>NZ_JNXI01000013.1 GCF_000717055.1 Streptomyces iakyrus | reverse complement strand
CCGTTCCCACTCGGCATCTGTCAGATCGCCCCGCCCCATGCCCACATCAACGACACGACAACGGAGTAGTCACATGATCGGCCGGACAAGTCCTAGTCGTCTGCGCAGCGATGGCGACTAGCCATACATCCGGCGCATCGCGAACTCGACCATCTGCTCCACGGCCTTCGCGTCGAACACCATGCGGTGCTCGCCCTCCATGTCGAGGACGAAGCCGTAGCCGGTCGGCAGCAGGTCCAGCACCTCCGCGCCGGTGATCACGAAGTACTTGGACTCCTTGCCCGCGTACCGGCGCAGCTCCTTGAGCGTGCTGAACATCGGGATCACCGGCTGCTGGGTGTTGTGCAGGGCGAGGAACCCGGGGTTGTCACCGCGCGGGCAGTAGACCTTCGACGTCGCGAAGACCTGCTGGAAGTCCTCGGCGGCCATCTGCCCGGTGGTGAAGGCACGCACCGCGTCCGTGAGGGAGGGCGGGGACGGCTCGGGGTACAGCGGCGGCTGCTGCCCGTACCCGCCGGACATCGGCTGCTGCGGAGGGGCGTACTGCCCTTGCGGGCCCGCTGTCTGGTCGTAGCCGTACATGAGCGCAAGCGTACCGAGAGCGGATGGGCCGTTGGGCCGGTACGGCCCTGAAGGCAAACCGACAGCGAGTTGACAGCGCGCGGTCTGTGGATCGCCGCGCTCGGCGCTCGTAGCGTCGTGCCATGAACGGACGCCCTGACCAGAGCCCGCCCGAGCACGACGGAGGCCTCTCCCACGACCTCCCCGTCCTCGCCCGGCGCCGGATGATCCGGCTGATGGCGGGGGCGAGCCTGGTCCCGCTGGTGGGCTGCACCTCGCAGGAGAAGCCCTCGGCGTCCCCTTCCTCCGCCGCGGGGTCCTCGTCCGCGGGGTGCACGGAGATCCCCGAGGAGACGGCCGGGCCCTTCCCCGGTGACGGCTCCAACGGCGTGAACGTGCTGAAGGAGAGCGGGGTCGTCCGCAGCGACATCACCCGGAGCTTCGGCGACTCCGCGGGCGGCACGGCCGAGGGCGTGCCCCTGACGATCACGCTCACGGTGGTGGACGCGGCCTCCGGCTGCCAGGCGCCGAAGAAGGGCGCCGCCGTCTACATCTGGCACTGCGACCGGGAGGGCGCCTACTCCCTGTACTCCGAGGGCGTCACCGAGGAGAACTACCTGCGGGGCGTCCAGGAGACGGACGAGAAGGGGCGGGTCACGTTCACGACCGTCTTCCCCGGCTGCTACCCGGGCCGCTGGCCGCACGCCCACTTCGAGGTCTACGGCTCGCTGGCCGACGCCACCGCCGCCACGTCGATCACGAACACCTCTCAGCTCGCCTTCCCCCAGGACGTCTGCGACGCGGTGTACGCCACGGACGGCTACGGCGGCAGCGTGCGGAACCTGAGCAGCCTCTCCCTGGAGGACGACGGCGTCTTCGCCGACGGTCATGAGCGGCAGCTGGCGGCCGTGACCGGCAGCGCGCGGGACGGCTACACCGCGGCCTTGACCGTTCCGGTGTGACCTGTCACAGATGACCGGATGGGGTTGCGTCTTATTACTGACGGGTAGCATCATCGTAGCTACTTGTTGGTACGTGAACTAGCGCGAGGATCCAGTGCCTCGCCGATCTCTCTACGGAGCCGGGAGCCGTCGCCATGGGGCACTACAAGTCGAATCTCCGCGACATCGAGTTCAACCTCTTCGAGGTACTCGGGCGCGACAAGGTGTACGGCACCGGTCCGTTCGGGGAGATGGACGTCGAGACCGCGAAGAGCATCCTGGAGGAGCTCACCCGCCTCTCGGAGAACGAGCTGGCCGAGTCCTTCATCGACGCCGACCGCAACCCGCCGGTCTTCGACCCGGAGACCAACACCGCGCCGGTCCCCGCGTCCTTCAAGAAGAGCTACCAGGCCTTCATGGACTCCGAGTACTGGCGCCTGGGCCTGCCCGAGGAGATCGGCGGCACCACCTCGCCCCGCTCCCTGATCTGGGCCTACGCCGAGCTGATCCTGGGCGCCAACCCGGCCGTGTGGATGTACTCCTCGGGCCCGGCGTTCGCCGGCATCCTCTTCGAGGAGGGCAACGAGGTCCAGAAGCACATAGCCAAGGTCGCCACGGAGAAGCAGTGGGGCTCCACGATGGTGCTCACCGAGCCCGACGCGGGCTCCGACGTGGGCGCCGGCCGCACCAAGGCCGTGCAGCAGGAGGACGGCTCCTGGCACATCGAGGGCGTGAAGCGCTTCATCACGTCCGGTGAGCACGACATGTCGGAGAACATCCTCCACTACGTGCTGGCCCGCCCCGAGGGCGCCGGCCCCGGCACCAAGGGCCTGTCCCTCTTCCTCGTCCCGAAGTACCTGTTCGACTTCGAGACCGGCGAGCTGGGCGAGCGCAACGGCGTGTACGCCACGAACGTCGAGCACAAGATGGGCCTGAAGGCCTCCAACACCTGCGAGATGACCTTCGGCGACCAGCACCCCGCCAAGGGCTGGCTGATCGGCGACAAGCACGACGGCATCCGCCAGATGTTCCGCATCATCGAGTTCGCCCGCATGATGGTCGGCACGAAGGCCATCTCCACGCTCTCCACGGGCTACCTGAACGCGCTGGATTACGCCAAGGAGCGCGTCCAGGGCCCCGACCTGGCGAACTTCATGGACAAGACCGCCCCCAAGGTCACCATCACGCACCACCCCGACGTGCGCCGCTCGCTGATGACGCAGAAGGCGTACGCGGAGGGCATGCGCGCCCTGGTGCTCTACACGGCCTCCGTGCAGGACGAGATCCAGATCAAGGAGGCCGCGGGCGAGGACGTCTCCGCCCTGGAGGCCCTGAACGACCTGCTCCTGCCCATCGTCAAGGGCTACGGCTCCGAGAAGGGCTACGAGCAGCTCGCCCAGTCGCTCCAGACCTTCGGCGGCTCCGGCTTCCTCCAGGAGTACCCGATCGAGCAGTACATCCGGGACTCCAAGATCGACACCCTCTACGAGGGCACCACGGCGATCCAGGGCCAGGACTTCTTCTTCCGGAAGATCGTCCGCAACCAGGGCGCCGCGCTGAACTCCCTCGCCGAGGACATCAAGAAGTTCCTGGCGCTCGGTGAGGGCGGCGAGGAGCTCGGCGCGGCCCGCGAGCACCTCGCCAAGGCCGCAGTCGAGCTGGAGGCCATCGTCGGCCTGATGCTCACCGACCTCGCCGCCACCGAGCAGGACGTCAAGAACATCTACAAGGTGGGCCTCAACACCACCCGCCTGCTGATGGCCTCCGGTGACGTCGTCGTCGGATACCTCCTGCTCAAGGGCGCCGCGGTCGCCGCCGAGAAGCTCCAGACCGCGTCCGCCAAGGACAAGAGCTTCTACACCGGCAAGATCGCCGCCGCGAAGTTCTTCGCCGCCAACGTCCTGCCGGGCGTCACCCTGGCCCGCAAGGTCGCCGAGGGCGTCGAGCTGGACCTGATGGAGCTGGACGAGGCCGCGTTCTAGACACCCTCACGTCCTCTGTTCGAGGGCCTGTTCCCCTACGCCGGGAACGGGCCCTCGCCCGTCGTTAAGGTGTCCCCATGACCGAACCAGCCCGCTTCGACCGCGGCCACACCGACGACCTCATGACCTTCCTGGCGGCGAGCCCGTCGCCGTACCACGCCGTGGCGAACGCAGCCGAGCGGCTGGAGAAGGCCGGCTTCAGGCAGGTCGCCGAGACGGACGCCTGGGACGGGACGCGCGGCGGCAAGTACGTGCTGCGCGGCGGTGCGATCGTCGCCTGGTACGTGCCGGAGGGCGCGGCGCCCCACACTCCGTTCCGGATCGTCGGCGCCCACACCGACTCCCCCAACCTGCGCGTCAAGCCGCTCCCCGACACCGGGGCGCACGGCTGGCGCCAGGTGGCCGTGGAGATCTACGGCGGACCGCTGCTCAACTCCTGGCTGGACCGCGACCTGGGCATCGCGGGCCGGCTGACCCTGCGCGACGGCTCGACGCGCCTGGTCAACGTGGACCGGCCGCTGCTGCGCGTGCCGCAGCTCGCCATCCACCTGGACCGCTCGGTGACGGCCGACGGCCTCAAGCTCGACAAGCAGCGGCACATGCAGCCCGTCTGGGGCCTCGGCCGGGACGTCCGCGACGGCGATCTGATCGCCTTCCTGGAGGAGACGGCCGGCATCCCCGCGGGCGAGGTCACCGGCTGGGACCTGATGACGCACTCCGTGGAACCGCCCGCCTACCTGGGCCGCGACCACGAGCTGCTGGCCGGCCCGCGGATGGACAACCTGCTGTCGGTGCACGCCGGCACGGCGGCCCTGGTGGCCGCGGCCTCCGGGAATCCGGCGTCCATCCCGGTCCTGGCCGCCTTCGACCACGAGGAGAACGGCTCCCAGTCGGACACCGGCGCGGACGGACCGCTCCTCGGCAACGTGCTGGAACGCTCGGTCTTCGCCCGCGGCGGCTCCTACGAGGACCGGGCCCGCGCCTTCGCCGGCACGGTCTGCCTGTCCTCCGACACCGGCCACGCCGTGCACCCCAACTACGCGGAGCGGCACGACCCGACGCACCACCCGCGCGTCAACGGCGGCCCGATCCTCAAGGTCAACGTCAACAACCGCTACGCCACGGACGGTTCGGGACGCGCTGAGTTCACGGCGGCCTGCGAGGCGGCCGACGTGCCCTTCCAGTCGTTCGTCTCCAACAACTCCATGCCCTGCGGCACCACGATCGGCCCGATCACCGCCGCGCGGCACGGCATCAGGACGGTCGACATCGGTGTGGCCATCCTGTCGATGCACAGCGTGCGCGAACTGTGCGGCGCCGACGACCCGTTCCTCCTCGCGAGCGCCCTGACGGCGTTCCTGGAGAGGTAGAACGAGCCGTCACCGCATGGGTGTTCGCCCCGGGGGTACCCGGTGTTCCGGGACCGGAACGACCGGACCGTACAGGGAGGCGACACACATGGGCCTCGGCGGATGCATCATCCTCATCGCCGTGGGAGCCATCCTCACGTTCGCGACCGACTGGGACATGCAGGGGGTCAACCTCGACCTGGTCGGCATCATTCTGATGATCGTCGGACTGATCGGCGTCACCACGTTCAGCAGCATCGCCAGGCGCCGTCGCGTGGTGGTGCCCCCCACGACCCCGGTCGTGGACGACCCGGCGGTGCACCACCACCGCCGCGACGGCTACAGCGACGGATACGGGGTGTAGGGCCGTCCCGTCGTGGCGTCCACATGGTCCGGGACCTCGTCGTGGCGGTCGCCGACCGTCACGGTGCCGGTGGGTTCGAACATGAGGATCGCGGTGGGGACGGAGGCGGACGGCTTGTGTTCGGTGCCGCGCGGCACCGTGAAGACGCTGCCCCGGGGCAGGACCACCGTGCGCTCGCCGGCCGGCTCGCGCAGGGCGAGGCGGAGTTCACCGTCGAGGACGAGGAAGAACTCGTCGGTGTGGTCGTGGGCGTGCCAGACGTGTTCGCCCTCCACCTTGGCGATGCGCACGTCGTAGTCGTTGACGGCGGTGACGATGCGGGGACTCCAGCAGTCGGTGAAGGAGGCCAGGGCCTGGGCGAGGGAAACGGGTTCCTGGGTCATGAGGGGATCCTGCGGGGTGCCGCGGACGTCGTGCGAGTGCTAGGAATCGCACATGTCGCAAGGATCCTCGCAGCGCCCGCACCGGGTCGCCGTGATCGTCGACGAGGGCACCAATCCCTTCGAGGTCGGGGTGGCCACCGAGCTGTTCGGGCTGCCCCGGCCCGAACTGGGGCTGCCGGGGCCGTTGTACGAGGTGACGCTGTGCGCGCCCGTGCCGGAGATCCGGATGAACCACGGCTTCTTCACGCTCACCGGCGTCCGGGGCCTGGACGCCGTGGCGGAGGCGGACACGCTGGTCGTGCCGGGCCGGCCCGACAACGTCGTACCACGCGGCCCCGACGTCCTCGACGCCATCCGGCACGCCCACGCGCACGGCGCCCGCATCGTGAGCTTCTGCACCGGCACCTTCGCCCTCGCCGAAGCCGGGCTGCTGGACGGGCGGCGGGCGGCGACCCACTGGCGCTGGGCGGACTCCTTCCGCCGCCTGCACCCGGAGGTGCTGCTGGAGCCGGACGTGCTCTTCGTCGACGACGGCGGCCTGCTCACCGCCGCCGGCAGCGCGGCCGCACTCGACCTCGGGCTGTACATCTGGCGGCGTGACCACGGCGCGGAGATCGCCAACCACGTCTCCCGCCGGCTGGTGTTCGCCGCGCACCGCGACGGCGGGCAGCAACAGTTCGTGGAGCGGCCGGTCCCCCAGGTGCGGGACGAGTCGCTGGCCCCGCTGCTGGCGTGGGCGCAGGAGCGGCTGGGCGAGCCCCTGTCGGTGGCGGAGCTGGCCGCACGCGCGCGGGTCAGCCACGCCACGCTGCACCGCCGCTTCCGTGCCCAGCTGGGGACGACGCCGCTGGCCTGGCTGACCTCGGAGCGCGTGACGCTGGCCTGCCGGCTCATCGAGCGGGGCGAGGAACGGCTGGACGTGGTGGCGGCCAGGAGCGGGCTCGGCAGCGCCGCCAACCTGCGGGCACGGTTGCGTCAGGCGACCGGGCTCAGCCCGTCGGCCTACAGGCGGCGTTTCGGAAGCGGCGGCGGGGAAGCCCTGGTGTCATGAGATTCCTCGTGTACGACCGGCTCCTCGGCTTCGGTGACGACTACTGGATCGAGGACGACCACGGCGGCAAGGTCTTCCTCGTCGACGGCAAGGCCCTGCGGCTGCGGGACACCTGGGAGCTGAAGGACACCCAGGGGCGCGTCCTCGTCGACATCCACCAGAAGATGCTCGCCCTGCGCGACACCATGGTGCTCCAGCGGAGCGGGGAGCCGCTGGCGACGATCCGCAGGAAACGGCTGTCCCTGCTGCGCAACCACTACCGGGTGTCCCTCGCCGACGGCAACGAGCTGGACGTCAGCGGCAAGATCCTCGACCGGGAGTTCGCCGTCGAGTACGACGGCGAGCTGCTGGCGGTGATCTCCCGGCGCTGGCTGACCCTGCGGGACACCTACGGCGTGGACGTCGTCCGCGAGGACGCGGATCCGGCGCTGCTGATCGCGGTGGCCGTGTGCGTGATCCACCTGGCGGAGAAGGAGCGGGAGGACTGAGCCGCCCTGAAGTCCGTGCTCAGGGCCGCGTTCTCAGGGCCGGCGAGGGGGCTGGAGGCCCAGCATCCGGTCCTTCAAGGCCGGGAACTGCTCCCGGGTCGCCGCGACCTTCCCCGGGTCGAACTCCACCGTGAGGACCTCCTCGCCGGCACCGGCCTGCGCCAGCACCTCGCCCCACGGGTCGACCACGATCGAGTGACCGGCCTGGGGAACTCCGGCGTGCGTCCCGGCCGTTGCGCAGGCGAGGACGAACGACTGGTTCTCCACCGCCCGTGCCTGGGCCAGCAGCGTCCAGTGGGAGCGGCGCCGCTCCGGCCAGCCCGCCGCCACCACGAGCGTCTCGGCACCGGCGTCCACGAGGCCGCGGTAGAGCTCGGGGAAACGGAGGTCGTAGCAGGTGGACAGGCCCAGGGTCGTCACGGGCAGACGCACCGTCACCAGCTCGGAGCCCGCGCCCATCAGCACGGCCTCGCCCTTGTCGAAGCCGAAGCGGTGGATCTTGCGGTAGGCGGCGGCCAGATCGCCGGAGGGGGAGAAGACCAGGGAGGTGTTGTAGAGCGGCCCGTCCGGATCCCGCTCCGGGATGGAACCCGCGTGCAGCCACACGCCCGCGTCGCTCGCGGCCTTCGCCATCGCCTCGTACGTCGGCCCTTCGAGCGGCTCGGCCTCGCGCCCGAACTCCTCGTAGGCGAAGGCACCGGTGGTCCACAGCTCCGGCAGGACGACGAGGTCGGCCCCGGCCTGCTCCCGGACCGTCGCCGCCACGCGTCGGCGGCGCGCTTCGACCGATTCGTCCTCGTTCACGGCGATCTGGATCACAGAGGCGCGCACACTACCACCGTCCTGGCATTCGAGCCGTCCACACGGGCCTACGATCGTCACACGAAAGCACTGCCGGGGTGCCTCACAGCAGCGTAACTTAGCTCGCAAGACGCCCGCCGACAGCCGCCACCTCCCACTGGCAACGCCGCCACCACCTGCCCGTGACCGAACCGCCGAGGGGTCCCGTTCCGTGAGTCTGCATCCCACCCTCCAGCCCTACGCCGACGCCTGGACCCACTCCATCGAAGCGATATCCGAGTTGCTCCAGCCGCTCGCGGAGGCCGAATGGAACCGGCGGACGCCGTGCCCCGGGTGGTCGGTGCGGGACGTGGTCTCCCATGTCATCGGTCTGGACTGCGAGATGCTCGGCGACCCGCGCCCCATCCACAGCCTGCCGCGCGACCTCTTCCACGTCACCAACGAGCACCAGCGCTACATGGAGATGCAGGTCGACGTCCGCCGCCACCACACGGCGCCGGAAATGACCTCCGAGCTGGAGTACGTGATCATCCGCCGCAACCGGCAGCTGCGCAACGAGTCGCGTGACCCGGGCACGAAGGTGCGCGGGCCGCTGGGCAGCGAGCTCACCCTGGAGGAGTCGATGCGGCGGCACGCGTTCGACGTGTGGGTGCACGAGCAGGACCTGCGCACGGCCCTCGGCCGGCCCGGCAACCTCGACTCCCCGGGCGCGCTGGTCGCCCGGGACGTGCTGCTCGGCGAACTCCCGCGCGTGGTGGCCGAGGGCGCGCAGGCGCCGCGCAGCTCGGCGATCGTCTTCGACGTGCACGGGCCCGTCGAGTTCCTGCGCACGATCCGTGTCGACATCCAGGGCCGCGGCACCCTGGAGACGGCCCCGGCCCTCGGCCCCGCCGCGACCCTCACCCTCGACTGGGAGACGTACGTCCGCCTGGCCTGCGGCCGCGTGACCCCGGAGTCGGTCTCCGACCGCCTGAAGACGGAGGGCGACCCGGAACTGACGACGGCAATCCTGAACAACTTCAGGGTGACGCAGTAGAGCCGACCGCCCCCGCTGCGGGCATGCGTGCCGCTAGGGGCGGCACGGGTGGGCGCAGCAGCACCCCGCTCCGCCGGGCTGCGGACCCACCCGACCCCAGCACCAACACCGGGCACCAAAAACCCCGTGCCGCAGCCTCACACCCCCCGTAGCGTCCCCGGCATGACCCCACCCCACCGCACCCGCCTCACCTTCCACGGCCCCCTGTCCGAGGCCAGAGCGGCCGACCTCGTACAACGCCTCACCCGCCACCACCCCACCACCGTCCTGGACATCGGCTGCGGCCCGGGCGAACTGATGCTCCGCGTCCTGGCCACCGCACCGGAGGCGACCGGCACCGGCATCGACCTGGACGCCGACGACCTAGCGCGAGGGAGGAGGGCCGCCGAAGACCGCGGACTGGCCTCCCGCGCCCGTTTCGTGGAGGAGTCCGCCACCGGCACCACTCGCGGCCCCGCCGACCTCGTCCTGTGCGTGGGGTCGAGCCAGGCCCTCGGCGATCGGCTCCCCGACGCGCTCGGGGAACTGCGCCGCCTGGTCACCGACCACGGCCGCGTCCTGCTCGGCGAGGGCTTCTGGCAGCGCACCCCCACCCGAGACGAGCTGTCCCGCATGTGGCCCGACGCGGCGGTGTCGGACCACACCGACCTCGCGACGCTCATCGGCATGGCGATCGACGCGGGGTTCCGGCCGGAGTGGACGGAGACCGCGAGCCTCGACGAGTGGGAGGCGTTCGAGTCGGGATACCTCGCGGACACCGAGGTGTGGCTCGCCGAGCACCCCCGTCACCCCCTGGCGGAAGAGACACGGCAGCGCGTCGACCGGCACCGCGCCCGGTGGCTCACCTACCGCGGCGTCCTGGGCCTCGCGTACCTCACCCTCGTACCGACCACCTGACGGACGTCACGCGGGCACGTGCACCGTCTCCACCCGGCTGGCCACCAGCCGCTCCCGCTCCCGCCGGGCCGCACGCCTGCGCAGCCGCAGGATCTGGGAGACCCCGACCGCCTGGAGCACGAACACCACTGAGAAGGCAAGGGAGTAGTCGTCGCCGGTGGCGTCGAGGAGCACACCGATCGCGAACAGCGTGGTCATGGAGGCCACGAAGCCGCCCATGTTGGTGATGCCGGAGGCGGTGCCCTGCCGTTCGGGCGGGTTGGCCGGGCGGGCGAAGTCGAAGCCGATCATCGACGCGGGTCCGCACGCCCCGAGCACCGTGCACAGTACGATCAGCAGCCACATCGGGGCGTGCGGGCCGGGGTAGGCGAGCGTCGCCGCCCACAGGGCCGCCGTCGTGCCGACCGTGCCGAGCGCGAGCGGCAGCCGGGCCCCGTGGTGCCGGGCGACGATCTGGCCGTAGACCAGGCCGACCGCCATGTTCGACAGGACGACGAGGGTGAGCAGTTCGCCGGCCACCGCCCGGGACAGCCCCTGTGCCTCGACGAGGAAGGGCAGGCCCCACAGCAGCAGGAACACCATCGCCGGGAACTGGGTGGTGAAGTGCACCCACAGGCCGAGCCGCGTCCCGGGCTCGCGCCAGGAGGCGGCGATCTGCCGCCGCACGTAGGCGGCGCCCTGGTGCGGGAGCGGCTCCGGCTCGTGGCCGTCCGGGTGGTCCTTGAGGAACAGCAGCACCAGGACGAGCACCACGGCCCCGGCCGCCGCGCTGCCCGCGAACGCCGCCGTCCAGCCGATGCCGTGCAGCAGCCGGGCCAGGACGAGCGTGGAGACGAGGTTGCCGGCCATGCCGACCAGTCCGGCGAACTGGGCGACCAGCGGCCCGCGGCGGGCCGGGAACCAGCGGCTGCCGAGACGCAGCACGCTGATGAACGTCAGCGCGTCTCCGCAGCCGAGCAGTGCGCGGGAGGCGAGCGCCGTGCCGTACGTGGGGGAGAAGGCGAAGCCCAGCTGTCCGGCCGTGAACAGCACCGCGCCGAGGGCCAGCACCTTCTTGGTGCCGAGCCGGTCGACCAGCAGGCCGACGGGGATTTGCATGCCCGCGTAGACCAGCAGCTGGAGGATGGAGAAGGTGGACAGGGCCGAGGCGTTCACGTGGAAGCGGTCGGCGGCGTCGAGGCCGGCCACGCCCAGGGACGTGCGGAAGATGACCGCGACGAAGTAGACCGAGACGCCGACGCCCCAGACGGCCAGGGCCCTGCGGCCGCCTGGGGGTGCCCCCTCTGGGGGAGGTTCGCCGGGTATCGCGACGGCGCTCATCGGACCTCCCCGCGGGCCAGGTGCGAGAACCAGCCGATGTGCCGGTGGACGAGGCCGACGGCGGCCTCGGCGTCACCGGAGCGCAGGGCGTCGAGGATCTCCTCGTGCTCGGTGAGGGTCTTGGCGATGCGGTCCGGGTGGGAGTGCATGACGGCGACGCCCATGCGCAGCTGGCGGTCGCGCAGCTGGTCGTAGAGGCGGGAGAGGATCTCGTTGCCGCCGCTGCGGACGATCTCGGCGTGGAAGCAGCGGTCGGTGACGGCGGCCCCGGCGAGGTCCCCGGCGGCGGCCTGCTTCTTCTGCCGGGCCAGCAGCTCCTCCAGGCGCTCGATGAGCCCGGCCGGCGCGGGCACGGCCTTGCGCGCCGCGTGCCCCTCGACGAGCAGCCGCGTCTCGACGACGTCGGCGATCTCCTGCGCTGAGACGGGCAGGACGAGGGCGCCCTTCTTCGGGTAGAGGCGGATGAGCCCCTCGACCTCCAGCCGGAGCAGCGCCTCGCGGACCGGTGTGCGGGAGACTCCCACGGCTTCGGCGAGCTCGCCCTCGGTGAGGAGGGTGCCGCCCTCGAAGCGGCGCTCCAGGACGCCCTGTTTGACATGGGCGTAGACGCGGTCGGCGGCGGGCGGTTGCTTCACGGCCAAGGTCATGCCGACAGCATAGATACAACAGGGACGCATGAAGGGATACGTCCAGTATGCGGACTTGTATGTCACACGTCTGTGGCAAAGCAGGGGTCCCGCCGGGCAACAGCACAACCACGTGTGCTAGTTACAAGTCAGACACGTGCGGCCCCCTTCCCCTCGTCCTCAACTCGGCCGCATCGTTGGGGCACTCGACGTAATCGGGGTACTTCACTTGATAACCGGCATTCAGGGCACCCGCTTCCGCAGAGCAGCGGCCGTCGCCGTGACCACCGGCGCCATGCTCGCGACCGGTGCCCTCACCGTCGCGCCGGCGCAGGCCGCCTCCGCGCCCTCCATCGCCGCCAAGGGCGGCTACGTGATGAACAACGCGACCGGCAAGTCGCTCTACACCAAGGCGGCCGACACGCGCCGCTCGACCGGCTCGACCACCAAGATCATGACCGCTCTGGTGGTGCTGAAGCAGTCGAACCTCAACATGGACAGCAAGGTCACGATCCAGAAGGCGTACAGCGACTACATCGTCGACAACAACTACGCGTCCAACGCGAAGCTGATCGTCGGCGACAAGGTCACCGTCCGCCAGCTGCTGTACGGGCTCATGCTGCCGTCCGGGTGTGACGCCGCGTACGCGCTCGCCGACAAGTTCGGCTCGGGCTCGACGCGCGCGGCACGCGTGAAGTCGTTCATCGGCAAGATGAACACCACCGCCAAGAACCTGGGTCTGAAGAACACCCACTTCGACTCGTTCGACGGCATCGGCCACGGCGCCAACTACTCCACGCCGCGCGACCTGACCAAGCTCGCCAGCGCGGCGATGAAGAACTCCACGTTCCGCACGGTCGTCAAGACGAAGAAGTACACGGCGAAGACGACCACCAAGACCGGCGGCACGCGGACGATGGCGCCGTGGGAGAACACCAACCCGCTGCTCAGCAGCTACAGCGGCGCGATCGGCGTGAAGACGGGCTCCGGCCCGGAGGCGAAGTACTGCCTCGTCTTCGCCGCCACCCGCAACGGCAAGACGGTCATCGGTACGGTCCTCGCCTCGACCGGCCCGGACGCCCGCAAGACGGACGCGACGAAGCTGCTCAACTACGGCTTCACCCGGTAGGACGCGCGCAGGACGACCGAGGGGGCTCCACCGCACACCGCGGTGAAGCCCCCTTTGTCATGCGGCTCCGGCCGTCAGGCCAGGCTGCGCTGCCGGCGCTCCAGCGCCCGGGCCGCCTTGCGCCGGCCGCCCGACAGCACGTTCACCGCGGAGCCCGCACCGGCGCCCGGCTCCAGCTGCCAGCCGCGGATCCGCGCCGCGACCCGGACCAGCCTCGTGTCACCGGGCCGTACGTCGACGCTGAACAGCGACTCGTCGGGGGTACGGTCGTCGCCGCCCCAGCGGACCACGCCGTCGAGCTCGGCGAGGATGTCGCGGATCACGACCTCCTGCTGCGGGAAGAAGCCGCCCCGGACGCCGCGCGGGTAGAAGCCGGGCCGGATCCGCACGGCCGTGCCGGACGCCAGATTGGACTCGGGCCCGCTCCCGGCGAGGGCGGTGGGGTCGTGCCAGCCCACGACGTCGCCCCGGCGCAACGGGTCGACCTCGTAGTGGAACCTGCGCACCAGGTGGACGAGGACGGTCTCCACGTCGCCCATCCGTACCGCGATGCCCTTGAGCGGGGTGCCGGGGACGGGGCGGGTGTAGACGGTGCCGCCGTCGTCGGCGACGTTCTCCATCTCCCAGCCGTTGTGGGAGCGCGAGCCCGCCAGCACGCGCCGGGTCCGGTCCTGCGCGCTGCGCAGGGCGTCCCGTACGCGGGCCGGGATGGGGTTGTTCGCGTCGGCGTACGCCTGGGACAGGAAATGGGACAGGGGCAGGGCGGCCACGCCCACGGCACCGCCGACGGCGGCGACCCGGCCGAGCAGGGCACGGCGGGACAGGACGCGGCGATGCCCGGAGCCCGGCGCCGGTGATCTGCGGGACAGGCGGGGGAGGTTGAGCTTCAACGGAGTCTCTTCCTGACGTTCTCCGCGCACACGCGCTCAGGCGTTGCGGAGGATGCTGTTGTACTTCTCGAAGATCTGGTAGACGGCCAGGCTCTGGTGCGTCTGGGACTCCACGTCGGGGTCCCAGGCCCGGTAGCGGCGCAGGAGTTCGGTGATCTCGAACTCGGCGAGGTCGAGGCGCATGGACCGCGGGGTGGTGACGCGGTCGCCCGGGGGCAGTTGGCCGCCGGGCCTGCCCCGGGTCCCCCACAGGTGGATCAGGGCCGCGGTGCGCACACTGAACGCGTTGTCCTTGTTCAGCCGCTGCCACACCGTCCACAGGTCGGCGTCCTTGGCCGGGTCGCGGTGGTCGCCGGTGGCGAAGCCCCAGCCGATGCAGTGGTTCCAGGCCTGGATGGCGTCGCCGGCGCTGATCTCGCCGATGCCGGTGTGCGAGTCCCGAACGGAGCCGGAGCCCGTGAGGTGGTGGTCGGCGACCTGCTGGTCGGTGGCCTGGTCGGCGAGGCCGTAGTCGCGCAGGGCCCAGTACACGGCCGTCTGGATCAGCGCCTTGCGCATCGTGTACGTCGTCGACAGCTCGGTGATCAGCCCGTCCTGTTCCTGGATCGCCGCGACCGCCTGCGCGTTGGTGCAGAGCCGGGCGTCGCTGCCGATGCCGCCGGCGTCCGGGCGTCCGATCGACCGCATGTAGCGCGAGAGGTCGGCCCGCAGCGCCGGCACCTGGCGCGCGTCGAAGGCGACGTCCGGGACGGCGGGCCGCGGCGGGTCGAACGAGCCCTGCCCGGTGTCCCGCCCCGAGGCGATGTCGGCGTCGATCTCCAGCTGCCCGTCCCCGGAGCCGAGGGTGCGGACGACGAACTGGTCGTAGGCCCAGTCCGCGGGCAGCGGGTGCCCGGCGTTGCCCTCGAAGCCCGAGGACATGTCGGCGATGAAACTCGCGGTCGAGTATCCGGCCGCGCCGACCCGCGCGCACACGTTGCGGGAACCGTAGACGCCGATCTCGTACGGGTGGCCGGAGTCCGCCATCGCCTCCTTGACGCCCTTGAAGTGGGGCAGCACGCTCGCGGTGATCTCGGCGTCGACCGCGTCGAAGTCGACGGCGAAGAAGATCCGGGTCCCGCGCCGGAAGCCGTGGTCGCGGGCGGCGTTGACCGCCGCGTACCCGGCGGTCCGCCCGGCGACGTAGTCGAAGTCCGAGGCGTCGTTGTTGACGGTCTGGTAGATCGGGAAGCAGCGCAGTCCCTGCTGGGCGATGGTGGCGAGCTCACCCGGCTGGATGGCCTTCTCCGGCAGAGAGGTGGCGCTCGGGTTGGTGAGGTAGCGCCCGACGTACGTGATCCCGGCCGCCTTGAGCGACGCGGCCCGGGCCGGGGTGACCTTGGCGATGGTGTCGCAGGCCCTGGCGGGGCGGGACTGGTCGCCGAAGGAGGCCAGCAGGGAGGCGAAGGTGGTGAAGTCGCCCTCGCCCGTGGCCGGGAGCGCGGCGAAGGTCTGGAAGGCCCGGACGGCGGCCGCGAGGGAGGAGTCGAAGGTGTCGGTGAGCGCAGCGGGGCGCCGGTTGACGACCATCCCCGCGGAGAACAGCTGGACGAACACGCCCTTGTCGCCCTGCTTCACGGGGTGCGACTTCAGGCCCGACTGGGTACCGGGCCCGAAGTTGCCGTTGGCGGTGCCGTCCGCCATGCCCAGCTCGTACTGCACGGCGAAGAGCAGCGCCTTGAGCGTGCTCTTGGACACGAGCCCGTCGCAGGCGACGACGTAGAAGTCCTGCCGCTTCAGGTAGCGGCCGTTGAGCCACTGCTGGACGGCCCTGACCTGTCCGCTGCCGGAGCCGCCGGGGATGTAGGAGTCCATCGTCAGCAGGGCCTTGAAGACCTTGGGCGTCACAGCGCTTCCGGGGAAGGCCTGTTCGATGCCCATGTCGGTCTTGAGCCGGGTGACGGCCGCCTGCACCCGTGTGCCGTAGGTGCCGTCGAGGTCGCCGCCGTCGTAGCCCTTGCAGTACAGGCCGGCCTGGATGATGCGGCAGAAGTCCGGCGAGGGGACGGTGTCCGCGTCCAGCTCGGGGTACTTGGCGGTCAGGGTGCTGAGCGTGGTGGGGCCGAAGCTGTCGGAGAACGCCGTGATGCCCAGTTCGTACTGCAGGGCACGGGTCAGGGCGTACAGGGTCGGCCAGTCGGCCTCGCCGGTCTCCTGCACCGTCGTGCCGGTACGGCTGCCGTACACGGAGTTGACGAACTTCTGGGCCCTGAGAACCATCGGGTCGCGCATGAAAGTTGATCGTATGTCCGGCTAAACCGCTTACTGTGGGGTACTTGGGCGGGTCTGACGCGCTTCTTGTGCTCTGCGGCGCACCTCCGGTCAACCTCCGGAAACGGCGGCGGCCCCCCGCCCGGGTGGGCAGGGGGCCGCCGCCGTCGGCTCACGCCCAGGTGATCAGGCGCTTCGGCTGCTCCAGGATCGCCGCCACGTCGGCCAGCACCTTCGAGCCCAGCTCGCCGTCGACCAGGCGGTGGTCGAACGACAGGGCCAGGGTGGTGACCTGACGGGGCTTCACCTTGCCCTTGTGGACCCACGGCTGCGGCTTGATCGCGCCGACCGCGAGGATCGCGGACTCGCCCGGGTTCAGGATCGGCGTGCCCGTGTCGACGCCGAAGACACCGACGTTGGTGATCGTCACCGTGCCGCCCTGCATGGCCGCCGGGGACGTCTTGCCGTCCCGGGCCGTGGTCACCAGCTCGCCCAGCGACTCGGCCAGCTGCGGCAGGGTCTTGGCGTGGGCGTCCTTGATGTTCGGCACGATCAGACCGCGCGGGGTCGCAGCCGCGATGCCCAGGTTCACGTAGTGCTTGACCACGATCTCCTGGGCGGCCTCGTCCCAGGACGCATTGACGTCCGGGTTGCGGCGGATCGCGACGAGCAGCGCCTTCGCGATCAGCAGCAGGGGGTTCACGCGCAGGCCCGTGAACTCCTTGTCCGCCTTCAGCTCCTCGACCAGCTTCATCGTGCGCGTCACGTCGACCGTCACGAACTCCGTGACGTGCGGCGCCGTGAACGCCGAGCCGACCATCGCCGCCGCCGTCGCCTTGCGGACACCCTTGACCGGGATGCGGGTCTCGCGCGTGGTGTCGTAGGACGCCGGAGCCTGGACCGCGGCCGGGGCGGGCGCCACCTGGGGCTCGGTGGCCGCCGGGACGGCGGCGGCGACCGCCGCGTGCACGTCCTCCCGGGTGATGATGCCGTCCGGGCCGGTCGGGACGACCGTCGTCAGGTCGACGCCGAGGTCCTTGGCCAGCTTGCGGACGGGAGGCTTGGCCAGCGGGCGTTCCGTGCCGGCCGGTGCCGCCGGGGCGCCAGCAGGGGGCGCGGCCGGGGCCGCCGGCGCATGGCCGTTCAGCTCCGTCTGGATCGCCGTCGAGGCCTGCTGGACCGGGACCTCCGGGCCCTTGCGGGGGCGGCGGCGGGTGGACGAGGTCGCCACCCCGTAGCCCACCAGCACCGGCTGGCGTCCCGATCCGGCCGCCTTCGGCTCCTCGGCGGGTGCGGCCGCCACGGGCTGCCCGGCGGCGGGCTGCTCCGCGGCCGGGGCGGCGCTGCCGCCACCCACGTCCACCGCGATGATCGCCGTGCCCACGTCGACCGTGGTGCCCTCGGGGAAGTGCAGGTCCCGGACCACGCCGTCGTACGGGATGGGCAGCTCGACCGCCGCCTTCGCCGTCTCGACCTCGCAGACCACCTGGCCGTCGGTGACCGTGTCGCCGGGCTGGACGTACCACTTGAGGATCTCGGCCTCGGTGAGTCCCTCGCCCACGTCGGGCATCTTGAACTCGCGCACGGACGCTTCCGTCATCGTCGTCACGACCCTCTCCTCAGTACGCCAGCGAGCGGTCGACGGCGTCCAGTACCCGGTCCAGGTTCGGCAGGTACTCCTCCTCCAGGCGGGCCGGCGGGTACGGGGCGTGGTAGCCGCCGACCCGGAGCACCGGGGCCTCCAGGTGGTAGAAGCAGCGCTCCGTGATCCGGGCGGCGATCTCCGCACCGGAGCCGAAGAACACCGGGGCCTCGTGGACGACGACCAGCCGGCGCGTCTTCTCCACCGACGCCTGGATCGAGTCGAAGTCGAGCGGGGAGACCGAGCGCAGGTCCAGGACCTCCAGGTTCCTGCCCTCCTCGGCGGCCGCGTCGGCGACCTCCTGGCAGAGCTTCACCATCGGGCCGTAGGCGGCCAGGGTGAGGTCGGTGCCCTCGCGGACCACCTGGGCCTTGTGCAGCGGGCCCGGGATCGCCTCCGTGTTGACCTCGCCCTTGTCCCAGTAGCGGCGCTTGGGCTCGAAGAAGATCACCGGGTCGTCGCTCTGGATGGCCTGCTGCATCATCCAGTACGCGTCCGACGCGTTCGACGGGCTGACGATCTTCAGACCCGCCACGTGCGCGAAGAGCGCCTCGGGCGACTCGGAGTGGTGCTCCACCGCGCCGATGCCGCCGCCGTAGGGGATGCGCACGACGACCGGGAGCTTGACCTTGCCCAGCGAGCGGGCGTGCATCTTCGCGAGCTGCGTGACGATCTGGTCGTACGCCGGGAAGACGAAGCCGTCGAACTGGATCTCCACCACCGGGCGGTAGCCGCGCAGGGCCAGGCCGATCGCCGTGCCGACGATGCCCGACTCGGCGAGCGGGGTGTCGATGACGCGGCTCTCGCCGAAGTCCTTCTGCAGGCCGTCCGTCACCCGGAAGACGCCGCCGAGCTTGCCGACGTCCTCGCCCATGATCAGGACCTTGGGGTCGGACTCCAGAGCGCGGCGCAGCGACTCGTTGATCGCCTTGGCCAGTGCCATCTTGTCGGCCATCTCAGTTACCCCCCTCGTCGGCGAACGACGCCTGGTACGCGGCGAACTGGGCGCGCTCCTCGTCGACGAGCGCGTGTCCGTCGGCGTAGGCGTTCTCGAAGATCGCGAAGTGGTCCGGGTCCGGCATGGCACGGACCGCCTCGCGCACTCGTTTGCCCAACGCCTCGGACTCGGTCTCCAGTTCCGCGAAGAATCCGTCGTCCGCGTGGTTCGAGGCCTCCAGGTACCGGCGAAGCCGCAGGATCGGGTCCTTGGCCTCCCAGGCCTGGCGCTCCTCGTCGCCCCGGTAGCGGGTCGGGTCGTCGGAGGTGGTGTGGGCGCCCATGCGGTAGGTGAACGCCTCGACGAGGGTCGGGCCCTCGCCGCTGCGGGCCCGCTCCAGGGCCCACCGGGTGACCGCGAGGACGCCGAGCACGTCGTTGCCGTCCACCCGGACGCCCGGGAAGCCGAAGCCCTGGGCGCGCTGGTAGATCGGCACGCGGGACTGCTTCTCGGTCGGCTCGGAGATGGCCCACTGGTTGTTCTGGCAGAAGAACACGACCGGGGCGTTGTACACCGCGGAGAAGGTGAAGGACTCGGCCACGTCGCCCTGGCTGGAGGCGCCGTCGCCGAAGTACGCGATCACCGCGCTGTCGGCGCCGTCCTTGGCGACGCCCATCGCGTAGCCGGTGGCGTGCAGCGTCTGGGAGCCGATGACGATCGTGTACAGCTGGAAGTTGTTGCTGTTGGGGTCCCAGCCGCCGTTGTTCACACCGCGGAACATCCCGAGCAGGTTGGCCGGGTCGACGCCGCGGCACCAGGCCACGCCGTGCTCGCGGTAGGTCGGGAAGACGTAGTCGTCCTCCCGGGTGGCCCGGCCGGACCCGATCTGGGCGGCCTCCTGGCCGAGCAGCGACGCCCACAGGCCCAGCTCGCCCTGGCGCTGCAGGGAAGTGGCCTCGGCGTCGAAGCGGCGGGTGAGCACCATGTCGCGGTAGAGGCCGCGCAGCTCTTCCGGGGTGATGCCGGCGACGTACTTGTCGTACTCGGCGTTCTTGACGCGCTTGCCTTCGGGCGTCAGCAGCTGCACGAGCTGGGGCTCGGTGCCGGCGTCCTTCTTGGCGGTGGTGCGGGTGCGCTTGGTGCCGGTGGTGCCGGCCTTGCTTCCGGCGCTGCGTCGCGGTGTGCGCGCGGCAGTGCTCTCCACGGTCACGTGTGCTCCTCCGTCGGTCCGGCCCCCGGGGTTGCCGGTAGGCCAGTGCGGCTCACCTGTTCTCGGCCCACGGGACACGGGGTGGGTGCCACTCGGCCGGGAACAGGCGTGACAGGTGCCCCGGCGAGCGCCCTGCAGAAAGCACGTTACCCAGTGCGCCACATTTCTGTGAAACCCCTTCTGACCTGCGATTTTGCTTGGATATCCAAGTAAATCGGGAAGGCGGTGAAGGGTCCCAGGTCACAGCCTTGCAGGAGGCCGGAGCAACCGCACGTTAACCCGGTGACCCAGGTCACGGGAAGAGTCCACTTCTCGGCGCGCCCAAAACGGCACGCGCGCGCGGGCCCCGTTCCCGGGCCCCACGCGCGTGGATCATGCGCTCTTCTGCCTGTCAGTTGCCGCCTTCGCCGCCACCCGCGCCGCCGACGATGCCTTCGGTGGTGCCGCCGTCGGCACCGCCGGTGTCGTCCGGCGGCGTCTGCGGGTCCGAAGGCTCGGGGTCCGTGGGCTCGTCGGACGGCTCCGCGGAGGTAGGCGGGTCCGACGGCTCGCCGGTGGGCGACTCGGGAGCGCTCTGCGACGGGGTGTAGGAGGGCGAGTAGGACGGCGTCCAGTTGCCGTTTCCGTTGCCCGTGCCGGTGCCGTCGTCCGTGCTCGTGTCGGTCGGCGCGCCGGTGTCCTCGTCGCTCGGGGTCTCGCTGGGCGTCTTCTTCTCGGTCGTCTGCGAGGTGGTCGGCGACTGCTTCTTGCTCGGGTCGTCCTTGCCGCCGCCGGTGTTCTGCAGGGCCAGGGCGACGCCCGCGGCGACGGCGATCACCGCGAGCACGGCGAGGATCCACAGCTTGCCGCGGCCGCTGCCCTTGTTGCCGTGGCCCTCGAAGCCGCCGTCGTCCCCGCCGCCGTAGCCGCCGGGCAGGATCGGCGAGGGGATCTGCGTGGTGCCGGAGGCGTCCCCGGCGTGGCCCATCACGGCCGTCGCGCCGGCGAAGCCGCCCGACGGGGTGTGCCGGCCCTCGTGCATGTCGACCGGCCCGGTGTTCCAGGTGCCGGTGTGGCCGCCCTGGTCGTAGAGCATCTGGAGCGCGTACTGGACCAGCCCGCGCATCTCCTCGGCCGTCTGGAAGCGGTCGTCGGGCTCCTTGGCGAGGGAGCGCATGACCAGGCCGTCCAGCTCCGGCGGGCAGGCGTCGGAGGCCTCGGACGGCGGCGTCGGGATGTCCTGCACGTGCTGGTAGACCACCGACAGCGGGGTCTCGCCGGTGAAGGGCGGGCGCAGCGCAAGGAGTTCGTAGAGCAGGCAGCCCGTCGCGTACAGGTCGGAGCGGTGGTCGACGGCCTTGCCGAGCGCCTGCTCGGGGGAGAGATACTGCGGGGTGCCCATGACCATGCCGGTCTGCGTCATCGTCGTGGACGCGCCGTGCAGGGCCCGGGCGATGCCGAAGTCCATCACCTTCACGGCGCCGTTGTGCGTGATGATGACGTTGGCCGGCTTGATGTCGCGGTGCACGATGCCGTGCTGGTGCGAGTAGGCGAGCGCCTCCAGGACGCCCGAGACGATGATCAGCGCCTGCTCGGGGCCGGGGGCCTCCGCGTTCAGCAGCAGGTCGCGGATGGTGCGGCCCTCGACGATCTCCATGACGATGTACGGCACGGACTGGCCGCCGACGAAGTCCTCGCCGGAGTCGTACACGGCGACGATCGCGTGGTGGTTGAGGCCGGCCACCGACTGGGCCTCGCGCGTGAAGCGCGCCTTGGACACCGGGTCCTCGGCGAGGTCGGAGCGGAGCAGCTTGACGGCGACGGTGCGTCCGAGACGGACGTCCTCGGCTGCGAACACCTCGGCCATGCCGCCCCGGCCGAGTCTGCGGGTCAGCCGGTACCGGCCGTCCCCGACCAACCCGCCGTTCCCCCAGAGCTCCGGCGCGTCCGACATGCCGCCGCCAGACGCCTCGGGGTCGGACGGGCCCTGAGCGGCCTGCTGCTGTGCCATCAGTCCTCGCCGTCGTTTCTGCCCGCGGTGCGCGCGGTGTTGTTACGGTCTCCGTCGGCCACGCTACAGCCTCCGCGCAAGCCTCCGGTCCGGGAAGGGGCACCGGGACCGGCACGAGACGGACCGGCCATGAAACCTTCACTCCGTACTCTCGTGCAAATTCTGTGTCCCGCCCGTACGCCCCCTGTAACGCTTGCGCGACTCTTCTTTCGCGTACGGTCACGGAACGGGCACCGAGCTTGACGTGTCGGTGCCCTGGGGCAGACTTGGCCGGGAATGGCGGTTTGGATCAACGACGGTTCAACGACGGATCAGCGGCAGTCGGCGGCGTCCGCAGGGGCTACGGGGGACGGGGAACATGAGCCAGGACGGCGCACAGGGCCAGCACACGGGGCGGGCGCTTGCCAGCGGCCGCTATCAGCTGCGTGACCTCCTCGGCCAGGGCGGCATGGCCTCGGTGCACCTCGCGTACGACAGCGTGCTCGACCGGCAGGTCGCGATCAAGACACTTCACACGGATCTCGGACGGGAACAGGCCTTCCGCGAACGGTTCCGCCGCGAGGCCCAGTCCGTGGCCAAGCTCACGCACACCAACATCGTGTCGGTCTTCGACACCGGCGAGGACACCCTCGACGGCATGACGACGCCGTACATCGTCATGGAGTACGTCGAGGGCCGCCCGCTCGGCTCGGTCCTCGACGAGGACGTGCGGCAGCAGGGCGCGATGCCCGCCGACAAGGCGCTGAAGATCACGGCCGACGTGCTGGCCGCGCTGGAGATCAGCCACGAGATGGGCCTGGTCCACCGCGACATCAAGCCGGGCAACGTGATGATGACCAAGCGCGGCGTGGTCAAGGTCATGGACTTCGGCATCGCCCGCGCCATGCAGTCGGGTGTGACGTCGATGACGCAGACCGGCATGGTCGTCGGCACCCCGCAGTACCTGTCGCCGGAGCAGGCCCTCGGCCGCGGCGTGGACGCCCGCTCCGACCTGTACTCGGTCGGCATCATGCTGTTCCAGCTGGTGACCGGGCGGCTGCCGTTCGAGGCGGACTCACCGCTGGCCATCGCGTACGCGCACGTGCAGGAGGAGCCGCCGGTCCCGTCCTCGATCAACCGCGCGCTGCCCCCGGCCGTGGACGCGCTGATCGCCCGGGCGCTGAAGAAGAACCCCAACGAGCGTTTCCCCAGCGCCGAGGCCATGCGCGACGAGTGCCTGCGCGTGGCGGCGTCCTTCCAGGCCGCGCCGCCGAGCATCGTCCCGGGCACGCAGGCCCCGAGCGGCGCGGGCGTCGGCTCGGCCGTGTTCCCGCCGGTCGACCAGGCGACCCCGGCGCCCTCGGGCCAGGTGCAGACGCCGTACCAGCCGACCCCGCCCCCGAACCCGTACGGCACCCCCGCACCGACGGGGCCGTCCCCCGCGTACGGCTATCCGCAACAGGGCGGCTACCCGACACCGTCCCCGGCGGCGTACTCCCCGCAGCCCGGCCCGTCGACGCCGCCGCCGTACAACCTGTCGCCGCAGGCCCCGGCGGCCCCCTCAGGCGGCAGGAACAAGCCGGTGATCATCGGCTCGGTCATCGTGTCCGTCCTCGCGGTCGGCGGCCTCGTCACGGCGCTGCTGCTCAACGGCGGCAGCGAGGACGACAAGGGCGGCGGCGGCAGCAGCGCGAGTGCGTCGGCCTCGGCGGAGAAGAAGCCCGGCTACCGCGGGCCGGACACCACGAAGACGATCGACACCGAGGAGTGCACGGAGCCGCGGGAGTCGTACAACGACCCCGACAAGATCCAGATCCCGGACTTCAAGTTCAAGAACATCAAGTCGGTCAAGGCCTGCCTCCAGGCGGCCGGCTGGGAACTGAACGAGAAGAAGGTCGACGAGAACACCTACGGCGACGGCACGGTCATGAACCAGTTCCCGTCCGCCGACACCGACGTCGACCCGGAGGACATGCCGGAGATCGAACTCAGCGTCTCGACGGGCAACCCGCCCTCCTGACGGTTTGTTGCCACGGAAGGGGCCCGGCGGCTTCGGCCGCCGGGCCCCTTCGTGCTGTGTGGCCCGCGGACGCCTACAGGTACGGCCCGCCCGAACGGCCGCCCGGGTGCTGCTCGTCGACGCCGTCCCCGACACCCGGCGGCAGAGCGCGGCGCATGGACTCCAGCTGGGCGCGGGCCGCCATCTGCTGGGCGAACAGCGTCGTCTGGATCCCGTGGAAGAGCCCCTCCAGCCAGCCGACCAGCTGGGCCTGCGCGATGCGCAGCTCCGAGTCGCTGGGGGTCGCCTCGTCCGTGAAGGGCAGCGAGAGCCGCTCCAGCTCCTCGACCAGCTCGGGCGCCAGACCGTCCTCCAGCTCCTTCACCGAGCTGGCGTGGATGTCCTTCAGCCGGACGCGGCTGGCCTCGTCCAGAGGAGCCGCCCGCACTTCCTCCAGCAGCTGCTTGATCATGCTGCCGATCCGCATGACCTTCGCGGGCTGCTCCACCTGTTCCGTGACCGGGGTCTCGCGGGAGTCCTCGTCTGCGCTGCCGCCACCGAGCGCCATGCCGTCCTGGCCCACGACCAGGATCTGCGGGTTCTCCGGCGACCTTTCGTTCCTCGGCATCTCCATGTCGCCATTCTGTCGCACGCCTGCACCTCACCTCCGTGGTGCCCCCGCGGGAGGCTGATCCACCGTGCTTGAGGAGACGAACCGGCCGGGCTCCGGGTTGCTCCCGCGGGGGCGGTTCCTCCTCGCGGGTGAAACGGGGCGGGCGGGCCTCGGGCCCCTTCTCCGGCAGGGGCAGTACCGGGGGCGATTCCGTCCGTCGGCCGAACCCGGAGTGCCGGGGGCCCTGGCCGGTGTGAGGCTGATTGCCTCGATATGACCGAACTTGCCGTTTATGCCCTACCGGGCACGGCGGGAGGGGGTCACCCACGTGACTCCATGGCTACGCGCACTGCGGGCGGCGGGACTGGTGCTCGCCCTGGGGGCGGGCGCGGTCGTCTCACCCTACGGATCCGTCCCGTCCTACGGAGCTGTCCCGTCCTACGGATCCGTCCCGTTCTCCGGGGCTGTCCCGTTCTCCGGGGCTTCAGGGCCCGGAACCCGGGCCGCCCCGTCACCTCTGGCCGCCCCGTCCGCCCCTTCCGCCCTGGCGGCTTCGACGGCCCCGTCCGCTGTGGCGGCTCCTTCCGCCTCCGGCGAGCCCTCGCGGGCCGGGAGCCGGGCGGGAGAGGGCCGGGTGCGGCCGGGACGGCCGGAGGACGCCGGGGACGGTCCCGGCGTCGCGGACGCCACGGCCGTCCCCGAGGAGCCGCGGGAGACCGCCCCGGCGCCCTCCGAGCCGGCGGAGCAGCCCGTGCGCGAGGCCGCGGCCGCCGAACGCCCCGTCGGCCAGGTCCTGCGCATCCTGCCCCTGGGCAGCGGCCTGGTCCTGATCGGACTCGGGCTGGGCCTTGCGTTCTTCGCGCTGCGGCTGCGGAGGGCCTAGGGGACGTCTCAGGCGCCCTGCGGGGTGATCAGCAGGACCTTGCCGACGTGGCTGCTCTCCTCCACCACCCGGTGCGCGGCGGCGGCGTCCCGCATCGGGAGCTCACGGTCGACGACCGGGCGCAGGTGGCCGTCCGCGAACAGCGGCCAGACGTGTTCGCGGACGGCCGCGACGATGGCCGTCTTCTCCTCCTTGGGCCGGGCACGCAGGGACGTCGCGCTGATCGCGGCGCGCTTGGCCAGCAGGGCGCCGATGTTCAGCTCGCCCTTGACGCCGCCCTGCATGCCGATGATCGCGAGGCGGCCGTTGACGGCCAGGGCCTTGACGTTGCGCTCCAGGTACTTGGCGCCCATGTTGTCGAGGATGACATCGGCACCGGCGCCGTCCGTCGCCGTCCTGACCTCCTCGACGAAGTCCTGCTCGCGGTAGTTGACCAGGATGTCGGCGCCCAGCTCGGCGCACGCCTGGAGCTTCTCCTTCGTCCCGGCCGTCACGGCCACCCGGGCGCCGACGGCCTTGGCCAGCTGGACGGCCATCGTGCCGATGCCGCTGGACCCGCCGTGCACCAGGAGCGTCTCACCGGGCCGCAGATGGGCGACCATGAAGACGTTCGACCAGACGGTGCAGACCACCTCGGGCAGCGCCGCCGCCTCGGTCAGACCGACCCCCTCGGGCACGGGCAGCAGCTGCCCGGCCGGGACGGCCACCTTCTCGGCGTAGCCGCCGCCGGAGAGCAGCGCGCACACCTCCTCGCCGACCTTCCACCCGGAGACTCCGGGGCCGATGCCGACGATCCGACCGGAGCATTCCAGGCCGGGGTAGGGGGACGCGCCGGGCGGCGGTTCGTAGAAGCCCTGCCGCTGCAGGATGTCGGCCCGGTTGACGGCACCGGCCGCCACCTCGACCAGGACCTCGCCCTCGCCGGGCACGGGGTCGGGGACCTCGTCCCAGACCAGCGCCTCGGGCCCACCAGGTTCGGGAATCGTGATCGCATGCATGCAAGGGACCGTACCCGTCGGTCCCCGGACCGAGTCCGCTCCGTCCGGAGACCGGGTCCGCTGCGTCCCCGGGTCCGCCGCGGCTAAGCCGTTGGTCCGGTCCCGGGGAAATCCGGGTGCGGGACCGATGAGTTTGCGCGACGGTAAAGGTCTTTCCATGCGTAGCCCAAGCACGCGGAAGGACCCGAAGCATGAGCACGCAGACGTCCGGCCTGGCGATCGAGACCGCGGGCCTGGTGAAAACGTTCGGCGAGACGAGGGCCGTCGACGGAGTCGACCTGGCCGTGCCCGCGGGCACGGTCTACGGCGTCCTCGGCCCGAACGGCGCCGGCAAGACCACCACCGTGAAGATGCTCGCCACACTCCTGCGGCCGGACGGCGGCGAGGCGCACGTCTTCGGCCACGACGTCGTCCGCGAGGCGGACGAGGTACGCGGCCGGGTGAGCCTCACCGGCCAGTACGCGTCGGTGGACGAAGATCTCACCGGCACCGAGAACCTGGTCCTGCTGGGCCGGCTTCTCGGGCACCACAAGAAGTCCGCCCGTGAACGCGCCGGCCAGCTCCTGGAGGCCTTCGGGCTCTCGGAGGCGGCCGCCAAGCAGGTCAAGCACTACTCGGGCGGCATGCGGCGCCGCATCGACATCGCCGCGTCCATCCTCAACACCCCCGACCTGCTCTTCCTCGACGAGCCGACGACCGGCCTGGACCCGCGCAGCCGCAACCAGGTCTGGGACATCGTGCGGGCCGTGGTCGCCCAGGGCACCACGGTGCTGCTGACCACGCAGTATCTGGACGAGGCCGACCAGCTGGCGTCCCGGATCGCCGTCATCGACCGCGGCAGGGTGATCGCCGAGGGCACCAAGGGCGAGCTGAAGTCGTCCGTCGGCGCCGGATCCGTCCATCTGCGCCTCCGAGATCCCGGGCAGCGTGATCTCGCGGCCGGCCTGCTGCGCCGTGCCCTCGACGCGCAGGTGCAGCCGGAGCCCGACCCGGTGGCCCTCACCGCCCGCCTCGCCACGGCGGCCGGCGACGACTCCGCCGCCGAGCAGGCCTCCCGCGCCCTGGGCGAGCTGGCCCGCGCCGGGATCACCGTCGACAACTTCTCGCTGGGCCAGCCCAGCCTCGACGAGGTGTTCCTCGCGCTCACCGGGCACGACACGCACGACTCCGCCGACCGCTCCACCGACCGCTCCGACGACCCGAAGGACGAGGTGGCGGCATGAGCACCGCGACGACCACCGAGAGCAAAGAGCTCGCCCCGGTCAGCGCCGAGTCCCTCGCCGCGCTGCTCGTCTCCAAGGAGCGGCCGCCGCGGCCCAGCGCGTGGTCGGCCTCGATGACCTTCGGCTGGCGGGCGATCCTCAAGATCAAGCATGTGCCGGAGCAGCTCTTCGACGTCACGGCGTTCCCGATCATGATGGTGCTGATGTACACGTACCTGTTCGGCGGGGCGCTGGCCGGTTCGCCGAAGGAGTACATCCAGTTCCTGCTGCCGGGCATCCTCGTGATGTCGGTCGTGATGATCACGATGTACACGGGTGTCTCCGTGAACACCGACATCGAGAAGGGCGTGTTCGACCGGTTCCGCAGCCTGCCGATCTGGCGGCCGTCCACGATGGTCGGCTATCTGCTCGGTGACGCCCTGCGCTACACGATCGCCTCGATCGTGATGCTCACCGTCGGCATGATCCTCGGCTACCGGCCGGACGGCGGGGTCGCCGGTGTGCTCGCCGGGATCGCCCTGCTCGTGGCCTTCTCGTTCGCCTTCTCGTGGATCTGGACGATGTTCGGGCTGATGCTGCGCACCGAGAAGTCGGTGATGGGCGTCAGCATGATGGTGATCTTCCCGCTCACCTTCCTGTCCAACGTGTTCGTGGACCCGAAGACGATGCCGGGCTGGCTTCAGGCGTTCGTGAACAACAGCCCCATCACCCACCTGGCGTCGGCGGTACGCGGTCTGATGGGCGGCGACTGGCCGGCCGACGAGGTCGCCTGGTCGCTGGGCTGGGCCGGGCTGTTCGTGCTGGTCTTCGGGCCGGTCACGATGCGGCTGTACAACCGGAAGTAGCCGGTCTCCGGGCTTCGCCGGCCGTCCCGCACCGGGTGGTGCACGGCGGCCGGCGTGCTTCTGCCCGGTTCTCGGTTGCTGCGGGGCATCCTCAGTTGTTGCGGGGCATCGGGGGCATCGGCCGGATGTCCGGCGCGACCTGGGTGGCCGGGGTCTTCCGCACGATCGTGATGAGCCGGTCGGTCAGCTCCAGTCTCCCGACGGCCGGATCGTCGTAGCCGAGGACCCGGTGACCGCGTATGACGCTCACCACCAGGTCGGCGACCTCCCGCGGCGACTTGCCCACCTCGGCCTTGACGACCGGCCGCTCGACGATGTCGAGGCCGCTGCCCTGCTGGATGAGGTCCTCCATCACCATGCCGGCGGAGGGGCTGAGCACGGACAGACCGAGCAGCCGGCCGGCGGCGCTGGCGCTGGTGATGACGGCGTCGGCGCCGGACTGCTTGAGCAGCGGCGCGTTCTCCTCTTCCCGCACCGTGGCGACGATCTTCGCCCCGCGGTTGAGCTGCCGGGCCGTCAGCGCCACCAGGACGGCCGTGTCGTCGCGCTGCGTCGCGATGATGATCTGGCGGGCCTTGTGCACCTCGGCCCGCTTCAGCACCTCGCTGCGGGTCGCGTCCCCGACGATGCCCGCGTAGCCCTCCGCGGTCGCGGCGTCGACCACCTTGGAACTGGGGTCGACCACGACGACCTGCTCCTTCTTCAGGCCCGTCGCGCAGACGGTCCGGATGGCCGACCTGCCCTTCGTGCCGAAGCCGATGACGACGGTGTGATCGCGCAACGTGGACCTCCAGCGGGTCAGTCGCCACTCCTCCCGGGTGCGTTCGGTGAGGGCTTCGAGGGTGGTGCCGACCAGGATGATCAGGAACAGCACGCGCAGGGGCGTGACGACGAGGATGTTCGTGAGCCGGGCGGCCTCGCCGGCCGGGGTGATGTCACCGTAGCCGGTGGTGGAGAGGGTGACGGTCGCGTAGTAGAACGCGTCGAGGAGGCTGAGCCCGCCGCCCGCGTTGTCGTTGTAGCCGTCGCGGTCGGCGTAGACGATCAGCGCGGTCGCTACGAGGACCAGCAGCGCCATGGAGAGCCGCTTGAAGACCTGGCGGATCGGGTGCTCCACCACCTTCTTCGGCAGTTTCACCCGATGGGTCACCAGATGCTCGTCGGCCTGGCGGGCGATCGCGTCCTGGCCCGGAAGTTTCACGTGAAACACACCCCGATTCCTCCGGACGCCCAGGGCAGGTCGAGCAGTTCCGCCTCCTGCCCCGAACGTGCGCCGCCCGGCGGTACGACGGCCAGCGCGTCGGCCGCCGCGATGCCGCGCAGCATGGCGGGGCCGTTGTAGTGCAGCGGCACGGCCTCGTCGCCGCGCAGGACGACGGGGACGAGCCGGGTGTCGTGCGGGTGCCCGTGCACGGCGTCCCGGAGCGCCAGCGTGTACGGCTCCGGGGCCGGGCGGGCCGCGAGGGTCCGCAGCAGCGGCTCGGCGAGCGTCAGCAGGCCGGAGACGGCGGCCAGCGGATTGCCCGGCAGGCCGACGAGGTGCTGGGTCTCCTTGGTGCGGGCCAGCAGCATGGGGTGGCCCGGGCGCACCGCGACGCCGTCGACGAGGAGTTCGGCGCCGATCCTGCGCAGGGTGGGGTGGACGTGGTCGACGGGGCCGGCCGCGGTGCCGCCGGTGGTCAGGATGACGTCGGCGTCGCAGGTGGTGACGGCCTCGTGCAGGGCGTCGGCGTCGTCGCGGATGCGGCGGACGGCGGTGACCTCGGCGCCGAGCGCCCGCAGCCACGGCGGCAGCATGGGGCCGAGCGCGTCCCGGATCAGGCCGTCGTGCGGCAGGCCCTGGGTGAGCAACTCGTCGCCGAGGACGAGGACTTCGACGCGGGCCCGGGGGACGGCGGTGACGGTGTCGTAGCCGGCCGCCGCCGCCAGTCCGAGGACGGCCGGGGTGACGAGGGTGCCGACTGCGAGGAGCTGGTCGCCGGTGCGGCACTCCTGGCCGCGCGGGCGGATGTCCTGGCCGGGGATGACGTCCCTGGTGGCGGACAGGCGGCCCTTGTCGTCGGTGCGGCCGTGCTCGCTGCGCAGGACGGCGGTGGTGTCCGGGGGGATGCGCGCGCCGGTGGCGATCCGCACCGCCTCGCCGTCGGTGAGGCGCGCGGGGGCGGCGTGCCCGGCGAGGACGCCGTCGTCCCGTACGTGCCAGGGAGCGGGGCCGCAGACCGCCCAGCCGTCCATCGCCGAGGTGTCGAAGGAGGGCAGGTCGGTGAGGGCGTCGAGCGGGGCGGCGAGGGTCAGGCCGAGGGCGGTGTCGAGGGGGACCGAGACGGGGGACCGGCGGGCGGCCCGGGTGGCGTGGCGGCCGGCGCGTTCCGCGACGGCCCGGGCCTCGGGCCAGCCGGTGGCGCGGTGGCGCGTGCCGGGCCGGGCGGAAGGGTCCGGCCGGTGGGCGGCGCGGCTGTCCGTCCCGCCGTGTGCCGCCGGGTCGGGCAGGTGGCTGCCGTTGCTGTTCCTCACGAGGGCGAGCACCTCCTCGACGTCGAGGTCCTCGGCGTCCTCACCGGCACGGGCGCCGTGCGGGGTCATCCCGCGTCCGGGCGGGTGTCGGGGGTGGCGTCGGGGGCGACATCGCCCCCCGCGGGCTGCTGCCCCTCGCCGGCGGGCCGGTCCTCGACGGTGCTCTCCCGCGCCCAGCGGGCGGCGAGGTCCTCGGCCTTGCGGGCGGCCTCGGCGACGGCCTCGGGACCGCCGCCGGCCTGCGCGGCCGCGTAGCCGACGAGGAAGGTGGTCAGCGGCGCCGCGGGCCGGTCCACACCGTGGGCGGTGACGCGGGCGAGGTCGAGCAGGCCGCGGGTGTCGACAGCGAGGTCGATCCCCAGTTCGTCCTTGACGGCGGAAATCCATTCATCCAACACGTGCCCATGCTCCCTGATACGTGCCCTGGCGGTGGCGATGTCGTCCCAGGTGTCGCAGTCGAAGGACGCGACGGGGTCGGAGATGCGGGTGAGATCCAGCTCGGCGGTGAGGCGCCGCAGGGGCAGACCGGCGAGGGCGCCGTGCCGGCCGGCGAGGAGTGCGAGTTCCGCACGCAGCCGCGGCGCGCGGTAGGCGGCCACGAGGGGCTGGTCACGGCCGCTCGGGTCGGTCAGCAGCACGCCGTCGCAGCCGCTCGTCCGCAGCGTGCTCAGCAAGCGGTCCACGGTCGGCTCGTGGAGGAACGGCAGATCGGCGGAGAGCACCACGACGTGTTCGGCGGTGGTGCGGCGGAGCCCGGCGTCCAGCGCGGCGAGCGGTCCGCCGCCGGGCGGGTCCTCGCGGGCCCAGGTCACGGGCCGTGCGGTCGGGCGGGGCGCGGCGACCACGACGGTGGTGCGGGCGGTGGCGCAGGCCGCGAGCACCCGGTCGAGCAGGGGCCGCCCGCCCACCCGCACACCGGGTTTGTCCGCGCCGCCCAGACGCCGGGCGGCACCACCCGCGAGCACGACGGCGTCGTACCGGGCGGGTCCCGCCCCGTGCGCGGGGCCGGTCTCGGCGCCTGGTTCGCCGGGGTGCTCGTACGCGGTCACCCCCCGAGTATGCGTGCCCCCGCGATCACACGGAACGCGGGGGAAGCGACGCGATCACGAACCCCGGCTCGGACGAGGAACAGGAATCACAGCGTCCGCAGCAGCACCGCCGGCTGTTCCACGCAGTCCGCGACGTAGCGGAGGAAACCGCCCGCCACGCCGCCGTCGCACACCCGGTGGTCGAAGGTGAGCGAGAGCTGGACGACCTGCCGCACCGCCAGCTCACCCTCGTGCACCCATGGCTTGGGGACGATGCGGCCGACGCCGAGCATGGCGGCCTCGGGGTGGTTGATGATCGGGGTGGAGCCGTCGACGCCGAAGACGCCGTAGTTGTTCAACGTGAACGTCCCGCCGGTGAGTTCGCCCGGCGTGAGCGTCCCCGTCCGGCCCGCCTCGGTCAGCCGGGCGAACTCGGCGGTCAGCGACTCGGCGTCTCGTGCGTGCGCGTCCCGTACGACCGGGACGACCAGGCCCCGGTCGGTCTGCGCCGCGAACCCCAGATGCACGTGACCGAACCGGACGACCTCCCTGGCCTCCGCGTCGACCGTGGAGTTGAGCTCGGGGAAGCGGGCGAGGGCCGCGGTGCAGACCCGGGCCAGCAGGGCGAGCAGGGAGATCTTCGGTCCGCCGGCCGCGTTCATGGCCGTGCGCGCCCGCATCAGCTCCGTGGCGTCGGCGTCCACCCAGCAGGTGGCGTCCGGGATCTCGCGGCGACTGCGCGCCAGCTTGTCGGCGACGGCGCCCCGGATGCCCTTGAGCGGGGTGCGGATCTCGGCGGGGACCGCTGCCGCGGGGGACCCCGGCGCGGGGGCCGGGCTCGGGGCCTGCGGCACGCGCGGGTGCGGTTCGGCCGCCGGCGCCGCCGTGGCGCCCTGGCCGGCGACGCGCAGGGCGTACTCGACGTCCGCCCGCAGGATCAGCCCGTCGGGGCCGGAGCCGGTCAGCTCCCGCAGGTCCAGGCCGTTCTGCCGGGCCAGCCGGCGCACCAGGGGCGAGATCACGGGGACGGGTCCGTCCTCCGTGGCCGGGCCGCCCGGCTGCCCGTCGACCGCCGCCGCGGGACCCGTGGCCTGCGCGTTCACCGGGGCAGCGGTGGCTGCGGCCCGTCCGTTCGCCGCCCCGGCACCGGACTGCCCGCCTGTCGCGGACGCGCCGGACATCGGCCGCTCCTGCCGGACCCGGCGGCGCCGCGCGGGCGCCTCGGAGGTGCCGTACCCGACCAGGACGTTGCCCGAGCCCTCGGTGCCGGTGCCGCCGGTGCCGGCGGCGGGCTTCTCCCCCACCGCCACCGTGATCAGCGGTGCCCCGACGGGCAGTTCCGTGCCCTCCTCGCCGAAGCGGGCCGTGACCACGCCGCCGTAGGGGCACGGCACCTCGACCATCGCCTTGGCCGTCTCGACCTCGACGACCGGCTGGTCGATGGCGACGACGTCGCCGACCTCGACCAGCCAGCGCACGATCTCCGCCTCGGTGAGCCCCTCGCCGAGGTCGGGCAGCTTGAACTCCAACACCTGCGCCATCAGCTCTCGGCCTCCCATTGCAGGCGCCCCACGGCGTCCAGGACCCGGTCCACGCCGGGCAGGTGGTGGCGCTCCAGCATCGGCGGCGGGTACGGGATGTCGAACCCGGCCACGCGCAGCACCGGCGCCTCCAGGTGGTGGAAGCAGCGCTCCGTGACCCGGGCCGCGATCTCCCCGCCCGGGCCCCCGAAGGAACCCGACTCGTGGACGACGACCGCACGGCCCGTCCGCCGCACCGAGGCGCACACCGTCTCGTCGTCGAACGGCACCAGGGAGCGCAGGTCGACGACTTCGAGGTCCCAGCCCTCGGCCCGGGCCGCCTCGGCCGCCTCCATGCAGACGGGTACGGACGGCCCGTACGTGATGAGCGTGGCGCTCCGGCCCGGGCGCCGCACCACCGCGCGGCCGATCGGTTCGACGGGCGCCGGCTCCTCGGGGTTCCAGGAATCCTTCGACCAGTACAGCCGCTTCGGCTCCAGGACGACGACCGGGTCGTCGGAGGCGATGGCGGCGCGCAGCAGCCCGTAGGCGTCGGCGACGGTGGCGGGCGTGACGACATGGAGCCCCGGAGTCGCCATGTAGTACGCCTCGGAGGAGTCGCTGTGGTGCTCGACGCCGCCGATGCCGCCGCCGTAGGGGACGCGGATGGTGATCGGCAGGGGCATCCTGCCGCGGGTGCGGTTGCGCGTGCGGGCCACGTGCGAGATGAGCTGCTCGAACGCCGGGTAGGCGAACGCGTCGAACTGCATCTCCACGACCGGCCGCAGGCCGTACATGGCCATGCCGACGGCGGTGCCGAGGATGCCCGCCTCGGCGAGCGGGGTGTCCGTGCAGCGGTCCTCGCCGAACTCCTTGGCGAGGCCGTCGGTGACGCGGAAGACGCCGCCGAGGGTGCCGACGTCCTCGCCCATGACGTGCACGGCGGGGTCGGCGGCCATGGCGTCGCGCAGCGCCCGCGTGAGGGCCTGCGCCATGGTGGCCGGCTTGAGGGCGACGGTGGTCATCGGTGCGTGCCGCCTTCCGGCTCGGTGTCGGCCCCGGCCTCCAGCTCGGCGCGCAGCTGGTCCTGCTGCTCGCGCAGTTGCGGGGTGGGCTCGGCGTAGACGTGGGTGAAGAGGTCCATGGGGTCCAGGGCCGGGTCCTGGTTCATGTGCTCGCGCAGGGCCGCCGCCATGGTCTCCGCGTCCTGGCGGGCGGCCTCGATGCCGGCCTCGTCGAGCAGGCCGCGCGCGGTCAGCTCGCGCTCCAGCAGCACGATCGGGTCGTGCTCGCGCCAGGCCTCGACCTCGGCGTCGCCCCGGTAGCGGGTCGCGTCGTCGGCGTTGGTGTGGGCGTCGACGCGGTAGGTGATCGCCTCGACGAGGGTGGGGCCGCCGCCCGCGCGGGCGTGGCGCACGGCGTCGGAGAGGACCTCGTGGACGGCGGCGGCGTCGTTGCCGTCGACCAGGCGGCCGGGCATGCCGTAGCCGACGGCCTTGTGGGCCAGCGACGGGGCCGCGGTCTGCTTGGCGAGCGGGACGGAGATCGCGAAGCCGTTGTTCTGCACGAGGAAGACGACCGGCGCCTGCCAGACGGCGGCGAAGTTCAGCGCCTCGTGGAAGTCGCCCTCGCTGGTGCCGCCGTCGCCGACCATGGCCAGCGCGACCACGTCGTCGCCCTTGAGGCGGGCGGCGTGCGCGAGGCCCACCGCGTGCGGCAGCTGGGTGGCGAGGGGGGTGCACAGGGGGGCGACCCGGTGCTCGTAGGGGTCGTAGCCGGTGTGCCAGTCGCCGCGCAGCAGCGTGAGCGCCTCCACCGGGTCCACACCGCGGGCGACCACGGCGAGGGTGTCGCGATAGCTGGGGAAGAGCCAGTCCTGCTCCTTCAGCGCCATCGCCGCGGCGACCTCGCAGGCCTCCTGGCCGGTGGTGGAGGGGTAGACCGCGAGACGGCCCTGCTTGGTGAGGGCGGTGGCCTGTGCGTTGTAGCGGCGGCCCTTCACCAGCTGTGCGTACAGCGTCCTCAGCAGCTCCGGGTCGGCCTTCGCGGCCGCCTCGGTGCCGAGGACGCGGTACGGCTCGGCGTCGGGCAGCAACGGCGCGGGATCCGTCCGGGGCTGCCAGGCGGGCGGCGGGGTCGGCTTGTACGCGCCCCGCTGCTCCATGACCGTCATGACGGCACCTCCTCGTGGGAGCGGCTCGAAGAGGCGCGTCGGCTGTGACCCGCCTCACCTACCGATTGTTCGGTCGACGGCACAATTTGGCTATGGGTGGCCTCAGGCTGTGGACAAACGGTTCTCCACAACCTGAGATGGACGCAGTACGTCCATGGCAGGGAGGTCGGCGCAGGTGGCATCTGAACAAATGGCCGAGCGGCAGGACGACGGCGGCGCGCTGCCGCCGCCGCGCCCTCTGGACGCCATAGATCAGGACATCCTGCGCATGCTCCAGGCGGACGGCCGCGCCTCGATACGGTCGGTCGCCGAGCGGGTCCACGTCTCGCGCGCCAACGCCTACGCCCGCATCAACCGGCTCGTCGAGGACGGTGTGATCCGCGGCTTCGGCGCCCGCGTCAACCACGAACGGGCGGGCCAGGGCACGTCCGCGTACATCACCCTGAAGATCGTTCAGAACTCCTGGCGCACGGTGCGCGAGGAGCTCAGACAGCTGCCCGGGGCCTCCCACATCGCCCTGGTCGGCGGCGACTTCGACGTGCTGCTGCTGGTGCACGTGTCCGACAACCGGGCGCTGCGCGAGCTGGTGCTGACCCGGCTCCAGGCGATCCCGCAGGTGCTCAGCACGCGCACGCTGCTGGTGTTCGAGGAGGAGGACCTGGAGCCGCAGGGGTGACCGGCCCGGCAGCGCCCGTCAGCCCGAGGCCATCGCGGCGCCGAGCAGCACCGCGAACATCACCGGGAGCAGCGCGCAACCGAGTCCGGTGCCGGCCGCCGTGATCCGCAGTCCGCGCAGGGACCGGCGGTGGGGCAGCACCCAGGCGAGCGCGATGAGGCCGGCCGCCCAGAACAGCACGCCCGAGAAGGCGCCGGGGCCGTCCTGGGCGGCGAACCAGCGGTACTCCAGCGCGAGGAGCGGCAGACCGGGCAGGGTGGCCACGAGCGGGGCCCGCCACCACGTCCGGTGAGCGGCGGGGGAAGACGGCGCGTCGTTTCCGGGCATGCGCCCCACCCCACCACCGCGCGACGTCCGGGACACCGTCACGCGTACTCATCCCGCCCACGCGCGCGTACTCACGCGAAGGGGCCGCGTCACACGGCCATGCGCAGGGGTCGCGTCACACGGCCATGCGCAGGGGTCGCGTCAAGCGGCCTTGCGCAGGCCGGAGAAGGCCACCTGCACCACCGCGTCGGCCACCTCGCGCTCGTTCATGCCGCGGCCGTCCGGCCGGTACCACTCGACGATCGAGTTGATCATGCCGAAGACCAGCCGGGTCACCAGCCGGACCTCTATGTCGGCGCGCACGTCCCCGTCCGCGGCGGCGGCCTTGAGCAGGTCGGCGACGCGGTGGTCGAAGTCGCGGCGCCGTTCCAGGGCCCACCGCTCGGTGTCGGTGTTGCCCCGCACGCGCAGCAGCAGGGTCACGTAGGGAAGTTCGGCGATGAGCACCTCGACCATGCGCCGGACGACGTACTCCAGGCGGTCGGCGGCACGCCCCACGCGCGCGTGCTCCTCGTCGAGGATCCCGAAGAGCCCGTCCAGGGCCCGGCTCACGGCCCGGCGCAGCAGCTCCTCCTTGCCGGCCACGTGGTGGTAGATCGACGACTTGGAGATGCCGGCCGCCTTGGAGAGGTGCTCCATGGAGGTGCCGTCGTAGCCACGCTCGTTGAACACCTGGACGGCGACGGACAGCAGCGTGTCCGGGGTGTAGGTGTCGCGCTTGGCGGTGGTCATGAGGCGGTGCCTTCCCGCGGGTCGGGGGCGTGGGCGTGGCGGTACAACGCCAGGGACGGCGCGTAGCGGCCCGAGGGATCGCGCCGGTGCAGGTCGTCCAGGAGCACGTAGGCCCAGGTGCGGCCGAGGCGGCGGCTCCACTCGAAGGGGCCCAGGGGGTAGTTGACGCCGAGGCGCATCGCGGTGTCGATGTCCCCCTCGGTGGCCACGCCCTTGGCGACCGCGTCGTGCGCCAGGTCGATGATCCGCGCGACCGTGCGGGCGACGATCATGCCGGGCATGTCGCCGATGAAGCTGACCTGCTTGCCGAGCGCCTGGAAGAGGCCGGTGGCCTCGGCGATGGCCTGCGGGGAGGTGTCCTGGGAGGCGGACAGGGCGATCCGGGTGGCCCGGCGGTAGTCCAGGGCGAGGTCGAAGTAGACGAGGTCCCGGTACTCCACGGCGGTCTGCCCGTCGGCGAGGACGAGCCGGCCGCCGCTCGGGAGCAGCAGGCACGCCCCCTGGTCCTCGTCGTCGCTCTCGTCACGGACCGGAACGCCCGCCTCGCGGATCAGCGCGAGCAGCTCTGCGGCCGGCCCCAGGTCGCCCTCGGCGACGACGTACGCGGGCGGCTGCCGCCGCTCGGCGGTGTCCGGCTCGGGGCGCTCGGCGCCGTCGCGGTGGTCGTACCAGCCGTGGCCGCTCTTGCGGCCGAGCCTGCCGGACTCGACCAGGCGGCGCTGAGCGAGGGACGGCGTGAAGCGCACGTCGTGGAAGAAGGACTGCCACACCGACTGTGTGACGGACTCGTTGACGTCCTGGCCGATCAGGTCGGTCAGCTCGAACGCGCCCATCCGGAAGCCGCCCGACTCGCGCAGCACGGCGTCGATGGTGGCCGGGTCGGCACCCTGCGCCTCGTAGACCGCGAAGGCCTCGGCGTAGAAGGGCCGGGCGATGCGGTTGACGATGAAGCCCGGGGTGTCCGCGCAGGCGACCGGCGTCTTGCCCCAGGCCCGGGCGGTCTCGTACGCGCGCGTTGCGTGGGTGACGTCGGTGGCGAACCCGGAGACCACCTCGACCAGCGGCAGCAGCGGGGCGGGGTTGAAGAAGTGCAGGCCGACGAAGCGGCCGGGGGCACGCAGGGCGCCGCCGATGGCGGTGACGGACAGCGACGAGGTGTTGGTGGCGAGCAGGCAGTCGTCGGAGACGATGCCCTCCAGGTCACGGAACAGCTCCTGTTTGACGTCGAGACGCTCCAGGACCGCCTCGACGACCAGGGCGCAGTCGGCGAGCTCGGCGAGGCTCTCGGCGGGCAGCAGCCGGGCGCGGGCGGCGTCCCGGTCGGGGCCGGTGAGCCGGTCCTTCTCGACGAGCCGGTCCAGCCGGGCACCGATCGCCTCGGCCGCCTGCATGGCCCGCCCGGGGACGGTGTCGTACAGCCGTACGGGATGGCCCGCGACCAGCGCGACCTGGGCGATTCCCTGGCCCATGGTGCCGGTGCCGACGACGGCCACGGGGCTGCTGAGGTCGAGTGCTGTCATGTGCGCGATCCTCCCGCACGGGGTTTTCCACAGATGCGGCGGACCCCCTTGAACCGACCGATCGTTCGGTTACTCTAGCTCTGTCCGAGTGTTCCTGCCCAGGTTTCTGCCCAGGTCATGAACTCGACGAAGAGTTCTTGAGACGAGGAGATGGTCACCCATGACCGCCGCACTCTCGGCGCACGAGCTGATCGCCCGGCACCGGCCCACCCTCGACCAGGCGCTGGAAGCGATCCGCACGCGCGCGTACTGGTCCCCGCACCCCGAGCACCCGAAGGCCTACGGGGAGAACGGCAGCCTGGACGCGGCGGCGGGCAAGGCCGCCTTCGACGCCCTGCTCGGCTCCCGCCTCGACCTCGGCCAGCCGGGCACGGACGACTGGGTGGGCGGCGAGACGTCCCCCTACGGCGTCGACCTCGGCGTGACGTACCCGCACGCGGACCTCGACGTGCTGCTGCCCGCCATGAAGGCCGGACAGCGGGCCTGGCGCGACGCGGGCGCGGAGCAGCGCGCGGTGGTCTGCCTGGAGATCCTCAAGCGCATCAGCGACCGGACGCACGAGTTCGCCCACGCGGTCATGCACACCTCGGGCCAGGCGTTCATGATGGCGTTCCAGGCGGGCGGCCCGCACGCCCAGGACCGCGGCCTGGAGGCCGTGGCCTACGCCTACGTCGAGCAGGTGCGCACGCCCGACAACGCCGAGTGGACCAAGCCCCAGGGCAAGCGCGACCCGCTGGCCATGAACAAGCAGTTCACGCCGGTCCCGCGCGGCATCGCCCTGATGATCGGCTGCAACACGTTCCCCACGTGGAACGGCTACCCGGGCCTGTTCGCCTCCCTCGCCACCGGCAACGCGGTGCTGGTCAAGCCCCACCCGCGCGCGGTGCTCCCGCTCGCGCTCACCGTGCAGGCCGCCCGCGAGGTGCTCGCCGAGGCCGGCTTCGACCCGAACCTGGTCGCCCTGGCCGCCGAACGCCCCGGCGAGGGCATCGCCAAGACGCTCGCGCTGCGCCCCGAGATCCGGATCATCGACTACACGGGCTCGACCGAGTTCGGCGACTGGCTGGAGGCCAACGCCCGCCAGGCGCAGGTCTACACGGAGAAGGCCGGCGTCAACACGGTCGTCGTCCACTCCACGTCGGACTACAAGGGCATGCTCTCCAACCTGGCGTTCTCGCTTTCCCTGTACAGCGGCCAGATGTGCACGACCCCGCAGAACCTCCTCGTCCCCCGCGAGGGCATCTCCACGGACCAGGGCCCCAAGTCCTACGACGAGGTCGTCGCGGACCTCGCCAAGTCCGTCGACGGGCTGCTCGGCGACGACGCCCGGGCGAACGCGCTGCTCGGCGCGATCGTCAACCCGGACGTGAAGGCCCGGCTGGAGGCCGCGGCGGGACTGGGCGAGGTCGCCCTGGCCTCCCGTGAGATCACCAACCCGGACTTCCCGGGGGCCGTCGTCCGCACGCCGGTGATCGTCAAGCTGGACGGTGCCAAGCCGGACGACGAGGCCGCGTACATGAGCGAGTGCTTCGGGCCGGTGTCCTTCGCCGTCGCCGTCGACTCCGCTTCCGACGCGGTGGAGCTGCTGCGGCGGACCGTCCGGGAGAAGGGCGCGATGACCGTCGGGGCGTACACGACCGACGCGGAGGTCGAGCGGGACGTGCAGGAAGCCTGCCTGGAGGAGGCGGCGCAGCTGTCGCTGAACCTCACGGGCGGGGTGTACGTCAACCAGACGGCCGCGTTCTCCGACTTCCACGGGTCGGGCGGCAACCCTGCTGCGAGTGCGGCGCTGTGTGACGGGGCGTTCGTCGCCAACCGGTTCCGGGTGGTCGAGGTACGCCGGGACGCCTAGGAACCTGGGAGTGCGGTTGTCTGCGCGGGTGCCGGCGCGTCGTGGTTACTCGCGCAGTTCCCCGCGCCCCTGAAGGGGCGCACCGCAGCTCCAGTGGTACAGGGTCATCGCGACACTGGTCGCGAGGTTGTAGCTGCTGACCTGGGGGCGCATCGGGAGGGACAGGAGATGGCCGGCCCGGGCGCGCAGCTCGGCCGACAGACCCGTGCGCTCGGAGCCGAACGCGAGGACGGCGTCGTCCGGGAGTTCCACACCCCGGATGTCGTCGCCCTCCGGGTCCAGGGCGAACAGCGGGCCGGGCGGCAGCTCGTCGACGGTCAGCCGCTCCACCGTCGTCGCGAAGTGCAGGCCCGCCCCGCCCCGCACGACCGTCGGGTGCCACGGGTCGACCGTCCCGGTCGTCACCACACCGGTCGCCCCGAAACCGGCGGCCAGACGGATCACCGCGCCCGCGTTGCCCAGGTTGCGCGGGTTGTCGAGGACCACCACCGGGGTCGTGCGGGGCGTGTGGGCCAGCTTCGCGAGGCTGGACTCGCGGGAGGGCCGTACCGCCAGCGCGGCCACCGCCGTCGGGTGCGGGCGGGGCACGAACGACGTGTACGTCCCGTACGGCACCTCCGTCAGCAGCCCGGCCAGCGCGTCCCGTACGTCCGGGGCCAGCTCCTCGGCGAGGGCCAGTGCGGCGGCCCGGTCCGCGGTGACCGCCACCGGCACCTCCGCCCCGAAACGCAGCGCGTGCTTGAGGGCGTGGAACCCGTCGAGCAGGACGGTGCCGCCGGCGAGCCGGTGCCAGCGGGTCACGGGGTCGGTCATGCCCCGGAGCCTACGTGCTCGGCCTCGGGGTTCTCCCGGGCACGCTGCCCGGGCGGGGACGCCCGCCCGCCCCGGCGCGCGAGCCGGTCACGCACGCCTGTCGCCCGGCCGCCCAGGCGGCGCAGGAAGCCCGTGGGCAGGAACACCGCGTCCGCCGCGATCATCGCCAGCGAGAAGAACGGCAGACCGAGGACCACGGCGATCACGGCGTGCTCGGTCATCATCACCGCCAGCAGGACGTTCTTCACCCGCCGGTTGAACAGGGTGAACGGGAAGGCGACCTGCACCAGGACCGTCCCGTAGGTCACCAGCATCACCATCGTGCCGCTGGCCGACAGCAGATCGGCGAGCGCCGGCCAGGGCGAGAAGTACTCCAGGTGGAGCGGGTAGTAGACCGCGGTGCCGTCCTGCCAGCGGGATCCCTGGACCTTGTACCAGCCGGCCGTCGCGTAGATCAGGCACGCCTCGGCCATGATCACGAGCAGGGCGCCGTTGTGCACGACGTTGCCGATCACGTCCAGCAGGATCCGCGGCTCACCGGTCCGGGCCCGGCGTCCGACCAGCCACCACAGGGCCAGCGCCACCCACACCGTCCACAGCAGGGCCGGTATCAGCCAGTCGCCCTGCATCCGGCCGACCAGGGTGACCGCGGCCAGCACGGCCCCGAGCACACCCCACAGGGCCGGGCCGGTCCGGTCCGTGACCCGCTCGCCCCGCGCGCGTGCCGCCCGCTCCCGCTCGGCCCGCCGGGCGTCCAGCGACCACACCTGGGCGCACCGCGTGAACACCAGGTAGACCGACATCAGGTGCAGCACGTTGTCGCCGCCGTCGCCCATGAAGACGCTGCGGTTCTGCAGCGACAGCACGCCGACCATGAACAGCACCGACATGGTGCGGGTGCGCCAGCCCAGCAGGAGCAGGGCGCTGGAGAGGACCGCGAGCGCGTAGACGATCTCGAACCAGACCCGGCCGTCCGACCACATCAGCGTGGTGAAGGAGCCGTTGGACGCGGTCAGCTGCTGGGCGAGGTCCCAGCTCCAGGGGCCGTCGGGACCGTACAGTTCGTGCCGGTGGGGGAGCTCGCGCAGCAGGAACAGCAGCCAGGTGGCGCTGAAGCCGATGCGGATGACGGCCGTCTGGTAGGGGCCCAGGGCGGCCTCGGTGACGCGGGCGATACCGCCCGAGACGGCCATCGACAAGCGGTTCACCGCACCCCTCCCGCGGCCTCGTCCTGCGGGACCTTCCACCACGGCAGCTCCCGGTAGGACGGTGTGGTGGAGACCTTCTCCCGGCTCCACCGGGGCGGCGGCACGTTGCTGGTCCGGGAGCGGACCTGCACCCGCTCGATGACACCGGCGCCCCCGGTCGCGGCCCGTACGGCGTGGTCACGGTCGAGGCGCAGCACCATGATCCGGCGCAGATACGACTCCGAGAGCGAACCACGCAGGCCCACCGGGCGGTTCTCGGAGTCGTGCGTGGCGACGTAGAAGTCCCAGGCGCGGCGCAGTTCGTTCTGCTGGGTGTGGCTGGGCAGCAGGTTGCCGTCGATGGCGCGGCCGTCCTCGGCGGACAGGTCGTACCAGCCGGTGGTCGACGTCATGCCCTCCGGCCCCCGGACCCCGGCGCGGACCTGGATCGAGATGTTCTGCTGGAGCGGGTTCGGCGCGAAGAGCTTCCAGTTCTGCTCGAACTCCGGGTAGATCCAGTCGTCCACGGCCTCGCCGTGCGCCTTGGTGACCGTGTTCGCCGGGGCGACGTGCAGGAACGTCATCCCCAGATGCACACACACCCCGACGGCGACGACCGCCAGCGCCAGGGCCACCGTGATCCGGTAGCGGAGGGAGAGCGCGGCGACACCGGTACGGGGTTCGCCGAGCGGGTGAGTCCCGGCGGGCCCGGACGGCTCGACCGGACCGGCGGACTCCGCCGGCGCGCCCCGCTCCCCGGGCGGAGCCGGCCGGCTCGGCACGTCCGGGCGGTGCCGGGCGTCCGAGCCCTCGTCGTACGCGTCCATTCCGCCCCGTTCCACGATCCCGGTCCGTCGTTCCGTCCGCCCGGCCGCGAGGGCGTCGTACCGCCCGCGCGGTCACTGCGCGGCGTCGGCACGGGCACGGTACTCAGGACGCCCACCCGGGCACAGCCCCTGTCCGCCGGTCCCGCCGTGGCCGTCGCCACACCGCGGCGGCCGGCCGTCCGGCGAGCGCGACGGTCGAAACCCCGGCCCGCTTGGTCCACAGGGGACCCCCGCAGGTTATCCACAGGGCGCCCCGGCCGGTCGTCCATGAGAGTGACACCCTACGGCGCCCTTCCGTACACCCATTCCCTTCTTCTAGAACCTGTTCTATCTTGACGCCCCGTCAGCTCACCGGGATCGCCGGAAGGACAGGCACCGTGGACTTCACCTTCACCGAGGAGCAGCAGGCGGCGGCCGAGGCGGCGAGGGGCGTGTTCGCCGGGGTCGCGCCCGACGCCGTGCCCAGCCCGGCCCTCACCCCCGGCGCCGTCGCCGAGACGTACGACCAGGCCCTGTGGGCCACCCTCGCCGACGCGGACCTGCTGAGCCTGCTGCTGGACGCCCATTACGGCGGGGCCGGCCTGGACGCCATCGCGTTGTGCCTGGTGCTGCGGGAGTCGGCGCGGGTCCTGGCCAGGGTGCCCCTGCTGGAGAGCAGCGCGGCAGCGGCGGCCGTCCAGGCCTATGCCGGCGAAGAGGCGAAGGCTGACCTGCTCGCCCGGGCCGCCCGGGGCGAGACCGTACTGACCGTCGCCGCGCACGGCCGCACCGGCCACGACCCTGCCGAGCAGGCCGTGACCGCCCGGCAGGACGGCGGCACCTGGGTGCTCGACGGGGTCCAGACGGCCGTGCCGTGGGCCCACGACGCGGATGTCACGCTCGTCCCCGCGCACACCGGGACCGGCCGGACCGTGCTCGCCCTGGTGCCGCGCGGCCACGAGGGAACCGTCCTCGCCGAGCAGTTCTCCACCAGCGGCGAGCGGCTCGGCGAACTGCGGCTGGAGTCGGCACGGCTCGCCGCCCCGGACGTGATCGACGCCGACGGTGCGTGGGAGTGGCTGCGGGACCTGCTGGCCACCGGGACGTGTGCGCTGGCCCTCGGCCTCGGGGAGCAGGTGCTGCGGATGACCGGGGACTACACGGGCAAGCGGGAGCAGTTCGGGTTCCCCATCGCGACCTTCCAGGCCGTCGCCGTGCAGGCCGCCGACCGCTACATCGACCTGCGCGCGATGGAGGCCACGCTGTGGCAGGCCGCGTGGCGGATCTCCTCCGGGGCCCCGGGCCCGCTGCCCGCCGCCGGGGACGTGGCCGTCGCGAAGATCTGGGCGGCGGAAGGCGTACGCCGGGTCGTGCAGACCGCGCAGCACCTGCACGGCGGCTTCGGCGCCGACGTCGACTACCCCCTGCACCGGTACCACGCCTGGGCCAAGCACCTGGAACTGTCACTCGGCCCGGCCTCCGCACACGAGGAGGCCCTGGGCGACCTCCTGGCGACCCACCCACTGGGCTGACGCGAACGGGCGGGTCAGGCGGTCTAGAGGACGAACCCCTGCTGCCCGTCGTCCGTCACGACGGGACGGCCCGCCGCCTCCCACACCTGCATGCCGCCGTCGACGTTCACGGCGTCGATGCCCTGCTGGGCCAGGTACATCGTGACCTGGGCGGACCGGCCTCCGGAGCGGCAGATCACATGGACCCGGCCGTCCTGCGGGGCGGCCTCGGTCAGCTCGCCGTAGCGGGCGACGAACTCGCTGATGGGGATGTGCAGCGCCCCTTCGGCATGACCGGCCTTCCACTCGTCGTCCTCCCGGACGTCCAGCAGGAAGTCACCGTCCTTGAGGTCCGCGACCGCGACCGTGGGCACACCAGCTCCAAAACTCATGCGTCCGACGCTACCGGAACCGGCCCGTGCCCCGGCCGGGGCACGGCTCAGACCTGGCCCTCGCCGTGGCCCTGGCCCTGACCCTGGTCCTCTCCCTCGCCGAGCAGCGCGGCCAGCTCCGTCTCGCGCTCGGTGACCTGGGCGAGCAGCCCCTGCCCGATCTCGTCCAGGAGCCGGTCCGGGTCGTCCGGGGCCAGCTGGAGCATGTGGCCGATGGCGCTGTCCTCCAGTTCCCTGGCGAGCAGGCCGAGCAGCTCCTTGCGCTGGGCGAGCCATTCGAGCCGGGCGTAGAGCTCCTCGGCGCGGCTCGGGCCCCGCTTCAGCTCGGGTCCCTTGGCCCACTCCTCGGCGAGCTCACGCAGCTCGGCCTCGTCCCCCCGGGCGTAGGCGGCGTTGACCCGCGTGATGAACTCCTCGCGCCGCGCGCGTTCCTTCTCCTCCTGCGCCAGATCCGGGTGGGCCTTGCGGGCGAGGTCGCGGTAGAGCTTGCGGGCCTCCTCGCTGGGGCGGACCCGCTGCGGGGGCCGGACCGGCTGATCCGTGAGCATGGCGGAGGCCTCCGGGAACAGACCGCTGCCGTCCATCCAGCCGTGCAGCAGATCCTCGACGCCGGGGATCGGGGCGAGCCGGGCCCTGGCCTCCTCCGCCCGCCGCCGGTCCGCAGGGTCGCCACTGCGGGCGGCTCTGGCCTCCAGGATCCGGGCGTCCAGCTCCTCGAGCCGGGCGTAGATCGGGCCGAGCTTCTGTTCGTGCAGCCGGGAGAAGTTCTCGACCTCGACGCGGAAGGTCTCCACCGCGATCTCGTACTCGATCAACGCCTGCTCGGCGGCCCGCACGGCCCGCTCCAGCCGCGCCTCGGGCCGGGCGGCGTCGCCACCATCCTGGTCAGCTTCCGGGGTCGTCACCCGACCAGCCTAGGTGACGGCCCGACCCCGCCCATGCCCCGTCGGGCAGCCCCGGCCGGACGAACCCGGCGGACGGCGCCACATCCGACGCCCCCACCTGTAGCCATCAGCCACATCCGGATCCGCACCCACAGCCCCGCAACCCGCAACCTCACAGAATCGGAAACCGGCAACAGGCACCCGCACCCGGATACCCGCAGGCCCTACACCCCCACCTCCGCCGCCACCTTCCCCGCCCGCACCCCGGCCACCAGCTCCGTGTGATCCGCCTCGGTCCGGTCCGCGTAGGCCACGGCGAAGTCCGCCATCGCCTCGTCCAGCTCCTCGTTCTTCCCGCAGTATCCGGCGATGAGCCGTGGATCGGCGCTGTGCGCGTGCGCGCGGGCCAGGAGCGCGCCGGTCATGCGGCCGTAGTCGTCCATCTGGTCGGCGGCCAGCGCGGCCGGGTCCACGCTGCCCTTGCGGTTGCGGAACTGGCGGACCTGGAAGGGGAGACCGTCGACCGTGGTCCAGCCCAGCAGGTTGTCGCTCACGACCTGCATCCGCTTCTGGCCCATCACCACCCGCCGCCCCTCGTGACCGGCCTCCGGCGCCTCGAAACCGGCCTTCACCAGATGCGGGACCAGCGCCGACGCCCGCGCCTCCTTCACCTGGAGCACCAGCGGCTCGCCCCGGTGGTCGAGGAGCAGCACGACATAGGACCGGGTGCCGACACTGCCCGTGCCGACGACCCGGAAGGCCACGTCCTGGACCGCGTACCGGGCGAGGAGCGGCAGGCGGTCCTCCTGCAGGGTGCCGACGTACTCCTCCAGGGACACCGCCACCGCCGCGGCCTCGGCGTCCGGGACCCGTCGCAGCACCGGCGGGGCGTCGACGAAGCGGCGCCCGCCGTCTTCGGTGGCCTCGGTCGATTTGGCCGCGAAACGGCCGCTGGTGTTGTGGCGGGCCTTCTCGGAGACCCGCTCCAGCGTGCCGAGCAGATCATGGGCGTCCGTGTGGGAGACGAGCTCCTCGTCCGCGATGGCGTTCCACGCGTCCAGCACCGGGAGCCGGGCCAGGAGCCGCATGGTCCTGCGGTAGGCACCCGCCGCGTCGTACGCCGCCTTGCGGCACTGGTCCTCGTCGGCGCCCGCCACCCGGCCCGCGAGCACCAGGGAGGTCACGAGGCGCTTGAGGTCCCACTCCCAGGGGCCGGGCACCGTTTCGTCGAAGTCGTTCAGATCGATGACCAGGCCGCCGCGCGCGTCCCCGTACAGGCCGAAGTTGGCCGCGTGGGCGTCGCCGCAGATCTGAGCCCGGATCCCGGTCATGGGCGTACGCGCCAGGTCGTACGCCATGAGGCCCGCAGCGCCGCGCAGGAACGCGAACGGAGTGGCGGTCATGCGGCCGACCCGGATCGGGGCCAGCTCGGGCAGCCGCCCGCGGCCGGACTCCTCGACGGCGCTCACCGCGTCGGGCCGGGACGCGTCCAGGTCGAGCGCGGCGTGCGCGCTGCGCGGGATCCGCTTGCGCAGGGCCTTGCCCTCGTCCTTCGGCGAGCCCTCGGCCGGCCATTCGGCGAAGCCACGCACGGTGGGCAGCCGGCGCGGCGCCCCGTCCCTCGCCGTGGTCCCGCCCTCGTCCTGAGCTCCAGCCCTGCTCATCCCGACCGCCTCCCCCGCACGCGCACGAACATCAACTCGTGCCGACCGTACAACCGGCGGCCGAAACGCGTCAGACCCTGTGGACAACTCCACGGCTGTGGACAACCCGTGCCGGGCGCGCGCGGCGGTGGCGCGCTAGCCCCCCGAAGACACCGAAGGCACCGAAGGCACTGGTGGCGCTGACGGCACCGAGGCCTCCACGGCCACGGCCGCTTCCTCCTCCGTCCGCACCTGCGCCAGCAACCGCTCGGCCCGGTCCACCGAGATGTCGAGCCGGGCCAGCACCGCGGGCACGGTGATGCTGGGCAGGAAGTGCTCGAACAGCACGACGACACGGCGCTCCAGATCCTGCCGCTGGCAGCGCAGCTGGGACAGCAACTGCACCCCGGAGAAGCTGCCGACGAGCAGTTCCGCCGTCTCCGCCACGTCGACGTGCTGCAACAGCTCGCCGCGCGCCTTCGCCTCGGTCAGCAACTGCGTGTTCTGGTCGATCCACATCCGGAAGGCCGGGGTGCGGTCGAGATCCATGGCCCCCTGGTCGAGCGCGAGCCCCACACTGGCCCGCACCAGCGGTTCGGACCGCAGGCGGCGGGCCATCACCAAGCCGGAGTCGACCAGTTCCTGGAGCTTGCTGGACTGCGGCGGGAGCGCGATCGCGAGCTGCTCCTCGAACACCCCCACCGCCAGCTCCTCCTTGGAGCCGAAGTGGAAGTACAGCGCGCCCTTGGTGACGCCTGCCCGGTCCAGGATCTCGCCGATGGTCGCCGAGGTGTAGCCGCGTTCGTCGAAGACGGCCGCGGCCGCCTCCAGGATGGTCCGCCGGGTGCGGATCGCGCGCTCCTGTCGCGCCATCGGGTGCCTCCTGAGCTTGGTCGATCCCTGTGAAGTCGCTGTGTGGCGAGGGCGCGAGGGCCTGTCCCAGCGGCTTGGCTCACCCTTTGAAAAAAACCGGCTCGTCCGTATCTTAGTCAAGCGTCGATCGCGGCCAGGCAGCCGATCCTGGGGGTTCTCATGCCGCAGACAGGGCCTTTGAGCGCACTCACGGAGGATCAGACCGGACGGGGGGGCCGTCCGGCAAACGGAACCGCTACGACCGTCGAGAACCCGCCACACCCCGCCGTCCCCCGGCAGCCGGCACCCCGGGGCACCGCCACGGCGGGAGCCGCCCCTTCGACGACCGCCTCCAAGGAACCAGCGACCTCGGCGACGGTCTCCGAGATACCCACACCCCCGACGACCGCCTCCGCAGAACCCGCGTCCTCGACGACCGCCTCCGCGGAACCCGCGTCCTCGACGACCGCCCCCGAGAAACCCACACCCGCGGCGACCGCCCCCGAGAACCCCGCACCACCGTCTCCCGCCACCGACGACCCCGCCGCCCCCCGCCCGCCCATCACCGCCGTCACCTCAGTCACCCCAGAACTCGCCCACCGCACCACCGAGACGGACGTCTTCCCCACCCGGTGGACCCGAATCTCCGACACCCGCTTCCGCTTCACCGCGCACTGGCCGGCCGCCCACCCCTTCTTCGGTCCCGTCGACGACCGGCACCAGGACCCGATGATCGTGGGCGAAACGTTGCGGCAGGCCTCGATGGTGCTGGCGCACGCCGAGTTCGGTGCCCCGGCCGACACCCATTTCGTCATGTGGGACCTGACGGTCAGCGTCGACCCGGCCGCCCTGCTGCTGGCGGACGCCGCCGAGCCGGTCGAGTTCGACGTCGTCTGCTCGGAGATCCGCCGCCGCGGCCGTGGACTGCGCAGCATGCGGACGACGATGGAGTTCCGCCGCGCCGGACGGTTCGTCGCCCGCGGCACCGGAAGCACCGGCTGCACCCCACCCCGCGCCTACCGCCGCCTGCGGGCAGGCCGGTTGAACGCCTGGAACACACCGGTCCCCCTCCTGGCGGGCATCGCGCCGCAGGCCGCGGGACGGTCCCGTGCCGAGGACGTCGTCCTCGCCCCCGCCGACCGCCCGGGCGTCTGGAACCTGCGCGTCGACACCGGCCACCCGGTCCTCTTCCCCCGGCCCAACGACCACGTCCCCGGCATGGTCCTGTTCGAGGCGGCCCGCCAGGCCGCCACCGCCGCGTCCGGCCTGCGCCCCTTCCTGCCGGCCACGCTGACCGCCGAGTTCGCCCACTACGCGGAGCTGCACAGCCCGTGCCGGATCGAGACCGAGGTCTTCGACGACCACCCCGGGGAGGTGACCGTACGGGTCTCGGGGCGGCAGGACGGCGCGTCCGTCTTCACCGCGAGCCTGACCTCCGCCCGGTCGGCACGGGTACGGTCCCTGTCGTGACGGTCAAGGTTCTGATCACGGGCGCGAGCGGCTTCGTCGGCAGCCGGGTCGCCGCCACGGCACAACGGCAACCGGACGTCCACGTACGCCTGTTGTCCCGGCACGCGCCGCACGGCCCCGAGTACGTCCACGGCGACCTCAGCACCCCGCCCTCCCTGCGCGGGGTCTGCGCCGACACCGACGTCCTGGTGCACTGCGCCACGCAGGTGGGCGGCGACCCCGAGACCGTCCAGGTGGTCAACGACCACGGCACCCGTGCCCTGGTGGAGGAGGCCGTGCGCGCCGGAGTGCGCCGGATCGTGTACGTCAGTACGGCCGGCGTCCACGGCCGGGGCCCCTTTCGCGGCGTGCGCCCCGGGGAGGCGCCGGTCGCGCCGGCGTCACCCACCAGCCGCTCCCGGGCCGCCGCCGAACGGTACGTCCTCGACGCGGGCGGCCTGGTGCTGCGCCCGCACCTCGTGTACGGCGAGGGCGACCGCTGGGTGATCCCCGGGCTGGTGTGGCTGATGAAGGAACTGTCGGCCACCCTGACCGGCTGTGAGGCGCTCCAGTCGATGATCGACGTCGACACCCTGGGCCGTGCGGTGGTGGCCGCCGCACTCTCCCCCGTGCCGGGCGGGGGTGTGCACCACGTCAACCACCCCGAGCCCGTGGCGGTCGCGGACCTGTTGGCCGCCGTGTCCCGGGAGCTGGGGGAGCCCGGCGGCGGTGCGGCCGTGGACGTCGCCACCGCCCTCGACCGGGCCGCCGGGTCACCGCCGGCCCTCCATCACCTCGGCATGCTCACCGTCGACCACTGGTTCGTGGACGACGCGTTCTGGAAGGACCTCGACGTCTCGCCCGGTGAGGGGTTCGCGGCCGTGTTCAGCCGCGCGGCACCCTGGTACCGCGCGTTCCTCGACGGCCGGAACGTCTCCTGACCGCCTCCGCCTACCCCTGGGCCTGGGCCTGGGCCTGGACCTCAGCCTCCGCCTCCGCCTAGATCCCGGTCTCCGCCTCCTCCGGGTGCGGGCCCGCCGGCCCCCGGCCGTGCAGCAGCACCGGCAGTTCCTCGTGGCCGGTGGAGATGATGGACCGCAGCCGCTTCGGCGGATGGGCCGGATCGGCCAGTGCCAGCCGCGGGAAGCGCGTGAACAGCGACGTCAGGGCCACGGTCGCCTCGGCCATCGCGAGGGGCCTCCCCAGGCAGTGGTGCACACCGTGGCCGAAGGACAGGTGGTCGCGGCTGGTCGTGCGCGTGACGTCGAACCGTTCGGCGTCCGGCCCGTGCCGCTCGGGGTCGCGCCCGGCACCGGCGAAGGAGACCACGAGCGGGTCGCCCTTGGGGATGGTCAGACCCGGCTCGATCTCGATGTCCTCGACGGCGTAGCGCAGGCCCGACATGGCGCCCGGCGCCTCGAAGCGCAGCGACTCCTCCAGGGCGTCCTCCCAGCTGACCTGCCCGGTGCGGACGAGGTCGAGCTGGCCGGGGTGGGCGAGCAGGCTGTGCACGGTGTTGTCGATGAGGTTGACGGTCGTCTCGAAGCCTGCGGTGAGCAGCAGGATCAGATTGTCCATCAGCTCCTGTTCGCTGAGGCTGCCTTCGTCGCGCGCTGCGATGAGCGCCGTCGTCAGGTCGTCGGCCGGGTGCTCCCGCTTGTACTGGAGGAACGCGGTCAGCGTGCCGTAGAGGTCAACGGCGTTGGCCTGGGCGTCCTCCAGCGAGATCGCCGTGTCGAAGAAGCGGCCGATGATCCGGTAGAGAGCCGCGCGGGGGCCGTCCTGGCCGGGCGGCACGCCGAAGAGCTCGCACACCACCTCGTGCGGGACGGGCGCCGCGAACGCCGCCCGCAGATCGACGACGTCGCCCTCCGGGATCCGCTCCAGGGCGTCCAGCGCCCGGTCGACGATGTCCTGGACACGCGGCAGCAGCGCGTCGACACGGCGCTTGGTGAAGGCGGCGGCCATCGGCTTGCGCAGCCGGGTGTGGTCGGAGCCGTAGGCGGTGACCATGTTGCGCACCGAGACCCAGATGGCGAGCGGCCAGGTGCGGGAGATGTCCCCGTTGATCCAGGCCGGCCAGTGCTGGAAGGCGTCCTTGCTCGTCTCGGGTCCGGCCAGGAGCCGCTTGTTCAGCTCCAGGCCGGTGATCCACCACGCCCGCACGCCGCCGGGGAGTTCGACCTCCACGGCCGGGCCCTGGGCACGGATGCGGGAAATCTCGCCGTAGAGATCCTGACCGGACGGGTCGATCGACAGGAAGGGGCAGGCCTGCTGTGCCATGACTCATCGCTCCTCGGTCCAGAGGCTGGGGGACCATCGTGCGATCCGGGGGCGGAAAAAACTTGGCATCCGGTTTGTTTTGGCCACAGCTTCACTTGCTGTCGGCCAAAGGTGGGTGACTACCGCAGCGCGAGCCCCGCCCTGCCCGCCTCCGCCTGCCCGTCCCGGGCGACCGGCCCACACCCCAACGGATCACTCCCCACCGGTCGATCTCCCACCGGTCGATCTCCCACCGGTTGATCCGCCACCGGTTGATCTGCCGCCGATTGATCCCCGGCCGGTTGGACCCCCACAGGCTGGTCCCCCGCCGGTTCGCTCCCCGCCGGATCCACCGCCCCGGCCAGCCGAGGCGCCGCCAGGCACGGCAGCAGCAACTGCCACAGGTCGGTCAGCGAAGGCCGGGCGAGCCACTGGTGATCCTCGCGCGCCAGCACCTCGATGCCGGTCGTGGCGGCGAGGACGACCGCGCTGGTGCGCTGCGGCGCCACACCCGCAGCGAGTTCCCCTCTGCGCTCCGCCTCGGCCAGCAGCCCCTGCACGCACTCCCGCCACTCCCGGCGCAGATCCCGCACCCGCCCCACGGCCCCCTCCACGTTGAGCCGCAGCCCCGCCCGCACCACGACGTCGGCGCACAGCAGCCGGGCGACGTGGTGGGTGACGTCCACGAGACGTTGCAGGGCGTATCCGTCGCCCCCGTGACCTCGGACCGCCGCCTCGCGTAAGGCCCGGGCTGCAGCGGCCTCGACGGCCTCGGCGACGGCGGCCTTGTCGGCGAAGTGGAAGTGCAGCGCACCGGAGCTGACGCCGGCTCCCGCGCTGATCCGCGCCAGGCCGGCCCGGACGTACCCATGGGCCTCGAACTGCGCGGCCGCCGACCGGATCAGCGCGAGACGGGTCCGGACGGCCCGGTCCTGTTTGGTCACCCGTGGCTCCCTTGCAGGGCTCTGATGGCGACGCCATGAAACCAACTCGCTGGTTTTTATACAACGCGTCGACGCCTCATGACTCCCCTCGCCCCGCTGATCGTCCCGGCTCCACCAAGCGGAACGCCCGTAGACTGGAAACCAGGCCCGCCATCACACGGTGGCTTACCGCCCGCCGGCCGGAACCCGAGACGGAGCCCGAGGCGGCGCCACCCGGACGATCACGCCCCTCCCGATGCCGGGCGGCACGTCCCCTCCCCCTCCTCACGCCTCCCCCCCTCGACGCACCGCATCCGTACGGGAGCACTCATGCACCACCCGTCCGGCACTCCGGACGACGACTCCGGCACCCTGTTCGGGCTCGACGCCCTCACCCCCGGCCCCGCCACCGCCGCCCCCGTCACGGACTCGTCCTTCCGGACCTCCGCCACGGCCCGCCGGCTGCTGCCCGTGCGAGAGATCTACGCCGAGCCCGCGGCCGCGGCATCCCCGCGCGGGCGGCAGATCAGCGCCCGGTTCCCCGACGCGCAGGTGACCATGGTCGACTCCCACTGGCGCATCCCCGGGCTGCACGGCAACGAGGGCAACGTCGAGCGCTGGGTGCGCGTCAAGGGAGAGACGCTGGTCCTGGGCGAGAAGAAGACCCTCACCACCCGCCCCAACGGCCGGTCGGCGGACTGGATCGCTCCCGGCCCGTCCAACGGCTGCGCCATGGCCTGCGCCTACTGCTACGTGCCCCGGCGCAAGGGATACGCCAACCCCATCACCGTCTTCACCAACATCGACCGGATCATCGCCCACCTCGCGAGGCACATCGCACGGCAGGGCCCCAAACCCGAGCCGAACCAGTGCGACCCCGAGGCGTGGGTGTACGACATCGGCGAGAACGGCGACTGCTCGGTGGACGCCCTGATCTGCGACAACACCGCGGACCTCGTGCACGCCTTCCGGCAGTGGCCCACCGCCAAGGCGTCCTTCGCCACCAAGTTCGTCAACCCCGACCTGCTGGCCCTCGACCCCCGCGGCCGCACCCGCATCCGCTTCTCGGTGATGCCGCCTGACGACGCCCGGCTGCTCGACGTGCGCACCTCACCCGTCGCCGAGCGCATCGGCGCCGCGGCGGACTTCCTGGACGCGGGGTACGAGGTGCACTTCAACCTGTCGCCCGTGGTCGTCCGCCCCGGCTGGCAGGACGCCTGGTCCGAGCTGCTCGTCCACCTCGGCGACGTCCTGCCCCAGCGGGTGAAACGGCAGGCCGCCGCGGAAGTGATCATGCTCACCCACAACCGGGAGCTGCACGAGGTCAACCTCGGCTGGCATCCCCGAGCCGAGGAAGCGCTGTGGCGGCCTGGACTCCAGCAGGCCAAGCGCTCCGAGAACGGCGCCCTGAACATCCGCTACCGCAACGGGGTCAAGGCGGAGGCCGTGCACACCCTGCGCGCCCTGATCGACCACCACGCGCCCTGGCTGCGCGTGCGCTACGCCTTCTGAACCCCCGGACTGCAAGCAGGCCTGCAACGTCTCGTCCTCGGTGGCTGGCTCTGACAGCGGCGTCCAGATCGGCGGCGTCCACGGTGTGCGCGGGCACGCGGTGACCGGATTCCGCCTCACTCCGTGAGAACCAGACGGCACGTCTCCCCGGGCTGCACGCCGATCGCACGGTCCGGCAGCTCGACGTCGATCGGCGGGAGATCGGACGGCGGTACCGAGATCTCCAGCTGTCCGCTCGTCAGGCGCAGGCGTATGCCCCAGTGACCTTGGTAGCGGACGGAGAAGCCGTACGAGGACAGTTCCGGAAGCGGCACCGGGTCCAGCCACAGCGCCCCCGAGCGGGTCTCCAGACCGGGCAGTCCCCGCTGTACCAGGTCGAGGGTGCCCGCCATGGCGCCCAGGTGGATGCCCTCGCCGGTGGTGCCGCCCTGCAGGTCGGCGATGTCGCCGCGCAGGGCCTCCTGGCAGAACTTCCAGGCATCCGCGCGCCGGCACCGGGCCAGCACCCAGCCGTGCACCAGACCGCTGAGGGTGGAACCGTGGCTGGTGCGGGCCAGGTAGTAGTCGACCGTGCGCCGCCAGGTCTCTTCGTCCAGCCGGTGACCCAAGCGGCGGAAGAGCGCCTGGAGTTCGGCCGGTGAGAAGAGGTAGCCCAGCATCAGCACGTCGGCCTGTTTGGAGGCCTTGTAGCGGTTGACGCTGTCGCCCTCGGCTTCCAGGATCCGGTCCAGGCGCCGGATGTCGTCATAGCGCTCGCGGTAGGCGTCCCAGGCGAGTTCCGCCAGGTCGCCGTAGCCTTCGAACTGGCTGATGACGCCCTCGTGGAACGGGACGTGCAGCGTGCGGGAGACGTCCTCCCAGTGGGCCGGTTCGGCGTCGTCCAGGGCGATGCGTTCGACGAGGTCGCGACGGCGCGGTTCGGGCAGGGCGCGCAGCACCTCCCGGGCACGGGTGAGCACCCAGGCCGCCGTGATGTTGGTGTACGCGTTGTCGTCCAGGCCCGGTCGCTCAGAGCTCGGGTAAGCCTCGTGATACTCGTCGGGGCCGACCACGCCCCGGATGCGGTGCCGGCCCAGGGACTCGTCCCAGGTGGCCGAGTCGGCCCAGAAGCGCGCGATCTGCAGCAGCATTTCGGCGCCCTTGGTGTGCAGGAACTCGGCGTCGCCGCTGGCCTCGCAGTACTGCCACACGTTGTACGCGATGGCCGAACCGACGTGGTGCTGAAGGTGGGTGTGGTCGGGCAGCCAGCGCCCCGAGCGCGGGTTGAGGTGCAGCCGCTGAGTTTCCTCCCGTCCGTCGCTGCCGCTCTGCCACGGATACAGCGCGCCTCGCCGGCCGATGGCCCGGGCAGCGGCGCAGGCCCGGTCCAGGCGCCGGTGACGGTAGTGCAGCAGGGCCCGGGAAACTTCGGGGAAGTGCAGGTTCAGATAGGGCAGGACGAACAGTTCGTCCCAGAAGACGTGTCCGCGGTAGGCCTCGCCGTGCAGTCCGCGGGCCGGTACGCCCACGTCCAGCTCGGCGGTATGCGGGGAGAGGGTCTGGAGCACGTGGAAGAGGTGCAGGCGCAGGATGGCTCCCGCCTCTCCCGGGACGTCGAGTTCGGCTCGCCGCCACAGCTGGTCCCAGGCCGTGCGGTGCGAGCCCAGCAGGCCGTCGAAGCCCGGTGCCGCGCCCGCCCGGTCCACTGCCGCCTGCAACGGGTCGCTGATCGCGGGGTCACGTGAGGTGTGCAGGGCGATGATCTTGTCGACGGTCGCCGTACGACCGGTGATCAGGGGCAGCATGAGGTGCTGTACGGCGCGTGCGGGCTCCTGCGCGTCCGTGAACGGTTCCTGTGCCGTCAGCCGGGCGGCCATGCCGATCCGGATGTCCGACGTGCGGGTGCGGCAGCGCAGCCACACCGTGCCGGGTGTGGCGGTACCGGTGTGTACGTGGGTCAGGTGCCGGCCGTCCAGGTCGCGGTAGCGCGGTACTCCGGCGTTGGTGACCGCCCCGTCGAGCGCTGCCTCGACCTCCAGCTCCAGTTCCCCGGTGACGTTCTCGGCGGTGAATTCGGTGCGCAGTGCCGCGAGGTGCGGGTCGGCCATGTGCACCAGTCGTAGCTGCCGTACCGACAGCGCCCGTCCCTCGCCGAGGGCGTACCGGGTGCGGCGCTCCAGCAGTCCCGACTCGAGGTGGAGCGTCTGACAGTGGTCCAGGACAGTCGCGGCATCGGGTGTCAGCCATTCCTGGCCGGTGAGCCGGAAGCGCAGCGGGAGCCAGTTGGGGAGGTTGACGAGGTCCTCGTTCTCGACCTGGCGCCCGGCGACCTCGGACGTGAGCCGGTTGTAGCAGCCTGCCGCGTAGGTCCCGGGGTAGTGCACGTCGTCAGCCGTGCACTCGGGCAGCACCCCGCGGGTGGCGAGGTAGCCGTTGCCCACCGTGCACAGTGACTCCCTCAGCCGCTCCTCCGCGGGGCGATACCCCTCGTACTCCCAGGTGCCGTCGTACTCCGAGGTCAGAGCCGTCACGGGCGGTCTCCTCGTCGAGCGGATCCACGGTCCGGACGGTCGTCCGTGACCTGGTCGTCCTGAGGGCCGCGTTTCCCGGTTCGACCGCGCTCACACGCGCTCGGGCACGACGGCCACGGGGCACTGGGCGTGGTGCAGCAGCGTGTGCGCCACCCTGCCGAGCTGAAGCCCGACGTGGCCCTGCCGGCGTCGTGCTCCGACGATCACAAGGTCGGCTGCGGCCGAGCGGTGCACGAGCACCCTGCGGGCCGGACCTTCGACCGTCGCACGCTGCACTCGGACGCCGGGGTGATCGGCCATGGCCTCGCGGAGCAGGTCGTCGAGCTCGGTGCGGGCCCGTTCCTCGTGGTCCTGGCCGGGTGCTTCGGCGGCCTCGGCCGCGTCCGAGGTCTGGTACGCCGGGACGCGCCAGGTACGAACCACGTCCAGGACGCACCCCCGGACCTCAGCCTCACGGAAGGCGAATCGCACCGCTTCCTCACTCGTGGCCGGGTCTCCGGCGCCGAGAAGGATCCGCTCGTGGGTACCGGCCAGGCCCGCCTTGTCGCCGCGTACCACGACGACCGGGCAGTGCGCGCGGGCCGCGACGGCCAGCCCGACCGAGCCGAGCAGCAGTCCCTTCAGCTCGCCGCGCCCCCGCGATCCGGTGATCAGAGCGGTGGCGTTGTTGCCCTCCTGAAGGAGCGCGTCCGTCGCATCGGCGAGGAGGACATCGGTGGTCACCTTCACGTCGGGGTTACGCCGCCCGGCTCGCTCCGCTGCGGACGCGACGATGTGGTCGGCCATCACCTGCCGGGCGGGACGGTCCAGGCCGACCGAGGGGGCGCGGCCCTCGTACCGCTCCCAGAGGGAGCCGTAGACGAGACGGAGTGGAAGCCCGTGCCGGGCGGCCTCGTCCACGGCCCAGTCGACCGCGGGCAGACTGCCGTCCGACCCGTCGACACCCACGACCAGGGGAAGTTCCATCGTCATCGTTCCCACCGCCTCGTGCTCGGGCACTCTGCAGGTCCGCTTTCACCGTCGCACCCAGGGCGACCGGGCGCGAGGGTCGGATGGGCCCTCGCCTGGGCCGTTCGGCCTATGCCCCACCTGCGTGCGGGCCGCCGGAAGGGAGGACGGGGCTTGCTGACACCTGCACGGCCGTGTCAGGGCCCAACGGCCCAGATGAAGGGGCCGGGCGGCCCGTGGTGCCCCACTCGGGCCACGTACACGCTGAAATCACCAGGCCCCGGCAGCCCCAAGCGGCAGCGGGCCCGCCCGACGGACTCGCCGCCCGGTTGCGGCAGGGCCGGCTGAAGGGAGCGGAGCAATGACCTCCACCACCAACCTGTCCGCGGGCCTCACGGGCGAGCACCGCGAGCGGCTGATGCGCGTCGCCCGTGAGGTGTCCTTCGACGCCGGAACCCGCATGTTCGAGGAGGGGCGGCGCGCCGACCGGTTCTGGATCGTGCGCACCGGCACGGTCGTGCTCGATCTCCATGTCCCGGGTCGGCGAGCCGCTGTCGTCGAGTCCCTGGGGCACGGCGAGCTGGTCGGCTGGTCGTGGCACTTCGCGCCGTACGTGTGGCACCTGGGCGCAGAGGCGATGAGCCCGGTGCGGGCCTACGAGTTCGACGCGGAGACCGTGCGGGCCATGTGCGCCCAGGACCCCGGATTCGGCCGCGCGATCGCGACCTGGGTCGGCCGCGTGGTCGCCGACCGGCTGCACGCCTCCCGTATCCGGCTGCTGGACCTGTACGCCCCCTACGGCAGCGGGAGCCCGCTATGAACGGCCCTCAGCCCCGGTCCCGGCCCGCACCCGATAGCCGGAAAGGAACGACCATGCATGGCAGCCCGCACATCGTCGGCGACGTCATGACGCACACCGTCGTGGCCGTGGGCCGTGACGCCGCGTTCAAGGACATCGTCGAGGTCATGGAGGAGTGGAAGGTCAGCGCGCTGCCCGTCCTGGAAGGCGAGGCACGGGTGATCGGGGTCGTCTCGGAAGAGGATCTGCTGCCCAAGGAGGAGTTCCGCGACAGTGACCCGGACCGGTTCACGCAGCTGCGCCGCCTGACCGACATGGCCAAGGCGGGCGGCGTGACGGCGGAGGAGTTGATGAGTTCCCCGGCCGTCACGGTGCACGCCGACGCCACGCTCGCCCAGGCCGCCCGCATCATGGCCCAGCGCAAGGTCAAGCGGCTTCCCGTCGTCAACCAGGAGGGCGTCCTCGAGGGCATCGTCAGCCGGGCGGACCTGCTCAAGGTCTTCCTGCGCGCCGACGAGGAGCTTGCCGAGGAGGTCCGCCGCGAGGTCGTGAGCTACCTCTTCCCCGCACCCCTCACCCCCATCCGTGTGGAGGTCGAGGACGGGGTCGTCACCCTCACCGGCCGCATCCGGGACACCTCCCTCGTGCCCGTCGCGGCCCGTCTGATCCGAGCCGTGGAGGGTGTGGTGGACGTCGAGTGCCACCTCGCGGGTGCGTCTGCCCGCAGCGAGCTTTGGTGAGAATCCCGCGGCAGCCACGGTCCGGCGGAAAGGGTCATACGGTACGAGCATGCCTTGGTCCCTGGGCTACGTGCCGCCATGGAAGCCGGAGCTGCTGGACGCGCTCCTCCTGCAACGGGGCGCTCGCTCCACCTCGCCACCGCATTCGAGATGACATGCCGCTGGATCGTGCGCTGCATCAACCCGGCGTTTCGGCCGGGGCCTAGGGCAGCGTGGCGTTCTTCGGGGCGTTGTCCGGACGCTGACGCTCCCGATCGGCTCCTGGTGCGGTGGGCATCTGTGCGACGGCCAGTGGGCGCCGGCCCAGGGAAGGTCAGGTGGCGGCCAGGGCGGTCAGCGCGGCGTCGAGCCGGGCGGTGGCTTCGTCGGCGACGGGCTTGAGGGCGTCCAGGCCGGTGAGGGTGACCATCGTGCCCGGGTCGAGGGCCTGGACGAGCGTGTGGTCGCCGTCGCGGCGTACGACGACGTTGCAGGGAAGCAGCAGGCCGATGGAGCGGTCGGCCTCCAGCGCCCGGTGGGCGAGCGGCGGGTTGCAGGCGCCCAGGATCAGGTAGTCATCCATGTCGTGGCCGAGCTTGGCCTTCAGCGTGGCCTTGACGTCGATCTCCGTGAGAATGCCGAACCCCTGATCGGCCAGGGCCCGGCGGACTGCGGTGGTGGCGGCGTCGAAGTCGGTGCCGACCAGGCGGACGGTGCGGTCCTAGGACACGGTGCGCTGCTCCTTCGGTGAGGCGGAAGCCAGGCATCTTGATACCCCGGTGGGTACCCGCCGGAGCAATGCCGCACCCGCGGTTTTGGGGGCGCCCAGACCACAGGATTACCCCGGGGGGTACCCCTGTTAGGGTGAGTACCAGATACCCCCTGGGGTACATCGTTCGAGAGGAGTCGTGAGCCGTGTTCTTCGTTGACACCCTGGAGTTCGAGGGTCTCGGCAACCGGAGCTACCTGGCCGGCGGGCCCCATGCCGCGGTGGTCGTCGACCCGCCGCGCGACATCGACCAGGTCATCGCCGCGGCGGCCCGCCGCGGGGTGCGTATCGCCTTCGTGGCCGAGACCCACGTGCACAACGACTACGTCACCGGCGGTCTGGAGCTGGCCCGCGTCACCGGCGCCCAGTACCTGGTTCCGGCCGGGGCACGAGTGTCCTTCGACCGCACCCCTGTCGCCGACGGCGACAGCGTGACAGTGGACGAGGGCTTGGTGCTGCGCGCGATCGCCACTCCCGGGCACACCCCCCACCACACCTCCTACGCCCTCGCGGAGGGCGGACGCAGCGTGGCGGCGTTCACCGGCGGGTCGCTGCTCATCGGCGCCGTCGGCCGCCCCGACCTGGTCGAACCGCGACTGACCGAGCGACTGGCCCGCGCCCAGCACGCCTCCGCCCACCGCCTGGCCGACGAGCTCGACGACGAGGTACCGGTCCTGCCCACCCACGGGTTCGGCAGCTTCTGCTCCTCCGCCCAGTCCGAGGGGGACGCGACCACGATCGGCAAGGAGCGCGAGACCAACGACGCGCTGACCCTGGACGTGGACACCTTCGTCGCCCGGATGCTCGCCGGGCTGGACGACGTACCCGCCTACTACGCGCACATGGGCCCGGCCAACGCCGCGGGTCCCGCACCGGTCGACCTCACGCCGCCGAGGCGGGCGGACGCCGAGGAGATCGCCTCCCGGCTGGCCGCGGGTGAGTGGGTGGTGGACCTGCGCAGCCGCACAGCCTTCGCCGAGGGGCACGTGGCCGGGTCGTTCAACTTCGAGGGCGAGGGCAAGCTCGCGACCTACCTGGCCTGGCTGATCCCGTGGGGCAAGCCGGTCACCCTGCTCGCCGACACCCCGGAGCAGATCGCCGCCGCGCAGCGGGAGCTGGTGCGAGTGGGCATCGACCGCCCGGCCGCCGCCGCCACCGGCGACCCGGCCGGCTGGGTCCGTGAGGGCGAGCAGCTCGCTTCCTTCCCGCGTGCCCGTTTCGCCGAGCTCGCGGAGGTCCGTGAGCGCGGGGACGAGGTGGTCGTGCTGGACGTGCGCAGGGATTCGGAGCGCGTGGGCGGCTACATCGAGGGCTCGGTCCACATCCCGATTCACGAGCTGCACGGCCGTATCGGCGAGGTGCCGGAGGGGACGGTGTGGGTGCACTGCGCCGGCGGGATGCGCGCGGCGATCGCCGCCTCCCTGCTGGATGCCGCCGGACGCAAGGTGGTCGCCGTCGACGACGGCTTCGACGCCGCGACGGATGCCGGGCTGTCCCTGGCCTCCGGCTGATTCCGACCGTTCCCCCGCAAGGAAGGAAGCGTGTGATGTTCCTCTTTCGCCGAAACGGGCCCCGCGTCACGGTCGACGAGGCACGCAGCCGCACCAGCGGCGATCAGCCCGAGGCCGTCCTGCTGGATGTGCGTGAGAAGCCCGAATGGACCACGGGCCACGCTCCGGGCGCCGTGCACGTACCGCTGACGAAACTGGTCGCAGGCGCCACCCTGCCCGCCCCGGCGCAGGGGCGACCGCTGGTGGTGATCTGCCGTAGCGGACACCGTTCCCAGCAGGCCGCGAAGCTCCTCACCGAACGCGGAGCGCACGCGGTGGACGTCGAGGGCGGCATGAACGCGTGGGCCGCTGCCGGGCACCCGGTCGTCGACGAACGCGGGAACAGCGGCCGGATAGCGTGACCGTACTTGTTCTCGCCCTCATTGCCGGGGCCGTCATCGGTCTCGCCCTCGGAGCCCTCGGCGGCGGTGGCAGCGTCCTTGCCGTACCGGCACTGATCTACCTGCTCGGCTTCACTCCGGCCGCCGCCACCACCGCCAGCCTGATCATCGTCACCGTCACCTCCGTCACGGCCCTGTACGCCCACACCCGCGACGGGAACGTGGCATGGAAGACAGGGGCGCTGTTCGCCGCGGCGGGCATCGTCCCCGCCTTCCTCGCGGGGGCCGTCGCCGGGAGCCTGCCTGAAGCGGTACTGACGTCGGCGTTCGCGGTCATTGCCGCGCTGGCGGCCCTGCGCATGCTGCGTCCGTCCGCGTCCGAGCCGCCGGACCGGATCCGTCCCGGCAAGGCGGCCGGCGCCGGTGCCGGACTCGGCGCTGTGACGGGTTTCCTGGGCGTCGGCGGGGGATTCCTCGCCGTGCCCGCCCTGGTGAGCGTCCTGGGACTGGCCATGCGGCGGGCGGTGGGCACCAGCCTGCTTGTCATCATGGTGAACTCACTCGCCGCGCTCGCCGCTCGCACCGGCACCACCGGCGGGCTCCACTGGGAGATCATCGGCCCCTTCACCGGAGCCGCGATCCTCGGCGCCTGGGACGGCAAACGGCTCGCGACGAAGGTCTCCGGCACCACCCTTCAGAAGATCTTCGCCGGTGTCCTGCTGGCCGTGGCGGCCTTCATGCTCGTCGACGTGATCGCCTGAACACGACGGCCGCCAACCAACGCAGACCACGGATCAGGAGAACTCCTTCAGCCCACCGCGCACCCCAGGACCGCGTCCAGCTCGCTTTCGTCAGATGAAGCTCCACCACAACTTCCGGACCGTAAGGACATTGCGATGACCACCCCCACGACCCTTGCCACCGACGAGGCGCGCACCCGCCTGCACGAACTGACCATCATCGACGTGCGCACCCCGGGCGAATACGCCGGCGGTCACCTCCCCGGCGCGCTCAACATCCCCCTCGACCAGATCCAGCGCGCGCTGCCCGACATCCGTCACGCCACCCACCGCGGGGACGTCCTGGTCGTCTGCGCCTCGGGCGCCCGCTCCGAGAACGCCTGCAAGATCCTCGCGGAGAGCGGCGTCACCGCCGCCACCCTGTCGGGAGGCACCGGCGCCTGGGCGGCCGACGGCCACGAACTCCACCGCCCCCAGGGCGTCTCCCGTGCCACCTGGGGAATGGAGCGGCAGGTGAGGCTCACCGCAGGAGTGATCGTGCTGCTCGGCCTGCTGCTCGGGCTCGTCGTCCACCCCGCCTTCCAGCTCATCTCCGCCGGCATCGCGGCCGGTCTGGTCTTCTCCGCCCTGAGCAACACCTGCGGCATGGCCGCCATGCTCGCCAAGCTCCCCCACAACCGACCCCGCGCCGCCGATCTCGACAACACGCTGGCTGCACTGCGCGACCGCTGAATCACACCCCGAAGGGGAGGCATCCGAAGCCGGGCCCCTCCCCTTCGGCGTGCCAGGCGATGTGGCCAGCCGCTCCGATCCGGGTGGGTGATCCGGCGTCGCGGCACCACAGCTCAGGCCAACGAAAGGAACAGCTTTTCCAGCCGGGTGCGCATCTGCTCCCGGTCGCCGGAGGCGGCCATGTCCGCATCGGTCAGGCAGTGCTGCAGCCCTGTGGCGATGATCGCGAAACCGGCCTTGTCCAGAGCCCGGGACGCCGCGGCGAGCTGGGTGACCACGTCCTCGCAGTCCCGCCCCTCCTCGATCATCTTGATCACACCGGCGATCTGGCCCTGTGCCCGGCGCAGCCGGTTGACCACCGTCTTCAGTTCCTCAGCCGCCATCGCCAGTTCCACAACCCACACTCCTCACAGATACCCCCTTGGGTATCCTACCGAAAGGGGTAACCCCAACCGAGCGAAAGAAAGTCCCGATCCTGCTGCCAGAAGTTTGTGATCGAGCTGCCCCGGGCCGCGCTCACAGCGGGCACGATCGCCGAGGAAGCCGACTTCTTCTCCTTCGGCACGAACGACCTGACCCAGACCACGTGGGGCTTTTCCCGTGACGACGTGGAGGCGGCGTTCTTCTCCGCCTACCTGGACAAGGGTGTGTTCGCGCAGTCCCCGTTCGAGACGATCGACCGGGAGGGCGTCGGCCGCCTGGTCGGCATCGCTGTCGCCGAGGGACGCGCCGCTCGCCCCGGCCTGAAGATCGGCGTCTGCGGCGAACACGGCGGCGACCCTGACTCCGTCCACTTCTTCCACGCGGCCGGGCTCGACTACGTCTCCTGCTCTCCGTTCCGTGTACCGGTCGCCCGCCTGGAGGCCGGTCGCGCGGCCGGCACCGAGGGGACGACGAGCGACACGAGGTGAGACCTCTCCCGGGATCCGGCACCGACCGATTCCCGGGGCCCGACACCGACCGATCAGCTGCGTCTCAGGCGGTGATCCGGCGTCCTGTGACGGTGACGGGCTCGATCCGCAGCCACAGCTCGCGCCGACCCCCTGCCCAGGGTTTGCTGTACGCCCGCTCCTCGAGACGGGCCACTTCTCCCGGGTCCGTCACCCCGCTCGCGGGCCCACGCACCAGCACGCTCCAGCCCTCTCTGAACGCCTCGTCGATGCGGTCGACCTCAAAGGCGACCAGCTGGCCTGCCGCCTCCGACGGCGCCGTTCCCGGGTCGGTGCGGAAGACAATCTCGCTGTCGACGACGCTGTAGTTGACCGGCAGGACGACCGATCCGGAGTCCGTGGGCACGGCGAGACGGCCCACTCCGTGCGTCGAGAGCAGCGAACGGCACTCCGCCTCGGTCAGCTCTGTGAACCGAGGTGTGCGGGCGGCCTGGCCCATGCCAGGAGGCAGCTCGACGTCGCCGCCGGTCAGATGCCACACCGTCGTCCTCAGGGCCCCGGCCAGCCTCAGGAGGGTGCCCGCGCCCGGGTCGGCGGGCGGCCGCTCCTCCAGGTACTGGAGGTAGGCCGACGCCATACCCGCCCGGGCTGCCGTTTCCTCACGGGTCAGGCCGAGTTCCGTGCGTCGCTGGGCGATCCGCCGTCCGAGGTCGCCTGCGGGGCGCCCTTGCACGGCGTGCAACGAGTTCCGTTCGGTCATCACCCGTCACCCCTCTCCCTTGTCAGGCCGCCCGGAAGGGGACGACTTCCTCGTGCTGCTCCCCGCCGAGCACCACCTTGAGCGCATTAGTGTCGGCGGCCCGGGCGAAGACGTCGTAGGCCTCCTCCATATGGGCCAGCGGGAAGGTGTGCGTGACCAGCTGCGCGGTGGGCAGCCGCCCGGCGGCCGCCATCCGGAGCAGCGTGGGCGTGGAGTACGTGTCCACCAGGCCCGTGGTGATGGTGACGTTCTTGATCCACAGGTCTTCCAGGTGCAGCGTCGCGGGCTTGCCGTGCACGCCGACGTTGGCCACGTGCCCGCCCGGCCGCACCATGCGGGTGCAGAGCTCGAACGTCTCCGGGACACCTACGGCCTCGACGACGACGTCCGCGCCCAGCCCGTCGGTGAGGTCCGCGACGAGCTGCTCGGGCGCTTCCCCGGCGTCAGCGACCGCGTCCGCTCCGAGCCGCTTGGCCGCTTCCAGCCGCGCGGTGGCGAGGTCCACGGCGATGATCCGCTCCGGTGCGAACAGCTGGGCGGTGGCGACAGCCGCGAGCCCGATCGGGCCGGCGCCGACGACGGCGACGGTATCCCCTGGCCGTACGTGCCCGTTGAGCACACCGACCTCGTAGGAGGTCGGGAAGATGTCGGCCAGCAGCACGGCGTCCTTGCTGTCCAGGGCGCTGGGCAGCGGGTGCACGGACAGATCGGCGTAGGGCACCCGGACGTACTCGGCCTGGGTGCCGTCGATCAGGTGGCCGAGGATCCAGCCTCCGCCGCCCCGGCACTGGCCGTACATGCCCTCGCGGCAGTAGCGGCAACGGCCGCAGGCGGTGATGCAGGAGACCAGCACCCGGTCGCCCGGCCGTACGGTGCGCACGTCGCCGCCGACCTCGACGATCTCGCCGACGGCCTCGTGTCCCAGCACCGTGCCGGGGCGCACCTCGGGCACGTCGCCCTTGAGGATGTGCAGGTCGGTTCCGCAGATGGTGACGGCGTCGACGCGTACGATCGCGTCGGTCGCCTCCTTGATACCGGGGTCCGGGACGTCCTCCCAGGCGGACTGTCCGGGGCCGTGGAAGACGTAGCCCTTCATGGCGTTCCCACCTTCCTGGCGCGGGCGTTGTGCCCGGTTTTCACTGCACTTCCAGCTTGACGCGGAACCGGGGCCCGCGCTTGGGCCGGTCGGCCCTACCGCACTCCCCGTTCGTCAGGCTTCACTCGGACCATGTCCGAGACCACCAGCAGGTCGATCCCGCACCGAACGGCGGGCAAGGCACACGTCGTGACCCTCCGCGGCGAGATCGACCTGCTCACGGCGCCGGCTCTGCGGGCTCATCTCGACTCGTTGACCGCCGGTCCCGGCCCCGATCTGGTGCTGGATCTGCGTCGCGTGTCCTTCATCGACTGCTCGGGGCTGGGAGTCCTGTGCCGGGCGCGGAACCGCGTGCTGGCACGGCACGGCAGGCTGCGTCTGGTCACCGACAGCGTCTTCCTCCGCCGCGTTCTCTGGCACGCCGGTCTGGCAGGAGTGTTCGAGGTGCTCCCCGGCCTGCCGGAGGGCCTTGCGGGCACACAGCCTGCGGGCATCGCGGACGTGCCAGCGGTCTGACCGCGTCACGCGTGAGTCAGTTCCTGGCCGACCTGTCCCGCCCAGGCCTCGATCCGCTCGAAGTCGCGGAAGTCGCCGCCTTTGCCGCTGCTGAGGATCATCCGGGCCACCCAGCCCTTCGCGCCTTCTCGCAGGCAGCCACCGAAGGTGACATGGTCCCTGACGTCGAGCCGGGCCATGGCCCTCTGCACCCAGGGCACGGGCGGGATGTCCCGCTCGGATGCCGAGGGATCGAGCGGCCCACTGCTGAAGAACCACAGCGGACGCTCGGACAGGGCCTTGCCGTGGCGCCGGACGAAGCGGCGGGCGTCCTTGTGCCAGCGTCCGGCGTAGAGCCCGCCGCCGACCACGACACCGTCGTACGACAGCACACTCGGCACGGAACGGGCCGGGAGCACGTCGACCGTCAGCCCTTCCTTGCGCAGCACCTCGGCGATGGCCTCGGCGATCTCCGCCGTCGATCCGTTCGTCGTTCCATAGGCGACCAGCACGTTGTCCGCCATGGTGATCGACCTCCTCTCACAGTTCACGCAGCGGCCGTGGGCCGCTCAGCGAAGTCGGCGCAGATAGGGATCCTGGGCCCGGCGTGGCAGCAGGCGCACCCGGGCATCGAGCACGGTGACCGCGCCGGGCGTCGCGAGGACGGGATTGAAGTCGGCCTCCACGAGTTGGGGCAGGTCGCCGGCCATCCGCGAAAGGCGCAGGAGCAGTCGCTCCAAGCCGGGGAGGTCAGCGGGGCGGCTGCTGCGCGATCCGAACAGCAGCGGCGCGCAACGCGGTGACGTGATCAGGTCGTGCACGTCGTGATCGGTGAGCGGAGCGAGCCGGGCGGCATGGTCGGCCAAAACCTCCGTGGCCGTGCCTCCGAGTCCGAACAGGACGAGCGGTCCGAAGACCTCGTCCTGGACGACACCGGCGAACAGCTCGGTACCGCGGACAGCGAGCGGCTGGACGATGACGCCGGTCAGCACGTCACCGAATCGTGTCTCGAAGTCCCTGAAGGCGGCGCGCACTTGGGAGTCACCTTGGAGATCGAGGTGGACGGCGTGCTCCTCGGTCTTGTGCACTAGCCCCGGCCAGTGCGCTTTCATGACGATGCGGCCGTCCGGGCCGCGCAGTCTCCGGGCGGCGCGAACGGCATCGTCCTCGTCCTCGGCCCAGGCCCACGGGATCTGCGGAATGCCGTAGCAGTCCAGAAGGGCGGCGCAAGCGCGCGGGTCCAGCCAGCCGCCGCCGGGCGCGGCCGCGAGGTGGGCTTCGGCGATCTCGTGGGCTCGCTCGGTGTCGATGCCGTCCAGCCGCGGAACGGTGCCGACGGGCCTGGCGAGCCAGGCCGCCCGGCGGGCCGCATGGGCCAGTGCCCGGGCCGCGGCCTGCGGTTCGGCGTACGAGGGGAGGGTGCCGCCGTCGGCGGCGGGCAGCAGGGACACGGCAGCCTCCTGCTCAAGCCGTACGACAACCACCGGCCGTGCGCGGCGGCCGGGTGCGCCGGTCAGCGCTCGCACCAGGTCGTCGCCGGTCGCGGCGGCCACAGCGGTGGGCACCAGGGCCACGAGCACCGCGTCGACGTCTCCGTGCCCGACGAGCCGGTCGACGCAGGCGCCGAGCTGCTCCTCCGTGACGGCGGCGGTGGCATCCATCGGGTTACCGAGGCCGGCCCCTTCGGGAAGCAGGGCGTGCAACTCCCCGACCAGCCGGGCCCCCAGCGCCGGCAGCGTGAGCCCCGCCTCGGCGCAGGCGTCCGCGGCCAGTACGCCTGCGCCGCCCGCGTTGGTGACGATCGCGACCCGCGTCCCCGCCGGGAGCGGCTGGGCGTGCAGCAGAGCCGCGGCTTCCAGGAGTTCACCGACCGAACGGGTGGCGGTGATGCCGGCCTGGGTGAACAGCGCCTGGCGAGTCATGGTCCGGGTGGCGGCGGCCGCGGTGTGCGAGGCCGCGGCCCGTCGGCCCGCGTCCGTGCGGCCGGCGTCCACGGTGAGCACCGGCATGCGGCGGGTCACACGCCGAGCCGTACGGGAGAAGGCGCGCGGGTTGCCGAACGACTCCAGATGCAGCAGCGCGAGGGAGGACGTCGGTGAGCACCTGCTCCGACCGTCCCGGGCCCGTGGGGAAGACGGCCTGCTCGTAGCGCTCCCACAACGAGGCTTGCACCACATGCAGCGGGACCCCGCGCAGCGCCGCCTCGTCCGCGGCCCAGTCCACGGCCCGCAGGCTGGACTCGGAGCCGTCCACGCCGACGACCACCGGCCGGTCCATCGCCCTCATCCCTCTCCGGGCGCCGCGTCACTCGTGCGCGACGACGGCGACCGGGGCGGCGGCGTGATGCAGGACCGCGTGCGTCACCGGGCCGATGTGCAGCCCGAACGGGTTGCGGCGGATACGCCGCCCCACCACGACCAGGGAGGCCTCACGAGAGGCCTGGATCAGCTGGTCGGCCGCGTGCGCCAGACGGGACACCTCGGCCACCTCGACGGCCGGGTACTTCTCCCGCCACAGCCGCAGCGCTTCGGTGAGCGCGATGGCCTGCCCCTGTGCGAGTTCGTCGTACTGCCACAGCTCGGCGGCACCCCCGTAGGAGTAGTACGAGGGCCGTTCCCACCCGTGCAGGACCCGCAGGACCGTCGCGCGCCGGGCTGCCGCCTCGAAGGCGAACTCGATCACGGACGGGTCGGGATGGTCGGTGTCGAGGCCGAGCACGACCGGCCGGTAGGAGGTGGCCGCCGACGGAATGCCGGACGGGTCCATCTCGTGCTCGTCCGCCGCCTGCTCACCGGCCCGGACCAGGATGACGGGACATTCCGCGTGCGCCACCACAACGAGTCCGACCGAGCCCACCAGGAACCCGCCGATTCCGCTCAGCCCCCGCGAGCCGAGGACGAGCAGCTCGGTGTTTTTCGCGGCCTCGCCCAGCACCTCGCTCGGCCGGCCGGAGAGGTCCTCGGCCGTCACCTCGACATCGGGGTGCCGCAGCCGCAGGCCCTCGGCGGTGTCGCGAGGGATCTTCTCACTCCAGTGCTGGTGGGTCTCGGTACCGAGCAGTGGGGCCTGGGCCATGGGCTCCGGTACCGGCTCCCACACGTGGAGGAGCTTCAGTGTGAGACCGCGCAGCTTCGCCTCACGAGCCGCCCACTCGGCGGCGGCACGACTCTCGGGAGAGCCGTCGAGGCCCACGGTGATCGTGCGGGACATTGTCTCCACCTCCGAGATAGGGGCTGCCGATTCGAGCATCGCCGCGAGGGCCGTCACGGTGGAGGGGCCACAGGTCCCCTGCTGGGGCCGAACGGCCCTATCGCATCCCGGCCCGGCACGTGATGATCGGGGAGACGGGCGATCCGCAGTCCGTCCTTCCGGTGTTCCGGGGAACGAGGGTCCGAGATGACCGAGCCACGCACCTTTACGGACGAGCACCCGATCCGGGTCTTCCTGCTCGACGACCACGAGGTCGTGCGGCGCGGCCTGGCCGACCTGCTGGACGCCGAACCCGACATCTCGGTGGTCGGGGACGCCGAGAACGTCGAGCACGCGCTCGCCCGGGGCCCGGCTCTCCGCCCCGACGTCGCCGTCCTCGACGTACGCCTTCCGGACGGTGACGGCATCACCGTCTGCCGCGAACTGCGCAGCCGCATGCCCGAGCTGGCCTGTCTGATGCTGACCTCGTTCGACGACGAGGAGGCCCTGCTCGACGCGATCATGGCCGGGGCCTCCGGGTATGTCCTCAAGCAGATCAAGGGCTCCGACCTGATCTCGGCAGTGCGCACGGTCGCCTCCGGAAGGTCCATGCTCGACCCGGAGACCACGGCCCGGCTGATGCGCTCGCTGCGCGCCGACCCGTCCGGGCAAGCAGCCATCGCCCCCGAGCTGGCAGGTCTGTCGCCGCGCGAGCGGGAGATCCTCGCGCTGATCGGAGACGGGCTGACCAACCGCGAGATCGGCAAGAAGCTCTACCTGTCCGAGAAGACCGTCAAGAACCACATCTCCCGCCTCCTGGCCAAGCTCGGCGTGCAGCGGCGGGTCCAGGCCGCGGTCCTCGCCTCGCATCTGGAGCAGCCAGAGCCCAGCGAGCGCCCGGCGCGCTGACCCGGCCACCTGGCGTCCCCGCGGTCAGCCCCCGGCCGGCCTCACCGGCACCCGCCACGCCACCCGGGTGCCGCCGCCTTCCGGGCGCTCATCGAGCCGGAGGCCGCCACCGAGTGCGAGGGCACGTTCCTCCATGTTCTTCAGTCCGCTGCGTGCGGCGCCCGCCGGAATCCCGCGTCCGTCATCGGTCACCGTGAGCGTCAGCTCACCCTGGCCGTACCGCAGGTACACGTCCACGGAGTGCGCCCCCGAGTGCCTGGCCGCATTGCTCAACGCCTCCCCGAGCACCGCGAGCGCGTGATCGGCGACATCGCCGGGCACGTCCGTGTCGACCAGCCCTTCGATCCTCACCGCGGGAGCGAAGCCCAGGGTCGAGGTCGCCGCCGTGACCGTGTCCGACACCCGGGCGCGCAGGCCGCTGCCCTCCCTCGTGCCGCCACCCTGCGCCCGCAGTCCGAAGATAGTGGAACGGATGATCTTGATGGTCTCGTCCAGGTCGTCCACGGTCCGCGACAGACGCTCCACAGCTTCCGGGTGCTCGACGAAGCGCTGAGTGCTCTGCAAGGTCATCCCGGCCGCGAACAGCCGCTGGATGGCCAGGTCGTGCAGGTCGCGTGCGATCCGGTCGCGATCCCGCAGCAGCGTGATCTGTTCGGCGTCGCGGCGCCGCTCGGCCAGCTCCAGCGCCAGCGCCGCCTGCCCGGCGAACCCGAGCAGGGGGCGTGTGTCGATGTCTTTGAACGGTGTACGGCCCGCCGCGCGCCCCAGCAGCAGCACCCCACCGGCCTTCCCTCCGGCCTCCAGCGGCACCCCCACCACCGGCCCGAGCCCGGCCCACTGAGCGGCGTCCTTACTGGTGCGCGGGTCCTCCTGGATGTCGGTGCTCACGGCCGGCTCAGCCGTGGACAGGACAGCGGCCACGAACCCGTCATGCCCCGACATCACCAGCCCACTGCGCAGGTCCGCGTCCAGCCCCACGGCGAGCAACGGCCGCAGCGCGTTCTCCTCCGGCACCCGCTCGGCGATCATCCCGGCGTCGGCGTCGGTGATCTGCCGGGCCTGCTCCACGATCAGTTCCAGGACGTCCGTGCTCGGCGCACCCGACAGCAGCGCCCGCGTGACCTCGGAACTCGCTCCCAGCCACCGCTCGCGCAGCCGCGTTTCCTCGTAGAGCCGGGCATTCTCAATCGCCACACCCGCCGCCACCGCCAGGGTGGAGAGCACCGACTCATCCTCGGCGTCGAACTCCGCCGCGCCGCGCTTCTCGGTGAGGTAGAGGTTGCCGAACACCTGGTCACGCACCCGGATGGGTACCCCCAGGAACGAGTGCATCGGAGGGTGGTGGGGCGGGAAACCGTAGGAGGACGAGTGCTCGGAGATCTCCGCCAGCCGCAGCGGCTCCGGGTGCCGGATCAGCTCGCCCAGGATGCCGTGCCCGCTGGGCAGGTCCCCGATCCGGGCCCGTTGCTCGCCGCTGATGCCGACGGTGTGGAACTCGGAGAGCATGCGGTCGTCACCGATGACGCCCAACGCGCCATACTCGGCGTCCACGAGCACCACGGCCGCCTCGACGATCCCCCGCAGCACCTGCGGAAGGTCCAGCTCCCGCCCGACCGACAGCACAGCCTCCAGGAGGCTGTGCACCCGGTCCTGCGTGCCGCGCGCCGCGTCGATCCGCGCCTGGAGTTCGTCCAGCAGCTCGTCCAGCCGCAGTTTGGGCAGGTGCTGCTCCGATCGCCCGGGACGTTCCCCGCTCATCGTCTCCTCCGACCGGTCCCCACGGACGCACCCGGAAGGGCGCCTTCTCCTGCCTCACGATAGTGCGTGGCCGCCCGACCGGCCGGACTTCGTGCCCTACCTGAACAGGGCCGAGCAGCCCCGCACACCGGGCCGGCCGTCCCCGGGCGCGGAGGCCGGAAGCAGCCCAGGGTCGCTACGCCAGGAACCCCCTCGCCGAGGGCATCGAATCCGCAGGATCACACTGCATCCGGGGCATCGCGGCACAAACGATCCTGCTCGCCTTCCAGCTGGCCCACGCGAACCGCCGCAAGATCAAGAAATGACTGGACACTCTGTTGCTCGGCGGCGAGCGTCCCCGCCGACGCACGCACCACCGCCACCCTGAGAAAGAGCCGAAGAGCTGGACCCCGACCGGCCACCTGGCCCCAGCGGCGTAGATCAATCCGGCTCCGGCGCAGCAGCCCCACGAAGACAGGCCCCAGTGAGATAGCTCACGCGTCGGGGTCTGCTGTGTGTCCTGACCGGTCTGTGTGATGCCCCACAGGGGTCAGCGAATGAGAAACGGGCCCCTGCGGTGACTTCTGTCACCTGCAGAGACCCGTGTCTCATGGTGCGCGAGGGGGGAGTTGAACCCCCACGCCCTTGCGGGCACTGGAACCTGAATCCAGCGCGTCTGCCTATTCCGCCACCCGCGCATTGGGTGTGTCCTGGGCGTCTGCCCCTTGGGGCCGGCGCCTTCCGACACCCAGAACATTAGCACGCTGGAAGGGGTGGGTTCACATCCCTTATCCCCGCAGGCAGGGACCTCGCCGAACCTTCGATGTCCCTGCCACGTATCAAGGCGTACCTGTTCACGTATCAACCTCGTACCGGTACCGGCCGTCTCCGCAGGAGGGGGTCGGGGTCCACAGTCAGGTGCGGGACACTGGTCTTCCGCCGCCTCTACGATCCTTGTCAGGCATACACGAGGCGGTTACGCGCAGCAGTACCACCGGAGGAGTTCGAAGGGGAGCTCCACAGGGAACTTCGTCATGCGTCGACACCGTTGGCGGTGCTGACAGGGGGAACCAGCCGATCGAGCGGCGCGTGGATACGATCAGTAAGCAGTACCAGGCAAGCGGCCCGCAGGGCAGTGCACAGGACGGCAGCGACGGAGGAGGTGCCCCATGGGAGTCCTGAAGAAGTTCGAGCAGCGTCTCGAAGGTCTGGTCAACGGCACCTTCGCCAAGGTGTTCAAGTCCGAGGTCCAGCCCGTGGAGATCGCCGGAGCGCTCCAGCGTGAGTGCGACAACAACGCCACCATCTGGAACCGCGACCGCACGGTCGTGCCCAACGACTTCATCGTCGAACTGAGCACACCGGACTTCGAGCGGCTCAGCCCCTACTCCGGCCAGCTCGGCGACGAGCTCGCCGGCATGGTGCGCGACTACGCCAAGCAGCAGCGCTACACCTTCATGGGCCCGATCAAGGTGCACCTGGAGAAGGCGGACGACCTCGACACCGGCCTGTACCGGGTGCGCAGCCGTACGCTCGCCTCCTCCAGCAGCCAGCAGGGCGGCCCGGGAGGCGGCGCCGCCGCGCCCGCCGCCCCGCAGGGCGCACGCCCCGGCGGCTACGGCTACCCGCCCGCCGCCGCACCCTCCGGCGCCCCGCCCATGCCGGCCTCGCCGCCGCCCGGCGGCCGCCCCGGCGGCTACGGCTACCCGCCCGCCGCGAGCGGCCAGCGGCCCCCGGCCGCCCCCGCCTCCGGCGGACGCACCCGCCACTGGATCGAGATCAACGGCACCCGCCACCAGATCTCCCGCGCAACACTCGTGCTGGGCCGCAGCACCGACGCCGACGTGCGGATCGACGACCCCGGCGTCTCCCGCCGGCACTGCGAGATCCGGACCGGAACGCCCTCGACGATCCAGGATCTCGGATCCACCAACGGCATCGTGGTGGACGGGCAGCACACCACCCGCGCTACGCTCCGCGACGGCTCGCGGATCGTCGTGGGCAGCACCACCATCATTTACCGGCAAGCCGAAGGGTGAAGCGGGGGCAATGTCAGAGCTGACCCTCACGGTCATGCGGCTGGGTTTCCTGGCCGTACTGTGGCTGTTCGTGATCGTGGCCGTGCAGGTCATCCGCAGCGACCTCTTCGGTACGCGCGTCACCCAGCGCGGCTCGCGCCGCGAGGCGGGCCGCCAGCAGCAGGCCGCCGCCCGCCAGGCGCCGCCGCAGCAGCGCCAGCAGCCCGCCGGCGGCCGACGCGGCCGTAACGCCCCCACCAAGCTGGTCGTGACCGAGGGCACCCTCACCGGCACCACGGTCGCGCTCCAGGGCCAGACCATCACCCTGGGCCGCGCGCACGACTCGACGATCGTGCTGGACGACGACTACGCCTCCAGCCGCCATGCCAGGATCTACCCGGACCGCGACGGCCAGTGGATCGTCGAGGACCTCGGCTCCACCAACGGCACGTACCTGGACCGGTCCCGGCTGACGACTCCCACACCGATTGCGCTGGGCGCGCCGATCCGCATCGGCAAGACCGTCATCGAGCTGCGGAAGTAGTGCTACATCATGGATAGGCGCGAGCGGAGCGAGCACGCAGTGGCGGGCCCCACCCCGGCCCCCCGCGCGCTCCCGACCGGAGGGTGGGCAGTGTGGCTCGACACGACCGGCTGTACCCGGAGCCGACAGGCGAGGTGCGCATGAGTCTGTCACTGCGCTTCGCGGCCGGATCGCACAAGGGCATGATCCGGGAGGGCAACGAGGACTCCGGATACGCCGGCCCGCGCCTGCTCGCCATCGCCGACGGCATGGGCGGCGCGGCGGCCGGTGAGGTCGCCTCCTCCGAGGCCATCTCCACCATCGTCGCGCTCGACGACGACGTCCCCGGCTCCGACATCCTCACCTCACTCGGCACCGCGGTGCAGCGCGCCAACGACCAGCTGCGCTCCATGGTCGAGGACGACCCCCAGCTGGAGGGCATGGGCACCACCCTGACCGCCCTGCTCTGGACGGGCCAGCGCCTCGGCCTGGTCCACGTCGGCGACTCCCGCGCCTACCTGCTCCGCGACGGCGTCCTCACGCAGATCACCCAGGACCACACCTGGGTGCAGCGCCTCGTCGACGAAGGCCGCATCACCGAGGAAGAAGCGACCACGCACCCGCAGCGCTCGCTGCTGATGCGCGCCCTCGGATCCGGCGACCACGTCGAACCGGACCTGTCCATCCGCGAGGTCCGCGCCGGCGACCGCTACCTCATCTGCTCCGACGGCCTGTCCGGCGTGGTGTCCCACCAGACCCTGGAGGACACCCTCGCCAGCTACCAGGGCCCCCAGGAGACCGTCCAGAACCTCATCGAACTGGCACTGCGCGGCGGCGGCCCGGACAACATCACCGTCATCATCGCCGACGTCCTCGACCTCGACACCGGCGACACCCTCGCGGGCCAGCTGTCCGACACCCCCGTCGTCGTCGGCGCCGTCGCCGAGAACCAGCACCAGCTGCACGACAACGGCATCATGCAGACCCCCGCCGGCCGCGCCTCCGGGCTCGGCCGCCACGGACACGGCCAGGGCGGCGGAGGCGGCGAGTTCGGCCCGCCCGGCTCCGGCGACACCACCGGCTACATCCCCGCGGACGGCTTCGACTACGGCGACGACGACTTCACCAAGCCCCGCAAGAAGGGCCGCTGGCTGAAGAGATCCTTCTACGGCGTCCTCGCCCTGGCCCTCGTCGGCGGCGGCCTCTACGGCGGATACCGCTGGACGCAGACGCAGTACTACGTCGGCGCCGAGGACGAGCACGTCGCGCTGTACCGGGGCATCAGCCAGGACCTGGCCTGGGTCTCGCTCTCGAAGGTCGAGAAGGACCACCCCGAGATCGAACTCAAGTACCTGCCGCCCTACCAGCAGAAGCAGGTCGAGGCCACCATCCCCGAGGGCGGTCTGAAGAACGCCCAGGCGAAGATCCAGGAACTGTCGGTGCAGGCCTCCGCGTGCAAGAAGGAAGCGCAGCGGCGCGAAGCCGAGAGCAAGAACAACTCCAAGACCGGCGAAGGCGAGGCCGGGGGCACCACGGGAACCACTCCCGCCTCCTTCACGTCCAAGGCCACACCGACGCCGAACCCGTCCAGCCCGTCGGGTTCACCGTCGGCACCGGAGAAGTCCACGCCCCCGACCACGACCGCACCCACTCCCAGCCCCGGCCCCAGCCTCTCTGAGGAAGAGCAGAAGGTCGTCTCGCTGTGCGGTAAGCAGTAGCCGTGAGAGGCCCTGTCACACGATGAGCGGTACGAATACGTCGCACTCGCCGACGCACCACACGTCCACGATCGGCGCCATCGGCGCGCCGAGCCGGCGCAACACCGAGCTCGCGCTCCTGGTGTTCGCCGTCGTCATCCCGGTGTTCGCCTACGCCAACGTCGGCCTGGCCCTCAACGACTCGGTGCCACCGGGCCTGCTGAGCTACGGCCTCGGACTCGGCCTGCTCGCGGGCGTCGGCCACCTCGTCGTACGGAAGTTCGCACCGTACGCCGACCCGCTGATGCTGCCGCTGGCGACCCTGCTGAACGGGCTCGGGCTGGTCGTCATCTGGCGGCTGGATCAGTCCAAGCGACTCAGCAACTACGCCGAGGCCGCACCGCGTCAGCTGCTGTACTCGGCCATGGGTGTCGCCCTGCTGGCGGTCGTGCTGATCTTTCTTAAGGACCACCGCGTCCTGCAGCGCTACACATACATCTCCATGGCCGGCGCGCTGTTGCTGCTGGTCCTGCCGCTCGTGCCCGGACTGGGCGCGAACATCTACGGCGCCAAGATCTGGATCAAGATTCCCGGCCTCGGCACGCTCCAGCCCGGTGAGTTCGCGAAGATCGCCCTCGCGGTGTTCTTCGCCGGCTACCTCATGGTCAAGAGGGACGCCCTGGCCCTTGCCAGCCGCCGCTTCATGGGCCTGTACCTGCCGCGCGGCCGCGACCTCGGCCCGATCCTCGTCGTCTGGGTCATCTCGATCCTCATCCTGGTCTTCGAGACCGACCTCGGTACGTCCCTGCTGTTCTTCGGGATGTTCGTCATCATGCTGTACGTCGCCACCGAGCGGACCAGCTGGATCGTCTTCGGTCTGCTGATGTCCGCGGTCGGCGCCGTCGGCGTCGCGAGCTTCGAACCGCACATCCAGACGCGTGTACAGGCCTGGCTCGACCCGATGCGCGAGTTCCAACTCTCCCGCGAGGGCGTCCAGGACGGCATCGTCCACTCCGAGCAGGCCATGCAGGCCCTGTGGGCCTTCGGCTCCGGCGGCACCCTCGGCACCGGCCTCGGGCAGGGCAACTCCGACCTCATCGGCTTCGCCGCCAACTCCGACTTCATCCTCGCCACCTTCGGCGAGGAGCTGGGCCTCGCCGGCGTCATGGCGATCCTGCTGCTCTACGGCCTGATCATCGAACGCGGCGTACGCACCGCGCTCGCGGCCCGCGACCCGTTCGGCAAGCTGCTGGCCATCGGCCTGTCCGGCGCCTTCGGCCTCCAGGTCTTCGTCGTCGCCGGCGGCGTCATGGGCCTCATCCCGCTGACCGGTATGACGCTGCCGTTCGTGGCCTACGGCGGTTCCTCCGTGATCGCCAACTGGGCCCTCATCGGCATCCTGCTGAGAATCAGCGACACGGCCCGCCGCCCGGCCCCCGCCCCCGCCGCCAACCCCGACGCCGAGATGACCCAGGTGGTCCGCCCGTCATGAACAAGCCCCTGCGCCGGATCGCGATCTTCTGCGGCCTGCTCGTTCTGGCACTGCTGATCCGCGACAACTGGATCCAGTACGTCCAGGCCGACGAGCTCCGGACCGACAAGAACAACCGCCGCGTCACCATCGAGCGCTACGCCTCCCCCCGCGGCAACATCATCGTGGGCGGGGAGCCGATCACCGGCTCCGCCGAGTCGTCGGGCAGCGACTTCAAGTTCAAGCGCACCTACAAGAACGGCCCCATGTGGGCGCCCGTCACCGGCTACGCCTCGCAGGCCTTCGGCGCCACGCAGCTGGAATCCATCGAGGACGGCATCCTCACCGGCAACGACGACCGGCTGTTCTTCCGCAACACCCTCGACATGCTCACGGGCAAGAAGCAGCAGGGCGGCAACGTCGTCACCACCCTGAACGCCGCCGCCCAGAAGGCCGCCTACAACGGCCTGAAGCAGCAGGGCGGCAAGGGCGCCGTCGTCGCCCTGGAGCCGTCCACGGGCAAGATCCTGGCGCTGGCCTCCTACCCGTCGTACGACCCGTCGTCCTTCGCCGGCAACTCCACGACGACCGACACCGAGGCCTGGCAGAAGCTGCAGAAGAAGAACAACCCGAACGACCCCATGCTCAACCGCGCGCTGCGCGAGACCTACCCGCCCGGCTCCACCTTCAAGGTCGTCACCGCGGCCGCCGCCCTCGAGGACGGCATCTACACCGACCCGGACGGCAAGACCGACTCGCCCGACCCGTGGATCATGAAGGGCACCACCACCAAGCTGCCCAACGAGGGCAACATCCCCTGCAAGAACGCGACGCTGCGGGTGGCCCTCCAGTACTCCTGCAACACCGTCTTCGGCAAGATCGGCTCCGACCTCGGCAACGACAAGATGCTGGACATGGCCAAGAAGTTCGGCTTCGACGAGGAGCAGTTCACACCGGTCCGCGCCAACGCCTCGGTCTTCTCCGACAACATGAACCCGTCTCAGACCGCGCTGTCCTCCATCGGCCAGTTCAACACCGCCGCCACGCCCCTGCAGATGGCCATGGTCGCCTCCGCAGTCGCCAACGACGGCAAGCTGATGAAGCCGTACATGGTCGACGCACTCCAGTCGCCCGGCCTCGACCCGATCACCAAGACCGACCCCGAAGAGCTGAGCCAGCCCCTGTCCCCCGAGAACGCCCAGAAGCTCCAGTCCATGATGGAGACGGTCGTCGACAAGGGCACCGGCGCGAACGCCAAGATCGACGGCGTCAAGGTGGGCGGCAAGACCGGTACCGCCCAGCACGGCGTCGACAACAGCGAGAACCCCTACGCGTGGTTCATCTCCTACGCCAAGGGCGACGACGGCAGCTCGCCGGTCGCCGTGGCCGTCGTCGTCGAGGACGACGACGCCGTCCGCGACGACATCTCCGGCGGCGGCCTCGCGGCACCGATCGCGAGGAACGTGATGGAGGCGGTCATCGACAGCAAGAAGTGACCCCGCTCACGCCTGCTTCACATCGGTGCACGTTGCGATACCGGTCCTGTATCGGCTGACGGGCTTGGCCAGGTCACACAAAGCGAGCCGGGTACGGTAGGCCCGGACGGCAGCCTCCGACCGTACAAGCATGCCGGTCGGGACCGACGGAGAGGGCTGGTAGGTAGCTATGGAAGAGCCGCGTCGCCTCGGCGGCCGGTACGAACTGGGCCAGGTGCTCGGGCGTGGTGGCATGGCGGAGGTCTACCTCGCGCATGACACCCGCCTCGGCCGCACCGTGGCGGTGAAGACGCTGCGCGCGGATCTCGCGCGTGACCCTTCCTTCCAGGCCCGGTTCCGCCGGGAGGCCCAGTCGGCCGCCTCGCTCAACCATCCCGCGATCGTCGCGGTCTACGACACGGGCGAGGACTACATCGACAACGTGTCGATCCCGTACATCGTCATGGAGTACGTGGACGGCTCGACCCTGCGTGAACTGCTGCACTCCGGCCGCAAGCTGCTGCCGGAGCGGGCCATGGAGATGACCATCGGCATCCTCCAGGCCCTGGAGTACTCCCACCGCGCCGGCATCGTCCACCGTGACATCAAGCCCGCCAACGTCATGCTGACGCGCAACGGCCAGGTCAAGGTCATGGACTTCGGCATCGCCCGCGCCATGGGCGACTCCGGCATGACGATGACGCAGACCTCCGCGGTCATCGGCACCGCCCAGTACCTCTCCCCGGAGCAGGCCAAGGGCGAACAGGTCGACGCCCGGTCCGACCTGTACTCCACCGGCTGCCTCCTCTACGAACTGCTGACCGTCCGCCCGCCGTTCGTCGGCGACTCCCCGGTGGCCGTGGCCTACCAGCACGTCCGCGAGGAGCCGCAGTCCCCGAGCGTCTTCGACCCCGAGATCACGCCCGAGATGGACGCGATCGTGCTGAAGGCGCTCGTCAAGGACCCGGACTACCGCTACCAGTCGGCCGACGAGATGCGCGCCGACATCGAGGCCTGCCTCGACGGCCAGCCCGTCGCCGCCACGGCCGCGATGGGCGCGGTGGGTTACGGCGGCTACCCCGACGACCAGCCGACGACCGCCCTGCGCGCCGACTCCGGCGCCGGCGCCACGTCCATGCTGCCCCCCATGAACCCGGACGACGGCGGCTACGGCTACGACGACCGCCCCGACCGGCGCCGCGGCCAGCAGCGCAAGTCCAACACCTCCACGATCCTGCTGGTAGTGGCGGGCATCCTCGTCCTGGTTGGAGCGATCCTCATCGGCCGATGGGCGTTCAGCGGCGACGGAGGTGCGAGCAACGACACCGTCGCGGCCCCCAACTTCATCGGCGAGACCAAGAGAAGCGCCCAGCAACTGGCCACGAACTCCGACCTCAAACTGGACTTCTCCAACAAGCCCTGCGACAACCAGGCCAAGGGCAAGATCTGCTCCCAGGACCCTGTGGCGGAGACGAAGGTCAACAAGGGCGACACCATCTCCCTGGTCGTCTCCACGGGAGCGCCGAAGGTGACGGTGCCCAGCGTCACCGGCCTGACTCTCGACGAGGCCAAGGACAAGCTGGCGGGCGACAAGTACGAGTTCAAGATCGAGACGAAGACCCGCACGTCCCCCGAGGAACCGGGCAAGGTACTGGACCAGAACCCGACCACGGGCGAAGAGGTGGAGAAGGGTTCGACGATCACCCTGACCGTCGCCAAGGAAGCGGAGAAGTCCACCGTCCCGGACGTCCTCGGCCAGACCTGCGACGCGGCCAAGCAGCAGATGCAGGCCAGCGACCTGGTCGGCAACTGCACCGAGGTGGAGACCGACGACGACAACCAGGTCGGCAAGGTCATCCAGACCACACCGCAGGCCGGCACGTCCGTCGACCCGAACTCGTCGGTGAACATCCAGATCGGCAAGAAGAAGCAGCAGCAGAAGGTCAAGGTCCCGCAGGTCGTCGGCCAGACGGTCGGCCAGGCCAAGCAGATCCTCGCCCAGGCCGGCTTCACCAACATCCAGTTCGCCGGCGGCAGCGACCAGAGCGACAACGCCCTCGTCGCCGGCCAGAACCCCGGCCCCAACCAGGAGGTCGACGACCCGGCAGGGACGACGATCACCCTCCAGACCGTCGGCTTCGGCCAGAACAACGGCGGCAACAACAACGGCGGCGGCGGAAACGGCGGCATCTTCGGCGGCCTCAACGGCAGCAACGGGGACGACTGACCCCGCCACCACACCGTCACACCACAGAGCCCCCGGCCCCCATACGGGCCGGGGGCTCTGCATTTCCCTGCCTAGGACGTCCCGAAAAGGCATGCGCTCGTCGATCGTGTCTTCATATGTCCCGACTCGTTCACCGGGTGGGGTGGGGCATCGGTACTTCACCCCGGCCATACGAGCCGGAGGACAGAACGTGATCAACGAAACGGCCTTGCTGGAATCACCGACTCTGCGCGGCAGCGTGCTCGACCGCACAGACGTACTCGACAGGTCAAGGCACTGTCGCTGCTGCCTGACGGGATGCATGTGACGACGGCGATGGTGGCGTCGTACTTCTCGGTGACGGTGGAAGTCATCCGTGCCCTCGTGCACGACCACCGTGCGGAGCTCGAAGCGAGCGGATACCGAGTCCTGACCGGGACGGAACTGAGTGACTTCAAGCAACTCAGTGGAATCCAGTCCCGCACCCGATCCCTCGCCCTCTTCCCCCGACGCGCCGTCCTCAACATCGCCATGCTGCTCCGGGACAGCGACGTCGCACGTCAGGTGCGTGTGTACCTCCTCGACATGGAGTACCTGGCGCGCACACAGCCTGTGGAAAACTTTGCTCCGGCCGACAGCGCCTCCCTCGATGCCCGCATCGACCAGCGCATCACCCACATCCTGGGGAGGACCGTCGTCCCCCTGTTCAACACCCTGATCGAAACCTCGGGCGAGCACCGACGGGAGCTCACCGCCCTCCGGGCAGGCGTCCAGCGCATCGAGAAGCGACTCCAGCAGCACCACACCCGACTGCAACGGCTGGAAGCCCCCCGGGAGGGCCGCCCCCTGGCCGGAGTCATGGCCGCCATGGATGCCATGAACGGGCGCGAGTTCGAAGAACACGTCGCCGGGCTGCTGCGCCGCGACGGCTGCACCAGCGTCGTCGTGCAAGGCGGCGGAAGGGACCGGGGCATCGACATCACCGCGCTCACGGCCGACGGGCGGCGCATCGTCGTCCAGTGCAAGAGGTTCGCGCCCCACCTCTCCATCACCAGCCCCGAACTCCAGAAGTTCCTCGGGGCGGCCAAGGTCCTGCACGACTCCGAGGTGGCCCTGTTCGTGGCGACCTGCCCCTTCACCCGCGACGCCCTCAACATCGCAGCCGAGAGCGACATCACCGCCGTACATCGCGGGCTGCTGGAGGAATGGAGCGCCGGGGCGGCCCTGGCCGTCCTGGAGTGACGGCCCGACCACGGCAAAGGCCCGAAGTCGCAAGGCAAAGTTGCGGCTTCGGGCCTCCGTCATGCTAGCGGCCGGCCTCCCCCAAGGGGCGCGGTCAGCCAAGCTCCTTCGGCGGTGTCCGGTCCGCGTCCACCTTCTCGACCCGCTCCAGCTCACCCCACACCACGTACCGGTACGTGCTCGTGTACACCGGCGTGCAGGTCGTCAGCGTGATGTAGTGGCCCGGCTTCTTCTTGCCGGACTCCTTCGGGACCTGGGAGAGGACCTTGACGTTGTACTTCGAGGTCTCGGGAAGGATGCCGTAGACCTTGTAGACGTACCACTTGTCCTTCGTCTCGAAGACGATCGGGTCACCCTTCTCGATCTTGTCGATGTTGTGGAACTTGGCGCCGTGGCCGTCCCGGTGGGCGGCCAGGGAGAAGTTGCCGTCCTTGCCCGACATCGGCAGGGTCGCCTTGACGGGGTCGGTGTAGTAGCCGGCGACACCGTCGTTGAGGATCTTGTTCGACGTGCCCTTCTCGACCAGGACCTCGCCGCTACTCATCGCCGGCACATGCAGGAAGCCGACGCCGTTCTTGGTGTCCAGCGCACCCGGCCCGCCCCGGCCGTGAGCCCAGTCCTCACGGACCTTGTCCGCCTGCTTGCCCGCCGCACGGTCGGCGACCACGTTCGTCCACCACAGCGAGTAGACGACGAACAGGCCAAGGACCAGGCCCGCGGTGATGAGGAGTTCCCCGAAGAAGCTCACCGCCAGGGCGACCGGGCCGGGCCTGCGACGTGCCGCAGGCGGCCGCGACGCCGCGCCGGTGTGCTTCTCGTGATCCGTGTCGGTGGTCGCTGCCACTGGTCATCTGCCCTTAACTGACGAGCGCATCCGGCTTGCCCTTGCTGCGCGGCCGTTCCTCGACCATCTTGCCCCAGACGATCATCCGGTACTTGCTGGTGAACTCCGGCGTGCACGTGGTCAGCGTGATGTAGCGGCCGGGCTTGGTGAAACCGGACCCCGTGGGCACCGGATTCAGGACGCTCGTGTTGCTCGGCGGCGTCACCGGCAGGATCGACGCCATCTTGTAAACGAAGTACTCGTCCTGCGTCTCCACGACGATCGGATCGCCCGGAGCGAGCTTGTTGATGTACCGGAACGGTTCTCCGTGAGTGTTGCGGTGGCCCGCGAGCCCGAAATTCCCGGTCTTGTCACCGGGCATCGCCGTCTTCAACGCACCCTCGGCGTAGTGGCCGACCATGCCCCGGTCGAGCACACCCTTGCTGTTGGTGCCCTCGGCGATCGGAACCACCACGTCCAGCTTCGGAATGTGCAGAATGGCGAAGCCCTGCCCCGGCTCGAACGCCCCCGGGTTGCGCTTGCCGCTCGCCCAGTCGTTCTGAAGGCTGCTGGCCTCCTTGCCGGCCTGGGCATGCGCCCGCACGTTCGTCCACCACAGCTGATAGGTGACGAACAACAGCATCAGCACGCCGGTGGTGATGAACACCTCGCCGATGGCCCGGCTCGCGACGACCGCCGGACCGGGCTTGCGCGCCCGCGCCTGCCGCCGCGCCTCGACCCGCGACAACGGCGCCCCCGCACGGCCCCCGTCTTCGGCCGCGGCCGAAGAGGTGTCCGCCGCCCCGCCATGGCGCCCATGACGACGCTTGGCGGCCTTCCTGCGGGCCGCACGGCCGCCCTGGGCGGATCCGTCCCGCCGCGCACCGGAAGACGCCGCAGAGCCCGCCCCGGGGGCGCCCGGCTCCGTCGGTGGATCCGGGATCCGCAGCGCCACCGTCTCTTCATCGACGGGCGGCAGATACGACTCCTCCGGCACGGGATCGTACGACGCGTACTGCCCCGGATGCCGCGGCGGACCGGACTGCGGCTGCACTCCCTGCCCCGTCCCCGACCCTGGCCCCGGCGGATACGGCTCCCCCTGCGGGGACGCCCCGTACCCCCCTCCACCCGACCAGTCCTCGAACGCACCCGACACCCCGTACGACTGCTGCCCGTACGAGGTGTCGGACTCGCGCTCGGGGCGCAGCGCCGTCACGCCGAGGCCCTGCCCACCACCGGGGCGAGCCCGGCCGACCTCTCCACCGCGCCCTGGTCACCGCACTCCACCAGCCAGTTGGCCAGCATCCGGTGCCCATGCTCGGTCAGCACCGACTCAGGGTGGAACTGCACACCCTCGACCGGCAGTTCACGGTGCCTCAGGCCCATCACGATGCCGTCGTGCGTACGGGCCGTGACCTCCAGCACCGCCGGAACCGTGGCCGGCTCGGCGGCCAGCGAGTGGTACCGCGTCGCCGTGAAGGGGGAGGGCAGCCCGGCGAAGACACCACCGCCACCGTGCTCGACCAGCGAGGTCTTGCCGTGCAGCAGCTCCGGCGCACGGTCCACCACACCGCCGTACGCCACCTGCATCGACTGCATGCCCAGGCAGACACCGAACACCGGAACACCCGTGTCGGCACAGTGCCGGACCATGTCCACACAGACGCCGGCCTGCTCCGGCGTGCCGGGCCCCGGCGAGAGCAGAACCCCGTCGAAACCGTCCTGCGCATGCGCCGTCGACACCTCGTCGTTGCGCAGGACCTCACACTCGGCGCCCAGCTGATACAGGTACTGGACCAGGTTGAAGACGAAGCTGTCGTAGTTGTCGACGACGAGAATGCGCGCGCTCACTGGTTGTCCACCGTCACATCATTGAAGGGCAGCAGCGGCTCCGCCCACGGGAAGACGTACTGGAAGAGGACGTAGACCACGGCCACGACCAGGACGAGCGAGATCACTGCCTTCACCCACGTGTTCCCCGGCAGATGCCGCCAGATCCAGCCGTACATGCCGTCCCTTCCGTCGTACCACGGCACCAGACCCACGCCGTACAGCCACCAGACTAACGGCGCAGCGCCTCCGGTTTCCCGGCCTCCACGGGCTGGGTGGAGTCCAGGTGCGCCCAGACGATCAGCCGATGACTGTGCCCCCACTCCGGTTCGCACGTGGTCAGCGTCAGATACCGGCCCGAACGCGTGTACCCGGATGTACGTGGGACAGGGTCGATCACCTCGATGTCCGACGGAACTGTTTTGTACGGGCCTTTGTCGATCCGATACGTGAACCAGGTCGTGCCGTCGGTCAGCACCACCGCGTCACCCCGCCTGAGCTCGGGAAAGTCCTTGAAGGGATCGCCGTAGGTGCGGCGGTGACCGGCGACCGCGAAATTGCCCCTCTGCCCGAGCTGGGCGGTCTCCGCGTAGTGACCGAGGCCCTTCTTCAGCGTGCCGGTGGCGGTGCCCTCGAGCACGGGCTTGTTCCACGTGAAACCAAGCCGCGGGATGTACATGATCGCGAAAGGCCTGCCCTCGGCGTAGGGCGCGGGCTTCTCAGGACTCGCGGTGCCACCGGCCGGCGGACGGGGCTTCGACCACTCCTCCCGGAGCAGGTCGATCTGGTCGTCCATGACGCCGTCGGCCTGCACGCCGGTCCAGAAGAGCACGTAGACGACGAACAGCACGATCAGGCTGCCGACGGTGATGCACAGTTCGCTGACGGTCCTGACGATCACGCGCACCGGCAGCTCCCCCGGTCCGGCTACTGCTCCACTGGCTTCGCGTAATGCAGATCCACTGTGCCCGAGTAGCCGGGCAGAGTCACCGGGCCGTTCTCCTCGACTTTCCATCCGAGCCCGTAGACATTGACGTAGACCATGTAGTTCTGGATCGCCGGCGACGCCGCGAGCGCCTGCTGCAGCTTGCCCGGGTTCCCGACCGCCGTGATCTTGTACGGCGGCGAGTAGACCCGACCCTGAAGGATCAAGGTGTTGCCCACGCAGCGCACCGCGCTCGTGGAGATCAGCCGCTGGTCCATCACCTTGATGCCCTTCGCCCCGCCCTGCCACAGCGCGTTCACCACGGCCTGGAGGTCCTGCTGGTGAATGACCAGGTAGTCCGGCTGCGGCTCCGGATAGCCGGGCAGCTTGGCCGTGGCGTCCGGCGGGGCGTCGTTCAGCGTGACCGTCAGCGAGTCGCCCTTGAGCTTCTGCGTGCCCGCGCGCTTCTCCAGGGCCGAGAGCTTGTCGTCCTCCGCCTTGGTGCTGCCGTCGTCCCGCTCGGCCAGGGCCTCTATGTCCTTGCGCAGGGCCCCGTTGGTCTCATCCAGCTCACCGTTCTCCTGGCTGCGCTCGTGGATGAGGTCGGACAGCTTCAGCAGGGAGGTGTCCGTGCGGATGTTGGTGCCCTTGGCGGTGTTGAAGCTGGTGAAGAAAATGAGACCCGCGAGAGCGAACACGGCCGCCGTGAGGATGCGAACGGGCCGGAAACGCCGCGTGCGCTCAGGGGTGGATCCCGTCCCGGGGGAGTCGGCAGAATTGCTCAACGTACCCTTATCTCCTTCGGCGCGGCGGAAGCACTACGCTAACGGACGCCCGGGGGAGCAATCGGAGTCCCCTTACGCTGCCCCGAGACCGACCCAGTTACCTGCGCGGCCACGCAGCGCATCGACAGGAGAGACCCTCGTGCCGAAGTCACGTATCCGCAAGAAGGCCGATTACACGCCGCCGCCTGCCAAGCAGACGACCGCCATCAAGCTGAGCAACCGTGCCTGGGTCGCGCCGGTCATGCTGGCCATGTTCCTCATCGGCCTGGCCTGGATCGTCGTCTTCTACGTCACCGACGGCTCCCTGCCCATCGACTCGCTGGGCAACTGGAACATCGTGGTGGGCTTCGGCTTCATCGCCGCCGGATTCGGCGTCTCGACCCAGTGGAAGTAGCGGTCACCGCACGGTGAACACAGCTCTGCCCAGGGGTGTTCGCTGAGTTATCCACAGAGGTTATCCACATGGGGATAATGAAGACGATCTGTGGATAACCCGTTGGACGTTGACGCCGGTATGACGGAAGTACCGGCGCTCGAAAACCTGTTCGCCCCCTGCCTGACCTGCGGAAACGCAGGTCAGTGACAGGGGGCACATGTGTTCCCGCACCGTATGCACAAGATCCGACACCCGCTGTGGACAACGCCTGCTCAGGTGAGCTGTGCCGTCCTCAGCACGGTCATGAGCACGACCACTCCCAGGACCAGGGCGCAGGTGCCGTACTGGACCAGTGCGCGGCGCTCGCGCGGGGCGTGGACCATGGCGTATCCGACGACGACTCCGGCGACCAGGCCGCCGATGTGGGCCTGCCAGGAGATGTTGAACCCCGGGCTGAAGGTGAAGATCAGGTTGATCGCCAGCAGCGCGATGATCGGCCGCATGTCGTAGTTGAGCCGGCGCATCAGGACGGCGGTCGCGCCGAAGAGGCCGAAGATGGCGCCGGAGGCACCGAGGGTGGCCGTGTTGGGGGAGGCCAGCAGGTAGGCCAGCGCGCTGCCCGCGAGGCCGGAGATGAAGTAGAGCGCGAGGTAGCGGGCGCGGCCCAGTGCCGCTTCGAGTGGGCCTCCGAGCCACCACAGGCTGAGCATGTTGAACGCGATGTGCCAGATTTCCTGGTGGGTGAACATCGAGGTCACCATGCGGTACCACTCGCCTCCCGCCACGCCTTGTGTGGGCGTGAAGGGCGCGGGCGGCCAGGCGCCGAGGAGGACGATGTCGTTGAGGAGCGACTCGTGGACCTGGACGGCGATGAAGACGGCCAGGTTGATCCCGATGAGGATCTTGGTCAGCAGCCGGGGGTCGGCGGCGATGGAGCCGCCGGCGATCGTCCGGGGCATGGCGGCCGTGGGCGAGTGGCCGGTGCCGGAGCCGGTTCGGACGCACTCGGGGCAGTGGAAGCCGACGGAGGCGTTGACCATGCATTCGGGGCAGATGGGGCGCTCGCAGCGGGTGCAGCGGATGCCCGTCTCGCGGTCCGGGTGGCGGTAGCACATGGGGACGCTGTGGGCGTCCTGCGGGCTGCCCGCAGCCTGGTCGTCCATGGTCATCCCCTAGGTTGTGTGAGAAAAGCCCGCCCCGCTCATCCTTACGGATGGGCGGGGCGATTGGTTCCCTGCGGGAGCCTTCGCTCAGCGGGTCTCGATGACGACCGACTCGATGACCACGTCGTTCAGCGGGCGGTCGGTGCGGGGGTTCGTCTGGGTCGTGGCGATGGTGTCCACGACCTTCTGGCTGGCGGCGTCGGTGACCTCGCCGAAGATGGTGTGCTTGCGGTTCAGCCATGCCGTCGGGGAGACGGTGATGAAGAACTGCGAGCCGTTGGTGCCCGGACCGGCGTTGGCCATGGCCAGCAGGTAGGGCTTGTCGAAGCGCAGGTCAGGGTGGAACTCGTCCTCGAACTGGTAGCCGGGTCCGCCGGTGCCGTTGCCCAGCGGGTCACCGCCCTGGATCATGAAGCCACTGATCACCCGGTGGAAGACCGTGCCGTCGTAGAGCTTGTCCGTGGACTTCTGGCCCGTCTCGGGGTGGGTCCACTCCCGCTCGCCCTGGGCGAGCTCGACGAAGTTCTTGACCGTCTTGGGCGCGTGGTTCGGCAGGAGCCGGACTTCGATGTCGCCGTGATTGGTCTTCAGGGTGGCGTAGAGCTGCTCAGCCACGATCTGCCTTCCGTTGTCTTTCTGTGACTCCCTGATCCTCGCACGGACGGGCCTTCGCGTCGTGCGGCCTCGGTGCGGCTGGGGGAAACCCTCGGCGGGTGTCGCGGAAATCCAGTCGAGTAGGCCCGGGGCGGGGGCGCTGGGCGGCGATCCGTGGCATTGTCGACGACAAGCTCCTGTTGCCCCCTATTCATCCGCTATCGCACGTGATCGGCGTTGGATGCCGAGTCTCGTGACCCGGATGCCCTTCCGCGCATGCCTGGTCGTGCGTCGGGAGGCATGATCCGTAAAAGGGTGGAAAGTCGAAATACCGTACGCCACCGAGGAGGAGGAACCCGTGACCCGCATCGACAGCGTGCGCGCCGCGACTGGTTCGGCGAAGGACAGCGTGCTGCACGCCGCGGAAGTGGTGGCGCCCTACGCCGACACGGCCAAGGACAGGGCCGCGCACTACGCACACGAGGCACGCGTACGGCTAGCGCCCAAGGTGACGCAGGCCGCAGGGCAGGCGCGTGTCCAGTACGGCGCCCATGTGCAGCCGTATCTGGAGCAGGCCCGCACGCATGTGCCGCCGAAGGTCGACCAGGCCGCCCAGGAAGCCGCCGAGCGCACGCGTAAGGCTGCCCGTCAGGCGGCGGATTACTCCAGGCCGAGGATCGAGCAGGCGGTGGCCGCGGCCGTGCCTGTCACGACCGAGGCTGCGGCCCGGAGTATGGCCGCCATGGCCGCGCTACGCGGTCAGGTCTCGTCCAAGGAGATCCAGAAGCTGGTCCGCAAGCATGAGCGGCGGGCCAAGGCCGGTAAGGCCGCGAAGTCGCTGCTGCTTCTGGGCGTTCTTGCGGGCGGGGCTTTCGCCGCGTGGAAGGGGCGGGAGACTTGAGGGTCTCCCGCCCCGCCGTGCTGTTTCACGTGAAACACTCGCCGCCGGCCTGCGCCCGGCTGCGCAAAAATGCCCTCCGAGACTGCGTTTTTGCAGTTCGGAGGGCATTTTGTCGAGTGGAGCCTAGGGGAGTCGAACCCCTGACATCTGCCATGCAAAGACAGCGCTCTACCAACTGAGCTAAGGCCCCGTGAGGGGACGTCCGACCGGAGGAATCGCGTCCCGGCGGGCGTCGGAGACCAGAGTACCGGGTCACCCCCGTGGTTCCGCAAAAAGATTGGGGGTCCCCGTCGACGACCACTCTCCGTAAGATGCTCGGCGGTGGTTCGCTACCGCGAACCGCCGTACATGGGGAAGCGATGGGGAGACGCAATGGACGCCGCACAGCAGGAAGCGACCGCAAGAGCGCGGGAACTGCAGCGGAACTGGTATGGGGAGCCGCTGGGGGCGCTCTTCCGTAGGCTTATCGACGATCTTGGTCTCAACCAGGCTCGTCTCGCGGGGGTTCTGGGACTGTCCGCGCCGATGCTGTCGCAGCTGATGAGCGGTCAGCGGGCGAAGATCGGCAACCCGGCTGTCGTGCAGCGGGTGCAGCTGCTGCAGGACCTGGCGGGGCAGGTCGCGGACGGCAGTGTGAGCGCGGCCGAGGCCACCGAGCGCATGGAGGAGATCAAGAAGTCACAAGGGGGGTCGGTGCTCAGCAACACCACGCAGACGACGAGCAGTTCGGGGGCGCCCACGGTCAAGCGCGTCGTGCGCGAGATCCAGTCGCTGCTGCGGTCGGTGGCGGCGGCGGGCGACATCATCGATGCCGCCGACACTCTCGCCCCGACCCATCCGGAGCTGGCAGAGTTCCTCCGGGTCTACGGCGCCGGCCGCACCTCGGATGCGGTCTCGCACTACCAGTCCCACCAGAACTGATCCTGCCGCCCGGTGCCGAAGGGGGTTCGGCTGCGGGCGGCGGGTGAGGTGACGGGGGATGCGTCACGGTACGGACGGGCACGAGGGGGCGTGTTCCGTACGGGGGACCGTTCGACGCGAGGGGGATGTATCGCTCATCGGGGGAGTGCCGGGGGAGTGCCGGGGGAGCCGGGGGGCTCGGGGGAGCTGTTTCGTCCGTCGGGGAGTCGTAGCGCTCGCCGGGGGGAAGCAAGGGGGGAAGCCGCAGGGGGAGGAGCGACGTACAGCCATGGGTGAGGTCTTCGCCGGCCGGTACGAACTGGTCGACCCGATCGGGCGCGGAGGGGTCGGCGCCGTGTGGCGCGCCTGGGATCATCGCCGGCGTCGCTACGTGGCCGCGAAGGTTCTGCTCCAGAGCGACGCGCACTCGCTGCTGCGGTTCGTGCGGGAGCAGGCGCTGCGGATCGATCATCCTCATGTGCTCGCCCCCACGAGCTGGGCCGCAGACGACGACAAGGTCCTGTTCACCATGGATCTGGTCGCGGGCGGATCACTCGTCCATCTCGTCGGGGACTACGGTCCTCTGCCGCCGGCGTTCGTGTGCACTCTGCTCGACCAGCTGCTGGCGGGTCTGGCGGCGGTGCACGCGGAGGATGTGGTGCACCGTGACGTGAAGCCGGCCAATGTGCTGCTGGAGGCCACCGGCACGGGCCGGCCGCGGCTGCGGCTGTCGGACTTCGGTATCGCGATGCGGCTGGGTGAGCCCCGTCTGACGGAGACCAACCTCGTGGTGGGGACGCCCGGTTATCTCGCGCCCGAGCAGATGATGGGTGCCGAACCGGACTTCACCGCGGATCTGTTCGCCGTGGGGCTGGTCGCGCTGTACTTGCTGGAGGGCGCCAAGCCGGACAGCAAGGCGCTGATCCAGTACTTCGCCGAGCACGGGACACCCGGTGCGCCCCAGGGCATTCCGGAGCCGCTGTGGCAGGTGGTGGCCATGCTGCTGCAGCCGGATCCAGAGGCGCGGTTCCGTACGGCCACGGGGGCCCGCAAGGCGCTCGCGGCCGCCGCGGAGCTCCTGCCGGAGCCGGGGCCGGACGACGAGCTGATCGAGATTTTTGACCAACTCGGCCCGCTTCCCAGGGGGTTCGCCCCCGAGGGGCCGCTGGAGCGGACGAAGGGGCTGGGCCCGGGAGAGGGGCGGTCCGATTCGGCGGGGAGGGGCGAGGAGCGGGCGCGGCAGGGAGAGGGCGAGGGTGCGCTGTCGGTGTCCGGCGGGCAGTCCGCCGAGGCCTACCGGCACCACGCACGGGAGACGCCCAGCGACCCGCGACGTGCCGTTGACCCGTCGGGCGGCTCGGCCCGGCCGGCCTCCATGTCGGACACCGGCAGCTTCCATCTGCCGCCTCCGCAGGCCACCGTCACCTCCTCCCCCGCGCCCGGGCAGCAGGCGGCGGCACCGCACCAGCAGCCGCCGGTCTCCCCCTACGACCCGACGCACCGGCTGTCGCCCGCACAGCCGCTGCCCCCGGTGTACTCCGGTCCGCCCCTGCCTCCTGCGGAGCAGTACCGCACGGACGCCTCGACAGCCTCGTACACCGCCCGGTCCCCGCAGGCCCCGCATTCCTCGCAGGCTCCGCAGTCCCCGCAGGCTCCGTCGAGCGGCCAGACGCCGTCACGGCACCGGACCCGGCGGCCTTCCCACCCCGGCCCTCCGGCCGGCGTGGTGATCCCGGTGCTGCTGCTCGCGCTGGCCTGTTACGCCGTGGGGTTCTGGGCCCTGACCCGGATCTGAGGCCGTTGCAGGGGCCCGCGCGCTCTACGCGGCGGTTCCGCGCCGGGCGAGCACGGTCCACACGCCGAGTCCGACCAGCAGTGCGCTTCCGGTGCCGATGCCGCCCACGGCGAGCACCCTCATGGCGGTGTCGTCGCCCGCGGCGACGCCCTCCGCGGCTGCCTCCCGGTCCTGGTCCGAGACCTCGAAGACGCCCTTCGGCTCGGACTCCCCCACGTACTCGGGACCGCTCTGCGGCTGCCCGCTCACCCGGACGCGCAGCGTCATCGGGAACGGCCCGTCCCCGTAGGCGGCTGCGACGCCCTCCGAGAGGTGGGCGACGAGGTAGTAGGAGCCGGCGAAGCGCAGCGCGCTCACCTGTGCGGTGGCGGCGTAGCGGTTGGCGTGGTCGGCCGGTGGCAGGGCAGGCAGGCTTCCGGAGTTCTGGCCGCCGTTGTAGCCCACGCCGACGTCGGCGATGTCTCCGCGCGCGGGGTTGTAGAGGGTCAGGTCCAGGGCGTCTGAGATGTAGTCGGTGCTGCCGGAGTCGGTGCTGCCGAGTTCCGCGGTGACGGAGATCTGCTGTCCCCAGTCGACGGGCACCGCGTAGAAGAGTGTCTGTCCGGGGCGGATGTCGTCCTGCCAGACGCCCTGGTCGATGGGTGTGGCACCGGTGAATCCCGCGCCGCCCTCGCGGCGCTCGGCTTCTCCCTGGAGCGGCTGGGGGGTGGCGGAGTTCCATACCCCGGGCGCGCTGGTCGGCCCGGTCTTCGCCGTCCGCGGTTCCGTCATGGCGACGAGTTCCAGGTCCCAGGCGTCCGGTGAGGAGCCTTCGCCGTCGGGGTCGACGCGCTCGACGGTCACGTAGTGGGCGCCGGCCTTCTGGCACAGCGTTTTGCCGGGCGAGATCTGGCGCATGCCCCATGCCGCGATGGGATGGGGGCTGCGGGCGATTCCGAAGCTCGTGTTGTCGGTGGAGCAGGTGTTGCCCTCGGCGTCCTGGACGGTCACTCTGACCCCGTCGATGACGGAGACGGTGCTGCCGGGGGAGGGGGCGGCGGTGACGGAGACGTAGGCGTTCGACGCGGCGTCGAGGTCGAGACGGTAGCTGACCTTGCCGCTGCCCGGCAGGGAGCTCTTGTAGGTGCCGCCGGGCTTCAGGAGGGGGGCGTTGCCCGTGCTCCTTGCTCCCTCGACGCTCTGTGCGCCCTCGGCGAAGGCGTACGGGCTCGGCGTTCCGGAGGTGAGTGCGGCGGCAGCGGCCGGCAGCGACACCGCGGCCGCTGCCGCTCCCAGGGCCACGGCCAGGGCTCCCAGGCGCACGGCCGCCACCGGACGGTGGCGCCAGGCCCCCGCGCGCCGTCCCCACGCCGTACGGCACCGTCCTCTCACGCGCCACCCCTCACCGTCTCCGGGCCCCCAAGCCGTGCCGTGGCCCATCCTGCCGCGCCGGCCGGGTTCACGACCGGCTCTCGGCACACAAAACCCCGACCGCGAGGCGGCCGGGGTGTGCTCGGTATGGGTTGTCGTGACTCACGAACCCGTGGGCACGGAGTCAGTCGCCTCCGTCCACAGATCCTGCTCGGCGCGATCCGCCTGGATCTGGCGGTACACGAGGAGCCCGCCGATGGCGGCCAGTGCGACCAGGAGAAGCTTCTTCACCGCGCGACCTCGTCTTTCGTTGACGTAGGGGACCTCTGGCGCCCGACTATACACACCGACCGATACCGATCGGTGACCTGAGTCGGCCCTCAACTCCCGTCCCGGGAACCGCGATAGAAGCGGATTCCACCGCTCCGATCGGAGGGTGATCACACCCCGACGGACGGTTACTTTGACCTCCCTTCGCGCCTCTCCTCACCTTTTCTACCCTCTTGCGGCCATCCGGGTGGTGTTCATCAGAACATCGACGCGCCACGGGCGGAGATCCACCACTTCTCGATCCCCATACACATCATGAGGAAAGTACGCAAATCGCCCGACCCGAAAGTGAGGGGCCATGGCCCGGAACAAGGTCATGAAGCTGTGGACCGCCATCGTCACCGCCTTCCTGACGCTGTGCACGACGCTCGGACTCGTCACCACGACCGCCGCCGCGGCCGTACCGCAGAGCGAGCAGAAGAGCAACAGCAACGGCGCGAGCATCCCGCAGCAGCGGACGGCGGCACCCGCGACGTTCCCCAGGTCCGCACCCAGGGCCCTGCCCCCCACGATGAAGCAGCGCATCCGCGCCGAGGCGCACGGCAAGACCCCCCGCTGCCGGCACCGCTCGCCCGCGGACACGACGGTCTCCCCCGCCACCGACTGCGCCGACGAGGACCCCGACGCGGAAGCGGACCATCTCACGCCCCTCCAGCGCTGAACCCCCGGAACAACACCCCGGCGATCCTGCGTACACAGCCCGGCAGCTCGGCAGAGCGGCCGGGCTTACGCATGTCCGGACCCGCCCACGGCCTCCTGACCGGCAGCCCCGGCCTGACACGTCCGCCAGGCCCAGCGAACCCGTGCCGGGTCGCTGTCCAGAACCTTGGCCCAAGCGTCCCGCCCCAAGCTCATGGTCACGCAGCCCCTCCCCGAATAACGAAAACCCCCAACCACGAATGGTTGGGGGTTTCAGGCTGGTGGGGCTAACAGGATTTGAACCTGTGGCCTCATCCTTATCAGGGATGCGCTCTAACCAACTGAGCTATAGCCCCGCCGCGCTCTGCGGTGTGTCCCGCGCGCTGACTCCTGAAGATTAGCGCACGACATGGGCAGTCCCAAAATCGGTTGGCGGGACCCCGTCAGGACAGCGGCGAAGGTGACGTCACTCGTCCTCGGCGAGGGTCAGCTCGACACCGCCCACGAAGCCCGCGGACAGGTTGTAGATGAACGCGCCGAGGGTCGCGAGGGCCGTCGCCAGGACGACGTCGATGACCGCGATGACCGACGTGAACATCAGAACGTTGGGCAGCGACAGGAAGGCCTGCAGGTCGAAGCCGTTGGACTCGTTCGAACCCGTGGCCTCGGAGATCGTGCCGCCGACCGTCGAGAAGACACCCATCGCGTCCATGACCATCCACAGCACGGCCGACGCGACGATCGTGCAGATGCCCAGGGCGATGGAAAGCAGGAAACTGACCTTCATCACCGACCACGGGTCGGCCTTCGCCACCCGAAGCCGCGCCTTGCGGACCCGCGGCGTGGTGCTCGCCCCCGTGCGGGGACGTCGTACGGCTCCCGTGGCGGCGCCCGCTCCCGCTCCGGCCGCCGCCTGCTGCGCCGGATAGGCCTGCGGAGGGTGGTACGGCCCGGCCTGCTGCTGCCCCTGCCGTTCCCCGGGCAGGGGCGAGGCCGCGCCCGGCTCCTGCGCGGCCGGCTGCGGCTGCGCGCCGGAGGCGGACGGGCCCGTGCCGGCCTTGGGCTGCTTGGTCTTCGGACCTCGGGTGTCCGTCACAGTTCCCCCCTGTGATTCATGCGAGTCAGGCGCGGGCGCGTCCTTGGTCGGGGACTTGATCGCCTTCAGGTTGGTCGTGTGCGGGTCCGCCGCACGCGCGGCGGAGCCACGGCCGCCGTCGTCCGCTTCCGTACCCCTTGAGGTTCCGGCCGGTCCGGCGCCCGTGGCTCCGCTCACGCTGACTCACTCCTCGTGCCTACTCGGCCGAGGGCGCCTCACCCTCGTCCGTGCCGCTCGCGGCGCCCTCGGCGGTCTCGTCGACGACCACGTCGCCGTCGACCTCCTCCGCCTCGCGTCCCGCCTCGGCGTTGCGAGCGATGCCCACGACGGCATCGCGCTTGCCCAGATTGATCAGTTGGACGCCCATGGTGTCACGGCCGGTTTCCCTGATCTCGTTGACTCGCGTACGAATCACACCGCCCGACAGCGTGATGGCGAGGATCTCGTCGGTTTCCTCGACCACCAGCGCGCCGACGAGGGATCCACGGTCCTCGACGATCTTGGCAGCCTTGATGCCGAGACCGCCGCGACCCTGGACGCGGTACTCGTCGACGTTGGTCCGCTTCGCGTACCCGCCGTCTGTGGCAGTGAACACGAACGTACCGGGTCGAACAACATTCATCGAGAGCAGCTCGTCGCCCTCGCGGAAGCTCATGCCCTTGACACCCGAGGTGGCACGGCCCATGGGCCGCAGGGTGTCGTCCGAGGCGGTGAACCTGATCGACTGGGCCTTCTTGCTGATCAGGAGCAGATCGTCGTCCGCCGAGACCAGTTCGGCTCCGATCAGTTCGTCGTCCGAACCGTCCTCCATCGACCGGAGGTTGATCGCGATCACACCGCCCGAACGGGGCGAATCGTAATCCTTCAGAGGCGTCTTCTTCACCAGTCCGGCCTTGGTGGCAAGCACGAGGTAGGGAACCGCCTCGTAGTCGCGGATCGCCAGGATCTCGGCGATCGCCTCGTCCGGCTGAAAGGCGAGCAGGTTCGCGACGTGCTGACCGCGCGCGTCCCGGCCGGCGTCCGGCAGCTCGTAGCCCTTGACGCGGTAGACACGGCCCTTGTTGGTGAAGAACAGCAGCCAGTGGTGCGTGGTGGACACGAAGAAGTGGTCGACGATGTCGTCTTCCTTGAGCTTCGTGCCGCGCACGCCCTTGCCGCCGCGCTTCTGGGCGCGGTAGTCGTCGGTCTTGGTGCGCTTGATGTAGCCGCCCCGGGTGACCGTGACGACGATGTCCTCCTCGGCGATCAGGTCCTCGATGGACATGTCGCCCTCGTAGGGAACCAGCGTCGTCTTGCGGTCGTCGCCGAACTTCTCGACGATCGCGGCCAGTTCGGCGCTGACGATGCCGCGCTGGCGGACCGGGGAGGCGAGGATCTCGTTGTACTCGTTGATCTTCGCCTGGAGTTCGTCGTGCTCCTGGACGATCTTCTGGCGCTCCAGGGCGGCCAGTCGGCGCAGCTGCATCTCGAGGATGGCGTTGGCCTGGATCTCGTCGATCTCCAGCAGGCTCATCAGGCCGCCGCGGGCGATCTCCACGGTGTCACTGCGCCGGATCAGCGCGATGACCTCGTCGATGGCGTCCAGGGCCTTCAGCAGGCCGCGCAGGATGTGCGCCCGCTCCTCGGCCTTGCGCAGCCGGAAGCGCGTACGGCGGACGATGACCTCGATCTGGTGCGTCACCCAGTGCCGGATGAACGCGTCGAGCGAGAGCGTGCGCGGCACGCCGTCCACCAGCGCCAGCATGTTGGCGCCGAAGTTGGTCTGCAGGTCGGTGTGCTTGTACAGGTTGTTCAGCACGACCTTGGCGACCGCGTCCCGCTTCAGCACGATGACCAGGCGCTGACCGGTGCGCGAGGAGGTCTCGTCGCGGACGTCCGCGATGCCGCCGATCTTGCCGTCCTTGACCAGGTCGGCGATCTTCTGGGCGAGGTTGTCCGGGTTGACCTGGTACGGCAGCTCCGTGACCACCAGGCACTGGCGGTTCTGGATCTCCTCGACCTCGACGACCGCGCGCATGGTGATGGAGCCGCGGCCGGTGCGGTACGCCTCCTCGATGCCCCGGCGGCCGACGACGAGCGCGCCGGTCGGGAAGTCCGGGCCCTTGATGCGCTCGATGAGCGCGTCCAGCAGCTCCTCGTGCGAGGCCTCGGGGTTCTCCAGGTACCACTGGGCGCCGGCGGCGACCTCGCGCAGGTTGTGCGGCGGGATGTTGGTCGCCATGCCGACCGCGATACCGGCCGAGCCGTTGATCAGCAGGTTCGGGAAGCGGGCCGGCAGGACGGTCGGCTCCTGGGAGCGGCCGTCGTAGTTGTCCGTGAAGTCGACGGTCTCCTCGTCGATGTCCCGGACCATCTCCATCGACAGCGGCGCCATCTTGCACTCGGTGTACCGCATGGCCGCGGCCGGGTCGTTGCCCGGGGAACCGAAGTTGCCGTTGGAGTCGACGAGCGGCATGCGCATCGACCACGACTGCGCGAGACGGACCAGCGCGTCGTAGATGGAGGAGTCGCCGTGCGGGTGGTAGTTGCCCATGACGTCGCCGACGACACGGGCGCACTTGTAGAAGCCGCGCTCGGGGCGGTAGCCGCCGTCGTACATGGCGTACAGCACACGGCGGTGGACGGGCTTGAGGCCGTCGCGGACGTCCGGCAGCGCACGCGAGACGATGACGGACATCGCGTAGTCGAGATACGAGCGCTGCATCTCCGTCTCGAGCCCGACAGGCTCGACGCGCATGGCCAGGGCGTCACCCTCGGGCGTCGTCACGGGAGTGTTCTCGTCGGTCATTGCTGGTGAAGATCCTTCCCTGTGCGGTCAGCTGAGACCGACTCAGATGTCGAGGAAGCGGACGTCCTTGGCGTTGCGCTGGATGAACGCGCGGCGGGCCTCGACGTCCTCGCCCATGAGGACCGAGAACAGGTCGTCGGCCTGGGCGGCGTCGTCGAGGGTGACCTGGCCGAGGACGCGGTGCTCCTGGTCCATGGTCGTGATGCGCAGTTCCTCGGCGTTCATCTCACCGAGACCCTTGAAGCGCTGCACGGAGTCGTCCTTGATGCGCTTGCCCGCGTTGCGGCCCATCTCGATCAGGGCGTCGCGCTCGCGGTCGGAGTACGCGTACTCGAAGTCGTCCTTGCCCCACTTGATCTTGTAGAGCGGCGGGCGGGAGAGGTACACGTGACCGGCCTCGACCAGGGGCCGCATGAAGCGGAACAGGAAGGTCAGCAGCAGGGTGTTGATGTGCTGGCCGTCGACGTCGGCGTCCGCCATCAGGATGATCTTGTGATAGCGGAGCTTCTCGATGTCGAAGTCCTCGTGGACTCCGGTGCCGAAGGCCGAGATCAGCGCCTGGATCTCCTGGTTCTGCAGGATCTTGTCGATCCGCGCCTTCTCGACGTTCAGGATCTTGCCGCGGATCGGGAGGATCGCCTGGTACTGCGGGTTGCGGCCGGACTTGGCCGAGCCGCCGGCGGAGTCACCCTCGACGATGAAGATCTCGCACTTGGTGGGATCGTTCGACTGGCAGTCGGAGAGCTTGCCCGGCAGGGACGCGGTCTCCAGCAGGCCCTTGCGGCGGGTGAGGTCACGGGCCTTGCGGGCCGCCACGCGCGCGGTGGCCGCCTGGATGCCCTTGCGGATGATGTCCGCGGCCTCGTTCGGGTTGCGGTCCAGCCAGTCCGCGAGGTGCTCGTAGACGACCTTCTGGACGAACGTCTTGGCCTCGGTGTTGCCCAGCTTGGTCTTCGTCTGGCCCTCGAACTGCGGCTCGCTCAGCTTGACCGAGATGATCGCCGTCAGACCCTCGCGGATGTCGTCGCCCGTGAGGTTGTCGTCCTTCTCGCGCAGCAGCCTCTTGTCGCGCGCGTACTTGTTGATCAGCGAGGTCAGCGCGGCCCGGAAGCCCTCTTCGTGCGTACCGCCCTCGTGGGTGTGGATGATGTTCGCGAAGGAGTACACGCCCTCGGTGTAGCCGCCGTTCCACTGCATGGCGATCTCGAGGGACAGCTGCCTGTCCTTGTCCTCGGCCTCCAGGTCGATGACGGTCGGGTGGACCGCCTCGCCCTTGCGGGAGTTGAGGTACTTCACGAAGTCGACGATGCCGCCCTCGTAGTAGTACGAGACGGCCTTGACCTCGTCCTTCTCGTCCGCACCGGCCTCGTCGGCGCCGGCCGTGGCCTTCGCCGACTCGCGCTCGTCGGTGAGGTTGATGCGCAGGCCCTTGTTGAGGAACGCCATCTCCTGGAAGCGCCGCGAGAGCGTCTCGAAGGAGTAGTCGGTGGTCTCGAAGATGTCGCCGTCGGCCCAGAAGGTGACCGACGTGCCGGTCTCGTCCGTGGCCTCGTGCTGGGCGAGCGGGGCCGTCGGGACGCCCATCTTGTAGTCCTGCGTCCAGCGGTGGCCGTCGGTCTTCACCTCGACGGAGACCTTGCTGGACAGGGCGTTCACGACCGAGACACCGACGCCGTGCAGACCACCGGAGACCGCGTAGCCGCCGCCGCCGAACTTGCCGCCCGCGTGCAGCACGGTCAGCACGACCTCGACGGCCGGCTTGCCCTCGGACGGCACGATGCCCACCGGGATGCCACGGCCGTTGTCGACGACGCGGACGCCGCCGTCGGCCAGGATCGTCACCTGGATCGTGTCCGCGTGCCCCGCCAGCGCCTCGTCGACGGAGTTGTCGACGACCTCGTACACGAGGTGGTGCAGACCGCGCTCACCGGTCGAGCCGATGTACATGCCGGGTCGCTTGCGGACCGCGTCCAGACCCTCGAGGACGGTGATGGCACTGGCGTCGTACGAGGCGGTGACCTCGCTGTTGGAGGTGATCGCCTCGCTGCTCACGCCTTCGTCGGTGGACGGGATGTTCTCGTTGGGGTTGCCGGAATCGGCCACGAAGCGCCCTTTCTGGCACAGCACGAGCCAGGCTCGTCGGCGGGTTGCCGGAGCGGCTGCGGCATGTTGCGTTGGTAAGCCTTGATCAGCGTTGCTCAGCTTTTCCCGGACGGTCCCCAGCGAGTGGGGCGGGATTGCTTCCAGTCTACCGGTAGCACTGACACTGATGGGGGTTTGCCGGTACCTGAGTCCGCATGTGCCGCCCTCGACGGGTCTCGTCCTACTCCCGATATACGGATGGGGGCTCCAAGAGGCTCACGGAGGCACTCAGCGCTTCCGGCCGTCAACCCTTGGCTACTTAGGAGTCAGGTCGCGATCCGCAACCGTGTGCGGGCACACGACGGGAGCACCGCCGGCCCTCCGAAACGGCGGACGGAAGCCCTCGATGTGAAGTCGGTCACGTGCTGTCGACGGGTGGGAAACCGGTGCAGATCAGCCGTACGTATCGCCCGGACCGGTGCTGCCGGGAGCGCGCAGCGGCCCGTAGCGGCGAGCGGGGCCACCGGGGCCCTGCACCTTGATCAACTGCACCGTGCCGTGGCCCAGGTCCTCGTTGAGGCGCGCGACCAGCGTGGGCGCGAGCAGCCGGAGGTTCGTCGCCCAGGCCGTCGAGTCACAGCGCACGATCAGGACCCGCTCGTCCTCGTCGTACCTCTCCGGCACACAGTGCTTGGCCACGTCCTCGCCGACGATCTGCGGCCAGCGGCCCATCACACCGCCCACCGCGGCCGGCGCCTCCCAGCCGCGTTCGGTGATCAGCCGGTTGATCGCGGAGCCGAGCGCCATCGGATCGCGGCCGTCGGCGCGCGCGCCGGAGCGCAGCCCCCCGCGGCGCGCCTGCTTCTTCTGCTGCGCCGCCTCCCCACGCGCGCGTGCGGCGTCCTTCGCGGCGCGCAACGCCACGCGCGCGAGGTCGACACCGGAGGGCTCGGGGCTCTTGGGGGTCTTGGGGGCGTCGCCGGATGTGTTCTCCGTCATACGCGCTCCACCGTCCCCTCGGACACCGCGAACCGCGTCCCGGACAGCACATGCGGTACGTCGTCGTCGACCGCCGCCGTCACCAGGACCTGCTCACCGGGGGCCACCAGTTCGGCGAGGCGCTCACGGCGGCGGGTGTCCAACTCGGCGAAGACGTCGTCGAGCACCAGCACCGGCTCGTTGCCCTCCGCCCGGAGCAGGTCGTACGAGGCCAGCCGCAACGCCAGCGCGTAGGACCAGGACTCGCCGTGGGAGGCGTAGCCCTTGGCCGGGAGCTGGCCGAGCTTGAGCACCAGCTCGTCCCGGTGCGGGCCGATCAGGGTCACCCCGCGCTCGATCTCCTGCTTGCGGGCCTCCGCGAGCGCGCCCATCAGCTGTTCGAAGAGGTCCTCGCGGGTGTGCGCCTCGCCCGGCGCGGACGGCTTGTACTCCAGCGCGACCGGGCCGCCGCCGGGCGCGAGTTGCTCATAAGCCTTGTCGGCCAGCGGCTGGATCGTGGCGATCAGGTCCAGCCGCTGGGCCAGCAACTCCGCGCCCGCGCGCGCGAGATGCTGGTCCCACACGTCCAGGGTGGACATGTCCATGGTGCGACCACCGTGCCGGCGGGCCAGCGCGGCCGACTTCAGCAGGGTGTTGCGCTGCTTGAGGACCCGGTCGTAGTCGGAACGGACCCCGGCCATACGCGGGGAACGCGCGGTGATCAGCTCGTCGAGGAAGCGACGCCGCTCCCCGGGGTCGCCCTTGACCAGCGCGAGATCCTCGGGCGCGAACAGCACGGTCCGTACGATCCCCAGCACGTCACGCGGCCTGACCTGCGACGACCTGTTGATGCGGGCCCGGTTGGCACGCCCCGGGTTCAGCTCCAGCTCGACCAGCTGCTGACGCTCGCCCTGCCGGACCTGCGCCCGGATGATGGCGCGCTCGGCGCCCATGCGGACCAGAGGGGCGTCGGAGGAGACCCGGTGACTGCCGAGGGTGGCGAGATAGCCGACGGCCTCGACGAGGTTGGTCTTGCCCTGCCCGTTCGGCCCGACGAAGGCCGTCACCCCGGGGTCGAGCGGGACCTCGACCCGGGGGTACGAGCGGAAGTCGGCCAGCGACAGATGCGTGACGTGCATGGTCGTTTCGCCGACCTCCCTCGGTGCTCGGTTACTTCTTCTCGACCGCGTGGCCGCCGAACTGGTTCCGCAGCGCCGCGATCATCTTCATCTGGGGCGAGTCCTCCTGGCGGGAGGCGAACCGCGCGAACAGCGACGCCGTGATCGCCGGCAGCGGCACCGCGTTGTCGATCGCCGCCTCCACCGTCCAGCGTCCCTCGCCGGAGTCCTGTGCATAACCCCGGAGCTCGTCCAGGTGCTCGTCCTCGTCGAGCGCGTTGACCGCGAGGTCGAGCAGCCAGGAGCGGATGACCGTGCCCTCCTGCCAGGAGCGGAAGACCTCCCGGACGTCGGTCACGGAGTCGACCTTCTCCAGGAGCTCCCAGCCCTCGGCGTAGGCCTGCATCATCGCGTACTCGATGCCGTTGTGGACCATCTTCGCGAAGTGGCCCGCTCCGACCTTGCCGGCGTGCACCGAACCGGAGTCACCCTCCGGCTTGAGCGCGTCGAAGACCGGCTGCACCTTCGCGACGTGCTCCTTGTCGCCGCCGTACATCAGCGCGTAGCCGTTCTCCAGGCCCCAGACACCGCCGGAGACACCGCAGTCGACGAAGCCGATGCCCTTGGCCGCCAGCTCCTCGGAGTGCTTCACGTCGTCGGTCCAGCGGGAGTTGCCACCGTCCACGACGACATCGCCGGGCTCCAGGAGTTCGGCGAGCTGGTCGATCGTGGTCTGCGTGGCCTCACCGGCCGGGACCATCACCCAGATCACGCGAGGCCCGCTGAGCTTGCCCACCAGCTCTTCCAGGCTGTGGACATCGGCGAGGTCCGGGTTGCGGTCGAATCCGAGGACGGTGTGACCTGCGCGGCGGATCCGCTCGCGCATGTTGCCGCCCATCTTGCCGAGGCCGACGAGACCGAGCTCCATCAGTTGTTTTCCTTAGGTTCTGCGACGTGGCGTGGCGGCACGTGCGTACCGCGCGGCACTTTCGTACCCGCTCCGAGCCTAAACCCGGACGCTCGCGCACATCTGTGGGCATACGCGCTCAGTCGTAGGCCCTCACCTGCGGCTTTGTCCTCAGCCTGTGGACAGCCGCCGACGATCTCCGGCGTCGCGGACGGGCTCAGCCGCTGAGGCGCACCGGCATGATCAGGTACTTGTAGGCGTCGTCCGCCTCGGCGTCCAGCGCGGGCTTGCCGCTGAGCAGCGCGGGCTTGGTGGACGTCGTGAACGACAGCTGGGCCACCGGGGAGTCGATGGCGCTCAGGCCGTCCAGCAGGAACGTGGGGTTGAAGGCGATCGAGATGTCGTCGCCCTCCAGCTGGGCGTCCACCCTTTCCACAGCCTGTGCGTCGTCGCTGGAGCCCGCCTCCAGGATGAGCACGCCCTGCTCGAAGCTCAGCCGCACCGGGGTGTTGCGCTCGGCGACCAGGGCCACACGCTTGACGGCCTCCACGAAGGGGGCGGTCTCGATGACGGCGACGCTGTTGAACTCCGTCGGGAACAACGTGCGGTACTTCGGGAGGTCGCCCTCCAGCAGGCGGGTCGTCGTACGGCGCCCGGCGCCCTCGAAGCCGATCAGGCCCTCGCCGGAGCCCGAGCCGGACAGTGCCAGGATCACCTGGTCGCCGCTGGTCAGGGCCTTGGCGGTGTCCAGGAGCGTCTTGGCGGGCACCAGGGCGACCGCGGACGCCTCCGGGTTCTCCGGCTTCCACAGGAACTCGCGGACCGCGAAGCGGTAGCGGTCGGTGGACGCCAGCGTGACGGTGTCGCCCTCGATCTCGATGCGGACACCCGTGAGCACCGGCAGCGTGTCGTCACGGCCGGCCGCGATGGCGACCTGGGAGGCGGCGGAGGCGAAGACCTCGCCGGGGACCGTGCCCGTCGCGTTCGGCATCTGCGGCAGGGCCGGGTACTCCTCCACAGGCAGGGTGTGGAGTGTGAACCGGGACGAGCCGCAGACCACGGTCGCCCGTACACCGTCTGTGGAAATCTCCACCGGCCGGTTGGGGAGCGCACGGCAGATGTCCGCGAGCAGGCGGCCCGAGACCAGGACCGTGCCCTCCTCGTCGACCTCGGCCTCCACCGACACCCGCGCCGAGACCTCGTAGTCGAAGCTCGACAGGCTCAGCTGGCCTTCCTCGGCCTTCAGCAGCAGGCCGGCGAGGACAGGCGCCGGCGGACGGGCCGGGAGGCTGCGTGCCGCCCAGGCCACTGCCTCCGCGAGTACGTCGCGTTCCACCCGGATCTTCACTGTTGCCGCCTCCTGCTGTTGCCGGCGCTTCTCGCTCTGCCTGGCCCTCGTCGTCTGTCTCGGTGTCGACGGTCCCTGTGAGGGGGAGGACACCGGGGACCAGTCTGACGCACCGCACTGACAGTAGGTGCCTCTCGGGGTCAAGTCGTGACGAGGGGCAGCCGGGCACCGAAGAGCGAGTTGTGCACAGGGCCCCCTTCGAAACGGATTCCCAGCTCTCTCTAGTCGGGAGTAGTAGTAGGGGCTGTGGATACCGTGGATAACCTCGTTTGCCCAGCTCAGGGCAGGAATTTTGTCCACGGGCCCTGTGGGTGGAGGCGGTGGACAACCGGGCGTATCTGTGGAGAACAGAAAGTTCTGCACACGCCGTGCACAGGCGGAGGCGAGTTCTCCCCAGCGTCGTCCCCAGCTTTACCCACCTTTCCCACAGCCCAACCCGGCACCTTTGTGTGACGCCTTTCACTCGACCCGGTGAGGAGGCGCGTCGCGTTGCCGAACAGTGGACAGGCATGTGGAGAAGCGACGGTTTGCTGGGGACAACTCTCCTCAGCCTGTGGGCGGCCGGTGGACAACTCGGTGCACAGCCTGTGGATCATCTCGTCGTCCACAGTCTGTGGAGATCCTTCGTCCACGAATCCACAAGCACCTGAGCTGGCCTGATGGTCTATCAACAGTGGTTGCTGTGGACGCGATCTGGACAACTTCCCGGTCCCCAGGATGTGGACGGCAGAAAGTCCACGAATCTGTGGAGGGAGGCCGTAACCCGGCAGCTATTCGAACAGCGGGTTGCGATCAGGTGCCGGGGGGTGGGGTGCCGTCGCGCCGGCCCAGGGGCTGCTGTGCATGAGAAAGGGCGCCCCCGAAGCCTCAGGGGGCGCCCTCAGTGGTGGTACGGCCGTCGCCGTCAGCCGTTCTTGATGCGGTTGGTCAGCTCGGTGACCTGGTTGTAGATGGAGCGGCGCTCGGCCATCAGATTGCGGATCTTGCGGTCCGCGTGCATCACCGTGGTGTGGTCGCGGCCGCCGAACAGCGCCCCGATCTTCGGCAGCGACAGGTCCGTCAGCTCACGGCACAGGTACATGGCGATCTGCCGGGCGGTGACGAGGGCGCGGCCGCGCGAGGTGCCGCACAGGTCCTCGACGGTCAGCCCGAAGTAGTCCGCCGTCGCGCCCATGATGGCCGTCGAGGTGATCTCGGGCGCGGAATCGTCGCCGCCGGGGATGAGGTCCTTGAGGACGATCTCCGTCAGGCCCAGGTCCACCGGCTGCCGGTTGAGCGACGCGAACGCCGTGACCCGGATCAGGGCGCCTTCCAGCTCGCGGATGTTGCGCGAGATCCGGGAGGCGATGAACTCCAGCACCTCCGGCGGCGCGTTCAGCTGCTCCTGCACCGCCTTCTTGCGCAGGATCGCGATCCGGGTCTCCAGCTCGGGTGGCTGGACGTCCGTGATCAGTCCCCACTCGAAACGGTTCCGCAGCCGGTCCTCCAGCGTCACCAGCTGCTTCGGCGGCCGGTCGGAGGACAGCACGATCTGCTTGTTGGCGTTGTGGAGCGTGTTGAAGGTGTGGAAGAACTCCTCCTGCGTCGACTCCTTGTCCGCCAGGAACTGGATGTCGTCGACGAGCAGGATGTCCATCTCGCGGTACCGCTTGCGGAAGCTGTCGCCCTTGCCGTCGCGGATGGAGTTGATGAACTCGTTGGTGAACTCCTCCGAGCTCACGTACCGCACCCGCGTGCCCGGGTAGAGGCTGCGCGCGTAGTGCCCGATCGCGTGCAGCAGGTGCGTCTTGCCGAGCCCGGACTCCCCGTAGATGAACAAGGGGTTGTACGCCTTCGCCGGTGCCTCGGCCACAGCGACCGCGGCCGCGTGGGCGAAGCGGTTGGAGGCGCCGATCACGAACGTGTCGAAGAGGTACTTCGGGTTCAGACGGGCGGTGGGCTCGCCGGGGCCGGTCGCCGGCGCGGGCTGTGCGGCCAGTGGGCCGGGCGCGCCTGTCGTCGGCAGGTTCGGGCCGACCGGGCCGCCCCGGTGCACGTGCCCGGAGCCGGCCGGCGGCTCGGGCAGTTCCCGGCGCACCGGGTCGCGCTGGTCGTAGTCGGGGCGTGGCGCCTCGTAGTCGGAGCGCGGCTGCTCGTAGGAGGGGCGCTCCATGGGTTGCGGACGGTAGTCCTGCGGGGAGGCGCCGTAGGAGTCCTGCGGGGAGTACGAGTCCTGGGAGCCGTACGCGTCCTGTCCGGGTGACGCGTACGGGTCACGCTCGGGGAAGCCGAGGCGCTGCTGCTGCCAGCCGTACTCGTCCTGCTGCGGCGGGCGGGGCCAGGCGCCCGGCTCGGGGCGCTGGTACTCGGACGGGTACGCGGGACGGGCCGTGGGAAGTTGATCTGCGCGCGTAGGCGGAAGCTGGTCACCGGCCGGTCCGGGCAGCTGGTCGGCGCGGTGGCGGCCGTACCCCTCGTACCCGTCGCGGTCCTGGCGGTCGTAGGTGTCACGGTCGGGGCGGTCGTACCCGTCGCGGTCGGGCCGGTCGTATCCGTCACCACGGTCCGGCCGGTCGTACCCGTCGCGGTCCTGGCGGTCATAGGCGTCGCGCTCGGGCCGGTCGTATCCGTCGCGGTCCTGGCGTGCGGCCGGGAGCTCGGGCTCCTCGTAGCGCGGCTGGGAGCGGGCCGGGGGTGCCGGCGTGGCGGGGGGCTCGCCCGCGGAGTCGTCGACGGTGATCGCGATCCGGATCGGGCGGCCGCACTCGCGGCTCAGCGTCTCGCTGACGACCGGCGCCAGCCGGCCCTCCAGTACGCCCTTGGCGAATTCGTTCGGCACGGCGAGCAGGGCAGTGTCCGCGACCAGCGCGAGGGGCTGGCAGCGCCGGATCCAGTGCTCGTCCTTCCCTTCGACCCCCTGGCCGCGGCCCTCCCCGAGGAGCTGCTCCAATACGCGTGGCCACACTGCGGCAAGATCGGCAGGTACGTCAGCCACAGGGCACGCTCTCTCACAGGTCCCACGAACGTGTGGTTCTGGGACGGCTCGGGATGTAAATCGGGTGGGGCAGGGATAAGGGAACGAATCGGAGTTCCGTCACGGTAGTCAGGGCGGCCGGTAGGGTTCAAGTTGTTGTCCCCAGCCTGTGGACAAGTGTCTCCCGGCGACTCCTGGTTTGACCGGATGGCGTAGCCGCGCGTACCGTAACCAGGTCGAGTTGTCGATGGCTGCTGCCGCCTGCCTCCGATGGGCACAGATCATTTGGGTGATCGGTCAGCGGTGCACTCGGGCGTAACTGCGAGCTACTCGTGGGCGCACGGTGACAGCCAGGACGGCACCCCGCAACCACCGATTCTTTCTGGAGCCCCCGAGTGAGCAAGCGCACCTTCCAGCCGAACAACCGTCGTCGCGCGAAGACCCACGGCTTCCGGCTGCGTATGCGCACCCGTGCCGGCCGCGCGATTCTCGCGTCCCGCCGTAGCAAGGGTCGCGCCCGTCTGTCCGCCTGATTCCGATCAGGTCATGACGTCGTGCTGCCCACCGAGAACCGGCTGAGGCGGCGCGAGGACTTCGCGACCGCGGTACGGCGAGGCCGTCGGGCAGGGCGCCCGCACCTCGTCGTCCACCTTCGTAGCGGTGCCACGGACCCGCATGCGCCTGGGGAGAGCGCTCCCCCGACGCGTGCGGGTTTCGTCGTGAGCAAAGCAGTGGGTGGCGCGGTCGTGCGCAACAAGGTGAAGCGCAGGCTTCGCCACCTGATGCGCGAGCGAGTCGCCCAGCTGCCCCCCGGTAGCCTGGTAGTCGTACGAGCGCTGCCCGGATCGGGCGACGCCGACCATGCACAGCTGGCCCGAGACCTGGATGCCGCTCTCCAGCGGTTGCTGGGAGGGGGCGCCCGATGAAGTACCCGCTGCTGGCTCTGATCAAGCTCTACCAGTGGACGATCAGTCCGCTGCTCGGGCCGGTCTGCAAGTACTACCCGTCGTGCTCCCACTACGGCTACACGGCCATCGACCGGCATGGTGCCATCAAGGGAACGGCACTCACGGCATGGCGCATCCTGCGGTGCAACCCGTGGTCGCTGGGCGGTGTGGACCATGTCCCGCCGCGCAAGCGTCCGCGGTGGCACGAAATGCTGCGTAACGCGTGGCGCGCACGCAAGGGCGGGCCCTCCGCCGCTGGACCGGCCACCGAGGGACAGACTTCTCCCACAAGTCCGTCGAGTCCTTCGAGCCCGGCCGCAGAGACACCGTCCCATGCCCAAGGAGCATGATTAGTGGACACGATTGCCAGCCTCTTCAGCTTCATCACCACACCCGTCTCCTGGGTCATCGTCCAGTTCCACACGGTGTACGGCGCCATCTTCGGCCCTGACACCGGCTGGGCCTGGGGCCTGTCGATCGTGTCCCTGGTGATCCTGATCCGTATCTGCCTGATCCCGCTCTTCGTGAAGCAGATCAAGGCCACTCGGGCGATGCAGACGCTCCAGCCCGAGATGAAGAAGATCCAGGAGCGCTACAAGAACGACAAGCAGCGTCAGTCCGAAGAGATGATGAAGCTGTACAAGGAGACGGGCACCAACCCGCTCTCCTCGTGCCTTCCCATCCTGGCGCAGTCCCCGTTCTTCTTCGCCCTGTACCACGTGCTCAACAGCATCGCCTCGAACGACACCATCGGTGTGATCAACGAGAACCTGCTGCAGAGCGCGCAGAAGGCACACATCGTCGGTGCGCCCCTGGCGGTGAAGTTCACCGACAGCTCGTCGAAGGTGGAAGCGCTCGGTGCCTCGCTCACCGACGTGCGCGTGGTCACCGCCGTCATGATCGTCCTGATGTCGGCGTCGCAGTTCTTCACCCAGCGCCAGCTGATGACGAAGAACGTCGACACCACGGTGAAGACGCCGTTCATGCAGCAGCAGAAGATGCTGATGTACGTCTTCCCCGTCATGTTCGCCGTCTTCGGCATCAACTTCCCCGTCGGTGTCCTCGTCTACTGGCTGACCACCAACGTGTGGACCATGGGTCAGCAGATGTACGTCATCCGCAACAACCCGACCCCGGGTTCCAAGGCCCAGGCCGAGTACCTGGAGCGCCTGACCAAGCACGTCACGCAGCACAACAAGGTCGGCAAGCGCCGCGACCGGGCCATCGTCAAGGCCATCGTCGCCAAGGGCCGCGACCGCAACGAGTTCGAGCGGAAGTTCATCAACGGCCTGAGCAAGGCCAACCTCGCCGCCCAGGCCGACGGCACCGTGATCAAGAGCGACAGCGCGGCAGCGGTCGAGGCCGAGGACGGTACGACGATCACCGCCACCGGTGCTCCGAAGCGCCAGCAGCCGAAGCGGCAGAGCAAGTCGCAGCGTCAGCACGGCGGAGCCGGCGGTGCCAAGGCGGCTGGTGAGAACGAGCCGAAGACGTCGCTGACCAAGTCCGACGAGCCCGAGGACGCCAAGCCCGCCGCCGCTGCCAAGAAGGGCGGCGCGAAGCCCGCCGGCGGTACCCGCAGCAAGGCCCAGTCCGGACAGCGCAAGGGTCCGCAGCGGCCCAAGTCCCCGTCCAAGAAGTAAGAAGGAGTCCATCCCGTGACGGAAGGCACCACCTCCGCCGCTGCCGAGGGTGCAGACACCCTGACTCGCCTGGAGCAGGAAGGCGAGATCGCGGCGGACTATCTGGAGGGTCTGCTCGACATCGCCGATCTCGACGGCGATATCGACATGGACGTCGAGGCCGACCGCGCCTCCGTCTCGATCATCAGCGACGCGGGCGGCCGTGATCTGCAGAAGCTGGTCGGCCGTGACGGCGAGGTGCTGGAGGCGCTCCAGGAGCTCACTCGTCTGGCCGTTCACCGGGAGACCGGTGACCGCAGCCGCCTGATGCTGGACATCGCCGGCTACCGGGCACAGAAGCGCTCGGAGCTGTCCGAGCTGGGCGCCAAGGCTGCCGCGGAGGCCAAGAGCAGCGGTGAGGCCGTCAAGCTGAAGCCGATGACGCCCTTCGAACGCAAGGTCGTGCACGACGCGGTCAAGGCCGCGGGTCTGCGCAGCGAGTCCGAGGGCGAGGAGCCGCAGCGCTTCGTCGTCGTGCTGCCCGCCTGATCGGCCCCTACGTTCTCCGGCCCCGTCTGTTGCGCAGGCGGGGCCGAACTTTGTCAGCTTGATAGTTCTGGTGGTTCTGATGTCGGCGCCGGGTGCGCTGACGCGGTACGGAAGGACGGTCCCCCGTGACGGAGGCAGCGGAGCTTCCCCCCGCGCCCGAGCAGGCGCGCGAGGTGTTCGGTGATCGCTTCGCGGATGCGGTGCGGTACGCCGAGCTGCTCGCCGAGGCTGGCGTGAAGCGCGGTCTCATCGGCCCGCGGGAGGTGCCCCGCCTGTGGGAGCGGCACCTGCTGAACTGCGCGGTGCTCTCGGAGGTCGTGCCCGACGGCGTGACGGTGTGCGATGTCGGCTCCGGGGCCGGGCTTCCCGGTATTCCGCTGGCACTGGTCCGCACCGACCTGAAGATCACGCTCCTGGAGCCGTTGCTGCGGCGCACCAACTTCCTCACCGAGGTCGTGGAGCTGCTCGGCCTCGACCACGTGACCGTCATGCGTGGCCGGGCCGAAGAGGTCATGGGGAAGATCCAACCGGTCCATGTGGTGACGGCCCGGGCCGTGGCGCCGCTCGACCGGCTCGCCACCTGGGGTATCCCGCTGCTGAGGCCGTACGGGGAGATGCTCGCGCTCAAGGGCGACACCGCGGAGGAGGAGCTGAAGAGCGCGTCGACGGCGCTCAGCAAGCTGGGTGCGGTGGAGACCTCGATCCTGCATGTGGGTGAGGGTGTGGTGGACCCGATGTCCACCGTCGTGAGGGTCGAGGTCGGGGAGAGTCCCGGCGGTGTGCGCTTCGCCGCGAAGCGCGCCAAGGCGGCTCGCACGGGTCGGACGCGCCGACGGCGCTGATCCGTCCTGACGACGAGACGTACTCCACACAAGCTGCCAAACCGATGCAAGCCGGAGTGTCGCGACAGTCCGGCCTCGGCTGCTGTGCATCGTGTTTCACGTGAAACGTCGCTCACTGCTGCACGGCATCATCAGTCGTGGCCGCGCCGCGGCCGAACCCCGCGACCGGAAGCCTCTAGGGTCACTCGATGAGGGACCTGAGGTATCCACAGAGGTGGATTTCTCCACAGAACGACAGGCCTCACTGGTTCACGACCCCGAAGACATGGGAGGCTCTGTTCATTGCGAGCCTGAAGTCGAGGAGAGTGAATCCTTGCGGTCCGACGCCAACATCGCGGGACCGATGACCGATCCGGTCCCCGGTCCCCGTACCGAGTCGATGGGGGCGGATGTTTCACGTGAAACACCGCCTCCGATGGACGACACTCCCATCGGTCGTGCTGCCCAACTGGCGGTGGAGGCTCTGGGTCGTGCCGGCGAGGGTCTGCCACGGCCCGAGCAGACCCGAATCATCGTGGTCGCCAATCAGAAGGGCGGTGTGGGCAAGACGACGACGACCGTCAACCTTGCCGCTTCCCTGGCGCTGCACGGTGGCCGGGTCCTGGTGGTCGACCTCGACCCACAGGGCAATGCGTCCACGGCGCTGGGTATCGACCACCACGCCGAAGTCCCCTCCATCTACGACGTGTTGGTCGACAGCAGGCCGCTCTCCGAGGTGGTCCAGCCGGTCCCGGACGTCGAGGGTCTCTTCTGTGCTCCCGCCACGATCGATCTCGCCGGTGCGGAGATCGAGCTGGTGTCCCTGGTGGCACGGGAGAGCAGGCTTCAGCGTGCGATCCAGGCATACGAGCAGCCGTTGGACTACATCCTCATCGACTGCCCGCCCTCCCTCGGTCTCCTGACGGTCAATGCGTTGGTGGCGGGCCAGGAAGTTCTGATCCCTATCCAGTGCGAGTACTACGCGTTGGAAGGCCTCGGACAGCTGCTACGCAATGTCGACCTGGTACGGGGGCACCTCAACCCCGCCCTGCATGTGTCGACCATCCTGCTCACCATGTACGACGGCCGGACGCGGCTCGCGTCCCAGGTCGCGGACGAGGTGCGCACCCACTTCGGTGACGAGGTACTGCGGACGAGCATCCCCCGCTCCGTCCGTATCTCGGAGGCGCCGAGTTATGGGCAGACGGTACTGACTTACGATCCTGGATCGAGTGGTGCCCTCTCCTACCTTGAGGCGGCACGAGAGATCGCGCTGAAGGGCGTCGGCATCAGCTATGACGCGACGCACGCCCATATCGGCGTACAGCAGAACGACCCGAGCATGGTGGAGGGCATTCAGTGAGCGAGCGACGAAGGGGGCTGGGCCGTGGTCTCGGCGCACTGATCCCTGCTGCGCCGACGGAGAAGTCGGTGGCTCAGGCTGCGGCGGGGAACGCTGCCTCCACATCCCCTGCGGCAGTACCCGTCCTGCCGAACGACCGTGGAGTGGCCGCGGCGAAGGTAGCGACTCTGCCGACTGTTTCACGTGAAACAGAGGAGCCTGTGCAGCCGACTGCTCCCGCCGCGCCTGCGGCGCCTATCGGTGCGCACTTTGCCGAGATCCCGCTCGACTCCATCACGCCGAACCCGCGCCAGCCGCGTGAGGTGTTCGACGAGGACGCGCTGCACGAGCTCATCACCTCTATCAAGGAAGTGGGGCTCCTCCAGCCGGTCGTGGTACGGCAGGTGGGACCTGCCCGCTACGAGCTCATCATGGGTGAGCGCCGATGGCGTGCCTGCCGTGAGGCCGGGCTGGAGGCGATCCCGGCGATCGTGCGGGCCACGGAGGACGAGAAGCTCCTTCTGGACGCTCTCCTGGAGAACCTGCACCGCGCCCAGCTGAACCCCCTGGAAGAGGCAGCAGCCTACGACCAGCTGCTGAGGGACTTCAGCTGCACGCACGACCAGCTGGCGGACCGCATCGGCCGGTCTCGGCCGCAGGTCTCCAACACCCTGCGTCTGCTGAAGCTCTCGCCGGCCGTGCAGCGCCGGGTCGCCGCCGGGGTGCTCTCCGCCGGCCACGCCCGGGCACTGATCTCCGTCGAGGACCCGGAGGAGCAGGACCGTCTGGCCCACCGCATCGTGGCCGAGGGCCTCTCGGTGCGAGCCGTCGAGGAGATCGTGACCCTGATGGGATCGAGGCCTCAGAAGGCTCAGAAGCCCAAGGGCCCGCGTGCCGGTGCCCGGGTCTCTCCTGCGCTGTCGGACCTCGCCACGCGGCTGTCCGACCGCTTCGAGACCCGCGTGAAGGTCGACCTGGGGCAGAAGAAGGGCAAGATCACCGTCGAGTTCGCCTCGATGGAGGATCTTGAGCGGATCCTCGGCTCACTCGCTCCTGGCGAAGGGCCGGTCCTTCAGCAGGGTCTTCTGGAGGGCGACTCCGAGGAGAGCGAGTCCTGAGCCTCCGGCAAGGAGCATCTGCTGTGCGGGAGACAGAGCGGGCCGTGTCCGGTGTGTGCCGGAACGTGGCCCGCTCTTTCCTTTCTGGCGGTATCGATGGAATCGCATCGTCGATACGATGCGTTCGGGTACGGCGCAGCCACTTGGCAGCACCTCTGAGAGGGAGGCAGGGGCCATGCGAACCATGAGCCGCACCGGACTGGTGAGCACCGGTTTGGGGCTGGGAGCGGTCGGTGGGTTCATCGGCAGTCTCCTCAGGGAACGGAGCGCTCTGACAGCCGCCCGCGATGCGGCGGCGGGCGAAGGAAGCGAGGATCAGCCTTCATGGGCCGCCGGCTCGTACCGCTCACGCTGGACAACCTCCAGGACCTGCCCAAGCGTTGCCGTTCGTGTGTCTTCTGGGAACTCGACCCAGTCAGCGGTGAGGCCGCGGTAAAGGCGGGCACAGCAGCTTCGGAGAAGGAAGCCTGGATCTCGGCGGTTCTGTTGGACTGGGGATCCTGCGGACGGGTCGTGTATGTCGACGATGTGCCGGTGGGCTTCGTGCTCTATGCCCCGCCTGCCTATGTCCCCCGCTCCACGGCGTTTCCCACGAGTCCCGTCTCGCCTGATGCGGTGCAGCTGATCACCGCGTTCATCGTGCCGGGTTACCAAGGGCAGGGATTGGGCCGGGTGATGGTGCAGACGGTCGCCAAGGATCTGCTGCGACGTGGGTTCAAGGCGATCGAGGCCTTTGGCGATGCGCGCTGGAAGGAACCTGCTTGTGTGCTGCCCGCCGATCATCTTCTGGCGGTCGGCTTCAAGACGGTCCGCCAGCATCCCGCCCACCCCCGGCTGAGGCTGGAACTGAGGTCGACGCTCTCCTGGAAGGAAGACGTCGAGATGGCGTTGGACCGGCTGCTGGGTGCCGTGCAGAAGGAGCCGGCCCTGCGGCCGCTGTAGAGCAACCAAACGAATGGGCCAACCCTGCTGGGTTGGCCCATTCGTGTTTCACGTGAAACATGCACCGTCGGTGCGGCGGTTCAGCCGATTTACTCGGCGATGAACTCCTCAAGGTCACGAACGATCGCGGCCTTCGGCTTCGCCCCCACGATGGTCTTGGCGACCTCGCCACCCTGGTAGACGTTCAGGGTCGGGATGGACATGACGCCGTACTTGGCGGCCGTACCCGGGTTCTCGTCGATGTTCAGCTTGACGATCTCGATCTTGTCGCCGTACTCGGAGGCGATGGCCTCGAGGGACGGCGCGATCTGGCGGCAGGGACCGCACCACGCGGCCCAGAAGTCCACCAGAACAGGCTTGTCGCTCTTCAGGACGTCCTGCTCGAAGGAGTCGTCGGTCACGTTCTTCAGGGTGCCGGCCACGGAGGGCTCCTAACTGGTTGGTGCGTGGGGCGGGTAGTGAGAGGTCAGACAGAGGTCTTCTCGGGCTCGGGCTGCTCCTCGTCCGCCAGGGCGGCGAGGTAACGCTCGGCGTCGAGAGCTGCGGAGCAGCCGGTCCCGGCCGCGGTGATCGCCTGACGGTAGGTGTGGTCGACCACGTCGCCGGCACCGAAGACGCCGGTGAGGTTGGTGCGCGTCGACGGCGCTTCCACCTTCAGGTAGCCCTCTTCGTCCAGGTCGAGCTGGCCCTTGAAGAGCTCGGTACGAGGGTCGTGGCCGATGGCGATGAACAGTCCGGTCACCGGCAGGTCCGAGATCTCACCGGTCTTGAGGTTGCGCAGCTTCAGGCCCGAGAGCTTCGGGTCGCCCTGGATCTCGGCGACCTCGCTGTCCCACACGAAGTTGATCTTGGGGTCGGCGAAGGCGCGCTCCTGCATGGCCTTGGAGGCGCGCAGGGTGTCGCGGCGGTGGACGACGGTCACGGACTTGGCGAACCGGGAGAGGAAGGTGGCCTCCTCCATCGCGGTGTCACCACCACCGATCACGGCGATGTCCTGGTCCTTGAAGAAGAACCCGTCACAGGTGGCGCACCACGACACGCCACGGCCGGAGAGAGCGTCCTCGTTCGGCAGACCCAGCTTGCGGTGCTGCGAGCCGGTGGTGACGATGACGGCCTTGGCCTGGTGGACGGTGCCGGCCGTGTCCGTGACGGTCTTGATCTCGCCGCTCAGGTCCACGGCCACGATGTCGTCCGGGACGAGTTCGGCTCCGAAGCGCTCCGCCTGGGCGCGCATGTTGTCCATGAGGTCAGGACCCATGATGCCGTCCCGGAATCCCGGGAAGTTCTCGACGTCCGTGGTGTTCATGAGCGCGCCACCGGCGGTGACGGCCCCCTCGAACACCAGCGGCTTCAGCGACGCGCGCGCGGTATAGAGCGCCGCCGTGTAGCCGGCGGGCCCGGAGCCGATGATGATCACGTTACGGACGTCGCTCACGGCTTGATTCCTCGTCTCTGGACTGCGTCTTCGGCCGGTGGGAGATTCTCTGCGAGCTCTCACCCCACCCAACGGATCCTACGGGGCGCGCATTCCCGCTGTGTCCGGGCACACGGAGAACCGGCTCCTCGCGGTAGGCCCTGTGGGTGCCCCGCAGGGCGATGAAGAAGCGCTCGCTCAGGCGGACGGGTACGTGCGCTGCAGGAGCACCTTGCCGACGGCAGCGGACGCCTCTTGATCCACGCAGGTCGCGTCGACGATGTAGGCGGTGACGCGAGTGGTGTCCGAGGCGTCGGGAAGCAGCACGAGCATGGCCTTCTTCCCTTGGTAGGTGCCGTCCTCGGTGGCCAGGGCCGCATCGTCGCGTCCGATGCCTTCGCGGACGCAGCCGGGGACCACGGCTTCCCTCAGGGTCCTGTGCTCGTTGGTGCCGGGGGCTGTCGCTGCGCCGAAGGGGGTGCGGGAACCGCCGCCTTTGGTTTTGTTCTCGGACAGGAGATCGGTGACCTGCCTCTGCAGCTTGCCTTCGGAGAATGTGTCCGCGGCGGTGGTCTGCTGTTCGCCCGCCGTGTCATGGGGCGGCTTGTTGTCCCCGAGCGATGACAGCAAGACGGAGCCCAGTCCCAGGGCGGCCACCGTGAAGACGGTCCCCAGGACAGCGACCCTGCGGCGCCCGATGCGCGTGCGGTCCTTGCGGCCAGGCCCGGTGGTGGAGGACCGGGGGCGGCCGGCGGGTCGGTCGGCAGGCCGGTCCGTACGTGTCGATGTTTCACGTGAAACATGCGCACCGCTGTGGTCCCCGGACGGGGCACCGGCAGCGCCGGAACCGGGAGCAGTCTCCGGCTCCGGGCTCTCCTGGGATTCCGGGCCGCCGGCGTTCAGCAGGGCCTCGGCGGCGAGAGCGGCATCGATACGGCCCGCGACGTCGGCGGGCATACGCGGCGGTCCCGGCAGCGTCCCGAGCAGCCCCCGGATCTCCTCCAGGGAGGCGTACACATCCGCGCAGAGTTCACACTCGTCCAGGTGGCGGCGCAGGTCGGTGGTCCGGGACGGCGGGAGGAGCCCCTCGGCGAGGTCGGAGATCTCCGCGACGTCCGGGTGCCCGGCCATGTCTGTCGTCGACGTCACGCTCGTCCACCTCCGCCCTTTACTGCAGCTGAGTCGCTCGGTCCTGTGTCCGGGGATCCCGCTCGGGACGGGTCCGCTGCCGGTGGGACGGCCGGGCCCTGCGTCCGGTTCCGTTCTCCGCCCGGCTTCTTGCCCTCACCGCTGCCGTCTTGCCGTAGATGGGTGAGCAGCGGCAGGAGCCTGGCTCTTCCTCGTGCACATCTGCTCTTCACCGTGCCGGTGGGCACGTCGAGGATGCGGGCTGCCTCCGCGACCGGGTAGCCCTGCATGTCCACCAGGACGAGCGCGGCACGCTGGTCGGTCGGCAGGGTTCCCAGGGCTTCGATGAGCTGCCGGTGGAGATCGTTGCGCTCGGCTGGGGCCGAGGCCGACTCGTGCGGCTCCAGCAGCTGCTCCAGGCGCTCGGTGTCGTCGACGGGAGAGGTCTTCCGTGAGGCCGCCTTGCGGGCGCGGTCAAGGCAGGCGTTCACCGTGATCCTGTGCAGCCACGTTGTGACGGCCGACTGGCCTCGGAAGGTGTGGGCGGCCCGGTAGGCGGAGACCAGCGCGTCCTGGACGGCGTCGGCGGCTTCCTCGCGGTCGCCGAGCGTCCGCAGCGCGACGGCCCAGAGCCGGTCGCGATGCCGGCGCACGATCTCACCGAAGGCATCGGGGTCGCCTTCGACGTGGCGGGCGAGCAGATCCTGATCGCTCACTCCGTCACATCCGGTGCCGTCTGCCATCGGCCTCCTTCCTCGAGGCAGATGCCGTCAGCTGGTCACCTTGATGTCCGCCACCCTGCCGCGCCACTTGCCGTCGTCCGGCTGCAAGGGCAGCTTCGTCAACCACACGAGGAGGTACCGGCTCTTGAGCGCCTTGCCGGGCTTGAGCTGAACAGTCGTCCCTGAACCTTCGGCGACCTTGGTGTAGGCGTTGAGGGACGTCGGCTCCGTTCCCGCGCCCGAGCTCGCGCTGCGGAGCTCGACCGAGGTGTCCCCCACGAACGTGACCGTCACCTTACCGACCTGCTGCGCCTTGCCGAGGTCGAGGATGATGCCGACGCCCGACTTGAGGCGGCCGAAGTCCGGGCTCAGGTAGAAGTCCGTCTGCCAATAGGTGGCCTTGCTGTTGTCGTAGACCTTTCCTATGTCGGACGGCTTCTCTGTCTGATCCCCGAGGGGGTCGAAGTCGCGGGCAGCGCTGATGGCGATCGGCTTGCTGACCGGCTTCTTCGGGCTCTTGTCGTTCCCGTCGTTCGTCTGCGTCTGGCCCGGGTCCTCGTTCTTGCCGCCCTGGTCCAACAGGGCGTCCGCGAGCTGCCAGCTGCCAAGACCCAGAGCGGCGATCAGGAGTGCCGAGACGGCCCACTTCAGGGCCTTGCCCGTGCGGCTCTGGAGCGGGGGCGGCGGAGACGTGATCGGCTGGGTGACGCCGGGGTGCGGGCCCTGACGGCCGTAGGTGCCCTGCTGGTACGTCGTGCGCTGGTACTCGGGCGGGGCGGTGAACGCCGGCTCCGGCGGGCGGATGCGGGGCATCTCGCCGATCGCCTTCACCAACTCCTCCGGCGTGGTGCACGGCGACTCGTGCCGGGAGGCGGTGGCACCGTCGTTGGCGAGCGCACGCATCGAGAGCTCGGACAGACCGCGGTGTACACCGGCCCGCACCTGGTCGGGCGCGATCAAGCCGATGTCCTTCGGCAGGCCCGACAGACCGTAGGCATCGCTCTCGTAGGGCCAGCGTTGCGTGAGCGCCGCGTACAGCAGGGCGCCGATGGCCTCGGTGTCGGTGCGCTGCGGGGTGTCGGACGCGACGCCCCGCAGGGCGGCGTTCACGGCGAGGCCGCGGATGCGCCACTGTCCGGTCGAGGCGCGCAGTACGGCGTTGGGGTTCAGCCGCAGATGGGCGAGGCCCTCACGATGGGCTGCGGCCATGGCCGAGGAGACCTGACTGACCATCTGGTACGCGTCGTAGGGCTCCAGGGGCCCGGAGGCGAGGAGCGTGGTCAGTTCCGTCGCGTCGGGGAGCCACTCGTGGACGACGTAGACGACGTCGTTCTCCTCCACCGCGTCCAGCACCTGGACGAAGCGAGGGTCACCGAGGAGGGCGGAGGAGCGGGCGGCCGCCAGGACGGAGCGGGCCCGCGAGTGGTCGGCGGGCAGGATGTGCACGCCTACGGCACGGCGGAGCTTCTCGTCCACGGCACGCCAGCTGCTGAAACCGTCCAGACGGGTGACGCACTCCTCGAGGCGGTAGCGTCTGGCCAGTTTGTGACCACTGTGCAGTTCGGGCGGCGAGGTCGTGCCGGCACCGTCGGTCCGGGTGCTCTCCTGTACCTCGTCGCTGTCCGTGTCCCGCTCCCGGTTCTTGGCCACCCCGTCGGCCGTGGACTGGTCCGCCTGTGCGGTCAGCGACGTGTCGTCGCTGTTGTCTGCCACGTCGACGGCAGCCGTACTCCGTTCCGCCACCGTCGTTCCTGCCTCCCCATCCATTGCGCGCCGGCCGGCATTCATTGCGCGCCGCCCGAAGCCGAAACCAATTGTGCCCACAGTCCGCCGCTATGCACGACACGCGGTGGCTGACGATGGTTGTGCGCCTACCCCCCGACTCAGCGTCCCAGGCGTCCGCGGACCATGCCGACCAGCGAGTTGAGTTCCTCGATGCGCATGCGGCGGGCGGCGACGAAGAAGATACCGAGCAGCACGGCGCCGCCCGCCAGGACGGCGGCGAGCGATCCCGCGGGGCCTTGGCCGAGCGAATGTCCGATGCCGTAGCAGGCCGCGCCGCTGATCAGGGCGGCCGGGACCGACGCGATGCACAGCCGGGCGTATGTCCGCAGGACCCGGGCGCCGTCGAGGTCCCCGCCGAGGCGCTTGCGCAACCGGCGCCAGGCGACGCCGACGCCGATCGCGTAGGCCAGGCCGTACGAGGCGGCCATGCCGACCACGGCCCAGCGGGACGGGATGACGAAGTAGCAGACCGCCGAGGCGCCCGCGTTGACCGCGGCCACGATGACCGTGTTGTAGAAGGGAGTTCGGGTGTCCTCGTACGCGTAGAAGGCGCGCAGGACCACGTACTGCACCGAGTACGGGATCAGGCCGAGCCCGAACGCCATCAGCATGAAGCCCATGTTGGTGGCCTCGCTGGTGCCGGAGGAGCCGAACATCAGCGTGCACATCGGGATGCCGAGGGAGAGGAACCCGAACGCGATCGGCACGATCGCGACCGCCGTGGTGCGCAGGCCCTGGGAGATGTCGTCGCGGACGGCGCCCCCGTCGCCCTCGGCTGCCGAGCGGGACAGGCGCGGCAGCAGGGCGGCCATGAGGGAGACCGTGATGATGGCCTGCGGCAGGCCCCAGATCAGCTGGGCGTTGGCGTAGGCGGCGAAGCCGGTGCCGTCGACCGGCGAAGCCTTGCCCGCGGCGGTGGACAGCTGGATGACGATCATGGCGCCCGCCTGGTTGGCGAGGACGAACAGGACCGTCCACTTGGCCAGCGTGACGGCCTTGCCGAGGCCCTGGCCCTTCCAGTCGAAGCGCAGCCGCAGCCGGAAACCGGTCTCGCGCAGGTAGGGGATCATCGCCAGCGCCTGGACCACGAGGCCGAGCAGGACGCCGATGCCCAGCAGGCGCTGCCCCTCGGGCGGAATGGTGGTGGCCTTCATCCCGGAGTCGGCCGCGGTGCCGTAGACGTAGATGAACATGCCCAGCGTCACGATGATGACGATGTTGTTCAGGACCGGGGTCCACATCATGGCGCCGAACTTGCCGCGGGCGTTGAGGATCTGGCCCATCACCACGTGGATGCCCATGAAGAAGATCGTGGGCAGGAAGTACTGGGCGAAGGTGACGGCGACCTGGTTGGCGGCCGGGTCGCTGGCGACCCCGTTGGACAGCAGGCGGATCAGGAGCGGCGCGCCGAGGACCGAGAGAGCGGTGAGTGCGCCGAGCGTCACGATGACCAGGGTGAGCAGGCGGTTGGCGTAGGCCTCGCCGCCGTCGTCGTCCTCCTTCATGGCGCGCACGAGCTGCGGCACGAAGACGGAGTTGAGGCCGCCGCCGACGGTGAGGATGTAGATCATCGTCGGCAGTTGGTAGGCGACCTGGAAGGTGTCACCGAGGAGACCCACGCCCAGAGCGGACACGATCAGCGCCGAGCGGATGAAGCCGGTCAGGCGGGAGACCATCGTGCCCGCCGCCATCACGGCGCTGGATTTCATGAGGCCCGCGGCACGGCCACCCTTCGTGGGGGCGGACGAGGCGGTGGGCTCGGGGGCGGGCGCCTCGTCCACGAGGGGCGGTGTCGCCGCGGCCCGGCCGGGCGCCGCGTACTGGTCCTGCGGTGCGTACGGGCCCTGTGCCGTCTGCCCCGGAGCCGGGGAGGGGCCGGGCACCGACGGCGGGTCGTACGACGGGTGGCCGCTGCTCTGCTGCTGGTCCCGGAAGAGATGTGCGAACGCGTCCGGCTCCTGGCGCGGCTCACCCGCCTGGGAGACGAGATCGTCCACTCCCACGAACTGGGTGGTGCGGGGGTCGTCGCCGTACGGCAGGTGCCGCGTGGGGCCCTCCGGCTCCGGTGCGGGCGTCTGCGCCCACACCTGCGGGTCGGGCGCGTACGGCGACTGCGGCGGCTGGCCGTACAGCTGCTGCTGCGGCTGGTACGTGCCGGGAGCGGGCGGCGGGTGCGCGGCGCGGTCGTACAGCGCCTCGCCGACGGGGTCCTGGGCGGAGAGGTCCTGGGCCCGGTAGGGATCCTGGCCGTAGGCGTCCTGGAGGTACATGTCCGCGGGCGGCTGCGGCGGCACCTGGCCGTGCTCGGGCGGTGAACCCTCGGGCCCGCCCGCATCGGGGTGGCCCGGGCTGCCCGCGGCACGACCGCGGTCACCGTCGTACGGCGCGTTCATGGTTACCCCACCTCATCGTCCCGGGCCCACCGGCCACGACTTCTCAACGGTCCACTCTCTCACCCGTGCCGGACGGGCCGGCGCTTTCCGCTGCGGTGTCCGGGGCCGGGTCACTCGGCTGCTCCGGGCCGTCCGCCCGGGATTCCGCCTCGGTCTCCTGCTCAAGACGTGCGTCGGAGGTCTCCGGGTTCTGCGGGGCGTCGGCCTGGCTCCGCGCGCCGTCGGTGTCGTCGCCCGCCTCGGCCGTGTCGTCCTCCGCGGCCTCACGGGCGGCGGCGCGCTTGCGCTGCGTGTACATCCGGAAGCCCGCGAGGACCAGGAGCAGGACACCACCGCCGATGACCAGCATCACCGTGGGCGTGACCTCGGTGACCCTGACGTCGAAGGCGACCGGGGCGCCGTACCTCTGGCCGTCCTCCGTGTACAGCTGGGCGACGACCTTCGCCTGTCCGTTGGCGTTGGCCGACGTGGTGAACTTCACCGACTGGGCGTGGCCGCCGTTGACGGTGACGGGCTGCTCCTCGTAGGCGTCTCCGCCGATCTTGAGTCGCGTGGGGTTCTGTGACGTGAGCCGCAGCTTCAGGCGCTCGACGCCTTGGACGAGGTTGTTCTGGACGGTCACAGGGATCATGGCGCTGCGGCCGGAGAGCTTGGTCTCGGACTTCTGGATCAGCTTGACGCCGTCGATGAGTCCGTTGAGGTACGACTCGATGCCATCGCGGTATCCCACCGCCGCGACGCCCCGCCCGCGCCACGACGTGGACATCTCGCGGTTCATGGCCCGCCCGAAGGGGGTCACGACTCGCGACTGGCGGGTGAGGATGACCTTGAACTTGTCGAGCTTGCGCTGGGTCCTGGCGATCTGCTCGAAGGCGGCCCGGGGCAGCTCCTGCTTGCGCAGCGAGGGGGGGTATGCGGAGGCAGGCGGCACCTTCGTGTTGGCAGCGGGGTCCGGCTTGGCCTTGGCGGCGGCCGTGAGGTCCTGAGACTCGGACCAGTTCCCGCCCTGGAGGGCCGCCAGCGCCTCGGCCATGGCCTGCGCCTGGTTCACGGACGGCATGCGCTGCGGAGCCACGACGACGCTGCGCTGCTTGCCGGTCTGCAGGCCGAGCGTGAGGCTCTGGGCCAGGAAGCGCTGCACGGCGAGTGTGGAGGCGGAGGCCCTGGTGAGATCGCCCTGGAACGCTGTGGACATCCGGGAGTCCGCGACGACCGCCGTGGTGCCGCCGCCGATGGGCCGGGCCGCGGAGGGCGTGTACGACAGGTTGTCCTGGAGGCTGTCGCTGCGGGTGATGACCTTGTCGGCGCCTGCGGATGTGGCGACCTTCACGATCGACGGGTCGACGGCGCCGTCCACCGGCCAGACGAAGTCCGTGGACGGTTTCACGTGGAGGATCGTGTCCACCGTCTCGTCGGCGGCGTCGGTGGCCTCCTTGAGGTGGTTCAGCGAGCCGGTGACGTTCGTGCCGTTGTGGGCGAGGGAGGCCAGGTCGGGGTCGCCGAAGGGCAGGGCGGCCACCTCTTCGCCGGTGACCGCCTGCTGGAGCTCGGCCAGCCAGTGCTTGGCGATCTCCTGGTTCTTGCCGGGAGTGGTGCTGCCGTCCGCGGTGCGGACTTGGTAGCTCCCCGTCATCGCGTCGACTGACGCCAGCAGGTCCGGGTCGACCACCCAGGTGACGTCGAGGCCCTTGCCCAGCGACACCATCTGGTCGAGACGGCCGCCGGGGGCGATCTCCTCGGCGAGTTCGTCGTCACGGAAGACCGGCGTCTGCTGCTCGTTCGACCCCGTCTCGGCCGCCATGTGGGCGCTGGAGATCAGCGGCCACAGGAAGGTGGTCTTCGTCCTGGTGCCCGCTTCTTCCGGCTGCCACGGCAGGAACGTGCGCTGGATGCCGAGAACCTGCTCCCAGGGCTGCGCCGAGGTCTTCCCGGAGAGCGCGACGGCCAGCTGGTAGACGCCGTCGTCTCCGAGGTCGAGCTTGTCGGCCGGCACCGAGATGCTGAAGGGTTCCGCGACGCCGGGGGTGAGCGCGGGGAACTTCTCGGTGTACTTGCCGCCGACCTTCTCGCCGGAGGGGCCCTGGAGGTCGTCGCTCTTCTTGGCGAGGGTGTCGATCGCCGAGCGGGTTTCGAGTGGGGGCCCCACCTGCAGGTCGACGTGGGCGCCGGTGACCGTCTGCTTCCCGTTGTTGGTCACCGTGCCCGACACGGTGACCGTGTCCCCCTCGGAGGGGGCGCTGGGGCTGAGCGAGTCGACCGCGACCGATACCGAACCCGCGCTGGAGGCAACCTGCGGGGACTCCTGTCCGGCCGCGTCCGCCGGCGTCGCGGCGGGCAACTGGAGGAGTCCGGCCAGCAGGGGCGCACCGGCGAGCAGAGCCCCGGTACGCCGCAGCCAGCGGCGGGCAGGTGAGGCACTGGTCCCCTGGAAGTCTGCCGCCTCGGCCACGCGCTCGTCCGTCCCTCGTCGTCGTCAGTGGTCGTCGGAATGTGCGTCCACGCATGGTAACGATGCGCGCTGAGGGGAAGTGCCGCGGTCCGCTCCACAAGATCGCGGGCCGCTACCCGTGCTGCCCGGTATGCGGAGCTATGGAGGGGAGGGTGCGATTACGGCCTTCGAGCTTGGCTTGTGAGCCTATAACGGACGTGTCCCCATGCTTGTGCATGCGGAATAGGAGGAGCCCGCGTCGGCCCGGCCACGTACCCTCTTCTGTTGTGCCGAACGCCAACGAAGAAACGTCCAGTGCCCTGAGTCAGGTGCAGCACCGTGCCGTGAGTGAACTGCTGCGGGTCGCTCCTGTCGCCGACGACCTCGCCCGCCGCTTCCAGGAGGCCGGGTTCTCACTCGCCCTTGTCGGCGGCTCGGTACGGGACGCGCTGCTCGGGCGGCTCGGCAATGACCTGGACTTCACGACCGATGCCCGCCCCGAGGACGTCCTCAAGATCGTGCGTCCCTGGGCCGACTCCGTCTGGGAAGTAGGGATCGCCTTCGGCACGGTGGGTGCCCACAAGGGCGGCTACCAGATCGAGGTGACCACCTACCGCTCGGAGGCCTACGACCGCACCTCACGCAAGCCCGAGGTGTCGTACGGCGACTCCATCGAGGAGGATCTCGTCCGCCGGGACTTCACGGTGAACGCCATGGCGGTGGCGCTGCCGGTGAAGGAGTTCGTCGATCCGCACGGCGGGCTCGAGGATCTCGCGGCCCGTGTGCTGCGCACCCCCGGCACCCCGGAGGAATCGTTCTCCGACGACCCGCTTCGGATGATGAGGGCGGCGCGCTTCGCGGCTCAGCTCGACTTCGAGGTCGCCCCTGAGGTCATCACGGCGATGACGGAGATGGCCGGGCGTATCGAGATCGTCTCGGCCGAGCGGGTGCGGGACGAGCTCAACAAGCTGATCCTCTCCCAGCAGCCGCGCAAGGGGCTGACGCTGCTCGTCGAGACGGGCCTCGCCGAGCGCGTGGTGCCCGAGCTGCCGGCCCTGCGCCTCGAACGTGACGAGCATCATCGCCACAAGGACGTCTACGACCACTCGCTGATCGTCCTGGAGCAGGCGATGGCGCTGGAGGAGGACGGTCCCGATCTCACCCTCCGCCTGGCCGCTCTCCTGCATGACATCGGCAAGCCCCGCACGCGCCGGTTCGAGAAGGACGGCCGGGTCTCGTTCCACCACCACGAGGTGGTCGGGGCGAAGATGACCAAGAAGCGCATGACGGCTCTGAAGTACTCCAACGAGCTGGTGAAGGACGTCTCACGTCTGGTCGAACTCCACCTGCGCTTCCACGGCTATGGCACGGGCGAGTGGACGGACTCGGCGGTCCGGCGTTACGTCCGTGATGCCGGACCGCTTCTCGACCGCCTCCACAAGCTGACCCGCTCGGACTGCACCACCCGCAACAAGCGCAAGGCGGCGGCTCTGTCGCGTGCGTACGACGGGCTGGAGGAGCGGATCGCCAAACTGGAGGAGCAGGAGGAACTGGACTCGATCCGCCCGGACCTCGACGGCAACCAGATCATGGAGATCCTCGGTGTCGGGCCCGGACCGGTCATCGGCCGTGCCTACCAGCACATGCTGGAGCTGCGCCTGGAGAACGGGCCGATGGAGCAGGACGCTGCGGTGGCCGCGCTCAAGGAGTGGTGGGCCGAGCAGGAGAGCTGAGGCTGTGAAACGGGGTCATGTTTCACGGGAAACATGACCCCGCTGGAGAGATGCTGGAGACAGACCCAGGGGCGGTGTTTCACGTGAAACACCGCCCCTCGTCGTGTCTGCCTACTTCTTGTAGTCCTTCAGGCAGAGCAGGAAGTCCTTGCCGTCACCGCTCTCGGTGTACGTGTACTGGAAGTCCTTGGCCTCGGCTTCGCACTTGCTGGAGGCCAGCGTCTGCGTGAGGTACGAGCCCTCGATCTTGGCCAGCACCTTGAACTGGGCCTTGGCGTCGTCGCACGCGACGACTTCGAGGTCCGGGTTGTTGTCGCTGGTGCTGCCGCGGTGCATGCAGTCGCCGACAGCGGCCGTGTTGGCGTCGTCCCGGCTGGCTATGTAGCCGCCGATGGCCACACCCGCCACAGCGATGACGATGACGATGTTCTTGATCGTCTTGAAGCTGAGCTTGCGGCCGGACGGCTGCGGGGGGACCGGAGCGTACGGACCGGCGCCCTGGGGCGGGAAGCCGGGCTGCCCGGGCTGCTGGGGGTAACCGCCCTGGGGCGGGAACGGAGCCTGGGGTGCAGCCGCGGGCTGGCCCTGCGCGAATGGATTGCCCTGGGGCGGCGGAGTAGTCACTTGGGGGTCCCCCTAGAACATGGTGAGTGACGCGAACATGTCGCGAGATAAGACTCACGTAAGGTAGCGGCCCCCACTGACAACGCAGTAGCCAGAAATGGCTCTGTGTCATTGATGTGACACTTACTGGCGGCCAAAACGGGCCATAGCCATAGCTACTGCCGCGTAGGTAACGGCGATCGTGATCACGAGGGGCACGGATCGGCCGTCCGGTGGCAGCATCAGGGCGGCCACGGCGGCCGCGCCGACGAAGGAAACGTTGAAGAGGACGTCGTAGACCGAGAAGATCCGGCCACGGAAGCCGTCCTCGACGGAGGACTGGACGATGGTGTCCGTGGCGATCTTCGCGCCCTGAGTGGTCAGCCCCAGGACGAAGGCTGCGGCCAGCAGCGGGACGGTGGCGAACGGCAGCCCGAGAGCGGGTTCCAGCAGCGCCGCGGCCCCGGCGCACACGACGATCCAGCGGCCCGGCCCGAGCCGTCCCGCGGCCGAGGGTGTCACCACGGCCGCCGCGAAGAAGCCGGCGCCAGAGACGCCCAATGCCAAGCCCAGCAGGGCGAGGCCGTCGTCCGTGGTCGAGGTGAGGGCGTACCGGCACAGCATCAGCAGCATGACCAGCAGGGCGCCGTAGCAGAACCGCATCAGCGACATCGCCACGAGCGCCCAGGCGGCCTCCCGGCGCTGCGGAGCGGCCAGATGGCGTACGCCCGCCGCAAGGTCGCGGACGGTGTCCGTGAGAGCCGTTCCGATCCGCTCGCGCGCCAAGGGCCGGTCCGGGCCGAGGAGTTCACGGGCCATGCTCAGCGATGCCAGGGCGGCACACAGATACAGCCCCGCTGCCACGAGCACCACAGCGGCGTCCGAGTCCGCCACCACCAGGCGCACGACGAAGGCGAGGCCACCGCCCGCGGTCGCCGCCAGCGTTCCGGCCGTCGGGGAAAGGGAGTTGGCGATGACCAGGCGGTCGGAGTCGACGACGCGCGGCAGGGCGGCGGACAGGCCCGACAGGACGAAGCGGTTGACCGCGGTGACGCACAGCGCCGAGACGTAGAAGAGCCAGTCCGGAGCCGGGCTGAGGATCAGCAGGGCCGTCGCGAAGGCCAGGAGGGCACGCAACAGGCTGCCGAACAGCAGGACCTGACGGCGCCGCCAGCGGTCCAGCAGGACACCGGCGAAGGGGCCGACGAGGGAGTACGGGAGCAGCAGTACCGCCATCGCGGAGGCGACCGCGGCCGCCGAGGTCTGCTTCTCCGGCGAGAAGACCACGTACGCGGCGAGCGCGACCTGGTAGACACCGTCGGCGCCCTGGGAGAGCAGGCGTACGGCGAGCAGGCGCCGGAAGCCCTGGAAGCGCAGGAGGACGCGCAGGTCACGGACGACGGCCATGCGGCACAGCCTCACATACGGGGAGGGTCCCCGGGTCGTACGACCCGGGGACCCTCACAGCCCTGGCAGGAGCGACTGTTGCGGCGCGTCAGCGCTCGACCTCACCCTTGATGAACTTCTCGACGTTCTCACGGGCCTCGTCGTCGAAGTACTGCACGGGCGGGGACTTCATGAAGTAGCTCGACGCCGACAGGATCGGGCCGCCGATGCCGCGGTCCTTGGCGATCTTCGCGGCGCGCAGGGCGTCGATGATGACGCCGGCGGAGTTCGGGGAGTCCCAGACCTCGAGCTTGTACTCCAGGTTCAGCGGGACGTCACCGAACGCGCGGCCCTCCAGGCGGACGTAGGCCCACTTGCGGTCGTCCAGCCAGGCGACGTAGTCGGACGGGCCGATGTGGACGTTGCCCTCGCCCAGCTCGCGGTCGCGGATCTGGGAGGTGACGGCCTGCGTCTTGGAGATCTTCTTCGACTCGAGGCGGTCGCGCTCGAGCATGTTCTTGAAGTCCATGTTGCCGCCGACGTTCAGCTGCATCGTGCGGTCCAGGACGACGCCGCGGTCCTCGAAGAGCTTCGCCATCACGCGGTGCGTGATGGTGGCGCCGACCTGGGACTTGATGTCGTCGCCGACGATCGGGACGCCCGCCTCGGTGAACTTGTCCGCCCACTCCTTGGTGCCGGCGATGAAGACCGGAAGGGCGTTGACGAAGGCGACCTTGGCGTCGATGGCGCACTGGGCGTAGAACTTCGCCGCGTCCTCGGAGCCGACGGGCAGGTAGCAGACGAGGACGTCGACCTGCTTGTCCTTGAGGACCTGGACGACGTCGGCCGGCTCCTCGGCGGACTCCTCGATGGTCTCGCGGTAGTACTTGCCGAGGCCGTCGAGGGTGTGGCCGCGCTGGACCGTCACACCGGTGCGGGGCACGTCGCAGATCTTGATGGTGTTGTTCTCGGAGGCGCCGATGGCGTCCGCCAGGTCGAGGCCGACCTTCTTGGCGTCCACGTCGAACGCGGCGACGAACTCGACGTCGCTGACGTGGTAGTCGCCGAACTGGACGTGCATCAGGCCCGGCACCTTGGACGCCGGGTCGGCGTCCTTGTAGTACTCGACTCCCTGTACCAGCGATGCGGCGCAGTTGCCCACACCGACGATGGCTACGCGAACCGAACCCATTCCGGTTGCTCCCTGTGTGTACGAGTGAGGCCCTGAGTGGGCTCTCACGTGGCGGTGTCGTCGGGCGAATCCGGCCGGGGGTCGCCCCCTGGTCGGGGCAGGTCGCCCGACGCTCCAGATGTGGTGTCACGCGAAGCGGGCTCCCCGGTGGCCGGACCCTTGAGGTCCCGCCCCGCCCGCTCGCTCTCGATGAGCTCGTTCAGCCAGCGCACCTCGCGCTCCACGGACTCCATCCCGTGGCGCTGGAGCTCGAGCGTGTAGTCGTCGAGGCGCTCCCGGGTGCGGGCCAGGGAAGCACTCATCTTCTCGAGCCGCTCCTCCAGCCGGCTGCGGCGGCCCTCCAGTACGCGCATGCGGACATCGCGTGAGGTTTGCCCGAAGAAGGCGAAACGGGCTGCGAAGGTTTCGTCCTCGTACGCGTCGGGCCCGGTCTGCGAGAGCAGCTGTTCGAAGTGCTCCTTACCCTCCGCCGTCAATCGGTAGACGATCTTGGCGCGGCGCCCGGCGAGGGGGGCGGCGAGGGCGTCCTCGGTGGTGTTCCCCGTTTCCTCGATCAACCAGCCGTTGGCGACCAGCGTCTTGAGGCAGGGGTAGAGCGTCCCGTAGCTGAACGCACGGAACACGCCCAGTGATGTGTTGAGCCGTTTGCGCAACTCATAGCCGTGCATCGGAGATTCGCGGAGCAGGCCGAGTACGGCGAACTCGAGGATCCCGGAACGCCGGCTCATCGTCGCCTCCTCTCGCCGTGGTGCGCATGTATCCGTCCGATGTGTCGGGCCGATGTGTCGAGCTGATGTATCGGCTCGATACATCACGACGATAGAACGGCCTTCCGGATGCGACAAGAGGGGGTCGGGTGAACGGGGTCACATCACCGATTCATCGGATGCGAGTTGCCTGATTTGAGGTGAACTTTGGGGCTCGGCGGGTTTTGGCGGTGCGTAGTCTGTGCGCCATGCACATCACCGGGAACCGAGTGACGCCTGAGAGCGTCGTCGTCTGCGGTGTAGTACGGGTGCATGCGGGACCGATGAATGCGGAGCCGACCGCATCCGTACTTCGGGGGGACCGGAAACCAGCCGCCGTTTCCAGGCGCGCAGGGGTGCGCCTGCCCGAGGAGTAGTCGTTCGATGAGCGAGCACCGTCGCAAACCGCCGCAGCCGCAGGGAGGCGGACGTGCCGCGGCCCGACGCGGCCAGTCCGGCTCGGCCTCCGGCCGCCGTGCGGCACCGCGAGGCGCCACCGGGTCTCCGTCCGACTCCTATGGGTCGGACTCCTACGACTCGGGGGGTGAGGAGCGTCAGTACGGCGGCCGTGCCGAGGCCCGGCGTGCGGCGCAGAGAAGTACGGGGGGCGGCCGCCGGAGAGCGGCCGAACCGACCCGGAGTGGCCGGCGTGCCGGTCCTGGCGGCCCGAACGGGCCCGGCCGGGGCAGAGGACGCGTGGCCGCCGTTCCCGACAAGAAGCGGATGATCGACTATCCGCGCGCCGGCAAGTACGGCTGGCAGCGCTGGATGCCGTCCTGGAAGCTCGTCTCCGGACTGTGCATCGCCTTCTTCGGCAGCCTGGTCGCTGTGGCGGGCATCGGTTACGCCATGGTGGGCGTCCCCAACGAGGAGAACGCCGCTGCGTCGTCACAGAACAACGTCTACCTCTGGTCCGACGGCACCCAGATGGTTGCGGCGGGCAGCGGTCAGAACCGGCAGAACGTCCCGCTCGCGAAAATCCCCAAGGCCATGCAGTGGGCAGTGATCTCGGCGGAAAACAAGAGCTTCTACGATGACTCCGGCGTCGACCCCATGGGTATCGCCCGGGCCCTGGCGAACATGGCCCGGGGCGGTGACACGCAGGGTGGTTCGACGATCACCCAGCAGTTCGTCAAGAACACCTACCTGAGCCAGGAACAGACGGTCAGCCGTAAGTTCAAGGAGATGTTCATCTCGATCAAGGTGGGCACGAAGCTCTCCAAGGACGACATCCTCCAGGGGTACCTGAACACCTCGTACTACGGCCGTGGTGCTTACGGCATTCAGGCCGCCGCCCAGGCCTACTACGGCAAGGAGGCGAAGGACCTCACACCGAGTGAGTGCGCCTTCCTCGCCGCACTTCTCAAGGGTCCGACGTACTACGACCCCGCGGGCAACGACGGTATCGACAAGACCGCTACCGCCGACGCCAACCGCAAGCGCTCCGAGGCGCGTTGGGGCTGGATCCTCGAGCAGATGCACAACGACAAGAGGATCACGGACAAGCAGTACCAGGACGCGATCAAGAAGTACCCCATGCCTGACGACCGCAAGGCGTCCAAGGGCATGACCGGCCAGATCGGCTACCTGGCGGACACGGCCAAGAAGTACGTCCTGAATCACTCGAGCATCTCCGAGAAGCAGTTCGACCTGGGCGGCTACCAGATCAAGACGACCTTCGACAAGAAGAAGGTCGAGGCGCTGGCGAAGGCCGTCAAGAAGGTCGAGAAGGAGAAGCTCGATCCGAAGAACCGCGAGCTGGACAAGCACGTCCAGTTCGGTGCGGCGTCGGTGAAGCCCAACGACGGCGCGATCGTCGCGCTCTACGGCGGTGCCGGGTACGAGAACGGCCACTTCAACAACAACGCGGACACCTCGGGTGTCCCCGTCGGTTCGACGTGGAAGCCGTTCGTGCTCGCGGCGGCGATGGAGCACGGCACGTACAAGAGCGACGGAGTCGGTGTCTCGCCGCTGAGCAAGTACAACGGCAACGACCATCTCAAGGTCAGGAAGAACGACGGGACCTATGTCCTGAAGAAGGACAACACGCCGTTCTTCCAGGAGAACGAGAGTGACTACCCCTGGGGCTACATCTCCTTGCGCAAGGCGATGGAGCAGTCCGTGAACACGCCGTTCGTGCAGCTCGGCATGGACGTGGGGATGAAGAACGTGGCCGACGTGGCCGAGAAGGCCGGCATCCTGGACAGCAGCTTCGCCGAGCTCAACGCGTCGTTCGCGCTTGGTACGTCGACTCCCAGTGCGATCCGTATGGCCGACGCCTACGCGACGTTCGCCGCAGCGGGCAAGCAAGCCCCTCCGTACTCGGTGACCAGCGTCAAGTTCAACGGTGAGGAAATCGACGGCTTCAAGAAGCCGAGGGTCACGCGGGCGATGCCCGAGATCGTGGCCAACAACGTCACGGACACTCTGGAGAACGTCATCCAGAACGGTACGGGCACGAAGGCGCTCCCCCTGGGCCGTACGGCGGCCGGCAAGACCGGTACCACCGACGAGAACAAGTCGGCCTGGTTCGTCGGCTACACCCAGCAGCTGTCGACCTCGGTCGCGATGTTCCGCGAGGACCCCAAGAGCGCCAAGCTGCTCTCGATGAACGGCACGGCCGGGGAGAAGTCGATCCACGGTGGTGACGTCCCCACGCTGGTGTGGACCGAGTACATGAAGGCCGCGCTGAAGGGCGAGCCGGACCTCGGCTTCCCGGAGCCCGAGAAGATCGGCGAGATCCAGAACGAGGTGGGTGCCCCGTCACCGACGCCGACGCCCAGCGTGGAGCCCAGCGAGACCGTGACCGAGTCGCCGAGCCCCACGCCCAGCGAGAGCTCGACTCCGTCGCCCACGCCCAGCGACACCTGTGGGTTCTTCGGATGCGAGAGCGACGGTGGCACGGAGAACGGCGGCACGGAGAACGGTGGGACGGACGGAGGAGTGACTCCCCAGCCCACGCCGACCGGTAGCGCCGAGACCGGCGGCAACACCAGAGGCAACGGCAACGGAGGCATCTTCGGAGGCCCCGAGGGGTAGCCGCCGTCGACAGATCGCCCGGCTTGGGTGTTTCACGTGAAACGCGAGGATGTTTCACGTGAAACAGGGGCCGCCGTCCCACTTGGGAAGGCGGCCCTCGGCGTTTTCCCAGGGACGTACGGCAGGATGTGCGGCATGCCCAGTGCAGAATCGACGCGAGCGAGCGTCCACGAGCCGGACCCGGTGCGGCCGACCAAGGAGGACGAGGTCGCCGCAGCCGGCAGCGAGCTGATCGGCGGCCCGCTCGGGCGGCGAGCCCTGCTCGGGGCGTCCTGGTGGACTCCCGTGCGGGTGATCGCGCTCGTGGCGATCGGCATGTTCGCCCTCGGACTGGTCCAGAAGGCGCCCTGCTACAACGGTGCCTGGTTCTTCGGTGCCAGCTCCCAGTACACGCATGCGTGCTACTCGGACATCCCGCACCTCTACCAGGGGCGCGGTTTCGCCGACGGGCTCGTGCCGTACTTCGACAGGCTCCCCGGCGACATGCAGTACCTGGAGTACCCGGTGCTCACCGGTGTCTTCATGGAGGTCGCCTCCTGGCTCACGCCCGGCAGCGGCACCATCCAGTACCAGGAGCAGTGGTACTGGATGGTCAACGCCGGAATGCTCATGGTGTGTGCGTCGGTCATCGCCGTCTGCGTGACCCGTACTCACGCCCGGCGTCCCTGGGACGGCCTGCTGGTCGCCCTGGCGCCCGCCGCCGCTCTGACGGCGACCATCAACTGGGACCTGCTGGCGGTCGCTCTGACGGCCTCGGCGATGCTGATGTGGTCACGGGGCCGCTCCCTCGCCTTCGGCGTGCTGCTGGGGCTTGCCACGGCCGCCAAGCTCTACCCGTTCCTGCTGCTCGGACCGCTGATGGTGCTGTGCTGGCGCGCGGGCAGATGGCGCGCGTTCGGGACGGCTCTGGGCGGCGCGGCCGCCGCCTGGGTCGTGGTGAACGGGCCGGTGATGCTCTTCGCGTTCGAAGGCTGGTCGAAGTTCTACACGTTCAGCCAGGAACGCGGCGTCGACTTCGGCTCCTTCTGGCTGATCATGGCCCAGAACTCGGACGACCCGCTCAGCACCGACACGGTCAACACACTGGCCACGCTGCTGATGCTGGCGTCCTGCGCGGCTGTCGCGGCGCTCGCACTGACCGCCCCACGCCGCCCGCGGTTCGCCCAGCTCGCGTTCCTGATCGTCGCGGCGTTCATCCTCACCAACAAGGTCTACTCGCCGCAGTACGTCCTGTGGCTGGTCCCGCTGGCGGCCCTCGCCCGGCCGAAGTGGCGGGACTACCTGATCTGGCAGGCCTGCGAGGTGGCGTACTTCCTGGGGATCTGGCTGTACCTCGCGTACACGACCAGCGGAGACGCTCACAAAGGGCTGCCCACCGACGGGTACCACTGGGCCATCGCCCTGCACCTGCTGGGGACGCTGTACCTGTGCGTCATGGTCGTGCGTGACATCTTCATGCCGGAGCGGGATCCGGTGCGGCGGTCCGGGGACGACGATCCCTCGGGCGGGGTGCTCGACGGCGCCGAGGACGTCTTCGTCCTCGGTCCGGCGGCTCGCCCCCGACGGCACATGGCCGCCCAGTTCGACGGGCCGCCGGTCGACTGGGGCAGGCCGGGCGCCACGGGCGGTTCGCTCTGAGCGAACGGCGCGGGACGTCGTAGCCGGAACACGTCGAAGGCCGTACACGGGAAGCCGTGTACGGCCTTCTTGCTGCGCTGCCTGGGCCGGTGCCCGTGACGGTCAGCGGTCCATGATCCGGTCGAACTGCGTGGTGGTGTGCCGCAGATGGGCCACCAGCTCGTCGCCGACCTTCGGCTCGGGCGCGTCCGCCGGCACGAACAGGATCGACACCTGCATGTGCGGCGGCTCCGCGAACCAGCGCTGCTTGCCGCCCCAGACGAACGGAGAAAGGTTCCGGTTGACCGTCGCGAGGCCGGCGCGGGCGACGCCCTTGGCGCGCGGCATAACGCCGTGCAGCGCCTTGGGGGCTTCCAGACCCACTCCGTGCGACGTACCGCCCGCCACGACCACCAGGAAGCCGTCGGAGGCCGCCTTCTGCTGCCGGTAGCCGAAACGGTCGCCCTTGGCGACGCGCGTGACGTCCAGGACCGCCCCGCGGTACTCCGTGGCGTCGTGGTCCCCCAGCCAGAGCCGCGTGCCGATGCGGGCCCGGAAACGGGTCTGCGGGAACTGCTGCTGGAGCCGGGCGAGTTCCTCGGCCTTGAGGTGGCTGACGAACATGGTGTGCAGGGGCAGCCGGGCGGCACGCAGCCGGTCCATCCAGCCGATGACCTCCTCGACGGCGTCCGAGCCGTCGGTGCGGTCCAGCGGCAGGTGGATGGCGAAGCCCTCCAGACGGACGTTCTCGATGGCCGCGTGCAACTGGGCCAGGTCCTGCTCGCTGATGCCGTGCCGCTTCATCGAGGACATCACCTCGATCACCACACGGGCACCGACCAGGCCGTAGACGCCGTCTATCGACGAGACCGAGCGGATGACCCGGTCCGGCAGCGGTACCGGCTCCTCGCCCCGCCGGTACGGCGTGAGCACCAGCAGGTCCCCGCCGAACCAGTCCTTGATCCGCGCGGCCTCGTACGTCGTCCCGACGGCGAGGACGTCCGAGCCCAGCCGCGTGGCCTCCTCCGCCAGCCGCTCGTGCCCGAAGCCGTAGCCGTTGCCCTTGCAGACCGGCACGAGGCCCGGGAACTGCTCCTGCACGTGCTTGTGGTGCGCACGCCAGCGCGCGGTGTCGACGTAGAGCGTGAGCGCCATGGCCGGACCTGGAACCTTTCTCGCGGTGCCGTGTATCGGCGGTTGCCGTGTATCAGGGGTATAGAAGCACTGAACGGGACATCAGCGGCGCGACATGTAGATGTCGAGCGCCTTGTGCAGCAGCTTGTTCAGCGGGAAGTCCCACTCGCCGAGGTACTCGGCCGCCTGGCCGCCGGTACCCACCTTGAACTGGATCAGGCCGAAGAGGTGGTCGGTCTCGTCCAGCGAGTCGGAGATGCCGCGCAGGTCGTAGACGGTGGCGCCGAGCGCGTAGGCGTCGCGCAGCATCCGCCACTGCATCGCGTTCGAGGGCCGGACCTCGCGTCCGATGTTGTCGGAGGCGCCGTAGGAGTACCAGACGTGCCCGCCGACGATCAGCATCGTGGCGGCCGACAGGTTCACGCCGTTGTGCCGGGCGAAGTACAGCCGCATGCGGTTGGGGTCCTCGGTGTTGAGGGCCGTCCACATGCGCTGGAAGTACGACAGCGGGCGCGGCCGGAAGTGGTCGCGCACGGCCGTGATCTCGTACAGCCGCTGCCATTCCTCGAGGTCCTGGTAGCCGCCCTGGACGACCTCGACGCCGGCCTTCTCGGCCTTCTTGATGTTGCGGCGCCACAGCTGGTTGAAGTTCTTGTGGACCTCTTCCAGGGAGCGGTTCGCCAGCGGCACCTGGTACACGTAGCGGGGCTGGACGTCTCCGAAGCCGGCGCCGCCGTCCTCGCCCTGCTGCCAGCCCATGCGGCGCAGCTTGTCGGCCACCTCGAAGGCGCGCGGCTCGATGTGGTCGGCCTCGATGTCACGCAGGCGCTTGACGTCCGGGTTCTGGATGCCCTGCTTGATGGAGGGGGCCTCCCAGCGCCGGATGATCACCGGCGGACCCATCTTCACGGAGAAGGCGCCCTGCTGCTTGAGATGGGCCAGCATGGGTTCGAGCCATTCCTGCAGATTCGGCGCGAACCAGTTGATGACCGGGCCCTCGGGCAGGTAGGCGAGGTAGCGCTTGATCTTGGGAAGCTGCCGGTAGAGGACCAGACCGGCACCGACCATCTCGCCGGTGCGGTCGTCGAACCAGCCGAGGTTCTCGGAGCGCCACTCCGCCTTGACGTCAGCCCAGGCCGGGACCTGCATGTGGCTCGCCGACGGCAGGCTCTGGATGTAGGCCAGATGCTGCTCGCGACTGATGGTCCTCAGGGTCAGGCTCATTTAGGGGCGCTCCTCGGGCTGGTGTGTCCCCATGGGTACAGGGGCTCCGGCTCTCGCGCGAAGCCTACTGCGCCTTGGGAGCGCGCCGGTTGGGCGTACGGGACCTTCGCCCCTGCCGAGCCCGGCAGGGGCGTGATCCGGTGTTCAGATGAGGGGTGTCCTGGCGTCAGCCGATGAGGCCGCCGTGCGCCATGCCCAGGAAGAACCCGACCCCCGAGGCGCCCAGGCCCAGGATCAGGCCGAAGCGCTCCCGGGTCGTCTCCGAGATCCACTGGCCGTAGGCACCCGTGAGGATGCCCACCAGGCCGGCCCAGGAGCTGAGCAGATGCAGGTCTTCGTCGATGATCGCCGTGAGGAACGACAAGAGGCCCAGCACCAGTGTCACCGCGAGCAGGGTGTCCTGGAGGGGGTGGGGCTTGCCGTCCGTGGCGAAGAGACCGCCGGCGGCGTTGGGTCGCAATGCCTGTGCCATAGGGCACCTCCTGCGAAAGGCGGCGCATCGTAGCGCCATACACACCCGATGTGTACAGATTGGCTGCCCCGGCGGCCGGATTTCAACCGCAAGCCGCTGTGCGGGTACTCTGTACCGTCCGCACCGGTGTCTGCCCATGTCACGGCAGGGGCTTCTCGCCAGAACCCCTGACTGTCAGTGGTCGCCGATACCGTTGCCTACGCATCACAACCCTCCTGCCACGGAACGACCGTGGCCGCTGAGTCCAAAGGAGGTGGGTTCCACATGCGTCACTACGAGGTGATGGTCATCCTCGACCCCGAGGTCGAGGAGCGCGCTGTCTCTCCGTTGATCGAGAACTTCCTGTCTGTCGTCCGTGACGGCGGCGGAAAGGTCGAGAAGGTCGACACCTGGGGCCGTCGTCGTCTCGCGTACGAGATCAAGAAGAAGCCCGAGGGCATCTACTCGGTCATCGACCTGCAGGCCGAGCCTGCGGTCGTCAAGGAGCTCGACCGCCAGATGAACCTGAACGAGTCGGTCCTCCGGACCAAGGTCCTCCGCCCCGAGACCCACTGAGCTTCCCAGCTCAGCTGATCCCGGGATTCGAGTAGCAAGCAGCCAGAGCAAACCCGCCGAGAGGTTCCCCCATGGCAGGCGAGACCGTCATCACGGTCGTCGGCAATCTTGTCGACGACCCCGAGCTGCGCTTCACCCCCTCCGGTGCGGCGGTCGCGAAGTTCCGTGTCGCGTCCACCCCCCGCACCTTCGACCGCCAGACGAACGAGTGGAAGGACGGCGAGAGCCTCTTTCTGACCTGCTCGGTCTGGCGTCAGGCGGCGGAGAACGTCGCGGAGTCGCTTCAGCGAGGCATGCGCGTGATCGTGCAGGGCCGGCTGAAGCAGCGGTCCTACGAGGACCGTGAGGGCGTCAAGCGCACGGTCTACGAACTGGACGTCGAGGAAGTCGGCGCCAGCCTGCGCAACGCCACGGCCAAGGTCACCAAGACCAGCGGTCGGGGTGGCCAGGGCGGCCAGGGTGGCTTCGGCGGCGGTGGCGGCCAGGGTGGCGGCGGCTGGGGCGGCGGCCCCGGTGGCGGCCAGCAGGGCGGCGGCGCTCCCGCCGACGACCCGTGGGCGACCGGCGCTCCCGCCGGTGGCAACCAGGGCGGTGGCGGCGGCTGGGGTGGAAACTCCGGCGGCGGCCAGGGCGGCGGCTATTCGGACGAGCCCCCCTTCTAAGGGCGGGTTCGCACTCACACTTCTTGATCACACAGGAGAAACACCATGGCTAAGCCGCCTGTGCGCAAGCCGAAGAAGAAGGTCTGCGCATTCTGCAAGGACAAGGTCACGTACGTGGACTACAAGGACACGAACATGCTGCGGAAGTTCATTTCCGACCGCGGCAAGATCCGTGCCCGCCGCGTGACCGGCAACTGCACGCAGCACCAGCGTGACGTCGCCACGGCCGTGAAGAACAGCCGTGAGATGGCGCTGCTGCCCTACACCTCCACCGCGCGATAAGGGAAGGGTGACCGACTCATGAAGATCATCCTCACCCACGAGGTCTCCGGCCTCGGTGCCGCGGGCGACGTCGTCGACGTCAAGGACGGTTACGCTCGCAACTACCTGATCCCGCGGAAGTTCGCTATCCGCTGGACCAAGGGTGGCGAGAAGGACGTCGAGCAGATCCGTCGTGCTCGCAAGATCCACGAGATCCAGACCATCGAGCAGGCCAACGCTGTGAAGGCCCAGCTCGAGGGCGTCAAGGTCCGTCTGGCCGTTCGCTCCGGCGACGCCGGTCGTCTCTTCGGTTCCGTCACCCCGGCCGACATCGCTTCCGCGATCAAGGCTTCCGGTGGCCCCGAGGTCGACAAGCGCCGCATCGAGCTCGGCTCGCCGATCAAGACGCTGGGCGCTCACGAGACGTCCGTGCGTCTGCACCCCGAGGTTGCCGCGAAGGTGAACATCGAGGTCGTCGCGGCCTGAGTGCCGCGCGCGTGCTGAAGCATTGAGCGATGGGCCGCACCCTGAGGGGTGCGGCCCATTCGTGTCTCTGGGGCAGCTGTCCCCGGAGCGGCGCCCGTGTTTCACGTGAAACACCGTTCTGGGAGCCTCCTGTGTTTCACGTGAAACAGGCAGCGTTTCACGTGAAACGGTCAGCGGGTCGCGCCCGTCACGATCCAGCGGCCCGAGCGGGTGCGAAGCCACAGGGTCAGCATGCGCACAGTCATCATCAGCGTCATCGTGGCCCAGAGAGCGGTGAGCCCGCCGCCCAGTACCGGGACCAGCAGAGCGATCGGCGTGAAGACCGCCAGAGTGATCAGCATCGCCCAGGCCAGGTAAGGGCCGTCGCCGGCACCCATCAGGACTCCGTCCAGGACGAAGACGATGCCGGAGACGGGCTGGGAGAGAGCGACGATGATCAGGGCGGGCAGCGCCACATCCTTGACTGCCGGGTCGCTGGTGAACAGGGGCAAGAACGCCGGTCGGGTGATGACCACCAGAATGCCGAGAACGACTCCGACAGCGATGCCCCACTCGACCATGCGGCGGCAGGCGTCCCGGGCGCCCTCGGCGTCACCGGCTCCGAGATAGCGTCCGATGATGGCCTGCCCCGCGATGGCGATGGCGTCCAGGGCGAAGGCCAGCAGGCTCCACAGGGAGAGGATGATCTGGTGGGCGGCGATGTCGGCATCACCTAGACGGGCCGCGACCGCCGTGGCGATCATCAGGATCGCCCGCAGCGAGAGGGTGCGCACCAGCAGGGGCACACCGGCTTGAGCGGAGGCCCTGATCCCGGCGGCATCCGGGCGCAGCGAAGCACCATGCTTGCGTGCTCCTCGCAGAACCACCACGAGATAGACCGCGGCCATGCCGCACTGGGCGATGACGGTGCCCCACGCGGAACCGGCGATCCCCAGATCGGCGCCGTAGACGAGCCCGGCGTTGAGGGCGCCGTTGGCGACGAAGCCGGCGATGGCGACGTAGAGCGGGGTCCTGGTGTCTTGCAGGCCGCGCAGGACTCCGGTGGCGGCGAGGACCACGAGCATGGCCGGTATGCCGAGCACGGAGATACGCAAGTAGGTGATCGCGTAGGGGGTTGCCGCGTCCGAGGCTCCGAAGAGGTCCACGAGATGGGGTGCCGTCGGCAGCGCGACGGCGACGACGGCAGCGCCGAGGAGCAGTGCCAGCCAGATACCGTCCATGCCTTGCCGGATGGCGGATTGGAGGTCTCCTGCTCCGACGCGACGGGCAACCGCGGCCGTCGTGGCGTAGGCGAGGAAGACGAAGACGCTCACGGCGGTCATCAACAGGGCCGAGGCGACGCCGAGACCGGCGAGTTGGGCAGTGCCCAGGTGGCCCACGATGGCGGTGTCGGCCATGAGGAAGATGGGCTCGGCGACGAGGGCGCCGAAGGCCGGCACGGCCAGCGCGACGATCTCTCGGTCGTGCTGTCTCCGGCCGGTTCGGCGGCGCGCGGTGGCCTGTGTCATGTGCACCAATCTAATCGTCCACAGGTAAGAGATGCAAAGCTTTTGTGACCCTTACTTTCTGTCCTGGGGTGCGCACTGCTGTGCACTGTTCGAGGCGATCTTGGGCCGGTTGGGAAAGTTTTTCTTCTGCACAGCCCGTGGACGACAAAGGTGCAGGTCAGAATGGTTTCTCTCGTGTGGGTCGCTGCTTGTTCACAGGCCTGTCCACCGGGTCGTGCACAGGTTTCGCGGAGTTCTCCACAGCATCTGGGCCGTCGTCCACATGGCCTGTGGATAACCAGATTGGCTGACGGTGCCGACCGGCCTACGGTGGTCCGGCGCCCGCTCCGTCCGCCGGTTTCCAAAACGCCATAAAACCGGCGCGTGCCAACCGGAGTTGGGCCTCTTATTTGTCAGTGTCGTGCCGTAGAACAGAGGGGCACGGCTAGGTCTGCTTCGGCGGACGGGAGGAGGTGGCTCGGTGAGCATTTCCGAGCCCTTGGACGATCCGTGGGCCGACAGCGGTCCCAGTGATCGTCTGCCCGCCTCCCGCCGGCGTGGTGACGGAGCCCGCGGCCGCGACGAACAGCACGAGCGCGGCAGGGACAACGGGGCGTGGGACGGCGGATCGGCCCCGTCCTTCGAGCGGGTACCGCCGCAGGACATCGACGCAGAGCAGTCCGTCCTCGGCGGCATGCTCCTGTCCAAGGACGCCATCGCCGACGTCGTCGAGATCCTCAAGGGCCACGACTTCTACAAGCCGGCCCACGAGACGATCTACCAGGCCGTCCTCGACGTCTACGCCAAGGGCGAGCCGGCGGACCCCATCACGATCGCGGCCGAGCTCACCAAGCGCGGCGAGATCAACAAGGTCGGCGGGGCCTCGTATCTGCACACCCTCGTTCAGACGGTCCCCACGGCGGCCAACGCGGCGTACTACGCGGAGATCGTCCACGAGCGGGCCGTCCTGCGCCGTCTGGTCGAGGCCGGTACCCGCATCACACAGATGGGATACGCGGCCGACGACGACGTCGACGAGATCGTCAACCGCGCCCAGGCAGAGGTCTACGCGGTCACGGAGCAGCGCACCAGCGAGGACTACCTGCCGCTCGGCGACATCATGGAGGGCGCGCTCGACGAGATCGAGGCGATCGGCTCGCGCAGCGGCGAGATGACCGGCGTTCCCACGGGGTTCACCGACCTCGATTCCCTCACCAACGGTCTGCACCCGGGGCAGATGATCGTCATCGCGGCCCGTCCCGCCATGGGTAAGTCGACGCTCGCTCTTGACTTCGCCCGGGCCGCGTCGATCAAGCACAACCTGCCGAGCGTCATCTTCTCCCTGGAGATGGGGCGCAACGAGATCGCGATGCGTCTGCTGTCCGCGGAGGCCCGCGTCGCCCTGCACCACATGCGGTCCGGCACCATGACGGACGACGACTGGACGCGCCTGGCGCGCCGGATGCCCGAGGTCTCGTCCGCACCGCTCTACATCGACGACTCCCCGAACCTGTCGATGATGGAGATTCGCGCCAAGTGCCGTCGGCTGAAGCAGCGCAACGACATCAAGCTCGTGATCATCGACTATCTGCAGCTGATGCAGGCCGGTGGTTCCAAGCGCTCCGAGAGCCGGCAGCAGGAGGTCTCGGACATGTCCCGGAACCTCAAGCTCCTGGCGAAGGAGCTGGAGGTTCCCGTGATCGCGCTCTCCCAGCTCAACCGTGGTCCCGAGCAGCGCACGGACAAGAAGCCGATGGTGTCCGACCTGCGAGAGTCGGGTTCCATCGAGCAGGATGCCGACATGGTGATCCTTCTGCACCGCGAGGACGCGTACGAGAAGGAGTCGCCGCGCGCGGGCGAGGCGGACATCATCGTTGGCAAGCACCGTAACGGCCCGACGGCGACGATCACGGTCGCCTTCCAGGGTCACTACTCACGCTTCGTGGACATGGCGCAGACCTGATCCGCTTCCTGAGGGCTGACGGCGCGCTCAGTCGCGGTCACTCGGCCTGGGCTCCGTCCGCCAACGCAGGCCCGACCCCGAAGTGCGCGAGATTGGGGACCTGCGACTCAGGTAAGGCCAGGTCGCGAGACCTTACAGCCGATCTCACAGGCTCCGGCCCCGAATGTGCTCGACGCGGGGAGGCCCGGCCGGGTGGACTGGGCTCATGACGACATCTCAGGGAGAGCTGCTTCCCGGCACCCGTCGCGCTCTGTTGCACCGGATCGCCGTCGCGCAGGCCGAAGGGCGGGCTCCGTCGCTCGTCGCGGCCGTCGTGCGGGACGGGGCAACGGTGTGGACGGGTGCCCGGACCTCGGTGGAAGGGCACGCGCCGGACGAGAACGTGCAGTACCGGATCGGCTCGATCACCAAGACCTTTACGGCCGTCCTGGTGCTGCGACTTCGCGATGAGGGTGCCCTGGATCTCGGGGATCCGCTCGAGAAGCATCTGCCGGGCACCGGCGTGGGGGAGGCGACCGTCGCCGAACTCCTGGCGCACACAGGAGGGCTGGCGGCCGAGACGCCGGGGCCGTGGTGGGAGCGGAGCCCCGGATCCCTGCGGCCCGAACTCGCCGACGTTCTGGGCGAGCGGCCCCTGCTGGCCCCGCCCGGCCGCCGGTTCCACTACTCGAACCCGGGATACGCACTGCTCGGCGCCCTCGTCGAGAAGCTCCGTGGAGCCCCTTGGGAGGAGGTCCTTCGGCGTGAAGTGCTCGAACCTTTGGGCCTGCACCGCACGAGTGTGTTGCCTCAGGCGCCCCATGCGGGTGGCTGGGCGGTGCATCCCTGGGCCGATGTGATGCTCCCCGAGCCCATCGAGGATCTGGGGCGCATGGCGCCGGCCGGTCAGCTCTGGTCGACGACCGGCGACTTGGCGCGGTTCGCGGTCTTCCTGGTCCAGGGAGATGAGCGGGTGCTGAGCGCCGCGTCGCTGCGAGAGATGAGGACGCCGGCCGCGCCTCACGAGGCGGCGGACGTGGCGAGCGGATATGCCTACTGCCTGGGCATGGAGATCCGGCGACGGAACGGCCGGTCCCTCGTCGGCCACACCGGCTCGCTGCCCGGGTTCCTCGCGTGCCTCATGATCAGCGTCGATGACGACGTGGCAGCGATCGTCATGGCCAACTCCACCTCCGGGCCGCTGCTGTTCGCGGTCGCCGCCGACCTGGTCCGCATCGTCGCCGAGGCGGAGCCGCGTATCCCGGCACCGTGGAAGCCGCTGGCTGATCTCGACCCGTCGCTGCTGGAGCTGACGGGGCAGTGGTACTGGGGGACGCACGCCTTCGCTCTGCGGCTGACGGCCGACGGATCGGTCTCCCTGGGCCCGCTGTCCGGCGCCGGGCGCCGCTCACGGTTCCGGTCGAACGGCGACGGCACCTGGACGGGGCTGGAGGGCTACTACGCCGGCGAGCTCCTGAAGGCCGTACGGCGGCCGGACGGGTCCGTGAGTCATCTGGATCTCGGCTCGTTCGTGTTCACGCGTCAGCCGTACGACGAGGGGGCTCCTGTGCCGGGCGGAGTGGATGCCGGGGGATGGCGCGGTATCGGTTAGGCGGTGGCATGACGGTCACAGCTGGAGCTTGAAGCCTGTGTGAGAGGCCGTGAACCCGAGCCGCTCGTAGAAGCGGTGGGCGTCGCCGCGCGTCCTGTCGGAGGTCAGCTGGACCAACTGACATCCCTGCTCCCGGGACGTGTCGATCGCCCACTCGATGAGCTGTGTTCCCAGGCCGCTGCCGCGCTCGTCCGCATGGATGCGCACTCCCTCGATGATCGACCTGGTGGCACCGCGTCGGGAGAGCCCGGGAATGATCGTGAGCTGGAGCGTGCCGACGACCCGGCCCTGCCGTACCGCCACGACCACATGCTGGTTCGGGTCGGCGCTGAGCCGCTCCAGCGCGGCCAGGTACGGGCCGAGGTCGTCCGGTGACTCGCGCTGTGCGCCCAGCGGGTCGTCCGCGAGCATGGCGACGATCGCCGGGACGTCGTCGGAGACGGCGGAACGTATCTCAAGATCTCCCATGGACGCACCCTAAGCAGAGCCGGCCGGTGCGGAGTCGCCGCACCCGGTATGTCCTGGGCGTGTGTCCTAGGCGGGCACCGGGGCCTTCAGGGTCTCCACGACCCGGACCAGTGGGGCCAGTTCGGGGTTCTTCGCGGCTTCGTCGAGGGCTTCGCGCAGGGCGGCGTCATTGGTCGGCCGCGCCGCTTCCAGTAGTTCGAGGCCCGCTTCGGTGACGTTCGTGTAGATGCCCCGGCGATCGGTGGGGCACAGGTAGCGCTCCAGGAGCCCGCGGTCCTCCAGCCGGGTGACCAGGCGTGTGGTTGCGCTCTGGCTGAGGACGACCGCGTCGGCGACCTGCTTCATCTGCAGATGCCCTCCGTCCCCGTCGTGCTGTCGGCTGAGCACGTCCAGCAGGGAGTACTCGCGTGCGCTGAGGTCGTGCCCGGCCTGCAGGGCGCGCTCGATGTGGGCCTCGATCCTCCCGTGGAGCAGGGAGAGGGCGCACCAGCCCTGGGCGAGAGCGGTGAGCGCGGGGTCCGTCGCTGTCATTGGCGTTTCCTCCGTCCCGGAGCGGCTGCCACCCAGGATAGAGCAGGGTCGCAATTGACGGCGGTTGCATATAGCCCGCGTCTGCAATTATTGTGGACGCACGCAAAGCGCTCCTGCAATCGTCTGGGAAGGTAACCCCTCCATGCCTCTCGCGCTTCTGGCCCTCGCGATCGGGGCCTTCGGGATCGGAACGACCGAATTCGTGATCATGGGCTTGCTGCCCGAGGTCGCGGGCGACTACGGGGTCTCCATCCCCATCGCCGGATACCTGGTGACCGGCTACGCGCTCGGCGTCATGTTCGGCGCCCCGCTGATGACCGTGCTCGGCACCAGGGTCTCCCGCAAGCGGATGCTGATGCTGCTCATGGGCCTGTTCATCGTCGGCAACCTGCTCTCGGCACTCGCCCCGGCCTTCTCCGTCATGCTGATCGGCCGGATCGTCGCCTCCCTGGCCCACGGCGCCTTTTTCGGCATCGGCGCGGTCGTCGCGGCCGACCTCGTCGCCCCTGACAAGAAGGCCGGAGCCATCGCGATGATGTTCACCGGCCTGACCGTCGCCAACGTGGTCGGCGTCCCGCTGGGCACGCTCGTCGGGCAGTCCGTCGGCTGGCGGGTGACCTTCGGCATCGTCGCCGCCCTCGGCGTCGTCGGCCTGGCCGGCATCGCCCGGCTCGTCCCCGACATGCCCAAGGCGGAGGGCGTGCGCCTGCGCCACGAGCTGGCCGCCTTCAAGAACGTCCAGGTGCTGCTCGCGATGGCCATGACCGTCCTCGGTTTCGGCGGTGTCTTCGCGGCCATCACCTACATCGCGCCGATGATGACCCACGTCGCAGGCTTCGCCGACGGCTCCGTCACCTGGCTGCTGGTCCTCTTCGGCCTCGGCATGGTCGGCGGCAACCTCATCGGCGGCAGGTTCGCCGACCGCGCCCTGATGCCCATGCTGTACGTCTCCCTGGGCGCCCTGGCCGTCGTCCTGGCGCTGTTCACGGTCACCGCCCACGACAAGCTGCTGTCGGCCGTCACCATCGCGCTGATCGGTGCCCTGGGCTTCGCCACCGTGCCGCCGCTCCAGAAGCGGGTCCTCGACCAGGCGCACGGTGCCCCGACCCTGGCGTCCGCCGTGAACATCGGCGCCTTCAACCTCGGCAACGCGTTGTCCGCCTGGCTCGGCGGCCTCGTGATCGCGGCAGGCCTCGGCTACACCGCCCCCAACTGGGTCGGTGCCGCCCTGGCAGCCGGCGCCCTGCTCCTGGCCCTTGTCTCGGCCGCCCTGGAGCGCCGTGCGGCTGAGCCCAGCACCGTCGTCACGGGCGGCGCACCGGCCGAGCAACGGGCCGCCGCCCACCACTGAGCAGCCGGACCACCCTCACCGACCCCATGACCCAGCACCACCAGCACGCCGTCCAGGAGAGCTCCCTCATGACCACCACCACCGCCGTCGCCCCGCTGACCAGCCAGGACGCTGACGCGCTCGTCGCCGCGGCCCAGCGTGCCGCCGAGGACGCAGGCGTCACCATCAGCGTCACCGTCCTGGACGCGGGCGGCCATCTGCTCGCCTTCCGGCGGGACGACCGCGCCGTGCTGATCTCCGGCGAGACCAGCACCCGCAAGGCCTACACGGCTCTCCAGATGAACGCGCCCACCGCCGACCTGGTCGACGCGGTGCAGCCCGGGGGCCTCTTCCACACGCTGCCGACCGCGCTCGACCGGCCGCTGCTGTTCATCGCCGGCGGCGTACCGATGCACCGCGACGGCCGTCTGATCGGCGCGATCGGCATCGGCGGCGGCGCCCCGGAGCAGGACCACGGCTTCGCCATGGCCGCCCTGGAGACCCTCGCCTAACCACTTCAGCACGGCGATGAGGGCTCCCCGTTTTCCGGGGAGCCCTCATCGCCGTAACGAGGTTTCTTCAGCCCGCCGCGACCGTGACCGGCGCGAACCGCCGGCTCCAGTCTCCGGGCAACTCGGTGATCCCGTACGACATCACCGAGTTGAAGGCGAGGGATGCCAGGCCACGCTCCTTCACCCACGCGAGGAGCTCTTTGTGCCGCACATCGATGTCCGTGCGCAGCGGACGGTCGGTGCGAGCGGCAAGAGAGGCGATGAGGGCCTGCGCCACCGACGTGTCGCGTGCGACGAGCGGCCCCACGACGTGAGTGTCCATGTTCGGCCAGGCACCCGCGTACCCGATGATCTGCCCGCCCTCCTCGGCTACGCGCAACTGGTCGGCGAAGGCAGGGAGTCGGGTGACGATGTGGGTGCGGTCGGCCCCGAACACCTGCTCGTCGAGCCGGAGGATCGCGGTCAGGTCCTCGGCGGTGGCGGCGCGCGTGGCGACTCTCGGCTGCGGCCCCCCGGGAGTGAAGTGCCCGCGGACCATCTCAGCCCGCCCGGTGACCTTGAAGCCGAGTTCCTCGTAGAGGGGCCGGCCGTACGGCGTGGCATGCAGGGTGAGCGGGGTGGCGCCCATCGCCGAGACGACGTGGCGCATCAGCCGGCGTCCCACGCCCTGACGGGCATGCCGTCCGGCGACCAGGACCATGCCGATCGCGGCGAGGGCGGGGTCCTGCGGTCCGTACTCGGTGACGACGCAGGCGGTGACCAGGCCACCGTCGGGGTCGTCGATGCCGTAACCCTTCCCGGCCGTAAGAAGGAAGCCCCACTTGTGCTCCTCCCGTGGCCACCCCCGGTCCTCGGACAAGTCGGCGCAGGCGGCTTGATCGCGGAGCGTCAAACGACGGATGGGCAGGGAGGCAAGGGAAGGAGTCGGCACGCAGGTCAGGCTGTCCGACGCGGGCCCCTGGCGTCCACCTCTTTCAGTGGAGACGTACGAGCTTTTGGCCAGTTGTCGCCACCCGTACACGGCGTTGGCCCGTGCTGGATGTTTCACGTGAAACACGTAAGAACATCACGTGTCCGATCAGCGCCGGGAACGGTGCTTTAACGCAACACAGTTGACCGTCTTGATGATTCGCGTGGTGACCGCATTCGTGGCGGGGGAAGGGGGGACTTGTGTGCACGGCGGTGCCCGGTAGGGTCGACTCCGGTTCGCATCCGGCACGCGACACCCCTGTGAGGGCCGAGCGCAGGGCAGTGCAGCCTAACGGGACGGAGAGATCGAAGACCCGCGTTTCCGGTTACGCGACGGAAGCGTCCAGGCGGGTGAGAAGCTCGATGAGAGTTACTGCGGCCAATGTCACACTCTCGCCTTACTTGTCCGTACGGGGCCGGAATACGGGTTGAATGTGGCCGCATTGGCCGCGACAAGGATGGGAACGCAGACCGTCCACGGGGGAAAGCAGGCACCTTCCGACTGGGAAGTGCGCAGACCGACCGAAAGATGCTCGAGGCGAGGCACACCATGGACGCTCCGACCACCACGTCGGCCGACAACGGCACTTCTGGCGGCGGGGGCGGCTGGTTCACACCCCGCAAGGACCCGACGACGGCGCCGGAAAGCGACGCAAGGACTCCCGACAGGACGGCAGAAGGCCGTCGACCGGCGGCGATACGCCCGGTGGGCAGGCCCGGAACCGCCCCGGAACCGCCGGCAGACGGCACATCCGCGCCGCCCAGCTCGACACCCGGCGGTGTGAGCACCGGCGGGCCGGAGCACGGGCGCGAGACCCCGGATGCGATATCGACGCCCGCCCCTCACGCCGCTCAGCACGACCCTTCCCCCGCGGTCTCCAGCCTCGTCGGCGCCCCGTCGTCGGGTCCCGCACCGACCCCGCTGACTCCCGCACCCTTCGCCACCACGCTGGCTCCGCCCCCGCCTGCCGCTGCCGAGCAGCCCGTCTCCGCCCAGCGGCACGCTCCGGTGTCGTCTCCGGAAGAAGCCGCCACCGCCCCGGCCGAAGAGGGCTCCCCGGACGCCCTGCTCATCCGCCGCACCATGACCGAGGTGGCCCCCGTCGCCGACAAGGTCACGTCGTACTTCTACGCCCTGCTCTTCGTCCGCCACCCCGACCTGCGGTCGCTGTTCCCCGCCGCGATGGACACCCAGCGGGACCGGCTGCTCAGAGCGCTGCTCACGGCCGCCGAGCACATCGACAACAAGGAAGTCCTCGTCGACTACTTGCAGAATCTCGGCCGGGGCCACCGGAAGTACGGGACGCGGGCCGAGCACTACCCGGCCGTCGGCGAGTGCCTCATCGGTGCGCTGAGCAAATACGCCGCCGGGGTCTGGAACGCGGAGATGGAGGCGGCCTGGGTCAGGGCCTACACCACGATCTCCCAGGTCATGATCGACGCGGCGGCCGCGGACGAACTGCGCGCTCCGGCCTGGTGGTACGCCGAGATCGTCACGCACGACCTGAGAACCCCGGACGTCGCGGTCGTCACCGTCCGGCCCGACCAGCCGTACCCCTTCCTCGCAGGGCAGTACACGAGCGTGGAGACGCCTTGGTGGCCCCGGATCTGGCGGCACTACTCCTTCGCCTCGGCTCCCCGCTCCGACGGTCTTCTGTCGTTTCACGTGAAGGCCGTTCCGGCGGGCTGGGTCTCCAATGCCCTGGTGCACCGCGCCCGCCCCGGTGACATCATCCGGCTCGGCCCTCCCGCCGGTTCCATGACCGTGGACCACACCACCGACAGCGGTCTGCTCTGCCTCGGCGGCGGCACGGGCATAGCGCCCATCAAGGCCCTGGTCGAGGACGTCGCCGAGCACGGGGACCGCCGGCCGGTCGAGGTCTTCTACGGCGCCCGCACGGACCACGACCTGTACGACATCGACACCATGCTCCGCCTCCAGCAGAGCCACCCCTGGCTCTCGGTCCGCGCGATCATCGACCAGCAGGCGAACCAGCAGCTGCCGGACGCGATACGCGCCTACGGGCCGTGGAACGAGTTCGACGCCTACCTCTCCGGGCCGCCCGGGATGATCCGCAGCAGTGTGAACGCCCTGAGGGACATCGGCATCCCGTCGGACCGCATACGGCACGACTCCGTCGAGGAACTGGTCGCGGCCGGAAGCTGACCAGGTGTCTCAGCCCAGGTCGGGCGCGTGCATGGCGAGTACACCTTCGATGTTGCCGTCCAGGTAGTGGCGCAGCGACAGCGGCACGAGATGGACGGAGGCGATACCGACGCGGGTGAAGGGCACGCGCACGATCTCGTACTCGCCGACCGGCTCGTCCACCTCGGGGCCATGGCGCAGCGAGGGGTCCATGGACTCCAGGCGGCAGACGAAGAAGTGCTGCACCTTAACACCGGTCGCGCCGCCGTCCTCCCCGATGTGCTCCATGGTGTCCACGAAGCAGGGCACCACATCGGTGATCTTGGCACCGAGTTCCTCGTACACCTCGCGGTGCAGGGCGTCGACGACGGTCGAGTCGCTGGGCTCGACCCCGCCACCGGGGGTGAGCCAGTAGGGATCCACGCCCGGCTTGGTGCGCTTGATCAAGATCAGGTCGGCGCCGTCCAGCAGAACGGCGCGGGCGGTGCGCTTGACCACGGGTCGGACGGTCATGAGTGAAATGTGGCCCGGCTGGTTCCACGTGAAACATCGCGAAACGTCACCGGCCGAGCTCCCAGAGTGAGGCCCGGTCCCGAGCGCCCCGGTACTTGCGCTGAGGCGCCCCAGGCACCGGCTCCAGGGCGCACCCGCAACCCACGTCCCGCAGCTCCAGGGCCGGCCGGAAGGACTTCAGCACCAGTCGGCCGATGCCCGCTGCAACCACTCATGGGCCCGCGCGATGTGGGGCATCGCGAGTGTCCCGGTACGGACCACCAGGAAGTACGTCCGCAGCGGCGGCACCGTCGGCTCGTGCAGGGCGACGACCTCGCCCCGCTCCAGCGCCGGCGTACACAGATAGCGGGGCAGCACCGCCAGGCCGGCTCCGGCGGCAGCGCAGGCCAGGACCGCACGCAGGTCGGGGACGATCACGGTGCCGGGGGTGGCCGGGTGCGAGTCGAAGACGGAGGCCCAGTAGCGGGAGACGAAGGGCAGCGACTCGTGCACCTCCACCACGGGCACCTTCTCCAGGGCCGGTTCCGGCTTGTGGTCCGGTTGCCCGGTGCCGATCTCCTCGGCCCAGCGCGGGGCTGCGACCAGGACGTGCTCCTCGTCGCAGAGCGCAGTCGCCGTGAGCAGGGCGCCCCGCGGCTGGGCGGTGCTGATGGCCAGATCGTGGTGCCCGGCGGAAAGCCCTTCCAGCGTTTCCTCGGCCGTCCCGAAGGAAGCGCGCAAGGCGAAGCCCTGACCGTCCTCACCGGTCAGTTCCGTGAGGGCGGGAAGGGCTCGTTCAGCGGTGAACTCCGGAGGTCCTGCGAGGTGCAGCGTCCGTAAGGAGGAGTCGTCGTCGAGGCCGGTCTCGGTGATCTCCACCAGGGCGTCCAGATGGGGCGCGGCCTTGTGGGCGAGTTCGTCGCCGATGCTCGTCGGGGTCACGCCGCGGGCTTGCCGCAGGAACAGGGGGCGGCCCAGCTGCCGTTCCAGCGTGCGTATCTGCGAGGTGACGGCGGGCTGGGAGAGACCGAGGAGGGCGGCGGCGCGGGTGAAGGAGCCGGCCCGGTGCACGGTCACGAAGGTCCGCAGCAAGGCCAGATCCACCGCACACTCCCCTCTCCGGCCTCCGCTACCCGCCCATGGCCGTGCTCAACTATAAATAAGTCGATAGGTCTCTGTCGCTACCGTGATTGGACACTGACAGAGAGTCAACTAGCCTTGGTCGCGCGGTTCTTGCGCGCGGAACCGGGGGACGGTCCGAGCCACGAGGGGGGAGGCTCGGACCGTCCGTGGGGAGGGTCAGGCGGCCGACGCGTCCAGCGCACGCAGCACGTCCGCCACCAGGTCTTCCGGGTCCTCGGCACCGACCGACAGGCGGATGAAGCCCTCAGGCACCGCGTCCCCGCCCCAGCGCCCCCGCCGTTCGGCCGTGGACCGCACCCCGCCGAAGCTCGTCGCGTCGTCCACGAGCCGCAGCGCGTCGAGGAAGCGGTCGGCACGCGCTCGCGTGGGCAGGGTGAAGGACACCACGCAGCCGAAGCGCCGCATCTGCCGCGCCGCGATCTTGTGCGAGGGGTCGTCGGGGAGACCCGGGTAGCGCAGCCCCGTCACCTCGGGCCGCTCGCGCAGCGCCTCGGCAACCGCCAGGGCCGTCGCGCTCTGCCGGTCGACCCGCATCTGGAGCGTCGCGATCGAACGGTGCGCGAGCCACGCCTCCATGGGCCCCGGAATCGCACCGACGATCTTGCGCCAGCGACGCACGGCGGCCATGGCCTCGGCTTCCCGGCCGACGACATACCCCAGGAGGACGTCACCGTGGCCGGTGAGCTGCTTGGTGCCGCTGGCCACCGCGAAGTCGGCACCGAGCTCCAGCGGACGCTGACCGAGCGGCGTCGCGAGGGTGTTGTCGACGGCCACCAGGGCGCCACGCGCGTGTGCCGCCTCGGCGAGCCGCCCGATGTCGCACACGTCGAGCCCGGGGTTCGACGGCGTCTCGATCCACAGCAGCCTCGCGCCGTCGAGGACGTCGAGCTGGGCGTCGCCACCCGTCGGCGCGGTGCGCACCTGGATGCCGTACGCCTCCAGCTGGGCGCGGACCAGCGGCAGCGCCTGGTAGCCGTCGTCGGGCAGGACGCACACGTCGCCGGTGCGCAGCTGGGAGAACAGCACCGCCGAGATCGCGGCCATGCCCGACGCGAAGACGAGCGTCTCGGCGTCGTCCCGGCCGGGAGCCTCCAGCTCGCCGACGGCGCGCTCCAGCAGCGTCCAGGTGGGGTTCTCGTCGCGGCCGTAGGTGTAGGGGCCGGTCGGGTCGCCCGGCAGGTGGAAGTGGGCGGCGAACACCGGGCCCGGCAGGGTGGGCTCGTGCTTGACCGGCTCGGGCAGTCCGGCCCGCACCGCGCGTGTGCCGTCACCGGTCCCCGCGGTAGCCCGTCCGGCGGTGCCCGTCACTTCGTCGACGCCGCCCGTCGTCCCGCTCGCGTCATCCGTCGCGGAATCGCTCATGCCGCCCGTCCCTCCACGTCCTTGCGCACGGCGGCGAGCAGACCGGTGCTCGCCGCCTCCACCATCTCAAGGCACTCCTCGAAGCCGTCCATGCCCCCGTAGTAGGGGTCCGGTACGTCGAGGTCGTCGCCCGCGGCAGGATCGTACGAGCGGAGCAGCTTTACCTTCTGGGCGTCCTGCTCCGTCGGCGCGAGGCGGCGCAGCGCCCCCAGGTGGCCGGAGTCGAGGGCGATCACCAGGTCGAGGCGGGAGAACCAGGACGGCTGGAACTGCCGGGCCGTGTGGCCGCCGGCGTAGCCGTTGTCCTCCAGGACGGCCACCGTACGCGGGTCGGCGCCGTCGCCCTCGTGCCAGCCGCCCGTGCCGGCGCTGTCGACCTCCACCACCCCGTCGAGACCGGCCTCCGCCACACGAGCGCGGAAGACGATCTCGGCCATCGGGGACCGGCAGATGTTGCCCGTGCAGACGAAGCAGACGCGGTACGTCATGTCTGCTCAGTCCCCGTCGGGCAGGACGACGTGCAGCGCCCAGGAGACGACCGAGATGATCAGGCCGCCCAGGACGGCCGTCCAGAAGCCCTCCACGTGGAAGCTCAGGTCGAGCTTGTCCGCCAGCCACGAGGTGAGCAGCAGCATCAGCGCGTTGACGACCAGCGTGAACAGGCCGAGCGTCAGTATCAGCAGCGGCAGGCTGAGGAGCTTGACCAGCGGCTTGACCAGGAAGTTCACCAGGCCGAAGAGCAGCGCGACGATGATCAGGGTGCCGATCTTCTTGCCCGTGCTGTCACCGGTCAGGGTGATCTTGTCGAGCAGCCATACGGCGACCGCCAGGGCACCCGCGTTGGCGATCGTCTTGACTACGAAATTCATCATGTGTCTGATCGTGGCAGACCTGATCGGACACGGGCACAAGAGGCAGGGGCGGACAAGGCGATGAAGGCATTCCGGCTGGATGAACTGGAGGCGGAGCGCGCCGCCAATGAGGGCGCCTACCTGCAGTTTCTGCGAGAGCAGAACATGTCGGTCGGTCTATACGCCCTGGACGCGGGCGAACAGGATCCACAGAAGCCGCACAATCAGGACGAGGTCTACTTCGTTGTGAGCGGCCGCGCCGCGATCACCGTCGGCCTGGAGACGACCCAGGTGGCGCGCGGCAGCGTGGTCTACGTGCCGGCGGGCGTCGCGCACAAGTTCCACCACATCACCGAGGACCTGAGGGTGATGGTGGTCTTCTCTCCGCCCGAGAGCTGACGGACCGCCTCAGGGTTCCCTAGGGGATCGGTCAGGGGAGGACAAGGGATGCGAGGCCCCCGTTCGACCCCCTCACGGACCTAGCATCGAGTGCAGGACATCAGAGATCCAGAAGAACCGACAGGGCCCGGCACTCGAACGGGTGGAAAGGTAAGGACGAGGGCGATGCGAGAGATCTTCACGGGACTGCCGTGGTGGGTGAAGTGGATCGCGGTGCCGGTCATCGCCCTCGTCGTGTTCGGCGGGCTGATCGCCAGTGTGGTCGGCTTCGTCATCGGACTGCTCTTCAAGGTGCTGGTCTTCGTGGCCCTGGTCGGTGGACTGATCTACGTCGTACGGAAGTTCACTTCGAGCTCGTCGTCGCGCAGCGACTGGTGAGACCGGTGGGAAACCGGTGGGGGTAGCGGGAAACACCTGGAATCACCCGTTCCCTCGGGCGAGGGAAGTTTCCCGTCCGGACCGTCTGCGTGCGGTGGCAGACGAATAGAGTCCGGAACTCGACGCGGGGACTTCCCCGCGAGCGGCATTCACCCCCACCCGTGTTCCTCCGCACGGTCGGCCCCCTCGCGCTTCGGGAGAGACCCTTGGTCCCGGCTGACACCGCACCCGTCCAGCTCCACACCGTCCCCGCGCAACCGCGCTCGGCGGCGCCGCCCGGGTCACCGCCCCCCTCCGCACCGCCGCCTCCGCCGACTCTCATCGGCTCCGTGCAGCGCGCGATGCGCCTGCTGGAGACCGTCGCCGTACACGAGTACGGGGCACCGGCCAAACAACTGGCCCGGGAGACCGGTTTGGCGTTGCCCACGACGTACCACCTGCTGCGCACGCTCGTGCACGAGGGCTATCTGCGCCGGGACAAGGGCCTGTTCTTCCTCGGCGAGGCGGCCGAGCGGCTGAGCAGCAGCGGCGCGCGGCAGAAACGTCGCAGCACGGTCGTCGACGCGCTCGCGCACTGGCGGGACGTCCTGGGCGTGCCCGTGTACTACGCGGTGTACCGCGAGGGCGAGATCGAGGTCAGGTGTGTCTCCGACACCCCGGGCAACCCGGCGGTCGAGGAGTGGGCGGACTTCCGTGAGACCGGGCACGCGCACGCCATCGGGCAGTGCCTGCTGTCCCAGCTGGACGAGGAAGCACGCCGTGACCACCTCGACCGCTACCCGGTGCAGCCCCTCACGCCGTACACGGTGCGCGACAACCACAGTCTGCTCCGGCGTCTGGAGCGGATCCGGCGGATGGAACCCGTGACCGAGCGTCAGGAGTACGCCTTGGGCGCGGTGTGCGCCGCCATCCCGCTCACCCTCGGCACCACGGCCGCGACGATGGCCATCTCACTACCCGCACACCAGGCCGACCGGCTGCTCCCCGCAGCCCGTCAGTTGCAGACCGAGATCGGGCGGGTGCTCGGCTCGCTCGCGCTCTCTATCACTATGTGAAAACTCACTCCTTGTGATCTGCTGTGTACGTTCAGCAAGATTCCACAAGTGTCAGAGGTTCGTTCCCGGCCAGTCACGGCGAATGACGGGGTTATCGATGCGCGAGTCCGTACAAGCAGAGGTCATGATGAGCTTTCTCGTGTCCGAAGAGCTCTCCTTCCGCATTCCCGTGGAGCTGCGCTATGAGTCCAGTGATCCCTATGCCGTCCGGCTGACTTTTCACTTGCCCGGTGATGCCCCGGTGACATGGGCTTTCGGGCGGGAGTTGCTGATCGACGGGGTCGGCCGGCCGTGCGGGGAGGGTGATGTGCGGGTCACGCCCGTCGAACCCGACGCGCTGGGCGAGGTGTTGATCCGGCTTCAGGTGGGCAGTGACCAGGCGTTGTTCCGGTCGTCGACGGCACCGCTCGTCGCTTTCCTGGACCGTACGGACAAGCTGGTGCCGCTGGGCCAGGAGGGCTCGCTCGCCGACTTCGACGCGCACCTCGACGAGGCCCTGGACCGCATCCTCGCCGAACAGGGCGCTGGTTGAGACATGGGCCCGGCGGCACGGTGGAGTAACGCTTCACCGGATGCCGCCGAGCTGTGCAGGAACGCTTCTTCTTGCGATCTTCGTATGACCGGGCGATCTTCACTCGGTGCGAGGCGGTCTGAGGCGGTCGGGGGCAGCGGGCCGGACGCCGGGGCGTCGGCCAGGAGTCCAGGCCCGCACCAGACGCCGGAGGCCCACGCCCTCGCAGCCGTCCGCGGCACAGAGGCGTCAGCGCTTGCGGCGCCGGCCCCTCCCCCCGCGCGCCGGGGCCGCGGAGGCCTCCAGGGCGGGCTCCGTCCCGGGCCGGTCGGCCGAGACCACCAGCGCCGCCAGGGCCGTGGTGACCGGCACCGAGGCGACCAGGCCGATCGAGCCGACCAGCGTGCGCACGATCTCCTCCGCGACCAGCTCGCTGTTGGCGACCGTCCCCACACTGCTCTGCGCGATCGAGAACAGCAGCAGCAGCGGCAGCGCGGCACCCGCGTAGGCGAGGACGAGCGTGTTGACGACCGAGGCGATGTGGTCGCGGCCGATCCGGATGCCCGCGCGGTACAGGCCGCGCCACCCCATCGACGGATTGGCCTCGTGCAGCTCCCAGACCGCTGAGGTCTGGGTGACCGTCACGTCGTCGAGCACGCCCAGCGAGCCGATGATGATGCCGGCGAGCAGCAGACCGCTCATGTCGATCGTCGGGTAGAGCCCGTGAATCAGACCGGTGTTGTCGTCGGTGTTGCCGGTGAGCGCGGCCCAGTCGATGAACACCGAGCCGAGGATGCCGATCAGCAGCAACGAGATGAGGGTGCCCAGCACCGCCACGGATGTCCGGGCGGACAGACCATGACAGAGGTACAGGGCGATGAGCATGATGGCGCTCGCCCCGACCACCGCCACGACCAGCGGGTTCGAACCCTGAAGGATCGCGGGCAGGATGAAGAAGTTCAGCACCATGAAGCTGATGGCCAGCGCGACCAGTGCCATGACCCCTCGCAGCCGTCCGACGACGACGACGGCGACGGCGAAGATGCCGGCGAGCAGAGCCATGGGCAGCCGACGGTTGACGTCGGTGACCGAGTACTGCAAGTCCTTCGGCGCCGACGGCTCGTAGGCGACGACGACCTTCTGGCCCTCGTGCAACTGCCGGGACTGGTCGGGCTGGACGATCTCGGTGAACGTACGGCCCTTGTCGTCGCCGCTGTCGACCCGGATCGTCGCCCGCTTGCAGGTGCCCTGCTCCTGCTGCACCGCGGAGGAACCTTCAGCGGTGGAGGTGTCGCCGGTCGGGGGAACACCCGAAGCGCCTGCCTCCTTGCAGCTCACCTCGACCACCTTGGTGACCGTGGCGTCCTGTGTCTGCCGGTCGAAGCCGACGCCGGTGCGCTCGTGAGCCGGGGCGCCGCCCGGCCACAGCACGACGAGACCGACCAGCACCGCCGCGGCGAACGGGATCAGGACCGCCGCGATGACCTTGCGCAGGTGCATGGAGACGGGTGTGGCCGGACCGTGGCTGTGCGAATGGCCGTGGCCGCCGCCCGGGGCGGAACCGTGACCGTGCCCGTCATCGCCGCCCCGGCCATTCCCGTCAGCGCCGCCGTGCCCGTGCCCGTCACCTCCGCCGTGACCGTCACCGCTGCCGCGCCCGTCGTCTCCGCCATGGCCGTAGCCGCCACCGGCACCGTGACCGTGGCCATACCCGTCGCCGCCACCGGGCCCACCACCGGGGCCGTGGCCGGGACCCTGACCGCCCGCGGGAGCACCGTGGCCACTGGACGAACCTGCACCCGGGCCGCCACCGAAGCCCGGTCCGTACTCACCGCCGCCCGAGGGGCCGAAACGCTCGTCACCCCGGTCATGCCCGTATCCGGGCCCGGGTCCCTGCCGCCTGGCTTGCCCCTGCCCGCCTCTGGCGGCGAAATCATGGCCGTTACCACGGCCGTTGCCGTTTCCGGCGCCGGATCCGCGGGGCGGCTCGGGCGGTGGGTAGGGGGGACGCTGCGTCGTGGTCACCGACCGATCATCGCAAGAACGAGGGGGGCCCTCTGTTCACCGCGCCAGAATTGCCGCTAGCGTGGAGGCACCTTTTGTACACGCGGGAGCTCGGAGCACCGGGCTGAGAGGGCGCTGACCTCCGTCCCGGCGATGTTTCACATGAAACATCGCCGGAGTCGAGTGATGTTTCACACGGAACGTCGCCGGACGGAAACCGCTGCGTCGACCGCCGAACCTGTTACCGGGTAATGCCGGCGTAGGGAGTAGGTCTGATGACCAACAAGGACGCACGCACGCCTGCCTCCGTTCAGGACGAGAAGTCCGAGGAGGCCGGGAAGTCCATCGGCTGGCACAAGGCGTACATCGAGGGCACCCGCCCCGACCTGCGCGTGCCGGTCCGTCAGGTGCACCTCACCAACGGCCGGTCGGTCACGCTGTACGACACGTCGGGCCCGTACACCGATCCACTCGTCGACACCGACGTCCGCAGGGGCCTGTCGCCGCTGCGCGAGAACTGGATCATCGCCCGCGGCGACACCGAGGAGTACGCGGGCCGCCCCGTCCGTCCCGAGGACGACGGCATCAAGCACACCTCGCCCCGCGGCGGCCTCCGTAACCTGGACGCCGTCTTCCCCGGCCGGCCCCGCCAGCCGCGCCGCGGCAGGGCCGGGCAGGCGGTCACGCAACTCGCCTACGCCCGCCGCGGCGAGATCACGCCCGAGATGGAGTACGTCGCCATCAGGGAGAACGTTGCGCCCGAGGTCGTGCGCGACGAGATCGCGGTGGGCCGGGCCGTACTGCCGGCCAACGTCAACCACCCGGAGATCGAGCCGATGATCATCGGCAAGCGGTTCCTGGTGAAGGTCAACGCCAACATCGGCAACTCGGCCGTGACGTCCTCCATAGAGGAGGAGGTCGAGAAGATGACCTGGGCGACCCGCTGGGGCGCCGACACGGTCATGGACCTTTCCACCGGCCGCAACATCCACACCACGCGTGAGTGGGTTCTGCGCAACTCCCCCGTCCCCATCGGCACCGTGCCGCTCTACCAGGCGCTGGAGAAGGTCGACGGCCGGGCCGAAGAACTGACCTGGGAGATCTACAAGGACACGGTCATCGAGCAGGCCGAGCAGGGCGTGGACTACATGACGGTCCACGCGGGCGTGCGCCTCGCGTACGTGCCGCTGACCGCGAACCGCAAGACCGGCATCGTCTCCCGCGGTGGCTCGATCATGGCCGCGTGGTGCCTCGCGCACCACAAGGAGTCGTTCCTGTACGAGAACTTCGAGGAGCTCTGCGAGATCCTCGCCGCGTACGACGTCACGTACTCGCTCGGGGACGGCCTGCGCCCCGGATCGATCGCGGACGCCAACGACGAGGCGCAGTTCGCGGAGCTGCGCACGCTCGGGGAACTCAACCGGATCGCGAAGCGTTTCAACGTACAGACCATGATCGAGGGCCCGGGCCACGTCCCGATGCACAAGATCAAGGAGAACATCGACCTTCAGCAGGAGATCTGCGATGAAGCTCCGTTCTATACGCTCGGCCCGCTGACCACGGACGTCGCCCCGGCGTACGACCACATCACCTCCGGCATCGGTGCCGCGATGATCGCCTGGTGGGGCACGGCGATGCTCTGCTACGTCACGCCCAAGGAGCACCTGGGCCTGCCGAACCGTGACGACGTCAAGACCGGCGTCATCACCTACAAGATCGCCGCCCACGCAGCCGACCTCGCCAAGGGGCACCCGGGTGCGCAGGAGTGGGACGACGCGCTGTCCGACGCCCGTTTCGAATTCCGGTGGGAGGACCAGTTCAACCTGGCCCTCGACCCGGACACGGCACGGGAGTTCCACGACGAGACCCTGCCCGCCGAGCCCGCCAAGACGGCTCACTTCTGCTCGATGTGCGGTCCCAAGTTCTGCAGTATGAAGATCTCGCAGGACATCCGCCGTGAACACGGCGGCACACGGACCGAGATCGAGGAGGGCATGGCCCTGAAGTCGAAGGAGTTCGCGGCGAGCGGGAACCGCGTGTACCTGCCCATCGCGGACTGATCCGGCCGTGCAACAGGCCCGGGGGCCGATGGCCCCCCGGCCTGTGGGTCCGCCACTCGGATCCGCCCGCTGGATCCGCCGGTTCGGAACCGCCGGTTCGGATCCGCCGCTCGGACGGACTCCGGCGGGTGCTACTCCGGGCCTACTCCGGCTGGTGCTCCGGCCCTCCGAAGTCCGGGCTGGTGTAGTCCGGGCTGCTGAAGCTGGGGCGCGAGCCGCGGTCGCCGTCGTCCGGGCTGGTGAACCCCGGGCGGCCGTAGCCGAGGTGCGGCATGCGGCTGACCGGCGTGGACGAGGGCGTGTGGTGCAGTGCCGCCGCCGCGCCGGGGTCGACGAGGGCTTCCCGCAGGAAGGGCAGGATGCCGCGTTCCAGCAGGGCCTCGTGCCAGGCCTCCTTGGCCTGGGCCACTTCGCCCTGCAGTTCGCCGTACGGTCCGCCTTCGGCCGTGGGCTTGTTCCGCAGGGCCGTGAGCAGCAGTCCCACCGCGGCGACGAGAATCGCCACCGCGGTCACGGCGCCGAACACCCAGCCCGTGGTGAGCATGGTCCGGGCGAATCCCTGATCCGGGTCGAGCATCCGCAGGATGTAGCCGACGAGGAGGAAGATCGCCGCGGCCGTTCCGGCGAGGACGGGCGCGAGGACGGCGACGACGGCGACGGCACCCGCGCCGGCGGTTTCGGCGACCCCGCCCATGGTGGCGGCGAGCCCCGACGCACCCGTACCCGGTTCGGCGGAACCTGAGTCGCGCACGGCCTGCGAGCCGGCCGACGCCGGCTGTCGCAGTTCGTCGCGGACCTTGACGTAGTGCTGGTACTCGGCCGACGCGGCCGCCGTGATGAGTGCGGTCGCGTTCAGCGCCATGGTGCGCAGTTGTTCGGGGTTGAGCCGCTGACCCACAGCGGCCAGTTCGGGACGGTGTGGTGCGGAGCGCAGCGCCTCATCGAGGATCCGCTCGTATTCCTGGCGGTCCTCGCTCAACAGGTGCTGCGGAACGCTGTTCATGTGCATCCCCCGATGCTCCGTAGGGCTTGGGGCTCGGCATGCTGACGAGCCGTCGGGCAGAAACGGAGGGGAGCCTGCTACGGATAAGCCGATGGTAGAGCGGTGACGGTATGCGGTGACAGGGGGTTTACCGAAATTGACCCGTCACCGGCCCAGTCCTCCGAAGGGGAACGCCTGCCCGGTGAACGTTCACGTATCCAGCGGCAGTTGCTGGACCAGTAGCTTTCCGGCCATGGTCACGCCGCCGTCCATCGCGATGGCGAGTCCGTCGGCGTAGACGTGCGGTCCCTCGATCACGGGGTCGCGGTTGTCCTCGTCGTCCTCGGAGCCGACCTCGCCCAGCAGATACGGAATCGGGCTGTGCCCGTGAACGATGCGGGTGCCCCCGTACGTATCGAGCAGGGAGCGCACGGCGTCCGCACCGCCCTCGTCGCGGAAGGAGAACCGCTTGGTGAACTTGCGGAACAGGTCCCAGACCTCGTCCGCGTCGTTGCGGGTGATTGTCTCGCGGACGGTGTCGTTGACCTCTTCGATGGAGCGGCCGTAGTCGAGGTAGGCGGTGGTGTCGGAGTGGACGAGCAGGTGGCCGTCGACCTCCTCGATGGCGTCGAGGCGCGACATCCATTGCAGGTGGTGGTCCTGGAGGCGGTCCATGTCGGTCTTCTGGCCGCCATTGAGGAGCCACGCCGCCTGGAAGGTGGCGGTGCCCGCGCCGGAGTTGACGGGGGTGTCGCCGAACCGCTTGGCACCGAGCAGCAGCAGCTCGTGGTTGCCCATGAGCGCCTTGCAGTAGCCGCCGGCCGCGGCGGCCTCGGCGGACAGCCGCATCACGAGGTCGATGACGCCGATGCCGTCCGGCCCGCGGTCGGTGAAGTCGCCGAGGAACCACAGCCGGGCGGTGCCCGCGCACCAGTTTCCGGCGGCGTCGAGCAGGCCCTTCTCCTGGAGGGCCGACACCAGCTGGTCGAGGTAGCCGTGCACGTCACCCACGACGTACAGCGGGCCCTGCCCGGTGGCCTGCGGGGCGGCGGCGGTCTCGGGGTCCACGGTCACCTGGACAGTGTCACCCCGGTTGATGACGGGAAGGTCGCGCTCGGTCGGCGTGTACCCCTCGGGGTAGGCCTCCTCGGGCGGCGGGGCGACGTCACCGGGGTGGACGCTGTGGACGTACGGACCGGTCTCGTGGACGTACGCGGGCACCCGGAAGTCGCGCAACGTCGCCGTCCGCTCCACCTCGGGTCCCTGACCGGCCCCCTGAGTCATCGACCCCTCCACCATCGCGCCGCATTGCACCGCATCGGACTGCCTGGTCGTAGCGGCCCGCGGGTGTCGTGGGCCCATCATAGGAATGCGGATCGCGCCATGTGATGACCCAGGGGTGGTGAATCAGAGCAAGAGTCCAGTTCACCGCGGCTTTCGCCCCGATTGGGCCGGGCTTTGACCACCGTGTGACCGTCCTCGCTCTTCTGCTCTTCGCGAGAACGATCCCTTCTCTCCGGGGGACCGGCCCTGTTTCTCCCCAGGAGTACGACCTTCCCTTTACCCGCGAGCGGGACCTACGTCTCCTCGGGTGACCGCGGCGGGCTGACCGTCGTGCGCGGCGAGCGTCGCTGGGACGAGGTGCGCACGATCAGCTCCGTCGGTATGACCTGCTCCACGGGCCGGTCGGATTCCACTCCCTCGATGGCGTCGATGAGGAGCTGCACCACCGCCGTGCCGATGCGGCGCGGCTTCAGGGAGAGCGTGGTGATCGGCGGCTCGGTGTTGGCGTACACGGTGGACTCGCTGCAGCAGACCAGCAGCAGGTCGTCCGGGACGCGCAGGCCGTAGCGGCGGGCCGCGGCGAGCAGGTCGGTGCCGTTCGGGTCGAACAGTCCGTAGACCGCGTCGGGTCGGTCGGGCCGGGCGAGCAGCCGGTCGGCGGCCACGGCTCCCGCGCACGGATCGTGCGCCGGGTAGGCCTCGTACACCGGATCCTGGCCCACCCGCTCGCACCAGCGCAGGTAGGCCGTGGTCGACAGGTGGGTATACGTGTCCGTCGACGTGCCGGTGAGCAGGCCGATCCGGCGGGCGCCGGCGGCGGCCAGGTGGTCGAGGATGCCGAGGACGGCGGCCTCGTGGTCGTTGTCGACCCAGGCGGTGACCGGCAGCGCGCCGGCCGGGCGCCCGTCGGAGACGACCGGCAGACCTTGCCGGACGAGTTCGCTGACGACCGGGTCCTGGTCGGAGGGGTCGATGACGACGGTGCCGTCCAGGGCGACGTTCGACCACACGTCGTGGCGGGAGGTCGCGGGCAGGATGACGAGGGCGTAGCCGCGGGCGAGCGCGGCGGAGGTGGCGGCCCGCGCCATTTCCGCGAAGTACGCGAACTCCGTGAAGGTGAAAGGTTCATCCCCGTACGTGGTCACGGTCAGGCCGATGAGTCCCGACTTGCCGGTACGGAGGGTCCGGGCGGCGGCCGAGGGGCGGTAGCCCAGTCGGTCGGCGACCTCGCGGACATGGCGCCGGGTGGCGTCCGGGAGCCGGCCCTTGCCGTTGAGGGCGTCGGAGACGGTCGTGATGGAGACTCCGGCTGCGGCGGCCACGTCTCTGATGCCCGCCCGACCCGGCCTGCTGCCTCGACGTGAGGTTTCCGCGCGGCTCACCTGGTGCTTCCCTGCTGCTGTCATGGCGAGCCGATAGTAGGGCTCATGCGGTGGGGTAGTGCGGACGCATATGCACGCGTTGACAGGCACGTTTCTGCATGATCATTGACTGGCAATTGCATTGGAAACAAAGGGTGTTGAGCGCTTTCATGACAGTACGTGTCTTGTCGGCGCGCACGGGCCTGCCACGGGGGTGATGTTGCGAAGAGGTCTCAACTCACCTGCACGAGGGATGCGCGCCACGGCGTGCACCACCGGCGCGTAGATATATGTGAGGCGCGCCCCTGGATTCGTACGCCTTGGTGCGGTGATGCCCCTGATGCCGGTGGGAGGGGGAGGTCCTGAGCCCGCTGCTCGGTCGTTGCTATACGCAGCGGCGCCGAATCCTCATAAGGTGAGGAGTATTGGATGTCGGCGGCGGTCATGGGCCGCCGGTCTTCACGAGGAGGACTGCGGTGAGCGAGACGAGCCCCAAGCTGCGCGCCGAGCTGGAGGGGATCCCCACCTACAAGCCGGGCAAGCCCGCTGCGGCGGGTGGCCCGGTGGCCTACAAGCTGTCCTCCAACGAGAACCCGTATCCGCCGCTGCCCGGCGTGATGGAGACCGTGACGGCGGCGGCCGGCAACTTCAACCGCTACCCGGACATGGCCTGTACGGCGCTGATGAACGAGCTGTCCGAGCGGTTCGGCGTGCCTCTCTCCCACCTGGCCACCGGTACCGGTTCGGTCGGTGTCGCCCAGCAGCTGATCCAGGCCACCTCCGGCCCGGGCGACGAGGTGATCTACGCCTGGCGCTCGTTCGAGGCGTACCCGATCATCACGCAGATCAGCGGCGCGACGTCGGTGCAGGTGCCGCTGACGCCCGGGGACGTGCACGACCTCGACGCGATGGCCGACGCGATCACCGACCGGACGCGGCTGATCTTCGTCTGCAACCCCAACAACCCCACGGGCACGGTGGTGCGGCGGGCTGAGCTGGAGCGCTTCCTGGACCGGGTCCCGAGCGATGTGCTGGTGGTCCTCGACGAGGCCTACCGCGAGTTCATCCGCGATCCCGAGGTGCCGGACGGCGTCGAGCTCTACCGTGACCGGCCCAATGTGTGCGTGCTGCGGACCTTCTCCAAGGCGTACGGCCTCGCCGGCCTGCGCGTCGGTTTCGCCATCGCCCACGAACCGGTGGCCGCGGCGCTGCGCAAGACGGCGGTGCCGTTCGGCGTGAGCCAGCTTGCGCAGGAGGCGGCGATCGCCTCGATGCGGGCCGAGGACGAACTGTTCGGCCGGGTGGGCTCGCTGGTGTGCGAGCGCACGCGCGTGGTCGACGGGCTGCGCTCGCAGGGCTGGACCGTGCCCGAGACCCAGGCCAACTTCGTGTGGCTGCGGCTGGGGGAGCGCACGGTCGCGTTCGCTCAGGCGTGTGAGCAGGCGGGTGTGGTGATCCGGCCGTTCCCGGGTGAGGGGGTGCGGGTCACTGTCGGGGAGGCCGAGGCGAACGACATCTTCCTGAAGGTGTCGGAAGGGTTCCGCAAGGAGCTGTAGCCACTGCCTCCGAGAGTCGGCTCAGGCTTCCAGGAGTTCCACGCGTACGGGTTCGCCGTCCCGCAGTGTCGCGAGCAGACCGGGGTCGCCGTCGAGGCGGCCCAGGACGTTGCACGGGCTTGCGAGGCGGCACTCGTCGCCCCGTGAGATCGGCGTGGGGCCGTAGGGGAGGGCGAGGGCGTCGCCGTCGGTCCAGAAGGCGACGGTGCCCGGCTCGACGACCTCGCGGGCGCCTGTTTCACGTGAAACCGAGACTCCCGTGTCGAAGTACACCTCCATGCCCCAGGTGCGCGCTGTCGAGACGAGGGGCAGTGCCTTGGCCAGGGCCTGACTGGTCGGGGTGTCGTCGAGTGACGCCGTGAGATGGCCCGCCGGCCAGGAGATTCGTATCCGTAGCGGTGTGGGTGTCTGCATGCCGTCGATTCAACAATATGTTGAAGTTCGGGCCAAGAGGTCGGGTGTGACCGGCGCGACAGGGGACCCCCTCCAGGGCTCGAAAGTGCGTGCTGCATAATGGCTTGTGAATGTGAACGCTTTCACAAGCGTAGGTAAGGAGCGGCGACGTGGACCTGGCTTTGGCGCCGGAGACCCTGGCGCGATGGCAGTTCGGCATCACCACCGTCTACCACTTTCTGTTCGTCCCCCTGACGATCTCCCTGGCCGCGCTCACGGCCGGCCTGCAGACGGCATGGGTGCGGACGGAGAAGGAGAAGTACCTCCGGGCGACGAAGTTCTGGGGCAAGCTCTTCCTGATCAACATCGCGATGGGCGTGGTCACCGGCATCGTGCAGGAGTTCCAGTTCGGCATGAACTGGTCGGACTACTCGCGCTTCGTCGGTGATGTGTTCGGTGCGCCGCTGGCCTTCGAAGCCCTGATCGCCTTCTTCTTCGAGTCGACCTTCATCGGTCTGTGGATCTTCGGCTGGGACAAACTGCCGAAGAAGATCCACCTGGCCTGCATATGGATGGTCTCGATCGGCACGATCCTGTCGGCCTACTTCATCCTCGCTGCCAACTCGTGGATGCAGCACCCGGTGGGCTACCGGATCAACGAGGCGAAGGGCCGGGCCGAGCTAACCGACTTCTGGCTGGTGCTGACCCAGAACACCGCCCTCGCCCAGGTCTTCCACACGCTCACCGCGGCCTTCCTGACCGGTGGCGCCTTCATGGTCGGCATCGCCGCTTTCCACCTGGTCCGCAAGAAGCACGTCCCCGTGATGAAGACCTCGCTCCGGCTGGGCCTGGTCACCGTCGTCATCGGCGGCCTCCTCACCGCGATCAGCGGCGACGTGCTCGGCAAGATCATGTACCAGCAGCAGCCGATGAAGATGGCCGCGGCCGAGGCGCTGTGGGACGGCGAGAAGCCGGCTCCCTTCTCTGTCTTCGCCGTCGGCGACGTCGACAAGGGCCACAACAAGGTCGCCATCGAGATCCCCGGCCTGCTGTCCTTCCTCGCGAAGGACGACTTCACCTCGTACGTGCCCGGCATCAACGACATCAACAAGGCCGAGCAGGAGAAGTACGGGCCCGGTGACTACCGGCCCAACATCCCCGTCGCCTACTGGGGCTTCCGGTGGATGATCGGCTTCGGCATGACGTCGTTCGCCATCGGCCTGGCCGGGCTGTGGCTGACCCGCAAGAAGTTCATGCTGCCGCAGCGCCTGAGGGTGGGCGACGACGAGGTACCGCATCTCGTGCTGCTGCCGAAGAAGGCGCTCGGCCCGACCCTCACCAAGTGGTACTGGCGCATCGCGATCCTCACTCTGGGCTTCCCGCTGATCGCCAGCTCCTGGGGCTGGATCTTCACCGAGATGGGCCGCCAGCCGTGGGTCGTCTACGGCCTGTTCCAGACGCGTGACGCGGTCTCCCCCGGTGTCTCCACGGCCGAGGTCATCACCTCGATGGTCGTCTTCACCACGCTGTACGCGATCCTCGCCGTCATCGAGGTCAAGCTGCTGGTCAAGTACGTCAAGGCGGGCCCGCCCGAGCTCACCGAGGCCGACCTCAACCCGCCCACGAAGATCGGCGGCGACTCCCGTGACGCCGACAAGCCGATGGCCTTCTCGTACTAGGCCGAGGGAGCTGCACAGTCATGGAACTGCACGACGTCTGGTTCGTCCTGATCGCCGTCCTGTGGACCGGCTACTTCTTCCTGGAGGGCTTCGACTTCGGGGTCGGCGTGCTCACGAAGCTGCTCGCCCGCAACCGGCCCGAGAAGCGGGTGCTGATCAACACCATCGGCCCCGTCTGGGACGGCAACGAGGTGTGGCTGCTCTCGGCGGGCGGCGCGACCTTCGCCGCCTTCCCCGAGTGGTACGCCACGCTCTTCTCCGGCTTCTACCTGCCCCTGCTGCTCATCCTGGTCTGCCTGATCGTCCGGGGTGTCGCCTTCGAGTACCGCGTGAAGCGGCCCGAGGAGAACTGGCAGCGCAACTGGGAGACGGCGATCTTCTGGGCCTCGCTGCTGCCCGCGTTCCTGTGGGGTGTGGCCTTCGCCAACATCGTCCACGGCGTGAAGATCGACCAGGGCTTCAACTACGCCGGCGGCGTCCTGGACCTGCTCAACCCGTACGCGCTGCTGGGCGGGCTGGTCACGCTGTCGCTGTTCACCTTCCACGGGACGGTGTTCGTCGGGCTCAAGACCGTTGGGGAGATCCGGGAGCGGGCGCGGAAGCTGGCGCTGCGCGTCGGGCTGGTGACCGCCCTGCTGGCCCTGGCCTTCCTGCTGTGGACGCAGGCCGACCGGGGTGACGGTTCGTCGTTGGTGGCGATGGTCGCGGCCGTGGTGTCGCTCCTCATCGCCCTGGTCGCGGCACGGGCCGGGCGGGAGGGCTGGGCGTTCGCCCTGTCCGGGCTCACCATCGTGGCCACGGTGGCGATGCTCTTCCTGACGCTCTTCCCGAACGTCATGCCGTCGACGCTGAACCCGGACTGGAGCCTGACGGTCACCAACGCCTCGTCCAGCCCGTACACACTGAAGATCATGACCTGGTGTGCCGGGATCGCCACTCCGGTCGTCCTGCTCTACCAGGGCTGGACGTACTGGGTGTTCCGCAAGCGGATCGGTACGCAGCACATCGCCGAGACCGTGCACTGAGGTGTGTTTCACGTGAAACCAATCGATCCGCGTCTGCTCCGGTACGCCCGTGCCACCCGGTTCTTCCTGGCAGCGGTCGTGGCCCTGGGCGCCGTCGGGGCGGGGCTGGTCATCGCGCAGGCGATGCTCATCGCCGAGGTGGTCGTCGGCGCGTTCCAGCACCGCATGGCGGTGTCCGAACTCGGCACTCCCCTGATGCTGTTGGCCGCCGTCGCGGTCGGCCGGGCGCTGGTCGGCTGGCTCACCGAGCTCGCCGCGCACCGGGCGAGCGCGGCGGTGAAGTCCGAGCTGCGGGGGCTGCTCCTGGAGCGTTCCGCCGAGCTGGGGCCGGGCTGGCTGAGTGGGCAGCGGACCGGTTCGCTGGTCGCCCTGGCCACCCGGGGGGTGGACGCCCTCGACGACTACTTCTCCCGGTATCTGCCGCAGTTGGGTCTCGCGGTGGTCGTGCCGGTGGCGGTGCTGGCGCGGATCGTCACCGAGGACTGGGTCTCCGCGGCCATCATCGTGGGCACCCTCCCGCTCATCCCGGTCTTCATGGTGCTCATCGGCTGGGCGACCCAGTCCCGGATGGACCGTCAGTGGCAGTTGCTGTCGCGGCTCTCCGGGCACTTCCTGGACGTCGTCGCGGGGCTGCCGACGCTGAAGGTCTTCGGCCGGGCCAAGGCGCAGGCCGAGTCGATCCGGCGGATCACCGGCGAGTACCGGCGGGCGACCATGCGGACGCTGCGGATCGCCTTCATCTCCTCCTTCGCCCTGGAGCTGCTCGCGACGATCTCGGTGGCGCTGGTCGCCGTGACGATCGGCATGCGGCTGGTGCACGGAGAGATGGACCTGTACATCGGTCTCGTCATCCTGATCCTCGCGCCCGAGGCGTATCTGCCGTTGCGGCAGGTCGGGGCGCAGTACCACGCGGCGGCCGAAGGGCTCGCCGCCGCCGAGGAGATCTTCGAGGTTCTGGAGACGCCCGTCCCGGCGTCCGGTTCCGCGGCCGTGCCGGAGGGTGCGCTGTCCTTCGAGGGCGTGACCGTCCGGTATCCGGGGCGGTCGGCGGACGCCGTCTCGGACGTGACCTTCAGCGTCGAGCCCGGGGAGACGGTCGCGCTGGTCGGGCCGAGCGGCGCCGGCAAGTCGACGGTGCTGAGTGTGCTGCTGGGGTTCGTGCGACCGGACGAGGGCCGGGTGCGGGCCGGGGGAGTCGATCTCGCCGGTGCCGACCTGGAGGCGTGGCGTTCCCGGATCGCGTGGGTACCGCAGCGGCCGCACCTGTACGCCGGGACGATTGCCGAGAACGTACGGCTGGCCCGGCCCGACGCAGACGACGACGCCGTACGGCAGGCGCTGCGGGACGCCGGGGCGCTGGAGTTCGTCGACACGTTGCCCGAGGGCGTGGACACCCTGCTTGGTGAGGACGGCGCCGGGCTGTCGGCCGGGCAGCGGCAGCGGCTCGCGCTGGCCAGGGCGTTCCTCGCGGACCGGCCCGTGCTGCTGCTCGACGAGCCGACGGCGGCGCTGGACGGGGCCACCGAGGCCGAGGTCGTCGCGGCGGTGCGGCGCCTCGCGGCCGGCCGTACGGTGCTGCTGGTGGTCCACCGGCCGGCGCTGCTGGAGGTCGCGGACCGGGTCGTGCGGCTGACGGAGCCCGAAACCCCCGCCGCTGTGACCGTGGCGTCCGCGGTGGCCCGGGGTGCCGGAACGCGGCCCGTCGAGGACGAGCCGACCGCCCCGGCCGCGCCCGTCGGTCTGCCCACTCCGGACGGGGCCGTCGGGCAGGCGGCTCCGGGCGGCGTCCTCGCCCGTGTCCGCGCCATGTCCGGTGCCCGGCGCGGGCGGCTGGGACTCGCGCTGCTGCTCGGGAGCCTCGCGCTGGGGAGCGCCGTGGGGCTCATGGCCACTTCCGGCTGGCTGATCTCGCGGGCCTCGCAGCAGCCGCCCGTGCTGTATCTGATGATGGCGGTCACCGCGACGCGGGCGTTCGGGATCGGGCGGGCCGTGTTCCGGTACGCCGAGCGGCTGGTGTCGCACGACGCCGTGCTGCGGATGCTTGCGGACACCCGGGTCGCGGTGTTCCGCAGGCTGGAGCGGCTGGCGCCGGCCGGGCTGCGCCGGGTCCGCCGGGGTGATCTGCTCTCCCGGCTGGTCGCGGACGTGGACGCGCTGCAGGACTACTGGCTGCGGTGGCTGCTGCCGGCCGGGGCGGCCGTCGTCGTGTCGGCCGCGTCGGTCGGCTTCACGGCATGGCTGCTGCCCGAGGCCGGAGCGGTGCTCGCAGCCGGGCTCCTGGCGGCGGGGGTCGGCGTGCCGCTGATCACCGGCACGGTGGCCCGGCGGGCCGAGCACCGGCTGGCGCCCGCCCGCGGGGTGCTCGCGACGCGGGTGGCCGATCTGCTCACCGGCACCGCGGAGCTGACCGTCGCCGGTGCCCTGCCCGCGCGGACCGCCCAGGCCCGCGAGGCCGACCGGGCGCTGACCCGGATCGCCTCACGCGCCGCCACCGCCACGGCCCTCGGCGACGGTCTCACCGCGCTGATCTCCGGTCTGACCGTCACGGCCGCCGCCCTGACCGGTGCGCAGGCCGTCGCCGCGGGGCGGCTGGACGGCGTGACCATGGCCGTCGTCGTCCTGACTCCGCTCGCCGCCTTCGAGGCCGTGCTCGGGCTGCCGCTCGCCGTGCAGTACCGGCAGCGCGTGCGCCGGAGCGCGGAGCGGGTGTACGAGGTGCTGGACGCCCCGGAGCCCGTAAAGGAGCCGGAGCGGCCCCGGCAGGCGCCCGCTTCACCCTTCCCGGTCGTGATCAGAGGGCTCACCGCCCGGTACGCCGGGCAGCAGCGGGACGCGCTCGCCGGGCTCGACCTGACCCTCGACGAGGGCTGCCGGATCGCCGTGGTCGGACCCTCCGGCTCCGGCAAGACCACGCTGGCGCAGGTCCTGCTGCGGTTCCTCGACGCGAGGGCCGGTTCGTACGGGCTGGCGGGCGTGGACGCCTACGCGCTGCACAGCGACGACGTACGGGGGCTCGTCGGACTGTGTGCGCAGGACGCGCATCTCTTCGACAGTTCGCTGCGTGAGAACCTGCTGCTCGCCAGGAAGGACGCCACCGACGACCAGCTGCGTGCCGCGCTGCGCCGCGCCCGGCTGCTGGACTGGGCCGACAGTCTGCCCGACGGCCTCGACACGCTCGTGGGCGAGCACGGGGCGCGTCTGTCGGGAGGCCAGCGGCAGCGTCTGGCGCTGGCCCGGACGCTGCTGGCCGACTTCCCCGTCCTGGTACTGGACGAGCCCGCGGAGCACCTCGACCTGCCGACCGCCGACGCGCTCACCGCTGATCTGCTGGCCGCGACCGAGGGCCGCACGACGCTGCTCATCACGCACCGGCTGGCGGGCCTCGAAGCGGTCGACGAGGTGATCGTGCTGGACCGGGGACGGGTGGTCCAGCGAGGTCCCTACGCTGAGCTGCTGGCGATGGACGGCCCGTTGCGGGAGATGGCCGAGCGGGAGTCGGCGTCGAAGTCGGTGGCGGGAGCGCGGTAGCGGGCGGGGCGGGTGCGCACTGGGCCGTTCGGCGCAGTCGGTCCCCCAGCCGTACGACATGAACAGGACCGGGCCCGCCGTGCTGGGCGACGATCGCTGACATGCGCTCATATCGCCGCCATCGGCTAGTGGTTCCGGTCCTGCTGTGCGCGCTGACCGTGCTCGCGGCCCGGCCGACGGCGGCGCCCGAGGAACCCGGGAGGGGCACCGGGACCGGCGCGGAGGCAGGCCTCAGCGCCGAGGTGGCGCGGCTGTACGAGGAGGCCGCGGTGGCGACACAGCAGTACGAGGCCGGCCGCGAGGAGGCCGAGAGGCAGCGGGCCGAAGCACAGCGGGCGGAGGAACTCCTGGACGCGCAGCGGCGGCACATCGCCGCCCTGCACGAGGACCTGGGCCGGATCGCCCGGGCCCAGTACCGCACCAGCGGTGGCCTGCCGGTGGCCGCGCACATGATCCTCGCCGACAGCCCCGACGGTCTGATGCGAGGTCAGCACGCCTTCTCGCAGGCGCATCTGGCCGTGAACAACGCGATCTCCAGGAACCAGCGCGCCGAGGCACGGCTGGCGGCGGACGAGGCCAGGGCCGCGGACCGGTGGCAGGCGCTGGAGAAGCGCAACCTCCAACTCGCCGGGCTGAAGGCCGACATCGAGCAGAAGCTGGAGACGGCCCGCACGCGGCTCCAAGGGGAGGCGGACGCCGCGGTCGCGGCCGGTGCGTGCCGCGGAGCCGTCCGGCTCGACCAGCCGGAGACGGGGTTCACCGACGGCGACTGGGTCGCGCCGGTCGAGACGTACGCCCTGTCCGCGTCCTACGGCAGCGGTGGTGCGCGGTGGTCCAGCCGGCACACCGGGCAGGACTTCGCGGTGCCGATCGGCACGCCCGTGCGAGCCGTGGGGGCGGGCCGGGTGGTGAAGGTGTCCTGCGGCGGTGCCTTCGGCATGGAGATCGTGCTCAAACACGCGGACGGCTACTACACGCAGTACGCCCATCTCGCCTCCCTCGCGGTCGACCAGGGGGAGCACGTCAGCCCGGGCCAGTGGATCGGCCAGTCGGGCACCACGGGCAACTCCACCGGGCCGCACCTGCACTTCGAGGTCCGGGTCACGCCGGAGACGGGCTCGGCGGTGAACCCGGTGTCGTGGCTGGCGGCGCGCGGGGTGTCCCTCTGAGACACCCCGGCCCCGGCGGCTACGGCAGTTCCGTCAGCAACTGCTCGATCACGACCGCCACCCCGTCCTCGTTGTTCGCGACCGTCCGGCCTGAGGCGGCGGCGATCACGTCTGGGTGGGCGTTGCCCATCGCGTACGACCGGCCGGCCCAGGTCAGCATCTCGACGTCGTTCGGCATGTCGCCGAAGGCGACGACCTGCTCGTGCGAGATGCCGCGCTCGGCGCAGCACAGGGCGAGGGTGCTGGCCTTGGACACTCCCGGGCCGCTGATCTCCAGCAGGGCGCTGGGGCTGGAGCGGGTGACGTTGGCACGGTCGCCGATGGCGAGGCGGGCCAGGGTCAGGAAGGCGTCGGGGTCGATCTCGGGGTGGTAGGCGAGGATCTTCAGCACCGGCTCCGCGGCGGCCGGGTGGTCCGGGCCCAGCAGTGTCTCGGCCGGGGCGAGGCTGTCCGGTATCTCCATGTGCAGCTTCGGGTACGCCGGCTCCTGGTAGAAGCCGTACGTCTGCTCCACCGCGTACACGGTGCCCGGCGCCGCGTCGCGCAGCAGCCGTACGGCGTCCAGGGCGTTCTCCCTGGCCAGCTCCCGTACCTTGACGAACCGGTGGGCGCCCGGGCCGCCGTGCAGGTCGACCACGGCGGCGCCGTTGCCGCAGATGGCCAGGCCGTGGCCGTGCACGTGGTCGCTGACGACGTCCATCCAGCGGGCCGGGCGGCCCGTGACGAAGAAGACCTCGATGCCCGCCTCCTCGGCGGCGGCCAGCGCGGCGACCGTACGCGGGGACACCGACTTGTCGTCGCGCAGCAGGGTGCCGTCGAGGTCGGTGGCGATCAGCCGCGGCGGGAGGGTCTCGGCCGCGGTCTCGGGCTGTCGGGTCGCTGAGGTCACCCGGCCATTGTCCCGCACATGCCTGCACGGGCGTGCGGGGCTCCGCACAGGTGAGTGGATACCGTCCTCACCAGGGACTCCCCGGCCCGCCCGTCCATGCTCCACGCTCAGCGCAGCTGCGCCGGGGCCTCCATCGCGATCTGCTCGAAGATCTTCTCCTCCGCGGCGAACGGCGAATCGGGGATCGGCCAGTGGATCACGATCTCCGTGAAGCCCAGCTCCGCATGGCGTCCGGCGAAGTCCACGAAGGCGTGCAGGGACTCCAGCGGGCCGTTGCGGTCCGGTGTGAAGCCGGTGAGCAGGACCCGGTCGAGGCCGGTCATGTCCCGGCCGGCCTCGGCGCAGATGTCGTCGAGCCTCTCCGCCTGCCCGCGAATGGCCTGAATCGACTGTTCGGGGGTGCCGTTCTCGAACAGTTTCGGGTCGCCGGTGGTCACCCACGCCTGGCCGAACCGGGCGGCGAGCCGCATCCCCCGCGGACCGGTGGCGGCCACCGCGAACGGCAGGCGGGGCCGCTGCACACAGCCGGGGATGTTCCGGGCCTCGTGGGCGGAGTAGAAGTCACCCTCGTACGACACGGCGTCCTCGCTGAGCAGCCGGTCGAGCAGCGGGACGAACTCGGCGAAGCGGTCGGCGCGCTCGCGCGGTGTCCACGGCTCCTGGCCGAGCGCGGTGGCGTCGAAGCCCGAGCCGCCCGCGCCGATGCCCAGCGTGACCCGCCCTCCGGAGATGTCGTCGAGGGAGATCAGGTCCTTGGCGAGCGTCACGGGGTGCCGGAAGTTCGGGCTGGTCACCAGGGTGCCCAGCCGCAGCCGGTCGGTGACGCTCGCGGCGGCCGTGAGGGTCGGCACGGCGCCGAACCACGGGCCGTCCCGGAAGGTGCGCCAGGACAGGTGGTCGTAGGTGTAGGCGGTGTGGAAGCCGAGCTGCTCCGCGCGCGTCCAGGCCGCGCGGCCGCCTTCGTGCCAGCGGCGGTACGGGAGGATCACGGTGCTCAGGCGCAGACTCATGGGATCGAGCCTAAGGGAGCCCGGCGGGCCACCTGTGTTTCACGTGAAACCAGTCACCCTGAGTGTCTGGTCACACCACCCGGTCAGTGCGGTCCGGGAAAGCGCAGGTAGCGCGGCGGTACGGCGTGGGTGAGCCACACCCCGTTGGCGCTGACGTGGAAGACGTGGCCGTCGGCGTGCATGGCGGACGCGTCCACCCCGAGCACGACCGGCTGCCCCCGGCGGGCTCCGACACGGGTCGCCGTGTCCCGGTCGGGCGAGAGATGCACGGCGTGCCGGTTCATCGGACGGAGTCCCTCGGCCCGGATCGCGTCCAGGCTGCGGGCGACGGTGCCGTGGTAGAGGTGCGCGGGCGGGGTGGCCGGTGCCAGCCCGAGGTCTACGTCCACGCTGTGGCCCTGGCTGGCGCGGATCCGGGTGCCCTCGACGGCGAAACGCCGCTTGTCGTTGGTGGCGACGACATGGTCCAGTTCGTCGCGGGTGAACCGGAAGCCGTGTGCGGTGGCTGCGGCGATCAACGTGCCGATCTCGACCCAGCCGGCCTCGTCGAGCGTGAGCCCGATGCGTTCAGGCTGGTGGCGCAGATGCTTCGACAGGTACTTCGACACCTTCACGGTGCGTCTTTCGTCCATCTCCCCAGGGTGCAGGAGAGATGCGCATCACGCGATCGAGTTTCGTCTCGGAGGTTTGATCCACAGCCAAGTATGGTTATCCACAGGGGAATTGGCGGTTCTGTGGACAACTTCTCTTCACCGCGGGGGTTTTGGGCCTCGCTTCACACCGGCGGCTTAAGCCGCGCGATGCCCCGCAGTGCTCCCGGCGCCCACCGTGACAGCCAGCGCGCACCCCGCGCCTCCGGTGTCACCGGCGTCACTGCCACATTGCGCGTCACCGCCCGCAGGATCGCACGGGCCACCTTCTCCGGCGGGTAGTTGCGCAGTCCGTACAGACGGGCGGCGCGCTTCTGCAGCCGCTTCTCCTCCCGGGCGTCGACTCCGGCGAAGTGCGCCGTCGAGGTGATGGCCGTGTTGACGAACCCGGGGCACACCGCCGTCACGCCGATCCCCTGGCCCGCCAGCTCCGCCCGCAGGCATTCACTGAGCATCAGTACGGCCGCCTTGGAGGTGCTGTAGGCGGGCAGCGCCCGGGACGGCTGGTACGCCGCGGCCGAGGCCACGTTGACGATGTGGCCGCCCTGCCCGCGCTCGGCCATCCGCCGGCCGAAGAGCCGGCAGCCGTGGATGACACCCCACAGGTTGACGTCCAGGACCTTCTTCCAGTGTTCCGGCGTGGTGTCGAAGAAGGAACCGGACAGTCCGATCCCGGCGTTGTTCACGAGGACGTCCACCACTCCGTACTCGGTGGTGACCTTCTCGGCGAGCTTCTCCATGGACGGCTCGTCGGAGACGTCGACCGTCTCCGCCCAGGCCTCGGGGGCGCCCAGCAGACGGGCCTTCTCGGCGGTGCTGACCGCTGCCCCGGCGTTCCGGTCGACGGCCACCACGCGCGCTCCGGCCTCCGCGAAGGCGAGCGCTGTCGCCCGCCCGATGCCGCTGCCCGCGCCGGTGACCAGCACGAGCTGTCCGCCGAACCGCTCGGCGTGCGCGCCGCTCGCCACCGCCGGGGGCCTGCCGCCCTCGACGGACGTCACGAACTCGTCGATCCAGGAGGCCAGCAGGTCCGGGCGGGTGCGCGGGATCCAGTGCCCCGCCTGGACCGTCCTGCGGGTCAGCTGTGGAACCCACTGCTCCAGTTCATCGTGGAGCCGTTCCGAGAGGAACCGGTCCTCCAGGGGCGTGATGACCTGCACGGGCGCGTGGGCGTGCGCGTCGGGGCGTGGCGCACGCAGCCGGGGCCGGACGTTGTCCCGGTACAGCCAGGCCCCGTGGGCCGCGTCCGACGGCAGGGACGCGGTGGGGTAGTCACCCCGGGGCACCTTCTCGACGCGCTCCAGCATCCGCGGCCAGCGCGCTCCGAGCGGGCCGCGCCAGATGAGCTCGGGCAGTACAGGCGTGTGCAGCAGGTACACGTACCAGGACCGGGCGCCCTGCCCGAGCAGCTGGCCGACCCGGCGCGGGGTGGGCCGCTTCACGCGCCGGCTGACCCAGTGGCCGAAGTGGTCGAGGGACGGCCCGGACATCGAGGTGAAGGAGGCGATGCGGCCCCGGGTGCGCTGCACGGTGGTGAACTCCCAGGCCTGCACCGAGCCCCAGTCGTGCCCCACCAGGTGCACCGGCGCGTCCGGACTCACCGCGTCCACGACGGCCAGGAAGTCGTCCGTCAGCTTCTCCAGGGTGAAACCGCCCCGCAGCGGCCGCGGCGCCGACGACCGGCCGTGGCCGCGGACGTCGTACGCGACCACGTGGAAGCATCCGGCGAGCCCCCCGGCGACCTCGGACCACACCTCCTTGCTGTCCGGGTAGCCGTGCACCAGGACGACCGTCGGCCGTCCCGGATCACCCATCTCGGCCACGCACAGCTCGACTTCGCCGGTCCGCACCCAGCGCTCCCGCGCGCCCGTCAGCAACGTCATCCGGCGAATCTGGCAGTTGTTAGAGAGTTCGTCAATAGGGGCTTCCCGGGCGTGGTGACTCCGGAGGACCAGCCCCCTAGGGGCCCGTAATACTCAGGGCTGATCCCAAGACAGCTCTGCGGAGTGACGACCGCCACGCGAGCGGCCCCTACCTTCGAAGGGTGACTGTGATCGCGACCGAAAGCCTGAGCAAGCGGTTCCCCCGGGTGACCGCGCTTGACCGGCTCTCCGTGGACGTCGGACCCGGTGTGACCGGACTCGTCGGAGCCAACGGAGCCGGCAAGTCCACACTGATCAAGATCCTGCTGGGTCTGTCCCCCGCCACCGAGGGCCGAGCCGAAGTGCTCGGTCTCGACGTCGCCACCAAGGGCGCCGCCATCCGCGAGCGGGTCGGCTACATGCCCGAGCACGACTGCCTGCCGCCGGACGTCTCGGCCACCGAGTTCGTCGTCCACATGGCGCGCATGTCCGGTCTGCCGCCCACGGCAGCGCGCGAGCGCACGGCCGACACCCTGCGCCACGTCGGGCTGTACGAGGAGCGGTACCGCCCCATCGGCGGCTACTCGACCGGCATGAAACAGCGCGTCAAACTCGCGCAGGCCCTCGTCCACGACCCGCAGCTGGTCTTCCTGGACGAGCCGACCAACGGCCTCGACCCGGTCGGCCGTGACGAGATGCTCGGCCTGATCCGCCGCATCCACACCGACTTCGGCATTTCGGTCCTGGTCACCTCCCACCTCCTCGGCGAGCTGGAGCGCACCTGCGACCACGTCGTCGTCGTCGACGGCGGCAAGCTCCTGCGCTCCAGCTCCACCACGGATTTCACGCAGACCACCACGACCCTCGCGATCGAGGTCACCGACACCGACGAGCACCCGGACGGCACCCGCGCGGTCCGCGAGGCGCTGCACGCGCGCGGGGTGAGCGTCGAGGACGGCAGCGGCCTGCCCGGTGCCGGCCACGTCCTGCTGCTCACCGCGCAGGGAGAGGACACGTACGACCTGGTCAGGGACGTGATCGCGGACCTCGGACTCGGCCTGGTGCGCATGGAGCAGCGCCGGCACCACATCTCCGAGGTCTTCACCAGCAGCGACGAGCGCGAGCAGCGGAAGGAGGCGGTCGGCCATGGCGGTTGAGCACTCCACGGGGACATCCGCCCCGGCCCCGGGTGACCAGACCCGCATCCACAACATCGGCTACCGCAGCTACGACGGCCCGCGCCTCGGCCGCGCCTACGCGCGCCGCTCCCTGTACTCGCAGTCCCTGCGCGGCTCCTACGGCCTCGGCCGCTCGGTGAAGTCCAAGGTGCTGCCGATGCTGCTCTTCGTGGTGATGTGCGTGCCCGCGGCCATCATGGTCGCCGTCGCGGTCGCCACCAAGGCCAGCGCCCTGCCGGTGGACTACACGCGCTACGCCGTCATCATGCAGGCGGTCATCAGCCTGTACGTCGCCTCGCAGGCACCCCAGTCCGTCTCGCGGGACCTGCGCTTCAAGACCGTGCCGCTGTACTTCTCGCGGCCCATCGAGACCGCCGACTACGTCCGCGCCAAGTTCGCGGCGCTCGCCTCGGCGCTGTTCGTCCTCACGGCCGCTCCCCTGCTCGTGCTCTACGTGGGCGCGCTGCTGGCCAAGCTGGACTTCGCCGACCAGACCAAGGGATTCGCGCAGGGACTGGTCTCCGTGGCACTGCTCTCACTGCTCTTCGCCGGGATCGGCCTGGTCATCGCGTCCTTCACCCCGCGCCGCGGCTTCGGCATCGCGGCCGTGATCGCCGTGCTGACCATCACCTACGGCGCGGTCTCCACCCTCCAGGCCATCGCCGACGCCCAGGGCAGCGGCGACGCCGTGCCGTGGATCGGGCTGTTCTCGCCGATCACGATCGTCGACGGTGTGCAGTCCGCGTTCCTGGGCGCGACGTCCGCCTCCCCCAGCGGGGTGGGCCCGAGCACCGCCGAGGGCGTCGTCTACGTCGTCGTCGCCCTGGGCCTCATCGCGGCGAGCTACGGCCTCCTGATGCGCCGCTACAAGAAGGTGGGACTGTGACCACGCTCAACATCGACCACGTCTCCCGCTGGTTCGGCAACGTGGTCGCCGTCAACGACATCACGATGACCATCGGCCCCGGCGTCACCGGTCTGCTCGGCCCCAACGGCGCCGGAAAGTCCACCCTCATCAACATGATGGGCGGCTTCCTGGCCCCCTCCACCGGCACCGTCACCCTCGACGGCCAGGCCGTGTGGCGCAACGAGCAGATCTACAAGCACATCGGCGTCGTCCCCGAGCGGGAGGCGATGTACGACTTCCTCACCGGCAAGGAGTTCGTCCTGGCCAACGCCGAGCTGCACGGGCTCGGCGCCAAGGCGGCCCAGAAGGCACTCGCCACGGTCGAGATGGAATACGCCCAGGACCGCAAGATCCAGACGTACTCCAAGGGCATGCGCCAGCGCGTGAAGATGGCCAGCGCCCTCGTCCACGACCCTTCCCTGCTCCTGCTGGACGAGCCGTTCAACGGCATGGACCCGCGCCAGCGCATGCAGCTGATGGACCTGCTGCGCCGCATGGGCGACGAGGGCCGCACGGTGCTGTTCTCGTCCCACATCCTCGAAGAGGTCGAGCAACTCGCCTGGCACATCGAGGTCGTCGTCGCCGGCCGGCACGCCGCCAGCGGTGACTTCCGCAAGATCCGCCGCCTGATGACCGACCGGCCGCACCGCTACCTGGTGCGCTCCAGCGACGACCGCACCCTCGCGGCCGCGCTGATCGCCGACCCGTCGACGTCCGGCATCGAGGTCGACGTCACCGAGGGCGCGTTGCGCATCCAGGCCGTCGACTTCGGCCGCTTTACGGCCCTTCTGCCGAAGGTCGCCAGGGACCACGGCATCCGGCTGCTCACGGTCTCGCCGTCCGACGAGTCCCTTGAGTCCGTGTTCTCGTACCTGGTCGCGGCGTAGGAGGCCCTGATGTACGACCCCACAGTCGCCCGGCTCACCTACCGGGCCCTGCTCGGCCGCCGCCGGGCCCTCATCCTCGGCGCCCTGCCGATGCTGCTGATCGTCATCGCCGTGGCGGTGCGCGGCCTGGCCGGGGCGGACGACCAGACGGCGTCCGACCTGCTGGGCGGACTCGCCCTCGCCACGATGGTGCCGATCATCGGCGTCATCGCCGGAACCGGCGCGATCGGCCCGGAGATCGACGACGGCTCGGTGGTGTACCTGCTGTCCAAGCCGATCAAACGGCCGACCATCATCTTCACCAAGCTGATCGTCGCGATCGCGGTGACCATGGTGTTCTCCGCGGTGCCGACGCTCATCGCCGGCTTCATCCTGAACGGCAACGGCCAGCAGGTCGCCGTCGCCTACACGGTGGCCGCCCTGGTCGCCTCGATCGCCTACGCGGCCCTGTTCCTGCTGCTCGGCACGGTCTCCCGGCACGCGGTGGTGTTCGGGCTGGTCTACGCCCTGGTCTGGGAGGCGCTGTTCGGCTCCCTGGTGCCGGGCGCGCGCACGCTGAGCGTCCAGCAGTGGTCGCTGGCGGTTGCTCAGAAGGTGTCCGGCGGGGACCTCGTCTCCTCGGACGTGGGGCTCACCACGGCAACGGTGCTGCTGGTGGCCGTCACGGTGCTGGCCACCTGGTTCGCCGGACAGAAGCTGCGCTCCCTGAAGCTCGCCGGCGAGGAGTGACGTGCCCCGGCTTTGACGGAGGCTTCACCCCCCTCCGGGCACACTGGGCGAACGGGATGCAGGGGAAGCAACACGGGAGTTGGACGGCTGGGAGGACGGGGATGGCGGGCGAGAGGGCTCAGTACGACGACGGCGGGCGGCCGGGTTCCGGGCCCGGTGACGGCGCCCGGGACGACCTCGACGGCGTCGTACTGGACGAGGACTTCATACGCTCCGCCGGAGCCTCCGAGCCGTCCGCCCGGGCCCGGATGCTCGCGGCGAAGTGGCGCCGCGAGGAACCGGAGCCGCAGCCCTGGCGCTCCGACGAGCCGCCCGCGGGCTGGTTCTTCAGCAAGTCCCGGCGGCGCAGATGGCGCAGGAAGTAACCGGACCACCACCACGGACCGACCGCCGATTTAATCGGTGGCGCCCCATTCGCCCGGCGGGCAGAGTGGATGTCGTCACGGCCGGGCGGGCAGCCCGGCACCACGTTCTGGGAGAGGAGCGGGACGATGTCCATGCACGGCAGTACGTCCAGCTCCCTTCAGGGCAGCCCGCGGCGGGATCCGGAGTAGCCACTACCCCTCCGTAGAACCCGCCCCACACGGGGAGCTGCCCGGGGCGGCCGCTTCGAGCACGCGAATCGCACATCGCGTGAGGCCGCCCACCCGGAGGATTGGCCGAGTGGTAAGGCACTGGCTTGCTAAGCCATGGTCGGGTCGAAAGGCCCGCGCACGTTCGATCCGTGCATCCTCCGCCGCGCACACGCTACGAAGGCTCAGCCCAGCAACCGCTCCAGCACCACCGCGATGCCGTCCTCGTCGTGGGAGGACGTCACCTCGTCGGCCACCGCCTTCAGTTCCTCATGGGCGTCCGCCATGGCGACGCCGTAGGAGGCCCAGGCGAACATCGGTATGTCGTTGGGCATGTCGCCGAAGGCGATCGTGTCGGCCGCCTTCATCCCGAGCCGACGAGCCGCGAGGGACAGGCCCGTCGCCTTGGACAACCCCAGGGGGAGAAGCTCGACGATGCCCGCGCCGGCCATCGTGACGGTGACGAAACCCCCGGCGGTGCGCGTCGCCGCCTCGCAGAGCTCGTCGTCCGTCAGCGTCGGGTGCTGGATGTACAGCTTGTTCAGGGGCGCGGTCCACAGGTCGGACGCGTCCGTGAAGGGCGTGGCGGGCAGGGTGCCCTGGACCGCGTAGCCCGGGCCCACCAGCACCTCGCCGTCGAGGCCGTCGCGGCTCGCCGCCAGGTGGAGCGGGCCGACCTCCGCCTCGATCTTGGCCAGCGCCACCCCGGCCAGCTGCCGGTCCAGCGTCACCGACGTCAGCAGGCGGTGCGCGCCGGCGTCGTAGACCTGCGCGCCCTGGCCGCAGACGGCCAGGCCCTGGTAGCCGAGGTCGTCGAGGATGTGCCGGGTCCACGGGACGGCGCGGCCGGTGACGACGATGTGGGCTGCGCCCGCCGCCGTGGCGGCGGCGAGCGCGTCACGGGTGCGCTGCGACACGGTGTCGTCGGAGCGCAGCAGCGTCCCGTCGAGGTCGGTGGCGACGAGCCGGTACGGGAAGCCTCCCGGGGAAGCCGTGTCGCTCACTTGGCCACCGGCTCCAGGACCTCCCGGCCGCCCAGGTACGGACGCAGCACCTCGGGCACGCGCACCGAACCGTCGGCCTGCTGGTGGTTCTCCAGGATCGCCACGATCGTGCGCGGGACGGCGCACAGCGTGCCGTTGAGCGTGGCCAGCGGGCGGACCTGCTTGCCCTCACGGACGCGGATCGACAGACGGCGTGACTGGAACTCGGTGCAGTCCGACGTCGAGGTCAGCTCGCGGTACTTGCCCTGGGTCGGGATCCAGGCCTCGCAGTCGAACTTGCGGGAGGCCGAGGCACCGAGGTCGGCGCTCGCCACGTCGATCACGCGGTACGGCAGCTCCAGCGAGGTAAGCCACTGCTTCTCCCACTCCAGCAGGCGCTGGTGCTCGGCTTGCGAGTCCTCGGGAGCGACATAGGAGAACATCTCGACCTTGTCGAACTGGTGCACGCGGAAGATGCCCCGGGTGTCCTTGCCGTGCGAGCCGGCCTCGCGGCGGAAGCAGGGCGAGAAGCCCGCGTAGCGCAGGGGGAGACGGTCGGCGTCGAGGATCTCGTCCATGTGGTACGCGGCGAGCGGCACCTCGGACGTGCCGACCAGGTAGAGGTCGTCGTCGGCGAGGTGGTAGACGTCCTGGGCGGCCTGGCCGAGGAAGCCCGTGCCCGCCATGGACTGGGGGCGGACCAGCGCCGGGGTCAGCATCGGGGTGAAGCCGGCCGCGGTGGCCTGCGCCATCGCAGCGTTCACCAGGGCCAGCTCCAGGAGTGCGCCCACGCCCGTCAGGAAGTAGAAGCGCGAGCCGGAGACCTTGGCGCCCCGCTCCACGTCGATCGCGCCGAGGATCTGGCCGAGCGCCAGGTGGTCCTTGGGCTCGAAGCCCTCGGCGGCGAAGTCGCGGATCGTGCCGTGCGTCTCGAGCGTGACGAAGTCCTCCTCGCCGCCCACGGGCACGTCCGGGTGGACGAGGTTGCCGAGCCTCTGGAGCAGCTCCTGGGTCTCGGTCGCGGCCGCGTCGCGGTCCGCGTCGGCCGCCTTGACGTCGGCGGCGAGCTGGCCCGCCTTCTTCAGCAGCTCGGCCTTCTCGTCACCGGCCGCCTTGGGGATGAGCTTGCCGAGCGCCTTCTGCTCGGCGCGCAGCTCGTCGAAGCGGACGCCGGACGACCTGCGCCGCTCGTCGGCAGACAGGAGGGCGTCGACGAGGGCGACGTCCTCTCCACGGGCGCGCTGCGAAGCGCGCACACGATCGGGGTCCTCACGGAGCAGGCGAAGGTCAATCACGCGCCCAAGGCTACCGGTGTGGGGTGACCGCCCACGACTCACTATTGCTGGCGCGGCATACGTACCGTTATGGGTGAATTACGTGCAGTGTCAATAAAATGGTCCACTGTCCCCGGTGCGAGGCATTCGCAGGGCGTCGCCTTGACGCGAATCCCTTGTGCGGAGCGGGACTTGGGCTTGAGTTGTCCACAGGGATCCACACCCCTCGCAGAGTTATCCACAGGCTGTGTGGAAGATCTGTGGACTTCGGAATTGATCACTCCGGAAGGCTCGGCCGCCCCTAAGAATTCCCTTCGCAAACCCGCCTCACCCTCACTTTCGAGTGGAAATAGGTCACCCCTAAGAGTTACGCAAGGGAAAACGGTGGACGAAGGGTGACCTGCCCCCCGATGGCCGCATCGCGGGCCTGTAGGGCGATTTGTCGACTGACTCATGCTTCGTTGTCGACTTGTCCCCAGGTCGAGAAGCGGACCTGTGGAAAACTTCTGTGGATAACGACAATCAGCAGGTACGACCGGCCTGGAAGCGGCCTAGAAGCGGCCGTCCTGGCACCGCGCGACCCAGTCCGCCGCCGCAGTGAACTCCTCGTCGGAGGTGCCCAGGCGCGGCGGCTGCACATCTCCCGGGCGCACGTCCGCGCGCGGGTAGGAGCCCAGGTAGCGGACCTGGAGGCAGATCCGCTTCAGACCCATCAGGGCGTCGGCCACCCGGCGGTCGGAGATGTGGCCCTCGGCGTCGATGCAGAAGCAGTAGTTGCCGATGCCCGCGCCGGTCGGCCGGGACTGGAGCAGCATCAGGTTGATGCCACGGGTGGCGAACTCGCCCAGCAGGTCGCGCAGGCCGCCGGGGTGGTCGTCGCGCTGCCACAGCACGATCGAGGTCTTGTCCGCGCCGGTCGGCGCCGCGGGCCGGGCGGGCCGGCCGACCAGCACGAACCGCGTCTGGGCGTTCTCCGCGTCGTGGATCCCGGTCTCCAGGGCCTCCAGGCCGTAGCGGGCGGCGGCGAACTCACCCGCGAAGGCGGCGTCGTACTGGCCCTCCTGGACCAGGCGGGCGGCGTCCGCGTTCGAGGCGGCCGACTCCCAGTGCGCGTCCGGCAGGTGCTTCTTCAGCCAGTTGCGAACCTGCGGCTGCGCGGCCGGGTGGGCGGAGACGGTTTTGATGTCCGACAGCTTCGTGCCGGGCCTGACCAGCAGCGCGAAGGTGATCGACAGCAGCACCTCGCGGTAGATCATCAGCGGGGCGCCGGCGACCAGCTCGTCCAGGGTGGTGGTGATGCCGCCTTCGACGGAGTTCTCGATCGGCACGAACGCGGCCTCGGCCTCGCCGGCGCGTACCGCGTCGAGCGCGGACTGGACGGACACGTACGGGACGAGTTCCCGGGTGGCGGCCTCGGGAAGCGTGCGCAGGGCGACTTCGGTGAAGGTGCCCTCGGGGCCGAGATACGCATAGCTCGCTGGCATGACCTCACCCTAATGGGCTTGCGGAAGCGCTATCCCCCACAAGCCCGTACAGCGCCCGACTGTCACCCCTCCAGCAACTTCTGCCCCACGTACTCGCCCTCCGCGGCCCCGCCCGGCACGGCGAACAGCCCGCTCGACTCGTGGCGGATGAACGTGGACAGGGCGTCGCCCCGGTCGAGCTTGCGCTGCACCGGTACGAAGCCGCGCAGCGGATCGGCCTGCCAGCAGATGAAGAGCAGGCCGGCGTCGGGCACCCCGTCGGCGTCGATGCCGTCGTGGAAGGAGAACGGCCGGCGGAGCATCGCCGCGCCGCCGTTCTGGTCGGGCCGGGTGATGCGGGCGTGGGCGTTGATCGGGACGACCAAGTTGCCCTTGGCGTCGGTCTTCTCCAGGTCCATCGCGGTCGTCTCCGTGCCCCCGGACAGCGCGGCACCGTCGGACTTGCGGCGCCCGATCACGTCCTCCTGCGCCTTGACGGAGAGCTTCTCCCAGTCGTCGAGGAGCATGCGGATCCGGCGGACGACGGCGTAGGAGCCGTTCGCCATCCAGGCGGGTTCGCCCTTCTCGGGGACGAAGATGCGCTGGTCGAAGTCGGCCTCGCTCGGCTTCGGATTGCGGGTGCCGTCGATCTGGCCCATCAGGTTGCGGGCCGTCATGGGGTGGGAGGTGGCGCCCGGTGAGCGGTTGAAGCCGTTCATCTGCCAGCGGACCCTGGCGGCCCGGCCCGCGTCCTTCTGGATCGCGCGCAGGGCGTGGAAGGCGACCAGGGCGTCGTTGGCGCCGATCTGCACCCAGAGATCGCCGTTGCTGCGGTTCTTGTCGAGGTGGTCCGAGGAGAACTCGGGCAGCGGGTCCAGGGCGGTGGGGCGCTGCTTCTCCAGACCCGTCCGGGCGAAGAAGCTGTGGCCGAATCCGAAGGTGACCGTCAGGGACGAGGGCCCGGCGTCGCGGGCCACGTCCGTGTCGTCGTGGGGGCTCGGCTCGCCCGCCATGAGCCGCCGGGCCGTCTCCGACCAGCGGCGGAGCAGGGCGGCGGCCTCCTTGCGTCCGGCGCCCGCCGCCAGGTCGAAGGCGACGACGTGGCCGCGGGCCTGGAGGCCGTCGGTGATGCCGGGCTGATGTTTCCCGTGAAACATCGCCCGGTCCGTACCGAGCGAGGTGAGCGGAGCCGCGGCTTCGGAGGGAGCGGCGGCGTAGCCCACGGCGGCGCCGGCCGTGCCGAGGACGAGCCCGGTGGCACCGGCGGTGCCGAGCAGCCGCCGCCGTGAGATGCCCTCGTGGGCGGGGGCCGCTTCCCTCTCCCCGGGGGTGGCCTCGGGGGTACGGGCCTTCGGAAGGGACTGGTCAGGCATGGTCGTTCAGCCGATCTGCGCGTTCTTGGAGACGGTCACCTCGTCGATGTCGGAGGTCCGCACGGTCACGTCGACCTGCCAGTCGCCGGCCATGGGGATCTGCACTCCGTTCGCCGACCAGTGTCCGGTAGCGATGTGGTCGGGGACGACGGGCAGGGGCCCGATGTCCTTGGCTTTGAGGGTGAACTCGACCTTCACCTCGGGGATGTCGAAGGCCCGGCCGTTGGGCCGCTCCACGAAGACGTGCATCTCGTTGTCGCCGGCGCGCGCGGGGTCGAGGTCGATCGTGACGATGCCCTTGCCGTCCTCGCCGCCGGTGTCGAACGGCATGTTCAGGGTCAGCGCCCCGGACGCGCCCGTGTCGGACGAGGCGGACGCTGAGGAAGAGGAGGCCGCCTTCGCCTCCTGCTCGGTGCGTCCCGGCTCGGTCTGCGTCAGCACGGTGGTGACGGCGAGCAGCACGACCGCGATGCCGGCCTCGGCCAGCACGGAGCGCCGCAGTCCGAAGCGGTTCGGGTCCGCGTCCCGCATCCGCTTCTGCCGTGCGGCGTCCCGGGCCGCCTGCTGCCGGGCGAGCTGCGCGGCACGTTCGGCCCCGGGATGCTCGGCGGAGTCGGAGGCGGAGTCATGGTCGGAGGCGGTGTCGGTGTCGAGTTCGCTCGCGCCCGCGGCAGGGGCGTCCTTGGCACCGGCGCGAGTGGTGGCCACGTCCCCGGCGGGCTCCGCCCCGGCGCCGACCCGCTCCTTCTCGCGTACCGCCGCTGCCTCCACCGGCGCCGCCTCCGCCAGTCGTCCCGTCCACCGGCGGGAGATCCACGCGACGCCGACCATGACGACGACGAGTCCGATCTTGGCCAGCAGGAGCTGGCCGTAGCGGGTGTCGGTGAAGGCCGACCAGGAGCCGAGCTGGCGCCAGGACTGGTACGTGCCGGTCGCGATCAGGACGAGGACGCTGCCGAAGGCGACCTGGGAGAAGCGGCGTACGGCGGGCCGGTCGACGGGGGTGTCGGCGGGCGCGCGGTACAGGGAGACCAGGAGGGCGCCCAGTCCGCCGAGCCAGGCGGCGACGGCCAGCAGATGGAGCACGTCGACCGGCATGGCGATGCCCGCCTGGAGGCCGACCGAGGCGTGCTCGGACATCGCCCAGCTCGCCGCGAGCCCGGCCGCCACGACGACGCCGCCGATCGAGAGCCCGAAGGTCAGGTCCCGCTTCTCCTGGGCGTCCTCCCGCTTGTCATAGGACCCGAACAGCACGGCGATGAACAGGGCCGCCGCGGCGAGCAGCAACAGCCGGGACACCAGGGCCGCGCCGCTCTTGGTCTGGAGCACCTGCCCGAGCAGGGACAGGTCGAAGATGTCGGAGACCTTCCCGGAGCCCGTGAAGGAGCCGCGCAGGAGCAGCAGGGCGAGGGTCGACGCGGTGAGCGCGACCCACCCGGAGACGACGAACCGCTGCACCGGCCGCACCCCGGAACCGCGCTGCCAGCAGGCGAGCACGAAGGCGGCGCCGCCGGCCATCACGATGAACCCGGCGTACGACACGTAGCGGCCGAAGCCGTACAGCCAGCCCACGACCCCGTCGTCGGCCGACTCCCCGGAAACCGACACGGACGTCTTGGAGGGGGCGCCGATGGAGAAGGTGTAGGCGCCGGCGACGGGATGGCTGTCCGCCGAGACGACCTGGTAGGCCACGGTGTAGGTGCCATCGGGCAGACCCGGGTGGAGCGGCACGGCGTACGTCGTGCCGCTGACGTTGAAGGGCTTGCCGGTGTCGACGCGCTTGCCCTCGGGGTCGAGCACGCGCAGCGAGTCGTCGGACATCGCGACCTGCTCGGAGAAGGTGAGCGAGATCCGGGCCGGGGCCTTGTCGACCACCGCCCCCTGGCCGGGGTCGCTGCCGGTCACCGCGGCGTGCGCGGAGGCCGGGCCGGCTCCGGCGAGGAGTGCGCAGGCCGCGGCCAGGAGCAGCAGCACCAGTGTCCGGACGCGGGGGGCGATGGTCAGCGTCACAGGAGTCCCTCCCTCAGTGTCCGGTCTTCGGGGTGTAGGTCGCCGGCTTCACCGGGATCTCGACCTTCACGGGGTCGGAGTGGGCGAAGTGCAGCTCGACGGAGACCGTCTGGCCTTCCTTCGGCTTGCGCCTGAGCTGCTCGAACATCAGGTGGTCGCCGCCGCTCCTCAGCTCCAGCCGGCCGCCCGCGGGGATCTTCAGGCTCTTGACCTCCCGCATGGCCCCGTCGACGGTCTCGTGCACGGTGACCTGCCCGGCGATGTCGCTGGTGACGGAGGTCAGGTCGTCGGCGGCACCGCCCTTGTTGGTGATGGTGAGGAAGCCCGCCGCCATGTCGTCGGACACCGGCTGCGGCATGTACGCGGAGCCGACGGACAGCTCCGCCTTCCCGGAGCCGCTGCCGCCGGAGCCGCCCGAGTCCGCGCCGCCGCAGCCCGCCAGGGCCAGTGCCCCGGCTATGACGAAGGCCGCCGGGCCCGGTCGCCGCCTCACGGGTTCTCCCCCTTGACGATCTTGGGGAGGTCCTTGGTGTAGTCGTCGACGGTGGCGTCCTCGCCGTAGAGCACGTAGCCGCCGTCGGTCTTCGGGGAGAATGCGATGACCTGGGTGCCGTGCTCGGAGACGAGCTTGCCGTTCTTGTCCTTCTTCGTCGGCTCGATGGAGATGCCGAGGGTGCGGGCGCCGGCCTGGATGGTCGCGAAGTCGCCGGTGAGGCCGACGAAGCTGGGGTCGATGCCCTTGAGCCACTTGCCGAGTTCGGCCGAGGTGTCGCGCTTGGGGTCGGTGGTGACGAACACCACGCGCAGTTCGTCCTGCTCGGCCTTGGGCAGCTGCTTCTTGGCGACGGCGATGTTGTTCATCGTCAGCGGGCAGACGTCCGGGCAGTGGGTGTAGCCGAAGTAGATCAGCGTGGGCTTGCCCGCGGTCTCCTTGCGGAGGTCGTACTTCTTGCCCTGCGTGTCGGTGAGGACCAGGTCCGGCTTCTCGAACGGCTTGTCGAGGACGGTGGCGGCCTTGTCGGTACCGGCCTCCTCCGACACCACGGCGACGGGCTTGTTGCCGTCGTCGCCGCTGCCGCAGGCGGTCAGGGTCAGGGAGGCGGCGGCGAGCAGAGCGGCCGCCGCGAAGGTCTTGGTGCGCATAGAGAAATGTCCCAGATGTCGGTGACCCGGCGCGCACCGGGGTGTCCCGCCCGGGAGCGGGATCCGGCGCGCGCCGTCAACGGAAGCAGCCTCAGGCGGTGGTGCGCCGGCGCCCGGCGAGCACGCCGTAGGCGACACCGGCCGCGCCGACCACGATGCCGACGATGCCCAGGACGCGGGCGGTGGTGTCGGTGCCGTCGGAGGAGGCGGAGTCGGAGGCGGCGGTGTGGGCGGAGGCCTTCTCGGCCGACTCGGCGTCGGAGTCCTCGTCGGCCGCCGAGCCGTGGTGCCCGTCCTCGGAGGCAGCGGCCAGCTCCAGCACCGGGGCCGGGTTGTCGGGCTCCTCCTGGCCCTTCTGCGGCACCTCGATCCAGCGGACGACCTCCTTGTTGGAGTACGTCTGGAGGGCCTTGAAGACCAGCTGGTCGGTGTCCTCGGGCAGCTGGCCGACGGAGAGCGGGAACTTCTCGAAGTAGCCGGGCTCGATGCCCTTGCCGTCAGCGGTCCAGGTGACCTTGGTGACGGCTTCGGTGATCTTCTCGCCGTGCATCTCCAGCGGCTTGTCCAGCTTGGACTTGGTGACCTCGATCTTCCAGCCGGGCATGGGCTCCGGCATGACGGAGGCCAGCGGGTGGTCGGTCGGGAAGTTGACCTCGAGCTTGGTGGTCGAGGCGTCGTCACGCTCGTTGGGGACCTTGAAGTCCACGACCGCGTAGCCGCCCTTGGCGGCCGTGCCCTCGGGCTGCACGGTGACGTGCGCGAAGGCCGGGGCGGACAGGGCGAGGACGGTGATACCGGCGGCGGCACCGGCCGCGGCGATACGGGAAGCCTTCGCGGCGATACGGGAAGCCTTCATGGAAGGAGCACTCCGCTGTGATTCGGTCTGGATGTGGAAGGAGGGGTGCACGCACACGCGCGTGCCGCACGACGGCGGCCCCTCCTCCGCGGGAGCGGAGTGGTGGTGGTCGCGTCGCGTCAGGCGGCGAGGGCGAGTGCGGCTGAGGAAGCCGTGGCAGCCGGCGGGCCGCGACGGATCACCGAGTGCTGGAGTGCCAGGGTGCAAGGCATCGGGGGCGCGGGCCGCGCGGCGCACGCGGGGCGCGGGCGGGCCTCCGGGGCTCCCGGCAGCCCGGCGCGCAGGGCGCTTACCAGCGCGAGAGCGGCCCGCAGGGAGCGCATGAGCGCCCCCTCGGCGACTCCCTGCGCCGACAGTTCGGTGAGCCGCAGCAGCGCCAGATCGCCGTGGCGCAGCAGCCAGCCGGCGGCGAGCGCCGCGAGCACGTGACCGAGCAGCATCGGCAGGGACGGCCACAGCGAGGCCGACTCGGACAGGGAGTCCGCGGGCAGATGCGTGTGCGTGCCCGGAGACGGCTGGACCCGGGCTTCGGTGAGGATCCTGTGGGCCTGCGCGGGGCTGATCGCCGCCGCCGTCGTGCCGCACACGAACCGCGCGGCCTGCTGGACCAGCGCTGCGTCGCTTCCGCCCGCCGGCGCCGAGGACGTGACGGCGGCCGTACCGTGCTGGCCCAGGCCGAACAGCGTGTGCAGCACCGTCTGGCCGGCCGCGAGCATTCCGGCGATCCCCGCCAGCGAGCGCACGCGCCCGGCGAGCGGGGCCGCCACTGCGACCACCCCGAGGAACCCGGCGCCCAGCGTCCACAGCGGGATGCCGTCGCAGGAGGCGAGCGCGTGACCTGCCCCGGCCAGCACGACGCAGACCGCGGCGAACACCGCGGCCCGCAGGATCCGGAGCGTGTGTCCGGAGCGCGTCGCGCGCGCGTGGGGGGCAGTCATGGCGGGCTCATCATCGCACTGGCCCCGCAGGCCCCGTGCGGCAGGTCCACAAGATGCCCTACGACCGGAACGTCACGCTCTGGCCCCGCACGCCCCCAGATGCGCCGTTCTCTGCCCCCACATACACCGATCAGGACCAGCGCGCATCCGCCGTATGGGCGGCGTCACGTCAACTTCACGCTTACACACGGGCACTGAGGGCAATACGTAACGGTATGTCGAGCCGCAGCCAGGAGGCTGGAGCATGAGCATCTGGTGGTCACTCCATCTGCGGCGCGAAGCTGCGAGCGTGCCGCTCGCCCGCCGCCTGCTGATCGGCACCATGGAGACCGCGGGCGTCGATCCCGACATCTCCTACGACCTCTCCGTCGCCCTCAGCGAGGCCTGCGCGAACGCCGTGGAGCACGGCGGGGACACGGGGCGTGGCCCCGGTTCGGAGGCGTACCGGGTCACCGCGTACCTCGACGGCGAGAAGTGCCGGATCGAGGTGGCCGACGCGGGCCCGGGGTTCCCGGCGGCTTCCGCCGGGCGGTCCCGTCCGCCGCTCCGCCCCGCGCATTCCGACGCGGAGAACGGCAGGGGGCTGTGTCTCATCGAGGAGCTCGCCGATCACGTCCACATCGGCAACAAGCCGGGCCGGGGCGGGGCCGTGGTGAGCTTCGACAAGGTCCTGAAGTGGCGTTCCGGCGCACCACTGATGGCGGTCTGACCTCTCCGGCGGGGCGGTGTTTCACGTGAAACACCGCCCGTGACCCGGGGTGGGCGTCCCTACAGCGCGCCCCAGTCCAGCGTGGTACGCGCCAGCCCCGCCACCTCCGTCAGCAGCGCCAGCCGCGCCGCCCGGACCGCCGGGTCGGGGTCCATCACCAGCACCTCGTCGAAGAACGCGCCGATGGCCTCAACCAGCGGGGCGGAAACCTCGATCAGCGCGCCGAGATCGTCCTCCCGGCCCTGCAGCGCCTGCCGTACGGTCTGTGCGCTCTCAGCGAGACGCAGTTCCGCGGGCGCGGTCAGCAGGGAGGCGTCCGCCGCCTCGACACCGCCCTCCGGCAGGATGCGCACCACCCTCTGGAACGCGGCGGCGAGCGCCTCGAACGCCTCGCTGCCGATGTGCCGCTCCAGCGTGGCCAGCGTGCGATCGCCGTGGGCGGGCCGGTCGGCCCACACCAGCACGGCCTGGACGAGCCGGTGCTCGTGCCCGGCGTCGGTGAGCTGCTGCTCGTAGCGCCGGGTGATGAGCTCGGCGGCCTCGGCGACCCGCTCGGCGGGCACCTCGACGCCCTGCGCGGCATACCGGACGGCCGCCGCGCGCAGCCCCTCGCTCACCCGCACCCCGGCCACGGCGGGCAGGCTGCGCAGCACGTTGAGCAGCCCGATGGCGGCCCGGCGCACCCCGTACGGGTCGGAGCTGCCGGTCGGTGCGGCTCCGATCAGGAACATGCCCGTCACCAGGTCGAACCGGTCGGCCAGGGACAGCACGGCACCCGCGTCCCCGGCGGGCAGGGCGCCACCGGCGGAGCGGGGCAGCTCCATCTCGGCCAGCGCCCGGGCGACCTCCGGGGACTCGCCGGCCCGGCGGGCGTACTCCTCCGCTATGACCCCGGCCAGCCCGGAGAACTCGATCACCATCTGCGAAGCCAGGTCGAACTTGGCCAGCGCACCGGCCCGCCGCACGACCTCCACCGCCTCCTCCGGGAGCCCGGCCCGTCCGGCCAGGTCCTGGGCGAGGGAGGCGAGCCGGACCGCGCGGTCGGCGACCGTGCCGAGGCGGTCCTCGAAGGTCAGCTTGTCCAGCCGCCGCCGGAACTCCTCCGGCGCCACCTTCAGGTCCGCCCGCCAGAAGAACGCGGCGTCCTCGTAACGGGCCCGGAGCACCGCCTCGTTGCCCGCTCGCACCACGTCGTCGTCGCACAGGGCGTTGGCGAAGGTCACGAAGTGCGGCATGAGCCGCTCGCCGTCCAGCACCGGCAGATAGCGCTGGTGCTTGCGCATCACGGTGGTCAGGACGCTCGCGGGCAGTTCGAGGTAGCGCTCGTCGAACGAGCCGCGCACCGCGTACGGGAACTCCAGGATGTCGGTGATCTCGTCGATCAGCCCGGCCTGGCCCTCCACGTCGATGCGCCCGCCCACCTCGGCGGCGGCCTCCAGAGCACCGCGCACTACCGCCCCGCGCCGGGCGTCCCGGTCGAGCAGGATGCCGTGCATGTGCAGGAAGTGCGGGTAGCCCTCGGCGGAGGTCACCCGGACCTCGGGGTAGGGCGCCTGCCGCTGCACCCGTGTCGTGTCGCTCGCGGAGAGGGAGGAGACCACCACGGGCAGGGGAGTACGGCCCAGCAGCGCGAGCAGCCAGCGCACGGGACGCGAGAACGACAGCCCGGGATCGCTCCAGCGCATGTTGCGCCCGGCCCGCAGCCCGGAGACGACCTCGGCCAGCAGGTCGCTGAGCACCTCGACGGCCGGCCGGCCCTCCTCGTGCCGGGTCAGGGCCACGTACTCGACCCCGTTGACCTCGACGATCCGCACGTCCGTCGGTTCGGCGCCCTGGCTGCGTGCGAAGCCCTGCAACGCGGGGGTGGGGGCGCCGTCCTTGAAGGAGGCGGCGACCTTGGGCCCGCGCACGGTCTTCATGGTGTCCCGCTCGCGCGGCTGCACCCCGTCGACCGTGATCACGATCCGGCGGGGCGTGGCCATCACGGTGATCGCGCCGTGCCCCAGCCGGGTCGCGGCGAGCTTGGCGGTGACCGACTCGCGCACCGCTTCCGTGGTGGCGGGGACGTCGGCGTAGGGCAGTTCCTCCACCCCGATCTCGAACAGCAGCGTTTCGGTGCCGGGCACCTTGGGGAGCATGGCCCGCTCGGCAGGAGCCGGCGTCGCCGCCCGCCCGAGCGGGTGCTCCAGCGCGGCCCGCCGCCGCTCCCACAGCTTGGCCGTCTCGTGCGTCAGGCCGCGCATCAGCGAGAACGCCTTGGCGCGCTCGGTGGTGCTGATCGCGCCGCGTGCGTCGAGCACGTTGAAGGTGTGGCTGCACTTCAGCACGTAGGTGTACGCGGGGACCGGCAGTTCCAGGTCCAGCAGGCGCCGGGCCTCGGCCGCGTACGACTCGAACAGCCGGTGGTTGGTGTCGATGTCCGCGTCGTCGAGGTAGTAGCGGCTCATCTCGTACTCGTTCTGCCCGAACACCTCGCCGTACGTGATGCCCGGCGCGTACGCGATGTCCTTGAAGTGGGACACGCCCTGAAGGTTCATCAGGATGCGTTCGAGGCCGTACGTGATCTCCACCGACACCGGGTCGAGCGCGACGCCGCCGACCTGCTGGAAGTAGGTGAACTGGGTGATCTCCATGCCGTCCAGCCAGACCTCCCAGCCCAGCCCCCAGGCGCCGAGGGCGGGCGAGGCCCAGTTGTCCTCGACGAACCGCACGTCGTGGGCGTTCAGGTCGACACCGAGGGCCCGGAGGCTGCCCAGGTAGAGCTCCTGCGGGTTGCCCGGGTCCGGCTTGAGGATCACCTGGAACTGGGTGTGGGTCTGGAGCCGGTTGGGGTTCTCGCCGTAGCGCGAGTCGTCGGGCCGCACGCTCGGCTCCACGTAGGCGACGCTCCACGGCTCGGGACCGAGCACCCGCAGCGCCGTGGCCGGGTTGGCCGTACCGGCTCCGACCTCGGTGTTCAGCGGCTGCGTGATCATGCAGCCGTTGTCGCTCCAGTACTTCTGCAGGGTGAGGATGGCGTCCTGCATGGTCAGCGCCGTCGATACGTTCTTCATGGTGATCGCGCCCGTTCCCCGAGTCGGCCCGGCAAGGTCGGCCATGATCTCATACGTCAACTAGCGCTGACCTGCTGTTTCTTGACCGACCGGTCGGACGCGGTCCCTGGGATGGACCGCGGGCCCTCAGCGCTGAGGGGCGCGGGGAACTGCGCGGCGAGCCACAGGTCACCCGCACCCGGAACTCAGCCCTTGAGCGACGCCATCCACGCCTCGACTTCATCCGAACGCCGAGGCAGCGCCGCGCTCAGATTCCGGTTCCCGTCCTCCGTCACGAGGATGTCGTCCTCGATCCGCACCCCGATACCCCGGTACTCCTCCGGCACCGTGAGGTCATCGGCCTGGAAGTACAGACCGGGCTCCACGGTCAGGCACATCCCCGGCTCCAGGACACCGTCGACGTACGCCTCGACCCGCGCGGCAGCGCAGTCGTGCACGTCCATGCCGAGCATGTGCCCGGTCCCGTGCAGCGTCCAGCGCCGCTGCAACCCGAGCTCCAGCACGCGCTCCACCGGCCCTTCGACCAGCCCCCACTCGACGAGCTTCTCGGCCAGCACCCGCTGCGCGGCGTCGTGGAAGTCGCGGTACTTCGCGCCCGGCTTCACCGCCGCGATCCCGGCCTCCTGGGCCTCGTACACGGCGTCGTAGATCTTGCGCTGGATCTCGTCGAACCGCCCGTTGATCGGCAGCGTGCGCGTGACGTCGGCCGTGTAGTACGTGTGTGTCTCCACGCCCGCGTCGAGCAGCAGCAGGTCGCCCGACCGCACGGGCCCGTCGTTGCGCACCCAGTGCAGCGTGCAGGCGTGCGGCCCGGCGGCGGCGATCGTGCCGTAGCCGACGTCGTTGCCCTCCACGCGCGCGCGGAGGAAGAACGTGCCCTCGATGTACCGCTCGGAGGTCGCCTCGGCCTTGTCGAGGACCTTCACCACGTCCTCGAAGCCGCGCACGGTCGAGTCGACCGCCTTCTGCAGCTCGCCGATCTCGAACCCGTCCTTGACCAGGCGCGCCTCGGAGAGGAAGACCCGCAGCTCCTCGTCGCGCTCGGCGGTGACCTTGTCGGTCAGGGCCGCCTCGATGCCGGCGTCGTAGCCGCGCACGACCCGCACCGGCCCGGTGGCCTCGCGCAGGGCACCGGGCAGCTCGCGCACGTCGGAGGCGGGGATGCCGTACAGCGTCCCGGCCTCGGTGAGGGAGTGCCGGCGTCCGACCCACAGCTCGCCCTGGCCGTCCAGCCAGAACTCGCCGTTCTCCCGGTCGGAGCGCGGCAGGAGGTAGATCGTCGCCTCGTGGCCCTCGGCCGTGGGCTCCAGGACGAGGACGCCGTCCTCGGTCTGGTTGCCGGTGAGGTACGCGTACTCGACGGAGGCGCGGAAGGCGTACTCGGTGTCGTTCGAGCGGGTCTTCAGATTGCCCGCGGGGATCACCAGGCGCTCGCCCGGGAAGCGCGCGGAGAGCGCGGCCCGGCGGGCGGCGGTCTCGGCGGCCTGGGCGATGGGCTGCAGGTCCCGCAGCTCGGTGTCGGCCCAGCCGCTCTTCATGTTCTCGGCCAGCTCGTCGGACACGCCCGGGTACAGTCCGTTCTTCCGCTGCTTGATCGGCTCTTCGCTCTCGTCCGGGGTCTCCGGGATGAGCTCCTCGGCCACGGTCATCCTCCTCGATACGGCACTGGACCGTCCTCCACTGTACGGCGGCCCGGAAGCGGCCTCAGGGCGATGACCACGAGCGTTACTCGAACCGGGCCGCCAGCACGACGACGTCCTCTGCACCCTCCGCGGCGTCCAGCCCGTCCGGCAGCACGCTCCGCAGGACGTGATCGGCGATCGCGCCGGGGTCGCCGCGCAGGGCCCGGGGCACTCCGGCCGCGGCCGCGTGCAGCCGGGCGAAGGCGCGGTCCGTGGCCTCGCCCATGCGGTGCAGCAGACCGTCGGTGTAGAGCAGAACGGTCTCTCCGGGCTCGGCGAGGATCTCCACGCTGGGCGCCTCCCAGCACGCGAGCATGCCGAGCGGGGCCGAGACGGACGTCTCCACGAACTCGGTCCGGCGCTGTCCGATCAGCAGCGGCGGGCTGTGCCCGGCACCGGCCAGCGTGATCTTGCGTGCGGCCGGTTCGCAGTAGCCGAACAGGGCGGTGGCCGAGCGGGCCGGTTCGGTCAGCCGCAGCAGCAGCTCCAGGTCGGACAGGACGGCGACCGGGTCCTCCCCCTCCATCACGGCGTAGGCGCGCAGCGACGCCCGCAGCCGCCCCATCGCCGCTACGGCGCTCGGGCCCGACCCGGTGACGGATCCGACGGCGAGACCGAGGGCCGCGTCGGGCAGCGGCAGGGCGTCGTACCAGTCGCCGCCGCCGCGCGGGCCGGTGCGGTGCCGGGCGGCGAGCTGGACGCCGGCGACCCGGGGCAGCCGGGCGGGCAGCAGCTCGTCCGCCATCGTCGCCATAGACGTGCGGGTGCGTTCCAGTTCCAGGAGGCGGGCCAGGTGCTCGGCGGCGTACCGCGCGTAGAGGCCGGCGAGATGGCGCTGCCGCTCGCCCGGTTCGGCGGGTTCGTCGTAGAGCCACACGGCGACGCCGAGGCGGCCCGCGGTGTCGGTGGTGAGGGGGAGGGCGTAGCTGGCGGCGTAGCCGAGGCGGGCCGCGACCTCGCGGTGGCGGGGGTCGAGCCCCTCCACGGCGAACAGGTCCGGTTCGGCGATGCCGCCCTCGCCGCCGGCCAGCCCGTCGAGGATCCGGCCGTAGGACAGGGCGCTGCGGGGCACTGTCTCGATGTGGCCGAGGTCGGCGCGGGCGAGGCCGAGGCCGATGGTGGTGTCCGGGCCGTGACCGTCGCCCGGTTCCAGGACGAGGAGGCCGCGCCGGGCGCCCACGAGGGCGGCGCCGGCCCGCAGCAGTTCCTGGAGGGCCTCGTCGAGCGCAGCCGTGCGGGCCAGGCGTTCGGTGAGTTCGTGCAGGGTGGTGAGGTCGGAGACCCAGCCGGCCAGGCGGTCCTGGAGCACCGCACCGGGAGGGGTCGGGGGGTTCGCGGGAGCGGCCGGGGACGCACCCGCCGCGACGGGCGCGACAGTGTGTGCGGGTGCCGGAACCGTTGAATCGATTCCAGCCACTTTCGGAGGGTGCGGAGCGTTCATGGCGTCCGGCCTTCCAACCGGTACGTACTGCTCAAAAGCATCGCAAACCCCCATGTCATTCTGCGTCGCTAGCAGTGTCTCCACATGTACACGCACTCGTGAGGAGATGTCCAGCATTGTCCTGCCGGGATTCCTGGTGTCCATGAGGACCGGGAGAACAACTCCCCTTCCTCTTGCGGAAATGCAAAGTTGGCTTAAAACTGCCTCAGGGGACGGCTTATTGCGGTCGACTGGGCTTGCTCGACGGAGCGTCACAACGGTCGTGATGGGTACGTACTCGGTGAAGGCCAGGGGTGGTTGGGAACCACCCGGAACCTGGTGACGGAACCGGGCGTCCTATCCACCGACGACCGTGCCCCATCCTCCCGTGGCGGAGGCGGAGAGAAATACGCGCGACGGCAAACGCCATACTTCGCCACCCCTACGCCACGCCCGTGCTTTCGGCAGACGCAGTATGGGCGGGACGGCCGCGGAGGCAGCCCGAAGCTCGACCCATAGGGGTTCCCCTTGCTTTCAGCAGGGGTGTGATGCGCCAACAGGTACGCACAGTGAAGTGATCGACACATGATGTGATGTGGACCACGGTGTTGCCAGGCGTGCAACGGAAAGGAACGAGCGCTCATGCGCGAGATCCTCGGAAGGCGACGCAGGCTCCTGTCCCAGCGCAGCGAGGGGCCTGAGCTGATCGGCGCGGCCCTGACCTACGCGACGGAATGGCAGTGGCCCGTACTCCCGGGCGTGGCGGCGGACCCGCAGGGGCATTCCCGCTGCAGCTGCCCCGACCCCGACTGCACGGTGCCCGGCGCCCACCCCTTCGACCCCGGCCTCCTCGCGGCCACCACCGACGAACGCATGGTGCGCTGGTGGTGGGGCAACCGGCCGTCGGCGCCGATCGTCCTGGCCACCGGCGGCCACGCGCCCTGCGCGGTGTCGCTGCCGGCCCTGCCGGCCGCCCGCGCCCTCAAGGCGCTCGACGAGATGGGCATGCGGCTCGGCCCCGTCGTCGCCTCCCCCGCCCGCTGGGCGATCCTCGTCAAGCCGTACTCCATGGAGGAGCTCGGCGAACTGCTCTACGCCAAGGACTTCGTGCCCGGCTCCCTCCGCTTCCACGGCGAGGGCGGCTACCTGGCCCTGCCCCCGTCCGGGACGGGCCAGGGCGGGATCCGCTGGGAGCGCGCGCCGCTGCCCGGTTCGCCCTCGCCGTGGGTGCCCGATGTCGAGGCCGTGGTGGACGCCGTCGTCGAAGCCCTCACTCGTACGGGTGTGAGCGCGCCCGAGTTGTAAGGCTGTCGGGCGCGCCGAGCCCGGCGCCCGCCCCGGCGCGTTAAGTTCCGGAGCCATGCGGCGTCATGCCCGGGGCCGCTCCCGGGATCCCCGAAAGACCAGACTGTTCGCCCTCGCGGGCGTCGTGGCGGCGTGCGCGGCCGCATTGCCACTGGCGGTGGCGTCCGCGGGGCCCGTGGGGTCCCCGGGTTCCAAGAGCTCTGTGGGTGCCTCGGGGTCCAAGGGCGCCGCGGGGTCGGTGGGTTCGGTGGGTGCCGATGGCCGTGCGGCCGGTTCCGGGGCCCTGCGTCCCGCCCCGCGCGCCGAAGGCAAGGCCCCCGGGGCCGGGGCACCCGTCCCCGGCCGCCCTGTGCCCGGCCCGGGTCCGTCGACCGCCGTGCGCTGCGGCCCCGGACTCTCCTCGCCCGACGGCATCGAGGCCCAGACCTGTGTGGTCACGCGGGGCGCCGAGACCTGGGCGCGCACCTACTACCGCAACGCGACGGGCGAGGCACTGGACGCCGTACTGAGCCTGATGGGTCCCGACGACCGGAGCGTGCGGATGACGTGCGCCGTGAGGGCGGAGGACGCGCCGGGGACGTGTGAGACGCCCCGGGAGCCGACGCGCGGGGATCCGGCGGCGTACACGGCTGTAACGGAGTTCGCCGAGCGGGGCGGGCGGGGCCCGCTGCTGCTGCGCTCGGGGAGCAACTCGCCTGAGTGAACGGGCAGTTGGGAAGCCGCTGCGTTCCGTGAACGGAAGCGGACACGAAAAGACCCGGTTGCTGGCGACGGGGGATGCACCAGCAACCGGGCTACAGGAACGGTAACAAGAGATCGGCGGTTCGCAAATTCGAACTCGCCTTTCCGGTCACCGACTGGCTTGTCCGCAACGGGAGTTGTGGTCTTCCCGGACGCGACGGCCCGGCCCGCCGGCGGACCGGCCGGCCGGGCGCCGGGGCGGGCGTCAGCTGAGCGTGACCTGCCGGTTGGTGAGACCGCCGCGGGCGCGGCGCTCCTCCGCGGTGAGCGGCGCGTCCGTCGCCAGGGCGGCGGCGAGGCGCTCGGCGAACTCCGCCGCGGGCTTCTCCACATCCTCGGCCGTGACCCCGCTCGGCAGGTCCCAGACCGGCACCGTGAGCCCGTGAGCGCGGAAGGAGCCGACCAGGCGGGTGCCCTCGCCCAGGCTGGAGCGGCCCGCGGCGTGCAGCCGCGCGAGGGCGTCCAGAAGCAGCTCCTCGGCGTGCGGCATGACCCACCGCAGATGGTTTTTCTCCGGCGTCTCGCACCAGTACGCGGCGTCCACGCCCTGGAGTTTGACGGTCGGGATGGCCGCGGAGTTGGCCCGCTCAAGGGAGGCGGTGACGTCGGGCGTGGCGTTCTCCGGGTCCGGGACCCAGAACTCGAAGCCGCTGTGCACTTCTGGCTCGAACGCGCCCTCGGGGTCGAGCAGATCCTGCAGCCGCGGGCTGTCGGCCGGGGCGCGGCGGCCCTGGACGGGCGTGCCGGGCTGGGCTTCCAGGGCGCGCTGGAGCGTGTCGGCGAGGTCGCGGCTGATGTCGCCGGAGGAGGTGTCGTTCTGCAGGCCGAGCAGGACCGAGCCGTCGTCGCGGCGCAGGGCGGGCCAGGCCATCGGCAGGACCGTGGCGAGCGTGACCGCGGGGACGCCCTCGGGCAGGCCGTCCTTGAGGGTCAGCTCGACCGTGGCCGCCGGAACCAGTTCGCGCAGGGCCACCCAGTCGCACTCGCCGGGCAGGCCCTCGAAGGGCCGGTGCACCAGCTCGGTCGCGGCGTGGGAGGCGGCCCGGCCGTGACAGGCCTTGTAGCGGCGGCCGCTGCCGCAGGGGCAGGGTTCACGGGCGCCGACGACCGGAACGTCTCCATCAGCACCTGCGGTGCGGGCCCCGCCCGTGGTCTGCGGGCGCTTGGCCTTCGTCTGGGGTCGCTTCTTGGCCATCGGTGGGTCTCCCGGTTACGGCTCGTCTCGTACGGTCGCGAGCCTAGCCGTTCGTGCCCCCGGTCACCGGGCCCTGTGGACAAACACCCTCACCAGCGCGGCGTACGCGCTCACCCCGGCCGGCGTACGCGCTCACCCCGGTCGTCGTACACGCTCAGCGCCGGTCGTCGTACACGCTCAGCGCCGGTCGTCGTACGCGTCAGTCCATGTCGTCGAAGGCGTCCGCGAAGTCCAGCCCGGGTATCCGGGAGACCGCGGGGGCGGCGACCCGCGTCGCGAAGTCGTCGCGGCGGTGGCCCGCGTCCGGGTCGTGGACGTCCTCGTGGACGATGACCCACACGGTGACCTCGCCGCGGATGTCGTCGCGTACGCCCCAGTCGTCGGCGAGCGCGGTGATGATGTTCAGTCCGCGGCCGCCGTGCGCCGTGACCGACGGGGTCGCGGGGGCGGGGCGGGTCGGGCCGCCGCCGTCCGTGACCTCGACGATGAGCCGGCCGGCCGGGTCCACGCGCCAGGCGGCACGGACGTCTCCGTCACCGGACAGCGCGTCGCCCAGGGGTCTGCCGTGCTTGCACGCGTTGCTCAAGAGTTCGGAAAGGATCAGTACGGCGTCGTCGATGACCGATTCCGCGACTCCGCCTCCGCGCAACTGCGTACGCATCCGGTGTCGCGCTTCCCCCACGCCCGCAGGGCCATGGGGTACGGCCATGCTCGACGACGTGGGCACCTCCTGTGCCACCACCAACGCCACCCCCGAGACCTCCTTCGCCCCACGCCACGGTGTGGATGCCCCATTGGCCTGTACCGGAAACCGGCCAATCCACGTCCCATGACGCATTCACCACGACCGAATACGGATCGAACGCGCCGGAGCACTCCCTGTAATCACCTGGCTGGAAACCGTCGGTGTGGCCGAGATGGGAGGATCCCGTTCGTCGGGGTACGGGGTCAAGAGGTGTGCGTGGGTCTGGTGTGACTTGAGGGGTTGGCGACACCTGCGCCGGGCCGATGCCGTGCGTCAGCGGCCGAGCTGGTCCAGCACCGCGCGCGGGCGGTTGGTGATGATGGCGTCGACGCCCAGCCCGACGCAGTGATCCACGTCCGCGGGCTCGTTCACGGTCCACACGTGCACCCGGTGCCCGGACTGCTTCAGGCGCTCGATGTATGTGGGGTGGTTGCGCACGATCCGGATGGAGGGGCCCGCGATCCGCACGCCCGGGGGCAGCCGTCCGTCGCGCAGCCGGGGTGAGGGGAACTGCGTCAGGTAGACCGTCGGAAGCGTCGGCGAGGCGGCGCGCACGCGGTGCAGCGAACGGGCCGAGAAGCTCATGACCCGCACCTGTGACTCCTCCGCGGAGGCCGGGGCGTCGAGGCCGAACCGCTTCAGCAGGACCAGCAGCCGGTCCTCCACCTGGCCCGCCCAGCGGGTGGGGTGCTTGGTCTCGATGGCCAGTTCCACGCGGCGCCCGGCGTCGGCGACGAGTTCCAGCAGCCGCTCCAGGGTGAGGACGGAGGTCGCCTCGCGATCCTCCGGGCGGTGCTCCCAGTCGGGTTCCTCGTCGCGTCCCTTCCAGGCCTCGCCCGTCTTCCAGGAGCCGAAGTCCAGGGCGGCGAGATCGGCGAGCTCCAGCGCGGAGACCGCTCCGCGGCCGTTGGACGTACGGTTGATCCGGCGGTCGTGTACGCACACCAGGTGGCCGTCGGCGGTGAGGCGCACATCGCATTCGAGGGCGTCCGCGCCGTCCTCGATCGCCTTGGTGTACGCGGCCAGGGTGTGTTCCGGGGCGTCCTCGGAGGCTCCGCGGTGGGCGACGACTTGAATCACGTGCTGTCGTGCGTGGGTCACCGCGTCATGGTGCCACCGAGTGCGGGTACGCGTCCGGTCGGACGGACTCGACGGATGCGCAGGTCCGGACGGAGGCATTGGGATTGCATCCTTTTCGCTAGTAATGACCTATATAAAGAATGACCCCGGACGCACAGCCACCGCTTATGGTGCTCTGACGGCCGGTGGGAAAAGCTGACGGCATACAAAGGGACAAGCACAGCTCCATCGCGCCGGACCCGTCGACCGGCGTGAAAAAGCGTGACCGAGTGCGACCCGGACAAACAGCCGTGGATCTAGGAGAGAAGCTGTGAGCACCGAGAACGAGGGCACCGCGGTACCCCCCGCCCCGTCCGCACCCCCCGTGCCGGTGGACGCTCCCGCTGCTCCGGCGCCCCAGACACAGGCTCCTCAGGGGCCGTACGGGCAGGACGCCCAGGGGCAGGCCCCTCAGGGCCCGGGCGCCTCCGGTGACGCCGGTCACCCCGGCGCCTCCTCCTCCGCCCCCGACCCGTCCTGGCCCCCGCCCCCGCCCCCGACCGCCCCCTACGGCGACGGCGGTTCCGGGTCCGGTCCGGGCGGCTGGGGTTCGTCGTACCAGCAGCCGGCGCCGAAGTCCGGCCGCGGACGCGGTGGTCTGGTCGCCGCGGTCCTGGTGGCGGCGCTGGTCGCGGGCGGCATGGGCGGCGGGCTCGGCTACGTGCTGGCGAAGGACAACGACGAGAGCACCGGCTCCACGACGGTCTCGGCCTCCGCGAACGGCGGCGACGTCAAGCGCGACCCGGGCACGACCGCGGGCGTCGCCGCGAAGGCGCTGCCCAGCACGGTCACGATCGAGGCCGAGAGCAACAGCGGCGAGGGCGGCACCGGCACCGGCTTCGTCTTCGACAAGCAGGGCCACATCGTCACCAACAACCACGTGGTGGCGGACGCGGTGGACGGCGGCAAGCTCACGGCGACCTTCCCGAGCGGCAAGAAGTACGACGCCGAGGTAGTCGGTCACGCGCAGGGCTACGACGTGGCGGTCATCAAGCTCAAGGACGCCCCCTCCGACCTGAAGCCGCTCACCCTCGGCGACTCGGACAAGGTGGCCGTCGGCGACTCGACCATCGCGATCGGCGCCCCGTTCGGCCTGTCCGACACGGTGACGACGGGCATCATCAGCGCCAAGAACCGCCCGGTGGCCTCCAGTGACGGCAGCGGCAGCCAGGCGTCGTACATGAGCGCCCTGCAGACCGACGCCTCGATCAACCCGGGCAACTCCGGCGGTCCGCTGCTGGACGCGCGGGGGAACGTCATCGGAATCAACTCCGCGATCCAGTCCACCGGCAACGGCGGCTTCGGCACCGGGCAGTCGGGCTCGATCGGCCTGGGCTTCGCCATCCCGATCAACCAGGCCAAGTACGTGGCCCAGGAGCTGATCAAGAACGGCAAGCCGGTCTACGCGAAGATCGGCGCTTCCGTCTCCCTGGACGACAGCTCCGACGGCGCGCAGATCACCGACCAGGGCGCGGGCGGCGCGGCTCCGGTGGAGCCGGGCGGTCCGGCCGCGAAGGCGGGCCTCAAGCCGGGCGACGTCATCATCAAGCTCGACGACCGGGTCATCGACTCCGGCCCCACCCTGATCGGCGAGATCTGGACCCACCAGCCCGGCGACAAGGTCACGATCACCTACGAGCGCGGCGGCAAGCAGCGTACGGCCGAGGTCACCCTGGGATCCCGCGTCGGCGACAACTGACCCCCACCCGCCCGCACCGACCCGTTACCCTTGTCCCCGCGCCGCCGATCACGGCCGGCGCGGGGAGGCGTGCCCGAGCGGCCTAAGGGAACGGTCTTGAAAACCGTCGTGGCAGCGATGTCACCGTGGGTTCAAATCCCACCGCCTCCGCTTCACGAGCAGTGAGAACGGCCCCTGACCTGGTAGTTGGTGAGGGGCCGCTCTCGCGTCGGGTGCCCTGAGGTTGCCCGGTGTTCCCCGTGGCTTCCCGCTCCATCGGGCACGAGTGGGGCACGACCTGAGAGACGTGCGCAATCCCATTTGAGTGAACGCATGTACACTCAAATAGTTGCAGACTTAGATGCCGAGTTAGATTCAAATTAAGTTGGCAACTTTGTGAAACGGCCTGCGCGCTAATTGGGGCGCGCGCTAATCTCGTGTCACATCGAGCGCATCTGGAGATGCGCTGGGGTGGGGTTGGGCTTCAGTTGCCTGGCTGCCGCCCTGGTGGTCGAGCCCCCCGCGCCACATGTCGGTGCAGAGCGAGGGGCCGTCCCTGTGATTTAGCGACCGCGTGTCAGTGCCCAGACCAGGACGGCGGAAGTGGTAGCTGCAACTACCTGGACCGACACCTGGTGGAACCAGCACTGCACGCGGTCGCTGGTCTTAAGAGACCGAAACCACGCGAGCACTGCTCCGAAGGCTTTGGCGGAGTGTCCTCCTGCCTCTGCCCACCTGGATCGAAGTGCCTCCCAGAGGCACCGCCACATTCGCGCAAGGCGCACGGGCGTTCCCTTCTCTTGCCAGAATCAACTCGGTGCACAAGAGAGGGACTTGGACCCAACGTAGGCAGTATGTCCGACGCGTTTATCGTCTGTCTGCCGGATCAGCGGAAAAGTCGTTGTGGCCTTTGAGGGGTGGACTAGACCCTCGCGCTAGGACTCTTCCTATCCCACCACTCACCCCAGCTCCCATCCCGTCTGCCGTCGACCCACACACCGTGGAGCGGGCGTGGTTCCTGGCGTCCAGGTGGAGCGCGCCACTGTACGAACGACCTGGACGCCAGGGGCCGCGTCTGCTCGGCTCTGCCTGGGTCGATGGCAGGCGGGATGGGAGCTCCCCGCGCACGCCACTTCTCCGGCCGGCACTCGCGGACGGCGCCCCCGCCATCTCGGAGCCTGAGCGCCCCCGCCGGAGGCATGCTTTGAGCGTTGCCGCGCTCCCGCGGTTCTCAACTCATGGTCACCGGCCCGTCCCACATGTGGGCGCGCGTCGGCGCAGCCCGGGCGGAGCGGGCCGAAGGCAGGAGCGGCGCCCGGAGCGGAGCCGGGAAGCGCGCCCGGCGGAGCGGAGCGCAGCCGGGGCTTGATGAGGTAGAGAAACCTGTAACAGCCGCGCCGCGTCACGCGTCGAAGTCGTACTCCAGGATGTACGAGGCGGCGTCAAGCGTCATCTCGTTGATCTCGACGGGGCGGCCCTCGTCCGCGAACGCGGTGCGGCAGATGAGGATCACGGGCGTGCCTGCGGAGATGCTCAACTGCGCCGCCTCATCCCTCGTGGGCATGCGCGAGCGGATCTCTTCGCGGAAGTGCACTGGCTTGTGGCCGAGTTCGGCAAGGCGTGCATAGGTTCCGCCTGGCCCGGTGTCCTCCTGCGTGATAGCTGATCCTGCTACCACTGACGTGGGGAGATAACTTGTAGCGAGCAGCACGGCCTTCTCATCCAGGACGAACCGCCGCCGCCGCACGCACACGGTCTCCCCCTCGGCCAGGTCCAAGACCTGACTGACGCCTTCCGGGGCGGACTCCTCGGACACCGTCACCTGATCGACGACGAGGGTGCGGTTTTCGATGTCGGCAGACCAGATGGATCGACCGCTGCCCCATTGCTCCTGGGCAAGCCGCTGGATGCCTCGCCGCCGCAGGGGGCGGAAAGATCGCACGAACACGCCAGCACCCTTGCGGGACTCGGCGACACCTTCGTCCTTGAGCACGCTCAAGGCCTGCCGGGCAGTCATACGTGCCACGCCGTGCGCGGCCATCAGCTCGTTCTCCCCCGGAAGCCGATCACCGGGACCGTACTCGCCGGACTGGATCGCCTCACGTAGGGAGTCCGCGATCCGCTGGTACTTCGGCCGACGGTCGTCGTCGGTGTTGGTCATTCCGGAGCCTCCTTCCTGTCTTCTCTAGACAGCCTAGGTCATGTACGGGACGCCCGCCCTGTTGCGTGTAGCCCCAATGGGCTTCCTGGAACCTCTCTAGAGATCCCTCTTGACGTCTCTAGAGACGTGCGCTTCCATGGAGATGTCTAGAGAGGTCGCACACGGTGACCTCCCGAGCGCAAGGGATGCACTCATGCCGTCGTTCAAGATCGACACTTCGACCGCTGTGGTGTTCGTGGCGACCGCGCCGGAACCGAAGCTCGTGAACAAGAAGACCGGTGAGCGGGCCATGGACCGGGACAACCCCAACGTGGCTCTGTCCACGGTGGGCCTGCTGGTCTCCGACGAAGGGGAGGGCAACCTGTACCAGGTGACCGTTCCGGAAACGGGCCTCCCCGAGGGGCTCACCCCGGGAGTGCCGGTGCGGGTCGTCGGCCTGAAAGCCCGCGATTGGGAGAACGAGTTCAACGGCCAGAAGCGGCACGGCATCTCGTTCCGCGCCGTCGCGATCACTCCGGCGGCCTGACGATGACCGACGTGTCCGTCTGGTTGGAGCTGGGCACTGCGGCGGCCGGAGCCGGTGGTATCGGCTACGCGAAGTACCAGGCGCCGCGCGTGTACTGGTCGCTCGTCGGACTGCCGATCACCTGGGCCCGGTTCACCTGGACTTACCGGTCGACGATGGAGGTCTGCGGGCTGACTGTCCAGCCGTCTCGCCTGCGGGCGTTCATGGCCCGGAACGTCGCCCGCGGTGAGGTGCGGCCAGTACCGCCCAAGGTGCGCCGGGTTCGCCCGACCTCGACCGGACTGAGGGTCTCCCTCCGGCTCCCGGCGGGACTGGAACCGGCCGACGTGGCAGCATCCTCCGAGCGACTGCGGCATGCCTGGGGAGTGCGGTCGGTAACCGTGGCTGAGACCAAGCCGGGTTACGTCGAGCTGCGAATGACCGGCTATGACGTGCTGAAACGGGTCCGGCTTCCCCGCTCCGCGCAGCCGCGTGACCTTGTGGTGCCAGTGGCGTTACGCGAGGACGGTTCCGTCTTCGAACGGGACTACCGCAAGGTCCCCATGGCCCTGACCCTGGGAGCGAACCAGTCCGGAAAGTCCATGTATCAGCGCAACCTGATCAAGGGCCTTGCCCGGCTGCCGGTTGGCCTGGTCGGCATCGACTGCAAGCGCGGTGTCGAGCAGAACCGCTACGCGCCCCGTCTGTCTGCCCTTGTCACGACGCCGGATGAGGCCGCAAGTCTGCTGGATGCGCTGGTGGGGGAGATGGAAGAGCGCTTCGATCTGCTGGCCGAACACGAGGTCTCGGATGTGTGGGAACTCCCGCAGGAGGTTCGGCCGGTGCCCCTGGTCGTCCTGGTCGACGAGGTGGCGGAGCTCTTCCTGGTGACCTCGAAGAAGGACGAGGAGCGTCGGGATCGGTCAGTCATGCAGATGGTCCGGCTGGGCCAGATGGCCCGTGCGGTCGGCATCTTCCTGGAGATCTGCGGGCAGCGTTTTGGCTCCGACCTGGGCAGGGGCGCGACCGCGCTGCGCGCCCAGCTCACCGGCCGTGTGGTGCACCGGGTCAACGACAAGCAGACGGCCGAGATGGGGTTAGGGGATATCGCCCCTGATGCCGTGTCGGCTGCGACCACCATCGCCCCGGACCGTCCCGGTGTGGCCGTGGCGGGCGACACCTCGGGGGGTTGGTCCCGCATCCGCACCCCCGAGACCTCCTCCGAGAAGGTTGTGGCCGCATGCCGCCGGTACGCCGACATGACCCCGGACCTGCCGTTCCTGGCACCTTTCCGGCCCGCCGTCCGTCCCGCCCCGGCGCCAAAGGCTGAGCCGCAGTTGGTCAACCCGAGGCCGGTCAGGGAGGCGGGGACATGACTCGTTCGATCCGCCCTGACGCGGTTCTCGTACAGGCCGTGATCGCCGGGGCGCTGTCCTTCGCCCACCTGCACGACCTAGCGGCAGCGGCCGGACAGTCCGGGTGGAAGGCCTGGGCTTACCCGGTCAGTGTCGACCTCCTTCTTGTCGCGGCCTGGCGACGGCTGCGCGCTGACGGCCCGTCGCGGCTGGCCTGGTGCTGGTTCCTGATCGCCCTGGTCGCCTCGCTCGGTGCCAATGTCGCTACTGCCGGGCTTCTCGACCTGAACCAGGTCCCGGCTTGGCTCCGCATCCTGGTCGCGGCCTGGCCCGCGCTGGCCTTCATGGGCGGGACCCTGCTCGCCCACTCGCCCGAGCCCGGCCCGGCCGAGGACCGGTCGCCGGTTCCGCCGGCACCCGCAGATCCGGCACCCGAACCTGACAGCACGCCTGCGGGGGACGAAGGGCCCGAGCAGATCTCCACGTCTGCTCCGGCTCCGGCTCTGCCCTCCCCGGCGGTTCCTCCGGCACTGATCGACCACGCCCGGAAAGTCGCCACCGACCACCGTGCCCGCACCGGCGCCGACATCGACTCCGCCACCCTGCGCGCCCGGCTCGGCGTACCCGAGTCGCTCGCCAACCAGATCGTCACCCAACTCGCCTGACAGACAAGGAGGCTCATCCATGGCTCGTCCGAACCGCTTCTTCGACGTGATCCGCATCGGCCCCGTTGAGGTCGGCTCCTTCAACAACAGTCGGGGGCAGACCCGGCACGCCGCCGCCTGCACTGCGCCGAAGTGCGGGTTCTCCACCGAACACGGCAACCGGTCGGCGGCCGAACTCGCCGCCCGAACCCACCGCTGCCCCGCCTGAGGAGAGCTGACCATGCGTCTGCCTGACGAGCAGCTCCGCGCCGGACACATCCCGGCCGACGTGTACCGGCAGCTCCCGCCCGGGACCGACATGCGCCGTGTCGTGATCGTCCAGGAAGCCGAGCGCTCCTACACGGGTCCCATCGTTCTGACCCTCGTCATCACCGTTGGATCCGTCGCGGTCCTGCTGGTGATCGCGTACGTCAGCCAGATCATCGCCGCTTCGGTCGTCTCGGTCCTGTCGGCTTCCTGCGGCATCGGCTACACGATCAGCCGCACATCCAAGCGCCGGAGGCCCTCACGCGCGCTGGGCAAGTAACGCCCCCCGGGGCGGCCTCAACCGCCAAGTATCCGCCGCCCCGGACGGCTCCACCTCTTCCCGATCTCTCGACCAGAAAGGGCTCCCTCATCATGCCGCTTCGCGCCTCTAACCGCCGGGTCTGCCACTACTGCGACGGCTTCTGTGTCGTCGCGATCACCACCGGCGGCCGCCACCTCGACGGCTCCCGCGTGCTCTTCCGCGTCGTCTGCCGTGCCTGCCAGGGCACCGGCCACGCCGCCCCGGCTCGGATCGCTCAGGCCGGGAAGTGATCGCGTGACCGACACCGCCACCCCGGCGGGTCTCGACCCGGCCACCCTCGCCGATGTGCTGAGGGTGGCCGGGTCGGCCGACTTCGACCGGTGGCAAGAACAGATCAAGCGCACCGGAGGCTGCGCAGACCCGATCCGCCTCGTCGGCGCGACCAAGACCGTCGACCGCGCGACCGGCCATGTCCTGCACGCCTACAGCACCGACCAGGAGCCGGGCGGCATGCTCCGCCTCGCCTGCGGCAACCGGCGCGCTTCCCGTTGCCCGGCCTGCGCCTGGACCTACGCGGGGGACACCTACCACCTCATCCGCGCCGGGCTCGTCGGCGACCCGAACAAGGGGACCCCGCGCACCGTCCGCGATCACCCCAGGGTCTTCGCCACCCTCACCGCCCCGTCCTTCGGCCCGGTGCACAACCGCCCCGGCAACCGGTCCTGCGCCTGCGGTACGCGCCACGACGAGGACGCTCCCGAGCTGGGGACGCCGCTCAACCCAACGACGTACGACTACGCGGGCGCGGTGCTGTGGAACAACCACGCGTCCGAGCTGTGGCGGTACTTCACGATCTACCTGCGCCGGGAGATCGCCAAGCGGGCTGGACTGACTCAGAAGGCCGCACGGGAGCAGTCCCGGCTGTCCTTCGGCAAGGTCGCCGAGTACCAGAAGCGCGGGGCCGTCCACTTTCACGCGGTGATTCGCTTCGACGGGCCGGAGGGACCCGACACCCCGCCCCCTGCCTGGGCAACCCGCGACCTGCTCACCGACGCGATCCGCGCCGCTGCTGCCCGAGTCGAGGTCGACGTACCCCCGGCTGGTGACCAACCGGCCCGGACCCTGCGATGGGGCACGCAACTCGACGTGCGCTCCATCAAGGCCTTCGACGAGGGCGAGGAGATCACCGAACAAGCCGTCGCTTCCTACCTGGCCAAGTACGCCACCAAGGCCGCCGAGACCACCGGCACCCTCGACCGGCGCGTCGGCAACAAGGAAGCCGCGGTTCTGCTCGGCGTCCCCGACCACCCCCGCCGGTTGATCGATGCCTGCCTGGACCTGCACCCGCTCTACCCGGACCGGAAGCTGCGCGACTGGGCCCACATGCTCGGCTTCCGGGGTCACTTCTCGACCAAGTCCCGCCGCTACTCCACCACCCTGGGCGCCCTCCGCCAGACCCGCGCCGACTACCGCGCCGCCCAGCAGCGCGAAGCCCTCGGCTTGCCGGACCCCGACGACGCCCCGGAGGCAACCACGCTCACCCTCGCCCACTGGACCTACGCCGGGCACGGCTACACCCCCGGCGAGTCCTGGATCGCAGCCACCATCCGCCGAGACATCCAACTGAACCGCGAAACAGCAAGGGAAGCCCTCGCCGACCTGCGCCAGGAAGGAGAGCACGACCATGAATGAGCGGTACCTCAACGTCGACCAGGTCGCCGAGCTGCTCGGCACGACCGTGCGCTTCCCCCGGCGCCTGATCGAAGAGCGGCGCATCACGTACGTGAAGGTCGGCCGACACGTCCGCATCCCCGAGAGCGCCATACGGGAGTTCATCGATGCCAACACTGTGGAGCCGGTCGTCCTGCGGCCAACTGGCCTTAGGAGGGCTGCCTGATGGCTGGCAAGCGCAAGTCTCGCCGGGGCTTCGGCCGCGTCCGCAAGCTGCCCTCCGGCCGGTTCCAGGCCCGGTATCCGGGTCCGGACGGTGTGCTCCGCCCTGCCGACCGGACGTTCGCCACCTCGACGGACGCTGACCGTTGGCTCATGCGGAAGCGCATCGAGATCGAAGAGGGACGTTGGCTCGACCCTGCCGAGGGGCAGACGACCGTACGAGACTGGGCGGCCCGCTGGCTTGCTGCCGTCTCCCCGCAGCTCAAACACAAGACGCAAGCGTCGTACCGGTCACTGATCAACTCGCTGATCGATCCGGCGCTCGGAGACCGTGAGCTGTCCACCCTCCGGCCGATCACGATCGCTGAGTGGGTCGGCGGGATGAAGACCAAGGGGCTCAGCGCCTCGCGAATCCGGCAGGCGTACCGGGTCCTCTCACAGATCATGCGGGCGGCCGTCGACAACGACATGATCCCGCAGACGCCGTGCCGGGGCGTGAAGTTGCCCAGGATGCCGCAGACGGAGCCGCACATCCTCACCCCGCTCGAAGCCTCCCGGATCGTGCGGAGTGCCGCCCAGCCGCATGACCTGCTGATCGCGCTTCTCGCGTACGCGGGCCTGCGGGTTGGTGAGGCGTTCGCCCTCCGGCGCGTGGACATCGACTTGTCCGGCGGCTTCGTCCTGGTCGACGAGAACCTTGCCGAAGCCAACGGCACCTTGGTCTTCGATACCCCGAAGTCGCATCAGAAGCGGCTCCTTCGCGTTGGCCCCTCGCTCGCGAAGAAGCTCGGCCGGCATCTTGAGTCCCTACCCGGAGGGGATGACGTGCTCCTGTTCACGACGCCTGGCGGTAAGCCTCTGCGCTACAACCAGTGGCGCAAGGCCTACTTCGACCCCGCCGTCTCGGCGGCCGGGCTGACCGACGTGACTCCGCATGACCTCCGGGCCTCGCACGGGACCTGGGTCGCTGACCGATACGGCGTGATGACCGCCGCTCACCGGCTCGGCCATTCCAACGCGAGCGTCACCACCCGGCATTACGCCCGGCCGGTCGCCGGTCGTGACGACCAGGTGGCGGAGGCGGCCGATGCGTGGCTTGGAGGGCAAGAAGGGATCTGAGACGCGCTGCACTTGTGACGCCCCTGGTCAGCAACAGGCCAGGGGCGTTTGGCGTGGCCAATTCGCGTCTATGCGCTGTGCATATGCGCAGATACTCTGCGTGCTCATGGGGAAAGTGGTGCATCTGTACTGGGGATACATGGTGGCCGCCGCGCTGATCGTCGCTTGGAGCCAGCAATGGTCCTTGCCGGTGATCGTGGCCTTGTCGCTTGGCGTCTCGGCCTATGCGGCCTTCCAGGTGCCTGTTTGGTGCGGAGCCCTCAACCGGGACGGGCAGACCTACTGTCGCAACAATGCCTACGGCGTGTTGATGGGCTGCTCGAAGCGTCAGCACCGGTGGCAGAAGATGAAGATGATCGTTTTGCGTAGCAAGGTCGGGAACGCGAGTCGCTCCGTGTTCCCAACAGCCAAAGAGAAGTTCAATGGCGCCCTCGCTGTGGCAGGACTCCTGTCGGCCGTCGCGGCGGTGATCGTTCCCGTTGTGACTGGTGGCTGAGCGGGCACAAGGTGCCGCCTGGGGCACGTAGCGGGCACGACGACGATGACGACGGCTCAGCCGGAGTGCCTATACCCGTCTGACCTGCGGCGCCGTAGCATCTTGGCCGTGAGGCAGAGAGATCTTGAAAACCGTCGTGGCAGCGATGTCACCGTGGGTTCAAATCCCACCGCCTCCGCGCAGGTCATGGATGTGCAAGTCCGGAAGGGGTGCCCCTCGACGAGGGGCACCCCTTCCGCATGGGGCAACGGCGGCCGGCTCCGTACCGTCTTCAGTCTTGAGACCCCACGACGCAGGAGTGCCATGACGAACACCAAGGCGCGAACGGCCGCCCTCATCACGCCCGTCGGGCGGGAAGCCCAGGACGATGCCAGGGCGCTGGCCGCGGACGGGCGTACGGGCAAGGCCGTGCGGCGGTTGCGCAGGGGCTCCTGGCTCAAGCGGGGGCCGGCCCGGGAGGCCGTGGAACTGCTCGCCGAGGGGCAGGCGTTGCCCACGAGCAACGCCGAGGGGCTGGCCGCGCTGCGCCGGCTCGATGCCGAACTGGTCGCGGAGCTGACCGCTCTGCTCGACGACGACCAGCAGATCGCCGCCGTCAAGCTGCTCCGCGAGCGGACCGGTGTCGACCTGGCCGGCGGCTACCACCTCGTCCTGGAGCTGGGCGGCCGGCCGGCGGCGGACTGAGGGGCGGCGATCAGCCCGGCCGGGGAGGTGCCGTCGGCGTCAGGTCGTGGCAGGTGAACCACTCCGTGCCGAGCAGCCGTTCCCGCTCGGGCGCGGAGAGGGCGGCGATCAGGCCCGGCGCGGCTCCCCGTGCCACCTCTGTGCGGTGGGCCAGGATTGCGGCGATCTTCCGGTCCAGCCAGGGGGTGACGTCGACGGTGGCGGAGACGTGTTCGTCGGGGACCGTGCGCATCGCCTTGCCCGTGGGTGCCCAGTGCCCGCTCCACGCCCGCAGGGCCGAGTGCGGGTGGGTGGCCAGGTACAGGGCGCTCGGCTGCCAGGGCTCCCCGGCCTCCGGGAAGAGGCGTTCCAGACCGGCGGCGTGCACCGCGAGCGTGGTCACCCGGTGGGTGTGCACGTGGTCCTCGTGGCCGGTCAGGCCGCCGTAGGCGTCGTGGGTGACGACGATCTCCGGGCGGACGTCGCGCAGGTGCGCGACCAGGGCCCCCACCGCGTCGTCCAGCGGGGCGTCGCACCAGCGTGGTCTGCCCGGGGCCGAGTGCGGGACGCGGGAGTCGGCGTAGCCCAGCATGCGGGGCTGGCCGGCGCCCAGGATGCGGAGCGCTTCGGCGAGTTCGGCAGCGCGCGGGGTGTCCGCCGACCAGGTCGGCGTGACGACGGCCGTGCGCGCTCCCGCGTCGGCGTGGCGGGCGAGGATGCCGCCCGCCGACAGGGACTCGTCATCGGGGTGGGCGAAAACCGCGAGGACGCTCGGCGCCGACATCGGCCGTCCCTAAGGCTGATCCGGCTGATCCGGCTGATCCGGCTGATCCGGCAGGTCCGGCGTCGCGTGTGGTGAGCCGGTGATACCGATCGCCTGGCTCGGGCACTTCTCCACCGCCTCCAGGACCTCCGGGTCCTCGCCCGTCCGTTCGCGGCCCGGGCGGACGACCCCGAAGCCGTCGACGAACTCGAAGACGGCCGGAGCCCGGTGGGCGCACTCGGCGGAGCCGTAGCAGAGATCGCGGTCGACAGAGACCTTCATACCGCTTTGTCTCCCTCCTGACGGCATCGGGAGCCGGTGGCCGTCAGGAGTCTGCCTGCCCAGCAGGCCGCCGGCCGAACCGGCCCGGCTACCGCGTGCCCCCGGCGGTCGTCAGCCAGTGGGCGACCCGGCGTACGGCGGCCTCGTCGAGCCGTTCGACCAGGGTCTGGACGGTCGTGTCGTCCTCGGGGGAGAGGTCGTAGAGGCCCGCGTTGGTCAGGCCGGCCATGAGGACCTGGTGGCGGCGGCCGGTCATCCGCTCGGCCAGGGTGGCCGGTCCGCCGGGGGAGGGCTCGGGATCCGGCCGGTGCACGGCGGTCTGCGGCTGCGGGGCGTCGTACCGGTGCCACGCGCCGTCCTTCGGCCCCCACAAGGCCACCGTCACCTCGTCGCCCCGGGCCCGCACGGCCCGGGTCATCTCGCCGAGGGCGTACAGCACGGGTGAGCGGTGAGGCGACTGCGCTGCCGTGCGCCAGGAACCCGCGGCCGGCCGGTAGAACATCGCGACCCAGCGCGGAGCACCCTGCGGCTGTGGGCTCTCGGGACGTGACTCCACGGCGCTCACCCCTGTACGTCGCTCCGAAGCGGTACGGCAGGGCGACCATAGCTGACGGGTCGTCATTTATCCAGGGTCCGAGAGCGCTCCTCGACCGGGGGTGAACCGGACGGTCCGCCGGGGTTGCGGGGCGGGGTCCCCCGGGGAGGATCACCACGTCGTCCGGTACCGGTCCCTCCCCTCGTGGGGACCGGTACCGGACGGTGGGGCTGTCGTCGTCCGGCTCGGACGGCAGCTGACCGGATGAGCCCGCTGGTGCGTCCGGATCCTGCCATTTTCGGCCACCGGGGAGGAGGTTCCGGCGTCCAGCAGGCGGCATTACCGCAGGTCAGCCATATAAAGTGAGCTTTCCGGTCCGGACGTCCAGGCGTGGGAAGTAAGGAGCTGAGACCTTGAGTTCCGACTCAGGGGCACGCACCGCCTTCGCGGAACGCCTCGCACTGCTGTACAAGGAAGCCGGCAACCCTCCTCTCAAACGGGTGTCCGAAGCGGTCGCCCGGCTCCAGCGGATCGACGAACGCGGGCGGCCCGTGCGGGTGTCCGCCCAGCGCATCAGCGACTGGCGGCGGGCCCGGAACGTACCGGCCCAGTTCCCCGCTCTCGCGGCCGTGCTCCAGGTGCTGATCCCCGAGGCGCGGCGCTCGCGGCCCACGCCGGTCTCCCCCGGCCTGTACGACCTCGGCCAGTGGCAGCGGCTCTGGGAACGTGCGGTGGCCGACCCGGTCGGCGAGCGCCCCGCGGCGTCCGCGGGCGAGGAACGGTCCGCGGAGGCGGCCGCGTCCGCGCCGGGCGGGGTGTGCCCGTACCGCGGGCTGGCCTCCTACCGTCGGGAGGACGCCCGGTGGTTCTTCGGCCGGGAGCGGAGCACGGACGCGCTCGTCACCCAGCTCGGGGCCGCCGCGGACACGGGCGGCCTGGTGATGCTCGTGGGCGCGTCGGGGGCGGGGAAGTCCTCGCTGCTGAACGCCGGTCTGGTGCCGGCCCTGCGGGGCGGTGCGCCGGGCGGGGACGACGGCGACGGCAGGGGCGGCGGCGGCAGCGGTAGCGGCGGCGGTGGCCGGGCGCGGCACGTCGTGCAGCTCGTACCGGGGGGTGATCCGCTCGCGGAGCTGTGCCGCCGCATCCCCGAGCTGGCGTCCGTCCTGCTGGCCCCGACGACGGCCCCGTCGACGGCCTCGACGACGGCCTCGACGACGGCCTCGGCGACGGCCTCGACGACGACCCTGCCCGGCGGAGCCTCGCCCCGGCCGGATGCGGCCGGAGATGCCCCCGGGCCATCCCCCACGGAGAACCCCGCCCCTCAGGAGCCCGCCACCCGACCGGCCCCGGACGCCGACCACCACCCGGCCCCGGCCCCGGACCCCGACCACCCACCGGCCCCGGACCCCGACACCGCCCGCGCCGCCGTCGCCGCCTGGGCCCGGCGCGTGGCTCCTTCCGGGGCCCGTCCGGTCGTGATCGTGGACCAGTTCGAGGAAACGTTCACGCTCTGCCCCGACGAGGCGGACCGGCGCGCCTTCATCGAGGTTCTGCACGCCGCCTGCTCGCCCGCCGGCCCCGGCGAACCGGCCCCGGCGGTCGTGGTGCTGGGCATCCGCGCCGACTTCTACTACCGCTGCCTGCGATACCCCGAGCTGGCCGACGCGCTCCAGCACCGGCACATGGTGCTCGGGCCGCTGACCACGGCGGAGCTGCGCGAGGCGGTGACCGGCCCGGCCAAGGCCGTCGGCCTGGAGCTGGAACCGGGCCTCGCGGAGCTGATCGTCCGGGAGGTCAGTGCCGACGGCCTGCGTCCGGCGCACGATGCGGGCGTGCTGCCCCTCCTCTCGCACGCCCTGCTCGCCACCTGGCAGCGCCGGAAGGGGGGCCGGCTCACGCTGGCCGGCTACCGCGCGGCCGGCGGCATCCAGGGCGCGGTCGCGGCGACCGCCGAACGGGCCTGGGCCGGCCTCGGTCCGGCCGCGCGCACGGCCGCCCGGCTGCTCCTGCTCCGTCTGATCCGGCTGGGCGAGGACACCCAGGCCACGCGCCGTCGCGGAACCCGGGACCAGCTGGCGCGGGAGTCGGCCGACCCGGGCAAGACCGAGGAGTCCCTCGAAGCGCTGGTCCGCGCCCGGCTGGTGACGCTCGACGCGGAGACCGTGGAGATCACCCACGAGGCACTGCTGCACGCCTGGCCGCGGCTGCGCGACTGGATCGACGAGGACCGGCAGGGCAATCTGCTGCGCCAGCGCCTGGAGGAGGACGGCCGGGCCTGGGAGGAGTCCGGCCGCGACACCTCCCTGCTCTACCGGGGCTCCCGGCTGGAGCAGGCCCACACCTGGGCGAGATCCGCCGGGGACACGTTCCTGACCCGCAGCGCGGTGGAGTTCCTGGCCGCGTCCGTGCGGCTGCGCAGACGGATCATCTGGATCAGCCGGGGCGCGGTGGCGGCGCTGGTCGTACTGGCGTTGCTGGCCGGCGGGTCGGCCGTCGTCGCCTGGAAGCAGCGGGACGCGGCCGTCTTCGAGCAGGTGCTCGCCCAGTCCGACCGCGTCCAGCACACCGATCCGTCGCTGTCCGCGCAGCTCGACCTCGTGGCGCACGGGCTGCGGCCCGACGACAAGGGCGCGAACAGCCGCCTGATCTCCATCGTGAACGCCCCGCTCTCCACCCCCCTCACCGGCCACACGGGCGCCGTCTACCTCACGACCTTCAGCCCGGACGGACAGGTCCTGGCCACCGCCAGCTACGACCGGACCGTACGGCTGTGGGACGTCGCCGACCCCAGGCGCCCCGAGCCGCTGGGCAGGCCCCTCACCGGTCACACGAGCTGGGTGAGCAGCGCGGTCTTCAGCCCGGACGGCCGGACGCTGGCCAGCGCGTCCGACGACGGCACGATCCGGCTGTGGGACGTGACCGACCCCGGGCGCCCCAAGCCGCTCGGCGAGCCCCTGACCGGCCACGACGGCACGATCTACCTGATCGCCTTCAGCCCGGACGGGCGCACGCTGGCCTCCGCCGGCGACGACCGCACCGTCCGGCTGTGGAACGTGGCCGACACGAGCCGGCCGCGGGCCCGGGGCGAGCCTCTGACCGGGCACACGGCAGCCGTGCGGTCGGTGGCGTTCGGCCCGGACGGCCGGACGCTGGCCGCGGGGGGCGACGACGGCACGATCCGGCTGTGGGACGTGTCCGGCCCGGGGCACCCGGAGCCGGCCGGGGCGCCGCTGACCGGTCACACCGCCACCGTGCACTCCGTGGCCTTCAGCCCCGACGGGCGCACGCTCGCCAGCGGCAGCGCGGACGGCGCCGTACACCTGTGGAACATGGCCGGTCCGGGCCGTCCGGCCGCGGTCGGCGCGCCGCTCACCGGCCACACCGCGCCGGTCTGGTCCGTGGCGTTCAGCCCGGACGGGAACATGCTCGCCGCGGCCAGCGCGGACAGCACCGCGAGCCTGTGGAAGGTCAGCGATCCGGAGCACGCGTCGCAGGTCGGAGGGCCCCTGGCGGGCAGCAGCGGCGAGATGTACGCGCTCGGCTTCAGCCCTGACGGGCGTACGCTCGCCACCGGGGCGGGCGACAACAGGGTCCGCCTGTGGTCGCTGCCCACGTCGGACATGACCGGCCGGACCGGAGTGTTCCGGCCGGACGGGCGGCTGCTCGCGACGGCGGCCCGGGACGGGCGGATCCGGCTGTGGGACGTGCGGACGCCCGGCAGGCCGATCCGTCTCGGAGAACCGTTCCGCCCGGGCAAGGGCGACGTGCGCTCCCTGGAGTTCTCCCCGGACGGCCGCACCCTCGCGGTGGTGACGGGCGACCGGGTGGTGGAGCTGTGGAACCTCGGCGACCCCGAACGCCCGGTCCGCCACGGCTCCCCCGCACCCTTGCGCATCCGGTTCGCCGACCCACTGGCCTTCAGCCCCGACGGGCAGATCCTGGCCACCGCCTACGACGACCGCACCATCCGGCTGTGGAACATCGGCGACCCGGCCCGGCCGCGCCCGCTCGGCACTCCCCTCACCGGCCACAAGGGCTACATCAACCACCTCGTGTTCAGCCCGGACGGCCGGACGCTCGCCAGCGGCAGCGCGGACGGCACGATCCGGCTGTGGAACGCGACCGACCCGGGCCGGGTGCGGCTGACCGGGGCGCCTCTGCGCGGCCACCTCGGAGCGGTCAACGCACTCGCCCACAGCCGCGACGGCCGCATCCTGGCCAGCGCCGGCGACGACAACTCGGTCCGCCTCTGGGACATCACGGACCCCGCCGGGGCAACCGAGCTGGCGCGGCTCACGGGCCACACGGAGGCGGTCGTGTCGCTGACGTTCAGCCGGGACGGCCGCACCCTGGCCAGCGGCGGCAACGACAGCACCGTCCGGCTGTGGAACGTCTCCGACCCAGCGCACGCCACCGCGATCGGCCCGTCGATGAGCCCCAACGCCAAGACCGGCACCTTCCTGGCGTTCAGCCCGAACAGCCACATGCTCGGGGTGTCGAGCGGTGCGGACACGATCCGGCTCTGGGACCTCGACGTCGACACGGCCGTCCGCCGCATCTGCTCGATGACCCGGGGCGTGCTGACGCCGGACACCTGGCGGGAGTACCTGCCCCGGCTCTCCTACGATCCGCCGTGCGACGGCTGACGAGTTCGTCCCGTCCAACGGGGCGGAGAATCACGGCAGTTCAGTGATACCAGTCACAACCGGGATTTCCTGACGGGTAGTCGGCTCGCGGTGGGCAAGCGCTTGTTACCCTTGGCCATAGCTCGACCGCTGGTGCATCCCCCGTCGCCAGCGGTCGAGCCTTTTTCAGCGTGGGGTCGAACCCATGTCAGCGCAGGTCGAGGCGCATCAGAATGCGGGGGTGACCGGCCAGGACCGAGGTCGTGTCCGCCGCGTGGACGAAGCCGGCGCGCTCGAAGTTCTTCCGCAGACCCGCGTACGCCATCGTCAGATCGACCTTGGCGTCGCCGTTGTCCAGGGGGTACGCCTCGATCGCCGGTGCGCCCCGGTCGCGGGCGAACCCGACCGCGCCGGCGATGAGGGCGTGCGAGATGCCCTGCTTGCGGTGGCCGGGGCGGACCCGGACGCACCAGAGCGACCACACCGGCAGGTCGTCGATGTGCGGGATCTTGCGGTTGCGGGCGAAGGAGGTGCCCGCGCGCGGGGCGACGGCGGCCCAGCCGACCGGTTCGTCATCGTCGTAGGCGAGGACGCCCGGGGGCGGATCCGCGCTGCACAGCTGGGCGACGTACGCGCCGCGGGCCGGGCCGCGCAGTTCGTTGTTGAGCCGGGAGGGGATCCGGTAGCTCAGGCACCAGCAGACGTTCGCTCCGGGCGACTTCGGCCCGAGCACGGCACGGACGTCCTCGAAGTCCGTGGCCGGGCGAACGTCGATGCTCATGCCCCCACGATGTCACGACCCGGGCGGCCGCGCCCCGGGAGCCGGGGACACGGCCCGGGTGAACCGCGTCGTACGCATCGCGGCAGGTCACAGGCCTGCCGTTAGTGATGTCGACGTACCGGTACGGCGGACGCCGTCCGCAGCAGCCGCAGTTGGCCTATCTCGCTCACGTTCTTCATCAGCTCCGCGTTCACCCACGCCACCATGTGCTCGACGGTGTGCCCGGGATCGTTCGGCCAGGGGAACGGGGCCGTGGCGTCCAGGTCCTCGTCGGTGAGGTCGTCCAGGGCCTTCAGCCACTGGGCGCGCAGGCCCCGCAGCCAGTCGACCGTCGGCGCGCCCTCACCGGGCCAGACGACGTCTGCCCGGTCGCGGGGCGGGCGGCCCTGTACGTGGTCGAGGGTGACGCTCCACCACCATCCGATGTGCCAGCTCACCCACCCCAGGGTGGGCACGGGGACCGGGTCGGGCTCGGTGTCCGCCCAGTCCGGGACCCAGGCGCCGTCGGGGCCCCGGCGCATCGTCCAGCAGTACTCCGCGGGCTCCCAGAGGAAGTCTTCGGGCTCCAGCCGCTCCAGGTGGTACTCGAACAGTGACCAGGTGAACTCGAACTGCCAGCGGGGCAGTTCCGTACGGGAAGCGCTCATCGGACGACCCTACGGGGGCGCCGGGGCGTCCCGGGCCAGCACGGCCCAGTCGAGGTCGCGCAGCGCGGTATCGGCGTCGCAGTCGGAGGGCAGGCGGGGCGTGGACTGGAACCAGACGACCGTCAGGCGCGAGCGGTAGGCGACCGGGTCGCGGGCGGGGTCCAGGGCCGCCGAGTGGAACGTGCCGAGGCAGGCCACGGCGGGCAGCACCTCGACCGGCCCGAGGCCGCCCGCGTACTGGTCGGGGTACTCGCGCCGGGGCGGGACGAGGTGCACCGGCGTGCCCGGGCGGGACCGCTCGGCGGCGTGCAGGAGGCTGCGGATGCGCAGGTCGTTCAGCGGCTTGCAGGGGTAGCCGTCGAGCAGGTCGCCGTACGTCGACGAGAACCGCAGCTCGGCGAGGTCCACCGGGCGGCCGGAGGCCAGGACGAGGCGGGCGAGCGCCAGGGCCGGCCGTTTCGCGTGGAGGTGCATCGAGGTCTTTCGGTGGTGGTCATGGGCGGAGCCGGTTCACGGCCGGTGCCCGGTCATCCGTGCCGCCGAGGCGATCGTCGCCCGGGCCTCCCGTTCGGACAGGCCGGTGGCCCGGGCCGCGTCGGCCAGCGGATCCACGAGCGCCGGGCCGATGCCGTCCTCGTAGGCCCGGCAGGCCGCCCAGAACAGGCGGGTGTTGCGCTGGCCCTCGTGGGCGGCCAGGACGAACTGGACCAGGCCCTGGCCGTGCCCGCCGGCCGAGGCGGGCAGCGGGTGGTGGGCGCGGGGTGGCGGGAGGAGCAGCCGCAGGAGGGAGCGGGGGCAGGGGGCGGGGGCCAGGTGCGCGGTGCCCGGGGCGGCGGCGTACACGCCCTGGCCGGTGCGGGAGCCGGGGCCTACCAGGTAGCCGCCCGCGCCCCGGATGTCGATGCCGGGGGCGAGCCGGCCCGCCGAGTTGGGGACGACCACCTCGGGCGGTCCGCTCAGCCACAGGTGCCGCCCGCCGGACGGGGTCACGACGACCACGGTCGGCGGGATCGTGAAGAGGTGCCGCAGCGCCAGCTCGCGCAGGGCGGCCGAGGAGTCCGTGCCGGTCTTCACGTCCAGGTCGAGGCCGATCAGATGGTGCGGGGGCAGTCCGCAGGCGATGCCGTAGCCGGTCGCCCAGGGCGCGGCGGCGAACAGCTCGCGGATGCGGTCCGGGTCGCTGGAGGCGTCGTAGACCCCGTGCCCGAGGCGGCCGCACGCGCCGTGGCAGGGGGAGGGCGCGGGGTCGTCGCGGTGCGGGGAGCGCAGGGCCGGGAGCTTGGAGCGGGACAGGGGGAGGACGGCCAGTCCGCGTTCGGCGGCTGACAGGGCGTGTGCGAGGGCCAGCGTCGTGGCCTGCCGGTCGGTGGTGGCCATGACTCTAGTTTCGTATGTACGTTCGAAAAAGGAAAGGGGGAACGGGTGCGACGCGCCGGGGCCGGGCGGCGGCCGGGAAGGCTGCTGGAACGCTTCATCCCTTGCGGCATCCGGATTCGAACGCTCCCTTTCGCTCCCATCCGGTACGGAAGTGACGCACAGGGGTTTATCGACTTGTCCTCACGCTTGCGTGCGAATAGCGGCTTCCGGTGTGGCTCGCCGGGGATTCGGTGGGCAACTCTGGACTCGCGACGTCGAGCACCGCACCGGGGCGGTCGGCCAACTTCCCTGGTGGCAGCAGTGATTCACGCACGACGGCCAGGGGCCGGTGCGTCCTCGATTCCGAACAGTCCTGGAGGGACAAGAACATGGCAAGCATCCGTACCGCCCGCGTCATCGCGGCCGTCTCCGCCCTTCCGCTCGCGGCCGCCCTCTTCACCGGCGTCGCGACGGCGGACAACGGCGCCTTCGCGGACAACGGATCCATCGCGGCCGTCGAGGAGGCCGAGCAGGGCATCCTCGGCAGCGGCGTCGGCGGCGACAACTTCGGCAACTCGGCCACCACTCAGCAGCAGGCAGGTGGCGACGGCGCCTCGAACCAGAGCAACACCGCCCAGGTCAACGGCACGGAGCCCACGGCCGTCATCCAGGGCAACGACAACACCGCCGTCAGCTTCGCCCCGCTGTGGTGGTGAGCTGAGCGGGCCGGTGCGGCGGCACCGGCCCGGGTGCTGTGGGGTGTGCTTCGTGGGGTCACAACGTCTGAGCGGCGGTACTCCGGTACCGCCGCACAGGCGTTCTCGCGTCTTCTGGGCCTTGACGGCGCAATAAATCTGACGGACAGTCAGAAACCGTGAGTGGTGAGCCGGAGGTCCACGAGGAGTTCGAGGCGCGCCTGAAGGCCTACGAGGGCCTCCCGGCCGCCGCCACCGGGGTCGGCCGCGACCTCGTCAACGAGCCGATGATCAGGCACTGGTGCGAGGCCATGGGCGACACCAGCCCCGCGTACACGGGCCCCGACGCCATCGCCCCGCCCACCATGCTCCAGGCCTGGACCATGGCCGGTCTCACCCACCGGCCGGAACGCACGGCCGCGTACGACGAACTCCTCACGCTGCTCGACACGTCGGGCCACGACGCGGTCGTCGCCACCGACTGCGAACAGGAGTACCTGCGCCCGCTGCGCCCGGGCGACCGGATCACCTTCGACTCGGTGATCGAGTCGGTGTCCGCCCGCAAGACCACGAAACTCGGGGCCGGCTACTTCGTCACCACCCGCACGGACGTCCGCGCGGGCGGCGAACTCGCCGGCACCCACCGCTTCCGCATCCTCAAGTACGCCCCCGCACACCGGTCTTCGAAACCGGTGGAACGCCGCCCCCGCCCGGTCGTCAACCGCGACAACGCCGGCTTCTGGGAGGGCGTCGCCCGCCACGAACTGCTCATCCAGCGCTGCACCGCCTGCCGCGCCCTGAGGTTCCCCTGGCTGCCGGGGTGCAACGCGTGCGGCTCCCCGGACTGGGACACCGTGGCGGCGAGCGGCGAGGGCACGGTCTACTCGTACGTCGTCATGCACCACCCGCCCTTCCCGGCCTTCGAACCGCCCTACGCGGTCGGCCTCGTCGAACTCGCCGAGGGCGTGCGGATCGTCAGCAACGTGGTCGGAGTGCCGTACGACGAGGTGCGGATCGGCATGGCGGTGCGGCTGGAGTTCCGGCGGTACGACGAGGAGCTGGAGCTGCCGGTGTTCCGGGGGGTGGGCCCGTGAAGGCCGGTGACCGCCTCCCGCCCCTGGAGATCCCCGTGACCCGGACCCTGATCGTCGCCGGGGCGATCGCCTCCCGGGACTACCAGGACGTCCACCACGACCCGGAGCTCGCCCGGCGCAAGGGCTCGCCGGACATCTTCATGAACATCCTGACGACCAACGGCCTGGTCGGCCGCTACATCACCGACCACTTCGGCCCGCGTGCGCAGCTGCGCCGGGTCGCCATCCGGCTGGGCGCGCCCAACCACCCCGGCGACACGATGGTGCTCACGGGCACGGTCGAGGAGGTCGAAGGCGACACGGTGACCGTCCGGGTCACCGGCGCGAACGGCATCGGCAAGCACGTCACGGGCACGGTGACGGTGAGGGTCCCGGCATGAGCCGGCGAGGGCGGGACGGTCTCGGCGGGCGTGCCGCCGTCGTCGGTGTGGGGGCCACCGCCTTCACCAAGGACTCGGGCCGCAGCGAGCTGCGCCTCGCCGTCGAGGCGGTGCGGGCGGCCCTCGCGGACGCCGGGCTGACCCCGGCCGACGTCGACGGGATGGTCACCTTCACGATGGACACCAGCCCCGAGATCACCGTCGCCCAGGCGGCGGGCATCGGGGAGCTGTCCTTCTTCTCCCGCGTCCACTACGGCGGCGGCGCGGCCTGCGCCACCGTCCAGCAGGCCGCCCTGGCGATCGCCGCGGGCGTCGCCGACGTGGTCGTCTGCTACCGGGCGTTCAACGAGCGCTCGGGCCGCCGCTTCGGCTCCGGGGTGCGGCACCGGGAACCGTCGGCCGAGGGCGCGGCCCTGGGCTGGTCCCTGCCGTTCGGCCTGCTCACCCCGGCCTCGTGGGTGGCGATGGCGGCCCGGCGCTACCTGCACACCTACGGGCTGACCCCGGAGGCGTTCGGGCACGTGGCGGTCACCGGCCGGAAGTACGCGGCGACCAACCCGGCGGCCCACTTCCACGGCCGGCCCATCACCCTGGCCGACCACGCCGCCTCCCGCTGGATCGTCGAACCGCTGCGGCTGCTCGACTGCTGCCAGGAGACGGACGGCGGCCAGGCCCTCGTCGTCACCTCCGCCGAACGGGCCCGCGACCTGCCCCACCCGCCGGCCGTGATCGCCGCGGCCGCCCAGGGCGCCGGACGCGCCCAGGAGCAGATGACGAGCTTCTACCGCGACGACCTGACCGGGCTGCCCGAGGCCGCGGTGGTCGCCCGGCAGCTGTGGCACGCCTCGGGGCTCGCCCCGGCCGACATCGACGTCGGGATCCTCTACGACCACTTCACGCCGTTCGTGCTGACACAGCTGGAGGAGTTCGGCTTCTGCGGCCCCGGCGAGGCGGCGGACTTCGTGGCCGGGGAGCACCTGCCGCTCAACACGCACGGCGGTCAGCTCGGGGAGGCGTACCTGCACGGCATGAACGGCATCGCGGAGGCCGTCCGGCAGATCAGGGGGACGGCGGTGAACCAGGTGCCCGGGGCGCAGCGGGTCCTGGTGACGGCGGGGACGGGTGTGCCTACGTCGGGACTCGTACTGACCGCCGCCCCCCAGGGGTGAACCCGCAGTACCCCGGGTCCACCGCTCCACCTACAGGAGGTGCAGCGGGCCCTACCCCTACAACCTGAGGGGGACCCCGCTTCGGGACCTGCGGCCGATCCGCTCGCAGTGCCCTCGCTCATAGCGTTGAGCCATGACCACACTCGTCTGCACGAGCGCTTCGAAGGCGGCCGGACCAGCGGCGCAGACCCTTCCGTACCCGTCGTTCTCGTCGTACGTCAGGGCCCGCCAGCCGGTGCTGCTGCGTACCGCCCGCTCGCTCACCGGCAACCCGAGTGACGCGGAGGACCTGCTGCAGACCGCCCTCACCAAGACGTACGTCGCCTGGGAGCGCATCGAGGACCACCGCGCACTCGACGGCTATGTGCGCCGGGCGCTGCTGAACACCCGGACCTCGCAGTGGCGCAAGCGCAAGGTGGACGAGTTCGCCTGCGACGAGCTGCCCGAGCCGGACCCGGTGCCCGGCGGTGACGACCCGGCCGAGCAGCAGGCGCTGCGCGACGCGATGTGGCGGGCGATCATGCGGCTGCCCGACCGGCAGCGGGCGATGGTGGTCCTCAGGTACTACGAGGACCTCAGTGAGGTCCAGACGGCCGAGGTGCTCGGCGTCTCGGTGGGCACGGTGAAGTCGGCCGTCTCCCGGGCGATCGGCAAGCTCCGCGAGGACGCTGAGCTGGGACTTGTCCGCCAGTGAGGCGGTGTTCCGCCCGCTTGTGAGCTGACCCTCCGGCATGGCGTGATCTGATCGATCACCCGCCCCTAGTGACATACCACGCGGTATGTGCGCAGAATCAGCGCAACCTTTACCACCGCGTAGGCAAAGTCGCCCCCGGGAGGACGCCGTGCTGAGCACCATGCAGGACGTACCGCTGTTGATCTCAAGGATCCTGACCCACGGGTCGACGATCCACGGGACGTCGCAGGTGACCACCTGGACCGGTGAGGACGAGCCGCACCGCCGCTCCTTCGCGGAGATCGGCGCCCGCGCGGCCCAGCTGGCGCACGCGCTGAAGGACGACCTCGGCGTCACCGGCGACGAGCGCGTGGCGACCCTCGCCTGGAACAACGCGGAACATGTCGAGGCCTACTTCGCGATCCCGTCCATGGGTGCGGTCCTCCACACCCTGAACCTCCGCCTCCCTCCCGAGCAGCTCGCCTGGATCGTCAACCACGCCGCCGACCGCGTGATCATCGCCAACGGATCGCTGCTCCCCCTGCTCGCTCCGCTGCTGCCGCACCTGAAGCCGGTCGAGCACGTGGTCGTCACGGGCCCCGGAGACCGCTCCCTCCTCGACGGCGCGGCCGTCGGTCACATCCACGTTCACGAGTACGAGGACCTGATCGCCGGCAAGCCGACCTCGTACGACTGGCCCGAGCTGGACGAACGCCAGGCCGCCGCCATGTGCTACACCTCCGGCACCACCGGCGACCCCAAGGGCGTGGTCTACAGCCACCGCTCCGTCTACCTGCACTCCATGCAGGTCAACATGGCCCAGTCGATGGGCCTGACCGACGAGGACACCTCCCTGGTCGTGGTCCCCCAGTTCCACGTGAACGCCTGGGGCCTGCCGCACGCGACCTTCATGACCGGCGTGAACATGCTGATGCCGGACCGCTTCCTCCAGCCGGCCCCGCTCGCCGCGATGATCGAGAGCGAGCGGCCGACCCACGCCGCCGCCGTCCCCACCATCTGGCAGGGCCTGCTCGCCGAGCTGACCGCGAACCCCCGTGACGTCTCCTGCCTCGGCCAGGTCACCATCGGCGGCTCGGCCTGTCCGCCCTCGCTGATGGAGGCCTTCGACAAGCTGGGCATGCGGGTCTGCCACGCCTGGGGCATGACGGAGACGTCCCCGCTGGGCACGATCGCCCGTCCGCCGGCCGGGGTGGCGGCCGGCACGGAGGAGGAGTTCGCCTACCGCCTCACCCAGGGCCGCTTCCCGGCCGGCGTCGAGGGCCGCCTGACCGGCCCCGGCGGCGAACGCCTCCCCTGGGACGGGGAGTCGGCCGGCGAGCTGGAGGTGCGCGGCCCCTGGATCGCCGGTGCCTACTACAACGGCCCCGACGGCGAACCCCTCCGTCCCGCCGACAAGTTCAGCGAGGACGGCTGGCTCAAGACGGGCGACGTCGGCACGATCTCCGCCGACGGCTACCTCACCCTCACCGACCGGGCCAAGGACGTCATCAAGTCCGGCGGCGAGTGGATCTCCTCGGTGGAGCTGGAGAACGCCCTGATGTCCCACCCGGACGTCGCCGAGGCGGCCGTCGTGGCCGTCCCCGACGACAAGTGGGGCGAGCGCCCTCTGGCCACCGTCGTCCTCAAGGAGGGTTCCACCGCCACCTTCGAGACCCTGCGCGCCTTCCTCGCCGACGAGGGCAAGATCGCCAAGTGGCAGCTCCCCGAGCGCTGGACGATCGTCGAGGCGGTCCCGAAGACGAGCGTGGGCAAGTTCGACAAGAAGGTCCTGCGCAGGCAGTACGCGGAGGGGGAGCTGGACGTCACCAGCCTCTGACCTACCGGCGGACCGCCGTACGGCAGCACCTCACCGGCGTACGGCGGTCACGCCCCACCCCAGCACCAGCCACACCCCCGCCACGACACACACCCCTTCCCACCCGAAGTGGCTGAAGGCGCTCCCCGCGAGGGCCGATGCGGCCGCGCCGCCCGCGAAACCGGCGACGACGTAGGCGGTGTTGGCCGTGGCGGGGGTGGAGGTCGCGGTCAGGGCCAGGGTCTGGTTGGCGACGTGGGAGGCGACCAGGGCCGCGTGCACGGCGACCGCTGCGGCGAACAGCGCCCCCAGCACCTGCCCGCCCAGCCAGAACAGCGGCACCGAAACGGCGGCGATCAGGTACGCGGAGCGCACGACCCGCGCCGCCCCGAACCGGTCCACCAGCCCGCCCGCCAGCGGCGCCACCGCACTCGCGGTCAGCCCGAAGAGCCCGAACAGCCCGGCGGTCGCGGTGGACAGTCCGTACTGCGGACCGGTCAGCAGCAGGGCCAGCGAGGTCCACAGCGCGCTCCACGCGCCGAACATCCCGGCCTGCCGCACACACGCCCGCCACAGCTCCGGCGAACTCCGCAGCACCGACGGCAGCGCGACGAGCCCGGCGAACAGCGGGCCCTCCCGGCGCCTCCGCGACGGCAGGACCACCGCGGTCGCGAGCCCCAGAGCGAGCGTGAGCACGGCCGCACCCGCGAACACCCACCGCCAGCCGAACGCCTGCCCGGCCAGCCCGCCCAGAACCCGGGCCGCGACGATGCCGGTGAACAGGCCCGCGATGACCGCCGCGACATGCCGGGCCCGCCGCTCGGCGGGGGCCCGCTCGGCGACCAGCGGGACGAGCAGCTGGGGGATCACGGTCGCCGCCGAGGCGACGAACACCGCGGCCGCGAGGGCGGCGGTGCCCGGGGCGGCCGCACTGGCACCCAGCGCGAGCGCGGTGACGAGCGTGAGCCCGGCGACCAGCCGGCGCCGGTTCGCGCTGTCGCCGAGCGGCGCGAAGAACAGCAGCCCGACCGCGTAGCCGAGCTGGGCGACCGAGGCGATCCAGGCGATGGCCGAGGGCGCCGAACCGAAGTCGCGGGCCATGAGCGGCAGCAGCGGCGCGGCGAGGTAGATGTTGGCGGCGGTGACCGCGCTGCACACGGCGAGCAGCGTGAGGAAGAGACCGGGGGCGGGGGTACGGTCCTGCCGCGCGGGGGCGGCGGTGCCACGGACCGGGGTGGTGGTCGCTGACGGCATGGGAGGGGACTCCTTGGAGTCGGCTCTAGCAACTAACTGGTTGGTTGGTAAAGGAGGGAACAGTCTGAGCCGCCCCGCCATTCCCTGTCAACCAAACAGTTGGTTACCCGGCGCGCTACCCTCTCCCCCATGGCAGCAAGGGACCCCGAGGCCACCAAGGCCCGGATCTTCGAGGCGGCGGTCGCCGAGTTCGCCCGGCACGGCATCGCCGGCGCCCGCATCGACCGCATCGCCGCCGCGGCGAAGGCCAACAAGCAGCTCATCTACGCCTACTTCGGCAACAAGGCCGAGCTGTTCGCGATCGTCCTCGAGAAGAAGATGCTCCACCTCGCCGAGGCCGTCCCGGTCGACCCGGACGACATCGAGAGCTGGGTCGACCGCCTGATGGACTACCACGCCGCCCACCCGGAGCTGCTGCGCCTGCTCTTCTGGGAGGGCCTGGAGTACGGCAGCACCGAGCTGCCCCACGAGTCCGACCGCCAGGAGCACTACGCCCGCAAGGTCGCCGCCCTCCACGAGGGGCAGCGGCGCGGAGCCGTCACGGACGCCATTCCGGCGGCCGACCTGCTGTTCCTGCTGACCGCCCTGGCCAACTGGACCGCCGTCGTCCCGCAGATGCGGCGCATCCTGGTCGGCGACGGCGAGTCCGAACGGGACCGTCTGCGGGCCTCGGTGAAGGAGGCCGCGCGCCGGCTGACGGCCCGGTAGGACCACCGCACGGAATTCAGTCGGTCCCGGTGCTCAGTTGTTCCCGGTGCTCAGTTGTTCCCGATCCGGCTGAGCAGCTCGACGATCCGGGACTGCACCTCGGAGCTGGTGGACCGCTCCGCGAGGAACAGCACCGTTTCTCCGGAGGCCAGCCGCGGTAGGTCCGCCTGGTCGACGGCGGCCGTGTACACGACGAGCGGGGTGCGGTTGAGCTGCCCGTTCGCCCGCAGCCAGTCGATGATCCCGGCGTACCCCTCCTGCCGCCGGTGCACCTGAAGCAGGTCCATCACGACCAGGTTCGGCCGGAACTGGCCCGCCAGCGTCACCGCGTCCGCGTCACTCGCGGCCCGCGCGACCTGCATGCCGCGCCGTTCCAGCGTCGCCGTCAGAGCCAGCGCGATCTCCGCGTGCTCCTCGATCAGCAGCACCCGCGGCGGGTGCTGCTCACTGTCGCGCGGCGCCAGCGCCTTCAGCAGCACGGCCGGATCGGCGCCGTACGCCGCGTCCCGCGAGGCCTGCCCGAGCCCGGCCGTGACGAGGACGGGCACCTCGGCGGCAACGGCGGCCTGCCGCAGTGACTGCAGTGCCGTCCGCGTGATCGGCCCGGTCAGCGGGTCGACGAACAGCGCCGCGGGGAAGGCCGCGATCTGCGCGTCGACCTCCTCGCGCGAGTTCACGATCACCGGCCGGTAGCCGCGGTCGCTGAGCGCCTGCTGGGTGCTGACGTCCGGCGCCGGCCACACCAGCAGCCGCCGCGGGTTGTCCAGCGGCTCGGGCGGCAGCTCGTCGTCCATCGGCTGCGGCCGCGGCGGATCCGCCACCTCGACGGCCCCGCCGGGCCCGTCCAGCGGCTCCGGTCCTTCGGCGGCGTTCTCGTCCGGCGCGCCTATGGCGTACGACCGTCCGCCGCCCTCGGTCATCTGCGCCAGGCGCGACTGACCCGCGAGGGACGGCTGGGCCGGAACGGGGGCGGTGGCCGGTGCGGCGACCGGCGGCGGTGTGTGCTCGGCCGCCGGATGCGGCCGAGCGGCCTGCTCCGGGCGGGGCGCCTGCTGCTCCGGACGCGGCTGCCCCTGCTCCGGGCGGGCCGCCTGATCCGTACGCGTCGCCGGGTCGGGCGGCGTGCCGAGCTTGCGGCGCCGTCCTGATCCGCCCGGCTGGTGCGGGGGAGGCGTCGCCGTCTGCTGCGGGTGCGGGGCGGACTGCGGGGCCGGCACGGCCGAAGGCTGCTGGACCTGGACCGCCTGCCGGTTGAACGGCACGCCCTGGCCCAGCGTCCGCACACTGATCGCCCTCCCTTGCGTCGAGTTCGGGTCGACGGGCGCGGCGGCTTCGGCGGGCAACGGCTGAGCCGCGCGCGGCGCTCCCTCCGGCGGCAGTGGGGTGCCCGGGACGGGCGTGTGCTGCTGCGCGGCCCGGGGCGGCGTGCCATTCGGGGGCGCGGGGTGTGCGGCACCGGCCCCCGACGGGTCGTCGGCGGCGGGCCAGGGCTGGGAACCGGGCTGCCGGGCCGCCGTCGCCTGGGCGGGCATGCCCTGGGGCGGGGTGCCCTGCCCGGGGGCGGCCTCCGCGGGGAGCGGCCCGGCGGGCGGCTGCTGACCCGGCGCGGCGGCGACGCCCTGCTGCGGCAGGGGCTGGGACGGCGCGGGGGGCTGGACAGCCTGCCCCGGCAGGGCCGCCTGCACACTCTGCCCGAGCCCGCCCTGGGCGGGGACGGACACGGCCTGCGGCGGGGTGCCGTGCGGGACGGTCCCCTGCGCGGGAGCCGGTACGCCCTGCGGCGGCACGGCCGTACCCGGCGCGACGGGGGAAGCGGCGACGCCGGCCTGGACCGGAGCCACCTGGCCCGCCCCGGCAGGCACAGAACCTGCGGCTGCGGAACCAACAGGCACGGAACCCGCAGGCACGGAGCCCGCAGGCGCCGGACCCGCCTGGGCGGCATTCACCGGTACCTGCGCCCCGGCGCCCTCGGCCGGCTGCGGCGCGGCGACGGCCCGTCGCCGGCGGCCGGTCGGCGCGCTGGTCGGGTGCGGCTGCGGCGGAGTGTGATCGGCGGACTGGTCGTGCGGGACGGCGTCGTGCCGCCCCTCCTCGACCGCCCCGTCACCGGCGGCGCCCACACCGGGGAGCGGCCCGGCGCCCTGCTCCGGAACCGGCACCTGCCCCTGAGCGGGCACCGCACCCGGCGCCCCCACCGGCCCGTCGGCGACCGGCTGCCCTGCTTCGGCCGGAGCCTCCTGCCGGGCGGGCGCGGGCTCGGGAGCGGTGGCGGTGGCGGGGGCCGGGGTCTGATCGGCCTCGGCCGGCGGCAGCGCGAACACCGGACGCGGCCCGGCCGCCTCCTGGGCCGCCGCCGCCCGCTCGTTGGCGGCGGCCAGCGCACGCCGCCGACGCCCGGTCGGCTGCTGGGCCTGCCCCTGAGCCGCGTCGGACGGACCGGGGGCCTCGCCACCGGACGACGGCGCGGGCAGCGCCGGCGGCAGCGCGGCCTGCTCACCGGGTTCACGTCGGCCCCGCCGGCCGGACGGCGCGGGCACACCCTGCGGCGGCACGGTCCCGCCCAGGCCGGTGTTCGAGGCGGCGGCGCCCGCCGCATGTTCGGCGGCCGTCACCACGGCCCCCTCGGCGACCCCCTGGACGGCGCTGCCGACGGCACCCGCACCGGCGTCCTCCGCCGCGCGCCGCCGTCGCCCGGTGCCGCCCGACGCGCCGCCCTCACCGGACGCCTGCGCCGGAAGGGCCGCCTGCTCCCCGGCGGCCCGGCGCCTGCGCCGCCCGGTGGGCGCGGCCCCGTCGGCTCCGGGACCACCGGCCGCCTCGCCCTCACCACCCGGGACGTCTCCGTCCAGGAACGCGTCGGTGGTGGCCCGCCGCGCCCGGCGCCGCCCCCCACCGGACGTCTGCCCAGCGGCATCGACGGCAGCGGGCTCGACGGCCGCGGGGTCGACGAGAGCGAGCGCGGCGGACTCGTCCACCGGCTGGACGGCAACCGCCCCGGCCCCGCCCCCGATCGGCACCTCAAGGACGTACGCGCTCCCGCTCATCCCCGGCACGTCGTGCGTCTGCAGCACACCGCCGTGGGCCCGGACGATCCCGCGCACGATCGGCTCGTGCACGGTGTCGCCGCCGGCGTAGGGCCCGCGCACCTCGATGCGGACGACCTCGCCACGCTGCGCCGCCGCCACCACGACGGTGTTGTCCAGGTAACCGCCCGCCGACACGGGCGTGTTGCCGGTCGCGTCGACCCCCGCCACGTCCGCGACGAGATGCGCGAGGGCGGTCGCGAGCAGCCGGGGATCGACCTCGGCCTCGATGGGCGGTGCGTGCACGGCGAACTGCACCCGCCCGGGCCCGATGAGCTCGACGGCCCCGTCGACCCCGGCGGCGACGACGGCGTCCAGCATCACCTTCGTACGGGCGATGTCCTCGCTGCCGGCGTCGAGCCGCTGGTACCCGAGGACGTTGTCGATCAGTGTCGTGATGCGCGCGTAGCCCGCCGAGAGGTGGTGCAGCACCTGGTTGGCCTCGGGCCACAGCTGCCCGGCGTCGTCGGCGGCCAGCGCGGCCAGCTCGCGGCGCAGCTCGTCCAGCGGGCCGCGCAGCGACCGGCCGAGCAGGGTCAGCAACTGCTCGTGCCGGGCGGCGAGCGCCTCGAAGCGGTCCTTCTCCCGCTCCCCGAGGGCGGCGTACCGCTCCTCGTTCGCGGCGAGCTCCTCGGCGTGCCGCTCGGTGAGCTCCTCCACCTCGGTGACGTGCTGCTGGCGCAGCGCGGTCAGCTCGGAGGCGTGCTCCTCGGCGACCCGCTCCAGTTCCTCGGCGTGCCGCTTCTCCGCCGCCTCCTTCTCCTCGACGACGGCGTCGTAGGGCCGCCGGTCGGTGAAGGTCATGACGGCGCCGACGAGCTGGTCGCCGTCGCGCACGGGCGCGGTCGTCAGGTCGACCGGCACCTTGCCGCCGTCCTTGGCGTACAGCACCTGGCCGCGCACCCGGTGCTTGCGCCCGGAGCGCAGGGTGTCGGCGAGCGGCGACTCGTCGTAGGGGAAGGGCGTGCCGTCGGGGCGGGAGTGCAGCACGAGGTCGTGCAGTTCGCGCCCGCCGAGATCGCTGGCCCGGAATCCCAGTATCTGGGCGGCGGCCGGATTGACGAGCACGATCCGGCCGTCGGTGTCGGTCCCGACGACGCCTTCGGCCGCGGCCCGCAGGATCATCTCGGTCTGCCGCTGGGACCGGGCGAGCTCGGCCTCGGTGTCCACGGTCCCGGTCAGGTCCCTCACGACGAGCATGAGCAGCTCGTCACCGCTGTACCCGTAACCGTCGTAGGCCTGCTGGCCGTTCTCCAGATTCGCACTGGTGACCTCGACGGGGAACTCGGTCCCGTCGGTCCGGCGCGCGATCATCCGGGTCGGCTTGGTCCGGGCCTGCGGGTCGAGGTGTTCCGGGCGCCGCATGGAGCCGGGGATGAGCTTGGAGTCGAACTGCGGCAGCAGATCGAGCAGCCCGCGCCCCACCAGAGCGGTCCCCGGGGTCTCGAAGGCCTCCAGGGCGATGGTGTTGGCGTTGACGACCGTCCCATTGGCGTTGACCAGCACCAACGCGTCGGGAAGCGCGTCCAGTATGGCTGCGAGGCGAGCAGCGCCTCGGGATGGCCTGCTGCTCACGAGACGCTTCCTCCCTGTTACCGCACCTTGCCGACCGCTCGGGCCATCTTGCCAACCGTCCCGCGGCGTGTCACGCGAGGGAGTCTAAGGGCTGCGGTTGCGCTCGCGACGCCGGATGGGAGCGACGTCGCACGAGGAAGTGACGCCGAACTGACGACCGAGTAACCGCCAAACGCCCGCCCTCCTGCGACGACGTCGCGAGACCTTCGCGGGACCTTTACGACGACGGCGTTTCTGTACCTTTTGGCCAGAGTGGCGTGATGAGGGTGGGCAGTGGCGCAGAAAGGAGCCGTCGGAACGGCCCGCCCTGTCTGCCGCACGGGAGTCGCCCGATGGCTCAGGCCCTGGCGCTCCGGTCGCCCCCCATGCCCGGCAGCAGCGGCACGAGCCGGTCCCAGCGGGAGATCTGGCAGCCGTCACGGCGGTCGTACGTGGCGTCGACGGGCCGTCCGGCCCAGGTGCCGGTGACGTGCGCGGTGGCCGGGCCGCCGTACTGCATGGTGCAGAAGCCGCCTTCCGGCGCGGGCGCGAAGACGTCCTGCCCCCACCGCGCGTCCCGCTCCAGGACGGCACAGGCGCCGCGCGGGTCGGGGTGGCTGCCCCCGTCGGGGCCGCAGTACAGCTCGAACGTCCCGTCGGCCCCGCCGCCGGCGTTCCGCACGGTGATGGTGAGGTGATCGCGGTCCGGGCCGCTGGGGCCGGCCGGGGACAGCAGTCCGGTCCCTCCGGCCTGGGCATACGCGGCCGGGGGCGCCGCGGTCAGCGACCCGGCGGCGGCGACGGAGGCGGCGGCACCGATGAGGAGGCGCCGCAGGACGGGGCGGGCGGTGGCCCGGGGAGTGGCACGCAACATGCCCTGACTAACGCGATGCGGCCCCGGATGTTGCGCGCCGCCACACGAGCGGAGGCCCGCACGGGCCTGACAAGGCCTTTGCCCTGCGCCCTTCCCGCCTAGTACCGTGGGGGTCGATTGGTGACAGCACGCTCGACTGTGTCATCATCGGCACGCACCGCTCGCGCTCGCGCGGGAGTGATGCTGGAGGCGTCGCCTAGTCCGGTCTATGGCGCCGCACTGCTAATGCGGTTTGGGCCTTAAAGCCCATCGAGGGTTCAAATCCCTCCGCCTCCGCACTCGATCACGAAGCCCCGGTCACCCGACCGGGGCTTCGCTGTCGTTGCCCTCCGGGAGGGCGCCCGAAGGAGCGGCCGGAAGTGCCGTTTCCGCAGCTCACAAGGGGTGCGGCTAACGGATTTCACATGGCGGCGGCAGTCATGTAATGTTCTTCCTGTCGCCGCGAGCGAGCCGGAAGGCCCGAGAGCGGCGAAAAAACAGAACAAGCACTCGTAGCTTAACGGATAGAGCATCTGACTACGGATCAGAAGGTTGCAGGTTCGAATCCTGCCGAGTGCACAGCAAACCAGAGGCCCTGTGGAGTGATCCACAGGGCCTCTGGCTTTTGTCTCGACCGCAGTGCTTGACGGCAACCGCCTTTGCGAGCCGATCAGACTGCTCCGTGATCAGGCGGGCGTCGGCGCCCTGTTCGTGAAGCAGCGAGGCGCACGTGTGACGCAGGTCGTGAAAACGGACCCTGCGGACGCCAGCGCGGACGCACAGCGCCTCGAAGGAGCGGTTCAGGGGACGCCTGGGGCTCGCGGCTGCGGTATGCGCGGTACCGGTGACCACGGCCTTCTTCGCCTGGAGTGGATGGATTCTCTCTGCGAAGCGGCTCGCTTGGGTGGTCTTGCTCCCGTTCGCGGTCTCCGCCGCCGTCCTGGCTGCGGCCTATTCGGTGATCGCGACCGTTTACCTCCCGCGTCTGTTCACTTCCTACGCCTCACGCTATGGCGCGACTGGCGCGGTCTTCGGGATGGCTTCGGTCCTTTTCGGTGCCATGCTCGTTGTCGCATCGGCGGCCGCTGGGGCGGGAGGTACGAGACGAACTCGTCCGGATCCATCAGGGCCTGCGCCCGTCCCAGGATGAGGTTCGCCGCCAGTGGGACAGCATCGTCGAGCAGACGCGGTCGCGTTGGCGCACTGTGCGCAAACAGCCCTCTTACCATCAGCCGGAGGACTTCCGTTGACGATCACGTCTCGGGAGATCGGCCAGCGCTTCCGCGCTGAGGTACGAGGAGCGAGCACGGGCTCGGACTGGCAGCATCCGGACGCCGAGTGCCCGCGTGGGCCTGCCTGGCCGCTCCTTCATCGCTGGTCTTGTCCCCGGCCCGAGGAGAGGCGGCCCAGCGCCATCCGTGCCACGCGTGGCCAGTCGGCCGCAGCGCCACTGACCCGCGGTGCGTGGGAGCGACGGTGCGGCACGCGCACCCGGAGCGCCCCGGGCGCGCTGCGGCACACGACGGGTGACGGCAGAACGACGTGCTCTCCGTCGATGCCGACCGGGAGGGTGCCCGTGCCGGCTTCGACGACGACCTCCGCGGCGCTCAGCCGGATGAGTCCCCCCGAGCGCGGACCGCCTACCATGCGCGCCGCTTGGGCGGTGTTGCCGACCCGCACGCACACCACGCCGAGGAGTCCCGAGTCCAGGCGCTCCCGGCGCCCCGGATGGGCCGCGTCGACAGCACGACCGTAGGGATTGTTGCTGACGAGTAGTGCCTGAAGTCCGTCGACGTACGTCCGATCGGCCCGGGTCCGCAGCCTGGGCGCGTTCTCGCCGGTGAGGAGGCCGGGGAGCGTGCGCAGGGTCGTGCGGGCTTTGGCATCCCGGTACGCGGGGTCGGTGACGATGGACGCGTACGTGCCGAACGAGGCGTTGTTGACGAAGACCCGGTCCGCCGCGTACCCGAGGTCGATGCGGAGTTCGACGCCGTGGGTCAGGGCATCCAGGGCGGCTGCCGGATCGTCGCGGTCGAGGCCGAGGTCGAGGGCGAAGTGGTTGCGGGTACCGGCGGGAATCACCACGAACGGCAGGTCGTGGCGCGCCGCCACCTCGGCCACCAGCGCCTGGGTGCCGTCGCCGCCCGCCACCGCCAGGAGATCGGCTCCCTCGGCTACGGCCTGCCGGGCCAGTTCGGTGACGTCCTGGTGCCGGCCCGCGTCGAGCAGGGCCACACGACAGCCCGCGGCCCGGGCCTTCTCCACCAGGTCGAAACGATCCACCTTGCCGCCGCCGGAGCGCGGATTCATGAGGACCCAGGGGGTATGGGGTGCCTCCGCGAAAGCATGCCGGGAGGTGGCGGTGTGACCAGGTGCCAGGGCCGTACGTGCCGCTGTGAGGGCCAGCAGCCACAGGCCCAGGGACAGCAAGGCCGGCCCCAGCATGCCGAATGAGGCGTACAGGGCCAGGACAGCGCCCGGCGCGATCAGCGACAGGGCCGCCCCGAGGGCACGGAGCGCACCGGTGTGTGCCAGGGTCCACCACACCCCGACGGCGGCGAGCGCCAGTCCGGCGATGCCCGCCAGCGCCCACAGCACGCTCCGCAGACCGGCGACGACGAGCGGCACCAGGATGCTGCCCAGCAGGGCGAGTACGGCGAGGCGGGCCCGTCCCGCACGGCTCATGAGCGGGGCTGTGCCGACCCCTCCCGGTCCCCTCGTGTTCCGGTTACGTCGCACTAGGCCGGTGGGCGCTTCTCGTAGGGCCGGCGCTCCTCGGACAGCGGGCGCTCCTCCGACAGCTCGTAGAGGTTGCCGCGCTGGACCGCGCACAGGGCCCAGATGACGAAGCCCGAGATGGTGATCATCACAACCGACCAGACCGGGTAATACGGCAGGGAGAGGAAGTTGGCGATGATGACGAGTCCGGCGATGGCCACGCCGGTGACGCGCGCCCAGGTCGCGGTCTGGAGCAGCCCGATGCTGACGATCACGGCGACCGCGCCCAGAGCGAGGTGGACCCAGCCCCAGCCGGTGAGGTCGAACTCGAACACATAGTTGCGCGTCGTGAGGAAGATGTCGTCCTCGGCGATGGCCATGATGCCCCGGAAGATGTCGAGCAGGCCGACGAGGAAGAGCATCACGGCCGCGAAGGCCGTCAGGCCGGTTGCCCATTCCTGCTTCACCGTGTGTTCCGGACGGGTGGGTGTCGCGGTCATCTCGTGCCTCGTTTCGTGCGATCCGGATGCTCAGCGATGGGTGGTACGAGAGGTGAGGCCCGAGTGCTCCGCCGGACCGTGGCCGGTCAGGACCAGGTCCTTGGCCTTGCGGAACTCCTCGTCCGTGATGTCGCCGCGGGAGCGGATCTCGGACAGCTTGGCGAGTTCGTCGACGCTGCTGTTCCGGCCGCCGGCCGCAGTCTCCCGGATGTAGGTGTTGAACTCCTCCTGCTGCGCACGCGCCTGCGCTGTCTCACGGCGGCCCATGTTCTTGCCACGGGCGATCACATAGACGAAGACGCCCAGGAACGGCAGCAGGACGGTGAGCACCAGCCAGCCGGCCTTCGCCCAGCCGCTCATGTCGTCGTCACGGAAGATGTCGACCACTACACGGAAGAGCAGGACGAACCACATGATCCACAGGAAGAACAGGAGCATGCTCCAGAACACACTCAGCAGGGGGTAGTCGTACGCCAGGTACGTCTGCGCGCTCATGTCTCTCCTCCGTCCCGGGCGTCGGCCCGGCGCCGCCGTCGCGTGCTGGCTCCAGCGTGGGCACGGCAAGGCCCGGATGGCCTCACCCGATGCGGGTGAGGCCGCGGCAGCCAGTGGCCCGGGTTGACGAGCCGTGGGGAGCCCTTCATGACGTTGAGCACCGACAGGCGGGACAGCAGCCGGGGCGGGGCCCCGGACCGCAGAGTCGCCGCGACCCGCGCCGCTGTGCGCCTGGGTGACGCCGGAGTATCTGCGGGACGGGTGCCCGGGGGGCGGCTTTCCGACCATGACTCACGGGGGCCGCGCGTTCCGTCGCTGGTCCGTCGCACGGCCGGCCGATCCGGCGGCGGCCGCGAGGATCGCCAGGACGATCAGGACGGCCAGGACGATCAGGATGTGCGTGTCGCGCGTGTATCAGCCGACGCCGAAACCGTCGCCGTTGGTCGTCTCCACCCCCGTGCGGGAGTGCGGGCGCTGGTCGATCAAGGAGCGTTCCGGCTGGAGGAGGACCTGGCTGAGAAGGACGGGTGTACCCGAGCAGGCGATCCAGAGGCACATCTCACGTCTTGCTCCTGCTCTGGGCCTCCGTCTCGGCCATCGCCTCGGCCTCGGCCTCGGCCAGGGCGATGGTGATGCCGAGTGCCTCGGTGATGTGCGTTGCGGCCGACATGACGCGTGCCGTACCCACAACGGGGGCGATGGCGACGAGAACGTCCTGCAACTGCTCGGCGGTCAGGTCGGCCTTGATGGCAGGGTCGACATGCGCGAGGTAGGAGATCGCTGGTGCGTCCATGGCCGCGAGCGCGGCCAGGCGGGTGAGAAGGAACGTCTTCTCGTCCAGGCCGCAGCGCTCGATCGAGTCGACCGTCATGGCGGCGAGCGTGTCGAGAACGGGGGTGTCTGACCGTGTGGCCATGTCCGGTCCGCCTTCCGGTGCCGTGCGGAGCCGACGCGCGCCATCCCGTTGACCAGCGGAACCCTTCACGTGTCGGCTGTTCACTCAACCACGGTAGGAGCCGCGAGGGTCGAGCGCATGTTGGGCTGAGCGGGTGATTGCAGTCCTCCGCAGGGACGCGGTCTTCTTCGCCGCATCCGGCAGGCTGCATCCAGTTCGGCATGCCGGTCCTGCCTCCCGAAACGACCGACGTTTCCGCGTTGAGGATGCGATCGAAGCGTTGGTGTCGACGGCTTTTGCCTTGACGGCAGTGCGCGCAGCAACGGCCCGCGGGGGGAGGGCAGCTGACTCGGCCCGGTGAAGCAGGAGATCCACCCGGCGCGGAGCTGAGTAGCCGTACCCATGTGCCGGTCTGATCATTGTCCTCAACGGCGTTGAGGTTCAGTCCCACCAGGATCAGCGGTGCCGTGACATACCCTCAGCGGTGGGCTGCAAGGATCTGGCTCTGCTCGGCCGTGACCACGACGGACCGGGGTTCATGAACACCCCACTGCGCCTCGACCGTAACTCCACCGCCCCTCGCGCCAGTTCCCACTACGATCACGTGTCCGCTGCTGGGCAGGACATCGCGAGGGGGACACAGGCGTGGGCAGAACACAGGGGTATGGAGGCCGTCGGCGGGGCGGGGGCATGGCTGCGTTGGCTGTCGCCACGGTGCTGCTTCCGCTCGTGGCGGGGTGTGGCGGGGGCAGTGACGACACCGGCTCCGATGCCAAGGGCGCTCAGGCGACTGCCGGACAGCCGGGCGGGGGCAAGAGCGCGGACCAGGGGGGCGGGGACTTCCCGGACAAGGGTGTGATCGTCACCGCCTCGTGTTCCGTGCCCGCGAGCAATCCGGCCGGCGTGACGGTCACGGGCTGGGATCCGACCACGTGGAAACGGACCGTCTCCCGGACCTTCACCGTCCCGGCCGAGGCCGTGGTCGCGGAGGCCGACGACGTCGCCTCCCCGCTCGTGGAGCTGTGCGCTGACAACTTCCCCGGTGTCGGCGCGTCCGAAGAGGGGCCGCGTCCCGTCGCCGCCACCCGGCTGCGGCAACTTTTCGACAAGGACTTCTCCCGGATGGCCGTCGTTCTCATCGATCGAGAGACCGAGTCGACAGGGGTGGGCTACGTCGACACCAGCGGCAAGCTGACCAGGCTGTCCGGTGAACAGAGCGAGGACTTCGGTGACGCGCCCAGGGAGGAGAACGCCGTCTTCGCCCAGGACGGCAGTGCGGTCTGGTTCACCGAGACCGACTCTTCGGATCGTGTGCGGATCGCCGGCCGTGCCGTCTCGGGAGACCACGCGGTGACCGAACAGGGGGGCGGTGACGGCCGTTACTTGGACGGAGCCGGCCTCGCACTCGCGGGTGACCCGGTGCGCGGGCTGTTCGGCAAGGAAGTCCGCGTCAGTCACGACGGGAGCAAGGCGACGAGCTTCATCACGGGGCGGGGCTTCAGCGTGGCCGACGTGCCGCAGCGCAGTGCGCTGTTCAAGGTCGGCGGGGCGAAGGCAACCGGCATTCCCTACGAGGCCGACTGCTACCCCTACGGCTGGGTCGACGACGTGACCGTGCTGTGCGGCCCCCGACTCGACGAGGCCGACGATCCGGAGCGGAGGAACTCCTTCTGGACGCTGGACACTTCTCGGCTCGACGGCACGGCGGATCTCCCAAAGGGTGCAAAGGGTGCCCTGGGTGATCCGATCATCCCGGCGACGGACCGGAAGACCACCGTGCGGGCCATCTCACCGGACGGAAAACAACTGATCTTCGCCTCGCTCCAGGGCACCCGGCTTGAGTTCTTCGTCTCCGCCATCACCCCCGGCGCAACCCCGAAGAAGATCGCAGCAAGGGGCGCGGCCAGGGCGCTGAGCGTGGGGGACGTCCTGGAGTGGCGGTAGAGGCCGACGCCTGGGCAGCGCTGGATGCCTGAATCACACGTCGCTCCAGCCCGTCTCCTCTCCGTAGGTGGCGGGCCGCGCCGAGGAAGGGGACGCTGGAATCGGGGGTGACGTGAGGGAGAGGTGTTCCATGGCTCGGACCGGCCCGGATCACAAGGCGCGCCAGCCGTTCCTCGCCCGGCCCGGCGTTCGCCGCCTCGTGCCGGTCGTTCTGATCACCGCGGTCGCTCTGGTCTTCATCTTCGAGAACCGCTCGGATGTCGAGATCCGCCTTCTCGTGCCGATCGTGACCATGCCGCTGTGGGGAGCTCTCCTGATCGCCTGGGCTCTCGGGATGCTCGCCTGTGTCTTCACCGTGCGCCGACGGTCGAGCCGGCACTCCCGGCAGCCCAGGTAGGGGAGGCGGCAGTTCCCCAGGCGGGTCGCGCGGCGCCGGGGCCTCCGGTCAGTCCGGGCGGCAGTGCTCCTCCACGTAGTTCGCCGCCAGCGTGCTCGCGCGGGTGAACCAGTCGTGCAGGACCGCGATCTCGTCCGGGGAGTAGTCCGCGAAGAGGTGCGGGGTCATCAGGGTCTCGGGCGTGCTGATCGCCGGCGGCCTGGCGATCGGGGTCGTGAGCCTGCTCGTCACCTGGGCCCTGCATCTCGCCGGGTGGGGGAAGGGGCCGGGTCTGCGGCCCCGGGCGGAGTGGGACTGGCGGGTCCGCGACTCGGCGGCTCCGGGCGGGCACCCGGAGTGCCTGGCGTGCCGGCCGGCCGACGGGGGCGTGGCGCGCGTGTGGTGGTGCCGGTCATGTCGGCCCAGCGAGAGAGCCAGCCGGAGACCGTCGCCGCCGCCGGGGCCGACTCCGTGCGCTGAGGCCGCTGACCACAGCCGCTGACCACCGGAGCTGACCAGGAGCGCTGACCAGGAGCGCTGACCACAGCCGCAGACCACCGGAGCTGACCACCTGCGCTCCCCACCGGCCGCCGCCCCGCATTGTCAGTGGTGCCCCCTACCCTCGGCAGAGATGGCACAGGCATGGAAGTGCTCGGGGCTGCGGTGGTCGGCGGACGGCCCCGTGCTGGTGTGGGACGGCGGCCGGCGCAGTGCGCTGACCCGGGGGAAACGCGTGGCTTTCGGGGTCGCGGAGGGGGGTGTGCGCATCTGCGTGGGGGCGCGGGGGCACACCTGCCCGGTCGGTGCGGCCGTGCCGGGGCGCAGTACGGGGGCACGGTGCGAGGAGTGTGCGCGGCTGGACCGGGCGCACTCCGTGGCGGCGGACACCATCGCCGACGACCCCCGGCCGTACCACGTGTATCTGGCGTGGTTCGGACCCGGCATGGTCAAGGTCGGGATCACGGCGCAGGCGCGGGGCTCCGCACGGCTCCTGGAGCAAGGCGCGGTCTGTTTCAGCTGGCTCGGCCTCGGTCCGCTCATGGCCGCGCGGCGTACGGAGGAGCTGCTGCGGGCCGCCCTGCGGGTGCCCGACCGGATCCCGTACGCCGAGAAGCGGGCGGTCCGGGCCGCCCTGCCGGAGACCGCCGCCGACCGGGCCCGTGAGGTGGCCGAGCTGTACGAGCGGGCGGTCGCGCTCCCCGCGTGGCCGGAGTCGCTCGTCCGGGAGCCGCTGCGGGTCGTCGATCACGTGGGGGTCTTCGGGCTCGGGGGACTGCCCGTCGCCGTCGGGCAGGTGAGCGAGCTCGTCGCCGGGGGCGTGGTCGGCGGGGAACTGGTCGCGGCCGCGGGGCCCGATCTGCATCTGGCCACCGGAGGCGGGGTGGTGGTGCTGGACACGCGGTTGATGACGGGGTGGGGCCTGGTGCCCGCCGCGGCGGGTGAACCGACCGTGCCGATCCGGCAGTTCAAGGAGGCGGCCGGCGTGCAGGACGGGCTGTTCTGATCCGTCCGGCGCTTTCCCAGGCATTGCCTGGGAAAGCGCCTGTGTGTTTCTCAGAGAAATCACAGGTTGCCGAAAGCGTGTTCTCAGAGCTCCCCGACATCGTGCTCACATGACCACGACCTCGCCCCAGGGGCGCACCGAACTGCTCAGGCCGGACGGGAGCCCCGTCCGCGTGCTGGTGGTCGACGACGAGATGTCGATCACGGAGCTGCTGTCCATGGCCCTGCGCTACGAGGGATGGCAGATCAGGAGTGCCGGTGACGGCACGGGCGCGATACAGGCCGCCCGCGACTTCCGGCCCGACGCCGTCGTCCTCGACATGATGCTGCCCGACATGGACGGGCTGGCCGTGCTCGGGCGGCTGCGCCGCGAGCTGCCGGACGTGCCGGTGCTCTTCCTCACCGCGAAGGACGCCGTCGAGGACCGGATCGCCGGACTGACGGCGGGCGGGGACGACTACGTCACGAAGCCGTTCAGCCTGGAGGAGGTCGTCGCGCGGCTGCGCGGGCTGATACGCCGCTCCGGTGCCGCCGACCGGCGTTCGGAATCCGTGCTGGTCGTCGGGGACCTCACCCTCGACGAGGACAGCCACGAGGTGACCCGGGCCGGGGACGGCATTCACCTGACCGCGACCGAGTTCGAGCTGCTGCGGTTCCTCATGCGCAATCCGCGGCGCGTGCTCAGCAAGGCGCAGATCCTCGACCGCGTGTGGTCGTACGACTTCGGCGGCCAGGCCAACGTCGTCGAGCTCTACATCTCCTATCTGCGGCGGAAGATCGACGCCGGGCGCGAACCGATGATCCACACGCGGCGCGGCGCCGGGTACCTGATCAAGCCCGCGGCCTCATGAGCGGGCGACGGCGGCCGCGTACGCAGCAGCGGGCGGGCAGGCGGTGGGCAGGCAAGCCGCGCACGCTGCGGACACGGCTCGTCGTCGCGTCCGTGGTGCTGATCGCGGTGGTGTGCGCGGTGATCGGGACCGTGACGACGCTCGCGCTGAAGTCCCACCTCTACGAGCAACTGGACGGGCAGCTCGGCGCGGCCGCGTCCAGGGCCGCGCAGAGCCCGCCCAGGGAACCGGGCCCGGACGGGGACGACGGGCCCGCCGGGAAGAAGAGGGAGAGCCTCAGCGACTTCGTCACGCGGGGGCCCCAACCGGGCGGTACGGTCGTCGCCAAGGTGGAGGGCGGCCGGATCACGGACTCCGCGTACGGCGTGTCCGACGACAACTACCAGGTGAGCGCCCGGACGCTGAACCCCGCCCAGACCGCCGCGCTCGCCTCCCTGCCGCAGACCCCCGAGGATCCGAGAACCGTCGACCTCCCGGGGCTCGGCGACTACCGGGTCGAGTTCAAGAGCGGCGACAAGGGCAGCTACTACGTCGCCATCCCGACCGCCGACGTCGACAACACCATCAGCACTCTCATCCTGGTGGAACTCAGCGTCACGGGTGCCGGTCTCGCCGCCGCCGGTCTCGCCGGTCACGTCCTGGTCGGCGTCGCCACCCGCCCCCTGCGCCGCGTCGCCGCCACCGCCACCCGCGTCTCGGAACTGCCCCTGCACACCGGCGAGGTGAACCTCAGCGAGCGGGTCCCCGACTCCGAGACCGACCCGCACACCGAGGTCGGCCGGGTCGGTGCCGCACTCAACCGGATGCTGGACCACGTCCACGGGGCGCTCCACGCACGGCAGCAGAGCGAGACGCGCGTCCGGCAGTTCGTCGCCGACGCCAGTCACGAACTGAGAACACCTCTCGCCTCCATCCGCGGCTACGCCGAACTCACCCGACGCGGCAGGGAGCAGGTCGGGCCCGACACCCGGCACGCGCTGGGCCGGATCGAGTCCGAGGCGGGCCGGATGACCCTCCTCGTGGAGGATCTGCTGCTGCTCGCCCGGCTCGACGCGGGACGGCCGCTCCAGTTCGGGCAGACCGACCTCGTCCCGCTCGTCGTGGACACCATCAGCGACGCCCGGGCGGCCGGCCAGGACCACAACTGGCGTCTCGACCTGCCCGATGAGCCCGCGCTCGTGTCCGCGGACGCGGCCCGGCTGCAACAGGTGCTGATCAACCTGCTCGGCAACGCCCGCACCCACACACCGCCCGGCACGACCGTCACCGCCCGCGTCCAGCGGCGCGGGACCTGGCTGTGCGTGGACGTCGAGGACGACGGGCAGGGGATCCCGCCCGCGTTGCTCCCGCACGTCTTCGAGCGGTTCGCGCGGGGCGATTCCGCGCGCTCCCGCGCGACGGGCTCGACCGGTCTCGGCCTCGCCATCGTGCAGGCCGTGGCGAGCGCGCACGGCGGTGCCGTGACCGTCGACAGCGTGCCCGGGCGGACCGTGTTCACGGTGCACCTGCCCGCGCTGCCGTTCCAGCCGCAGCCGGACATGAGCCGGCAGCAGCACTCACAGGCACGCCACAGCGTCACCACATCGGCACAACAGGGCGCCTGACGACAGTCGGTTCCATGCGAACCGACTCTTCTCCCGGCACCCTGCCGGCGCGGGAGCACCTCCCGGCCGCACCAGCCGGTACGCCTGTCCTGGACGTAGTGATCCCCGTCTACAACGAGGAGAAGGACCTCCAGCCGTGCGTCCGCAGACTGCACGAGCACCTCGACCGGACGTTCCCGTACGCGTTCCGCATCACGATCGCGGACAACGCCTCCACGGACACCACCCCGCAGGTGGCGCGGCAACTGGCGGCGCAGATCCCCGAGGTGACCACCTTCCGTCTGGAGCAGAAGGGGCGCGGCCGGGCCCTGCGGGCCGTGTGGTCCGCCTCGGACGCCCCGGTCCTCGCCTACATGGACGTGGACCTGTCCACCGACCTCAACGCCCTGCTCCCGCTGGTGGCGCCGCTGATCTCCGGCCACTCCGACCTCGCGATCGGCTCCCGGCTGGCGCGCAGTTCCCGGGTGGTGCGCGGGCCCAAGCGGGAGTTCATCAGCCGGGCCTACAACCTCATCCTGCGCGGCTCGCTCCAGGCGCGGTTCTCGGACGCCCAGTGCGGCTTCAAGGCGATCCGCCGGGACGTGGCGCAGATACTGCTGCCGCTCGTCGAGGACACCGGCTGGTTCTTCGACACCGAGATGCTGGTGCTCGCCGAGCGCGCGGGGCTGCGGATCCACGAGGTGCCGGTCGACTGGGTCGACGACCCCGACTCGACCGTGCACATCGTCAAGACCGCGACCGACGACCTCAAGGGCGTGTGGCGGGTCGGCCGGGCGCTGGCCACCGGCTCGCTGCCGCTGGACCGGCTCGCCCGGCCGTTCGGTGACGACCCGCGCGACCGGGACATCGAGGACGTGCCGAAGGGACTCGCCCGCCAGCTCGTCGGGTTCTGCGTGGTCGGCGCCCTGTCCACCCTCTTCTACCTGCTGCTGTACAGCGGCTTCCGGGTGTTCACCGGTTCCCAGACCGCCAACGCCCTCGCCCTGCTGGTCTCGGCGGTCGCCAACACCGCGGCCAACCGGCGGCTCACCTTCGGGGTGCGCGGGCGGGGCGGGGCCGTCCGGCACCAGGCGCAGGGTCTGGTGGTCTTCGGCATCGGACTCGCCCTGACCAGCGGCTCGCTCGCGGCACTGAACGCGGCGACCTCCGAGCCCGCCCACTCCACCGAACTGGCCGTCCTCGTCGCGGCCAACCTCGCCGCCACCGTGCTGCGCTTCCTGCTCTTCCGGGCGTGGGTGTTCCCGGACCGGCGCGAGGACGACCCGGCGCGTGCCGCCTCGCCCTCGTACGACCCGGTGCGCGCCCCCTCACCCGCGTACGACACCACCCCCTTCCGCGCCGGTGAAGTCGCGGACTCCTGGCGGGATGCCACCGCGCAGCTGCTGCCGGTGCGCCCGCACGACACCGATGCGAGGGACTCGCGATGACCGTCCACTTCGACCAGCAGACAACCGGCAGAGGCACGAGCCCCGGCCCGGCATCCGGGGCGCACGCCGGTGCCCCGGCCCGGCCCCTCCCGCAACGGCTGTGGCGCGGCCGCCCCGAGGACCCCCGCTGGGCCCGCCCGGCCTTCCTCGCCCTGCTGCTGGCGACGGCCGTCCTCTACCTCTGCAACCTGAGCGCCTCCGGCTACGCCAACTCCTTCTACTCCGCGGCCGTTCAGGCGGGCAGCCAGTCCTGGAAGGCGTTCTTCTTCGGCTCGCTGGACGCGGCGAACGCCATCACCGTGGACAAGCCCCCGGCCGCGCTGTGGCCGATGGCCCTCTCCGTGCGGCTCTTCGGCCTCAGCTCCTGGGCGATCCTCGCGCCCGAGGTCCTGATGGGCGTCGGCACGGTGGCCGTCGTGTACGCGGCCGTGCGCCGCCGGTTCAGCCCGGCTGCCGGGCTCATCGCGGGTGCCGTCCTCGCGCTCACCCCCGTCGCCGCACTCATGTTCCGCTTCAACAACCCCGACGCGATGCTGGCGCTGCTGATGGCGGTGGCCTGCCTGCTCGTCATCCGTGCCTTGGAGGACGGCCGCACGAAGTGGCTGCTGTGGGCCGGTGGCGCGATCGGCTTCGCCTTCCTCGCGAAGACCCTCCAGGCTTTCCTGATCCTGCCGCCGCTCGCCCTCGTCTACGGCGTCTGCGCCCCCGTGCCGGTGAAGAAGCGGATCGGCCAACTGGCCGCGGGCCTCGCCGCGATCGTCGTCTCCGGCGGCTGGTGGGTCGCGGTCGTCGAACTCTGGCCCGCGTCCTCCCGCCCGTACATCGGCGGCTCGCAGAACAACAGCTTCCTCGAACTGACCTTCGGCTACAACGGCCTGGGGCGCCTCAACGGCGACGAGACCGGCAGTGTCGGAGGCGGCGGTCGGGGAGGCGACGGCGGTGGAGCCTGGGGCGAGACCGGCTGGGACCGGCTGTTCGGCTCCTCCATCGGCGGCCAGATCTCCTGGCTGATCCCGGCCGCGCTGATCCTGCTCGTCGCGGGGCTGGTGGCCACCGGCAGAGCCCGCCGGACCTCGGCGACCCGCGGCGCGTTCCTGGTGTGGGGCGGCGCGCTGCTCACCACCATGGTGGTCTTCAGCTACATGCAGGGCATCTTCCACGAGTACTACACGGTCGCCCTCGCCCCCTACATCGCCCCGCTGGTCGGCATGGGCGCGGCCCTGCTCTGGGAGAAGCGGGACAAGGCGTGGGCGTCGCTGACCCTGGCCGCCGCGATGACGGCGACCGCGGCCTGGGGGTACGTCCTGCTCAACCGCTCCTCCGACTACCTGCCCTGGCTCAAGTACCTCGTCCTGGCCGGCGGTCTGACGGCGGCCCTCGGCCTGATCTTCGCCGGCCGCCTGGGACGCAGGCTGGCCCTCGGAGCGGCCGGGCTGGGCCTCGTCGCCGCGCTGGCCGGTCCGGCGGCGTACACCCTCACCACGGTGAGCGAGGGGCACACCGGCTCGATCGTCACGGCAGGCCCGGCGGTCGCGGGCGGCCGGGGCGGACCGGGCGGTGGCGGCGGTCCCGGCGGGGGCGGATTCCCGGGCGGTGGCCCGAACCAGCCAAACGGCAACACCCAGGGCCGGCAGGGCAACGGCTTCCCGGGCGGCGGCCCGAACCAGCAGGGCCAGGGTCCGAACCAGCAGAACGGGGATGGCGGTCGTACGGGCGGTATGGGCGGAGGCGGCGGCGTCGGCGGCCTGCTCAACGGCGCCAGTGTCAGCTCCGAGGCCAAGAAACTGCTGGAGACCGACGCCGACCGGTACACCTGGGCCGCCGCGGCCATCGGTGCCCAGAACGCGGCGAGTTACCAGCTGTCCACCGGCGACCCGGTGATGGCGATCGGCGGCTTCAACGGCACGGACCCGTCCCCGACCCTGGCCCAGTTCAAGAAGTACGTGGCAGAGGGAAAGATCCACTACTTCATCGCCTCGGGCAGCATGGGCGGCGGCATGGGCGGCAGCAGCGACGGCACCTCCTCCCAGATCACGTCCTGGGTCGAGGCCACCTTCAAGAAGGTCACGGTCGGTTCGGCCACGTTCTACGACCTCACCCAGAAGGCGAGCAGCTGACACGTCCCTGACCGGACGAAGGGCGGTGGCCGAAAGCCACCGCCCTTCGCCGTCCCCGCCGAAACGCTGTTGTACGCCGTATAGGAACTGTTCTACGGTGTACAGCATGACGACGTCCCCCCAGGAAACGGCCGCGCCGCAGACGGCCCACGGAAGCCACCCGCAACGCTGGCTGATCCTCGGTGTCATCTGCCTCGCGCAGCTCACCGTGCTGCTCGACAACACGATCCTCAACGTGGCGATCCCCTCGCTCACCCGCGAGATGGACGCGACGACCGCCGACGTCCAGTGGATGATGAACGCCTACGCACTGGTCCAGTCGGGCCTGCTGCTCACCGCGGGCAACGCCGCCGACCGCTACGGCCGCAAGCTGCTGCTGATGTCGGGCCTGGCGATCTTCGGCCTGGGCTCGCTGGCGGCCGGGCTCTCCCAGAGCCCGGGCCAGCTGATCGCGGCCCGCGCGGGCATGGGCGTCGGCGGTGCGCTGCTGATGACCACGATCCTCGCGGTCGTCGTGCAGATCTTCGACGACCAGGAGCGGGTGAAGGCCATCGCGCTGTGGTCGACGGTCAGTTCGCTCGGCTTCGCGGCCGGACCGCTGATCGGCGGCGTGATGCTGAACCACTTCTGGTGGGGCGCGATCTTCCTGATCAACATCCCGGTCGCGTTGCTCGGCCTGGTCGCGGTCGCGGCGCTGGTGCCGGAGTCCAAGCACAAGGCCGGCGACCGGCCCGACCTGCTCGGCGCGGTGCTCTCGACCATCGGCATGACGGCCGTCGTGTACGCGATCATCACCGGGCCCGAGCACGGCTGGACCTCCGCGCAGGTGCTGGTCTCGGCGCTGATCGGCGTGACCGTGCTCGGCCTGTTCGTGCTGTGGGAGCTGCGCACCGAGCACCCGATGCTCGACATGCACTTCTTCCGCAACCAGAGGTTCGTGGGCGCGGTCGCGGGCGCGATCCTCGTGGCGTTCGGCATGACGGGGTCGCTGTTCCTGCTCACCCAGCACCTGCAGTTCGTCCTCGGCTACGAGCCGCTGGACGCCGGGCTGCGGACGGCGCCGCTGGCGCTGACCGTCGTCGCGCTCAACTTCACGGGGGTCGGGGCGAAGCTGGTCCTCAAGGCGGGCACGCCGGCGGCGATCGCGCTCGGTATGACCCTGGTGTCCGCGGGGCTGGCGGCGATCGCGCTGCTCGGAGGGCACGGGTACGAGGGCATGCTGCTCGGCCTGGTCGTGATGGGGGCGGGTGTGGCGCTGTCCATGCCGGCGATGGCCAACGCGATCATGGGCGCGATACCGCCGGAGAAGGCGGGGGTGGGAGCGGGGATCAACGGGACGCTCGCGGAATTCGGCAACGGGCTGGGCGTCGCCGTCCTGGGGGCGGTGCTCAACTCGCGGTTCGCGTCGTTGGTCGCCGTGTCCGCGGCGTCGTTGCCGGCGGCGCTGGCGGCGGCGGACTCGGCCGAGGAGAAGGCCAGGATCTCCGACGCGTTCGCCACCGGCCTGGAGACCAGTCAGCTGGTGGGGGCGGTTGCCGTGCTGGCGGGCGGGCTGGTCGCGGCGGCGTTGCTTCGGCGTGCTGAGCGGGCAGAGTCCGCCTAGGAGCTCGGGGCTGTCGCCGGCGCGCGGGTGCGGGTCCGTCGTGGTGGATCGCACCCACGCGGCGGACCCGCACATCGGCACAGCCCCGCGCCCCTGAAAGACGGCCCCTCTAGCATGAGCGGCGTTGGAAGATCGAGGAAGGTGCGCCATGGCGAAAGCCGCCCGGCAGGATCAGTCGCGGTCCAGCGTCTGGCTGGAGGGCACGGCGCACCGGCGGCGCGGTGGCGGGCAGCCCTCGGGGCTGGACCGGGAGCGCATCATCGAGGTCACCGTGCGGCTGCTGGACGCAGAGGGCCTGGCCAAGTTCTCGATGCGGCGGCTGGCCGGCGAGCTGAACGTCACGGCGATGTCCGTCTACTGGTACGTCGACACCAAGGACGACCTGCTCGAACTGGCCCTGGACCGGGCTATGGGCGAGGTGCGGCTGCCCGATCCGGACGCCGGTGAGGACTGGCGGGACCAGGTGCGGGCGCTCGCCCGGGAGTACCGGACGCTGCTCGTGCGGCACCCCTGGGTGTCCGCGCTGGTCGGGGTCTTCCTCAACATCGGCCCCAACAACCTGGCGTTCTCCCGGGTGGTCCAGCGCGTCGTCCGCAGGACCGGCCTGCCCGCGAAACGCCTGACGAGCGCGATCTCGGCCGTCTTCCAGTTCGTCTACGGCTACGGCACCCTGGAGGGCCACCTCGCCTCCCGGGCCACGGCCGGCGGCATGAGCGTCGACGAGTACTTCCAGCAGGCCCTGAGCGCCGTGACCGCCGCCCCGCAGGCCGCCGACGTCCTGAAGGAGTCGCGGGAGATCATGGCGGCCCGCGGCGGCGACACGGTCGCCGAGATGCTGGAGCGTGACTTCGAGTTCGCGCTGGAGCTGCTGATCGCGGGCATCGAGGCGATGGTCACCCGCGAGCGGGAAGCCGAAGCGGAGGGCTGACCTGGCGGGGCCTGACCCGGCGGAGGGCCGGCCTACTCCCCTTCGACCAGCCGCGCCGGGAACCCGCCGGTCGCCACCGGCCCCCACCGCTCCGGCGTGATCCGGATGATCGACTTGCCCTGCTTGAGCATGGCCGCGCGGTACTCGTCCCAGTCGGGGTGCTCTCCGGCGATGTTCCGGTAGTACTCGACGAGTGGTTCGACGGAGTCGGGGGCGTCGACGACCTCGGCCGTGCCGTCGATCTGCACCCAGGGGCCGTTCCAGTCGTCGCTGAGCACGAGCAGGCTCACGCGAGGGTCCCGCTTGGCGTTGCGGGTCTTGGCGCGCTCCGGGTAGGTGGAGACCACGATCCGGCCGGAGTCGTCGACACCGCAGGTCAGCGGCGAGCCCTGGGGGCCGCCGTCGGCCCTGCGGGTCAGCAGGATCGCGTGGTGGCGGGGGCGGACGAAGTCGAGCAACTCGTCCAGGGAGACGCGGGTGTTCGTCGCGATGTTCGGTGCCATGTGCGGCAGCCTACGACGCCAGGGCTTCGGCGAGGTCGTCGTACACGGGGACGTCCCGGCGCAGGCCGGTCAGCTCCAGGACGCGCCCCGTGACCCCCTCCGGCCGGGCCACGAGACGCACCACGGCCCCGGGAGGCAGCCGGTGCCGCACGTCGTTGATCAGGCGGACGCCCTGGGAGTCCATGAAAGAGGTCGTGCTCAGGTCGAGGACGAGAACCTCCAGCCGGTCCTCCCGGGCCCCGGCCGCGGACAGGACGAGCGGCAGCAGCTCCGCCGCGTTGCAGAAGTCGATCTCGGCGGGCATCGTGAGGTGGACGCGACCGGGGAGGTCGCGCGGTTCTGTGGGATTCGTGAAGAAGGTCACGGCACTCACCTGGCAGACGTTCGTCCGGTTTCCGGTAAGGCCGCTTCCTGACCCGTGGCGCCATTCCACCATGCGGGGGGCGGGTGGTGGAAGCGCCCCGCAGCGTCGTCGGCCGGGCGTCACTTGGAGGCAACCGAACAGTTAGAGTGCTGTCCGTCCTGTGCTCGCAGTCGGGAATGTGCTGCGGAGCTCTCCTGCGCACGGCCATGGCCGTGCATGCCGAAGAGGTTCGTGGTGGCTGCGTCCGAGTTTCCTGATTTGCCCCGTATTCCGGCTGGCGTCGAGCTGGCCGAGGCCCTCACGGTGGCTTCTCAGCAGCTGCACGAAACCCTCACGCCGCACAGCGCCCTGCGCACGGCGGTCCGGCTGGCGGTGCACCTCATGCCGGGCGCCGAGCACGCCGGCATCTCCGTGCTCGAACGTGGCAACAAGCTCCGCACGCTCGCCTGGACCGACGAGGTCGTGCGCTCCGCCGAGTCCCGGCACACCGGCCGCGAACAGCACGGCCTCTGGGACGAGTTGTGGAACAGCCCGGTGGCTGGCATAACGGACAGCGAGGCGGACGACGGCTGGGACGTGCTCGCGGCGCTGGGGCTGCGCTCCGCGCTGTCGCTGCGGCTGCGCGCCGACCGCCGCCGGCTGACCGTCCTCACGGCGTACGCACGCAAGCCGGGCGTCTTCGACGAGGAGGCCACGCGCGTCGGCCGGCTGTTCAGCGCGCACGTCAGCATCGCCCTGGACTCGGCGACCGTGCGCGAGCAGCTCACCGAGGCCATGCACACCCGGGACCTGATCGGCCAGGCCACCGGCATCCTCATGGAACGCCAGGGCATCGACGCCTCCGCGGCCTTCGAGAGCCTGGTGCGGGCCTCCCAGCGGGAGAACGTGAAACTGCGCGACCTCGCCCGCCGGATCGTCGGTGCGCACAACACCCCCTGAGGTGAGGTGGATTACGTCGGGGGCGTGTCCGGCCGGTGACGGGATACCCGTACGGTCATGAGTTCCGAAGCGTCCGACACGCTGGACCAGGCGATGGTGCGCAGCAGCGGTCTCGACACCCTGCTGAGGGATCTGACCGACCGCGCGGTGCAGGAGGTGCCCGGCGCGGACGCGTGCAGCATCACCGTGCGCCGCGCGGGCCGGCTGCTCACCCTGGCCGGCAGCGACGGCATGCCCAGCGGCCTGGACCTGCGCCAGTACGAGAACAGCTCGGGACCTTGCGTGGACGCGGCCGAGACGGGTGAGGAACAGTACGCCCCGGATCTCGCCGAGGAGTCCCGCTGGCCGTCGTACACGCGGTACGCGCTGTCGACGGGCGTCCGCTGTGTGCTGGCGGTGCCGATCGCCGTGGAGGGCGAGAGCGGCGCCGCGCTCAACTACTACGGGGTGCGGGCCGGGGCGCTGGACACGGGCCGGGACGCGGCCCGTGCCTTCGCGGCCCGGGCCGGGGACGCGATCGGCGTGGCGCTGCGGATCGAACGCCGGCGCCAGTCGGCGGCCGATGTGCGCACCGCGCTGCTCTCCCGCAGCGTCATCGACCAGGCGGTCGGCATCCTGATGGCCCGGGAGCGGATCGACGCACGGATCGCGCTGGAGCGGCTGCGCCGGGTCTCGCAGGACCGGAACGTCAAACTCCGGGACCTGTGCAGCCAGTTGGTGGCACGGGTGTCCGCGCCGGACTCACACCGCCGGAAGTGACCCGCCCAGCACGGCCTGGATGTCCAGCTCCACCTTCAGCGTCGTGCCGACGGCGGCGATGCCGGCCTGCAGGACCTGGTTGTAGTTCATCGCGAAATCCTCGCGGTGCAGTTCGGTCGTCGCGCGGAACGCCGCCCGGGTGCCGCCCCACGGGTCCGGGCCCGTGCCGAGGTAGGCCAGATCCAGGTCCACGGGCCGGACGACCCCGTGCATGCCCAGCTCGCCGTGGACGGTCCACCGGTCGGACCCGGCCGCCGTCAGCCCCGTCGACCGGAAGGTGATCTCCGGGAACCGCTCGACGTCCAGGAAGTCCGGCGACTTCAGGTGCCCGTCGCGCATGCCGTTGCCGGTATCGATGGAAGCGGCCCGGATCACCGCCTCCACGCGCGACTTGGTGACGTCGTCCGGGGCGATCTCGATCGAGCCGGAGAACTCCGTGAACCGGCCGTGCACGCTGGAGATGCCCAGGTGCTGGGCCACGGCGGCCACGCTGGAGTGCACCGGGTCGACGGTCCACGGCCCGGGCGGCGGCAGCTCGGTGCCGCCCTGCCGAGCCAGCGTCACGGTGCCGACCTCGGCCCGCCCGCTCGCGGTCACGATCACGCTGGAGGCCGCGGGTGCGTAGCCCACGGCCGTGACGATGACGGTGTACGCCCCCGGCTCCATCGGCGTCGCGTCCCGTACGGCACCCTCCGCGTCGGCCTCGGCCCGCAGCACCTGCGCGCCGGTCATGTCCGCCACCGTGACGACCGCGTGCGACACGGCCCATCCGTCCCGGGTGCGGATCCTCGCGGTCAGTCCCATCTCAACTGCTCCTCAGAAAGAAACCGGCCCGCGACAGGGGGCGCACCTCCGCTCAGAGCGCGCCCACCTGCCACGGGCCGGGGTCCGTACTACTCGCCGGGGTGGGCGAGTTCGATGTCGTGGGCGTCGGTGCCGGCGCCCGTGACCGTCAGGGCGGTGGCCACCGGCGGGTAGCCCGTGGCAATGACGGTGTACTCGCCGCCGTCCAGGTCGGTGAAGGCGTACGCCCCGTCCGTCCCGGTCGTGGCCGAGCCGACGACGTTGCCCGCCTGGTCGACCAGCGTCACCCGGGCGTCGGCCAGCGGCCCGTGCGGGGCGCGGACGACACCCTGGACGCGGGCGCCCGCGTCCAGGTCGATCTCGACCCGGGTGACCCCGGTGCCGCCCACCTCGACGGGCAGGGCGCGCGGCCGGTACCCGGCGGCGTTCACAGCGACGGTCACCGCTCCCGGCACCAGCTCGGCGAAGGAGAACTCGCCCTGCTCACCCGTGGTCCCGTTGGCCAGCAGGTCGCCGCGCACATCCGTCACGATGACCATGGCGTCCTTGACCGGCTGCCCGCTCTCGGCGGCCCGCACCAGGCCGGTCAGCCCGCTGGTGCCGCTGAGCAGGATGTCGTAGGCGACCGGCTCGCCGTTCACCACGACCGTGGAGGCCTGCGGCTGGAAGCCGTCGGCGGAGGCGATCAGGACGTACGAACCGGAGCCCGGGGCGTCCACCGCGTACGAGCCGTCGGCCTGCGCCACGGACCGGCCCAGCTGACGCCCGGCCAGCGAGATCAGTGTGACGGCGGCGTGCGGCACGGGCGCGGACTCGTTCCCGCGGACGAAACCGCGGACCGGGACGCCTCCGGAGGCCTCCTCGGCACGCACCACCGTGGCGACGGCGGCGAGCCGCTGCGTTCCCTCGGGCCCGGACTCGGCGTCGGCCACGGCCCAGCTCGGCACGGCCTTCTCCGCTTCGGAGGCCGCGACGGCTTCAGCCGGAGCCACGGCCGGCGTCTCCGTGTCGGCGGCCTGCGCCAGCCCGCCCTTCGTCTTCAACGGGACCTCCTTGATGAACAGGGACACCAGCAGCGCGAGCAGAGCCAGCGGGGCGGAGTAGAGGAACACGTCCGCGACACCGTGGCCGTAGGCGCTCTCCACGACGGTGCGGATCGGCGCGGGCATCGTGCTCAGGTCGGGTATGCCGCCGCCGCCCGTGCCGGCGTGACCGAGGGCCGCGCCCTTGGGGCCGAGGTCGGTGAGGCCGTCCTTGACGTAGTCGGTGATCCGGTTGCCCAGGACCGCGCCCAGGGCGGAGACGCCCACCGCACCGCCGAGGGACCGGAAGAAGGTCACCGTGGAGCTGGCGGCGCCCAGGTCGCCCGGCTCCACCTGGTTCTGCGTGCACAGCACCAGGTTCTGCATCATCATGCCGATGCCGAGACCCAGCAGCGCCATGAAGATCGCTATGTGCCAGTACTCGGTGTCGTACCGGATCGTGCCCAGCAGGCCCAGGCCCGCGGTCACCAGCACGCCGCCGCCGACCAGCCAGCCCTTCCAGCGCCCGGTCCGGGTGATGACCTGGCCGGAGACGGTGGAGGAGATGAACAGACCCGCGATCATCGGGATCGTCATGACGCCGGACATCGTCGGCGACTTGTCGCGGGCCAGCTGGAAGTACTGGCTGAAGAAGACGGTCCCCGCGAACATCGCGACACCGACGAACAGCGAGGCCAGCGAGGCCAGCGCGATGGTGCGGTTGCGGAACAGCCGCAGCGGGATGATCGGCTCGCTCGCCTTCGCCTCGACGAGGACGAACACCGCCAGCAGCACCAGCGAACCGCCGACCATCGCGTACGTCTGCCAGGACACCCAGTCGTACTTGTCACCGGCGAAGGTGACCCACACCAGCAGCAGGCAGACGGCCGCCGTGATGAAGAAGGCGCCGGCCCAGTCGACCTTGACCTTCCGCTTGACCACGGGCAGGTGCAGGGTCTTCTGCAGCACGATCAGGGCGATCACGGCGAAGGGCACGCCGACGTAGAAGCACCAGCGCCAGCCGAGCCAGTCGGTGTCGGTGATGACACCGCCGACCAGCGGACCGCCGACCATGGCGGTGGCGAAGGTGGCGCCGAGGTAGCCGTTGTACCGGCCGCGCTCACGTGGCGAGATCATCGCCGCCATGATGATCTGGGCCAGCGCGGACAGACCGCCCATGCCGATGCCCTGGACCGCGCGGAACGTGATGAGCATGCCCGGGTTCTGGGACATGCCGGCCGCCGCCGAACCCAGCACGAAGATGACCAGCGCGAACTGGATCAGCAGCTTCTTGGAGAACAGGTCGGCGAGCTTGCCCCACAGCGGGGTGGAGGCGGTCATCGTCAGCAGGGACGCGGTCACGACCCAGGTGTAGGCGCTCTGGCCGCCGCCGAGGTCGCTGATGATCCGGGGCAGGGCGTTGGAGACGATCGTCGACGACAGGATCGCGACGAACATGCCGAGCAGGAGGCCGGTGAGGGCCTCCATGATCTGCCGGTGCGTCATCGGAGCGCCGTCGCCGGAGGAGCCGTGGGAGCCTCCCCCGTGCTTGGCATGAGCCCGCACACCGGCTGGTGTGGTCGTTGCCATGGGCTTCCTTTTCTTACGTGCTTGCGGGTGTACGGGTGGTCTGGTCGAAAGCGGCCGGCGCTGCCCGGGTCCCGGGCCGGCAGTCGAAGCTCTCCCTCAGCCGCGCCATGAGGCTGGTGAGCCGGCCGACGTCCTCGTCGGACCAGTCGCTCAGGCGCTCGGCGAGGACCTCGGTGGTCCGCCGGGACAGCTCGTCGAGCTGTGTGTGGCCCGCGGGTGTGAGGCGCAGGATGCGTGAGCGTTTGTCCGCGGGGTCGGGGGAGCGCTCGACCCAGCCCCGGGCCACGACGTGCGCGACGTGGCGGCTGGTGACCGACATGTCCACCGCCAGGAGCTCGGCGAGCTTGCTCATGCGCATGTCGCCGTGGCGTCCCAGCAGCGTCAGGACGGCCGCCGACCCGCCGGGGCACTCGGCGGGCATGATCCGGCCGAGCTCCCGCTTCACGGCGCCGAAGGCGCTGAACTGGCGGACCAGCTCTTCGTACTGCGCCTGTTCGGCCATGACACCTCCCGCTTTCGTTGCTTAGGGCAACCGTAGAAGCTGTTGGTTGCTGAAGGCAAATAAAAGAAGAGGTGTAGACCCAAAAAGTTGGCAAAGGCAAGTATTGCGGGAGTAAACGTGCTGGTGACGAGCCCGGCGGCAGGGGGCGGTCAGGGCGAATCGGAACCCCAACCCCCACTTGGGGAGCCCCGGCGTTTTCGCTAGGGTCTCGGGCCATGGCTAACAACCAGGCCCCGCAGGGCAATCACGACCCCGCCGGCAGCACCCAGATGTTCCGCGCGTTCGTCGACGAGGCCCCGCAGGGCCGTCAGGCGGCGGCCCCGTCCAGCGGCGGGCCGCGTATCGGTCTCATCCTCGGCGTCGTGGTCGCCGTGGCGGTCATCGCGGCGGTGGCTTGGCTGGCACTGGCGTAACGCTGCCGATGCCGAGTACTCGGCGTGGGTACTGAGGCCGGGTGGGTCCGCAGCCCGGCGTAGCGGGTTCCTCCCCGAAGCTCTCGGCTTCGCTCGAGCAGGGGGACCCCCATCGCCCACCCGTGCCGCCCTGAGCGGCACGCATGCCCGCAGCGGGGGCGGCCCGCACCCGCCGGACGGCGCAAGGGGACGTGTCGGGGGGTGTCCGCCCGCAGCGGTTGGCGCGTCAACGCCAGTCAGTCGGTAAGTAGGTCCATCGCGCCGTTCCGAGGACGGACACCCCCCGGCGCGGCCCCGACCCACCACCCGGCGTCAGGCGCAAGCACTCACCGGCATACGGCGGCGCGGCCACAGTGACCGCGCCGCATGTCCGTCAGTCCGAGATCAGGCCTTCCCGGAGCTGCGCCAGCGTCCGGGTCAGCAGCCGGGAGACGTGCATCTGCGAGATGCCGACCTCCTCGCCGATCTGCGACTGCGTCATGTTCGCGAAGAACCGCAGCATGATGATCCGCCGCTCACGGGGCGGCAGCTTCGCCAGCAGCGGCTTCAGCGACTCCCGGTACTCCACACCCTCCAGCGCGGTGTCCTCGTACCCCAGCCGGTCCGCCAGCGACCCCTCGCCGCCGTCGTCCTCCGGCGCCGGCGAGTCCAGCGAGGACGCCGTGTAGGCGTTCCCCACCGCCAGCCCGTCGACGACGTCCTCCTCGGACACGCCCAGCACGGAGGCGAGTTCGGTGACCGTCGGCGAGCGGTCCAGCTTCTGCGAGAGCTCGTCACTGGCCTTGGTCAGGGCGAGCCGCAGCTCCTGCAGTCTGCGCGGCACCCGCACCGACCACGAGGTGTCCCGGAAGAACCGCTTGATCTCCCCGACCACCGTCGGCATCGCGAACGTCGGGAACTCCACGCCCCGTTCGCAGTCGAACCGGTCGATCGCCTTGATCAGCCCGATCGTGCCGACCTGGACGATGTCCTCCATCGGCTCGTTGCGGGACCGGAACCGGGCGGCGGCGTACCGCACGAGCGGGAGGTTGAGCTCGATGAGCGTGTCACGGACGTACGCACGCTCGGGGCTGTCCTCGTCGAGCGCGGCCAGCCGCAGGAACAGGGAGCGGGACAGGGTGCGGGTGTCGATGGCGCCCGCAGCCGGAAGGACCGGGACGGGCTCGGCCGGGAGGGCCGGTACGTCATCGATGGGGCCGAGTGAGTCGAGAGCATGGGGAGCTGTCTCGCTCTCCGCGAGCGTGAGCACCTTCGAGCTGCCCTGTTCTGCGGACATGCCACCCCCTTTGGGTCGCGGGACGGTCGCGGCGAACGCCCCCGCTTGAGGAACGCAGCCTTCACCTGAATACCGGAGCCGGAGCTCTGGCAAACGCGCTTCCCGCAGAATGTCACATGTCGGCAACACGCTGTAGTGACATGTCGACATCTGAGACGCGAATACGCCCTGCAAACAAGGGGTCTGACGGCTTATCGGCTCTCAACTGTCGGCAACCGCCCTGATGAGCGATTCCCTCCTCGCGGTGACCTCTCGCTCGTGTTTGCGGTTACGCGTCAATGCGGTTCGCAGACCGCAACCTCTGGAAGCTACGCGCGAGTAGCCGCGACACGTGCATCTGCGAGACGCCGAGCTCGGCGGAGATCTGGGACTGCGTGAGATTGCTGTAGTACCGCAGCAGCAGGATCCGCTGTTCGCGCTCGGGCAGCTGAACGAGCAGGTGCCGTACGAGATCCCGGTGCTCCACGCCGTCCAGCGCGGGATCCTCGTACCCGAGCCGGTCCAGCAGCCCCGGCAGCCCGTCGCCCTCCTGCGCGGCCTCCAGGGAGGTCGCGTGGTACGACCGCCCGGCCTCGATGCAGGACAGTACCTCGTCCTCGGTGATGCGCAGCCGCGCGGCGATCTCCGAGGTCGTCGGGGTGCGCCCGAAGGAGGTCGTCAGGTCCTCCGTCGCGCTGTTGACCTGCACCCACAGCTCGTGCAGCCGGCGCGGCACGTGGACCGTGCGGACGTTGTCGCGGAAGTACCGCTTGATCTCGCCGACGACCGTCGGCATCGCGAACGTCGGGAACTGCACGCCCCGGTCCGGGTCGAAGCGGTCGATGGCGTTGATGAGCCCGATGGTGCCGACCTGGACGACGTCCTCCATCGGCTCGTTGCGGGACCGGAACCGGGCGGCCGCGTAGCGCACGAGCGGGAGATTGGCCTCGATGAGCGCCCCGCGTACGCGGTCGTGCTCCGGGGTGCCCGGCTGGAGCTCCTTGAGCTGTGCGAAGAGGACCTGGGTGAGAGCGCGAGTGTCGGCCCCGCGGCTCCGCTGGGGAGCGGGTGGGGCGGTTTCCGCGGCTTCCGTGGTTTCCGCGGCTTCCGTGGTGTCCGGGGCTTCCGAGGTGGGTGCCTGAGGTGCGGTACTGGCCAGCACGGTCAACTCCACCTCGTCAGGTCAACTCATCGTTCCACTCTTCCATCAAAAGCGGTCATAGCATCACAAGACATGTCCACTGTGTGCAAGCACCCCATAACTACGTGTTGAGGGATGAATGGCGCATAAATGAACTCACGTCACACAGAAGCCCCCTGTCGCACTGACAGGGGGCTCGAAGCGAACGGACCGGCCGGGACTCAGAACTCGTAGTCCGCGATCACCCACGTGGCGAACTCCCGCCACAGCGCGACACCCGCCTGGTGGTCCGGGTGCTCCACGTAGCGCCGCAGCGCGTCCGCGTCGTCGAAGGCGGAGTTGATGGCGAAGTCGTAGGCGATGGGGCGGTCGCTGACGTTCCAGCCGAGCTCCCAGAAGCGGATCCCGGGGATCGTGCCCTCCAGTGCGCGGAAGGCCTCGACGCCCTTCACGACCCGGGTGTCGTCGCGCTCGACGCCCTCGTTGAGTCTGAAGAGCACCAGGTGGCGGATCATCACTTTCCTCCCTTTGCGACCCACGTGGCGAAGTCGCCGAGGGCCCCGGCGGCGTCCGATATGCCCTGAAACCCTATAAGGACGTAGTCAGCCGCCGTCTTCGGGTCCGTGATGATCACGTACAGCGCGAAGACCACGAGGGCGTAGACGGCGACCTTCTTCGCGTTCACCGCCATCGCGGCCTCCCCTGTCACTGGCGTCCCATGCAGCGCACATGATCGCACGAAGGGCCGAGCACACGAAGAGGCTGATCGCACGAAGGGCCCCGCCTGTCGACGGGGCCCTTCTGAAGCGGTAGCGGAGGGATTTGAACCCTCGGTGACTTGCGCCACACTCGCTTTCGAGGCGAGCTCCTTCGGCCGCTCGGACACGCTACCGAGGGAGACCTTACAGCAAGGAGCCGCGTGCTTTGAAATCGGTATTCAGCGGCCCCGGAAGAACGCCGTGAGCAGCCCGGCGCACTCCTCGGCGAGCACGCCCTCGATCACCTCGGGCCGGTGGTTGAGCCGCCGGTCGCGGACGAGGTCCCAGAGCGAACCGGCCGCGCCGGCCTTCTCGTCGCGGGCGCCGTAGACGAGCCGGTCGACGCGGGACTGCTGGATCGCGCCCGCACACATCGTGCAGGGCTCCAGCGTGACCACGAGGGTGCAGCCGGCGAGCCGCCACGCGCCGAGGGCGGCCGCGGCCCGCCGCAGGGCGAGGAGCTCTGCGTGGGCCGTCGGATCACCGCCGGCCTCGCGTTCGTTGTGCCCGGCCGCGAGCACGGTCGTACCGTCCGGGGCCAGGACGACGGCGCCGACGGGGACGTCCCCGCCCCGGACGGCCTCGGCGGCCTCGTCCAGGGCGAGTCGCATCGCGGGCCGCCAGGGGTCGCGGACCGGGTCCGGCGGCCCCGCGGTGGCACGACCGGTCAGCGGACGGTCTCCAGAGTCTCCGAGGCGCCCAGGGACTCGGCGATCTCGGTGACGGCGTCCGTCGACATCAGGCGCAGTTCCTTCTCGCTCACGCCGAGGTCGTCCAGGATCATGGCGTCGCCGACCGGGCCGTGCGGCACGGACTCGGCGGAGCCGGCGGCCCCGGCGCCGTCCTCGGCGTCATCGTCGTCCTCGTCGGATTCACCGTCCTCGGTGCCGTCGAGGTCGAGGGCGTCGAGGACGTCCCCGTCGTCCGGATCGCGGCCCAGCAGCTCGTCGGTGAGCAGGATCTCGCCATAGCTGCTGCGGGCAGCGGCGGCGGCGTCCGAGACGTAGATGCGAGGGTCCTCCTCGCCGTCCACGCGGACGACGCCGAACCAGGCGTCCTCCTGCTCGATGAGCACGAGCACCGTGTCCTCGTCGGGGGAGGCTTCACGGGCCAGGTCGGCCAGATCCGACAGGGTTTCCACATCGTCGAGCTCTGTGTCGCTCGCTTCCCACCCGTCTTCGGTGCGCGCGAGCAGTGCGGCGAAGTACACCGTGACTCTCCCACTGGTCTTAGGCGTGCCGGTTGGGGGTCCCCCCGGCGGAGGTTACGGGCGGGGAGTGCTCGTCCGAGCCCCACCCACTCGGAATCGTGGCAGAAACAAGGCGTTCAGGGGACGTCTTCGGCTCCCTGTGTTGGGCAGTTCTCCTCGCACGCCCGTTGCCGCCACCTGCGGATCGTACGCGGCTTTGCCCCGCTCCACGCACGGTCACCCGCGACAACCTCCGCGCGGTTCGTGATCTTTGCCGGGGGTTTTCCCACCCGTTTCCTACCAGCGGAAGGTGCGCATGCGCATGGCGTGCCGCAGCCGGGCCGTCTTGGCACGGCGCGGCTGGACGCGGTCGCGCAGCGCCCGGGCCTCGGCCAGATCGCGCAGGAACCGGGCGCGACGCCGGCGGCGCTCGGCGTCGGACTCGTCGGTCCCGTCGGGTGTCGGGCCCGTCCCCGGCCACATGTGCGGCAGCGGATCATCTCGGAATTGCCGGTCCGGCATCAGGTCACCACCCCTAGTCCGTCCTTTCCGCTTTCCCCCGGACGGGCCGTTTGACGCCGGCGACCTGGTGACGGCCGCACGTGTGCTCGCCGTGCGGTCCGGGGTACCCCGCCCGGTTAATGTTGTGGACATGCGTCTCCACGTCGTCGACCACCCTCTGGTCGCCCACAAGCTCACCACGCTGCGCGACCAGCGCACCGACTCCGCGACCTTCCGCCGTCTCGCCGACGAGCTGGTCACCCTGCTCGCCTACGAGGCCACGCGTGACGTGCGCACCGAACAGGTCGACATCCAGACGCCGGTCGCGCGGACCACGGGCGTCAAGCTGTCCCACCCGCGCCCGCTGGTGGTGCCGATCCTGCGGGCCGGGCTCGGCATGCTGGACGGCATGGTCCGGCTGCTGCCGACCGCCGAGGTGGGCTTCCTGGGCATGATCCGCAACGAGGAGACGCTCCAGGCCTCCACGTACGCGACGCGGATGCCGGAGGACCTGTCGGGGCGTCAGGTGTACGTGCTCGACCCGATGCTCGCCACCGGCGGCACGCTGGTCGCGGCGATCCAGGAGCTGATCCGGCGCGGCGCCGACGACGTGACCGCCGTGGTGCTGCTGGCCGCCCCGGAGGGCGTCGAGATCATGGAGCGCGAGCTCGCGGGCACGCCGGTGACGGTCGTGACCGCCTCGGTCGACGAGCGCCTGAACGAGCACGGCTACATCGTCCCGGGCCTCGGCGACGCGGGCGACCGCATGTACGGGGCGGCCGAGTAAGGGGTCCGGAGGGCCTCTCAGCAGCCGTTCTTCGTCGTGGGCGCCGGCTCGGGCGTGGCCAGCTTGGTCAGCGCCCGGTCGGCGTCCGGCTTTTTCGCCAGCTCCTTGAAGCCGTCCCCGATGACGAGGTCGACGGCGGCGCCCTTGCGGGCCGCCTCGGTGCGCCGTTCGGCGCCCGGGAGCTGGGTGCCGAGCACGGGCAGTGAGGTGTCGAGCGCGGCGGCGGGGCCGAGCAGCAGACCGGTGCCCTTGACCTTCTTGTCGTACTGCTTGGTCGCGTTGCCCACGTCGCCGATCTTGAAGCCGCGCTTCTTGAGCTCGTCGGCGGTCTTCTTCGCCAGGCCGGCGCGGGTGGTGGCGTTGAGCACGTTGACGGTGATCGTGCGCGGCTGGGGCAGGGGCTCGGCGCTGGGCGAGGGGCTCGCCTTGGTCGTGGTGCCGCAGTCCGTCCCGTCGCCGGCCGCCGAAGCCTTTCTGCCGCCGCCGGTGAAGACGTCGATGAGCTGGAGCGTGCCCCAGCCGCCCACGCCGAGGACGACGACGGACGCGACGGTCAGGGCGACGAGCCTGCCGCGCCGCCGGGGCCGGCGCATCCGGGGGTACTTGTTGCCCTTGATGCGGTAGTTGCCGCCCATGCCGGGGGGAGTCAGCATGCTCATGAGCGCAGCGTAGTGCGCCCGGGCGACGATGCCTACTAGATGATCATTCGACGTCGCCCAGCGGAACCCGAAAGGGCCAACCCGCGACCGGCGGGGATCAGTCCAGTTCGAGCACGCGTGCGTGCAGCACCTGGCGCTGCTGGAGTGCCGCCCGCACCGCGCGGTGCAGCCCGTCCTCCAGGTACAGGTCGCCCTGCCACTTCACGACGTGCGCGAAGAGGTCGCCGTAGAACGTGGAGTCCTCGGCGAGCAGTGTTTCCAGATCGAGCTGACCCTTGGTCGTCACGAGCTGATCGAGGCGGACCGGGCGCGGCGCGACGTCCGCCCACTGCCGGGTGCTTTCCCGGCCGTGGTCGGGGTACGGCCGGCCGTTTCCGATGCGCTTGAAGATCACACGGAAAGCCTACCGGTCAAGACCTTCCGGGCGCAGCCATGGCGAGCGAGTGCGACGTTGAAAAAATCAAGACAAGGCGGCACGAACCGGGAACAGGTGCGTGAATATGCCGGACCGCGAGACCATCGCCTTCTCCGGTCCTGCCCGCGCCTGATTCGCTCGAAAGGGGCATGGCGGAGCGGGTGGCCGGGAGCGGCGTCTTCAGGTCGCCGGCCCGGTCGGCGTGACGGCGGAGGCGTGGGTGCCTCCGCCGTGCGCGTGCGTCAGCCGCGGTCTCTTCCCTGTCCCTGACCCTGTCCCGGTCCCTTCGGGGGCTGCGGCGGCTTCCGGGTGTCCGGGCGGGAGTGGGGGTGGGGCTTGTGGGCGCTGCGGGCGGCTTCCGCGCGCAGGAGGGCGCGCATGACCGCGTACGGGTCCTGGAGCATGGCTGGGTTCCTCGTCGTTCCTCGTCGTTCTGGTTCCGTGCGGGACGGACGGACCGGGGCCGGGCCGGTCCTGTCAGCAGCGCAGGACCTCGGAACGCAGGGGACGGGGGTCGTACGGCGGGTCCGCCGGTACGGGCAGGGGGAGCCGTGCGGTCTGGGCGGGCTCGGGGAGCGGCGCGGGGGCCGTGGGAGCGGCGGTGCGGCATACGCCCCGGGCCGGTGGGCGCAGGACCGTGTCGAGGAAGTCGCACTCGACGGTGGTGCTCTCCCCGGAGACGGTCGCCGTCGGCCCCGTCAGGGCCTCGGCGTGGGCGCCCGGCACGAGCAGGGCGAGCAGCAGGACGAGCACACGCAGCCAGATGTGCCGGCGAGGGCCGCGGGGTTCCGGCTGCGGTTCGGGGCTCACGGGACGTCATTCCCCCCGCCGTACGCGCGGCTCACTCCGCAGGCCGGGAGATCCGCACGCTCGGCCCAAGCCGGCGAGGGTCCGGGCCGAGCGTGCGGGGCGCCGTATGGGGGAGGCGTCGTGCTCCGGTTCCCAGGGGGAGCCGTCGGGTGGCTCGCTCATGGTTCATGCTGGGATCGCAGCGCAGGCAGCCGCCACCCGGGGCGGGCCGGCCGAATGACGCGGACGCGTCGGGGCCCGGTGTGCGTGCCTGGGGTGCTCGCTGCTGCTCGGAGGTGCCCGGTGGGCCAGGATTCGCGCGCCGTCCGGTCCAAGGACGCACGCTTCGACGGCTGGTTCTTCGATGCCCTGCTTGCCGGTGGCCTCGGAAGGCCAGGAGGCATGCCCCGCATCCGGCCGCGCCCGAGTTCCGGCTGCGGGACGACGCCGGCGTCTCGCGTGCTCGCTGCCTGCCGGTGGTTCCGGGCGGGCTTGCGGTCGGCGCTCGTGGCCGGACGTCCGGTGCCCGAGGGCCGGCTCAGGTGCGGCCGCGTGCTCGCCGCTTGGCCGGGTCCTCGGGCGAACCGGTTAGGCGGACGCCCGCATCGGCACGCTTCACCGCCGGTGGCCCTACGCCGTCCGGCCGATCGGTGTTGGAAGCGACCTGTCGGTGGTCGCCTGTGGTTCGGCCGATCGGTGTTGGGGGCCACCCGTCGGCGGCCCCCCGCGGTTCGGCCGACCGGTGTTGGGGGCCAACTGCCGGTGGCCCCGTGGTTCGGCCGGCCGGTCTTCGCGGCCTCCCGCCGGAGGCCCCCGCGGCCGCTACTTTCCGCCCGCCTTCGACGCCTTGGCCGCTGCCTTCATCTCCTGCTTGTGGGCCCGTACCTTGACCAGCGATTCCGGGCCGGTGATGTCGGCGACCGAGCGGAACGAGTCCGGCTCGCCGTAGGAGCCCGCAGCCTCCCGCCACCCCGTGGGCCGGACCCCGAGCTGCTTGCCGAGCAGGGCGAGGAAGATCTGGGCCTTCTGCTTGCCGAAGCCGGGCAGTTCCGCGAGCCGCTTCAGCAGGTCCTTGCCGGTGGCGACGTCCTTCCAGACGGCCTCGGCGTCACCGTCGTAGTGCTCGACGAGGTACTGGCACAGCTGCTGGATCCGCTTGGCCATGGAGCCCGGGTAGCGGTGCACCGCCGGCTTCTGGGAGAGCAGCGCGGCGAAGGCCTCCGGCTCGTGCGCGGCGATCTCGTGCGCGTCCAGGTCGTCGCCGCCGAGCCGCTGGGCGATCGTCGCCGGGCCCTTGAACGCCCACTCCATCGGGACCTGCTGGTCCAGCAGCATGCCGACCAGCGCGGCGAGCGGGCTGCGGCCGAGCAGCGCGTCGGCCTCGGGATCCTGGGCGAGGTGAAGTGTGACGTCCATGCCCCGATCATCCCCCGGCGCGGGCCCGGCCGCCGCTCAGGTCGCCCGCCAGTACCCCAGCGCGTGCACCCGCTGCTTGGGCAGGCCCAGTTCCTTGCGAACGTACGTCCCGAGGGCCCGGGTCGTCGCCGTGTCGCAGGCGATCCAGACGTACGGGTCGGCCGTCTCCCGGAGCAGGCCGGGCAGGTCCGCCTTCAACCGGTCGACGAGGTGTGCGCCGGAGTCCTGGCGCGGCACCTTGCGCAGCTCGTGCCGGTCCGGGTCGGTGCGGAACGGCAGGTCGTCGTCGCCGCCCTCGAACCAGACGGTGGCCGGGGCGGAACCCAGGGCGTCCAGGAGGGAGTTGATGGCCGGGAGCGAGGCCGGGTCGCCGACGGCGAAGACGTGCGAGGGCGCGGGGCTCGGGTGTTCGAAGCCGGTGCCCTGGACGGTCGCCTCGATGGTGTCGCCGGGCTTCGCCGCCCGGGCCCAGTCGCTGGCGCATCCCTCGTGCAGGGCGAACTCCAGGCCGAAGGTGCCGGCCTCGGCGTCCGGGTCGACCAGGGTGTAGGCCCGCTGGTGCGGCTTGCCCGCGTTGTCGAACCACAGCCGTACCCACATGGTGGGGTGCACTCCGGTGGCGGCGAGCAGACCGCCGTCGGTGAAGCGCAGCCGCCGGTAGTCCGGGGTGACGTCCTCGACGTCCGTCACCGTGAACTCGAAGTCCTTGCCGCGCAGCAGTTTGAGGACCGCGCCCTCCCAACCCCGCCCCTGCCCCATCGCTTTTCCGCCCCTTCGCGTACGATTCCGGCCACAGCTGTGACTTAGGCAAGCCTAACCTAAAGAAAATCCCACCCCAAGAGAATTCGACCCGAAGACAAGAGGAGACCCGGCGTGACCACCGAGATCTACCGTGATGCCTGGGGCATTCCGCATCTGCGCGCGGGCAGCGCGGCCGGCCTCGCCCACGCCCAGGGCCTCGTCACCGCCCGCGACCGGGCCTGGCAGCTGGAGGTCGAGCGCCACCGGGCGCAGGGCACCTCGGCTTCCTTCCTCGGCGGGAGCGCCCTGGCCTGGGACCGGTTCGCGAGACGGGCCCGGCTCGACGACACCGCCAGACGCTGTTTCGCGGAGCTGGTCGGACGGGACCCCGAGACGGCGCGGTGGGTGCGCGCGTACGTCGACGGGGTCAACGAGGGGCTGGCCGGCAGCACCGCCCCCGAGTTCGCCCGCACCGGCCTCACCCCCGGCCGCTGGGAGCCCTGGACCCCGCTCGGCGTCTGGCTCGCCACCCACATCCTCTTCGCCGGGTTCCCCGCCAAGCTCTGGCGCGAGCAGGTCGCCGCCCACCTCGGCCCGGACGCCATCGGGCTCTTCGCCGCCGACGGCCCCGGCACCTCCGGCAGCAACGGCTGGCTGGTCTCCGGTGAGCGGACCGTCACCGGGCAGGCGGTCATCGCCGGTGACCCCCACCGCTGGATCGAGGACCCGGGCGTCTACCAGCAGATCCACCTGTCCTGCCCGGAGTTCGACGTCGTGGGCCTGGCCGTCCCCGGTGTCCCCGGCATCGCCCACTTCGGGCACACCGGCACGGTCGCCTGGGCCATCACCAACGCCATGTCCGACTACCAGGACCTCTACCGCGAGCGGCTGCGGCGCACCGGCGCCGGGGTGGAGGCCCTCGACCCGGACGGGGAGTGGCGGCGGGCGGCCCGGCGCACCGAGACCGTCGAGGTGGCGGGCGAGGACCCGGTCGAGGTCGAGGTGATCGAGACCGGCCGCGGCCCGGTGATCATCGGCGGGCCCGAGGGCCCGGACGGCGACCCGGCCGACCCCTCCGGCCTGCCCGTGGCGATCAGCCTGCGCTACCCGCCCCGCGTCACCGGCGACCTCGGCTTCACCGCCCTGCTGCCGCTGCTGCGGGCCCGCCGGGTCGCCGACGTGGACCGGGCCTTCGACCAGTGGGCCGAGCCGGTCAACGTCGTCCAGGCCGCCGACACCGAGGGCGGCGTCCTGCACCGCGTCGCCGGGCGGGTGCCGCTGCGCGCCGCGACCAACTCCCTGCGGGTGGTGCCCGCCTGGGAGCCGGGACACGAGTGGCGGGGCTGGCACGCGACACCGCGCGCCGGGCTCACCGACGGCGTCGCCGTCATGGCCAACCAGCGCGGCCCGGCCGCACCCCTCGGCGTCGAGTTCGCCCCGCCGCACCGCGCCGACCGCATCACCGCGCTGCTCGCGGGCAAGGAGCGCTGGTCCGCCGCCGGCATGCCCGCGATCCACACGGACACCCATCTGGCGTCCGCGACCCCCCTCCTGGACCGCCTCGCCGCCCTCGACGGCCTCACCCCCGAGGCCGCCGCCCTCCGGGACCGCCTCCTCGGCTGGGACCGCCGCATGGACGCCGGCAGCGCCGACGCGGCCCTGTACGCGGCCGTGCGCGCAGCGGTCGTACGGCGGCTCGCGGCGCACCCGGCGTTCGCCGCGCTCACCACACCACCGGTGTACCCGGAGGTCTTCCAGCCCTGGCTGGCCCTCGTCCCCCGGGCCGGCTTCGCCCTCGAACACCTGCTGCGGGCCGGGGAACTGTTCGGCGTCGACCGCCCGGCGGCCGTCCGCGCGGCGATCGAGGAAGTGGCCGCCCGCCCGCCGGCCGGCGTCTGGGGCGACACCCACCGCCTCGCCCCCTGGCGTGCGCTGGAGCCGGAGCAGCCGTACGACGAACCGGGGCTGTCCGGCGACCACGACTGCGTGCTGTGCACCTCGGGCGTGCCGGGGCTCACCGACCGCGCCGCCCGGGGCCCGGCCGCCCGGTACGTCTGGGACCTGGCCCGGCGCGAGGACAGCCATTGGGTGGTCCCGCTCGGCGCCTCGGGCGTCCCCGGCTCGCCCCACCACCGCGACCAGCTCCCCCTGTGGCTCGCCGGAGACCTCGTCCCGGTCGTCACCGACTGGACCACGATGCAGAAGGAATGCGATGTCTGACCCCTACGCCTCCCGCCCACCCGTCCACGAGCAGGCGGTCGACGGCTTCGGCACCGTCCGCGTCCTGCCGCTCGACCCCGGGACCGACGCCGCCGTGATCCACCGCTGGGTCCGCGAGGAGCGGGCCGCCTTCTGGGGCATGACCGAGCTGACCGAACAACAGGTCGCCGCCGTCTACGCCCACATGGCCGCGCTCGACACCCACCACGCCCACCTCGTCGTCCGGGACGGCGATCCGGTCGCGCTCCTGCAGACCTACGAGCCGGAGGCCGACCGTGTCAGCGAGTGCTACGACGTCCGCCCCGGCGACATCGGCGTCCACCTGCTGCTCGCCCCCGCGGGGCCGGGCGGCGGACAACACGGCTGGACAGCCCGGCTGGTGGCGGTCATCGCCGCGTACGTCCTGCTCGGACTGGACCGCCGGCGGGTCGTGGTCGACCCGGACGTGCGCAACGAGAAGGCGATCGCCCGGTTCCTCGGACTCGGCTTCGCTCCGGGCCCGGTGGTGGTCCTGCCGGAGATCGACCTGCCGGACGTGTACCTGCCGGAGAAGAAGGCACAGCTCGCGTTCCTCGACCGGGAGCTAATGTTCCCCGGGTGACCCCCGAGGACCTCATCGCCCACTACGGCCTGGAGCCGATCCCGAGCGAGGGCGGCCTCTTCCGCCAGACCTGGGCCGGGCCCGAACGCCCCGACGGCAGGCCGGAGGGCACGGCGATCGTCGCGCTCCTGACGGCGGACGACTTCTCCGCCCTCCACCGCCTGCCGACCGACGAGATCTGGCACTTCTACCGGGGCGACCCCCTGGAGCTCCTCCTGCTCGCCCCGGACGGCACCACGCGGACGGCGGTGCTCGGACCGGATGTCCTGCGGGGCCAGCACGTCCAGTTCACGGTCCCGGCGGGCACGTGGATGGGCGGCAGGGTGGCGGCGGGCGGCTCCTGGACCCTGTTCGGCTGCACGATGGCCCCGGGCTTCACCTTCGCGGGCTACGAACACGGGGATGCGGCGGAGCTGACCGCACGCTATCCGGCGGAGGCGGCCGGGATCGCGAGACTGTCCCGGCCCGCCCCTCGGCCCCCATCCCGTTGAGCGCTACACCGATCCCGTCCGTACATAACCCGGAGCCGTCCAGCCCGACCCCGGAGAACCACGTGGACCAACGGCGGAACGAGGATCGCAATGCCGGACACCCCCGGCGCTTCCAGGCCCTGGTGCTGCTGGGCACCGTGCTGGTCCTGCTCCTCGCCGGAGCAGCCCCCGCCTCCGCCCACGCCGCCCTGCGCAGCACCGACCCCGACGACGGATCCCTCGTCCGACAGGCCCCCCGCCACGTCACCCTGACCTTCACCGAGTCCGTCGGCCTGCTCGACGACTCCTTCCGGGTGTTCGGCCCCGACCAGCGCCGGGTCCACACCGGCGAGGCCACGCACGCGGACGACCGCTCCGACACGGCCCGGGTCGGCCTGCCCGGCAAGCTCGCCGAGGGCACCTACACCGTGGCCTGGCGGGTCGTCTCCGCCGACAGCCACCCCGTCTCCGGCGCCTTCAGCTTCTCCGTGGGGAAACGGTCCGCTACCACCGGCCAGATCGACACGGGCCCGGCCGAGGACCCGCTCACCCGCGGCCTCTACGACGCCGCCCGCTACCTCGCCTACCTCGCCGCCGCGCTGCTCGTCGGCACGGTGGCTTTCGCGCTGCTGTGCCGGCCCGCACACACCGCCCCGCTGCGCCGGCCGCTCGTGGCGGCCTGGTGGACGCTGCTGGGCTCGACGGCCGTCCTGCTCCTGCTGCGCGCCCCCTACGAGGCGGGCACGGGCCCCGCCGCGGCCTTCGACGCCTCCGCTCTCGGCCGCACCCTGACCGGCCGCCCCGGCCTGGCCCTGCTCGCCCGGCTGCTCGTCCTCCTGCTGACCGCCGCCTTCCTGATCTGGCTGTCCAGGCGCCGCGACACCGTGAAACGGCCCGTGGCCCTCGCGATCGGCACGGCCCTGGCCGCGGCCCTGGCCCTGACCTGGGCGGCGGCCGAACACGCCTCCGCCGGGATCCAGGTGCCGGTGGCGATGACGTCGTCCGTGGTGCACCTGCTGGCGACCGGCGTCTGGCTGGGCGGCCTCGTGGCGCTGCTGCTGACCCTGCGCCGCCCGTCCGGCGACGACCTGGTGGAGGTCGTGCCCCGCTTCTCCCGGATCGCCTTCGCCTCGGTGACCGTCCTGGCCGTCACGGGCCTCTACCAGTCCTGGCGCGGCCTCGGCTCCCTCTCCGCGCTGTCCGGCACGTCGTACGGCCGTCTGCTGCTCGTCAAACTGGCCGGGGTGGCCGTGCTGTTGCTGGTGGCCGGGTACTCGCGGCGCTGGACGGCGCGGATCGCGGCACCGGCGGCCCCGGCCCGGGCGGCCGTACTCGCACCGGTCCCGCAGCCGGTCGGCGCGCCCGCGGACGGCCACGAAGCCGCCGAGGGACCCGGGACGGGCGAACCGGGCACGTCCGGCGCGGGGGAGTCACCCGGGGAGCCGGAGTCGCCCGACGGCCCGGCGGGGCCGGGGGCCGGATCCGGCGACCCCGGCATCCGGCGCCGCCTGCGCCGCTCCGTCCTGGTCGAAGTAGCCGTCGCCGCGATGGTGCTGATGATCACGACCGTGCTCACGGGAACCCTTCCGAGCCGGGCCGAGGCCGAGGCGGCGCAGCAGGCCCCGGTGGGCGCGCTGCCGCCCACGACCGAGATCACCGTGCCTTTCGACACGGGCACGGACTCCGTGACAGGAAGCGGAAAGGTGCTGGTCACCCTGGACCCGGCCCGTGTCGGCGAGAACGGCCTGCAGGCCGTCGTCTACGGCTCCGACAGGGGCCTGGTGGCGGTCCCGGAGGTCCGCATCACCTTCACCCTGCCCTCCCGCGAGGTCGGCCCGATCGACGCCGAACTCGCCGACCGGGGCGGCTACTGGAGCACCAACTCCGTCAACCTGCCGCTCGCCGGGGAGTGGACGATGAAGACGACCGTGCGGGTGTCGGACGTGGATCAGGTGTCGGTGGAACGCCGGGTGCGGGTCGAGCCCTAGGCAACCGCGCCGCCGCCACGTCCCGTGTCGAGGGGCCGTCGTCGAGGAGCCGCGTCATCGTCTCGGCGGCGCTGACGGCGGCGTCGCCGCAGCAGTTGTTGAACAGGACGTGGACCTGTTCGGTCCGCTCGGCCAGCCGGCGCACCCGGGGCAGCCACTCGGCCAGTTCGTCCTCGCCGTACGCGTGGCGGAACCGGTCCTCCTTGCTGCCGGTGCCCCAGGCGGTGCTGCGGCCGTGGAAGCGGACCACGGACAGCCGGGGCGAGGTCACGGGCGTGACCGGCGGGACGGAGGAGGCGAGCTTCTGTGTCATGTCGACGGCCACCGCGGCCATGCCGTGCCCGGCGAGCAGCGCGCACGTCGCCCCGGCCTGCCCCGGCTCCCACCAGGAGGGGTGGCGGAACTCGACGGCGAGCGGCCAGCCTTCGGTCCGCTCGGCGCACTCCCGGAGGAACGCCTCCGCCCGCTGCCCGGGCCGGAACCACGGCGGGAACTGGAACAGCACGCTCCCGAGCCGCCCGGCCTCGCGCAGCGGCTCGATCCCGGCCGCGAACCGGGCCCACACCTGATCCAGCACCGCCGGGTCCCGGTGCTCCGCCCGCAGCCCGTCCGGCATCACCGCGTCCCGGGTGGGATGCCCCGTGAGCAGTGAGAACGCCTTCACGTCGAACACGAACCCGTCCGGCGTCCGCTCGGCCCACAGCCGGCTGTTCCGCTCGCCCGGCAGCGCGTAGTACGAGGCGTCGACCTCGACGACCCCGAACCGCTCGGCGTAGTGCCGTAACCGCCCCTCGGCGTCCCGCCGGCCCGGGGGGTACCAGCCGCTGCCGACCAGTGCCCGGTCGGTCCAGGAACACGTGCCCACCAGGATCTGACCCATGGGGGAGCGGTTACCCGGGCCGGGCGGCGGCAGGCTCCGTTTCCCGGCATGGCCGTCACGGTGAGAGCCGACCCAATCGGGGTAAGCAGGTGATATCTGCACATATCCGGGGTTTATGGCCGATTCCCCCGAGAGCGAGATGACCGATCATGGAGCAGCCCGCCACCGTCGGCCGGGCCACCCGGCCGTCCGGTGAAGAACCCGAAGCCCTCGACGCCCTCGTCGGCGCAGCCCTCACGGCCCGTGTCGCCGTCGACGAACAGGGCGTCGTGACCGGCTGGAACGCGGGCGCCGAGCGGCTCCTCGGGTACTCGGCCGAGCAGGTGACCGGCCGCCGTGCCGCGGATCTGCTGGCCGAGCCGATCCCGGTGCGCGGCGGTCTGCCCACGCTCGCCGGGCTGCCCCGCTGGAACGGCGACGTCGCCCTCCGGCACCGCGACGGCCGGCAGCTCACGGTCAGGATCCTCGCGCACCACAGACCACCCGGCGCCGACGCCCCCGCCTGGCTCATCGTCTCCGCCCTGACCGGCCGGCAGCGCCCGGCCGGTCTCGACGAATCCCTCGTGAGCTGGAGTTTCGCCCAGTCCCCGTGCTGCGCCCAGGCGATCTACGACACCCGGCTCAGGCTGCGCCGGGCCAACGCCGACATGGAACGCGCCACGGCGCTCACCGAAGAGGAGATGCGCGGCCTGCGCGTGTCCGAAATCGTCGACGACGACGCCGGCCTGCGGGCGGAACGCTCCATGGCCCGGGTCCTGCGCACCGGCGAGCCGGAGTACGAGGAGAACTACCTGCGGGCGCCCGGCGAAGACCATGAGCACGCCTGGTCGGTCTTCATGTCCGCGCTGCGCGACCACGAGGGCACCATCCGGGGCGTCTGCCTGTCAGCGCACGACATGACGGAGCAGTTCTGGGCCCGCAAGCGGCTCCAGCTGATCGCCGAGGCCGGGCGGCGCATCGGCGGCACGCTCGACGTGACGCGCACCGCCCAGGAGCTGGCGGACGTGACCGTCCCGGCCCTGGCCGACTTCGCCAGCGTCGATCTGCTGGCCGCGCTGGACGACGCACCCGAGCCGCCCGAGCAGCCGGTTCCGGCGGACGGGCCGCTGCTGCTGCGCCGGGCTGCGCTTCAGTCGGTGACGCCGGGCGCGCCGGAGGCCGTCGTGGCGGCCGGCGCGGTGGACTCCTACCCGCCGGGCTCGATGCCCTTCGAGAGCCTGCGCACCGGACGGCCCACCCTGCACGAGGTCACCGACACGGCGTTCACCGCCTGGCTGGCCCGCGATCCGGCCCGCGCCGCCCGGGTCCGGGCGTTCGGCATCCACTCCGTGATGGCCGTGCCGCTGGTCGCCCGCGGCAGCACGCTGGGCGTCGCCTTCCTCGTCCGGCACCGCAACCAGGAGGCCTTCCAACAGGACGACCTGGTGCTGGCCGGGGAACTGGCCGCCCGGGCCGCGGTCAGCATCGACAACGCCCGCCGCTACACCCGCGAACGCGCCACGGCCGTCACGCTCCAGCGCAGCCTGCTGCCGCAGCGGCTGCCCCGGCAGGCGGCCGTCGAGGTCGCCTCCCGCTACCTCCCGGCGGGCGGGCACGCCGGTGTCGGCGGGGACTGGTTCGACGTCATCCCCCTCTCGGGAGCACGGGTGGCGCTGGTCGTCGGAGACGTGGTCGGCCACGGGCTGGTCGCGTCGGCGACCATGGGGCGGCTGCGTACGGCGGTCCGCACGCTGGCCGACATCGACCTGCCGTGCGACGAGCTGCTGACCCACCTCGACGACCTGGTCGCCCGTCTCAACACGGAGGAGGAGTGCGACGACGAACAGGCGACGGCGGGTCCCGCGGGCTCCGTGGGCTCTGCGGGGACCTCGGGCGACGTCGGGGCCACCTGCCTGTACGCCGTCTACGACCCGGTGACGCGGGGCTGCTGCATCGCCGGGGCCGGGCACCCCGTGCCGGCCGTGGTCGGCCCCGGGGGCACCGTCGACCTCGTCGGGCTCCCGGCGACGCCCCCGCTCGGCGTGGGCGGCCTGCCGTACGAGTCCACCGAGGTCGTCCTTCCCGAGGGCAGCCTGCTCGCCCTCTACACCAACGGCCTGATCGAGACCCCCGAGCGGGACCTCGACACCGGCGTCCACCGGCTGCGGGAGGCCCTGGCCCGCCCGGCGCGCTCGCTGGACGCCCTGTGCGACACGGTCCTCGCCGATCTGCTGCCGCAGCGCCCGGCCGACGACGTGGCCCTGCTCATCGCCCGCACCCACGCGCTCGACGCGCGGCAGGTCGCCACCTGGGCGGTGCCGTCCGACCCGTCCGCGGTTGCGCAGACCCGCAAGGACGTGGTGGCGCAACTGGAGCGGTGGGGGCTCTCCGACGCCGTGTTCGTCACAGAGCTGGTCGTCAGCGAGCTTGTCACCAACGCCATCCGGCACGCGCAGCCGCCGGTCCAGCTCCGCCTGATCCACGACACGACCCTGATCTGCGAGGTGTCCGACGGCGGCAGCACCGCTCCCCACCTGCGGCGCGCCCGCACCTACGACGAGGGCGGCCGCGGCCTGCTCCTCGTCGCCCAGCTGACCGAGCGCTGGGGCACCCGCCAGAGCGCCACGGGCAAGACCATCTGGGCGGAACAGACCCTGTCCCCCGCGTGAGGAGCCACCGGCCATGACCACACCAGCGTCCCACCGGGCCGCCCGCGCCCCCGTCCAGCAGGCAGCCCAGCTGCTCGGCCTCGTCTTCCTGGTGGTCGGCGTGCTGGGCTTCATCCCGGGCATCACCACCGACTACGGCTCGCTGGAGTTCGCCTCCCACGAGTCGGGCGCCGAACTGTTCGGCCTGTTCCAGGTCTCGATCCTGCACAACCTGGTGCATCTGGCGTACGGCCTCACCGGCCTGATCCTCGCCGGCACGGCCGCCGGGGCGTACTCGTATCTGCTGGTCGGCGGCGCCGTCTACCTGGTGCTGTGGGTGTACGGCCTGTCCGTCGGCCACGACAGCGACGCCAACTTCGTCCCGCTGAACACCGCGGACGACTGGCTCCACTTCGTCCTGGGCATCGCCATGATCGGCCTGGCTCTCGCCCTCGGCCGGCGGCGCGGCACGCGCACCGACGCACGGTAAGGAGCCCGGCGACCGTATGCAGACCTTTCTGCCCTACCCGGACTTCCGCACGACGGCCCTGTCCCTCGACCGCCGCCGGCTCGGCAAGCAACGCGTCGAGGCCCTGCAGGTCCTGCGCGGCCTGGTCGTCCCCGGCTACGGCTGGCGCCGCCACCCGGCCGTGAAGATGTGGCTCGGCTACGAGGAGGCGCTGGTCCGCTACGGTCTGGAGATCTGCCGCGTCTGGCGCGAGCAGGGCCACCAGGACACATGCGCGGCGACGCTCGTGGCCGATCTGGCGGCGACCCGTCCGCACGCGCCGATCCGCGACCAGCCGCACCTGGCAGCCGAGGGCGAACTCCCGCCCTGGCTGGGCGACGACCCCTTCCACGAAAGCCACCGCTCGGCCCTGGTCCGCAAGGACCCGACGACCTACGCGTCGCTCTTCCCGGGCGTGCCGGACGACCTGCCGTACGTCTGGCCGGCGTCGGACCGTGAGGCCGGACCGGACCGCGAGGCCTGACCGGACCGCGGAGGGGAGGACCGCAGAGGGGAGCTAGGCGGCCCTGCGGCGCGCCGGACGCCTCGTCGCGGCGGGCTGCTCCGGCATGTCCTCGACGAGAGGGAAGGTTTCGGCCTCCCCGAAGTCGGGGGCCTGGAAGGGGTTGGTCGCCGGAGGCGGCGACGCCGCGCCGGAAAGGCTCGGCTGCCCTTCCACGGCGGAGAACAGCGAAGTCGGTTCGATGAGAGGTCTCTTTTCGGTTACTGGCCCAGGGCTGGGCCAGGGGTGCCCCGACCGGGCACGGAGGTCCTACAGCTTGGTCATCTTGGCGTAGGGGCTCAGGATCCGCATCTGCGCCGAACCGAAGTCGACGAGCGCGGCGATCCCGTCCTCGATGCCGATGACCCGGCCGAGCCCGTACATGTCGTGCGTGACCTGGTCACCCACGGCGAAGTACTTGGGAGCGGGGGCGACCGGAGCCTTGAAGGGGCTGGTAGGCAAGTGACGCTTGTGAGCAGCAGGCTTAGTCATTGGCCTCAGTATGCGCCTACTCGGGCCTCTCGCGCTGCGGCTGTCCACGTCCGGTGCCCGAACCGAGACCTGGGAGAAGCGTTGCACTGGCTCGAAAAATCGAACACATGATTGAATTCGGCCATGCGAACGTTTCCCGACGACCTCGTCCGGGCGCAACGGGAGTGGAGTGCCACGTACCGGCAGCTCGCCGATCGGCCCGGCCGCACCGAGCTGCGCCGGCGCCTGTACCGGCTGTCGGCCCAGGCGTTCTTCCACCCCTATTGGCGGCAGCGACGGCCGAGTCCCGCGGCGTGGTGGGAGCTGCGGGAGCTGGGGCGGAGGGCCGCCGACGTGAGCGAGCGGCTCCCTCGATGACGCGCCGGCCTGCGGGACCGTACGTCCCGGACGATCCTGAAGGCATGTCCGGACCGATTCGTGTGATCGTGCATCCGCCGTCGCCCTCGGGCGGCCGGCGCGTCCGCGTGGACGGCGAGATCCTCGGCCTCGCCCACAACGTCGCCGACGTCGCCGAATTCCTCCGCCGCGCCGGACTGGAGATCGACCCGGCGGACGTGGCGGAGGTGCCGTGGATCGACTGGCGCGGAGTGGGGCCCGAGCACTGGGGTCCGGAGGCGGGTGGCTGACCCACGGGTCCGCACATCCCGCCGAGATGGATTTGTCCACCCTTTTGCCACCTGGAGGGCCCCATGAAGGACCTCACGTTCGAGCAGAAGCGCTCACTGTCACGCCACGAGGCCGCCGACCAGCTCGCGGCCCTCGCAGACGCCCTGAGGGAGGGCGGGGACGCCGAGCTGGACCTCGGCCCCGGGACGCTGGGCCTCCGGATCCCCGACGACCTCCAGAGCGAGCTGGAGATCGAGATCGGCGGCGGCGAGATCGAGCTGGAGATCGAACTGAAGTGGAAGACCGCCCCTGCGCGGGCGACGCCCCCACGGACCGAGACCCGCACGGAAACGCCCCAGCGCAAGAACACGCCCACCCCTGCGGGACGAAGCAGGAGCGCAAAGCGGTCCACCGCGAAGAAGGCGTGAGCGGACCGACTCCACGCGTTCCTCATTCCCCGGCTGTCGCCACCGTCACCGCCCGGACCCTCAGCGCCACGCGTCCGGGCCGGGCGGTCGCGACGAGCGCGAGGAGTCCGGCTCCGGCGACCACCGTGACGTAATGAGCGGTGTGACGGCAGGTGCCGCCCGCCCCGTCATGCCGATGCTGAACGAGGTCAGGACGGCCAGGGAAACGGCGCTGCCGAGAGCGGTGCCGAGAAGGAGGACGGACAGCACCTGACGGCGGGTCGCCCCCGCGAGACGCAGCAGCGCGAACTCCCGGACGCGCTCGGAGACCGACATGGCGAGTGTGTTGACCACGGCGGTGGCCGTGAAGGCCAGCACGAGCCCCACGGCGAGGAGGCTGACCTCCGCGGCGGCCTGATGGCGCTGCGCCTGGAGCGGTCCGCGATCCGAGGGAACACGCGCGGGGTGATCCCCGCGGTTCTGATCGCCAAGCTTGCGTTGCACCACGACCATCATGGTCGCGGTCTCGGGGGAGACGGAAACTGAGACGGACAACGTCGAAGGGCCCCACCGCAAGCGGTGGGGCCCTTCGACATCGTGCCCGGTGAGGCACTGGCGGAGGATACGAGATTCGAACTCGTGAGGGGTTGCCCCCAACACGCTTTCCAAGCGTGCGCCCTAGGCCTCTAGGCGAATCCTCCGCTGGGAACATTACATGACCGAGAGGAGTGCTCGCGAACTCGTTCACCGCCCCCGACATCAGGTAACCTTGGCGCAGCCCCTCACGCGGCGCTATCTGACTGAACTCCCCCAGGGCCGGAAGGCAGCAAGGGTAGGTCGGCTCTGGCGGGTGCGTGGGGGGCGTCTGCGTTCCCGGGCCGGGCCGGATGTCAGTGGGCGCCTATAACCTCGTATGCGTGTCGTCTCTCGCTCTGTACCGCCGCTACCGCCCCGAGACCTTCGCCGAGGTCATCGGGCAGGAGCATGTCACCGACCCGTTGCAGCAGGCGCTGCGGAACAACCGGGTCAACCACGCGTACCTGTTCAGCGGGCCGCGCGGCTGCGGCAAGACGACCAGCGCCCGCATCCTGGCCCGCTGCCTGAACTGCGAGCAGGGACCCACGCCGACGCCCTGCGGTGCGTGCCAGTCCTGTCAGGACCTCGCGCGCAACGGCCCCGGCTCCATCGACGTCATCGAGATCGACGCCGCGTCCCACGGTGGCGTGGACGACGCCCGTGACCTGCGCGAGAAGGCCTTCTTCGGGCCCGCCCGCAGCCGGTACAAGATCTACATCATCGACGAGGCCCACATGGTCACGTCGGCCGGCTTCAACGCGCTGCTGAAGGTCGTCGAGGAGCCGCCGGAGCACCTCAAGTTCATCTTCGCGACCACCGAGCCCGAGAAGGTCATCGGGACGATCCGGTCCCGGACCCACCACTACCCCTTCCGGCTCGTCCCTCCGGGCACCCTCCGGGAGTACCTCGGGCAGGTGTGCCAGAAGGAGACGATCCCGGTCGAGGACGGCGTGCTCCCGCTCGTGGTGCGGGCCGGCGGCGGGTCCGTGCGTGACTCGATGTCCGTCATGGACCAGCTCCTCGCGGGCGCCGCGGCGGACGGTGTGACGTACTCCATGGCCACCGCCCTGCTCGGATACACCGAGGGCTCCCTCCTCGACTCCGTCGTCGAGGCCTTCGCCACCGGTGACGGAGCCGCGGCCTTCGAGGTCGTCGACCGCGTGATCGAGGGCGGGAACGATCCCCGCCGCTTCGTCGCCGACCTCCTGGAGCGGCTGCGCGACCTGGTGATCCTCGCCGCCGTCCCGGACGCGGCGGAGAAGGGGCTCATCGACGCCCCCGCCGATGTGATCGAGCGCATGCAGGCCCAGGCCGGCACCTTCGGCCCCGCCGAGCTGAGCCGCGCCGCCGACCTGGTCAACGAGGGCCTGACCGAGATGCGCGGCGCCAACTCGCCCCGTCTCCAGCTCGAACTGATCTGCGCCCGCGTCCTGCTCCCCGCCGCCTACGGCGACGAGCGCTCCGTGATGGCCCGCCTCGACCGGATCGAGCGCGGCGTGAACTACTCCGCGGGCGGCCCGTCCGGCATGCCTGCCATGGGATACGTGCCCGGCCCGGAGAGCCACGGGGGAGCCGCTCCCGCTCCGGCCCAGGCGGGTGCCGGTGGTCCGGTGCCGGCCGGCAGTGGCGGTCCGGTGCCTGCGGGCGGTGGCCCGGCGGCGGCCCGTGCGGCGGTCCGCGGGACCGGAGCACCGGGCAGCAGCGGCGGCGCCATGACCGGCAGCGGTGGCGGCCCTGCGGCGGCCGCGCCCGGCTCCGTCCCTCCGGCGGGTCAAGGCGTGCCCCAGTCGTCGCCGGCTCACAGCGCGCCGCCTTCGGCACCGGCCACCCCGCCCCCGGCGCACGCCGGCCGCGAAGCAACCGGCGCCCCCGCCCCCGGCCAGGAGCCACAGCCCGCCCCGGC
>NZ_JNXI01000012.1 GCF_000717055.1 Streptomyces iakyrus | reverse complement strand
ATCTGGCGTTGACTTTTGGCACGCTGTTGAGTTCTCAAGGAACGGTCGCTTCCTTTGTACTCACCCTCTCGGGCTTTCCTCCGGGCGCTTCCCTTCGGTGTTCCAAACTCTATCAGTGTTTTTCCGGCCCCCTGACCACTCTCCCGCAGGCATGCAGAAGGTGATCCAAAGTTAGGATCTGACAAGTTGGTTGCTGCCCGGCCAGGACGCGAAGTCGCATCGCTCAGCCCCAAGCAGGAGTACGACTGTACACGCGGCCGCGGAGCGGGTGCAAATCGATTTGGGGTATGGTCTAGACCACTTCGACGTGCTCGCGCGGAACCGGCACTTCAGGTGACATACGCTGCTGAACAGTGTGCCGCCCGGTACCTACAGGGACGGCCATATCGATCTCCACCCCTGGGAGGCTTCCCATGACCACCGTGACGTCCCCGCTCGCAGGACGCGCCATCGGACTGGCAGCCGTGCCGGACCCCGTCTTCTCCGGGGCCATGGTCGGCCCGGGCACAGCGATCGACCCCGTACGTGAGCCCTCCGAGGCCGTCTCCCCCGTGGACGGCGTCATCGTCTCCCTGCACCCCCACGCGTTCGTCGTCGTCGACGAGAACGGACACGGCGTGCTCACTCACCTCGGTATCGACACCGTGCAGCTCAACGGCGAGGGTTTCGAGCTGCTGGTGAACAAGGGCGACACCGTCACGCGCGGCCAGGCGGTCGTGCGCTGGAACCCGGCTGCCGTCGAGGCCGCCGGCAAGTCCGCGATCTGCCCGGTCGTGGCCCTGGAGGCCACGGCCGAAGCTCTCTCCGATCTTCGCATCGACGGCGAAGTGAAGGCCGGCGACAGTCTCTTCCTCTGGAAGTGACGTCAGTGCCGTCGTATGACGGCGAGTACGACAACCATCGCGGCGGCGGGGCCCGCCGCTCTATCGGAGACGGGTGAGATGGAGACAACGCTGCGAGGCGTCGGGGTGAGCCACGGTGTGGCCATCGGCGAGGTTCGGCACATGGGAACGGCGGTGCTCGAGCCGCCCGCGAAGCAGATCCCGGCGGAAGAGGCGGAGCGTGAGCAGGGGCGCGCCCGCAAGGCCGTGGAGGCGGTGGCTGCTGACCTGATGGCGCGCGGCAACCTGGCCGGCGGTGAAGCCCAGGCCGTGCTCGAGGCGCAGGCCATGATGGCCCAGGACCCCGAGTTGTTGGCCGATGTGGAGCGGCGGATCGCCGTCGGCAGCACGGCGGAGCGCGGGGTGTACGACGCGTTCGCCTCCTACCGCGAGCTCCTGGCGGGGGCCGGTGAGTACCTGGCTGGTCGCGTGGCCGACCTCGACGACGTGCGGAATCGCATCGTCGCCCGTCTGCTGGGGGTGCCGATGCCTGGCGTCCCCGACAGCGACGAGCCCTACGTCCTGGTTGCCCGCGACCTCGCTCCGGCCGACACCGCGCTGCTGGACCCGACGCTGGTGCTCGGTTTCGTCACGGAAGAGGGCGGCCCGACCAGTCACAGCGCGATCCTGGCCCGGGCGCTCGGTGTGCCGGCCGTGGTGGCGCTGCCGGGGGCCGGTGAGCTCGCCGAAGGCACGATGATCGCAGTCGACGGCAGCACCGGAGAGATCTTCGTGGACCCGAGCGACGAGAAGAAGGCCCAGCTCGAGGCCGCGGCCGCCCAGCGGAAGGCCGCGTTGGCTGCCTCGACCGGTCCTGGTGCCACCGCTGACGGTCACAAGGTGCCGCTGCTCGCGAACATCGGTGGCCCCGCCGACGTGGCGGCCGCCGTCGAGGCCGGTGCTGAGGGAGTGGGTCTTTTCCGTACCGAGTTCCTCTTCTTGGACGACAGCAAGCAGGCGCCGTCCGAGGAGAAGCAGGTCGCTGCGTACCGGCAGGTGCTGGAGGCGTTCCCCGAGGGGCGTGTTGTGGTGCGCGTGCTGGACGCGGGCGCGGACAAGCCGCTCGACTTCCTCACGCCGGCCGACGAGCCGAACCCGGCGCTCGGCGTGCGGGGGCTGCGGACGCTCCTCGACCACCCCGAGGTCCTGCGTACCCAGCTGACCGCGCTGGCCAAGGCCGCGGAGGGGCTGCCCGTCTACCTCGAGGTCATGGCCCCGATGGTGGCGGACCGTACGGACGCCCGGGCCTTCGCTGACGCCTGCCGTGCGGCTGGGCTGCGGGCGAAGTTCGGTGCGATGGTCGAGATCCCGTCGGCCGCGCTGCGAGCCCGCTCGATCCTTCAGGAGGTCGAGTTCCTGTCGCTGGGGACGAACGACCTCGCCCAGTACACCTTCGCCGCCGACCGTCAGGTGGGCGCTGTGTCCCGTCTGCAGGATCCGTGGCAGCCCGCTCTGCTCGACCTGGTGGAGTTGTCCGCCGAGGCGGCGAAGGCCGAGGGCAAGAGCTGTGGTGTCTGCGGTGAGGCCGCGTCCGACCCGCTGCTCGCGTGTGTGCTGACCGGTCTGGGCGTCACCTCTCTCTCGATGGGTGCCGCGTCGATTCCCTACGTCCGGGCGACGCTGGCGAAGTACACGCTGGCGCAGTGCGAGCGGGCTGCTGCGGCGGCGCGGGCGACGGACAGCGCCGAGGACGCGCGCAGCGCCGCGCAGGCGGTGCTGTCGGGCGAATAGGCCGGGCCCGCGGCGACGGTTTTCCCAGGAGGGGCGCTCCACTGAGGTGGGGCGCCCCTCCCGGCGTTTCAGTGCTGGTGCCCAGGAGTGGGTTTCTCCTCCCCGAGGTCGGGCGGCGCACAGTAGTCGACGTTGGATTCAGGGGAGATCAGGTCTCCGGATTCGACGTCGGTGCAGTAGGCGTCGAAGACCTCCCCTGCGGTCAGGGGTTCGAGTCCGTGTGCGCGCATGCGCCAGCCGTAGACGCGGTCTGGTGTGTCGGGGGCGCTGATGCGGATGACGAGTCCTCCGGGGCTTTCGGTGGCCAGGCCGAGGGCCAGGATGGTGGTGAACTCGAGGGCTTCGGTTTCGTTCAGTTCCAGGGAGTCCCCGTCGTCGGTGATGTGGAGGGCGGCGGTGAGGGTGTCGGGCGGTCCGGTGACGCTGCAGACGAGGTGGCGGTCGCCGGGTGGGGCGGTGTCGAGGATGCGGACGAGCAGGCTCGCGGCTCGGGCGAAGGCGGCGCGCCCGATGTCTTCGCCGCAGGAAGTGCAGGCACCCAGGCGGGCGAGGAGGGTGGTCGCGTACTCCCAGGTGGCCTGCCGTACGGCCTCGTCGACGAGGGCCGGGAGGAGGTCGGCCAGGGGGCGGCCGTCGTAGGGAAGGGTCGGGCCGGTGGCTGCGATCTGGGCAGTGAAGCGTGTGCGGCTCGACGGGTGGTCGGGGTCCAGGCCCTTTCGTGTGCAGAACTCGGCGTACTCCTCGGGGTCGAAGAGCGCCACGGTGGTGTGGCTGCCCCGCAGGGCGCGGGTCCTGAGGAGGGCTTCCACCTGTTTCAGGTAGGTCGCGTGGTCGGCGAAGGTGAAGCTGCGGTAGCGCCGCATGGCCCGGAAGTCGTGTTCGTCGGTCAGCAGGCCGATGGTGCCGGCGATTTCGCGGTGCAGGACGCGTCGCATGGTCCGGTTGTCGGTGTGCGCCATTGTTTCCCCCAGTGCATGGTCGATCAATGCTCACTCACAGTAATCGGCGGCACTGACAATGACCCGGCTCCGGGTGATCGCGTACGCGGGTGAGGCCGGAAGGCGCAGGTCACAGGGGTGTGGCCGTGTGACCTGCGTCCGGAGCGCCGGTGACGGGGAGTGTGTGACGCAGGGTGGTTGTGGTCAGGCGCGCTTGCGGGCCAGGTCCTCGTAGAAGTTCAGCAGGTCGAGGTTGTCGATGGAGCCCGGGTTGACCGCCTTCTCCAGCGGGGTGCCCTGGAGGAGGCGCTTGACGGGGACCTCGATGCGCTTGCCGGTGAGGGTGTGCGGGACCCCGGGTACTTCGATGATCTCGTCGGGGACGTGGCGCGGGGACAGTTGCTCGCGGATCGTCTGCTTGACGCGGTTCAGCAGGGCCTCGTCGAGGACCGCTCCGGGGGCCAGGTGCACGAAGAGGGGCATCCAGTAGCCGCCGTCGGGCTGCTCGATGCCGATGACGAGGGACTCCTTGATCTCGGGGAGCCGCTCGACGGCTTCGTAGATGTCGGCCGATCCCATCCGGACGCCCTGGCGGTTGAGCGTGGAGTCGGAGCGGCCGTGGATGACGACGGATCCGCGGGAGGTGACGGTGATCCAGTCGCCGTGCCGCCACACGCCGGGGTAGGTGTCGAAGTAGCTGTCGTGGTAGCGGCTGCCGTCGGGGTCGTTCCAGAAGCGGATGGGCATCGACGGCATGGGGTTGGTGACGACGAGTTCGCCGACCTCGTCGATGAGGGGGCGGCCGTGGGGGTCCCAGGACCGGAGGTCGGTGCCGAGGCAGGGGGCCTGGAGCTCACCGACGTGGACCGGGAGGGTGGGAACGGCTCCGGCGAAGCAGGAGCACACGTCGGTGCCGCCGCTGACGGAGGCGATCCACAGGTCGTCGCGGACCTCGTCGTGGAGCCAGCGGAAGCCGTCGGGCGGCAGGGGCGAACCGGTGGTGGCGACGCACTGGACCGAGGAGAGGTCGAAGGCGCGGGAGGGGTGCACGTCCGCCTTGCGGCAGGCCATGACGTAGGCGGCGGAGGTGCCGTAGAGGGTGGTCTTCGTGCGTTCGGCGATCCGCCACTGGGCGCCGGTGTCGGGGTAGCCGGGGCTGCCGTCGTAGAGGACGATCGTGGTGCCGGTGAGCAGGCCGGAGACGAGGAAGTTCCACATCATCCAGCCTGTCGAGGTGTACCAGAAGAAGCGGTCCTCGGGGCCGAGGTCGCAGTGCAGGCCGAGTTGCTTGAGGTGCTCGACCAGGATGCCGCCCTGGGACTGGACGATGGCCTTGGGCAGTCCGGTCGTGCCGGAGGAGTAGAGCACCCACAGGGGGTGGTCGAAGGGCACCTGCTCGAAGACCGGGTCCGTGTCGGCGGAGGTGAGGGCCGACCAGTCCAGGGCGCCCTCGGGTGCGTCGGTGCCGAGGAGCGGGATGTGGATCACGGCCCGCAGGGTGGGGAGTTCGCGGCGCAGTTCGGTGACCACCTCGCGTCGGTCGTGCTCCTTGCCGCCGTAGCGGTAGCCGTCGACCGTGAAGAGCACGACCGGTTCGACCTGCTGGAAGCGGTCGAGGACGCTGCGGGCGCCGAAGTCGGGCGCACAGGACGTCCAGACCGCGCCGACGGCGGCGGTGGCGAGGAGGGCGACCACGGCCTGCGGGACGTTCGGAAGGTAGCCGCTGACGCGGTCGCCGGGGCGTACTCCGAGCGCGCGCAGTTCCGCGGCGAGGGAGCCGACCTGGCGGCGCAGCTCGGTCCAGGTGACGGGGCGTGGTTCGTGGGTCTCGTCGACGTACAGGAGGGCCGGTTCGTCGGAGCGGGTGCCGGCCGCGCGCAGGGCGTGTTCGGCGTAGTTGAGGGTCGCTTCGGGGAACCACTGGGCGCCCGGCATCGAGCGGTCGCCCAGCACGCGCGCGTAGGGGTGGGAGAAGCGGACGTCGAACCACTCGGTGACGGCTCTCCAGAAGGTTTCCAGGTCGTCGACGGACCACCGCTGCAGGGCCGCGTAGCCGCCCTCGGCGGGGGCGCCGTGGTGTTCGGCGGCCCAGGCCTGGAACCTGGTGATCCGTGCCCGGGCGATGCGCCCGGGGTCGGGCTGCCAGAGCGGCTGGAAACTGTCGGTGGGCATGTCGGCTCCCGGACTGTGCGCGTCGTGTGCGTCCTCCGCGCACGGGCTGGGGTGTGCGCGTGAGCGGCTGGCACGGACAATGCCATGTGATCGACTTCGGCACCAGGGTGCGCCCCACATAGTCCGTGTCGTGAAGATGTGGTCTTGGCACGGGTGAACGGCAGTTGAACGACACCCGTTTGCCAGGCGGTCAGTGGCAGGGTGAGCAGCATGAACGGTCGTGACCTGGTGCGTTCGGTGAAAGCGGTGGCTTCGGTGGGGGCGGCGCAGGGTGTGCGTACCGTACGAGCAGCGTGGCGCAGGCGCCGGGCCGACGCCACCGGGCTGCCGGCGCGGGGGGCCGAGCGTGCGCGGGTGCCCGGGCTCGTGGAGGGCGCGGAGCCGGGGCCGGGGGGCGGTGTCGTCCGGTTCGGCCGGTCGGAGCTGCGCATTCTGGTCGCCGTGAACGGGGCCGTGTTCTGGGGCTGGGACGGGGCGGAGCCCGAGCCGTCGTACGCGCTGGCCGGCCGTTGCCCGGAGCCGGATCCGCGGGCGGTGCTGGAGCCGGACAAGGACGGCGGCTGGCGTGTGGTGGCCGAGCGGGTGACGGTGGCGGTCTCGCGGCACGGCGCGGTGGAGGTGCTCACTCCGGGCGGTGTGACCCTGCGGCGTGATCTGCCGCCGCGGTGGTGGGAGCCGGTCGGCGGCGGCCCGGCGCGCTGGATGCAGCGGTCCGAGGTGGGTGCCGACGCGCGGTTCTTCGGACTCGGGGGGCGCGCCTCGGGTCCTCGGCTGGCGGACGGGACGTACCGGCTGTGGAACACCGGTCCGGGCCGTTCCTTCGCACCGGGGGACGACCCGCTGTACATCACGATGCCGGTGCAGCTGGTGGTGTCCGACGGAGGGACGCATCTGGCGTTCCACGACAGCTCGTGGGACGGCACGGTGACGCTGCGGGAGGGCGAGGAGGGCGCGGGTTCGGGGCACGACCGTGCCGGGACGAGCGAGCTCCGGATGGACGGTGGTCCGCTGCGCTGCTGGGTGATGGTGGGCACTCCCGCGCGCGTGCTGCTCGCCTGGGCGTCGCTCACCGGGGCGCCCGCGCTGCCGCCCGCGTGGGCGCTCGGGCACCATCACGCGCGGTGGGGGTCCGGCAGCGAGCAGGAGGTGCGGCGGATCGTCACGGGGTACCTGGAGCACGGTCTGCCCCTGGATGCCGTGCACCTGGACATCGACCACCTGGAGGCGCATCAGGTCTTCACCGTCGACCAGGACCGCTTCCCGAAGCTGCCCGTCCTGGCCGAGGAGCTCCGGCGGGACGGCGTCAGGCTGGTGTCGATCGTCGACCCGGCGGTGAAGGCCTTGCCCGGCCACGCGGTGTACGAGGGTGGGGCCGCCGAGGACGCGTTCGTGCGGGGCGCCTCGGGGGACGTGGTGGAGGGTGTCTCATGGTCCGGGGAGGCGGTGTTTCCCGATTTCACGCACGCGCGCGTGCGGGCGTGGTGGGGCGGGCTCTACGAGGAGCGGCTTGCCCAGGGCTTCTCGGGCTTCTGGCACGATCTGAACGAACCCACGTTGTTCACCGCCTTCGGTGAGTCGACGCTGCCGCGGTCGGCCCGGCACGCCCTGGAGGGGCGGGGCGGTGACCATCGTGAGGCGCACAACGTGTACGCCCTGTGCATGGCCAGGGCGGCGTACGAGGGGCTGCGGAAGCTCGCTCCCGAGGAGCGGCCGTTCCTGTTCTCCCGCTCCGGGTGGGCGGGCATGCAGCGCTACGGAGGGACGTGGTCGGGCGATGTGGCCACCGGCTGGCCGGGGCTGCGGGCCTCTCTGGCCCTGGTGATGGGGCTCGGACTGTGCGGTGTCCCGTACTCGGGGCCCGACGTCGGGGGCTTCGACGGGGATCCGTCCCCCGAGCTGTATCTGCGCTGGTTCCAGCTGGGCGCGTATCTGCCGCTGTTCCGTACGCACGCGAGTCTGCGGGCGGGACGCAGGGAGCCGTGGGAGTTCGGCGGTGAGGTGCTGGCGCACGCGCGCGTGGCGCTCGTCGAACGCCGGCGGCTGCTGCCGTACTTCATGACGCTGGCGCATCTGGCGCGGCGTACGGGGGCGCCCTATGTGCGGCCTCTGTGGTGGACGGCGCCGGAGGAGCGGGCGCTGCGGGAGTGTCAGGACGCCTTCCTGCTGGGCGACAGCCTGCTGGTGGCGCCGGTCCTTGACCCGGGCGCCGACCGGCGTGCGGTGCAGTTGCCGCGCGGGCGCTGGTACGACACCGCGACGGGGCTGGCGTACGAGGGGCCGGGGAAGGTGCTCGTCGACGCGCCTCTGTCACGCATCCCCGTGCTGGCACGCGCGGGTGCCGTGCTTCCGGTACGCGGGGAGGACGGCGGGCTGGAACTGGAGGTGTGGGCGCCTGCCCGGGGGCGTACCGGGGGCGGGCTGGTCGTGCCGGACGGGGGCGACGGGTGGGACGAGCCGGAGATCGAGCGCTACACCGCTCGGTGGACGGGCTCGCGGGTGGTCGTGGAGCGGGAGGGTGAGGACGGCGGGAGCGCGCCGCCCTACCCGGTGCGGGTCCGCGGGGTCGGTGAGCGGTGAGCTCAGATGTACCGGCCCTCGAACCAGGCGCGTACGGCCAGGGTGTGCAGGGGGAAGGCGAGTTCCTCGGGCCTGCGCAGGAGGTGCCAGCCCGCCGTCTCGTCCGTGGCGGCGGAGGAGGGCAGGCCCTCGGCGGGCCGCTCCGGCAGGAGACCGAACAGCAGCAGGTGTCCGTCGGGTGAGCTCATCGCGTCGGCGAGCCGTACGTCACGGCCGGCGGCGTCGATGCCGGTTTCCTCCCGCAGTTCGCGTATGACGGCCTGCCGCCAGTCCTCCCGGTCGTCGATGTAGCCACCGGGCAGGGCGATCCCCCCGCGCGCGGGGGCGATGGTTCGGGTGATGACGACCAGGGCGGTGCCCTGGGTGTCGTACACGGGCTGGAGGGCCACCGCGACCGGGAGTGGATTGCGGTAGGCCACGGCCCCGCACACCGGGCAGGTGCGGGGCCAGCCGGTGACGCCCTCTCCGTAGGGCGCGCCGCAGCTCGAACAGTGGGAGTTCGGCGCGGAGTTCGAAGCGGAGTGCTGATTCTCGGACACGCGGCGGACTGTAGCGGATCACGGAGAGAGCGCATCGAGCAGGCTGCTCAGTGAGCGCTGGTCAGCGACTTCCTGGACACGGGGAAGTCGAAGTAGGTGTCCGGATAGGCCTCCGGCTTGAAGGTGTAGTGCCACCACTCCTCTGCCAGGTTCACGAAGCCGAGCCCTTCCAGGGTGCTCTTGAGGAGCAGCCGGTTGTGGCGCTGTCGGCCCTGAATGCGGGGGTCGAGGGTGTGCGAGAGGGTGTCGAAGCAGTCGAATCCGGTCCCCATGTCGACCGAGTTGTCGGGGAACCGCTCGCCCTGGGGTGCGAAGCACGGCACCAGGGGCTCCCCGGGACGGTAGGGCCTGGTCGGTTTCGCCGGGAGCCTGACGAGCGTGACGTCCAGGGTGGAACCGCGGCTGTGGCCGGATTTCGCCGCGATGTACCCGTCGGCGAACAGCCGTGTCTTGTCGACATTCGGGTAGAACTCGCCCTTCATGGACTCGTCGCCGAGATCCTCGGCCCAGCGGACGAAGTGGTCCACCGCCCGTTGTGGCCGGTAGCAGTCGTACACCTTGAGCGTGTAGCCCTGGCGCAGAAGCTTGCGCTGGGCCTTGCGGAGGGCTTCGGCGGCGGGCCGGGTGAGGATGCAGACGGGCTGCCGGTAGCCGTCGATGCGCTCGCCGACGAAGTTGTGCGGGGTGACGTAGCGCATCTCCTGGATGATCGTCGGGTCCACGCTTCTGAGGGCCACAAAGTCGCCCGGCGCCTTGGGATCGGTGCCGCCCCGGGCGGTCGCGGCGGGGGCGGTCGACGCCAGCAAGGCGGCGAACGCGGTGAGCAGGGCACGTGCCACGGTGGTGAGTCGTGTCATGCCCGTGCGTCTATCAGGAGTGGGGGCGCCGTGGAAGGGGACCGCCGGCGGCACGACAACTGCCCGATGGCCGCGGGGGCGTGGGCTGCCGGCATTCGGTCCACCAGGGTGTCCATTCCCGATGGGGCGTCATATTGGTGTGCTGGGAGGGTGCTGTGGCTCGTACACCCACACCTGTGGCTACGCTGCGTGCTCGGTCCGGAATGCTGCGTGAACGTCTCATGAACTGCGCCTGGGCGTGTGCCGGTGGCGTCAATCATGCTGCCGTGCACTCCTGGACGGACACTCTCCGCTTCGCCTTCCAACCGGTGGTCAATCTGACGACCGGAGCGGTCGCGGGGCTGGAGATACTCGCCCGGCCGGAGACCGGCGACGTCCTTGCCGAGGCCCGCCGGGACCCCGGGCTCGACTGCCGGCTGGCGGTGTCGGCGGTTCGCGCGGCGGTGCGCAAGGAAACTCTGCTTCCGCTGTTCGTCAACGTGTTCGCCGGGACACTCGCGGACCTCGGCGGGCTCCCGTCACTGCACGACGCCGTGCGGGAGGCGGGGCGGCTGCCCTGGGAAGTCACGATCGACCTCTGCCCGCCGTACACGCATGTGCCGCAGCAGGCCCTGCTGGAGGCGGTGGCCACGCTGCGCGGGCAGGGTTTCCGGATCTGCGCGGACGGGATCGGGGACGGGGACGTGCCCTTGCGGCTGCTCTCGGACCTCTCCCCCGGCCTGGTGAAGCTGGACGCGTCGCTGCTGGCGCGACCGGCGGTGGTGCGGTCGATGCGGACGCTGTGCGACGAGCTGGGGGCGCTCCTGGCCGTTGAGGGCGTGGAGACCGAGGGGCAATGTGCGGCGGCACTGGCGGACGGGGCGCAACTGGCGCAGGGCGAACTGTTCGCACCGCCGGCGCGCCTGCCCGCCGCGGACGTCTACGTCCCGCCACGCTCCCCCGCCGAGACGGCCGCACCACGGACCGGACCGTCGGTGCGGGAGTTCGTCCGGCCCGCCGCCCTGCTGCCGGCCACCGCGTCGGCAGGGCAGGTGCGCGCCCTGCTGACGGGGTCGCCGGACGTGTCCGGGGTGTTGCTCGTGGACACCACCGGCGTGCCGGTCCGGTCGGTGCACCGCTCCCGCTTCCTGCTGTCGATGTCGGGGCGCTACGGACACGCCCTGTACGCCGACCGGCCCGCGGCCAAGCTCGGTGATCCACCGCGGACGGTGGGCGTCGACGCCACGGCCTGGGAGGTCCTGGACGTGGTGGCGGTCGGAGGGCGGGACCGCACGTCGGACGACGTGGCCGTGGTGGACGAGTACGGGCGGTGCGTGGGGGCCGTCCGGCTCGCGGACCTCGTGCGGGCACTGGCGGAGACGCGGGTGGAGGAGGCGGCGGGGCTCAATCCGCTGACGCGTCTGCCCGGCTCGGACGTGATCACCGGCGAGGTGGACCGGCGGATCGCTGCGGGGCGGGCGTTCGCGTTGAGCTGGCTGGACGTCGACCACTTCAAGCAGGTCAACGACGGTGCCGGGTTCGCGGCGGGAGACGAGCTGATCCGGGCGGTGGGCCGCACGCTGCAACAGGCCGCGACGGAGGGGGCGCGCGTCGGGCACATCGGCGGGGACGATTTCCTGGTGCTCGCCGATCCGGAAGGTCTCGATCCGCTGGCCGCATCGGTGCTGGACGCCGACTGGTCGGCCGGGGGCCGGCCGGTCACGCTGTCCCTCGCGACGGTGCTGTGCCCGCCGGGCAGCGTGACCGACCACCGGCAGGCGGCGGCCTGCCTGGCTCCGCTGAAGAAGGCGGCGAAAGCGCTGCACGGGGCGAGTTGGGTGCTGGGCCGGGCGGGCGTGCCGGGCCACGAGGCTCGCAGGGGCTCGCGGCCGACGCCGGCGTCGGCGGGGTGCGGGATGGCGGCCGAGAGGGGCGTGCAGGGCTTCTGAGGCACGCGGGAGACGCTGATGCGGCTGCGGACCCGACCGGGCTCCCCTGGGCTCGCTCCGGCACGGTTCCTGACCGTAGAGATGTGCCGGGCGGGGTCCTGAGTGGCGGGTGCCGACAGGGCCCGACAGGCGGTCCCAATGCGCGGCGTATGCGGCCCTTCGGCAGCTGCGCCAGGGGGCCCGGCGCACGGGTTGCGGCGCTGTCGAGGCCGTGCATGGGGCGGAAGGCAACCGGCCCGCCGGGGGCCCACAGCGGCGGTCATCGTGCCGCGGAACTCCTGCGGTTGAGAAACCGCCAGGTCAGGTGAATCCTGGACACTAGCAAGCGAGGAGTCAGGTGCGGCCGGGCGTTCGCCCCCCAGGCGGAGCCCGGCGGAGGCCGGACACCATCAGCCAAGCCTCGCGCGGCTCACCTAGGCCCGCGCGGGTCCGGAACAGATCTGAACATCGACCCGACCGGGCGCCGCCATGGCCGAGCAACCGGCCCGTCGGCCCGGCGCGAGCCCGGTGGCCGTCCGACGGCCGTCAACCGTTGCGGTCGGCGACCTTGACGCCCCTCAGGTGCCGGTGAACACTTCCGGTGTCAGTCGACATCGCCGTACATACGCGGCGTATTCCGGCACTGCGGCGCGTGGCTGCGCCTGCGCCAAGGCCCCTTCCCCCACGGGCGATTCGGCTGCGACGGCACGCTCGTCACAGATGCCGGGCGGGGCGCGGAACCCCTGCCTCCGGCTGAAGTAGCCACGGGAAACGCACCCTGCAGGTGAGAACCGGGGCCGATCGTCCCGGGCCAGGGCTGAGGAGCCGCCATGACTAACGGAGACATATTCGTCGGCGAGATGATCGGCACGGCGATCCTGATCCTGTTCGGTGCCGGCGTGTGTGCCGCCGTCACCCTCAGATTCTCGAAAGCGCGAGCCGCCGGGTGGGTGGTGATCGCGTTCGGCTGGGGCTTCGGCGTGCTGGCAGGCGCGTACACCGCCGCTCCCCTCTCCGGAGGACACATCAACCCTGCGGTCACGCTGGGTCTGGCCGTCGACACAGGCGTGTGGGACAAGGTCTGGATCTACCTGCTCGGACAGATCGTGGGCGCCATGCTGGGCGCGGTCCTCGCCTACTTGATCTACTTCGCCCAGTTCCAGGCAAACGTGCGGAAGACGGGCACCACCGAAGGAACGGTGGACGAACCGGTTCCCACCCTGGGCATCTTCTCCACCATCCCTGAGATCCGGAACCCGGCCGCCAACCTGATGACGGAGATCCTCGCCACCATCGCCCTGGTGCTGCCCATCCTGGCCTTGGTGGGTGACGACAGGGTCGTCCAGGGAGTCGGCATCGGCCCCATTCCCGGCGAAGCGGCGGGGATCTACGGATCCGGTATCTCGATCCTGCTGGTGTCCCTGCTGGTCGTCGGCATCGGCCTCTCGCTGGGTGGGCCCACCGGATACGCGATCAACCCGGCTCGTGACCTCGGTCCGCGCATCGTGCACCAGTTCCTGCCGATCCCGAACAAGGGGACTTCCGACTGGGGGTACTCCTGGGTACCGGTAGTGGGTCCTGCGGTCGGCGGCATTCTCGGGGCGCTCATCTACAACGCAGCCTTCTGACCAGCCGAAGGGGTAGCCATGACGGACAACTCCGGGAAGTACGTCGCAGCCATCGACCAGGGCACCACGTCGAGCCGCTGCATCGTCTTCAACCAGGACGGCGCGATCGTCGCCGTGGACCAGCGTGAGCACCGCCAGATCTTCCCGAAGCCCGGCTGGGTGGAGCACGACGCCACCGAGATCTGGTCCAAGACGCAGGCGGTAGTGGCAGGGGCGATCGCCAAGGCCGGCCTGAGGGCCGACCAGCTGAGCGCGATGGGGATCACCAACCAGCGCGAGACGACCCTTCTGTGGGACCGCGCGACGGGCAAGCCGGTGCACAACGCCATCGTCTGGCAAGACACGCGGACGGCGGCGCTCTGCAACCAGCTGGGTGGCACGGACGGACAGGACCGCTTCCGCGAGCAGACGGGCCTACCCCTGGCCACCTACTTCTCGGGGCCCAAGGCGGCCTGGCTGCTCGACAACGTGCCCGACCTCCGGGCGCGTGCCGAACGCGGCGAGATCGCCTTCGGCACGATGGACTCCTGGCTGATCTGGAACCTCACCGGCGGCACGGACGGCGGGCAGCACGTCACCGACGTGACCAACGCCGGACGCACCATGCTGATGAACCTGGAGACCCTCCAGTGGGACCCCTCGATCCTCTCGGCCATGAACATCCCCGAGGCCATGCTGCCCGAGATCCGCTCCTCCTCGGAGGTGTACGGCACCGCCGTCGGCCAGCTCGCCGGTGTGCCCGTGGCCTCCGCGCTGGGCGACCAGCAGGCGGCCGTGTTCGGGCAGGCCTGCTATGACGTGGGCACCGCCAAGAACACGTACGGCACGGGAAGTTTCCTGCTGCTCAACACGGGCGACCGCCCGGTGCCGTCGAAGAGCGGTCTGCTGACGACGATGGGGTACAAGATCGGCACCGAGGCGCCGGTCTACTGCCTGGAGGGCGCGATCGCCATCACGGGCGCGCTGGTGCAGTGGTTCCGGGACCAGCTCGGCATCATCCGGACGGCCGACGAGATCGAGCCTCTCGCAGCCAGCGTGGAGGACAACGGCGGCGCGTACATCGTTCCGGCGTTCTCGGGCCTGTTCGCCCCGTACTGGCGCTCCGACGCGCGTGGCGTGGTCACCGGCCTGACCCGGTACGTCACGAAGGCGCACCTCGCCCGTGCGGTGCTGGAGGCGACGAGCTGGCAGACCCGTGAGGTCGTCGACGCCATGTACCAGGACTCCGGGGTACACATCACCACCCTGAAGGTCGACGGCGGCATGACGAAGAACAACCTGCTCATGCAGCACCAGGCAGACGTGCTCGACGTCCCGGTGGTACGGCCGAAGATCTCCGAGACGACCTGTCTGGGCGCCGCGTACGCGGCCGGTCTGGCCACCGGGGTGTGGAACGACCTGGACGAACTCAAGGCGCACTGGCAGAAGGACGTCGAGTGGACTCCGGACATGGAGGCGTCGGTGCGGGACCGCGAGTACCACAACTGGCGCAAGGCCGTGGAGAAGAGCTTCGGCTGGGAGGAGGACGAGAGCTGACCACGCGCGCGTGGAGCGTCCTTTCCGACGGCGGCCCGTACCCCGGTCGGCGGGGGTACGGGCCGCGTACCCCGGCCGGGCGCGTCAGCCGGTGACGGTCTCGCGGTGGTCTGCGGCGTAGGCCATGGCGTGCTGGACGACGCCGATGAGTGCCTCCTTGACCGACTCGCGGTCCCGGGCGTCGCACATCAGAAGCGGGACGCCCTCGTCCAGGTCGAGGGCCTGGCGGACGTCCTCGACCGGGTAACGGGGAGCGCCCTCGAAACAGTTGACGCCGACGAGGAAGGGGATGGAGCGCCGCTCGAAGTAGTCGACGGCGGCGAAGCAGTCCTCCAGGCGGCGGGTGTCGGCGAGGACGACGGCTCCGAGGGCGCCCTCGGACAGTTCGTCCCACATGAACCAGAACCGCTCCTGGCCGGGCGTGCCGAAGAGGTACAGCACAAGGTCCTCGCGGAGGGTTATTCGGCCGAAGTCCATGGCCACGGTGGTGGTGTTCTTGCCCTCCACACCACTGGTGTCGTCGACCGGGCGCCCGGCCTCGGTGAGCAGCTCCTCGGTGCGCAGCGGCCTGATCTCGCTGACCGCGCCGACGAGCGTGGTCTTGCCCACGCCGAAGCCGCCGGCCACCAGGATCTTGAGCGTGACGGGCTCGACCGGAGGCTTGCCGCGCTCAGAACGCCCGAAGATCATCGATCTCTTCTCCTGCTTGATGGGGGTCGGGCGACGGCGGGCCGTAACCTCCGCCGCCGGGGGTTTCGACGACGAGTACGTCGCCGGTGACGAGGTCCGCGGAGTCGCTGCCGCCGAGTGCGGTCACCGTGCCGTCGGCGTGCTCCACCCGGTTGGCGCCGAGAGCGCCCGGCTCGCCGCCCGCCATGCCGTACGGCGGGACCCGGCGGTGCTGGGACAGGGTGGAGACGGTCATGGGTTCGAGGAAGCGGATGCGGCGTACCGCGCCGTCCCCGCCGTGCCACCGTCCCGCGCCGCCGCTCCCGCGCCGGACGGCGAACTCCTCCAGGCGCACGGGCAGTCGCCACTCCAGGACCTCGGGGTCGGTGAGGCGGGAGTTGGTCATGTGGGTCTGGACGACGGGTGCGCCGGGGAAGCCGTCGCCGGCGCCGGAGCCTGAGGCAACGGTTTCGTAGTACTGGTGCTGTTCGTTGCCGAAGGTGACGTTGTTCATGGTCCCGGAGCCCTCGGCCTGGACGCCGAGCGCCGCGTACAGGGCGCCGGTGACGGCCTGGGAGGTCTCGACGTTCCCGGCGACCACGGCAGCGGGCGGCTCGGGGGCGAGCAGGCAGCCGGGCGGGACGACGATGCGCAGGGGGCGCAGACAGCCGTCGTTGAGAGGGATGTCGTCGGCGACGAGGGTGCGGAAGACGTACAGCACGGCTGCGTTGACGACCGAGAAGGGGGCGTTGAAGTTGGTGGGCAGTTGCGCGGACGTGCCGGTGAAGTCGATCGTCGCGGAACGGTTCCGGCGGTCCACGCGCACGGCCACGCGGATGACGGCGCCCGAGTCGGTCTCGTAGGCGTAGTCGCCGTCGTCGAGGGCGCCGATGACGCGGCGTACGGCCTCTTCCGCGTTGTCCTGGACGTGCCTCATGTAGGCCTGGACGACGTCGAGGCCGTAGTCCTCGATCATGCGGCCGACCTCGTCGACTCCCTTGTGGTTGGCGGCGATCTGGGCGCGCAGGTCGGCGAGGTTGGTCTTCGGGTTGCGGGAGGGATAGGGCGCCTCGGTCAGGAGGCGGAGCGTCTCGTCCTCACGGAAGCGGCCGTTCTCGGCGAGAAGCCAGTTGTCGAAGAGGACGCCCTCCTCCTCGATGGTGCGGCTGCCCGCGGGCATGGAGCCGGGGGCGATACCGCCGATCTCGGCGTGATGGCCGCGCGAGGCGACGTAGAAGAGGATCTCGGGGTCGGGCACCGCCCTTCCGGCCGTGTCACTCTCCGTGTCGACCAGCGGTGGGGTGTCGAAGACCGGCGTGATCACGGTGACGTCGGGCAGATGGGTGCCGCCGTGGTACGGGTCGTTGACGGCATAGGTGTCGCCGGGGCGCATGCGGGAGCCGCGCCTCCGGATGACCTCCTTGACGCTCGTACCCATCGAGCCCAGGTGGACGGGGATGTGCGGGGCGTTGGCCACCAGGTTTCCGTCCGGGTCGAAGAGGGCGCAGGAGAAGTCCAGGCGCTCTTTGATGTTGACGGACTGGGCGGTGGATTCGAGGCGGGCGCCCATCTGCTCGGCGATCGACATGAACAGGTTGTTGAAGACCTCCAGCAGAACCGGATCGACTTTCGTGTCGAGATCGGAACTCTGCGTAATCGCGGCGCGTTCCATGACCAGATGCCCGTCGTCGGTCGCCGAGGCCCGCCAGCCGTCGTCGACGACGGTCGTCGAGCCGGCTTCGGTGATGATCGCCGGGCCGGTGACGGTGTCGCCGGGGGGAAGGTCCTCGCGGCGGTGGAGGGGTACGTCGCGCCAGGCGCCGCCGGTGTGGAGGCGGACGGTGCGCGGCGCCGCGTGGCTGCCGTCCGTGGTGGCTTCGTAGGGGGCGAGAGCGGAGAGATCGGGGGGTTCTGTGATGCCGGTGGCTTCGACAGAGAGGGCTTCGACGACGATCGGGCGGTCGAGCGTGAAGGAGTACGTGGCGCGATGACGGTCTTCGAAGGCTCGCCGCATCGCGTCGGGCTCGGTCAGCTCGACGGTGAGGGTGGTATCGGTGCCGTCGTAGCGGAGTTCCGCGCGGCGGGTGATCGCGATGTGCTCCTCGGGGACATCCTCCGCGAGGAGTTCGGCGCAGGCCGCCGCTTCCAGGTCTTCGGCGGTCTTGAGGACGCCGGGCATGGAGGCGGGTGCCAGGGGCGCCTCGACGGACTGCTCACGCATGGCGGTGGTGTCGGCGAGACCGATGCCGAGTGCGGACAGGACTCCGGCCATGGGGGGCACGAGGACGGTGCGGATCCCGAGGGAGTCGGCGACCATGCAGGCGTGCTGCCCGCCTGCCCCGCCGAAGGTGGTGAGGGCGTAGCGGGTGACGTCGTGGCCCTTCTGGACGGAGATCCGCTTCACGGCGGAGGCGATGTTGGCCACGGCGATCTGCAGGTAGCCCTCGGCGACCTGTTCGGGCGTGCGGTCGTCGCCGGTCTGCTCGCCGATCTCGCGGGCGAGGGCGGTGAAGCGGTCCCGGACGAGTGTCTCGTCGAGGGGCTGGTCGCCGTCCGGCCCGAACACCTTCGGGAAGTGAGCGGGCTGGATCCGGCCGAGCATGACGTTGGCGTCGGTGACGGCGAGCGGCCCGCCGCCGCGGTAGCAGGCGGGCCCCGGGTCCGCGCCCGCCGAGTCCGGCCCTACGCGGTAGCGGGAACCGTCGAAGTGCAGGACCGACCCGCCGCCGGCGGCGACGGTGTGGATGTCCAGCATGGGGGCGCGCAGCCGGACACCGGCGATCTGGCTCGTGAAGACGCGCTCGTAGGCGCCGGCGAAGTGGGAGACGTCGGTGGAGGTCCCGCCCATGTCGAAGCCGATGACCCGGTCGAAGCCGGCGAGCTGCGACATGCGGGCCATGCCGACGATGCCACCTGCCGGCCCGGACAGGATGGCGTCCTTCCCGCGGAACTGCCCCGCTTCGGTGAGGCCGCCGTTGGACTGCATGAACATCAGCCGCACGCCTTCGAGCTCGTCGGCGACCTGCCGGACGTAGCGGCGCAGGACGGGCGAGAGGTAGGCGTCGACGACGGCGGTGTCCCCACGCGGTACGAGTTTCATCAGGGGGCTGGCCTCGCTGGAGAGCGAGATCTGCGGGAAGCCGATGCGGGCGGCGATCTCCCCGACGGCCTGTTCGTGGGCCGGGTGGAGGTGGCTGTGCATGCAGACCACCGCGACGGCGCGGATCCCGTCGTCGTACGCCTCCTGCAGTGGCCCGGCGAGGGCGTCCGGGTCGGGTGCGCCCAGGACGGTGCCGTCGGCGGCGATGCGCTCGTCGATCTCGACCACCCGCTCGTACAGCAGCTCGGGCAGGTCGATGCGGCGGGCGAAGATGCGGGGGCGGTTCTGGTAGGCGATGCGCAGGGCGTCGCGGAAGCCGCGGGTGATGAGCAGCAGGGTGCGCTCGCCCTTGCGCTCCAGCAGGGCGTTGGTGGCGACGGTGGTCCCCATGCGCACGCTGTCGACGGGGTCGCCGGAGCCGGCCAGCAGGGTGCGCACGCCCTCGACGGCGGCGTCGGCGTAGCGTGCGGGGCTGTCCGAGAGCAGTTTGTGCGTGAGCAGCCGGCCGTCCGGGCGCCGGGCGACGATGTCGGTGAAGGTGCCGCCCCGGTCCACCCAGAACTGCCAGCCAGTCACGTCAGTACCCCGCTTCCGCGCTGTTCACAGCGCCCGGAGGCCGTTGATCACGTCGCGCAGAATACTCTCGTCCGGCAGCTCGGCAGGGGGTACGGGCCGGTTCACATGGACGAATTCCGCGTCCACGAGATCTCCGACGAGGACCCGTACCACCCCGATCGGCAGGTCGAGTTCCGCTGCGAGTTCGGCGACCGACTGCGGGAGGTCGCGGCACAGTTCGACGATGTCCACGTGCTCCGGGGAGAGCATGTGGTCGGCTTCCGGATCGTCCGCGTGCGGCTCCGTGACCACGACCGCGATCAGGTCCAGGCGGTGCTGGCCCTGACTGCTGGTGCGGCCGCGGGTCATGGCGTACGGGCGGACGACCGGTCCGGCATCGTCGTCGAACCAGTGGCTTCTTCCCTGACCGTCAGCGCTCATGTCATCCCACTACCCGCCTGCGGGCAGATCGGTGCGCGGAGCGCTGGCCAGATGCACGCCGACTCGCTTCACCAGGAGCGTCATCTCGTACGCGACCTGACCGACGTCGGAGTCGGCGTCCGAGAGGACGGCGAGGCAGCTGCCGTCACCGGCGGCCGTCACGAACAGGAAGGCGTCGTCGAGTTCGACAACCGTCTGGCGGACGTTGCCGGCCTCGAAATGGCGCCCCACGCCCTTGGCGAGGCTGTGGAACCCGGAGGCGACGGCGGCCAGGTGCTCGCTGTCCTCCCTGGTCAGGTCCTTGGACACGCCCGTCGGCAAACCGTCGCCGGAGAGCACGAGGGCCTTGCGGATGCTCGCGACACGGTCCACCAGGTCGTCGAGGAGCCAGTTCAGCTCCCCCTTGATGGTCGCGGTGTGGCCGGTCGCCTTCGGTGCGGTCATCGACCGTCCCCCTCTGTCGTTCCTTGTGGTGCTGCGCCGCTGTGGGCTGAATCGCCCTCGGCGTTCTCCTCACGGCCACGCTGCCAGCCACGCTGGAGCGATGCCATGCGGCTGCGTACTTCCTCGGCGTCGCGTTCGACGGGCTCGGCCCTGTCGTCCTTGCGCGGCCCCGGGCTCCGCTTCAGCTGCGGGGCCAGGTTGGCCTGGCGGACCCGCCGGGGCAACGGCGCGGAGCCGGAGCCGGGCGGTGGTGCGGAGCCGGTCTCCCGGGCCGCGGGGCCGGAGCCCGTCCCGCGGCGCGAAGGCCCTCCGGCGACCTGCGACGGGGAGCCGGAGCCGTGGTCCGATCCGTCAGGGCCGCTGGAGGCGATCTCCGCGCGACGCGTCCGCAGGGGTAGAGCGGGCGGCTCGGACCGGTTGCCGGCGGTGCTGCCGGGCGAGGCCGGGGACTGCGTGCGGTCCTCGTCGCGGCCGGCCGAGCCGATGCCACGACGGGCGGATTCCGTCCCGCGACGGCGCGCGGGCAGCGGCGGCGCGTCCGGCAGGGCGTCCCCGCGTCGGTTGCCGGTCGAGGAATCCTCGCCGGGGCGCCGGGACGGAAGGGCCGACGCGGGCTCAGGGCCCGGCCTGCCGGTGGCCCGGCCGCCCGTGGGCTCCTCGCCCCGGCGGCGTTGCGGGAGGGCGGAGGTGGGGCCCGACTCCGTTCGGCCGGTGGCCGGGGTGGTCTCCCCGTCGGTCTTCCCCCGCCGGGGGCGCTGCTCGGTGACCGGCCGCCCGTGCGAGCTGACCAGCTTGGGGGTGTGGCGGCGGGGCAGCGGGACGGGAGCACTCAGCTCCTCGTCGCTGTCGCTCCGGTCCGCCGCACCGCGGCCATCGGCGCCCTGCCGGCGCGGGTCGGTGCGGCGGCCCGCCGTCTCGTCCGGGGTGCGGGTGAGGGAGTGGCGGGGGCGGAAGAGGCCGCCGTGTTCACTGTCCTCGTCCTGGATGGCGCCGGGGAAATCGCCGATGGTCTCCAGCTCGACGGGGGCCTCCAGCTCGACCGGGCCGTCCAGCAGGGAGGCGGGCAGGCCGGTGCGCTGCGCGGGTGCCTGGGACAGCGCGGCACGACGGCTGTCCTGCGGCTCGCTCTCCGGGGCCAGCTGGGGCCGGTCGAGCCGGAATCCGATGCCGTTGGTGTCGGGGACGTCGTCGGTCAGCAGGGCGTCGGGGATGAAGACCACCGCGGTCGTGCCGCCGTACGGGGAGGGCTGCAGGGAGACCCGGACGTTCTGGCGCTGGGCGAGTCGGCTGACCACGAACAGGCCGAGCCGGTCGGTGTCGGACAGCTCGAACTCCGGCGTCTCGGCGAGCCGCAGGTTGGCGTCCAGCAGTGCTTCGGCGGCCATGCCGAGGCCTCGGTCGTGGATCTCCAGGGTGAAGCCGTTGGCGACGCGCTCGCCGTGAACCTGCACGGCGGTGTGCGGCGGCGAGAACACCGTGGCGTTCTCCAGGAGTTCGGCCACGAGATGCGTGAGGTCCGCGACGGCCGGGCCGCTGATGGCGATGCGCGGAAGGCGGCGGACCTCGATGCGTTCGTAGTCCTCCACCTCGGCGACGGCGGCGCGCACGACGTCCATGAGCTGGACGGGCTTGCGCCACTGCCGGGAGGGCGCGGCGCCGGAGAGGATGACGAGGCCCTCGGCGTGCCGGCGCATGCGGGTGGTGAGGTGGTCGAGGCGGAACAGGTCGGCGAGTTCCTCGGTGTCCTCGGTCCGGCGTTCCATGGTGTCGAGCAGGGTGAGCTGCTTGTGGAGCAGGACCTGGCTGCGGCGCGCGAGGTTGACGAAGACCTCGGAGACGCCCGCGCGCAGCTCGGCCTGCTTCACGGCGGCCTCGACTGCTGCGCGCTGCAGGGTGTTGAGGGCCTGGCCGACCTCGCCCATCTCGTTCTTGTCGTACTCGAGGCGCGGGACCTCGGTTTCCACGTCGACCTGCTCGCCCGCGGAGAGGCGGCGCATGACGCTGGGCAGGCGCACCCCGGAGGCCTCGTGGGCCTCCAGACGCAGCTGCCGCAGATCGCGGATGAGGGTGCGGCCGACGCGCACGGAAAGGAAGAGGGAGAGCAGGAGCGCGATCAGGCCGAGTGCGCCGGCGATGACCGCCTTGGCGATGACGCCTACGGCGACGGGGTGGACGCGGTCCTGGTAGCGGTCGTTGGCCTGGTCGTTGAGGGTGCCGAGTTCGTCGAGCACATTGCCGGCGGCGCTGTCCCAGCCCTTGGCGGAGACACCGCGGGGGGTTCCGGCCCCGGAGGAGACGGCGGCTTCCTCGGCCACGCGCAGAGGGGCGGAGGAGGCGTTCTTCCAGAAGCTCTGGTAGCGGTCCCGCTCCGCCACGGGCAGCAGCGGCAGGTTGACGTCGTACATCAGGGTGCGCTGGGCCACGAGGTCGGAGATGTCCCGCTCTTCGGAGTGGGAGATCCTGCCGACGATCAGGGCGGAGCCGAGGAGGGCGTCCTCGCGGGAGAGCAGTTCGCGGGCGCGGGCGAGGTTGACCAGCGCGCGGTACTGCTTGTCCAGTTCGACGTTGTCGACCACGTGCAGGTTGGCGAGGAGGACGTAGCAGGGGTCGACGAGCCGGTTGTAGAGGTCGAGGGCCTGGGTGCGGTTGACGGTGCCGTCCTCGACACTGCGGCGCAGCGACTCGATGCCGTCGAAGGCGTCCAGGACGGCGGTCAGCCGCTCGTCGGTGTCCGCACCCATGGCGTCGCGCACATCAGGGTTGCGGGCGTTCTCGCGGATGCTGCTGACGGCCTTGTCGGTGGCGGCCCGGCTGCGCCGGAGCGCTGCGAGCCCGTCGGAGGCGCGGGGGTCGGCGAGGTGGACGAGGGTCTGGCGGCGTTCCTCCTGGAGGACGCGCACGGTGTCCTCGATGGGGTAGCCGATCTTCTCCACGACGGACGACACGTTGAACAGGTCGCCCGCCTCACGTCCCGTGAGCACGGTGGCGAAGGCCCAGATCGCGGTGAGGGACACCAGCGGCACGAGAAGCAGCGCCACGATCTTCCGGCGGATGGACTTCCCGCGAAAGCGCATGGCCTCCCCCAGCTCGGGCCCCCGGCTACCGGGGGTACACATGTGCGTCAACAAACGGCGCGAGCCTACTACCGACCCACAGGGAACTCGAAAGCCGGTCCGGAACCTGAACTTCCGCGCCAGCCACGCGACGTGGCGAGTTGTCCGGGCATTGCGGGAGTTGTCTCCCCGAAACCGGTGGTCGTGGCGCGGACCGATCCCCGGACTCCGCCAGGGTGGTTGGCTGGAATTTTTCGGTTCCTGGGAATCTTCGTGAGGAGTTGTTCGTCCTTCCTTACGGGAAACGGGGGCGGAATCGGCCACAGGAGCCGCGTCCTGCACCTGGGCGGCGTAAAACAGCGCAAGCCGGGCAGCCACTGGGAAGCACGGGTCTTCGGATGCGAGCGAGCGGTCTGCTGGCGGTGGGGAGTGACAGGGTGATGGGCACGGCGGAACGGCGCGGTGCGCCCAGTGCGGGTGGGGCGCAGCTGACGGGGCATCGGGATCCCGAGGCGACCGATCGCGACAGTCCCGGGGGCGTGGCGGACGCCCCGGGGCGGAAGACGGAGGGCCTGGCGCACGAGGTGGGTCGTGGCGCCAAGGCGCAGCAGTACTACCGGCCCCTGTGGATCGAGGAGCCCGCGCGCCGGCGCCGCTTGCCGGATCCGGTGCGGACGGCGGCCGTTCGGGCGGTCCTCCTCATAGCCGTGACGCTGCTCCAGGCGATGGTGGCCTTCCTGTGCACGATGGCCGGGTCCTGGCTGGCGTTCCCGATGGTGATCAGCAGTGTGGTCAGTACGATCGCGGCCACCTGGGGTGCGCTCGACGTGTGGGTGACGCGCCAGGTCTGGAACCAGCGCAACGGGGTGGTGTCCGTTCCGAGCAGCACGGCGCGGGCCCTGCGGCGCGAGCGGCGCCGGATCCGACGGCAGGAACGGGCCGCCGAGCGTGCCCACGGGCGGATACGCCGCCGGGGTGGAGCCGGGCAGTTGTCCCACTCCTAGGCCCCTTGGCGACGGGGGGCGGGGCCCGCTTATCCCCCTGGTAGTCCGATCGCGTTGTCGACTCGCCCGCATGAGGGGCGCGGGAGTGCGGGTGACGGGTGCGGAGTGGGGCAGTCACGAGCCATCCGGGATCGGTCCGGGCTTCGATCCGGAATCAGTCCCTGCTGCGGTCCGGGATCGGTCCCGGACGCAAGCTCGTGGGGCCGGCGGAGCATCGCGAGACGAAGCACCTCTGGCGCAACACTTGCCTCACCCACCAGGGTTGGTGCGACTGATCCACATCGCCCTGAGGCACACCCGTTGAGGAATCCGCCATGAGAACAACCGCAGAGCCGACCGACTCACACGGCCGGGACGATGCCGAACTCACCGCATTCGGCTACCGCCCCGAACTCAAACGCACCCTCGGCAACTTCCATACCTTCGCCGCCGGGATCAGCTACATCTCGATCCTGACCGGCACCTTCCAGCTCTTCTACTTCGGCTACGGCAGCGGAGGTCCCGCCTACTGGTGGTCGTGGCCGATGGTGTTCGCCGGCCAGTTCATGGTCGCCCTGTGCTTCGCGGAGCTCGCCGCCCGCTACCCCGTGGCGGGCTCGGTCTACAACTGGTCGAAGAAGATTGGCAATCCGCATCTGGGCTGGCTCGCCGGCTGGATGATGCTGATCGCCTCGATCGTGTCCATATCGGCGGTCGCGCTGGCGTACCAGTTGACGCTGCCCCAGATCTCGTCGTTCTTCCAGTTCGTGGGGGACGGCACCGGTACGTACGACGTGGCGACCAACGCGGTCATCCTGGCCGCGGTGTTGATCCTGTTCACGACCCTCGTGAACGCCTTCGGCGTCAAATTGATGGCAAGGATCAACACGGCGGGCGTGTTCATCGAGTTGATCGCCACCGTCGTTCTGATCGTCCTCTTCGCGGTCCACATCACACGCGGTCCGCAGGTCGTCATGGAGACGCACGGCACCGGCGCGGGGTACGGAAACGGCTATCTGGGCGCCTTCCTGGTGGCCTCGCTGGCCTCGGCGTACGTCATGTACGGCTTCGACACCGCCGCCTCGCTCGGCGAGGAGTCCCTGGACCCGACCAGGAACGCGCCGCGTGCGATCATCCGGGCGATCGTGGCGTCGTTCGTGCTCGGCGGCCTGATCCTGCTGCTCGCGCTGATGAGCGTGTCCAGCCTCAAGGGAGAGAAGCTGTCCACGGACGGCCTGCAGTACATCGTGCTGGACGTGCTCGGGCCGACGGCCGGCAAGGCGATGCTGTGGTGTGTGCTGATCGCGGTGACGGTGTGCGCCCTCGCCGTGCACACGGCGGCGGTCCGGCTGGCGTTCGCGATGGCCCGTGACAACAACCTGCCCGCGTCCTCGAAAATGGCCAAGTGCCACCCCCGGTTCCAGACGCCGGTCCTGCCGACCGTGATCATCGGAATCCTGGCGCTGGCGATCCTCGTGGTCAACATCCGCCAGCCGCAGATCTTCACCGTCGTCACCAGCATCGGCATCATCATGATCTACCTGGCCTACCTGGGCGTCACGGTCCCGCTGCTGGTCGCCCGCCTGCGCGGGAAGTGGCAGCCCGCGGGCGAGGGCCGGTTCTCGCTGGGCCGCTGGGGTCTGCCGGTCAACGTCGTGGCCGTCCTGTGGGGCGCCGCCATGACGCTCAACCTGATCTGGCCGCGCGCCGCGGTCTACAACGCCGCGGCTCCCTACCACTGGTACCTGCGCTGGGGCGCGGTGCTGTTCGTCGCCGTCATCGCGGGCGGCGGCTTCGCCTACTACTGGTTCGTCCAGCGGCACCGGACCGGCGTGCTCGCCGAGCACCGTTCCGAGGCCACGGCCACCGCTCCCGTCGCCGCGCCGAAGGGCGACTGACCGCCAGCCGATCGCCGTTCACCGACCGCCCGCCGCCGGCCGCCCGGGCCTAGGAAACCGGGCGCTTGTACATCCTGGTCGCCGTGATCTCGCTGTGTACGGCTTCCCCGGCGGGAGCCTCGCGCGGCAGGCCCGGGCGGAGGTGTTCCTCGACGCTGATGTACTTGAGACCCGCCCTCAGGTCGGCGTCGTTGCGCATGCGGATGACCAGGGGGAACTCGGCCAGCGCGGTGGTGTCGAACAGGCCCGTGGTGTACAGGAGCTGGACGCCCAGGGCGTCCGACACCGCCCGCTGGAGTTCCAGCAGGTACGTGGCGTTGGCGCGGCCGATGGGGTTGTCGAGGAACAGCGTGCCGGCGTGCCGGTGCTTGTCGCGGCCCCGGTCGTTCGAGCGCAGCGCGGCCATCGTGCAGTACAGGGCGATGGCGGCGGTGAGGAGCTGCCCGCCGGAGAAGACGTCGCCCATCTGCCCGACGGGGACGCGCTCGGCGCGCAGCACCGCGTCCGGCTTGAGGATCTCGACGGCGACCCCCTTGGGCTGCAGGGCGGCGGCGACGCCCCGCAGCAGCAGGGACATGCCGTCGCGGCGCAGGTCGGAGTTCTTCTTCACGGCCGCGCGGGTGGCTTCGTCGATGACCTCGCCGAGCCGCTCGGTGAGGGTGGCCTGGTCGGGCTCCTCGAAGCGGATGCGGAGGAACTCCTGACCGGACCATTCGCCGAGGCCCTCGGGCAGCCGGGAGAGCCGCTGGGCGGAGCGCAGGGTGGCCAGGGCCGACTCGACGAGGCCGCGCAGGCGGTCCACGATCGAGTCACGGTTGCGCTCCAGCTGCTCCAGTTCGTCGGTCAGGACGCGGAGCCGGGGCGCGAAGGCGTCCGCCCACTTCTGGGCGTGCTCGGGCAGCGTGGAGGCGGGCAGTTCGCGGATCTGCTGGCGGGCCGGGGTGCGGACCTGTTCGTAGCGCGTGGAGTTGGCGTGCCGGACGAGGATGTCGCTCGCCTCGCGGACGGCGGCCTCGGCGGCGGACAGGTCGGCGGCGCAGCCGCGCAGGGAGCGGCGGGCCTCGGCGGCCGCCTGCCGGGCCTCCTCCGTGGTGCCGGGGTAGGGCTCGGGCTCGTCGTGCTCGTCGTCCGTGGTGTGTTCGCGCAGCAGGTCGCGGAGCATGGCGGCGATCTCGTCGAAGCCGCTCGCCGCGTCCTCGGCGGCGCGGTGGGCGTCGAGGAGTTCGGCGTGTGCCTCCCGGGCCCGGTCGAGCGCCTCGGTGTGGGAGGCGAGTTCGGCCGTGGCGGTGCGCAGCAGGGTCTGCGCGTGCTCGGCGTCGCGCGGTTGGAGGTCCTCGGGCAGGTCGGTGTGCGTCTCGCCGTCGTCGGCGGGAGCGAGGCGTTCGGCCTCGCCGCGCAGCCGTCCGAGCTGCTCGCTGGCGGTCGACATCCGCGTCTCCAGGAGCTGCACCAGCTCCTCGGCGCGGGCGGCGGCGGCCTGGCGGCTGGGCCCGTCGGAGCCGTCGGGGGATTCGAGGAGCTGCTCCGCGCGCGTACGGACCTTGTTGCTGAGCCGGTCCAGCTCCGCGCGGGCCGCGCTCTCGTCGCTCTCGGCGCGGGCCTGCTCGGCACGCAGGTCGGCACCCACGCCCACCTTCTCGTACACCTGGGACGCGGCCCGGTATGCCTCGCGCAGGGCGGGCAGGGAGGCCTTGGGGGTCTCGGCGTCGTCCTCGGGCACGTCGTCGGGGGCGCCGGCGATCTCGGAGCGCTCGGCGCGCAGCGCGCGGGCGGTGCGGCGGGTGTCGTCGGCGGCGCGCTGGGCGGCGCGCCGGTCCTCGTCGGCGGCCCGGGCCCGCTCCAGGCAGGCCTGGGCGCTCGCCTCGGACTCGGCCGCCTCGTCGGCCAGTTCGCGCAGCTTGACCTGCCAGCCGGCCCGCTCGCGCAGCCGGAAGGCGAGCCCGGCGAGGGCGTCGGCGGAGCGGCGGGCCTTCTGGGCGGCTTCCTGGCGCTCGTCCCGGACGTGCGCGGCCTCGGCCGCGACCTCGTCGGCCTCGGCCCGCACGGTGCGCGCCTCGGCCAGTTCGGCCTCCGACTCCTCGGCGAACGTCCGGGCGGCGTGGGCCGCCTGGGCCAGTTCGGCGAGCCGTCCGGCGGGGCAGCCGGTGCGCCAGGAAGCGAGCCGCGCGGCCAGCTCGCGGTCCTTTCCGAGCCGGGCGGCGAGCCTGCGGATCTCCTCGTCCCGCTCGGTCGCCCGGGCGCGCAGTGCCTGCCGCTCCTCGTCGGCGGCGTGTTCGTCGTGCATGGCGGGGTTCGGCGGCACGAGGAACACGTCGCCGCTGTCGCCGTCCTGGGCGGGGGTCGGGGCGAGAAGGGCGGCGGCGGTGCCGACCGCCACGGCGGAGCGGGGCAGCAGCGCGGCGTCGCCCAGCGTCTCCCGGGCCCGGGCGTGGGAGTCCGGGTCGGTGATGATCACGCCGTCGACGAGTTCGGGCCGGGCGGCCAGCACGCGTGCGTGGTCGACCGGGTCGACGGCCTGGGCGAGGTAGCGCCAGCCGGGCAGCGCGGGGATGCCGTGCTCGCCGAGGAACTCGACCGTGGCGAGCACGTCCGGGCCGGGCGGCAGCAGCCCGCCGTCGCCGAGCGCGCCAAGAATCCGGGAGTCGTCGGCAGCGGCCGTACGCAGCTCGAACAGTTGCCGCTCGGCGGAGGAGACGGCGTCGTCGAGCAAGTCGCGCAGGTCGTCGGCGAAGCGGTCGAGTTCCTCGGCGGTGAGGTGCTGCTCGCCGGGGGCGGACGGCGTGACCGGCGCGCTGTCCGTGCTGTGGCTGTCCGCGCCGTGGCGGGGCTGCGGGATGCCGGGGCGTCGCTCCGGGGTGAGGCTGAGCAGTTCCGCCAGCCGCTCCTCCCCCGCCAGTGCCTCGGCGGTGCGGCGCTCGGCCTCGTACGACCGCTCCGCCGCTGTCGCCGCGTCGGCCGCGCGGGCTGCGGTCAGTTCGGCGCGGTTTTCGCCCGCAGCGGCTTCGCGGGCGTGCTCCGTGGCGCGGCGGGACGCCTCGCGGGCCGAGTCCCAGGCCGCGACGGCGGACTTCTCGGCGTCGCTGGCGGCCAGGGCCGCCCGGGCCGGGTCGGCGTCGGGCGCGGAGTCGTCGAGCCAGCCGGCCCGCACCGCCTCGGCGGTCTCCTGCTCGACCTCGGCGAGACGCTGCTTGAGGTGGCCGACCTCGCTGCGGGCGCGCTGCGCCTGCGTGGCGGCGGCGGTGGAGTCGCGGTAGGCCGCGTCGCTGACCTCCTGGAGGGCGGCGGAGCGCTCCTCCTCCTCGTTGGCGTGGCTCTCCGCCTTCTCCGCGGCCGCGTGCAGGGCCCGCACGAGGTCGACGGCGGCCTTGGAGCGGGCGGCCAGCGCCGGGGCGGCGTCCCGCTCGGCCTCCTGGATCGCGGCGGCCACGCGGGTGACGCGGTCGGAGGCGGCACGGTGGCGCAGCACGGCCTCGGCGGCCTGCCACGCCGCGTACAGCGTGCGGGCGTCGGCGAGCTCGCGCTTCTGCGCGGCGGCGGACTTCTCGGCCCCGGCGAGCGCCAGCGAGGCGTGCCGGTAGGCGAGTTCGGCGGAGATCAGCGCGCTGCGCTCGCGGGCCGCCTCGGCGTGGGTGACGGCGTATGCGGCGGCGGTGACGCGCTGGGCCAGGTCGGCGGCCCGGACGCGCTCCCGGACACCGCGAGCGGAGAGTCTGCGGGCCAGGGTCCGGGTGCGGCGCTCGGCTCCGGCATGGATGTCACGTGCGCGGGAGCGGGCCTCGGCGGCCTCCACGATGCGTCCGAGCAGGTCGACGGACCCGGCGGTGAAGTCGCGTTCGGCCATCAGTTCGGCGCGTCGGCCCAGCTTGTTGCCGAAGCCGCTGACCAGGTCGGCGAGCCCGTCGGTGTCGCGGGTGTCGGTGACGGCCCGCAGCAGCAGATCGGTGAAGTCGGCGTCCTTCTTGACCGCGAAGAGACCGGCGGCCTCACCTTCGTCGGCGTTCATCTCGCGCTGGTAGCGGAAGAGTTCGGGGTCGAGGCCGAGGTCGCCGAGGTGCTCGATCCAGCGGTCGTGGATCTCCTCCCAGTGCACCTCCAGGTGCGGGTACGTCTTGCCCGCCTCCGTGAGGGCGTCCCGGAAGCCCTTCATGGTGCGGCGCCGCCCGCGCGCGCTGGACTGGCCCTCGGCCGGGGCCCGGACGGCGGTGGCCTCCGCCACGGGGAGGTTGTCCAGGCTCAGTCCGGGCCCTGGGCGGAAGGAGTACCAGGCCTCGGCGAACTTCCGCGGGTCGTTGGAGACCTGCCGCCCGCGCCACTCGCTGACCTTGCCGACGACGACGCACTCGCCGGTCAGCACGTGCTGCCACTCCAGCGCGACGTGCCCGCAGTCGTCGGCGAGCAGGAACTTGCGCAGCACGCCGGAGCTGGCGCCGCCGAGGGTGTTGCGGTGGCCCGGCAGCATCACGGAGAAGATCAGCTTGAGCAGCACCGACTTGCCGCCGCCGTTCTCCAGGAAGAGCACGCCGGCGGGGGCGGGGCGGCGCGGCGGTCCGGCCGGCTCCTCCTCGAAGAACTCCGCCTGCGTGGGGGCGGGGTCGGGCACGATCTCGCCCACTCCCCGCAGGTCGAGCACGGTGTCGGCGTAGCGCGCACCGGCCGGCCCGATGGAGTAGAGGCGGACCCGGGACAGCTCGTACATGGCGGACTCTCGTAAGCCTTCGTGAAGTGAGGTGGAGCGAGGTGGGGGGAGCTCAGGAGGAGTGGAACGGCAGCCCGGCGTCGGCGACCAGCTCCAGGTCGTCGCCCTCCTCGGGGGGCAGCAGCGTCGGTGTCCCGTCGGTGACCGGGACGACGCCCAGCTCCAGCAGCTCGGCCAGGGCGGCGCTGCCGGCCAGGTCGCGGACCTGGAGCTGGTAGCGGGCGGTCGTGCGGTACGTGCCGCCGTGGTCGTCGCCGGTGCGCTGGAGGAAGCCGGAATCGGTGAGGAACGCGACGGCCTTGGCGACGATGCCGGTGGTCGAACCGGCGAGCCTGCGCGCGTCCTTGGTGGCGCCGGTCGCGCTGCGCCGCACCCAGACCCGCCAGGCGGCCTCCAGACCGGGTGCGTCGGTCGCCGGGTCGGTGTTCTCGCCCTGTTCCTCGGCGCGCTCCTCCAGCCGGCGGCAGGCCTGGCGCACGAAGGCGTCGACGCCGTTGACCGTGACGCGGCCGATGTAGCCGTCGTCGGCGAGGTCCTCGGGGCGCGGGAACGCCATGGCGGCGACGGCGAGATGGGCGAGGCCGTGCAGGAACCGGTCGCCGCCGTCGGCGGACGTACGACGCGCGTAGTCGCCCATGCGGACGGCGAACACCGAGTCCTCCGCGGCGGTCACGGCCATGCCCGCCCGCGGGGACACCTCCAGGACGATCAGCCCCAGACCGGTCGCCACGGCGTCCGCGAGCCGCGCGAACGGCGGGTCCTCGCGGTAGCGCCGCAGCAGGTCGGCGTACTCCTGGTCCCGGGCGGGCTGCAGCTTGGGCTGCAGGCCGAAGGACACGAGCCGCGCCGCGTCGGCGGCGTCGGCGGGAGTGACGGCGGCGCCGGCCGTGGGGGCCGGTCCGTCCGGCTCGCTCCACTCGACATGCTCGCTCACGGTCGGGACTCCTTGTGCCACTCGTAATGATTCATGCTGCTTCCGTCCGGTCCGCCGCCATCCCCGCCGCGTCCAGCAGTGCGGTGCCGACGATCAGGTCCGCCCCGCCGAACTCCGGGTCGTCGAGCTCGGTCCCGTCGTCCACGGCGAACAGCAGCTTCTGCTCGCCCTGGCGGTAGGCCGTACCGACCGGCGGGCTGGCGGCGTGCACCGCCAGCAGGGCCACCAGGTAGGGCAGCTCGGGATCCTGCCGCCGGGCCTCGGCGAGGAGCCCCGACAACCGGCGCGGCGCGTCCGCGGGCAGGTCGAGCAGCTCCTGCGCCGCCGCCATCTGCTCCTCGCTGAACCGGCTGTCGTCCGGCGTGGCGATCAGGTCCGGCTCCGGCATCTCCGCACCGAGGTGCTCCCGCTCCGCCGGCGGCGTCAGCAGTATGTCGACGAGGTCGCCGACCCGGACGGAGACCGGCGTGCGCAGCCCGGTGCCGCGGCCGAAGAAGGCGTCGGTGACGCGGGCGGCCTGCTCCAGCGGCAGGGGCAGCACCGGCGAGAGGAGGTGCCCGTACAGGTCCGTCCCCGAGGTCGTCATCGGGGTGGCAAAGGCCTGCCGGTCCTGCTCGGCCCGGAACAGCGGTCCGGCTTCCAGCAGCCGGGACTGCAGCTGTGTGTGCCGTCGGATGCAGTCCTTGACGATGTCGACGAGCTCGGCGGCGCGGCGCTTCTGCTCGGGGTCCTCGGATTCGTCACGCGCCTTGCGGATGTTGGTGAGGATCGCGTTCTCGTGGCGGTAGCGGTCGGCGACGTGCTCCAGCGCCTCGGCGATCATGTCGGGCACGGTGCTCAGCCAGTCCACCGCGCGCACGTTGCGCCGGGTCGCGTCCAGGGCGCGGCGCAGGGTCTCCGAGTACTGGACGGTGCGGTAGCGGGCCTGTTCGGCCGCGAGCTGGGCGTCGGCGAGCCGGCCGCGGCTGATCAGCACCTCCAGCTTGACCTCGGCGGCGATCTGCGCGCTGGTGACGTCCGTGTCGAGGGCGCCGACGAGGACGTTGACCGCTTCGTCCGTCGTACGGAGGTAGACCGTGCCGCCGGGGCCGGGGACCTCCTCGATCAGTTTGAAGTCGTAGTCGCGGCGCACATAGGTGCCGTCCGCCCCGAACGTGCCGTACACGGCGCGGAAGCCGCGGTCGACGCTGCCGACGTTGATCAGGTTCTCCAGGACCCAGCGGGCCACCCGCTCGTGCTCGGCGGCGGGCCGCTGGGCGGCCTGGGCGGCGATGCGCGGGATGAGGCGGGCGACGATCTGGTCGTGGTCCGCGCCCGTGTCGAAGTCCATGTTCAGGGTGACCAGGTCGATGGCCGCGAGGGCGACCTCCGCCATGCCGTACACCGAGTACTCGCCGGCCAGGTTGGCCTTGCGGGCGTCCAGGTCGTGCAGCGGCGCGGTGCATGCGAGCGCGCGCAGCCGCCGCGCCAGGCCCTCGTCGGCGGCCGGCCCCGGGGCGGGGCGCGGCCCCGCGCTGAGCTGGGGCGGAACGCTGTCCGTCGATGCAGGCGAAGTCACGGTGCACAGACTAGGTCCTGGGTCTGACAACCACCCAAACGACGCGGTGCGCCCCCCGGGCCGGCAGCTGCGGGAGGCCTTCAGCCGTCCTCGCCGACCCGCCGCCGGTACACCTCGACCACGCGCTCCAGCGAGTCGTCGAGGTACCCGGCGAGCAGGCTCTCGGCCTTCCCCCGGTCCCCCGCCTGAAGAGCCTCCAGAATTGCGACATTTCGCGCGATGTACGGCTCGTGCAGGCGCTGCGGCTCGTCCACCACGTGGAAGGCCAGCCGCAGTTCGGCGAAGACGCTCCGCATCAGCTCGGCGGTGCGCTCGCTCGCGGCGAGGGCCACCAGTTCCCGGTGGAAGTGGATGTTGGCCGTGCCCACACCCTTCCAGTCACCTTCCCGAGCCGCCCGGCGCCCCTCCTCCACGGCACCGGCGAGACCATCGAGGCCGTACGGGGGCTCGCCCAGACCGCGCACGACGGCGCACTCGACGAGCCGCCGGGTGCGGTAGATGTCCTCGACGTCCTCCACGGTCAGGACCCTGACGAAGACCCCCCGGTTCAGCTCGTGTACGAGCAGACGCTCGTGCGTGAGCAGCCGGAACGCCTCGCGCAGCGTGTTGCGGGAGACACCGAGGGCGCCGCCGATGCTGTCCTCCGACAGGCGGGTGCCGGGAGGGAAGTAGCCCTCGGCGATCCGGCTCCTGAGGATGTCCGAGACCCGCTCCGCGGTGCTGGTGCGCCCCAGGAGAGCCCGGTCGTCGGCGAGGTCCTTCAGCTGCTCTGCCATGCCGGAATTCAATCGCAGATCCCAAGAACGAACCAACATGGGTATTGAGGGATCGTTGAACAATCCTCTACGGTGCTACGCACGGCCTCGCTCCCCCACGGCGGCGCCGGCCGCTTCCGCACGGCACGGCTCACTCCGAAGCACCCTCCGTCCTCCCACTGCGAGGTGCCCATGAGCACGACCCCTCCACCGCAGGCCAAGATCGACGACACACGCCCCGCGAGCCCCGAACGCACCTCGGACGACGGGGCGTTCGGCTGGCTGCGCGCACTGGGCCCGCGCGGCCGCCGCGCCTTCGCCGGTGCCTTCGGCGGCTATGCCCTGGACTCGTACGACTACTTCACGCTGCCGCTGAGCATGGTCGCGCTGTCCGCCTACTTCGGCCTGAACAGCGGCCAGACGGGCCTCTTCACGACGGTCACCCTCGTCGTCTCCGCGGTCGGCGGCGCCCTCGCGGGCGTCCTGGCGGACCGTGTCGGCCGGGTGAAGGCGCTGATGGTCACGGTGATCACCTACGCGGTGTTCACCGTCGCCTGTGGCTTCGCACCCAACTACGAGACGCTGCTGGTCTTCCGCGCCCTCCAGGGCCTCGGTTTCGGCGGCGAGTGGGCGGTCGGCGCGATCCTGGTCGCCGAGTACGCGAGCGCCAAACACCGGGGCCGGACGCTCGGCGCGATCCAGAGCTCCTGGGCGGTGGGCTGGGGCATGGCCGTGATCGCCTACACCGTCATCTTCTCGCTGGCCGGCGACGACCTGGCCTGGCGCATCATGTTCTGGACCGGGGCGCTGCCCGCGCTGCTCGTCATCTGGCTGCGGCGCAGTGTGCACGACGCCCCCGAGGCGGCCGCGGCGCGTGAACAGAGCGCGGAGAAGGGCTCGTTCAAGGCCATCTTCAAGCCCGGCCTGCTGCGGGTCACGATCTTCGCCGGCCTGCTGTCGACCGGTGTCCAGGGCGGCTACTACACGCTGGCCACCTGGGTGCCGACGTATCTGAAGTCCGAGCGCGACCTGTCGGTCGTCGGCACCGGCGGCTATCTGACGTTCCTCATATCGGGCGCCTTCATCGGCTACCTGACCGGCGGCTATCTCACCGACAAGCTGGGCCGGCGGCGCAACATCTGGCTCTTCGCCCTGCTCTCCGCACTCTGCATTCTGGCGTACGCGAACATCCCGAGCGGCGCCAACACCCTGCTCCTGGTGCTCGGTTTCCCGCTCGGGTTCTGCATGTCGGCGATCTTCAGCGGCTTCGGGTCCTACCTGAGCGAGCTGTACCCGACGGCGGTGCGCGGGACGGGGCAGGGCTTCACGTACAACACGGGCCGTGCGGTGGGTGCCGTGTTCCCGACGACGGTCGGGTTCCTGGCCGACAGCTGGGGCGTCGGCGGCGCGCTGGTCTTCGGAGCGATCGGCTACGGCATCGCGGCGCTCGCGCTGCTGGGGCTGCCGGAGACGCGCGGAAAGGAGCTGGCGTGAACCGCACGAGCACCGAGGACCGCCCCCTGCTCCTCATCGACGAGCACGCGCGCGCGTGGAGCCCCGCAACGGCCCGGTCCCGCTTCCGGGCGGGCCTGACCGGCCCCACGGCCGGGGTCGCGGCGGGCCACACCCAGGTCAACCTGATCTCGGTGCCCGCCGACTGGGCCTACGACATGCTGCTGTTCTGCCAGCGCAACCCCAAGCCCTGCCCCGTCCTCGACGTCACGGACGCCGGATCCTGGACGACCGTGCTCGCCGAGGGCGCGGACCTGCGCACCGACCTGCCGCGCTACCGGGTCTGGCAAGACGGCGAGCTGGTGGACGAACCGACGGACGTGCGCGGGTACTGGCGGGACGACCTGGTGTCGTTCCTCATCGGGTGCAGCTTCACCTTCGAGTGGGCGCTGGGCGAGGCGGGCGTGCCGATGCGCCACGTCGAGCAGGGCCGCAACGTGCCGATGTACGTGACGAGCCGGCAGTGCCGTCCGGCGGGGCGGCTGCACGGCCCGCTGGTGGTGTCGATGCGGCCGGTGCCGCCCCGGCGGCTGGCGGCGGCGATCCGGGAGAGCAGTCTCATGCCGGCGGTGCACGGCAGTCCCGTGCACTGCGGCGATCCCTCGGGCCTCGGCATCGACGACCTCGGCCGCCCCGACTTCGGGGACCCGGTGGACGCCGAGCCGGACGACATCCCGGTCTTCTGGGCCTGCGGAGTGACCCCGCAGGCGGCCGTGATGGCCTCGCGTCCGCCGTTCGCCCTCACGCACGCCCCGGGGCAGATGTTCCTCACCGACGCCCGCGACGAGCAGTACCGCGTGGCCTGACAGGAGACACGGCACATGACCTCGATCGACCTGAACGCCGACCTCGGCGAGGGCTTCGGCCGCTGGCGGCTCACCGACGACGAACGACTGCTGTCCGTCGTCACCAGCGCCAACGTGGCCTGCGGCTTCCACGCCGGGGACGCGGTCACCATGCGCCGGGTGTGCGAGCTGGCGGCCGAGCGCGGGGTCCGGATCGGGGCCCAGGTGTCCTACCGGGACCTGGCCGGGTTCGGGCGGCGCGCGATGGACGTGCCGCCCGCCGAACTGGCGGCCGAAGTGGCCTACCAGATCGGTGCGTTGGAGGTCTTCGCACGTGCGGCGGGCGCCCGCGTGGCCTACGTCAAACCGCACGGCGCGCTCTACAACCGGGTCGTGCACGACGAGGAGCAGGCCGCCGCGGTCGTCGACGGCGTGCTCCTCACGGACGCCGCACTGCCCGTCCTCGGGCTGCCCGGTTCGCGCCTGCTGGAGCTGGCCGGGAAGGCCGGACTGCCGGTCGTCACCGAGGCGTTCGCGGACCGGGCGTACACCGACGCGGGCACCCTGGTGCCGCGCACGCTGGAGGGCGCCGTGGTCACCGACCCGGACGCCGTCGTGGAGCGCTCCCTGGGCCTGGCCCGTTCCGGAGAGGTCGTCTCCCGCTCGGGCACGCGTATCGGGGTACGCGCGCGCTCCTTGTGCCTGCACGGCGACACCCCGGGCGCGGTGGAGCTGGCGCGCCGGGTGCGGGAGCGGCTGGAGGCGTCTGGGGTCCGGGTGGAGGCCTTCGCATGAAGGTCCTGCCCGTCGGCGAGGACGCCCTGCTCGTCGAGGTCTCCTCGGGCGACGAGGCCCAGGCCCTGCACGCGGAGCTGCTGCGGCGCCGCGCGGACGGAACGCTGTCGGTCCGCGAGATCGTGCCCGCGGCCCGCACGGTCCTCCTCGACGGCCTCGACGCCCCCGCCCGGCTGGCCGCCGAACTGACCGCCGCCGACCTGCCGGCCGCTCCCCCACGCGCGGGTGACGTGGTGGAGATCGCGGTCCGCTACGACGGCCCGGACCTGGCCGAGGTCGCCGCGCACTGGGGCGTGCCGGTGCGGGAGGTCGCCCGTATCCATAGCGGTACCGAGTTCCGGGTGGCCTTCTGCGGCTTCGCGCCCGGCTTCGGCTACCTCACGGGGCTGCCGCCGCGCTACGACGTTCCGCGCCGGGCCACTCCGCGTACGGCCGTTCCGGCCGGGTCGGTCGCCCTGGCGGGCCCGTACACGGGCGTGTACCCGCGCTCCTCGCCCGGCGGCTGGCAGCTGATCGGCACCACGGACGCCGTGCTGTGGGACCACGCGCGCGTGCCGGCCGCTCTGCTGTCACCGGGCACGCCGGTGCGGTTCGTCCCCGAGGCGGGGTCATGACGGACCGCGCCCTCGCCGTCGTCCGGGCCGGGGCCCTCACCACCGTGCAGGACGCGGGCCGCCCCGGGCACGCCCATCTCGGCGTCCCCCGCTCCGGGGCGCTGGACCGGCCCGCGGCCGGCCTCGCCAACCGGCTCGCCGGAAATCCACCGGGGACGGCCGTGCTGGAGACGACCCTCGACGGCTGTGCCGTACGCCCCCGTTCGACCGTCACCGTGGCGGTCACGGGTGCGTCCTGCCCGGTCACGGTGGACGGACGGCCCGCCGCCTGGGGCGCGCCGGTGCGCGTGCCCGGCGGTGCGCTGCTGGACGTCGGTCCCGCTGTGTCGGGCCTCCGCGCCTACGTGGCGGTCTCCGGGGGCATCGCAGTCGAGCCGGTGCTCGGCAGCCGGTCGACGGACCTGCTGTCAGGGCTCGGCCCGCCCCCGCTCGCGGCCGGGACGGTGCTGCCCCTGGGCCGGCCGGCCGGCGTGCACGCGCGCGTGGACGTCGCCCCGCAGCCGGCGCCCCCGGCCGAGCTGGTGCTGCGGGTGACGCTCGGCCCGCGGGACGGCTGGTTCACGCCCGAGGCCGTACGGGCGTTCGTTTCCCGGCCCTACCGGGTGTCCTCCGCGAGCAACCGCATCGGCCTGCGCACCGAGGGGCCCGCCCTGGAGCGGGCTTGGCCGGGTGAACTCGCCAGCGAGGGCATGGTCCTGGGCGCCGTGCAGGTCCCGCCGGACGGCAGGCCGGTGGTGTTCCTGGCCGACCACCCGACCACCGGGGGCTACCCGGTGATCGCCGTCGTCCGCGCCGCCGACCTCCCGGCCGCCGCTCAGGCGGTCCCGGGCACACCGGTCCGCTTCGTGGCCGTACGCCGCCGCTAAACCCCGCCTCTGCGGGAGACCCACCTGTCTATAACGTCCGTCAGTTTCAGACCTAGGCCGCGTCCGCCCGCTCCACCACCGCCAGGGCGGCCAGCGCGGCGGACACCGCGGCCGAGGCCCGCAGGTCGAGCCGGGCGCTCGTGCCGCGGGCGCGGTGCCGGAGTTCCTCGGCGGCCAGGGTCAGGAGCTGGGGCAGCAGGTCGGTGCATCGGCGTGCCACCCAGCCGGTGCCGGCCGTGGCCAGCCACCACAGGCTCGCCGCCTTCGCCGGGGCGGGGAACTCGGGTTCCGCCGACGGAGCGGGCCCCGTAGCGAGGACGTGCTCCGCGAGCAGCGCGTGGAAGCGCAGGGCAAGTTGCCGGTGCCCGCGTTCCCCGGGGTGCAGCCGGTCCGCGCTCCACAGGGCACGGTCGGTGGTCCAGTCGCCCTCGCACGCGTGCAGGTGCAGCGCCCCGTACCGCTCGGACAGGGCGTGCACCACCATGTTCACGGCCCGCTGCCGCCGGGCCAGTGGATCGGCGAGGGCGGCCGGCACGCCGAGCATCCTGCCCGGGTCGGGCAGGCACGCGGTGAGCAGGACGGCGCCGTGCTCCGTACAGGCCGCGTACACCCGGTCGAGCCGGGTGGCCACGGCCTGGATGTCGAACGTGCAGCGCAGGGTGTCGTTGACGCCGACGACCACGGACACGAGGCCGGGCCGCAGGTCCAGCGCGGCCGGCAGCTGCCGCTCCAGCACGTCCCGGGTCTGTGAGCCGCTCACCGCGAGGTTGGTGAACGCGGCCGGCTCCTCGGAAAGCCCGTCGGCGAGCAGCGCGGCCCAGCCGCGCCACGCCCCGCCTCCGACGGGGTCTCCCACACCCTCGGTGAGCGAGTCCCCGAGGGCCACGAATCGCGGCGGCCCGAGCGGGCCGGGCCCCGGGGGTCTCATGCCACGCCCCCGGGCACGAACGGCCGAACCGGACGCACGGGGACGGCCACGTCGTGCGCGGCGAGAAACGCGTCGACCGCCGCGTTCCACCCGAAGCACTCCGCACGCGCGCGTGCCGCCTCGCGCCGGTCCGCCTCCCGGCGTTCCAGCAGGAGGTCCACAGCGTCAGCGAACGCCTCGCCGTGGTCCGCCGCGACGGCACCGGCGGCACCGATCACCTCCGACAGCGCCGACGAGGCGCTCGCTACCACGGGCGTGCCGCAGGCCATGGCCTCCAGCGCGGCGAGCCCGAAGGTCTCGGCCGGCCCCGGGGCCAGTGCCACGTCGGCGGACGCCTGGAGCGCACCCAGCAGCCCGCGGTCGGAGACGTGCCCGAGGAAGGTGACCGGCAGGCCGCTTTCGCGCGCCCGCCGTTCGAGCCCGGCCCGCAGCGGACCGTCCCCGGCCACCACCAGCACGGCCCGGCGGCCGCTCCGCCGCAGCGCCTGGAGGGCGTCCAGCGCCGTGCCGGGCCGCTTCTCCACGGACAGCCGCGAGCACATCACGAGCAGCGTCTCGTCGACGCGCGCGTGCCGCTCCCGTACCTCCGGGTCGCGCAGCGCCGGGTGACGCTGCACCAGATCGACACCGAGCGGGGCCCGGACGACGTTGCGGGCCCCGATCCGCACGAACTCCCGCTCGGCGAACTCGGTGGTGCACACCACGCGCGCGTAGGTGTGGGCCGTACGGACGTTGAGGGCGTCCGCGGCACGCCGGGCGGCCCCCTCGGGCACACCCCAGGTGCGCAGCACCCCGTCGGCCGTCTCGTGGGAGACCATCACGGCCGGGATCCGGGCGCGGCGCGCCCACTTGCCGGTCCAGCGCAGGGTCGTCCGGTCGGACACCTCCAGCCGGTCGGGGGCGAGTTCCTCCAGGAGCCGGGCCACCCGCCGCTTGTCGGCGAGGACGCGGTAGCCGCCGGTGCCGGGCAGCAGCGGCCCCGGAAGAGTGATCACCCGCCCCTGCTCGGTCTCCCGGTCGCTCATGCGCTCGCCGGGGACCACGAGGACGGGTTCGTGGCCCGCCGCCTTGAAGCCCTTGCCGAGTTCACGCAGCGCGGTGCGCAGACCACCGGAGGAGGGGGCGACGAAGTTGGCGAGCCGGACGATCCGCAGCGACCGGGTGCTGCCGCCGGAGCGGGAGTCGATCATGCCGCCACCGCCGTCCGGCGCCCGGCGAGCACCTTGGCGTAGTGCCCGATCAGCTGGTCTCCGACGGCCGCCCAGGTGCGGCCCTCGACCGTGGCGCGCCCGGCGGCGCCGAAGGCGGCCCGCAGCCCGGCGTCGGCGGCCAGGGACCGCACCGCGTCGCGGACGGCGCTCGCGTCGCGCGGCGGCACCAGCAGGCCGGTACGCCCGTGCGCGACCAGGTCCAGCGGCCCGCCCGCGGCGGGCGCCACCACCGGCAGGCCACTGGCCATGGCCTCCTGGACCGTCTGGCAGAACGTCTCGAACGGGCCCGTGTGGGCGAAGACGTCGAACGAGGCGAAGACCCGGGCGAGGTCGTCACCGGTGCGCCGGCCGAGGAAGACGGCACCCGGCAGCGCCTGTTCCAGACCGGGCCGGCTGGGTCCGTCGCCGACGATCACGACTCGGACGCCCTCCAGGGCACAGACGTCGGAGAGGAGTTCGACCTGCTTCTCGGGGGCGAGCCGGCCGACGTAGCCGACGATCACCTCGCCGTTCGGGGCGAGTTCCCGCCGCAGGGTCTCGTCACGCCGGTCGGGCCGGAAGCGCTCGGTGTCCACGCCGCGCGGCCACAGCTCGACGCGCGGCACACCGTGGGTCTCCAGGTCACGCAGGGCAGCGCTGGACGGGGCGAGGGTGAGGTCGCAGGCGCCGTGCACGGAGCGGATGCGCCGCCAGGCAGCAGCCTCGCCGGCGCCCATGTAGGTACGGGCGTAGCCGGCCAGGTCGGTCTGGTAGACGGCGACGGCCGGGATGCCGAGGCGCGCGGCTGCGGCCATGCCGCGCACACCGAGGACGAAGGGGCTGGCGAGGTGGACGACATCGGCGCGGTGCTCGACGAGGGTGGCGGCCAGGCGGCGGCTGGGGAGGGCGACGCGCACCTGGGGGTAGCCGGGGAGCGGGAGGGAGGGGACGTGGACGACGGGGCACGGCGCTGAGGCGTCGGGCTTGTTGCCGGGCGCGGGGGCCGGGGCGACGACGACGGGGGCGTGACCGCGATCGACGAGGTGCCGGGCGGTCTGGAGCGCGCAGTGGGCCACGCCGTTCACATCGGGGGGAAAGGATTCGGTCACGATGACGACACGCATACCGCTGTTGTCGCCGTGCCGGACGTGGCCGCGTCAACGTGGATCTTTCCGGCCGAGGAACGTCCTATGAGCGTTCTGAGGTGCACCCGCGCAGGTCAGGCGGCGTCCATGCCCTCCTGACCCGCGAGTCATCCCGTGTTCACCCCGGAGGCGTGCATCCGCCCCGCCCTCCCGTCGGAGGGGGGTCACACAGCGGTCTCCTCGGGCCCGATCCGGCTGCGTACGGCCGTCTGCACCTCGTCCTCCTCGGCCGGGTCGGCGGCGAGCCGTCGCAGTCGCTCGACGACACGGGTGTCGCCGGTCTCGGCGTGCCGGGCGGCGATCTCCCGGGTGGTCTCCTCGCAGTCCCACAGGCACTCGACGGCGAAGCCGGTGGCGAAGGAGGGGTCGGTGGCGGCCAGGGCCCGGGCGGCGCGGCCGCGCAGATGGGAGGAGGCGGTCTCGCGGTAGACGTGGCGCAGTACGGGGGCGGCGCAGGCGATGCCGAGCCGTCCGGTGCCGTCCACGAGGGTCCACAGGGTCTGGGCGTCGGGGCCTTCGCCCCTCACGGCCTCACGTAGCGCGGCGAGGACCAGGTCGCGGTCCTGCACCCCGCCCCGGCAGGCGAGGACGCGTCCGGCGGCCGCGCCCAGCGCGTCGGGTCGCGGGGCCCAGCCGCGCGCGCGGTCCACGGCGGCCAGTGAGCGCATTCGTTCGAAGGCGTCGACGGCCGCGTCCACGACGAGGGTCGAGCCGGTGGTGACCGCGCCCTCGATGAGATCTAGGGCGTCGGGATCGTTGCCGTCGGCGAGGTACCTCAGGGCCGTGCACCGGGCTCCGTCGGTGCCGTCCCGCGCCGCCCGGACGATCTCGGCCCGGTCCTCGGGGCCCGCCACGGCGGTGAGACAGCGGGCGGCCGGCACATGGAGGGCGGCACCGCGGTCGATGCCCTGCTGGGCCCACTCGAAGACGGCCTGCACGCTCCACCCCGGGCGGGGGCCGGAGGGCCGCATCTGCCGCTGCCAGCGGTCGAAGGACCCCGTCTCGTGAGCGGCACGCACGCGTGCGGCGACGGATGCGCGCGGATCCTCGGCCCACAGGCGCCACGGCCGGGGCTCGAAGGCGTCCCGGACGGTGGCGGCCAGTTCGGCATCGCCCTCCGGGTCGGCGGGGAACCGGGCGAGGACGGGTGCGGCAAGGGCGCGCAGGCCCGCGTCGTCGTCCCTGAGGGCGAGTTCGTCGAGGGCCCAGGCCCAGTTGGACCCGTGGGCGGCGTACCTGCGCAGCAGTTCCAGCGCGTCCCGCCTGCCGTAGGAGGCGAGGTGCCCGAGGACGGCGAGGGCGAGCCCGGTGCGGGTCTCGTCGGTGTCGAGGACGTCCTCGGCGCAGAAGAGATGCGCCTCGACCTCGTCCAGCTCGCCGTTCAGGTCGAGGTAGAGGCGGGCGTAGTAGAGGGAGCGGTTCTCCACCTGCCAGTCGTGGCGGGGATCGCGCAGCACACAGTGGTTCAACGCCGCCAGCGCCTCGGGGCGCGGGGCGGTGAGCGCGTGCAGCGTGCCGTCGCCGCGGCCCCGCTGAAGCAGGCCGAGCAGCGTACCGCTAGGCGCTATGACCGGATCGAACATGGGAAACAGCCTCACATCAAGCGTCGACGCAACCGGGGACGTGTACTACCTGGCCGCGCGACAACACGTCGGAGTGCCCGCCGTTTCCTGCTTGCTGTAGACCATCTTCCTCTGCCTCTCGTCGGTGGCCCTTGCGGACCGCGTCACGGCCCGCGCGGTGCGGCAAAACCTGCCCAACCATCACGTCCGTGAACCACGTCGTCATGATGACTCGGCACTCTCGTCCGCCGCGACCGAAATTTCGGCGGCCCTGTACCGCCTCCCCCGTTTTCCGTGTCTGTGCTGGTCAGACCTGTCGGTTCAGTGCTCGCCGAACAGTTCGAGCAATTGCGTCCGCCCGAACATCCGGGCGGTGTCGACGGCCGACGGCGTTCCGATCGACGGATCGGCGCCGCCCTCCAGAAGGGCCTTGATCACGTCCGTCTCGCCCTTGAAGACCGCTCCGGCGAGCGGGGTCTGACCCCGGTCGTTCACCCGGTCGGCCTCGGCGCCGCGCTCCAGCAGCGCACGCACCGCGTCGGAGTGGCCGTGGTAGGCGGCGAGCATCACGAGCGAGTCGCCGCGGTCGTTGGTGAGGTTGGCCGGAACACCCGCCTCGACGTACGCCACGAGCGCCTCGGTCTGTCCCCGCCGGGCCAGATCGAAGATCTTCGTCGCCAGCTCCACGACCTCGGGGTCGGGGACTTCGGTCATCGGCCGGACCGCCTCTCCACTGCGCATCGTCTCGGTGCGTACGACTGCGAGGGACGCAGCCGTACGAGTGAATCGCCAGGGTACTGGCTCGTGCGGCACATGACCCGATGTGCCCGAGGTAAAGATCAGCACAGACCCGGACAAGCGCAACCACCCGGCTCCACCGGGCCCGGGACCACTCCGCCACTGGGTGCAAATCGTTCGATTTTCACCCAGTTGCACCTTTTATCGTATGGATACATGCTGTGAGCCTGGAAGTACTCATGGTGACTGTCCCCGCGAAACCAGGAGAACTCAAATGATCCTCTCCATCTCAGGCGTGGTCCTGCTCGGCATCGTCGTCTTCATCTTCTTCCGCAAGGACGGACTGAAGGCGTCCCATGCCGTGGTCGCCATGCTGTTCGGCTTCTATCTGGCGAGTACGGCCATCGCCCCGAGCATCAAGGCGGGCGGCGAGAGCCTGGCGAGCCTCCTCGGCGGCATCAAGTTCTGACGCCACGCTCCCGTACGCATCCCGCCTGTACGCACTCCCTGGAGGCAGCAGTGGCCCGGCGCCCCCTCCCCCGCATTCTGAGCAACGGCAGCGCGCAGCTCGCCCGGAGCCGGGAGTTGGCCCGGACGGCCGCCGACAGCGCCACCGACGTCCTCCACCCGCTGATCACGATCGCGCGGGGTCTGCGCCGGCTGGCAGCGGCCGGACGGCGCAGATGGACCGAGACGCCCAAGGAGCGACGGGGGGCGCTGCTGTTCCTGGCGGCCTCCGTGGTCCTGGTCGTGGCGCTGGTGCCGTACGGACCGCTGCTCGCCGCCATCACCCTGATGGCGGCGGCGGCGTGGCAGGGCCGGGACCGCTCTCCGGCAGCGTCCGACGGGCCCGACGAGTCGCAGACCCAGCGGCTGACGTCGCTGTACGAGGCGCTGGTGCCGTACTTCTCCGCCGCCGAGGACCCCGAGCCGCTGTACTCCCACGGCGGCGCCTGGGACAAGGCCTTCCCCACCTACGCCTTCGACGGCGGAGGCCGCATCTCGCAGCTGGTGATCCGCTACCCGGCGTACTTCACCGACGGCGAGGCCGAGGCCCGCGCCCGGATCGAGCACCTCCTCGCGGCCAAGTCGGGCCGGGGCCGCGAATACCACTTCACGTGGGACGAGGAGGGCAACCAGTTGACAGTGGGCGTACTCCTGCCGCTGCCCGTCGACATCGCAGCCCAGCGTTTCGTCACCACCCCCGGCGAGACGGTTCTCGGCTTCACCGACCCCACCCGGGTCCAGCGCACGCTCCCCCTCACCCAAGGGGAACGGCAACGGGACGTGCCGCCGGTCGTCTGGCGCACGGGCCTGCGCTCCACCGAGCCGCACCTGCTGGCTCTCGGCCAGCCGGGCAGCGGCACCTCCACCCTGCTGCGGTCCATCGCCCTGCAGGCCCTGCTCCACGGCGACGTGGTGATCATCGACGGCGGCGGCACCGGCGAGTACGCCTGCCTGACCGGCCGGGACGGCGTCCTGGCGGTCGAGGCGGGGCTCGCCGGGGTCACGGCCAGCCTGGAGTGGGCGGCGACCGAGACGGAGCGCCGCCTCATCGCCGCCAACCGGGCCCACCAGGCCGGCGACCCGCCGCCCGACGACACCAAGCGCCCGCTGTGGATCCTCCTCGACCGTCCGACGGCCTTCACCCACCTGGCCACGGCGGACGGCCGCAAGGATCCGCAGTCCCTCCTCCAGGTCCCCCTCCGGCACGGCCGCCCGGCGAACGTGACGGTGGTCGTGGCCGACCAGCTGGACAGCATGGACGCCCTGAGCGACCCGGTGCGCCGGCACACCCGCGCCCGTGTGGTCCTCGGCCCGGCGACGGCGGAGGAACTGGAGTCGGTCCTGGGCGCGCCCCCGCACACCACTCCGATCGACGAGCTCCCGCCCGGCCGCGGCTATGCCCGCCTCGGTTCGGGGCCGGTCCACCGCCTCCAGGTGCCGGCCACCCCGAACCCCTACGACGACGCGACGCCCGACGCCCTCTGCGAGGCGGTCCTCAGCCTGCTGCCGCCGCGCACGACCCCGGCGGACGGCGAGACGATCCCGGAGCAGGACCAGTCGGAAGACGCACCGGAGCCGGCGGCGGAGGAAGCGGAGCCGGAACCGGAGCCCGGGGCCCCGCAGACGCCGGAAGCGGCTCCGGCCGCGGTGCCCGTCCTGACCAAGGAGACCTAGCCAGGCCTCCGGCTTTCGCCCCCCCCGGCCGACGTACCCGTCCGGCGCTACGCCACGAACGTACGCGGCGCCTCCGCGTTCCCCACCGCACCGCTCTCCACCAGCGCCGCCGCAGCGGCCAGCCGCACGGCGGCCTCCTCGGCCACCGCGCCGCCCACGGTGAACGGCAACCGCACGTACCCCTCGAAGGCCCCGTCCACCCCGAACCGCGGCCCGGACGGCACCCGCACGCCCACGCGCTCCCCCGCCTCGGCCAGCCGTGACCCGGACAGGCCGCCCGTGCGCACCCACAGCGTCAATCCGCCTTGCGGCACCTCGAACTCCCACCCGGGCAGCTCCCGCCGCACCGCGGCCACCAGCTCGTCCCGGTTCGACCGCGCCTGCTCCCGCCGCACCTCCACGGCCTGCTCCCAGCCCCCGGTCCCGAAGAGCCAGTTCACCGCCAACTGCTCCAGCACCGGCGTACCGAGATCGGCGTAGGCCCGGGCGGCGACCAGGCTGCGGATCACGTCCGGCGCGGCCCGCACCCACCCGATCCGCATTCCGGCCCAGAACGCCTTGCTGGCCGACCCCACCGTGATCACCGTCGACCCGGCGGGATCGAACGCGCACACCGGCCGCGGCATCCGCACGTCCGCGTCGAGCCACAGCTCGCTCATCGTCTCGTCCGCGATCAGCACCGTCCCCGCGGACCGTGCCGCGTCCACCAGCCGCCGCCGCTGGTCCTCGTCGGCGAGCGCCCCGGTCGGGTTGTGGAAGTCGGCGACGACGTACGCGATGCGGGGGGCGGCGTCCCGCAGGACCTGCCGCCAGCGGTCCATGTCCCACCCGGTGAGCCCCTCGGCCATGGCCACGGGCACCAGCCGGGCCCCGGCCTCCCGCATCAGCTGGAGGATGTTGGCGTACGAGGGCGACTCGACGGCGACGCGCTCACCCCGCCCGGCGAACAGATGGCAGATGGCGTCGATCGCGCCCATCGCCCCGGTCGTCACCATGATCTGCTCGGGCATGGTCGGAATCCCGCGCGCGGTGTACCGCTCGGCGATCATCGCCCGCAGCGCGGGCAGCCCGGCGGGGTAGTCGCCGTGCGTGTGCGCGTAGGGCGGCAGTTCCTCCAGGGCGCCCTGGACGGCCCGGGTGAGCCAGGGTTCGGGAGCGGGGAGGGCGGCGCAGCCGAGGTCGATCAGCGAGCCGAGGGCCTCCGGAGGCAGGGGCTCGAGACCGCGCGCGGGCAGCGGGTTCCCGGCCGGGACGGCGGTCCAGCTGCCGGCGCCGCGCCGGGACTCCAGGAACCCCTCGCTGCGCAGCGCCTCGTACGCGGCGGCGACCGTCGTGCGGCTGACGGACAGGGAGAGGGCGAGTTCTCGTTCGGCGGGCAGCCGGGCTGCCACCGGGACCCGTCCTTCGAGCACCAGCAGCCGGATGCCGTCGGCGAGGGCACGGTAGGCCGGCGGCCGGCGCGTGCCGGGTCCCGCCGGGCGGTCCTGCTGGGAGCCGAGGAGCCGGGCGAGCTGCGCCGCACCCACGGCCGAAGTCCACTCCGCCATCGAAATCAGTCCACCTTCCCCGGATTGGCCATGGATGGCCTCTCCACTCAAGCCACAGGGTGTCATGCAGCAGTCCACTACCGCCACACAGGGGGCGCATCATGTTCACGCGGGACCGGCTCACCCGGCGACTCGTCCAGCTCTACACCGGTCTCGCGCTGTACGGCGCGAGTTCGGCTCTGCTCGTCCGGTCGGGGCTCGGCCTGGAGCCGTGGAACGTGCTGCACCAGGGGCTGGCCGAGCGGACCGGTCTGTCGATCGGCGTCGTCCTGACCCTCGTGGGCGCGGCGGTGCTGCTCGCGTGGATCCCGCTGCGCCAGCGGCCGGGCCTTGGCACGATCTCCAACGTGCTGGTCATCGGCATGGCGATGGACGCGGCGCTGGTTCTGGTGCCCGACGCGCACGGCCTGGTGCCGCGCATCACGCTGATGCTGGCGGGGATCGTCCTGAACGGCGCGGCGACCGGCCTGTACATCGCGGCCCGCTTCGGACCGGGCCCCCGGGACGGCCTCATGACCGGACTGCACCAGCTCACCGGCGTCTCGATCCGGCTGGTGCGCACGGGCATCGAGCTCACCGTCGTCGCGACCGGTTTCGCCCTCGGCGGCACCGTCGGGATCGGCACCCTTCTGTACGCCCTGGCGATCGGCCCCCTGGCCCAGGCGTTCCTGCGCGTGTTCGCCGTCCCCGCGGCATCCGGCGTCAGCACCACCGTTGCCACCGGTCAACCCCGAGGGGCGATACTGCGTCCGTGACCCCGCGGATACGCCATCCCTACCTCGACCATCCCGGCCCCATCGCCTTCGCCCACCGAGGTGGAGCCGCGGACGGCCTGGAGAACACCGTGCGGCAGTTCCGGTGCGCGGTCGAGGCCGGATACCGGTACATCGAGACCGATGTGCACACCACCCGGGACGGCAGACTCGTCGCCTTCCACGACGCGACCCTGGACCGGATGACGGACGGCGCCGGCCGGATCGCGGATCTGCCGTGGCAGGAGGTACGGCAGGCGCGCGTGGCGGACGGGGAACCGCTGCCCCTCTTCGAGGAGCTCCTGGAGACCTTCCCCGGCGTGCGCTGGAACGTGGACGTCAAGGCGGAGGCCGCCCTGCTGCCCTTCCTCGACCTGGTCGGCCGGACGGACTCCTGGGAGCGGATCTGCCTCGGCTCGTTCTCCGAGGCACGGGTGGTCCGCGCCCAGCGACTGGCCGGCCCCCGCCTGGCCACGTCCTACGGCACACGCGGCGTGCTGGGCCTGCGGCTGCGCTCCTGGGGACTGCCGGCCGCGGTCCGCCGCTCGGCGGTGGCCGCCCAGGTCCCCGAGATCCAGTCGGGGATCCAGGTCGTGGACCGGCGCTTCCTGCACGCCGCCCATGCACGCGGGCTCCAGGTGCACGTGTGGACCGTCAATGACGCCGAGAGCATGCACCGGCTTCTCGACCTGGGCGTGGATGGCATCATGACCGATCACATCGACACGTTGCGCAAGGTCATGGAGGACCGCGGCGTCTGGGCCTGAGGCCCACGTCCGACCCCTCTGCGCGTTCATGGGGAAGCGAGGGCACGGGTGGGCAACGACACCGTGCGGACACCGCCGGCCGACGGTGCGGCGGAGCTGAGGCGCGAGCAGCGCGGCTGGTACTTCTACGACTGGGCCTGCTCCGTCTACTCGACGAGCGTGCTGACCGTGTTCCTCGGCCCCTATCTGACCTCGGTCGCCAAGTCGGCCGCGGACGCCGACGGGTACGTCCATCCCCTCGGCATCCCGGTGCGGGCCGGCTCCTTCTTCGCCTACTCGGTGTCCCTGTCGGTGATCGTGGCCGTGCTGGTGATGCCGCTGGTGGGCGCCGCCGCCGACCGCACCGGCCGCAAGAAGCCCCTGCTCGCGGCCGCCGCCTACACCGGCGCCACGGCCACGGCGGCCATGTTCTTCCTGGATGGCGACCGCTACCTGCTGGGCGGGGCCCTCCTGATCGTCGCGAACGCCGCGCAGTCCGTGGCGATGATGCTCTACAACTCCTACCTGCCGCAGATCGCCCCGCCCGAGCAGCGGGACGCCGTCTCCTCCCGCGGCTGGGCCTTCGGCTACGCGGCGGGTTCACTGGTCCTCGTCGCGAACCTGGTCCTCTACACGGGGCACGAGGGTTTCGGCCTCTCCGAGAGCACGGCGGTCCGCGTCTGCCTGGCCTCGGCGGGCCTGTGGTGGGGCGCGTTCGCCCTCATCCCGCTGCGGCGGCTGCGCGATCGCAGGACGGCCGGGCGGGAGGCGGCCCTGCCGGGCTTCAAGCAGCTCGCGGCGACGGTCCGCGACATGCGCCGCCACCCGCTGACGCTGGCCTTCCTGCTCGCCTACCTCGTCTACAACGACGGCATCCAGACTGTGATCTCCCAGGCCTCGGTCTACGGCTCCGAGGAGCTCGGGCTCGGGCAGTCCACCCTCATCGGTGCCGTGCTGCTGGTGCAGGTGCTGGCGGTGGCGGGCGCGCTGACCATGGGCCGGCTGGCCCGGGCGTACGGGGCCAAGCGCACGATCCTCGGTTCGCTGGTCGCGTGGACGGTGACGCTGGCGGCCGGGTACTTCCTGCCGGCCGGGGCGCCGGTGTGGTTCTTCGTCCTGGCCGCCGGGATCGGCCTGGTCCTGGGCGGCAGCCAGGCACTGTCGCGCTCGCTGTTCTCCCACCTGATCCCGCCGGGCAAGGAGGCCGAATACTTCTCGGCGTACGAGATGAGCGACCGCGGCATGAGCTGGCTCGGGCCGCTGCTGTTCGGGATCACCTACCAGCTGACCGGGAGCTACCGGGACGCGATCATCTCGCTGGTGGCCTTCTTCGTTCTCGGGTTCGTCCTGCTCGCGCGGGTGCCGGTGCGGCGTGCGATCGGCGAAGCGGGGAATCCGGTTCCCGACAGGATTTAGCACTCGGAGCGAAAGGGCTGTAGTGTACGCGTTTGGCCTGCCAGGCGGACCGTTACTGCGCGTCAAAGATGCCGAAACGCTGGGTTATATCTGCTATCAGATGTGACAAACCGGGCGCTGGTGGGTACAACAAGGGCGGCTACGACGGCGACGCATGACCCGGAACGGGACTCGGAACGGGAATCTTTACCGCCGACCGGACGTTGACCGGATGACGACGACAGCGACACCTGTCCTGTGGGCGACAAGCCCGGGAGGCACGATTCATGAGTGAGCGAGCTCTTCGCGGCACGCGCCTCGTGGTGACCAGCTACGAGACGGACCGCGGCATCGACCTGGCCCCGCGCCAGGCCGTGGAGTACGCATGCGAGAAGGGGCACCGCTTCGAGATGCCCTTCTCGGTCGAGGCGGAGATCCCGCCGGAGTGGGAGTGCAAGGTCTGCGGGGCCCAGGCACTCCTGGTGGACGGCGACGGCCCGGAAGAAAAGAAGGCCAAGCCCGCGCGTACCCATTGGGACATGCTGATGGAGCGGCGCACCCGCGAGGAGCTCGAAGAGGTCCTCGAGGAGCGCCTGGCGGTTCTGCGATCCGGGGCGATGAACATCGCTGTTCATCCCCGCGACAGCCGCAAGTCGGCATAGCCCCGCGAGGGCCTGGCCGAAGTAACAGCGCATCAGAAGACCGCGGGCGCCGTACGAGAAGTACGGCGCCCGCGGTCTTCCGCGTGTTCGCTGCACGGGCTGCCGGGTGTCCGGCGCCGGGGGCTGCCGCTTGTCCGGCGCCCGGGGCTGCCGGGTGCCCGACACCCGGGCTCGCGCTTTGCCCGGTGCCCGGATCTGCCGGGTCTGCGGCGCCCGGAGGCTGCCGCCGTGTCCGACGCCCGGGGCTGCTGGGTGTCCGGTGCCCGGGACTGACGCTTGCCCGGTGCCCGGAGCTGCCGGGTGCCCGACGCCCGGAGGCTGCCGCCGTGTCCGACACCCGGGGGCTGCCGGGTGTCTGACACCCGAAGCTGCCAGGTGTCCGGTGCCCGGGACTGGCGCTGGTCCGGCGCCCGGAGGCTGCCGCCCTGTCCGACACCCGGGGGCTGCCGGGTGTCCGACACCCGGGCTCGCGCTGCCCGGTGCCCGGAGCTGCCGGGTGTCCGGCGCCCTGGCCAGGCGCTTGCCCGGTGCCCGGGCGTGTGCACCCGGGGAGGGCTCAGTGCGTCAGCGGCGGGTGGGGCGGCTGTGGGGCGCCCCCGGGCTCGTCCCTGATGACCTCGCCCTGGACGACCTTGCCGTCGGGCTGGTGCATCCGGGCCTGCTGGAAGGCGCCGCCCAGGGTGCCCGGGCGGGCCTCCCTGAGCTTGCGCTCGAAGGTGCGCTCCGCCGAGCGGCTCACGGCCTTCTGGACCGGCGGCAGCAGCAGGAGCAGGCCCACCGCGTCCGACGCCAGGCCGGGGATGATCAGGAGCAGACCGCCCAGCATCATCAGGCCGTTGCCCTCACTGTTGGGCCGCGCCGCGTCGGGCATCACACCGCTCTGCTGCTGTTGCAGCGCCTCGGAGAGCTTGCGGAAGGCCCGTCGGCCGGCCCGCTTGATGACGAGCGAGCCCAGGACGAGACCCGCCAGCAGGACGAGGAAGACCACCAGCCCGCTGGTCGCCCCCGCGACCAGCATGAGCAGCCAGATCTCCAGCACGAACCACGCGGCGACGCCCAGCGGCAGGAACGTACGCAGCCGGGAGCGCTGGGGCCGGGCAGGGGGCAGCGGGGTCTGAGCGCCAGTCGTCATGCCTCCAGTGTGCCTGGCCCCGGCTCAGCACGGGATAAGGCCACCATCAGCTGTTTCTGTGAAGGTCCGGCCCGGTCCCGTCGGGCGCGCGGTCACGGCTTCGAGGGTCTGCCGCCGCGCCCCGTGACCTTGCCGACCCGCTCTCCCACTCCCCAGGCCGTGACGCGCCACAGCGCCTCGACGAGGATGTCGCGGCTCATCTTGGAATCGCCGAGTTCACGCTCGACGAAGGTGATCGGCACCTCGACCACGTGGTAGTCGGCCCGTACCGCGCGGCGCGCTAGGTCGACCTGGAAGCAGTACCCCTGCGAGGCGACCTCGTCGAGGCCGAGGCCCTCCAGGGTCTCGCGGCGGAAGGCGCGGTAGCCGCCGGTGATGTCGCGCAGCGGCAGGTCGAGCGCCAGCCTCGAGTACAGGCTGCCGCCCCGGGAGATCACCTCGCGGGACTTCGGCCAGTTCACCACCCGGCCGCCCGGCACCCAGCGCGAGCCCAGGACCAGGTCGGCGCTCTTGAGAGCGGTGAGCAGACGGGGCAGCTCCTCGGGCTGGTGGGAGCCGTCGGCGTCCATCTCGACCAGCACGCCGTAGTCGCGCTCCAGGCCCCAGCGGAAGCCCGCGAGGTAGGCGGCGCCGAGGCCCTCCTTGCCCTTGCGGTGCAGCACGTGGACGTGGTCGTCCTCGACGGCCACTTCGTCGGCCAGCTTGCCCGTGCCGTCCGGGCTGTTGTCGTCGGCCACGAGCACGTGCGCCTCGGGGACGGCCTTGCGTACCCGGCCGACGATGCTCTTGATGTTCTCCGCCTCGTTGTAGGTCGGGATGATCACCAAGGCCGTACCGAGCGGGCCGAACTTCCTCACCTGGGCTTCTGCCGCGAGGGTTCCGTCGCCGTCGTTCACTGCTGCCCCTTCATGTTCATACGCAGGGGTCCACCATAGTGGGCCCCGCCTGCGCTGACGTGACAGGACGTTCGAATCGTGGTGTCGAATCCGCAAGACGCGGGTAAGACGGCGCCTCCGGGTGTGCGCGTACGGCGGATGGGGGCCCGGCGCCCTTCGGGCCGGCCTGGGATCCGCCGGCTGCGGATCGACCGAGAGCCGTTGTCTACTGAGCGCCCGGGCCCCACCCGGGTCACACCTCCCCGACCGGCCGGAACGTACCCTCGGCGCTGCGCCGGCCTGAGCCTGGCTCCCAGTGGCGGTGCCCCGGTGCGGCACACCGTCCCTGACCCGGCGGCGCCGCGGCGAGTGCTCGGACGTTCCCGGTCGGGCGTCCGGTGGTGGACTCGGACGAACCTACCGGCCTCCTGCGGCCGCCTGTCAACAGCCCTCCGACCTGCGCATCTTACGGCAAAGCCCTGGTCAGGGCCGAGGATGCGCAGGTCGCGTGCCGGGGGCGCGGCGCACGACTTCATGCGCGCCGCCCCCGTAGATCACTCGCCCGGCCCTACGAAGACCGTGCGTCCGCCCACGACGGTGCGCAGGCAGACGGGCAGGTCGTGGCCCGGAGTGAGGTCGGGCAGTCCGGGGGTGCCGGAGCGGGGGTCCGTCGACCAGCGGGCGACGCGGTCGTCCGGGGCCTGGACGACGAGTTCGCCGGTGCGCCAGACGGCATAGTCGGCGGGGGCGCCGGGGACCAGCACGCCCGCGTCGTCCCGTCCGACGGCCCGCCAGCCGCCGCGCGTGTGGGCCGTGAACGCGGCGCGCACGGAGACGCGATGCTCCGGCGTGCGGTGGAAGGCGGCGGCCCGGACCGTGCCCCACGGGTCGAGCGGGGTGACCGGGCTGTCGGAGCCGAACGCGAGCGGGACACCGGCGCGCAGCAGGGCCGCGAAGGGGTTCAGGGCCCCGGCCCGCTCCTTCCCGAGCCGCTGCGCGTACATGCCCTCCTCGCCGCCCCACAGGGCGTCGAACGCGGGCTGCACGGAAGCGGTGAGGCCCAGTTCGGCGAAGGCGGCGACACTCTCCGGGGTGAGCATCTCGGCGTGCTCGACGCGGTGCCGGGCGGCCCGGATCCGGCCGAGCCCGAGCTTGTCGGCGGCGGCGCGCACGCCCTCCACCACGGCGTCCACGGCGGCGTCGCCGATGGCGTGGAAACCGGCCTGCAGCCCCGCCTCCGTGCACGCCACGACGTGCGCCGCGACAGCGGCGGCGTCCAGGTAGGCGATGCCGGTGTGCCCGGCGTCGGCGTAGGGCTGGTGCAGACAGGCCGTGTGCGAGCCGAGGGCGCCGTCGACGAACAGGTCCCCCGCGGCGCCCGCCGCGCCCAGCTCCCGCGCCTTGGCGACGTCCTGCTCGGCCCAGTAGCCGACGACCCGCGGCCCGGGCTCCTCCCCCGCGAGGCGCAGCAAGCCGGTGAAGTCGTCCTCGGAGGAGATCTCGGGCCCGGCGCACTCGTGGACCGTGCCGATCCCGAGCGAGACGGCGTGCGCGAGGGCGGCGCGCTGCGCCTGCGTGCGCTGCTGCGGCGTCACGGCGGCGAACGCCGCGCGCCGCACGGCGTGATGGGCGTCCGTGGTGAGCGGGCCGTCCGCACGGGTGACATCGGGAACCAGGTCGAGCAGGGCGGAGCTCACGACCGCCGAGTGGACGTCGATCCGGCTGAGGTAGAGGGGCCGGCGCCCGGTCGCCTCGTCGAGTTCGGCCCGCGTCGGGGGCCTGCCTCCGGGCCAGCGGGCGGCGTCCCACCCGTGCCCGAGCAGGACGCGGTCGCCCGGACGCTCGGCGGCGAAGTCCCGTACGAGGGCGAGGGCGGCTTCGAGGGAGGGTGCGCCGGACAGATCGAGCCCGGTGAGGGCGAGCCCCGTGGCGGTGGTGTGCACATGCGCGTCCGTGAACGCCGCGGTGACCAGGGCCCCGTCGAGGTCGACCACCTCGTCCACCCCGTCGGCGAAGGCGTCAGCGGCCCCCTCGGACCCGACCCACGCGACCTGCCCCCGCTCCACGACCATGGCGGTGGCGAAGGGATCGGCGGGGCTGTGGACCTCTCCACGGCGGAGAAGAACGGTCTTGGGCGGGGCGGTGGACTCACTCATGGAGCACAGTCTCACAGGGGTGGGGGTGACGCCTGAATGAGGGGCGCGGGGAAGTGCGCGATCAGCCGCACACGACCCGCACTCGCCGAACCACCGGTCAGATCCGCGGCGGTCGCGCCTCGTACGGCGTGGACAGCACCACCGTCGTCCGCGTGGACACCCCGGCCAGCGACCGCAACCGGGCCAGCAGCTCCTCCAGCTCGTGCGGCGTCGCCACTCGCACCTTCAGGATGTAGTTCTCGTCGCCCGCGACGCTGTGGCACGCCTCGATCTCGGGCACGCCGGCCAGCCGGTCCGCGATGTCGTCCGGCGCGCTGGGATCGAACGGTTTCACCGAGATGAACGCCGTCATCGGCAGCCCCACGGCCTCCGGGTCGACGACCGCGGCATAGCCCCGGATGACACCCCGCTGCTCCAGCCGCCGCACCCGCTGGTGCACGGCCGACGTGGACAGCCCCGTGGCCTTGCCCAGGTCGGTGTAGCTCATCCGCCCGTCCTTGACGAGCAGCTGCACGATCTGTCGGTCCAGCTCCTCCATGGCGCAAGAACCTACAGGGCGGTTGATCTCCTCGGATACCTGAGCAGCCCAGGTCATGCCCGGTTCGTGATGTGGCCGGAAGCCGACGGTCAGCCGTCCGGGGGACAAATGCGCCGCAGTGGACACCTGCACGGGGCATGTGACGAACGCCACAGGCCTCGAACGGTCTCCGTGATGTTCTCGTGATTACCGCCCAGGGGTGACGGGAAGTGCTTGCTGTGGTCGAGGCCGCAGTGCCTGATACGGCCCAGCCCGAGGGGGAGAACACAATGCAGAGTCTTAAGCGCCCTGGTCGCACCGCACCCAAGCGGCAGCAACTCGTCGTCGAGCCCGAGCCGGAGGGCGTCGAACCCGACGCCTACGACGACGAACCCGACGCCTACGACACGTTCGAGATGTTCCGGGTCGTCTGCCCGGACTGCGCGCAGCCCATCGCCCTGCTGGCGGACGAGGAGGTTCTGCCGGAGCACGCGCTGTGCGCCTCGCCGTGGAACCCCTTCGGGCTCACGGTCTGCGCCGGGACCGGCCGCAGGGCCACGGACGCCCACGCCGCGGACGAGTCCGCGGAACCGCAGGAGCAGGACACCGCACTGCTGTTGACGCTCCCTCAGGGGCTCGACTGGCGGACCCAGCCCTTCTCGCACGTCGGCGGCCCGGGCTCACGCCCCATCAGGGTTCCGGTCATGCGCCGCGCGGCCTGAGCGCGGGCTCTCCCGAGCCGTTCGCTCCACACCCGTAGCTGAACCGCACCGCGGCTCGCGGATCGCCGTGGTGCGGTTCGGTGTGCCCGGAACCGGGTGCGGAACTGAACGAACGCCCGATTCCGTCATCCGGTGACCTGTCCGGGGTTTGCCGCGTTGCCCTGGTATGACCCCCATCTCCTCAGCGACCGGGCGTCAGCGCCTCCTGTACGTCCCGCCGCCCGCAGAATCGGTTCGGCCGGCCCCGCCCCGCCACCAGGACCCGCCGATCTACCGCGACTTGATGCGGACCTGGGCCGAGGGCGGCCGCACCCTTCCGGGCCGGCACGACCCGGAGTGGATGCGGCTCGCGGCCCCCTGGCGGGGCCTCGACCAGTTCAGCGTCCCTCTGGACCCACGAGATGGCGGGCGATGACCATCCGCTGGATCTGGTTGGTGCCCTCCACGATCTGCAGCACCTTGGCCTCGCGCATGTAGCGCTCGGCCGGGAAGTCGGCGGTGTAGCCGTAGCCGCCGAGGATCTGCACGGCGTCGGTGGTGACCCGCATCGCCGTGTCCGTGCAGTGCAGCTTGGCCATGGCCGCCTGCCGCGCGAACGGCCGGCCCGCGTCCTTCAGCCGCGCCGCCGCGAGGTAGAGCGCACGGCCCGCCTCGATCTGCGTCGCCATGTCGGCGAGCATGAACCGCAGCCCCTGGAAGTCGGCGATCGGCTTGCCGAACTGGCGCCTTTCGGCCGCGTAGGCGAGCGCCTCGTCGAGCGCGGCCTGTGCCACACCGATCGCGCACGCCGAGATGCCGAGCCGCCCCGAGTCGAGCGACGACAGGGCGATCGCGAAGCCCTGCCCCTCCTCGCCGATGCGGCGGTCGTCCGAGACGCGGACGCCGTCGAAGTGAACCTGTGCGGTGGGCGAGCCCTTCATGCCCATCTTCTTCTCGGGCACCGCGGCGCTCAGCCCCACGGCGTCGCCGGGCACCAGGAACGCGCTGATCCCGCGGGGGCCCTCCTCGCCGGTGCGTGCCATCACCGTGTAGAAGTCCGCGATGCCGCCGTGCGTGATCCAGGCCTTGGTGCCGGTGATCACCCAGTCGTCGCCGTCCCGTACGGCCTTGGTGCGCAGGGCCGCCGCGTCCGAGCCGGAGTGCGGCTCGGAGAGGCAGTAGGCGCCGAGCAGGCCGCCGCCGAGCATCGCGGGCAGGTGCTCGACCTGCTGCTCCTTGGTGCCGTACGCGGCAAGCGCGTAGGAGGCCAGGGAGTGGACGCTGACGCCGAGGCCGACGGTGAGGCGGGCCGCGGCGAGCTCCTCCAGGACCTGGAGGTAGACCTCGTAGGGCTGGTCACCGCCGCCGTACTCGGAGTCGTACGGCAGGCCCAGCAGCCCGGAGCGGGAGAGCAGGGTGAACAGCTCGCGCGGGAAGCGGCCGGCGTCCTCCTCCTCGGCCGCCTGCGGGGTGATCTCCTGCTGCGCGATGTCGCGCACGAGTGAGATCAGGTCCCGGGCCTCCTCCGTGGGCAGTTGTCGGTCCACCGGCTGCGGGGCGCGGTCGGGCATGGCGACGCTCTCCTCCCTGTCGGGCACTGGCGGACGGGCCCATGGGTGGGGGCGGCGCCGCCGGGTCGTTCTGGTGCCTGGCCGATGCTTGCAGTCCCGGGTCTCGAGAGCTGCTGACCAGCGGCTGTGCGCTGTGAGTATGCCCGATCGGAGGCATCCCGTCACCAGTTAACGACCGCTCACTTCAAGAATAGGCCGCGCGCGACGGGAGCGGCGGAATTGGTCCGCACCATTGACCCAACTGGTCTAGTCCTCCTACTGTTTCGCTCCACCGATTCACCGCGTTCATGCCAATCGGCGCGCGTTCCCCTCTCCCCACGAGGAGACACCGGATGCACACCCCCCACCGTTCCCGCTTCCGGGCCATCGTGTCCGCGGCCTGCTGCGCCGTCCTCGGCGCCGGTCTGCTGGCCGGCGCGGGCACCTCCGCCACCGCGGCGACCTCGGCTCAGGAGGCCGCCGCCGGTTCGAAGGCCGCTCCCGGCGCCAGGGCCGCCGGATCCAAGGTCATCGGGTACTTCACCGAATGGGGCACCTACGACCGCAAGTACTACGTCAAGAACATCGAGACGTCCGGATCGGGCAGCAGGCTCACCCACATCAACTACGCCTTCGGCAACGTCACCGGCGGCAGGTGCGCCATGGGCGACGGCTACGCCGCCACCGACCGGGCCTACACCGCCGCCGAGTCCGTCGACGGCAAGGCCGACACCTGGGACCAGCCGCTGCGCGGCAACTTCAACCAGCTGCGCAAGCTGAAGCAGAAGCACCCGGATCTCAAGGTCCTGTGGTCCTTCGGCGGCTGGACCTGGTCGGGCGGCTTCGGTGAGGCCGCGAAGAACCCGGCCGCCTTCGCCCAGTCCTGCTACGACCTCGTCGAGAACTCCAAGTGGGCGGACGTGTTCGACGGCATCGACATCGACTGGGAGTACCCGAACACCTGCGGCGCCACCTGCGACACCAGCGGCAAGGCCGCCTTCAGGAACCTGATGCAGGCGCTGCGGGCCAAGTTCGGTCAGCGGAACCTCGTGACCGCGGCGATCACCGCCGACGCCACCCCGGGCGGAAAGATCGACGCGGCGGACTACGCGGGCGCCGCCCGGTACGTCGACTGGTACAACCCGATGACGTACGACTTCTTCGGCGCCTGGGACGCGGCCGGTCCGACGGCCCCGCACTCGCCGCTGACCTCGTACTCCGGCATCCCGAAGGCGGACAACCACAGCTCGGCGACCATCGCCAAGCTCAAGGGCCTCGGCATCCCCGCGTCCAAGCTGCTGCTCGGCATCGGCTTCTACGGCCGAGGCTGGACGGGTGTCACCCAGGCGGCCCCCGGCGGCACCGCGACCGGCCCGGCGGCGGGCACGTACGAGCAGGGCATCGAGGACTACAAGGTGCTCAAGAGCACGTGCCCGGCGACGGGGACGGTGGCCGGCACGGCGTACGCCAAGTGCGGCGGCAACTGGTGGAGTTACGACACCCCGGCGACCATCGGCACCAAGATGAACTACAAGAACCAGCAGGGACTGGGCGGCACGTTCTTCTGGGAGCTGAGCGGCGACACCTCGAACGGTGAGCTGATCAAGGCCATCCGGTAGCGCGCCGAGCGAGGGGCGGAGGTCCGGCGGACCCTCCGCCCCTTTCTCATGCGCCCCGGCGGGCGGGCTGCGGTGCCGGATGGGCGGGGTCGAGCTCCTCGATCGCGCGCAGGACGCCGCCGAGGGTCTTCACGAGCAGCTCGCACATGGTGTCGCGGGGCAGCTCGGGGCGGTCGATCCATTCCAGCGTGGCCCCCTCGACACCGCACACCCAGGACAGCAGGCCCATCCGCGCCAGCGCGGCGACGTCGGCCCGGCCGTACGCACCCTCGGCGATGGTGGTCACGACGGCCTCGCGCACTCCGTCACGGATGGCGTGCACCTCGGTGTCGAAGCCGACTCCGCCGCTCACGATCGTGCGGTACGCGGCCTGGTTGTGCTCGGCGTAGCGCAGATAGCTGTCGACGGTGCGCTGGACCCGGTCGACCGGGGGCAGTTCCAGACCGCTCGCGGCCAGGGTGAGCAGCTCGGCGACCGAGTCCTGGATGATGGCCAGGTAGTAGCCCCGCTTGGACTGGAAGTAGTAGTAGATCAGCCCCTTGGCGACGTGCGCCTGCCGGGCGATGTCGTCCATCGACAGCGCGTCGTAGGACGTGTCGGCGAACAACCTCCGCCCGATGGCGATGAGTTCGGCACGGCGCGCCATCGAACGCTCGGTGCCGCGGGCCCTGGGACGCGCGGCGGGCTGGGGGCTGATATTCAATTTCGACCCTGGTCTCAACGGGCGGGGTGGGACCTCCGCAGTATGGCAGGCCCCACTCCCGGTCCGTGGGTCAGGTCACAGCAGCCCCAGCTGGGTCACGAGCATCGCCACGACCACGACGAGGGCCCAGCCCATGAGGTGCTCGACGACCTTCGGACCGTCGTCCTGAGGGCCGCCGGTGCGGACGCGTGGGGCGGTCGCTGAGTGTGCGGTCATGGCTTCTCGCTCATTCGGTGGTACGGACGGACTCCCCCGGAGTTCCGTCCACCTTGCCACCGGACGCGGCTTTTGCGGCCGAGAGCTTGCTCACACGCGGACGCCCACGGCCGCCAGCGCCTTGGTCTGGGCCGCGCTCGGGCGCGCCGGGAAGTACAGGTAGCAGACGCCTCCCGTGCCCGAGACGACCTTGCCGGAGGCGTTGTACCGCTTGGTCCGGAGCCAGATGTTCTCCCACTCGCGCCGGCGGTAGACGCGCCGTACGGCCTCGTTGCTCGCCGAGAAGGGGTCGTTGGCGATGACGTCGCCGTCGGCGGTGAAGCCGATGACGGTCATCAGGTGCCCTGCGGTGCCGTAGCCGGCGCCCGTGAGCTCCTCCTTGAGGAACGACTGGGACGTTATGGCCGGGATGCCCGCGGCGATGAGCGTCTCCAGGTCGGTGAGCGAGCCGAGCCGGGTGACCACGCCCCGCAGGTCCTTGAACGTGGCCGCGTAGGCGGCGTTGAACGGCCAGTTGCCGCAGCCCCCGTACTGGTAGTCGTAGGTGAAGCGGGCCGCGTGGCAGACCTGTGGGTCGGCGTACGAGGGATCGACCCAGGCCAGCTGTCCGTCGGTGAGCCGGCCGCCCCAGTACTCGATGACCATCTGGGAGGACGTCGGGCTGCACCAGGCCTCGCCTCCGTTGTCGTACTCGGGGTACTGGCCCTTGTGGATCTCCTGCGAGTAGCGCGGGACGGCCAGTTCCTTCGCGAGGCGGGGCACGGACGCCGGGACGGTGAACCGGTCGGGCACGTCGGAGCCCATGACACCGAGCCGCCACACGGTCGGGGTCGCCTTGGTGCCGGGCTTGCGGTAGAGGGTCAGGCGCAGCCGGTACGACGTGAGGCGCAGACCGGTGGAGGCGTCGTCGATCGCCAGGGTGTCGGTCCAGACGGTGCTCTTGCCGTCGCTCTGGTCGTCGACCGAGGTGCGCCGGATGTCCTGGTCGCCGGCCGCCCAGCGGGCCATCACGTACCAGGGGGTGCTTGTGCCGTCGGTGTAGGTGCCCTTGATCTCGACCTGGATCCAGGTGCCGGCCGGGGTGCGCGCGTTCCACGTGACGATCGCCTCGGTGGCGGGGACGGCGAGCCGGTGGACGGGGGACGTCCAGGTGCCGTACTGCCAGTCCGCGGTCTTGCCGGTGTGCGGATCCGTGTAGGCGGCGGTTCCGGCGGGCTTCGCGATCACCAGGCCCGGGAGGCTACCCGCGACGGCCCCGGTGCCCTTTGCGGTACCGCCGCGCCAGTCGCCGTACGAGACCCAGGCCCGGTTGTCGACGGTGCGGGCCGGGACGGCCCGGGCGGGATCGGTGGCGTCGGTCGTCACGGGGGCCTCGGGGTCGGCGGCCGCCGGACCCGCGCCCGCGGTGACGGCGGCGGCGACCGCGGCGACCAGGACGGTTCGGCGGGAGGGCGGTTCGGCTCTGCGCATGACGGGGACCCCCGGATGTCGGAGTCGGGCAGGAGCGGGGCAAGGCCGTGCACGGCCGGTCGTATCCGTGCGTGCGCCACATATGAGCACAGCCCGCCGTGTCCTGCCAGCACTTCGACGCGCGCCGCGCCCACCAATATTGGCGTCGACCAGTGGCATCCGTGCCGGACCCCGTCGTTAGAGTGCTGAGCGAGATGAATCCCTCCTTCCGCCCCGCACCGGGCCCCGCCGTCCGCGACCTGGCCGCCCGCATCCGGCGCCTCTCCCCCTCCTGCGGCCCGGTCCGGCTCGTCGGCGTCGACGGGCACGCCGGGTCCGGAAAGAGCACGTTCGCCGGGCAGTTGGCCGCGGCGCTGGGCGGTGCGCCGGTGCTGCGCCTCGACGACATCGCGAGCCACGACGCGCTGTTCGACTGGACCGGCCGGCTGCTGGAGCAGGTGATCGAGCCGCTGTTCCACGGCCGGACCGCGCACTACGCCCCCTACGACTGGCGGGCCCGCCGCTTCGGTCCGCCGCGTCCGCTCCCGCCGGCCCCGGTGCTCCTCGTGGAGGGCGTCGGCGCCGGGCGCCGGGCGCTGCGCCACCACCTGGCCCTGCTGCTGTGGATGGAGCTGCCGCGCGAGGAGGCCTGGGCACGAGGAAGGTCCCGTGACGGCGAGGAACAGCGGGAGTTCTGGGACCGGTGGGTTCCGGCGGAGTGCCGGCATTTCGCCGACGATCCCTCGCGGCCGTTCGCCGACCTCCTGGTACGGCAGCGAGACGAGGGATACGAGGTGCTCGCGGGGCCTGCTGGGACCGTTGGACCGGACCAGTCCCTCACGCACGGTGACGAGCCGCCCGCTGTGTGCTGAACTTGTGAAGGCACTTGCGGGGCAAGTTGCCGGAGTGCTTCAACTCGGCTTGACCGCTGGGCCGGACAGGTCTTACGTTCTCAATGTGCGGCATCGGAGCCGCCCGCAGACGCGAAGCCCCCGGTTGTTCCCCCGTGATCGGGGGCTTCGTTCTGCCCTCTTCCGGTTTCACGGCCGCCTCGGGGCGCCGGACGCTCACCCTGGGTCACCGCGCGCGGGTGCGCCGCGTCCCCTCCCACCTCGCCGAACGGCCTGTGCGGCACCCTACGGGCGCGCCGCCCCCGCAGGTACGATGCCCTCGTCGCGACCTACGGACGGTTGCTTCGCGCACGGTGCAACTCCGGTCCGTGGCACAGCGGTTCGAGCAGGGCAGCGCCGGCTGGGGGACGGCTCGTTGGCATACCGACGGGGGCACGCTTTGTGGGGGACGTGATGGACTTCGGCACGCAGGGCCCTCAGGCCCCGGCCGACCTCGCCTGGCTGCGAGGCGTGGACGCCTACACCATGGGCGCGTATCCGCAGGCGGAGGAGGAGTTCCGCGCCGCCGTGCGCATGGACTCCGGGATGGCCGACGGCTGGCTGGGGCTGCACGCGCTGCGCGTCGACACGACGACCGCGCTGCTGCGGATGTTCCGGCACCGGGACCGTTTCGGGGAGCAGCGCTCCCGCTACCGCCGCACGCTCAACTCCTGGTACTGGCTGGGCTGGTGGGTGCAGCCCGTGCTGGAGAGCCCTCGCGATCTGCTGCTCGCGCACGCCTCCCACTGGCTGGACGGCCGCCACGTCCCCGAACTGGACCAGGCCCTCGCCGGGCTGCCGCCCGTCGACACCGACCCCCAGGTCCGCTTCCTGCACTCCTGCCGCGCCTACCTGGTCAAGGACTGGGAGCAGCTGGTCCGCCACACCGATCCGCTGCTCGGCGATCCGATGCTCGGCATCGAGGCCGGCCTGTTCGGCGGCATGGCCCGGGTCCGCCTGGAGATGTACGGCCAGGCCGAACCGCTGCTGTCCGCCGCGCTGATGCGCTGCCGCAGCGAGCAGCCGCAGCGCAAGGAGCTGCGCTACTGGCTGGCCCGGGCACACGAGGGCACGGGCCGCAGCGCCGCCGCGCTCCCCCTGTACCGGGCCGTGCATCGCGTCGACCCGGCCTTCATGGACACCGCCGCCCGGCTCGCCGCCATCGCCGAGGGCGACGGGTACGACGACGTCACGGACCTCGCGGCGATCACACTCACCGGCGCGGGCCAGGACGCCGTGGACGGACCGGACGGGTTCGATCCGCTCTTCGGCATCGAAGGGCGCGACCTGAGACTGCCCGAGCCCGAGCTGTCGGTCGCTCCCCTGCCGCCGGTGACCGGCCCGCCGGTGCGTGAGCGGACCGGCCCCGTCCCCTCCCTGCCCGCCGGGCCCACCGACCCGGCGTTACTGGAGGAGGCGCTCGCCGAGCTGGAGCGCATGGTGGGGCTGGAGCCGGTGAAGCGCCAGGTCAAGGCGCTGTCGGCCCAGTTGAACATGGCCCGGCTGCGGGCCGGGCAGGGCCTACCGGTCCAGCCGCCGAAACGCCACTTCGTCTTCTCCGGCCCCTCCGGCACCGGCAAGACCACCGTCGCCCGCATCCTCGGCCGCGTCTTCTACGCTCTCGGGCTGCTCGGCGGCGACCATCTCGTGGAGGCCCAGCGGGCCGACCTGGTCGGCGAGTACCTCGGGCAGACGGCGGTGAAGGCGAACGACCTGATCGACTCGGCCCTCGGCGGTGTCCTCTTCGTCGACGAGGCCTACTCGCTGTCCAACTCGGGCTACGGCAAGGGGGACGCGTACGGCGACGAGGCCCTGCAAGTGCTGCTGAAGCGCGCAGAGGACAACCGCGACCACCTCGTGGTGATCCTGGCCGGCTACCCGGAGGGCATGGACCGCCTGCTCGCCGCGAACCCCGGGCTGTCGTCCCGGTTCACCACCCGCGTCGACTTCCCCTCGTACCGGCCACTCGAACTCACCGAGATCGGCAAGGTGCTCGCAGCGGAGAACGGCGACCTGTGGGACGACGAGTCCCTCGACGAGCTGCGGTCCATCGCGGGGCACGTGGTGGACCAGGGGTGGATCGACGAGCTGGGGAACGGGCGGTTCCTGCGGACGCTGTACGAGAAGAGCTGCGCGTACCGGGATCTGCGGCTGTCGGTGTGTCCCGGGGCGTTGAGCAGGGACGACCTGGCGACGTTGCGGCTGCCGGATCTGATGCAGGCGTACGGGGAGGTCTTGTCGGGGCGGGGACCGCAGGACCCGTCGGCTGGGTGAGTTCGTCGGCCCCGGGCCGGTCGGGGCTGGTCGCGCAGTCCCCCGCGCCCCTGAGTGGGTGCCGTGAAGGCCGGTCGAACTGCGCGACCGGCCCCCACGACGCCAGGAGCTGCACTGCTAGGTCGCCAGCACCTCTTCACCGGACCTCGGCTCGGTCAGCTTCACCTCGCGCACCTCACGATGCGCGGGATCCCGCACCTCCCCCACCAGCAGTTCCAGCACGTCCTCCAGGGCGACCAGCCCGAGCACCTTGCCGGACGCGTCCGCCACCTGGGCCAGATGGGTCGCCGCCCGTCGCATCACCGTCAGCGCGTCGTCGAGCGGCAGCTCGGGCCGCAGGGTGGTCATGGGACGCCACAGGTGCTGCGGGACGGCCCGGTCCGAGTCCTCCAGGTCGAGGACGTCCTTGACGTGCAGGTAGCCCATGAACGCGCCGGTGTCCGCGGCGACCGGGAACCGGGAGTAGCCCGTGCGGGCGGTGAGCTCGACGATGCGCCCGGGCGTGACCGACGGGCTGACCGTGACCAGGGACTCCCGCTTCAGCAGGACGTCCGTCACCGGGCGGGAGCCCAGCTCCAGGGCGTCCTCCAGGCGTTCGGCCTCCTCGGGGTCGAGCAGGCCCGCCTGGCCGGCGTCCTCCACCAGCCGGTTGAGCTGCTCGCTGGTGAAGACGGCCTCGACTTCGTCCTTGGGCTCGACGTGGAAGAGCCGCAGGATGCCCTGCGAGACCGCGCCGAGGGCGGCGGTGATGGGCTTGCAGAAGCGCGCGAACCAGACCAGGCCGGGGCTGAGCCACAGCGCGGCCTTTTCCGGCGCCGCCATCGCCAGGTTCTTCGGGACCATCTCGCCGATGACGAGGTGGAAGAAGACCACCGCGGCCAGCGCGATGACGTAGGTGAGCGGGTGGATCATGCCGTGCGGCAGGTGGATCCACTCGAAGACCGGCTCCAGCAGGTGGGCGACCGTCGGTTCGGCGACCGCGCCGAGGGTGAGGGAGCAGACGGTGATGCCGAACTGGGCCGCCGCCATCATCTGCGGCAGCCGCTCCAGCCCGTAGAGGACCTGCCGGGCGCGGGCGGTGCCGAGCGGTTCGATCTGGCTGCGGCGTACGGAGACCAGCGCGAACTCGGCGCCGACGAAGAAGCCGTTGGCGAGTACGAGCAGCGCGGCGAACAGAAGTTGGAGCACGCTCATCGGACGGCCTCCGCCATGGAGACCACCGGGGCGGTCCGTACCAGCCGGACCCGTTCCGCGCGGTAGTGGCCGACCTGGCGCACCGCCAGCCGCCAGCCGGGCAGTTCCGCCTTGTCGCCGACGGCCGGGATGCGGCCCAGCAGGTCGGCGATGAGGCCGGCGACGGTCTCGTACGGGCCCTCGGGCACGTCGAGGCCTATGCGCTGCAGGACGTCGACCCGGCAGCTGCCGTCGACGTCCCAGGCCGGCCTGCCGTCGTCCGGCGGCGCGGCGGCCAGCTCGGGCAGGTCGTGTCCGTCGTGCTCGTCGCGGACCTCGCCGACGATCTCCTCGACGATGTCCTCCAGCGTGACGACCCCGGCGGTGCCGCCGTACTCGTCGACGACGACCGCGATGGGCTGCTCGCTGCGCAGGCGGGTGAGGAGCGGCCGTACGGGCAGCGTCTCGGGGACGAGCAGCGCCGGTCGGGCTATGTCCCCGACGGGGGTGCGCAGCCGGTCCTGGACGGGCACGGCCAGGGCGTCCTTGAGGTGGGCCATGCCGACGACCTCGTCGATCTTCTCCCGGTAGACCGGGAAGCGGGACAGGCCGGTGGCGCGGGTCAGGTTGACGACGTCCAGGGCGGTGGCCGAGGACTGCAGGGCGCTGACCTTCACGCGCGGCGTCATCACGTGCTGCGCGGTGAGCTCGCCCAGCGACAGGGTCCGCACGAACAGGTCGGCCGTGTCCTGCTCCAGGGCGCCGGCCCGGGCCGAGTGGCGGGCCAGGGAGACGAGCTCCCCCGGGGTGCGGGCGGAGGCCAGCTCCTCGGTGGGTTCGATGCCCAGGGCGCGCACGAGCCGGTTGGCGACGGCGTTGAGGCCGGCGATGACCGGGCGGAACAGCCGGGCGAAGACGTGCTGCGGGCCCGCGACGAAACGCGCGACCTGCAGCGGCCGGGACACCGCCCAGTTCTTGGGCAGCAGCTCGCCGATCACCATCTGCACGGCGGAGGCCAGCAGCATGCCGACGACGACGGTGACACCGGAGACGGCTCCCTGGGGGATGCCGATCGAGGTGAACGGGCCGTGCAGCAGCTCGGCGAGCGCCGGTTCGGCGAGCATGCCGACGACGAGCGAGGTGATGGTGATGCCGAGCTGGGTGCCGGAGAGCTGGAAGGACAGTTCCCTGAGTGATGCGACGACCCGGAGGGCGCGCCGGTCGCCTTCGGCGGCGGCCTTCTCGGCCTCCGCCCGCTCGACCGTCACGAGTCCGAACTCGGCCGCCACGAAGAATCCGTTGGCGAGAATCAGCAGGAACGCGGCTGCCAGGAGCAGCAGGGGGGTGGTCATGGTGCCGCCGCCTCCGCACGGTCGCGAACCTCGGCCACGAGGTCCGCGCTATGTCGGCAGGGGGCGGCGCAGGTACTGCAGGACGATCCGTCCATCGCCGGAGGGGGTCACTCCTCGGTTAGCAGGAGCCTCTGCGCACCGGTCGGGGCGACAGAAGCGGAGGCGCATCCTTCACGCCTCCGCCAACAGATTAATCAAGACATGGCCCGGTTCGGCAGTGGCGGCCGCCCGGAGGATCCCGCGAGTCAGCTCTGGTGCCGGTCGGGGCCGGCTGTGGAACGGGCCTCGACGAGCGCCCGCAGCGCCCGGGCGTCGGCGATCGCACGCTGCTTGGCCAGGCCCGGCTGGATGCCCAGAGCAGGCAGGCTGGTGCCGTCGCTGAGGTTGAGGAACACCCAGGGGTCGCCCGGCCGGAGGGTCACCTGGAGGATCTCCGCCCACTCCAGCCGGCGCTTGTTCGTGAGATTGACGACAGTGACGCCGCCCTCGTCGACGACGACCTTGGGACGCGCCAGGACCAGCAGCACGGCGTCCAGCAGGAGCGCCGTGAAGATGAAGCTGACGCGTTCGCCGGGGCTGAGCTGCTTCAGCAGCATCGCGACGGCCGTGATCACCACGAAGATGGCGACGGCCGCGGTGAGCAGCACCACGCGGGTGCTGCCCGGCCGGAACGTGACGGGCAGGGTGGGCAGATCGGACATCTCGCGTACGCCCCTCAGAGACGGCAGGCGTGGATGGCCGTGGTCAGGATGGCCCGGGCGCCAATGTCGTACAGGTCGTCCATGATCCGCTGGGCTTCCTTGGCCGGGACCATGGCGCGGACGGCGACCCATCCCTCGTTGTGCAGCGGGGAGACGGTCGGGGACTCCAGGCCGGGCGTGAGGGCGACGGCCTTCTCCAGCTGCTCGACGCGGCAGTCGTAGTCCATCATCACGTACGTCCGGGCGACGAGGACGCCCTGGAGGCGGCGCAGGAACTGCTGCACCTTGACGTCGTCGGCGTCCGCGCCGGTGCGGCGGATCACCACGGCCTCGGACTTCATGATCGGCTCGCCGGCGACCTCCAGGCCCGCGTTGCGCAGCGAGGTGCCCGTCTCGACGACGTCGGCGATGACCTGGGCGACGCCGAGCTGGATGGCCGTCTCGACGGCACCGTCGAGGTGGACGACGGAGGCGTCGATGCCGTGCTCGGCGAGGTGCGCCGCGACGATGCCCTCGTAGGAGGTGGCGACGGTCTTGCCGGACAGGTCGGCCAGGCCGCCGATCGTGCCGGGCTTGGCGGCGTAGTGGAAGGTGGAGCGGGCGAAGCCGAGGGCGAGGATCTCCTCGGCTTCGGCACCGGAGTCGATGAGCAGGTCCCGGCCGGTGAGGCCGATGTCCAGCTGCCCGGAGGCGACGTAGATCGCGATGTCGCGGGGGCGGAGGTAGAAGAACTCGACCTCGTTGACCGGGTCGACGATCCGCAGTTCCTTGGACTCCCGGCGCTGCTGGTAGCCGGCCTCATGCAGCATCTCCGCCGCAGGGCCGGACAGGGAACCCTTGTTGGGGACGGCGATGCGCAGCATGAGGTCGGCTTCCTTTGCGTGGAGTCGTACGGGGACGGGTGCGGCTTACAGGTGGGCGTAGACGTCGTCGAGGGAGATGCCGCGGGCGACCATCATCACCTGGACGTGGTACAGCAGCTGCGAGATCTCCTCGGCGGCGGCTTCCTTGCCCTCGTACTCGGCGGCCATCCACACCTCGGCGGCCTCTTCGACGACCTTCTTGCCGATGGCGTGGACGCCCTTCTCGACCAGTTCTGCGGTGCGGGAAGTGGCGGGATCACCCTGGGCGGCCTTGTGCTGGAGCTCGGTGAAGAGCTCCTCGAACGTCTTCTTGGACATGGTGACGCTCAGCCTATGCCACAGGTGGCTTCCGTCAGCGCCAGGGTTCGGATACTGAGCGGAGGGTGGCCGCGGTCGCCACCGCCGCCGTCACCGCCTCGTGCCCCTTGTCCTCGTTGGAGCCCTCGATGCCGGCGCGGTCCAGGGCCTGCTCCTCGGTGTCGCAGGTGAGCACGCCGAAGCCGACGGGGACGCCGGTGTCGACGGAGACCTGGGTGAGGCCCTGGGTCACGCCCTGGCACACGTACTCGAAGTGGGGGGTTCCGCCGCGGATGACGACGCCGAGGGCGACGATCGCGTCGTAGCCGCGGCCCGCGAGGACCTTGGCGACTACCGGGAGCTCCCAGCTGCCGGGAACCCGGAGCAGCGTCGGCTCGTCGATGCCCAGGTCGTGCAGGGCGCGCAGGGCGCCGTCCACCAGTCCGTCCATCACCTTCTCGTGCCACTGTGCCGCGATGACGGCGACCCGGAGGTCACCCACATTGCGTACGGACAGCTCCGGTGCACCCTTGCCGCTCACGTTGCTCCTCTAGTGCTCTGTTACTGGTTGCCGCAGGCCGGCACGGTGGTCGTGTCCAGCCAGGGCAGGTCGTGGCCCATCCGGTCCCGCTTGGTGCGCAGGTAGCGGAGGTTGTGCTCGCCGGCGTTCACGGGCATCGGCACACGGGCCTTGACCACGATGCCGTGGCGGACGAGCGCGTCGGTCTTGTCGGGGTTGTTGGTCAGCAGCCGGACGCCGCGAACGCCGAGGTCGGCGAGGATCTGCGCGCCGGCGGCGTAGTCGCGGGCGTCGGCGGGCAGGCCGAGTTCGAGGTTGGCGTCGAGGGTGTCGCGGCCGCGTTCCTGGAGTTCGTAGGCGCGCAGCTTGGACATCAGGCCGATGCCGCGGCCCTCGTGTCCGCGCAGGTAGACCACGACGCCGCGGCCCTCCTCCTGGATGCGGGCGAGGGAGGCGTCCAGCTGGGGGCCGCAGTCGCAGCGGGCCGAGCCGAAGACGTCACCGGTGAGGCATTCGGAGTGGACGCGGACGAGGACGTCCTGGCCGTCGCCGATCTCGCCGTGCACCAGGGCGACGTGCTCGACGCCGTCGACCGTGGAGCGGTAGCCGTGTGCGGTGAAGGTGCCGTGGGCGGTGGGCAGTTGGGTCCTGGCCTCGCGGCGGACGGTGGGTTCGCTGCTGCGGCGGTAGGCGATCAGGTCCTCGATGGAGATGATCGTCAGGCCGTGCTTGCGGGCGAAGGGGATCAGCTCGGGCAGGCGCAGCATGGTGCCGTCCTCGCCGGCGATCTCGACGATCGCGCCGGCCGGGCGCAGGCCCGCGAGCCGGGCGAGGTCGACGGCGGCCTCGGTGTGGCCGTTGCGGGTGAGGACCCCACCGGGCCGGGCGCGCAGCGGGAAGATGTGGCCGGGGCGGACGAAGTCGTCTGGCCCGGAGACACCGTCGGCGAGGAGCCGGAGCGTGGTGGCGCGGTCGGAGGCGGAGATGCCGGTGCTCACGCCGTGCGCGGCGGAGGCGTCGACGGAGACCGTGAAGGCGGTCTTCATCGACTCGGTGTTGTCCTCGACCATCTGCGGGAGGTTCAGCCGGTCCAGTTCGTCGCCCTCCATGGGGGCGCAGATCAGGCCGCGGCACTCGCTCATCATGAAGGCGACGATCTCGGGGGTCGCCTTCTCGGCGGCGATGACGAGGTCGCCCTCGTTCTCCCGGTCCTCGTCGTCGACGACCACGACGGGACGGCCGGCCGCGATGTCGGCGATGGCCTGCTCGACGGGGTCGAGGGCGAACGTCTCGACGTCGTCGGTGCTGTACAGGGCGGTTGTGGCGCTCATGCCGGCGCTCCTTCCAGGGTCGGCCGCGCGGCCTGACGCGAGCGCAGCCACCAGTCGCGCAGGCCCCACAGGACGAGCGCGCCGTAGATGACGTAGACGAAGCCGGAGAAGGCGTAGCCGTTGGCGAAGTTGAGGGGGACGCCGACGAGGTCGACGAGCAGCCAGGCGAACCAGAACTCGACCATGCCGCGGGCCTGGGCGTACATGGCGACGATCGTGCCGACGAAGATGTAAGCGTCCGGCCACGGGTCCCAGGAGAGGGTCGGGTACGTCTTGAACAGCAGCGCCACCGCGACCGTGCCGACGGCGGCCGCCGCGGCCATGGCCGCGCGCTCGCGCCAGGTGGCGAACCGGACGGCGATATGGCCGTCGCCTCCCTGCTCCTTGCCGCGCTGCCACTGCCACCAGCCGTAGAGGGCGACGATCATCACGACCGCCTGCTTGCCCGCGCTGCCGGTGAGGTGGCCGAAGAAGGCACCGAAGAGGATGAGGCCGGCCAGGAACTGCACGGGCCAGGTCCAGATGGAGCGCCGCCAGCCGAGGGCGAGGGCGGCCAGGCCGAAGAGGTTGCCGACCATGTCGGACCAGAGGATGTGCTGGCCGAAGAGGACGAACGCCTCGGAGTTCAGCGAGTTCACCGGGTCGCCCCCTGCGCGCGGTCGCCCAGCATCCGCTCGACGTACTTGGCGATGACGTCCACTTCGAGGTTGACCGGGTCGCCGGGCTGCTTGTGGCCGAGCGTGGTCAGATCGAGGGTGGTGGGGATGAGGCTGACCGTGAAGTAATCGGGGCCTGCGTCGACGACCGTGAGGCTGATGCCGTCGACGGTGATGGAGCCCTTCTCGACCACGTAGCGGGTGAGGTCGGCGGGCAGGGAGATCTTCACGATCTCCCAGTTCTCCGAGGGCTTGCGCTCCAGGATCTCGCCGGTGCCGTCCACGTGGCCCTGCACGATGTGCCCGCCGAGGCGTTCGCCGACGGCCATGGGGCGTTCTAGGTTGACCCGGGATCCTGCCTTGAGGGCGCCGAGGCTGGAGCGGTTCAGCGTCTCGGCCATGACGTCGGCGGTGAATTCGTCGCCTTCGTGGTCGACGACCGTGAGGCAGACGCCGTTCACGGCGATCGAATCACCGTGCTTGGCGCCTTCGGTGACGACCGGGCCTCGCAGGCGGAAGCGACAGGCGTCGTCGAGGGTCTCGACGGCGGTGACCTCGCCCAGTTCTTCGACGATTCCGGTGAACACTTCCCGGGTCCTCCTGCCTCTTCGGGCACGGACTCCGGGGCTGTCGATGACGACAGAAGTACGAGCAGGGACACCGGGGACGACGCCGGACGAAGTCCGCCACGGGGACGGACTTCTCGGCGGCGCGCACGAATGCCCGCTCGCCGCGCACTGCCTCCCATCCGGACTTTAACCGTCGGTCCAGGAATTTCACCTGGTCAACCGGCCGCTGGAGGCGACCGGGTCGCGGACTGTAACCGCCGGTTCGGACTTTCACCGACCCCGGAGTGCGCTGCTACTGGTACAGGGCCAGTGTGCCACGCCTGATCGCGGTTCAGAGAGGCCCCGCGTGTGGGCTGCCTCACAGGCCGCGTCGCACCCCTTCCCGAGCGCGACCGGCACCCCAACTCGCGCGGCCGGCCGACCTCTTGGGATTTCGCATTGGTACACACCTATTGACGATGTGGTCTAGTCCTTTCTAGGGTCATCGCCAGGGTCGGCTCAACCCACCACTGACCGGCCCGGCGGCGGTGACGACGGCCCTTGCCCGCCGTCGGGCCTTCCCACGCCCGGCGTGCGGCTCTCTGGCAGGGTGAGGCGTATGACCACGACCACCGCCGAGGAGTTCGAAGTCCACCGGCCCCGGCTGTTCTCGCTCGCCTACCGGTTGCTGGGCTCCGCCGAGGAGGCCGAGGACGCGGTCCAGGACGCCTACCTGCGCTACCGCGGCGCCGAGCGGGCGGAGATCGAGCACCCGGCGGCCTGGCTGGCCAAGGTCGTCACCAACCTCTGCCTGAATCGGCTCACCTCCGCGCGGGCCCGGCGCGAGCGGTACGTCGGGACCTGGCTGCCCGAGCCCGTGGTCACCTCGGACGGCACGCTCGGCCCGCTGGAGTCCGCGGAGCAGCGGGACGCCGTGTCGATGGCGATGCTGGTGCTGCTGGAGCGGCTGACGCCGACCGAACGGGCCGTGTACGTGCTGCGGGAGGCGTTCGGCTACGGGCACCGGGAGATCGCCGGGGTGCTGGACCTGAGCGAGGCCAACTGCCGTCAGCTGTACCGGCGTGCCGTGCGGCGGGTGGGCGAACCGCAGGCCCGGTTCGAGCCCGCCCCCGAGCGCCAGAAGGAGCTCGTCACGTCGTTCATCACGGCCGCCCGTGACGGGGACCTGGCCGGGCTGGAGAAGCTGCTCGCGGCCGACGCGACCTGGTGGAGCGACGGTGGCGGAAAGGTCACCGCGGCGCGGTGGCCCATCGAGGGCGGACCCGGGATCGCCCGCTTCCTGGCGGGCGGCGGGCCGAAGTTCGCGCGGGGCCTGGACTTCGTGCCGACCGAGGTCAACGGGGCGCTGGGGCTGGCGAGCTGGGCGGGCGACACGCTCGTCGGACTGTCGGTGATCGAGGTGCGCGACGGGCTGGTGACGGGTGTGCGTGCCGTGGTCAACCCGGAGAAGCTGGCGTTCGCACGGCGTCAGCTCACCCGGCCGTAAAACCGCGGGGCGCGCTTGTCACATTCGGCGGGGGTTGTTCGGTCTCAGTCGGAGAGGGGCGCTCCATCCGGGAGCGCCCGGCGTCCGAAGGGGCTGAACAGCATGACCAGGATCCTGGTGACCGGCGGCACCGGAACGCTGGGGCGGCTCGTCGCCGAGCGGTTGCGCGCGAGCGGCCACGAGGTGCGGGTGCTCAGCCGGCACAGCGAGCCGTACGCGGTGGATCTACGGGCGGGCGGAGCCGGACTGGACACGGCCGTCGCCGGTGTGGACACGATCGTGCACTGCGCGACGGCACAGAAGGGGGACGAGCAGGCGGCTCAGAACCTGATCAGGGCGGCGCGCGGTGCGGGCGTGCGGCATCTCGTCTACGTGTCGATCGTGGGTGTCGACGAGGTGCCGTTCCCGTACTACCGGAGCAAGCTCGCGGTGGAGAGGCTGATCGAGGAGTCGGGGCTCGGCTGGACCGTACTGCGGGCGACGCAGTTCCACGATCTTCTGATCATGATGTTCCAGGGGCTGTCGAAGCTGCCCGTGATGTTCCTCCCGGCGGGGGTGCGGGACCAGCCGGTGGAGGTGGCCGAAGTCGCGGACCGGCTGGTCGAGCTGGCGGCGGCCGCGCCGGCGGGGCGGGTCGAGGACATGGGCGGGCCGGAGGTACGGCCGCTGGAGTCCTTCGCCCGTGCGTATCTGAAGGCGTCGGGCCGTCGGCGAGCGGTGGTGAACGTACCGCTGTGGGGAGCGGCGTACCGGGGCTTCCGGAGCGGGGGCCACTTGACGCCGCGACGGGCGGTGGGTGAGGGATCGTTCGAGGAGCACTTGGAGAGGCGGTTCGAGGGCGGCCAGGTCCAGGCGGGTAACGGGCCGTCCGGGGTCTGAGGGGGGAGGACGGAGGGGGAAGGACGGAGGGGACGGTCCCGGGCCTGACTGCCTATCGGCCCGGGGAAGGCCGGGGCGGGGGCCCTCCGGGCGCGAAGAGTTCCTCCTGAGCGCGGTCCCTGGCCGTCAGCAGCGCGCCGCGCAGGACCGCGCCACCGCCCAGGGAGGTGGCGCGCACCTCCGTGGGCAGTGGCGTCATCCGGGCGATCCGGTCCTGCACCCGCGTGGCGAGGACGGCGCCGCCGGCCTGCCCGACCTCCCCGCCGAGGACCACGCATCCGGGGTCCAGGATGGCCACGACCGAGGCGACGCCGACGGCGATACGGTCGGCGAGGGCGTCGAGGAAACGGGCGGCGGGGGCGGGACCTGCCGGCGGGACCGCGCCGACCGCCCCCTCCGGCATCCGATCCGGCGGGACCGCGCCCGGCACCACCCCCGACACCCGGTCCGGCGAGACCGCCCCCGCCACCACCCCCGACACCCGGTCCGACGTGGCCGCGCCCGGCGCCGCCTCCGGCACCCGGCCCGACGGGACCACCGCGCTCGGTGCCCGGCCCACCGCCTCCCTCATCACCGCGGCGGCAGCACGCACCACCCCCACCACGGAGGGCTCCTGTCCCGCCACCACCGGAACCCCGCACGCCACCGCGAGGTCCACGACCGCGGCAGCGGAGGCCAGGGAATGGAAGCCGCCCTCGCAGTCCGTCGAGGTCGGCAGCGCGCTCGTACCCGGGACCGGCAGGAAGCCGATCTCTCCCGTGCCGCCGGAGGCGCCGCGCCGCAGGGCGCCGTCGAGGACCACGGCCGCCCCCGTTCCATGGCCCAGCCACAGCAGGACGAACGTGTCCCGGTCCCGGGCCGCCCCGTCGCGCTGCTCGGCCAGCGCCGCGAGGTTGGTCTCGTTCTCGACGCTGACGCGGGCCTCGGGCAGCCGATCCTGGAGGGTGGCGACGAGCCGGCGGTGCCACTTTGGCAGCCCGGTGGAGTCGCGCAGTTCGCCGCTGGACGGGTCGATCAGACCGGGCGCCCCGATCCCCACGGTGTGCAGGCGGTCGGCACCGGCCTCCTTCGCCACGCGCTCGACCAGCGTGACCGCCTGTTCCACGGCGGGACCCGTTCCGGTGTCTCCGCCGATCGGCACCGAGGCCTCGGCCAGCACCCGCCCCACCAGGTCCGCGACGGCCACGGCGACGCCTTCGGTACGGACGTCGAGGGCGGCCAGGTGGGCCCGGTCGGCGACGATGCCGTACACCTTCGCGTTGGGGCCGCGCCGCTGCTCCCCCGCCTCGCCGACCACCGCGATGAGTCCGGCGGCGGTGAGGCGTTCGACGAGGTCGGCGACGGTCGGCCGGGACAGACCGGTCAGCTGCTTCAACTGCCCTGCCGTCAACGGGCCTTCCTGCTGGAGCAGACGCAGGGCGAGCCGGTCGTTGATGGCCCGGGCGGTGCTCGGGGATGCGGGCATGCCGGGATCCTTCCAGATCGGCGGAGCCGTTCACCGGGGCCCGCCGGGAGACCCTCTTATTATCAGGCAGGGTTCCTGATAGTTTACGCCCGCACCAGACACGAGCACGGCAGAGACCTGGAGGGGGACCGCAGAATGGGCAAGGTGGCCGACGAACAGCGCGAGGTGAAGCGGTCCCGGTACGCCGTGGCCGCCGTCTTCGCCGTGCACGGCGCCGTGACCGGCTCGTTCGCGACCCGTGTGCCGTGGATCCAGGACCACGCGGGCGTGAGCGCGGGCCAGTTGGGGATCGCCCTCGCCTTCCCCGCGCTCGGCGCGTCCGTGGCGATGCCCCTGGCCGGCAGCATCAGTCACCGCTTCGGCGCGCGCAACGCCCTGCGCGGACTGATCGCCCTGTGGACGCTGTCACTGGTCCTGCCGTCGCTCGCCCCGAACCTTCTGACGCTGTGCCTGGCCCTGTTCACGTACGGCGCGACGGCGGGCATGGCGGACGTGGCGATGAACGCGCTGGGGGTCGAGGTCGAGAACCGCCTCGGCCGGTCGATCATGTCCGGGCTGCACGGCATGTGGAGCGCCGGTGCCCTGGTCGGCTCGGCGGCCGGCACCCTCGCCGCACACCTCGGCTCGGACGCCCGGCTGCACCACATCCTGGCCGCCGCGGTCCTCACCGTCGTCGGCGTGGCGTCCTGCCAGTGGGTGCTCGACCTTCAGCCCGCCGAGGACGAGGAGCCGCCGCCGCGCTTCGCGCTGCCGCCCCGCTCGGCACTGCTCATCGGCGCGATCGGGTTCTGCGCGGTGTTCGCGGAGGGCGCGAGCCTGGACTGGTCGGCGGTCTACCTGCGTGAGCAGCTGGAGACCTCGGCCGGTCTCGCCGCGGCCTGCACGACGGGCTTCACGCTCACGATGGCCGTCGCCCGGCTCGCCGGTGACCGGATCGTCGACCGCTTCGGTGCCGTGCGGACGGTGCGGGCGAGCGGTGTGTTCGCCGTCCTCGGCGGGCTGCTGATCGTCGTCGCGGACCATCCGGCGGTGGCCATGAGCGGGTTCGCGCTGATGGGCCTGGGCATCGCCGTCGTCGTGCCGCTGTGCTTCGCTGCGGCCGGCCGCAGCGGATCCAACCCGAGCCTGGCGATCGCGGGCGTCGCGACCATCACCTACACCTCGGGGCTGATCGCGCCGAGCGCGATCGGCATGCTGGCGCAGGCGACCAGTCTGATGGTGTCGTTCTGCCTGGTGACGGTGCTGTCGTGCGGCCTGGTGGCGTTCGCCGGTGTGCTCCGCCCCGGCGAGCGGACGAAGATCGGCCGACGGGACGCGGTGGTTCCCGACCGGCGGCCCTGAAGCCGCTGCACGGCCTGGAACAGCACCGGGCGCGCCCAACGCCCGCACCCGGCGACGCTCAGCCGTTCACCATGATCGGAGAGTCGGGTGGGCCGTCCCTCAACAAGCGCGGCAGCAGCTCCGGCAGCTCGGTCGGCCTCAGCACATCCGAGGTCGTGACCAGTTCCGCCGCGGTCCACCAGCGGTGCCCTGTGATCGCTGCCTTCTCGATCTCCTCGAATGCCGAGGTGTCGACCTCGAACGCATGCACCCGGGCCATGTAGTAGCGCTGGCGGACCTCGTAGGCCACGCCGCCCCGGACCGTTGTCCACGGACGCCCTCGCCATATCTCCGGCCCCAGCGAGACGTGCGTCAGCCCGGTTTCCTCCCGCAACTCCCGCAGGGCTGCCTGTTCATGGCTCTCGCCCGGGGCTAGTCCGCCTCCAGGGGTGAACCAGCGGACGGAACCGTCGTCCTTGTTCCTGGCCGAGAACAGCAACAGCCGATCGGCGTCGTCCAGCAGCACCACGCGCGCGCTCGGGCGCGGCACCAGCCTTCCCTCCGGCATCACCACCTCGTCAGGGTAGAACCACGCCGGCGACCGCCCACCGAGGGGCGCCCAGGTCGGCACTGACGTGTGCGGAGCACTTCCGGCCATCCCTGACAATGGTCCGGACATAAACAGCCCCACGACGAAAGCGACACCCGATGGATCTCGGCGTCCGCTGGAAACTGCACGGCGACGGACGCACCCCGGCGCCCGGCGCGGTGGTCCGCCCCGACGAGCGGCTCTCCTGGCCCCGTACGGCCGGGCTCGGTGCCCAGCACGTCGTGGCGATGTTCGGGGCGTCCTTCGTGGCGCCGGTCCTGATGGGTCTGGACCCGAACCTCGCGATCATGATGTCGGGCGTCGCGACCGTCGTGTTCCTGCTCGCCACCCGCGGCAGCGTGCCCAGCTACCTGGGATGCTCGCTCTCCTTCGTCGGTGTGGCGGCGGTGATCCGCGCACAGGGCGGCAGCAGCGCGACCGTCACCGGCGCGGTGTTCGTCGTCGGGGGCGCGCTGTTCCTGGTGGGGCTGGCCGTGCGGCGCTTCGGGGCGCGGATCATCCACGCCACCATGCCGCCCATCGTGACCGGCGCGGTGGTGATGCTGATCGGCTTCAACCTGGCGCCGGTGACGGCCTCGACGTACTGGCCGCAGGACCAGTGGACGGCCCTGCTGGTGATGCTGTTCACCGGTCTGGCGGTCGTCTGCCTGCGCGGCTTCTGGTCCCGGATCGCGATCTTCCTGGGGCTGGTCTTCGGGTACGGCATCTCCTGGGTCTTCGACCTGGTCTTCGGCAAGATCCACTCCGTGGACGCGAGCGGCGAACTGACCGACCACTGGCGGCTCGACCTCTCCGGCGTGGGCAAGGCCGACTGGATCGGGCTGCCCACACTGCACGCCCCGTCATTCGAGTGGTCGGCGGTCCTGGTCGCCCTGCCGGTCGTCATCGCGCTGGTCGCGGAGAACGCCGGGCACGTGAAGGCGGTCGGCGAGATGACCGGCGACTCGCTGGACGACAAGCTCGGCACGGCGATCGCGGCCGACGGCGTCGGCTCGATGCTGTCCACCGCGGTCGGCGGCCCGCCCAACACGACGTACTCCGAGAACATCGGCGTGATGGCCGCGACCCGCGTGTACTCGACGGCCGCCTACTGGGCCGCCGCCGGTTTCGCCCTGCTGTTCGGCGTCTGCCCGAAGTTCGGCGCGGTGGTGGCGGCGATCCCGGGCGGTGTGCTCGGCGGCATCACCGTCATCCTGTACGGCATGATCGGCCTGCTCGGGGCGCAGATCTGGATCAACGCCAAGGTGGATCTGCGCAATCCTCTGAACCTGGTCCCGGCCGCCGCGGGCATCATCATCGGGGTCGGCAACGTCTCCCTGAAGTTCTCGGACACGTTCTCGCTGAGCGGCATCGCGCTCGGCACCATCGTCGTCATCACCGGCTACCACGCCCTGCGGGCCTTCGCCCCGGCCCACCTGAAGACGCAGGCGCCCTTGCTGGACGAGGGCACCTCCTCCTACGACGACGCCAAGTCGTAGGCGTACGAGGCCGTGAACGTCCCCGGTCTGCCCTTGCAGCCGTCCGACTCCCCCGGCAGCTTCACCCACAGGTAGGCGTCGATCCGGGCCTCGCCCGTGTTCAGGGTCGGGGTCCTGCCCAGTTTGCGGCCCGCCGGGTCGCACCACTCGCCGTCGGCCGGGGCGCCGTTGCCGTTGCGGCTGGTGTCGATGACGGCGCCGAGGCCCGCCGGTCCGCCGAGCACGTCGAGGACCCGCCGGTCGTAGGCGACCTCGTCGGCGGTGGTGTGGAAGTTGGAGACGTTGCTGAAGATGCCGTCGGAGGACTCGGGTGAGGCGGCACCGGCCTGTCTGAGCCAGGCCGCCTGCTTGCCGGGCGCGTTCCAGCCCGAGTGCCCCGCGTCGTAGTAGACCCGGGCGCGGGGGTTGGCGCCCTTCAGGACCCGGCCGGCCCGGGCCAGCGAGGCGAAGCGGTCCGCGCGTTCACCGGCGGAGAGGCACTCGGCCTGGGCGACGGAGTCGGGCTCCAGGACGACGATGACCTCGTCCGAGCCCAGCCCGGCCGCGAACCGGTCGATCCAGGCGTCGTAGGCGTCGAGGCCGGGCGCCCCGCCCTGGGAGTGGCCGCCGCAGTCCCGGCCGGGGATCGTGTACGGCACGACGACGGGCACCCGGCCCAGCGCGGCCCCGCCCGAGGTCACGGCGGCGACCCGGGCGGTGACGGTGTCCGGGGCGTAGTCGGCGAACCAGACGGCCGCGGGCTGCTCGGCGATACGGGAGGCGATGACCGCGTGGCGGGGGTCGCGGGAGTGGGAGCGGACCCACTCCAGGACCTGGGAGTCGGGGTGGCGGTAGAGCCGTCCGGCAACGGCTGTGCGGTGCTCCCGCTTCTTCGCCGGCTTCGAGGGCGTGGGAGTTGTCGTCCGGCGCGCGGACGGGGACGGCGAGAGCGGGGCGGACGCGGTGGTGGCCGGTGCGGACCGCGTCGGCACCGCCGGCAGCGGCGCCGGCCGGGGTGAGGCCGACACCTCGGGAGGACCGGCCTCGTCGGAGGCCCGTCCGCCGTCGTCGAACGCGGCGAGGGCCCCCGCGACCGCGCCGGCCACGACGACGAGCGAGGCCGCCACGACCATCGCGCCACGCCGGGCGGCACGCCTGCGCACCGCCCTGCGGGCGGCCAGGCGCTGGGCACGCGAGCCTGCCACGGTGGTGCTCCCCCTCCCCCTGCGGCGGGCACTGTTCCCCCGTTTCGGGGAAGCGCCGGGCCCGCCGGTGCTCCCGCCAGCCTAGAGCTGCGACTCTGCCCGCATGCCGCGATGCGAACAACTCCCCCCAGCCGTGGACACTCCGGTCGACGCCGTCATCTCCCGTATGCGCGCGCTCGACGCGGCCCTGCACCCGCGGGACGGAGTGGCGGTGTTCAACCGCGTCTACCTCGCCGTGACGGAGGCGGTGGACCGGTACGTCGACACCGGGCGGTTCGCGGACGCCCACGCCGCGATCACCCTGGACGTACGGTTCGCGCAGCGGTACCTGGCGGCCGTCGGGGCGGTGGCGGACGAGCGGTGCCCGCCGGCCTGCTGGCGGCCGCTGTTCCAGTTGCGCCGCCATCCCGGGGTACGTCCGGTGCAGTTCGCGCTGGCGGGCATCAACGCGCACATCGGGCACGATCTCGCGCTGGCCGTGGTGGACAGCTGCCGTACGCTCGGCTGCGCTCCCGTCGAGCTGGAGGACGAGTTCGACATGGTGGGCGATCTCCTCGTCTCGCTGGAGGAGCGCATCCGCGACGATCTGATGCCGGGCCCCGACCTGTTCCGGATCGCCGACCCGCTGACCCACCTGATCGGCTCCTGGAGCCTGGACCGCGCCCGGGACGCCGCGTGGACGGCGGCCCGGGCCCTGTGGGCGCTGCGTGAACTCCCCGATGTGGCCGACGAGTTCACGGAGCGCCTGGACACGGCGGTCGGCTTCGCGGGGCGCATGCTGCTCACGCCCCTGGCCGAGCCCGGGTGCCGCTAGCCCCTAGTCCTCCGGCAGTTCCACGGGGGCGATCTCGTCGTAGACGTCGCCGGGGCCCGGGTTGGTCGGGTCGGTCGTGCCGCCGAGGTGGTGCATGACGCCCCAGACCGCGTTGAGGGCGGTCTGGATGGCGCCCTCGGCCCAGCCGGCCGTCCAGGAGATGTCGTCGCCGGCGAGGAAGATGCCGCGCTTGTCCTCGGGCAGCCGGTCCTGCATGAAGTGCGTGAACAGGCGCCGCTGGTAGCGGTAGTGGCCGGGGAGGTTGGCCTTGAACGCGCCCATGAAGTAGGGCTCGTTCTCCCAGGAGACCGTCACCGGGTTGCCGATGATGTGCTTGCGGATGTCGACCTTGGGATAGATCTCGCCCAGCGACTTCAGCATGACCTCCATCCGCTCGTTCGCGGACAGCGGCAGCCACTTCAGGCTGTCGTCGCACCAGGTGTAGGAGAGGCAGATGACGGCGGGCTTGTCCGGGCCGTCGTCGAGCAGGTAAGTACCGCGCGTCATACGGTCGGTGAGCGTCATCGACATGACGTCACGGCCCGTCTCCTCGTCCTTGTCGAGCCAGAACGGCCGGTCCACCGGGACGAAGAGCTTGGAGCTCTCCATGTAGTGCGTGCGCTCGATCGCCGTCCAGTGGTCGATCGGGAAGAGCGAGTCGTCGCAGGCGATCTTCGACAGCAGCATCCAGGACTGGGCGGTGAAGATCGCCGCCTGGAAGGTGCGGATGTCGCCGTCCGCGTCGGTCACCGTGATGCGGTTGCCGGCGGTGCGGTGCAGCCGGGTCACCGCCGGGCGGGGCTCGCCGCCCTCGTGCAGCGTCGTGAGCGAGGTCCCGAGCGGCCAGTGGACGATCTTCTGCGGCTCACGCTCCCACAGGCGCAGCGGCAGCTGCTGCGAGCCGCCGACGATGCCGCGGTGGTGGTCGTCGGCCTCGGTGTAGACGACGCGCAGGATCTCCAGGATGGAGTTGGGGAAGTCGGTGTCCCAGCCGCCCGTGCCGAAGCCGACCTGGCCGAAGATCTCGCGATGCCGGAAGGACTTGAACGCCTCGGAGTCGCAGAGGAAGCCGTAGAACGTCTGGTTGTCGAGCTTCTCGACGAGCCGGGACCAGATCTCGCGGATGCGCGGGACGTCGCGCTCGCGCAGGGCGCGGTTCATGTCGGAGAAGTCGGCGCCCTCCTCCAGGCACCGGTTCCAGGCCTCGGCGACGTCCCGGTAGACCTGGGGCAGGTCGGCGATCGTCTCGGCGTAGTGCGACTCGCCCTTGAGGTCGACGACGGTCGACGGGGTCGCCTCGGCGAGGGGGTTGGGGAAGGCCCGGGTCTCCAGGCCGACGAGGTCGATGTAGTGCTGGAGGGCCGTGGAGGAGGGCGGGAAGCGCATCGCGCCCATCTCGGCGGTGAGGGAGTCGTCGCAGCCGTCGAACCCCACCGTCCGCAGCCGGCCGCCGATCTGGTCGGCCTCGTACACGACCGGCTTGAGGCCCATCTTCATCAGCTCGTACGCGGCGACGATGCCGGACAGGCCGCCGCCGATGATCGCGACCTCCGTGCCGTGCCCGGTCGCGGGTATCTGCCCGAGGCCCGCCGGGTGGGCGAGAAAGTCGTCGTACGCGTACGGGAAGTCCGGGCCGAACATGGTGATCGGCGGCTGCTGCGCGTCTGCGTGCTCGACGGCGTTGGGCACGGTGGACGTCATGGGGTACGGACTCCTTGCACGGGTGTGAACGGGCGGTTCGGCGGGGGTGGTCAGACGAGCGGCCCGTAGAGGGCGGGCCGCCGGTCGAGCAGATACGGGTTGGCCTCGCGCGAGGCGGCGAGGAAGGCGGGGTCGACGTCGGCGAGGACGAGGTCCTCACCGCGTCCGGCCCGGGTGCGGGCGACCCCGTCGGGCCCGGCGAGCGTGGACAGGCCCACGAACTCGAACTCGCCCTCCTGGCCGGCCCGGTTGACGTACGCGACGTACATCTGGTTCTCGAAGGCCCGCACCGGGATCATCGACTCGGCGACGAACTGGAACGGGTGCATCTGCGCGGTCGGCACGACCAGCAGGTCGGTGCCGGCCAGGGCGTGGGCGCGGACGTTCTCCGGGAACTCCACGTCGTAGCAGATGAGGATGCCGACGCGGACGCCGTCGATCTCGGCCTGGACGATCTGCTGGTCGCCGGGCGTGAAGTGGTCGCGCTCGAAGCAGCCGAAGAGGTGGGTCTTGCGGTAGTTCGCGAGCCGGGTGCCGTCGGCGGAGATCAGCTGGGCGGAGTTGAACACGGCGTCGCCGTCGCGCTCGGGGTACGCGTAGGCGACCGCCAGGCCGTGGTTCGTCGCGATCTCGGCGATCGCGTCCGCGCACTCGCCGTCGGCGGGCTCGGCGAGGCGGCCGATGGCGTCGCCGATCGCGTACCCGGTCAGGAACATCTCCGGCGTCACGAGGAGCCCCGCGCCCGCGGCGGCGGCCCGGCCCGCGGCCTCGTCGAGGACCTTGAGGTTCTCGACGGTGGAGCCGGGTCGGCCGGAGCTCTGGAGCAGGGCGGTGCGCATGCGTGTTCCTCACCGGGCGGAAGAGTGGTTGGAGGGGCCACGTAGACGGTACGGGCGGCTGACCAGGGCGGACAAGAAGGAGCCGTTGCGCGCCGGTGAACGGTTCGTTGCGTGCGTCGGGGGGCGGGCGGCGATTCGTTGCGCACCCTGAGTCGTAGCCCGGCTCCACCTCGGAGCCCGGGGCCGACCCCCTCTCCCCCGCCGCGCGGCGGAGACGGGGTCCCGCCCTGCGAGCGATGTCCAGGAGGCACCGGGCCGGGAGAGTAGAGGCTGTCCCGTCGACCTGCGGAAAGGCCCGAAAATGAAGCGCCGTACGAAGATCGTCGTGCTCGGCTCCGCACTGCTGCTCACCGCCGGGGCGGCCTCGGCCGCGACCGCGTCGGACGCGCCCCGGCAGCGGGAGGCCGCCGCCCTCACCGGCACCGCCAAGCTGTACCGCTCGGCCGGGGACGACATCACGTTCTCGTTCGACGCGCATCTGGCCGCGAAGGACAAGGCCGATCCGATGAAGGCCACCGGCACCTTCCGCTTCAGCCACTACCTGAACGGCTCCGGCGCCCGGGCCGAGGTCGCGGTCGACTGCCTGGTGACCGGCGGCAAGGTGGCCGTCGTCTCCGGTGTGATCACCGAGTCGGACCTGCCGGGCGCCGAGGGCAAGCGCGTCGGCGTCACCGTCCACGACCTCGGCCGCCACGACCGGCTCGGCTACAGCTGGGCCTCGACGGGCCATCCCGGCGAGGGCGACGAACCGCCCAAGTGCGTGAGCTCTGCCCCCTTCGAGAAGGTGAAGAAGGGGACGGGCGACTTCACGGTCGTGCCATGGCAGCCCGAGCTCTAGCCAACGCCAGGGCCGTCACGAGGTAGGGAAACGCCAGCACCGCGAAGACCGTGCCGTGCGGCAGGTCCGTGCCGAGCAGCGCGTACACGCCGAACGCGGCGACGGTGGCCAGCTCGGTGCCCAGGTTCGCCACGGACGTCAGCGTGGCCCGGCGGGACTCGTCGATGCGGTGCTGGAGACGGACGTCGGCGAGGACCTCGGCCAGCTGGAACCCGGCGAAGGCGAGGCTCACGAGGGCGATTCCGGCCAGGGAGCGGGACGCGGCTCCCACGGCCAGGGCGAGGGCGGCACCCGCAAGCAGCATCGCGAGCCCGCCCGTGCCGAGACGTTCGGCCGGTCCGGCCAGGAGGCTGCCGAGGGTGACGCCGGCCCAGATGAGCATGATCAGGTAGGGCACCGTCGCCTCGGCGACACCGGTGTCGCGGACCAGCAGGGGGGTGTACTCGTCGAGCGCGCCCCACACCGCGGCCACCGCCGGGACCAGCAGCAGGGCGCCACGCACCGAACGGTCCCCGCGGACCTCGGCCAGTCCGGTCCGCAGGGTCCTCGCCCAGGTGTCACTCGCCGCGTCGTCCGCCCGCAGCCGGTGCTCGGGGAACCGGGTCGCGGTGACGGCGGTCAGCACACAGGCCAGGAGGCTCGCGGCTCCGACGGCCGCGTAGCCGCCCTGCGCGAAGACGGGCCCCGCCAGGCCGATGGACGCCACGGTGCCCAGCAGTCGCGCGGCCCGGGCCCGGCCCATGGTCCGCGCGTACCGGTCGGCGGCACCGAGCCGGTCGAGCTCGTCGTAGACCAGCGCCTCCAGGGCACCGGAGCCGAGGGCCCCGCCGGCGCCCCACAGGATGAAGCCCACCGCGAAGGCCCCGTACGACGGCACGGCCACCCACAGCGCGAAGCCGGCGGCCGTGAGCAGGGGACCGATCCACAGCAGCCTGCGGCGCGACACGGCGTCGGCCCAGGCGCCGGAGGGCACTTCGAGCACCACACCGGTGATCGACCACAGGGCGAACAGGGAGGAGATCTGCCAGAGCGACATGCCGGTGTCGGCGAACAGCAGCGCGTACACCGGGTAGAGCAGGACGAAGTCGTCGAGGAACGCGTAGCCGTACAGCGTGCGGGTCAGACGGCGGACGCCGGTGGCGGGCACGCGTGCGGGTGAGAGTGTCATGAGGCCTTCCCGGAAGGACGGATCGGACGCCGGAGGTACGGCGTCCGAGGCGGTCCTCGGGAGGCACGGCTGGTGGATCAATGTCGCCAGGTCATGGCACCGATGCTAGGCCCGGCGCCGGGGCCGGGCCAGTGACTTACGTGGGCGACCCGGACGAGAAGCGCCGCAGCAGCGGCGAGAGCACGAGCACGGACTTGGTCCGCTCGACGAACGGCTCCCCGGCGATCCGCTCCAGGACCCGTTCGAAGTGGCGCATGTCGGAGGCGAAGACCTGGACGATCGCGTCCGCGTCCCCGGTGACGGTGGACGCGGCCACGACCTCCTGGTAGCGCTCCAGACCCCGCTGGATGGTCTCCGGGGAGGTGTTCCCGCGGCAGTAGATCTCGACGAACCCCTCGGTCTCCCAGCCGAGGGCGCCCGGGTCCACCCGTACGGTGAAGCCGGTGATGGCTCCGGTGGCCCGCAGCCGGTCCACGCGCCGTTTCACGGCGGGCGCGGACAGGCCGACGAGCGAGCCGATGTCGGCGTAGGAGCGGCGGGCGTCCTCGGCGAGGGCGTGCACGATGCGTTCGTCGAGATCGTTCAGCACAGTGGGTCGATCACTTCTCGGATGGTGCCAGTCGGGAGCGGCGGAAGCCGTACACGAAGTAGAACACGAGCCCGGCGGCCATCCAGACACCGAAGACGACCCAGGTCACGGTCGACAGGCTGCCCATCATCCAGATGCAGAAGGCGAAGCCCAGCGCGGGCAGGACCGGGGAGAGCGGCACCCGGAAGGTGCGGGGCATGTCCGGCTTGGTCCGGCGCAGTACGACGACGGCCACGTTGACGAGGGCGAAGGCGAACAGGGTGCCGATGCTGGTGGCGTCGGCGAGCTGCCCGAGCGGGATCGCGGCGGCCAGGACACCGCAGAACAGCGACACGATCAGGGTGTTGGCGCGCGGGGCACCGGTCTTCGGGTGGACCCTGGCGAACACCTTGGGCACGAGCCCGTCGCGGGACATGGCGAACAGGATGCGGGTCTGGCCGTACAGCACGGTCAGGACGACGCTCGCGATGGCGATGACGGCGCAGAAGGCGAGCAGCGTGCCCCAGAACGTCTGGCCGGTGACCTCGCGCATGATCTGGGCGAGGGCGGCCTCGGAGTCGGTGAAGTTCTCCCAGGGCTTGGCACCGACGGCGACGGCCGCGACGAGGACGTACAGCGCGGTGACGACGACCAGCGACAGCATGATCGCGCGCGGCAGGTCGCGCTGGGCGTTCTTCGCCTCCTCACCGGCGGTGGAGGCGGCGTCGAAGCCGATGTAGGAGAAGAACAGGGTGGCACCGGCGGCGCTGACACCCGCCATGCCGAGCGGCATGAAGTTCTCGTAGTTGCCGGAGCGGAAGCCCTGCACGCCGATGGCGCAGAACATCACCAGTGCGGCGATCTTCACGATGACCATGACGGTGTTGGCGCGGGCGGACTCGCGGGCGCCGCCCAGCAGGAACGCCATCGCGAGCAGCACGACGATCAGGGCCGGCAGGTTGAACACGCCGCCGTCGCCGGGCGGGGCGGACAGGGCGGCCGGGATGGTGACGCCGATGGTGCCGTCGAGCAGCTCGTTGAGGTACTCGCCCCAGCCGACGGCGACGGCGGCGACCGACACGCCGTACTCCAGGACCAGGCACCAGCCGCATATCCAGGCGATCAGCTCGCCCATCGTTGCGTACGCATACGAGTACGAGGAGCCGGAGACCGGGATGGAGCCGGCCAGCTCGGCGTAGGACAGGGCCGAGAAGAGGGCGGTGAGGCCGGCGATGACGAAGGAGAGCGTGACGGCCGGGCCCGCCTTGGGGACGGCCTCGCCGAGCACGACGAAGATGCCGGTGCCGAGGGTGGCACCGATGCTGATCATGGTGAGCTGCCACAGCCCGAGGGTGCGGCGCAGCGAGCCTCCCTCGCCCTGGCCACCCTCTGCGACCAGGCGTTCCACCGGCTTGCGGCGCATGAGGCGCGCACCGATGCCGGGGGACCCGGATGCGGCTGTCTGGCCTGGGTTCTGCAGGGGTGCGCCTTGGTCGAGCACGCGCTGGCTCCTTTTCGCTGCCGGTCAGGGCGGCAGGGACCGCGGGCACCCTTGAGCAGGGACCCACCGAGCGGAGTCCCCGCCACGCCACGTACGAGGCGACAGCCTATGAGCAACGGCGTTGCTGGTGAAATGCAGCAACCTTGCGCATACCCGCAAGATCATTGCGTTCCCCGGGGCTGGGCGGGTGTTCGTTGCGGGACGGCTGTCGACTGTTGCGGCGCGACCGTCAGAGCGCCTTGACCAGGAACACGCAGGGATCGGCTTGCTCGTGCCGTACGCCGTCGGGGTCGAGGCGCGTCCAGCGGTCCATGTACGCCACCGCGGGGCGATAGCCGAGCCGGGCGTAGAGCTCCGCGGCACGGGGGTTTCCGTCCCCGACGCCGAGGCCCATGGCGTCGATACCGCGTTCGCCGGCCAGTCGCTCGGCGGTGTGCACGAGGGCGGTGCCGATGCCCCGGGAGCGCAGCGGTGCGGGCCAGACGAAGAGGCCGTTGATCTCCGGGCACCCCGGCCGAGCCGCCCGCACCTCGGGCGCCGCGCACCCGGTCCAGCGGATCTCCGCATGGTCCACGGGCCTGCCCTCCAGCCACGGGATCAGATAGGTGCTCTCCCCGGCCCGCTGCCGCGCGAAGCGGGCGCCATGGCTGCCCTCGGCGCTGTGCGACGGCATGCGACGCTCCAGCACCTCGACGTCCCCGGCCCGGCACTCGGCGATCTCCATGCGTCGACGGTAAGGCCCGGGCACGCGAGACGGCCCCCGAATTTCCCGTGGGGCGGGTCGACGGGGGCCGTTCGACGGGGAGTTGGGGCCGTCAGCTCCAGCTGGCGTGCAGCGGCTTGCCCTCGGCGTAGCCGGCCGCGCTCTGGATGCCGACGATGGCCTTCTCGGCGAACTCCTCCAGGGAGCCCGCGCCGGCGTAGGTGCACGAGGAGCGGACGCCCGCGATGATCGAGTCGATCAAGTCCTCGACGCCGGGGCGGGCCGGGTCGAGGAACATGCGGGAGGTGGAGATGCCCTCCTCGAACAGCGCCTTGCGGGCGCGGTCGTACGCCGACTCCTCCGAGGTGCGGTTGCGCACGGCCCGGGCGGAGGCCATGCCGAAGGACTCCTTGTAGGCACGGCCCTGGGCGTCGTGCTGGAGGTCGCCCGGGGACTCGTAGGTGCCGGCGAACCAGGAGCCGACCATCACGTTGGACGCGCCGGCCGCGAGGGCCATGGCCACGTCGCGCGGGTGGCGGACACCGCCGTCGGCCCACACGTGCTTGCCGTACTTCTTCGCCTCGGCGGCGCATTCCAGGACGGCGGAGAACTGCGGCCGGCCGACGCCGGTCATCATGCGCGTGGTGCACATGGCGCCGGGGCCGACACCGACCTTGACGATGTCCGCTCCGGCCTCGATCAGGTCGCGTACCCCCGCGGCGGCGACCACGTTGCCCGCGACGACCGGCACCTGCGGATCGAGGTCGCGCACCAGCTTCAGGGCGCTGATCATCGACTCCTGGTGGCCGTGCGCGGTGTCGATGACGAGCGCGTCGACGCCCGCGTCCAGCAGCTGCTGGGCCTTGCCCGCGACGTCGCCGTTGATGCCGACGGCGGCGGCGATGCGCAGCCGCCCCTGTGCGTCGGTGGCCGGAGTGTAGAGCGTGGCCCGCAGGGCGCCCTTGCGGGTCAGGATGCCGGCGAGCGTGCCGTCCCGGTTCACGGCCGGGGCGTAGCGGCGGTTGGCGTGGTCGAGGGTGTTGAAGGCCTGGCCCGGGTCCATGTCCGCGTCGATGAGCAGCAGGTCCCGGGACATGACCTCGGCGAGCTGCGTGAAGCGGTCCACGCCGGACAGGTCGGCGTCGGTGACCACGCCGACCGGCTTGTGGTCGCCGTCGACGACCACACCGGCGTTGTGTGCCCGCTTGGGCAGCAGGGCCAGCGCGTCCGCGACGGTCTGGTGCGGGGACAGGACGATCGGGGTGTCCAGCACCAGGTGCCGGCTCTTCACCCAGGTGACGACGTCGGTGACCACGTCGTTCGGGATGTCCTGCGGTATCACCACGAGGCCGCCGCGGCGGGCCACGGTCTCGGCCATGCGGCGGCCGGCGATGGCGGTCATGTTGGCGACGACGAGCGGGATGGTGGTGCCCGTGCCGTCCGGGGAGCTGAGGTCGACGGCCTGCCGCGAGCCCACCGAGGAGCGGCTGGGGACCATGAAGACGTCGTCGTACGTCAGGTCGTACCCGGGCTGGATGTCATTGAGGAAACGCACGTGCTGCACATCCCAGTCGATCAGAGGTGACCCCCGGACCGGCCGGCCAGGGGGAAAGAGCACGTACTTCATTCTCCCATGACCGCCGCCCGTACCGCCCCCAGCGGATCATCCAGGCTGGTCAGGGGGGCTCTCGGAGGATTCTCCAAGGCCGAGGGTCACGAACAGCCCCGGGCCCCGGTCCGTCGCCTCGGCGAAGATCTCCTCGGCGACCTGCCACTCCTCCGGCCGCGTCTCGGCGTACGTCCGCCAGCCCTGGACGACGACCAGCAGGCCCCGCTCGCCGGCCCCGTCCGGCCAGAGCGCGGGGTCGGCCATGGAGTCGGCGAGGGCGTCCCAGTTGCGGCCGAACCAGTCGGGCAGGGCCAGGTCACGGGCGCAGCGGTCCATGAAGGCCGCCTTGTCCGTGACCCCGCCCAGGTCCAGGACGACCACGATCCGGCCCGCCGGGTCGTGCACGCCGTGCTCCTGTCCGGCCACCCCGTCAGACCCCGTCCGGGTCGGACCGGTTGAGCGCGGACCTCGGCGCCGGGCCGGCCGTCATCAGGTAGTCCGCGGCCGACGTGTCCGTCACGAGGCTGGTGACGAGCCCGGACCGCAGCACGGCGTCGATCGCGGGTCCCTTGCGCTGACCGCCCGCGATGGCGACGACCTCGGGGATCCGGCGGAGCTGGTCGGCCTTCACCGTGATGCACCGCTCGCCCAGGTCCCGGCCGACCCGGCGGCCCTCGGCGTCGAAGAGGTGCGCGGACATCTCGGCGGCGACCCCGAGGGACGCGTAGTGCGCCCGCTCCTCGTCGCTGAGCATGTCGTGCACCGTGGAGATGCCCGGCTCCCAGGACCCGATGGAGACACAGGCCACGGTGACCTTGTCGAAGTGCTCGAAGGCCCGGGCGATGCCCGTCTGGTTGCGCAGCGCCGCGGCCGTGGCTGCGTCGGGCAGCAACATGGGCGCGTAGATGGGGTGGGCGTCCCCGCCGGCCACCTGGGCGGCGCGGCGCACGGCCTCGACCGAGCCGCGCTCGGCGGTCCCGGCGTCGTACACGCCCGTCAGCTGCACCACCGTGCACGGCGGCAGCCGGTCGAGCGCCGCCGCCATGTGGATGGTGGAGCGGCCCCAGGCCAGGCCCAGCACATCCCCTTCGTTGACCAGTTCGCCGAGCAGGTCGGCGGCCACTTCTCCCAGGTTCTCGGGGTCGGGCGACTCCTCGGCCTCGGCCGGGGACTCGACCACCACGGCGTGCCTGAGGCCGTAGCGGGCGCGGAGCGCGTCCGAGCGCTCGGCGTCCAGCTCCGCAGGCACACGGATCTCGATACGTACAAGATCCCGTTCGAGGGCGGTCTCCAGGACCCGGGCCACCTTGAAGCGGCTGACGCCGAACTCCTCCGCGATCTGGATCTTGGACTTGCCCTCGAGGTAGAAGCGGCGGGCCATGGCCGCCGCCTGCACCAGCTCAGCGGGTCCCATCCGCATGGCTGACCGGCCCGCCGACATACCCGACACGGCGATCTCCTCACTGCTGTTCACACTCTGGATTCGCCGTTCATCCTTGCAGATCCGGCGCGGATGATCAGCCCTGATGAGAGCCGTTCACTTTGCTGTGGCTCAGTGGTCGCAGGCCCAGGAGGCCTTGGCCGTCGCCGCCTCGGCCTGGGTGCGTAGTGCACGTACCGCCTCTGCCGGGTCGTTTGCCCCGTAGACCGCCGATCCGGCCACGAAGACGTCGGCTCCGGCGTCCGCGCACCGCTCGATCGTGGAAGCGGAAACTCCGCCGTCGACCTGGAGCCAGAGCTCCAGCCCGTGCTTGCTGATCAACTCGCGGGTGCGGCGAATCTTCGGAAGCATGATGTCGAGGAAGGCCTGTCCCCCGAAGCCCGGTTCGACCGTCATGATCAGCAGCATGTCGAGCTCGGGGAGCAGGTCCTCGTACGGCTCGATGGGGGTCGCGGGCTTCAGCGCCATGGAGGCGCGGGCGCCCTTGGCCCGGATCTCACGGGCGAGCCGGACGGGAGCGGCGGCGGCCTCGACGTGGAAGGTGACGGAACCGGCCCCCGCCTCCACGTACTGGGGCGCCCAGCGATCGGGGGCCTCGATCATCAGGTGGCAGTCCAGCGGGGTGTCCGTCGCACGGGCGAGCGACTCTACGACCGGCACGCCGAGCGTGAGGTTCGGGACGAAATGGTTGTCCATGACGTCGACGTGGAGCCAGTCGGCTCCTTTCACGGCCTTCGCCTCGTCCGCGAGGCGGGCGAAGTCTGCGGACAGGATACTGGGGTTGATCTGCGCGGCCATGTCCTAAGACTGCCATGCCCTCCGGGGGTTGCGGGCATCGGTCCCGGGTGGGGACGGTGGTACGTCGGCCGCGGGCCGTGGCGGGGCGCGCGCGCCCACGCGGCGGAGCCGCATATGTCACAGCCCCGCGCCCCTTACGGGGCGCTGCCGCTGAGGGGGATGACATGAAGCAGGGCGTGGCGCACCTTGTCTGCGGGCGGCGGGCCAAGTGGCTGGTCCTGGGCCTGTGGGTGGTCGTGCTGTTCATCGCGGCGCCGTTCGCCATGAAGCTCGCCGACGCGCAGGACAACGACGCCGCGTCCTGGCTGCCGGGGTCCGCGGAGTCGACGCAGGTGCTGGAGATCTCCGAGGACTTCCGGCCGGAGCAGATCCCGGCGGTGGTGATCTACGCGCGGGAGAGCGGCCTGACGGCGCGGGACCGTGCCGAGATCACCGAGGACGTCTCACAGCTCAAGCAGCTGCGTGACCACGGCATCATCGGTGAGCAGACGCGGGGGCCGGTGTTCGACCGGCAGACCGATCCGCGGGCCGCGCAGGTCTTCGTGCCGATCATGATGGACGAGGAGGGCTGGGAGCGGATCTCGCCGGCCGTGGAGTCCATCCGCGACGACGTCGGCACGGGCGGCGACGGGCTGAGCGTGCACATCACCGGCCCGGGCGGCACCTCGGCGGACTTCGCGGAGGCCTTCGAGGGCATCGACTCGACGCTGCTGTTCGCGGCGATGACCGTCGTCATCGTCATGCTGCTCATCACCTACCGCAGCCTGACCTTGCTGCTGGTCCCGCTGGTCGCGGTGGTCTGCGCGCTGTTCACGGCCCAGGCGCTGATCTACGTGCTGGCCGAGCACGCGGGCCTGACGGTCAACGGCCAGAGCGCCGGCATCCTCACGGTGCTCGTCTTCGGTGCCGGTACGGACTACGCCCTGCTGCTGGTCGCCCGCTACCGGGAGGAGCTGCGCCGCCACGAGGACCGGCACGAGGCGATGGCCCTGGCCCTGCACCGCGCCGGTCCTGCCGTGCTCGCCTCGGGCGCGACGGTCGTCCTGAGCATGCTGGTGCTGCTGACCGCCGAGATGAACTCGACCAGCGGCCTGGGCCCGGTCGCCGCGATCGGTGTCGCCGTCGCCCTGCTCGCGATGATGAGCCTGTTCCCGGCGCTGCTGGTGATCTTCGGCCGGTGGATCTTCTGGCCGGTGATCCCGCACCTGGGCTCCCCCGAACCGACCGAGCGCGGCATCTGGGCGCGCACGGGCCGCCGTATCGCCCGCCGCCCGCGCATGACCTGGGCCGTCACGGCGCTCGCCCTGGCGGTCTGTTCCCTGGGCCTGATCCAGTTGCGCGCGGAGGGCATCGGCAACGCGGACGCCTTCACCGGGAAGCCGGACTCGATCACCGGCCAGGAGGTGTCCGCGCGCTACTTCCCGGCGGGCAGCGGTGATCCGCTGGTCGTCGTCAGCAACCAGGCGCAGGCCGTGCAGGTGGGCCGCGCGGTCGCCGGGACTGAGGGCGTGGTGCCCCAGTCCCTGGGTCTTCCGCCCGGCACGAAACCGGCCTTCGAGGGCAGGGTCCTCTTCGAGGCCACCATGACCGCCCCGGCGGACAGCGAGGCCGCCAAGCGGACGGTGGAGCGGGTGCGGGACGCCGTGCACGCGGTGCCGGACGCCGACGCCAAGGTGGGCGGCGGTACGGCGGCCCTGCTCGACATGGACCGGGCGACCACGCACGACAACGTGCTGATCATCCCGCTGGTGCTGGTGGTCGTCCTGCTGATCCTCTGCGTCCTGCTCCGGGCCCTGATCGCCCCGCTGCTGCTGATCGGCACGGTGATCCTGTCGTTCACGGCCGCACTCGGCATCAGCGCGCTCGCCTTCCGGTACGTCTTCGACTACGCGGGCGAGGCGACCGACTTCCCGTTGTTCGTCTTCGTGTTCCTGGTCGCCCTGGGCATCGACTACAACATCTTCCTGACCACCCGCATCCGTGAGGAGGCGGCCCGCCAGGGCACCAGACCGGGCGTGGTCACCGGTCTGGCCGCCACCGGCGCGGTCATCACCTCGGCGGGCCTGGTTTTGGCCGGCACCTTCGCTGCCCTCGGCACCCTCCCGATGGTGGCCTTCGCCGAGATCGGCTTCGCGGTCGCCCTCGGCGTCCTCATCGACACCTTCATCGTGCGCTCGGTGCTGGTGACGTCCCTGTTCCTGGACGTCGGCCCGAAGGTGTGGTGGCCGCACCGGCTGGCCCGGGAGGACGGCGGTGCGGCGGCCCGGGAGAGCGCCGGGGCGGGGGTCAGCCGGTCCGGCGGATGAGGGCCAGGTACATCGCGTCGGTGCCGTGCAGATGCGGCCACAGCTGCACGTCGGGCCCCTCGCCGAGGTCCGGTACGCCGGGCAGCAGCGGCCGGGCGTCGACGAGGTCGGTGTCCGGGTGCTGCTTGAGCAAGTCGGCCACGACGGCCCGGGTCTCGGCCAGATGCGGCGAGCAGGTCGCGTAGCCCACGACTCCGCCGACCCGCACGGACTCCAGGGCGGTGCGCAGCAGCCCGCGTTGCAGCGGCGCGAAGCCCTCCAGGTCCTCCGGGCGGCGCCGCCAGCGGGCCTCCGGGCGGCGGCGCAGGGCACCGAGGCCCGTGCACGGCACGTCGACCAGCACCCGGTCGAAACTGCCCGGCCGCCACGCCGGACGGGTCCCGTCGGCGGCGATCACCTGGTACGGCCCGGGGTTGCCGTCCAGGGCCCGGGCCACCAGACCGGCGCGATGGGTCTGCTTCTCGGAGGCGACCAGCAGCGCGCCCCGCTCGGCGGCCAGCGCGCCGAGCAGCGCCGCCTTGCCGCCGGGTCCCGCGCAGCCGTCCAGCCAGCGCCGGTCGGGCCCGTCCAGGGGCGCGTTGGCGAGGGCGATCGCCACGAGCTGGCTGCCCTCGTCCTGCACGCCCGCGCGCCCGTCCCGCACGGCGGCGATGGCACCCGGCTCCCCGCCCTCGGTCAGCCGCACGGCATAGGGCGACCAGCGCCCCTGCACGGCGGCGTCCTCGTGGAGCAGTTCCTCGGCGGTGGCCCGTCCGGGGCGCGCCACCAGCGTCACCTCGGGCCGCTCGTTGTCCGCGCGCAGCAGTTCCTCGACGCCGTCGCGCCCGCCGCCGAGGGAGTCCCACAGCGCGGACACGACCCACCGGGGATGGGAGTGCACGACGGCGAGGTGGTCCTCGGGGTCGTCGTCGTAGGGCGGCGCGACCCGCTCCAGCCAGCCGTCCAGATCGTCCTGCGCGACCTTGCGCAGCACGGCGTTGACGAACTTGGCGCGCCCGTCACCGAGCACCACCCGGGCGAGTTCGACGGTGGCGGACACGGCCGCGTGCGTCGGGATCCGCGTGCCGAGCAGCTGGTGCGCGCCGAGGCTCAGCACGTCCAGCACCGGCGGATCGACCTCCCGGAGCGGCCGGTCCACGCAGTGGGAGAGGACCGCGTCGTACGTCCCCTGCCGGCGCAGCGTCCCGTACACCAGCTCGGTGGCGAGCGCCGCGTCCCGGGCGTCGAACGTCTCGGGTCCCTCCTTCTCCCGCGCCTTGCGCAGCAGCGGCGGGAGAACGAGGTTGGCGTAGGCGTCCCGCTCCTCCACGGCCCTCAGGGCCTCGAAGGCGAGGATGCGGACGGGGTCCTTCTTGGGCCGGCGGTAGGGCTTGCCCGACGTGCGGGCTCGGCGGGGCTGTTCGCTCACGAAAAAGGTGCTCCGGGGGTGAGAAGAAGTGCGCCGTCCAGCCTACGCCGCCAAGACCGGGGCGTGACCGGCAGCGGGGCACCGAGGCAGGTCGCCGACGCTGCTCCGGCGTCGGCCTCGGAGTCGCCGAACGAGACCGGCCGCAGGACCGCCACGTCGTCGCCGACGCGAGACGTGACCGGCAGCGGGACACCGAGCCGGAGCGCCCGCACCGCTCGGGCACCCAGCCTCCGAGCCACCGGAAACGGGACGTGACCGGCACCAGAGCCGGGGTCGGACCGCCGGACCGCTTCCGGCTTCAGTCCCCGAGCCGCTCGCCCTCCCCGATGCGCACCCCGCGGGCCCAGTCCGCCGCCCGCATCGGCTTCTTGCCCTGGGCCTGCACCCACAGCAGCTCGACGCCGTAGGAGCCGGTGCCGGCGTGGACGGTGTTCTTCCCGGCGGCGATCTGCCCGGGGGCGAGGTCCGTCCGGTCCGGCACGGGGGCGACCTGGATGAGCTTGAGCCGCTCACCGCGGAAGGTGGTCCAGGCACCGGGGGCCGGGGTGCAGCCCCGCACCATCCGGTCGACGCGCAGCGCGGGTGCGTTCCAGTCGAGGTGCGCGTCCTCGACGTTGACCTTCGGGGCGAGGCTGATCCCGTCGGCCGGCTGCGGAACGGCCTTCAGCGTGCCGTCCTCGATGCCGTCCATGGTCGCCGCGAGCAGCCCGGCCCCGGCGAACGCCAGCCGGGTCAGCAGGTCCCCGCTGGTGTCGGTGGCCCGGATCTCCTCGGTCACCGTGCCGTACACCGGCCCGGAGTCGAGCCCCTCCTCGATCAGGAACGTCGACGCCCCGGTGATCTCGTCACCGGCCATGATGGCGTGCTGCACGGGCGCGGCACCGCGCCAGGCCGGGAGCAGGGAGAAGTGCAGATTGACCCAGCCGTGCGCGGGGATGTCGAGCGCGACCCGGGGCAGCAGCGCTCCGTAGGCGACGACGGGGCAGCAGTCCGGTCCGATCTCGCGCAGCCGCTCCAGGAACTCGGGGTCCTTCGGTTTCGCGGGCTTCAGCACCTCGATCCCGGCCTCCTCCGCCCGCTCGGCGACGGGCGACGCGACGAGCCTGCGTCCACGCCCGGCCGGCGCGTCGGGCCGCGTGACGACGGCGGCCACCTGGTGCCGTCCGGAGGCGAGCAGGGCGTCCAGGGCGGGAACGGCGACCTCGGGTGTACCGGCGAAGACGAGCTTCATGGGGTGGTGGGGGCCTCTCGGGCGGGGGTCGATGCGGGCAACGCCCAAGTCTATGAGCCGCATACCGAAAGCCGCCGACGGCGTTCAGCCCTCACAGGAGGGCTCGGCCTCCTGATCGGCCGCTACCGGCGGTGCGTGGGCGGGAGACGAGCGCCGAAGGCCGACGGCCGAGGCGCACACCCCGCGCAAACGGGCGCACGCATATGCCCCCACGCCCCCACACCGTGACCCGCGGAGCGAATCCGCGTTGGTCAAGACAGAGTTGACCACACCGGGCCGCCATCGGCCCATTCCTTTCATCGCCGGTTCGAGAGGCTTGTTCATGGCCGACCACGCAACCCACGACGCCCAGGCTCGGGCCAGCCTGCACTTGCTGGTGCGGGACATCGAGCGGGTCCGCCGGCAGGTGGACGCACTGCGCACACTCACCGCCCAGTTGGGCAACGTCTACCGCCCGCGCCGCTCCGGCCCTTCCACGGGCTTCGTCGTCTACGGGCGCGCCCCCGCCCCGACGGTACGCCTCGCCCAGGAGCTGCGGGACAGCGTCGAAACCCTGGTCACCGCGGCCGTGGACTTCGACCGCTCACTCGGCTTCTCGTGGGACGCCGTGGGTTCCGCACTCGGAGTCACCAAGCAGGCGGTCCACCGCCGTTACGGCTCCCGCCGTGCCACGGCCCCAGCGGTCACGCCCGAGCCGGAGCGCACGCCGGAGCCGACGCCGGCGGCCGGACGCGCGGTCAATGTGACCACCGGCCTGCCCACGGTCCCGACGGTCCCCGCGGCCCGCTCCATGCCCACGCAGCCGACAGCCGGCAGCCCGGCTCTCCGCGACGAGGCGAGGCCCACGTCTTTCCCCGGCCCGCGCAACGGCTGACGCCCTCCGCCCCTGCCCTCCCGGAACGCCCCGGGAGGGCAGTCGCATATCCGGCCGGTGACCAGGCACCCATCCCAGCGGGCGCCCGCGATCACGGGCCACGCATCACCCGATGCCCACGCATCACCCATGCATTCGCATCTCCCGGTGGCCACGCATCACCCGATGTCGGGCGGATCGACCCGCACCCACACAGCGGCACCGTTCCCGCTCCCCCGGGCCATCCGGGCGGCCTGCGCGTTCTTGAGCGCGGTGGCCAGCGCGGCGCCCCTGCCCGGCGGCACCCGCAGCAGCGCCCGCTCCCACTGCTCCCCGGGCGGCGGCGCCCCCGCCCGCCGCGGTCGCCCGGCGGCGGAGACGGGCAACGGCACCGGCCCCAGCACCTCGGCCTCGGGCGGCAGTTCGGCCGCACGGAGGAAGTCGGCCACCGCCTCCGCAGGGCCCGACAAGGCCGCCATCCGGGACACCGGCGGGAACCCCAGCTCCGCCCGCTCGGCGAGCTCCCGCACCGCGTGACCGACGGGATCCCAGCGGACGAGCGCCTGCACGGGCCGCAGCGTCGGCTCGGCCACGACCACCACCGTGCCGCCGTCCGACTGCGGCCGGACCAGGGACGCGGCCGCGATCCACCGCCGCAACGCGTCCTCCCCGGCCCGCAGGTCGGGCCTCCCGAGCATCGCCCAGCCGTCCAGCAGCAGCGCCGCCGCGTACCCGCCCTCGGCGACGGGCTCGGCCCCCGGCGTGCTGACGACCAGCGCGGGCGCCCCCGGCACCGTGTCGAGCACGTGTTCCCGGCCCGAGGTGCGCACCGGTACGGCGGGGAAGGCCCGGCCGAGTTCCTCGGCGGTCCGCCGCGCCCCGACGACCGAGGCGCGCAGGCGGAAGGAGCCGCAGTCCGGGCAGTGCCAGCCGCCCTCCTCGCGTCCGCACCACCCGCAGTTCAGCGCACCGCCGTCCGGCGCCTCCAGCGGCCCGGAGCAGTGCCGGCACCGCGCGGGCGCCCGGCAGCCGGCACACGCCATGCGCGGCACGTATCCCCTGCGCGGGACCTGCACCAGCACCGGGCCGTGCCGCAGCCCCTCCCTGACGGCCTGCCAGGCGAGGGTCGGCAGCCGGGCGGCCCGGGCGGCCTCGTCCCTGGCGAGATCCTGGTCCCCGACGGTCCGTACGAGCGGGGCCGTGGCTCGCACCTGGTCCCGTCCGGCGACGAGCGGCCTCGCCCAGCCGCTCTCGACGAGCTGCGCGGCCTCCACCGTGCAGCCCCAGCTCCCCAGCAGGAAACCGCACTTGTCCTGCGCGGCCCGTAGCAGGAGCACCTCGCGGGCATGGGGCTGCGGGGCGTGCTGCTCGCTGTGGCTGTCGTCGCCGTCGTCCCAGAGGGCGACCAGGCCGAGATCCTGGACCGGCGCGAACATGGCGGCCCGGGTCCCGATCACGGCCCGCACGGAACCGCGCCGCACAGCGAGCCATTGCGCGTACCGCTTCTCGGGGCCGGCGTCGGCGGTGAGCACCGCGTGCCGCCCCTGGCCCAGCAGGGAGGTCAGGGCGGCGTCGACCCGAGCGACGGCGCGACCGTCGGGCAGGACGGCGAGCGCCCCGCGCCCGGAGGCCAGCGTCGCGGCGACGGCCCGGGCCAGCTCGTCGCTCCACTGCGGCCCGGGCAGCGCGTTCCAGACGGCACGGGGCGCTCCACCGGAGGCCAGCGATCCCAGGAAGGCCGCTCCCCGCTCGTAGCGCTGCCAGGACGCCGCCTCGGGTGCTGGGGGCGGCGGCAGTGGCTCGGGCGAGGGTCGCTGCTCGGCCCGTGCGTTGCGCGGGGGTACGGCGAGCTGCAGGACGTCGGCGAGGCTGCCCGCGTACCGGTCGGCGACCGCCCGGGCCAGCCCCAGCAGTTCCTCGCTGAGCACCTGCTCGGGTGAGACGACCTGGGCGAGGGCTGCCAGCGGCCCGGAGTAGTCGGACTCGGCCAGCCGCTCGACGAGGAACCCGTCGATCAGTCCGCCGCCCTCGCGCCGTCCGTCCCGCACGCGATGCCGCCCGGCCCCGAACCGCACCCGCACCCGCACGCCCGGCCGGGCGTCCGCGTCCAGCTCCTCGGGCACGGCGTAGTCGAAGTAGCGGTCGAGATGGAGGACGCCCTTGTCGACGAGGACCCGTGCGACGGGGAGCTCCTTGGCGAGCGCGGCACCCCGCCAGGTGCGCGGTTTGGCCCGGGGCGTCTTGGCCTTGCGCACGCTGTCCCGGATGAGCGCGAGCTGCTCGGGCGGCGCACCCTCGGCTCCGCCGCCCGCCTGTTCGTTCTCGCTGCTCACGCTTGCATTCTTACCAAACGCCACTGACAAGCGGAGACGCCCGAGTTCTCTCGCGGTGACGGCGCGCACTCGCCTTGGACCACTCGGCCACGCCACCGGGCGCCACCCGGCCGACGGCGGGATGCGAACCCGCGGGGGCTGCATCGAGCCCAGAAGTGTCCGTCACCTTCGCACCGGGCGCCCCGGCACTCTCCACCGTAGAGAGCGCCCGCCGCCGCCCGCGAGCCGTTGTGACGGCCGTACGGCAGGAACGGGGCCGCGCCCGGCGGGAGCGGCCCACGCGAGGCGAGCAGCCCGCGCGGGGCGGGTGCGGTCCCGACGAGGCCGGAGAGCAAGAGCATGCCGGAGGCCCGGCCCCCCGATGGGTGCCGGGCCTCACGTGATGCCCTGAGGGACGGGACCTACAGCCCCGCGGCCTTGCGCAGCGCGTCCACGCGGTCCGTCCGCTCCCAGGTGAAGTCGGGCAGCTCGCGGCCGAAGTGGCCGTACGCCGCGGTCTGGGAGTAGATCGGGCGGAGAAGGTCGAGGTCGCGGATGATGGCGGCCGGACGGAGGTCGAAGACCTCGTCGATCGCCTTCTCGATCTTCTCCGTGTCGATCTTGGCGGTGCCGAAGGTCTCGACGAACAGGCCGACCGGCTCGGCCTTGCCGATCGCGTACGCGACCTGGACCTCGCAGCGGGTGGCGAGGCCCGCGGCCACGATGTTCTTCGCGACCCAGCGCATCGCGTACGCCGCGGAACGGTCGACCTTGGACGGGTCCTTGCCGGAGAACGCGCCACCGCCGTGACGGGCCATGCCGCCGTAGGTGTCGATGATGATCTTGCGGCCGGTCAGGCCGGCGTCACCCATCGGGCCGCCGATCTCGAAACGGCCGGTCGGGTTGACCAGGAGACGGTAGTTCTCCGTGTCGAGCTTGATGCCCTCGTCCAGCAGCGCCTTGAGCTCCGGCTCGACGACGAACTCCTTGATGTCCGGGGCCAGGAGCGAGTCCAGGTCGATGTCGGAGGCGTGCTGGGAGGAGACCACCACGGTGTCCAGGCGGACCGCCTTGTCACCGTCGTACTCGATGGTGACCTGCGTCTTGCCGTCCGGGCGGAGGTAGGGGATCGTGCCGTTCTTGCGCACGTCGGACAGGCGCTTCGACAGGCGGTGCGCCAGGAAGATCGGCAGCGGCATCAGCGTCGGCGTCTCGTCCGTCGCGTAGCCGAACATCAGGCCCTGGTCGCCCGCGCCCTGCTTGTCGAGTTCGTCGTCGTCACCCTCGACCCGGTTCTCGTACGCCGTGTCCACGCCCTGGGCGATGTCCGGGGACTGCGCGCCGATCGACACCGACACGCCGCAGGAGGCGCCGTCGAAGCCCTTCTTGGAGGAGTCGTAGCCGATTTCGAGGATCTTGTTCCGGACCAGCGTCGCGATGTCCGCGTACGTCTTGGTCGTGACCTCGCCGGCCACGTGCACCAGGCCGGTCGTGATCAGGGTCTCGACGGCGACCCGGGATGAGGGGTCCTCGCGCAGAAGCGCGTCGAGAATGGTGTCGCTGATCTGGTCAGCGATCTTGTCGGGGTGACCCTCGGTCACGGACTCCGAGGTGAACAGACGACGGGACACAACGCTCCCTGAGGTTGCAGCGGCTGCTGGCTGATCATTGGCGGACGGCGGGGGCTGCACCCGACGCCGTCCGTGGAACAGTTTACGGGTCACGCTTCGGCCACGGTCCCCCCGTCTCGCCACTCGGGAGTGCTGTGACCTGCGGCACGGGCATTCTGCCCAATGCCTGGCGGCGTTGGCCAGAGGCGCCACGCCCCGATCCGCCGCTTTCGCGGGGGTACGCGGCGCCTGAGCCGTCAGCTGAGGCGATCGGCCACCAGGTCCCACACGGTTTCGGCCAGGGCTTCCTTGGGTCCGTGCGCCACCGCGGTCTCGCTGCCGTCGGCGCCGAGCACGACCGCCTCGTTCTCCTCGGAACCGAAGGTCTTGCGCTCCCCCACCTCGTTCACGACCAGGAGATCGCAGCCCTTGCGCTTGAGCTTGGCGCGGCCGTTGGCCAGGACGTCGTCCGTCTCCGCGGCGAAGCCGACGATCACCTGTCCGGGGCGGGCCCGGTCGGCCGAGATCTCCGCGAGAATGTCCGGATTCCGCACCAGGGTGACCGGCTCCGGCTCTTGGCCGTCCTTCTTCTTGATTTTCCCTGCCGCGTACGCCGCAGGGCGGAAGTCCGCCACCGCGGCCGCCATCACCACGGCGTCGGCCTCCGGGGCGGCCCGCAGCACCGCCTCGCGCAGCTCCACGGCGGTTCCGACCGGCACGACGTCGACGCCCGCCGGGGCGGGCAGGGTGCTGTTGGCGGCGATCAGCGTGACACGGGCGCCGCGGGCGGCGGCGGTGCGGGCGAGGGCGTAGCCCTGCTTGCCGGAGGAGCGGTTGCCGAGGAAGCGGACGGGGTCCAGGGGCTCGCGGGTGCCGCCGGCACTGACGACGACGTGCCGGCCCATGAGGTCGGGCTCGGTGACGCCCCGGGCCAGGACGCGGCGGCACACCTCGAAGATCTCGCCCGGGTCGGGCAGCCGGCCCTTGCCGGTGTCGACGCCGGTGAGGCGGCCGACGGCCGGTTCGATGACGAGGGCGCCGCGGCGGCGCAGCGTCGCCACGTTCTCCTGGGTGGCCGGGTGCTCCCACATCTCCGTGTGCATGGCGGGGGCGAAGACGACCGGGCAGCGGGCGGTGAGCAGGGTGTTGGTGAGGAGGTCGTCGGCGAGGCCGTGGGCCGCCTTGGCGAGCGTGTCGGCGGTGGCGGGGGCGACGACGACCAGGTCGGCGTGCTGCCCGATGCGGACGTGCGGGACCTCGTGCACGTCGTCCCATACCTCGGTGGAGACGGGGTTGCCGGAGAGGGCGGACCAGGTGGCGGCGCCGACGAAGTGCAGCGCGGAGGCCGTGGGCACCACCCGCACCTCGTGGCCCGACTCCGTCAGCCGCCGCAGCAGCTCACAGGCCTTGTAGGCGGCGATGCCCCCGCTGACCCCCAGAACGACCTTCGGCTTGTCCACGTCTCTCCCCGGACCTCGGCAACCGGCACACCGTACGACTCCATGACACACCACAGGCCCGGCAGTCGGCCTGCCGGGCCTGTGGATAAGTCAGCGCAATGCTGTAAATCCTACTTACTGCGCCGGGCCCTCGACGGCCTCGGACGTCAGGAGCCCCGCGTTGATCTCGCGGAGGGCGATCGAGAGCGGCTTCTCGTGGACGTGGGTGTCGACGAGAGGACCGACGTACTCAAGGAGACCCTCGCCGAGCTGCGAGTAGTACGCGTTGATCTGGCGGGCACGCTTGGCCGCGTAGATCACGAGGCTGTACTTCGAGTCGGTGGCCTCGAGGAGCTCGTCGATCGGCGGGTTGATGATGCCCTCGGGCGCGGAGATGGAAGAGGACACGCTCTACCTTCCGATGGATGGGAAAGAATCTGTCGGGGTGATCCGCCGACCGGAACGATCAGCGATGGTCACACGACGTCCATCAAGGCTAGCAGCTCGCGTGCTACGTCCTCGACGGAGGTGTTGACCAGGGTGGTGTCGAACTCCGGCTCGGCCGCGAGTTCGATCTTCGCCGCGTCGAGCCGGCGCTCGATCACCTCGGGCGGTTCGGTGCCCCGCCCGGTGAGCCGGCGCACGAGCTCCTCCCAGGAGGGAGGAGCGAGGAACACCAGCTGGGCCTCGGGCATCGACTCGCGGACCAGGCGGGCGCCCTGGAGGTCGATCTCCAGGAGGACGGGCTCGCCGTTCTCCAGGCGCTCCTGCACGGCCGCACGCGGCGTGCCGTAGCGGTTGCCGGCGAACTCGGCCCACTCCAGCAGCTCCCCGTTGGCGATCAGCTTGTCCATCTCGTCGTCGGAGACGAAGAAGTAGTGGACTCCGTGCTGCTCGCCGGGGCGGGGCTTGCGGGTCGTCGCCGACACCGAGAGCCAGACCTCGGGGTGTTCCTTGCGCATATGAGCGACGACCGTGCTCTTGCCGACCCCGGAGGGGCCGGAGAGCACGGTCAGCCGCGGACGTACGTCCGGGGGTACGGGGGACGTCCCCCGGGGTGTTGCAGCCATGCAGCGATTATCCAGCAATCGCGGAGTGCCCGGGACGCGCTTCCCCGGAGCGCCCGTTTCAGGAGCCGGTGCTGCCGAACTCGCGCTCCAGGGAGGCGATCTGGTTGGAACCGAGACCCCGCACGCGGCGGCTCTCGGAGATGCCGAGTCGCTCCATGATCTGCTTGGCGCGGACCTTGCCCACGCCGGGCAGCGACTCGAGGAGGGCGGAGACCTTCATCTTGCCGATGACGTCGTTCTCCTGGCCCTGCTTGATGACCTCGTGAAGGGAGGCGCCGGAGTGCTTGAGTCGATTCTTGACCTCGGCCCGCTCCCGGCGAGCCGCGGCGGCCTTTTCGAGCGCGGCTGCGCGCTGTTCAGGGGTAAGGGGCGGAAGAGCCACGCCTACGTCACCTCGGATGTCGAACTGTCGGATACGGACCGGTGAGGAACCTAGTCGCCCCACACCTGGGGAGCCACGAGCAACACACGCTTGCCCGTTCTCTCGTCGGAGACTAGCGGGCAAGTCCGCCAGAGTCAGCGAGAACAGCGGAAAAGTCCTGGTCAGCCTTCATCTGAACGGACATTTAGGACATAATGCCCCGGATTTGAGGATGTATTCAGACTCAAGCGGGCCCCTGACCACTCATCGGAGGTCTCGCGGTAAGGTCTGGACCGCCTCACGAGGGCGTCACGGCGTGCCGGATCTCCTCCGCGAAGCGCTCCGCGGCGTCACGCAGAGCGACCGCCTCGGGACCGTGGCGTAGCACTCCCCGGCTGACGTTCGGCACGACGTTGCGCACCGCCGCCCCGAAGACCCCGGGGAGATCGGCCGGCGTGGCGCCCTGCGCGCCGATGCCGGGTGCGAGGAGCGGGCCGTTGATGTCCAGGTCGTACGTCGACAGATCACCGAGGGTGGCGCCGACGACCGCGCCGAAGGACCCCAGGGGCTGCTCCCCGGTGTTCTCGGCGGCCAGGTGCGCCAGCATCGTCGCTCCGACGTTCCGGCCGTCGGAGCGCACGGCGTGCTGGACCTCGCCGCCCTCCGGGTTGGACGTCAGCGCCAGCACGAAGAGGCCCGCGCCGTTCTCCCGGGCCAGGGCCACGGCCGGGCTGAGCGATCCGTAGCCGAGGTACGGCGAGACCGTCAGGGCGTCGGAGAACAGCGGCGCGTCCTTGTGCAGGAAGGACTCGGCGTAGGCGGCCATGGTGGAGCCGATGTCGCCGCGCTTGGCGTCCATCACGACCAGCGCGCCCGCCGCCCGGGCCTCGGCGACGGACTTCTCCAGGACGGCGACGCCGCGCGAGCCGAAGCGCTCGAAGAACGCGCTCTGCGGCTTGAGCACGGCGACCCGGTCGGCCACCGCCTCGACGACCGTGCGGCTGAACCGCTCCAGGCCCGCCACGTCGTCGTTCAGGCCCCACTCGGCGAGCAGGGAGACGTGCGGGTCGATGCCGACGCACAGCGGGCCGCGCTCGTCCATGGCGCGGCGCAGACGCGCGCCGAAGGGTTCGAGACCACTCATGCCGTCTTCCTCACGTCGGCGCCCACCGCGTCGGCGAGCGTGGCGTAGGGGCTCGTGGCCAGGCGAGCGGCGAGCCCCTTGTGGATCGCGCGGCCCCAGAAGGGCCCCTCGTAGATGAAGGCGCTGTAGCCCTGGACCAGCGTGGCGCCGGCCAGGATGCGCTGCCAGGCGTCCTCGGCGTTCTCGATGCCGCCGACGCCCACCAGGGTGATCCGGTCGCCCACGCGCGCGTAAAGGCGCCGCAGGACCTCCAGGGAGCGTTCCTTCAGGGGCGCCCCGGACAGGCCGCCGGTCTCCTTGATCAGGGAGGGGTGGGACTTCAGGCCGAGGCCCTCGCGCGCGATGGTGGTGTTGGTCGCGATGATGCCGTCCAGGCCGAGTTCCACGGCGAGGTCGGCGACGGCGTCGACGTCCTCGTCGGCCAAGTCCGGCGCGATCTTGACCAGGAGCGGCACGCGACGGGCGGACACCGTGCGGTCGGCGGCCTCGCGGACGGCGCTCAGCAGGGGGCGCAGGGCCTCGGTGGCCTGGAGGTTGCGCAGCCCCGGCGTGTTCGGCGAGGAGACGTTGACGACCAGGTAGTCGGCGTAGGGCGCGAGCCGCTCGGCGGACTTCACGTAGTCCGCGACGGCCTCCTCCTCGGGGACGACCTTGGTCTTGCCGATGTTGACGCCGACGACCGGCTTGAAGACGGGCGTGCGGGAGGCGAGGCGGGCGGCGACGCGGAGCGAGCCGTCGTTGTTGAAGCCCATGCGGTTGATCAGCGCGCGGTCCTCGACCAGGCGGAACAGCCGCTGCTTGGGGTTGCCGGGCTGCGGTTCACCGGTCACCGTGCCGATCTCGACGTGGTCGAAGCCGAGCATGGCCATGCCGTCGATGCCGACGGCGTTCTTGTCGAAGCCCGCGGCGAGCCCGAAGGGGCCGTGCATACGCAGGCCCAGGGCCTCCGTGCGCAGTTCCTTGTACCGGGGCGCGAGGGCGGCCGCCAGGAAGGTGCGCAGCACGGGCACGCGGGCGGCCAGGCGGATCCAGCGGAAGGCCAGGTGGTGGGCCTGCTCCGGGTCCAGCCTCTTGAAGACGAGACGGAAGAAGTACTTGTACATGGTGTCCTCACGAAGACATGGCGTCCTCACGAAGAGGGGGACACCGTTTCCGGTGTCCCCCTCGGGGCTGCTAGTCGCGGGCCGCGGTCAGGTGTTCCGCGTGTTCCTGGAGCGAGCGGACGCTCACGTCGCCGCGGTTGAGGGCGTCGATGCCCTGGACCGCCGCCGCGAGGGCCTGGACCGTCGTCAGGCAGGGCACGGAGCGTGCCACGGCCGCCGTACGGATGTCGTAGCCGTCGAGGCGGCCGCCCGTGCCGTACGGGGTGTTGACGATGAGGTCGACCTCGCCGTCGTGGATGAGCTGGACGATGGTCTTCTCGCCGTTCGGGCCGGTGCCCTCGGACTGCTTGCGCACGATGGTGGCGTTGATGCCGTTGCGCTTGAGGACCTCGGCCGTGCCGGAGGTGGCCATCAGCTCGAAGCCGTGCGCCACCAGCTCCCGGGCCGGGAAGATCATCGAGCGCTTGTCGCGGTTGGCGACCGAGATGAACGCGCGGCCCTTGGTGGGCAGCGGGCCGTAGGCGCCCGCCTGCGACTTGGCGTACGCCGTGCCGAAGACGGAGTCGATGCCCATGACCTCGCCGGTGGAGCGCATCTCCGGGCCGAGGACGGTGTCGACGCCGCGGCCGTGGATGTCGCGGAAGCGCGACCACGGCATGACGGCCTCCTTGACGGAGATCGGCGCGTCGAACGGCAGCTCGCCGCCGTCGCCGGTCGCCGGGAGCAGGCCCTCGGCGCGCAGCTCGGCGATCGTGGCGCCGAGCGAGATCCGGGCGGCGGCCTTGGCCAGCGGCACTGCCGTCGCCTTCGAGGTGAAGGGGACGGTCCGGGACGCGCGCGGGTTGGCCTCCAGGACGTAGAGGATGTCGCCCGCGAGCGCGAACTGGATGTTGATCAGGCCGCGCACTCCGACGCCCTTGGCGATGCCCTCCGTGGAGGCGCGCAGGCGCTTGATGTCGAAGCCGCCGAGCGTGATCGGGGGCAGGGCGCACGCCGAGTCGCCGGAGTGGATCCCGGCCTCCTCGATGTGCTCCATGACGCCGCCGAGGTAGAGCTCCTCGCCGTCGTAGAGGGCGTCGACGTCGATCTCGATGGCGTCGTCGAGGAACCGGTCGACCAGGACCGGCCGGGAGGGGCTGATCTCGGTCGACTCGGCGATGTAGGACTCCAGCCGGGTCTCGTCGTAGACGATCTCCATGCCGCGTCCGCCCAGGACGTACGAGGGACGGACCAGGACCGGGTAGCCGATCTCGTCGGCGATGGCCTTGGCCTCGGCGAAGGTGGTGGCGGTGCCGTGCTTGGGGGCCGGGAGGCCGGCCTCCTTGAGGACCCGGCCGAAGGCGCCCCGGTCCTCGGCGGCGTGGATGGCCTCCGGGGAGGTGCCGACGATCGGCACGCCGTTGTCCTTCAGCGCCTGCGACAGGCCGAGCGGCGTCTGGCCGCCGAGCTGCACGACGACGCCCGCGACCGGTCCGGCCTGCTGCTCGGCGTGCACGATCTCCAGCACGTCTTCCAGCGTCAGCGGCTCGAAGTACAGGCGGTCGGAGGTGTCGTAGTCCGTGGAGACGGTCTCCGGGTTGCAGTTGACCATCACCGTCTCATAGCCCGCGTCGCTCAGGGCGAACGAGGCGTGGACGCAGGAGTAGTCGAACTCGATGCCCTGGCCGATGCGGTTCGGGCCGGAGCCCAGGATGATGACGGCCGGCTTCTCGCGGGGCGCGACCTCGGTCTCCTCGTCGTAGGAGGAGTAGAAGTACGGCGTCTTCGCGGCGAACTCGGCGGCGCAGGTGTCGACCGTCTTGTAGACCGGGCGGATGCCGAGCGCGTGCCGGACCTCGCGGACGACGTCCTCGCGCAGACCGCGGATCTCGCCGATCTGCGTGTCGGAGAAGCCGTGCCGCTTGGCCTCGGCGAGCAGGTCGGTGGTCAGCTCGGGCGCCTCGGCCAGCTCGTCCGCGATCTCCTTGATGAGGAAGAGCTGGTCGACGAACCAGGGGTCGATCTTCGTGTAGTCGAAGACCTCCTCGGGCGTGGCGCCGGCGCGGATGGCCTGCATGACGGTGTTGATGCGGCCGTCGGTGGGGCGGACCGCCTGCTCCAGCAGCTGCGTCTTGTCGCCGGGCTCGCCGACGAAGGTGAACTGGCTGCCCTTCTTCTCCAGCGAGCGCAGCGCCTTCTGGAAGGCCTCGGTGAAGTTGCGGCCGATGGCCATGGCCTCGCCGACGGACTTCATGGTGGTGGTGAGGGTGGCGTCGGCGCTCGGGAACTTCTCGAAGGCGAAGCGCGGGGCCTTCACGACCACGTAGTCGAGCGTGGGCTCGAAGGAAGCCGGGGTCTCCTGGGTGATGTCGTTCGGGATCTCGTCCAGCGTGTAGCCGACGGCGAGCTTGGCGGCGATCTTGGCGATCGGGAAGCCGGTCGCCTTGGAGGCGAGCGCCGAGGAGCGGGAGACGCGCGGGTTCATCTCGATGACGATGACCCGGCCGTCCTCGGGGTTCACCGCGAACTGGATGTTGCAGCCGCCGGTGTCGACGCCGACCTCGCGGATCACGGCGATGCCGATGTCGCGCAGGATCTGGTACTCGCGGTCGGTGAGCGTCATCGCGGGCGCGACCGTGATCGAGTCGCCGGTGTGCACGCCCATGGGGTCGAAGTTCTCGATGGAGCAGACGACCACGACGTTGTCGTGCTTGTCGCGCATCAGCTCCAGCTCGTACTCCTTCCAGCCGAGGATGGACTCCTCCAGGAGCACCTCGGTGGTCGGGGAGAGCGTGAGGCCCTGGCCGGCGATGCGGCGCAGCTCCTCCTCGTCGTGGGCGAAGCCGGAGCCGGCGCCGCCCATGGTGAAGGAGGGGCGGACGACGACCGGGTAGCCGCCGAGCGTCTCGACGCCCTGGAGCACGTCGTCCATGGAGTGGCAGATGACCGAGCGGGCGGACTCGCCGTGCCCGATCTTCTGGCGTACGGCCTCGACGACCTCCTTGAAGAGGTCGCGGTCCTCGCCCTTGTTGATGGCCTCGACGTTGGCGCCGATCAGTTCGACGCCGTACTTGTCGAGGGTGCCGGCCTCGTGGAGCGAGATGGCCGTGTTGAGGGCCGTCTGACCGCCCAGGGTGGGCAGCAGCGCGTCGGGGCGCTCCTTGGCGATGATCTTCTCGACGAACTCGGGGGTGATCGGCTCGACGTAGGTGGCGTCGGCGATCTCCGGGTCGGTCATGATCGTCGCCGGGTTGGAGTTCACCAGGACGACCCGCAGGCCCTCGGCCTTCAGGACGCGGCACGCCTGGGTGCCGGAGTAGTCGAACTCGGCGGCCTGGCCGATGACGATCGGGCCGGAGCCGATGACCAGGACGGACTGGATATCGGTGCGCTTAGGCACGCTGGCCCTCCATCAGGGATACGAAGCGGTCGAACAGGTAGGCGGCGTCGTGCGGGCCGGCTGCCGCTTCGGGGTGGTACTGGACGCTGAAGGCGGGGCGGTCGAGGAGCTGCAGCCCCTCCACCACGTTGTCGTTCAGGCAGACGTGCGACACCTCGGCGCGGCCGAACGGGGTGTCGGAGACCTTGTCGAGCGGGGCGTCGACGGCGAAGCCGTGGTTGTGCGCGGTGACCTCGACCTTGCCGGTCGTGCGGTCCTGCACCGGCTGGTTGATGCCGCGGTGGCCGTACTTCAGCTTGAAGGTGCCGAAGCCGAGCGCGCGGCCCAGGATCTGGTTGCCGAAGCAGATGCCGAAGAGCGGGGTGCCGCGCTCCAGGACGCCCCGCATCACGGAGACGGGGTGGTCGGCGGTGGCCGGGTCGCCCGGGCCGTTGGAGAAGAACACGCCGTCCGGGTTCACGGCGTAGACGTCCTCGACGGTCGCGGTCGCCGGGAGCACGTGCACCTCGATGCCGCGCTCGGCCATGCGGTGCGGGGTCATGCCCTTGATGCCGAGGTCGACGGCGGCGACGGTGAACTTCTTCTCGCCGATGGCCGGGACGACGTAGGGCTCGGTGGTGGCGACCTCGGCGGAGAGGTTCGCGCCCTTCATCTGGGGGGCTTCCTGGACGCGGGCCAGCAGCGCGGCGTCGTCCTGGACGGCGCCGCCGCTGAAGATGCCGACGCGCATGGCGCCCCGCTCGCGCAGGTGCCGGGTGAGGGCGCGGGTGTCGATGCCGCTGATGCCGACGACGCCCTGGGCGTCCAGCTCCTCGTCCAGCGTGCGCCGGGAGCGCCAGCTGGACGGCACGCGCGCGGGGTCGCGCACGACGTAGCCGGAGACCCAGATCTTCTTCGACTCCATGTCCTCGTCGTTCACACCGGTGTTGCCGACGTGCGGCGCGGTCATCACCACGACCTGGCGGTGGTAGGAGGGGTCGGTGAGGGTCTCCTGGTAGCCGGTCATGCCGGTGGAGAACACCGCTTCGCCGAAGGTCTCCCCCACGGCCCCGTAGGCGCGGCCCCGGAAGATCCGGCCGTCCTCCAGGACGAGTACGGCGGGAGTTTTGGCGGCTCCCCTGGTGGAGGTGGTCATCGTTCGGCGCCTTCCCTGGTGTTCGTTTCGATCATGGAGTTGATGGCTTCGACCCACTCGTTGTGCTCGGCCGCGTGGTCGGAGCGGAAGCCGGAGTCGATCAGCCGGTCGCCGTGCTCCCAGGTGACGATCAGCAGACCGCCCTCGGTGAGGACCTTCCCGGCGATGCCCTTGTCGAGCCGGGCCTCACGCAGCTGTGCGACCGGGACGAAGAAGTCGCTCGCCCCGGGGCGTACGACGTCGAGGCCGGCGTCCGTGAGGGTGAGCGCGGCCCGGCTGCGGGTGCCCAGGCCCTGGGCGACGATGCGGTCGAGCCACTGCCCTGCGGTGGTGGAGCCGTGGTAGCGGCCGCTCAGGCTCAGCTTTGCGGGGCCCGGATCGTCCGGGGCGGCGGGCAGCTCGGGCAGGTCGCCCTGGAGGGTGCCGCGCCACTTCCAGCCCTCGCGCATCAGCCAGTAGACGAGCGCGACGAACAGGGCGAGGCCGACGACCCAGCCGATGCGGGCGGCCCAGTCGGTCACTTGCGCCGATTCCTTCTCGGCGGCCAGCAGGAGTACAGGTGTCACGTGAGCTTCCCGTCGACGAGCGTGGCCTTGCCCCGCAGCCACGTGTGCGTCACACGGCCCGGCAGCTCACGCCCCTCGTAGGGGGTGTTGCGGCTGCGCGAGGCGAAGCCCGCGGGTTCCACCAGCCCACGGTATGCCGTGTCGACCAGGGTGAGGTTGGCGGGCTCACCTGCCGAGACGGGACGGCCGTGGCCCGTGGCCTGTCCGATCTGCGCGGGCTTGACGGACATCCGGTCGGCGACGCCGGCCCAGTCCAGCAGGCCCGTTGCGACCATGGTCTCCTGCACCACTGACAGCGCGGTCTCCAGGCCGACCATGCCCATGGCCGCCGCGGCCCACTCGCAGTCCTTGTCCTCGTGCGGGTGCGGGGCGTGGTCGGTGGCGACGATGTCGATCGTGCCGTCGGCGAGCGCCTCGCGCAGGGCCATGACGTCGCGCTCGGTGCGCAGCGGCGGGTTGACCTTGTAGACGGGGTTGTAGGTGCGCACCAGCTCGTCCGTGAGGAGGAGGTGGTGCGGGGTGACCTCGGCGGTGACGGCGATGCCGCGGGACTTGGCCCAGCGGACGATCTCGACGGACCCGGCGGTCGACAGGTGGCAGATGTGGACGCGGGAGCCGACGTGGTCGGCGAGCAGGACATCCCGGGCGATGATCGATTCTTCGGCCACCGCGGGCCAGCCTCCGAGACCCAGCTCGGCGGAGACGATGCCCTCGTTCATCTCGGCGCCCTCGGTCAGCCGCGGCTCCTGCGCGTGCTGTGCGACGACACCGCCGAAGGCCTTCACGTACTCCAGGGCCCGGCGCATGATCACGGCGTCGTGGACGCACTTGCCGTCGTCGGAGAAGACGGTGACGCCGGCGGCGGACTCGTGCATGGCACCCAGCTCGGCGAGCTTCTTGCCCTCCAGGCCGACGGTGACGGCGCCGATGGGCTGGACATCGCAGTAGCCGTGCTCCTTGCCGAGCCGCCAGACCTGCTCGACGACACCGGCGGTGTCGGCGACCGGGAAGGTGTTGGCCATGGCGAAGACGGTGGTGTAGCCGCCGGAGGCGGCGGCGCGCGTGCCGGTGAGGACGGTCTCGGAGTCCTCGCGGCCGGGCTCGCGCAGATGGGTGTGCAGGTCGACCAGGCCCGGCAGCAGCACCTTGCCCTCGGCCTCGACGACCTCCGCGCCTTCGGCCGACAGCCCGCTGCCCACCTGGGCGATGGTCCCGCCGTCGATCAGCACGTCCTGCGGCTCGCCGCCGAGCACCTTGGCACCACGGATCAGGATCTTGCTCATCTGTCTTACTTCTCCTCGGTGCGGGGGTGGGTGACGGCGGGTTCGTTCCCACCGAGCAGCAGGTACAGGACGGCCATTCGGATGGACACTCCGTTTGCGACCTGCTCGACGACGGTGCAGCGGTCGGAGTCGGCGACCTCGGCGGTGATCTCCATGCCGCGGACCATCGGGCCGGGGTGCATCACGATGGCGTGCTCGGGCATCCGCGCCATGCGGTCGCCGTCGAGCCCGTAGCGCCGGGAGTACTCGCGCTCGGTCGGGAAGAACGCGGCGTTCATGCGCTCGCGCTGGACGCGCAGCATCATCACCGCGTCGGACTTGGTCAGCGTGCTGTCGAGGTCGTAGGAGACCTCGCAGGGCCAGGTCTCGATGCCGACCGGCAGCAGGGTCGGCGGGGCGACGAGGGTGACCTCAGCGCCGAGGGTGTGCAGCAGGTCGACGTTGGAGCGGGCGACCCGGCTGTGCAGGACGTCGCCGACGAGCGTGATGCGCTTGCCCTCGAGGTCCTGGCCGAGTCCGGCGTCCGGGCCGATCAGACGGCGGCGCATGGTGAAGGCGTCGAGCAGCGCCTGCGTGGGGTGCTGGTGGGTGCCGTCGCCGGCGTTGACGACGGCGGCGTCGATCCAGCCGGAGTTGGCGAGGCGGTACGGGGCTCCGGAGGCGCCGTGCCGGATGACGACGGCGTCGACGCCCATGGCCTCCAGGGTCTGGGCGGTGTCCTTCAGGGACTCGCCCTTGGAGACGCTGGAGCCCTTGGCGGAGAAGTTGATGACGTCCGCGGACAGCCGCTTCTCGGCGGCCTCGAAGGAGATCCGGGTCCGGGTGGAGTCCTCGAAGAAGAGGTTGACGATCGTGCGGCCGCGCAGGGTCGGCAGCTTCTTGATCGGCCGGTCGGCGACCCGGGCCATCTCCTCGGCGGTGTCGAGGATCAGGACGGCGTCGTCGCGGGTGAGGTCGGCGGCCGAGATGAGATGACGCTGCATCTGTCAGGCTCCGTAGGGCAGTTCATTCGGGAGGTTCGGGGCAGACGGGCGCGCGCAGGCGCGCACTGAGCCGGCGTACGACAGCGGCGTACGCCTGGAGCGCTACCGGGAGGTCGGCTTGGCACCGAGCAGCACGGTGTCGCGACCGTCCTCCTCGGCGAGCTGGACCTTGACCGTCTCCCGCAACGACGTGGGGAGGTTCTTGCCGACGTAGTCGGCGCGGATGGGCAGTTCGCGGTGTCCGCGGTCGACGAGGACGGCGAGCTGCACCGCGCGCGGGCGCCCGAGGTCGTTCAGCGCGTCGAGGGCGGCGCGGATGGTGCGGCCGGAGAAGAGCACGTCGTCGACGAGGACGACGAGCTTGCCGTCGAGGCCGTCACCGGGGATCTCGGTGCGGGCGAGCGCGCGCGGCGGATGCATGCGCAGGTCGTCGCGGTACATGGTGATGTCGAGCGAGCCGCAGGGAACCTTGCGCTCGGTGATCTGCTCCAGCTTGTCCGCGATCCGCCGGGCGAGGAAGACGCCCCGGGTCGGAATGCCGAGGAGCACCACGTCGTCGGCGCCCTTGGCGCGTTCGACGATCTCGTGGGCGATGCGGGTCAGCACCCGCGCGATGTCGGGCCCTTCGAGCACGGGCCGGGCATCGGACTGCGTGTCGTGCGTGTCCATACGAAACGGACCTCCTTCTCCGCCTCACGGGACGGACCTTAAAGGACGTCGGGATTGCGCCATACACGGTAGCAGGTCACCGTTGTCGCTCCGATGGCCCCCTCGGATCACCCACTCGGCCCAGCGGAACGCCGATACCACGGAAGAGTCGGTGCGGACCATCCGGCTTGACGCGGCAGAGTAACGCTGCGTAACCTCACAGTGAGTTACCAGCCGCGCGGCCTGGCACCCACGCCAGACGCGTCGACACAGTGCCGGGGAGCTATATGTCCAGCGAATACGCCAAACAGCTCGGGGCCAAGCTCCGGGCGATCCGCACCCAGCAGGGCCTTTCCCTCCACGGTGTCGAGGAGAAGTCCCAGGGACGCTGGAAGGCGGTCGTGGTCGGTTCGTACGAGCGCGGCGACCGTGCCGTGACCGTACAGCGCCTTGCCGAGCTGGCGGATTTCTACGGCGTTCCGGTGCAGGAGCTGCTTCCGGGCACGACCCCGGGCGGGGCCGCCGAGCCGCCGCCGAAGCTGGTCCTGGACCTGGAGCGGCTGGCCACGGTGCCGGCCGAGAAGGCGGGCCCCCTTCAGCGCTACGCGGCCACGATCCAGTCGCAGCGCGGTGACTACAACGGCAAGGTGCTGTCGATCCGCCAGGACGACCTGCGCACACTCGCCGTCATCTACGACCAGTCGCCGTCCGTCCTCACGGAACAGCTGATCAGCTGGGGTGTCCTGGACGCGGACGCGCGCCGCGCGGTGGCGTCCCACGAGGAGGCCTGACCCGCTCCGCGGGCCCAGCAGAAACGTGCCGCCGGGGTGGCCGGGAACCGTATGGTTCCCGGCCACCCCGGCGGCGTTGTGCGGCTCTGACATCCCCGCGCCGCACCGAGGCGTACGGGAACGCCGGAGGGCCCGCAGCCGTCGCGCTGCGGGCCCTCCGGCATGTGGTCCGTCTCAGACCTCGTCGCGGCGGAGCGAGGGCTTGAGTTCCTTCAGCCGGCCGAGCAGGCCGTTCACGAACGAGGGCGACTCGTCCGTGGAGAACTCCTTCGCCAGCTGCACCATCTCGTCGAGGACGACGGCGTCGGGCGTCGCATCGACCCAGATCAGCTCGTAGGCGCCGAGCCGCAGGATGTTGCGGTCGACGACGGGCATGCGGTCCAGCGTCCAGCCGACGGAGTACTGCGCGATCAGCTCGTCGATGCGCTTCGCGTGCTCCGCGTAGCCCTCGACCAGCTCCATCGTGTACTCGCTGACCGGCGGCTGCCGGGTGTCCGCCCGGGAGAGCCGGACCCAGTCCGCGAGGACGGTCAGCACCTCGGCGCCGCGCTGGTCCCCCTCGAAGAGGATCTGGAAGGCGCGCTTACGGGCCGTGTTGCGGGCAGCCACGGTTAGCTGTTCACCCGGCCGAGGTAGTCGCTGGTGCGGGTGTCGACCTTGATCTTCTCACCGGTGGTGATGAAGAGCGGCACGTTGATCTGGTGGCCGGTCTCCAGGATGGCGGGCTTGGTGCCGCCCGTGGAGCGGTCGCCCTGGACGCCCGGCTCGGTCTCCTGGATGACGAGCTCGACGGCGGCCGGCAGCTCGACGAAGAGCACCTCGCCCTCGTGCTGCGCGACGGTGGCGGTGAAGCCCTCGATCAGGAAGTTGGCGGCGTCGCCGACGGCCTTCTTGTCGACGTGGAGCTGGTCGTAGGTCTCCATGTCCATGAAGACGAAGTACTCGCCGTCCATGTAGGAGAACTGCATGTCGCGCTTGTCGACGGTGGCCGTTTCGACCTTGACGCCGGCGTTGAAGGTCTTGTCGACGACCTTGCCGGAGAGCACGTTCTTGAGCTTGGTGCGCACGAAGGCCGGGCCCTTGCCGGGCTTGACGTGCTGGAACTCGACGACGGACCAGAGCTGGCCGCCTTCGAGCTTGAGCACCATGCCGTTCTTGAGGTCGTTCGTGGAAGCCACGGTTGCGGAATCTCCTGGACTGACGTACGACGCCGGGGCACGCGCCTGCCTGGCTACAGGGCGAGCAGCTCCTTGGTCGTGATGGTGAGTAGCTCGGGTCCGCCGTCCGCCTCGGGGCGGACGACGAGCGTGTCATCGATCCGGACGCCGCCCCGGCCCGGGAGGTGGACCCCCGGTTCGACGGTGACCGGCACGCAAGCGTCCAGTTTACCCATGGCCGCGGGGCTCAATTGAGGGTCCTCGTCGATTTCGAGCCCCACGCCGTGTCCGGTCAGGACCGTGAGGCCCTCCGTGTACCCCGCGGAGTCCAGGACCTGGCGTGCGGCGCGGTCGACGTCCCGGCAGGCGGCGCCGGGTACCAGGCTCTCACGACCGGCCCGCTGGGCTGCGAAGACCAGGTCGTACAGCTCGATCTGCCAGTCCGCGGGAGCGGTGCCGATGACGAAGGTGCGGCCGATCTCGCAGCGGTAGCCGCGGTACGTGGCACCGAGGCACACGGAGAGGAAATCGCCCTCCTCGACCCGGCGGTCGGTGGGCCGGTGGCCGGGGCGTCCGGCGTTCGGCCCGGTGGCCACCGATGTCGGGAAGGCCGGCCCGTCGGCCCCGTGATCCACGAGCCGCCGCTCCAGCTCCAGAGCGAGGTGGCGCTCGGTGCGGCCCACGAGGATCGACTCCAGGAGCTCGCCGAGGGCCTGGTCGGCGATCTCGGCGCCGATGCGCAGACAGGAGATCTCCTCCTCGTCCTTGACGACCCTGAGCTGCTCGACGGCGTTGCCGAGGCCGGTGAGACGCAGCCCGGGGGCGACCGAGCCGAGGGCCCGGTGCCGGGACACGGTGAGGTGGTGCTCCTCCACCGCGAGGGAGTCGGCGCCCTGGCCCGCGGCGAGACGCGCGGCCGCGACGGCCGGGTCACCGCCACCGGCTCCGGGCAGGATCTGGACGCGCAGGGCCTCGTCGGGGCGCTCCTGCGCGGGGCGGTCGGCCGTGGCTCCGGCACGGACCAGGAGGTCCTGCTCCTCGGTCCTGCCCAGGAGCAGAACGGCGCCGTGCGGGGCGGCGCCCGCGAGATAGCGCACGTTGGCGGGGCGGGAGACCAGCGCCGCCGCGCTGCCGCCCGCGTTGCAGTAGTCCCTCAGACGCGTCCGGCGGGCCGCGTACACCTCTGACATGACCCGAGCGTATGAGCTCCGCCGGTTTGGCGCCGGTTGAGGGGGTCTGAGTGGGCGGTGCCTGGTTTGTCCGGGCGGGTTGGGGGGCTGTTTCGGGAGGGGTCGTGCCGCGCGGGGTCGCGTGCCGTCCGCGCCTGCGTGGGGGCTTGTCGCGCAGTTCCCCGCGCCCCTACGGGGCGCTCACCACTGGGGTGGGCTGGCGATCGACCTGGCCAGGACGTCGTCCAGGATTCTCGCCGTCTCCGGTACGTCCAGCTGGGAGTTGTCGATGATCGGCAGGCCGGAGCCGTACCAGCCGGCCATGCGGCCGTGGATGCGGGCGACCTCCTCGTCCGAGAGCCGTCGGTTGCCCGAGCGCTCCGCGTTGCGTTCCAGGACGATGTCCAGTCCGGGCAGGAGGACGACCGGCAGCAGGCCCGGCCCGACGTGGCGTTTCCAGCCGCCGAGGCCGACGACCGGGCGGTCGGGGAAGACCGCGTCGTCGAGGATGCACGAGATGCCGTTGGCCAGGAAGTTCCGTGCGGCGAAACCACACGTGCGGCGGGCCAGGCGGTACTGGGCCTCGGAGTTGTCGTTCCACCCGGACTGGGGGTCGGCGAAGCCGGAGCGGACCCACTCGCGCACGTCGTCGAGGCTGATGTGGGCCGTGGGGACCCGGCGGTGGTCCGCCCAGTACTTGGCGACGCTGGTCTTGCCCGCGCCCGCGGGGCCGATGAGCAGCACCGCGAGGGTCGTGCCGGCGGGGTCGGGAACGGTCGCGGCGGGCGGGGCCATCGGCATGGCGACCGGGCCGCCGGGCGGCAGCGGCACGTGCCCGGTGGTCTCCGGCGCCGGCGGGGCGGACGTCGCGGCCGGTCCCGGTGCGGGCGGGGGCGCCGGGTATCCCGGTGCCGGGGGCGGCGGGGGCACGGGCACGGGGCCCTGGTGCGCGCCCGCGTTCGGCGGGACCGGGTGTTGTGCGGCCGGCGACCAGCCGGTGGCCGGTCCGTGCCCCGGCTGATGGGGCGGCGGCAGCGGAGAACCCACTGCGTGCTGCATCCGGTGCCACTCCGTCTCGTACAGGCGATGGGCGCTGACAGCGGGGCGGAACCCGCTTGCTACCGAACGGTACCGCCCCCGGTCGTCGATGTGTGAACGGCCGGGGGCGGCCCGAAGTGCCCGGCTCCGTCAGGTGATTTCGGGCAGAAGGAGCGACGGGGGACTTACTGCCCCACTTCGCCGTACGCGGCGAGCAGCACGGCCGGGTCGGGTCCCTCCAGGACGGTGGGCTTGGCCAGGCCGTCGAGGACGATGAAGCGCAGCAGGTTGCCGCGGGACTTCTTGTCGACCTTCATGGTCTCCAGCAGCTTGGGCCACTGGTCGTACCGGTAGTGCAGGGGCAGTCCGACCGCTTCGAGGATCGTGCGGTGGCGGTCGGCCGTCGCGTCGTCCAGCCGGCCCGCCAGGCGCCCCAGTTCGGCGGCGAAGTGCATGCCGACCGAGACCGCCGCACCGTGGCGCCACTTGTAGCGCTCGTTCTTCTCGATGGCGTGGCCGAGCGTGTGACCGTAGTTGAGGATCTCGCGCAGGCCCGACTCCTTCAGGTCCGACGACACGACGTCGGCCTTGACCCGGATGGAGCGCTCGATGAGCTCGGCGGTGTGCGGACCGGCCGGGGTGCGGGCGGCCTCGGGGTCGGACTCGATGAGGTCCAGGATGACCGGGTCGGCGATGAAGCCGGCCTTGATGACCTCGGCGAGCCCGGAGACGTAGTCGTTGACCGGCAGGGAGTCCAGCGCGGCCAGGTCGCACAGGACACCGGCGGGCGGGTGGAAGGCACCGACCAGGTTCTTGCCCTCGGCGGTGTTGATGCCGGTCTTGCCGCCGACGGCCGCGTCCACCATGGCGAGCACGGTGGTCGGGATGGCGATCCAGCGCACCCCGCGCAGCCAGGTGGCGGCGCCGAACCCGGCGAGGTCCGTGGTCGCGCCGCCGCCGACGCCGACGATGACGTCCGTGCGCGTGAAGCCGGACTGGCCGAGCGCCTTCCAGCAGTACGCGGCGACCTCGGCGGTCTTGGCCTCCTCCGCGTTGGGCACCTGGACGGCGACCACGTCGTAGCCCTGCTCGGCCAGGTCGGCGCGCAGCGCGTCGCCGGTCTCCGCCAGCGCCTCGGGGTGGATGATCGCGACCCGCTGGGCCTTCTCGCCGATCAGCCCGCCGAGTTCACCCAGAAGTTGCCGGCCCACGAGGACCTCGTACGGGTCGGTCCCCGCGGTGCCGCCGACCTGGATCCGCGTGACTGCCTCGTTCATGCTTCCTTCAACTCCAGTGCGTCCAGGGCGGCTTCGGTGACCTCTTCGGGCGTACGGCCATCGGTGGCGACGACGGCCGTGGCGACCTCTTCGTACAGGTGGCGGCGGGCCTCCATCAGCTCGCGCCACTGCTTGCGCGGGTTGACCGCGAGCAGGGGCCGGGCCGCGTTGAGGCCGGTGCGCTTGACCGCCTCCTCGACGTCCATCGACAGGTACGCCACCCGCTGCCCGGCGAGCAGCGCGCGCGTGCCGGAGTCGAGGATCGCGCCGCCGCCCAGGGCCAGGATGCCGTCATGCTCGGCGAGCGCCCGGTGCACGGCCGTCTTCTCGATCACCCGGAAGGCGGACTCACCCTCGTCGACGAAGATCTCGGCGATGGTCCTGCCCTGCTCGGCGACGATGTCGTCGTCGGTGTCCCGGTAGGAGACCCCGAGCCGCTCGGCCAGCAGCTGCCCGACGGTGGACTTGCCGACACCCATCGGGCCGACCAGGACGACCAGCGGACCGCTCATCGGATGGCGAGGTTGTCGAGGTACGACGTCACGTTGCGGCGGGTCTCGGCCACCGAGTCACCGCCGAACTTCTCCGCCACCGCGTCCGCGAGCACCAGGGCCACCATGGCCTCGGCGACGATACCGGCGGCCGGGACCGCGGAGACGTCCGAGCGCTGGTGGTGGGCCTGCGCGGCCTCGCCGGTGGTGACGTCCACGGTCTGCAGAGCGCGCGGCACGGTGGCGATCGGCTTCATCGCCGCGCGCACGCGCAGCAGCTCACCGGTGGTCAGACCGCCCTCGGTGCCGCCGGAACGGCCGGTGGTGCGCCGGATGCCGTCGTCGGTCTTCACGATCTCGTCGTGGGCCTTGGAGCCGGGCACCCGGGCGAGCTCGAAGCCGTCGCCGATCTCGACGCCCTTGATCGCCTGGATGCCCATGAGCGCACCGGCGAGCCGGGCGTCCAGCTTGCGGTCCCAGTGCACGTGCGAACCCAGGCCGACGGGCACGCCGTAGGCCAGGATCTCGACCACGCCGCCGAGGGTGTCGCCGTCCTTGTGGGCCTGGTCGATCTCGGCGACCATCGCCTTCGACGCGTCGGCGTCCAGGCAGCGCACCGGGTCCGCGTCCAGCTTCTCGACGTCGCCTGGGGTCGGGTATACGCCCTTCGGCGCCTTCGCCGCCGCCAGCTCCACCACATGGCTGACGATCTCGACGCCAGTCGTCTCCTTCAGGTACGAGCGAGCCACCGCGCCCAGTGCCACACGTGCGGCCGTCTCCCGCGCGGAGGCGCGCTCCAGGATCGGCCGGGCCTCGTCGAAGCCGTACTTCTGCATGCCCGCCAGGTCGGCGTGGCCGGGGCGCGGCCGGGTCAGCGGAGCGTTGCGGGCGAGCCCGTCGAGGATCTCCGGGTCGACCGGGTCGGCGGCCATGACCTGTTCCCACTTGGGCCACTCGGTGTTGCCGACCATGATCGCGACCGGGGAGCCGAGGGTGAGGCCGTGCCGGACGCCGCCGAGGAAGGTGACCTCGTCGCGCTCGAACTTCATCCGGGCACCGCGTCCATAGCCCAGGCGCCGCCTCGCGAGATGGTCCGCCACCATGTCCGTGGTGATCGGCACGCCGGCGGGAAGGCCCTCCAGCGTCGCGACGAGTGCGGGACCGTGGGACTCCCCCGCGGTCAGCCAGCGCAACCTGCTCAACGGTGCTCCTCAGTGCTCGCGCCCTGGTACTGCCCTGCGTACGCGCCTCGTCGCGTACGGCGACGGCGTACCGGGTGCGCGGCCCGGTCCGCCATCTCCGATCCTCCCACGCCCGGGCCGTTCGCCCGGCGGCCGGTCCATCAAGCGGACGCGTTCGCGGACGGGCCGTCGGCCTGCCGCTGCTGCGGCGCGTACGCCCCGAGGAAGTCGGCACCGCTCGGCTGCTGCGCGGGCTGGGCCTGCGGGGCGTACGCCCCCAGATGGTCGGCCCCGCTGCCCTGCTGCTGCTCCTGCCGGGGTGCGTACTCCCCCAGGTAGTCCGCTCCGCGCCCTTGCCCGTACTGGGCCGCCGCGTGGACCGGCTGCCCGGTGCGGACGGCGCGCCGGTGGGCGATCTTACGCTTGATCTTGACGACCCAGGACGCCACGACGGCGAGCACGATCAGGGCGAGCACCGTGATCTGCACCCAGTCGGGCAGGAATCCGAGCAGGGACTCGAATATCTGGGACTTGACGGACGCCTGAGGCAGGCCTGCGGACATGACGGACGTTCCCCTCCCCTGTTCCGCCCCCTGCGGAACCGAGAGCGGATCTTATCGGTCGGCCAGCGCCCGCTCGCCCGCTTTTCGCATGGCGTCCAGGGGCGCCGGGGCCAGCCCCGTCATCTGCTCGACCTGGAGCACGGCCTGGTGCACCAGCAGGTCGAGACCGCTGACGACGGCACCGCCGTAGGCCGACCAGCGGGCGGCGAGGTCGGTCGGCCAGGGGTCGTACAGGACGTCGAAGAGGGCCGCCGGGCGCTCCGGCACGGACCGGGCGAGGGCGTCGGTGACACCGGCCGGCGTGGTGCTGATCACCAGCGGGGCACGCAGGGCCCGCTCGGCGTCCGCCCAGTCGGCGATGCGGACGGAGACGTCGAGCCGCTCCGCCCACTGCCGCATCTCGACCGCCCGCGCCTCGCTGCGCACGTACACGGCGATCTCACCCGGGCAGATGCGGGACAGCGCGGCCAGCGCGGAGGAGGCGGTGGCGCCGGCGCCGAGGACGGCGGCGGAGTCGACCTGCTCGATGCCGTGTTCGCGCAGGGCGGCGACCATGCCGGGGATGTCGGTGTTGTCCCCGACCCTGCGCCCGTCCTCCCTGCAGACGACGGTGTTGACGGCCTCGACCGAGGCGGCGGTCTCACTGATCCCGTCGAGCAGCGGGATCACGGCCCGCTTCAGCGGCATGGTCAGCGAGAGCCCGGCCCAGTCCGCGTCGAGCGTCTCGAAGAACGCGGGCAGCCCGGCCTCGTCGACCTCGAACCTGTCGTACGTCCAGCCGGCCAGGCCCAACTCCCGGTAGGCGGTGCGGTGCAGGACCGGGGAGAGGGAGTGGGCGATGGGGCTGCCGAGCACTGCGGCGCGGCGGGCGTCAGTTGCCCGAGCTGGCATCGAACTTGTCCTTCAGCTTCAGGAACTGCGCGTGGGTCTTGGCGAACTCGGTCTTGCTCACGCCGTCGGTCGCCACGAAGTAGATCCAGCCGTCCTTCGTGGGGTTCAGGGCCGCCTGCAACGCGACGTCCCCGGGGTTGTCGATCGGACCGGGCGGCAGGCCCTTGTTGGTGTACGTGTTGTACGGGTCCTTGTTGCTGTTGATCTCGGACTCGCTGATGTGAATGTTGCTCTCGTTCTTCAGGTAGTTGAAGGACGAGTCGAACTGGAGGAGCTGGTTGGTCTCCGTGTTGGTGGGCTTGAGGCGGTTGTAGACCACCTCGGCCATCTTCCGGAAGTCGTCGTGCGTCTTGCCTTCGGCCTGGACGAGGCTCGCCACGGTGATCAGCTGCCACGGGTTCTCGAGTCCGAGGCTCTCGGCCTTCTTCTCGACGCCGGCCTTCTTGTACGTCGCGGCAGCCCGGCCCACCATCTGCTTGAGCACGGCCTCGGGCTTCTGACCCTTGCTGACGCCATAGCTGGACGGGTAGAGGAATCCTTCGAGCGGGTCCTTGACATCCGGATGGTTCAGCGCCCAGGCGGGCAGGCCCAGCTTCTTGTAATCCTTCTCGGCGACCGCGGCGGTCGTGCCCGCCTTGACGCCCAGCCGCTTGTCGATGAGCCGGTAGACGTCGGCGTTGCGCTTGCCTTCCGCGATGATCAGGTTGTCGCGGCTCTTCGGACTGAGCATCAGTTCGACCGCACTCTCGGCCGACATTTGCTTCTGCAGCGTGTACACGCCGTCCTGGATGCTCTTGCCTTCGGGGTTGCTCTGCTGGGCCGCGACGAAGGCGTCGACGCTCTTGACGACCCCCGCGCTCTTCAGCACCTGACCGATCTTGTACCCGAGTGCTCCCTCGGGGATCTCGACCGTCACCTGCTGGCCGTTGCCCCCGCCCGCGAAGTCCGGGGCATCGCCGAAACGATCCTGGTAGAACTGGTAGCCGAAGTAGCTGACGCCGGCGAGGCCGCCGCCGAGGATCACGACGACCAGCAGGCAGGCCATGCCGTTGCGGCGCTTCTTCGGTTTGCCGCCGCCGCGCCCGCGCTTGTCCTCGCGCCCGCGGCGCTCCCCCGGCTCGTCGCCGTCGTCATCGTCGTCGCCGCCCGCGAAGAAGGCGTGTTCGCCCTGGTCGGGACCGGGGTCCCAGTCGGTCGCCGGTTCCTGGGCGGGCTCCTGAGCGGGCTCGACCCCGCGCCGGCCGGGCGGCTCCGGGGGTGGGTAGGCGTCAGGCGTGCCGTAGTAGTCCTGCTCGCCCCCGCCGTACGAACCGGCCTGCTGCCCGTACGGATCCCCCGGGTCGCCGGGGTACGAGACCTGCTGGTGGGGGTCGTTGGCCCAGCCGCCGGTGTCGTACTGCTGCTGGTGGTAGCCCTGGGCCTGCTGGTGCCCGTGGTCCTGTCCGGGGTACTGCTGATGCCCGTGGGCCTGTGCCGCGTACTGCTGGTCGTACTGGTACTGCTGCTGCGCCTGGCCGTATGCGGCCTGGTCGCCGGTGCCCCAGTCGCCGTACTGCGGCTGCTGCGGCTGCTCTGGATAGTGCTGCGGCTGGCCGCCGTAGGGGGACTGCTGACCCTGATGGGCCTGCTGTCCGCCCCATCCGCCGTCCCCGTACAACGGGTCCTCCGGATGCCACGGTTCGGAGCCTTGGCCCCGGCCATACTCAGTCATCGATCCCCTAGAGCCGCGAGGCGGCGGTCGCGCGGCTTCCGGCCCGGCTCCCGTCCCGCCTCTTGCTGTGCGGCGGCTGTTCGAATGCCGTCGCATCGCGCGGAACGTTACCGTATCGCGATCAGATGACCACTTCGACGCCTTCGCCGGGTGCTTTACCTGACACCCGTTCGGATTCGAGGGCCTGTTGCAGGATGACGACTGCCGCTGCCTGGTCGATGACGGACCGGCCCTTCTTGGATTTTACGCCTGAGGCGCGCAGTCCCTGACTGGCCGTCACCGTCGTCATGCGTTCGTCGACGAGTCTCACCGGAATCGGGGAGATCATGCGGGCCAGTTCCTGGGTGAAGCCCCGGACCTTGACCGCGGCCGGGCCCTCGCCCCCCTTGAGAGAGCGCGGGAGACCAACCACGACCTCCAGGGGCTCGTACTCCTCGACGAGTTGCTTCAACCGTCGCTGAGCTGCCGGGATGTCACGCCCCGGGACCGTCTCCACCGGGGTGGCGAGGATCCCGTCGGGGTCGCACGAGGCGACCCCGATGCGGGCGTCCCCGACGTCGATCGCGAGTCGACGTCCTCTGCGCATGCTGTCCGACCCGTCTCTTACTTGGCGGTCTCGGTGACCAGGCGCTCGACGGCGTCCACGGCATCGCCGATGGCGGCCGGGTTCTGGCCGCCGCCCTGGGCGACGTCCGGCTTGCCGCCACCGCCGCCGCCGAGGGTCTTGGCGGCCGTGCGGACCAGGTCGCCGGCCTTCAGGCCACGCTCGCGGGCGGCCTCGTTGGTGGCGATGACCGTCAGCGGCTTTCCGTTCGCCACCGTGAACAGGGCGACGACGGCGGCCCGTCCGCCCTGGATGCGTCCGCGCACGTCAAGGACGAGCTTGCGCAGGTCGTCGGCGCTCGTGCCGTCCGGGACCTGACCGGTCACGACGGCAACGCCACGGATGTCCTTGGCAGACTCGGCGAGACCGGCGGCGGCCTGGAGGACCTTCTCGGCGCGGAACTTCTCGATCTCCTTCTCGGCGTCCTTCAGCTTGCCGAGCATGGCAGAGACCTTCTCCGGGAGCTCCTCCGGGCGGCCCTTGATCAGCTCCTGGAGCTGGGCGACGACCGTGTGCTCCCGGGCGAGGAAGTTGTAGGCGTCCACGCCGACCAGGGCCTCGATCCGGCGCACACCCGAGCCGATGGAGGACTCGCCGAGCAGCTTCACCAGGCCCAGCTGGGCGGTGTTGTGCACGTGGGTGCCGCCGCACAGCTCCTTGGAAAAGTCGCCGATGGTCACCACACGGACGCGCTCGCCGTACTTTTCACCGAATTCGGCGATGGCGCCCTGCTTCTTGGCCTCGTCGATGCCCATGACGTCGGCACGGACGTCCAGGTCGCGGGCGAGCACCTCGTTGATCTTCTGCTCGACGTCGGTCATCACGGCCGTCGGGACGGCGGACGGGGAGCCGAAGTCGAACCGGAAGCGGCCGGGCTGGTTCTCGGAACCGGCCTGGGCGGCCGTCGGGCCGAGGGCGTCGCGCAGGGCCTGGTGGGTCAGGTGGGTGGCCGAGTGGGCACGGGCGATGGCCTTGCGGCGGCGGTCGTCGATCGAGGCGTGGGCCTTGGCCCCGACGGTGACCTCGCCGACCTGGACGACGCCCTTGTGGACGTAGACCCCCGGCACCGGCTTCTGGCAGTCGCGGATCTCGATGACGGCACCGGTGTCGACCTTGATCCTGCCGGTGTCACCGATCTGGCCACCGCCCTCGGCGTAGAACGGGGTGCGGTCGAGGACGATCTCGACCTCGTCGCCCTCGGTGGCGGCCGGGGAGGAGGCACCGTCGACGAGGATGCCGACGATCGTGGACTCGCTCTCGGTGTCGGTGTAGCCGATGAAGTCGGTGGCGCCGGCCTGGTCGGCGATCTCACGGTAGGCACCGGCACCGGCGTGCCCGGTCTTCTTGGCCTGGGCGTCGGCCTTGGCGCGCTCCCGCTGCTCCTTCATCAGGCGCCGGAAGCCGTCCTCGTCCACGGAGAGGCCCTGCTCGGCGGCCATCTCCAGGGTGAGGTCGATCGGGAAGCCCCAGGTGTCGTGGAGCAGGAAGGCCTTGTCGCCGGGCAGGACGGTGCCGCCGGCGGCCTTGGTGTCGGTGACGGCCGTGTCGAGGATGTTGGTGCCGGCCTTCAGCGTCTTGAGGAAGGCGTTCTCCTCGGCGAGGGCGACCTTCTCGATGCGCTCGCGGTCGGTGATGAGCTCGGGGTACTGCTGGCCCATCATCGCGATCACGGTGTCGATCAGGTCCTTCACGACCGGACCGGTGGCGCCGAGCAGGCGCATGTTGCGGATGGCGCGGCGCATGATGCGGCGCAGCACGTAACCGCGGCCCTCGTTGCCGGGGGTGACGCCGTCGCCGATGAGCATCACGGAGGTGCGCATGTGGTCGGTGACCACGCGCAGGGAGACGTCCGAGTCGTGGGCGTCGCCGTAGCGGACGCCGGTGAGCTCGGTGGCCTTGTTGATGACGGCCATCGAGGTGTCGATCTCGTACATGTTCTGCACGCCCTGCAGAATCATGGCGAGGCGCTCGAGGCCGAGGCCGGTGTCGATGTTCTTGCTGGGCAGCTCACCGAGGATCTCGAAGTTGTCCTTGCCGATGCCCTCGCCCCGCTCGTACTGCATGAAGACGAGGTTCCAGATCTCCACGTACCGCTCGTCGTTGACGGCAGGGCCGCCCTCGGCGCCGAACTCGGGGCCGCGGTCGTAGTTGATCTCGGAACACGGGCCGCAGGGGCCGGGGACGCCCATGGACCAGTAGTTGTCCTTCATGCCGAGGCGCTGGATGCGCTCCTTCGGCACGCCGACGACGTCGTGCCAGATGCGCTCGGCCTCGTCGTCGTCCTTGTAGACCGTGATCCACAGGCGCTCGGGGTCGAGGCCGTAGCCGCCCTTGTCCTGGGCGCTGGTGAGCAGCTCCCAGGCGAGCTTGATGGCGCCTTCCTTGAAGTAGTCGCCGAAGGAGAAGTTGCCGCACATCTGGAAGAACGTGCCGTGCCGGGTGGTCTTGCCGACCTCTTCGATGTCCGGCGTGCGCACGCACTTCTGCACGCTGGTGGCGCGGTCGAAGGGCGGCTTGACCTCACCCAGGAAGTAGGGCTTGAAGGGCACCATGCCGGCCGGGACGAGGAGCAGAGTCGGGTCGTCCGCGATGAGCGACGCCGAAGGGACGACGGTGTGACCGCGCTCCTCGAAGAAGCTCAACCAGCGGCGGCGAATCTCAGCCGACTCCATCAGTGGTCCTCATTCCGGTTGTACGGGTACGTCTGGTACGCCGAACCCTCGACGTACTTCGGGTTGTTGCGGTTCTCGATGGCGGCGAACCGCCGGGGGCCGGGGAGTTCGGGGTTCTCGTTGATCCCGAGGGCGTCGCCCAGTTCGGCCTCCCGCACGGCCATGTTGTCCCGGACGTCGAGCGCGAAGCCGACCGCGCGGTCCTTGATGCGGTGACCGGCCTCGATCGCCTTGTTGCCGGCGGTTCTGGCGAGGCTCTCGGGGGTCAGCTGCTTCAGCTTGCGATTGACCTTTGTGGTGGCCCACACACCGGCGGCGACGCCCGTGGTGAACCAGAAGGTGCGGCGGAACATCGCTGGTTCTCAGTCCCTCTTGTCTCGGGCGCTGCGCCGGGTGACCGTGCGGCCCACGATCACGGTACGCCTGGGCGCCTTGGCGGGCACGTCCTCCTTGCGTCCGCCCAGTGCCCGGCGCACGCCGTAGCCGAAGGCCGCGACCTTGACCAGGGGGCCGCCGAAGGTGGAGGCCACCGTCGTCGACAGCGCCGAGGCGTTCGACGTGACCTCCTGGACGTCGGAGGCGATCGAGTCGACCCGGTCGATCTGCGTCTGCGCGGAGCGCACCGCCGCCGAGGCGTCGGCCAGCAGCGGGACGGCCTGGTCGGTCACGTCCGCCACAAGCTTGGTGGTCGCCTTGAGCGTCTGGGCCACCCTCGCCAGCGCGACGGCGAGGAAGGAGACCAGGATCGCCCAGAACACGGCCACCAGGATCCCGGCAACCTCTCCACCGGACACTGTGTGCACCCGCTCCCTGAAACGTGCCTGAACATCAAAAAGTCGTGCGACGAGCCTATCGCGCCGGAGGTTGCGCTCCGTACCGGTTTCCCGCGCGGGAGCAGGGGAATCGCGAAAGCCCGCCGCCTCGCCCACCCGGACAGGTGGGGAGACGGCGGGCTGAGGTACCGCGTGCCTGCCGAGGATCAGCGGGCGTAGTACTCGACGACGAGCTGCTCGTCGCAGATCACCGGGATCTCCTTGCGGTTCGGCTCGCGGTCCAGGCGGAACGCCAGGGCCTTGAGGTTCACCTGGAGGTAGCGCGGGGTCTCACCGTCGGGGGCGAAGCCACCCTCACGGGCGATCGTGAAGAGGGTCTTCTCCTTGGAACGCTCGCGAACCTGCACGACGTCGTCCGGACGGACACGGAAGGAGGGCTTGTCGACCTTCTTGCCGTTGACCGCGATGTGGCCGTGGACGACCATCTGGCGGGCCTGGTAGATCGTGCGGGCGATGCCCGAACGCAGAACCAGGGCGTCGAGACGGCGCTCCAGCTCGATGATCAGGGCCTCACCGGTCTTGCCCTGGACCTTGGAGGCACGCTCGTAGGCGCGGACGAGCTGGCGCTCGGACACGTCGTACTGCGCGCGCAGACGCTGCTTCTCGAGCAGACGGACCTTGTAGTCCGAGTTCTGCTTGCGGCCACGGCCGTGCTCACCCGGCGGGTAGGGGCGGGCCTCGAAGTACTTGACGGCCTTCGGGGTCAGCGCGATGCCGAGGGCACGCGACTTCTTGACCTTGGGGCGGGACTGGTTCGCCACTGTCTTTTCTCTTTCCTGGTTTCCGGCTTGTCAGGGTTGAGGGAGGTCGCATCCGCAGCCGGGGAAACCCGCCTCGGTCCTGGTGGACCGCGGTGGGCAGCCGCTCCCCTGGTCTGGGCACATACGTGCAGCACGCGAGTGGCCCACCGACCGGTTCCGTCGTGCGACGGTGGTGGTGGGCTGCCCGCGACACCGTTCGACGGTGCGCGACGCTCCTGGAGCCCTTCCCGGAGGACTGTGCCCCCGGACTGGCTCCGGCCGACTGTCCCGTTCTGACTGCACGGGACGCGGCACTCCGGACGAGTTTACAGGGTGCTCAGGACCGCTTTCGACCGAGGTTCTTCCGGGTCCACTCCACCGCGTCCGCGTAGCGGGCCTCCGCCCCGTGCCGGGTCGGCTCGTAGTACTCGCGGTCCTTCAGTTCGTCGGGGGCGTACTGCTGGGCCGCGATGCCCTCGGGCAGGTCGTGCGGGTAGACGTAGCCCTGGCCGTGGCCGAGCTTGGTCGCACCCTTGTAGTGGCTGTCGCGCAGGTGGGCGGGCACGGGTCCGGCGTGGCCCTTGCGTACATCCTCCAGGGCTGCGCCGATCGCCGTGGTCGCGGCGTTGGACTTGGGGGCCAGGGCGAGGGCGATCGTGGCGTGGCTGAGGGTGAGGGCGGCCTCGGGGAAGCCGATCATGGCGACGGCCTGGGCGGCGGCGACGGCCGTCTGCAAGGCGGTCGGGTCGGCCAGGCCGATGTCCTCGCTGGCGGAGATCATCAGGCGGCGGGCGATGAAGCGGGGGTCCTCGCCGGCTTCGATCATCCGGGCCAGGTAGTGCAGGGCCGCGTCGACGTCGGAGCCGCGGATGGACTTGATCAGGGCGCTGGCCACGTCGTAGTGCTGGTCGCCGTCCCGGTCGTACTTCACGGCGGCCCGGTCGACCGTCTCCTCCAGGGTGGTCAGGCCGATCTCCGCCTCGCCCTTGTCGAGGGCGGCTCCGGCGGCCGCCTCCAGGGCGGTCAGGGCACGGCGGGCGTCGCCGCCGGCGATGCGCAGGAGGTGGCTCTCGGTCTCCTCGGGGAGGGTGACGGCCTCCTTGAGGCCGCGCTCGTCGGTGAGGGCGCGGCGGATGAGGCTCCTGATGTCGTCGTCCGTGAGCGGTTCGAGGGTGAGCAGCAGGGAGCGGGACAGCAGGGGGGAGATGACCGAGAAGTACGGGTTCTCCGTCGTCGCCGCGATGAGCGTCACCCAGCGGTTCTCGACGGCCGGGAGCAGGGAGTCCTGCTGGGCCTTGCTGAAGCGGTGGATCTCGTCGAGGAAGAGGACGGTCTCCTTGCCGTAGCCGCCGGATGCGCGGCGGGCGCCGTCGATGACCGCGCGGACCTCCTTGACGCCGGCGGTGATCGCGGACAGCTCCACGAAGCGGGCGTCGGTGGCCTTGGAGACGACGTAGGCCAGGGTGGTCTTGCCGGTGCCCGGCGGGCCCCACAGGAGCACCGAGGAGGGACCGGCCGGGCCGGAGGCCTCCCCGACCAGTCTGCGCAGGGGTGAGCCCGGCTTCAGCAGGTGCTGCTGGCCCACGACCTCGTCGAGGGTGCGCGGGCGCATCCGCACCGCCAGGGGGCTGCTGGACGGCTCCTTCTCCTGGCGTTCTTCGGCTGCGGCGGTGAACAGGTCGGGCTCCACGTCAGAAACCCTAATTCACGGCACTGACAATCCGGCCGGGCCCCGGAACCGGGGGCTCAGCTGAGCCAGAAGTCCCACCAGCGGGTCAGGATCAGCATGCCGATGATGCCGATGTGCAGCACGGGCATGACCCACGTGAACTCGCCGAAGAAGCTCTTGAGCCAACTCGGGGCGGGCAGGAAGCCCTTGCGGATGTTGAACGACGTCACGTACCAGAACATCAGGATCGTGGCGACCCAGGCCAGGCTGCACCACAGGCACAGCGCGTTGATCCGGTACAGGGACTGGAACGTCAGCCAGGCGCAGAAGCCCACGCCGAAGAGGCAGCCGGCGTTGAAGGTGAGCCAGTACCAGCGCGGGAAGCGGGCGCCGGCGAGCAGGCTCATGCCGACACCGATGACGATCGCGTAGGTGACGAGGCCGAGCATCGGGTTCGGGAAGCCGAAGACCTCGGCCTGCTTGCTCTCCATGACGCTGCCGCAGGAGACCACGGGGTTGAGGCTGCACCCGGGCGTGAACGTCGTGCCCGCGACCTTGGCCTCGAGGATCTTGAACTTGTCGATCGTGATGACCCACGCGGCGAGCAGTCCGGCCGCGCCGGTGATCACCAGCAGCAGGGCCAGGGCCCGGCTGCCGCCCTCCGTGCGGGACGCGGGCTCGGCGCACTCCGGCTCGGACTCCGTGGAGACGTCCCTGACTGTCGTCTTGCTCATCACGCCGATTCCGTCACTAGAGACCTGACCATCTTCGGGCAGGACCATTGTGCCGCACAGGGGCCGTGTCCACCGTTCAGTGGACATAAGGTCGGCCGCCCGGTCGTCCCTGAGGGTTGCGTTCCGGCCGACGCTCGTCGCATGACAGCACAGGGGTACGAACTCGCCGTGCACGTACGGGGACTGCGCAAGCGCTACGGGGGCGTGGCCGCCGTGGACGGTATCGATCTCGGCATCCGGCGTGGCGAGGTGTTCGGCCTGCTCGCACCCAACGGCGCGGGCAAGAGCACCACGGTGGAGATCCTCCAGGGCAACCGGGACGCGGGCGAGGTGTACGTCCTCGGGTCGGACCCGGCGACCGGCACGCGCGCGTGGCGGTCGCGCGTCGGGATCGTCTGGCAGGACGAATCGGCGCCCGCCGAGTTGACGGTCCGGGAGACCGTGCGGCACTTCGCCCGCTACTACCCCCGGCCGCGGGACCCGGAGGAGGTCATCGCCTGACCGGTCTGGAGGCCAAGGCGGACAGCCGGATCAAGGCGCTGTCGGGTGGCCAGCGCAGGCGTCTGGACGTGGCGCTCGGCGTCATCGGAGGCCCTGACCTGCTGCTTCTGGACGAACCGACGACCGGGTTCGACCCGGCGGCCCGGCGCCGCTTCTGGTCGCTGATCCGCGCCCTGGCCGACGACGGTGGATCTGCGGATGCCGGGCGGCGGGGGTGTGGACGCCATCGAGCGGATGGCGCGGGCGGGGTTGGCGTGCCGGGTGGTCGTGCTGACGACCTACGAGACGGACCGGGACATCCTGCGGGCCGTGGAGGCCGGGGCCGCGGGCTACCACCTGAAGGACCTGCCGCGGGCGGAGCTGGCGGAGGCCGTGCGGGCCGCCGCACGCGGCGAGATGGTGCCGGCCCCGTCCGTGGCGGCCCGGCTGGTCGACCGGCTGAGGACGAAGCCGGAGCGGCCACGCCTGTCGGAACGCGAGACGGCCGTGCTGCGGCTGGTCGTCGAGCGGTGCACGAACGCGGACATCGGGCGGCGGCTGTTCATCGGGGAGTCGACCGCGAAGACGTATCTGCTGCGCGTCTTCGGCAAGTCGGGGGTGGACGACCGGACGGCGGCCGTGACTTACGCGATGCGGTTCGGGCTCCTGGAGGAGTGAGGAGTGGGGAAGGCGCCGTGCCCCGGCGCCTTCCAACCGGCTGCCTCAGCCGAGCCGTGCCTCCAGCTCCGCCACGATCTCGTTCACGCCGACCGCCGTCTGCTCGCCCGACTCCATGTCCTTGAGCTGGACGACGCCCTCGGCGAGGTCGCGTTCGCCGGCGACGACCGTGTAGCGGGCGCCGCTGCGGTTGGCGTTCTTCATCGCGCCCTTGAGGCCCTTGCCGCCGTAGGAGAAGTCGGCCGCGATGCCGTTCTTGCGCAGTTCCGTGACCTTGGCGAACAGGACCCGGCGGGCCTCCTCGCCGAGCGGGACGGCGAACACGCTGGTGGTGGCGGGCAGTTCGAGCTCGACGCCCTCCGCCTCCAGGGCGAGGACCGTGCGGTCGACGCCGAGGGCCCAGCCGACGGACGGCAGCGCGGGGCCGCCGATCATCTCGGAGAGGCCGTCGTAGCGGCCGCCGCCGCCCACCGCGGACTGCGAGCCGAGGCCGTCGTGGACGAACTCGAAGGTGGTGCGGGTGTAGTAGTCCAGGCCGCGGACCAGCTTCGGGTCGTCCTCGAAGGTGACGCCCGCCGCCGTGATCAGCTCGCGGACCTCCTCGTGGTACGCCTTGCAGGCGTCGCACAGGTAGTCGCGCAGCAGCGGTGCGTCCCCGAGCTGTTTCTGGACCGACTCGCGCTTGTCGTCCAGGACGCGCAGCGGGTTGATCTCGGCGCGGCGCAGGGTGTCCTCGTCCAGGTCGAGGCCGCGCAGGAACTCCTGCAGCGCCGACCGGTAGACGGGGCGGCACTCCTGGTCGCCGAGGCTGTTGAGCAGGATCCGGAAGTTGCTCAGGCCCAGCGAGCGGTACGCCTGGTCGGCCAGGATGAGCAGCTCGGCGTCGAGCGCCGGGTCCTCCGCGCCGATCGCCTCGGCACCGACCTGGGAGAAGTGCCGGTAGCGGCCCTTCTGAGGGCGCTCGTAGCGGTAGTACGAGCCGGAGTACCAGAGCTTGACCGGGAGGTTGCCGGCCTTGTGCAGGTTGGCCTCCAGCGCGGCGCGCAGGACGGAGGCCGTGCCCTCGGGACGCAGGGCGAGCTTGTCGCCGCCCTTGGTCTCGAAGGCGTACATCTCCTTGGTCACGATGTCGGTGGACTCACCGACCCCGCGCGCGAAGAGTTCGACGTTCTCGAAGCCGGGCGTCTCGATGTAGCCGTAGCCGGAGTTGCGCAGCGGAGCGGCGATCGCCTCACGGACGGCGAGGTACTTGGCGCTGTCCGGCGGGATGAGGTCGTACGTGCCCTTGGGGGCCTTGAAGGTGCTCACGGAAGGTCTCGTCACATTCCTCGTCGGGGAGCCTGAGGTGCTCCCTGGCCGGTCGCCACCTGCCGCAGGTACGGGTTGGTGGAGCGCTCCTGGCCGATGGTCGTCTGGGGGCCGTGGCCGGACAGCACCACGGTCGAGTCGTCGAGCGGCAGGCACACGCGGGCCAGCGAGTCGAGCATCTCGGCCATGTCACCGCCGGGCAGGTCGGTGCGTCCGATGGAGCCGGCGAACAGCAGGTCGCCCGAGAAGAGGATCGGCGGGATGTCCGCCGCCTCGGGCATGCCGAAGGTCACCGACCCCTTGGTATGGCCGGGTGCGTGCGCGACGGACAGCTCCAGGCCCGCCAGCTCCAGCTTCGCCCCGTCGGCCAGCTCCTTGACGTCATCGGGCTCCCCCACGGTCAGCTCGCCGAGCAGCGGCATGCCGATGGAACGGCCGATCCCCTTCTCGGGGTCGTTCATCATGTACCGGTCGTCGGGGTGGATCCAGGCCGGCACGTCGTGTGCGCCGCACACCGGGACGACGGAGGCCACGTGGTCGATGTGGCCGTGGGTGAGGACGACGGCGACGGGCTTGAGCCGATGCTTCCTGACCGCTTCCGCGACGCCGTCGGCGGCCTGATGGCCGGGGTCGATGATCACGCACTCCTCACCGGCGGCGGGGGCGACGAGGTAGCAGTTCGTCCCCCAGGCCCCGGCGGGGAACCCGGCAATGAGCACGATCGTCCTTCGTTGTGTCGATACGGGCGGCTACGGCTGCTCACAGAGCCTACCGGCGCTGCCGATTCCTCAGCGAACCCATATACGGTACGGGGCACACGCAGGCGGTCGGCACACAGGACGCAGGCGTACCGGTCGACGTTCGAGACCCATGAGGAGAGAACCCGGTGGTCAGCCAGGAACAGCGGCGGCGTCAGCTCGCCCGGGAGAAGTTCTTGCGGCAGCAGCAGCGACGCACTGACGCGCGGCGCAAGGCCCGTATCCGCAACTCCGTGATCGCCTCCGCTCTCGGCGTGATCGTGGTGCTCTCGGTGACGGTCTTCCTGACCAAGCCGTTCGAGGACGACGGCAAGACGGAGAACGCGAACGCGGACGTCACCCCGAGTGCCACACCGAGCAAGGCCCCGGATCCGTGCGAGAAGCCGGCTCCGGGCAAGGTCAAGTCGGAGACCTGGAAGAAGGAACCGGCGATGACCATCGACGAGTCGGCGAAGTACACGATGAAGCTGGACACGACCTGCGGCGAGATAGACGTCGCGCTGAAGGCGTCGGCGGCGCCGCACACGGTGAACTCGTTCAACTTCCTGCTCGGCAAGGGCTACCTGGACCACAGCAAGTGCCACCGGCTCACCGACCAGGGCATCTACGTCCTGCAGTGCGGCGACCCGAAGGGCACCGGCATGGGCGGACCGGGCTACACGATCCCGGACGAGAACCTCAAGGACAAGAGCCTCAAGGGCGGGGTGTACCCGGCGGGCACGGTCGCGATGGCGAACCAGTACAACGCGCAGACGAAGCAGGGCCGCAACAGCGGCGGAAGCCAGTTCTTCCTCGTCTACCAGGACAGTCAGCTGCCGCCCGACTACACACCGTTCGGTACGGTGTCCGAGGCGGGCATGAAGGTCCTGAAGAAGATCGCCGCCGCCGGAGCGCAGGCCCCCGACCCGCAGACGGGTAACACGGCGCCCAACGCGACGGTCGTGATCAACAAGGCCACGATCACGAAATCCTGACCCCTCAACTGCGAAATTTCGGTCGCGCGGGATGCGGACAGGCCCCCCGCCGGTCGCCTATGTTGGCCGTGACGAAACTGTGGACGATGCCCGGGGGAGCTTCAGGCCCCTCGCAGGCATCATGTGGAGGAGGCGCTGTGAGCAGCGACCCGTGGGGCCGCGTCGACGAGACGGGGACCGTGTACGTGCGTACGGCCGACGGCGAGCAGGTCGTCGGTTCCTGGCAGGCGGGCTCCCCCGAGGAGGCGCTGGCCTATTTCGAGCGCAAGTACGAGGGCCTGGTTGTCGAGATCGGCCTCCTCGAGAAGCGAGTGAAGACCACCGACCTGTCGGCGAAGGACGCCCAGGCCGCCATCGACCACATCCGGGAGCAGGTCGACGCGCACCACGTGGTGGGCGACCTGGACGCCCTGCGGGTCCGGCTGGACAAGCTCGTGGAGCTGGTGGAGGCGCGCCGCGAGGAGCGCAAGGCGCAGCGGGCGAAGCAGTCCGACGAGGCGCGCAGGTCGAAGGAGGCTCTGGTCGCCGAGGCGGAGGAGCTGTCGCAGTCCGACCAGTGGCGGGCGGCCGGTGAGCGGTTGCGGGCGCTGGTGGACACCTGGAAGGGTCTGCCGCGCCTGGACCGCAAGTCCGACGACGAGCTGTGGCACCGGTTCTCGCACGCGCGGTCGGCGTTCTCCAAGCGGCGCAAGCAGCACTTCGCGCAGCTGGACGCGCAGCGCGAGGAGGCCCGCAAGACCAAGGAGCGGCTGGTCTCCGAGGCCGAGGCCCTGTCGAACTCGACGGACTGGGGCGTGACGGCGGCGCGCTACCGCGAGCTGATGTCCGAGTGGAAGGCCGCGGGCCGAGCGCAGCGCGAGCACGAGGACGACCTGTGGAACCGCTTCCGCGGCGCCCAGGACGTGTTCTTCGCGGCCCGCAGCTCGGTCTTCGCCGAGCGGGACGCCGAGCAGTCGGAGAACCTCAAGCTCAAGGAGGAGCTGGCCGAGGAGGCCGAGAAGCTCCTGCCGATCACGGACCTCAAGGCGGCCCGGGCCGCGTTCCGGAACGTGAACGAGCGCTGGGAGGCCATCGGCCACGTACCGCGCGACGCCCGGCCGAAGGTCGAGGGCCGGATGCACGCGGTCGAGCGGGCCATCCAGGAGGCCGAGGAGGCCGAGTGGCGCCGGACGAACCCGGAGGCACGCGCGCGTGCCGAGGGTCTCACCGGCCAGCTCCAGGCCGCCGTGGACAAACTGCGGGGCCAGATCGAGCAGGCCCGCGCGCAGGGCAACAACGCCAAGGCCGACAAGCTCCAGCGTGAGCTCGACGGCCGGCAGGCGCTGCTGGAACAGGCTCTGAAGGGCCTGCAGGAGTTCGGCGGCTGATCGGCCGACGCGAAGGGGGGCTCCCGTACACCTGGTACGGAGCCCCCCTTTCGTGTGGCCGCTAGGACCTGCTGCGCGCCGACGTCACCCGGTACACGTCGTAGACGCCCTCCACGCCCCGGACCGCCTTGAGCACGTGCCCGAGGTGCTTCGGGTCGCCCATCTCGAAGGTGAAGCGGGAGGTGGCGACCCGGTCGCGGGAGGTCTGGACGGCCGCGGAGAGGATGTTGACGTGCTGGTCGGACAGCACGCGGGTGACGTCCGAGAGGAGCCGGGAGCGGTCCAGGGCCTCGACCTGGATGGCGACGAGGAAGACCGAGGACTGGGTGGGCGCCCACTCGACGTCGAGGATGCGCTCCGGCTCACGGGACAGCGAGTCCACGTTCACGCAGTCGCTGCGGTGAACCGATACGCCGCTGCCGCGGGTGACGAAGCCGATGATGGGGTCGCCCGGGACGGGCGTGCAGCAGCGGGCCAGCTTGACCCACACGTCGTCGACGCCCTTGACGACAACACCCGGGTCCGCGCTGGTGCGGCGCTTGCGGCTGCGGCCGCGGGCCGGCGGGACCGACTCGTCGATCTCCTCGGTGGCGGCCTCCTCGCCGCCGAGGGCCTGGACCAGCTTCTGCACGATGTTCTGTGCGGAGACATGGCCCTCGCCGATCGCCGCGTACAGCGCGGAGATGTCGGCGTAGCGCATCTCGTGGGCGAGGGTCACCAGGGAGTCGCCGGTCAGGATGCGCTGGATCGGCAGGTTCTGCTTGCGCATCGCGCGGACGATGGCGTCCTTGCCCTGCTCGATCGCCTCGTCGCGGCGTTCCTTGGAGAACCAGGCCCGGATCTTGTTGCGGGCCCGCGGTGACTTGACGAAGCCGAGCCAGTCGCGGGAGGGGCCCGCGCCGGGTGCCTTGGAGGTGAAGACCTCGACCAGGTCGCCGTTGTCGAGGGTGGACTCCAGCGGGACCAGCCGGCCGTTGACGCGGGCGCCTATGGTGCGGTGCCCGACCTCGGTGTGCACGGCGTAGGCGAAGTCCACCGGCGTGGCACCGGCGGGGAGCGCTATGACGTCGCCCTTGGGGGTGAAGACGAAGACCTCGTTGCGGGACAGGTCGAAGCGCAGGGACTCCAGGAACTCGCCCGGGTCCTCCGTCTCCTTCTGCCAGTCGAGCAGCTGACGCAGCCAGGCCATGTCGTTGAGGTGGTCGTCCTTGCCCTTGCCGGACGACTTGGGGGCGTCGCTGCGCACCTTGGAGGCGCCCGCGACGGCCTCCTGCTTGTACTTCCAGTGCGCGGCGATGCCGTATTCGGCGCGACGGTGCATGTCGAAGGTGCGGATCTGCAGCTCGACCGGCTTGCCGCCGGGGCCGATGACCGTCGTGTGCAATGACTGGTACATGTTGAACTTGGGCATCGCGATGTAGTCCTTGAACCGGCCGGGTACCGGATTCCATCGCGCGTGCACCGTGCCGAGGGCCGCGTAGCAGTCGCGGACGGTGTCCACGAGGACGCGGATGCCCACCAGGTCGTAGATCTCCGCGAAGTCCCGGCCGCGGACGATCATCTTCTGATAGACGCTGTAGTAGTGCTTCGGGCGACCGGTGACGGTCGCCTTGATGCGGGCCGCGCGCAGGTCCTGCTGGACCTCGTCGGTGACGATGGCCAGGTACTCGTCGCGCTTCGGTGCCCGCTCGGCCACCAGCCGGACGATCTCGTCGTACATCTTGGGGTAGAGGATCGCGAAGGCGAGGTCCTCCAGCTCCCACTTGATGGTGTTCATGCCCAGGCGGTGGGCGAGCGGCGCGTAGATCTCCAGGGTCTCGCGGGCCTTCTTCTCCTGCTTCTCGCGCTTGAGGTAGCGCATGGTGCGCATGTTGTGCAGGCGGTCGGCGAGCTTGATGACCAGGACGCGCGGGTCCTTGGCCATGGCGACGACCATCTTGCGCACCGTCTCGGCCTGTGCGGCCTCGCCGAACTTGACCTTGTCCAGCTTGGTGACGCCATCGACGAGCAGGGTGACGACGTCGCCGAAGTCGCGGCGCAGGTCGTCCAGACCGTACTCGGTGTCCTCGACCGTGTCGTGCAGCAGCCCGGCCATCAGCGTGGCCGGATCCATGCCCAGCTCGGCGAGGATGGTGGTGACGGCGAGGGGGTGCGTGATGTACGGGTCGCCGCTCTTGCGCTTCTGTCCGCGGTGCCAGCGCTCGGCGACCTGGTAGGCGCGCTCGATCTGGCGGAGCGTGGCCGTCTCGATCTTCGGGTCGTTGCTGCGCACTATCCGCAGCAGCGGCTCCAGCACCGGGTTGTACGGGTTCGCGCGCTGCACCCCGAGCCGGGCCAGACGGGCGCGGACGCGGTTGGAGGAGCCGCTGCGGGCCGGCTGACCGGAGGCCTGCCGCACGGGCGGGGCGGGCTTGGGCCGGGCCTGCTCGGCGGGCTTGTCGACCGGCGTCGACTGGGCGTGCTCGACCGGCCCGCGGGTGTCGTTCTTCGCGTGGGGCGCGTTCGGCGCGGGCTTGGCCGCGGCTGCCGAGGCGGACTCGGGCTTGGCGGCGGTCAGGTGCTGGGCCTCGTCTGGCAAGAGGGCTCCTCGTGCGCGATCCGGTTCCCCCGGTCAGGCTCCGGACCCCCATGGTAGCGATCCCGGGCCCCGGGATCGCCTTCAGGCCAATGTGAGGACCGTCTACCCGGGAAACGCACCAGGCGGGCACCGGATGTCCGGTGCCCGCCTGCGCGGTGTCGTGCCGGTGTCCACCGGCCCGCTGCGCGGTTGCTAGACCGTGAGCAGGGCCTCCAGCAGAGCGCCGTTCAGGGCCGGCTCCAGGCGGGCGCGGCCGCTCAGGAAGCCGAGCTCCATGAGGACGGCGAGGCCGGCGACCTCGGCGCCGGCCCGGCGGATGAGCTGGACCGAGGCCTCGGCGGTGCCGCCGGTGGCGAGGACGTCGTCGACGACGAGCACCCGGTCCTCGGCGGTGAGGTCCTCGGCGTGCACCTCGATCTCCGCCGAGCCATACTCCAGGTCGTAGGCCTGGGCGAGGGTGGCTCCGGGGAGCTTGCCCGCCTTGCGTACGGGGATGAAGCCGAGCCCCGCGCGGACCGCGACCGGGGCGCCGAGGATGAAGCCGCGGGCCTCCAGGCCGACGACCTTCGTGGCGCCGGTGCGCTGGGCAATCTCGGCGAGGGCGTCGGTCAGGGCGGTGAACGCCGCCGGGTCCGCCAGGAGCGGGGTGATGTCCTTGAACATCACGCCCGGTTCCGGGTAGTCGGCCACGTCGCGGATGCGGCTGAGCAGCAGCTCCCTGATGTCGGTCATCGGCGCTTCCCCGAGGGACGGCCGCGGCCACGTGTGCGCGAGGCGGGCTGGTTGCGCGGCCCGACCACCGCGGGTGCGGCGTCCTCGGGCTCGTCCGCGTACGCCTCCTCGTCGTGGGCCTCGGTCCCTCCCTGGGCGGCGGACTGGGCCCGCTTGGCCATGACGCGCTTCTTCAGGGCCTTCATCGCCGGCTCGCGCTCCTTGAGGTCGGCGACGAGCGGCGTGGCGATGAAGATCGAGGAGTACGCACCGGCGGCGAGACCGACGAACAGCGACAGCGAGATGTCGTTCAGCATGCCGGCGCCGAGGACGCCGCCACCGATGAACAGCAGCCCGGCGACCGGCAGCAGCGCGACGACCGTGGTGTTGATGGAGCGGACCAGGGTGCTGTTGATCGAGCGGTTGGCGACGTCGCTGTAGGTCCAGCGGGTCTGTTTGGTGAGGTCCTTCGTCTGTTCCTTGAGGCTGTCGAACACCACGACCGTGTCGTAGAGCGAGTAGCCGAGGATGGTCAGCAGACCGATGACCGTGCCCGGTGTGACCTCGAAGCCGACGAGGGCGTAGATGCCGACCGTGATGGTGATGTCGTGGATCAGCGCGACGAACGCGGCCACCGCCATGCGCCATTCGAAGGCGATCGCCAGGTAGATCACGACGAGCACCAGGAAGATGCCGAGGCCCTGCCACGCCTTGTTGGCGATCTGCTCACCCCAGCTGGGGCCGACCAGCTCGGCGTTGATCTGCTCCGAGTCGATCTTGAGGTCGTCGGCGAGCGTGCTCTTGATCTCGTTGGCCGCGCCGGTGTCGATGCCGGCGACCTGGATGCGCAGGCTGCCGTCGCCGAGCTTCTGGACGATCGCGTCGTGGCCGGAGGCCGCTTCCGCGTACTCCTCCGCCTGGGACACCGAGGCGGAGGTGTTCTTCGGGGTGTTGAAGACGGCGCCGCCCTGGAACTCGATGCCCATGTTCAGGCCTCGGACCGTCAGGCCGACGATGGCCGTGATGGTGATCAGGATGGACAGGCCGTACCAGATCTTGCGGTTCTTGACGAAGTCGTAGCCGATTTCGCCACGGTGCAGCCGGGCGCCGAGGTTGCCGAGCTTCGACATCTCACGCCTCCTTCGTCTCGACGGGGGCGGAGGGACGGCGGGTGCGGCGCAGCGGCGGCTGGGCACCCAGGCTCTTCGGGTCGAGGCCGGACCACTTGTGGCCGTTCGCGAAGAACGGGCGGCGGGCCATGAGCGTCAGCAGCGGCTTGGTGAAGAGGAACACGACGACCACGTCGAGCAGGGTGGTCAGGCCGAGCGTGAACGCGAAGCCCTGGACCTTGCCGACGGTGACGATGAAGAGCACCGCGGCGGCGAGGAAGGACACGAAGTCGGAGACCAGGATGGTGCGCCGGGCACGCGGCCAGGCCCGCTCGACGGCGGGGCGCAGAGAGCGGCCCTCGCGGATCTCGTCACGGACGCGTTCGAAGTACACGATGAACGAGTCCGCCGTGATGCCGATGGCGACGATGGCGCCGCAGACGGCCGGCAGGTTCAGCGCGAAGCCGATGGCCGGGCCGAGCAGGGACATGAGCGTGTAGGTGAGGGCGGCGGAGACCAGCAGCGAGAGGATCGCGATGAACGACAGGCCGCGGTAGTACGCCAGCAGGTAGATGACGACCAGCGCGAGACCGATCGCGCCCGCGATCAGACCCGCCTGCAGCTGGTCACCGCCCAGCGCGGCGGTCACGGTCGTCATGCTGTCGACCTTGAAGGTCAGCGGCAGCGCACCGTAGCTCAGCATGTTGGACAGGTCCTGGGCGGACTGCTGGTTGAAGTTGCCGGAGATCTCGGCGTTGCCGCCGGTCAGGGCCTGCCGGACGTACGGGTCGGAGACGACGTCGCCGTCCAGGACGATCGCGAACTGGTTCTGCGGGGACTGGTTCTGCGCCAGCTTGCCGGTGATGTCCGCGAACTTCTTGGCTCCGGCGTCCGTGAAGTCCATCGTGACGGTCCAGCCGGCACCGGTCTGGGTGTTCAGGACGGCCTGGGCCTTGTCGACGTCCGTGCCGTCGACCTCGGCGGGGCCGAGGATGTACTTCTGCCACTGGCCCTGCGCGTTCTTGCCGCACGCCAGGGTCGGGTCGGAGGCCTTGACGCCGTCACCCACGCTGGAGCGGGTCTTCTCGTCGGTGCAGTCGAGCTTGGCGTACTTCGCCTGCAGCGCGTTCGCGTCGCCCTCGGCGGTGCCGCCGCTCCCCGACGGGGAGGGGCTGGCCTTGTCGCCCTTGTCCGAGGCGCTCGCGGAGGGCGTGGCGTCGGCCTTCAGGGCGTCCGTGACGGCACGGCCCTGGGTGGTGGGAGAGGCGGACGGGGACGCGGATCCCTTGTCGGTGGCCTCGGGCTTGTCGGTGGCCTTGCCGGACGGCTTGTCCGTGGGGCTGCCGGTGGGGCTCGGGGAGGGGCTGGCCGTGCCCTGGCCGCCGGCGATCTCGGTGGCGATGACCGGACGGAAGTAGAGCTTGGCGGTGGTGCCGACCTGCTTGCGGGCCTGCTCCGAGTTGGTGCCCTTGGGAATGTTGACGATGATGTTTTCCCGGCCCTGCGTCTGGACCTCGGACTCGGAGACGCCCAGACCATTGACACGGCGCTCCATGATGGAGACGGCGGTGTCCATGTTGGTCTTGTTGATCGCCGCCTCGTTGCCGGCCTCGGGGACCGCGCGGAGCGTGATGCTCGTACCGCCGGCAAGGTCGATGCCGAGACGGGGCTTCGTGTGCCCCGAGGCGAACATCCCACCGGTGAGCGCCGCGATGGCGATCAGGATCAGGGCCAGCGAGCGCCCCGGCTTGCTCTGGGCGCTCGCGTTCCTGCCCTTTTTAGGTGTGGCCACCTTCTCGTACTCCCTCTCGGGCCACCTCGCTCCGGATCGGCGGACGGGCGGCCATGACATGGTGTCGGCACTCCGTGCGAGCTGGGCGTGTCCCGGGGCGCGCGGGCAGGACCCGCGCACCCCGGGACACGACTACTTCGCCTCGGAGTCGCCGTCGGTCTTCTTCGGCTCTGCGTCCGGCTTGGCCTCGGCCGCCTCGCCGGCCGGCTCCTCGGCCGCGTCCTTCTTGCCGAGGTCGACGGCCTTGTCGTCAGCGGGGGTGTCGGCCGCGGAGTCGTCGGTCTCGGTGAGGGAGGAGGCGTCGTCCGGGACGATGTCGGAGTCGGACTTCAGGTCGTGCTCGATGCCGTGGACGATGCGGTTGTACTCGTCGTCGGTGAGGACGGCACCGATGGCGTTCTTGGCGAAGAGGAGATCGACGCCGGGGCCGGCGTCGACGAGGACGGTGTCCTCGTTGACCTCCTTGACCGTGGCGTACATGCCCCCGATGGTGCGGATACCGCTGCCGGGCTGCATTTGGTTCCGCATCTCCACGGCCTGCTGCTGCTTCTTCTTGGCCGACCGGGTCATCAGGAACATGGCCCCGATGAGCACGATGAACGGGAGGAGGGTCAGGAGACTCACGGGTCGGTACTTCCTTCACACGACCGCGCTGTGAGCGGCCAGATGGTTGGGGGTGTGTACGCCGCCGACAAAGGCGGCATCGGCGGAGTCTAAGCGAGTCCGCGCGCATGGAACAACGCTCAGCATGGCACCGGGGTTCCTGCTCCGGCCACTGACCTCGCCGCCCCGGAGCCGTGACGGCGCCGTCACGCCCCGAACAGGTCCTGTTGTCCGTTTCCGGCGGTCTGGGACCGTGGCGGGGTCAGGCCGAGATGTGCCCATGCGGCGGGCGTGGCGACCCGGCCGCGGGGGGTGCGGGCCAGCAGCCCCTCCCGTACGAGGAAGGGTTCGGCGACCTCCTCCACGGTCTCACGTTCCTCTCCGACCGCGACAGCGAGCGTGGAGAGGCCGACCGGGCCGCCGCCGAACAGCTTGAGCAGGGCTTCCAGCACGCCCCGGTCGAGGCGGTCGAGGCCGCGCGCGTCCACCTCGTACACGGCGAGTGCCGCTGCGGCGATGTCCCTGGTGATCAGGCCGTCGGCCTTGACCTGCGCGTAGTCGCGGACGCGGCGCAGCAGGCGGTTGGCGATGCGGGGCGTGCCGCGGGAGCGTCCGGCGATCTCGGCGGCGCCCTCCGGCTCGATCTCGACTTCGAGGAGGTTCGCCGAGCGGTGGATGACCCGCTCCAGTTCGGCCGGTTCGTAGAACTCCATGTGCGCGGTGAAGCCGAAGCGGTCGCGCAGTGGGGGCGGCAGCAGGCCTGCGCGGGTGGTGGCTCCGACCAGGGTGAAGGGGGGCAGTTCCAGGGGGATGGCCGTGGCGCCGGGGCCCTTGCCGACGATGACGTCGACGCGGAAGTCCTCCATCGCCATGTACAGCATCTCCTCGGCGGGCCGGGACATGCGGTGGATCTCGTCGAGGAAGAGGACCTCGCCCTCCTGGAGGGAGGAGAGGATCGCGGCGAGGTCGCCGGCGTGCTGGATGGCGGGGCCCGAGGTGATGCGGATGGGGGCGCCCATCTCGGCCGCGATGATCATCGACAGGGTGGTCTTGCCGAGGCCGGGGGCGCCGGAGAGCAGCACGTGGTCGGCCGTCGCGCCCCGCGCGCGTGCGGCGCGCAAGACGAGGTCGAGCTGCTCGCGGACCTTCTCCTGGCCGATGAACTCGTCCAGGTCCTTGGGGCGCAGGGCGGCCTCGACGGCCTGGTCCTCACGGTCGGCGACGGAGTCCACCAGCCGCTCTGCGGCGTCGGCGTCGGTCGTGTCGTCCCAGTTCATGTGATGTGCCTCAGGGTGGGGGTCAGCGGGCGCGGTTCAAGGTCTGGAGGGCCGCCTTCAGCAGTTGGCCGACCTGGGGCGTGCCCCCGGCGGCCTCGGCCTGGGGGGCCACGGCCGTCACGGCCTCATCGGCCTCGCGGGTCGCGTACCCGAGGCCGATCAGGGCCGCGTGCAGCTGGTCACGCCAGCCGCTGCTGACCGGTGCGCCGACGGCGGGAGCGCCGACCGGCGCGCCGAGCCGGTCCTTCAGCTCCAGGAGCAGTTTCTGCGCGCCCTTCTTGCCGATGCCGGGGACGGCGGTGAGGGCCTTCTCGTCGGCTGTGGACACCGCCCGGCGCAGCGCGTCGGGGCTGTGCACGGCGAGCATGGCCTGGGCGAGTCTCGGCCCGACGCCGCTCGCGGTCTGGAGCAGCTCGAAGACCTGCCGCTCGTCGTCGTCCGCGAAGCCGTAGAGGGTGAGGGAGTCCTCGCGGACGACCAGGGAGGTGTGCAGCTTGGCCGGCTGCCCCATGCGGAGCGTGGACAGCGTGTTCGGCGTGCACTGGACGGCCATGCCGACGCCGCCGACCTCGACGACCGCGGCGTCCGGAGCGAGTGCGGCCACTGTGCCGCTGACGAAGGCGATCATGCCGTCCGGCCTTTCGGTGCTTTGGCGGTGTGCAGGGCGACGGCCTGCTGGAGTCGGTTCTGCGCGGGGGCGCGCCAGATGTGGCAGATGGCGAGGGCGAGGGCGTCGGCCGCGTCGGCGGGCTTGGGCGGGGCGCTGAGCCGGAGCAGGCGGGTGACCATGGCGCCCACCTGTGCCTTGTCGGCGCGGCCGCTGCCGGTGACAGCGGCCTTGACCTCGCTCGGGGTGTGCAGGGCGACGGGGATGCCGCGGCGGGCGGCGCAGAGCATCGCGACGGCGCTGGCCTGCGCGGTGCCCATGACCGTACGGACGTTGTGCTGGCTGAAGACGCGTTCGACGGCGACGTATTCGGGCCGGTGCTCGTCGAGCCACTGCTCGATGCCCTGCTCGACGGCGACGAGGCGGTGGCCGAGGTCGGCGTCCGCCGGCGTGCGGACGACGCCGACGCCGATCATCGTGAGCGGCCTCCCGGCGACGCCCTCGACGACTCCGACACCACACCGGGTCAGTCCCGGGTCCACCCCCAGTACGCGCACGCGCCCTCCCCTTTTTGCGGCTAAACCGCCGCCGCTCTCGCGGACCTGGCTGAGCACCGTCATGGTTCCTCAATCGAGGGTCGCGGTCCGTGGACGGTGATCTTTGGCTACGCCAGGCTATCCGCTGCCACCGACAACGACAGCGGGCCGGAAGACGTGTGTCCCCCGGCCCGCCGAGATCGCGGCATTCGCGGCGCGTTACGCGTCCACCTTCTCCATGACCTCGTCGCTGACGTCGAAGTTGGCGAAGACGTTCTGGACGTCGTCGCTGTCCTCCAGCGCGTCGATCAGCTTGAAGATCTTCTTGGCGCCCTCCTCGTCCAGCTCGACCTGCATGGTCGGGACGAAGTTGGCGTCGGCGGAGTCGTAGTCGATGCCGGCGTCCTGGAGGGCGGTGCGGACCGCGACCAGGTCGGTGGCCTCGCTGAGGACCTCGAAGCTCTCGCCGAGGTCGTTGACCTCCTCGGCGCCCGCGTCGAGCACGGCGGCCAGCACGTCGTCCTCGGTCAGCTCGCCCTTGGGGACGATCACGACGCCCTTGCGGTTGAACAGGTACGACACCGAGCCCGGGTCGGCCATGGAGCCGCCGTTGCGGGTCATGGCGACGCGGACCTCGGAGGCGGCGCGGTTGCGGTTGTCGGTGAGGCACTCGATGAGCACGGCCACGCCGTTCGGGCCGTAGCCCTCGTACATGATCGTCTCGTAGTCGGCGCCGCCGGCCTCGAGACCGCCGCCGCGCTTGACCGCGGAGTCGATGTTCTTGTTCGGGACCGACTGCTTCTTGGCCTTCTGGATGGCGTCGTAGAGCGTCGGGTTGCCCTCGATGTCGACGCCGCCCATGCGGGCCGCGACCTCGATGTTCTTGATCAGCTTCGCGAAGAGCTTGCCGCGCTTGGCGTCGATCACGGCCTTCTTGTGCTTCGTCGTAGCCCATTTAGAGTGGCCGGACATCTGCCTGTCTCCTTCGCGTAACCCATCTCAGCAACGAACGCAGGAATCCTACAAGGAGTCGGCTGCCCGGTCCGCCCGCACCATGTCGACGAACAGGGCGTGGACGCGGTGGTCGCCGGTCAGTTCCGGATGGAACGACGTGGCCAGCGCGGTGCCCTGACGGACCGCGACGATGTGGCCGTCGTGCTCGGCGAGCACCTCGGCCGCGGCGCCGACGGACTCGACCCACGGGGCACGGATGAAGACGCCCTCCACCGGGTCGCCCTCGATGCCCCGGATGCCGACGGCGGCCTCGAAGGACTCGTTCTGCCGTCCGAAGGCGTTGCGGCGCACGATCATGTCGATGCCGCCGATGGTCTCCTGGCCCGAGCGCGGGTCGAGGATCTTGTCGGCGAGCATGATCATGCCGGCACAGGTGCCGTAGACGGGCATGCCGTCCCGCACACGCGCGCGGAGGGGCTCCATCAGGCCGAACAGGACGGCCAGCTTGGAGATGGTGGTGGACTCGCCGCCGGGGATGACGAGGCCGTCGACCTCGGCGAGTTCTTCGGGGCGCCGCACCGGCCTGGCCACGGCATCGGCCGCGGCCAGGGCGACGAGGTGCTCCCGTACGTCGCCCTGGAGGGCCAGGACGCCTATGACGGAGGTGTCGCTCATGGATTCCTGTGCCTTACCAGCCGCGGTTGGCGTAGCGCTCGGCCTCGGGGAGGGTGTCGCAGTTGATGCCGACCATGGCCTCGCCCAGGTTGCGGGACGCGTCCGCGATGATCTTCGGGTCGTCGTAGAAGGTGGTGGCCTTCACGATGGCGGCGGCGCGCTTGGCCGGGTCGCCGGACTTGAAGATGCCGGAGCCGACGAAGACGCCCTCGGCGCCGAGCTGGCGCATCAGGGCCGCGTCGGCCGGAGTGGCGACGCCGCCGGCGGAGAACAGCACCACGGGGAGCTTGCCGAGCTCGGAGACTTCCTTGACCAGCTCGTACGGGGCGCGCAGCTCCTTGGCGGCGGCGTACAGCTCGTTGTTGTCGTAGCCGCGCAGACGGGCGATCTCGTTCTTGATCTGGCGCAGGTGGCGGACGGCCTCGACGACGTTGCCGGTGCCGGCCTCGCCCTTGGAGCGGATCATCGCGGCGCCCTCGGCGATGCGGCGCAGGGCCTCGCCCAGGTTGGTGGCGCCGCAGACGAAGGGGGTGGTGAAGGCGAACTTGTCGCTGTGGTTGACCTCGTCGGCCGGGGTGAGGACCTCGGACTCGTCGATGTAGTCGACGCCGAGGGACTGCAGGACCTGGGCCTCGACGAAGTGGCCGATGCGGGACTTGGCCATGACCGGGATCGAGACGGCGTCGATGATGCCCTCGATCATGTCCGGGTCGGACATGCGGGCGACGCCGCCGTCCTTGCGGATGTCGGCGGGGACCCGCTCCAGGGCCATGACGGCGACGGCGCCCGCGTCCTCGGCGATCTTGGCCTGCTCCGGCGTGACGACGTCCATGATGACGCCGCCCTTGAGCTGCTCGGCCATGCCGCGCTTCACTCGGGCGGTGCCGGTCTCGGGAGCCTGGTTTTCGGAGATGGACACGGGTGACCTCACTGATGGGAAAGAGGGTTTTCTGCAGCACTGAGGAAACGTGAGAGAACCAGGCCACAGCAAGGGCCAATGGGAACGCCGTGGATCCTTTTGCGACGGACGGCCGGAAAACGACAGGTGAACCGGGTCAGGCGGCCCGGTCCACCAGGGCCGCCGGGGGCTCGTCGTCCATTTCGAAGGCCATCGGGAAGGGCGCGTGACCCGCCAGGCGGAACCAGCGCACCTTGCGGTGCCGGCGCAGGGCCCGGGCCGCCCGTACGGCGTCGTTGTGGAACCGGCGGGCCATCGGCACCCTGCGGACCGCCTCAGTGAGCTCCCGGGCCGCTTCCTCTCCCCCGGGCGCCTCGCGCACCGCTTCCACCTGCGGGGCCTCCCCGAAGACGGCCCGCAGCGCCTGGCTCAGTTCGCTCTCCGCGATCTCCCGCTGCTCCTGCTCGGCCTGCCGGGCGGCGTGCGCGGCCTCGTACAGCACGATCGAGGCGGCCGGGTCCAGGACTCCGGAGGTCGCCAGTTCCTGCGCCACCGAGGCCCGGCGCAGCAGCTGCGCGTCCAGGGCGGCCCGGGCGGCGTCGATCCGGGCGTGGAGACGGTCGAGCCGGCCGGCGGTCCAGCTCAGGTAGAGCCCGATCGCGACCAGGGCGACGGCGATCCAGATGAGAGTGGTGGTCACGGGCGGCAAGGCTAGCGGCCCGCGCGACCCGGGCGTTCACCCCGCCCTGGCTGGGGCGAGGGCAGCGACCGGGCGTCTCCGGGCCAACCGGCCGACTCGTGGCCGGCGACTGCCTCCGGACGACTCACGGCGAGCCCTCCAGCCCTGGCCGGCGACTGCCACCAGACGATTCCCCGCGAACCCTCCAGCCCTGGCCGGCGACTGCCACCAGACGATTCCCGGCGAGCCTCCTGCCTTGGCGGGCGACTGTGACCGGAGACTCGGGGCGTACCGACTGACCCTGCCCGGGTTGCGGCCTGGGGCGGGCGCCCCGGCCCGGCCTTCAAGCCAGGCGGCTACGCGAACCTGTCGGCCCGGCACTCAGCCCCGGCGGGGCATGGGCACCCCGCCGCCCCCGGCAGCCGGCCCCCACCCGAGTACAGCCATCCGGATCCAGCCGCTCCCCGGCCCGCCCGTCAGTCCCGGGCGAACCCCAGCCGCCCCCACCACCCGGTCGTCCGCTCGTCCTCGGCGACCGCCGCCGCTCCGGCCGTCACCGTCTCGTAGACGGAGAGGATGTCCGCGCCGACGGTCGACCAGTCGAAGCGCCGTACGTGGGCGCTCCCCCGCTCGCGCAGCTCCGTCCGCCGCTCCGGGTCGGCCAGGAGCCGTACGGCCGCGTCGGCCAGGGCGTCGGCGTCCTCGTTGGGGAACAGTTCACCGGCCGCGCCCCGGTCCAGGACCTGGGCGAAGGCGTCCAGGTCGGAGGCGAGGACGGGGGCTCCGGCGGACATGGCCTCGACGAGGATGATGCCGAAGCTCTCGCCGCCGGTGTTGGGCGCGACGTACAGGTCGACGCTGCGCAGGAAGCGGGCCTTGTCCTCGTCGCTGACCATGCCGAGGAACTCGACGCGCGAGCGCAGCTCGGCCGGCAGGGACTCCACCGCCTCCTCCTCGTCACCGCGCCCGGCGACCAGCAGCCGGGTCTGCGGGCGCGCGGCGAGGATCTTCGGCAGGGCCTTCATCAGCACCGGCAGTCCCTTGCGGGGCTCGTCGATGCGCCCTATGAAGCCGATCGTGTCGCCCTGCCACTCCGCCTTGGGCTCGGCCTCCGCGAAGAAGCCGACGTCGACGCCGTTCGGGATCACGACCGCGTCGCCGCCGAGGTGCTCCACCAGCGTGCGGCGGGCGTACTCGCTCACGGCGATCCGGGCGCTGATCTTCTCCAGGGCGGCCTGGAGGATCGAGTACGCGGCGATCATCGCGCGGGAGCGCGGGTTGGAGGTGTGGAACGTCGCCACGATCGGCCCCTGGGCGGCCCAGCAGGTCAGCAGGCCCAGGGAGGGCGAGGTCGGCTCGTGGATGTGGATGACGTCGAACGAGCCGTCGTGCAGCCAGCGGCGCACCCGGGCGGCGCTCAGGAAGCCGAAGTTCAGCCGGGCCACCGAGCCGTTGTACGGCACCGGCACCGCGCGCCCGGCCGAGACGACGTACGGCGGCAGCGGCGTGTCGTCGTCGGCGGGTGCGAGCACGGACACCTCGTGGCCGAGGCGGATGAAGTACTCGGCGAGGTCCCGGATGTGGAACTGGACGCCGCCCGGTACGTCCCAGGAGTACGGGCAGACGATGCCGATTCTCACGGGCGCCCCTTCTCGGGGTCGAGGTCCGCGAGCCACAGGCGCTGCAGCATGTGCCAGTCCTCCGGATGGTCGGCGATCCCGGTGGCGAAGGCGTCGGCCAGCGCCTGTGTCATGACGGACGTCTTCTCGGCGCGCGTACCTGACCCTGGCACCTCGACCGGCGGGTGGACGCGGCCGCGCATCACGGGCGAGTCGTCGTACCAGAGCGTGACGGGCAGCAGCAGGGCGCCGGTCTGCTGGGCGAGCAGGGCCGGTCCGGCCGGCATGCGGGCCGTGTCGCCGAAGAAGTCCACCTCGACGCCGGAGGCGGACAGGTCGCGGTCGGCGACGAGGCAGACCAGGCCGCCGTCGCGCAGTCGCCGGGCCAGGGTGCCGAAGGCGGTGCCGCCGCTGTGCGGCAGGACCTCCATGCCCAGGCCCTCGCGGTAGGCGACGAACCGGTCGTAGAGCGTCTCGGGCTTCAGGCGCTCGGCGACCGTGGTGAAGGGGATGCCGAGCTTCGTCGTGACCCACGCGCCGGCGAGGTCCCAGTTGGCGAGGTGCGGCAGGGCGAGTATGACGCCCTTGCCGGCGGCCATGCCCTCGGTGAGGTGGTGCAGGTCCTTCGCCTCGAAACCGCCCTTGATCCGCTCCTTGCTCCAGGCGGGGAGGCGGAAGGACTCCATCCAGTAGCGCAGGTAGGAGCGCATGCCCGCGCGGGACAGCTCGGCGAGGCGCTCGGGGCTCGCGCCGGGCACCACGCGCGCGTAATTGCTCTCCAGACGCTGCACGCCCTTGCCGCGCTGCTTCCAGGCCAGGTCGGCGATGGTCCGGCCGAGCCGTGCGGCGACCGGCTCGGGGAGCTTCTTGACCGTGCCCCAGCCGAGGCCGTACAGCGCGTTCGTCAGCCGGTCCTGAGCGCTCACGTGGCCGCCTCGCTCCCGTGGGAGGCGTTCTGCTGCTCGCCCTCGTCGTCCTGCTCGCCCTGCGCGGCCGCCTCGCCCTGCGCGGCCGCCTCGGCCTCCGCGGACTCCCGGCGGACCGTGACGACCCGCTGGATCAGCGTGACGAGGCTGCCGACGGCGACGATCCACAGGGCCACGGGCAGCAGGTACTGGATGCCGGGGACGCCGAACGCGTGCAGGCCCGCGAGACCGGCTGCGACCAGGGAGATCACCAGACGCTCGGCCCGCTCGACGAGTCCGTTGACCGCGACCGGCAGGCCGATCGACTCGCCCCGGGCCTTGGTGTAGGACACCACCTGCCCGCTGGCCAGGCAGAAGATCGAGACGGCGCACAGGACGAGGTCGTCGCCCCCACCGGCGTACCACAGGATGAAGCCGCCGAAGATCGCGCCGTCGGCGACCCGGTCGAGCGTGGAGTCCAGGAAGGCGCCCCAGCGGCTGGAGCGGCCCAGCTGACGGGCCATGTTGCCGTCGACGAGGTCGGAGAACACGAAGAGCGTGATCACGACCGTGCCCCAGAAGAACTCGCCCATGGGGTAGAAGACCAGCGCGCCCGCTACCACACCGGCGGTGCCGATGAGGGTGACCGTGTCGGGGCTGACGCCCCGGCGGATGAGAAACGCGGCGAACGGTGTGAGGACACGCGTGAAGAATGCACGCGCGTACTTGTTCAGCATGGCCTTCCCGAGGGTCGGTGTCGCCGTCTGGCCCCTGCTGGCCACCGGCTGGCCCATCGTAGTCACGCGCGCGCGTGGGCGAGGTGCGGGCACCCTGACCCCTTTCGGGGGAACCCGCGGGCCGCTGGTGGTCGGCGCAGTCGCGTCGTTCGTATGGACGCACCGTGACGGGAGTGGGAAGGTCGAATGACCGCGGGCGTCGCCGGAGCCGCACCGCACGCGGACTCCGCGTGTCCGCGCCCACAGTGACCTCACCGTGCACGGGAGGCAGGACCATGGGCGACAAGGCACAGACACACCCTGGGGCCGCCGGCAGGGCACAAGCGGCCGACCACCCTCAGTCCGTACGGAATGTGGTGCTGGTCGGCCACTCCGGATCGGGCAAGACCACGTTGGTGGAAGCCCTCGCACTGACGGCGGGGGCGGTGAACCGGGCGGGCCGCGTGGAGGACGGCGGCACCGTTTCCGACTACGACGACATCGAGCACCGGCAGCAGCGCTCGGTACAGCTCTCCCTGGTGCCCGTCGAGTGGGACGGCATCAAGGTCAACCTTCTCGACACCCCCGGATACGCCGACTTCGTCGGTGAACTCAGGGCCGGTCTGCGCGCGGCGGACGCGGCCCTCTTCGTCGTCTCGGCCTCGGACGGCGTGGACGGCTCGACCCGCATGGTGTGGGAGGAGTGCGCGGCCGTGGGCATGCCCCGGGCCATCGTCGTCACGCACCTGGAGTCGGCGCGTTCCGACTTCGAGGAGATGACCCGCAGCTGCGCCGAGGCCTTCGGCGCGGACGACCCCGACGCGGTCCTGCCGCTCTACCTGCCGCTGCACGGCCCCCAGGCGGCCGACGGGCACGCACCCGTGACCGGGCTGATCGGGCTGCTGTCGCAGAAGCTGTTCGACTACTCGACCGGCGAGCGCAAGGAGTCCGAGCCGGGCGAGGACCAGCTGCCGCTGATCGAGGAGGCCCGCAACCGGCTCATCGAGGGGATCATCGCGGAGAGCGAGGACGAGACCCTCATGGACCGCTACCTCGGCGGGGAGCCGGTCGACGTCAAGACGCTCATCGAGGACCTGGAGCGGGCCGTCGCGCGCGGGGTCTTCTTCCCCGTCCTGGCCGCCGCCCCGGCGGGTGAGGGCTCACGGCAGGGACTCGGCACGGTGGAGCTGCTGGAGCTGATCACGCGGGGCTTCCCGACGCCGCTGGAGCACGAGACGGTGCGGGTGACGACCATCGACGGCAAGCCGCGCGAGCTCAGGCCGTGCGACCCGGACGCCCCGCTGGTCGCGGAGGTCGTGAAAACCTCCTCGGACCCGTACGTGGGGCGGCTGTCGCTGATCCGGCTGTTCTCCGGCACCCTGCGCGCCGACCAGACGGTCCACGTCTCCGGGCACGGGCTGGCCGACCGCGGGCACGAGGACCACGACGTCGACGAGCGGATCGGCGCCCTGTCCACGCCGTTCGGCAAGCAGCAGCGCCCGGTGTCGCACGTCATCGCGGGCGACCTGGCCTGCGTGGCGAAGCTGAGCCGGGCCGAGACCGGCGACACCCTGTCCGCCAAGGACGACCCGTTGCTCATGGAGCCCTGGCAGATGCCCGACCCGCTGCTGCCGCTGGCCATCCAGGCGCACAGCAAACCGGACGAGGACAAGCTGTCACAGGGCCTGGCCCGGCTGGTGGCCGAGGACCCGACGATGCGGCTGGAGCAGAACCAGGACACCCACCAGGTGGTCCTGTGGTGCCTGGGCGAGGCGCACGCCGACGTCGCCCTGGAGCGGCTGCGCAGCCGGTACGGCGTCCAGGTCGACGTCGTCCCCCACCGGGTGTCCCTGCGCGAGACGTTCGCGTCCAGGTCGGCGGGCCGGGGCAGGCACGTCAAGCAGTCCGGCGGGCACGGGCAGTTCGCGATCTGCGAGATCGAGGTGGAGCCGCTGCCCGGCGGGTCCGGCATCGAGTTCGTCGACAAGGTCGTGGGCGGCGCGGTGCCCCGGCAGTTCATCCCGTCGGTGGAGAAGGGCATCAGGGCCCAGGCGGCCAAGGGCGTTGCGGCCGGGTACCCGCTCATCGACGTACGGGTGACCCTCCTGGACGGCAAGGCGCACTCGGTGGACTCCTCCGACGCCGCCTTCCAGACGGCCGGCGCGCTGGCGCTGCGGGAGGCCGCGGCCGACGCGAGGATCCATCTGCTGGAGCCGGTCGCCGAGGTGTCGGTGCTGGTCGGCGACGACTTCGTGGGCGCCGTGATGAGTGATCTGTCGGGACGGCGCGGCCGGGTGCTGGGCACCGAGCAGACGCCGGGCGGGCGCACCCTGATCCGGGCCGAGGTGCCGGAGATCGAGATCGGCCGGTACGCGATCGACCTGCGGTCGATGGCACACGGCACGGCGGGGTTCAGCCGCCGGTACGCGCGCCACGAACCGATGCCGCAGCAGGTCGCGGACCGGGTGCGTGAAGAGGAGCGCAAGGCCTCGTAGTTGGCGCCGGGCGCCCCCAAGTGCCCCTCTGACGGCTCCCTTCCGCGGGGGCGGGCGGCTTAACAGGCCGGCCGCCCCCGCCTGCCGGTCCGGACGGATACGCTGATGACCTGATCAACAGGTGTGCGGAGCGCGGAAGTCGGGAAGGCCGCAGATGCGGATGCGGCAGCGATGGGGGCGGCAGTGACGGACGGATTCGACTTCAGCCCGGGAGCCCAGGTGCCCCTGGCGGGTGCGAGCGGCCAGACGGCGGCGACCTATGCGCTGGCCGCTGCGGCGTACCGGGACGACGAGGTCACCAAGATCCTGGCCGCCGACAACGAGTGGCACCAGTCCAAGGTGACTCCCCCGCGCCCCTGGGCGAAGATCTTCCGGCCCCGGTTCGGCGAGGCCTTCTCCCGCGCGGTGATCGACCGGATGCTGGGGGCCGGGCGCAACCCGGTGATCCAGTCCTTCGGCATCGAGCCCCAGGTCGTCGTCGAGCACTGCCTGGCGGCCCACCGCATCCGCCGCGACCGCGACAACTGGCTGTCGGCGATCACGGTGATCTGCGGGGTGCTCTTCCTGCCCGGCTTCCTCGTGTGGCTGCTGGTGTTCACGCTGCGCACCACCATGGCCAAGCGCGAGGACAAGCGCGCGGGCGCTCTCGCCACGACGTTGCTGGTCGCCGTGGGCGCGCTGGCCGTGCTGTTCCTGATCCGCATGCCGTTCACCGGCTTCTGGGCCCTGTACGGACGTGCGGCGGTGATCATGCCGGTCGTCGGCTGGTTCTGGGCCAAGCAGATCTGCGAGCGGACCGCCCGCGATCTCCGGGAGCGCTGGTCGAGCCTGCTGTCGGGCGGTGGCGTGGGAGCCAAGATCCCCGAGGCCGTCCCCGGCAACCCCGGTGACGCGGCCGAGCAGGTCCGCAAGGAGCTGGCCCGCCTCGCCGCCGAGCAGCGGTCCAACTCGGTCTTTTACGCCGGTCCCAAGGGCATACTCGGCATGGGCACCCGCTGGGGCAGCTGGCAGCTGGCCGAGGAGCTGGTCTCCGCCGAACCGGGCAAGGAGTTCCACCCGTTCCGCAGCTGGGACGTCATCGTGGCGATCCAGGGCGGTCTCGGCATGCTGGAGCGCACCTCGATCAACACCGGCGGCTTCCCCAAGCCGTCCATCACGCACTGGATCGTCTCGCCGATCGGCGAGAAGGCGACGGAGGTGTCGCGGCCGAGCGGCACGGACGTCGACGCGTACACGGTCCGGACGCACGCCGTGCAGGACATCTGCAACAAGCAGCAGTTCGGCAGCGGCGACCGGCACTACCTGGGCGTGCAGTGGACCCTGTGGGACGGGCATCTGGTGATCACGATGCTGATCACGGTGACCGTGCTGCACGACACGCTGCGCATCGAGGTCACCGGGCACGCCCTGGGGCCGGTGAACCCCCTGTTCAACGAGAAGCCGGCGGCCAAGGAGAAGGCGGTGCAGAAGGCCTTCCGGTTCTGGGAGACCCGCACCGTGAAGCTCCCGCTGATCGACGCCGACGAGGTGGTGCGGCTGGCCGCGCGCGCCCCGCTGACCTGGTACCCGCCGCTGCTGAACTGGCTCGGCGGCAGTCTGACGCTGCCGGAGCCGTTCGGTCTGCGGCACGCGTGGGCCGACCAGCCGTGGCGGCACCGGTTCATGGCCGACGACGCGCTGCGGGCGGCGACGCCTGTGCTGCGGGTGGTGCATGCGGCGGCGCTGAAGGTGCTGCGGGAGAACGGGGTGGACGTGGAGAAGTTCGGCTCCAGGTCGGCGGCGCTCAGCGGGGCGGTTCAGGAGGCTTCGCCGAAGAAGGCCGACGTCTACGACGCGTAGGCAAGTGGGCGCCGCCGCCCCGCTTTACGAAGGCCAGCTCTCCGCCAGCATCTTCCGCGTGTCCGCCAGCAGCTGTGGCAGCACCCGCGTGTGCCCCACCACCGGCATGAAGTTCGTGTCCCCGCCCCAGCGCGGCACGATGTGCTGGTGCAGGTGCGCCGCGATGCCCGCGCCGGCGACCGTGCCCTGGTTCATGCCGATGTTGAAGCCGTGCGCGCCGGAGGCCGTGCGCAGGGCCGTCATGGCCTGCTTGGTGAGTTCGCCGAGCTCGGCGGTCTCCCCCGGCGTGAGGTCGGTGTAGTCGGCGACGTGCCGGTAGGGCACGGTCATCAGGTGCCCGCCGTTGTACGGGTAGAGGTTGAGCACCGCGTAGACCTGCTCGCCGCGCCGGACGACGAGCCCGTCCTCGTCGGACTTGGCCGGGATCGAGCAGAAGGGGCAGCCGTCGCCGGCGCCCGGGCCGGTGGGCTTGTTCTCGCCCTGGATGTAGGCCATCCGATGGGGCGTCCACAGACGCTGGAACGCGTCCTGCGTCCCCACTCCCAGCTGCTGCTCCGGCTCACTCGTCATGCAGTGCAGCATATGGCGTCGAGCCGGGGCGACGGCAAAGGCCCCCGGGATCTCCCCGGGGGCCCGAACGCCGTGTGATCAGACCTGCGCGCGCTCCTCGACGATCTTCTGGATCTTCGCGATGGCCTCGTCGAAGGGGATGCCGTTCTCCTGCGAGCCGTCGCGGTAGCGGAAGGACACCGACTCGTGGGACATGTCCTCGTCGCCAGCGATGACCATGAAGGGCACCTTCTGCTTCTGGGCGTTGCGGATCTTCTTCTGCATACGGTCGGAGGAGGAGTCGACCTCGACGCGCAGGCCCTTCTTCCTGGCCGCGGCGGCGAACTTCTCCAGGTACTCGACGTGCGCGTCGCCGATCGGGATGCCGACGGCCTGGACGGGGGCGAGCCACGCCGGGAAGGCACCGGCGTAGTGCTCCAGGAGCACCGCGAAGAAGCGCTCGATCGAGCCGAACAGCGCACGGTGGATCATGACGGGACGCTGCTTGGAGCCGTCAGGACCCGTGTACTCCAGGTCGAAGCGCTCCGGCAGGTTGAAGTCGAGCTGGATCGTCGACATCTGCCAGGTGCGGCCGATGGCGTCCTTGGTCTGGACGGAGATCTTCGGGCCGTAGAAGGCGGCGCCGCCCGGGTCGGGCACCAGGGGCAGGCCCTGCTTCTCGGCGACCTGGCGCAGCGTCTCCGTGGCCTCCTCCCAGGCCTCGTCCGAGCCGACGAACTTCTCCGGGTCCTTGGTGGACAGCTCCAGGTAGAAGTCGGTCAGGCCGTAGTCGCGCAGCAGGCCGAGGACGAAGGTGAGCGTCTTGTCGAGCTCCTCCGACATCTGCTCGCGCGTGCAGTAGATGTGCGCGTCGTCCTGGGTGAAGCCGCGGGCCCGGGTCAGGCCGTGCACGACGCCCGACTTCTCGTACCGGTACACCGTCCCGAACTCGAAGAGGCGCAGCGGCAGTTCACGGTAGGAACGCCCGCGCGCGTCGAAGATCAGGTTGTGCATCGGGCAGTTCATGGGCTTGAGGTAGTAGTCCACGCCCTCGTCGAGCTGCATGGGCGGGTACATGCCGTCGGCGTACCAGTCCAGGTGGCCCGAGGTCTCGAAGAGCTTCCCCTTGGTGGCGTGCGGGGTGTAGACGAACTCGTAGCCCTCTTCCTCGTGGCGGCGCCGCGAGTAGTCCTCCATGACCCGGCGGATGACGCCGCCCTTGGGGTGGAAGACGGCGAGGCCGGAGCCGATCTGCTCCGGGACGGAGAACAGGTCGAGCTCGCTGCCGAGCTTGCGGTGGTCGCGCTTCTCGGCCTCGGCGAGGAACTCCAGGTGCGCCTTCAGCTCGTCCTTGGTGGGCCAGGCGGTGCCGTAGATGCGCTGGAGCATCGGGTTCTTCTCGCTGCCGCGCCAGTAGGCGGCCGCGTTGCGCATCAGCTTGAACGCCGGGATGGCCCGGGTCGACGGCAGGTGGGGGCCCCTGCAGAGGTCCTTCCAGCACAGGTCGCCGGTCTTGGCGTCCAAGTTGTCGTAGATCGTCAGCTCGCCGGCGCCGACCTCGACGTCCGCGCCGTCGTCGGAGGAGGCGGAGCCCTTGAGGCCGATCAGCTCCAGCTTGTAGGGCTCACCGGCCAGCTCCTCGCGGGCGGCCTCGTCGGTCACCACGCGGCGGGAGAAGCGCTGCCCGCGCTTCTGGATCTCCTGCATCTTCTTCTCGATGGCCTTGAGATCCTCGGGCGTGAACGGCTTCTCGACGTCGAAGTCGTAGTAGAAGCCGTCCTTGACGGGCGGGCCGATGCCGAGCTTGGCCTCGGGGAAGAGCTCCTGCACGGCCTGCGCCATGACGTGCGCGGTGGAGTGGCGCAGGATGTTCAGGCCGTCCTCGGAGGAGATCTCGACGCCCTCGACCTCGTCGCCCTCGGAGACGGCGTACGACAGGTCCCTGAGCTCGCCGGCCACGCGCGCGGCGATGACCGAGCGCTCGCCGACGAAGAGCTCGGCGGCCGTAGTGCCCGTCGTCACCACGCGTTCTTCCCGCTCGGAATCGCGCTGGATGATCACACGGACGTCTGACACCGGTCTCTCCTGACTGAAGGGGGCTGCGGGCGCCATACCGGAGCGCGCGCACGAGTAAGGATCGTACCGACCCGGGACCGCCCTACGCGAAATCAGTCCCCGCAGTCCCCTCCGCAGGCCTCCTCGAAGAAGGCCGCCACCCCGGCGTTCTCCTGCAGCGCCTTCATCAGCCGGTCCCGCTCGGCGTCGTCGAGCTGCACGGGGACGACCCCGTGGGCGCCGGTGAGGCGACGGAATCCGCCCCGGCTCTCCAGCCGCCCCTGCACTCGCACCGGGAGTCCGACGAGGTGGGCGTGCCCGGCGATCCGGTAACCCTCCTCGTCGAGGGTGATCCGGACGTTCGGCACGTCGGCCCCGGCCAGCACACGCAGCCGTACGGTGCCGTCGCCGCGCGGCCCGGACCTGCGCAGCCGTACCACCGCTCCCGTGATCCGCACCGGGACGGCGGGTTCCTCGCGCAGGTAGCGGGCGCCCGCCTCGCGGAGCACGGCCAGGTCGCCGGGCGAGAACTCGACGGGCTCGGCGGAGGGCGCGCAGCCCTCGGGCACCCCGGCGGCCGGGGCCCACTCGACGGCGATCCGGGCGCCCTCCGTGCCGCGGACGAGGGCGACGAGCGCCTCGGTGAGCTCGTGGCTCACTCCTGCCTCGACGGCGGCGTCGAAGGCGTCCATGCCGCCGGTGGCCCGCTGGTAGTCGATGGCCTCCCGGGCGGCGAACAGGGCCTGGTGGAGGCGTACGGCCAGGGGGCGGCCGCCTGCGACGGGCACGAAGGCGGTGAGGCGGCCGTCGGTGGCGGAGCCGACCAGGACGTGTCGCAGGGCCGCGGCGGCGGAGCGGCGGTGGCGGGCACCGTGGTAGCCGGCCCGGGCGCGGGTGGCGAGGGCGGCGGCGAGCAGCATCCGGCGGGCGGCGCCGCGCAGCCGGTCCTCGACGGTCCAGGAGGCCGCGCCGGCGGGTCCGGCGGGGACGTCGTGCCACCAGCGGATCTCGTCGCTGGGCACGGCGAGGGAGACGAGGACCTCGCGGGCGGAGGGCGAGCCGCTGCGGGACAGGGCGAGCAGGGCCTCGCCGAGCAGGTCGTCGCTGTCGGGGAAGGCGCGGGTCTCGGGTACCAGGAGGCTGGTGCCGCTGCCGCCGGGGCCGGGCGGGGTCCAGCGACCGTAGCGTCCGGGGGCGCCGCCGCGCCGCTGCCAGCCGTGCCGGCGCAGCAGGGCGCTCAGCACGGCCGGGTCGACCTCGGCGGGTTCGGGTGCGGGGCCTGCCGTGTCGACGGGGTGGGGCCGCACGGGCCTCAGTGGTTCCTCGGTCGGGCGGTGCGTCACGGTTTCCCTCCCGTCCCGACCCGCGTCATGATCTCGCACAGGGCCCGGTCGTCGAAGATGCGTGCGGTCGGTATGCGCACGGTGGTGCGGCGGCGGCCGGTGATCGGCTGTCCTGCGAGGTTGGTCCAGTAGCAGCAGTGCCTCAGGTCGAGCCCGTCGTGGCCGGCGCGCAGCCAGTCGTCCTGGGCGCGCGGCACCAGCATCACCACGAGGATCTTGTGCACCGACACGGGTGTGCGGGCGAGCTTCGCCAGGTGGTCGTTGTCGAGCGTGAAGGAGAAGGTGCGGCCGGGCGGGTGGGGCGGGACCTGGTACGTGGCCTTGAGCTGCACCTTGATGGTGACCTCGTCGTCGACCGTGTGCCCGGGGGCGCTGTGGCTGACGTGCCAGTCGATGCCGTTGTCGGGAAAGGGCTGGGACAGCGAGCAGCCGGCGGCCGCCGCGACGGCGTGCAGATAGCCGACCTGCAGTGTCTCCATGCAGGCGGTGGTGGCGAGAGTGCCGCGAGAGGGAGCCGTGCGCTCGGGCAGCAGCCCGCCCCGTTCGGGCTGCGCTATGGCCATGGCCAACAGCCTTCCAGAACAAGTGATTCCCCGCTGCGGGCCGCTGAACTGCAACAACCCGTACTCCTGTTGTCTCCTTCCGGCGTACGGCGCAAACAGCCCGGGTATCACCGAATCGGGCAGCGGACGGTGCGTCAACTGCCGAAGGTGAACGAGGGGTTGTGTGGCTATGACGACGAACTGGTTCGAGGGGCCGCTGGCCGCCTTCGACACGGAGACGACGGGCGTGGACGTCGAGACCGACCGGATCGTGTCGGCCGCCGTCGTCGTCCAGGACGCGCCGGGCATCCGGCCGCGGGTGAGCCGTTGGCTGGTGAACCCGGGGGTGCCGGTGCCGGCCGAGGCGACGGCGGTGCACGGGCTGACGGAGGAGCACCTGCGGCTCAACGGCCGGTGGCCGGCGCCGGTGATGTACGAGATAGCGCAGGCGCTGGCCGAGCAGGCGCACGCCGGGCGACCGGTCGTGGTGATGAACGCGCCGTTCGATCTGACCATGCTGGACCGGGAGTTGCGCCGGCACCGCGCCTCGGCACTCGGCCGCTGGTTCGAGTCGGCGCCGCTGTCCGTGCTGGACCCGCGGGTCCTGGACAAGCACCTGGACCGCTACCGCAAGGGCCGCCGCACCCTGACCGACCTGTGCGCGCACTACGGCGTCGCCCTGGAGGGCGCGCACGACGCGGCGGCCGACGCCGTGGCGGCGCTGGAGGTCACCCGGGCGGTGGGCCGCCGGTTCGCGTCCCGGCTGGAGCGTCTCGCCCCGGGTGAGCTGCACACCCTGCAGGCGGTGTGGCACGCCGCGCAGGCGCGGGGCCTGCAGGCGTGGTTCGCGCGCAGCGGTGTGGACGAGGCGGTCGACCCGGCGTGGCCGCTGCGTCCGGACCTGCCGGCGGCGGCCTGAGCCCGGCGCGGGGGCCCGCGAAGGCATGAAAAAACCGGTCCGTCTATGACGGACCGGCTGTTTCCGGTGGGCGATACTGGGTTCGAACCAGTGACCTCTTCGGTGTGAACGAAGCGCTCTCCCACTGAGCTAATCGCCCGGGAACGCACTGAACCATACAGGTCCGGGCAGGCTTCCTTCAAACCGCTTCGAGGTGCCGGAGGAGTCCGCGCCGCCCGGAGCGCATCATCAGCGCGTGGTTGGCGCGGAAGACGGGCCGCCCCGGTACGGCGAACCGCCGCAGCAGCGGCTTGCGCACGCTGACGACCTGGTCGTAGCGCGCCAGACTGCCCGTGCCGTGCGGTGTGACGGTCCAGCGCGCCCAGCCCTCGATGTCCCCGGACAGGGCGGTCTCCAGCACACCGGCCGCGGGGTCGCGCCGCACCTCCCGCGCCGTGAACGTCATGTCGTACGGCAGGACGGAGCGGATGCGGATCACCCCGGTGGTGTCGTCGAGCCGGGTCACCTCCCGGACCTGGCGCCACCAGCTCGGGTACTCCTCGGGGCGTTCCAGCACGTCGTAGACGGTGGCGGGGGGGTGCGGGCAGGGGCCACAGACTGCGGAAGCGGTAATGGTTCCAGTCCATCCCGGCAGTCTGCCCACGCGCGGCACGGACTGTCTGAGTACGCGCCTGAGTACCCGCACTCATGCCGTGCCGGGTGACGCGGACCACACTGCGATCCATGACCCACCTTCCGCCCCCGGCCGAGGAACTGCGGCTCCTCGACACCGAACTCCGGCAACTGGACGCCCGGCGTGCCCAGTTGCTGACCCGTCGCGCCTGGCTGGTCGCGGCACTGCAGCAGACGCAGCAGCAGTCGCGGCCCTGGGCCTCGGCGACGCCCCCGATCACCGTATCGCCGCGCCCCGAGACGGCGGCGCCCAGCGTGCAGAACGTGCTGCTGGTCCTCGGCGGTGTCCTGCTCACCCTCGCGGCGGCGGTGTTCACCCTGGTCAGCTGGGGCCAGATGGGGATCACCGGGCGTGCCCTGGTGCTCGGCGCGGTCACCCTGGCCACGCTCGCCGCACCCGTGGCCCTCCTGAAGCGCGGGCTGCGGTCGACGGCCGAGTCCGTGGCGGGCCTCGGGCTCGCCCTGACCGTCCTGGACGCCTACGCCCTGCACGCGGCGGCCCTCTCCGGGACGGACGGCACCGGGTACGCGGCGGCCGCGTCCGCGGTGCTGGCGGTGGCCTGGTCGGCGTACGGCCTGCTGCCGGTCACGGCCGCGCTCCGTCTGCCCCTTCCCTGCGCCGTGACCGCGGCCCAGTTCCCGCTGGTGCTGTGGGCCCTGTCCGCCGACGCGGGTGCGTATGCGGTCACGGCCGCGCTGCTGGTGACGGCCGGGCTCGACGCGGTGGCGGTGGTGCGGCTGACGGCCGGGGCCCCGCGGATCACCGCCGTAGTCGGTGCGTACGGCATGGGTGGCTGGGGTGTTCTTGGGGCCGGCTGGCTGTCCTTGACGGCCGGCGGCCCGGGTGACGCTTCCCGTGCCGGGGCGCTGCTCCTGTCGGCGGCGGCGATCGCCCTGGGTACGGCCCGGCAGGAGCCGGGCAGGAAGCACGCCCTCGGCCTCGCGATCGTGTCCGGGCTGCTCGTGGTGGCCGCACTCGGCGGGGTGGCCCGCTCGGTGGTGCCCTCGCAGTGGGCGGTTCCGGCTCATCTGGCCGCCGGTGTGGCCCTGTTGGGGGCGGTGCGGGCCGAACGGCTCCCGGACGCGATGCGCAGGGGCTTCGCATGGGCCTGCGGTGCGGTACAGGCGCTGGCGGTGCTGTGGACGCTGCCCGTCGTCGCCGTGGTGCTGCTGGGTCCGGCCGTCCGGCTGGACCGGGTGTGGAGCGGTGCTCCGGCTGACGCCCGTGCGGCGGTGGCCGCCGGTGTGCCCTGGCCGCCGGACACGGCACCGGCTCCCCTGGTGCTGGTGGCCGTGGCCGCCGTGCTCGCCCTGGCGGTCCGCGCGCAGGAGTGGCGTGGGCGGGCCCGGCTGGGTGCCGCGGGGCTGCTGTGGGCCACGGCTCTGATACTGCCCGCGGTCTTCGAGGCTCCGTACGCCGCGGGGTTGCTGGTCCTGGGCGTCGTCACGGCGGTCGCGCTGTACGCGTGCCGGGTCACGGAGGGGGCCGCGCAGGTCACGGCCCTCGTCCTCGCCTTGGTCACGGCCGCCGGCCTCATCCTGGTCGCGCTCGCCTCCCAGTCCGCGACCCTGGCCGTACTGTCCGTGCTGACGGCGCTGTTCGCAGTGGTCTCGTGGCGGGCGGGCGTCGCCCCCTTCACCGCTCCGGCCGCTCTGGTGCACGCCGCCGCGCTGGCCGCCGCGTCCGGTGCCGCGGCGGACTGGCCGCCGGCCCGGACCGCCCTGCCGGTGCTGGCCGTTGCCGGTGCCGCCGCCGTGCTGGCGGCGCGCCTGGGCGCATCGCGGGCGACGGTGCCCGTCGAGGCCGTGGGGGCCGGCGTCGGTCTGTTCGCCGTGGCTCTCGCCGTCACCGACCCGCCGGTGCTCGCCCTGGTGCTGGCCCTGTGCGGGGTGATCGCCGCGGGCACGGCCCTGCGCGAGGAGCGCCGTCCCGTCGGCTACCCGGCCACGGCCCTGTTCGTGCTGGCCGCGTGGGTACGCCTGGCGGCCTGGGACGTGGGCACGCCCGAGGCGTACACGCTCCCGGTGACCCTCCCGGCGCTGCTCGTCGGCGCCCTGCGCCGGCGCCGCGACCCGCAGACCTCCTCCTGGACGGCGTACGGCGCCGGCCTCACCGTCACGCTCCTGCCGAGCCTGGTCACGGCCTGGGCCGACCCGTACTGGACCCGGCCACTGCTGCTGGGGGGTGCGGCCCTGCTGGTCACGCTGCTGGGTGCCCGGCACCACCTCCAGGCACCGCTGGTGCTCGGCGGCTCGGCGCTGGCCCTGGTCACCCTGCACGAACTCGCCCCGTACGTCGTGCAGGTGACAGGGGCGCTCCCCCGCTGGGCGCCTCCCGCCCTCGCCGGGCTCCTGCTGCTCGCCCTCGGGGGAACGTACGAGCAGCGCATCCGGGACGTCCGTCGGGTGCGGGAGGCCCTGGGGAGGATGGACTAGGTACGCCGAGGCCGTCTCGACTGCGGACAAGTCCCGTGATGTCATACGTTCTCCGATCGGCCGCCGCGGCAGCGGCACGCGCGGGTGGGGACAGGGGGCATCATGGCGGAGCCGGGGGAATCGCCCGACCAGGGGACGTTGGAGCGCCTGCTCTCGGTGGTGGGAGCGGGAGCCGTGGAGTTGCACACGGCCCCGGGGGGACTGCGGACGCGGGTCACCGGTGTGCATGTGCTGGACGCCCTGGAACCGGTCATCCGACCGCGGGAGTTACTGCTCGCGGTCGGCGTCGACCCGGGCTCGGCGCAGGCGGTCGACGTCGTGCGCCGGGCCGGTGAGGCCGGTGCGGCGGGTGTGGTGTTCGGTCCTGGACGTCCGGCACCCTCCGCGCGGGCGCTGCAGGCGGCCGCGGAGGAGGGCGGCACGGCGGTGCTCTTCCGCACCGCCTGGTGCACCTGGGCACAGCTCGTGGGAGTGCTGAGGGCCGGACTTGCCGCGGCGGGTGCTCCCCCGATGCCCGCTGCCGGCGGCGTACCCCTGGGAGATCTGGACTCCCTGGCCGATGCGGTGGCCGCCCTGGCCGGAGGCTCGGTGACGATCGAGGACACGGAGTCGCGGGTGCTGGCGTACTCGTCCACCGAGGAGAACGTGGACGAGATGCGCCGCTTGACCATCCTCGGCCGCCGGGTGCCGCCCTGGCGGGTGGCGGCCATGCGGGAGGCGGGGTTCTTCCAGGCGCTGTGGGGTGCGGGCGATGTGCTGCACCGGCCCGCCCACGGGCAGGACCCGGAGCGTCTGGTGGGCGCCGTGCGGGCGGGCGGAGAGGCACTCGGGTCCATCTGGGTGGCGGCGGTGGCCGGCCGCCCCCTGGCGCCGAACGCCGCGGAGACGCTGCGCGCGGCGGCCCGGACCGCCGCGGCCCACCTGCTCCACCACCGCACCCACAGTTCGGACGGCCGGCTGGTGGAGGACGCGGCCCGGGCGCTGCTGGAGGACCGCGGGTCCGTCGAGGTGCTCGCGGAGCGGGCCTCGCTGCCGCCCCGGGAGCCCTGCGCCGTCCTGGCGGTGGGCCGAGGGTCCGGGCACCCCGCGGACGACGGTTCCTCCGGGCTGTACGGCCTGCTGTCCCTGCACTGCGCGGCCCTGGGCCACCGCGTCGTGGTGGTCCCGGCGGGCGGCGGGGCCTGGGTGCTGGTGAGCGGGCTGGGGCGCGACGCGCGGCGGGCCGACGAACAGGTGAGGCGGCTGGGGAGCGCACTGGCCGATCAGCTGTCGGCGACGATCGGCTCGCCGGTGAAGGCGGGGCTCGGCGACGTGGTCCCCGGCCTGGCGGGGGCGCCCGCATCACGCCGGTCGGCCGAGCGGGCCCTCCAGGCGCTCCTCGCGACCGACGGACCGCACACCGTCGCGCGGAGCGAGGACGTCGCGGACACCGTGGGCATCCTCCAGGTCGTCGAGGCGCTGCGCGAGGTGACGCTGCCGGCGCGGACGTCGGTGGCCCGGCTGAAGGAGTTCGACGCCGATCACAACGGCAGTTGCCTGGTGGAGACCCTGCACGCCTACCTTGACCACTTCGGTGACGTCTCCGCCGCCTCGCGCGCGCTGGGCGTGCACGCCAACAGTCTGCGCTACCGGTTGCGCCGGATCAGGCAGGTGTCGGGGCTGGACCTGGAGAGTCCCGACGCCCGGCTGCTCGCCCAGGTGCAGCTGCGCTTGGGCGGAGAGTCCGACGGCGCACGCCCCTGAGGGTCCGGCACCGAGAGGCGAGCGGGCGCGAAGCCGGCCGCCGTTCGGCCGGGGCCACCATCGCAGGGCCCCGCTTTTGTCGAATCGCCCAACGCCGGGGCCGGGCCGAGGAGTTGATGCTCCCGAACGCCGTAGGTGAGGAGCGCGTCTTTGACGACTCGACGAAGACGCCGTCCCGGTGCCGGCCGCAGCCTGGTGTTCCGCCCGGGACGGTCCCGGGCACCGCGTACGACACCGGAAGGCTCACCATGACCGGACTGACCCCCGCCGCCGAGCGGCGGACACGGATCCTCCAGGAAGCGGTACGGCAGGGACTGCTGGACGCCGGACGGTACCGGCTGGCCGCCTTCGTCGACCTCGACGGCGTCGCCGCGACGGTCGGATCCCTGCACCGCGCTTTCCCCTCCGCACCGCGTGTGCTGCACGCGTTCGCCGCCAAGGCGAACTGCCTGGTGCCGGTGCTGGCGGAGCTGCGGCGGCTCGGCATGGGCTGCGAGGTGGCCACCGCGGGTGAGCTGGCCCGCGCGCTGGCAGCGGGATTCGCGCCGGACCGGATCGTCTTCGACTCCCCTGCGAAGACGGAGGACGAGCTGCGGCACGCCCTCGACCTGGGGGTGGCCGTCAACGCGGACAACTACCAGGAACTGGCGCGGATCGACCGGGCGCTGGGCGGCCGCGTCCCGGTCTCGCGGATCGGAGTGCGCGTCAACTCCCAGCTCGGCGGCGGCAGCATCGCCGCGATGAGCACGGCGACGAGCACCTCTAAGTTCGGCGTCCCCCTGGCGGACCCGGGAAGCCGGAAGCGGCTGCTGCGCGCCTACCACGACCACCCGTGGCTGACCTGGGTGCACACGCACGCCGGTTCGCAGGGCTGCCCGCTCGACCTCATGGCCGGCGGGGTCGGGCAGGCCGTGGCGTTCGCCGAGGAGGTCAACGCCTCGCTCGGGCGGCGCCAGGTCGTCGGCATCGACATCGGTGGCGGACTGCCCGTCAACTTCGCCGACGACGAGAGCACGCCGACCTTCGACATGTACGTCCGGCAGTTGCGCGCCCAGGCTCCCGCCCTGTTCTCCGGCGGGTTCGAGATCGTCACCGAGTTCGGGCGGTCCGTCCTCGCCAAGAACGGGTTCATCGCCGCTTACGTCGAGTACACCAAGAGCATGGGCGGCCGGCCGATCGCGGTCACCCACGCCGGTGTGCAGGTGGCCACCCGGACGGTGTTCAACCCCGACGCCTGGCCGCTGCGGATCGAGGCGCACGACGGGAGCGGCAGGGCCAAGCGGGGCGGACCGGTCCGCCAGGACATCGCGGGACCCGCCTGCTTCGCCGGCGACCTGCTGGCCCGTGACCGCGCGCTGCCGCTCCTGGAACCGGGCGACCTCATCACGGTCCCGGACACCGGCGCCTACTACTTCTCGACGCCCTTCCACTACAACAGCCTGCCGGAGCCCGCCGTGTACGGGGTCAGGACCAGTGGTGAGAGCGGCGGTGTCCGCTTCGAACTCCTGCGTCCCGCGCAGGATCCGTGGGACGTACCCGTGCACGAGCCCGCTGTCGGGATCAGGTAGGGAGCACCGGGGTGGCACAGGCCAACCGACGGCGGCCCGGCCGGGACGGGCCGCTCCTCAGCCAGCGGGCCGCCGTCGTCTTCCTGCTGGCGGCCCTGGCCGGCATCGGTGCCACTGTCCTGGCGGCGCTGGCCGGCAACGTGTGGCCGGTCGCGGTGAGCGTGGGCGGCGGGGTGGTGGCCCCGGCCGTCCTGTTCTTCAACCAGATCATCGACTAGGACGAGCGGTTCCCGCCGAGGCGTCGCCACGGGAACCGCTCGTTCAGCTTCCTCCTACGGCATCTTGTCGCCGAGCAGCGCCAGGTTCTCGATGGCGGCGAGGCCGTACAGCGCGGTGTCGTTGGTGGACACCCAGGTGGCCTCGTTGCCGGGCACCAGCGCGACGGGGCCGCTCAGCTTCTCCGTCCGCCAGGGCGCCGACTCCTTGTAGCCGTCGGAGTTGTAGAACTTCTCCCACGCCCGCTTGGCGAGCTTCTCGTCCCTGGTCTTGACGGCCGCGTACGCGTCGAGGCGCGAGTGCCCCTGGAAGAGCAGCAGGGAGCCGAAGTTGGAGCCGTAGCGCGCCGCCTGCTCGGCCTTGGTGGCGTTGAAGTAGCGGCAGTAGTCGAAGTACGCCTCGTTGAACTTCGGCATGTCGACCAGGTCGATGAGCTCGGCGCACAGTTCGTTGAGGCCGAAGACGGCCGAGAGGTGCGAGACCTCCACCTTGGGCTTGTCGGCGACGGCGAACTTGCCCGTGTCCAGGTCGTACAGGCCGCTGCCCTGGACGAAACCGTTGGGCTGGGCGGCGATGGTCTCCATGGTGGACAGCACGCGGGCCTTGGCCTTCTCCCACTTGGGGCCCTTGCGCTCCCACTCCGTCAGCCAGGCGGACACCAGGCCGCTCCAGTCCGTGCCGAAGCCGATCGACAGGGCGTGCCGGTCGGGGGTGTACGGCTCGGTGCGGATCTTGCGCAGCGGGTCGAGGGCGAGGAACGTCTCGTCGGAGTCGACGTTGGCGTGCATGAGGTCGCCGACGCGTTCGTCCGCCGTGAGGAAGTAGTAGTAGCGCCGGTAGGTGGTGTTGGCGATGCGCTGCTGCTTGGCGCTGTCGGCGAAGTGCTGCACGCCGTGCCGGGTGCCGAGGCCCGCCCATTTGCCCAGGTGGTAGACGTCGACCTCGCCGGTGTGCCGGGTCATGGCCTCGGCGAAGCGGAAGATGTCGGCGCGGCCGGAGCGCAGGTAGGCGAACCAGAGCCACAGGTCCGGCGACAGCTCGGAGTTGTCCCAGGCGTAGCCGCCGATGTCGTAGCGCCACTGGTGCCGGAAGGTGTCGTAGGTATGCATGATGTCGCCGTAGTCCCAGAAGCCGTACCAGCGGCGCTGCTCCACCTGGTCCTTGTAGTAGGTGAAGAGGAAGTCGAGGTGGTCCTCGATCTTCGCCTTGGCCGGGGTGGAGCGGTCGGGCTCGGAGTAGAGGCCCGGTCCGAAGACCTTGGCCTTGATGAGCTGCCGGGGCGGGGCGGCCAGCTGCGGCAGTACGCGGACGGCCTCGACCTGCTCGGCGAACCGGTCCGGGGTCGGTGTCGACTCGTTGGCCCAGAAGAGGAGTTCGGAGGTGCGGGCGATGCCGTACGGGGTGCCGAACTCCGGCTCGTAGTCCTCGTAGGTGATGTTGAGGCCTTCGAGCTGCTCCGGGAAGGTGTCCTGGCCCATGCCGTCGTGGTAGAAGCGCATGTCCATGGGCTGGGCCTCGGGCGACCAGAGCCAGAGGGTCACCTCGGCCTCGTCGGTGTGGGCGTCCCGGATGTCGAGCTGGGCGGGGAACTTCTCCCAGAAGTCGCGCAGCCCGAACGAGAACCCGCCGCTCGCGCCGCCGACGTAGCCGAAGCCGGAGGCGCGCCGGCCACCGCCCGCCGCGACCCAGCCGTGCCCCTTCTTGGTGCGCTTGCGCAGCGTGAAGCCGTCGGCGGACAGCTGGGAGAGGGTGTAGTCGCCCCACTCGGGGATGTACTGCAGCCGGGTCGTCACCCGCTGGTCCCAGGTGGCGGGGTCGGGCAGTTTCCTGCCCTCGAACTGGGCCGCCTGCACGGCCGCGCCGGGGTCCCGGCGCAGTCCGGTGATGCCCTTGACGGCTTCGCGCAGCAGGCCGGTGCCGTCGCCGCCGATGCGGATGTGGCGGTCGTACGACTCGTCGCGCATCGGCACGGTGAAGCGGACGCCGAGGCCGCGGATGAAGTCACCACTGGCCTTGCCCGGCTCCTGCTTGCCGTCGTAGGTGATGGTGTGCACCATGCGGAAGGAGTCGGCGCCCGCGTAGAAGTAGAGCCTGATCGAGAAGGGCAGCCAGCTGCGGCCGCCCTTGCGGTGCTTGCCGTCGATGCGGACGACCGCGCGGACCGGGCCCGCCTGCTCGACCTCGGCCTTGGAGATCGCCCCCTCGAAGCGCTCGGTCTTGACCGCGCCCTGGTCCTCGTCCTCGATCTCGGGCTGGCGGATCAGCACGAGCCGGCCGTTCTTCGCGATCTCGGTGGAGCCGCGCGTGACGGATTTGACGAGGGTGGAGCCGGAGCTGCCGATCCTCGCGGTGATGACGCCGGTGGAGATGTCGATGGTGCCGCCGCGCTTCTCGACGGTGACCTTCTTCTCGGGTGCGGCGGGTGTCCCGGCGGCGAGGGTGAGCTTGTCGTCGCCCGAGGCGACCGCGTGCGCGGTCCACTTCAGGGAGCCGTCGGGCCAGTAGGCGATCGGCCAGGACTGCACGGGTACGGCCTTGCCGGCGGCGTCCGTCAGCGCGAAGGTCTGGTCCTTCTGGTATGCGCCCTTGGGCCAGGGCACGCCGACGGTGGAGCCGGGCGCGGCGCCGAGACCGCCGTCCTCCAGCCAGTCCAGGGTCACCGGGTCCGCGTCGGCGGGTTCGGCTCCGGGCGCGGCCTGGGCGTTCTGGGCTCCCAGCGCCCAGCTGAACTGGGCGGCGGCTCCGGTGACGGCGGCTGCCTTGAGGAGGGATCTGCGGGGGATGGGAGACATGGCGATGCTGCCTTTCCTCGTCCGTGCGGGAAGCGAATCCGTACGCTGCTCAGGGGCATGACAGAGAGAGGTGCGGCGCCGGGGCGCCGGCCTGGAACATGGGGGCACCGCCCTTCAGCGGTGCCGGTACCGCTCCTCCACGGCGACGGCCGCCGCCGCGACGGCACCGAGGACCGCGACCGCCAGCGGCGCGGCGAACCAGGCGGACACGGCCACCACGGCCAGCCCGCCGACGATCAGGAACGACCCGGCCGGATCGAGCACCGTCCGCCGCCCGGCCTCGGCCAGCAGCCTCCGCCAGCGGGCTCCCGGCGCCCATACCGCCGCCGCACGCAGCCCGGCCACGACGAGCCCGATCAGCGCGACGACCCCGACGGACCCGACGAGCGGCCCGCCGGGAATCCCTGCCCGGGCCGCCTGCACGTCCACCCAGACCGCGGCCACCGCCGCCCACCCGGCGAGCCCGGCGAGCCATCCGCCGCGCAGGGCGGTGCGGAAGTCGGCGGTGAACTCCCGCCAGCCACCGCCCTCATGAGCGGTACGGCGACGCAGATGCCGCGCCCCGGCGGCGAACGCCGCGGGATAGGTGACGACACCCAGTGAGGCCACCGCGATCCACACGCCGGTCAGCAAGCACTCGGCGAACACCCCGAAACGCTCGGCGAGCATCGACTCCCCCCGTGCCTTCACCCGTGTCCCGGCCATACCGCCTCAGCCCTTCAGACCCGACGTGGCCATACCGTCGATCAGATACCGCTGGAAGGCGAGGAAGAAGGCGAGCACCGGCAGCAGCGCCACCAGCGACATGGCGATCATGCCGCCGTAGTTGGCCAGCCCTTCCTGGTCGACGAACATCTTCAGGCCGAGCGAGACCGTGTACTTGTCGGGCTCGTTGAGGTAGATCAGCGGGCCCATGAAGTCGTTCCACGAGTTGATGAAGGTGAAGATCGCGCTGGTGATCAGGGCCGGCCGGCTCAGCGGCAGCACGATCGACCAGTAGATCCGGAAGTGCCCGCAGCCGTCGAGACGGGCCGCCTCGTCCAGCTCCTTGGGCATGTTCCGCATGAACTGCACCATCAGGAAGATGAAGAACGCCTCGGTGGCCAGGTACTTCCCGAGCAGCAGCGGCGTATAGGTGTTGATCATCTCCATGTTGCGGAACAGCACGTACTGCGGGATCAGCAGCACGTGGTACGGCAGCAGGAGCGTCCCGATCATCAGCGTGAACAGCAGATTGCGGCCCGCGAACCTGATCCTGGCGAAGGCGTAGGCCGTCAGCGAACAGGACACCAGGATGCCGATGACCGACCCGACCGCCAGGAAGAGCGAGTTGAAGAAGAACGTGGAGATCGAGATGTCGGCGATGCCGTCGGCGAGGCTCTTGTAGTTGTCGACGACCGGGTCACTCGGGAAGAGATCCAGGCTGCCGACGATGTCCTCACTCTTCTTGAAGGACCCGCCGACGACCCAGATCACCGGGTAGAGGATCACCGCGAGGATCAGCAGGGACCCGAGGTGCCAGGCGAGGGAACCGGGCAGCTTGTGGCGGAGCGCTCCGGCCCCGGCGGCGGGCTTGACGTCGGTGGTGGCCTGCGCACTCATCGGGCGCCCTCCTCGTAGTGCACCCAGCGCTTCTGGGACCAGAACAGCACCGCCGTCACCAGGGCGACCGCGACGAGCAGCAGCCAGGCCATCGCGGAGGCCAGACCCATGCGGCTGTTCTCGAAGCCCTGGACGTAGAGGTAGCAGGTGTAGACCATCGAGCCGTCGGCCGGGCCGCAGGCGTTGCTCCCCGCGCCGCCGCCGACGATGTACGCCGAGCTGAAGATCTGGAAGGAGTGGATCGTCTCCAGCAGGACGTTGAAGAAGAGGACGGGCGAGATCATCGGCAGCGTGATGTTCCAGAACCGCCGCATCTTGCCCGCCCCGTCGACCTCGGCCGCCTCGTACAGCTCACGCGGGACCTGCTTGAGACCGGCCAGGAAGATGACCATGGGGGCGCCGAACTGCCAGACGGTGAGCGCCACGAGACTGTAGATGATCATGTCCGGGTCGCCGGTCCAGCCGCCGACGTCGATCCCGAAGATCTTCTGGGTACGGTCGACGACCGCGTCGTCCGAGAAGATCGCCTTCCACACGATCGCGACGGAGACGCTCGCGCCGATGAGCGACGGCGCGTAGAAGGCGGCCCGGTAGAAGGCCTGCCCGCGCCGGCTCTGGGCGAGCAGCAGCGCCACACCGAGGGCGGCGAGCAGCTTCAGCGGCGTGCCGACGGCGACGTACCAGAGCGTCACCTGCACCGAGTGGCGCCAGCGCGGATCGCCGAACATCTCGGAGAAGTTGTCGAGGCCGATCCACTGGGGGGCGTCGAACAGGTTGTAGTCGGTGAAGGCGAAGTAGAGCGAGGCGATCATCGGGCCCGCGGTCAGGAGCAAGAACCCGGCGATCCACGGGGACATGAAGAGATAGCCGGCCAGGTTCTCCCGGCGCCGCCGCCGCTTGAGGGCGGCGGGGCGCGGGGAGTCCACCGGACCGTGCCGCGGCTCGGAGCGCTTGCCCTTGGGCAGGTCCTCCATCGCAGGGGCGTGTGTCACGGTGGTTCCCATCAGGTGCCGAGAGCCGTCTTCGACTCGGTGAAGAACTGCTTGACGGCCTCGTCCACCGACCTCTTGCCCAGGCCCATCTCCTCGGCGATCCGCAGGAACGCCGACTCGCAGATGTCCGCGCCGTTCGGGTGCGGAGTGATGGGCTCCAGGACTCCGGCCTTGACGATGGACTGCTCGTAGGCGGCTATCGCCTGGTTGACCGGGTCGCTCGGCTTGTAGGCGTCGAACTGGGCCTGGGTCGCGGGCACACCGCGGTCGTAGCCCATGATCTTGGCGACCTCGGGGTCGTGCACCATGAAGTCGATGAACTGGGCGACTTCCTTCGGGTGCTGGGTGCGCTTGGAGGCGCTCAGCATGAGGGAGCCGAGGTACTGCCCGGTCTTCTTGCCGTCCGTCGTCGGGATGGGAGCCAGGCCGTACTCGCTCTTGCCCTCGGAGGTGTAGCGGACGGTGAAGTTGTCCCAGGTGAACTCGCTGCCCGAGAGCTCCGCGGCGAGCGCGGACTTGGGCTTGATCTGGGCGACCTTCTTGGGATCGGAGTAAATGCCCTCCTCGACGCCCTTCCTGGCCTTCGTCCACCAGTCCGTCAGGTCCGCCTCGGTGAAGCCGAGTCCGTCCTCGGTGAAGAACGCCTTGCCGTTCTGGCGCAGGTAGAGGTCGTAGAGGTACATCGTGCCGTACATGCCGCTGTCGCCGGCGCGGCCGGTCTTGTCCCGGATCTTCTTCATGCCGGCTTCGAAGTCGTCCCACGTCCAGCCCTGCTCCGGCTTCACGCCGGCGCGGGTGTAGACGGGCTTGTCGATGACGAGGGCCATGGAGTTCGAACCGACCGGAACGCCGAGGAGCTTGCCGTCGATCTCGCCGAACTTCTCCAGCCCCGCGCGGAATCCCTCCATCCGGAGGTTGCCCGCCTTCGCCTGCTCGCTCAGATCCAGCAGTACGTTCTTCGCGTCGTATTTGCGGAGGAAGCCGATCGCATTCTGGAACACGTCCGGCGGATTTCCGCCGGAGGCCTGGGTGTTGAACTTCTTCCAGAAGTCGAGATAAGGCTGGAAGTCCGTTTTCACCTTGATCTTCGGGTACTTCTTCTCGAAGAGCGCGATGGTCTTGTTGATTCTCTGGGCACGGTCCTCCGCACCCCACCACGCGTAACGGATCGTCACCGTCCCGTCCGCGGAGGCCCCTCCGTCACCACCGCAGCCGGCCGTCGCGGCCAGCCCCAGCGTGGCTGCCGTGGCACCGGCCGCCTTCAGGATGGTACGTCTCTCAACATTCCTGCCGTTCACCACGGTTGGACCTCCCCGCACGTCGTCCCGCTCGCATGAATCGTTTCAAGTAAGCGCTTGCTGGCACAAGGTACGGAGGGGCTGAGGGTGCGTCAATGATTCGGACAAGAATTTCTTACCGACGGGGCGGTTGGCGGAGCGGGTCGCGAGGGCGGAACCGGAAGCGGAGCAGGACGACGTCCCTGGTGACGGCCACCCGTCCGGAGCGCCGAACGGAGAGGGACGGCGTGGGTTGAATCCGGGCGCGACCGAAAGACGACGGCGGGGTTGGGGAGGGTGGAATTGCGGAGGGCGGGGGCCGGATTCGGCCATGCGGCGTTGAGGGGAAGGGTTTTGGGGGTGTGGGGGTCGGTTCTGGCCATGTGGCGTGGGCTGAGGCGCGTTGTGGGGGTGGGGCGGTGAGGGGACTGCGACTGAGAGTGACGGGGCCGTGGTGGCATCCCGTCGCCTTCACGGTCACGAGCCCCCCTGAGCACCCCACCTCGCGTGCCACCGACTCCCGGCCAGCCGTACGGCCTGACGTCCAGGGCTTGGGTTTCGTACGGCCGCGGAGGGAGTGGGGGCAAGTTGGTCCGGGGCGCGGGGCTCGGGGCTCGTCCGGGCGGGTGGGCGTTGGGCAGGGTCGGCGCGGGTGCCCAGGGCCGGGGCGGGGAGCCGCCGACGGACCAGTCGTCCCGATGGCTGGATCTCGTCGGGTAGCCGGCTCGGGGTGCGAGCGGTTCGAGGGCAGAGGCATGACAGGGCCTGCCCCGCCAGGCGCATCGCCCCGCCTGGCCGGGGACGGGAATCGCCACCGGCCGACTCCAGTGGGGTGTCCGCATGCCCGGCCCATGGCGGTCTCGGCGCCGGCCACCCCAGGGAGCCCACCGCCGCCCGGCTCGCCACGCGACGGGGCGTGCGGCTCACCGGGAAGGGGCTTCGACCGGCTCGGCCCGGCGACATTCGGCCCCGTGCGCGTGGGCTCGCCGGGCAAAGGCCCCGGCAGGCTGCACCCGGATCGGAGCTCGGCGAGGCACGCGCTGCTCAGCGCCGATCTCGGTTCTCCTGTCGGCCAACGGCAGCTCCTCGGCACCAGCCGGCCGCGGCGGGGGCGCCGGGGCGAGAAACCGACTGCCCCGGGTTCCCGGCCCCTCAGCGATCTTCGGCAGCCCATGCGCCTTTGCGGTACGACAGCGCCGCACGGCAGAGCCCAGCACCCGCGCCGTCGAACGGCGAAGTCAACGGCATCAGCGGCCCCGGCCGGATCCCGGCCTCACCAGCGGCCGGACCACAGACGCCGTCGCACGGGCGCTCCCGCCCCGCGGGCTGCCACCAGCCACCCCACGAGCACAACCCGACAGCCCGCAGCCCGCACAACACCAACGGCCCACCTGCGCAATCGCAGATGGGCCGCCGGTCCGGGTGGGCGATACTGGGTTCGAACCAGTGACCTCTTCGGTGTGAACGAAGCGCTCTCCCACTGAGCTAATCGCCCGGACGCAGGAAGAACATTACCCCATGTCAGGGGGTGCCTGTGACGCTCACTGGTCCTTGATCTTCCACGGCATGGTGATGCCGAACTTCCACAGGTAGATGCCGGCCAGTACGCCGATGATCACCAGCCCGATCGACGTCAGGATGATGTTGCGGCGGCGCACCTTGGGATCGAGGGCGCGCTGCGCCGCCTCGGTGACCTTCCGCTTGGTCCAGCGCAGCACCAGCTGGGCCCAGACGAACTCCGTCGCCCAGATCGCCATGCCGCCGAAGATCACGACCCAGCCCGGTCCCGGCAGGGGCAGCATGATGATGCCGGTCACGACGACCGCGAGTCCGATGATGAAGACGCCGACCTGCCAGCTGAGGTGCAGCGCCCGGCGGGCCTTGATGAATTCCGGCGCACGCGAGCCGAGCCCGCGATCCTGCTCGCCGTGTGCCTCGCCCGTCCCCGTCTCGTTCGACGCCACGGCCACCTCGCCCGGCTCGTTACTCCCCGTATTCATACGGGGAAACACTACCCGAGCGAAACCAGTCACCGGAATGGACGCAGGACGCGAACGATCCCTCGGCCGGAAGAGTTACGTAAAGGCACGCAAAACACTCAGAGGGGTTTACAACGGCACCGTAGGTGGCATGTCGATTTCGCCGACGTGCGAACCCCCGAGCGCACACTGAGCGAAAGGCCCTGGCGCTTATGAACACCACGGTCAGCTGCGAGCTGCACCTGCGCCTCGTTGTGTCGAGCGAGTCCTCCCTGCCTGTCCCCGCAGGCCTGCGGTACGACACGGCCGACCCCTACGCCGTGCACGCCACCTTCCACACCGGAGCCGAGGAAACCGTCGAGTGGGTGTTCGCCCGCGACCTCCTCGCCGAGGGACTTCACCGCCCTACGGGCACCGGCGACGTCCGCGTCTGGCCGTCGCGCAGTCACGGCCAGGGCGTCGTGTGCATCGCCCTGAGCTCGCCGGAGGGCGAGGCCCTGCTGGAGGCCCCGGCACGGGCCCTGGAGTCCTTCCTGAAGCGGACCGACGCCGCCGTGCCGCCCGGCACGGAACACCGGCACTTCGACCTCGATCAGGAGCTCTCGCACATCCTGGCGGAAAGCTAGGGCGAGGCCCCCGCAAAGCCGCCCGGCGCCGTCGACTCGGGGAGACGGCTCGGGCCCGGACAACCGCATACGGGATAACACCGGCGCCGGCACCGCGGATCACGCGGTACGGCGCCGGTTCGCATGGGACCGCCCCTGCCCCGGTGTGCCCCCGGCGCGCCTTCCCCGGTTCGCCTCCCCCGGTGTCCCGCCCTCCGGCTCGCCTCCCCCGGTGTCCCGCCCTCCGGTGCCCCTCCGCCGGTGTCGCGCCACACGGGGAACCCCGGCGGGCCGGCAGGCGTTGTATTCGAAGCCATGTGCGGGCATGAGGCGGTCCGGCGGAGGTGAAGCCGTTACCATCGGCCAGCATCGGCGGGCGCCCGCCCGACCCTCAGGCCAGGGAGCGAATCGTGCTGATCACCCACGACACCCGGTGCGCCCTCGACACCGTGGTCGATCTGGTGAACACCGCACCGGAGGACGACACGGCGCCGGACGGGCTGCCGGACGTGGCGGCCCTTGCGGACTTCGTGCGGAACCACGAGATCAGCGATGTCGGGGTGCTCTCGGACTTCGACCTCTCGGCGGTGCGCAAGATCCGCGGGCGCTTCGCCGCCGTCTTCGCCGCCCCGGACGCCCGGGCCGCGGCGGGGCAGATCAACGAGCTGGTCGCGGCGGCCGGCACCACGCCCCGGCTCACGGACCACGACGGCTACGACTGGCATGTGCACTACTTCGCGCCCGGTGCCTCCGTCGCCGATCATCTCGCCGCCGACTGCGGGATGGCGCTGGCGTTCTTCGTGGTCGCCGGGGAGCAGGAGCGGCTGCGACGGTGCGAGGCACCGGACTGCCGGCGTGCCTTCGTCGACCTGTCCCGCAACCGCTCGCGGCGGTACTGCGACAGCCGCACCTGCGGAAACCGCCTGCACGTGGCCGCGTACCGGGCACGCCGCAAGGAGGCGGCGGGCTGACGCCCGGCGCCAGGGCCCGGGGTCGCGGGGCTGTGCGGGATGTCGATGCCGACGCGGTCCCGGCGGGTGGCGCCGGGTACCGCGGGTAAGGCTCACAGCAGCAGCAGATCGTGCAACGAGGCCATGAGCAGCAGACTCCCGATCACCGCCAGGAAGATCATCAGCGGTGGCTGGGAGAGGGCGAAGAGGCAACCACGTGGCTCGTCCTGCCGGGGATGTGGCTCGTCCTGCGGCGGTGCGGGGTCGCTCTGTTTCGTCGTGTCCAGCATCTCGCGGCGATGATGACGCAGTCCCCCCGCCGGGCGCGATCAGCGGCCTCGTTCCGTGCGGGAGTGCACCGATTCCGCGAGGTCCGGTTCAGGTTGTGATCACTTCCGCGCGCCGGCGGACCCACTGTGACGATTCGGCCCCGGGCGGGGCCGCTCTCAGATGCCGTGCTTCTTGAGGATGGCCTCGATGTCGCTGAAGTCGTCGTCGCGGGACGCCGGCGCGGGCTTCACCGCCGGGCGGGAGCCCTGGCCCAGGGAAGGCGCCGAGGCGGCTGGAGCCACCGTGTCGGGCCGGTCGGCGGCGCGGGCCGCCGCCCTGCGCTCCTTGCGGGTGCCGCCGCGCCGGCGCTCCACGGCTCGTGTGGTCATGAAGAGCACCCAGGCGAGGCCGAGCACCCCGAACCCGGCCCAGGCCGTCGGGCTGAACGCGGTGTCGGCCAGCCACTCGACGACGCCCGTCATCACGAGGCCGATCGGGACGAGGGAGTAGGCCGCGATCCGGACCGCGGCGAGGTACCGCTTGCGCCACGCCGTGACGATCGCAATGCCCAGGCCTGCCGCGGACACGGCGGAGCAGACGGTCTCGGCAATCATCCGGTCCTCCAGGCGTGGCGCGGTCGGGTCGGGGCACTTCGTCCCCCTCCATCCTGCACCCGCCGCACCCCGGCGGGCCATGTTCCGGCCCGACATCAGGGACATCTCGGGGTCACCTCCTCCGCAGGTGCCGTGCGGGCCGCGCCCCCGGCCGCTGCTGCTGGGAGACTGTCGGCATGAGTGACTCCTCCTCCGACCGTTCCGCCGCCCCCGTCCTCGAGGTCTGGTGCGACCTCCAGTGCCCGGACTGCCGTACCGCGCTGGACGATCTCCATGCCCTGCGCGCCCGCTACGGCGACCGTCTGGAGCTGCGGCTGCGGCACTTCCCGCTGGAGAAGAACAAGCACGCCTTCGCCGCCGCCCAGGCCGCGGAGGAGGCGTGGGAGCAGGGCCGGGGGTGGCCGTACGCCGAGGCCTTGCTGGGGCGGGTCGAGGAGCTGGCCCGTAAGGGGGAACCCTTCCTGGTCGGGGTGGCCCGCGAACTTGGCCTGGACGCTGAGGAGTTCGACACCGCGCTGATCGACGGCCGGCACATCCTGATCGTGGACGCCGACCAGGCCGAGGGCAAGGCGATCGGTGTGACCGGAACGCCGACGTACGTCATCGGCGGGGAGCGGCTCGACGGCGGCAAGAGCCAGGAGGGGCTGCGCGAGCGGATCGAGCAGATCGCGGACCGGCTGCTGGCCGGGCAGGAACACTGATCCCCCACACCCGGCCGTCGGCTCCCGGGCCGCTACAGCAGCGGTTTGTACAGGGCGTACCGCTCGGTCTCGTAGCCGAGTGAGGCGTAGAGCCGTTCGGCCGGGGTGTTGCCCGAGAAGACATTGAGGCCGAGGGTCCGCCTGCCCTCGGCGATGGTCTGGGCCTCGGCCAGCAGCATCAGGGTGCGGCCGTGGCCCTCACCGCGGTGGGCGGCGTCGGTCTCGACGTCGAAGACGAAGGCGCTGCTCTCGCGCACCGCGAGCCACAGCGTTCCCACGGGCGTGCCCAGATGTTCGACGACGCTGATGAGCATGCCCGGGGTGGCGAGGCCCTCGGGCAGCAAGGTGGCGTGGTCGCGTTCCGACTTGACCCGGGCCTCGGCCTCCGGGACGCCCCGGTCGGTCCAGCTGCGCGCGTAGTCCGCCTTGCCCTTCACCAGCCAGGGGCCGAACTCCGCCTCGGTCATGGGCCGGGCGCGGCTGCCCTCCGGCAGCTCCGGCGGGGTGTCGCCGAGCTGCTTCTCCATGCCGCGGTTGCGGACGACGTAGCCGAGCGCGGTGGCGAGCCGGAGTCCGGCCTCGGACGCGGCGGGGACGACCGCCTCGATGCGGCGGCACCCCCAGCCGCGCGCCACCTCCTCGGCGGCGAGCGCGGCGACCGTGCCCCGGCCCCGCCTGCGGTCGGCCTCGTCGATGCGCAGCTTCGTGATCCGGGCCACCGCGGTGCCGAAGACGGGATGCGTGTCGAGGTGTATCGCCCCCACGGGACGGCTGTTGACACAGACCTGGTAGCGGCGTGAGCGCGTCCCGTCGGCGTTCTGCTGAAGCGGCTCGGTCGGCCGCAGGGTCGTGGTCATCAGGGGTGTTCTACCCGCAACCGCGGTTTCGGTCAGCCGATTTTGCCGGGGCTGTCAGGGGTCGAGGTCGTGCCCCGAGCGCTCCTCGAAGATCCGCATGGCCTTGGCGGTCACCGGGCCCGGCGCGCCGGGCAGCTCGCGGCCGTCGACGCGGTGCACCGCCTGCACGTCCCGCAGGGTGGACGTCAGGAAGACCTCGTCGGCCCGCTCCAGGACGTCGAGCGGCAGGTCGGTCTCCCTGGCGCCGGTCCATTCGGCCGCGAGCGCACGCGTGATGCCCGCGAGGCAGCCGGAGGCGAGCGGCGGGGTGTGGATTTCGCCGTCGAGGACGACGAAGACGTTCGAGCCGGTGCCCTCGCACAGCTGTCCCACCGTGTTGCCGAACAGGGCCTCGGTCGCGCCCTGTTCACGGGCCCGGGCGAGAGCGACGACGTTCTCGGCGTACGAGGTGGTCTTGAGGCCGGTGAGCGCGCCGCGCTCGTTGCGGGTCCAGGGGACCGTGATCACGGCGGTGGAGTCGGGGCGGCGGGCCGACTCGCCGAGGGCGACGACGAGGGTCGGGCCGTGCTCACCGCGGTCGGATCCGAGGGGGCCGTGGCCGCCGGTGTAGGTGATGCGGAGGCGGCCGAGAGGCACGGGGTTGGCGCCGAGGACGGCGGCGCAGGCGCGGCGCACCTCGTCGTGGTCCGGGTCCGGCAGGCCGAGGCCGCGCGCGGAGCGGGTCAGCCGGTCGAGGTGCCGGGTGAGCGCGAACGGCCGGCCGTGCACGGCCTTGACCGTCTCGAAGATGCCGTCGCCCACGGTCAGCCCGTGGTCGAAGACGGAGACGCGGGCGGACTCGGTGTCCTGCAGCCCGCCGTCGAGCCAGATCTTCACGTCAGGTCCTCTCCACTCGCCTCGTACGTTCCCGACGCTATCCCGAGCAGCCGGGCCGCCTTGAGCTCTGTCTCCCGCCACTCCCCCTCTGGGTCGGAGCCCCAGGTGATGCCGGCGCCGGTGCCGAAGCGCAGCACTCCGTCCGCCCGGTCGATCCAGAAGGTGCGGATGCCGACGGCCAGCTCTCCGGTGCCCCGGTCGGCGTCGACCCAGCCGATCCCGCCGCAGTACGGCCCCCGGGGCGCCGTCTCCAAGGCGTCGATGATTCGCAGGGCACTGGACTTGGGCGCGCCCGTGACCGAGCCGGGCGGGAAGGCCGCGCCGAGCAGCTCGGCCCAGCCGGCCCCGTCCGCCAGCTCGCCGCGGACCGTCGAGACGAGGTGGACCAGCCCGGGGTGCTTCTCGACGGCACACAGGTCGGGCACCGTCACGCTGCCCGTGGCGCACACCCGGCCGATGTCGTTGCGAACGAGGTCCACGATCATCACGTTCTCGGCGAAGTCCTTCTCCAGCAGGTCCGCCTCGGTACGGCCGGTGCCCTTGATCGGCCCGGACGCGACGACCCGGCCGTCGCGCCGCAGGAACAGTTCGGGGGAGGCCGTGGCGATCTCGACGCCGTGACCGGGCAGGCGGATCGTTCCTGCATAGGGCGCGGGGTTGCCGCGGGCCAGCAGTGCGGTGAGGGCGTCCACGTCGGCGCCGGGTGCGACGGGCGCGGACAGCACCCGGCACAGGTTCGCCTGGTAGACCTCACCGGCCGCGATGTGGTCGCGGATCCTGCGTACGGCGGCCGTGTACGCGGCGCGGTCGAGCGAGGACGTCCAGTCACCGGCGGCCGGCCCGCGCCATGCGCCGGGCACGGGAGCCGGCACGTCCGCCGTCCGGACCTCCGCGAAGCGGGCGCAGGTCAGACGGCCCTCGAAGTCGGCACAGACGGCCCAGAAGCCGCTGGACTCCAGGGCCTCGGGATCGTCGGTGACGTCGAGGAGCCCGGTGGCGACGCGGTCGCCGAAGCGGGCGAGAGGAGGGAGGTCGAGCACGCAGTCGAGTCTATGGCGGGGGCCCCGCGGGTGACCGGGGGATGCCCGGTCAGGCGGTCCTGTGACGTCCTTGAGCAGGGCAGGCGCAGCACGCTGCACAAACGCGTTTTTGTACTGGCCCGGGAATCCGCTAGAGTTCAACACGTCGCCGGGCCGCGAGGGCGGACCGAAACGACAGGCGGACGTAGCTCAGTTGGTAGAGCGCAACCTTGCCAAGGTTGAGGTCGCGAGTTCGAACCTCGTCGTCCGCTCGAAGGAAGAGGGGACTTCCCGGCCCCCTACACTCCTGGTGGAGTGGCCGAGAGGCGAGGCAACGGCCTGCAAAGCCGTCTACACGGGTTCAAATCCCGTCTCCACCTCCAAGGACGATTAGCTCAGCGGGAGAGCGCTTCCCTGACACGGAAGAGGTCACTGGTTCAATCCCAGTATCGTCCACTGGATCTTCTGGATCCGTCCCGCGCGATTAGCTCAGCGGGAGAGCGCTTCCCTGACACGGAAGAGGTCACTGGTTCAATCCCAGTATCGCGCACGCAGTGCCCATGATCCGCCACAGTCGGTGGTCATGGTCCCGAGGACGATTAGCTCAGCGGGAGAGCGCTTCCCTGACACGGAAGAGGTCACTGGTTCAATCCCAGTATCGTCCACACACGAGAAGCCCCCGGCCGTTCGCGGCCGGGGGCTTCTGCGATGTCACGGCTCAGGACGAGAACAGCATGTGGCCGAAGCTCTTGTGGCGGTGGTGACCGTGGTGGCCGTGATGGCCGTGGCCACCGTGCGGGGCACCCCAGGCGGGGGCCGGAGGGGCGGGGTAGGCCTGCGGGGCGGGCGGTGGCGGCGGGGCGGCCTGGGACCACTGGGCCTCCAGTCGGGTCAGCGACTCCAGCTCGCCGTAGTCGAGAAAGATCCCGCGGCACCCGCTGCACTGCTCGATCTGGACACCGTTGCGGTTGTACGTGTGCATCGGCGCACGGCACTTCGGACACTGCATGGTCGGTCAACTCCTCGCCGGTCGGTCCTGCTTCACATCTCGCCAGGACAGACTCTGTCCCGCTGTGCTCGGTTGCACCCTACTTCGCGTGCTCCTGCACCAACTGGGGCGGGACGGTAGCCATTCGGTCACAGGCGTCCACGACCGACTGCTCCACCTCGTCCAGCGGGCGGCCGGCCGCGACCGCCTTGGCGACGGCCCGGGCCGCGGTCTGCGCGGTGAGGGCACGCGCGGGGACGTCGAGGGCGGGCCAGGGGTCGCCCTCGGCCGGGACGGCCGGGCCCCCAGCCTCCCGGTAGGCGGTGAGGAACCGGGTCCACGCGCCGGGCGGGAGCAGACCACAGGCGTACCAGGCGGCGGGGCGGGCGAGGTCCCAGGCGGGGACGCCGACGCCGAGGTCGTCCACGTCTATCAGCAGCCAGGGCCCGTCGTCGGAGGGGTGCCGTACGAGCTGGCCGAGGTGGAGGTCGCCGTGGCAGAGGGTGCCGGTGTGCGGCATCGGGGCCTCGGCCCGGGCCCAGGGCGGGAGGCTGGCCCAGGCGCGCAGGACGGATGCGACCGCCGGGTGCGGGCCGGCCGCGCGGAGCCGGGCGACGGCCCGGGCCGCCTTGGCGGGGCCGCGCATGACGGGTAGGTCCTTGGGAGCCGGGCTGCGGTGCAGGCGGGCGAGGAGTACGGCGGCGGCTTCCCAGGGTGCGGCGTCCGGGGCGTCGGGATCCACGGGGGTGCCGTACGGCCAGAACGTCACCAGGCGGCCGTGCAGGTCGACCGGGGTGGGATCCAGTGGGGGCAGGAGGATGCCGGGGTGGCGGGCGGCCAGAGTGAGGCGGCTCGTGAGCTCGGCGGGGGTCGCATCCAGGGGGTGGGCCTTCGCGACGGTGTCCGCATGGCGTACGACGGTGCCGTCCGGGCGGTCCGCGAGCGTGGCCGCGCCGCAGGGGCAGGCCGGTGCGCGGGCGTGGGCGGCGGCTCGGGCCCGGGCGGTGAGGCCGGCCAGGAGCGGACCGGGGGCGGAGTTCACCGGGTGAGAGTACGCGCAGACGGGACCCGGTTGGAGGGGGCGTGTCCGTTGCGGGTGCTCAGCGCCGAGGGCAAAGCAATGCCGGCGCAGCTCCCCAGCTGCGCCGGCATTTTGTGCCGTCCGCCGTACCCCCGTCCCCACGGGGTTTCATGGTCGGGATGTCCCCGCCCGGACCGCTCTTCCGGGCCTGGGGTCGCCGCTCAGCGCCCCAGCATCTCGCCCACGGACGACGCCTGTGTGGCCACTGTCTCCCACCCGTCGAAGACGAGGAGGAGCAGGACCGCCAGGGGAAGGGCCATCAGGGTCGCCACCAGCGGGTGGCGACGGCCCTGGCGGCGGGGTCGGAACGCGGCGGCGTACACCTTGCGTCCCTCCTCGCGGAGCAGCGTCCGCGGAGCCGTCTGGGCCATGGCCCCTCTCCTGACCTGTATCGGTTGTCGTTGGCAGCGGCGGGCGTCTGACCTCGGGGGACGAGTGCTGCACCCGCCGCTTGACCTCAAATCTAGGTGTCCGGCCCTCTTCCGGCGTCATGCCCTCGTACCGATTGCCGGGCCTCCCGGAGGATGAGCCGCCACCTGCGATGTACTCCCCTGGGTGGAGACGGGGACGCGGGTCTCAGGGTCTTCCCCGACGGGGCGACCGGTTCACCCGTCTTTGTCCGAGCTCTCCTCCCGTGGAACCGGCTGTTCCACCAGGGCCAGCACCCGATTCGCCATGAAGCGGGCGGTACGCACGACTGTGCCGCTACGGGTGACTTCGCTCACTTCCACGACACCTCGGCGGACCGCCGTCTCGACCCTGCGGCCCGCCCTGCTCGCCACGACCTCGTAGGCGCGCGTCGTGTCCCCCGCGTCCACGACTATCTCCACACGATCACCCTTCACAGGACCAATCCCCCTTCTGCGACGGGTGGTTGGGATCACTCACCACGCGAAGTCCGCCTCTTCGCGCCCTCCCTGACCACCTTTCAAGTCTCCCACCCACCACTGACAATCCATCACGCTGAGAGGGCGCGGCCTCTGCGCGCGGGCGGCCGTGGAAACGTAAGCTGTGGCTCGTCACAGGACCGGGCAGCGGGGATGAACATGGCGATGATGCGCCTGAGGCGCGAGGACCCGCGCGTCGTCGGCTCGTTCAAGCTTCACAGACGGCTCGGCGCGGGCGGGATGGGCGTGGTCTACCTGGGCTCCGACAAGAAGGGGCAGCGGGTCGCGCTCAAGGTCATCCGCCCCGACCTGGCGGAGGATCAGGAGTTCCGCTCGCGGTTCGCCCGTGAGGTGTCGGCGGCGCGGCGGATCCGCGGCGGCTGCACGGCCCGGCTGGTGGCCGCCGACCTCGACGCGGACCGGCCCTGGTTCGCCACCCAGTACGTGCCCGGTCCCTCCCTGCACGACAAGGTCGCGGCCGAGGGCCCGCTGGGCGCGGCCGACGTCGCGGCCGTCGGTGCCGCCCTGTCGGAGGGCCTGGTCGCGGTGCACGAGGCCGGGGTGGTGCACCGGGACCTGAAGCCGTCCAACATCCTGCTGTCCCCGAAGGGGCCGCGGATCATCGACTTCGGCATCGCCTGGGCGACCGGCGCCTCGACGCTCACCCACGTCGGCACGGCGGTCGGCTCCCCCGGCTTCCTCGCGCCGGAGCAGGTGCGCGGGGCCGCCGTCACACCGGCTACGGACGTGTTCTCGCTCGGTGCCACGCTCGCGTACTCCTCCATGGGCGACTCGCCCTTCGGGCACGGCAGTTCCGAGGTGATGCTGTACCGCGTGGTGCACGAGGAGCCGCAGCTGCACGGCGTGCCCGACGCGCTGGCCCCGCTCGTCCGGGCGTGCCTGGCGAAGGACCCCGAGGAGCGGCCCAGCACGCTCCAACTGTCGCTGCGGCTCAAGGAGATCGCGGCCCGGGAGTCCCAGGACCTCGCCGGGGTCCGGCCGCCCGCGCCCCGCGGCGCCGAGGCCGAGCGGCTCGCCGACACCTACCCCGAGCGCACCCGGCGTCCGCAGGGGCAGCAGGGTGCCGGGACGTCCGGGGCGCAGCGGGGCCGGGGCACTCCCCCGCCACGCGGGTCGGCTCCCTCCCGGGACCGCCATCCCTCGCCGGACGGCCCGGCCTCCCCGAACGGGACCGGTGCCCGCGGCGGAGCCCGGCCGGGCGGGAGCGGCAACCGGTCGACGGGGGGCGGAAGCCGCGGCAGGACTCCGGTGCGCGGCCCCGGTGCCCCGCGCGGCGGCACCCCGTCGCGGTCCGGGGCGCGGCCGACGCCCACCGGGCGCAACGGGACGCGGTCGGGCAGCGGCAGCCGCACCGGCCCGCACAGCGGCACCGGGCGTCCCGCATCCCGGAGCACGGGGACCGGGCTGCGGCCCGCCAATCCCCGGTTGCTGCGGCAGCGGCTGTTCGTGTTCGTCGTCGTGACGCTGCTGGTGGCGGTCGGTATCGCGCTGGTGCAGGGCTGCCAGGGTCCGGCGCGGGGGCTCGGCGGGGACGGGGGCGGGGCACGGCAGGAGCGCGTCCAGCACTACGACCATCTTCGGGACTTCTAGCCCTGTGACGACGGCCCGCCGGCCGGCGGGGCGTCAGAGCTCCGGCAGGATCCGCTCGAAGAACTCGCGGTCGCCGGCGAAGACCGGGTCCAGGGCCAGGAACTGCCGCGGGGGGGACCCAGCGGGTCTCGGCGACCTCGTGCGGGTCGGGGACCACCTCGCCCGTGTCGGCGCGGGCGGTCCACCAGTGGAGCCGGAAGCGGTGGTCGTCGGTCTCCGACTCCCAGACCTTCGCCTCCGGCACGACGGTGAGGCCGACCTCCTCGCGCACCTCCCGGACGACCGCCTGCTCCTGGGTCTCGCCCGGCTCGACCTTGCCGCTGAGCGGCTGCCAGTACCCGGGGCGGGCGACCCCGGGGCCGCGCCGGATCGCGAGCAGGCGCTCACCGCGCAGGAGTACGGCCACGACGGCCTCCCGCTGGTCCATGGCCCGCCCCTAGACCTGGGGCCGGCCGGTGGCCACGGCGTAGAAGGCGACGGCCGCGGCCGCGCCGACGTTGAGGGAGTCGACGCCGTGGGACATGGGGATGCGGACCCATTCGTCGGCGGCGACCAGGGCCTGGGTGGACAGGCCGTCGCCCTCCGCGCCGAGCATGAGGGCGACGCGGTCCATGGTGTGCGGGGCGGCCTCGTCGAGGGGCCGGGCCTTCTCGTCGGGAGTGAGGGCGAGGAGGGTGAAGCCCGCCTCGCGGACCGATTCCAGGCCCTTGGGCCAGGTGTCCAGGCGGGCGTACGGGACGGAGAAGACCGCGCCCATGGACACCTTCACGCTGCGGCGGTAGAGGGGGTCGGCGCAGTCCGGCGAGAGCAGGACGGCGTCCATGCCGAGGGCGGCGGCCGAGCGGAAGATGGCGCCGATGTTGGTGTGATCGTTGACCGACTCCATGATGACGACCCGGCGGGCGGTCCGGAGGAGGTCGGCGGCGGTGGGCAGGGGCTTGCGCTGCATGGAGGCGAGCGCGCCGCGGTGCACGTGGTAGCCGGTGACCTGCTCGGCGAGCTCCGGGCTGACGGCGTAGACCGGGGCGGGGAGTTCGTCGATGACGTCGCGCATGACGTCGACCCACTTGGCCGAGAGCAGCATGGACCGCATCTCGTAGCCGGCTTCCTTGGCCCTTCTGATGACCTTCTCGCCCTCGGCGATGAACAGGCCCTCGGCGGGTTCGCGCTTGCGGCGCAGCTCCACGTCGGTCAGGCCGGTGTAGTCGCGCAGACGCGGGTCGTCGGGATCCTCGACGGTGATGAGATCGGCCACAGGGTGATACTGCCTTGTCCTGGGTGCGGTGCCAACGGCTCGGTACGGGTTGTGTTACCCGGGGTTACTTCTGGGGTGCGGGAGCCGTGGGGCCGACCGTCACGACCTCGCCGATGACGATGACCGCCGGGGGCTTCACCTCAGCTGTCCGCACGGTCTCGGCGACCGTCGCCAGTGTGGCGTCGACGCGGCGCTGACCGGCCGTCGTGCCTTCCTGGACCAGGGCGACGGGTGCGTCCGGGGACTTGCCGTGGGCGATGAGCGTCTCGGCGACCTTGCCGATCGTGCTGACGCCCATGAGGATCACCAGCGTGCCGGTCAGCTTGGCCAGGGACGGCCAGTCGACCAGGGAGCGCTCGTCGTCGGGGGCGATGTGGCCGCTGACCACGGTGAACTCGTGGGCGACGCCCCGGTGGGTCACCGGGATGCCGGCGGCGCCCGGGACCGAGATGGAGCTGGAGATCCCGGGCACGACCGTGCACGGGATGCCCGCCTCGGCCAGGGCCTGGACCTCCTCCATGCCGCGCCCGTAGACGAAGGGGTCGCCGCCCTTGAGACGGACGACCGACTTGCCCTTGCGGGCGTGCTCGATCAGGGCGTCGTTGATGGCTTCCTGGGCCATGAACCTGCCGAAGGGCAGCTTCGCCGCGTCGATCACCTCGACGCCCGGGGACAGCTCGGCGAGCAGGTCGCGCGGGCCGAGGTGGTCGGTGATGACCACGTCGGCCTCGGCGAGCAGACGGCGGCCGCGCACGGTGATCAGGTCAGGGTCGCCGGGTCCGCCGCCGACCAGGGCGACGCCGGGGGTGCGGGTGCGGTGGTGCGGGGCGACGAGCGTGCCGTCGCGCAGGCCCTCGACGACGGCGTCGCGGATGGCGGCGGTGTGGCGGGGGTCGCGTCCCTTGGCGTCGGTGGTGAGGACGGCGACCGTGACGCCCTCGCTGTGACCGGTGGCCGGGGTCCAGGCGGTGGCCTGGTCGGCGTCGTCGGAGCGGACGCACCAGACGCGGTGGCGCTCGGCCTCGGCGGAGGCGGCGGTGTTGGCGTCGGGGTCGCTGGTGGCGATGAGGGCGTACCAGGCGTCCGCGAGGTCGCCCTCCGCGTACGGGCGCCGGTGCCAGGTGATCTCGCCGGCGTCCGCCATGGCCTCGACCGAGGGCGTGGCTTCGGGGGACACCAGGAGGACGTCCGCGCCCGCCGCGATCAGCGCCGGCAGGCGGCGCTGGGCGACCTGGCCGCCGCCGAGGACGACCACGCGACGGCCGGTGAGGCGGAGGCCTACGGGGTAGGCGGGATGTTCGGCCATGAGGTGCGGCTCCTGTTGCGGCGGTGTTCGATGCCCTGACGTGCGGATTTTAGTGGGCAGGAGGGAGGGCGGCGCGGGTGGTCCAGTGGCTGGTCACCCCGCCCGTATGCCGGGGCGTGGCCGTGGGCGGGCGTTCCGTCGTGCGGGAACGGCCGCCCACGGCATCACGTCGGCTGCGGGAGCCCTACTTCTCGGTGACTCCCGCCGAATCGAACGTCGCCACCTCGTGCATGGCCCTGGCCGTGCTCTGGACCAGCGGGAGGGCGAGCAGGGCGCCCGTGCCCTCGCCGAGGCGGAGGTCGAGGTCGACCAGGGGACGCAGGCCCAGCTTGTTGAGGGCGGCGACGTGGCCCGGCTCGGCGCTGCGGTGGCCCGCGATGCACGCGGCCAGCACCTCGGGGGCGATCGCGCGGGCGACCAGCGCGGCGGCTCCGGCGCTGACGCCGTCCAGGATCACCGGCGTCCGCAGGGAGGCACCGCCGAGGAGGAGGCCGACGATGGCGGCGTGCTCGAAACCGCCGATCGCGGCGAGCACGCCGATCGGGTCGGCCGGGTCCGGCTGGTGGAGCTCCAGCGCACGGCGCACGACCTCGGTCTTGCGGGCGAGGGTCTCGTCATTGATGCCCGTGCCCCGGCCCGTCACCTCGGCCGGGTCGGCGCCCGTGAAGACGGAGATCAGGGCGGCGGACGCGGTGGTGTTCGCGATGCCCATCTCGCCGGTCAGCAGCGCCTTGTTGCCGGCGGCGACCAGGTCGCGGGCGGTCTCGATGCCGACCTCGATGGCCTGCCTGGCCTCCTCACGGGTCATCGAGGGGCCGGTCGTCATGTCGGACGTGCCGGCCCGGATCTTGCGGGGCAGCAGGCCCGGGGTGGCCGGGAGGTCGGCGGCGACGCCCACGTCCACGATGCAGACCTCGGCACCGACCTGGGTGGCGAAGGCGTTGCAGACGGCACCGCCGCCGAGGAAGTTGGCCACCATCTGGGCCGTGACCTCCTGCGGCCAGGGGGTGACGCCCTGGGCGTGCACTCCGTGGTCGCCGGCGAAGATCGCGACGGCCGCGGGCTCCGGGATGGGCGGCGGGCACTGGCGCGACAGACCGGACAGCTGGGCGGAGATGATCTCCAGCATGCCCAGCGCTCCGGCCGGCTTGGTCATACGCTTCTGGCGCTCCCACGCCTCGCCGAGCGCCTTGGCGTCCAGCGGGCGGATCTGCGCGACGGTCTCGGCGAGCAGGTCGTGGGGTTCCTCTCCGGGCAGGGCACGGCGGCCGTATGTCTCTTCGTGCACGACCCAGGACAAGGGGCGGCGCTTGGACCAGCCGGCCTGCAACAGCTCGGGCTCGTCCGGGAACTCGTCGACGTAGCCGACGCACAGGTAGGCGATGATCTCCAGGTGCTCGGGCAGGCCGAGGGCGCGGACCATCTCGCGCTCGTCGAAGAAGCTGACCCAGCCGACGCCGAGGCCCTCGGCGCGGGCGGCGAGCCACAGGTTCTCCACGGCCAGGGCAGCCGAGTACGGGGCCATCTGGGGCTGGGTGTGGCGGCCGAGCGTGTGCCGCCCGCCGCGGGTCGGGTCCGCGGTGACCACGATGTTCACCGGCGTGTCGAGGATGGCCTCGATCTTCAGTTCCTTGAACTGCTTGGCCCGGCCCTTGGGGAGGGACTTCGCGTAGGCGTCGCGCTGGCGCATGGCCAGTTCGTGCATCGCGCGCCGGGTGTCGGCGGAGCGGATGACGACGAAGTCCCAGGGCTGCGAATGGCCGACGGAGGGCGCGTGGTGGGCGGCCTCCAGGACGCGGAGCAGCACCTCGTGCGGGATGGGGTCGCTGCGGAAGCCGTTACGGATGTCACGGCGTTCGCGCATGACCTTCAGGACGGCCTCGCGCTCGGCGGGGTCGTAGCCGGGGGCCGCGGGGCCGGTGGACTGTCGGGCTTCTGCCACTGCGGCCGCACTCTCTTCTCGGCGTTCCTGGTCGGCGATGTCGTCCTGTTCGGCGGCCCGGGTGTCCAGGTCGTCGGCGTTCTGGGCGAGTTCGGCGTCGCCGTCGCGGGGAGCCGGGACGGTGGCCGCGGGTGCGGGGGGCTCCGGCGTCTCGGGCTCCGCCGGCTGGGACCGCTGCGGGCCCTGCACGGGGTGCCCGGCCTGTCCGGTCTGCGCCACCTGCCCGGCCTGCTCTTCCGCAGCCGGGGCGGGGAGTACGACGGTGACATCCTCGCCGGGCGCCGGGGCGTCGGGGGCGGCTCCCTGCGGGGCGGGGGCGGGCTCGACGGCTTCGGCGACGGGGGCGGCTGCGGCCGGTTCGGGGGCCGGGGCCGGCGCTTCGGAGGCGGGGGCGGGCACGGGTGCCTCGGGTGCCTGAGCGGGTGCGGCGGCTTCGATGGGCGCCGGTTCCGGGGACGGCTGAGCCGGTGCCGTGACCTCCGGGGTGATCTCCGGCGTCGCGGCGTCGGGGACGGCCTCGGTATCGGCGGGCGCGGCGGCCTGGGATACCGGGTCGGGGTCCAGGGCCGGGGCCGGGGCCGGGGCGACGACGGCCTCTGCGTCCGGGGCCGGGTCGAGGGTGGCGACGGACTCCGCGGCCGGTTCCGGGGCAGGGGCAGGGGCAGCGGGTGGAACGGGCGCGGGTGCTTCCGGGCTGACCGCCTCGGCGGGTGCGGCCGCAGCTTCCTGGGCGACCGGTTCGACCGGCGGAGCGGCCGGTTCCTGGGCCACCGGCTCGGCGGCCGGGGCGGCAGTGACCTGGCCGGGGGCCTCCGGAGCAGGAGTGGCGGGGTGCGAAGCCGTCGCCTCGGGCTCCTGCGCGGCCCCGGCCGACGTGGCGTCAGGTGCCGCAGGGGGCTGGGGCGCAGCCTCTTCGGCGGTGACCTCCGGCTCCGGCGCGACGGTCTCGGCCGCAGCCGTGTCGGGGCCCGGTGCGGCGGCCTCGGGGGCGACGGCCGCTGCCGGCTCCTGCGCAACGGCCTCCGGGGCCGCAACGTCGGGTGCGTGAGCGGCGGCGTCCGGCACCTGGGCGGGGGCCTCTCCACCGGCGGCCGCGGGCTGGGCGACGACGGCGGACTCCGGGGCGGCGGCCGCCTCGGGGAAGGGGACCGCTTCGGGGACCTGACCGGCCTCCGGAGCAGGAGCGGGCGCGGGCGCGGCGGCAGCCTGCTCGGCGACCGCCACCGGGGCCTGGTCGCCGACGGCGTCCGGCACGGGGAGCTCGGGAGAGGCACCGGCAGGCTCAGCGCCCTGGGCAGCGCCGTCCGCGGCGGGCCCGGGTTCCGGGGCGCCCGGCACAACTGCCGCCGGGGCGGCCACGGTCCCGGGCTGGGCGGCGGCCACTCGGTCCTCCACCGCGTCCACGCCCGGATCCACCGGGACAGCCGCCTGTACGGGCATGACCTGCTCCGCGGCGGCCACTTGGGCTCCGTCCGGGCCGGCGTCCGCACCCGCGGGGCCGGGCTCGGCCGTCTGACCGGCCCCGGCCGCGGCTACCTGATCCTCGACCGGCCCGGCGCCCGGAGCGACGGGGTCACCCGCGGGGGCCTGCGCGGCCTCGGCCGGTGCCGCTGCCGGTGCCGGAGGTGTCGTGTGGCTGGTTTCCGCCATCACGCTGGTCGCGACCGCCTGGGCCGGGCCCGCGGGTTCCGCCGTCGGCACTTCCGCCGTCGGCTCCGCTACCGGAATAACCGTTTCCGCAGGCGCCGCCCCGGCGCTCACCGGGGCCGGGGGCGTGGCCGGTACGCCCCAGGGGGCGGCGGGCTGCGTGGGCATCTCGGCAGGCCGGGGGCCGTCGAGGTACTCGGGGCCCGCGGCGGCCGGCGCCGGCTGGCGCACGGGCGCGTCCGCCGGACCGCGGTCGGCGAGGGAGCGGACCGGGCTGGCAGAGCTGTCGGGCAGCGGCGGGCCGAGGTGCAGGGGCCGGCGCGGCGTGACGGGCGGGATCGGCGGCGGGTCGGGCAGACGCACGCCGCCGAGGTCGACCGAGCCGCTGTCGCGGCCGGAGATCTCGTGCGGGCCCGGCTGGTGCACGGCCTCCAGAACCGGCTCCGGCGCGGGCGGAGGGACCTCGTTGCCCCAGGCGCCCTGGGCGCCCGGCAACAACAGCAGGTCTTCGTCCTCGGCCTCGGCGGTGGTCTCGGAGAGGTAGGTGTACGCACCGGGCGCGGGGGCGCCCGGCTGCTCCACCGTGCCTGCACTCTCCGGCAGCCCCTCGCCCGGGACCTGGCCGGTGTCGGTCATGCGTACCCCTCGCCCATCGGTTAGTGCTCCTACGACCTGCTCGCCCGGAACGGCGCACCGACCGCCCCGCAGTGAAGAACGAGCGTGCGTCCCCAGCGGCACGAACGGTCCGCCCCGAAAAGGCGACAAAGCCATTCACTGGCATTGTTGCGGCCGTACCACCCTCACGGCAGCTTGATCCGCGACGGTTCCGCTGTGGACTGCGCCACGTTGCGCGCCCTTCGGTTCTGCCGTACCACACACACCCCAAAACGGGCGGGTTTTCCGGACATTGGCCGACGAAGCGCCGGGCGTCCTTGTGCGGTGCAGCGATCGGCCAGCCTACCGCGCGCAGTACGACAAACCGATCACGGGGACGATGACGGGATCAGACACCGCGCCGCGGGAGCACGCCGCTGAGCAGGAACGCGACGCTCCGTTCCTTCTCCGTCCAAGCCCTGGTGTCGAGTTCGACGGACTGCAGGAGGGCGCACTCGACGGCGTAGCCGTGCTCGGCGAGGTCGCGGCCGATGAGTTCGGCGGCGTCGCGGGTGGCGGCGTGCGTGACGATGCGCTGCGGGCGCCGGTCGGCGACCGCCGAGACGACGGCCGCTCCCCCGCCGCCGACGCGGACGACATCGGGTTCGGGAAGGTTCTCCAGGATGTGCGGGGCGGTGCCGTGCACGATCTGGAGCTGGACGCCGAGGCGGCGCGCGGCGGCGTCGGTGCGGGCGCAGGCGGACCGGTCGCTGTCGACCGCGAGCACGGCGGCGCCGGCCCGGGCGGCCTCGACGGCGAAGGCGCCGCTGCCGCAGCCGATGTCCCACACGAGGTCACCGACGCGGGGCCCGAGGCGGGCGAGTTGGGAGGCGCGCAGCAGCTGGGTCTCGCCCTCGCCGAGGTCCGCGCCATAGGCGTCGGCGGGCAGGGTCCAGCCGCGTGGCCCGGCGGACGGGTCGCGCCCGGAGATCCAGCCGCCGGCCTCTCCCGCCGTGTCCGGCCGGGAGGGGCCGCCGAGCACGATGACGACGTTGGGGTCGCGCCAGGTGTGGTCGGCGGCCTTGTCGGAGGTGACGACGGTGACGCGCTCGCGGATGGTGCCGAGTTCCTCACAGATGACGAAGGAGCGATGGACTCCTTCGAGGAGGAGACCGAGTTCGGCGGGACCGGCGCCGGGTGAGGTGAGGACCGCGACCTTGGTGTGGGCGCGGCATACGTTGACGGCGCGTCGCAGCGTGCGGGGGTGTGCGACGACCACCTGTGCGTCGTCCCAGGGCATACCGGCGCGGGCGAAGGCGGCGGCGACGGAGGAGACGGCGGGGACGACCTCCACCTCCAGGCCGAACTCGGGGGCGCGCAGGGTGCGTACGACGCCGAAGAAGCCGGGGTCGCCGTCGGCGAGCACGACGGCCGTGCCGCGGTGGCCGGCGATGCGGCGGGCGGCGAGGGCGACGCTGCCGAGGCGGATGCGCTCGGCGCCGGCGGGCACCTCGGGGAGCGCCAGGTGGTGGGCGGCGCCGGCCACGAGCGTGGCGGCGCTCAGGGCGGCGCTCGCCGCGGCGGTCAGCGGCGAACCGTCCCAGCCGATCACCGTGACGCGGTCGGCCATCGTCGTCAGTCTCCAGGGGTTTTCGCAGGTCGTCTGCGTGGTGTTGTGGGGAGCAGCCCGCGGGCGGGCTCCGTGAGGGTACCCGGTGGAGGTGTCTGAGGGAGCCCCGGCGTTGCCGTCGCCGTCGTCCCGCGGGTGGTTCCGGTCAGTTCCAGTCGCCGAAGGACGTGAAGCCGTCGCGGAGCTGGTCGCCGACGCCTTCCAGGTCCTCGGGGAGCAGGCTCCAGACGATGAAGTCGGTGCGTACGTCGGTCCAGGTGCCGTCCTCGGCGCGGGCCCGGGCTATGCAGGCGTTGCGCAGCACGCCCTCGCTGATACAGCCGATCTTCTGCGCGACCTGCTGGGAGGCGGTGTTGTCGGCCGCCGTGCGCAGTTCGATGCGCTCGAACTTCTGGTCCGTGAAGAGCCACTGGGCGGTGACGAGGGCGGCCTCGGAGGCGTAGCCCTCGCCGCGGGCCCAGGGGGCGATGATGTACGACAGTTCGGTGGAGCGTACGTGCCAGTTGGTCTTGGTGAGCTGGATGAGGCCGACCAGGCGCTGGGTGAGGAACTCGGTGACGGCGAAGTCGATTCCGCGTCCCCCGGTGCGCGCGGCGGGGGCGTAGTCGGTGATCCAGGTGCGGGCGCCGTCCTCCGTGAAGGGCTGGGGGACGGAGGTCCAGGCCGCCACCTGTTCGTCGTTCATCATCGCGGCCAGGGAGGCGACGTCGTCTTCGTCGAGGGGACGCAGCACCAACCGCTCCGTGCTGATGGAGATGTTGGGGAAGGTGCTCGTCATGCGCCGCTCCGTAACCTTCGGTGAACCTTCTGGGCATGCTGAACTGCCCAGCATGCAGCATGAAAGCACTGATCCGCACCACGGGACCCTCCCCTCCGGGTGGGGGAAGGGCCCCGTGCGTGCGGGTGCCGGGCGGGGGCTCAGAAGGAGGCGAGCACGGAGCCGGCGTACTTGTCCTGGATGAACTTCTTCACCTCGGGCGAGGTGAGGAGCTTCGCGAGCTTCTTCACGCGCGGGTCGTCCTCGTTGCCCTTCTTCACGGCGAGGAAGTTGCCGTAGGGGTTGTTCTTCGGAGACTCCAGGATCAGGGCGTCCTTGGAGGGCTTGAGGTCGGACTCGATCGCGTAGTTGCCGTTGACGACGGCGGCGTCCACGTCGTCGAGGGAGCGCGGGGTCTGAGCCGCCTCCAGCTCCTTGAACTTGAGGTTCTTGGGGTTCTTGGTGATGTCGGAGGGGGTCGCCTCGTTGCCGACGCCGGCCTTGAGGGTGATGAGCCCGTCGGCGGCGAGGAGCTTGAGGGCGCGGGCCTCGTTGACCGTGTCGTTGGGGATGGCGACGGTCGCACCGCTCTTCAGGTCGTCGGCCTTCTTGACCTTGTGGGAGTAGAGGCCGAGCGGCTCCAGGTGGACCGTGACGACGGGCACGATGTCGGTGCCGTTCTTCTTGTTGAAGTCGTCGAGGTACGGCTTGTTCTGGAAGTAGTTGGCGCCGACGGAGCCGTCCTGCGTCGCCGTGTTCGGCGTGACGTAGTCGGTGAACTCCTTGACCTGGAGGTCCAGGCCCTCCTTCTCGGCGAGGTTGTCCTTGACGTAGTTCAGGATCTCGGCGTGCGGGACGGGGCTGGCGGCGACGATCAGGGGGCCGTCGGTGGAGGCGCTGTCCGCGCCGCAGGCGCTGAGCCCGAGGGTGAGGGCTCCGGCGGCGAGGGCGGCGGTGGTGATCTTGGCGGTGTTACGCACGAAAAGTGCCTTTCCTTGTGACCTTGCGGTGGTGCGACCCCGTGTGGGTGTCCGGGGAGTTCAGGAAGCAGCTTTGAGCAGCCGCAGCTTGGGGGCGGGCCCCGAGTGGGCGCCGCGGCGGTGCAGGGAGCGGGCCGCGTAGTCGCCGGCGAACTGGATGAGCGAGATGACGACGGCGAGGATCGCGACGGTGATCCACATCAGCTGGGTCTCGAAGCGCTGGTAGCCGTACCGGATGGCGATGTCTCCGAGGCCTCCGGCGCCGACCGTGCCCGCCATGGCGGAGTAGCCGATGAGGGCGACGATCGTGGTGGTGGTGCTGGAGATCAGCGACGGCAGGGACTCGGGGACGAGGACCTTGCGGACGATGGTCCAGGTGTTGCCGCCCATGGACTGCACGGCCTCGACGAGCCCGTGGTCCACTTCGCGGACGGCCGTCTCGACCAGGCGCGCGAAGAACGGGATGGCGCCGACGGCGAGCGGCACGATGGCCGCCTCGACGCCGATGGTCGTCCCGGTGATCGAGCGGGTGAAGCCCATCAGCGCGACCATCAGGATGATGAACGGCAGGGAGCGGGCGATGTTCACGACCTGCCCGATGACCTTGTTGGCGGCGAGGTTCTGCAGCAGGCCGCCGCGATCGGTGAGGACCAGCAGGATGCCGAGCGGCAGTCCGCCGACGACGGCGATGAGCGTGGACCAGCCGACCATGTAGAGCGTGTCCCAACACGCCTGCTCCAGCAGGGGCTGCATTTCGGACCAGGTCACTTGGCACCTTCCTTCACCGGTTCGGACTCGTGGCCCAGGACGTCGATCTGGAGGCCCTGCTCGCGCAGGAAGCCGACCGGCACGACGTTGTCCTCGTAGCGGCCGGGCAGTTCGATGCGCATCCGGCCGACCTGCAGGCCGCCGACGGTGTCGATGGCGGCGCCGAGGATCGATATGTCGATGTTGTAGGTGCGGGCCAGCTGCGAGATGACGGGCTGGGTGGCGCTCTCGCCCTGGAAGGTGACGTCGACGACGGTGCGGTCCTCGCCGGAGGCCTCGCCGTCGAGCGGGAAGAGCGCCGAGGCCAGTTCCGAACCGGGCGTCGCGAGGAGTTCGCTGACCGTTCCGGACTCGACGATGCGCCCGTTCTCCATGAGGGCGGCGGAGTCGCAGACCGACTTCACGACGTCCATCTCGTGGGTGATGAGCAGGACGGTCAGGCCGAGCTGGCGGTTGAGGTCGCGCAGCAGCGCCAGGATCGAGCGGGTGGTCTCCGGGTCGAGGGCGCTGGTGGCCTCGTCGGACAGCAGCACCTTCGGGTCGCCGGCGAGGGCGCGGGCGATGCCGACGCGCTGCTTCTGGCCGCCGGAGAGCTGAGCCGGGTAGGACTTCGCCTTGTCGGCGAGGCCCACCAGGTCGAGCAGCTCCAGCGCCTTGCGGGAGCGTTCCTTCCCGGTCTTGCCGAGGATCTCCAGGGGCAGTTCGACGTTGTCCTGGACGGTCCGGGAGGACAGCAGGTTGAAGTGCTGGAAGACCATGCCGATGCGGCTGCGCGCCTGCCGCAGTTCCTTTCCGGCGCGCGGGCCGCGGCCGGCCAGGGCGGTGAGGTCCTGCCCGGCGACGGTCACGGTGCCGGCCGTGGGGCGTTCCAGCAGGTTGACGCAGCGGATGAGCGAGGACTTGCCGGCGCCGGACTGGCCGATGACGCCGTACACCTCGCCTTCGCGGACGTGCAGGTCGACGCCGTCCAGGGCGGTGACCTCGCGGCCGCGTGCACGGTAGACCTTGGTCAGGCCCGAGGTGGTGATCACTGGGATTCCGTCACTGTCGAGTGCGCGGGCGTGGGTGTGCCCGGGCACAGGTGCATTCGGTCAGGGACGCGACACGGTTCTCGCTGGGAAGTGGAACCGGGGAGAACATGTGCGCGGGGCGGCCTCGGGTCACGCAACGCTCAGAGCGTGCGGACGGGTCGCGTCTCGCTTCGGGGCGCGAGCTCAGGGGGTGGTGCGGGGGCCCTCTAGAAGGCGCACATTCGACACATACAACGAGCACCGGGCGTCATGGTCGCCTCGGTCGCGGGGATGCGGTCGCTCGTCGTGGTCATGCCGTCAGTAAAACACGCGTACGGTCCTTACCGGCCTTCCGCTGTCCGCATGCTGGACAGCGGTGGACGGGGTCGCGGCCTGTCAGCCGCGCGGGGAGATCTCCACGCCCTGCTCGGTGACCAGTGCGGACAGGGCCGAGAGGTTCTCGACGACCAGATCGGCGTGCAGTTCGTGGGCCTGGTGGGTTGTGGTCAACGCCACGGTGGTCATGCCGGCGGCGCGGCCGGACGCCAGGCCCGCGGGGGCGTCCTCGAAGACGACGCAGTGCGCCGGGTCGACACCCAGGGCGCGGGCGGCGAGGAGGTAGGGCTCGGGGTCGGGCTTGCCGCGCGTGATGTCGTCGGCGGCGACGAGAGTCTTGGGCAGGATGCCGACGGCGTCGAGCCGGGCCTCGGCGAGGCGCCGGGTGGCGGAGGTGACGACGGCCCAGCGGTCGCCGGGCAGGGAGTCGAGGAAGGCACGGGTGCCGGGCAGCAGCTGCACACCGCCGCCCGGCACGTCGTCGACCTCCAGGTCCTCGATGCGGGCGACGGCCTGCGGGACGATCTCGGCGGGCAGCAGGTCGGCGGCTATCTCGGCGGCCGGCCGGCCGTGCAGCTCGACCCGTGCGAACTCCTCGGCCGTGATCCCGTACTCCGTGGCCCACCGTGTCCAGCAGCGGTCCACCGAGGCGAGGGAGGAGACGAGGGTTCCGTCGTTGTCGAACAGCAGGGCCTGCGCGTGGATCGTCATGCCCTCGACCCTACGGTGCAGGCCAGGGCCGCAGGCATCGGGCCTTTTCGGCCGTAATAAGGTCGCAGCATGCTTGATGCCCTGACGCTGGTGACCGGCGTCGCCGCGCTGCTGCTCGCCGCCTGGTGCGGCTGGGCGGCCTACCGCGACCAGCCGACGAAGGACTGGCACTTCATCGGGATGGCCGTGGTCACGCTGCTGTCGCTGATCCAGCTGGTGGGCGGGATCGTGCTGCTCGCACAGGGCGAGAAGCCGGAGCAGGGCACGACGATCTTCGTGGCGTATCTGCTGGGGGCGTTCGCGTGCGTCCCGGCGGCCGGGTTCATGTCGCTGGCCGAGCGGACGCGGTGGGGTTCGGTGACGGTGGCCGCCGGCGGTGTGGTGCTGGCGGTGCTGGAGGTGCGTCTCTATGACATCTGGGGAGGCTGAGGTGAGCCGGCGCCGGCTGATCAGCGGTCCGGGCACGCTGCTGGTGTGGCTGTACGGCGTGATGGTGGTGGGCGCGGTGTCGCGGTCGGCCTACCAGATCGCGACCGAGTTCGACCGGGCGCCACTGGCGTACTCGCTGTCGGCCGTCGCGGGTGTCGTGTACGGATTCATCACGTACTCGCTGGTGCGGGGCGGGGAGACGGCGCGCAAGGCTGCGCTGGCGTGCTGTGTCGCGGAGTTGGTGGGGGTACTGACGGTGGGCACGTGGACCTTGGCCGAACCCTCGGCGTTTCCCGACGCGACCGTGTGGTCGGACTTCGGGATGGGGTATCTGTTCATCCCGATTCTGTTGCCGGTGTCGGCGATCTACTGGCTGCGGGCTGCGCGTTCGCGGGATGGGGATGCCGCCTGAGGTGATCAGGCGGCTACGGGCCGAATGTGGCTGTTGACGCAGTTCCCCGCGCCCCTAAGACTTCACGCCGTCGCCGCGTACGTACCGGCCGGCTTCTCCAGGACGATCATCGGTACGCCGTCCGCGCCCTGGGACGTGCCCACCGTCTCGTAGCCCACCTTGCGGTAGAGGCGGAGGTTGCCCTCGCTGCGGTGGCCGGTGTGGAGGCGGAAGCGGGTGGCGCCGTGCTGGTCGGCGAGGGCCGACTCCGCTGCCCGGAGCAGGCGGGCGCCGATGCCGTGCCCCTGGAGGCGGGGGTGGACGCAGAGCTTGCCGATGCCGGCGGCGCCGTCCTCGGTGACCGAGCCGCGGACCGAGCCGATGACCTCCTCGCCGAGCCGGGCCACGAAGACGCAGTCGCGGGTGACTTCCTCGCGGACCGAGTCGAGGGTTTGGACGAGCGGGTCGATGCGGTAGTTCCCGTACAGCGCCGCCTCCGTCTGGAAGCACAGGTACTGCAGTCTGAAGATCTGCTCCGCGTCCTGCTCGGTCGCCGCAGAGATGGTCACGCTCATGCCCATGTGCGCACGCCTCCCGCTCATCTGATCACCGGTCGTTCCCCACTCCTATCCCCGTCCTCAGCGGGCCGCAACCTCCGGTGTGAGCAATCTTCGGAGACATCCCAGGCATCTGGAACGTTCCGGACCAAGACTCCCCTGTGAGATACCCAACTCCCCTGCGATTTCCCGGTATGTCAGGTCCTCCGGCGACAGCAGGGCCTCCATCAGCCGGGGACAGCGGCCCGGGAGGCGGCGCACGGCCTCGCGCAGGGCCCGGCCGCGGGCGGCGGCGAGTGCGAGCTGTTCGGGATCGCGGTCCGGGTCGTCGACCGGTTCACCTGCGTACGGCCGTTCGAGACGGCTCGTACGGCGGGTGCGGCGCACCTCGGAGCGGACGGCACGGCGGAGCCACTGCTGCGGGTCGAGCGGCGGGCCCTCGGCGTCGAGGCGCTCCAGCAGGCGGAGCCAGACCGCCTGCTCCAGGTCGCCCGGCTCGGTTCCGGCGGAATATGCCTCCGCGGAGGCCTCGGCGGTGAGCAGCGGGCGCAGGGCGGTGACCAGGTCGTGCGTCATATGCGGAGCGACGCGGCCGCCCGGGCGGCGGGTTGCCCGGGCGGCCGAAGCTCACTCGACCGGGGAGTGTGGGCTCATGCGTTGACGGGCTCAGCCGTTAAAGTCCTCGCGGGCCAGCAGACCCGTGTCGGGCTGGTCGGTGAAGACGCCGTCGATGCCGGTCGCGAAGTACGCCTTGTACGCGCCGAAGACGTCGCCGTAGGCGTCCGCGTCCGTGCCCTTGCGGAAGTCGGCGGGCAGGAAGGGATTCTCGTTGCGCATCGTGTACGGGTGCAGGATCAGGCCGACCTTGTGCGCGTCGGAGACGAGCGTCGTGGGCCGGGTGAGGTTGCCCTGGGCGTCGCGCGGGATGACCAGGTCCAGGGTCGGGCCGATACCGCGCGCGTAGGAGGCGATCTCCCGGAGGCCGGCCGGCTTGACCAGGTCGGCGACCGTGCGCGGGTCGCCGGTCTCGACGAAGTCCCAGGGTCGGGAGTTCGCCGAGGACAGCAGGACGACCAGCGGGTTGTCGACGAGCCTGTGCAGGCGCTGGACGCTGGTCGGTTCGAAGGACTGCAGGATGACCGGGGAGGTGCGCCGGTCCTTGCGGTACTTGCGCAGCAACTTGGCGACGCGCTCCTCCAGCGGGAGGCCCTGCTTGCGGAAGTAGGTGGGGTGCTTGAGCTCAGGGTAGATCCACACCTGCTTGCCGCGCTTGCGGGTCTGCTCGTCCTGCCATCTGAGCACCTCTTCGAAGGTGGGGATCTCCCAGCGGCCGTCGTAGAGGGTGTTGTGCGGACGGTTGGCCGGGATGCGTTCGACGGCGCGCAGCGTCTTCAGCTCGGCGAGCGTGAAGTCCTCGGTGAACCAGCCGGTGGTGGAGACACCGTCGAGCAGCTTGGTCTTCTTGCGGCCGGCGAACTCGGGGTGGTCGGCGACGTCCGTGGTGCCGCCGATCTCCGGCTCGTGACGGCAGACCAGGTGCCCGTCCTTCGTCGGGACCAGGTCGCCCGCCTCGACGATGTCGGCGCCCAGGTCGAGGGCCAGCTGGTACGACCCGAAGGTGTGCTCCGGACGGTAGCCGCTGGCGCCGCGGTGGCCGATGATCGTCGGCTTGGGCAGGTTTCCCCCGCCGCCGTGCCGGGCGCCGTCCGCTCGCGCGGTGCCGGCCATGCCGAGGACCGCTCCCCCGGCACCGAGGACCGCCGCGCCGAGCAGGGCCCGCCGTCCGGTTCCGCCCGCTCCGGTACCGCTCGTTTCTTCGTTCGACTCCTGCGTTCCCATGAGCGCCCTCCCTGCCGTTCGGCTCGTCAGTGCGGGCCGATCGTAGGGGCGCGTACATGACCGGTGGGAGACCCCGGGGGGAACACGCGGGTGACGTCGGATGTCGTAGTGGCTGGTGGGGAGGATGAATTGACGGTTCGTCGTGTCTGTTCGATTCGGTCCGGCGGTTCTGGGAACGCGTGCGATGTGCTCCGGGGCGATGTGTGTCACATCATGTCGGCCGCGTTTCGTCCTTCCGGCGGCGCGCCACCGCAGGTAAACACGCGTCAACAATGCGTAAGGCCTCGGTGAAGTCGCCGCGCCCGATGTGCGCGATGCCCGGGGCCACGAGTATCGTCCTCACCTGCACAGACTCCTACAGAACCCCTTGACACCGGAGGGTCCGTTGTCCCGCTTCGCGCTCATCAAGGCAGTGCTCGGCCCGGCCATGCGCCTGATGTTCCGCCCCCGGGTGGAGGGTGCGGAGCACATTCCCGGCGACGGCCCGGTCATCCTGGCCGGTAACCACCTGACGTTCATCGACTCGATGATCCTGCCGCTGGTCTGCGACCGTCAGGTCGTCTTCATCGGCAAGGACGAGTACGTGACGGGCAAGGGCCTGAAGGGCCGGCTGATGGCCTGGTTCTTCACCGGGGTCGGCATGATCCCGGTGGACCGCGACGGTGGCCGGGGCGGTGTCGCGGCGCTGATGACCGGGCGGCGGGTGCTGGAGGAAGGCCGCATGTTCGGCATCTACCCGGAGGGGACGCGGTCGCCCGACGGGCGGCTGTACCGGGGGCGGACCGGCATCGCCCGGCTGACCCTGATGACGGGGGCGCCGGTGGTTCCCTTCGCCATGATCGGGACGGACAAGTTGCAGCCGGGCGGGGCGGGGCTGCCGCGGCCGGGCAAGGTCACCGTGCGGTTCGGTGAGGCGATGGAGTTCTCCCGGTACGAGGGGATGGACCGGGACCGGTATGTGCTGCGGGCCGTGACCGACTCGGTGATGGCTGAGGTCATGCGGTTGTCCGGGCAGGAGTACGTGGACATGTACGCGAGCAAGGCGAAGGAAGCGGCGTAGGTTTTTCGGGGCGCGGGCCGGGGTGGGTGGTTGGGGGTCGTTGGCGGCTGCGGGGTTGTGGGGGCTTGTCGCGCCGTTCCCCGCGCCCCTTTTGGGCGTGACCTCGGTGGCGTTGTCGGGGCGGGGTCCGTGTCTGTGATGCGCAGTTCCCCGCGCCCCTATTGGGCGTGACCTCGGTGGCGTTGTCGGGGCGGGCCCCGTGCCCGAATTGCGCGGCCCCGCACCCCTGCGGGCGTTGTTCTTACGTGTGTTCCGGTGCGGCGTCTTCCAGCTTTTGACCCCGCAGCAGGAACCACGCCGCCACCGCCGCGGCCAGCAGGACCGTCGCGCCCACGCCCGCCGCCAGGGTCAGGCCGTCGACGAAGGATGTGCGGGCCGCGTCCAGCATGATGCCGGCGCTGTGGGCGGGCATGTGTGCCGCCGCCTCGACCGCGCCGCCCAGCGACTCGTGGGCCGCGGCCGGGGTGCCCGCGGGGCCGGTGAAGTCGCGGTAGACGCCGGTCACGATCGAGCCGAGGGCGGCGATGCCGAGCGCGGCACCGAGTTCGTAGGCCGTCTCGGACACCGCGGACGCGGAGCCCGCCTGGTCCTTGGGCACGCTGGAAAGGATCACGTCGGCGGTCACGGTGAACGAGAAGCCGGCGCCCACGCCGACCACGAGCAGCGCGGTCCCGAGCAGCGGGTAGCCGGTGGACTGGCCGAGCACCGTGAGCGCGGCCAGGGCCAGGCCTATCGCCGCGAGGCCCCCGGAGACGACCGCCCGCACCGAGAAGCGCCGGGCCGCACGCCCCGCGACCAGTCCGGCCACCACCGCGCCGATCGCCGCGGGCAGTTCGGCCAGCCCGGCCTCGAACGGGCGTCTGCCCTGGACGAGTTGCAGGTACTGCGACAGGAAGAACACCAGCCCGGACAGACCGAGGATGGTCAGCAGGTCGGCAAGCACCGCCCCGCTGAAACCGCGGTTGCGGAACAGCCGCATGTCCAGCAGCGGCGTCGGAAGCCTGAGCTGGCGGCGGACGAACCCGTACAGGGCGGCCGCACCCAGCAGGCCCGCGGCCAGGGTGGTCCACGCGAAGCCGTGGGTCGCCGCCTCCTTGATCGCGTACACGACGCCGATCATGCCGACCAGCGACAGCACGACGCTGACCAGGTCCCAGGGGCCGGGGTTGGCGGTGCGCGACTCGGGCAGCAGCTTGATCCCGACCAGGACCAGCACGGCCATCACGGGCAGGTTGATGAGGAAGACCGACCCCCACCAGAAGTGCTCCAGCAGGAACCCGCCGACGATCGGGCCGACGGCCGTACCGGCGGAGGCGGTGGCGCCCCAGATGCCGACGGCGAGACTGCGCTCGCGCGGGTCGTGGAAGAGGTTGCGGATCAGGGCGAGCGTGGCCGGCATCAGGGTCGCGCCGGCGACGCCGAGCAGCGCCCGCGCGACGATCATCATCTCGGGGGTCGTGGCGTAGGCGTTGAAGACGGATATGGCGCCGAACGCCGTGGCGCCGACGAGCAGGATCCGCTTGCGGCCGATGCGGTCGCCGAGGCTGCCCATGGAGACGAGCAGACCGGCGATGACGAACGAGTAGACGTCGCCGATCCACAGCAGCTGGGTGCCGGAGGGCTTGAGGTCCTCGCTGATGTAGGGGGTCGCGAGGCCGAGGACGGTCGCGTCGACGGCCACCAGCAACACGGCGAGCACGAGGACACCGAGCGCGAGCCAGCGGCCCGGGCGCTCCACCGCCTCGGTGGTCTTCGCCGGCTGCAGGGTGCTGGTCATGATTCCTCTCTCCTGAGTGCGCCGCCGAGCAACAGCTCGACGATCATGTGCTGAAAGTCCTTGGGTGCACCCTTGCCGCTGTGCACCAGCCAGGCGCCGGATGCCATCAGGCCGTACAGCGCCTCGGTGAGCCAGGCGGGCGTGAGGTCGACGCGGAATTCACCCCCGAGCTGGCCACGCCGGAACAGGGCGGAAATGCGGTCGTCGATCGTGGCCCAGCCGGCGTTCTGCTCCTCACCCTCGAACAGCTGGTTCTCGGTGTAGAGGAACGCGAGCAGTCCGGCGGCGGGCTCGATGGCCCCGACCAGTCGGCGTACGGCGTCACTTGCCGAGCCCTCGTCGAGCCGGGCCTCGTCCAGGGCGGCTTCGCACTCGGCGATGCCGAGCGCCTCCAGCGCCCGGACGAGGGCGTCACGTCCGGCGAAGTGCCGGTGCAGCGTGGCCCGGCTGATTCCGGCGGCCTTCGCGACCTCGTCCATGGTCGCGGTGGATTTGCGGGTCAGCAGGGCCGCGGCGGCGCGCAGCACGTGCTCGGGATCGACAGCCATGAGACGACCATACCCCATATGAGACACGGATGTCTCATCCAGGGCATGGGTGACTCATGGCTGTCGCACGGGTGAAGGGTGATCAGTGCCAGGGCAGCTGCGCGCGCCGTTCCCAGTACGCCTGCGGCTCCTCGGCCAGGGTGGCGAGTCGGGTCACCTGGTCGTCGTCGAGATCGACGACCGCCGCGTGCAGGTTCGAGGCGAGCTGGTTGGTGGTCGCGGCACCGGAGAGGACGACACCGGCCCAGGGCTGGCGGAGGATCACGGCCAGGGCGACGGCGTCACAGCCCAGCCCGGCCTGTTCGGCGATCTCCCGTACGACCTGCGGGGCGTGCGGACCGGCCAGTCGGCCGTTGGCCATGCCCTCTTTGACGATCACGGTGAGCCCGGCGTCGTGCGCCTCGGCGAGCGCGGGGGCGGCGGAGGTCTCCAGCGCGTTGTACGTGGACTGCACCGTGCGGAAGAGGGGTTCGCCGTCGACCGTGACGGCGAGGGCGGCGCGGATGGCCTCCGCCTGCGCGGGGCCGCTGGTCGAGAAGCCGATCGTGAGGCCCCGCTCGGCGGCTTCGGCGAGCCTGGCGTGCAGCTCCTTGTCGGTGAGGGCCGGGCTGTCCGGGGTCACCGAGTGGATCTGGTAGAGGTCGAGCCGGTCGCCGAGCAGCGTCTCGCTCTCCGCGCGCTGCCGTTCGTAGGTGGCGAGGGTGTGGTCCTTGACCTCGTGCTGTTCGGCGTCCGTGGACCAGCCGGCGGTGTAGGTGTAGCCCCACTTGCTGCCCACGACGATGTCGCCGAAGGCCGGCCTGGCCTTGAGCCATTCGGCGAGGAACTCCTCGGAGCGGCCGTAGGAGCGGGCGGCGTCGAAGTAGCGGACGCCCTGGGCGTAGGCGGCGTCGAGGAGTTCGTGGGTGCGGGTGCGCAGCGTTTCGACGCTGCGGTCCTCTCCGAGGTCTTGGTCGCGGCCGAGGTTGATGTAGCCCGGGCGCCCCACGGCGGCGAGGCCCAGTCCGATGTGGCAGGTGGGGGTCGTTGCGGTTGCCAGTCGGGCGAAGGGCATCGCGGGCTCCGTTCGGTCGGGTCCGTTTCGGCTCCGACCCAACGTAACCCGCGATGACCTTCGCCTCAGAGCTCGGTTCTCACGGTGTTTCGGCGAGTACAGGCACGTCGTGGCGTGTCGCGCGGTTCCCCGCGCCGCTAAAGGGTGTTGCAGAAGGCTTGGTGGCGGCATGTCCGGGTGATGGCTGGCCTGCTGCTTCACCCTGTCATGGCGAGGTTGTGCATGGTGGCGACGGCCTGCACGGCGTGATGGAGGCCGTCGCCCCGTTGGCGGCAGTCGCGCAGGAGCTTCCAGTTCTTCATCCGGGCAAAGGTGTGCTCGACGCGGGCCCGCACCCGCCGGAGTTCGGCGTTGTCTTCTCTCCTGGCCGCGCAGGAGAGGGCAGCGCGTCTTACGCGTGTCGCTGGAAGCTGTCATAGCTGGTTGTTCAGTAGCCGACGGTGAAGCGTCGGTTGAGGTGGCGGGGGTTTTCGATCTCGTCGACGAGGGCTGCGGCGTAGTCTTCGTAGGAGATGCGGGCCTGGCCGTCGTCGCCGACGACAGGGTGGTCCAAACCGGTGCGGTAGTCACCGGTGCACGTGCCGGGGGTGAAGTGGACCGGAGGCGGGGACAGGTAGGTCCAGGTCACGTCGTCTCCGAGGGCGAGGTAGGCGTCGAGGGCGCGGATCTGGCCGATGGCGTAGGGCTTGAACTCCTCCGGGAAGCCGGGGGCGTCGAAGAAGCGCACGCCCTCGCCGTTGAGGAGGCTCGCGCCGCCGCCCATGTGGATGATGCGTGGGCTGGCCGGGCCCAGGGCGCGGACGGCCGACGCGGCGGCGGCGACGGCGTTCGTGTAGAGGGCGGCGTCCGGGCCGCCGACGGTCAGCACGATCGCATCGGCGTCCTTGGAGAGGGCGGCGACGGAGTCGGGATCGGTGACGTCGCCAGCACCCGCCTGCACGCCAACGGGGAGGGCGGACAGTGCGTCTAGGTCGCGGGCGACGGCCGTGACCTCGTGGCCGCGCGCGACGGCCTCGGCGACGACGCGGGAGCCGGCCTTTCCGGCGGCGCCGAAGACGGTGATCTTGCTCATGTTGGGGGTCCGTTTCACTGGAGGGGGCGATGGTCAGGTGTTGTCGGTACCGAAGAGGTGCTGGTTGCCGATGTCGATCAGGAATGCGCCGCCGAAGCCGGGATGACGCGCCGTTATGGCCTGCTTGTACTCATCGCCGTCGTCGCCGAGCAGCTCGCCTGCGTCGGTGAGGTAGCGGCGCAGCTGGTCGAAGACTTCGGGGCCGGCGGGCAGGCCGTGGCCGGGCAGGACGGTGTCGTAGGCGGGGTCGGCGGCGAGCTGTTCGACGGCCTTGGTCCAGCCGGGGATGTCGTTGTTGCCGAGGAAGAGGTGGGTGGCGTGATAGACGAGGTCCTGGGCGACCAGGACGCCCTGCTCGGGAAGCTTGATCACCAGCTCGTCGGCGGCCTCGCCGCCGTGATGGGCCTCGGAGACGAACGGGACGCCGTCGATGACCTGCGTGCCCGGCACGACCTCCACCGTTGGCGTCATGTCCGCGACCGGGATCACCGCACCCGTCGGGTCCTGGCCGTCGCCCTGGGCAGCGATCTGCTCGCGTACCGCGGCCAGCGCGTGCACGGGGGCGCCGAAGCGGGCGGCGCCCTGGAAGTGGTCCGGGTGGGCGTGGGTGATGATCACCCGGTCCAGCGGCTTGCCCAGGCCGCGCGCGTAGGCGACGACCTCGTCGGCGTAGGCCAGGGCATACTGGGCGTCCACGGCGATGACGCGCGCCGGGGTCTCGATCAGCTGGGTGGTGACGTTCAGGCTGTCATCGGGGGCCATGTAGCTGTGGATGCGCACCGCGCCCTTGTCGATGACCGTGATGGTGCCGTTCATGGCCTGTCTCCTTATGGTGGGTAGAGGTCCTTGTTCGTCCTCGCCTTCCACTGTCCGGGAAACGCCGCAGGCCAGCGAGGTATGATGGAGACGTGCCGTGGTCAGAAATGGACAGGACGGGCAATGGCAGGAGCCACGCCCCCGCACCGGCGGGCGGGGAGGCCATCCCCGGGTTCGGCTTCAACCCGCCCAACGCCCCGGTTCCCGGCATCGAGATCACCGATCTGGCCGCGCTGCACCGCCGGGTCACCGACGGCAGCCTGCAACGGGTCCACCGCGCCGACTTCCACTCCCTCACCCTGATCACCCAGGGCAGTGCCGAGCAGACCGTCGACTTCGTCGCATACCCATGCCGGCCCGGCACCCTGCTTTGGATCCGCCCCGGCCAGGTGCAACGCCTGGCCAGCCCCGGCCTGATGAACGGCACGCACCTGCTGTTCACCCCCGCCTTCCCGGAAACCACCGCAGCAGCCAGCCGCCTCGCCGACGACTGGTCCGCCCCCAACTGCTGGCAACTGGGCACCAGCAGCGACAACGCCACCACTTCCGCCCTGCTCGCCCGACTCCACGCCGAATACCGTCGCCCCGAGGGCGCGTCCCGTGAGATCCTGCAGCTGTTGCTGGCCGCGCTGCTGCTGCACATCGACCGCCTCCCCCGCCACAGTGCGCCCGCCGACCCCTACGCCGGCGGCGAGGTCTACGCTCGCTTCCACGCCGAACTGGAACGCTCCTACGCCACCACCCGGCGCGCCGAGGACTACGCCGACCGCCTCGGCTACACCGTCAAGACCCTCACCCGGGCTTGCCGGGCAGCCACCGGACGATCCGTCAAACACGTCATCGACGCCCGCGTCGCCCTCCAGGCGCAGCGGCTCCTCGCCCACACCGACGAACCTGTCGCCACCATCGCCCGCCGCCTCGGCTTCTCCGAACCGACCAACTTCGGCAAGTTCTTCACCCGCCACACCGGTACCACCCCTGGCGACTTCCGCCGCACCCAGCAGGCCATTGCCGCACCCCCGGGCGAAGACAGCTGACAGCACTACGTCGGCAGTACGAAGACCGGGCAATCAAGTGAGGACGAGATCAGCCTCTGAGGATTCATTTTCACGGATCCTCATCACTGACACAGATGTAATCGCGGCGACCGTGGACGGCTTCCTTGCTGACCCGTGCACGCTGCGGATCCAGCGCGATGCCGCCCTCGTCGCGGATCTTTCTCTGGGCGGCTTCGAGGGCCTGGAGCACCGGGTCTTCGAGGACCGTCTGCTCTGGGACAGCATGCCGATCTTGCGCGGCATGCTCCGCTCCGGCACATCACGCTCTCCGGGAGACGAGAAGCTGAACATCCCGAGCTGACCTCAGTCGCCTTTCTTCACCTCACTGAAGCTCCCGAATACGGCTGACGACATCGGCGACGCCTCGGCTGAGGCGCATCTTGAGGTGCTGATCGCAGCGGTGACCGACGGCCGGGAGTGGGGTCAACCGCCGGTCAGCCTTCGAGGTTCGCTGCGATGTCGGCGGCGGCGCTACAGGCAAGCGCCCCGTACATCTGTCCGGGAGAACTCGTGACGCGCGGGATCGGCACGATGACGCAAACCGCTGCGACGGGGGTGTTGCCCACAAGCACTGGGGCGCTGACAGAGCCGACTCCGACGGTGCGCTGGGAGACCGACTCGACCCAGCCTTCGGAGCGGACTGTGCCGAGCAGGGCCGCTGCCGCCGACCCGCCGTCAGAGAAGGGGAGACGGCTGCCCACCGGAAGGCTGACTCGCAGCTCGGTCTCGGCCTCCGCGCTCGCGGTACACACTCGGAACTCGCCCCGGGCAACCCAGAGCTGTGATGTCTCGTTGATGTGACGGGTCAGGCGCGCCAGCACGGGTTGCGCGTGCTCGGTCATGCGCGAGGTCAGGAAGCGTGGCCCGAGGTAGAACCGGCCGTCGGCGGCGCGCTGCAAGAGCCCGTGTGCAACCAGGGCGCCGGCCAGTCGATGTGCCGTTGGCACGGTCATGCCCAATACGCGGGCGATCTCGCTCCCGGATGACGGAGTACGCTCACACAGGTCGACGATGGCCATTCCCTTGTCGAGGACGCCCACGCCGGTTTCCACGCCTGTAGTCACTTGATGACTGTAAACTCTCATCATTTGAGAATCAAATTCCAGTGTTCAACACTGGTTCACGCGAGAGCAGGGCCGCGGTCGATACGGCACTTCCCGCCATGGCGAGGCCGGAGAAGGCTCCGGGGTTATCCCCCTCCTGCAGCATTTGGCTGGTCCCGTTGCCCTGAGGGCTGACGCCGATCGCCAACAGGGACGGCCCCGCGACGGCCCCGAAATGCCGGTGGCCGCCGACAGTCATCCAGGTCGCTGCTGCTCTGACTTGGGAGTGGTTGTTTCGCGGCGGCGTCCGTAGTGGTCGTCAAGCTCATGCGGGTTCACGCGGTGGCTCGAAGGGCATCGGTCAGCGCAGAGTGGAACCTCTGGGCACGCCGGACATGGTCGGCGGCGTTGCGCCGCACGGCTTGTTCGTCGGTATCCCGCAGGGGGCGGAGAACCTTGGCCGGCACGCCGGGCGGCCAGCGACCCGGGCGGCACCCCGGTGCCCTCGGTGATCAGGGCTCCGGCAGCCACGAGCGAGCCGGCGCCGACCAGCACCCGATCCACGAGGATGGCGCCCGTACCGATGAGGACGTCGTCTTCAATAGTGCTGCCGGGAACGACGGCGGCGTGGCCGATGCTGACCCGACGGCCGATGGCGGCCAGGATGCCGGGGTCGGCGTGCAGGACGCATTTGTCCTGCAGTTGCTGTCGGCACCGAACCAGATGCTTGGGCCTCCTTCCACGTCGACGCTGCCAACCAGGTTTGCGTTGCCTGCCATCCAGGCGTTTGCGGCGACGTGGGGGGTGTTGCCCTCGAAGGAGATGATCACGGTGTTGTCCCTGGGTGTGCGTGGGCCGAAGACCGGCATCGTCCTTGCGACCTCGGGCTGATGCTCGGTCAGGCTGCGGTGGGGAGCACGATCGTGGCCCAGGCCAGCAGCGGCGCGACTACGACGATGTAGCCGCAGTAGCGCAGCATCTGGCGCTGGAACCGCTTCGTGTCCTCGACCTGTGCGCTGGCGAGCACGATGACGCCGTTGGTGGAGAAAGGGCTGACGTCGACCACGGTGGCGCAGAAGGCGAGTGCGACCACGAAGCCCACAGCGCCGAGCTCGCCGCCGGCCAGCAGCGGCGCGGCCAGTGGCAGCGAGATCAGGATGATGCCGAAGGAGGAGCCGACGGCGGAGATGAGGCCGACGGCGACGAGCATGACCAAGGCGGTCAGCACCGGCCACGGGATTTCGATGGCCTTCTGGCCCACGTAGGCCAGAGTGCCGTTTTCGGTCAGAACGCCCATGTAGGTCACGATGCCGCAGACCAGGAGCACCGCCGGCCATGAGATCGCTTTCATCGCGGGCTCCACGGTCTTGGGCGAAGCCAGCAGCAGCAACGCGCCGAGACAGACGGACGTGACGCCGACGTCGATCCCCAGGAGGGCGGCCACGAGCAGCCCTCCGATGGAGGCGAAGGTGAGCCAGTTCTCGACGGCCGGGCGGGTGCCCGCGGCCTTGCCTATGACGGGATCGGTGACCAGCGTGGCGGGGCGGGGCCGGGTGACGGTGGCACCGGCGACAGGTGTGCGGGGTGCGGGCACGCCGTCGGCGCCAGGGGTGCCATCGCTGGCGGCGACCGGGTCCTCGGCGCCGACCGGGCCCGTGGCCCGGAGCAAAGAGCGGCCGCGGACGAGGAACAGCACCGCGGCCAGGCACAGGTTGAGCGCGAACGGCACGATGAACAACAGGACCGGGGAGACGTCGATGCCCTGGTCCTGGGTCAGCTCCCCGATGCCGACCGAGTAGACGGTGACCGGGGAGAACGCGGCACCGAGGGCGCCGTGGCTGAGCATCATGCCCATCAGCAGCGGGTCGATGCCGTACTTCTTGGCCAAGGGCATGGCGATCGGGGCGAGCATGCCGACGGCCAGCACGGATCCGAGCGCCATGAGCGCTGCGGCGAGCATGAACATCAGCCAGACGATCGCCCACGGCTTGCCGCGGACGAGCTTGAGTGCGGCCTCCATGATCAGGTCGATCGTTCCGTTGGCCCGGGCGATGCCGAACAGCAGCGTGATGCCGAACACGACGAGGAACATGTCGCCGGGGAAGAAGGCCTGGATGTCCTCGATGGGGATTCCGGACACCCAGCCGCCGACGATGAAGGCGGCGGCGAAGCCCAGGATGCCCATGTTGATGGGCCGGATGGTGGCGATCGCGAAGACGGCGACCAGGGCCGCTATGGAGATCAGGTAGGTGGTCATGACGTCCTCACTGGGTTGGCCGCACGGGAAGCCGGTCGCCGCGGACAAGGGACTGCTGGACCAGCTGGGCAGTGCCGGCCAGCTTGGACACGTCGACTCCGGTGTGCACGCCGCGCGCGTGGAGGTGCGCGACCAGTGCCTCGGTCGCGAGGTTCCCGTGCGCGCCGGGCGCGAACGGGCAGCCGCCGTAGCCGCCGACGGCGCTGTCGAAGTGCCGGATCCCGAGCTCCAGGGCGGCGTCGACGGTGTCGAGGGCCTGGTCCTTGGCGTTGTGCAGGTGCAGGCCCAGCTCCACGTCCGGCAGGGCCTGCTGGACCGCGGCGACAGAGGTTGCGACCTGCTCGGGTGTCGCAATCCCGAGGGTGTCGGCCAGCCCGACTCGCTCGACGCCGATGCCGGCGACTCGCGCGACGACCTCGACGAGCCGGGCGGCCGGGACCGGGCCGTCGAACGGGCAGACGAAGGCGGTGGAGACGCCCGCGATGAACGCTGTGCCGGGGTGCTCGGCGACCGCTGCGGCCAGTTCGTCGATGGCCTGGTCGACATCGCGGCCCGCGTTGGCGCGGCTGTGGCCACTGCTGGCGGAGGCAACGACCTCGACGACCTCCACTCCGCTGGCTGCGGCCCGGTGGACTCCCTTGGCGTTGAGGGCGAGCGCGAGGCGACGCGCCCCGAGGCCACGGGTGCCGTCGACGACGTCGCCGGCGTCAGCCATCTGGGGCACGCGTGCGGGGTTGACGAAGGAGGCGACCTCGAAGGTGGTGATGCCGGCGTCGACCAGTGCCTGGGCGATGGCGATCTTGTCGCGGGTGGCCACGACGACGTCCTCGTCCTGGAGCCCGTCGCGCAGCACCACGTCGGTGACTTCTACGTTCATCTCAGATCACCCCTGCCTGGGCGAGTCGGTCCAGCTCGTCGTCGCTGAGCCCGAGTCCTGACAGCACTTCGTACGTGTGCTGGCCGAGGGCCGGGCCGGCGGTGCGGACCTCGCCCGGGGTGCGGGAGAAGCGGGGAACGATGGCGGGCATGGTGAGGGTGCCGAGGGCGGGGTGCTCGACCTCGATCAGGCTTTCGCGCTGCCGGACGTGCGGATCGGCGAAGACGTCGGCCATGGTGTTGACCCGGCTCACCGGGACCCCGGCGTCGTCGCACGCCTTCTGCAGCTCCTCGCCGGTCCGGGCGCCGAACCAGTCGGTGACGATGCCGTTGACCGCCTCGCGGTTGAGCACCCGGTCGCGGTTGGTGCGGTAGCGGGGGTCGGTGGTCATGTCCTCGCGGCCCATCAGCGCGGCGAGGCGGTTGAAGGTCTTGTCGGTGCTGGTGGAGAGCACCATCCACACGTCGTCCGATGCCTGGAACAGCCCGCAGGGGACGGTCGCGGGAACCTGGTTGCCCTGGCGCTCGTGCACGGTGCCCAGGCGGTCGTACTGGGTGACGAACGCTTCGAGGAACCGCAGTACCGACTCGTACAGCGCGACATCGACCTCCTGCCCTTCGCCGCCGAGAGCGTCGCGGTGATAGAGCGCTGACATGGTTCCGAAGGCGGCGAAGAGACCCGCGACGTAGTCGACGAGGTTGATCGGAGGGAGCACCGGTGGCCCGTCGGGAAATCCGGTGCTGTGCACATAGCCGCTGAACGCGGTGGCCGGAGTGCCGAAGCCGGGCATCGGCGCGTACGGTCCGGACTGTCCGTAGCCGCTCACGCGCGTGACCACGAGGTCGGGGTTGGCCTGGCGCAGCGTCTCGACATCGAGGCCCCAGCGGTCGAGCGTGCCGGGGCGGAAGTTCTCCAGCAGTACGTCGTGCTCGGCAACGAGCCGCAGGAAGAGGTCGCGGCCCTCGTCCTGGCGGAGATCGAGCGTGATCGACCGCTTGTTGCGAGCCAGCGACGCCCACAGCAGTGACTCCTCGCCGTCGAACGGCTGCAGGCCGCGCAGTGGGTCCCCGACCGAAGGAACCTCGATCTTGACGACGTCCGCTCCGAGATCACCGAGCAGGGCGGCAGCGAAGGGCGCCGCGAACACGTTGCCGGCGTCGAGCACCTTGAGGCCTGTCAGCGGGCCACGGCTGGAGGAGCCGGGCGGTGGTGAAGTGGGGATCATCAGCCATCCGTTCTCATGTTCTGGCTATGCGCTCTCAAATGTTGAGAGTGCGGACACCGTAGGGTGGCGCTTCAATCCCTGACAACCCCTTGGACCGAGAATCGAGTACTGGTCGGTAGTCCCGGTCTTCAGGTCCTGCGGTAGGCCGGCGCGCGGCCCGGCCGGGTCGGGGTGGCGGTGCGCAGCAGCGGAAGAATGCGCGGGGGAACCAGGACAGAGAGCACCATCACGCTGGTCGATCGGACGACCGAGGCGGACCGGTTCAGCCTGACCAGCGTGGCCTGCAGCTCTTGGTGCGAAGGTGTGGCCACCTTGCACAGCACGTCGGAAGAGCCTGTGGTGACGTAGGCCTCGAGGACGTGCGGGATGCCCTCAAGGTCGGCGGCCACATCGTCCAACGCCCCCTGGGCGATCTCGAGGGTCACGAACGCCTGGACCGGGAACCCAGCCGCTGCGGCATCCACCGAGGGGTCCCAGTCGCTGATCACGCCCGTCTCCGTCAGTCGCCTCAACCGGCTCTGAACCGTTGCCCGCGCGACCTTGGTCAGGCGCGAGAGCTCCAGATCGCCCACGCGGGGGTTCTCGGAGAGGGCGGTAAGGAGTGCCACGTCGAGCTCGTCCAGTTCGCAGTTCGCGTCATTCATGGCGCCAAGGTAGCCATTTTGACTAGCTGCGGTCGCCTCTGCCGGGCTCAACTGGTCACCTTGCCCACTTCGAAATGGGCACATTGCAGAGTTCTCAAAGTGTGGTGTCTGCTTCTCACGACGTTATGGACGAAAGGACCTCGACCATGTCGCTGAAGGACACGCTGACCAACGAGGAGCGGCTCGCCGAGCTCGACCTCGACACCCTCAAGCAGCTCGTCGGCCTCGTCGAGTACGACGCCGGAAACGATCCGTTCCCGGTCACCGGCTGGGACGCGGCGGTGTGGGCCGTCGGGAACGCCACCCAGGCCGCGCGCTTCTTCCAGTCCGCCTTCGGCATGGAGCTCGTGGCCTACTCCGGTCCGGAGACCGGCGAACGCGACCACATGGCCTACGTGCTCAAGTCCGGCGCGGTCCGGTTCGTGTTCAAGGGCGGCGTCCATCCGTCGAGCCCGATCATCGCCCACCACGCCAAGCACGGCGACGGCATCATCGACATCGCTCTCGAGGTGCCCGACGTCGACAAGTGCATCGAGCACGCGCGCTCGGTGGGTGCCACCGTCCTCGAAGAGCCGCACGACGTCTCCGACGAGCACGGCACCGTGCGAACGGCCGCGATCGCGACGTACGGCGAGACCCGGCACACGCTGGTCGACCGGTCGAACTATGCCGGCCCGTACCTGCCCGGGTACGTCGCCCGCACCTCGTCCTACCAGAAGCGCGAGGGTGCCCCGAAGCGGATCTTCCAGGCATTGGACCACATCGTCGGCAATGTCGAGCTCGGCCGGATGGACGAGTGGGTCGAGTTCTACAACAAGGTGCTCGGCTTCACGAACATGGCCGAGTTCATCGGTGACGACATCGCCACCGACTACTCCGCACTGATGTCGAAGGTGGTCGCGTCCGGCAACCACCGGGTGAAGTTCCCGCTCAACGAGCCCGCGATCGCGCAGAAGAAGAGTCAGATCGACGAGTACCTGGAGTTCTACGACGGTCCTGGCGCCCAGCACCTGGCCCTGGCGACCAACGACATCCTCCGCACCGTCGACGAGCTGCGCCGCGAGGGTATCGAGTTCCTCAACACCCCGGACTCCTACTACGAGGACCCCGAACTCCGCGCTCGGATCGGTGAAGTGCGGGTTCCGATCGAAGAGCTGCAAAAGCGCGGCATCCTGGTCGACCGCGACGAGGACGGCTACCTGCTCCAGATCTTCACCAAGCCCCTGGGCGACCGGCCGACGGTGTTCTTCGAGTTCATCGAGCGGCACGGCTCGCTGGGCTTCGGCAAGGGCAACTTCAAGGCCCTGTTCGAGGCCATCGAGCGCGAGCAGGACCGACGCGGCAACCTCTGACCGCGGCCACCCCAGGAAGGCAGGACGCCATGGCCCACTACCAGCGCAACGGGAAGATCCCGCCGAAGCGGCACACCCAGTTCCGTGATCCGGCCGGCAACCTGTACTACGAGGAGCTGATGGGCGAGGAGGGCTTTTCCTCCGACTCCTCGCTGCTCTACCACGTCCACGTACCCTCGGCGATCGCCGATGCCCGCACCTGGGAGCTGCCCGACCAGACCACAGTGCCGAACGAGCCGCTGACCCCACGGCACCTGAGGCTGCACGAACTGTTTACCGGCCAGGAGTGGAAGTCCACCGACGCGGTCACCGGCCGGCGTCTGGTGCTCGGCAACGGGGATGTGCGGATCGGCTACGCGGCGGTCGGTGAGACCTCGCCGCTGTACCGCAACGCGACCGGCGACGAGTGCGTGTACGTCGAGTCCGGCACCGGCACCGTGGAGACGGTCTTCGGTGACCTGGACGTCGGGCAGGGCGACTACGTGATCCTGCCCCGGGCCACCACTCACCGGTGGGTACCGTCCGGCGACGGCCCGCTGCGGCTGTACGCGATCGAGGCCAACAGCCACATCGCCCCGCCCAAGCGGTACCTCTCGCAGTACGGCCAGTTCCTGGAGCACGCGCCTTACTGCGAGCGGGACCTGCGCACCCCCACCACGCCGCGCGTGGTCGAGGAGCAGGACGTGGAGGTCTACGTCAAGCACCGCGGAACGGGCCCCGGAGGCCTGGCCGGGACGGTGCACGTGGTGCCCCGGCACCCGTTCGACGTGGTCGGCTGGGACGGCTGCCTGTACCCGTACGCGTTCAACATCGCCGACTACGAACCGATCACCGGCCGGGTCCACCAGCCGCCGCCGGTGCACCAGGTCTTCGAGGGCCGCAACTTCGTGATCTGCAACTTCGTGCCCCGCAAGGTCGACTACCACCCGCTGGCAGTGCCGGTGCCGTACTACCACGCCAACGTCGACTCCGACGAGGTCATGTTCTACGTCGGCGGTTACTACGAGGCCCGCAAAGGGTCCGGCATCAACGTCGGATCGGTCTCTCTGCACCCCGGTGGCCACTCGCACGGCCCGCAGCCAGGCGCCGTCGAGGCCGGCGTCGGGGCCGAGGAGTTCGACGAGCTCGCGGTGATGGTGGACACCTTCCGTCCGCTCGCCCTCGGCGAGGGGGGCCGCGCCACCGACGACGGAATCTACGCCTGGTCGTGGGCAGGACGGGGTCCGGACGCATGACCGCAGGCCGGCACGCCGCCGAGTGGGCGCCCGTGGGCAAGGCATGGTTCCAAGGCCTGTTCGACGACGCCGCGCTCTTCCCGCCCGGCAATGCCGCGATGGCCGATGCGGTGGAGGGGCACCTGGCCTGGAAGGCATCGGCGCAGGCGGCGTACGTGGGGGCGTTCGTCTGCGCCGACGCCCGCTGGCCGGAACTGGTGAAGCACCTGCCCACCGCCTCCCGGATCAAGGCCTCGGTAACCGTGCCCGGCGGCATGGACGGACTGTCCGCGGCCGTCGCTGCCGCCTCGGACACCCCGAAGGCGACGCTCGTCGCGGTCGAGGTCCCGCTGCTGCGCGGGCAGCGCGTCGCTGCGCTCATCACGCAGCTGGATAGCGAGCTGCCCGCCCACGTGACGGGCTACCTCGAGGTCCCCGTCGGCGAAGTCGACCACGCCCTGTGCCGCTTTCTGGCACTCACCCGCCACCACTTGAAACTACGCACCGGCGGAACCACGGCCACGGCCTTCCCGACCGAGTACGAGCTCGCCGCGGCCATCGGTAACGCCACCCGCAACCGGCTGTCGTTCAAGCTCACCGCCGGCCTGCATCACGCTGTCCGTCACCGCGACCCTGTCACCGGGTTCGAGCACCACGGATTCCTCAACGTCCTGCTGGCGACCTCGGCCGCCCTGGCCGGCAGCCCCACCTCGTCCGTCGCCTCGATCCTCGCCGACCGCAGCCCGGCCTCGGTCGCCGAGGCATTCCGCCGACTCGACGTCGAAACCACCCACTCCGTGCGCCGTCAGTTCGAGTCGTTCGGCACGTGCAGCATCGACGAGCCACTCGACGACCTGACCGCGTTGGGCCTGATCGAGGAGACCCGACCATGACCATCGACACCCGCCCCCACACCACCGTCGGCCGGACCTGGCTGGAGCTGCCGGACGACCACCCGTTCGGAATCCAAACCCTCCCGTACGGCGCGTTCACCACCTCCACCGGCGACACCCGGGTCGGCGTCCGCATCGGCGACCACGTCTTGGACCTCACTGCCGCGTCCGCACGACTGGATCCCGCCCACGCCGCCCTGTTCGCCGCCGGCAGCCTTGACCGACTGCTCGCCGCCGGACCCGACGCCTGGACCCGCACCCGAGTCACCCTGACCGACTGGCTCACCGACCCGACCCGCCGTCACGACCTCGAGCCGCTGCTCGTCGCCGTCGACGAAGCCGCGATGGTCCTGCCGTTCACGGTCGCCGACTACGTGGACTTCTACGCCTCGGAGCACCACGCCACCAACCTCGGCAACCTGTTCCGGCCCGGCCAGCCCCCGCTGCCTCCCAACTGGAAGCATCTCCCCATCGGTTACCACGGACGCGCCGGCACCGTGGTCGTCTCCGGCACCCCCGTCATCCGACCGCAGGGCCAGCGCCGCACCCCGGACGGCGAGGTGGTCTTCGGCCCGTCGGCCCGGCTCGACATCGAGGCCGAGCTTGGCTTCGTAGTCGGCACCCCGAGCACTCTCGGCCGGCCGGTCGACCTCGCGGCCTTTCCCCAGCACGTCTTCGGCGTCTGCCTGGTCAACGACTGGTCCGCCCGCGACATCCAGGCATGGGAGTACGCCCCACTCGGCCCGTTCCTCGGCAAGTCCTTCGCCACCTCCGCCGCACCGTGGATCGTGCCCCTCGCCGCACTGGAGGCCGCACGGGTGGCGCCGCCCGCCCGGGCGCCCCGGCCGCTGCCGTACCTGGACGACACCGACGCCGACCCCTGGGGCCTCGACATCCGGCTCGAAGTCTCACTCAACGGCCACGTCGTCTCCCGGCCTCCGTTCGCGTCGATGTACTGGACCGCCGCCCAGCAGCTGGCGCACATGACCATCAATGGAGCCTCCCTGCGCACCGGTGACTTCTTCGCATCCGGCACCATCAGCGGACCCCGAGCCACCGAACGCGGCTCCTTCATCGAGCTCACTTGGGGAGGCAACGAACCTCTGCAGCTGCCGGACGGCAGCATCCGCACCTTCCTTGAAGACCATGACGAGGTGGTGATCACCGCGACCGCACCCGGGCCCAGCGGCACCACTCTCGGACTCGGCGAGGTTCACGGCCGGATTGCCCCGACACACAGAAGTGACTGATATGGACAAGACCTTGTCCTCCGCGGCAGAGGCGGTGGCCGACGCCGCGAGTGGTTCGACGCTGGCGACACCGAGACCGTCCAGCTGAAGGTAGTCCCCAAGGCTGCGCCCCCGGCGGTGACACCCTGCCCCAAAGGGTGTTGCAGAAGGCTTGGTGGCGGGCATTTTGCCTGTATGGGTGGGGTGTTGAGGGCTGAGCCGGTGTGGGTGGAGACGTTCACCGGGTTGCGG
>NZ_JNXI01000011.1 GCF_000717055.1 Streptomyces iakyrus | reverse complement strand
GGAGAACTCCATCGGCCTGGTCACCGCCCTCAACCCGCACATCGGCTACACCGCCGCCACCGACATCGCCAAGGAGGCCCTCGCCACCGGCCGCGGAGTCGCCGAACTCGTCCTGGAGAAGGGCCTGCTCCCCGCCGAGACCCTCACCGCCCTGCTACGCCCCGAGGTCCTGGCGGGCAGCGGGCACACCCCGGCCTGACCCGCATGAGCGCACCGGGACCGGCGGAGGGACAATGGCGATCATGACGTCGTCGACGACCTTCCAGCCGGTTCTCGAGCGCATCGCCGAGGAGATCGAGCGGACCCCCGGCCGCGGCCGGCCCGCCGACTACATCCCGGCGCTCGCCGCCTGCGACCCGCGCCGCTTCGGCATGGCCGTCGCCGACCTCGACGGCACGGTGTACGGGGTGGGGGACTGGCGGCAGCCGTTCTCCGCACAGTCCCTCACCAAGGTTTTCACCCTCGCCCTCGACCTGGCCCGCGAGGGCGACGCCCTGTGGGATCACGTGGGCCGCGAGCCCTCCGGCAACCGTTTCAACTCCCTGGTCCAGCTGGAGTACGAGAACGGCATCCCGCGCAACCCGTTCATCAACGCGGGCGCCCTCGTCGTCACCGACCGGCTGCACACCCGTACCGGCGACGCGTCGGGCGAACTGCTGTCGTTCCTGCGGACGGAGAGCGGCAACCCCGGCCTGACCTTCGACCAGGAGGTCGCCGCCTCCGAGTCCGCCCACGGCGACCGCAACGCCGCGCTCGGCCATTTCATGGCGTCCTACGGCAACATCGACAACCCCGTGCCGACGCTCCTGGAGCAGTACTTCCGGCAGTGCTCGATCGCCGCGTCCTGCGCCGACCTCGCGCTCGCCACGGGCTTCCTCGCCCGGCACGGCATCCGCGCCGACGGGACCCGCCTTCTGACCCGCAGCCAGGCCAAGCAGATCAACGCGATCATGCTGACCTGCGGCACCTACGACGCCGCGGGCGACTTCGCGTACCGCGTGGGCCTGCCCGGCAAGAGCGGGGTCGGGGGCGGCATCATCGCGGTCGTGCCCGGCCGCTGCACCTTGTGCGTGTGGAGCCCGGGGCTCGACGAGCGGGGCAACTCGGTGGCGGGCGTGGCGGCGCTCGACCGCTTCACGACCCTGACCGGCGTGTCGGTCTTCTGAGCACGGATCCCATTCCGGGTCACCGTCGCGGCGGGGCCGTCGCCGCGTCGGTGCCGCTTCGGCCAGTGATCACCGGCCGGTCACACGCGGGCCGCCCGCTGGAGAGGGAAGCGTCCCCTCCCGGTCATGCGCCGTTGACACGCTGCCCGAGTGTTGGCCATGGCTTTCCCCGTCGATCTCCGCCGCTGCCAGGTACTCGGCCTGGCCGGTACCGCCTGCCTCGCCCTGGGCGGTGAGACGGCCGGCGCCTTGCCCGTGGCGGACCTCCTCCACCCGGCATCCGCCCGCGCCGCCCTGGGCCTGGTCGTCGTGTACTTCGGCGTCGTCCTGCTGATCGCGGCCTGGCTGCTGCTGGGCCGACTGGTCCGCGGACCGCGACCACCGGCTCCGCGCGCCCTGCTGCTCGTCCTCGTCGTCTGGGCGGCCCCGCTGCTGATCGCCCCGCCGCTGTTCAGCCGCGACGTCTACAGCTACCTCGCCCAAGGGGCGATGGTCGAGGCGCACATGGACGTGTACGCGCACGGGCCGTCCCGGCTCGGCGGTCCGCTCGCCGACGAGGTCGCGCCCCTCTGGCGGCACACCGGCGCCCCGTACGGCCCGGTGTTCCTCGCCGTCGCGGCGGCCCTGTCCGGTCTGACCCGCGGTGAACTGCCCGCCGGGCTGTTCGGGATGCGGCTCGTCGCCCTCGCCGGGGTGGCCCTGATGGCGGCCGCGCTGCCCCGCCTCGCCCGCCACAGCGGCGCCGACCCGTCCGCCGCGCTGTGGCTCGGCGCCCTCAACCCGCTGGTGCTGCTGCACCTGGTCGCGGGCGCCCACAACGACGCCGTCATGCTCGGCCTGCTCGGCATCGGCCTGGTGGCGGCGCTCGGCCGGTGGCCGGTCCTCGGCGCCGTCCTCGTCACCCTCGCCGCCCTGGTCAAGGCGCCCGCAGCGCTCGGTCTCGCCGCCGTCGTCGTCCTCCAGCTCCGCGCGGGCCGCAGCCCGGTGCAGGCCCTGGTGCCGACCACCCTCGCAGCCGCCGCGACCACCGTCGCCGCGACGGCCGTGGCCGGCACCGGATACGGCTGGGTCGGCGCCCTGAACACCCCCGCCTCACCCCAGAACTGGGCCCTGACCACGCTCCTGGGGCGCGCCACCCGGGCCCTGCTGGAGCACCTCGGCAGCGGCCTCGCGCCGCTGGCGGTCCCCGCCTGGCACGCGCTGGGCATCCTGACCGCGGTGACCGCGATCGTGCTGATCTGGCTGCGGCTGCGCCCCCGGCCCGTGTACGCGCTCGGCCTGTCCCTGGCGGCGGTGGCCGCGCTCGGCCCGGCGATCCGCCCCTGGTACGCCCTGTGGGGCCTGTTCCTCATCGCCGCCGCCGCACCCAGTACGTCCGTACGCCACCGCACGGCGGCGGTGACGGGCGTCCTCGCGCTGTGCGTCCTGCCCAGCGGCGGCCCGGCGGACACCGGACAACTCGTGCTGGCCGTCTCCGGCGGGGCACTCGCGGTCGTCGTGCTGTGGCAGGCCCGCCAGACCGAACTCGCCCCGGCGCCGGGTAGCGCCGCATGACCCCCGCTCTGCCGCGCACCGACCGGGGCCGGCTGCTGCTGGTGCTCGCCCTGGCCGCGCTGGTGACGCTCTTCACCGCGACCGTGCCGCTGCTGCGCGACTGGTTCGACCTGCGCGTCTACTACGGCAGCATCGACTCCTGGGTCCACCACGGCGGTCGCGTCTACGACTACCGGGTGCCCGGCACACCGTACGGCTTCACCTACCCGCCGTTCGCCGCCGTCGCCATGCTGCCCATGGCCCTGCTGTCGCTGCACGCCGCGATCGCCGTGGCTCTGCTGCTCAACCTGGCCGCCCTGGCTGTGGTCCTGCGCCTGCTCGCCGGATCCGACCGGCGGCGCCCCGGCTGGTACGGCTGGGCTCTGATCGCCTGTCTGCTCGCCCTGTTCGAACCACTCCGCGACACCTTCAGCTTCGGGCAGGTCAACCTCCTGCTGCTGGCGCTCGTGCTCGCCGACGCGACGCTGCTCGCCACCGGACGAGGACGCCTGGCAGGCGCCGGCATCGGCCTCGCGGCCGCGGTCAAGCTCACGCCGGCGCTGTTCATCGGTCTGCTGCTGGTGGCCGGGCGCCGGCGCGCGGCAGCGGTCGCCACGGCCGTCGCGGCGGGAGCCACGGCCCTCGCGGCCGGGGTGGACCCGGACGCCTCGCGCTTCTACTGGACCGAGGCGCTGTGGGACACCAGCCGCGTGGGACGCCTCGGTTACGTCTCCAACCAGTCGGTGCAGGGCGCCCTGGCGCGGCTCGGCGAACCGGACCGCGCGGTGTGGGCGGTGGCGGTCCTGCTGATCCTCGGCGTGTGGGCGCTGCGGGCGCGACGGGCGGCCGCGGCGGGGGACTGGACGGCCGCGTTCGCCCTGACCGGCCTCGCCGCCTGCCTCGTCAGCCCGATCACCTGGGTGCACCATCTCGTCTGGCTGCTCCCGTCCTTCGCCGTGCTGGTCCGGGCGGGGCGCCCCCGGGTGGCGGGCGCCCTGTACGGGGTGCTGTGCACGAGCGTGGTGTGGCTGTGGTACGACGACGCGTCCGGCGTCGACGGGTTCCTGGGCAGCAACACCTACGCCTGGATCACTCTGGGCCTGCTGCTGTGGCTGCCGGCCGGTCAGCCCCGGCCGGGCCTGCGGACCGGGAGCCGCAGCACCAGCACCACGACCGCCGCGCCCGTACCGACGGCGCCCACGATCAGCCCCGCCTCCGTCCAGACGGACCCCCGCTCGGCCTGCACGGCCGCCGCGACCGCGGGCGGCGTCGTCACCGCCGGCCGCGCGGGTGCGGGCGGCGCGCCGAGCGAGCCCACCGCCTCGACCCTCCCGGCCGATCCGAAGCCCCAGTCGAGCAGCGAGCGCGCCTCCTCGTACACGGCGGAGCCACCGCCCTCCTGAGGGTTCATCACCGTCACGACCAGGGTGCGCCCGTCCCGCCGCGCCGCCGCGACGAGCGTGCTGCCGGCCTTGCTGGTGTAACCGTTCTTGATCCCGATCAGCCCCCGGTACGGCTTCACGCCCTGGGCGCCGCTGAGCAGCCGGTTGGTGTTGAGGATCGGGTACGACCAGTTGCCGCCGCCGGGGAACTTGGCCTCGACCGTGGCGCAGTACCGGGCGAAGTCGGGGTTGCGCAGCCCCACCCGGCCGAACACCGCCAGGTCGTACGCCGACGACACCTGGCCCGGTGCGTCGTAGCCGTCGGGCGACACCACGCGGGTGTCGTGGGCGCCGAGGGACCGGGCCTTGGCCTGCATCCGCTCGGCCGTGAGCCGCCAGCCGCCGTTGAGCTCGGCCAGGACGTGCACGGCGTCGTTGCCCGAGTTGAGGAAGACACCGCGCCACAGGTCGGCGATCCGGTACGTACGGCCCTCGGCGACACCGACCAGGCTGCTGCCGGCTCCGATGCCCCTCAGCTCCCCTGCGCGGACCGTGTGCCGGATGCCCGCCGGCAGTCCGGGCAACACGGTGAGGGCGAACAGGGTCTTCAGGGTGCTGGCCGGGGGCAGCCTGCGGTGGGCGTTGTGCGCGGCGAGCACCTCACCGGTGCTGGCGTCGGCCACCAGCCAGGACAGTGCGGAGACCTTCGGGACGCGAGACGCCCCGGCGCGCAGGCGGACCTGGGTGCCGGGACGGTACAGCAGTGAGGGGTGCGGCGCCGCGGCCCTCGGCCCGCCCGGCGGGGTGGGCTCCGCCCCGCCGGGACCGGCCGCCGCGGCGGGCGTCAGGGCCATGAGCCCCGCGAGGCAGAGCACACCCGCCGACAGGGTCACCCGGGAAGAGAATCCGATGATCATATGATCAACGTAGAAACGGACCTGCTCCGCACGGCGACGACGGGGCCGCACACCGCGCGTTCCGGCACCCGAATGGCAGAGTGCTGCGCGTCAGCCCGCGGACAGGGTGGGCTGGATGCGCCGCAGGAACGTCGCGTTGTCCGGTGTCTCGCGCATCCGCTCCAGGAGCGTCTCCAGGGCGCCCTGCCCCTCCCGCCCCTGCAGCACGCGCCGCAGACCGTGGACGGCCGCCAATTCGGCGGGCGGCAGGAGCAGTTCCTCGCGGCGGGTGCCCGAGGGGATGATGTCGACGGCCGGGAACACCCGGCGGGACGCCGGGTCCCGGCTCAGGCGGAGCTCCATGTTGCCGGTGCTCTTCAGTTCCTCGAAGTAGAAGTCGTCGGCCCGGGAGCCGGTCTCCACCAGGGCGGTCGCGAGGATCGTGAGGGAACCGCCCTCCTCGGCCGACCGGGCGGCGCCGAAGAACCGCTTGGGCCCGGCCAGCGCGGACGCGTCTACGCCCCCGGTGAGGATGCGGCCGCCGGAAGCGGCCGCGTTGTTGTGCGCCCGGCACAGCCGGGTCAGCGAGTCGAGGAGGATGACGACGTCCTCGCCGGCCTCGACGAGCCGCTTGGCCCGCTCGACCACGAGGTCGGCGAGCGCGACGTGCTGCTTGGCGCTGCGGTCGAACGTCGAGGCGTACACCTCGCCCCGCACACAGCGCCGCATGTCGGTGACCTCCTCAGGCCGCTCGTCGAGCAGCAGCATCATCAGCCGGCACTCGGGATGGTTGCCGGTGACGGCGGCCGCGAGCTGCTGGAGGAGGACGGTCTTGCCGGTCTTGGGCGGCGCCACGATGAGCCCGCGCTGGCCCTTGCCGACCGGCGCGATCAGATCGACGACGCGTCCGGCCAGTCCGGCGGCCGGGTGCTCCAGCCGCAGCCGCTCGTGCGGATGCAGCGGTGTCAGGTTCCGGAAGGCGCGCCGGTCGCGCGGGCCGTCGGCCGTACGGCCCTCGACCCGTAGGACGCCGGTGAGGCCGCGCCGGTCGCCGAGTACGCCCTCGACGAGGTCGCCCTTGCGCAGGCCGTACCGGCGGATCAGCGCGGGGGAGACGGCCGCGTCGGTGGGCGTGGGCAGGCAGTTCTCGCCGCGCAGGTGCCCCTTCCCGCCCGCGTCGACGTCGAGGACGCCGGAGACGGTCCGGTCCGGGGTCTGCTGCTGTTGGGGTGGGTTTTCGAGTGTGGTGGTCATGGTGGTGTGTGTCCTTTCACGGACGGCAGGCACAGGACATGCGAGGGGAGGGGGAGAGGGCCGCGAGGGGAGGGGCCTGGGGCACGCCTCCGGGCGGCGGAGAGACAGCACCTCGGATACGACGGAACACGTCGTGGTGCTGGAAAGGATGAAGAGAGAGAAGAACTGGCACCGGCGCCCGCAAAAGGGGCGTGCACGAGTGCTCTTCGCACTGTACCACCGGGAGAGGCGGACGGGGCAGGATTATCTCAGCGCGTGGCCAGCAGCCCGTACAGCAACGGGATCCGCGGCTCGGGCAGGCGCCACCAGCCGGACTCGGTGCGTACCATCTGCGGCCAGCGCGGCCAGGGGAGTTCGTCACCCTCCCGCAGCCGCCGCACGGCGAGTCCCGCCCCCGTCAACGCGGTGAGGACCTCGCCGATTCCGTGCATCCACTCGTAACTGTCCGTGGCGCCCTCGACGGCCGGGCCGTCCGTGTAGGTGTGGGTTCCGTCGCGGTGCACCGGGCCGGCGCCGCCCAGGTAGTCGTGGCGCAGGAGCAGCTCGGGTCCCTCGCCCGGAGCGGGCTTCGGTCCGAGCGAGTTGAGCAGGGGATGGAACTCGACGACGTACAACCGGCCCCCGGGCCGCAGCAGTCGGTGAATGGTCTCCGCCCACCGGTCCAGGTCCGGCAGGTAGCACAGGGCGCCCTTGCCGGTGTACACGACGTCGAACCGCCGCCCGGCCAGGGCCTCGACGGCGTCATACACGTTCGCCCGGACGTACGACACGTCGGCGCCTGCGGTCGCCGCGATGTCCTGGGCGGCCGCCACGGACGCCGCGGAGAAGTCGAGGCCGACGGCCCGGGCGCCACGCCGCGCGAAGGCGATCGTCTCCGTGCCGAGATGGCACTGGAGATGGAGCACGTCACGCCCGGCCAGCTCGCCGAGGTCCTCCCACTCGAACGGGGCGAACCAGCGCTCGGGGTCGAGGTCCTCGTGGAGGCCGTAGAACCGGCTGGCGAGGTGGACGGGCGTGCGGGCGTCCCAGTTCGCCTGGTTGGCCCGCATCAGCCGGTCGTGCTCGGCGGACGTCATGGGGACATCCAACCGTGAACCGTCCGCGGGCGCCGGGAGAACGCGGGAAACGGATCGGTGGACCTGTCGCTCAGACCGAGCGGGCGCGCACCTCCTCGGCGATCCGCTCGAACTGCTCACCCATGGCCGCCGCGAGGGCCTGAGCCCCCGACAACGGGCGCACCATGACCGTGAATTCGTCGATGAGCCCGTCCTCGTCGACGTGGATGAAGTCGCAGCCGTTGATCTCCCGGTCACCCACGCGCGCGGTGAAGACCAGGGCGTGGTCGCGGCCGTTCGCGTCGTTGATCTCACGCACGTAACGGAAGTCCTGGAAGACCTCGGATACCGCGCGCAGGATCGCGGCCGTGATCGCCTTCCCGGCGTACGGCTTGAACACGACCGGGCTGGTGAAGACCACGTCCGGCGCCAGCAGCGCCTCGGCGGCGTCGAGGTCGAGCTTCTCGACGGCCTCCCGGAATGCACGCATCGAATCCGCCTTAGTCAATTTGTTGAGTAGGTCCGGAGTACATTAGTCACCCGTTGGTACGGTGTCCACATGTCTCTCAAGTACGCCGTTCTCGCCGCGCTCCTGGAGGGTGAGGCCTCGGGGTACGAGCTGTCGAAGGTCTTCGACGTGTCGCTGGCCAACTTCTGGGCCTCGACCCCGCAGCAGCTCTACCGGGAACTGGAGCGCCTCGCGCAGGACGGGCTGATCGAGGCCAGGGTGGTCCGCCAGGAACGGCGGCCCGACAAGCGCATGTTCACGCTGACCGAGGCCGGCCGTGCGGACCTGCGCACGTTCGCCGCCGCACCACCCCGTCGTCCCACCGCCATCCGCGACGAACTCCTCATCAAGATCCAGGCGATGGACGGCGCCGATCCCGGGGCGACCCGCGCGCTGGTCGAGGAGCGCCAGGCGTGGGCCCGCGGCAAGCTCGCCCGGTACCGGCGCGTGCGCGAGCGCCTCCTGGCCGGCCGCAGCGAGGAGGAGTATCTCCGGGAGGCCGACCGCGTCGGCCCGTACCTCACCCTGATGGGAGGCATCGGCTTCGAGGAGGAGAACCTCCGCTGGTGCGAGCGCGTGCTCGCCGTCCTGGAGCAGCGGGCCTCCCTGGAGGGGGCTCCTGACGCAACTCCGCGGCGCCGCGCCCTAGGCTGAGCCGATGTTCAGCCCCGAAGGCCCCAGTCTGCGCGAGCTCGCCGTCCAGGCGCTGTCGTCCGTCGAGCGCGGCTACGACCTCCTCGCGCCGAAGTTCGACCACACGCCGTTCCGTACACCCGAGGCGGTCCTCGACGCCGTCGGCTCGCTGCTGCGGCGGACCGGGCCCTACGACGCCGGACTCGACTTGTGCTGCGGCACCGGAGCGGGCGTCGGGGTCCTTGCGCAGGTGTGCCGTGAGCGGGTCACCGGCGTCGACTTCAGCGCGGGCATGCTCGACGTCGCACGGAAGCAGGCCGCGCCGACGGGCCCGCCGGTCTCCTGGGTCCGGGCCGATGCCCGTGCCCTGCCCTTCGCGCCCGCGTTCGACCTGGTGGTGACCTTCGGGGCCTTCGGGCACTTCCTGCCCCGCGAACTGCCCGGGCTGTTCGCGCAGGTCCGGTCCGTCCTGCGGCCGGGCGGCAGCTTCGCGTTCCCGCTGGTCGCCCCGCCCCGCCCGGGCTCGCCCGGCTACTGGACACTGCTCGGCTTCGACACCGTGATGCGGGTGCGCAACGCGCTCTGGCGGCCCCCGTTCGTCATGTACTACCGCGCGTTCCGCCTGGGAGACGTGCGGCGCGGACTCACGGAGGCCGGCTTCCGGGTGGAGCTCCACGCGCTGCCCGAGTTCGGGCGGCGACCGGACGGCAGCCCCCGGGTACGGCTCGTCATGGCCAGGCTGCCGGGCTAGGTGTGCTGTTCGGGCAGGTTGGTGACGCGGCTGGCTGGCGTTTGGCCGCCGATTCCGGTGTGCGGGTCAGCCGCGCAGGAAGTTCAGCAGATCGTCGTTGAACGCCTTCTCGAAGTCGCCGACCAGGCCGTGCGGCGCGCCCGGGTACACCTTCAGCGTCGCGTCCTTGACGAGCTGGGAGGTCCGGTGGGCCGAGGCGGCGATCGGCACGATCTGGTCGTCGTCCCCGTGCGCGACGAGCGTCGGCACGTCGATGCGCCCGAGGTCCTCGGTGAAGTCGGTCTCCGAGAACTGCGCGACGCAGTCGTAGGCGCCCTTCAGCCCGGCCTGCATGCTCCACATCCAGAACGCCCGCCGCACGCCCTCCGACACGGCGGCGCCGGGCCGGTTGAAGCCGTAGAAGCTCTCGCTCAGCTCCCAGTAGAACTGCGAGCGGTCCGCCGCGACGCCGGCCCGGATCCCGTCGAAGACGTCCTTCGGCGTGCCCTCCGGACTGGCCTCCGTCCGCAGCATCAGCGGCGGCACCGCGCCCAGCAGCACCACCTTGGCGACCCGCGCGGTCCCGTGCCGTCCGATGTACCGGGCCACTTCGCCACCGCCGGTCGAATGCCCCACCAGGACCGCGTCGCGGAGGTCCAGCGCCTCGATCAGCTCGGCCAGGTCGTCGGCGTACCGGTCCATGTGGTTGCCCTGCCAGGGCTGTCCGGAGCGGCCGTGCCCGCGGCGGTCGTGTGCGATCGCCCGGAAGCCGTGCTCGGCGACCAGCCGGGCCTGGCCGTCCCAGGCGTCCGCGTTGAGGGGCCAGCCGTGACTGAACACCACCGGCTGCCCCTCGCTCCAGTCCTTGTAGTAGAGCTCGGTTCCGTCGGAGGTCGTGAAGGTGGCCATGGGGATGGATCCTTTCGGAAGTCGCCTGGGGAAGCCGTGCGGGGAAGCCGTGCCGTGTTCCGATGATCTCCGTCATCTCCGGAAACCGGCGTGGGCAGTCCGCCGAACGGGTGACCGATGCTGGTTCGCCGGGGCCGGTACCGCTCGGCCCGGCAGTGTGAACTCGTAGACCAGCGCGTCCCGTTGGGCGTCCACCACGAGATCGGTGATCTCCAGCGGGCGCGCGTACTGGTCGTGCACCCGTCGCGTGACCCGTACCGAGGGGGTGCTCGCGAGGGGCGTGATGGCATCACGGTGGTGCAGGCTCAGACCGGCCCGGCGCATCCAGTCGTAGGCGCGCCGCAGCTGCGCGGCGGCGGTGCCGTCGGCGCGGTCGCGGTAGCGCGCCAGCTCCTCCACCTCCGCGAGCGCGACGGCGGAGAACGAGGTCACGGCGGTCCGCAGACCCTGTCCGTCGGCGGTCGCGTACCGGTAGCGGTGGACCAGGGTCGGGCGGCCGGGGGCCAGCTCCAGGGCCTCGGCGTGGTCCGCCGAGGGTGGCTCCCAGGTGACCGTGGCGCGGGCGACACCGCCCGGCGCCGCCGTCCGGGCCCCGACCGGGAAGGTGAGCGACGCCGGGGTCTCGACCGGCAGGCCGGGCAGGGTGGCGTGACTGCCGCGCCGGTCGGTGGCGACGAGGCCGTCGCGGCGCAGGAGGCCCAGCGCCTGCCGTACGGTCTCCCGGCTGACCCCGAAGTGACCGGCCAGCCGCCTCTCCCCGGGCAGTCGTTCACCGGGCGGGACGATGCCGTCGCGCAGCTCGTTGAGCAACTCCGTCGCGATCCGGCTGTACAAGGGCTCTCCCTCGGCCGACGGGGGGTCGTGCGGGGTGGTGCGGGCCATGCCGCCCCTCCTGTGGGTGACGTTCGGTAGCCGTTCGGGCTCGGTGCGCCACCACATCTAGCATTGGTCTAAACCAGCAGGGAAGGGCGGCCGGGCGGTTCGGCCGAAACCGGCCCGCCCGCGCCCGCCCTCACAGCGCGCTGTACAACGCGTCGACCAACGCCGTCTTCCGCGGGTCGTTGGCTATGCGGGGACCCATCCGGTTCATCACATAGCCCAGGGACACTCCCGCCTCAGGGTCGGCGAGTCCGCAAGAGCCACCGAAGCCGTCGTGTCCGAAAGCGCGCGGGTTGGGCCCGTACCAGCCGTCGGGGCCGCTGAGCCAGAGGCCGAGGCCGACCTCTGTCTCGTGCTCGAAGCCGGCGCCGAGCACCAGGTCCCGGCAGCTCCCCTGCCCCTCGCGCACCCGCTCCGCCGCTTTTGGCGACAGGATGCGCCGGCCCCCGTACGAGCCGCGCCCCGCGAAGACGCCGTACAGCCCGGCGACGGCACGCGCGGTGCCGTGCCCGTTCGCCGCCGGAATCTCGGCGGCCCGCCACCCGGGGGTGCCGGCCGCGGCGGCGGACACCGCCGGGTTGGTCAGCGCCGCGACGGCCGCGGGCGCCAACTGCGCGAAGACGGCCGCCTGTTCACTGCTCGCCGCGACCGCCGGCTGGACCAGTTCGGCCGCCCGGCCGGCGTCCCGCTCGGGCAGTCCGATGCGGAAGTCGATGCCGAGCGGCCCCGTCACCTCCCGCGCCAGGAACGCGCCCGGCCGCAGCCCCGACACCCGCCGTACGACCTCGCCGACCAGGTGGCCGTAGGTCAGCGCGTGATAGCCGGAGCGGGTACCCGGCTCCCACCAGGGCTCGGTCGCCGCGAGCCGCTGCGTGGTCAGCTCCCAGTCGTAGAGCTGCTCCAGCGCGTGCGGCTCACGCAGGCCGGCGAGGCCCGCCCGGTGGGACAACAGGTGCCGGACGAGGACCTTCTCCTTGCCCGCCGCCGCGAATTCGGGCCAGTACACGGCCACCGGCGCGTCCAGGTCCAGCAGCCCCCGGTCGGCGAGGATGTGCGCGCACAGCGCCACCGGCCCCTTGGTCGTGGACCACACGTTGACCAGGGTGTCCCGCTCCCAGGGGCGGGAGCGGGCCGCGTCCGCCCAGCCGCCCCACAGGTCCACCACGGTCTCGCCGCCGACGGTGACGGCCACCGCGGCGCCCAGTTCGTCCCGCTCCCGGAAGTTCTCCTCGAACGCCGTGCGTACCGCCGTGAACCGTGCGTCGCAGTGACCGTGCACCTGCGTTTCGTTCCCGGACATGAGCCCCCTCCGCCGACCGTCACCGGCCCGGGCGCCGCGTCGCGGCCCGGGCGCGATGAACGTACCGACTGGTCGGACCAGGTGGAAGCTCGTCGGGGGTGAACGGCCGGATCAGATGTACGAGCGCATCCAGCGCAACTTGAGCGCCTGCTGGAACGGGCCGCCGCCCTCGTGGTCGTTGAAGTCGTAGACCTCGATCGCCTTGTCCTCGTGGCTCCACGCGTTGAACGCCGCGAAGACGGTCGAGGGCGGGCAGGTCTGGTCCTCCAGGGCGGCCGAGAAGAGCGCCGGTGCCCGGCCGCGGGCGGCGAAGTGCACGCCGTCGAAGTAGGACACCGTGCGCAGGGCGTCCTCGGTGCGGCCGCGGTGCGTCTTGAGGTAGAGGCCGATCTCCCGGTACGGGTGCCGGTCGGTGATCGTCGCAGCACGCGGGAAGTCGCACAAGAACGGTACGTCCGGCGCGATGCCCGCCAGGTCCGGGACCAGGCCGCCCACCGCGATCGTGATGCCGCCGCCCTGGCTGGAACCGACGGCCACCGTGCGCGCCGGGTCGGTGAGGGGGTGCGAACGGGCCGCCTCCACGGCACGCACGGCGTCCGTGTAGACCCGGCGGTAGTAGTAGTTCTCCGGGGCGTCGATGCCGCGCGTCATGAAACCGGGGTACGCGGGCGCACCGCCCACCGGGTCCGCCGTGCCGCCGCCCCCGCCCCAGGCGCTGCCCTGCCCGCGGGTGTCCATCACGAAGTGCGCCCGGCCCGAGGACGCCCACAGCAGGTGCTCGTGGGGCAGCCCGCGCCCGCCGCCGTAACCGATGAACTCCACGACCAGCGGCAGCGGGCCCTCCGCTCCGGCCGGCAGCGTCAGCCACCCCTTGACCGGATGACCACCGAACCCGGCGAATGTCACGTCGAACACCTGCACGGTGGACAGGCCCGTGTCGACCGGTTCGAAGCGGGCGTCCAGATCGTGCCCCCGCGCTTCCTGGAGCGTCTTGGACCAGAACGCGTCGAAGTCCTCGGGTTCGGTGGCTGCGCTGCGGTACTCGCGGAGTTCGTCGAGCGGAAGGTCGAACAGGGCCATGCAGGACCGCCTTGGATGAGGAGCAGCTACGAGGGCAGTGCGGATGATCACACTACGGGGGTGATCGGAGGACTGAACAGGGTGCTGTTCCGGCCTCACCGCCGGGCCGGCCACCGGCGCGGAGGTCCGCCGCGCGTCTCACGCGTCGCGGTGCGTCCACTGCGGTTCCGTGCGGGCCCATGCCCGGTCCCACTCCGCCAGCCGGTGGCGCAGCGCCACCCGGCGTACGAGGAAATGGCCGAAGAGCACCACGAGCACCGCACCGCCCGCCGCGCAGGTGCCGATGGTGAGGGTGTGCTGCCAGACCGCCGCTCCGTCCACCGGCGGCAGCACGTTCCGGCCCCGGTCGTCGAACCAGACGTCCACGGTCTCGCCCTGTCGGGTGTCGGCGGGAACCCGGGCCGTAGCGGTGCGCGTGCCTCCGCCCGGCTCGGTCCAGCGCACGGTCGCCCGGTAAGCGTGCTGTCCGCCCGCCTGCACCGAGGGCAGCGAGTCGTCGTTCCTGTCGACCACCTCGGCCCGGACGCGGTGCCGCTCGGCCCGCTGCTCCGCCGACACCGACCGCGCCTCGCCGTGCGCCCAGAGGGCGGCGGCCGTCCCGGCCAGCGGCGCGCCCACGAGGATGAGGACGGCGACCACCAGGACCGTCCACGCTTCCACCACATCCGACCGGCGCCGCAGCGGACTGCTCCGCCAGCGCCAGCCGCGCACCCGGGTTCGCATGCACACCTCCTCGCCGTCACCCCGCGGCGGAGGCCCGGACCGGCCGTGCGCCGCCGCTCCCTCCGCATCACGCCACGCGCGCGAGTGCCCTCACGGACGGAGTACCCCCTCCGGCGCCCACCGATCGCCACGGGTTCGTGGGCACAGCGGAGCGGGCCCGCGGTGGGCCTCCGGCTGGGTGCCCGGCGCGACCGCGGCAAAACACCGGGGTCAGCCGAAACGCTCGATGCGGATCCGGTCCACCGGTTGACCGGCCGTCACCAGCAGCCGGGAGGCGTGCTCGGCGAAGGAGTTGGAGCCACACACATAGGCCTCCCACCCACCGGGGGGCTGCTCGGCCAGGAGCGGCGCCACATGTGCGGCCGCCATACGTCCCACCGCCACACCCTCCGGCGCGCTCCGGGTGAAGACGGCGGTCGTCTCCGCGCCCAACTCCCGGGCGTAGACGAGTTCCTCGGGGCTGCGCGCGGACACCACCAGCCGCAGTGGCACGGCCAGGTTCCGGGCCCGGTGGTGCCGGATCATCGACATCAGCGGTACGACGCCGGAGCCGGCCCCGATGAGCAGCGCGGGCCGGTCGCCCGGCCAGGCGAAGAAGCCGCTCACCGGGCCCCGCACCTCGACCCGGTCGTCGGGCCGGGCGACGGTGTGGAACCAGCCCGACACCTCGCCGCCCTCGACGTGATCCAGGGTCAGCTCGATCTGCCCGGAATCGTCCGGCGCGGACGCGATCGAATAGTGCCGCTGCGCCGCATAGCCGTCCTCGGCGGTCAGCCGCACCATCAGGTGCTGCCCGGGCAGATGCCCCGGCCAGTCCGGCACCGCGAGCCGGAAGGTGGTCACCCGCGGGGTCTCGCGGCGGATCCCCGTGATGGTGGCGGTCTGCCACTCGGACGCGGCCTGCTCGCTCACGGCGATGCGCCCGGGCACGGCGAACCGTGTGGGGGGCACGAAGGTCTCAGTCACCGGAGTACCTCTGCTCCTCCCAGGGGTTGCCCCGCTCGTGGTAGCCGTTGCGCTCCCAGAAGCCAGGCTCGTCGTGGTCGAGGATCCGCAGGCCCGCGATCCACTTGGCGCTCTTCCAGAAGTACAGGTGCGGCACCAGCAGCCGCGCCGGGCCGCCGTGCTCGGGAGCGAGGGGCTTGCCGTCGTATTCCCACGCGATCCAGGCGCGTCCGCCGGTCAGGTCGGCGAGCGGAAGGTTCGCGGTGTAGCCGGTGTGCGAGTAGGCGACGGCATGGGTGGCCGACGTGTGCGGCCGGGCCGAGTCCAGGAACGCGTCCAGGGACACACCCGCGAACCGCACCCCGAACTTCGACCAGCTCGTCACGCAGTGGATCGCGCCCTCGTACGCCGACGGCGGCAGCCGGTGCGCCTCCTCCCAGTCCCAGGTGCGGGGCTCGGCCACCAGTCCGTCGACGCGGAAGGTCCAGTCGGCGGGCGCCAGCTCGGGAGTGACCTCGGCGGACAGCACGGGCCAGTCGTCGCCCGCGTCGTACTGGCCGGGCGGCAGACCGGGGTCGGCGACGCGCGGTCGCCCGGTGAAGCCTCGGGTGATGTGCATGGGGTGGTGCCTCCGGGCGGGCCGGCGGTGCCCCGCCGGACCGGTGTGCTCGGTGTTTGCGTCCTCAACCGTACGTGCAGGCCGTCCTCGTCCCGCCGGCCGGCATCTACGCGTTGTAGCGCACGAGGTACTCCGCGAACCGGCTCAGGTCCTCCTCCGGCCAGCCTGCCAGGCGCTCCCGGAAGGCCGCCCGGCGGCTCTCGGTGACCTGGGCCAGGACGTGCCGCCCGGACCGCGTCAGGTGCAGGACCTGGACACGCTGGTCCGCCGGGTCGGGGCGGCGCTCGATGAGCCCGGCGCGCTCCAGCCCCGCCACCTGGCGGCTGACGGTGGACTTGTCCAGGGCGTAGTGGGCGGCCAGGTCGGTGGCCCGGCATCCGCCGCTCTCCTCCAGGTGCCCCAGCAGCGTGTACGACACCAGCGACAGCTCGGGGTGCATCCGGCCCGCGGCGGCCCGGGCCCGGCGGGCGAAGACCGTCATCTCCCGCTGGATGGTCTCCACGGCGTCGGCGCTGTGCACGGGACCTCCCTCACCACGGTGCTGCACGGCTCCTTCCATGGTTGCACAACCCAACCACTTGACCGGACGGCGTCACGATCGCCGTACGGGGCGGCCGGTGCGTCGGGTAGGGTTGCCGTCCGGCCGGGGAGGACCCGGCCGCCGGAAGCCGAGGAGGTGAGACCCATTACCGCTGTGTCAGCTCGGGTGCTCTCCCCTCGACGTCGCGCGGATCGCCGGTCGTAGGCGATCTCCGGAGCGCCCTTCGGTTCCCGAAAGGCTCTGGGCTTCCATGCCGTCTGTGTCTTCCTCCGTCCCCCCTTCCCTGCCGCCGTCCCGTGACGCGCTCGTCACCGCCCTGCGCACCGCGGGGTGCGTCTTCGCCGAGGACGAGGCCGAGTTGATCCTCGCCACCGCGCGCACCCCGGCCGAGGCCGCCGCCATGGCCGAGCGCCGCGTCGCCGGTCTGCCGCTCGAACTCGTCGTCGGCTGGGCCGAGTTCCGGGGCTTGCGCATCGCCGTCGCCCCCGGTGTCTTCGTACCGCGCCGGCGCACCGAGTTCCTGGTGGAGCAGGCCCTTGAGCAGGCGCCCGGGGCTGCCGTCGTCGTGGACCTGTGCTGCGGGTCGGGCGCCGTGGGAGCGGCTCTGGCCGCCGCGCTCGGCGACGTCGAGCTGCACGCCGCCGACATCGACCCGGCCGCCGTGCGGTGCGCCCGCGGCAACGTCGCCGCCGCTCGCGGCCGGGTGCACCAGGGCGATCTGTTCGAAGCGCTGCCCGTCACGCTGCGCGGCCGCGTCGGTATCCTCGCGGCCAACGTGCCGTACGTGCCGAGCGACGAGATCGGCCTGCTGCCGCAGGAGGCCCGTGACCACGAGCCGCTGGTCGCCCTCGACGGAGGCACGGACGGCCTCGACGTGCTGCGCAGGGTCGCGGCCGAGGCACCCCGCTGGCTCGCCCCCGGCGGCTGCGTCCTGGTGGAGACGAGCCGGCACCAGGCCCCGGCCGCCGTCGAGGCCTTCGCGCGTACCGGCCTGGTGGCACGGCCGGCCGTGTCGGAGGAGCGTCACGCCCACGTGGTGATCGGCGTCAGGCCGCAGGGCTCGCAGGTCCTCGGTCCGGCGGGGTGACCCGCGCGATGAGCAGCGCCACGTCGTCGAAGTTGTCCGGCTCGTGCAGCGTGCGCAGCAGCAGGTCGCAGACCTCTTCCAGCGGCCGGTCGGGCCCGTCGAGCAGGGACAGCAGGGTGCCGAGCCGTTCGTCGAGCGGGTCGCGCCGGGTCTCGACGAGGCCGTCGGTGTAGAACACCAGCCGGTCGCCGGGTTCGAGGCCGACGGTGGTGGTGGAGAAGGCGACACCGCCCACGCCGAGCGGCACGCCGGTCGGCAGGTCGAGCAGCTCCGGGGGCAGGCCCGGCCGCACGCGCACCGGCGGCAGATGCCCGGCGTTGGCGATCCGGCACTGCCGCAGATGCGGGTCGTGCACGGCGTAGACGCAGGTGGCGATGGTCTGTTCGAGACCCGCTGTGATCCTGTCGAGGTGCTCCAGGAGCACGTTCGGGTCGAGGTCGAGGGAGGCGAGGGTGTTGGTCGCCGTGCGCAGCCGCCCCATGGCCGCCGCCGCGGGGATGCCGCTGCCCATCACATCGCCCACGACGAGCGCCGTCTTCCCGGCGTCCAGCGGGATCACGTCGAACCAGTCGCCGCCGACCTCGCTCGTGGCCCCGGCCGGCTGATAGCGGGAGGCGACCTCCAGCCCGCCCGTGACCGGCGGATGGCTGGGCAGCAGGCTGCGCTGGAGGGTGAGCGCGGTCTCACGGGCGCTCTGGTACCAGCGCGCGTTGTCGATCTGCACGGCGGCCCGGGCGGCCAGCTCGCGCGCCAGCAGCAGGTCGTCCTCGCTGAACGGCAGCGGATTGCGGGTGCGCTTGAGGTCCAGGGCCCCCAGCACCTCGCCCCGCGCGATCAGCGGCACCGCGAGATACGAGTGCACCCCGGCCCGGCCCAGCAGCTCGGCCGCCTCGGAAGAACGGGCGATGCGGTCCAGGTCCTCGTCCTTGACCTCAGGCAGCATCACCGGGCTCGCGGTGCGCACGCACTGGGTGACGAGCCGGTCGGGGGCGTACCGGGCGACCTGCCCGGGCGGGTCGGCCGCCTCCAGCGCCTCGGCGGAGTCGTACCCCTGCACCGCCAGCGCCCGGATGACGGCCGCCTCGGCGGGACCCAGGCTGGTGCGCCGGCCCTGCACCACCGCGTCCAGCAGGTCGACGGCCGCGATGTCGGCCAGCTCCGGCACGGCCACCTCGGCCAGCTCGGCGGCCGTGCGGTCCAGGTCCAGTGTGGTGCCGATCCGGCCCGAGGCGTCGGCGATCAGGGCCAGCCGCCGGCGGGCGGCCTCGGCCTCGATGCCCGCCCGGTACTGCTCGGTGACGTCGACGATCGAGACGGCCACGCCCAGCACCGTCCCGAAGGCGTTCTCCAGCCGGTACAGCGAGATCGACCAGGCGTGGTCCTCGTGCGGGTCGGCCGGGGTGCGGCCGATGGTGGACTGGTCGACGACCGGTGTGCCCGTCTCCAGGACCCGGCGCGTCGCGGTCTCCAGGGCGTCGACGTCCATCCGGGGCACGACCTCCCGGGGCGTGCGTCCCAGGTGTTCCTCGGCGGGCACGCCGTTGATCTCCTCCAGCGCCCTGTTGACCGAGACGTACCGCAGCTGGGTGTCGAGCACGGCCAGCCCGATCGGGGACTGCGCGATCATCCGCGTCGACAGCGCCACCTCCCGCTCCAGCCGGTGCACGGTCGTCTGGTCGGCGCACAGCCCGAGCGCGTAGACGTCGCCCTGGTCGTCCAGCAGCCGCATGTTGCGGAACTCCACCAGCCGGGTGCTGCCGTCCTTGCGGCGGATCGGGAAGGCCCCCGCCCAGCTCTGCCCGGTGCCCATGACATCGGCGAACAGCTTGACCACGAGGTCGACGTGCTGTTCGTGGACCATGATCCGGGCGGCGTACTGCCCGAGCGCCTCCCGCGCCTCGTACCCGAACAGCTCCTCCGCCTGCGGGCTCCACAGCACGATGCGGCCCTCGGCGTCCAGGACCACGGAGGCCACGCGCAGCACGTCCAGCAGCCCGCTCGGGCGCGCCGACCCGCGCACCGGACGGTCGCCCTCGGACTCGGGAGACCCGGCTGCACTCATCCCACGCCCCGCCTTCGCCGTCCTCGCGGCACGCCGTCGTGTGCCGACACCCCATGTTCTACCGCGCGGAGCCGCTTCCCGAAGGCCCCTTCCGTCACCTTCCACCATCTCCCGACACGGCGCGGGCCGCCCCGCAAACCCGTCACCGGAAGCGGTGCACCGCCGGTAGTGCTCGCCGGACGGTGGTGCTTTGCTGGGGTAGGGGCGGATACGGCATCGGTGGCCACGAGAGGAGCGATCACGATGGCGATGGACCACGAGCGACCGCACCCCCACTCCGTCTCGGTGGAGATCAGCGGGTGCAGCAAGCACGACGCCCGGATCGTGTTCGACGCGCTGTGCTCCTGCTTCGAGTCCGACCGGTGCGCCGACGACGTGCCCGAGGAACTGCACGAGACCCGCCCGACCGTCTGGCTCGGCACCTTCGACGTCGCCGACGAGCACGAGGGCGCGCAGCCGGTGCACCTGTCGTCCTCCGTGGAGGCCGACCTGCACGGCGGCTACTGGGCGATCGAACGGTTCCGCACCACCCTGGACTCGCTGTTCGACGTGCACGATCTGAGCACGGTCTCCGGCGACCAGGAGAAGGAACTCCACGTACGTCTGCGGAGCCGGTGACCGCCCCTCACCGCACCGGCCGCCCGGCAGCGCGACCGGCCATGCCCTGACGCCCCCGTAGGGCCCCTGGTCATGGCCCTCCTGTGCCCTCCATCACCTTGTGCAACTAGTTGCACAAACCCGCGGTAGTCCTCTACAACTACAGGCACGACACCGCGCACGGAGGGCCCGATGAGCCGTTACCCGCACCTGCTGACTCCTCTCGACCTGGGCTTCACGACCCTGCCCAACCGGGTCCTCATGGGCTCCATGCACGTGGGCCTGGAGGAGGCCGAGGGCGGCTTCGCGCGCATGGCCGCCTTCTACGCCGCCCGCGCCCGCGGGGGAGTGGGCCTGATCGTCACCGGCGGCATCGCCCCGAACGACGAGGGGCGCCCCTACGAGGGCGGCGCGAAGCTCACCACCGAGGCGGAGGCGGAGCAGCACCGGGTCATCACCGACGCCGTGCACCGCGAGGGCGGGCGGATCGCGATGCAGATCCTGCACTTCGGCCGGTACGCCTACCACAAGGACCTCGTCGCGCCGAGCCCCGTCCAGGCGCCGATCAGCCCCTTCCCGCCCCGCGAGCTCACCGACGCCGACGTCGAGCGGACGATCGAGGACTACGTCCGCGCCGCCCGCCTCGCCCGGCAGGCCGGCTACGACGGCGTGGAGATCATGGGCTCCGAGGGCTACCTCATCAACGAGTTCATCGCCCTGCAGACCAACCACCGCACCGACCGCTGGGGCGGCTCGTACGAGAACCGGACGCGCTTCCCGCTGGAGATCGTGCGCCGGGTGCGCGAGGCGGTCGGCGAGGACTTCATCGTCATCTACCGGCTCTCCATGCTCGACCTCGTCCCGGGCGGCTCGACGCTCGACGAGGTGATCACGCTCGCCAAGGCCGTGGAGGCCGCCGGGGCGACGATCATCAACACCGGCATCGGCTGGCACGAGGCCCGCATTCCCACCATCGCGACGTCCGTGCCGCGCGGCGCGTACACCTGGGTGACCAAGCGGCTCATGGGCGAGGTGTCGGTCCCGCTCGTCACCACCAACCGCATCAACACCCCCGAACTCGCCGAGGAACTGCTCGCCGAGGGCGCGGCCGACATGGTGTCGATGGCCCGCCCGATGCTGGCCGACCCCGACTTCGTCACCAAGGCGGAGGCCGGCCGGCCCGAGGCGATCAACACCTGCATCGGCTGCAACCAGGCCTGCCTCGACCACACCTTCAGCGGCCTGATCACCTCCTGCCTGGTCAACCCGCGCGCCTGCCACGAGACCGAGCTCGTGCTCTCCCCGACCCGGCTGCGCAAGCGCGTCGCGGTCGTCGGGGCGGGGCCGGCCGGGCTGGCCTGCGCGGTCTCCGCCGCCGAGCGCGGGCACGAGGTGACGCTGTTCGACGCGGCGAGTGAGATCGGCGGCCAGCTCAACGTCGCCCGCAAGGTCCCGGGCAAGCAGGAGTTCGACGAGACGCTCCGCTACTTCCGCACCCAGCTCGACTGGCACGGTGTCGACGTCCGGCTGAACACCCCGGTCACCGTCGCGGACGTCGACGGCTACGACGAGGTCGTCGTCGCGACCGGCGTCACTCCGCGCACCCCCGAGATCCCCGGGGTCGACCACCCGAGCGTCGTCGGCTACCTCGACGTCCTGCGCGACGGTGCCCCGGTCGGCGACCGGGTCGCGATCCTCGGCGCGGGCGGCATCGGCTTCGACGTCGCCGAGTTCCTCACCGACGGCGGCGACAAGGCCCACGAGGACCCGGCCACGTACTTCCGCCAGTGGGGCGTCGACATGGACTACCGCGGCCCCGGCGGGCTCGCCACGCCCGAGCGGCCCGCCCCGCCGCGCACCGTCCACCTGCTCCAGCGCAAGACCTCCAAGGTCGGCGCCGGCCTCGGCAAGACCACCGGCTGGATCCACCGCGCGGAACTCAAGCACCGCGGCGTCACCATGGTCCCGGGCGTGCGCTACGACCGGATCGACGACGCCGGAGTGCACATCACCGTGGGCGAGGAGAGCACGGTGCTGGAGGTCGACACGGTCGTGCTCTGCACCGGTCAGGAGCCGCGCCGCGCCCTGTACGAGGAGCTGCTCGCCGCCGGGTGCAGCGCGCACCTCATCGGCGGCGCCGACGTGGCCGCCGAACTGGACGCCAAGCGCGCCATCAAGCAGGGTACCGAGCTCGCGGCCGCCCTGTAGTGCACCGACGCGTCCCTAGGATGAGGCCATGTCACTCCCGCACGCGATCCTCACCGCCCTGCTCGAGAAGCCGTCGTCCGGGCTGGAGCTGACCCGCCGGTTCGACCGGTCGATCGGCTACTTCTGGTCGGCGACGCACCAGCAGATCTATCGCGAGCTCGGGAAGCTGGAGGCCGACGGCCTAATCAGGGCCCTGCCGTCACAGCAGCCGGCCCGCGGGCAGAAGAAGAGTTACGAGGTCCTGCCCGCGGGCCGCGCCGAACTGGCCCGCTGGACCTCCGCCTCCCAGGACCCCAAGCCGCACCGCGACACCCTGCTGCTGCGGCTCAGGGCGGCGGCCGTGGTCGGCACGGCGGGCCTGGAGACCGATCTGCGGCGCCATCTGGAGCTGCACGAGCGGCAGCTGGCGGAATACGAGGAGATCGAGCGGCGCGACTTCCCGCCCGGCCGGGACGGCACCGAGGACCGGCTGCGGCATCTGGTCCTGCGGGCCGGCATCGACCTGGAGACCTTCTGGACCCAGTGGCTGCGGCGCGCCCTGGAGGACTTCGCCGAACTCCCGGACGGCGAACCGACCTGAGCGTCCCGTCCGTCCTCGCCGCGACGTGACGGCGGCCCGCCCGACCGGAGCGCTTCGGAAGGGGCGGGCCGCCGTTCGCACCGGATCAGAGCCGGTGCGGCTTGTTGCGCCGGCGCAGGTACCAGGCCGCCCCGAGCAGACCCGATCCGACCAGCGTGCCGCCCGCCACCAGCGTGACGGTGCCGTAGTCCGTCGAGGACCCGCCGACCCCGCCCATGACGCCGCGGGACGGCGAGGCCGACGGGGTCACGGACCGCGAGGGGGAGGGGGCGGTGGACACCACGACGGACTGGGTGCCGGCGGTGGTGCCGTCCGAGCAGATGACGATCACGGTGTACGTGCCCGGGGTGACGTTCGACCAGGCGGCGGACTGGCTCGTGGACGTCCCCGACAGCGTCACCTGGCGGCCCTGGGCGAAGCTGCCCTGGCTGCTGGTGAGGAGCGATGCGGTGCCCCAGCTGCCGCTGATCTGGGTGCACGAGCTGGTCGTGACCGAGACCGTGGACCCCGTGGTGCTCACGGAGATGCCCGGGCCCGCGACAGCGGCCGAGGCCAGGGCGAAGGGCAGCGCGGCGGCGACTGCCACGGTCAGGCCGGAGCGGAGAACTGGCGATGAGTTGCGCATGTGGACTGCCCTCCGGCGGCACGGTTGGCGGTACATCCCTAGCGCCGCCGAGGGTCGGGGAACGCCCGTGCTGCCTCGGGGTCAGCCAAAGCTCCCTGGGCCCCCACCGCACTCCGAGCGCCCCCGTGCAGGTGACGGGTTCCCGCTCCCGGCCGATGCCGGGGGTACGTCAGCGCCCCGTGCCCGTCGTCACCGCCCGCTCCGCCGAGAAGCCTCCCCAGGTGCCGTCCGGCAGCATCGCCCGGACGCGGACCCGGTGGGTGACACCGGCCTTCCGCCCCACGTAGAAGCTGTACGTGGCCCGGTCGCGCGGCACGCTGCCGCCGTACACCAGGGACGTGGCGGGCCGGCCGTCCAGCTGGACCTGGTACTTGGCGATCTCACCGTCCACGCGGGGTGGCACCCAGCTCAGGTCGACGTGGTACGCCCCGTCCTCGCGGTGGCTCGTCGCCCGGAAGCCCGTGGGGGCCGTGGCGCGGCCGTCGTCCGTGCCCGGGGTGGTGAGGCGGACGGGGGAACCGGCGGGGGAGACGTTGCCCGCCGCGTCCCGGGCCCGGACGGTGAACACGTAGCGCGTGCCGGGCCGCAGCCCCGTGAGCACCGTGGCCGTCTGGCCCCCGCCCACACTGTGGATCTTCGTGCCTCCCTGGTGGATGTCGTACGACACCACGCCCCGGTCGTCCGCCGAGGCGGACCAGGACAGCTGGACGGCCCGGCTTCCGGCCGCCCGGCCGCGGGGCGCCGCCGGGCGGGTCGGCGCGGAGCGGTCGTCGGCGACCGCCGCGGGCGTCCTCGCCCGCACCGTGCGGCTCGGCGGGCCCAGCCGCCCGTCGGTGTCGCGTGCCCGTACGGAGAAGGCGTACTGCGTCGAGGGCCGCAGCCTGGTGACGTCCACCATGTGCTTCGAACCCGGCACCTCGGTGACCTTCGTGGTGCCGCGATACACCTCGTAGACCTCCGCCCCTGCGGTCGCGTTCCACATGACGTGCACGCTCGTCGCGCTGCCCGCCGCGGCGGTGACACCCGTGGGCGCACCGGGCACGGCACCGCCGTCCCCTTCCTCCGCTCCCGCCCAGCCGCACGAGGCGACGAGCGCCAGAGCGCCGCACAGCGCCAGGTTGCGCAGGACGGACGAGGTCGCGGCGGAACGGCTTCGCACGGCACTGCCTCCCGGGGGTGGCACACGTGAATGGTCCGGACCAATATGGCGCCGTTGGCGCGATCACATCAAGAGGGCGTCGCCCGTGGCGTGAAAGCGGCCACCGGAAGAGGGCGTCACCCCGGCCGGGCGCGACCACCCGGGAGAGTTACGTATGCTGAAGGTCCTCACGGTCGAACTCCTGGCGGACACCAGGGAGTTCGGGCCTGTCGCGCGGACAGCTGTCGTCGCAGATCCCGCGCCGGCACAGGCGGCCGGGCGGCCGGGGTCTCACACGGACTCAGGTCCCCGGCCCCTGTCGGGGGTTGGGGCCGTGCACCGTCCGGCCCTCCAGCGGTGGCCGGGTGATCGCCTTGGGGCACAGATTGGGCTGAGTGCCCGTCAGGTTCCCCACGAGAGGCTCCCGTATCGTGCGTGTCCAGTCGCTCACCCTGGCCGCGGCCAGCGCCGCCCTGCTCGCCCCGACGACACCGCCTGCCGCACACACCCACCCCGCGGTATGGCGCAAGAGCACCGTCAGCGCCGCCGAACTGCTCGCCGAGGTGCGGGACTGCGATCCCGTCTCGCGCGGCCACTACCGCAGCGACAACGGCGCCCCCGCGGACATCCCGGTCTGTGGCACCCGCGACGCCGTGTTCTGGAAGGCCGACATGGACATCGACTGCGACGGCCGCCCCGGACCCCGCTGCAACCGCCGCACCGACCCGTACTTCGCCGCGAGCACGGCCTACGCCCAGTCCGACGGCCGCCCTTTGAGCGCCGAACGCCTGCCCTTCATCGTCGTACCGGCGCCGAGCGGCCTCTGGGACTACCGGGATCACGGCATCGGCGGCGGCTCGGTGGTGGCGGTCGTCTACCGCGACCGGGTGCAGTACGCGGTCGTCGGCGACACCGGCCCGCAGGGCATCATCGGGGAGGCGTCCTACGCGACCGCCAAAGCCCTCGGTATCCGCGCCGACCCGCACGGCGGCGGCGCACCCTCCGGCGTCACCTACATCGTCTTCAAGAACACCAAGGTGTCGCCCGTCGAGGACCACGCGGCGGCCGTGACGGAAGGGGAGCGGGCGGCGAGGCGGTTCGCCGACGGGCCCCAGGCCGACGCAGAGTGAGCGGATGACGACGTGTCACGGCGCGGACGGCCTGCGGCCGGGCGTCCCCGGCCGCAGCCGTCGCTCACACCTTCCGGTAGGTGTACGCCTCCGTGGCGGCCGCCTCCACCGCCGCCAGGTCCGCCCCGGTGGACGCCGTGACGACCGCGGCGACGGCACCCTCCACGAAGGGTGCGTCCACCAGGCGCGTCCGCTCCGGGAGTTCGTCGCCCTCCGCGAGCAGCGCCTTCACCGTGAGCACCGCGCTGCCCAGGTCGGTCAGGACGGCGACCCCGGCTCCGCGGTCGACGGACGCGGCCGCGGCGGCGATCAGTTCCGAGTTCGTACCCAGCCCGCCGCCCTCGGTGCCGCCCGCCGGAGCCACCGGCACCACCGCGCCACCGCCCGCGAGCCCCTTCGCCAGCTGCGCGACCGACGCGGCCACCTCCGCGCTGTGCGACACCAGCACGATTCCCACCAGCTGCTCGTCACTCACCGGCGGCCTCCGCGAGTCCGGCGATCAGCAGCGCCGACGACGTGGCGCCCGGGTCCTGGTGGCCGATGCTGCGCTCGCCCACATAGCTCGCCCGGCCCTTGCGCGCCTGCAAGGGCGTCGTCGCCACCGCGCCCTCCTCCGCTGCGGTCCGGGCCGTTGCGAACGAGTCGCCGAGCGCGTCCGCCGCGGGCACCAGCGCGTCGATCATGGTCTTGTCGCCCGGGGCGGCGCCGCCGAGCGTCATGACCGCGTCCACCCCCGCCCGGAACGCCTCGGCCAGCTGCTCCGCGCTGACCTCGCCGGCATCGCCCAGCGCCTTGCCGGTACGGCGCAGCAGCGTCCCGTACAGCGGCCCCGAGGCGCCGCCGACCGTCGAGATCAGCTGGCGTCCGGCCAGGGTCAGGACCCCGCCGGGCGTGTCCGGGGCCTCCTTCTCCAGGGCGGCCACGACGGCCGTGAACCCACGCTGGAGGTTGCTGCCGTGATCGGCGTCCCCGATGGGGGAGTCGAGGGCGGTGAGCCGTTCCGCCTCACGGTCGACGGACGCGGCGGTGGCCGTCATCCAACGGCGGAAGAAATCGGCGTCGAGCACTGGATCTCCTTGCCTGGTAGGTACGTGGTGATCCTCTACCCCCTGTGTGTCACACGCCCCAGCGCAGACCCGGGGTCTTCACCGGCGCGTCGTACAGCCGCAGCAGCTCCTCGTCGACCTGGCACAGCGTGAGCGAGGCGCCCGCCATGTCCAGGGAGGTGACGTAGTTGCCCACCAGGACGCGGGCCACGGGGACGCCGCGCTGGGCGAGCACCCGGTGCACCTCGGCGTTGAAGCCGTACAGCTCCAGCAGGGGCGTCGCACCCATGCCGTTGACCAGGACCAGCACCGGATTGCGCGGCTGCAGGTCCTCCACCACCGCCTCCACGGCCGCCTCGGCGATCTCGCCGGAGGTCATCATGGCGCGCCGCTCCCGGCCCGGCTCGCCGTGGATGCCGATCCCCAACTCCAGTTCGCCCGGCGGCAGATCGAAGGTCGGGCTGCCCTTGGCCGGGGTGCTGCACGCGCTCAGCGCGATCCCGAAACTGCGGGAGCTCTCGTTCACCTGCCGGGCGATGGCCTCGACCCGCTCCAGCGGCATCCCCTCGACAGCGGCGGCGCCCGCGATCTTCTCCACGAACAGGGTCGCGCCCGTGCCGCGCCGCCCGGCCGTGTACAGGCTGTCGGTCACCGCCACGTCATCGTTGACCAGCACCTTCGCGACCTGGATGCCCTCGTCCTCGGCCATCTCGGCGGCCATGTCGAAGTTGAGCACGTCGCCGGTGTAGTTCTTCACGATGAACAGCACGCCGGCCCCGCTGTCCACGGCGGCGGCCGCGCGCAGCATCTGGTCGGGCACGGGGGAGGTGAACACCTCGCCGGGACAGGCCGCCGACAGCATGCCGGGGCCCACGAAACCACCGTGCAACGGTTCGTGCCCCGAGCCGCCGCCCGAGATCAGCCCCACCTGTCCGGCGACGGGGGCGTCCCGCCGCACGATCACCCGGTTCTCCACGTCCACGGTCAGCTCCGGGTGGGCAGCCGCCAGACCGCGCAGCGCGTCCGCGACCACGGTCTCCGGGACGTTGATCAGCATCTTCACGGGAACCTCCTAGACAACCTAGTAGATGAGCCCTTGAACTCCAGCTTCGCAGGCCACATTACGATTGACCAGTTGTCGATCTTGGCGGTTGCCGACGGTGGTTACGAGCCGTCAGGTAGGGGATGGTGTCGCCTGCGCGCACCAGATCGTCTTGCCGTTGCCGGTGTGCCGGGTGCCCCACCCCTGGGTGAGCTGGGCGACGAGCAACAGGCCCCGGCCGCCCTCGTCGAAGGCGCGGGCCCGGCGCAGGTGCGGGGCGGTGTTGCTGGCGTCGGAGACCTCGCAGATCAGCGAGGTGTCGCGGATCAGGCGCAGTCTGATCGGCGGCTCGCCGTACCGGATGGCGTTGGTGACCAGCTCGCTGACGACCAGTTCGGTGACGAACGCCGCCTCCTCCAGGCCCCAGGCGTCCACCTGGTCGACGGCGAACTTCCTGGCGTTCGGCACCTGTGCGGTGTCGGGCTCGACCTCCCAGTCGGCGACGTGGTGGGGATCCAGCGCGCACGTGCGAGCGAGCAGCAGGGCGGCGTCGTCGGTCCGGCGGTCCAGGAGCATGCCGTCCATCACCGTGTCACACAGCTCCTCCAGCGAGGTGGTCGAGTGGTTCAGGACCCGCTGCAGTTCGGCGATCCCCTCATCGACATCGCGCTCGTGGCTCCTCACCAGCCCGTCGGTGTAGAGGGCCAGCAGGCTGCCCTCGGGCAGTTCGAGCTCGGCGGCTTCGAACGGCAGCCCTCCGAGGCCGAGCGGCGGCCCCGGATGGGCGGGCACCGGGGGCAGGGTGCCGTCCGGGGAGATGACCAGCGGCAGTGGATGGCCGGCGCTCGCCAACGTGAGACGGCGGGAGACGGGGTCGTAGACGGTGTACAGACAGGTGGCGCCGGACTCGCCGGTCGGCTGGAAGTGGCCGTCGGGCCGGTGGTCGCCGGCGAGGTGCAGGACCAGGTCGTCCAGGTGGGTCAGCAGCTCGTCGGGCGGCAGGTCGACGTCGGCGAGGGTGCGCACCGCCGTGCGCAGCCTGCCCATGCTGGCCGAGGCGTGCAGACCGTGGCCGACGACATCGCCGACGACCAGGGCGACCCGGGCGCCGGACAGCGGAATGACGTCGAACCAGTCACCGCCCACTTCCGCGCCGGTCCCGCCGGGCAGGTAGCGGGATGCCACCTCGACCGCCTCCTGGGTCGGCAGGCCCTGCGGCAGCAGGCTGCGTTGCAGGGTCAGTGCGGTCGTGCGCTCGCGCGAGTACCGGCGGGCGTTGTCGATGGCGACGGCCGCCTTCGCGGCCAGCTCCTCGGCGAGGATCAAGTCGTCGGCCGTGAACGCCTCGGGCCGGTCGAGGCGGGAGAAGGACACCACCCCGAGCAGCGCGCCGCGCGCCTGGAGCGGCACGGTGATCCGCCCGGTCAGCCCGTCGGCGGCGATGGACCCGTCGATCACCGGGTTGCCCGGTGGCCAGTGGGCCGGGTCGGCGGCCAGTCCGGGCCCGAAGGCCCATTCGCCGCCCTCGCCGGGCTCAGTGGTGAGCTCGACCGTGGGCCTGCCGGTGGCCATGCAGCGGGCGGCGACGGAACCGGGCGCGTGGGTGACCGATGCCATGGCCTCCGGAGCATGGTCGGCGTCCACCTTCGTGCTGTGCTGGGCGGCACGGCTGAGCCTGATGGTCTCGCCGGGGTCGAAGGAGGACACGGAAGGCGGTTCCTCTCCGCGCAGCACCTCGTCGAAGAGGTCCACGCCGACGAGGTCGACGAATCCCGGCACCGGGGTCCTGGCCAGCTCCTGGGCGGTGCCGATCACGTCGAGTGTCCGGCCGATGCCGCCGCTGGCCTCGTTGAGGATGAGCAGGCGCTGCCGGGCCCAGTACTCGGCGCTCATGTCGAAACCCCAGTTGGCGATCGCGCGGACCCTGCCCTCGGCATCCCGGACGGGCCAGATGCTGGTGGCCCAGGCATTGGCGTAGTCGCTGCCGCGAGGGCGGAAGACGGTGATGAGACGCGTGGCCTCGCCCGTCCTCGCCACTTCGGCGAGCGCGTCGGTGTAGGGCTTGTCGTCCCTTTCGGGAAACAGCGTGCGGTCGAACTCGGGAAGCACCTCGCGGTAATGCTTACCGAGCACTTGGTCCTCGGAGTGCGCGATCACCCGGCCCGAGGAGGCGTTGATCCACAGAAACCGCAGCTCAGGGTCGTAGACGCCCAGAGCGAAGGGAGACTGCTCGAAGGCCCGGTCGGCGACCACCGGGCGGCGTCCCCAGCGCTGGACGGTCACCGCGTGCCCCAGCGCCCGGCCGTCTGGGCCGAACAGTGGGTGAGCGGTCAGCACCGCGTCCACCGTGGAACCGTCCCGGTGCCGCAGGGCTGTGAAGCCGGTCGGGTCGGGGCCGGATCTATAGCCCTCGGGGAAGCCGCGGGGCGGGGGGTCGACCAGCAGGTCGGCCACGGGGCGGCCGACGGTGTCCTGCGCGGTCCAGCCCAGCAGCAGCCGGCCCCCTTCGCTCCAGCCGCTCACCACGCCGTCCGGGTCCACCACGACAACGGCTGTGGGCGCGTCCTGCTTGCCGGCCATCTCCACGCGACACGCCTCCGTCCGGACAGCGGTCCCCGTCAGGGCTCGTTTCCAGCGGCCGCTTCCAGCCTAGGTCCGCCACGGCGTCACGGCGCCCCGGGGCCCGGTGCCCCGGGGCGGTGCGGAGCGGTCGACGCCCGTCGAAGCGCTTCGACTCTGCCGCCGGTCCGACGGCGCGACGCCACAGCCGGCGGTCCGTCGCCGGGTGCGCCTGGCCCGGGATCCCAGGCGCACCCGAACTTCCCCGGATCAGTAGCCGTAGATCATCTTGTACGCGACCTCAGGGAGGAACTGCCCCGCCGAGGAGCCGCCTCCGACGCCGCAGTTGCCGTCGGACTCGCCCGGCACCTTGATCCACAGGAGCATCTCGGCGCCCCCGCCCAGCTGGGTGGGAGTGCCGATACGGCGGCCCGAAGGGTTGCACCACTGGCCGTTGGAGCCGTTGCCGTTGCGGCTGGTGTCCACGACGAACGGCTTGGTGTAGCCGTACCGGGCGCCGAGTTCCCTGTTGACGGCGTTGCCGTACGCGGTGTTCTCGGCCGTGGTCAGGTAGTTGGAGACGTTGAGCGAGAAACCGTGGGCCTGCCGGACACCCGCTTCGTGCAGACGCCGGGCCATGGTCGCCGCGCTCGCCCAGGCCGGGTTGCCGGCGTCGAGGTAGACCCAGGTATTGGGGGCCTGGCGGTTGAACTCGGCGAGCGCTCCGGTCAGCATGCCCTCGCGCTCGTCGATCTGCGCCTGGGTCATGCAGCCGTAGTCCCCGAGGGAGTCCGGTTCGAGGACGACGAGGGCCGGGCGGCCGGCGATCCCGCCCGCGAACTGGGCGATCCAGCTCCTGTAGGCGGACGGCGAGGAGGCTCCGCCCGCGGAGTGCCCGCCGCAGTAGTCGCGGTTGTAGATGTTGTAGGCGACGAGCAGGGGCAGCTTGTCCCGGGCGTCCGCGGCGCCCGCGTACGCGCCGGTGGCGGTGCCGATGGTGCCGCTCCAGGAGCCGAACCAGCGGGCCGTCGGGACATTCGCGATCGAGGTGTTGATCGCGGACGCCCGGCCGTCACCGGGGTTGGCGGCGACCCACCGTTTCGCGCTGGAGTCGGGGTCCACGTAGAACCCGTTGGTCATGGTCGTCGGGTCCGCCGCGTGGGCGGCCGGGGCGGCGGCGAGCGCCAGCGGCAGTGCGCACAGCGCTGCCACCAGGGCGGGGAGGACACGGCGCATGGCAGGTACCTCGGCTTTCTGACAGGGGGTGTGTCCGAAGGTCGGCGGTGAGCCAAGGGGGATGGGGAGCGCTCCCGGCAGGAGCGCTCCCCACGGCGCGGTCGGTCAAGGGGTGACGGCGGGCTTGCCGTGAGCGGCGGTCGGCGTGCCGCCCATCGCCGTCAGCGTCGCGTTGTACGCCGGCTTCTTGTTGCCGCTGCGGTCGAACAGCAGTGGGTTCTCGCCGCTGCGCCAGGAGTCGCTGTCGCGGATGCCCCAGACGGTGATGCCGGTGCAGCGCGGGACGTTCATGCAGGCCCGGACCGTGTTCGCGTAGGCGGTCGGCGGCGCCTGCGCGATGTCCAGCTCGGTGATCTGGACGTCCACCCCGAGAGCGGCGAAGTTCGACAGTGTCGTCTGGAAGCTGCCGGGCGGGCCGCCGGCGCCGAAGTGGGCCTGGAGCCCGACGCAGTCGATGGGAACCCCGCGCGACTTGAAGTCACGCACCATGCGGTAGACGCCCTGGGTCTTGGCGTCGCTCCAGTTCTCGATGTTGTAGTCGTTGTAGCAGAGCTTGGCCGCCGGGTCGGCCGACCGTGCCGTGCGGAACGCCTGCTCGATGAAGCCGGTGCCCAGCACGTCCCGGAAGACCGAGCTGCGCATCTGGCCGCTGCCGCCGTCGGCGAAGGCCTCGTTGACCACGTCCCAGGAGTGGATCCGGCCCTTGTAGCGGTTCATCACGGTGGTGATGTGGTTGTTCATCACGCCGCGCAGCGTGTTCGCGTCCCTGATGGAGCCGACCCAGCCGGGCAGTTGGGAGTGCCAGACCAGGGTGTGGCCGCGCAGACGCTGACCGCGGGCCTGAGCGCGGTTGGCGATCTGGTCGGCGCGACCGAAGGTGAACGAGCCCCGGGACGGCTCGGTCGCGTCCCACTTCATCTCGTTCTCGGCCGTGACCGAGTTGAACTCACGGTCCAGGATGCCGGTGTACGTGCCGTCGCCGAGCCGTCCGGCCGACACGGCGGTTCCGAAGTACCGCCCGGACTGGGCGGCTTGGGCGCCCAGGGTGGAGGCCTGCACGGCGTCGGGCGCGCCGGTGGCCGTACCGGGTGTCACCAGGACGGTCGCGGCCAGCAGACCGAGGACCGAGGCCCGGCGACAGCCGAGCCGTTTCAGCAGGTTCATGGATCTCCTCGTGGGGGGTGGGTGGGCCAGCAGGGCAGCACGTATGGGGCGTTTGATGGGTCCATGACATTTGTGCGTGGTGCTCATGCCTTGCCGCGAACGAGAGGAGCGCTGCGCCTGGTTCGGGATGTCGAACATGCATCGCTGTGTCGAGCATTCTGGATGATAGAAGTCCCGCCGACTCCGTCAATCCTTCTCGCAGGATTCGATTTCAGTGACGAAACATTCGGAATCTGGAGGCGGCATCACAGCAGTTCAGTCGCCTGCCCGACAGGGATGCCCGTGGTGTTGACTTGGCCGAGCCTGCGTCGGTCATCTCTGGCGCCGCGAGTTTCCGGAACGGCATGCGAAATTTCGAACCCACTCGGGATGCATGGATGCGAAGACGGCCGGTTGACCGACTGCTCTGTGATGCACACCTATAGACATCCGATCTATTTAGTGCCGACGATGTTCATGCCGCCGACAGATGTCGATGTGGCGTCACTTGCCTGCGAAAGAACCGATGAATAGGTCGGGAGATCTCACTGTGAGCGATGGAAGCCAGCCGCAACGACGCAGTGTCATCAAGTTCGGCGGCGGCCTCGCCGTCGCGCCGCTGCTCGCTCAGCTCACCGGCGGATCACCCGCACCGCAGGCCGTCGCCGCAGGGGGCGGCGACGCGGCGTACGTCCCGTGGCCCACCCTGTCCCGCGAGGCGCTGACCTACTCCGTGCCTGCCACGGACTGGCAGTCGCAGGCCCTGCCCATCGGCAACGGCCGGCTCGGTGCCATGCTCTTCGCCGATCCCCACCAAGAGCGCATCCAGTTCAACGAACAGAGCCTGTGGGGCGGTGTCAACAACTACGACAACGCCTTGGCGGGCAAGCCGGACAGCGACTTCGACACCGGCATGACCGGCTTCGGCTCGTACCGGAACTTCGGCGACCTCTTCGTCACTTTCGCTCCCCCTGCGACTCCTGAGGTCACGGCTCCCGGGGGACCGTACAGCAGCAGCTCGTCGGAAGGCGTCGACAAGACGTATGACGGTGACGCGAACACCAAGTGGTGCATCGAGGGACCGGGGCCGAAGGTGCGCTGGCAGGTCGAGCTCCCCGCCCCGGCCACGGTGGCGGCCTACCGGCTGACGAGCGCCAACGACGTACCGCAGCGCGACCCGCAGGAGTGGACGTTCTCCGGTTCCACCGACGGCACCGCCTGGACCACACTCGACAGACGCACGCTGGACGCCCCCTTCGAAAACCGTTTCCAGACACGGGAATTCACCTGCGCCGACACCGCGGCCTACCGCTTCTACCGGTTCGACTTCGTCCCGAAGGCGGGCGTCAGCCACTTCCAGGTGAGCGAGATCGGCCTGGCCGGAGTCGACCTCGGCGGGGGCGGCACGATGTACCTGTCGTCGCCGAGCGGGCACTCCGCAGGGTCCGGGACCGGGTCCCGGCCCACGGACCTGTTGCGCTCGGTGGACCGCGATCCGGCCACGGTCTGGCGGGTCGGCGCGGCCGCACCGGCGGTCGTCTGGCAGGCCGACCTGCCCCGCGCGGTCACCGTCACGTCGTACGCGCTGACCTCGGCCCCGGACCGTCCCGAGGACGACCCCGCGGGGTGGCGGTTCGAGGCGTCGCAGGACGGGCGTGCCTGGACGACCCTCGACACGCAGAACCCCTCCACGCCCTTCGCCGGCCGCGGTGAGACCCGGACCTTCCGGATCGCCGACAGCACGGCCTACCGCACCTTCCGCCTCACCCTTACGCCACGCGCCTCCTCCACCGGCCTGCAGATCGCGGAGATCGCGCTGGAGGGCAAGGGCTTCGACTCGCGCACACAGCGCGCGGTCGTCGACTACCGGCGCTCCCTCGACTTCGTGAACGGCGTCCACGTCACCGGCTTCGGCGCACCGGGACGGCGCGTCCTGCGCGAGGCCTTCGCCGGCCGGTCCGCGGACGTCATGGTCTTCCGGTACACCTCGGAGCGGGCCGGCGAACTCTCCGGGGCGATCTCGCTGACGTCCGGACAGGACGAGGCGCCGACGACCGTCGACGCCGCCACCGGGCGCATCGGCTTCCGCGGCGTCATGGGCAACGGCCTCAAGCACGCGTGCACCGTCCAGGCCGTGCACACCGACGGCGACCTGCGCTCCGACCGGTCCGTGCTGTGGTTCAGCGGCTGCACGACCCTCACCCTCTTCCTCGACGCCCGCACCGACTACAAGCTCGACGCCGCCGCCGGATGGCGCGGAACCGACCCGGCGCCGGTCGTCGCCAGGACGCTCCGCAAGGCGGCCGCCCGGTCCTACCGCGCGCTGCGCGACGAGCACACCGCCGAGACGCGTGCCCTGATGAACCGTGTCGCGGTCGACTGGGGCACTTCCGGCGCCGACGTCGTCGCCCTGCCGACCGACGCCCGGCTGGCGCGCTACGCGGCGGGCGGGGAGGACCCGACGCTGGAGCAGACGATGTTCCACTACGGCCGGTATCTGCTGATCGGCTCCTCCCGCCCGAACGGCCTGCCCGCCAACCTCCAGGGCCTCTGGAACGACAGCAACCAGCCCGCCTGGGCCTCCGACTACCACACCAACATCAACGTCCAGATGAACTACTGGGGCGCCGAGACGACGAACCTGCCGGAGTGCCACGAGGCGCTCGTCCGGTACGTCGAGCAGGTGGCGGTGCCCAGCCGCGTCGCGACCCGCAACGCCTTCGGCGCGGACACGCGCGGCTGGACGGCCCGCACCAGCCAGAGCGTCTTCGGCGGCAACGCCTGGGAGTGGAACACCGTCGCGAGTGCCTGGTACGCCCAGCACCTGTACGAGCACTGGGCGTTCACCCAGGACCTGGACTACCTCCGCAGCGTCGCCCATCCGATGATCAAGGAGATCTGCGAGTTCTGGGAGGACCACCTCAAGGAGCGCGCGGACGGCCTCCTGGTCGCCCCCGACGGCTGGTCCCCCGAGCACGGGCCGCGCGAGGACGGCGTCATGTACGACCAGCAGATCATCTGGGACCTGTTCCAGAACTACCTCGACTGCGAGTCCGTGCTCAAGGAGGACCCCGCCTACCGGGCCAGGATCGCGGACCTGCAGGCGCGTCTCGCACCGAACAAGATAGGCAAGTGGGGACAGTTGCAGGAGTGGCAGGAGGACATCGACGGCCCCACCGACATCCACCGCCACACCTCGCACCTCTTCGCGGTCTACCCGGGCCGCCAGATCACCCCGCGGACACCGGACTTCGCGGCCGCCGCCCTCGTCTCCCTCAAGGCGCGCTGCGGCGAGAAGGAAGGCGTCCCGTTCACGGCCGGGACGGTGTCGGGCGACAGCCGCCGCTCGTGGACCTGGCCCTGGCGGGCGGCCCTCTTCGCCCGCCTGGGCGACGGGCAGCGCGCCGGGATCATGCTGCGCGGACTGCTGACGTACAACACGCTGCCCAACCTGTTCTGCAACCACCCGCCCTTCCAGATGGACGGCAACTTCGGCATCTCGGGCGCCGTGGCGGAGATGCTCCTGCAGAGTCACGACGACGTCATCCACCTGCTGCCCGCCCTGCCGGACGGCTGGAAGGCCAAGGGCTCCTTCACCGGGCTGCGCGCCCGTGGCGGTTACGAGGTCGGCTGCACGTGGCGGAACGGGAAGGTCACGTCGTTCAGCATCACGGCCGACCGGGCCCGCAACCGCCGCAAGGTCACCGTGCGGGTGAACGGCACCGACAGGAAGGTGAAGCCGGCCGGGCCCTGACCGGGCGTCGGCGCGCCCGAGGGGCACTTGGGGAAGCCGGAGCCGGAGTCCCGCCGACTCCTGACCGCCCTCTGCCGCAACGGCTGAAGACGCGTCGGGGCGGCCTGCCCGGAACGGGCTTGCCGCATCAGGTCCGTGGGGGCCGGCCGCGATGAGAGGGTCGGTTTCATGTCCACCTCAACGCTCGCCCGCCGGGTCCGTCCGGCCGCCGTGGCCCTCGCGGCCGCCGCGGCCCTCACCTCCTGCGGCGACCTGCACGCCCCGGACGCCACCCCGGGGGCGTCCTCCCGGCCGTCCGGCTCATCCTCGCCCAGTGCCTCGGGAGCCTCGCCGTACGTAGAGCCGGGAGCCGGTGACGGGGCGCCGCACTACAACGAGAACAACGCCTACCGCCGGGCCGGTGAGATGGCTCCCGCCCACGCCTCGGACGCCGAACGGGAGGCCGCCCGCATCAGGCCGGTGCTCAAGCGGCTGTGGGAGCAGCGGAAGTGGGACCCCGAGACCGTCCGGACGGCCCTGCTCCGGCTCGGGTACGAGGAGGAGCGGGTGGCGCAGGACGGCAAGCGCCTCGGCGGCACGCTCACCGTCACGGGACTGCCCGCGCACGGGGAGGGCGACGGCCCGGTCACGCCCGAGGGGTCGCGCGTCGCCCTGCGCGTGCACGACGACGCCTGCGTCACGGCCTTCCTGCAGCAGTCGAACTTCGCGGTGTCCACCCACGGCCCGTGCCCCGAGACCGGCTGCTTCCAGCCGCCGTACGGCCACTGAGGCACGCCGGGCGACGGTGTCGGTGCGTGAGGCCGTGGCCGCCGGGGTACTCGCCGACGCATGATCAGGCGCGCGCTGTGGCAAGGGCTGGTCGCCGGTACCGCCGGAGGCGTCGTGATGACGCTCGGCGAGAAGATCGAGCAGGCCGTGACCGGCCGCCCCGACTCCCATGTGCCCGCCCGGGTCCTCCATCGTCTGACCGGCCTGCCCGAACACCCCGGCACGCAGCCGCTGCCGGTCAACCGGGCCATGCACTTCGGGCAGGCCGCCCTGCTCGGCGTGCTCCGTTCGATCATGGCCCGGTCCGGGCTGCGCGGTCCCGTCGCGTCGGCCAAGTTCACGGTCGTCCGCCTCACCAACGACCAGATCCTGGAGAACGCCACCGGGGTCGGCGCCCCGCCCCCCCACCTGGCCCCGCGCGGAACTCGTCGTGGACCTCCTGCACAAGGCCGTCTACGGTTTCGTCACCGGTGCCGTGGCCGACGCCCTGGCCGCCCGGAACGGCCCCGGCCCGGGCGAACGCCACGCCGCCCGCCTCCCGGGCCGCCATGCCGGCTCCGGGCCGCTGCCCCGCGAGGACGGTCACGGCCGCTGATCCGGAACGTCAGCGGATGAGCACACCGGCCACCGCGCCCACCCCGGCGGCACAGGCCAGGACCGCGCAGGCACCGGCCGCGTGGCGCCGCAGCAGGCCCCTCCGGAGCTGGGCGTAGCGGTTCTCGTACTCCTGTCGCAGCTCTGCGGCCCGTCGTACGGTGCCGAGCATCAGCTGCCGGGTGACATCGAGACGCCGGCGGACGTAGTGGGCGGTGAGTTCCTCGGTCTGGGCCGTGGTCAGCCATGGCATCCCCGCGCAGAGCTCCTCGGCCTCGCGCTGTGCCTGGTCACGGTGGGCGTGGGCGAGAAGGTAGCCCTCGGTCTCGTCGGCCAGAACGCTGCCCGGCTCACCGGCCGGTGTCCCGCGACGGCCGCGTCTCAACGCCGGTCGCCCTTGTGCCCCTCGGCGTCGATCACATCGCGCCGCCCGGTGTTCTCCGCCTCGTCGAAACTCGCCACGTCCGGGTGGCGCAGGTCGAAGGCGGGCGACTCGGAGCGAATCTTGGGAAGAGTCAGGAAGTTGTGGCGGGGCGGCGGGCAGGACGTGGCCCACTCCAGCGAGCGGCCGTAGCCCCAGGGGTCGTCCACCTCGACCTTCTCGCCCCTCTGCGCGGTCCGCCACACGTTGTAGAGGAAGGGCAGGGTCGACAGGCCGAGCAGGAACGCGCCGATCGAGGAGACGGTGTTCAGGGCGGTGAAACCGTCGGCGGCCAGATAGTCGGCGTAGCGGCGGGGCATACCCTCGGCGCCGAGCCAGTGCTGCACCAGGAACGTGGTGTGAAAGCCGATGAACAGCGTCCAGAAGTGGATCTTCTCCAGGCGCTCGTCGAGCATCGTGCCGGTCATCTTCGGCCACCAGAAGCTGAATCCGCCGAACATCGCGAACACGATGGTGCCGAACAGCACGTAGTGGAAGTGGGCGATCACGAAGTAGCTGTCGGTGACGTGCCAGTCGAGCGGCGGGGAGCCCAGGATGACGCCGGTCAGGCCGCCGAAGAGGAAGGTGACCAGGAAGCCGAGCGCCCAGAGCATGGGTGGTTCGAACGACAGAGAGCCCCGCCACATCGTGCCGATCCAGTTGAAGAACTTCACGCCCGTCGGCACGGCGATCAGATACGTCATGAAGGAGAAGAACGGCAGCAGGACCGCGCCGGTGGCGAACATGTGGTGCGCCCACACCGTCACCGACAGCCCGGCGATGGAGACGGTGGCGCCGACCAGGCCGGTGTAACCGAAGATCGGCTTGCGGGCGAAGACGGGGATGATCTCGGTGATCACCCCGAAGAACGGCAGCGCCAGGATGTACACCTCGGGGTGGCCGAAGAACCAGAACAGGTGCTGCCACAGGACCGCGCCGCCGTTCTCGGCGTTGAACACCTGGGCCCCGAAGCGCCGGTCCGCCTCCAGCACCAGCAGTGCGGCGGCCAGCACCGGGAAGGCCAGCAGCACCAGCACCGAGGTGAGCAGCACGTTCCAGGTGAAGATCGGCATCCGGAACATGGTCATGCCCGGGGCGCGCATACAGATGATGGTGGTGATGAAGTTGACCGAGCCGAGGATGGTGCCGAAGCCGGACAGCGCCAGCCCCATGATCCACAGGTCGCCGCCGACCTGGGGGGTGCGCTCCCCGCCGCTGAGCGGGGTGTATGCGGTCCAGCCGAAGTCGGCGGAGCCCTGCGGGGTCAGGAAGCTGCCGAGTACGATTAGTCCGCCGAAGAGGAACAGCCAGTACGAGAGCATGTTCAGCCGTGGGAAGGCCACGTCGGGCGAGCCGATCTGCAGTGGCATGACCGCGTTGGCGAAGCCGGCGAAGGTGGGCGTCGCGAACAGCAGCAGCATGATCGTGCCGTGCATGGTGAACGCCTGGTTGTACTGCTCGTTGGAGACGATCTGAAGCCCCGGCCGGGCCAGCTCGGCCCGGATGAGCATCGCCAGCGCCCCGGCGATCAGGAAGAACCCGAACGACGTGATCAGATACAGGTGCCCGATCTTCTTGTGATCGGTGGTCGTCAGCCAGGAGACGACCACCTTCCCTCGGCCGCGGCGCTCCACCGCGGGTACGGGCGCAACCGGCTCAGTATGTGTCGCCATCAGTTCCTCGATCGGCAGCAACGGTGCACGGACGGTCTTCCGCCCGGAGGAACCTATTCCGTCCGGTTCGTCACCCTTGTGTGCCGTCGAGTTTTCCTGGGCCGAATGGCTGAGTGATCCATTCGACCGGGCGGTGGGCTCAACGCCGTTTGCGCACGATCGCGGCGACCGCGGCGGAGACGAGGAGTCCGGTGAGTCCGGTGAGCACCCTCCTCACCACCGCTGAGGGGAGGACCGGTCCCAGTCCGTCGCGTATCCGGTCGTAGAGGCCGAGCGGCACGCCCAGCAGCGCGTTGCCGGGCGGGCGTCGCGGGACGGACCGGGTGGGGGTGCGTGGGCGCGGTCCTGCGCACCGTCTCCCACGCGGCGCCGAGCCGGCGCAACCGGGCGTCCTCCAGGGCCTCTTGCGGCCGGGGCAGACCAGGTCCTCCTCGTCGCGGATGTCCTGGCGGATCAGGGCGAATACGCGCTCCGTCTTCTCCTCGCGCTCCGGGTCGCCGGGATCCAGACGCTCGATGCCGGCGACGAGATCGTTGATCTGCTGATGCCTCGACCCGCGAGGTCAGTTCCTCGCCGTGGGTCACCGAGCGCCGCACGGCCGGCCACAGGACGGTCTCCTCCGCGAAGGCGTGGCTGAAGACGAGTTGGACGACCTCCTTGAGGGGCCGCTCGCGCTGCTCACCGTCCGCAAGGGCCAGGTACCGCTCCATCAGCCGGTCCATCTCCGCGTGATCGCGCCGTTGCCGCGCGAGGACGCTGCTCGGACCGCCCAGTTCCTCCACGGTCTGCTCTTCGATCGTCCCGGGCATGGACCGCTCCCTTCCGCAGGCCGGCGAGGACTCCGGCACCGTGACGGCCGCCGGCCGGCCACCGGCCGGGCCGCCGGTGCGCGAGTACCCCGGCCCGGCGGACGGCACCACCCCGGCGACTTTTCGCCGTAAGCGGTTTCTAGGTCTGTGTCACGTTTTGTTCCAGCGCGACCGCGGCACTCGGTAACCCACGGGCGGGCCCCCGGAAGGTGGTGACCGCTGCGTGCGGTGCGCCTTCCGCGCGCCGGGATCCGGCCCGGCCGCCGGGCGGAACAGAGGGTGTCGATGACGACGATCGGCGTGGAAGAGGAGTACCTGCTGCTCGACCCGGTCACGGGCCTGCCGGTACCTCAGGCGGACAAGGTGCGCGCCGCGGCGGGCGTGGGGCATCTCGTGTCCGACCAGGAGGTGCAGTACGAGCTGCTCCAGGCGCAGGTCGAGGTGGCCACCCCGGTCTGCGACACCCTGGAGGAGGTCGGCGGCCACCTCCTGCGGCTGCGGCACGCCGTCGGCGTGGCCGCGGAGGAGCACGGCTGCCGGATCGGGGTCTGCGGGACACCACCGGTGCGGCACGGCCGCCCCATCGCCGTCACCGACCAGGCCCGATACCGGGCCATGGTCACCCAGGCGCCGCAACTGGTGGCGGAGCAACTGGTCAACGGCACGCACGTGCACGTCGCCGTCCCGGACCGGGAGGCGGGCGTGCAGGTCCTGAACCGGATCCGCTTCCGGCTGCCGACGCTGACGGCCATGGCCGCGAACTCCCCCCTCTGGGACGGCCACGACACCGGCTTCGCCAGCTGGCGCACGGTGATCTTCAGCCGGTGGCCGGTCAGCGGCATGCCCCCGCACTTCGAGGACGCCGCGGACTACGACCGGCGCGTGGCACGGCTTCAGGAGTCCGGCCTGATCTCCGACACCGGACAGCTCTACTGGCAGGCCCGGCTCTCGGCCACCTACCCCACCATCGAGGTGCGGTGCGCGGACGTCCAGCTGCGTGCGGACGAGGCGGTCATGCTCGCCGCGGTCATCCGGGCCCTCGTGGAGACCTCACTGGCGGAAGCGACCGCCGGCACACCCCTGCCCGACTGCGCGCCCGAACTGCTGCAGGCCGCCATGTGGCACGCCGCCCGCCACGGCCTCGGCGACACCCTGATCGACCCCGACGGCACACCGCACCGCGCCGGCGACGTGCTCTACGAGTTCCTGCGGCACGTCGCCCCCGCCCTCGACGCCTCCGGCGACAGCCGCCAGGTCACCTCCCTGATCCACCGGCTGCTCCAGGACGGGACCGGCGCGGACCGGCAGCGTGCCGCCCTCGCCCACGGCGGTCTGCGCGCGGTCACCGAACTGATCAGCGCGCAGAGCACGATGCCGTGACACCGCGGAACGGCCCTCGTTCCGCCGCCGCGAGCGTGGCGATCGGAGGTGAACGCTGATGGAGCGCAGCGGCGAGGGCGGCCGGCGGATGCTCGCCGACCTGCTGGACGCCAGCCACCTCATGCCGATCGAGTCGCTTCCCGACAAAGCGGCCGAGTGCGCCCGCGCGGCCTCCTTCCGCGAGGTGCTGATCTACGTGGCAGATCTGCAGCGCACCACCCTGCGTCTGGTCTCCGGGGACGAGGCGGCGGCCCAGGGGCACGAACCGGAGCTGCCCATCGAGGGGACGGTCGCCGGGCGGGCCTACCAGTACGGCGACGTCCTGCCGGCCGCACCACCCGGCGGCGTCTACCCGTGGTGGGTGCCGCTGCTGGACGGGACGGAGCGCATCGGGCTGCTGCGGGTGACCAGCGAGCACAACGACGCCGCAGCCCGGGCGGACATGGAGGCGTTGGCGGCACTCGTCTCCCTGGTCCTCGTCAGCAAGCAGGCGACGGGCAAGGACTGAGCGCGGTCAGACCGGCAGGACGAACGGAGGGTGGGCACCGTTGAGGAAATAGTCCCCGACGTCCCGCAGCCGGTGCCCGACGGGCTCGTACAGGGTGTGAGTCCGGGCGTTGCGCCAGAACCGGTCGAAACCCAGCCGTGCCGAGGCGGAGCGGGCGCCGATGATGTCGAGGGCCCGGGAGGTGGACTCCTGGGCGGCCCTGGACGCGGCGGATTCGGCCATGGCCACGAGGATCGAGATCTCCGCGTACTCCTCGTAGGTGAGGTCCTCGCCGCGGGCCAGGCCGCCCTGGACGGCCCGGCGTGCCTGGCCGGCCAGGGCGGACGCCGAGCGGGTGAGCACGGTGAGCTCCCCATAGGCCGTCAGCACCTGCGGATCCTGCGGGGAGCCGACCGGCCAGTCCGGACGCCGGTGCGAGGGGCCGGTCCTGCTGTACTCACGGGCCTCGGCGAGCACGCCTTCCGCCATGCCGAGCCGGAGCTGTACGGACAGCAGACGGCCGACCGGTGACATCAGGGCCGTCAGGGGCGACAGGACGTCCTCGTCCGCCGAGAGGGACCCCAGTACGTCGTCCGGGGTGACCGGCACGGCGTCGAACTCCGCGCTGCCGCCCGCCGCCAAACGCTGGCCGAAGGGGTCGGCGTCACCGTCGACGACCACGCCCGCGAGAGCCGGATCGACCACGAGGGCGACGGGTTCGCCCGTGTCGGCCCGCACCGCGCGTACGGCTAGGCGGTCGGCGACCAGGACGCCGGCGGCATAGCTCTGCCGGCCGTCGAGGACGTACCCCCGCGCGTCCTTGACGACCGTCAGCGCCGGTTCCTGGCGGGCCAGGCCACCGCCCCAGCACCACTGGTCCGCCACGGAACGCCGATCCAGCCGGGCGGCACGGTCCGCTCCGGCGAGGAACCGGGCGCTCCAGGACGTGAAGTAGTGACAGCCGAGCAACTGACCGATGGCGCCGTCGGCCGCCGCGATCTCCCGGACCACGGCGTACGCCTCGGTCCAGTCGGCGCCGCCGCCCCCGGTTTCGGCCGGGACGAGGAGCGTCAGCAGCCCCGACTCGCGCAGCCGCGACACCTCGTCGAAGGGAGGCTTGCCCGCCTGGTCCCTGGCCACCGCGTCCGTGGCGAGGTCCTCCGCCGTCTCACGGGCCACGCGCAGCCAGTGCGCACGGCCGGGCCCGGCCTGGTCCGACTCCGTGGCCGGGCCGGACGGCGCCGGGGCAACGCCCATCACAGGGGTCTCCTCAAGTCCGGTTGCGGAATGGGGCATTGAGCCTCACCGCGGGAAAAGATGTGTGGGCCATGCGCATCATCCTGCGCAGGAACGCAAGGTGCCGTCAATGCTTTCCTAGTAATTCGATAGGAAACATAGGGAAGAGGGTCGCGCGCCGGATGCGGTCACGAACCGACCGCATCCCGTGCGACGGTGAGCGGGCACGCCGCCGGACACCTGGACCACGGGCCGGCACACGACGCAGAGGCCGAGGTGCACCGATGACCGTTCTCGACGCCCGGGCGCTCAACCGCGCCACCCTCGCGCGGCAGTTGCTCCTCGACCGCGCCGACCTGCCGGTCCTGGACGCCGTCGCGCACCTGTGTGGCCTCCAGGCGCAGGAACCGCAGGAGCCGTTCCCCGGCCTCTGGTCGCGGCTGCGGGCGTTCGACCCGGCGGAACTGTCGGACCTGCTGACCGCGCGGCGGGTCGTGCGCACCCACCTCATGCGCCGCACCGTCCATCTCGTCACCGCCGACGACGTCCTGGCCTGGCGCGCCCGCCACGACGGCATGCTGCGCCAGCGGGTCCTCGGGGTCTACCGCCGCGAGCTCGACGGGGTCGATCCCGGCGAACTCACCGCGGCGGGCCGGAAGGTCATGGCGGACGGCGAACCCCGCTCCATGCCCGACCTCGCGCGCGCCGTCGCCGACCGCTGGCCCGCGGCCGGGCCCCGGCCCCTGGGCGAGATGCTGGTCGCCGCCCTCCTCCCGACGGTCCAACTGCCGCCGCGCGGACTGTGGCGCACGAAAGCCGGAGTGCGCTACGCGCTGATCTCCTCCTGGCTGGGGCGCGAGGTCGACCCGCCCGCGACGGACGGCTCCGACCCGGTCGGCCAGGCGCTGGTACGGCGCTACCTGACGGCCTTCGGCCCCGCCGCCTCGGCCGACCTGCGCGCCTGGTGCGGCCTCGCCGGACTGCCCGCCGCGGTCTCCGCCCTGCGCGGGGAACTGGTCGCCTTCCGCGACGAACGCGGCCGGGAACTGCTCGACCTCCCCGACGCGCCCCGCCCCGACCCCGACACGCCGGCGCCCGTGCGGTTCCTGCCGGCGTTCGACAACGCGATCCTCGGCTACCACGACCGCAGCCGCATCATCGACGACGCACACCGCCACCTGTCCGTCGCCGGCGAGCGTGTCGTCCTGGTCGACGGCAGGGTCGCCGCGACCTGGACCGTCGAGGCGGACACGGTGGTGGTGAACCCGCTGCGCCGCTTCTCCCGGGCCGACCGCACCACCGTCGCCGAGGAGGGCAGCGCGATGGCCTCCTTCCTCTCCGGCGACGAGAGCGACCGGGTACGGATCGCGGCGTCTCCCGCGTGAACCACGCCCTCACCCCCTCGCGATGAGCCGCCCGGCACTGATCGGCGAGCGTCGGCGGCAGTCAGGCGCACACTGGAAGGGTGCTGCCGGTGCTCACGAGGGGGTGTCGGCCCATGGAAGCGTCAGAGCGGGTGACCGTGCGGTGGTGGCGGTGGCGACGCAACGCGCTCAAACGGCGCGTCGACGTCGTCGAGGCCTGGGTCGTGCTCGTCGGCTGGGTGCTCGCCCTGCTGGGTGGGCTTGCCGCCGGGATGATTGCGGCGGGCACGGTCGAGCGGGCCGCCGAACGGCAGCGGGCCGAGAGCCACCAGGTCAGGGCGGTGGTCGTCGAGGACGCGCCCGGTCCGTCTCCGGCCCGTGCGGCGAGCGACCACCGGGTGTGGGGCAAGGTGCGGTGGACCGCGCCCGACGGCTCCACGCACCGGGAGGAGGCCCGGGTGGCGCCCAGGGCCCCCGCCGGGAGCACCATCTCCGTGTGGGTGAACCGGAGCGGTGACATCACGAGCCGGCCGGTGTCCGGCGGCGAGGTGTGGCTCCACACCGCGATGGGCGGCGCGCTCGCAGGAGCCTTCGCGGGCGGGGCTGTCCTGGGAGTCGTCTGGCTGACCCGTCTGGCCCTCGACCGGCGGCGCCTGGCCCAGTGGGACGCGGAGTGGGAGCGGATCGACACGCGCAGGGGCTGGAAGACCGGCTGAAAACGCGGCGGTGCCGCCGGGCCTGTCGCTCGCTCCGGCGGCCCGCCGAGGGCGACGGCCCGCTCAGGTGCGGCCGACCGTGTCCTGGTCGTCGAGTGCCTCGTGCGCGCCGGGGGGAACCGGCGCGCCGCGCCGGCGGGAGCGTCCGGTCAGGCGTGTGGCCAGCGGTTCCGTCCAGCGGGCGGTCAGGGGGCCGAGCAGGACCAGGATGAGGACGTACGCCGTGGCCAGGGGGCCGAGGGAGGGCTCGATGCCGGATGTGACGGCCAGCCCGGCGATGACGATCGAGAACTCGCCGCGGGCGACGAGCGTGCCACCGGCGCGCCAGCGGCCCCTCGGCCCGATGCCCGCGCGGCGCGCGGCCCAGTAGCCCGTGGCGATCTTCGTGGCGGTGGTGACGACGGCCAGGGCGAGGGCGGGCAGCAGCACCGGCGGAATGCTGGCCGGGTCGGTGTGCAGCCCGAAGAAGACGAAGAACACCGCGGCGAACAGGTCCCGTAGCGGCGCGAGCAGACTCGTCGCGCCCTCGGCGACCTCACCCGACAGCGCGATGCCCACCAGGAAGGCGCCCACCGCCGCCGACACCTGCAACTGCTGGGCGACCCCGGCGACCACGAGTGTCAGCCCGAGGACGACCAGCAGCAGTTTCTCGGGGTCGTCACTGGAGACGAAGCGCGAGACGAGGCGGCCGAATCGCACCGCGAGGACCAGCACCAGGGTCAGCACGCCCACGGCGATGGCCAGGGTGACGCCGCCCGCGGCCAGGCCCACCCCGGCCAGCAGGGCCGTGACGATGGGCAGGTACACCGCCATCGAGAGGTCCTCCAGGACGAGGATGCTCAAGACGGCCGGGGTCTCCCGGTTGCCCAGCCGCCCCAGGTCTCCGAGGATCTTGGCGATGACGCCCGAGGAGGAGACCCAGGTGACGCCGGCCAGGACGACGGCGGCGACCGGGCCCCAGCCGAGCAGCAGGGCCAGGACCGCGCCCGGCAGGGCGTTGAGGACGGCGTCGACGAGCCCGGCGGGGTAGTGGGTCCTGAGGTGGGAGACGAGGTCGGTGGCCGTGTACTCCAGGCCCAGCATGAGCAGCAGCAGGATGACGCCGATCTCGGCGCCGACGGCGACGAAGTCCTCGCTGGCGCCCAGCGGCAGCAGCCCGCCCTCCCCGAAGGCGAGGCCGGCCAGCAGATAGAGGGGGATCGGCGAGAAGCGGAAGCGCCCGGCGAAGCGGCCGAGCAGCCCGAGACCGAGGATGAGACAGCCGAACTCGATCAGGAAGACAGCGGAGGATTGCATGGCGGGTCACTCCCGCCCGAGTATCGCGGCGGCCGCCTCCACGCCCTCGCGGGTCCCGATGACGATGAGGATGTCGCCACCGGCCAGCCGGAAGTGCGGGGTGGGGGAGGGGATCGCCTCCGCCCGGCGCAGCACCGCCACCACGGACGCACCGGTCTCGGTCCGGATCCGGGACTCGCCCAGCAGCCGCCCGTTCCAGTGCGAGGAGCCGGGCAGTTCGATCCGCTCGGCGACGAGCCCCAGGTCGGTGGTGGACAGCAGGTTCGGCGTGTGGTGCTCGGGCATCAGGGCGTCGATGAGCGTGGCCGCCTCCTCCGACGTCAGGCGCACGGAGAGGTCGCAGGCGTCCGGGTCGTCCTCGCGGTAGGCGCTGACCGTCCGGTGCCCGTCGCGGTGCGCGACCACCGAGAGGCGCCGGCCGTGGTCCCGTGTCGTCAGGTCGTAGCGGACCCCTATGCCCGGCAACGGGGTGCTGCTGAGGCGTGGCGCGCTCATCTCCGTCCCCCTTCGGTGGGTGCCTGCGCTTCCTGCCTGTGGGGGGCCGCGCCCGGACGAGCGCCCAGATCCGGCCTGTGTGGCTCATCCTAGGCGGCGGGGCGCGACCGTACCCCCCTCGCGTGGGCTATCGGGACGGCTGCGGGAAGGGGGATGCCGGCGGGACGGGTGTGGCCGTGGGCAGCCGGGCGGTCGCCCCCTCGACCTGCCGCACCGTGCCCTCGCCGGGCCGGTGGCCCGGGCCCGCGCCGGTGGACAGCTGGGACCAGGCCCCCAGGGCCAGGGCGACGGCGGCCGCGGTGGCGACGACCCGTCCCACGCGCCGGACCTTGGCGCGGCGGTCCAAGTCCTGCCACGCCACGCGCACCCACAACTCCTCCGGCTGCCACAGGTCGCCGACGGCGTACGGGGGCTGGAGCCGCCGCCCCGCCGCCCGTTCCTCGGCGGAGGGCTCCCGGGGAGCGGAGACGCGTATGGCGGACTCGCTGTCCGTGAGGAATTTCAGCCACACGTCGTCGGGCGCCGGGGGGATGCCGGGCGGCTCGTGGGGGGTTCCCCGTCCGTCATGCTCATCGGTGGTCACGTCGCGTCATCCCCTCTCCGACCGTCGGCCCGCTCACTGCGCAGCTCAAGATCAGTATGCCGCCCGGGCCCCGGAACCGCCGCTCCCTCCGTCCCCGCGCAGCGCGTCCGAGACCGAGTTGGAACGTGAACGCGCCGTACGGCGGGAGCGCCCGGACGCGCCCCCGCCCCTGGGTCAGACCGTGGCCGGCAGGACGTGGTCCCCGACCTTGTCGGTGCTCAGGCACAGCGAGCAGACGACCGCGTCGTGCGTCCGGCACGCGGCGACGTCCGGCCGCTCGAACTGCTGCCGGCACACATGGCATGGGTAGGCGACGGCGCTGGGGTTGCCGTCCTCGTCCAGGAGGGGCTCGGCGATGCCGTCGTCGGTGCGGCGCAGGTAGTACCTGCCCTTGGTGACCACGGCCATCAACGGCGTGAGGACGAAGGCGATGACGGCCGCGGCGACGGGCGAGTACGGCTGGAGCGTGTCGCCGAGGGCGTGGAAGTACATCGCGATGGACAGCCCTGAGGCGGCGACGAAGGAGACGACCCCGACCGGGTTGACGGCGTAGAGCATGCCGCGGCGGAACTCGGGGGCGTGCGGGGACAGCTTCAGCACGTACTTGTTGACGCCGATGTCGGTGGCCACGGTGACGACCCAGGCGATCGCGCAGTTCGAGTAGAAGCCCAGGATGCTGTTGAGGAAGCTGAACATGTCCGCCTCCATCAGCGCGAGCGCGAAGCCCAGGTTGACCAGGACGAAGACCATCCGCCCCGGGTAGCGCCTGGTGACCCGGGTGAAGGAGTTGGTCCAGGCGAGGGAGCCGGAGTAGGCGTTGGTGACATTGATCTTGATCTGGCTGATCACGACCAGGGCCACGGCCAGCGGGAGGACGATCCAGGACGGCATCATCGCGTCGAACGCGTGCTTGAACTGCTGGATCGGCTCGGGCGCGGCGGAGGCACCGACCTCGGCGATGATGTACACCGCGAGGAACACGCCGATGGCCTGCTTCAGCGCGCCCAGCACCACCCAGCCCGGACCGGCCATCACCACGGCCGTCCACCAACCGCGCTTGTTGGCCTCGGTCTTGGGCGGCATGAAGCGCAGGTAGTCGATCTGCTCGCCGATCTGCGCGATCAGCGACAGACACACGCCCGCGCCGAGCAGCACGGAGGCGGTGTTGACGCCGCCGTCCCCGTCGGTGCCCGCGTAGGCCAGGAAGCGGTCGACGGAGCCCGGGTCGGTGGCGACCAGGTAGACCAGCGGGCCGACCATCAGCAGCAGCCAGATCGGGGTGGTCCACACCTGGAGCTTGCTCAGTGCCGACATGCCGTAGATCACCAGGGGGATCACCATCAGCGTGGAGACCAGGTAGCCCAGCCAGAGCGGCAGTCCGAGGCCCAGCTTCAGGCCCTGGGCCATGATCGAGCCTTCGAGGGCGAAGAAGATGAAGGTGAAGCTGGCGAAGATGACGCTGGTGAGGACCGAGCCGAAGTAGCCGAAGCCGGAGCCGCGGGTGATCAGGTCCAGGTCGATGTTGTAGCGGGCCCCGTAGTAGGCGAGCGGGAAGCCCGTCACGAAGATGACGACGGCGGCGACGGCGATCGCGAGCAGCGCGTTGCCGGTGCCGTGGGCGAGGCCGATGCCGGCCCCGATGGAGAAGTCGGCCATGTAGGCGATGCCGCCGAGCGCGGTCGTCGCCACCACCATCGGGGTCCAGCGCCGGTAACTGCGCGGCGCGAAGCGGAGGGTGTAGTCCTCCAGGGTCTCCTTGACGGCCTGGTCCGTGCTCCGCGCCGCCTCCTGCGCGGGGTCCGGCTCGGTGACTTCTGCCAGTCGTGGCTCGGCACTCATGCCACGCCTCCTTGCTGCGGGTCGGGGACGACAGGGCAGGCACGGTAGGCAGCGGTCGTTACCCCTAAATACTTCCTGGGTGAAGGGAATGTTTCGGAGGCATCTCGCCGGGCTCCAGGGGCCGTTCACGGTTGTCTAGGGCACTCCGAGGACGAACAGCACATACCCCGCGTACGACCCGGAGGCCAGCGCGGCCGTGCCGAGGACGGTGGCGAGGGACGGCCATCCGAGCCTGCTCATCGCGAGCGCGAGCGGGACGAACAGCGGGAAGAGCGGGAGCAGGTAGCGCGAGACGTTGCCGAAGTACTGCTGGGTCGTCATCACCATGAGGTAGGACAGGACCGTGTAGACGACGAGCACGGCGGGCGGTCGCAGCCGCAGCAGCAGCACGGTCAGCACCGGCACCATCAGGACCACGCAGACGCCGATGACGTCCTCGAAGGGCATCGCGAACAGGTAGTCGAAGTGACCGACCGGGATGGACGTCAGCACGTTGAAGGTATGCACTCCCCAGTCGAACTTGTGGGCCCAGGCGCCGTCCTGGAGCTTGGAGTAGCCGTTGATGTCGCCCATGCGGTAGTTGACCCAGGCGAGGTAGCCGAACAGGCCCAACGGCGCGACGCCCACGGCGGCGAGCGGGCGCCGCACCCCGTCCTCACGGCGGCGCAAGGACAGCGCCACGGCGACGGCCAGTGCCGCGACGAGCGTCACGGCAGTCGGTCGGCAGAGCCCCGCCGCGCAGGTAAGCAGGCCGGCGGTGATCCAGCGGCGGGACATGACGGCGTGACAGGCCCACGCGGCCAGCGCCGTGTAGAGGCTTTCCGAGTAGCCCGACCACTCCGTGCCCGAGCCGGGCCACACCGCCCACAGCCCGGCCGCGACCAGACCGGCCCGGTGGCCGCCCAGCCGCTTCGCCACGGCGTAGACGCCGAGGGCCGCCACGAACGAGGCGATGACGGAGACCGTCATGCCGGCGCCGTACAGGCCCAGTCCGGTGCACTCCGAGACCAGTCGCATCAGGGTCGGGTACAGCGGGAAGAACGCCGCCGAGTTGCCCTCCAGCGTGATCAGGCCCTTCGCGCCCGGAACCGGCTCCAGCGCGGGGTCGTACCCGTGCTCGGCGATCTGCTGGTACCACCAGCCGTCCCAGCTGGCCAGCACGTCCCAGGCGTGTTCGCCGCCGCCGAAGCGCGGGTTCTTCTTCCGGAAGTCGCCCGCGGAGTCCAGCAGATACATGAAAACGGCGAAGCCTGCCAGCTTCAGCACGCCGTACGTCAGCAGCACGGGCCCGTAGCGGACGAGGGCGGCGCGCATCCTCGGCCGCAACTCCCTTTCCCCGTATGGGACTTCAGGGTCGCCGACGGTGGAGGGCGGGCGGCGCAGCTGGATGGTACTCATGGCGAGACGGATCCTGTCGTACGGCGGGCCGGGAACACCCAGGCCCGGAAGAGGAGGAAGCGCAGCAGCGTCGCGGCCAGATTGGCGGCGATCAGCGTCACCAGCTCGACCCGGTGGCCGGCCCCGGGCGCGGCGTGGTGGAGCACGGCCAGTGAACCGCTGGTCAGCGTCAGCCCGACCACGAAGGCGGCCAGGCCCTTGAGCTGGTGCCGGAGCGCGCCGTCGCGGCCCCGCACGCCGAACGTGAGCCGCCGGTTGGCCGCCGTGTTGGCGACCGCGCTGGCGAGCAGGGCGAGCCCGTTGGCGGCCTGCGCTCCCGTCGCCGGTCTGAGCAGGGTGTACAGCAACAGGTAGCACAGGGTGCTGGCCGCACCGACCGCGGCGAAACGCACCGCCTGCCGGGCCAGGCCCGCGGGCAGCTCCCCGTCGAGGTCGCCGCCGCTGCGGCGCAGCGCGGTGAGCGGCAGCCGGCCGCCGGCCAGGGCCCGGCCGAGTCGGGCCATGCCCCGCAGATCGGCCAGTGCCGTGGAGAGGATGCGGACCCGGCTGTCGGGGTCGTCCACCCAGTCCACCGGCACCTCGTGGATGCGCAGCCCCGCCCGCTCGGCGATCACCAGCAGCTCGGTGTCGAAGAACCACTCTCGGTCCTCCACCAGCGGCAGCAGTCGCTCGGCGACGTCCCGCCGCACCGCCTTGAACCCGCACTGCGCGTCGGAGAACCCCACGGCGAGCGTGGAGCGCAACAGCCCGTTGTAGCAGCGGGAGATGATCTCCCGCTTCGGTCCGCGCACCACCTGCGAGCCCCGGGCCAGCCGGGTGCCGATGGCGATGTCCGAGTGACCCGAGATCAGCGGCGCGACCAGCGGCAGCAGCGCGGCCAGGTCGGTGGACAGATCCACGTCCAGGTACGCGAGCACCGGGGCGCGGGAGCGTGACCACGCGGTGTGCAGCGCCCGGCCCCGCCCCTTCTCGGCGAGCCGGATCCAGTCCGTGCCGGGCAGCTCCGCGGCCAGCCGTGCGGCGATCCGCGGGGTGGCGTCGGTGCTGGCGTTGTCGGCGATGGTGATGCGGAAGGCGTAGGGGAAGGTCTCGCCGAGGTGCGCGTGCAGCCGCCGGACGCAGGGCTCCAGGTCGTTCTCCTCGTTGTACACGGGGACGACCACGTCGAGGACGGGTTCCGGGTGCTGCGCGGGCAGGGGCGCCCGCCGGGGCAACGCGGACGGCTCGGGTATCGGGCGGTCGATCAGGGCCGACCGCCGTATGGTTCGCATGGCTGTTTCACGGTCCTTCTCTGGCGCGGGGCAGGCCCGGGCGCCGGTTCCGGGCATGCCGAAGGCGCCCGTGGCGGATGGTGCGGTGAAGGAGTCTCGGGGCGCAGGCGCCCTGCGGGGAGGGGCCGCTCAGACGGCTACTCGGGGTAGACCGATGCCGAGGGTTCCTCGGAGTCCACCGGGGACGGCGGGGCCGTCGTCCGTGTGGGGGAGGGCGGCGGCGTGGCGGGCGGCGTCGTGCCGGACCGGCTCTCGGAGGCCGTGGCCGTCGGCGTGGGGTCCGGGGCCGGCTCGCTCGTCGGCCCGGACGGTGTGACGCCGCCGGTCATGGTCGCGGGCAGGGTGGTCTCCGGCTGCTCGGTGGGCGTCGTGCTCGGCGCCGGTGGTGCGGTCGTCGGTGTGCCGTCCGGCGAGGTCGTCGGGCTCGTCGTCGGCTGTGGCCGGTGATCGGCGGGCTGGGCGCGGGTGAGCATGCTGGGCAGCAGGGCCAGCCCGACACTGAGCCCGGCCACCGCCACGGCGGAGCCACCCGCCTTCCACAACAACCGCGACCGGCGGCGGGACCGGATGCCCGCGTGCAGCCGCTGCCGGTGCTCGGGCTCGTAGGGGGTGTGCTGCTGGGTGTCGCGCATCAGCCGCGACAGGTCCCGCTCGAAGTCGTCCATCGGTTCTCCTTTCACCCCACGGGCCTGACGGCGTCGGACAGGATCTGGCGGAGCCGCGCGACTCCGCGTGACGCATGGGACCGGGCGGTGCCCACCGGGCAGCCCAGGGCCTGGGCGACCTGGGACTCGGGCAGGTCCTCGTAGTAGCGCAGGACCACCGCGGCCCGCTGCTTCGGCGACAGCAGGGCCAGCGCCGCCTCCAGCCGCGAACGCTCCGCGACGGCGGACGACATGTCGCCCGGGTCGGCCCGGTCCGGCAGTTGCTCCACCGGGCGCTCCCCCCACCAGCGCCGCCGCGCCGAGCGGGCCGCGAGCCGCACCAGCACGGTGCGGACGTACGCCTCCGGAGCCTGCTCGGCGACCTTCGGCCAGGCGAACCACAACTTGACCAAGGCCTCCTGCACCAGATCCTCGGCACGCTGCCGGTCACCCCCCGTGAGCAGACGCGCGACATGGAGCAGCGCCGACCAACGGGCGGCCGCGAACTCGTCGAAGCCGTCCGCCCGAACCTGCTCCATCCTCACCGTCCTGCGTCTCAGTGGCCCCCTACACCTCTCGAAAGACGCTGGACCCCGCCCCACGCTGCACCCTAAACCTGTGATCCACCTCACTCCGCCTGGAGCAGGGCAGGGAAAAGGGCCCGTGCACAGGCACGGGCCCTTTCTGAGCAGGGCGGCTTCCTACGTGCGGTCGCCCTTCGGCTGGGCCGGCTGGTCCGGTGTGCCGTGCGGCGGCGGGCTGTGCGGCTGCGGCGAGGTCGCCGGGGACACCTGGGAACCTCCTCGGCCGCCCGGCCCCGCTTCGGGGCGCAGGGCGTTCGGGTCGCCGGACGTCGGCTCGGCGCCCCCGTGCAACTGGTCCAGCCGGGAGTCCAGCAGCCGGGTCACCGGCAGCCGGTCGGCGTGCGACCGCTCGTAGGCGAACAGTTGCTCGACCTCGTCCGCGGACAGCGACCGCACACGGCTCTCCAGGCCGCCGATCGGCAGGTGGTCGTAGTCGGGCAGTGGCAGGGTGCTGCGGGCGGGATCGGCCATGGTTCTCACTGCCCTGAGTACGACGTACTGTGCGAGCCGGCGGGTTCAGCGGGCTCCCGGGCCGCCGCTGCCGAAGCCGCCGCTGCTGCCCTCGTTCCAGCGCGGGCGCGTCTGCGAGCCGCTGGTCCGGTCGCTCTGGTTGCCGTGGGTCTTCAGCTCGTGCGGCGTCAGACGCTCCTCGCTTCTCGGCATCTCGTCGGGCTCGCGGCGCTCCAGCGTTTCGCGGACCGGGCCGCCCTCGGGGACCCTGGGCTGCTCGTCGGGCCGCGGCGGGCGCCGGCGCTTGTGCCGCAGGCCCACGATGACGGCGCCCAGCAGCAGGGCCACGACCACCAGACCGGTCACGGCCAACCCGAAGCCGGGGGCGTCGCCGCCCGCGGCCATCTCCATCCACGCGCTATTCATGGCATGCGGGTACCCCCGGCCCGCACCGTGAACCCGGTCCCCTCGACCGGCGGAGGGAGGGTCGGTCCCGGACGGTTCTCCGCTGCGAACACCGGTTTGACCGACGTCGAGAGGGGCTACCCGCGCGGTGTGACTTCGACGACATCCCAGCAGGAGCTGTTCCGGTTCCTGGAGGACCGTTTCGCGTGTGCGCAGGCGTGCACCGAGTGCGCGCGGGCGTGCGCGCTGCGCGCAAGCCTCGTGGATCCCGACGGCACCGAGAACCAGGAACTCGTACGGCGCAAGGGCATCATGTGCGCGGAGGTCTGTGACGCGACCTGCCGTGTGCTGTCCGAGCAGAACCAGGTGGACGAGAGCACGATCCGGGTCCAGGTGGAATGGTGCCGGACCGTGTGCCTGGAGGCCGCCCACGTCTTCGACCGGCAACCAGGAGCGGAGGACTCGGCGGCGGCATGCCGTGCTTGCGCGCGGGCGTGCACGGACTTCCTCGCCATGCTGAACTGACCGACACCATTCCGTCTGACCGACGCCATTCCCTATTTCTGGAACACGTTCTACGGTGTGCGCCGACAGGACCGGCCTTGGGAGCCTGGAGGCGCCGTGCACCTCGAATACACGCCCGAGCAGCAGCGGCTGCGCACCGAACTGCGGTCCTACTTCGCCGAGCTGGTCCCGGACCACCTGTACGCCCGGCACGGCGACCCGGCCGCACAGAAGCGGTTCTACCGTCAGACCATCCGGCGGCTCGGCACGGACGGCTGGCTCGGCGTGGGCTGGCCGAAGGAGTACGGCGGGCGCGGCCTGACGGCCATGGAGCAGTTCATCTTCTTCGATGAGGCCGCCCAGGCCGGCGTCCCGCTGCCGCTCATGGCACTGAACACCGTCGGCCCGACGATCATGCAGTACGGCACCGACGAGCAGAAGGCGTACTTCCTGCCGAAGATCCTCTCCGGTGAGATCGACTTCGCCATCGGCTACAGCGAGCCGGGCGCGGGCACCGACCTCGCGTCCCTGCGCACCCGGGCGGTACGGGAGGGCGACGAGTACGTCGTCAACGGCCAGAAGATCTGGACGACCAACGGCGACACGGCCGACTGGGTCTGGCTGGCCGTGCGCACCGACCCCGACGCCCCGCCGCACAAGGGCATCACCATGCTGCTGGTGCCGACCACCGACCCCGGCTACTCCTGCACCCTGATCAACACCCTCGCCTCGCACGACACCACCGCCAGCTACTACGAGAACGTCCGCGTCCCCGTCTCGCGCCGGGTCGGCGCCGAGAACCAGGGCTGGCGGCTGATCACCAACCAGCTCAACCACGAGCGGGTGACCCTGGCCGCCCACGGCACCATGGCGATCCGGGCCCTGCACGACGTGCAGCGCTGGGCGATGGAGACCAAACTCGCCGACGGCCGCCGCGTCGCCGACCTGCCCTGGGTGCGCCGCCTCCTGGCCCGCACCCACACCCGGCTGGACGCGCTGAAACTGCTCAACCGGCAGATGGTCGGCGCAGTCCAGGACGGCACCCTCACCCCGCAGGACGCCTCGGCCGTCAAGGTCTACGGCTCCGAGGCCCGACGCGACGCCTACGCCTGGCTGATGGAGATCGTCGCGGCCCCCGGCGCCCTGAAGGAGGGCTCGGCCGGCGCGGTCCTGCACGGCGAACTGGAACGCGGCTACCGCTCGGCGGTCATCTTCACCTTCGGCGGCGGCAACAACGAGATCCAGCGGGAGATCATCTCGTGGATCGGGCTGGGGATGCCGAGGGTGCGACGCTGACGGGGTGTGTTTTCAGAGGTGTCAGCTGCTGCCGGGCGAGGCTCGTCTGCGCATCTGAGTGAATACCTCAACCGGGTCCGCCCAGCATGATCTTCCACACCCGGGTCGCGACTTGCAGGTTGAGGCGGTCCTCCACGTCCGTGAGGTCACGGCCGCTGATCTCACGGATGCGCTGGAGCCGGTAGCGCAGCGTGCTGCGGTGGATCGCGAGGGATTCGGCGGTCTCGGCGTAGTTGCCGCCGCAGTCGAAGTACCGGGACAGGGTCTCCACGAGAGCCATACGGTGTTGGCCGTCATAGTCGACGAGGGTTCCGAGCCATTCTCGAACGAACGCCTCCAGCTCCCGGTATTCGTTTCCAGGCCCCAGGATGCGGTAGAGCCCCAGGTCATCGAAGTATGTCGTGCCGTATCGGCTTCGTGACTGGCGGCGTATCTCCAGGGCGCGCAGTGCTTCCTGGTAACGGCCGGGGATACCGCCCGGGGTGTCGCAGCGGGCGCTCACCCCGATCGTCCCGTCCCGCGTTCCGGTCTCACGGGCGAGCGTCTCGTACAAGGCGTGGTCGTGGGGGCTGCCCTCGGCGATCAGGACCACGTGGTCGGAACGCCTGGTCACCAGCGACGGCATGCCCACGGCCGAAGCTGCCCGGCCCACCGTCCGCGCGAAAGCGTCGTCCGGGACCCGGTTCCTCCACTGCACGACGACCACGTACTGGATGCGGTGCAGGTCGTGTCCGAACGCCTCGGAGCGGGCGTAGGCGCTCGCCTCGTCCGTGCCCCCCAGGAGATCGTCGACCAGTTCGCGGCGCAGTCGCAGCTCGGCCTCCGCCAGATGACGCAGGTGCGACAGTTCCAGGGCGAGCGACGTGGCGGCGTGCTCCAGCGCGAACACGGTGTATTCGTCGGCGTCGTCCGAAGGATCGACCACGGCCAGGACTCCGAGGACCTCACCGCGAGGGCGTACGAGGGAGATCAGCCGGTCCTTGATGCGTACAGGTCCGCCACTCCGGGCGACCTCGTGGAGCAGCTCCTCACGGCGTGCGGGGTCCGGTTCCGGATAGGGGTCGGGACGACCGGGACCCGACCAGGACCGCAGTCGGCCGAAGCGGTCCTCCGCCAGCACCGGAAATCCGGTGAGCTCATGAAGTGCACCGGTGATGGCCTCTTCGCCGCCGCCCGAAGCCGCGACCTCGGCGAGGGCCTCGTGCACGGCCCGCTGATATCCCGTCTTGACCACGAGGGAGATCAGCTGGTGCTGGAGGGTTGCTCGCTCTCGTCGCAGGCGGTGCTGCTCCAGCGCCTCTTCCTGCTGGTGGCGCTGCGCGACGGCGACCGACAGGGCCGCGGCGGTGAGGCGTACCAGCACTGCGAGCAGGAATTGCTGGGCATGAGTGGGCCGGAAGCGAGACGTCACCACGAGGTAGCCGTGCAGTCCCACGGGGCCGTGCAGGGCCAGGGCCCGGCCCCGTGAGCGGCCGGGCACGGCCACGGGGCCGTCCCGCCCCGTCAGCTCTCGCACCGTCCGGTCGACGGCTGAAGCAGGGGCCGGCCTGCCCTGCGGGCTGGGGACCAGCCGGCCTTGCATCCTGAGGTATCCGGCCTCGGCTCGGTACGGGCCGACAGCTGACACGTGGTCCATGGCCAGGCGCAGGATCTCGCCTTCGTTCCGGCTGTCGAACAGGAGGCGGGAGATTGCCAGCAGTTCGTGGGGAGGGTCGGCCGGGCTGGGAAGGTGCGGGCGGGACCTTCTCCACAAGACCGTCGGGTGCCGCCCGGGACGGCGCCGTGGAAGGCTGCCTTCCTGGACGGGACGGCCTCGGCGCATGTTCCGGGCCCAGCGGGCGACCATGGGATCACTCCCTTTCCCGAGCCCTCAGAGAGGCGGGCGGCCTTCGCGTACCCCGCTGCGACCGGCTCACCCCAGGTCTTCGGAGTTTTCGCCTCGTGCTCGCGGGGGGACGGGCTCCGTCGTTCTTTGACCTGCCGGACGCAGGCGTAGAGCTCCTCGGTTCGCGAATCTGGGGCGTGCCGGGGGCGCCGTGCGTACCGGCAGGAAGGACTGGGCGATGACCGAACAGCCTCGTATGCCCGTTGCCACGTACCAGACGTACCAGGAAGCCGAACGCGCCGTCGATCACCTCTCGGACCAGGGGTTTCCCGTGGAGAGGGTGGCCATCATCGGCCAGGACGTCCGCCTCGTCGAGCAGGTCGTCGGACGTATGGACTACGGCCGGGCCGCCCTGCACGGAGCGGCGAGCGGAGCCCTTCCCGGTGCGCTGATCGGCTGGCTCTTCGGCTTGCTCGACTGGGTGGACCCCATCGTCTCGGCCCTGCTCGTTGCCCTCTACGGCCTGATTTTCGGGGCGATCGTGGGCGCGCTGTTCGGCCTGCTGCTGTACGCCCTGCAGGGCGGCCGCCGGGACTTCGCCTCGGTCCGCTCGATGGAGCCCAGCCGGTACGACGTCGTCGTGGACGAAGCGGTCGCCGATGAGGCCATACGGCTGCTCGGCGGGCTGCACACCACCGGCGCAGGCGGACGTCCCGCCCATACATGAACGATCGGATCCGCAGCTGCGGCGTATGCCGCCGCACCGGGAGGAGCTCCTCATGGCCAAGGCAGTGGGCATCGACCTGGGCACCACGAACTCGGTGATCGCCGTGTGGGAGGGCGGCGAAGCTTCCGTCGTGCCCAACAGCGAGGGCAACCGCACGACACCGTCCGTGGTGGCCTTCACCGACACCGGGGAACGGCTGGTGGGCCAGCTGGCCCGGCGCCAGGCGATCCTCAATCCCAAAGGCACCATCTACTCGGCGAAGCGGTTCATCGGCCGGCACTTCGACGAGATCTCGGACGAGGCCAGGGCAGTGGCGTACGACGTCGTCGAGGGCCCGGGCGGCGTCGCTCGCTTCAAGGTGCGCGACAAGCTCCATGCGCCCGAGGAGATCAGCGCCCAGGTGCTGCGCAAACTCGCCGACGACGCGTCCAAGCAGCTCGGGGAACGGGTCACGGAGGCGGTCATCACCGTGCCCGCCTACTTCAACGACGCCCAGCGCACCGCCACCAAGGACGCCGGCCGGATCGCGGGACTGGAAGTGCTGCGGATCATCAACGAGCCGACCGCGGCCGCCCTCGCGTACGGCATGGACAAGAAGCACCACGAGACGGTGCTCGTCTTCGACCTCGGTGGCGGCACGTTCGATGTGAGCATCCTCGACGTCGGCGACGGCGTGGTGGAGGTGCGTTCCACGGCGGGCGACAGCCACCTGGGCGGTGACGACTTCGACCGGCGTCTGGTGGATCACCTCGCGGACGACTTCCAGAAGGAGAACGGCATCGACCTGCGCAAGGACCCGCAGGCCCTGCAACGCCTGTTCGAAGCGGCGGAGAAGGCCAAGACCGAGCTGAGTTCGGTGACGCAGACGCAGGTCAGCCTGCCGTTCATCACGGCCGATGCCTCAGGCCCCAAGCACCTCACCGACTCGGTCATGCGGTCCACGTTCGAGCAGATCACCAGCGACCTGGTGGAGCGCTGCCTGGAACCGGTCAAGCAGGCCATGGCCGACGCCAAGGTCGGCGAGAGCGACATCGACGAGGTCATCCTCGTCGGCGGTTCCACCCGCATCCCCGCCGTCCAGGCCCTCGTGCGCCGGCTGACCGGCGGCAAGGAACCCAACATGAGCGTCAACCCCGACGAGGTCGTGGCCCTGGGCGCCGCGATCCAGGCCGGGGTGCTCAAGGGCGAGGTCAAGGACGTTCTGCTGCTCGATGTCACGCCCCTGTCGCTGGGTGTCGAGACACGGGGCGGCGTGATGACGAAGATCATCGAGCGGAACACCACCATCCCCGTGCGCCGCACCGAGACCTTCTCCACCGCCGAGGACAACCAGCCCGCCGTCGACATCGTCGTCCTTCAGGGCGAGCGCGAACGGGCCGCAGACAACCGGGTGCTCGGCCGCTTCCAGCTCACCGACATCCGCCCGGCGCCGCGCGGCGAACCGCAGATCGAGGTCACTTTCGACGTCGACGCCAACGGCATTCTCAACGTCAAGGCCCGCGACCAGGACACCGGCAAGGAACAGGGCATCACCATCACCGAGAGCTCCAACCTCGACCGCGGCGAGGTCGAACGCATGGTCCAGGAGGCCGAGCGCAACCAGGGCGAGGACAAGGCCCTGCGCGAGGCCGTCGACGCCCGCAACGGGCTCGACGCCGTCGCCTACCAGGTCGAGAAGCTCCTCGCCGATCTCGGCGACGCCGCTCCCGCGCACGAGAAGTCACGCGCCGAGATGCTGGTGTCGGACGCCCGGGCGGCGGTCAAGGAGGAGGCAGGCGTGGAGCGGGTGCGGCCCCTGACCTCCGAACTCCAGCAGGTGCTGGCAGGGCTGGCGGCGCATCAGGCCGGCGCCACCACGGGCGGTCCCGACCAGGACACCACCGGGGACGGTGCGACCGGTGGCGGCCCGAGTGGCGGTGGTGACGACGACGTCATCGATGCCGAGTTCGACAAGGACTGAGGAACCGCCATGCCGATCCACCCCAGGGAATCCGACCCGGCCGTGCCGGACCCGGCCGACCCGGCTGTGGAGGGCGCCGTACGCCCTCCCCGAGGTGATCTTCCGCCCGCGAGCCCGCCGGACGGGCCGGGGTCCGACACAGGCGAGGCACCCGGCCCCGACGCGGCCGGTGGCCCCGCGCCGTCCGAGGACCAGCACACGGCCGAACTCAAGGAACTGGAGGACCGCTGGCGGCGCGCGCTCGCCGACCTCGACAATCTCCGCAAGCGCCACACCAGGGACCTGGAGCGGGAGCGGACGGCCGAGCGGTCCCGTACGGCCGCCGCCTTCCTGCCCGTCCTGGACAACCTCGAACTCGCCCTGACTCATGCGGGATCCGACCCGGGCGCGATCGTGGAGGGCGTCCGGGCGGTCCGCGACCAGGGGGTGAACGTCCTCGAACTGCTCGGCTACCCGCGGCACGCGGAGACCGGCGTCGCCTTCGACCCGGCCCGGCACGAGGTGGTCGGCGTGGTCCAGGACCCCGACGCCCCACCGGGCACGGTCATCGAGGTGCTGCGGCCGGGCTACGGGGACGGCGAACGGCAGCTCAGGCCCGCCGCCGTGACTGTCGCGAAGCGGGAGTGACCGGTCATGGCACAGGACTTCTACGAGGTGCTGGGCGTGTCACGGAGCGCGAGCCAGGACGAGATCCAGCAGGCATATCGCAAACTCGCCCGCACGTATCACCCCGACGTCAACAAGGACCCGGGAGCGGAGGAACGCTTCAAGGACCTCAACGAGGCGTACAGCGTCCTGTCGGACCCCAAGACCCGGGCCCGCTACGACCGCTTCGGCGAGGACTTCCGGAAGGTCCCCGAGGACTGGGAGGAGCGGGTCGGTGCCGGTGCGGGTCCCGGCGGCGGCTTCCGCTCCCGGAGGACCGCGGGTGCGGGCGGTCCCCATGTCCGGTACTCCACCGGCTTCGGAGACGGCTTCGGAGCGGAAGGCATCGACATCGAGGACCTGCTCGGTTCCATGTTCGGAGCCGGCGCAGCCCCGGGCGGCGTTCCCGGAGCGGACCAGGAGGCCGAACTGCCCCTCACCGTCGAGGAGGCGTACCGGGGCGGCCGCCGCACCGTCACGCTCGCCGGCCCCACCGGGCAGCCGCGACGGTACGAGGTCGACGTACCGCCCGGTGTCACCGACGGGCAGCGCATCCGCCTGGCGGGCGAGGGCGGACGGGGCAGTGGTGACGCCGCCGCGGGAGATCTGTATCTGCGGGTGCGCATCCAACCGCACCCCAAGTTCCGGCTGGACGGCCGGGACGTGCAGGTACAGCTTCCGGTCACCCCCTGGGAGGCCGCGCTGGGCGCGACGGTTCCGGTGCCCACCCCGGGCGGCGGCACGGCCAAGGTCACGGTGCCCGCGGGCTCCTCCAGCGGCCGGCGACTGCGACTGCGCGGCGAGGGCATGCCGAACCCGCGCGGTGCCGACGGCAACCTCTACGCCGAACTCCGCGTCATGGTGCCGCCCAAGCTCAGCGACCGGGAGCGCGAGCTGTTCGAAGAGCTCGCCGCCACCTCTTCGTACGACCCCAGGAGGACGCGATGAGCGACCGACCCTCATGGGCTGCGACCGGCGGCCGTACCGCCCAGGCTGACGCAGGCGGGCGTCCCGTACGGACGAGCACCGGTTCCACGGCTGTGCGCTACGCGCTCGTCCCCGTACCCAGGCTGTCCTTGGACACCGTGGCCCGCCGCGCGGGCCTGCACCCCGACCTGGTCCGCCGGTTCGTCGCCCTCGGCCTGGTCGACGCCGAGCGCGACGCCGCGGGGCGCCTGGTGTTCGACTCCGCGGCCCCGGCGGTTCTCGCCCGCGTCCAGAGGCTGCGCTCCGGTCTGTGTCTCAACTACGCATCCATCGGTCTGGTGCTCGATCTGCTGGACCGCATCAGCCTGCTCGAAGCCGCACTGCGCCGCGTCGGTACGAGGAGTGACATACCGCCATGGACATGAACCGTCTCACCCAGAAGTCACAGGAAGCCCTCCAGGAGGCGCAGACCGCCGCCGTCCGCATGGGACAGACCGAGGTCGACGGTGAGCATCTGCTGCTCGCGCTCCTCGACCAGGAGGACGGCCTGATCCCGCGGCTGCTGCAACAGGCGGGCAGGAAGCCCGAGGAACTCGGTACGGCTGTGCGTGAGGAGCTATCCCGCCGGCCCAAGGTGACCGGCCCGGGTGCGGCACCGGGCCAGGTGTTCGTCACCCAGCGCCTGTCCCGGCTGCTGGACGCCGCCGAGCGGGAGGCCAAACGCCTCAAGGACGAGTACGTCTCCGTGGAGCACCTCCTGCTGGCCCTGGCCGAGGAGGGCTCGGCGACCGCCGCCGGACGCCTGCTCAAGGAGCACGGCATCACCCGGGACTCGTTCCTGAGCGCGCTCACCCAGATCCGCGGCAACCAGCGCGTGACGTCGGCCAACCCCGAAGTGGCGTACGAGGCCCTGGAGAAGTACGGCCGCGACCTGGTCGCCGAGGCCAGGGACGGCAAACTCGACCCGGTCATCGGCCGGGACGCCGAGATCCGCCGTGTCACCCAGATCCTCAGCCGCAAGACCAAGAACAACCCCGTCCTCATCGGCGACCCCGGCGTCGGCAAGACCGCCATCGTCGAGGGGCTCGCCCAGCGCATCGTCCGCGGTGACGTGCCCGAAGGGCTGCGCGACAAGACCGTGTTCGCACTCGACATGGGTTCTCTGGTCGCCGGAGCCAAGTACCGGGGCGAGTTCGAGGAACGCCTCAAGGCCGTGCTGTCCGAGGTGAAGGCAGCCCAGGGCCACATCCTGCTCTTCGTCGACGAACTCCACACCGTCGTCGGCGCGGGCGCCGCCGAAGGAGCCATGGACGCGGGCAACATGCTCAAGCCGATGCTCGCCCGCGGCGAACTGCACATGATCGGCGCCACCACCCTCGACGAGTACCGCAAGCACATCGAGAAGGACGCCGCCCTCGAACGCCGCTTCCAGCAGGTCCTGGTCGACGAGCCGAGCGTGGAGGACACCATCTCCATCCTGCGCGGACTGCGCGAACGCCTGGAGATCTTCCACGGCGTGAAGATCCAGGACACCGCGCTGGTGTCCGCGGCCACCCTCTCCCACCGCTACATCACCGACCGGTTCCTGCCCGACAAGGCCATCGACCTCGTCGACGAAGCCTGCGCCCGGCTGCGTACCGAGATCGACTCGATGCCCGCCGAACTCGACGAGATCACCCGCCGCGTCACGCGTCTGGAGATCGAGGAGGCCGCCCTCTCCAAGGAGACCGACCCGGCCAGCAAGACCCGCCTGGAGGAGCTGCGCAGGGAACTGGCCGACCTGCGCGGCGAGGCCGACGCCAAGCACGCCCAGTGGGAGGCCGAACGGCAGGCCATCCGCCGTGTGCAGGAGCTGCGCCAGGAACTGGAGCAGGTCCGCATCGAGGCGGAGGAGGCCGAACGCGCCTACGACCTCAACCGCGCCGCTGAACTCCGCTACGGCCGCCTCCAGGACCTGGAGCGCCGGCTCGCCGCGGAGGAGGAGCAACTGGCCGCGAAGCAAGGGGAGAACCGGCTGCTGCGCGAGGTCGTCACGGAGGAGGAGATCGCCGAGATCGTCGCTGCCTGGACCGGCGTTCCCGTCGCCCGCCTCCAGGAGGGCGAACGCGAGAAGCTGCTGCGCCTCGACGAGATCCTGCGCGAGCGTGTCATCGGCCAGGACGAGGCCGTCAAGCTCGTCGCCGACGCCATCATCCGCGCCCGCTCCGGCATCCGCGACCCGCGCCGCCCCATCGGCTCGTTCATCTTCCTAGGCCCCACCGGCGTCGGGAAGACCGAGCTGGCCAAGACTCTCGCCCGGGCCCTGTTCGACTCCGAGGAGAACATGGTGCGCCTCGACATGAGCGAGTACCAGGAGCGGCACACCGTCAGCCGGCTGATGGGGGCCCCGCCCGGGTACGTCGGCTATGAGGAAGGCGGACAGCTCACCGAGGCCGTACGCCGCAAGCCGTACTCGGTCGTGCTGTTCGACGAGATCGAGAAGGCGCACACCGATGTCTTCAACACCCTGCTGCAGCTCCTCGACGACGGCCGCATCACCGACGCCCAGGGCCGCACCGTCGACTTCCGCAACACCGTGATCATCATGACGTCCAACATCGGCTCCGAGCACCTCCTCGACGGCGTCACCGCCGAGGGTGAGATCAAGCCGGACGCCCGCGCCCTGGTGATGGGTGAGCTGCGCGGGCACTTCCGTCCGGAGTTCCTCAACCGCGTCGACGACATCGTGCTGTTCAGGCCGCTCGGTGAGCGGCAGATCGAGCGGATCGTGGAGCTGCAGTTCGATGAGCTGCGCCGCCGCCTCGCCGAGCGTCGCATCACCGTCGAACTCACCGAGGCGGCCCGGGAGTTGATCGCCCACCAGGGTTACGACCCGGTGTACGGGGCCCGGCCGCTGCGGCGTTACATCTCCCACGAGGTCGAGACGCTGGTCGGGCGTGCCCTGCTGCGGGGCGACGTCCAGGACGGCGCGACGGTCCGTGTCGACGCCCAGGCCGGAGAGCTGGTGGTCACCTATGACCAGCCCGAGGACCTGAAGGGAGCGCAGGCGGCATGAGCACTGTTCAGGCCACGAACGTCACCTGCCCGCACTGCGGGCGCAAGAACCGGGTGCCCGTGTCCGCCGAGGGCCGCCCCAGGTGTGGCAACTGCAAGCAGCCGCTGCCGTGGATGGCGGACGCCGGCGACGACGACTTCGCCGAGGTCGTCGAGCGGGCCGACGTGCCCGTCGTGGTCGACCTGTGGGCCACCTGGTGCGGCCCCTGCCGCATGGTGAGCCCCGCGCTGGAGAAGGTCGCCGCCGATCTCGCCGGCCGCATCAAACTCGTCAAGGTCGACATCGACGACAACCCGCGCCTGGCACAGCGGTTCGAGGTCCAGGCGGTTCCGACGCTGTTGGTCCTCGACAAAGGACAGACCATCGCCCGGCAGGCGGGCGCCGCACCCGCCCCTGCCCTGCGGCGGTGGGTGGAGCAGTCGATCGCGGGCCGCGAACCGGCCGGGAAAGGGTGATCAGCCATGACCGTACGAACCGACCCCCACCTCGCGCTGGTCCGGCCGATCCAGCCACTGACCCCCGAAGGGTGTCAGGAGTGCCTGCTCCTCGGCTCCCCGTGGGTCCACCTCAGGCTCTGCCTGACCTGCGGCCACGTCGGCTGCTGCGATTCCTCGCCGAACCGGCACGCGCGCCGTCACGCCGCCGCCGACGGCCATCCGATCGCGGCGTCGTTCGAGCCCGGTGAGAGCTGGCGGTGGTGCTTCGTCCACGAGGCGTTCGTGTGATGCCCGGCGACGAGACGCGGCCGGGCACAGCGCAGGTGCCTGACGAGACGGAGGAAAGCGTCCCCTTCGAGACCGCCGACATCTACGGCGCCTATCCCCGCCTGCCGGAGGAGCAGATGGACCGCTTGGCGCAGCGTGGCCGACGGCGCGAAGCCGACGCCGGCGATGTGCTGATCAGGGAGGGGGAGCCGTGCGAGATGTTCTACGTCGTCCTCAGTGGCTCGATCGCCATCGTTGAGGGCTACGGCGCACCCGACGAGCGTCTGCTGCGTGTGCACGGCCCCGGGCGCTTCATCGGCGAACTCGGCCTTCTGCACGGGCAGGTGGCCTTCTACACCGCCGTCGTCAGGGACCCCGGTGAGGTCCTCGCCGTGTCCATGGACCAGCTGCGTGACCTGGTGACCCGGGACTCCGTCCTCGGCGACGTGGTGCTGCGCGCCTGCCTGGGCCGGCGTGCTCTGCTCGTCGGGCAGGGCGCCGGTTTCCGCATCGTCGGCTCGCGCTATTCGCCCGACACCAGGCGGCTGCGTGAGTTCGCCGCCCGCAACCGGCTGCCGTACCGCTGGATCGATCTGGAGACCGACGAGGAAGCCGAGGAGTTGCTGCGCCGCTTCGGCGTCGGCCCGGCGGAGACACCGCTCGTCATATGGCGGGACACCACACTCTTGCGGAATCCCAGCAACGTGGAACTGGCCCGGCTCATGGGCCTTCCCTCGCTGCCTGCCCGAAACCATCACGGCGATCTCCTGATCGTCGGCTCCGGACCCGCCGGTCTCGCTGCCGCGGTGAACGCCGCCTCGGAGGGCCTGGACACGACCGTGGTCGAGGCCATGGCCAGCGGCGGCCAGGCCGGCACGTCGTCCCGCATCGAGAATCTGCTCGGCTTCCCCTCCGGCATCTCCGGCGCCGAACTCACCGAACGCGCCGTGCTCCAGGCCGACAAGTTCGGCGCCAGGATCAGCGTCCCGGCGGAGGCGGCCCGACTCGAACCGCGGGACGGTTACTACGCCGTCGGGTTCGCCGACGGCAGCGAGATCACCGCCCGCACCGTCGTGCTGGCCACCGGCGCCCGCTACCGCCGCCTCCACGTGCCCGGCATCGAACGCCTGGAGGGAACGAGCGTCCACTACTCGGCGACCCTCTACGAAGCCCAGCAGTGCCGCACTGACCCGGTGGCCGTCGTCGGCGGCGGCAACTCCGCGGGCCAGGCCGTGCTCTTCCTGGCCGGGTACGCACCGCAGGTGTATCTGCTCGTCCGTGGGCCGAGCCTCGAGGCGCACATGTCCCGCTACCTGATCGATCAGGTGGAGCGCCACTCGCGGGTGCGCGTGCTGCTGCACACCGAGATGACCGAGGCACTCGGCGACGAGGTGCTGGAGGCGGTCACCGTGGTCGACCATCGTACGGGCGGGCATCGGCAGCTCGCGGTGCGCGCCCTGTTCGTCTTCACCGGCGCCGAGCCGCACACCGAGTGGCTGTCCGACGCGCTCGCCCTCGACGCGCGCGGCTTCGTGCTCACCGGGGCGGAGGCGCAGGCCTGCTCCGTCCCCGGACTGTGGCAGAGCCAGGGCCGCGACTGCCTGACGTTGGAGACCAGCCTGCCTGGGGTCTTCGCCGCCGGAGACGTCCGTAGCGGCTCGGTGAAACGCGTGGCCTCCGCGGTCGGCGAAGGCGCGATGAGCATCCACTTCGTGCACCGCTACCTGGGCCACACGGCCGCGCCCGGCGGCACTGACAGCTCCCCGCGTACCCGTCCGAAGGAGTCCGCTTGGCTCGGATGAGCCCGAAGAGAGACAAGATCACGAGGAGGAGAAGGAGGCGATGGGAATGACTACGCCCGTCCGGCATCAACGGGGTGCCGCAATGCAGGCCAGGCCGCTCGGCTGGGCACGCAATCCGCTGACGGAGTGTTGCTTCCCTCCGCAACCGGCCCGGCGAGCCGCGACCGACTCGAGCAAGACGCTTGCCAACGGCAGCTACGCGCCGACGGACGGACGCCGCCGGCCCCGCAGCGCACAGGACGACCTCATGACCGGCGGTGACCGGGGCAAAGGAGGCAGCGATGAAATACGACGGATTCCTCGCCCACGTACGGGAGCGAGGCGAATACAAGGACCAGGACGAAGCCGCGGACGTCACCAACGCCGTGTTGGAAGTGCTGGCCCAGCGGATCAGCCCGGGAGAGGTCAAGGACCTCGCATCCCAGATGCCCGGCCCGCTGAGACAGGTTCTCCACCGAGTGACGCCCCAGCAGACGCAGAGCTTCGGGATCGAGGAGTTCTACCGCCGGGTCGCCGAGCGCACGGGCGCCCGGCCGCGTACGGCGCAGTGGGACGCCAGCGCGGTCCTGACCACCGTTGCCGACGCCGTGACCGGCGGAGAGCTGAATCAGATCATCAGCCAACTCCCTTCCAGTTACGCGGTCTTGTTCGGAAAGGCCGACCTCGCGGACTGAGTTCGTGGGGAGGTCAGAACGAAAGGCCCACTCATGGCAGCACCTCACATCCCGGGCGCCGAACCAGCTTGCCGCGCTCCTGCCGTGACCACGGTGGAGAAGGTCGTGCTCTTGCGGTCACGGATCAGGGGGCCGCCACTCGAACATCAAGATCGTGGCGTCGTCGCTGAGTTCGTTGTGCTGATGCTCGAGGATGGCATGGATGAGCAGGCGCAGTACTTCCGGGGCACTCTGCCCCGCTGCGGTCGACCGGATGATGTAGTCGGTGAAGCGCTCAAGGCCGAATCTTCACCCGCCTCGTCGCGTGATTCCACGACGCCGTCCGAGTAGAGCAGTATTCGGTCACCGGGTTCGAGGCTGACGTCGTGCACCTGCCGGGCGCTCCCGGCGAGGCCGGCGGGCAGACCCAAAGGGGGCTCAGGCGGCCGCTCCAGGGCCTTGTGAAGCAGGCGGTGGCGACGGATGAGCAACGGAGGCGGGTGGCCGCAATTGCACCAGCGCAACACACCGGTGGGCATGTGCAACTGGGTAAAGACACCCGTGCAGAACTGCTCCGGAAGCCACTTTGCCAACGCCTCGTCCAGGGCACCCACGAGTTCGTTCAGATCTGCCCCGCTGCGCCGGGCGTTACGGCAGCCTGCCATGGCGACAGAGGTGGCAAGTCCGGACGCCAGATCGTGCCCTATGCCGTCGAGGACTGCGGCGTGGAGAACGTCCTCGGTGAACGCATGGTCGAAAGCATCGCCGCCCAGTTCGTACGCAAGCTCCAGGACCGCCGTCGACACGACCCGCCCGGTGCCGATCGACGGGGAGGGAGAAACGCCCTGACCATCTCCGTGGGCAGGTGCATCGGCCGGGTACGCATGCGCTGCGCGGACCCGGCGGACACGTTCCTGTCCATGCTTTTCGAGTCACAGCAGAAGGTCGAAGACGGCTCGAGCCTCGTCCCAGTGCTGGGTCTGGGGGTTTTTCAGGTCGGGGTGGAGGATCTTGAAACTCTGGGCAAGGGCCAGGCTGAGTCCGCCGATGATGTCCGGATAGGCCGCCTCGGTCTCCTCATCGGGCGTACGGTCCAGAGCGGGATGGGTGGCGAGCTGTTCCAGGATCGGCTTGAGTTCTACGTCCTGGTCGATCTTCCGGAAGTGGTGAATGCTCTCCTGAAGGCCTTTCGTGATCGGCAGGTCACCGGTCCGGATGACGTCGCGCCCGTTGGCCTTGGCAGTGGCCTGGGCGACGGTCAGCAGATCGTAGAGCTTTGCGTCGACGAAGTCGCTGTAGCGCTTGAGATCGTTCTTGTCGACGTCCAGTCCTGCGGCCGCGCGAAAGAACTTCTCGAATCTGGCGATGGACATCACGGTCATGATGGCAACCTCCGGCTGCGGGAGCCGGCCGGCTCCCGGCCCCTGGGCTTGCCAGTCAGCCTGGCCGACGGGAGCGCGCGAATGCATGCGTATGTCGGGCCCAATTAGCCTTCCTGTTTTGCCCTGCCAGGCCCATGCGTCCGACTGCCCGGGGCGTTGGATGGGCGTGCGGACCTACGGCAGGGCCAGAGAGCGCTCGGGAGAGGCCGGTGAGCAGCAGCCGGGCCGGTGCGTTGTGGATTTCCCGCGTAGCAGGGCTTTGCGGACTCCGGCTCCCGGGCGGACACCGGAGCGGGGTGGTCGGTGGCGCGGCGTGTGGTGCGTGCGCGGGATGATGCCGGAGCGGGTCTTCGCGGTGGCGGACGCGCGCGGGGGCTGGCGTGTCACGCGGCGTCGACGTTACCTCGGCGGCGTCCGTGGGCACTTGGGAGCGGCGGGGCAGCCGACGAGGAGGGCCCAGTCATGCAGCTGTTGTCTCAGGGCGTTACAGTCGTGGTTCTCCTGGCGGATCCGGACGCGCCGACGGAGATCGCGCAGCGCATGGCCCGGACACTTGCTGCTCGGCTCGCCGAGAAGTCGGGTCAGGGGCGACGGTTCGACGTCGAGGTGGTCAGTGAGCCCTTCACCGCCGGGACGGAAGACCCGCCCACTTTGATGCGCCGGATCATGGACCGTGGGAGCGCGGAGAACTGGGACATCGTCGTGGCCCTCACCGACCTTCCGCTGCACACACACGGGCGCAGGCTCGCTGTGGATCTGAATCACGAATACGGCTTGGCGCTGCTCTCTCTTCCTTCTCTGGGAGGCCTGCGGTTGCAGACGAGGGCCCGGCGGGCCGTCGAAGAAGCCGTGCTTGGGTTGGCGGGTCCGCAAACCACTGAGGCTGAAGGACCTCCGCGAAGTCAGCCGCTTCTGGGGCCCTCCGTCGATCGTCTCGCGCCTGTTCATCCGGGCCGAACCGGTGAGAAGGAGACCGACGATCTTCGGTACGTCGTCAGCGGGCCGCGCGGTTACCTGCGGGTGCTCGCCGGTATGGTCCGCGCCAACCGGCCGTGGCGGTTGGTGCCGGGCTTGCAGAAAGGCCTGGCGGCCGCACTCGCCACGGGGGCAGTCGCCACCGTGAACTCCACCGTCTGGACCCTGGCCGCGTCTCTCAGCACGCCACGCCTCGTGATCGCCACGGTCGGATCTGTCGCGATCATGATCGGTTGGCTGATCATAGACGCGGAGCTGTGGCATCGATCAGCAGAGAGCTCGCCGGAGGCGAGGCAGAGGGCGCGGCTGTACAACGCCTCGACGGTCGTGACCGTGGGTATCGGCGTGCTCGTCTGCTACGTGGGTTTGTTGGTCATCAACTGGGTGTGGGCGCTGTTCATCCTCAACGACCAAGCTTTCGCCGCCGTGACACGAACTCCACTGCACGCTGAGGAGTACTTGACGCTGTCCTGGTTCGTCGCTTCGGTCGCCACCGTCGGTGGCGCGCTGGGATCAGGCCTGGAGAGCGACGAGGCGATCCGGGCGGCCGCCTACTCCAAGCGCGAACAGGAACGTCGCCGCGAGCTTCAGAAGAGCGACGATGACTAGCCGGGGTCCGAGTCGGGGATACGCCGGTGGCCGGTGGTCGTCCGGATGGAGGATTTCGCTGATCGGTGCGCGCGTGCTCGTTTCGCGTCGAGGCCGGCGGGGACCCGGACGGCACGCCGCCGGGACGCCGGCGCTCCGCGTGGCAAACCACCGGCGGTGCCGTTGCACCTGATCCGGGTGAACGACCCGCAGAGGCATGCCGGTGCCATGGACCGCGTCCCGCCGACCCCCACGCGTTCAACTCCCGGGAGTGAGGCTCTTCGCGCCGTCTCCATCACCGCCGTGGTGCGGTCATGCCGCGACATCAAGGGATCGCAATCATGAAGGCAGCGGTATACGAAGGCCCGCGAACGGTCGCGGTGAAGGACGTACCGGACGCGAAGATCGAGCACCCCTGCGACATCATCGTCAAGATCACCACCACCAACATCTGCGGATCGGACCTGCACATGTACGAGGGCCGCACCTCGTTCGAGTCCGGCCGCACGCTGGGACACGAGAACTTGGGCCAGGTCGTGGAGGTCGGCTCGGCCGTACGCAAGGTCCAGGTCGGCGAGTATGTGGTTCTGCCCTTCAACATCGCCTGCGGCTTCTGCAAGCAGTGCGAGCGGGGGCTGACCAACTACTGCCTGACCATGCAGCCGGAACCGGCCCTCGCCGGAGCCGCCTACGGCTTCGCCGACATGGGCCCCTACCAGGGCGGCCAGGCGGAACTGCTGCGCGTGCCCTACGGCGACTTCAACGCGTTGCGCCTGGGCGAGGACGCCGCCGAGCGACAGACCGACTACGTGATGCTCGCCGACATCTTCCCCACCGGCTATCACGCCACCGAGATGGCCGACGTCAAGCCGGGCGACCAGACGATCGTCTTCGGGGCCGGCCCCGTCGGGCTGATGGCGGCCTACTCCGCCGTGCTCAAGGGCGCCGGCCGTGTCTGGGTGGCCGATCACCAGCCCGACCGGCTGGCCAAGGCGGAGGAGATCGGGGCCATACCGATCAACACCGCCGAGCAGAACCCGGCGGAGGTCGTCAAGGAGGCCACCCTCGGTCTGGGCGCCGACAATGGCTGTGAATGCGTCGGTTACCAGGCACACGACCACGAGGGACACGAGGACGCCAGCCTCACGCTCAACGGCCTGATCGACTCGGTCAGGTTCACGGGCCACATCGGCGTGGTGGGCGTCTTCCTGCCCCAGGATCCCGGCGGCGAAGAGGCCCAGGGCGAGCTGGAAGCTCAGGGCAAGGTGCCGATCGACTTCGGCATGATGTGGTTCAAGGGCCAGCGCATGGGGACCGGCCAGGCGCCGGTGAAGAAGTACAACCGGGCGCTGCGGGACCTGATCGCCGGCGGGAAGGCGGAGCCGAGCTTCGTCGTCTCGCACGAACTCGGCCTGGACGAGGCCCCCACCGCCTATGAGCACTTCGATGCCCGTGACGAGGGCTGGACCAAGGTGGTCCTGCATCCGAACGGACACGGGAACGGCAGCAAGCGATAGGAACCCAGGGGCCGCCGCCGTCTGTCTTCCGGACCAGTCCGGGTGACGGGTGGCAGTCACCCTGATTCCGGCAGGGGCTGAACCAGCGGCGATCACCGGAGTTCGGCCCGACACTACGGACGGCGGCCCCGTATGTCGGCCGGCCGGAGGCGAAAGCCCCGCCGGACGTGCGTGCGAGGAAACCCTGGGACTGGTGAGGCCGCATGCTGATGTGCCGCGTATTCACCGATGCTCAATTCTTGGGCCCTGCGGGAGGCTTCCTCGCCCGGCGGCCGCACCTCGACCAGCCCGTCGCGACCCGGCAGGGCGTTCCGACCGGGCTCACACCGTGAAGTGGCTGCGGACCCTCGGGGAGGTCGGGCGCTCCGGACTCACGATCGAGGAGACGCGGCTGGAGCCCCTGCTCGCACTGCGCACGGCCGCTGGGGTGGCGCTCGTCATCGGACCGGCGCTGTGGCTGGTCTCCCCTGCGTACGCCGCGTCCGCCGCCCTCGGTGCCTACTCCGCGGGTGCTGCCACCTTCCAGCGCACCTGGCGTCCGCGCAAGGTGATCGCGCTCGGCGCGGGCGCGGGTCTGGCGCTCAGCACCTTCGTGGGCTACCTGGCGGCCGGGCGACTGGTGACGTTCCTCCCGCTGCTGGCCGTATGGGCCTTTGCCGCGGGGATGGCGTGGGCCCTCGGATCGACCGCTGGGATCGTCGCAGCGACGACGGTCGGCAGCATGCTGGTGACCATCACCCTGCCCACGAGCATCGGGCGAGCTCTGGAACACGCCGGGGTCATCGCGCTCGGAGGCGTGGCGCAGGCCGTGCTGATCCTGCTGTTCCCGATTCGCCGCTGGGGGGCGCATCGGGACGCGCTGGCCGACGCTCTGGCCGCCGTGGCTGACCACGCCCGCCGGCTGCGGCACGACCCGACCGCCCCGTTCGACCCGGAGCCGCTGATGACGGCCCGGGACGCGGCCGCCGTGACGCCATCACAGGCCCGCACCCGGCCCCCCGTCCTCCACGGCCCCCGGGGCCTCGCCGAGCGCATTCTGCCGGTCGTTGCCGCGCTTGCCGATCCGGACGTCGGCGCCCCGGCGGAGGGACCCGGGCGGGACCGAGCACGGGAGTTGCTCGGCGCGGCCGCCGACGTCCTGGACGCGGCCGCCCGTTCGATCCGCCGCGGCACTCCCGCTGAGATACCGCCCCGCAGCGCGGACGTCCTGCGCGTCGACGAGGAGGGCGAGGTGCTGGAGGGGCCCGCCCAGCAGGCCGCCGAACGGCTCGTGAAACTGCTCGCCGAGGCGTTGGAGATCGCCGGGAGCGGCGGGGCGCACGACAAGGCGCCTACGCCGCCCGGCCTCGCGAGCGCCCAGTTCTTGGTGCGCCCGACCATGTTCAGGCTGCTCCCGGTCGTCCTCCGGGCGGTCCGCCGTGAGCTCCGCCGGGACTCGCCCGTGTTCCGGCACGCCGTCCGCCTGGCGGCGGTGGCCACGCTCGGCTATCTGGTCGCTTCCCGGCTGCCCCTGGAACACGGTTACTGGGCGCCCATCGCCTCGGTGATGGTGATGCGGCCGGACTTCCACCGGACGTACGCGCGTGCGGTGGGTCGTCTCGCCGGGACCCTGGCGGGGGTCGCGCTCGCCACCGGGATGGTCCGGGCCCTGGGTCCGGACGCCCAGGTGTTCGGCGCGCTGGCGGTGGTCTCGGCGGCCCTGTCGTACACGCTGTTCCGTACCGGCTACGCCTACTCCCAGTGCTTCACCGCCGCGTACGTCGTCTTCCTGCTCGGCATGGGCGGCCAGGCATGGGAGCAGACGGTCCCGGAGCGGGTGGTGCTCACCCTGCTCGGCGGGGCCCTGGCCATGCTGGCGTACGTGGTGTTCCCCGCATGGGAGACCCCCCGGCTGCCGGGCCGGCTGGCGGACTGGCTCGCCGCCGACGGCCGCTACGCGGCCGCAGTGCTCCGCAACTACGCCGAACCGACCCGGGAGCATAGAGCCGACATGCGCAGAGCCCTGCTGGCGAGCAGGGAGGCACGTGCCGCCTGGCAGGACGCTTACGACCAGGCGAGGCAGGAACCGGTCCGCCCCAGGGGGCTGACGTCGCGCGAGGCGGAGGATGCGCAGGAGGCGCTCAAGGGGTTCGACCGGGCGGCGATGCTCATGGAGAGCCACGTCCCGCGGGTCGACAGCCGTTTCGTCCCCGAGGCGGAGCGGTTCGCCGAGGCCTTGGAAGCGGACACAGCGCAGGCGTCGGACGACGTGCGCGAGCACAGGAATCCGGACTGGGGGCGAGTGGAGAAGGCGCTCCACGCGTGGGAGGGCGCCAGAGGGGACCGGAGCCCGGTGCTGCGGCGCGGTGCGGAACTGCAGAAGAGGGCCTTGGACAACCTCGCGACAGCCGTAAGCCGCACACCCCTGGAACGGGACGTCGGCTCTGCTCGCGAGGAGCAACGGGTGCGGGCTGCCAGGGCTGCGGAAGGTGACGGATCAGCACCCGTGCAAGGGGGTGGCTGAGGACTCCGGCTACGGGGAGCGCGGCGTCTCCTGGGGCGGGAAGTAGTCTCCCGGCGGCTTCGAGCGCCGCGACCGGCTCCACGCGGTACGGCACCTGGATCGGCCTGATGACGTCAGGGACGACCCCGACGGTGAGGAGCCCCGCGAACAGCACGAAGAGTGCCGCGACGACAAGGTGGATGCCGTCCTCGATGAGCCGTAGGAAGCCCTGTACCCCGGCTGCCCTCGATCCTCGGGAGAATGGGTCGCACATTCAGCATGCAGTGGATGCCCCCCCGTAGGCGCGGCGTGCTGTCGAACGGGTGGACGAGCGGATCCCTCCCTGTGCTGGCAGCCTGGGGGGAAGTGGCGAGGCGCGACATCACCGAGGCCTATCAGGCGTCAGGACAAGGGTTATGAGGCAGCCCGACTCGAGCACGAACGGCAGGAACCTACGGCCCGTCCTGGCGCCGACCCGGAGTCTGCCCTCCGAGACGGACCGGGGAACGCGTCTCCAGCCGGCGGGAGGAACCGCGCCATTCCACCGCGGGGCATCCGCTGGCAGACGGAGACGGCGCCCCTGGCGGCGAAGGAACAGGTCGAAGTCCGACGTGGCCGAAACAGCGGCACCCGCCTGGAGGACGGCGACTGGGACATCAGTGTCTTCCTCACCGACCTGCCCGGGCGGATCACAACCCGGTTCGCACCGAGGCCGACCATGAGCACGATGTCGCACTCCGTGGCGGGCGCACCGTGCCGGAGGACGTAGGTGCACTGGAGGTGTGTGATGAGTGCTGACCGCTCCCACGAGAGTCGTGATGGTCACGTACTGGTCCTCGACGCCGGCTCTTCGAGCCTCCACACCGCTCTGTTCGCGGCGGACGGTGAACGGGTGGCGGATCGAGACGCCTCTCAGCCCCCGGGGCCCGCTGCGGCGGCGGAACTGCGGAACTTCCTCAGCGAGGTGCCCGCTCCTGCGGCGGTTGGTCACCGAATCGTCCACAGCGGCCCCCACCTGACTGGACATACGCTGATCGACGCACGCGTACGAGCTCTGCTGGCGGACGTCGCCGAACTCGCGCCGCTGCACGTGACTCCTGCCCTGCAAGTGGTGGATGCCGCACGAGAACTCCTGCCCGACCTTCCTCATGTCGCCTGCTTCGACACTGTCTTTCACAAGGATCTGCCGGCACAGGCGCTCACGTACGCCGTGCCGAAGCGATGGCGAGCCGAATACGGGCTGCGCCGGTACGGCTTCCACGGGCTTTCCTACTCGTGGGCACTGAAGAGGACAGCGCAGGCCCTGGGCCGGCCCGTCGACAACCTCCATGTCGTACTTGTGCACTTGGGCGGCGGCTGCTCGGCCTGCGCCGTCCGGAACGGACGCAGCGTGGACACCACCATGGGCCTCACTCCGCTGGAAGGCCTGGTGATGAGCCGGCGCAGCGGCAGCCTCGACCCCGGCGCGCTGCTGTGGCTGCAGCGGAGGCACGGTCTGAGCACGGACGACTTGGATGACACACTCCACCGGCATTCAGGTCTGCTGGGCCTCTCCGGTACCTCGGGAGACACCCGGGACCTGGTGCGCGCCCGCGCGGAGGGTGATGCCGCGGCCGCGTTGGCGCTGGCGACGTTCACACTCAGCTGCCGCAGGGGCATCGCCTCGATGGCCGCCTCGCTGGACCGGCTGGACGCGTTGGTCTTCACCGGGGAGATCGGCGAAGACCAACCCGAGGTACGCGAGGAGATCTGCTCGGCCCTGACCGTTCTCGGTGTACGAGGCGGGCTGCTCGTCCCCGAACTGGAAGATCTGATGCGGGAAGGGCTCCGGCGCATCGATCAGGCGGGGAGAGGTGTCCCGGTCCTCGTGGTCGCAACCGGCGAGACACAGCAGATCGCCGCCGAGACCCGACGGGTGCTCGGCATTGCTGACGGGACGCGGTAGTCGTCACCATTTGGACAACTCGTTGTCACACCTTGTGAGTGGCCAGTCGGGTTGTCACCAGGTGACGGACGTCGCCTTCGAGGTCGACCACCTGGGCGAGGCCAGTGTGCGCGTCGGCGAGCGGGCGCTGGTGTCGACCTTGTCCTTCTCCACGAGGCCGACGTGGGCGCCCTTGCGTGCCGCGTGGTAGGCGTTGGACCGCTCGGGGGGCCCGGCTTCAGCAGCCGAGCAGGGCCGGCAGGCCGGACAGGTCGGGCAGCTCGTCGAAGGGCTGGTAGTCGGCGCTGCCACGGGCGCCGATGGAGCCGTTGTGGCCGTAGCGGTTGATCCACACGCGGCGAGCGAGGCCGAGGTCGCGGGTGGGGATGAGGTCGTACTCCCAGCCCTGGGCGACGTGGATGACCTGGGCGGGGTCGATGTCCATGGCCTGGAAGGCGTACTCGAAGGCCTGCCGGGACGGCTTGTACGCCTTGGCCTGCTGGGCGGTGATGACATGGTCGAACTCGACGCCCATGTTGGCCAGGTTCTGGGCGATGAGGTCGTCGTCCGTGTTGGAGATGATGGCGATCTCGTACCGGGACTTCAGCGCCCGCAGGGCGGCCGGGACCTCGGGGTGGGGGCCGAAGGTGGGCACGGCCGCGACCAGGGCCTCGCCGTCGGACTGCCGGTACTCCAGGCCGTGCAGACGCATCGCTGTCTCCAGGCTGACAGGCAGCAGCTCGCGGAAGGGGCGGTATGCCTCCAGGACGGCGTGGAACCGCATGATGCGGAAGTCGTCGAGGAACTCGTCGACGTTCAGACGGTCCAGGTCCAGCCGGTCGGCCAGAACCTTCAGGGTGGTGGGACCGAGCTGGAAGTCGACCAGGGTGCCGTAGGCATCGAAGGTGACGATCTGACGCATGGTGTTCAACCTCTTTCCGGGCATATGGGACACCCTGATCATCGAGAGGCGCGATCTCGTCGAGTGCGGCCAGGTCGGCCGCCTCGGGGGTTCGGACAGGGCCGGGGACGACGTATGCAGATCAGGCAGTCGGCGGCAGCATCAGTACTGCTCCGATGCGATGAGCCTCTCGCCGGCTCAAGGTGATGCGTCAGTGAAGCACTGGGGAGAATCCGGCAACAAGGGACGTGAGGCCGCGAGATCGACCGCGCATTTTGTGCCTGTGCACAATTTCCTGTCAGAGAACGGATGCAGTTTCGGTCCACGCTCTGCCTCCGGCCCTCCCGGTCGCGGCCCGGCCGGTTGCCTCGGCCGTCCAGCGATCGGTGGATCAGGACATCGTCGCCCGGAAGCGGGCGCCCGCGTCCGTCTCCAGCCAAGCCAGGGCGAGGACCAGCCGGGCGGCGTCGTTCGGTCGGGACAGCTTCAGCCCGGTCGCCTCTTCCGCAGCCTGCAGGCGATTGCCCACCGTGTTCCGGTGACGGTAGGTGCGTGCGGCCACCTCGGCGACCGAGCCCAGGTCGAGGTACCAGCGCAGGGTCTCGACGATGCTGGCGCTGTCGCGCAGCCCGAGCAGTGGGCGCAGCACGCCGGTGGCCATGGCACCGGTGAGCTCCTCCTGCGCCGACATGATCACCCCGGTCCAGTGGCCCTCCACATGCCGCACTCCGGGCTGCGCGGAGCTGCGGATCGCGGCACGTGCGAACCGGATGCCCCGTGCCGTCAGCGCCAGCCCGGGGACTTCCGCGACGCCGCAGCGCCACGGGGCGAACGGCCGGAGCATGGCAAGCACCTCCTCTTCATCGCGCCGTCCGTGACCGATGATGCCGAGGAGCTCGTCGCCCATCCATCCGAAGTGACGCAGCAGGCCGCCCCGACGCAGCGCGTCGTCGACCTGGGACACGGCCGGGTCCCCGGTAGGAACGGATTCGACCACGACCACGGTCAGGGCGACGTTCTCGGAGAAACCCAGCAATGTGGAGGCCTCGGCGACGGTCGAGGGATCCTGCTCCCCTTCCAGGACCAGGCGGCTGAAGGCGCGGTTGCGCACCTCCGTACGACGGCTCGCCAGGTCGCGCTCGGTGCGGCGGTAGGCGTCGACGACCTCGACGCTGTTGGCGTCCGTCGCCTCCCAGACACGGATCAGCCCGTCGAGGAAGTCGGGATCGGCGCTGATGCCACGTGCTCGCCCCTCTGCGAGCACGGCCTCCCACAGGGTCCTGAGGTCCAGCTGGAAGGAGTGCATCAGAGCGGTCAGGGGGAACGCCTGCTCCGCTCGCTCGCGTCCCACGTCCTCGGTGGCGCGCGAGACCGTCCGGGGCACGGGACCGCCGGCCAGCCGGGTCAGGGCGAGTTCGAGGGTTCGTCGCATCCCCTCCCGTTTCTGGACCGGGTCCCAGTCCGCCGACGCGTAGGCGGGCTCCTCGGCTTCCAGTTGTTCGAGAGCGCGAGAGGTCAGTTCGTCGAGTCGTTCCTCGAGGAGCCTGCGCGCGATCGCCTGCACGGCGTCGTGGCGGGCCCCGCCCTGACGGCGTCCCGGGCCGCTCATGAGGACCGCCTCTCCCTACGACAGCGGTAACCGGACGGATCCGGGGCCGGCTCCGCGTGATGCCGCTGACATGTCGCTGGGGTTCTCCGACAGAGATTGTGCATAGGCACAAAATACGGGGTCGATGTCGTGGCCTGGCGTCCCTTGTTGCCGGATTCTTCGCGGTGTTTCATCTGACGCACCACCTCGGGCTGGAGAGAAGAGGACACCAATGGACCCAGCCGAGGCGCTGCGCGGGGTGCTCGACGCCGACGTCACCTGGGACGCCATGACCGCCGCCGCGTGAGGTGATGACCGGTCCCGTGAGCGCTCCGCCTTTGAAGCACCGAACGGGAGTCCGCCCTGGACCTGTTGGTCGTCGACCTGGCCGAGGTCTGCGCAGCCCTGGCCACGGCCTGAGCGTCGTGCCACAGGCCCACGGTGAGTGATGAGCGACCTGACGACGAGAGAGAGAACGCACCGATGACCGCAGTGACCACCACCGGCCAGGACGGAACGACCATCCCCGGTCACACCGGCCCACTGCCGGGCCCGCTCCTCGACCACGTGCTGCGGCAGTCCTTCGGACTCGACGGATACGTCCAGCACCCACTGGGAGGGGAGATCGACCAGAACGTCCGGATCACCGGCGACGACGGCACGCGCTACTTCGTACGGGTCACTCGCGCGGAGCCGGACTCGGCCGACGTCCTCTGGCAGAACTCGCTCTTCCAGCATCTGGCCGCCACCGTTCCCGACCTTCCGGTGCCACGGCTGGTCCCGACACGCGAGGGGAAGTTCCTCGCCGTCGTCGTCCACGAGGGCCGAACGCACGTGGTTCGCGTAATGAGCTGGCTTGAGGGCCGGGTCCTGGCGGAACTCGACGACCACCCCGCGGCGCTTCTGCGTCAGCTGGGAGAAGCCGCCGGGCGGCTGAGCCTCGGCCTCTCCGGCATGGAGCCACCGGTGGGCTTGGAACCGCACGACTGGGACATGCGCCGGGCCGCTGAGATCGTCGAGGCGTCGCTGCACGCTGTACAGGACGCGGACCGGCGGGAGTCGGTGCGCACGATCATGGGCTGGTACGACGCTCTCCTGCCGGCCTGGGACCGACTGCCGCGGAGCGTCGTACACCAGGACCTCAACGACGCCAACGTCCTGGCCGACGCCGACGAGGACGGAGTGCTGCGGATCTCGGGCATCGTCGACCTGGGCGACTCGCTCTACAGCGTGCGCGCGGCGGAGGTGGCGATCGCGGCGGCCTACGCCATGGTCCGCAAGGCCGACCCGCTCGCCGCGGCGGCCGAAGTCGTGGCCGGCTTCCACTCGGTGCTCCCTCTCACGGCTGAGGAACTGGCGGCTGTCCATCCGTTGGCGGCAGCCCGGCTGTGCATGAACGCCGTGACGTGGACGCGCCGGGTCGCCGAGAGCGACACGCCGTACGGGCGGAGCCGCATGCAACACACCTGGCCGGCGATCGCTCAGGTGGCCGAGATCTGCCCCGACGTCGCCGAGGCGACATTCCGGGTCGGCTGCGGGCTCCCCCCGACGCAGGAGCAGCGAGGTTTGGAAGAGGTCCTGGCTGAGGCAGCCCGAGACGGTGCCCCGCACATAGCGGCCCTGCAACTGCTCGGCCTGCGACCGGCAAGTGATCTCTACGACGAAGTCGACTGGCACGACGCGAGGGCGGTGCGCGCGCGCATCGACGACGTCCTCGACGGACGACGGCGACGGGGCTACCTGCCCCACCTCAGCGCATCGCTGCTCCTGGGGGGACGGCGCCGCCCGGGCGCCGACGAGCCCGCGACGGTCCAGGTCGGCGGCTCACTGATCGTGGCCGACGCCGAGGAAGTTGCCAGCCCGCTGTCCGGCGTCGTCGAAGCCGCTGGTGGCGCCGGTATGCCGTTGGTGCTGCGACATGCGGTCGAAGGGTTGGAGTTCTGGACGTGCTGGTGGGGACTCGACGAGACGCCGCCCGTCGCGGCGACAGTCCCGGCCGGGGCGCCGTTGGGACGCGCCGCCGCGAGCGAGGAGAAGGACCCGCTCGGATCCTGCGTCCAGGTGCAGGTCCACCGCACCGCGCGGATGGCCACATGGCCGCCGCCTCGTGTCGTGCCGCCTTCCGCACGGCAGGTCTGGAGCCACCTGTCACCCGACCCCGCCCGGCTCCTCGGGTTCACCGAAGCCCCCGCCGAGGCCCCCACCATCGACGACGTCGTCTCAGTGCGCCGTCGCCACATCGCTCGCTCCCAGCGCAACTACTACCGCACCCCGATGAACCTCGTGCGGGGGCGGGACGTGTGGTTCCACGACGAGGACGGCCTGGCCTATCTGGACTCGCTGAACAACGTCACCCACGTCGGCCATGCCGAGCCACGCGTGACGGCCGCCGCCACCCGGCAGATGCGCAAGCTCAACACCAACAGCCGTTTCGTCTACCCGCAGATCGCCAGTTACGTGCAGAAGCTGGTAGCCACGCTGCCCGACCCGCTCGAGGTCGTCTTCCTCGTGTGCACCGGCAGCGAGGCGAACGACCTGGCGCTGCGGATCGCCCGCCAGGTGACAGGCCGTCAGCACATCGTCAACATCGACGGCGCGTACCACGGAAACACCGGCGTGGTGACCGGGATCAGCCCGAACCGTTACAAGGGCCCCGGCGGCGCCGGTGCGCCCGCGACCACCCACGAGGTCGTCATCCCGGACCGCTACCGCAGCACCTACGGGTACGACGACCCGGACGCCGGAGCCAAGTACGCGCGTGACGCCGCGGCTGTCATCGACCGGATCACGGCCGACGGCCGGCCCCCGGCCGCCTTCATCGCCGAGTCCCTGATGGGATCGGGTGGGAACATCGTGTTCCCCGACGGCTACCTCGACGGCGTTTTCACCGCTGCCAGGCGGGCGGGCGCCCTGTGCATCTCCGACGAGGTCCAGGTCGGCGTCGGACGACTCGGGCCCTGGTGGGGGTTCGAGCTCCAGGGGGTGGTCCCCGACATCGTCACGATGGGCAAGCCGCTCGGGAACGGGCATCCCCTCGCGGCGGTGGTCACGACTCGGGAGATCGCCGACGCGTTCGACACGGGCATGAAGTACTTCAACACCTTCGGCGGCAACCCGGTCTCCTGCGCGATCGGCGAGGCCGTGCTCGACATCGTCGAGCAGGACGGGCTGAGGGAGAACGCCGTGAGCGTGGGCGGGTACTTCGCCCGGTCGCTGCGCGAGCTCCAGCAGCGCCAGCCGCTCATCGGTGACGTGCGGGCACAAGGGCTCTACCTCGGCGTCGAACTGGTCCGCAACCGCACCACCAAGACGCCGGCCACTGAGCAGGCCTTCATGGTCACCGAACTCATGAAGGAGCGAGGCGTCATCGTCTTCCCCAATGGCGTGCACGACAACGTACTGAAGATCAAACCGCCCATGACCTTCCGCCGCGAGCACGTGGATCTCTACGTCGACGTGCTGGACGAGGTCCTGTCCCTGCCCGAGCTGCGCTCGGCCGTTCAGTCCTGAGACGGGCAACCGCCTACTGAGGCAGTGAACGGAAGTGGCCCGCGAAAGCGAGAAGTGCCTCGCGGGCCGGCTTCTCCGGCCAGACCTCAAGCAAGAAGACACATGACCCTGACCATCGGCCCGCTGAGGACCGAGCCCGGCCAGAAGACCCGCGGGACTGGCGACGCCGGGCTCGACGCGAAGAACAAGGCGATGGCCCACGCGGTCGGATACGAGCTGGTCATCCTCGGCACCCGACTGGGACGCGTGCAGGAACCCCGCCGGTCGGCGTCCGCCGAGTGGCAGCCGTCGTGAGAACCGGGGGAGGCTGGAAGGGGCGACCACATGCCCCGGGGTGCGGCGGATGGGAGAAGACCCATGAAGGTCGGAGTGCTGACCGGGGGCGGTGACTGTCCCGGCCTCAACGCGGTGATCCGCAGTGTCGTACGCAAGGGCGTACAGGAGTACTCGTTCGACTTCGTCGGTGTGCGGGACGGCTGGCTCGGTCTGCTCAAGAACGACGTCGTTCCGCTCGACATCGCCGGCGTTCGGGGGATCCTCCCCCGGGGAGGAACCATCCTGGGTTCCTCCCGTACGAACCCGTTCAAGCACGACAACGGCCTGCAACGGGTGCGGGACACCCTGGCCGCGCACGATGTCGACGCGCTCGTCGTGATCGGCGGGGAGGACACGCTCGGGGCGGCGACAGAGCTCAGCCGGCAGGGGATCAACCTGGTCGGCGTGCCGAAGACCATCGACAACGACGTCTCGGGCACCGACTACACCTTCGGCTTCGACACCGCCGTCGGCATCGCGACGGAGGCCATCGACCGCCTGCACACCACCGCCGAATCACACATGCGCGCCCTCGTGGTGGAGGTGATGGGCCGCCACTCCGGCTGGATCGCCCTGCACGCCGGCGTCTCCGGCGGCGCCAACGTCATCCTCATCCCTGAGCGGCCGTTCGACATCGATCAGGTCTGTGAGCTGGTGAGGCGCCGGTTCGAGATCAACTACGCGCCGATCGTCGTCGTGGCCGAAGGGGCCGTCCCCAAGGAAGGGCAGATGATCCTCAAGGACCAGTCGCTGGACGAGTTCGGGCATGTGCGGCTGTCCGGCATCGGCGAATGGCTGGCCCGGGAGATCTCGGCACGCACCCAGAAGGACGCTCGCACCACGGTCCTCGGCCACATCCAGCGCGGCGGCACCCCGAGTCCCTTCGACCGGTGGCTTGCCACCCGTTTCGGGCTGCACGCCATCGACGCGGTCGAGGAAGGGGACTTCGGCTGCATGGTCGCCCTTCAGGGCACCGACATCGTCCGCGTGCCCCTCGCGGACGCCACCGCGGAGAACAAGACCGTGAAGCCGTCGCTGTACGACGAGTTCGAGGTGTTCTTCGGCTGAGCCGTCATCCTGCGTGCGGCACGACGGCGACCGGGCAGCGGGCATGGTGCAGGACGGCGTGAGTGACCGGGCCCAGCCGGCCCTCGGCCGCGGTCGGCTCGGTGCGGCGCCCCACGACGAGCAGGTCCGCGTTCCGGGAGGCGTTCAGGAGCGCTTCCGCGGGATGGAGCAGCATCAGATCGGTGGCGGCCGGAACGCGCGGGTACTTCCCCTGCCAGGGCCGCAGGGCGTCGGAGAGCTGCAGCACTTCCTGGTCCTCCCAGGTGGCGCGATCCTCCTCGGTCACCACCAGGGTGCGGGAGGAGACGGACTCGGCGGGCAGGCCCCAGGCCTGCACCACGCGCAGGCGTGCCGCGCGCGCCTCGGCGGCCGAGAACGCGAAGCCGGCCGCCTCACCGACCGGACGGTGGGCGTCGAACCCCAGCACGATCTGGCCGGTGCGGCGGGTGGCGGACGCCCCGTCGGCGTAGGCGCCTGGGCGGGGCGGCGGGACGAGTACGACGGGGCAAGGGGCCGCTGCCGCCATCCGCAGGGCGACCGAGCCGACCGCGAGACCCTCGAAACCGCCCGTCCCGCGGGTGCCGACGACGAGGAGCCCGGCATCGCGTGCCGCACCGAGGAGAGCGTCGACCGGGGGCTCTTCCGCCTGCTCGCCCTCGACCTGGAGATCCGGGTGGCGGTCGGCGAGGTCCTCGGCCGTCCGCTGTGTCAACCGGACGCCGATGAGGCGCAACCGGTCCAGGGCGGGGCGCGGAACGGTGGCCCCGGGAAGCTGCGGAGACGCATGCAGCAGCCGCACGGGGACGCCGCGCCGCGCGGCTTCCCGCGCCGCCCAGCCGGCGGCTGCCGCGGCGCACTCGGATCCGTCGATGCCCGCCAGCACCAGGGGATGCATCCTGGCCTCCTTCGTCCGGCCCGCACCCTTGTGGGCGCCGAATGTCCTCTCCTCCACTGTTCCACGGCGGCCGTGGCCGGGCTCGGCGTCAGGGATCACGTGACATTCGGCGGCCGCGAGGGTTCCGACGCCGATACGGAGCGAGACATGGGCGGCGAAGACGGATACGGAACCGCGACGGGCACGGCAGGCTGCGGCCGATCACCGGCAGCACTCATGTCGTGTGAGCCGGAGGCGCTCGCGCGGCCCTGCCGGGCTGGTCGGGGCCGACCGGCCCCAGCGTGTCCGGCCGATCCGCGCCAAGCTGGAACTGTGGTGCGGAACCCGCACATCGCCCGCGGCGATAGGGAGGCAACTCCATGAAGGCCTACGTCTTCCACGGTCCACGACAGTCCGCATGGGAGGACGTCCCGGACCCGGGCGTCCAGGAACCGACCGATGCCATCGTGCGCGTCGACGCCGTCACCCTCTGCGGAACCGACCTGCACATCCTCAAGGGCGACGTTCCCGAGGTGCGCCCCGGCACGGTGCTGGGGCACGAGGCGGTCGGCGAGATCGTCGACGTCGGCGCCGACGTACGCACGGTGCGGCCGGGCGAGCGGGTCCTGGTCTCCTGCATCACCGCCTGCGGCCGCTGCCGGTACTGCCGTGAGGGCACGTACGGGCAGTGCCGGGGTGGCGGAGGCTGGATCCTGGGCCATCTGACCGACGGGACACAGGCCGAGTACGTCCGCGTGCCGTACGCGGACCTCTCGGTGCACCGGCTGCCCAGCGCCCTGGACAGCAAGGACGCCGTGCTGCTGGCCGACATCTTCCCCACCTCCTACGAGGTCGGCGTGCTCAACGGGCAGGTGCGGCCCGGAGGCACCGTCGCCGTCGTGGGCGCCGGGCCCGTCGGGCTCGCGGTCGTCGCGACGGCCCGGCTGTTCGCTCCGGAGCGCATCATCGCGGTGGACCTGGCCCCCGCCCGGCTGGACGCGGCCAAGCACCTCGGCGCCGACGCCGTCGCGGACGCCCGGGAGGCCCCCGAACAGCTGATCGCGGACCTCACCGGCGGACTGGGCGCGGACGTCGTCGTCGAAGCGGTCGGGGTCCCGGAGACCTTCGAGCTCTGCACGCGCATGGTGCGGCCCGGCGGCCACGTCGCCAACGTGGGCGTGCACGGCGAACCCGCGACGCTCCATCTGGAAGACCTGTGGATCAAGAACGTGACGATCACCACGGGACTGGTGGACACGTACTCCACCCCCACGCTGCTCCGGATGGCGGCCGCGGGCCGCCTGCCCACCGGTCAGCTGGTCACGCACACCTTCCCGCTGAACCACATGGAGGAGGCCTACGACGTCTTCGCCCGGGGCGCCGACACCGGTGCGCTCAAGGTGGTGCTCGGCGAGGAGCCGCACGAGGAAGTCGTCCCCTACCGGGCGGCCTGACGAACGAGAGAGGTGACACGTCATGCCCGAACGGCCTTCGTCGCACCCCGTGGAAGGCCGCCCGCTGGGCGACCTCGGGCGCCGGATCACCCAGCGGCGTACGGAACTCGGCCTGAGCCGGCAGGAGACGGCCGCACGGGCGGGCATGTCGCCCGCCTACCTCCAGTACCTGGAGGAGCGGCCGCCGGCCGACCCGGGCGCGGGCACCCTCCTCCGGCTGGCGGGAGCACTGAAGACCACGGTGTGGCACCTGACCGGTGGCGACACCGAGCTGCCGCCGGGCCTCGGCCGGGCCGCCCGCACACCCCGTTTCGCGGAGCTGACCGAGGCGGAGTGCCGCTCCCTGCTCTCCACGCACGGGGTGGGACGCCTCGCCGTGCCCGCGGACGCCGGGCCGGTCGTCATCCCGGTCAACTACAGCGTCATCGAGGGTGGGATCGTCTTCCGCACCGCACCCGGCACCGCCCCGGCACAGGCGGCCGGCCACCGGGTCGCCTTCGAGGCCGACCGCATCGACGAGGCGTTCAGCGAGGGCTGGAGCGTCCTGGTGCGCGGGCCCGCGACGACCGTGACGGACCCGGACGAGGTCGCCCGTCTCGAAGAACAGGCGTACAGCACACCCTGGGCGGGAGGCCGCCGCGACCTGTGGCTGCGCATCGAGCCCGTCGCCGTCACGGGGCGCCGGATCACGGTGGTCTGAACGAGTTCACCCCCGGCCGCGCACGGCGCGCTGCCGCTGCCGCAGGGGGTGAAGAGGTCGAGCAGCCGGACCCGCGACGCGTGCAGCCGGTGGGCGATCACGCGGCCGACGCGGTCCGCGATCCCGCGGCCGAACTCGGGGTCCCGGGCGCACATCGCCCGTACGGCTTCCGCGTCGGACTCGTGGGCACCCACCTCCGTGCCCCACCACGTGGACAAGCGGCGCCGTTACGTGATCCACGAGGTGCACTCCGCCTGGAAGGCGAGGGGCCGACGCCCCCGGCCGGTGGTCTCCACCGGCCGGGGGCGTTCGCTATGCGCCTTTCCCCCGCCCCCGTACGCTGGCCGTCACCGCCAGGACGGACAGCACGACGAGCGCGGCTGCCGGGCCCAGTACGGTCCAGGGTGCCAGTTCGGCGTACGGCTGGTTCTCCGAGAGGAGGCGGCCCCACTCGGGGGTGGGCGGCTGCTCGCCCAGGCCGAGGAAGCCGAGCGAGGCCAGGACCAGGACGGTCGTGGGCAGCCGGAGCAGGGCGTTGCGCAGGAGCGCCGGGACCACCGAGGGGAGCAGGTGGCGGCGCAGCAGGTGCAGCCGCCCGGCGCCGAGCGCGACGGACGCGGCGATGTGCCCGCTCGCACGTTCCTGCTCCAGCAGCGCGGCGGTCTGGGCGGCGTACGGAGTCCAGCCCACCGCGCAGACCGCGCTCGCCGCGCCCCACACCGAGGGCCCGGTCACACCCGCGATCAGCAGGCCCGCGAGGACCGCGGGCAGCGTCGACACGACCTCCGTCGGCCCCGCGCTCGCCCGTGGTGCCAGGCCCAGCAGCAGTCCGGTGGCGGCGCTGACCGCCGTGACGGCCAGGGCGACGCCCGCGGTGCGCAGCGCACCGTGGCCCAGCCGGGCCAGCAGGTCACGGCCCAGGGCGTCCGTGCCCAGAGGGTGGTCGAGGGACGGCGACAGCAGCCGGGCCGTCGTGTCGACCTGGAGCGGGTCGCGCAGCAGGCCCGCCGTGACCAGGGCCAGCAGGACGAGGGCGCATGCGACGGTGATCCAGCGCAGGGAGGACGGCACCGTGAGCGGGGGCCGGTGCAGAGCGGGCAGGGCGCCGTCGAGCAGGGTCCGGCCGAGGAGTGCGTGACGCAGGGCGCGGATCACGATGCCCGCGCACACGCCGAGCAGGACCAGTGCCAGCGTCGCGGTCTGGAGCACCGGGAGGTCCTGGGCGACGGCGGAGTCGAGCGAGAGCCGGCCGAGGCCCGGGATATTGAAGATCTTCTCCACGGCGACCGCACCGCCGACCAGCGCCACGACGGTCGGCAGCAGCTGCGGCAGGATGCCGGGCAGGGTGCGGCGCAGCGCGCCCTGGGCGATGCGGCCGGGCGGGAGGCCGACGGCGTACGCGGTGCGCGCCCAGGGTTCGTGGAAGGCCGCGGGCAGCGCCTGGTCGAGCATGCCGCCGAGCATCGCGCCCGACGGGATGCCGAGGGCGAGCGAGGGCAGCAGCATCGACTGGGGCCCCTCCCATCCGCTGGAGGGGAACCACCCCCACCACACCCCGAACACGGTGGCCAGCACCGAGGCGAGCAGGAACTTCGGCAGTGACGCGAGGACGGCGGCGGTGGCGCCCGCCCGGTCCTGCCGCAGCCGGCGCCGGGCACCGAGGAAAACCGTACGGGCGCACACCAGTCCGGCGACCAGCGCCGTGACCGCGAACGCACCCAGCATCAGCGTGAGGGAGACCGACAGGGCGGTGCCCACCTGCGGCATGACGGGCGCGCCGGAGACCCATGAGACGCCCGCGTCCCCGCGCGGGAGGCCGCCCAGCCAGTGCGCGAGGTGGGCCCAGGGGCCTTCGTCCAGGCCCAGCTGCTCGCGTACGGCGGCCAGTTGGGCGGGTGTCGGATCCACGTCCGCCGAGCGGGCCCGCAGCACGGTGCGCGCGGGGTCGCTGCCGGACAGCCACGGCAGCGTGGCCACCGCCGCCAGCAGGGCGGCCCCGGCGAGGGCCCGGCCGGCCGCCAGCCGCCCGGTGTACGGGCGGGCGGCCGGGAGGTGAGCGACGGCCATACCGCTACTTCAGGTGCGTGTCGAGGTCGACCAGGGACCGCTCGCGCGGGTCGAGGACCACGCCCTCGACATCGGCGGCGACGCCCTGGACGACCCTCTCGTGGACCAGCGGCACGACGGCGTCCGTGCGGAGTATCTCCGCCTCAGCCTTCATGATCTTCTGGTGGCGCCGTTCCGTGTCGCTCTCCGCCGCGGCCGCCCGGATCGCCTTGTCCACGCCGGCATCCTTGAGGCGGGCGATGTTGTAGACGCCGTCACTCGTGAAGTCGCTGGCCAGGTAGGCGACCGCGTCGCCGGTGTCGAGGAGGGTCACGCGGGAGAAGACGAGGGCGTCGTAGCGGCCCGCGAGGAGGCCGGCCTCCATCTGCGTGTACTCGCGGACGTCCAGCTTCACCGTGAACCCGGCCTTCTCCAGCCGCTGCTGGAGGACGGTCGCCGCCTCGGGCAGCTCCGCGCGGTTCGTGATGGCGGCCAGGCGCAGCGTCTTGCCCTGGGTCTCGGCCTTGACCCGGGCGGGGGCCGCGGCCTTCGCCCGTCCGGTCACGGCGACGCGCAGGTCGGCGGCCCAGGGGACGGCGGGCCCGAAGAGGCCCTGGGCGGGGTCGGCGTAGCCGCCGAAGACGGAGTCGACGAGGTCGGTGCCCTCGACGGCCTCACGGGCGGCCGCCCGCAGGCCGGGGTCGGTGAACATGCCCTTGCCGGTGTTGAGGATCAGGCTGTCGGTGCGCACCGAGGAGACCACGTGCCGTGTGCCGGCTGTGAGCAGCTTCGCCTGCGAGGTCGGGATCCACTCGGCGATGTCGGCCTCGCCGCCGCGCAGCGCGTTGGCGCGTGCCGTGCCGTCCGGGATCCAGGTCACGTCGAGGCCGGGCGCCTTCGCCTTGCCACCCCAGTAGCCGTCGAACCGGTCGAGCGTGGCGCTGGTCTTGCCGTTCAGCTTCTTGATCACGAAGGGGCCGGACCCGGTGCCGACCGGGCTGACCGTGCCGTCCTTCGCGTACGCCTTCGCCGACAGGATCGCCAGTGCGGGGCTGGCCAGTCGCAGCGGCAGCACCGGGTCGGGCGACTTGGTGGTGAGGGTGACGGTGTCGGCGTCGTCGGCCTTGGCGGTGAGTGTCACGTCACTCAGCACGCGCGGCTTGGGCTGGGCGGCGCCCGCGTGCCCGAGCGCGTCGACGACGGACTTCGCGGTGAGCGGGGTGCCGTCCTGGAACTCGGCCTTGCGCAGCTCGAAGGTCCAGGTGGTCGCGTTGTCCTGCTTCCAGGACTTCGCGAGCGCGGGCGCGGCGGCACCGTTCTTGCCGAGGACGGTGAGTCCTTCCGCGACGGACAGCTTGCTGAGCAACGTCGCGTCGTTGCTGTAGGGGGAGAGCGCCTGTATGGGAGGGATGGCCAGGGCGATCCGCAGCCGTCCCTGCGATCCGTTTCCACCCGTCGCGCCGTCGTCGCCCGGCGCGAAGCAGCCGGCCAGCAGGGGAGTGAGGGCGAGCGCCGCTATGAGGCCGCGGGAGGTGGTGCGCATGGGGGGTCCTGTCGTGTGCGAGGCGGGCATGCCGATGGGACCCGGTCCGGGCCTTGATCGACAGGACACACCATATAAGGGGAGCCTTACCAAACCTGCCACGAGGAAGGTGAAATCTCAACAACCGGACGGTTTGCGGGTATCGACCACCCGTTCGGTGTGTGCCAGGGTGAGCGCCGTGGCGGAGACGAGGCGCACGACCGGACCGGACCCCGGACTGTTCGGTCCGCGATCGGTGACCTGGCAGCTGCACGGCGACCCCATGATGTGGATCGCCGGCATCCGTGCGCTCTACCTGCAGGCCCTGCACCCGCGCGCGGTACGCGGCGTCACCCAGAACTCCGACTTCCGCCGCGACGCGTGGGGCCGGCTGATGCGCACCGCCCACTTCGTCGGCACGACGACGTACGGCACCACCGAGGCGGCCGAGCGGGCGGGCGCCAGGGTCCGGAAGATCCACCGCAGGCTGACGGCGACCGACCCGGCCACAGGGGAGCGCTACGGCGTCGACGAGCCCGGGCTGCTCCTGTGGGTGCACTGCGCCGAGATCGACTCCTATCTGCACGTGCTGCGCAGGTCCGGCCTCCGGCTCACCGACGCCGAGGCCGACCGCTACCTCGCCGAACACCGCGAGAGCGCCCGCCTCGTGGGCCTCGACCCCGGCGCCGTACCGGGCAACCGGGCCGAGATGGCCGCGTACTTCGACAAGGTGCGCCCGGACCTCGCCGCCGGACCCGAGGCACGCGAGGTGGACGACTTCCTGCTCCGCCCGCCGACGCACCCCCTCCTCGTACCGGCGCGCGAGGTGCTGTGGCGGCGCGTGGCGCATCTGGCGTACGCCTCCCTGCCGCCGTACGCCCACGAGTTGTACGGCAGACCGGCCCCCGCGCCCGCCACCGTCACCCGCCAACTGCGCCTCGCGGGCCTCCTGCTGCGCCGCGTTCCCGCACGTGTGCGGTGGCAACTCCCGCCCAAACACATCCTGCGGGCCATGGCGAGGCTCGGCCCCGGCGCCCGCCCGGCACCGTACAAACTCGGACGATAGCCCGCCATACTGAGTGGGCCAGGGGGCGGGCGAACAGCTACCGGGGGGAGCGTCGCGCGACATGGGGGACAGCAGGCTCATCCAGGGCCGGTACCGGCTGCTCGATCTGATCGGGCGCGGCGGCATGGGCGAGGTGTGGCGGGCACGGGACGAGTCCCTGGGCCGGCACGTCGCCGTCAAGTGCCTCAAACCGCTGGGCCCGAACCACGACCACGCCTTCACCCGCGTACTGCGGGAGCGGTTCCGCCGCGAGGCCCGGGTGGCCGCCGCGCTCCAGCACCGCGGCATCACCGTCGTGCACGACTTCGGCGAAGCCGACGGCGTCCTTTACCTCGTCATGGAATTGCTCGACGGCCGCAACCTCAGCCAGCTCCTGGAGGACAACAAGCAGCACCCGCTGCCGGTCGCGGACGTCATGGAGATCGCCGAGCAGGTCGCCGCCGCCCTCGCCTACTGCCACGAACAGGGCATCGTCCACCGGGACCTGAAGCCCGCCAACATCGTGCGGCTCGGCGACGGCACGGTGAAGATCTGCGACTTCGGCATCGCCCGCCTCGGTCACGACATCGGCTTCACCTCCCGGCTGACCGGCACCGGCATCGCCATGGGCACCCCGCACTACATGTCCCCGGAGCAGATCGGCGGCGACGGGGTCGACCACCGCAGCGACCTCTACTCCTTCGGGTGCGTCCTGTACGAGATCGCCACCGGCGTACCGCCGTTCGACCTCGACGACGCCTGGGCCGTCCTCGTCGGCCACCGCGACACCCCGCCCCGCCCGCCGCGCGAGCACCGGGCCGAACTGCCCGAGTACCTGGAGCGGGTCGTCCTCGACCTGCTCGCCAAGGAACCCGGGCAACGCCCCGACGACGCCCGTGAGCTGGCCCGCCGGATCAGCGCCCACCGGGCCGCCCCGGCGTACGTGCCCGCCGTCGCGGCGGCCCGCCCGGCCCCCGGCGGGACGGCGGGCGCGGCCAGGCTGCCGTCCTGGACCCGCGGCATGACCACCGGCCACAAGGCGACCGGCACCGGGCTGCGCACCACGCCCGCGGACCCCTCGGCGGGACTGTCCGGCGAGTGGATCGCACGGCCCGCCACCGGCCCCGTCATCGAGGAACCCGCCCCCGCCCGGCGGCCCGCCCCGCCCACGGAGGTCCTGACCGCCCTGGCCGGCCGGCACAACGCGGGCCTGAGCCTCGGACGGCTCGGCCGCTGGGCGGAGGCGGGCGAGGTGCACCGGGCGGTCGCCGCCGAACGCGAGCACCTCCTCGGGCCCGACCACCCCGACACCCTCTCCAGCCGCTACGAGGTCGCCTTCACCCTCAGCCGCACCGGCCGCGCCGCGGACGCCCTGCGCGAGTACAAGCACGTCGCCGAGGCCAGGATCCGCACCCTCGGCGCCGACCACGCCGACACCCTGGCCGCCCGCCAGGAGATGGCCTACGTGCTCGGCCAAATGGGCCGTCCCTTCGACGCCCACCGCGTCTACACCTCGGTGCTCACCGCCCGCGAGCACACCATGGGCCCCGACCACCCCGACACCCTGCGCTGCCGCCACAACCTCGCCTTCAACCTCAGCCGCCTCGGCCGCCTGGAGGACTCGTACCGCATGGCCCGCGAGGTGGCCACCGCCCGCGCCCGGGTCCTCGGCCCGGACCACCCCGACACGCTCGTCACCCGCTACGAAGTCGCCTACGCCCTCGGTCAGCTGGGCCGCTGGCCCGAAGCCCTGGAGACCTACCGCGAGGTCGCCGAGGCCCGCGGCCGCGCCCTCGGCCCCGACCACCCCGACACCCTCGCCGCCCGGCACGAGATCGGCATCAGCCTGGGCCGCCTCGGCCGCAGCGCGGAGGCCCTTGACCTCTACCGCGGCCTGGCCGAGGACCGCGGCCGCAGCCAGGGCCCCACCCACCCCGAAACCCTGCGCGCCCGCCACGGCCGCTGCGTCAACCTCGGACGGCTCGGCCGCTGGGAGGAGGCCCTCACCGAATCCCGGGAGGTCGCCGCCCTCCGCGAACAGGTCCTCGGCCCCGACCACCCGGACACCCTGGTCAGCCTGCGCGAGGTCGCCGTCGGCCTCGGCTGGCTGGGCCGCTGGGCCGACGCGCTCACCGAGTACCGGCGCGTGGCCGGCGCCCGCGAACGCGTCCTCGGCACCGACCACCCCGACACCCTCGCCAGCCGCAACGACGAGGCCCACTGCCTGGAGCAGCTCGGCCGCGGCGCCGAGGCCGTGGCCCTGTACCGAAGAGTGGCGGCCCTGCGAGAGCAGCGGGCCGCGGCCGCACGCTGACCCCGGGCAGCCGGGCAGGCGCCGTCTGGCCGACCCGGATCACCCCGTGTTACCAAGAACCATGACCGCACCCGAGGGACCCCGCGCACACCGGACGTACGACGCCGTCATCGTCGGCGGCGGCCACAACGGCCTGGTGGCCGCCGCCTATCTGGCCCGGGCCGGGCGTTCCGTACTCGTACTGGAGCGGCTGGACCACACCGGCGGCGCGGCGGTGTCCACCCGGCCCTTCGCCGGGGTCGACGCCCGGCTGTCCCGCTACTCGTACCTGGTCAGCCTGCTGCCGAAGAAGATCGTCCGGGACCTCGGCCTGGACTTCCGGGTCCGCACCCGGACCGTCTCCTCCTACACACCCGCCGAGCGCGACGGGCGCCCCACCGGTCTCCTCGTCGGCGGCGGCGAGCGGCGCACCCGTGAGGCGTTCACCCGGCTCACCGGCTCCGACCGCGAGTACCGGGCCTGGCAGGAGTTCTACGGCATGACCGGCCGCGCCGCCCGGCGGATCTTCCCGACCCTCACGGAGCCGCTGCCCACCCGCGCCGAACTGCGGGGCCGCCTCGACGACGAGGAAGCCTGGCGGACGCTCTTCGAGGAGCCGATCGGCAGCGCCGTCGAAGAGCGTTTCGAGGACGACCTGGTGCGTGGCGTCGTCCTCACCGACGCCCTCATCGGCACCTTCGCCGACGCCCACGACCCCTCCCTGAAGCAGAACCGCTGCTTCCTCTACCACGTGATCGGCGGCGGCACCGGCGACTGGGACGTACCGGTCGGCGGCATGGGAGCCCTCACCGACGCCCTCGCCGGCACGGCACGCGCGGCGGGCGCGGTCCTCGCCACCGGTCACGAGGCGCTGCGCATCACCACGGACGGCCGAACCGCCGAGGTCACGTATCGCACGGCCGACGGCGAAGGCACCGTCGCCGCCCGCCACGTCCTGGTGAACGCCTCACCGCAGGCCCTGGCCGACCTGACGGGCGACACACCTCCGGAGCCCGCCGAGGGCGCACAGCTCAAGGTCAACATGCTGCTCAAGCGGCTGCCGCGGCTGCGCGACGGCTCCGTCGACCCGCGGGAGGCCTTCGCCGGCACCTTCCACATCGCCGAGGGCTACGAGCAACTGGCCACCGCCCACGCCCAGGCCGCCGCCGGGGAGCTGCCCGCCGCGCCGCCCTCCGAGATCTACTGCCACTCGCTCACCGACCCGACCATCCTCGGGTCCGGCCTGGCCGAACAGGGCTACCAGACGCTCACCCTCTTCGGCCTGCACACCCCGGCCCGCCTGTTCGAGCGGGACAACGACGCCGTACGCGAGGACCTGCTGAAGTCCACCCTCGCCCAGCTCGACGCCCACCTGGCCGAACCCCTCGCCGACTGCCTGGCCACCGACGCCGACGGACGCCCCTGCATCGAGGCCCGGACCCCCCTCGACCTGGAGCGGGACCTCGGCCTGCCCGGCGGCAACATCTTCCACCGCGAACTCAGCTGGCCCTACGCCCAGGACGGCACCGGCCGCTGGGGCGTGGAGACCGCGCACGCCAACGTGCTGCTGTGCGGGGCCGGTGCGGTCCGCGGGGGCGGGGTCAGCGGGGTACCGGGGCACAACGCGGCCATGGCCGTGCTGGAGAACACCGGAGGGTGACCGCTCAGTCGGCCTCCCGCGTCCACCCCTCGGCCTTCAGGCGCGCCCCGTCCGCCGGACGCGTCTCGTCGAACAGGACGTCCCCGGGCGCCTCCACCCGCAGCCCGTCCACGTAGCAGCCGCGCCCGACGTACAGCCGGTCCGTCGCGTACCGCCAGCGCAGGGCGAGTTCCCTCGCGGCCGGGAGGCCGGCGGTGAGCTGGTGCCACACGCGGCCGGACCAGCCCGTGACCGAGCCCGAGGGGTGCTGCTCGGGGCCCTGACCGCGGCGGGAGGTCGTGAAGGGCACCGGCTGCCAGGTCGTGCCGCCGTCGGTCGTGGCCTCCAGGACCAGGACGTCGGCCCCGGGCTCGGTGTCCCACCACAGCGCGCAACGCAGCCGCGCCCGCCCGGCAGAGGTGTCCAGCACCGGAAGCGCGAGGGTCGCCGCGGTGGCGAGCGCCATCCCGGAGAACCAGGCCGTGCGTCCCCGCGCCGGCCGGACCGGCACGGCTCGCGCCATGTTGTTCGCCGCGGCGACCCTGGGCGCCGAACCGGAACGCCAGCTGCGCACCGGATGAACCGAGTTGCCGAGGACGACGAGGAACGAGTCGGTCGTCGGGTCGAGCACGAGCGAAGTGCCCGTGAACCCGGTGTGTCCCGCGCTGCGCGGCGTGGCCATCGCGCCCATGTACCAGTGCTGGTAGAGCTCGAACCCGAGGCCGTGCTCGTCTCCGGGGAAGGCCGTGTTGAAGTCGGTGAACATCAGCTCCACCGACTCCGGCGTCAGGATCCTGGACCGCCCGTAGACACCGCCGTTGAGCAGCGTACGGCCGAGCACCGCCAGGTCCCACGCGTCGGAGAACACGCCCGCGTGGCCCGCGACCCCGCCCAGGCCGAAGGCGTTCTCGTCATGCACCTCGCCCCACACCAGACCCCGGTTCAGACCGGACCACGGTGCCCGCGCGTCCTCCGTGGCCGCGATCTTCGGCCGCCAGGACGCGGGCGGGTTGTAACGGGTGCGGCGCAGGCCGAGCGGCCCGGTGATCTCGTCCCGGAGCAGGACGTCCAGGGTGCGGCCGGTGACCCGTTCCAGCACGAGCTGGAGCGAGATGAGGTTCAGGTCCGAGTACAGGTACGCCGTGCCCGGCGCGCTGACCGGTGCCTCGTTCCAGATGCGCTGGAGTTTCTCCTCGTACGTCGGAGCGCTGTACAGCGGGATCCAGGCGCGGAATCCGGAGGTGTGGGTCAGGAGCTGACGGATCGTGATGTCCTGCTTGCCCGCACGCCCGAAGTCCGGCAGGTACGAGGCGACCTTCGCCTCCAGCTCCAGTGCGCCCCGCTCCATCTGCTGCACGGCGAGGATCGAGGTGAACAGCTTCGACACCGACGCCAGGTCGAAGACGGTGTCCTCGGCCATCGGGATCTGCTCGCCGGGCGGGAACTCGATGCCGGTGTCGGTCTTCTCGTCGTAGGCCCGGTAGCGCACCGCCATGCCGATGGGCCGGTGCAGCGCGACCGTGCCGCCGCGTCCGGCGAGCAGCACGGCGCCCGCGTACCAGGGGTGTGCGGGGGAGGGGCCGAGGAACGCCTTCGCGTCGGTGACGAGCCGGCGCAGGTGGGAGGAGAGCAGCCCGGCGCGGGCGGCGGAGCCGTGCCGCAGGGTGGGGCGGTGGCCGGCCCCGCCCGGAGCGGCCGAGGCGGGCCCGGCGGGCAACGGGGAGAGGGCGAGCGCGCCGCCCAGGGCCAGCCCCGCCCGGCCCAGTTGACGTCGGGTCAGTTCGCTGCTCGCAGGTCTGTCGGTCACCGCACACACACCCCTTCGTCCCAACCGTCTCGCATGTCCCGTGCAGTATGTCCGCCGCGCGTCTCCGCATACAGACCGCACGCACGGGCCGGCGACGGCCTGAATCTGACGGAGCATCAGAAAACCCCTTCCGTCCTCCGGAGGACTCCGGCATCCTGCGCCCATGCAGACGGAGCTGAGCCAGACACTGGGAATCGAGCACGCCGTCTTCGGCTTCACGCCGTTCCCCGCCGTCGCCGCGGCCATCAGCCGGGCCGGTGGCTTCGGCGTGCTCGGCGCGGTCCGCTACACCGCCCCCGACGAGCTCCAACGCGACCTGGACTGGATCGAGGCACACGTCGACGGCAGACCGTACGGCCTGGACGTCGTCATGCCGGCGAAGAAGGTCGAAGACGTCACGGAGGCCGACGTCGAGGCGATGATCCCCGAGGGCCACCGGCAGTTCGTCCGGGACACCCTCGCCAAGCACGGTGTGCCCGAACTCGCCGAGGGCGAGGCGTCCGGCTGGCGCATCACGGGCTGGATGGAGCAGGTCGCCCGCAGCCAGCTCGACGTCGCCTTCGACTACCCGATCCGGCTCCTCGCCAACGCCCTCGGCTCACCGCCCGCCGACGTCATCGCCCGCGCCCACGACCAGGACGTCCTCGTCGCCGCACTCGCGGGCAGCGCCCGGCACGCCCGCAAGCACCGGGACGCCGGGATCGACATCGTCGTGGCGCAGGGCTACGAGGCGGGCGGCCACACCGGCGAGATCGCCTCCATGGTGCTCACCCCGGAGGTGGTCGACGCCGTCGACCCGCTGCCCGTGCTGGCCGCCGGCGGCATCGGCAGCGGGCAGCAGGTGGCCGCCGCGCTCGCCCTCGGCGCCCAGGGGGTATGGCTGGGCTCCCTGTGGCTGACCACCACGGAAGCGGACCTCCACTCACCCGCCCTGACCCGCAAGCTCCTCGCGGCCGGCTCCGGGGACACCGTCCGGTCCCGGGCGCTGACGGGCAAGCCCGCACGCCAGTTGCGCACCGAGTGGACCGACGCCTGGGACGACCCGGAGGGGCCCGGCACCCTCCCCATGCCCCTGCAGGGGCTGCTGGTCGCCGAGGCCGTGTCGCGCATCCAGAAGTACGAGGTCGACCCGCTGCTCGGCACCCCGGTCGGACAGATCGTCGGCCGGATGACCAGCGAACGCAGCGTCCAGGCGGTCTTCGACGACCTCACCCGCGGCTTCGAGCGGGCCGTGGACCGCGTCAACCGCATCGCCGGAAGGAGCGGACAGTGAACACCCAAGCTCCCGTGGGCTTCTGGGCCCAGGCCGCCATCGACCCCGACCGCGCGGTCATGGTCGCCCCCGACGGCGAGGAGTGGACCGCCGGACGCCTGCACGCCGCCGCCAACCGGCTCGTGCACGGCCTGCGCGCGGCCGGGCTGGAACGCGGCGACACCTTCGCGGTGGTCCTGCCCAACGGCGTCGAGTTCCTCACCGCGTACCTCGCCGCGAGCCAGGCCGGGTTCTATCTCGTGCCCGTCAACCACCACCTGGTCGGGCCGGAGATCGCCTGGATCGTCTCCGACTCCGGCGCCAAGGTCCTCCTCGCCCACGAGCGCTTCGCCGCCGCGGCCCGCGCCGCCGCCGACGAGGCCGGTCTGCCGCACACGTACCGGTACGCCGTCGGCACGGTCGAGGGCTTCCGCCCGTACGCCGAACTCCTCACCGGACAGCCCGAGTCACCGCCGGCGGACCGCACCCTCGGCTGGGTCATGAACTACACGTCCGGCACCACCGGACGCCCCCGCGGCATCCGCCGCCCCCTGCCCGGCAAACCCCCGGAGGAGGCCTACCTCGGCGGGTTCCTCGGCATCTTCGGCATCCGCCCGTTCGACGACAACGTGCACCTGGTCTGCTCGCCGCTCTACCACACGGCCGTGCTCCAGTTCGCCGGCGCGTCCCTGCACATCGGCCACCGGCTGGTCCTCATGGACAAGTGGACGCCCGAGGAGATGCTCCGCCTCATCGACGCCCACCGCTGCACCCACACCCATATGGTCCCCACCCAGTTCCACCGCCTGCTGGCCCTGCCCGACGCGGTGAAGGACCGCTACGACGTCTCCTCGATGCGCCACGCCATCCACGGCGCCGCGCCCTGCCCCGACCATGTGAAGCGGGCCATGCTCGACTGGTGGGGGCCCTGTGTGGAGGAGTACTACGCCGCCAGTGAGGGCGGCGGCGCCTTCGCCACTGCCGGGGACTGGCTGAAGAAGCCCGGCACCGTCGGCAAGGCCTGGCCCATCAGCGAACTCGCCGTCTTCGACGACGACGGCAACCGGCTGCCGCCCGGCGAACTCGGCACCGTCTACATGAAGATGAACACCGGTGGCTTCTCGTACCACAAGGACGAGGCCAAGACCCGCAAGAACCGCATCGGCGACTTCTTCACCGTCGGCGACCTCGGCCACCTCGACGAGGACGGGTACCTCTTCCTGCGCGACCGCAAGATCGACCTGATCATCTCCGGCGGCGTCAACATCTACCCGGCCGAGATCGAGTCGGCCCTGCTCGCCCACCCGGCCGTCGCGGACGCCGCCGTCTTCGGAATTCCGCACGACGACTGGGGCGAGGAGGTCAAGGCGGTCGTGGAACCGGCCCCCGGACACCGTCCCGGGCCCGCCCTCGCCGCCGACCTCCTCGACCACTGCGCCCACCGGCTCGCCGGCTACAAGCGGCCCCGGAGCGTCGACTTCATCACCGAGATGCCCCGCGACCCCAACGGCAAGCTGTACAAGCGGCGGCTGCGGGAACCGTACTGGGAGGGCCGGACGCGCCCGGTGTGAGCGCGCCCGGCCCCTGGGCGGTGTCCCGCTCAGCGGCGCTCGTGCACCCGCACCACCTTCAGCTTCGGCGAGGCCAGGATGTCCTTCTCGCAGAAGCGCGACGTCACCCAGCGTTCACCGGAGAACAGCCGGGTCTGGTCGGCGTGGTGCGGTGATGTCGGGTCAGACGACTGGGCGTACGTCAGCAGCGTGCGCGCCACCGGGCAGCGACTGCCGTCCCAGCCGACGGCCTGGAGGTGGCTGGAGCCGAACGGCACCTCCCTATAGCCCCCGGATGCCGCGTCCCACGTCGGCTCGATCACGTTCCACACGCCGAGCCGCCCCGAGCCGCCCGGCACGGGCAGACGCTCGCCGCCGCGGACGACGAACTGGTGCGCGCCGAGCGGCGCGTCGAGCGCGATGCCTGCGGCCCGCAGCTCGCCCACCGCGTCGGCGAGGGCGGTGGGGAAGCCGGGCGCGTCCGTGTTCAGGGTGTTCGGGGTGCGGACCGGGTCCGCCGCCGAGTACGGCACCTTCCACAACCGGTCGGCCGGCACCACCTGTTCGAGCCTGCGCCAGAACCGGTCGAAGAGAAGCGCTCCGCGGCTCCCGGTGTCCATGGTGCGGTCCCATGCCTTCAGCACCCCGCAGGCCTCCGACACGTCGACGGTCTTGCCGTCGCCACCCGTCGCGGTGCCCCCGGGCAGCGTGGCGCACGCCCGAGCCACGTCACCGACGGCGAGATCACCCGCCGGCACCCGGTTGGCGAACTGCTGCCGTTGCAGGTCGCGTACGGTCAGGCCGCCGCGGTCCGCCATCGCCGCCACGTCCTCGATCGCGCCACGGGTGCGCAGGCCGAGCTGTGTGCCGACCGTGCCGAAGATCCGCTCATAGCCGGTGAGCGGCCGGTCGGTGTTCGTCATCCACGCGGTGCCGTTGGAGTTCTCCGCGTACGGGGCGTCCTTCAGCGTCGGCATCCTCGCCGGGCCGAAGATCCCCGGCACGACGGCGTCGGAGTCACCGCCGAGAGCGCAGTCGCCGCGCGAGCCGTCGAGGATCGCGATGCCGGACGCCGGGTACGTGGTCCTGCCGAGCTCCGTCGAGCAGCGCCGGGCCAGGTCGTCGGTGATGCGGGGGAGCACCTGCGACTGGGTGAAGAGGGAGCGTCCCGCACGGTCGGCGGCGAGCGTGTTCACCCAGGGGAGGCCCTGGTGCCGGTCGAGGGAGGCGAGGACGTCGGCCGTGCTCCGCGCCTTGCCGAAGCCGAGCGAGGTGTCGGCGAAGCGGAGGTTCGAGGCGTTGGGGTCGTGGAGGGCGTACGCCGTCTTCTCGGTCCAGGGCAGGGGGACCTGGGGGCTGAGGGAGGTGACGACCGGGCCGTAGCGGGTCCACCACTGGGTGCGGGTGACCGGCGCGCCGTCCTTCACGGCGACCGTCACGGTCCGCTTCGTCATGCGCTCCGGCCTGCCGTCTACGAGGTACGTCGTGGGATCGGCCGCATCGAGCGTCAGCCGGTGGAAGTTGGCCGGGATGCCGGTGGAGACCGTGTGGCTCCACGCCACATGTGCGTTGAAGCCGATGGAGACCGCCGGGGTGCCGAGCAGGGACCCGCCGGACACGTTCAGCTCGCCCGGGATCGTCTGCTGCGACTGCCAGAACCGGCGCCCGCCCTCCCACGGGTAGTGCGGGTTGCCCAGCAGCAGACCACGGCCGCTCGCCGTCGTGTCACCGCGGAAGGCGACCGCGTTGGAGCCCATGCCCGGGTCGCCCCACAGCTCCTCCGCCGCCTTCGCCACGGCCCTGGCGCCCGGCACGCGGGCGGACGGAGCGCCGGAGGGCGCGGTGCCGCCGGCCGGCGGCTGCGCGGCCGTGATCGTCTCGACGAACCGTCCCTGGCCGGATATCGAGGCGATGGCCAGGCCGCGGGCCGCCACGTCCAGCTCGGTGACCGGCCGCACCCAGGACGCGCCCGCACAGGCCGGATCCGTGACCTTCTTCTGCTTCAGCCAGGTGTTGTAACCGGCGGCCCAGCCCCGCATCATGGCCCGGACCTCACGGCTCGGCCCCACGGGAGCGGGCTCGGCGAGGTGCTTCCGCACCGTGCGGGTCTCGCGGACCCCGCGGAAGTACAGGTCACTGGCGAGGTTCGTCCTGGCCGCCGAAAGATCGCCGCCGGCGGACGCGTCGGCACCGAAGTACCGGGACCGCTCGCCCCGCAGCGTCACAAACCCGTCGGCGAGCGTGCACACCTCGTCGGCGGCCTGCGCCCAGCCCGTACCGAAGCCCAGGCCGGCGTAGTTCTTGGCGAGGATGTGCGGGATGCCGTACTCCGTGTAGCGGATGACGGCGGACAGACCGTCGTGGGAAGGGTGTTGCTCCGCTCGCTGCTGGGTCGTGGCGGCTGCCGCGGGTAACGCGGACGCGGCGGTGAACAGGGCCGTGGCCCCGAGAACGAGTCGTCTCAGACGACTGCGCATCGTGCCCTCCAACATCGTCGGGGGATGGAAGCGCCGACGGCACGCACCCTGTTTCGAACGTCTGTCGGCTTCATGACACCGGACGCCGTCGGCACCGGCAGGGTTGCTCATGGCCGAACACCGCCCCTGCCCGTGCCCATCGGGGTCCTTGACCTCCACGGGCCGTGAACCGAGGATCATGTGTCATGACGACGTCCGGACACGGCAGCACGGTCGACGCGGTCCTGCGGCGCAGCGCCCGGCGGACACCGGCACGCGTCGCGGTGGAGTACGCAGAGCGCAGCTGGACGTACGACGAACTCGACACCGCCGTCTCCCGGGCGGCGAGCGTCCTCCTCGACCAGGGGCTGGCCCCCGGGGACCGGGTGGGCGCCTACGGCCACAACTCCGACGCCTACCTGATCGCCTTCCTGGCCTGCGCCCGCGCCGGACTGGTGCACGTGCCCGTCAACCAGAACCTGACCGGCGACGACCTCGCCTACATCGTCGGCCAGTCCGGCAGCTCCCTCGTCCTCACCGACCCGGACCTCGCGCCGCGACTGCCGGAAGGCGTACGGGCCTTGCCCCTGCGGGACGCCGAGGACTCGCTGCTCGCGCGGCTGCCCGGGGCGCCCGCGTACGACGGCCCCGAGCCGCGCACCGAAGACCTCGTGCAGCTGCTGTACACGTCCGGCACGACCGCCCTGCCCAAGGGCGCGATGATGACGCACCGGGCCCTGGTGCACGAGTACCTGAGCGCGATCACGGCCCTCGACCTCAGTGCGGGCGACCGGCCCGCGCACTCCCTGCCGCTGTACCACTCGGCCCAGATGCACGTCTTTCTGCTGCCCTACCTCACCGTCGGCGCGACGAACATCATCCTCGACGCGCCCGACGGCGACCGGCTCTTCGACCTGATCGAATCGGGCCGTGCGGACAGCCTGTTCGCGCCGCCCACCGTCTGGATCGCCCTGGCCAACCGGCCCGACTTCGCGACCCGTGACCTGTCCGGCCTGCGCAAGGCCTACTACGGCGCGTCGATCATGCCGGTCCCCGTACTCGAACGGCTCCGGGAGCGCCTGCCGGGCCTGGCCTTCTACAACTGCTTCGGCCAGAGCGAGATCGGCCCCCTCGCCACGGTGCTCGCGCCCGACGAGCACAAAGGCCGTATGGACTCCTGCGGCCGGCCCGTGCTGTTCGTGGACGCGCGGGTGGTCGACGAGGACGGCAAGGACGTCCCCGACGGCACCCCCGGTGAGATCGTCTACCGCTCCCCGCAACTGTGCGAGGGCTACTGGGACAAGCCCGAGGAGACCGCCGAGGCCTTCCGTAACGGCTGGTTCCGCTCCGGCGATCTCGCGGTACGCGACGCGCACGGCTACTACACGATCGTCGACCGGGTGAAGGACGTCATCAACTCCGGTGGTGTGGTCGTCGCCTCACGCCAGGTCGAGGACGCGCTGTACACCCACCCCGCAGTCGCCGAGGCCGCGGTCGTGGGCCTGCCGGACGAGCGCTGGATCGAGGCGGTGACGGCCGTCGTCGTGCCACGCGGCGACGTCTCCGAGGCGGAACTGATCGACCACGTCCGCGGGAAACTCGCCCACTTCAAGGCGCCGAAGCGGGTGGTGTTCGTGGACGAACTCCCGCGCAACGCCAGCGGGAAGATCCTCAAGCGGGAGCTGAGGAACGAACTCGGGACGCGGTAGCGCGCACGAGCCGCAGAACCCGGTTGTGCCGGACCGGCTCCGGACACCAGGATCGGCGGCATGCCGATCTTCCGTGCCCCGGACGGGACCCGACTCACCTACCACCTGCGCGGCGAGGGCGAGCCGCTCGTCGTGCTGCCCGGCGGACCCATGCGGGCCTCCGCCTACCTGGGGAACCTGGGCGGACTGGACGCCCACCGGCAGCTGGTGCTGCTCGACCTGCGCGGCACGGGGGAGTCCGAGGTACCGGAGCATACGGGCACGTACCGCTGCGACCGGCTCGTGGACGACGTCGAGGCGTTGCGGCGCCGGCTGGGCCGGGAGCGGCTGGACGTGCTCGCGCACTCGGCGGGCGGCAGTCTCGCCATGCTGTACGCGGCCCGGCATCCGCAGCGGCTGGGACGGCTGGCGCTGATCACCGCCACGCCGTGGGCCCTCGGCATGCCCGCGACGGCCCGGGACCGGCTGGCGGCGGCCCGGCTGCGCGCGTCCGAACCCTGGTTCGCGGACGCGTTCCCGCCGTTCGAGGCCTGGCTGGAGGGCAAGGGCGACTTCGACCCGGCATTCCTCCCGTTCTTCTACGGGCGGTGGGACGACACCGCCCGGGCCCACGCCGACCGTGAGGAGGCCGAGACCAACGACGACGCCGCGGAGATCTACGGTGCCGACGGCGCCTACCAACCGGACGCGACCCGCAGCGCGCTCGCCCGCGTGCGAACCCCTGTACTCGTCCTGGCCGGTGAAGTCGACGGCGGCCCGAGCCCGGCGCTCGCCCGGAAGGCTGCACAGGCCTTCCCCTCCGCCGAGTTCGCGGTGCAGCCGGGTGCGGGACACTACCCGTGGCTCGACGACCCGGACCGGTTCGTGCGGCGCGTGGCCGGCTTCTTCGCCTGACGCGGCAGGCACCCCTCTGCTGTCGGCAGAACGGCCCCGGCCCGGCGGCGCCCCTCGCCTACCGTGCCGGTATGGACGACCGACCGCGCACCCTACGGGCGAACGGCATCACCCAGGCCTACCGCGTCTGGGGACCGCAGGACGCACCGCCCCTCCTGCTGCTGCACGCCCGCGGGGCCGACGGCGGCGACTGGGCGGAGATCGCCCCCGCCCTGGCCACGGGGGCAGCGGGGCCCCGCCGGGTCTACGCGCCCGATCTGCGCGGACACGGCCGCAGCGACTGGCCCGGCAGATACGCGTACGAGACCCTGCGCGACGACGTTCACGCCTTCCTCCGCACGCTCGGCATCGAGCGCGCCGACGTCGTGGGCCACTCGCTCGGCGGCGCCGTCGCCTACCTGCTCGCCCAACGCGGCCCGGGACTCGTCCGGCGGCTCGTCCTGGAGGACGTGCCCGCGCCCTTCCCGCTGGACCCGCCGCGCCCACCCGCCGAACGGCCCGCCGGGGACCTGCCGTACGACTGGGCCATGATCCTCGCCACCGACGAACAGCGCAACGCACCGAACCCCGAGTGGTGGGACCACATGGGGCGGATCACGAGCCCCACTCTGCTGATCGGCGGCGGGCCGGGCAGCCTGATCCCGCAGGAGCAGATCGCCGCCTTCGCCGAACTGCTCCCCGACGCCCGGCACATCACCGTCGACGCGGGGCATCTCGTGCACGAGGCCCGCCCGGAGGAGTTCCTCGCGGCCGTCGAGAACTTCCTCAGCCCTGCGGACCGTACGCCGTCATGAAGCGGTCGCGGAACTTGTCCATGCCCCACCGGGGGGCGTTCGCGGCCGGCTTGAGGCCGTCCGTCCAGTTCCAGTCGGCGACCCGGTCCAGGACCTTCTTGTCCTTGGCGACGATGGTGACCGGCACGTCCTTGCCGGTGTCCCCGGCGGTGACGGTCGGTACCGGCTGGTGGTCGCCGAGGAAGACCAGCACCGTGTCCTCGTCGCCGTAGCGCTCGACCCACTCGGTCAGGCTCCGGATCGAGTACTCGATGGCCCGCCGGTACTCGGTGCGCACCCTCTCCGGGTCCTTCCAGACCTCCGTGGGGTTGGTGCCCTCCTTCTTGATCCGGTGGAACACCGAGCCGTCGCCGAGGTCGTCCCAGTCGATCATCCGCGCGATGGGGGACCAGGGGTTGTGGCTCGACGCCAGGATGATCTCCGCCATGATCGGCTCGCGGTCCTTCTTGCCGTGCTCCAGCCGCTGGAAGGCCTCCATGCTGAACTGGTCGGGCACGGGCGTCCAGCTGAAGTACGGGCCGTGGTAGCCGAGGTGCTCGGAGTCGTAGATGTGGTCCAGGCCGAAGTACTTCCCCTCCGGCCAGGCCCGCCGCACCCCCGGCACGATGCCGACGGTCCGCCAGGCGCCTGTCTTCCCGAAGTACTTCGTCAGCGTCATGCGATCGCTCGTGGTCAGGTTGCGGTACCGCTGCTGGTTCTTGATCCACAGGCCGGACAGGAAGGTCGAGTGGGCGAGCCAGCTGCCCGCGCCCGTCACCGGCGACTGCAACCAGCCGCTGCGCGACGCGAACCCGGCCGCCTTCAGCCGGCCGGTGCCCTCCTTGAGGACCGTGTCGGTCTGCTGCGCCATCGCCGGGTCGTCGATCGCGACCCGGCCGTAGCTCTCGATGAAGGTGAACAGGACGTCCTTACCGCGCAGTCCCGTGAGCAGCTGGTCGGGCGGCGTCTTCGCGAAGGCGTCGACGGCGGCCTGCTTCTCGAAGACCCGTGCGTCCTTCAGGCCCGCCCGGACCTGCTCCACCCGGTTGCCCAGGAACTCAGCGTTGCCCTTGGTGGCGATCGGCACCGTGCCGATCTGGAGGCCCAGGGTCATGCAGGTCATCCACGCCGTGCCGAGGATCAGCGTCGCACGGGCGGCGACGGGCCGGTGCCGGACCATCAGACGGGTCAGCCGCACCACGGAGAGGGTCGTGAGGACCAGCACCGCGACGAACAGCACGATCACGCCGGTCACGGCCAGCACCTGGCCGGTACGGCCGAACGTCTCCCTCAGGAAGTCCGTGCCGTTCTCGATCAGGATCCAGTCCAGCACCAGGTCGAAGGGGCGGGCCAGGATCTGGTAGAAGCCCATGTCCACGAACTTCAGGATCGTGACCAGGCCGAGGAACGCGCCCATGACCACGGCGGCGATCCGGCGGGCCTTCGGCGGCAGGGCGAGCAGCAGGCCCGCGAGCAGCACGCCCTCGGCGGGGATCCTGACGAACGAGGCGAACTCGATCTTGTCGACCTGATTGGGCACGAGCAGCGCGAACAGCACGAGGGCACCCGCCAGCACGGTGGTTCCCACGCTGACGCCGCGTGCCACCCGGGGATAGCGGCGCCGCCAGCCGAACCAGCCGGGCTTCGGCGCACCGGGGGGCCCGTCGGAACCCGGGCCGGGAGCCGGGTCCGGGTCAGGGGCCGTGTCCTGGCCGGCGTCCACAGCCGTGCCCGGTGAGGTCTCCACCGCCGTGTCCGGTTCGTCCTTCGGGGCGGTGCCCGGCGCCGCCTCCTCAGCTGTGTCCGGTTCCGTCTCCGCACCCGTGTCCGGTTCCGCGTCCGGCCTCTCCGCCTCGGCCCGTTCCCCGGCCGGATCCTCTGCCGCCGTGTCGTCATCCGGTTCCGCTCCGCCCTCGGTCGGGTCCGAGAGCTGACGGGAGCGAGTGAAAGGCGACACCCGGTGGTCCTTCCGTGCGGTCTTGCTGGCATGGCTGACAGAGCCCGGAGTCCGAGCCTGCCACCACCAGTACGTCCGCACGTCATCCTGGGTTCAACGTTCCGGCCGGAGAATCACCCGTCCGCCGCCACTGCCACCTCCCGGGCCCACCGGTAGTCCGCCTTGCCGCTCGGCGACCGCCGGATCGATTCGGTGATCACCAGCCGGCGCGGGACCTTGTAGCCGGCGAGCCGGTCACGGCAGTGCGTGCGGATGTCCTCCAGCGACAGCCGTGCCGCCCCCTCGCGCAGTTGCACCACCGCCGCCACGTGGTGGCCCCACCGGGGGTCGGGCACCCCGGCCACCAGCGCGTCGTAGACGTCCGGGTGGGACTTCAGGGCCTGCTCGACCTCCTCCGGGTACACCTTCTCGCCGCCGGTGTTGATGCACTGCGAGCCCCGGCCCAGGACGGTGACCACGCCCTCCTCGTCGACGGTGGCCATGTCGCCGAGCAGCACCCACCGCTCGCCGTCCCTCTCGAAGAAGGTCGCGGCGGTCTTGACCGGGTCGTTGTAGTAGCCGAGCGGCACGTGTCCGCACTGGGCGATCCGGCCCACCTCACCGGCCGGCACCGGCGCGTACGTGGCCGGGTCGACCACCTGGGTGCGGGCGTTGACCCGCACCCGGAAGCCCCGCTCCGGACCGGAGTCCTCGGTCGCCGTGCCGTTGAAGCCGGACTCCGAGGAGCCGAAGTTGTTCAGCAGCATGGCGTTCGGCACCAGCGCCTGGAACTGCCGGCGCACCGTGTCCGACATGATCGCGCCGGACGACGACACGCTGAACAGCGACGAGCGGTCGATGTGCCGCAGCGGTCCGCTCAGGGCGTCGATCAGCGGCCGCAGCATGGCGTCGCCCACCAGCGAGATGCTGCTGACCCGCTCCTTCTCCACGGTCCGCAGCACCTCCTCGGGCACGAACTTGCGGTGGATGACGACCCGCTGCCCGAAGTTGAAGCCGATGAACGCGGTGAGGGTGGAGGTGCCGTGCATCAGCGGGGCCGTCGGGAAAAACGTGATGCCCGCGCCACCGGCCGCGACCCGCTCCGCCAGTTCCTCCGGCTTCTTCACCGGTTCCCCGGTCGGGGCGCCCCCGCCGAGGCCCGCGAAGAACAGGTCCTCCTGCCGCCACATCACGCCCTTGGGCATGCCGGTCGTGCCGCCGGTGTAGATGATGAACTGGTCGTCGGCCGAGCGGGACGGGAATCCGCGCTCGGGCGACCCGGCGGCCTCCACCTGCGCGAACTCCACGCAGGGCACCTCCGCGGCTCCCGGCGGCGCAGTGCCCACCCGGATCAGATGCCGCAGCTTCTCCGCCCGGGGACGCGCCGCCGCCACCCGGTCCGTGAACTCGGCGTCGAAGACCAGCGCGACCAGGTCGGCGTCCCGGTAGAGGTACACCAGCTCCTCTTCGACATAGCGGTAGTTGACGTTGACCGGCACGATCCGCGCCTTCAGGCAGCCCAGCACCGTCTGGAGGTACTCCACCCCGTTGTAGAGGTGGAGCCCGAGGTGCTCGCCGGGGCGTATCCCGCTGTCGAGCAGGTGGTGCCCGACGCGGTCGGCCGCCGCGTCCAGCTCCGCGTACGTCAGGCGTCGCTCCGCGCCCGTGCCGGGATGGTCGGCGTACACCAGCGCCTCACGGCCGGGGACGACGTCGACGACCGACTCGAACAGGTCGGCAAGGTTGTACTCCACCGCTCCTCCTGACCCCGGGCGTGCCTGGCATCGGACGGTTCGCCGGTCATCAGAGCAAAGGGCGGTCCAACTGTGAAGGGTCTCCGCGAAAGAATCTGACTGACTGTCAGAAAACCCTTGAAGTGCTTCCCGCCCTACTGCAACCTGTTCTCGTTCCAGGAGACGGGAGTTCGCCATGGGCGGGACGGAACACCTCACCGTGCAGCGCGAAGGCGCCACACTGGTGCTCACGCTCAACAGGCCGGAAGCCAGGAACGCGCTCTCGCTGCCGATGCTCGTCGGCCTCCACGACGGGTGGCTGGAGGCCGACGCGGACGACTCGGTCCGCTCGATCGTCTTCACCGGCGCTGGCGGCTCGTTCTGCTCCGGCATGGACCTCAAGGCCCTCGCCGGGAACGGCATGGCCGGGGAGGAGTACCGCGACCGGCTCAAGGCCGACCCCGACCTGCACTGGAAGGCCATGCTGCGTCATCACCGCCCGCGCAAACCGGTGATCGCCGCCGTCGAGGGGGCGTGCGTCGCGGGCGGCACCGAGATGCTCCAGGGCACCGACATCCGGGTCGCCGCCGAGTCCGCCACCTTCGGCCTGTTCGAAGTGCGGCGGGGCCTGTTCCCGATCGGCGGCTCCACGGTCCGCCTGCAACGCCAGATCCCGCGCACCCACGCCCTGGAGATGCTCCTCACCGGCCGCCCCTACAGCGCCCGCGAGGCCGCCGCCATCGGCCTGGTCGGCCGCGTCGTCCCCGACGGCACGGCACTCGACGCAGCCCTGGAGATCGCCGAGCGGATCAACTCCTGCGGCCCGCTGGCCGTCGAAGCCGTCAAGGCCTCCGTCTACGAGACCGCCGAGATGACCGAGTCCGACGGCCTCGCCGCCGAACTCGCCCGCGGCTGGCCGGTCTTCGACACCGCCGACGCCAAGGAGGGCGCCCGCGCCTTCGCGGAGAAGCGACCGCCCGTCTTCAAGCGAGCCTGACCGTGCGCGTTCAAGCGAGCCCGACCGTGCGCGCCCGAGAGAAGGAGCCCTCCGGCATGGCCGAAGTCCTCAAAGCCCCCCTCGTCGTCGAGTTTCCCTTCACCCGCTCCCTCGGCCCCGTCCAGAGCGCGTTCCTGACCGGCCTGCGCGAGCGCGTCGTCCTCGGGGTCCGCACGGGCGACGGCCGCGTCCTCGTCCCGCCCGTCGAGTACGACCCCGTCACCGCCGAGGAACTCGGCGACCTGGTCGAGGTCGCCCCCACCGGCACGGTCACCACCTGGGCCTGGAACCCCGCCCCCCGCCGCGGCCAGCCTCTCACCACGCCCTTCGCCTGGGTCCTGGTCCGCCTCGACGGCGCCGACACCGCCCTCCTGCACGCCCTCGACGCCCCCGGCCCCGCCGCCGTGCACACCGGCATGCCGGTCCGCATCCGCTGGGCGGGCGAACGCACCGGCGCCATCACCGACATCGCCTGCTTCGAGCCCTACGACGGCCACCGGGCCGAACCCACGGGACACACCGGCGAGTTCGAGGACCCCGTCACCGGCATCGTCGCCGCCGCCCGCCTCGACTACACCTACTCGCCGGGGCGCGCCCAGACCGCCTACATCAACGCCCTCTCCGGCCGGCGCACCGTCGGCGAACGCTGCCCGTCCTGCCGCAAGGTGTACGTCCCCCCGAGGGGCGCGTGCCCCACCTGCGGGGTCGCCACGTCCGAGCAGGTCGAGGTCGGGCCGCGCGGCACGGTGACCACGTTCTGCATCGTCAACATCAAAGCGAAGAACCTCGACATCGAGGTGCCGTACGTCTACGCCCACATCGCCCTCGACGGCGCCGGCCTCGCCCTGCACGGACGGATCGGCGGCATCCCCTACGACGAGGTCCGCATGGGCCTGCGCGTCGAACCCGTCTGGACCGCGGACGCCCGCTACCCCGACCACTACCGGCCCACCGGCGAACCCGACGCGGACTACGACACCTACAAGGAGCTGCTGTGACGAGCGCACCGCGGGACCGCGAGATCGCCGTCGTCGCCTTCGCCCAGACCGACCACCGGCGCACCAGCGAGGAGCTCTCCGAGGTGGAGATGCTGATGCCGGTGCTGCACGAGGTCCTCGACTCCACCGGCCTGAAGACCGCCGACATCGGCTTCACCTGCTCCGGCTCCAGCGACTACCTCGCCGGCCGCGCCTTCTCCTTCACCCTCGCCCTCGACGGCGTCGGTGCCTGGCCCCCGATCTCCGAGTCCCACGTCGAGATGGACGGCGCCTGGGCCCTGTACGAGGCCTGGACGAAACTCCTCACCGGCGACGCCGACACCGCCCTGGTCTACTCCTACGGCAAGTCCTCACCCGGCTCGGTCCGCGACGTCCTGACCCGTCAGCTCGACCCCTACTACGTGGCACCCCTGTGGCCCGACTCCGTGGCCCTCGCCGCCCTCCAGGCCCAGGCGCTCATCGACGCCGGCGACACCGACGAGCCCGCCCTCGCCGCCGTCGCCTCCCGCAACCGCGAGGCGGCGACCACCAACCCCCACGCACAAGTGAGCGGAACCGTGCCGCAGGGCGACCACATCGTCCAGCCCCTGCGCACCGGCGACTGCCCGCCCATCGGCGACGGCGCTGCGGCCGTGATCCTCGCGGCGGGGGACAGGGCCCGCGACCTGTGCGCACGCCCCGCCTGGATCCGCGGCATCGACCACCGCATCGAGGCGCACGGCCTCGGCGTGCGCGACCTGACGGACTCGCCGTCCACCCGCCTGGCCGCCGAGCGGGCCGGAGCCTTCGAGCGGCCCGTCGACACCGCCGAACTGCACGCGCCCTTCTCCTCACAGGAGATCGTCCTGCGCAAGGCCCTCCGGCTGGGCGAGGACGTGGACGTGAACCCCTCCGGCGGCGCCCTCGCCGCCAACCCGATCATGGCCGCCGGCCTGATCCGCATCGGCGAAGCCGCCGCCCGCATCCACCGCGGCCGGTCCGACCGCGCCCTCGCCCATGCCACGTCCGGCCCCTGCCTCCAGCAGAACCTGGTCGCCGTACTCGAAGGGGAACCCCGATGAGCAAGGAGCCCGTGGCCGTCGTCGGCATCGGCCAGACCAGGCACGTCGCGGCACGCCGGGACGTCTCCCTCGCCGGACTGGTCCGGGAGGCGGCCCTGCGCGCCCTCCAGGACGCGGAGCTGACCTGGGCCGACATCGACGCCGTCGTCATCGGCAAGGCGCCCGACTTCTTCGAGGGCGTCATGATGCCGGAGCTCTACCTCGCCGACGCCCTCGGCGCCGTCGGCAAACCCATGCTCCGCGTGCACACCGCCGGCTCGGTCGGCGGCTCCACCGCGCTGGTCGCCGCGAACCTCGTCGCGGCCCGCGTCCACGGCACGGTCCTCACCCTCGCCTTCGAGAAGCAGTCCGAGTCCAACGCCATGTGGGGCCTGTCCCTCCCCATCCCCTTCCAGCAGCCCCTGCTCGCCGGTGCCGGCGGGTTCTTCGCACCGCACATCCGCGCCTACATGCGCCGCAGCGGAGCGCCCGAGACGATCGGCGCCCTCGTCGCCTACAAGGACCGCCGCAACGCGCTCAAGAACCCCTACGCCCACCTGCACGAACACGACATCACCCTCGACAAGGTCATGGCCTCGCCCATGCTGTGGGACCCGATCCGCTACTCGGAGACCTGCCCCTCCTCCGACGGGGCCTGCGCCATGATCCTCACCGACCGCGCCGGGGCCGCCCGGGCACCACGGCCACCGGCCTGGATGCTCGGCGGCGCCATGCGCAGCGAACCGACCCTCTTCGCCGGCAAGGACTTCGTCTCCCCGCGGGCCGGGCAGGACTGCGCCGCCGACGTCTACCGGCAGGCCGGGATCACCGACCCCCGCCGCGAGATCGACGGCGCCGAGATCTACGTGCCGTTCTCCTGGTACGAGCCGATGTGGCTGGAGAACCTCGGCTTCGCCGGCGAGGGCGAGGGCTGGAAACTCACCGAGTCCGGCGTGACCGAGCTGGACGGCGACCTGCCCGTCAACATGTCGGGCGGCGTGCTGTCCACCAACCCCATCGGCGCCTCCGGCATGATCCGCTTCGCGGAAGCGGCGCTCCAGGTGCGCGGGCAGGCCGGAGAACACCAGGTGGACGGGGCGCGCCGGGTCCTCGGACACGCCTACGGCGGCGGATCGCAGTTCTTCTCCATGTGGCTCGTGGGCGACCGGCCCCCGGACTCCTGAAGAGTCCCCCTCACGTGCCCTGTTGGCCGTGGGACACGATCGCTAGGCTGGCCGCGGACGACGAACCGGGAGGAGCACGGACGTGGCCGAGACCACCACCCAGCAGCGCCCGCTCACAGGCTGGGACAAGCCGGAGCTGGACCTCACCAACGCACAGTGGCAGTCCAGCAGCCGAGGGCGGGGGGATGTCCAGATCGCCTTCGTCGAGGGCTTCATCGCCATGCGGAACAGCGCCCGCCCGGAGAGCCCTTCGCTGATCTTCACCCCCGCCGAGTGGGGCGCGTTCGTGTCGGGAGCGCGGGAAGGAGAGTTCGACCTCACCTGAGGACGAGCCGGACCCTTCTCGCTCGAGGAGGGACCGAACCCTTCCGGACGGCCGGGAGCCGACGGCCGATCCGGGGGTTTCCGTCCCCATTTCCGGACACGCGACCTGACGCGACGTCCCGGAGCCACCGCCTGAGTCAGGCTGGCCCCAGGAGGAGACGGCCGGATCACGGAGGTGAGGACCCATGAGCACCCTGCCCGTCGTCGCGGCGGTCGACGGTTCGGACGACAGCCTGCGTGCCCTGGAATGGGCTGCCGACGCCGCTCGCCGGCGCGCCGCACCCCTGCGCGTGGCGCACGTCCGCCAGTACGCCCACTGGGCACAGCCCGAAGTCCTCGCCGCCGGGCCCGCGGACCCGCAGGACGACCCCGTTCTCACCCAGGTCCGCACCCACCTGGAGGGCCGTGCCGATCAGCCGGACACGGAGTACGCCGGCCTGGAGGGCGCGGCCGGTGCGGTCCTGCCCGAACTGGGTGCGACCGCCCAACTGCTGGTGCTCGGCTCCCGGGGCCGCGGCGGCTTCGCCAGTCTGCTGCTCGGCTCCAACAGCATGGCCGCCGCCCGCGACGCCGAATGCCCCGTCGTCGTGGTGCCCCGGCCCGGACGCGAGGTCCACGGCGAGGCACCGGGCGGTCCCGGCCCGCGCGTGGTCGTCGGCCTGAAGGTGGACGGCCCCGACGAGGCCACACTCGAGTTCGCCTTCGCCGAGGCCGCCCGGCGCGGCGCCCGGCTCCAGGCGGTCGCCGCCTACCCCTGGCCGGCGCAGCCCTGGATGATGCCCGGGGAGATGCCCCCGCCGATCGTCGACCAGGACGTCATCGAGGACGAGACCCGGGTGCTCGCCGACGGCTTCCTCGCCCCGTACCGCGAGCGGCACCCTGACGTCCCGATCCAGCTGATCCCTGCGGCGGGCGACGCGGCCGGCTACCTCGTCGCGGCCTCCCGGGACGCCGACCTCGTCGTCGTGGGCCGCCACCGGCGGCGTCTGCTCTCACCCGTGCGCATGATGGGCTCGGTCACCCACGCCGTCCTGCTGCACGCCGCGAGCCCCGTCGCCGTGGTGCCACCGGCGTCCTCCGCGGGCTGACCTCGCCTTTCAGGGATGCAGCCGTACGGCTTCTCAACAGCGGTGCCGCCCGCAACGGCGGCCCTCGCACACGCCGTGATCGCATTCCTCGCGAGCTCCGATCGCGACCGGCCGCGGCCCTGCCACGCGCCACGCTGGGTGCGGTACTTCCTCATGGAGCACTCCGCGTCGGGAGTGGTGCACACCCCGCTGCGGCGACCGCGCCCGAGTGGCCCGCCACCACCGGCGGCACCAGGCGCCGGCCTGAGCCGCCCGCCCCGCACTTCGCAGGCCGGGACACGTACCATGGGCGACATGTCGTTCCTCCGCCGCCGCAGCGCCACTCCCGCCGGGCCCGACTTCGACGTACTGGCCATGGACCCGGGCGACTGGCCCGGCAACCTCGGTGCGGGACTGCTGCCCGCGCCCGACGGCACCTGCCAGGGCGTCTTCCTGCGCTACGACCTGTTCGGCGGTCGCGGCCCCGCGATGATCATCGGCAATCTGCCGGAGGGCTCCCCGGCCCGCGAGGTCCCCGAGGGAGAGGTCCCCTTCGAGGTCGCCCAGCTGCTGCTGGCCCTGGAGAACGACGAGGAGGTCACCGTCGTCGGCACCGAGGACGTACCGGTGATGCAGGGCGACAACCTCCTGATCGTGCGGCGCGTGAAGCTCTCCGAGAGCCGGATCTCCTGCGTGCAGTTCGACCGCAGCGACAACGTCCTCGTGACCATCGCCGCCTGGGACCGCCCCATCACGGACGACCTCTACGCCCTCCTCAAGCCGCTGCCGGCGGAGCTCTTCCAGCAGGGCTGAGCCGAACCGACCGCACACGAAAGGGCCGCTGCCCGCCTGATCCGGCGTGCAGCGGCCCTTTCGTCCCCGTCAGCGAGTGCCGACCGCCGCGCGCACGGCGCGCCGGGCCAACTGGCAGTCGTCGTGCAGCCGCCGCAGCAGCAGCCTCTGCTCCTCGCCGGACGGCGCAGCAGCCGGGTGGGCCGTGCCCGGTGCCGCCGGGGCCGCGTCGTGCAGGGAACGCTGCACGGCCGTCTCGTAGGTACGGATCTCACGGGTCAGCACCAGCATCAGGTTCACCAGGAAGGCGTCCCTGGACGCAAGCCCCGCCGACTGTGCAATCTGGCTGATCTGGCGGCGGGCGACCGGTGCGTCCCCGAGCACCGACCACAGCGTCGCCAGGTCGTAGCCCGGCAGGTACCAGCCGGCATGCTCCCAATCCACCAGCACTGGACCGGCCGGTGACAGGAGAATGTTGGACAGCAGTGCGTCGCCGTGGCAGAACTGGCCCATGCCCTGCCGCCCGGCCGTCTGTGCGATGCCGTGCAGCAGCTTCTGCAGGTCGCCCAGGTCCCGGTCGGTGAGCAGGCCCAGCTCGTGGTACCGGGAGATCCGGGCCGCGTAGTCGAGTGGGGCGTCGAACGTGCCCGCCGGTGGACGCCAGGCGTTCAGCCGGCAGATCGCGCCGAGTGCCGCTCTGATGTCCGCCCGGGGCGGTGCCTCGACTGGGTGCCGCTGGAGCGCCGCCACCCGGCCCGGCATGCGCTCGATCACCAGGGTGCAGTTGTCCGGGTCCGCCGCGATCAGTCTCGGCGCCCGCACGGGAGGGCGGTGCCGGACGAACGAGCGGTACGCCGCTATCTCGTGGCGGATCCGCTCGGACCAGGCGGGGGAGTGGTCGAGTAAACACTTGGCGACAGCCGTGCTCCGACCGGTCGTACCGACCAGGAGCACGGACCGTCCGTTGCGGCGCAGGACCTGCACCGGGGCGAACTCCGGGCAGATGCGGTGCACGGACGCGATCGCCGTGCGCAGCTGCGCGCCCTGGGGGCCGGACAAGTCGAGTCTCCCGCTGAGCGGTTGGGTGCCGATGACCGCGCCGCGCCTGGCCCTGCCCGCACCGAGCACGGGGGCCGCCGGCCGCGCGGGGGCGAGGTAGGGGCCGCTGTCCGTGGGACGAGGGTGCAGCGACCGGGGCGGTGCGGACACGGAGGACGATGCTGCGTACATGGGCGAAACAGATCCCTTCGTGTGCCTGCGACGACAGCGCACCACCCGGCCCGGAGGCCCGGGAGAACCCTGGGGAGTGTCCCTGGCGACCGGGTCGGGGTGGCGCGTTCCTACCTGACACCGGATGGCCCGTGGCACACCATCTGGCGCACCCTGGCGAACCCTGGCGAATAGTCGCCCGGCAAGTCTCCTCGGGCTACTGTCAACTCAGCCGAGAACCTGGGGGCTTGACGTGAGCGGACAACCCAACACCCGGCTCGCGGACCTGTTCGGCCTGGCCGGCTGGTCCAAAGGCGAACTCGCGAGGCTGGTCAACCGGCAGGCGGCGGCCATGGGCCACCCCCAGCTGTCGACCGACACCTCCCGGGTGCGGCGGTGGATCGACACGGGAGAGATCCCGCGCGATCCGGTGCCGCGGGTGCTGGCGGCTCTGTTCACCGAGCGTCTCGGCCGTGTCGTGACCATCGAGGACCTCGGTCTGGTCCGGCACGGGCGTGCGGGGAAACGGCAGGGCGGCGGGAGCGCCGAAGCTCCCGACGGCGTGCCGTGGGCGCCCGAGCGGACGGCTGCGGTCCTCACCGAATTCACGGGAATGGACCTCATGCTCAACCGACGCGGCTTGGTGGGCGCGGGCGCCGCGCTCGCCGCGGGCTCCGCACTCAGCAGCGCCATGTACGACTGGCTGCACACCGACCCTTCCCTGGCTGCCGACGCCCCCGACCTCGACCACCCCCTCCACGCCGACCCCGCTGGGTTCGACCGCTACGAGGCGGCCCCCATCGGGTCGCAGGAGATCGAGGAACTGGAGCGCTCGGTCGAGGTTTTCCGCGCCTGGGACGCGGCCCGCGGCGGCGGGCTCCAGCGCAAGGCCGTGGTGGGCCAGCTCAACGAGGTGGGCGGCATGCTCGCCTACCGTCACCCACCCCACCTCCAGCGGCGCCTGTGGGGCGTCGCCGCCAACCTCGCCGTCCTCGCGGGCTGGATGTCGCACGACGTCGGTCTGGAGCCCACGGCCCAGAAGTACTTCGTCATCGCCGCGCACGCGGCCAGAGAGGGCGGGGACCGCCCCCGAGCGGGCGAGGCCCTGTCCCGCGCGGCCCGCCAGATGGTGCACCTGGGCCGGCCGGACGACGCCCTGGACCTGATGAAGCTCGCCACGTCCGGCTCCGGTGACGAGGTGCTGCCGCGCACCCGGGCGATGCTGTACACCATCGAGGCCTGGGCGCAAGCCTCCATGGGCAAGGGCCAGGCGATGCGCCGCACGCTCGGGCGGGCCGAGGACCTGTTCGTCTCCGACAAGGCCGACGTACCGCCGCCGGACTGGATGCAGACCTTCAAGGAGGAGGACCTCTACGGCATGCAGGCCCTGGCCTATCGCACGCTGGCCGAGTTCGAGCCGGGGGCCGCCGCCCATGCGCAGCACTACGCGGAGAAGGCCCTGGCCCTGCGGGTGGACGGCCGGCAGCGGTCGAAGATCTTCGACTACCTGTCGATGGCGTCGGCCTGCTTCATCGCGGACGACCCCGAACAGGCGGACCGGTACGCGCGACTGGCCCTGGTGTCGATGGGCTCCAACTCCTCCCACCGGACCTGGGACCGGCTGCGCCAGATGTACCGGCTCACCGCCGAGTACTCGGGCTACCCGAGGATCCAGGAGCTGCGGGAGGAGATCAAGCTGGCCCTGCCGAAGACGAAGGGCAGGGGCGGCAACCGCGCGCAGGCCTGAGTCCCCGGTAAGCCCGAGCTCCGGTTCCCTACGACACGACCTTGGCGACGAGCAGACAGGCGTTGTCCTCGCGCTCGCCCTCGCCGAACTCCTCGACCACGGTGCGTACGCAGTCCTCCGCGGTGCGGTTGCCGGCCAGGCGCGGTGCCAGACCGAGGAGGAGGTTCGCCGCCGCCGATCCGGTGTGCCCCGGCACCAGCCCGTCGGTGTGCAGGAGCAGCAGGTCGCCCACCCGGAGCGTCTCTTCGGCCTGCCCGTAGACGGCGCCCGAGGTGGCGCCGAGCAGGACGCCGTCCGGTGCGTCCAGGACGCGCCCCGTCCCGTCGCGGAACAGCAGCGGGGCGGGGTGTCCGGCCTGCGCCCACACCAGGGTGCGGTTCGCGGGCCGGTAGCGGCAGCACAGGGCGCTGCCGAGGGCGGGTTGCACGGTGGCGTCGAGTAACTGGTTCAGCCAGGCCATCACCTGCCCCGGCTGCGCACCGGCCATGGCCATGCCGCGAACGGCACCGAGCAGCATGGTCATGTTCGACGTGACACCGACTCCCTGGCCGGTGAGATCGCCGACGCCGAGAAGCGTTTCGCCGTCGGTCAGTTCGAGGGCGTCGTACCAGTCGCCGCCGATGAGTGTGCGGGAGGACGCCGGCAGGTGGTGGGACGCGAGGTCGAGGGCCCTGGCGCCCCGGTGCGGGAGCCGCAGGGAGCCGCGCCACGGCGGCAGCACGGCCTCCTGCAACTCGGCCGCGAGCCGGTGCTCGCTCTGCGCGGTGTCCTGCCGGTGGTGGAGCGAGTCACGGGTCTCGCTCACCACCCGCTGGCTGCGCCGCAGTTCGCTGACGTCACGCAGCACGGCCCACATCGAGGCGGTGCTGCCGTCGGTGTCGAGCACCGGTTCGCCCATCATGTGCACGGTCCGCACGTCGCCGGTCCGGCGGGCGATGCGGAACTCGCCGTCGATGGGCCGGGCGTCGACGAGACAGTCGGTGACCATCGCCGTCAGCTTCGGCCGGTCCTCGTCCACGACCAGCGACGGCAGTTCGTCGAGGGTGAGCGGGGGAGCGGCCGGGTCGCGGCCCAGGATCCGGTAGAGCTCTCCGGACCAACTGGCCTCGTCCGTCAGCAGGTTCCACTCGGCGCTGCCGACCCGGCTGAGCAGGGAGCCCTGCTCGGGGCGGGGGGCTTCCGGGGCCGCCGCCGTTGGCAGGGGGCCGTCCCGCAGCTGGGCCAGGTGCTCGTCGAGGTCGTTGAGCTGGTGCAGGGCCAGGTCGTACAGGGCGCGCTGCCAGCGCTCGCGCGGGTGGTCCGATCCCACGTCCTCGGAGTCGCGGCGCACCGCGTCCACTTCGCCCTTGAGCCGCCGCGTCTGCGATATGAGCGCGTCGACCGAGCCGCGTCCGGGCGGCTGGGCGGCTGGGCGGTCCGCGGAGAGGTGGGACGGCATGACGCACTCCGATGCGGGGACGGTTCGACCAAGGCGGACGGAGGGACCGTTACGACTGTTGCACAGCCCGCGACGGCCTGTAAGGGATTCGGCAACACACGATACGGTGGTGCTTCTGGCATATGCCACAGTCTCGCGGAGCTACTCCGGGGTAGGTGGGGAACACCCTCACTGCAGGCTCAACTCGTAGATTACACAGGGTATTTGATGGCCCATCGGAAACACCCGCACGAGGCTCATGCGGGTGTTCGATGGTCCTGTGTTCGAGCCCTGGTCAGTACCGCAGCACCGCGGCCATGCCGTCCGCCTCCCCGAGCGTGCCGTCCGGGACGAAGCGGACATCGGCTCCGGTCTCCAGGCACTGTTCGACGATCTCGTCCACGATGTCCTCGCGGGAGTCGAGGTCGCCGCTCTCGGCGAGGACCAGATGGTCCCCGGCGTCGCGGACCGTCACGCGATAGTTCTCCTCGACGGCCAGCAGCCGGACGCGGCCGTCCCGGGCGCTCTGCCACAGCTCGTCGACACCGGCGGCGAACTCCCGTCGGCCGCGGGCCGTTTCGAGGGCGCGGGTCACGGCGTCCGTGCTGCGGCGGGCCTCCGCCTCGACCACCGGGCGCACGGCCTGCCAGACGGTCTCATGGGTCCCATGGGCGAGTCCGCCGTGCGGGACGTGCACCGCGCCGCGGGCGGTGCCGACGACCTCGTCCAGCAGGGAGAGGGCCGCCGGCTCGCCGGTGACGTACAGCTGCCGCGGGTGGTCGCGCAGTACGGCGTTCATCGCGGTGCCGGCCTCGCGCAGGAACTGGCGGGTGCGTTCCTCCCGGAAGGCGCTAGGCGTGTCGCCGATCCGCTGCTGCCGCTCCGGGTCGAAGTTCTCCACGCGCCGGGTCATCGGGAAGCCGCCGACCCGGGCCTCGGCGACCCGGTCGACGCCGCCGTTCCACAGGGTGACGCGGTCCGCGGCGAGCGACAGGACCCAGAAGGGCCGCCCGGCCGTCTGCGCGGAGACGAGGTTGCGGGTGAGGAAGGTGTCCGAGAGCACCACGCGTTCGGGTACGGACCTCGCCACCGACCACACCTGGTGTTCGCCCGGAGCGGCGAAGATCACCAGGCCGTCCTCGGCGTGTGTCAGGTCCACTTCGGTCATGGCCCGGTCCAGGTGCCCGGCCACCTCGGTGCGTCGCTCCCGGGTGACGGCCGGATCGGCCTCCAGCTGCCTCTTGGCCTCGGCCACCGCATTGCGCAGCCGGACCTGGTCCTGGGCGTTGTAGGGATCGCGCCGATGGGTCGGCGTCAGCACGGAGACCGCGGGGTAGGGGCGCGGGCGCCGCAGCTCGGCAAGGGTCGCGGGACTCAGAACGCTCTCCATGACAGAACGATAGAGCGAATTCGCGACCGGGGCATTTGGGGCATTCGATCTCACTCGTCGTCGCGGTCGGAGCCGCAGGAACTGCCGTCCGGCGGGAGGGTTCCGTACAGCAGGAAGGCGTCGACCTTGCCGTGCACGCACTTCGACGAGCCGTAGCCGGTGTGTCCTTCCCCGCGGTTGTCGAGCACCACGGCCGACGAGCCGAGCCGCCTGGCCGTCTCCACCGTCCAGCGGTACGGAGTGGCCGGATCGCCCCGGGTGCCGACGAGCAGCATCCTCGGCGTGTCGACGTCCTTGACGTCCTCGCGGATGTAGTCGGTGCCCTTGGGGCGGCCGTAGCACATCAGCACCTGGGTGAGCCGGTAGCGGCCGAAGACCGGTGAGGCCTGCTCGTAGCGGGCGCGCAGCCGCCCGAGGTGCTCGGTGACCTCGGCGGCGGCGGGGCGGTCCGGATCGTCCGCGCAGTTGACGGCCATCAGCGCCGCCGGCAGGTTGTCGAGCGGTACGTCCGCGGGGTCGGTGAGCCCGGCGTGCGGGCCGCGCCGCGGCGGGAGGGTGAAGCCCCCGGACAGGAACGCCTCCAGGCCGCTCGGGTCGCCGTCCTCCAGCAGCCGGCCGACGGCCCGCTGCAGCGACGGCCAGAGCTCCCTGCTGTAGAGGCCCTGCCCGAGAGCGCCGGCGAAGTCCTGGCCGGAGAACGCCTCGCCGAAGTCGTTCGGCAGCGGATCCTTGTCGAGCGACTCGACCACCTGTACGACGTGCTTCCGGGCTTCCCGCGGGTCCCGTCCGAACGGGCAGGCGATGTCCTCGGTGCACCAGGTCAGGAAGTTCTCCAGTGCGGTCTGCTGTCCCCGGGCGCTCGCCACACCCTGGTCGGACAGCGGCTCGGTCAGCGTGTCGACGCCGTCCAGCACCATCCTGCCGACCTTGTCGGGGTGCTGGGCCGCGTACACCGCGCCGAGCCGGCTCCCGTAGGAGAAGCCCAGGTAATTGAGCTTGTCGTCGCCGAGCGCGTCGCGTATGACGTCCAGGTCGCGGGCGGCGTTGACCGTGCCGATGTGGGGCAGGACCGGGCCCGAGTGCTCGGTGCACTCGGCCGCCGCCGCGCGCAGCTCTTCGAGCACGGCCCCCGGATCGGTCACGTCGGCATTGCCGTCGGTGGCGTCCAGGGCGCTGTCCGAGGCGTTTCCGCAGCTGACCGGCGAGGAGCGGCCGACGCCGCGCGGGTCGAAGGAGACCACGTCGTAGCCGTTCGTCAGGCCCATGAAGTCCTTGGCGCCCATGGCGAGTTGGGCCACGCCCTGGCCGCCCGGGCCGCCGAAGTTCAGCAGGACCGATCCCCGCGAGGTGCCCGTGGCCCGATAGCGGGCGACGGCGACGTCGAGGGTGCCCTGCCCGGGCTTGGCGTAGTCGAGCGGGACGGTGACCTTCCCGCACTGGAGATCCTTCGGCATGTCCATGCCTTTGCACTTCGACCAGGTGACCTTCTGGTCGTAGAAGCGCGTGAGGCCGGGCGGCGGGTCGTCGGCGGCCGGCAGTGCCGTGCCCAGCAGGGCGAGCCCGGCCGTACCGGTGACCGCGCAGCGCCGTATCGAGGGGCGCGTTGACAGCTTGGCCAGCATCGATGCCTCCAGGGCGCGGGGCGTCCCGCAGCGGACCGGGACCGGCGCCCTCGCTCACCATAAGCGGGCCCCGGAAGCCTCGCCTCCGGGCGGGCCGGGCCGGCATACGAAGGGCTTTACCGCTAGTTCGACAACCGGGCCGCTCGATGGAGTGAAAGGCCGATAAGCCATAACTCGGACCGGTCGCCCCGCGTTCTCCCCGTGCGGGTGAGTGCCCGCGACACGATGTCTGGAAGGCAGGGTTCCCATGAGACGCCTTACCCGAAACGGAGTGATCGCCGTCGCCGCCGCCTCGGGCGCGATGGCCGTGACCGTCCCCGCGTACGCCGGTTCCGGTGCGGACGGCTCGGCGGCCGGTTCGCCCGGGGTGGTCTCCGGCAACACCGTCCAGCTGCCGGTGCACGTTCCGGTGAACGCGTGCGGGAACACCGTGAACGTGGTGGGGCTCCTGAACCCCGCTGCGGGCAACACCTGCGCGAACAAGGACGACGGACGGGCGGGCCGGAAGGCCACGTCCGGCGGCGCGGTCGCCGAGGCCGGCGGAAAGGATTCACCGGGCGTAATCTCCGGCAACGGCGTGCAGGTGCCGGTCGACCTCCCGGTCAACGTCACGGGCAACTCCGTGAACGTGGTCGGCATCGGCAACCCGGCGACCGGCAACGAGTCCTCGAACACCCCTGGTCACCAGCGCCCGGTCCGCCCCCAGCACCCGCCGAAGCCCGTCCCGGAGCGGACCCCGCCGCCCCGGCCGAAGCCGGCCCCCGAACCGGCCCCGCACAGCGGCCCGCACACCGTCCCGCACGCCACCGGCGCCCTGGCCCACACGGGCACCGAGCACACCCTCCAGGCCGTCGCGGCGAGCGCGGCACTGGTCGCCGGCGGAGTGGTGCTGCGCCGCAGGTTCCGCCCGGGGTCGGACGGCTGACGGCCGCGGGCTACACCGCCTCCGCGACCCCCGTGAGCAGGACCATCCCCGAGCCACCGTAGTCGGGCAGGGCTGGGTCCACGTCGATGTGGGTGACGTCCAGGTCCCGGGTCAGGGGCGTGAAGACCTCCGTCACGGTCGCCGGGTTCACCGGGCAGCCGGGCCAGCGGGAGGCCGGACCGATGCGGTACGTCGGCATGTTCTCCATGAACGCGGCCACCAGGTGGCCGCCCGGCCGGACCGTGCGGACGAAGGCGCGGCAGAAGTCGGTGAACTCCGCGAAGTCCTCCGTGACGCTCTCGGCGACGAAGTGCATGGAGGCGAGTCCGTACGCGCCCGGCGGCAGGGTCCGCACGTCGGCGTGGACGATGTTCACCGGGGCCAGCGCCCCGGCGAGGGTCGTGGGCACCTCCGGGTTCAGCCGCCGGCACAGGGTGTGGAAGGGCAGCCAGCTCGCGTCGAGCCGGTGGCAGATCTGGTCCTCCAGGTAGGCGATGTTGCTCGCTCCGGCCTCCACGGCGTCGATCCTGCGGCACGCGGCGGACGCCAGTATGAGCGGGTACAGGTTGGGTCCCGCCCTGAACTCCACCGAACGGGCGATCCGGCCGGACGGGAGGCCCCGGTAGAACGCGGAATGGTGCGCGATCACCGCCGCGTCCGACGCGTGCACCTCGCGGTAGTTCTCCGCGAGGTAGTCGGAGACCGGCCAGCGGTCCCAGTCCACGTCGTCGTTGTGCGTCGTCATGGCCGTCCAGCCCTTCAGCCGCAGCGGGAAGCGTTCAGTTCCGTCTCCTTCACGACCATGGGGCCGGCCTTTCCCGTGATGAGTGCGATCAAGAGGACCCTAGGGCGCCGGGGCGCGGGGCGAAAGGAACGGGGCCGCAGGCCGGCAGGGTGCCGCCGGGCCGGAAAACCGTTTGCCGTGCGGCCCGGGCGGCTGCTGAGGTCTGCCTATGGATCATGCCGAGTTGCTCGCCCTGTTCGACCGGAACCTGCGTGCGGGAGCGCGGCCGGACGGGCCCGGCGCCCGGGTCGAGCGGACCGGCGGCGTCGTCCGCCAGGTCGCCACCCCGCACGGCTGGAACGGCATCGTGTGGTCCGCCCTCGACGAGGCCGGGGCGGACGCGGCGATCGCCGCGCAGATCGGCCACTACACCGGCCTCGGCCTCGACTTCGAGTGGAAGCTGTACGGGCACGACCGCCCGGCCGACCTCGGGCGGCGGCTCTGCGCGGCCGGGTTCACGCCCGGGCCCGAGGAGACGCTGATGATCGGCGAAGCCGACGGCCTGGCCCACTGCGCCGAACCGCCCGAGGGTGTGCGCGTCGTGCCGGTCACCGGCCCGGCGGGCGTCGATCTCGTGGCCGACGTCCACGAGAAGGCCTTCGGCGCGGACAGCTCCTGGCTGCGCCATCAGCTCCTCGCCCGGCTGGCGGCGGACCCGGACACCGTCGTCGCCGTCGTGGCGATGGCCGGCGGTGAGCCGGTGAGCGCGGCCCGCATGGAACTCGTAGCCGGCACGCCCTTCGCCGGGCTGTGGGGCGGCGGCACCGTCCGGGACTGGCGGGGCCGCGGCATCTACCGCACGCTGGTGGCGCACCGCGCCCGCGCCGCCGCGGCCCGCGGCTACCGCTACCTCCAGGTCGACGCCTCCAGCCAGAGCCGGCCGATCCTGCAACGCCTCGGCTTCGTGCCGCTGACGACCACGACGCCGTACGAGTACACCTCGTAGCCGATCGGGGCGGTGCGGATGTCACGTCCGGGGCCGCCCGGTCCGTCGTAGTGGCATGACGACGAACGAGACGAGCCAGAGCATCCTCCTCGCCGGCATGAGCGGCGTCCTCGGCCGGCACATCACCCGCGCCCTGACCGAGGCGGGCCACAAGGTCACCGGCCTCGGCAGAAGCCGGGAGAACGGCATCCGGGCCGACCTCATGGACCGTGACGCGCTGCTGCGCGCCGTCGACGGGCACCACTTCGACACCGTGGTCCACGCCGCGACGGCCCTGCGCAAACCCCCCGTGAGGGACCGCGACATGTACGCCACCGATGCCCTGCGCACCGAGGGCACGGCCCACCTCGTCGAGGCCGCCCGCGCCACCGGCGCCCGCCGCTTCGTCGTGGAGTCCATGGCCTTCGGCTATGGCTACGGCGACCACGGCGACCGCCCGCTCACCGAGGACGACCCCTTCGGCCCGCGCGGCGCCACACCACCGCTGGAGCGGCACATCGCCGGCATGCGGACCAAGGAGCGGCTCGCCTTCGAAGCGGAGGCCCTGGACGGCATCGCCCTGCGCCTCGGCCTGTTCTACGGCCCCGGCGGCACCGAAGCCCTGCTGCACCTGCTGCGCCGACGGCAGCTGCCCCTGCCCGACGACCGGGGCCGGGTGCTGCCGTGGGTGGAGCTCACGGACGCCGCCCGCGCGGTGGTGGCCGCCGTGGAGCGCGGCCGGCCGGGGCAGGCGTACAACATCGCGGACGACACCCCCATGGGGTTCCGCGCCCACGTCGAGGCGGTGGCCCGGACCTTCGGACTGCCGAAGCCGGTGAACGTGCCGCTGTGGCTTCTGAAGCCCATGTCGTACGTGCACACGGTGATGTCGTCCCGGCTGCGCGTGTCCTGCGCGAAGGCGGAGCGCGAACTCGGCTGGACGCCGCACTACGCGTCGAGCCACGAGGGGCTCGCCGCGCTGCGGCGGACGAGTCACCTCTGAGCTCCGCACGGCCAGGGGTGGACGTGGGCGGGCCGGTCCGGGAGACGGACCGGCCTTCGGCTCCTTTCCGGCGTCCGCTACGGCCTCGGCGAGGCCTTCGCCGCCGTTCCGGCGCACACCAGCCCGAGGACCACGGCCAGTGCACCGATGATGATGTTGTTCCACACGACACCGGCGTCCGGGCTTTCGCCCACGATCCACGGCGAGATGATCATCCAGACCCCGAGGGCACACATGGCCCAGCTCAGGCCGTACATGCGCTCCGGAGCACGGGTGAAGCCGAGCGCCAGCAGGCCGATCGCGATACCCATGATCAGGTTGTGGGTCACGAGTGCCGGCTGGCTGGTCGTGTAGTGGACTATCCAGGGGGAGGCGGCGCAGTACAGACCGAGCAGGAACACCGGTCCGTCCACGAGCGCCACATCGCGGCCACCGAGCACGCGGGCGTACCGGTCCCGCATCTCGGAGGCATCGGGGTGGCTGGTGATGTCACCTCTGGTGGGCGAGACGTTGGCCATGACTCGTCTCCTTCATGGTGCAGGGCGCCCGCGTCTGGAGGGGTATGCGGTAAACGCCGCGTAAGCATCATTCTGCTCTTATGTCCTCTTTATGTGTAGGGGTCTGTGAAAGGCAGGGAATCTACCCGGCGGTACATGGCCGGCCGGATCGGGGGCATCCGGATGTGTACGACAGCGACCGATCGACGTCGCCCGGCGGGCGGCGCGGGACAGGGGAGGGCAGCGGACGTGACTGCGGCCATCAGCGCGAAGGTGTTGGAGCGGTTCCCGGCGGGGTCTCCGCGCGGATCGTGGCCCGCGGAGGAGTACGCGGCCCGCCGCCGCGCCGAGGGCGAGGCCGCCACCGTCGTGATGGATCTGGAGTCGGACGCCTTCCTCGTGGTCGTCCCGGCGGACGAGGACTGAATTCCTCCGCCCCGCACGGCCTTTCAGGCCGCCTTTCGTGAAATCCGCGGTCCGGGATACGAGATGGGCCGCGGATTTCTTGACGGGCGTCGTCTCCCACTGCCACGATCCATGGCATGACCATGCGACTGGACCTCACGCGGCGACGCCACGTCGACCTCGCGCGCGTCTCCAGCGCCTCCTGTCGCGCCGCAGCCTGAGTCTTCCGGCTCGCCGTTTCTTCTCACCGCCTCATCCGCCGTCGGACGACTCTCGTCGTGCCGAGAGGACGCCCTGTGCGGTGAATTTCCCTCACGCCTGAATTCGGCGCTCCAGCACGCCCTTTTGCAGTGGCGTCCCCGAATTCGGTGGTGCCCCGCGCAGTCGCGCCCTCTCCCGGAAGAGAGAACCCATGGCCACCGTCCTGTCCGTCTCCGGCAGCCCCTCCGCCTCCTCCCGCACCAGCCGGCTGCTGCGCCACCTCGACCAGCGGCTTGTGGCCCAGGGCCACGACGTGATTCCGCTCGACGTCCGTACGATCCCCGCCGAAGCCCTCCTCGGCGCGGACTTCCGCCACCCCGCCATCGTCGAGGCCACCGAGCTGTTCGCGCGGGCCGACGGCGTCGTCGTCGGCACCCCCGTGTACAAGGCGTCATACTCCGGTGTCCTGAAGGCCTTGCTGGACCTGCTCCCGCAGTACGCCCTCGCCGGGAAGACCGTGCTGCCGCTCGCCACCGGCGGCAGCGTCGCCCATGTCCTGGCCATCGACTACGCGCTGCGCCCGGTCCTCACCTCCATGGGCGCGGCCCACATCGTGCAGGGCTGGTTCACCGTCGACAAGGACCTCGCCGTGCAGGACGACGGCTCCCTGGCCGTCGCGCCGGCCGCCACCGAGGCACTCGGCCAGGTGGTCGACCAGTTCTCCGCCGCCCTCGGCCGCACCCCGCTGCTTGCCGTCGCCGGCTGACCCCGCCCCCTCGCCGCACCACCCCTCGATCGGAGACCCCGTGTCCCTCACCTTCCACTGGTTCCTGCCCACCAACGGCGACAGCCGCCATGTCGTCGGCGGCGGTCACGGCACCCCGGCCACCGCGTCCGGGCGGGACCGGCCGCCGACGGTCGCGTACCTGAGCCAGATCGCCCGGGCCGCCGAGGAGGTGGGCTTCGCGGGTGCCCTCACGCCCACCGGCGCCTGGTGCGAGGACGCGTGGCTCACCACGGCGATGGTCGCCCAGCACTCCGAACGCCTGAAGTTCCTCGTCGCCTTCCGGCCGGGGCTGATCTCACCCACGCTCGCCGCGCAGATGGCCACCACCTTCCAGCGGCAGACCGGCGGCCGGCTGCTGCTCAACGTCGTCACCGGCGGCGAGAACAAGGAGCAGCGCGCCTTCGGGGACTTCCTGGACAAGGACGGCCGATACCGCCGCACCGGCGAGTTCCTGCACGTCCTCAGGGGCTTGTGGGAGGGCAGGACCGTCGACCTGCACGGCGAGCACATCCGGGTGGAAGGCGCGGCGCCGGCCCGAGTTCCCGACCCCGTGCCCGAGGTCTACTTCGGCGGCTCCTCGCCCATCGCCGGTGAGATCGCCGCCCGCCACTCCGACGTCTACCTCACCTGGGGCGAACCGCCCGCCCAGGTCGCCGAGAAGATCACCCGGATCCGGTCGCTGGCCGAAGCACAGGGCCGCACCCTGCGCTTCGGCATCCGGCTGCACGTCATCACCCGCGACACCGCCGAACAGGCGTGGGCCGAGGCGGACCGACTGCTCGACGGCTTCGACCCGGAGGTGGTGGCGTCGGTGCAGGCCGGCCTCGCCCGCAGCGAGTCCGAGGGGCAGCAGCGCATGCTCGCCCTGCACGGCGGCCGCCGCGACCGCCTGGAGATCCACCCCAACCTGTGGGCCGGAATCGGCCTGGTGCGCGGCGGGGCGGGCACCGCCCTGGTCGGCAGCCACGACGAGGTGGCCGAGCGGATCAGGGAGTACCACGCCCTGGGGGTCGACGAGTTCATCCTCTCCGGCTATCCGCACCTGGAGGAGGCGTACTGGTTCGGCGAGGGCGTCCTGCCGCGCCTCGCCGCGCAGGGACTGTGGCGGCACCCCGCGGGCCGGGAGACCGCTCCCGCCGCTCAGGCTCCGTTCGTGCCGGTCGCGAGCTGACACCTCGCGGATCGCACGCAAAGATCAACCCTGGCAAGGGACTTGGGCGTCCTGGTCACCGAGAGGGCGGGCCCGCCGCCCTCTCGGTGACCAGGAGGCCATCATGCAGCAGCGCGCCGCACGCACCGTCGCGATCGCCCTGGCCGTGGCGCTGTCCGCCGGTACGGCGGCCCTCGCCCCGGCAGCGCAGGCGGCAGGACCGACGCACGGCCACGAGGCCACCCGGAGCGCGTTACGCGCTCTCGTCGAGAAGGGCGGACTCCCCGGAGCGGCGGCCACGGTCCATGACAGCAAGGGGAGTTGGTTCGGACGCGCCGGCCACGCGGACACCGGCTCGGGCCGCAAGCGGACACCCGGCGAGCACTTCCGCGGGGCCAGCATCACCAAGACGTTCGTCGCGACCGTCCTGCTCCAACTGGAGGCGGAAGGCAGACTGGACCTGGACGACACGGTCGAGCGATGGCTGCCGGGCCTGGTGCACGGCAACGGCTATGACGGCAGCAAGGTGACGCTGCGCCAACTCCTCAACCACACCAGTGGCGTTCCGAACCACACCGACGACCCCGACTTCATCCACGACGCCGCGGGGCCCGGATTCCTGGAACACCGGTACGACACCCACACACCCGAGGAACTGGTGGCGATCGCCCTGCGGCGCCCACCGCGGCCCGGCCCGGACAACGAACCGGCGTACTCGAACACCAACTTCATCGTCGCCGGCATGGTCATCGAGAAGGTCACCGGCCGTGGCTACGCCCAGGAGATCACCCGTCGCATCATCCGGCCCCTGAAACTGCGCGGAACGTCGTTCCCGGGCACATCACCCGAGATGCCGAAGCCGCACCCCGTCGGCTACTCCCGGCTCCACCAGGACACGCCCGACGCAGAGATCCACGACGCCACCGAGCAGAACATGACCTGGCTGGGCGCGGCCGGTGACGTCATTTCCACCAGCGGCGACCTGAACCGTTTCCAACGGGCCCTGGTCAAGGGTGACGTGCTGCCCCCGCGGCAGACGAAAGAGATGTTCGACGAGGTCCCGGCCGGCCACGGCATCGGCTTCGGACTCGGAGTCGAGTTCGCGCGGTTGTCCTGCGGTGTGAAGGTGGTCGGCAAGAGCGGCCGTACGAACGGCTCCCTGTCCGCGATGGTCGGCACCGAGGACGGTGAGCACCAGCTCACCTTCAACATCAACGGCGACTGGCTCCCGGACTCCTCGCTCTACATCGACGTCATCGAAGCCGAGTTCTGCGGGAAGGTCCCGTCCCGGACGCACCGGGCGCCGGCCGCGCTCCGCCTCGGCTAGCCGGACGCCAGCGAGCCGAGGTGCCTCCGGCGCGCTTCGGCCGTCTGGCCCTGCACCAGCAGGAACATCCCCTCGCGCGCCAGCCGCTGCGCCCGGCTGCCGAGGTCCATGGCGCGCCCGCCTCCGGCCACGATCGCAGCGGTGGTGGCGGTGCGCAGGAGGTCGTACGCGCGGGTCTTCACGGCCAGTCGCTCCGGTACGCAGCCGGGCGCGGCGGGCTGGTCGGCCAGCGCGTAGGCCTCCCGCCGGATCTCGTCGAGCCGGGCCCGCAGCGACCGGGCCGTCTCCTCGCCGTCCGGGCTCCGCGCCACCAGGTCGAGCGCCGCGTCCGCCACCCCGAACACGGCCGGACTGGCGTTGGCGGCCCGGGGAAGGTCGACCAGAGCGAATTCCTCCTGCGTGGTGCGCAGCACGACGGACTCGTCCGGAACCCACAGGCCATCCAGCTCCAGGGACACCGTGCGCGCGGCGGTGAGGGCCGCGAGCCGCATCGGCGCCGAGGGCGTCAGCCCCGGCTGCTCGCGGGCCTCGGCGAACACGAACACCACCTCGGCCGAGTCCGTCACCCCGGCCAGCAGCATCACGTCGTTCAGCCCCCAGCCGGTGTACCAGGGCACCCGGCCCTCGAACCGCCAGCCGCCCTTCTCTGCGACGGCCCGCACGGGCACCCGGGGGAAGGCACGGACGTGGGCGAACGCGATGCCGGCCATCAGCTCGCCGGTCGCCAGCGGGCGCAGCAGCTTCTCCCGGACGGGGGAGTCGTAGGTGGTGAGCAGCTTCACCGGCGTGTGGTGCTGTGTCTGCACGAACCATGTGGAGCAGCACGCCCCGGCCAGGATCTCCGCGGTCTCCCGCGCCACGGCCACGGGCGCGTCCGCCCCGCCGTACTCCCGCGGCGCGACCACCCCCAGCAGCCCTGCCCGCTTCACCGCCTCGACATGGCTCGCGGGCACCCCCTCCTGGTCGACGCGCTCGGCCTGTGGGACGAGGAGATCGCGCGCCAGTCGCTGCGCGCCGGTGACGAGGGGATGGGGTGTGGTGGTCATGGGAGGAATTCTCGCGGTCGAGCGGCGCGGGGCGCTGATCCGGGGGCGTGTCGTCGTCGGGCCCCGGCCGGCGCTGCTCTGCGGCCAGGCGGCCACGCGGCCAGGCGGTGGGGCGCCGGGCCGTCAGGCCGCCTGCGACCCGACGCTCATGCCGAGGGCCGCATTCCGCCACGCCTCATATGTGGCCCTTCCAGCCGTGCGGGGAACAGCCGGACCGGTCGGCGCGGTTGCATGGTCCGAGGGACCGGCGCCGCGCGGGCGGGGAAGCACGGAGACCGTGAGGTCGTCCACCCTGCGGGGATCCGGGCACCAGGTGTGTGGTGGCTCGCCGAGCACTTTGATCACGACATATGTCTGCAGGAGGACTGCTTCATGACCGACCGGCCTTTGACGCTCATGGCTGTGCACGCGCACCCCGACGACGAGGCCACCGGAACCGGCGGTGTCCTCGCGCGGTACGCGGCGGAAGGCATCCGTACGGTTCTCGTGACATGCACCGACGGTGCTTGCGGTGACGGACCGGGGGGTGTCAAGCCCGGGGATCCCGGACACGATTCGGCGGCCGTCGCCTTGATGCGCCGTCAAGAACTCCAGGCGAGCTGTGACGTGCTGAAGATCAGTGATCTGGAGATGCTGGACTACGCTGACTCCGGAATGGCCGGCTGGCCGAGCAACGACGCCCCCGGTGCCTTCTGGCAGACCCCCGTGCAGGAAGGTGCGGCCCGGCTCGCGGAACTCATGCGGCACTATCGGCCCGATGTGGTCGTCACCTACGACGAGAACGGCTTCTACGGTCACCCTGACCACATCCAGGCCCACCGCATCACCATGGCGGCGCTGGAGATGACCACGCTGTCACCGAAGGTGTACTGGACGACGATGCCCCGCTCGATGATGCGGCGGTTCGGCGAGCTCATGAGCGAGTTCGGTGAGGACATGCCGGAGCCGGATCCTGCCGAGGCCGCCGCGCTGGCCGAGATCGGCCTCCCCGACGATGAGATCACCACATGGGTGGACACCACCGCGTTCAGCGGCCAGAAGTTCGACGCGCTGGCCGCGCACGCCAGTCAGGGCGAGAACATCTTCTTCCTCAGGATGGGCAAGGAGAGGTTCGGCGAACTGATGGGCATGGAGACCTTCCTGCGCGTCCAGGACACCACCGGCGCGGCCACACCCGAGAACGACCTCTTCGCCGGACTTCGCTGACCCGCCCGACCGTTGATGCGGTGTCCCGGTCCGTGGCCGGCCGCTGCCCGCGGCGCCATGTGGCGCCGCGGGCAAGTCCGTCAGGCGGCGAGGAGGTTGAAACCGGTCAGCGGAGGCCCGTAGACCTTCTGGGCACCCACCCGGTCGATTTCGGAGATGGCGAGTTCCCGCGATCCCAGCCCACCGCAGAAGTAGTGCATGACGGATTGCGGGTCGTACTGCGTCAGGTCCACCGTTCCCTCGGTGGATTCGTCGGGGCATACGGCGGGCGCGCCCGAGCGGATGTGTTCGTGCCGGAAGCCGATGGCATGGCCCAACTCATGCCGTAGTACGCCTACGCGGTCGAAACTGGTGGTCTGGTACGACGGGTCGATGAAAACGCGCCTGCGGTTCTCCGGGTCGTTGGGAAAGAACGCCGCGGCGATGAACTGGCCCCCGGAGTCGAGGTGCCGCACCGGGAAGACGACTTCGGGCGGCCGCAGCGCATCACTGTCGTCGGCGGTTTCGACGTGCTCGAACTGCACGCCGCAGGTCGCCGACCAGTCGTCGGTGGCGCGTCGCATGTTCTCGACGACCGACTCGTACCACTCCCGCTCCGGGAAGGTCTTGCGCAGGACGCAGTACTTCAGGACCGTGCCCGGTTCCCAGCGGACGATCCTGCCGTCCTGCATGATGCCGAGCAGACCGCTGCTCGGCTGCCCGAGCGGACTGATACCGCTGCCGATGGTGCCCACCCCTGTCCGTGCCAGCTGCCGGGCGGCCTCGCGCTGTGCCCGCAGTGCCTTCTGCGCCTCGATGTAGACATCGAGTTCGTCGGCGTCGAGCAGCAGGTCACCCTCTACCCGGTAGAACACCTGGCCGTCGATCACGATCTCGGGCCGCCGTACCTCGGAGCTATCTGTCATTTTCCGCACCTTCTTCGAACAGTTGCGGCCGGAAAAGCCTTATCCACTCGACCATCATCTGGTCACGATCCATGAGCTGGTCACCCCGGGCCACCCGGAACGACTCCGCGTCCACTTCGACGAGGGGGAAGCTGTCATTCCAGGCGATGAATTCCGGCAGCGACGCCACGGAATCACGCAGCCCGGGGTGCCGGTCCAGCATGCGGCTTTCCTGTGTCCGCTGTTCACTCGCGCCGTTGTCGTCGGGCACTGATTCTCTCCGGAAGGTTCCGTGCTCCCATCTCGGTCACTGCCAGAGCACGCTTGCCCGTATCTTGATGTCGGAGTTCCACTGGATGGATCCCACTATTTCCAGGATTCCATCGTCGTGGGGAACGACGTTGGCGACGCTCATCGTGGCCAACCCCCGGAAGGGGACATTGTTCCCGTCCACTTCGCAGAGCGACACGACCGCACGGCTGTACGACTTGAGGGTGGGGCCGCAGATGAGCCGCCTTGCGAAGACGCCGTGCGCGGGGAAGAAGAACGTTGTGTAATCGACGATCTGCTGCTCTCCGCCGGATTCTCCATCCGGTTCCAGGAGTTCGTCCCGGACGTCGATGTCGACCTGTTCCGGGGATGCGTGCGAAACCATGAGATGCCCGCTTTCTGATGGGCGTCAACGCTTCTCCCGTGTCTCTTGCCGAGGCATGCGGGCGACCGCGCCGAGAAGTTGACGCCGGAACGAAATGATTTTTGCGAAAGGTGAGCCAAATTTGCACTTCCGCAAGTGCGGTCTGCTTTCAGATTACGCTCCGACCTGCAATCTTGCAGCACGGAACGCTGTCCGATCCCGCCCCGTCGGCAGGGCGTCAAGCAGGGGATCTGTCGATATCTTGTCCCATATTGAAATATGCGGCGGGGGTCGCACACGGCCTCTTCCGGGCCGCCGAAAGGGGCGATTTCACTGATCCGGGCCCGGCGGCGCGTCCTCGAACCCCTCTTGCGGTGCAGATCGCGTCTCACGCGGCAGGAGTGCTGCTGGTCCAGGAGGCCGGAGGCGTCGTGACCGACCTCGTCTCAGCCGGCTTGACAGAGTCCTTGCGGTGCCGCAGGGATCTTTGGTGGCCGGGGCGGTGAGGACGCGCAGCGTCGAAATGCAGCCGTCGCGAGCGTTGACGCATAAACCGTGCCGATCAGACCTAGGCCCTGTCGCCCTGGGAGCGCGCCTCCAGCTCCGTGAGCACGTCGAAGTCGAGCCCGTCGGCCCGCGCCAGGTAGATCCGCTGGCGCACATGAGCGTCGCGCAGGTGCAGCAGCCCACGCGGACCCTCGTACGACACCGCCCCCGCCCCGGCCGCCGCGCCGACCGCCGAGACGTCCAGCGCCCCGGCCCGCTGCAGCAGCGCGGCCAGCAGCAGCACGCCCTCGTAGCAGGACTCCCCGAGGCTGCCGAGGGCGGGCGCCTCGACGCCGTAGCGGGCGGCGTACCGTCCGTGGAAGTCGAGGGTGTCGCGATTGGCCAGTGAGGCGAAGAACCCGGCCGTGCTGTAGAGGTCCTCGGTGGCCTCCGGGCCGCTCGCCACCAGCATGTTCTCGTCCATCAGCGTGCTCAGCCGCAGACAGCGCGCGGGCAGGCCGTACGCGGCGAACGCCCGGTTGAAGCGCACCGCGTCACTGCCGACGAGCAGCATCAGCACCGCGTCGGCGTCCGAGCGTTCGACTCGGCGCAGCACCGGCTCGAAGTCGTGGGTGCCGAGCGGGAGATAGGCCTCGCCGGCGACGCACCCGCCGCAGCCCCGGGCGTATCCGCGGGCCGAGCGGGCCGTGTGCCGCGGCCACACGTAGTCGTTGCCCACCACGAACCAGCGCCGCACCCCGCGCTCGCGCGCCAGCAGATCCATCGCCGGCCGGAGTTGGTCGCGCGGGGTCTCGCTGGTCAGGAACACCCCCGCCGTGTCCTCCCCGCCCTCGTACAGCGCGGTGTACACGTACGGGACACGGTGCGCGATCCGCGGTGCCAGTGCCCGCCGTATGGAGGAGATGTGCCAGCCCGTGACGCCCTGCACGGCGCCCAGGTCCACCAGTGCCTCGACCTCGTCGGCGATGGCGTGCGGCGCGCCCGAGCCGTCGACCGGCACCAGCCGGAGCTGTCTGCCGAGCACACCCCCGTCCCGGTTGACCTCCTCGGCGGCCAGCCGCGCACACAGCTCACACGTGGGCCCGAAGATTCCGGCCGGACCCTGCAGCGGGAATACGAGGGCCACGCCGAGCACGTCGTCGTCGGCCGTGAACCACTCGGGCCCGGGAAGGTCGCGGCGGAACATGGCGTCATGATTCCGGCTCCCCGGGACGAACTCCAGTGCGTCTCCTACGATGGACACCCCTCGGCACCTAGGAGAGCAGGGATGCCCAGCCCCACCCCGCGTCGGCCCGACGACCTCGTGCAGTTGCTGACGCGGGCCGAACGGCTCGCGGCGCGGCGATTGCAGGGCGTGCTGGAGGCGGAGGGCTGCTCGCTGGACGCGTGGCGGGTGCTGGCCTCGCTGTCGGACGGCGAGGGGCACCACATGACAGGGCTCGCGGAGGCCGCCTTCCTGCCGCCGCCGACGCTGACCAAGCTGGTCGACCAGCTCGTCGATCAGAACCTCGTGCACCGCAGGGTCGATCCGTTCGACCGGCGCCGTATCCTCGCCCATCTCACCCCGCGCGGCCAGGAGTACTGGCAGCGCGTCGACCGTGCGGTCCGCGTCGCCCGGCCCTCGCTCGGCGAAGGCGACGACGACCTGCTGCGGTCCCTGCTGGACCGGCTGGCGGCGACGCTGGAGGACCCGGCGCACGTGTGAGAGCTCCAGGACGCCCGACGGCACGCACGGGTCACGATCACGCCGGCCCGATCGGGGAATGACGGGCCGTCAACCAGCCCGGACCCCAACAGGTCTATACCTGACTGGTCTACACCCTTGACTGGTACAGACCAACGCGGTTGAGTGTGGCTCCACAGCCCCCCACCACGGCCGCCCCCACGCCGTGACCGGACCCCCGGTGCGTGCGGTCGAGGGCCCGCTTCGCCCTGCCCTCGTCAGGGTGCGGCCGTGCTCCGCGAAGGAGTTGAACCCGTGTCGAGACGCCGTATCTCCGCAGTCCTGGCCACCCTCGCCCTCGCCGGCACCGCGCCGGTGCTCCTGCCCGCCTCGAACGCCTCGGCCGCCGCCTGCTCCAGCTACCCGAACTGGACAGCCGGTAAGTCGTACAACGCCGGTGACATCGTCCGCTACACCGACGGCAAGGCGTACATCGCCGAGCACGCGAACCCGGGCTACGACCCGGTCATCAGCACCTGGTACTGGGAGCCGTACGCCTGCGACAGCGGTCCCGGCACGCCCAATGCGCGCTTCGTGGTGAGCGAGGCCCAGTTCAACCAGATGTTCCCGAACCGGAATTCGTTCTACAGCTACAGCGGGCTCACCGCTGCCCTCGGTGCCTACCCCGGCTTCGCCAACACCGGCAGCGACACGGTGAAGAAGCAGGAGGCCGCCGCCTTCCTCGCCAACGTCAGCCACGAGACCGGCGGTCTGGTGCACGTGGTGGAGCAGAACACCGCCAACTACCCGCACTACTGCGACTGGGGGCGGCCCTACGGCTGTCCGGCCGGGCAGGCCGCCTACTACGGGCGCGGCCCGATCCAGCTGAGCTGGAACTTCAACTACAAGGCCGCGGGCGACGCGCTCGGCATCGACCTGCTGAACAACCCCTGGCTGGTGCAGAACGACTCGGCCGTCGCCTGGAAGACCGCCCTGTGGTACTGGAACACCCAGACCGGCCCCGGTTCCATGACACCGCACAACGCCATGGTGAACGGCGCCGGGTTCGGCCAGACGATCCGCAGCATCAACGGCTCCCTGGAGTGCGACGGAAAGAACCCGGCGCAGGTGCAGAGCCGCGTGAACAACTACCAGCGGTTCACGCAGATCCTCGGCACGTCACCCGGAGGCAACCTGTACTGCTGACGCGGGACCGTGCGGCGTGGTCTCATGCCGGATGTCATGAACCTGACGGTTGACCGAAGGGCATCCCTCATGCGCCTACGCACCCCCCACGCCCTGCTCGTCACGGCCGCGGCTCTGGCCGCCGCGGTCGTGGCCCCCCAGCCCGCTGCCGCCGCTGTTCCGGCTCCGGGCGCGTACTACGTCCAGAGCGCCACGACCGGGCTCAACGCGGCCGACAACGGTGGCGCGGTCGAGCAGCACAGACCCCGCGGCAACGAGGGCCGCCAGCAGTGGCAGCTGAAGCCGAGCGGCACCGCGTACGTCCTGGAGAGCACCGACGCGCCCGGCAGCTGTCTCGGCCGCAGCGGCGACCTGGCCGCGACCGTCGCCTGCACGAGCGCCGACGCCGGGTGGGAGGTCGGCCCGCTCGGCGCCGACCGCTACACGCTCAAAGCCCCGGGGGCCACCCGCCACCTCACGGTCGCACCCAAGCCGCCCGGCGCCACCTACCCCGCCCGGCTCGCCGTCGGAGGATCCGGCGACCTCGCCGCCTGGTACCTCACCCCCGTGAACCCCGCCACCGGCCCCATGCCCCCCCAGGACCGCCGCACCCTGGACCAGGTCACGTTCCTCACCACCCACAACGCCTACGCCAACGGCGTCGACGGCGGCTTCGCCCCGCCCTTCGTGAACCTCGTGCCCAACCAGACCCGCGGCATCGAACGCCAACTGGCCGACGGTGTCCGCGGATTCATGCTGGACATCCACCAGACCCCCGACGGCGCGATCCTCTGCCACAACAGCTGCACCCTCGTCAGCAGGCCCGTCGCCCTGTGGGTCGACCTCCAGCGCATGGTCGACTTCCTCAAGGCCCACCCCGACCAGTTCCTCACCGTCTTCCTGGAGGACTACGTCGACCCGGCCGTCCTGCGCGCCGAACTCGCCCGGGTCAGCGGCCTGTCGGACGTGCTCTACCGGCCCGACCTCACCGGCGTACGGCAGAACGGCTGGCCGACAATGGCCGCCCTGGCCGCCGCGGGCGACCGGCTGCTGATCTTCACCGACCACAGCCGCTCGGCCGACCAGGCCGCAGGCCTCACACGGGACAGCTTCGGGGTCATGTACCAGCGCGAATGGACCGTCGAGAACTACTGGTCGATGGGCTCCGGGCTCGGCACCTCCGACTGGTCCTGCTACAGCCGCTGGTACGGCGCCGACACGAACATCCCGCTGACCCGTACCGAACCCGGGTTCCGCCCGCTGTTCGTCATGAACCACTTCCGAGACGTCCCGCTCACCGGCACGGCCGGCACGGACAACACCAAACTCGCCGACCGCGCCCAGCGGTTCTGCCGGCCGGCCGCCCGCAAGAAGCCCAACTTCCTCGCCGTGGACCACTACGACCGCGGCAACCCGGCCTCCGCCGTCACCACCCTGAACTCGTACACGTATCCGTAAACCGGCTTCGCCGTCCCGCGTGCCGTGTGTGAGACTCCGCCGATGAGCTCACCGACGATCACAGCGGACGCCGCGGGCACCTGGAAACTCGGCGAGTTGCCCGTCCACCGCCTCGGCTTCGGCGCGATGCGGCTGACGGGCAGCGCCGCCTTCCACCACGGCACACCGAGCGACCGCGACCGGTCGATCGCCGTCCTGCGCAAGGCGATCGACCTCGGCGTCAACCACATCGACACCGCCGCCTTCTACTTCTCCTCGCTGCGCTCCGCCAACGAACTGATCAACAGGGCGCTCGCGCCCTACCCCGACGACCTGGTCATCGTCACCAAGGTGGGCCCGTACCGCGCCTACGACGGGGAGTGGGGCACCTCCGCGCGGCCCGAGGACCTGCGCGGCCAGGTGGAGGAGAACCTGCGCCAGCTCGGCCGCGACCACCTGGACGTGGTCAACCTGCGCCGGATGCCGCGCTACGACTCGATAGCCGAGCACTTCGGGGCACTCGCCGACCTGCGGGAGGCGGGCCTGATCCGGCACCTCGGCATCTCCGACGTCACGCCCAGCCATCTCGCAGAAGCCCGGGCCATCGCCCCCGTCGTCTGCGTCCAGAACCGGTACGCCCTCGACCGCCCCGACCCGGACAGCGACGAACTGCTGCGCCTCTGCGGCGAACAGGGCATCGCCTTCGTGCCGTTCTACGCCGTCGCGGGCGAGGCCGCCGAGCGGGGCGCCACCACCGCACACGACGAGGACGTCCGAGCCGTGGCCCGGGCCCATGGCGCGAGCCCCGCCCAGATCCGCATCGCCTGGACCCTCCACCAGGGCCCCCACGTCCTCGCCATCCCCGGCACCGGCAACCCCGACCACCTCGCCGAGAACGTCGCAGCGGGCGCGATCGGTCTCACCGACGAGGAGCTGACCCGGCTCAACAGGCCGCGCCGGGAAGCGGGTTGACCCACCCCTAAACAGCCCAGACACCCTCCCGCATGAGATGCCTGCGCGGCAGCTCGTGCACCTCGCACCACGCCTGCACCGCGCGCGGCCGCACCCGGAAGAACGCGTACGACGCGTGATCCTCGCGCGGATCCCAGCCGGTCTTCGCGCGGAACGCCTCGACCGCCGCCGGCGGCACGTCCCGCATCGGGTACGTGCGCACCTCGCCGTCGACCAGCACGACGTCCCGGGTGTCCCCGAGGGCCAGCCGGGTCCGCCCGCCGTCCCGCAGATTGCGGCCGGTGGGGTTGGTCTGCCGGGTGCACAGCCACACGGCCTCGTCGTGCCACACGAACCACAGCGGCACGAGACAGGGCATACCTTCGGCGTCGGCCGTCGCGACCCAGATGTCCATCTCGCGCTCCAGGCGCCCCAGCAGATCCGCCTTGCGCTGCTCGGGGGTGCGGGGCGGCTCGGTGATCTTCATGGAGGGGACGCTAGCGGCCGGAGGGTGCGGGGCGCCTCCGGCCGCAGCCCTAGGCCGGGTCTTAGGACCCCTGGTCGAGGTACTGCGCCATGCCCTCTCCGAGCGACCAGTCCGCCGACCCGTTCTCCGTCAGGACGACGAACATGTTCCGCGGCTCCGTGCCCGCGTACGCGTGGGCCAGCTCGGCGATCCTCCGGTGGAGCGCCTGCTTCTGCGCGGGCGTGCGGCCGGACCGCAGGGTGATCGCGACGTAGGCGATGCCGTCGTCGCGGTGCACGCCCAGGTAGTCGTCGTGACGCAGGGTGCCGTTGGTGCCGTCATGGTCCGTCAGCACCTGGAACCGGTCGTCGGACGGGATGCCGATGGTCTCCGTCAGGGCGTCATGCACCGCCCGGCCGAGTGCGGCGAGGCGTTCGGGACCGGCCCGGAGCGTGTCGATGCGGACGAACGGCATGGAGCCTCCCGGGAGTCGTTGATCGCGAGTGTACATACTAGTAGTTACAGTTGTGGATCCAGAAGTCGGCAAGTAGTTGGCATCCCCTGAGTTTTACGTATAACCTCTCCGGTCAACCGCCCGCTCCGAGAGGCTCTCGATGAGACGTATCGCCCTGGTCACCCTCGTCGTCGACGACTACGACGAGGCGATCCGCTTCTACACGGACGCCCTCGGATTCCGGCTCGTCGAGGACGCACCCCGGCCCGACGGATCGCGCTGGGTCGTCGTCGAACCCGGCACCCCGGGGACCGGCTCCGGACTGCTGCTGGCCCGCGCCAAGGGGGACGTTCAGGCCGCCCGGGTCGGGGACCAGACCGGTGGACGGGTCGGGTTCTTCCTGCACACCGACGACTTCGCCCGCGACCACGCCCGGATGGCCGCCGCGGGCGTGACCTTCCTGGAAGAGCCGCGGCACGAGCCGTACGGGACCGTCGCCGTCTTCCAGGACCTGTACGGCAACCGCTGGGACCTGCTCCAGCCCGCCGGCTGACCCGTCCCGCCGCTTCGAACCACCCGCCCGAGGAAAGACCCGCCATGACTGCTACGCGCGTAGACGCCGATCTGATCCGCCCCCTCCCCAAGGCCGTGCTGCACGACCACCTCGACGGCGGCCTGCGCCCCGCCACCGTGGTGGAGCTGGCCGACGCGGTCGGCCACACCCTGCCCACCACCGACCCGGACGAGCTCGCCGCCTGGTACTACGAGGCCGCCAACTCCGGCGACCTGGTCCGCTACATAGCCACCTTCGAGCACACCCTCGCCGTGATGCAGACCCGCGAGGGCCTGCTGCGCGCGGCCGAGGAGTACGTGCTGGACCTGGCCGCCGACGGTGTCGTCTACGGCGAGGTGCGCTACGCCCCCGAGCTGAACACCAACGGCGAGCTGACCATGGCCGAGGTCGTCGAAACCGTCCAGGAGGGTCTGGCGGCGGGCATGGCCAAGGCGGCCGCCGCGGGCACGCCGGTGCGGGTCGGCACCCTGCTCTGCGGCATGCGGATGTTCGACCGGGTGCGCGAGGCCGCCGACCTGGCCGTGGCGTTCCGCGACGCCGGTGTCGTCGGCTTCGACATCGCCGGCGCCGAGGACGGCTTCCCGCCCGCCGACCACCTCGCGGCCTTCGAGCACCTGCGCCGCGAGAACGTGCCCTTCACCATTCACGCCGGTGAGGCCCACGGCCTGCCCAGCATCCACCAGGCGCTCCAGGTCTGCGGCGCCCAGCGCATCGGGCACGGCGTGCGGATCACCGACGACATCCCGGACCTCACGACCGGCAAGCTCGGCCGGCTCGCGGGCTGGGTGCGCGACCGGCGCATCGCCCTGGAGATGTGCCCGACGTCCAACCTCCAGACGGGCGCCGCCACCTCCATCGCCGAGCACCCGATCACCGCCCTCAAGGACCTCGGCTTCCGTGTCACCCTCAACACCGACAACCGGCTGGTGTCGGGCACGACGATGACCCGCGAGATGTCCCTGCTGGTCGAGCAGGCGGGCTGGACCGTCGAGGATCTGCGCACGGTCACCGTGAACGCCCTGAAGAGCGCGTTCATCCCCTTCGACGAGCGGAACGCGCTCATCCGGGACGTGGTGCTGCCCGGTTACGCCGCCGCGCTCTGAAGCAGCCCGCGCAGGTAGGCGGCCTGTCCGACGTGCTGGAGATCGTCGGACAGGACGCTGACCAGCCGGACGCCCAGGGTGACCGGCGGGTCCCAGCGCTCGTCGACGACCCGCTCCAGGTCCTTGGCGGCGAGACCTCGCAGGGCTTCCAGGCTCTGGTCGTGCACGGCGTCGTAGTAGCCGGTCAGCAGCTCGCCCGAGTCGACCCGCACCCGTGCGACCTTGGCGGGACTGTGGCCGTAGCCCGTGTCGCGGCGGGGCAGGTCGAGACCGAAGCGCTTCTCCCAGTCCTGGGACAGCCACACCTGTTCCAGGCCGAAGGCGTCGGCCATGTGGTCGTCCTGGACGCGGGTGAGGTGCCAGACCAGCCAGGCGATCGAATTGGTGTCGGGGGAGGGGCGGGCGGTCAGCTCGTCCGGCCCGAGCCCCCCGACGGTGGCGTGGACTTCTTCGCGGATGCGGCTGAAGCCGTCGATGAGGATGTCCTTCGCATGCATACGTCCACCATCGCGCATGGCCGGGGATCACGCGTCGGGAATCCAGCTCCCGTGGAAGCCCAGCGGCACCCGCCCCGGGAGGTGGACCCGGGCCACCGGCTCCCCGGTGAAGTCCTGGGCCGCGAGGATCACCAGGTCGGACGCCCCGCGGTCGGGGTTGTGCACGTAGGCGACCGCGTACCCGTCGTCCTCCGCGGCCTGGCCGTCGCACGGGTCGGACGGCGCGAAGACGGCCTCGCTCGCCGCCGCGCCCCCGGGCAGCCGGTGGACCTCGGACGTGCCGCGCAGCAGGTCGTGCTTGACGAGCGCGTTGGCGAAGGCCCCGCCGGGGGGCGGCGTTCCGTCGACCGCCTGATAGGCGAGCGACATCTCCGCGGCCGCGGCCGAGTAGCCGTACCGGTGCCGGCGGACACCAGAGCCTCGTTGACCCGGGGGAACTCCTGCGGGCGGTCGTCGAGGGTCCTGGTCCGTACCCGCCCCTGACGCAGGTCGACCGTCCGCGGTCGAGCCGGGGCGTGCCCGCTCCGTAGGGGCCGCCCGAGCCGTTGCCGGCGACGAGGAACGGCGCGTCGAAGTCGGTCATGTCGACGACGATGCGCTGCCCCTCCTCGTACGCGTTGAGGGTGTGCGAGCAGTAGACCGGGTCGACCTCGAGCCAGCGGACCGCGCCGCCCTTGCGGGGCAGCACGCCGACCCGTGCCGGATGCCGGTCGTTCCAGACGTACGGCACGAGGTCGCCGCGCCCGGCGCCCGCCGGGTCGAAGGTGACCGGCATGTCGAGGATCACCACGTGGTGCTCGGTGAGCGCGAAGTCGTGGATCATCGGCGCGTCCGCCACCGCGATCCTCGTGGTCCGCACGAGCCGGCCCGTCGGGCCGAACACCAGGTGCCGGACGTGGTCCCAGGTCGGGTAGTAGGCGATCGCGTGCAGCTCTCCGGCGTGCACGTCGAACTTGGTGTGGGCGGTGAGCGGGCCCTGCAGGGTGCCCCGGAAGTCGTACGGACCGACCGTGTTCAGCTCGTCGTCGAGTTCGTACGGCAGCGGCCCGCTCTCCTGGAGGGCGAGGATCCGCCCGCGGTGGGGGATCACATGGGTGTTGCACGGGAAGTCGTCCGGCGGCACCGGACCCGGACAGGCTCACCGAGCTTCTTCGCCACCTGCGAGGACCGCACCCAGCGGTTGCGGTACCACTCCGCCCGGCCCTCGCGCAGCCGCACCCCGTGCACCATGCCCTCGCCGAGCATCCAGTGGTGGGCGCGCGGGTCCTCCAGTCCCAGGACATTGGGGCCGTTGCGCAGGTAGCGGCCGTTCAGCGCGCGCGGGACGCGGCCGGTGACCGGCAGGTCGAAGGCCGTCAGCTCCTCGGTTACCGGCTCGAACGCGCCCTTCAGGAAGGGAAAGCGGCGCGGTGCCGAGGGCGCCGCCACGGCCGGCCGCACCGCCGTGCCGGTGCCCGCGAGCGTGCCGGCCGCCGTGATCGCCGCAGCACCGCGCAGCACGTTCCGCCGGGTGTGATCCGTCATCTCGCCCACTCCTGACCGCAGTTGCTCCGGGACGGTCACGAGTCTGCTGCGCGGGACGGATCGGGTCAGGAGGGGTGGACACCCTCCTGGGGTGGTGCCACACCCCCTGTTTCCAGCAGGGCCATCAGGGCCCGCGCCGCCGGACTGGTCGCCTGCTCGGGCGGCAGCAGGGCCACCGTCTCGTACACGGCGTCTTCGGCGCCCTTCACCGGCAGGGCGGTCAGTGAGGCCCGCTTGTGCCGGAAGTGGCGCGGCACGACGGCGATGCCGAGATCCTCGTCCACGAGATCGAGGAGGCTGTGCACGTCGTTGACCTCCAGGGCGACGCTCCGGCGCACGCCCGCGGCGGCGAACGCCGCGTCGGTGGTGCGCCGCGGCCCCCAGTCCGGATGGAAGTCGACGAAGACCTCCCCGCCCAGATCCTCCGGCGTCACCGCCGCCCCGGCCGCCGCGAGCCGGTGGCTCGGATGGCACAGCACGGTCATCGGCTCGCTGGTCAGCGGCACGGCCCGCAGCTGGTCGGTGTCCTCCTGCGCGGTGTGCACGGCGAACGCCAGATCCAGGCGCCCGGCCGCGACCTCCTCCGCGAGGGCCCCCGACCCCGCCTGCCGCAGACAGATCTCCACGTCCGGGTGGCTCCGCCGGAACGCCGCCAGCAGCCCCGCCACGTGCACCCCGGCGATGCACTGCTCGGACCCGAGCGCCAGCATCCCGCGCAGCACGCCCTGCACCGCGGCCACTGCCTCGTGGGCCGAACGGACCTGGGCGAGGATCCGCTCCGCCTCGCCGAGCAGCGCCCGCCCGGCCGGGGTGAGCGTCACCCGGCGGGTGGTCCGCACGAACAGCGGCGTCTGCAGCTCCCGCTCCAGCGCACGGATCGACGCCGACAGGCCCGACTGGGAGACCAGGAGGCGCTCCGCCGCCCGGGTGAAGTGCTGGTCCTCGGCGACCGCGACGAAATGCTGCAAGTGGCGCAGTTCCATGACTGAGAAGCGTAGCCGCTGAATTCCATCGGATTCTTCTGTTGGACGCATGGGCGCAGGTCACGCCAGAGTGGACACCGGCTTCCCCTCCGACCGTGCCAACCCCTCTGGAGTCGCGTTGTACACCGCACACCCCGACCGCTACGCGGACATGCCCTACCGGCGCACCGGACGCAGCGGCCTGAAGCTTCCCGCGCTGTCGCTCGGCCTGTGGCACAACTTCGGCCCGGACCGGTCCGTCGAGACACAGCGCGCCATCCTGCGCCGCGCATTCGACCTCGGCGTCACCCACTTCGACCTGGCCAACAACTACGGCCCGCCGCCCGGCGCCGCCGAGTCCGCGCTGGGCGAGTTCCTGAAGGCGGACTTCGCGCCGTACCGCGACGAGCTGGTGATCTCCACCAAGGCCGGCTACCTGATGTGGCCCGGCCCGTACGGCGAGTGGGGCTCGCGCAAGTACGTGCTGTCCTCGCTGGACCAGAGCCTGAAGCGCATGGGTCTGGACTACGTCGACGTCTTCTACTCGCACCGCCCCGACCCGGACACTCCGCTGGAGGAGACGATGGGGGCCCTGCACTCGGCGGTGCAGCAGGGCAAGGCGCTGTACGTCGGTGTCTCCAACTACTCCGCGGAGCAGACGCGCGAGGCCGCCCGCATCCTGGGCGAGCTGGGCACCCCGCTCCTCATCCACCAGCCCCGCTACTCGATGCTGGACCGCCGCCCCGAGGACGAGGGGCTGCTCGACGCCCTCGACGAGCTCCAGGTCGGGTCCATCGTCTTCTCCCCGCTGGAGCAGGGCGTGCTCTCCGCCCGCTACCTCGACGGCATCCCCGAGGGTTCCCGGGCCGCGAGCGACAGCCCCTTCCTGAACTCCGACGCGCTCACCGAGGACCTGGTGGGCCGGCTGCGCGACCTGAACGACATCGCGAAGGGCCGCGGCCAGACCCTGGCCCAGATGGCACTGGCCTGGGTGCTGCGCGGCGGCCGGGTCACCTCCGCACTCGTGGGCGCGAGCAGCGCGCAGCAGATCGAGGACAGCGTGGGCGCCATCCGCAACCTGGACTTCGACGCGGACGAACTGGCCCGGATCGACGCCATCGTCAAGCAGTAGCAGGCCGGCCCGCCCGGGGGCGTCCGCCCCCGGGCACGGACGGCTAGGAACCGATCCGTTCCTCCAGGTGCACGGTCACCGTGTCACCCTCCTCCTTGCCGATGGCTTCGCGGACGTCGGCCTTCACGGGCAGCTTGTGGGTGCCGTCCCCCAGCGCCATGAACGAGCTGCGGAACGGATGCCCGTCGATCGTCCCGCGGACCTTGACCAGGCCGCGGGTACCGAAGAACTCGACGGACCGGGGCCAGACCAGATAGGTCCAGCCGCCCTCGGCGGGGCTCTTGCGCAGGACCGCGGTGAACTCCGCGTCCAGGACTCCCGTGGTGGCCATGATGTCCTCCGGTGCTCGGCGGCCTCTACCTCCCGTCAGACCGCCGGCCTCCGGAAAACTCATCGCGCTCGCCCGTTTCACGCCGTGGCGCCCGCCGTGAACGCCGATCACCTGCATAGACATGGGCCGGCGCGCGGGCTTACCGGATTTCGGCCAACCCCGGGGGTGAATATGCCAGGAGAGTGGCCGGAAAGTCGTGGTGACAGTGATTCAGCAGTGAACATACTGACCTGCGAGAGCGCTTTTCACATCGAGCGACGGCGCCCTCACGCACAGCACGCGAGCCGCAGGAGAAGTGAGGCCGGGCAAGGCAGACGGGCGGGGCGACGGGGGAGGATCACGTGCACGACGAGTTTCTGTGCCACGTCACGGCGTACGGAGTCTGCGACGGCCGCCGGATCGGAGTGCCCCTCGGTACGTACCGCGCGCCCACCCTCGCCCTCGCCCTGTGGTGGCTGCGCGACCGCGCCTCCTGGATCGCCCAGCGCCTCGACCCCCAGCCCGACGCGGAGCACTTACCGCCGGGCGCGCTCGTGCCGGTCGCCCACACCGTGCCCGACGTGCCCGGGCTGCTGCGCGCCTGGTGCGCCGATCCGGCCCAGCAGGAGCGGGTCGCCGGGGAGTTGGCGGCCGGACGGCTGGTGCGGATCGCCACCAGCGACGACACCACCGAATACGAACTGCTCGCCGAGTCCGTGGACGCCCTGCGGATGCAGCGCACGGCACCCTTCGTCGGCATCTCCGTCGGCTGACCTGCCGCAGTCCCGTTCGCCCAGGCGCGTAACAGGGCAAATCGGTAGAATCTTGACCATGGCGCAACCCTCGGTAGCACCAGAGCTCGTCCTGGAGACGGAGACGGGCAGCACCGTGATGATCCCGGGCCGTGACTACCACGTGGGGCGCGACCCGATGTGCGACATCGTCATCGACGACGACCGGGTCTCCTGGCACCACGCGGTGCTGAAGCCCGAGGACGGTCACTGGACCATCGAGGACGAGGACAGCACCAACGGCACCTACGCCGACGGCCGGCGCATCCACGAGCGGGACGTCGGGCCCGGCACCGTCATCCGCTTCGGCAACCCGGCCGACGGACCGCGCATGACCCTGACGGGCCGCCCCGTCCCCGCCCGACGCGCCCCGGAACGCCCCTCCGCCGTCTCCATGCCGTCCCACACGGGCACCTACCGCCGGCCCACGACCGTACGTCCACTGCCCACCCGCACCGTCCGCATCGGCCGCGCCCCCGACAACGACCTGGTCATCGACGACCTCGTCGTCTCCCGCCGGCACGCCGAACTGCGCGCCCTGGCCGACGGCACCTACGAGATCACCGACCTGGGCAGCCACAACGGCACCTATCTCAACGGCAGCCGCGTCACCAGCGCCCCTGTCGGCCAGGGCGACATCGTCGGCATCGGCCACTCGGCGTTCTGCCTCGTCGGCGACCAGCTCCAGGAGTACGTCGACACCGGAGAGGTCTCCCTCGACGTGCAGGATCTCGCGGTCTCCGTCGACCGCGGCCGCAGGACGCTGCTGGACCGCGTGTCGTTCCCGGTGGGGGAGAAGTGCCTGCTCGCCGTCGTCGGCCCGAGTGGCGCCGGCAAGTCCACGCTCCTCAACGCCCTCACCGGCCAGCGGCCCGCCGACCACGGCACCGTCCTCTACGACGGCCGCGACCTCTACCGCGACTACGCCGAGCTGCGCCAGCGCATCGGCCTGGTCCCGCAGGACGACATCCTGCACGCGCAGCTGACCGTCCGCAAAGCCCTCTCCTACGCCGCCGAACTGCGCTTCCCGCAGGACACCGCCAAGGCCGAGCGGCGCGCCCGGGTCGACGAGGTCATCCGCGAACTGGGCCTGGAGCAGCGCGCCGACCAACCCGTGCACAGCCTGTCCGGCGGCCAGCGCAAGCGCGTCAGCGTGGCCCTGGAACTGCTGACGAAGCCGTCGCTGCTGTTCCTCGACGAGCCGACCTCCGGCCTCGACCCCGGCATGGACCGCTCGGTGATGCACATGCTGCGCGGCCTCGCCGACGACGGCCGCACCGTCATCGTCGTCACCCACAGCGTGCTCAGCCTCGACGTGTGCGACCGGCTCCTCGTCCTCGCACCCGGCGGGAAGATCGCCTACTACGGGCCGCCCGAGGACGCCCTGTCCTTCTTCGGCTTCGAGGAGTGGCCGGAGGCCTTCGAGGCCTTCGACCGGGACACCGGCCGGGACTGGGCGGGGGAGTACCTCACCTCACCTTTCCACGGCCGGTACGTGGCCGACGCCTCCGCACAGCCCCGGCAGCCGCGGTCCGAGCCCGTCGTCATCACCGCCCCGCCCCGGCCGCGCAGCCGCGGCGCCCAACTGGGCACGCTGGTGCGCCGGTACGCGGCCGCGCTGAGCGCCGACCGCACCTTCCTGATCATCATGATCGCGCTGCCGTTCGTCATGGGAGCGATGGCGCGTGCCCTGGCGGGAGGCAAGCTGACCCTCGACACGGCGATGAACGCGCTGCTCATCCTGTGCGTCGGCGCGGTGCTGACCGGGGCCGCCAACGCCGTGCGCGAACTCGTCAAGGAACGCGTGATCTACCAGCGGGAACGGGCGGTTGGCCTGTCCAGATCGGCGTACTTGATGTCCAAGGTCATCGTCCTGGGCGTCATCACCGTCCTCCAGGCGGTGGTGCTGACCCTGGTCGCCCTGCTCGGCGTCGACCTCAACGCACCCGGCGGCGAGGGCGTGCTGATGCCGCCCCTGGTGGAGATCACGGTCGCCGTCGCCCTGCTGGCGTTCACCGCGATGATGCTCGGCCTGCTCGTCTCCGCGCTGGTGCGCAAGGAAGAGGTGACGATGCCGCTGCTGGTGCTCATCGCCATCGTGCAGGTCGTCTTCTGCGGGGCCCTGCTGAAGTTGGCCGACACACCCGGGCTGGAGCAGCTGGGCTGGCTGGTGCCGGCGCGCTGGGCGCTGGCCGCGATGGCCGGGACCGTCGGGCTGGCCCGGATCGTGCCCGACGACCTGACGAAGGACCCCCTCTTCGAGCACTCCGCGGGCACGTGGCTGCTGGATGTCGGGATGCTGGTCGTGCTGTCGGTGCTCTTCGGCTTCCTCGTGTCCCGGCTGCTGCGCCGGCACGAACCGGCCGTGATGCGGAAGTAGGGGGCGCCCGTGACGACTCCCGGATTCCGGCCCACGCACGTCGTCCCGCAGCACGGGATGCCCGCCTGGGAGGCCCCCGACCCGTCCCGGCCCACGGTGGACCTGGACCCGCTGCTGCCGGTGCAGCTCCTGGAGCGGCAGGGGGACTGGGGGCACGTGCTGTGCTTCAACGGCTGGTCGGCCTGGGTGGACGGACGCCGCCTGGTGGCTGTACCGCAGGATCCGCCCGCGGCGGACGGGCCGCTCACCCGTACCGCCGATCCGCGCCCGCTGCTGGGCCGGGCGCAGGAAGCCCTGGCGCGCTACCGCTCCGCGGTGGAGGACCTCGCGGGCGGCCTCGACCGGGAGTCGTTCCGCGCCCGTACCCATGGCATGCGGGTCGGCGTCGTCGTCGACGGCGAGTCCGTGTGGCTCTACGACTCCGCCCACGGGCACTGGGTGTACGCCGACGGCGCCCGGATGACCACGTACGCGACGGACGAGACGCCCGCGGCCGGACCGGCGTCCCGCCCGGCCGGGGCGCCCGCGCGTCCCCCCACGCGGGCGGTGCCGCCCGAGGGCCCGGTCGGGGCCACCCGCCGGCCCGACACGCGTCCGCCCGAGCCGCGGGGGGCTGCGCGGCCTGAGACACCTGATCCGGAGGGCTTCACGCCTGCGGAGTGGCCTGCGCCGAACAGGGCTGAGCCTGCCGTGGCACCTGAGCCGACCCGCGTGGTTGCAACGGGGGCCCGGGAGCCCGCCCGGAGCACGCCGCCTCCGGAGAGCCCTGAGCCGACCAAGGTGGTGCCGGCGGAGGCGCCTGAACCGACGCGGGTGGCATCGCCTGGGGTTTCGGAGTCCGCCGTGGCGCCCGAGCCCACCAGGGTGGTGCCTTCGGAGGCTCCCAAGCCCACCGGGGTGGTGCCCGCCGAGGCGCCCGGGCCGACCCGGGTGGTGTCGCCTGAGGCTCCGAAGCCCGCGGAAGTCGTGTCATCGGAGGCGCCTGAGTCGACGCGGGTGGCATCGCCTGGGGTTTCGGAGTCCGCCGTGGCGCCCGAGCCCACCAGGGTGGTGCCACCGGAGGCTCCCAAGCCCACCCGGGTGGTGTCTTCCGAGGCGCCCGAGCCCACCCGCGTGGTGTCTTCCGCGGCCTCCGAGCCCGCGCGGGGAGCGTCTCCCGAGGCTCCTCCACCCACACGAGTGGTGTCCCCCGACGCGCCCGGGCCCACGAGGGTCGTGGCGGACGAGGCCCCCGAACCCACCCGCGTCGTGTCCCGTGAGGAGCAGGACGGGAACGGGGAGGGTGAGGTGGACCGGCCTGCCAGGGCGGCGCCCACGCGGGTCGTCCCGCCCGAGGGTGACGGGCGGTGAACCGCGAGACCAGCCTGTTCTCGGGGCGGCCCTCCGAGCTGATCGGGCAGCAGATCGCCGGGTACCGGATCGAGCAGGAGATCGGGCGCGGCGGCATGGCCGTCGTCTACCGGGCCCGCGACCTGCGCCTGGAACGCACCGTCGCCCTGAAGCTGCTCGCCCCCGAACTCGCCCGCAACGACACCTTCCGCCGCCGGTTCACCCACGAGTCCCGGGCCGCCGCGGCGATCGACCACCCGCACATCGTGCCGGTGTTCGAGGCCGGTGAGACGGACGGCGTGCTGTACATCGCGATGCGGTACGTCGCCGGCAGCGACCTGCGGCACGTCCTCGACCGCGAGGGCCCGATGCCGCCCGTCACCGCCGTGCGCGTCGCCGCCCAGGTCGCCTCCGCGCTCGACGCGGCCCACGACCACGGACTGGTCCACCGGGACGTCAAGCCCGGCAACATCCTGGTCTCCCGCGGCACCGACAGCGACCACCCCGAGCACGTCTACCTCACCGACTTCGGCCTGACGAAGAAGTCGCTGTCACTGACCGGCTTCACCACCGTCGGCCAGTTCGTCGGCACGCTCGACTACGTCTCTCCCGAGCAGATCTCCGGCAAGCCGGTCGACGCCCGTTGTGACGTGTACGGGTTCGCCTGCGTCGTCTTCGAGACCCTGGCCGGCCATCCGCCCTTCCTCCGCGACGACGACATGGCCCTGCTGTGGGCCCACCAGTACGACGAACCGCCGCCGCTGACCGAGGACCGGCCCGATCTCGACCCCCGGGTGGACCCCGTCTTCGCCCAGGCCCTCGCCAAGAGCCCCGACGACCGGTTCCCGTCCTGCCTCGCCTTCGTCGCCGCGCTGCGCGCCGCGACGACCGGCGGCGGGAAGGGCGGTGCCACGAGGCAGCCCACGCGCGTGGACCGGCAGCTGCCGGGCGTGGGGGAGGAGCGGCCCAAGCCACCCCCGCGCTGGGCCCAACCGGTCTTCGTGGAGCGGACGTAGAACGGGCGTCAGGCCGCGCTGTCGGAACGCACCTCGCCGCGCCGCCGTACGCGCCGGGCCAGCAGCGCCCCGGCGAACCCGGTCACCAGCCCCCACGGGACGGCCAGGCCGACGGCGCCCCATAGCCTGGGTCTCAGGAACAGCTCGCCCCCGAGACCGCCGCCCAGGTCCCCGATGCCGAGCACGGACAGGCCGTAGTGCGCGGAGATGCGCCCCACGAGGCAGATCATGAACACCGTGAGCACCAGGGCGACCGCCATGTGCACCGCGTGCTGCCAGGCCCGCACCCGGGCCGGTGACCGGGCCGCCATCACGAACGCGGCTGCCAGCAGCAGCACGATGTCGGCGACCAGCAGCCACCACACGCGGCCGTCGTGCTCGGCCAGGGTGCGCAGGTTCAGTTCGGAGACGTCCGGGGTGCGCAGCACCTCGTCGAGCACCTGCGGCATGGGCAGCCCGAACGGACCCTCCACCCGGCCGTTCCAGGTGGCGCCAAGTCCGATCGTCAGCGCCGGCCACACCAGGTTGGGGATGCCGAGCAGGATCACGGCGAACGTCTCCCGCGCGTTCCCCTTGGTCGCCGCGACGACCAGGGCGATGACCACGCCGATGGCGACACAGGCCAGCAGCAGCGCGACCATCGCGTACGCGGCCGGCCGCACGGACGCCTGGAAGCGCAACAGCCCCGCGGGCAACGGGGCCCCGCGCGACACCAGCAGCGCCAGCACCAGCACACCGGCCAGCCACACCACGCCGACGAACACGGACAGCGGAACGTCCGCGGTGAAGCCGACCTTCGGCGACGCGCCGAACAGGTCGCCGAGTTCACCCAGCGTGTCGTCACCGAGGGAGATGTCGAAGGTGTGGCGGGCGGCGAGCGTCAGGCCGATCAACGCGAGCAGCCACAGGGCCGCCACCCGGCCGGCCCAGCCGGCCAGTTCTCTCGCTCCCGCGACCGCGCGGTGCCGCAGCGGCCGCAGAAAGCCCCAGGCGACCACCAGGGCACCCGTCAGCGTGACGGACAACGGAATCACCGTCAGATCCGCCTGGGTGTCGGCGAGGTCGCCCGCGCTTCCGGCGAGCCTCACCGTGCCGCCGACGGCCGTGACCATCGTGGCCGCGACGACGGGAGCGAAGGAGCCGTCCGGAAGATCCGCGGCCCCGGCCGCCCACAGACCCAGGCCGGTCACCACCGCCATGGCGAGCAAGGCGCCGAGCACCGTGACGAGGGCATGGACCCAGCCGTGGCGGGCGACGGCCCGCTCGCCGGAGGTGCGTGCCTGGCCGGAGGGGGTGCGCGAACTCACGCTGCCACGCTAAGCAGCCCCCGCGCCGCCCGCCCGCCGGAGAGGTCCGTCCGCGTCGGCTTGCGGGGTGTAAGGGGCCAGAGCACACAATGAACATGTAGTGGAACAAGCGGCATATACCGGGACCCATGGCCCTGGGGACAGCCGCAGAGAACGAGCGCGGGGAGAAGAACTCGTGAGCGTCGATCCGCCGTCGTCCGGCCGCCCCACAGGACCTCCCTCGGGCCCGTTGTCCGGCCCCTCCCAACCGCCGCCGGGCGGCGGCCCGCCCTCGGAGCCGCCCACCGGAGGCGGCAGGGAGCCGGAGCCCCGCCGGCCGTGGTGGGGGTCCGTGCCCCGTGTCGCGATCATCGCCACCGCGGTGGTGGCCGCCGTCATCCTGGCCGTGGTGCTCTCGCGGCCCGACAACGGCGGCACCGGCGCGTCCGACGGCGGCACCAGCACGTCCAGTGGTGAGGTCTTCCTCCAGCCCGCCGCGGACACGGGGCCCGACGCGTTCACCGAGTCGACGGCAGAGGAGAAGAGCTCCGCCTCGCCGGTCTCGCCCTCTGGGGCAACCGAGTCGGCACCGCAGAACGCCGTCCGGGGGGTGAACGGCGACGCGCCCGGCCTGTACGGCGGCACCCGCAACGTCGCCAGCTGCGACGTGGAGAAGCAGATCACGTATCTCGGGGAAGATCCGGACAAGCAGCGCGCGTTCGCCTCGGCCGCCCGGATCGAGCCGTCCGAGGTCCCCGCCTACCTCCGCTCGCTCACCCCTGTCCAGCTGCGCATGGACACCCGCGTCACCAACCACGGCTACAAGGACGGCGCCCCCACCAGCTACCAGGCCGTCCTCCAGGCCCGTACCGCCGTCCTCGTCGACGACCGCGGCGTACCGCGGGTGCGTTGCGCGTGCGGCAACCCGCTGTCCCCGCCGGTGGCCCAGCGAAGCGCCCCCAGGACGACCGGCGAGGCATGGCCGGGCTACAAGTCGTCGAACGTCGTCATGGTGACACCCGCCCCGGAGCCGGTCGACGCCTTCGTGATGTGCGAACCGGACGGCGAGTGGTTCGAGCGCCGGCCGGGCGACACGGGCAAGAAGGACCACAAGACCGAGAAGCCCGGCAAGCCCTCCCCGTCGGCGAGCGTCACCACGCCCACGGCGCCGCCCGACACGACGTCGTCGCAGCCGCCCACCAGTGAACCGCCGACCTCGGACACGGACACGACGGGGCCGACGACGGACGAGCCGCCGTCCGACACCCAGCAGCCCCCGCCCGACGGCACCACCGACACCGGAAGCGACACCGGCGGCGGCACGACGGAAGAGGCCCCGGCCTCCTGACCGGGCGCCCTTGCCGACCCGGCCGGTTCAGGCGGCGCGGACCACCAGGGCGTAGTTCCCGAGTCCGAGCAGCTGATCGGCCGGCAGGTCGCCGTGGGCGGTGACGACCGCCTCGACCCGGCCCGTCTCCGGTTCGAACGCGACGTCCTGGACGGTGCCGAGCGTGTCGCCCGTCTCGGTGAGGATCCGCAGCCCCGGCAGCTCGTGATGCGGCGGCACCTCGGCCGGTTCGGCGGTGGTGCGGACCAGCACCGCGTCCGGGCCGACGGCGTGCAGCGCGCCCCAGGCCAGCACGGTCTCCTTGCGGGAGTGCCGGCCGCGCACCCGGACGTGGGTGACCACGCCGGACACGGCGTCGACCGTCAGCGACCTCAGGGCGCCCACTTCCTCCGCCTCGGCCAGCGTCAGCACCGGCAAGCCCCGCGCCTCGGAGAACAGCATCATGACGCCGTCCCCTCCCGCCCGGCCCGGAAGGCCCCGACCCGGGAGGCGAAGGCCGGCAGGTCGTCGGCGACGTAGCGGATGGCGTCCGCCGGGATGACCAGCGCCCGTCCGGAGACGGCGAGTGTCTCGCCGCGCGGTACGTACACCCGGTGCCGGCGGCGCCTGGAACCCTGCACCAGCGCCTTGCCCGCGGCGATCCGGAACCCCACGACCCGGCCGCTGGCCCCGCCCTCGACGATCACGTCGAGCACGGTGCCGACCTCGGCACCCTCGTCGGTCAGCACCTTCGCGTGCAGCACCCGGCCCTGCTGGGCCTCACGGCGGGCCACCACCACGGACGTGTCCTGCAGCGCGAGGGCATCGCGGATCATGACCGCGTGCGGACCCAGCGCGTGCACCGCCGACCAGGGCAGACTCTGCTTCAGCGGGCCCGACAGCAGGCCCCGGCCGCTGAGGGTGAAGCCGGTGATCCGGCCGGCGGCGGCGTCGAAGACGGTGTCCTTGACCTGGGCGACGGCCTCCCCTCCGAGGGTGACCACCGGCAGGGTCGTCAGGCTCCGCGCAGCCAGCAGCTCGTTCATCGCAGGCTCTTTCCGCCGGGCCGGCGCCTCACCGCGATGACGGTCCCCGACCGGCGGCCCGCCTGCACGGCGAGTGTCACCACCGCGACGGCGGCGAGCGCCGCGATCACCACGACCAGCCATGTCCACCAGGCCACCGCGCACCTCCGGCGATCCGGCCCGGCCGCCCTCGGCCGGTCCTGATTCCTTCCGGGTGCCCCGCGAAGGGGGGACAATGCCCGGGTCATCGAATGGGGGAGAATCTGTCAGGACTGTGAAGCCCGGCTCGGGGTACGAGCACTGGTGCAGAGCGTCCGGCCAGTCCGGCTTCCCAGAGAGAAAAGAATGATCGACCACCTGGACGAGGCAGTGATACCGACTGGTTTCGACGTGCCCGTGGAACCGCTGAGGCGGGCGGCACACTACACCGGTGAGCAGGGATGCATCGCCGAGGCGCGGTCCTTCGCCGCGCTCTTCCTCGACCAGCTCAGGACCGAGTGGTGCGCGCGGATCGACGAGCGGGTCGACGGCGCCGTACTGCTGGTGGTGAGCGAGCTGGTCACCAACGCCGACCGGCACAGCAATGGGCCGTACATCCTGGAGCTCGTCGGGACCGACAGCGCCGTGACGGTGTCGGTCTACGACAGCAGCTCCGCGCTGCCCCGCATCTTCCCGCGCAACCCCGAGCGCATCGGCCGGCACGGCCTGGAGATCGTCCACGCGCTCGCGGAGCAGGTCAGCGTGGAGCGAGTGCCGGTGGGCAAGCGGGTGCGCGCGGTGCTGCCGCTCGCCGAGGCAAGCCAGGGGTGAACCTTCCGGGTGAGATGCGTCACCCGGAAGGAATCAGAACGAACGAACCAGAACGAACGCATCGGAACGCAGTCGCGGGTGCCGCCCCACTCCCGCATGGGGGACGGCACCCGCTGGTCGTACGGCGGTGTCAGGCGCAGCCCAGCTCGCCCAGCATGCCCTCGCGCAGCCGCGTGATGATCCGCTTGATCAGACGGGAGACGTGCATCTGCGAGCAGCCGAGCCGCTCACCGATCTCCGCCTGCGTTGCCTCCTCCACGAACCGCATGTGGATGATCTGCCGGTCGCGCTCGCTCAGCTCCGCCATGAGCGGGGCGAGCGAGTGGAAGTCCTCGACGAGCCGCAGCCCGTCCTCCTCCACGCCGATGAAGTCGGCCAGGACCGCCTCGCCGCTCTCCGGGCCGTCGCCGGTGAGGGCGGCGTCCAGCGACGACGAGTTGTACCCGTTCGCCGCGATCTGCCCCTCGACGACCTGGCGCTCGGAGATGTTCATCAGGGTGGCCAGCTCGGCGACCGTCGGCTCGCGGTCCAGCCGGCTGGCGAGCTCCTCACGGGCCTTGGCCAGCTCCACGCGCAGCTCCTGGAGCCGCCGCGGCACGTGCACTGCCCACGTCGTGTCGCGGAAGAAGCGCTTGATCTCGCCGACGATGTACGGCAGCGCGAAGGACGTGAACTCGACCTCGCGTGAGAGCTCGAACCGGTCGATGGCCTTGATCAGGCCGATCATGCCGGTCTGGACGATGTCCTCCATGTCGTCGCCGCGGCCCCGGAACCGGCCGGCCGCGAAGCGCACGAGCGACATGTTCATCTCGATCAGGGTGTTACGCGCGTACTGGTACTCGTGCGTGCCCTCTTCGAGTTCCGTCAGGCGCTGGAAGAACTGGCGGGACAGCTCCCTGGCGTCCCGCGGGGCCACGGACCGCGGGTCCACGACGCCCGGCAGTGCTCCGTCACCCGCGCTGGCCTCGGTGTTCTCTCCGACGACCTGTGCCTTCGACCGGATCACGGCGGTCTCCATTACCTCTCCCACGAGTCACGGCGGACATCTGCATAGGTACTCCCGAGTTGCGGGTACCCGGGTCGACGCGCACCATGCCCCGCTATTTTCCCACGGGCGAAATCGGGCGGAATGTACCCCTCCGGCGGTGTGGACGCGTGATTCCACTCAGGGCGGAACGCCGGTCCCTTCCCCCGGCGGCCGGGATTCCTAGGCTGGAGCGGTGAGCAACCACCTGCCGAACGAAGCCCGAGTCATCCCTCTGCGCCCGCACGGCGCCCGCCCCGCCGGAGCACCGCCGCGCCAGGCGCCGCCGGCCCCCGCCGGCAAGGAGCCGCTGTGGCGGGACCTGGTGGGAGACGTGCTGCGCCGTGAACGCCTGGCACAGGAGCGCACCCTGAAGGACGTCGCCGACGCGGCGCGGATCTCCATGCCTTACCTCTCGGAGGTGGAGCGCGGCCGCAAGGAGGCCTCCTCGGAGGTCCTCGCGGCCGCCGCCCGCGCCCTCGGGCTGAACCTCGGCGACCTGCTGGCGAGGGCCCAGGGCGAACTGACCCGCGTCACCTCGCGCTACGCGGGCGGCAGCCGCCGTGGGGTGTCCACCTCCTCGCACAACGGAATGTGCCTGGCCGCCTGAACTGTGTCACGGCCGGCGCCTCAGACCGTCACGAGGCGCCGGCTGAGCACCTCGTCGGCCAGCCCGTAGCCCACCGCCTCCTGCGCGGTGAACACCTTGTCGCGGTCCATGTCGGCCCGCAGGGCCGCCACGTCGTGGTGGGTGTGCCGCGCCAGCACCTCCTCCACCTGGGAGCGGATCCGCACCATCTCCTTGGCCTGGAGCGCCAGGTCGGACACCGTGCCGCGCTGTCCGCCGGCGGCCGGCTGGCCGAGCAGCACCCGGGAGTGCTCCAGCACGAACCGCCGCCCCGGATCCCCGCCGGCCAGCAGCACGGCCGCCGTGGAGGCCGCCTGCCCGACGCAGAACGTGGAGACCGGCGCCTGCACGAACGTCATGGTGTCGTAGATGGCCATCAGCGAAGTGAACGAGCCGCCAGGGGAGTTGATGTAGATCGCGATCTCGCTCTCCGGGGACGACGACTCCAGGTGGAGGAGCTGGGCGATGACGACGTTGGCGACGCCGTCGTCGATCTCGGTGCCGAGGAAGATGATCCGCTCGGACAGCAGCCGGCTGAAGACGTCGTAGGACCGCTCGCCCTGCGGGGTGCGCTCGACGACGTTCGGAATCGTGTACGTACCCATCACTGCAGCCCCATCCTGCGCCGGGTGGCCGCCGGGCGGACGTCCGCGAGGGACTCCACGACCCGGTCCACCATGCCGTACTCGCGGGCCTCCTCGGCCGTGAACCAGCGGTCCCGGTCGCTGTCCCGGGAGATGGTCTCCTCACTCTGTCCGGTGTGCTCGGCGGTGATCCGCTCGATGGTCCGTTTGGTGAACTCCAGGTTCTCCGCCTGGATCTCGATGTCGGCGGTGGTGCCGCCGATGCCCGCCGACGGCTGGTGCATCATGATCCGCGCGTTCGGCAGGGCGTAGCGCTTGCCCGGCGCGCCGACGCTCAGCAGGAACTGGCCCATGCTGGCCGCGAACCCTATGGCCAGCGTGGAGACGTCGTTCGGGATGAGCCGCATCGTGTCGTAGATGGCGAGACCCGCGTGCACCCCCCCGCCCGGGCTGTTGATGTAGAGGCTGATGTCGGTGTGGGCGTCCTCCGCGGACAGGATGAGCAACTGGGAGCAGACCCGGTTCGCGGAGACCTCGTCGACCTGGGTGCCCAGCAGCACGATGCGCTGCGCGAGCAGCTGGGCGGCCAGGTGGTCGTCGAAGGGGGTCGGAGGGGTGTCGCCCTCCTCCGCCCGCGGGGTGAGCGTCGTGAGTGGAGTCATCGGTTCTCCTCGTCGTGGCGACAAGCGCCGTGGACGTGTCGGGGATGTGCCGTCGACTCCACTCTTGACCTCGGACGATGTCCGCGAACGGTTTCTCTGCCCTCGGCAGATCCGCTACCGGCAGAGCCCTCCGGCTCAGCCCTTGCCGCGCAACTGGCGGAAGAACGCCCGCACATCACCCACCAGCAGGTCGGGCTCCTCCAGCGCCGCGAAGTGCCCGCCGCGGTCGAACTCCGTCCAGCGGACGATGTTCTCCGTCCGCTCCGCCTTGTGCCGCAGCGGGATCTGGGGGTCTCCGGCGAAGGACGCGACGCCGGTCGGTGTGGTGGAGGGTTCTTGCGGGGCGGCGGTCCGCTCACCCCGGGCGTGGGCGCGCTCGTAGTAGATCCGGGCCGACGAACCGGCCGTGCCCGTCAGCCAGTACAGCATCACGTTCGTGAGCATCAGGTCCCGGTCGACGGCCTCCTCGGGCAGCTCCTCCGCGTCCGTCCACTCCTGGAACTTCTCGACGATCCAGGCCAGCTGCCCCACGGGGGAGTCCGTGAGCGCGTAGGAGAGCGTCTGCGGACGGGTGGACTGCACGTGGAAGTAGCCCGTGCCGTCGCGGGACCACAGCGTCCACCGCCGCCACGAGGCCAGCGTGCGCTCCCGCTCGGCGGGGCTCAGCGCCTCCAGTTCCCCGGCCGTCGGCTCGACGGCCGCCTGAGCGCCCGGCAGCAGATTGAGGTGGAGGCCGATCACCCGGTCGCTGTGGACGCGCCCCAGTTCACGGGAGATCGCCGCCCCCCAGTCGCCGCCCTGGGCACCGAACCGCTCGTAGCCCAGGCGCGTCATCAGTTCGGCCCACGCGTCGGCGATCCGACGCGCTTCCCAGCCGGTCTCCCGGGTGGGGCCCGAGAACCCGAAGCCGGGGATCCCCGGCAGCACGAGGTGGAAGGCGTCGGCAGGATCGCCGCCGTGGGCGGCCGGGTCGGTCAGCGGCCCCGCGATGCCGGCGAACTCGACGATCGACCCAGGCCACCCGTGCGTGACGATCAGCGGGGTGGCGTCGGGCTCGGGGGAGCGGATGTGCGCGAAATGCACCCGCGCGCCGTCGATCTCGGTGGTGAACTGCGGCCACGCGTTCAGCCGCGCCTCCGCGGCCCGCCAGTCGTAGTCGTGCCGCCAGTACCGCACCAGCTCGCGCAGATAGCCCGAGGGAACGCCGTACGACCAGCCCACGCCGGGCAGCTCGTCCGGCCAGCGGGTCCGGTCGAGGCGGTCGTGGAGGTCATCGAGGTCGCTCTGCGGTACGTCGATGCGGAAGGGACGGATGCCGCTGTCTGCGGGCGAAGACGTCATGACCGGATGCTAGTTCCGAACGGTGTAGCGGCCATCCGGATTGCCCGGCCCCCGGCCGATGAGTTCCGGGGCGAGTGCCGGTCGACAGTGGTGACAGCGTTCGACGCATGCAGGAGGACTTCATGACCACCGACGGTTTCACCACGTGCCTCTGGTTCGACGGCCAGGCCGAGGAGGCCGCCCACCACTACGTCTCGATCTTCAAGAACTCCAGCATCGGCAAGGTCGCCCGCTACCCCGAGGGAGCCATGCAGCCCGCCGGCAGCGTGATGACCGTCGAGTTCACGGCGAACGGCCACAAGTTCCTCGGGCTCAACGGCGGCCCCCAGTTCAAGTTCACCGAGGCGACCTCGTTCATGATCTTCTGCGAGAACCAGGAGGAGATCGACTACTACTGGACCAGGCTCACCGAGAACGGCGGCGAGCCGGGCCCCTGCGGCTGGCTCAAGGACAGGTTCGGCGTGTCCTGGCAGGTCGTCCCGGACCGGCTCGCCGAGATGATCAGCGACCCGGACCCGGCGAAGGCGTCCCGGGTGACCCGGGCGTTCATGGCGATGAGCAAGTTCGACATCGCCGCACTGGAGAAGGCGTACGCGGGTGAGTGACGTGCCCCCCGGCACGTCGGGGCGGAGCCGTCTCCGCCCCTACGCCGTCTCGGCCAGGATCTCCGCGATCACATGCCGGGAGTTCTCCGCGACCGGCGGGTTGGTGTCCTAGTAGTACGGCAGGGCGATGACCGCGATCGACAGGGCCCAGCCCCGGGCCCGTGCCCACTCGGCCTCGCCGGCACCCACGGCGTCGCGGAAGACGCCGCGGACCGCGGCGGGCAGCACACACCAGGCGCCGATGAGGTCGACGGCGGGATCCCCCACCCCCACCGTGCCGAAGTCGATCACGGCGCTCAGCCGCCCGCCCGTGACCAGGAGGTTCCCGGCCATCAGGTCGCCGTGGGCCCACAGCGGCGGTCCGGTGTGCTCCGGAGCCCGCAGGGCCTCCTCCCACACCCTCGTCACCGCGGCGGTGTCGACCCGCCCCGCGAGCCGCCCCAGCGCCTCACGCAGGAAGGGGTCGCGGGCCGCCAGCGGCACGCCCCGGTAACCCGGGGGTCCCTCCGACGCGTCGATGCGGCGCAGGGCCGTGACCCACGCCGCGAGGTCCCCGGCGAGCAGGGTGGGCTCCTCGATCCTGCCGGGTACCGGGTTGCGGCCGTCGAGCCAGCCGTAGACCGACCAGGGCCACGGGAACCCGTCACCGGGTTCGCCCCGGCCGAGGGGTGCGGGCGAGGCGGCGGGCAGGCCCGGGCCCAGCCGGGGCAGCCAGCGCAGCTCGTGCGCGATGGCCTCCACGGCGCGGGGATGCCGGGGGAACCTGACGACCTTGTCCTCGCCGAGGCGGAACATGGCGTTCTCCGTCCCGGAGGACTCCAGCCGCCGCAGGGCCAGCCCGGCCCACTGCGGGAACTGCCCCGCGATCAGCCGGCCGACGAGGGAGACGTCGATGGCCAGCTCGTCCTCATGCATCCGCACCGCGCACATGCCGCCCATTCGAGCGGTCAACGCGCCGCCTGTCGAATGGTTTTGGTGACCTCCCGGGCGATGCGCAGGATGCCGGGGGAGCGGACCGGGCAGGGCTTCGGCCGGGTGGTGGTCGGGGCCAGGCAGAAGTGCAGATAGTCGTCGTCGCGGTGCAGCGCCGTGCGGTCGCGGCCGGGCTGTGTGCACAGGCCGGGGCGGGCACGCTCGTGGGCCGTGCACGGCAGGTACTGCGTCCAGGCGTAGCGGTCCGCGGCCGGACTCACCGCTTTCCCGGCGTCCGCCACGAGGTCGCCCGAGGCGGCGGCCCGCTTCTCGTAGAGCGCGTTGACGCGCCGGACCCGGTCGGGGGTGACCGGGTCCGGGCCCTGGGACACCCAGACGATCCGCGGGCGGCCGCCGTCCCCGGCCGTGGTGATCTGCTCGGTGAGCCGGCGCGCGTCGGCCTCGTAGCGGCGGAAGTACCGGGCCGGGGACTTGTCGTAGGTGATGCCGTCCATGCACGGCGTGTAGCCCCAGGAGTTCCCCCAGAACTGCAGGACCACGAAGTCGGGCCGCAGCCTGCGCACCAGGGCGGCCGCCTTGTCGGCGGCCGGCACGAGGGACCGTTCGGCCGTGCCCTCCAGGTAGTCGCACAGGGTGGTGCCGGAGTACGGGGCGCCGGTGTACCGCGCCTTCAGATCCCGGCGTAGCTCCTGGCCCAGGACCTTCTGGCCCTCCATCGCCAGCGAGTCGCCGAGGTACAGCACCCTGGGTGCCTTCCCCGGCTCCGGGCCGGGGGAGGCGGGGGCCCGCTGATGCGTGGTGGCCGACGCGCGCGGCGCGGCCGGCGCCGGCTCCTCGGGTCCGGAAGCGGGATCCCCGCACCCGCCGAGGAGCACTCCGGCCAGTAGTGCCCCCACGATCCACGGCTTGCGCATACGGCAACTCCCGCCCCGGCCTGAGAAACGGCACTCAGGCAAGCACAGCCGGGCGCCGGGGGGGAAGACATCCGCCGGACGCGATGGTCCGGGCCGTGGACGCGGCTGCCCGGGCGGCCGGACCGCTCGACGCGCGGGCCGGCCGCCGGGTGACTAGCGTGAGGAAGCGGACGATTCCAGCCATTTCGGAGAGGGTCGTGGTCATGGCCGTGCAACCTGAAGGAACCCCCTGCTGGGCCGACGCGATGTTCGGCGACCTCGAAGGGGCCAAGAGCTTCTACGGGGACGTCCTCGGCTGGACCTTCGCCGAGGCGTCCGCGGAGCTCGGCAACTACACGGAGGCCTACGCGAACGGCAAGGCGGTCGCCGCCGTCGTCCCGCCCATGCCGGGCCAGGAGGGCATGTCGCAGTGGTGCCTGTACTTCGCCGCGGACGACGCCGCCGCCACCGCCGGCCGGATCCGCGACAATGGCGGCGAGGTGCTGATGGAGCCCATGCAGGTCGCCGACTTCGGCACCATGTGCCTGGCCCGCGACCCCGGCGGCGTCGTCTTCGGCGTCTGGCAGGCGGGCACCCACGAGGGCTTCCAGGCGATGGCCGAACCCGGTGCCTACACCTGGGCGGAGGTCTTCACCCGCGAGCCCGCGAAGTCCGACGCGTTCTTCCCCGCCGTCTTCTCCTACCGGCAGCGGGACATGGAGGACGAAATGGACTTCCGGATCTACGACCTCGGCGAACGCACCGTGCTGGGCCGCATGAAGATGGGCGACGACTTCCCGCCCGAGGTGCAGCCGTACATCAACGTGTACTTCACCGTGGAGGACTGCGACGCGGCCGTGGCGAAGGCCACAGAGCTCGGCGGCGTGCTGCGGTTCGGCCCGATGACCACCCCGTTCGGCCGCTTCGCGACGCTCAGCGACCCGCAGGGCGCGAACTTCTCGGTGATCGACATCACGAAGACCGAGGGAGAGATGCCGAAGCTGACCGACGTGGCGTAGGCGCCCGGCCCTCCCGGCCGGACGGCCCCCGCGGTCATGGCATGATCGAGCGCATGCGTGAACGTGTTGTGGCCGCGTGTGACGGGGCTTCGAAGGGAAATCCCGGGCCCGCGGGCTGGGCCTGGGTCGTCGCCGACGCTTCCGAGACGCCGGAGCGGTGGGCGGCGGGGCCGCTCGGCAAGGCCACCAACAACGTCGCCGAACTCACCGCGCTGGAGCGCCTGCTGGCGGCGACCGACCCGGACGTGCCGCTTGAGATCCGGATGGACTCGCAGTACGCGATGAAGGCCGTCACCACCTGGCTCCCCGGCTGGAAGCGCAACGGCTGGAAGACCTCCGCCGGCAAGCCGGTCGCCAACCAGGACCTCGTCGTCCGCATCGACGAACTGCTGGACGGCCGCTCGGTCGAGTTCCGCTACGTCCCCGCCCACCAGGTCGACGGCGACCGGCTCAACGACTTCGCCGACCGGGCCGCCAGCCAGGCCGCCACCGTCCAGGAGCCCGCGGGCAGCGGCCTCGGCTCCCCCGAGCCGCCGCCCGCCCCGGATACCCCTGCCAAGGCCCCGCGTTCCCGCCCGCGCCCCGCCAAGGCCGCGGGGGGCAAGGGTTCCGCGCGCACGATCAAGGCGAAGTTCCCCGGCCGCTGCCAGTGCGGCCGCTCCTACGCGGCCGGTGAGCCCATCGCCAAGAACGACAGCGGCTGGGGCCACCCGGAGTGCCGCACGGGCGCGAGCGTCTGATCAGGCGTCGAACGTGTAGTGCGGCGTGTGGTCCAGCAGATCCGCCGGGCTCATGTCGTGCCACGGCCGCATCGTCTCGTTGAGGTCGATCACGTTCGGCGTGCCGGCGGCCGGCAGATAACCGGAGCCGGGGTGCCGGCGCTGCCACTCGGCCCACAGCTTGTCTATGTACGCGTGGTGCAGCCAGAACACCGGGTCGTTGGGGGAGACCCCGGTCGCCATCTGCCCGCCGACCCAGACGTGGACGCGGTTGTGCAGGTTCACGCCCCGCCACCCTTCGAGGTGGTTGCGGAAGCCGTCCGAGCCGCTGTTCCAGGGCGCCATGTCGTACGTGGACATCGCCAGCACCGACTCGACCTCGGCCCGGGTCGGCAGCTCGCGCGTACCGGACCCGAGGGAGCGCCGCAGGAACGTACGGCCGTCGACCCGCACGTTGACCGGCCAGTTCCCGCCGGACGCGGAGAACGGCCCGTCCGTCACCCGGCCGTCCCGCTCCCGCCCGGTACCCCCGAGGAAGTCGGGCGCCCACAGCGAGGCGCGCGGCGTACGGTCGACGGTCCAGTCCCAGTAGGGCAGCGACACCGACGCGTCCACCGACTGCAGCGCCCGCTCGAACTCCAGGAGGAATCTTCGGTGCCAGGGCAGGAAGGACGGTGAACGGTGCCCGGTCCGCTCGCCGTTGTCGGTGTCGGAGACGATGAAGGCGTTGTGCGTCGTGACGAACTCGTCGTAGCGGCCGCTGCGCTTCAGCTCCAGCAGCGCGGCGACGAAACGCCGCTTCTCGTCGGCGGTCAGAGTGGACTGGTTCTTGCGGACTGCCATGTGCGGTTGCTCCAGGTGCTGTGCGGGACGGGTCAGTTGGCAGGGAAGGGCAGCAGCGGCGCGCCCTGCAGCTCGTCCACCGCGGCGCGGGCGGCGGCCCGCGGGGTGGCCACCGGGTCGTAGTGGCTGACGACGCTGATCCAGCTGCCGTCGGCGTTGCGCATCACGTGCAGCTCGACCCCGTCGACGAACACCGCGTATCCCGCGCCGTGGTGCCCGTGGTGACCTGACCCGGTGGCCGGACGGCCCTGTATCCGGCGGCCCTTGTAGACCTCGTCGAAGCTTCCGGGGGAGCCGTGGTGCCCGGCGGCCGAGGCCGGGGTGACGGCGGACAACGTGCCCGCGCTCGTGGCGAGGACGGCCGCGGCGGTGAGCGCGCTGCGACGGCTGAGTTCCGGCATGCGGACCTCCAGGGGTGGGTTCGGCTGATGTCCCCGCATGCCTACCGGCCGGTCCGCTACCAGGAGAAATCCCCGCGAGCCGGTTGGCTGTGATCCGGGCAATTCCCCTTATGTCGTGCAAGATTGAACGAAGATGATCTTGCCACGGGACATCCGTGGCCGGGTGCGGAAGGGGAAGTTCCGCCCGCCGGGAGTGCTGTGGCGGATGTTTCTTCCGGTGCGGCTCGCCGCCCCGTGGTGCGCGTCACGCCGCGAATCTGGCGCGATCCGGCGGTCCGGTCGGAGGCCCGCTCGTGCTGCTGCTCTGCGCTACCTCACCCCCGAGGGACCGAACAGCCGGTCCAGGAAGGCGTTGCCGTACACGCCGTGCGGATCGAGCCGGTCCAGTGCGGCGTTCGCCTCCGCCCACGCGTCCTGGCCGACCGCCGCCGGGACGACGTCGCTCAGCACCTCCGGGTCGCTCCACACGTCGTCGTCCGTGTACGCCCACCCCTTGGACCACTCCACCCGGGTGAGGGCGGACCCGCCGTCGAACGTACGCAGCAGGAACCGCTCGATCTCGCGCAGGAACGCCTCCGCGTCCGGCGTGCCCGGCAGCGTCAGGACGTCCAGCCACACGGCCGTGTCCCACTCGGGGTGGTCCTCGGGCGGCCGGAGCGCCGACAGCAGCGGCGGACGGGCCCCGGCCATGCCGGCGACGGCCGGGTCGTCCAGGCCGGTCACCCGGATCTCCACCGAGCCGTTGACCGGGAAGCTGCCCCGGGCGGCGTACGCCGTCAGCCGCTCGCGGTAGAACGCCGCGAACTCGGAGACGACCCGCTGCACCCCGTCCCGCGCGGTGAGGACCGCGTAGCCGTTGGCGTGCACCTGGAGTGTGGTCGGCTTCAGGTACAGCAGTGTGTTCTTCGAGGGCCCCCAGAGGTCGGCGGAGAGCGTCGTCACCAGCCCGAGGGCGGCGGCCTCGTACTGGGCGGTGCCGAGCACCGGCGCGAGGTACCAGGCCGCCTCCGACGTCATCCGGCCGACCAGCTCCGCCACCGGCGTGGGCACGTTGTCGGAGAACGGATAGTTGTACGGCCGTGTCACCTTCCGCGAGGTCAGCGGCCGGGTGGGGGAGAGACTCCACACCTTCAGCCAGGGATGCTCGGTGAAGGCGAACCAGATCGCCTCGACCCGCCCCGCCTCGTCCAGGAAGCTCGCGAACGTGCGCCCGTCGCCCGAGCCGGGCGCGGCGAACAGCTCTCCGGCCGGGATGTCCGTGCGGCTCACGCACCGCAGGTTCGTGTTCGCGCCGACGCGCAGCACCACCTCGGTGACCAGGGACCGCCCGAGATGGGTCGACAGCGCCGCGCAGTGCGCCCCGTCGCGCCGGAAGGTGCGCAGTACGTACGCACCGGCCCCGTCGTCCCACACCACGGCCGTGAGGGACAGGATCAGGTTGCTGAGCGAGCCGTAGGTGTGCCCGGGCTGCCGCTGCTCGCCCCGCGCGGGGACGGCCGTGCCGTGGCCGTCGACGGCCAGGACCCCGCCCAGGGTGAGCACGCCCGGAGCGGGTGCCGCGGTGACACCGAGGCCGTGCTCCTCCAGGAAGGCGAGCAGGTCCTCCATGGTCACGCCGGTCCCGGCGCGCACCGCGGTCGGGGAGTCCAGGGCGAGGTCCGTGAGATGGACCCTGGTGTCGACCAGGAGGACCGGGGCCCCGGACGGCGTTTCCTCCGTCACCGTCAGCGGCGACCAGCCGTGCGCGGCGCCCCGGGCACGCACCCGCCACCCGTGCCGCCACGCCCAGTTGACGACGGCGACCACCTGGTCCGGGCCGTCCGGAGCGCACGCCCACAGACCGTCGGCGGTGATCTCACCGACCCAGTTGCGGTAGGCCGAGCGGTACAGCGCGACGTCCGCCGGGAAGTCCGGCAACTCCGCGGCGGCGGCCGCGGGGTCCGCCGGCAGACCGGGCAGCGCGGCCAGGGCGGCGGCGCCGAGGAGGAAACCCCGGCGGGTCCAGGGCGCGGCTTCGGAGGGGTGGTTGTTCGCTGAATCAGTAGTCATCGGCGTCACGCTAGGGGCCGGGACGGCACGTGACGTGTTCCTGTCGCATCGCCTCACTCGTGTGAGTGAATCGTGGGGCTTGACGGGCCGGAGCAGACCGTTCCGCGCGGCGCCGTGACGTAATGACAGACTGACGCCCATGGACGAGCGCACATTCGACAGGTCGGGTCAGCACGCCTCCGTCATCGGTCTGGGCACCTGGCAGCTGGGAGCCGACTGGGGAGACGTCGACGACAAGGAAGCCCTCGCGGTACTGGAGACGGCGGCCGAGGCAGGTGTGACCTTCTTCGACACCGCCGACGTGTACGGCGACGGCCGCAGCGAGCAGACCATCGCCACCTTCCTCAGCGGCCGCCCGGACCTGCACGTCATGGTCGCCACGAAGATGGGCCGCAGGGTCGACCAGATCCCCGCCAACTACGTGCTCGGCAATTTCCGCGCCTGGAACGACCGCTCCCGGCGCAACCTCGGCGTCGACCGGATCGACCTGGTGCAGCTGCACTGCCCGCCGACGCCCGTCTACTCCACGGACGAGGTGTTCGACGCCCTCGACACCCTGGTCGACGAGGAGCGCGTCGCCGCGTACGGCGTCAGCGTCGAGACCTGCGAGGAGGCACTGACCGCGATCGCCCGGCCGAACGTGGCGAGCGTGCAGATCATCCTCAACCCGTTCCGCATGAAGCCGCTGCGCGAGGTGCTTCCCGCCGCCCGTGAGGCCGGCGTCGGCATCATCGCCCGGGTCCCGCTGGCCTCCGGACTGCTGTCGGGCAAGTACACCCGGGACACCGTCTTCCCGGAGAACGACCACCGCACCTACAACCGGCACGGCGAGGCCTTCGACCAGGGCGAGACCTTCTCCGGCGTCGACTACGCCACCGGTGTGGAGGCCGCCGCCGAGTTCGCGGCGCTCGCCCCCGAGGGGTACACCCCGGCTCAGCTGGCCCTGCGCTGGATCGTCGAGCAGCCCGGCGTCACGACTGTGATCCCCGGCGCGCGCTCACCCCAGCAGGCCCGGGCCAACGCGGCCGCCGCCCGCCTCCCGGAACTGCCCGGCGAGACGCTCACGGCGATCCGCGACCTCTACGACCGGCGGATCAAGGACCAGGTCGAATCCCGCTGGTGAGGCCGGGCCTCACGGCTCCAGGAGCAGCTCCCTCTCCTGCTCCTGGTCGCCGGAGGCGGCCCCGTCGTCGCGTGCCGTGAACGCCCGGGTGAGCGTGTCGCTCGCCCGCCGCACGGCCTCGGGACTGCCCTGCACGGTGACGGTGACGGGTGCGGACAGCCGCCCGGAACCCTCCCCGCCGCCGTCGGCGGGGCCCCTCTGCCCCTCCCCGTCGAAGGTCGCCGTGTGCACCGTCGCGTTCTCGTCGGCGGGAACCTCGTCGGGCGCCCCGAAGGTGCCTTCCAGGGCGCGGACGACCGCTCGCGCGTCGTCGGCGCCTCCGCCGCTGAGCGTCACGGTGAGCTGCGTACCGGACATGCGTCCACGACCTCCTCAAGCCTGCGTCATTCGCGCCGTCCGTGTAACCGCCCACTGATCGCTCAAACCGACGCGGTCCCCGGGACGACGCGTCGTTACGGGGAACCCGGGAAAGAGGAGGGCTCAGGTCTCACACCAGGGAGGAAACAGTGGCGGACACGGCAGAGGGCGGGGCGATGCGCCGGGGGCGCAACGAGACGGAGGAGGAGAGAGCGGACCGGATGTGGCAGGAGCTCATCCAGGAGGTCCGCGTCGCGCAGATGGGCGTGCAGATCCTGTTCGGCTTTCTGCTCACGGTGGTGTTCACCGAGAAGTACGACGACCTCTCGGGCACCGACCAGACGATCTACCTCGTGACGGTCGTGCTGGGAGCGTGCGCCACCGGGGCGCTCATAGGCCCGGTGTCCCTGCACCGTCTGGTCTCCGGGCGGCGCGTCAAGCCCCAGGCGGTGCAGCTGGCCTCCCGGCTCACCCTGCTCGGCCTCGTACTGCTGCTCGCCACGACGACCTCGTCGCTGCTGCTGATCCTGCGCGTGGCGACGCATGACGGCTTCGTGCCCTTCCTGGTCGCCGGGGTGGTCGCCTGGTACCTGCTGTGCTGGTTCGTCCTGCCGCTGTGGACGCGGCACCGCTACACGTCGAGGTGACGGTACGGTCGCCCGCTGCCGGCCGGCAGCGGGCGCCTCTCGAAACAGCTCGCGGTGATTCAGCCCCCGGCGAGAACACCCGCCAGGAAGTCGTCGACGTGGACCTCCTCGCGGCCCGGCGGCACCACCTCGTACGTCTCGCGCAGGAACGCGGCGAACCCCGGAGCCCACGCGAACACCACCGCGTGGTGCCGCCCGCCGTCGGCGCGGGCGTCGCCGAGGAACTCCATGCGCAGCTCCTGCCACATCCCCCGCGATTCCGGGCGCATCCGCACGTCCCCCACCCCCACCGGACGACGCAGCGCCTCACCGAGCATCTCCCGGTCCAGCTGCCACCGGGCGAGAACGCGGCCGTCGTGGCTGAAGACCACGGTGACGGCGAACGGGTCCGCGGCGTCGTAGCTCAGGTGGGCGAGCACGGAGAAACGGTCCGTGTCACCCGCCTGGAGCTGCACCACCAGGGTCTTGTGGACGAACGAGTTCACGAGGGGGCCTCCGGGAAGAACCGACGTAGAGCCCTCTAGTACCCCCGATCCCGCCGGAATGCTCAGCCGACCGGGTGATTCCCGCGTGCACCGCGCAGCGACTCGATGCAGACGGCGACGGCCCGCTGCAGATCCTCCAGACGCTGCACCATGTCGTCCTCGTAGAACTCCCCGGCGTCGTCGAAGGTCAGCTCCTCGAACACCTTGGTCGCCTTCTGCAGGCTGCTGTAGAACTTCGTGCGCCGCTCCTGCACCCGCAGCCCCGGATCGGCCTCCACGACCTCGACGACGAGGGACTTCATCGTGTCGTAGGCCTCGGCGGCCCACTCGCCGGCGTCCTCGCCCTCGTCCAGCTCATCGAGGAGCGACAGGTGACGCTCGGCCTCCTGGCGCAGATCGGCGGGCGCGTCGACGGTCTGCCCGGCGGGCGTCCTGATCTGCCCCGACTCGGCGATCTGGCGCACGTAGCCGATCCGGTCGGCCGCCCTGCTCTCCCCGGCGACGGCCTTCTTCAGCTCGTCGGTGCGCACCACGTCCCGGGCCAGCTCCGACTGGAGGTCCGGGTCCTCGCGGACCCGGTCCAGCAACGCCTGGCGGGCCGCGCGGGCGGTGGAGGGGTCGGCGAGGATCGCGGCGCGCAGGGCGGTGGGATTCTCCGCGACCTCCAGGGCCTTCGTGGGCCGGATGCCCTCGGCCTCGGCCGCCTCGGTGATGGCGGTGCCGCGCTCGGAGGTCGCGCTGTTCCGGGAGACGTAGTAGCCCAGCCACACGTCGGCATCCGGCAGTTCGACCTCCTGACCGGGCGTCAGCGCCTCGAAGTGCGGGACCATCCCGTCGTCGGCCGCCCGGTCCCACGCCTTGTAGTAGCGCATGACCCGCTCCGGGGAGCAGCCGGCCAGTTCCGCGAACTCCTTCGCGGACACCTTCGGCGTCTCGTCCGCGCCCTGCCCGCCGGGACGCACACTGCGCGCCACCTTCAGCCCGAAGGCCCACCCCCCGGTCCGGGCGTACGCCCCGAACTCCCGCGCGTCCCGCGCGACCAGGTCGGACAGCGGCGCCGGGGAAGCGGGGGACGTCTCGGGCGGGGTGATGGCTACGGTCACGGACGACTCTCCTGGGGCGGGGCAGATCGGACGGCACGAGGTGCGCACGGAAGCCTAGCGGCACCCGCTGACCTCGCTGTCCACACCCGGGCGGCGGCCCGTCCGAAAACCGCTGTCGCCGCCGGGCGCGCGTGCGCGACGATGTCCGGCGTGGTGCGGCAGGAGACGGACGTCATGCTGCGCCGCTGTACGGAGTGCCACGGCTACGCGTACGGCGGCGGCCCCGCCTGTGCCGTCTGCCGCGACCTCGTGGACGGCCTCGTCGAGGGGGCGTGGGCCGCCTTCCTGCGGCAGTGGGACACCGTCGCGGGCGGCGACCAGGAACGCGCGCTCGCCGAGATGGTCGCCGCCGAACCGGATCGGTACGACTGGCGGATCGTGGACGCCGCGTTCGACCGGCTGGTGTGCCCCGACTGCGGCGGCAGGATCGCCCGTGGCCCGGCCGGCTGCCCGGCCTGCGACCTGGCGCACGGCTTCCGCTACGCCGCGGTCGAGACGGACCGTCCGGGCGTCCCGCCCGGCAACGAACACGCGATCCGGGTCAACGTCTCGGTGGTGCGCAGGCCGCAGGTCACCTCGGAGAGCGAAGTGCTCGTCCGGCGGCTGTTGCTGCCCCTGCTGCTCGCCGGGTTCCTGCCCACGACGCAGGAGGCCCAGCGGGTGAGCGCGCTCGTGAAGAAGAGCCCTCCTGGACGGAGGGCTCAACTGGTGGAACAGGCCGTCGAAGCGCTGGCCGAGGAGTTCAGCCGAACGCGTCGCGCAGCGCGGGCAGCAGCGTCTTCTCCGACCAGTCCAGATACGCCGGCTGCGACTCGCCACCGATCTGCACGAGGGCGACCTCGGTGAACCCGGCCTCGGCGTACGGGCGGACGGCCTCGACGAACGCGTCCGGGTCGTCACCGCACGGAATGGCCTCGGCGACGTCGTCCTGCGTGACGAACTGGGTCGCCGCCTCGAAGGAATCCGGATGCGGCAGCTCCGAGTTGACCTTCCAGCCACTGCCGAACCAGCGGAACTGGGAGTGCGCCCGCTTGACGGCCGCCTCCCGGTCGGGGTCGTAGCAGACCGGCAGCTGGCCGACCCGGGGCTTGCCCCGGCCGCCGTGCCGGTCGAAGGCCTCCAGCAGCCCGGCCTTGGGCTCCGTGGCGATCACCAGGTCGCCGAGCCGCCCCGCGAGTTCGCAGGACCGCTCACCGGAGACGGCGACACCGATCGGCGGCGCCTCGTCGGGGAGGTCCCACAGCCGGGCCGACTCCACGTCGAAGTGCGTGCCGCGATGGTTGACGTGCCCGCCCTCGAAGAGGGCGCGAATGATCTCCACGGCCTCCTCGAACATCTCGTGCCGCACATCGACGGAGGGCCAGCCGCCGCCCACGACGTGCTCGTTGAGGTTCTCGCCCGAGCCCAGTCCCAGCCGGAACCGGCCCTCGGACAGCAACTGCACCGTCGCCGCCTTCTGCGCCACCACCGCGGGGTGGTAGCGGAACGTCGGGCACGTCACGTACGTCATCAGCGGGATACGTGACGTGGCCTGGGCGGCCGCGCCGAGCACGGCCCACGCGTACGGCGAGTGACCCTGCGAGCGCAGCCACGGGAAGTAGTGGTCGGAGGTCACCGAGAAGTCGAAGCCGGCCTCCTCGGCCCGGACCACGTGGTCGACGAGGTCACGGGGGCCGGCCTGCTCGGTCATCATCGTGTATCCGATTTGCACCATAACCGGCGAGTCCCCTGAGAGCGGGCCCGGAAACGGCTCGATCAAGGTCGCCGACGGGTGCAGGATGCATCCATGAGTGCTTCCCCCCTGCCGACTTCCGGCCCGGCCGCCGAGGGTGTCGACGCCTCCGGTGTCCACGCCTTCCTCGACGCCCTCGAAGCCGCCCCCGAGATCGAGCCGCACAGTCTGGTGATCATGCGGCACGGGCGCCTGGTGGCCTCCGGCTGGTGGGCGCCGTACACCCCCGAGCGACTCCACCTGCTGTACTCGCTCAGCAAGAGCTTCACCGGGACCGCGGCCGCCCTGGCCGAGGCCGAGGGACTGCTCGACTTCGACGCGCCGGTGATCTCGTACTTCCCCGAGTTCGAGGCCGGCATCACCGATCCGCGCAGCCGGGCCATGCTCGTCCGGCACGTGGCGTCCATGGCCAGCGGCCACCGGCGGGACACCGTCCACGAGGCCTTCGGGAGGGACCCCGCCGAGCCCGTCCGAGGATTCCTGCAGCTGCCGCCCGACGGGGACCCGGGCACGGTCTTCGCCTACAACCAGCCCGCCACCTACACGCTCGCCGCGATCGTCCAGCGCGTGACCGGCCGGCCGCTCACCGCGTACCTGCGGCCCCGGCTGCTGGACCCGCTGGGCATCGGCGAGGCGGCCTGGCGGTGCGACCGCGCCGGCCGCGAGCTCGGCTTCAGCGGTCTGCACGCCACCACCGACGCCGTCGCCCGGCTCGGCCAGCTGTATCTGCGCGACGGGCTGTGGGAGGGCAAGCGACTGCTGCCTCAGGGATGGGCGGCCCGGGCCTCGCACCCCCGCATACCGACCGCCGGAGCGATGGGAGACGTGGACCGGCAGGACTGGGACCGGGGCTATGGCTACCAGTTCTGGACGTCCCGGCACGGCTACCGGGGTGACGGCGCGTACGGCCAGTTCTGCCTGGTGCTGCCGGAGTACGACGTGGTCATCGCGGCGACCTCCGCGACCGAGCGGATGCAGGAGTACTTGAACCTGGTCTGGGAGCATCTGCTGCCCGCCTTCGGCCCCGGGCCGCTGACCGGCCGCGACGCCGCCGACGCGGAGCTGCGGGAGCGCCTCGGCCGGCTCGCGCTGCCGCCCGCCCCGGGCCGTCCCGCACCCCCGGAGCGGGAGCCGGACTGGACGGCCGCCGCGTTCACGCGCTCCGCGGAGACGGGGCCGGTCCGGTCGGCCGGGCTCGACCGGGACGCGGACGGCTGGACGCTCACCCTCACCGGTGAAGGCGACCGGGCGGACCACCCGGACCGGCTCGCCCTGCGTCTTGCGGGGGAGGACTGGACGGTCGCCGAGAAACCCGTGCCGACCGCGGTGAGCGGCGGCTGGACCGATGCCGGCACGCTGGCCGTGGACGTGGTGTTCCTGGAGACCCCGCACCGTCTGGCACTGACCTGCTCCCTCGCCGACGGGACGCTCACCGCGTCCTGGCGCACCCAGCCGCTGCACGGCGGACGGCTCACCGCCCTGTGCGCCCCGCGCCGCTCAGGCTGAGCCGGGCCGGAAGGTCTTGAAGAACGTGCGCAGCGCCACCTGGTTGGCGGCGTCCTCCCAGTCGGCGTCCGGGGTCGTCCAGCGCAGCGAGAAACTCCGGCCGCCGCCCAGCAGGACACCCCGGCCGAGGGTGTGCACCCGGATGCCGTCGACGTCCGCGGTCCATTCCATGTCGGCGGCCTTGCGGCCCTGGTACGTCGTCGCGCGGATCGCCCCGATCCGGTCGTAGTCGTCGGCCTGCTTGAGGTTCGGCTCGACGTCGTCCCGCCACACGGCCACGGGGTCCGGACCCGCCTGCTCGCTGTAGGTGACGGCCAGCGTGCGGTCGTCCCCCTTGGCGCCGAAGACGACCCGGTACGCGGCGCCGTCGCGGTCGGTGTCCAGCCGCTTCCAGCCCTCGGGCAGTGCGAGGGAGAAACCCTCCGCCGCTCGGTAGCGCTGGAAGCCGGGCGGCAGGGCCGTGGCCGGGGCGGACGGTGTGGGCGTGGGAGTGGGGGACGGGGACGAGGGAGTGGGGGAGGGAGACTTGGGAGGACTGGGCGGCCCGGACGGATCGGGGCTGACGCCACCGGTGCCCTCGCCCGGTGTGGCGGCGGAGGCCGGCGGCCGGGCCGGTGATTCGGCCGCGTCGCTGCCGCCGTCCGTGCCGGGCAGCCCCTGGGTCGCGGCGAGCACGGCGACCGCGACGGTGACGACGGCCAGGGCCGTCCCCGCCACCATGGTCCGTCTGCTCCACACCGGGCTCCCCGGCAGCATCGCGGCGTAGGCGCCGCGCAGCCGCGGGACCGGCGCCGTGGCCAGGGCCGCCTCGGGGTCCTCGCTGAGCGCGCGGGTCAGCGCCTCCCGCACGACCGGGCGGGTCAGCCGCTCCCGTGAGTCCTTGCGGAGCAGCCCCTGCACGACCTGGGTGAGCGGCCCGGCGCGCACCGGCGTGCGCAGCGGCAGCCGGTCCACGCCCTTCAGGGTGTTCTCCGGACGCCCCCGGTCCCGGAACGGCGGGCGCCCCTCGACCATCGTGTACAGGATCGCGCCCAGCGCCCACAGATCCGCCGCGGGTCCGATGCGCTGGTCACGGGCCTGCTCGGGGGACGCGTACGCCGGTGCCGTCAGACGCGGCGCGAGGGTCGCGCCGGCCAGGCCGAAGCCGGTGACGACGGCCGAGTGGTCCTCGCGTACGAACACCTGGCCCGGGCTGAGCTCGCCGTGGGTGATGCCCTGTGCGTGCGCGGCGTCCAGCACGTCGAGCAGCTCCAGACCGATCCGCGCCGCCCGCACGTAGTTGAACGTGCCCTGCTCCGAGAGGAGTTCGCCGAGCGGAGTGCCGTCGATCCACTCGTTGACGGTCCACAGGGCGCCGGCCTCCTCCGCGGCGTCGACGACCGTGGCGATGCGGCCGGGGCACAGCAGCGCCATGTTCTCGGTCGTACGCAGCAGGCGGGCCGCGGCCCGGCGCTCGGCCCCGCCCGGGTCCTCCGGAAGCCCGACCTGGGTCACGAGGCACGGGCGGGAGATCTCGCCGGTCCCGGTGTCCTCGGCGTACCAGCAGATGCGGTTGGTCTCCCGCTGGATGATCTCGAGCAGCCGGTACCGGCCGGCGACCAACTGGTGTGTGGAGACGTGCGCCCTGCCCATGGCCATCCCTCGCTGGAAACCTGGCTCTCACCTTTTCCAGAAGTACGGGGAGTGAGCCCGTCCGCGTTCAATCGGATCACAACTCGGTGTTCATTCTTGTCTTTTGTTCAAAAGATGGGATCAAGTGTGCGAGGGAAAACGGTCTTTCGCGGGCTCGGGTGCGGTTCACCTCGGCCGCCCGGGCTGCCACGGGCGCGAGGAATTCGCCCGTGGCTGGCCGTTCATTGGCGAATTCCGGCCCGGCCTGGTGGTAACCGGCGGTAAATGCGAACGTGTACGACGTCTGAACTCCGAGCCCTCCGATGAATTCCGCGACGGATTCCCCGACAGGCGCCGGATCGTCAGCGCAGACCGAAGCGATGCGACCAGGCGAACAGGTCGCCCGTCGTCACGTTGCCCCCGCACACCACCAGGCCGAGCCGGGCACCGTCGCCGACCCGCTCCAAAACCTGCCGGGCGGCGGGAAGCAGGCAGCCCGCCGCCGGTTCGGCCCACACCTTGGCGTGGTCGGCCAGGTCGAGGGAGCCCTGCACGGCCTCCCGGTCGGGAACCACGAGAACCTCGGTGACCAGGGCCGAGACATGGTCGTACGTCAGCTGCGACACGGACGGGGCGCTGAGGGTGGAGACGATCGACGACAGGGCGACCGGCAGCGGGCCGCCCGCCGCCAGCGCCTCGGACATGGCCTGCGCGCCCTCGGTCTCCACGCCCCACACCCGCACCCCGGGCCGGCGGGCCCGCAGTGCGGCCGCGACACCGGCGATCAGACCGCCGCCCCCGATGCTCACGAGGATGTCGGTGAGCTCACCGGCGTCGGCGGCGAACTCCAGCCCGACCGTGCCCTGCCCGGCGATCACCACCGGGTCGTCGAAGGGGTGGACCAGGGTCAGACCCTCCTGCTGGAGCCGCGTCATGAGCGCGAACGCGCCGTCCATGTCGTCGGTCAGCCGCACCGACGCGCCGGCCGCCTCCGCGATCTCGACGGCACGGGCGGGTGCCGAGCGCGGCATCACCACCGTCGCCTTCACATCGAGGGCCGCGGCCATGACCGCCAGGGCGATCCCGTGATTGCCGCCGCTGACCGCCACCACCCCGGCGGCCCGATCGGCCGCGCCCAGCGACAGCAGCTTCGCCACCGCCCCGCGCACCTTGAACGAGCCGGTGCGCTGGAGCAGTTCGAGCTTGGCGGTGACCGGCGCGCCGAGCAGCTCCGACAGCCCAGGGCTGTCCACCGTCGGGGTGCGTACGACGTGCCCGGCGATCCGCCCGGCCACGGCCTCGATCTCCGAGATCCCGGTCATGTCGGCCATCCTTCCGGCGCGGGGTCGCGGAACGCGCCGTGTCGAACCCTGACGCGGGGGAAGGGGCAAGGTCAAAGCGGTGCGGGTGGCGGGGTGCACGTCGATGGACCTGGCAGGGGCGGGACGAGGTGGGTCGTGTGCGGACCCCCGGCACCCCTGCCCGGCCGCAGGGCGTTCAGGTGTCGCGCCGTACCAGGTAGGCGAGCAGCGACCGCAGGTCCTCGGAGGCTCCCGTGGCCAACGGTGTCCCGGCCAGCGCCGTCTCGACGGCGGTGAGGTGCCGCCGGGCCTCCGTCATCGCCGCCGAACGGCCGCCCGCTTCCTCGATCAGCGCCGCGGCCGTTCCCGGCGCGCCCCCCGTCTCCAGGAGCGCGGCGGCGCGGCCGCCCAGCGGGGAACCGAGTGCCACCAGCACCGGGTACGTCTTCTTCCGCTCGCGCAGATCACCGTGGACCGGCTTGCCGGTGACCCGGGGATCGCCCCAGATCCCCAGCACGTCGTCGACGATCTGGAACGCGACTCCGAGATGCCGGCCCGCCCGGTCGAGTGCGGCGGCCGTCCCGGGGCCGGCACCCCCGAGCACGGCACCCAGTGCCGCCGCGCAGCCCAGCAGCGCGCCCGTCTTGTGCTCGGCCATCGCCCGGTATTCGTCCGGCCTCACTCGCTCCGGCCCTGTCCACGGACGATCGGCGAACAGGAGGTCGTCCGCCTGTCCGCGCACCAGGTCACCCAGCGCCGCGGACAGAGTCCGGACGGCCTGCGCGCCCCGCGGCTGGGCGGCGAGGGTCTCGACGGCCAGGGCGAACAGGGCGTCGCCCGCGAGCACCGCGGGCCCCGTGCCGTAGGCCTTCCATACCGTCGGGCGGCCCCGCCGGTCCGCGTCGCCGTCCATGATGTCGTCGTGCAGCAGGGAGAAGGTGTGCACCAGTTCCACCGCGACGGCCGCCGCCACCCCGGCCCGCTCCGGAGCACCCGCCGCCTCGGAGCCCAGCACCGCGAGCGCCTGCCGTACGCCCTTGCCGCCGGAGGCGACGGCCGGCGCGCCGCCGGCCCCGCACCAGCCGAGGGAATACGCGGCCATCTCACCGACCCAGGGATGCAGCCGCCCGACGGCTTCCTCCAGGGCCGGCCGGACCAGGTCGCGGCAGCGGTCGAGGACCCGGAGGGCGACGTCCGCGCCGGTCGCCGGATCGCGCTGCGCGGTGGGTGGCGATGCCGTCGCGGTGCCCCGGCGGGCCGCCTCCAGTGTCGTCGGCAGCGCCGTCACCGTGCCGCCTCCGTCGCCCGAGCGGCCGCCGGTATGCCGAGCTCGTCGTGTGCCCGGGCCACCATCCGGCGGGCGTGCTGCAGACCGATGCGCTCCAGCAGACCGGCGAGGTCGGCCAGTTCGGCCGCCGTCTCGTCACGGTCGCGGCCCAGGCGGGCCAGGGACTTGGCGAGCCCGAGCCGCGACAGCGCCTCCCCGCGCGGCTCGCGCATCTCCCGGAACTCTTCGAGCGCCTGCTCGTACAGCTCACGTGCCTGCGCGTAACGCCGCGCCCGGTACAGGACGTTGCCGCGCATCTTGTGGTTGTAGGCGAGCGCACTGGACAGCCGCATCGCGCGGCACGTCGTCTCCGCCTCGCTCAGCAGCTCCAGCGCCCGCTCGGTGTCGCCGTCGCGCACCGACACCACATCGGCCAGCCCGCGCAGCGCCCAGGCGTGGCCGCGTCGGTCGTCGGCACGGGCGGCGATCTCGGCGGCTTCCTCGAACAGCGCGTACGCCGTGTCGTAACGCCCGGTGTTGCGGTGCATCTGCGCGATGCCCTCCAGCGCCCACACCGTGTGCCGCGCCTCCCCGCGCCGCCGGGCCTCGGCGAGCAACTGCTCGTGCAGCCGGCCGACGGCCTCGTAGTCGCCCTGGATGCGGCCGGTCTCGGCCAGGCCGGCCAGCGAGTAGCCGCGGACGACGATGTCCCCGCCCTGTTCGCCCAGATCGGCCGCCAGCCGGAGCAGTCTGCGGGCCAGCGGGAGCGCGCCGCGCTGCCGGGCCAGCGTGCCGCCGCTCCACAGCGCCCAGGCCATCGCCCCGAGGTCCCCGGCCTCCCGGGCCGCGCGGTAGCTCGCCTTCCAGGCCCGGTCCGCGTCCTCGACCCGGCCCAGCCGGCGGTGCGCCTCGGCCACCGCCAGCCCGGAACGCGCCGCCTCCGCGGGCTGCCCGGCGCGCTCGGCCGCCCTCAACTGCTCGGTACCGGCGGCCAGGACGTCGGTCAGTGAGGAGTTGACGGACAGGGTGGTGAGTGCCCCCTGGTACTCCGGGGCGAATGCCTTGCCGTACATCGTTGCCTTTCGGTCCGTATACGCACCATGTATGCACGGTGCGTATACATGGTGTGTATAGAGGGGTGGAAAGCTGCCCTGGCCACAAGGGCCAGGGCATCACCTGTTGCCGGTCAAGACGTCGGAGGCACGGACCGGGTTGCCTGTGAGGCGCAGATCACCTGACGGGCCCTCAGTGCTGGCCGGCCTTCTGCGGGGTCGCCTCGCTCGGCCGGACGACGACGTAGCCCTCGCCCTGGAGCAGCAGTTGCACCGCCTCCCCGGAGCCGCCGCGCAGCATAGAGCCGATGGACTGGGAGCGGTGCAGGGAGGTCTGCAGGCCCGCGGTCCAGCCGACGATCGCGTCCGTGTCGACGTACACGGGGTACTGCGGCGAGACGGGGATGACGAGCGGATTGCCCTCGCACACCAGGCCCAGCTTGCCGTGCCCGGAGAAGACGCTGTTGAACAGTCCGCCGCCGGTGATGCCGGCGCCCTTCACGGTCGCGATGCGGTACGACAACGTGGCGTCGAAACACAGGACGTTGCGGCCGTTGACCGTGAACTCGTCACCGGGCTCGACGTCGACGATGAAGCAGTTCTGCGCCTCGTGCGCGAACCAGGCCTCACCCTGCCCGCGCACCGCCATCAGCGGCAGCCCCTCACCCGTGACCGCGCGCTTGAGCATGCCGCCCACGCCCTGGCCCTTGCGCTCGAACTGGAGGTTGCCCCGGTAGGAGATCATCGCGCCCTGCCGGGCGAGCATCTCGCCGTTCACCGTGTAACGGACGCACTTGGAGTTCTCGATCGTCATACCCGGCGCCACGGCCGGCTGCACCATGTGCTCACTGGAAAAGAGGTCACCCTTCATACCGGCATCCTCGCCCGGAGCGTCTCCCTCCGCCAAGATCGCGCCGAATGCCGGGTCCCAGCGCGGTCAGCCGCCGAAGAGCTGGGTCCAGTAGGTGCCCGCCCGGCCGCCCCCGGCGAAACCGATGCCGATGTGGGTGAAGACCGGGCTGAGGATGTTGGCCCGGTGGCCGGGGCTGTTCATCCAGCCCTCCACGACGTCGGCGGGGGAACGCTGGCCACAGGCGAGCTCGTCGCCCCGCAGGACGGCTCCCGGCGCCGAAGGCTGGTTGTAGAAGACGAAGTCGCCGTCGTCCCGGACCTTTCCGCCGTCGTCCGTCACGAGTGCGGACACGTCGAACGGACCGGGCACCCGGACGCTCACCGCACCTCCGGGGAGGGTCAGATTTCCCCCGGGAACCAACTCGTTCATCGTGCCGCCCTGCCCTCCCCGCGCGGGACCGGTTGCCCGGACAACGGCCGCAGGGGCACGTGGGTTCCCGCGCCGGCCTCTCCGATGCGGTCGCCCCGGCCGAGGCCGCATGTGTGGTGTGCGGCTTCGCCCCGTCCCACGCCGGCGGCGCGGCACGCCCGGCGACACCACCCCCCACGGACGCCGACGAGAGCACCACTACCGTGTCGTACGCCCGTGACACCGCCCGCACAGGACCGACCGGCCGAAGGAGCGCCGACGATGCCCCGCACCGCACGCCCCCGCGGCCGTACCGCCCTGGCCGCCCTCTCCACCTGCATCGCCCTGGGCTGCGGGACCGGCACGGTACCCCCGGGGGAACGGCCGAGTCCGCCGCCCGGCGCCCCGGCGGCGGCCGGGCGCGGCGTGGTCACCTGGGCCGCCTCCGCGGGCGACGTCGGCGAGGCGGCGGACGACCGCGGCTACCGGCTGATGGTGCACACCAGCGTCGGCGGCAGCGACCTCAGAGTGCGGCTGTCCAACGCCTTCGGCGAGCAGCCGGTGGCGTTCGCCGACGTCCACGCGGGACTGCAACGCCGCGGCGCCGCACTCGTCCCCGGCAGCAACAGGCGCCTCACCTTCGACGGCGCGCACTCCGTCACCGTCCCGGCCGGCGGCATCGTCTACAGCGACCCGCTGCCCGGCCACGTCCCCGCAGGACGCACCCTCGCCGTCAGCCTGCACGTGCCCCGGGCGGGCGGCGCGCTCACCGGGCACTGGCTGGCGATGCAGACGTCGTACACCACGCGTGGGGACCACGCCGCCGAGGAGGGCGCGGCGAACTGGAAGCGGAGGACCGGCTCCTGGTTCTACCTCGACGCCGTCACGGTACGGCCCCGCGAGGGGACCGGGGCCGTGGCCGCCCTCGGCGACTCCATCACCGACGGCTGGCAGTCCACGACCGACCGCAACCGCCGCTGGCCCGACCACCTGGCCCGCCGTCTGGCCGCGTCCGGCTCCACGGTCGCAGGAGTGGCCAACGCGGGCATCGCCGGGAACAAGGTCCTCCTGGACGGCCCCGGGCAGAGCGCACTGAACCGCATGGAGCGGGACGCGCTCTCCCTCCCGGGCGTTCGCACGGTCTTCCTCTTCCAGGGCGTCAACGACATCAAGGCCGAGCCCGGTGCCACGGGCGCCGGCCTGATCGCCGGATACCGCAAGCTGATCGACCGGGCGCACGCGGCCGGGAAGTGCGTCGTCGGCGCCACGATCGCCCCCTACAAGGGCTGGCAGGAGTGGGACCCCGCCGGGGAAGCGGTGCGGCGGCAGGTCAACGCCTTCATCCGCGGCAGCGGCGAGTTCGACGCGGTCACCGATTTCGACCGCGTCCTGCGCGACCCCGCCGATCCCGAGCGGATGCTCGCCGCCTTCGACGGCGGCGACCACCTGCACCCCAACGACAAGGGGATGCGGGCGATGGCGGAGGCGGTCGACCCCGGGAGCCTCGACTGCGGAACTCGCTGACACCGCCCCACGGCGCACGGCCCGGCACACCGCCCACGTCCGCCGCACCGCACCGGTCCGCCGCGCCCGGGACCGGCCCGCACCGGGATGGCGGCCACGGGCGGCGGGTCGGCGGCGTCGGACGACCCACGGCGGCCGCCGACCCGGCTCACGGTCCCGCCCGTCAGCCGGACGCCGACGGCTCCGGGGCGATCAGGCCCTCGCGGTAGGCGATCGCCACCGCCTCGCCGCGGCTCGACGCGCCCAGCTTGGCAAGGATGTTGGAGACGTGGACGCTCGCCGTCTTGCCGCTGATGAACAGCTCCTCGCCGATCTGCCGGTTGCTGCGGCCCAGCGCGAGCAGCCGCAGCACGTCCTGCTCGCGCGCGGTGAGCACGGCCGCCCCGTCGTCGCCGCCGGGCCTGTCCGACAGCCGGCCGCGACGGATCAGGGTGTCCACCCGGTCCCGCAGGGGCGTGGCGCCCAGGAGGTCCGCGGTCTCCCGGACCGCGCGGGCCTCGGCGGCGGCCGCCTCGCGCTGCCCGGCCGCCACCAGGGCCTCGGCGTAGCGCAGCCGGCACCGCGCCCGCTCGTAGACGTCGCCGTAGCCGAACGCGGTCACCGCCGCGGCCCAGGCCGCCACGTCCGGCCCCGACCGGGCCCGGAGCCACTCCGCCTCGGCACGCGCCAGCCACGCCTGCCCCTCAGGGCCCTGGGCGGCGCCGTTCTCGCCCCGGGCTGCCGTGGCCCGGGCCAGTTCCACCAGGTCCGACGCGGTGTCCGTCCAGCGGCGCGCCCCGGCCTCGTCCCCGGTCAGCCGCAGCCCCGCGGCCGCGTCGGCCACCGCCGCCAGCGCCAGGGCGGCGAGCCGGACCGTCACATCGGGACGGGCGCCCGTCTCGTCGGTGAGAGCCGCGACCGTGGACCGCATCCACCGCACCGCGTCCTCCGGATCACCGCGCAGCGCCGCGGCTTCGGTGAGCACGATGCCCGCCACCAGGGAGGCCATCCAGTCGAACGGCCCCTCCAGCAGGGCACGCGCCCGGTCGGCCGCCGCGACGTCACCCCGCGCGAGGGCCACGAACAGCGCGGGGCCCATCGTGTACCCGCCGGCGGCCGGCAGCACCTCGGCGTCGGCCGCCGCCGCCCGCACACACTCGTCCCAGCGGCCCAGCACGTTGAGCACCAGCAGCCGCAGGTAGCGCATCTCCAGCGGATACGGCGACGACAGCAGCCCGGCGCGCCGGGCCCGGTCCAGGCCCTCCGTCAGGAAGGGCACGCACTCCGCCAGCGCACCGGACTCGTAGCAGCCCATGGCCAGGTTGAACAGGGCACGCAGCTCGACGGGCGCGTTGCCCGAACTCCCAGCCAGCTCCCGGGCCTTGAGCAGCCGCTGACGGCCCTCCGGGCCGCGCCGCCCCTCGCCGTCGAAAACGGCCAGCGAGATCAGCAGGTCCGCCTGGGCGTCGGTCACCCGAAGCCGCTCCGCCACCCCCAGGGCCCGGCGGGCCACCTTCAGCGCGGTCTCGTTCTCCCCGACGTGCCGTGCGGCCAGGACATGAGTGGCCGCCGCCCACACCCACGTGTGTGAAGGAGGGTCCTCCGGGATCATCGCCAGGGCTTCGCTGCTGTAGGCGAACGCCGCCGTCAGGCTGTCCACCCGCAGCAGGTCACCGGCGAGCGTGTAGCGGACCCGGGCGGCGAGTTCGGAGTCGGCGTCCTGGCCGAGCTCCGCCAGCGCGGACCGGGTGAGGGCGACCGCGCGGTGCAGCTCCCCGGCGTGCGCGGCCGCCGCGGAGGCCCGCAGGGTCAGCGTCACCCGGTCGACACCCCCGCCCGCCGGACGGGCCTCGGCTCCGACGGCCGGCCACAGATCGAGGGCCGTTTCGAGATGCCGCTGCTCCTCGGCCGGCGCGCCGACCTGCTGGGCGTGATCGGCGGCCTCCAGCGAAGCTGCCAGCGCCTCGGCCAGGTCGTGGCTCTCTCGGTAGTGGTGGGCGCGCTCGGCGGCACTCTCGGCGCGGTTCCCGCGCCCGGCGAGCAGCCGCGCGAACGCGCCGTGCAGCCTCGCCCGCTCCCCGGGCAGCAAATCGGCGTAGACGGCTTCGCGGGCGAGGGCGTGCCGGAAGGAGTACGTGTCGTCGTCCCCGGAGACGAGCAGTTGCCGCCCCACCGCCGCCCGCAGCGCCGACTCCAGCTCCGTCTCCGGCAGCCCGGCCGCCTCCCGCAGCAGATCGTGATCCACCCGGCGCCCGGCGACCGCGGCGGTCCGCAGCACCTGCTGGGCGGTCTCGGACAGCTGCTCGAAACGGATCAGCAGCACATCGGCGAGCCCGCTGGGCACCCCACCGGACTCCGTGTCGGTGGCGGCCAGCAACTCCTCCGCGTAGAACGCGTTACCCTCGGCCCGCTCCACGATCCGCCGCACCGTCGCCTCCGGCAGCGGCCTCGGCTCCAGGGCGCGCACCAGCCGGTCCACATCGGGGTCGGCCAGCGGCCGCAGCTCCAGCCGCTCGACGACGGGCAGCCGTATCAGCTCCGCCAGCAGGGGTCGCAGCGGATGCCTGCGGTGCAGGTCGTCGGTCCGGTACGAGGCGAAGACGGCGAGCCGGTGCCGGAGCACGCCCCGGCCGAGCAGGAACCGCAGCAGATCCCGCGAGGACTGGTCGGCCCAGTGCAGATCCTCCAGCACGAGCAACAGCGGCGCGACCTCCGCCACATCGGCCAGCAGGCCCGCCATCCCCTCGAACAGCCGCAACCGCCCGTCCACGTCCCGCACGGCATCGGATCCGGCCCCCAGCAGCCGCTCGACCACGGGATACGCGGCCAGTGCGTCCGAGAACCGTTCGTCGGCGGCCAGCGCCCCCAGGATCTCGGTGAACGGCAGATACGGCAGCCCCACGTCACCGAGATCCACACAGTGCCCGGTGACGACGGTCATGCCCGTCGCGGCAGCCAGCCCGCCGGCCTCGTCGAGCACGCGGGTCTTGCCGACGCCGGCGTCCCCGGCGATCAGCACGGCCCTCGCCTCACCGCCTCGCGCCCGCTCCAGGACACCGGAGATCCGCGTGAGTTCGGCATCCCGTCCGACGACGGGCGTGGCCGATGACGCCTGCTGCACAGAACCAACTTTCTTTTCAGGGGCGGGGCTTTGCCAGGGTGCGGCTCCGCCGTGCGGGCGCGATCGACCGCGGAGGAGACGCGGCCACCGTAGGCCGGAAAGCCTCGGTCACCTAGGCGCGCAGAATCTTCGCCCAGTCACCGGGCACCCGCCCCGCCGGCCCCGGCGCGGGCTGGTCGGCCGGATGACTCACCGGCTCTGCCAGCTCGGGCCCGCCCTCGTACAACTCGTTCGTCTCGTAGTTCCAGTACCAGTCCTCGCCCGGCTCGAAGCTCTGCACGAACGGATGCCCGGTCTCCCGGAAATGCCCCGTCGCGTGCTTCGCCGGCGAACTGTCACAGCACCCCACGTGCCCGCACTGCGCACACCGCCGCAGATGGAACCACCACCCGCCCGCCGCGTCGCACTCCGCGCAGCCACTGCCGCTCGGCGCGGCCCCCGGGTCGATTCCGTTCTCCGCACTCATGCCGACTCCTCCTCGACCGCTGTCAGCGGAAGCAGTACCTGGAAACGCGTGTCGCCCGGCTCCGACTCCACCTGGATGCTCCCGTGGTGCTTGTTGACCACGATCCGCCAGGAGATGTCGAGCCCGAGCCCGGTCCCCTCACCCACCGGCTTGGTGGTGAAGAAGGGGTCGAAGATCCGCCCCCGGTCCTCCGCCGGGATGCCGACGCCGGTGTCACGGAACTCCACCAGCAGCCGGTCGTGTTCCGAGGCCGTCCGCACCGTCAACGTCCCCTCCCCGCCCGCGCTGTTCATCGCCGCGACCGCGTTGTCGATGAGGTTCGTCCACACCTGGTTGAGCTCCGCCGGATACGCGGGGACCTCCGGCAGCGTACGGTCGTAGTCCTTGACGACCTTGATCCGCTTGCCGATCTTGCCCGACAGCATCAGCAGGGTGGAGTCGAGGAGTTCGTGCACGTCGGCGTGGCGGAAGGGCGCCCGGTCGAGCTGGGAGTACTGCTTCGCCGCGTCCACGAGGTGCGAGATGCGGGCGGTCGAGTCGTTGATCTCGTCCATCAGCAGCTCGGTCTCGACGGTGTAGTTGAGCCAGCCGATCGCGCTGGGCAGGATGTCCTCGTCCACCGCCGCCTTGACCTGGTCCAGCCAGTCCACGTCGAGGCCGGCCTGGACGAAGGTGGGCGCGATCCGCCAGCCCTCCGGGATGCCCTGGTCGTCCAGCCAGTCCGTCACGGCGTCCTCGCGGTCGGACGCCTCCAGCGGACTCAGCACCGGTGCCTTGGCGACCCGTTCGGCCGTCCGCTCCTGGATGTCGATGAGGTTGGCCATGACCTCGGGGGAGTAGGAACCCTGTGCGATGATCGCCAGCTTGTGGCGCATCTTGCCGACCCGCTCGCGCAGCGTCGCGGTCGCCCGGACGGCCGCCGCGGCCGGGTTGTTCAGCTCGTGCGTCAGACCGGCGGACAACGAGCCCAGCGCCAGCAGCCGTTCGCGCTGCCCGATCGCCCGCTGGGTGCTCTTCGAACCGAAGAACAGCCCCTCCAGCAGATGCACCGCCATCGGGAACCACTCCTGCATGATGCCCGCGAAGGTGTCGGCGGGCAGCACGAAGAACCGCGTCGGCTCCGTGACGCGCATGGAGTTGTTGTAGACCTGCCGCACCCGGTCGCCCAGATACGCCTGCATCGACCCCGCGTACACCCCGCGCTGGGAGGTCCGGGTCACCTCCACGTCGTCCCCGCCGACCCGGCGGTACAGCACCACCGTGCCTTCGAGCATCACGTAGAAGCAGGTGGCGGGCTCGCCCTCGGTGTACACGGGCCCGGGCTCGAACCGCTCCACGCGCCCCTCGGCGCACAGCCGGCCGAGCTGCTCGGGCGTGAGCTTCTCGAACAGGAACAGCGCCCCGATCTCCTGCGGGTTGCACGGCGCCGCCCGCCCGCTCACGACTGCTCCAGGTACCGGTGGACGAGCATCACGGCCATGGCTCCCTCTCCGACGGCGGACGCGACCCGCTTCGCGGACTCGGAGCGGGCGTCGCCCGCCACGAACACGCCGGGCACACTGGTCTCCAGGTGGTACGGCGGCCGGTCCAGCTCCCAGCCCTCGGGCGGACGGCCGTCGGCGGTCAGGTCGGGCCCGGCGAGGATGAACCCGCGCTCGTCCCGCAGCACCGTGCCGTCCAGCCAGCCGGTCAGCGGGGCCGCGCCGATGAACACGAAGACCCACTGGGCGTCGACCTGTTCGGTCTGCCCGCTGTCCACGTCCCGCAGGGTCAGCCGCTCCAGACGGCCGTCACCGTGCGCCTCCTCGACGACCGTGCGGGCGCGCACCCGGATGTTGGGCGACTCCTCGATCTGCTGGATCAGGTAGTGCGACATCGACGCCGCCAGCGACTCGCCGCGCACCAGCAGCGTCACCGACTTGGCGCCCCGGGACAGGTACATCGCCGCCTGCCCGGCCGAGTTGGCACCGCCCACGATGTACACGTCCTGCCCCTGGCAGGCGGGGGCCTCCGTCAGGGCGGAACCGTAGTACACCCCGCAGCCGGTCAGGTCCTCGCAGCCGGGCGCCGCCAGCTGCCGGTAGGACACGCCGGTCGCCAGGATCACGCTGTGCGCGGCGACCGCCGAGCCGTCGGAGAACCGCACGATGCGAGCGGCGCCGTTGACCTCCAGGGCCGTCACCTCGCGCGCGGTGAGGATCTCGGCGCCGAACTTCGCCGCCTGCCGCCGCGCCCGGTCGGTGAGCTGTGCTCCCGACACGCCGTCGGGGAAGCCCAGGTAGTTCTCGATGCGGGAGCTCTGCCCGGCCTGCCCGCCGGTCGCCGACCGTTCCACCAGGACCGTCCGCAGCCCCTCGGAGGCGCCGTAGACCGCCGCGCCGAGTCCGGCCGGGCCGCCGCCGATGACGACCAGGTCGTAGAAGTCGGCCGTCGGCATCGTCGCGAGCCCGACCCGGGCGGCGAGGTCGACGGCCTCCGGCTCGACCAGCGGTGTCCCGTCCGGTGTGATCACCACGGGCAGCCGCATCCCGTCCTCGCGTGCCGCGGCCAGCAGCCGCCGCCCCTCCGGCTCGTCGGCGGAGTACCAGCGGTACGGCACCTGGTTGCGGGCCAGGAACTCCCGTACGTCCGAGGAGCGCGACGACCAGCGGTGCCCCACGACCTTGGTGCTGGGCACGGGCCGGAAGTCGCTGGACCGCCACGCCTGGAGCAGATCGTCGAGGACCGGGTACAGCTTCTCCTCGGGCGGGTCCCACGGCTTCAGCAGGTAGTGGTCGAGATCGACGACGTTGATCGCGTCGATCGCGGCGTTCGTGTCCGCGTACGCGGTCAGCAGCACGCGCCGCGCGCCCGGGTAGACGTCCAGGGCCTGTTCGAGGAACTCGATGCCGTTCATCTGCGGCATCCGGTAGTCGGCCAGGATCACCGCCACGAGGTCGCCGCGCAGCTTCAGCTCCCGCAGCGCGTCCAGCGCGGACGCGCCGGACTCCGCCCGCACGATCCGGTACGACGCGCCGTACCGCCGCCTCAGGTCCCGGGCCACGGCACGGGAGACACCCGGGTCGTCGTCCACGGTCATGATGACGGTCCGCGCCGAATCGGCGGCCTGTGCCATACGTCCCCCACACCGGGCGGTCGACTCACGGCGCGGCGCCCCGGAGCACCGCGCCGACCTGAGCCCATCGTATGTTCGATCGCTGCGCAGCGCTCCGATACGGAGATCGGCGGCGGCGGGCGTAGTGAAGACTGGGCGGCAGCAGGTAGTGATCGTGACTAGGGAGGCAGCGGGATGACACGCCCGATCACCGCAGGGGTCGACGGATCGCAGGAGAGCCTCGCGGCCCTCGCCTGGGCGGCGCGGGAGGCGGTACGGCGCGACCGGCCGCTGCGCGTGGTGCACGCCTGGCGGTTCCAGCCGCAGGAGGCGCTGGAAGCGGGGATCGAGGGGGACGCGGACAGCCAGGGCGAGTGGGTGCACAGCGCGGTGAGCGAGGCCGTCGGGACGGTCACCGAACGGCATCCGGACCTCGCGGTGACCACCGATGTCATCGAGGGCCCGGTGGCCGACACCCTGGTGGCCGCCGCGGCCGACGCCGAGACGCTGGTGCTCGGCTCGCGCGGGCACGGCCGCATCGTCGGCTTCCTGCTCGGCTCGGTCGGCCAGCAGGTGATCGCCGCGGCCACCCGGCCCGTGGTGCTCGTCCGGGCCGGCGACCAGCCCTCGTCCGAGGCCGCCGGGCGCGAGATCGTCGTCGGCCAGCAGGGCGACCCGGAGGACAGCGCCGAGGCGTTGCGCTTCGCCTTCGAGACGGCCGCCGCGCGCGGGGCGACCGTGCGGGTCGTCCGGGCCTGGAACCTGCCGCCCGTCTTCGCCTACAGCCCGGGCTCGCTGAAGCTCCTCGACGAGGCCGGCGGGCTGGAGCCGTACGAGAAGAAGAGCCTGGCCGCCGCCGTCCGGCCCTGGCGGGAGCGCTTCCCCGGCGTGCCGGTCGAGGAGCACGTGGAGATGGGCAGCGCGAGCCAGGTGCTGCTGTCGGTGGCCGGGACGGCCCAGCTGATGGTCGTCGGACGCCGGGCCCACCGCACGGCCGTCGGGGCCCGCATCGGCTCGGTGGCACACGGGATGCTGCACCACGCGGACTGCCCGGTGGCGGTGGTGCCGCACGCGTGAGGGCTCCGGCCCCTCACTCCGCCGTCGGCTGCAGCGTCTTGCGGGCCGTGGGCAGGATGTTCCGGATGTAGTCCTCGACCACCGCGTCGAGGCCGATGTCGTGCTGGGCCCGCTCGGACAGGTACCAGCGGTGTTCCAGGAGCTGGTGGTAGATCTCCGCCGGGTCCATCGCACCGCGCAGTTCGACGGGCACGGCCCGCACGGTCGGCCGGAACACCTCCCGCACCCAGCGGTGCGCCAGGACTTCAGGGCGGGCTCCGAGAGGATCGCCCGGCGCGTAGTCGTCCTGGGTCGCCATCCAGCTCTCCAGGTCGTTCAGCAGCCGCCGGGCCTGGTTCTCCTCCGTGTCGAGACCGGTCAGGCGCAGCAGCTGCCGCTGGTGGTGGCCCGCGTCGACGACCTTGGGCACGAAGCTGACCGTGTCGCCGTTCGAGGCGTGCTCGATCTGCATCTCGGCGACGTCGAACCCGAGGTCGTTCAGGCGGCGGATCCGGCGCTCTATGTAGTGGTACTTGCCGGCCGGGTAGACGGAGGCCCGGGTCAGTTCGTCCCACAGGCCGCGGTAGCGGGCGCAGATCTCCGTGCCGAACTCGATCGGGTCCACGGACGGGTGCAGTGCCCCCGACGCCTCCAGGTCCAGCAGCTCCCCGCTGATGTTCACGCGGGCGAGGTCGAGGTCGTACTCGCGCTGCCCCTGGCTGAGCTGCGGATGCAGGTCACCGGTCTCGGCGTCCACCAGGTAGGCGGCGTAGGCGCCCGCGTCGCGCCGGAAGAGGGTGTTCGACAGGGAGCAGTCGCCCCAGGCGAACCCGGCCAGGTGCAGTCGCACCAGGAGCACGGCGAGCGCGTCCATCAGCCGGTGCATGGTGGCCGGCCGCATGGTCGTCTCGAACATCGAGCGGTACGGCATCGAACCGCCCAGGTGCCGGGTGACCAGGACGCTCTCCAGCGGGGCCCCGCTCGCGTCGGTGCGGCCCGTGACCACGGCCAGCGGGTCCACCGACGGGATGCCGAGCCGGTCCAGGTCGCGCAGCATGTCGTACTCGCGCAGCGCCGGGCGCTCGGCCAGCTCCTTGACGGCGATCACCTCGTCGCCCGCCCGGGAGTAGCGCACCACGTGCCGGGAGATGCCGCGCGGCAGCGGCACGAGGTACTCCTCCGGCCACTCCTCCAGGGGGACGTCCCACGGCAGTTCCAGCAGGAGCGCGGGGTGCTCCGGGTTGGTCGCGCTGATCTGCAGTGCCATGGGCCGGGTGTCCTTGTCTCGCCGCCGATCGTCACATCAGATTAGAGGGCGCGTTCCCGGGCCCGGAGAGCGGCGTCCCGCACTGGCCCGCGGTGGACCGGCCCGTGCCCGGGGAGCAGCAGTTCGCCCTCCAGTTCCGCCAGGACGTCCAGGGAGGCCAGGGCGCGCGGCCGCTCGTGGTGGAACATGTCCGGCAGCAGCTGCGGCCCCTCGACCCGTGAGGTGGGGTGCCCGCTGACCAGGGCGTCCCCGGAGATCAGCACGCCGGTGCCGGGCAGGTGGTAGGCGCAGTGTCCGTCGGTGTGGCCGGGTGTGTGCACCGGCACAGGCCGCCCGGGCAGGTCCAGGGCGCCCGCCGCCGGGAACGCCTGCGGGGCCGTGACGGGGACGTGGTCCGTGCCGCCCGAGCGCAGGGCGTGCACCGCCCACGGCAGCACCCCCGGGCGCCAGCCGTTCTTCAGTACCGTGCCGATGGACACCTGGTGGAGGAACTCCCGGCGCGCGTGCGGCACTTCGGCCTCGTGCAGGTGGACGGGCGTGCCGTGGGCGGCGCGCAGGTACTCGGCGGATCCGAGGTGGTCGTTGTGCGCGTGCGTGATCAGGACGGCCGTGACCGCCTCCGGGGCGCTGCCGACCTCCGCGAGCGAGGCGAGGAGCTGCTCCCGGTCGCCGGGGTAGCCCGTGTCGACCAGCGTGACGGCGTCCCCTTCGGTGAGGATCACCCAGTTGGTGTTCGAACCGTGCACCAGGTAGGTGCCGTCCGCGACGTGCTGTATGCCTGCCCGCATGATCGCCCCGCGTTGTGTGGTCCGCTCCCGCTCCCGACGGGAGAAGGAAAGCAGACCCCGCGGCGGCCGGAACCGCCGGGTCCGGCCGAACGGGCCGCCGCGGCGGGGACGTTCGGGGCGGCGCGTCACCGCACGCCGTGCGGGCGGAACTGAATGCTGATGCGCGGCCCCGTCGCCCGCGTGCTCTTGGGGATCGCGTGCTCCCAGGTGCGCTGGCAGGAGCCGCCCATCACGACGAGGTCGCCATGGCCCAGCGGACGGCGGACGGTATCCCGGCCGCCCCCCACGGGGCGCAGCAGCAGGTCCCGGGGCGCTCCGACCGAGAGGATCGCGACCATCGTGTCCTCGCGCGCACCGCGCCCGATCCGGTCGCCGTGCCAGGCCACACTGTCCCGGCCGTCGCGGTAGTAGCACAGCCCGGCCGTGGCGAAGGGTTCGCCCAGCTCCTCGCCGTAGTGGGTGCTGAGTGCCTTCCGCGCCTCGGTCAGCACCGGGTGCGGCAGCGGGTCGTCCACGCCGTAGAAGGCGAGCAGGCGGGGGACGTCGACCACGTTGTCGTACATCTTGCGGCGCTCCGCCCGCCACGGGACCTCGGCCGCCAGGTGTTCGAACAGTACGTCCGAGCCGTTGAGCCACCCCGGCAGCACGTCGAGCCAGGCGCCGAAGCCGAGGTCGGTGCGGCTGATCCCGTCCAGAGGGCCGAGGCGCAGCTCGTCGGCCTGGTCGAAGAGGGAGCCCTGGAGGTGCATGAAACCAGCGTACCTCTGAATCGAATATGTGTTCCATGGGGGCTCGGCTCTTTCGATACAGTGATGTATCCAATACAGTCGCGTATCGAAAGGGGGCCGGGCATGGCTGTCCAGGGAAGCAGCGGGCGCGTGACGAGGCGCCGGGTCCACACCCGCGCCAACCTCCTCGACGCGGCGTTCTCCGTGTTCGCGGCCAAAGGCTTCGGGCACGTCTCGATCGAGGAGGTCTGCGAGGCCGCCGGCTACAGCAGGGGTGCCTTCTACTCCAACTTCTCCAGCCTCGACGAGCTGTTCTTCGCCCTCTACCGCCAGCGGGCCGATCTGATCGCCGAGCAGGTGTCCGGCGCCCTCGCCCTCGACGGGCCCGACCTCGACGTGCCCGCCGCCGTGGACCGCGTCACCGACGTGCTGCTCCTCGACCGTGACTGGCTCCTGGTGAAGACGGATTTCCTCGTGCACGCCGCCCGCGACCCCGAGGTCGCACGGGGCCTGCTCGAACACCGCGCGCGGCTGCGGCAGGCCATCGCCGACCGGCTCGGCCGGGCCCGCGGACACACCGCATTGCCCGCGGTCCTGGGCGACGCCGACGGCGCCGCCCGTGCCGTGGTCGCCGCGTACGACGGCGTCACCACGCAACTTCTGCTGGACCGGGACGTCGAGCACGCCCGCGCCTGGCTGAAGCAACTGCTCACGGCCCTGCTGACCGATGGCAGCGGCACCCTCGCCCACACGAAGAACTGAAGAAGGGAACGGTCGCCATGGATGCCGATGTCATCGTCGTCGGAGCGGGTCTCGCCGGTCTGGTCGCGGCGCACGAGCTGACCAGCAGGGGCCGGCGGGTCGCCCTCGTCGACCAGGAGAACGCGGGCAACCTCGGCGGCCAGGCCTTCTGGTCCTTCGGCGGGCTGTTCCTCGTCGGCTCGCCCGAACAGCGGCGCCTGGGCATCAAGGACTCCTTCGACCTCGCCTGGAGCGACTGGCGCGGCAGTGCGGGCTTCGACCGGCTGGAGGACGAGGACTCCTGGGCCGTGCGCTGGGCCCGCGCCTACGTCGAGTTCGCCGCGGGGGAGAAGCGGTCCTGGCTCGACGGGCACGGCATCACGTTCCTGCCCACCGTCGGCTGGGCCGAGCGAGGCGACCTCACGGCACACGGGCACGGCAACTCCGTGCCCCGCTTCCACGTCGCCTGGGGCACCGGCACGGGCGTCGTCGAACCGTTCGTGCGGTACGCCAAGCAGGCCGCCCGCGACGGCCTGCTCACCTTCCACCACCGTCACCGCGTCGACGCGCTCAACGTCGAGGGCGGCACCGCCCGGGGCGTGCGCGGCACGGTCCTGGCCGAGGACCCCTCACCCCGGGGCGTCGCCTCCAGCCGCGACGCGGTCGGCGAGTTCGAACTCACCGCCCAGGCCGTCATCGTCACCAGCGGCGGCATCGGAGCGAACCACGACATCGTCCGCCGCTACTGGCCCGAACGCCTCGGCACCCCGCCGCGCGAGATGGTCACCGGCGTCCCCGCCTACGTGGACGGGCGGATGCTCGACATCAGCGCCGAGGCGGGCGTCCGGCTGGTCAACCGCGACCGCATGTGGCACTACACGGAGGGCCTGCAGAACTGGGACCCGATCTGGCCCGGCCACGGCATCCGCATCCTGCCCGGACCGTCCTCGATGTGGTTCGACGCCCTCGGCCGCCGCCTGCCCGGGCCCTTCCTGCCCGGCTACGACACCCTCGGCACGCTGAAACACCTGCGTACCACCGAGGACATCGCCGGCTACGACCACTCCTGGTTCATCCTCTCGCAGAAGATCATCGAGAAGGAGTTCGCCCTGTCGGGCTCCGAGCAGAACCCCGACATCACCGCCAAGGACCGCGCCGGATTCCTCAAGGAACGCATCCTCGGCAAGGGCGCGCCCGGACCGGTCGACGCGTTCCTGCGCAAGGGCGCCGACTTCGTGACCGCCTCCACCGTCGAGCAGCTCGTCGCGAAGATGAACGAACTCACCGACAAGCCGCTCCTCGACGCGGCCGGCATCAAGCGCCAGATCGAGGCCCGCGACCTGCAGATCGCCAACCCCTACGCCAAGGACGCCCAGGTGCAGGGCATCCGCAACGCCCGCCGCTACATCGGCGACCGCCTCGGCCGGGTCGCCACCCCGCACCGCATCCTCGACCCGGCGGCCGGGCCGCTGATCGGCGTCAAACTGCACATCCTCACCCGCAAGACCCTCGGCGGCATCCAGACCGATCTCGACTCCCGTGCCCTCGGGACCGACGGCAAGCCGGTCGAGGGGCTGTACGCGGCCGGTGAGGTCGCCGGATTCGGCGGCGGCGGTGTCCACGGCTACAACGCCCTGGAGGGCACCTTCCTCGGCGGCTGCCTCTTCTCGGGGCGGGCGGCGGGCCGGGCGGCGGCCCAGCAGACCGCCTGACCTCGCCGGACGGCCCGTCTCACGCCTGGAGGAGGCGGGCCAGTACCGTCGCGTGGCTCTCCTGCGGCGTCTTCGAAGCGGTCAGCAGCGTCACGTCCCCCTTCCGCAGCAGTGCGCGCACGCCGTCGAGGGCCTCGGCGGCCTCGTCGGCGGCGAGCTCCGCCTCGTACCGCTCGGCGAACTCCTCGTACGAGCCCCCGCCCGCGTGGTACCAGCGCCGCAGCTCCGTCGACGGGGTGACCGCCTTCGGCCACTCGTCCACCCGCGCCGCGTCCTTCGCCAGCCCGCGCGGCCACAGCCGGTCGACCAGGACCCGCACCCCGTCCTCCGGCTCGGCAGGATCGTAGACACGGCGCACGCGCACGCTCATGGTCGGCTCCTCTTCTCGGCGCTCCGGGGGTGCCGCGAGCCTAACCCCGGCCGGGTGTCCGCACCGCCCGGAGCCGGACGACCGGTTCCGCTCGTGCCGGGCGGGTACTCCGTCCGCCTGAACACGCCGGGGAAGGAGGTCATGACATGAATGCCCCCGACGACCTGCGGCTCGTGCGCACACTCGACGAACTCGCCGAGCTCGTGGAACGCCACCGGAACCTGTACGTCCGCTGGTCGCGCGGCCCGGAGATCGATCTCCGCAAGGTGTCCAGCACCGATGATCTGACGGGGGTGTCCCTGCCGGGGCTGTCCGCCAGCCCCCTCGGCGTCGAGGAGTGGTGGGAGGACCGGCCGGTCCGCGTGTGGGTGGCCCGCCGCCTGCACGACTACGCCCATCTTCCGCACGACAAGGGGCCGGGAGTCCACCCCTGGGTGCTCGCCGGCAAGGAGGCCGCCCGCGGCCCCGACAACGAACCGCTGGTCACCGACGTCCGCCCGCTGTGCCGGATCGACCCGAAGGCCATCGACGAGGCGAAGGCGGAGGTGGCCCGGCAGGGAAACCCCTGGGGACCGCTGCGGCGCAGCTGAGTCCCCAGGGGTGGTGGCCGGTGTCAGCCGGAGCGGCGGCGGGCGGCCGTGCGGCGCTTCAGCGCACGCCGTTCGTTCTCGCTCGTCCCGCCCCACACGCCGATGGACTGACCCGTGTCCAGGGCCCATTGCAGGCACTGCTCCTGCACCGGGCAGCGCCGTCGGCACACCGCCTTGGCCTGTTCGGTCTGCAGCAGAGCCGGGCCGGAGGTGCCGATCGGGAAGAAGAGCTCGGGGTCCTCGTGCCGACAGGCAGCGTGGTCTCGCCAGTTGTCCATCGAAGTCACCTGCATCGCAGTAGAAACGTGCTCTCTCGGATGCTTACTCCTCTTCGGGTCACCTGTCGATGGTTCGTGAAACAGGGCGTTCCCGGACAGTCCTTCACTGCTCCCGCATGCCCCAGGGGGAGCCGTAGTCCGTCAGCAGGTCCAGGAAGGGCCGCGCCGGGAAGGCCTCCGGGCCGAGGACACCCGCACCGGACCAGGCGCCCGTCGCCAGGAGTTCGAGCGCGACCACGGGGTTGACCGCGGTCTGCCAGACCACGGCCTGGGAGCCGTACTCCGTCATGGACCACTGGTTGTCGACCACGTGGTAGAGGTACACCTCGCGGGGCTCGCCGTCCTTCACGCCCTTCACCCAGGTGCCCGCGCACGTCTTGCCGTGCATCCGCTCGCCGAGCGTCGCCGGGTCGGGCAGGCACGCGGCGACCACGTCCCGGGGCGAGACCTTCACCGGCCCGTCCGGCCCGGGCACGGTCACCGGGTCGGTGCGGTCCAGGCCCAGCAGGTGCAGCGTCTTCAGCGTTTCGACGAACTCCCGGCCGAGACCGTACTTGAAGGTCACCCGGCGGGCGTCGACCCAGCGCGGGACGAGCAGCACCTCCTCGTGCTCCACGTTGACGCACTCGACCGGGCCGATGCCCTCGGGGAAGTCGAAGACCTCGGGCTCGCTGAAGGGCTCGGTGGTGAACCAGCCCGTGCCCGTCTCGTAGACGACCGGCGGGTTGAGGCACTCCTCGATGGTGGTCCAGATGCTGAAGGAGGGCGCGAAGTCGTAACCGTCGACGGTCAGGTTCGCGCCGTCACGGATGCCGATCTCCTCGATCTCGTCGAAGAGTTCGTCGGCGGCGTGCCGCGCGAAGACGTCCGACAGGCCCGGCTCCACGCCCATGCCGACGAGGGCCAGCAGCCCTTCCTTCTCCCAGTCGGCGGCCTGGGCGAACTGCTCGTCGCCGAGCTTGACCCCGCACTCCTCGTACGGCCGCTCGGCATGCGGGCGGGACAGCGACATCGCCATGTCGAGATAGGTGGCGCCCGCGGTGCGGGCGGCGCGGAACAGCGGCATCACGAAGCGGGGGTCGGTGGCGTTGAGGAGGACGTCGCAACGGTGCCGGGCGAGCAGGCGGGTCACCGCCGCCTCGTCGCCCGCGTCCACCTGCTCGGCGGTGAACCGCGGATCGCCCTCCAGCGCCGCGACCGCGGCCTCGGCCCGAGCCGGGTCGTAGTCGGCCACCACCATGGCCTCGAAGAACGGCCTCCGGGCCGCGATCCGGGTGATCGCCCCGCCCACACCACCGGCACCCACGAGCAGTACACGCATGACAGAAACTCCCTATTTGCGAAGAACGCGACGCGTCCTTGAGGGAGATGAAACGCCGCCCCCTGTCATAAGGTCAATGGCGTTGGCATAAGGACCGGGGCCGGTCCCCGGGGAGGGAGCCCGCCGTGCCCAAGCCCGTGGTGCCCGAGGAGAAACGCCGCCGGCGCAGGCCCACCAAGAGCGGCACCGTGCTGTCCGAGGAACTGATCGTCGAGACCGCGCTGCGCATGCTGCGCGAACACGGCAGCGCGGGACTGACCGCCCGCCGGCTCGGCCTCGCCCTGGACGCCGACCCGAGCACGCTCTACCGCTACTTCCGGGGCATGGACGACCTGACCCTCGCCATCGGCGACGCGCTCATCGGCCAAGCCCTTCAGGGCTGGCGGCCCACGGGGGAGTGGCGGGCGGACCTGCGGTCCTTCGGACTGCGCATCCACGCCGCGTATCTCGCCCATCCGCAGGCGGCCCTGCTGACCACGAACCGGGTCACGGGCCGGGCCCACGAGCTGGCCGCCGACGAAGCCGTCCTGGACGTCCTGCGCACGGCCGGGTTCCCGCTGCCCGACACCGTGCGCATCTACCACGCCTTCATCGACCAGACCCTGGCCTTCGCCGCCCTGGACGCCGCCTCCCTGGCCCTGCCCAGCGACTCGCTGCACGCCGACGAGGACATGTGGCGCTCGACGTACGCCCGCCTGCCCGCCACGACCCACCCGCGCATCGCCGAGGCCGCGCCGCTACTCGCGACCCGCATGCTCACCAGCGCCTATCCGGCGGCCCTGGAGATGCTGCTGGACAGCGCGGCGGCCCGGCTGGAGGCCGTCCGGGACTGAACCGTCAGGGCCGCAGCGCCTGCGCCGCCGTCGCCGTCACCGTCTCGGCGACCTGCGCCAGCGCGGGGGAGTCGAGCTTCCACTGCTGCCAGTACAGCGGCACGTCGACCGTGCGGCCCGGAGCGAAGCCGACGAGCCGGCCCTCGTCCAGCAACGGATCCGCCTGGGGTTCCGGCACCAGACCCCAGCCCAGACCGGCGGCCACGGCCTCGACGAAGCCCTCCGAGGTCGGCACGTAGTGCCGCAGCGCGCTCGCGCCGCTCCGCCCCCGGGTGAGCCGCCGGACGAAGCCGTCCTGGAAGTCGTCGCGCCGGTCGAAGACCACCACGGGCACCTCCTTCAGCGTCTGTGCCAGGGGTGCGCCGAGGTACCGCGCGGCGAAGCCCGCCGCGGCCACGGGGAGGTAGCGCATCCGCCCGAGCGACCGGACCGAGCAGCCCGGCACGGGATCCGGAGACGAGGTCACCGCCGCCATCACGGTGCCCTCCCGCAGCAGGGCCGCCGTGTGGTCCTCGTCCTCGCGGCGCAGCTCGAAAAAGAGCCGGAGCTCCTCCGGAACGCGTGCGAGGACGGGCAGGAACCAGGTGGCCAGCGAGTCCGCGTTCACCGCCACGGACACCCGGGTGGGCTCCCCGTCGCCGCTCAGCCCGAGCTCCGCGTACGCGTCGTGCTCCAGCCGCGCCACCTGGCGGGCCAGCCGCACCAGCACCTCACCCGACTCGGTCGGCCGCACCGGCTTCGTCCGCAGCAGCAGGACCCGGCCCGTGCGCTGCTCCAGCGCCTTCACCCGCTGGCTGATCGCCGACGGCGTCACATGCAGCGCGGCCGCCGCCGCGTCGAAGGTGCCCTCGTCCACGACGGCGAGCAGGGTCCGCACCTGATCCAGCGGCAGATCCGTCATCATCACGCCTGCTAATGATACGTAAGAATCTTTAGCTGGACCCCACGCCTGGTGCCTCCCTAGCGTCGACGCCATGACCAGCACCTTCACCGCCGGCGCCGCCGGTTTCGGCACCGGCCTGTCCCTCATCGTCGCCATCGGAGCCCAGAACGCCTTCGTCCTGCGCCAGGGCATCCGCCGCCAGGCCGTCCTCGCCGTGGTCGCCATCTGCGCCCTGTCGGACGCGGCGCTCATCGCACTCGGGGTCGGCGGGGTCGGCGCGGTGGTGGTGCGGTGGCCGGGCGCGCTGACCGCGGTCGGCTGGATCGGCGGCGCGTTCCTGCTGGTCTACGGTGCCCTGGCCGCCCGCCGGGTGTTCCGGCCCGGCGGTGAGGCGCTGCGGACGGAGGGGGAGGCGGCCGGATCGGTGCGCCGGGCCGTCCTCACCTGCCTGGCGATGACCTGGCTGAATCCCCACGTCTACCTCGACACCGTGTTCCTGCTGGGCTCCGTCGCCGCCGACCACGGTTCCCTGCGCTGGACGTTCGGCCTCGGCGCGGTGCTGGCCAGCCTGTGCTGGTTCACCGCCCTCGGGTTCGGCGCCCGGATGCTCGGCCGGTTCCTCGCCAAGCCGGCCGCCTGGCGCGTCCTGGACGGCCTGGTCGCCGCCACCATGATCGTGCTGGGTGCCGTACTGATCGCCGGAAGCTGAGACCGGCCGCCGGCACGGCCGCGACGGGTGCGATAGTGATCCCCGCCCGGAAAGATGTAGCGAGCATCGAGGAAGCGGCGCGTGGACGCGAGCGAGAGCACGACCGAAGAGCGGGAGCCCGGACCTCAGCCGCCCCGGCGGCGCGGCCGGCGGCGCTGGGCCATGGACACCCGTCCTCTGCGCCGCCCCGCCTACCGGCGACTGTGGGGCTCGACCATCGTCACGGCCGTCGGCAGCCAGCTCACCGCCGTCGCCGTTCCCAAGCAGATCTACGACATCACCGGCTCCTCGGCCTGGGTCGGCGCCGCGAGCCTGGCCGGGCTCGTGCCCCTGATCGTGTTCGCACTGTGGGGCGGGGCGATCGCCGACGCCATGGACCGGCGCAGACTGCTGCTGATCACCAACAGCGGCATCGCCGTCACCTCGCTGCTGTTCTGGCTCCAGGCCTTCGTGGGACTGGAGTCGGTGGGTGCGCTCATGCTGCTGCTCGCCGTGCAGCAGGCCTTCTGGGGGCTGAACGCGCCGGCCCGCAACGCCTCCATAGCCCGGCTGGTCCCCGAGGACGAACTGCCCGCCGCGAACGCCCTCGGCTCGACCGTGATGCAGACCGGGCAGGTGGCGGGCCCCCTGCTCGCCGGTGCCCTCATCCCCGTCATCGGGCTGCCCGAGCTGTACCTCATCGACGCCCTGGCCCTGTGCGTGACGGTGTGGGCGGTCCACCGGCTGCCGTCGCTGCCGCCCCGGGCCGGCACGGCGGTGCGGCGCGCGGGCGTGAAGGAGATCGCCGCCGGTTTCCGCTACGTCTCCGGGCACACCGTGCTGCTGCTGTCGTTCCTCGCCGACATCGTCGCGATGGTCCTCGGCATGCCCCGCGCCCTGTTCCCGCAGCTCGCTTCCCAGACCTACGCCCCGTACGGCGAAGGCCTCGCGCTGGGCCTGCTGTTCGCGGCGATCCCCGTCGGTGCCGTCCTGGGCGGGCTGTTCTCCGGGACCTTCTCCCGGGCCCGCCGGCACGGCTGGATGGTCATCGGGGCGGTCGTCGCCTGGGGGGTGGCCATCACCGGCTTCGGACTGAGCCGCAACCTGTGGGTCGCGGTGGCCTTCCTCGCCCTGGCCGGGGTGGCCGACATGGTCTCCATGGTCTTCCGCGGGGCGATCCTGCTGTCCGCCGCCACCGACGAGATGCGTGGGCGCATGCAGGGCGTCTTCACCGTCGTCGTGGCGGGCGGCCCGCGCCTGGCCGACGTGCTGCACGGCACCGCGGGATCCGCCTTCGGACCCCGCACCGCCGTCGCGGGCGGCGGACTCCTGGTCGTCGCGGTGATGCTGGTGCTGGCCGCCGCCGTACCGGCGCTGCGGCGCTACCGCGTCTGACGCGTCACAGGGCTCCGCGCCGGTGCAGCGTGTACTGCTCCATCAGCTTGCCCCGGGTCATCTCCAGCCGGTGCGCGAGCACCTCGGCGACATTGCGCACCAGCATCATCCCCAGCTCCGGATCCTCGTGGCACAGCCCCAGCACGGCCTGCGCGTCGAACTCATAGGCCCGTACCGGGCTGAACGCCACCGCGCCGAAGTCCCAGGTGTACGGCGGGAACAGCCAGGACCAGCCGAGCAGGTCGCCCGCGCCCAGGCTGGCCACGGTCACCCGTCGCAGGGAGTTCACCTGCTGGTCCAGCGAGACGGCGCCCGAGCGGATCACCCAGAAGCGGTCGGCCCTGCCGTCCGCCTCGAAGATCCGTGCGTCCTCCGGGAAGGACACCTCCCGGGCGAGGGTCATGAGACGCTGCCGCTGGGGCGGAGGCAGGGCGGTCAGGAGTTTGATCGCTTTGGTCATGCGGAGCTCCTCGCCGGGCGGTCGACTGCGGTGCTGTCCCTACAGCCATTTCAGCCGCTGCCGGGGCCGTGGGCACCTCGGCGTACGCGACTTCTTGCGACGGCCCGTCCGGGCATGAAAAAGCCCTGGCTGGACGGGGGAGACCAGCCAGGGCCGTAAGCGGTGGCGCACGGAGGACGGGGGGTCGACTCCGTCACCACGTATGAATGAACCGTAAACCATCTGGGCGGTGGGTGCGCCCCGAGGACCGGGTGGCGTGACCTGTTTCACCCTGGGGTGTCACTTCACGAGCACGCGGACCGTCTCCAGTTCCGGGTCCTCCGGGTCCGGCAGGTGCATGCCCGCGTCCAGCCCCGTCCGCAAGTACGCCAGCACCGGCTCGGTCAGGCGCTCACCCGGGAGGACCGCGGGGATGCCGGGGGGATAGGGCGTGATCATCTCGGCCGCGACCCGCCCGGCCGCTTCGGACACCGGCACGCTCTCGGCCGGCCCGAAGAACGCGTCCCGGGGCAGCACCGCCTGTTCCATCCGCAGCTCCGGCGGCGACGGCACCTCCACCTTCGGCGCCCTGGGCAGGTCGCCGGCCGCCCGGGCGAGGTCCCGCAGCGCCTCCAGCAGCTCCCCGGTGGTCTCCCGGTCGTCGCCGTGGGTGATCTGGGCGCCGATGCGGCGGTGATCCACCAGATGCGCGTCGATGTGCCGGTGCTCGCGCAGCCAGTCCGCCGCCTGGAAACCCGTGATCCCGAGGCCGGTGAGGTCGATGACGCCGGGCAGCGGGTCGAGGTCGTCGGCCAGGCCCGGGCCGCAGAAGTCGCTCCGGTCGTTGACGTGCAGCCCGTCGATCTCCTCGATGGCGGCCCGGACCTCGGCGGCGAGCTCCAGCGCACCGCCCATCAGCTCCTTGCCGTGCAGCGCCATCTGCCGCCGCCAGCCGTCCAGGCCGGCGAAGATCAGCACCGAGGGGCTGGTGGTGCCCAGCAGGTCCGCGCGCATGCCCAGCAGCTCCGGCGGCACCAGGTCGCCCTGGAGGTGGAAGACCGAGCCCTGCTCCAGGCCGCTGCCCATCTTGTGGATGCTCGTCACGCAGATGTCCGCGCCCGCGTCCATCGCCCACGACGGCAGGTCCGGGTGGAACGGCAGATGCGCGCCCCACGCCTCGTCGACGATGAGCGGCCGCGAGCGCCGGTGACAGACATCGGCGATCGCCCGCAGATCCGCGCAGCCGCCGTAGGGCGTGGGACTCGTGACCAGCGCGCCGCGCGCGTCCGGATGCGCGTCGAAGGCCCGGTCGAACTCCTCGGCGGACGGGGGATGGGCCAGGTTCCGCTCGGCGTCCCACCGGGGCTCGACCCAGACGGGCTCGATGCCGGAGATGATCAGCCCCGCCACCACCGACTTGTGGGCGTCGCGGCCGACCAGCAGCTTCTCGTGCGGGCCCGCGACCGACAGCATCGCGGCCTTCACCGAAAGGGAACTCCCGCAGGTGCTGAAGTAGGTGTGCTCGGCGTGTACCGCGTCGGCCATCAGCTCCTGGGCGCGTTGCAGCACCCGGCCCCGGGTGAGCCGGTCGTCCAGACCGCCCGAGGCCAGCACGTCCCCGAGGAACACCGCGTCACCGAGGATCTCCCGGACCGCCGGATCCGCCCCGCGGGCCTGCTTGTGCCCGGGCGGCGTGAACGACAGATGCCCCTTGCGTCGGTACTCGTCCAGGGCGTCCAGAACCGGTGCTCGCGTGTGGTCGGCTGTCATGCGCACCGGGTGCCCGGCGTGTGCCGTCGCAATCCGGTCACGCCCGCACAAGCACCGCCCTGCGCCCGGTCACCCCTCCGGGGCGTGTTTGCCCGGAGCCACGATCTCGTCCAGCACCCGCAGCACCGCCTCGTACGACATCCGCCGCACGGTCGCGTCCCGGGCCCCCTGCGGATCCGTCGCGTCCAGCTCCTCGCTCCTGGTCCGCCACGTCCTCTCCTCCTGTACCGCGCACTCCCTCGCACGCTGGATACGCCGCAACAGCTCGTCGGAATCCACCACATCGGTCATGCCCACCGCCTACCCGTCCAGAGCACGGAGATGACATCGAGTCACGGCCGACCGGGGTGTTTTCGGGTCTTCCGGCCGGACCGGAGGTTTGCAGGTGCAGGGAGAGGTGAGCCGAAGAGTAAGACCGCGGCGCTCGCGCGGTGCGCGCCCCGGCTGTCGCGGCAGGTCGAGACAAGCAGTGGGTCGGCGGACCCCGGGCAGCCCGTGCGGGCGGCCCCGGGACGCGGTCCGGACCCGTTTTCCGTCCGTGCTGTCAGGGAGCTGCAGAATGTGCGAGGAGCACATGATCGATTCCGTCTTCGAGCCGCCCGGCGCCCACCGGGCCCGGCCGTGCAAACCCGCCGAGGCACGCCGGGCGGTGGAGCGGGCCGTGGCCGAACGCTGCCGGGCCACCCACACCCCGTGCGACACGGACGCCCTGTCCGACGCACTGCTCGTCGCCTCGGAACTCACCACCAACGCGATCCTGCACGGCGGCGGCGTCACCGACTTCCGGGTGGACGTCGACGGCCCCGGTGTACGCGTCTCGGTGAGCGACCGCAGTGACGCGCTGCCCGTGACCGTACCCCGCACCGATCCGCACGGCCGGCTGCGGCACGGCGGCCACGGCTGGCCCATCGTCTGCCGGCTCGCCCGCGACGTACGGGTGTCTGACCTGCCTGCCGGGGGCAAGTGCATCACCGCTGTCGTCCCCCTGTCCTGAACGCCCGTGAGCCGGCACTCGACAGATTGCACTGCAAAGCGGAGTTTGTTCCACCGGGGTCAGGGCAGACGCAGTTTCGTGCTTCGGACCGGAGGCGCGCCAGCGGGAGCGGTATGACTGCCCCGGGTGGCCCTCCAGGCGATCCGGGCAGCGTCCTTCCCGCGGTCAGTCCCTGAAACCACCGTTCAGGAGCGAATCCGCATGCTCATTGAAACGCCCACCCATCGTCCCGGCACGCCCGAAACGACGCCCCCCGCTTCCCGGCGGCGTCACGACGACGCCCCCGACACCGCCGCCCTCTTCGCCCGGATGGCGGAGCTTGAAGAAGGCCCCGAGCGGGAGGCCGTCCGCGACGAACTGGTCACCCTGTGGCTGCCCATGGCCCACCGCATCGCCGGCCGCTTCCGCGACCGCGGGGAGTCGATCGAGGATCTCCGGCAGGTCGCCGCACTGGGCCTGGTCAAGGCCATCGACCGGTTCGACCCGAGCCGGGGTGCCTTCGAGAGTTACGCCGTCCCCACCATCACCGGCGAGGTCAAGCGGCACTTCCGGGACCGCATGTGGGCCCTGCGGGTCCCCCGCCGTGTGCAGGAGCTGCGCAACAAGGTGCGGGTGGCACGCCGCGAACTCACCCAGAACCCGGGCAGCCCCGAGCCCTCCGTGGCGGACCTCGCCACGCACACCGGCCTGACCGAGGAAGAGGTCAACGCCGGGCTCGAAGCCCTGGACAGCTTCAGCACCCTGTCGCTGGACGCCGAGCTCTCGGCCGACGACGACGGCTACAGCCTCGCCGACACCCTCGGCGCGGCCGACTCGTCCTACGACGTCGTCGTGGACCGCGAGTCCGCCAAGGAAGGCCTGCGCCGCCTGCCGGAACGCGAACGGGCCATCCTCTACATGCGCTTCTTCGAAGACATGACCCAGAGCCGTATCGCCGACCACCTCGGCATTTCCCAGATGCACGTCTCCCGCCTCATCAGCCGCAGCTGCGCCCGCGTGCGCGACGAGGTCATGGGGCAGCGGACGGGCAACCGGGGGAGCGGCGGCACCTCCACGACGGCCTGACCATCCGACCCCATGAGGAGCGAAACGACCATGCTGAGGCCCCACCCCGACGTGCTGCGCAGACTCGTCGACGAGTACGAGGCCCTGACGGCCGCCGAGGCCGCCCGCGGACCGGCGGAGCCGAACCCCCGGGCACGTGACCTCGCGTACACGCTGTGCGTGTCCACCGGCACCCGGGACGTCAAGCGTGCCCTGGAGGCCGCCCACCAGTGGCTCGCGGCCGCACCCGCACCGGCACGCGAACCCGTCGCACCGATGGCCGGACGGCGCATGCCGGCCACGGAGCCCGCCTGATCCCCGCGCACCCCTGACGCCGGGGGAGACGCAGCGCGACGAGGCCCGGCCGACGGCACAAGCCGCGGCCGGGCCCCGCGCGTCATGACGACGACACCCTAGGAGTTCCATGTCCACAGCGGGGCGGGCGGCAGCCGCAGACGACGGCGAGCTGGAGCGCCTGCGCGCCGAGCTGCGCGACCTGCGGGCCCGGGCCCGGGTGCGCCCGCTGATCTCGCAGGCGCAGGGCATCCTGCAGGAGCGGTACGCGCTGCCGGACGGGGAGAGCGCCTTTGCACTGATGCAGCGGGCGTCCCAGCGGTACAACGTCAAGCTGCACACCCTGGCCGGAGTCCTGGTGACCGCACCGCGCCCCGACGGGCCGGACGCCCTGTGGTTCCCGCGGCGCGCCCGTGGGCCGGAGCCCGAGCTGACCTTCACCCAGGCGCACCGGTCCGGGTCCGGCAGCCGGGGCGCCGTCCTGAAGGCCGTGCTGCGGTCCACCCTGACCGTGACCGGCACCGACATGGGCAACGTGCAGCTCACCGACCCGGCCCGGGGCGGGCTGCGCATGGAGCAGCACACCGGCCTCACGGCCGACTTCGTCGACTTCTTTGCCCACGTCGGCGAGGACGGCACGTCCTGCGCCCAGGCCGCCCGGGATGTCTCCCAGGTCACCGTGCACGACGTGGAGAGCGATCCGGTGTTCACCGAACCGGCCCGGCAGGCCATCCTCGCGGCGGGCAGCAGGGCCTGCCACAGCGTCCCGCTGACGACCGAGTCCGGACTGTGCGTCGGCATGGTCTCGGCCCATATGGCACGCCCTCTGGACGGATTGACGACGGCTCAGACCAAGGCCCTCGACACCGTGGGCGGCGAGGCCGGCCGCTGGCTCGCCTGGCACGACCGCACGGTGGTCCTGGACGCCCTGGAGCACCTGCACACCCTCGGCCGCGACGGCCGCGGAACGAGGTTCCGGCGGTCCTGAGCCCGCTACGGGAGGGGCGCCGCCGTACGGCTGTGCAGACAGCACCCGGCGCGAACCGGAATCTGCTGGTCCGGGCCTTGTGCAGGGTGTGTGAACGCCGACCCGGGGCATCCGCACTGCCGGGAGGTCGACATGAACACGAGTGCGATGGCACAGAGCGGTCGGTTCCGGGCCCGGCGGATGGCGCGGGGTTCGGCGACCGAGGGGGCGGCACGGGCGGGTTTCGCCGCCCGGGGCGTGATCTATCTGCTCGTCGGAGCGCTGGCCCTGCAGATCGCCTTCGGCGACACCGGCCGGCAGGCCGACCGCGGGGGAGCGCTCCAGGAACTGGCGCAGAAGCCCTTCGGAGCCGTACTGCTGTGGGCGCTGGGCATCGGGCTCGTCGGCATGGCCCTGTGGCGGCTGTCCGAGGCGCTCTTCGGCTCGGTCGGCAAGGACGGCCGCAGCGCCCGCAAGCGGCTGATGGCGACGGCCCGCTTCGTCTTCTACGTCTTCGTCGCCTACTCGGTGCTGTCGTTCGCCGTCAGCCGCCACCAGAGCGGCGGATCCAGCGACCAGCAGTCCCGGGACGCCACCGCCCGGGCCCTGGAGATCCCCGCCGGCCAGTGGCTGGTCGGTGCCGCGGGCCTCGTGATCGTCGGCGCCGGGGGCTGGATCGCCGTACGCGCGGTGCTGCGCAAGTACCACGACAAGCTCCGGCTGGGGCAGATGAGCCGGCGGACGCGGCAGCTCGTGGACGTCACCGGCGTCGTCGGCGGCGCCGCCCGCGGGCTGGTGTTCGCGGTCGCGGGGATCTTCGCCGTCCGCGCCGCCGTCGACTACGAACCCGACAAGGCCAAGGGCCTCGACGACACCCTGCGCACCTTCGCCGACACCCCCCTCGGGCCCTGGCTGCTGGTGTGCGTCGCGGCCGGGCTGGTGCTCTTCGGAGTGTTCTCGTTCGCCATGGCACGGTGGCGGCGCGTCTGAGCCGCGTCTCGTGGGGAACACGAAGCGAATGAGCGATTCCGAGATTCCGCATGGCGACGGCCGGCCCGTGGACATGTACCTGGACCTCCTGCGCATCCGGATGGACACGGAGGACTACCGCCTTCTGATGCGCGCGGTGGAACCGGTCCTCGAGGCGATCGAAGAGGAACGCCTGTCCAGCCTCGACTTCGCGCTCGACTCCGGGCCCGACGACGAACTGCCCCAGGAAGTCCGTGACGAGGTGGCCCTCGTCATCGCCACCGCCGTCACCGGCCGCCTGGACAACGAGGTGGTCGAACTCCACCTCGACGACACCGGCCCGGTCCGGATCGTCACGGACGCCACCACCGCGTCCGACCCGATCCGGCTCGGCGAGATAGCCGACTACATCCGGGACCGGCACAAGCAGACCGAGGAACTGCGGGGCATCGCCGAGGTGAGCGGGCTGCCCACGGACTTCTGACGCGGCCGTCAGGCCGCCGGCGAGTCACCCCTTGGGCGCCGCGACCGGCACGCCCAGCGGCCGGGCGAGGCCCACCACGGCCTCGTCCAGCCGCTCCAGATGCCGCAGCACGCGGTCGGTGATGCGGCCGTAGCGCGGTGTGCCGGCGTCGGATCCCAGCAGGGAGGCGATGCTCGGCCCCGTCTCGACCTGCGCACCCGCGTGCTCGTCGGCGACCCGGGCCGCGATGACCCCGATGTTGCGCACCGTGCGCCCGGCGGCCCCGCGCAGCCGTGGGTCCGCCGCGATCGAGGGGTGCGTGGGCAGCAGCTCGGCCGTCGCGGCCAGCGTCCGCGCGTGATAAGCGCACGTCTCCAGCAGCGCCACCACGTAGCGGGCCGTATGGCGCCGCGTCCGCAGCGGGGTGACCGGATGGATCAGCGGCTGGGTCGCGGCCCGCAGGTCGGCCAGCGCCTGGTCGAGGTCGCGCGCCTTGTCCAGCAGTTCGTCCGCCGGTCCGCCGCTGAGCTGGCCGACCGCGGCCTCGGTGACCTCGGCCAGCCGCTCCAGCACCGTGCCGAGCAGTTCGTCCGTGCGGCGGTCCGTCCGCACGGGCAGGACCAGCGCCGCCGCGACCACCCCGCAGGCCGCGCCGAGCGCCGTCTCCTGGATCCGCAGCACGAGCACGTCGAGGCTGTAGGTGTGCAGCAGCGTGTACAGCAGCCCCAGCATCGCCGTGACGAAGAACGACATCAGCGTGTACGACAGCGGCGCCGTGTAGAACATCGCGAAGATCAGCACCAGGACCAGGGCGAACGCCGTCCAGGTGTGCCCGCCGACCAGCCCGGCCAGGAGGATGCCGGCCACTACGCCGAACACCGTGCCCAGCAGTCGGCGGTACCCCTTGACCAGGATCTCGCCCGTGGAGGCGGTGTTGAGGAAAACGATCCAGCACGTCAGCACCGCCCAGTACCAGCGCTGCGTGGACAGCAGTTCCCCGCCCACGATGGCCAGTGAAGACCCGACGGCGACCTGCACGGCCGCCCGCGTGGTGGGCCGCCGCAGCCCGGTCTGCTCCTCCTGCGGCGCTTCCTCGCCGCCACCGTCGATCGCGGCGTCCTCGGCGTCCAGTTCCTCGCGGGAGCGGGCCGTCGCGGGACTGTCGTCCGACTCGTCCTGAGGGCCGTCCAGGGCGATCCGCAGCCCGAGCACCGCGCGGGCCGACTCGCCGATGCCACGGAAAACGTCCTGGACGGCGGCCGACGCGGGCGGCAGATTCTCCTCGTCCCGGTAGCCGAGGAGCCGGTTGCGCACCTGCGCAAGACCGGTGCCGGTGTCGCCGCTGCCGGCCCGCAGCACCAGGGCGTGCAGCGCCTGCAGATCACGGCGGAGCGTGGCCCCCGCCTCGTCCGGCAGCTCGGGACCGGCCACCGACGGGGCGGGCGCGCCGGGCAGGTGCAGGGTGAGCGTGTCGGCCCGTTCGGCGGTCCGGGCGGTCAGCAGCAGCAGGCCGAGCCGCTCCGCGGCGATCTCGGCGTCCGCGATCCTGCGCTGCACCAGCCGCGCCGCCGACTCGTCCGGGGTGCCCTCCTCCAGCCGCCCCTGGATCATCATCGCGGTCTCGTGCAGCCGCGCGGTGCCCTCGCGGACGGCCTCCAGCGCCTTGTCCATCTCATCCGCGGGAGCGTCGAGGAGTTCGGCCTGCGCGGCCACCAGCTGGGCCAGCCGCGCCCGGAAGGCCAGGCGCAGGCGCAGCAGCACACCGGTGGGCGTCGCGGGTACGACCGCGAACCGCATCAGCGCACTGGCGCAGAACGCCACTACCAGGGCACCGCACAGCGCCGGCAGGGTGGACACCGTGGCGCCGACGAACAGGGACAGGAAGTAGACCTGGAAGCCGATCAGCCCGAGCGCGGTGCCCCGGTCGCCGAATCGGCGGCCGTAGACCGCGCAGAAGATCAGGACCACGAAGAAGACGTCACCGACGAAGAGACGTGTGTTGAGGATCGCGCCCAGGGACACCGAGGCCAGGGCCACCGGCAGGCCCAGCGCCAGCGTCACGGCCTGCGCGGCCGGCTGCTTCTCCCGGATGGCGAAGGTGGCGACCATCGCCGCCATGGCCCCCGCCACCAAGATGTGCACATCGGCCCGCAGCAGGGAGAGCACGGCCAGGGTCAGCGCGATCGCGCCGACCGTCCGCAGCCCGGCCGTCAGACGCAGCAGACCGGGGTCGGACGCCGCGATCCGGTCCCGCAGCCGTGCCCGCACCGCGCGTCCCGCTGCCCTCACGCCGCCGCACTCTCTCCCGACTCACACCAAGATCCGTATCTCAGCATGACATGCCACGGGTGGACGCTCCCGTCCGGCCCGGTCCTACTCCGGCCGGCCGGACCCCTCGACCTGCGCCCGCACCTGCTCCGGCGTCAGATAGGCGTCCGTGTACTCGAAGTCCTTCAGCCGGGCGGCCTTGCGGGCCTGGAACCCCGTCCGTACGAAGTCGTCGCCGGCGACGGCGTTGAGCAGCCAGTTCGTCATCACCCGCGTCTTGGCCACGTTGGTGCGCAGCGCCGACCAGTGGTAGCCCCGGGCCACGGCCTGGGCGGGCAGCCCTCGCAGTTCGATGCCCAGCGGCTTGGAGACCGCGTCGGTGCCGCCGAGGTCGACGACGAGCCCGAGGTCCTTGTGGACGTAGGGCTTCATCACCTGGCCGCGCAGGGACGCTATGACGTTGTCGGCGACGTGCCTGCCCTGCCGCAGGGCGTGCTGCGCGGTGGGCGGGCACATGGCCCCGTCGCCCTTGGCCAGGTCGGGCACGGCGGCCGAGTCGCCGAGCGCGAACACCCCGTCGTCGCCCGGCAGGTTCATCTCGGGGGCGACCGCGAGCCGCCCCTTGACCGTCTCCGCGCCCAGCGTGGCGATGAGCGGGCTGGCGACGACCCCGGCGGTCCAGATGAGCGTGCGGGTCGGGATCACCCGCCCGTCGGTGAAGGTGACCTCCTCGGGGCCCGCCTTGGCGATGGAGGTGCCCAGGGAGATCTCGATGCCCCGCCGGCGCAGGATCTCCTGCGCGCTGCTGCCGAGCTTGTCGCCCAGCTCCGGCATCAGCTTCGGCGCGATGTCGATCAGATGCCACTTGATGAGGCCCGGGTCCAGCCGCGGATAGCGCTTGACCGCGGCATGCGTGAGCCGTTGCAGGCACGCCGCCGTCTCGGTGCCCGCGTAACCGCCGCCGACCACCACGAACTGCAGCCGCGAGGCCCGCTCCACGGGGTCCTGGCTCGCGTCGGCCAGGTCCAGCTGCGAGATGACGTGGTCCCGGATGTACGCCGCCTCGGCGAGCGTCTTCATCCCGAACGCGTGGTCCGTCAGCCCCGGGATGTCGAAGGTCCGGGTGATGCTGCCGGGCGCCAGCACGATGTAGTCGTACGGCTCGTTGACGATCTCGTCGGTGATGGTGCGGATGACACAGACCTTGGACTTGAGGTCCACGCCGATGGCACCGCCCGGAATGATCCGCGTGCGGTACTTCTTGCTGCGCCGCAGCGAGACGGCGATCGACTGCGGCGTCAGCACGCCGGAGGCGACCTGGGGGAGCAGCGGCAGGTAGAGCTGGTAGGCGAACGGCGTCACCAGCGTGACGTCGGCCTCGTCCGGGGAGAGTTTCCGTTCCAGACGGCGGACGCACTCCACGCCGGCGAAGCCTGCGCCAACCACCAGGATCCTGGGTCGTGTCACGGTGTTCATCCCTTTCTGCGGCTCCAGGCGGTCTGCCTCGAACGCCTTCCGACTGCCCCTGGATCGCTGGTTCGCACCCTTGCGATCCCACCGTGTGTCCCGCGGGCGCGCCAGTCGGACGCGGCAGGCAGACGAACGCGTCGATCACCACCATGCCCGCACTCTGGCCGAAAAGCACCAGGCAGGAGTGAAGAACGCGTGCACACCCGGACGGCCGGGGACCCGCCGTCAGGTGCCGACGTCACCTTGGACATGACACAGCAACAGGCACACGTCGTCGTCCCGCTCGGAATCGCTCAGCAGCGGATGCAGGAGCCGGTCCGCCGAGCCCTCCAGGTCCGCGTCCAGCTCCGCGGAACGGAACCCGCCGAGCGCCGAGGCCAGCCGCTCGATCCCAGGATCTATGCCCTGCGCACGCCGCTCCACCAGCCCGTCCGTGTACAGCGCGAGCGTCGAGCCGGGCTCCAGCCGCTCCGTGTGGTCGGCGATCTCCTGGGTGAGCGGGATGCCGAGCATCGCACCGGGCTTGGCGTCCAGGGTGCGCACGGTGCCGTCGGGCAGGCGCAGCACCGGTGGCGGATGCCCCGCGGCGGCCCAGGTCAGCGTGGGCTCGTCCGGGTGGAACCGGGCGATGACGGCGGTGGCGTACAGGTCCGGCTGGAGGTGGTGCAGGAACCGGTGCAGCCGGGTCAGCAGCCGGCCCGGGCTGTCGCCGTCGACGGCGTACGCCCGCAGCGCGGTGCGCAGCTGGCTCATCATGACCGCCGCGTGCAGACCGTGTCCGGTCACGTCGCCGATGACGGTGATGAGACCGCCGTCCCGCTGGGGGAACGCGTCGTACCAGTCACCGCCGATGTTCAGCCCGTGCGTGGCCGGAAGGTACCGGGCGGCCAGGCTGAGGCCCGGCGTGGCGGGCAGATCGGTCAGCAGGGCGCGTTGCAGCGTTTCGGCGATGTCGCGGTTGTGCTCGAAGCGCCGGGCGTTGTCGATGGCGATGCTGGCCCGCCGGGTGAGCTCGATCAGCATCACCGCGTCGTCCGGGTCCCAGCGCTCCCCGGGCGGCGACAGCGTCAGGACCCCCAGCGGCGCCCGTCGCGTCGGCAACGGCACACACAGCAGCGGCCGCCCGGGATCCAGCGCCGACGCCGGCTGGTCCTCGACGCCGGGCAGGTTGCCCGGGTGGTCGGCGGCGTACTGGGGCCGGCCGGTGCGGGCCGCGACCACGGCGGCGGCCGGATGCGGCGCCGACCGGTCCTTGTCCTCCTCGTGGTCGAAGAGCCAGACGTCTACGCTGCTCGCGTACTCCGGCACCAGCAGGTCCGGCAGCCGGCGCACGATCTCCTCGTGGTTCAGCGACGCCGTCAGCACGGCACTCGCGTCCGCGAGGAACGTCAGCCTGCGCCGGGCGCTCTCCGCCTCGTTGCGGGCGCTGCGCTCGGCGGCGAAGGCCTCGCGCTGGGCCCGCCCGGCCGCGTCCAGCTCGGCGTGCAGGGCCAGCACGCCCTGGTTGGTCTGGTGCAGCTCCTCGCGGTGGAAGAGGACCAGGTCCTCCTGCTCGGAGAGCTTGTCCAGCACGACGGCCGTGTCCTCGTCGGCGCCGAGCAGCGCCTCCGACAGCGCGGCGGGGTCGGCGGCGACGGTGCCGTCCTCGGTGGCCTCGGCCGTCTCCGGGCAGGGGACCGTGACCTCCCAGAGCGGCTCCCCGGCGGCGCAGGCCTCCGGCGACGGGGTCACCACGACGTGCAGCAGCCCCTCCTCGGCGGGGGAACCCGCCACATCCATGGTCAGCCGCCAGGTGCCGCCCTTGGTGAGGCACTGCCGCAGGTGGGCGCTGAGGCCGGCGGCCAGCCGGGTCCGTTCGACGGTGGGCACACCGTATGCGGCGGCCAGGCGCGCGAGCGAGATGCGGGCGCGGGCCGCGTCGGTGACGGTGGTGATCTGCCAAGTGCGCATCATGGGTGTTCCGGCGGGGTCGAGGTCAGCACGGCCACGGCGGTGTCGTCCCGCACCGGCAGGGCGGGACTGCTGGCGTCACGTATCGTCACGGCGGCCGTCACGGCCGGGTCGGACGACGGCAGCCCGGGACCGGACGGCGGCGTCCAGCGGCTGGGCAGGCCGTCGGTGTGCAGGATCAGCAGGGGGTCGTCCGACCAGTCGGCCTCCTCCTCGCGGAGGGTCGCGGGCCGGTGGACCCCGACGATGCCGGGCCGCGACAGCAGGGCACGCCAGGCACCGCCGGTGCGCAGCCGCGCTCCCACGTTGCCGATGCCGGCGAACCGCAGCCGCCCGGCCGACAGGTCGAGCTGGGCCACGGCGACGGCGGCGCCCCGGGTGTCCCGCAGCGCGTCGTGCAGCCGCCGCAGCGACTCGGCGGGTGAGAGGTGGGCCCAGCGGTGCAGCGCCGTGACCGCGGCGGACGAGGCCCGCGCGGCCTCCGGCCCGTGGCCCAGCCCGTCCGCCAGCATCAGCGTCACCCGGTCCCCGGCCCGGACCCAGCCCCAGGCGTCCCCCGAGTACTCGGCTCCGCCGTAGGGGATGTTCACCCCGCCGACGCGCACCCCGGCGACCGGCAAGGAACGGTTCTGCGAGGCGGCTCCCGGGCCCGGGGCCGCTGCCGCGCGGCCCTCGTCCCGCCCGGCCCAGCGCGGGGCGCTGCCGGTGGACCCGCTGTCTGTCGGAGGGCGGGTCTGGTCGCTGGGCACGGCGGCGCTTGCCGGGGTGGGGGCCGCCTGTGGGGACACCGCTTCGGTGCCCGGTGCGCCGTTGGCCGCCGGGTGGTCCCGCCCGGCCCAGCGCGGGGCGCTGCCGGTGGACCCGCTGTCGGCCGGAGGGCCGGCTTGGTCGCCGGGCACGGCGGCGCCTGCCGCAACGGGTGCGGCCGCCGGGGCAGCCCGGAGGCCGGGCCGGCCTTCCGGCGTGCCGGCGTCCGGGAGGTCGTGGACCGGTGCTCCGGGGAGCCCCGGCTCCGTCTCCTGCGCACGGCCTGCCGTCGCCGGACCCGGTCCCGGGAAGCCCGGCGCGGTGCCGGAGACCGCCGCGTGGCCCGTCAGGCCGCCGCAGGCCACCGCGCCGAACGGCGGCTCGCCGCCCTGCCACCGTCCGCCGGCGGACACCCTGCCCGAGGGCGGCACCGGTGCCTCACCGGCCCGGGGCGCCGCACTCACGCGGGCCACCGCGACCGTGCCGCGGCCGGGGACACTGTGCAGGGCGAAGTCGTCGGAGAGGCGCAGGCACGTGCCGAGGCCCGCGCCGAGCGAGCCGGTCGTGGTGAAGCCGTCGCGCAGCGCCGCGGGGACGTCATGGATGCCCGGGCCGTGGTCGATCGCGGCGATCTGCACCACCCTGGACCCCTCCCGGCCCTCCCGCAGCACGGGCGGGGCGACGACGTCGATGAGCACCTGACCGCCCTCGGCGTGCTTCAGCAGGTTCGTGGCCAGCTCGGTCGCGACCAGCGCGGCCGCAGCCGTCCGCCGCTCGTCCAGCCCGGCCAGTGCGGCCGCGCCCTCCGCGGCGACCCGCGCGTCGCGCACCCGGGTCGCGTCGCGCACCGGCACGTCCCACACCCGCGGCATCAGACCTCCTCGCGCGGACGTGGCGGCCGGCCCACCCAGCAGGTCACCCGCACCGTGGTGCCCGACCCCGGTGTGGTGTCGATGTCGAAGTCGTGCACCAGGCGCCGCGCGCCGCTCAGCCCCATACCCAGACCGCCGCCGGAGGTATAGCCGTCGCTCAGCGCCAGGTCCAGGTCGGCGATGCCCGGCCCCTCGTCGGTGAAGGCCAGCCGCAGCCCCTGCGCACCCGCGGTGCCGACCTGCGTCGCCTGCATCTGTCCGCCGCCGCCGTGCACCAGGGTGTTGCGGGCCAGCTCGCTGGCCGCGGTGACGAGCTTGGTCTGGTCCACCAGGCCGAAGCCGAGCCGGGCGGCGGCCTGCCGCACGTGCTGTCGCACCCACACCAGGTCCATGTCCGACCGGATGGGCAAGCAGGCCTCCACGCCCGCGGCGGTGTGCATCACGGACTCTCCTGACGCGGGCCGCCGGGACGGCGCACCGGGGCCTGCTGCGCGAGGAGCTCCATGCCCGCCTCGGTGCTGAGCGCGGTGCTCAGCCCCGGCAGGGACAGCCCCAGCTCGACCAGGGTGATGGCGACCGCCGGACGCATACCGGCCACCACGGTGCGCGCGGCCAGCAGCTTGGCCTGCGCGGCGATCTCGGCCAGCACCCGGCCGAGGAAGGAGTCGACGATCTCCACTCCGGAGATGTCGATGAGGACCCCGCGCACCCCGGTACGGGAGATGGTCTCGGCGAGGTCCTGCTGAAGCTGCTGCGCCGTGCTGTCGTGCAGGTCCCCCTGGAGCGTGACGAGCAGGACGTCGCCGAGCCGGAGGACCGGCACGTGGCCGGTCACGGGACGGGGGTGGGCGTCGTTCACCGCTGACCCGCACCCGGGTTCACGATGTCCGCGCCGAGCTGGTGCAGCGCGTACCCCAGCGCGTCGGCGAGGTTCGCACGCGTGATCACGTCCAGGTCCAGTCCGAGATGCACGATGGTCTGAGCGATGGCGGGGCGGATGCCCGAGACGATGCACTCGGCGCCCATGAGCCGCGCCGCGGCGACCGTCTTCATCAGGTGCTGCGCCACCAGCGAGTCGACCGTCGGCACCCCGGTGATGTCGAGGATCGCGAACCGCGCGTGCTGCTCCACGACGGCGTTCAGCAGCGTCTCCATCACGATCTGGCTGCGGGCGCTGTCGAGCGTCCCGATGAGCGGCACGGCCACGATGCCGTCCCACAGCCGGATCACGGGCGTGGCGACCTCCATCAGCTGCATCCGCTGCCGGTCGCTGAGCGCCTGCCACTCGCTGAGCGCCGTCTGCATGGCAACCAGCCGCAGGGTGCCCATCAGCACCGTCAGCGCGGTCGAACAGGCCAGCAGGTGCTCGGCAGGGGCCTGCTCCAGGTCGGCCGCCAGCAGATTCTCCACGGGCGGCCGCAGGGCGGCCAGCTCGCTGGAGACCTGGGTGTTGGACAGCCCGGCCCGGGAGCGTGCCGCACCCATCCGGGCCAGCTGCTCGCGCACACCGCTGAATCCCGCGGCGTCCGGGTCCTCCACCTGCTCCGAGTCGGCCACCTGGGCCAGCGCGTCCACGACGGCCTTGCCCGCTTCCACCGCCTCGTCGCGCGAGACGGTGAACACGGTGCGGAACAAAGGCTCGTCCGCCCACCGCTGGGCGATCTGCTCACGCCGGCGGTGCAGGAAGTCCCTCACCTCGTGGCTGGGCGTGGCGAGCTGTCCGTCCGCTTCGTGCTCCGGCACCTGGTTCTCTCCTCATCCGCGTTGCGTCGGCCGAGCCCGCTTCTGGCAACGAGACGGCGATGTGACACTTGCCGGGCGACAACTCTAACCATGCGCCGACCTCGCACGACACCTGCTCCGGCGCAAGCGATCCGGTTCAGGGAAACGGCGGTTGGAGCCGCCGTCAGCGGCGTGCGAAGGGCGAGCCGTCGTCCGGGCAGGGCGGAGCGGGGGCACCGGGCCACCGGCCTTCGCCGGCGCCCTGCCCTTGGGGCCTCCGGACCGTCAGACGTTCGGCTCCTCCGGCTCCGCGGGCTGCTGCGGCCCTTCGTCGACACGGGTCAGGGCCTCGTCGACGCTCTCCGATATCGGCACGGTGATGCTGACGCCGGTCAGGTCGAGGATGCGCCGCACGGCCGGTGCCGGGCTGATGACGTGCACGCTGCCCTCGGTCTTACGGGTCTCCTGGTACACCCGCAGGATGATGTTCATCCCGGACGAGTCCATGAAGGGGACGGACGACAGGTCGAGCAGGAAGTGCCGTCGGCCGTGGTGGAGTTGGTTGGCCAGATGGGCCTGGAACTCGGTCGCGGTGTCGACGTCCAGGTAGCCGTCGACCGTGATCAGGGCCACGTCCTCCCGGGGCAGTTCGACTTCCACGGACAGCGGGTTCTGGGCGAGGGGCACGGATACCTCCAACAAGTACTACGGCCTGGGCTGGTCACCTCTGGGGATGACCGCGGTGCGAGGGGATCCCGGTCGTTCTCCGGACTCGAATTCCGTTGCTCATGCGCCTCCCTTCACCCACGGACTCGGATGTCACCGCGCACCCGCGATTACCCCGGAACCCGTCCTCCATGCCTCCTCGGTGGAACATCGCCGGGACCGGCCGCCGGAAGTCGCGCGCGGTAGCAGGCATGTGCGCCGAATGCGCTTGCGGCAGAAGGGTAATTGCTGCTGTGGGACGGGGCGGGCGCGAGGCGCCCGCCGGAGAAGATGCGATCCGCACATCGCCAGGGAGGATGGGGCAGCGTGGCCATCGACAGAATCTGGTCGTACGCGCCGGACAGCGGTCACACGGAAGGGCAGGACCTGACCGGCTTCGCCGTCGCCGCGACCGACGGCACGATCGGGCACGTGGACCGGGAGGCCGCCCCGCACGACATGCGGCACCTGGTCGTCGACACCGGCGTCTGGGTGTTCGGCCGCAGTGTCCTGGTACCGGCCGGGGTCGTCACCGGCATCGACATGGCGGAGAGGAAGGTCACTCTGGCGTGCAGCAGGGGGGACACCAAGGCGGCGCCACGATTCCAGACCGACAGCGAGACCAGGGACCGGGAGTACCTGCGGGCCGTGGGTGACTACTACGACCGGCTGCCGCCACGCGAGACGGCCGCGGTCTGAGCCGTCCGAGCCGGTCACGGGCGCGGCGCGCCCGTGACGCTCCGGCTCACCAGGGCATGAACACGTGCACGTCCTTGCCCCGGTCGTCGGCCACCACGCTGACCTGGTCGCACAGCGTGTGGATCAGATGCCAGCCGATGCCCCCGCCGCCGCTGCGCGGATCGAAGGGGCGAGGGGCGGGCTCGGTGGTGCTGGTGTCGTGCAGGACCACATGCACCCCGTCGAACGTCCGGCGCATGCGCAGCGCGAACGGGCCCGGGGCGTACTGGACGGCGTTGGCGGCCAGTTCCGTCACCACCAGCAGGATGTCGTCCCAGTACTCGGGTGCAGAGGGCGGGGAGGAGCGTGCCAGATCACGCAGGAACTCCTCCGCGGCCAGCCGCGCGCCTGTCACGTCATGCGGCTCGCCCACGAAGCTGTTCGTGCGGCTCGGGATCTCCTCGGAGGTCAGGGCGTCGTCCCCACGCGGCTCGGTTGACATATCGCCTTTCCGGCCCGGGCGTCAGCTAGGGCTGTCGTCAGGGCTGTCGTCCTTTCTCTTGCGTCGCCACTGTTGCGTGTTCCCGAGCGGACGGGGCCTACGCGTCCGGCCACACGCTCACCGGAACACGTTGTCGGATTCGTCCCAGTTCGACGGTTCCTGCGGGGCGCTCGGCCGCCCGGGACGCCTCCGTGACTGGTACATCGCCTCGATCTCGGAAGCGTAGTGGCGCACGATCTCGTCCCGGCGCAGCTTCATCGACGGCGTGAGCAGCCCGTTGGTCACGTCGAACGACTCCGGCAGAATCCGGAACACCCGGATCGACTCCGACGGCGACACGACGCTGTTGGCCGCGGCCACGGCCCGCGCGACCTCCTCCCGCAGCGCGTTCTCCTCCCGGGCCTCCCGCATCTCGCCCTGGAGCGCCAGCCCGGCCCGCCAGTGCGCCAGAAACTCCGGGTCCAGCGTGATCAGGGCACCGACACAGGGCCGGTTGTCGCCGACCACCACCGCCTGGTGGATGAGCGGGTGCATCCGCAGCCGCTGCTCCAGTGCCAGCGGGGCGACGCTCTTGCCGCTGCTGGTGATGATGATGTCCTTCTTGCGGCCGGTGATCGTCAGGTAGCCCTCCGTGTCCAGCTGCCCGAGGTCGCCGGTGGCGAGCCACCCGCCGCGCAGGGCGGCCCGGGTGGCGGCCTGGTCGCCCACGTAGCCCTGGAACACCGAGGGTCCCCGCACCAGGATCTCCCCGTCCTCGGCCACCTGGATCTCCATGCCGGGCAGGGCCTGCCCGACCGTCCCGGACTTCTCCCGGCCGAGCGGCTGCATCGTCACCCCGCCCGCGGTCTCCGTCAGGCCGTACCCGTCGTGCACGTAGATGCCGATGCCCTCGTAGAAGAGGGACAGCTCGCGGCTGAGGGGGGAACCGCCCGACGTCGCCCGCCGCACCCGTCCGCCCAGCGCGGCCCGCAGCCTGCGGTACACCGTGCGCTCGTACAGCGCGTGCTGGAGCCGCAGGTCGAAGCCGGGCCCGCGGCCGCGGCCCAGCCGCTGGCGCTCCAGGGCCGCGGCGAAGTCCCGGGCGGTCTCGGCGGCCCGCTCGAAGAGGGCGCCGTGGCCGCCCTGCTGGGCGGTGCGCAGGAAGTTCTTGTAGATCTTCTCCAGGACCGACGGAACCGCGTAGAGGTACGTGGGCCGGAACGACCGCAGCGCCGCGGACAGCGCCTCCCCGCTCAGATCGGCCTGGTGCCCCATCAACAGCCCGCCGCGCACGCACAGCCCCTGGATCATCAGCCCGTACACATGGGAGAAGGGCAGGAACGCGAGCACGGAGCCCTGCTCCCCGCGCGGCGCCGCCGTGTGCCCCCAGCCCGCCAGCAGCGTGTCGCAGGGGCCGGCGAGGTTGCGGTGGCTGAGCGCGCAGCCCATGGCCCGGCCGGAGGTGCCGGAGGTGTAGGCGATGACGGCCGTGGAGTCCGGCAGGACGATGCGGCGCATCGAGTCGACCGTGGCGAGCGGGATCAGCTCGCCACGCGCCGCCAGGTCCGCCAGGGCGCCCGCGTCCAGCTGCCAGACGTGACGCAGCAGCGGCAGCGACGCGCACACCGAGCCGACGGTCATCACGCCCTGCTCGTCCTCGACGACCACGGCCACACAGCCCGCGTCCCGCAGGATCCACTCCACTTGGTCGCGTGACGCCGTCGGGTAGACCGGGACGACCTCGGCGCCCACGGACCACAGCGCATAGCACAGGATCGTCCACTCGAACCGGGTGCGCGCCATGATCGCCACACGATGGCCCGGTGCGATCCCCGAGGCGATCAGCCCCTTGGCGGCGTCCACCACCTCGTCGCGCAGCTCGATCGCCGTCACCTCCTCCCAGGCCGTGGAGGCGGGGTCGGCCCGGCGGGCGAGCATCGGCCGGGTCGGTTCGCGGTCCGCCGTCTCGAAGACGCTGTCGGCGAGCCCGCCGGTCAGGGGCGCCACGGCCCGGGGAGCGAGGGCGAGGTCGCGCATGCACTGCTCCTGACGTGTACGGGGTGTGACATTGCCGACGGGTACCGTCATCGGCGGTGCTCGAATGTAGTCGAGTCGAGACCCTTCGGGGTCGGAAAATACGGAACTGGACCCGCTGATGATCCCGGCGTGATCGGGGGACCCGGACGGCATGACTCACATCAGCCCCGATCCCGAACCCGAACGCACCCCAGGTCTGGAACCCGGCGGCGGTGTACCGCCGGGCGAGACCCCGCCCGCGGAGAGCAGCATGCCGGAGACGCTGCCCCGCGGGACCCACAACCCCACCAAGGGCTGGGCCAAGGCCCCGCTGACCGTGATCATCGTCGTCACCGTGCTGATCGCGGCGTTCTTCCTGGCCTACGCCCTCGTCCTGATCCTCTGAACCCACCGTCCGGGCATGCCGGGACGCCTCACGCCTGCGTACGGCGGACGCACTCCGTGACGACGTCCCGCAGACTCCCCGTGCGCTCCATCAGCGCGCGCTGCACCTGAGCCCCGTTGCCCTCCCGCAGCAGCTCGTCACAGGCGGCCTCGGCCCGCGCCAGGTCGCCCGTACCGTCGAGGGCCTCCTCCACGTGGTCCAGCAGGGCGCGGACGACGGCCTCGGCGGGCATCCGCCGCATGGTCGCGGGGTGCAGCAGCTCGCCCGCGAGTCCGGACCGGGCCGCCCGCCAGTCGGCCAGCCGCAGCAGACTGACACTGTGGTCGAGCGGCTCACAGCCGGCTCGCCACTCACGCGCGGCGGTCTCGACCAGCCCCCGGACCAGCGTGGCGATCAGCACGGCCGTGCCGGAGTGCAGACAGACGTCCGAGACGCGCAGCTCCACGGTCGGGTACCGCTGCGACAGCCGCGCGTCGAAGTAGATCATCCCGTCGTCGAGGAGCGCCCCGGTGGCCACCATGTCGGCGATCAGACGGTGGTACCGCTCGGCCGAGCCGAAGATCTCGGTCGGCCCGGCCGACGGCCAGCGCAGCCACACCCGGCTGCGGTAGCTGTTGTAGCCGGTGTCCTTGCCCTGCCAGAACGGCGAGTTCGCGCTGATCGCCCGCAGCACCGGGAGCCAGGGCCGCAGCCGGTCGACGACCGCGACGCCCTCCTCGTCGGACTCGACCGACACGTGCACGTGGCAGCCCATGACGAGCTGCTCCCGGGTGGCGATGCCGTACTGGTCCGCCATCCACTGGTAGCGCCGGCCGAAGCCGACGGCGGGGCTGACCGGCAGCGGTGAGGTGGCGAGCGCCGCCACAGTGCAGCCGATCTCCTCCGCGTGCTGCGCCGCCTCCGTACGGCAGCGGACGATCTCCGCGCGCAGGCTCTCCATGGACGACTGCGGATGCGTGGCGAACTCCAGCATCTGCTCGTGGAGTTCCTTCTCGAACACGTCCTGATCCGCGCCGTTCTTCTCCGCCCGGGCGAGCACCGCTGCGGACAGCGCCCGCGGTTCCCCGGTCTCCGGATCGACCAGGAGGAGTTCCTCCTCCACTCCCACGGTGCGCACCTGATGCCCGCCCTTCTGTGCCCTGCCGCGTCGTACCGCCGGGTGCTCCCGGTGGTACGACCTCCAGTGCCCCTCTCAGCGGGGAGGACACCTGGTGGGACGGCGGGACTTCACCCGGCGGACGGCGTCAGCCACACCGTGGCCAGCGGAGGCAGCGTGACCCGCACGTGGCCCTCCTCCGGTTTGACCGGATCCGGGTTGGTGACACCGCTGCCGCCGTAACGCGTGTCGTCGGTGTTGAGGCGCTCCTCCCAGGCGACGACGTCCCCCGGCACCCACAGGCCGTAGTCCTGCCGGACGACGGGGGAGAAGTTCGACACCGCCAGCAGCGGCCTGCTCTCGGCGTCGTAGCGCAGGAACGCGAAGACGTTGTCGTCCGCCGAGTCCACCGCCACCCACCGGAAGCCCTCCGGGCGGGTGTCGCACTGCCACAGCGCCGGAGTCGCCCGGTAAGCCGCGTTCAGGTCGCGCACCAGATCGCGCACGCCCCGGTGGTCGCCCGCGGAGTGGTAGCCGTCGTCGAGCAGCCACCACTCCGGGCCGTGCTCCACCGACCACTCGGCGCCCTGCGCGAACTCCTGCCCCATGAAAAGCAGTTGCTTGCCCGGGTGGCCCCACATGAAGCCGAGGTAGGCCCGGTGGGTGGCCCGCCGCTGCCACCAGTCGCCGGGCATCTTCGACACCAGCGCCTGCTTGCCGTGCACGACCTCGTCGTGGGAGATCGGCAGGACGTAGTTCTCGCTGTAGGCGTACACCATCGAGAACGTCATCTCGTGGTGGTGGTACTTGCGGTGCACCGGCTCGTGCGCGATGTACTCCAGCGAATCGTGCATCCAGCCCATGTTCCACTTCAGCCCGAAGCCGAGCCCGCCGGCGTCGGTCGGCCGGGTCACCCCGCCCCAGGCGGTGGACTCCTCCGCGATCGTGACCACGCCCGGGGCCCGCCGGTACACGGTCGCGTTCATCTCCTGCAGGAATCCCATGGCGGCCAGGTCCTCCCGGCCGCCGTAGGCGTTCGGCTCCCACTGGCCGTCCTCGCGCGAGTAGTCGAGGTAGAGCATGGATGCGACGGCGTCCACGCGCAGGCCGTCGATGTGGAACTCCTCGCACCAGTACACGGCGTTCGCGACCAGGAAGTTGCGCACCTCGGTGCGGCCGAAGTCGAACTCGTACGTGCCCCAGTCCGGGTGCTCCGCACGCCGGTCGTCACCGGGCTCGTACAGCGGCTCCCCGTCGAACCGGGCCAGCGCCCAGTCGTCCTTCGGGAAATGCGCCGGCACCCAGTCCATGATCACACCGATGCCGGCCCGGTGGCAGGCGTCGACGAAGAACCGGAAGTCGTCCGGTGTGCCGAGCCGGGACGTCGGCGCGTAGAACCCGGTGACCTGATAGCCCCAGGAACCGTGGAAGGGATGCTCGGCGACCGGCATCAGCTCGACGTGGGTGAAACCCATGTCCTTCACGTACGCCGGGAGCTCCTCCGCGAGCTGCCGGTACGTCAGCCCCGGCCGCCACGACGCCAGGTGCACCTCGTACACCGAGAACGGCGCCTCGTGCACCGGGGTGTCGGCGCGGTGCGCCATCCACGCGCCGTCACCCCACTCGTAGTGCGAGGCCGTCACGATGGAGGCCGTGTTGGGCGGCTCCTCGCAGCGCCGGGCCATCGGGTCGGCCTTGAGGAAGCGGTGTCCGTACCGGGAGTGGATCTCGAACTTGTACGCGGTGCCCTCGCCGACACCCGGCAGGAACAGCTCCCACACGCCCGAGGCGCCCAGGGACCGCATCGGGAACTGCGTCCCGTCCCAGTGGGTGAAGTCCGTGGCCACCCGCACGCCCTGGGCGTTCGGCGCCCACACGGTGAACCGGGTGCCCTCGACGCCCTCGTGGGTCATGGGCTGCGCGCCGAGCGCCTGCCACAGCTGCTCGTGCCGGCCCTCCCGGATCAGGTGCAGGTCGAGCTCGCCGAGCGCGGGCAGGAAGCGGTACGGGTCGGGCGTCTCCTGCTCGCCCTCCTCGTACGCCACGTGCAGCGTGTACGCGGGGACCGCGTCCAGCGGCAGCACGCCCGAGAAGAGGCCGTCACCCTCGGAGACGAGGGCGGTGCGCCTGCCGTCGGTCACGACGCTCACGGAGCGGGCGAAGGGGCGCAGCGCCCGGAACACGATCCCGGCCGGGACCGGGTGGGCGCCCAGCAGCGCGTGCGGATCGTGGTGGGCACCCGCCAGCAGGCGCCCGCGGTCCTCGGGGCTCAAGGCGGGCGCGGTCGTGCCCGGGACCGGGCCGGACGGCTCCGGGATTGAGGTGTCGCGCAGGGCCACGGCTCAGTCTCCTCTCACGGCGAGGCGCTCGATCGCCGCCATCGGTACAGGCAGCCAGTCGGGGCGGTGCCGTGCCTCGTACAGCACCTCGTACACGGCCCGGTCCGTCTCATAGGCGCGGAGCAGTCCGTGCTTCTTGCGGGGGTCCCAGCCGGCGCGGGCGGCGTAGCCCGCGCAGTAGGCCTCGCGGCAGCGGCGGGCCCACTCCGGGCGCCAGGGGCGGCGCTGCCGGGCGGCGTAGTCGAAGGAACGCAGCATCCCGGCGATGTCCCGCACCGGGGAGTGGGCGCTGCGCCGTTCGGAGAGCGGCCGGGACGGCTCGCCCTCGAAGTCGATGACGAACCACTCGCGCCCGGCCCGCAGCACCTGGCCCAGGTGCAGATCGCCGTGGATGCGCTGGGCGGGCGGCCCCGGGTCGCAGCCGGCGAGCGCGGCGAACGCGGTCCGCAGGCCCGGCACGAACGGCTGCAGCGCGGGCACGCAGTGCGCGGCGGCGTCCAGCCGGTCGATCATCGCGGCCGCCGTCTGCCCGTTCTCCCCGGGCCCGCCGACGGGGAACGCCGACGCCAGCGCCAGGTGCACCTCGGCCGTGGCCGCGCCCAGCGCCCGGGCCTGGACGGTGAAGTCGTCCCCGGAGGCCAGCGCGTTCAGCCCCAGCGTCCAGCCGTCGGAGGCGTCCCGCAGATACGGCTGGAGCACGCCGAGGGTGGCCTTGAACGGATGCTTCGTCTGGAACCAGGCCACGGGCGCGGGGACACGGTGGCAGCCCTGGCGGGCCAGCGCGCCCGGCACCTCCAGGTCCGGGTTGACACCCGGCTGGATGCGCCGGAAGACCTTCAGGATGTACTCGTCGCCGTACACCAGAGAGGAGTTGGACTGCTCGGCGTCCAGCAGCCGCGGCACCAGCCCCGCGGGCACCTGGTGATCCGGGTCGCAGTCGAAGCGCAGGGGGCCCGCGGAACCCGGGTGCCGCAGCCGGTCCAGCAGGAGCTGGGCCGAACGGGGGTCGTGCAGCGCGTCGTAGACCGTCAGCCCGGCCAGCGGCCCCTCCTGCACCCGCCCGATGAGCGCCCGCCCGAGCCGCGGCGCCGGATGCTCCCGTACGCCGAGCAGCAGTTGGTAGCAGTCGCCCGCCGGAGGAGCGCCACCGGGCGAGGGCACGCCCGTGTGGCCGGCGTGACCGGCGTGGACCAGCAGATGCAGGCAGCCCGGGAAGAGCTCGGTCATCGACAGCAGGCCGAGCTCCGTGACGGGCCGGTCCTTGCCCGCGAACCAGCGCTGCCGGGGCAGCCAGTCGCGCAGCAGCCCGCCGAGCGACTCCATGGGCTCGGCCAGACGCGCCGGGCCCGGGCGGAGGGATGCGGTCTTCGGCATGGTCACGCCTCCTTCTCTCGGCGCAGGCTCACAGTCGCCGGCCGATGCGGGATGCGACTCGAGTGAGCCGGAACCAGTAGAAGCCGTGGCCCCCGAGGGTCAGCAGATAGGGCAGCTCGCCGATGGCGGGGAAGCGGACCCCGCCGAACAGCTCCACCGGGTGCCGCCCCGCGAACTCGCGCAGGTCCAGCTCGGTGGGCTGCGCGAACCGCGCGAAGTTGTTGACGCACAGCACCAGGTCGTCCTCGTACTCCCGCAGGAACGCCAGCACCGCGGGATTGGAAGAGGGCAGTTCGGTGTACGAGCCGAGTCCGAAGGCGGGGTTCTGCTTGCGGATCTCGATCATGCGGCGGGTCCAGTGCAGCAGCGACGACGGCGACGACATCGACGCCTCGACGTTGGTCACCTGGTGGCCGTAGACCGGGTCCATGATCGCCGGGAGGCAGAGGCGCGTGCGCACCGCGTCCCGGTCGCCGAGCCAGATGTTGTCGCCCATGCCGATCTCGTCGCCGTAGTACAGGATCGGCGAGCCGGGCAGCGACAGCAGCAGCGCGGTGAACAGCTCGATGGTGTGGCGGTCGTTGTCCAGCAGGGGAGCGAGGCGCGCATGCGGGGGTCCTTGGCGTACTCGGCCCACATGTAGTCGCGCTCTTCGTCGGTGACCATTTCGAGCGTGAGCTCGTCGTGGTTGCGCCATGTGGCACTCGTCGCCGCCGCTCGGGTAGTCGCCGAAGTAGTCGACGACGTCCTCGGGCCACTGGTTGGCCTCCGCCAGCAGCACCGTGTCCGGGTACAGGGCGTCGATCTCGCGCCGGACCCGTTTGAGGAACGCGTGTGTGGCGGGCAGGTTCTCGCAGTTGGTGTCCTCGGCCGCGTAGAGATAGGGGACCGCGTCCAGCCGGAACCCGTCGATGCCCAGGTAGTCGGAGACGTCGTAGCCGCCGTCGCGCAGCGGGGACTTGAAGAACGGCGGCAGCCACAGGCAGTCGACGCCGAGCCACTGGAGGTAGTCGAGCTTGGAGGTGAGGCCCTTGAGGTCGCCGACGCCGTCGCCGTCGCTGTCCTGGAACGAGCGGACGAGCACCTCGTAGAAGACGGCGCGTTTGAACCAGTCGGGGTCCCTGTCCCGTGCGGGAGTGTCCTCGAAGGTGTCCGGTACGGGCTCGTTCACGGTCATGACGTTCCTGCCCCTCCGATCGCGTGCGCGGCGGGCGGGGACTGGACGTGGAAGACGTGCGCGGGAGCCCGCCCCGGCTCCAACCGCACGTAGTTGTTGCGCCCCCAGCGATAGGTCTCGCCGGTGAGCTCGTCGCGCACCGGCACCGGCTCGTGCCAGTCCAGGCCGAGTTGCGGCATGTCCAGCGAGACCGTGGCCTCCTGGGCGTGGTGCGGGTCGAGGTTCGCGACCACCAGGACGGCATCGGATCCGCTGCGCTTGCTGTACGCGATGAGCGCGTCGTTGTCGGTGTGGTGGAAGCGGAGGTTCCTGAGCCGGTGCAGCGCGGGGTGCTCCCGCCGCATGGTGTTGAGCCGGGTGAGCAGCGGGGTGATGGTGCGGCCCTCGCGTTCGGCGGCGTCCCAGTCACGGTGCCTGAGCTGGTACTTCTCCGAGTCCAGGTACTCCTCGCTGCCCTCCTTCAGCGGGGTGTTCTCACACAGCTCGTAGCCGGAGTAGATGCCCCAGGTGGGCGAGAGGGTCGCCGCGAGCACGGCCCGGACCTCGAAGGCGGGCCGGCCGCCGTGCTGGAGGTAGGCGTGCAGGATGTCGGGGGTGTTGGCGAAGAAGTTC
>NZ_JNXI01000010.1 GCF_000717055.1 Streptomyces iakyrus | reverse complement strand
GTGGGCGAGCGGGGCGTAGGCGGCCACGTTGTCGGGGTTGTTGTACTGGTCGGGGCACCAGGCGTCCGGGTGGAGGGCGAGGAGTTCCTCGACGCGGTGCGGGTGCCGTTCGTGGCTGCGGCTCAGGGAGCGATCAGGTCCTCCACCGGTCGGCTCGGACGGTGGAACGCGGGTCACGGAAGCAGTGAGGATGGCATCGGCTCGTGCCGCCCCGGTCGGCGCCGGTCCGTGGGCACAGGCCAGGAGGTGCACCAGCGCCGCCAGCAACACCACGAGCGCCGCCCCGGTCCGTGACACGGAGCGGCCACCGCGGAGTACCGACCCGACCGTCATGGATACCGACAGTAAGAGATCGTGTACCTAAAGTTCATGTGAAGGGCTGCCAATCGGCGGCCGACTGAAGGCGTCGCCACGCCCCTGGAACGCTGGAGTGCCGCGCCGCGCCGGTTCTGGAGAGGTCGGCGAGACCGGCACGACAATGTGCCACCGATCACCGAATCGGGTGAATCCGGGCCTCTGAAGGCCCTCTTCGCCGTGCCATGGGCGGCCAGCCGGGGTTCTCTGGCAGCACGAGAACGAGGAGATCCGGATGCGGCAGCCCTCCAGCAACGCCAGACCCGCGGCACGCCGCGGCCTGGGCGCTGCCGTGCTCCTCGCTCTCCTGGCTCTGCTCCATGCGAGCTTCAGTCCCGGTACGGTGCATGTGTCCGCCCTCGACCTCGACGGCTGCCTGCAGCGACACCTCGCCGCCACGGCGGCACAGCCCTGCGACGCGGCACCCGTCGCCGCACTCACCGCGGTAGGCGCGGACGGCCATCACGACGGCGACGCCGCACAGTCCTGCGACGCGTCGGCGTACGGGCCGCGTCAGGTCGCGGATCTGTCCAACGACCTTGCTGCGACCGACGCCGCTCCCGGCACCGGGGCTGCCCGGTCGGCCTTCGGCGCCGTCTCCGGTGTCGCGTCCTCCGTCGCCCCCGGCACCCCGTCCGGCTCGCTCGTCCTGCGCTGCTGAGAGGCCCCGGCCGCCCGCCCACTCGAGTCCCGCCGCTCCGGCCGCCGGGACGTGGGCGCGGCCTGCGGGTCTCCCTCTTCGACCTCAGCACCGCAGGAGTTCCGTCATGCCCATGGACGTCTACGCCGCCGTCGGCGCGCTCGTACGCGCCGAGCTCGCCCGAACGTACACCCAGTCGACGCACCCGCCGACACAGGAAGCCGCAGCCCGCAACGAGATCGTCATGCCGAAGCCATCGGCCGTAGCGGCCTCGCCTGTGCCTACCCGGCGGCGCCTGCGCAGGCGGGCCGCCGCGGTTCTGCGCCGCCTCACCGCCGTCTGCGGATAGCGGCGCCCTGCCGCTCGGCCCTCACCGGCTCCCTACATCCGGCAAGCTCCATCGAACCGGGTGATTGCTGCTGCAACGAGCGTGCCGGTGTTGCTCATGTCACCTTTTCTACCCGGGAGTTCAGCATGTCCAAGGGATGCAGGCCGGTAACGTTTTGGCTTCGGTACGAGCGATACATCGGGGGTCCAGTGGTGATGCGGCGCATGGCGGCAGCGGTCGTGCTGCTGGCTGCTGCCGTCCTGCTGCACTTCGGTACGCCCCACTACTCCTCGGCCACTTCGATCGTGTTGTCCGCCGTGGCACCCGCAATCGAATCGGAGTCCCGGAAGCCGCAAGGCTCCGCGTCCGCCATGTCGCATGTCGGCGCCGGCGCGCAGCATCACCAGGCGGAGGCCGAGGCTCTCGCTCTGCCGCCGCGGACGGGGCACCCCGTCGAGACCCCGTCGCTCGCCGCCGACGCGACCGCGGACCAGACGATCACATCCCTCGGCGCGGTGTCCGGCCCGGCGCATCCCCGTACCGCGCGAGACGTCTGGAACCCGGGCGGCGGACTCGCGCCTACCCCTAGCACCCTGCAGACCTTCCGCTGCTGATCGGCAGCGTGCTGCGCGCACCCTTCCCACGTCCGGTACGCACCACCAACGCTGCCGGCCGAGCGTCCAACCGACGACTCGCCACGGCTCGTTGACGCCTACCCGGACGGGCGCTGCACGCACTCTTCGCGCCCTTTCGTCCTGAGAGCCCCACGAAGAGTCACGAGGCCGATATTCATGCACACCCTCATCGAGAACGCCCGCGAGTTCCCACAGAAGATCGCCGACCAGCAGGAAGAGTTCAGGCGGCTGGCCCGGGGCCAGCGACCTCAGGCTATGTTCATTTCCTGCTCCGACTCCCGCGTCATCCCCGCCATGTTCACCGGCGCCCGCCCCGGTGACCTGTTCGAGCTGCGCACCGCGGGCAACATCGTCCCGGCCTACCGGGGGCAGGTCGCGTGCGGTGTCGCCGGCTCCCTTGAATTCGCCGTACAGGCCCTGGGGGTGCCCGACATCGTCGTGTGCGGCCACTCGCACTGCGGGGCCGTACAAGGGCTGATGCGCGAGCAGAACGTCCAGACCATGCCGCTCGTACGACGTTGGCTGTCCCGGGCCGGGCACCGCGCCAAGGCCGACGAGCCGTGGCAGACCCAGGGGCTGGGCGAGGACCCGACGCAGGTGACCCAGCAGCACGTGCTCACCCAGCTCGACCACCTGCGCAGCTATCCGTTCATCGCCCGGCGCCTGTCGTCGGGGCGGCTGCGGCTGCACGGCTGGTACTACACGGTCGAGACCGGTGAAGTCCTCTTCGCCGTGCCCGGCACCCGCGGCTTCAAGCCCCTGTGACCCGACCGGAACTCGGCCCCGCACACACCCGTCCGCTCCGGTCGCTCCTCACGCGACGTTCCTTCCCCCACAGAGAGAACGCCATGACCTCACCTCTTTCCTCCCTCCGGTCCGCTCTGCGTACCGACTTCACCTCGTCCCTGGTCGTCTTCCTCGTCGCCGTTCCGCTGTGCGTGGGCGTCGCGGTCGCCTCCGGCGTTCCGGCCGAACTCGGTCTGATCACCGGCATCGTCGGCGGCCTGGTCACCGGGCTGCTGCCCGGCAGCAGCCTCCAGGTCAGCGGGCCCGCCGCCGGTCTGACCGTGCTCGTCTTCACAGCCGTCCAGGACCACGGCCTTCCCGCCCTCGGCGTGATCGTCCTGGCCTCCGGGCTGCTTCAACTCGCCCTTGGTGCACTGCGGTTGGGCCGCCTCTTCCGTGCGATCTCGCTGTCCGTGGTGCACGGCATGCTGGCCGGCATCGGCCTCGTCCTGATCGCCGGACAGATCTACGCGCTCGCCGACCACAAGGCGCCCGGCAGCGGCACCGCGAACATCGCCGGACTGCCCGGCCTCGCCATCGACGTCCTGCTCTCGGACCCGGCCCTGATCGCCGTCGCCATCGGCGCCGCAACCATCGCCACCATGACGCTGTGGAAGAAGCTGCCCGGCAAGGCCCAGCTGCTGCCCGGCCCGCTCGTCGCGGTCGGCGCCGCGACCCTCGCCACCGCCGTCTTCGACCTTCCCATCGCCCGCGTCGAGGTCAGCGGCCTGGCGAAGGCGATCCAGCCTCCCGGCGGAAGCGACTTCGCCCAACTGGCGGAGGTCGGACTGCTGACCACCATCATCGCGTTCACCCTGATCGCCTCCGCCGAGTCGCTGTTCAGCGCCGCCGCGGTGGACCGGCTGCACGACGGCCCGAAGACCGACTACGACAAGGAGCTGATGGCCCAGGGCGTGGGCAACGCCGTCTGCGGGCTGCTCGGAGCTCTGCCGATGACCGCGGTGATCGTGCGCAGCGCCGCCAACGTCCAGGCGGGCGCCCGCACCAAGGTCTCCCGCGTACTGCACGGCGTGTGGCTGCTGGTGTTCGCCGTGCTGCTGCCCGGCGCCCTCGGCCTGATCCCGACCGCCGCGCTGGCCGGAGTGCTCATCCACGCCGGCTTCAAGCTGCTGCCTGTCAAGGAACTGGGGCCGCTGTGGCGCGACCACAGGGGCGAGGCCGTCGTCTTGGTGATCACGGCAGGGGCCATCCTCGTCACCAACATGTTCGAGGGAGTCCTGATCGGACTGCTGCTCGCGGTGGTGAAGACCGCCTGGGAGACGTCGCACGTCCACATCGACGTCGACGACACGGGTGCGGGCGCCGTGCGGGTGAGCATTCGCGGCCACGCCACGTTCCTACGCCTGCCACGCATCCTGGACACCCTGGAGCAGCTGCCGGCCGACCGGCCCATCGAGCTGAACCTCGCCGGGCTGCGCCACCTCGACCACGCCTGCATGAGCGCCCTGCAGCACTGGGCGGACCAGCACAACGCACACACCGTTCAGCCCGAGCGCACCCGCGCCTCGGCATGAGCCACCGGTCCGTGGGGCGGTGTTCCGCCGCCCCACGGGCCTTCGGTCACATACGGGGTGAACGGCCACGGGCGTTCACCCGTACCCCTTGTCGTACACCTGGCCGCCGGCGCGGGCAGGAACAGCCAGTACCGGATACGGAGAGGCACGTGCCACAGCAGCCGCAGCGAGGACACACCGGCCGAGACCTGCCCACTGCCCGCCTGATACGCGGCGTCGCACTCGCCGCAAGCCTGGCCGTCCTTCCTCTGGCCACGGCCTGCAGCGGCGGCGGCAAAGACGACGCGTCGGCGAGCAGCAAGCCGACGAAGGTACCTGTCTCACCAGCGGCCCAGTTTGTGGCCCCGGCGAAGGTGGAGGTGATCGCCAACCTGACCGGCTGCAAACCCAAGATCCGCATCGACGCGGACGAACTGCGCCAGGGCCTCTGCCACACCCCGAAGGTCGACTACCTCATCACCACCTTCCCCGAGGAGAAGTACAAGCAGACCTGGCTGGACTCCGCCGCAATCTACGGGGGCAAGTACCTGGTCGGCACGCGCTGGATCGTCAGCGCGAAAGAGCCGAAGATGCTGGGAACATTCCAGGCCAAGCTCGGCGGGACCATTCAGCAACTGCGGGGCATAGGCCCGACCCCGGCTCCGAACGCGTCGTAGCGGCAGCAGCCCCGATCCCCCACCATCGCGTACGAACCACCCACCTGGAGGCTGCTTCATGCCCACGGCACCGCGCCGGACCAGGACACCGCTGACCGCCCTGTTCATGGTCGGCGCCGTGCTCGCCCTCCTCCTCGGCGGCGCCGGAACCGCCTCCGCCCACGCCGTCATCACCAGGTCCGACCCGGCGGACGTCTCCGTCCTCAAGACCGCCCCCAAGCAGGTCACGCTCACCTTCAACGAATCCGTCAGCCTCGCCGACGGCTCCCTGCGTGTCCTGTCCCCCAAGAACCTGCGGGTCGACCGAGGGACCGTCGCGCACGCGGCCGGGAAGACGAACACCGCCCGCGTGACGCTGGCCGGCAAGTTGCCCGAGGGCACCTACACGGTGTCCTGGCGGGTCGTCTCCTCGGACGGCCACCCGATCTCCGGCGCGTTCACCTTCTCCATCGGCCAGCCCTCCACCACAACCGCCCCGGTGCCGGCCGAGTCCCGGGCCGACACCGCCACCTCCCGTCCGTACGGCGTCTTCCGCTACGTCGCCTACGGCGGGCTCGCCCTGCTCATCGGCGTCGCCCTGTTCGCCCTCGTCTGCTGGCCGGCCGGCGCGAGCCTTCGCCCGCTGCGTCGGCTGGTGCTGACCGGCTGGGCGGCGCTGTTCGCCTCCACCGTCGTCCTGTTGCTGCTGCGGGGCCCGTACGAGACCGGCAAGGGTCTCAGCGCGGTGTTCGACCTGTCGCTCCTGGGCCGGACACTCACAGGCAGAAGCGGGTGGGCCCTGGGTGCACGGCTGTTGCTGCTCCTCGCGGCGGGCATCCTCCTGGCGCGGTTCGCGAGTCGGCTGCGCCGCGAAGCCGACAAGACGCCGCGCGATCCGGCCACCGCACCCACAACCGATCAGCCTGCCATGCAACCGCAGTTCGGCGTCGGCGTACGGGCCGTGGGCGCGCTTTTCGCCGTGGGACTTGCCCTCACCTGGGCAGCCGCCGAGCACGCCTCCGCCGGTCTCCAGGTCCCGCTGGCGATCCCCGTCTCCGTGCTGCACCTGCTCGCCATGGCGGTCTGGCTGGGCGGTCTGATCGCGCTGGTGGTCGCCCTGTTCCGGGCCCCCGCCGACACGATGATCCCGCCGACGGCCATCGCGCGCTTCTCCCGGCTGGCTTTCGCCGCGGTCGCCGTCCTGGTCACCACCGGCCTCTACCAGTCCTGGCGGCAGATCGGCTCTCTCGAAGCCCTGTCCACCACCGAGTACGGCAGGCTCCTCGTCTTGAAGTCGATCGCCGTGGTCGTGGTGCTGACCGTGGCGGCCTTCTCCCGCCAGTGGACCGCGCAGCTGATCCAGGAGCAGCCGCAGAAGGAAAGCGTTCCCGCGGCCGAGCCCCAGCGGGTACGCGTCGCGCAGACCGTCGGCGTCGGAGCCTCCTCAAGCGGCGACATCACCGAGGGCTCGGACAGTACTGCCGGGCCGCCCGCTCCGCGCGATCCGGCCGACGACCCTGGCCCGTCAGACTTCGACCGCCACCGGCGCGGCCTGCGCCGGTCGGTCGCCGTCGAGGCCGTGCTCGGCGTCGTCGTCCTGGCGATCACCACGATGCTCACCGGCACCCAGCCCAGCCGCGCGGCCGCGCAGAGCGCCGCCGCACTGGCCGAAGCCCAGGAACCCACCGCGCAGGTGGCGGTGATCCCCTTCGACGTCGGCACACCGAAGGGCAACGGCAGGGTGCAGATCACCTTCGCACCCGGGCGCGTGGGCGACAACACGGTGGAGGCCCTGGTGTACGACTCCGGCGGATTCGTAGCCGCCGTCCCCGAACTCCGTCTCACGCTCACTCAGCAGGCCCAGCGGATCGGCCCGCTGGATGCGAAACTCGCCGACCGAGGGGGTTATTGGTCCACTGACCGCTTGCGGCTTCCGCTGCCCGGTACCTGGACCCTGCGCGTCACCGTACGCATCACCGACATTGACCAGGTCACAGTCAGCCAGGACGTAACCATCAAGCCGTCACCGATCTGATCGCCCGACCACACGGCCGCTCCCCTCCGAGTCCACAGAAACGGTGGGACCCGCCGGGCGCGCCCCCGGCAGATCCCACCGCATGTGCCCGATGGTTCAGGCCGCCAATGTGGAGACCCGGCCGCGCGCAGACTGCGGTTCCGGGACGCGTTCGGCCAGGTAGCCGAACAGCAGCCCGAACGCAGCCCACAGCACGGCCTGGACGCCGATGGAAGCCAGGCGGAACTCCCACAGGTCAGTGGCCGGGAAGCCCTGGGGGGTGTTCTCCCCGGAGGGCAGGAAGACCATCGCCACCGCCACGGCCGCGACGAAGGCTCCGGCAGCGGCAATGGAGGCGTTCCAGTTTCCCCACGCCGGGGCCAGCCTGCGGCTCAGCAGCACCGCGGCGACTCCGAGCAGCACACTCAGCGCGATCATCCCGACGAACAGGATGGTGCGCTTGTCGAGGGTGTCGGGGTTGCCGACGGCGGGCGGGTTCGCCGGGTACTTGAGAATCGGGGTCAGATAGACCAGGACGAAGCCCGCGAGCGCGGTCAGCGCCGCCGTCGCCCGCGCACCGAACCGGCCGATGCGGCCCAGCGCAAAGCAGAACGCCAGCGCCGCGATGCCGCCGATGGCGACGCCGAAGACGAGCACGCCCAGCGCAGTAATTCCTCTGCTACTTTCCGCGATGACTGTCCAGTGTCGGTTTGCGTCGAAGCTGTCGGCGTGCACCGTATCGGTGCCCATGGAGGTTCTGTGGCCCTTTCCCGACGTCACCTGATCGCTGGGCTCGGCACAGCCGCCGCGCCAGTCGCAGCGCCAGGGGGCGGGCCTCCACCGGCCTCAGAGAGCCTGAGCAGTCCGACTGTGGGGCCTGCGGCGGCCGCTCGGGATGAACAGTTCTGGCAGTCGGTCGCCCGTCGGTACCGGGTGAGCGAAGAGTTCGTCAACCTGGAGAACGGCTACTACGGGATCATGCCGGAACCCGTACGTCGGGCGCATGCCCAGAACGTGGACCACCTCAACGCGCTCAACTCGCGTCTGCTGCGTACCACTTACAAGACGCAGGCCGACCATGTCCGGGCCCGGATCGCCGCCGTCGCGGGCGTCTCCAAGGAGGAGATCGCACTGACCCGCGGAGGCACTGAGGCGTTGCAGCTGCTCATCGCCGGCTACCGTCGCCTGCGCCGGGGGGATGCCGTGATGTACGCCGACCTCGATTACTACAGCATGCAGTACGCCATGAACTGGCTGCGGGACCGTCGGGGCGTCGACGTGGTGCGGATCGCGATCCCCGAGCCGGCGTCCCGGCAGGCGGTCCTCGACACCTACGCCAAGGCCCTGCGCGACCACCCAAGAGTCCAACTGCTGCTGCTCAGCCACATGAACAACCGCACCGGTCTGGTCCTGCCCGTCCACGAGATCACCGAGCTCGCCCGCTCCCACGGTGTGGACGTGATCGTCGATGCGGCGCATTCGTGGGGCCAGCTGGACTTCACCATTCCCGACCTGGAGGCCGACTTCGCCGGATTCTCCCTGCACAAGTGGATGGGTGCGCCACTCGGCGTGGGCTTCCTCTACATTCGAGGCGACCGGCTCACGGACATCAACCCTGCCTTCGCCGACGAGACCTACCCGGCGGACGACATCCGCTCGCGGGTCCATGCCGGGACCTGCGACGTGGCACCCGTTCTGTCGGTGCCGACGGCGCTGGACTTCCACCGGCATCTTGGCGGAAACCCCGTGAAGCAGGCACGGCTGCGGTACCTGGCGACCGATGGGTGGAGCGGGCGCGGGACATCGGCAACCTGGAGCTGCTGACCCCCGACGATCCCTCGATGTACGGCGCGATCACCTCGTTCCGGGTGGCCGGTCGGACCTCGGAGGCCGACAACACCGCGATCGTGCAGTACCTGTTCGACCGATACCGGATCTTCACCATCCGTCGCGGAGGTCCGGTCAAGGGCGACTGCGTGCGGGTCACTCCCGCGCTGTTCACCCTCCCCGAGCACACGGACAGGTTCGCGGTGGCGCTGCGGGACGTCGCTCGGCGCTTCCGCACTTGACCGCACCAGCAGGCCGCTGGACGCCGATGCGTGGGGACGACGCGGGGCAACGTGTCGAACCCCTGTCCTGCCTGCGGGGTTGTGGCCTGGTGGTCGCCACCCCGGCGGGTCGGCGGATCAGCACCAGCTGGCCGACCTCAAACTCGCCCAGGCGCTCGCCGACCTCGCCGCGCTGGTGCTGATCGTCGACCACTCGCAGGGACAGGATCCGGTGCCGGACCCCGTCATCTCCTGCTGCCCGATCGGCGAGATCAAGAAGCTCGCCGTATCCACCGACGCGGCGAGCACAGGACCGCGGGCACAAGATCGCTGACCTGTGCTGCGGCGGCGAGCCGCCAACATCGCCACGGCGTCCGTGCCCCGACCGCCCATGCCGGTCCCGCGTCCCGTCTGTGGGGGCGGAGTCGGCTCCGCCCCCACAGACACGTCACCCGACGGTCAGCTCTGTGACGAGGCGCCGCGCCGCTTCACCAGCCACCACGCGCCGCCGCCCACGACCAGCAGCGCCACTACCACCCCACCGATGACCAGGCCCGCAGAGCTGTCCTCGTCCTCCTCGGCGGCCTTGGTGTCAGTTCCGGAACCGGCGGCCTCGGCAGGCGACTCGGTGGCCGACCGAGTCGGGCTGGGGGTCGCGCTTTCCGTAGGTGTGGGGCTCGGACTGGGACTGATCGGCTTGGCACCCGGGGCCGCGGCCTTCAACTCCAGTACGGGCGCGGGCTGTTCGGGCTCCGCGCCGCCGCTGGGCAGTTCGATCCAACGGGAGATCTTGCCGTCGCTGTAGACCTCGACGGTCTTGAACGCGATCTCCTTGGCGTCCGGGAGCTGCCGGAGCTTGATCTTGTGCTCGGCGTCGACGCCGGCCTTCATGGACGGCCCGCCGACGGTGTACCCGTCGTCGGTGGCCTTCAGTTTCCAGCCTTTGGGGGCCTCTTCGAGCGTCACGTCAACGGGCGCGATGCCCTCGGGCAGCACGACGCGCAGTTCGGTGAAGCCCGCCGAGGCGGACTCGGCCTCGGAGACGAAGCTGAGGGTGACGTTCTCGGCGAGAGCCTGGGCCTTGTCGGCCTCGACCTCGGCGTGCGCGGCGGCCGGTGCGGCTAGGGCGAGCGTGGCTGTCAGCGCGGCGGCACTGGCAAGCGCAACACGGCGGCCGGCACGGGCCACTGGGTGCAGGGACATGGACACAGGGGAACTCCTTGCTGATACGGGAAGAGCCGGTCCCGTGGGTTACCAGGACCGGTGACGGAAGGGAGGTGCTCCCGCCGCGGTGGTCCCCTGCGCACCACCGCATGCTCCAGTACGTCATCCCATGCCGGTGGCGCCACCTCGAACGAGGCGCCCAGCCGTCGGCCGGGCAGCTCCAACACCATCCGGCCGGTGCCAGAGACCGGTCGCGGCAATACCTGAGCCAGGGCCTCGACGGCTGCCCTGGCGAGCGTGGCCAGCGTGCCCAGTGCGGCCGTGATCCGTGCGTCCGCCCGGTGCAGCAGCCAGGCCACGACCAGCGCGGCCACCACGTGGACGGTCGTCATCGCCGTCCCGGCATGGTGCCAGGCGTGACCGTCCCCGGCCGCACCGGTGCCGTGTCCGGCGTGCATCGCATGCCCCGCCATGCCCGTCGGCATGTCGCCGTCCGCGTACGACAACGCGAGATGCAACGCGCCCTGCATCACCAGCGTGCACGCGACGGTCGCGGCCGGCATGTAGCGGCGGCGTGCCAGCGGCCAGACCGCCGTGAACTGGGCGACCATCACCGCGCCCACCAGTCTCCAGGGCACCGCGCCTTCGGCGACCGCGTGGTGGCCGAAGGCCGCGAGCACGGTGCCGAGCACGGCGAACAGGCCGGCCCGCGCGCAGGTTCCCGCGCGGCTGGCCCGGCCTGCTGGGGCACGTACCTGGTGCCCGGTCACGTGATCACGCGGCACGGTCGCCCATCATTCCCTACCGGTTGGCGTCCGTCCCGGAAACAGCCGTACGTCGCCGCACGGTCAGGCTCGCGTGCCGAGCGCCTCGGCGAGCCGGTCCGGTGTCCGGGTGGCGAGGTAGAGGTAGGGGGTGGGGTCGTCGGGGTCGATGACCTCGACGCGTACCGCGGTGGTGATGAAGCTGCGCATGACCATGAAGGCCCGCAGATCGGCCTTGTACGTCCGCCACGCCCGCGCCTCCTCGCCCTCGAGGACCTCCGGCTGCCCCAGCGCGGTCAGCGGGATGCGGGCATCCGCCACAAACAGCGTGTCGTTGGTGACCCGGATCCGCGCCGAGCCCTGCGAGCTGACGTACATCCCGGCCAGACAGGTGCCGATGGTCAGGGCGATGAGAGCGGCGATGGGCCCGTAGGGAAAGAAGACCAAGGCCAGGGAAAGGCCGAAGAGAACGGCGATGGCCCACCAGGTTCGGGGAGGGGTCAGACGTTCGTCGTAGAGGAGTCGGCTGGTGGGGGTCACGGGCGTTCACCTTGTCGTATACGGCGGATGCGGTGGGGTTGTTCACAGGGGCAGGAAGGTGCTGGCGCGGGGGTGGTGGGCCAGGGTCGCGCCGGTTTCGATCTCGTGGAACCAGGCGTGCAGGCGCAACGACCGGTCGGCCAGCCGGGGCACGACGCACGGGTAGTTGCTGAGCGCATCGACCTGCGCCAGCACGTGCCAGTGCCCGGCGGCCGTGAGGTCTCCGGTCAGCGGGGCCGCATCGTCGCCGGACTCGGTGATGCCGGACACGGCGAGGTTGTCGTGCATCTCAGACGTGACGACGTCGCAGTGGGAGTGGCCGCAGACGATGATGTCCGAGACGCCCAGGTCGTTGACCGCGTACTCGATCGTTCTGGATTCGCCGGTCGGTGTCGTCGCGTCGTAGGGCGGTATCACCCCTCCGTACGTGCGCAGTTCGAACAGGTCTCCGGGCTGGGCGACGGTGAGCAGGGCGGGTACGAGGCGGGCGTCGGAGCAGGCGATGAACATCGCCCGCGGGCGGTGGTATCGGGCGAGGCCGCCCAGGTGCAGGGCCTGGGCGGCCGCGCGGGCGCGGAAGACGCGTGCCTGGTCGATCAGGTACTGCATGGTGTGGCCTCCCCGCTCACGTCAGTCGGCCAGCTTGTCGTCGATGAGTGCCTTGAACGCCTTGTAGGAGCTGGGGTTGGTGATCCTTTCTCCGTCGAGGAAGAAGGTCGGGGTGCCCTGGACGCCCAGGCCGAGGCCGTCGCGCTGGTCGTCCTGGATGCGTCCGGCCGTCTCCGGATCCGTGAAGTCGGCGTCGAACTTCTTCATGTCCAGGCCGAGTTCCTTGGCGTAGCCGCGGAAGACGGACTCCTTCCACTCCTGCGACTCGCCCCACTCCTTCTGGGTGGTGAAGAGCTTGCTGTACATCTCCTCGAACTTGCCCTGGCGAGCGGCGGCTTCGGCGGCACGTGCAGCCGGCTCGGCGTTGCGGTGGCCGGGCATCGGGAAGTAGCGGGCGACGAACGTGACCCGGCCGCCGTACTCCTCGCGCAGCTGCTCCACGACCGGGAAGTACGCCCCGCACGCCTCGCACTCGAAGTCGAGGAACTCGACGATCGTGAGCTCGCTGTTCTTCGGCTCGGTCAGACGGTGGCTGGACTCGCGCACGGGCAGTGCCTCGACTGCCGGCTGCACATCCAGGCCGCCGCTTCCCCGGCTGTCGGGGGACAACAACAGGTAGGAACCGAAGGCGGCGGCAAACCCGGCCACGAGTACGGCGGCGACGATCAATTGCTTCTTCAGCTTGCTCATGATTCCTCGGTAGTACGGGAGTTGGTGGGACGCCGGTCACGGGCGTGCAGGCTCGCCAGGTAGGCGTTGTAGGCGGCGAGCGGGTCGTTGCCGTCGCCGCGGTCGATCTGCCGGTCGACGCGGCGGGCCTCGCGCTGGTCGGAGCGGACCCACTGAATGGCCAGGATGATCGTGGTGATCAGGACGGGGATGTCACCGGTGGCCCAGGCGATCGCGCCGGCGTTGTACTGGTCGTCCATCGCATACTCGACCCAGGGGCGGTCCAGCAGCGACCACCAGCCCTCGCCGATCAGCGCGGTGGAGCTCATCAGCGAGATGCTGAACCAGGAGTGGAACGGCATCGTCAGGATGAGGACGAAGAGGCGGCCCAGGTGGGGTGGTCGGCGCGGGCCCGGGTCGATGCCGATGACGACCCAGAAGAACAACAGCCCCACGGCCAGGAAGTGCACCAGCATGAACATGTGGCCCAGATGGCTGCGCATCAGGGTCTCGAAGAGCGAGCTGTAGTAGACGACGAAGGCGCTGCCGATGAACAGCAGGCTGGCCACCACCGGGTTGGAGATGACCTTCACGTAGCGGCTGTGCAGCAGCTTCATCAGCATCTCGCGCGGCCCGTCCGGTGAGCCCTTGGGCGCGGCGGGCAGGGCCCGCAGCGCGAGGGTGGCGGGGGCGCCCAGCACCAGCAGGATCGGCACCGTCATCGCGAGGATCATGTGCTGGCCCATGTGCACGCTGAAGAGCACCTTGCCGTACACCGCGAGCCCGCTCATCGTGGCCAGCACGGTCACCGCCAGGCCGAGCAGCCACGAAATCGTCCGCCCGATCGGCCACTTGTCGCCTCGGGCGCGCAGCTTCCGCACGCCTGCCAGGTACAGCAGCGCGGCAGCGGCCGTACCGAAGGCGAACAGCGGGTCGAAGTGCCACTGGGTGAACAGCGGCGTCCACGGGAAGTCGCCGAGTGCCGGCGGCATGGCGAAGCCCAGCAGTTCCTCGGTGGGCGAGAGCGAGGCGTCGCCGGCGCCGGGGGCGGGGGTGCGCGACAGGCCGACGGCGAGACCGATGGCCGCCGCCATGAGCAGCAGTTCACCGGCGGCGAGCCGCACGAATCCCCGCCACCGGCCGTCCTGGAGGGCGGGCAGCGTGCGACGGCGATGCCACCATCCGATGCCGCCCAGAGCGGCGAGTGCCACCGTCTTAGCGAGGATCATCAGCCCGTACCGGCTGGTGAACACATCTGCCAGGGACGGGAGTCGGACCGCGGCGTTCACGAGGCCGCTGGCCGCGACCGCGAGCAGCGCCCCGGCGGCGAGCGGGCTGAAGCGTCGCACGGCGTCCGCCGCCTGCTCCTCCCGTCGCGCGGCCACGATCAGGACGAAGACCAGTCCACCGACCCAGACCGCGACGCCGAGCAGGTGCAGGGCGAGGCTGGTGACGGCGGCGTCGTGGTTGCCCGCCGCCGAGGAGTGCCCGGTGAAGGTGGGCGGCAGCAGCCCGGCGAGTGCGACGACAAGTGCCAGGCGGGCCCAGCGGGCCGTGCCGATGCCCACGCAGAGCGTCGCGATCAGGCCCGCGGCGCCCGCCATCAGCGCGTACGAGCGTCCCTGGGCATCCGTGGTGACGAAGTCCGCCAACACCGCAGGGGAGACGATCTCCGCGACCGGCTGGGCGAACAGGTCCGACAGCGTGAACACCAGCGCCGCGGCCGATGCCGCGGCCCACAGCGCGGCAGCCGCGGCGGCCCAGTTCAGGTAGCGCAGTTGGGCGGTGCCGAGCTTCTTGCCGCCCGGCAGCAGGGCGACGACCAGCAGCAGCGCGCCGACGGTGGCCACGGCGGCCGCGTCCGCCACCGTGCGGGCCACCGGCAGACCCCACGCGGTCACGGCGCCCGCATCCTCGATGCCGGGGATCCGCACCGCCGCGCCACCACCGGCCCACACACCGGCCACGGTCACGGCGACAGCGACACCGGCCGCCGTGATCAGCACGAGGGGCAGCCGAGGCAACCGCCCGGTCTTGGTGGCGGTCTCAGCGGCCATGACCGGCTCGCCTCCGCCGTGCCACGTACGCGCCGACTGCCGCCACGATCAGGGCCAGCACGCCGCCGACGATGGCGGTGACGCGGGTGCCGGATGACTCGCCACCGGCCTCGTCGGCCTCGGCCTGACGGGCAGCACGCGGCGACGGGGCGTCGGCCGACTCCGCCGTACTCGGCGACGGGCCAGCGCTGTTGGTCTCCTTGACAGTGAACGTGTAAGAGCCTGAGACCGGGTGGCCATCGGCGGAGACCACCCGGTACCCCACGGTATATCGGCCGGCCGACGACGCGGTATCGAGCGGCAGGGTGACGGTCTTGCCCTCGACCTGTGGGACGCCGGTGGCGGCCGACTCGCCGTCCGGTCCGGTGACGGCGACCTTGGCGTACTTCTGGGTCATCGTGTCGCTGAAGGTCAGCGTGGCCTGCGGAGGGAGACCGGCGAGTGTGGTGTTCGCGCCCGGGCTGCCGGTGTCGAGTTCGGTGTGGGCTGCGGCCCGAGGTGCGGAGACGGCCAGGACAGCCAAGACCGCGGTGGGTACGACGAGGCTGCGTGCCGTCCGTACGGCGGCACGCCGATGGATGACGTTCATGGTGCGGGACTCTCTGTGTCCCCCGGCGAGGCAGCCGCCGGGATGAAAGGTGCCCCAGCCCGCCAGGCGGTCAATCTCACCCCGTGCCCGTCAGGGCAGGCAGAGACCGCCGATCGGCATCGGCCGGAGAAGGGAAAGGGCGATGGGACCGTGCCCGTGACGCGGCGGCGCCCTGCCTTCGTGGAGCCGCACCAGCAGCGCCGACATCAGCGGCGCTGCGCTCTCGGGTACCACGGTCTGCGGGCCGGTTCCGTGACGGCCGCTCAGCAGAGGCCACAGGAACAGCAGCAGCCGTCGTACGACCGTCAGCAGGCTCCTGCTCTGCCACAACAGCCGCTCGGTGACGCCCAGCAGACGGGCGGCGAGCAGCAGCATGACAAAGTGACCGGCCAGCACCACTCCGGGCGACGGTCCGCTGGCCGCGTCATGCTCGACGAGCCGGGACAAGGCACCGACGGAGCCATCCTGTTCCGCCACCGCCGCACACGCCCCGGGCAGGGAGTACGCGGCGTGGTAGGCCAGCTGCGCGGTAGCGAGCACGGCCAGCAACTGGGTGTCCGTCAACCGCCGCCGTGTCAGTACCGCCGCGCCAGGCACAGCCACCGCGGCCATCCCGGCCACGATGATCCACCGAGGCGCGTGGCACTGCGCCAGCACATGCCCGGCCAGCGGCAGCAGCACACACAGCACCGCCAGCACACCCGCCCGGAGCCCGCGCAGCACGCCGGACGCCGGGGAGGCGAGTCCTCGCGGGCGGTGCGGTCGCATCAGGTTCGGGCCTTCGTGAGCCCCGTCCGAGCACGGACGGAAGAGTGGACATCGGGCTGGGGGCTGGATTCCCCGTGCGCCTCTGCAGCGTACCGACCGCCCCGCGCCTCGATTCACGACAGGGTGGCCCTCGATGGCGGGGCCACTGGGCCACCTTCCATTGCGAGACGTTTGCCCAGCTCAGCGGCTTATTAACGGACATGACAACGGTCACCGATGCAGCCTTTGCGATATATGCGCGGATGCGTTTCACTGCCCGTGATGCATTCGTCACGAGGGGGAGGGCGTACCACATGAGCGGTCACCGCCACGGGCACGAACACGGTCCAGGAGACGAGCACGGAGCAGGCGGTCACGCCGGGCACTCCCACGGTGTGTCAGCGGACGCCGACCGCCGTTGGCTGGCCATCGCACTCACGCTGATCACCGCGTTCATGGCGATCGAGGTCGTCATCGGCGTCATCGCCCAGTCTCTGGCCCTGATCTCGGACGCGGCGCACATGCTCACCGACGCCGTCTCCATCGTCCTGGCGCTGATCGCGATGAGGCTCGCCGCGCGCCCTGCCCGCGGCGGCTACACCTACGGCCTCAAGCGCGCCGAGATCCTCTCGGCCCAGGCCAACGGCCTGACCCTGATCCTGCTCGGTGCCTGGCTGGCGTACGAGGCCGTGCACCGTCTGATCGATCCGCCCGAGGTCGAGGGCGGCCTGATGCTCGCCACCGCACTCGCCGGCATCGTGGTGAACGTGGTCGCCACCTGGTGCATCTCCAAGGCCAACCGGTCCTCACTCAACGTCGAGGGTGCCTACCAGCACATCCTCAACGACCTGTTCGCCTTCATCGGCACCGCCGTCGCCGCGCTGATCGTGGTCCTGACCGGCTTCGCACGCGCCGACGGCATCGCCACACTCGTCGTCGTCGCGCTCATGATGAAGGCCGGATACGGCCTGATGCGCGAGTCCGGCCGCATATTCCTGGAAGCCGCCCCCGCCGACATCGACCCGAACGCGCTGGGCGACAAGCTGGTGGCCCAACCGGCCGTCATCGAGGTCCACGACCTGCACGTCTGGCAGATCACCTCTGGTCAGGCCGCGCTCTCCGCGCACGTCCTGGTCGAGCCCGGCGGCGACTGCCACGCCGTCCGCCGCAACCTCGAAGAACTTCTGCGCCACGACTACGGCATCACCCACACCACCCTCCAGGTCGACCACACCCCGGAGAAGGTGCTGCAGGTCGCCCGGCCCGGCGGCCCTGGCGACGTGTCGCACTGCGAGGAGCCGCACGGCCCGGTCCACCGGGGCGAGCCGCACGACCACTGAGGGCGATAACCGCCTGGTCCTGGGCCCGGACGGGCTACTGCATCAATGCGCGGCTCCGACTGCCGCCGCAGGTGTCGGGCGCTGGCACTGGTCACATCCGTGGTAGGTGATGGACCCCTGGGCGCAGCCCAGGGGTCCGGATGTACTCAGGGCTGCGGCGGCTGCGTATCCGGGTGGGGCCATGAGCGAGGTCAGGCTCCACCCTGTGAGGGCGTCAGTCCCGTGGCCGAATTGCGGACCTGGTCCAATGTCGGTCGTCTGAAGGTGACCTGCCGCAATGCCGGTTCCATATCCCTTTAGGTACGCCTCTTTTCGTACCCAACATTCGATCAGGGCACGGGAGCGGTGGGTTGACGGCAGTCGGAGGATCGCCACCTTCTCGTTCGGGTGCAGCCTGTGCAGCAGCGCCGCCTCGGCGCGGTCGACCGCTTCGAGGTCGATGCCCACAGGACTCCGAGCGAGGGCGATCATGACGGTCGTACGGGTGTGGGACAAGGAGAAGTGCAGGTCCCTCTGCCGCACTGTCGGCCGTCCGTGCGGCCTGTGACAGGTGGGACACGGGGCGCGGGAAATGGTCACGGCTTGTGGGGCCGTGTCGAGGCAGTTGGCGAGGATGAGCCGCAGGGCCAGGTGCGCCAGGACGTAGGTGTCGCGTCTGTCGGTGCCGAGGAAGCTGTTCGCGCGTTGGCGCTCGGTGGTGTCGAGCAGGGCCTTGAGGCGTTGCGAACGGCTGGCGGTGTCCGGGTCGGCGTGCAGGGTCCAGACATCGATCTGGCCGGGCGGCGGGCGGTATCCCGCTGGCGGGAGGGTGAGGTGGGGCAGGAGGTGGTGTGGTGCCCAGACTGTCATCCGCTGGTTTCCTCTCGCCCTATGGGGCCTGTGGCGGTGTTCGACGGTCGGTGAGAGTGGGCGGTGTCCGCGGTGGTGCCTCGTCAGGCGAGGCGGCGGTAGGAGCCTCGGTGGCGCAGCAGTGGCTCGCCTTGCTGGTGGGTTGTGGTCGTGACGGCGATGAGGATGGCGTGATCGCCACCGGGATGGGTCGCGTGGACGCGGCAGGTCACTGCGGCGACGGCTTCGTCGAGGATCGGTACGGTGTCCTCGTAGTGGTGCGGTACGCCGGCGAACCGCTCCAACAGGGGCTTTTCGGCGAAGACCTGAGAAGTGTGGTCCATGCTGTCGGAGAGGATGTTCACCGCGAACGTGCCGTGTTCCCGGATGAGGGCGAGGGTGCCGGAGCGGTTGGCCAGGCATGCCAGGACGAGCAGCGGGTCCAGTGACAGCGAGGTGACGGCGCTGGTTGTCATGCCGACGGGGCCACTCGGGGACGTGGTGGTCAGCACCGTGACCCCGGCGGCCAGTTCGCCCATGACGCGGCGGAACTGCTGCTGTCGCTCAGTGGTGGCGGCGTCGGTGGCGGCTGGGGGTGTGCGGGGCACGGTGCTGTGCGGCATCTACGTCAGCCTCCCGGTCAGGTAGTCCTCGCGCAGGCGGCTGCGTTGGCGCTTGCCGCTGGTCGGCCGGTTCTCTCCTGTGGGTGCGGTGATGGTGTCGCTGCGCGGGTCGAGGCCGAGGGCTGCTTTGCCGATCATGTCGCGCAGGGCGTCGAGGTTGGCGCCCATGACGGCGCCGGCGCGGGCATCGCGGTAGTGCCGCTCGAGCGGGTTGGCGCGCAGGAAGCCGTGGCCGCCGGTGACCTGCATGGCGGTATCGGCGACGGCGATGGCGGCCTTGTTGCAGATGTACTTGGTCATGTTCAGCGCGGGGAGGGCTTCGAGCTGGTCGGTCTCGGCCGTGAAGGCGCCGTGCAGCAGGGACAGGCGGGCGGTGTGGACGGTGGTGGCCATGTCGGCGACGTGCAGCCGTACGCCCTGGAACGCGGCCAGCGGCTGGCCGGTGGGGGCGAGCTTGCGGCGCATGACGTGATCGTTGGCGAAGCTCTGGGCGGCACGGGCAATGCCGAGGGAGGCGGCGGCCAGGCCCAGGATGAGGGCGGGCAGGGAGTGGGTGAGACGGGTCATCCCGCCTCCGGGACCGCCGACACAATTTTGGATGGGGATGCGGCAGTCCAGCAGGAGGGTGTTGGCGCAGTTGGCGCGCATCCCCATCGCGTCCCAGGACTGCTTGACGTCCAGGCCGGGTTGTCCGGCCGGAATGACGGCCATGGTCTGGCTGCGGCGGAACTCGGTCTCGCCGCTGTGGGCGTTGATGAGGTACTAGTCGGCGTGCCCGGCGCCGGTGCAGAACGCCTTGGTCCCGGCAAGATGCACGGTCTCGCCGTCCGGGGCGGCCCGAAGCTACGGGTTGAGGATGTTGCCGCCGGTGCCGGGTTCCGAGAAGCCCCAGCTGAGCAGCTTGCCTTCGGAGGTGACCTCTTTCAGGACACGTTCGGCGACGGGGTTGGTGGCAGCGTCGGCGGCGAGCAGCCGGGCGGCACCGGAGTGCATGGCGAAGATCAGCGCGGTGGATCCGCATGCTTCGGCGAGCTCGGCGACCGCCAGGCCCCAGGAGATGAGATCGGCACCGGTGCCGCCGTACTGGGTGGGCACCAGGAGCCCGAGGAGCTCGGCGTCGTGGAGGTCGGCGATGTTCTGGGCAGGGAAGGCGCCGGTGCGGTCGTGCCCGCCGGCGCGTGGTGCCAGGCAGCGGCGGGCGACCGCTCGCGCCTGGTCGACGATGTCCTGCTGGTCACTGCTCAATGAGAGGTCAACCATGGGTGGCTCCTAAAGGGATGCCGCGGATACGGAGGGGCGCAGGACGGCGAGGCGCTCGGCCAGCGCATCCGGGCTGTAGAAGCGGGCGTCGATGATGACGTCGTCACCGGCTTCCACGGTGGGTGCGGTGGCGTAGACGGCGTTGCCGTAGACGACCAGGGGCACTTGTGCCGGGCGGTCGGCGACGGGGATGGGTTCGCGGTGTCCGTGGCCGAGCTGCCAGCGGTGGGTGGCCACCAAGTCGATCGGCTGGTCGCAGGCGCTCGCGCAGTCGGGCAGCGCGAGTTGATGGTGGCGGGCGGTGGGGCAGGAGCGCGCCCAGGCGAGCGGGGTGACGTCCACCAGGCGCCGCACCCGCCAGCCCTCCCGCTCAGGCACGGCGGCTGCCGCCTCCGCCTCCAGCATGTGAATTCCGGAGGTTTCGAGCTCCTGCAGGTACGCCTCCTCGAACACCGGAGGCTGCAGCGGGCGGCGTGCCGTCTCCCCCGCATCGTGCGGCCGTCCCGGCATGAGGGCGAGTCCGGCGACCAGCTCGCAGCCCGCGGTACCGGCGAGGGCAGCGGCGGTGCCGAGATCGTTGACGGTCACCGTGAGCGGGCCCCTCCGCGCCAAGCTCATGGCGAGATCGGTGAGTTGGGCTGCGGTGCGCTGCCAGGCTGCGGGCAGGACGACACCCGCCCGCAGCCCGGCCTCGGTGATGTGCTCCACGGCACGCCGCAGGGCCTCGGTGTCGGGCAGCTTGGCCGCGCAGCCCTCCTGCCCGATGCTCACCGCGTCGACGGGCAGGCGAAGGACCTCCTCCAGCCGGTCGCAGGTGGTGAGGCGGACTTCGACAGTCACGTTTCTCCTAGCGGCCTAGACGTGGGCGCGGCGTCGGGCGGTGTCGCGGAAGCGGCAGCGTTGCTGTTCGCACATCCGCGGCACCCAGCCCATCTGCCATGTCAGTTCGATGCGGTCGATGTCGGCGATGGTCTGCTTGGTGCTCCAGCCCTTCGCGACGCCGTCGAGCGCCCGCCGGTACATCTGGGTGATCTTGGCGTTCTGCCGGATGATCGGGCTCTCCCGCCCAGGGATCTGCAGCGCGGCCACGCCGAGCGCCACCAGGGACGGCACGTCGCACAGGGCCCAGTCCGACGCTCCATCGAGGAATCCGCCCAGATCCACAGCCCCGTCACTAGCCGCCGGTGTGCCCTGATAGCCGGCCCGGCAGCCGAGCCCGGACCCTTGCTGGCAACCGACAGTGATGGCAGTCGGCGCCGGACCCGGTCTGGACGGGGACCTCCACCTCAAGGCCGTCCACGGCACAGAACGCGGCGATCTCGTCGAGCGCCGTGGCATGCGGGACGACGATCCTCCGCACGCCGTACCCCTCCTGCAGACGCTTCGCGTAGGCGACGGTGGTGACCCCGAGGGGAGCGCCGGCGACGAGCGGAACGTCCGGATGCGTATCGGCGATCCACCGGGCGGCGGGCAGGGCGCCGACGACCACGCTGTCCGCGCCCGCCTCGATGCCCTGGGCGACGTGAGCCAGGAAGGCGTCCTTCTCGCCCGCGGTGACCGCGGGGGCGTCGGCGCACAGGTGGACCTTCATGTCGGCCGCATGGGCCTGCGCGATGATCTCCTTCAGCAGACGTCGGTTGGACACCTGGGTGGGATCGCCGTCCCGCTTGCCCGGCAGCGCGTCGAAACTGCTGGCCGCGTCGGCAGGGGAGCGGTGGGCGAGGTAGATCTCGGTGGCGCCGCCGGTGATCTGCAGCTCCAGCATCTAGCAGGTTCCGTACCGGCGCATCGAGCGCCACCGATGCCGCTGCAGCCGGGTCCGGTACGGACACGAACGCGGCCTCCCGATCTGTGTGTGGCAGGGCCATCTCCCACTGGTCGGTTACATCAGACACGTCCATCTGCCCCCGTTGTGCATTGGTGTTGGTAGTGCTGTCGGCCCGTTCGGTCGTACCTGCACCGGTCCCTAGGCGTGGGTCGGTTGTGGTGTGTCGACCGGGCCGAGCGCCCGCAGCTTGCCGACGACATCGACGGTCCTCGCGGCCGCCACTATGACGTCGTCAAGGCTGGTGGTGCGGCCGGGACTGAACCGGACGGAGGACCGGGTGCGTTCCGCGGGGATACCCATCGCGGTCAGAACGTGGGAAGGCTCGTCGCTGCCGGCGTGGCAGGCGGAGCCCGCCGAGACACAGACGCCCTGAACGGCGAGCATGTCGACGAGCGTGTCGCCCCGCACCCCGGCGAAGGACACGTTCAGCGTCTTGGGCAGGCAGGGCGCACCCGCACCGTTGACGGCGATGTCGCCTGCCGCCTCCAACTCCTTGAGCAGGTGGGCCCGCAGCGCCTGCAAGCTCGTCGGAGAGAGCAAGCCGTCTGTCAGCGCCGGCTTCTGGTTCTCCCTCGGACACTCCTCGGTCGTCTTCGTGGCGAGTCTGCTGCTGGCCCTCGGAGTCCGCTCCGTGGCCGGGGTCGTCCAGGACGAGGACTCTCAGACGGCGCAACTGCTGGGCCTGATCGGCACCATCGTCGCCGGCTTCTTCCTGCTTCTGATCGGCGTGATGAACCTGGCCGCCGCCTTCGGCATCGCCCGGGCCTTCCGCCGGATGCGCGCCGGCGAGTTCGACGAGGCCGAACTCGAACGGCACCTGGACAACCGCGGCTTCCTGGCCCGCCTTCTCGCCCGAGCGACCAAGCGAGTCAGCAAGGCCTGGCACCTCTACCCGGTCGGCCTGCTCATGGGCCTCGGCTTCGACACCGCCACGCAGGTCGCCCTGCTCGTGCTCGCCGCCGGTTCGGCAGCCTACGTCCTGCCGTGGTACGCGATCCTGGTTCTGCCTGCCCTCTTCGCCGCCGGGATGAGCCTGTTCGACACCGCAGACGGCGTCTTCATGTCACGGGCTTACGCCTGGGCATTCCTCAAACCCGTCCGCAAGGTCTTCTACAACCTCACCGTGACCGTGCTGTCCGTCACCGTCGCCCTCGTCATCGGGCTCCTGGTGCTCATCGGACTGGTCGTGGAAAGGCTCGGCATCGACTCCGGGCCCCTGGCATGGATCGCCTCCCTGAACCTCGACTACGTCGGCTGCGCCATCGTCGGACTCTTCGTGCTGACCTGGGCTGCCGCCCTGGCAGTCTGGCGATTCGGCCGCATCGAGGAGAAGTGGTCCACCGCCACGGCGCCCACCGGCGCCGAGTCCCTCGCGGAGTAGCTGAGGCGAGTCCGGCGCCTGGGCCGATTACGGCGGCGACGCTGAAAGGCATACGCCGAACCGGGCGTGACGGCCGGGTAGGCGGCGAAGCCGAGGGCCGCCATGCGCAGTCCCGCGACCATAGGAGCGGCACTGGCCGCAGCCCGGTGCCGAACGCCTGCCTGGAGGACTTGCAGGTAGGTGCTGCCGCGTGGGTCCGGCCGGATCATCCTAGAAGCCGCCCTCCGAAGACCTGGACCCCAATGCCCTGGGCGACAAGCTGGTCTCCCAGCCGTCCGTCGTCGAGGTCCACGACCTGCACCGCCGACGGGCCACCTCCGGCCCGGCCGCCGCTCTCGGCCCCTGGCCTGGTCCAGCCGACGGCAACTGCCACACCGTTCGCCTGACCTCAGAGAACTCCTATGTCATGACCATGGCGTCACCCACAGCACCCTCCAGGTCGACGACATCCAGGAACACATGCTGCAGGTCGCCTGACCGGACGAAACGGCTGGTGCCGCCTCGCACCGCGAGGACCGGCAGGGCCCGGTACACCGGGCCCTGCCGCACGACCACTGTCCGGCGAGCCGCCACGGGCTCGACGGACAGACTCCCGACAGCCCGGTGGCCGGATGAGTGCCGCCCCGCGACGGGCCGTGACGGAGATCGCGTCAGCGGGGTGCCGAGCCGCGCTCCTTGAGCATGTCGGCCATGAGGTCCATCTCCGACTGCTGGGCGTCGACCATGCCCTGGGCCAGTTGGCGCTCCTGCGGGACCTCGCACTGCTCGGCGCAGGCGCGGGCCATCGTGACGCCGCCCATGTGGTGGTCGGTCATGAGCCGGAGGTAGAGGATCTCGGCGTCCTTGCCCTGGGCCTTGCCGAGCTGGTCGAGGTCGATGTTGGTGGCCATGCCGGGCATGAGGGAGCCGTCCTTCGGCTCGTGCCCCATATGACCGTCACCCTTCATCCACGCCATGTAGTCCGAGGATGTCTTCGGCAGGCCCCACAGGTCGAGCCAGCCGAGCAGCATGCCGCGCTGGTTGGCCTGGGTCTGCGCGACGTCGTACGCGAGACGGCGTACGTCCTCGTCGTCGGTGCGGTCGCGGACGATGTACGACATCTCGACGGCCTGCTGGTGATGGACGGCCATGTCCCGGGCGAAGCCCGCGTCGGCAGAGGCGGCGGTGGGCACCTCGGACGTGTCCTCGTCGCCGGGACCGGCCACGGACCAGAGGATCAGCCCGAGGGCGACCAAGACCGCCGCCGCTGCGACGGCCCACGGGCCGAAGGACGGCTTGCGGGTGGGTGCGTCGTCGGAATCGGAATGCGTCACGTCTGGTGCCGTCATAGTCGTATCCCTCATGCTCCGGTCAGGCCCCCTGCGCAGGTGGCACCCTTCTCAGGCGTCTGGGTGCCCTGGACGTACTTGGTCAGGAACTGCTCGACCCGCGGGTCCGACGCCTTGTCCACGGTGAGCTGGTGACCCCAGGCAGACAGCATGATCGTCCCGGTCTGGTCGGTGGCCGGGCTCATCAGGGTGTACGGGGTCTGGGAGACCTTGTCGCTCAGCATTTTGACGTCGGCGTCGGCGGCCTTGTCGTTGTACGTCACCCAGACCGCCCCGTGTTCGAGGGAGTGGACGGCGTTCTCGTTCGCTATGGCCTGGGTGTAGACGTTGCCTTCGCAGGTCATCCACGCCCGGTTGTGGTTGCCGCCGACGGGCGGGTTCATCGGGTACTTCACGGTGCCCGTGACGTGCTTCTGGCCCAGCTTCTTCGCGTCCCAGGTCTTCTCACCGCTCACGGGCTTCTTCGCCTCGGCCGCCTGCTGCTCCTCCTTCTCGTTGGCGCTGTTGATGGCGTACCCACCCCAGCCGATCAGCCCGCCGACGATGAGCGTGCTGAGCGTGATGGTGATGATGCGGTTGCGGCGCTCGCGTGCCCTCTCGGCACGGCGCATCTCCTCTATCTTGGCCCGCCGCGCGGCGGAGGCCTGCTTCTTGCTGGTCTTGCTCATGGCTGTGGGTTCCTCGTCCCCGCCGTGCGGCGGTGGGTGCAGGTGTGGGGTGTGGATGGCAAACATCGGCCGACCGTGCATGCGGGCGCACGGAGCCGTGACGTCCGTCTAGGTCCGTTGCACCTGGAGGACGTGGAGATCGGGAGCTCGGCAGGCCGACGCGGGGTCGGTGGGGCGCGAAGGAGTGTCCGGCTGCCTGGGGAGGTCCGGCACGCGGGGCAGGACCGCCGGCAGGAGCTGGGCGGTCGAGGCGGGCACGGCACCTACGTCATCGGTGGCCGACCTGCAGCACACGTCGTCGTAGGGGCAGTCGGACGGGTGCGCGGCTGTCGTCGCGTGGTGTCCGGCCGGGGTGCCCGCTGGGGCCGTGGTGGCGGACATGCTGGTCATGGAGGTCGTGGCCGGGCCTCTCTCGCTGTGGGCCACGAACCCCAGGCAGATCACCAAACCGGCGAGCAGCACGGCCAGGGCAGGACCGAGCGCCGCGATGCGCGTGGTCCAGTGCGCTTCGCGGGGCGTGTGCTGTCTCCGGCTCCCCATCACAGTTGATATTAGGCGGGTTGCTGCTGGCGGGCTGCCGGTTTCGCCCGGACGCTCAGTGGCCATGGCCGTCCTCGTCCGCCTCCGGGTAGACGAAGGTTCGGGTGACGAGGTGGTTCGGGGCGGTCAGCGTCTCGTGGAGGATACGGCCGTCCTCGTCGAGGGTGAGGGCGAGCTGGGTGTGCTCGGCGGGATAGGCCAGGGCCAGGCGGCGGTGGCCGTCCTCGTCGGGCAGGCGCGTGATCACAGGGGCGGTGCCGCCGCCGTACGGCTCCGAGGCCAGGAACTCCTTGCCCGTGACGGGCAACTGCTTGAGGTCGCCGAGTCCACGCGCGGTGTTGCTGGTGACCAGCTCGTGCAGGGTGAAGCGCGGGGTCTTCCGCATCGCCGTGACCGTCTCGCGCAGTAGGCCCGTGTCCGGGCGGGGCGGCCAGGTGACGGCGAGGCCCGCGCGGCCACCGGCCCATTCGTCGCCCGCGGAGGCGGTGAGGGTGAGGCGGCTGGTGCCGTCGCGCCAGGTGACGGGGCTGTAGAAGCAGCCGGCGCCGCAGTCGCGGAGCTTCAGGGCCCGGCGGGAACCGCGCGGATCGGCGAGGGTGGCCTTGAGGTCGTAGGACTGCTTCTCGGCGCCCCCGATCTGCGGCGCGGTCAGGTCGATGACGAGCCGGCCGGCCGCGGCGCGGGCGCTGATGCCGATCTCCCCGGCCCGGGCGCCCGCCGGGACGACTGGCCCGTCGAGCGGCGGTGCGAAGGGGAGAGAGCGGTTCGCGTCGGCGGGGACGGACAGCACGGTGAGGGTGGCGGAGAACGCGAGGACGACGGCGAGCACGCCGGTCTCGATGCGGGCCGGGCGCTGGGATGATCCCGTCCCGGCGCGGCGCAGACGATGCCGGGCGGCGAGAGCGAGACCCGCGGCTACAGCGACCAAGGCGATCTTGGCAAGCAGGATCTGCCCGTACGTGGTGGTGGCGAGGTCGCCGAGCGGGACGAGAAGCAGCGCGGAGATCAGCCCGGTGACGACGACGGTGGCGAACAGCCAGGTGGCGAGGCGGGCGTAGGAGAGGAGCAGAGCCCGGTTGGGGGAGCGCTCGCCGCGCCAGGCGGCGAGCGCGCGGAGGACGTGCAGCAGTGTCCCGGCCCACAGGGCGGCCGCCGTGAGGTGGACGAAGGTCAGCAGCGGGCCTGCGACGGACTGCTCGGCCTGCGGGTGGGCGCGCAGCGCCTCGGCGACCAGGACGGCGGCGAGCGGGACGGCCGCCCAGGCCCGACGGCGCACCAGCACGGCCACGGCGGCGAGAGCGAAGCCCGCGACCTCGACCAGGGACAGGACGCCGGGCCGTGTGTCCGTGAAGGAGGAAAGGGAGCCGTCCCCGAGCTGCAGGGCCGCCAGCGCGAGCGTGGCGACGCTGCCGACGAGCGTGGCAGGCAGGGTCCAGGGGCGTGGTCGCGGGGCAGGGGCGTTGGGGAGGTGGTTACTGAGGCGTCGGCCTGCCGCCTCGCCGAGCGCGACGGCGAGGGCCGCGAAGAGCAGCCAGCGCAAGGCGGTCGTGGGAGCGGCGTCCTTGGCGGCCGTTGTCTGGCCGGAGGCGAGAGCGATGGTCCGGGGACCGACGGCGAAGCGGTAGCTGCCGGTCATCACGTCGCCGTCGCGGGCCGTCACCTGCCAGTCGACGGTGTGCACGCCCTCCGTCGGCGCGGTGCGGACGGGGACGGTGAGCGATTGGTTGCCGCGGCTGAGCGTGGGGGTGCCCAGGCGGGCCGAGGGCTCGAGGCGTATGAAGCTTCCGCTCAGACTGACCGGCTGGTCGAAGACCAGGACCAGCGACCTCGGCGAGTCGGCCACCGTCGCATCCGCGGCCGGGCTGGTGAACAGCAGTGTCGCGTGAGCGGACGCGGGGGCGGCGGTGCCCAGCAGGAGAGCCAGGACGAGCGAGAGCAATGAGCCGATCGCAAGGAGGGGGCGGTGGGCCGTTGGTGCGGAGGAGGTCACGTGTCGAGGATCTCGGATCCTTTGGCGGCTACTGACAGCAGGGTGGCTTGTGCGCGAGGCCGTCGGGGTCGCCTGCCACTGCCTGGTCGTAGTGGCAGAAGCGGTTCTTCGCCTGGCGCGTACGCAGCACCACCGGGTCACGCTCGCCGCGAGCACGGTCGCGGCAAGTCGGAGTCAGACGCTCGTCATGCCGGGCTGTCGTGCGGTGTGGTGTCCCGCGACGCCTGCTCGCCGCGCAGAGCCGCGATTTCCTTGCGGAGGCGGATCAGCTCCTGGCGGTCCGCGGTGGCGGTCGGTGCGCCGTGCTTGGAGCGCATCATGAACCACATCATGGCGCCCATGACCAGTGGGCAGGCCAGCAGTGGCAGGGCATAGAGCAGTTCATTCATCGCGGGTCTCCTTCTGACGTCGGCGAGGGCGGAGAATTCGCAGTCAATCTTACTGATGTATAACTAACCCACTTAGTTTGCTAGGAGTGAAGGTCTGTATCGATCAGCCGAGGAACCGGTCCGCCATGAGACCGGACGACGCCTCCGCATCGGGTTCCAGCCGAAGAAGGGGCAAGACCTCCCGTGTCCATCGCTCAGGTCGCCGTTCTGGCCCTCCGGGCCTGGCCGCGGGTGCGAGCATGCGTCCGTGCTCCGCCACCAGACCGATGGTCGCGCGCAGTCTGGACCGGAAGCGCTGTCCCTCTGTGCTCCCCGGCTCTCGGCGCTTACGACAGTGACCGCAGGCTCTCTGAACGCGCTGCTGTGCGGTGCCCAGACGGTGCCGGCGGCGAGGCCGAAGCCGTCGTGGCCATGCTGCTCTGGCCGCTCATGCTGCCTCAGGAGCGGACCGGTGACGGAGCCTACGAAACCGTCGCAGAAGTCTACTTACCATCGCCCGGCGTGCGGTCGGCTGCGCAAGCCTGGCTGCGTCGCGACCCAGTCACACACGAGGAGAATCAGTGCTTCCTTCATCGCGCCTCGGCCCGCCCGCCGAGACCGCCCCGCCTGCTGATGCCACGCCGATGGGGCGCCGCCGAATAGGCCGTGTCGCGCTCGTGGCGGGGGCGGTGGTCGGTATCGGTATCGGCGGGCTGTACCTGGTGGGCCTGCTGGCGTCCAGTGAGGATGTCCCCGAAGGGACCCGGGTGAGCGGTGTGGACATCGGAGGGCTGAGCCGCTCGCAGGCGAGCGAGAAGTTGGACGGCAGCTTGGGCGGGGCCTGGTCCGATCCGATGAAGGTGCGCCTCGGTGACAGTGTCGAAACCATCCACGTGTCCGGCATCTCTTTGGACAGTGAGGAGACCGTCGCCCGCGCCGCGCAGGCGGGATCCGACCCGTTCTCTGTGATCGGCCGTCTCTTCACGAGCGGCGATCGCGAGGTCGAACCGGTGATCCGCGTGGATGAGGCGAAAGCCCGCGCGTCACTGGCTGAGGAGGCGAAGGCGTATGACCGTAAGGCGCGGGAGGGGGAGGTCACGTTCCACGCGGGCAAGGCGGTGCCGGTGCGACCGGCCGCTGGGCGGGCCCTGGATGTGTACGGCGCGGTAGAGGCGTTGGCGTCGGCGGTACCGGGCCAGGGGGATGAGCCGGTACGGCTGCCTGCCCGTACGTCCGAACCCAAGGTCGGCGCGGAGGAGGTGAACCGCGCGATGAAGGAGTTCGCCACCCCCGCGATGTCGGCACCGGTCACGCTCACCGTGGGCGGCCGGGAGGTCGAGATCAGCCCGGCGACCATCGGCAAGCACCTCACCATGAAGCCGGACCGAGACAGCCGGCTGATACCCGTCCTCGACGGCAAGGGACTCCTGGCCGACCCGGCGGTGTCCAGCCCGCTCGCGCTGGCCACCGACAAGGCCGTCAACGCCAAACTGCGCCTCGACGGCGGACGAGTAGTGGTGGCCTCGGACGGCAAGACCGGTCAGGAGGTCACGGCCAAGGCGCTCCAGAAAGCCGTACTGCCGCTGCTGACAGAATCCGGGGCGGCCCGCACCGGGGCGGTGGACACCGAGGAGGTGCAGCCCAAACTGACCCGGGACAACGTCGGCCGCCTGGGCATCAAGGAGCAGATGTCGACCTTCACGGTCAACTTCGAGCCCGCCCCCTACCGCGTCACGAACATCGGCCGCGCAGCGGAACTGATCAACGGGTCGGTCGTACTGCCCGGCGAGACCTGGAGCTTCAACCGCACCGTGGGCGAGCGGACCGAGGCCAACGGGTTCGTCGAGGGCATCATCATCAACAACGACCAGTTCGAGAAGGCGGCCGGAGGCGGGGTTTCCGCGGTCGCCACCACTACCTTCAACGCCATCTTCTTCGCCGGAGTCAAGCCGGTGGAGTACGGCGCGCACTCCTTCTACATCGAGCGCTACCCGGAGGGCCGGGAGGCAACGGTGGCGTGGGGCAGCCTCGACCTGAAGTTCAGGAACGACTCGGGCAACGCCATCTACATCGACGCCCGTGCCACGAACAGCTCCGTGACCGTGAGCTTCCTGGGCACCAAGAAGTACGACGCGGTGGAGTCGGTCAAGGGCCCGCGCACCAACGTGAAGCAGCCGGCAACGCGCGAGGGCTCCGGGGAGAAGTGCGTCCCGCAGTCCCCACTCGAAGGCTTCGACGTCGCGGTCGACCGGGTCTTCAAGGACGGCGGCAAGGAAGTGAAGCGGGAGACCTTCAAGACGCGGTACGTGCCCCGCGACAAGGTCACCTGCGACGAAGCAACCGACGATTGACGAGCGCCGGAACGCGGGGACGGACCTCCGGGCCGTCCTCGTGCCCATCACGCGGCGCGTCCACAGCCCGGGCCTCAACCTCGCAGGATGAGCGGGAGAGCGGTCTACGGCGTGCGGCGACGCGACTGACACGGCGCGCTCGACGGAGTGACGCTGGACTCGTGCACGGACTGCGACCAGTTGCTGCCGTCCTGCCCGCCGGACCGTGCGGGTCCGCGTTTTGATGATTACGTCCCACGTCCGGCCGGATCTTGAGGGCTCTCCTGCTACGCGGACGCCTCCGCGCCCTGACCTCGGGCCGCACCTCCTCGGTATGTACCGACCTATGTACCGACTACCGGGTCGATCAGGGTCAGCGTGGCTACCCACCGTTGGAGAACGGCTGATCCGTCGTCGAGAGACATCAGGCGCCCCTGGTGCAGCTCAACTCTGGGGCGCTGCTTCCGTTTCGTTCATGATTCACGTTCCCCACAATGTGTTCACATCTTGTTAACTCATGATTCCAGGGTGACGTCGGTGTTGTGTCGCGAGGCGCGCTAGGATCACGGCGTGGTTACGAACTGGTCTCCCCGCGGAGCGCGGCAGGCACGCCCATGGGCTGGCCTGCTGCATCTCTTTGGGTTGGCCGCGCTGCTGTTCGGCCTTGTATACGCCCACAGTGTGAGCAGCGAGGGTGTCGCAGGGCATATCAACGCCACTGCGGCAACCGCCTCGCAGGGCGGCGTCGGCGGGCAGGTCGCGACGCTGGTCGCCGATGCTGAGCAGGTGCTCGAAGGTGCGTCGTTCGACTCGCACGACCACGATCAAGCCCCCTCCCACCCTGCGCAGGAGTGCACGCCGGGGCAGCCCCAGCAGGGGGTCGCCTTCGGTGCTCCCTGTCCTTCTCCGTTGAGCGAGGACTTGCAGCCTCGCGGGGCGGACATCCGTCGGATTTCCCCGGAAAGGGCAGGGGTGACTGTCGCGTCGCCCATGGAGTCCAGAACCTCCACCGTGCTGCAGGTCTAGATTCGGCACGCCTCCGCTGGTCAATCCCGCGCAGTAAAGCGAATGGACCGCTACTGTCCGTTGCGTGCGGCTTTGGCCGGATTGTGGCGCCCGACTTCGCGTACGGCCGCTCGCAGGCTGAACGGTCCGGACGACGGCGCTCGCCCACTGCTCGCCGACCTCTTGCTGCTCTCCCTAGTCCACAGTGCCGGGAGACGGCAGCCGCACGGAGGACCTGTGCCGAACGACCAGTCCCTCGCACCTCCAGCCCAACCTGCTCGGCCATCGCCGCGCCGGTTGCTGGCCTGGGTGCTGGGTGCCCTACTGCTGACGGGGCTCTTTCACTGCCCTGCCCTTCCGCATGACGGAGACCATGGTCATCTTCCGTCGCTGGTGCTGGCCAGTGGCACAGCGCCGGAAGCCGAATCTGCACTTCAGAACGAGTCCGGGCATTCGCATGGCGGTGCCCTCTGCACATCCCCCGGCCTGATCCCCTCGGTTCAAGGTGGGTTGGATTCGCCGACCCGCGCCGGAGCGCTGCTCCCTGCCACCGCAGTACCGGCAGTTGCGGCCGTAGGGCTCTTCGCGCTTCAGCCCCGGCGTCGTAGACATCGGATAGCCACGCCCGGCCGCTCCACGCTCACGATCGTCTGTCGGTGGCGGATCTAGACCTCTCGGTCGCAGCCGTTCGCAACGGCTGCCGCATGCTGCCCGCGGAGGCGGGGACTGCTCCCTGCCCTGCTCGGGCCGCATGCGAGATGAGCGAACACCTGACGCACATCTTCGAACGAGAGCGGACAATGCATTCTCCGACCACTGACATGACACCCCCCACCCGCTCTGCCCTGTCCGGGCTGGTCGGCAACACCCCGCTGCTGCGGGTATCGGAGCCTCTCGCCCCGGAGGGGCGAGGTTTCTGGGCCAAGCTGGAGGGCTTCAATCCCGGCGGTATCAAGGACCGTCCGGGCCTGCACATGGTCGAGCGGGCCCGTTCCCGCGGTGAGCTGCGGCCGGGCGCCCGGATCATCGAATCGACCAGCGGCACGCTCGGCCTGGGGCTCGCCCTGGCCGGCATGGTCTACGGCCACCCCGTCACCCTGGTCACCGACCCGGGCCTGGAAATGTCCATGTCCAAGCTGCTGATGGCATACGGCGCCCAGGTCAACGTCGTCTCCGAGCCGCACCCCACCGGGGGCTGGCAGCAGGCGCGCCGGGACCGGGTCGCCAAGCTCATGGAGCAGCACCCCGGTTCCTGGTGCCCGGACCAGTACAACAACCCGGACAACACGACCGCCTACACCCCGCTGGCCCTCGAACTCGCCACGGAGCTCGGCCACATCGACGTCCTGGTGTGCAGTGTGGGCACCGGCGGGCACTCCGCCGGAGTCTCCCGGGTGCTCCAGCAGCTCTACCCGGATCTGAAGCTGGTCGGCGTGGACACCATCGGGTCGACGATCTTCGGTCAGCCCGCCCGGCCCCGGCTGATGCGCGGCCTGGGCTCCAGCATCTACCCGCGCAACGTGGCCTACGACAACTTCAGCGAGGTGCACTGGGTCTCCCCGGCCGAGTCGGTGTGGACCTGCCGCCAGCTCGCCGCCTCCCACTACGCCACCGGTGGCTGGAGCGTCGGTGCGGTGGCGCTGGTCGCCGGCTGGCTGGCCCGGACCCTGCCCGCGGACGCCCGGATCGCGGCGGTCTTCCCCGACGGTCCGCAGCGTTACCTGGGCACCGTCTACGACGACGACTACTGCGCCGCCCACGGTCTGCTCGATTCCCCGCCCGCGCCGGAGCCGGAGGTGATCGGCCGCCTGGACGAGAAGGAGGTCAGCCGCTGGACGCGGTGCGAGAACGTCGTGGACCCGCTGACGCTGGCCGAGTCCGAGCCGCAGCAGTACGACGTGGCCGGTTCCCTCGACGCGTTGGAGGCGGAAGCCGAGGCGCCCTCGGACGGCGACACCGCCGAGCAGCGTGGCGACGTCGACGAGTCCGAGGAGGGCAACCGGTGAAGGGCACCCTCGCACAGGTTCGTTCCTACGAACGCAGCGTGCAGTTGTTGATGGTGAATCAGTTCACCATCAACCTCGGCTTCTACATGCTGATGCCGTACCTGGCCGCGTATCTGGCAGGGCCCGTGGGGCTGGCGGGCTGGCTGGTCGGCCTGATCCTCGGCGTGCGGAACTTCAGCCAGCAGGGCATGTTCCTGCTCGGTGGGACGCTCGCCGATCGGCTCGGCTACAAGCCGATGATCATCGCCGGGCTGGTGCTGCGCATCGTCGGCTTCGCGACCCTCGGGTTGGTGGAGTCCGTACCCGCTCTGCTGGCCGCTTCGGCGGCGACGGGGCTGGCCGGGGCGCTGTTCAACCCGGCGGTACGGGCCTACGTGGCGGCGGACGCGGGTGAACGCCGGGTCGAGGCGTTCGCGCTGTTCAATGTCTTCTACCAGGCCGGGATCCTGCTCGGCCCACTGGTGGGCATGCTGCTGACCGGCGTGAGCTTCCGCGTCACGTGCCTTACCGCGGCCGGGATCTTCGCTCTCCTGAGCATTGTCCAGATCCGGGCCCTGCCTGCCCGCCGGGGCGACGACGCGGGGCGCGGACAGGACCAGGAGGGCGTGCTGTCCCAGTGGCGGGGCATCGTGTCCAACAGGCCGTTCCTGCTGTTCTCGGTTGCCATGATCGGCTTCTACGTCATGCAGTTCCAGGTCTATCTGGCCCTGCCGCTGGAGGTACGGCGCCTGGGTGGCGACGGGACGTTCGGCACGGGGGCGGTGGCGGTGCTGTTCGCCGTCTCGGGGTTGAGCACGATCCTCTTCCAGACCAAGGTGACCGCCTGGTGCAAGGCCCGCATGGAACCGGGCCGCGCGCTGACCTGGGGGCTGCTGACCATGGGGCTGGGGTTCGTTCCGCTGCTGGTGGCCACTGCGGTCCCGGTACCGGACAGTGGGGTGGGGCTGTGGCTGCTCGCGGCCGTGCCGCCGGCGCTGTCCGCGCTGCTCCTCGCGATCGGCACGATGATCGCGTACCCCTTCGAGATGGACACCATCGTCCGCCTCTCCGGCAACCGCCTCGTCGCCACCCACTACGGCCTGTACAACACCATCTGCGGCATCGGCATCACCCTCGGAAACCTGCTGACGGGTGCCGCGCTCGACGCCGCCCGGGCCGCCGGGATGTCCGCACTGCCATGGGTGGCGCTGTTCGCACTCGGCCTCGCCTGCGCGGCCGCCCTCTACGGGCTGCACCGCACGGGCCGCCTGGCACCACCGGTGCGCGAGGCGCAGCCAGAGCCCGCGCACGCATAACACGACGTCCTGCGCTGGAGGGGGCGGACGAGTTCGCTGCCGCCCCCTCCAGCCGGCCACGCCCATGTCGATGGTCGGGCGTGTGCGCCCACGGATACAAGCACCGCCAGGCCCTCGCCCGCCCGGGCCAGACCACCTGGCACGGCTGCCGTCAGGTAGGCGCGTCACGCCGCCGTCGCCCCGTGCGCGGGCCTGGCACGTCACGTCTCCATGCCGGCCGCACTCCTCCCGCCCCCGCAGAACCCCATCGCAAGTCGCCACCGCCTTCGGCCGCCGAGACGGTCGTTCGCGAAGGAATAGGTAAGGACTGAAGACCACCGTGAGCCCGAAACCCGTCGTACTGATAGCTGAAGAGCTGTCGCCCGCCACCGTTGACGCACTCGGTCCGGACTTCGAGATCCGGCACTGCAACGGCGCCGACCGAGCCGAGCTCATTCCGGCGATCGCCGACGTCGACGCGATCCTCGTGCGCAGCGCGACCAAGGTCGACGCGGAGGCCATCGCCGCGGCCAGGAAACTGAAAGTCGTCGCCCGCGCCGGCGTCGGCCTGGACAACGTCGACGTACCCGCCGCCACCCAGGCCGGTGTGATGGTCGTCAACGCCCCCACCTCCAACATCGTCACGGCCGCCGAGCTCGCCTGCGGCCTGCTGATCGCCACAGCCCGCAACATCCCGCAGGCCGACACCGCCCTGAAGAACGGCGAGTGGAAGCGCAGCAAGTACACGGGCGTGGAGCTGAGCGAGAAGACCCTCGGCGTCGTCGGCCTCGGCCGCATCGGTGCCCTGGTCGCCCAGCGCATGTCCGCCTTCGGCATGAAGATCGTCGCCTACGACCCCTACGTACGGCCCGCGTTGGCGGCGCAGATGGGTGTCAGGCTGCTCTCACTGGACGAGCTGCTGGAGGTCTCGGACTTCATCACCGTGCACCTGCCGAAGACCCCGGAGACGTTGGGCCTGATCGGCGAGGAGGCGCTGCACAAGGTCCGGCCGCACGTCCGGATCGTCAACGCCGCGCGCGGCGGAATCGTCGACGAGCAGGCGCTGTTCAACGCGCTGAAGGAGGGCCGGGTCGCGGGCGCGGGCCTGGACGTGTACGCGCAGGAGCCCTGCACGGACTCCCCGCTCTTCCAGTTCGACCAGGTCGTGTGCACCCCGCACCTCGGCGCTTCCACGGAGGAGGCCCAGGAGAAGGCGGGGATCGCCGTCGCCCGTTCCGTCCGGCTGGCGCTCGCGGGCGAGCTGGTCCCCGACGCGGTCAACGTGCAAAGCGGCGTCATCGCGGAAGACGTACGTCCCTGGCTGCCGCTCGCCGAGAAGCTCGGCCGGATCTTCACCGCCCTGGCGGGCGAGGTCGCCGTCCGGCTCGACGTGGAGGTGTACGGCGAGATCACCCAGCACGACGTCAAGGTCCTCGAACTCTCCGCGCTCAAGGGTGTCTTCCAGGACGTCGTGGAGGAGACCGTGTCCTACGTGAACGCCCCACTCTTCGCACAGGAGCGCGGCGTCGAGCTTCGCCTCACCACCAGCTCCAAGTCCCCGGACCACCGCAACATGGTCACCGTCCGCGGCACACTCGCAGATGGTGAGGAGGCCTCGGTCTCCGGCACCCTTGTCGGCCCCAAGCACATCCAGAAAATCGTGTCGGTGGGTAAGTACGACATCGACGTCCCGGTCGCCGACCACATGGTCTTCCTGCGCTACACCGACCGCCCCGGCGTCGTCGGCACCGTCGGCCGGATCCTCGGCGAGTCGGGCCTCAACATTGCCGGGATGCAGGTCTCCCGCCTGGACGAGGGCGGTGAGGCGCTGGTCGTGCTGACCATCGACAACGAGGTCCCGACCGACGTCCGCAGTGAAATCGCTCAGGAGATCGGCGCCACCTCGGCCCGCTCAGTCAACCTCGACTGACCGACAGCACCCGCTGAACGGCGCGGAGTGCCGTTCAGCGGGTCACCGGGTACTGGGCGTCCGGACCGCCCTGGCGCACCTGCTCGATCTGCACCCCTTTTGCTCGGGCTCGCCTTGTACGCACCTGATCCGGGACGACGTTGAACCACCCGGCGATGGAGTCGCCGTCTGCCCTGCGTGCCTGGTCGGCGGTATGGCTGGCGCTGACCAGGGACTCCCTTGGCTTGTAGCTCAGGCGCTCCGCAAGACCGGCGCCAGCGGGCCGTAGCCGGCGGTGCCTAGCGGCCATGCGTATCGGCGTAGCGCGCGTCACATTCCAGGGTTATGGGATCTTGCCGTCCGGTGATGTGCCCCACAGAGGGTTTATCCCTTACTAGGCGGAATAGTGGCGAAGATTGCTGTAAATGAAGATGTTTCCGCTCCGCAGCTTTGACGGTGGTTTGGGTGCAAGAGTCCCGAGTGATGGAACAGAGGCCAAGTGGGCAGTATGCGACCCTTGCGTAGTGCGCGTAAACCTCTTCGTCGAGGGTGACCACGTGGTCGTTTTGGGATGTTCGGCCGCGAGAGTCATAGGCGTCGAGGGGGCGAGATCCAAGTGGCCGTCTACGATTCTGACTAGTAGAACGGCTCTTTGAGTAATGGAGGGAGCGCGGGTACCAAGGGGTGGCCCGCCCGGCATGTGGCTTGTGTGCCGGGTCCATTCATGCCCGGAGGTAATCCCGAATGTCCCAGCGCACTCGCTCCCACAATCCCGGCTCGTCACTGCTCCGCACTCGGGCGGCCGTCATAGCCGTCGGCCTCGGAGCGTCGGCGGTGCTCGGTGTGGGTACCGCGGTGGCTGCGGGAACGGGCAGCACCACCGCCGCGCTTCCTGGCTCGGCCACGGCTCAGCTCGCTGAGAAGTCCGCCGAGCAGGCCGCAGCCGTCAAGTCGGCCGTGAAGACGGCGCCCTCATGGGTCGCCCCGGTCAAGAAGTACAAGCTCACCGCGGGCTACGCCCAGACGGGCAGCAGGTGGTCGTCGACCCACTCCGGGCAGGACTTTGCCGTGCCGCTCGGTACCCCGGTCGGCGCCGTGCGCGGCGGTACCGTCGTCAAGGCCGGGCCGAACGGCGGCGGGGACGGACCGGCGTACGGCAATGCCATCGTGATCAAGCACGGCAACGGGACGTACTCGCAGTACGCGCACCTGTCCCGGATCGATGTGAAGGCCGGCCAGACCGTGAAGACCGGGCAGACCATCGCCCGGTCCGGCAACACCGGCAACTCCAGCGGTCCCCACCTGCACCTCGAGATCCGCACGAGCCCGAACTTCGGCACCGCGATCAACCCCCTCGCGTTTCTGCGCTCGCAGGGCCTCACCGTCTGACGCGCGGTCCGAAGCGCAGGCCGAGGCGTGAAACAGGGTGCTCACGCGCATCAGGACGCGATTGTCGGCGTGCGGGCGGGCGCGCGGACATCGGTGGTGGCACCGCGCTCGCTGGCAGATGCCCGGACTTCGAGGGTGCGCGCTGCACCGCCGCAGGAGGGTGATGGCGCGCTGTCCTGGCGGAGACCGCAGCGGTGACTGGTCGGCCACGAGTAGCGCGATGTGGTCGGGGTGGAGGTCACCGCGGTCGGGCGGGCCCTGGTGATCGGTGTGATCGTGGCGCTGGTCGCCCTTGATCTGGCGGTGGGCACAGTGCGTCCACCAGCGGTGCGATCATGCCCAACTGGCGGCGGATTCCTACGGAGTCGCGGGAGTGCCCGGGCTGCCCGCGTGTGGGGCAGTCACTTGTCTCCGAAATTTCTTAGTAAATCTTATTGACATCGTTTTCAGCGAGCGTGGGGTCATGCACCTGCGCTTCTCCATACCCGCCACTGCCGTCACCAGCGCCGTGGCACTCTCACTGGTCGGCTTGTCCGCCTGCAGCTCCTCTGGCACCGCCGCCGGGAGCGACGGTGGCGGCAGGGTCGATGTGGTGGCGTCGTTCTATCCCATGCAGTACCTCGTCGAGGAGATCGGTCGCGACCACGTCTCCGTGACGACTCTCACCAGGCCCGGTGTCGAGCCCCATGACCTGGAACTCACCCCGCAGCAGACGGCCCAGCTCGGCGAGTCCGACTTCGTTCTCTATCTCAAGGGCCTCCAGCCTGCCGTTGACGAGGCCGTTGCTCAGTCCGGCGTGAAGGACGCCGTCGATGCCACGGCCCTCACCACTCTCGAAGATCTCGGCACGGCGGACACCGAAGACGGGGAAGAGGGCGGTGAGGCCGCCGCCTCGCTCGACCCGCACATCTGGCTCGACCCGGTCAAGTACGCCGAGGTCGCCAAGGGTGTCGGCACAGCCCTGGAGAAGGCCGATCCGGAAAACGCCGCCGCGTACAGGAAGAACACCGAGGCCCTGGTCACCAAGCTCGACGGCCTCAGCGCCAGATTCGCCGACGGTCTGGAGAACTCCGCGAGCAAGGTCTTCATCACCTCCCACACGGCCTTCGGTTATCTCGCCCAGCGGTACGGTCTTGAGCAGCAGGGCATCGCCGGGCTCGACCCGGAGTCCGAGCCGAGCGCGGCCCGGATGAAGGAGCTGCAGGAGATCGCCAAGCGGGACAAGGTCACCACCGTCTTCTTCGAGACCCTCGCCAGCGGCAAAACCGCGAAGACCCTTGCCCGGGACACCGGCCTGAAGACCGATCTCCTCGACCCGGTCGAGGGAATCACCGAGCAGTCGCGCGGTGACGACTACGTCGAGGTCATGGACGCCAACCTCGCTGCGCTGCAGAAGGCGCTCGGCGCGAAGTGACAGGGCCTGCTGCGCCCGTCCCTCGCCCTCCCTCAGGTGCCGGCCGCAAAGGCCGCCCCTACTGGGGCTGCCTCGCGCGGTCGGGGGCCGCTGCTCCGCCTCAAGGTGAACAACTGAACTACTAAGTTGCTACGAGGTGTAGTAATTTCTGTCGAGTGGAAGCCGACACGCGCTCAGCCGCCTACCCGAGTCCTGCACTCTCCGCCCCGCGTCAGTCCCCCGAAGGGCCTCCGATCGGGCCGAGGAGAGCCGACCCTCGGCCGGCGGACAGCGGCTTCCGGATCCGGTTCATGGACCCGGAAGATCTCCCGTTCGTGGTGGCCGAGCACCTGAGACACTTTCCGGACAGCTTCTTCGCGCGCCTCGGGCCGAAGTTCCTGACCGCGTACGACCGGACCTACCTCACCAGCCCAGACGGGCGTGCTTACGTCGCGGAAATGGGCGGGCAGCCGGTGGGCTTCCTCATCGGTGGGATCGACCCGGCGGCGCACCGCCGCCATGTGCTGCGCGACTACGGCCGCGGACTGCTGCTGCGCGCACTGGGCAGCCTGTGTCTGCGGCCCCGCCTCGCGCTGCACTTCCTGCGTACCCGGCTGGTGCGCTACGGCCGCAAGCTGATACCGAACCGGGCGGCCCGGCAGGCTCCCGCCGTCGGTCCCACCGGCGTCACCGCTGTCCTGGACTACGTCGTCGTGGCCGAGCACGCCCGCTGCCGTGGCATAGGGTCTCGGTTGATCGCGCGGTTCGTGAAGGACGCCACCGACGCGGGCTGCGCGCGTGTCACTCTCGTCACCGCCGCCGAGGGCGGGGCTGGACCGTACTACGAGCGGCACGGCTGGCTGCCTCAGGGAGAGATCCGCACGCCCGAGGGCCGCCGCCTCCTCACCTACGATTTCCCGCTGCACGAGGGCCCGACACCCGAGCACCCCTGAGGCGCCGGCCTCGTCCGCCCCGCCCAGGACCGACCAGATCACCCCCCACCGGAACCGCCGTCTGCTCGGCACGGCTGTCCCGGAAGCACTCCAGGAGACCCTGCTTGACCAGCCACGCACCGGAGACGGGGCACACGCGCACCGCGGCCCGCCCTCACCACCCGCACAGGGCCACGGCATCGTCCACCCGAATGCGCCGCCTCAAGCTCACCCTTGGAGGAGTGGCGCTGCTCTCCACGACCGCGCTTCTGGTCAGTGGCTGCTCGTCCTCGTCGGCGTCCGAGGACGCGCCGTCCACGCCGACTGCCGGCACCTCTGAGGCGACCTCGCCGAGCCCCTCCCCGACTCCCAGCCCGACCCCCACCTCCTCCCCGACCCCTTCCCCCACACCGTCCCTGGAAGCCGCGGTCAAGGAGATCACGGGCGCCCAGTGGTCCCGCATGGTGGCGGCAGGACTGTGGCGCAAGGGCTGCCCCGACGTCCGCGACCAACTGCGCCGCGTGGAGATGAACTACCTCGGCTTCGACGGCAAGGTGCACCGCGGCGTCGTCGTGGTCAACGCTGACGTGACGGCCAGCGTGATCCGCATCTTCACGCGACTGTTCGAGGAAGGCTTCCCCATCCGCCGGATGGAGCCGATGGAGGTCTACGACGGAGACCTCAACGCCAGCCTGGCCGCCGACAACACCTCCGCGTTCAACTGCCGGCGCCCCGACCAGATCAACGCCCCGTTCAGGGAGTCCCCGCACGCCAACGGCCGCGCGATCGACATCAACCCGCGCGAGAACCCGTGGATCAACCTGCGGACCAAGAAGTGGTCGCCGAGCGCCGAGTACGCCGAGCGCACCAAGGGGAAGGGAAAGATCCTCGAGGGCGGGCTGGTCTGGCAGGCGTTCACGGAGGAGGGATGGGTCTGGCAGGACATCAAGGTGCCCGACTACATGCACTTCGACACCGGGTACCCGTCCGTGCCCTTCAAGGGGCCCACCGCGAGTCCGTCCGCTGCCAGTCCGTCGACAGCGGGGTCGACAGCGGGGCAGTCCGCCCCGGCCGGGTGAGCCGGTCCGGCCGCGCCGCTGACATGCGTTCACATCGTGACCCGGGTCCAGGACGCGGCTTCCGGGTCCCCGGGCTTCCGGTTCCTGCTTCCTTTTCCGCTGCACTGAGGTGAGAACACTCATGACACGTCTTCCCGGCCGGTCGCGTAAGTCCCGTCGCCTCCTTGTCCTTGCCGGTGTCTCTGCGGGAGCCCTGCTTCTCAGCGCGTGCGGCGGTGGCATGGGAGACATGGACATGAGTGACGGCACGTCCGGTTCGCCGTCTGCCTCCACGGCCGCCCATGAGGGCGCGATGGCCATGCCGACGACCGCGCCGGGTGCGTTCAACGACGCGGACGTGGCCTACGCACAGGGCATGATCGCCCACTGCACACAGCTGGTGGAGATGTCCGGCCTGGCTCCCGACCGCGCCTCGAACCAGGAGGTCAAGGATCTGGCGAGCAGGACCATGACCGACGAGGAGGCCGAAATCGCCGCCGCACGAGGCTGGCTCAGGCACTGGAACAGGCCCGAGTCCGCCGCCGAGGGCGGCATGGGCGGCATGGACATGGGCGGCGATGATGGCAGCGACATGAAGATGGCCGGCTCGATGTCCGAGGCCGACCTGGAGAAGCTCAAGACCGCCGAGGGGGTCGCCTTCGACCGCGCCTTCCTGAAGGCGATGATCGAGCACCGCAATGGCGAGATCGAGATGACCCGGGGCGTGCTCGGGGACGGCCGCAATGCGACCGTGAAGCAGCAGGCAGTCATGATGGCCGCCATGCAGGAGGACGAGGTCCAGAGCCTGACGCGACTTCTCGCCAAGCTCTGAGCCTGTGCCAGAGGAGCCCGTCGTGGGCGTCGGCCATCGCGTGTGGCAGGAAGGACGGACGCGTTCCCTGCCACCCATGTCACAGGTGTGGGGGCACGTGACGCCAGCCGTCGCGGACCCCGTCGGCCTGCGTGCGCAGCCGGTTCAGCCCCATGGCGGCAGGCCGCACCTCATGGCAGCAGGCAGACCTCCTGGCCTGGGAAGTGTCCCGGCGGAGTCGGCGCCGCCCTCGCCTCGGCCCGGGAAACGCCCTGGGCGGCGGACCACCGTACGGCAGCGGCCGGCCTGTCAGGTGCGACCGGCCCGCCGGATCAGCAGCAGGACCAGGAGCACCACGGCCGCGGCCAGCGGCAAGGTGACCGACAGCAGCAGCCAGGCGGACGGCGCGCGGCCCGGTCCGGAGCTCAGCAGGTCGGCGTGTGCCTGCTGATTCGCCTCCAGTGCCACCAGCAGCACGACACCGGTCGCGACCGCCGCCCGGCGGTTGCGGACCCGGAGGTTCGGCCACCGGCCGCGCAGTCGGCCGACTGCCTCGCGCCCCAGCACTACGGCCGCACCCAGCACAAGGAGCAGGCTGAGCGGGTTGTAGCGCCACGCCGTGACGAAGTCCCCGAACATCGCCGCGTGCACGCCCCGGGTCCCGCCGCACAGCGGGTCCATCACGCCCGCGTGGTGCAGTGGGCTGTGCAAGTCCACCGGCGGCAGCCCGAGGACGGCCAGCAGCGCACCGGAGGCGAGGCCGACGGCGGCCAGCGGCCCGGCCCACCGGTGTCGGTCGTGCCCCTCCAGATGCACCTGCAACGGCAGCCATCGCCGCCGGCCCTCCGCCCCAGCCGTCGCCGTGTCACTCATCCCGACGTCCTCCATCGCCTGCCGTCTCACGCCGTCGTTTCCGGGCCGCCGTCAGGGCGCCTCCGCCCCCTCATTGTGGACACCTGGCGAACCGGCCGCGCGCGCCCGGCGCCGCCCGCCGCACAGTGAGACGCGGCACGGCAGTGGCCCGGCCGCTCGTCCCACAGCTGTGGGCATCAGCCGCGCCGGGCGGGCTACCGGACATCGGCGCCGGTGAACTGCTGGACCATCAGCAGCCTGACGCATCCGTTGAACGAACGGAACCGCGCGGCGAGGGACTTCATCGCACGGCCTCCTGCGGCACGGTGACGTGGGTGCACCGGGTCCACCATGCGACCGTGCGCTCGCCAGGGTGGGCGATCTCGTCCGGGTCGGTGGACGGGAAGGTGCGCAGGAGGTCGTGGGTGCGGCAGTACTCGTCGCTGTAGACGGTGTTCCAGTAGCGGTGCACGCCGTCGGGGAAGACCGCGGCGATCCGGGTGCGCTCGGGCTCGGTGCGGGCCAGCCAGCCCGCGACCAGGGCGACCGCGCCCACGCTCCAGCCACCGCTGGCGTAGTGGCCGCGGGCCAGTTGGCGGCAGGTCCACACGGCCTCGCCCGGTGCTACCCAGTGAACCTCGTCGAAGGCCGCGTGGTCGACGTTGCCGGGGTGGATGCTGCTGCCCAGGCCGCGCATGAGGCGCGGTCCCGCGGGCTGGCCGAAGACCGTGGAGTTGACCGAGTCGACGCCGACGAGCTTCAGTTCCGGGTTGAAGGTGCGCAGGGTGCGGGCGATGCCGGCCGAGTGGCCGCCGGTGCCGACTGCCGCGACCAGGACGTCGATCCGGCCGAGCTGGACCATCAGTTCGAGGGCGAGCGGGGCGTAGGCGGCGACGTTGTCGGGGTTGTTGTACTGGTCGGGGCACCAGGCCGACGGCGTACGGGCGAGCAGTTCGCGTACGCGCTGCCGGCGCGCTTCCTGCCAGCCGCCCACGGGGTGGGGCTCGGTGACGATGTCCACGTGCGTGCCCAGGGCACGCAGTTGATGCACCATCAGCGGCTCCATGCCGGGGTCGGTGACCAGGGTGACCGGGTGGCCGTAAGTGATGCCGGCCAGGGCGAGGCCGAGGCCGAGGGTGCCGCTGGTGGACTCGATGACGGGCGCGCCCGGTGCCAGGTCGCCGCGTTTGCGGGCAGCGGCGACCATGTGCAGGCCCGGGCGGTCCTTGATGCCGCCGGGATTGTTGCCTTCCAGTTTCGCCCAGAAGCCGCGCCCCGGAGGGTTTAGGGGTTCCCCCACCCACAGGACGGGGGTGTTGCCGACCATGCCGGCGGGTGACCGGCGCGGGGCTCCGGCCGGTTGGGGGAGTTCGTGTGCCGCGAGGAACGAGGTGATGTCGCGCGAGGAAACGCCGCGCAGGGCCGTGCTCATGAGTGGTCCTTCCGCGGCCCGCTCGTGGCGGGGCCGCACGTCCGTGCCGTCCGTGGGGGTTCCGGAACGCCCGGCGGAGACGCCGGGCGGGCACGGTCAGGTACGGCTGACGCAGACCAGTTGCAGCAGAGTGGGGCCGGTGGACCCGGGAGCGCGGGTCCCGTCCCCGGGCCCCGGGGGAGCCCCGGACGCCGTCGGGTCCTCCGGGCGGCGGCCCAGTGAGAGGAGCGCGAGGAACGGGAACGCCAGGAGCATCGACCCGCTCGCCGCCCGGAGGTCCGCGGGCACGTCCGCCGGGTCGCAGCACAGGACGTCGTCGTGCCCCGGATGCCCGTCGGCCCAGCCGGCCGGGGAACAGGCGGGCCCGGTGGCGACGGTCCCATGGGTGTGCGCCCCGTGCGCCCCGTGCGCTCCGTGCTCCCCGTGCGCCGGCGAGGCGGCCGACACCGCGGGACCGTGGTCCTCCGCGGCGTGCACGGCGCACGCCACCAGATGGGCCGTGAGCGTCAGCACCAGGCCCACCAGGAGGACGAGGGCCGGCCTGCGCGACGCCGCGCGGCCGACGGATCCCTGCGGCATGCCACTGATCGTAACTGGACCGTCACGATCAGCCACCTTTTATGCATCTTCGAGTGAAGAGTTCGCTCCTGCCGTGACTCCACCCCCTGTGCTGCTAAGGCATTTAGCGCAGGGCTGGGGGTGAGGGCGTCAGGCAGGCGCGACGAGCCGACCGCGCGCAGCTGTTCGCGCGGACGTGATCAGGTGCAGCTTCGCACCGCGCGGGCCAGGGCGGCGACCTCCTCCTCTGTGTTGTAGTAGTGCACCGACGCCCTGACGACCTCTCCGAGGCCGCGGTCGTCCATGTCCAGCCGGGTGGAGGCCGTCCGGGACACGCTGACGTTGATCCCCTGTGCCGCCAGGGCCGCCCTGACCCGGTCCGCCGCCACGCCGTCCACTGTGAATGTGGTGATGCCGCAGCGCCGTACGCCAAGGTCCCGGACGCGGACGCCGGGGATCTCGGCGAGTTGTTCCCGGAGCGTCCCGGCGAGGCGGGTCACGCGTGCCTGGATCCTCGGCAGGCCCCACCCCAGGGCATGGTCGATGGCGGCGCCGAGGCCAAGCTGGGCGGCGTAGTTGGCCTCCCAGGTCTCGAACCGGCGTGCGTCCAGCCGCATTTCGTACCGGTCGCGCGCGGTCCAGGTGGCGGCGTGCAGGTCGAGCACGGGCGGGACCAACTGGTCGAGTACGTCCTTGCGCACGTAGAGCAGCCCGGTCCCGCGTGGACCGCGCAGGTACTTGCGGCCGGTGGTGGAGAGCATGTCGCAGCCGATCTCCCCTACGTCGACGGCGAGTTGGCCCACCGACTGGCAGGCGTCCAGGAGATACAGCGCGCCCGCCTCACGGGCGATCTTCCCCACCTCGGCGGCGGGGTTCACGAGCCCTCCGTTGGTGGGGACATGGGTCAGCGAGATGACCCGTACCCGCTCGTCCACCGCCGCGCTCAGGGCGTCGACCGAGATCTGGCCGTGCTCGTCGCTGGGGACGACGTCGACCTGGACGCCGTACCGCTCGGCGACCTGGAGATAGGCGATGAAGTTGCTGCCGTACTCGGCCATGCTGGTCAGGACGCGGTCCCCGGGGCGGAACGGGATGCCGTAGAAGGCCATGTCCCAGGCCCGGGTGGCGTTGTCGACCAGGGCGATCTCGTCGCGGCCGCAGCCGAGGAGTCGGGCGGCGGAGTCGTACACCGCCTCGATGCGCTCAGCGGCGTGGGCGGCCGCCTCGTAGCCGCCCATGTCCGCCTCCAGGTGCAGGTGGTGTACGGACGCGTCGACGACCTGGCGGGGCATCAGGGCTGCGCCGGCGTTGTTGAAATGGGACACCTTGGCGCATCCCGGGGTGTCGGCGCGGGCCCGGGCGACCTCCCCGGGGGTGAAGTCCCTGTTCTCCTCGGCCTGCCTGTCTTCTCGCGTGTCCGTCAACTCGCCTGCTCCCATCGTGTCGGCTTGTCCGGGCCGTCGCCGTCGGCCCCTTGCTCGGGCAGGTCGTGTGCGACCAGGCGGAGGAACGCCTGCGCCCGCGGGTGGGCCGGACGGCTCAGGAACTCCCGGGGCGGTCCTTCTTCGAGAACGACGCCGCCGTCCATGAAGACCACCCGGTCCGACACCTCCCGCGCGAACTCGACCTCGTGCGTGACGACGACCATGGTCATGCCGTCGCGCGCGAGTTCGCGCATCACCTGAAGGACCTCGGCGTGCAGTTCGGGATCGAGCGCCGAGGTCGGCTCGTCGAAGAGGACGACCTCCGGTTCCATGGCCAGAGCCCGGGCGATGGCGACCCGCTGCTTCTGGCCGCCCGACAGCCGCGCCGGGTACTCGGCGGCCTTGTCGGCCAGGCCGACCCGGTCGAGCAGTCGCCGGGCGAGCGCCTCCGCATCGGCCCTGGGCATGCGCCGTACCGACAGGGGCCCTTCGGCCACGTTGCCCAGGGCGGTCAGGTGGGGGAAGAGGTTGAACTGCTGGAACACCATGGCCGTGCGGTGCCGGATCTCCCTCACCTGCCGGGCGCGTTCACGCCGGCGCGCCCGGTCGCCGCACTCCACCGAGCAGCCGCAGACGGCGACCGTGCCGGCGTCGGGCTCCTCCAGCAGGTTCATGCAGCGGATGAGTGTCGTCTTCCCGGAACCGGAGGGCCCCATCACCACGACCACCTCCCCGCGGGCCACGGTGAGATCGACGCCCTTGAGCACCTCCAGCGCGCCGAAGCGCTTGTGCAGGCCGCTTATGTGTATCGGGCTGTCCGTCCGGCCCGGTGTGCCGGGCTGATCCGTCGTGTTCATGCGTAGGCCCTCCCCAGTCGGCGCTCCAGGGCGCCCTGACCCAGCGAGAGCGCGGTGTTGATCAGCCAGTAGGCCGCGGCGGCCACCAGGAACGCCTCCATGTAGCGGAAGGTGGAACTGCCGATGGTCTCGGCCGCCCTGGTGAGTTCGACGACGGTCACCGCGGAGGCCAGCGAGGTGTCCTTCATCAGCGCGATGAATCGGCTGCCGATGGGCGGCAGCGCGACCCGGATCGCCTGCGGGGCGACGATCCGCCGGAGCATCCGCCAGTACGGCATGCCCATCGAGTGGGCCGCCTCCCACTGGCCGCGGTCGACGGCGATGATTCCGGCGCGGAAGTTCTCGCTGAGGTACGCCGCGGCGTACAGCGTGAGGGCGAGGATCGCCGAGGGGATCGGTTCGATCAGGATGCCGAGCTGCGGAAGCCCGTAGTAGACGAGCATGATCTGGATCAGCAGCGGTGTGCCGCGGAACACCGACACGTAGGCGATGGCGAGGCCCTTGAGCAGCCGGAACCGGGAGATCCTGGCCAGCCCGACGAGGGCGCCGAGGATGCAGCCGAGCACGAACGACACCACGCCGAGCAGGAGCGTGACGCCCATCGCGCGCAGGAGGTCGGGGAAGTCGCGGACGATCAGGTCCATGGCCGTTTTCCTCCTTCCCGTCAACCCGCTTGATCCGCGGGCAGCTTGCGCAGCTCGGCGGCCATGTCGAGGCCGCCGAGCCAGCGGCGCGAGATGGCCGACAGTGTGCCGTCGCCGATCATGTCGTTCAGTGCCTTGTCGACCTTCCCCTTGAGGTCCTGCTGGCCCTTGCGGAACGTCATGCCGTTGACCTCGGTCTCCAGCAGCGCTCCGGAGGCCTTCACCTGCAGGTTGTTCTTGTCGGCGAGGTAGGCGCCCTGGAACTTCGACACGAGCGCGGCGTCGGCCCGGCCCTGTCCGACGTCCGTCAGGGCGAGCGTGGCGTTCTTGTACGTCTTGATCCGCGCGCCCGGGATCTTCGTACGGGCGTACTCGGCCTGCGTGGTGCCCTCGGTCACCGCGATCCGTCTGCCCTTCAGGGAGGCGAGCCCGGTGATGGAGGTGTTGCCCGTGCCGACGAAGACCGAGATGCCGTTGACCTCGTACGGACGCGAGAAGTCGACCTGCTGCCTGCGCTCCGCGGTGATCGTCTGGCCCGAGATGACGATGTCGAACCGGTTGGCCCGCACTCCCTCGATGAAGCTGCCGAAGTCCGAGCCGACGAACTCGACCTTGCCGATGCCGAGCCGCTTCGCCAGCTCCCGGGCCACGTCGACGTCGTAGCCGACCGGTTCGTTGTCGCCGTCGAGGAAGTTCCACGGCGGGTTGGCCTGGGTGAGGGCGACCCTCAGGGTGCCCTTGGAGCGCGCGTTGTCGAGGGTGCTGTCGCTCGCAGCGGCCGAGCACCCGGTGGCTGTCACTGCGCCGGTCACGAGCAGTGCCGCGAGTCGGAGACATCGGGAGGTCTGACGGTGGTTGTTCACAGTCGCGGTCCTTCCTGATCACAGCAGCCCTGGCCGCTCCAAGCGGGGGCACCGGTCCACGTCGTCTTCGGCGACGCGTGAACCGGGTAGGAAGGTGTAGAGGGCTGCTGCCGACGGAATTGTGAGGGGCGCATCGGCAGAGTGCTCCTTACTCGCGGGGAGCGTCAAGTACCCCGTGGGGGTATTTACTTCAGGGAAACCGGCGTTTCGAGCGCGTGTCCGCCGGCCGGTCGGTGTGGGCGGCCCCGATCGGTGGCGAGGATGCGAGCGGTCCGGCGGTCGGCCCGGGCGAGAGCCGGCAGTGACCGTCCTGCCGTACAGGGTGGCCCGCTACCTGTCCTCGCTCGTACCCGGGCTGGTCTCGCGCCCGCGACCGTCGGCATGCCGGGGGCGTGAAAGGCGGATCGCGGGCCGACCGGGGGAAGGCCTCGTAGGTACACTCGGCGCGTGCGTATGACACCAGCCGCTCGGCTGGCTCTGCTTCTCATGGTCCTGGCGGCAGCGGCCGGTTCCCTGTTTCTGTGGAATCCCCGGCGGCTCCTCACTCAAGGGCTGCTCGCGCCGGACGTTCCCGCGGTCTGGGCAGGGCTCGGCTTCGTGCTCGTGTTCGCGATCGGCACCCTGGCCTTCTTCCCCAAGCCGGTGCTCAACGTCGCGGCCGGGGTCTTCTTCGGCATCCCCGCAGGGCTGGTGCTCGCGGTGGCGGGGACGACTCTCGGCGCGGTCCTGGCGTTCGCGCTCGGCCGGGGGCTGGGCCGTGAGGCTCTTCAGCCGTTCCTCAGGGGAAAGGTGCTGGGGGTGCTGGACCGGCGGCTCACCGAGCAGGGGTTCCGCAGCGTCTTCCTGCTGCGCGTCGTGCCGGGCGTCCCCTTCCAGGCGGTGAACTTCGCGGCGGCCTTCTCCGGTGTGCGGCTGCGCTCCTTCGCCGCCGCGACGGCACTGGGTGTGCTGCCCGGGACGGCGGCCTACGTTGTCGCCGGGTCCTCGGCCTCGTCGCCGACCTCGCCGGCGTTCCTGATCTCGGCCGGTGTCATGGTCGCGCTCGCAGTGCTGACCCTCGGCTCCATGTGGCGGTCCCGGCGGGCGATCACCGCGCCGACGGCTCACGGGGTGGCCTGACGGGGCTGATCGGCTGGTCGCCGCGACGTCCGCCTCGGAGTCCCGAGGATCCGGTTACGACAGACCGGAGGATCCGGTGGCCGGCCGGGTCGTCGGGGCCTGTTCGCGCCGCTGTCGTGGGCAGCTGGACACAGCGCCCCGACGACCTCTGTTCCTATGCGCCTTAGTACCTAAGTCACATAGGATGTGGGTATTGACTGCCATCGTTCGCACAGAAGCGCGGAGGTGGCTGAGCCGCCGCGGTGCGGCCTGCGCCGACGGGCGACCCCGTTCGCGCCGAAGGGAGAAGTCTGATGAGTCAGTTGCTCACCGTCCTGCCCCTGCTGGCCTGCCCGCTGGGCATGGGCCTCATGATGTGGTTCATGAGCCGGTCCGGCCGCCGTCAGGCCGAGACCTACACGGCGGAGGGCACAACAGCGCCGGCCCCGTCTGATCCGCGACGCAAGGAGCTGGAGGCGCTGCGCGCCGAGGTCGAGGAACTGCGGGCCGAGGTCGGCCATCGGCCTGACGTCCCGGTCCGGGAGCGGACACTGTGAGCGGCTACGTCCTGCCCCTGCTCCTCGCCGTGGCGTCGGCGGCGATGATGTATTTCTGCTGCGTGCGGCCGATGCGCCGGGGTGCCGCCAGGCACGCGGGCCCGGAACGGCAGCCCGCGGCGCGATCGTGCTGCGGGGCGCCGGGGGCACAGTCGGCCCCGGACGCGGACGTCGACGCCGAGATCAAGCGACTGCGGGAAGAGGTCCGGCTGCTGCGTCACGAGGCGGATCTGTGCTCCGACGACACCGGGCAGCCCGTGAAGGAAGAGATCCGCTGACCAGATCGCTCCTTCCCGTACGACGTCCCGACGCCGTCTCCCTCCCCGTGGGCGCCTCGCGACGGCACGTGTGCGCCTTCGGTGTGCTGGGGGCCGCGACCCTCACCGATTGCCGTACCGCCAAGGGCTCGCAGCAGAGCAGCGGCATTCCCGCGGCGGTGACCGGCGCCTCGGTGTTTCGCTGCTTCCCGTCGGCGCAGCGCAGGCTCACTCCCGCCCTGTCCGGCACCACGCTCACCGGCGGGCGCGTCGGCATCGCCGACATGCGCGGCGATGTGGTCGTCAACGTGTGGGGGCGGCCAGGCCGACGGCTACACGAGGCCCCGGAGATCGCCCGGCTGTCCGCCAAGACCGCCGCCCCGCTCCGGGTTGCGGGTTCCTCGGCATCGACAACCGCGACAACAAGGCGTCCGTGCTCGCGTTCGAGCGCGGCTACGGCATCACGTATCCGAGCATTTTCGACCGGGACGGCCGTACCCTGCCGGGCTTCCGGTGCATGGCCCCGAGAGCCGTCCCCACACCTACGTACTCGACCGCTCCGGAAAGGGGGCCGCGTTCTCTTTCGGCCCTGACCTTCGAGGAGTTCTTCCCGATCATCCAGTGGGTCGCCGCCGGTAGGCGGTGACCGTCCAGCCCGGCGGGAGGTACGCGGGCCGCCCGCGCCGACTGTCTCCGCCCTCACGACACCTGCGAAGGAAGCACGATCATGTCCTCCACATCGTCCCGCAAGACGAAGCCGTCGGCTGCGGCCGCCAAGCCGACGGCAGCCGCCAGGCCCACGAAGGCCGAACGCCGCCGGACCAGGGCAGCCGAGCAGGCTGCCGCGGCACGGCGCGCCGAGCAGCGGGCGCGGCGGCTGCGCTGGGGCGGCGCGGCCCTGGCCGTGGTGGCGGTCGCGGCGGGCGGGGTCTTCCTGACCACCCGCGGCGACGGCGGCAGCGCCGGCGGCTCGTCCACCGGGTCGGCGACCAGGCCCCTCGTGGGCGGGGACCTGCACACGGTGTCGGTGGTCGGCAGCCGGCTCTTCGTGGGCGGGCACGCGGCCGTCGCCGCCTCCGGCAACGGGGGCAAGACCTGGCAGGACGTGCCCTCGCTGCGCGGGGCCGACGCCATGGGATGGGCGAGCACGAAAGACGCCGTGCTGGTGGGCGGGCACCCGGGGCTGTACCGGTCGACCGACGGCGGGGCCACCTTCACCAAGGCGACCGGCAAGAACGCGCTCGGAGACGTCCACGCCATCGGCGGCACCGGCGACACCGTCTACGTCGGCTCTCCCGAGTCCGGGCTTCTCGCCTCCACCGACGGCGGCACGACCTGGAAGACGGTCAACGCCGAGACGGGCCGCTCCTTCATGGGCACCATCCTGGTCGACCCGAAGGACCCGCAGCGCCTCATCGCCCCCGACATGTCCAGCGGGCTGCAGACCAGCAGCGACGGCGGCAAGACCTGGAAGGAGCTGGGCGGCCCGATGGGCGCGATGGCCGCCGCCTGGAACCCCAAGGACATCAACCGGATCATCGCCGTCGGCATGGACGGCGCCCAGCTGAGCACCGACGGCGGCAAGACCTGGAAGGACGCCGACCTGCCCAAGGGCACCAGCGCGGTCGGCTACGACGCGACCGGCAGCACCCTGTACGCGGGCGCGCTCGACGGCACGACCGCTCGCGTCTACCGCAGCACCGACGGCGGCGCCAGCTGGAAGGCCACTTCGTGACGCCGCACCGCGACGAGGAAGAGGTCGAAGAGGACCGCAGCGGGGCCGCCCCCGGCAGACCCGTCTCCGCGGCGGAGGCCGCCGCCCCGCCGCTCAGCCACAGGGCGGGCCTGCTGCTGTCTGTGGTGGCCGCCACCGTGGTGCTCGCCCTGGCCACCTCCGCAGTGGTGGCCCTGCGGGGCGGTTCCGGCGGCGGTACCGGATCGACCGCCACTACCGAGCCGAGCGCCACGGCGTCCTTCGTCACCCCGCCTTCCGCCCAGGTCCGTCCCGTGCACGAGGCCCTCCACGACATCGACACCAGATGCCGCGCGAAGGACAAGAGCGCCAGCCAGACGTCGCTCACCCGGGACGTCGACACGATCATCGAATTCTCCCGGCGCTACCCCGACGCACGCTTCCCGATCGACGACGAGACCGGAACCACGCTGTCCCTGCTGCTGGTGACCAGTCAGAGCATGCGCACGTGCGCACCGGCCCTGGTGACCCGCGTGGACGGCGCACTGCCGCCCGACTTCCGCGACCCCGCCGCCACGGCTTCGTGACGACGGCGACCGCATGCCGGGGGAGTGCCGGCCCCGCCGGCGCGGCTACTTCTCCGGCAGGTCGCCGTCGGCCACGTGCGCGGGTCCCGGCAAGGGCAGACGCATGCCGCGGGACTCGGTGACGCGCACACGTCGGGCAGGCACTAGGCGGATCGCACCTGAGGTCGCCATGAGACATGCGGACGGGCCCGCAGGGGGTGTCCCCCGCGGGCCCGTCCTCTCAGTTGTCTCAGTGGGGTGCGGGGGCTGCTTGCGATGCCACAGCCTGGGTGGGTGCGGTAGTGGTACGAGGTTCCAGTACCCGCTCGGCGAGGTGGCCGAAGATCAGGCCGAAGGATGCCCACAGAAGAAGCTGCATGCCTGCCGCGGCGAGGCGGAAGTCCCAGACCACATTGGCGGGGAAGCCCTCGGGCATTTCGTTGACCGCCGGGAGGAAGGCCAGCGCGAGGCCGATCGCCATCACGAAGGCCACGGAGGCGGCGATGGTCGCGTTCCAGTTGCCCAGGCGTGGGGCCAGCCGCTGGCCCAGGACGACGGCCGCGATGCCGATCAGCACACTGAGCGCGATCATCAGCCAGTACAGGGCGGTGCGCTGGTTGAGGGTGTCGGGGTTGCTGACCGCCGGGGGATTCGCCGGGTACTTGAGGAACGGCACCAGGAACACGGTGACGAAGCCGCCCAGGGCGACCAGGCCGGCGGTGGCCCGCGGACCGAAGCGGCCTATGCGGCCCAGGGCGAAGCAGAAGGTCAGGGCGGCGATTCCGGCGAACGCGGTGGTAAAGAAGAGCACGCCGGTGGCCAGGCCGGCGGTCTCCTGCAGGGTTCGGCTGACCAGTTCCGGGCCGTGTTCGGTCTCGTGGGCTGCTTCGAAGACGAGTGCGGACCTCAGCGGCGATTCACCCACGAGGTAGGCGAAGGCGAAGACCAGCACTCCGGCGGCGATGCCGGTGAGCATGCCGCGTACCAGGAGGGTTCTGACGGTGGCGGAATTCATGTGCGCGGCCTCGTCTCAGTGGCAGGGGAAGCCGAGCAGGTGGCGTCCGTCGTGCACCCACTCGTGCACGCCCTCGCCGGAGAAGACAGCCGCCGTGCCGCCTTCGGCGCCGACGAAGTACAGCAGGATCAGCATCAGGATGCCGAAGAAGGCCGCCCAGGGCAGGATCGCCCGGACGGGGAGGGTGAGGGGTGCGTCGGGGGCAACGGCCGGCGGGGCTGCGGACTGCGCCATGGCAGGACCTCCTGGGGGAACTCGCGTCCCATGTCGTTGGAGCTCGAAGCGACGGCTGCGGGTCTGACTTGCCCGGCGATCAGCGCCCCTGGCGGGGGCGGCTCCTGCTGGGCTTACAGTGGCGCGACCGTGCCGGATTCTCACCGGACTTCCGTCATGCCGTCGTCAATGTCGTGGTGAAGGTAGCGCGGGGCGGCATTCCCGCCAAGAGCGCGCGGGTGGCGCCGACCGCGCGCCGGATCCGCTTCCGTACGCCCAAGTTCCGGTGTTTGCAAGCTCGTTCGGCGGTAGGAGGAGGGTGCATGACAAGCCGGGTGATGTTGATCTCACCAGCGGTCAGCGCGGCGCTCCGGGAAGCGCGCTTCGACGACGGTTGCTCCCTGGACGCCGCTGGGCTGCGGCGGGCACAGTCCGCCGCCGGAACACTGCCGATGGCCGACCGGGTGTTCGCCTCCCCGTCGGTGCGCTGCCGAGAGACGGCCGCCGGGCTCGGGCTGGAGGCGGTGCCGCTGCCCGACGTCGCCGGGTGGGCGGTGGGCAGGTGGCGGGGCAGGACCTTGGAAGAGGTGACCGCCGCCGAGCCGGAGGCGATCGCGGCCTGGCTGACGGACCCGGGATGCGCGCCGCACGGCGGGGAGTCGCTGCAGGAGCTGTGCGACAGGGTCGGAGGATGGCTGGATGCGGTGGCCGGTGAGGCGGGGCGGCTGATCGCCGTCGTGGAGCCGGAGGCCGTCCGCGCGGCGGCGGTGCGGGCGCTGGGGGCGACGGCACAGGCGTTCTGGCGGATCGACGTACCGCCGCTGACCGCCTTGGAGTTCAGCGGACGCGCCGGTCGGTGGAACCTGCGGGCAGGACGGCCGCTGGGGGAGTCCGTGTAGGAGGGCAGCCAACGCAGTTGGTTCGCCCGCCCGCCAAAGGCGCGGAGCGCACCGAGGACCACCTGGCCTCGTTCCCCTGGTGCGGCACTACGTCGTCACCAACGCCCTTATCCTGGATCTGCTCCGGGCGTACCGCACCGGCGGCGGCATGTAGCCGAAGCAGGCCCCGAAGACCCGACGCCGGTCGACCTGCGGTCCGGCCGTCAGGCGCCGCTCACCTCATCGGGCGGCTTGAACGGCTGGTGAGGGATGACGGCATACCTCGATCGGGTGGGGCGGTGCGCGCCTTGCTTGCACTTGCCCCAGGGGGAGCCTTCTAGCGTCCGGGCATGAGCACAGAGCAAGGCGGCGGCAGCGGGGCCGCTCTGACGGTGACTCCGCTCAGCGCCCGGTGCGCAGAGGCGGTCGAGCGGGGTGAGCACGTCTGTTTCGGGATCAGCCCGTTCAACGGCTACTTCTCCACGGCCCGGATCCGGGAGCTGGCGGCCTGGGGGCTGGGCCGGTTCGAGCGGGTGGACTTCTTCGTGCCGGACGCGCCCAGTGCCTTCACGCTCGAGGCCCTGGGGTACTCCCCGGAGAAGGCCGCGTGGAAAGCGCGGCGGCAAGGGCAGTACACCCGGAACAAGATCGTCACCGCGCTCACGTCGCTCGGCGTGGCGGACGCGGGAGCGCGGGTGCTGGGGTGGGCCGAGTTGGAGCGCAACGCGGTGTTCCCAGGGCTGCACGAAGGCGGGCTGCAACGGTACGTCGAGGATCCGGGCTTCCGGGACGCGTGCAGGGAGGCCACCCGCTGGGTGCTGGCCGGGAAGCTCCCGCCGGGGCGGGCGCCGGAGGCCGGGCAGGTCGAGCGTGCGGTGCGCTATTTCCTGGCGGAGCTGCCGCTGTTCCTCGACACCCCGTCGATCGTCGGGGCCGGGGCGTCGGTGTTCTGTTATCACCGGCCGCCTGATGTGCTGCGCCGCCTGTACGCGGGGGAGTTGGGCTGGCGGCCTGCGGAGGGGCAGGGCTTCGCCGTTGTCGTACCGGCTGGGCCGGAGCCCGCGCCTGTACGGTCTCCCGTCACTCGGTGACCGAGGGCTCGGCGGACTCGGCAGGCTCGGTTTCGAGGATCCAGCAGACGCCGGCCTGGTCGTGATCGGTCGGTCGGCCCTGGGCGGCGTGCGCCAGGAGGGATTCCAGGTGGGCTTCGAGGGTGACGAGTTCGGCGATCTGGGCGCGGACGTTGTCCAGGCGCTCGGTCAGGACGCGGCTGACGTGGCCGCAGGGGCTTTCGCCGCTGTCGTGGACGGTGAGGATCTGGCGTACTTCCTGCAGGGTCATGCCGGCGGCCTGGCAGCGGCGGATGAAGCGGAGCCGGTCGGCGGTCTCGGGGCCGTAGACGCGGTGGCCGCTGGGGGTGCGGGCCGGGGGAGGCACCAGGCCGGAGTCCTCGTAGAAGCGGATGGTCTTGGTGCTGGTCCCTGTGAGCTCGGCCACTTCGCCGATTTTCATGGGGCTCCTCACTTGAAGTTCCAGTGGGCTGGAAGTGTAACGCTGTGGGCGTCCAGAGGTGCCTGAGACGTTGTGCCGCCCTTCCCGGTGGTCGTTCTCATGGAGCGAGGAGCGTTTGATGAGCAAGTCCATCTACACGGTCACCGGCATGACCTGCGGCCACTGCGCCGATGCCATCACCGGGGAGCTCACCACGCTCTCCGGTGTGCAGAAGGTCGAGGTCGACGTCGAGGCGGGCCGTGTCACGGTGGCCAGCGACGGCCCGCTGGCGACCGAGGACGTCCGGGCGGCCCTGACCGAGGCGGGCGACTACGAGTTGGTCGGGGTCTGACGGCTCGCCCGGCCCCCGGTCCCCGCACATGAATGACGAGCCTCGCATGACCACCACGACCACCCGGTTGCCCACGGCGGAGTTCCCCGACGGGAGTGCTCCGGCGCAGACCGTCGACCTGTCCATCACCGGCATGACCTGCGCCTCATGCGCGAATCGCATCGAGCGCAAGCTGAACAAGATGCCAGGCGTCAGCGCGACGGTGAACTTCGCCACCGCCAGCGCCCGCGTCGGCTACCCCGAGGACCTGACGCCCGAGGACCTGATCGCCACGGTGAAGGCCACCGGGTATGGCGCCAGCCTGCCCGCGCCGCCCGCCTCGGCCGCCCCGGGGAGCCAGGATGCGGCTGGTGACGGGGCTGTCAGCGAGGAGGAGCGGCATGTGCGGGCGCTGCGGGACCGGCTGCTGGCCTCGGCGGTGCTGACCCTGCCGGTCGTGGCGCTGTCGATGATTCCGCCCCTGCAGTTCCGGTTCTGGCAGTGGCTGGCCTTCGCGCTGGCCTCCCCGGTGGCGCTGTGGGGCGCCTGGCCCTTCCACCGTGCTGCCGCGCTGAACCTGCGGCACCGGGCGACGACGATGGACACCCTGGTCTCGCTCGGCGTGCTGGCGGCCTGGGCCTGGAGCGTCTACGCCCTGTTCTGGGGCGGTGCGGGCGAACCCGGCATGAGCATGGGCTTCTCCCTGCTGCCGCGCTCGGGCGAGCATGCCGGGCAGCCGGAGATCTACCTGGAGGTCGCCGCGGCGCTGACCGCGTTCATCCTGGCCGGCCGCTACTTCGAGGCCCGCGCCCGGCGCCGGGCCGGTGAGGCGATCCGGGCCCTGATGGACCTGGGCGCCAAGGAAGTCGCCGTGCTGCGCGGCGGGCGCGAAGTGCGCGTGCCGATCGAGCAGTTGGCGGTCGGGGACGAGTTCGTGGTGCGGCCCGGGGAGAAGATCGCCAGCGACGGCATCGTCGTCGAGGGTACCTCGGCGGTGGACGAGTCGCTGCTGACCGGCGAGTCGCTGCCGGTGGAGGTCGGCCCGGACGACGCCGTCACCGGCGCCACCGTCAACGCCGGGGGCCGTCTGGTCGTACGGGCCACGCGCGTGGGCTCGGACACCAAGCTCGCGCAGATCGCCCGGCTGGTGGAGGAGGCGCAGACCGGCAAGGCGGAGGTGCAGCGTCTTGCCGACTCCATCTCCGCGATATTCGTGCCGATCGTGATCCTGCTGGCGGTCGAGACGCTGTTCGCCTGGTTGATCCTGGGCTATCCGGCCGCCATGGCGCTCACCGCGGCGGTGGCGGTGCTGATCATCGCCTGTCCGTGTTCGCTGGGCCTGGCCACTCCGACCGCGCTGATGGTCGGCACAGGGCGCGGTGCCCAGCTCGGCCTGCTGATCCGGGGCCCGGAGGTGCTGGAATCGACCCGGCGGATCGACACCATCGTGCTGGACAAGACCGGCACGGTCACCGAGGGGAAGATGCGCCTGGTCGACGTGGTCACCGTCGAGGGCGAGGAGCGGGCCGAGGTGCTGCGGCTGGCCGGGGCGCTGGAGCACGCCAGCGAGCACCCGATCGCCAAGGCGATCGCGGACGCCGCCGAGGACGAGACCGGCGACCTCGCGCCTGTCGCCGACTTCGCCAACCACGCGGGCCGGGGTGTGACGGGCACGGTCGACGGACACCAGGTGCTGGCCGGACGGGCGAGCTGGCTGACCGACGACCAGGACTTGGAGGTCCCCGCGGCCCTGCTCCAGGCGCAGAAGAAGGCCGAACGGACCGGCCGTACGGTCGTGTTCGCCGCCTGGGACGGCCAGGTGCGCGCCGCGCTGGTGGTCGCCGACACCGTCAAGCCCACCAGTGCGCAGGCGGTCGCGCAGTTCAAGGAGCTGGGCCTGACCCCGGTGCTGCTGACCGGTGACAACACCGCGGCAGCCGAGCATGTCGCGGCCGAGGTCGGCATCGAGCAGGTCATCGCCGAGGTGCATCCCGAGGATAAGGTCGCCGAGGTCAAGCGGCTGCAGGAGCAGGGCAAGGTCGTGGCGATGGTCGGCGACGGGGTCAACGACGCCGCCGCCCTCGCGCAGGCCGACCTGGGCCTGGCGATGGGCACGGGGACGGATGCGGCGATCGCTGCGGCCGATCTCACCTTGGTCAAGGGCGACTTGAGGGGCGCGGCCGACGCGATCCGCCTCGCCCGCAGGACGCTGTCCACCATCAAGGGCAACCTGTTCTGGGCGTTCGCCTACAACGTCGCCGCCCTGCCACTGGCCGCGCTCGGCCTGCTCAACCCGCTCATCGCCGGGGCAGCGATGGCCAGTTCCTCGGTGTTCGTCGTCAGCAACAGCCTGCGGCTGCGGCGCTTCCAGCCCGCCCACCGGGCGTGAGCCGCCGCCCCTGATACCCGGCAGCCCCACCGAGCGGGGCTGTCACCAAACCGACCTGACAACCTAATCGACTAAGGGGACTAGGGGCTCATCTTTGTCCCTCGCCCAGACCCCACGGGATTCGACAGAAAGAGGACCAACCCCATGGCCGGCACCATCAAGCACCGCACCGCCCTCGCCGTCGCGGCAGCCGTCGTGACGGTCGGCGTCACCGCCGTCGTCGCCACCGCGGCCGTCGCTGGCGGTGGGCCGGACACCCCGCCTCCCTCCATGTCGGGCATGGCGAGCTCCTCGCCTTCCGGCAGCCCGACGGGCCCGGCATCCCCGGCTCCGGCGGCCCCCGCCGCACCGTCCCAGCCGGCCGGCGGCATGCCCAGCCCGGCGCCCAGCACCGGAAATGGCATGGACGGCATGCAGGGCAACGGCGGCGGCATGAGTGAGATGGAGATGCGTATGTGGATGGAGGCCATGCGTATGGGCATGGAGGCCGGCATGAACATGCGCATGGAGCAGGACAAGGGCACGGACAAGAGCTCCGGCGGCATGGGGATGGGCGGGCAGGACAGCTCCGGCATGGGCGGCATGAACGGAATGAATGGCATGGGGGAGGACGACGGCATGGACATGGATATGGGCATGGGCATGGGCGACATGTAGCGGCGCACTGATCACCGAGCCGTTCGTTCCATCGGGAGAGAGCACATCGTCTATGCGCAGGGCCAATTCGTTCATCGGTAAGGCAGGGCCTCGCACCGTACTCGCCGCCGTCGGCGGAGCCGTGGTAGTGGCCGCCTCCATGGCCGTCGCCACCGTGGCGGTAGCGGGTGGCGGACCCGGCACGCCGGATCCCTCGAACACCTCGGCACCAGCCGCCGTCCCCTCACCCTCTGACTCCGGCAGCGTCCCGGGCGGCGCGCTGGGCAAGGACGGGGACGACATGGGCGACGACAGCCGGGGCCAGGAGGACGGCTCGGAGATGGACGGGGCCGAGATGGAGATGGGGGATGGCTGACCTTTCCAACGCCGACGAACGGGACCGGCGGACAGCGGTACGGATCACGGTAGCCAGCGCGAGCCTGGCCGGTGCGGCCTTGCTGACCACGGCCCTTGTGGTCGCGGCCGAGCCCTCCGCCGCGACCACGTCACCCGCGGGCATTTCCAGCCCAGTCCCTCCCTCATCCGTCTCCCCGACAGCCGCAATCCCTGCCCCGGCGCAGTCCCAGGCCTCGCCGACCACCCCGGTCACGCGTAGCAGCGGCAGCGGCTGCGGAAAGACAAAGACAGCGGCTCAGGCACCCATGGCTCCGACACCCACCCAGGCACAGCCCCCGGCCCAGCAGGGCCAAGGCGAGGGCCAGTTGGTACCCCCGTCCGCCCCGGTGACGCGCAGCAGTGGCAGCTGAAGCGCGCTTCGAGGTGATGGGCTCCACTGGCCATCTCCTGGTGGCCGGAGGCCGCGAGCCGGAACTCGTGCAGAGGGCACTCCGCCGCCTGGAAGAGCTGGAGGCCCTCTGGTCCCGGTTCCGCCCCGACAGCGAGCTGCGCCATCTCAATGCCTCGCCCGGCCGGTGGGTCGCCCTGTCTCCGCCGACCGTCGCAGTCGTACGGCAGGCGGTTCGGGCGTGGGAGGCGACCGGCGGCCTGTTCGACCCGACGGTCCTGTCCGCCCTCGAAGCCGCCGGATACACCGACAGCTTCGACGCACTGCCCCGGGAGCAGCCGGACAGGTTGCGCCCAGCCCTCGTGCCGGGCTGCGCGGGTGTCGAGATCCGCGACGACCGGGTGCGCGTACCGCCCGGCGTGCGACTCGACCTCGGCGGCATCGGCAAGGGGTACGCGGCCGACCTGGTCGCGCAGGAGCTGATGGCCGCGGGCGCCGACGGGGCCTGCGTCAATCTGGGCGGCGACGTACGGACGACGGGATCGCCTCCCGGCTCCGATGCGTGGGTGGTCGCCGTTGAGGACGAGGCCCACCCGGGGACGGACCTGGCGTGGCTGACCCTCGGTGAAGGAGCCGTCGCCACCTCCACCCGGCTGCGCCGCCGATGGCAGCGCCAGGGGCGGGAGTTGCACCACCTGATCGATCCGGGCAGCGGGGCGCCCGCCACCAGCGACGTGCACAGCGTGACCGTGGTGGCCGGCGAGGCGCACTGGGCCGAGGTGCTCGCGAAGGCGGCGCTGATCGCCGGGCTGCCCGCCGGAGTGGCCCTGCTGGAGACCCACGGGGTCACCGGCCTGCTCGTGACCGAAGACGGCACGGCGCACCGCGCCGGGCCCTGGGAAAGGTTTGTGACGTGGTCTCGCAACTGTCCTGGTACCTCGCCCGCGTCGGCGGGCTGATGTCCTGGTGGCTGCTGTCGGCCACGGTCGTGTGGGGACTGCTGCTGTACACCCGGGTACTGGGCCCGAAGGCGGTGCCGGGGCGCCTGCTGGATCTGCACCGCTTCCTGTCCGCGCTCTCCTTGGTCTTCCTGGGCATCCACCTGGTCGGCCTGCTCACCGACTCCTGGGTGGACATCGGCCTGGTCCAGATCCTGTTCCCGTTCACCTCCGACTACCGGCCGATGGCCGTGGCCTGGGGTGTGATCGCGCTGTACGTGCTCGCCGCCGTTCAGGCCACCTCGCTGCTCAAGTCGCGTATCCCGCACCGGTGGTGGCGCTACGTCCACACGAGCACCTTCGCCTTGTTCGTGCTCGGCACCGTGCACGCTCTGACCGCTGGAACCGACGAGGGCACCGTGCGCTGGACCGCACTCGTGCTGGCCGCGGTCGTCGCCTTCCTGACCATCTACCGGCTACTGGTCGGACGCCGCACTTCCAGCGCCGTCAGCGTGAAGCCCGCGTCGACGGGTAAAGCAGCCCAGCAGCCGGTCCGCCGCGAGGAGCCCGCAGCGCGGCGCGTCGTCGTCAGCGAGCTGCGGCACGCCGCAGACGGCGTTGTGGCCCTCGAACTCGCCGCCGCGGACGGCGCGTCACTGCCCGCCTGGGAACCGGGCGCCCATGTCGACCTGGTGCTGCCCTCCGGTCTGGTCCGGTCGTACTCGCTGTGCGGGGACCCGGCAGACAGGGACACCTACCGCGTCGGCGTCCTGGACGTACCGGACGGGCGCGGCGGATCGGCGGAGGTGCACAGCCTGCGAGCCGGGCAGGGGATCGCCATCCGGGGCCCCCGCAACAGGTTCCCGCTGGTCCTGGCGAACCACTACCTGTTCATCGCGGGCGGCATCGGCATCACCCCGATCCTGCCGATGGTCCACGCGGTGGCCGCGGCCGGGCGCGAATGGCGCCTGATCTACGGCGGCCGGTCTCGCGCCGCCATGGCGTTCGCCGACGAACTGCCGGCCCTCGGCAGTGGCCTGGTCCAGCTGGTCCCCGAGGACACCGACGGCCTGCCCGACCTCGCCGCCGCCCTGGCCGACACCCCGCGCGGCACCGCGATCTACGCCTGCGGCCCCGAACCGCTGCTCGCCGCCCTGGAGAAGACCATCGCGGACTTCCCCGACCGGCATCTGCACACCGAACGCTTCGGCGCCCCCCGAGCCGACCGACATCACCCGGACGCCCGCGAGTTCAAAGTCGAGCTGAGACGCACCGGACGCCTCCTGCCGGTCCCGGCCGATCGCAGCCTGCTGGAGGTGATCCGCGAGGCGGTTCCCGACGCCCCCTCCTCCTGCGAGGAGGGCTTCTGCGGCAGCTGCGAGCTGCGCGTCCTGGAAGGGACCCCCGACCACCGCGACACCGTGCTGGCCGTGAGCGAGCGCGGGCGCCGCGATGTGATCTATCCCTGCGTCTCACGTGCTCGCAGCCCGATCCTGGCGGTAGACCTGTGACCCGACAGCGGGAATGCGAACCCCGACCGGGGCAGACCGGTGAATAGGTGAAACCACCGCTGCCTTCCTGGCAAGCACATGGACGCTTCACAGGGCCTTCATCCCCTTCCGCATAGTTTTGTTCCTGCTGTGGCTGTGCCACTGCCGCCTGGTGCCACGGACCGCATCAGGCAGGAGAAGCGTTGCGAGGAGAATCCGATGAACCGCGACCTCAGCGACAGCGGCGCGTGTGGTGTCCTTCCCGACGCGACGCCTGCCGGGTCTGCCCGGTCGGCCTGTGGCTCCGTGCCCGCACCGGGGAGCCCGGGGAACACCGATGACGCGGCAGTCGGCCTCCCCGAGCGGCGCCGACTTCCCAGCGGTCGTTCGGATGCCGTGCCCGCCGCCCACAACGGCCCCGCCGGAGAGGTGTGGACCATGCCGAGCTGGGACGAGATCGTCCGCCGCCACGCCCACCAGGTCTACCGACTCGCCTACCGGCTCTCCGGCAACCAGCACGACGCCGAGGACCTCACTCAGGAGGTCTTCATACGGGTCTTCCGGTCACTGGACCGGTACCGACCCGGCACCTTCCAGGGGTGGCTGCACCGGATCACCGTGAACCTCTTCCTCGACATGGCCCGGCGACGGTCCCGTATCCGGTTCGAGCACCTGACCGACGCCGCCGCCGAGCGGGTGCCGGCCAGGGAAGAGGATCCGGCGCGGGCCCACCACGACGCACAGCTCGACACAGAGGTGCAGGCCGCTCTCGACGCACTGCCCGCGGAGTTCCGCGCGGCGATCGTTCTGTGCGACATCGAGGGCCTGCCGTACGAGGAGATCGCCACGACACTCGGCGTGAAGCTCGGGACGGTGCGCAGCCGCATCCACCGCGGCCGCGCCCGGCTGCGCACCGAGCTGGCCCATCGTGCCGTGGCCGGCAGGGGATCCGCCGGGGCTGCCGTGGCGTTCCCTGGTCCCTCGCGGGTCTCGGCGAGGCAGTCCTGAACCCGTTCCGGGTTATCGACTCGGTTCGGGCACCGGACAACCAGCGGTCACCGGTGGCGCTGTCCCGCCCGGGACGGCTCGTGTCTGTCTGCGACAGCCCGGGACCGGCACTTGAGGCGCGCGACTCAACACGGCCGTACCCACGACGAGGGCAAGGGCGACCCAGCCCTCAACCGGCTGCCGTCGCCTGACGCTCGATGATCGGGCAGACCGCTCCGCCCGGCTGCGACGCGGGACTCGCCTCCGCCGCGTCCCGGCGGGTGGCGACCAGGCTTGCACGCAGGGCCCGCAGGTCGGCGATGGTCCGGTCGATCTCGGCGATGCGGGCATCGACGAGCTCCCGTACGGCGGTGCAGGGAGCGGTGCCGCCGCGGCGCAGGGCGAGGATGGCGGCGATGTCGTCGAGGGGGAGGTCGAGGGCGCGGGCTTGGCGGATGAAGACCAGGGTGTCGATGTCGTCCTGGTCGTACAGGCGGTAGCCGGCCGCGGTGCGCGGGGCGGAGGCCAGCAGGCCGCGCTCCTCGTACAGCCGCACGGCCCGGCGGGTGACCCCAGCTGCCTGCGCTGCCTGTCCCACGGTCATGGTCCCGGCCATCGCACGCCTCCGTTCCCGGCTTGACCTTCACCCCGGGTGAAGGTTCTAGCGTCTCCAGCGTACGACGACGCCACGGAAGGAGGCGCAGGTCATGCCATTCGTCGAGGGCGAGGTGTACCGGTGCCCGGACCCGGAGTGCGGCTGTGAGATCACGGTGACCAAGGGCGCGGCCCCCGGTCACGGCGGAGACCGCAACCCCACCTGCTGCTGCGGGCACGTGATGGAGAAGGTCCGCTGAGCCGGACCTGGCCGGGCAGAGTGAACACCGGCCTGCGTCAGGTGTTCGCCCTGCCCGGCTACCGTCGTCTGTGGTTCGCGCGGACCGCCTCCGCCTGGGGCGATGCCTTCGCCACCGTCGCGCTGAGTCTGCTGGTGTGGGAGCGCACGGGTTCCGGGCTGAGCGTGGCCGGGTTGGTGGCCGCCGAGATCGCGCCGGTGCTGCTGCTCGCTCCGGTCGCCGGGGTGGTCGTCGACCGGCTTGCGCCGGTGCGGGTGATGGTGATCGCCGATCTGGCCCGGATGCTGCTGGCCGCGGCGCTGCCGCTGGTGGACCACTCGGTGCCGGGCATCTACGCGGTGGCGTTCGCGATGTCGGGGGCGTCGGCGTTCTTCAACCCGGCCGCCGGGGCGGTGCTGCCCGCGCTGGTGGACGAGGAGGAACTGATCGCTGCCAACTCCGGCATCTGGACCGCCGCGGTGCTGTCGCAGATCGTGCTGGCCCCGGCCGCCGGGATGGTGGTTGCCGCTATCGGCTACGGTCCCGCGTTCTGGATCAACGCGGCCAGCTTTGCCGCCTCCGCCGCAGTGCTGGCCCGCCTGCGCCTGCCACGCCGCCCGGCGGGCGCGACCCGGAGCGGTTTCTGGCGGCAGGCCCGCGACGGTATCGGGGTGCTGGCCGGGCACCGGGTGCTGCGGGCCCTTGCCGCTGGGCAAGGACTGGCCGCGCTGTCGGCCGGAGCGACGAGCGCCTTGCTGGTCGTGCTGGTGCGCGACCGGCTCGGGCTGGGGCCGTCCGGCTATGGCATGGCCCTGGCCTGTATCGGGGTCGGTGCCGCCGCCGGTCCGCTGCTGCTCACCCGGTACGTGTCCGACCCGCGCCGCCCGGTGTTCGTCTTCGGCCCCTACCTGCTGCGCGCGGTCGTGGACGCGGTCCTCGCCCTGGTGCGCGTCCCGGCCGTGGCACTGGGCAGCCTGGCTGGATACGGGGTGGCCACCTCCACCGGCGCGGTCACCTTCAACTCGCTGCTCCAGGCCGAGACTCCGCCCGCCGCCCGGGGCCGCGTCTTCGCCGCATTCGACCTGATCTGGCAGCTCGGCCGCCTCGCCTCCCTCGCTCTGGGCGGCTGGCTGGCCGACGCGGCCGGCATCACCGCCGTCTACGCCATCGGAGCAGCCCTGCTGGCCGCGGCCGCGCTCATCGGCCGGGCCGCCTCGGCCACGACCGTCACGACACAGAGGTAACTCCCTCTCTACGCCGTTCAGTCACTGCGCTGACCCACCCCGCTCTCCTGGGCTTCCTGGGTTTCAGGGTTTGAGGGTGGCGGGAACGGACGCGCAATGGCGTGCTTATGGCGTGGATCGCGGGGACTGTCCCGGCTTGCGGGGGCGTGCTGAGCTGGTGGCGGGCAGCCGGGTGGTGAAGGTGGCGCCCTGGCCGGGTGCGCTGTCGGCGGTGAGGGTACCGCCGTGGGCGGCGGTGAGTTCGGCTGCGACGGCGAGGCCGATGCCGGAGCCGTCGGCGCGGGCGGTGCGGCTGCGGAAGAAGCGGTCGAAGATGCGGGGCAGGTCCTCGGCGGGGATGCCGGGCCCGGTGTCGGCCACGCGCAGTTCGGCCCAGTCGCCGTCGTGGCGCAGGGTGACGTTGACGGTGCCGCCGGCGGGGACGAACTTGAGGGCGTTGGTGAGCTGGTTGGTGACGATCTGCCGCAGGCGTACCCCATCGCCGGTGACGTGGACCTCGGTGGTGAGGTCGGTGTGCAGGGTGATTCCCGCTTCGGTGAACCGGCCGGAGAGGTCGTCTGTGGTGTCGCGGACGAGGCCGGTCAGGGATACGGGCTCGCGTTCGAGGGTGAAGGCGGCGGCGTCGGCGGAGGCGAGGGTCTCCAGGTCGGCGATGAGCCGGCCCAGACGGAGTGTCTCGTCGTGCAGCGAGCCGATGACCTTCGGAGTGGGTTGGCGGACGCCGTCCTGGACGGCTTCGAGTTCGCTGCGCAGGATCGCGAGCGGAGTGCGCAGTTCGTGGGCGACGTCGGCGGCGAAGGCGCGGCGCAGTTCGTCTTCCTTCTCCACGCGGTCGGCCATGGTGTTGAAGGCGGTGGCGAGTTCTCCGATCTCGTTGTTGGGGACGGTGGCCACGCGCCGGTCGCGCTGTCCGGCGGCCAGGTCGCTTGCGGCGCGGGTGAGTTCGGCGATGGGGGCGGTGGCACGGCGAGCGGTGTAGAGGCCGACGGCGAGGGCGACCAGCCCGGCGGTCAAGCCCCCCGCGATCAGGAGCTGGTTGACGTCGGCGCGGAACTCCCGGTCGACGGCGGGGATCGGGCCCTGGGGCACGCGCATGTCGAGGGTGCCCACCTTCTGCCCGTCGACGGTGATGGGCAGTTCGTGCGGTGGGCCGAGGTCGCCGATGCCCATCATGTCGCGGTGCATGGCCAGGGTGGCCGGGTCCACCTCGGCGTCGGCGAGCGACCAGATCCGCTGCCCAGCCCGGTCGCGGAGTTCGACCTGCGAGCCGGTCATGGTGACCGTCGGCGCGAGTTCGTTGAGTGTCGACGTCTTCCAGGCGTCGTCCTTGGTGTACTCGGCGGCGAACAGGGCGACCAGCTGCTGCTGGCGCACCTGCTGCTGCTCAGCGAGGTAATCGTCGAACCGGGCCCCGAAGGCGGTGTTGACGAGCACCGCGGTCAGGGCCGCGGCCCCGATGCCGAGGGCGGCGAAGGCGAGGGCGAGGCGGCGGGCGAAGCGGCCTCGCAGCAGGTCACGCATCTTTGTCCAGTCCCAGCTTGTAGCCGACGCCGGGCACGGTGAGCACTACCTGGGAGGGCGGGGTGTCGCCGAGCTTGCGGCGCAGGTTCTTCACGTGGACGTCGATGGTGCGCTCGTATGCCTCGAAGGTGTGGCCCTGGACACGACCGACCAATTCCATCCGGGTCCAGGCCCGCCCTGGCCGGGAGGCGAGGGCGGCGAGCAGGTCGAACTCGGTGCGGGTGAGTTCCACCGGCTGTCCGTCGGCGTGCACCTCGCGGCGCTCGGCGTCGACGCGCAGCTGGCCGTCGCCGTAGGAGACGGCTGTTTCCTCGACTGCGGCGCGTGGGCCGCGGGCGCGCCGCAGTACCGCCTCCACCCGGGCGACCAGTTCGCGCGGGCTGAACGGCTTGACGACGTAGTCGTCGGCGCCCAGCCGCAGGCCCATCACCCGGTCGTTCTCGGCCGCCCTGGCGGTGAGCATGACGATCGGCACGTCGCTGGTCTTGCGTAGCAGCCGGGCCACTTCCTCGCCGGGCAGGCCGGGCAGGCCCAAGTCGAGGACGATCAGGTCGGGGTGGGCGGTGCGGGCGAGGTCGAGGGCCTGGCGGCCCTCGCTCGCCTCCAGCACCCTGTACCCCTCGCGTTCGAGGTAGTCGCGTACCAGGGCGCGCAGCTTCGTCTCGTCGTCGACGACCAGCACGGTCGCGGATGTCATGATGTGGCCACCTCGATCGGGGACGTGGCTTCCGCGACCTGCTGCGGGGCCGCGGGGAACGGTTGCGGAGTGAAGGTGCGCAGCCGGTTCGCGTTGCCCACCACCGACAGCGACGACAGGGCCATGGCCGCGGCGGCGATGATCGGGCTGAGCAGCCAGCCGGTGAACGGGTAGAGCACACCGGCCGCCAGCGGGATGCCCGCCGTGTTGTAGACGAAGGCCAGGACCAGGTTCTGGCGGATGTTGCGCATGGTGGCCCGGCTCAAGGTTACGGCGGTGACGACCCCGCCCAGCGCCCCGGAGATCAGAGTGATGTCCGATGCCTCGATGGCCACGTCGGTGCCGCTGCCGATGGCGAAGCCGACATCGGCCTGGGCGAGGGCCGGGGCGTCGTTGATGCCGTCGCCGACCATGCCGACCCGCTTGCCCTCGTCCTGCAGCCGGGCTATCTCCTGCGCCCTGTGCTCGGGCAGCACCTCGGCCAGCACTCGGTCGATGCCGACCTGGCGGGCGATCGCCTCGGCGGTACGCCGGTTGTCACCGGTGATCATCACGACTTCGAGGCCGAGCCGCTTCAGCTCGGCGATGGCCGCGGCCGAGTCCTCCTTGACCGTGTCCGCGACCGCCACCACCCCGGCCAGCCGGTCGTCGACGGCCGCGAAGACGGGGGTCTTGCCCTCCGCGGCCAGCCGGTCCACGTCCGTCTCCAGCGGGGCGGTGTCGATGCCCGCCTCGGTGAGCAGGGCGGCCTTGCCCACCAGCAGGCGGTGCCCTTCGACGGTGGCGGTGATGCCCTTTCCGGTGACCGAGTCGAACTCGCTCACCTCGGCCAGATCGATCCCGTGGTCGGCGGCGCCCTGCACGATGGCCTGGCCGAGAGGGTGCTCGGAGGAGTGCTCGGCGGAGGCGACCAGGCGGACGAGTTCGTCCTCGGCGAACCCGTTCACTGGGACGACGTCGGTCAGCGTGGGCCGGCCCTTGGTGATGGTGCCTGTCTTGTCCAGCACGATGGTCTGCAGCCGGTGCGCGGTCTCCAGGGCCTCGGCGGAGCGGATGAGGATGCCGTGCTGGGCGCCCTTGCCGGTGCCCACCATGATCGACAACGGGGTGGCCAGGCCGAGCGCGCACGGGCAGGCGATGATCAGTACGGCGACGGCGGAGACCAGTCCCAGCGTCAGCGCCTGGTCGGGCCCGATCAGGTACCAGGTTGCGAACGAGGCGATGGCGATGACGACCACCGCGGGGACGAAGTAGCCGGCGACGAGGTCCGCGACCCGCTGGATGGGGGCCTTGGACGCCTGCGCCTGCTGCACGAACCGGATGATCTGCGCCAGCATCGTCTCCGCGCCGACCTTGGTCGCCCGCATCCTGAACGCGCCGGTCTGGTTGATCGTCGCGCCGACCACCTCGTCCCCGGCGGCCTTGGTCACCGGGAGCGACTCCCCGGTCACCATGGACTCGTCCAGAGTCGAGCGGCCGTTGATGATGACCCCGTCCACCGGGACCTTCTCGCCGGGCCGGACCACGACCACGTCACCGGCCATCACGTCCTGGACCGGCACCTCCACCTCGGCACCATTCCGCACGACCCGGGCGGTCTTGGCCTGCAGGCCCAGCAGTTCGCGGATCGCCTGCCCGGTGCCCGCCTTGGCCTTCGCCTCGAACAGCCGACCCAGCAGGATCAGGGTCAGGATCACCCCGACTGCCTCGTAGTAGACCTCCCGCACTCCGGCAGGGAACAGGCCCGGCACCGCCGTGACGAGCAGGCTGTAGCCATAGGCCGCGCACGTGCCCAGCGTGATCAGCGTGTTCATCTCGGCGCTGCGGTTGCGCAGGGCGCGCCAGCCCGTCGTGTGGATCGGCCGGCCGGTGTAGAACATCACCGGCGTGATCAGCGCGAGCTGGAACCATCGGTTGAGCAGCAGGTCCGGTACATCGACCCCGAGAAACTCGTGCAGCATGACCGCGAGTGCGACCGGCGCGGACAGCACCGCACCGATGAGCACTCGCCGGGACAGATCCTTGATCTCGGCCTGCCGTTCGGCGGCCTCATCCTCCCCGGTGTCGACCTCGCCCGGTATGGCGGCGGGCGCGGCCGGTTCCTCCCTCACGGCGGCCGATGACGCAGCCTCCCCGTTCCCGTCGCCGGGCTCGACCAGCACGGTGCCGTGCACCATGTTCATCCCGCAGGCGAAGCCGAACCGGCCCGCCTTGTCGGGTACGAATTCGACTGTGGCCTTCCCGAACGCCGGCAGCGACTTCGCCACCGAGAAATCGGGGAAGAGCACGCGGGAGGTGCACTCCCCGCTTTCCTGCCGGTCGAAGATCAGCCGGACGGGCAGGCCCTGACGGACCCGGATCAGGTCCGGGGAGTAGCCGCCCTTCACGGTGATGCCGATCTCCTGGGCTCCGCCCCGCAGTTCGGTCAGCCGCGTCTTCCTCGGCCCGAAGAAGAACCAGGCGAGCAGCGCCATCAGCCCTGCGGCTCCGGCGAGCACCACGATCTGGTCCACGTTCACGACGCCCTCCTCACGACCTGGTTCTGCACCGCGTACCCGCTGATCTTGTGGCCGCTGTCCTCGACCGCGGCCACGATCCGAGGCAGGGCCGCCGACGCGCCGTAGGCCACGCCCACCGTCTGGGCCTCGATGTCCACCTGCGGGGCCGACACCCCGGCCACCGCGCCGACCGCCCCGCCGATGACCTGCCGGCAATCCCCGCAGGAGATTCCGGGAACAGCCAAAGTGATCATGTTGGACATGTCTTCTTCTCCTTCCTTCCGTGGAGTCGGCGCCGGTCAGCGGTGCCGGAACAGCACCTTCATCAGCTCGTCGTAGATGAGCGGGTCATCGCGCCTGATCGCGTCGGTGACGCACCGCTCCAGGTAGTTCCGCGTCACCTGGCGGGACACCCCGTCCAGGGCCTTGCGTACCGACTCGATCTGGTCCAGGACGTCGACACAGTGCCGGCCCTCCTGGATCATCCGGGAGACGCCCTTCACCTGGCCGTTGATCTTGGCCAGCCGCACCACCGCGTCGTTCACCACATCCGGAGCGAGGAACCGCTCCTGGTGCTGAGTGCCTTGGTTCGCCATGTCGACCTCCTTTCGTCAGCGAAACTACTGCGAAACTACTCGTACCCCCTAGGGGTAGCAAACGGCTCTTCTCGTGCGAAACGGGCGGCCCGGATGGTGTCGTGCCCGCGTTTGCGCAGGTGGGAGTGAGGACTCTCCCGCGGGATGGCCGAATCCAGCCTGGGCGAGGGCACAGAGGCGCCACATCGGCGCTTCATGGCCCCTTCACACCCCGTGCCTAGCGTCGATGACGTAAAAGCCCCACTTGGGACAGGGAGCGAATCAATGATCAAGCGCAGGACCATCGGCCTTGCCGCCGCGACGGTCGTGTTCGGCGGCCTCGGCACCTACGGCGCCACCGCGTTCGCCGCGGACTCGCCGCCCAGCCCCAAGCCCTCCGCTACACAGAGCTCCGAGTCGGGACGCCACGCGGACAGCGCCGACGGCAGGGAGGCGATGATCCGCCACTGTACGGATCAGCTGCCGGCCGAAGACCGCGCCAAGGCGCGGCAGCAGATGGAGAAGATGATGTCCGACGGCATGATGTCCGACGGCATGAACTCCGACTCGATGATGGGCGGCTCGATGTTGGGCGGCGCCTCCGAGGACGGACACCACGGCATGGGCTGACCGCCCCCGAGCACAGCAGGCCGTCGCATCAGCGGCGCCCCTCCTCAACGCCGGACCGGTCCCGCCGAGCACAGGACCGGCTCGGCCGTCCGCGCCGCGAGGCGTGCCCCCGCCCACCGCTGTCTATCTCACTCGAAGCTGATGTGACCTGATGAACCTCGCCTCTTTGCCGAGCCCGTCCAGTCCCTATCTGAACCTGGGCCCGCTCATGATCCACTGGTACGCGGTCATGGTGATCGCAGGCGTGATCGCCGCCGTCGCGATCGGCCAGCGCCGCTGGAGCGCCCGCGGCGGCGCACCGGGGACCGTCCTGGACATCGCGATGGTCGCCGTGCCGTTCGGCATCGTCGGCGGACGGCTCTACCACGTGATCACCAGCTGGCAGCTGTACTTCGGCCCCGGCAAGAACCCGGTCGAAGTCCTGTACGTGTGGCAGGGCGGCCTCGGCGTGTGGGGCGGCATCGCGGGCGGAGCGCTGGGCGCGTGGATCGCGGCCCGGCGGCGCGGCATCGACTTCGCCGCGTTCGCCGACGCGGTCGCCCCTGCCGTACTGGTCGGGCAGGCGATCGGGCGGATCGGCTGCTGGTTCAACCAGGAGCTGTACGGCAGGCCCACCACACTGCCCTGGGGCCTGGAGATCGACCCCGCCAACCGCCCCGCGGACACACCGGACGCCGCCACCTACCACCCCACCTTCGCCTATGAGGCGGGCTGGAACCTGGCAGCGGCGGCGCTGATCGTGTGGGCCGAGCGGCGCTTCCGCCTCGACCGGGGCCGCGTCTTCGCCCTGTACGTGGCCGCCTACACCGCGGGCCGCGGCTGGATCGAGATGCTGCGCGTCGACCCCGCCAACCACATCCTGGGCCTGCGCCTGAACGTGTGGACCAGCCTGCTGCTGTTCGCCGCAGCGCTCGCCTTCCTCTACCTGCGCCGCCCCGCGCGGCCGACCGCGCCTGACCCGGCAGAAGCCGCTGAGACCGCCGTGCCCGACAGGGCTGTCGGCCCGGCCGCGGCTGACGCCGCCGAAGAGCCCGCGGCGTCACAAAAGGGCCGGGACGAGCCCCTACCGCCGACCGAGGTCCACAGGAGCAGCGACAGCGAGGACCGAACAACCGCCCTTGTGCGGAGAGGCCGATGACGATGCGGTGCCACTACCGCGGTCCAGGTCCCTGCCCAGGGCACCGCCCCGGGCAGGGTGCCGAGCTCGCGCCGCCGCCCTTCGACGGGAAGCGCCCCGGACCCGGTGGGCGTCAGGCACATCGGCCGCCCACCGCATGCTCATCGATCTGTCACAGCCCGAACCTAATCTTCCAGTTATAAGCCAGTTCGGCGCCCCGTATCCGGACACGCGCCCTACCCTCGGAGTGAATCCCCATGTGCCTGAACAAGAAGGCCATCATCGGCCTCGGTGCCGTTGCCGCCGCGGTTCTCTTGGTCAAGCCCGGTTGGTTCCTGGCGGCCCTGCCACTGCTCGTCCTCGCCCTGTGCCCGCTGAGCATGATCTTCATGATGCGCGGGATGAACAGCGGCGGCCAGGGCAAGACGAAGGCCGGCAGCTCGTGCGGAACGGGGACCACGACCCCCAGGGCCGGTACGCCCTCCGTCTCCGACACCGACCTGAACAAGCAGATCAGCGCTATTCAGGCCGAGCTACGTGACCTCAAGGCCGCGCAGGCCCGGCAGGAGGGCGTCACCACTGCCGGGGCCGAGGAGGCGGTCAAGTTCACGAAAGACACCGGCTCCGACGCGCACACCTGACCGCGTCCCGTACCACCGGGACGCGATGAGAAGGGGGTGAGGGGCTATGCCGAAGCCGACGCCCGGATGCGACGAGATCCGCGAATGGCTCGGCGCGTACGTGATCGGGGCGCTGGAGCCGGGGGAGGAGGCGCCGATCGAGGCTCACCTCGTCCACTGTTCTGGGTGCCGCTCCGAGCGCGACGAACTCGCCGACGTGGCCCGGTTGCTCCGCCGGGCCCTGCCGCTGCTGACCGAGGCCGGTACCGCACGCCCGGCCGAGCGCGCGTCGCCGGGCCGTGCCGTTCACGCCCGGGGACCGCGACAACCATCTGCCACCAGGGAAACCGCCACCAAGCCGCAGGCGGCACCGAAGAAGGACACGCCGTGAACGCCCCGTACGACTACGGACTATGGCCACTCGTCGTGATCAACACGCTCGTGCTGGTGATCTTCGCGGCGAGCTTCTTCCACCCGAAAACCGGCCGGGACTGGAAGGCACTGGGCGGCTTCTCCGCCTTCGCGGTGGCGCTGTTCACCGAGATGTACGGCTCCCCGCTCACCGTCTACCTGCTGGCCGGACCGCTGGGCAACTGGTTCCCCAACCTCGGCTACAGCCACGCCCAGGGTCACCTGTGGAACGACCTGATCGGCTGGAAGGGCGACCCTCACATGAGCCCCTTCCACCTCGCCGCCTACGTGCTGATCATCCTCGGCTTCGTGCTCATCGGCGCCGGGTGGCGGCATCTGCACGCCGCCGCGCAGTCGGGCGTCCTGGCGACCTCGGGCCCGTACGGGCACATCCGTCATCCGCAGTACGCGGGATTCCTCGCGATCATGGTCGGGTTCCTGCTGATGTGGCCGACCCTGCCTACTCTGGTGATGTTCCCTGTGCTGGTCTGGGTCTACCGACGCCTCGCCATCCGGGAGGAGGCGGAGGTCGCCCGCCGGTTCGGCATGGTCTGGGAGGAGTACGCGGCCGCCACGCCCCGCTTCCTGCCCTCCCGGCGCCACTGGCACGCGGCCACCGCGCACACCGTCCCGATGATGAAGCGCGCGTCCGGTTCGGGCGTGCCGGATTCACGTCACCGATCACGTTCCGCCGGAGGCACGCGGACAGACGGCCGGTGAACAACTCCGTCCTTTGGCCGCCGCGTGAAGGGAGTTGATGATGTCGTCCCAGACCGTTGCACTCGTCGTGCTGCTCCTGGCCTGTCCCGTCGGGATGTGCGGGGCGATGTGGCTCATGAGCCGGTATCAGCGAAAGAACCAGGCCCAGCACCAGCCCGGGCAAGCGGCTGGCGCCCCTACCGACCCGGACGCCAAGGCCACGGAGATCACTCGCCTCCAGGCGGAGATCGACCAGCTCAAGGCCGCCCAGCGCGACTCCGAAGAAGGTCACGCACCGGGTGACCGCCCACGGAACGGGTCCTGACGGGTCTGCGGCCGGGCCGGAAGCACGCGGCCCGGCCGGGAGGAGACCCCGTCGACCCGTCACGGGACGCCGCACGGCCGGACACCGCTGCCCTGTCGTGGTTGCTCGGCGACCGGCGGCCGTCCAGCAGCCGCCGAAGACCGCTCCGCCGTGCCCGCCAACCATTCCGCGTGCCCCTGCCCGCTGTGTAGAGCGCGGACGCGGCCGATGGGGCGGCCCGCACGCCCCTTGGACCTGATCGACGGTAGCCGTGCCATCTACATCCCATCGAAAGCAACCGCCGACGTCACGACAGCCGGATCTCAAGGCGGTGAACGGGCGCGCGCAGGACCGGCACGCCGCAGCACGGCCGGGCTGGGCGTGGTGGCTGGGGGCTGTCGTCCTGGTGGCGGCCGCGCTGTCGCTCGCCATCGTCAACCGGCGCGAGCTGGCCGGGGCGGCCCAGCTGATCGCCCGGGTGAGCCCGCCGAAGCTGGCCGTCGCGATGGCCTTCGAGGCGGCGTCGATCGTGTGTTTCGCCGCCGTGCAACGCTGGCTGCTGCACGCGGGCGGGGTGCGGGTGGGTCTGAGGGGCATGACGGCGCTGGCCGTGGCCGCCAACGCCGTGGCCGGCGCGCTGCCCGGCGGCGCGGCCTTCGCCGCCGCCTGGCTGTACCGGCAGCTGCGCCGACGCCAGGCGGGGCAGGTCCTCGCGGCCGCTGTGCTGGTCGTCGCCGGGGCGCTGTCGGCGCTCGGCCTGTTCGTCCTCCTCGTGACCGGGGCGCTCACCGCGGGCCTGGGCGGCCGGGGCGCGGTGCTCCGCCCCGCTCTGGCCATGCTCCGCCCTGGCCCTCGGACTCGGCCTGGCGCTGCTTGTACTGACCCGCTCCGAGAGGGTTCGCGTGGCGGCTCAACGGGCCTGGGCTGGCGCGGGCCGACGCTCCCGGCGCGTCCGGCAGGTTCAGGAGGCGCTGGTACGACTGGTGAGCCAGGCCCGCAGCGTGCAGCCAGGATTCCGGCCCTGGCTGCGGCCCTTCGGCCTCGCGGTCCTCAACTGGGCGTTCGACGCGGCGTGCCTGGCCGCCAGCCTGTGGGCACTGGGCATCGGCGTGCCCTGGAGCGGGCTGCTGCTCGCCTACACACTCACCCAGATCCCCGGCAGCCTGCGCCTGACCCCGGGAAGCCTGGGCGTCGTCGAGGTGAGCCTGACCACTCTGCTCGTCTCCTACGGCCTGCGCCCCGACCAGGCCATCGCGGCCACCCTGCTGTACCGGATCTCCAGCTACTGGGTGCTGCAGCCGATCGGCTGGGCCACGTGGCTCGGCCTGACCCTCCGCGCCAGGCCACCCGCACCACGCCGCGCATGAGGACGGCCGTACGAAAAGCCTGGCCAGCCGTGATGAAATCTGCGCTCGTGGAGGAGGCCGAAGAGGCATACCCCAGTCAAATGGCGCGGCGTCCGGCACTCTCGTACATCGGTACCCGCGCCTGGCCACGACCCGGACCAGCTGGTCAGAGCTGCGGTGGGCGGGCCCCGTGCCGCGAGTGTGCACCGACTAGCCGCGGTCGTCGGGACCCCAGCGAGGGCCGACCTGGCCGGCTGGGGCTGGGGCGGCCCTGGTCGTGGGAGTTCTGGGTCGATCCGGTGGGTGGGCAGCAGCTGTCGCGCCGGAGCGGCGGCTACGGACGGCGGTGGTAACGGCCGCCGTCCGGATGGCGGCGGCGAGACAGAGCGCCCGTGGCGGCGAGGGCGGGCCTGGCGCAGCAGGCGATCGTCAGGGCGGCGGCGGTCATGCCGCGGCCGGAGGGCTCTTGGTCGCGACGCGGGGGCCGATCGGTGGTGGGCATGGCGAGGGGTCCTTGCTCTTCAGTCCTGGCTGTCGGGGATGCGGGTGCAGCAGGTCAGGGCGGTGGCGTTGTCCGCGGCGAGCGAGCGGGCGAGTACGACCAGGTCTGCCACGCGCGGGTCGCCGACGGAGTAGCGCAGCTTCTTGCCGTCCCGGCGGGCGGTGACGTAGCCGCAGTCGACGAGGCAGGACAGGTGCACGGACACGCGGGGCTGGGAGATTCCGGCGTGCTCGACGCACTCGGCACTGGTGCGTTCGCCGCGCAGGATGAACTCCAGGAGCTTGAGCCGGGTGGGGTCGGACAGGGCGCGGAAGAACTTGGCCACCGTGTCGAGATGGGTGCAGGGGATCTCATCGGCAGTCGGGACGGAGGGGGTGTTCAGGCGCTGGGGCATACGGATGGCCTCCACAACTGGAAGTATTCGCCTAAGCGCATAGTATGGAGCCGTTGAACTATTCGGCAACCCGCATAGCAGCGGCTCCGGAATCCCGGGCCCCGCACGAGGAGGCAGCACCGTGACCACCACACACTCCGGCGTCGATCTGGCCGTCATCGGCTCCGGCTCGGCGGCGTTCGCCGCCGCCATCGCCGCTACCGGCGGCGGTAAGCGGGTGGTGATGGTCGAGCGCGGCACCACCGGCGGCACCTGCGTCAATGTGGGCTGCGTGCCCTCCAAGGCGCTGCTGGCCGCCGCCGAGGCCCGCCACGGCGCCGCTGCGGCCGGGCGCTTCCCCGGGCTCGCCGCGGCCGAGGTTCCGGTCGGCTTCCCCGGTCTGATCGGCGGCAAGGATGCCCTGGTGGAGCAGTTGCGGGCGGAGAAGTACACCGGCCTCGCCGCCGACTACGGATGGGAGATCGCGCATGGCACGGCTGCGTTCGCCGGGAGCACCGAGGCCCCGGTGCTGGACGTGGTCCTGCGGGACGGTGGTACGCGACGGATCGAGGCCGCCCACTATCTGATCGCGACCGGCTCGGCCCCCTGGGCGCCGCCCGTCGACGGCCTGGAGCAGGCCGGCTATCTGACGTCCACCACGGCGATGGAGCTCGACATGCTGCCGGAGTCGATGGCGGTGGTCGGCGGGAACGCGGTCGGCCTGGAGCAGGCCCAGCTCTTCACCCGCCTCGGCACCGAGGTGACCGTCATCGAGGCCCTGGAGCGGCTCGCCCCGTTCGAAGAGCCCGAGGTCTCCGCCGCGATCGAGGAGGTCTTCGCCGCCGAGGGCATCACCGTGCACACCGGCGCGGCCCTGGCCGCCGTCCGGCGTGACGAGCACGGCTACACCCTCGCCGCCGGCCGCGGCAGCGAGGAGATCGAACTGCGGGCCGAAAAGCTGCTGGTCGCCACCGGCCGCCGCCCCGTCACCGCCGGGCTGAACCTCGACGCGGTGGGGGTCAAGACCGGGACGCGCGGCGAAGTCGTCGTCGACGACCACCAGCGCACCACCAACGAGCGGATCTGGGCCGCGGGCGACGTCGCCGGAGGCCCCCAGTTCGTCTACGTGGCCGCCGCCCAGGGCACCCTCGTCGCCGACAACGCCTTCACCGGCGCGGGCCGCACCCTGGACTACACCGCGCTCCCCAGGGTGACGTTCACCAGCCCGGCCATCGCCGCCGTCGGCATGACCGACGCCCAGGTAGCCGACGCCGGAATCCACTGCGACTGCCGCACCCTGCCGCTGGAACACGTGCCCAGGGCACTGGCCAACCGTGACACGCGCGGCCTGGTCAAGCTCGTCGCCGAGCGCGGCACCGGCCGCGTGCTCGGCGTCCACGTGATCGCCGACGGCGCCGGGGACCTCATCACAGCCGCCACCTACGCCATCACGGCAGGACTGACCGTCGAGCAGCTCGCCCAGACCTGGGCCCCGTACCTGACCATGGCCGAAGCCCTCAAACTCGCCGCCCAGACCTTCACCGCGGACGTCGCCAAGCTCTCCTGCTGCGCAGGCTGAACCACCAAAGAGGAGGCGGAGATGCCCTTGGAAGCGCGCAGGTCCCGGCCGATGACGGTCGGTGAGCTGTCCCGCCGCACCGGCGTGAGGGTCAAGGCCCTGCGCGAGTACACCGACCTCGGGCTGATCTACACCCTCGGCCGCAGCCCGGCCAACTACCGGCTGTACGACGCCGACGCCCTGTGGTGTGTGCGGTTCATCGGCGAACTGCGCGGCCTGGGTCTGACCGTGGCCGAGATCCGCGAGTTGACCGCGGCCTGGACGGAAAGCTCGGGGCATCCGGTCGGCTCGCATCTCGCTGAGCTGCTGCACCGCTCCCGTGAACGCCTGCACCAGCGCATCGCCGCCCAGCAGCAGATCCTGGAACGGATCGAGAAGTTCGAGACCGCGCATCAGGCGGACCTGGCGGAGGGCGACCTGTGCTGGGCCGGTGATCCCCGCGGCTGCCACGTGCGGGCTTGACCCTCACCCCGGGGGCAGACCCTACGGTCCCAGGCATCGGACCCATCCACACAACAGGGAAGGGAAGGATCCGCCGTGGACACCGACACCCAGAAGATGGCCGCCCGCTTCACCGACACGGTCAACCGCGCCCCGGGCGTGAAGCTGTGGCTGCTACGCCCCTTGCTGACGCTGCTGACGACCGGGGAACCGGTCACGGTCGACCAGCTCGCCGCCCAAGCGGGCCGCAGCGCGGAGGACATCCGCGAGGCGCTGGCCGACATGCCCGACACCGAGTACGACACCGAAGGCCGCATCATCGGCAACGGCCTCACCCACAACCCCACTCCGCACCGCTACCAGGCCGACGGCCGCACCCTGTACGCCTGGTGCGCCATGGACACCCTGGTCTTCCCGGCCATCATCGGCCACACCGCGCAGGTCACCTCGCCCTGCCGGGCCACCGGTGAACCGGTCCGCCTGACCGTCACCCCCAACGGGCCCACCCAGGTAGAGCCCGCCGGCGCCGTGGTCTCCGTGGTCACCCCCGACGCGCCGACCTCGGTCCGCGCCGCCTTCTGCAACCAGGTGCACTTCTTCGCCGGCGCCGACGCCGCCAAGGACTGGCTCACCGAGCACCCCGACGCGCAGATCCTGCCCGTCGCCGACGCCTACGACGTCGGACGCCCCCTCATCGAGCAGATCCTCTCCGGCAACGCCTCGCCCGGCTGCTGCTGACCGCTCCCGGTCAACGGTGCCCGCTCCAGGGACGGCGGAGCGGGCATGTCAGGCGAGCGCTGCGGCGCCGCCGGACGGGTCCTCGGGCCGAGGCAGGGCAATCGCCCCGCCCGGCGGGCAGGGCCCCGGCCGCCGGGGCTCGCGCACCCCCGCGCCGCCGGGACCCGGCCCGCCGTCGGGGCCGGGGCAGGCGGGCGCAAGGCGGATCACCCGCAGCGTGAACGCCGCCCAGACCAGCGCGACCAAGGTGGCTGCCGCTCCGCCGGGCAGCAGCAGGCCGGTGATGGCCCCGCCGGCCAGCAGCCCGGACGCGGCGAGGCCCGCTACGGCCGACCAGCGCACACAGCCGCGGTAGGTGAGCACGGTACGGCCCAGCCGCACGACGCTGCGTGGCCCCTGCCACCGCGTGCAGGGCCGCCGCCCGCAGCGCAGGCACGCGCCGCATCGGGCAGAAGCTCCGGAACAGTCCTTGGCCACGTGTTGCCTCCATCCCCGGGCGGCGAAGCTATACGTGACACCCAGCGTGTGTCCGAACCTGGGTGCCGGGCAACCGTCTTGCAGAGGACTCTGCTGCGTGGGCTGAGGCACTGAAGTGATGCCCGCGTCGGGGCCGATTGCTGCTGAACTCTCGCCCGGCATAGCCGGACGCGCCTTGAGCGTCTGGCCTGTGCGGGCGCCGCGGGGGCCTGAACCGCGGGCGTGTCAGTTGATGTCGAAGGCCGGGCCAGTGATCGTCAGACCCAGGTCGGTGCCGGCGTGTGCGATGAGGGCGAGCAGCATCAGGGCCGCTCCGGCCAGGGCTAGGTCCTTTGGAACTGGACCATCTCCAACGGCCGGGCCTGTGGGTCGCTCTCCTTCCAGAACCCGTGCATCAGTACCGCGGTGGGCACCAGGAAGACGACCAGCAACAGCGCGCCCAGGTCGGCCCAGACGCCGAGCAGGATGCTCAGCCCGCCGACGAGGATCAGCAGGCCGCTGCCGATCGTGGCGGGCACGGCGGCGGGCACTCCTTTCTTTGGACGCGGCGTACCCGGCCATCATCGTGGTCCGGGTGAGGTGGCCGGCGGCCGAGGCGAGGAAGAGTGCCGCGAACAGGATGCGGCCGATGAGCACCAGGACGTCCATGACGACCTCCAGGCGTGGAATGCTGTTGAAGCAGAAACCACCTGGTTGAAGGGTACTCGCCGAGTTCGCGGAGCCCGAGGTTCCGGGGTTGGCGGTCCGCCTGCAAGGCACGTCGGGAACCGCTAGGGCCGACTCCCGCTGGAGTGTAAGCGGCATCACCGTCGGGCCCCGGACCGACGCTCTACCTTCGCAGCGTGAACGTGCAGGACCGGCGCGAAGGTGAACGATCATGATGCGGGCTGTGTGGCATGGCACGGTGCTCGCCCAGGCGGACCGCACCGTGGTGATCGAGGGCAACCACTACTTCCCGCCCGAGTCGCTCAACCGCGCGTACTTCACCGAGAGCCGGGCGAGATCCCTGTGCCCCTGGAAAGGGATCGCCCGCTACTACACGCTGACCGTCAACGGCGACGTCAACCCGAATGCCGCCTGGTACTACCCGCACCCCAGCCCCTTCGCCAGGAAGATCAAGAACCATGTCGCCTTCTGGCACGGGGTCACGGTGGAGGCTGTGCCCGAAGACGCGCGGTAGGAGCATGCGGTGAGCCCACGGCCCGACGCCCTCCGGCAGTGGGCGCAGCGTCAGCGGCGCGCGAGGTGGCGCTCGGCGACGACGGCCTGCATCGCGGCGGCCGGGCGGAGCAGGGTGAGGCGGGGACGCTCCGGCATCGCGCCGCGGCGGATGGCTACGGCGGTCACCGCGGCGACCGGTGCCGCCCATGCGGCGAGGGCCGCCCGCACCACAGGGCTGGGCGTACACCAACTGCCCCACGAACCCGCCGGCCCGTACGTAAGCGCCCTCACATACCTGTACACGCCACCGCTCCTAGCGTCGGGATCGAAGCAAGGTTCCCGACCAGGAGAGGACACACTGTCATGGCAACCACGCTGCGGGTATCTCCCACCACCGCCGTCATCCCGGTCCACGCCGTGTGGGGCGCTGCGGCCGGACTGGTCGGCGGGGTCGGGTTCGGCATCTGGATGTCGGTGTCCCGCCCGATGGCGGACACCGCCATGATCACCATGGTGGCCGGGCTGCTCGGCTCCACCAACGCCGTCGTCGGCTGGCTGATCCACCTGGCCATCGCCCTCTTCGCCGGCATCGGCTTCGGCGTCCTGCTGGGCCAGTACGCCCACAAGCTCGCCCCCGCCGTCGTGCTCGGCCTGGCCTACGGCGCCGTGTGGTGGACCGTCGGCGCCCTGTGGATCATGCCCGCCAACATGGGCATGCCGGTCTTCGAGTGGAACGACGTCACCAGCTCCAGCCTCGGTGGCCACCTGGTCTTCGGGCTGCTGGCCGGCCTGGCCTTCTCCTGCATCGCCCAGGTGATGGGCAAGCGCACCAGCACGGCCGGAGGATGAACCCCGAACCGCCCGCGTCAACACCCGGCCCCGGCACCCCACCCTCGGGGGCCGCGCCGCGTCGCACAGGCAGCGACGGGAACGCGGTGCCCTACTGTCTGGCGGACAGCGCCGACGCGCTGGCCAGCCCGGCATGGGGCGCCGCGCCCCCGCCCTGGGCCCCGGGACGACGCGAGGAGACACACGCCATGACCGACGCCGGTAGCGATGCCGACGAAGCGGAGCGGACCTGGTGCCTGGCCGAGGTCGACATCTTCTGCGACCTGTCCGAGCAGGAGATGGAGGCCATTGCGAAGGCCGCGCCGATGAAGACGTACCACGCGGGCGAAATCCTCTACTCGCCCACCCAGCCGTCCGAGGTGCTGTTCATCCTCAAGAAGGGCCGCGTGCGCGTCTTCCGGGTCTCCGCCGACGGCCGGGCACTCACGACCGCGATCATCACCCCGGGCACCATCTTCGGCGAGATGGTGCTGCTCGGACAGCACATGTACGACAACTACGCCGAAGCCCTGGACGACGTCACCGTCTGTGTGATGAGCCGCGCCCACGTTCACAAGTTCCTGCTGACCGACGCCAGGATCGCCGCGCGGATCACCGCGATCCTCGGCCGTCGGCTCGCGGATCTCGAACAGCGGCTGTCCGACAGCGTGTTCAAGACCGTCGCCCAGCGCATCGCCACCACCCTCGACACGCTCACCGCCGCCCAGCCGCCCACGAGCCCCCTGCGGCCCGGCGCACGGCACCCGCAGATCGCGCTCACCCATGAACAGCTCGCCGCGCTCGCCGGCACCTCGCGCGAGACCTGCACCAAGGTGCTGCGCGACTACGCCGACCACGGTCTGATCCGCCTCGCCCGCGGCCGCATCACCGTCCTCGACAGCGACCGCCTCAAGGACGCCGCAGGCTGACGTCATCCGCCCACGCCTGGCTGCTACCTGGACCAGCTGGTCACGGCTGCGGCGGTCGGGCCCGCTCCCTGGCGGAGCCGGAGAGTTGGAGACCGATGACCCCGACGATCACCAATGTGATCGAGACGATCTTGAGGGTGGAGACCACGTCGCCGAGGAAGGCCATGCCGTAGATCGCCGTGCCCGACGCGCCGATGCCGGTCCACACCGCATACGCCGGGCCGACGTCCAGCTTCTTCAGCGAGAGCGTCAGCAGACCGAAGCTGGCCAATGCGAAAACACAGAACCCGATGGTCGGCCACAACCGGGTGAAGCCCTGGGACAGCTTGAGGCTCACCGCGAAGCCGGTCTCGAACAGTCCAGCGACGATGACGAGCAGCCACGCCATGGCCATGGGTGAGTCCCTCCACACCTCGGGGCGGCACGTGGGTGACCGCTTCACCGACCGGTTCATCCCCTTGGTGCGAGTATGCACTGACTCATCGCGGTTGCCGGGACTCCTGCAAGGGCCTTCCGGGTCGGTTGGGGCATATGCGCGGCCCCGGACATCGGAGGAGTTCTCGGGCGATCCGGTGAGGGGCGGCCGGCGTCTCGGCGGAGTGGCGACGACGACCGCGGTGACGGCCGTCGCCGGGATGCCGACCGTCGACGATCGTCGATGTACTCGAACAGCGCCAGGTCCGCCTTCGGCCCGATGGCGAAGAGGCGGCTGCGGACCCATTCGGTCTTGATCGGCACCCACAGGTTCTCAGTCAGTGGATAGTGCCCGACAGCGCGGGCCGGCCGGGGTCTCCCAGCCGGTCCGCGCCGCCTTCGGTCTGTCAGCCGACGGGCTGGGCCGTGTACTCGCCGGCGCGCCGCACCGCGGCGACAAGGGCATCGGTATCCACGGTCGCCTCCTCCTCCAGGCGGATGGTGGAGCGTCCGCTGCGCACGTCGGTGCGGGCCGAGCGGACGCCGGGCACCTCTTCCAGCTCGTCATCGATGGAGAGGCCGCAGCTGCTGCAGTGCATGCCCTCCACCTGCAGGACGACCACCGGTCCGGTCTCGGTGTTTCGCTTACGACTGAACAGTGCCATTACGCGCCTTTCTGGAAGGTGATGGTGCCGGTCTGCATGCCCATGGCGCAGGAGAAGCGCAGCACGCCGGGATCGCGGGTGCCGAGATCGATCTTCGTGTCGCCGTTGCGCTTGACGATCTCCTGGACGCCGAGCTCGGGGATGGTGAAGGCGCGGGCGCAGCCGCCGGAGTCCTTGCCGCGTAGCACCAGTGTGGTGGGCACGCCCGCCTGCGCGGTGAACTCGGTGGGCACGTAGAAGTCGGTGACCGTGAGGGTGACGATCTGCGTGCCGGAGGCGTCCATGCTCACCGGCCCGCTGGTGACCGACTTCTTCTGGCCGCTGCCCTGCGCGGTTTCGTCAGAGGCCGGCGGCGTGGCGGCGGAGGCCGCTTCGGGTGAGCCGCCCGGGTTGAAGGTGGCCCAGCCGCCGGCCTGGACGCCGGTGGCCACCGTCCAGGTGGCGACGGCGAGCACGACCACGCCGGTGAGGGCCGCGAGCTGCCCGGACAGTGCCCGGCTGGTGCGGCGGAACAGGTAGCCGAGGGCGGCGAACAGCGGGGCGGTGCCCAGCACGAATCCCGCCATGACGGCGGCACCGGCCAGCGGCGAGCCGGAGGTGACCGCGATCAGCTCGACGGACAGCGTGACCCCGCACGGCACCAGCACGGTCGCCAGCCCGATCAGCGCCGGCGTGGCGACAGACTCGGTCTTGGCGCTGCGGCGCAGCAGCCGGCCGAAGGAGGCGGGGGGCCTGGGCACCAGCCGGGCCACCGCCTTGACGCCGAACAGGTCCAGGGCGAACAGCACCATCAACAATCCGGCGGCGATGAGCATCACAGCCCGGGCGCGAGGGCTGGGCTGCAACGCGTCGCCGAAGACGCCGAGCAGAGCGCCGAGCACGGTGTGGGAGACGAGCTTGCCGGCGAGGAACGCGCCGACCGGCACCAGCGCCTTCGGCTCAGCCGGCGGATCGTTGGCCGGTGACGGGGAGGGACGGCGGTCTTTCACCGCGACCCGGGAGGCGCCGCGCGCCCTGGCCGCGGCAGGGGCCGGCGTGGGAGTGGCGGTGGAGCTGCGGCGGGTGACGGCGCCGGCGAGCAGGCCGCCCTGCACGGCGGCGCAGGACGCGCCCCCGGCGAGCAGACCGGTACCGACGCTGGTGGCGAACAGAGTGAGAGTCGAGGCCATGCGTGGACAACTCCGTGGTGGCAGAGGACGGCACGCGCGCATGGCGGCATGCCGAAGGGGATCGGGCAGCGGAACCCGCTGAGCCGTACGGCCGGGCGGGCGTGCTCGATCAGCTCCGACTTATGCAGAGTCTGTGGATATCTGGCCCTGTGCGGGAAGCGGGAGTCGGCGGTGCCCGCTGAACATCCGTCGGCAGGGTGAGGCCCTGCCCGGCTGGCGATGGGGCGTGCGCTGCAAAGGCGAGCGGGGCGCCGGACGGCCTGTGTGTGGTGGAGGGCTGGCAGCTCATGACCATGGCGTCCATGGAGCCCACGGACCCGGCCCTCTCTTCGGCGTCCGCTCTGTCGGTCCGCACCGAGGACACCAAGGACGCCGGGGACACTGGGGCCCCCGGGGACGATGTCATCGGGGCGGCGGGCGCCGTCTCCATTGCGCTCATCGGCCCCATGAGGTTCATGGGAGCCGCCATCGCGGCCGACATGAGCCCGGCACCGCACAGGGCCAGGGCCAGCACGGCCAGCAGCCCGGCCCACCGCCGGGCTGCGGACAATCGCACGCGTGTCCTGGCCACGGCACGGGATGCTAGCCCGTGCAGACCCTCCAGCCTGGCCATTTGGTGATTCACAGCGCCGGTTGGTAGCCCGCGACCCAGTAACGCAGCAGCCCGGTCAGGTACGCCCAGGCGCCGCTGACCTGCAGAATGCCGACGATCACCAGCATCGCTCCGCCGAAGCGCATGACGTTCCGCGCGTTGCGGCGCGCGAACCCGAAGGCCTTCAGCGCGCGCCGGAAGCCGAGGGCGGCGACGAGGAAGGGCAGGCCGAGGCCGAGGCTGTAGGCGAAGGCGAGCAGAGCGCCGCGCCCGGCGCTGCCGGTGGTGAAGGACAGGCTCATCACGGCGGCGAGGGTCGGGCCGATACACGGGGTCCAGCCCAGCCCGAACATCACCCCGAGCAGCGGGGCCCCGGCCAGTCCGGCACGCGGGTGGTAGGTCATTCGGAACGTGCGTCCGGCGAACGGGATGCGTTCGAAGGCGCCGAGGAAGAGCAGGCCCAGCAGGATGGTCAGCACGCCGAGGATCCGGGTGATGAGGTCCTGGTGGTCGAGCAGAGTGTTCCCGACGTAGCCGAGCGCGGCCCCGTAGCTCGCGAACAGGGCGGAGAAGCCGAGGATGAACAGCGCCGTCCCGGCGACCATCCGGCCCTTGCCCTCCCGCCCGTCCTGTACGTCGGCCGCCGACATGCCGGTGGCGTACGAGACGTAGCCGGGCACCAGCGGCAGACAGCAGGGCGAGAAGAACGACACCCCGCCCGCGAGGAGCGCGAGCGGCGCCGCCAGCAGCAGCGGGCCGCTGGAGACGAGGTCGGGTATGCCTTGGCTCAAGGACGGCCTCCGGGGCAGGGTGGAACTGAGGCGGCACGTCACGCCAGACCGCCCGGGCGAGCATACTCCCAACCTTCTTAGGAGAAACGTCGGGGGTGCCCGCCTCCGCCGCCACCGAGGAGGACGTCATGGCCAAAGCGGTGTCGCATCCGGTGTTCGCCCGTCTGTATCCGCGCATCGCCGCCTTCGCCGACGCGCACGGCTCGATCGAGCACCGCCAGGAGATGCTGACGGGCGTGCGCGGCCGGGTGGTGGAGATCGGGGCCGGTACGGGCTCGAACTTCCGGCACTACCCGGCCGAGGTGACCCAGGTCGTGGCGGTGGAGCCGGAGCCGAGGCTGCGGGCGCTGGCAGAGAAGGCGGCGGCGGAGGCGCCTGCGCCGGTGGAGGTGGTGGCGGGACTGGCGGAGGAACTGCCGCTGGGGGACGACGGCTTCGACGTGGCGGTGTGCTCGCTGGTGCTGTGCAGCATCAAGGACGTACCAGGGGCGCTGGCGGAGGCCCGGCGGGTGCTGAAGCAGGGCGGTGAGCTGCGCTTCTACGAGCACGTGCGCTCCGAGCGGCCCGGCTTCCGCCGGGCTCAGAAGGCACTTGCCCTGCCGTGGCGGCTGGCCGGCGGCGGCTGCCACCTCACCCGCGACACCGAACACGCCATCCAGGAGGCGGGCTTCGCCATCCAGGACATCCGCCGCTTCTACTTCCTGATCAACGGCCGGGCCAACCCGGCCTCCCCGTCGATCATCGGGACGGCCCGGCCGTCCACCTAGGCCGCTTAGGATGTCCGGGAGCATTCCGGTTCGGGAGGAGGACACGTGGCGCAGTTCGGCGAGCTGGAGGCCGCGATCATGGATGCGGTGTGGGCGGCGGGCAAACCGCTGCGCGTGCGCGAGGTCCTCGAACGCCTCAGTCGGAACCCCGAACCTGCCTACAACACCGTCCACACGGTCACCGAGATCCTGCACCGCAAGGGCTGGCTGTCGAAGGAGAAGGACGGCCGCGCCTTCCGGTACGGCGCCACGAGGAGCCGCGAGGACTACGTCGCCGGACTGATGGGCGAGGTCCTCGCCGTGGCCGAGAACCGCACGGCGACGCTCGCCCGCTTCGTACAGCAGATGCCGCACGGAGAGGCCGAGGAACTGCACCGCCTGCTCGATCAGGCCGTGGCCAGGGAGGCGTCTAAGTGATCGTCGCCGCCGTCCTGTTCGCCTACGCCGCCCTGCTGAGCACCGTGGCACCACGGCTGCTGCGCGGCGCCCACTGGGCCGAGCGGGCCCCGCGCCTGGGCATCATGGTCTGGCAGGTGCTCGGCGCATCGGCGCTCACCGCCGCCGTGCTGGCCGGTCTCGCGCTGAGCGTGCCCACCGTGCGCGTGAGCACGGACCTCGCCGAACTGCTGCAGGCCTGCGTGATGGCGCTGACCGCGCAGTACGCCACTCCGGGCGGAGCATCGGCCGGAGCGGCCGGAGCCGTGCTCGCGCTCGCGGGGCTGGGCCGGGTGGCGTGGTGCACGGGCGAGGCCCTGCTGCGCATCCGCCGGGAGCGGCGGGCACACCGCGAGGTGCTCGACATGGTCGGTCGGCCGGACACGACCCGCGGTCTGGTCGTCCTCGACCACGAAGAGCCCGCCGCCTACTGCCTTCCCGGCCGCCACCGTCGCACCGTGATCACCACCGGTGCCCTGCACGCTCTCGCCGACGACCAACTCGTCGCAGTCCTGGCCCACGAGCGCGCCCACCAGACCGAGCGGCACGACGCCGTACTGGCCTGGGCGCAGGCACTGGCCCGCGCCTTCCCGCGCGTGCCGCTGTTCCGTATCGGCGAGGCGGAGATCAGCCGGTTGGTGGAGATGCGCGCCGACGACGTCGCGGCGGCCCGCTCCGGGCGCCTGATCACCGCCGCCGCGCTCCTCGCGGTCGCCGGCGGACGCGCCCCGGCCGCAGCCATCTCGGCAGGCGGCTCCACCGCAGCTCGCCGGGTACGCCGCCTCATCGAGCCGCACCACCCGCTCAGCCGCCTGCGCATCGCGGCCGGTTCCCTGACCGCGGCCATTGCGCTCGCCGTGCCGCTGCTGGTCGTCGGCGGCCCGGCGGCGGCCGCGACCCAGCTGAACTACTGCCCGGACGGCACCCCGGCCGCCCAGGTCACCACCATGCGCTGACCCTCCCCGCGCCCACCCGGCTGACGACTCCCGTGCCTCCGCTGCTCTAAGGGAAACCCGCGGTTGCCGCCGGTACTTGGCCGCTCGCGCACAGCGGGCGACCGTACGGCGCGGCAGGCACGGGCGGGGCAGGGGTTGGTTCAGGAGCCGCAGAAGGTTGCCGCCCCATGAAGTAGGCGAGTGCCTGCGCCTTGAGGCGGGCGAGGCAGTCCGCGCACGCCATGAACGGGGCGTGCTGGCCGTCCCACTGCACCGGCCCGAGCCAGATCACCGGCAAGCCGGTGCGCCCGCACCCGAGCCAGCAGTCGCTGGTGACCCATTGCGTCTGCACGGGACGGATCCTCCTTCGTGGTCGTAGGCCGCTCCGCCCGCTCGCCATGGACACGAGCGGGCGGTCGGAGCCTCATCCCCTGGGGCAAGCACGGGTATCCCCAGGGGGCTGTGTCTGTCAGGATGCGGTGCGCAGTTGTCCTCGCCGCACGTCGGCCAGGGCGGAGCAGCTGTCGGTGTGGAGGTAGCCGCGTATGCCGGCGCCCGAATCCGACGCGAACACCGCCCGCTCGTACCCCTCGCCGTCGGCGATCGGCTGCCAACAAGCGCCGCACACCTTCCGCCGTACGGCCTCCTCGATCTCGCTCCGACGGGTCGGCGGACCAAGCGGGCCTGGATTCTCGTGCAGCACCAGGAGGGCCCGTGCGATGACCGCGAGATCTTGCACAGAGCACGCCTGTGCGGCCGGTGAGTTGCCGGCGCCCTCCTCGATGAGGTGGTGCGCGCGCACAATGACGTGGACCGCGACACGCCGTGTCTCCCCACGCATGCGAGCCGCAACGTCCGTGACCTCTGGGACGAGGAGCTGCACATGCCCGATGAGCCTGTCGCGCAGCTGTGCCGGCTTCTTGAGCTCCGGTGGGCAGTGGCCCCATACGTCGAGGCCATCTGTGTACGTCTGCCGGATCGTTGCCGCGTCGATCGGCGCCCGCTCGCTACTCCCCACCGTCGCCCTCCAGCACAGCGAGCCGGTCACGGCCGTACGTGACGAGCTGCGACACCGCCTTCACGGGACACAGGTCGCCCGGCCCGTCCATCGGCACAGCCCAGTAACTGAAGGCTTCGTTAGGATCGTTGAGGTCTGGCCGCGGTACGCCGAGGAAGGAGTCCGGGCCGAGGCACTCGGCACCGACGTGCCGCCGCTCGACCCACTCGCGCCGGTCGGCCGTACTCGACGGCATGAGGGCGTAGTACAGACGGCTGTTCTGGTCGACGAAGACGGGGCCACCGTGCAACACGTTCGCGAGGTACGCCTTCACTGTCTCCGGATCGTCGGAGCCGGCCGCGGCGTGGACCAGGTCGGCATTCATGCGCACGGCGGCGAACAGCGTCCCGCAGCGTAGAAGTGCGATCCCGCCCTCTTTCCACTCCCTGCGCGCCTGGTCACTGCTGTCTGCGGACAGCAGGAGCCACGTACCTACGGCCAGTTCGCGCTCCTGCCGGGTGTGGACCAGCACTCCCGATGTCGAGGTGACATCGGTGGGCTCGGCGCCGTCCGGTTCAACCGGCGTGTGCTCTCTGGACGTGTCCGGGCTGGTCATGATGCCTCCTGCTCCTGTGGGCTCTCGCCCGTGTCGTTGTCGTGGATCAGGAAGTTCGCCCACACGTCCTTACCGCCTCGGATGAGGGAGCACCCGAAGTCGTCGGCGAAGGCCACGGCGAGATGCAGCCCCCGGCCGCGCTCCGCCTCAGGGCCCGAGGAGGAGAACTGCGGCAGTGCGGGGTCGAAGTCGCGAACGCAGACGCTCAGTGCCCCGGGCAGGCGCGTGACTGTCAGCCGCGCATTCCTTGCTGCCGTGCGCGCGGCGGGTGCCGTGTGCCGCAGGACGTTGGTCAGCAGCTCCGAGACCACGAGCTCGACGCGATCGGTCAAGCCGGGTAGCCCCCACAGCTTCAAGTGAGAGCGCACGATGGTTCGAACAATGGGCACGGCCTCAGGCGTGACGTCGAGGTCTATCTCAAAGTGTCCCGGCTTGCTGCGCGTCGTCGCCCGCACGCCGGTTGCCGGCACTGGGGTCCGTTCCAAGAGGTCGGCCATCTCTGATCCACTTCGGTCTGGCGAAATCCCCACCAATGAGGTCTGGCTGCGGTGTGTACTGGTGCGGAAACGGTCAGCGACTATTCAGGCAGGCCGCGAGGCCCGCGTGCAGATCCGGATGCGGAGACCTGAGATATCCGCATCACGACCCAGGGAGCGTCGATGCCCCAGCCGGAGAAAGAGCTCAACCCCGACGCTTCACCGCAGGCGTGGTTCGGTGCAGAACTGCGCTACTGGCGCAAGCGTCGTCCCGGTTTGCGTGCTGCCCAGTTGGGGCCGATGGTGCAGGTCAGCCCGGATATGATCTCCAAGATTGAGAAGGGGCAATACCGGTGCCCACGCGACCTCGCGGTGCGCCTGGACGCAGTCCTGGAAACCGGTGGAGTGCTCACCCGCGCATGGGGCATGGTGTTCGGCGATGCGGATAACGAGCAGCGCGAAGCGGATAGTGGCCGCCAAGGGCCCGTGGAGGGGACCGTTCAGGTCCGCGGAGGACGCATCCTGGGCAGAACCACCTCAGTCCCGCTACCTGGGAGCCTTCCTTCATTGGATCGCCGCGCCTTCCTGGCTGCCACCAGCCTTGCTGCAATCGCGCCCACAGACCTCGCCGGACTCGTAGCCCCGGCCGCACCGCCCGAGCTCCCCAAGCGGATCCTCCACAAGGAGCTTGAGCAGTTGCGCCACATCGCCGACGGCATCCACCGCTGGGACAACGCCCAAGGCGGCGGGGGCCTGGTCGGCGACTTCGCCAGCCGCTCGATGGAGTGGGCGGTACGGCTGCTGTCCGTCGACTGCCCGCCGCGGCTTCGCGCGGATCTTCTCGGCAGCGTCGCACGGCTGGGCATTGTCGTCGGCGCCACGCACTTCGACGCCTACGCCCACGACGAGGCCCGGGTTGCCTTCAAGATTGCGTCCGAATGCGCCGAAGAGGCCGGGGACTGGTGGCTGCGCGCCCAGACGTTCTCCTTCCTCGCCCGTCAGGCGATCTGGCTCGGCGATCCGGACGAGGGCCTGACCTACGCCGAAAAAGGGCTGGTGCGCTCAGACCGCCTCACCCCGACCATTCAGGCCACGCTGCACTGCGCCCGCGCCCGCGCCTTCGGGAAAATGCGCAACGTACAAGGCACGTTGGCCGCGGTCGGCGCGGCCGACGACGCATTCGCCCACTCCAACCCGTCCGAGGATCCGCCGTGGATGGCGTACTACGACGAAGCGCAGCACCACGGTGACACTGCCCACGCGCTGTGGGACCTGGCCATCCACGCCGACCAGGACCCAGGCCGGGCTGCGAAACGGTTCACGACGGCAGTCTCCGGGCACAGCGACGACTACGCCCGCTCTCGCGGCATCTCTCGTACGAAGCTGGCGTCACTGGTCATGGCGAAAGGGGACCCGATGCAGGGCGTCTCCATCGGCCACAAGGCCCTCGACGACGTCGGCCGCCTCACCTCGCGCAGGGCGGCCGACGACCTCAAGGAACTCCGCCGATTCGCCGCGAAGCATCGCACGCTGGAGGAGGCGGCACACCTTCGGCAGCGAATCACGACTAGCTTGCAGGCATGACGATTTCGGCTGTCCCCGCCCGTGCCGTACTGGAAGAAGCCTGCGTCCTCGCAGGCTTTGACCCTGCAGGCGCCGAGCCCGTCCGCGTCGCCGAGAACGAAATCTGGCGCCTCCCCGGCAACGTGATCGTCCGTATCGCCCGCGCCGGCCAGTGGAAGGCCGCGGCACGCGAGGTGCTGGTGGCCCGGTGGCTCGCCGACAACCGGGTGTCGGCCGTCCGCGCCCTGCCGGCGGAGCAGCCCGTCGAGGCCGCGGGCCGCCCCGTGACGTTCTGGGCGGAGCTCCCGCCGCATCAGATCGGCACCGTCATGGACGTCGTCACGCTGCTGAAGCAACTCCACCAATTGCCGGTCCCGGATCTACCGCTCAACCGGCTGGACCCGTTCGTCCGGGTCGCAGAACGGATCGGGGCGGCCACGTCGCTGTCGGAGGCCGATCGCGCCTGGCTGCGGGATCGGCATGCGGAACTTCGCGAGCGGTGGGCACGTCGGCCTGCGGGCCTGCCTGAGTGCGTCGTGCACGGTGACGCCTGGGTCGGCAACGTCGTACGCACGGCGGATGGGCCGGTATTGCTGGACTTCGAGAGGGCCTCCGTCGGTCCGCCGGAATGGGATCTCGTGTCCACCGCCGTCGCGATGACCACCACCGGTGCAGTCACTCCTGCCGAGTACGCCGAGTTCTGCGGGGCTTATGGAACAGACGTCACCGAGTGGGAGGGGTACGAACTCCTCGCCGGGGCTCGCGAGTTGCGCATGACGACCTACGCGGCCCAGCACGCGGCCACGCGACCCGAGTGGCGGGCAGAGGCCCAGTACCGCGTCGACTGCCTGCGTGGCCGGGCAGAGCCGCGACCCTGGCACTGGAAAGGGATCATGTAGTGCCGTGCCGCTTCGCCGCCTGACCTCGTAACGCGGACACTTCGCCCGGTCCTCCAGGCCGGGCCGCATTGGGCGTCCAAGACGACGGCCGGGCTAGGCAGCGCGTGGCCGAAATGCGCCATGAGGAGTATGGGTTTGTGGTGTATCGGCGACACATGATCTTCGTGGTGCCCTAGGGTTGGCGCCTGTCCCGGTGCCGTTCTGGTGCCGGGTCTTGTGCTTGCTGGGCGGAGTTGGATCATGCGCATGCCGTGGCTGCCGAGTCGGAACAGCCCGTTGGCACCGGCGCCGCGCATACCGCTGCGTACGAGAACCACGGAGGCGTGCGCGCCTCTCGCCATCCGCCCGTTCCGGCTGCATTTCACGGCGCGGATGCTCTCCTGGACCGGTTCGGCCGTGGCCCCTGTCGGCCTTGCCTTCGCGGTCCTGGACCTCGGCGCAGGCGCCTCGGGCCTCGGCCTGGTCCTCGCGGCCGGGGTGGTGCCGCAGATCCTGCTCCTGCTGATCGGCGGTGTGGTCGCCGACCGGTTCTCGCGCGCCCGGGTGATGGTGTGGACGAACGTCCTGTGCGCCGCGGCCGAGGGGGTCGCAGCCGTCCTGCTGTGGGCCGGGTCGGCGCGGGTGTGGCATCTGGTGGCGATCTCCGCGCTGTGCGGCGCGGCGGGAGCCTTCTTCGCCCCGGCCGCCGGCGGTGTCGTGGTGGAGGTGGTGCCGGGTGAGATGCGGTACCAGGCGAACGCACTGCTCAAGATCGGCCAGAACTCGGTCAAGGTCGCCGGGCCCGCCGTGGGTGGCGCGCTGGGTGCCGCTTTCGGTCCGAGCTGGGTGATCGGCTGGTACGCCGCGACGTTTGCCGCGGCGGCCGTCCTTTTCGCCCGTCTCGACCTAGCGCCCGCCCGGACGAAGCTCCGTACCGGGTTCGTGCGCGACCTCAAGGACGGGTGGGACGACTTCTGGGCCCGAAGTTGGCTGTGGGTGATGGTCATTCAGGGCGCGGTGGTCGTGCCGGTGTGGCTGGTCGGCTACCAGATGCTCGGCCCGGTCTACGGGGATCGCTATCTGGGCGGTGCTGCGGCATGGGGCCTGGTGGTCAGCGCGTTCACCGGCGGCCTGGTGCTCGGCGCTGCCATGGCCCTGATGTGGAAGCCGTCCCGGGTCGGTGTGGTGGTGTGCGTGGGAACAGGGGCGATGTCGCTGCCCCTGGCGGCCATGGCCCTCACCCTGCCGCTCGCGGTCCTGGCGGTCAGTACCAGCGCCGCCGGGACGGGGCTGTCGGTGAGCATGACCGTGTGGTCGAGCCTGCTCCAGGAGCGCATCCCCAAGGAACGGCTCAGCCGCATCCTGTCGTACTCCACGTTGGGCCAGGTGCTGCCCGTGCCGCTGGGGTATGTGGCGGCCGGGCCGGTGAGCGCGGTGTTCGGGGTTCGGGCGACGCTCGCGGCCGGGTCCGCCGCCATCGTGACCGCCATGATCGTGCCGTTGACGCTGAGTCAGGTGAGGGCGTTGACGCTCGCCCCGGCTGAAGCGGAAGCGGCCGAAGAGGTGCTTGTGACGGCGCCGAGGTAGAAGGTGCGGTCGGTCTCGATGGCAGCGGCGAAGCTACGCAGGCCCCGGTCGCGGGCTGCGGCATCGCGCACGCCAAGGGCCGCGTCCATGGGTAGGTCCCAGTGCCTCAGGAGGTGTGCGGCGATGCGGTCGGGGTCGAGATGCGCGGTGCTGTGGCCCGGATGCTCGGCCAGCGCGGCGGCGTTCGTGCGCAGAGCGTGAAGCACCTGTTCTTCCGTGTCCAGGTCGGTGTTGAACAAGGGGCCTGCTTCCGCGTGTGAGACCGGCCAGACAGGCCACGCGTCGTCGAGGCGTGCGGAACGCACCAGGATGCGGGCCAGTTGCTCACGGGGCTGGAGATGGACCTGCTCGTGGGCGGTGAGCCAGTACGAGAGCTGCGCGGCCGAGAGATCGGTGAGGTGCAGGCCGCGCTGTTCGGCGAAGTCCCCGGCGGCCTCCTTCTTGGAGGCGCCGGTGCCGTCCGCCTGGAGCAGGCGGGACAGTACGTGGTCGCGCCATCGCTGGGGGAAGCCGGGGTCGTAGAGCTGCTGGTGCTGGAGCAGCGGCAGGAACGCGATCCCGCTGTCGGTGGCGGGCTTGAAGGCGGCACGCCAGTAGCGGACGAAGCTGGTCTGCCAGGGCTCGTCGGACCACCCCGGCACCGTCGACTCCGCCTCGGCGGTGTGCTCGCCTGCGGCGAGGAAGCGCAAGGCGGTCTCCGCGTCGTCGCGCTTGACGTCATGTAGAATGCCGCATCCCCAGATGTCCGCCGCCGCGTAGGTGTCGCCGAGGCCGTCTTGGGTCATGCGGCGGCCCAGCGCGGTCCGGGTCCGTTGAGGGTAGGGAAGACGTCGGGCCGTCTCGGTGAGGGCTGCCGCCTGGTCCTCCGTGATGCGGCCGTTTTCGGCGGCACGCTCGAAGGCTGCGCGTAGGTTCACCAGCGCCTGCGTCAGTGGACGGCCGCCCGGCTCCTGGAGGACGGCCACTTCGTCGTCGGCGTCCAGCAGTCCGCTGCGGAAGGCCCCGTAGATCCGGCCGATGCCGACCATGCCGTACGGTGCCAGCTCGGCCGCGCGCAGCGCGCCCATGCTGGACGCCCCGTACACGGCCACCCCCTCGGCCAGCACCATCAAGATCTCCTTGTGCCTCACCGGTGTGCTCTGGTGCCACAGCCCGTCGATGATCAGGACGCGGTCGGCGGGCATGAGGCGGAGGCGTAGGAGGTCGCCGTGTTTGACGGGCGGGTGCACGACCGCGGCGGGCAGGATGCTCGCGATGCGGGCGGCTGTGATGGTCGGTCCGGCGAAGACGTGCGTGCCCATCAACTCGCCTCCTTCGGGCGGGGAACGGTGTGCCGGGCGGTGTGGCGAAGCCCGGGAGCGCACACCTTGACCACGGCGAACTCTGCACGCTCGTACGGTCCCCACGTCAGGTCCACCACCAACGGGACGTTGCCGGAAGAGGAGGCGACGGCGGCAGCCAGGTGGAGGGCCATCTGCGTGTCGGTACCGGCGGCACTGGGATACCTGCCCGTGACCGCCGGCCACGGCGTCAGATGCGCCGTGGAGTGCTCCGGGGGGCGGTGCGGGCCGGGTCGGTAGGTGAACGGCTGGTTGTCCTCGCGGCTGCCGTTGATCAGAGTGAGCCGTGTCTGTGCGGCCTCCGTGATGGCTCGGGACATGGCGATGTCCGGGTCGGGGTGGGCGCCGGAACCGGCGACGACGGCTGCGGACTGGTCCTCGCGCCACAGATGGCAGCACACGACCGGCACCGCGAATCGGTTGGGCACGTGCCGCAGTTCCAGCCAGCACCCCCGCTCGGTGAGGCGTTCCAGCAGGGCCGCGCAGTACGGGACGGTGACCGTTGCGGGGTCCACGATCTCGGCGTGGCCCGGAGCGGTCAGGGCGGACAGGACGTCGCGCTCGATCACCTCGCACAGGCCGTGCACGATCGCCTCGGCCCGGGTGTTTCCGGATCCCAGCCCGTTGGTGGAGGCGCTGGGCAGGTGCAGGCGCCAGTCGTTATGGACCGTGCGGCCCAGCCGTACCGCGTGCTCCGGCACGAGCGTCTCGGCGCCGTCGGCCACGGGGCGGGCGGGGATCCAGTCGAGGAGCACACGGTGGGTCAGGAGGCTTCCCGGGTGCTGTTCCAAGTCGGTTACCGCATAGGGGAGATGGAGGGCGCAGGCGGGAGCCTGCGGCACGGAGGCGTCCGGGATGGCGCGCTCGGCGTGCCACACCTCGATGGCTTCCAGGGCGCCGGAGACGCGAGCCGCGTCCAGGGTGGTGCCCTTGCCCTGGGCTACGGACAGGGTCCGCGCGAGCGGTCGTGCGGCCATCGTGACCGGGATGCCGAGATCGTCGAGGCCGGTGACGTCGGCGACGCGGGTGATGCCGTAGCGGGGCAGCAGCGGTTTGACGGCCTGCCACGTCTGTTCGGGCGGCCGGGTGCGGTGTGTGCCGTCGAAGCAGTGCGTACGCAAGGGGGGGGCTCCCTCCGGCTTTGTGGGTGACACACGCCGGGCCGCCGCCCCCCACCCCGGGCGAGGCAGGGGACGGCGGCCCGTCATACGGGAAGGGCGGGCCGGATCAGACCGAGATCTCGTAGGTGGTGGTGTCGGGGAAGGCGGAGTCCGGGACGGCCGGGTCGCCGCCCGCGTTCTGCGGCAGACGGCCCTCCGAGTGGAGTTCGGTGATGAAGTCCGCCGGGTCGAACGCCTGCGTGGTCGCCGACTTCGTGACTTGAGGAGCCATGGGCATGTACCTCTCGTGCTCGAAGGGCTGCTACACCGTGAGGTCGGTGAAGCAGATGGTGAGAAGCACCTCGCGCGACTGGGTGTCGAGCGGGGTACGCCAGTGAGGGGCCCGACTTCCGTCGAACCCGGCCAGGGTGCGGTAGCCGATCGGGAACTGTTCGCCCCCGTCGGGGTACGGGGTGCCCGCGAGCCGCTCGACCACCTGGTCCGTGCTGAGCCAGCGCAGATTCGGCAGCCAGCCCATCGGGCCCAGGTTCGGCGTCAGCCCGCACGAGAAAGTGATCTCGCACTTTCCGTCATCGCGGTGCACGTGCATGTAGTCGCCCGGCGCGTAGTACTTCAGACCCATCCGGATCGCCGTCATCCGTCGGCGGCCGGTCGCCTCGCCGGCCACGTCGGCGAGCCCCTTGGACCGCGCCAGGGCGTTCACGGCCGGGCCGCCGGGGTGGACGCGGCACCTTTGGGGAGAGGTGATCGAGCCGTCCCGCATCGCCAGCAGGCCCGGCCGCTGGTTGTGGCGCACCACCGCGAACCGCTCCATGCTCTCGGCCTCCGCGGTGACCTCCTCCCACAGGGCCTCGTCGATCACCTCCGCCGGAACGTCCACCCGCCCCTCGGCCAGCCAGCTTCGCCGCAGCATGCCGCCCCCGCTCACAGGTCGAAGAATTCCATCGTGACCAGCAGCCCCGTGCCGGTCATCGGGCGGCGCCAGTGCGGGACGCCGTAGCCGGCGAACGCCCGCACCGCGCCCTCGCCGCCGTACGGATGTTGGAGCGTGGTGAACTCGCCGCCCTCGGGGAACATCCCGTGATCAGCGACGACCTTGGCCAGCACGTCCCCGCTCGCGTTGTAAAGGTGCGGCGCCCACCCCATCGCCGGGAGATCCTCGCTCAGCGCGAACGCCACCGTGACCGTCGACTTCACCGAGTCCAGGTGCAGGCCCTGGAAGTCCCCCTCCCGGTACAGGACGACCGCACCCCCGCGAGGAACGAGCCGGGGGACCCCGGTGTGCTCGCGCACGGCCACCAGCAGCTCTTTGTCGTAGGCAAGGTTCTGAAGGGCCGGGCCGGGCTCGATGAACGCGCAGTGCACCGGCGTCGCGAACGACCCGTCACGATGCGCGGCTGTGTGGTCGTGCACGTGCGGCGTCGCCTCGTCCAGGCGCTCTTCGGCCTCGGACTTGATCGCGGCGAACCGCTCCGGCGCCACGACGCCGGGGATGAGAGCCGTTCCGACTCGGTTCCATGCCGCACGCTCCGGGCTCTGCTGGGCCGGGGCTTCGGTGTTCTGCATCACGAGGAGACCTCTTCCCGTCAAAGTGCCGCCAGGGCACCGGAGTTGGCGCCTTATGGCGCTTAGTCAACTCGCTTGCGTGGTAGGTCCCCAGTGCCACACGCGGTGCCAATTTCCTGGCACCCCAGGGCCATTCGAAGGCCAACCCGCGAGCGTCGACCACGTTTGGGAGCAGGCGGATGATGGCACCGGACGGGATAGGGAACTTGCTGCGTACCCGCCGTGAGCAGGCCGGGCTGACCCGTGAAGAAGTGGTTCTCCGTATGGCCGAGGCTCTCGGCGAGGAGTTCGACCCGGAGAACCTGAAGCGATGGGAACTGGAAATACGGCTCCCAACGCAGCGCTACCACCGCAGTATTGAAGAGGTGCTGGGCATCCCCGCCACGGAGATCGTCAGCGCCAGGGCCATCTCGAAGGCGTACCGGCTGCAACAGAAGATGGCGATGAGGCACGACGGAGAGGAGGTGCCGCCCGTGAAGCGACGCGCATTCATCACCGGGACACTCGCGGTGGCCGGCACAGGAGCACTACCCGGACTCGCCGAGGCACACGAGGGCATCGACGCGGCCCTCTCCGGCTCCGGTGACGCCGCCGATATCACCTACCTGGAGTCGGTGTTCGAACGGAACACCGGAGGCTACCGAGGCCGCGACCCGCAACGGGTCCTCGGACAGATGCAAGACGACCTCAAGCTGCTCAGCGACGTCCTGGACCGGCCACACACGGCACGGGACCGGGCCGGGCTGGTGCGGACCGCCGCCGGCATCACCGGCCTCGTCGCGATCATCCAGCACGACCGCGGAGCCCACCAGGACGCCGGACGCTGGTTCACCACAGCCGCCCGAGCGGCGGGCGAGTCCGGTGACCGTCACATGCTCGCCTGGGTCCTGGCCCGCCACGCCATGGTCGGCCTGAACTATGGCGCTCCCGCCTCGGCCGCCCGCCTCGCCGCCCGTGCCCAGCGAGTAGCAGGCAGCACGCCGAGCGCGGCAGCCGCCCTCGCCTCCGCCGTGAGCGCGAGGGCCCTGGCCGCCATGGGTGACCGGGAAAACGCGCGCGGGGCCGTCGAGAAAACCCAGGACATGATCGAACGCCTGGACAGCACGGCCCTGGCGGACAACTGGTTCGGATATCCGGCCCAGAAGCACAGCGTCCACCTCTCACAGGCGTACACCCTGCTCGGCGACACCAGGTCCGCCCTGGCCGAACAGGAAGCCGCCCTCGCCCTCACCGACTCACCCTCCGTCATGACGCGAGCCCTCCTGGCACTCGACCTTGCCCAATGCCTGCGCATCGACAAGGACCCCCAAGGCGCCGCCGACATGGCGACCGACGTGTGGAACGAGCTCCCCACCGGGTTCCGTACCGGGCTGGTACAAACCCGGGCCGAGGCGCTGCGCAACGCTCTCACCGGTCGGCCGCGTGCCCAGCTCACCGAGGTCCTCAGTTTCTGAAGCTCCGGGTCGTGCTCCCTCGCTGCCGTGGTCCCACGGTCGCCGGGCCAAGCAGGCGCCGCGTGCGTACGCCAGAAGACTGCTCCATGTAGGGGAGGCCGAGATACCGCAGCCACCGCATGCCGGTGCCTGAGGCGGAGTTGTCCGTTGACAGCGAGCCCAGTCCGGTCAACGCCTCCGGCCTGCGCAGACTGGGCTCGCTGTCAAAGCCCGTCGTGCTGAACAGGTGGCTCAGACAGGGCTGACCTGGGACGACTCGGTTGGATGGCAAGGATCGTCGCCGACTGGGTTCGATGACAGCGGACAGCATTCGCCCACGGCAGACGAGAAAGAGCCCCGAAGGACTGGAACCTGCTCCGGGACCATGTCAACGTACAACGTCCCGGAAAGCACCAGGTCAGCAAAGGGGTTCGGGCTTCCGGGCAAACCAACAGACAGGTCGGCTGTGACGGCAGCCGGCACACCTCATGCTGCCCGGCCTCATCGCAGAGGCCCCGACCCAAGGAGTACCACCTGTCGAATGCGGCTCTCCGACCCGCCCGTTTCTAAACTCCCTTCCGCTTGGCACTTGGCACCTGAACGTGTGGACCGCGCAGGAGCGAGAGGGCTGCGAGGCGCTCTTCGCGACACACCGCGGAGCCGCACCCTGGACCCGCAACCTCGACCGGCCCGACCGGCCCCTGGCGCTCGTGACGGCCAGTGGGACCCCGGGCCTCTGGTAGTACCGGCTGGTCCCTTGCGTTTCGTCCGCTAGGAAGGGTCCGTGAACTTGCGGGCGCACAACATAGACCACGATCGCCGGTTAGCCAAACCGGGGATCGTGAAGACCATTGAGGGTGTTCGCAGCGGCTGTGCTTGGCGGTGGAGCCGTAGCGGACGCAGTAGGTAGTGCCGCAAAGACACCAGGAGGTAATGAGCGGCTCCCACCACCTGCTGTCCTGAAATCCGCAGCGCCCGTTCGCTGAAAGACAGCGATGCTTCCGCCGAGTCGGCGTGGAATCTGGCGTTGTTGATCCCGCTCTGTCGCCCAGTGCGCTTCCTGGCAAGGAACACGCAACCGGCTCCGATACTCCGAGCCGGATAACCCGAGTCACAGCAGTCGCTGCGCGGGGCGTCTCCAGGGCGGCGGATTCGCCCTCGGCAGACGAGAAATAGCCCCCAAGGACTGGAACCTGCTCCGAGACCATGTCAACCTACAACGTCCGGGAAAATACCAGGTCAGCAAGGGGATCAGGTCTCCGGGTCGACCAACAGACAGGTCGGCCATGACGGCAGCCGGTACATCAGCTCACGCTCCTCGGCCTTCTCGCCGAGGGCCCCGATCCAAGGAGTCCCACCTGCCGAAGGCCACTCTCCGACTTACTCGTTGCACCCTTCCCAACGGCCTGGCGCCAGGAACGCGCGGACCGCACAGTGAGAGAACTACGTGCCGTCTCCAAGTCGTTGCCTCTCTGCGTGTATGTAGGCGGGCTGTTCGGCGAGGACTTGCAGCAAAGGCGGCTACCGCCGGGGTCGAGGAACCTCGCCCACATGGCGGCACGCCCTGGAGCCGCAACCCGAACACGTCGCCGGGACCGCTGTTGCTCCCGAGCGCGTCGTGGCAGGCAAACCTCGACCGGCTCACCGCGATGGGCTCCCCGGTGCCAGTGACGGACGGCGCGACGCCCCGTCTCCGGTCGTACTGGCTGGTCTCCTGAACTTCGTCCACTAACGAGATTGCCTGTGCGGGCGCGGAACATAGACCACGATGGCCGGTTGGCCAAACAGGCGATTGTGATGACCATTTGAGGGCATTCTCATGCGGCTGCGCTTGGCGGTGGAGCAGTGGCGGATGCAGTAAATGGCGCCGCAAACCCGTAGAGAACGGCACCGTCTGATGGTGCCTTGAGGCTGCGGCGTACCTTCCCTGAAGCGTTGCGGCCCTCCGTCAATGTGGAATTTTCACGGCCTTAAGGAGAGTGAGTAACCCTGTCCGACCCGATCAAGAAGTTGCCGCCGAACACGAAGGGGCAGATCCGGTACCGGTTCGTAGTCGATATAGGCATCGACCCCACCACCGGGAAGCGCAAGCAGCTAACTCGTACATTCGGCACGCTGAAGGAAGCGAAGGCCGAGTATGCCCGCATCACCAACCGTCACCAGGAAGGGACGCTCGCACCGCCAAATAAGCTCACCGTGAATGAGTGGCTCGACCAGTGGCTGGCCATGAAGGCTGACGACTTGGAAGAAACCACAATTTACAACTACCGCATCACCCTGGACCGGGTGCGGGGGAAGTTGGGCAACATCCGTCTTCAGGAACTCACCGAAGAGGACGTAGAAGGGTGGATGCACTGGGCTCTGAAGCACGGGCGCGTACGCGGTGGAAAGGCCGGCACTCCGCTCGGAGTGACCAGCGTGGACATGAGCCTTGCTCGGCTGAAGGACGCTCTGAACCGAGCCGTGACGCGTCGGCTGGTGCCCATAAATGTCGCCCAGCACGTGACCATTCCGCGCAGAGCACGCAAGGAAGAGAGGAAGAACAAGCAGGAGGTGAAGCCCTGGAACGTCCTGGAGGTTCAGACGTTCGTCCGTGGCGTCAGCGAAGAACGGCTCTACGCCCCGCTCCTGCTGTCCCTCATGGGTCTACGTCCGGCTGAAGTCTGCGGACTCCGGTGGGAAGACGTCGACCTGGACAACGCCACGATCACCATAGCCAACACACGGACGATGATGGGCAATCGGTACGTGGTGGAGAAGGACACCAAGTCCCTGGCCGGTGAACGGGACCTTCCGTTGCCGGCTCCGGTGCTGGCTGCTCTCAAGTCGTTCAAGGCCCTCCAGGCCAAGGAGAAGCTGGCCCTGGGTGAGGCATACGCAGAGTCCGGCTACGTCCTGGTGCACGAGACCGGAGCAGCCTTCACGATCAAGCAGCTCCGTCGACGCGCGTATCGGCTCATGGAAATCCTCGGTCTCCGCCGAGTCCGTCTCTACGACGCTCGTTCGTCGTGCCTCACGTTTCTGGCCAACAACGGCGTGCCGGATCACATCCTTGCGCGGTGGGCCGGACACACGAATGTGAAGACTACCAAGAAGTGGTACGTGAAGCCGGACGTCGAAGACCTTCGCGAAGCCGCCACAACGTGGGATGGCCTGCACGGTGCTGCGACGGAGGGGCAAGCGTGAGCCGGGCGGCCTACCGACCGAGCGACCTGCCCAGCTGCATGGCAGCCAAGATCGAGGTGGACCCGGAGACCGGCTGCTGGCTGTGGACCGGTAGCTGCAACGAGGGGCAGTCGGGCTACGGCCAGGTCTCCTACGAGGGAGAGGCACAGCTCGTCCACCGTGTGGTGTTCAGGTTGCTGGTCGGTGATATTCCCGAGGGCTTCCAGGTGCGTCATGCCGATGCTTGGGGACGGCACTTTACGCTTTGCTGCAACCCGGACCACCTGGAAGCCGTGCCGAAGAAGGAAGCTCTGCGGCGCAGGGACTGGGAGAGCGCGCGAGCCAGGAGGACGCACCGTCCCCACGGCCACGCTGGAGAACTCGTATCTGGATCCTCGAGGGTTCCGGCAGTGCCGGATGTGCCGCGCCGAGGGGATCAAGAGCCGGCGGGTTCCCCGGGCTCTGTGAGATTTCGTGAGACGTGAGAGGGTCTGAGGCGTGAGTGAGACACCGTCGAACACCCTGCAATACCGCTTTGACGGGCCAGAAGAGGCTCCCGTCCTGATCTTGGGCCCCTCCCTGGGTACCACATGGCACATGTGGGACCGCCAGATCCCCGAGCTGACCAAGCAGTGGCGCGTCTTCCGGTTCGACCTGCCCGGCCACGGCGGCGCTCCCGCGTACCCGGCGGGATCCGTGAGTGACCTCACCACGCGGCTGCTGGCCACCCTCGAAGGGCTCGGCGTGCAGCGCTTCGGCTACGCGGGCTGCGCGCTCGGCGGCGCCGTCGGCATCGAGCTGGCCCTGCGCCACCCGGAGCGGCTCGCCTCGCTCGCGCTGATCGCCGCCTCGCCCCGCTTCGGCACGGCCGACGAGTTCCGGCAGCGGGGCGTGATCGTCCGCACCAACGGCCTCGACCCGATCGCCCGCAGCGCGCCCGAGCGATGGTTCACCGGCGGGTTCGCCGCAGCGCAGCCCGCGATCACCGAGTGGGCCGTGCAGATGGTGCGCACCACCGACCCCGGCTGCTACATCGCCTCCTGCGAGGCGCTCGCCTCCTTCGACGTGCGTCCCGAGCTCGGGCGGGTCGGCGTACCGACCCTGGTCCTGGTCGGATCGGACGACCAGGTCACCGGCCCGGCCGAGGCCCGCACGCTGGTCGCCGGTATCCCGGACGCCCGCCTCGCCGTCGTCCCCGGCGCCTCCCATCTGGTCCCGGTGGAGCAGCCCGGGGCGGTCACCGACCTGCTGGTGCGGCACTTCTCCACCGCCTGGCAGCCCGTCTTCGAGACCTCCACCGGCCAGACCGCCCTGCCCGCGGCCGCCCTCAAGCCGGTCCTGTCTCCCGCCCCGCCGCAGCCCCTGCAAACGGGGCCCGTCGCCGAGATCGCCCCGCTCGCCGCCGTACCGCCGCAGGCCCAGGGCCGGCCCGACCCGTACGACGCCGGGATCAAGGTCCGCCGCGAGGTGCTGGGCGACGCGCACGTTGACCGGGCGCTCGCCCAGGCCGACGAGTTCTCCGGGGACTTCCAGGAGTTCATCACCCGCTACGCCTGGGGCGAGATCTGGGACCGCCCCGGCCTCGACCGGCGCACCCGCAGCTGCGTCACCCTCACCGCCCTGATCGCCGGCGGCCACCTGGACGAGCTGGCCTTCCACACCAGAGCCGCCCTGCGCAACGGCCTCACCCCGGGGGAGATCAAGGAAGTGCTGCTCCAGGCGGCCGTCTACTGCGGCGTCCCGGCCGCGAACAGCGCGTTCAAGGTGGCCCAGCAGGTCATCCGCGAGGAGACCACGCCCCAGGAGTGAGTCCGCGCGACGAGCGCGGAGGCAGGATGGATTCATGAAGCTCACGAAGAAGTCGCACGCCTGCGTCCGTCTGGAGAAGGACGGCCGGACCCTCGTCCTCGACCCCGGCGCCTTCACCGAGGAGGACGCCGCGCTCGGCGCCGACGCGATCCTCGTCACCCACGAGCACCCCGACCACTTCGACGAGTCCCGGCTGCGCGCCGCGATGGAGAGCAACCCGGCGGCCGAGATCTGGACCCTGCGGTCGGTCGCGGAGAAGATCTCCTCCGCCTTCCCCGGCCGCGTCCACACCGTCGGCCACGGCGACACCTTCGCCGCTGCCGGCTTCGACGTCCAGGTCCACGGCGAACTCCACGCCGTGATCCACCCGGACATCCCGCGCATCACCAACGTCGGCTACCTCGTCGACGGCGGCACGGTCTTCCACCCCGGCGACGCCCTCACCGTCCCCGACCACCCGGTGGAGACGCTGATGCTCCCCGTCATGGCCCCCTGGAGCAAGATCTCCGAGGTCATCGACTACGTCCGCGAGGTGAAGCCGCAGCGCGCCTACGACATCCACGACGCCCTCCTCACCGACCTGGCCCGCCCGATCTACGACCGGCAGATCGGGCAGCTCGGCGGTGCGCAGCACCTGCGGCTGACGCCGGGGGAGTCCGCCGAGGTCTGAGGCCGCGAAGGGACCGGACCGCGTTGTCAGACCCTCCGGGTAGGTTGTGGGGCATGCGCATCGCGACCTGGAACGTGAACTCGATCACCGCCCGCCTGCCGAGGCTCCTGGCCTGGCTGGAGAGCAGCGGCACGGACGTGCTGTGCCTCCAGGAGGCCAAGGTCACCGAGGAGCAGTTCCCCTCGGAGCAACTGCGCGAGCTGGGCTATGAGTCGGCGGTCCACGCGACCGGCCGGTGGAACGGCGTGGCGGTGCTCTCCCGCGTCGGCATCGAGGACGTCGTCAAGGGCGTGCCCGGCGACCCCGGGTTCGACGGCTCGGTGGAGCCCCGCGCCATCTCGGCGACCTGCGGCCCGCTGCGCGTCTGGTCGGTCTACGTGCCGAACGGCCGTGAGGTCGACCACCCGCACTACGCCTACAAGCTCCAGTGGTTCGAGGCCCTCAAGGCCGCCGTCGCCGGTGACGCGGCGGGCAGCCGCCCCTTCGCGGTGATGGGCGACTACAACGTGGCGCCGACGGACGACGACGTCTTCGACCCCGCCTTCTTCGAGGGCTCGACCCACGTCACCCCCGCCGAGCGCGCCGCGCTGGCCTCCCTGCGCGAGGCGGGCCTGTCCGACGTGGTTCCGCGGCCCCTCAAGTACGACCAGCCGTTCACGTACTGGGACTACCGCCAGCTCTCCTTCCCGAAGAACCGCGGCATGCGCATCGACCTGGTGTACGCCAACGCGCCCTTCGCGAAGGCCGTCAGCGACGCGTACGTGGACCGCGAGGAGCGCAAGGGCAAGGGCGCCTCGGACCACGCCCCCGTGGTCGTGGACCTGGACGTTTAAGACGCTTCTAGGGCCGCAGTAGCCGCAGGTCGACCGAGTCCGCCAGGGCCGCCAGCCCCGCGTCGCCCGGGTGCAGACGGTCCCCGCTGTCGTACGCGGGGAGCATCCGGGACGGCCGCTGCGGATCGCGGACCACCGCGTCGAAGTCGAGCACGCCGTCGAAGGCCTCGCCGCCGCGGATCCACGCGTTCACCGCGACCCGCTCGGCGTCGACGGCGGCGGTGCACCGCGCCTCGCCCTCGCAGGGCAGGACCGTCGCAGCGAGCATCCGCAGCCCCCGGGCGTGCCCGCGGGCCGCCAGCTCGCGCAGTCCGGCGATCACCGCCTCCGCCGACGTGCCCCACCGCAGATCGTTGACGCCCTCGAAGACGACGGCCGTACGCGCCGACGGCTGGGCGAGGACGTCCCGGTCGAAGCGGTGCAGGGCGCTCACCCCGGCCGTGTCCGTGGACACCCCGTCGCCGGAGTACCGGTCGGTGACCACGCGGTTGCCCGAGATCCCGAGGTTCAGCACGCCGTAGCGCGGGACGGTGCTCTGCTTCAGCAGCCGGCCGGCCAGGACGTTCGGCCAGCGCCGGTTCGCGTCCACCGTGGACTTGTCGCCGTCGGTGATCGAGTCCCCGAGCAGCACCACGGAGCCGGGACCGCCGCTCACGTCGACCCCGGCGAGCAGCGGCCAGCGGGTGATCACCGAGGTGTACGCCCCGGCGGCGGCGTCCGCCGCGTGGTCGCCGGGCTCGCTGACGTACGAGCGCTGCTGGGCGAGCCCGTGCACCGGCGCGGCCGTCACGGTCCCGGGCAGGTGGAAGCTCACCAGCAGATCGGCGTCCGCCGGCACGGAGAAGCCGAGCGGATCGCTGTACGCCTGGCCCCCGGCCGGGATCGCCACGCCCGCCGCACCGCCGAACGACAGCGCCACCGGGGTGCCCCGGGCGGCCGCGCCCGACGCCCGCACCGCGACCGTCGCGCTCCCGATCCGCACCGGAGCGGCCGCGAAGGTGTTGTCGAACCGCACCCGCACCCGGGGCCCTCCGGAGGACGTGTGCACGACCAGCCGCAGCGTCCGGTCCGTCCAGGGGCCCACGGCGGCGTAGCCTCCCGTGGCCGTGGTCCAGCTGCCCGTCCAGCCCTGCGGAGCGGTCCGCACCGACACCGCGAAGACGTGCAGACCGGCCGCGATCGGCAGCCGTACCGACCTCACCGCGCGCCCCGGCACCAGCGGCACCGTCACGACGTACAGGCGGGCCGGCTCGGCGAGTTGGCCGCCGGGCGTGTTGATGTGCGGCAGGGCCACCGCCTTGGTCGCGAGCGGCCCGGTACGCCAGTCGGGCGCGGTCAGCCGGTACCCGGAGCGGGTGCCGTTCGCGTAGGTGACCGCGCCCCGGCCGCCCACCTCCGTGCCGACGGTGCCCGCCACCAGGAAGGCCAGGGCGTCCCCGCGCCCGGTGACCCGCACGTCCTGCCCGGCGGCGCGGACGTTGTCCGGTTCGCCGGGCCCGCGCTTCGGCCAGGTCAGCCGGGCGCCCTGCACGGTGAGCGCGCGGCCCGGCGTCCATCCCGCTGCCGTGAGGTCCCGTGCCGAAAGTGAGGCACCGGAGCCGTCGAAGTCGGCTTCGCCGGGCCGGCTGTCGTCGCTGACCGCCACGTTGTCGAACAGTCGCTCCAGCGGCACCGGCGCCGCCCGCCCCCGCTCGGCGGCCTGCGCCGACACGGCCGGCACCAGCGACCCGCACAGGGTCAGAACGACCAGGATCCCCCGGACACATCGGCGCACGGCCGACTCCTCCCGCTCATCGACACACGACGCAACAGACGAAACGCAGAGACGAAAACCGAAGAGACAACGACGGCCGGGACACAAGACGCACGGTGAAGTTAGGGAGACGGGAGTGACCCGTCAACGCGCGCTGCGTGAACTCGGCCTGAACTCGTCCGGGATCGGCGGACCCGCGCGCCCTGTGGTGCGTACGGCGGTACGAATGACACGCTGGGAGTATGAACATCCCTTTCCTGGGCAACCGGCGCCAGAAGGTCGGGTTCCCCGACCCCGCAGGCATCGCGGAACTCCTCGCCGAGTGCGAACTGCTCCGCTCCCAGGCGTACCGGGAGGGCGTCCGGCTGGACGACTCGGCGGCCTCCCTGGAGGCGCTCGACCAGCTCGTACCGCGCTGGTGGGACGACGAGGAGACGCTGCACTGGCTCGGCAACGACGCCGGTCTCTACCTCGGCACCGTCATCGTGCGCACGGTGCCGGGAGCCGCCTGGGAGATCCGGTCCGACGGACAACCGGTCGTACGACTGGCCTCCGGCCGGGAGTTCGACGTCGTCGACTCCGGTCACGAGTGGGCGGTGAACGGGGTCCCCGAGCTGTCGCAGCTGTACGCCGAAGTCGCGGAGTCGTGAGCCCCATGACCGCAACCTTTGGCCCAAAGTTCGACGTAAATACGGCTAATGATCGAAAAGTGCGTGTCGCCCGACAAGTTCGATCTTGCCTGGATACGTTGCGGCAACCACCACACAGCTGAGAGTGAGTAGGGCTGAGTATGGCCGTCGAGCCGCTGATCGAGCTGCGTGACGTCAACAAGCACTTCGGGGAGCTGCATGTCCTGCAGGACATCAACCTCACCGTCGGCCGGGGGGAGGTCGTCGTGGTCATCGGCCCGTCGGGGTCGGGAAAGTCCACCCTCTGCCGGGCGGTCAACCGGCTGGAGACCATCGAATCCGGAGAGATCGTCCTCGACGGGCAGCCGCTGCCGGAGGAGGGCAAGCCCCTGGCCCGGCTGCGCGCGGACGTCGGCATGGTCTTCCAGTCGTTCAACCTCTTCGCCCACAAGACCGTCCTCCAGAACGTCTCCCTGGGGCAGGTCAAGGTCCGCGGGCGCCGGAAGGAGGACGCCGACAAGCGCTCCCGTGAACTCCTCGACCGGGTCGGCGTCGCCGACCAGGCGGACAAGTACCCGGCACAGCTCTCCGGCGGTCAGCAGCAGCGCGTGGCCATCGCCCGCGCCCTGGCCATGGAGCCCAAGGCGATGCTCTTCGACGAGCCGACCTCGGCCCTCGACCCGGAGATGATCAACGAGGTGCTGGAGGTCATGAAGCAACTGGCCCGCGACGGCATGACCATGATCGTCGTCACGCACGAGATGGGCTTCGCCCGCTCGGCCGCCAACCGGGTCGTCTTCATGTCCGACGGCCGGATCGTCGAGGACCGCAGCCCCGACGAATTCTTCACCAACCCGAGCAGTGACCGCGCCAAGGACTTCCTCTCCAAGATCCTCAAGCACTGAACGGGCAGGCACCGGACGGCTCATCGGATCGGACCTCGACTACGATGTGCCCTTCATCCCTGTCGGAGAGGGGGACTTCGCCGAAGACCGCCGACCCGCCGGGGGTGAGCAGACCGCCCGCCCGGTCCGCGGGGCACTTCCCACCGGGTACGCCCCCACGGCCCGAAGGCCACGGGGGCGGCGGTTCACATCGGCCAGGCCCGTCCGGCGGCAGCCGGAGATCACTGCTCGCGCAGCGGAACCGACACGTACGACGGGTCGTTCGCCGGTGAGGAGAAGGTCAGCTGCGCGCCGGACGGGTTGTGCTCGATGTAGAGCGGGTCGACCGTGTCGACGACCAGGGCGAGGCGATGCCCGGCCGGGACGTCATAGGCCGTGGAGTACAGCTCCAGGTCGACGCCGAACGGCTTTCCGGGGGTACGCCCGTGGAAGGTGTACGGCGCGTGGGTGACCAGCTTGCCGAGGCCGAGCGGCCCCACGTCGTACAGGTAGGCGACGAGGGTGCCGCTCTCCTTGGTCGGGGTGAGCGTCGTGTGCAACGTGGTCGTCCCGCGCACCTGTTGGGCCGTGGCCGACTTCTCCGACTGCCACACGGCCGCCCAGCGGCGGGGGAGCAGCGGGATCGAGGCCATGGGCGGCAGCCGGGCCACCTGGTCGAGGATGCTGGACAGGAAGACGACACCGCCGTCCGCCCCGGAGTTCACGTTCGCGCGGATCGTCTTCGAGCCCCCGAGGGCGATCTTCCGTTCCGTCGCGCCGGCCGACTTCCAGTCCGGGTAGCCCTCGTAGCCGCCCGTGGAGCGGGACTTGAGCTGGACGGGCTGCTCGCGGTCGATGCCGTTGTCCTCGCCCCGGAGGTAGTGGTCGAACCAGCGCTCGGTGTCCTTCCACACGTCGTTGGGCAGTCCGAACAGGCCGGTCAGTTCGGCCGTCGCGTGGTCGCCGGGCCGCATCTCCAGGCGCTTCGGTCCGGTCAGCTTCTCGTAGAAGTCGGCGTACTGGTTGGGCGGGAAGACGCTGTCGCCCCAGGCGTTGGCGAGCATGATCGCCGCGCCGTTCTCGTTGATCCGGTCGACGTACATCGCGGCGGAGCGTTTCTTCCCCCAGGCGATGAGTTCCGGCTCCTTCGCCAGGTTGGAGCCGTAGAAGTCGTCGAACGTCTGCCGCAGTTCCGCGCTCTGGCGACCCGTCACCACGCTCGCGCCGTCCAGCAGGGCCGCGGCCTGGAGATGCTGGGTGCGCCCGGAGTAGATGGAGCCGATCAGGTCGGCCCAGCCGCTGAGCGAGGCGACCGCCCTGACCCGCTTGTCGTGCGCGGCGGTGAGCAGGCTGATGCCCGCGCCGTAGGAGACGCCCGCCATGCCGACGTGCCCGGGGTCGGCGGGGGTGTGGGTGAGCGCCCAGTCGATGACCTTCGACGCGTCGGCGACGTCGGGTGGGCCCGCCACTTCTATCTCGCCGCCCGACTGCCAGAACCCGCGCACGTTGTACGTGACCACGACGTACCCGGAGTCGGCGAGCTTCTGCGCCTGGGCCAGGTACTCGACCTGGGGCAGGCCCCAGCTCGTGGGCATGACGAGCAGCGGGTGGCGGTCGGTGCCGCGGGAGCCGGCCGGGGTCACGACGTTGGCCTTGAGGACGGTGCCGCCGTCGCCCGCGATGTCGACGAAGCGGACGGGGTTCGGCGCCGCCTGGGCGGTGGGGGCGAATCCGAGGGCGGTACCGGCGACCAGGGTCGCCGAGACGGCGCCTACGGCGGTGGTGCGCAGGGCCTTGCGGTGGGGTCCCACGGGTCACTCCTCACTCGTGTCAGTGCAAAGTGACCGAACGGTAACCTCGACCTCTTACCAGGGGTAACCCGTCGGTAAGTTACGTGCCAGTAACGATTGTTGAGCAGCGGAGGACTTCAGGAGGCGCGGTGTGTATTGCGTGGAGCCGTCGCCGCGGCGGGCAGTGCGGTCTGCGCCGCCCGGGTCACGTCATCCACCAGTTCGACGACGTCCGGGCCGTACGCCTGCGAGTTGATCACCTTGAGCAGCAGCACGAACGATCCGGTGCCGTACTTGCGGGTCAGACGCTCGTGGTTGCGGGCGAGGTAGCGCGTGGTCGCCTGGTTGGTGATCGAGGTCTGGCCGCAGAAGAGGAACACGGGACGGGTGTTCTGGCTGCGCTGCGCCGTGACCCGGGCGAGCAGTGCGTACTCCTCCCTGCCGTTCTCCACGCGGTAGCGCTCGGAGCCGACCTGGAACGCGCCCCGGTCCGGGCCCGGTTCGGAGTCGACGTTCACCCGCACGCCCGGCAGCAGGGAGGACAGATGGGCCGCCATCCGGCGGTTGGACGCCGGGCCGCCGACGCAGAACTCGGTGCGCTCCCCGAAGCCCTGGCGTGCCGTGTCGTGCGGGAGTATCTGGGCGTGGGCGTTGCAGTCCTTGATCAGCGCGGCGAGTTCGAGCAGGGCGAACACGTCGTAGCGCATCACCGAGAGTTCGGGGCCCGTGGCGCCCCGGTTCACCACCAGCAGAGACTCGGAGTTGTCCGGAAGCCCGAAGAACGCCTGCTTCCGGCGGAGCTTGCGCCGCCACAGGTAGGTGCGGGCCACCCAGCCGAGCGCGGCACTGATACCCGCCGCGACCACACCCAGAACGATGTTGCGCACGTCGTCATTCATGGGCGCGCATGGTAGCGGGCCCGACGCACCGGTGTTCGACGCCTGCCTGACGCGGCCATGGCGATGAATTAAGCTGCGCGGACGGCCTTTGACTGGAGGTGCGGATGCGTCGCCCTGTCGCACGGAATCTGACGGTCCTGGCGGTTTCGGCCGCCGTGGTGGTGTCGGTGGGAGCGGCGGCGCCACCACCCGCCGCGCAGAGCACCGGCGGTGGGAAAACCCCGCTGGCCGTCGGCTACGGTGGCGCCGTCTCCAGCGTCGACCCCGATGCCTCCGCCGCCGGGATCGAGGTCCTCAGGAACGGCGGCAACGCCGTCGACGCGGCCGTCGCCACGGCCGCCGCGCTCGGCGTCACCGAGCCCTACTCCGCCGGCGTCGGCGGGGGCGGCTACTTCGTGTACTACGACGCCAAGTCCCGCACGGTACGCACCATCGACGGCCGCGAGACCGCCCCGCTGACCGCCGACAAGAACCTGTTCACCGAGAACGGCAAGCCCCTGGCCTTCGCCGACGTCGTCAGCAGCGGCCTGAGCGTCGGCACCCCGGGCACGCCCGCCACCTGGCAGACGGCTCTCGACCGGTGGGGCAGCAAGCGGCTCGTGAGTGTCCTGAAGCCGGCCGAGCGGCTGGCGCGCGACGGTTTCACCGTCGACGAGACCTTCCGCTCGCAGACGGCGTCCAACGAGACCCGCTTCCGTTACTTCCCGGACACCGCCGAGCTGTTCCTCCCGGGCGGCGAACTCCCCGTCGTCGGCTCCACCTTCAAGAACCCCGACCTCGCCCGTACGTACGCGGAGCTGGGGCGCAAGGGCGTCGACGCGCTCTACCACGGACGGCTCGGCCGGGACATCGTCGACACCGTCAACAAGCCGCCGGTGGACCCCGCCTCCGGCTGGAACGCCCGGCCCGGCGACCTGTCCGCCAAGGACCTGGCCGCCTACCGCACCAAGGTCCAGGCGCCCACCAGGACCTCGTACCGGGGCCTCGGCGTCTACTCCATGGCGCCGTCCTCCTCCGGAGGCACGACGGTCGGGGAGGCGCTCAACATCCTGGAGCGGACGGATCTGTCCAAGGCGGGCAAGGCGAAGTACCTGCACCGGTTCATCGAGGCCAGCCGGATTGCCTTCGCCGACCGGGGCCGGTGGGTGGGCGACCCCGCCTTCGAGGACGTGCCGACGGAGGAACTGCTGTCGCAGCGGTTCGCCGACTCGCGCGAGTGCCTCATCAAGGACGACGCGGTGCTCACGAGTCCGGTGGCGCCCGGCGATCCGCGTCATCCGCAGCGGTGTGATTCCGGCGGCACTGCGGCTCCCACGACGTACGAGGGTGACAGCACCACACACCTGACCGTGGCCGACAAGTGGGGCAACGTCGTCGCCTACACCCTCACCATCGAGCAGACCGGCGGCAGCGGCATCACCGTCCCCGGGCGGGGGTTCATCCTCAACAACGAGCTGACGGACTTCTCCTTCGCCCCGGCGAATCCGGCCGTGCACGACCCGAACCTGCCGGGGCCGGGCAAGCGGCCGCGGTCGTCGATGTCGCCGACGATCGTGCTGGACCGGCACCACCAGCCCGTGGTGGCGCTGGGGTCACCGGGCGGTGCGACGATCATCACGACCGTGCTGCAGACGCTCACCGGGTTCGTCGACCGGGGGCTGCCGCTGGTCGACGCGATCGCGGCGCCGCGGGCCAGTCAGCGGAATGCTGCGCAGACCGAGCTGGAGCCGGGGCTGTACGACAATGCCGGTTTGAGGAAGCAGCTCGAAGCGATCGGGCACTCCTTCAAGGTCAACCCGGAGATCGGTGCCGCTACGGGTGTTCAGCGGCTGCCGGGCGGGAAGTGGCTGGCAGCCGCTGAGACCGTGCGGCGGGGTGGGGGGTCGGCGATGGTGGTGCGGCCTGTGCGGTGAGTGCCCGTCCGCGGGGGTGTGGGGGCTGAGCGCGCAGTTCCCCGCGCCCCTCAAGGCGAGGCTGAACCCTGCGTCTGAAAGATCAGGTGACCGTCCTCCACATCCACCGTCACCTGGCCGTTCTCCGAGACACTGCCGTCCAGCAGCAGGCGTGACAGCTCGTTGTCCACCTCGCGCTGGATGGTGCGGCGGAGCGGGCGGGCGCCGTACTCCGGCTGGTAGCCGCGGTCGGCCAGCCATTCCACCGCGCGGTCGGTGAAGGTCACCGTGACGCCCTTGCCCCGCACGAGGGAACGGGTGCGGTCCAGCAGGAGGTTGGTGATACGGCGCAGCTGCTCCGTGGTGAGCTGGCGGAAGACGACGATCTCGTCGATGCGGTTGAGGAACTCGGGGCGGAAGTGCTCGCGCAGGGGCCGCAGGATCTGTTCGCGGCGGGCCTCCTCGTCCGCGTCGGCGCCGCCCGCGGCGAAGCCTGTCGTGGCGCCCCGGCGGGTGATCGCCTCGGAGCCGAGGTTGCTCGTCATCACGATGACCGTGTTGCTGAAGTCCACCGTGCGGCCCTGGGAGTCGGTCAGCCGGCCGTCGTCGAGGACCTGGAGCAGGATGTTGAAGACGTCCGGGTGGGCCTTCTCCACCTCGTCCAGCAGCAGCAGCGAGTACGGGTGGCGGCGTACCACCTCGGTGAGCTGGCCCGCCTCCTCGTGGCCCACGTAGCCGGGCGGGGCGCCGATCAGCCTGCTGACGGTGTGGCGCTCCTGGTACTCGCTCATGTCGAGCCGGACCATGCGGTCCTCGCTGCCGAACAGCGCCTCGGCGAGCGCCCGGGCCAGTTCGGTCTTGCCGACGCCCGTCGGGCCGAGGAACAGGAAGCTGCCGATCGGGCGGTCGGGGGCCGCCAGTCCGGCGCGGGAGCGCAGCACCGCGTCCGAGACGACCCGCACGGCCTCGTCCTGGCCGACCACCCGCTGGTGCAGGTGCTCCTCCAGGCCCAGCAGGCGGTCCTTCTCCTCCTGGGTGAGGCTGCTGACCGGGATGCCCGTCTGCCGGGACACCACCTCGGCGATCGACTCGGCCCCGACCACCAGGTCCTGGCCCTCGTCGACCTCGCCGTCGCCCCCGGCCTCGGTGATCCGCTGCTTCAGCTCCACGATCCGGTCGCGCAACTGGGTGGCCTGCTCGTAACTCTCGTCCGCGACGGCCTGGTCCTTGTCCCGGGTCAGCTGCTCCAGCTCCCGTTCCATGGACCGGACGTCCGTGCCCTTGGTCCGGGCCCGCAGCCGCACCCGGGCACCGGCCTGGTCGATGAGGTCGATGGCCTTGTCGGGCAGGCGGCGGTCGGTGAGATAGCGGTCGGACAGCTCCACGGCCGCGACCAGGGCCTCGTCGGTGTAGCGGACCTGGTGGTGCGCCTCGTAGCGGTCCTGGAGGCCGCGCAGGATCTCGATCGCGTCCGCTGCCGTGGGCTCGGGCACCATGATCGGCTGGAAGCGGCGGGCCAGCGCCGCGTCCTTCTCGATCCGGCGGTACTCCTCCAGCGTGGTGGCGCCGACGATGTGCAGCTCCCCCCGGGCGAGGGCCGGCTTGAGGATGTTGCCGGCGTCCATCGAGCTGCCGTCCCCGCCGCCGGAACCGGCGCCCACGACCGTGTGCAGCTCGTCGATGAAGATGATCAACTGGTCGGAGTGGGCGCGGATCTCGCCCACGATGTTGTTCATCCGCTCCTCGAAGTCACCCCGGTAGCGGGTGCCCGCGACCACGCCCGTGAGGTCCAGGGCGACCACGCGGCGCCCGATCAGCACGTCGGGCACGTCCGCCTCGGAGATGCGCTGCGCGAGCCCCTCCACGATGGCCGTCTTGCCGACTCCCGCGTCACCGATCAGCACCGGGTTGTTCTTGCCGCGCCGGGAGAGGACCTCGACGGTCTGCTCGATCTCCTGGTCCCGGCCGATCACCGGGTCGATCCGGCCCTGCCGGGCCAGCTCGGTGAGGTCACGGCCGTACTTGTCGAGCGTCGGCGTGTTCGTCGGGCGCGGACGCTCGGACGGGGGGACCTCCGGCGCCTCGGGCGGTTCGGAGGGGGCGAAGCGGGCCGCGTTGAGGATGTGCCCGGCGGCTGAGTCGGGGTTCGACGCCAGGGCGCTCAGCACGTGCTCCGGGCCGATGTAGCCGTAGCCGCGGGCCCGGGCCATGTCGTGCGCGTCCAGCAGGGCCCGCTTGGCGGCCGGGGTGAGGGAGAGCGCGGTCGGCGGCGGGGCGTCGTCCGGCGTGTGCTGGGCCGGGCCCGAGCGGTCGTCGATCTGCGACGCCAGTGAGTCGGGGTTCGCACCGGCCTTGCTGAGCAGGGTGCGCGTGGGCTCGGTGGCGAGCGCCGCCCGCAGCAGATGCTGCGTGTCGAGGTCCCGGCTGCCGTGCTCGGCGGCGTACTGCGCGGCGCCGCGCACGAGCTCCCGGGCCGGCTGGCTGAGCAGCCGGCCGAGATCGATCTGCCGGGGACCGGGACGCGGTCCGCCGAAGAAGCGTGCGAGGAATTCTCCGAAGGGATCCGAGCCGTAGCCCTCCGGGCTGGTGAAGCCGCTGCTCATGGGCCTTCCGTTCCCGGCGTCCCCGGCGCGCGGGCGGGGGACGCCCTCGCTGGTCGACGTGCCGGGGTCGGGTAACCCGGGTGGCAGCCGGTTACACCTGGGGCGCGCTCGTAGAACACCTTCGCACGATCGTCGGCGAGGGGCACCTTCGGGATGTATCCGAACAATTCCGGCGGAGGTCAGCGTGCGGTCAGGATCCGCGGTCCCGAGTCCGTGATCGCCACCGTGTGCTCGGCGTGGGCCGCCCGGGAGCCGTCGTTCGTCTTCAGGGTCCAGCCGTCGGGGGCCGCGTGGAAGTCGTCCGTGCCGCCCGCGACGACCATGGGTTCGATGGCCAGCACCATGCCGTGCCGCAGCCGCATGCCGCGCCCGGGGCGGCCCTCGTTCGGCACCCCGGGGTCCTCGTGCATGCGGCGGCCGATGCCGTGGCCGCCGAAGCCGTCCGGGATGCCGTATCCGGCGCCCCGGCACACCGTGCCGATCGCGTGGGCGATGTCGCCGATGCGGTTGCCGACGACGGCCGCCTCGATCCCGGCCGCCAGGGCCCTCTCGGCGGTCTCGATCAGACGGAGGTCCGCCGCGCGCGGGGTGCCCACGACGAAGCTGAGCGCGGAGTCGCCGACCCAGCCGCCCAGTTCGGCGCCGAAGTCGATCGAGACGAGGTCGCCGTCGCGCAGGCGGTAGCGGCCCGGGATGCCGTGCACGATCGCGTCGTTGACCGAGACGCAGAGGACGGCGGGGAAGGGGGTCGGCGCGAAGGACGGGCGGTACCCCAGGAAGGGTGAGGTCGCGCCCGCCTCGCGCAGTACGGCGTGCGCCACCTCGTCCAGTTCCAGCAGGGACACGCCCACGGAGGCGGCCTGCCGGGCGGCCGTCAGCGCCCGGGCGACGACCTGGCCCGCCTCGTACATCGCGTCGATAGAAGTGTCTGTCTTGAGCTCCACCATGCCAATTACTATACCGGTATTAGAATGGGCCCATGGTGCGCACCCCTCTCACCCCCGAAGAGCGCGAACGCGGCGAGCGGCTCGGCAAGTTGCTGCGTGAGGCGCGCGGCGGCCGGAGTATGACGGAGATCGCGGCGAGCGCGGGCATCTCCGCGGAGACCCTCCGGAAGATCGAGACCGGGCGGGCCCCGACGCCGGCCTTTTTCACAGTCGCCGCGCTGGCCGGCGTGCTCGGGCTGTCCATGGACGAACTGGCCGGACAGTGCGTGCCGGTGCCCCTCTGAGGCTCCTGCGCCGCGCGTGAAAACTCCCCGTAGCACGCCCGTAACACGACTGGTGTTGCCTACGGGGCGGAGTGCTCCGGTCTCACGGGAGTTGAGCGATGGCGGCGGATCAACTCCCGGCAGAAGTCGGGGAGTTCGCGACCTACCTGGACGGTCTGCTGGCACGTCTGGACGCGTCCGGCGGCTGGTGCGCGGTGTTCTGGCAGCGCGACCCGGAGGGCATGCGGGCCTGCCTCGACGGGCGCGAGGTGCCGCCCTGGGACGTGGTCGAGGCCCTGCTGCGGGATCTTGCCGGGCAGTACGGCCCTGGAGGTGCCGGCCCGGAGACGGACCGGGCCCGCGCCCTGCACGCCGCGGCGCTCGCCGCGTACGACGGCCGGCCCGGGGGCCGCGACGCCCTCGGTGACCGCCTCGACGTCATGCTCCGCGAACAGAAGTACGCCGCCGAACGCCAGGCCGCCCTGGCCCGCCACCTGACCTCGGCCACGACCCGCGAGCAGGCGGACGCCCTGCGTCTTGACCTGGCCTGGGCCCGGGACGACCACGAACGGGCCACGGCGCGCTGCGCGGAACTCCGGGCGCGGATGGCCCACCTGGACCGACGCGACCAGGGGTTCCTCCCGGCACCGAGCGCGTGGGGGGACCCCGCCGGACCGTCCGCGACTGGTGACGATGGTGGGTACGAGCCCGCGGGCCCGTGGGCGGGGACCGGTGCCGCCGGCCGACATGGTGCCGGAGGCCTGGAAGCCGGGCGGCGCACCCCGACGGGCCGGCCTGCCCAGGGGGAAGCCGCCGGGGCCGCTGCCCGGCCCGGCGCGTCGCCGGCCCGCGCCCCGGCCGGAGCCGACGCCGCGGGCCGGTATGACGCCGTGGGCCAGGAGGCCGGGCGGCACGCCCCGCAGCACCCCGCGAACCGGACCGCCCCCGGGGAAGCCGACGGGGCCGATGCTCTCCCTGCCCCTGACCCGGCCGTGGCCGATGTCGCAGGCCACTACGACGCCGTAGGCCGAGGGGCCGGGCGGCGCGCCCCGCGGTATCTCGCGGGCCGGACTGCTCCGGGGGAGGCGACCGGGGCCGTGGCCGACGCCGTCGGCCACTACGACGCCGTAAGCCGAGAGCCCCGGCGGAACACCCCGCAGTACCTCCCGGGCCGGACCGCCCCGGGGGAGGTCCAGGGGCCCGGCGTGCTCCCCGCCCAGGCCGGGGCAGACACAGGCGTTCCGGCCGTCGGAGCGCACGGCGTGCTGGGCCCAGGCCCGGCGGCCCGGCCGCACGCCCCGCAGCAGCCCGCGAGCCTGACCACCCCCGGGGAAGCCGCTGCACCCGGTACGTCCGGCGGGTTCACCGCTTGGGGCGCAGCCCCAGCCGCCCCCGGCGCGTTCGGCACCCCCGCCGCCGACTCCGCCTCCGGCGCTCCCGAATCCCCACCCGCCGACCCCACTCCGGCTACCCCCAAAACGCGCAGACGACGGCGCGGCAGTGCTCGTTTCGCCGGGATGGTGGACGAGGGTGCCGCGGCCGTCGTCGTGCCGCCGGCCGCCTTGGTGCCGGACCTGGCCGCGCCCGCCCCCACGGCCCCCGGCCGCACTCCACGCGGTGCGCGCTTCGCGGGGGCCGCCGAGGAGGCGGTGGTGGAACCGGCGGCACCGGAGGCCGGCCCGTCCGGGGACGCGGAGCCGGCCGAGGTCGGGCGGACCGTCGACCTGCTGGCCCGGCTGCGGCGCGACGGGCGCAGCGGGGAGGCGCACGCGTTGCTGACCGAGGTGGCCGCGTGGGAGCCCGCCCGGTTTCCGCTGCTCGCGGAGCGCCTGCACCGCGCCGGCCTGGACGCCGACTGGCAGACCCTGCTGTGGGAAGCCGCCTCGCTGCCCGCCGGGCGACTGGTCGCCGCCGCCGACGCGCTGGTCGAGGCGGGGCGGGCGGAGGACGGGCGGCAGATGCTGCGGCAGGGGATCGCACGGCCGCCCGGCGAGGTCGGGGACGCCGTCCTCGGCCTGACCACCGAGGGGCGCCACCGCGAGGTGCGCGTGCTGCTCGACGCGTACGTGAGGGCCCGGACCCCCGAGGAAGCCGCCCGCAGCGCCGCACCCGACCCGCGGCGCCTCGTGCCGCTCCTCCTGGAGGCCGCCCGGGGTGTGTCGGACGAGCGCAGCTGGGATCTCGTGCACGCCCTGCGGGTCGCTGGATTCTCCGCCTGACCGGCGACGTCGCACCCGGGGCGACTCACCCACAGGAGTGCGAATCGCGCAATGCCCCGCGGGTTGGCGACGATGGTCTTGGCAACCCCGTGCCAGAGGCTTACGTTCGTGGCTCTACGGCCCGCTTCTACGGGCGTAGAGGCGCAGACGTCGCGTCGAAGGAGCAGCTCATGGCCAACGTCGTACGTGCCGCCCTGGTCCAGGCCACCTGGACCGGCGACACCGAGTCCATGGTGGCGAAACACGAGGAGCACGCCCGCGAGGCGGCCCGCCGGGGCGCGAAGATCATCGGTTTCCAGGAAGTCTTCAACAGCCCCTACTTCTGTCAGGTCGAGGAGCCGGAGCACTACCGCTGGGCCGAGCCCGTCCCCGACGGGCCGACCGTGCGGCGGATGCGGGCGCTCGCGCGCGAGACCGGCATGGTGATCGTCGCGCCGGTGTTCGAGGCGGAACAGCCCGGCTTCTACTACAACACCGCGGCCGTGATCGACTCCGACGGCACCTACCTCGGCAAGTACCGCAAGCACCACATCCCGCAGCTCAAGGGCTTCCGCGAGAAGTTCTACTTCAAGCCCGGGAACCTGGGCTGGCCCGTCTTCGACACGGCCGTCGGCAAGGTCGGCGTCTACATCTGCTACGACCGCCACTTCCCGGAGGGCTGGCGCCAACTGGGCCTGGCCGGCGCCCAGCTGGTCTACAACCCCTCGGCCACCCACCGGAGCCTGTCCTCCCACCTGTGGCGGCTGGAGCAGCCCGCGGCCGCCGTCGCCAACGGGTACTACATCGCCGCGATCAACCGCGTGGGGCAGGAGGAGTACGGGGACAACGACTTCTACGGCACGAGCTACTTCGTCGACCCGCGTGGGCAGTTCGTGGGGGACGTCGCCAGCGACAGCGAGGAGGAGCTCGTGATCCGGGAGCTGGACATCGACCTGATCGAAGAAGTGCGGCAGACGTGGGCCTTCTACCGCGACCGCCGTCCCGACGCCTACGAAGGGCTGGTGCAGCCGTGACCAACGACCTCCTGGGCCGCCATCGGGCCGTGCTCCCGGACTGGCTGGCCCTCTACTACGAGGAGCCCCTGGAGATCACCCACGGCGAGGGCCGCCACGTCTGGGACGCGCGGGGCAACCGGTACCTCGACTTCTTCGGCGGCATCCTCACCACCATGACGGCGCACGCGCTGCCCGAGGTGACCAAGGCGGTGAGCGAGCAGGCCGGGCGGATCATCCACTCCTCGACCCTCTACCTCAACCGCCCGATGGTCGAACTGGCCGAGCGCATCGCCCAGTTGAGCGGCATCCCGGACGCCCGCGTCTTCTTCACCACGTCCGGCACCGAGGCCAACGACACCGCCCTGCTGCTGGCCACCGCCTACCGGCGCAGCAACACCATCCTGGCCATGCGGAACAGCTACCACGGCCGCTCCTTCAGCGCCGTCGGCATCACCGGCAACAGCGGCTGGTCGCCGACCTCGCTCTCCCCGCTCCAGACGCTGTACGTGCACGGCGGCGTGCGCACCCGCGGCCCGTTCGCCTCGCTCAGCGACGACGCCTTCATCGCGGCCTGCGTCGACGACCTGAAGGACCTGCTCGGCCACACCCGCCCGCCGGCCGCGCTGATCGCCGAACCCGTCCAGGGCGTCGGCGGCTTCACCGCCCCACCGGACGGGCTCTACGCCGCCTTCCGCGAGGTGCTGCACGAGCGCGGCATCCTGTGGATCGCCGACGAGGTGCAGACCGGCTGGGGCCGCACCGGCGAGCATTTCTGGGGCTGGCAGGCCCACGGCCGCAACGGGCCGCCCGACATCATGACCTTCGCCAAGGGCATCGGCAACGGCATGTCCATCGGCGGGGTCGTCGCCCGCTCCGAGATCATGAACTGCCTGGACTCCAACAGCATCTCCACCTTCGGCGGCACCCAGATCACCATGGCGGCGGGCCTCGCCAACCTCACCTACCTGCTGGAACACGACCTCCAGGGCAACGCCCGGCGCGTCGGCGGCCTGCTCATCGAACGGCTGCGGGCGGTCGCCGCGCACGTTCCGGCCGTACGGGAGGTACGCGGCCGCGGCCTGATGATCGGCATCGAGATCACGAAACCGGGGACCGACGAGGCCGATCCGCAGACCGCGGCGGCCGTCCTGGAGGCGGCCCGCGAGGGCGGCCTGCTGATCGGAAAGGGCGGCGGGCACGACACCAGTGCGCTGCGCGTCGCACCGCCGCTGTCCCTCAACGTCGCGGAGGCCGAGGAGGGCGCCGCGATCCTCGAGAACGCTCTGCGGAGCATCCCGTAGCAGTGCACTGAGCAAGGGGCCCGCCATCATGACCATCACCCTGGATTCCCTGGAGCCCGCCCTGTCGGTCCGGCAGGTCCTCACCCTGGAACGGGTGCTCGCCGGGGAGCCCGAGGTGGTGGCCGGCGCGAGCCACCTCGACCGGCCGGTGCGCTGGGTGCACGTCGCCGAGGCCGCCGACGTCGGTGTGATGCTCAGCGGCGGCGAGATGGTCCTCACCACCGGCGTGCTGCTCGCCGGCGACGAGGACAAGCAGGCCGAGTACGTCCGGTCGCTGCACCGGGCGGAGGCCGCCGCCGTCGTCCTCGGACTCGGCCGCGCCTTCCCCGCGGCGCCGGACGTGATGCGCCGGGCCGCCGAGCGGTGCGGACTGCCGATGGTCGTCCTGCACCGGCCCTTCCCTTTCGCCGAACTGACCGAGGAGGTCCAGTCGCGGCTCGTGCGCCGCAAGTTCGCCGCCGTCAGCCTCTCCGAGGCCGTCCGCACCGAACTCACCGCCCTCATCACCGCCGGCGCCCCGCTGCAACGCCTGCTCGACGAGGTCGCCCGGCACAGCGCCTGCCCGGTCGTCGTCACCAACCTCGCCCACCGCGTCCTCGGCACGGCGGGGGAGCGGCCCGCGGTGGACGACGTGCTGCGCGACTGGGAGCGCATCGCCCGGCAGGCCGGCGGCGTCGAGGGCGACGGCTGGATCCGGGCCGAACTGGGCGGGCGCGGGGAGCGCTGGGGCCGGATCGTGCTGTGCGGCTACCGGGGCGACACCGCCACCGGACGGCTGCTGGCCGACCGCGCCGCCGAGGCCCTCGTCCTGCACCGCATGCTCGCCGGCGGCGCCGCCTGCTCCTGGGAGGAGCAGTCCGCGCAGAGTCTGCTGACCGACCTGGTCAGCGGCGTCGTACCGGCACGGCAACTGCTGCCCCGGGCCCGTGCGGCCGGGCTGCCGGTCAACCGGCGCACCTTCGTACCGCTGGTCGTCCGCGACGGCGACCCCGCCCGCCTCGAACGCCTCCTGCGGCTGCTGGGCCTGCCCGGGCTGGTCGCCGAACTGGCCGACGGGGCGACCGCCGTGCTGCTCAGCCTGCCCCGGGACCAGGACGCGGGTGCCCTCGCCGCGCACTTCGCGGCACGGCTGCGGACCGAGACGGGCCCGGACCACACCGTCGTGGCCGCGGCCGAAGCCCGCGCCGCCTGGGACGACGTACCCACCGGACTGCGCGAGGCCCAGCACGTCGCGGACGCCGTGGCCGACTCCTCCGCCGTCCTCGACCTCCCGCCGGTCGTGCGCCTCAAGGACGTCCACCTGCGGGGCCTGATCCGGCTGCTGCGCGACGACCCGCACGTGCAGTCCTTCGCGGAGCGGGAGCTGGACGGGCTGCTGCGCGAGAGTGACGAGGACCTGCTGTCGGTGCTGCGCACCTACCTCGCCACCGGCCGCAACAAGTCCCGCACCGCCCAGCTCCACCACGTCTCCCGGCCGGCCCTCTACCGCCGCCTGGAGGCGATACAGGTCCGCCTCGGGGTGGACCTCGACGACTTCGAGCAGGCTGCCTCGGTGCACATCGCTCTCCTCGCGCACGACGCGCAACAGCAGTGAAACACCCGACCACCTGGGAAAACGGCGGTGAAACATGGGACCCCGAAAGAGTGACACGGTGGCACGCCGCACGCCCTTTGACGTGACACGCTGCACCTCAAAGACGCCCTCCGCCCTCCCTAGGCTCACGGCACACCGAGCGACCGGAGGTCCCGATGAGCCGAGTGATCCGCGCCGCCGTCTTCCAGACCGCCTGGACGGGCGACAAGGAATCGATGATCCAGGTCCACGAGCAGGCGGCCCGCGACGCGGCCGCGCAGGGCGCTCAAGTCCTGTGCTTCCAGGAACTGTTCTACGGCCCGTACTTCTGCCAGGTCCAGGACCCGGCCTTCTACGAGTACGCCGAGCAGATCCCCGAGGGCCCGATCGTGCGCCGCTTCCAGGCCCTCGCCAAGGAACTCGGCATCGTCCTGGTGCTGCCGATGTACGAGGAGGAGCAGCCCGGCGTCCTCTACAACACCGCCGCCGTGATCGACGCGGACGGCTCCTACCTCGGCAAGTACCGCAAGACGCACATCCCGCAAGTGCGGGGCTTCTGGGAGAAGTTCTACTTCCGCCCGGGCAACAGCGGCTGGCCCGTCTTCGACACCAAGGTCGGCCGGGTCGGCGTGTACATCTGCTACGACCGCCACTTCCCCGAGGGCTGGCGCGCCCTGGGCCTCGCGGGCGCCGAGATCGTCTTCAACCCGTCGGCCACCTCCCGCGGCCTGTCCGGCTACCTCTGGCAGCTGGAGCAGCCGGCGGCGGCCGTGGCCAACGAGTACTTCGTCGGCGCGATCAACCGGGTCGGCGTCGAGGAGTACGGCGACAACGACTTCTACGGCACCTCGTACTTCGTGGACCCGGAGGCCCAGTTCGTCGGCGAGGTGGCGAGCGACAAGGAGCCCGAACTGGTCGTCCGCGACCTGGACATGGCCAAACTCCGCGAGGTCCGCGACCGCTGGCAGTTCTACAGGGACCGCGCACCCGGCGCGTACGGACCACTGACAGCACCTTAGGACGCCCTCAGGGGCGCGGGGAACTGCGCGAGCAACCACCTACAACCGGCACGCATCCACTGCGAGGAGCGACCACGACATGAGCAGCCGTACAGTGATCCGCGGCGGCCTCGTCATCACCGCATCCGACGAGATCCACGCCGACGTCCTGATCGAGGACGGCCGCATCGCCGCCCTCGCCGCGTCCAACACCCCGGCGGCGCAGGCCTTCACCGCAGACCGCACCATCGACGCCACCGCAAAGTACGTCATCCCCGGCGGCGTCGACGCCCACACCCACATGGAGCTGCCCTTCGGCGGCACTTTCGCCTCCGACACCTTCGAGACCGGCACCCGGGCCGCCGCCTGGGGCGGCACGACGACGATCATCGACTTCGCCGTGCAGAGCGTCGGCCACAGCCTGCGCGAGGGACTCGACGCCTGGCACGCCAAGGCCGAGGGCAACTGCGCCGTCGACTACGGCTTCCACATGATCGTCTCCGACGTCAACGAGCACACCCTCAAGGAGATGGACCACCTGGTCGAGGAGGGCGTCACCTCCTTCAAGCAGTTCATGGCCTACCCGGGGGTCTTCTACAGCGACGACGGACAGATCCTGCGCGCCATGCAGCGCTCCGCCGAGAACGGCGGGCTGATCATGATGCACGCCGAGAACGGCATCGCGATCGACGTCCTCGTCGAACAGGCCCTGGCCCGCGGCGAGACCGACCCGCGCTACCACGGCGAGGTCCGCAAGGCCCTGCTGGAGGCCGAGGCCACCCACCGCGCCATCAAGCTCGCGCAGGTGGCCGGCGCGCCCCTGTACGTCGTGCACGTCTCGGCGACGGAGGCGGTCGCCGAGCTGGCCCGGGCCCGCGACGAGGGGCTGCCCGTCTTCGGCGAGACCTGCCCGCAGTACCTGTTCCTGTCCACCGACAACCTCGCCGAGCCGGACTTCGAGGGCGCCAAGTACGTGTGCAGCACGCCCCTGAGGCCGAAGGAACACCAGGCCGCACTGTGGCGCGGCCTGCGCACCAACGACCTCCAGGTCGTCTCCACCGACCACTGCCCCTTCTGCTTCGTAGGCCAGAAGGAACTCGGCCGCGGCGACTTCTCCAAGATCCCCAACGGCCTGCCGGGCGTCGAGAACCGCATGGACCTGCTCCACCAGGCCGTCCTCGACGGGCACATCTCCCGCCGCCGCTGGATCGAGATCGCCTGCGCGTCCCCGGCCCGCATGTTCGGCCTGTACCCGAAGAAGGGCACCATCGCGCCGGGCGCCGACGCCGACGTCGTCATCTACGACCCGCACGCCGAGCAGGTCATGTCCGCCGAGACCCACCACATGAACGTCGACTACTCGGCGTACGAGGGCAGGCGCACCACCGGCCGGGTCGAGACGGTCCTCTCGCGCGGCGAACCCGTCATCACCGAGCGGGAGTACACCGGCCGCGCCGGGCACGGCGTGTTCACCCCGCGATCCACCTGTCAGTACCTCACCTAGGAGTGGCGCAGATGGACTTCGGACTCGTCCTGCAGGCAGACCCGCCCGCCTCGCGGGTGATCAGCCTGATGAAGCGCGCGGAGCGCAACGGTTTCTCGTACGGCTGGACCTTCGACTCCGCCGTGCTGTGGCAGGAACCGTTCGTGATCTACAGCCAGATCCTCGCCAACACCACGACCCTGAAGGTCGGGCCGATGGTGACCAACCCCGGCACCCGCACCTGGGAGGTCACCGCCTCCACCTTCGCCACCCTCAACGACATGTTCGGCAACCGCACGGTCTGCGGCATCGGCCGCGGCGACTCGGCGATGCGCGTGGCCGGCCGCAAGCCCAACACCCTGGCCCGGATCAGCGAGGCCATGAAGGTCATCCGCGACCTCGGCAGCGGACGGGAGGCCGACCTCGGCGGCGGCACCGTCGTCAGATTCCCCTGGATCAAGCCCGGTGCCGAACTGCCCGTGTGGATGGCCGCGTACGGCCCCAAGGCCCTGAAGATGACCGGCGAGGAGGCGGACGGGTTCATCCTCCAGCTGGCCGACCTCTACCTCACCGAGTACATGGTCAAGGCCGTGAAGGACGCGGCCGTAGCCGCCGGCCGGGACCCCGCCGAGGTGACCGTCTGCGTGGCGGCGCCGGCCTACGTCACCGAGGACGACTCGCCCGAGGCGCTCGCCCACGCACGCGAGCAGTGCCGCTGGTTCGGCGGCATGGTCGGCAACCACGTCGCCGACCTGGTCTCCAAGTACGGCGAGCACTCCGCCGCCGTCCCCGACGAACTCACCGACTACATCAAGGCCCGCGAGGGCTACGACTACTCCCACCACGGCCGCGCCGGCAACCCGGACACCCAGTTCGTGCCCGACGAGATCGTCGACCGGTTCTGCCTGATCGGCCCGGTCGAGAAGCACATCGAGAAGCTGGAGGCGCTGCGCGCGCTCGGCGTGGACCAGTTCGCCGTCTACGACATGCACGACGCGCAGGAGGCCGTGATCGAGGCCTACGGATCCCGGGTGATCCCGGCCGTCAACGGCTGACCTCCGCCGCCCCACCCGTGTGAACTCCCCCTTCCCAGCGGCTCGGGAAGGGGGCCCAGGACGCTCCCGAGCGCACCCCCCATCGGCTCACCGCACGGCCTTTCCCGTCCCGCCTCCCCTGATTGGCCCGGCCCATGACCGATACCGCTCCCACGGCCCCACCGCCGACCACCCAAGTCACCCTCGCCGACGGCCGGGTGGAGATCGCCCCGGGCGCCCCCGCACCGACCGGCCCCTACGCCAACGAGGACCTGCTGCCGGTCCCGGTCGAGAAGCGCACCTGGACCACCTACAACTTCTCCGCGCTGTGGGTCGGCATGGCCCACAACACCGCCTCCTGGACCCTGGCCTCCGGGCTCATCGCCGTCGGCATGGACTGGAAGCAGGCGGTGCTCACCATCGCCCTGGCCAACGTCATCGTGCTGATACCGATGCTGCTCACCGGACACGCAGGACCCAAGTACGGCATACCCTTCCCGGTCTTCGCCCGCGCCTCTTTCGGCATCCGCGGCGCCAACCTCCCCGCCGTCGTAAGGGCGTTGGTGGCGTGCGGCTGGTTCGGCATCCAGACCTGGATCGGCGGCGAGGCCATCTACTTCCTGGCCGGCAAGCTCATCGGCACCGGCTGGACGGACGCGTCGAAGGTCGGCGGCTACGCCTGGACGATGTGGCTGTCGTTCGCGATCTTCTGGGCGCTCCAGGTCGTCATCATCTACCGGGGCATGGAGACCATCCGCCGCTTCGAGAACTGGGCGGCGCCCTTCGTGCTCGTCGGCGCGTTCGTGATGCTGTGGTGGATGAGCGACAAGGCGGGCGGCTTCGGCCCGCTCTTCGACCAGCCCTCCAAGCTCGGCTGGGGCGCCGACTTCTGGAAGCTGTTCGCCCCCGCCCTCATGGGCATGATCGGCTTCTGGTCCACGCTGTCGCTGAACATCCCCGACTTCACCCGCTACGGCAAGAGCCAGAAGGCGCAGACCCGGGGCCAGGCCCTCGGCCTGCCGACCACCATGACCCTCTTCGCGTTCCTGTCGGTCATGGTCACCTCGGGCAGCCAGGCCGTCTACGGCGAGGCCATCTGGGACCCGGTCCAGCTCGCCGCGAAGACGGACAACACGGTCGGCCTGCTCTTCGCGCTGGTCACCGTCCTGGTGGCGACGCTCTCCGTCAACGTCGCGGCCAACCTGGTCTCGCCGGCGTTCGACTTCTCCAACATCGCGCCCCGCAGGATCAGTTTCCGGGCCGGCGCCCTCGCCACCTGCGTCCTGGGCGTGCTGATCTTCCCGTGGAAGCTGTACTCCGACCCGCAGGGCTACATCTTCACCTGGCTCGGGCTGGTCGGCGGCCTGCTCGGCACCGTCGCGGGCATCCTCATCGCCGACTACTGGATCCTGCGCCGCTCCCGGCTCGACCTCGCCGACCTGTACCGCCCGGGCGGCCGCTACTGGTACGAGGGCGGCTGGAACTGGCGGGCCGTCGTCGCGTTCGCGGTCGGCGGTGTCCTGGCCGTCGGCGGAGCGAGCTTCAAGCCGCTGATCGACGGCCGTCCCATCCCGGCGCTGGCCGATCTGGCCGACTACGGCTGGGCGGTGGGCCTGGGCACGTCGATGGTCCTGTACCTGGCGCTGATGGCCACGCGGGGCCGCAGCACCGTCTGAGGAAGACCGGCGCGCTGGAGGGCGTGTCAGCCCTTGTCGCTCTCCAGCGCGGCCACGGCTTCCTTCGCGGCCTTGATGGCGCCCTTGTTGATCGCGTCCGTGCTGGGCGCCTTCTTCGACTCGAAGTCACTGCCGTTGTAGGTGATCATCACCAGCGCGTTGGAGGCGCGGGCGATCACGACGCCCTCGCGGGTCTCCTGCTTGTCCTCGGTCGTGAGGTTCACGACGGAGTACGCGCTGTCGCCCAGACCGGGGACGGCCCCGCCGCCGCTCTTCTTGCCGAGGTGCGCCTCGTACGACTTCTCCGCGGCGTCGTCCGACTCCATCACCTCGAAGGACACGTCGAGCCAGCGGTAGTCGTACCCCTTGAGCGCGTTCCAGGAGCAGGTGCGGCGCAGCTCCGAGTCCGTGGACGGGATCTCCTTGCCCGCCGTCTTGGCGCCCGGCACCAGCGACTCGATCGTCTTCTTGGCGACGCTCTCGCACGGGGCGGGCGCGGCCGAGTACGCCTTCGACACCGTCGACGTCGACGGGGCGGACGCGGACCGGTTCTCGGTCTTCTCCTCGGCCGGCCTGTGCTCGGCTGCCTGCGGCGCGGCGAGCGGACCGGACGACAGCGCCCAGCCCGCCGCGGCGAGCACCACCACCGGGGACAGACGGGCGGTCAGGGCGAGGGGCAGAGGTAGGGAACGCACGGCGCCCTTCTCGTGGGGGACGGAAGGTGCGGAGCGGGTCCGCACGGCGGACGGGACGACAGTCTCACACGAGTGTCTGTGGTGCGGAAGTGCGAACTCGCTCCGTGGCTGCGCGGTGACGGGACACCCCTTTCCACCGCCCGGAAATCGGTCGGTTCAGCAGCCGGTGGGTGGTTTACCCGAGGTTTTGCCAGGACCCCGACCAGGGGAGGGGGACGGGTGGCGTGGCCCCTGAGCGCCCCGGACGACGAGAGAAGAAGGCCGTATGTTCACCACCCGCCCCACCCTCCAGGGCACCTTCGGCATGGTCGCCTCCACCCACTGGCTCGCCTCGCAGTCCGCGATGGCCGTCCTGGAGAACGGCGGCAACGCCTACGACGCGGCCGTGGCGGGGGCCTTCGTGCTGCACGTCGTCGAGCCGCACCTCAACGGCCCGGCCGGTGAGGTGCCGATCCTGCTCGCCCCGGCCGGCGGCGAGGTACGGGTGCTGTGCGGGCAGGGCGTCGCACCGGCCGGGGCGACCGTCGCGCACTACCGGGGCCTCGGCCTGGACCTCGTCCCCGGCACCGGGCCGCTCGCGGCCGCCGTGCCGGGCGCGTTCGACGCGTGGATGCTGCTGCTGCGCGACCACGGCACCCTGGCCCTCGAAGACGTCCTGAAGTACGCCATCGGCTACGCCGAGCACGGCCACGCGCCCGTGGAGCGCGTCGGCGAGACCGTCGAGACCGTGCGCGAGCTGTTCGAGACGGAGTGGACCTCGTCGGCGGACGTCTACCTGCCCGGCGGCAAGGCACCGCGCCCCGGCGAGCTCTTCGCCAACCCCGCACTCGCCGCCACCTGGAAGCGCCTGCTCGCCGAGACCGCCGGCGCGGGCGACAGACAGGCGCGGATCGAGGCCGCCCGGCAGGTGTGGCGCGAAGGGTTCATCGCCGACGCCCTCGTCCGCCAGGCCGGCCGCCCGACCAGGGACACCAGCGGCCGACGGCACACCGGCACCCTCACGGCGGCCGACCTCGCCGCCTGGTCCGCGACCTACGAGACACCGGCGACGTACGACTGGAACGGCTGGACCGTGTGCAAGCCGGGCCCCTGGAGCCAGGGCCCCGTCCTCCTCCAGCAACTCGCCCTGCTCCCGCCCGAACTGCCCCCGTACGGTTCCGCCGACTACGTCCATCTCCTGGTCGAGAACTGCAAGCTCGCCATGGCGGACCGGGAGGCCTGGTACGGGGACGCCGCCGACGTACCGCTCGACGACCTGCTGTCCGGCCCCTACAACACGGCCCGCCGCGCCCTCGTCGGCGAGCGGGCCGAGAACGACCTGCTGCCCGGCAGCCCCGGCGGACGCACCCCCCGCCTGTGCGCGCACGCGCGCGTGGCCGCCGCGGCACAGGAGGGCTTCGACGCCCTGGGCGTCGGCGAACCGACCGTCGCCAAGAGCCCGGCGTCCCCCGTTCCCGGCGAACCCGAGATCCTCGCCGACGGCACCACCCGCGGCGACACCTGCCACCTCGACGTCGTCGACCGCTGGGGCAACATGGTCTCGGCCACCCCCAGCGGCGGCTGGCTCCAGTCCAACCCGGTCGTGCCCGAACTCGGCTTCCCGCTCGGCACCCGGCTCCAGATGACCTGGCTGGAGGAGGGCCTGCCCAACTCCCTCACCCCGGGCCGCCGTCCCCGCACCACCCTCACACCCTCGATCGCCCTGCGCGACGGCGTGCCCGTCATGGCGTTCGGCACGCCCGGCGGTGACCAGCAGGACCAGTGGCAGCTGCACTTCTTCCTCGCGGTGGCGCTGCGCGCCCCCGTGCGCGGCGGACCCGACCTCCAGGGCGCCATCGACGCCCCGAACTGGCACAACGACAGCTTCCCCGGCTCCTTCTACCCGCGCGGCATGCGCCCGGGCAGCGTCACCGTGGAGTCCCGCACCGACCCGGCCGTCGTCGGGGAACTGCGGCGGCGCGGCCACGACGTGACCGTGGGCGGCCCCTGGTCGGAGGGCAGGCTGTGCGCGGTCGCGCGGGACCCGGAGACGGGCGTGCTGTCGGCCGCGGCGAACCCGCGCGGGATGCAGGGGTACGCGGTGGGCCGGTGATCCGGCGGGGCCGCCGCCGCGCTCGGCGCCCGTCGGCGTCCGGCCGCCCCCGCTGTTCATCGCGCTGCCACCGGGAGTGAACCCGGCGGGCAGGGCCTGTCAGTGGTCCGTGTTGTCATGGAGGGGTGAACGACAGCACCGAAACCATCGAAGAGTTTCTCGCACAGCACGCCTTCGACGTCGAGGAGGCGATCCGCAAGGCGGCCGCCTCCGAGATCATGCCCCGCTGGCGCCGGCTGGCCGCACACGAGGTCGACCAGAAGAGCGGCCCGCACGACCTGGTGACCGACGCCGACCGCAAGGCCGAGCTGTATCTGACCGAGGCCCTGGTCGCCCTGCTGCCCGGCTCGGTCGTGGTCGGCGAGGAGGCGGTCCACGCCAACCCGGCGTCGTACCAGGCGATACGCGGCGACGCCCCGGTCTGGATCGTCGACCCGGTCGACGGGACACGCCAGTTCGTCCGCGGCGAGGCGGGGTTCTGCACCCTGGTCGCCCTGGCCCACCGCGGCACCCTGCTCGCGTCCTGGACGTACGCGCCCGCCCGCGACCGGCTCGCCACCGCCCAGCGGGGCAAGGGCGCCCACCTCGACGGGGAGCGGCTGTTCGCCGGAGTGCCGGAGCCCGGCCGGGACCTGCGCGTGGCCACCTCCCACCCCGACTACACGACGGACGAGGAGAAGCACGCCCTGCTCGGCCTGCGCACCGACGGCGTGGCACCGCGCCCGTGCGGCTCGGCCGGCCTTGAGTATCTCGCCATCGCCCGCGGCGAGTCGGACGCGGTGGCGTTCTCCTGGGAAGCCGCCTGGGACCACGCGGCCGGTCTGCTGCTGGTGGAGGAGGCCGGCGGCGCCCACCTGACGCGTGCGGGCGAGCCCTTCCGCATCGCCGGCGGCAACGCCCTGCCCTTCACCGCCGCCCGCGACGCGGCCACGGCCCGCAGGGTCGTGAGCCTGCTGTCGGGCGGGGCATGAGCGGCATCCCGTTGCGTGGTGCGCACATGGGACTACACAGGGTGTGCAAGCGAAGGGTTTCGGTCGCCGCAAAGCGGCCTTCCCCGCCGGAAATCACCGGCGGCCGGTGACTGTCAGTCCCCGGGCATATCCTGATCCCCAGTGGCCGTCGGCTGACGAAGGGGTCCGAGGTGCCGTCGATGCTCGATGCCGTCGTAGTGGGTGCGGGGCCGAACGGACTGACCGCGGCCGTGGAGCTGGCCCGCCGCGGCTTCTCCGTCGCCGTCTTCGAAGCCCGCAGCACCGTGGGCGGCGGAGCCCGCACCGAGGAGCTCACCCTCCCCGGCTTCCGGCACGACCCGTGCTCCGCGGCCCACCCGCTCGCCATCAACTCCCCGGCGTTCCGCGCCCTGCCGCTGGAGCGGTACGGCCTGGAGTGGCTGCACGCCGAACTGCCCATGGCGCACCCCTTCCCGGACGGCACGGCGGCCGTCCTGGCCCGCACGGTCGGCGAGACGGCCGCCTCCTTCGGCCCGCGCGACGCCGGCGCCTACCGCAGGCTCATCGAGCCCTTCCTGCCCAAGTGGGACACCCTCGCCCGGGACTTCATGTCGCTGCCGCTGACCGCGCTGCCCCGCGACCCGGTGACGCTCGCGCGCTTCGGCCTGGCCGGGCTGCCCCCGTCGACGCTGCTGATGCGCCGCTTCCGCGACGAACCGGCCAAGGCCCTGTTCTCCGGGCTCGTCGCCCACGTCATGGCCCCGCTCGGCGGCTTGGCCACCAGTGCCGTCGGCCTGGTCTTCGCCCTCGCGGCGCACGCCCGAGGCTGGCCCGTCGCCCGCGGCGGCTCCCAGTCCCTCTCCGACGCCCTCACCGCCTACCTGCGGGACCTCGGCGGCAGCGTCCACACCGACTACGAGGTCAAGCGCCTCGACGACCTGCCACCGGCCCGGGCGTACGTCTTCGACACCTCGCCCACCGCCCTGGCCCGCATCGCCGGCTTCGGCAGCCACTACGCCGGCTACCGCTACGGACCGGGAGTCTTCAAGGTCGACTACGCGCTGGACGGCCCCGTGCCCTGGACGGCGAAGGAGGCCCGCGCCGCCGGCACGGTGCAGGTCGGTGCGAGCAGCGCGGAGATCGGCGCGGCCCTGAACGCGGCGTCCCGTCAGGGCCGGGCCCCCGACAAGCCGTTCCTGATCACGGTCCAGCCGAGCGTCGTCGACCCCACCCGGGCCCCGGCGGGCAAGCACGTCTTCTGGGCCTACGGACACGTCCCGCACGGCTGGACGGGCGACCTCACCGACACCATCGAGCGCCAACTGGAGCGCTTCGCCCCGGGATTCCGCGACCGCGTCCTGGCCCGCGCCACGGCCGGCCCGCCCGAACTCGCCGCCCGCAACGCCAACTACGTCGGCGGGGACATCGCCTCCGGCGCGGCCTCGGGCCTCCAGCTCCTGCTGCGCCCCAAGCTCACCCTGTTCCCGTACCGCACCCCGCATCCGGCCGTCTTCATCTGCTCGTCGGCGACCCCGCCGGGCCCCGGAGTGCACGGCATGTCGGGGCACAACGCGGCGAAGGCCGTCTGGAAGCGACTGAGGCAGATATGACGGCCATCGAGCTGGTCCAGGGCGACATCACGCGCGAGAGCGTCGACGTGATCGTCAACGCGGCCAACTCCTCACTGCTGGGCGGGGGAGGGGTCGACGGGGCGATCCACCGCCGCGGCGGCCCCGCCATCCTGGAGGACTGCCGCAGGCTCCGCGCGGCGCACCTCGGCAAGGGCCTGCCCACCGGCCAGGCCGTCGCCACCACCGCGGGCGAGCTGGACGCCCGCTGGGTCGTCCACACCGTCGGCCCGGTGTTCAGCACGAGCGAGGACCGCTCCGGCCTGCTCGCCTCCTGCTACCGCGAGTCGCTCCGCGTCGCCGGTGAACTCGGCGCCCGCAGCGTCGCGTTCCCCGCCATCTCCACCGGCGTCTACGGCTGGCCGATGGACGACGGCGCCCGCATCGCGATCGAGACCGTACGGGCGGCCGGCACCACGGTCGAGCAGGTCAGGTTTGTCCTCTTCGACCGCCCCGCGTACGAGGCGTTCGCCGCGCACCTTCACTGAACCGCGGCACGGCGGCGCTCAGACGGGCTCGGGCTCGAAGTGCCGCAGCAGGTCCCGGCCGGGCTGGACGACGCCGTAGCTGTTCTCCGGAACGGTGTTCCACACCCCGGGAAGATCGCCCAGCGGTTCCGACACCACCAGCCGGGTCTCGTCCGAGATGTGGTTCAGGAACGCGAGATCGGGGTGCAGGGCGCGCACGTCCTCCACCCTGCTGCTGTAGTAGAGCGAGCGGGAGGCCCCGCCGCTGGAGTACCGGAAGAACCACACCCGCTCGCCGTCGGTCACCGCGATCGTCATCTGGAGCGGCTCCGGCACCCCGTTCTCGTGTCCGAGCCGCTCGACGAGCCCCGCCATCCGGGCCACCGCGCCCGGCGGATCGGCGTCGAGACCGAGCGTGAGGGCCACGTGGAACATCACCTCGGAATCCGTCGTGCCCTCCAGGGAGGGGAACAGCTCCGGCGCTATGGACATCATGAGATCCCGGCGCATCGCGGAGAACCCGGTGATCGCCCCGTTGTGCATCCACATCCAGCGTCCGTGCCGGAAGGGGTGGCAGTTGGTCTGCTGCACGGCGGTTCCGGTCGAGGCCCGCACGTGGGCGAAGAACAGCGACGAGCGGACGTGGTCGGCGATCTCCCGCAGATTGCTGTTGCTCCAGGCCGGACCCGTGTCGCGGATGACGGCCGGGGTGCGCAGATGCCATGCGTACCAGCCGACGCCGAAGCCGTCGCCGTTGGTGGTCTCGACCCCCATCCGCGCGTGCAGGCTCTGGTCGATCAGCGAGTGCTCGGGGCGGTAGAGGACGTCGTCGAGCAGCACGGGCGTTCCCGAGTAGGCGAGCCAGCGGCACATGGTCGGTACTCCCGTTCCGGGCCGCCCCGGTCGAGCCGGGCGGCCTCTGGATGATGATCGCCGATGCGCCCCGCGCGCCCGGGCGGCGGGGCGTGACCCCAGGAGACCCCGGCCGCGGCGGTGGCCGCATCGCCCGCCACGGGTGGTCTCCCGCACACCCCCGGCCCGGGCCAGGGCATGCGCGGCCGGGCGAACACTGAGATGCTGAGCGGGACGATCGCCAGGTCAGGCCCGACTGACGGACGGCAGGCAGGGGTGAGCCCCATGGCCGCTGTAGAGGAAACTCCGGAGGCGGGGTTCGCGTGCGCCGACCCCACCGGCGACCCGCTGCTGCGCACCCGGTTCGCCCTGCCGGCCAGGCCCGCCACCTTCGTGCGCAGGCCACGCCTGGCCGGACACCTCGACCAGGCCCTGGCCACGCCCCTGACCATGGTCAACGGGTCGGCCGGCGCGGGCAAGACGCTCCTGGTCGCCGACTGGGCCTCGAACCTGAGCCGCCCGGTCGCGTGGCTCACCGCCGAGAGCACCGATCAGGCACCCGGCGTGTTCTGGGCGCACGTGCTGCAGGCTCTGCGGGCCGCCGGCGTGCCGGTGGCGAGCGAGGTCGGAAGCCCCGCGGAGGCCGGTCGCGTGGACCGGCGGACGCTCACCCGCCTCGCCGCCGATCTCGAAGGCAGGGACGATCCCACGCTCGTCGTCCTCGACGAGTTCGACCGCGTGGTCTCCCGGGAGATCGCCGAACAGCTGGAGTTCGTCCTGCACCACGCCGGGCGGGGCCTGCGTCTGGTCCTGGTCACCCGCACCGAACCCCTGCTGCCGCTGCACCGCTACCGGGCGTCGGGCGAGATGACGGAGATCCGCGACGCCGAGCTGGCCTTCACCCCCGACGAGGCCCATGAGCTCCTGACACGGCATGGCCTGGACCTGCCCGCGAGCGCCGTGCTGGCCCTGGTGCAACGGACCCGGGGCTGGGCCGCGGGTCTCCGGCTGAGTGCGCTCGCCGCCCGGCAGGGCACCGACCCGCACGCCTACCTGAAGCAGTTCGAAGCGGACCACAGCGCGGTGGCCGACTTCCTGCTCGCCGAGGTGCTCGACCGGCAGGCACCCGGTACACAGGATCTGCTGCTGCGCATCAGCGTCCTGGAACGCTGCTGCCCCGACCTGGTCAATGTACTGACGCAGCGCACTGACGCGGAGCCGATACTGGCCGCGTTGCAGCGCGAGAACGCCTTCGTCCACTACCTCGGCCACTCCTGGTACAGCCTGCACCCCTTGTTCGCCGAGATCCTCCGCGCCCACCTGCGCGAGCGCTTCCCCGGCCTGGAGCCTGAACTGCGCAGCCGCGCGGCCCAGTGGCTACGGCGTTCCGGAGCCCTGCCCGAAGCGCTCGCCCAGGGCGCGGCGGCGGACGACTGGGAGTTCACCGCACGGGCCGTGGTCGACGACCTCGCCCTCGGGCAGTTCTTCACCGGCCTGCGCTCCGACGACCTGTCCGCGCTGTTCGAGCGGATGGGCCCCGACGTCAGGGGCCCGGCCCCGGACCTGGTCCGCGCGGCCCGCGAGCTGGCCGGCCGCGATGTCGAACACGGCCTGGCGCACCTGCAACGGGCCGAGGAGGAGCTGGCCCGGGACGGCGCGACGGACCCGGCGGCGGCCGGGCTCACCTGCGCCCTGCTGGAAGCCCTGGCGGCGCGGCTGACCGGGACCCCGGGCAGGGCCGAGCGCGCCGCGGAGCAGGCCTCGGCGCTCCGGCCGGAGGTTCCCGGCCATCTGCTCGACGAGCACCCGGAGCTGAACGCCCTGCTGCTCACCCACCTGGGGTCCGCCCGCCTGTGGGCCGGGCGCTTCGAGGACGCCCGGGCCGTCCTGTCGGCGGTGGCCGGACGGCCCGGCGGAGCGGCCATGGCGCTGCCCCGGTGGGAGGCTCTGGGCCACCTGGCTCTGATCGACTACCTGAACGGCTGGCTCGGCCGGGCGGAGCACAAGGCCCTGGCCGCGGCCGGCCAGGCACAGCGCTACAGCCTGCCCCAGCGCTCCGGCGCCGGCCTCGGTGCTCTGGTCCGGGCCGCCGTCCTCATCGACCGTGACGAACTCGACCAGGCGCAGGCGCTTCTCGACGAGGCCGCCGCCTCGCACCCGCTCGTAGCGGATCCCGTCGAGGAAGCGGGCCGGGTCCTCACCCGGGGCCGGCTGCTCCTGGCCAAGGGAGATGCCCGCGCGGCGCTCGCGGCGGCGGACGCGGTCGTCCCGGCCGTCATGAACTCACCCTGGGCCGAGGATCACGCCGCCGCCCTCGCCTGTGCCGCCTACCTGGCCCAGGGACGGCCCGAGTCGGCCCGCAGGGCCGCCGAGCGGGTGGCCGACCGCCGGGCCGCCTGCACCGTGCAGGCCGCCCGGGCCCGGCTCGCGACAGGGCACCCCGAGGAGGCGCTGGCCATGCTCGACGACCTGCCGGAGACCGACCGGCCCGGGCCGGCGGTGACCGTCCGGGCCACGCTGGTCCGTGCCCAGGCAGCCCACGGGCTTGGCGACCACACCGCCGCGCACCGCCTCCTCGGCCGGGCCCTCCTGGACGGCAGGCGCGACCAGCTGCGCCTGCCCTTCCTGGAGGCCGGCCCCTGGATCCGCCCGCTGCTGGGCACCGGCCGCCTGCGGGAGCTGGCAAGCGGCTGGCTCGTCCCCGGAGCCGGACACGGCCGCCCCACACCCGTGGCACCGTCGCAGCCGCCCGCGCCGGTCGTCGAGGACCTGAGCGCGCGCGAACACGACGTGCTGCGCAGGCTGGCCGAGATGAGGTCGACGGAGGAGATCGCAGCCGACCTCCACCTGTCGGTGAACACCGTGAAGACCCACCTCAAGAGCATCTACCGCAAGCTCGCCGTGAGCCGCCGCAGCGACGCGGTGCGCCGCGCCCGCGAGGCCCGGATCCTGTGACCGCGCGGCCCGGTCCCACCGCCCTCGCCCGGGGAGGGTGAGGCGCGACGGCCGCTGCGCGGCTGGGATGGACGGGTGACACGCTGGCGCACCCTGATCGTCCTCGGCACCGCCCAGTTCCTGATGGTGCTGGACACCTCCGTCATGAACGTGTCCATCAGCCGGCTGGTCGACGACTTCGACACCGAGGTCACCGCCATCCAGGCGGTCATCACCCTGTACGCCCTGGTCATGGCGGCCTTCATGATGATCGGCGGACGCCTCGGGGACGTCCTCGGACGCCGGCGCACGTTCCTCCTCGGGCTGATGGTCTACGGCACGGGATCGGCCCTGACCGCCGTGGCGCCCAGTCTGTGGGTCCTCGCCCTGGGCTGGTCGGTGATCGAGGGTCTCGGTGCCGCCATGGTCCTGCCGTCCATGGCGGCACTCGTCGCCGAGTCCTACAGGGGACGGGACCGGGCCGTCGCCTACGGAGTGATAGGCGGCCTCGCCGGCGCCGGTATCGCGGTGGGGCCGCTGCTGGGCGGCTGGATGACGACGTACCTCACGTGGCGTCTGGTCTTCGCCGGCGAGGTCGTGATCGTCCTGGCCGTGCTGCTCTGCCACCGGGTGATCCCCAGGACGGCCGTGAGGGAACCGCGGCCCCGGCTCGACGGCGTGGGCGCGGCGCTCTCCGCCGCGGGCCTCGGGCTGGGCGTGCTCGGAGTGCTCCAGAGCAGCACCTGGGGCTGGGTGCAGCCGCGCAACCCGCCCTTCACCGTCCTGGGCTTCGCCCCGACCCTGTTCATCGTCGGCGCCGGAGCCCTGGTCCTGTACGGCTTCGTGCGCTGGGAGCGGCGGCGCGACACCCGGGGGGCCGACGCCCTGGTGCACTTGGCGCTGCTGGGAAGACCGGTCCTGAGGTCGGGCCTGCTGATGCTGGTGAGCCAGAACCTCGTCCTGCTGGGGCTGTTCTTCGCGATCCCGCTGTACCTGCAGGTGGTGCAGGGGTTCGACGCGTTCGAGACAGGCCTGCGCCTGCTCCCGGTGTCCCTCACCATGCTCGCGACCTCCCTCTTCGCAGCGCGGCTCGGCCGGTCGCTCGGTCCGCGCCGGGTCGTGCGGCTGGCTCTGCTGACCCTCGCGGGAGCGGTCGTGTGGCTGCTGGCGACGATCGACCCGGCCATCGACGACGCCCAGTTCGCGGGGGCCATGGCCGTGCTGGGCGTGGGCATGGGCCTGCTCGCCTCACAGCTGGGCAACGTCGTCCAGTCGGGCGTCGGCGAAGAGGAGCGCAGCGAGGCGGGAGGACTCCAGTTCACGGCCCAGAACCTGGGCTCCGCACTGGGCACCGCCCTCATCGGGTCGCTGCTCATCGGAGCCCTGGTGCACGCCTTCGGCACCCAGGTCGAGGCCGATCCCCGGCTGTCGGACGAGGCCCGCAGACAGACCGGCGTGGCCCTGGAGGCCGGGGTCAGCTTCGTCTCCACGGGCCAGGTCCGCTCGGCGGCCGAGCAGGCCGGTCTGCCGCCCGCTGAGGTCGAAGCGGTCACGGAGTCCTACGCATCGGCCCAGCTCGACGGGCTGAAGGCGGCCGTCCTCGCCACCGGCGGGATCACCCTTGCCAGTTTCCTGGTCACCTCGCATCTGCCGACGGCCGGGCAGCACTCCACGCGGCGGCCCGGCGGCGAAGGAGGGGCCCGATGACCACGGATCGCGGTGCCGCACGCAAGGCGCGGGGCGCCGAGCGCCGGGCCCACGCCGACTACACCGGTGGCGTCTACGGCGCCATGCTCGCCGCCTCGGTGGTGATCGGTGCGGGAACCCTGGGGTCGCTGCCCCGGCTGGAACTGGTGCTGCTGCTTGTGCTGACCGGTGCGGTGTTCTGGCTGGCGCACGTGCACGCGCAGCTGTTCGGGGCGCGACTGGCGCAGCGGAGCGTCGACCGCGCGACCGTACTGCATGTGTGCCGCGAGGAGTGGCCGATCCTGCAGGCCGCGGGTCCGCCCGCCGCCGCCGTCGCCGTCAGCCCGCTGCTCGGCCTGGACGTGCAGGGCGCCGTGTGGCTGGCGCTGGCCGTGGCGGTGGCGGAGCAGGTCGGCTGGTCGGTGGCCGCGTCGCTGCGGGCCGGTGCCTCCCGGGGGCAGCTGGCCGGGTCGGCGGCGGTGAACCTGTTGCTCGGGTTGCTGATCATCGCCTTCAAGTTCGTCGTCAAGCACTGACGCGGGCCCGCGGGCCGGAGGTTCACCTGCGCCGGGTGAGGGCGCGCGGGCCGCCGGGGCGGACCATCACTAGGGAAGGGCGCGCCTCCCCCTCTCGGGCCGCCCGCGGGAGAGCAGCTCATGCGCTACGAGATCCGCATCGCCGGACAGATGTCGGAGACACTGGCGAAGGTCTTCCCGGAACTGGACTACGTCGTGGTGTCCGGGCAGACGCTGCTGTACGGCCCGGTCGTGGACGAGGCCCACCTGTACGGACTGCTGACCCGTTTCCAGTCGCTGGGACTCAGGGTCGTGGAGATGCGCCAGTTGCCGGAGTGACCGGCTCAGGACGCCGCCGTCCGGATCCTGCCGGACCGGGCGGCGGCGCCCAGCGCCGCGAAGTCCCGCTCGTTCCGGTCGGCGTAGGACTGCGCGAACGCGGTGAGGGCGCGGTCGAAGCCGTTCCCGCCGCCGAGGTACGCCCCGATGGCTATGGGATCGCCCGAGCGGGCATGGGCCCTCGCCAGGCTCGCTCCGCACAGCCCGGCGAACAGCCGCAGCAGGCCCGGGTCCATCGTGTCCGGCCGTGCGATGCCCTTCCAGTCGCGCAGCTGACGTACGTAGAAGTCCCGCTCGTGCCCGTCGAGGCCCGTGGCGTGGGTCCAGCCGAGGAGGATGTCGCTGGTGGTCTGGATCAGCCGCTGGCCCGCCACCACGCGGCGCCCCTCGTTGTCGTAGCGGATGCCGTCGGTGTGGTCGGCGAGCACCGACGCCTGTGCCTCCTTGGCCTGGAGCAGCAGCGGATCGTCGTCGTCCCGGCCGAGCAGGAGCACGATCCAGCAGCGGGTGCCGACGCTGCCGACACCCACCACCTTGCGGGCGATGTCGACCAGCCGGTAGCGGCGCAGCAGGTGCCGGCGCTCGGACGACAGGGTCCGCACGTACCCCTCCAGGACGGCGCGCAGCTCCCTCTCCTGCCCGCGTGGCGCGGACTCGCTCACCAGGTCCCGCAGCGGCGTGATCAGGGGCGGGTCGGGGGCGATCCGCCGACCCTCGTCCGTGACCCGGGTGAGCTTCTCGAAGGCCTGGAGGTGCGTGCGGGTCCTGGCCTTCGCCGTCGCCTCGGCGGTACGGCGCCGCGCCTCCTTGGTCATCGACGCGGCCATCAGTTCCCGCAGCCGGTCGGCGTCGTCCTGTGCGTACCAGATGTCCAGGGTGCGCATGCCCGCGAACTCCCGCATCCGCTGCCGGTAGGCCCGTACGCCCGCCTCCACGATCCGGTTCTGCTCCTCGGCCTCGAAACCGTTGGCCCGGCCCGCGATGGCGAAACTGGCCGCCAGCCGCTTGACGTCCCACTCGAACGGCCCGGCCAGCGTCTCGTCGAAGTCGTTGATGTCGAACACCAGATGGCGTTCCGGCGAGGCCAGCAGCCGGAAGTTCAGCAGATGGGCGTCACCGCAGAGCTGCACCCGCAGTCCGGTGTCCGCGACGGCCCCGAGGTCCGCCGCCATGACGGCCGCCGCGCCCCGGTAGAAGCGGAACGGGGACTCCAGCATGCGGGCGTAGCGGATCGGCACCAACTCCGGTACACGGGTGGCCGACTGACGTTCCAGCACCTCGACCGGGTCGAAGCGCTGCGGACCCGCGTCGAAGAAGCCGTGGGAGGAGCGGGGGACGTGCCGTCGCACGTTCCGCCCCTCGGCCGCCCGCTCGGCCGGGGACAGGTAGGTCATGAGGGGGCCCGGTACGGTCATGGCTCAGTCCTCCGGCCGCGAGGTGAAGTCGTCCGAGGGCTCCCGTCCGCGGCGGCGCAGCCCCGCCTGCACGGCACCGGCGAGAATCCGTGCGGCGACGCCCACCAGCAGCAGCCCGCCCGCCATCTGAACCATCGTCAGTACGCGTCCGGTCTGGGAACGGGCGGCGATGTCCCCGTACCCGACGGTGGTGAACGTGGTGAGCGTGAAGTACAGGGAGTCCGTCTTGGTCAGCGGTTCGCTGAAGGAGCCCGGGGTGGAGTACTCCAGCAGGAAGTAGGTGCCGGCGAAGAGCAGCAGGAAGAGGACCAGGGTGGCGGCCAGGGCCTCGACGGCCTTCAGCCGCGGATAGGGCGAATGCGCGATGGCGCGCACCTCCCACGAGAAGACCATGACGACCAGCAGAAGGCCGCAGGCGAGCAGAACCGAGGTGCCGGTCGTGCTCCGCCCGTCCAGAGGCAGCACGTAGTAGACGGTGATGAGACCGGTCGCGATGAGCGCCGCGCGCACGAGGACGGCGGCCCGCGCGCGTCGGCGCGGGCCGTGCGGCCGCCGACGCCGCTCCTGCTCCTCGTCCTGATCCTGGTCCTGCTTCTGCCGGAGCCGGGCGGACGTGGTCCGGGCCACCGCTGGATCGTTCATCTCGTGTCTCGTGCTCCTTGCCGGCAGACGGGGTCCTCACCACCTCACCGCGGCGGCGCGGGAGAGGGATCACCCGCCGGGGGTGATCCCGAGACCGGCGGGGCACGCGACGCTGCTCGGCAAGGGCGTTCCCGCAGACCGGCGGATCGCCGGTGAGGAGGAGCCATGGCCACGTCACCGAGCCAGGGGCCACGTGCCGGCGCCGATTCCGGGCCCGCAGGGTCGCCGTACGGCACCGCGGGCGACCCCGCCGAGGTGCTGGCGGCGCTGGGACGCTCCTGGACGTGGATCCTCGCCTCGGCGGTGGCGACCCTGGTGCCGGGCATCCTGCTCCTGGTCTGGCCCGAGGCCACCCTGCATGTCGTGGCGGTGCTGATCGGCCTGTACCTGCTGGCGGCCGGAGCGTTCCGCTTCGTCGCGACCTTCGCCCGGCAGGAGCAGGGCCACCGCCTGCCCAGCCTGCTCCTGGCCGTGCTGTACGTGCTGGCCGGAGTGCTGTGCCTGCGCAACCCGCTGCAGACCATCACCGCGCTGTCGCTGGTCGTCGGCCTCGTCTGGCTGGTGTCCGGCATCCTCACGCTCTACACCGCCCTCGCCGCCCGGGACCTGCCGCACCGCGGCTTCGTCCTGGGCATGGCGGTCCTGGGCATCGTCGCGGGCATCGTGGTGCTGGCCCTGCCCGCGGAGTCGGCCCGCGCGCTGACCCGGCTGCTCGGCCTGTGGCTCGTCCTGCTCGGACTGGCCGAGGCGGGGCTCGCGTTCGCCTGGCGGGCTGCGCTGCGCCGGTCGTCCACCGCCGTTCCGCACGGCTCCACCGGGAACGCCTGAGCCCGGCGGGACACGGGACGGCGACAGGCCGTTCACCGCATGAGAGGAGCAGCCATGGCCCCGACCGACGGCCCCGTCCCGCCACCTCCTGCCGAGGGGAGTGAGGCATCGGGGCGCTTCCTGAGCACGGAAGAACACGCGGAGTACGAGCGGCTGCGCCGGAACGCCGGCGTACGTCACCGCCGGCTGCGCTGGTCCGGCGCCGGCGTGCTGCTCGTCCTGGCCCTGCTGCTCGCGCCGCTGTCGGTGGTCGCCGCCTGGGTGGACGACCAGGTCTCCGACACGGGCCGGTACGTGCAGACCGTGGCACCGCTCGCCTCGGACCCCGCGGTCCAGGACGTGGTGACGGACCGGCTGACCGCCCGCGTGGTGGCCCAGGTGGATGTCGAGGCGGTGACGGAGGCGCTCACGCGGACGCTGGCGGACGCCGGGGCACCGCCGCGTGTGGTGGAGGCGTCCGAGTCCCTCGCCGGGCCCTTGCGTTCCGCGGTCCGCGACGTCGTGGACCGGACCATCAGCCGCGTCGTGACCAGCGACGTCTTCGCACAGGCGTGGGAGGGCGCCAACACGCGGGCGCACGCCGCCGTGGTGAGCATGCTCACCGGAGAACGCGAGGGCGCGCTCCGCGCCGAGGGCGACACCGTGCAACTCGACCTCGGCCAGGTGGTCGACGAGGTGCAGCAGCGTCTCGTCGACGCGGGCTTCGACAAGGCCGCGGCCATCCCGGACACCGACCGGACCATCACGCTGTTCCAGGCCGAGGAACTGGGCAAGGCGAAGGACGCGATGCGGTTGCTGGACACCATGGGTACCTGGCTGCCCGTGCTGACGGTCGCCCTGGCCGCCCTAGCCGTGTGGACCGCTCCCCGGCACCGGCGCATGCTGCTGGTCACGGCTGTCGGCGTCGGCGTGATGATGATCGTGTTCCTGGTGGCGCTCGCCCTGCTGCGGCGGGTCTACCTGGACGCCGTGCCGAGCGCGACGCTGCCGCCGGACGCCGCCGCGGCGATCTACGACACCTTCGTCCGCTTCCTGCGCGACAGTACCCGCACCCTCCTCGTGGTCGCGGTGATCACCGCGCTGGCCGCCTACCTCTACGGCCCCGGGCGCGGGGCCCGGGCCGTCCGGCACCTCGCCCGCCGGGGCACCTCGGCCGCCGGCCGGAGCCTGTCCCGCGCCGGACTCCGCACCGGGTCCGCCGGGTTCGCCCTGGCGGAGCACCGCTCATGGACAACCGGCATCGTCATCGGCGCGGGCGTGCTGGCCCTCGTCCTGTGGAACCACCCGACGGCCGGCGCGGTCGCGCTCGTGGCAGGCCTGGTCGTCGTCGTGCTGATCGTCCTGGAGACGCTCGCCGCTGCCGCACAGGGCCCGGACACGACGCGAACGGGCCCGGCCGCGGCTCCATGAGCCATGTCCGGCACCGCCGCCCCGACTCCACCGTCCCGCAGGCCGAGGGGCGAGCGGATCTCGTCGCACCTGAGGTCCGGCCCCGCGGCCCGGCTGCTGCCCAGGCTGGTCGCGCTCAACATCGTGGAAGGGGCGGTCCGGCTCGCCGCCCAGGCCTTCATCGCCGCCCTTCCGCTGCTGATCACGGTGGCGGCGTTCGCACCCGAGGGCGTGCAGGACCTGCTGGCCGACGCACTGCAGAAGGTCGTCGGGGTCCAGGGCGACACGCTGGAGGAGGTGCGCCGCGCCTTCGAGGCGACCGGCCCCGCCGGGAACACGGTCGGGGCCGTGGGTGTGCTCGTCACGCTCGCCTCGGCGACCGCCTTCAGCCGGGCGCTCCAGGCGGTGTGCCAGCGGTGCTGGGACCTGCCCCGGCTCCCGCTGCGGGCGGCGGCCTGGCGCTGGCCGCTGTGGCTGGTGGTCTGGCTCGTCTATCTGCTCCTCCAGGCGCCGATGCGCAGCGGCTTCGGCGTGGGCCCGGTTCTCGGAGCAGTGCTGTCCCTGCTCGGGGCGACGCTGCTGTGGTGGTGGTCGCAGCACTTGCTGCTCAGTGCCAGGGTCGGCTGGAGCGAGCTGCTGCCGGGAGCGGTCCTGGCGGGGACGGGGACGGTCGTGCTCAGCTGGGCGGCCCGTCTGCTGATGCCCACGGCCATGGACCGCAGCCTGGAGGAGTTCGGCCTCCTGGGGCCCGTGTTCACCTTCCTGTCGTGGCTGATCGCGGTCTTCCTGGTGGCCGTCTCGGGGCTGGCACTCGGCGAGACGGTGGCCACGTCCGCCTGGTACCGCAGGGTGCTCGGCACCCGCCGCCGACCGCGCGGCGGCCGCACGATCACCCGCTCCGGGTGAGGCAGCCGTCCCGGACCGCGACCACGCTGAAAACGGCACATACGACTGCCGGGCCCCCGCCCGGGACGGAGGAGTGACATGAGTGCGCAGACCTATCTGGCGTACGACTTTCCACTGCTGAGCGCCTTCTGGGCGATGCTGTGGTTCTTCCTGTGGATCATGTGGTTCGTGCTGCTCTTCCGGATCGTTTTCGACATCTTCCGCGATGACTCCCTGAGCGGCTGGGCCAAGACGGGCTGGCTGGTGTTCTGCATCGTCCTGCCCTTCCTCGGGGTGTTCGTCTATGTCATCGCCCGCGGCAAGAACATGGGACGCAGGGAGATCGCACACGCCCGCGAGCAGCAGGAGGCCATGGACAGTTACATACGGCAGACCGCCAGGGGCGGCGACGACCGGACGAGCAGCGTCGACGAACTCGCCAGGCTGTCCGAGATCCGCGCCCGCGGTGACATCACCGACGAGGAGTTCAGCAAGGCCAAGCACCTGGTCCTCAGCGGCTCCGGCGCGTCGGCATCCTCGCCGCACGCCACCTCCACCTCCGGTCGCTGACCGCGCCGGACGCAAGAGAAACGAGGCAGCAGATGGCAGCCACACACCCTACGCACGGGCACAGGACGGCGAAGCAGGGCCTGGCCACCGGCATGATGGTCTTCGCGGCCGTCATGCTCATGATCGCCGGGATCCTCGCTGTGATGCGCGGTATCGCGGCGATCGCCGAGGACGAGGTCTTCGTCTCGACACCCAACTACGTCTTCGCCTTCGACCTCACCGGCTGGGGCTGGATCCACCTCGCCCTGGGCGTGGTCGCCGTGCTCGTCAGCATGGGTCTGTTCCAGGGGTCGGGCTGGGCGCGCGTCACCGGCGTGGGCATCGCCTCACTCGTCATCATCGCCAACTTCCTCTCCCTGCCGGCCTACCCGGTCTGGTCCGTGGTCATGATCGCGATGTCGGCGTTCATCATCTGGGCCCTGTGCACCCCACGCAGGGGTGACGCCTGAGCCGCCCCGGCTCAGGCCCGCGTGCGGACCAGCAGCAGGGCCACGTCGTCGTCCGGTTCGGGACTCAGCGCGCCGAGCAGACTGTCGCTCGCGCGCTGCAGGCTGGGTCCCGCGTTCCGGAGCAGGCGGGTGAGCGTGTCGAGGCCGGTGTCGATCGACTCGGCGCGGTTCTCGACCAGCCCGTCCGTGTAGAGGGCGAGCAGAGAGCCCGGGGCGAGGTCCACCTCCACCGTGCCGAACTCCACGCCGCCGACCCCGAGCGGTACACCGCCCGGAATGTCGAGGAGCTTCGCGCTGCCGTCCGCCCCGGCGAGCACCGGCGGCAGGTGCCCGGCGCTGGACAGCTCGCAGGTGCCGCGCTCCAGGTCGCACACCGCGTACACGCACGTGGCGATCGCGTCACCGAGCGAGCCGGCGATGTCGTCGAGGTGGCGCAGCAGCTCCGCCGGCGGCAGGTCCAGCCGGGCCAGCGCCCGCGTCGCGGTGCTCAGCTGCCCCATGATCGCCGCGGCCTGGACGCCCTTGCCCATGACGTCCCCGACGACCAGCCCGGTGCGCCCCGGGCCCAGCGGCAGGACGTCGTACCAGTCGCCGCCGACCTCGCTGAGGGCCGGGCGGTAGCGGGCGGCGATGTCCAGCCCCTCCCGCTGGGCGGGGGTGCTCGGCAGCAGGCTGCGCTGCAGGGTCAGGGCGGTGCCGCGCTCGCGGCCGTAGAGGCGGGCGTTGTCGATGCAGATCGCGGCCCGGGCGGCGAGTTCGGAGGCGAGCACCTGGTCCCGGTCGTCGAAGGGGCGCTCGTTGACCGTGCGGTACAGCGAGAGCGTGCCGAGCACCTTGCCCCGGGCCACCAGCGGCAGCGCCAGGTAGGAGTGGGCACCGGCCTCGTGCAGGGCCTGGGCGGCCCGTGAGTCCCGGGCCAGACGCCGCAGCATCTTGCCGTCCACGCGCTCGACCAGGACCGGGCGGGCACTGCGCACGCACTGCGTGATGACCCGCGACGAGCCGTACGTGGCCAGCTCGCCCACCGGATCGGCGGCGTGGATGGCGTCGGTCGGGTAGCCGGCCGCGACGGCCAGTGCCCGGAACTCCGCCGGGGCTCCGCCCGACACGGGAGTGATGGTGCCGCTGGCCACGACCGACTCCAGGACATCCACGGCGGCCAGGTCCGCGAGATGCGGCACGACCACGCCGGCCAGCTCCCGGGCGGTCTGCTGGAGGTCCAGCGTGGTGCCGATCTTCACGCCCGCGTCGGCGATCACCGACAGGTGCTGGCGCGCCTGCGCGACCTCCGCCGCGGCCTGCTGGCGCTCGGTCACGTCCAGCACGGCCATCGCCAGCCCCAGCACCCGGCCGTCGGTGTCCTCGATGCGGTGGTACGACTCCGAGTAGGCGCGGTCCTGGAGATCCGCCGCCGTCCGTCCGACGGTCTGCTGGTCGAGCAGGGGTCTGCCGGTCTCCAGGACGTGCCGCATCCGGGCCTCGATGGCCGCCACGTCCAGGTCCGGCAGCACCTCACCCACCCGGCGCCCCAGCACGGCCTCCTCGGGCACGCCGTTGATCCGTTCCAGCGCGGGATTGACCCCGACCCAGCGCAGGTCGTTGTCGAAGACGGCGATGCCGAGCGGGGTCTGGTTGACGAGGCTGTGCGAGAGGGCGAGGTCGCGCTCCACCTGCCGTACGGTCGTCGCGTCCGTGGCGAGTCCCAGCAGGTGGGGCTGCCCGTCGGGGTCGAGGAGGCGCATCGTACGGAACTCCACGGCGCGTTCCGTGCCGTCGCGGTGCCGCAGCGGGAAGACACCGGCCCACCGGGCCCCCGTGCTGACCTGGGCGAAGAGCTCCCTGCCGCGGGGCCGGTTCTCAGGGGAGACGAGGAGGGTGTCGGCTCGCTGCCGCAGGGCCTCCGCCGCCGTCCAGCCGAGCAGTTGCTCGATTTCGGGGCTCCACAGCGCGATGTGCCCGCCCGCGTCCAGAACCACGGCCGCGACCTTCAGCAGATCCAGCAGCCCGCCGGGCGCGGCCGTGACGGCGTCGCGGTCCGAGGTCGCATACCCGTTCATGCGAGCCGCTCCTTCCGGCGCGGCAAAGGTACCGCCATGATCTGTTGCGCTGGCTGTCCGATGAGGTCACATTACGGTCGGAGGAGCGGCACTGTCGCGCCGAAATGACAAAAACGCGCGGGTGGGTGCTCGCGGCGGGAGGGAGCGGCTTCGTGGAGGACTGGACGCTGCGGGAGAGCCTGGTCACCGCGTCGGGGACCGTGCGCTGGGACCGGCTCGGCGACCCCGGCGCGGAGCCGGTGGTGCTGCTGCACGGGACGCCCTTCTCCTCGTACGTGTGGCACGGGATCGCGCCCGCCCTCGCCGCCGCCGGGTACCGCGTGCACGTGTGGGACATGGCGGGCTACGGCTCCTCGGACATGCACGCCGGCCAGGACGTCTCACTGGGCGCCCAGGGCCGGATCTTCGCCGAGCTGCTCGCGCACTGGGGCTTGGCGGAGCCGGCGGTCGTCGCGCACGACTTCGGGGGGTGCGTGGCCCTGCGCGCCCATCTGCTGCACGGAGCCCGCTACCGGCGGCTCGCGCTGGTCGACCCGGTGGCGCTGAAGCCCTGGGGCTCCCCCTTCTTCCGGCTGGTCGGGGAGCACAGCCGGGTCTTCGAGCAGCTCCCGGCGGCCCTGCACGAGGCGCTGGTGCGCGAGTACGTCTCCTCCGCGAGCCACCTCGGCCTGCGTCCCGCCACCCTCGACGCCCTGGTCGGGCCATGGACGGGGGAGGAGGGCCAGGCGGCTTTCTACCGGCAGATCGCGCAGGCCGACCAGCGCTACACCGACGAGATCCAGCCGCTCTACCCGACGATCGACCTGCCCGTCACGGTGTGCTGGGGCACCGAGGACACCTGGATCCCGTTCGCCAGGGGGCGGGAACTCGCCGCGCTGATCCCGGGAGCCCGGCTGGTGGGCGTCCCGGAGGCCGGTCACCTCGTCCCGCTGGACGCGCCCGCCCGGCTGACGGGCGAGTTGCTCACCTTCCTCAGGGCCTGAACGATCAGGAACGCACAAAGTCCGACGAGGTCATTGCTTCGATTGTGTGCGGGTCCTAGGGTGTGCCTGCTCAGCAGTTGCTCCTTCACCGTCAGTTGCCACGCGACTCAACAGAAACACTCATCACGGGTGGGCAGTTGAGGCCTGCATCTGACGCGCCCTCAGTCCGTTCAGCACCGCACCTGTCGAACCGAGGAAGGCCACGTTCATGCCGCACCCCCCGCACCCGTCCCCCGCCGACCGGCCGGTCGTCAGCCGCCGCCGACTGCTGGAGGGAGGAGCCGCCGTGCTCGGCGCGCTCGCCCTGTCCGCGTCGCCCGCCGCGGCACGCGCGGCCGGCCGGCGCGCGGCGGCGGACGGCCCTCCCGAGTGGAACGACGGCCTCAGCGTGTACCGGGTGGGCACCGAGCCGCCGCACACCACCCTCATGCCCTACGCGGACCTCGGGCAGGCCCTCAAGGGCGACCGCGAGCGCTCGCCGTACCGGCTGAGCCTCGACGGCACCTGGAAGTTCGCCTACGTGGACCGCCCCGACGACCGGGACAAGGACTTCTACGGCACCGACGTCGACGACTCCGGCTGGGACACCATCCCCGTGCCCTCGGCCTGGCAGCTGCACGGCTACGACGTCCCGATCTACGTCAACATCACCTACCCCTGGTGGGGCCCCAACGGCCGCGGCGAGGAGGCCCAGCCGCCGGCCGCGCCGACCCGCTACAACCCCGTCGGCCAGTACCGCCGCACCTTCACCGTGCCCCGCGACTGGCGGGGCCGGCGCACCTTCCTGCACTTCGAGGGCGTCAAGTCCGCCCACTACGTGTGGATCAACGGCGAGCTGGTGGGCTACCACGAGGACTCCTACACCTCCGCCGAGTACGACATCACCCCTCACCTCAAGCCGGGGACCAACCAGATCGCCGTGGAGGTGTACCGCTACTCCGACGCGGAGTGGCTGGAGGACCAGGACATGATCCGGCTGAGCGGCATCTTCCGCTCGGTCCACCTGTACTCCACGCCCAGCGTGCACCTGCGCGACTTCAAGCTGGACACCCCGCTCGGCGACGGCTACACCTCAGCCGAGCTCAAGGTCACCGCGCACGTACGCGACTACGGCGGCGAGGGCGGAGGCCGCTACACCGTCGAGACCCAGCTCTACGACGCCCGCGGCCACGCGGTCTGGTCCCGGCCGCTGAACCGTTCCGCCGACGTCCCCGACGGCGACGAGGCGACGGTCGAGGCGTCCAGAGCCGTCCCCGCGCCGAAGCTGTGGTCGGCCGAGCACCCGAACCTCTACACCGCCGTGCTCCGCCTGCGCGATCCCGCGGGCAAGGTGGTGGAGACCCTCTCGCACCGGGTCGGCCTGCGCGAGTTCGCGCTGAAGGACGGCCTGATGCGCATCAACGGCAAGCCCGTCTCCTTCCGCGGCACCAACCGGCACGAGATGCACCCCGTCACCGGCTCGGCCCTCACCCGCGCGCAGATGGTCGAGGACATCGAGATCATCAAGCGCCTCAACATCAACAGCGTCCGCACCTCGCACTACCCCAACAGCCCGCTGTGGCTCGAACTCGCCGACGCATACGGCCTGTACCTCGTCGACGAGACCAACCTGGAGACCCACGGCATCCGTGACGAGTTCCCGGGAAGCGGCCACCCCGAGTGGACCGAGGCCTGCGTGGTCCGCGCCCAGAACATGGTCCACCGCGACAAGAACCACGCCTGCGTGGTCATCTGGTCCCTCGGCAACGAGGCGGGCGGCGGCACCACCTTCAACGCGATGTACGACTGGATCCGTTCCTACGACCCCACCCGCGTCATCCAGTACGAGGGCGACGACCGCCCGGGCATGAGCGACATCCGCTCCGAGATGTACGACAGCCCGCAGCGGGTCGAGCAGCGCGCCAAGGACACGAGCGACACCCGGCCGTACGTGATGATCGAGTACTCCCACGGCATGGGCAACTCCAACGGCAACTTCAAGAAGTACTGGGACATCGTCCGCCGCTACGACGTCCTCCAGGGCGGCTGGATCTGGGACTTCGTCGACCAGGCCCTGAGCTGGCCCACCCCCACGCGCAAGCTGCTGACCGAGTCAGGCCCGGGCGCGCTGCGCGGCGAGGTCATGGCACCCGCGGGCACCTTCGACCGCGCCAAGGGCGTCTCCGGCGGCACCGTCTTCCCCCGCGATCCCGGGCTCGACCTCACCGGCTCCCTCACCCTGGAGGCCTGGGTCACCCCGGACGTGCCCTACGGCCACCAGCCCATCATCGCCAAGGGCGACACCCAGTACGCCCTCAAGCAGACCGACAAGAACCTGGAGTTCTTCATCCACGGCGGCGGCCAGTGGGTCACCGCGAGCTGGGCGCTGCCCGACGGCTGGACCGGCAAGGAGCACCACATCGCCGGCGTCTTCGACGCGGACGCCGGGACACTCACCCTGTACGTCGACGGCCAGGCGCGCGGCACCCGGACGACCACCCGCCGCCCCGGCGTCAACACCGCGTCCCTGTCCCTCGCCACCGACGTCGACAACCCGACCCGGGAGTTCAGCGGCACCATCCGCCGCGCCCGCGTGTACGCCCGTGCTCTGAGCGCCGCCGAACTGGCCTCGGACACCCGGGGGCCCGACGGCGAGGGCGTGCGCTTCTGGTTCGACGCGGCCACCGCCGGACTCACCGAGAAGCGCCCGCGCGACAAGACGTTCTACGCGTACGGCGGCGACTGGGGCGACAACCCCAACGACGGTGCCTTCGCCGGCGACGGCATCGTCCTGCCCGACCGCAGCCTCACCGGCAAGTCCGCCGAGGTCAAGCAGATCTACCAGGCCGTCGGCGCCACCCCGGCCGCGGGCGGCCCCGGTGCCGTCACGCTCACCAACGAGTACCTGTTCACCAACCTCCGCGAGTTCGAGGGCCGTTGGTCCCTGGTCGCCGACGACAAGGTCGTCCAGCGTGGCCGGCTGACCCGCGACCAGCTGAGCGTGGCCCCGCTGAACAGCAAGGACATCAAGGTCCCGGTGCGGCTCCCGGCCAAGCCCGAACCCGGCACGGAGTACTTCCTCCAGCTCTCCTTCACCACCAGGGAAGCCACCCCCTGGGCCCGGGCCGGCTTCGAGGTGGCCAGGCAGCAGCTCGAACTCGACGTGGACAGCCCGGCCGTGCGGCCCGCGCCGCTGCGCACCGTGCCCGCCCTCACCCACACCGACGGGGACAGGACCGTCACCGTGAAGGGCAAGGGCTTCGCCGTCACCGTCGACAAGAGCACCGGGACCATCACCTCCTACGAGGCGGGCGGCACCCGGCTCATCACCTCAGGGCCCGTCCCGAACTTCTGGCGGGCGCCCACCGACAACGACCGCGGCAACGGCCAGCACACCCGCAACCAGATCTGGCGCGACGCCGGAGCGAAGCGGAAGGTGGCCGGCGTACGGGTGCGGCCCCTGGACGACCGGGCCGTCGAGGTCACCGTCACCGGCACGCTGCCCACCGGCACCGAGTCCACGTACAGCACGACGTACACCGTCTTCGGCAACGGCGAGATCAAGGTCGACAACACCCTGCACCCGGGGGCGGCGAACCTGCCGTACATCCCGGAGGTCGGCACCCTGCTGTTCCTGCCGCGGAGCCTGGACCGGCTGCACTACTACGGCCGGGGCCCCGAGGAGAACATGTGGGACCGCAACAACGCCACCGACGTGGGCCTGTACTCCGGCACCGTCTCCGGGCAGTGGACCCCGTACCTGCGCCCCCAGGAGAACGGCAACAAGACCGACGTCCGCTGGGCGGCGCTGACCGACGGCAAGGGGCGCGGACTGCTCGTGTCCGGTGAGCCGCTGCTGGAGGTCAACGCCTCGCACTTCACCCCCGAGGATCTCTCGGTCGGCGCCCGGCACGACTACCAGCTCACCCCCCGGGACGCGGTGGTCCTGCGGCTCAACCACCGCCAGATGGGCGTGGGCGGCGACAACAGCTGGGGCGCGCACACCCACGACGAGTTCAAGCTGTTCGCGAACCGCGACTACGCGTACACCTACCGGCTGCGTCCGCTCACGCGCGTGAGCGAGGCGATGGAGGCCTCGCGGCGGCCGACCGCCACCGCGTAGCCCGGGCCGGCGGCGCCGCCTCAGTCGGCGGCGTCGCTGATGCCCAGCCGCAGGTGCTCCACGTGGTACACGGCCTGGTCGAGCAGCTCGGCGACATGGTGGTCGTGCAGCGCGTACACCACCGAACGGCCTCGCCGCTCGCCCACGACCAGGCCCAGATTGCGCAGCAGCCGCAGCTGGTGCGAGCAGGCCGACTGCTCCATGCCCACCTCGGCCGCCAACTCCGTGGCCGGCAGCGGGCCTTCGCGCAGCCGCGCCAGGATCAGCAGCCGGGAGGGCGTGGACAGGGCCTGGAGCGTGGTGGCGACCTTCGCGACGTTGTCCGCGTCCAGGCGCACGCGCTCGCCGGCGTCCTGCACGGGGGTGACGGCTCCATGACCCATGACCTCATCCTAGCGGCCCCACGCGAACATATGAATGAATCTTCAAATGTACTCCTGGGGCCGTGCCGCGCCGGCACGTCCATGTCGGATTCTCGCCAGCCCCGCGCCGCCCGGTGCCGGATGCTGGAGCCATGCAGATGGGGATGCACACCGACACCGAGCGCTGCGTGCGCGCCGTCCGGTCCAAGGACGCACGCTTCGACGGCTGGTTCTTCACGGCCGTCCTGACCACCGGCATCTACTGCCGTCCCAGCTGCCCGGTGGTGCCGCCCAAGCCGGAGAACATGGTCTTCCACCCCAGTGCGGCGGCCTGCCAGCAGGCCGGGTTCCGGGCCTGCAAGCGCTGCCGGCCCGACACCAGCCCCGGCTCCCCCGAGTGGAACCAGCGCGCCGACCTCGTGGCCCGCGCCGTGCGGCTGATCGCCGACGGGGTCGTGGACCGCGAGGGCGTGCCCGGCCTCGCCGGCCGGCTCGGCTACAGCACCCGGCAGGTCGAACGCCAGCTCCTCGCCGAGCTGGGCGCGGGCCCGCTCGCGCTCGCCCGTGCGCAGCGCGCCCAGACGGCCCGGCTGCTCATCGAGACGACCGCCCTGCCCATGGCGCAGATCGCCTTCGCCGCCGGCTTCGCCTCGATCCGGACCTTCAACGACACGGTCCGCGAGGTCTTCGCCCTGGCCCCGGGCGAGCTGCGAGCCCGCGCCCCGAAACGGCAGGGCACGAGCACACCCGGGGCGCTGTCCCTGCGGCTGCCGTTCCGGGCCCCGCTCAATCCCGACAACCTCTTCGGCCACCTCGCCGCGACGGCCGTACCCGGCGTGGAGGAATGGCGCGACGGCTCCTACCGCCGCACCCTGCGCCTCCCGTACGGCCACGGCATCGTGGCCCTCACCCCCAACCCGGACCACATCGCCTGCCGTCTCACCCTCAGCGACCTGCGCGATCTGACCGTCGCCATCAGCCGCTGCCGCCGCCTGCTCGACCTGGACGCCGACCCCGTCGCCATCGACGACCAGCTCCGCGCGGACCCGGTCCTCGCGCCCCTGGTCGACAAGGCGCCCGGCCGGCGCGTGCCGCGCACCGTCGACGAGGCCGAGTTCGCCGTCCGGGCCGTGCTCGGCCAGCAGGTCTCCACCGCCGCCGCCCGCACCCACGCGGCCCGCCTGGTCACCGCGCACGGCGACCCGGTCGAGGACCCGGAAGGCGGCCTCACCCACCTCTTCCCGGCCCCCGAGGCCCTCGCGGCGCTCGACCCCGAGACGCTGGCGATGCCGCGCACCCGCCGCACGACCTTCACCACCCTGGTCCGGGCCCTCGCCGACGGCGACCTCCACCTCGGCGTGGAGAGCGACTGGCCCCGCACCCGCGAGCGGCTCCTCGCCCTGCCCGGCTTCGGCCCCTGGACGGTGGACGTCATCGCCATGCGCGCGCTCGGCGACCCCGACGCCTTCCTCCCCACCGACCTCGGCATCCGCCGCGCGGCCCGGGAACTGGGCCTGCCGTCCACTCCCGCCGCCCTCACCGCACGCGCCGGGGCCTGGCGCCCCTGGCGGGCCTACGCGGTCCAGTACCTCTGGGCGACCGACAGCCACCCGATCAACTTCCTTCCGGTATAGGGACGTCCGATGAAGCAGCACACCGTGACCGCCAGCCCGTACGGCCCCCTCACCCTCGTCGCCGACGACGGTGTCCTGTGCGGCCTGTACATGACCGACCAGCGCCACCGCCCGCCCGAGGAGACCTTCGGCACCCGCGACGACACCCTCTTCGCCGAGACGGAGGAGCAACTGAAGGCCTACTTCGCGGGCGAACTGAGGGAGTTCACGGTCGAACTCCGCCTGCACGGCACCCCGTTCCGGCGCACGGTCTGGGACGCCCTGCGCCGCATCCCGTACGGCGAGACCCGTACCTATGGCGAGCTGGCCGCACTCCTCGGCACGCCCACCGCCTCCCGCGCCGTCGGCCTCGCCAACGGCCGCAACCCCATCGGCATCATCGTGCCGTGTCATCGGGTCATCGGGGCGAACGGGAGCCTGACGGGGTACGGCGGCGGTCTGGAGCGCAAGCAGCGCCTGCTGGACTTCGAACGCGGAGCCTCTCTTTTCTGACTCTTCGCCTCGTCAAATTTGACTAGAGTGGGGTCATGCCGGAGAAGACGATCCCGATCCTGCCCTGCCGGACCCTCCAGCCCGTCCTCGACTTCTACACCGCCCTCGGATTCGAGGTGACGTACCAGCAGCGCAGCCCCAACCCGTACGCGGTCGTGCAACGCGGCGGCATCGAGCTGCAGTTCTTCGCGATGAAGCAGTACGAGCCGGCCGTGTCGGTCAGCACCTGCTACGTCCTGACCGACGACGTCGACGGCCTCTACCAGGCGTTCCGTGCCGGGCTCAAGGAGACGTACGGCAGGGTCCCCACCCGGGGGCTGCCGCGGGTCGGGCCGCTCAAGGACATGACGTACGGCGTGCGGCAGTTCCTCATGACCGACCCCGGAGGCAACTGCGTCCGCGTCGGGCAGCGCACCGGCGGGGAGCGGCACCACGGGCCCGCCCCGGAGGAGACGTTCGCGCGGGCCCTGCACTTCGCGTCCCTCCTGGCGGACTCCAAGGGGGACCCGGCGGGCGCCGCCAAGGTCGTCGACCGGGTGCTCGGCCTGACGGACGAGACGCCGACCCGCGTCCAGCTGCTTCAGCTCCTCGTCCTGCGCGCGGACGCCGCGGCACGGCTCGGCGACGAGGAGGCGGCCGCCACCGCCCTCGCCCGGGCCGCCGCGCTCGACCTCACCGCGGCCGAGCGCGACCAGGGCCGCGACGCGCTCACGCGCCTGGCGGACCTGCGGGGCTCGCTTCGGCCGTGATGCCGCGCAACAGCTCAGGCAGGGCCGTGCCGATGGGATCGCGGACGATCTCGTCGGCACGGTCGTCGTACGGGGTCGGCTCGGCGTTGACGATGATCAGCCGGGCACCGTGGTCGGCGGCGACGCCGGCCAGGCCGGCCGCCGGCTGCACCTGAAGGCTCGTGCCGACGGCGACGAAGATCTGGCAGCCCTTGCTGACGGCGGCCGCCTGGCCGAGGACGACGGGGTCCAGCCGCTCGCCGAACATCACCGTCGCCGGCTTCAGGATCCCGCCGCACTCCCGGCACGGCGGGTCCTCCTCACCGGCCTCCACCCGGGCCAGCGCGTCCGCCATCGGGCCGCGGGCGTGGCAGCCGGTGCAGACGAAACTCCGTGCCGTGCCATGCAGTTCGAGCACCTTGCGGGCCGGCATCCCGGCGAGCTGGTGCAGTCCGTCCACGTTCTGCGTGATCACCCGCACCGGCACCCCGGACCGCTCCAGCTCCGCCACCGCCCGGTGCGCGGCGTTGGGCTCGGCCCGCAGCGCCCCCGTCTCGCGCCGCATGCGCCAGGAGCGGCGGCGGATCTCCCGGTCGCCCATGTAGTACTCGTACGTGACGAGCTTCTCGGCAAAGGGATCCCGGCGCCACAGCCCGTTCGGCCCGCGGTAGTCCGGGATGCCCGAGTCCGTGCTGATGCCGGCACCGGTGAGCAGGGCGACGAGGGGCTTGGCCATGGCGCCGAGGGTAGGACGGGCCGGGCCCGAGCGGCGAGCGGATATCGCGCGACAGGCAGCCGCCGCCGGTCAGAACACGCGCCGGCCGTTCTCCAGCTCCGCCGTGCCCGACCCGTCCGCAAGGACGTCGAGGGCGGTCAGGACCCGGCCGCAGTGGGCCCCCGGCAGGTACTCGGTCAGTTCCTCGCGCGCCACCAGCCGCCAGGACAGCAGCTCCTCCTCCTGGAGGCGGATCGCCTTGAACTCGTCCTCGCTCAACACCCCGCCGTCGTACAGGTACGCCACCACCGGCGGGCGGCCCGTGCCCTGCACCCAGTCCACCGTCAGCAGCCGGCCGAGCTCACGGTCGAGACCGAGCTCCTCGGCCGTCTCGCGCCGCGCACCCTGCCGCGGGGTCTCGCCGTCGTCGGACTCGACGGTGCCGCCGGGCAGCGCCCAGCCCTCCCGGTAGCCGGGCTCGACGAGCAGCACACGGCCCTCGCCGTCCCGGAACAGCACGGCGGCACCGGCCAGGACACGGGGCAGGGAGGCGATGTAGGCGGCGTAGTCAGGAGAGGAGGTCATCGGTGCAGGGTAACCACCGCGCCCCGCATCACGGCACGGCCGTCAGGCCGCCGGCTCCACCAGCCGCAGGGTCCGTTCCGCCAGTTCGCTGATCCGCACCCCGTCGTAGCCGAACACCGCGCTGCGGACCGTGTCCTCCAGCGGGGCCTTCCACTGGTCGGGGATGGCCGCCGCCCCGCCGAACACGCCGGCCACCGAACCCGCGGTCGCACCGTTGGAGTCGGTGTCCAGGCCCCCGCGGACGGTCAGGGTGATGGTGCGGGTGAAGTCACCGTCGCCGTAGAGCAGGCCCGCGGTGAGGACGGCCGCGTTCGGGACGGTGTGGATCCACCCCAGGCCGCCGGTCTCCTCGGCGACCGTGGTCAGCGTGTCCTCCCAGGACATCCGGGTGTCGTGCAGGGAGACCACCCGGCGCACCGTGCGGGCGAGGCGGCTGCTCGCCGGGATCACGGCCAGGGCCTCGTCGACGGCGTGCCGCACGGTGGGCGCCGTGAACGCCGCCGCGATCAGCGCCGCCGCCCACATCGCCCCGTAGACCCCGTTCCCGGTGTGCGACAGCACCGCGTCCCGCCGGGCGAACTGGGCTGCGCGGCGCGGGACGCCCGGACAGGTCCAGCCGAAGATGTCTGCGCGGATGAGAGCGCCGATCCACTCCTGGTACGGGTTGTCGTACGTCGCCGTCAGCGGCGGCTTCAGCCCGTTGGCGAGGTTGCGGTACGCGGCCCGCTCGGCGGTGAACGTCTGCAGAAACGGCAGCCGCAGCAGCCACAGGTCGCCGACCTGCTCGGTGCTGAAGCCGAAGCCGTGGGTCTCCAGCAGGTCGAGGCCGAGGATCGCGTAGTCGACGTCGTCGTCACGGCAGCTGCCGTGGATGCGGCCGCGGACGCACTGGGGCCACTCGGGGCGCAGTGCGATCTCGTGGTCTCCGGTGGGCTCGGGCAGGTAATCAGTCAGGGGCAGGGCGGCGGCCTGCCGGAGGTAGCGGTCGATGCGCTCGCGTGTCCAGAGCTCGCCCTGCTCGACCGGTTTGCCCAGCATGTTTCCCGCGATGCGGCCCGTCCAGCCGCCAAGGATGCGGTCGGCCAGGGCCGTTTCGTTGTCGACGAGGGTCATGGTTCCGGTCTACCCGTTTCGCGCAGGGCGCCTGAGGGGGTGGGGCCGCGGGCCCCCGTTCGCAGCCGGTCGCGCAGTTCCCCGGGCCTCCAGGGCATCGGTCCAGGGGGTGGGCAAAGGCTGACGGGCCGGGGCTGCTCCGGTTAAGGTCACAGCGGCGCGACTGGCCTTGACATGCGTGAGGGCCCGGAGAGCAAGGGGAGTGCAAGTGGCGGACGCTGCAGTGAGCGACACCCGGAAGGCCCAGCGGGTGCTCGTCGCCGCGGACAAGTTCAAGGGGTCGCTGACGGCCGTGGAGGTCGCCGAGCGGGTCACGGCCGGGCTGCGCCGGGTCCTGCCGGAGCTGGAGGTCGAGGCGCTTCCGGTGGCCGACGGCGGCGACGGGACCGTGGCCGCGGCGGTCGCGGCCGGGTTCGAGCGCCGGGAGGTACGGGTCGCCGGCCCCCTCGGCGACGAGGTGACGGCGGCGTTCGCGCTGCGCGAGGGCACCGCGGTCGTGGAGATGGCCGAGGCGAGCGGGCTGCAGCGGCTGCCCGCCGGGGTCTTCGCCCCGCTGACCGCCTCCACGTACGGCTCCGGCGAGCTGCTGCGGGCCGCGCTGGACGCGGGCGCCCGCACGATCGTCTTCGGGGTCGGCGGCAGCGCCACCACCGACGGCGGCGCCGGGATGCTGTCGGCGCTGGGCGCCCGGTTCCTCGACGCCGCCGGGGAGCCGGTGCCCCCGGGCGGCGGCGGACTCGCCGAGCTGTCCACCGCCGACCTGTCGGGACTCGACCCGCGCCTGGCCGAGATCGAGCTGGTGCTCGCGAGCGACGTCGACAACCCGCTGACCGGCCCGAAGGGGGCACCCGCGGTCTACGGTCCGCAGAAGGGCGCCTCGCCCGAGGATGTGGCGGCCCTGGACAGCGCCCTCGCGCACTTCGCGAAGGTGCTCCAGGGCCCGGCCGGCCCGAAGGCCACCGAGTACGCGGCGTCGCCGGGTGCGGGCGCGGCGGGCGGCATCGGCTACGGCGCCCTGCTGCTCGGCGCCCGGTTCCGTCCGGGCATCGAGGTCATGCTCGACGTCCTGGGCTTCGCCCCCGCCCTGGACCGTGCGGACCTGGTCATCACCGGCGAGGGCTCCCTGGACGAGCAGACCCTGCACGGCAAGGCTCCGGCGGGTGTCGCCACCGCGGCCCGCGCCGCGGACAAGGACGTCGTGGCGGTCTGCGGACGCCTCGCCCTGCCGCCCCAGACCCTGGGCCGCGCCGGTTTCCGCCGGGCCTACCCCCTGACGGACGCCGAGCCGGACGTGGCGAAGTGCATCGCTGAGGCGGGCCCGATCCTGGAACGGGTCGCGGAGCGGATCGCCAGGGACTTCCTGACCTGATCCGGGCGGTTCCCGCCGCCCCGGTTACGAAAGAAGGCCCCGAGCTGTCAGCTCGGGGCCTTCATCGTCGTACGGTCGCTACGGAAGCTGCGCCGCCCGCGCCTCGCGGCGGTTGTCGCGGAAGTTGTTCACCCGCCGAGCCGTCGCGAACAGCGGGATCACCGCCCCCGTGACCAGCTGGAGCGCGCACCCCGTCTGCAGGAGGAGCTGTCCGCCCGGCGCGCCGAAGGCCCAGGCCGCCAGCAGACCCATGGACAGCACGATCCAGATCAGCATCGCCACCGCGAGCCAGCCGCGGGGCTTCGGGTACTCCACCCGGCTCACCATCAGCCACGCCGTCCCCACGATCGCCAGCAGCGTGGCCTCGAACGGCAGCTCCAGCAGCACGATCGCGACGACCGTCAGCGCACCGAACGGCGAGGGCATGCCCTGGAACGTGCCGTCCTTCACCGTCACGCACGAGAACCGCGCGAGCCGCAGCACCACCGCCAGCAGCACCACGATCGCCCCGACCGCCGCCACCCGCTGGTGGGCGTCGTTCGCGACCATGCCGTAGACGAGGACGAAGTACGCCGGTGCCAGGCCGAAGCTGATCAGGTCGGACAGGTTGTCCAGCTCGGCGCCCATGGGGGAGGAGCGCAGCTTGCGCGCCACCAGGCCGTCGAAGAGGTCGAAGACCGCCGCGCAGAGCATGAGGATGACCGCCGTGGCCGCGCTGTGGCGGGCCATGCCGGTCTCCTGGCTGCCCGTGAGGTGCGGGATCAGGATGCCGGTGGTGGTGAAGTACACCGCCATGAAGCCGCATGTGGCGTTGCCGAGGGTCAGGGTGTCCGCTATCGACAGCCGGAGGGAGAGGGGCATCTCCTCTTCCTCGTCGACCTCGTCCGCCTCCGGGACCCAGCCGGCCTTGGTATCAGGATCAATCACGGTCAATGCGAGTCACCCCAGCCACCGTCTTCTGACCGACCTCGACCGCGACCTCCACGCCCTCGGGCAGGTAGAGGTCGACACGCGAGCCGAAGCGGATCAGGCCGATCCGCTCACCCTGCTCCACCTTCGTGCCCTGGGGCAGGTAGGGGACGATGCGGCGGGCGACCGCGCCGGCGATCTGGATCATCTCGATGTCGCCGAGCTCGGTGTCGAAGTGCCAGACGACCCGCTCGTTGTTCTCGCTCTCCTTGTTGAAGGCGGGAACGAAGCCACCGGGAATGTGCTCCACGGACGTCACCGTGCCGGCCAGCGGCGCGCGGTTGACGTGGACGTTGAGCGGGCTCATGAAGATCGCGACGCGGGTGCGGCCGTCCTTCCACGGCATGATGCTCTGCACCACGCCGTCGGCGGGCGAGATGACCCGGCCCTGGGTGATCTCGCGCTCGGGGTCGCGGAAGAACCACAGCATTCCCGCCGCGAGCGCGGTGGCGGGAACGGCGACGGCCTTGGCGGCGCCGGAGCGGCGCGCCCGGGCCAGGCTGAGGGCTGCGGTGGCGACGGTCGGAAGGAGCCACGGCGATGCTCCGCGCGCGAGGCGTACGCCGGCCCGGCTGTCGCGAGGTGCAGAGGTTTGGCTGTGGGGCATGGATGACCTTCGTAGCGGAGATGATGCCGCACTCTGACGGGGGACGGCGGCTTTCCGGCGATCGTAGCGGCTCGGGGCCGTAACTGGGTAAGCCAGGCAGCCGAGTCGGCGGCAGAAGAGTGCTGACGGGGTGTGATCTTCTTCTCCAAGAAAACACCCCGTATCCGGACATCTAGCCCTGGAATCGATACTCTTCGAGCAGCCGCCTGCCGATGATCATTTTCTGGATCTCGGCGGTACCTTCACCGATGAGCAGCATCGGAGCCTCGCGGTAGAGGCGCTCGATCTCGTACTCCTTGGAGAAGCCGTAGCCCCCGTGGATACGGAAGGCGTCTTCCACGACCTCCTTGCAGTACTCGGAGGCGAGGTACTTCGCCATCCCGGCCTCCAGGTCGTTTCGCTCCCCGGAGTCCTTTTTGCGTGCTGCGTTCACCATCATCGCATGGGCGGCCTCGACCTTGGTAGCCATCTCGGCCAGCTTGAACTGGATCGCCTGGTGCTGGGCGATCGCCTTCCCGAAGGTGTGGCGCTGCTGCGCGTACTGGACACCCAGCTCGAACGCACGCTGAGCGACACCGCAGCCACGCGCCGCCACGTTGACGCGGCCGACCTCCACGCCGTCCATCATCTGGTAGAAACCGCGGCCGGTGACCCCGCCGAGCACCCGATCCGCGGGAATGCGCAGGCCATCCATGATGAGCTCGGTGGTGTCGACCCCCTTGTAACCCATCTTGTCGATCTTGCCGGGGATCGTGAGGCCGGGCCGGACCTCGCCGAAGCCGGGCTCCTTCTCGACCAGGAAGGTCGTCATCGACTTGTGCGGCGCGGTGCCCTCGGGGTGACCTTCGTCACTTCTGACCAGCACGGCCACCAGAGACGACGTGCCACCGTTCGTCAGCCACATCTTCTGGCCGTTGAGGACGTACTCCTCGCCGTCCTTCACCGCCTTCGACGTGATCGCCGACACGTCCGAGCCGAGGGCGGGCTCCGACATCGAGAACGCGCCCCGGATGTCGCCGGCCGCCATTCTCGGCAGGAAGTGGTCCTTCTGCTCCTGCGTGCCGTGCTGCTTGAGCATGTACGCCACAATGAAGTGGGTGTTGATGATGCCGGACACCGACATCCACCCGCGGGCGATCTCCTCCACGCACAGCGCGTAGGTCAGGAGCGACTCGCCCAGACCCCCGTACTCCTCGGGGATCATCAGGCCGAACAGGCCCAACTCCTTCAGCCCGTCGACGATCGCTTGCGGGTACTCGTCGCGGTGCTCCAGCTCCGTGGCGACCGGGATGATCTCCTTGTCCACGAAGTCCCGGACGGTGGACAGGATCTCCTGCTGGACGTCCGTCAGACCGGCGGTCTGGGCGAGTCGCGCCATGGCTACTTCTCCTGCTCCCTGAGCTCGGGGCGGCCGGGCTGCTCGCCGCCGCGCTCCTTGATGTACGTCTCGGTCGGCACCATCACCTTGCGGCGGAACACGCAGACCAGCGTGCCGTCCTGCTTGTAGCCCTTGGTCTCGACGTGGACGATGCCGCGGTCGTTCTTCGACTTCGACGGCCACTTGTCGAGCACGGTCGTCTGGCCGTAGATCGTGTCACCGTGGAAGGTCGGTGCCACGTGCTTCAGCGACTCGATCTCCAGGTTGGCGATCGCCTTGCCGGAGATGTCCGGTACGGACATGCCGAGCAGCAGCGAGTAGATGTAGTTGCCCACGACGACGTTCTTGCCGAAGTCGGTCGTCTTCTCCGCATAGTTCGTGTCCATGTGGAGCGGGTGGTGGTTCATCGTGAGGAGACAGAACAGGTGGTCGTCGTACTCCGTGACCGTCTTCCCCGGCCAGTGCTTGTACGTCGCCCCGACCTCGAACTCCTCGTAGGTGCGTCCGAACTGCATCGCCGTCACGCCTCCGGGATCTCGAACTTGCTGGTGCGCTGCATGCCGGCGGCGCGGCCCTTGCCGGAGATGACCAGCGCCATCTTGCGGCTGGCCTCGTCGATCATCTCGTCCCCGAGCATCGCCGAGCCCTTCTTGCCGCCCGCCTCGGACGTGTAGTAGTCGTACGCGTCCAGGATCAGCTCGGCGTGGTCGTAGTCCTCCTGCGACGGCGAGAAGATCTCGTTGGACGCCTCGACCTGGCCCGGGTGCAGCACCCACTTGCCGTCGAAGCCGAGCGCGGCGGCGCGCTGGGCGACCTCGCGGTAGCCGTCGATGTTGCGGATCTGCAGGTAGGGGCCGTCGATCGCCTGGAGGTTGTTGGCGCGGGCGGCCATCAGGATCTTCATCAGGATGTAGTGGTAGGCGTCCGCCGGGTAGCCGGGCGGCTGCTCGCCCACGACCAGCGACTTCATGTTGATCGACGCCATGAAGTCGGCCGGGCCGAAGATGATCGTCTCGACGCGCTGGGAGGCCGTCGCGATCTCGTTGACGTTGTTCAGGCCCTGGGCGTTCTCGATCTGCGCCTCGATGCCGATCTTGCCGACCTCGAAGCCCATCGTCTTCTCGATCTGGGTGAGGAGGAGGTCGAGGGCGACGATCTGCTCGGCCGTCTGCACCTTCGGCAGCATGATGCAGTCGAGGTTCTGGCCGGCGCCCTCGACGACCGTGACGACGTCGCGGTACGTCCACTCGGTCGTCCAGTCGTTGACGCGCACGACCCGCGTCTTGCCCGTCCAGTCGCCCTCGTTCAGGAACTTCACGATGGTGTGCCGCGCCTCGGGCTTGGCGAGCGGGGCGCACGCGTCCTCCAGGTCGAGGAAGACCTGGTCGGCCGGGAGGCCCTGGGCCTTCTCCAGGAAGCGCGGGTTCGAGCCCGGTACCGCCAGGCAGGAACGCCGGGGGCGAAGGCGGTTGACCTGCGGAGCAGGGCTGGTCATGCGGGGACCTCCAGGGGGTCGAGCTTGTTCGCTTTCCGGATCTCGTCGACGATGCGGCCGATGATTCCGGTGATGTCGAAGTCCTTCGGGGTGAAGACCGCGGCCACTCCGGCTTCCCTGAGCTGCTCGGCATCACCGTTCGGGATGATGCCACCGGCGATCACCGGAATATCTGTGGCACCGGCCACACGGAGCCGTTCGAGCACGTCCGGCACCAGCTGGGCGTGTGAGCCGGACAGGATGGACAGGCCGACCGCGTGCACGTCCTCGGCGAGGGCCGCGTCCACGATCTGCTCGGGCGTCAGCCGGATGCCCTGGTAGACCACCTCGAAGCCGGCGTCGCGCGCGCGGACTGCGATCTGCTCGGCGCCGTTGGAGTGCCCGTCCAGGCCCGGCTTGCCGACCAGGAAGCGCAGCTTGCCCACGCCCAGGTCCTTGGCCGTCAGATCCACCTTGCGGCGCACCAGGGCGAGTGTGCTGCCCTCCTCGACGGGGACGGCCACCGGCGCCGAGGAGACGCCCGTGGGCGCCCGGAACTCGCCGAACACCTCGCGCAGGGCCCCGGCCCACTCGCCGGTCGTCGCCCCGGCACGGGCGCACTCCAGGGTGGCCTCCATGAGGTTCTCGTTGCCGCGTGCGGCCTCCTTCAGCCGCTCCAGCGCCTTGCAGGGGCGCGGGTGGTTGAACGGTGGCTGGTAGCGGCTGTCGCGCCACTGCTGGAGCGCGGTGATGACCCGGGCCTCGACCGCCGGGTCCACCGTCTGGATCGCGGTGTCCAGGTCGGCGGTGAGCGGGTTCGGCTCGGTGCCCTCGAAGATGTTGACGCCGACGATCTTCTCCTGGCCGGACTCGATCCGGCCCCGGCGCTCGGCGTGCGAGGCGACCAGCTGCGACTTGAGGTAGCCGGACTCGACGGCCGCCATCGCGCCGCCCATCTCCTGGATGCGGTCGATCTCGGCGAACGCCTCCTCGACCAGCCGGTTCACCTTCGCCTCGATGACCTTCGAGCCCTCGAAGATGTCCTCGTACTCCAGCAGGTCGCTCTCGTAGGCCAGCACTTGCTGGATGCGCAGCGACCACTGCTGGTCCCAGGGGCGGGGCAGGCCCAGGGCCTCGTTCCAGGCGGGCAGCTGCACGGCACGCGCGCGGGCGTCCTTGGAGAGGGTGACGGCCAGCATCTCCAGCACGATCCGCTGGACGTTGTTCTCCGGCTGCGCCTCCGTCAGGCCCAGGGAGTTGACCTGGACGCCGTAGCGGAAGCGGCGCTGCTTGGGGTTCTCGATGCCGTACCGCTCACGGGTGATGCGGTCCCAGATGCGGCCGAACGCCCGCATCTTGCACATCTCCTCGACGAAGCGGACGCCCGCGTTCACGAAGAACGAGATGCGTGCCACGACGTCGCCCATGCGCTCCTGCGGCACCTGGCCGGAGTCGCGCACGGCGTCGAGGACGGCGATCGCGGTGGACATCGCGTACGCGATCTCCTGCACCGGCGTGGCGCCCGCCTCCTGCAGGTGGTAGCTGCAGATGTTGATCGGGTTCCACTTCGGGATGTGGGAGACCGTGTACGCGATCATGTCCGTCGTCAGACGGAGGCTCGGCCCCGGCGGGAAGACGTGCGTCCCGCGGGACAGGTACTCCTTGACGATGTCGTTCTGGGTCGTGCCCTGGAGCTTGGTGATGTCCGCGCCCTGCTCCTCGGCGACGACCTGGTAGAGCGCCAGCAGCCACATGGCGGTGGCGTTGATCGTCATCGAGGTGTTCATCTGCTCCAGGGGGATGTCCTGGAACAGCCGGCGCATGTCCCCGACGTGCGCGATCGGCACGCCGACCCGGCCGACCTCGCCGCGGGCGAGGACGTGGTCGGAGTCGTAGCCGGTCTGCGTCGGCAGGTCGAACGCCACCGACAGGCCCGTCTGGCCCTTGGCGAGGTTGCGCCGGTACAGCTCGTTGGACGCCTCGGCCGTGGAGTGACCGGCGTACGTGCGCATGAGCCACGGCCGGTCCTTTTCCCTTTGTGCCTGCATCTGAGGGCGCTCTGTGTCGGAGCCGACGTTCCTCAGCCCGCGGTCGCTTCGCTCCCTTGTCTTCGTCTCTTTCGGCTCCGACGCGCCCTCAGACGCAGGCACGGGCTCCCGCTTGCCTTCGGCGGGCTGACGCTCAGTCATCTATGACCCCGGGTCTCAGATGTTGCGGAAGCGGTTGATGGCGTCGATGTGCTTGGCGCGCTTCTCGTGGTCGCGCACGCCCAGGCCCTCCTCGGGCGCCATGCACAGCACGCCGACCTTGCCCTGGTGCAGGTTGCGGTGCACGTCGTAGGCGGCCTGGCCGGTGTCCTCCAGGGAGTACACCTTCGACAGGGTCGGGTGGATCTTGCCCTTCGCGATGAGCCGGTTGGCCTCCCAGGCCTCGCGGTAGTTGGCGAAGTGCGAGCCGATGATCCGCTTCAGCGACATCCACAGGTAGCGGTTGTCGTACTCGTGCATGTAGCCCGAGGTCGAGGCGCAGGTGGTGATGGTGCCGCCCTTGCGGGTGACGAAGACCGACGCGCCGAAGGTCTCGCGGCCCGGGTGCTCGAAGACGATGTCGATGTCCTCGCCGTCGGTGAACTCGCGGATGCGCTTGCCGAAGCGCTTCCACTCCTTCGGGTCCTGGGTGGTCTCGTCCTTCCAGAACTTGTAGCCCTCGGCGCTGCGGTCGATGATCGCCTCGGCGCCCATCGAGCGGCAGATGTCCGCCTTCTGCTCGCTGGAGACGACACAGATCGGGTTGGCGCCGCCGGCCAGCGCGAACTGGGTGGCGTAGCTGCCGAGTCCGCCGCTCGCGCCCCAGATCAGGACGTTGTCGCCCTGCTTCATGCCGGCGCCGTTGCGGGAGACCAGCTGCCGGTAGGCGGTGGAGTTGACCAGGCCGGGGGCGGCGGCCTCCTCCCACGACAGGTGGTCGGGCTTCGGCATCAGCTGGTTGGACTTGACCAGGGCGATCTCGGCGAGGCCGCCGAAGTTGGTCTCGAAGCCCCAGATGCGCTGCTCGGGGTCGAGCATCGTGTCGTTGTGGCCGTCGCTGGACTCCAGCTCGACGGAGAGGCAGTGCGCGACGACCTCGTCACCGGGCCGCCAGGCGTTGACGCCCGGGCCGGTGCGCAGGACGACGCCCGCGAGGTCGGAGCCGATGATGTGGTACGGCAGGTCGTGGCGCTTGGCCAGCTCGTTGGTGCGGCCGTAGCGCTCCAGGAAGCCGAAGGTGGACAGCGGCTCGAAGATCGACGTCCACACCGAGTTGTAGTTGACCGAGGAGGCCATGACGGCCACCAGCGCCTCGCCCGGGCCGAGCTCGGGAAGCGGCACCTCGTCCAGGTGGATCGACTTGCGGGGGTCCTTGTCGCGCGTGGCGAGTCCGGCGAACATCTCCGTCTCGTCCTTGTGCACGGTGATCGCGCGGTACGACTCGGGGATCTGGAGGGCGGCGAAGTCCTCCGACGTGGAGTCGGGCGACTGGATCGCGGCCAGGATGTCCTTAACGGTCACGGTGTTGCCTCCGGCGGTGAGCGCCCTGAGGGAGGGGCGCCGATGGTTACGTCGGTGCTGCTGAGGGTTGAGGGTGTGCCGTCGGTTCGGCGGTGGTGCTGATCGGCAGCGCTGGGTGGCGCGGGAGGTTGCCTGTGACGCAGGCGCCCGGGCGGGCAAGCGGGTGAGCTTGCCGGGACGTCGCCCGGACCTCTTCAACGTATGACACCGCGTGTCACCTCGCAAGGCACTGAGTGCCAGAACTTGATCTCAGATGAAATCTTTACGTAACAAATGAGCGATGATCGATCGAATGGGCTCCTCAGGGGCCAGCAAAACGGCCTCTGACATGCCAAAACGGCCACCCCGCGGGGTGGCCGTCATCACACTGCGAAAGGAGGCGTCAGCGCTCCTTGAGGGCCTGCTCGATCGTCCGCATGACCTCGTCCAGCGGCGCGTCGGTGCGGGCGACCGCCACCAGCACCTCGCCCTGCGCCGAGGCCGTGGCCGCGGCCGGCTGCGCGTCCGTGGAGCGCCCGGCCCCGATCCCCGTGCCGAAGGTCTTCCGCACGATCGCGAAGGCGTGGTCCAGCTGCGCCTCCACGTCCCCCTGGGCGCCCGCGCGCAGCCAGCGCCGCAGTACGTGGTTGTGGGCCGTGACCACGGCCGACGCGGCGACCTCCGCCAGCAGCGGGTCGTCGTTGGCGTCGTCGGCGTGCGCCCGCTCGTCGAAGTGGCCGAGGAGATAGCGGGTGAAGAGGCGCTCGTAGCGGGCCACCGACGCGATCTCCGCCTCGCGCAGGGTGGGCACCTCACGCGTCAGCTTGTAGCGGGCGACCGAGATCTCCGGCCGGGCCGCGTACATCCGCATGACTTCCTTGATGCCACGGCACACCGTGTCGAGCGGATGCTCGTGCGCCGGCGCGGCGTTGAGCACCGCCTCGGCCCGGATCAGGGTGTCGTCGTGGTCGGGGAAGATCGCCTCTTCCTTGGAGCGGAAGTGGCGGAAGAAGGTACGGCGCGCGACCCCGGCCTGGGCCGCGATCTCGTCCACGGTGGTCGCCTCGTACCCCTTGGTCGCGAACAGCTCCATCGCGGCGGCCGCCAGTTCCCGGCGCATCTTGAGCCGCTGGGCGGCGGCACGAGAGCCGGCGGCACTCTCCGGCGCCTCGGTCGCGGCTGGTGTACGTGAGGACTTGGCGGGCTGGGGCATGCCCTGAACGTACTGCATGTGCGCAGCTCGCTGCGCATGGCCTGGTTCGTGGAACCGGTCCGGGCCGAGCAGGCCGCCCCACTCCGCGCCGGACCGGAACCAGTCGCCGGGACGCTCAGCGCTTGGCATATTCGCGGAAGCCACGGCCGGTCTTGCGGCCGAGGCAGCCCGCGGCCACCAGGTGCTCCAGCAGCGGCGCCGGAGCGAGCCCCGGGTCGCGGAACTCGCGGTGCAGGACCTTCTCGATGGCGAGCGAGACGTCCAGCCCGACGACGTCCAGCAGCTCGAACGGGCCCATGGGGTAGCCGCCGCCCAGCTTCATCGCGGCGTCGATGTCGTCGAGCGTCGCGTAGTGCTCCTGCACCATCTTGATCGCGTTGTTCAGGTACGGGAACAGCAGCGCGTTCACGATGAAGCCGGCGCGGTCCCCGCAGTCGACCGGGTGCTTCCTGATCCGTCCGCACACCTCGCGGACCGTCGCGTGGACGTCGTCGGCCGTCAGCACCGTCCGGACCACCTCGACCAGCTTCATGGCCGGCGCCGGGTTGAAGAAGTGCATGCCGATCACATCCTGCGGGCGCGAGGTGGCCCGGGCGCAGGCGACGACCGGCAGCGACGAGGTCGTGGTGGCCAGGATCGCGCCCGGCTTGCAGACCTTGTCCAGGGCTGCGAACAGCTGCCGCTTGACCTCCAGGTCCTCGGCGACGGCCTCGACGGCCAGGTCGACACCGGCGAAGTCGTCGTAGGTGCCCGTGGCGGTGATGCGGTCCAGGGTCTCCGCGGCACTCTCCGCGGTCATCCGGCCCTTGTCGACCGAGCGGGCCAGGGACTTGCCGATCCGGGCCTTCGCGGTCTGCGCCTTCTCGGCGCTGCGGGCGGCCAGGACCACCTCGTACCCGGCCTTGGCGAAGACCTCGGCGATCCCGGAGGCCATGGTGCCCGAGCCCGCGACACCGACCGAGCGGATCTCCCGGCCGGGAGCCAGGTCGCCGCCCTCCGGCGGGGTCAGCGCGTCCCGCACGACGACCGCGCTGCCCGGCGCCTCGTACGTGTAGAAGCCGCGCCCCGCCTTGCGGCCGGTCAGGCCCGCCTCACTGAGCTGCTTGAGGATCGGGGCCGGGGCGTGCAGCCGGTCGCGGGAGGCGGCGTACATGGCCTCCAGGACCGTGCGGGCGGTGTCGACACCGATCAGGTCGAGCAGCGCCAGCGGGCCCATGGGCAGTCCGCAGCCCAGCCGCATCGCGGCGTCGATGTCCTCGCGGGAGGCGTATTTGGCCTCGTACATCGCGGCGGCCTGGTTGAGGTAGCCGAACAGCAGGCCGTCCGCCACGAAACCGGGACGGTCGCCGACCGCGACGGGCTCCTTGCCGAGGTCCAGCGCGAGGTCTGTGACCGCCGTGACGGCCGCCGGCGCGGTCAGCACCGAGGAGACGACCTCGACCAGCTTCATGGCCGGGGCGGGGTTGAAGAAGTGCAGACCCAGCACCCGCTCGGGGCGCGACGACTCGGCGGCCAGCCGGGTCACGGACAGGGCGTTGGTACCGGTCGCCAGGATGGTCTCCGGGCGCACGATCCCGTCCAGCTCCCGGAAGATCTGCTGCTTGACCTCGTACGACTCCGGGGCCACCTCGATGACCAGGTCGGCGTCGGCCGCGGTGCGCAGGTCGGCGGAGGTGCGGACCCGGGCGAGGATCTCTGCGCGCTCCTGCTCGGTCAGCCGGCCGCGCTCGACGCCGCGGGCGGTGGAGGCCTCCAGGGCGGCGACGCACTTCGCGGCCTGGGCCTCGCTGATGTCGATGCCGACGACCGTGCGGCCGGCCTTGGCGAGGACCTCGGCGATGCCGGTGCCCATCGTGCCGAGGCCGACGACGGCGACGGTCTGCAGCGGGGACTGGGACGGGTCGGAAAGGGGAGTGGCCATCGCGGGACTCCAGGATGAGGGTGACGACGGGGAACGCGCCCCGGGTGCGCCGGAGGCGGCCCGGCAGGGCCGGACCACGGGCGCACCGGGTGCGTGATGAAGTGCGGGTGTTGGCCGGGCTGCGAAGCGCACACGCCCGGTGCCGCTCAGCGGGCGTGCACACGCCCGGGGTTGAAACGGCGGGTCCGACCGGCCCTGTCCCGGGGCCGAGCCGTACTGCGGTACCTGAGGCACCGAACCGACTGCTCTCGCGACAGCCGCGTCACCAGACCGCCACGAGGAAATGCGAGTGGGTAACTCGCTCGTCTGAGCTTAACTGGCGGGTAACGAGCGCGCCAGCCCTCGTCTTTGTGATGTACGTCCCGCGCGGACCGCGCCACCCCTAATCTTCTGAGGCATGAGCGAAGAGTTGCGATCACTCACGGAACGCTTACGGCAGGAGTCGGGGGCGTCGCCCGCGTTCGAGCGGCTCGTGGCGACCGATGACCTCGACGCGCTGGCGGCGGTGCTGACCGAACCCGGGCAGCACCTGTGGGCGAGGGAACTGGCCGCGTTCCGGCTGGGGCTCGCGCGGGACCGGCGGGCCTTCGAGGCCCTGGTGCTGCTGCTCAACCACCGTGACCCCCCGCGCTGCGCCTCCGCCGCCCACGCCCTGGCCCGGCTCGGCGACCCGCGTACCGCTCGGGCGGCCGCCGCCCTCGCCACCAACGAGCTGCGGGTCGCCTACGCCCTGCAACCGGTGCGGCTCCTGGTCGAGCTGCGCGCCCCGGAGGCGGTGCCAGCGCTGATCACCACGCTCCAGCGGCGCCTGCGACCGCACGACCCGTACCGCCGCGTGGCCCTGGCCTGCGTGGACGGGCTCGGCACCCTGGGCGACACCCGGGCCCGGCCCGTCCTGAACGAGGCCCTGGCCCATCCGGTGCTGGCCGAGGCGGCGGTGCGGGCGCTGGGGCGGATCCCGAAGCAGCGGTGACGACGGCGGGGGAGAGGCTCGCCGTACCGCAACGTCAGCGGGCGAGGGCTCTGGCGTACCGCACCTCCGGGACCGCGACCCCGTCCACCTCGAAGGGCTCCTCGGCGCCGTCCGCCCGGAAGCCGGCCCGCTCGTAGAAACGACGGGCCCGGTCGTTCCCCTTGAGTACCCACAGGAGGACACGGCCGTGGCCCGCGGCCGAGCAGCCCGCGACGGACCGGGCGAGCAGCGCCCGCCCCGCGCCCTGTCCCAGATGCAGCGGATGGACGTAGATGGCGTACAACTCGGCGTCCCCGGTGAGGACTTCGCCCTCCCGGTACGGACCGTGACACGCCCAGCCGACGAGCTCGCCGTCGGCGTCCTCGGCGACCAGGTTCACCACACTGCCGTCACCCTGCGACAAGTACATGCGACGGCGCTCGGCGTCCTCCTCGACGCTGAGCCCGTCGAGGTACGACTGCGGGATCAGGCCCTGGTAGGCGCTGCGCCAGCCGCCGACCCGGATCTCCGCGACGCGGTCGCAGTCGGCGAGCGTCATCTCGCGTATCCGCAGCCCGCTCACGGCGCGACCACCGCGAACGCCTCGACCTCCATGAGGAACTCCGGTCGGACCAGCGCCGCGACCTGTACCGCCGAAGCGGCCGGCAGCCGGTCGTCGGGTATGTGCCCGGCGCGGGCCACACGCAGGGCCGGCATGTGGGCCATGTCCGTGACGAAGAAGGTGAGCTTGACGACGTCGTCGAAGGTCGCGCCGGCGGCCGCCAGGCAGCGCCGGAGGTTCTCGAAGACCTGGCGCGCCTGCGCCGTCGGGTCACCCTCGCCGACCAGCCGTCCCTGCTCGTCGAGCGGGAGCTGGCCGGCGATCGCCACGAAACGGCCGGTGCCGAGGACCACATGGCTGTACTGGGGCGCGGCGGCGACGCCGTCGGGGGCGGGGATCCTCGTCACGTCACTCATGGGCCCATGGTGGACCATGGCACTGACAGAGTCCGTCCCCGACGGGCCGTCAGCCGCTCAGTGACGGAAGCCGAGCAGGCGGTGCAGCACCGAGCCGTTCGAGGGGGCCGGCACCGCCTTGTCCGACGCCGCCCCGGTGGCCGTCGCCGGGGGCTTCGGTTCGGGCAGCGCATCACACGCCGCGTCCGCCTCGCCGAGGCCGATCGGCACCGTGCCGTCGGTCAGGTAGGCCGCCAGGTGCTTGTCCAGGCAGGCGTTGCCACTCAGCGTGATGCCGTGGTTGCCGCCGCCCTGCTCGACCACCAGGCTGGAACCGGCCAGCAGACGGTGCATGGTGACACCGCCCTCGTACGGAGTGGCCGCATCGGCGGTCGCCTGGAACAGCAGCACCGGCGGCAGCTTGCCGTTCGCCACGTTCACCGGGCGCAGCGACTCCGTCGGCCAGAACGCGCACGGTGCGTTGTACCAGGCGTTGTTCCAGGTCATGAACGGGGCCTTCTCGTACGCCGCCCAGTTGTCCTTGCGCCACTGGTGCCAATCGCGCGGCCAGAAGGCGTCCCGGCACTGCACCGCCGCGTAGATGCTGTAGCTGTTGTCGTCGGCGGCGTCGATCGCGCCGAAGTCCTGGTAGGCCTCGATCAGCGATGCGGCGTTCTTGCGGTTCACGTACGCCGCGAACGCCTCCGCCAGAGGGGGCCAGAATCCGTTGAAGTAGGCGCCCGGGAGGTAGGTGTCCTCGAGCTCCGCGGCGCCCACGCGGCCGCCCGCGGGCTTCTCGGCCAGAGCGGCCCGCATGGCGTACCAGGTGGCTTCGACCCGTTCCGGGTCGGTGCCGAGCCGGTACCGCGCGTCGTGCCTGGCGACCCAGGCCATGAAGGCGCGGTGACGGTCGTTGAAGGCGTGGTCCTGGTTGAGGTTGGCGGTGTACCACACGTCGGTGGGGTCGACGATCGAGTCCAGGACCAGACGCCGGACCCGCTGTGGGTACAGGTGGGCGTAGACCGCCCCCAGGTAGGTGCCGTACGAGTAGCCGAGGTAGTTGATCTTCTGCGCGCCCAGGGCCTGCCGGATCGCCTCGATGTCGTGTGCGGCGCTGATCGTGTCGATGTACGGCAGCAGCTGCCCGTGCTTCCTGGAACAGGCGGCTGCGAAGGACTTGGCGCGGGCGAGGTTGGCCCGCTCGGCCTCGGGCGTGCTCGGCACGGAGTCCGGGCGCACCGGGCCGAAGTAGCCGGGCTCGCAGTCCAGTGCCGGTCTGCTGGCGCCCACTCCGCGCGGGTCGAAGCCGATGACGTCGTACTGGGCCGCGACCCCCTTCGGCAGCGTGGCCGCGACGAAACCGGCGAGGGTCAGGCCGTCGCCGCCGGGGCCGCCGGGGTTGACCAGAAGCGGGCCCTGGAACCTCTCGGCGGTGTGCGGGACGCGGGACAGCGCGAGGGTGACCTGCCGGCCGTCCGGGTTCGCGTGGTCGAGCGGCACCTTGAGTGACGCGCACTGGAGCGACGGATAGTCGGTGGTGCCGCACTTCCTCCAGCTGGGTTTCCCCAGGCGGGAGATGGGTGCGGAGTGCGGTGCGCTCGCCTCGGCGGGCACGGCCGTGAGGCTCCCGGCCAGCGCGACGGCTGCGGCGCCGCACAGCACGGCTGCGCGTGTTCTCATGGAGGCCTTCCAGGGCGGAGGGGCATCGGACCGCGGGGCTCACAGTCCTCGCCGATTCGTCCCGGCACACGGCGCTGGAAGAACGTCTTCCGTCGAGACTTGACCCGATTGGGTCGCGGGATGCGCTCGAACGCTTCTAAAGGAGCGACAGTTGGGTCGGCTCGGACGACGGTGGCTCGGCCGGCTCGGGCGGCCGGATCCGGCGCGGTACGTCAGCGCGCGTGGGTCCGATGCCGTACTCCTCGGCCATTTCGTGCACCTGACGGGTGATCCGCCGCTGGTACCACTTCGGGGCGTAGGAGCCCTCCGCGTACAACCGCTCGTAGCGGGCCACCAGGTACGGGTGGTGCTGCCCCAGCCAGGCCATGAACCACTCGCGGGCGCCGGGCCGCAGGTGCAGCACCAGCGGTGTCACGGACGTGGCACCGGAGGCCGCGATCGCCCGCACCGTGGCGCGGAGTCGCTCGGGCGAGTCGCTCAGGAACGGGATCACCGGCGCCATCAGCACCCCGCAGCCGATGCCGTGCTCGGCCAGGGTGCGCACCACGTCGAGGCGGCGCTCGGGCGAGGGCGTGCCCGGCTCGACGGTGCGCCACAGCTCCTGGTCGGTGAAACCGACCGACACGGAGATGCCGACGTCGGTCACCTGCGCCGCCTGCTCGATCAGCTCCAGGTCGCGCAGGATGAGCGTGCCCTTCGTCAGGATCGAGAAGGGGTTCGCGTGGTCGCGCAGCGCCGAGATGATGCCCGGCATCAGCCGGTAGCGGCCCTCGGCGCGCTGGTAGCAGTCGACGTTCGTGCCCATGGCGATGTGCTCGCCCTGCCAGCGGCGCGAGCCGAGCTGCCGGCGCAGCAGCTCCGGAGCGTTGATCTTCACCACGATCTGGCTGTCGAAGCCGAGGCCCGTGTCGAGGTCCAGGTAGCTGTGCGTCTTGCGCGCGAAGCAGTACACGCACGCGTGTGAGCAGCCCCGGTACGGATTGACCGTCCACTGGAACGACATCCGGGAGACCGCCGGCACCCGGTTGATGATCGACCGGGCCCGGATCTCGTGGAAGGTGATCCCGCGGAACTCCGGCGTGTCGAAGGTACGCGTGGTCACCGCGTCCGCGCCGAACAGCGCGGCATCGGCCCGGCTGTGTTCGGAGTCCACTGTGAGGTTCTCCCAGCGCATGACGCCCCCTCGGTAGCACTGACCACAGAATAGAACACATGTTCCCTTGATCGTGCGAGGGTGTTTTCCGAACGCGTTCGACCGGTTCGGCCACCCCGATTTGGGGGGCCGGGCAGCGGGGTGGTTGGCTTGCCCCGACACCCGAGCAACCAGGTCCTGGAGGAAAGCGATGGCGCAGGTCGAAGCCACTACGGAGCGGATCGTCGCGGCGGACGCGGAGACGGTGTTCGACGCCCTCGCCGACTACAGCGGCACGCGCGCGAAGTTGCTGCCCGAGCAGTTCAGTGAGTACGAGGTGCGGGAGGGCGGCGACGGCGACGGCACCCTCGTCCGCTGGAAGCTCCAGGCCACCAGCAAGCGGGTGCGCGACTGCCTCCTGGAGGTCAGCGAGCCCACCGACGGCGAGCTGGTCGAGAAGGACCGCAACTCCTCCATGGTCACCACGTGGCGGGTCACCCCCGCCGGCGAGGGCAAGTCCCGGGTCGTGGTGACCACCACCTGGACCGGCGCCGGCGGCATCGGCGGCTTCTTCGAGAAGACCTTCGCGCCCAAGGGTCTCGGCCGCATCTACGACGCGATGCTCGCCAAGCTCGCCGCCGAGGTCGAGAAGTAGTCCTCACTCCAAGACGCGGGCAGCCAAGGGGTGTTGCCGCCCCTCACTGGTTCGGGTGATCTCCGTACCGCTCGCTGCTGTGCCGTAACTCGTCGCGCTTGCTCGTAGTTGTCGCTTTTACGCGGGAATGGTGCGGCAGCGCGACGAGGGGAGCGGTGAGTGGGCGGGATCACTCTGGCGCAGGACGAACCGGCGGCAGCGCCTCCCGACACTCCTGCATCCCCGCCGGATCCTGACACCGGACCGAGTCCGCGCCGGGTCCGGCTGGTCTTCTTCGCTCTCCTGCTGGCCCTTCTCCTGGCCGCCCTGGAGCAGATGATCGTCGCCACCGCGCTCCCGAAGATCGTCGGTGAACTGCACGGCCTGGACCGGATGTCCTGGGCGATCACCGCCTACCTGCTCACCGCCACCGTCGGACTGCCGATCTACGGCAAGCTCGGCGATCTGCTGGGCCGCAAGGGCGTCTTCCAGTTCGCGATCGTCGTCTTCGTCGTCGGCTCCGCGCTCGCGGGCCGGGCGCAGACCATGGACCAGCTGATCGCCTTCCGTGCCCTGCAGGGCGTCGGCGCGGGCGGTCTCATGATCGGCGTGCAGGCGATCATCGCGGACATCGTGCCGCCCCGGCAGCGCGCCCGCTACCTGGGTCTGATCGGCGCCGCCTTCGGCCTCGCCTCCGTGGCCGGGCCGCTGCTCGGCGGCTACTTCACCGACCACCTCTCCTGGCGCTGGTGCTTCTACGTCAACGTCCCCTTCGGCCTGGTCACCCTGGCCGTCGTCGCCGTCGCGCTGAAGCTCCCCAAGCCGGCCGCCAGGGCCCGGCTGGACGTCCTCGGCGCGCTCCTGCTGACCACCGCCTCCACCTGCCTCGTCCTGCTGACCAGCTGGGGCGGCACGGAGTACGCCTGGGACTCGCGCACGATCCTCGGCCTCGCGGCCGGAGCGGCGGCAGCGACCGTCCTCTTCCTCGTCACCGAGCACTTCGCCGTCGAACCCCTCATCCCGCTGCGGCTGTTCAGGGACTCCGTCTTCAACGTCACCGGCCTGGTCGGCCTGGTGGTCGGTGCCGGGCTGTTCGGCGCCGCCAGCTACCTGCCGACGTACCTGCAGATGGTCGACGGGGCCTCCGCCACCGAGTCGGGCCTGCTCATGCTGCCGATGATGGCCGGCATCGTCGGCGCCTCGGTCATCGTCGGGCAGCTCATCAGCCACACCGGCCGATACAAGGCCTACCCGATCCTCGGCGGAGCCCTCTCCGTCGCCGGCATGTGGCTGCTGTCGCGCCTGGAGGCCGGCACGCCCCGGCTGCACTACAGCATCTGGATGGCCGTCCTCGGCACGGGCATCGGCATGGTGATGCCGGTGCTGATCCTCGCCGTGCAGAACTCCGTGCGTCCCGCCGATCTCGGCACCGCCACCAGCGCCAACAACTACTTCCGGCAGATCGGCGGCAGTGTCGGAGCCGCCGTCTTCGGCACGCTGTTCGCCGACCGGCTCACCCACGCCCTCGACGAGCGCCTGCCCGCCCGCGCGGGGACCGGGCTGCCCGACCCCGAGTCCATCACCCCGCAGCTCGTGCACGCGCTGCCGCCGGCCCTGCGCGACGACTACATCCGGGCGTACGCCGACGCCATGCCGCGGATCTTCCTCTACTTGGTGCCGGTGCTCGCCCTCGGACTGGTCATCGCCCTTTTCCTCAAGGAGAAACCTCTGGTGTCCCACACCGCGTCCGTCGCCGACCCGGACACGGCGCCGGGGACGATCCCGCAGGCCCGGGCGTACGCCGCCGGGGGGCCCGTGTGCGGCGCGGTGCAGCACGGCGACGGGACCGTCGTGCCCCGCGCGGCGCTCACGCTCATCGACGCCGCCGGGCAGCAGACCGGGCGGGGCGCCAGCGGCGAGGACGGACGCTACGTACTGGCCACCCCCGGCCCGGGCTCGTACGTGCTGATCGCCACCGCCGGCGGTCACCAGCCGCAGGCGGTCTCCGTGACCGTCGGCGAACACCCCGTCGAACTCGACATCGTCCTCGGCGGCGCCGGAAACCTGGTCGGCACGGTCGTCACCGCAGACGGCACGCCCGTACGGGACGCCACCGTCACGCTCACCAACGTGCACGGCGAGGTCGTGGCCACCACCCGCAGCGGCGGCGAGGGCGGTTACGTCATCACCGAACTGGTCGCCGGCGAGTACACCCTCGCCGCCGGTGCGCCCGCCTTCCGCCCGGCGGCCCTGCCCGTCACCGTCCAGGCCGCCCGCGAGACCCGCCGGGACATCGAACTGGCCGGCGGCGCCGTGCTGCGCGGCACCGTCCGGGCGGGCGGCGGCCGGCCCGTCGAGGACGCCCGCGTGACGCTGCTCGACCTGGCGGGCAACGTCGTCGACACCCTCACCACCGGCGCCGACGGCACATTCCGCTTCGCCGACCTGTCCTCCGGCGAGTACACCGTCATCGCCGCCGGCTACCCGCCCGTCGCCACCGTGCTCCAGGTCGCCGGAGGAGGCCGCACCGAGCGGGATCTCCAGCTGAGCCACGAGGACTGAACGAGCACCGGCCCGGGACCGGACGGCACCGGCGCACGGGGTCGTACGCCGGTGCGCGCACCGCGCGGGCAATTCCCGCATTGCCTCACATCGCCACCGGCGGGCGCCGTACGGTGGTGACGCCGGCACAGATCTTGCGTCCGTGGGAGAGAGGGCCTGGGCCATGGACCGTGGCACCGACAGGGCTGAGCAGGGCACGGCGACGGAACCCGCCGAGCCCGGCCGCGTCCCCCTGGCCGTCGTCGTGGTCGACCGCGACGGCCTCGTGTCCCACTGGAGCCGCGGCGCACGACGCCTGTTCGGCATCCCCAAGGAAGAGGCGATCGGCCGCACCGCCCTCGACCTGCTCCCCGTCTCCGGCGCCCTGCCCGAAGAGCAGGACACCCCGTACACCGCCTTCGACGGTCTCGGTCCCGACCTCGAATCGTCCCTCGACGGAGGGCTCTCCTACCCGGCCGCGGGCCGCGCCCGGCTCACCGCGCCCGGGGACGGCCGCGTCGACGTCCTGTGGTGGGCCTATCCGCTGGTGGGCCCCGGGCCCGAGCGGCTGCTCGTGCTGGCCGCCGACGCCGACGGGCTGCGGGCGGGTGACGGGGCGTTCGAGCGGATCGCGCCCGGCTTCGCGCTGCACACCGATTTCCCCGGGGCGGAGGACCTCGCCCGCCGCCTCCCCGAGATCCTGCCCAGCATGAGCGTCGGCGAGAGCGCCCGGATCGTCGGGCAGATCCTCGAACTCGGCTACCCGGTGCTGGAGTTCAGCCAGAACGACCGGGTCCCCGTCACTCCCGACTGGGGCGTGGCCCGGCGCGCCGAGCGCAAGGCGCGCCGCGAACGGGCCGCGCGGGCCCTGGCCGCCGGTGAACCCGTGCCGGAGGAGCTGCGGGACGAGGGCGAGGACCTCGAATACGCCGCCGTCCGCGAGCGTCTGGAATTCCTCAACGAGGTCAGCGGCCGCATCGGCACCTCGCTCGACCTGTCCCGCACGATCGTCGAGGTCAGCAGGGCGGTCGTGCCCCGCTTCACCGACGTCGCCGGGACGTACCTGCGTGAACAGGTCGTCGCGGGCGAGGTGTTCGCGGACGGCGTGCCCGACACGACCACGATGTGGCACCGGGTCGCCGTCGAGCACACCGACGAACCGGGCCGCTGGGACGACGTCGTCCCCGTCGGCGAGGCCATGCCGTTCCCGGCGCACACGCCGTTCTTCCAGTGCATGACCAGCGGCGAGCCCGTCCTCGTGCCGCGCATCAGCGAGGAGATGGGGCACGCCATCGCCGCGCAGTTCGAGAAGCGCGACATCCGGCCCCTCATCACCGGCCGCTCCATGCTGGTCGTGCCCCTCAAGGCGCGCAACGTCGTCCTCGGTTTCATGATCCTGCTGCGCCACCCGGAGCGGCCCGTCTTCAACGACATGGACCGTGTCACCGGCGCCGAACTCGCCGCCCGCGCGGGCCTCGTGCTCGACAACGCGCGCATGTACACCTTCCAGGAGAACGTCGCCGAGACCCTCCAGGACAGCATGCTGCCGCACATCCCGCCCCACATGGCGGGCTGCGACATCGCCACCCGCTATCTGCCGGGCACACAGCTCGGGCGGGTCGGCGGCGACTGGTTCGACGCGGTGAAACTGCACGGCGGGCGTACGGCCCTGGTCGTCGGCGACGTCATGGGCCACGGACTGAACTCGGCCGCCATGATGGGGCAGTTGCGCACCGCCGTGCAGACCATGGCAGGGCTCGACCTGCCGCCCGCCCAGCTGCTGCGCAACCTCGACGACCTCGCCCAGCGCCTCGGTGACACCTACCTCGCGACCTGCCTCTACGCCGTCTACGACCCGATCGCGAGCGAACTCCACCTCGCCAACGCCGGGCACATCCCGCCCGTCCTGGTCCGGGCCGCGGACGGCCGCAGCGAACTGCTGGACCTGCCCACGGGTGCGCCCATCGGCGTCGGGGGAGTGCCCTTCGAGGCGGTCCGCGTGCGCGTGGAACCCGGCGACCGGCTCGTGATGTGCACCGACGGGCTGGTCGAGGTCCGCGGCGAGGACATCGGGGTCGGTCTCGCCACCCTCTGCGAGTCGGCCGCGCACCCCGCCGCGTCCATGGACGACGCCTGCGACACCATCATCCGGGCCCTCAACACACGGGGTGGCCGCAAGGACGACGTGGCGCTGCTGATGGCCCGCCTGGGCGGCATCGAGCCGGACGACGTGGCCGCATGGCGCCTCGCCCTCGACCCCGCCGAAGTGAGCCGGGCCCGCGCGGCGGTCCGCGAGCAACTGCACGACTGGGGCCTGCCGAAGCTCGTCGCGCCCGCCGAGCTGATGGTGGGCGAACTGGTCACCAACGCCGTACGGCACTCCCACGCCCGCCCCGTCGAACTGCGCCTGGTCCGCGGCGACACCCTGCTGTGCGAGGTGGACGACGACGACCACGAGCTGCCGACGCTGCTCAACGCGGGCCCGCTCGACGAGGCCGGGCGCGGTCTGCGCGTCGTCAGCACCCTGTCCCGCGAGTGGGGGACCAGCCGGACCACGACCGGCAAGACGGTCTGGTTCGAGCTGACGCTGCCGCGCCGCTGAACACCCCCGGGTCGAAGGGGGCGTGAAGGTACGTGCCGCGTTCTTGTGGCCGGGGCCGGGGCGCGGTACACCGTACTCGCCCGTCGCACGGCGGGGTTCGTACGCACCCCTGGGGAGTGGGCCATGAGCGTGACGAGTCGGTACCGGGAGGCCTGGGAGGGTTTCTGGCGTGAGGCGGCCGACGAACCGGGGGCGGTGTTCTGGGACGCGGAACCGGTGCTGACCGTGGGCCCGCACCTGGCCCTCTTCGAGCCGTACCTGACCGATCCCGCCCTGCCGCTGGTGGACCTCGGCTGCGGCAACGGCACCCAGACCCGCTACCTCGCCGACCGCTTCCCGAGGGTCCTGGGCGTCGACCTGTCCGCCGCGGCCCTCGATCACGCCCGGCGCTCCGACCCGGCGGGACAGGCCGCCTACCGGCAGCTGGACGCCGCCGCGAAGGACGAGGCCCAGGCCCTGCACGCCGAGCTCGGCGACACCAACGTCTACATGCGCGGCGTCCTCCACCAGTGCGAGCCGGACGACCGGCAGCCCCTGGTCGACGGCATCGCCACGCTGGTCGGCGACCGTGGCCGCGCCTGCCTGGTGGAGCTCTCGGGCGCCGCCAAGCAGGTCCTCGGGGGCCTGGCGGGCGGCCCGGACGGTCCGCCGCCCAAGCTCGCGCCCGTGTTCCGGCACGGCCTCGCGCCTGGCGAGGTCTCGGACGAGGCCGTGCCCGAGTACCTGCGCTCGGCCGGTCTCACCGTCCTGGCGAGCGGCCGACTGCCCCTGAAGACCACGGAGTACCGGCCCGACGGCACCCGCATCGAACTGCCCTCCACCTGGCTGGTGGCGGGGCGTACGGCCTGAATCGAGCGGTCCGGGGCACGGGGCCGAGGTGTGGTCTGGTGGGCGGCAGATTGTCGGTGTACGGTCACTCCTTTCCGCCCCGTGCACCTGCCTCGCCCCCGCGGAGGACAGCCATGCCCATGCCCTGGTTGCGGACGCTGGTCGCGTCGGCGGTGTCGACCGTGCTGGTCGGCACAGCGGCCGTCACGACCGCCGCCGCACCGGACCAGCGCGGGGTACAGGACGGCGTGCACACCGCCGGACGGGTCAAGGACGCCGGTGACGTGCTGCAGTACAGCTGGCCCGGCGTCTACTTCGAGGGCCGGGTCCGGGGCACCGGCGTGGGTGTCGTGCTCGACGACCCGGCCGCCGACTACGACGTCCAGGTCGACGGGGTCACCGTCGCGACCCTCACCGCGCCGGGGAAGACCACCCACTGGGTCAGGGGCCTGCGCGAAGGCGCGCACACCGTCCGGCTCGTCAAGCGCAACGACACCCCGTGGAGCACCAGTGCCTTCGGCGGCTTCGTCGCCGCACCCGGCGGCGCCGTCCTGGCCAGGCCCGCCGCCCGCAGCCGCCAGATCGAGTTCATCGGCGACTCCCTCACGGCCGGCTACGGAAACCTCTCCGCCTCCCGCGACTGCGACGGCGAGCAGCTCAAGCGCACCACCAACGCCGACGTGAGCTACGGCGCCCTCACCGCCCGGAAGCTGCGCGCCGACTACCAGATCAACGCGTACTCGGGCCAGGGCATGGTGCGCAACTACAACGGCGGCTCCCCGGAGGTGAACTACCGCACCTTCTACGACCGCGCGCTGCTGAACGTGCCGGGAGACGTCTGGCAGAACCCGGGCACCTGGCGCCCGCGGCTGGTGGTGGTCCACCTCGGCACGAACGACTTCTCGACGCCGGTCAACCCGGGCGAGCCCTGGACGGACGAGAGCCTCGCCGCCGCCTACCGCAGCGCCTACGGCGCCTTCCTCGCCAAGCTGCGCAAGCGCTACGGGCCCGCGACCACCATCCTGGCCGCGGGCACGGGCCCGTTCGCCGGCCATGTCGAGCACGTCGTCCAAGAACGCACCGCCGCGGGCGACCGCGGGGTCCGCTACTGGCCCCTCGACCCCACCGGCCTGGACCACACCGGCTGCCACTGGCACTACTCGGCCCGCGACCACCGGCTGCTGGCCGACCGCCTCACCGCGTTCGTCGCCGACCTGCCGATCCGTTGGTGACCACCTCGTAGCCGGTTGCGCCCGCAGCGCGTAACGTGACGAACCATGAACATCTCCGCCCCGGACGGCTCGTCATGAGAATCCTCATCAGCGCCGACATGGAGGGCGCCACCGGCGTCACCTGGCCTGACGACGTGGTGCCGGGCGCCTCCCAGTGGGAGCGCTGCCGCTCGCTGTTCACCTCCGACGTCAACGCCGCCGTACGGGGCTTTTACGACGGCGGCGCCGACGAAGTGATCATCAACGAGGCGCACTGGTCGATGCGCAACCTGCTGCTGGAGCAGCTCGACGACCGCGCCCAGCTGCTCACCGGCCGGCACAAGACGCTGTCCATGGTGGAAGGCGTGCAGCACGGCGACGTCGACGGCATCGCGTTCGTCGGCTACCACGCGGGCGCCGGCATGGAGGGCGTCCTCGCCCACACCTACCTCGCCAACTCCATCACCGGCGTGTGGCTCAACGACGTCCGGGCGAGCGAGGGGCTGCTCAACGCCCATGTCGTCGCCGAGTACGGGGTGCCGGTCGTGCTGGTCACGGGGGACGACGTCGCCTGCGAGGACGCGCTCGGCTACGCGCCCGAGGCGCTGAAGGTCGCGGTGAAGGACCATGTGTCGCGCTACGCGGCGGTGTGCCGCACACCGGGACGCACCGCGGCCGACATCCGCGCGGCGGCCAAGGAGGCGGCCGTGCTAGCGGTCCGTCACGAACCCGTGCGCGGTGGCCCGTTCACCGTGGCCGTGGAGTTCGACGCGGAGCACCTGGCGATGGCCGCCACCGTCGTCCCGGGTGTGGACCGGATCGGGGAGCGCAAGGTGGCGTACACGAGCGGGACCATGTACGACGGCATCCGCGCCTTCAAGGCGGTCACCACGATCGTCTCGGCCGCGGTGGAGGAGCAGTATGGCTGAGCAGGTGGACCCGCCCGCGCTGGACGAGGTCGTGACGTTCACGTCCGACCTCATCAGGATCGACACCACCAACCGGGGCGGCGGCGACTGCCGGGAGCGGCCCGCCGCCGAGTACGCCGCCGCACGGCTCGCCGAGGCCGGGATCGAACCGGTTCTGCTGGAGCGCACCCAGGGGCGGACCAACGTCGTCGCCCGGATCGAGGGCACCGACCCCGCGGCCGACGCTCTGCTGCTCCACGGCCATCTGGACGTCGTGCCCGCGGCGGCCGCCGACTGGAGCGTGCACCCGTTCTCCGGGGAGATCCGCGACGGGGTCGTCTGGGGACGCGGCGCCGTCGACATGAAGAACATGGACGCGATGATCCTGGCCGTCGTGCGCGGCTGGGCCCGGCGGGGTGTCCGGCCCCGCCGGGACGTCGTCATCGCGTTCACCGCGGACGAGGAGGCGAGCGCCGAGGACGGATCCGGGTTCCTCGCCGACGAACACCCCGAACTGTTCGAGGGCTGTACCGAAGGCGTCAGCGAGTCGGGCGCCTTCACCTTCCACGACGGCGGCGGACGGCAGATCTACCCGATCGCCGCCGGGGAACGCGGCACCGCCTGGCTGAAGCTCACCGCTCGCGGACGCGCCGGGCACGGCTCCAAGGTCAACCGGGACAACGCCGTGACCCACCTCGCGGGCGCCATCGCCCGGATCGGCGCGCACGAGTGGCCGCTGCGGCTCACCCCGACCGTCCGCGCCGCCCTCACCGAACTCGCCGCGCTCTACGGCATCGAGACCGACCTCACCGACGTGGACGCGCTGCTGGAGAAGCTCGGCCCGGCCGCGAAGCTCGTCGAGCCGACCCTGCGCAACAGCGCCAACCCGACCATGCTGGACGCCGGCTACAAGATCAACGTCATTCCCGGTGAGGCCGTGGCGCACGTGGACGGCCGGTACATGCCCGGCGGCGAGGAGGAGTTCCGCAGCACCCTCGACCGGCTCACCGGGCCGGACGTGGACTGGGAGTTCCACCACCGCGAGGTCGCCCTTCAGTCGCCGGTGGACTCGCCGACGTTCGCGGGCATGCGGGCCGCCGTCGAGGAGTTCGCGCCGGAGGGCCACGTGGTGCCGTTCTGCATGTCCGGCGGCACCGACGCCAAGCAGTTCTCCCGCCTCGGCATCACCGGCTACGGCTTCACGCCGCTGAAGCTGCCGGACGGCTACGACTACGCGGCCATGTTCCACGGGGTCGACGAACGGGTACCGGTCGAGGCGCTGCACTTCGGTGTCCGCGTACTCGACCGGTTCCTGCGGACGGCCTAGGAGAGTGGGGGAGACGGTGCGGACGCTGGCCTACGGGGCGTGGCCCTCGCCCATCGACGCGGCCCTGACCGCCGCGCACGACGGGCACCCGGAGTACGTGGGCTTCGTCGGCGACGAGGTGTGGTGGACCGAGCCGCGCCCCGCCGAAGGCGGCCGGCGCACACTGGTCCGGCGGCACGCCGACGGCCGGGAGGAGCCCCTGCTGCCCGCGCCGTGGAACGTGCGCAGCCGGGTCATCGAGTACGGCGGGCACCCGTGGGCCGCCCTCGCGGGCGACACCGGACCTCTGGTGGTGTTCGTGAACTTCGCCGACCAGCGGCTGTACCGCTGGGAGCCGGGCGGCGAACCCCGGCCGCTCACCCCCGTGTCCTCGGTCGGCGCCGGCCTGCGCTGGGCCGAGCCGCTCCTGCGGCCCGAGCGGGGCGAAGTGTGGTGCGTGCTGGAGGAGTTCACGGGTGACGGACCCACCGACGTGCGCCGCGTCCTGGCCGCCGTACCGCTGGACGGATCCGCCGCCCGGGACCGGGGCGCCGTCCGTGAGCTCACCGACGGCCGGCACCGGTTCGTCACCGGGCCGAAGCTGTCGCCCGACGGGCGGCGGGCCGCCTGGCTCGCCTGGGACCATCCGCGCATGCCCTGGGACGGCACCGAACTGCTCCTCGCCGAGGTCACGCCCGACGGCACCCTGCGCGACGCCCGGGCCGTGGCGGGCGGCCCCGGCGAGTCCATCGCCCAGGCCGACTGGACCCACGACGGCCATCTGCTGCACGCGAGCGACCGCACCGGCTGGTGGAACCTCTACCTCGACGGACAGCCACTGTGCCCGCGCGAGGAGGAGTTCGGCGGCGCGCTGTGGAAGCTGGGCTCGCGCTGGTTCACGCCGCTGGACAGTGGGCTGATCGCCGTCGTGCACGGCCGGGGCGCCACCGCCCTCGGCATCCTGGACCCCGAGACCGGCGAGGTCGTCGACGCCGCCGGGCCCTGGACCGAGTTCACTCCCACCCTCGCCGCCCACGGCGAACGGGTCGTCGCCGTCGGGGCCAGCCCGCGCAGCGCCTACGAGGTCGTCGAGCTGGACGCCCGCACCGGCCGGGCCCGGGTCGTCGGCGCCGAGCACGACGACGCCGTCGACCCCGCGTACTACCCCGAGCCGCAGATCCGCACCTTCACCGGCCCCGACGGGCGCGACATCCACGCCCACATCTACCCACCGCACCACCCCGGCTGCGTCGCGCCCGGCGACGAGCTGCCGCCCTACGTCGTCTGGGCGCACGGCGGGCCCACCGGCCGGGCCCCGCTCGTGCTCGACCTGGAGATCGCCTACTTCACCTCGCGCGGCATCGGCGTCGCCGAGGTCAACTACGGCGGCTCCACGGGCTACGGCCGCCCGTACCGCGAGCGGCTGCGCGAACAGTGGGGCGTGGTCGACGTCGAGGACTGCGCCGCCGTCGCCCTGGCCCTCGCCGAGGAGGGCACCGCCGACCGCGCCCGGCTCGCCGTCCGGGGCGGCAGTGCGGGCGGCTGGACCGCGGCTGCCTCGCTCACCACGACCGACGTCTACGCCTGCGGCACCATCAAGTACCCCATCCTGGACCTGGCCGGCTGGGGCACGGGGGAGACCCACGACTTCGAGTCGCGGTACCTGGAAGGCCTGATCGGGCCGCTCGCCGAGGTGCCCGCCCGGTACGCGGAACGCTCGCCCGCCGCCCACGCCGACCGCCTCGCCGTGCCGTTCCTGCTGCTCCAGGGCCTGGACGACGTGATCTGCCCGCCCGTCCAGTGCGAGCGGTTCCTGGCCCGCCTGGAGGGCCGGAGAGTGCCGCACGCGTATCTCGCCTTCGAGGGGGAGGGGCACGGCTTCCGGAAGGCGGAGACCATGGTGCGCGCCCTGGAAGCCGAACTCTCCCTCTATGCCCAGGTGTTCCGCCTGGACCCGCCCGGCGTCCCCACTCTGGAGCTCAGCAAGTGAACCAGCTCGTCCGACCGCCCCGGCTCGCCCCCGGCGCCCGCGTCGCCGTCGTCGCGCCCAGCGGGCCCGTGCCCGAGGAACGCCTCCAGGCCGGGCTCGACATCCTGCGCGGCTGGGACCTCGACCCCGTCGTGGCGCCCCATGCGCTGGACCGGCAACGGGAGTTGGACTACCTCGCCGGCACGGACGTGCAGCGCGCCGCCGACCTCCAGGCCGCATGGTGCGATCCGTCCGTCGCGGCCGTGCTGTGCGCCCGGGGCGGATACGGGGCGCAGCGCATGGTCGACCTGCTCGACTGGACGGCGATGCGGGCGGCGGGCCCGAAGGTGTTCGCCGGGTTCAGCGACGTCACCGTCCTGCACCAGGCCTTCGCCACCCGCCTGGGCCTGGTCACCCTGTACGGGCCCGCCGCCGCCGGCGTCGACTTCCTCAAGAACGCCCGGGCCCAGGACCACCTGCGCGCCACCCTCTTCGAGCCGGAGTCCGTGACGACCCTGACGGCCGTGCCCCCGGGCGGCACCGCCCTGGTCCCGGGCCGCGCCCGGGGCGTCACCCTGGGCGGGTGCCTGAGCCTGCTCGCGAGCGACCTCGGCACCCCGCACGCCCACCCCGGGGCGAGGGGCGGGCTGCTGCTGGTGGAGGACGTCGGCGAGAGCCCGTACCGCGTGGACCGTTGTCTGACCCAGCTCCTGCGCACCGGCTGGCTCGACGGGGCCGCCGGGATCGTGCTCGGCTCCTGGGCGGCGTGCGGCCCTCCCGAGGGGCTGCGCGCGGTCTTCACCGACCGGCTCGGCGGCCTGGGCGTCCCGGTCGTGGAGGAGTTCGGGTTCGGGCACGGCGAGGGCGCGTTGACCATGCCCCTCGGGGTCCGGGCCGAACTGGACGCCGAGAGGGGCACGTTGACGCTGGACGAACCGGCCCTCAGCTGAGCGGGCCGCTGCTGAAATCCTGTCAAGAACCCTCGTTTCGGTGATTGACGGCTCCTGACACGTGTCACACCATGACAACGGCCGGTACCTACCGGTCGGTATCCGGGTTGCCCTCACCGTGGAGGTCCGAGTGTCCCGACGCGTACCCAGATTCCGTGCCCCCCTCGCCCTCGCCCTGGGCGCCGCCCTGGCCGTCCCGCTCGCCCCGCCCGCGCCCGCCGCCGACGCCTACACCCTCACGCCGCTGAAGTTCACCGTCCGGGCCGGCGGCCGGACCTGCACCGTCGACGCCGACCTGTACCGCCCCGCGGGCGTGGACCGCGACCACCCGGCACCCGCCGTGCTCGGCACGAACGGCTTCGGCGGCAGCAAATCGGACAATTCCACGAGCACCATCGGCAAGGCCTTCGCGCAACGCGGCTACGTCTCGCTCGTCTACTCGGGGCTCGGATTCGGCCGCAGCGGCTGCCTCGTCTCCCTCGACGACCCGGACATCGACGGCGCGGCGGCCTCGCAGCTCGTCGACTTCCTCGGCGGCAAACGCGCCGCCGACGACGGCACCACCGCCGACTTCATCACGCGGGACGCTCCCGGGGACCCCCGGGTGGGCATGATCGGCGGATCCTACGGCGGCGCCGTGCAGCTTGCCACGGCCGCCGTCGACCACCGCCTCGACGCGCTCGTCCCGATGATCACCTGGAACGACCTGGCCTACTCGCTCAGTCCCAACAACGCCGCCGGCAGCACGGGCGTCCCCGGGGCCTTCAAATGGCAGTGGACGAACGGCTTCTACCTCATCGGCGAGGGCCAGCCGCTGCTGGAGCCGAGTCTCGACCCGTCCCGCATCAACTCCCTGGCCTGCCTGCACTTCGTCACCGAGGCCTGCCGGACCGTCCACACCCTCAACTCCGGCAGTTACCCGGCCGACCGCACCGCCGAGCTGCTCGCCTTCGCCCACCGGGTCTCCCCGGCGTTGTACCTCCACCGTGTGCGCACGCCCACCCTGCTGGTCCAGGGGCAGGCCGACACCCTGTTCAACCTCAACGAGGCCACGGCCACGTACCGGACGCTCAAGGCCCAGGGCACGCCCGTCAAGATGATCTGGCAGTCCTCGGGCCACAGCGGCGGACTCGCCGACGGTGAACTCGACCTGTCCCGGGGCAATCTGGAGACCAGCTACGTCGGCCGGCGCGTCCTCGCCTGGTTCGACCGCCATCTGCGGGGGCGGGCCGAGGTCGACACCGGACCGGCCTTCGCCTACCACCGCGACTGGATCACCGACCCCGACCGCACCTACGCCACCGCGAGCCGTCTCCCCGCCACCGGCCGCACCCTGTACCTCTCCGGCGACGGCCGCCTCGTCGACCGGCGGGGCGAGGTCACCGCCGGCAGCCGCCGCTACACCAACTGGCTCACCCCCACGAGCCATTCGGAAAGCTCGCTGTCCGGACTCATCGGCCTGCCGGAGATGCCGCCCCGCGACACCAAGGGCACCTACCTCGACTGGACGAGCGAGCCGCTGAAGCGCCCCCTCGACGTCGTCGGCGCCCCGCGGGCCACGCTCAAGGTGGTCTCCCCCGAGGCCGAGCGCACCCAGAACTCCGCCGACGCGGCCGACAAGCTCGTCCTGTTCGCCAAGCTCTACGACGTCGCCCCCGACGGCACCCGCACCCTGGTACGCCGCCTGGTCGCGCCGGTCCGCGTCCCGGACGTCACCAAGAGCTTCACCGTCACCCTGCCCGGCATCGTGCACCGGTACCAGGCCGGGCACCGGCTGCGGTTCGTGATCGCCGCGAGCGACGACGCGTACTTCGGCAACCGGGGGATCAAACCCGTGACCGTGATCAGCGGGCCGCGGAACACCGGCGTGCTCCGGCTGCCGGTCGCCGGCTTCTGACGCCCCGACTGGGGAGGCACAGCCGGCGCGGCTACTGTGGCGGGGTGCCGCACGCATCCCGCCACCTCGCCGAAGGCCCCCGGGTGGGCATACGCCACTTCACCTACGAGGACGGTGCCGAGTTCACCGCCCGCGCCCGGGAGAGCAAGGACCTGCACCACCCGTGGCTCTTCCCGCCCACCACGGCCCAGGCCTACACCGCCTACGCGGGCCGGCTGATCGAGGACCCGTCCAAGGCCGGGTTCCTGGTCTGCGAAAAGAGCGACGGGGCCATCGGCGGCTTCATCAACATCAACAACATCGTCGAGGGCGGCTTCCAGTCCGGGGCGCTGGGCTACGGTGCCTTCGCGCACGCCGCCGGGCGCGGGCTGATGCGCGAAGGGCTGGACCTCGTCGTGCGATACGCGTTCGGCCCGATGCGGCTGCACCGGCTGGAGATCAACGTCCAGCCGGGGAACGCCGCGTCGATCGCCCTGGCCCGTGCCTGCGGGTTCCGCCTGGAGGGCTTCTCGCCGAAGATGCTCTTCGTCGACGGGGCCTGGCGCGACCACCAACGCTGGGCGATCACCACCGAGATGATCACCCGGCCGGGCCGGCCCTGAGCCGCGGCGGCGCCGCCTACGCCTGGCGGTCCACGTACTCGTAGACCGAGCCGTCCGGATGCAGGGCGATCAGGTTGCGGCCCGCCGGTGAGGCGATCGGGCCCGCCACGATGTGCGCCCCCAGTCCGGTCAGCACCTTGTGCGTCTCCTCGACGTCCGTCACGGCGATCGTCGCCGCGACCTTGCGCAGCACCTCCAGTTCGGCCGGGGGTCCGCTCATCAGCAGGAAGCAGCCGATCGCCGCCACCTGGACACCTCCCCGCTCGAAGCGCTGGGCTCTGCCGCCCGCCAGCTGCTCGTAGAAGGGGATCGCGGTCTCGAGGTCGTCGACGCAGACGCGCAGTGTGGCACCCAGAATCTCCATGCCGCCGAGCCTAGTTACGCGCAGGGGGGTGAGGGTACCCGGCCGGGCATGAAGCCGTTGGATCACCTGGAGCATCTGGACAAGCACCTGGTCGACGAGCTGGCACAGGTGGCGCGCGAGACCGTACGGGACGAACTGCGCGAGCAGACGCGCAAGCAGCGCCGCAAGGCCGCCCTGTACGCCGCGTCCGGCGCGCTCGCTCTGTACGCGGGCGCGGCCCTCGCGCTCGCCGTGGGGCTGGCCCTCGCTCTCGGCCTGCCCGACTGGGCCGCCGCACTCATCACCGCGGTGATCCTGGGCGCCCTGGCCTACGTGCTGCGCGGCATGGCGCGGCCGTCCCGCCCGGGACAGGACCACGCGGGCGGCATGGCCACGGGCGGACACAGCGCCCGCCGGAGCGCGGCCGAGCCGGTCGGCGGCATGCCGTACCCGCCCGTGCCGCCGGCCCCGCCCGCCGGAGCGGACACCCCGGGCTCCGTGCCCCCGCGGCCGTCGGAGGCTCCGGACATACCCCACCGCGGGGTGTGACGCCGGGTGCGCAAGGCTGCAACACGGCATCAGCGCGGCCGGGTGGTCGTCGTGACCGGAGCCGGCGGCGGCGTCGGGCGGGCCACGGTCCGCGCCTTCTCCGCCCGCGGCGCCAAGGTCGCCCTGCTCGCCCGCGGACGTGAGGGACTCGCCGCCGCGGCGGACGAGGTGGAGCGCGCCGGCGGCGAGGCGCTCGTCGTCCCCGTGGACGTCTCCGACGCCGAAGCCGTCGACGACGCGGCCCAGCAGGTCGTCGACGCGTACGGCCACATCGACGTCTGGGTCAACAACGCCTTCACCGGAGTGTTCGCGCCGTTCACGGAAGTCGCCCCGGACGAATTCCGCCGCGTGACCGAAGTGACGTACCTGGGCTATGTGTTCGGCACCCGGGCCGCCATGCGCCACATGCTGCCGCGCGACCGCGGCACCATTGTGCAGGTCGGTTCCGCGCTCGCCTACCGGGGCATCCCGCTGCAGTCCGCGTACTGCGGTGCCAAGCACGCGATCCAGGGGTTCAACGAGTCGCTGCGCTGCGAGCTGCTGCACGCGCGCAGCGGGGTGCGGACGACGATGGTGCAGCTGCCGGGCCTCAACACCCCGCAGTTCGACTGGGTGCTGAACCGCATGCCGGGGCGGGCCCGGCCCGTCGCGCCGGTCTACCAGCCGGAGGTCGCGGCCCGGGCCATCGTGCACGCGTCGTCGCACGCGCGGCGCCGGGAGTACTGGGTGGGCGGCTCCACGGCCGCCACGCTCCTCGCCAACGCGGTCGCCCCCGGGCTGCTGGAACGCTACCTGGCCCGTACCAACGTCGATGCCCAGCAGGGGGAGGGCCGGCCCGAGGGGCCCGCGAACCTGTGGTCACCGGCGGACGGCGTGCACGGGCGGGACTACGGCGCGCACGGGCGCTTCGACGACGAGTCCACCGGCAGCAGCCCGCAGCAGTGGCTGTCACGAAACCGCGGCCGGCTGGGCGCGGTTCTCACGGCGGGGGCTGCCGCCGCTCTGGCGGCGCGCAAGATGACCACGCTCGCCCGCGGCTAGCGGGCCGCCGCCGCCAAGTGCTCCGCGCGGTGCCTTCCGCGCCGCCGAGGCGGCTCCGCGACGGACGCACCGGCTTGCGGCCGGCCGTCGGCAACGCGCTCCGTGGTACCTTCCGCGCCGTTGAGGAAGCCCCGCAGACCGACCCTGCCTGCCCGCTACGTGCTCCGCGCGCTGCCCTCGGTGGCGCCGTCGAGGAAGCGCAGCAGCACGGCCGCCTCCGTCCGCAGCCGTTCGGCACGGTCGGCGTGTGCGGGGGCGGTCAAGTGCGCCGCCGCCTCCAGCCGTTCGGCGGCCTCGGCCCGCACGACGTCCGCCATCTCCTCCTCGCTGAGCTCGCGCCGGGCCGCCTCGGTGGCGCCGGCGCCGACCGGTGAGGCCTCCAGAGCGGCGGCGCGCGGCGCGGTCTCGTCCAAAGGCACCGCCTCGGCGTTGTCCAGCGCCGCCAGGGTGGCGCGCAGGGCACTCACGGCGGCCCTGTCCCGGGCCCGCATCGCTTCCGGCAGGGCGTCACGCATACGAAGACGTACCGACATGCCGGCGACTGTAGGCGACCCGGTACCGGGCCGTCCCCGGATTTTCCGGGCGGGCGTCAGGCGGCCTGCTGGAGCTGCGGCAGCACCTTCGTGCGGTAGAAGTCGAAGAAGCCGCGCAGGTCCGGCCCGATCTGGTTCACATAGACCCGGTCGAAGCCCGCTTCGGCGAACTGCCGCAGCTCCGCCACGTGCTCGTCCAGGTCGTCGCCGCACACCCGGTTCGCGCGCACCATGTCCTCGGTGACGAGCTGCTGCGCCTGCTCGAAGTGCTTGGGGGAGGGCAGCACCTGACCCAGCTCACCCGGCAGTTGCTCGTTCGCCCAGAGCCGGTGGACGGTCCGGACGGCCTCGTCCTTGTCGGTGCCGTAGCAGACCTTGGTGCCGCCGCTGACGAGATGTCCGCCGCCTCCGCCCTTGCGGTACTGCTCCACCATCGCCTCGTCCGGCATGACCGTGATGTAGCCGTCGCCCACGCGGGAGGCGAGCTGGGTCGCGGCCGGGCCGAAGCCGGAGATGTCGATCGGGATCGGCTCGTCCGGGACCGTGTACAGGCGGGCGTTCTCGACCGTGTAGTGCGGGCCGTGGTGGTTGACCTCCTCGCCGGTGAACAGGCGGCGCATCACCTGGATGGCCTCCTCCAGCATGTCCAGACGCACGTGCGCCGGCGGCCAGTGGTCGCCCAGGATGTGTTCGTTGAGCGCCTCGCCGGAGCCGACGCCGAGCCGGAAGCGGTTGTTCGTCATCACCGCGCTGGTCGCGGCGGCCTGCGCCACCACCGCCGGGTGCATGCGCACGGTCGGGCAGGTCACCGCCGTCTCGATCGGCAGGGACACCGCCTCCGACAGCGCGCCGATCACCGACCACACGAACGGGCTCTGGCCCTGTTCGTCGTTCCAGGGGTGGTAGTGGTCCGAGATCCACAGTGCCTGGAACCCGGCCTGCTCGGCCATCCGCGCCTGCTCGATCAGCTCGGCGGGTCCGTACTGCTCGCACGAGAGGAAGTAACCGTACTCGGGCATGGGGGAGTGCCTCCGCGACGTCGGCGGTCCGTATCCCGCACCGGGTTACCCGCGCACGGGGCCGGAAACCGGCGGCGTGCGGGCCGGTGGGTCCCGGCCGACGTTTGGGTGCGCAGGCCAGGGGGACGCGGAAGGCTCCCGAGCTACGCGACAGCGCCGGAGGCGAGCGACCGTGAGTCGACCCCGCATCCTGATCGTCGGTGCCGGCTTCGCCGGGTACCGCACGGCCCGCACCCTGTCCCGGCTCACCCGGGGCCGGGCCCACATCACCCTGCTGAACCCGACCGACTACTTCCTGTACCTGCCCCTGCTGCCCCAGGTCGCCGCCGGCATCCTGGAGCCGCGCCGGGTCACCGTCTCCCTCTCCGACTCGCTGCCGGACGTCCGGCTGGTGCTGGGGGAGGCCGAGCGGATCGACCTCGACGACGGCACCCTGCGCTACACCGGCCCCGAGGGCGAGGAGGGCTCGCTCTCCTACGACCGGCTGGTGCTGGCCGCCGGCAGCGTCAACAAGCTGCTGCCCATCCCCGGGGTCGCCGAGCACGCGCACGGCTTCCGGGGGCTGCCCGAGGCGCTGTACCTGCGCGATCACGTGACCCGGCAGGTGGAGCTCGCGGCTTCCGCCGACGACCCGGAGGCGTGCGCCGCGCGCTGCACCTTCGTGGTGGTCGGCGCCGGGTACACGGGCACGGAGGTCGCCGCACACGGGCAGATGTTCACCGACGCGCAGGTCCGCAAGCACCCGCTGCGGCAGGGCATGCGGCCGCGCTGGATGCTGCTGGACGTGGCGCCGCGCGTGCTGCCCGAGATGGACGGCAAGCTCTCCGCCACCGCCGACCGGGTCCTGCGGCAGCGGGGCGTCGACGTGCGGATGGGGACCTCCGTGAAGGAGGCCACCCACGACGGGGTCGTGCTGACCGACGGCGAGTTCGTCCGGACCCGGACGCTCGTGTGGTGCGTGGGCGTACGTCCCGACCCGCTGGTGGAGTCCCTCGGGCTGCCGATGGAGAAGGGACGGCTGCTCGTCGACCCGCACCTTCAGGTGCCGGGCCGGCCGGAGCTGTTCGCCTGCGGGGACGTGGCCGCCGTACCCGATCTGGAGAACCCCGGGAGCTATACGCCGATGACCGCGCAGCACGCCTGGCGGCACGGCAAGGTCGCGGCGGAGAACGTCGCCGCGTCGCTCGGCCTCGGCGGGTCGCGCAAGCCCTACCGCCATCGCGACCTCGGCTTCGTCGTCGACCTGGGCGGGGCGAAGGCCGCCGCCAACCCGCTCGGCGTGACCTTGTCCGGCGTACCCGCGGGTGCGGTGACGCGGGGCTACCATCTCGCCGCGATGCCCGGGAACCGGGTCCGGGTCGCGGCCGACTGGCTGCTGGACGCGGTGCTGCCGCGCCAGGCCGTGCAGTTGGGGCTCGTACGGTCCTGGTCGGTGCCGCTGGACACGTCGTCGCCCGAGGTGGCCCGCGTGGCGGGCGGGCCCGGGCGGCGGGCGGACGCCAGGTCCGGGCCGGGGGCGGCGCTCGCGGCCGACACGGACGGGTCCCCCGATGAGCCCGCGAAGGGGCAGCCCGGATCCGGGACGACGCAGGTGCGACCCGGATCCGGGGCCGCGCAGCCGCGAACCGAACCCGAAACGGCGAAGGGCCGCCCGCTTGCGGGCCCGCCAGGCTCCGGTCACGGCCAGTTGCGGTCGGAGTCGGAGACGGCGAAGGGCCGCCCGGCCGCGGCGACCGAGACGGCCGCGCCGACCACCGGCGAGCCGGTGAGGAACCGGCCGGGCGGTGAACCGGCCGAGAACCCACCTGGTGGCGATTCCGCCGAGAGGCGGCCCGGCGGTGAGCCGGCCAGGAGCCGTCCTGGTGGCGGACCGGCGGGGACCCGGTCCGGGGGTTCGGCGAGGAGCCGGCCGGGCGGTGAACCGGCGGGCCAGCCCGGTGGTGAGCCGACCGAGAGTACGCCCGCCGGCCGGCCGGCGAAGAACCCGTCCGGCGGCGAGCCCGGGACGAGCCGGCCGGGCGGTGAGCCGGCAAGGAATCAGCCGGGCGGTGAGCCCGCGAAGAATCAGCCGGGTGGTGAGCCCGCGAAGAATCAGCCGGGTGGTGAGCCGGCAAGGAATCAGCCCGGCGGTGAGCCTGCGAAGAATCAGCCGGGTGGTGAGCCCGCGAAGGATCAGCCTGCCGCCGCGCCCCCGCCCCGTCCACCCGGTCCTGACCACCCCGCCCCCGGCCCCGTGAAACGAACCGACGCCCCGGACGACTCCGCGAAAGGAGACTCATGAACACCGGTGAACTCACCGACCTCGGACAGCAGCTGCGGGTGGACAGCGTCCGCGCCGCCGCCGCGGCGGGCTCCGGTCACCCGACGTCCTCGATGTCCGCCGCCGACCTGATGGCCGTCCTGCTCGCGAACCACCTCCGCTACGACTTCGACCGCCCCGCCCACCCCGGCAACGACCGCTTCGTCCTCTCCAAGGGCCACGCCTCCCCGCTGCTGTACTCCGCGTACAAGGCGGCCGGCGCCATCGACGACGAAGAGCTGCTCACCTTCCGCAAGCTCGGTAGCCGCCTGGAAGGGCACCCCACCCCGCAGCGCCTGCCGTGGGTCGAGACGGCCACCGGCTCGCTCGGGCAGGGACTGCCCGTCGGGGTCGGCATCGCCCTGGCCGGCAAGCGGCTCGACCGCACCGGCTACCGCACCTGGGTGCTGTGCGGCGACAGCGAACTGGCCGAGGGATCCGTGTGGGAGGCCGCCGAGCACGCCGGGCACGAGCACTTGGACAACCTCACCGTGATCGTCGACGTCAACCGGCTCGGCCAGCGCGGCCCCACCCGGCACGGCCACGACCTGGACGCCTACGCCCGCCGCTTCCAGGCCTTCGACTGGCACACCATCGAGGTCGACGGCCACGACGTCGACGCCGTCGACCGCGCCTACGGAGAGGCCGCGTCCACCAAGGGCCAGCCCACCGCGATCCTCGCCCGCACGCTCAAGGGAAAGGGCGTCGAGGGCGTCCAGGACCGCGAGGGCCTGCACGGCAAGCCGCTGCCGGAGGCCGAGGAGGCCATCGCCGCGCTCGGCGGCTCCCGCGACATCCGCGTCCGGGTGCAGGAGCCGCCCGCCGCCCGCATGCTGCACTCCGTCCACACGGGGAACTTCGAACTCCCCCGGTGGGACAAGGGCGAGGAGGTCGCCACCCGCAACGCCTTCGGTGAGGCGCTCACCGCCCTCGGCACCGGCCGCGGCGACATCGTCGCCCTGGACGGCGAGGTCGGCGACTCCACTCGCGCCGAGTTCTTCGCCAAGGAGCACCCCGACCGCTACTTCGAGTGCTACATCGCCGAGCAGCAGCTCGTCGCCTCGGCGGTCGGGCTCGCGTCCCGCGGCTGGGTGCCGTACGCCGCCACCTTCGCGGCCTTCCTGACCCGCGCGTACGACTTCATCAGGATGGCGTCCATCAGCGGCTCCGGCATCAACCTCGTCGGCTCGCACGCGGGCGTCGCCATCGGCCAGGACGGGCCCAGCCAGATGGGCCTTGAGGACCTCGCGATGATGCGGTCGGTGCACGGCTCGACCGTGCTGTACCCGTGCGACGCCAACCAGACCGCCCGGCTCGTCGGCGCGATGGCCGGCCTGGAGGGCGTGCGCTACCTTCGCACCTCGCGCGGCGACAGCCCGGTGATCTACGCCCCCGACGAGGAGTTCCCGGTCGGCGGCAGCAAGGTGCTGCGCTCCTCCGGCGAGGACCGGCTGACCCTCGTCGCGGCGGGCGTCACCGTGCACGAGGCGCTGGCCGCCGCCGAGGCCCTGGAGCAGGAGGGCATCGCGGTGCGGGTGATCGACCTGTACTCCGTGAAGCCCGTCGACCGGGCCACCCTGCGCCGGGCCGCCGAGGAGACCGGCTGCCTGGTGTCCGTGGAGGACCACCACCCCGAGGGCGGCATCGGGGACGCGGTCCTCGACGCCTTCACCGACGGGCGCCCCGTACCACGCCTGGTACGTCTTGGCGTACGGACGATGCCGGGCTCGGCGTCCCCGGAGGAGCAGCTGCGCGCCTCGGGCATCGACGCGGAGTCCGTCGCGGCGGCCGGACGGCTGCTGGTGGAGGAGGCGGTCGTGCGGTGAGCGGCGGCGACGGCACGCGCAGGGTGCGGGCGGGCCGCCGCACGGTGGAGGTGCACCGGCCGGACAAGGTGCTCTTCCCCGGCGGCGGCGACGCCAAGGAGTACACCAAGGGCGACCTGGTGGAGTACCACCGGGCCGTCGCGCCCTTCATGCTGCCGCACCTGCGCGGCCGGCCGCTGATGCTGGAGCGGCACCCCGACGGCCTCGACGGCCCGACGTTCATGCAGAAGAACACCCCGGACCACTACCCGGAGTGGATCCCCCGCGTCGAGGTGGCCAAGGAGGGCGGCACCGTCCGCCATACCGTCTGCGACGACACCGCGACGCTCCTCTATTTGGCCGACCAGGCGAGCATCACCCTGCACCGCTGGCTGTCCCGCGCCGACAGCGTCGACCACCCCGACCGGCTGGTGTTCGACCTCGACCCCTCGGGGGACGACTTCGAGGCCGTGCGCGAAGCCGCCCGGCTGCTCGGGGAGCTGCTGGACGAGCTCGACCTGCCCTCGGCGCTGATGACCACCGGCTCACGCGGGCTGCACGTGATCGTGCCGCTGAACGGCCGGCACGACTTCGACGAGGTGCGTGCCTTCGCCCGGGGCGTCGCCGACACCCTCGCCGACGCCCACCCCGACCGGCTCACCACCGCCGCCCGCAAGAAGGAGCGCGGCGAGCGGCTCTACCTCGACATCCAGCGCAACGCCTACGCCCAGACCGCCGTCGCGCCCTACACGGTCCGGCCCCGCCCGGGCGCTCCGGTGGCCACCCCCGTCACCTGGGACCAGCTGGACGACCCGGAGCTGCACGCCCGGCGCTGGACCATCGCCGACGCCGTCGAGCAGGCCCGGACCAACCCCTGGTCAGGCCTGCTGAACCGGGGCCGGGCGCTGGGACCGGCCCGGCGGCGGCTGAACGCCCTGCGCGGCTGAGGCACGCCCGCCTCCGGCCGGACGGGTGGCAGATGCATGCGCCTGTAGAGGTTTGGCGAACACGCTTGCGGCCACACGGAGGGGGAGGTGGCCATGTCGAACACAAAAAACACGCAAGACTCACAGGATTCAAAGGAGTCACGGGACTCCCGGAGCACGAGCAAATCGAACGACAACCAGTCGGCCAAGAGCCGGCCGAGCCCGATGGAGGTGCTGCGCCAGGCGCGCGGCCAGCTCGCGGAGCTCACCGGCATGGAAGCCGAGTCCGTGTCGTCCTTCGAGCAGACAGAGGAGGGCTGGGCGCTGGAGGTCGAGGTCCTCGAACTCGAGCGCGTGCCCGACACGATGAGCCTGATGGCGAGCTACCAGGTGGAGCTCGACGCAGAGGGGCAGCTCACGGGCTACCGGCGCGTCCGGCGCTATGAACGCGGCCGTTCCGACGCGCGCAGGCCCGGCGGCCGCTAGGCCGCCCGACCGGACCAGCACTCACACACGAGGAGGAACACCCGGCATGACTGTCGTACCGGCACAGCAGTCCGGCGGCGGAGGCGGCAGCAGCGGTCTCTACGACGTGCTTGAGCTTGTCCTGGACAGGGGGCTCGTCATCGACGCATTCGTGCGCGTCTCCCTGGTCGGCATCGAGATCCTCAAGATCGACGTTCGCGTCGTCGTCGCCAGCGTCGACACTTATCTGCGCTTCGCCGAAGCGTGCAACCGGCTCGACCTGGAGGCCGGGCCGCGCAAGGACCCGGGCCTGCCCGACCTGGTCGGGGAGATCACCGAGTCCGGTGCCCGCGGCAAGTCCAAGGGGGCGCTGTCCGGCGCCGCCGAGACCATTTCCGACGCCTTCAAGCAGGCACGGAGCGAAGGCTCGGAGCGTGAGACCGAGTCGCGTCCGCGAGCCCGCAAGAGCACGTCGTCCCGCCGTAAGGAGGAGCAGGAGTGAGCACCTACGTCTACGGCATCGCGGCGAGTTCGCACCCCGCCCTGCCCGAGGGCATGGGCGGTGTCGGAGACCCGCCCCGCGAGGTGCGCATTCTGCGGGAGGGCGACCTGGCGGCCATCGTCAGTGAGGCCCCCGAGGGCCTGCGGCCCAAGCGCAAGGACCTGCTCGCCCACCAGAACGTGCTCAGCGAGGCCGGTGCGGCCGGCTGCGTGCTGCCCATGCGGTTCGGCAGCGTCGCCCCGGACGACACCTCCATCACCGGAGTGCTCGCCGAGCGCGCCGAGCACTACAAGGAGCGGCTGCGGGCCCTGGACAACCGGGTCGAGTACAACGTCAAGGCCAATCACGTCGAAGAGGCCGTCCTGCACCAGGTGATGGCCGAGAGCCCGGACATCCGCGGGCTCGCGGAGGCCAACCGGCAGGCGGGCGGCGGCAGTTACGACGACAAGATCCGGCTCGGCGAGCTGGTCGCGGCCGCGGTCAAGGCCAAGGAGGCCAACGACGGCGCTGCCGTGCGGCGTGCCCTGGAGCCGGTCGCGGACGACGTGAGCGAGGGCCCCGAGTCGACGGGCTGGCTGGCGAACGTGTCGTTCCTGGTGAACCGGGATACGGCCGAGTCGTTCCTGGCCGCGGTCGAGCAGCTCCGCAAGGACATGCCGCACCTGGAGGTGCGGGTCAACGGACCGCTGCCGCCGTACAGCTTCGTCGAGCCCGGCCCGGCCGAGCCCGCGGGCACCGTGGCGAGTGGCACGGACACCGGAGTGGGGTGACGACGTGGGCCTGATCTCGGAGGTGCTGCTGCTGCCGTTCGCACCGGTACGCGGCAGCGCCTGGGCCATCAAGCAGGTCGTCCAGGAAGCCGAGCGGATCTACTACGACCCCGCCACGGTACGGGCCGAACTGGGCCGGCTGGAGGAACAGCTGGAGGCCGGGGAGATCACGGAGGAGGAGTTCGACCGCCTCGAGGACGAACTCCTCGACCGGCTGGAGATCGCTTCGCGCAGGAGCGCGGGAACAGGCAACGGGACGACACAATGAACCGAATGGGACTGGGCCTCGCGGTGGGGGCCGGATATCTCCTGGGACGCACCAAAAAACTCAAGATGGCGGTCGCCGTTGGAGGCCTGGTCGCCGGGAAGAAGCTGAACCTGAGTCCGCGCATGGTCGCGGAGCTGCTCCAGCAGCAGCTGAAGAACAACCCGCAGTTCAAGGAGATCGGGGACCAGCTGCGCGAGGATCTGCGCGGTGTCGGCAAGGCGGCCTCCGGTGCCATGGTCGAGCGGCAGCTGGACGCGCTGTCCGACCGGCTGCACGGCCGGACCGCCCAGGTGCGCGACCAGCTGACGGGCGTGGTGCCGGGTGGCCGCGAGGACGACGACGCGGACGACGAGTACGAGGACGAGGAACCCGAGGACGACGAGCCCCGGGACGACGAGCCCCATGACGAGGAGTCCGAGGACTCCGCGCCTCAGGAGGACGAGGGCGAGGAGCCGGCGGCGAAGAAGGCCCCGGCCAAGAGGCCCTCCGCGAAGAAGACGGCCCAGAAGGCCGCCAAGAAGGCCCCCGCCAAGAAGGCCGCCAAGAAGGCGCCCGCCAAGAAGACGGCGGCCAAGAAGACCACGGCCGCCAAGAAGACGGCCTCCGGGAGCCGGGGCGGCAGCGCCCGGTCCCGACTGCCGAAGGGAGGCGGTGAGGCATGAGCGACACACTCGGCTCGGCGAAGTCCGCCGCCAACGGAGCGGCGAAGAACCCGCTCACCGACCTGGCCCACAGCGAGGCGGCCGACCGGCTCAAGGCCGAGTTGCAGGAATACCTCGCCGCCCAGGCCACCCGCATGCTGACCGGCGTCGGCCGCAAGCTGGGCGAGACCACCGGCAAGCTGAACGACATCGCCGAGGGCAACAGCCCCGGCTTCGCCAAGCTCGCCCTCGACGGCGGTCGCAAGATAGCCGAGGGCAAGGGCCCCCTGCGCTCGGCGGTCGAGCTGGGCGGCTCGCGCCTCAAGGACAAGGTCACCGGCGCCTTCAAGAACCTGGGCGGCAAGAGCAAGGGCAAGAGCCGTTCGGGCAACAAGCCCACCGTCATCATCGAGCACATCGACGTCGGCGTGCCGCTGCGCACGGCGTACGACCAGTGGACGCAGTACCAGGACTTCAGCACCTTCGCGAAGGGTGTCAAGAGCGCGAGCCGCGACGACGACACCCACTCCGACTGGCAGGCGAAGATCTGGTGGTCGAACCGCAGCTGGAAGGCGAAGACGACCGAGCAGATCCCCGACGATCGCATCGCCTGGACCTCGGAGGGGGCCAAGGGCACCACGAAGGGCGTCGTCTCCTTCCACGAACTCACCGACAACCTGACCCGCGTCCTGCTGGTCATCGAGTACTACCCCTCTGGCTTCTTCGAGAAGACCGGCAACATCTGGCGTGCCCAGGGCCGTCGGGCCCGGCTCGACCTGAAGCACTTCGTCCGCTTCATCACCATCAAGGGCGAGGCGGAGGACGGCTGGCGCGGCGAGATCCGCGACGGCGAGGTCGTCCGCAGCCACGACGACGCGGTCGCCGAGGAGGAGTCCGAGGAGGAGTCCGAGGAGGAGCGCCCCGAGGGCGAGGAACCCGAGGACGAGTACGACGAGGACGAGTCGGAAGAGCAGGGCGAGGAGGAGCCCGAGGGCGAGTACGAGGACGACTCCGAGGCCGAGTACGACGAGGAGGAAGAGCCCGAGGAGGAGGAAGAGCCCGAGGGCGAGTACGAGGACGACGAGTACGAGGACGAGGAAGTCGAGGCAGGGAGCCGGCGATGACGACGCCCAGCAGGATGCCCGAGCCCTACGGTCAGGGAAGCGGTGCCAATCTCGCCGACATCCTTGAACGGGTCCTGGACAAGGGCATCGTGATCGCGGGCGACATCCGGATCAACCTGCTCGACATCGAACTCCTCACGATCAAACTGCGTTTGATCGTCGCCTCGGTCGACAAGGCGAAGGAGATGGGCATCGACTGGTGGGAGACCGACCCGGCCCTGAGCTCACGAGCCCGCCGTGACGAACTGACCCGTGAGAACGCCGAGTTGCGCGAGAGGCTGGCCCGGCTGGAGGAACTGGAGCCCGGCCGCGCGGAGAAGAAGGAGGCACCGTGACCGGACTGCGGTACGTCTACGCCGTCTGCCGCCCCTTCGGGACACCGCTCCAGGCCGAGTTGACGGGGGTGGCGGGTGATCCGCCCAGAGCGCTGGCTCACCACGGCCTGGTGGCCGTGGTGAGCCACGTGCCGGAGCGGGACTTCGCCGAGGAGCCGCTCCGGCGCCATCTGGAGGACCTGGACTGGCTCACCGAGACCGCCCGGGCCCACCAGGGCGTGATCGACGCGCTCACCAGCGTCACGACCCCCCTGCCGCTGCGGCTCGGCACCGTCTTCCGCGACGACAGCGGCGTACGGATGATGATCGAGGCCCGCGAGGAGGACTTCCTGCGCACCCTCGACCGGCTGGAGGGCCGCGTCGAGTGGGGCGTCAAGGTGTACGCCGAGTCCGAACCGCAGGAGAGCGCCCAGCCGGCGCAGAAGCCCGCGTCGGGCCGCGACTACCTGCGCCAGCGTCGTATGCAGACCAGGTCCCACGAGGAAATGTGGCAGAAGGCCGAGGCATTCTCGACCCGGCTGCACGAGGAGCTTTCCGCATTCGCGGAGGATTCCCGGATGCATCCCCCGCAGAATCCCGCGCTCTCCAAGGCGACCGGGCGGAACGTGCTGAACGCCGCTTATCTCGTGCCCCGCGCCAATTCCGAGGAATTCGTGGAGCTGGTGGACCGCACGAAGGGTGAGGTGCCGGGCATGCGCATCGAGCTCACCGGCCCCTGGGCGGCCTATTCGTTCGCGGGGGAGACCACATGACCGACCGGGAGAATCCGTGACCGTAGTGGAACGCCGTGAGGTCGCCCTCGTGGACCTGCTCGACCGGCTGCTCGCCGGCGGCGTCGTGATCACGGGGGACATCACGCTGCGCATCGCCGACGTCGACCTCGTCCGCATCGACCTCAACGCGCTCATCAGCTCGGTGAACGCCCAGGTGCCCTCACCGTTCGAGGAGTTGCTGTGACCGCCCCCGACGACCATGCCCGGCCGCGCCGCAAGCACATGGATCTGGAGCCCGACACGGTCGAGCGCGACCTGGTCAAACTCGTGCTGACCGTGGTGGAACTGCTGCGCCAGCTCATGGAGCGCCAGGCGCTGCGCCGGTTCGACGTGGGGGATCTGAGCGAGGAGCAGGAGGAGCGGATCGGGCTCACGCTCATGCTGCTCGACGAGCGGATGACGGAACTGCGCGACCGCTACGGACTGCGGCCCGAGGACCTGAATCTGGACCTCGGGCCGCTCGGACCGCTGCTTCCGCGGGACTGACGCACACGCGTTCCCCCGGGCCTGACCGGGCCCGGGGGAAGTGGTGCGTCATGACCTGTGCGTCCTACCACCTGTACCAGCGGCCCCTGCCGCCGGCTGCCGACGTGCCGCGGACGAAGAATCCCAGCAGCCACACGACGAGAACCGCGAGAGCGATCCACCAGAGAATTTCCACTGCGAATCCGGCGCCGAACAGAACCAATGCCAGAAGCAGCACCAGCAGGATGGGAACCATAATTCGAACCTCCTGCTTTCAGGGTGTCCCGGAAGGGGTGTTTCAGGCTTCCTTGCGGCAGAGAATTTCTCCGTGCAGCACGCTGAACCACCCGTCCTCCCGCGTGCCCCACTCCCGCCAGGCCGCGGCCGCGGCGCGCAGCCCCGCCTCGTCGGTGTGCCCACCCTCGACGGCCCGGTCCGCGTACGTCGAGGCCAGGGTGCGGTCGGCCCACAGCCCGCTCCACCAGGCCCGCTCCTGCGGTGTGGCGTAGGTCCAGGTGCCCGAGCTCGCCGTGATGTCCGTCAGTCCGGCCCGCAGCGCCCAGGACTTCAGCCGGCGCCCGGCGTCCGGCTCACCGCCGTTGGCCCGGGCGACCCGGCGGTAGAGGTCCAGCCAGGCGTCGAGCCCCTCGGACGCGGGGTACCAGGTCATGGCCTCGTAGTCCGCGTCCCGTACGGCAATGATCCCGCCGGGCCTGACGACCCGCCTCATCTCGCGCAGTGCCCGCACCGGGTCGCCCACGTGCTGGAGCACCTGGTGGGCGTGGACCACGCAGAAGGTGTCGTCCGGGTAGTCCAGGGCGTGCACGTCGGCGACCGCGAAGTCCACGTTGGCCAGCCCCCGCCCGGCCGCCGTGGCGCGTGCCTGCTCCAGGACCTCCGGCGCCCGGTCGACGCCGGTGACCTCCCCGTCGGGCACGAGCTCGGCCAGGTCGGCGGTGATCGTGCCGGGTCCGCAGCCGATGTCCAGGATCTTCATGTGGGGCTTGAGCGAGGGCAGCAGGTACGCCGCCGAGTTGGCGGCGGTGCGCCAGGTGTGCGAGCGCAGCACCGACTCGTGGTGTCCGTGGGTGTAGACGGCGGTCTCGCGGGGTTCCGGCATGGCGGATCCCACCCCTTCCGATTCGGGACGACAGGAGATCACCGTACGCAAGGATGCCGCATATTGAGACCCGCATCCTGCAATATGGACTGACGGTGCATCAGGAACCGGTGGCGTCATGCCGGGCGGGTACCCGGAGGGGGTGGACACACCGACGGCCCCGGGGCAGGCTCATGGCTGATCATCATCACCGAAACAGGGGGAACCGATCGATGAGCGGCCACGTGACGGCGGTCAGCAGCAACGGGGAGTACTCGTTCACCAAGCCGAACCGGGACAGCATCACGCTGCTCACCGGCCTCGGCGTCGAGGGGGACGTGCACGCCGGCGTGACGGTCAAGCACCGCTCGCGCGTCGCCCAGGACCCCACCCAGCCGAACCTGCGCCAGGTCCACCTCATGCACGAGGAGCTCTTCGCCGAGGTCGGCGAGGGGGGCTTCAAGGTGGCCCCCGGCGAACTCGGGGAGAACATCACCACGCGGGGCATCGACCTGCTCGCCCTGCCGACCGGCACCCTGCTGCGCATCGGCGACAACGCGGTCCTGGAGGTCACGGGGCTGCGCAACCCCTGCCTGCAGATCGACCACTTCCAGGACGGGCTGCTCAAGCAGGTCGTCGGACGTGACGAGGCGGGAAACATCGTGCGCAAGGCCGGGATCATGAGCGTGGTGCGGGAAGGGGGCGTGGTGCGCCCCGGCGACACGATCGAGGCGGAGCTCCCCAGCGGACCGCACCGGCCGCTGGAGAAGGTCTGACCGGCACCGCGTCACCCGAAACCCGTTTGCCCCCGGCCCCCGCGCCCCCACACAATCGCGCCCATGGGACACCTCGAAGCCGCGCACCTGGAGTACTACCTGCCCGACGGAAGGGCGCTGCTGGGCGATGTCTCGTTCCGGGTGGGGGAGGGGGCCGTGGTGGCCCTCGTGGGGCCCAACGGCGCGGGGAAGACGACCCTGCTGCGGATGCTCGCCGGTGAGCTCAAGCCGCACGGCGGCTCCGTGGTCGTCGGCGGCGGGCTCGGGGTCATGCGGCAGTTCGTCGGATCCGTACGCGACGCGACGACCGTGCGGGACCTGCTCGTGTCCGTCGCGACGCCCCGCATCCGCGAGGCCGCGAAGGCCGTCGACGAGGCCGAGCACGCGATCATGACCGTCGACGACGAGGCCGCCCAGCTGAAGTACGCCCAGGCCCTCGCCGACTGGGCCGAGGCGCGCGGCTATGAGGCCGAGACGCTGTGGGACATGTGCACCACGGCAGCGCTCGGCGTGCCGTACGACAAGGCGCAGTTCCGGGAGGTCCGCACCCTCTCCGGCGGCGAGCAGAAACGGCTCGTCCTGGAGGCGCTGCTGCGCGGCACCGACGAGGTGCTGCTCCTCGACGAGCCCGACAACTACCTCGACGTCCCCGGCAAGCGGTGGCTGGAGGAACGGCTGAAGGAGACCCGCAAGACGGTTCTGTTCGTCTCCCACGACCGCGAACTCCTCGCCCGCGCCGCCCAGCGCATCATCTCCCTGGAGCCCGGCCCCGCCGGTGCCGACGCCTGGGTGCACGGCGGCGGTTTCGCCACCTTCCACGACGCCCGGCGCGAGCGCTTCGCCCGCTTCGAGGAGCTGCGCAGGCGCTGGGACGAGAAGCACGCCCAGCTGAAGAAGCTGGTGCTGAATCTGCGTCAGGCCGCCGCGGTCAGCCATGAGATGGCCTCCCGCTACGCGGCCGCGCAGACCCGTCTGCGCAAGTTCGAGGAGGCCGGCCCGCCCCCGGAGCCGCCGCGCGAGCAGGACATCAGGATGCGGATCAAGGGCGGCCGTACCGGCGTGAGGGCGGTCACCTGCGCGAACCTGGAGCTCACCGGCCTGATGAAGCCCTTCGACCTGGAGGTCTTCTACGGCGAGCGCGTCGCGGTCCTCGGCTCCAACGGCTCGGGCAAGTCCCACTTCCTGCGCCTGCTCGCCGGTGACGACGTGGCGCACACGGGCGACTGGAAGCTGGGCGCCCGGGTCGTGCCGGGCCACTTCGCGCAGACGCACGCGCACCCGGAGCTGGAGGGCCGCACGCTCCTGGACATTCTCTGGAAGGAGCACGCCCAGGACCGCGGTGCCGCGTCCTCACGGCTGCGCCGCTACGAGCTCACCCAGCAGGCGGAGCAGACCTTCGAGCGTCTCTCCGGGGGCCAGCAGGCCCGCTTCCAGATCCTCCTGCTGGAGCTCCAGGGCGTGACCGCGCTGCTGCTGGACGAGCCGACCGACAACCTCGACCTGGAGTCCGCCGAGGCCCTCCAGGAAGGCCTGGAGGCCTTCGACGGCACGGTCCTCGCGGTCACCCACGACCGCTGGTTCGCCCGCTCCTTCGACCGCTTCCTGGTCTTCGGCAGCGACGGCCGGGTCCGGGAAACCCCGGACCCGGTCTGGGACGAACGCAGAGTGGAACGCGCCCGCTGAGAGGGCGCCCCCCCTCAGGGGCGCGGGGAACTGCGCGGCCAGCCACAGCGGGCCCGCATGCGCGATGTGTGAGAGACCCCCGCGGCGGCTGGGCGCGGCACCCCGCTCACTTCCAGCGCAACAACGCCCCGAGGCCCCCCACCGGCACCTCCTCCTGGGAAACCGCCAGCGCGGGCGCATCCGTGGCTACCGCGGAACGGATCAGCGCGTCGTCCGCCCGGGCCGGCCACGAGTGCTGCTCGCCCAGGACCTTCAGGTCCGTGCGGCGCACCGCGAGCTGGTCGGGATCCTCCCCGATCCACACCTCGCGGTGCGCGTCGGGCCCGTCCACCCTGATCAGCAGCTCGTCGATGCGGTGCTCCCGCGCCGCCTCGACCAGCGCGGGCACGCCCTCGGCGGCCCCGGTCCGCCCCTCGTCGTCAGGGGTGCGGGCGGCGCGGAACCGCTCCAGCTCCGCCTCGGCCTGCCGCGCCACATGCTCGGCCCGGGCCCGCTCCACGTCCTCGTCGAGCAGCCGGCTGCCGGTGCCGTGCGGCGCCTCGACCACCAGGGCGTGCAGCCGCTTGGGCAGCCGCTCGTGCACGGACCGCCGCTCCCGGTCGTCACCGACGAGGATCAGCAGGTCGGCCTTGGTCTCCTCCTGGCAGACCGCGAGCGCGTCGGCGATCTCCGCGGCGTTGTGCTCCCAGGTGTTCTCCACCCGCAGCTGGAAGTGCCGCTCGGACCAGTCCGCGGAGCTCGTCCGGTGCACGGGCCACTGCCGCCCGCTGACGCTCCCGGCGTCCTCCCGGCCCAGCGCGTTGCGCAGCTCGAAGTCCGCGCCCTTGCGGTCGACGTAGGCCACCACGCACACCGGGTCCTCTCCGGCCAGTTCCAGCAGGGGCGCGACCCGCGGCAGCGGCGCCCATTCGGCCCAGTCGCCGCCTTGCGGTGGACGGACCAGCGGCGGGTCGAGGACGACTTCGCCGGCCCGGGCGAACAGGGCACGGCCGTGCGGCTCGGAGGAGTGCCGCAGATCCTCGATCGCGCCCCGCACCGCCTGGCACGTCGCCTCGTCCGCTCCCTGCTCCGCCAGCGCACCGGCCATCGCCTGGGCCGTCAGCTCCCGCTCGTGGGGAGTGCCCTCCGTGTGCCGCGAGGTGTCGACGTACACAGAGGCCCAAGGCCCGGGGTGTTCGTACAGTGGGTGCAGAAAGGCGAGATCCATGGTTCCTCCCGGATGCCGCTCGGGGGCAGTGCTCAGTTGCTCCGGGGGCGGGTACCCGGACCGCAAGGACGAACACGACGAGCGGGGCGACACGATGACCGGAGTGGATCCTGACCGGCTGGACGACCAGCAGCTCATGAAAGAGCTGGAGACCATCCACCGCACGCGCCACGACACGCTGCTCTACGGCTCGAACGACGCGCTGCGCGCCCACAACGAGCGCATGGCGCAGCTGGAGGGCGAGTATCTGCGCCGCAACCCGCGCCGCCCGGTGGCCGCGGGCCGCACACGCGAAGGGGCCCGGGAGCGGGGCAGCGGGGAGTCGGAGACTCCCGCGAACCCCGGTACCTGAGCCCCTGCGAAGGAAGGACACGGCCGGACCGTCAGGCGGCGACCGTCAGGCGGCCTCCTGCGCGAAGACCTCCAGGAAGGTCTCGCAGAACGCCTTCAGATCGTCCGGCTTGCGGCTGGTGACCAGCTTGTTCGCCCCGTGGTCACAGACCTTGACCTGCTTGTCGACCCAGGTGCCGCCCGCGTTGCGGATGTCCGTCTGCAGGCTCGGCCAGGACGTGAGCTCCCGCCCGCGCACGACGTCCGCCTCGACCAGCGTCCACGGCGCGTGGCAGATCGCCGCCACCGGGCGGCCGTGCTCGAAGAAGTCCCGGACGAACGCCACGGCCTTGTCGTCCATCCGCAGGAAGTCCGGATTGGCGACGCCGCCCGGCAGCACGAGAGCGCCGAAGGAGTCCGGCGAGGCTTCGCCCACGACCTCGTCCACGGGGAACGTGTCCGCCTTGTCGAGGTGGTTGAAGGCCTGGATCTCGCCCTGCCGCGTCGACACCAGCACGGGTTCGTGACCCGCGTCCTTCGCGGCCTGCCAGGGATCGGTCAGCTCGACCTGCTCGACGCCCTCGGGCGCGACCAGAAACGCGATGCGCATGATGTTCTACGTCCTTTCCCGCTCTGCTTCGTTCTGTGGGCCGGCGTGCACGCCGGCGCTGCTCCGTTCCGGCAGCTCTGTGGTCACCCACCGCCCCGGGCATCGGGCTCGGCGCGGCTGATGTCGGCGAGTGCCGACGCCGGATCCTCGGCCTCGGCCACGTCGCCGAGGCTCACGATCCCCACCGGCAGCCCGTTCTCCACCACCGGCAGCCGGCGCACCGCGTGCTCGCGCATCAGCGTCACCGCCGTCGTCACGAGGTCGTCCGGCGTCACCGTCACGGGATGGGGGGTGCACACGGTCCGCGCGCTGACCGTCATCGGGTCGGCGCCGTCGGCGACGGCCCGTACGGTGATGTCACGGTCGGTGAGCACACCGATCACGTCCTGTCCTTCGGCCACCACCACGTCGCCGATGTTCTGCGTGCGCATCAGCTGCGCCGCCTCGACGAGCGAGGCGTCCGGGCGCACCGCGGCCACACCCGCTGTCATCACGTCCTTGACGTACTCGGCCATCACGGGAGCCTTCCCTCCGTTCCCAGACCGGCGGGGGCGCCGCGGCAGCCCGCGGCGCCCCCGGCGCGGTCCCTACGCGTACTCCTCCGGCCCGGTCTCACGGGCCCGGATCAGGGCCTGGGCCAGCTCCTGGACATTGCCGTAGCGCTCCTGGCGCGGCAGCCCCTCCAGGGCCTCGACCAAGGTGTCGGGCGCCTGGTGGCCGCGCAGCTCGCGGGCCAGGTCGCGCGCGCTCGCGGGGAACGCCCTGCGGCCCAGGATCCGGGCCAGCTCCAGCCGGACCGACTCCAGGGACGTCGGCGCACGGCTCGGCGTCACCGGCCCGTGGGCGACCTCGGGGTCGTCCTCGGCGGTCGGCTCCGGGTCGTGCCACTCCTCACTGCGCGTGGGGTGCCCTGACCTGAGCAGACCCTGCAGTTCGTGCTTCATCTCGTCGTCCCGGTGGACGCTCAGCCGGTCGCTGCCTCGCTGCATGTCTCCCTCCAGACGTTCGGGGGCCCGCACCGCGTACCCGTACACCGCAGGGCGACACAGGTTCCGTGCGCCCGATCGCCGCTGTCCGCACTGGTTTGCGCCACGTGCTGCGGGAGACCCGGACCACACCCCCCACACCTCTCTGGGGAAGGACCCGTCATGGCGATGCTCGCTGTGCTCATCCCGCTGCTCATGCTCGGAGTGGTGCTGGTGCTGGGACGCTACGAGGAGTTGCTGCTGCCGCAGGAGGACGCCGGCCGGCCCGAACCGGCCGTCGTGCCCCCTGCCGCCGCTACTTCTTCTCCCGCCCCGGCAGGAACTCCTGCACCTTCGCCTTGAAGCCCCGCTTGACCATCGATCCCCGGTCCGCGTCGCCCTTCAGGACCGACGCGGCGGTCGCCTCCATCTGGTCCCAGGTGGCGTGCGGCGGGATCGGCGGGACGGCCGGATCGGTCAGGAACTCCACCACCGCGGGGCCGTCCGCCGCCAGCGCGGCCCGCCAGGCCGCCTCGACGTCCTCCGGCTTCTCCACCCGGATGCCGGTCAGCCCCAGGGAACGGGCGAACGCGGCGTACTGCACGTCCGGGAGCTCCTGCGAGGGCAGGAACGACGGCGCGCCCCCCATCGCCCGCAGCTCCCACGTGACCTGATTCAGATCGTGGTTGTTGAACACCGCGATCACCAGCCGCGGGTCCTCCCACAGATGCCGGTACTTGGCCGCGGTGATCAGCTCGGCCATCCCGTTCATCTGCATCGCCCCGTCACCCACCAGCGCGATCGCCGGCCGGTCCGGGTGCGCGAACTTCGCGCCGATCACATACGGCACCCCGCAGCCCATCGTCGCCAGCGTGCCGGAGAGGGAGCCGCGCATGCCCGGCCTCATGGTCAGGTGCCGCGCGTACCAGTTGGCCGCGGAGCCCGAGTCCGAGGCGATGATCGCGTCGTCCGGCAGCAGGGGGTCCAGCGTGTGGGCCACGTACTCAGGGTTGATCGGGTCGGCGTCGAGTCCCGCCCGGCGCTCCATGACGTCTCGCCAGCGCGTGACGTTGTCGCACACGGTGTCGTACCACTCACGCCCGCGCCCCTCCTCGATCAGCGGGATCAGCCGCTCCAGGGTGGCCTTCGCGTCACCGACCAGGTTCACCTCGTACGGGTAGCGCATCCCGACCATGTGCGGATCGATGTCGATCTGGATCCCCCGCGCCTGACCGAACTCCGGCAGGAACTGGGAGTACGGGAACGACGAGCCGATGGTCAGCAGGGTGTCGCAGTCCCGCATCAGCTCGTAGGACGGGCGCGTGCCGAGCAGGCCGATCGAGCCGGTGACGTACGGCAGTTCGTCGCTGAGGACGTCCTTGCCGAGCAGCGCCTTGGCGACGCCCGCGCCGAGCAGCTCGGCGATCCGCTCCACCTCGGCCCGCGCTCCGGCCGCGCCCTGGCCCACCAGGATCGCCACCTTGTCACCGGAGTTGAGGATCTCGGCGGCCCGCCGCACCGAGTCGTCGGAGGGCACCGCCGTCCACGAGCCGCGGTCCAGGCTGGAGGGCACCATCTTGAACTCGTGCGTCGGCGGCGCGTAGTCGAGCTCCTGCACATCGCCGGGGATGATGACCGCCGTCGGGCAGCGGCGCGCGTACGCGGTGCGGATCGCCCGGTCCAGTACGTTCGGCAGCTGCTCGGGCACCGTCACCGTCTCCACGAAATCGGAGGCGACGTCCTTGTACAGCGTGTGCAGGTCGACTTCCTGCTGGTAGGAGCCGCCCATCGCGGTGCGGTGCGTCTGGCCGACGATCGCCAGCACCGGCACATGGTCCAGCTTGGCGTCGTACAGGCCGTTCAGCAGATGGATCGCGCCCGGCCCCGACGTCGCTGCGCACACCCCGAGACGGCCGCTGAACTTGGCGTAGCCCACCGCCTGGAACGCCGACATCTCCTCGTGCCGCGACTGCACGAACCGCGGCTCGTTCTCGGCCCTGCCCCACGCGGCGAGCAGGCCGTTGATGCCGTCGCCCGGATAGCCGAAGACGTGCTCCACTCCCCACTCGCGCAGCCTTCGCAGAACATGGTCGGCGACCTTGGTGCTCATGTACGACCTCCCGGACGCATGGGGACAGAGAGCAGTACGAGTCACCCTGCGCGACGGCGGAAAACCTCTCCGGGTTTGCGGGCGGGGGCCGGGGGCAGGCGCCACTCAGTGCTTCGGACAGGAGGCACGCCCGTGGGAGCGACGTCGCGCGCCGCCACCGAGGCCCTGTCCCACAGCGGATGCGCTTCCACGGTGACCGTCCAACCCGCAGCACTTTCAAGGGAATTGCGACGTATCATGCAGACCCGAACCAGCGCGAAACGGCACCCCCACGACGACGCCCCCGACACCGCCGAGGCCTTCCGCAGGCTCACCTCGATGCCCGCCGGCCCGGAGCGCGACGCGCTCCGCGACGAGATCGTCGAGGCCTGGCTGCCCATGGCGGACCGCCTCGCCGGACGCTTCCGCAGCCGCGGCGAGAACCTCGAGGACCTGCGCCAGGTCGCGGCCCTCGGCCTGGTCAAGGCCGTCGACCGGTACGATCCCGAGCGCGGCAACGCCTTCGAGAGCTACGCCGTGCCGACCGTCACCGGCGAGATCAAGCGGCACTTCCGGGACCACATGTGGACCCTGCACGTGCCCCGCCGCGTCCAGGACCTGCGCAACCGTGTGCGGATCGCCGGCCAGGACCTGTCCCAGACCATCTCCGGGCGCAGCCCCACCGTGACCGAGCTAGCCGAGCACGCGAACATGAGCGAGGAGGACGTCCGGGCCGGTCTGGAGGCGCTGGAGAGCTTCTCGGCGCTGTCCCTGGACGCGGAGCTGCCCGGCAGCGAGGACGGCTACTCCCTGAGCGACGCGCTGGGGTCCGACGACCCGGCCCTGGACACGGTCGTCGACCGCGAGTCCGTGAAGGCCCGGCTTGCGGCGCTTCCCGAGCGGGAGCGGTCGATCCTGTACATGCGGTTCTTCGGGGACATGACGCAGAGCCGGATCGCCGAGGAGCTCGGCATCTCGCAGATGCACGTGTCCCGGCTGATCAGCCGGTGCTGCGGACGGGTGCGGGAGCAGGTCATGCGGGACGTGGCCTGAGCCGGGGCTCGCGCGCTGTCACCCGGTTGGCGGGTGCTGTCCCGCTAATGGGGTCCGGTCCCGCGCGGGCCCGCTGCGGGCGGGCTGTCATGGCAGAGGGGTATGACTACCGAAGGAGTCCCCTCGATGCGCCACAGCCTGCACGCCCTGTCCGTCGCCGTCCTGGCCGGCTCAGCCCTCATGGGCGCGGCGCCGGCCGTCTTCGCCGAACCGGCCGCGGAGGTCAGTCCCGCCACCGTCCACCCCGGAGGCACCGTCACCGTCTCGGTCAGCTGCGATCCGACCGGGGGGCCGCCGCCCGACACCATCGACGCCACCTCACAGGCCTTCGACGAGGGCACGGTGCCGCTCCAGCGGGTCACCGGCAACGACGACGAGGTGTCCGGCCCCGCCTACCGCGGCACGGCCCTCATCGCCTCCGCGGACAACTTCGAGGGCGATCCGGACGCCCTGGGCGAGGACTCGGCGTGGACCGTCGACGGCATCTGCCCGGCCGCCCCCGGCGGGGAGGGCACGGAGTGGAGCGCGACGTTCACCGTGGCGCACGGCGGATCCCACAAGCCGTCGCACCAGCCCACGCACCACCCCACCCACAAGCCCTGCCCCGAACCCTCGCACCACCACGAACGCCACCACACCGACTGCGGCGCGGCACCGGTCCAGCGCGGGGTGCGGGCCGGTGACGGCGGCGCCTTCACCGACTCCGTGCCCGCCCTGGTCGCGGGCGGGGTGCTGATCGCGGGCGCGTGCGCAGCCGCCGTCCACCGCCTGCGCAACCGCGAGAGCGACCCCTTCCGCTGACCCTCCGGGCCCGTTCGCCCGCCCCAGCAGGACCCGGCTTCCCCGGCCCGGCCCCGCTCATGCTGTGACGGTCACGACCCGGCCGGGCGCCCATGGGGCGGCGGCACTCGGGGTACTCAGGTGCCGAGGGCAACGGCGACACGACACGGCGGCACCAGGCACTGGCACTGCGGAGGTACGGATGCGGCGCACGGCCCCCGAAGGTCACGGCCCCGTCCGGTTCGGGCCGTCGCTCCCCGAGGACGGACTGCCGGTCCTGCCGGAGCTGTCCGCGGTGCTCGCCGCCGCGGCCTCCCGGGGCGGCCACGAGCCGGTCGGCGGCAGCCGGGCCCTGCGCGAGGCCGCCTGCGGCTACTGGCACCGCCGCGGACTGCACTGCGACCCGGACCGGGTGGCCGCCGCACCCGGCTCGCCCGCCCTGCTGCTGGCCCTGACCGCCGCCCTCGGCGGCGACGTCCTCGTACCGCGGCCCTGCGCCGCCTGGTGGGCGCCGTACGCACGCCTGCTCGGGCGGCCCGCCTTCCATGTGCCGACCCCGCCGGAGAGCGGCGGTGTACCCGACCCGTACGCCCTGCTGGAGACCGTGCGCCGGGTCCGCGCCGAGGGCGGCGACCCGCGGCTGCTCGTGCTGTCCGTCGCAGACGACCCCACCGCGACCGTCGCCCCTCCCGAACTGCTCCACGAGACCGTCGAGGCCGTCCAGGGTGAGGGCCTGCACCTCGTCAGCGACGAGACCTGGCGCGACACCCTGCACGACCCGCACGACACCGTGCTGCTCAGCCCCGCCGAGATGGTGCCCGACCGGGTCACCGTCGTCACCGACCTGGCCGGGGCGCTGCTCCCGCCCGGCTGGCCGGCCGCCGTGGCCCGCTTCCCGGCCGGGGACGACGGTGACGACCTCCACGCGCGCGTGCTCGACGTCCTCACCGCCCTCGACGCCCGCGTCGCCGCGCCCGTCGCCGCCGCGGCCGGGTACGCCCTGGGGGAGCCGGAACCGGTCACCGCGCGCCTGGCGGCGGCCGTGCGCCTGCACGCGCTGCTGGCCGCCGAGGCGCACACCACCGTCGTCGCCGCGGGCGCCCTCGCCCGGCCCCCGCGCTGCGGCCGCCACCTGTACGTGGACCTGGCCCCGCTGCGCCCCGCGCTGACCGCACACGGCGTCGGCGACGCACAGGAACTGGAGGACTTCCTCACCGCACGCCTCGGCATGCCCGCCCCGGGCGGGCACCGCTTCGGCGACGACCTCGAAGCCCCGCGCGTGCGGCTCTCCACCGGCGCACTGGTGGACGGTTCCGACACGGAACGCGCGGAATGCCTCACCTCGCCCACGCCGTTGGAACTGCCGCAGGCGCACCGCGCGTTGAGCCGACTGAAGTCGGTCTTCGACGATCTCCGCGACGAAGCTCAGCGATGGGAGCCTCCTCGATGACGCAGCAGTCCGAGTCGACCACCAGCACGACCACCCGGGAACCCGGCGAGCCCGCGCTCCCGTCCCCCCTCGCACCCCCGTACCCGCCTCTGGCCGAACCCCGTCCGCTGGCCGAGCGGCGGGTGTGGCCGCGCACCTTCCACGACCGGCTGACCGCGCCGCTCCCGGGCCTGAAGGCCATGGCCCGCTTCGCCCGCGAGGGCGCGGTGAGACCGGGCCCGGAGGGACTCGCCGACATCCCCCGGCTGCCCTACGCCCCCGCCCCGCTGCCCCGCGTCGACACCCGCACCGTCGCCGTCACCTGGGCGGGACACGCCAGTTGGGTACTGCGCATCGGCGGACTGACCGTGCTCACCGACCCGGTGTGGTCGCGCCGGATCCTCGGCACCCCGGCCCGGATCACCCCCGTGGGGGTCCCCTGGAAGGACCTGCCGCCCGTCGACGCCGTCGTCATCAGCCACAACCACTACGACCACCTGGACGCCCCCACGCTGCGCCGCCTCCCGCGCGACACCCCGGTGTTCGTCCCGGCCGGGCTCGCGCGCTGGTTCCACCGCCGCCGCTTCACGCGCGTGACGGAGCTCGACTGGTGGGAGGCGGCCGAACTGGACGGCGTCCGCTTCGACTTCGTCCCCTCCCACCACTGGTCCAAGCGCAGCCTCACCGACACCTGCCACAGCCTGTGGGGCGGCTGGGTCCTCACCGACGAAGGCGGCCAACGCGTCTACTTCGCGGGCGACACCGGCTACGGCCACTGGTTCTCCCGCATCGGCCGCCGCTACCCCGGCATCGACCTGGCCCTGCTGCCCATCGGCGCCTACGACCCCCGCTGGTGGCTGCGCGACGTGCACTGCGACCCGGAGGAGGCGGTCCGCGCCGCCCAGGACCTGGGCGCGACCAGGATGGCCCCCATGCACTGGGGCACGTTCGTCCTGTCGGCGGAACCGGTCATGGAGCCCCTGACGCGCGTACGCGCGGCCTGGGAGAAGGCGGGCCTGCCCCGGGAAAACCTCTGGGACATGCCGGTGGGCGCGTCAAAGGTGCTGCACGTGTCGTAGGGGCGCGGGGAACTGCGCGATCGACCACCAACGACCCGCACCCCGGGAACAACCGCACCCAGAACGGCGCTACCGCACCCGCCGCACCACAGCCGGCACCGCACTGATCAGCACGGTCAGCACGACCGCCGCCAGGACGCCCTGCCACGGCTCGTCGAACAACGACCCCCCGAGAATCCCGATCAACTGATACGTCACGGCCCAGGCCAGACACGCGGGGAAATTCCCCCGGGCAAACCTCCGCATCGGCCACTCGGCCAGCAGACAGGCCAGCATCACCGGGATACGCCCCGCCGGCACCAGCCGCGACAGCACCAGCACCGCCACCCCGTGGGCGGCGAGTTTCTCCTGCGCCTGCTCCAGCCGGTCCTCCGGCGCCCGCGACCGGATCGCCTCCAGCCACCGCGACCCGTTCTTCGACTTCAGCCCGCGCCGCCCCAGCCAGTACAGCGCCGCGTCGCCCAGGAACGCCGCCAGCGACGCCGTCACGAACACCATCGCCAGCGAGAACGGCGCCGTCCGGTGCACGGCGACCACCGCCGCCGAACTCACCAGCGCCCCCGTCGGGATCACCGGCACCAAAGCCCCGGCCAGCACCAGCAGAAAGAGCGTCGGATACCCGATGGCCTGCTGCGTCGATTCCGGAATCACGGACGCCGGTGTGACGGCCGACGCCGCGAGCAGGGACACACCGGTCAGCGCCACGGGCGCGGACCAGCTCACCGCGCCACTTCCAGGCGCACGCTCTCCCCGTGCCCGAGCCGGTGCACCGCCACGGCCGGCGCGTGCCGGGCCGCGAGCCGGACGAACTCGTCCCCCGGCGCATGGAACTCGTGGGGGCGCACGGCGTCCATGCCGATCGGCCAGTACGTGCCGTAATGCACCGGCACCGCACTGCTCGGCGCCAGCCGCTCCAGCGCCTGCGCCGCCCGGCCCGCGTCCAGGTGCCCCTCGCCCAGGTACGGCCCCCAGCCGCCCACCGGCAGCAGCGCCACCTCGACCGGCCCGACCTCCTTGGCCATGTCGTCGAACAGGCCGGTGTCCCCCGCGAAGTACGTCCGGGCCTCGCCGGATATGACGTAGCCGAGGGCGGGGGAGCGGTGCGGCCCGAACGGCAGCCGCCGCCCGTCGTGCCGCGCGGGCACGGCCCGTACGACGACGTCGCCGACCGGGGTCTCGTCCCCGGGAGCCACCTCGCTCACCCGCAGGTGCGTGAGCCGGCGCAGACCGGGCACCGCCCGGCGTGCGCCCCGGGGCACGAGCAGGCGCGTGCCCGCGGCGAGCCGCATCAGCGACGGCACGTGCAGGTGGTCGGCGTGCAGATGCGACACCAGCGCCACGTCCGCCCGCGGGGCGCCCGGGGGCGGCAGCGCTCCACGCCGGCGCCGCAGGTGTGCGAGCCGGCGTGCGAACAGGGGATCCGTGAGCACGCGCACGTTCGAGTCCTCGACGGTGCAAGTGGCGTGACCCCACCAGGTGATCTCCACCGGCACTTCTTTGCCTCCTTCGCGCGACTCCCCCGAAGCCTACGTGCAGGGGTAGGGTCGGCGGCGAAACCGGAGGTGAGGGGGGCGCCATGGTGCCGGTGCGGGTCACGGCGATCGCGAGTCTGACACCGCTGGAGGAACTGGACGACGACCCGTTCCTGGTCGACTCCCGCAGTCAGCACGCGATGTGCGCCCGCTGGGCCGCCGAGCGGGGCTACGTGGTCAGCCGGGAGTTACTCGTGCGGGGCCTGCGGCCCGACCACGGCGCCCTGTGGGACGGCGTCCGCCCCGGCCTCGACGTGTTCGTCGCGCCCAGCCGGCGGGTGCTGGAGAGCGCGCTCGCCTCCGTCGAGGAGTTCACCGCCGAGTGCGTCCGTCGTGGTGTACGCGTCGAGACGGTGGGGCATGCGGAGCCTGCGTACGACGCGGCGATGAAGGCGTGCGTGCACCGGCGGCTGTCGATGCCGACGGCCGGCTACGACGGGCGCTGACGCCGTCCCCGGCTTGGGGGCGTGACCTGGGGACGAAACGGCCCGACCGGGCGTTGGGACACTGTGGGGGAGGGCCCGCGACGGCTGCGGGCGGGAGACGTGAGGTGGCTGGGCGTGCGGGGCGTGCGGTGGCGGCGGGCCGCCAGTCAGGTCGGGCGGAGTGCCGCCGTGTGGGCGGTCTCCACCGTCACCATGCTCGTGCTCGCCGGGATCCTCCCGGACTTCCGGCTCCGCTCGGAGAACGGCGACAGCGCGACCGACATCGCGGTCACGGCGGCCTTCGGCGCCGGCGCCTTCGGTCTGCTGTCGGCCCTGGTGTGGCCGCTGCTCGTGCGGCTCCTGCTCCTCGTCCCGGCGCTCGTGCTCGGACTGCTGGTGTTCTTCCTGAACGGGGCGCTGCTGCTGGTCGCCCTGCACCTCAACCCCGCCGAGCGCGGCGCCGCCGCCCCGGAGACCGCCGTCGTGGTCGCCGCCGTGATGTCGGCCGTGGCGTCGGCGACCGGCGCCGCCCTGGCCGTGCGCGACGACGAGGCCTACCGCCGCCGGCTGTACCGGCTCTCCGACCGCCGCCGCCGGTCGGGACCGCCCTGCCCGCCGAGCCCCGGCACCGTCTTCCTGCAACTGGACGGCGTCGGTCACGACACCCTGCTGGACGCCGTCGGCAAGGGCCTGATGCCCACCGTGGCCCGCTGGCTCGACACAGGCGACGGCGGTCGCCCCACCCACCGGCTCACCCCCTGGCGCACCGACTGGTCCAGCCAGACCGGTGCCAGCCAGCTCGGCATCCTGCACGGCAGCAACCACGACGTCCCCGCCTTCCGCTGGTACGAGAAGGACACCCGCGAAGTGGTCGTCTGCAACCGCCCGACCAGTGCCGCCGAACTCCAGCGCCGCGCCGTCGAGTACGCGGGGCACGGCGGGCTGCTCACCGTCGACGGCGCCAGCCGCGGCAACCTGTTCAGCGGCGGTGCCGACCAGCAGGCCCTCGTGCTGTCCATCGCCACCCGCCGCCGCTCCCGGGAGAACCGCTCCCGGGACGGCTACTTCGCCTACTTCTCCGACCCGGCCAACGCCGTGCGCACAGCGCTCTCCTTCGTCGCCGAGGTGGGCCGGGAGATCGGCCAGTCCACCCGCGCCAACCTGCGCAGACAACGCCCGCGCGTCTCCCGTGGCGGCCTCTACCCCCTGGTCCGCGCCTTCGCGACCGTCGTCGAGCGGGACGTCGTCGTCGCCGCGGTGACGGGCGACATGCTCGCCGGCCGCACCGCCGTCTACGCCGACCTGGTGGCCTACGACGAGGTCGCCCACCACTCCGGCCCCGCGAGCCGCGACGCGCAGAAGGTCCTGGAGCGTCTCGACCGCTCGCTCGCCCTGATCGAGAACGTTGCCGAGCACGCCCCGCGCCCCTACCGGATCGTCGTGCTCTCCGACCACGGCCAGAGCCCCGGCGAGACCTTCCGCTCCCGCTACGGCCTCACCCTCGGCGACCTGGTGCGGGCCGGGTGCGGCATGCCCGTGCCGCGCAAGGCGGAACGCACCCGCAGCGGGGCGGAGGCCCGCGCCGCCGTCCGCGCCGCGCTGCGCATACCCGTGGAGGAGTCCGGCGAGCAGCACCGCCCCGGCCGCCGCGAGGAGCCGGTCGTGCTGGCCTCCGGCAACCTCGGCCTGATCTCCTTCCCGGACGTCACGCACCGGATGAGCAAAGAGGAGATCGACGCCCGCCATCCCGCGCTGCTGCCGACCCTCGCCAACCACCCCGGCATCGGCTTCCTGCTGGTCCGCAGCGAGAAGCACGGCGGTGTGGTCCTCGGCGCGTACGGCGCCGAGATCCCGCTGGCCGACCTCGACGACAACCCGGGCCCGCTCGCCCCGTTCGGCCCGGGCGCCGCCGACGCGATACGCCGCACGCACTCCTTCCCGCACACCGCCGACATCATGGTCAACTCCCTGCACGACCCGGCCGACGGCGAAGTCCTCGCCTTCGAGGAGCAGATCGGCTCCCACGGCGGCCTCGGCGGCGCCCAGGGCAAACCCTTCCTGCTGTCCCCGCTCGGCGTCTCCGCGCCGGTCGGCGAGGGCGAGGAACTGGTGGGAGCCGAGCAGGTGCACCGGGTGCTGCGGCGCTGGCTGCGCGAGTCGAACGGGCCGCAGGTGCCGCTGAAGGCCGCCGAGGAGGAGCGCGCCGCCTGAAATTCGGCTGCGCCCACCGGGACCGTCGGCCCACACTGTTCGTCCCGGACGCCGCACACCTGCGCGTCCTCTCGAACACCCCTGAGGAGTCGCTGCTTTGCAGGCAGCCGTCACTGTCACGCCCGCCCGCATCCCGGACCTGCTGCTCGGCCTGGCCACCGTCCGGCCGGTGTTCCTCTGGGGCGCTCCCGGCATCGGGAAGTCCTCCCTGGTACGGAACTTCGCCGAGTCGCTGGGCCTGGAGTGCGTGAGCCTGCTGGGCACCCAGCTCGCCCCCGAGGACCTCATCGGCGTCCCGCAGATCCGCGACGGCCGCTCGGTGTTCTGCCCACCGGAGACGATCGCCCGCGACGAGCCGTACTGCCTTTTCCTGGACGAGCTCAACGCGGCCACGCCGGACGTGCAGAAGGCGTTCTACTCGCTGATCCTGGACCGCCGGATCGGCAACTACGAGCTGCCCAAGGGCTCGATCGTCATCGGCGCCGGAAACCGTGCCACCGACAACGCCCTCGCCCGGCCCATCGCCTCCGCCCTCGTCAACCGCCTCGCGCACGTGCACCTGGAGGCCTCCACCGCGGACTGGCTGACCTGGGCCGGGAGCAACGGCATCCACCCCTGGATCGTGGACCACCTCACCGACCGGCCCGACCACCTGTGGTCCAAGCCGCCGAAGACGGAGGAGCCGTTCTCCACGCCCCGCTCCTGGCACCTGCTCTCCGACGCCCTGTACTCCTTCGGCCGGGACCTCGACGAGGAGACCCTGAAGGTCCTCGCGCACGGCACGCTGACCCCGGCGCACGCGACCGCCTTCTGCGGCTACGTCAAGGTCGTCCGCAGCCGGTACGGCATCGACGCCATCGTCAATGGGGACGCCCGCTGGCCGAACCGGCCGGAGGACCGCGACCTGCTCTACTACCTCGCCGACTCCTTCCGCGGGCGCCTGGTCAAGGAACTGCCCGCCAGCAAGGAGCACATGTCCGCGAACGGCCGTCAGACCGCCTACCGCGCCAAGTCCCTGCTGGTACAGCTCGCCGAGATCTCCGTCGAGGTCGCCCAGACGGTCATCGCCTCCGACAGCGACGGCAACCCCGTGCTGCCCTCCTGGTTCCTCGTCGAGGCGGCCCGGGACATGCCCCGGCTCGTCGAGGCCCGCCGGTGAGCCGGAGCCCCGCCAAGAAGAAGCGCGACCTCGCGGGGGAGGCCTTCGCCGAGGGAATGCGGCTGCTGAGGGCCAACCCCGCCCTCGCGGCCGTGGACTTCGACGTCTGCCGCCACGAGGAGTGCCGCCTCGCGCCCCGCGACGGGCTCGTGGTCGTCGACTCCGACGGCGATCTGCACGTCCACCCGCTGCGCCACGCCGAGCCCGCAGCCTGGGCGTGGGCGCTCGCCCACGCCGTCCTCCACCTCGGGTTCGGGCACGTCCCGGCCGTCAAGGGCGAACGCGTCCAGCCCGACCGCTTCGACCTCGCCGCCCGCTGCGCCGTCGTCAACCGCTTCCTGCTCGGCTTCAGCATCGGCGAGACCCCCGAGCACCTGCCCGCCTCCTACCCGGACGGTGACGAGGAGCAGCTCGCCGCCCGCTGGCGCCGCGACGGACTGCCCGCCGTCTACGAGCGCTGCGGCACGGCCGGCGACGAGCCCGACCAGCTGCTGACGCGGTGGACGGGCTGGTCCCAGCCGCCCGACTGGCAGCTGACCTTCGCCACCGCCCTGACCCGGACCGTGTCCGCCGCGATGGACATGGCGGGCGGCCGCCGCGACAGCCTGGACGGCGAGGCACCCCGGCCGCGCCCCTGGCAGCGGGCGCTGAGCTGGTTCATCTCCTCCTACCCGCTGCTCGGCGGCATCGCGTCCGGTATCACGCTGGTCGCCGACGCCGAAGTCGCCCGCGCCCACGGCATCGCCATCGCGGCGGTCGACGCCGAGGCGGCCGAGATCTACATCAACCCGCTGCGCGGGTTCGACGACGAGGAGTGGCGGTTCGTCCTCGCCCACGAGATGCTGCACGCCGCCCTGCGCCACGGCGACCGCTGCGGCACCCGCGACCCCTACCTCTTCAACGTCGCCTGCGACTACGTCATCAACGGCTGGCTGACCGAGATGCAGGTCGGCAGCATGCCCGACGGGCTGCTGTACGACCCCGAGCTCGCCGGCCTGTCCGCCGAGGAGGTCTACGACCGCATCACCGGCGACCTGCGCCGCAAACGCCGGCTGGCCACCCTGCGCGGCAAGGGCGTCGGTGACATCCTGGGCGGCCCGCTCGGCCCGCCCCGCGACTACGTCGACCTCGACGCCTTCTACCGCCGCGGCCTCGCCCAGGGCCTCGACCTGCACCAGCGGCAGGAGCGCGGCTTCCTGCCCGGCGGCCTGGTGGAGGAGATCCGCGCGCTGAGTCACCCGCCGCTGCCGTGGGACGCCCGACTGGCCCGCTGGTTCGACGAGTTCGTGCCCCGCCCCGAGCCCGTCCGCTCCTACGCCCGCCCCTCACGGCGCCAGGCGGCCACCCCCGCCATCCCACGCGCCGGACGGTACTTCCCGCCCGAGGAGATCGCCCGCTGCACCTTCGGCGTGGTGCTGGACACCTCCGGCTCCATGGACCGCGTCCTGCTCGGCAAGGCCCTCGGCGCCATCGCCTCCTACGCCGGGGCGAGGGACGTACCGGCCGCCCGGGTCGTGTTCTGCGACGCCGCCCCGCACGACGCCGGCTACCTGCCCGTCACCGAGATCGCGGGCCGGGTCCGCGTCCACGGCCGCGGCGGCACCGTCCTGCAGCCCGGCATCGACCTGCTGCACCGCGCCGACGACTTCCCGCCCGGCGCGCCCGTCCTGATCATCACCGACGGCTGGTGCGACGTGCTGCGGGTGCGGCGCGAACACGCGTACCTGATCCCGCGGGGTGCGCGGCTGCCGTTCACCGCCAGAGGAGAGGTCTTCCGCGTGAGTTGAGCCGTAGTGTGATCGGATGGGGGACACGGGGCCCGGCGACGGGCCCGCACGCGAGTCCGCACGCGAAAGGAAGAACTCGTGGCTACCACGCGCTCCGCACACACCGTCTGGGAAGGCAACCTGCTCGAGGGCAACGGTGTCGTCACCTTCGACTCCTCCGGGGCCATCGGCGAGCAGCCGGTCACGTGGGCCTCGCGCGCCCAGGAGGCGAACGGCAAGACCAGCCCCGAGGAGCTGATCGCGGCCGCCCACTCCAGCTGCTTCTCCATGGCCTTCTCCAACATCCTCAACAAGGCCGGGACGCCGCCCACCAAGCTCATCACCTCGGCCGACGTCTCCTTCCAGCCCGGCGAGGGCATCACCGGCATCCACCTCACCGTCGAGGGCACGGTCCCCGGCATCGACGAGGCGGCCTTCCAGGCCGCCGCCGAGGAGGCCAAGGTCGGCTGCCCGGTGAGCCAGGCCCTCAAGGCCACGCCCATCACGCTGACCGCCAAGCTCGCCTGACCTGCCGCACGCCCGTCGCGCGGGCCCGCCCACCAGGGGCGGCCCGCGCGTCGTCGTCGGTTCACCACCCCCGGCCGGGGTATCAACCAGACGCCTCGAACCGCCGGGCCGGAAGGAACGCGATGCTGCCGGGAACGTCCACGAACGCCACGGTGCTCGACTCCGCCACCCGCGACCGGACCCGCGTCCTGCTGCTGTTCAGCCTCTCCGGACGGCTCCGCCCCCGCGACACCCCCCTCGGCGCCCTGGTCGACCGCTACGACTACGGCCGGTTCGCCTCTCACCTGATGACCAGCCAGGACGTGCTGCCCGTCCCGGTCCTCGACGAGCGGATCGCGCCCGGGCGGCTGCGGCTGCCGCAGGGCGACCACGGCCTGGGCCTCGCGTCCTTGCGGATCCTCGTGGTCACCACCCCGCGCGGCGACGCCACCCTCGTCGTGGACTGCTCCTTCGCGGGCGAGACCACGGCCGGCGACCTCGCCGTCTGGCTGGCCACCACCTGCTTCGACCGGGAGCGGATCGAGCTCGACGACCGCCCGCTGCTGCAGACGCTGGCCGCACCGCTCGGCGGCCGGCCGCTCGCCCTCGGCCAGAACGTGCACCAACTTGTCTTCCCCGGCGGCCGGTTACAGCGCGAACTGCTCAGCGCCGACGAGGCCCGCAAGGCGATCCTGCTCAACGAGATCGTCTACCGCGGCCGGATGCCCTGGAACCCCGCAACCCCCTCCGTCGCGAGCCTCGCGCCCCACGTCAGGAACCACGGCCTCACCCTGTCCGCCCTCGGCCGCGGTGTCTCCGTCCAGGCCGGCTGGGCCCCGCACGTGGAGAACGGCCTGGTCCTCGTCGCGGTCGGCATGATCTCCGCCCTGTCCGTGCTCCAGCGCGCCCGGCTGGCGGCCTTCGCCATGATGAAGGCCAACGAGCAGGCCCTGACCGACTCACCCACCGAGATCCGCTCCCTGATCTCCCGCCTCTCCGCCGGCGTCAACGAACTCCAGCTCGACCTGGCCTTCGGTGTCGAGGCCTACGTCGACAGCCTGCTGATCCCCGAGATGGTCACGGAGGCGTTCCAGTCCTCGCTGCGTGACGCCCTCGGCATCCGCGACAGCCTGGAGAACTCGGCGCGCATGGTCGAGCGCCTCACCTCGGTGATCAGCGCCCGCTCCGCCGCCCTCGACGCCGAACTCGCCGAACGCGACGACCGCCGCGACCGCACTGTCTCCGGCCTGGTCGCCGCGGCCACGCTGATCGCCCTGCCGCCGACACTGCTGCTGGCCTTCTTCGGCGTGAACGGCACGAACGTCGACGAGCACCGGTCCATCCTCGACGTGCGCGCCTACGGCACCGCCTACGCGCTGGCCTGGCTGCCCTTCGTGGTCCTGGTCGTGATCGGCTGGATCCTGCTCAGACGGGTCAGCACGCGCTCCGGCTCACTGCTGCCCCCGCCCGACGACGCCTTCGCCCCCGTCCCGCCTCCCCGCTCGCCCTCCGGGAGCCGACGACCATGACGCCCCACCCCGCCGTCTCCGCCCACCGCGGTGGCTCCGAGCGCGCGGGACCCGCCACCTGGGAGGCGTACGAGGACGCGATCGGGTCCGGGGCGGAGTACGTCGAGTTCGACATCCGCCGCACCGGGGACGGGGTCCTCGTCGTCTACCACGACCCCCGGGTCGGCCCCGCCGGGCCGCCGCTGTCCGCGCTCACGTATGCCGGGCTGTGCGAGCGGGCCGGGTACGCCGTGCCGGTGGTGGACGAGGTCATGGCGCTGATCGCCGGGAAACTCGTGGCCCACCTCGACCTGAAGGAGGCCGGCTACGAGCGCGAGGTGGTGGACCGGGCGGTCGCCCTGCTCGGCACGGACGGGCTCGTCGTGACCACCCTGGAGGACCGTTCCGTCGCCGCCGTCACCCGGAGCCACCCCGGCGTGCGCACCGCCCTGTCCCTGGGGCGCGACCGCCGGGAACTCGCCCTGGCCCGGCTGCCGGGGACACGGCTCAGCGAGCTGTTCCCCGCCCGCCGCATCCGGGCCTGCGGGGCGCACGGCGTCGCCGTCCACCAGCGGCTGGCCAGGACCAACGTGCTGCGCGAGGCGACCCGGCACGGCCTGTTCACCATGGTCTGGACCGTCAACGACGACACCCTCATGCGGGCCTTCCTCGCCCACCCGCGCGTCGACGTGCTCGTCACCGACCGGCCCCGGCGCGCGGTGTCCCTGCGCGGACCGATCACCCCATCGCGGCATTGACAACAGCGCACTCAAGTTTTGTGCTGGATGGTGTGGAGAGTCGTCGCCCGGGCGGAAGGGGACAGCGATGGGACGAGCGGTCGGGATCGACCTCGGAACCACGAACTCGGTGGTCGCCGTGCTGGAGGGCGGCGAGCCCACCGTCATCGCCAACGCGGAGGGCGCCAGGACCACACCCTCGGTCGTGGCGTTCGCCAAGAACGGCGAGGTGCTGGTCGGAGAGGTGGCCAAACGGCAGGCCGTGACGAACGTGGAGCGCACCGCCCGCTCGGTCAAGCGGTACATGGGCGACGCGCACTGGCGCTTCCCCGCCGAGGGCGACGTGGACGGCACCCGCTACCGGGCACAGGAGCTGTCCGCGCGAGTGCTGCAGAAGCTGAAGCGGGACGCGGAGTCCTACCTCGGCGAGGACGTCACCGACGCGGTGATCACCGTCCCCGCCTACTTCGACGACAGCCAGCGGCAGGCCACCAAGGAGGCCGGGGAGATCGCCGGCCTGAAGGTGCTGCGGATCATCAACGAGCCGACCGCCGCGGCCCTCGCCTACGGCCTGGACAAGGAGAACGACCAGACGGTCCTCGTCTTCGACCTCGGCGGCGGCACCTTCGACGTGTCGCTGCTGGAGATGGGCGAGGGCGTCATCGAGGTGAAGGCCACCAACGGCGACACCCACCTCGGCGGCGACGACTGGGACCAGCGGGTCGTCGAGTACCTGATCAAGCGCTTCAAGGGCCAGAACGGCGTCGACCTCGCGGGCGACAAGATGGCGGTGCAGCGGCTGCGCGAGGGCGCCGAGCGGGCCAAGATCGAGCTCTCCAGCTCGACCGAGACGACCATCAATCTGCCCTACATCACGGCCTCCGCCGAAGGGCCCCTGCACCTCGACGAGAAGCTGACCCGGGCCCAGTTCCAGGAGCTCACCGCCGATCTGCTGGACCGCTGCAAGGCACCCTTCCACCAAGCCGTCCAGGACGCCGGCGTGCAGCTCTCGGCGATCGACCACGTGATCCTCGTCGGCGGCTCGACGCGGATGCCCGCGGTGACCGACCTCGTCAAGGAACTCACCGGCAAGGACCCGCACAAGGGCGTCAACCCCGACGAGGTCGTGGCCGTCGGCGCCGCGCTCCAGGCGGGCGTCATCCGCGGCGACGTCAAGGACGTCCTGCTGCTCGACGTCACCCCGCTGTCCCTGGGCATCGAGACCAAGGGCGGCATCATGACCAAGCTCATCGAGCGCAACACGACCATTCCGACGCGGCGTTCGGAGATCTTCACGACGGCGGCCGACAACCAGCCCTCCGTCGGCATCCAGGTCTACCAGGGCGAACGGGAGATCGCCGCGTACAACAAGAAGCTCGGCGTCTTCGACCTCACGGGCCTGCCGCCGGCCCCGCGCGGCGTCCCGCAGATCGAGGTCGCCTTCGACATCGACGCCAACGGCATCATGCACGTCTCCGCCAAGGACCTGGCGACCGGCCGCGAGCAGAAGATGACCGTCACCGGCGGCTCGGCCCTGCCCAAGGACGACATCGACCGGATGATGCGCGAGGCCGAACAGTACGCCGAGGAGGACAGCAAACGCCGCGAGGCCGCCGAGACCCGCAACCAGGCCGAGCAACTCGTCTACCAGACCGAGAACTTCCTCCGCGAGAACGGCGACCGCGTGCCGGCCGACACGAAGTCCGACGTCGAGTCGGCCGTCGCCGAGGTGAAGGAGCAGCTGGCACAGCAGGCGGACACCGTCGCCCTGCGCGCGGGTGTGGAGAAACTCGCCTCCGTCAGCCAGAAGATGGGCCAGGCGATGTACGCCCAGGCCCAGCAGGCCCCCACGGAGGAGCCCCCCACCGCGCCGCAGGACGAGGAGCAAGTCGTGGACGCGGAGATCGTGGACGAGGAGAAGAACGGACGGGACGAGAAGGGCGGCGCCGCCTAGCCCGACTCCCCGCGACGGCAGGGAAATCCCTTACTGCGAAGTCAGTGCCCCCTGTTAACCTCCAGCAGCCCGTGAGACCGGTGGGCCGAGGGAAGTTCACAGGGGAGGGACAGTTGGACGCACTGAAGAGATCCGGCGGACACAGACTGCTGGCGGTGGGGTGTGCGGTGGCGGCCGTGATGACGACCGGCACCGGCGCGGCACAGGCCGCGGACAACCTGCCGCCGAAGCAGCCGCTCGTCCAGGACCTGGAGACGGGGAGCAAGGAGTGCGCGGCGGGGGACCGGAGGGTGTACGTCTCCGGGGCGCCCGTCCTGAGCGCGGTCCTGTACGACCCGGAGGAGGACAACCACCCCGCCGAGGCCAACCTGGTCAAGGGCGAGTTCGAGGCGTGGTGGACGGACGCCGACGGGGTGGAACAGCGCCTCACGCGCACGACGCTCGAAGGACACTCCGGAAACCCGCAGCGGTGGCACATGCCGGAGGGCTCCGTCCCGCCCGACACCGTCATCTCCTGGCGGGTCCGCGCGAACGACGGCAAGGCGACCTCACCCTGGAGCTCCGAGGGTGACGGCTCCGTCTGCGAGTTCGTCTACGACGACGTGAACCCGGAGAAGGCGACCATCTCCTCGCCGGAATACCCGGAGAACGTCTTCTGGGTCGACGGAGTGGGCGTCTACGGCCACTTCACGATGGACTCGCCCTCCGACGACGTCGTGGCCTACAGCTACGGCTTCATCGGCGGCCCGTACGGAACCGCCCGCCCCGAGCGCCCCGGCGGGCCGGTGACCATCCCCTTCCTGCCCCTCGACTCGGGCCCCGAGAGCCTGACCGTCCGGGCCATCGACCGTGCCGGGCGCAGCAGCGGCCAGTCGTCGTACGACTTCATGGTGAAGTCGGGCCGCGCGCCCGTGGCCCACTGGCCCCTGGCCGACGCGAAGGGAGCCACCTCCGCCGACGCCGAGGCGGGCTCCGACGCGGCCGCCGGCACCGGCGTCACCTTCGGCGCACCCGCCCCCGCGCGCACGAAGCTCACCGCGTCGGCGACCCTGGACGGCAGCAGCCACGGCTACCTCACCACGGACGCCCCGGCCGTCGCCGACCCCCGCAAGAGCTTCGCGGTCAGCGCCTGGGCCCGCCCGGCCGACACCGGCCGGAACATGACCGTCGCCGGCCAGGACGCGGGGCAGGCGGCCGCGTTCGCCCTCGGTCTGAACGCCCGGGGCGAGACGCCGGACTGGTCGTTCACCGTCGGCGGCGCAACCGTGTCGGGCGGTGCTCCGGAGACCGGCGAATGGGCCCACCTGCTGGGCGTGTACGACGCCGAGACGGGCAAGGCGCAGCTGTACGTCAACGGCCATGAGGTCGGCACCGGGGCCGTGGCCACGCCCACCGCCACCGCCGGCGCCTTCCAGATCGGCCGGGTCCGCGACGGAAACGGCTACCACGACCGCTGGCACGGCGAGCTGGGCGGCGTCAGGGTCCACGACCGGGTGATCGTGCCGGGCGAGGCATCCGAACTGGCGCACCGCGAAACGTCGTTGCGCGGGCACTGGTCCCTGGAGACGGCCCCGGACGGCGCCAGCCCCGACGCGAACGGTGGCGCGCCCCTGAAACTGGGACCCGGTGCGACGATCTACCGCGTCCCGGACGGCTCGTGCGAGTGGTGGCTGGACCCGGACTGCACGCTCCCGCCGCAGCCCCTGGCCGGCGACGGCCACCTGGCACTCGACGGCAAGACCGGTCACGCGATCGCCGAGGGACCCGTGGTCGACACCTCGGACAGCTTCACGATCAGCGCGGTCGTGCAGCTGGCGGACAGGGAACCCGAGCGCCCCATGACCGTGCTGTCGCTGCCCGGTGAGCACACCGACGCCTTCAAGGTGCGTTACCAGCCCGAGCAGCACGCCTGGCAGCTGGTGATGCCGCACAGGGACGAGCGGGGCGCCCCCGAGACCGTGGTGGCCCGGTTCGCGAGGGCGGACGGCCGCGACGGCATCGGCGAGCGCGTCGCCGTGGTCTACGACGACGCGACCGACAAGGTGAAGCTCTACGTCGACGGCCAGAGCGGCGCCGACGCCACAGCGGCCCTCCCGAACGGCTGGCGCGCCTCCGGCCCCCTCCAGATCGGCCGGGCCCGGACGGGTGACGGCTGGGGCGAGCACCTGCACGGCGACGTGGACGAGGTGCGCGCCTTCTCCGGCGCTCTGCCCGACGGCCGCATCCCGTAACCGCGCCAGGGGTCAAGGACCGGTGTGCGCGGGCGGCAACGTCGCGCACACCGCCTCCAGGACCGTGGCGTACGGGGTACCGAAGTCGGTGAGCCTGGACCTGAGCCGGTCCAGGCCGTCACGGTGCTCCGTCAGCAGCCCGTCGCTGCCGGTGCGGGCCGTGAGCTCCAGGACGGCGGGCAGGAAGTCCGGGGGCTCCTCGCCGGTGGTCTCCAGGCCGTGCGCGCGGTAGAGCTCCTCGGAGGGCGCCGGGGCGGCCTCGCGCCAGGCGCTCAGATACAGGCTGTGGTCCTGCCCGGCCTCGAACACCTCGACGTAGTGCGCGGCCAGCTCCCTCGGCGGGGTGACGGCCGCGTGGTCGGCGAACTCCCGCAGCTGGGGGGCGGCTTCGCGCAGCAGGGGCAGCCGGGCGCGGAAGTCGTCGTCGGGGTACATCAGGCACAGCGCGGCCGCCTGGTACAGCACCTCGAATCCGGGCATCGGACCTCCTTCACGGGCACTTGCCTGCTGCCCGCCATCCCGACGCTAGGGCCGGGCCGTGCAGCGCACCCGCCGACGGCGCCCGTACGGGTCAGTACCGTCCCCGGTACTCCCGCAGCAGCTCCTCCGTACGCTGCGCCGAACCCGCCCCGGCCGTCATGTGGTCCAGCACCTCCAGATGCGCCGAGACCTCCTTGCGGGAGTCCAGGTACAGCGCGCCGGTCAGATACTCGGTGAAGACCATGTCGGGCAGTTCCGGCTCGGCGAAGCGGAACAGCGAGAAGGGGGCGTACGTCCCCGGATGCGGGCCGTCGGCGAACTCGGCGATCTGGAGGGTGACGCGGTCGCGCGCGGCGTACTCCAGCAACTTGTCCAGCTGGTCGCGCATCACCCGGCCGTCGAGGCTCACCGGGCGGCGCAGCACCGTCTCGTCCATGATCACCCACAGGTGCGGGGGATCGGGACGGTCCAGCAGCCGCTGCCGCTCCATCCGCAGCGACACGTGCCGCTCCACGGCCTCCGGCCCGGCGTTCGCGATGGTCCCGGCCTGCAGCACGGCCCGCGCGTACCCCTCGGTCTGCAGCAGCCCCGGCACGAAGTGCGGCTCGTACGACCGGATGATCCGCGCGGCGCCCTCCAAGCTCACGTACAGGCTGAACCACTCCGGCAGCACGTCGTGGAACCGCTGCCACCAGCCCGGCCGGTTCGCCTCCTCGGCGAGGTCCACGAACGCGGTCACCTCGTCCTCGGCCACGCCGTACGCCGTCAGCAGGATCTGCACGTAGGGGATCTTCAGCGCGACGTCGGCGGTCTCCATCCGGCGGACGGTCGCCGGGGCGACCCGCAGCACCTTGGCGGCCTCCTCACGACTGAGGCCCGCGGCCTCGCGCAGCTCTTGCAGCCGCTTGCCCAGGACCACCTGGCCCACGGTGGGTGCGGCCCGCCGTTCACTCACGCCACGCCTCCCCAACGTGCCCAAGCCTGCGATCAGTCTGTCACGTCCGGGCCGCCGCATCACAGGGCTCGCACCGAGAAGATCGCCGGAAGGGAGGAGAGGCAAGGGCATTACCCCGCGGGTAATCGACCGGACGCCGCCGGAACGGGATCGTGAACGCACCGGGTCCCGGGCCGGCGCACTCCGGCCCGGGACCCGGCCCAGCTGCCGCACCACAACCCGACGGAGAGTGATTCCCCATGTCCGCGATCCAGCTCGCCGCACTCGCCCGGACCGTGGAACCGCAGTCGATGCTGCGCCGCTTCCTCGCCCTGGACGCCGTCGTCACCGGCGCCAACGCGCTCGCCTACCTGGCGTTCTCCGGCCCGCTGGGGCGGTTCCTCGGAGTCGACGCCACGCTGCTGCTCGCCCTGGGCGCGTTCCTCGCCCTCTACTCGGCGGGCGTGGGCCTGCTGGCCGCCCGCAGGCGGCCCCCGGCGCTCGGCGTGCGAGCGGTCGTCGAGGGCAACCTCGCCTGGGCGGCGGTGAGCCTCGCGGCCCTGGCGCTGTGGCTCACGCCGAGCACGCCGGGCGCCGTGTGGACGGTGCTCCAGGCCCTGGCCGTGGCCGGGTTCGCCGTCCTCCAGCACCTGGCTCTGAAGGCCCGTCAGGACAGCGACGCCTGAAGGTACTTGGCCGTCGCCGGGTCGGCCGGGAGCAGCGTCTCGATGGCCAGCTCGGCGACCGTCACGTCCATCGGCGTGTTGAACGTGGAGATCGAGGAGACGAACGACAGCGTCCGCCCCTCGTGCTCGATCCGCAGCGGCAGCGCGAAGTACGGCACCGGCTCCGACGGCTCGTCCGCCGGATCCGCGTCGGGCACCGGATACGCCGCCACCTCCTCGTACAGCGCCCGCAGCGGCTCGGAGCGGTGCAGCGCGATCTGCCGCTCCATCTGCTCCAGCAGATGCCCCCGCCAGGCACGCAGATTGCGGATGCGCGGCGCCAGGCCCTGCGGGTGCAGGGCCAGCCGCATCGCGTTCAGCGGCGGTTCGAGCAGTGCCTCGCCGACCCCGTCGACGAGCGTCATGACCCCCCGGTTGGCGGCCACCACGTTGTACAGCGCGTCCACCACCAGCGCGGGATACGGCTCGTAGCCGCCGATCAGCCGCTCGATGCCCTCCCGCAGCGCGCCCAGCGCCGGGTCGTCCAGCGGCGTCTCTGGGTAGCGGGGCGCGTAACCGGCGGCAAGCAGCAGCGCGTTGCGCTCCCGCACGGGCACGTCCAGATGCTCGGCCAGCCGCAGCACCATCTCCTCGCTGGGCCGGGAGCGGCCGGTCTCGACGAAGCTGATGTGCCGGGCCGAGGAGTCCGCGCGCAGGGCCAGCTCCAGCTGGCTGATCCGCCGCTGCTCACGCCAGGCCCGCAGCAGGGGGCCCGCGCCCTTCTCGGCGGTGGACGGGTGAGTGGTCATGCCCGGACCGTAGTCGAGAACCGGTCGTGCCGGACAGGCACACCCCTCTGACCAGGGCCACGGCCGTCCCGCTGTGGCAGGCTGGGAGGACCAGCAGCCAGGGAAGGAGTGCGGCCCATGCCCGTCGAACCGCTGTCGCAGAAGGAGGTCGAGGACCGGCTGGCCGAGCTGCCGGGCTGGTCGCTCGACAGGGACCGCCTCATCCGCTCCTACCGGCTCGGCTCGCACTTCGCGGCGACGGCGATGGTCGTGCACATCGCCCAGGTCCAGGAGGAGCTGAACCACCACTCCGACCTCACGCTCGGGTACAACACCGTCTCCCTGGCCGTGCACACGCACAGCGCGGGCGGCGCCGTGACCGAGAAGGACTTCGAGCTCGCCCGCAGGGTGGAGGACCTGGCCCCCGGGCACGGGGCACACTGACGAGGTGCTCGACTACGACAAGGAAGCCGAGCGGTACGACGCCTCGCGCGGCGGTGAGCCCAGGGCGGCGGCCGCCGCGGAAGCGGTGCTGAGCCTCGTATCGCCGGACGCGCGCAGCCTGCTCGACGTCGCCTGCGGCACCGGCATCGTGACCCGCCGGCTCGCGGCCGCCCGCGACGGCCTGCGGGTGACCGGCGTCGACCTCTCCCCGGCGATGGCCCGGCAGGCCTCCACACGGCTCCCCGGCGCCGTCGTGCGCGCCGACAGCCGCCGGCTGCCCTTCCGGGACGGGCAGTTCGACGCCGTGTGCAGCGTGTGGCTGCTGCACCTGGCCGCCGGGCCCGCCGAGGTGCGGGCCATCGTCGGCGAATGCGCCCGGGTGCTGCGGCCCGGCGGGGTCTACGTCACCACGGTCGACAAGGCCGCCTCCCACAACGTGGGCAGTGACATCGATGTCGTCCTGTCCTCCCGGCCGCCCAGCCCGGTCCGGGACGCGGCGGCGGAGGTCGAGTCCTGCGCCGCGGCCCACGGCCTGGCCCCGGCCGGGCAGGCCGCCTTCACTGGTCTCGGCCAGGGCCGCAGCCCGCGCCGCACGATCGCCGACCTGCGCCGTGGCTGGTTCGTCACGCTGCCCCCGGGCGACCCGCTCGCCGACGGATTCGCCACCCGCCTCGCACACCTCCCCGACCAGGACCGGCCCCGCCCCGACCCGGTGTTCAGCCTGCGGTCGTTCCGGAAGGCCGGGTGAACGGCAGGGCGAGGGCGCGGGCGAGGGCGGCCGTGACGGAGGCGGAGCGGCCGGGCAGGTACCGGGTCCCCCACTCGGCCGCGGCCGCGAGAAAGCCCGTCAGGTCACGCTCCGCACCGCGGAGGAGGTCGTGCAGCTCGGTGACGGACAGCTCGATCACCGGACTGTCGCTCCGCTCGGCGTCGACGGTCAGCCGGACGGTGTCCCCGAGGCGCTCGGCGCACGGGCCCGGGTCGTGGCCGAAGGAGGCCGGGCCGCTGCCGTCGAGGACCTGGTGCCAGTCACGCCAGTCCTCCAGCCCGTTGCAGCAGCCAGGGGTGAAGGCGGTGCCGTCGGAGCGGTCCGTGACCCGCATGCCGCCGGCGGCGAAGGGGGTGTCGAAGGTCAGCAGCCCGTGGAGGAAGGACCCGAGCGGGTCGGCGGGCCGCGGTGGGCGGTCGTCCAGCCCGGGGTCGATGTCGTTGCAGCGGGCGATGCACATCACCGCCGTCCCGACCTCGGCGGGGGACAGCCCGCCGCTGAGCGGCAGGTAGCCGGACGGTTCGGCCTCGGCGACGGGCCAGAAGCCGAAGCCGTCAGGGGCGCCGGTCTCCAGGACGGGCTGCATCACGATCACTCGGGCAAGTGTTCCGCATCCCCTGCCCCTGCCGCCTCTCGATTCCACGCCGACGGTGGCGCGCGGCGCCCAGTCCGGCGCGCGCCCCTCCAGCAGCAACCCCTCAGGCAACAGCGCAGGTCTGCTCACCCAGCTTGAAGGCGGCCGGTTTCGAGTTCGTGTCCGAGCGGCTCGCGGTGAACCCGAAGCTCACCGACGACCCCGCCGCCACGCTCGCGTTCCAGCCGACGTTCTTCACCGTCACCGCCGAACCCGACTGTGCCGTCTCGGCGTTCCACGCCTGCGTCAGCTTCTGGCCGTCGGCGAAGGTCCAGCCGAGCGACCAGCCGTTCCAGGCGCTCGTACCGGTGTTGGTGAGCTGGACGTCCGCCTGGAAACCGTCCGACCACTGACTGGTGACCTTGTACGTCACCTTGCAGGCACCGGTCGGCGTCGGGTCGGGACCGGGCCCCGGATCCGTGGTGCCGCCGCCGGAGCTGTCGCCGTAGAGCACGCCCCGGCCGTTCGTGGAGACGTAGACACGGCCGTACACGCGCGGGTCGCCGGTGATCGCCGCGCCCGTCCAGCCCCATTGGTGGGCGTCGTCGTTGATACGAGTCCAGCTGGCGCCCTTGTCGGTGGACCGGAAGATGCCGCGCACGCCGCCGATCTTCGCGCTGGTGTAGAGGGTCTGGTAGGAGGCGCCGGGTGCCGCCTTGCCGAAGCCGACGGTGTCGGCCTGCTCGACGTTCGCCAGCTTGGTGAAGCTCGCCCCGCCGTCCGTGGAGTGCCACAGGCCGTAGGCGCCGTCCGTGGCGCCGCCGGCCAGCCAGACGTCGCCCTTCCCGCCCGGCAGCGCCTTGAAGCGGACACTGTCACCGCTCGGCAGCCCCGTCGCCGGTGACGCCTTGAAGGTCGCCCCGCCGTCCGTACTGACGTAGAACTTGCCGGACTTGAAGCCGTAGAAGGTCTTAGGATCGACGCGGTCCGCCTCGACGACCGCCCCGGCGGGAATCCCTCCGGAGGCCTGCCACGACGTGCCGAAGCCGGTCGTGTGGTGCACGCCGGCGCCCTCGGGGCTCCACACGAACCGGCTGCCGTCGGCCGCCGCCGCGACCGTGCCGCCGCCGCTCACGCCCGAAGGGTCGGTCCCGGCGAACCAGTTGGCGCCGTTGTCCGTCGAGAACGCGATGTGCGGTCCCGAGTCCAGGTTGCCCGTCCGCACCACCGTGTTCGGGTTCGACTCGGCGAAGTCCAGGCTCGTGGTCGTCGTGAAGTTCGGCTGGGTGAACATCATCGACGGCACCTTCGTCAGGTCCGTGTGCCGGAAGCCACCGATGTCGCCGAGCGCGCTCAGCAGCGGGGCGCCGGACGGGGGAGAGGCCAGGTCGTTGACCGCCGTCTCCTCCAGGCCCCGGACCATCGGCTTGACGGTGAACTTGCCGCCGGCGTCCCAGTTCCCGAGGTTCTCCGTGCCGTAGATCGTCGCCCCCGTCCCGTACATCATCCGGTTCGAGTCGAAAGGGTCGATCTCCAGGGCCTCGGTCATCCACCCCAGCTTCGGCGTCTGCTCGGGCGGTTGCGGATGCGCGCCCCAGGTCAGCCACGGCGAGGACGAGACGTCCATCGTGTAGCGGTTCTCGCGGTTCGGATACGACGTGTAGTCCCACGCCTTGGTCCAGGTCGCGCCGCTGTCCGTGGAACGGAAGATCTGCGTGTCGGGCCACCAGGCGCTGTACGCCGTCGCCATGACCGTGCCCGGCTTCTGCCGGTCCACCGTCAGCCCGCTGAACCCGTAGGAGGTGTCGGCCTCCGCCACCGGACTGATGTCCGTCCAGGTCCCCGTGCCCGTCGCGTACCGCCACAGCCGGCCCTTGCCGCCGTCGTACGGGCCGCCCTTGTCGCTGTACGCGAGATAGAGGTAACCGTTCCTGGCGTCGAGGACGCCCTTGTGCGCCAGGTGGCCGGTGGGCTGCCCGGCCAGCCGCTGCCAGGTCGCGCCCGCGTCCGTCGACCGGTACACCGCGTTGTCCTTGTCGGCGACCCCGACGTAGACCGTCCTGGTGGCGTTGCCGGCGGTGCCCGTGGACTCGTCGAAGGTGACCCAGACGATGCCCTGGTTGTCGGACGCGTAGCCGCTCGTGTCGCTCGGGTCCTGGGCGTAGTTGCCGACGTTGGGGAAGTTCGCCACCTGTGACCAGGTCGCGCCCGCGTCCGTCGACCGCCACAGCCCCTTGCCGCTGGGGGCGCCCAGGTACAACACGCTGTTCCGGTTCGGGTCGACGGCCAGCCGCTCGCCCATGCCCCGCCCCGGCATGTTGCCGCCGAGCTTGAACGGCAGGTCGGCCTTCCGCCAGCTCGCGCCCCGGTCGGAGGAGCGCATCACCGCACCGTTCTTCGGGTCCCAGCCGTTCGTGTACGTCCCGACCGCCGCGTACACCCGGTTCGGATCGACGGAGTCGGACGCGATGCTGACGACGCCCGTGTGCCCCCAGTCGTCCCAGCCGACCGAGTCCAGCAGCGGCGTCCAGGTCTTCGAGGACTCCTGCCAGCGGTAGGCGCCGCCGATGTCCGTGCGGGCGTAGGCCAGGTTCTTCTCGGAGCGGTTGAAGACGATACCGGGTACGAACCCGCCCCCGTCGATCCGCGCGTTCTTCCAGGTGTACGTGTCGGCGGCGAGCTTCGGCGCCGGGGGACCGGCGGCCAGGGCGCTGGGCGCGCCCGACAACAAACCGGCCGCCAGCGCCAGCACGGCCGTGAGGATACGGGTTCTTCGCACGGTGGGGGTCCTTCCGTGAGGGGGACGTGCGAGGGCCGGGCGGCCCCTGTGCGGGTGGAGCCGCCCGGCCGTGGTGGCCCCGCGTCAGGTGCAGGGCCGTGTACGCAGAGCTTCGGACGCTGTCTTGGGGGCGCGGGGCTGCGTCCATATGCGGCTACGCCGCGCGGGCGCGACCAGCCACTCACGGCCCGCAGACGAAAACCGCACAACCCGCGGAGCGCCCGGCGGGGGCTATTCGAGAAGCTCCGCGTACGAGCCCATGGCCAGGGCGATGTCCGCCTGGGCCCAGAACCGGTGGTACGTGAACGAGGGCACCGCACCGCCCCCGAGATAGCTTTCGATCTTCGACCAGGCCGGGTCGTCCTTGTAGAAGGAGCGGATCGAGTCGAACGTCGACGACGAGTTGATCGCGTCGCCGTTCGGCA
>NZ_JNXI01000009.1 GCF_000717055.1 Streptomyces iakyrus | reverse complement strand
AGGTACTTGAGCCGGTCACGGACCGCGATCCCGGAAGGGCCGGGCACCACGAACGGCGCTCCGATCTTCCGCAGGCCGCTCAAACCCTCACCCCCGTCCCGCGCCGGTTGACCCATCCCTCAGCGCGTTCAACGACCCCCATCCGAGAAGGTCACGCATTCGACAGGGGAACTGTCGTTCACGCGCAGGAGGTCGCACCGTCCGCAGCCCGGACACTCACTCATGCGCACCTGAACACGCCTATGCACAGTCAGCCGCCAGCAGTTCACAACCCCCGTGCAAGATCGGCCCCTCGGCGTGTTTCACTGGACGGTGCCCCTTTGGGTGCGTTCCGACCGTTCGAACCGGAAGAGTGGATTGAGATGCTCCGCTACACGCTGATGCGCCTCGGAATCTTCGTGGGCTGCCTCGTGGTCGTCTGGGGCGCTGTCTACACCGGCATCGCCCCGCGCGGGCTCGGCAACAGCAACGGGCTGTGGATCGTGGCCCTCGCCCTGCTCATCTCCGCGCCGATCAGCCTGGTCGTGCTGCGCAAGGAGCGGGACCGGGCGTCGGTCCAGGTCGCGCAGCGGGTCGACCGGATGAAGGCCAACCTGGACGCGAACCGCGGCCAGGAGGACGTGGCCGACGACACCGCCCGGGCCCAGGGGCAGACCTCGTAAGGTCCCTCACACGCGTTCCGGCGCCCCGTTTCCGTACATGCTCGGAAACGGGGCGCTTTGCGTTGTATGGGTGTGTGTGCGTCGTCACCTGTCAAAGCCAGGCTTTGGGGTGCTCAAAGTTCAGGTGTTAAGGTCGTTGTATGAAGTCAGCAGTCGCGCCCCACTCGCCCCTGAGCGTTCCGCTCGTGGCGCGGCTGCACGTGGATCTCTGTCGGTGCGCGTCCGCTTTCTGTCGTCCCTGACGTAACGCAACCCCCCGTCGTCTCCCACGTCAGTCCCCCCGTTACGCGTCCCCCCAACGGAGTCAGTCGCGTGTCCTCACGTCTGAAATTCTTCAAGGTGCCCTTCTGGGCCCAGATACTCGCCGGTCTCGTCCTGGGTGTGTTCCTCGGCTGGCTCGCCCGCAACCAGGATCTGTCCTGGCTGGTCACGACCCTGGAGAAGGTCGGCGACACCTTCATCGGCCTGCTGAAGCTGGCCGTCGCCCCGCTCGTCTTCTTCGCGATCCTGGTCTCGATCACCAACCTGCGGAAGGTCAACAACGCGGCCCGCCTGGCCTCGCGCACCCTCCTCTGGTTCATGATCACGTCGCTGATCGCGGTCAGCATCGGCCTGATCATCGGCCTGGTCACCAACCCTGGTGCCGGCACCGGCCTCACGCCGAAGGACGGCGGGAAGCCCGAGACCACCGGTTCCTGGATCGACTTCCTGACCGGCATCGTCCCGACCGACGTCATCACGCCGTTCACCCAGCTGAACGTGCTCCAGATCGTCTTCATGGCCGCCGTCGCCGGTATCGCCGCGCTCCAGCTCGGCGAGAAGGCCCAGCCGATCCTCACCCTCAGCGAGTCGGTCCTCAGCCTGCTCCAGAAGGCGCTGTGGTGGGTCATCCGGCTCGCCCCGATCGGCACGATCGGCCTCATCGGCTACGCCATCGCCACCTACGGCTGGGACCTGATCGGCAAGTACGCGACGTTCACCGCCGACATCTACGTCGGCTGCCTCATCGTGATGTTCGGTGTCTACCCGACGCTGCTCGCGACCGTCGCCAAGGTCAACCCGGTCCAGTTCTTCAAGGGTGCCTGGCCCGCGATCCAGCTGGCCTTCGTCTCCCGCTCCTCGGTCGGCACCATGCCGCTGACGCAGAAGGTCACCGAGCGGCTCGGAGTGCCGAAGGAGTACGCCTCCTTCGCCGTGCCGTTCGGCGCCACGACCAAGATGGACGGCTGCGCCGCGATCTACCCGGCCATCGCCGCGATCTTCGTCGCCCAGATCTTCGACATCCAGCTGGGCGTCGGCGACTACCTGCTGATCGCGTTCGTCTCGGTGGTCGGCTCCGCCGCCACGGCCGGCCTCACCGGCGCGACGGTCATGCTGACCCTCACCCTGTCCACCCTCGGCCTGCCGATGGAGGGCGTGGGCCTGCTCCTCGCGATCGACCCGATCCTGGACATGATCCGCACCGCGACCAACGTCGCCGGGCAGGCGCTGATCCCGGTGCTGGTCTCCTCCCGCGAGAACCTGCTCGACCGCGACGCCTACGCCACGGCCGACGGTTCCTCCCTGGACGAGCCGGCCGACGAGCCCCGCGACAAGGCCGAGCCGGTCCCCGCGACCGCCTGACGGCCGGCCCGGCATCGAGAGCTCGACGGGCCCCCTGGGCGGTCCTTCCCCGGTTCACCGGGCGAGGGCCCTCCAGGGGGCCCGTACGCTAAGCGGTATGGGTGCCGTGAAGACCAAGCGGATGCCGCGCGCGGTCCGTGAACAGCAGATGCTGGACGCCGCCGTGCAGATCTTCGGCCAACGGGGCTACATGGCCGCGTCGATGGACGAGATCGCCGAACTGGCCGGCGTGTCCAAGCCGTTGGTGTATCTGTACCTCAACTCGAAGGAAGACCTCTTCACCGCCTGCATCCGCCGGGAGGCGGGGGCCCTCGTCGAGGCGGTACGGGCCGGGGTCCGCCGCGACCTGCCGGCCGACCGGCAACTGTGGGAAGGCCTCGGCGCCTTCTTCGCGCACACCGGCGAGAACCCGGACGCGTGGTCCGTCCTGCACCTCCAGGCCCGTACCCACGGCGAGCCGTTCGCCGCCGAGGTCACCGCGATGCGCGAGGAGATCGTCGCGTTCGTGACCCAGCTGATCCTCGCCGGGGCCCGCGAGGCCCACCGCGACCCCGACCTCCCCGAGCGCGAGGTCGCCGGACTGGCCGAGGCCCTGGTCGGCGCCGCCGAGTCGCTCGCCGCCTGGGCCAACGCCACCCCGGGCGTCACCGCCCGGCAGGCCGCCGCCACCCTGATGAACTTCGCCTGGGCGGGCCTCGGCGACCTCATGGCGGGGCGGCCCTGGGCACCCCCGGAGGAGCCGCCGGGCCCTCACGTCGGATAGACGTCCCCCGCCACGTGGACCCGGTCCTCCGGGCCGCGCAGTTCGAACCGGCCGTCCCGCGCCGCGTACGTCACCGTTCCGGGCAGCAGGACCGGTGCCCGGAACTCTGCGCGCAGATGGCAGTGCTGGGGGACGCCGTGCGCGGCCAGGCAGCGGGCCACGGTCCACATGCCGTGCGCGATGGCGCGGGGGAAGCCGAACAGGCGGGCCGTGAGCGGGTGCAGGTGGATCGGGTTGCGGTCCCCTGAGGCGGCCCCGTAGCGGCGCCCCACATCCCCGGCGAGCCGCCACTCGTCGACCGGCGGCAGCGGTGTGCGCGCCTCCGGCTCCCGGGGCACCGCGGCCGGCCGGTCCGTGCGGTGCCGGGCCAGGTACGTGCTCCTCGACTCCCAGACGACGGCACCGCCGCGGCGCACCTCGGTGACGACCGTGGCTTCCGTGCCGCGCCGGTGCGGGACCAACCCCTCGACGTGCACCGATAGTTCGTAGCTGCCGCCGGGAGACATCCGCTCGTGCCGGGTGACGGTGATCGACGTGTGGACGAGGCCGAGCAGCGGCAGCGGGAAGTCCCGGCCGCTCAACAGCCGCATGGCCAGCGGGAACCCGAGCACGTGCGGATACGTCACCGGCAGCGCGTCCTCCCCGACGGGGAACCCGCAGACCCGCTCGTACGCCGCGAGCCGCGCGAGGTCGACACGCACGCCGGGCAGGACGAGCCGGGTGCGGGGGAACTCCGCCTCGGAACGGGGGCGTTTGAAGGGGGAGAGCACAGCGCCGCGGGCCAGGAGCGGGGCGAGGGCGGGAGGCCCGGTGAGGACGAGGGCGTCGGGGCCGGTCATCACGCCCCCAGCAGGCTCTGGCCGCAGACGCGGACGACCTGGCCGTTGACCGCCCCCGAGGCCGGGTGGGCCAGCCAGGCGGTGGTCTCGGCGACATCGGCCGGGAGACCGCCCTGCGCGAGGGAGTTCATCCGGCGGCCCGCCTCGCGGATGAACAGCGGGACGGCGGCCGTCATCCTCGTCTCGATGAAGCCCGGCGCGACCGCGTTGACCGTCACGCCGTGCTCTGCCAGCGCGCGCGGCGCGAGGGAGCGGACCAGGCCGACGACGCCCGCCTTGCTCGCCCCGTAGTTGGTCTGGCCGGCGTTGCCCGCGAGCCCCGCGATCGAGGCGGTGGCGACGACCCGGCCGCCGCGCTTCAGCGTCCCGTCCTTGAGCAGGGCGTCCGTGGTGCGCAGCACGCTCGCCAGGTTCACTTCGAGGACGGAGATCCAGCGTTCGGACGGCATGTTCACCAGGCGCCGGTCGCGGGTGATGCCCGCGTTGTGGATCAGCAGGTCCAGGCCGTCGGGCAGGGCCTCGGCGATCCGCGCGCCCGCGTCGGCGGACGTCACGTCGAGCAGCAGCGCGGTGCCGCCGAGCCGGTCGGCAACCCGCCGGGCGTCCTGCTCGGCCTGCGGCACGTCGAGGACGACGACCCGGGCACCGTCCCGCGCGAGGGTCTCGGCGACCGCCTCACCGATGCCCCGGGCGGCGCCGGTGACCAGGGCGGTGCGGCCGGCCAGGGGGCGGTCCCAGTCGGGCGGAGGGGCCTCCTGGGGTGTCCCCACCTCGATCACCTGCCCGCTGACGTAGGCCGACTTGGGCGACAGCAGGAAGCGCAGGGTCGACTCCGCGGCGGCCGCGTCCGTGAGCCGGACCAGGTTCACCGTCCTGCCCCGGCCGATCTCCTTGCCGAGGGAGCGGGTGAACCCCTCCAGGGCCTGCTGGGCCGCGGCCTGGTGGTGGTCGGCCGGGTCGAGGGGCGCGCCGAGCACCACCACGCGCCCGCTCGGAGCGACCGACCGTACGACCGGATGCAGGGCGGCATGCACCTCGGCCAGGGCCTCCACGTCCCGCACCCCGGTCGCGTCCAGGACGACGGCCGCCGCACGGCCGGAACCGGCCGGGCCCATCCCGGTGCGGGCCAGGACCGGGGCCAGGTCGAGCCCGGACCTGCCGGCGGTGAGGTGGCGGAGGCCGCCGTCGAGAGCGGGCCGCTCGGGGGACCAGCGGGTCAGCGCCGCCGGCTGGGGCAGGCCGAGCCGGCGGGTGAGGAAGCGGCCGGGTCCGGTGGCGGTGAAGCTCAGATAGCGGTCGGCCATGGTGACTCCCAGCTCGGATGACTGCTCACACTTGCTTACTCTGGAGTAAGGTTACCGTAGGTAAGGCTACGTCACAGGCGAGGAGCGGGTCGAGATGAGCCCCCAGAAGATGTCGGTGCGGCGCGTGGCGGTCGTCGGCGGAGCGCGCATTCCCTTCGCCCGCTCCGACGGCCCCTACGCCACCGCCTCCAACCAGCAGATGCTCACCGCCGCCCTCGACGGCCTGGTCGAGCGGTACGGACTCCAGGGGCCGGGCGCGGTCGGCGAGTTCGTCGCCGGGGCCGTGCTCAAGCACGCCCGCGACTTCAACCTCGCCCGCGAGACCGTCCTCGGCTCCGGCCTCCATCCGAGCACCCCCGCCTACGACATCCAGCAGGCCTGCGGCACCGGCCTCCAGGCCGTCATCGCCGCCGCCAACAAGATCGCCCTCGGCCAGACGGACTCCGCCGTCGCGGGCGGCGCCGACACGGCCAGCGACGCACCCCTCGGCGTCAACGATTCCCTGCGGCACATCCTCCTGGAGGTCCGCCGGGCGAAGTCGCCGGGCGCCCGCCTCAAGGCCCTGGCGAAGATGCGCCCCGGCCACCTCGTCCCCGACATCCCGCGCAACGCCGAGCCACGCACCGGCCTGTCCATGGGCGAACACGCCGCCGTCACCGCCCGCGCCTGGGGCATCCCCCGCGAGGCGCAGGACCGGCTCGCCGCCACCAGTCACCAGCGGCTGGCGGCGGCGTACGAACGCGGCTTCTTCCAGGACCTGGTGGTCCCGTTCCATGGCCTGGCCCGCGACCAGAACCTGCGCCCGGACTCGACCGTGGAGAAACTCGCGTCCCTGAAGCCGGTGTTCGGGCTCGGCCATCCCGACCCGACCATGACGGCCGGGAACTCCACCCCGCTGACGGACGGCGCCGCCACCGTCCTGCTGGCGAGCGAGGAGTGGGCCCGCGAACGCGGCCTGGAGCCGCTGGCGTACCTCACCGCGTACGAGACGGCCGCCGTCGACTTCGTGGGCGGCGACGTGGCCGGCGGCGAGGACGGACTGCTCATGGCGCCCGCGTACGCCGTCCCGCGCATGCTGGGGCGGGCCGGCCTCGGCCTGGACGACTTCGACCTCGTCGAGATCCACGAGGCGTTCGCCTCCCAGGTGCTGGCGACCCTCGCCGCCTGGGAGAAGCGGGGCCTCGGCACCGTGGACCGCGCCCGCCTGAACGTCGCCGGCTCCTCCCTCGCGACCGGCCACCCCTTCGCCGCCACCGGGACCCGGATCGTCGCCACCCTGGCCAAGCTCCTCGCCGAACGGGACGCCCCCGCCCGCGGCCTGATCTCCGTCTGCGCGGCGGGCGGGCAGGGGGTGACGGCGATCCTGGAACGGGCCTGAGAGCGACGGGCGCGCGGAACCTGAAGAACCCTCACGTACCCCCCGAGATTGCACAGGCCTGGCTCCGGACCATCCCCGAATTCGCACAAACCCGCCACGTGAGCGCCGTACGATCCCGTTCCTACCGTCAGTAACCCCTTACGGATGTCTCAGGGGGATTGAGCCGGTTGAGCGCCTCGGCGTGCGAGGCACGTACGTCATGCAGCAAGCAGTCCTTCGCTGCACGCCCCAGGAGCCGCCCGTGTCCACTGCGTATCCCTCCTCCGCCTACGGCGACGCGTACGGAGGACCGGTCCTGGTCGAACCCGAGGTGCGGCGCCTGGACGGGGCGGTACGGGAGGCCTCCGTACCGCCGCTGGCCCCGCCGTGGACGCACGGGTCGCTCGCCGACCTGCCCTTCGACAACGCGAACGCGCATCCCGATGCCGTGGTGCTCAGCCGCAAGGACGCCGAAGGGCGCTGGGGTGACGTCACGGCGGCACAGTTCGCCGAGCAGGTGCGGGCCGTGGCCAAGGGCCTGGTCGCCGAGGGCCTGATGCCGGGCGACCGGGTCGCCGTGATGGCCCGCACGATCTACGAGTGGACGGTCCTGGACTTCGCCGCCTGGGCGGCCGGGCTCGTCACCGTCCCCGTCTACCCCACCTCCTCCGTCTTCCAGGCCCGCTGGATCCTCCAGGACTCCGGAGCGGTCGCCCTGATCACCGAGACCGCCGCGCAGGCCGCCGCCCTCGGCCCCGAGCGCGAACGCCTGCCCGACCTCCGGCACATGTGGATCGTGGAGAAGGGCCACGTGGACCGGCTCGCCGAAGCCGGCGCGCACCTGCCCGACCAGGAGGTCGGGGTGCGGCGGGGCATGCTCGGCCCCGACACCCTCGCCACCCTCGTCTACACCTCGGGCACCACCGGACGCCCCAAGGGCTGCGCGCTCACCCACGGCAACTTCTTCGCCGAGGTCGACAACGCCATCGAGCTGCTCTACCCCGTCTTCCGGGCGAAGACCAGCGAAGAGGCCTCGGTCCTGCTGTTCCTGCCGATGTCCCACGTCTTCGGCCGCATGGTGGCGATCGCCTGCGTCCGGGCCCGCGTCCGGCTGGGCCACGCCCCCAGCATCAAGGCCGACCGGCTGCTCCCGGACCTGGCCGGCTTCCGGCCGACCTGCCTGATCGCCATCCCCTACATGCTGGAGAAGGTCTTCAACTCGGCCCGTGCCAAGGCCGAGGCGGGCGGCCGGGTCTCCTCGTTCGACCGTGCGGCGGCCGTGGCACAGCGCTACGGAGAGGCCCTGGAGGCCCAGCAGACGGGCACCGGCCCCGGCCCCTCCCGCGCCCTCAAGACCGCCCGCGCCTTCTACGACCCCCTGGTCTACCGCCGCATCCGCAACGCCATGGGCGGCAGGGTCCGCTACGCCATCTGCGGCGGCTCCCCGCTCGGCAGCCGCCTGGCGGCCTTCTACGCGGGAGCCGGCATCGAGATCTTCGAGGGCTACGGCCTGACCGAGACCACCGGCGCGAGCACCGTCACCCCGCCCCTGAAACCCCGGCTGGGCACCGTCGGCTGGCCGCTGCCCGGCACCCGCGTCCGCATCGCCGCCGACGGCGAGATCCTCGTCGGCGGCGACCACGTGCTGCGCGGCTACTGGGACCCGCAGGCCGGGGGTGTCGTCCCCGCCGCCCCCGACGGCTGGCTCGCCACCGGCGACCTCGGCGAACTGGACGACGAGGGCTACCTGACGATCACCGGCCGCAAGAAGGAGATGCTCATCACCGCGGGCGGCAAGTCCGTCGCCCCGGCCCCGCTGGAGAACTGGCTGCGCTCCCACCCGCTGATCTCCCAGTGCCTCGTCCTGGGCGACGGCCGCCCCTTCGTCTCGGCGCTGATCACCCTCGACCCGGACGGCATCACGCACTGGCGCCAGATGAACGGCAAACACCCGGTCCCCGCCACGCTCCTCGTCGACGACGAGGAACTGCGCGCCGTCCTCCAGCGCGCCGTCGACGAGGCCAACAAGATGGTCTCCCGCCCGGAGTCCATCCGCCGCTTCGCCATCCTCCCCGAGGACTTCACCGAGGAGGCGGGCCACCTGACCCCGTCGATGAAGCTCCGCCGGGAGGCCGTGCTGCGCGCGTTCGCGACGGAAGTGGAGGGCCTGTACACGCGGTGAGGCACCTTTGCGATCTCTTCACACGTGCTTATTGACGACGCACGGCGTCTGCCCGTTGGCTTTCGACCACCTCGTCACGATGCTCCCCCCATCGGAAGGCACCACCAGTGATAGCGCGCAACACCCGTCAGGCCGCCGTGCGGCACGTCTCCATGGCCCTGGCGGTCTCCGTATCGGCCCTGTCCCTCGCCGCCTGCGGCGACGGCGGGAGTGACGACACCGCCGCGAAGAAGGGCAACGACATCACGGTGGGCCTGCTGCTGCCCGACCGGGACACGGCACGCTTCGAGAAGTTCGACTACCCGCTGATCAAGCAGGAGGTCGCCTCCCTCACGGAGAACCAGGGCAAGGTCCGCTACGCCAACGCCGAGGCCAGCGTCACCAGACAGAGCCGGCAGTTCCAGCAGATGATCGCCGACAAGGTCGACGTCATCCTCGTCGACGCCCTGAACTCCAAGACCATCGCCCCGGACGTCCAGAAGGCCAAGGACGCCGGCATCCCGGTCATCGCCTACGACCGGCTCGCCGAGGGCCCGATCGACGCCTACGTCTCCCACGACAACGAACTCGTCGGACAGGTGCAGGGCCGCGCCATCGTCGGGGAGCTCGGCGACAAGGCCGAGAAGAGCAAGGTCGTCATGATGAACGGCGACCCCGGCGACCCGAACACGGCACGGTTCAAGGACGGCGCGCTGAGCGAGCTCCAGGGCCAGGTGAACATCGTCAAGGAGTACGACACCAAGGAGTGGAAGCCCGCGATCGCCAAGCAGCACATGAAGGAGGCGATCCAGGCGGTCGGGCTGAACGACATCGCCGCCGTCTACTCGGCCAACGACGGCATGGCGGGCGCCGTCATCGAGGCGCTGCAGGAGGCCGGAGCCACGAAGATGCCGCCGGTGACCGGGCAGGACGCCAACCTCGACGCGGTGCAGCGGGTCGTGTCCGGCGAGCAGTACATGACCGTGTACAAGTCCTTCCTGCTGGAGGCGACCAACGCCGCGAAGATCGCGGTGGCCAAGGTGCAGGGCCGTGCGATCGAGTTCGCCGCGCTGACCCGGGAGACCGTCGACAGCCCCACGCAGAAGGGCACCCCGGCGATGCTGGTGCCGGTGGTCGCCCTCACCAAGGACAACATCAAGGAGACGGTGATCACGGACGGCGTGTACAGCGTGAAGGACATCTGCACGTCCAAGTACCGGGCGGACTGCGCGGCGATCGGGCTGGAGTAGCGGAGACGGGGGCGCCGGAGCCGGGTCGGCGCGTTCCTCCTCGTCGGCGGCTGCGGGCTGAAGGTGGCCGATCGCGCAGTTCCCCGCGCCCCTGAAAGAAGGGCGTTGCCCCGCCGTAGGGTGCGGGTGGTGGACGCGGGGTGGGTGCCGCACGGGTCTTGACTTCGCAAGGCCCCCGCGCGACATTCCCCACCCCTTACGCGTTCTCGTCGGGCTGGAGCGGCCATGACCCCTCGCACGGACACCGCAGGACCTGCCGAAGGCCCGTCCCGAAGACGACTGCTGGCCGGGGCTGCCGGTGCCGGTCTCGCGGTCGCCGCGGGCGTTCAACAGGGCGCCCGGGCAGCCGACTTACCCCCGCTCGGCACCTACGACGTCGTCGTCATCGGCTCCGGCGCCGCGGGCATGACCGCCGCGCTGACCGCCGCGCGCCAGGGCCTGAGCTGTGTGGTCGTGGAGAAGGCGCCGACCTTCGGCGGCTCGGCCGCCCGCTCCGGCGCCGGAATCTGGATCCCCAACAACTCCGTCATCCTCGCGGCCGGCGTCCCGGACACCCCCGCGAAGGCCGCCGCCTACCTCGCCGCCGTCGTCGGCCCGGAGGTCCCCGCCGACCGGCAGCGTGCCTTCCTCGCCCACGGCCCGGCCACGATCTCCTTCGTCATGGCGAACAGCCCGCTCCGGTTCCGCTGGATGGAGGGCTACAGCGACTACTACCCCGAGCTGCCCGGCGGCCTGCCGAACGGCCGCTCCATCGAGCCCGACCAGTTCGACGGCAACCTCCTGGGGCCCGAGCTGGCGCACCTGAACCCGCCGTACATGGACGTCCCCGCCGGCATGGTCGTCTTCAGCGCCGACTACAAGTGGGTCGCCCTGGCCGCCGTGAACGCCCGGGGCACGGCCGTCGCCGCCCAGTGCCTCGCCCGCGGCACGAAGGCGGCGACGCTCGGCCAGAAGCCCCTGACGATGGGCCAGGCACTGGCGGCGGGCCTGCGCGCGGGCCTGCGCTCGGCCGGCGTCCCCGTCTGGCTGAACACGCCCCTGACGGACCTGCACGTCGAGAACGGCACGGTCACGGGAGCCGTCGTCATGCGCGACGGCGCTCCCGGCCTGGTCCGCGCCCGCCGGGGCGTGATCGTCGGCTCCGGCGGCTTCGAGCACAACGCCGCGATGCGGGAACGCTTCCAGCGGCAGCCCATCGGCACGCAGTGGACCGTCGGGGCGAAGGAGAACACCGGCGACGGCATCCGGGCGGGGGAGCGGCTGGGCGCGGCGCTCGACCTGATGGAGGACGCGTGGTGGGGCCCGGCGATCCCGATCCCCGGACAGCCGTATTTCTGCCTCGCCGAACGCACCCTGCCCGGCGGGCTGCTGGTCAACGGCTCCGGCCGGCGCTTCGTCAACGAGGCCGCGCCCTACAGCGACGTCGTGCACACCATGTACGACGTCCACGACACCGACCCGGCCATTCCGTGCTGGCTGATCACCGACCAGAACTACCGCAACCGGTACCTCTTCAAGGACGTCCTGCCGACGCTGCCCTTCCCCGCCTCCTGGTACGACTCCGGGGCGGCGCACAAGGAGTGGACCCTGGACGCGCTGGCGGCCTCCATCGGCGTCCCCGCGGCGGCCCTGCGCACCAGCGTGAACCGCTTCAACGCCCAGGCACGGCAAGGCGAGGACCCCGACTTCCACCGGGGCGACAGCGCCTACGACCACTACTACACCGACCCGTCCGTCCTCCCGAACTCCTGCCTGGCACCCCTCTGGCTCCCCCCGTACCACGCCTTCCGCATCGTCCCCGGCGACCTCGGCACCAAGGGCGGCCTCCGCACGGACGCCCGGGCCCGGGTCCTGCGCGAGGACGGCTCGGTCATCCCCGGCCTCTACGCGGCGGGAAACGCCAGCGCGGCGGTGATGGGCCACAGCTACGCGGGCGCGGGCTCGACGATCGGCCCGGCCATGACGTTCGGGTACATCGCGGCGCGGGACATCGCGGGGGTGCTGTAGCGGTCGGGGGCCGTCCGGAGGGACCGGCCGAGCGTGAGCCGGTCGTGGTGCGCCTGGGGGCATCCGCGGCCGGTCGCGGGGCCACCCGGGGCGTCGCGCGTGGGGCTGCGGCGATGCCCCGGGCGGTTCAGTCCCCCGGCTTGCGGGCCACGAGGCTCGCCTGGGCGACCGGCTCGCCCCGCGTCTCGTCGGGCTCTCGTACGGTCGTGGCGCGGACGGTGAAGCCGGCGCTGCCCAGCAGGGCGGCGATGCGCTCCGGGCGGCCGCGGCGGAAGGTCAGGGACACGTCGTGTCCGAAGGCCTCCTCGTAGCGGCGGTGCTCGTCCCCGGACTGGAAGCCGAGGAGCAGATGCCCGCCGGGGCGCAGTACGCGGTGGAAACCGGCGAAGAGCGCGGGCAGGTGCTCCTCGGGGGTGTGGATGATCGAGTACCAGGACACGACGCCGTCGAGCGAGGAGTCCGGCAGGTCGAGCTCCAGCATGGAGCCCCGTACGAACCGCAGGCCCGGGTTCTCGCGGCGGGCGATCGCGAGCATCGACTCCGACAGGTCAAGACCGAACACCGACAGCCCCTGGGACGCCAGGTACGCCGTCACCCGCCCGGGCCCGCACCCCAGGTCGGCGACCTCGCCCCCCGCACCCACGAGCCCCGCGAAACCGTGGAGCACGCCCCGGTCCAGGGGCGTCCCCGGACGCAGATCGCCGAAGGCGGCGGCGTACTCCTCGGCGACGGTGTCGTAGAAGACGCGGGTCTCGGTCACGAAGACAGGGGTGTCGGTCATGGCCGTAGACCCTAGGCCGTTCGGGGCCCGGGGTGGCGCCGTCGTCAGGGGCGGCCCCGCCGGGCGCCGATACCCACACCCGCTCCGATCGCCGTGCCGAAACCGAGGCCCAGGGCCAGGCCCAGGGCGAGGTCGTCGAAGACGGTCATGCCGAGCACGAGCCCTATGGCCGTGCCGAGGGACAGGCCGACCGACACGCCTGTGGCCATGGCCTTGTCGGCGGGCGTGCCGCCGGCCTCCCCGCTGTTCTCCTGGTCTTTCCGCATCCGCCCATCGTCCCACGGCAGGAATTCGCCGGGAATTCACCGTCCGGCCAGGCCCGGAAAGGGCAGGAGCCCCGTCGCCTTGCGGCGCGGGGCTCCTTGGGTACTACAAATCAGACCGGCGTGACGTTCTCCGCCTGCGGGCCCTTCGGACCCTGCGTGACGTCGAAAGACACCTGCTGGTTCTCCTCGAGCGAGCGGAAGCCGCTCGCGTTGATCGCGGAGTAGTGGACGAAGACGTCGGGGCCGCCGCCCTCCTGGGCGATGAAACCAAAGCCCTTTTCGGCGTTGAACCACTTCACGGTTCCGGTAGCCATAAGCCCTCCTTGGGCTTCAAAAGGGTTGCCCTGCTCCAGAACCAGCAAGTGTGAAGATGAATTCCGCACAAGTGCATATGTCTGAGAATGACGAGAGCCCGCGGTCACATGCTCCGCAGGCTCTGTACTGCAAGGGAAACCAAACTGCAACTTGCGACGAGCCTAGCACGCAGGCCCCGGAATGCAATAGGGGTCAAGATCACGTCACCCGAATGTTTGAACAACCCTCGGCCGACTGGCGGAGGGGCGCCCGCAACGGGCCCACACCCCGGCGGAGGGGTCGCGCGCCGGTCCGTACGCCGTGAGGGCTAGCCTCACGATGTGGACAATCCTCGCACCCGGCCGCGCGTCGGCCACATCCAGTTCCTGAACTGCCTGCCCCTGTACTGGGGGCTCGCGAGAACAGGCACGCTCCTCGACTTCGAGCTCTCCAAGGACACCCCGGAGAAGCTCAGCGAGAAGCTGGTGCAGGGCGATCTCGACATCGGTCCGATCACCCTCGTCGAGTTCCTCCGGCACGCCGACGACCTGGTCGCCTTCCCCGACATCGCCGTCGGCTGCGACGGCCCGGTCATGTCCTGCGTGATCGTCTCGCAGGTCCCCCTGGACCGGCTGGACGGCGCCCGCGTCGCCCTCGGGTCGACCTCCCGGACCTCCGTCCGCCTCGCCCAGCTGCTCCTCGCCGAGCGCTACGGCGTCCAGCCGGACTACTACACCTGCCCGCCCGACCTCAGCCTGATGATGCAGGAGGCCGACGCCGCCGTCCTCATCGGCGACGCGGCGCTGCGCGCGAACATGCTCGACGGACCGCGCTTCGGCCTGGAGGTGCACGACCTCGGCGCACTGTGGAAGGAGTGGACGGGCCTGCCGTTCGTCTTCGCGGTCTGGGCGGCCCGCCGCGACTACCTGGAGCGCGAGCCGGTGATCACCCGCCGGGTGCACGAGGCCTTCCTGGACTCCCGCAACCTCTCCCTTGAGGAGGTCGGCAAGGTCGCCGAGCAGGCCGCCCGCTGGGAGGCCTTCGACGAGGAGACCCTCGCCCGCTACTTCACGACCCTCGACTTCCGCTTCGGAGACCCGCAGCTCGCGGCGGTCGCCGAGTTCGCCCGGCGCGTCGGCCCGACGACCGGCTTCCCGGCGGACGTGAAGGTGGACCTGCTCCAGCCGTGAGCCGGCCGGTGCTCCCGCACTACTCTGCTGGGGGAGTGCAGGCGTACCGGGACCGGAGCCGTCCCCGCCTGCCCACGGGGGAGGGGTGACGCCCATGCGGCCGCTCGACGTCGACGAACCCACCGTCGTGGGGCCCTACCGGCTGCTCGGCCGGCTGGGCTCCGGCGGCATGGGCCGGGTCTACCTGGGCCGCAGTGCCGGTGGCCGCACGGTCGCCGTGAAGATCGTGCATCCGCACTTCGCGCTGGACGAGGAGTTCCGGGCCCTCCCCCAAGCTCTCGGCTTCGCTCGAGCAGGGGGGACCCCCATCGGCGCGAGGTCGAGGCCGCGCGCCGGGTGGGCGGCGCCTGGACGGCGCCCGTCCTGGACGCGGACCCCGGGGCGCGGGTGCCCTGGGTGGCCACCGCGTACGCCGCCGGCCCGTCCCTGTCGGCCGCGGTCGCCGACGGCGGTCCCCTGCCGGCCCCCACCGTACGGGCGCTGGGCGCGGGCCTCGCCGAGGCGCTGGCGGCGGTGCACGAGCTGGGGCTGGTGCACCGGGACGTGAAGCCGTCGAACGTCCTGCTGACCCTCGACGGCCCGCTGCTGATCGACTTCGGCATCGCCCGGGCCACGGACGGCACGGCGTCCCTCACCTCCACCGGCGTGTCCATCGGCTCGCCCGGCTACATGTCGCCCGAGCAGATCCTGGGCAAGGCCGTCACGGGCGCCGCCGACGTCTTCTCTCTGGGCGCGGTCCTCGCGTACGCGGCGACCGGCCGGCCGCCCTTCCCCGGGGACTCCTCCGCCGCCCTGCTCTACAAGGTCGTCCACGAGGAGCCGGAACTCGGGCTGCTGGACGGGGAGTTGCGGGGCCTGACGGCGCAGTGCCTGGCGAAGGACCCGGCGACCCGGCCCGCCCCGCCTGAGCTGGCCCGCCGACTGGCCCCCGAGGGCGCGGCCCGGCTGGTGGCGGGCGGCTGGCTGCCGGGGGCGCTGGTGGAGCAGGTGAGCCGGAGTGCCGTGCAGTTGCTGAACCTGGAGGTGACGGGGCCGGGGGCGGGTCTGGGACCGGGGGCCGGAGCGCCGTCCGGGCCGGTCGCCTTCAGCAGCCCGTCGGTGGGGGCGCCGGACGCGGCCGGCGGCCCGGGCGAGGGACTCGGGGTGTTCGGGCCGCCGCCGGTGATGCCGGTGGTGTTGCCGGGGGCCGGGGCGTTTGGGGGCGGCGGGGTGCCCGCGGGGGCGGAGGCGTACCAGAATGGGGCCTCTGGGGCATCCGGGGCGTCCGGGGCTTCGGCGAGCTCCGGGGCCGCCGGGGCCGCCGGAGCATCGGGGGCGTCGGCGACGACCGGAGAGCCGGCGACGACCGGGGCGCCGGCGACCACCGGGCCGCCGACGGCGACGGGGGCATCCGCGGCAACCGGTCCGCCCGCGGCGCCGGGGACCTCCGACGAGCCCGGGGCACCCGCCCCCTTCTCCACCGCCGTACCCGAACCCCGGGACGGCGACCATCCGCAGGACGCCGCCCCTGCCTCGGGCCGGCGGCCCGGCAGGGTCACCGTCTCCGTCGCCGCCACGTCCACGCCGGAGGGCGAGAGCGGCGGGCGGGTGCGGAGGCTGAGCTGCTCCGTGGCGCTGGCGGTCGCCGGGGCGATGGCGGCCGTGACGATCGGGTCGGTGTTCGTGTTCGACCTGCTGCCGGGGCGCGGCGGCCAGGACGACGCGGACGCGGGCAGCGGGTCCGACTCCCCTCCGGCGGCGACCGCGAGCTCCGCTCCCTCCACCGACGCGGGACCCGCCACGTACCTCGGCACCTGGGAGGGCCAGGGCGTCGCCCTCGACGGCAGACTGCCCCTCGGCACGTTCCGCCTCACGGTCGAACGGACCGCCGTCGGCCAGGAACTGGGCACCCTCCGCCAGACCGACCCGATCGGCGGCGTCTGCGTCGACGTACTCACCCTGAAGCAGGTGACGAAGACGGAACTCGTCGCGACGTCGGTCGGCGCGAAGACCAACCACAGCGGCTGCAACCCCGCCAAGACGACCGTCCACCTCAAGCCGGTGGGCGACGACCTCCAGTACCGCTCGGAGAGCACGGAGTCGGGGCGGGCTCAGGCCCGGATGTCGAAGGTGCGGTAGGGGGTGTTGCCCTGCGGCTGAGCTTGACCAGCAGGGTGATCAGCAGCGCGGCCGCCGCCAGGGTGCTGACCAGGCCGACGACCCACAACCACGGGTAGTGCACGTGCACCCAGCAGGGCCCGCCCTGGCTGTAGCAGTCGGCGTCCCAGTCGCGGCGCCGCTTGGGGCGTGCGGTCGAGCTGATCACCCCGGCGATCAGGTAGCCCGCGGCGAGCCCCGGCAGGGACGCGGCCGCCCAGGCCAGCGAACGCGGCTTGCTCTTCTTCCAGTCCCAGTTCATCCGGAAAAGCGGCGCCACCCAGGCGAGGAAGACCAGCGGCACCAGAGCGCCGACGGTGCCGGTGAAGGCGTACGCACCGCCGGGCCAGGCCGGAGCGAGGTCGCCCCAGAGCTCGTGGCCCCAGTACGTCTTGAAGAGGACCAGCGGCATCAGCAGGACGACGAAGCCGGGGAGCGCCACGCAGCCCCAAGCACAGCCGTAGTCACCCTTCTTGGTCCCTTCGGTGATCGGCCGCCCCAGCCGGTGCTCGTACCGCAAGGCGGCCCCCGCCGCCTTCCTCCGCTTCGGCCTCGCCGAGCCCCCGCTCACCGCCTCACCCCGGAATGACGACCGTACGCAGCTCCCCGTCGCCGAGGTGGAGCATGCCCTTGCCGGGGGCGACCTGGCCGCCGACCATGCCGCGGTTGAGGCGGACGCCGATGAGGTCGCCGCTGGAGGTCTCCTGGGGGGAGAGCAGGATGCCGCGGCGGGCCTTCTTCGCGTCGACCTGCCAGCCCGAGAAGCCGCTGCACACGTCCTCCTCGTCACCGGCGATGACGAGCGCCAGCCCCCGCTCGGCGCCGCGCGAGACCAGCTTCTTCATCTGGCTCTCGGCGTCGCAGTCCTCCAGGATCTCGCCGTCGTCGATGAGGACCGCGATCGGCTCTTCCAAGGACGCCTCGTCGATGAGCTCCTCGAACTCGTCCTCGTCGATGTCGTCACCGGTGAAGACCTTCAGCACCCCTTCCATGCCGTCGAGTTGGCGAAGCGGGGACTGGCGCGGGGCCGCGATGACCAGCCGGGTGCCCTGGGACAGGAAGGAGTGGGCGAAGTTCAGCAGGACCGTCGAGCGGCCCGACTTGGCCGGGCCCGCGATGACGAATGCCGGCACGCCCTCCGCCAGATCGGGGCCGAAGCCGACGATCTCGTCGCCGCCGATGCCGGCCAGACCGAACAGGCGCGAGCGGGACACGTCCGGGTCGCGCAGCTCCCACGCCTCCGGGAAGGAGATGCGGCTGGGCAGGCTGTCGACCCGGAACGGGCGCCGCGAGCGGGGGACGGCGGCGTCGCGGGCCGCGGCCGCCTCGCCGATCGCCGCCAGCGCCGCGGCCTGGCCCTGACCGGACGTGTCCTCCGCGAGCAGCGCGAACTGCGTCTCCGTGCCGAACTCGTTGCGGAACGCACGCCCCGGCGGAATCTCCTCCGGCACCTTCCGCGCCGGAATGCCCAGCGCCGAGAAGTCGCTGCGGTCGGCGAGCCGCAGACCGTACTTGTCTTCGGTGAGCGTCGCGATCCGGCCCACCAGGAGGGTGCGGTCGCCCGTCAGGACCAGGTGGATACCGACGCTCGCGCCCTCGCGCATCATCGTCTGCAACTCGTCGGTCAGCGAGCCGTGGTCGACCTCGCCGAGCGTGGGCACCCAGCCCTCCCAGCGGTCCAGCAGCACCATGATGTGCGGCAGCCGCTCGTCCTCGGCGACCGACGCCCGCTGCTCGCCGATGTCCGCGAAGCCCTTGTCCGCGAGCACGTCCTGGCGGCGGCTCATCTCGTTCTTGAGCCGGTTGACCAGCCGCACGACCCGCTCGGTCTGGTTACGGCTCACGACCGCGCCGCAGTGCGGCAGCCGCGTCAGCGCGTTGAGCGCGCCGTTGCCGCAGTCGATGCCGTAGAGGTGCACGTCGGCGATGGAGTGCGTACGGGCGATGGAGCCCGCCAGGGTGCGCAGCACCTGGGAACGGCCGCTGCGCGGGGCGCCGCCGATCATCAAGTGGCCGAAGGAGGAGAAGTCCACCGCGACCGGGCGGCGCGACTGGCTCGCGGGCAGGTCCTCGATGCCGTACGGCGCCGGCGGCAGTTTGCCCGGACCGCCGGCGAACACCGGCAGCTCGATCTCGTCCAGCAGCAGCGTCTCGTCCAGGGCGGGCAGCCACGGGCTGTGCTGCGGCGGGATGCCGAGGGAGCTGTTGGCGTCGCGGATCGTGTCGACGAGGACCTTCAGGTCGGTGATCTCCTCGTCCTCACGGGACTCCGCCTTCGGCTTCACCAGGGCTGCCCGGCCCAGGTCCTCCCAGGTCAGCGGGCCCACCCAGGGCATCAGCACGGCAGGGTCGGCGGCGCCCGGCCGGCGGCCACCGACGCGGCCGGACTGGAACGGCACGAGGGAGGCGTGCCCGAGCCGGGCGTACGCGCGACCCGGGGTGTTCTTGGAGATGTGCCCGGCCTCGGGCGAGTCGATGACGTCGGACGACTCGCCGCCGTCCGTCACCCGCAGCGCGATACGGAGGTTGGTGTTGGCGCGGATCTCGGGCGACACGACACCGGACGGCCGCTGCGTCGCCAGCAGCAGGTGGATGCCGAGGGAACGACCACGCTGGGCGATGTTCACCAGACCCGTGACGAAGTCCGGCAGGTCACGCACCATCGAGGCGAACTCGTCGATGACGATGAGCAGCCGGGGCACCGGCCGGTGCGAGGGGTCCCGGCGCACCAGGTCCTGGTAGTCCTCGATGTCCTTGGCGTCGGCGGCGGCCAGGATGTGCTCGCGCCGGTGCAGCTCCGCACCCAGCGACTCCAGCGCCCGCTCCACGAGGTGGGCGTCGAGGTCGGTCACCATGCCGACCGTGTGCGGCAGATGCACACAGTCCTTGAACGCCGCGCCACCCTTGTAGTCGACGAGCACGAACGTCATGTTCTCGGGCGTGTTCGCCACCGCCAGCGCCGCCACGATGGTCTGCAACAGCTCCGACTTACCCGAACCGGTCGTACCGGCGATCAGACCGTGCGGCCCGTCCTTGCGGATGTCGATGCCGAACGGCCCGTCGTACGACTCACCGATGACGGCCAGCGTCGACTGCCCGCCCATCCGCCAGCGGGCGACGATGGCGTCACTGGTCGGCGGCTCCAGCTGGAGCACGTCCAGCAGCCGGCTCGACCCGGGCAGCGCCGAGTCCTCGGTCTCGCCGCTGATGTCCCGCAGCGGCGACAACGACCGGGCCAGCCGCAGACACCAGGCGGCGGAGACGAAGTCGGGCCGTACGTCCTTCAGGCGCTCCGCCCCGGCCTCCTCCACGCGCAGCCTCAACTGCTCGCTGCGATCGGCTTGTTCGGGCTGCTGGGCTGTGCTGTTCCAGGCCTGGAAGGACGGAAACCCGCCGGCGGTCTGCTGGGACTGCTGCTGCACCTGCTGGGCGGCCGGCCGGTACTCCTCGGCCTTCGGCTCGGCCACGACGTACGCCTGGCACTCACCGGGCAGGAACCGCTCCTCGGCATCCAGGCATAGGGCGAACATGGACACGGACGGGCCTTCGCGCAGCAGCCGTACGACGCCGGGAAGGGACCGCAGCCGCCGCGACCCGTCCCACACGACGACGATGTCGGGGTCGCTGAAGGACGAACCCTGCGAGGACTTGTTCTCCTCGGCGGCCTTCTTGCGGGCGTCGAGGATCTGCGTCAGTTCGCCGATGCGGGCGCCGACGGTCTCGGCGTCGGTCCCGATGAGCGCGTTGACGTCCTGCCCGCCGGACGGCCGCGCGTGCGGCAGCCAGCGCACCCAGTCCCAGGACTCCCGCGCGGCGTTGTCGCTCAGCACGTAGAACTGCACGTCCATCGGGCTGTGCAGCGCCGCGGTCTGCGCGACGGCCCAGCGCCCCAGGGCCCGGGCGGAGTCCCCGGGCCCGGCCATGCCGACGACACCGAGGGTGCGCAGGTGCAGCGCGACCGGGGCGTCCTCGATCTTCCAGGTCACCTGGCGGCGGTGGTCGTCCTGCTCGGGGTCGTCGAGCACCACCTCGGAGGGCAACTGCCCGGTTCCGCAACGGATCAGGAGGTGATCACGGTCGGTCCGCCGCCGTTCCCACAGGCGGGTACGGGGGCCGGTCCCGAGGGCGAGCACGGTCGCCGGGTCGGGGATGGCCTGCCGCCGGTCGTTCCGCTCGGCGACGAGCGCGTCCTGGGCGTCCTTCTCGATCCGCTCCTTCTGCTCCTCGTACTCCTGGACCTGCTTGGCGTGCGACTTACGCCCGTGCTTCTTGTCGTTGTAGTAGTTGGCGAAGAGCAGGACCGGGCTGAGGGCCGCCATGATCAGGTAGTACCAGCGCTGGAAGATCATCACCGACACGACGGCACCGACGAGCGGCGTCAGCGCCATCAGCCAGGGCAGCGGTCTGGCCTCGTACTCACGCGGCGACGACGGCAGCCGGAAGTTGGTCTGCCGCTCGGGCGGACGCAGCCGCGGGGGCCGGTTGTAGTCGAGGCCCACGCCGTCGTCGGACCACTTGAGGGCGGCGTTCGGGGGTGTGTAACGGGTCAGTTCAAGAAGGGTGTTGCCGACGCCGATCTGAGCGCCGAGGGGCCACTCGGTCGGACCGGCCTTCTTGTCGTCGGTCTTGTCCTGGTCCTTCTTCTTGCCGCGCTTCTTGCCGCCGGGCTCGTCCTTCTTCTTGTCCTTGTCCTTGTCCTCGGCGAGGGAGGCGCCGTCGAGGGTGACGTGCTCCTTGTCCATGTGCACGGCGACCTGGCAGGTGCCGTCGGTGGCGACGGAGAGGGTGAGGGCCCGGGCGTCGACCTCGGGATCGTCGATCCGGACGTACGACGCCGCCCCGCTGCCGATGTCGTACCGCCCCACGCCGAGCCGGTGCACGAACCCGGCGGCGGGCCCGCCGACGACCCGCAGTTCGACCAGCCCGGTGGGTTCACCCGGCAGACACCCGGACGGATCCTGAAGACTGACGATGGCACCCTCGCGCAGGGGCGACCCCACGACAGTGGCGCTCGGATCGACGGCGTACCCGTCCACGTACACGAGGGGCGCGTTGTTGGCCGGCGCGTGCCGGTGCTGCCCGAGCGGGATGACCTGCGCCCCGCTGTGCCCCACCTGCTTGGCCAGCTCCTGCGCGATGTCCCCCACGGTGGACTCAGGATCGGCATCGAGCACGACGTCGGCGGTGCCACCGCCGTACGGGTCGACGACGGTCAGAGTCAGGCGCACGACTTGTCCTCCCCGTGCCACTGGGCCGGTGTGGCTCCTGTGGTGTCTGTCGCTGGTTGCCGCTGTGCTGAGCGCTTGCCGTTCTGCCGGCTGTCCTGCTCGCTTCAGTCACGCGGGTCACAGTGGTACTGGGACGATATCCGTTCGGTACGACGGCGGGGCAATGGGGAGGCGCCGTGACGTTCCCGATGGCAACGTCGTACACGCTTTCATGACGGCTCGTTCACAAGCCGGGTATGGGGCACCACAGGCCACACCCGTAAGCTGCTGACGCAAGAGCGGACGATCACACCGGTTGCCGGCTGTGACCGGCAACTCGGCTTCTGAGCCGGTGAGTCCGCAAACAGGGAAGCCACGGGGGTTGGCCCTGCGGCGTTGCGAGAGGGAGCGGCTTCATGGCCAAGGACCTTGATGTCACATATCAGGACATGCGGGATGCAGCCAAGCATGTCGTGAAGGAGAAGGAAAAGCTCCAGGAGAAGCTCGAGGGCCTGAAGAAGTACATCAACAACCTCGTGCAGGGCGGCTACGTCACGAAGAGCTCGTCGAAGGCGTTCGACGAGAACTTCGACGAGTTCGTGCGCGGCATGAAGGACACGCTGGACGGTCTGGACGGCATGGGTGACTACCTGACCATGGCCGCGGACAAGTTCGAGCAGATCGATGAGGAGCTGGCCAAGCAGGCTCGGAGCAAGTGACGTTCTACTGAGGTCACGGGGCGGGGCGGAGTGGCGTGCGCGCCAGGTAGCTGCACCGCCCCGTTGGCTGACGAGGACGACACCATCGCTCTTGGCTCGCCTGCCCCAATCCCCCGCCAGTGCGGTAATGAGCAGGTAGCTGACGGGCCGACCTGCCTCGGAGGCAGCTGCAGGCTTGCCCAGGATGCGGTGTGCGGCGCGGCGGTGTTGGTTGGCGCCAAGCGCCAAGGGTGAGTAAAGTGCCGACGCTTTCACATTGATGAGCGCGAAACTCGCGCATCGGGGGATCTGCATGATGAAGAGTGCGCTTGCGGCGGTGACCTGTGGCTGACCACGCGCGGATCGACGACCTTGACGTCATTCGGGAGATGGGGAAAGGCCTTGGGCGGATTCACAAGGCGTTCGAGGGCCTGCCGGGCGTCGTGGAATCGTATGGAGAAGACTTCGGACACGATGACCTGACCGACAAGTTCGAGGACTTCGAGGCGAACTGGAACCTGAATCGGGACAAGCTACAGGAAGAACTCAAGTTCTTGTCGGAGTATGCGCTGGCTGCTGCAAAGACGTACAGCAAGTTGGATCACGAGTTGGCCAGGGTGATCCGCGAAGCCCAGAGCCCCGGCAAGAAGGGTAAGTGAGTCGCCGTGGCTGGAGGACGTCCTCGTGATTGGTCGCCGCTGTGCTGGTTCGACCCTGTCCCAGGAGACCCGGACAGGGTTGCAGGCTTGGGGAAGAAACTCAAGAAGACTGCTGAAGAACTCGAGCGTCAGGTAAAGAACCTCAAGGCCATCTCTGAGGTCGACTCCTGGGACAGCGAAGCGGGCAGGGAGTTCCGTAAACGGGCTGAAGGCTCAACGGGGAAGCTGGAAGCGGCGCGAAAGCGCTACGCGACTGCCGCGGCCGCACTCGGAGACAAAGTCGTCGACGTCGGCGGTGGTTATGCGGACAAGGTCCATGCCTCGCCCACGAACTACGCCTCTGACCTGAACCGCGCTCAGCAAATAGCTGATCAGGCCCTCAAGGAAGCCCAAGCGGCGGAAGACGACAAACGTGCAGCCGGGACGAAGCTAGCCGACGCGGAAGACGACTCGAAGAAGAAGGACCTCGAGGATCAGCAGAAGGCGGCCGATGATGTCGTCAAGGCTGCCCAGGAGAAGATCGAAGAGGCGAAGCGCATCCGAGATGCCGCCGCCAAGCGGGCCTGTGACGCGATCGACGAGGTCATATCCGATGATGCGTTGAAGGACGGGTTCTGGGACAGCCTTCTCGACGACATCGCGGACATTACAGGAACGATCGCCACCGTGTGCGGTGTGTTGTCCCTGATGGTTGGCTGGATTCCAGTGATCGGACAGGCGCTGGCCGGAATTCTCGGCACCATCGCTCTCGTCATGTCGTTGGTCGGTTTCATCTGTACGGCAGTTCTTTACATGCGCGGAAACGCGGACCTCATGGATTTGGGTGAGGCGGCGCTCGGCTTCCTGATGATCGGTGTCGGCAAGGCGTTCTCGAAGCTTGCCGGCAAGTACGCGGGGACTGTGCTCAAGCGGCTCACCAGAATGAAGTCGAGCAAGACGCCGGGCATAGGCAAGGCCTTCAAGCGTGATCGTCAGAAGCTGAACAAGCTCGGCTCGCAGGGTTTCACGAAGGTGTTCTCGATGACACCGAAGGAGCTCGGCAAGACGATGGCCAGTCCCTTCACCGAGCTGGTCACAAAGAGCGGGTGGAAAGGATTCGCGGACAACGCCAAGACCGTGTTCAATCCGAGCAGTTGGCGGGGCGCGAAGGAAGCGATCACAGCGAACGGGGGGGTGGCGAAATCGGTGTCGTTGGTCGACGCTGAAGTTGCTGCGAGTCTCAAGTCGATCAAGCCTATGGCCGCCAACTTCCCCGACATCCCAGGCCTGAACGGCGTCAAGACCACGGTCAACGTCCTGACCGGCATCGGATACGCTGTGACCGGTGGAAACATCTATCTCGACGAAAACACTCGACCGGCCCTCTAGGAGATCGACATGACAGTTGAAATTGACGACTGGACCTGTCGGCTGCATTTTTCTGACGGTTGGGTCGACCTGACAGCCGGTGCCGGACTCGACTCCGCAGAGAAGTCCGCCTGGGCGCGGGAAGTCGTTGAGTCCTTCAACCCACTGGATCTCGTGGCCTCGAAGGAGTCCATCGAGAAGGACCTCATTCACCTTGCTCGAGCCGCCGAAAAGAATCACGCGGTTCTCGCCGCCGCGTTCTTCGCCGCAGGCGGAGCACACTACGCCACGTTCGACGTCCAGATTTTCGGCGAGGACGAAACCACTCTCTCTCTGGACGAGGTCGAGAACATGCTGCGGGGCCACAAGGAGATCGTCGGGGAACCGCAGGTCAGCAGGGTCGAGCTGCCCGTCGGATCGGCAGTTCGGCTGCAGGCCATGTACCAGTCCAAGGGGGTGCTGGGGTTCGGCAAGAAGCTCACTGAAGCCGTTTCGTATGCCCTTTTGGTGCCCGAGACCTCAGACGTGCTCCTGGCGACGATGAACTGGGGCGCCATGGAACACAGCGATCAACTCACAGAGGAAGTCGATGCGCTGATTCCGACGCTGCGCTTCGTGCCGCTCGACGCGGAGGGCAACCCGATTCCGGAGGCGGGCAGCCCTGATGCCTGAGCCCTGGGAAGACGAGGACGCCACGACGCCGCCGAAAGACTACAATCTGATCGTCCCCGACGGCTGGTTCAAGCTGTCGTTGGACCCGGAACACCGTGACCGCAGCATCATCGCGCTGGCGGAACAGCAGTTCCATGGTGTCGACAACGCTCCTCTGCTCAAGGAGCAGATGATGCGTGAGTTGCAGAAGACAGCGAAAGACGCGTATCAGGCCGGCGGTATCGAGTTGTACCTGTCGACCCTGCGGATCGGGCCTCTGCCGCTTTCGTCATCGCTCTTGGTGAGCTTTGCCGCGCCTGGAACCATGCCCTCATCCTCCGACGTGCACACGTTCGCTGACGTGCTTGGCCGGCGTGGGGCGGAAACTGCCGTGGTCAAACTCCCCGTCGCTGGCGGTGCGGTCCGCGAGTTCCGCTCCGAAGCGGCTTCTCCCACCACGCAACTGGGGAACGAACTCCCAACGACCACGGTGAAGTATTACGTTCCTGTCCCGGCGACTGATGAGTGGCTGATCCTGTCGTTCTCTACGCCCCTGGATCCGCTGGCGCGTCAGATGGTCGGGCTCTTCGACGCGGTGGCGGACACGTTGCACTGGACGTGACGTGGCAGTGAAGACCAGACTCCGAGGGCGAGTTGCGGCGGGTGCCTGCCCCGTCGAGGAAGGGACGACGGGTGGAGCGACAAGCTGACGCTACGGCTGCCGACAATCGGCTCCGGGCGCCGGATGGTGTGGGAATCGTCGTCGGGGTTCTCTGCCTGGTCGTCGGGGTGGGCGCCATTCTGCTGTTCATGGGACTGTGGAAGCGGTTCGCTCGTGAAACGGTCCCTGTGTTGGTCGACCTGCCCGGAGGCTCTTGGGCGGTCGGCGGCGTTCTCGGGCTGATCACTGTAGTCGGGGCGACGGGCGGTCTGCGCTGCGCGTTGAGTCGGGCAGGGGAGACCCGTCGGATGCAGAGGCTGCGAGCGGCGGGCACTGCGGCTTGTTGCACAGTGGCATTCGGGCCGCTCTTCTATCTGCTGAGTGGACTGCCCGGCAAGAACTGCCGCTCAGCCAGCTGTGAGTACATCCCCGGTACTGGGAGCGCATTCCTCGCCTATGCGCTCGGCATCGGCGTCATGGGCTGGCTTTTCTGGCGTTGGGCCAGCGCTCGGTCCGAGGTAGAAGCGGCGCGGGAGCTGGAACGACTGCGGAGACTTCGAAAGAAGGGCAAGGGGAAGAGCCGCGCGGCGCGCAGAGGGTGAGGCGGAATGCAAACAGGTCATGGGCAGTTCCATACCAGTGCTCCGGCGCAATTCTCATAGCAACGTCGGAGAGTGCTGCCGGAGTGGTCATGCCTCTCCGGGCAGGCCCTGTGACCGTTCCTCGGCCCAAGCTTCGGTCGGTTCGACGAAGGAAACGGTCTGCAGGACGGCCGACAACAAGCGGTAAATGTCGGTCCAGTGGTCCATCGAGGCCGTGTAAAGCGTGAAGATCGCTGTGAAGGGGCCGGTCGGGAAGGGCACGTAAACCTGGATCTGGCCCGTGAGGAGTTTCGTGGCCTCGCCGTCGGCGGATGCTTCCGGGCCGAGGTCGTATTCGCGCAAGCTGACGCAGGACACCGCCGGGCCGCACGGCAGATCGAGCCAGATGGCGTCGTTGTACGGGTCGCTGGAGTGGGTCGCGAGGATGCCCTGGGCGACGACATCGGTGTCGATGCCGGCCTGGTCCGTGGGGGCGATGGCGACGGTGAAGGCGCATTGGGCGATGCCCTCGGCAGGTTCGTGCCTGATTACCTGTCCCTCTGGCACTTCGCTTTCGTCAGCCGTGGAGAACAAGCCCATGGCCGCATAGGAGACACCGGTGTCTCCCATGAGTTCGGCAATCGCCGCGTAATAGGGGGCGGCAGGTTCCCAGATGGTCTCATCGCCCCGGGAGTACAGCTCTCGGACGAAGGAGAGGGCGCGTTCGCTGCGCTCCTCCGGGGTGGCGGCGATGGGCAGTGCGAAGAAGCCCTCGGGGGCGAGGAACCAGAGGGGCGGGATGTTCCCGTCAGCAGCACTGACGTGCTGGGCGTTCGCGGAGTCAGCGGCTGGGATCATGGAGGTAGTGTGCCGTTCCGGTCGAGTGCAGGGCCTGAGTGTTAGGTCAGGAAGTCTTCTTGGTGGTATTCCGTCAGACCGAGTTCCGTGCCGTTCAGGTCCATTACCGTGTTCAGCCCGGAGTGACCGAAGGAAGCATGAACGGTGCTCGGTGCCACGACTTCGACCCGAAAACATCCACATGGGTTCCGCTTGACCAAAGGCGGCTGGGCATCCGGTGCCTGAGCTGCTGCAAACCTCTCAGCGGTGTTGCGTTGCGCCTGCGTCAGCGATGTCAGCGGGATGAAGTCGACAGGTTCGATCAGGTAACGAGTGAGCCTCTCCCGTTTGATGCTGCTAACTCTGCACCAGGAACCGTCAGTGAATGCGATCTTTGCGTCGTTGCCGAGCTTGAAATCCCGGAGCTCGACCCCTTCGATGCCGGACCGAGGTGTCTCCCAGAGGAACTCGTCGGAGATGCGCCTCTCGTCCCCCTTGAAATATGGGAAACCCACGATCACGAGCCGCTGGTCGGTGACGATCGCGTGTGTGCGGTACTCGTCCTGAGGGGAGCGCGAGGGGTCCAACTGCCAAGGCAGAGTGCGTGCGGTGGAGCCCCGAGCGGCCCACATGACCGGGAAATCCTCGACCTCGTCAGGTCGGTCGTGCGAGGTGTCCGAGCCCTTGTCTGAACGGCCTGGGCCGACACTGCCCGACTGGGACGACAGGAGGCCCATGACAGCCACACCGGCCGCCATGGCGGCGCCCTTCACGGTGTTCCGGCCGGCGGTGCTCCCCGAAGAACGGGCGGTGTATGACGGTCCTTCGGGCCAGCCGTCTAGTTCGTTCTGGATGTCGTTGCGCTCGCTGTCGCGAAACCAACGCATTCCCTTGACCCGAGTGGCCGCGCCCGTGGCGAAAGTCAGCGGAGCACGGGCGATGAAAGTCTCTCCCGAGCTGGGCCACCACACGCTCATGTCCTCACACTTCCTTTCGCGGCCATCTTGGGTGCCATGGCGCAACCTCGGGCTAGTCGCCCGCCACGTGGCCGTAGATCTTGGGGGCGATCTTGAGGCCCGCATCGAGGGCTATACCGCCCGCCCCGAAGGGGTTGATGTTCACGCCGGGAATCAGATTGGCTCCCTTGGAACCGATCAGCTGTCCTTGATGGTAGCCCGCGTAAGAGAGGCCCCCCATACGAGACATCAAGCCGCTGCTCCCGTGCGCAACTTCGAAGACATCGTCGGACATACCGCCGATCTTTACCAAGCCGGCCTTCCCGAACCCTCCGACGATGTCTGCGGATTCCTTACCGAAGGACATCAGCACCCGTGAACTGCCGAGCTTGGTGGCACTGAAGCCCGTACCGAGCCTCTCTGCCGTCAACGCAGCCTTGCCCGCACCGACCACCTTGATTCCCTTGCCGAACATGCCGATTCCCGGCAGCAGGCCCACCGCATCCAGCCCGAGTTGAGCCCAACTCACGTCCGCTCCGGCTGCTTTGGCCACCCCATGCGTAGCCAGCGTGAGGCCCGCGCCGATGAGCGCGGCAGTGCCGAAGATGGCGGCGAGGGGCGGGAAGGGAAGCGTGACGATGGCAAGCAGCCCGAGGACGGCTGTGATGTCGCTGAGCACGTCACCGATCGCCTTGATCAGGTCGGCGTGCTCCTTGAGCCAGTCGCCGGTGGCGTCCCAGGCGTTTGCAATGCCCGTGCCCAGCTTCTCCCAGAAGCCCGGCTCGTCGGGGGCGATGTCGGCGGCCTTGTCCAGTTCCTTGCTGATCTTCGCCGCGGCCTGCTTGTAACGGTCCTCCAGTTCATGGACCTTCTGAATGAGGCCGGTGACATCGCCAGAGGCCTTGCCGTATTCCTCAGTGCCTTCCTTGGCTTCCGCCTTGGCGTCGAGTTTCTCTCCCGCCTTCTTCTCCAGGCGGTCCGTCTCGTCCTGGAAGTCCTGGAGCTCGTTGGCCCAGCGATGCAGTGCGCGCGAAGCCTTGTCAAAGGACTCGTGGCTCTTTCGGATCAGTGGGGTGACGTCCTGGCCGATGTACTCGGTGAAGGCGACGGCGGTCTTGCCCTTCCAGGCTCCGCACTCTATGCGCTCCAACTCGCGTACGGCTGTGCCAAGCTCGCCTGCCAACTTGCCAAGTCTTTTGGCGAGTTGCTGGGTGTCCTCCACGCTCCCGGGCGTGGGATCCCAGCCGATGTTGGGAGGAACGGTGCGCTGACCGGCCACGTTACTTGCCCTTCTTCTTGACCTTGAGTGACTGAGCCAGCTCCAGATCGAGGCCGTCGAACGTCTCGCCGATCTTGTTGATCATCTTGACTGCGCCGTGGGTGTGCTTGCCGAGTTGCTTGATGCCGTAGCCCCAGTCGTCGGCGAAGTCCTGGACGTCTTCGATGAGCCCGCTCTCGCCGACAGCCGAGGAGTCGGCTCCTCGAAGGTCGCGGCGGGCGTCCTCCATACGGTCGCTGATGGAGGAGAAGGTCTTCTTCAAGTGCTCGAACACGGTGTCTTCGAGGCGCAGATCGCTCATGGTGGCGCTCAGTCTCTGTGGGTGGGTAAGGCGCGGCCTGCGGGGCGGCGGACCCCGCCTGTGCCGGGTCAGCGGGTGGCGGCCGTGAGCGTGCGGTGGCTGATGCGGCGGCCGTAGAGTCCGTTGAATGGGCCTGCACGGGTGATGCGCAGCGGCGGCGTGCGGAACGGAAGGCGACGCTTCAAGTGACTCCCCCGAGAAGCGAGAAAGGTCTGCCAGGTAACGCCGACGGTACCTGCTGAGTTCCGCGGTTCGCCAGCGCGAACTTCTCGGTGGAGTATGGGTGATTTATGGGGGTCGGGGTGGGGGTGGGAATGCTTATGTGTCGCGCGCACCTCTTGCGAAGGTGGGTATGTGAAAGTTCATGGCGCGGGCGGTCCGCGATGTGCAGAGCTCTTCACGAAGATTGCACGATGAAATCAGTCCTGAGGTGCGGTTGCGCAGCCACCTGCCGACGTTGCCTGCCGGCCCGGCGCCGGGCGGAGCAGGGCAAGACGGCCGCAGAGGCGTTCGCTCCACCTCTCCGGCCGTCTTACCGCTCATACGCCCCGCAGCGCAGGGGCTGCCGGTGCCGGCCTCGTGATGCCGTCTCGGCGTTCGCGTAGCGGCCAAAGTCACCGGTTGACGGCCTGGATCTCCTGGACGGTGATCGCTTGCTCGTTGCCGAAGGTGCCGTTCGGAAGGTCTCCGCCCGCGCCGCCGGTGCCGGTCCAGTCGATGTCCCACGTGATGGTGGCCCGGAGTTTGTACGTGCTGTCGCCGGAGGAGCGGAGGTACCTGATTCCGCACGGCGGGGTCTCGTCGGCCTTCCCCTTGGCGTAGGGCTCGCCGATGGAGTCGTCGGCGTTGATGACGCACTCGCCGGACGCCGGGTAGGTCTCGGCGTCCTTGGTGCCCGGCTCCAGCTTGAGGGACACCGGCCTGGCGGTGGTGGTGGCCTGGATGTTGAAGCCGGGGACGTTGAGAGCCGCCGTCGCCTCGACCTCGTCGAAGACGGCCTTGTCGAGCCAGGCCCAGGTCGGCAGGTTCACCTTGGTGTTGGCCTCGGGGGCGAGGGTGACCTTGGTGTCGGGCAGCTGCATGTGCTGGTAGGCCAGAGCGGCGAGTATCTCCGGTGAGATGGCCTCCTCGTACTGGGGCGGTGGCGCATCGCCGTTCTCCACCCAGAAGGGGAGATCGGTGCACGAGGTCCGCTTGAGGTAGTCCGGCTCGTTGGGGTTCTCGACGCCGGCCCAGAACATTCCCTTGCCGTCGTTCTCGACGTTGTAGTCCTTGTAGCCGGGTTTCCCGGGGATGTCGAAGCCGTCCTCGTAGTGGCGCTTGGTCTCGCCGAGCGCCGCGCCCGCGGTCCCGCCCATACCAGGCGTGTTCAGCTGGCTGTCGATGTGCTTGGACATCTCCTTCTTGAAGTCCTTGGCGCCCAGGTAAGGGGCGTACCAGCAGGGAGGCGGTGTCCAGTTGATGTCAGATGACGTTACGTTTCCGGTGCCGCCGCCCTTGGCGACGGAGCCGGAGTACTGGATGCGGGCGGCGGCGTAGATACCGTTTTCGTTGCTGCCGCCTGACTCTTCTGTGTTGGTGCCCTGAGCGTTGGCCGGCTTTTCGTCCGCATAGGCCGGTTGCGTGACTGCGAGCATGATCAGGGTTAGCCCCAGGGCAGCTGTGCCCTTGCAGAGAGCTAGCTGCCGTGACCTGTTCACTGGCACTTCGCCGCCTTGGCCTCGACGTAAACCTTGGAAGCCTGCCACAGACCATCTCCAGTGGGGAGCTTGACCATGACGATCTTGAAGTAGTCGAAGGACGAGATGCTGGGGGTGCCCTTCAGGACCTTACCGGTCTTGATCTCCTTGGAGTAGAATTTGCTCGAATCTACACAGAACGCAACCTCCACGGAGTTGCCGTTCGGCGCGGAGCGGGTAGTGGCCTGGTAATGGCGCCGTGTGCCGTACGCTGTCCAACCGCCGTCCAGTCGGGCGTTGATTTGCGTCTTCGCGTAGCTCGTCCCATCGCCTGTCGAGTAGGCGACCAGAGAGGCGTCCTTGGTCGTACGCTTGTCGACGCCTCGATAGATGGCCCGGACGTAGTTCGCCGCATCATCCATCGCAGCCGCCTCGTTCTTGTCCTTCGGCCTGTCCCAGTCGAAGACCAGGTTCATGTCCTTGGGCAAAGAGACGTCCACGCCGTCCGGCTTGTCCTCTGCCGGTGCTCCCGAAGGTGATGCCGACTCCTTCGGCGTCTTCGCTCCCTGGTCGGCGCCTGCGATCTTGTCGTTGTCGCTGGACTTGTCGTCCCCGCTACCGCAGGCCGTCAACAGCAGTGCTGCCGTTGCCGCCAGCGCGGCAGCAACGGGCAAAGGGCGGCGCTTCACAGTGGATACTCCCCGTGAGACAGATGTGAGGTCAGGGAGACAGACGCTATCGGTGAGGTTCTCGGTTTCGCCAGAGCGAACTGGGAGCTGCGCAGGGCATTTGGGGCGTATGAGGGTGTAGTGGCGCGGAGTTGTTCCCAGATCGTGCCTCAGCCATGGCGGCCCCGGGCACTCGGTCGTCCGTGCCCGGGGTCGTCGGTGTAACCGGGGTTTTTGCTATCGCGTCGCCCTGCATCCAGCGCAGGCGCACGGCGGATATGCGGAGGTGTACGGCACGGGCTCGGCGGAGCCGCCGGCCGTGATCTCGACCTTTCCGCAGTCCTCCGTGACGGCGCCTCCGGCGTCGATTCGGTAGACGTGGAGCGTCATCCGCGAGTGGCGGTAGGGGGATTGCAGGAGACCGACCGCGCCCTCCAGGGCCGGGTAGTGAGAGATGCACTCCTGGCAGGCGTAGATGGTGAGGGGTAGGCCTGCCGGGGCCCGGAACTGCCGGATGGGGACCGGTGTGCCTGTGGAGCGTTCGCAGCGGGTGCACATCCGCATCGCCGGGCGCGTCATCGGGTGGCCACCGGTACGCGCACTCCGTGGATGCGCTTAGCGCCCACATCCGTGCCGAGGGCGGCTCGACGGCGTTCGCGTTGGCGGCGGTGTTCGGCGGGGTCCAGGACGTAGGGGCGCACCAGGCGGCATGCGGTGCCGTCCAGCAGTTCGGTGAAGCGGGTCGGCGGGGGCGGGATGGGGACGATCCGCAGGGGCGGCACCGCGCCGAGGCGGTGACGGCCGCGAGGGCGTGGGGTGCAGAGGCTCAGCATCCACGCGAGGGTGCGGACGGTAAGGTCCAGCATGTCGGCGCTCCTTCGTAGCGTTGGCCATGCCCCGGGACGGCCACCATCCGTCGCCGGGGTCTGTCGTGACAGACCGTAGAGCTACTTGTACAGGCCTGTCTACCCATATGGGCTGAGAGGAGCTTCTATGCCTTCATGGAGGGTCGTACGTACAGTTCACTGGTGTTCGAATTTGACCCCACCAGGCCGAAGTGGCAGCAGATCGCCGAAGTCGTTCGGCAGCGCATCGCCAGTGGCGAGTACCCGGTGCGCGGCTTGATCTCCGAGGTGAAGCTGGAGCAGGAGTTCGGAGTTGCTCGCGAGACTGTTCGTAAGGCCACCGCAGCCTTGCGGGAAGAAGGGCTGATCGTCACCACCCGGGGCATGGGGTCGTTCGTCGCCGAGCGCTGAGCCACCCCGGGCAGTCTCGATGGGGAACCGGCATGCGGTCGGGGGCGCCGCGGCCTCGTGGAATTTGCTGTTACGGCCATCCAATCGCCGACGCGTAACTACACTCCCGGCCCATGCGAACCCCCCACAACACCAAGCGCCCCAAGCCGAGAAGAGGCAGCGGCTCCCGAGGCGGCCGTGAAGAAGTGCCCGGGGGCGGTGACGCCCCCTGACCCCCGCCCCGTCCAAAGCCAAGGGCAACACCAAAGCCAAAACCCGGGCCCGTCACAAACAATCCCGCGACCCCCGAGCCCACTGGCTCCTCCTCGCCCTCACCCTCCCCCTCGTCTTCGCCCTGCTGATCTTCGAAGGCTGGACCCGGCACGAGGTCGACGCCGCCAAGGCGCGGTCGCCCTGTACGGCTCCCGTGCCCGACGTCGTCGCCCGCGGCGGGCCCGTGATCGGGATCAACCGGGACGGGATACGGACCGGGGCGATGCCCGCCCGGACCGTCGCGCTCACCTTCGACGGGGGTCCCGACCCCGTCTGGACACCCCGGCTCCTCGACCTGCTGCGACGGCACAACGCGCGGGCGACCTTCTTCGTGCACGGCTCCCAGGCCGCCCGGCATCCGGAACTCACACAGCGGATCCGGGCCGAGGGGCATGAGATCGGGTCCAACACCTATACCGGGGCCGTCCTCGGGGAGTCCTCCGCGCCGCGTTTCCGGGCCGAGTTGGAGCTGACCCAGAGTGCCCTCGCCGGGGCCACCGGACGGCGGACGAACCTGCTGCGGATGCCCCGCACCACCAGCCCCGACACCCTGTGCGGACGCGAGTGGCAGGCCGCGCGGCGGGCCGCCGGGTACGGGTACGTGCTCGTCGCCGCCGACAAGGGGTCGCGCAAGCCGGTGCAGGGGATCGTCCGGCAGCTGAGTCAGACGGAGAGCGCTTACGCGGAGGCGCGCAGGCTCCTGAAGAACCCGGGCGTCGATCGGTTCACCACCGTGTCCGACGGGCTCGGGCTCGTGCCGTACGCCTCCCCGTCCCTCGTTCAGAAATGGGCCGGGCGGGGACTGATCCACGTCACCGGTCTCGGCCAGGCCTTCGCCACCGCCATGATCTGGATCCTCGGCGTCGCCGGCGGCCTCGGCGTGCTGCGGCTGTTGCTGCTCGCCCTCTTCGCCCGCGCCCATGTGCGGCGGCTGGAGCGGTTCCGGACCGGTGCGCCCTGGATGCGGGAGACGTCGGGGCCGGTGACCGTGCTGGTCCCTGCGTACAACGAGGAGGCCGGGATCGGGTCGACCTTGCGGTCGCTGCTCGACTCCACCCACCGGCGGCTCCAGGTCGTCGTGATCGACGACGGGTCCACCGACCGGACCGCCGACATCGCCGAGACCATGGGGGACGCGCGGGTGGAGGTCGTACGGCAGGCCAACGCGGGCAAAGCCGCCGCCCTCAACACCGGGATCGCACACGCCCGGTACGACATCGTCGTGATGGTCGACGCGGACACCGTCTTCGAGCCCGACGCCGTCGAGCGGATCGTCCAGCCGCTCGCACACCCGGCCGTGGGTGCCGTCAGCGGCAACACCAAGGTCGGCAACCGGCGCAGTCTGCTGGCCAGATGGCAGCACCTGGAGTACGTCTTCGGGTTCAACCTCGACCGGCGCATGTTCGAGGTGCTGGAGTGCATGCCGACCGTGCCGGGTGCCATCGGGGCGTTCCGGCGGGACGCCGTGATCGGGGTCGGCGGGGTCAGCGAGGACACCCTCGCCGAGGACACCGACCTGACGATGGCCCTGTGGCGGTCCGGCTGGCGGGTGCTGTACGAGGAGTCCGCCGTCGCCTGGACCGAAGTTCCCACCAGCCTGCGGCAGTTGTGGCGGCAGCGGTACCGGTGGTGCTACGGCACGCTGCAGGCCATGTGGAAGCACCGGGGAGCTCTCCTCGGCAGGGGCCCGGCCGGGCGGTTCGGGCGGCGCGGGCTGACGTATCTCGCGCTGTTCCAGGTCGCTTTGCCGCTGCTCGCGCCCGTCATCGACGTGTACGCGCTGTACGGCGTGCTGTTCCGCGACCCGTGGGAGTCCGCCGCGGTCTGGTTCGCGTTCCTGGGCGTCCAGATCGTCTGCTCCGGCTACGCGCTGAGACTCGACGGCGAGCCGGTGCGGGCCCTGTGGTCGATGCCGTTCCAGATCGTCGTCTACCGGCAGTTGATGTATCTCGTCGTCATCCAGTCGCTGGTCGCGCTGCTGCTCGGCAGCCGGCTGCGGTGGCAGCGGATGCAGCGGTCCGGGACTGCCGCTGAACAGATCGGCGGGCCCGTTCCGTATAGGAGTGTGCCGATGCGCTGACCCGAGAGCCCCCACAGCACCTTCGAGGCGTCGATGAGCGACTGGACCGACCGGCTGGGAGAATCCCCACCGGAGTGGAGCCCGCGGCGGGAACCCCTCGTTCCCCCGCCCTCGATCCGCACCGCCCCCCTGCCCGGCATGCCCTCGCCCGCCGCCCCCGGCCGCTACGACAGCGGCCCGGACCACCGCGGCGGGCGCGGCAGCAGGAACCCGCGGCGCCGGGCGGGCAGGGGCCGGAGGTACCTGCGTACGGCCGCCGTCCTGGCGTCCGCGCTGGTGCTCGGCGGGGCCGGTACGTACGTCTGGGCAGACACCCGGCTCAACCAGGAGGTCGACCTCGGCGCGCTCGGCGCCCGGGTGCCGGCCGGTGAGGGCACCACCTACCTGGTCGTCGGCTCCGACAGCCGCGAGGGACTGTCCGCGCAGGACCGGAAGGATCTCAACACCGGCTCGGCCGAGGGCCGCCGCACCGACTCGGTGATCCCGGCTTCGCCGGCTTCGTGGGGGTGGTGGACGCCGTCGGCGGCGTCGACCTGTGTCTGGGCCGACCCGTGCGGGACAAGGACTCCGGAGCGAATCTGCCCGCCGGCTGCCAGACCCTCGACGGCGCCGAGGCGCTGGCCTTCGTACGGCAGCGCAAGCAGGAGGAACAGGGGGACCTGGGCCGCACCCGCAACCAGCAGAGATTCCTCGCCGCCCTCGCCCGGAAGGCCGCCACCCCGTCCACCCTCGCCGACCCGTCGAAGTCGTTCCCGACCCTGGACGCGGGCCTCGACACGCTCATCGTCGACGAGGGCACCGAACTGCCGGACCTCATGGGGCTGTTCGAGGCCCTGCGGAAGGCCACGGGCCGCGGAGGGCGGCAGCTCAACGTGCCCGTGGCCGACCCTGACCTGCGCACCCCCAAGGGCAGCGCGGTGAAGTGGGACGACCGTCGCGCCCGTGCCCTGTTCGACGCCTTGCGCGAGGACCGACCGCCCGGCTGATCAACGGCCCCTGCCGAGACCGGCCGACGGGGGCACCAGGGAGCCGTGCCCGTTCAACGGGCCTCGGCGAGACCGGCGGCCGTGGGCAGAACGGGGCCGCGCCCGTTCAACGGGCCCTGGCGAGACCGGCCGAGGGGGACATCAGCGAGCCGTACCCGGACGCCGCCCACACGCTCCGTCCCGCCGGTACCTCGAAGTAGGGCACCCTACGGCCGTCCTCGTCCGTGTCGGGGAGCACCTCCGGGGCGCGGCGGTCCCGCAGCGCGTCCGCGCACTCCTGGCACACCGCCACGTCGAGCCGGTCCCGGCGGCCGAGCGGACGCCAGCCGGTGCGCAGGGCCGCGCGGCCGTGCAGGGGGTTGAAGAAGCAGAGGGGAAGGCCGGGCGAACCGGTCAGGGCGTCGCGGCCCTCCTGCGCCAGGGCCAGGGCGCCCGCCAGGTCCGGCAGGCCCCGGGCCCCGTCGAGAACCGTGCCGGCCGCGGCGTACGCGTCGAGGGCCTGCTGGAGGCCGGGGGTCGCGGCCACGTCGGCGGCGTGGGTCGCCTCGCCCAGCGCCAGTACCTCCGCCTCCGCACGGCGCCGCACCCGCGCCTCGTCGGCCGCGCGGGCCGTGGCGAACACGACGTGGGGGACGGCCGGGTTGGGCCTACGGGAACGGAGCAGAGCCGTGCGGGTCGCGAGCGCGGTCAGGGCCAGGGCGGGTACGGCGATGAACAGCCACCAGCCGGTCATGCCGGAGCCGGAGTCGGGACTGGAGCCAGAGCCGGAGCCGGGCTGCGTGGGGCGGGGCGGCCCGCCCAGGTCGCGCATCGCCTCCTCGTAGCGCTGCTCGCCCTTGCCCTCCGCCACCAGGTCCACGGCCTTCGCCGTCAGGTCCGCAAGGCCCGCGTCCCGCATCTCGTCCAGGAACCCGGCGGCCGTCACGGCCCTGCGCGCCTGGTGGGTGTCGCCGGGCCACTCGTAGCCCTGGAGGGAGTCGGGGAAGTCGCCGTCCGACGTGATGAGGACGAGGTCGCGCCGTTCCGGGAGCCGGTCGCGGACCGTCCCGGCCAGGAGGGCGGATTCGCCGTCGAAGGCGTCGCCCTTGGTGAGCGGTGTGAGCACGACCTTGATGGGCAGGCCGGTGCGGCGGATGCGGTCCGCCAGTTGCCGTTGCCGGGACGGCGGTACTGCTTCGGCGTAGGCCTCGTCGACGTAGACGGGCGAGGTGCGCAGGGCGCTCGCGATGCGCTGCCCGGCGCTCGGGGTGCCGCCGTCCGCCGCGCCCGCGGTGCCCGTCGTGGTGAGCGCCGTCAGCAGCAGTGCCGCGAGGGCAGTGATCACGCGCTTCGCGGCGCTCTGGTCGACTTCAGTGGACACCTGCGGTCTCCCTCACCTTGTCGATGAGCCGGGCGATTCCTTGCGGTACGGCGGTCAGGGGGCCGTCGGTCACGTCGTAGTAGGGCAAGCGGGCGTTGCCCAGGGAGGGGTCGGGCAGCTTCAGCAGCCGGCCCGGGATGTCGCCCGGTGCGGCGACGGCCGTGTCGCCGCAGAGCGGGCATACGGGCAGCAGACGGCGGCTGTTGCCCCCGGCCGAGACGCGGACGTGGTGCCGGCGGGCGGCGGGCCCGTGCAGTGGGTTGACGCCGCAGCAGAGGTCGGCCGGATCACCGGCGAGTCCGGCACGGCCGGCTCGCGCGAGCACGATCACGGCGACGAGGGTCGGGGCGTCCGTCCCCGGCTGCCGGACGCGCCCGGGGTCGCCGTCGACCAGGAGCAGCGCGGCGTCGAGGTGGTCCCAGGCGCGGTCGCGGTCGTCCGGGTCGCTGAACTCACCTGCGAGGGAAGTTAGTTCGGCGTAAGCGGTGCGCCGGAGGTAGGACACCGAGGGTTCGGTCGGGGCGGTGAGCGGGAGGCTGCCGGACGGCTCGGGTACGGGGGAGCGTCGCCGCCGAATTGCCTGGACGATCCCTGTCGCCCCGGCCACGAGGCTCGACAGCAGCAGGGCCGCGAAGGCGCCCACGAACAGGCCCGGCCAGAAGTCCGTGGAGAACAGGGCGGGGAGGGCGGTCTCGCGGGTGGCGTTCGGCGCCGCCGGGGGCGCGGGCTCGGACCAGGGCCGGTCGGTGCGCGGGGTGTCGTCGATGAAGGTCATCAGCGCGTCGAGGCGCTCACCGAGGAGGTGGTCGTCGGCCTCGTCCGCCCTGCTGTCGCCCAGTGTGACGGAGTCCGGTACGTCGAAGGAGAGGCGGTTGCCGTCCAGGCGCAGGCCGTGGTTGTAGACGTCGATCGTGCCGTCGGCCGGGTCGGCGACCACGTACACCCCGTCCCGGCCCACCTTGGCGTGTACGGCCGCGGCGAACAGCCCCGAGTCGCCGGCCGATTCGCTCTCCGGCGTCTGCGGTACGAGGGAGACGTACACCGGGCCGCCGCCGTCGGAGCGCCGGAAGTCCCGGATCCGCTCGTGCAGCCGATCCAGTTGACGGGCGTCGAGGACGCGCGGGCTCTCCGGATCGGCGTACACCGGGTCCTGCTTCAGCCCCGCCGCGACCCGCTCCACCCGGGCGGACAGGTCGGCGGGGGCGGGAGGCTCCGCCGCGCTGGACCGGGTCTGGTCGAAGGCGACGGTGGCGGTGAGGGCGACAGCGGCGGCGGAGAGGACGGCCGCGCCCCAGACGAACCGGCGCAGGACGGGCTTCTTCGGGCGCCCGCGCCTCGCGTAGGCCGCGAGCAGCAGAATCGACAGGGGTACGCCGGTGAGCAGGATGCCCGTGAGGAACGACTGGTTCTGGCGGTCGGACGGGCCGATGTACATCTCGGCGGGTTCGTCGTCCTGGTACTTCTCACGAGCGGCCTCGGCGCGGGCGGTGGCCTTCTCGGCGCCCTGCGCGATGACGTCGGCGAAGCGCTCGAAGCTGAGCAACGCGCCTGCGTCGTAGGGGAGTTCGTACTGTGCGACGGTGACGGCGGCGTCGGCGGGGGCGTCGACGCCGAAGGCCCTGGCCTCCGTGATGTCCGGCCCTTCGAAGAGGACGTACAGCCCGTCGCGCCCCAGCCGGTCGTGCACCGCGCCGAGCAGCTGCCGGGCGTCCGCGCCGGTCTGCAGCGGCAGGACCAGGACGTAGGTCGGGACACCGGTCTTCTTCGCGATCCGGGAGAAGTCGGGGGCGCTGGAGCGGGGGACCTCGCGGGGGAACTGGTCGGAGACGTGGACCGGGTTCTCGCGGAGGCGCTCGGCGAGGTAGGCGGCCGGAGTGGGGGTGTCCGCGGCGACGGCGGGTGTGGCGGTTGCGAAGAGGGCTGTCATCGCGAGCAGGGTCAGGAACAGTCCGATCGCGCGGCCGCGCCTGCGCCCCGTTGCCCGTATCCCCGCTGTGCAGGCGTAGTTGGCCGTGACTGTTCTCACCGGTGAGTCCCCCGCGGTCCGTTCGACGTCCGCGCGGCACTCTACTCGTTCGTTCGCGACTGCTACAGGTCGCTCGATGAGGAGCTCGCGGCCCTCACCCTCACGGGGCATGACCACGCGACGCCCTCACCTCGACTTCGTGAGTGAATCGTGCAGGCCTGATGGCCGACAGGTGACGAACCAGACCGCTGGCCAGGCCTGTTGGGGGCCATGGCGATTCGCTTGCGCACAGGTGCTGATGTCATGTGGGGCTGTCCCCGGCCGGGTTGGGCGGGTGGGACGTTGCAGATGGATAACAGGCCGTACCCTGCGGCCCCTGGGGTCGGACGCGCCTTGAGGGGCTTATGTGCGGCTGATACGGTGCGATGGCTTGACACTCACCCCCAGTGCTGGCTATTCGCCCAGGTCGGGCGGGTACGTCCGGCCCGTCCCGTGCTTTTCCGTGCGGGTCGACGCGGGTGAAGTGTCCGAATTTGAAGGCACATGACAGACATCTTCTTGGGTGTACGGGGAGCGGTTGCGTGAAGATCCAAGAGCGTACGGGGGCGGGCGCAGGTCGTTCTGCCGCTCCGGCTCAGCCGTCGGTCGGCGACCGGCTTCCCACCCCGCCTCGCGAGCGCAAACCGGCACTGGCCGCGCTCGCCGTGCTGCTGATTCTGGTGGGTGCGCTGGGGGCGACGATGCTCGTGCTCCAGGCCGGTGACCGGATCGAGGTCGTCAAGGTGACGAAGGAGGTCCAGGCCGGGGAGTCCCTCACCGACAGTGACGTGACCTCCGTGATGGTCGCCAAAGACGACAACATCCACTACATCGAGTGGGCGCAGCTCGACACCATCAAGTCTTACAAGGCCAAGTCCACGCTCTACGCCGGGACTCTCGCCGTCGGTGAGATGTTCGCCAAGAAGGCCAGCCTGCCCGCCGGCAAGGCCTCCGTCGGGCTCGCCCTCAAGGAGGGCACGTACCCCGCGGACATCAAGGCCGGCGACATCGTCTCCGCCTACCGCGTCGGCTCCACCGGCTCCGGTTCGAGCAACTCCGAGGGCAACAGCGGTTCGGGCGGCACCTCCGTCGGCGGCGCCCTCGTCGACAACGCGCGCGTGAACTCCGTCGTGGCGGACGACGACGCCACCGTGAGCACGGGCAACCTCTCGCTCACCCTCCTCGTCGACCAGGCCGACGCGGCCGCGCTCGCCTCCGCGGCGGCCGCGAACGAGGTCGCCATCGTGCACGTCCCCGGCAACTAGAAGGCGGCACCCACCCCATGGCGCTCATCGCTCTCGCCGCCGACAAGGGTTCCCCCGGCGTCACCACCGCGGCCGTCGCCCTCGCGGCGGTCTGGCCGCGGCGGGTCCTGCTCGCCGAGGCGGACCCGGCGGGCGGTGACCTCGTCTACCGCAGTGCCGCCGCGCACGGCGGACCGCTCAACCCCAACACCGGCATGCTCTCCATTGCCGCCACTGCGCGCCGCGGCCTCGTGCCCGACCAGCTCTGGGACCACGTCCAGCCGCTGAGCGGCGGTCTCGAGGTCCTCGTCGGGCTCGGGATCGCCGAACAGGCCGCCGGACTGGCGGGGTTGTGGCCGACCCTCGGGCACGCCTTCAACTCCCTGGCCGACTCCCCGCACGCCGCCGCCGACGTCATCGCCGACTGCGGACGCATCAGCGGCGACACCCCGGCCGTCGAGCTGTTCCCGCACGCCGCACTCGTGCTGCTCATCTCGCGCACCGAGCCGGAGGCCCTCGCCCGTGTCCGTGACCGGGCCGCCGCCCTCGCCGGCAAGCTGCACGGCGGATCGCGTGGCGCCGCGAGCCTCGGCACCCCGATCATCGGCGTCGTCCTGATCGCCGACACCGGCACGGCCGGCAAGCTCGCCTCGCAGGTCAACGACATGCTCGTGCACGCCCAGACCGGCGCCCGCGTGGTCGGCACCATCGCCGACGACCCGGCCGGCGCCGACCAGCTGGCCGGCCGCAAGCGCGGCCGGCTCGACAAGTCGCTGCTGATCCGCTCGGCCCGCAAGGTCGCCGCCGACCTCTACCAGCAGTACGGCGCCGCCTGGGCGGCCTCCGCGCAGGCCAACCAGGCACCGCAGGCCCACCACGCCCCGCACGCCCCGGGCCGGATGCAGGGCCACGCAGGGGCCGGCGCATGACCGCTGTCGACCACCAGTTGGTCAAGCGGTTCCGCCAGGACGCCGGCGACCGCATCGCCGAGCAGCGCCGGCAGGACCAGGCCGCGGGCGTCACTCCGATGTCCACGGAGGACGAACGGCAGTACGCCCGGGCCGTCATAGCCCAGATCCTGGAGGAGTACGCCCGCGCCGAGATCAACGCGGGCCGTACGCCGCTGGACGCCGAGACCGAGGAGCAGTACGCGGCCGCCGTGCACGCCGCGCTGTTCGGCGTCGGCCGGCTCCAGCCGCTGCTGGACAACCCGGACGTCGAGAACATCGACATCAACGGCTGCGACCAGGTGTTCATCGGCTACGCCGACGGCCGCGAGGTCCAGGGTGACCCCGTCGCCGAGACCGACGAGGAGCTCATCGAGCTCATCCAGGTGCTCGGCGCGTACTCCGGTCTGTCCTCGCGTCCCTTCGACTCCGCCAACCCGCAGCTCGACCTGCGCCTGCCCGACGGTTCGCGACTGTCGGCCGTCATGGACGTCACCCGGCGGCCCGCCCTGTCCATCCGCCGCGCGCGCATGGGCAAGGTGTTCATCTCCGACCTCGTCGGCAACGGCACCCTGTCGCCCGAGGTCGCCCACTTCCTGGCCTGCGCGGTCCGGGCCCGCAAGAACATCATGATCGCCGGGGCCACCAACGCCGGCAAGACCACGCTCCTGCGGGCCCTCGCCAACGAGATTCCGCCGGGCGAGCGCCTCATCACCGTCGAACGGGCCCTGGAGCTCGGCCTCGACACCTTCCCCGACCTGCACCCCAACGTGGTCGCTTTCGAGGAGCGCCTGCCCAACTCCGAGGGTCAGGGCACTATTTCGATGGCGGAACTGGTGCGGCGCTCGCTGCGTATGAACCCCTCCCGCGTCATCGTCGGTGAGGTCCTCGGCGACGAGATCGTCACCATGCTCAATGCGATGTCGCAGGGCAACGACGGCTCGCTGTCCACGATCCACGCCAACAGCTCGCACGAGGTCTTCAACCGTATTTCCACCTACGCGCTCCAGGCGACGGAGCGGCTGCCCATCGAGGCCAGCCAGATGCTGATCGCGGGCGCGGTCAACTTCGTCGTCTTCATCCAGCGGCGCAACAACTTCGGCAACGGCGGCCGTCTCCAGCGCATGGTCACCTCCGTCCGCGAGGTCAACGGCGTCGACGGACGGGTGCTGTCCAGCGAGGTGTTCGCGGAGGCCCCCGACGGCCGGATCGTGCCGCACGCCCCCATAGCCTGCCTGGAGGAACTGATGGCACACGGCTACCAGCCGTCCGGGACCTGGGGGTGAGCCGGGGATGACCACGAACCTCGCGGCAATCGGCTCGCTCGGCTCCATGGGCGGCCTGTTCTCCACCACCGTCCTGTACTCGATAGGGAGCGGCGTCGCCGTCGGCGGTGGCCTCGCCCTCCTCCTCATCGCCGTCCGCGGGCTGCCCGCCAAGCCCGACCACGAGAAGCAGAAGGCCGCCGAGCGGGCGGGCGAACTGCTCCGCTTCGCCGGGCAGCGTGGCTCACTCGCCGCCATCGTGGGCCTGGTCGTCCTCGTCCTCACCCGCTGGGCCGTCGCGGGCATCGCGGCCGGCGTCCTCGTCTTCTTCTGGGACCGCCTGTTCGGCGGCGCCAGTGAGGAGCGGGCGGCCATGCGCCGCGTGGAGGCCCTCGCCTCCTGGACGGAGTCGCTGCGCGACACCATCGCCGGCGCCGTGGGCCTGGAGCAGGCCATCCCGGCCTCCGCCCGTGCCGCGGCCCCCGTCCTGCGCCCCCACCTCGACGCCCTCGTCGACCGGTTGCGCGCCCGCACTCCGCTGCCCGAGGCGCTCCAGCAGCTCGCCGACGAGATCGACGACGCCTCCGCCGACATCATCGTCGCGGCCCTCATCCTCAACGCGCGGCTGCGCGGCCCGGGTCTGCGCCAAGTCCTCGGCGCCCTGGCCAAGTCGGCCCGCGAGGAGGTCGACATGCGCCAGCGGGTCATGGCCCAGCGCGCCTCGACCCGCAGGTCGGTGCAGATCGTCGTCGCGGTCTCCATCGCCTTCGTCCTCGGCCTGTCGATCTTCAACCGCGACTTCGTGGAGCCGTACGGAACGGCCGTCGGCCAGCTCGTCCTGGCCTGTGTCTGCGGCCTGTTCGCGCTCGGCTTCTGGTGGCTGCGCAAGCTGTCCACCATCGAGACGCCCGAGCGCTTCCTGGTCCGCGACGAGGCCTCCGTCCAGTTCGTCCGCCCGAGGACACCGTCGCACGCGCAGTCCCAGCAGCGGCTGCCGCAGGAAGAGGGGGCGCGCTGATGGATCTCACGATGCCGCTCGTCGTCGGCGCCGTCATCGGCCTGGGCATCTACGCCCTCGTCCGCGCCCTCATGCCCAGCAAGCGCAGCGCGATCTCCCAGGTCGCGCGGATCGACGCGATGCGCGCCCGCGGCTCGGCCTACGAGTCGGCCCGCGTCGAGCGGGAGAAGGGCCGCCTGGGCGCGCTCCGGGCCGAAGTGGGCCTGCGCGTCTCGGAGTTCTACCTCCAGCAGGGCTGGGAGCAGCGCTCGCTGCGCGCGGACCTCGCGGTACTGGACCGCAGCTGGGAGAAGTTCCTGGCGACGAAGGTGCTGCTGGGCGTGGCCGGTCTGTTCTTCGGTCCGTTCCTGTTCGCCATCGTCTACACGCTGGGCTTCGGCAGGAGCCCGATCATCCCGGTCTGGCTGGCCCTGCTCTTCGCGGTCGTCTTCTTCTTCCTGCCCGACCTGGAGGTACGGCGGGACGCCGCCGAGAAGCGGCGCGACCTGCGGCGGGTGATCGGCGCCTACCTCGACCTGGTGTCGATGAGCCTCGCCGGCGGACGCGGTCTGCCCGAGGCCCTGATGGCGGCTGCCGAGGTGTCCGACGGCTGGGCCAACCAGCGCATCCGCAACGCCCTGTCCGACGCCCGCATCACCGGCGTCAGCCAGTGGCAGGCGCTCGGCGCGCTCGGCGAGGAGATCGGCGTGGAGGAGCTCAAGGACCTCTCCGCTTCCCTGGCCCTGGTCGCGGACGACGGTGCCAAGGTCCGCGAGTCCCTCGCCTCCCGCGCCGAGACCATGCGGCACCGCGAACTCGCCGAGATCGAGGGCAGTGCGGGCGAGAAGTCCCAGTCGATGCTCGTCGCCCAGCTGCTGCTGTGCGCCGGGTTCCTGGTGTTCCTGATCTTTCCGGCGGCGATGCGGGTGTTCCAGGTGCAGTGAGCCGTGCATGAGCCTTGCGGTGAGCTCGCAGTGAGCGACCTTCACAACTCCAGAACTCCGTGACCTGATTTCGAAAGGACAAGACGTCATGAACGGACGCACCTTCCACACCGGCATCCCCGCCGTGGACTTCCTCGTCACCTTCCTCCAGGCCCGCACCGAGCGGGCCCGCTCCGGCGAGCTGGACCGCGGTGCCTCCGCGGTCGAGTGGGTCATCATCTCCGCGGTCGTCGTGGCGATCGTCGGTGTCGTGGCCGCCATCATCAACGCCGCGCTGAGCGAGGGTGCCAACAAGGTCGGCGACTGCATCAAGGGCGCGGACGCGGGCAAGACCTGCTGATCGCCCTCGGGAGCGTCGGAAGCATCAGGAGCAACGGGGTTCACGGGATGCCGGCAGATGTGGGCAGACGGGCACGCCGCTGGGTGCGGGCCGCACGGGAACGTGCGGCCGCCCGCGGCGACTCAGGCATGACCGCGATCGAGTTCGTGCTGCTCACCCCGGTCCTGTTCTTCATGATCTTCGCGACGGTGCAGTTCGCCCTGTACTTCTTCGCGGACCACGTCGCCCAGGCGGCGGCCCAGGCCGGAGCCCGCAAGGCCCGGGCCACGGCCGACGAACAGCCGGGTGCGTGGCGGGGCGAGGCGCGGGACGTGGTGGACAGCTACATCCGCCAGCTCGGCCCTCAACTCGTCCTGTCCCCGGACGTGACGATGGTGCAGCCGGAGCAGAACACGGTGGGCGTGGAGATCGCGGCGAGGGTCCCGACGGTGTTTCCCGGACTGGACCTGACGGTGCACGCGCAGTCGGTGGGGCCGGTGGAGCGGTTCGTCCAGGAAGAGGGCAACTGAATGTCCTTCCCCTCCTTCCTCAGGGGCCGCCGGTCCGCGGACGACAGTGGCCTGTCCACCGTCGAGGTCGTGATCCTCGCGCCGGTGATGATCCTGTTCATCCTGGTCCTGGTGGCCTTCGGCCAGCTGGTGGACGGCCGCGGGGCGCTCGACGGCGCGGCCCGGGACGCGGCCCGCGCGGGTTCGATCCAGAAGGACCACGCGACGGCCATGGCCGAGGCGAAGAAGGCCGCGGAGGCGAACCTCGCGGACGTCTGCTCGGGCCCGGTGTCCGTCACGCAGACCAGCCAGGGCTTCGAACCGGACACCATCTTCACCGTCGAGGTGAGCTGCCAGGTGCGGGGCCTCGCCATGCTCGGCCTCGACGTCCCGACGACCCTGTCGTCGAGCTTCAGCTCCCCCCTCGACCCGTTCCGGAGGTCGGCGTGAGACACCTTCGGTCTTCCCGGCCGTCCTGGTGGGCGGCCCGTGGCGCACGTCTGGACGACCGTGGCTCCGGCGCGGGAGCGGTCATCATCTTCACCCTCGTCTTCCTCTCCCTCTCGGCGTTCGTCATCGACGGCGGCCTGTCCATCTCCAAGCGGGAGCGCGCCGCCGACATCGCCGAACAGGCGGCCCGTTACGCCGCCCAGGACATCGACCGCGACGCCCTCTACGAGAACGAGGGCGGCCCCGCGCCGATCAACTTCGAGAACTGCAACGCCCGCGTGAAGGCCTTCGCCCGCGAGATGGACATGACGGGCGCGGACATCGGCGCGACCCACTGCGTGGCGGCGAACGCCGAGCAGGTCGAGGTGGAGGTACAGCTGACGTACTCCCCGGTCTTCACGGGGATGTTCTACGGCGGCGATGTGGTGGTCCACGGGCAGGCGGTCGCGCAGAACGAGGTCGGCTGAGCCGATCCGGAACATTCGGCGAATCTGCACACCGTTCACCGTGAGGTCGTGGCGGAGTGGGACAGAAGCCGAGGCCGGCTCGTTTCCCGCCCCGCGGAACGCATTTCCGTACCGCGAAGTGGCAGGAATGTGAAGACGACGAGGTCCCGGGTGATCAAAAGGTCACACCCGTGAATATGCGCCCGGAAAACCACTCCTGTCCATATCCACGGACTGGGCATTGACTGGCCGCCCCTTCTTCTGGCGTGCTTTGATCAGTCGCGCCCGAGCACTTCGAATTATTGAACGAAGGGAACCGCCCTCCATGGCCTTCACCCCGCAGATCCAGACCGCCCAGATGTCCGACGCCGAGCTGGACACCATCGCCGGCGGCCAGGCGGGCGGTGCTGCCGCGGGTGCCGGCGCCGCAGCCGGTCTCTACGTCGAGACCACGGCCGCCGGCCTCACCGCCGGCGTCGGCGGCGGCGTGGGCCTTGCCGTCTCGCCGCAGGGCATCGCGGCGGACCTGCACCTCAACGCGGCCGTCGCTCACTGACGATCGCATGAAGAAGGCCCCGGGGCTTGCGCCTCGGGGCTCTTTTTCGCGTCCGTCTCTCGGACAGGGGGCTACTTTCCCCCGCCGTCTCCCTTACTGCCCTTACCACCCTTACCGCCCCGCTTGTCCTCGGTCTTCATGGCGTCGTTCACCTTCTTGGCGAGTTCGTCGTCCAGCTTCTTGAACTCTCGCACGACGGCATCGGACATACTCGCCAGCGCATCCAACTGCTGCGTGATGTCCTCGCGCCCGTCTTCCCAGTTGGACTCGAAATCGTCGAGCGCGTCATTGACACTGCCGTCGCCGATGGCGTCCTTGTACGACGCGAAGAGCTTCTTGGTGTGATTCAGACGGGTCTTGATGGACCGCAGCCGGCGCCCGTAGCTCTCCAGCTCGGTCAGCGGGAGCGCGAGGTCGCTCTTGCCCTTGGCCATGTTGATTCCCCCAGCAGGTCGGACGGTCAGACGAAGCGGAAGGTACTCGTCACAGCGTCGAAGATGTCATGGAAGGCGTCGGCCAGGTCCAGGACGGGGCTGGCCCCGGAGACGAGTACGACCTTGTCGGTGGCTCCCGGCAGGGGGACGTACGTCTGTGTCAGCACCATCCGCAGGGTTCGAGCGTCGCCCTCGGCGACGGGCACGTCCTCCACCCCGTACGTGCGCGCGGCCGGCCCCACTTCCGGAATCTCGACAGTCGTCACCTTGCGCCAGGCGTCACCCTCGCGGCGGGGCGTGATGGAGCGCAGGGTCTCGGCGATGGCGCGGGGGTCTGTGGACAGTGCCACGCCCTGCTTGTTCCTCGCTCCGAGGACGGAGACGGTCACCGTAGCGGAGAGGGGGATGCCGTCGAAGTTCTCCGCCATGCAACCCATGTACAGCGCACCGGACTCGTGCGCGTCCTTGGCCATCTTGCGGAGCATGGTGGTCACGTCGGCGCGATAGGGCGCCAGCTCGGGCGTCTCCCGCACCCGCTCGTCGACGAGAGCGCGGATGGTGGCCTCACGACCTTCCGGGCGGATGTCGAACTCCCACCAGGATTCGGGAACCGCCAGCGAAAAACTGGGCATCGATGCAACCTGTCTCTTCCGGTCCACTTCAGTCACATGTTGATTCCGAGGTCGTTTTTGGCGATGTCGACCAGCCTGCTCTCGCTCACTACTGGAGCCTTGTATTTTAGGGTCCGGATGTGCTCGACGAATTCGTTGGGCAGAGCGACGTGATACGTGGCCACGTAATACGTGAGATCCTCGCGCCAGAGCCAAGTGCCGTCCGTGTACAGTGATCCGATGCCGGTCATTTCGGGTGCGTAAGGATCCAGAACGTCCGGGCCGGCACTCATTTCACTCCAGATCCCTGTGCCGCTTCTGAGGTAATCGAGGATGTTCTTCTCGTCCGGCTCGCCCAAGGGCCTGACCGCATTCCTGATCGAACCGGTCTCCGCAAGTCCCCAGCCGGGAGAGAGCTCAGAGAAAAACCCTACGGGGCGAATCATCGCAACTCCTTCTGGTGCCGCCGTCTTCAGGCCATGGGAAGAAAGGTGAGCCACACTCCCTCGTCCCTGATGTGCGGTGTGAAGGGGCCCTCGCCGAAGCTGGGCACACCGACTGCGTTGGTGGGAGCCTTGACGGGGACCCCTAGGGAGTTCGCCATGTCTTGGATCACGTGCGGCTGCGCGGCTCCGGAGCCGTGCGCCCGGCGGCCTCCTCGCGCATCAGCTTCGCCTGGCCCGCGAGCCTCTTCGCCGCATCGAGGGCGTTCTGCGCGGTCTGCACCTCGCGTTCGGCCGCGTCCTGGCGAGCCTTGGCGTGCTGCGCGTTACGGGTGGCCCGGCGGACCTCGGACTCGTCCGGCTTCGGGACGTCCTTGCCGCCGTTCTTCGAAGGGTCGTAGGAGTCGCTCTTCTCGGTCGCCGTCCGGACCCAGTCGCTGGCACCGGACAGGGCCGTCTGCGCCGTGGTGAGTTCCGCGCGCGCCTTCCGGCCGTCCCGCAGTGCCTTGTCGGCCTTGTCCTGCGCGGCCTCCAGGTCCGGCCAGAAGGAAGAGAGGGCTTCACCGGCCAGGTCGTACGACTTCTTCAGCTTCCGCAGCTTCTTGGGTGCGTCCGCGAACTCCTCGGCGAACACATCTGCCGTCTTGCCCGCCCAGGAGAGGATCTCGTCCTCCTTGGCGATGCCCTTCAGATCGCGCAGAGCGTCAGCGACGTCGTCGGCGAAGTCGTGCAACGTGCCCGCGAGTTTGCGGATGCGCTGGGGATCACCGGGGGTCGGGTCACCGTCCAGGTCGAGTATGTGCCAGTCCGTCGGCCTGTTCGACACGTGTTTCCCCCCGTGACAGCTGCAACCTCTGCTTGAGAGCGTGTCGAAGTTATCGCACGTCACGAGGCCGGCGTGAGGGGAGCCGGAGGGGAGCGCACTTGCTCAGGCAGGGTGACGATGTGCAGGGGCCCCCTGACCCAGCAGAGCGACCATCCTCTGGGCGCCGTCGGGTGAACTCGTCAGCCGTACCCACGAACCGTCCCGGAAGTAGACCTTGAAGTCCGACTCGTCCCAGCTGAACCGCTTGATCTCCGCGCCGACGATTTCACTCCGCGGCAGCGTCCAGAGGAGAGCCTCGGATCCCGGGGCCTTCCCGCCGCCACCCCAGGAGAGATGCCGGCTGCCCCGCGCCGTGTCCTCGTACGACCAGATGCGCACCAGCCCGTCCTGCTCTGCGAGTTCGATCTCGGTCACGGTGCGCCAGGATCGCCGGGAGGGGTCGAGCTGCCACGGCAGCGTACGGGCCGTCTCGCCTTCACCCGCCCACATGACGGGGAAGTCGTCGACCTCGTTCGCACGATCCTCCAGCTTCCCCCGCTTCTCCGGCGAGACGGGGCTGCCGAGGGCGTCGGCGAGGATGTAGAGGGGCAGCAGCAGGAGGCGGGTGACGACGGTCAGCGTGTACCGGCCGAGCCTGCCGAGGAACCCTCGGACTTTGAAGGGCGGTCGGGCCGGCCAGCCGGGCAGGTCCCGCTCGATGTCGTTGCGTTCGAGGTCGCGGAAGGAGCGCCGCTTCTCCACGGAGGCGGCGGTGCCGCTCGCGAACTCGACCCGGTGACGCCGGGGTTCCTCGATCATGCCCTTCCTTCGCCGTCACGCGCCGCTGAGTCCGCTCAGCGGTTGATCGACTGGATCTCCTGGACGTTCATGTCCTGGGTGGTCTCGAAGGTGCCGTCGGGCAGGTCGCCCGCGGAGCCGTCGGAGCCCTCCCAGGTGATCTTCCAGGTGACGCTGGCCGAGAGCTGGTACGGGGTGCCGTCGGTCGCGCGGAGGTAGCGGATGCCGCACGGCGGCGTCCTGTCGGCGGCGCCCTTGGTGTAGGGAGTGCCGATGGAGCCGTCATCGTTGATCGCGCAGTCGCCGGAGGCGGGGAAGACCTCGGCGTCCTCGGTGCCCGGGTCCAGGTGCAGGGCGACCGGCTTGGCGGTGGTCTCCGCCCACAGGCCCGTACCGGGGAGTTCCGCCCGGACCTTGACGTCCTTGAACGTGCCCTTGTCCAGCCAGACCCATGTCGGCAGGTTCACCGTCGACTGGGCCGCCGGCTTCAACTCCACCTCGGTCTCGGGAACCTTGACCTTGTCGTAGGCGTAGTCGGCGAGGACCTCCGGGGTGGGGGCGTTCGGCACGTCAGGAATCTCGCCCGCGTCCTGCCAGAACATCAGCCGGCTGCACAGGGTCGTGTCGTCGAGCTCGGTCACGTTCGGTGCGACACCGCGCCAGAAGTAGCCCTTCTTGCCGAGGTTGTAGTTCTTGTACCCCTTCACGGTCGCCGGTTTCGTGAAGATGGTGGTGGCGTCCTTCTCGTCCCTGAAGTGGTCGGTCCAGAGTTCCGATCCGTACCAGCCGTCGCGCAGACCGGCGTCGCCGCTGCCGTCGTTCTCCGAAAAGTTCTTCAGCTGCTCAGGGGTGAAGACCGGTTCGTACCAGCACGGCGGCGGCTTCCAGTTCACGTCCGTTGACGTGACGGTGCCCTGCTTGCCGCCCGTGGGGCCGCTCGTCTGGGTGACCTTGATGCGGGAGTGTGAGGCGGATGCGGAGAGTTCACCGCTGTCGTTGGCGCCACCTCGCACATCGCTGCCGGGGCCTCCGAATGCGCCCGCCGACGACGAACTCAGTAGTGTCACGACCAGGGACGTGATGATCAGGGGTATCGCTCGGTGCGACGCCTTCACCGGGAGCACTTCCCTCGCTCACCGCGCACCGACGAGTTCTGCCACACGCCCTGCTCGTTCTTCGTCAGGGAGAGCGAGTAGAGAACGTAGGGGTTCGTGCCCGCCGGGTTGCCCTCGACCTTGCCGGTCTTGCGATGCCTGGTCTTCGCCTCGGTCTCGTCCGTGCAGTAAGTCAGCGCCGCCCCCTTGCCGTTCTTGGCCAGGATGACCTTGGGGTTGAATGCGGGCAGCTTGCCGATGACGGTGTAACCCTTGTCCGTGTAGGACTTGATCCACTGCTTGGTCTGTCCGCGGACGCCTTCGGTGTCGTAGAAGGCGACGGCTTCACTGTCGGGATCGTTCGCGATGACCGCCGCGTACCCGGCTCGAAGCTCCTCCTTGCCGTCGTTCAGCACCGCCTGCTCGACCGGATCGCTGCTCGTCCAGTTCTCGAACGTCAGCTGGAAGCTGCTGGGGAGCTTGATCACCGGGCGTTTGACGACGGCCGCCGAGGCCGACGGCGATGCCGACGGGCTGCCCGAGCTGTTGCCCGCGCCCTTGATGTCGTCCGACGACGCGTCGTCGCCTCCGCCACAGGCGGTCAGAAGCAGCGCTGCCGCCGTGGCGAACGCGGCGGCAGTCGTGGTCAGTGCGCGGCGGGCCACTGTTGGTTCCCCCGTAGTTTCGGTGTACGCGACAGGGAACGAAGCTATCAGGGGAGGGTGAAGGGGCCTTGATAGGCAGTGGTTGATTGCGTGGGGATAGTGAAAGCCCTGCGTGGCACATGCGAAGATGACGTGCCCGGTTGCCCGGTCCCGGAGTGAACTCCCGTGACGGCAGGGGCAAAACGGACTTCGGTGGGGATCCGTCGATCCGCCCTTCGACGCCCTCCGTAAGAGTCCATAAGATCTCTGTAGGCTCAGCACACCCCTCACCCGAGCTCGGCCTCACCCCACTCCACACACGACCCCAGGACACCCGCCATGCCGCGACGCCGCACCTCAAGCTCGTCAAGCTCGACGGGAAGTACGTCGGGAAGTACGACGGGGACCACGGCCGCCCCGCGGAACCGGACCCCGCAGCCCGTGCGGATCCGGCGGCGGTCGTTCGGGGACTTCGTCAAGGCGTTCTTCGCCCTCGTCGCCCTGGCCGTGCTGCTCGTCGGCGTGCCGGGCGCGCTGGCCACGCAGATCGGGTGGCCGCTGCCCGACGGGGTGCCGAGTCTCGACTGGCTCCAGCAAGAGATCACCGTTCACACCTTCCTGAACATCCTCACCGTCATCGTGTGGCTGGCGTGGGCGCAGTTCACGGCGTGCGTGCTCGTGGAGATGAAGGCCGCGCTGTCGGGTGTCGGCGTGCCGGGGCGGGTGCCCGGCGCCGGGCCGAGCCAGTTGCTCGCGCGGCAGCTCGTCGCCGCGCTGCTCCTCGTCGGCGCAACCGCCGCCAGCTTCACGCCCGGGCTGTCGCAGCTCGGGACGGGTTACGACGCCAACCAGAAGCCGACCGTCGCGGCTGCCCAGGCCACCCCGGGCCTCTTCGCCCAGCAGCAGGAGCAGGCCTCCGGCGCCGCGGCCGCGCTCGCGGAGCAGGCCTCGCACGCCGCAGCCCACGCCGACGCCGGCGGCAGCACCGCCCAGCAGGGCGACACGAAGTTCTACCGGATCCAGCCGCCCGAGGGGCGTCACCACGACTCCCTGTGGGAGATAGCCCAACGGCACCTCGGTGACGGGCGTCGCTACAAGGAGATCTTCGAGCTCAACAAGGACCGCGTGCAGCCGGACGGGTCCAGGCTCTCCGAGGCCAGTCTCATCCGGCCCGGCTGGATCATGGAGATGCCCGGCGACGCCCGCGGCGGCGACCTCGTCGAGATGCCCGACGAGGCGCCCAACGTGTCGCCCGACGTGCAGCAGCAGATCAGCGACTACGCCCGGACCGGCGACCATGCGCAAGGCGCAGGTGCCCAGGGCGGCGGACACGAGCACGCAGGCGGCGGCGCCACCCAGGTGTCCGTCCCCGAACAGCAGCGGCCCGCCCACGACACCGGTCACCAGCAGGCCACCGCCGTCGGCGCCGAGTCCGACAGCTCCTTCGGGCTGCCCGAAGCCCTCCTCACCGCGCCCCTCCTCGCCGCCGGTCTCCTCGGCGCCCTGGGGCGGCGGCGCCGGCAGGCGCTGTGGCAGTCGGCGTTCGGGTCCGTCGGCGGGCGGCGCGGCATGGAGCCGCCCACGCCGACCGGTGACGCGCAGGACGTGCAGGACGCGCTGCTCGTCGGTGCCGACCCCGAGGGTGTGCGGTTGCTCGACCGGTCGCTGCGCGGTCTCGCCGCCTCCCTCGCCGAGGAGTCGCGCGCGCTGCCGGTCGTCTACGCGGCCTGGCTCAGCAACGGCGACCTGCACCTCCAGCTCGCCCAGCCCGCCGGGAAGCCCCCGGCCCCCTGGCAGCAGGGCCAGGACCAGACCTTCTGGATGCTGGCCCGGACCGACGCCGAGCGCTACGAGGACGTCGACACGGCCGCGCCCTACCCGGGCCTGGTCAGCCTCGGCACCATGGACGACTCGCGGCTGCTGCTCAACCTGGAGGCCGTGCCCGGCATCGTCTCGCTGAGCGGCCGGGAGGCCGACCGGGCCGCCGTGTTCGCCTCCGTCGCCGCCGAGTTGGCGACCAACGGCTGGTCCGACCGCATGACCATCACGCTCGTCGGCTTCGGCGAGGACCTCACCCCGCTCGCCCCGAACCGCATCCGGCACCTGGAGGACGTCGAGGCGCTCGTCGAGACCATGGAGGCCGAGACGCGGCAGCGACGCGGGGCGCTCGGTGCCGCCGGGCACGACTCCGTCCTCACCGGGCGCACCGGGCCCGCCCAGCACACCCGTTGGGCCCCGCACCTGGTCCTGCTCGCCGCGCAGCCGTCCGCGGAGGACGCCGTCAGGCTCGCCGAACTCGCCGCCGACGCCGGCCGCCTGGGCATCGGCTACCTCGTCGGCACCGAGACCGGCGATCTGCCGGGCGCCGCCTGGGAGATGGAGATCACCGGCCAGGGCAAGCTGCTCGCGCCGCTCCTCGGACTCGAACTCGACGCGCAGCTGCTGCCGGCCGCCCAGCAGCGGGCCGTGGTCGAGCTGTTCGTCGAGGCCGACCCGGAGCGCGAGACCGACGGGCCCGCCTCCACCCCGCCGTTCCTCGTCGACATCAGCGAGCAGGGCCGTCCGGCCGTGTACGCCCGGCTCGTCGGGCCGTACGAGGTCATCGGCCTGGACAACCCGGACGGGGAGCGCAGCGCGCTCCTGCACGAGGCGCTCGCCCTGCTGCTCCTGCACCGCGAGGGCGTGCACCCGCGCGTGCTGTCCTCGGCGCTGTGGCCGCGCGGCGTCACCGACGACGTGCGCGGCGCGCTGCTCGACCGGCTGCACGACTGGCTCGGCGCAGACCCCGACGGCACGCCCCGCCTGACCACCGACGGCTCCGGCCGGCTCACGCTCGCCAAGACGGTCGTCTCCGACCTGGACGTGCTGCGGTCCCTGTACCACGAGGCCACGCAGGGCAAGGGCGTCGACAGCCGGGCCGTGCGCGGGCGGCTGCTCACCGACGCGCTGGTGCTGGTGCGCGGGCCGCTGCTCGCCGACCGGCCCGAGGGGCGTTACCGGTGGCTCACGCACGAGATCGTGGACGCCCAACTGCCGCTGCTCGTCGCGGACACGGGGCTCGCGCTGTGCGCGTTCCACCTGGAGAAGAACCGCGCGGAGAAGGCCATCGAGGCGCTCAACGCGGCCCTGCGCACCGCTCCGGCCGACGAGCGGCTGTGGCACGAGCTGCTGCGCGCCACCCACGCCACCGGCGATCCGGACCGGCTGACCGCCCTCGCCACCGACCTCATCGGCCGCAGCGGGGCCCGTGGGCTGCCGCCGCGCACCGAGGCACTGCTCGACGAGCTGCTGCCGACGTGGCGTGACGCGATCGCCGCGGCGGGATGACCACCGGGCTGCTGGTCCTCGCCGCCGCGCTGTGGGGTGCGGCGGCGGGAGCGCTGCTGCCGCGGGCGGCCTACCGGTTCTCGGCGCCCTCGGGGGAGGTGTGGCGGGAGGAGTGCCCCGGCGGGCACACCGTCAGGGGCTGGCTGGGGCGGGCGGCGTGCCCCGAGTGTGCGGAGCCCGCTTACGGGCCGCGTACGACGCCGCTGCTGATCGCCACCGCCCTGGTCTGCGCCGTCCTCGCCGCCGCGACCGGCACCCGCCCCGAACTCGGGGTCTGGCTGCTGCTCGCCCCGGTCGGCGTGCTGCTGACGGTCGTCGACTTCCGCGTCCGGCGCCTGCCCGACCCGCTCACCCTGCCCTTCGCCGCCGCGGCCCTGGTCCTGCTGGGCCTCACCGCCCTCGTCCCCGAACACGCCGGCCACTGGACCACCGCCCTGCTCGCCTCCCTCGCCCTGGGCGGCGGCTACTTCGTCCTGTTCCTCGTCAACCCCGCGGGCATGGGCTTCGGCGACGTCAAACTCGCCCTCGGCGTGGGGGCCGCCCTCGGCTGGTACGGCTGGCCGACGGTCATGCTCGGCACCTTCGCCGGCTTCCTCCTGGGCGCCCTGTACGGCGCGGCCCTCGTCATCACCCGCCGGGCCACCCGTAAAACAGCCATACCGTTCGGCCCGTTCCTGATCACGGGGGCGTTGCTGGGGCTTCTGGTGGGTTCCTACACGGCCTGATCCAGAGCCCTGCATGCTTGTGATCATGACAAACGTGCCTCCGTACCCGACCGCTCCTACCGCGTTCCCGACGGCCCCACCCCCCGACCCCGCCGGCCACGCCTACCACCGCCTGGACCGGGCCACCGGGCGGCACAGCTGGTGGCGGCCGGTGGTCGGCACGGTGTTGCTGAGCCTCGCCTACGTCGTCCTCATGCTCCTGCTGCTGGCCATCACCTGGGGTCTGGGAACGGCGCTCGGCGCGCCGGAACTGCCGGACGGGGGCGTCGACTTGGGGCCGCTCGGGAACACGGCGATGGACCTCGTGTCCATCGCGATAGCCCTGCCCCTGGTGCTGCTGGCCACGCTGTGGCCGGCGAGACGGCCCGTCGGAACCGTCACGTCGGTCACCGGGCGGCTGCGGATCGGCTGGCTCGGGCGGTGTCTGCTGGCCGGCCTGCTGCCCATCCTCCTGCTCACGGTGACGTCCTTCCTCCTGCCGGACGACTCGGGCGACACCGGCGCCTGGGTGGGCTGGGATTCCTTCCTCACGGCCCTGGCCGTGCTGGCCGTCCTCGTCCCGTTGCAGGCCGCGGCCGAGGAATACGTCTTCCGCGGCTGGCTGCTCCAGGCGGCCGGGGCGTTCGTGCGCTCCCCGTGGTTCGCCGTGATCCCGCAGGCCGTGCTGTTCGCCGCGGCGCACGGCTGGGGCACCCAGTGGGGCTTCCTCGGCCTGCTGGTGAACGGCCTGGTGGCGGGACTGCTCACGATCCGCACCGGCGGACTGGAAGCGGCGATCGCCCTGCACGTCCTGAACAACCTGCTGGCCTTCGGCGCCTCCGCAGCGGTCGTCGACGGACTGTCGTCGGACGAGACCGCGGCCGACGCGCCCTGGTCGCTGGCCCTCACCGCCATCGTCACCGATCTGCTCTACGCCGCGATCGTGCTGTGGTTCGTCCGGCGCCACAGGCCGCAGCGCCTCTCGGCGCCGAGCACCCCGCCCACCCCGCCCGCCCCCTACGCCCATCCCGCCCGCACGGCCTGACGTCCGGCCCGGAGAACCGCTGGCGTACGCTGGGCTGGTCCGTCCACAACCCTTACGAAAGGGACGCCCGGTGACCGAGAAGGCCGACCTTCAGCCCATCCTCGACCGTGCAGCCGCCGGTGGGCGGATCACCCCGGACGAGGCACTCGTGCTGTACCGGGACGCCCCGCTGCACGCGCTGGGCGCCGCCGCCGACGCCGTACGCCGCCGCCGCTACGCCGGGACCGAGCACATCGCGACGTACATCATCGAGCGCAACATCAACTACACGAACGTGTGCGTCACGGCGTGCAAGTTCTGCGCGTTCTACGCCCCGCCGAAGGCCAAGGACAAGGGCTGGACGCGCGACCTGGACGACATCCTGCGCCGGTGCGCGGAGACCGTCGAGCTGGGCGGCACGCAGATCATGTTCCAGGGCGGGCACCACCCGGACTACGGCGTCGAGTACTACGAGAAGCACTTCGCCGCGATCAAGAAGGAGTTCCCGCAGCTGGTCATCCACAGCCTGGGGGCGTCCGAGGTCGAGCACATGGCCCGGATCTCCAAGGTGAGCGTCGAGGAAGCCATCCAGCGCATCCACGCCGCCGGCCTCGACTCCTTCGCCGGTGCCGGTGCCGAGCTGCTGCCCGAGCGGCCCCGCAAGGCCATCGCCCCGCTGAAGGAGTCCGGCGAGCGCTGGCTGGAGATCATGGAGATCGCGCACAATCTGGGCGTGGAGTCCACCTCCACGATGCTCATGGGCACCGGCGAGACCAACGCCGAGCGCATCGAGCACCTGCGGATGATCCGCGAGGTCCAGGACCGTACGGGCGGCTTCCGCGCCTTCATCCCGTACACCTACCAGCCCGAGAACAACCACCTGAAGGGCCGCACGCAGGCGACGCTCTTCGAGTACCTGCGGATGATCGCCATCGCGCGGCTGTTCATGGACAACATCGCCCACATCCAGGGCTCGTGGCTGACCACGGGCAAGGAGGTCGGGCAGCTCTCCCTGCACTACGGCGCCGATGACCTCGGCTCGATCATGCTGGAGGAGAACGTGGTGTCGTCGGCCGGCGCCAAGCACCGGTCCAACCGGATGGAGATCATCGATCTGATCCGGAAGGCGGGCCGGGTGCCCGCCCAGCGCGCGACCACGTACGAGCACCTCGTCGTCCACGACGACCCGGCGAACGACCCGGTCGACGACCGCGTCGTCTCGCACATCTCCTCGACGGCCATCGAGGGCGGCACGGCTCACCCCGAGCTGAAGCTGCTCGCGCCCAACTGACCCGGCCGTGCTGACGATCCACGCCGCCCCGCTGGTCCTCCCGGCGGGCGCGGACCCCGTCGTGGACGGCGCCGTCGTGGTGGACGGCGACCGGATCACGGCCGTGGGGCCCTACGACGAGGTCGCCGAGGACGCGCCCGGCGCGCGGGGGCGGCGCTGGCCCGGTGTGCTCACCCCGGGTCTGCGCCAGTGGCACCCGCTGTGGCTGCTGCGCCACTGCTATCACCCCGACCCGCGCGAAGCCGACGAGCTGGGCGAACAGCCCCTGTGGGGCGAGCGGCTGACCGCCCTGGGCGACCTCACCGAGAGCCGCTGGTCGGGCAGTGTGCGGCGCGGCGTGCAGCGGATGCTGCGGTACGGCACGACGGCGGTCGCCTCGCCCGGCGCCCGCTTCCGCGATCCGCTCGTGGCCACGGCCGTCGCCCGCTCCGGGCTGACCGTCGTGGGGACCACGGGCGCTCCCGGCACGCTGCTGGGCGAGCGGCCCGACCTCGACCCGTTCGCGGAGGGGTACGACCTCCCCGGCACGGTCCACGGCCCGCTGACCGTCGGCGGCCGGGCCGACCTGGCCGTGTTCGACGTGCCCGACGAGGCGGCCCTGCGCGAGCGCGGCGCGGCCACCTGTGTGGCGACCGTGCTGGCGGGCCGGCTGGTGTACCGGGCCCGCTGACCAGGGCCGGTCAGCCCGCGAAGGCCTTACCGAACGCCCCCGCTTCCTGCTGCACCCCGCTGCAGTCCGTCGCCGCCTGGGTCGGCTTCGAGTTGTCCGCGCACTGCCGGTCCCGGGCCGTCGACCACATCGACACCCAGGCGATGCCCTTCTCCTCGGCGAACGCCCGGACCTCGGCGGCGTCCGCGAGCGTGAACGTCTCGTTCGCGACGTCGTTGACGCCGATCATCGAGGTGAGCGCCATGCCCCGCCAGGCGTCCGGGTCCGAGGTGCCGAAGGTCTTCCTCAGCTGGGTGTGCGCGGCCTTGGCGGCCGTGAGGGCGTAACCGCCCATGTCACCGTCGTACGACGAGCCGTAGTTCATCGTCATGAGATTGACGGTGGAGACCTGTACGCCCTTGTCGTTGGCGGAGGCGAGGAGCGCCAGGCTGTCCTTGTCCAGCCCGGACGGCATCACCGGCAGGGTGAACGAGACCTCCAGGTCGGCCCGTTCCTCCTGCAACCGCGCGATCGCCTCCGAACGCAGCGCGATGGAGGCGGAGTCGGACAGCTCGTCGCCCTCGATGTCGAAGTCGGCCAGGGTGGTGCCGGCCGCGTCGAGGGCCTTGCCGTACGCCGTCGCCAGAGCCGCGGCGCTGTCGCAGTTCACCGCGAGCTCCTTGCCGGAGGCGCCGCCGAAGGAGACCCGGACCCGGGCGCCGTCCGCCGTGAGCTTCGCGATGCGGGAGGCGACCTTCGCGTCGCCGATGGCGTGCGTGCCGTTCCAGCGCGGGGTGCAGTCGTCACCGCCGGCGATGACGAACGCCAGGTTGTACGTCGTGGGGGAGCCGGCGGTGTCGGTGCCGGCGGCCTCGGTGGCGCTGAGGTACGGGGCGTACGAGGTGCCGGCCGCGGCCGTCGCCGTGGGGGACGCGGGGGCCTTCGAGGCCGGAGCGCCCGCGTCGCCTTGCCCGGAGCATGCGGCGGTGGCGAGGGCCAGCAGACAGCCCAGCCCGGCCGCCGCCGGTTTCCGGTAACTCCTCATGACGTGCGCTCCCGTTCTCGTGAGGTCAGGGTAGAACAGGAAGTACGTTTCCCGGCAGCAAACGTCTCACAGGGTCGGTCGCGTGCGGCGAGTTCCGCAGGCTTTCCGAGGAACTCTCAGAGGAAGGGCAGCTTCGCATTCCGAGCCTGCCATCGAAAGCCGCACCCCTGGTGGTCGCCGTCGCAAACGCGGCAACGGGTCCGCCCAAGGCCCCGTGTTCGTTGACAACTCCGGACGCCGCGCCCGGCTGCTGCGCCGGATCGGTCTCCTCCTGGGCCGTCTGCCTCGGGTACGCGGCCGTCCTGGGCGCGGCCTTCATGGGCTGGGGGACGTCCCTGACGCCGTGGCAGTTGCTGCCGTTCGCGGGTGCGGGGCCCGGCGGCGGTCGGCCGGAGGGGGTTCCGGCCGGTCCCGGCGCCCCGGGGGTCCGGCCCAGCGGCGCCCCGTCGGCCCCGGCCGGGGAAGCCGTGAGCGGCACCACCTCGTCACCGACGGCTTCCGTGTTCGCCTCCGCCGGCGCCAACTGACCGGGGCGCGCCATGAACACGACCACCCCCTCCCGACGACGGCCCCAATCCGACCTGGACGCCCCAGGTGCCGGTGATCCTGGAGAAGTACGACGTGCCCGCCACGTTCTTCCTGTTCGGCGTGGGCTGGGTGCTGATCGCGGTGTTCGTGCTGTTGTGCGGCTGGGTGGAGGACGTGGCGGCTCGCGAGCGGCCGCGGCTCCTGCCCGGAGGGGGTGCTGCAAGAATGGGCCCGTGACCCGCGCATCCCTGGACAAGCAGCCGCACGAAGTCGCCTCGATGTTCGACGACGTGGCGGAACGGTACGACCTGACCAACGACGTGCTGTCCCTCGGCCAGGACCGGCGATGGCGCAAGGAGGTCGCCAAGGCGGTCGACGCGCGCCCGGCGCAGAAGATCCTCGACCTGGCCGCGGGCACGGGCACCTCCTCGCTGCCCTTCGCGCAGACCGGCGCCTACGTCGTCCCGTGCGACTTCTCCCAGGGCATGCTCCAGGTCGGCAAGCAGCGCCGGCCCTGGCTGCCGTACACCGCCGGCGACGCGACGCGGCTGCCGTTCAAGGACGACACCTTCGACGCCGTCACCATCTCCTTCGGGCTGCGCAACGTGCAGGACACGGACGCGGCCCTGCGCGAGATGCTCCGGGTGGCCCGGCCGGGCGGGCGGATCGTGATCTGCGAGTTCTCGCACCCGACGTGGACGCCGCTGCGCACGGTCTACACCGAGTACCTGATGCGCGCCCTGCCGCCGGTCGCCCGGGCCGTGTCCTCCAGCCCCGACGCCTACGTCTACCTCGCCGAGTCCATCCGCGCCTGGCCCGACCAGCCCGCGCTGGCCGAGCGGCTGGGCAAGGCCGGCTGGTCCCGGGTGGCCTGGCGCAACCTGAGCGGCGGGATCGTCGCCCTGCACCGGGGCTTCAAGGCGAGCTGAGGACCATGTAGGGGTCGCCCGGCTCGTCCAGCTCGCGCTGGAGACCGCCCCGGGGCGGCCGCGGGATCCGCGGTTCGTGCACGCCCCCGCCGCCCTCACCGGGGCCGAAGTCGAACCACACGTAGACCATCGAGTCCCGCGGCACCTCGGCACCGGGCTGCGGGTACTGGCGTACGACGTAGTCGACGACGGCGCGAGCGAGTTCGGGCCGGTCCGGCGCGGTGAGGAGGAGGCCCTGCGCCCGGGCCGTCTCCCGTGCGTCCACGGCCATCAGGCCGACCAGACGCGGTACGCGCACTTCGGGTGTCTTGCGGGAAATGTGCACAGATGTCACCCCCAGCGGTACAGGAAGGGTAACTCCCGCCCCGCACCGACCGGAAGCGACAGATGTCTTTCTGTGACAGTCGACTACGCTGCGTCAGCGTCCCGGAGGTCGAGCCGGTAGCAGTGCCCCGTCCGCTGCGAAGCCGGAGTCGTGAACGTCTCGGCCAGGCGCATCCCGAGGCGCCGGGTCACCGCGATGGACCGGCTGTTACGGGCGTCGACCATCGCGACGACACCCGGCACGCCACTGGCCCGCATCCGCTCCAGCGTCTGCCGCGCGGCCGCGGTGACGTAGCCCTTGCCCCAGTGCTCGCGGCCGAGCCGCCAGCCGATCTCGATCTCCCCGGCCGGCCCCCAGGACCGCTCCCACGGCTGGGCGCCGGTGAACCCGATGACCTGCCCCGAACCGTCCAGCACGGTCCACAGGCAGAAGCCCAGTTCGGCGTCGTGCCGGCGCTGGCGGGCGGTGAGCTCCTCGTAGACCGAGAGCTCCGCGGCCCTGCCGCCCTGGAACTCCATGACGTCCGGGTCGTCGAAGATCCGGTGCCAGACGATCGCGTCCTCATGGGTGGGGACGCGCAGCCGCACGGCGGGGAGAACTCGATTCACGAAGGCAGCCCTTCAGCCGGGTGATGAATGCTGCTGCATAGACTGCCCATGTCCAGTGCCGGTCGGCACGCAAGATTGACGAACTTGGGGAGATCCCGCCGTGACCGTCGTGACCGAGCCCCTCTCCGAGAACACCGCCGATGTGATCGTCGTGGGCGCGGGGCCGGCCGGCTCCACCACCGCCTACCACCTCGCCAAGGCCGGACTCGACGTCCTCCTGCTGGAGAAGACCGAGTTCCCCCGCGAGAAGGTCTGCGGCGACGGCCTCACCCCCCGTGCCGTCAAGCAGCTCGTGGCGATGGGCATCGACATCTCCGAGGAGGCCGGCTGGCTGCGCAACAAGGGCCTGCGCATCATCGGCGGCGGCGTGCGGCTCCAGCTCGACTGGCCTGATCTCGCCTCCTTCCCCGACTACGGCCTCGTCCGCAAGCGCGACGACTTCGACGAGCAGCTCGCCCGGAACGCCCAGAAGGCCGGCGCCCGGCTCTTCGAGCGGTGCAACGTGGGCGCGCCGATCCTGGACGAGCGCACGGGCCGCATCACCGGGGTGCACGCCAGGCTCGGTGAGGAGAAGCGCGAGGTCACCTTCCGCGCGCCGCTCGTCGTGGCCGCCGACGGCAACTCCACGCGGCTGTCCCTGGCGATGGGCCTGCACCGCCGCGAGGACCGCCCGATGGGCGTGGCCGTGCGCACGTACTTCACCAGCCCGCGCCACGAGGACGACTACCTGGAGTCGTGGCTGGAGCTGTGGGACCGCCGCGGCGCCGAGGACCGACTGCTGCCCGGCTACGGCTGGATCTTCGGCATGGGCGACGGCACGTCGAACGTCGGCCTGGGCGTGCTCAACACCTCCGACTCCTTCAAGGAGCTGGACTGGCGCGAGGTGCTGAAGGCCTGGTGCGCGTCCATGCCGGAGGACTGGGGTTACACCCCGGACAACATGACCGGCCCGATCCGCGGCGCCGCCCTGCCGATGGCCTTCAACCGCCAGCCGCACTACACCAAGGGCCTGCTGCTCGTCGGTGACGCCGGCGGCCTGGTGAACCCCTTCAACGGCGAGGGCATCGCCTACGCCATGGAGTCCGGCCAGATCGCCGCCGACGTCATCGTGCAGGCCCACGCCCGGCCGACCCCCGCGAGCCGCGAACTGGCCCTCCAGCGCTACCCGCGCGTCCTGAAGGACACCTACGGCGGCTACTACACGCTCGGCCGCGCCTTCGTGAAGCTCATCGGCAACCCGAAGGTCATGCAGATCGCGGCCCAGCGCGGTCTCACGCATCCGATGCTGATGAAGTTCACCCTGAAGCTCCTCGCGAACCTCACCGACCCGACGGGCGGCGACGCGATGGACCGCATCATCAACGGGCTGAGCAGGGTGGCCCCGAAGGCCTGATCAGGCGTTCAACGCCGCAATGTCGGCGGCCCGGCGGGCGAGCACCTCGTCCCGCCGGTCCGCCGTCTGCCGCAGCGCGGCCTTCCGCTCCCGTGCGGAGAGCCGGTCCGGATAAAGCCGCCCGTCGCAGTGATCGGCCTCGTGCGCGAGGCAGCGGGCGAAGTAGCCGGTGCCCTCGATCACGAGCGGCTCGCCGTCCCGGTCGAAGCCGCGCACCACGGCCCGGTCCGGACGAGGCACGTGCAGGGTGGCGCCCGGCACGGAGAGGCAGCCCTCTGCGTCGTCGAGGAGCCTCCTGCGCGAGGCGTCGACCGGATCCAGGACCGGGTTGACGATGTGCCCGACGTGCCGCACCCCGTCGTCGTCCGGGCAGTCGTACACGAACACCCGCAGATCGACCCCGACCTGGTTCGCCGCGAGGCCGGCCCCGTCCGCGATGTACATGGTCAGGAACATGTCGGCGATGAGCGCGGCGAGGTCCGGGCCGAACTCGGTGACGTCCCGGCACGGCTTGTGCAGGACCTCCTCGCCGGCCTCGGTGATCCGCCGGACCCTGCCCTGCCGGGCTCGGGCGCGAGCCGCGGGCAGTACTCATCACAACAGAACACCCGGCCCGGTCCCAGGAGCAGTCCGGCCACGCGGGGTCGTCGGCGTCAACACCGCGCCAATCCGGGTAATTCGGGCGCATCGTGGGGAAGTGGCGGACGGGCAGAGGCAGGCCGGAGTGTCAGCTGGGCCGGGGAAGGGCTCTGAAGGCCCTTGGAGCGCCTCGGGGAGGGATCGAGGGGATTCGGGGCCTGCGCGACCCCGGACAGGCCGGGAGGGCCGTTGCCTCGTCGTGGCAGCGGCCCTCGAGCCCATGCATGCGGATGTGTCTGACGGCGTGTGACGTCAGAGGACGCGGACCGCGCCCGACGCCGGGTAGCCCGACAGGTCCTGGATGACGACACCCTTGGACGGGTTGGCCGCGTCCAGGTACTGGCCGTTCCCGATGTAGACACCCACGTGGTACGCGGAGCCCTTGCCGCCCCAGTACAGGATGTCGCCGACCTGGACGCTGGACAGCGGGACGTCCGTGCCGGCCATCGACTGGTCCTGCGAGACACGCGGCAGATCCACACCGACCTGCTTGTACGCGGCCTGCACGAGGGAGGAGCAGTCCCAGGCGTTGGGACCGGTGGCGCCCATGACGTAGGCGTCGCCCACCTGGGCCTTGAGGAACGCGATGACCGTCGCGACGCTGCCGCTGGCGGGCGCCGACACCGACGTGGAGGCGGACGCGGAGGCGGACAGGGTGGCGCGCTCGGTGCTGCGGTTGGCGCGCTCGGCGGCGGCCTTGCGGGCGGCCTCGGCGGCCTTCTTCTTGGCCTCGGCCTTCTTCTTCGCCTCGGCGAGGTCCTTCTTGGCCTCCGTCGCGGCCTTGGCGGCGGCGGCGTCACGCTCGGCGCGCAGTTCGTAGTTCGCGGCGGCCTGCTGGGTGGCGGCCGCGGACTGGGCGACCTGAGCGGACAGGTCGGCCGTCAGAGTGGGCAGTTCGATGGTCTGCGTCACCGGCTCGGCGGCGCTCGCCGAGGCCGACGCACCAGCCGCTGCCATGCTGAGAACGCCACCGGCAACGCCGGCGCGCAGGGCGATCGAAGAGGTCGCGCTGCGGCGGGGTTTCCGGTGGCTGCGTATGTGAGCGGTGTGGGACATGGGAATAACCGGTACCAGGGGCTCCTTCATATCTTCAAGAAACGTGTGCTGCGCCACAGTTGTTCAGTCAGGCCCCCAAAACCCCCGAACGACGCCCCTTATTGACGCCGTAACGGACATTGCGGGCGCACCGTGACCCGGCTGTGATCACGATGTTTGATCAATACGCCCGAATTGCCCCGCGCCTACCATCGGTTGGGTTGATTGGCCAAGCCCCGTTCTCATGGATCTCTCACCCATGTGACGCGGATCACGGAACGGTTGGCCCTGAGGTCGCGTCCCGGCGCGTAGATCACGGCCGGGTCACGGGCTCGCGAAGATCGTGAACGCGTGCACGCGTCCACACTCCGCCCCACACGCCCTCTGATGTGTGAACGGGCCTCTATCAAGAGATCAAGTCCATCGCCAATTTGCATGCAAGGGAACCCTCTTGATATTGAGACGCCCCCTCCGGCCTGCGCTGACGAGCTAAAATGTCACCTCTCGTGATCACACGGACGCTTCGCGTGTGAAGATCACCGCTCATCCGACTTCATGATCGATCGTCAGGTGGTGGAGATCACAAAGGTTGAGTAATACCCCGTGTCGCAGATCACAGAGCGTCGGGCATAAGATGCACGCGGTTGGGCTTGTGACCTGCTTCACATGTTCCCGATCTTCGCCGGGGCGGGCGGGGTTCGAGGGACGGGTGGGGCGGATGTGAGCCCGATGCAATCCGCCAGCAGTCAGTGCCGACTGAGAGGAGCGAGGAGCGGTGAACGCTTATGCGCCCATCCTCGTACTGGGAGCCCTCGGGGCAGGCTTTGCGATCTTCTCCGTGGTCATGGCCACGTTGATCGGGCCCAAGCGGTACAACCGGGCCAAGCTCGAGGCCTACGAGTGCGGCATCGAGCCGACCCCCACGCCGGCCGGCGGCGGGCGCTTCCCGATCAAGTACTACCTGACGGCGATGCTCTTCATCATTTTCGATATCGAGATCGTCTTCCTCTACCCCTGGGCCGTCACCTTCGACGCCCTGGGGATCTTCGGGCTCGTGGAGATGCTGCTCTTCGTGCTCACCGTCTTCGTCGCGTACGCGTACGTATGGCGGCGCGGCGGCCTGGAATGGGACTGAGGGGCCACACGTCATGGGACTCGAAGAAAAGCTGCCGAGCGGCTTCCTGCTGACCACCGTCGAGCAGGCCGCGGGCTGGGTGCGCAAGGCGTCGGTCTTCCCCGCCACGTTCGGCCTCGCCTGTTGTGCCATCGAGATGATGACCACCGGAGCCGGCCGCTACGACCTGGCGCGCTTCGGCATGGAGGTCTTCCGCGGCTCACCGCGCCAGGCCGATCTGATGATCGTCGCCGGCCGGGTGAGCCAGAAGATGGCGCCGGTGCTCCGGCAGGTCTACGACCAGATGCCGAACCCCAAGTGGGTGATTTCCATGGGGGTCTGCGCCTCCTCGGGCGGCATGTTCAACAACTACGCCATCGTCCAGGGCGTCGACCACATCGTGCCGGTCGACATCTACCTCCCCGGCTGCCCGCCCCGGCCGGAGATGCTGATGGACGCGATCCTCAAGCTCCACCAGAAGATCCAGTCCTCCAAGCTCGGCGTGAACGCCGAGGAGGCGGCCCGCGAGGCGGAGGAGGCGGCGCTCAAGGCCCTGCCCACGATCGAGATGAAGGGGCTGCTGCGGTGAGCGACGCGAACGGCAACGGTGTCAACCCCGAGAAGGACCTCTCCGCGGAGAACCTCCCCGGCCAGCGCGGCCAGGGCGGCGAGGAGATCCGCGTCCAGCGCGGCATGTTCGGCGCGAACAACGGCGGCGACACCTCCGGCTACGGCGGCCTGGTCCGCTCGGTCCGGCTCCCGGGACCGGCGGCCCGGCCCTACGGCGGCTGGTTCGACGAGGTCGCCGACGAACTCGAAGGCGCGCTGGAGGAGCAGGGCCTGCTCCCGGACAACGCCATCGAGAAGACGGTCGTCGACCGCGACGAGCTGACCTTCCACATCGAGCGCGAGCACCTCGTCCGCGTCGCCCGCACCCTGCGCGACGACCCGGCCCTGCGCTTCGAGCTGTGCACCGGCGTCAGCGGCGTGCACTACCCGAACGACAAGGGCCGCGAGCTGCACGCCGTCTACCACCTGCGCTCGATCACCCACAACCGGGTGATCCGCCTGGAGGTCAGCGCCCCCGACAGCGACCCGCACATCCCGTCGCTGTTCGAGGTCTATCCGACGAACGACTGGCACGAGCGCGAGACGTACGACTTCTTCGGAATCGTCTTCGACGGCCACCCCGCCCTGACGCGGATCATGATGCCGGACGACTGGCAGGGCTTCCCGCAGCGCAAGGACTACCCCCTCGGCGGCATCCCCGTCGAGTACAAGGGCGCCCAGATCCCGGCTCCGGACCAGCGGAGGTCGTACTCATGAGCACTCCCAACCCGTCACCCGGCCACCACCCCTCATCGAGCCCCTCCGGGACCACCTCCTCGATGGCGTCTCCCCGGGAAACCACCGAGGGCACCGTATATACGGTCACGGGCGGTGACTGGGACGAGGTCGTCGAGTCGGCGGCCCGCGCCGACGACGAGCGCATCGTCGTCAACATGGGCCCGCAGCACCCGTCCACCCACGGCGTGCTCCGCCTGATCCTGGAGATCGAGGGCGAGACCGTCACCGAAGCCCGCTGCGGAATCGGTTACCTGCACACCGGCATCGAGAAGAACCTCGAATACCGGACGTGGACGCAGGGCACCACGTTCGTGACGCGCATGGACTACCTCACGCCGTTCTTCAACGAGACGGCGTACTGCCTCGGCGTCGAGAAGCTCCTCGGCATCGAGGACCAGATCCCGGACCGCGCCTCGATCATCCGCGTGCTCCTGATGGAGCTGAACCGGCTCTCCTCCCACCTGGTGTGCATCGCCACCGGCGGCATGGAACTGGGCGCGACCACGATCATGATCTACGGCTTTCGTGATCGTGAACTCATTCTCGATATCTACGAGCTGATCACCGGCCTGCGGATGAACCACGCGTACATCCGCCCCGGCGGACTCGCCCAGGACCTGCCGCCCGGCGCGGTGGACCAGATCCGCGAGTTCGTGAAGAAGATGAGGAAGAACCTCCCGGAGTACGACAAGCTCGCCACCGGGAACCCCATCTTCAAGGCCCGCATGCAGGACGTCGGCTACCTCGACCTGGCCGGTTGCATGGCCCTCGGCGCGACGGGCCCGATCCTGCGCTCCACGGGCCTGCCGCACGACCTGCGCAAGGCCCAGCCGTACTGCGGTTACGAGACCTACGACTTCGAGATCCCGACCGCGGACACCTGCGACTCCTACGGCCGCTTCCTGATCCGGCTGGAGGAGATGCGCCAGTCCCTGAGGATCGTCGAGCAGTGCCTGGACCGGCTCCAGCCCGGCCCGGTCATGGTCGCCGACAAGAAGATCGCCTGGCCGGCCCAGCTCGCCCTGGGCCCCGACGGGCTCGGCAACTCCCTCGACCACATCAAGAAGATCATGGGCACCTCCATGGAGGCCCTGATCCACCACTTCAAGCTGGTCACCGAGGGCTTCCGCGTCCCGCCCGGACAGGCGTACGCGGCGGTCGAGTCGCCCAAGGGCGAACTCGGGGTGCACGTCGTCTCCGACGGCGGCACCCGCCCCTACCGGGTCCACTTCCGGGACCCGTCCTTCACCAACCTTCAGGCCATGGCGGCGATGTGCGAGGGCGGCCAGGTCGCCGACGTCATCGTCGCCGTCGCGTCCATCGACCCCGTGATGGGAGGCGTCGACCGGTGACCACATCGTCTTCCGAGCGGGGCGTCAGCCTGGGCATGCCCGAACTGCCCGCACCCGCCTACCCGGACGACGTCCGGGCCCGTCTGGAGACGGACGCGCGCGAGGTCATCGCCCGCTACCCGGACTCCCGGTCCGCCCTCCTGCCGCTGCTGCACCTGGTGCAGGCGGAGGAAGGGCACGTGACCCGCACCGGCATGCAGTTCTGCGCCGACGTGCTCGGACTGACCACGGCCGAGGTCACCGCCGTCGCCACCTTCTACACCATGTACCGGCGCAAGCCGAGCGGTGACTACCAGGTGGGGGTGTGCACCAACACCCTGTGCGCCGTCATGGGAGGGGACGCGATCTTCGAGGAGCTCCAGGAGCACCTCGGCGTCGGCAACGGCGAGACCACCGGCGACGGCAAGGTCACCCTGGAGCACATCGAGTGCAACGCGGCCTGCGACTTCGCGCCGGTCGTGATGGTCAACTGGGAGTTCTTCGACAACCAGACCCCGGACAGCGCCAAGAGCCTCGTCGACGACCTGCGCGCGGGTCGGCCGGTGACGCCCACGCGCGGTGCTCGCATGTGCACCTTCAAGGAGACCGCCCGGGTCCTGGCCGGCTTCCCCGACGAGCGGGAGGGCGCCGTGGAGTCCGGGGGGAGCGCCGGACCCGCCTCCCTGGTCGGCCTGAAGCTCGCCAAGGGCGAAACGTCGTCCGCGCGCGTGGTGCACCCCCGCGGCGAGGCGGCCCGCACCGGGGCACCGCACGAGCCGTCGCCGACAGAGCACTTGAGCTCGCACGACGCGCCGCAGGACACATCGGCCTCCGACCCTGCCCACCCGGCCGGGCCCACCGCCGAGGAGGGGGAGTGATGACCTTGGCACCCGAGCTGAAAGACACGAGCCCCGAGAAGCTGCTCGCACCCGTGCTGTCGGCCTTCTGGGACGAGGACAAGTCCTGGACGCTGGACGTCTACCGGCGGCACGACGGGTACGAAGGGCTGCGCAAGGCGCTCGCCATGACGCCGGACGACCTCATCGCCTACGTCAAGGACTCCGGTCTGCGCGGACGCGGCGGCGCGGGATTCCCCACCGGGATGAAGTGGCAGTTCATTCCGCAGGGGGACGGCAAGCCGCACTATCTTGTTGTCAACGCCGACGAGTCGGAGCCGGGGACGTGCAAGGACATCCCGCTCCTCTTCGCGAACCCGCACAGCCTCATCGAGGGCATGATCATCGCGTGTTACGCCATCAGGTCGTCGCACGCCTTCATCTATCTGCGTGGTGAAGTCGTCCCCGTGCTGCGGCGGTTGCACTCGGCCGTGCGCGAGGCGTACGAGGCCGGTTTCCTGGGCGAGAACATCCTGGACAGCGGACTCGACCTCGACATCACCGTGCACGCGGGCGCGGGCGCGTACATCTGCGGTGAGGAGACCGCACTGCTGGACTCGCTCGAAGGCCGCCGGGGCCAGCCGCGGCTTCGTCCTCCCTTCCCTGCCGTCGCGGGCCTCTATGCGTGCCCGACTGTGGTGAACAACGTCGAATCGATCGCGTCGGTTCCCGCGATCCTCCAGCGGGGCAAGGAATGGTTCCGGTCGATGGGGAGTGAGAAGTCGCCCGGCTTCACGCTCTACTCCCTCTCCGGCCATGTCGCCAGCCCCGGCCAGTACGAGGCGCCGCTCGGGATCACGCTCCGCCAGCTCCTCGACATGAGCGGCGGCATGCGCCCCGGGCACCGCCTCAAGTTCTGGACGCCGGGCGGCTCCTCCACCCCGATGTTCACCGACGAGCACCTCGACGTCCCTCTTGACTACGAAGGAGTGGGCGCCGCGGGTTCCATGCTCGGCACCAAAGCCCTCCAGTGCTTCGACGAGACGACCTGCGTGGTCCGTGCCGTCACCCGCTGGACGGAGTTCTACGCCCACGAGTCCTGCGGCAAGTGCACGCCCTGCCGTGAAGGGACCTACTGGCTCGTGCAGTTGCTGCGCGACATCGAGGCCGGCAAGGGACAGATGTCCGACCTCGACAAGCTGAACGACATCGCCGACAACATCAACGGCAAGTCCTTCTGCGCCCTCGGCGACGGCGCCGCCTCGCCGATCTTCTCCTCGCTGAAGTACTTCCGCGAGGAGTACGAGCAGCACATCACGGGCCGGGGCTGTCCCTTCGACCCGGCCAAGTCGACGGCCTGGGCCGACCGCACGGAGGTGAACGCATGACCGTGACCACCAGCTCTCCCTCCGGCGGGGGAGAGGCGGCGGTCCCGCCGGAGGACCTCGTGTCGCTGACGATCGACGGCGCGGAGATCAGCGTGCCCAAGGGCACCCTGGTCATCCGGGCCGCCGAGCAGCTCGGCATCGAGATCCCCCGGTTCTGCGACCACCCCCTGCTCGACCCGGCCGGCGCCTGCCGCCAGTGCATCGTCGAGGTCGAGGGCCAGCGCAAGCCGATGGCGTCCTGCACGATCACCTGTACGGACGGGATGGTCGTCAAGACCCACCTCACCTCCCCGGTCGCGGAGAAGGCCCAGAAGGGTGTGATGGAGCTCCTGCTCATCAACCACCCGCTGGACTGCCCGGTCTGCGACAAGGGCGGCGAGTGCCCGCTGCAGAACCAGGCCATGTCGCACGGCGACGCCGACTCCCGCTTCGAGGGCCGCAAGCGGACCTACGAGAAGCCCGTCCCGATCTCCACGCAGGTGCTGCTGGACCGCGAGCGGTGCGTGCTGTGCGCCCGCTGCACCCGGTTCTCCAACCAGGTCGCGGGCGACCCGATGATCGAGCTGGTCGAGCGGGGCGCCCTCCAGCAGGTCGGCACCGGTGAGGGCGACCCGTTCGAGTCGTACTTCTCCGGCAACACCATCCAGATCTGCCCGGTCGGCGCGCTGACCTCGGCGGCGTACCGATTCCGCTCCCGTCCCTTCGACCTGGTCTCCTCCCCGTCGGTGTGCGAGCACTGCTCCGGCGGCTGCGCCACGCGCACCGACCACCGGCGTGGCAAGGTCATGCGGCGGCTCGCCGCCGACGACCCCGAGGTCAACGAGGAGTGGATCTGCGACAAGGGGCGGTTCGGGTTCCGGTACGCGCAGCAGCGCGACCGGCTCGACACGCCGCTGGTGCGCAACGCCGAGGGCGAGCTGGAGCCGGCCTCCTGGCCGGAGGCGCTCCAGATCGCGGCCCAGGGGCTGCTGGCCTCCCGAGGCCGCACCGGTGTCCTGACCGGCGGCCGCCTCACCGTCGAGGATGCCTACGCGTACAGCAAGTTCGCGCGCGTGGCGCTCGACACCAATGACATCGACTTCCGCGCGCGGGTGCACAGCAGCGAGGAGGCCGACTTCCTCGCCGCCCAGATCGCCGGGCGCGGCCGGGACCTCGACGGCACCGGCGTCACGTACACCGCGTTGGAGAAGGCACCGGCCGTCCTGTTGGTCGGCTTCGAGGCGGAGGAGGAGGCGCCCGGCGTCTTCCTGCGGCTGCGCAAGGCCTGGCGCAAGCACGGGCAGAGGACCTTCTCCCTCGCCACGCACGCCACCCGCGGTCTGGAGAAGGCCGGTGGCACGCTGCTGCCGGCCGCTCCCGGCACCGAGACCGAGTGGCTGGACGCGCTCGCGAACGGCGCCGGCCTGGAGGACGACGGTGCGCTCGCCGCCGAGGCGCTGCGGGCCGAGGGCGCGGTGATCGTCGTCGGTGAGCGGCTGGCCGCGGTGGCCGGCGGGCTCACCGCCGCCGCACGCACGGCCTCCGCGACCGGTGCCCGGCTGGTGTGGATCCCGCGCCGGGCCGGGGAACGCGGCGCGATCGAGGCGGGTGCGCTGCCGTCGCTGCTGCCGGGCGGACGCCCGGCCACCGACCCGCGCGCGCGGGACGAGGTCGCCGCCGTCTGGGGCGTCGCCGGTCTCCCGCACCGCTACGGCCGCGACACCGGCCAGATCGTGGAAGCAGCGGCGACGGGTGAACTCCAGGCCCTGCTGGTGGCGGGGGTGGAGATCGCCGACCTGCCCGACCCGGCACGCGCGCGTGCGGCGCTCGACGAAGTGGGCTTCCTGGTCTCGCTGGAACTCAGGCCGAGCGAGATCAGCCGCAAGGCCGATGTCGTCCTGCCCGTGGCCGCGGTAGCCGAGAAGGCCGGCACCTTCCTCAACTGGGAAGGCCGCATCCGCTTCTTCGAGGCCGCGCTCAAGCCCGACCAGATGACCCGCCGCCCCGCGCCCACCGACGCGCGCGTGCTGCAGATGCTGGCCGACGCCATGGACGTCCACCTCGGACTGCCGGACCTGCGCACCGTGCGCGGCGAGATCGACCGGCTCGGCGCCTGGGACGGCCCGCGGGCCGGCGAACCCCTGGAGACCGCGGCCGCACTGCCGCGGCCCGCCGTCGGGGAAGCCGTCCTCGCGGGGCACCGGCTGCTGCTCGACCAGGGCGTCCTCCAGCAGGGCGACGAGGCGCTCGCCGGCACCCGGCACGCCGCCCGCGCGCGGGTGTCGGCCCCGACGGCCGCCGAGGCGGGCGTCAAGGACGGCGACCTGCTCGCGGTGACCGGCCCCCAGGGAGTCGTGGAACTCCCGCTCCAGATCAGTGACATGCCCGACCGGGTGGTGTGGCTGCCGCTCAACTCCACCGGCGGCGGCGTCGCCTCCGACACCGGGGCGCGGCCCGGCTCCCTCGTCCGCATCGGCCCGGCGACGCTCGCCGGCGAGGCCCCCAAGGAGGTGGAGGCATGAGCCCGTACCTCGCCGCTGAAGACCTCTCGATGTTCGGCACCGACCCCTGGTGGCTGGTCGTCATCAAGGCGGTGTTCTGCTTCGCCTTCCTGATGGTGACCGTGCTGATCTCCATCGTCATGGAGCGCAAGGTCGTCGCCTGGATGCAGCTGCGCATCGGCCCCAACCGGCACGGCCCCTGGGGCATGCTCCAGTCGCTCGCCGACGGCATCAAGCTGATGCTGAAGGAGGACGTCATCGTCAAGCGCGCGGACAAGGTGGTGTACGTCCTCGCGCCGATCGTCGCGGCGATCCCGGCCTTCATGGCGATCGCGGTGATCCCCTTCGGCCCGGCCGGCAACGAGATCTCGATCTTCGGCCAGCGCACCACGATGCAGCTCACCGACCTGCCGATCGCGATGCTCTACATCCTCGCGGTCGCCTCGGTCGGCATCTATGGCATCGTCCTGGCGGGCTGGAGCTCCGGCTCGACCTACCCGCTGCTGGGCGGCCTGCGCTCCTGCGCGCAGATGATCTCCTACGAGATCGCGATGGGCGCCGCCTTCGCCTCCGTCTTCCTCTACTCGGGGTCGATGTCGACGTCGACGATCGTGGAGCAGCAGGCAGACCGCTGGTACATCGTGCTGCTGCCGGTCTCCTTCATCATCTACATCGTCACGATGGTGGGCGAGACCAACCGAGCCCCCTTCGATATGCCGGAGTCCGAGGGCGACCTGGTCGGCGGCTTCAACACCGAGTACTCGTCGATCAAGTTCGCGATGTTCATGCTCGCCGAGTACGTCAACATGGTGACCGTCTCGGCCGTCGCCACCACCCTGTTCCTCGGCGGCTGGCGGGCTCCCTGGCCCATCAGCACCTTCTGGGAGGGCGCAAACCACGGCTGGTGGCCGCTGCTGTGGTTCACGGTCAAGGTCCAGCTGCTGCTCTTCATGTTCATCTGGATCCGCGGCACCCTCCCGCGCGTCCGCTACGACCAGCTGATGAAGCTCGGCTGGAAGGTCCTCATCCCGGTCTCGCTGGTCTGGCTGATGCTCGTCGCGAGCGTGCGGGCCTTCCGGAACGAGGGCTACGACTTCGCCGACATCGCCCTCTACGTGGGCGGCGGCGTTCTCGCCCTGCTCCTGCTCTCCTTCGTCGCCGACCTGTTCCGCGAGAAGGCCAAGAAGGCCGAACAGCCGGCCGAGACCCCGGCCGCCTTCGACCCGATGGCGGGCGGATTCCCCGTGCCGCCGCTGCCCGGACAGGAACTACCGCCGGTCCCACGCCGCCGCTCGCGCCGTGAGCGGGAGTTGATTGTCAGTGGTGGGCCCGATACTCAGAGTGACGGATCTCTGAGCGGATCTACGGATGGAAAGGAGGCGTCCGATGGCTGAGGAACTCGAGCGTTCGAAGGCCGAGGAACCCAAGGACACCAAGCCCGGTTTCCAGAACCCCGTGGCCGGCTTCGGCGTGACCTTCAAGGCCATGTTCAAGAAGCGGCTGACCGAGCAGTACCCGGAGCAGCAGAAGACCACGGCTCCCCGCTTCCACGGACGGCACCAGCTCAACCGCCATCCGGACGGCCTGGAGAAGTGCGTCGGCTGTGAACTGTGCGCCTGGGCCTGCCCCGCCGACGCGATCTACGTGGAGGGTGCGGACAACACCGACGAGGAGCGCTACTCGCCGGGCGAGCGGTACGGCCGGGTCTACCAGATCAACTACGCCCGCTGCATCCTGTGCGGCCTGTGCATCGAGGCCTGCCCCACCCGGGCGCTCACGATGACCAACGAGTTCGAACTGGCCGACTCCAGCCGGGCCAACCTCATCTACACCAAGGAGCAGCTGCTCGCCGGTCTGGAGGAGGGGATGGTCGACTCGCCCCACGCCATCTACCCCGGCACGGACGAACAGGACTACTACCGGGGCCTGGTGACGGAGGCCGCGCCCGGCACCGAGCGGCAGGTCGCCCACTCCAAGGGCGAGGTCGTGCAGGAGGCCGACTCGACCTTCGGCGGGACGGAACCGGCGTCGGGGAAGGTGGCCGGCCGATGACCACCCAGCTCGCCGCCTACTCCACCTCAACCGGAGAGGCCGTCCAGTTCTGGATCCTCGGCACCGTCGCGGTGATCGGCGCCCTGTGCACCATCCTCATGAAGCGGGCCGTGCACAGCGCGCTCTGCCTCGCCGGGACCATGATCATCCTGGCGGTGTTCTACCTCGCCAACGGCGCCTACTTCCTGGGCGTCGTCCAGATCGTCGTCTACACCGGCGCGATCATGATGCTGTTCCTGTTCGTGGTGATGCTCGTCGGCGTCACGGCGGCGGACTCCCTGAAGGAGACCATCAAGGGCCAGCGCTGGCTGGCCGCCCTGTGCGGGCTCGGCTTCGGCGTCCTGCTCGTCGCCGGGATCGGCAACGCGTCCCTGAAGGAGTTCAACGGCATCGGCCAGGCGAACGCCGGGGGCAACGTGGAGGGCATCGCCGCCCTCCTCTTCACCAAGTACGTCTTCGCGTTCGAGATCACCGGCGCCCTGCTCATCACGGCCGCCGTCGGCGCCATGGTGCTCACCCACCGCGAGCGCACCGAGCGGGCCAAGACGCAGCGGGAGCTCGCCGAGGAGCGCGTGCGCGAGGGCAGGCAACTGCCGCCGCTGCCGGCGCCCGGCGTGTACGCCCGGCACAACGCGGTCGACATCGCGGGCCTGCTGCCCGACGGCACCCCGTCCGACCTCACCGTCAGCAAGACCCTGCGCGACCGCGGCCAGATCCGCGACGTGTCGCGGGAGGCACTCAACGACCTCAAGGCCCTGGAGCAGCGGTCCGAGGAGCGTCTTGAGCGCAGGGCGGTCGGGCCGGCGAAGTTCCAGCGGTCCGAGGAGGCGTCGAAGTGAACCCGGTCAACTACCTGTACCTCGCGGCCCTGTTGTTCACGATCGGCGCCACCGGCGTGCTGATCAGGCGCAACGCGATCGTCGTGTTCATGTGCATCGAGCTGATGCTCAACGCCTGCAACCTCGCGTTCGTCGCCTTCTCCCGGATGCACGGCAACCTCGACGGCCAGATCATCGCCTTCTTCACGATGGTCGTCGCCGCCGCCGAGGTCGTGGTCGGGCTCGCGATCATCGTGTCCCTGTTCCGTGCCCGCCACTCGGCCTCGGTCGACGACGCCAGCCTGATGAAGCTGTAAGGGGTCGGAAGAATCGTGGAGAACCTCATTGCGCTGCTGGTGGCGGCGCCCCTGCTCGGAGCGGCGGTCCTGCTGTGCGGCGGGCGGCGGCTGGACGCCGTCGGCCACTGGCTCGGCACCCTGCTCGCGGCCGTCTCCTTCGTGCTCGGCCTGGTGCTTTTCACCGACATGCTGGGCCGGGACGCCGAGAGCCGCGTCCTGAGCCAGCACCTGTTCAGCTGGATCCCGGTCGAGGGCTTCCAGGCCGACGTCGCCTTCCAGCTCGACCAGCTGTCCATGACGTTCGTGCTGCTGATCACGGGCGTCGGATCGCTGATCCACCTGTACTCGATCGGGTACATGGAGCACGACGAGCGGCGCCGCCGCTTCTTCGGCTATCTGAACCTGTTCCTCGCGGCGATGCTGATCCTCGTCCTCGCCGACAACTACCTGCTGCTGTACGTCGGCTGGGAGGGCGTCGGTCTCGCCTCCTACCTGCTGATCGGCTTCTGGCAGCACAAGCCCAGCGCCGCCACGGCCGCGAAGAAGGCCTTCCTGGTCAACCGCGTCGGCGACATGGGCCTGTCCATCGCGATCATGCTGATGTTCCTGTGGTTCGGCACCTTCGCCTTCGGGCCGGTGCTCGGCGACCACGGTGAGGCCGGGCTCGCCGGTGCCGCCGGCGAGGACAAGCTGACCGCGATCGCGCTGATGCTGCTCCTCGCCGCCTGCGGCAAGTCCGCCCAGGTGCCGCTGCAGTCCTGGCTCGGGGACGCGATGGAGGGCCCGACCCCGGTCTCGGCCCTCATCCACGCCGCGACGATGGTGACGGCGGGCGTCTACCTGATCGTCCGCTCCGCGGCCGTCTTCAACGGCGCCCCGGACGCGCAGCTGGTGGTCACCATCGTCGGCGCGGTCACGCTGCTGTTCGGTGCGATCGTCGGTTGCGCGAAGGACGACATCAAGAAGGCGCTGGCCGGCTCGACCATGTCGCAGATCGGCTACATGATCCTCGCCGCCGGCCTCGGCCCCATCGGCTACGTCTTCGCGATCATGCACCTGGTGACGCACGGCTTCTTCAAGGCCGGGCTCTTCCTTGGAGCCGGTTCGGTCATGCACGGCATGAACGACGAGGTCGACATGCGCCGCTACGGCGGACTGCGGAAGTACATGCCGGTCACCTTCGTCACCTTCGGCCTCGGCTACCTGGCGATCATCGGCTTCCCGGGCCTGTCCGGCTTCTTCTCCAAGGACAAGATCATCGAGGCGGCGTTCGCCAAGGGCGGCACCGAGGGCTGGATCCTCGGCGCCTGTGCCCTGCTCGGCGCGGCCATCACGGCGTTCTACATGACGCGCGTGATGCTGATGACGTTCTTCGGCGAGGAGCGCTGGCGCCACGCCCCGACGCCGTCCCCGGCCGAGCCGAGCGCGGAGCCCGCCGCCGAGACGCGCGGCGAGTACACCCCGCCGCACCCGCACGAGTCGCCGAAGGTCATGACGGTCCCGATGATCGTGCTGGCCGTCGGATCGGTGGCCGGCGGCGCGTTCTTCAGCATCGGCGACCGGTTCGTGCACTGGCTGGAGCCCGTCACCGGACACAGCCACGGCAACCCGCCGATCAGCGCGGGCGTGGTCACCGGCGCGACCGTCGCCTGCATGATCATCGGCGTCGCCATCGCCTGGGCCCAGTACGGCCGCCGCCCGGTCCCGGCCGTCGCCCCGCGCGGCTCGCTGCTCACCCGGGCCGCCCGCCGCGACCTCCTCCAGGACGACTTCAACCACGTCGTCCTGGTGCGCGGCGGCGAGCACCTCACGCGGTCCCTGGTCTATGTCGACCACACCCTGGTCGACGGCGTCGTCAACGGCACGGCGGCCTCGGTCGGCGGCCTCTCCGGGCGGATGCGCAAGCTGCAGAACGGCTTCGCCCGCTCCTACGCGGTCTCGATGTTCGGGGGTGCGGCGGTCATCGTCGCCGCGACCCTGCTGATGAGGGCGGTCTGATACCGATGTCCTTTCCTCTGCTGACAGTGACAGCGGCGCTCCCGGCCGTCGGGGCGATCGCCACCGCCGCCGTCCCGGCCGCGCAGCGCACCGCGGCCAAGTGGCTGGCGCTGCTCTTCTCGCTCGCCACGCTCGCCCTGGCGATCGTCGTCCTGGTGCGCTTCGACCCGGGCGGCGACCGCTACCAGCTCACCGAGTCCCACGCCTGGATCGCCGACTTCGGCGTCCGCTACGAACTGGGCGTGGACGGCATCGGCGTGGCGCTCATCGCGCTCACGGCGCTGCTGATCCCGTTCATCATCCTCGCGGGCTGGCACGACGCCGACCCCCTGGAGACCGGCAGCAGCCGCTGGCGGCCGACGCAGGGCTTCTTCGCCCTGATCCTCGCCGTCGAGGCGATGGTGATCCTCTCCTTCGAGGCCACCGACGTCTTCCTCTTCTACATCTTCTTCGAAGCCATGCTGATCCCGATGTACTTCCTCATCGGCGGCTTCGGGGACCGTGCCCACGAGCACGGCGAGAAGGCGGCGGCGACACAACGCTCGTACGCGGCCGTCAAGTTCCTCCTCTACAACCTGGTCGGCGGTCTGATCATGCTGGCCGCGGTGATCGGCCTGTATGTGGTCGCCGGGAACTTCTCGCTCCAGGAGATCGCCGAGGCCCGCGCCAACGGCACGCTCGACATGGCGACCAACACCGAGCGCTGGCTGTTCCTCGGCTTCTTCTTCGCCTTCGCGGTGAAGGCGCCGCTGTGGCCGCTGCACACCTGGCTGCCCAACGCCATGCAGGAGTCCACGGCCCCGGTCGCGGTGCTCATCACGGCGGTCGTCGACAAGGTGGGCACGTTCGCGATGCTCCGCTTCTGTCTCCAGCTCTTCCCGGAGGCCAGCAAGTGGGCCACGCCCGCGATCCTCGTCCTCGCCCTGATCAGCATCATCTACGGGGCGCTGCTCGCGGTCGGCCAGCGGGACATCAAGCGGCTGGTGGCGTACGCGTCGATTTCCCACTTCGGCTTCATCATCATGGGCATCTTCGCGATGACCAGCCAGGGCCAGTCCGGCGCGACGCTCTACATGATCAACCACGGCATCTCGACGGCCGCGCTGATGCTGGTGGCGGGCTTCCTGATCTCCCGGCGCGGCTCGCGGCTCATTGCCGACTACGGCGGCGTGCAGAAGGTCGCCCCGGTGCTCGCCGGCACCTTCCTGATCGGCAGCCTCGCCACCCTCTCCCTGCCGGGTCTTGCCCCGTTCGTCAGTGAGTTCCTGGTGCTGGTCGGCACGTTCACGCGCTACCCGGTGATCGGCATCATCGCCACCTTCGGCATCGTCCTCGCCGCGCTCTACACCCTCGTCCTCTACCAGCGGACGATGACGGGCCCGGTGAAACCGGAGGTCTCCGCGATGCCGGACCTGCGGGTCCGTGAGCTCGTGGTCGTCGCCCCGCTGGTCGTCCTGCTGATCTTCCTGGGCGTCTACCCGAAGCCCGTCACGGAGATCATCGACCCGGCGGTCAAACAGACCATGTCCGACGTACAGAAGAAGGACCCCCAGCCCGAGGTGGAGGCGGCCAAGTGAGCGCAACAGCCGTCCACAGCCTGTGGACAAACGCGGCCGATCCGATCACCAAGATCGACGCACCGAAGTTCGAGTACGGCCAGCTGTCGCCGACCCTGATCGTCGTCGGCGCGGCGATCATCGGGATCCTCATCGAGGCGTTCGTCCCGCGCAAATCGCGCTACTACGCCCAGATGTTCGTGTCCGTCGTCGCCCTCGCGGCCGCGTTCGCCGCGGTCGTGGCCCTCGCGGCCGACGGCTACGGCACGACCAAGGCGCGCATCGCCGCGATGGGCGCGATCGCCGTCGACGGGCCCGCCCTGTTCCTCCAGGGCACGATCCTGCTGGCGGCCCTGGTGGGCCTGTTCACCTTCGCCGAGCGGCGCCTCGACCCGGTGGTGCACGGCAACCGCGTCGACTCCTTCGCCGCGCAGGCCGCGTCCGTGCCGGGCAGTGAGAGCGAGAAGGCCGCGGTCAAGGCCGGGTTCACCACCACCGAGGTGTTCCCGCTGCTGATGTTCGCCGTCGCCGGCATGCTGATCTTCCCGGCGGCCAACGACCTGCTGACGCTGTTCGTCGCGCTGGAGGTCCTCTCCCTCCCGCTGTACCTGCTGTGCGCGCTGGCCCGCCGTAAGCGGCTCATGTCGCAGGAGGCGGCGGTCAAGTACTTCCTGCTCGGCGCCTTCGCCTCCGCGTTCACCCTGTTCGGCATCGCCCTGCTCTACGGCTACGCGGGCTCGATGTCGTACGCGACGATCGCGCAGGTCGTCGACGGCACCGTGCAGGACGTCAACCCGGCGCTCGCCGACACCATGGGCAACGACGCGCTGCTGCTGATCGGCGCCGCCCTGCTGGTGATGGGCCTGCTGTTCAAGGTGGGCGCCGTGCCGTTCCACATGTGGACACCGGACGTGTACCAGGGCGCGCCGACGCCCGTGACCGGCTTCATGGCGGCGGCGACGAAGGTGGCGGCGTTCGGCGCCCTGCTGCGACTGCTCTACGTCGTCCTGCCGGGCCTGCGCTGGGACTGGCGGCCGGTCATGTGGGCCGTGGCCATCGTCACGATGCTGGGCGGTGCGATCGTCGCCATCACGCAGACCGACATCAAGCGGCTGCTGGCGTACTCGTCGATCGCGCACGCCGGGTTCATCCTCGCGGGTGTCATCGCGACCACGCCCGACGGTGTCTCGTCGGTGCTGTTCTACCTGGCGGCGTACTCGTTCGTGACGATCGGCGCCTTCGCGGTGGTGACCCTGGTCCGCGACGCGGGCGGCGAGGCGACGCACCTGTCCAAGTGGGCCGGCCTCGGGCGCAGGTCCCCGCTGGTGGCGGCGGTCTTCGCGGTGTTCCTGCTGGCCTTCGCGGGCATTCCGCTGACGTCCGGCTTCGCCGGCAAGTTCGCCGTGTTCAAGGCGGCGGCGGAGGGCGGGGCCGCCCCGCTCGTCGTCATCGGTGTGATCTCGTCGGCGATCGCGGCGTTCTTCTACATCCGCGTCATCGTGCTGATGTTCTTCAGCGAGCCGCGGCCGGAGGGCCCGACGGTGGCGGTGCCGTCGCCGCTGACGATGACGGCGATCGGGGTGGGCGTGGCGGTCACGCTGGTGCTCGGTGTGGCACCGCAGTACTTCCTGGATCTGGCGGGGCAGGCGGGAGTGTTCGTGCGCTGACGCCGCTTGGACGAAAGCCGCGGCCCGGTACCCTCCCCCAGGGGTGCCGGGCCGCGGCTTGTCCAGGTCTATTGCGTCCTGTCCCGGCGTGCCCGGATCTGAGTGAGGTCCAGGTCTGCCGGGAACGGAACGTCCACTTTCATCCGCTCGCGGAAGATGTTGATGCCGGTGTAGGCGCCCGTGGTCGGCTCCAGCTCGAAGACATGCACCGCGGCGCGCCCGTTCTCGTTCTCGACCCGCCAGTAGTGCGGAATCCTGGCACGCGCGTACTTCAGGGGCTTGGTCTCGCGGTCGCGGGAGACGGAGTCCTCGGAGACGACCTCGATGGCCAGGAGCACAGCGCCCGCGGGAAACCGGGTCTGATCAGGGTCTTCCACAATGTCCCCGCGTACCACGACCACATCCGGTTCGGGACGGTTCTGGCGGTCGAGGTCGATGGTGAACTCTCGGAACACTTCGAGATCCGCGGGTGCCAGAGACTGCAGCTGCCACTTGAAAAAGTCGATGGCACGCTCGTGGAAGACGGTTTGCGGACTCACGAAGACAAGGCTCCCGTCGATCAGCTCCGTGTGCGGAGGAAGATTCGGGAGGCGGTCCAGGTCGTCGGCGGTCCAGCCGCCTTCCGGCGGGGTCGGCCAGGTGGGCTTGGACGCCTTCGGTGCGACGCTCATCAGTGCTCCCATGGGACGGAGTCTCGCGGGTGCATTCAGACTATCCGCCGGAAACGGGCAGGTCTCCTGCGAACGTGTGAACGACGATCGTGTCCTTGACGCAGCCCTACGGGGCGGACCTGTGGATAACTCCGGGGCTGTCGGTGTGGGCGCCTATGGTGGACGCAGTGGTCGAGGCGCGACGCACGGGGGACGCAACGATGGGCGCGACGGGCGGGACGGGTGTGATGACGGAACTGGACGCGGTGACCGGGGCGGAGGCGATCGGGACCGGGGCGGCCGGGACCGGGGCCGGAACCGGCGCGGGCCGCGGTCCCGCAGGGCCCCTCGGCGCCGACGCGAGCGAGGCGCTGGCCACGCTGCACCGGGTTTTCGGCTACGACGCCTTCCGCGGCGAGCAGGAAGCCGTCATCGAGCATGTGGTGGCGGGTGGCGACGCCGTCGTGCTCATGCCAACCGGCGGCGGCAAGTCGCTGTGCTACCAGATCCCGTCCCTGGTACGGCCGGGCACGGGTGTGGTCGTCTCCCCGCTGATCGCCCTGATGCAGGACCAGGTGGACGCGCTGCGGGCGCTGGGCGTGCGGGCCGGGTTCATGAACTCCACGCAGAACTTCGACGAGCGGCGGATGGTGGAGGCCGAGTTCCTCGCCGGCGAGCTGGACCTGCTGTACCTGGCGCCGGAGCGGCTGCGGCTGGAGAGCACACTCGACCTGCTCTCCCGCGGCAAGATCTCCCTCTTCGCGATCGACGAGGCGCACTGCGTCTCCCAGTGGGGCCACGACTTCCGCCCCGACTACCTGGCGCTGTCCCTCCTCGGCGAGCGCTGGCCGGACGTGCCGCGCATCGCACTGACGGCGACGGCCACGCACGCGACGCACCAGGAGATCACCCAGCGGCTCAACATGCCGACGGCCCGCCATTTCGTGGCGAGCTTCGACCGGCCCAACATCCAGTACCGGATCGTGCCCAAGGCCGACCCGAAGAAGCAGCTGCTGAGCTTCCTGCGCGAGGAGCACGCGGGCGACGCGGGCATCGTCTACTGCCTGTCGCGCAACTCGGTCGAGAAGACCGCCGAGTTCCTCAGCCGCAACGGCATCGAGGCGGTGCCGTACCACGCGGGCCTGGACGCCGGCACGCGCGCGGCCCACCAGTCCCGCTTCCTGCGGGAGGACGGCCTGGTCGTGGTGGCGACCATCGCCTTCGGCATGGGCATCGACAAGCCGGACGTCCGTTTCGTCGCCCACCTCGACCTGCCCAAGTCGGTCGAGGGCTACTACCAGGAGACGGGCCGGGCCGGCCGTGACGGGCTGCCCTCGACGGCCTGGATGGCCTACGGGCTGAACGACGTCATCCAGCAGCGCAAGCTGATCCAGTCCGGCGAGGGCGACGAGGCCTTCCGGCGCCGGGCCCAGGCCCACCTGGACTCGATGCTGGCGCTGTGCGAGACCGCCCAGTGCCGCCGGGGCCAGCTGCTCGCCTACTTCGGCCAGGACCCGGACGCGGCCGGCTGCGGCAACTGCGACACGTGCCTGACCCCGCCGGAGACCTGGGACGGCACCATCGCGGCACAGAAGGCGCTGTCGACGGTCGTCCGGTTGCAGCGGGAGCGCGGACAGAAGTTCGGCGCGGTGCAGATCGTCGACATCCTGCTGGGGAAGCGCACCGGCAAGGTCATCCAGTTCGACCACGACCAGCTGTCCGTCTTCGGTATCGGCGAGGAGCTGACCGAGGCCGAATGGCGGGGTGTCATAAGGCAGTTGCTCGCGCAGGGGCTGCTCGCGGTGGAGGGCGAGTACGGCACGCTGGTGCTGACCGAGGCGAGCGGGGCGGTGCTGCGGCGGGAGCGGGACGTGCCGCTGCGCAAGGAGCCGAAGAAGCCCGCGACCTCCCGGTCGGGATCCTCGTCGTCCGGCTCCGGGCGGGGCGAGCGCAAGGGCAGGGCTGTCGCCGCCGAGCTGCCCGAGGAACTGCTGCCGGCGTTCGAGGCACTGCGCGCCTGGCGCGCCGAGCAGGCCCGTGAGCAGGGCGTCCCGGCGTACGTCATCTTCCACGACGCCACGCTGCGGGAGATCGCCACGGTGTGGCCGGCGTCGGTGCGGGAGCTCGGCGGCGTCAGCGGGGTCGGTGAGAAGAAGCTGGCGACGTACGGCGAGGGTGTGCTGGAGGTGCTCGCCTCGCTGGGCGGGCCGGCAGGCTCCGCTCCCGCGAGCGATTCGCCCCCGGCCCGGACGGCGTCCGGCCGGGAGGCGGCTCACCCCGCCGGGCAGGACGCGGGCGAGCCGGACCACTGGCCGGAGATGGACGAGGAGCCGGAGCCCGACGACTGGATATAGGGCCGGGCTCCGGCCGGGTCAGGCGGATCCGGAAGCCGGGCCGGTCACAGCGCCCGTCCCGCGTACGCCCTGACATCCGCGTCGGAGTCCGTCGTCGCCGTGGCGAGCGCCGCCCGGGCCTCCTCGGTGCCGCGGTGCCGGGTCAGCGCCAGGACGGCGGCCTTGCGGACGTCGGCGTTGGCGTCCGCCAGGGCCTTGGCGAGCGCCGGGACGGCGACGTCGGGGTCGGTGACCGACAGGGCGGTGGCGGCTCCGGACCGGACCTGCCAGGCCCTCTCGGACAGGGCGGCCACGGCGCGTGCGGTGAGGGGCGCCGGGCACCCGGTGGTGCCGAGTGCTTTGTAGGCCGCGGCCCGCACCAGGGCATCGGGGTCGTCGAGGAGGCCGGTGAGGGCCGCTTCGATGACGCCCGCGGCGGGATCGGCGGCGGGGGCGTCACCCGCGAGCTGCTCGGCACCCACCGTGGCCAGGCCCTTGGCGATCGCGACCCGGACCTCGCGGGAGGGGTCGGCGAGCGCCGCGCCGGCCAGTTCGCCGGCGGCGTCGACGGACACCAGGGCGCGTACGGCCTCGATGCGCACGGCGATGTCGGCGTCCACGAGAGAGTCCGCGAACAGGGCGGCGTCTCCGAGGCGCAGGGCGCGCAGGACGTCCAGGGCCGCGGCGCGCACCACCGGGTCCGGCTCCGCCAAGGCGGCGGCGAGACCGTCGCGCAGGTCCGGCTCGGCCGGGAGCGTCTCGACCAGCTCCCGCAGTGAGGCAGCGGCGGAGGCACGTACCTCGGCGGCGCTGTCGCGCAGGGCGGCGGCGAGGGCGGTGCCCGTTCCCCGCGGAAGCGTCTCGGTGAGCACGGCGACGGCCTCACGGCGGACGGTGGCGACGGGGTCGGCCAAGTAGGGCCGGAGGGCGACGAGTTCGGGCTCCTCGTCGGCGAGGGCGACGAGTTCGAGAAGACGGGCGGCGGACTGCTCATCGGAGGGCGCGACGGCCGAAGGCTCCGGTGGCGGGACCGGCTCCGTCGTCTCGGCCGCAGCCCCGACCGCGGCCGCGACCGGCGCCAGGTCACGCGAGCCCGCCGTGGCCACATCCTCGGCGTGGACCTCGCCGAGAACACGGGACGGACCGCCGACGGGATCGAAGCCGTCCACCGGAACGAGGTAGGGAGCCACGGGCCTTGCCGTGAACTCCATCGCACCAGAGGGGGACTTGTGCAGATCGAGATGGTGGAACCAGGAGGCGTCGTCCCGCTGGGGGTGGTCGAGCCGATCGTGGTAGAGGCCCCAGCGGGACTCCGTCCGGGCCAGGGAGGAGCGTGCGGCCATCTCCGCGCAGTCGCGGATGAAGGTGACCTCGGCGCAGCGCATCAGCTCGTGCGCGGTGCGGGCGCCCATCTCGGCGACGTCGGTGTGCATCCGCTCGAAGGCCTCCAGGGCCAGCGACAGCCGGGCGCCGGACTTGGGCGGGGCGACGTAGTCGTTCACGAAGCGCCGCAGCTTGTACTCGACCTGGGGCTGCGGCGGGCCGTCGGGGTTGCGCAGCGGGCGGTAGATCAGCTCGTGCGCCTCACGCAGCTGGTCATCCGGCAACTCCCCTTCGTACGCCGTGTACTGGGAGGCGTCCGCGCCCGCGAGGTCGCCGAAGACGAACGCGCCGATCATGTAGTTGTGGGGCACGCACGCCAGGTCGCCGGCCGCGTACAGCCGCGGCACGGTCGTGCGGGCGTGGTCGTCCACGCGGACGCCGGAGGCGGAGTGGCCGCCGCACAGGCCGATCTCGGAGATGTGCATCTCGATGTCGTGGGTGCGGTAGTCGTGTCCGCGGCCGGAGTGGAAGGTGCCGCGGGTGGGGCGCTCGGTGGAGTGCAGGATCGTCTCCAGGGCCGAGACCGACTCCTCGGGGAGATGGCTCAGCTTCAGGTAGACGGGGCCCCGGTCGGAGGCGACCTCCGCCGCGAACTCGGCCATCATCTGGCCCGACCAGTAGTCGGAGTCGACGAAGCGCTCGCCGTGCCGGTTGACCTGGTAGCCGCCGAAGGGGTTGGCGACGTAGGCGCAGGCCGGGCCGTTGTAGTCCTTGATCAGCGGGTTGATCTGGAAGCACTCGATGCCGGTGAGCTCGGCGCCCGCGTGGTAGGCCATGGCGTAGCCGTCGCCCGCGTTGGTGGGGTTCTCGTAGGTGCCGTAGAGGTAGCCGGAGGCGGGCAGGCCGAGGCGGCCGCAGGCGCCCGTCGCGAGGATCACCGCGCCCGCGCGGACCTGGACGAACTGCCCGGTGCGGGTGTTGAAGCCGGCCGCCCCCACGGCCCTCCCCCCGGCGGTGAGGACCCGCACCGGCATCACGCGGTTCTCGATGCGGATCCGCTCCCGCATCTCGCGCCGCCGCAGCTGCCGGTAGAGGACCTTCTTGACGTCCTTGCCCTCCGGCATGGGAAGGACGTACGAGCCGGAGCGGTGCACCTGGCGGACCGCGTAGTCGCCGTGTTCGTCCTTCTCGAACTTCACGCCGTAGGACTCCAGCCGCTGCACCATGCCGAAGCCGCGGGTGGCGGTCTGGCGGACGGTGGACTGGTCGACGATGCCGTCGTTGGCGCGGGTGATCTCGGCGACGTAGTCGTCGGGTTCGGCCCGGCCCGGGATGACCGCGTTGTTGACTCCGTCCATGCCCATGGCGAGCGCGCCGGAGTGACGGACGTGCGCCTTCTCCAGCAGCAGCACGTTCGCGCCGTGCTCGGCGGCGGTCAGGGCGGCCATGGTGCCGGCGGTGCCGCCGCCGATGACGAGGACGTCGCAGGTCAGTTCCTCGGCGTCGGCGAGAGGCGGGACGGCGAGGGGCGGGACGGCCAGGGGGGTGTCCGCAGGGGGGTTCACGGAGGTGGTCACCGGGGTGCCTTTCACGTACCGAGCGAGGTGAGGACGTCGCGCCGCAGGGCCACGCGCGCCGGGTCGTCGTGTGCGCCGCGCTCGCGCGGGCGGGGGATGTCCCGGACGGCGACGAGGCCGCCCGCGCCGAGCAGGGCCACGCGGTCGCCCAGGAACAGCGCCTCGTCCACGTCGTGGGTGACGAAGACGACGGTGGCGCCCGTGCCCTGGAGCACCTCCACCAGCAGGTCCTGCATCCCCGCGCGGGTCTGCGCGTCGAGGGCACCGAACGGCTCGTCCATCAGGACGGCGCGCGGTCGTCCGGCCAGGGCGCGGGCCAGCTGGACGCGCTGGCGTTGCCCGCCGGAGACCCGGTGCGGCAACTGCCGTGCCTGCGAGCCGAGCCCGACCCGCTCCAGCCAGGCCTGGGCCTGCCTCCGGCGCTCGGCGCGGGGCACGCCGCGGATGGCGAGGGGGAGTTCGACGTTGGCACGCAGGGTGCGCCAGGGGAGCAGGGCGTCCTCCTGGAAGACCAGGGCGCGGTCGGCCGAGGGGCCGGTCAGCGGGTGCCCGTCCTGGGTGATATCGCCGGCGAGCGGCGACAGCAGGCCGGCCAGGGTGCGCAGCAGGGTCGACTTGCCGCAGCCGGAGGGGCCGACGACGGTGAGGATCTCGCCGGGGGCGATGTCCAGGCCGACCTCGTCCAGGGCGATCGCGCCGGGGCGGCCGAGGGAGGCACCGGCGAGCGTCAGCCGGGTCCCGCGCACGGGGGCGGCGGCCTCCGGCGGGGCTGTCGGCCCGGTGCCGGACGAGGCGTCCGTGGCAGCCTTGGACGGGGTGTTCGAGACGGTCTCAGACGAGGTGCTCATCGCGTGCCTCCTCGGATCGGGCCCCTCCGGGGGCCTCGGCGGGGTCGGCCGGTGCCGGTGCCGCCGCCGGTGTCACGGACCGGTCGGACCGGTCGGGCCGGGGAGGCCGGGCGCCGGGCACGTACGCGGTGCGCGGCAGCCAGCGGGTGAGACGGCGGCCCAGCAGTTCCACGGCCGTGGAGGTGAGCCAGCCGAGGACCCCGATGGTGGCCATGCCGACGAACACGCCGGGGTAGTCGACGACGGTGTAGTCCTGCCAGGTGCGGTATCCGACGCCGTACTGGCCGGAGATCATCTCGGCGGAGATCACACAGATCCACGAGACGCCGATGCCGACGGACAGACCGCCGAACACGCCGGGCAGCGCGCCCGGCAGGACGACCGAGCCGAGGATCCGCCACCGGCCGCCGCCCATGGTGCGCACGGCTTCCTCCCATACGGGCGTCAGGGCGCGCACCGCGTGCCGGGTGGAGACCAGCACCGGGAAGAAGGCGGCGGTGCAGGTGATGAAGACGATGCCCTGCTCGTTGGAGGGGAAGAGCAGGATCGCGACGGGGACCAGGGCGATGGCCGGGATCGGCCGGATCACCTCCAGCACCGGACCGAGCAGGTCCTCGGCGAGACGCGAGCGCGCCACGAGCACGCCCGTGGCCACCCCGAGGACGGCGGCCAGCAGGAAGCCCGCGAGGATCCGGGTGAGGCTGTCGGTGAGGTCCGTCCAGTAGTCCGGCCCGGACACCCGGGCGGCGAAGGTCCGGGCCACGTCGGTGACGGTGGGGAACTGCGAGAAGCGCAGCCACAGGTCGATGTTCCAGCTGGTCAGCGCCTGCCACAGGCCGAGGGCGGCGGCCAGCGACACGAGACGGAGCGCGTACCGCTTCACGAGGCCCGCTCCAGAGCATCGGCGTACGGGACGACCCGCGCTCCGCCGTGCGCGGCGATGTACGCCTGCGCGGTGTCGGGGGCGACGAAGGGCAGCAGCCGGTCGCCGTCGGCCACCCACACAGCCTTGTCGGCGAACCAGAGGGTGCCGGTGGTGGTGTCGGGGACATAGGCGGCGCGCAGGTCGTCGCGGTGCCCGGCGACGTAACGCAGCAGCTTGGAGGGGGAGTTGAACGAGACCGTCTTCGAGGCGCCCTTGAGCCATGCCTCGCCCGCGGCCGGTGCGGGCTTCGTGGCGAGGTGCCTGGCGTACGCCGCCGGCCCGAGGGCCTTCTTCACGTACCGGTCGTCGACGAAGGAGTCGACGTCCACGTCGCCGGTGAGCTTCGCCGACTTGAGGACCGACACGTCCTGCTTCAGCGCGGAGACGAGCTGGGGCTTGATGGCCGGGTCGAAGGTGGCGATGCCGTGACCGCCGTTGTAGAGGTAGACGACCTCGGCGGGCAGACCCGTCGCCTTGGCGACCTTCTCGGCGGCGTCCACCGGGTGGTCGTTGAGGTAGTCGGTCGCCTGCGCCTGGGCCTTCAGGAAGGCCTCCAGTACGGCCGGGCGCTGCTTCGCGAAGTCCTCGCGGGCGGTGACGCCGTGGAAGGTGGGCAGGTTCAGCCGGGCGCCGTCGTAGATCGCCTTCGCCTTGCCCTGGAAGGCGAGCAGGCCGGGCCAGGCGACGAACTGGGACAGGGCGTCCGTGCTGCCCGCCGCGAGGGCGGAGGCGCCGACGGAGGGCTGCTGGTTGAGCTTCTCGATGCCGCTGTCCGGATCGATGCCCGCGCGCTGCAAGGCCCGTACGAGGGTGCCGTCGGCGGCCGAGCCGACGCTCGTGGAGATCTTCCTGCCCTTCAGGTCCTGCAGGGAGGTCAGCTTGGAGTCCGGCGCGGTGACGATGGTGTTGAGGCCGCCGCGGAGGTTGTAACCGGTGACCGAGACCAGGCGGGTGGGGCTGTTCAGCTGCTTGCCGCGGGCCGCGTTGATGAGAAGGGGGAAGTCGCCCATCGAGCCGATGTCGATCTTCCCCGCGGTCATCTGCGCGGTGATGGGGGCCCCAGTGGCGTAGTCCTGCCAGTTCACCTTGTAACGGACGCCGTCGTGCAGGGCGTTGAGCTGCTTCTCGAAGGAGCCGAGGGAGCGGAGCAGGGTGCCCGCCGTGACGGTGTTGATCGTCCTGGACTGGTAGCCGACGGTGACGGTGACCGTGGAGCCGCTGCCGGCCTCGGTGTCACCGCCGCAGGCGCTGAGCGGGAGCAGGAGGACGGCGGCGGAGATCGCGACTGCTGTGCGTTGCGTGGTGGTTCGGGACATGACGGTTTCGGCCTCTCACCGGAGCAGATAGGGCATGTTGACCGTGACGGCTCCGGTGGGGCAGCGGGCCGCGCACGGGCCGCAGTACCAGCACTCGTCGACATGCATGTACGCCTTGCCGTTGCGCTCGTCGATGGCGAGGGAGTCCAGCGGGCACATGTCCACGCAGAGCGTGCAGCCGTCGATGCACTTCGACTCGTCGATGGTCACGGGCACGTCGGCCCGCTGGGGCGCCAAGGGCATGGCTGTCTCCAGGGATGTGCGCGAGCGGGTGGGTTACCGGGTCCGGTGCAGCAGGCCGCTCATGGTGATGCGGTCGCCGCGGAAGCGGATGAACTCCAGGTCGACCGGGCGGCCGTCCGCGAGGTGGGTGAGGCGTTCCAGCATGAGGACGGCGGCGCCGCGCGGGGCCTCGAGCACGGCGGCCGAGTGGGTGTCCGCGCTGACCGCTTCCAGGGTGATCTCGGCATGGCCGAGGGGCCGGCCGGTGACGGCTTCCAGGAGGCGGAAGACGTCGGTGTTCTCCAGGTCGGCGCCGAGCAGTTCGGTGCCGATGTCCAGGGGGATGTAGGTGAGGTCGAGGGACAGGGGCAGCCCGCCGAGCTTGCGCAGGCGTTCGATGTAGAGGACGTCGGTGCCGGGCGCGAGCCCGAGGCGGTCGGCGACGGGCGCGGGTGCCGGGGCGGGGCCCATGGTGCGGACCTCGTTGGTGACCTGCCCGTGTTCGCGGAGGGTTTCCGCGAGGCCCATCAGGCGGTCGAGGCCGTGGGGGTACTTGTGGGCCACGACCACGGTGCCGACGCCGGGCTGGCGCTCCACGAGGCCCTCGGCCCGCAGCAGGTCGAGCGCCTCGCGGACCGTGTTGCGGCTGGCGCCGTACTCGGCGGCGAGGGCCGACTCGTGGGGGAGGACACCGCCCGGGAAGGCGCCGGTGAGCAGCAACCGGCGGAGCGGGTCGGCCAGTTGCCGGGCCCGGTCGGCGCGCAGCCGTCGCCGCGCGCGGTGGGCGGCGACGGTGGTCGCGGCTCCCTGTCCGGCGTGGTCTCGGATGCGGTCACTGGGCATGGTTCGGACCATACCTATCCGATAGGAAAAGTGGTGTTGCGGGAATGTTGCGCCACCGGGAATGTGACCTGTTCGACTGTTGAGCTGCTGTTTCGGCCGGCCCGCGGGGAGATCCGCCACCACGGCACGGGCCGCCCCGGCTACGACAGCGCCGTCAGCCCCGGGGCGAACGCGATGAGCAGGGGCAGCAGCGGTACGAGTGCCGCCGTCGTGGTGGTCAGGGCCCGGTGCCGGCGGCCCAGCCGGGGCGGCGGTTCCAGGAGCCGGTCGACCCGCTCGCCCAGCAGGCGGTGGCTGGAGGCGCAGGACAGGACGCCGCGGTGCTGGTTGAGCTCGATCAGGGCCAGGGCCGTGGTCAGGTGGCCGCAGCGGCGGGAGGCCGTGTCGTCGGCGGCCAGTTCGACCAGGCGGTGGGTCTGGTCGCAGAAGTGGGCGAACAGCGGGATGCGCGGGAAGCCGGTGGCCAGGGCCGTGGACAGGTGCAGGAGCCAGTCGTGGCGGGCCCGTGCGTGGCCCCGCTCGTGGGTGAGGACGGCGTCGATCTGGTGGCCGGTGAGGCGGTGCAGGGCGCCCGTGGTGACGATCAGCTGGGACGGGCTGCCGGGCATCCACCAGGCGTCCGGGTACTCGTCCTCCAGGACCAGCAGCGGTCCGCGCGCCGCGGGCAGGCCGGCCGGGAGGTCGGGGGCGCGCTCGCGCAGGTGGGCGCGGGCCTGGGCGCGGCGCCGGCGGGCCTCGACGAGCTCCCGTGCGAGCATCGCCGTCGTCCAGGCGGCACCGCAGGCCAGCAGCAGGGTGAGGGCGGCGGCCCAGGGCGGGGCGGTGGACAGGTCGTACGCCGCGGTCACGGCGGGGGGAGCCGGGGCGAAGAGCTGGGCGCGGACGGTGCCGAAGACGGCCGCGGCGCCCAGGGAGAGTGCCGTCACGCAGCACAGCAGCACCGTGGCCACCAGGCACTGCCAGACCCACAGCGCGACCACCGGTTCCCGCTCGGGCCAGGCGGCCCGCGTCAGCGCACGGGGAACGGGGACGGCGGCCGTCATGGCGACGACGCTCAGCAGGAGCAGGCAGACGGTCATGGCCACGGGCTCCGGTTCCTCGTCGGAAGAGGGGCGGCTACGGGTCGTGCGGGGGAGGGCGGTCGCCGTGCGCACCGGTGACCACGCCGAGCGTGGCGTACGTGCGGGCACACCGCCCCGCGCCCAGTATGACGGGCCCGGGCGGTGTGCGTCAGGGACTGAAGGACAACAGAGGAAACGGGAGGGACGACCATCGGACACCCGGAGGGCCGGCTCCCGGCCGGTCCGTGTCAGCCCTGGACCACCCGCCCCGTCACCTCGCCCAGCCCGACCCGTACGCCGTTCGGTCCAGGGGCCCAGGCCGAGAGGGTCACCTCGTCACCGTCCTCCAGGAACGTGCGCTTGCCGTCGGGGAGTTCGAGCGGCTCGCGGCCGTTCCAGGTCAGCTCCAGCAGGGAGCCGCGCTGCCCCTCCGCCGGACCGCTGACCGTTCCGGAGCCGTACAGGTCACCGGTGCGCAGGGAGGCGCCGTTGACGGTCATGTGGGCCAGCTGCTGGGCGGCCGTCCAGTACATGGTGGAGAAGGGGGGCTCGGAGATGACATGGCCGTTGACGGCGACGCTGATCCGCAGGTCGTAGCCGCCGGGTTCCTCGCCGCTGTCGTCCAGGTAGGGCAGCAGCCCGTGCGTCCGGGCCGGAGGCGCCACGAGCGCCTCCTCCAGGGCGTCCAGCGGGGTGACCCAGGCCGACACCGACGTGGCGAAGGACTTGCCGAGGAACGGGCCGAGGGGCACGTACTCCCAGGCCTGGATGTCGCGCGCGGACCAGTCGTTGAGGAGGCACAGCCCGAACACGTGCTCGCGGAAGTCGCCGAGGGCCACCGGCGCGCCCATCCGGGAAGGCACGCCGACGACGAACCCGACCTCGGCCTCGATGTCCAGACGGACGGACGGGCCGAAGACGGGGGCGGCGTCCGTGGGCGCCTTGCGCTGGCCGGACGGGCGTGCGATCTCCGTGCCGGAGACGACGACCGTGCCGGAGCGGCCGTGGTAGCCGATCGGCAGGTGCTTCCAGTTGGGGGTGAGCGAGTCCTCCGCGTCGGGGCGGAAGATCTGCCCGACGTTCCGGGCGTGGTTCTCGGAGGCGTAGAAGTCGACGTAGTCCGCGACCTCGAACGGCAGGTGCAGGGTCACCGACGACAGGGGGTGCAACAGCGGTGCGACGGTCTCGCGGTGGGACGGCACGGTCACCCAGGCGGTCAGCGCCCGGCGCACGTCGGACCAGGCGGTGCGGCCCGCGGCCAGCAGCGGGTTGAGGGTCGGCCGCGCGAGCAGGGAGGCGTACGGCGAGCCCAGCGCGTGGGCCGCGGCGCCCGCGTCCAGTACGTGGTCGCCGAGCCGGACGCCCACGGTCCGGTGGGACGAGCCGGGCAGGGAGAACACGCCGTACGGCAGGTTGTGCGGGCCGAAGGGGTCGCCCTCGGGGACATCGAAGGGGGGCATCGGGTGCTGCCTCGCTTTCGGGTGTGCCATGTCGTCGCCACGTGTTCGTGGTCGTGCCACACGTTACGGGTGACACGCCGGTCCTGGGCAGAGTCCGAGGAGGCGGAGACGGACGAACGGGGCAGGTGGGCCCGGGTGGGACCGGACGGGGCGACTCCGGCGCGCCGGACGGGGCGCCGCATTCGTACGTGCCGGAAGTTATCCACAGGACGCGACGCAATCTTGACGGACCGGTGCGAACGGGGCGACTCTGGGCGGGTGCCGGAAGGCCTCGGGGAGGGGGCTTTCCCACGGCACATCTGGGGGGCGGATGGCCATAGGGGAGGCCGGTCCGGGTTCGGTGCGGCATGGCGGACAGCCGAAGCGGCTGGAAGAGGCCATGCGCGTCCGGCTCGGCCGGGAATGTGTGTACGTACCGTCGTGCCGTTTCGGGCTGTACGTGGCGCTGCGCCACTGGTGCCCGCCCGGCGGACGGGTGCTGATGTCGCCGGTCAACGACGACGTGATCTTCTTCGTCGTGCTCGCGGCCGGACTGCGGCCGGTGCAGGCGCCGTTGAACCCGCTCGACGCGTCCATCGACATCGGTGCCGTGCCGGACGAGGTGTGGGGCTCGGTGTCGGCCGTGCTGACGACGAACCTGTACGGGAACCCGGACCCGGCGCCGCGCCTCAGGCAGAAGTGCGACGCGCTGGGGATCCCGCTCTTCGAGGACGGGGCGCACGCGATCGGCAGCCGGGTGGGGGGCAGACCGGTCGGGGCGTGGGGCGAGGCGTCCGTGTTCAGCCTGTCCAAGCACGTCGGGGCCAAGGCCGGAGGCATGCTCTCGCTCGCCGACCCGGGGCTGCGTGAGGCGGTGGAGAAGACCTGTGCCGGACTGCTCGCCCCGCGCCGGGCCGGCGCCGAACTCGCCTACTTGATCCGGCCGTACGCGGAGGCCGCGGTGCGCGGGCTGCGGCTGCGGCGCGCCGCTTGGTCCGCGATCCGGCTGCTGGGGCTGGCGGACCGCGAGGAGATCCGGATGCCGCTGCGCCCGGACGAACTCGCCCTCGCCGCCCGCCACACGCCCGGGCTCGACGCCCACCACCCGTGGCTGCGCGTCGACATGCACGACTACCGACTGGAGGGCGGCCGGCTGCGGCTGCGGCGCATCGGGCGGGGACTCGACCGGCTGGACGACGTCCTGGACGCCTGCCGGGCGGGCACGGAGCTGCTGCTCTCCACGCCGTGGGCCAAGCGGCGTGACGCCTACGACGCACAGCCGTTGTTCCGTGTGCCGCTGTTCGTGGCCGACCGGGACGCGGCGGTGGCGGCTCTGGCGCGACAGGGCATCGTCGTCGGCTACCTCTACGACCCGCCACTCGACGACTACGCCGGTGCGGAGTTCACCGACCCCTCGCCGGCCCCCGAGGCGGCCCGCTGGTTCGCACGGCACGCGCTGCCCGTGGACCCGCTGCGGGCGCGGACGGTCGCCGAAGTGCTGGAGCGGTCCGGGGCGCGGCCGGTGCGGGCGCCGGGAGAGGGAGAGCTGCCCGGGAGCGGGCCGACACCGGGAGGGCTGGGACAGTCCCGTGACTGAGATCCAGGTGCACGAGCCCGCCGCCGCGCGCACCGACGGCGGCGGGCCGAAGCCTGCCGACGGCGACCACACCCACGACTCGCTCTTCAAGAACGCCTACTTCCTCATGCTCAGCACCGGCGTCTCCGCCGTACTGGGCCTGGGATTCTGGCTGGTGGCCGCCCGCTACTACACGGAGGAGGCCGTCGGCCAGGGCTCGGCCGCGATCGCCGCGATGCGGCTGCTCGCCAGCATCACGGCGACGACGATGATCGGCGCGGTCGTCCGCTTCGTCCCGCGCGCGGGACGCCGGACCGGGCGCCTGGTGTGGGGCACGTACGTGGCCAGTTCGCTGGTCGTGGCGCTCGCGGCCGCCGTCTTCCTGCTCACGCTCGACGCGTGGGGAGCGTCCTACGCGCCTCTGGGCACGCCCGTGGCGGGAGCGGTGTTCGTCGCGGCCTGCGTGGCCTGGGCGCTGCTCACCCTCCAGGACGGGGTGCTCACCGGACTGCGCAAGGCGGAGTGGGTGCCCGCCGGGAACGCGGTGTTCTCGGTCGGGAAGCTGGTCCTCCTGGCCGTCTTCGCCGGCATGCTGCCCGTGCTCGGCATCTTCGTCTCCTGGGCGGTGGCGATCGCCTTCTCCACGCTGCCGCTGGGCTGGCTGATCTTCCGCCGGCTCATCCCGCGCCAGGCGGAGGCCGACCGCGACAAGGAACCCCCGAAGATCAAGGACATGGGCCGCTTCCTGGCCGGGGACTCGCTGGGTGCCCTGTTCAGCCTGGCGATGATCAACCTGCTGCCGGTGATGGTCGCGGTCCGCTTCAGCGCCGCCGAGAACGGCTACTTCTACGTGGCCTACACCGTCGGCGGCACGATGGAGTTCATGGCCATCAACATGGCCTCGTCGCTCACCGCGCACGCCTCGCACGACCCCCGCCAGCTCGCCGACGGCGTCCGGGGCGCCCTGCGGCGCATGACGCTGCTGCTGGTCCCGGTCGTGGCCGTGCTGGTCGTCTTCGCCCCGTACATCCTCACGCCCTTCAGCCCGGACTACGCCGAGCACGGCTCGACCGTGCTGCGGCTGCTGGCCCTGGGCGCCCTGCCGCGGGTGGTGGTGGAGCTCTACATCGGCGTACTGCGCGTCCAGGGGCGCACGGGTGTGCTCGCCGCGCTCCAAGGGGCCATGTGCGCCCTGGTGCTGGGCAGCGCGGCCGTGCTGTTCACCCCGTCCGGAATCGCGGGCGCGGGCTGGGCGGTGCTGCTGAGCATGACACTGATCGCCGTCGTCTCCATGGCCGGGCTGCGCGCGGCCCTGCGCCACGAAGACAGCGCGCCCGCCGTCCGCGCGCCCGCCGCCCCCGCCTACGGCACCCACTGGGCGAAACTCAACGCCACCGCCGGGTACGGCACGACCTGGGCCCGCCGGGCCGCCTACCAGCCCAAGGAGGGCGACCAGGACACGGTCACGCTCTTCATAGGGCGCCCCGGCTACGAGCGCGAGGCGCTCCAGGCGGACACGCTGGCGCTGATCGTGCGGCCGGAGGGTCCGGCCGGGCAGCCACCGCCCCACGACCCCGGGGAACCGGACGAGGAGCCGCGGGAGCGGCGGCTCAGAGGCGCCCTGTGGAGCCTGCTCGGTGTCGCCGCCGTGTTCTTCTGGGCCCCGCTGCGCGACCTGCCGTGGCTCGACCGGGCGTCCGAAGCGGCCCTGACCGGCCGTCAGATCCTGGAGGGCCTGCCCCTGCCGTCGCTCACCGCGGGCGGCCTGCTGCTCGTGGTGTTCGTCGCCGCCGTCACGCTGAGCACCCGGCACGACCCGTGGCTGCCCGGCACGGCGCTCGGCACCGCCCTCATCGCCCTGTACGCCGCACCGGCCGCCCTCGGGCGGGAACCGCGGCCGGTGGACTGGGCGTTGTATGAGAAGACGGCCGGCTTCCTGGCGGACGCGGTGGGGCTCTCCGGGCCCGAACCGCTGCTGCGCTGGGCGCCGCCGCTCTGCCAGTTGCTGTGTCTCGTACCACTGGGGCTGCTGCTCGCGAGCGCAGGCGGACGGCTGCCGTGGCCGGGGCGCTGGGGGGTTCTGTATCTCGTCGCGGTCGGCGGCTGGGTGTGGCGTGACGCGCTCGCACCCCTCGCGCCGCCCCTGCTCGTCGCCCTCACGCTGCTCCTGCTGCTCCACCGCGCCGTGACGGCCTGGGCGCGCTCCCGCACCACAGCCTCGACAGGCCCCTCAGCCGGCCGAACGGCCGACGAACCACCGAGCGGCCCGCCCCGCGACTGACCGGACCCGAAGCCGAGACCGACCCGGACTCCGGGCCGACAGAGGCCGACAGAGGCCGAACAGAGGCCCCATAGAGCCGAACAGAGGCCGACAGAGGCCGAACAGAGGCCCCATAGAGCCGAACAGAGGCCGACAGAGGCCCCGAAGAGCAGAACAGAGCCGAAGAGAGCAACCGCCAGGGGGGAACCACCGTGCGTCCGCCAGTCACACCGAGGGAGAGATCCACGCCAGAACCCACACCCGCACGGGACGGCGCGACCACCCCCGGCAGCGGCCCCGAGACGGCCAGCCAGTCCTCCAGCCCCTCCTCCTCGGAGTCGTCGAGCCCCGCCCATGAGCCCGTGACGGATCTGTCCGACCTGCCCGCGGCCCGGTCCGGGCGCCGCGCACCGGCCTGGCCGGGTGTGCCGCTGCTCGTCGCGCTCGCGCTGTGGGCGTACGCCGTGCGGCACACCGACGTCTCGCGGCTCGACGACTACGGGCTGGTCAGCGCGCTGCACCCGGCCTTCTGGGCGGGGCTCGCGGTGCTCACCACCGGCTTCTGGTTCACGGTCCGCGACGCGCGCCGGCCGGGCGCCTGGTCGGCGGCGTACGTGCTGGGCCTGCTGGTGATGGAGCGGGCCACGCAGGCCGTGCTCTACCCGACGCCGCTGTACGCCTGGGCGTGGAAGCACGAGGCGGTCATCGACCATCTGCTGACGGCCGGCGGACTGCAGACGGCCGACCAGGTCGGCGACATGGCGGTGTACGACCAGTGGCCGGGCTTCTTCGCCGCCCAGGCCGCCCTCCAGCGGCTGCTGGGCGTGGACTCGGCGGCGATGTTCATGGCCTGGTGGCCCCTGGTCTCCAGCCTGATGCTGCTGCTCCCGCTGCTGCTGATCTACCGCACCTTCACCGAGGACCGGCGGCTGATCTGGACCGCGGTCTGGCTCTTCTACGTGGCCAACTGGGTCGGGCAGGACTACTTCTCCCCGCAGTCCGTGGCGTACGCGCTGCACGTGGGCGTCCTGGCCGTCGTCCTGCGCCGCTTCGGCCGGTCCGCCGTGCGGCGCGGCCGGCCGCGCCAGGCGGTGTGGACGGTGGTGATCACCGTCCTGATCGTGGCGATCGTCATCTCCCACCAGCTCACCCCGGGCATGCTGGCCGTCTGCCTGCTCGCCCTGTGCCTGAGCCGCCGCTACCGCGACTGGGTCCCGCTGGCCACGACCGTGGTGATCTTCCTGGCCTGGTGCCTCACGGCCGCGCTGCCCTTCCTGTCCGCAGCGATGCCGGACATGATCCGCTCCATCGGCGACGTCGGCGCCAACGTCGAGACGGGCTACGGCGCCACCCCGACCGGCGCCGGAGCGATCGCCACCTCCTGGGCGGCCCGGCTGCTGTCCGGCTCCGTGCTGCTGCTCGCGGCCGTCGGCGTGCTGCGCCAGCGGGTGCTGCGCCACCGTGCCCGGCCCCTGCTGCTGGTCGCGGCGGCCCCGCTGCCGATGTTCGCGGCGAGCAGCTACGGCAGCGAGATGATCTTCCGGGTGCTGCTGTTCATGCTGCCCGGCGCCGCCTTCTTCGCCGCCGCGGCCCTGCTGCCCAAGGTCCGCACCCTGGCCGCCGACGCCGCCGAGCAGGAGGCCGGAAACCGGCAGGCCACCGGCTCCGCCAAGGCCCGCCGGTGGGGCATCGGCACCTGGGTGCCACTGGCCGCGCTGCTCGGCGGAACCCTGGCGTTCGTCCCCGCCTACTCCGGCAAGGACCGGATCAACTACTTCCCGCCGCAGGAAGTGGCCCTCGTACGGCAACTCTTCGACCAGGCGCCCGAGGGCTCGCTCATCGTCGCCGCCAACCGCAACTACCCGGACGCGTACGCCTCCTACTGGAACATCGACCACTACTGGTTTCTCGACGACGCCCGCAGCCACGTCGACAAGATCGTCCGGGAGCCGGCCGCCACCCTCGCCGATGACATGGCGGGCGTGGAGCGTCCGGCCCGGGCCTACTTCCTGCTCACCCAGGGGCAGCTGGCCAACTCCGAGATGAACGGGCAGCTCGACAAGGCGCAGCTGGACCGCATCCGGACGTCCGTCGCGGCCTCGCCGCGCTTCCGGCTGGTGGCGGAGAACGGCGCCGGATGGCTCTACGAACTGAAGCAGTCAGGGGGAGCGAAGCGATGACACCGCAGGAACTCGTGGTCCGGATGCTGCCCCCGTTCGGCGGCTGGCTGGCGCTGGCCGCGCTCGCCCTGCCCGGCGGATCACCGCTGCGCGGCGCCGCAGTCGTGCTCTTCCTGGCGGCGGGTCCGGGCGCGGCCGCGGTCAGAGTCTGCGCCCCCGCCCTGGGGGCGCGGCCCGCCGAGGGCCCCGTGGAGCGCCGGGAGCCGGACTTCGCCCGCCACTCCGACCTGCTGGAGCGGCTGATGCTGACGCTGTTCCTGAGCATCGGCGCCGTGATGCTCGTCGCGACCGTGCTGATCGCCACGCACACCTTCAGCGCGCAGCGGGTGCTGCTGACGCTGACGCTGCTGACCACACTCGCCGCGTTCTGCCCGCCGCTGCGCGCCTCCCCGCCGCCGAGGACGACGCCGAGGACACCGAAGGGTTCCGCTCAGTGAGGTTCAACCGCCCCCACCGTCCCTTTCGCCGCACGCCGAGCACGACCGGAGGACAGCACCGCAAAGATCCGCACCAGACGCAGTCCGCCGGCCCGCTGGCATCCAGCCGGCGCCGCCTGCTGATCACGTCGGCCACGGTCGTCAGCGCGGTCCTGGTCGCCGTACTCGCCCTGCGGGACGCATCGGGGCCGGAACCGGGAGCCGCCGGTTCCCGGGCGGACTGCCGCCCCACGGCCCTCCTGGAACCGCCCTGCGGCGCCTGGTTCGGGGCGTTCGTGCCGCACGAGCGGGACGACCTGCCGGCGAAGGTGCGCGCCTACGAGAAGCGCGTGGGCCGCGAGCTGGACATCGTGTACACGTACCACGACATGTCCCTGGCCTCGGGCACCCGGCGCGAGGGCCAGCTGCTCACCCCGGAGGAGCGGCGCGTCGGCGAGGATCACCTGCTGCTGCTGTCCTGGGAGAGCAAGTGGTGGGGCGGCACGAAGCGACAGCAGCCGACCTGGAAGCAGATCGCCGCCGGCGAGCTCGACGACAAGGTCATCGACGTCCAGGCCCGGCGCATCAAGGACTACGGCAAGAAGGTCTTCCTCTCCTTCGACCTGGAGATGGACACCCGCACCCCGGACAACGGCACGCCCGCCGACTACGTGAAGGCCTACCGGCACATCCACGACCGCTTCCGCGCACTGGGCGTCGACAACGTCGTGTGGACGTGGATCACCACCGGGTACCTCGACCACGCCGACGAGATCAAGAAGATGTACCCGGGCGACGACTACGTCGACTGGGTCGGCTACAACCAGTACAACTACTACCGCTGTCACGAAGCGGGCTGGCTGACCTTCGCGCAGACCCAGAAGGCCACGCACGACTGGATCCGCGCCAACATCTCCGACGACAAGCCGCTGATGCTCTCCGAGTTCGGCACCGCCGCGGACGCGAACCGCCCGCAGCGGCAGGCCGAGTGGTACGCGGAGGTGCCCAGGGTCCTGAAGGGCCTGGAGGGCGTGAAGGCGGCCCTCCAGTGGAACTACCGCGACCCCGGGCCGCACTGCAACCTGGCGCTGGCCAACGACGCGGCCTGGGACAGCCTGCGCAAGGCGGTCTCCGACCCGTATCTCAACCAGCCGCTGCGCTAGCCCGCCCGGGTCAGCCCGCGAACTCGGGCCCGTGCACCATCGCACGGGCCCGCCGGTACCAGCGCCAGGCGATCGTCTTCGGCCCGTCGCGGTACGGCGCGACCCGGGCGCCCGCCCCCGCCAGCCAGCCCTCGACGTCGGCGACGGTGTGGGTGCGCCGGACGATGAGCCGGGCGATGCGGTAGCGCTCGTCGCGGTCGGAGCTGAGCGCGTGCCGCACGGCGGTCGCCGTCTCGTAGCCGGCCCGGGCCGACATCGCCCGCACCCGGGGGCTGTTGTAGCCGTGCGGGTAGGCGAGGTGCCGGATCTCGTGCCCGAGGGCGTCCTCCAGGACGGCCTTGGAGGTGCGCAGTTCGTACGCCAGGTCCTTGGCGGACAGGGTGTCGAGCTGCGCGTGCGTGACGGTGTGGCTGCCGATCTCCATGCCGGAACGTTCCAGCTCCGCCGCCCGGGCCAGGGTCATCATCGGGGCGGGCGGCAGCAGACTGCGCCCGCCCGGGGCGATGGCGCCGGTGGTGAGGTAGGCGGTGGCGGGCAGCGCGCGTGCGGCCAGGGCCTCGGCGGTGGGGCCGGGCAGATCGGCGAACCCGTCGTCGAAGGTCAGCAGCACGGGCCGGGGCGGCAGCGGCGCCCGCCCGGCCAGGTGATCGGCGATGGCGCTGATCGTCACGGGTGTGCGTCCGCTGCGGACCACGGCGTCGAGGTGCGCGCCGAACTGCTTCGGCGTGACCGTGAACTCGGCTATCCACTCCGGCGGATCGTCCATCACGGAGTGGTACAGGAAGACGGGGATGGCGGGAGTGCCGTGGGCACGGGGCGGGGCTATCGGCCCCTCACCCTCCTGCGCACCCCGCTCCGCCCGGCCTCTGCCGTCCGTCTTCATCTCGCCCCCCGGGCCGTCTCGTAGCGAGCGGTCGCGCGCAGCGCGCGCCGCGCCTTCACATAGCCGGCCGGGCCGTACAGCATCCCCCTGCGCTGCAACCGCGACAGCCGCCGCGGCCAGGGATGGGTCCGCACGTCGTGATCACCCGGCGTCCCTCCGCCCTCCGCCTCGCGTACGGCGGTCAGTGCGCGGGCGTGGGCCAGACCCCGCGGCAGCCTCGCGAGGAACGCCGGCAGCAGCGCGGGCCGGTTCACGAGCACGGCGGTGAGGTACGCCGTGAGCCCGGCGCCGTAGCCGTACGCCTGGGTCTCCAGGTCACGCCAGGTCTCCCGGTGGTGGTGCCAGACCAGGGCGTACGGCGTGTAGCGCAGCCGGTGGCCCTGGGCCAGGACCCGCACGAAGCCGTAGAGGTCGTCGCCGCCCCGGGCGGCCGTCCCGGCGCCGGTGGCCGGGTCGAAACCGCCGACGGAACGCAGCACCGCCGTCCGGAACGCCATGTTCGCGCCCGAGCCGAACCGCCCGGCGGTGAACGGGAACAGCGGCTCGTCGCCCGGCGGGTGCGCCGGGTCGTACGTCCTTGGAGTGAAGCCCTTCGCGAAGCCGCCGTGGCTTTCCAGCAGCACCTGGGCCGGGGTGGTCAGCCGCGCGGGCAGGATCAGCCCGGTGCAGCAGCCGAGCCCGGCGTCGGCGGCGAAGGGCGCGCTCAGCTCGGTCAGCCAGCGCGGGTCGGCGACCACGTCGTCGTCGGTGAAGGCGACCACCTCGCCGCCGACGGCGTCCAGCCCGGCGTTGTGCGCGGCTGCCAGCCCCGGAACAGGCTCGCAGACGTACCGCACGCGCTCGGCGTACTTCCGCTCGATCAGCTCCCGCGTCTCGCTCGTGACGGGCGCGTTGTCGACGACGACGATCTCGAACCGCGGATGGTCCTGCGCCAGCAGCGAGTCCAGCGCCCGGGCCAGCTGCCCGGCACGCTCCCGGGTGGCCACGACGACACTCGTGAACGGCGGTTCCCCGGGCTCGCCGAAGACGGCCGGCCCGCACTCCGCCCGCGCCCGCTCCGCCAGCACGGTCCGGGGGTCCGCCCCCTCCGGAACCCGCCCGAGCAGTGTGCCCACGGGTCGGCCACCCCTTCTGACCAGCACGAACACCTCGCCGTGCGTCACGGGCGGGCTCCCCGGGCCGGGTCTGAGCACCGCCTCGTCACCGTCGAGGTCCAGCTCGGCGACCTGCACCGCCCCGATGTCCAGGAACCGCCGGATCTCCTCCTGCGCACGCGCCGAACGGGCCATGCGCCCACCCCCCTTGTGTGTCAGGTACGGCGCAGCCGAGCCGCGCCCTTCAGCGTCCGAGCGGCCAGCGACGCGAGCCGCGGCCTGCTGCGGACGAAGCTGTGCGCGCGGCGCGCGGGCTCGCGGCTCAGCCAGTGCAGTGCCGCGCCGGCCCCCGGCCGGGTCACCGCACCCTCGTACACGGGCAGTTCGCCCGTTTTCAGCGCGTCCTTGTACTCGGCCGCGCCCCGCCCCAGGTCGAGCATGCCGATGCCGGCGGCGGCCGCCGCCTCGGCCATGCGCAGGTGCAGCACCAGACCCGGCGAGAACTTGGCGAACTCAGGGTCGTAGGCCGGGAACCAGCAGGCGAGCACCGAGGACGAACGCAGCCCGAAGTGCGCGGCGACGGGCCGCTCACCGGCGTACAGCACGGACAGCGTGCCGCTGCACTCCGGCGCCCTCGTCCGGGCCAGCTGCCCGACGAGCCGGGTGATCCACTCCTGGGCGAACCGGTCCCGGCGGCCGGTCCTGCGGTACTGCGCGGACTTCCACTCCATGAGCGTGCGCAGCGCGGCCGGTTCGCGCTCGTCGAAGACGAACCGCAGCTCGCCGCTCTGCCGGCCGAGCCTGCGCTCCTTGGCCAGGGTGGTCTTCAGGAACTTCGGCGACTGCGAGCGCAGCACCGACTCGTACGTCTCGTAGCCCTTCTCCACGTCGATGACGTAGGTGGCGTGCTCCTCGGCCGCGTACCGGACGAACAGCCGCTGCTCGGCCTCCAGATTGTCGAAGGCGAAGCTCGACACCGAGCAGGCCCTCAGCAGCCGGCCGGTCTCCAGGTCCAGGCCCGGCCGCAGGATCGCGCCCTGCGCGTCCGAGACACCGAGCCCGATCGCCCGGCCCTGCCCCAACGGGCCTCGCTCATAGGGCAGGAACCCGGCCGGTTCCAGTCCCTCGTACACCACGGCCACCCGGGCACCCGGCCTGACCCTGCCGACGGCTTCGGCGAACTCCGGTTCCATGAAGGGGTTGCGCGGTGCCTCGGAGGCCGCGCGCAGCGCACGCCAGCGCTCCCTCTCCCCTTCGCCGAGTTCCCCGGGCCCGGCCACGCGTATGCGCCCACTGCTCAACCCGACCCCCCGATCAAGTCCCCCCTGGACACTTGGAAGGTACCGCTCGATGCGGCCTCACGGGTAGGTAGCGGAGCATGTTGTTGCCAACCGGTGCAGAGGCCTTCAACCGGGCATCGGTGTCCCTCGTACGATGAAACGAAGGGGCGCGCTGTCCGTATTCTCTGATCATGGCCGCACCCATCGCATATTCGCTCATCGCCACCGACCTGGACGGGACGCTGCTGCGCGGCGACGACACCCTGTCCGACCGGTCCCTCGCCGCGCTCGCGCGGGTGGCGGACGCCGGTGCCCAGCACCTCGTGGTGACGGGCCGGCCGGCGCCCAGAGTGCGGCCGCTCCTGGACGACCTCGGCGCCACGGGGCTCGCGGTGTGCGGGCAGGGCGCGCAGGTGTACGACGCGGGCGCGGACCGGCTGCTGTGGTCCATCACCCTGGACCGGGAACTGGCCGAGACCGCACTGGGCAAGATCGAGGCCGAGGTGGGGCAGGTCTACGCGGCGGTCGACCAGGACGGGGTCGACGGGCTCACGCTGATCGAGCCGGGCTACCTGATGCCGCACCCGACCCTGCCCGCCGTGCGGGTCGACCGGCGCGACGACCTGTGGGGCGAGCCCATCAGCAAGGTGCTGCTGCGCCATCCCCACCTGTCGGACGACGAGTTGGCGGCGACGGCCCGCTCGGTGGTCGGCTCACTGGCGACGGTGACGATGTCGGGGCCCGGCACGGTCGAACTCCAGCCGTGCGGGATCACCAAGGCCACGGGCCTCGCGCTGGCCGCCGAGCATCTGGGGCTGCGCCCTGCGGACACCATCGCCTTCGGTGACATGCCCAACGACATCCCGATGTTCGACTGGGCCGCTCACGGGGTGGCGATGGCCAACGCCCATCCCGAACTCAAGGCCGTGGCCGACGAGGTCACCCTGTCGAACGAGGACGACGGCATCGCCGTCGTCCTCGAACGACTGCTGGGCGGGGCGGCTCAGTACGGGCCGTTGACGTTGTCGATCGAGCCGTAGCGGTCGGCCGCGTAGTTGCAGGCCGCGGTGATGTTGGCGACCGGGTCGTACGGGTCCCACGACGTGCCTTCGACGTGGTAGGCCTGGAAGGTCGGGTCGATGGTCTGGAGCAGACCCTTCGACGGGGTGCCCTTGGCGGCGTTGGAGTCCCAGTTGTTGATCGCCAGGGGGTTGCCGGACGACTCGCGCATGACGTTGCGGTAGATGCCGTCGTAGGACCCGGGGATCCCCTTCTGCGCCATGATGTCGAGCGCCTCGCGGATCCACCCGTCGAGGTTGTTCGCGTAGGTCTTCGCGGACGCCTGGGTGGCCTGGGCGACACCGCCGGCGGGCTTCGCCGCCGGCTTGGCGGGGGCGGACGACTTGGTCGCCGTCTTTTCCGCGGCGCTCGTCTTGGTGGTCTTCACCGTCAGCTTCAGACCCGGGTGGATCAGCTTCGGGTCGTCGCCGACGGCGGCGCGGTTGTCCTTGTAGAGCTGCTTCCAGCCGCCCGAGACGTCGTACTTGTCCGCGATGCGGGCGAGCGAGTCGCCCTTGACCACGGTGTACGTGAGGGACTTGGCGGGCTGGGCCGCCTGCTTCACGGACTGTGCGGCGGCGGGTGCGCTCTGGGGCTCGGCGGCGCTCGCGTGCGTCGCGCCGAGGAGCGGAAGGGTGAGTGCGGCTCCGCCGGTACCGGCGGCGATGATGCCTCGGGTCAGCGGGTTGGTTCTGGGGCGACGGTGCTTGCCTCGTCCGGCCATGGCGATGTTCCTCTCCGGCGCCTGCGAGGTGAGCTGTCGGGTTCGGGCCGGGAGGTGCCCGGCCGCGTACGGCACCGTGTGCCGTGCGCGGCTTCACCCCGAGCCGTGCCGCTGTGCGGACCGGCGACTTACCTGGGTCCCCCGCTCCTGCCACGCGTGAGTGAGTCGGTTCCTGTGGGGAGTCCGGGCGGCGGCAGGATTAGGCGTCCGCCGGACAGGGCCGGAACGTATGCGAGAGCACATGTCGGGAACAAGCACCTCAGTCACACATCACGCGGTTGACCTTGGTCGTGGGCGTTTTGGCCGCTTGATCCTTTGCGGGAGCCAAGGCTCAACTGGCGTACGGGGGGCGGCGGTACGGGCCGATGCCGAGGTGGGGCGGAAAAGGGGAACAAGTGATTCAACTCACTGATCACGAGTCCGCAGGGCAATTTCCGCCAAGAGGAATTCACCTACCCATCACGGCAAATCGTGCATAGTTCGCTACCTCCGGGTAAGTCGATTTATATCTGTTCTTATAGGTTGATCGAAAACATAACGGTCGTTATCGGATACCGCCCGGCCTGTAACCCCGGGTGCTGGCGGTGATCGAAACGTGACCGGATACGCTGGCCGGAGTGGGGGCAGCGACCTATCGACAATCCGCGTGACCACCGGCAGACACAGCAGACAGGAGACCCCTCGTGACCGACGTCGGGCCGTTCGGGCTGAGCGTGCGGGACCAGGCTCTGGAAGCCGATGTCCAGGCCGGACTGGCGGCTGTCGAGGAAGGCTTGCTCGAGGCCACGAAGAGCGAGGTGCCCTTCATCACGGAGGCCGCCCAGCACCTGGTGCGAGCCGGGGGCAAGCGGTTCCGCCCGCTGCTGGTGATGCTCTCCGCCCAGTTCGGCGACCGGTACGCACCCGGGATCGTGCCGTCGGCCGTCGTCGTGGAGCTGACCCACCTCGCCACGCTGTACCACGACGACGTGATGGACGAGGCCACCGTGCGCCGCGGCGTCGCGAGCGCGAACACCCGCTGGGGCAACTCCGTCGCGGTCCTCACCGGCGACTTCCTCTTCGCCCGCGCCTCGCACATCCTGGCCGACCTCGGCCCGGAGGCCGTGCGGGTGCAGGCCGAGGCGTTCGAGCGCCTGGTGACCGGCCAGATCCTGGAGACGGCCGGACCGCAGGACGGCCGGGACCACGTCGAGCACTACCTCGACGTGCTGGGCGGCAAGACCGGGTCGCTGGTCGCCGTGTCCTGCCGGTTCGGCGCGATGATGTCCGGCGCCGACGACACGGTCGTGCACGTCCTGACCCAGTACGGCGAGCGGCTCGGCGTCGCCTTCCAGCTCGCGGACGACGTCCTGGACATCGCCTCCGACTCCCACGAGTCCGGCAAGACCCCCGGCACCGACCTGCGCGAGGGCATCCCCACGCTGCCGGTGCTGCGGCTGCGCGAACGGGCGGCCCGGCTCGGACTCGCCGAGGACATCGCCCTGTGCGAGCTCCTCGACTCCGACCTCACCGACGACGCCCGGCACGCCGAGGCCCTGCGCCTGCTGCGGGCCCACCCGGCACTGGAGCAGGCCCGGCGGGACACCGTCCGCTACGCCCAGGACGCCCGTTCGGCGCTCGCGCCCCTGCCGGAGTGCACGGCGAAGTCGGCGCTCCTGGAGCTGTGCGACGCGGTGGTGCACCGGGCCGGCTAGCCCGCCCTGACCGCACGACCCCTACGGGTCGGGGGAGAAGCCGCCCCTCCGTGTCATACCCCAGCAGTACACGGAGTTGAGCCCGGGGTCTGACGTATCTCCCTGACCGATTTGGTCAGATGGTCGCCAGGGAAAGACACCACTCCTCACCTGTTCGGGTGAGAATGGCGGCTCAGGGACGAGTGCGTGGACGACACGGACAGCCGCCGCCGACCACGGAGGTAGGGCACACATGGCACCGTACGCATCCGACGACAGCACGACCGCCGGAGAGGTCGACGAGCAGCGCTCCGCGCGGCGCAAAGCCGCGCGGTACATCGTCCCGGTCACGGTGGTGGGGGTGGCCGCCGCGACGATCGGGCTGGTCCCCGCGCTCGCCGACTCCGGGGACCCCGACCTCCCGAAGATCACCGCACAGCAACTCATCGAGAAGATCGCCAAGTCGGACGTCCAGCAGCTGTCCGGCACGGTGAAGATCAGCACGGACCTCGGCCTGCCGAACCTCGGCGGCCTGGAGTCGGGCCTGCTGTCCGGCGCCGCGGGCCAGGGCGAGGGCGGCTCCTCCGCCGACCCGACGGCCAAGCTCACCGAACTGGCCTCCGGCACGCACACCCTGCGTGTCGCCGCCGACGGCCCGGACAAGCAGAAGCTGTCGCTGCTGGAGAACGCCGCCGAGTACAGCCTCATCCACAACGGCAAGGACGTCTGGGGCTACGACAGCAAGTCCAACGAGGTCTACCACGGCACCTCCTCCGAGAGCCCGGAGCGCGGCCAGGACCAGCAGCCGCCGGCCCTGCCGAAGGACTTCGCCGAGGAGGCCCTGAAGGCGGTCGACGACACCACGTCCGTGACCGTGGACGGCACCGCCCAGGTGGCCGGCCGGGATGCCTACAAGCTGGTCGTCGAGCCGAAGCAGTCCGGTTCGACGGTCGGCGCGATCACCGTCGCCGTGGACGCGGAGACCGGCATGCCACTGAAGTTCACGCTCACCCCGGCGGGCGGCGGCTCGGCCGTCGTCGACGCGGGCTTCACGAAGGTCAGCTTCGCCAGGCCGGCCGCCTCCACCTTCGACTTCACCCCGCCCAAGGGCGCGAAGGTCACCGAGGAGAAGGACGCGGGCAAGGCAGCCGACAAGGCCTGGGGTGAGACCCCGCGCAAGGCCCCCGGCAAGCCCTTCGGCCTGGGTGAGGCGCCCAAGGCCGGGAAGGACTCCGGTAAGGGCTCCGGTGGCCCCGGCGGGATGAAGACCATCGGCGAGGGCTGGACCGCCATAGCCACCTTCGACACCGGCGGCGAGGGCGTGCCCTCGGGCAAGGCCGGCGGTGAGTTCGGCGGCTTCATGGACTCCCTCGGCGACAAGGTCCACGGCACGTTCGGCTCGGGCACGGTCTTCTCCACCCGCCTGGTCAACGCCCTCGTCACCGACGACGGCAAGGTCTACGCGGGCCTGGTCACCAAGGACGCGCTCGTGAAGGCGGCCGACGCCGGCAAGTAAGTCCCGTAGCCGCACGGGGCGTCGAGAGAACGAGGAAGCCGATGGGCGAGGTGTCCGCCGGGGAACCGGAGCAGCCTGGGACGCGGGCCGAGGCCGGGGAACCGGTCATCGCCACCCGCGCGCTCACCAAGCGCTACCGCGGCGGACAGCTCGCCGTGGACGGTCTCGACCTGACCGTCCCGGCGGGCAGCGTCTTCGGCTTCCTCGGCCCCAACGGCTCCGGCAAGACCACCACCATCCGCATGCTGATGGGGCTCATCGAGCCCACCTCCGGCACGGCCCGGGTGCTCGGGCAGCCCATGCCCCGCGCCACCCGCGCCGTGCTGCCGCACGTCGGCGCCCTCATCGAGGGCCCGGCCCTCTACGGCTTCCTCTCCGGCCGCGACAACCTGATCCGCTACGACAGCGCCGACCCGGCCGCCGACCCGCGCACCCGGCGCACCCGGGTCGCCTCGGCCCTGGACCGGGTGGGCCTGACGGCCGCGGCGGGCAAGAAGGCCAAGGCGTACTCCCTGGGCATGAAACAGCGGCTGGGCCTCGCGGCGGCGCTACTCCAGCCGCGCCGGCTGCTCGTCCTGGACGAGCCCACCAACGGCCTCGACCCGCAGGGCATGCGCGAGATCCGCGCCCTGGTCCGGGAACTGGCCTCGGACGGCACGACCGTCTTCCTCTCCTCCCACCTCCTCGACGAGATCGAGCAGGTCTGCACGCACGCGGCCGTGATGGCCCAGGGCCGGCTGATCACGCAGGGCCCGGTCGCCGAGCTGTCCGCCGGGGCGCGCGGCCGGCTGGTCGTGACCACGCCGGACCCGGCGGACGCGGCCCGGATCCTGAAGGAGCAGGGCGTCGCCGACGTCGTCGTCACCGACGACCGGGTGACCGGCGAACCACCGGAGCGCGACCTCGCCGAGGTGACCGCCGCGCTGGTGACGGCCGGGGTCCGGGTACGCGGCCTCACGGTCGAACGGGCCTCGCTGGAGGACGCGTTCGTGGCGCTGACGGGGGAGGGTTTCGATGTCGCGGGCTGAAGCGAGCGCCTCTCAGGGGAGCGGGGAACTGCGCGACCGGTCACGGACGGCCCGCCTGCGCCGCACCACCTTCCGTGCCACCCTGCTCCGCAACGAGCTGCTCACCACGTTCCGCCGCTGGCGCACCCTGGCCCTCCTTGCGGTGCTGGCCGCCGTCCCTGTCCTCGTGGGCATCGCGGTGAAGATCGAGACCGGCGACGGTTCGGCGGCCGGTCCCGGAAGCGGTGGCGGACCCGCCTTCATCTCGCAGATCACCAACAACGGCCTGTTCCTCGTCTTCACCGCCCTGGCCGCGACGCTCCCGTTCTTCCTGCCGATGGCGGTCGGCGTCGTCGCGGGTGACGCGATCGCCGGCGAGGCCAACTCCGGCACGCTGCGCTATCTGCTGGTCGCCCCGGCCGGCCGCAGCCGACTGCTGCTCACCAAGTACGCGACGGTGGTGGTCTTCTGCCTGGCCGCCACGCTCGTGGTCGCCGTCTCGGCGCTGACGGTCGGGGCGCTGCTCTTCCCGCTGGGTGACCTGACGACCATCTCCGGCACGCAGATCAGCTTCGCCGAGGGCCTGGGCAGAGCCCTGCTGATCGCCCTGGCCGTCGCCGCGTCACTGATCGGCGTCGCCGCGCTCGGCCTGTTCGTCTCGACCCTGACGAGCAGCGGCATCGCGGCGATGGCGACGACGGTCGTCCTGCTGATCACGGTCCAGATCCTCGACCAGATCCCGCAACTGCACGCCCTGCAGCCGTACTTCTTCTCCCACTACTGGCTGTCCTTCGCCGACCTCATGCGCGAGCCGGTCTACTGGGACGAACTGGCGAAGAACCTCGGCCTCCAGGCCCTGTACACGGCGGTGTTCGGGTCGGCGGCGTGGGCGCGCTTCACGGCGAAGGACATCACCGCCTAGCGCTCAGTCCTCGTACAGGAACCTGGCCAGGGGCGCCTCCTGCTCGAAGAAGGTCTTGGCGCGGGTCAGGGCGGCGTCGTCGGTCAGTACGTCACCGGGCTTGCTGCCGTTGCCGAGCAGCACCCCGCCGAAGCGCATCCCCAGGTACGCCGCCGAGTTGTGCAGCGTCCCGACGAGCGGGTCGGCGACCACCTCCTGGGTGTGCGCGAGGGCGGTGACGCCCCACAGGGTGCGGCCGGCCATGGTCGCCTTGAAGTCGAGGCCCGGTGTGCGCAGCCAGCCCGACCAGTAGTCGAGGTAGCGCTTGGTCTGCGCGGAGACCGAGTACCAGTACAGGGGCGAGACGATCACGATGTCCGTCGCCGCGAGCGTCGCGTCCAGCAGCCGGGCCACGTTGCCCTCGGTCGGGCGGACGTGGTCGCTGTCGTGCCGCAGGTCCTCGAAGTCCGGCACCGGATGCCCGGTGAGGTCGATCCACTCCTGCTCGACGTCCGGGGGCAGTTGCTCGGCGGCCCGGCGGGCCAGCAGCTCGGAGTTGCCCTCGGCGCGAGCGCTGCCCAGGACGAAAAGGAAACGGCGGGTCATGGGTGCCCCTCTGCAAACTCGGCGAACGGCGGTAGCATGCGTGTGCATCATATGCGTGCGCAAGTAAATCCGCCAGGGGTGCCCGTCACGCCTCCCGCGCCACCGTCAGCAGCAGCGCCTCCCGCCCCCGCGGCGCCACCAGTTGGAGACCGGCCGGGCAGCCGTCACCGCCGAAGCCCGCGGGCAGGCTCAGCGCGGGGTGGCCGCTCAGGTTGAACCCCCAGGTGAGAGAGGTGGAGTAGCGGTCCCCGGGCCCCTCGTGACCGTGCGGGGCGGTGGGCGCCGTCGGGGTCAGCAGGAGCTCGGCCTCGGCGAACAGCCCGGCCAGCCGCCCGTCGTTCTCCGCACGGACCCGCTCGGCCCCGGCCGGGTCGGAACCAGGGGTGCGCAGGGCCAGCCAGGCCGGGCCGGGGTCCATCAGCCGCAACGGCACCCGCGGCCGTACCAGCCGTACGACCCCTGCCCCAACGAGCCGCTCCACCGCGGCCCTCGCGAGCGCGACGGGCTCCGGGTCGGGATCGGCGAAACCCAGGTCGGGCGACCAGACAGCCCGGACGGGGAGGGCCGCCGCGGCCGGTGCCCGCTCCCCGGACACCGCCGTCCACCACAGCCCGGCATCCGACGCCGAGCGGGCGAGCACCCCGGGAACCGCGAGCCCCGTACGGTCGCCCGACGGCAGCCGTCCGCTCGTCGTCTTCAGGCCCACCACCCCGCACCACGCCGCCGGGATGCGCACCGACCCGGCCCCGTCGCCGCCCGTCGCCAGCGGCACCAGCCCGGCCGCCACGGCCGCCGCGGCCCCGGCCGACGAGCCGCCCGGCGTCCGGTCGGCCCGCCACGGATTGACGGTCCGGCCGTGGGCCCCGAGCCCCCACGTCTGCCAGGGCGTTCCCGGCCCGGGCACCGAGGTCGCCCCCACGGGCACGCAGCCGGCCGCGAGCAGCGGACCCGCCGCGCTCAGCCCGTTTCGCCCCTTCACGGCGACCGGCACGCCGGCCAGCGGCAGGGAGACGTCCGGGGCCCGCCGGTCGAGTCGCACGTCCACCTCGCGCGCCCGCCGCAACGCCTCGTCGCGCCACACCGCGGCGAACGCGCACAGCTGCGGGTCGGTCCGCTCGATCCGCTCCAGGGCCTCCGCGGCGACTTCCGCCGCGCGCAGCTCCCGGGCCCGTACCCGCGCCGCGATCTCCACGGCCGACAGGTGGACGCCCTGGGTCGTCAGCGTGCCGCTCCCGTCAGCCGGGCCAGGGCTTCCGTCTCGCGCGGCGGGCGGCCCAGTTCACCGAGGCGCCAGGACGGCACCCACGGCACGCGGTAGACGTCGATGACCGACTCCAGCGACCTGACCCGCTGGGCGAGCGGACGCGGCAGCCGGCCCGGGGCGTCCGCCACGAGGACGATCGCGTCCAGATCGAGCCCCGGCGGAGCCTGGCCGCGCCGGAAGATCTCCACCGCCCCGGCGGCCCTGTCCAGCCCGGCCGCGTGCGTCCGCGCGACCAGCAGCACCGACGGGGGATCGCCGGGCCCGGGCCAGGACCGGCCGCTGTCATGGCCGCCGTAGACAGCGGCGAGCGTGGAGACGCCCGCGCCGCCGTGCAGGCCGACCCAGGAGAAGCGCCGCGCCGCGGCATGGGCGTGCGCGGGCTCCGGCGGCCCCGGCTCCGGGCTGGTCACCGGGCCGCGCAGCCAGATCTCCGGCCCCTGTCGCATGCCTGTGTGCATGCCCCTCTCCTCCCTCGTACGCCCGGTCTTCATGCCCTCGGTAACGACCGTGCCGGGGCCGGCGTCCCTTGGGACGAGCCTGTGACACCGTGGTGACGTGAGAAACGGGGGCGAGCGGACACACTCGACAGTAGGTGTACGACGCCCAGTGAGGGGACGATGTCGCGACTCAGCCGCGAGAAGAAGCGGGAACAGAAGCAGGCCGCACACGCGGCGACCCCGGCGGCGCCGATCGACGTCCATGTCCCCGGGCCCGGCACGGACGTGGGAGGGGTCACCGGGGTGTCCGACGGCGCCTCGGTCGGTGGTGTCCCGGTCTTCGCCGCTCCCGGTGAGGAGATCCAGCGGGCCGTCCTGAACCGCCTCCACCACATCGCCCTCGCCACGGGCCACCCCGTCCTCGCCACGATCCGCGACGAGCGCATCGGCTACGTCGTACCGCTCCAGGTCGATCCGGACGGCTCCAGCCACTTCACGGCCGAGCCGGTCGCCACGGCCCCGCCGGAGCCGCAGCGGCACGCGCGAGGCGAGGCAACCCGTACGCCTCCGGGGCCGCAGCCCGCCCGCGGCGAGGCAACCCGTACGCCTCCGGGGCCGCAGCCCGCCCGCGGCGAGGCAACCCGTACGCCTCCGGGGCCGCAGCCCGCCCGCGGCGACGCCACCCGTACGCCCCCCGAGCCGCAGCACGCCCGGAGCGAGGCCACGGCCCCGCCCGAGCCGCAACGCCCGCGCGGCGACAGTGCCACGCACGTGCTGCGTCCCACGCCGGAGTCCGGCCGCGGCGCGACCCCGACGTTTCCGCTGCGGGCCGTGCCCGAGCCGCAGCCGGCCGACGGAGTAGTACCGACGTTCGAGCTGCGCGCCGTGCCGGATCGGGCCGGGGCCGCGCCGGAAGACACGCCGCCGGCCCCGGGCGCGGGGACGCCGCCCGGCACCGTAGCTCCGCCCACGGGCGAGTTCGGCCCGCCTCCGCCCATGGACGCGAGGCCGCTCCCGGTTCCCGAGGCCCAGCCGGCTCCGCGGCCCGCACCGGTCCCCGAGGACGCCCTGATCGCCGCCGACCCCGACCCCAAGCCCACGCCTCCGCGCGGCTTCGACGCCGTCGCGGAGGCCGTGCTCGGGGACGAACCCCTCACCGCCCCGGGCGATCCCGCCGCCCCCGCGCTGCTCGCGGAGCCGATCGCGCGGATCAACGAGGCGGTGAAGGAGGGCAGGATCGAAGCGGCGTCCGGGCTGGCGGAGCAGACCCTCGTGCAGGCGTCCGCGACGCTCGGGCCGGAGCACCCGGAGGTGCTCCGGCTGGGCGAACTCACGGCGTACATCGCCTACTTGGCGGGCGACCCGCTCCGCGCCTTCCGGCTGTCGCTGGACCTGGCCGGTGCCCGCCGCCGGGCCGGCGACCCGGAGGCCGCCTTCGGCAACGTGGAGAGCGCGGCCACCGCCTGGCGCGCGGTACGCGACCCGGCGCTCGGGCTGGAGCTGGGACGCGACCTGATCGGCCTGTGGACGGAGCTTGCCGCCGAGGACGGCCCGGCCGCCGAGGAGGTCGAGCAGCTGGAGTCGGCCCGCGCCCGCATGGGCCGCCTCACCGAACGCGCCCGCAACCAGTAGGCGCTGTGCCGGGGACTACTCCGACAGCTCCCACACCGCGTGCGCCAGGGCGTCGCTGTTGCGGTTCAGTGCCGTGTCGTTGATGTTGGCGGTGGTGTCGCAGGAGGAGTGGTAGCAGCGGTCGAACGCCCGTCCGGCCGTACCGCCCCACTTGGCCGCCTGCGCCGCCGTCATCGTCCGGCTCGCCCCGGTGAACAGACCGCCCACCGGCACGCCCGCGCTCTTGAAGGGCGCGTGATCGGAACGGCCGTCGCCCTCGGTCTCGATCTCGGTCGGGACGCCGATGCCGCCGAAGTAGTCCTTGAAGGTCTTCTCGATCGCCGGGTCGTCGTCGTAGACGAAGTAGCCGGGGTTCGGGGAGCCGATCATGTCGAAGTTCAGATAGGCGCTGATCCGCGAACGGTCGCCGGTGGTCAGCCGGTTGACGTAGTAGCGGGAGCCGACCAGACCGAGCTCCTCCGCGCCCCACCAGGCGAACCGCAGGTGCTTGGTGGGCTTGTACTGCGCCCGGGACACAGCCAGGGCGGCCTCCAGGACGGCGGCCGACCCGGAGCCGTTGTCGTTGATGCCGGCTCCGGAGGAGACGCTGTCGAGGTGCGAGCCGGCCATCACGACCTGGTTCGCGTCGCCGCCCGGCCAGTCGGCGATCAGGTTGTAGCCGGTGCGGCCGGAGGCGGTGAACTGCTGGATCGTGGTGGTGTATCCGGCCGCGTCCAGCTTGGCCTTCACGTAGTCGAGCGAGGCCTTGTACCCGGCCCGGCCGTGCGCCCGGTTGCCGCCGTTGGCGGTGGCTATGGACTGCAGCTGGGACAGGTGGGCCTTGACGTTCGCCACGGGTATGTCCGGCGCGGCGGCCGCTCTGGAGGGAGCGGAGGACGCGGCGTCGGCCACGGCGCCGCCGGTCAGGAGCATGGCGGTCGCCATGCCGCCCGCGGCGGCGGCGCGCGCGGAAACGGAGAGCTTCATGTGGGGGCTCCGGATGCCGTGGGGAAGCCCGTGGGATGTCCACGGGCCGCCCACAGTGATTGGGGTGCCTGGATGGTGAAGCTGGTACTGACTCTCCGTCAAGGTGCTGATTCGGCCAGGGAGTTACGGAGCGCAGGGCTCCGGAGCGCCTGTCATTGCACGCAGAACTCGTTTCCCTCCGGGTCCGCCATCACCACCCACTCGCCGCCCGGCTCCTTCACCCGCCGCAGCGCGCTCGCCCCGAGCCCCTCCAGCCGGGCGACCTCCTCCTCGCGCCGCCCCTCGCCCGGGTGCAGGTCGAGGTGCAGCCGGTTCTTGACCGTCTTCGCCTCCGGCACCCGCTGGAACAGCAGCCGCCGCCCCAGCCCGGTCCCGCTCTCCTCGTCGAAGGAGTCCTCGGGGTGCCGTACGGCGATCAGGTCCCGGAAGGCGCGGCGGCCGTGGAACTCGACCGTGGCCTCCTCCGGCAGAGCGCCGAAGCCGAGCAGCTTCTGGATGAGGGCGCTGTTGTCCTCGACCTCGTAGCGCAGGGCGGCGGCCCAGAAGTCGGCCTGGGCGTGCGGATCGTTCGCGTCGACGACGAGCTTCCAGTGCACGGGAGCCGGTGATGCGGGTGTCTGCGTCATGTAACCACTTATACTGGTTAGATGAGTGGACGCGCCGGGGAAACGCCGGATCGCACGCCCGGTCTGATCCTGGTCTCGGGCGAGGGCAAGCCCTACCGTTTCGACCCCGGCGCCCTGTGCCTGGAGCTGACGACGACGGGCGGCCCCGGCCTCTTCGCCCGCTGGGAAGTGCTGCACGAACCGTCCGACCTGGTCACCTGGGCCGGGCTGAGCCGGCTGCCGGACGGGCTGGACCTCACCGTCTCCCCCGGGGAGCTGGAGCGGGCGCGCATCCTGCGCGACGCCGTGTTCCTCCTGGCGGCCGACCGAGCCCACGGCCGCCCCCTGCGGGCTTCCCACCTGGACGTCGTCAACGCCGCCGCGGCCGCGCCGCCCCTGGTCGCCCGCATCGGGCCCGACGGCACCCGCTCCTGGGCCACGGGCGCCACCGGTACCCAGCTCCTCGCGACCGTCGCCCGCGACGCGATCGACCTGTTCACCGGGCCCTACGCCGACCGGATCCGCGAGTGCGGCGCCCACAACTGCCACCTGCTGTTCGTCGACACCTCCCGGCCGGGCCGCCGCCGCTGGTGCGCGATGGAGCACTGCGGGAACCGCGAGAAGGTCCGGGCGCACCGCGCCCGCCGCGCCCCTACGAAGCCGTAGCCTCCGCGGCCTCGGCCGCACGGGTGTCGTACGCGGTCCGGGCCTGCGCGATCTCCTCCTGGTGCTCTTCCGTATCGACGCCGTCCTCGCGCCGACGCTCACGCCCCGACTGGTCACCCGCTTCGGCAACGCCCGGGTGATCGCCGGCGGCTTCCTCCTGGCCGTGGCCTCCTACGCGCTGTTCCTGCCGGTCGGCATGGACTGGTCCTACGCCATGATGTTCCCGACCCTGCTGCTGAGCGGTCTCGCGTTCGCCCTGGCCTACGGGCCGCTGACCATCGCGGCGACGGACGGCGTGGACGAGTCGGAGCAGGGTCTGGCGGGCGGGCTGCTGACCACGGCCACCCAGTTCGGCTCCGCGATCGGTATCTCGGCGGTGACGGCGGTCTACGGCCTGGCGTCCACCGGGTCCGGCCCGCAGGCCACGCTCTCGGCGTTCCGCGCGGCACTGACCGTGCCGGTCGCCCTGGTCGTGCTGGGCACGCTGATCTCGTTGGTGAGCGTGCGGGAGGCCCGGCGGGCGGTGCGCAAGGCGTCCCAGGTGAGCAGCGTCAACGCCAGCCACACCAGCGCGAATCCGGCCCAGCGCTCCGGCGGCATCTCCTCGTGGAAGTAGAGGACGCCGAGCAGGAACTGAAAGACCGGCGTCAGGTACTGGAGCAGGCCAATCGTGGACAGGGGCACGCGGATGGCGGCGGCGCCGAAGCAGACCAGGGGCAGCGCGGTGACGATGCCGGCCGAGGCGAGCAGCGCCGCGTGCCCCGCGCCCTCGGCCGCGAAGGTGGAGTCGCCGCGCGTTGAGAGCCACACCAGGAAGCCGAGCGCGGGCAGGAACTGGATCGCCGTCTCGGCGGCCAGCGACTCGATGCCGCCGAGGCCCACCTTCTTCTTGACCAGCCCGTACGTGGCGAAGGAGAACGCCAGGCAGAGCGAGATCCACGGCGGCTGCCCGTAGCCGACCGTCAGCACGACGACCGCGACGCCGCCGGTCCCGACCGCCGCCCACTGCGCCGACCGCAGCCGCTCCTTCAGCAGCAGCACGCCCATCGCGATGGTGACCAGCGGGTTGATGAAGTACCCGAGCGAGGCCTCGACGACGTGCCCGGAGTTCACGGACCAGATGTACAGGCCCCAGTTGACGGTGATGACCGCCGCGGCGACGGTGATCAGCGCCAGCTTGCGCGGCTGCCGCAGCAGCTCGCCGGCCCAGGCCCAGCGGCGCAGCACCAGCAGGGCGGCGGCTACGAAGACCAGCGACCAGACCATCCGGTGGGCCAGGATCTCCATCGCGCCGGCCGGCTTCAGCAGGGGCCAGAACAGGGGGACCAGGCCCCACATCCCGTAGGCCGCGAAGCCGTTCAGCAGTCCTATGTGCCGCTCACCCCTCGGCTTGCCGGTCACGTGCCCCTCCTTCGTGCCTGGCGTGCGTCCGCGTTCACGACGGTAACGCCGGGCACCCCCGGCTGTCATGTCCGTATCGGCATACGGTCATGACAGTTCGGGGGTGGTGTGACGCGGGGGAGCGTCAGCCCTTGAGCGCGGCGGCGATGGCGTCGGCTAGCGGGGTGGTCGGTCGGCCGGTCAGGCGGGACAGGTCACCGGTGGAGACGACCAGTTCGCCCTTCTCGATGGAGGCGTCGACGCCCGCGAGGATCTGCGCGAGCGGCTCGGGCAGGCCCGCACCGGTCAGGATGCCGGCGAGCGCTTCGGGGGAGACGGCGTTGTAGGCGATGTCCTTGCCGGTCTGCCGGCTCAGCTCGGCCGCGTACTCGGCGAAGCTCCAGGGGGTGTCGCCGCCCAGCTCGTACGTCTTGTTCTCGTGCCCCTCACCGGTCAGCACGGCGACGGCGGCAGCGGCGTAGTCGGCGCGTGAGGCGGAGGAGACCTTGCCCTCACCGGCGGCGGCGACGACCGCGTTGTGCTCCAGCACGGGGGCGAGGTTCTCGGTGTAGTTCTCGTGGTACCAGCCGTTGCGCAGCAGCGCGTAGGGCACGCCGGAGCCCAGCAGGATCTCCTCGGTGCCGCGGTGGTCGTCCGCCAGCGCGGCGGTCAGGGTGCCGGGGGCGCTGGTGTAGGCGAGCAGGGCGACACCGGCGGCCTCGGCGGCGTCGATGACGACCTTGTGCTGCTGCACACGGCCCTTGTCGAACTCGTTGCCCGAGATCAGCAGCACCTTGTCGCCCGCGGAGAAGAGGTTGTCATAGGAGGCGGGGTCGTTGTAGTCGGCGAGGGCGATCTTCACACCGCGGTCCGCGAAGTCGGCGGCCTTCTCCGCATTGCGCACGACCGCGGTGATCTGCTCGGCGGGGACCTTCTCCAGCAGCTGCTCCACGACGTGGCGGCCGAGGTGCCCGGTGGCTCCGGTGACGACGATGCTCATGGTGAGGACTCTCCTTGTGGGGTGCGTTGGCACTAACCCTAGGAGATGCGCTAACTATCGGAAAGTACCCACTTTGAAGTAAGGTACTGGCATGGCGGTAAGTGACAACGAAGCCCTGTGCCCGTACCGGCTCGTCCTGGAGCACGTGACCAGCCGCTGGGGCGTGCTCGTCCTGATCGAGCTCCTGGACCGCCCGTACCGGTTCAGCGAACTGCGCCGCGCGATCAGCGCCTACGGCGGCCGGGGCGTCAGCGAGAAGATGCTCACGCAGACCCTCCAGACCCTGGAGCGGGACGGACTCGTCCACCGCGACGCCAAGCCGGTCATCCCGCCGCGCGTCGACTACTCCCTCACCGGCCTGGGCCGCGAGGCCGCCGAGCAGGTGCGGGCCCTGTCGCAGTGGACGCACGACCGCATGGACGACGTGGAGAAGGCGCGGCGGACCTATGACGAGACCCGGGCCGCGTCCTAGCGCCCCGGGCCTCGTCGGGTGTCCGGCAGGTCAGCCCACGACCGTCCAGGTGTCGCCGCCCGCCAGCAGCGCGCCCAGGTCGCCCTTGCCGTGCTGCTCGATCGCGGTGTCCAGCTGGTCGGCCATCTGCGTGTCGTAGACGGGCCGCTCGACGGAGCGCAGGACACCGATCGGCGTGTGGTGCAGCGTGTCCGGATCGGCGAGGCGCGACAGCGCGAACGCCGTGGTCGGGGACGGGGAGTGCGCGTCGTGGACGAGCACCTGGTCCTCGTTGTCCGGCGTCACCGTGACCACCTTCAGATCACCCGTCAGCGGGTCCCGCACGACCCCCTTGGCCAGGTCCGCGCCGAACCGGATGGGCTTGCCGTGCTCCAGCCGGATCACGGCGTCCTCGGCCTGCTGCTTGTCCTTCAGGGCGTCGAAGGCACCGTCGTTGAAGATGTTGCAGTTCTGGTAGATCTCGATCAGCGCCGTGCCCTGGTGGGCGGAGGCCTGGCGCAGCACCTCGGTGAGGTGCTTGCGGTCGGAGTCGACCGTGCGCGCCACGAACGAGGCCTCCGCGCCGATCGCCAGCGACACCGGGTTGAACGGCGCGTCCAGCGAGCCCATCGGCGTCGACTTCGTGATCTTCCCGACCTCGGAGGTCGGCGAGTACTGGCCCTTGGTCAGACCGTAGATCCGGTTGTTGAAGAGGAGGATCTTGAGGTTGACGTTGCGGCGCAGCGCGTGGATCAGGTGGTTGCCGCCGATGGACAGCGCGTCGCCGTCACCGGTGACGACCCACACCGACAGATCCCGGCGGGAGCTCGCCAGACCCGTGGCGATGGCGGGGGCGCGGCCGTGGATGGAGTGCATCCCGTAGGTGTTCATGTAGTACGGGAAGCGGGAGGAGCAGCCGATGCCCGAGACGAAGACGATGTTCTCCTTCGCCAGCCCCAGTTCGGGCATGAAGCCCTGCACCGCGGCGAGGATGGCGTAGTCGCCGCAGCCGGGGCACCAGCGCACTTCCTGATCGGACTTGAAGTCCTTCATCGACTGCCTGCCCTCGGCCTTGGGGACGAGGGAGAGCGACTCGACGGTGCCCGTGCCGTGCGTGGACGTCTCAGCCATCGATGGCCTCCTTCAGAGCCGCGGCGAGCTGCTCCGCCTTGAACGGCATGCCGTTGACCTGGGTGTACGAGTGGGCGTCGACCAGGTACTTCGCCCGGATGAGCGTGGCGAGCTGCCCGAGGTTCATCTCGGGGATCACCACCTTGTCGTAACGCTCCAGCACGGAGCCCAGATTCCGCGGGAAGGGGTTGAGATGGCGCAGGTGCGCCTGCGCGACGGACTCCCCGGCCCTGCGCAGCCGCCGTACCGCCGCCGTGATCGGCCCGTACGTCGAGCCCCACCCCAGGACCAGCGTCTTCGCCCCGTGGGGATCGTCCACCTCGACGTCCGGGACGTCGATGCCGTCGATCTTCGCCTGCCGGGTGCGCACCATGAAGTCGTGGTTGGCCGGGTCGTAGGAGATGTTGCCCGTGCCGTCCTGCTTCTCGATGCCGCCGATCCGGTGCTCCAGGCCCGGCGTGCCCGGGATCGCCCAGGGGCGGGCCAGCGTCTGCGGGTCCCGCTTGTACGGCCAGAACACCTCGGAGCCGTCGTCGAGCGTGTGGTTCGGCCCCTGCGCGAACTGCACCCGCAGATCCGGCAGCTCCTCGATGTCCGGGATCCGCCAGGGCTCGGAGCCGTTGGCCAGGTAGCCGTCGGACAGCAGGAACACCGGCGTGCGGTACGTCAGCGCGATCCGCGCCGCCTCCAGCGCGGCGTCGAAGCAGTCCGCCGGGGTGCGCGGCGCCACCACCGGCACCGGCGCCTCGCCGTTGCGTCCGTACATCGCTTGCAGCAGGTCCGCCTGCTCGGTCTTGGTCGGCAGGCCCGTCGACGGGCCGCCGCGCTGGATGTCCACGACCAGCAGCGGCAGCTCCAGCGAGACAGCCAGACCGATCGTCTCCGACTTCAGCGCCACACCGGGACCGCTCGTCGTGGTCACGGCCAGCGAACCACCGAAGGCCGCGCCCAGCGCGGCCCCGATGCCTGCGATCTCGTCCTCCGCCTGGAAGGTCCGCACGCCGAAGTTCTTGTGTTTGCTCAGCTCGTGCAGGATGTCCGAGGCCGGGGTGATCGGGTACGACCCCAGGTACAGCGGCAGATCCGCCTGCCGGCTCGCCGCCACCAGCCCGTACGACAGGGCGAGGTTGCCGGAGATGTTGCGGTAGAGACCCGGCGGGAACGCCGTGGCCGCCGGGGCGACCTCGTAGGAGACGGCGAAGTCCTCCGTCGTCTCGCCGAAGTTCCAGCCGGCCCGGAACGCGGCGATGTTGGCCGCCGCGATGTCGGGCTTCTTCGCGAACTTCGACTTCAGGAACTTCTCCGTGCCCTCGGTGGGCCGGTGGTACATCCAGCTCAGCAGGCCCAGCGCGAACATGTTCTTGCTGCGCTCGGCCTCCTTGCGGCTGAGGTCGAACTCCTTCAGCGCCTCGACCGTGAGCGTCGTCAGCGGCACGGGGTGCAGGTGGTAGCCGTCCAGCGACCCGTCCTCCAGCGGGGACGTCTCGTAGCCGACCTTCTGCATCGCCCGCTTGGTGAACTCGTCGGTGTTGACGATCACCTCGGCGCCGCGCGGCAGGTCGCCGATGTTCGCCTTCAGTGCCGCCGGGTTCATCGCCACCAGCACGTTCGGCGCGTCGCCGGGCGTGAGGATGTCGTGGTCGGCGAAGTGCAACTGGAAGGACGACACACCCGGCAGGGTCCCGGCGGGCGCCCTGATCTCGGCCGGGAAGTTCGGCAGCGTCGACAGGTCGTTGCCGAACGACGCGGTCTCCGAGGTGAAACGGTCACCGGTGAGCTGCATACCGTCACCCGAGTCCCCCGCGAACCTGATGATCACCCGGTCGAGGCGACGGACATCCTTCGCGCCCGCCGCTTTGCGCTGCTCTCCTACGACTGCTCCGTCGGCCTGCTCCGCTGGGCTACTGACCTGGCTGGTCACTGAACTGGGCCTCCCTCGAGGACGCTGTCCGGGACAGGCCCTCCCGCAGGCCCTCCCAGGATCAACCCTACGACCGCGGGGGTCGCCTTCTTTGTGTCATTCGCATCTTGGACACGACTTTGGGGCGATCATGCGTCCGGTTATGTCCGGGTCTCCCGCCTCAGCGGGTGAAACGTCACGACTTGAGGTACGTGAGCACGGCCAGCACCCTGCGGTGGTCCCCGTCGCTCGGGGACAGCCCCAGCTTCAGGAAGATGTTGCTGACGTGCTTCTCGACCGCCCCGTCGCTGACCACGAGCTGCCGCGCGATCGCCGAGTTCGTCCGTCCCTCGGCCATCAGCCCCAGCACCTCACGCTCCCGCGGGGTGAGCCCCGCCAGCACGTCCTGCTTACGGCTGCGGCCCAGCAGCTGCGCGACCACCTCCGGGTCGAGCGCCGTACCGCCCTCCGCCACCCGCACCACCGCGTCCACGAACTCCCGCACCTCGGCAACCCGGTCCTTCAGCAGATAGCCGACACCCCGGCTGGAGCCCGCGAGCAGCTCCGTGGCGTAGCGCTCCTCCACGTACTGCGACAGCACCAGTACCCCGAGCCCCGGGTGCGCCTTGCGCAGCTGCACCGCCGCCCGCACCCCCTCGTCGGTGTGCGTCGGCGGCATCCGCACGTCCGCCACGACCACGTCCGGCAGGTCGCCCTGCGCGTCCAGCTCCGTGATGGTCTTGATCAGCGCCTCACCGTCACCGACACCGGCGACGACGTCGTGCCCGCGGTCCGTCAGCAACCGGGTCAGGCCCTCCCTGAGCAGCACTGAATCCTCGGCGATGACCACCCGCACCCTGTCCTCCACGATGTCCGGCCCCCCACAGCCCGATGCCGCCCGTCCGCAGCCCACAACGGCTCCGCGCCCACCCGTGCGACGGGTCCAGCATTTCAGGATCGGAGGGTGAATGGGGACGGGAGCGGCTTCTTGACTGGCCGATCGGGTGGTGAGGGAAAGACGGGGGACCGGAGGCGACGGCCTCCGGCCCTGTCACGGCGCGCGGGGGCCGGGCCCCCGCGGAGGTCACCGCACGTGCTCCCCCCGCCACGGCAGCTCCGCGGTCACCCGGGTCGGCCCGCCCGCCGGCGAGTCCACCACCAGTATCCCGTCCACCGCGTCGAGCCGGTCCGCCAGCCCCGCGAGCCCCGACCCCTCGGAGACGTCCGCCCCGCCCACACCGTTGTCCACGACCTGCAACATCAGCCGGTTCTCCGTCCGCCACACCTCGACGCCCGCCCAGGTGGCCCGCGCGTGCTTGCTGACGTTCTGCAGCAGCTCCGACACCGTGAAGTACGCGATGCCCTCGATGGCCGGCGCCGGCCGCTCCGCCAGGTCGACCTCGACCCGCACCGGCACCGTGCACCGCGACGCCACCGCCGACAGCGCCGCGTCCAGCCCCCGGTCCGTCAGCACCGCGGGATGGATCCCCCGGGCCAGGTCGCGCAGCTCCTGGAGCGCCGTCTTCACCTCGCCGTGCGCCTCGTCCACCATCCGCGCGGCCGCCTGCGGATCCTCTTGCAGCTTCTCCTTCGCCAGCCCCAGGTCCATCGCCAGCGCCACCAGCCGGGCCTGCGCCCCGTCGTGCAGGTCCCGCTCGATGCGCCGCAGGTCGGCCGCGGCCGTGTCCACCACGACCCCCCGGTCCGACTCCAGCTCCACCACCCGCGACGCCAGCCGCGACGGCCCGAGCAGCCCGTGCACCAGCAGCCGGTCCACCATCGTCAGCGCCCGCACGATCCACGGCGAGGCGATCGTGAACAGCAGCCCCACCAGCGCGGTCACCGTGATCTCGAAGGGGTTGTCGAGGTAGATCCGGTGCGTCTCGTCGCCGTAGAGCTGGATCCCGTCCTGACCTGCGTACACCGGGAACACCCAGAACCACAGCGGGTACGTCAGCAGCGCCCAGCCCAGCACCCACACGTTCACCGCGACGACGAACGAGAACACCGCCCAGGGCAGGTGCAGCACCGCGTACAGCAGGGCCCGCCACGAGGCCCCGCTCTTGAGCACGGCCCCCATCCACGCCATCGCGCCCGGCCCGTTCCTCCGCAGCGGCTCCGGTTCGGCCACCTCCAGGCCCAGCAGTCCCCGCGCCCGCATCCGCTCCAGCGCTCCGAAGCCGCGGCACCCGGCGAGCCCCGCCGCCAGCACCGGAATGCCGAGGAACGTGACCAGCAGTCCCGCCCCCAGCGACACCATCGTGACCGCGTAGGTGAACAGCAGGATGCTGATGGGCAGGCTGAGCAGCACGTGGGTGAGCTCCAGCCAGGTGCGCGGCTCGACCGGCGCCCGCAGCGCGGCGGGCAGCCGGTGCCGCCGTTCGGTGCTCCCCGGGAACCCGGGCCCGCTGTCGAGCCCGTACCGCTGTCCGTACTCCGTGGCCATCGGCGCCGTCCTTCTCCTCGTCCCGCGGCTGTGCTCCGGTACCTCCACCCTGCTCCACCGCAGGCCGGCGGACCATGGAGTCCGTCGGCGTCTCGGGCGGGGGGTTTTCCCTACCCCCGGGCCCCGGACCGGTCCCGCCAGGGCAGTTCCGCCGTGACCGTCGTCGGGCCGCCCACGGGCGACTCCAGGACGAACAGCCCGTCGACGGCGTCCAGCCGCTCCGCCAGGCCCTTCATCCCCGTACCGCCGTCGAGGCTCGCGCCCCCGCGCCCGTCGTCCCACACCTGGATGAGCAGCCGGGTCTTCGTCCGCCACACGTCCACCGAGGCCGACCTCGCCCCGCTGTGCTTGCTGACGTTCTGCAGCAGCTCCGAGACCGTGAAGTAGGCGATGCCCTCGATGGCCGCGGCCGGCCGCTCCGGCAGATCGACCGTCACCTTCACCGGGACCGTGCAGCGCGAGGCGACCGAGGACAGGGCCGCGTCCAGACCCCGGTCGGTCAGGACCGCCGGATGGATGCCGCGCGCCAGATCCCGCAGCTCCTGGAGCGCCAGCTTCACCTCGCCGTGCGCCTCCTCGACCATCGCCGCCGCCGCGTCCGGATCCTCCAGCACCTTCTCCTTGGCCAGGCCGAGACCCATGGCCAGGTTGACCAGCCGCGCCTGCGCCCCGTCGTGCAGGTCCCGCTCGATGCGCCGCAGGTCGGCCGCGGCCGTATCGACCACGACCCCCCGGTCCGACTCCAGCTCGGCGATCCGCCGCTCCAGCTCGTCGGAGGGCGACAACAAAGCCCGCACCATGGCCCGGTCGGCGTTGGACAGCCCCCGCGCGATGAACGGCAGCACCGGCCACAGCACGAACAGCGACACCAGCGTGACGGTGAAGGTGAGCACGCCCCACGGCAGCCGGATGAACTCGTACAGCACCGTGCGCCAGCCCACCGGGTCCTTCAGCTGCATCCACAACCGCTGGAAGAAGCCGCCCCCGCCGCGCAGCCGCAGCCGGCTCGGCTCCTCGATCCGCACCCCGAGCAGCGCCCGGGCCCGCGCCCGCTCCATCCTGCCCAACTGCCGCGCACCCACGAGTCCGGCCGCGAGCAGCGGGAATCCGACCACCGTGACGGTCAGCCCGAAACCGATGGACATCATCGTCACGACATAGGTGAAACCGAGCAGCGCGACCGGCAGGTTGGCCAGCAGGTGCGCGATCTCTTTCCAGGTGTGCCGGTCACAGGCGAGCCGGGCGGGCGGCGGACGGTCGTCCGGCCCGGCGGCCCCCCGGGCCGCCGTCGTGCCCGGGGACGGGATGCGTTGGGTCATATGCGTTAGCGTGCCCGGCGGCGGGCGACGGCGCCATGAGGTGGACCGCCAGGATCGACTGAGGAAAACCCCACCCCCGCATGCCAGGCGGTGACGGGCTGCTTACCCTGCCCTTATCAGGGCCTAGACTCCCGTGCGTACAGATCGTCGAACGGGCGGCATCCGCGTGAGCCGCAGCAACGTCGCACGATCCAGGTCCGAATTCTGAGGGAGCGAGGGACGGACGTGCCGGAACCGACCGTCGTCACCACGACCGTCGTCGCGGCGGACTACTTCCAGTCCTATTCGGTCGTCGGACTGCTCGCCGTCGTCGGCGTGCTGTTCGTCGCCGTCGCGTTCGGGGCCGGCCGCCTGCTGCGGCCCGTGGTCCCCACTCCGGAGAAGCTCCTGACGTACGAGTGCGGCGTCGACCCCGTCGGCGAGGGCTGGGCCCACACCCAGGTCCGCTACTACGTGTACGCCTTCCTCTACGTGATCTTCGCCGTCGACTCGATCTTCCTGTTCCCCTGGGCGACCGTCTTCGCCGCCCCCGGCTACGGCGCGACGACCCTGGTCGAGATGTTCATCTTCCTCGGCTTCCTGGCCGTCGGCCTGCTCTACGCCTACAAGAAGGGCGTCCTGACATGGACGTGAACCCCTCGGCGCCCGAGCCCGTCCTGCTGCCCGAGCCCAAGCGGCTGGGCGCCCTGGCCCGCCTCGCGCCCGAGCCGATGAAGGTCGTCCTCAACTGGGGCCGCCGCTACTCCCTCTGGGTCTTCAACTTCGGCCTCGCCTGCTGCGCGATCGAGTTCATCGCCGCGTCGATGGCCCGCCACGACTTCATCCGCCTCGGCGTCATCCCGTTCGCCCCGGGCCCGCGCCAGGCCGACCTGATGGTGGTCTCCGGCACCGTCACGGACAAGATGGCCCCGGCCGTGAAGCGCCTCTACGAACAGATGCCGGAGCCGAAGTACGTCATCTCCTTCGGCGCGTGCAGCAACTGCGGCGGCCCCTACTGGGACTCCTACTCGGTCACCAAGGGCGTCGACCAGATCATTCCGGTGGACGTGTACGTGCCCGGCTGCCCGCCGCGTCCCGAGGCGCTGCTCCAGGGCATCCTCAAGCTCCAGGAGAAGATCGCCCGCGAGTCGCTGGGGGAGCGGTACGGCAGCGGCGCCGGCCGGCCTTCCGCGGCGGCACTGCAGAGCGGACTGGTGCGGCCTCCCGCACCGGAGCCGACCTCGGGGGAGGGGCGATGACCGCCGTCGGCTGGCTGCCCTCCGACGCCGAGGAGCTCTTCGGCCCCGACGCCACGGCCGAGGAGTCCTACGAGGTCCTGACCGTCGACGTACCGCCGGCCTCCTGGATCACCGCCCTGGAGACCGCCCGCGACCGCCTCGGCTGCACCTACTTCGACTGGCTCAGCGCGGTCGACGAACCGGGCACCGGCTTCCGTGTCTCGGCCCACGTCGCGGCCCTGTCCCCGCTGCGCCGCCTCCTCGTGCGTACGACGGTCCCGCACGAGGCTCCCGTCCTGCCCTCCGCCGTCGGTGTCTACGCCGGTGCCGCCTGGCACGAACGCGAGACGTACGAGATGTTCGGCATCACCTTCGAAGGCCACCCGGCGCTGGACCACCTGCTCCTGCCGGAGAACTTCGAGGGGCACCCCCTGCGCAAGGACTTCGTCCTGGCCGCCCGCGTCGCCAAGGCCTGGCCCGGTGCGAAGGAACCGGGCGAGTCGGAACACGGCGGCCCCAAGCGCCGCCAGATGCTCCCGCCCGGCGTCCCCGACCCCAACGAATGGGGCCCCCTCAAGGGCCAGCTCCCCCCGGCCCCCGCCCGCCCGGCCCGCGGCGCGGCACGTGCGGCGGGGGAACGTCCGGTGCGTCGTACCCGCTCGGCATCAGGGGGCTCGGCGAGCCAGGCGGCCGCGGGTACGGAGGCTCCGGCCGTCGGGCCGGCGACTTCCGCCGCCGGTGTGGAGACGCCGGCCGCCGGTGCGGGTACGTCGGCTGCCGGGGGCGAGGCTCCAGTCGCTGGTGCGGACGGTTCAGCCTCGGTGCGGCGTTCGCGTTCGGCTGCGGAGGGTTCCGCGAGTCAGTCCGCTGCTGGTGCGCAGGCTCCGGCTGCCGCGCGGCGTTCGCGCTCCGCGGCGGAGGGGTCGGCGAGCCAGTCCCCGCCCGGCGAGCCGACCGCTCCGGCCCCGACGGGACCGCGGCGCAACCGCTCCGTGTCGGAGGGCTCGGTGTCGCAGGGTGCGGTGTCGCAAGGGGCGGCGAATCAGCAGCCCAGCGGCGATCGGACGTCCGCGTCGCCGGGCTCCGAGTCCGCGATGCCGGGCTCCGAGTCCGAGGCGCCGACCTCCGAGCCTCCGACGCCCGGGGCATCGGCTCCGTCCGCGGGACCGCGCCGGGCGCGCAGTGTGTCGGAGGGCAGCGCGAGTCAGAGGGCCGGGTCCGACCGCGGGGACAGCCGTCCGGGCCGGACCTCTACCACTGCCCGCGGCTCGGACGCCCCCTGGCACCACGCCCGTCCGGCCTTCGACGAACCGGCTCCCGAACCGTCGCCGGAGGCAGCGCAGTTGCCGGATCCAGAACCGTCGAACGGGTCACAGGCCTCCGAGCCCGCGGGCGCCCCGGAGCCCTCGGGCGACTCGAAGGCAGCCCCGGACGCTCCCGCCAGCCCGGACACGGACACCTCCGAGAACCCAGACACCCCCGAGGAACCCGCAGGAGGCCCGCGGTGAACGACGTGCTCGACGTCGCCCTGCGACTCCTGGTCGTCTTCGTCGTCTTCCTCACCTTCCCCCTGGTCATCGGCCAGACCGAACACAAGGTCATGGCCCACATGCAGGGCCGCCTCGGCCCCATGTACGCCGGCGGCTTCCACGGCTGGGCCCAGCTGATCGCCGACGGCGTGAAGTTCGCGCAGAAGGAGGACGTCGTCCCCGCGGGCGCCGACCGCCGCATCTTCCAACTGGCCCCCGCCGTCGCCCTCCTGCCCTACCTCCTCGTCCTGCTCGCCATCCCCATCGGCCCCGGCGAGGGAGCCGTCGGCCAGGTGGTCGACGCGGGCGTCTTCTTCGTCCTGGCCGTCATGGGCGTCGGCGTCCTCGGCTCGCTCATGGCCGGCTGGGCGTCCGCGAACAAGTTCTCCCTGCTCGGAGGTCTGCGCACCGCGGCCCAGCTCCTCGCCTACGAACTCCCGATGCTGCTGACGGCGGCCTCCGTGGCGATGGCGGCCGGCACCGTCTCCCTCCCCGGCATCCTCGACGCCTTCGAGTGGTGGTGGCTGCCCTGGCAGATCGTCGGCGCGATCGTCTTCTTCGTGGCCGGCCTCGCCGAACTCCAGCGCCCGCCCTTCGACATGCCGGTCGCCGACTCGGAGATCATCTTCGGTGCCTACACCGAGTACACGGGCCTCCGTTTCGCTCTCTTCCTCCTCGCCGAGTACGCCGGAATCGTCGTCCTGTGCGGCCTGACCACCGTCCTCTTCCTGGGCGGCTGGCACGGCCCCTGGGGCGCCGACGGCCTCGGCTGGGTCTGGACCCTGCTGAAGACCGCGGTCCTCGCCTTCCTCGTGATCTGGCTGCGCGTCACCTACCCCCGTCTGCGCGAGGACCAGCTCCAGAAGCTCTCCTGGACCCTCCTCGTCCCCCTCGCCCTCGCCCAGATCGCCCTCACCGGCGTCGTCAAGGTGGTGATCCAGTAACCATGGCTGAGTCGCACCCGCCCACCCGGCCCCGCATCCCCGGCTCTGGGCTCGCCAAAGGCCTGGCCGTCACCCTCCGCACGATGACGAAGAAGTCCGTCACCGCGCAGTACCCGGACGCCCAGCCCGACCTCCCGCCCCGCACCCGCGGTGTGATCGGCCTGTTCGAGGAGAACTGCACGGTCTGCATGCTGTGCGCCCGCGAGTGCCCCGACTGGTGCATCTACATCGACTCCCACAAGGAGACGGTCCCGGCGGCGACCCCGGGCGGCCGCGAGCGCAGCCGCAACGTCCTCGACCGCTTCGCCATCGACTTCTCCCTGTGCATGTACTGCGGTATCTGCATCGAGGTCTGTCCTTTCGACGCGCTGTTCTGGTCCCCCGAGTTCGAGTACGCCGAGACCGACATCCGCGAGCTCACCCACGAGCGGGACAAGCTCCGCGAGTGGATGTGGACCGTCCCGGCCCCGCCCGCCCTCGACCCCGGCGCGGAGGAACCGAAGGAACTGGCCACCGCCCGCAAGACCGCCGACAAGCTGGCCGCCCAGCAGGCCCCGCCGGTCACCGAACCGCACGCCGACGAGCAGGCCCGCGCCGCCGAACAGCCCACCCGCCCCCAGGGCGACTCCAAGCAGCAGACCGATCAGCCGAAGCCGGGGCAGGAGGGCTCGGAATGACCCTCGCCGCAACCGCCGCCCACCTCGCGACCGGCCCGGCCACCGAGGCCGCCGCCGGAACCCACGGCTTCCTCTCCCCGACCGGCGTCGAGATCGCCTTCCTCCTCGTCGGCCTGGTGACCTTCGGCGCCGCGCTCGTCACCGTCACCACCCGGCAGCTGGTGCACGCCGCCCTGTGGCTGGTGATCACCCTCGGCGGCCTCGCCGTCGAGTACCTCCTGCTCACCGCCGAGTTCATCGCGTGGGTGCAGGTCCTCATCTACGTCGGTTCCGTGGTCGTCCTCCTCCTGTTCGGACTGATGCTCACCCGGGCTCCCATCGGCCGCTCCCCGGACGCCGACTCGGGCAACCGCTGGGCCGCCCTCACCGTGGCCGTCGCCGCCGCGGCCGCCCTGGTCTGGGTCGTCGTGGACGCGTTCCGCACCACCTGGATCGACCTGGACGGGCCCGCCGCCGGCTCCACCGAGGCTACCGGCGCGAGCCTCTTCCAGAACTGGGTCCTCCCCTTCGAGGCACTCTCCGTCCTCCTCCTCGCCGCCCTGGTCGGCGCGATTGTCCTGTCCCGCAAGGCGAAGGCCGAGACCGCCACCCGGTCCGGCCAGGACACCGGGCGCGACACGGAAGGGGCCCGCTGATGCACCTCGCCTATCCCGCCGTGCTCTCCGCCCTCCTCTTCTGCACGGGCCTGTACGGCGTCCTCGCCCGCCGCAACGCGATCCTGGTCCTGATGTCGGTCGAGCTGATGCTCAACGCCGTCAACCTCAACCTGGTCGCCTTCGACGTCTGGCTCAGCAGGACCGCCGAGGAGACCCTGCACTCCGGACAGGCCCTGACCCTGTTCACCATCGCCATCGCCGCCGCCGAGATCGGCATCGGCCTGGCGATCGTCCTCGCCGTCCACCGCAACCGCGGCACCGCGGACATCGACCGGCTGCGCGACACCTCCGAACGGCACGACCCCGACGGCACCGGCCACGACGCCCGCACGGCCGAGCCGTCCGACGAGGCCCAGAAGGCTGAGGCCACCGCGTGACCACGACCACCCTCGCCGTCCTCGTTCCCCTCCTTCCGTTCCTCGGCGCCGTCGCCGGGCTGCTCCTGGGCCGCACGGCCCCGGGCTTCGTCCGCCCGCTCGCCGTCCTGCCGACCCTCACCTCACTCGTACTGGCCGCGCTCGTCGCCGTACGTCAGGGCGGCGACGCGGCCGTCGACTCGGCCACCGAGCTCACCCCCACCGGCTCGGTCCCGATCGAGCTCGCCCTGCACATCGACGGCTTCGCCGCCCTCGTCGCCGTCCTGGTCGGCCTGGTCGCCTCCTGCGTGCAGATCTACTCGACGGGCTACCTGCGCGACGACCCGCGCTACCCGTCCTACGCCGCCCTCGTCTCGCTGTTCACCTCCGCGATGCTCCTCGTCGTCTACGCGGGCGACCTGATGGTGCTGCTGGTCGGCTGGGAGGTCATGGGCATCTGCTCCTACTTCCTCGTCGGCCACTACTGGGAGACCCCGGAGGCCCGCGCCGCCTCCCTCAAGGCCTTCCTGGTCACCAAGCTCGGCGACGTCCCCTTCCTCATCGGCCTGTTCGCGCTGGCCACCGACGCCGGGTCGTTCCGCATCACGAAGATCCTCGGCACCGTCGCGAGCGGCGGCCTCGACCACCCGACGCTGATCGCCCTGCTCCTCCTCGCGGGCGTTGCGGGCAAGTCGGCACAGTTCCCGCTGCACACCTGGCTCCCCGACGCGATGGCGGGCCCGACCCCCGTCTCCGCGCTGATCCACGCCGCGACGATGGTCGCCGCCGGTGTCTACTTCATCGCCCGGCTCCTCCCGGTCTTCGAGGCCTCCCAGGCCGCGATGGTCGTCCTCGCCGTCATGGCCGCCGTCACGATGGCCGGCTCGGCGCTCACCGCGCTCGCCCAGGACGACATCAAGCGCGTCCTCGCCTATTCGACGATCGGCCAGCTCGGCTACATGACCGGCGCCCTCGCCGTCGGCGACCGCGGGGCCGCCGTCTTCCACCTCCTGTCCCACGGCGCCTTCAAGGCGCTGCTGTTCCTCGCCGCCGGCGTGATCATCCACGCCGCCGGCACCAATTCGCTCGCCGCCATGTCCCGCATGCGGAACCTGCGCGACCGCATCCCCGACGCGTACTGGACGATGACCGTGGCGCTGCTCGCGCTCGCCGCGATCCCGCCGTTCAGCGGCTTCTTCTCCAAGGAGGCCGTGCTCGGCGTCGCCGAGCACGTCGTCACCGGCCACACCGAGCACGCCCCCGCCGCGGCGGGCTGGATCGTCCTCGTCGCGGGCCTGCTCACGGCCGTGCTCACCGCCGCCTACGCCATGCGCCTGTGGCTGCTGGCCTTCCGGGGCCGGGGCACCGAAGCCCCCGACCACGGCAGGCAGCCGCTGACGATGACCGTCGTGCTGTGGGTGCTGGCCGTGCCGTCGCTGGCCCTGGGCGCATTCGCGTTCCGCCTGCTTCCCGACTGGTTCGACGGCCGGGACCTCAGCCCGACCGTGACCACCTCCGTGCTCGGCACGGGCGTGGCCCTGGTCGGCGGCATCGTCACCTACGCCGCCTGGCGGCACACCACCGCGCTCACCGCCCGTGTCCCGCTCGGCGCGGTCGCGGCCCACCCCGAGGGAGACGCCGCCCGGGTCGAGGCCGAGGCCATCGCCAGCCACGAGCCCGCCTACGGCGACATCGCCTACGCGCCCGACCCCGCCGACCCCGGACGGCTGCTCCTCGGCCCCCTGCACCGGCACGCAGCCGCGGGCTTCCACCTGGACGCCGTGTACACGACCCTCTTCGTCCGCCCGGTCCAGGCCGGAGCGAGCCTCGTCCGGTTCCTCGACCGGGAGGTCGTCGAGACCTACGTGCGGGGTGCGGGTGCGCTGCCCCGCTGGCTCGGCACCGCCGTACGGCGCGCCCAGACCGGCAACGTCCAGACCTATGTGAGCGCGCTGCTCGCCGGCACCGTCGTCCTCGCGGTCGCCGTCGTCCTCGTCGCCACGGGAGCGTGAGCAGGCGTGATCGATATCAGCGAGTCCGTGATGCAGTTCCTTCTGGCGTTCATCGTCGTCGGCCCGCTCCTCGGCGCCGTCGCGGCTCTCCTGCCCGCCCCGCCCGGGCTGAAGGGGAAGTCACCCGAGCAGGCCGTGCTCCGGCACGGGGTCACCGTGACCGGCACGGTCCTCATCGCGGCGATCGTCCTCGCGCTCGGCTTCGACCACGACCAGCCGTCGAAGATGCAGGCCAGTACTGACATCAGCTGGATCCCCGCACTCGACGTACGCATCCACCTCGGCATCGACGGCATCTCCCTCCCCCTTCTGGTCCTGACCGCGCTGCTGACCTTCCTCTGCGCGCTCTACTCGTACTTCAAGATGCCCGCGGGGCCGACCCCGAAGGCTTTCGTCGCCCTGCTGCTCGTTCTCGAATCCGGCACGCTCGCGACCTTCGCCGTCCTCGACCTGCTGCTGTTCTTCCTGGCCTTCGAGATGGTCCTCATCCCGATGTACTTCCTCATCGCCCGCTGGGGCGGCGAGGGCCGGAGCCAAGCGGCGTGGCGGTTCATCCTGTACACGCTGCTCGGCTCCGTGGTCATGCTGCTCGGCCTGCTCCTGATCGGGATCAAGGCGGGCACGTTCGACATGATGGCACTCGCCACTGACAACGGCCGGTCGCTGACCACATCCGTGCAGGTCATCGCCGTTCTGGCGATCGGGATCGGGCTCGCGGTGAAGACGCCGATGTGGCCTCTGCACAGCTGGCTGCCCGACGCCCACACCGCCGCCCCCACCGTCGGCTCCGTCCTCCTGGCCGGCGTCCTGCTGAAGATGGGTACGTACGGGTTCGTCCGGATCCTGCTCCCCATCGCGCCGGACGGGTTCCGCACCTTCGCGCCCTACCTCGCCGCCCTCGCCGTCGTGGGCATCATCTACGGATCCCTGGCCTGCCTGGCCCTCGCCAAACAGGGAGCGAAGGGCGACCTGAAGCGCCTCATCGCCTACTCCTCCGTCGGCCACATGGGCTTCGTGCTGCTCGGCATCTCGACGATGACCCCGACCGGCGTGAACGGCGCCCTCTTCGCCAACATCGCCCACGGCCTCATCACCGGCCTGCTGTTCTTCCTGGTCGGCGCTCTGAAGGACCGCACCGGCACCACCGACCTCGACACCCTCGCCGAGGAAACCGGCGCCGCCCTCTACGGCAAGGCGCCGCGCCTCGGCGGCCTGCTCGCCTTCGCCGCCGTCGCCTCGCTCGGCCTGCCGGGCCTGGCCGGATTCTGGGGCGAGATGCTGGCCCTGTTCGGCGCGTTCCAGCCCGCCGCGGGCCTCAACCGTGCGGCCTTCCTCACCTTCATGGCGATCGGCGCGTTCGGCACGCTGCTGACGGCCGCGTACCTGCTGATCGTGGTCCGCCGCGTCTGCATGGGTGCCCTGCCCCATGACGCACCCAGGCTCACGGACGTCCGCTCGTACGAGTTCGCGGCGTGGACGCCGCTCGTCGTCCTCACCGTCGTCGCGGGCCTGTGGCCCAAGGCTCTCCTCGGCCTGAGCGACCCGGCCGTCCAGCAGCTCCTCGCAGGAGGCACCCGATGAGCTCCCCGGCCCAGCCCCTGGCCGCCTCGCTGGTCCAGTCCGTCGACTGGCTCGCGATCGCGCCGCCCACCATCACGGCGGTCGCCGGACTCGTCGTCCTGGTCGCCGACCTGTTCCTTCCCGAGCACCGCAAGGCCCTGCTCGGCTGGACGTCGGTGGCGGGCCTGGCCGCCGCGACAGCGATGCTGCTGCCCCTGCTGGACGGCGACCGCAGCACGTTCTGCCTGACCGGCGACACCGCCGTGTGCAGCTACACGGCCGACCGCTTCTCCCTGGTCATCCAGTTCCTGGTCCTCGGCGGCGCCCTGCTCTCCGCGCTCCTGTCGGTCACCGCCCTGAAGGACGCCCGCAAGGAGCTGCCCGAAGGGGAGTACTGGTTCCTGCTGCTGTCCTCCGCGGCCGGAGCCGCCCTCCTGCCCGCCTCCCGCGACCTAGCGACCCTGATCGTCGCCCTGGAGGTCGCCTCCCTGCCCGCCTTCGCGCTGGTCGGCCTGCGGTACGGCGACCGGAAGTCATCCGAAGCGGCCCTGAAGTTCTTCCTGTCCTCGGTCACCGCGACCGCGGTCAGCCTGATGGGCATCAGCTTCCTGTACGCCACCACGGGCACCCTCTACCTCACCCAGGTCGCCCACCGTATCCAGGACGTCGACGGGCAGTTCCACACGCTCGCCCAGACCGGCGTCGTGCTCACCCTCGTCGGCTTCGCCTTCAAGACGGCCGCCGTGCCCTTCCACTTCTGGGTGCCCGACACCTACGTGGGAGCGCCCCTGCCGATCGCGGCGTACCTGTCGGTCATCGGCAAGGCGGTCGGCTTCAGCGGCCTGATCCTGGTCACGGTCGTGGCCCTGCCGTCCTACGCCGACGTCTGGGGTCCCGCCCTGGCGGCCCTCGCCGCGCTGACCATGACCGTGGGCAACGTCGGAGCCCTGCGTCAGCAAGCCACGCGCGCGTACAGCGCGGTACGCCTCCTCGCCTGGTCCTCCGTCGGCCAGGCCGGCTACCTCCTGGTCCCGATCGCCGCCGCCGCGTACTCCGGGGACGCCGAGAAGTCGATCGGCTCCACCGTCGCCTACGCCCTGATGTACGGGGCCGTGAACCTCGGCGCCTTCGCGGTGGCCGCCCTTGTCGGCCGGACGAAGTCCCTCAACCGCGTCGCCGACTACCGCGGCCTGTACGCCTCCAGCCCCCTGTCCGCGCTGCTCCTGGCGTTCTTCCTGCTCTGCCTCGCCGGGCTGCCGCCGGGCATCATCGGCCTGTTCGCCAAGGTCACCGTCTTCTCGGCGGCCGTCGACGCCGGCCTCGGCTGGCTGGCCGTGATCATGGCCGTCAACGTCGTCATCGCGCTGTTCTACTACCTCCAGTGGACGGCCCTGCTCTTCCGCGCCCCCGAGGGCGAGCCCGTCAAGCACCGCGTCCCCGGCCCGGTCACCGCAGCGATCGCCCTGACCGGCGTCCTCGGCATCGCCCTGTCCGGCGCACCCCAGCTTGTCCTGGTCTTCACCGACACCGGGCTCTTCTGAACGAGCCCGGCTGCCCTGAAAACCGGCCGCTTACACCGCGCGCGCGTGGGGCACTCGCTCCCACGCGTGCGTGCCGCGTCCGGTCGCCGTCACCCGGACGGTCCACACCCGCCGCCGCGCGCACCAGGGAACTTGAGTCCCCCGCCTGGCGTTGACCAGTACGGGAAGGTCCACTGGACGTGAGGACGCGGCACCAGTGGCACCGCAGATTCGACAAGCAAGGGTCCCCCTGCCGCACCACTTGGAGGGCGCACCGTGCACCGCCGGCACAACGGGCTCAGGACAGCGATCCTCCTGGGTGGACTGTCCGCACTCATCATCGTCATCGGCAGCTTCTTCGGCCGCATGGGGCTCGTCATCGCCGTCCTGGTAGCGCTGGCCACCAACGCGTACGCGTACTGGAACAGCGACAAGCTGGCCCTGCGCGCGATGCGTGCCCGCCCGGTGAGCGAGTTCGAGGCGCCCGCGCTCTACCGCATGGTCCGCGAGCTCTCCACCCAGGCCCGCCAGCCCATGCCGCGCCTGTACATCTCCCCGACGGAGGCCCCCAACGCCTTCGCCACGGGCCGCAACCCACGCAACGCCGCCGTGTGCTGCACCGACGGCATCCTCCGCCTGCTGGACGAACGCGAGCTGCGCGGCGTCATCGGCCACGAGCTGAGCCACGTCTACAACCGCGACATCCTCATCTCGTCGGTCGCGGGCGCCCTGGCCTCCGTCATCATGTTCCTGGTCAACTTCGCCTGGCTGATCCCCATCGGGCGCTCGGACGACGACGACGGCCCCGGGCTGCTCGGCATGCTGCTGATCATGCTGCTGGGCCCGCTCGCGGCCTCGCTCATCCAACTGGCCATCAGCCGCTCCCGGGAGTACCAGGCGGACGCCTCCGGCGCCCAGCTCACCGGCGACCCCCTCGCCCTGGCCAGCGCCCTGCGCAAGCTCGAACTCGGCACGAAGCAGCTCCCGCTGCCGCCCGAGCCGCGCATCGAGACCGCCAGCCACATGATGATCGCGAACCCGTTCCGGCCCGGCCAGGGCCTCTCGAAGATGTTCTCCACACACCCGCCGATGGCGGAACGCATCGCCCGGCTCGAGAAGATGGCAGGTGGGAACCAATGAGGACCGTACTCAACGTCATATGGCTCGTGCTGAGCGGCTTCTGGCTGTTCCTCGCCTACATGCTCGCGGGCCTGCTCCTCTGCATCACCATCATCGGCATCCCGTTCGGTATCGCGGCCTTCCGCATCGGTGTCTACGCCCTGTGGCCCTTCGGGTACACGACGGTCGAGCGCCATGACGCCGGCGCACCGTCCTGCGTGGGCAACGTGCTCTGGCTCGTCCTCGCGGGCTGGTGGCTCACCCTCGGCCACATCGCCACCGGCATCGCCCTGTGCGTGACGATCATCGGCATCCCGCTGGGCATCGCCAACTTCAAACTCATCCCGGTCTCGCTGCTCCCGCTCGGCCGCGACATCGTGCGGACGAACGAGCCGTTCGCGGTGCGCTGACGCAGCGGAGCCTCTCCTCCCTCGATGTCCACAGGCCAGTGGTTATCCACAGGCCCGCCCGGCTGTCGGCGGCGGTCTGCATGATGAACCCATGACCGCGATCGAGCAGTTGCCGACCCGAGTGATGGCCGAGCCCTACAACTCCCGCTTGACGGCCGAACCTTCGCGCTCGCGTCCTGAGCCTGCCGCGCCCGTGAGAAGCGGCGAGAGACCTGAGCCGAGAGGTCCTGACAGCTCCGAGCCGAGATGCTCCCGCAGGCCGCAGATCAAGGCATTGACGGACAGCATGGTGGGCGACCGGTAACCGGCCCTACTCCCTCGCCGCCCCGCCCCCCACCCGCCGCCGTACCGCGTACGCAACGGCGCCGACCACCAGCACTCCCGCGCCCACGATCACCGACACCCCGGGCAGCGAGAACGCCAGCACCACACACCCGGCCAGCCCCACCGCCGGCACCACCCGCGCCGCCGGCGCCGAAGACAGCGTCCACGCCGAAGCGTTGGCCACGGCGTAATACGCCAGCACACCGAAGGAGGAGAACCCGATCGCGCCGCGGACATCCACCGTGGCCGCCAGAACCGCGACCACCGCACCCACGGCGAGCTCCGCCCGGTGCGGCACCTGAAAACGCGGATGCACAGCGGCCAGCACCCCCGGCAGATGCCGGTCCCGGGCCATGGCCAGCGTCGTCCGTGACACCCCCAGGATCAGCGCCAGCAGCGAGCCCATCGCGGCCACCGCCGCACCGATCCGCACCACCGGCACGAGCCAGGGCGCTCCGGCCGCCCGCACCGCGTCGGTCAGCGGCGCCGTCGCTTCCCCGAGACCGCCCGGTCCGAGCACCGAAAGGACAGCCACAGCCACACACGCGTACACCACCAGCGCGATGCCCAGCGCCAGCGGGATCGCACGCGGAATGGTGCGCGCCGGATCCCGCACCTCCTCGCCGAGGGTGGCGATCCGGGCGTACCCGGCGAAGGCGAAGAACAGCAGACCGGCCGCCTGCAGCACGCCGTCCGCACCACCCGAGGCCCCGATGTCCAGCCGCCCGGCATCGGACTCACCGGAGACGAGACATACGACCACCACGAAGGCGAGGACAGCCAGGACCAGCGCCACGATCACCCGCGTCAGCCACGCTGACTTCTGGACACCGCCGTAGTTCACCGAGGTCAGCGCCACCACGGCCCCGACCGCCACCGCGTGCGCCTGCCCCGGCCAGACGTACGTACCCACGGTGAGCGCCATCGCCGCACAGGAGGCCGTCTTCCCGACCACGAACGACCAGCCCGCGAGATACCCCCAGAACTCCCCGAGCCGCTTCCGCCCGTACACGTACGTGCCGCCCGAGGCGGGATACAGGGCAGCGAGGCGAGCCGACGACATGGCGTTGCAGTACGCGACGACGGCGGCGACGGCGAGTCCGATGAGCAGCCCGGTTCCCGCCGCGTACGCGGCCGGGGCGAGGGCGGCGAAGATCCCGGCCCCCACCATCGAGCCGAGTCCGATGACGACGGCGTCACCCACGCCGAGGGTGCGGCGCAGTCCAGGTGCGGAGGCTGTCATGCGTCGCACCCTACTGATCAGTGCAACCAGCGGGTGCGGCCAGCACGTCCTTCCCACCAACACGGCGTGAACGCGCTCGGCGAGGAGGCCGCGCGCGGAACGCCCGACGTACGACGCACGTGCTCGGCCTGCCGGGAGCAGGATCACAGGGCCGGGACAGTGCGGGCACAGCGTGAAAGGGCAGGTTCACGGCATGACCATCATCAGCTGGATCATCCTGGGACTGTTGGCCGGAGCCATCGCGAAGTTCCTGCTGCCGGGGCGTGACCCGGGCGGCCTCATCGGCACGACCCTGATCGGCATCGCGGGCGCGTTCATCGGCGGCTGGATATCGGCCCGTTGGATGGACCACCCGATCACCAAGGGCTTCTACGACGGTGCGACGTGGGCGGCGGCCATCGGCGGATCGCTCGTCCTGCTGATCGCCTACCGCCTGCTGTTCGGCAACTCGCGCGACTGACCGGGCCCACCGACGCAGGCCGGCGGCCGACAGCTGGTGCAGCCGAGCCGACAGCCGGCAGCCGGCAGCCGACGGCCAACAGTCGGGCAGCCGAGGCGGTGACGGCAGGTGGGCGGCAGGGCGGCGGCCGATGGCAGCCGGCGACGAGCCGATGGCGGCATCGGGTGAGATCGCGATGGCGGCAGGCGGGGCGGGAAGGGTGGGCATCGCTGGTACCCACCCCTCCCCGTATCCCTGTGGGCGGGAGCCCGGGGGCCGGACCTACCGGTAGTTCACGAACTGCATCGCGAAGTCGAAGTCCTTGCCCTTCAGCAGGGTGATGACGGCCTGCAGATCGTCACGGCTCTTGGAGCTGACCCGCAGCTCTTCGCCCTGCACCTGCGCCTTCACGCCCTTGGGGCCCTCGTCGCGGATGGTCTTCGCCACCTTCTTGGCGTTCTCCTGGGAGATCCCCTCCTTGATCGAAGAGAAGATCTTGTACTCCTTGCCGGAGAGCTGGGGCTCGCCCGCGTCCAGAGCCTTCAGCGAGATGCCCCGCTTGATCAGCTTGGACTGGAAGACGTCGAGGATGGCCTTCACCCGGTCCTCGGAGTTCGCCTCCATGAGGATCTGCTCACCGGACCACGAGATCGAGGCACCCACGCCCTTGAAGTCGTAGCGCTGCGAGATCTCCTTGGCGGCCTGGTTGAGTGCGTTGTCGACCTCCTGCCGCTCGACCTTCGAGACGATGTCGAAACTGGAGTCGGCCATGTCCTGTGGCTCCTTGTATCGGGGTGCGTATCGTGCGTACCGGCGTATGCGGGCGGTCGCAGGGCCCGTTCAGGTCCCGGGCCGCATCCGGACAAGCCTAGCCACCCCCGGCCCTCCGGGGGCCGATCAATCGGGTGGCGGAGCACCCCGCCACATCAGGTATTGTTTACGTCGTTGCCACGGAGCGCCGCGGAAGAGCGGCTCACCAGGCAGCAACCCCGGCGGTGTGCCCGAGCGGCCAAAGGGAGCAGACTGTAAATCTGCCGGCTCAGCCTTCCCAGGTTCGAATCCTGGCGCCGCCACACGGGAACGAAGGGCCCGTGACCTGCAATCTTCGCAGGTCACGGGCCCTTCGTCATGGGGTCACGAGATCAGTCCACTGTCTCACTGTGTCGCGTGTTCGACCGCTCTCGGGCTGCGTGGACGGGGCGTGGACGGCCGTCCACGCGTTCAGCCGTGCCCCTTCAGGCGCGCAGAGATCTTGGCATTCGCTGCCTCGTCTCCGTCCTTCCGGAACTTGGCGTACACGCGGAACAGCAGGGCCACGCTGTGGCCAGCGCGCTCGGCGACAAGCTGAGGCTCGGCACCGGAGCCAAGCCAGGTGGACACCGCAGCGTGACGAAGATCATAATGAGTCTCCCGGAGCCGGAGCCTCAGTGGTTCCCCGCACCGCCGCCACCGCTGGACCGCCCGGACACTGACCCGTAACTCCTTCGCGATCATCGGGCCCAGCTCACCCCGGACGAACCGCTCAGCGGCCATCATCCGGATGCCCTCGCGAGATGTTCAACCTCAGCAACGGGACGTGTCTACCGGCCGGCTTCAGCTTTGAAGGTGACGTGTCGCGCAGCATGGCGCACAGCTCTGATCGTGGGTTCGGAACGTCTTCGCCGTAGCCAGGCGAGAGCGGATGTCGAGGGCGAGAGGTCAACCACCGTGCTGTATCGGATACCTGGGCGTGGGAAGTATTCGCGGGCGGCCGCCGGCAGAAAGTACATGGCTTCTCCGGTAGCCACCGTGTGCATCAGCGATTCCATGTCGGTGACCACGGGACCGTATCGAACGCGGCTGCCGTCCGGGCGTGGGTCAACCGCCCAGAAGTCCCGCCACAGCCGTGGAACCTGCTCGGGCATGCCGACCACGGGGATGCCGGCGAGTTGGGCCAGAGTAAGTTGGGGAAAGGCCGCTAACGGGTGGTCGGCGGGGAGGCAGGCCACTCGCGGTTCGGTGGCCAGGTGGTGCAGTTCCATGTCGTCCGTCACGGGAGGACGGAGGAAAACCACATCGACCTCCTGATGTGCCAGCGCCGTCATGTGATCGGCGAAACTGAGGTTGATCAGACGCAGGGTCAGTTGAGGGTGGCGATCTCTGAGCAGGCCCAGCACTGCGCGGGTGTGCGCCATTGAGGCCTCAGCACCGATGGTTCCCACTATGACTCGGCCGGAGATCTGTCGCTGCTGCGCACCGGCGACACGCTTCAGCCGATCGACGGCTTCGACCACGGCACGGGCTTCAGGAAGCAGGGCTCTTCCTTCCTCGGTCAGGGCGAGCGTCCTACTCGTGCGCTCGATCACACGCACCCCCAGGCGCTTCTCCAGCTCTCTGATCTGCTGACTGAGTGCCGGCTGAGTGATGAACAGGCGCGCCGCGGCGTTTCCGAAATGAAGCTCCTCGCTCAGGGTGAGGTAGAGCCGAAGCTGATGGATGCTCGGTTCCCTCGCCAGGGAAGCTCCCATTACCGTGAACCCTTTCGCCGGTGCCACGTGCAGCCATAATCAGTTCCTTATCGATCAGCAGACATAACGTCTCCCGGCTTCGGTGACATGGCTGAGTCGACCATGTGATAGTCAATGCGCGGGGGACGGCACTTTGTCATCAGTCGACAGACGGTTGCGAATGTCCCCTGACCGATCCGGGGATGGTGACACAGGGGGCCGCCACTAATGTCCGCGCAACTTCGCCTGCACAAAGCCCATGACCGCATATCCCGGCGATTCGCCGGCAACAGCGACGCAACCTGGCGCGCCCATCGCATCCGGCGTTCTGGCCGAAAGGTGTTCCTTGTTGCGCTCCTGTCCGTGGTGGTCGCCTGGAGTACGGCCTGCGAACCCAACGATTCGCAGAAATCTCAGGGGCAGCAGGAAGCGTCACGACACCTCACCATGGCGGAACGAGAAGTTCTGGTCCAGGCGGAGAAGATTCTCACGCGTGACTGTATGAAAAGACAGGGTTTCTCTTTCTGGGTCACCCCGGAACTCCCCGAACCTCTGGAGCGCCGGTTCCCGTACGTCATCGACGACAAGCAGTGGGCCGCCGCGAACGGTTACGGCCGCGGCATCCGAGAACGCCGGGAGGCATCGGCTCGCAACGACCCCAACCGCCGCTATTTCGACCGGCTCTCCGCCGACCGCAAAGCGGCCGCGATCACGGCACTCAACGGGCCGACCCCGGAAGGGCTGGAAGCTGACGTCCCCGGGATGGGCAGGATCCGGCACAGCGACAAAGGATGCGTCTCCCACGCCCAGCGTGAGCTCTACACCGACCTGCCTGCCTGGTACCGGGCCAAGAAGGTCACCGAGGCCCTTGACCGAACGACCACGGCGGCGGTCGTGGCTGATCCCGAACTTCGTCCCGTAACCCGGCAGTGGGCCACCTGCATGCATGAACGGGGCCTCCCCTATGACATGCCTCAGAAGACACGTGAACAGTTCGCGCTTCGCCCCGAGGCGGATGAGTTCGCCACGGCTCAGGCCGAGGCCGAGTGCGCGCGATCAACAGGCCTGGCCGCAACGCTCCGAGAGCTGAGCCGTGCGCATCGCCAGCGGATGGACTCCCGCCATCCCACTGAGGTGAAGAACCGCGCCCTGCTCGAACACAAGGCGCTCAGCCGTGCCCGCGACATCGTCCGCCGCGGCTGATCAACCCGACAGCACACAACAGAACGAGAGGACAGGACATGAGCAAGTTCGCTTCACTCGCCGGCGTGGTCGCCCTGACGGCCGTCGCACTCGCCGCCCCCACGGCTCAGGCCGCTGAACCGAGCCCGGCGGAGGCCCGCACGCTCACCGCGGCCGCGGCAGACGGCAAGCTCCACGCCTGGATCGACCCCTACCGAGGCGGCGGCCACTGTGCATGGGAAGGGAACAACCGTAACTGGGACTATCCGGGCCCTGGGTGCCCGCACATGCGCAACCTCGCTTCCTCGGTGGAGAACCGGGGATACGCCGGCGGCTACGACGACGTCGACCTGTACTACAACGAGGACCAGAGCGGTGTGTACGCCTGCCTCGGCAACGGCGACATGTGGTTGGACCTGACACTCGGACGCGAAGTCTTCAGCCACGGCTTGCCTTGGTGGGACGGCTATGGCGAGTCCGTGAACGACAACATCTCCTCCCACAGCTGGACGGACAGCTGCTGACCGTTCACGCGAACAACGGAGGGCCCTCAGGGCCCTCCGTTGCCCTGTGCACCAGCCGGACCGCCGTGGCGGACCAGCGGTCCGGCGGAACACCCTGGACGCGATCATCTTCACCTCTGCAGAAAGAGCACGGATCGGCTCGGGTCACGCCTGCAACCGTTCCGCAGCCGAAACCGAGCGCGAGCGTAGTGACGAACCGCCTCCACCGGTCCTGATACATGTCTGGGTACCGCCTTGCCTCCGGGGACCGGGCGGCGCGCGGTGGGCGGAGCGAGCCGCCTTGAGAACCAGTGCGCAGGTCACGGGCTGGATTGCTGGTTGCTCGCGAGGGGACTGCAAATCTGCCGGCTCAGCCTTCCCAGGTTCGAATTCTGGCGCCGCCACACTGGGGAAGACCCCCTCTCACCTGCGGAGATGCAGGCGAGAGGGGCTTTCCGTCATCCGAACGCGTGTCCCCCGGGGCGTCCGCCGGGGGTGAGCATGATCTCTCCGCCTCCGGGCCCACCCACGCAAGCACCCCAACGGCAGCCCGCCGACGGGTGGTTCACAACTTCTGCCGGGAGCTCGTCGAGGGGCATGAACTCGTCGGATACGCTGCCGCCTCTTGTAACGGCATTTTCCTGATGAGGTGTGAATGAAAACAGGCAGACGAACCGCCGCGGTGGCCACGCTCGTGGGGGCGTTGGGGCTCTCGGTGCTGAACGCGCCGGCGGCTCAGGCGGCGGATACCGGTATCACCGTGTCGGACATCGTCATCAACAAGGGCAAGCCGATCGTCGTCGGTACAACGCAGACGGTGGAGCCGCCCGTCAGTTTCAATATCGCGTTGCCCTCCGGATACAGCACCTCAGACCCCTCCCGCTACGACGCGTACCCCTTCCTCTACCGCGGCACCATCAAGACGGCGGCCGACACGGGGGAGAACTTCATCCAGCCGGGCAGCTACACCTGCTACGAGACCGACTCCAAGCACGCTCGCTGCGAGGGCAACCTCTACATCGACCCGCACCCGAGCCAGGAGCACGTCGACTCCAACAGCGACGCCACGACCTGGAAGGTCGGCGTCGCGCTGCGGCTGTGGAAGGCCGACGGCGGCCTCAAGACCGGGGAGCTGGAGACGCGGTCCGCGACCGCCCAGCTCAAGCGCGCGGCCAAGATCACCACCAACGCCACGCCGGAGCCGGTCACCAAGGGCAAGCCGATCACCGTCACGGGCAAGCTGACCCGGGCGAACTGGAGCACGAAGAAGTACGACGCCTACAGCGGCCGTACGGTCAGCCTCCAGTTCCGCGCCAAGGGCACCGACACCTACAAGACGCTCAAGAAGGCCACCACCAGCAGCACCGGGGGGCTGAAGACCACGGTCACCGCCTCGGTCGACGGCTACTACCGCTGGGTGTACTACGGCAACTCCACGACGGGCGTGGCCACCAGCGCGGCCGACTACGTCGACGTGAGCTGACGCCGATCTGCCGGTTCTGCCGGTCTTGCTGCTTCAGCTGACTCAGCCGGCTGCCGAGATGGTCCGGAACGGCAGCCGGCTGAAGGTCGTGAAGCGGCCGGTGGGTCGGGACGTCGCGGCGACGCACGATCCACCCGACCACCCGGCTACCCGGCCGCGCCCCCCCATCCTCGGCATGGCTGAGCAGACGATGACCGCGGCCCCGGCGACGGGTGTCCCGCCGTCGGCGGAGCGCACCACGCCGGTGAGGCCGCTGGTGCCGCTCAGCAGCGCGTCGTACGCCAGCGGCTCCTCGACCCGACCAAGCCAAGCCAAGCCAAGCCAATTGATTGTCTTAAGCAACCTGATGGAGGTGTGCACGCGACGATCGCGGCACACTGACCCCCATGTCCTCCCGTCGCAGAGTCTGCCCCGAGTGCCGCCGCGAGATCGCCGTCGTCGCCGGGCGGTACGCGCGCCACGACCCTCCCGGCGCCCGCGAGCACGGCGAACTCACCTCGTGCCCGGGCTCCCGCCGTCAGGCCCGCCCGGGCCCCGAGCAACCGTCCCTGGACGGCTACACGGTCCCGGACTTCCCCGGCCAACTGCCCCTGTTCTAGGCCCCGACCGCGCGGCCGGCCGCGAACCTCAGTTCCCGGCCACCGACTTCACCGCCACCGAGACCGGCGCCGACCCGCTGATGAGCTCCAGAGTGAGCCCGGCCGTCGCCGGGGTGTCCACCAGTTCCGCCAGCACGGCGGCCACGTCGTCGCGCGGGACCGGGCCGCGTCCGGTGCCGGCCTCCAGGCGTACGAGACCGGTACCGGCGTCGTCGGTGAGCTGCCCGGGGCGCAGGATCGTCCAGTCCAGGGCGTCCAGCCCGCGCACGTACGCGTCCGCCTCGCCCTTGGCGCGCAGGTAGACGTCGAAGATCTCGTCACCCTCGTGGCGCGGATCGGCGCCCATGGACGACACGACCACGAAGCGCCGTACGCCCGCCCGCACCGCCGCGTCCGCGAAGAGGACCGCCGCGGCCTTGTCCACCGTCTCCTTGCGGGTCGCTCCGCTGCCCGGGCCCGCGCCCGCCGCGAAGACCGCGGCGTCGGCGCCCCTCAGCCGCTCCGCGACCTCGTCCACGGACGCAGACTCCAGGTCGAGCACGACCGGTTCGGCACCGGCCTGCCGCAGGTCGTCCGCCTGCTCGGCCTTCCGGATGATTCCCGCTACCTCGTCCCCGCGCGCGGCGAGCAGCCGCTCCAGCCGCAACGCGATCTGACCATGACCACCAGCGATGACAATGCGCATGCCTTCGACCGTACGCCTCGACAGCACCGTCCGCCGCACGGCCTGGGCCACGCCTGTGCCACGCCGACCGGCCCGGCGGAACACCCCGCCGCAGGCCTCACGACACAGCGCCCCGCCCCTCCCGCGGCGGCAGGGGCGGGCCCAACGGCACCTCACACGTCCCTGCCGCCGCGGGCGGCAGGCCCCATGGCACTTCACCTGCAACCCCAGCCCTACGGCACTTCCCCCCGCCCCTGCCGCGGCAGCCCCAGCTCCACCGAAGCCGCCGAACTGCAGTACTCCCGCACCGCGCTGGTCCGTGCCACCACGCGCCCCTGGTGCACGACGATGCGGCTGTACGCCAGGGACAGCACCCCTGAGAGCCGGTCCCCGCGCACCGCGAGCAACTCGGCCGGGAAACCCGCCTCCACCCGCACCTCGGGCAGCCCCAGTGCCGCCCGCGCCGACGAGCTCACCGCGTCGTACGCCTCGTCGGGCGGCAGCCCGTAACGCGAGGCCAGCAGGAAGGCCGCCTCCAGCGGGTCGCCGCGCCCCACGGGGTTGGACACGTCCCGCAGCGCCCCGCTCCCGGCGGCCACCCGCACCCCCGCCGCACGCAGCAGCCGGACGGGGGCCGCCCCGCGCCGGTCGACGCCGCCGCAGCCACCCTGGGGCAGGCACACCACCGCCACCCCGGCCGCCGCGAGTTGGTCGGCCGTCCGCGAGGCCACTTCGGAGGGCAGCCGGCCGAGATCGCCGCAGGGGCTGAGGGACACCCCGGGGCGCAGCCCGCCCGCCATGGCCGCGAGCCGGGCCAGCCGGGCCGGATCCCCGGCGTCCGTGTGCAGGTCGACGGGGCAGCCGTGCTCGGAGGCCATCTCCAGGACCGCCTCCACATACCCGGTCGGGTCGGGGTCCAGGTCCGGCCGGCCGCCCACCACCGAGGCGCCCATCTTCACCGCGTCCCGCAGCATCGCGAGCCCGTCGGCACCGGCGGCCCCGGTCAGCACCCGGGGCATCGCCACCGTCGTCAGCTCCACCAGCCCGCGCAGCGCGCGCCGCGCCTGGAGCACGGCCGCGAGCGCGCCCAGGCCCTGGACGTCCCCCACGCGCACGTGCGCCCGCAGCGCCGTCGCCCCGTGCCCGAGCTGGAGCAGTGCGGCCTCCGTCGCCCGGCGCTGCACGTCCTGCGGCTCGTACGAGACCGGTCCACCGGTCTCCGCCGACAGGGCCGTGTCGGCGTGGGCGTGCGGCTCGGCGGGAGCCGGCAGCAGCAGATAGCCACTGAGGTCCACGCGCGCCCCGCACGCGCGCGTGCCGCCCGCCCCCAGGCTGCCGGCCGTGCCGACCGCCTCGATACGCCCGCCGCCCAGCCGTACGTCCACGGTCCGGCCGTCGGTGAGCCGCGCCCCGCACAGCAGCAGCGACGACGGGTCGGCCGGACCCGGCGAGGACGACGGGGGCGGGGGTGGCTGCGGCCGGCTGTCGGGCATCGCACTCCAGGGGCTCGGGCTGGCACGGGAGGACGCATGATCACGCAGAGTGAGACGAGCCTAGGACGGCCCCCCGCTCACGGCGGGGAGGAGCGCAATAGTCGTACCGGCGTGGTCCGCTCACGGAACGGAAGGGGTCCACGAGGCCGCCGGGAGGACGGTCCGGGCGCCCCGGGCGGGTGCCTCGAAACGGATTTGGGTGAACGGCGGCGGAGCGTGTAATGTCTTCATCGCTCGCCCCAATAGCTCAGTCGGCAGAGCGTCTCCATGGTAAGGAGAAGGTCAACGGTTCGATTCCGTTTTGGGGCTCTGGTGTGACTGGCTCCCGTCGCAAGACGGGGTCCGGACCACATCAAAGCGGTGTAGCTCAGTCGGTAGAGCAAGCGGCTCATAATCGCTGTGTCACCGGTTCAAGTCCGGTCACCGCTACTGACAGTAGCCGATTGCGGGGTCGGTCCTTCGATCGGCTACTCTTCTTGCGTTAAATGTCCATCCGTTCGTCTTAGGAGCACTCACGTGGCTGCCACCGACGTCCGCCCGAAGATCACGCTGGCCTGCGTGGAGTGCAAGGAGCGGAACTACATCACCAAGAAGAACCGGCGTAACAACCCGGATCGTCTGGAGATGAAGAAGCACTGCCCGCGTTGCAACGCGCACACCGCGCACCGCGAAACGCGATAAATCAGGCTCGTACGCGAGGCCGTTCCCGAGTGATCGGGGGCGGCCTCGCGTCGTTGAGGGACCCGTACCGGTCAGTAGAGCTACCAGGAGGTGCCGAGCCATGGCGCTCGACCAGTCCTTCGTGGGGCGGACGTACCCGCCCACCGCGCCTTACGAGGTGGGCCGGGAGAAGATCCGTGAGTTCGCCGAGGCGATCGGGGACGACAGCCCGGCGTACACGGACGCGGAGGCCGCCAAGGCACTCGGGCACCCCGACGTGATCGCCCCGCCGACCTTCGTCTTCGCGATCACCTTCAAGGCCGCCGGCCAGGTCGTCCAGGACCCGCAGCTCGGCCTGGACTACAGCCGCGTGGTGCACGGCGACCAGAAGTTCGCCTACCGCCGCCCGGTCCGGGCCGGCGACCGGCTCACGGTCACCTCGACCATCGAGGCCGTCAAGTCCCTCGCGGGCAACGACATCGTGGACATCCGCGGTGAGGTGCACGACGAGGCGGGCGAGCACGTCGTGACCGCCTGGACCAAGCTCGTGGCCCGCGCGGCCGAGGAGGCGTGAGCGACCCCATGACCGCGAAGATCTCCTACTCCGACGTCGAGGTCGGCACCGAACTGCCCGCCCGGACCTTCCCTGTGACCCGCGCGACCCTCGTCCGCTACGCGGGCGCCTCCGGCGACTTCAACCCGATCCACTGGAACGAGAAGTTCGCCAAGGAGGTCGGCCTGCCGGACGTCATCGCGCACGGCATGTTCACCATGGCCGAGGCGATCCGTGTGGTCACCGACTGGACCGGCGACCCGGGCGCGGTCGTCGAGTACGGCGTCCGCTTCACCAAGCCGGTCGTCGTGCCGAACGACGACCAGGGCGCCGTGATCGAGGTCGCCGGCAAGGTCGCCGCCAAGCTCGACGACAACACGGTCCGCGTGGACCTGACCGCGACCAGCGCCGGGCAGAAGGTGCTGGGCATGTCCCGGGCGGTCGTGCGACTGGCCTGAGGCACAGCGACACGACGTAAGGGGCGCTCTCCACGGGGGGCGCCCCTTACGCGTAGCTCCGGTACGCCATCGCTTGACATGGTTAGTGATTGAGCACTAACTTCAAGGGCATGGCAAGGATGAGTGCGGAAGAGCGACGTGAGAGCGTCATCCGGGCCGCGACGACCGAGTTCGCCCGCGGTGGTTACCACGGCACCTCGACCGAGGCGATCGCCCGCCGGGTCGGCGTCTCGCAGCCGTATCTCTTCCGCCTCTTCCCGGGCAAGAAGGCGATCTTCCTGGCGGCGGCGGAGCGCTGTGTGGAGGACACCATCCGCACGTTCGCGGATGCCTCCGAGGGGCTTGAGGGCGAAGACGCCCTGCATGCGATGGGGGAGGCGTACACCAAGGTCATCGAGGAGCGCCCCGAGCGGCTCATGATGCAGATGCAGATGTACGTCGCCGTGAAGGCCGCCGAGGAGGAGGGCGACCATGAGTTCGGCGAGTCGGTGCGGGCCGGCTGGATGCGACTGTGGGACACCGTCCACCTCCCGCTGGGGGCGGACGCCGGTGAGACCACGATGTTCATGGCGTACGGAATGCTCATCAACTGTCTGACGGCCATGGGATTCCCGCCCGAGCACCGCGTCTGGGAAGGCATGTACCCCTCGGCGCGCCGCAAGGCCCGGCCGGAGGACTGACAGGGAAGGGCGAGGATGCAGCACATTTTCATGACCACGAAAGTTAGTAATCAATAACTAATCGATCACGGCACACACTCCATGGGGGAGCGATGTCACAGCAGACCGCACGTCGCGGGGGAGCCGCCTGGGCCCTCGTCATCACCAGCGTCGCCGGATTCATGGCGGCCCTCGACAACCTCGTCGTCACCACCGCCCTGCCCTCCATCCGGGAGGACCTCGGCGGGGGACTGCACGACCTGGAATGGACGGTGAGCGCCTACACGCTCACCTTCGCCGTCCTGCTGATGTTCGGCGCGGCCCTCGGCGACCGTTTCGGCCGCCGCCGGCTCTTCATCGCAGGCCTCACCGTCTTCACCGGAGCCTCCGCCGCCGCTGCCATGGCGCCCGGCATCGACTCCCTCATCGCCGCCCGCGCGGTCCAGGGCGCCGGCGCGGCGGTGATGATGCCGCTGACGCTGACCCTGCTGACCGCCGCCGTGCCCGTCGCCAAGCGCGGGATGGCGTACGGCATCTGGGGCGCGGTCAACGGACTCGCCGTCGCCTCCGGACCCCTCGTCGGCGGCACCCTCACCGAGCACATCTCCTGGCAGTGGATCTTCTGGCTGAACGTTCCGCTGGGTCTGGCCCTGCTGCCGCTCGCCCGCCTCCGCCTCGCGGAGTCCCACGGCACCGGAGCGCCGCTCGACGTCCCCGGCACCCTGCTCGCCAGCGGCGGCCTGTTCGGCATCGTCTACGGACTGGTGCGCGGCCCCGCCGACGGCTGGACCTCCGCCCTCGTCCTGACCGGACTGTTCGCGGGCGGAGCGCTGCTCGTCGGCTTCATCCTCTACAGCACGCGCGCCAAGAACCCGATGCTGCCGATGCGGCTGTTCCGCTCCCGGGCGTTCTCCGGCATCAACGCGGCGAGCCTGCTGATGTTCCTCGGCATGTTCGGCTCGATCTTCCTGCTCAGCCAGTACATGCAGGGCGTCCTCGGCTACTCGCCCACCGAGGCGGGCCTGAGGATGCTGCCCTGGACCGGCATGCCGATGCTGGTCGCCCCGATCGCCGGCATCCTGGCCGACCGCATCGGCGGCCGCCCGGTCGTCGCAGCGGGCCTCTTCCTGCAGGCGCTGGGCCTCGGCTACATGGCGGTGGTGGCCACGGCCGACTCCTCCTACGTGTCCCAGCTGCCCGCCCTGATCGTCAGCGGTGTCGGCATGGCGCTGTTCTTCGCCCCCGCCTCGCACCTGGTCATGTCCAGCGTGCGGCCCTCGGAGCAGGGCATCGCCTCCGGCGCCAACAACGCCCTGCGCGAGGTGGGCGGGGCGCTCGGCATCGCCGTCATGGGGTCGATCTTCGCGGCCCAGGGCGGCTACGAGACCGGCCAGACCTTCGTCGACGGCATGCGGCCGGCCCTGGTGACGGGCTCCGCGGTGGTCGCCCTCGCGGGCATCGCCGCCCTGCTCATACCGACCCGGCGGCGCGCGGAACGGCAGGCGCAGTCGGCCGAGCCGGCACCGGTGCTGGAGACGGCCGCCCACTGACCCCGAAGGACCCGAACAAGGAGAAGCGGCCATGCCCACTCTTCCCTGGACCGTCCCGAACACCCCGCCCCGCGACACGGAGGTGCACGTCTTCGCCTCCCGCTTCGAGACCCGCACGCTGTGGGGAGCCCTGAGGTTCCTCGCCGGAACGCCCGCCGTCTGGCGGCAGGTCCGCCGGAGCCCCGGCGCCTACGGAGCCACCCTGAGGGCGAAGCCCTTCAAGCGGACCTTCTGGACCCTGTCGGCCTGGGAGTCCAAGGACGCGCTGCACGCCTTCGTCCGCGCGGGTGCCCACGGCTCCTCCTCCCGGGGTCTCGCCCCGCAGATGAAGGACTCGGCCTTCACCACCTGGCAGGCGAGCAGCGACGACCTCCCGCTCTCCTGGTCCGAGGCGCTCCGGCGTCTGCCCTGAGAGCCACCACGCGCGCGTGCGGCCCCCTTCCCCGGCGAAAGGGGGCCGCACCCACACCTGCCCGGAGCCGTCAGTGCCGTCTCGTACTCTTGAGCCCGTGCAGGAACTCCACGACGCCCCCCTCGCCCCGCTGACGACCTTCCGGCTGGGCGGCCCCGCGACCCGGCTGGTCACCGCGACGACGGACGACGAGGTGATCGCCGCCGTCCGCGAAGCCGACGAGGCGGGCACCCCGCTGCTGCTCATCGGCGGCGGCTCGAACCTGGTCATCGGCGACAAGGGCTTCGAGGGCACCGCCCTCGTCATCGCCACGAAGGGCTTCTCCCTCGACGGCACCCGCCTGGAGCTCGCGGCCGGCGAGATCTGGACCGAGGCGGTCGCCCGTACGGTCGAGGCGGGTCTGGCCGGCATCGAGTGCCTGGCCGGCATCCCCGGCTCGGCGGGCGCGACCCCCATCCAGAACGTCGGGGCGTACGGCCAGGAGGTCTCCTCGACGATCACCGAGGTCGTCGCGTACGACCGCCACACCGGTGAGACGGTCACCCTGGCCAATGAGGACTGCGCCTTCTCCTACCGCCACAGCCGCTTCAAGTCCGACCCCGAGCGCTATGTGGTCCTGCGCGTCCGCTTCGCCCTGGAGGACGCCGAGGGCCTCTCCGCCCCCCTCCGGTACGCCGAGACGGCCCGGGCCCTCGGAGTGGAAGCGGGCGACCGCGTCCCGCTGGCGCAGGCCCGGGAGACGGTGCTCAAGCTGCGCGCCGGCAAGGGCATGGTCCTGGACCCCGAGGACCACGACACCTGGTCGGCCGGGTCCTTCTTCACCAACCCGATCCTCACGGACACGGACTTCGCGGCGTTCCGCGCCCGCGTGCACGAGCGGCTCGGCGAAGGGGTGGAGCCCCCGGCGTACCCGGCGGGTGAGGGCCACACCAAGACCTCCGCGGCCTGGCTGATCGACAAGGCGGGCTTCCCGAAGGGCTACGGCGACGGTCCGGCCCGCATCTCCACGAAACACACGCTGGCCCTGACGAACCGGGGGAGCGCGACGACGGAAGACCTCCTGGCCCTGGCCCGCGAGGTCGTGGCCGGGGTCCATGAGGCCTTCGGCATCACGCTGCTCAACGAGCCGGTCACGGTGGGCGTCAGCCTCTAATAGGCGAGACCCACGCCCTGTTTGACGGTGGTCGCGTCGCCGACCATCGCCAGCATCGCGTGCGCGACGTCGGCGCGCCCCAGCGAGCGGGCCTTGGGCGGCGTTCCCCCGACGGCCACCCGGTACATCCCGCTGACCGGCCGGTTCAGCAGTTTCGGGGGCCGTACCACGGTCCAGTCGGTGGCACTGCCGGCGATCCCCGCCTCCATGGCGCGCAGGTCGGCGTAGACGTCCTTGTAGATCCGGGAGACGATGCGGCGCGCGACACGGTCGAGCGCCGCGTCGCCCTCGGGCACGGGCCCGATCGGGGCGGCGCTGATCGCCAGCAGCCGCCGCACGCCCTCCGCCTCCATGGCGTCCAGCACCGTCCGGGTCAGCCGGGTCGCGTCTCCGGCGTGCTTGCGGCTGCGGGCCCCGAGCCCCGACAGCACGGCGTCCCGCCCGCTCACGGCCGGGCGTAACGCCTCGGCATCGGCCAGGTCTGCCCGGAACACGTCCAGGCCGGCGCCGGTCACGGTCAGCCGGGCCGGGTCGCGGACGACCGCCGTGACCTGGTGGCCCGCCGTCAGCGCCTGCCGCACGATTTCCTGCCCGACGCCGCCGGTGGCACCGAACACAGTCAGCTTCATGAGGTACTTCCCCCCTGCCGGATGGTGGGTGAGTGTTCACTCACCAATACTCTTCCCCCTAGGGTGAGTAAGCACTCACCCACCCGTCAAGCCCTTAAGGAGCCGCCATGCAGCCACCGGTCCGGGAGCGCGTCCTGGACGCTGCGCATCAGCTGATGCGCACCGTCGGGCTCGCCCGCGCCACCACGAAGGAGATCGCCCGGGCCGCCGGTTGCTCCGAGGCCGCCCTCTACAAGCACTTCACGAGCAAGGAGGACCTGTTCATCCGCGTCCTCTCGGAGCGGCTGCCCCAACTCGGCCCGTTGCTGCGGGGACTGGCCGCGGAGCCCGGGCAGGGCACGCTGGAGGCGAACCTCAGGGAGATCGCCCACCAGGCGGCGCTGTTCTACGAGCAGAGCTTTCCGATCGCCGCGTCGCTGTACGCCGAGACGCAGTTGAAGCGGCGGCACGACGAGATGATGCGGGAGCTGGGCACGGGCCCGCATGTGCCGATCGCGTGCCTCGACGACTATCTGCGGGCCGAGCGGGCCGCTGGGCGGGTGAGGGCCGACGTGGACACGTTCGCTGCGGCGTCGTTGCTGATGGGCGCGTGCGCACAGCGGGCGTTCGCGTACGACGCGGCACAGGGGGGCCGGCCGCCGGTGGAGTCGTTCGCCGCGGGTCTGGCCCGCACGCTGCTGGCCGGTATCGCGAGCTGACCCGTGTCATGCCGGTGCCGGGGCGGGACCGCGGCCCGGGCCGAGGCCGCGGAGGCCGCCGCAGGCACCCGCACCGGAATTCCGCTCCCCAGGTAACGAGCCGCATCGCCTAGGACATCAACCAGTCGTCCACGCCCGACAGCAGCTTCGTCTTCACGTCCTCCGGGGCCGCCGAACCCCGGACCGACTGCCGGGCCACCTCCGCCAGCTCCGCGTCCGTGAACCCGTGATGCCGTCGCGCGATCTCGTACTGCGCGGCGAGACGCGATCCGAACAGCAGCGGGTCGTCCGCGCCCAGCGCCAACGGCACGCCCGCCTCGAACAGCGTCCGCAGCGGCACGTCCTCCGGCTTCTCGTACACCCCCAGCGCCACGTTCGACGCCGGGCACACCTCGCACGTCACCTGCCGGTCCGCCAGCCGCTTCAGCAGCCGCGGGTCCTCCGCGGCCCGCACCCCGTGCCCCACCCGGTTCGCCCCGAGGTCGTCGAGGCAGTCCCGCACCGACGAAGGCCCCGCCAGCTCACCGCCGTGCGGCGCCGACAGCAGTCCGGCCTCGCGCGCGATCCCGAACGCCCGGTCGAAGTCCCGCGCCATCCCGCGCCGCTCGTCGTTCGACAGTCCGAACCCGACCACGCCCCGGTCCGCGTACCGCACGGCCAGCCGGGCCAGCGTCCGCGCGTCCAGCGGGTGCTTCATCCGGTTCGCCGCGACCAGCACCCGCATCCCGAGCCCGGTCTCCCGCGACGTGGTCTCCACGGCGTCCAGGATGACCTCCAGCGCCGGGATCAGCCCGCCCAGCCGCGGCGCGTACGACGTCGGGTCGACCTGGATCTCCAGCCACCCCGACCCGTCCCGCACGTCCTCCTCCGCGGCCTCCCGCACCAGCCGCTGGATGTCCTCCGGCTCCCGCAGGCACGAGCGCGCAGCGTCGTACAGCCGCTGGAAGCGGAACCAGCCCCGCTCGTCCGTGGCCCGCAGTCTCGGCGGCTCCCCGCCGACCAGCGCCTCGGTCAGCGCGTCGGGCAGCCGCACCCCGTACTTGTCGGCCAGTTCCAGCACGGTCGAGGGTCGCATCGACCCGGTGAAGTGCAGGTGCAGATGGGCTTTCGGCAGCTCAGAGACATCACGTACACGCTCCATCCAAAGATCCTGCCGTACGTCCCAGCCGTCCCGGTAGCTGTTTCCCCGAACGTGGTCTTGCTCGCACGCGTACGCGAGAGAAGCGGGCCGCTCCCCGCAAGGGGAACGGCCCGCCACCGCCTCACGTGAGGCACAGCTCAGTCCCTGGCCTCCGCCAGCAGCTTCTGGATCCGGCTCACGCCCTCGACCAGGTCCTCGTCACCCAGCGCGTACGACAGCCGCAGGTACCCGGGCGTGCCGAACGCCTCACCGGGGACCACCGCGACCTCGGACTCCTCCAGGATCAGCGCGGCCAGCTCGACCGTGTCCTTCGGCCGCCGGCCCCGGATCTCCTTGCCGACCAGCGCCTTCACCGACGGGTACGCGTAGAACGCGCCCTCCGGCTCCGGGCACACCACGCCGTCGATCTCGTTCAGCATCCGCACGATGGTCTTGCGGCGCCGGTCGAACGCCTCACGCATCGTCGCCACGGCGTCCAGGTCACCGGAGACGGCGGCCAGCGCGGCCGCCTGCGCGACGTTGGACACGTTGGACGTGGCGTGCGACTGGAGGTTCGTCGCGGCCTTGATCACGTCCTTCGGGCCGATGACCCACCCGACACGCCAGCCGGTCATCGCGTACGTCTTCGCGACACCGTTGACCACGACGCACTTGTCGCGCAGCTCGGGCAGCACCGCCGGCAGCGACACGGCGGACGCGTCGCCGTAGACGAGGTGCTCGTAGATCTCGTCGGTCAGCACCCACAGGCCATGCTCCACGGCCCAGCGGCCGATGGCCTCGGTCTCCTGCTCGCTGTAGACCGCGCCGGTCGGGTTGGAGGGCGAGACGAAGAGGACGACCTTCGTCTTCTCCGTGCGCGCGGCCTCCAACTGCTCGACGGACACCCGGTAGCCGGTCGTCTCGTCGGCGACGACCTCCACCGGGACACCCCCGGCCAGCCGGATCGACTCCGGGTAGGTCGTCCAGTACGGCGCGGGGACGATGACCTCGTCGCCCGGGTCGAGGATCGCGGCGAAGGCCTCGTAGATGGCCTGCTTGCCACCGTTGGTGACGAGGATCTGCGAGACGTCCGGCTCGTAGCCCGAGTCGCGCAGCGTCTTCGCGGCGATCGCGGCCTTCAGCTCGGGGAGGCCGCCGGCCGGGGTGTAGCGGTGGAACTTCGGGTTCGAGCAGGCCTCGATCGCGGCCTGGACGATGTAGTCCGGGGTCGGGAAGTCGGGCTCACCGGCGCCGAAGCCGATCACCGGCCGCCCGGCGGCCTTGAGGGCCTTGGCCTTGGCGTCCACGGCGAGGGTGGCGGACTCGGAGATCGCGCCGACTCGGGCGGAGACCCGGCGCTCGGTGGGAGGGGTTGCAGCGCTCATGGGTCCATCGTTTCAGACCGGAAACGCGCGCGGCACGGGGGTTTCACAGACTGAACAACGTCGGGCAAATCCCTGAACAACAGTGCGGAACGCCCGCACGGCCTGCGCGATCTTCAGCGGATTCCCGTCAGTCGGCCCCCCGCTCCGGAGGCGATCTTCCGCCAACGACCCCTCCCGCGGGCCCTTTCTGTTCGACGACCGGCCGTGGAGCACGTACACTCTCACCTCGTTGGCCTCTCGCAGGCCGCGCCCGTTCGGTGCACACCAAGCATCCGGACGGATGCGGTACGTTGGGTGGCACACAAAGGGTCGTAGCTCAATTGGTAGAGCACTGGTCTCCAAAACCAGCGGTTGGGGGTTCAAGTCCCTCCGGCCCTGCTACACACACCATCGCCAGGATGTGTGCGCATGTACGTACAGCAATGCACCGCCGTGCGGCTCAGACCGGGCGCGGCACGGCCACGACCCGGAATCAGGTGAGGACGAGTGACGGACGCCGTGGGCTCCATCGACATGCCTGATGCCCAGGACGAGGCGCCTGAGTCGAAGAAGACCCGCAAGGGTGGTAAGCGTGGCAAGAAGGGCCCGCTGAAGCGCCTTGCCCTCTTCTACCGCCAGATCGTCGCGGAACTGCGCAAGGTCGTCTGGCCGACCCGCAACCAGCTGACGACCTACACGACCGTGGTGATCATCTTCGTCGTCATCATGATCGGCCTGGTCACCGTGATTGACTATGGGCTCAGCAACGCCGCCAAGTACGTGTTCGGCTGAGCAGTCCGCGAAGAGCGCCGAGGTACCCGGCGCTCCTTTCGCATGTTCCACCCCCATGTATCCAGGAAGAAGCAGCCACCGTGTCTGACCCGAACGTGAACGACGCCATCGAGCCGGTCGAGTCCGTCGAGGACGAGCTCGACATCGTCGAGGGCGCGGACAACGAGGACACCGAGGCCTCCGCCGAGGTCGAGGCTGCCGACGCCGTCGCGGACGACGCCGCCGAGGCGGAGACCGAGGACGGCGAAGAGGCCGCGGAAGAACTCGTCGAGGAAGAGCCCGAGGACGACCGCGACCCGATCGAGAAGCTCCGCGAGGAACTGCGCGTCCTGCCCGGCGAGTGGTACGTCATCCACACCTACGCCGGCTACGAGAACCGCGTGAAGACCAACCTGGAGCAGCGCGCCGTCTCGCTGAACGTCGAGGACTACATTTTCCAGGCCGAGGTGCCGCAGGAAGAGGTCGTCCAGATCAAGAACGGCGACCGCAAGACGATCAAGCAGAACAAGCTCCCGGGCTACGTCCTCGTCCGCATGGACCTGACGAACGAGTCCTGGGGCGTCGTCCGCAACACCCCCGGCGTCACCGGCTTCGTGGGCAACGCCTACGACCCGTACCCGCTGACCCTGGACGAGATCGTCAAGATGCTCGCCCCCGAGGCCGAGGAGAAGGCCGCCCGCGAGGCCGCCGAGGCCGAGGGCAAGCCGGCTCCGCAGCGCAAGGTCGAGGTCCAGGTGCTGGACTTCGAGGTCGGCGACTCGGTCACCGTCACCGACGGCCCGTTCGCCACGCTGCAGGCGACCATCAACGAGATCAACCCGGACTCGAAGAAGGTCAAGGGCCTCGTCGAGATCTTCGGTCGCGAGACGCCGGTCGAGCTGTCCTTCGACCAGATCCAGAAGAACTAACTTCCGGACTCACCGCTTCCGCGCAGGTCAGGCGATCGCTCCGGCGCTTGCCTGACCTGCTCGGTTTTTGGCCGCGCATCTATACCCGTTATCGTTGTGCGGTATGCCTGCATCCGGGTGGTCCCCGGGCGCAGGCAGGACCCGAATCGAAAGGACCCGGAGAGCTATGCCTCCCAAGAAGAAGAAGGTCACGGGGCTCATCAAGCTCCAGATCCAGGCCGGTGCCGCCAACCCGGCCCCGCCGGTCGGCCCCGCGCTGGGTCAGCACGGCGTGAACATCATGGAGTTCTGCAAGGCCTACAACGCCGCGACCGAGTCGCAGCGTGGCTGGGTGATCCCGGTGGAGATCACGGTCTACGAGGACCGTTCCTTCACCTTCATCACCAAGACGCCGCCGGCCGCGAAGATGATCCTGAAGGCCGCGGGCATCGAGAAGGGCTCCGGCGAGCCGCACAAGACCAAGGTCGCGAAGATCACGCGTGACCAGGTCCGTGAGATCGCCACGACCAAGATGCCCGACCTCAACGCCAACGACCTGGACGCCGCCGAGAAGATCATCGCCGGCACCGCCCGTTCCATGGGCGTCACGGTCGAGGGCTGAGCCCCAACCTCCATCAGCAGAAGTGGCAGGGCCTGCTCGGCCCGGACCACGACTCCTAAGAATCCACAGGAGCAGTAGTGAGCAAGCGCAGCAAGTCCCTTCGCGCTGCGGACGCCAAGGTCGACCGGGAGAAGCTCTACGCCCCGCTCGAGGCCGTCCGTCTCGCCAAGGACACCTCCACGACCAAGTTCGACGGCACCGTCGAGGTCGCCTTCCGCCTGGGTGTCGACCCGCGCAAGGCCGACCAGATGGTCCGTGGCACCGTGAACCTTCCGCACGGCACCGGCAAGACCGCCCGGGTCCTGGTCTTCGCGACCGGTGACCGTGCTGCGGCCGCGGAGGCCGCGGGCGCCGACATCGTCGGCTCCGACGAACTGATCGACGAGGTGTCGAAGGGCCGTCTGGACTTCGACGCCGTCGTCGCCACCCCGGACCTCATGGGCAAGGTCGGCCGCCTCGGCCGCGTGCTCGGTCCGCGTGGTCTGATGCCGAACCCGAAGACCGGCACCGTCACCCCCGACGTGGCCAAGGCCGTCACCGAGATCAAGGGCGGCAAGATCGAGTTCCGCGTCGACAAGCACTCGAACCTGCACTTCATCATCGGCAAGTCGTCCTTCGACGACACCAAGCTGGTGGAGAACTACGGCGCCGCGCTGGAGGAGATCCTCCGTCTGAAGCCGTCCGCCGCCAAGGGTCGCTACATCAAGAAGGCCGCCATCAGCACCACGATGGGCCCCGGCATTCCGGTCGACCCGAACCGCACCCGCAACCTCCTCGTCGAGGAGGACCCGGCTGCGGTCTGAGCCTGAGGCTCACCCAACCGGTCACGGGCCCCGCACCTCTTACAGGTGCGGGGCCCGTTCCCTTTTCCGGTACGTACGCCGGTGGCCTGGGTTAACGTGCGGGAACCGGATACGAACGGGGGACGTATGCAGGGCACGACCGTGCGCCGCGTGGGCCTGATGCTCGCGGCGGCGACCGCTCTGACGGGGGTGGCGGCCTGCACGTCCCAGGACTCCTCCGACGGCCCTGGCCCAGGCGACCGCGCCGCCCGCGGCCGGTCCCTGGCGGCCCTGCGCTCCGCCGAGCGCGCCACCGAGCACGCCGAGTCCGCCCGGGTCGAGTCGACGACCACCATGGGCTCGCTGATGTCCATGACAGCCGACGGCACCCTCGGCTGGAGCGACGGCATTACCGGCACCCTCACCATCACCTACACCGGCGGCACCGTGGCCGACACCATGCGCCGGCTCGGCACCACCTCGATGGAGGCCCGCTACCTGCCCGACGCGTACTACGCGCGCATGGGCCCGAAGTTCGCCCAGCAGACCGGCGGCAAGCACTGGATCCGGTACGCGTACGAGGACCTCGGAGCCCTCACCGGAGGCTCCGGTTCCCACCTCGGCGACCAGATGCGCAGTACCACCCCCAACCAGTCGGTGAAGCTCCTGCTGTCCTCCGGCGACGTCAGGAAGGTCGGCGAGGAGACCGTCCGCGGCAAGGCCGCCACGCACTGGTCCGGCACCGTGGCGGCGGCCGACGTCGCCGACGCGGGACTGCGGAAGCAGCTCACCGAGGCCGGGGTCACCACGGAGACCGTCGACATCTGGGTCGACAAGCGGAACCTGCTGGTCAAGAAGGTCGAGAAGGCGCGGATGGCCACGGGCCTGATGACCCAGACCGCGCACTACGCCGACTACGGCGTCGAGGTCCGGGCCGAACGGCCCCCGGCGTCCGACACCGGCGACTTCGAGGACCTGATGCGGAAGCGGCCCGGAACGCCCTGAGGCCCCCGTCAATTCGGATAGATCACTTGTGCCCCGCTGGGATAAGCTCACGGCCTTGCTGTGAAGCAAGCATGTATTCCTTGGGGGGAATCAAATGAGGACATCCATACCTGCCGCCGGGCTGGGCGCTCTGCTTCTCGCCGCCGGCGCCGTCGGCTGCGGCTCCGAGGAGTCGCCCGAGATGACGCCCGCGGCGGCCGTCGCCAAGGCGGCGAAGAACACGGAGGACATCACGTCCCTCCAGTACCGCATGAAGGGCACGGTCCCGGAGTCGGGCCGCGTCGAGGGCGAGGCGTCCATGCGTCTGAAGCCCACGATCGCCATGAGCATGAAGATGCAGGCGCCCGATCAGGCCGCCGGTGAATCCGTGGAGATCCGCCTCGTCGACAAGGCCATGTATCTCGGTGGGGGAGCCGAGATGGCCAAGCAGATGGACGGCAAGCGCTGGCTGAAGTTCGATCTCTCCGGCTCCGAGGCGGCCAAGGACCTGGACAAGATGGGGTCCACGAGCCAGGCCGAGCAGAACCCGGCGGCGCAGTCCACCTTCCTCACGGGCGCCAAGGACGTGAAGAAGGTCGGCAGCGAGAAGGTCGACGGCGTCGAGACCACCCACTACACGGGCACGGCCACCCTCGCCGACCTGCGTGCTTCGCTCAAGGACAGCAAGGGCGAGACCCGCGAGCAGCGCGAGAAGAGCCTCAAGCAGTTCGAGAAGCTCGGCGTCGACAAGCTCACGATGGACATGTGGGTCGACGGCGACGAGCACACCAAGCAGTTCCGCATGAAGGGCCAGGCCGACAAGGGCCCGATGGACATGACCATCACCTTCCTCGACTACAACAAGCCGGTCACCGTCAAGGCCCCGCCGGCCGGCGAAGTCGCGGACCTGGGTGAGATGTTCAAGGAGCTGGACCAGGGCTGAACCGCCCCGCGCTGATCAGCCGTACGGGCGGATTTGCCTGTCGGCGATCCGTTCCCGTACTCTCCTACAGAAGCCAAAGACCGCTGGTCGTTACCGCGCGCTCATCTGAGGGCGCGGTGGCCGAAGGATCCGCTGAACGGCGGACGACCCGCGCAGGTGACACTGGAGAAGCTCCCGGAGTCCGCTGCCTCGTGCGTGCGTGAAGCCGGTTGAGCTACGCCCCGTGCGCTTGCGCCGGGGCGTTTCGTTTTCCCCAGTCCTCCTTCGGGTCCGCGCGGTCCGAATCACCCGGAAGGAGGCCGAGGCTCATGGCGAGGCCTGACAAGGTCGATGCCGTCGAGGAGATGCGGGACAAGTTCCGCAACTCCAACGCTGCTGTCGTTACCGCGTACACCGGTCTCACCGTCGCGCAGCTCCAGCAGCTGCGTCGTTCACTCGGTGAGAACGCTCAGTACCGTGTGGCGAAGAACACGCTGACCAAGATTGCGGCCAACGAGGCCGGGATCACGACGCTGGACGACCTCTTTGCGGGTTCGTCGGCCGTCGCCTTCGTGACCGGTGACCCGGTCGAGGCGGCGAAGGGTCTCCGTGACTTCGCCAAGGACAACCCCAACCTCGTCATCAAGGGCGGCGTCCTTGACGGCAAGGCGTTGTCCGCCGATGAGATCAAGAAGCTTGCGGACCTCGAGTCCCGCGAGGTTCTGCTCTCCAAGCTGGCCGGTGCCATGAAGGGCAAGCAGTCCCAGGCTGCCTCTGTCTTCCAGGCGCTGCCGTCGAAGCTCGTCCGCACCGTGGACGCGCTCCGTGCCAAGCAGGACGAGCAGGGCGGTGCCGAGTAACTCGGCTCGCATCCCGGCCGCCGCTGCCTGAACGCGGCGACCGTCGCGGGCCAGTAGTACGCCCGCCTCACATGTACATCCGGCACCTGCCGATTTAGTGGAAGGACCGCCAATCATGGCGAAGCTCAGCCAGGAAGACCTGCTCGCGCAGTTCGAGGAGATGACCCTCATCGAGCTCTCCGAGTTCGTGAAGGCGTTCGAGGAGAAGTTCGACGTCACCGCCGCCGCTGCCGCGCCGGTCGTCGTCGCCGGTGGTGCCGCTGGTGGCGCCGCCGCCGAGGCCGCTGAGGAGCAGGACGAGTTCGACGTCATCCTCACCGGTGCCGGCGACAAGAAGATCCAGGTCATCAAGGTCGTGCGTGAGCTGACCTCCCTGGGTCTGAAGGAGGCCAAGGACCTCGTGGACGGCGCCCCGAAGCCCGTTCTCGAGAAGGTCGCCAAGGACGCCGCCGAGAAGGCCGCCGAGTCCCTCAAGGGCGCCGGCGCCTCCGTCGAGGTCAAGTAAGACCCTCGGATCCGTCAGGATCCACAACACGTCCCACCGGACGTGTAACGCGTAAGCGCGGAAGAGCGATCATCCATCCGGGTGGTCGCTCTTCGGCGTTCTCGGGGGTGGGCCACGGTTGCCTTGAAGCCCCGGTGACGGGGGGTATGGTGATCTTCGTCGTGTCTCCGGGCGGCCCCGGATCGGGCAGAGGGGCCTTGACGAACCGCACGCAGCGCGCAATTCTCAGGACGCGTCGTCACAGGATCCGAATCCGAGGCATGGATCGACGACGAAGAGGGCAGTACTAACGTGCGTTGAGGGCAGCGCCTTGTCGCAGGAGTGGAACAACGAGGGTGAACACGGGTTCCAGGACCCGCACTGGACATCAGTGTGCCAAGTGGCTACACTGACCCTTTGCGCTGCCTGTTAGCTGTCCCCTGCCCGTCACCAGGGGTCTGCCCTCGCCCGAGCATCGATGACAAGACATGCCTGACCTGGCCTTTCGGCCCTCAAGGCACAGCTTGTCTCCGTGTTCGGGAGAGGGGCCGGTACGCGCGTAGTGAGTCCGAGCCCTCGGAAGGACCCCCTCTTGGCCGCCTCGCGCAACGCCTCGACCGCGAATACGAACAACGCCGCCAGCACTGCCCCGCTGCGCATCTCTTTTGCAAAGATCAAGGAGCCTCTCGAGGTTCCGAACCTGCTCGCGCTGCAGACCGAGAGCTTCGACTGGCTGCTCGGCAACACCGCCTGGCAGAGTCGGGTCGAGGAGGCTCTCGAGAACGGTCAGGACGTCCCCACCAAGTCCGGGCTCGAGGAGATCTTCGAGGAGATCTCCCCGATCGAGGACTTCAGCGGGTCGATGTCGCTGACCTTCCGCGACCACCGCTTCGAGCCGCCGAAGAACTCCATCGACGAGTGCAAGGACCGTGACTTCACGTACGCGGCCCCGCTCTTCGTCACCGCCGAGTTCACCAACAACGAGACCGGCGAGATCAAGTCCCAGACGGTCTTCATGGGCGACTTCCCGCTCATGACGAACAAGGGCACCTTCGTCATCAACGGCACCGAGCGTGTCGTGGTGTCGCAGCTCGTCCGTTCGCCCGGTGTCTACTTCGACTCCTCCATCGACAAGACGTCCGACAAGGACATCTTCTCCGCCAAGATCATCCCGTCCCGGGGCGCCTGGCTGGAGATGGAGATCGACAAGCGCGACATGGTCGGTGTCCGCATCGACCGCAAGCGCAAGCAGTCCGTCACCGTCCTGCTCAAGGCGCTCGGCTGGACCACCGAGCAGATCCTCGAGGAGTTCGGCGAGTACGAGTCCATGCGCGCCACCCTGGAGAAGGACCACACCCAGGGCCAGGACGACGCGCTGCTCGACATCTACCGCAAGCTGCGTCCGGGCGAGCCCCCCACGCGTGAGGCCGCGCAGACGCTGCTGGAGAACCTCTACTTCAACCCCAAGCGTTACGACCTGGCCAAGGTCGGCCGCTACAAGGTCAACAAGAAGCTGGGTGCGGACGCTCCGCTGGACGCGGGCATCCTGACCGTCGAGGACATCATCTCGACGATCAAGTACCTGGTGAAGCTGCACGCGGGCGAGACCGAGACGGTCGGCGACAGTGGTACGAACATCGTCGTCGAGACCGACGACATCGACCACTTCGGCAACCGCCGCCTGCGCAGCGTCGGCGAGCTCATCCAGAACCAGGTCCGCACGGGTCTGGCGCGTATGGAGCGTGTCGTCCGCGAGCGGATGACGACCCAGGACGTCGAGGCGATCACGCCGCAGACCCTGATCAACATCCGGCCGGTCGTCGCCTCCATCAAGGAGTTCTTCGGCACCAGCCAGCTGTCGCAGTTCATGGACCAGAACAACCCGCTGTCGGGTCTCACCCACAAGCGCCGTCTGTCGGCTCTTGGCCCGGGTGGTCTGTCCCGTGAGCGGGCCGGCTTCGAGGTTCGTGACGTGCACCCCTCGCACTACGGCCGCATGTGCCCGATCGAGACGCCCGAAGGCCCGAACATCGGTCTGATCGGCTCGCTCGCCTCCTACGGCCGGGTCAACGCGTTCGGTTTCGTGGAGACCCCTTACCGCAAGGTGTTCGAGGGGCAGGTCACCGACGAGGTCGACTACCTGACCGCCGACGAGGAGGACCGCTTCGTCATCGCGCAGGCCAACGCGCAGCTGACGGACGACCTCCGCTTCGCCGAGGCCCGGGTGCTGGTCCGCCGTAAGGGCGGCGAGGTCGACTACGTCGGTGGCGAGGACGTGGACTACATGGACGTCTCGCCGCGCCAGATGGTGTCGGTCGCGACGGCCATGATCCCCTTCCTGGAGCACGACGACGCCAACCGTGCCCTCATGGGCGCGAACATGATGCGTCAGGCCGTGCCGCTGATTAAGTCCGAGGCCCCGCTCGTCGGCACCGGCATGGAGTACCGCTCCGCCGTCGACGCCGGCGACGTCGTCAAGGCCGAGAAGCCCGGTGTGGTCCAGGAGGTCTCCGCGGACTACATCACCACCGCCAACGACGACGGCACGTACATCACGTACCGGCTGGCCAAGTTCGCCCGCTCCAACCAGGGCACCTCGGTCAACCAGAAGGTCATCGTCAACGAGGGCGACCGGATCATCGAGGGCCAGGTCCTGGCCGACGGTCCGGCCACCCAGAACGGCGAGATGGCGCTGGGCAAGAACCTGCTCGTGGCGTTCATGCCGTGGGAGGGTCACAACTACGAGGACGCGATCATCCTGTCGCAGCGCCTCGTGCAGGACGACGTCCTCTCCTCGATCCACATCGAGGAGCACGAGGTCGACGCCCGTGACACCAAGCTCGGCCCCGAGGAGATCACCCGGGACATCCCGAACGTCTCCGAGGAGGTCCTCGCCGACCTCGACGAGCGCGGCATCATCCGCATCGGTGCCGAGGTCGTCGCCGGTGACATCCTCGTCGGCAAGGTCACGCCCAAGGGTGAGACCGAGCTGACGCCCGAGGAGCGACTGCTGCGTGCCATCTTCGGTGAGAAGGCCCGTGAGGTCCGTGACACCTCCCTGAAGGTCCCGCACGGCGAGATCGGCAAGGTCATCGGCGTCCGCGTCTTCGACCGCGAGGAGGGCGACGAGCTTCCCCCCGGTGTGAACCAGCTGGTGCGCGTCTACGTCGCGCAGAAGCGCAAGATCACCGACGGTGACAAGCTCGCCGGCCGTCACGGCAACAAGGGCGTCATCTCGAAGATCCTGCCGATCGAGGACATGCCGTTCCTGGAGGACGGCACCCCGGTCGACATCATCCTCAACCCGCTCGGTGTGCCGTCCCGAATGAACCCGGGACAGGTCCTGGAGATCCACCTCGGCTGGCTCGCCAGCCGCGGCTGGGACGTCTCCGGCCTCGCGGACGACTGGGCGCAGCGCCTGCAGGCCATCGAGGCCGACCAGGTCGCCCCGGGCACCAACGTCGCCACCCCCGTCTTCGACGGTGCGCGTGAGGACGAGCTGGCCGGTCTGCTGAACCACACCATCCCGAACCGCGACGGCGAGCGCATGGTGCTCCCGACCGGTAAGGCGCCGCTGTTCGACGGCCGCTCCGGCGAGCCGTTCCCGGAGCCGATCTCGGTCGGCTACATGTACATCCTCAAGCTGCACCACCTGGTCGACGACAAGCTGCACGCCCGGTCGACCGGTCCGTACTCGATGATCACCCAGCAGCCGCTGGGTGGTAAGGCCCAGTTCGGTGGCCAGCGCTTCGGTGAGATGGAGGTGTGGGCGCTGGAGGCTTACGGCGCCGCGTACGCCCTCCAGGAGCTGCTGACCATCAAGTCCGACGACGTCACCGGCCGCGTGAAGGTCTACGAGGCCATCGTCAAGGGCGAGAACATCCCCGAGCCCGGCATCCCCGAGTCCTTCAAGGTGCTCATCAAGGAGATGCAGTCCCTGTGCCTCAACGTGGAGGTGCTGTCCTCGGACGGCATGTCCATCGAGATGCGCGACACCGACGAGGACGTCTTCCGCGCTGCGGAGGAGCTTGGCATCGACCTGTCCCGGCGTGAGCCGAGCAGCGTCGAAGAGGTCTGACGGGAGTCCGGAGGCCTTCGCGATGAAGGCCTCCGGCCCCAGGACCCCCGTATCAGACCCCATGACTTACAACCCTGAGAGGGATTGACGCATAGTGCTCGACGTCAACTTCTTCGACGAGCTCCGGATCGGTCTGGCCACCGCTGACGACATCCGTCAGTGGAGCCACGGCGAGGTCAAGAAGCCCGAGACGATCAACTACCGCACGCTCAAGCCCGAAAAGGACGGACTCTTCTGCGAGAAGATCTTCGGTCCGACCCGGGACTGGGAGTGCTACTGCGGCAAGTACAAGCGCGTCCGCTTCAAGGGCATCATCTGTGAGCGCTGCGGCGTCGAGGTGACCCGCGCCAAGGTGCGCCGTGAGCGGATGGGCCACATCGAGCTGGCCGCCCCCGTCACGCACATCTGGTACTTCAAGGGCGTCCCGAGCCGGCTGGGCTACCTGCTCGACCTGGCTCCCAAGGACCTCGAGAAGGTCATCTACTTCGCGGCGTACATGATCACGTACGTCGACGAGGAGCGCCGTACGCGCGACCTGCCCTCGCTGGAGGCCCACGTCTCCGTCGAGCGCCAGCAGATCGAGCAGCGCCGTGACGCCGACCTGGAGGCCCGCGCCAAGAAGCTCGAGACCGACCTGGCCGAGCTGGAGGCCGAGGGCGCCAAGGCCGACGTGCGCCGCAAGGTGCGCGAGGGTGCCGAGCGTGAGATGAAGCAGCTGCGCGACCGCGCGCAGCGCGAGATCGACCGCCTCGACGAGGTGTGGAACCGCTTCAAGAACCTCAAGGTCCAGGACCTGGAGGGCGACGAGCTGCTCTACCGCGAGCTGCGTGACCGCTTCGGCACGTACTTCGACGGCTCGATGGGTGCCGCGGCGCTGCAGAAGCGCCTGGAGTCCTTCGACCTCGACGAGGAGGCCGAGCGTCTCCGCGAGATCATCCGTACCGGCAAGGGCCAGAAGAAGACCCGTGCGCTCAAGCGCCTGAAGGTCGTCTCCGCGTTCCTGCAGACCAGCAACAGCCCCAAGGGCATGGTGCTCGACTGCGTGCCGGTCATCCCGCCGGACCTGCGTCCGATGGTGCAGCTGGACGGTGGCCGCTTCGCGACCTCCGACCTGAACGACCTGTACCGCCGTGTGATCAACCGCAACAACCGCCTGAAGCGGCTTCTCGACCTCGGTGCGCCCGAGATCATCGTGAACAACGAGAAGCGCATGCTCCAGGAGGCCGTCGACGCGCTGTTCGACAACGGCCGCCGCGGCCGTCCGGTCACCGGTCCCGGTAACCGCCCGCTGAAGTCCCTCAGCGACATGCTGAAGGGTAAGCAGGGCCGCTTCCGCCAGAACCTGCTCGGTAAGCGTGTGGACTACTCCGCGCGTTCCGTGATCGTCGTCGGTCCGCAGCTGAAGCTGCACCAGTGCGGTCTGCCCAAGGCGATGGCGCTGGAGCTCTTCAAGCCGTTCGTGATGAAGCGCCTGGTCGACCTGAACCACGCGCAGAACATCAAGAGCGCCAAGCGCATGGTCGAGCGCGGCCGCACGGTCGTGTACGACGTGCTGGAAGAGGTCATCGCGGAGCACCCGGTTCTGCTGAACCGTGCGCCCACGCTGCACCGCCTCGGCATCCAGGCCTTCGAGCCGCAGCTGGTCGAGGGCAAGGCCATCCAGATCCACCCGCTCGTCTGCACCGCGTTCAACGCGGACTTCGACGGTGACCAGATGGCCGTGCACCTGCCGCTGTCCGCGGAGGCGCAGGCCGAGGCCCGCATCCTGATGCTGTCCTCGAACAACATCCTCAAGCCGGCCGACGGCCGCCCGGTGACGATGCCGACCCAGGACATGGTCCTCGGTCTGTTCTTCCTGACCACCGACGGCGAGATGCGCGAGCTCAAGGGCGAGGGCCGTTCCTTCGCCTCGGTCGCCGAGGCGATCATGGCCTTCGACGCGGGCGAGCTGTCGCTCCAGTCGAGGATCGACGTCCGCTTCCCGGTCGGCACCATCCCGCCGCGTGGCTGGACCCCGCCGGCGCGCGAGGAGGGCGAGCCCGAGTGGCAGCAGGGTGACAGCTTCCGGCTGAACACCACCCTGGGCCGTGCGCTCTTCAACGAGCTGCTGCCCGAGGACTACCCGTTCGTCGACTACGAGGTCGGCAAGAAGCAGCTCTCCGAGATCGTCAACGACCTCGCCGAGCGCTACCCGAAGGTCATCGTGGCGGCGACGCTCGACAACCTGAAGGCGGCCGGCTTCTTCTGGGCGACCCGCTCCGGCGTGACCGTGGCCATCTCCGACGTCGTCGTTCCCGAGGCGAAGAAGGAGATCGTCAAGGGCTACGAGGCGCAGGACGAGAAGGTCCAGAAGCAGTACGAGCGCGGTCTGATCACCAAGGACGAGCGCACGCAGGAGCTCATCGCGATCTGGACCAAGGCGACCAACGAGGTCGCCGAGGCGATGAACGACAACTTCCCGAAGACCAACCCGATCTTCATGATGGTGAACTCGGGTGCACGAGGCAACATGATGCAGATGCGTCAGATCGCCGGTATGCGTGGTCTGGTGTCGAACGCGAAGAACGAGACGATCCCGCGTCCGATCAAGGCGTCCTTCCGTGAGGGCCTGTCCGTGCTGGAGTACTTCATCTCCACGCACGGTGCCCGTAAGGGTCTGGCGGACACCGCTCTGCGCACCGCCGACTCGGGTTACCTCACGCGTCGTCTGGTCGACGTCTCCCAGGACGTCATCATTCGCGAGGAGGACTGCGGCACCGAACGCGGTCTGCGTCTGAAGATCGCCGACCGGAACGCCGAGGGCACGCTGGTCAAGACGGAGGACGTCGAGACCTCCGTGTACGCGCGCTGCCTCGCCGAGGACATCGTGGTCGACGGTCAGGTGCTGGCCCCGGCCGGCACCGACCTGGGCGACGTCCTCATCGAGGAGCTCGTCCGGCGCGGCGTCGAGGAGGTCAAGACCCGCTCGGTCCTGACCTGCGAGTCCGCCGTCGGCACCTGCGCGATGTGCTACGGCCGTTCGCTGGCCACCGGCAAGCTGGTCGACATCGGTGAGGCGGTCGGCATCATCGCCGCCCAGTCCATCGGTGAGCCCGGTACCCAGCTGACGATGCGTACCTTCCACACCGGTGGTGTGGCCGGTGACGACATCACCCAGGGTCTGCCGCGTGTCGTCGAGCTCTTCGAGGCCCGTACCCCGAAGGGTGTCGCCCCGATCTCCGAGGCCCAGGGCCGCGTGCGGATCGAGGAGACCGAGAAGACCAAGAAGATCGTCGTCACTCCGGACGACGGCAGCGACGAGACGGCGTTCCCGATCTCGAAGCGTGCCCGTCTCCTGGTCAGCGAGGGCGAGCACGTCGAGGTGGGCCAGAAGCTCACCGTGGGTGCCACCAACCCGCACGACGTGCTGCGCATCCTGGGCCAGCGCGCCGTCCAGGTCCACCTGGTCGGCGAGGTCCAGAAGGTCTACAACTCGCAGGGTGTGTCGATCCACGACAAGCACATCGAGATCATCATCCGGCAGATGCTGCGCCGTGTGACGATCATCGAGTCCGGCGACGCCGAGCTGCTGCCCGGCGAGCTGGTCGAGCGCTCGAAGTTCGAGACCGAGAACCGTCGTGTGGTCCAGGAGGGTGGTCACCCGGCCTCGGGTCGTCCGCAGCTCATGGGTATCACCAAGGCCTCGCTGGCGACGGAATCCTGGCTGTCGGCCGCCTCCTTCCAGGAGACGACCCGAGTCCTGACGGACGCGGCGATCAACGCCAAGTCCGACAGCCTCATCGGCCTGAAGGAGAACGTCATCATCGGTAAGCTCATCCCGGCCGGTACGGGTCTGTCCCGCTACCGCAACATCCGGGTCGAGCCGACCGAGGAGGCCAAGGCCGCGATGTACTCGGCCGTCGGCTACGACGACATCGACTACTCGCCGTTCGGCACCGGCTCCGGCCAGGCCGTTCCGCTGGAGGACTACGACTACGGTCCGTACAACCAGTAAACGAGTCGCTTGTGTCGAAGGGCGGTCACCCTACGGGGTGGCCGCCCTTCGGCGTGTCCGCCGTCTGGCCGACACGCGGTACCCCGTCGTGGACGCACCTGTGCCGGAACCGGTGCTTCGGCGCATCATGGAAGGACTCCGGCCCCCGGGGAGGTGCTCCGTGTCGCAGCCCTATCCGTCCTGGCAGCCCTGGCAGGGCTCCGGCGCCCCTTCGATGCTCGCGTCGCACGCAGACCGGGAGCGGGCCGTGGACGTGCTCAGAGCCGGGTACGGCGAGGGGCGCCTGGAGCACGGCGAGTTCGAGAAGCGGGTCGGGCGGGCGTATGCGGCACGGACCGTGGGGGAGCTGGCGCTGCTCGTCGCGGATCTGCCGCAGGGGCCGCTGCCGCGGCCGGCCTCGTTCGCGCCCGTGCCGGCGTCGTTCCTGCCCGCGCCGCGGCCACGGACCAACGGGAAGGCCGTGGCGGCCGGGGTGTGCGGGCTGCTGTGCGTGCCCACGATGGGGCTGACCGGGATCCCGGCGGTCGTGCTGGGGCATGTGGCCCGGGCCGAGATCCGCAGCCGGGGAGAGCTGGGGGACGGGCTCGCGCTGACCGGTCTGGTGCTCGGATGGTTGTCGACGGCAGGTTGGGCACTCGTTCTGGTGTTGCTGACCGTGGTGTCCGTCGTAGCATCCTGAAGGTATGCATATCGGACACTCGCCGACGAATTGAAGATCGACAACGGCCGAGGGGCTTGACATGTCCCGCCTGGCGATGCGGGCGGTGCCCATTTGTTTTGACCGCAGCGAATGCGGTAGGTACGCTCAGACCTTGTGCCTGGGGTGTGCCCTGGCTCGCGTGTGTGCCATGAACCGCACGGCGGGCCGACACTGGCCACCGTAATCTGCGCTGTTTCTGCCTCGCGGCGGGAGTCCGCGGGTTCGACACACCCGACCGCGTGGGTCGGAGATGTTCCAGGTTAGCTTCACCATTCGGCACACAGAAACCGGAGAAGTAGTGCCTACGATCCAGCAGCTGGTCCGGAAGGGCCGGCAGGACAAGGTCGAGAAGAACAAGACGCCCGCACTCGAGGGTTCCCCTCAGCGTCGTGGCGTCTGCACGCGTGTGTTCACGACCACCCCGAAGAAGCCGAACTCGGCCCTGCGTAAGGTCGCGCGTGTGCGTCTGACCAGCGGGATCGAGGTCACCGCTTACATTCCGGGTGAGGGACACAACCTGCAGGAGCACTCCATCGTGCTCGTGCGCGGCGGCCGTGTGAAGGACCTGCCGGGTGTTCGCTACAAGATCATCCGTGGTTCGCTCGACACCCAGGGTGTCAAGAACCGCAAGCAGGCCCGCAGCCGCTACGGCGCCAAGAAGGAGAAGTAAGAATGCCTCGTAAGGGCCCCGCCCCGAAGCGCCCGGTCATCATCGACCCGGTCTACGGTTCTCCTCTGGTGACCTCCCTCATCAACAAGGTGCTGCTGAACGGCAAGCGCTCCACCGCCGAGCGCATCGTCTACGGCGCCATGGAGGGTCTGCGTGAGAAGACGGGCAACGACCCGATCATCACGCTGAAGCGCGCGCTGGAGAACATCAAGCCGACCCTTGAGGTCAAGTCCCGCCGTGTCGGTGGTGCGACGTACCAGGTTCCGATCGAGGTCAAGCCCGGTCGCGCCAACACGCTCGCGCTGCGCTGGCTGGTCGGTTACTCCCGCGCCCGTCGCGAGAAGACCATGACCGAGCGTCTGCTCAACGAGCTTCTCGACGCCTCCAACGGCCTCGGTGCCGCTGTGAAGAAGCGCGAGGACACCCACAAGATGGCCGAGTCCAACAAGGCCTTCGCGCACTACCGCTGGTAGTCGCTACCCACATCGAGACCGAGAGAAGACTGAAGCCTTATGGCTACCACTTCACTTGACCTGGCCAAGGTCCGCAACATCGGGATCATGGCCCACATCGACGCGGGCAAGACGACCACCACCGAGCGGATCCTGTTCTACACGGGCGTGTCGTACAAGATCGGTGAGGTCCACGACGGCGCCGCCACCATGGACTGGATGGAGCAGGAGCAGGAGCGTGGCATCACGATCACGTCTGCTGCGACCACCTGTCACTGGCCGCTCGAGGACAACGACTACACCATCAACATCATCGACACCCCGGGTCACGTCGACTTCACCGTCGAGGTGGAGCGCTCCCTGCGTGTGCTCGACGGTGCCGTGACGGTGTTCGACGGTGTCGCCGGTGTCGAGCCGCAGTCCGAGACGGTGTGGCGTCAGGCCGACCGTTACGGCGTGCCGCGTATCTGCTTCGTCAACAAGCTGGACCGTACCGGCGCCGAGTTCCACCGCTGCGTGGACATGATCTCGGACCGCCTGGGCGCGCAGCCGCTGGTCATGCAGCTGCCGATCGGTGCGGAGGCGGACTTCAAGGGCGTCATCGACCTCGTGACGATGAAGGCCCTGGTCTGGTCGGCCGAGGCGACCAAGGGCGAGATGTACGACACCGTCGACATCCCGGACACCCACGCCGAGGCTGCCGAGGAGTACCGCGGCAAGCTGCTCGAGGCCGTCGCCGAGAACGACGAAGAGCTGATGGAGCTGTACCTGGAGGGCACCGAGCCCACCGTGGAGCAGCTCTACGCCGCGATCCGCCGTATCACGATCGCGTCCGGCAAGGGCGGCGGCACCACCGTCACCCCCGTGTTCTGCGGCACCGCGTTCAAGAACAAGGGCGTTCAGCCCCTGCTCGACGCGGTCGTGCGCTACCTGCCCACCCCGCTCGACGTCGAGGCCATCGAGGGCCACGACGTCAAGGACCCGGAGCAGGTCATCGCGCGCAAGCCGTCGGAGGACGAGCCCCTCGCCGCGCTCGCGTTCAAGATCATGAGCGACCCGCACCTCGGCAAGCTCACCTTCGTCCGGGTCTACTCGGGCCGCCTGGAGTCCGGCACCGCCGTGCTGAACTCCGTCAAGGGCAAGAAGGAGCGCATCGGCAAGATCTACCGTATGCACGCGAACAAGCGTGAGGAGATCGAGTCGGTGGGCGCCGGCGACATCGTCGCCGTCATGGGCCTGAAGCAGACCACCACCGGTGAGACGCTGTCCGACGACAAGAACCCGGTGATCCTGGAGTCCATGGACTTCCCGGCGCCGGTCATCCAGGTCGCCATCGAGCCCAAGTCCAAGGGTGACCAGGAGAAGCTGGGTGTCGCCATCCAGCGCCTGGCCGAGGAGGACCCGTCCTTCCAGGTCCACTCGGACGAGGAGACCGGCCAGACCATCATCGGTGGTATGGGCGAGCTGCACCTCGAGGTGCTGGTCGACCGTATGCGCCGTGAGTTCAAGGTCGAGGCCAACGTCGGCAAGCCGCAGGTCGCCTACCGTGAGACGATCCGCAAGGCCGTCGAGCGCGTCGACTACACGCACAAGAAGCAGACTGGTGGTACCGGCCAGTTCGCCAAGGTGCAGATCGCGATCGAGCCGATCGAGGGCGGCGACGCCTCCTACGAGTTCGTGAACAAGGTCACCGGTGGCCGCATCCCGAAGGAGTACATCCCTTCGGTGGACGCCGGTGCGCAGGAGGCCATGCAGTTCGGCATCCTGGCCGGCTACGAGATGACGGGCGTCCGCGTCACGCTCATCGACGGTGGCTACCACGAGGTCGACTCCTCCGAGCTCGCGTTCAAGATCGCCGGTTCGCAGGCCTTCAAGGAGGCCGCGCGTAAGGCGTCCCCCGTGCTCCTTGAGCCGATGATGGCCGTCGAGGTCACCACGCCCGAGGACTACATGGGTGAGGTCATCGGCGACATCAACTCCCGCCGTGGTCAGATCCAGGCCATGGAGGAGCGGGCCGGTGCCCGCGTCGTGAAGGGCCTCGTGCCCCTCTCGGAGATGTTCGGCTACGTCGGCGACCTGCGCAGCAAGACGTCCGGCCGTGCGAGCTACTCCATGCAGTTCGACTCCTACGCCGAGGTTCCCCGGAACGTCGCCGAGGAGATCATCGCGAAGGCCAAGGGCGAGTAACGCACCGCGTCTACACGCCGTAGGCTTGACTCCGGAGCCTTGAGGGGCATTCCGCCGCAATCGCGGTGAGAGTGCCCCGGGGCCCGGGCTTTCCAGCAAAGATCACCTGGCGCCGATGAGTAAGGCGTACCAGAACCACTCCACAGGAGGACCCCAGTGGCGAAGGCGAAGTTCGAGCGGACTAAGCCGCACGTCAACATCGGCACCATCGGTCACATCGACCACGGTAAGACGACCCTCACGGCCGCCATTACCAAGGTGCTGCACGACGCGTACCCGGACCTGAACGAGGCCTCGGCCTTCGACCAGATCGACAAGGCTCCTGAGGAGCGCCAGCGCGGTATCACCATCTCCATCGCGCACGTCGAGTACCAGACCGAGACGCGTCACTACGCCCACGTCGACTGCCCCGGTCACGCGGACTACATCAAGAACATGATCACGGGTGCGGCGCAGATGGACGGCGCCATCCTCGTGGTCGCCGCCACCGACGGCCCGATGCCGCAGACCAAGGAGCACGTGCTCCTGGCCCGCCAGGTCGGCGTTCCGTACATCGTCGTCGCCCTGAACAAGGCCGACATGGTGGACGACGAGGAGATCCTGGAGCTCGTCGAGCTCGAGGTCCGTGAGCTCCTCTCCGAGTACGAGTTCCCGGGCGACGACGTTCCCGTCGTCAAGGTCTCCGCTCTGAAGGCCCTTGAGGGCGACAAGGAGTGGGGCAACTCGGTTCTCGAGCTCATGAACGCCGTCGACACGGCGATCCCGGAGCCCGAGCGTGACGTCGACAAGCCGTTCCTCATGCCGATCGAGGACGTCTTCACGATCACCGGTCGCGGTACGGTCGTCACCGGCCGTATCGAGCGTGGTGTCCTGAAGGTCAACGAGACCGTCGACATCATCGGCATCAAGACCGAGAAGACCACCACCACGGTCACCGGTATCGAGATGTTCCGGAAGCTCCTCGACGAGGGCCAGGCCGGTGAGAACGTCGGTCTGCTCCTCCGTGGCATCAAGCGCGAGGACGTCGAGCGCGGCCAGGTCATCATCAAGCCGGGCTCGGTCACCCCGCACACCGAGTTCGAGGCGCAGGCCTACATCCTGTCCAAGGACGAGGGTGGCCGCCACACGCCGTTCTTCAACAACTACCGCCCGCAGTTCTACTTCCGTACGACGGACGTGACCGGCGTGGTGACCCTCCCCGAGGGCACCGAGATGGTCATGCCGGGTGACAACACCGAGATGAAGGTGGAGCTCATCCAGCCCGTCGCCATGGAGGAGGGCCTGAAGTTCGCCATCCGTGAGGGTGGCCGGACCGTGGGCGCCGGCCAGGTCACCAAGATCAACAAGTGAGTCTTCGGACTGGCTTGAGGGTCTACTGACCTGAGTGGCTCGAAGGGGCCCGTACGACTTCGGTCGTGCGGGTCCTTTTGCCGTTTCCGGCCCTGCTCCGGCGGGTTGCCGACAGCTTGGCCGGGCCGGAGCGGCAGTCGCGCAGTGGCCGGGAGCGGGGCCCCGGAATGCTCCCCCCGGGAGTCGCCGGCCTTTGTCGAGACGCTTCCGCGAGATGACGGACGTCCTGGTGGAGCGGAACGGTGTCTCCCGCGCGGAGGCGGTCGCCAGGATCAACGCGATGTACGGAACGCGGGAGTCGGCCGCCTGGGGCGTGGAGTTGATGGGCCACGAGCTGCCGGAGTACTGGGCGTACGGGACGTACTACATTCCGGATCACCGGAAGCGCCTCCCGGTCGGAGATCCGTATGCGGACGCGGACATCGACTTCAGCACGCATCCCGTACGGCCGGCACCCCCGAGGGACTCACCGTTCTGGACGCTGGACGAGTAGTGGCACGATGTGCGCACGTGTGATCGAGCGAACGGGGAGACCGGCGTCATGGCCCGCTACATGGAGACACTGACCGTCGAGCGAGGCGGGTTCCGGATCAAGGTGCCGGAGTCGTGGTGGGAGTTCGACGTACGGCCGGAGTCGCGGGACGACTCGATCCGGCGGATGGTGAACGAACGGGTGCAGCAGCGCCCGGAGTTGGAGCAGCACCGGGGCACCTACGTCGACTTCCTCCAGAAGGCCGCTGCCGATGCCTGGAAGTCGGGCGCAATGTACTGCGGCTGTATGGCGGAGAACTTCGGCGGGGACACGCCGATCACCGGCTCGGTGACCGTCTCCCTGGTCGGCGGCCGCAACCAGCGCGGCGAGCCGCTGTCGAACGACCCGTCGGTCATCGCGAGCCAGCTCGCGGTCAAGGAAGCCAAGCGGGAGGGCGACTCCTGGCGCAAGGTGACGACGGTCGACATCCCCGGTGTGGGCCCGGCCGCGCGCACACACGGAATCGAGGACATCGCCGTACCGGGCGACGCGCTCAACCGCACGATCAGGGCCGTGCTGATGCAGACGTACATCCCGGTGCCGGGGCAGGAGGGCAAGGTCGCCCTGGTCGCCGGCAGCAGCCAGGTCCTGGACCTCGCGGACTCTTTCTTCGACATCTTCGACGCGATCACGTCCACGTTCCGGTTCACGGGTTGATCGATGTCCCGGAAGTGGGCCCGGCAGAGTGGTGAGGCGGGTCTCGGGACGGTGATCGGACTGACATTTCATTGCACGCTGGCGGAGGTGTCTCCGCGGATCGTGAGGGCGATGCAGCTGCCGGACGCCGGTCAGCGCGGGGTCGCGTACGGCACTGCCTGGGCTGGGGACGCGGAGCGCGAACGCCCCTGGGATCCGGTGAAGCCGCAGCGGTCCGGTTTTGGACGGTGGTGTGAGTGAGTGCTGATCAGACACGGAGCTGGTCCCCACAGACCGAGGAAGTGCTGAGGCGCGTCGGTTGGCGGCCCGGCCGTTCCGTGCCGACGGGCACCTGGGAGGCGATCCTCGGTGAGCGCGGCTCTTTCCTGGCCCACGATGCCACGCGCCGGTTCATGTCCGAATTCGGCGGTCTGGTGACGTACGGCCTGCCCTCCGACTCGATCACCACGTCGTCTGCCGTGCGGTTCGATCCCCTCCAGGCCCAGTGGCAGGACGAGCGCTTCGCGAAGGCGAGCCGGGAAGCCGGAGCTCTCCTCTACCCCGTGGGCACGGCGGACGAGGGCGCCAGTTTCCTGGGCATCACCGAAGACGGAGCCCTTTACCTCGTGAGGGACGGTGTGGAACTGCTGGCCTCGACCATCGACCAGGCGATGGCCTACCTGGTTGAGGCGCAGAGCGCCCGGTCCGCCCTCTGGGTGCCCGGCGCTCCAGCGCCCCAGCACCCCTTCTGGAGGCGACTGCACACGGTGGAGACCGGCCCGGAGGCCGGGACTCGCTGGTCCGAGGAGACGGACCGGGTGCTGCGGGCGGGCGGCTGGTTCCCGGGCCGTTCGGTTCCGACGGACACCTGGGAGGGCATCCTCCTGCAGACCGGCGAGTTCGAGATGCATGACGCGGCGCGGTGCTTCCTGGCGGAGTTCGGAGCAGTGGGCGTGCCCTACCGCGAGCCGCGGGACTCGATGCCGTGGATGGAGTTCTCGCTTGATCCGCTGCTCGCGTTCTGGGACGCGGAGATCATTGATGACCTCGCTGAGCAGGCAGGCGTCGATCTGTACCCGATCGGCATGCGCGACCGCGGGAACCAGCACCTGGCCATGGCGGAGGATGGCTCGGTCCATGCCGGCATGGACAGCGTCTGGCTGCTGGCCCCCACACCAGACGAGGCCTTGCGGAAGCTCACCAACAGGGTCCAGCCGACTGTTACGTGACGCCCTGCTGCTCGCAGCCGAATCCGACCAACAGCAGTACGCGTTCACTCCCCACTGAACACGTTGGCCTTCGCGCCATTTCGCAGTTGTCACTGCGGTTCAAGTGTTGGTGGGTGCTTGCGACCGCGCCTCGCGGGCCTTGCGCGTGCGCTGCGCACAGGGCAATTTGTGCTTGACGACGCCTGAACCGTTCTGGATGGGGTCGTCAGCCGGGGCGCAGCAAGCCTGTACTCCTGTTGGACAACCATCGAAAGTGATCAACCAGACGGCCCACAAGGCGCGGGTCACGCAGCATCACGCCTACTTCTACGTTCTCGTCAAGGGCCCGGTTCGTGAGATTGGCGCTGCCCAAGAGGGCAGTGTGCCGATCAGCGGCGATGACCTTCGCGTGCAGTCTGCCGATCGACGAGCCTTCGGCCGGGAGCCACACCTGGATCTGGTCCCTGAGTGGTGTGAAAGGGCGTGCTGCCGCGGTCGAGCCGTCGAGTAGGACGTCTATGAGGACCCCACGCTGTACTGCCTGTCCGAGTTCCGTTACCAGGTCGGTAATGCCGTAGGCAGCGAAGCTGGCAAGGAGGAGTGTCTGCTGCGCTGAGCGTATGACGTCGATGGCGATGCCCCGTGTGAGCCGGACCGGAATGGCTGGACTGGTCGGCCCGCTGACGACGAGATCACTTCGCGCGGCATCGAACAGCTCGGTCCGAGCAACTGTGTCAAGCGCCAGGGCGAGTGCCGCGCCGGGCAGCTCGGGAGCCTCCTCCCGCCAAGTCCGCCGTAGTCGCCTCAGCTCCACAGCGAGACCGGCGGCGGGAGTAGCCTCCACGAGTTGGTCGAGTGCTACGTCGTAGGGATGCTCCGCCGCTCTCAGTGCGGTTGCCCACGCCGCAAGCCGCTCGGCCGGGAGCCGCTCCCCCAGCTCGGCGAGAAGAGCGGGCAGGCGGCTGCTCACGGCCGGAAGGCTCCGAAATCACCCGCCAGAGTTTCGACGAGTACGGCACGGTCCAGGTAGTGGTTGCCTCTTTCGCAGGACGTTTCGGCAGCGAAGAGACAGGCGTGGCACGCCGCGCCGTGCAGGCGTCCGTGGACACGGGGGTCGTGTTCCGAGCACATGGGGTCGGAGCTGCACAGTCTCGCCTCTTCGAAGGCCTGGGAAATGGCTGGGCCAAGACGCTCCCTGCGGCCCAGGGAGACCAGGCCGCCTAGTGTCCCTTCACTGTCCGGGGCCGCCGTGTAGAGGAGCACCCCGGCCATGGGGTTCTTGCCGGTACGGGCGTAGATGCGCTCCGCTATGCCGGAGGCACCGTAACCGCACTCCAGAGCGAACTGGCGGATCAGGACATGGGCGAAGGTGTGCAGCAGTACGTAGCGGATTCCGGGCCACTCATGGTCGATGCCGCGGGCCCGACACCACTTCCGGTGTCCCTCCTTCAGCACCCTCTCACGGGCCTTGACGTCGGTTCTCTTCTCCCAATCAGCGATCAGATCCTCGCGGAAGGAGAGGAAGACGCCTTCCCCTCTGAGCTCCGCGCAGGGCACCCAGGTGGGCGCTTCACGGCTCAGACGCGCGGCGGGTGACGAGAGATCCTCTTCCTGGGGCAGCCACTCCGGTGCGTCGATTCTGGTGAAGCCGGTGAGCGCGGAGACTTCTCGCAGCCGGTTGACGAGGACCACGCGCTCAAGCCACCCGTTGGCGCTCTCGGGCAGTCGTTCGTGCTCGGTGGTGAAGTCGGGAAGTTCGTGCCTGTGCGGGGCCGTGAAGGCCTGCCATTCGGGTGTGGAGAGGTCGAAGTCGTCGTCCTCGGACTCATGGGCCGCCGGCTCCGCCACAGCAGCTGCCTCCGCTGTCACCGCCTTCCACACCGCTTCCACGCCGTACGGCTCCAGTTCGGGCCAGCACGCCTGGGTGGGGAGCAGCATCTTGGCCGCCTCGGCCGGAACGGCGGCCAGCAGTTGCAGGGAGCCCCAATGCTCGCGGACCGCCTGGGCCAGGGGCTCGTCGGCGCGGGGCAGGCTGAACACTCTGAGCTGGGAGGCGAACCAGCTGTTGGTCGCCCCCAGGGCGATCGTGCGGACTGTCTCGCCGCACTCCTCGAAGCTGCCCAGGTGCGGGTGATGACCGCGGCACGCAGGAAGTTCCTGCTCGCCTCGGCGGCCCATCGCCTCGGCCATGGAACGGGCCGAGATGTGCTTGCAGGTGCACTGTACGAAGACGTTGGCAGCCTCACCGGTCGTACCGCGTTCCACAAGGGTGAGGGTGTTGCAGTCTTCGGGGGGAGCCGCGCCGCGGTGCACGAAGTACTGCCACGGGAAGTCGTCCATGTGCCCGGCAGGGCAGGCGATCAGGAAGCGCGCCGGTACCGCGGTGGGTCTACTGCGGCCCTGGCCGAAACAGTGGTGGACGTAGCGGGTGTTCTCCGGACGGAAGAAGTGTTCCTCCAGTTCGAAGAGCCCCGATGATGCGGGCGCCAGCTGGTTGCACTGTTCACGGGAGCAGCGCAGCCAGCGGGGGAAGAGCGCCACGGGGACACCGATCCTCGCCCAGTCGCCGAAGGGGTCGGTGGTCTCCGGCAGGTGTGGAGGGGTGCGCAGGGTGGTGACCTGGGCTCCCAGACGTCGGCGCACAGCGGCGAGCAGACGGTCCTCTGTCAAGGGTTTCGCCCGCTCCAGCTCCCAGTGGTCGAGGCCCAGCACCATGGTGGACAGGTTGGGCAGGTCGACGACCGAGCCGACGCCGTAGGTGTGCAGGAGCTGGCTGGGGCGGAGCTCGCCCACACGCAGGGGCCCGTTGGCAGGTGCCGTCACGGCTTCTCCCGATGGTCGTCTTCGTCCGAGGGGGCGTCGGGCTGTGGGCGGGGGCTGAACGGCGGCTCGGCGGTGAGGTCCTGGCCGAGATCACCCACGAACATCAGACGGACCGGGGGTTCCACCTCACGCAACGATGTCGGGCAGGTGGTCAGCTGCCAGCGCGATCCGTCCGGTTCCTTGAGGAGCGGCGTGACGTCTCCCTGGCGCCGGGCGGAGCGATAGCCCAGCACCGCGCCCGGGGCCTTCCGTTTCCGCTCCCAGTTGTCCAGGCGCTGCCCGAGACGTGTGCCCAGTTCGCTCACTACGCGGCGGTTCTGGGTGACGGCGTCGGCACGCCGCTCCAGATAGCGCACCACATGGTCAGCGAGTTCTCCCCTGGTGTCGAAGAACTGCGCCCCGCGATTGCCGTTGTACTCCTGCTTCAGGTTCCGAACGAGGGCGGCCAGCACTCCGGTGAGGCCACGGTCGATGGCCCGGTCCGCGAACGGGGTCACGGAGAGGGCTTCCACGTGCTGGTAGACCGTGGCGTGGAACGACTCGAACGTCTCGTAGTGGGAGAGGTCCCGAGGCCGGGCCCAGTTGAGAACCGTGAAGACGAGCCCGGGCGCTTGGCGGCCGACGCGACTGGTGGCCTGGATGTACTCGGCGGTCGACTTGGGCTGGTTGTTGACGACCATGGCGCCGAGCCGGGAGACGTCCACGCCGACGGCGATCATGTTGGTGGCGAGCAGTACATCGATGGGGCGGGGGGAGCCCTTGCGGGGGCCGGTGAACGGCAGCTCGAGCTTCTCCAGGATGTCCGGGATGGCGTCGGAGGACATCCGGGAGGTGAGCTCCGCAGGCTCCCCGAGGAAGCGGACGGCGAGGCCGCGTCTGTCGACGCGGGTGAGGCGGGTGGAGATGTCGTCCTCGACCAGTCGCCGCATGCCGCCCAGGTCCCGGAGACTGTTGAAGTAGCCGACCAGGGTCATGTAAGGGTCGGTGAGTTCGCCCTGACCGTAACGCTGGTGAAGCAACTGGGCGGCGGCCAGCTGAGCCACGTAGACACGGATGGCCACCGACTTGGTACGGACGCCTTGTGCGCAGATACCGACGTAGCGGCGGCCCGGTTTCTTGTCGGTGGGGCGCCGGCGGGCGAAGAAGTTGTCGTCGGCTGTCAGCCCGGGAGGCGGGAACACGGCCGTGCGGCGGGCGAAGAGGTCGTTGATCTGACGCTCCGCGCGGCGCACGGTCGCCGTGGACGCGATGACCTTGGGGCGGACGGCTCTGCCGGGTTCGATCTCCCAGGTGGCGAGCTTGTCGATGGCGCCCTCGTAGAGTCCGGTCAGTGAGCCTAGCGGGCCGGAGATCAGATGAAGCTCGTCCTGCACGATCAGGTCGGGCGGACGGACCCGGGGCGCGTCGACAGTGCGGGCGGCAGGGTGGTTGCCCTGGGCGGGATGGCTGTGCCGCTCCCATTCGCTGTCGACGGCGTCCGCGGTGACGTACCCATGGCGGGTGCAGCGTCGGGCGACCTGGCCGAACAGGGCCTGGGTCTCGCCTTTCCACGGCAGCTGGGCGAACTTGTCGACGGTGGCGATGACCAGGCTCGGCGGCAGCCGGTAGATCTCCTCGTCGACGACGAGAACGGGAAGCCCCCGCTCGTGCGGGTCGGTCTCGAAGGCTCCCTCACCGAAGGGGCAGAAGAACACGTCGGGGCAGACGATGAAGGTGCGGCGCAGGGTGGGGTCGACGGAGATGTCCCGCCCGGCGTCCAGTTTCGTGCCGCACCAGGGGCAGCTCGTCAGCTGGTGGGGGGAGCCCGCACGGCTGCGCCGGCCGCGGCCCTTGTTCTTGCGGCGGTCCTTCAGCCATTCGTTGGCCTGGTCGGTGGTGTTCGGGGTGACGCCGCCGCCGACCCAGAGACCGATACGGAAGGGCGCCGTGCCCCACAGCGCGGTGTCGTCACGGCGGATCGTCTCGCAGGCGCAGATAAGGGCCGCCGCACGCTGGAACTGCTGGATGGTGAGCAGTCGCAGCGTGTACCGCATGAGGACGGCCATGCCGTGCTCGGCGTCCAGACCGCCGAGGCCGGGCAGACGGCGGCGTATGGCGAGGGTGAACGCGGTGAGGCCGAGATACGCCTCCGTCTTGCCACCACCGGTGGGGAACCACAGCAGGTCGGCGACGGCTGCGTTGTCGTCGGCACGCTCCCTGTGACCGGGATCGGCGAGGGAGGGGAGGTTGAGCAGCAGGAAGGCCAGCTGGAACGGGCGCCAGCTGCGGTTCTTCGGGATGTCGGCGTCCGTGACCGCCGTGTCCAGAGGCAGATCCTGGTCCCGTCGCCGGCGGGCCGCGGCGATGGTGTGGACGCGCTGCTGCCACATCGCGCGGTTGGCGAACCGGAAGGAGTCCAGGACGGGTCCCTCGACCAGCAGCCGGATACCGGCCTCGATGCGGTCCGCCGTCTCGCCGGCGCGCTTCAGGTTCAGGCGCGCCTCGGCCTCGAAGCCGTCGAGGCGGGCCGCTGGATCGGTGATGGTCTGCCGGGTGCGCTCGATCCAGGCCCGGTAGCCCTCCACGAGCGGGAGCAGCGCGGCGCGCAGGCTGTCCGGGTCCAGCTCCGACAGCGCCTTCATGTCGAGGACCAGGCTGTCCAGTTCGACCAGGTCATGGTCGAGCTCGGAGCGCGGGTCGGGCACGTCGGTGTGCGGGATCTCGTACGAGGGGGCGGCCTTGGTCGTGACCGTGATGGCCCGCAGCGGGTCGTCCGGGCTGGGCTGCGCGTGCACTCCGGTGCCGTGCCCGACGGCGAATTCCGGGTGGAAGCGGTACGTCATCGCCAGGGAACGCCGCTCCCGGCGCTCGTCGGGGTCGCCGCCGGACCGCTCGGGGGCGTGCCGGGGCAGGAAGGGCGCGGATTCCGCCGCGCCGCTCACGGACATCTCCACCTGGAACATCCAGTTGGCAGACCCGCCCCTGTCCTCCTGCCCGTTGACGAGGAACAGGGAGACCAGCCAGTCGCCGTTCAGCCGCCGTGCCCTTCCGCGGACGACGACGTTCGGGAAGTCCTCGGCGAGCACCTGGCGCGGCTCGATGCCCTCGTCCTCCAGGAGTTTCACGGTGGCAGAGCCGTTGTGCACCCGCCGGTGCCAGACGGTTCCACCCGTGTACTCGGGATCCTTGGAGTGTCCGGGTTCGTACGTCGCCCAGGAGCAGTTCACCTTCAGTGCGTCCACACCGCCGTCGACGCGGACTGTCACGCCCAGCGAGGAGGGCTGCAGACTGGGCACGTTCGGCGCGTCGGGATCCGGGTCGCCCTCCTCCGCGTCTGGGACGGCGGCGACGACCTCCTCGTCGAGCGTGGCGGGTTCCACGGGCATTCCGCCCAGCTTGACCCGCCCCTCGTGGACGACCCCGCCCGGAGCCAGCCGGCCGATGATGTAGTGCTCGACGGGGCTGCCGGCGAGCTCCTCTTCCTCGCCGCCGATGGGACCGAGCAGATCCGTGACGACCAGCTCCGCGAGCTCGTCGCGCAGTTGCTGCGGCGCGGGCATACCGAGGACCGGCGAGGCGGCGCCGCCGGAGGAGGACGCGGGGATGCTCTGCTGGCTCACGTCGCTCACCATAGAGCCGCGCACTGACAGCGGGCAGGGACTTCTGCAGGGAATGTGATCAACCACTTTCCCGATGCACCTTGTTCTGACTACCCTGAGCCACTGATCAGGTACGCCGTGGCGTGGGGGAACGGATGCAGGACGAGCCGGTGCAGAAGTCGTACGGCGTCCCCCTGCGAAGAGGGGTACCTGCCCAGGGGCAGGGCGCCCCGACATCGCCCGGGCAGGCACAGAACGTCCCGGGCACACCTCCTCAGCAACCGGCTTACGAACCGGAGCCGACTCAGTTATCGCCCTTATCCATGGGCGACTACGGCCACCAGGGCGACTTCGGCGAGCAGTTCGTGCAGTCGCTGGCCATCTCCGCCAACCTGGACGTCGTGCCCAGGCCCTGGCGGGACCGACGGGGCGTGGACTGGGAGTTCACGTATCCCAGCGGCGACGGAGTCCGCAAGCACCCCCGGATCCTCGCCCAGGTCAAGTGCTGGGCCCGCAGCCAGGCCGAGCCCGAGGACGGCTCCGACGCCTGGCGTTATCCGCTCAGGATCCACAACTACAACCTGCTGGCAGGCCGCGACTGGTACGAGCCGCGCTTCCTCTTCCTCGTGGTGGTACCCCACGACCACACGGCATGGGTGGACGTCAGCCCGGACGGACTGCTGCTGCGCTACGCCGCCTACTGGGCCTGCTTCCACGAGGGCGCGCCATTGGAAGGCCGCCCCAAAGACAGTAAGTTCAAAGTCGCCGTACCGAAGGCGAACCTGCTGACGATCCCGGCCCTGCACAGCCTCTTCGGCCGCGAGTTCCGAGAAATGCTGGTGGAGTCATGACCGTGATCTCCGAAGCGGAGTTCGACCGCGCAGCCGAGCTGACCCCGCGCCACCTGCTCCGCTACCTGCGCGGCCGGGGCTGGTCCGCGGCACGTGATTACGGCCGGGGAGAGCTGTGGGTTCTTCCGGCACCGCAGGACAGCAGGCGCCCCACCTACGAGGTGCTGGTACCCCTGGATCGCCGTCCGCGTGACTACGCCGACCGGGTCGCCGATCTCCTGGAGACGCTGTCCGTGGCGGAGGGGCGCCGAACGGCCGACGTGTTACGGGAGATGACGCTTCCGCCCGCCGACTGGCAGTTCCTGCGGCTCCTGCCGCCCGGGCCGTCCGGTACGGCCCCCCTGGTGGACCTGGTCCCCGCGCTCACGGGTCTGAAGGAGCTGATGACCGCGGCGGCCGCTGCGGCCCTGGCTCCTCAACCCGTGCAGCCTGCCCAGAAGCCCCAGCAGGTCAAGGATTTCGTGTCCTCCGTCCGTCTGGACCAGACGAGGGTGGGCAGCTACGTCATCGCCGCGCACACCCCGATCCCCGAGCCGTTGACCGATGATCCGGCCCAGGACGAACTGCCCTTCGACGACATGCACGACACCTCCCGCATCGGACCGACAGAGCCATTCGAGAGGCTCGTGTCCCGGCGTCTGTACGCGGGTGTGGTGTGTGCGCAGAAGGCAGCCATGCAGTCGGTCAGGGACGACTCGCTGGTGGACTTCGCCCAGTTCGCCCCAGCCGGCCTTTCGGCGAATCTCTGCGAGGCGTTGGTGCGTATCGCAGGGGAGGAGCGTCGGCCGTACGAGCTGAGCTTCGACTGGACCGCCGACCTGCCGATGCCCCAGGAGACACCGCCCATCGCACTGCCCAGCCTGCTCCTGCCCGCGCTCGAAGCGGGCGCGAAGGACCTGCGGGAGCGACTCGGCCGGCGCGGCGCCGTGCTGCGGGGCGCGGTGGTGCGCATGCGCAGGGAGCTGGGTTCCCGGTGGGGCGAGGTCACCGTGCAGGGGCAAGTCGTGGACGAGTACGAGCCCCGGAGCCGGCGCGTGCGGATGGTTCTGGAGGCGCACGACTACGACAAGGCGGCCGAGGCGCACCGAGAGGGCCACGAAGTGGTCGTGCGCGGTGATCTCGCCGTGCACGGCAACAGGACCCGGATGGAGTCGGTCACCACGTTCACCGTGCTGCACGTGAACGACTGACCGCGCGGCACGGCCGGTCGGCGATGGACGTCCCGCGAGGGCTGCTGCTTAGCTGGTGGGCACACATGCCAGGTCGGAGCGAGTGAGAGAGGTGCCCGGTGGAGACTCCCCGTCTGGAGGAGGTGCGCCTGACCTCCTTCAAGAGCTTCACCGAGCAGCGCCTGCCCCTGCAGGACCTCACCGTGCTGATCGGGCGCAACGGCAGCGGCAAGTCCAACGCGCTCGACGGCTTGATGGTGCTGTCCCGGCTGGCACTGGGCGAGCCGGTGCGGGATGCCCTGGACGGACCGCGGACGGGTGGCGAGGAGCCGATCCGGGGAGGGGCCGAGGGCTGTGCGCCCTTGGGCGAGAGCAGCTTCCGCCTCGGCTGCCGGGTTCGGTCCGGTGAGGCCGTCTTCGACCTCGATGTGGTGATCGCGGTCTCTCCCGAGGTGCGCATCCTGGGAGAGGAGCTGACAGCAGTCGAAGGCGTGCCGTACGCGGGCCGCCGGCTGGCGGCAGGCCGCTCGCTCCTGGCCAGCGATGCCGCGGACCCACGCCGCAGCGATCTCAATGTGCGCTACTTCAACGGGCGACGCGGTCTCGACCCGGGCGTGCCTTTCGCCGCCGACCGGCTGCTGACCAGCCAGGTTCCGGTACGTCTGCCCGCGACCACGGAAGCGACGAAGCTCGTGCACCGCGCCGCGCAGGACGTGCTCGCCGTCCTGCGGGACGTCTTCCTGCTGGACCCGGTCCCGCACCTCATGAGGCAGTACGTCAACGCCCGTGACAGCGAGCTCCGGCGCAGCGCGGACAACCTGAGCGCGGCGGTCGCCGGTCTGAAGCAGGCCGATCCGGCCGCGTTCGAGCGGCTCACGGAACTGGTGGCGGGCATGCCCGAGTATCCGGTGCGGGGGGTCACCAGCGTCGGCACGAAGCTGGGCGATGTGCAGCTGGTGCTGCGTGAGGCGGGCTATCACGGCACGGAGCACGACGTCCCCGCGCGGCTCCTGAGTGACGGCATGCTGAGGTTCCTGGCCTTCGGCACCGCGCTGCTCAGTGCGCCGGTCTCCGACGGCGGGGAGGAACCCCTCCGGGCTCAGCGGCACCTGGTCATCGAGGAGATCGAGAACGGTCTGTACCCCACCCAGGCGGCGCGGGTGCTGCGCCTGATGAAGGAGGAGTCGCAGCGGCGCCGCATCGATGTCCTCTTCACCACCCACAGCCCGGCCCTGCTCAACTCCCTCACCGCGCAGGACCATTCCGGTGTCGTCGTGTGCAGCAGGGACGCCGACTCGGGCGAGAGCCGCTTGTCCCGTCTCACGGAGTTGCCCGGTTACGTCGACCTCCTGGCGGCCGGCGACCTGGGCGACGCGGTGACCAAGGGGCGGCTGCCCGAAGCCGTACGTCCGCGGGATACGGGCGTGACCGATGTCGAGGACTTTCTGAGGAGTCTGTGAGCCCGTGAGCAGTCAGCGTCGGCCAGGGCTGCAACTCCCCGTCGTCGATTTCCTGGATACGTCGGTCTTCGTGGAGATCCTCGACGTGCCGCACATGAACGGGAACCGCTCGGCGGTCCTGGCGGAGATGGACGCCAGATTGAAGGCGAAGGTCCGCTTCGTACTGCCGACCGCCACCGTGGTCGAGACGGGCAACCACGTCTTCCAGATCAAGGACGGGGACGCCCGTCGCAAACGTGCCGCGGCCTTCATGGGCCTGCTGCGCAAGACCGCCGAGGGCGAGGCTCCCTGGGTCCTGCACGAGCGCACCTGGGACGGCGCATTCCTCACCGCCCTGTGCGACGGCGGCACCACAGGGATGGATCTGGCCGAGCACGCTGTGTGTCAGCAACTGGGCACCGGTGACCTGAGTATCGTCGCCGAGCGGGATCAGTACGCGTCCCGGGTCCAGGCGGAGGTCCGCATCTGGACGCTGGAGTCGACGATGGGGACGTGGGCCGAACTGCGGTGAGCCTGAGCCCGGCCCTGGGTGACTGCTACGGAAGCTCCGCTTCTGCGGCGGAGACGGGGTCGTCGCCGAGGCCCAGCAACCCGTCCGTCAGATGGTTCATGATCCAGGGTCCGCAGGGAGCGCTCTCCCCGTTCGTGACGATCGGGCGGTCGAGCAGCGGGGTGGCGGCGAGTACGGCGAGCGCCGCCTGACGGGCGCCGATGGCCGGGGCGAGCCGGTCGTACATGCGGCGCAGGCGGGCCGCGCCCCGCCCGATCAGGTGGCTGTCGACGTGCCAGTCCGGCTCGTCCGCGCAGAGTTCCCGCAGGTCGCCCAGTAGCTCATGGACGCGCTCAGGCTGCCATACCTCCGGGTCGTCGGTCAGGACGGCGAGGATGTCGTCCAGGGCCTCGGGCCGTTCTCCGGAGCGGGCGGAAGTGGGGTCGTCCGGCGGCCCCGGGAGCGCGGGCGGGAGGGCTGCGGCTATGTCGGGCAGGGAGGTCTCGAAGGGTGGCTGATCGAGCACGCCGTAGAAGAGGACGCGCGTCATGGCGGCGAGCCCGAGTGAGGTGATCTCGGTGAACGGCTTGATCGCCCATCCGGGCTCGTCGCAGGCGCGCTGGGCGTGGCCCTCGAACTGGTTGAGCGCATGCGTGGTCATGTTGGCGCGGGGCGCACGAGGGTGCTTCTGAGCTCCCTCGGCTGCCGCCCGCGTGGACCGCCACACCAGGTTGTAGATCTCGCCGAGCGGACGGACCTCGGCGACCCGGTAGGCGGCCTCCTTGAGCCGGGCGTACTGGTTCTCCGGGACCTCCGGCAGGTACAGCTCGTCCAGGCGATGCGTGAAATAGCGCAGCGCCTCCTCGGCGACCAGCTCGACCACGGCGTTCAGGAGGTCCTGCTGGCGCGCCGCTGTGAGGACGGCGGGGTCGAGCGCGGAGCTCAGGTGGGCGTCCAGGTTCTCGGCGGCGGTGCCCATGCTGGTGCCGTAGGGGGCGTAGAAGTACGCCCTCTGGGGGTAGTAGCTGCTTTCGAGCGTGGGGGTGGGGACGTTGTCCAGGTCGCCTTCGGCTTCCTGTAACCCGGTCTCGAAGGAGTCCGGCCGCCAGACGAAGGCGTGGTGGGGGCTGCTCGGGTGGACGCGCAGGAGGCCGGCCGAGAGGGACGAGTTGAGCAGGTGGCTGGAGGCTGCGGCATCGGGATGCAGCGGGGCGGTCCAGGCACTCACCGCGGTGAACGGAGTCGCGGAGGGGGCGTAGCGGAGGAGGGCGAGCGTGGCGATCATCTCGCGTACGCCGGCTCGGGTCGGGATGTCCGACTCGGCGAGAAGACGGAAGGGATACTTCGCCTCGACGGCTGCCTGGCAGAGCTCGTCCCAGCGAGCGCGTGCCTCCCGCAGTGCGGACTGCTGACGCGCCATGGCCTTGGCGACCTGGCGCTTCTTTTGCCTGGAGGGATCGGCGAGCTGGCGTACCAGCTCGGTAAGTGACGGCGAGCAGTCCGCGCACACCACGGTGTCGTCGTCCAGGCAGACCTGCTGGAGGCTCGTACGGGAGACCAGGCTCAACGGTCCGCCGCACTCGGGGCAGTTTCGCCCCTCCAGGACCGCGCGAGTACCGGCCGCTGCGATCACATAGTGCCGGTTTCCCCAGCCCAGGGTCTCGATGTCCGTCGCCCGCTCGCACCACACGGGCGTGCCGGTCTCCGCGTGGAATCCCGCGAGGGCCCAGTAGCGCTCGCCGATCGCGACGAGTTCTGGATCGGCGCCTTCCAGGGCCGTGACGCGCGGGAAGAGGTCTTCTGTTGTCACGATGAACACCCTAAAACATCGGTTTGATGCGTGAAGTTGCTTTTGTTGGGAGGGAGTTATGCCGCCGCGCAGGTGTCCAGGCCCGCGTCACGGCAGTCGCGGCAGTAGGAGCCGGGTGTGGGTGTTCTGATGGCGCGCTCGCAGCCCTCGCAGTTGCGGAAAGGGGGAGGGGGTGGCGGTGCGTCGGTGCCGCCTGACGGGGGTGTGGGAGGCGCGGAGGGTGCCGGGGGTGGCAGGAGTTCGGTGAGGCGGTAGGCGATCAGGGAGGCCGGGCGGCGGGGGTTGCTCGGGAGGTTCGACGTCAGGGCATGGCGGATGGCCTCGGGGCGCACGCCGCGTTCGAGCCAGGCGGCTGCTGCGGGGGCCAGGGCGCGGACGTCGCGCTCGGAGAGGAGCAGGCGGGGGTCGTGGTGGTGGAGGGTGGTGAGGAGCGCGGTGGCGGTGCGGTGGCGGTCGAGGTCGGGGGTTTGGGGTTCTGGGAGTGAGGGCTTGGGGGTAGGGGCTGCGGGCTCGGAGTCATGCTTTGGGTCGCCTGCAGGCCTGGGTTCGGGCTCGCCCGCGGTCTCCGGTTCACCGGGCTGTGGCGGCGCCGGTGGGGGAGAGGCGGGTGCTTGAGGAGGGCGGTCGGCGCTTGCTTCGGGGCGGGGTGTCTCGGCGGTCGCAGGCTGGTTGTACGAGACCGTGTGCGTGACGATCCGGCCGCTGGGGAGGCGTTCGCGGGTGCGGGCCAGGTAGCCGTGGGTCTCCAGTTCGCGCAGGGCTGCGGCGACACGGGTCTCGCCCTCGGGGAAGCGGGCGGCGAGCGTCTTGATGTCGACGCGGGCGCCCGAGGGCAGCGACTGGATGTGGCAGGCCAAGCCGATCGCCGTGAGGGAGAGCCGGCGGTGCTGGGTGAGGTGGTTGCCGACGACCGTGAAGCGGGTCGTGTGCTTGGTGTTGATGTGGGTGATGCCGCGCGGATTCAGCGGCTGGGCGCACGGGGGCGCGCTAAGGTGCGGGGTATCCATCGGGAAGGGGCCTATCTTCCTCGGTGGTCAGGCCCTCGATCGGGATTGCCGTCCCGGCCGGGGGCCGTCGCATGTCTGCGGTTGTGGTCGCGGCGAGCATATGCCCGGGAACCGGGCCGAATGCCAGCCCAGTTGGGCAGCGCCACTCTTCCGGGTGACGGGTTGGCCTGGGGTGCTGCGGGGAGGTGGGTGGGGTTGGGTTTGGTCGGTTCTCCCCACCCGGTCACGGAAAAGCTTTGATCACGCGTGGGGTCGGGGCGTGGGGTACCGAGTCGGGACGGTCCGCGATCCGGTGTCGCTGGTCTTCACCTCCGCCCAGACGGTCTTGCGTGGGGTGGGTCCGTGGGCCACTCCCCAGCGGTCCGCGAGAGCCTCTACGAGGACGAGGCCACGGCCCGACTCGCCGTCGGGGGTGACGGGTTCGCGGTGCGGCAGCCGGTCGCCCCTGGTGTCGGTGACCTCGATACGGAGGGTGTCGCCCACGACGTATAGCGTGAGCCGGAAGTCCCGTCCCGGGACGCGGCCGTGTGTGACGGCGTTGGCCGCCAGCTCGGCCACGAGGTGCTCCGCGGGGTCCAGCGGCAGTCCCCAGGTGCGGAGTTGTTCGTTCGCCAAGAGGCGGGCGAGGCGGGCTCCGCGTGGTGTGGCGGACAGCGGCACGCTGAAGTTGCGGATGTGGTGGAGCAGTTCGGTTCCGAGTTCGGCGATTTCCTGATTCACGTCACTCAGCGTGGCGGTCCGCGCTTACCGTGAACAGTGACGAAGTCGATACGTACGGTCACTGTCGGCTGCTTGTCCGGTCGTGTCCGGGCTTGTCGGGAGGGGCCGTACGGCGGTGGAGCGTCGAGGTTCGGCGGTTCGGCAGAGGGGCGGTGCGATGACGGTCGACGGGGAAGCGATGCGGCTCAAGAGCGAGGCGGATGAGCCGGGTTGGGAGGTGGACCCCGACGACGAGTGGGGCCTGGCGGTCATCGCCACCGTGGGGCGGCAGCTGAAGCTGCGGCGGGAGGCGGTGGGGATGCGCGCCGGCGAGTTCGGGACGGCGGTCGGGTACGGCGAGGATCTCGTCTACAAGATCGAGGGCGGGAAGCGGATCCCTCGGTTCGAGTACCTGGACAAGGCCGACGAGGTGTTGAACGCCGGTGGGCTGATTTCGGCGATGAAGGAGGATGTGAAGAAGGTTCGGTACCCGAAGAAGGTGCGGGACCTGGCGCAGATGGAGGCGCGGTCGGTTGAGATCGGTGTGTACGAGTGCTGCAACATCGCCGGTCTGCTGCAGACGCCCGAGCATGCTCGCGCCCTGCTGGAGTCTTGGCAGCCTGCCTACTCGCCGGAAGACCTGGAACGCCGGGTGGCCGCCCGTGTAGCACGGCAGGCCGTGTACGAGCGGTCGCCCGCGCCCGCGCTCAGCTTCGTCCTGGAAGAGGCGACGCTGCGCCGCACGGTTGGAGGCACAATGGTGCGGCGACAGCAGTTCGAACGCTTGCTGGAGGTGGGGCGGTTGAACAACGTCACCCTCCAGGTAATGCCGATGGACAGCGCACCCCATCCCGGCATGAGCGGCAGGATCGAAGTGCTGAAGTTCGAGGACGGAACGGCGGTGGGGCGCTCCGACGGCGCGTTCAGCGGACGCCCGACGCCCGAGCCGAAGCAGCTTCGCATTCTTGAGCTGCGGTATGGCACCATCCGGGCGCTGGCTCTCCCGCCTGGGGAGTCGTTGGCGCTGATCGAGCAACTGCTGGGAGAGACATGATCCTCAAGCCCACTGCCAGGGACAGCTCTGAACTGGCGTGGTTCAAGAGCAGCTACAGCAGCGGCCCCGACGGCGACTCCTGCGTCGAGATCGCCGTAGCCTCCGGCGCCATTCACGTCCGCGACTCAAAGGACATTGCAGGGCCGCAACTGGCACTCACGCCGGAGGTGTGGGCGGACTTTGTAGTGTACGCCTCCGGGGCATGACCGCTTCGCGCTCGTGCCCCGCCTGGTGAGAACCGAGTGCGGGGCGCGTCGGCGTACGGGATCAGAACAGGGCGTCCGGCGGGGAGAACAGCCCATCGTCATCGAAGGTCGAAGTGACGCTCTGGGATGTGCGCGCAGAGGCTCGTGCCCTCGCCTTGGCCTTGCGAGCAGCAGCCCGCCGGCGCTTGGCCTCCGGGGTATGCAGGCCTTTGTCTAGCTCTTCCTTGTAGCGCGCGTGGTTCAGCTCCAGAAGACGGTCCAGGACCTCAGTCTGGATGTCTGCGGCGATGGTAAAACGGGGTCCCTGTGCGGATTCACGGAAACCGTGCTGCAGATCGAGATCCACCCAGCCGTACGCCTCGGATACTGCCTGGTCAACTTCGACATGGGCGCCACGAATTGCCCGCAAGTCAGCGGCAGTTTCCGTCTCGGAGTGGACGACGTTGTACAGCGCGGTGAGGCCGATGCCACGGCTGTCCATGGCTGTCCGCTGAAGCTTCTCCAGTGCCTGACCGGCCTCATTGAGGCGCGGTGTCTCGTGGCAACGGGGGAAGTTCTCGTAGACGTCAGAGGGCGAGTATCGCAGGTCCCCGCGCATGTCTCCGGAGTATTTGACGGTCCACCAGTAATGCATGGAGCTGGTGAGTATCGCTAGCTCGGCTGCGCTACTGGTTGGAAATACCACGACCTGTTCGCTCATGACCTGGCCGGTAGGAACACGCAGCGGCGTGACCGTCTTACTGACGCGCGCAATGACTACTACTTGTTCCAGATCTGCGATGGCCTCGTATAGCTGCGGTGCTCGCTCGGCGTACTGCCACCATCGCTCTCGGCGCGCTGCTCGATTGTTCAGCGCCCTCACGGGCTGGACGTCCCGCTCCACGATTGCAAAAACTTCGGCGTACTCCTCCGCCTTCTCCTTCGCCCAGTCATGGAAGTTGATCACCCACCGGTTCGCGATCGCACCAGGCTGCTGGTTCAGGTCTTTGCCAATGAGGTAGGGAAACAGCACGTCCTTGTTATTCGAGTCCTTGGCGATCAGCTCTCGTGCGTCCTTACGCTCCAGCACGAACCCCTTGCCCAGCACGTTCGACCCCTGGAACGCCTGTGCTTCGTTCGCCACCAATCGATATGGCGTCCCAGACGCCCGCGAAGCCGGATCCAGCCCCGCCGTAATCCCCCGAACCTCGTTGCCGTTCAGCACCGGACCCTCACCCTGCCCGAGCTCCCCGGCCAGCCACAGCAACGACACCGCTACCGCCGCCGTCCCGGCCCACGGCTGGGACTTCACCGCCCGATAAACCGTCCAGCCATTGGCCGTCGCCTGATCAAGCCCGACCTCCCGGGTATCCCCCTGGGCAATCGTGTTCGTGGCGATGATCCCCGTACGCCGCCCCGGCGCCAGCGACAGGTTCCGCAGCAAAAAATACGAGCACAGGTCCGCGCTACCCCGCTTGCCGCCCCCCACCCGGTTCACCAGGTACTCGCGGTAGTCCTGCCCCAGCGCCCCCGTGAGCTTCTGGCCCCCCACAAACGGCGGATTCCCCACCACCGCATCAAACCCGCCCCCGGACCCCACCCCCATGACCTCCGGAAACTCCAACGGCCAATGCAACGGCCGAATAGCCTCAGCCCGAGGCCCCTTCAGCCACCCCTCCACAATCCCCCGAGCTCGCTCAGCCGCCCCCTCAGCCCCCGGCCCGTCCTCCAACGCGGTGGCCACCAGCCCGGCCACTGCCTCCAACCGGTTCCGGTACGCCCACGACTTCGCGTCTTCCTTGGCATCACGGAAGCGCGCCGCGCCCCGGGCCCCGCCCTGCTGCTCCTCACCGGAGAGCTCCGCGGCCTCCTCGTCGGAGATGCCCTCCGCGGCCAGCGCGGCCCCCACCACCGCATCTGCCGCTAGCCGCAGACGATCGGCCCGGGACTCCGCCTTGGCCAGCAGCTCCGCCTTGTCCCGGACCACGCGGATATCGGTCACCGCGGTCGACTCGATCTCCCGCCGCAGCTCCGCCGCCTCCGACAGCAGCGTCTCCGTGACGTCCAGCGCCCGCGCGACATCCGGACTCAACTGCCGGTCCTGCCACTCCAGATGGAACGCCTTGATCTGCCGGACGTCGATGACCCCGACCAGCGAGTCCCCGCTCCGCAACGCATGGTCCAGGAACGAGAACGGCCGCCCCTTCGCCAGCGTCACCAGCCACAGCGACAGCTTGGCCAGCTCCACGGCCATGGGGTCGCGGTCGACGCCGTACAGACACCGGTCGGCCACCAGCCGCCGGGCGATCTGGTGCAGTTGCTCATGGTCGTCGCGGTCGACGTCCCGGCCGATCTCCGCCGGCAGCTCCGGCTTCCGCAGCCACGCCTCCACCACCCGGTCGGCCAGATAGCGGCAGGCCGACACCAGGAAGGCACCCGAGCCCATCGCCGGGTCCAGGACCCGCAGTTTCAGCAGCTCATCAGCTGACTTGGCCTGCCAGACACCCGGTTCCGCCCCCTCGGCCGGGCCGGGCGAGTAACACAGGGGCGCCAGCGTGTGCTCGACGACCTCCTCAGCCAGCTTCTTCGGCGTGTAGTGCGTACCCGTGTTCCGGCGGTCGCTGGAGCGGACCATGACGACGGACCCCGCGGGGAAGACCAGCGGCGTTCCCCGCAGGTCGTCGCCCACCAGGGCCTCGAAGACCGCGACCCGCGCGGCCAGCGCCTCGTCGTTGTCGCAGGCGGCGTGCAGCTCGGCCGTCACCGTGCCGGTCGACTTCGCCATGGCGGAGTTCACTTGGGAGGCCGAGACGCCGGTGGCCTCCTTCAGGCCGGCCGCCAGCGCCGTACCGCCCGCGCCCCGCCACTCCTCCAGGCGGGCCAGCGGGAGAACCGCCTCGTACTGCTTGTCACGGCCGAGCACCACCCCGACGTACGCCTCGTCGGCCCTCCGGCAGCCGTACTCCAGCAGACCCTCGTAGACGTGCCCGATCTGCTCGACGTCCAGGCCCTTGTACGACAGGGCCTCCTCACCCTTCACACCCTTGCGGCGCAGGGTCAGCAGGGCGTGCAGGATCTCGTACACCACCCGGTCCGTGACCTTGGCCTCCGCCAGCCACGGGAAGCGGGCCGGGTCGAAGAGCGAGCCGCCGTACGCGGGGATCCACAGCTCCTCGTGCAGGCAGCCGCCGTGGATCGCCGCGAACAGCGCGGCCAGGCGCGGCCACGCTGCGGCCCGGCGGTCGCCCAGCTCGCCGCCGTGCAGGTCGCGGGCCTCGCACAGGTCGTCGTAGAGGGGGCCGACGCCGTAGGAGGCGTCGTACAGCGCGTCCCCGGACGGCAGCAGGCGCTGTTCCTCCGCGTAGAGGAGGAAGACCAGGCGCATCATCACCGTCAGCGCGCCCTCGTACACCTGCTTGTCCCGGACGCCGGCGAGCAGGTCACCACCCGACTCGCGGTCGAGGCGCGAAAGTTCGCCCACCAGCAGGGCCACGGCTGCCCGGACCTGCTTGCCCAGGGTGTCGGTGACCTCCGCCTGCTGCTCCGCCGTACGGGCGAACAGCGCGGCGAGGGACGAGGTGTGCGCTCCCTCCCTGTCACGCGCGGGCAGCGCGGCGCGGCGGGCGTGCAGGAGGCTGGCGAAGGCGCGCAGCAGGAGGGGTTCCTCGAACCACAGGTCGGCGTCGAAGACCGCGACGGTCTGCGCCTCCTTCGGGCGGGCGTGCACCAGTGCCCATTCGCGGCCGTTGGTCAGCAGGGCGAGGGGGACCTCGCGCCAGCGGGCCAGGTCGGCGGCCCGGTCGACCAGGGACGGCGTGTCGCCCTTGGCCCGGGTGAGGGAGTCGCCCCAGCCCGGCGTGCGGAAAAAGAGGACGCGCGGGCGTGACCCGTCGGGGGAGGGGCCGAGGAGGGCCGCGTCGGGGGTGTTCGCGCCGGCCCGGAGCGTCGGGGGGAGGGCGGCGCCGTCGCGCAGGCCGGGCGTCCAGCCGAGCAGCTCGCCGAGGACGAGCCGCTCCCAGGCTGGGCGAAGGAGGGCCGGGTCCCCCTGCACCTCGGCCCAGGCCTGGCGCAGGCGTGGCCGCAGACCGTCCGCGACATCGTCCAGGCCCTGCGGGAACACCGCCATCAGCACCGGGAGGGAGAGGAAGGGCCCGTCGGGGCGCAGGAGCTTCAGCCACTCCTCGTGCTGCTCGTCCGGCGTGGGGATGTGCCCCTTCGGCGGAAGCTTCTTACGAGCGGCGGGCGGCATCAGCGACGGACTCCTCGGGCGAGGGCGGACGGGACGAGGAAGGTGACGGAGACGGGGAACCAGCGTGGTGTGGGATCCGCCCAGCGGCGGCGCAGCGCCTCGGTCTCCGACTCGACGAGCGCGGGGATGCCCTTGAGGCGCTCGGTCAGGGCCTCATGGTCGGCGTTGAGCTGGTTGCGCTCGTCGTCGATATCGAAGAGAGAGCCCTGCTTCCAGTAGCTCTGGTCGTCGAGGCGGTCCCTGATGGACCGCTCCAGCTCGGCGAGGACCTTGCGCATGCCCTCGACCTCCTCCTCGCACCTGGTGGCGAGCAGCTTCTCGAGGGAACGGAACCTGGTGTGAGCGCGGTTCCTCAGGGCTCTGCCCAGCCGTGTCTCCAGGCCCTCGGCCCACAGCTCGGCCAGCTCGGCGGTCACCTCCTCGGCGGGCAGCTCGTCCGTGGCGGCGGACAGCCAGGTGTCCAGCTCCTCCTGCCGGGCGGTGTCGAGTTTCCCGGCCGCGATCGCGCCACCCGCGGTGATGATCTCCTCGTGGAGACGCGCGCCGCTGCTTCCGGAGATGACGACCCGGCCGTGTGCCACCACGGCGGGCGTGCGCAGCAGATCACCGGGGACGACCCGGGCCGTGACCCGGGACAGGCGCGCCTCGCGGCTGTCCGACCACAGCTCCGCCCGCAGCAGCGTCAGACACATCTGGACCAGACGGTGGCCCAGGTGGAGAAGGACCACATCCGTGCGCCCCCGGGCCTCCGCCTCGTCGAAGACGACCGGCCGTTCGACACCGGTGAGAGGGTGGATCAGCCCCTCGTTGCGGGCGTGTGCCCATGTGCCGGGCAGTTCGGGCAGCCGGAAGCAGCGGGCGTGCTTCCGCGGATCGGGGTCCGGGTTCGGATCGGGGACCTCGGTCAGGTCCTTGCGGTGGGCGAGCTGAAGAGCTGTGCTCACCACACGGCGCACGGTCTGCGCGTCGAGGTGCAGGGCCTGTCGGCTGCCCGTCAGCTCGTCGACCAGCTTCTGCAGCTCGCGGGCCAGGTCGCGCTCGAACTTCAGCGCCGCCCGCCCGGACCGCTTGGCGATCTCCGCGTCGGCGGTCGTCCAGCTCGACCGGCGGCCCAGCATCTTCTGCTCGACCTGCGCGGCGATGATCTCGCCGGCGCTGCCCAGGTCCTCGCGGATCTGCTCGGTCTTGCGGGCCGCGACGGCCAGGAAGTGCAGCTCGTCCTCAAGGGTGCCGTCGGCGTGCTGTGAGTCCGTGGTGTCGGTGCCGAAGCCCTGCCAGCCCTCGGGCACGAAGTGGAAGACCTCCACTTCCCGTGCCGTCTGCCCGTGTCGGTCGATACGGCCGTTGCGCTGCTCCAGGCGGTTGGGGTTCCATGGGATCTCCCAGTGGAGCAGGCGGTGGCAGTGCGCCTGGAGGTTGATGCCCTCGCTGGCCGCGTCCGTGGCCAGCAGGATGCGTACGGGGGAGAGGGACGGGTCCTCCTGGAAGACCGTCTTCACATGCTCACGCTCGTCGGGGCGCTGGCCGCCGTAGAGGAGAGCGATGCGCTCCTTCGGGTAGTGGGCGGCGATGAGACGGTCGTAGAGCCAGCGCTGGGTGTCGCGGTACTCGGTGAAGACGATCACCCGCCGCGGTTCCCAGTCGCCGAGCGGGCCGTTCTTGCACACGATGCCGTCGAGCCACTCGGTCAGCGCCTCGAACTTGGCGTCCGGCCGCCGGGTCGCATCCCGCGCCCAGGTGCTCAGCTCCTTGAGGAGCGTCCGCTCGGTGTCCGTGAGCGGGTGAGAGGCCTGGCGTACGGCGGTCATGGCCTGCTCGGCCGCCTCGGTGTGCTCCTCGTCGGACTCGGCCGTCTCCTCCACCCGGTCGATCAGCGGGCGGAGCACCTTCTCGCTCGGCGGCTTTTGGGCAGCAGGGCCGTTCCCCCGTTCCGTCATCGTCTTCAGATGGACGTCAATGGTCTCCGCGAACGCCTTCGGGGACGACAGGAAGCGCTTCTTCAGCAGTGTGGTGACGAAGTCCGACGCCGTTCGCTCCGTGCTGCTGTTCCCGGCCTCGCGGCGGGAGCGGGCGTACGCGGACAGCTTCCCGTACGCGCCGCGCGTCTCCTCCGTGTACGACACCTCCAGCGCGTGCGGCACTCGCTTCGGGAAGCGCGACCTGCCCCGCCAGTCGGGGGGCAGCTCCGACTTCAGCCGGCGCACCATGATCCGCCGCAGCTGCTCCTCGGACGGCTTCACACCGCGAGCGAAGCGGTGGTCGTCGAGCAGCTCCAGGAGCGCCGTGAAGGAGTTGAGATAGCCGTTGTGCGGGGTCGCGGAGAGGAAGAGACGGTGCTCGCAGTGCGGAGCAAGAGTCCGGATGGCCCGGGTGCGGTTCGAATCGACCGCGTACTTGCCCGTGCCGGAAGGCGCGCAGGTGTGCACCTCGTCGACGACGAGCAGGTCGAAGGCGCGCGGGTACTCGGGGACCTGCGGGAGGACCTCGCGCAGCATGCGCAGCGGGCGCTCACGCTTCAGCCAGTCCACGGAGACGATCAGCCGCGGATAGTGCGTCCACGGGTTCGCGTACAGGCCCCGGGAGCGGCGCAGCTCCTGGAGCAGCTTCGTGTCGACGATGCGGAAGTCCAGGCCGAACTTGTCGCGCATCTCGTCCCGCCACTGGAGGGTGAGCCCGGCCGGGCAGACGATCAGCATGGTGCGGGCGCGATGGCGCAGCATGAGCTCCTGCATGACCAGGCCCGCCTCGACCGTCTTGCCGAGGCCCACGTCATCAGCGATCAGGAGGTTCGTCCGGGGCATCGACAGGGCGCGGACGACCGGGTCCAGCTGGTAGTCCTGGATCTCGACACCCGAGCGGAAGGGCGCTTGGAGCGCCGTCTTGTCGGCCGAGGCGATGGCGCCCCAGCGGACCGCGTCCAGGAAGGCGTCGAGACGGCCGGGCTCGTCGAAACCGGCGGAGGGCGACGGCAACTCGTCCTCGTCGCGGACGCTGGTACCCGGCTCCAGCTCCCACACCACGCGCAGCCGCTCGTCCCGGGCGTCCCCCTCCAGCGAGGACAGCTCGACCAGGTGCGTCGCGGAGGCTTCGGCGGCGCGAGCCGGGTCGTCGGAGACGGTTGCGGAACGGGTCACGTCGGTGACCACCCAAGGCCGGTTGCGCACCTTGACGCGCTGACCAGGGGCCGGCACTCCGGAGTCCCGCGCCTCGAAGTTCTCCGCGTTCTCCAGTCGCACAGTCATCCGCGCCCGCCCCCTGTCACATGTGTCAGCGCTTGGAAAGTCTAGGGGCGTTGTGAGCACGGAGGTGGGTTGTTCGCATACCGCCAAGAACGGACGACGAGCCCGGACGGACGAGATCAACCCGGCTGACCTTCCCTGCCGAACTTCCAATCGAATAACTGTGCCTTGTAAGTTCACGTGTGCATACGGATGTTGCTGTTGATGTGCGCGTGACGGGGGTTGCGGTATGGCGGGGCACAGGCCTTCGGACTGGCATGTCCTGGACTTGGACAAGGACCCGACGCCGGGTGATCCGCAGCGGGTGCGCACACTCGCGAAGACCCTGCACGACTTCGCCGACGACGTGTCCGACGCGCTGCGCCTGGTCAAGGGCATGGCGGGGGAGGGCACGCTCCTTGAGTGGGCGGGCAAGTCCGCGGATGTCTTCAAGGAGGACTTCGCGGATGTGCCGAAGAACCTCAAGAAGCTGAAGAAGTCCTACGAGATGTGCGGGGACGCGCTGGCGGACTTCTGGCCGAAGCTGGAGCGGGCGCAGTCCCTGGCGGACAAGGCCCTGCGCAAGGGCCGTGAGGCGCAGGACAGTCTCTCCTCGGCGCAGTCGCGTCTGGCGTCGGCGGACTCGTGGGTGACGCGGGCCGGCAAGGAGGCGGACAAGTACAAGGACGACCCGACGGGCAGCAAGTCGGACGGTGACAAGCCGGACGAGGCGAAGGTTCGCGCCGCCACGCGTGATGTGCAGCACGCCAAGTCCGCCCAGACCAAGGCGCAGTCAGACGTCTCCGACGCGCAGGACGCCCTGGCCGCCGCGAAGAAGATGGCCGAGGACGCGCGCAAGATGCGTGACGAGGCGGCCCGTGAGGCGAAGTCGAAGATCGACGAGGCTTCCGACGCGGGTATTCAGAACCGGTCGTGGTGGGAGGACATCGGCGACTGGTTCGTCGACAACTGGGACACCATCGTCGCGGTCTGCAAGGTCGTGGTCACCGTGGTCGGGATCGTAGCGATGATCATCGGTGGGCCGATCCTCGCCGCGATCGTGGTGATCGCCGCTGCCGTCGTCCTCGCCGACACGCTCTACAAATATTCGAAAGGGCAGGCGTCCCTGTGGGACGTCGGTTTCGCGGCCTTGGACTGCATACCGGGCATGAAGGGGCTCACCACTCTCGGTGGACTGGCCAAGGGCCTCAAGGTTTTCGGTAAAGGTGGCCTGAAGGCCATGGCAAAGGGTCTCGGGAAGGGGTTGCGGCGAGAGGCCGATGACGCGGCGGCGAAAGCCAAACCGGCCAAGGGGCGCTGCAAGAACGGCGATCCGATCGACATGGTCTCGGGCGAGATGCTCATGGAGGAGACCGATGTCGAACTGCCCGGCCTGCCTCCGATGGCACTGCGTCGTACTCACCTGTCCACGTACCAGTGGGGCCGCTTCTTCGGGCCGTCGTGGGCCTCCACTCTGGACGAACGTCTCGAACTGGACGACGAGGGTGCGGCCTACGCCACCGAGGACGGCATGCTCCTGTTCTACCCGGTGCCGAGACCGGGCGCCTCGGCCATGCCGTTGGAGGGCCCGCGCCGGCCGCTGGACTGGGACGGCGCGCCTGGTGCTCCCCTGCGCATCAACGACCCCACCACCGGCGTCACCCGCCATTTCGGGCCCGCGACGAAACCGGCAGCGGCGGACGAAGCCTTCACCCTGTTTCTGGTCGCGCTCACCGACGAGAACGGCGCCCGCGTCGACATCGACCGAGCCCCCGATGGCACGCCAGTCGCGGTGCGTGACTCCGGCGGACGGCACCTGCACGTCGACGCCGCGGACGGCCGTGTCCTCCGGCTTCGTCTGCGCAACCCGGAGGACGGACCTGCAGGCACGCTCCTGAGGAGTTTCGGTTACGACCCTCAAGGCAACCTGACCGAGATCCGCGACGCCGGCGGGCTGCCGCGGAAGCTCACCTACGACGAGCGTGCCCGCATCACGTCGTGGACCGACCGCAACGGCTACCGGTACCGCTTCACCTATGACGCTCTGGACCGCTGCGTCCACGGTGAGGGAGCCGACGGCAGTCTCTCCTGCACCATCGCCTACGACAGCGAGGAGCGTGAGACGCGGTACACCGACGCGCTCGGCAACACGACGACCTATGTGTACAACGAGCTGGGCCAAGTCGTCGCCGAGACCGACCCCCTCGGTCACACCACGTACTCCGCATGGGACCGGTACGGACGACTGCTGTCCCGGACCGACGAACTGGGCCGCACGACCCGTTTCACCCTGGGCGAGCACGGCCAGCCCGTGCAGTTGGACCGGCCGGACGGCACCAGCGTCCGTGTGGAGTACAGCGACGAGGTTCTGCCCACCGCCATCACGGAAGCCGACGGGGCGCGCTGGGAGTGCACTTACGACGACCGGGGCAACCTCCTCACCAGCACCGATCCGCTGGGAGCGGTGAATGCGTACGCGTACGATGCCCGCGGCCATCGGATCGGGCAGACCGATGCCCTTGGCAACACGTTCCGCTTCACGACCGACGGGTGCGGCCTGCCCGTCCGCGTCATGGACCCGCGGGGCAGTGTGGTCACCGTGCGCCGGGACGCCTTCGGACGGGTCGTGCAGACGGACGACCCGGTCGGCGGGACCGTCCGCCAGGGATGGGACGCGGAGGGACGGCTCCTGTGGCGGGAGCGCGCCGACGGCACCTGGGAGACGTGGTCGTACGACGCGGAGGGCAACCTCACGGCCCACTGCGGCGCGGGAGGGTTCACCACTACGTTCGAATACGGCGCATTCGGCCGGCCCAGTTCCCGGACCGACCCGGACGGCGCGCGCTACCGCTTCGTCCATGACGCCGAACTACGGCTCGTCGGCGTCATCAACCCGCTTGGTGACGAGTGGAGTTACCGGTACGACGGAGCCGGCCGTCTTATCGGCGAGACGGACTTCAACGGTCGTACGCTGGCTTACGTCCACGACCCCACCGGCCGCCAGATCGAGCGGACGAACGGCACGGGCCAGCGGGTCCGCCTGACCCGTGACGTCGCCGGTCGAGTGGTGGAGTCCTGTACCGACGACGGTGCCGTGACGACCTTGCGCTACGACGTGGCGGGTCGATTGACCGAGGCGGCGAATCCCGGCAGCAGGGTCACCTATGGCTACGACGCGGTGGGCAGGATCCTCACAGAGACCGTCGACGGCCGGACCGTCACCAGTGCCTACGACCTCCTTGGCCGACGGGTGCGACGGACCACCCCGAGCGGCGTCACATCGCACTGGGCCTACGACGCAGCGGGCCTGCCGACGTCGCTTCTCACCGCGGGTGGTGAGCTGACCTTCGCACACGACGCGGCCGGCCGGGAGATCACCCGCGGCCTCGCCGGTGCCGCAGTGCTGACGCAGAGCTGGGACGCCGGGCACCGCCTCGTCGAACAGGTCATCCGGTCCGGGGGTGAGACCGGAGAGGACGCCGGTGGTGCGACTGTGCGCCAGGTCAGGTCCTATACGTATCGCGGAGACGGTCACGTCGCCTCGGTCACCGACCGGCTAGGCGCCACTCGCAGGTTCGGCCTCGACCGTGCGGGGCGCGTCACCCGGGTGTCCGCGGAAACCTGGACCGAGACCTATGCCTATGACGAGCTCGGCAACCTCACCGCAGCCGCCCACCCCGCCCCCGGGACAGAGGACGTGCAGGGACCGGTGAAGAACTCCGGTACGCGGGTCACCGTGGCGGGCCGCGCCACGTACGAGCACGACGACCAGGGACGCGTGGTCCGCGTGATCCGCCGCACCCTGTCCGGCCTGCGACAGATCTGGAGGTACGTCTGGGACGCGGACGACCGGCTCACGGAAGCCGTGACACCCGAACACGGTGTGTGGCATTACCGTTACGACGTACTCGGTCGACGGACGGCCAAGTGGCGTGTGGCCGAGGACGGTTCGGCAGCAGATGAAGTCCTTTTCACCTGGGACTGCGCCAATCTCGCCGAACAGCAGACCCTCCGCGACAGCATGGTGGAGACCGAGACCTGGGAATGGGAGCCGGGCACTCACAGGGCGGCCGCCCAGGTGCGGAGCCGCTGGCACACCGACGCCCCGGACGCGATCGACAGGCAGTTCTACGCGATCGTCACCGACCTGGTCGGCACCCCCAGCGAGCTCGTCGGCGTGGACGGGACCATCGCCTGGCGGGCGGCCACCAGCCTGTGGGGGAGGCCCCTCGCCGGCGATGACGGCGGTTTGTGCCCGTTGGCCTTCCCCGGCCAGTACCGCGACGCGGAAACCGGCCTGCACTACAACCTGGCCCGCTACTACGACCCGGACACCGCGAGCTATCTGAGCCCCGACCCGCTCGGTCTGATCCCGGCCCCGAACCACCACGCGTACGTCGACAACCCCCTGGTCCGGAGCGACCCGCTGGGTCTGGAAGGCGACAGCACCGAGCCCGCCCGCGTCTACGACGACTCGGAGTACAGCAAGCATGGTTCGGGAAGCAGCTCGTCAGCCAAGGGCGAGGTCAGCCGCGCGCCGTCCAACGGTCAGGCGGCGCTGGACCGGTCCATCGACATGGATCCGAACAATCCGAATGTCACTCGCCGCCTCGGCGTGGATCATGCGAACAACGAGATCGTTGTCCTTGACCGGCACCGAGCGATAACCGACAAGAACGGCAATATCGTCAAGGAGATCTACCACGGTCACGTGCAGTCCTCGTACCCGTCGAGGAGCGTCACGCAGGGCGATCTGACCAAGCTGAAGAAGGCAGGCATGATCGACAACGTCAAGAAGCAGCGGGTACTGCCGCCGCCTCCATGCGACGGGTGAGAGGGAGAGGAATCGGCTGTGGCACCTGAGTGGGACTGGGAAAGCGGCGAAGGGCTCCTGGGACTGGATGACCCCGGTGAGTGGGACAGCGCATTCGAGCGTGGCGCAGCGCACCTCGGTACGGGGGTCATCGGACTGGCGTACCAGTGTTCGCTGGAGGAGGCGGCGCCGCGGATCGTCAGGGCCATGCAGCTACCGGACCAGGAGCAGCGCGGATACGCCTTCACAGCAGCGGGCCACGCGGCCCGGCTTCACGAACGGCTGACCCCGCAGTTGTATGCAGTCCTGCGCGTCGAGGGGGCGGGCGGCGGAGCCGAGCATGCCATCAGGGACGTCCTGACGTACGTGCCGTTCCGTAGGCTGCCGTCGTGGCTGAAGTGGCGGTGGGTGTTGGCGACCGTGCGGGACAAGGTGCAGGGCTGGTGGTTGCGGGCCGCGGACGCCGGCGGCGACGCCTGGCGAGCGCTGCGGCGACGCAAGTAGCTCGGACTCGTCCACTGCACGGTTTGACCTACGTCACCCCCGGGGTATTCTCTCCGGCTCGATTGGCGTAGCCCCCGTCCCATATGGCAGACTGTCCGAGTTGCTCGGTCGAGTGTTGATGCTGCGCGCCTCCCGCCGGGAGGACCGGAAGCGAGTCCCACAGTACTCGTCGCCCTAACTGCCACCACGGCAGCGCTGGGGCGGACGTACGGGAATCTTTCGGGAAGTGTCAGTGCGGCACCGGCCAGGCACCCGGTGGGCCTTCAGCCCCCGGCTCGCGGTTCCGGCAGGGCCGTGCGCAATCCCGCAGGGATGTTCGGACAAGGGACATCTGTGTCAGCGAGAGTGCGACACGCCCGACCGCGTGGGTCGGAGGAGCAGAAGGCAGCAACAGGAATCCACCGGGTTCCAGAGCGTTGAGAGACAGGACTACTGAGTAGCCATGGCGGGACAGAAGATCCGCATCCGGCTCAAGGCCTACGACCACGAGGTCATCGACTCCTCGGCGAAGAAGATCGTCGAGACGGTGACCCGCACTGGTGCGTCGGTCGCGGGCCCGGTGCCGCTGCCCACTGAGAAGAACGTGTACTGCGTCATCAAGTCGCCGCACAAGTACAAGGACTCGCGCGAGCACTTCGAGATGCGCACGCACAAGCGCCTGATCGACATCCTCGACCCGACCCCCAAGACCGTTGACTCTCTGATGCGACTCGACCTCCCGGCCGGTGTCGACATCGAGATCAAGCTCTGAGGCCGGTGATCTGAACGATGGCTAAGCAGATCAAGGGCATCCTGGGCGAGAAGCTCGGCATGACGCAGGTGTGGGACGCGAACAACCGTGTTGTTCCGGTCACCGTCGTCAAGGCCGGCCCCAACGTCGTCACCCAGGTCCGCACGAACGATGTCGACGGCTACGAGTCCGTCCAGATCGCGTTCGGCGAGATCGACCCGCGCAAGGTGAACAAGCCCCTCAAGGGCCACTTCGCCAAGGCCGACGTCACTCCCCGCCGCCACCTCGTCGAGATCCGTACCGCTGACGCCAGCGAGTACACCCTCGGCCAGGAGATCACCGCTGAGGTGTTCGAGGCCGGCATCAAGGTCGACGTGACCGGCAAGAGCAAGGGCAAGGGCTTCGCCGGTGTCATGAAGCGTCACAACTTCAAGGGCCTCGGCGCCGGACACGGCACCCAGCGCAAGCACCGCTCCCCCGGTTCCATCGGTGGCTGCGCCACCCCGGGCCGTGTGTTCAAGGGCCTCCGCATGGCGGGTCGCATGGGCAACGAGCGGGTCACCACCCAGAACCTGACCGTCCACGCCGTTGACGCGGAGAAGGGTCTGCTGCTCATCAAGGGCGCGGTTCCCGGTCCGAACGGCGGCCTCGTCCTGGTCCGCACCGCGGCCAAGGGGGCCTGAGGTAATGAGCACTGTTGACATCCTTTCGCCGGCGGGCGACAAGGCCGGTTCCGTCGAGCTCCCCGCGGAGATCTTCGACGTCGAGAAGGTCAGCATCCCGCTGATCCACCAGGTCGTCGTCGCGCAGCTGGCCGCTGCCCGTCAGGGCACGCACAAGACCAAGACCCGTGGCGAGGTCCGCGGCGGTGGCAAGAAGCCGTACCGCCAGAAGGGCACCGGTCGCGCCCGTCAGGGTTCGACCCGCGCGCCGCAGTTCGCCGGTGGTGGCGTCGTGCACGGTCCCGTGCCGCGTGACTACTCGCAGCGGACCCCGAAGAAGATGAAGGCCGCGGCCCTGCGCCACGCCCTCACCGACCGGGCCCGCCACAACCGCATCCACGTCGTCTCCGGCGTGGTCGAGGGCGAGACCCCCTCCACGAAGGCCGCCAAGACGCTGTTCGGCAAGATCTCGGAGCGCAAGAACCTGCTCCTGGTCGTCGACCGCGCCGACGAGGCCGCGTGGCTGTCCGCCCGCAACCTGCCCCAGATCCACATCCTGGAGCCGGGCCAGCTGAACACGTACGACGTTCTCGTCTCGGACGACGTGGTCTTCACCCAGGCCGCCTTCGAGTCCTTCGTGTCCGGCCCGAAGGCCAATGACACCGAAGGGAGCGAGGTCTGATGGCTATCCGTCACCCCGCTATCGCCTCCAAGGCGGCGAAGAAGGCCAAGGCCGCGCGCGTCGCCAAGGCGCGCCGCCACGCCGCCGAGGGCAAGAACACCGTCGAGACCCCGCTGAGCAAGTCCTTCACGGACCCCCGTGACGTGCTGCTCAAGCCGGTCGTCTCCGAGAAGAGCTACGCGCTCCTCGACGAGGGCAAGTACACGTTCATCGTGGACCCGAGCGCCAACAAGACCCAGATCAAGCAGGCCGTGCAGTCGGTCTTCTCGGTCAAGGTCACCGGGGTCAACACGATCAACCGCCAGGGCAAGCGCAAGCGGACCCGCACCGGCTTCGGCCAGCGCGCGTCCACCAAGCGCGCGATCGTGACCCTCGCTGAGGGCGACCGTATCGACATCTTCGGCGGTCCGACCGCCTAAGGGCGGTCCGGATCGTCCGATATCGGACGAGGACTGAGAAATGGGAATCCGCAAGTACAAGCCGACTACGCCGGGCCGTCGTGGCTCCAGCGTTGCCGACTTCGTCGAGGTCACGCGGTCCACGCCGGAGAAGTCGTTGGTCCGCCCCCTGCACAGCAAGGGTGGCCGTAACAACTCCGGTCGTGTGACCGTCCGCCACCAGGGCGGTGGCCACAAGCGCGCCTACCGCGTGATCGACTTCCGTCGTCACGACAAGGACGGCGTGCCGGCGAAGGTCGCGCACATCGAGTACGACCCCAACCGCACCGCGCGCATCGCGCTCCTGCACTACGCGGACGGCGAGAAGCGCTACATCCTCGCGCCGCGTGGCCTGAGCCAGGGCGACCGCGTCGAGAACGGTCCCGGGGCCGACATCAAGCCGGGCAACAACCTTGCCCTGCGCAACATCCCGGTCGGTACCACGCTGCACGCCATCGAGCTGCGTCCGGGCGGCGGTGCGAAGTTCGCCCGCTCCGCCGGCGCCTCGGTGCAGCTGCTCGCGAAGGAGGGCTCGATGGCCCACCTTCGCATGCCGTCCGGTGAGATCCGTCTGGTCGACCAGCGCTGCCGCGCCACGGTCGGCGAGGTGGGCAACGCCGAGCAGAGCAACATCAACTGGGGTAAGGCGGGCCGTAAGCGCTGGCTGGGCGTTCGCCCGACCGTGCGTGGTGTGGTCATGAACCCGGTGGACCACCCGCACGGTGGTGGCGAAGGCCGTACCTCGGGTGGTCGCCACCCGGTGTCCCCCTGGGGCAAGAAGGAAGGCCGTACTCGTTCGCCCAAGAAGGCGTCGAACAAGTACATCGTCCGCCGCCGCAAGACGAACAAGAAGCGCTAAGGACGGGTTGAGATGCCTCGTAGCTTGAAGAAGGGGCCCTTCGTCGACGACCACCTGATCAAGAAGGTGGACGCCCAGAACGAAGCCGGCACCAAGAACGTCATCAAGACCTGGTCCCGTCGCTCCATGATCGTGCCGGCCATGCTCGGCCACACGCTCGCGGTGCACAACGGCAAGACCCACATTCCGGTGTTCGTCACCGAGTCGATGGTCGGCCACAAGCTCGGCGAGTTCTCGCCGACGCGCACCTTCCGGGGTCACGTCAAGGACGACCGGAAGTCGAAGCGCCGCTAAGCGCGGGGTGGAATGACCATGACAGACACTGGAAGGACAACCATGGAAGCCAGGGCCCAGGCGCGGTACATCCGCGTCACGCCCATGAAGGCCCGCCGCGTGGTGGACCTCATCCGTGGCATGAGCGCCACGGAGGCTCAGGCGGTCCTGCGTTTCGCCCCGCAGGCCGCGAGCCAGCCGGTCGGCAAGGTGCTTGACAGCGCCATCGCCAACGCCGCGCACAACTACGACCACACCGATGTCGACAGCCTCTTCGTCTCCGAGGCCTACGTCGACGAGGGCCCGACCCTGAAGCGGTTCCGTCCGCGCGCCCAGGGCCGTGCCTACCGGATCCGCAAGCGGACCAGCCACATCACCGTGGTCGTCAGCAGCAAGGAAGGAACCCGGTAATGGGCCAGAAGGTAAACCCGCACGGGTTCCGGCTCGGTGTCACGACCGACTTCAAGTCGCGTTGGTACGCCGACAAGCTGTACAAGGACTACGTCAAGGAAGACGTCGCCATCCGTCGGATGATGACGTCCGGCATGGAGCGCGCCGGCATCTCCAAGGTCGAGATCGAGCGCACCCGTGACCGCGTGCGGGTGGACATCCACACCGCTCGTCCGGGCATCGTCATCGGCCGCCGTGGGGCCGAGGCCGACCGCATCCGCGGTGACCTCGAGAAGCTCACGGGCAAGCAGGTCCAGCTGAACATCCTCGAGGTCAAGAACCCCGAGACCGACGCTCAGCTGGTTGCCCAGGCCGTCGCCGAGCAGCTCTCCTCCCGCGTCTCCTTCCGCCGCGCCATGCGTAAGAGCATGCAGTCGGCGATGAAGGCCGGCGCCAAGGGCATCAAGATCCAGTGCGGTGGCCGCCTCGGTGGCGCCGAGATGTCCCGCTCGGAGTTCTACCGCGAGGGCCGTGTGCCCCTGCACACGCTCCGCGCGAACGTGGACTACGGCTTCTTCGAGGCCAAGACGACCTTCGGCCGCATCGGCGTGAAGGTCTGGATCTACAAGGGCGACGTCAAGAACATCGCCGAGGTCCGCGCCGAGAACGCCGCTGCCCGTGCGGGTAACCGCCCGGCCCGCGGTGGCGCCGACCGCCCGGCCCGTGGTGGCCGCGGTGGCGAGCGTGGCGGGCGCGGTCGTAAGCCGCAGCAGGCTGCCGGCGCCGAGGCCCCCAAGGCCGAGGCTCCCGCCGCCGCTCCGGCTGAGAGCACCGGAACGGAGGCCTGACCGTCATGCTGATCCCCCGTAGGGTCAAGCACCGCAAGCAGCACCACCCCAAGCGCAACGGCATGTCCAAGGGTGGCACGCAGGTTGCGTTCGGCGAGTACGGCATCCAGGCGCTGACCCCGGCCTACGTGACGAACCGCCAGATCGAGGCGGCTCGTATCGCGATGACCCGCCACATCAAGCGTGGCGGCAAGGTCTGGATCAACATCTACCCGGACCGCCCCCTCACCAAGAAGCCCGCTGAGACCCGCATGGGTTCCGGTAAGGGTTCTCCTGAGTGGTGGATCGCCAACGTCAAGCCCGGACGTGTGATGTTCGAGCTGTCGTACCCCAACGAGAAGATCGCGCGCGAGGCTCTGACCCGTGCGGCTCACAAGCTGCCGATGAAGTGCAAGATCGTCAAGCGCGAGGCAGGTGAAGCGTGATGTCGGCCGGTACCAAGGCGTCTGAGCTGCGCGAGCTGGGCAACGAGGAGCTTCTCGCGAAGCTTCGCGAGGCCAAGGAAGAGCTGTTCAACCTCCGCTTCCAGGCGGCGACGGGTCAGCTCGAGAACCACGGTCGGCTCAAGGCCGTCCGCAAGGACATCGCGCGGATCTACACCCTGATGCGTGAGCGCGAGCTGGGCATCGAGACGGTGGAGAGCGCCTGATGAGCGAGAGCAACGTGACTGAAGAGACCAAGACGGACCGCGGTTTCCGCAAGACCCGCGAGGGCCTGGTCGTCAGCGACAAGATGGACAAGACCGTCGTCGTCGCCGTCGAGGACCGCGTCAAGCACGCGCTGTACGGCAAGGTCATCCGCCGTACGAGCAAGCTCAAGGCCCACGACGAGCAGAACGCCGCGGGTGTCGGCGACCGCGTCCTCCTCATGGAGACCCGGCCGCTGTCCGCGACGAAGCGCTGGCGCGTCGTCGAGATCCTCGAGAAGGCCAAGTAATCCCTCCTAGGGGGACTCCCTAGGCATCGTTCCGCCAGGCTCGGGGAGAAGCGTGATTCCTTCACGCTTCTCCCCGGGAACCGGCAGACAATCAGGAGATAGACGTGATCCAGCAGGAGTCGCGACTGCGTGTCGCCGACAACACTGGTGCGAAGGAGATCCTTTGCATCCGTGTGCTCGGTGGCTCCGGTCGCCGCTACGCGGGTATCGGTGACGTCATCGTCGCCACCGTCAAGGACGCGATCCCCGGCGGCAACGTGAAGAAGGGTGACGTCATCAAGGCGGTCATCGTTCGCACCGTCAAGGAGCGCCGCCGTCCGGACGGCTCGTACATCCGCTTCGACGAGAACGCCGCCGTCATTCTCAAGAACGACGGCGACCCTCGTGGCACCCGTATCTTCGGCCCGGTGGGCCGGGAGCTGCGCGAGAAGAAGTTCATGAAGATCATCTCCCTCGCGCCGGAGGTGCTGTGAGCATGAAGATCAAGAAGGGCGACCTGGTTCAGGTCATCACGGGTAAGGACAAGGGCAAGCAGGGCAAGGTCATCGCGGCCTTCCCCCGCGAGGACCGTGTCCTGGTCGAGGGTGTCAACCGGGTCAAGAAGCACACCAAGGCCGGTCCGACGGCTCGCGGTTCGCAGGCCGGCGGCATCGTCACCACCGAGGCCCCCATCCACGTCTCCAACGTCCAGCTGGTCGTGGAGAAGGACGGCAACAAGGTCGTGACCCGCGTCGGTTACCGCTTCGACGACGAAGGCAACAAGATCCGCGTTGCCAAGCGGACGGGTGAGGACATCTGATGGCTACCACCACCACTCCGCGTCTGAAGCAGAAGTACCGTGAGGAGATCACGGGCAAGCTGCGTGACGAGTTCAAGTACGAGAACGTCATGCAGATCCCCGGTCTCGTCAAGATCGTGGTCAACATGGGTGTGGGCGACGCCGCCCGCGACTCCAAGCTGATCGAGGGCGCCATCCGCGACCTCACCACGATCACCGGTCAGAAGCCGGCCGTCACCAAGGCTCGCAAGTCCATCGCGCAGTTCAAGCTGCGTGAGGGCCAGCCGATCGGTGCCCACGTCACGCTTCGTGGCGACCGCATGTGGGAGTTCCTGGACCGCACCCTGTCGCTCGCGCTGCCGCGCATCCGCGACTTCCGCGGCCTGTCCCCCAAGCAGTTCGACGGCCGTGGCAACTACACCTTCGGTCTCACGGAGCAGGTCATGTTCCACGAGATCGACCAGGACAAGATCGACCGCACCCGGGGTATGGACATCACCGTGGTGACCACGGCGACCAACGACGCTGAGGGCCGCGCGCTCCTTCGTCACCTCGGCTTCCCCTTCAAGGAGGCGTGAGCGAGATGGCGAAGAAGGCTCTGATCGCTAAGGCTGCTCGCAAGCCCAAGTTCGGTGTGCGTGGCTACACCCGCTGCCAGCGCTGCGGCCGCCCGCACTCCGTGTACCGCAAGTTCGGCCTCTGCCGCGTGTGCCTTCGTGAGATGGCTCACCGTGGCGAGCTGCCGGGCGTGACCAAGAGCTCCTGGTAATCCCCCTTATAGGGATTCGCAGGGCTCTCGGTAAGCACGTAGGGGTGGCAGGACGCCCGGCCCGCATGGCTTAGGCTTGTGGGGTTGGGCGTCTGCCGCCGCCCTTACGCCGCGGACACCTGTCCGCTCATTGAATGCTTACTACGCCGTAGGTCCACCGCGCCGCACCCGTCCCGTCTCGGATCGGGGAGAGGGATGGCGCACCAGGAAACCCCGGCGAGAGAGGCCGAAGGCCAATTCATGACCATGACTGATCCGATCGCAGACATGCTGACGCGTCTGCGGAACGCGAACTCGGCGTACCACGACTCCGTGACGATGCCGGCGTCCAAGATCAAGTCGCACATCGCGGAGATCCTCCAGCAGGAGGGCTTCATCACGGGCTGGAAGGTCGAGGACGCCGAGGTCGGCAAGAACCTCGTCCTGGAGCTGAAGTTCGGCCCCAACCGTGAGCGCTCCATCGCGGGCATCAAGCGGATCTCCAAGCCCGGTCTCCGGGTGTACGCGAAGTCCACCAACCTGCCGAAGGTTCTGGGCGGCCTGGGCGTGGCCATCATCTCCACGTCGCACGGGCTCCTGACCGACAAGCAGGCGCAGAAGAAGGGCGTGGGTGGGGAAGTCCTCGCCTACGTCTGGTAATTCGGGAACGGAGGAGAGACAGCAATGTCGCGTATCGGCAAGCTCCCCATCCCGGTTCCCGCCGGCGTGGACGTCACCATCGACGGCCGTACGGTCGCGGTCAAGGGCCCCAAGGGCGAACTGACCCACACCGTCATCGCGCCGATCGACATCGCGAAGGCCGAGGACGGCACCCTTCAGGTGCTGCGGCCGAACGACGAGCGGCAGAGCAAGGCCCTGCACGGCCTGTCCCGCACGCTGGTGGCGAACATGATCACCGGTGTGACCCAGGGATACGTCAAGAAGCTCGAAATCAGCGGTGTCGGTTACCGTGTCGTGGCCAAGGGCTCCAACCTGGAGTTCTCCCTGGGCTACAGCCACCCGATCCTGGTCGAGGCCCCCGCGGGCATCACCTTCAAGGTGGAGTCCCCGACCCGTTTCTCGGTCGAGGGCATCGACAAGCAGAAGGTCGGCGAGGTTGCGGCCAACATCCGCAAGCTGCGCAAGCCCGACCCGTACAAGGCCAAGGGCGTCAAGTACGAGGGCGAAGTCATCCGCCGCAAGGTCGGAAAGGCGGGTAAGTAAGCCATGGCATACGGACAGAAGATCCTTAAGGGCGACGCCTACAAGCGCGCCGCGATCAAGCGCCGCCACATCCGGATCCGTAAGCACATCAACGGTACGGCGGAGCGTCCGCGTCTGGTCGTTACCCGCTCGAACCGCCACATCGTGGCCCAGGTGATCGACGACATCAAGGGTCACACCCTGGCGTCGGCGTCCACCCTGGACACCTCGATCCGCGGTGGCGAGGGCGACAAGTCCGCGCAGGCCAAGCAGGTCGGCGCCCTGGTCGCCGAGCGCGCCAAGGCCGCCGGTGTCGAGGCCGTCGTGTTCGACCGTGGTGGTAACCAGTACGCGGGGCGCATCGCCGCCCTGGCGGACGCCGCCCGCGAGGCCGGACTCAAGTTCTGAGTCGCCCGTCGCGTCAGCGACAAATTCGTTGGCGCGTAGCTAGCGGAAACAGAGAGAGGTAATTCCAATGGCTGGACCCCAGCGCCGCGGTGGCGGTGCCGGTGGCGGCGAGCGGCGGGACCGGAAGGGCCGTGACGGCGGCGCTGCTGCCGCCGAGAAGACCGCGTACGTTGAGCGCGTTGTCGCGATCAACCGCGTCGCCAAGGTTGTGAAGGGTGGTCGTCGCTTCAGCTTCACCGCGCTGGTCGTGGTGGGCGACGGTGACGGCACCGTGGGTGTCGGATACGGCAAGGCCAAGGAGGTGCCGGCCGCCATCGCCAAGGGTGTTGAGGAGGCCAAGAAGCACTTCTTCAAGGTCCCCCGCATCCAGGGCACCATCCCGCACCCCATCCAGGGTGAGAAGGCTGCCGGCGTCGTGCTCCTGAAGCCCGCGTCGCCCGGTACCGGTGTTATCGCCGGTGGTCCGGTGCGCGCCGTGCTCGAGTGCGCCGGTATCCACGACGTGCTGTCGAAGTCGCTCGGCTCCGACAACGCGATCAACATCGTGCACGCGACCGTGGAGGCCCTGAAGGGTCTGCAGCGTCCCGAGGAGATCGCGGCCCGCCGTGGTCTGCCCCTCGAGGACGTCGCCCCCGCGGCTCTTCTCCGTGCGCGTGCCGGGGCGGGTGCGTAATCATGGCGCAGCTCAAGATTACGCAGGTCAAGTCCTACATCGGCAGCAAGCAGAACCACCGTGACACCCTGCGTTCCCTTGGTCTCAAGGGCATCAACACGCAGGTCGTCAAGGAGGACCGCCCCGAGTTCCGCGGCATGGTGCACACCGTCCGCCACCTCGTGACGGTCGAGGAGGTCGACTGATCATGGCGGAGCAGAACCCGCTCAAGATCCACAACCTCCGTCCCGCCCCGGGCGCCAAGACCGCCAAGACCCGTGTCGGTCGTGGTGAGGCGTCGAAGGGTAAGACGGCCGGTCGTGGTACCAAGGGCACGAAGGCCCGTTACCAGGTTCCGGAGCGCTTCGAGGGTGGCCAGATGCCCCTCCACATGCGTCTCCCGAAGCTGAAGGGCTTCAAGAACCCGTTCAAGACCGAGTTCCAGGTCGTGAACCTCGACAAGCTGGCCGCGCTCTACCCCGAGGGTGGCGAGGTCACCGTCGAGGGTCTGGTGGCCAAGGGGGCCGTTCGCAAGAACAGCCTCGTCAAGGTCCTCGGCCAGGGCGAGATCTCCGTGGCGCTGCAGGTGACGGTCGACGCCGTCTCCGGCTCCGCCAAGGAGAAGATCACCGCCGCCGGCGGTTCTGTCACCGAGCTCGTCTGAACACCACAGGCGTCTCGATGACCTGAGCGATCCCGACCGGGGATACCCCACAAATGGGGTATCCCCGGTCGGTCGTTCCTAGGGCGGCAGTCTCGCCGGTAAGGTGGCCTGCACTGCCCACTTTTCACTGGGTGCTGCACTTCGGGCACTCACAGCGGCAGTTGACCGTTACCTATTCGTCGAACCTCAAGACCGTCACCCTTGACGCAGTTGCGCGGGGGTCGCAGGAGGCACCGTGCTCACCGCGTTCGCCCGGGCGTTCAAGACGCCCGACCTGCGCAAGAAGCTGCTCTTCACGCTCGGCATCATCGTGGTCTACCGGGTCGGTACGCACGTACCCATCCCAGGCGTCGACTACCGGAACGTCCAGACCTGTATCGACAACGCCCAGGCCAACCAGGGCATCTTCGGCCTGGTCAACATGTTCAGCGGCGGCGCGCTGCTGCAGATCACGATCTTCGCGCTGGGCATCATGCCGTACATCACGGCGAGCATCATTCTGCAGCTGCTGACCGTGGTGATTCCGCGTCTGGAAGCCCTGAAGAAGGAGGGCCAGGCCGGTACGGCGAAGATCACGCAGTACACCCGTTACCTGACGATCGCCCTCGCCATCCTTCAGGGCACCGGCCTCGTCGCCACCGCCCGCAGCGGCGCTCTCTTCACGGGCTGCCCGGTGGCCAGCCAGATCGTCCCCGACCAGTCGATCTTCGTCACCATCACCATGGTCATCACCATGACCGCCGGTACGGCCGCCGTGATGTGGCTCGGTGAGCTCATCACCGACCGCGGCATCGGCAACGGCATGTCGATCCTGATGTTCATCTCGATCGCCGCCACCTTCCCGTCCGCGCTGTGGGCCATCAAGCAGGAGGGCTCCCTGGCCGGCGGCTGGATCGAGTTCGGCACGGTCATCCTGGTCGGCTTCGCCATGGTCGGCCTGGTGGTCTTCGTCGAGCAGGCCCAGCGCCGCATCCCGGTTCAGTACGCCAAGCGCATGATCGGCCGCCGTTCCTACGGCGGTACGTCCACCTACATCCCGCTCAAGGTGAACCAGGCGGGTGTGATCCCCGTCATCTTCGCCTCGTCGCTGCTCTACATCCCGGCGCTGATCGCTCAGTTCGCGGGAGGTACCTCGGGCTGGAAGACCTGGATCGAGCAACACTTCGTCAAGGGCGACCACCCGTACTACATCATTACGTACTTCCTGCTGATCGTTTTCTTCGCGTTCTTCTACGTGGCGATCTCCTTCAACCCCGAGGAAGTCGCCGACAACATGAAGAAGTATGGTGGCTTCATCCCGGGCATCCGGGCTGGCCGACCGACCGCTGAGTACCTGAGCTACGTACTCAACCGGATCACCTGGCCGGGTTCGCTGTACTTGGGACTGATCGCTCTCGTGCCGACGATGGCGTTGGCAGGTTTCGGGGCAAACCAGAACTTCCCGTTCGGCGGGACCAGCATCCTGATCATCGTGGGTGTCGGTCTCGAGACCGTGAAGCAGATCGAGAGCCAGCTCCAGCAGCGCAATTACGAAGGGTTCCTCCGCTGATGCGTATCGTCCTCGTCGGGCCGCCGGGCGCCGGTAAGGGAACGCAGGCCGCGTTCCTGGCCATGAACCTGTCGATCCCGCACATCTCCACGGGCGACCTGTTCCGGGCCAACATCAGCCGGCAGACGGAACTCGGCAAACTGGCGAAGTCCTACATGGACGCGGGCAACCTCGTGCCCGACGAGGTCACCATCGCGATGGCGAAGGACCGCATGGAGCAGCCGGACGCCGAGAACGGTTTCCTGCTGGACGGCTTCCCCCGCAACGTGTCGCAGGCCGAGGCGCTCGACGAGCTCCTCGAGACCGAGAGCATGCAGCTCGACGCGGTGCTGGACCTGGAGGTCCCCGAGGACGAGGTGGTCAAGCGCATCGCCGGCCGCCGCATCTGCCGTAACGACTCCTCGCACGTCTTCCACGTGACGTACAAGCAGCCGGCCAAGGAGGGCGTCTGCGACGTCTGCGGCGGTGAGCTGTACCAGCGCAACGACGACTCCGAGGAGACGGTCCGGACGCGCCTGGAGGTCTACCACACCCAGACCGAGCCGATCATCGACTACTACAAGGCCCAGGGCCTGGTGGTCACGATCTCGGCGCTCGGCAAGGTGGAGGACGTCACGACCCGCGCCATGGAGGCGCTGAAGCGTGGCGAGGGCGACAAGTAGTCGTCCGTGCGCAGCTACGGCCGCGGTTCCCCTCGGGGAGCCGCGGCTGCTGTGTGGGTGGGGCCGGTCGCGCGGCCCCGTATCGTTGAAGGCGTTCGTTGTCGCCGAAGGTCCAGAAAGGCCGTAGCTCCCATGGTGCAGATCAAAAGCCCCGAGCAGATCGCCAAGATGCGTGAGGCGGGGCTGGTCGTCGCCGCCATTCACGCGGCGACCCGTGAGGCCGCCGTCCCCGGAGCCACGACGAAGGATCTCGACCAGGTCGCCCGCAAGGTGCTCGCCGAGCACAACGCCAAGCCGAACTTCCTCGGCTACGGCGGCTTCCCGGCGACGATCTGCACGTCGGTGAACGAGGTCGTCGTCCACGGCATCCCGTCCGACGACGTCGTCCTCAAGGACGGGGACGTCATCTCCATCGACTGCGGCGCGATCATCGACGGCTGGCACGGCGACGCCGCCTTCACGGCCTTCGTGGGCTCGGGACACGCTCCGGAACTCGTCGAGCTCTCCCGGGTGACCGAGGAGTCGATGTGGGCCGGCATCGCCGCCATGAAGCAGGGCAACCGCCTGGTCGACGTCTCCCGGGCCATCGAGACGTACATCCGCCGCCAGCCCAAGCCCGGCGGCGGCAAGTACGGGATCATCGAGGACTACGGCGGCCACGGCATCGGCACCGAGATGCACATGGACCCGCACCTGCTGAACTACGTCGACCGGCGGCGGGGCAAGGGGCCGAAGCTGGTGCCCGGCTTCTGCCTCGCGATCGAGCCGATGGTGTCGCTGGGGACGCCGAAGACGGAGGTCCTGTCGGACGACTGGACCGTCATCACGACGGACGGCACCTGGTCGTCCCACTGGGAGCACTCCGTCGCTCTGACGGAGGAGGGGCCGCTCGTGCTGACGTCTCCCGACGGGGGGAAGGCGAAGCTCGCCGAGCTGGGGATCGTGGCCGCGCCGGATCCCCTGGGCTGAGCGCCGCGCTCTCCGAGTGGACGGTCGAGTCGTCCGGCGGCTGCGGGTTGGTTGTGGTTGTTCGCGCCCACGCGGCTGAGCCGCATGTCGACACAGCCCCGCGCCCCTGAAGGGGCGCTTAAAGATCTGTCCGCTGGGGCAGACTCTCTCGATTCGTGTTTCCGGGAGCCCTGACGTAGACTGACTCGTCGGCTCTTGTGTACCCGCATGCCTGCATGCGCCCGCACAGAGTCGATCAAGGTAGTCGATTCGAAGGGCGAAGCGTGGCCAAGAAGCAAGGTGCCATCGAGATCGAGGGCACTGTCGTCGAGTCTCTTCCGAACGCCATGTTCAAGGTCGAGCTCCAGAACGGCCACCAGGTCCTGGCACACATCAGCGGCAAGATGCGCATGCACTACATCCGCATCCTCCCTGACGACCGGGTCGTGGTGGAGCTGTCTCCGTACGACCTGACCCGTGGCCGGATCGTCTACCGCTACAAGTAGATCTTGCCCGCATCCTGCCTCCGGCGGGGTGGTGGCACTGACCCGGAGAACCTCACCCAATGAAGGTCAAGCCGAGCGTCAAGAAGATCTGCGACAAGTGCAGGGTGATCCGCCGTCACGGCCGGGTCATGGTCATCTGCGACAACCCGCGCCACAAGCAGCGCCAGGGCTGACGCACGACCGATCCCTCTGCCATCGCAGAGATTCGCGCGACGCAAGCTGAATATGTTCATACGCAGGACCCAGGGGAACGAGCGTTCGCCTGACACCCCCGGTTCGGAGGCTGGGGACTCAGTTCGTACCTGGTACGGCGGCTGGGAGTCGGTTCTGCGGAAGACCTCCGACAAGTAACTGGAGCCATTGAATGGCACGCGTTTCCGGTGTTGACATCCCGCGCGAAAAGCGCGTGGAGATCGCCCTCACCTACGTGTTCGGCATCGGCCGGACCCTCTCCCAGCAGACGCTGGCCGCCACCGGCGTGGACCCGAACACCCGTGTTCGGGACCTCTCCGAGGAGCAGCTGGTCGCGATCCGCGAGTACGTCGACAACAACATCAAGACCGAGGGTGACCTCCGTCGCGAGATCCAGGCCGACATCCGCCGCAAGGTCGAGATCGGCACCTACCAGGGTCTCCGTCACCGTCGTGGTCTGCCCGTCCGCGGTCAGCGCACCAGCACCAACGCTCGTACCCGCAAGGGTCCGCGTCGCGCCATCGCCGGCAAGAAGAAGCCGGGCAAGAAGTAGTCCACAGCGGACGCCTGTCCACGGTCTTCGCTGTAGGACCGACCACCTCCCGTAGGAGTTATAGATGCCCCCCAAGGGTCGTCAGGGCGCTGCCAAGAAGGTGCGCCGCAAGGAAAAGAAGAACGTCGCTCACGGCCACGCGCACATCAAGAGCACGTTCAACAACACGATCGTCTCGATCACGGACCCGTCCGGCAACGTGATCTCCTGGGCCTCCGCCGGCCACGTCGGCTTCAAGGGCTCCCGGAAGTCCACGCCGTTCGCCGCGCAGATGGCCGCCGAGTCGGCCGCCCGCCGCGCCCAGGAGCACGGCATGCGCAAGGTCGACGTCTTCGTCAAGGGCCCGGGCTCCGGTCGTGAGACCGCGATCCGCTCCCTGCAGGCCACCGGCCTCGAGGTCGGCTCGATCCAGGACGTCACGCCGACTCCGCACAACGGCTGCCGTCCGCCCAAGCGCCGCCGCGTCTGACGCACGGCTGCTCGGTCTGAGGTTTTCGGGCGGTACGACTCCTTCGGGTCGTATCGCCCGTACCCTTGTTACACATCAGGGCATCAAATAGTGGGTGCCCCTGACTGAAGGACTCACCACATGCTGATCGCTCAGCGTCCCTCGTTGACCGAAGAGGTCGTCGACGAATTCCGCTCCCGGTTCGTGATCGAGCCGCTGGAGCCGGGCTTCGGTTACACCCTCGGTAACTCCCTGCGCCGGACCCTCCTCTCCTCGATCCCGGGTGCGGCGGTCACGTCCATCCGCATCGACGGCGTGCTGCACGAGTTCACCACCGTGCCGGGCGTCAAGGAGGACGTCACCGACCTGATCCTCAACATCAAGCAGCTGGTCGTCTCCTCGGAGCACGACGAGCCGGTCGTGATGTACCTGCGCAAGCAGGGCCCGGGTCTGGTCACCGCCGCCGACATCGCGCCCCCGGCCGGTGTCGAGGTGCACAACCCCGACCTGGTCCTCGCCACGCTCAACGGCAAGGGCAAGCTGGAGATGGAGCTGACCGTCGAGCGCGGTCGCGGCTACGTCTCCGCCGTGCAGAACAAGCAGGTGGGCCAGGAGATCGGCCGGATCCCGGTCGACTCGATCTACTCGCCGGTTCTCAAGGTCACGTACAAGGTCGAGGCCACGCGTGTCGAGCAGCGCACCGACTTCGACAAGCTGATCGTCGACGTCGAGACCAAGCAGGCCATGCGCCCGCGTGACGCCATGGCGTCCGCCGGTAAGACCCTGGTCGAGCTGTTCGGTCTCGCCCGCGAGCTGAACATCGACGCCGAGGGCATCGACATGGGCCCGTCCCCCACGGACGCCGCCCTGGCCGCCGATCTGGCGCTGCCGATCGAGGAGCTGGAGCTCACGGTCCGCTCCTACAACTGCCTCAAGCGTGAGGGCATCCACTCCGTGGGTGAGCTCGTGGCGCGTTCCGAGGCGGACCTGCTCGACATCCGCAACTTCGGTGCGAAGTCGATCGACGAGGTCAAGGCGAAGCTGGCGGGCATGGGTCTCGCGCTCAAGGACTCGCCTCCCGGGTTCGACCCGACCGCTGCCGCCGACGCCTTCGGTGCGGACGACGACGCGGACGCCGGTTTCGTGGAGACCGAGCAGTACTAAGAGCTCGGGCCTTCCGGTCCGTACTCGGGTGCGGGTGCGCTGTGGCTTGTCGCGCAGTTCCCCGCGCCCCTTCCGAGCAGCCCCTTCGGGGCTGCTCGGATCTCCGACAGGCAAACCCGCCTGCTCGGATACTGACCCCGGTACCTGATACGGCCGGGGCAGACACCTAGGAGAAGCACCATGCCGAAGCCCACCAAGGGTGCCCGTATGGGCGGCAGCGCCGCGCACGAGAAGCTGATGCTCGCGAACCTCGCGAAGTCGCTCTTCGAGCACGGCCGCATCACCACCACCGAGGCCAAGGCCCGCAAGCTGCGGCCGTACGCCGAGCGTCTGGTCACCAAGGCGAAGAAGGGCGACCTTCACAACCGCCGTCAGGTGCTCCAGGTCATCACGGACAAGAGCATCGTGCACACGCTCTTCACCGAGATCGGCCCGCGCTACGAGAACCGTCCGGGTGGTTACACCCGCATCACCAAGATCGGTAACCGCCGTGGCGACAACGCGCCCATGGCTGTCATCGAGCTGGTCGAGGCTCTGACGGTGGCGCAGGAGGCGACGGGCGAGGCCGAGGCCGCGACCAAGCGCGCCGCGAAGGACAACGAGGCTGCCGAGGCTCAGGTCGACACGACCAAGGCCGAGGACGCCGAGGAGTCCAAGGACGCGTAAGCGTCTGCCGGGGGCTGTCTACCGGCGGCTTGCGGTTCGTCGTGGCTGTTCGCGCAGTTCCCCGCGCCCCTGAAGGGCGTTGTTGGCGGGTCCGTTCCCTCTTCGGAGGGGGCGGGCCCGCCTTTGTGCTGGTGAGAGGATCCTGGGGTGAGTGACGAAGTAGAGGCCGGCCACGTCCGGGTCCGGCTTGATCTGTCGTACGACGGGAGTGAGTTCTCCGGGTGGGCCAAGCAGGCCGGGGGGCGGCGGACCGTGCAGGGCGAGATCGAGGACGCCCTGCGGACCGTGACGCGGTCGCGGGAGACCTACGAGCTGACCGTCGCGGGGCGTACCGATGCGGGCGTGCACGCGCGCGGGCAGGTCGCTCACGTCGACCTGCCGCGTGAGGTGTGGGCCGAGCACCACCAGAAGCTGCTGAAGCGGCTCGCCGGGCGACTGCCGCGGGACGTCCGGGTCTGGGCCCTCAGGGAGGCGCCCAGTGGCTTCAACGCCCGTTTCTCGGCGGTCTGGAGGCGGTACGCGTACCGGGTCACCGACAATCCCGGAGGCGTCGACCCGCTGCTGCGCGGCCATGTGCTGTGGCACGACTGGCCCCTCGACGTGGACGCCATGAACGAGGCGGCCCGGGGGCTGCTGGGCGAGCATGACTTCGCCGCCTACTGCAAGAAGCGGGAGGGCGCGACCACGATCCGCACGCTCCAGGAGCTGAGCCTGGTGCGGGGGGACGACGGGATCATCACCGCCACCGTGCGGGCCGACGCCTTCTGCCACAACATGGTGCGCTCGCTCATCGGGGCGCTGCTGTTCGTCGGGGACGGGCACCGGCCCGCCGACTGGCCGGGGAAGGTGCTGGCGGCCGGCGTACGGGACTCGGCCGTGCACGTCGTCCGGCCGCACGGGCTGACGCTGGAGGAGGTCGGATACCCGGCCGACGACCTGCTCGCCGCGCGCAACAAGGAGGCGCGGAACAAGCGGTCGCTGCCGTCGGCGGGCTGTTGCTGACGTCCGGCTATTCGTTGGCCGCGGCCGAGGCCTGGACCTCGCCGCGGCGGCGGATCTGGTCGAACGTGAACTGGGCCAGGTCGTCCCCGGTCTTGTAGACGGGGGTGTCCTTGGGCGTCACGTCCTTGCCGTTGGTGAAGCCGGCGTTGGTGAAGTAGGCGTAGCGGCCGTAGGAGTTGGTGGTCAAGCGGCAGAAGCCGGATTCGCAGAAGGGCTTCACGCCGCCGCCGGAGAGCGACTTCACGAAGCTCTTCTTGGTGCTCTGGCCCTTGGCCTTCACGGCCTGGGCCTCGGTGTCGAAGACGGCCACGCCGACCGTCACCGCGATGCCGTCCTTGACGTAGGTGGCGCGTATCAGGCGCGTGCAGTCGTTCGCCGTGAGGATCTTGGGGAGCGTGCCGCCGGCCGCCGAGGCGCAGTTGCGGGTGTCGGCGGTGGGGCCCTTCTTGTACAGCGTCCCGGCCTCGGTCAGCTGGGTGCCCGGGAAGAGGGTGTCCGGGCTGAGCGGGGCCTTGTCCTTCTTCGCGCTGGCGATGAAGTCCTTCGGGTCCAGCGGGGGAGGGGCGCTGGTCGGGGCGAAGGACGGGGCCGAGGCGGTCTGGCTCGGGATGTCGGCCGACGGCAGGGAGGTCGGGTTCCCCTGCGTGTCGCTGCCCGCCGAGACGACGGCCACCGCGACGGCGGTGCCGATCGCGACGGTGGCGAACGCGCCGCCGCCGACCAGCAGCAGGCGACGTCGCTTGTTGCGGGCCTCTGAGGCTTCAGCGAGCGCCGCCCAGTCCGGCGACTGGCCGCCTCCGCTGTTCCAGGGCTGCTGCGACTGCGGTTTCCAGGGATCCCACTGGGACTGAGGTCCCCCCTGCTGCCCAAAGCTCATGGGCCGCATCTTAGACGGGACAAGGGGTGTGCTGGTCCGCCCGGACGGGCTCTGCAGCCCCTAGCGTTCCTCCCATGCGCACGGGCAAAGGCGACATCTCCGGGTGGTTGGGGCGAGTGCTGCCGACGGTGGTGCTGCTGGGGTGTCTGCTGTCCTGGCCGGCCCTAGCGGCCGGGGTGTGGCCGTCGGTCGTGGTGGGGGCGCTGGGGGCGTGCCGTCGTCCGCGCGCCGGCCGATCCGTGGTGCGGTGGTGCGCGGCCCTCGCCGTGGACGTCGCCGTCTCGGCGGTGTTCCCGTACGTACGGCCGCCGCGGCGGCGGACGCTGCGGAGGGCCGTCACGCTCTGCGCCGTCCTGTACGTCTCCGTGACCGAGCGGCTGCGGTGATCCCGCGTTTTGACCCTTGTGGTGTACCCCGGTATTCTGCTTGTTCGTTGTGTATTGGCTTGCTCATTCTCACGGGACGGGCCCTTACACCGGTCCACCGGGCCGATGACCAGCGACCCCACGTACGCGGTATGCGTCGCCGCAGTGCGGTCCAGGCTGTCGTGATCGTTTCGGTGACCAGTTATGGACCATTCACTCGAAGCGAAGGCTACGAACCGTGCGTACGTACAGCCCCAAGCCCGGCGATGTGACGCGCCAGTGGCACGTCATCGACGCTCAGGACGTTGTCCTGGGCCGTCTCGCCACCACTGCCGCGACGCTCCTCCGGGGCAAGCACAAGCCGATCTACGCGCCGCACGTCGACGCTGGTGACTTCGTCATCATCATCAACGCCGACAAGGTGCACCTCTCCGGCAACAAGCGGACCCAGAAGATGGCGTACCGCCACTCCGGCTACCCGGGTGGTCTGCGCTCCGTCCGCTACGACGAGCTGCTGGACAAGAACCCCGAGAAGGCCATCGAGAAGGCCGTCAAGGGCATGCTCCCCAAGAACACGCTGGGCCGTCAGATGCTCTCGAAGCTGAAGGTCTACAAGGGTGACCAGCACCCGCACGGCGCGCAGCAGCCGCAGCCGTTCGAGATCACCCAGGTCGCGCAGTAAGTCCGGCCACCCCCTAAGACTGAAGAGAATCTGAGGAGCATCGTGGCCGAGACCACTGCCGAGCAGCCGCTCGAAGAGATCGACATCGACAGCTACACCACCGAGTCCGAGGTCCCCGTCGAGGGTGAGTACACCTCGGAGTCCATGGCGTCCCGCTTCGGCGAGCCCCAGCCGGCCGCCGGCCTGGGCCGTCGCAAGAACGCCATCGCCCGCGTCCGGATCGTCCCGGGCACCGGCAAGTGGAAGATCAACGGTCGCACCCTTGAGGACTACTTCCCCAACAAGGTGCACCAGCAGGAAGTCAACGAGCCGTTCAAGGTTCTCGAGCTCGAGGGCCGCTACGACGTCATCGCCCGCATCTCCGGTGGCGGTGTCTCCGGCCAGGCCGGTGCGCTCCGTCTCGGTGTCGCCCGCGCGCTGAACGAGGCCGACGTCGACAACAACCGCGGCCCCCTGAAGAAGGCCGGCTTCCTCAAGCGCGACGACCGTGCGGTCGAGCGCAAGAAGGCCGGTCTGAAGAAGGCCCGCAAGGCTCCGCAGTACAGCAAGCGCTAAACGCGACGCCCGTCCTGGCGACTGGCTTCGCAACGATCGCCCCGGCGGCACGGTTGTGCTGCCGGGGCGGTTTCGTTTACACAACCCCTACGGCCCCCGGACAGTCTCAGGGGGTGCACATCGGGGATGTGAGCCGCATTCTCTTCAGCAATATCGGAGGACACCACTGTGGGACGACTCTTCGGCACGGACGGCGTGCGCGGTGTCGCCAACGCGGATCTGACGGCGGAGATGGCCCTCGGCCTCTCCGTGGCCGCGGCGCACGTACTGGCCGAGGCGGGCACGTTCGAGGGACACCGGCCGAAGGCCGTGGTCGGACGTGACCCCCGTGCGTCCGGGGAGTTCCTGGAAGCCGCCGTGGTCGCGGGTCTCGCCAGCGCCGGCGTGGACGTCCTGCGGGTCGGCGTGCTGCCGACGCCCGCCGTGGCGTACCTGACCGGGGAGCTCGGCGCCGACCTCGGTGTGATGCTCTCCGCCAGCCACAACGCCATGCCCGACAACGGCGTCAAGTTCTTCGCCCGCGGGGGGCACAAGCTCGCCGACGAGCTGGAGGACCGGATCGAGTCCGTCTACGAGGAGCACCGCACCGGCGCCCCGTGGGACCGGCCGACCGGGGCCGGGGTGGGCCGCGTACGCGCGTACGAGGAGGGCTCCGAGCGGTACGTCGCGCATCTGCTGAGTGTCCTGCCGAACCGGCTCGACGGGCTGAAGGTCGTCCTCGACGAGGCGCACGGCGCCGCCGCCCGGGTCTCGCCCGAGGTGTTCCAGCGGGCCGGTGCCGAGGTCGTCACGATCGGGGCCGAGCCGGACGGGCTCAACATCAACGACGGGTGCGGTTCGACGCACCTGGACAAGATCAAGGCCGCCGTCGTCGAGCACGGCGCCGACCTCGGCATCGCGCACGACGGCGACGCCGACCGGTGCCTCGCCGTCGACCACACCGGCGCGGAGGTGGACGGGGACCAGATCCTCGCCGTGCTGGCGCTGGCGATGCGGGAGCGGTCCGTGCTGCGGTCCGACACGGTCGTCGCCACGGTGATGTCGAACCTCGGGTTCAAGCTCGCCATGGAGCGCGAGGGCATCCGGCTGGTGCAGACCGCCGTCGGCGACCGGTACGTGCTGGAGGAGATGAAGGAGCACGGGTTCGCCCTCGGGGGCGAGCAGTCCGGGCACGTGATCATCCTCGACCACGCGACGACCGGCGACGGGACGCTGACCGGGCTGCTGCTGGCGGCTCGGGTGGCGCAGAGCGGCCGCACGCTGGCGGATCTCGCCGGGGTCATGGAGCGGCTGCCGCAGGTGCTGATCAATGTGCCGGATGTCGACAGGACGCGGGTGGGGACGTCCGCGGAGCTGTCGGCGGCCGTCGCGGACGCGGAGCGGGAGCTCGGGGAGACCGGGCGGGTGCTGCTGCGGCCCTCCGGGACGGAGCCGTTGGTCCGGGTGATGGTCGAGGCGGCCGATATCGAGCAGGCCCGGTCTGTCGCGGGGCGGCTGGCCGACGTGGTGAAGTCCGCGCTCGGCTGATGACCGAGTAGGGGGTGGGGGGTTCTGCCGGGGACGGAGTGCTGCTCTCGTCGTGATTGTTCGCGCAGTTCCCCGCGCCCATGAGGAACGTCGCCCTCACGGCGCGTTCTTGGGCTGCCTGGACCAGAACCACTTCTGAGCCAGCAGTGTGAGCGTGCCGGCGACGATGATGCCCAACAGGTTCAGCAGGAGCTGTTCCGTCGAGCCCCACGTCTGTTTCGTGTCGCCGTAGCTCAGGGCCACGGCCGCGTTCGCGGCGGCCGGGATCGTGGTGACCGAGATGGCCACGCCGACCAGGGCGCCCGACTTGGCGGAGGTCAGGGAGAGCGTGCCGGCGATGCCGGCCAGGACCGCCACGACGAAGGAGAACCAGTCCGGGGCGTAGATGAAGCCCGTGTTCGGACGGTCGGCCATGAGCTGCTCCTGGCTGAACAGGTCCACGGCGTCCATGAAGAGGCTGAAGGCGACCGTCACCGCCATCGCCGCTGCGAAGCCCACCAGCAGGGCGATCAGGGAGCGCAGGGCGAGCCGGGGGCGACGCCGGACGATCGCGGTACTGAGGCCGGCGAGCGGGCCGAACTCCGGGCCCACGGCCATGGCACCGACGATCAGGATCGCGTTGTCCAGGACCACGCCACAGGCCGCGATCATCGTGGCGAGCGTGATGAAAGCCAGGTACGTGACCGAGAGGGTGGACTCCTCGTGCGTCGCGTCGGTCAACTGCTCCCAGAGGACCGCGTCCGCGCCCTCGCCCGGCGCGTCGGCCTCGGCCCGGTCGGCCCGCTCGGACAGGGACAGGTCTATGGACTCCACGGCGATGGAGCCGGTGGTGTCGATGCCCAGTTCCCGCAGACCGGCGAGGAGTTCGTCGCCCGCCTCACGCGCGACGTCGCACATCACCACGTCCCCGGCGGGGTCGCGGGCGGCGCCCGGCAGCACGACGAGGTGGGTGGTGCCGACCGTCTTCTCGATCAGCAGGACCACTTCGTCGGTCCGGCCGGACGGTGTGATCATGCGCAAGTGGAGCATGGCGCCCATCTAACCCGCCTTTCCCCTGCCGTCACAGCTTGCGCAGGCTGAGCCGCTGCACCTTGTGGTCCGGGCCCTTGCGCAGGACGAGGGTGGCCCGGCCGCGGGTGGGGGCGATGTTCTCCACCAGGTTGGGCCGGTTGATCGTGCGCCACATCGTCCGGGCGTAGTCCAAGGCTTCCTCCTCCGAGACCTGCGTGTACTTGCGGAAGTACGAGGACGGGTTCTGGAAGGCGGTCGCGCGCAGCTTGCGGAAGCGGTTGAGGTACCAGGTCTCGATGTCCTCGACACGGGCGTCGACGTACACGCTGAAGTCGAAGTAGTCGGCGAGACCGACGCGGGTGCGGCCGTCCTTGCCGGGCAGGGCCGGCTGGAGGACGTTCAGGCCCTCGACGATCAGGATGTCGGGGCGGCGGACGGTGAGCCGCTTGTCGGGGACGATGTCGTAGATGAGATGGGAGTAGACGGGGGCGGTGACCTCGTCCTTGCCGGCCTTGATGTCGGCGACGAAGCGGGTCAGAGCGCGGCGGTCGTAGGACTCCGGGAAGCCCTTGCGGGACATCAGGCCGCGGGCCTTGAGCTCCTTGGTGGGCAGCAGGAAGCCGTCGGTGGTGACCAGCTCGACGCGTGGGTGCTCGGGCCAGCGCGAGAGCAGGGCCTGGAGGAGGCGGGCGACCGTCGACTTGCCCACGGCGACCGAACCGGCCACGCCTATGACGAACGGGGTGCCCGACTGGGAGCCCTGTTCGCCCAGGAACGTGTTCAGCGCGCCTCTGAGGCCGTCGGTGGCACCGACGTAGAGGTTGAGGAGGCGGGACAGCGGGAGGTAGATGTCCCGCACCTCGTCGAGGTCGATCACGTCGCCGAGACCGCGCAGCTTCTCGACCTCCTCGGCCGTCAGCGGCAGCGGCGTCTTGTCACGCAGCGCACTCCACTCGGTTCGGGTGAGGTCGACGTAGGGAGTCGCCTCCGGGCGGGGCCGGTGGGCGCTCCGGGGCATCGAGGAGACCGGAGAGATCACAGTCCATTGTTACGGGCGTACGAACGGATGGTGAGGTGGGATCCGTCACGCGAGGTGTTCACCCGGCTTCCTCCTGAGAAAGACCGGCACGGGAGGAATGTCAGTGGCGTGCGTCACAGTTGTGGGAGAGGTGGGCCCGGTCCGGGGTCCACGGACGCCTGGGGGTACCCATGACGTATGCGATAGAGGCGGAAGGCCTGGTCAAGCGGTTCAAGGAGACCGAGGCGCTGGCCGGCGTCGACCTGGCGGCCCGCAAGGGCACGGTGCTCGGGCTGCTGGGGCCCAACGGTGCGGGGAAGACGACGGCGGTGCGGATCTTCGCGACACTGCTGCTCCCGGACCGGGGCACGGCCAAGGTGGCCGGCCACGACGTGGTCCGGGAGGCGGGGGTCGTTCGCTCCCTCGTCGGGCTGACCGGGCAGTACGCGGCGGTCGACGAGAACCTGACCGGCACGGAGAACCTGCTGCTCATCGGCCGGCTGCTGGGTCTGCCGAGGCGGGAGGCGAAGGCGCGGGCCGGTGAACTGCTGGAGCGGTTCCAGCTGACCGACGCGGCCGGGCGGGCCGCGAAGACCTTCTCGGGCGGCATGCGCCGGCGTCTGGACCTCGCGGCCAGCCTGGTCGGCCGGCCCAGCATCCTCTTCCTCGACGAGCCGACCACGGGCCTTGATCCACACAGCCGTGGTGAGCTGTGGGACCTGCTGCGCGGGCTGGTCGCGGACGGTGCGACCGCGCTGCTGACCACGCAGTACCTGAACGAGGCCGATGTCCTCGCCGACGACATCGTGGTGATCGACAAGGGCCGTGTGATCGCCGAGGGCACGCCGGACCGGTTGAAGGCGCAGGTCGGCGGCCAGGTGCTGGAGCTCAGGCCGATCGCCGGGCAGGACCTCGCGCGGGCGCACGCGCTGGTGGCCGGGGCCGCAGGGCCGCAGGCCCGGATCGAGGGCGAGACGGTCACCGCCCCGGTGAACGACCCGGAGCTGATGCCGGCCGTCGTGCGCGCGCTGGACCGGGAGGGCATCGCGGTCGGGGAGCTGGCCTTGCGCCGCTCCTCCCTAGATGAGGTCTTCCTGTCCCTGACCGGTCACCGCGCCGAGCCGGGCGAGGCCGAGGAGGACGGCGGTGCGGCGGTCCGGGAGGACGAGGAGCTGGAGAAGGCGGTGAGCCCGTCATGACCGCCACCGCCACCACCCTCACCGCACCGGTCACCGCTTCGGGCCGGGTGCCGCCCCTCGCCGGGCTGCGGCAGACCTTCACGATGGCCTGGCGGAGCCTGGTCGCCGTCAAGCACAACCCGCTCGAACTGGTCGACTACAGCATCACGCCGATCATGTTCGTGTTCCTGTTCACCTATGTGCTGGGCGGACAGATGGCCGGCTCGCCCGACGCGTACCTGAAGTACGCGCTGCCCGGGATCATCGTGCAGAACACCCTGTTCATGACGATGTACACAGCGATGGCGCTGAACACCGACCTCACCAAGGGCGTCTTCGACCGGCTGCGCAGCCTGCCCATCGCCCGCTCCGCGCCGCTCATCGGCAGGATCACCGCGGACCTCGCGAAGCACCTGTGGGCGCTGCTGCTGATGATCGGCCTCGGCCTGGCGCTCGGCTTCCGCATCACCGGCGGATTCGGCGGCTTCCTGCTCGGCACCCTGCTGGTGGTGGTGTTCGCCGCGGCCGTCTCCTGGAGTGCGGTGCTGATCGGGATGCTGGCCGGCGACGCCGAGAAGGTCCAGGCGTTCGCCTTCACGCTCATCTTCCCGATCACCTTCACCAGCAGCGCGTTCGTCGTCGTCGACACGATGCCCGGCTGGCTCCAGGCCTGGAGCGACGTCAATCCGGTGACCCACCTGTCGGACGCGTTCCGGGGGCTGCTGCTGGGCGGGGCGGTGGCCGAGCCGGTGCTGTGGTCGTTGGTGTGGGCGGCGGGGATCGCCCTGGTGTTCTATCCGCTGGCCATGCGGGCTTACCGGGCGAAGGTCTGAGGAGCTGAGGGGCCTGGCCGCACCTGCTGGTCTTCCCGCCAGCGTCGTCTCGATCTCCTTCGCTCAGCGGTGGAACGCGGACGCGAGGTCGTCGGGCAGGCGAAGGCCGGCGGCGGGGTCGTCCGGAGCGAAGCTCCCGAAGCCTTCCGCGTACAACGGGTACAGCCCGTACTGGCCTTCGACGGTGATGGCGAGCGGGTGCCGAGGAGGCGGGCCTTGCGGGCCGACCCGCCGGCAGGACGGTTCCCGTTCCACTCGGTCAGCCTGTGCGCCACGCCGCCGGGCAGTGCGAGGGCGTCGTCGTCGACCGGGACGGCGCGGGTGAAGGCCTGACGCCGGTGGGCGCCCAGGCGTCCGTGGTGTGCAGCGGTGAGGTGTCGCCGCAGGCGCGGACGAGGAGGTGCTCGGGTTCTTCGCCACTCATTCCGGACGCGCTCCTCTCGGCCTTGAGGCTGCATTATTTCCGATTCCGGGCAGGCTGAAGGGCTTTCCCGGGGGAGTCGGCCCGTAGGCTGCGGCTCATGTGCGGAATCGTGGGATACGTGGGGCCGCAGTCGGCGCTCGATGTGGTGATGGCCGGGCTGAAGCGGCTGGAGTACCGGGGGTACGACTCGGCGGGCGTCGCCGTCCTGGCCGACGGCGGGCTGGCGGCGGCGAAGAAGGCCGGCAAGCTCCTCAACCTGGAGAAGGAACTGGACGGCAGACCGCTGCCCACCGGCGCCACGGGCATCGGGCACACTCGTTGGGCCACGCACGGCGGGCCGACGGACACCAACGCCCACCCGCACATCGACAACGCGGGCCGGGTCGCGGTGGTGCACAACGGCATCATCGAGAACTTCGCCGAACTGCGGGCCGAGCTGGCCGAGCGCGGCCACGAGCTGGCCTCCGAGACGGACACCGAGGTCGTCGCGCATCTGCTCGCCGAGGAGTTCTCCTCCTGCGCGGATCTCGCCGAGGCGATGCGGCTGGTGTGCCGGCGTCTGGAGGGCGCGTTCACGCTGGTCGCGGTGCACGCCGACGAGCCGGACGTGGTGGTGGGCGCGCGGCGGAACTCACCGCTGGTGGTCGGCGTCGGTGAGGGCGAGGCGTTCCTGGCCTCGGACGTCGCCGCGTTCATCGCCCACACGCGCTCGGCGATCGAGCTCGGCCAGGACCAGGTGGTGGAGCTGCGCCGGGACGGCGTGACGGTGACCGGCTTCGACGGCCGCCCGGCCGACGTCCACTCGTACCACGTCGACTGGGACGCGTCGGCCGCCGAGAAGGGCGGCTACGACTACTTCATGCTCAAGGAGATCGCCGAACAGCCCAAGGCGGTCGCCGATACGCTCCTGGGCCGGATCGACGGGTCCGGTTCGCTGACGCTGGACGAGGTGCGGATCCCTCCGCGGGTGCTGCGGGAGATCGACAAGGTCGTCATCGTCGCGTGCGGCACGGCCTTCCACGCCGGGATGATCGCCAAGTACGCCATCGAGCACTGGACGCGGCTGCCCTGCGAGGTGGAGCTGGCGAGCGAGTTCCGCTACCGGGACCCGATCCTGGACGCGCAGACGCTCGTCATCGCCATCTCCCAGTCGGGCGAGACCATGGACACGCTGATGGCGCTGCGGCACGCCCGCGAGCAGGGCTCCAAGGTGCTGGCCATCTGCAACACCAACGGCTCGACGATCCCGCGCGAGTCGGACGCCGTGCTGTACACGCACGCCGGGCCGGAGGTGGCCGTCGCCTCGACCAAGGCGTTCCTGACACAGCTCGTGGCGTGCTATCTGGTCGCGCTGTACCTCGGCCAGGTACGGGGCACGAAGTGGGGCGACGAAATCCGGGCGGTGATCCGCGACCTGTCCTCGATCGCCGGTGCGGTGGACCAGGTGCTGGGCACGATGGAGCCGGTGCGGGAGCTGGCACGCACGCTGGCCTCGAAGAAGACGGTGCTGTTCCTCGGGCGGCACGTGGGGTATCCGGTGGCGCTCGAAGGCGCGCTGAAGCTCAAGGAGCTCGCCTACATGCACGCAGAGGGGTTCGCGGCCGGGGAGCTGAAGCACGGGCCGATCGCCCTGATCGAGGAGGACTTGCCGGTGGTCGTGGTGGTGCCGTCGCCGCGTGGGCGCTCGGTGCTGCACGACAAGATCGTGTCCAACATCCAGGAGATCCGGGCGCGGGGGGCCCGGACGATCGTGATCGCGGAGGAGGGCGACGAGGCGGTCGTGCCGTACGCGGACCACCTGGTCCGGATTCCCGCCACGCCGACCCTGTTGCAGCCGCTCGTCGCGACGGTGCCGCTTCAGGTGTTCGCGTGCGAGCTGGCGACGGCCCGCGGGAACGAGGTGGACCAGCCGCGGAACCTGGCCAAGTCGGTGACCGTGGAGTGAGCGGGCATCCGCAGTGAGCGAGAGGGGCGAACGGCCTTATGCCCTTCGCCCCTCGCCAGCCGGTCAGCCCGTCAGGTGCCCGGCTCAGATGGGCAGGCAGGTCGCCGGGACCCAGCCTTCCTTGCTGGTGCTGTTGGGGCCGCCGAAGTACCACTTGTTGCTCGTCTTGCCGCAGGCCGTGTAGGTGCCGCCCTTGGTGGGCTTGCGGTCGCCGAAGCAGACACCGCCCGCCTTGCCCTTGCCCCAGGTGCCGAGCGCCGTGGAGCTCGTCTTGGGCTGGCTGCGGAGGTTGACGGTCGCCTTGGGCTTCACGTTGGTCAGCGCGCTGCTGCAGTCCGGCTTCGTCGCCGCTGCGGCGGTCCCGGCTGTGGCGACGGTGCCGGTGAGGGCCGTGGCGAAGAGGGCCATGGCGGCGGCCGCGGTCCCCAGCGACTGGAACTTCATGATGTCCTCCCGTTTGCGTGCGATGCCGTTTGCTCATCGCGGTCAGCGCGAACTCTATAGAAGGCGGGTGAAGTTGCGGATCACGGGGGTGCCCGGGCGGCGCATCGGACGCCGTTCCCGCCGGATCCCGCCCGTCACCGTAGGGTGCTGCCCATGAGCATCATCGGGGTCGGCATCGACGTTGCCGAGATCGAGCGGTTCGCGGCTTCACTGGAGCGCACGCCCGCGCTGGCCGGGCGGCTGTTCGTGGAGCGGGAGTTGCTGCTGCCCAGCGGGGAGCGGCGGGGGGTCGCCTCGCTCGCCGCGCGGTTCGCGGCCAAGGAGGCCCTGGCCAAGGCGCTCGGCGCTCCGCCCGGACTGCTCTGGACCGACGCCGAGGTGTGTGTCGAGGACAGCGGCCGGCCCCGGCTGCGGGTGACCGGTACGGTCGCCGCGCGTGCCGCCGAACTCGGCGTGCGGACCTGGCACGTGTCGCTGAGTCACGACGCGGGCGTCGCCTCGGCGGTGGTCATCGCCGAGGCGTGAGGCGCCCCCAGGGGCGTCCGCGGACTAGGCCACGCTCCAGAGCAGCGTGACGGTGCCGATGAAGCCGATCGCGCCCAGGACCGTACCGGCTGCCGCCGGCCACAGCCGGCCCGTCCCCCTGCGGGCGTAATGGAGGCCCATCGCCCCGAAGGTCACCGCGAGCGCTCCGGCGAGGACCGTCCACGGGAACAGGAACGCCCAGGTGCCCACGGCCGAGAAGACACCGAGGACCAGGGCGGTGGGGCCGAGGGCGGTGGCGGGGCTGTCCTTGTCGCCGGATGCTGTCGAGCTGGTCATGTCTCGTCGACCCCCTTTTTGAACGAGTTCAAAACACGGCTCGATCATACGCCGTGAAGGGGCGGCCCGGGTGAAGGGCCCCGGAGCCCCCGCCGAGTGGGATGGCAAGGGCTCCGGGAGCAGGTCAGCAGACCGACTGACTGGTGTTCACCCGCGTGATGTTGCGGAACTCCGTGTTCTCGCCGCACGGGCTCTCCCTGATGGCCGAGTTGGTGACCGTCAGGTTCTGGATGGTGATGTCCTTGTTGTTGGCGAACTCCGAGCGGGCCGCCAGGCGCAGTTCCCCGCCGCCCGTGATCGTGCCGCTCTGCGCCGCGAGGCTGACGTTGTAACAGTTCTCAATCAGAACCGAGTTGTTGCCCGTGCTGGAGAGCGTCACCTTGTCGATGACGGCCCCGCCGCTCTCCGAGACGCAGAACACGCCGCGTCCGCCGCCCCGGGCGACGACCTCGCCGACGCGGATGTTGGTGGGGTAGCCGCTGCCGATCCGGCCGTTGCGGTTGGCCATGCGGAAGGCGGCGTAGCCGGTGCCCGTGCCGGCGTTCTCCGCGTCCACCTTGGTGACCCTGGCGTTGACGGTCTGGTTGAGCAGCAGGCCCGACTCACCGACGTTACGGGCCGTCACCGTGCCGACGGTGAGGCCGTCCACGCCGTAGGTCTCGACCGCGTGGCTGGACGCGCCGGAGACGTAGACGTTGTCGATGCGGACGTTGCGCGTCCACTGGCTGGTGTCGCCGCGGTTGTCGATGCGGACGCCCAGGCCGCGGGAGAGGCGCATGTCGATCTGGCCGAGCACCACGTTCTGGACGTTGCGCAGGAAGACGCCGTACAGCGGGGTGCCGGTGAGCTTGAGGTTCTGGACCTCTACGTCCCGGGTGCCGCGCGAGTAGACCGGCGCCTGGTCGCCCGAGCCGCTGCCGGTGACATTGATCGTGCCGCAGACGTCGAGGACGGTGTAGCTCGGCAGGGAGATGCGGGAGCCCGCCGGCATCGAGCCCGAGCCGCGGACCACGACCCGTTCCTTCGAAGTGCGCCCGGCGGTGAGGCTGTTGACGGCGGCCTGGACGGCCGCGCGCAGATCGGTGCCGGTGTAGACCGTGCTGCCGCCGCGCCGGGCGGTCCAGGTGCCGCCGCTCTGCACGGCCTCGGCCTGGTAGGAGCCGTCTCCGCAGGCCAGTGCGCGCGTGGGGGCGGCCGTGGCGGGGGCGGTCAGGGTGCCGGCGGCGGTGAGGAGGGCGGTGGCGCCGGCGGCGGCCAGTAATGCGGCTCTGCGTCCCATGGGGGCCTCGGTTTCGTCGGACGTGGGGGTGTGTGCAAGCGCTTTCTGCGCGGCCGGGAGTCTGGCAAAGGGGCGGCACAGCGTCAATGGATGCGGCACGGTCCGCAGAGCGGGCAGATGCCGGAGGTGCGTGTGAGGGGGAGTGGCCCCGCGGTCGTACGGGAAACTCGACCGCATGCGTACTGCGTACAGCGTGGAGACGGTCCGGACCGCCGAACGGGAGCTGATGGCGCGGCTGCCGGAGGGGGCGCTGATGCAACGCGCCGCCGCCGGGCTCGCCGCGGCCTGCGCCGACCTGCTGGGGCGGGTGTACGGGAGCAGGGTGGTGCTGCTGGTCGGCAGTGGTGACAACGGAGGTGACGCCCTGTACGCCGGGGCCCGGCTGGCCCGACGGGGGGCCGGGGTCACGGCGGTGCTGCTCGCGCCGGAGCGGGCGCACGCGGCGGGGCTCGCGGCGTTGCGGCGGGCCGGGGGCCGGGTCGCCCGGGCCGGTGAGAGCGAGGCGCTCGTGGAGGGCGCGGACCTCGTCCTCGACGGGATCGTCGGCATCGGCGGGAAGGGCGGGCTGCGGCCGGACGCCGTGCCGTTGGCCGCCGCCGCCGGGCGGTCGCGGGGGGCCGTCGTCGCGGTCGATCTGCCGAGCGGTGTCGACGCCGACACCGGGGAGGTGCACGGGGCCGCCGTACAGGCCGACCTGACCGTGACGTTCGGGACGCACAAGCCGGGGCTCCTGATCGATCCCGCCCGGGAGTACGCGGGGTCGGTCCGGCTGGTCGACATCGGGCTGGAGCTGCCCGCCGAGCCGGAGCTGGAGGCGTTGCAGCACGAGGACGTGGCCCGGCTGCTGCCGGTGCCGCGGGCGGAGAGCGACAAGTACCGGCGGGGCGTGGTCGGCATCGCCGCCGGGTCGGCGCGGTATCCGGGGGCCGCTGTGCTGGCCGTGTCGGGCGCGCTGCGGGGCGGGGCCGGGGCCGTGCGGTACGTCGGGCCGGCCGGGGACGCCGTCATCGCGCGGTTTCCCGAGACGCTCGTGTCGGACCAGGGGCCGAAGCAGGCCGGCCGCGTGCAGGCGTGGGTCGTCGGGCCGGGGGCCGGGGACGACGCGGCGACGGTCGCTGAGGTGCTGGCGGCGGACGTGCCGGTGCTGATCGACGCGGACGGGCTGCGGCTGGCGGATGCGGAGGTCGTGCGGGGGCGGCGGGCGCCGACGCTGATGACGCCCCATGCGGGGGAGGCGGCGGCGCTGCTGGGTGTGGAGCGGGGGGAGGTCGAGGGCGGCCGGCTGGCGGCGGTGCGGGAGCTGGCGCGGCGGTACGGGGCGACCGTGCTGCTGAAGGGGTCCACGACGTTGGTGGCCGACTCGGGGGGTGGGGCGGTGCGGGTGAATCCGACGGGGACGGGGTGGCTGGCCACGGCCGGGAGCGGGGACGTGCTGTCCGGGCTGGGCGGGTCGTTGCTGGCGGCGGGGTTGTCGGCGGTGGATGCCGGGAGTGCCGGGGCCTATCTGCATGGGCTGGCCGGACGGCTGGCGGCGGAGGGGGCGCCGGTGGGGGCGCATGACGTGGCCGATGCGGTGCCGGTGGCTTGGCGGAATGTTGTGGGGTGAGGCGTGAGTGGTGGGGCGTGAGGGGTGAGGGGTGAGGGGGATTGCGGTGTGGGTCGGTGGGGCGGCGCTGTGGGAGTGGGTCGCCCCCTCCGCCCCTTCCCGTCCCGATCCGGGGGCTGCCGCCCCCGCACCCCCGCTTCGGCCTGAACGGCCTCGTCCTCACGCGCCGGACGGGCTGGTGGGTGTGGCTCGTGCGTTCGAGTGAGCCCGCGCAGCCCTGGTCGCTCGACACGCCCGACCAGGCCCTGCCGCCCGTGATGTACACGCCGTCCGCCGAGGAGGACGGCGCCGTCTCGGTTGGGGGCGGCGGCCCGGGACGTAGCGGACCTGCGGCCGGAGCCCTCTGAGACACTGGGCGCGATGAGCGAGAGAACAGCCCCGGCCGCGCCCCTGCGGGCCCGTGCCGAGATCGACCTGGCCGCCCTGCGGGCCAATGTGCGGGCCCTGCGCGCCCATGCGCCGGGCGCGGCCGTGATGGCCGTGGTCAAGTCCGAGGCGTACGGCCACGGGGCTGTGCCGTGTGCCCGCGCGGCCGTCGCCGCGGGGGCGAGCTGGCTGGGCACGGCCACGCCCGAGGAGGCCCTGGCCCTGCGGGCTGCCGGGCTGCCGGGCCGCATCATGTGCTGGCTGTGGACGCCCGGCGGGCCCTGGCGCGAGGCGATCGAGGCGGACCTGGACGTGTCCGTCAGCGGGATGTGGGCCCTGGCGGAGGTCGTCGGGGCGGCCAGGGAAGCCGACCGGCCCGCCCGCGTGCAGCTCAAGGCCGACACCGGCCTCGGGCGGGGCGGCTGCCAGCCCGGCGAGGACTGGGCCGAGCTGGTCCGCGAGGCGCTGCGGGCCGAGGCCGAGGGGCTGCTGCGCGTGACGGGGCTGTGGTCGCACTTCGCCTGCGCCGACGAGCCCGGGCACCCTTCCATCGCCGGCCAGCTCGGCGTGTTCCGGGAGATGGTCGCGTACGCCGAGAAGCAGGGCGTGCGGCCCGAGGTCCGGCACATCGCCAACTCGCCGGCCACCCTCACGCTCCCCGAGAGCCACTTCGACCTGGTCCGCACCGGCATCGCCACCTACGGCATCTCGCCCAGCCCCGAGCTGGGCACCCCGGCCGACTTCGGGCTGCGCCCGGTGATGACGCTGTCCGGCTCGCTGGCCCTGGTCAAGCGCGTGCCGGGCGGGCACGGCGTCAGCTACGGCCACCGGTACGTGACGCCCGGCGCGACCACCCTCGGCCTGGTGCCGCTGGGCTACGCCGACGGCATCCCGCGGCACGCCTCCTCGGCCGGGCCGGTCCTGGTCGAGGGGAAGTGGCGCACGATCGCCGGGCTGGTCGCCATGGACCAGTTCGTGGTGGATCTGGGGGGCGACGAGCCCGCGGCCGGGGCCGAAGCGGTCCTGTTCGGGCCCGGGGACCGCGGAGAGCCCACGGCGGAGGACTGGGCCCAGGCGGCCGGAACCATCGCCTACGAGATCGTGACCCGGATCGGAACGCGTGTTCCTCGCGTCTATGTGAATGAGGAACGGGACGGGTAACTCGCACGGGGAACCCGTCACGCGAGGAGCACCAGGCACCCTGGCAACAGCAGCACCATCGGCCCACCGGTTCACTCGACCGGCTGAGCCACCCGACCGGCACCCGGCGAAGAGGAGCGGTACGTGAGCGAGAGCAGTGCGGAGGTCGTCGCGGACGTCGCCTCCGCGGCCGTCGCGGTCTCCGCCGCGGGGGCCGCGGGGGGCTGGCGCCGGGCGACCGGCATCGCCGGCGTGGCGATAGGCGTGGTGGCCGCGGGAGCGGCCGCCGGTGTCGCCCTGGAGCGGATGACGGTCGGCCGCGGCATGCGGCAGAAGGCGCGGCTCGCCCTGGACTCCGCGGGGCCGTACGGCTCGCTGCGCGGCATGCCCGGCAAGGCGTTCGCCGACGACGGCACGGAGCTGTACTACGAGGTCGACGACCTCGACGAGGAGGCCGCTCCCGCCGCCATCGGCCCCCGCCGACGACGGCTCTTCGGCCGCAAGTCACCGGCCCCTGTCACCGTCGTGTTCAGCCACGGCTACTGCCTCAGCCAGGACTCCTGGCACTTCCAGCGGGCCGCCCTGCGGGGCGTCGTGCGGACCGTGCACTGGGACCAGCGCAGCCACGGCCGGTCCGGGCGAGGCGTGGCCCAGCACCGGGACGACGAGCCGGTCACGATCGAGCAGCTGGGCCGGGACCTGAAGGCCGTCATAGACGCGGCCGCCCCCAAGGGGCCGCTCGTGCTCGTCGGGCACTCCATGGGCGGCATGACGGTGATGGCGCTGGCCGACCAGTACCCCGAGCTGATCCGGGAGCGGGTCGTCGGGGTCGCCTTCGTGGGGACGTCGTCGGGGCGGCTCGGCGAGGTCAACTACGGCCTGCCCGTCGCCGGGGTCAACGCGGTGCGGCGGGTGCTGCCCGGGGTGCTGAAGGCGCTGGGGCAGCGGGCCGAGCTGGTGGAGAAGGGGCGGCGGGCGACCGCGGACCTGTTCGCCGGGATCATCAAGCGGTACTCGTTCGCGTCCCGGGACGTCGACCCGGCCGTCGCCCGGTTCGCCGAGCGGATGATCGAGAGCACGCCGATCGACGTGGTCGCCGAGTACTACCCGGCGTTCAACGACCACGACAAGACCGAGGCGCTCGCCCACTTCGCGGACCTGCCCGTGCTCGTCCTGGCCGGCGTGCAGGACCTGGTCACGCCCAGTGAGCACAGCGAGGCCATCGCCGATCTGCTCCCCGACGCCGAGCTGGTGCTGGTGCCGGACGCCGGGCATCTGGTGATGCTGGAACACCCGGAAGTGGTCACCGACCGCCTCGCCGACCTGCTCACCCGCACGGGTGCCGTGCCCGCAGGGGCTACCGTGAAGGGCTATGGAAGCACCAGCACCGCACAGCCCGGCTGAGCCCGGATCCGTCCAGATCGTCGTCACGTCCCCCGAGCAGATGCGGGAGCTGGGCCGCCGGCTCGCGAAACTGCTGCGCGCGGGTGATCTGGTGATGCTCAGCGGAGAGCTCGGCGCGGGCAAGACGACGCTGACCCGTGGGCTGGGCGAGGGGCTCGGCGTGCGCGGGGCCGTCACCTCGCCGACGTTCGTGATCGCCCGGGTGCACCCCTCACTGGGCGACGGGCCGCCGCTCGTCCACGTCGACGCCTACCGGCTCTCCGGCGGCCTCGACGAGATGGAGGACCTCGACCTCGACGTCTCGCTGCCCGACTCCGTGGTCGTCGTGGAGTGGGGCGAGGGCAAGGTCGAGGAGCTGACGGAGGACCGGCTCCAGGTCGTGATCCACCGGGCGGTGGGCGACACGACCGACGAGGTCCGGCAGATGACCCTCACCGGTGTGGGGGAACGCTGGGCCACGGCGGACCTGAGCGTCCTTGCTGCGTGAATCCGCGTGAATCCGCGTGTGTCCGGGTGTCCCGGGGTCCTGGTGTGCGGTCATTCGATGAACGTTCCGACAAGACGTCGGCAAGATGTTGCGTTCGGTGTCCCGCACGTGGTCACATGGTATCCAGTCCGTAGTTAGGTGTACCTAACTTCGTCGGCCCCGGCCCTTCGGGAGGCGTCCATGTCGGCTACAGAGAGCAAGGGGCAGCCGCAGCGGTTCGCGGTCGCCGGCGTGTCCATGCGCGACCTGCTGGCGGCCGGTGAGGCGGCGGCGCTGATCTCCACGCCCCCGCGTGCTCCCGGCCCGGAGTTCACGGCACGGGTCTCCGAGCACCGCGAAGCGGCCTAGGTGTGCTGTCCCGGGACGTTGGTGACAGGCGACACGCCTTGAGTGGTCCTTGAACGAGGCGAGGGCCTCTGGGTTCGGTGTGGATTGCGAA
>NZ_JNXI01000008.1 GCF_000717055.1 Streptomyces iakyrus | reverse complement strand
GGAGTATCGTCGGCAGCGTCAGATGTGTATAAGAGACAGCCCCAGCCCCAGCGTCCGCCCCCGCCACCGTGTCCGCCGAGCCGGGCCCCTCACCTCGTCCCGCTGCACCGGACGAGCCCGACACCGCACTGCTGCGACGGCTCCTGCACGCCTTGGAGGCACTGTGATCCGCGCGCGAAGACAGCGTGCCGAAAGGAGACTGCTCATGGCCGTCGAGACCGACGTCCTGGACGAACTGCGTCGGCTCCGCACCCGCATACCCCGGCTGACGGGCTCCCTCGCGGCCACCGTCGACGGACTCGTCCTCGCCCACGACGTGCCCGGCACCGAGCCGGAGGGACTCGCGGCGCTCACCGCCGCCGCCCTCGGCGTCGCCTACCGCATGACCGACGCCGCCGCCCGCGGTGACTTCCGCGAACTGCTGGTCCGGGGCTCCGGAGGCTACGTCGCGACCTACGCCGCCGGAACGACCGCCGTGCTCACCCTCCTGGCCGAGGACCGCGTCAACGTCGGCCGCCTGCACCTCGAAGGCCGGCGCAGCGGCGCCCGGATCGCCGACCTGGTGGCCGCGGGCGTCGGCCCGGGCACCGGCCGCCACGCCGACCGGCCGGCACCCGAAGAGCACCTGGCCACGGTGCCCCCGGCCGGCGACCGCCCCATCGGCACCCTCCCGGTACGGACCCCGCAGCGGCCCGCGCACCAGCCGCGCCCGCACACCGGCATCTGAGCCACCCGAACCACCAGACCCACCCGAACCACCGACCAGACCCACCCGAACCACCGACCCACGAACCTTCCGACCCACCGAAGTAGAAGACCGAAGGAAAGGAACCGAGCGCATGGCCAACACGGAGACCGCGCTGAAGGAATGCCTGAGCTCCATCGACGGAGCGACGGCCGTCGCACTCGTCGACTACACCAGCGGTATGGCTCTCGGCACCCTCGGCGGCAGCAAGGACTTCAACCTGGAAGTCGCCGCCGCGGGCAACACCGACGTCGTGCGGTCCAAACTGCGCACCATGGAGCACCTGGGACTGAAGGAGGAGATCGAGGACATCCTCATCACCCTGAACACCCAGTACCACCTCATCCGCCTCCTGAAGGGCCGCGGAGGCAGCGGACTCTTCCTCTACCTCGTGCTCGACGGGAGCCGGGCCAATCTCGCGATGGCCCGCCACCAGCTGCGCCGTATCGAGGCCGACCTGGAGGTCTGAACCGGCACCACCGGACGGGAGCCCTCCGCCACGGACACGTCGCGGAGGGCACCGGCACGCCGCACGACGACGGCCCGCGCGCGGCCTGCCGCGTCTACGGTGGGTGCCATGACGGCACCCCTGGACGTGCTCGTGGTGGGCGCGGGCCCCACCGGGCTCGCCCTCGCGACCCAACTGCGCGCCGGTGACACCCCGTTCCGGATCGTCGACCGGTCACTGGACCGCGCCCGGGAGTCACGCGCTCCCGCGATCCAGCCCCGCACCCTGGAGATGCTGTCCGCGTTCGGCGTGGCGGACGACCTCGTCGATCGGGGCAACACGGCCGTCCGGCTCCACCTGCATCTGCCCCGACGGGTGCTGCGCGTCCCGCTGTTCGACGTCGGCTGCGACGACACGCCGTACCCCTTCCTGCTGTTCCTTCCGCAGTCGGAGACGGAAGCCACCCTCGCGGCTCATCTGGCCGAGCGGGACGTGACGGTGGAGCGGGGCACCGAACTGCTCGGCGCTGAACCGGAGGGCGAGTACGTCACCTGCCGCCTGCGACGCCGCGACGGGACCGAGGAGACGGTGCGGGCCCGCTATGTCGTGGGCTGCGACGGCGCACGCAGCACCGTGCGTGCCCTGGCGGGCATCGCCTTCGAGGGGTACGCCTATCCGCAGACGTTCCTGCTGGCGGACCTGGAGGCCGACGGGCTGGAGCAGGGCACCGCACACACGTATCTGACGGCGGCCGGGCTGCTGTTCTTCTTCCCGCTCGGCACTCCTGCCACCTGGCGGATGATCGCTATGCACCCGCCGGACGCCCCCGGCGGCGAGGTCACCCTGGACCTCCTCCAGCGGATCGCCGACGACTGGACGCCCGACAGGCCGTCCCTGCACGACCCGGTCTGGATGACCAGCTTCCGCATCCACAACCGCGGCGCCACCCACTACCGCAAGGGCCCGTTCTTCCTCGCCGGCGACGCGGCGCACATCCACAGCCCGGCCGGGGGACAGGGCATGAACACCGGCATCCAGGACGCCCTCAACCTGGGCTGGAAACTCGCCCACGTCTGCTGCGGGGCCGCACCGGAGGAGTTGCTGGAGACGTACGAGGCCGAGCGTGCCCCGGTCGGCCACGGCGTACGCAGGCTCACCGACCGCGCGTTCACCATCGGTACGAGCGGCCACCCGGTCCTGCGGCTGGCGCGGGCGCGCCTCGCTCCCCACCTGGCCCCGCTGCTCCTGCGCGCGACCGGTGCCCGGGCACGCCTGTTCCGTACGGTCTCCGAACTCGGCATCCACTACCGACGCGGCCCCGCCTCCGCCACGGGACCGCAGCGCCCTCGGCAGGGCCCCCGCGCGGGAGACCGCCTGCCCGACACCCCGGCCGGACTCCAGCGCCGCATCACCGGACCGGGCTACCACCTGCTGCTCACCGGCCCCGCCCACCACTGGCCCGACGACCTGCCGCTGGGCGAGCGGCACGGCTTGCTGAACGTGCACCGCCTGGGCCCGCGGAGCCCCTGGCCGGGCACCACGCACGCCCTCGTACGGCCCGACGGGTACGTGGGTCACCTGGCACGAGGCACCGACCTCACGGGTCTGCGCGCCCACCTCGACCGCTGGCTGCCCTAGCCCGGGAGGCCGGCGAGCCACTCGATCAGGAGCCGGTTGGTGTCGGCGGGACGCTCCTGCTGAACGAAGTGACCGCAGCCGTCCAGAAGGTGCGAGCCCTTCAGCCCGGGCAGCGTGCTCGGGTATGCCTCGATCGCGTCGGCCAGCCAGGTCGTGGACGCGTCCAGGGTGCCTCCGATGAACAGCGACGGCTGGGTGACGGGGGCCCCGGCGAAGTCCGCGAGGTCCCGCCAGTCGCGGTCCATGTTCCGGTACCGGTTCAGCGCCCCCGTCAGTCCGGTGCGTTCGAACTCCGCGGCGTAGACGTCGAGGTCGGCCTCACTCAGCCACTCCGGCAGCCGGCCGGCGGGGAACCGGTCGCGCAACCGACCGCCGGGGGCCACGAAATGGGGGTCGGCCCCGGGCAGCGTGTCCCCCGACAGGGCCGCGTAGAAGCCCGCGAGCCAGCCGCGCACGTCGGGCTCGATCTCCGCCTCGGCCCGGCCCGGCTCCTGGAAGTAGGAGACGTAGAACTCCTCGTCACCCCCCATCCGCGCGAAGACCTCACTCGGTCGCGGCCCGCCGGGCGGGGTGTAGGGCACGCTCAGCAGTCCCACCGCGCGGAAGGTCTCCGGCCGGACCAGAGCGGAGGTCGCCGCGATGCTCGCGCCCCAGTCGTGCCCGACGAGCACGGCGGACGGCTCGCCCAGAGCCTCCACCACGGCGACGTTGTCCGCCACCAGATCGAGCATCCGGTACGCGTCCGCCTCCGGGGGCCGGGACGAGCGCCCGTAGCCGCGTACGTCCACGGCGACCGCGCGGTAGCCGGCCGCTGCCAGAGCGGGCACCTGGTGGCGCCAGGAGTACCAGGACTCGGGGAACCCGTGCAGCAGGAGGACGAGCGGTCCGGCGCCCTGCTCCACGAGGTGGGTGCGGCCGGCCGGTGTGGGCACCAGGCGATGGGTGCGGTCGGCGGCGGACGTCTGCGGCATGGATCCTCCCGCGATCCGAAGGGCGTTCGGTCCACCGATCATCCAGCGCCCGCCGCGCCGCACGCCAAGCCTGTTGCCGGATCGGCAAAAGGCTCAGCCGTGGAAGGTGATGTACCCGTTGCGGTCCGGGTCGGAGCCGCTCTTGGTGTACGAGTGCACGTCGGCACGGCTGCCGGACGGCTTGTACACGTAGATCGTGTCCTTGTCGTTGTTCCACATGAAGTTGCAGTTGTCGCGGTAGACGACGTTCCTGGTGTCGGAGTCGGTCCCGTTGCCGCCGCGCAGCTTCACGTAGTCACCCGGCTGGAGGGTGTGGCTCGCGGTGAAGGTGAACTTGTTTCCCGCCGCGTCCTTCACGACGTACCCCTTGAGGTTCACCGTCGTTGAGCGCGAGTAGTTCTTGATGGTCAGGTACTCCTCGGCGGTGTTCCCGCCCGAGCAGCGGTTGGAGTCGCTCCCGGGAGCGTCGTACTGGATGCCCCGGATCTTCAGCGCGGAGTCGTACTCGGCGGCCTGGGCCGGGACCGCCGACAGGGCGGTCAGGGCTCCGGCGGCGAGAGCCGTGGTGGCGACAAGGCGTATGCGCATGGACGTTCGTCCCCCCTGCATGGCCTTCAGGTGAAGGCGATGTGATGGTTCGGTGAAGCATCCGGATCGTACACGCTTCAAGTACGCAGAAGGGCGGGTCCGGTGACATTGCCACCGAACCCGCCCCGCGGGAGGTAAAACGTCAGGTGCGAAGCGTCAGGCGCCGCTGGCCCGCAGCATGTCCTCGCGCTCGACGATCTTCACGCGCTCGCGGCCCTCGGGCTCGCCCAGAGCCTTCTCCGCGGCGTCCAGCTTGTACCAGCCGTCCCAGGTGGTGAAGCGGATGTCGCGCTCGGCGAGGAACGCGTCCACGGCCTCGGGGGCGGGAGTTGCGGGCGTGTGCAGCCGGTCGTTGCGGTAGTCGTCCAGCAGGTTCGCCACCGTCTCGTTGGCGTCGCCCTTGGTGTGCCCGATGAGGCCGATGGGGCCGCGCCGGATCCAGCCGGTGACGTACGTGGACTGCAGGTGCTCGCCCGACTCCTGCATGACCCGGCCGCCCTCGTCCGGCACGGTGCCCGAGTCGATGTCCCAGGGCAGCTTGGGGAGCTTGTCGGACAGGTAGCCCACCGCGCGGTACACCGCGCCGACGTCCCAGGTGTTGAACGTGCCGGTGCCCTTGACGTTGCCGGTGCCGTCGAGTTCCGTGCGCTCGGTGCGCAGGCCCACGACCTTGCCGTCCTCGCCGAGGACCTCGACCGGCGACTCGAAGAAGTGCAGGAAGAGCTTGTGGGGCCGGTCGCCGACGTCGCGGATCGCCCAGTTCTCCAGGGTCTTGGCCACCATGTCGGCCTGCTTGTTGCCGCGCCGCGTGGTGATCGAGCCCTCGTCGTAGTCGATGTCCTCGGGGTCGACGATGACCTCGATGTTGGGGGAGTGGTCCAGCTCCCGCAGTTCCATCGGGCTGAACTTCGCCTGCGCCGGGCCGCGTCGGCCGAAGACGTGGATCTCCTTGGCCCGGTTGGCCTTCAGACCCTCGTAGACGTTCGCGGGGATCTCGGTCGGCAGCAGTTCGTCCGCCGTCTTGGCCAGGACGCGCGCGATGTCGAGCGCCACGTTGCCGACGCCGAGCACGGCGACCTTCTCCGCCTCCAGCGGCCAGGTGCGCGGCACGTCCGGGTGGCCGTCGTACCAGGACACGAAGTCCGCGGCGCCGTACGAGCCGTCCAGGTCGATGCCCGGCAGTGAGAGCGCCCGGTCGGCCGTCGCGCCGGTGGCGAAGATCACGCCGTCGTAGAACGCGCGCAGGTCGTCCAGGCCGATGTCGGTGCCGTAGTCCACGTTGCCGAAGAGCCGGATCTGTGGTTTGTCGAGCACCTGGTGCAGGGCCGTGATGATGCCCTTGATCCGCGGGTGATCGGGAGCGACGCCGTAACGGATCAGACCGAACGGCGCCGGCATGCGCTCGAAGATGTCGATGGAAACGCCGGGTTCGGCGGCCACCTCGGACTTGAGCAGGGCGTCGGCGGCGTAGATCCCGGCGGGGCCGGATCCGACGATGGCTACCCGCAGGGGGCGGGGCATGGTCAGGTTCCCTTCGAGCGGCGACAAGCGATCTCGACGGGAAGCCTAAACTAAGGCATGCCTAAGTCGGTACGGGGGTCCGGTCTATGAGCTCATAAGGCTACTTTATGGGAAGCCCATGGTTCCCCTTATGGCAGGGGCTGCTCCGCCCAGATGACCTTCCCCGCGCGCAGGTAGCGCGTCCCCCAGCGCTCCGCGAGCTGCGCGACCAGGAACAGGCCGCGCCCACCCTCGTCCGTCATGGTCGCGTACCGCAGGTGCGGTGAGGTGCTGCTGCTGTCGAACACCTCGCAGATCAGGTTGCGGTCGCGCAGCATCCTGACGCGTATGGGGCCGCCGCCGTACCGCAGCGCGTTGGTGACCAGCTCGCTCAGGATCAGCTCCGTGCTGAAGGTCAGCTCGTCCAGGCCCCACTCGGTCAGCTGCCGGCTCACCGCCGCCCGCACCTCGCCCACGGCCGCGGGATCGGCCGGCACCGGCCACTCGGCGACCTGGCCGGGGGCCAGCGCCCGGGTGCGCGCGACGATCAGCGCGATGTCGTCGCTGGAGCGGGCCGTGAGCTGCGAGTCGAGCACGACCCGGCAGGTGTCCTCCGGCGACTGCCCCGCCCGGCCCAGTGCCTTGCGCAGCATCTCCAGGCCCACATCGATGTCCCGCTCCCGGTCCTCGACAAGACCGTCGGTGTAGAGGACGAGCCGGCTGCCCTCGGCCAGCTCCAGCTCCGCCGTCTCGAACGGCAGACCCCCGAGTCCCAGCGGGGGACCGGCCGGCACGTCGGGATACTCCACCGTGCCGTCCGGGTGGATCAGCGCCGGCGGGGGGTGCCCGGCCCGCGCGACGGTGCAGCGCCGGGACACCGGGTCGTAGACGGCGTACAGACACGTCGCGCCGGTGACCGGGGCGCTGCCCTCGTCCTCCGTCTCGTCCTGGTCGATCCGGCCGACCAACTCGTCCAGCAGGGCGATCAGTTCCTCGGGCGGCAGGTCGAGGGCGGAGAAGTTGTGCACCGCGGTGCGCAGCCGCCCCATCGTGGCCGCGGCGTGCAGTCCGTGACCGACGACGTCCCCGACCACGAGCGCCACCCGGGCCCCCGACAGCGGCAGCACGTCGAACCAGTCACCGCCCACCCCGGCCTGCGCGGGCAGATAGCGGTAGGCGATCTCCAGGGCACCCTGCTCCGGCAGGTTGCGGGGGAGCAGGCTGCGCTGGAGCGTCACGGCCATGCTGTGCTCGCGGGTGTAGCGGCGCGCGTTGTCGATGGAGACGGCGGCCCGCGCGACCAGTTCCTCGGCCAGGGCCAGCTCGTCCGCGTCGAAGGGCTCCGGCTTCTCGCAGCGCCAGAAGCTGACCACGCCCAGCACCAGGGTGCCGGCCCGCAGCGGCACCGTGATCAGCGAGTGGATGCCGTACGCGACGATCTGGGCCGAGCGCTCCAGATCCTGCGCCTGCCAGCCCGGGGCCTCGCCCAGCCGGGGCTCCAGGACGGGCCCGCCGGTGGCGAGACTGCGGCCCTGCGGCGAGGACTCGACGAACCTGATCCGCTCGCCGACCGGATAGAGCGGCGCGTCCTTGCGGATCCCGCTCACCGCGGTCCGGCTGAGCGAGGCCGCCGCGTTCGGCTGCCCGCCGCCCAGCACCGCGTCGAACAGGTCCACGGTGACGAAGTCGGCGAACCGCGGCACGGCCAGCTCGGTCAGCTCCTCGGCCGTGCGCGTCACGTCCAGACTGGTGCCGATGCCCACACCGGCGTCGTACAGCATGTTGAGCCGCTCCCGCGCGGTCTCGGCCCGCCCGGACAGCGCCCGCAGTTCCGTGGAGTCGCGCAGGGTGGCGACGCTGCCGGGCGGCACCCCCGCACGGTCCGTCGTCCGCTGGTTGACGGCGAGGAGCCGGTCCCCGACGAGGTGCACCTCGTCCGTGGCGACGCGTCTGGAGGCCAGCAGGTCGGCGGTACCCGGGTCGAGGCCGAGACTGAGGACGTGCCGGCCCTCGGCGTCGGCGGGCAGCCCCAGCAGCCGGTGCGCCTCGTCGTTGGCGAGGACCAGGGTGCCCCCGTCGTCGACGATGAGCACGCCCTCCCGGACGGCGTGCAGCACGGCGTCGTGATGTTCGTACATCCGGGTCATCTCGTGGGGGCCGAGCCCGTGGGTCTGGCGCAGCAGTCGCCGGCTCACCAGTGCGGCACCCGCTGTCGCCAGGACGAGCGCGGCCGCGGCGGCCGTGAGCACGAGCGGCAGCTGACGGTCGGCGGTGCCGCCGACGCTCTTGGTCGTGATCCCCGCCGAGACCAGGCCCACGACCCGGCCGTCCGCGTCCTTCACCGGTACCACGGCCTGTACGAGCGGGCCGATGGTGCCCTCGATCTCCTCGGTGAACGACTTCCCGGCCAGCGCCGGCGCGAGCGTCCCGACGAACTTCTTCCCGATCCGGTCCGTCCTGGGATGGGTGTAGCGGATCCCGTCGGTGTTCATGACGACGACGAAGTCGACCCTCGACCGCTCCCGGGCGGCCTCGGCCCGGGGCTGGAGCACGGCGGTGGGATCGGGGCTCTGCAGCGCCTCGACGGTGCCCGGCGCGTTGGCGAAGGTCTCCGCGACGGCGAGCGAACGGTTGCGGGCCTCCTGTGTCGTGTCGTGCCGCACTTGCAGCACCAGTGCCACGACGGCCGCCACGACCAGCAGCAGCACGATCACCACGACGAGCAGGAACACCTGTCCGGCGACGCTGCGTCCGCCCAGCACCGACCGCAGCCCCGCCCCCGGTTGCCACCGTGGCGGGCCCGCCTCCCGCCGCTGCCGTGCCGACGGCGCAGCGCCGGGCCGCAGGGGCGATCGAGTCCCGGATCGACCCAAGAGTCGGACCATGTGCCATGTCTACACTGCCCGGCCCCGGGAGGCGAGGGGCATCACCCATGGTGACAGGGGGTCCTCACCGTTTCGTCACGTCTGCGGGCCGGACGGGCTCGCCACCCTTCGGTGAACGTGCGGCCTGCCCACCGGAGAACGTACGGCCGTGTCAGGCGCCCAGCGAGCGGGCCAGCTCGGTCGTGGCCCGGGCGATCTCGCCGTCCTCGTCCGCCATCAGCCGTCCCAGCTCACCGCGCCGGGACCGCACCGCCTGGCGCGCCGCACGCTCCCACACCACCGGGTTCTCCCGGTGGTTCAGCAGCTTCGGATAGACGGCGGCGGTGCTCTCCCACTGCCGTGCGTCGGCGATGTTCTGGAGCAGCCGGATGATCTGGGCGCGGCAGGTCACCTGCGGCAGCTTCGCCAGCTCCCACAGGAACGGAACCGTGGCCGCGGTCGCCTGCTCCACCACGAAACCGAACTGGCAGATCCGTTTCCGCAGGTCGTCGAGGGCGGAGCGGGCGAGGTCGGCGTCACCCCCCGCGATGCCGGTGAGCAACTGGGGGATGGCCGCAGCCGAACCCGTGGAGTCCTGGATGTCGCCCCACGGCACGCGGTCCAGTGCTGTGAGCTGCGTGTTACGGGCCGGGGCGTCGGGGCGCTGGGGGCGCTCGCCGCCCGGGTGTTCCGTCGAAGCGCTGCGCATGGCGAGGGGCCTTTCCGCGGCAGTGGTGTCAGATGGGTGGACAGGGTGGGGCGGGCCGGGTCGACATCCTGGCCCAGACCGTCTTGCCCGCCGGGGGACTGGGGGCCCAGCCCCACTCCTCGGACAGGGCGTCGACGATGCACAGCCCCCGGCCGTGCTCCTCCAGGGCGATGCCAGCCGGCCGGTACACGGGCGGGTGGTCGTCGAGGTCGGAGACGGTGACCAGCAGGTGGCCGGGGTCCAGGAGGAACCCGAGCCGGATCTCCGGCACGCCCGGCGCCATCGAGGCTCTCGGCGCCGCGTGCGTCGCGGCGTTGGCGGTGAGCTCGGTGATGACGAGGGTCGCGTCGTCGCAGCGGTGGTCGAGCGACCAGCCGTGCAGGGTGACGCGGGTGAAGGACCGGGCTCGCGCGAACCCCTCCCGGCTGCACTCGACTTGCAGCGCGGCCGACGCGGACAGGGCACCCGAGAACTGCGGCAGTGTCTTCGGCATTGAGGGTGGAGCCCCGTACGGCGAGGCCGGATGCGAGCCGGCCGGGAAGGCGGGGTCCGCCGCGGGTGCGCCTGCGTGTGCCGCAGCTCCACTCGGCGGCCGGAGCACGTGCTGCGCAGGTGATGACACGGCATCTCCCCGATGCGACGTCAGGACGCGGCGCCAGCCCGGGGGTTGACGCCGCAGCTATTATCCACGCTGAAGGCGCTCGCGTGCAATTGCACGAGAAATTGCGTGAGAATCAAGCCGTTGTGGGTACGCAAGCCGGGACGAGTGCGGTCGAAGGGACGCGTCCGCCACTCGTCCGGACGGCCGGGCACACCGTGCGCGGCGGGGAACGAGAACAGCGAGGAGACTGCGGTGCCACCAGTGCAGAACGGAGTGCGGGCAAGCTCGTTGGAAGCCTGCTGGGTGAAGAGCCGGCACAGCAACGCCGAGGGCAACTGCGTCGAGGTCGCCCCCCTCGTCGACGGCGGGATCGCCCTGCGCAACTCCCGCGACCCCGACGGGCCCGCCCTCGTCTACACGTCGGCGGAGGTGGCGGCCTTCCTGGCCGGGGCGAAGGACGGCGAGTTCGACCACCTGCTGTGAGGAACGGTCCCGCTGCGCGCGGCGCGTGATGCCCTCGGGGAGAAGCGGAGTCCAACTCCCCACTTCCGCGGGGGCTTTGCGGGCGGATGCGTGAAGACCCGGTGAAGTGCGATAGTGTTAATCGCCCTTGTGCCGGTCTGCTGGGAGTCAGGATGTCCGCCGCGTCGCATCGCATCTCCCGTCTGGAACCCTACCTGGACAGGCGTGAGCCGGCGCCGACTCTGCTGAAGATGCTGGTCGGTGTACAGCTCGCCGGCTTCCGCGAGGACGCCGGGCTCGCCCAGGACCAGGCGGCGCGCGCTGTCGGGTTCAGTGCCGCGAAGCTGTCCCGCATCGAGTCGGGCAAGGGCCGCCGACCGCCGACGGAGAACGACGTCCGCGCCCTGCTGGAGCTGTACGGCACCGACGACTACGAAGTCTCCGTGCTGCTCAAGCTGCTGCAACGGGCCGGCGAGCCCGGCTGGTGGCAGCGGTACGACAAGCGGCTGATGCCCGAGTGGTTCGACCGGCTGGTCGGGCTCCAGGAGGCCGCCGCCACCATCCGTACCTTCGAGATCCAGTACGTGCCCGGCCTGTTGCAGACACCCGCCTACACCCGGGCCGTGGTGGAGCGCGGTCTGCCGAACGCGCCCGCGAGCGAGGTGGAGCGGCGCGTCGAACTGCGCAGGCACCGGGCCCGGTTGGTGTCACGGGCCGACGCCCCACAGCTGTGGGTGATCATCGACGAGTCCGTGCTGCTGCGCGTCCTGGGCAGCACCGACGTGATGCGGGAGCAGCTCGTGCACCTCGTCGAGATGGCCGGGCGCCCCAATGTGACGCTGCAGATCGTGCCGCTGAGCGTCACCAACGCCTCGGCGCCCGCCATCCCGATCACGTATCTGCGCTTCGGCGGCCTTGATCTGCCCGACGTGGGCTACCTGGAGCACATCAAGAGCGCGAACTTCCTTGAGGACCGCGACGAGACCGAGGAGTACCGGATCGCGCTGGACCGGCTCGCGGACGAGGCGCTCAAGCCCCGTGACTCGATGGAGCTGCTGCGGCAGACGATGGAGCAGCGCTACCCGTGACCTGCGGAACCTCGTGAGGGGCGACGGCCGCCCCGCGCGAGGTACCGCTCCGGTCACATCTGCGGGTCACTTCTCCAGCGGGATCCGCCCGACGCCGCCGAACTCGATCCACTCGTGGGTGAGCTGACGGGGCACCACCTCGGTGTCCGGACGCCAGGTCGACACCTCGACGAGCCCCGGCTCCAGGATCTCCAGGCCCTCGAAGTACGTCTCCACGTCCTTCGGTTCGCGCACGCGGCCCCAGTGGCCCTGGGTCGCCTGGTCCATGAAGTTCGTGACGAAGGCGCGGACCTCGGGGTCCTCGCTGACCAGCTGGCACATCACCATGAAGCTGCCGGGCGCGAGCCGCTCCCGCACGCGCCGGGCCACCGCGAGCGGCCCGTCGGTGTCGCTGTCCGGGATGCAATGGAACACGGAGTTGAACAGCACGCACACCGGCTCGTCGAAGTCGATCAGCCGCTTGGTGTCGGCGTGGCCGAAGATCTGGTCGGTCTCGCGCATGTCCGCGTGGATGACGGTCGTCCGCTCGTCCTGCTCCAGCAGCGCGCGGCCGTGCACCAGCACCATCGGGTCGTTGTCGACGTAGACCACGTGGGTCGTGGGGTCGATGCGCTGGGCGACCTGGTGCACGTTGTCCTGCGTCGGCAGGCCGGATCCGTGGTCCAGGTACTGCCGGATGCCGTACTCCTCCGAGAGGGTCTTCACGACCCGCTGGAGGAAGCGCCGGTTGTTCAGGGCCAGGCGGCGCGTGCTGGGGACGACCTTGTCGAGTTCCTCGCACGCGGCGCGGTCCGCCGCGTAATTGTCCTTGCCACCCAGGTAGTGGTCGTACATGCGCGCTGCCGTCGGCACGTTCGCGTCGATCTCGGTGGACAGCTGCTTCTCGGAGTGCATCGTTCCCCCTGCAAGGTGCCGCGCCAACGGACTGGCTGGACAGGAAGTACATCCTAGGGAGCGGGAGTTGGGCCGTGCCAGCCCACCGGCCAAGGTACCCACGATCGAACGACAAGATGATCGCCACCCCATGTCGGACTGTAACCGTTTGCCTACCGTGCGCCATCAGTGTGGGAAGGGTTCGCGCCGGTGGCAGTGTGTCGCCCCTGTGGGGGAGGTGGGCGAGTCGCACCGGCGCGCTTCATCGCTACCCGAACCGCTAATCTGGAAATACGAGAATTGATCGGAAAGCCGAGGGCGTGTCCGCAACCGCTATTCTCACGGCCCCGGCCGCTTTTCCAGGAGAAACTCATGGGCGACTATTACGACCTCGGTACGCACAGCCGTCCCGTCACCACGTCCTCCGCCGATGCCCAACTCTGGTTCGACCGCGGCCTGGTGTGGACGTACGCCTTCCATCACGAGGAAGCCGTCGCCTGTTTCGAAAAGGCGGCCGCGGCCGATCCGGACTGCGCGATGGCGTATTGGGGAATCGCCTACGCCCTCGGCCCGAACTACAACAAGCCCTGGGAATTCTTCGACGGCGAGGAACTGGTGCGGACCGTCGAACGCACGCACACCGCCGTGGAACGCGCTCACGAGAAGGCTGCCCGCGCCACCCCGGTCGAGCGGGCCCTCATCGGCGCCCTGCGGGCCCGCTATCCACAGCCGGAGGCCGTCGAGGACTGCTCGGTGTGGAACGAGCCCTACGCGGACGCGATGCGCGTCGTGTACGAACTGGCTCCCGAGGACCCGGACATCGCCACCCTGCACGCCGACGCCGCGATGAACCTCACCCCGTGGCAGCTGTGGGACCTCAGGACCGGCCGGCCGGCCGAGGGCGCCCGGACCACCGAGGCCAGGGCCGTACTGGAAGGCGCCCTCGCCACCGAGGCCGGCGTACGGCACCCGGGGGTCCTGCACCTCTACATCCACCTGATGGAGATGTCCCCGACCCCGGAGCAGGCCCTCACCGTCGCCGACCGGCTGCGCGGCATCGTGCCCGACGCCGGGCACCTGCTCCACATGCCCTCACACCTGGACGTCCTGTGCGGTGACTACCGCCAGGTCGTCGCGGCCAACAGCGACGCGATCGCCGCCGACGAGAAGTACCACCGGCAGGCCGGGGCCATGAACTTCTACACCCTCTACCGGGCGCACAACTACCACTTCAAGATCTACGGCGCCATGTTCCTCGGGCAGGCGCAGGTCGCCCTCGACACCGCCGCCCAGCTGGAGGCGGCCATCCCCGAGGACCTCCTCCGCGTGCCGAGCCCCCCGATGGCCGACTGGCTGGAAGCCTTCCTGGCCATGCGCGTTCACGTCCTGATCCGCTTCGGCCGCTGGACCGAGATCCTCGAACTGCCCGCCCCCGCCGACCCGGAGCTCTACGCGATGACCGTCGCCATGCGGCACTACGCCCGGTGCGTCGCGCTCTCCGCCACCGGCGAGGTCGACCGGGCGGAGGCCGAACGCGAGCTCTTCCGGGCGGCGGTGGGCCGCGTGCCCGACACGCGGATGCTGTTCAACAACACCTGCCACGACATCCTCGCGATCGCCGCGGCCATGCTGGACGGCGAACTCGAATACCGCAGGGGCAACCACGACCTCGCCTTCGCCGCCTTGGAGCGCTCCATCGAACTGGACGACAACCTCCCCTACGACGAACCCTGGGGCTGGATGCAGCCCACCCGCCACGCCTACGGCGCACTGCTGCTGGAGCAGGGCCGGGTGGCGGAGGCCGAGGCGGTCTACCGTGCCGACCTCGGCCTCGACGACACCCTGCCCCGGCCCCTCCAGCACCCGGGCAACGTCTGGGCGCTGCACGGCTTCCACGAGTGCCTGCTGCGCACCGGCAAGACCGGCGAGGCGGCCCTCGTCGCCCACCAGCTCAAGAAGGCGAGCGCACTGGCCGACGTACCGGTCCAGTCGTCGTGCTTCTGCCGTCTGGAGGTCGCGGAGCCCGCCGGCGGGCGCTGCCACTGATCCCCGCGGTCAGGGCCGGTTCAGGCGCGCGAGCTCCAGCGCCCGGGTCATGGCGGGCCGGTCCCGCTGTCGGCCGGCCGGGTCGCCGGTGAGGGACATCAGGAGCTCCGGGGTCAGCCGGTGGCCCTCGGCGTGCGCCAGCAGGGCCTCCGCCTCGCGGGCCGACGTGGCGCCGTGGTCCTCGTCGGCGATCGTGCGCAGTACGTCGCCGCGGTCGGTGAAGCGGCTCATACCGCAGTCGAGGCCGTCGTCGCGCAGGGTGCCGGGGTACGGGGCGCGGGCCCAGGACCCGTTCTCGTACCAGTAGACACAGCCCAGTTCATTGCCGCCTCTGTAGTCACCCAGCTCGTCGTGGGGGAGCCAGGCGGGGGCGCCGGCGAGCATGTCGACCGGCGGCCGGTGCCACTTGCATCCGCTCGACTCGTCCTCGCCGTAGAGCACGTACCTCCCCGCGCCCCGCGGTGCGAACCTCCACCACGTGCAACCGGCATCGTCCAGACGGAGCCCCGTGTCGTCCACCCAGGTCCCCGTACGGTGATACGCCTCCTCGTCCGCCGTGGTGGCCTCCAGTACGGCGATGAGCGCCCAGCGCGCCCACAGCACCTGCGGCGACGGCAGATCCCCGGGCAGGCCCGGCCGGTTGATGGTCATGCACTGTCCCCGCTCGTCACACCTATCATGATCACGCCCAGGCTCTCACGAGGCGAAGGGCCGACGATCAACGGCCGGGTCGGCCGTCCTGGTCCGGTGCGCAGCAGGGCGATCCCGTACGCGACGATCCACACCACCCGCATCAGCCACCCGGCGAGCCCGAGCTCGCCATGCTGTACGAGGGCGGCCGCCGGCGCGGCGACCTGACCCGGGTGCAGGTCTTCTCCTCCTGGCCGCCGGGCGTCCTGCGCACCGGACTGGACGTGCCGTCGGCGGCCGACGTCTGCGCGGCGCTGTGCAACATCGACGTGTACGCCGTGCTGACCGGCGAGCGCGGGTGGTCTCCCGACCAGGTGGAACAGTGGTGGTGCGGCGCGCTGGTGTGCGAGCTGCTCTCCTGGCCACCGGTGACGGACGTGGGGGCCCGTGACACGTTTGGGCCGCCGCTCCCGTGGTCACTCGTGCGGTGACCTGTAGTCGGACACGACGTGGAGTGAGCGAACCGTGGCTGGAGATCAGAAGGGCAAGGCGAAGGCCGAGCAGGCCAAGGGCAAGGCCAAGGAGACGATCGGCCGCGCGGTGGGCAACGAGCGGCTGGAGGCCGAGGGCCGGGCAGAGCAGTCGAAGGGTGACGCCCGCCAGGCCAAGGAGAAGACCAAGGACGTCTTCAAGCACTGAGTCGTTCGCGAGAACCGAGATCAGGTGGCCGTGCCGCGTCCGTGGGGGACGCGGCACGGCCCTGTTCGGCCTGCACGGGACAGGACCGGGCCCGTCACGCCGCAGAAGCCTCTACGAGGGGGTGGTGGCAGGCGGCTCCGTGGAGCGGCGCACGGGCGGCGGCGTGGGCACGGACTCGGCGGACAGGTCCCGCACGCGCGGGCACCGGGTCCGGAACCGGCACCCGGAGGGCGGGTCGGCCGGTGACGGGAACTCACCGGTGAGCAGGATGCGCTGCCTTCGGCGCCCGTCGGACAGCAGCGCCTCGGTGTACGGGTGGCGCGGACGCTCGTGAACCTCCTCCGTGGGGCCCGACTCCACCATCCTGACGAGGTACATCACGGCGACCCGGTCGGCCAGGTGCCGCACCACGGACAGGTCGTGCGAGATGAACACGTACGACAGGCCCAGCTCGTCCCGCAGGTCGCACAGGAGGTTGAGCACCTGTGCCTGCACCGACAGGTCCAGCGCGGAGACGGGCTCGTCGCAGACGATCACCCCGGGCTCCAGTGCCAGGGCCCGGGCGATCCCGATCCGCTGCCGCTGCCCTCCGGAGAACTCGTACGGAAGGCGAGGCGCGTCCGAGTCTCGCAGGCCGACCATGTCCAGCAGCTCCGTCACGCGCGCCGCACGCCGTGACGCGGGCACGAGCGCCCGGTGGGTCAGCCAGGGCTCAGCGATGAGGTCCGCGGCGGTGAGGCGGGGGTCGAGCGAACCGAACGCGCCCGGCCGGAACGCGTCAAGGGGTGTGCGCCGGTTCTCAACTCGCCCCACCTCTTGACGTGTTGATTGCCGTCCTAAAACATTCGGGAAACTCGATTGATTCTGCGCGGTTCTGTTCGCTCTCGAAGGGAATCCATGTCCAGCAGACATCGCCTCGCCCGGACGGCACTGGCGATTGCCGTCCCCCTGGCGCTCGGCGCGGGCCTCATGGCCGTGCCTCCCGCCGCCGCTGCCGCCGACCCGCCCGCGAGTGCGGTCACGGTGGGCATCGACCCGTCCTACCGGCAGCAGGAGTTCGAAGGGTGGGGGACGAGCCTCGTCTGGTTCGCCAACATCACCGGCCGCTACCCCGAACCCATCCGGCAGAAGCTCGCCGACATGCTGTTCGGCGAGGACGGACTCCGCCTGAACATCGCGCGCTTCAACATCGGCGGCGGCAACGCCCCCGACGTCCGCAAGGACTACATGAAGACCGGCGCGACGATGGACGGCTTCTGGAAGGCGCCTGAGGGCACCACCAGGGAGGACACCGACTGGTGGAACCCTGACAACCCCGAGCACTGGGACTGGTCCGCAGACCCGGGCCAGCGCTGGTGGGTGGACCGCGTCAAGAGCAAGGTGACGAAGTGGGAGGCCTTCAGCAACTCACCGCCCTGGTTCCAGACCGTCAGCGGCTACGTCTCGGGCGGCTTCGACGCGAACGCCGACCAGATACGGGCGGACCGCGTCGACGACTTCGCCACCTATCTGGTCGAGGTCACCGATCAGCTGGAGAAGAAGCACCGCATCCGGTTCGACACCATCGCCCCGCTCAACGAGCCCAACACCAACTACTGGGGCACCCAGATCGGCCCCGACGGGCAGCCCACCGGCGGCCGCCAGGAGGGCGCGCACGCCGGCCCAGAACTCCAGCAGAAGGTCGTACTGGCCCTGCACCGCGCACTGGAGAAGGCCAGAACCCGCGCCACGATCTCCGCGATGGACGAGACCAACCCCAGCACCTTCGTCCGCAACTGGAACGCCTACGACGGCACCGCCCGGGCCGCCGTCGACCAGCTCAACGTACACACGTACGGCACCGGCATGCGCACCGGCGCCCGAGACAGCGCCAAGGCCGCTGACAAGCCGTTCTGGATGAGCGAGGTCGAGGGCACCTGGGGGACCGGCACCGACTTCACCGGCATGGAACCGGGACTCGGCATCGCGACCCGCGTCGTCGAGGACATCCGTGAACTGGAGCCGTCCGCCTGGGTGTTGTGGCAGCCCGTCGAGGACTCCATCCCGCAGGCGCAGGCCGGCAAGAACTGGGGCAGCATCCACGTCCCGTTCAACTGCACCGCCGGGGACACGCTGGAGACCTGCCCGGTCAAGGCCAACACCAAGTACCACACCCTGCGCAACTTCACCCACCACATCCGCCCCGGCGACCACTTCGTCAAGACCGACGACCCCTCCAGCGTCGCCGCCGTACGCAAGTCCGGCCGTGGGGCGACGGTGGTGCACGTCAACAACGGCACGACCCCGCGGGCGGTGACCGTGGACCTCACGAAGTTCCGGCGGGTCGCCCCCGACGCCACTGTGACCCCCGTGGTGACCAGCGCAGACGGCGCGCTCGTCCGCGGCACGCCCGTCGCGGTGAAGAACGACTCGGCCACCGTGACCGTCCCGGCCAAGTCGGTCACCACCCTCCTCGTCGACGGCGTGTCCGGTACCGCCGCCGACGCCGGGCTCGTCCAGCCCGGCCATGTCTACCGCCTGAAGGGCACCCAGAGCGGCAAGTCCCTCGCACCGTCGGCCGACGGCGACGGCGTCGTCGTCCGCACGCCGAACCCTGCCGCCGACTCCCAGCTGTGGCGGGTGAAGCAGCTGACCCGCGGCGAGGGCAACCGTGAACGCTACGCCCTCGTCAACGCCGCGAGCGGCAGGCATCTGGCCGTGCGGGACGACGAGGCCGTGCTCGAAGACGGGGCCACACCCGCCGGACGTTGGATCATGTCCACCACCGGCGACGGCACCTGGACCTTCGTCAACGCCGCGACGGGCCGTCTCCTCGACGTCGTCGGGCAGTCGACCGCGGACGGCGCCCGCGTCTCGGCCCACCTCCCGACCTCGGGCGCGAACCAGCGCTGGGGCGTGACCGACGAGACGGTGCTCCGTACGCAGCCGGCCAAGGCGTTCACCGTTCCCGGGCGCGCCCCCGAGCTGCCCGGGACCGTGACACCCGTCTTCCGTGACGGTGCCCGGGGCGCGCTCCCCGTGCAGTGGACGCCGCCCTCCGACGCACGCTGGCGCAAGCCCGGGACGGTACGCGTGAAGGGCCGGGCCACGGACGCCCTGGGCCGGACCGTCCCGGCCGAAGCGGTGGTCACGGTGGACACCATCGCCACCACCCTTCCGGCCCGCGCCAAGACGTACACCGGCGGACGCCCGGCCCTGCCCGCCACGGTGACGGGCGTGGGACGGCACGGCGGCACCGCCGAACTCCCGGTCACCTGGGAGCCCGCACCCGAAGGTGCCTTCGGCGACACCGGCGTGGTGACCCTGCGCGGCACGGCCCGGGTCCCGGGCGGGGACACGGCCGCCGCGGCCCTACGCGTCCAGGTCACCGCACCGCGGGAGACCAACGCCGCGCGCGAGGAGGGCGTGACGGTCGGCGCCACCTACACCGAGAGCGGCTACTCCGCCGACGGCCTGCGCAACGGCACCACGTCCGAGAAGGCCTGGTCGAACTGGAGATCCGGCACGAAGAACCCCTCCGACACCCTCACCTTCACGCTGCCGGAAGCCCGCGATGTGAGCCGGGTCGTGACCCACTTCCACCGTGACGGCACCAACGTCAGCTTCGCGGAGTCCCTCACGGTGCAGGTGCGGGGCTCCGACGGCACGTGGTCCGACGCGAGCGACCAGGTCGCCGTCGGCACCGAGGGGACGCCGGTGGCCGACGTGCCGGTGCGCGCGGCGGGCCCGGTGACGGGCGTGCGCGTGGTGATGAGGGCCCGTCCGGGCGGCTACATCACCCTCGGGGAGATCGAGGTCCTCGCCAAGGCGCCGGGCGCTTCCGCCGACGCCGCGGCCGCGTCGATCACGGTGGACGGCAAGACCCTGAGCGGATTCGAGCCGGACCGGACGAGCTACCGGCTGGCGGTCGACCGCCCGGACTGCGCCGCGATCACCGCCACACCGCGTGACCCCTACGCGAAAGTGACGTTCCGGAGGGACACCGCCGGGGGCAGGACGGTCCACACCGTGACCGTGACCGGCGAGGACGGCTCACAGACACGGGAGTACCGGATCGAGCTCACCCGCCGCTGAATGCACGGAGAGCGCGGGGCCCGCACGCCCCGCGCTCTCCGTCTTCCCGGATCAGACCGCCGGGGCCGGGTACGTCGGGTACTCCACGCCGGACACGTGCTGCACGACACGGATGACCTGGCACGAGTAGCCGAACTCGTTGTCGTACCACAGGTAGAGGATCGCGTTGTCGCCGTCGACCTTGGTCGCGCCGGCGTCGACGATCGAGGCGTGGCGCGAGCCGATGAAGTCGCTGGAGACCGCGTCGGGAGCCGTGGTGAAGTCGATCTGGCGCTTGAGCGGCGAGGTCAGGGAGACGTCGCGGAGGTGGTCGAGGACCTCCTCGCGGGTGGTCTCCCGGCCCAGCCGCAGGCTGAGGATCGCGATCGAGACGTCCGGCACCGGGACGCGGATCGAGCTGCCGGTGATGGGCGCCTTGAGGTCGGGCAACGCCTTCGCGACGGCGGAGGCGGCACCGGTCTCGGTGATGACCATGTTGAGCGGCGCGGACCGGCCGCGACGGTCGGCCTTGTGGTAGTTGTCCAGCAGGTTCTGGTCGTTGGTGAACGAGTGAACCGTCTCGACGTGGCCGCGCAGGACCCCGTACTCGTCGTCCATCGCCTTCAGCGGCGGCACGATCGCGTTCGTGGTGCAGGACGCGCAGGACAGGATCTGCTCGTCCGGCTTGATCGTGTCGTGGTTGACGCCGTGCACGATGTTCGGAACGTCGCCCTTGCCGGGCGCGGTCAGCACGACCTTGTCGACACCGGGGCGCAGGTGCCCGGACAGGCCCTCGCGGTCGCGCCACTTGCCGGTGTTGTCGATGAGGATGGCGTCCTTGATGCCGTACGCCGTGTAGTCGACCTCGGACGGGTCGTTGGCGTAGATCACCTTGATGGTGTTGCCGTTGGCGACGATCGTGCTGTTCGCCTCGTCGACGGTGATCGTGCCCTGGAACTGGCCGTGGATCGAGTCGCGGCGCAGCAGCGAGGCACGCTTGACGATGTCCTGCTCGCCACCGCCGCGCACGACGATGGCCCGCAGCCGCAGACCGTTGCCCGAGCCGGACTTCTCGATGAGCAGCCGGGCGACGAGCCGGCCGATGCGGCCGAAGCCGTAGAGGACAACGTCCCGGCCCTCACGGCGCTCGATCTTGTCGGCGCCCGTGGCACCGGCGACGGCCTCGGCGGTGAACTCCGCGATCGACAGGCCCCGGTCGTCGGCCTGGTAGGCCTCGGCGAGCAGGCCGATGTCGATCTGCGACGGGCCGAGGTCGAGCGTGGTGAGGGTCTGCAAGAACGGCAGGGTGTCGGTCACCGACAGCTCCACGCCGGCGATCTGCCGGGCGAAACGGTGGGTCTTGAGGATGCTGACCACCGACTTGTTCACCAGGGAGCGGCTGTGCAGCAGGACCGTCACGTCCCGCTCCCGGTGCAGCTTCCCGATGATCGGGATCATCGACTCCGCGATCTCCTCGCGGTTCTTCCAGTTGGTGAACGAGTCGTCGTTGAGAGTCACGAGTCCATCTTTCGAGCTAGGCGGCGCTCATATGTTAAACCGTCGATTTCCGGATCATGAACGGGGGCCTCAGATGCGTTCGGCGGCCGCTGCGCGCGCCCCTCGGAGCAGGTCCTGAGATGATCGAAAGCGGGTCTTCCGTATGAAAAGCGAGCTTTCCATGCGAAAGGGGTGCACATGGACTACGATTCCGTGGCCGACGAGCTGTACGCCCTGCGCCCGGAGGAGTTCACCGCCGCCCGCGCCTCCGCCGTGGCCTCCGCCCGCACCGCCGGCGACCGGGAACTCGCCGGACGGATCGGGGCGTTGCGCAAGCCCAGCCTCGCCGCCTGGGTCAGCAACCTGCTGGTCCGCAGCAGCCCCGGGGAGGTCGAGCCCCTGCTGCGCCTGGGGGAGGGGCTGCGGCAGGCCCACCAGGACCTGGACGGCGCGCAGCTGCGTGAGCTGAGCCGCCGGCAGCACGCGCTCATCAGGGCCCTGTCCCTACAGGCCCGGCAGCTCGCGAAAGAGGCCGGCCATGCGATCGGCGAGGGCGTGCAGCGCGAGGTCGAGAACACCTTGCACGCCGTCCTGGCCGACCCCGAGGCCGCGCGGGCCTGGGCGGGCGGCCGCCTGACCAAGCCGCTGGACGCGGCCGTCGGCTTCCCCGTCGTGGCCGAGGGTGCCCGGCCGCAGCGCCCCGCACCTGCCCCCTCCCGCCCGGACAAGAAGACGAGTGAGCAGCAGCGGCGCCGGCTGGACCGGGCCCGTGAGGAGGCCGAAGCCGCCGAGCGGGAGCTGCGGGAGCTGCGGGACGAGGCCGCGGCGGCAGGTGAGGCGGCGGAGGAGGCGAAGCGGCAGGTGGAGGCCCTCCAGCGGCACGTGGAGGAGCTCACCGGCGAGCTGGAGCGGGTCAGGAGCGAACACCAGCAGGCCCGCTTCGCCGAACGGACGGCCCGGGAACGGGCGCGCACGGCCGACCGCCGGGTCCGTGAGGCCGGCCGCACGGCCGCGACGGCCGCTGCTCAGCTCGAACGCCTCACCTAGTCGGACGCCTGATCGACAAACCGGCACGGCGGTGCGCGCCGCCTGACGCCTGCCGGGGCGCGATCATGTCACTGTGACTCAACTCACACCCCTCAAGTAAGCCGTCCCACACGGCTCCACGCGCACGACACCAAAATTGAACCGTTCGTTTTCTTGAACCAGTCGTGTTTGTGTGGCTAGGTTGTCCGCATGACCGCATCCGGGAACCCGACCACCGCCGAGGAGCTGCGCGGTGCCGGCCTGAGGGTGACGGCCGCCCGCGTCGCGCTGCTCGAAGCCGTACGGGACGGTGATCACCTCGGCGCCGAGGCCATCGCCTCCGAGGTGCGCGGCCGCGTGGGCCACATCTCGGTCCAAGCCGTCTACGAGGGGCTGCACGCCCTCACCGCGGCGGGACTGATACGTCGCCTCGACCCACCCGGCAGCCCGGCCCTCTACGAGGGGCGGGTCGGCGACAACCACCACCACCTCGTGTGCCGGTCGTGCGGAGCCGTCGCCGACGTCGACTGCGCGGTCGGCCACGCCCCCTGTCTGACCGCGTCCGACGACCGCGGCTTCGCCGTCGACGAGGCCGAGGTCATCTACTGGGGCCTGTGCCCCGCCTGCTCCACCGCTCGCAGTTCCTGAGCACGTGATCCACCCGAGCACTGTGATCCCCCCGAGCACCGTGATCCACCCCGTCCGGAAGGATTTCCATGACTGAGAACCACGACGCGATCGTCACCGACTCCAAGTCGGAGGAGACGGGAGGCGGTTGCCCCGTGGCGCACGGCCGCGCCCTGCACCCCACCCAGGGAGGCGGCAACCGCCAGTGGTGGCCCGAGCGGCTCAACCTGAAGATCCTCGCCAAGAACCCCGAGGTGGCCAACCCCCTCGGTGAGGACTTCGACTACGCCGAGGCGTTCCAGGCCCTCGACCTGGCCGCCGTCAAACGCGACATCGCCGAGGTGCTCACCAGCTCGCAGGACTGGTGGCCCGCCGACTTCGGCAACTACGGCCCCCTGATGGTCCGTATGGCCTGGCACAGCGCGGGCACCTACCGCATCAGCGACGGCCGCGGCGGCGCCGGCGCCGGCCAGCAGCGGTTCGCCCCGCTCAACAGCTGGCCGGACAACGGCAACCTCGACAAGGCCCGCCGCCTGCTGTGGCCCGTGAAGAAGAAGTACGGCCAGTCCATCTCCTGGGCCGACCTCATGATCCTCACCGGCAACGTCGCGCTGGAGCAGATGGGCTTCGAGACCTTCGGCTTCGCCGGCGGCCGCGAGGACGTCTGGGAGCCCGAGGAGGACGTGTACTGGGGCCCCGAGACCACCTGGCTCGACGACAAGCGCTACTCGGGCGACCGCGAGCTGGAGAACCCGCTCGGCGCCGTCCAGATGGGCCTCATCTACGTCAACCCCGAGGGCCCGAACGGCAACCCGGACCCGCTCGCCGCGGCCCGCGACATCCGTGAGACGTTCCGCCGCATGGCGATGAACGACGAGGAGACCGTCGCTCTGATCGCCGGCGGTCACACCTTCGGCAAGACCCACGGCGCCGGCCCCGCCGACAACGTCGGCGCCGACCCCGAGGCCGCCTCTATGGAGGAGCAGGGCCTGGGCTGGCGCAGCACCTACGGCACCGGCAAGGGCGGCGACGCCATCACCTCCGGCCTGGAGGTCACCTGGACGAGCACGCCCACCCAGTGGAGCAACGGCTTCTTCAAGAACCTCTTCGAGTTCGAGTACGAGCTGGAGCAGAGCCCGGCCGGCGCCAACCAGTGGGTCGCCAAGGACGCTCCGGAGATCGTCCCGGACGCGCACGACTCCTCCAAGAAGCACCGTCCGAAGATGCTCACCACGGACCTGGCGCTGCGCTTCGACCCGATCTACGAGCCCATCTCCCGCCGGTTCTACGAGAACCCGCAGGACTTCGCGGACGCCTTCGCCCGCGCCTGGTTCAAGCTGACCCACCGTGACATGGGCCCGAAGTCCCTGTACCTCGGCCCGGAGGTCCCGCAGGAGACCCTGATCTGGCAGGACCCGCTGCCGGAGGCCGAGGGCGAGACCATCGACGCCGGTGACGTCGAGACTCTGAAGACCAAGCTCCTGGAGTCGGGCCTGTCCGTCTCACAGCTGGTGTCCACGGCGTGGGCCTCGGCGTCCACCTTCCGCGGCAGCGACAAGCGCGGCGGTGCCAACGGCGCCCGTATCCGCCTGGAGCCGCAGCGCGGCTGGGAGGTCAACGAGCCCGACGAGCTGGCCCAGGTCCTGCGGGTCCTGGAGGGCATCCAGCAGGAGTTCAACTCCGGCGCCAAGAAGGTCTCCCTGGCCGACCTGATCGTCCTCGGCGGCACCGCCGCCGTCGAGAAGGCCGCCAAGGAAGCCGGTTTCCAGGTGCAGGTCCCCTTCGCCGCGGGCCGTGTGGACGCCACGGAGGAGCACACCGACGCCGAGTCGTTCGAGGCGCTGGAGCCGACCGCCGACGGGTTCCGCAACTACCACGGCAAGGGCAACCGCCTGCCGGCCGAGTTCCTGCTGCTGGACCGGGCGAACCTGCTCACCCTGAGTGCCCCCGAGATGACCGTCCTGGTCGGCGGCCTGCGGGTGCTGGGCGCCAACTACCAGCAGTCCCAGCTCGGCGCCTTCACCAAGACGCCCGGCTCGCTGACCAACGACTTCTTCGTCAACCTGCTCGACCTGGGCATCGAGTGGAAGTCGACGACCGAGGACCAGACCACGTTCGAGGGCCGCGACGCCGCCACCGGCGAGGTCAAGTGGGCCGGCTCCCGCGCCGACCTGGTCTTCGGCTCGAACTCCGAGCTGCGCGCCCTGGCCGAGGTCTACGCGAGCGACGACGCGAAGGAGAAGTTCGTCAACGACTTCGTCGCGGCGTGGGTCAAGGTCATGAACCTGGACCGGTTCGACCTGGTCTGATCACCTCCGCAGGACAGGACGCCCCGGGCCCTCGGCCCGGGGCGTCCCGCGTTGTCCCGGCGGCGTTGCCTGAGGGATCGTCAAAAACCGTTCAAGGTAAGAACATCACTTACCCAACTCTCACCATGAAAGGGCAAGGAACGCGACCGCGCCCGGAGCCGGGCATACGTTCGGGCCGTGAACACAGATTCCGCTGCCCACAGAGGCGCCGGCCGTGCACCGCACCCCTTTGCCGCCGCACGCCCCACCACCGGCGGTACCGTCCGCCGCACCCTGCTGCGCACCGCCCTGACCGGGGCCGCGGCGCTCGGCACGGGCCTCGGCGCCGCCCGGCCGGCCACCGCCGTCACCCCCACCCGGGACACCGGCCCGAGGCCCGGCACACCCGCCGAAGCCCTGCGGGAACTGGCCGCAGGCAACCGCCGCTGGCGCGCCTTCCGGGAACGCCACCCGCACGAGGACCCCGCCCTGCGCCGGACGCTGGCCACCGGCCAGCACCCCTTCGCGGTCGTCCTCGGCTGCATCGACTCGCGCGTGCCCCCGGAGCTCGTCTTCGACCAGGGCCTCGGCGACCTGATGACCGTGCGCACCGCCGGTGAGGTGCTCGACGAGGCCGTCCTCGGCAGCGTCGCCTACGGCGTCCTGGAACTCGCCATCCCCCTGGTCGTCGTCCTCGGGCACCAGTCGTGCGGAGCGGTCCGGGCCGCCGTCGAGGCGGAGGAGTCCGGGACGAAACTCCCCGCCCACATGCAGTACCTCGTCGACCAGATAGGCCCGGCCATCGACCACGGCAAGGAAGGGGACGCCCAGATCGATGCGACCGTGAGCGCCAACGTCCGGCTCGTCCGCTCCCGGCTGGCCGCCGAACCCGAACTGGCCGCCAGGATCGGCACCGGCAAGCTGGCGATCGTCGGTGCTCGCTACGAACTCACCACCCAGGCGGTCCACCGCCTGGCCTGACCACCCGCCCGGTCCGCTGCACGAGGCAGCGGACCGGGCCGCTCCCTCACGCCCGCAGCGGGTTGTACCGCGCCGCCGCCATCACGTACCAGGCCGTCGCCCCCGTGTGCCGGTACGGGTAGTAACCGAAGCCGAATCCGGTGTCCAGCGGGCTGCTCGCGGACACCACCCCGCAGCGCTCGGGCAGCGCCTTCCCGCCGACGGTCTGACCGCCGCCCAGCAGCTCCTGGGCCTGCTCGGTGGACGCGAGCAGCCGCCGGGCGCGCCCCTCGTCACCCCGCGCCCCCCTCTCGCGCAGGGCGAGCGCGAGGTGGGCCGTCCCCTCGAACCACACGCCGTTGCGGTCGGGTCTGGGCTGACCGGCCGCGATCGGCGCGTCCTCGTTCGCGAGGAGACTCGCCGAACTGAAGGTGACACCCTCGTAGGACTGCCCCGCGGGCACCGTGCTGTTGACGCGCCCGGAGTGGTCCGTGACGGCCAGCTCGGCCGCGGCCCAGTCCACCGAACGGGAGTAGCGGCGCGAGCCGAGCGCCAGGTGCGTCCAGGTCTGGGTGTCCTCGGGGACCGGGGACCTGTTGACCGTGACCCCGTCGTTGGTGCCGGTGTAGAAGAAGCCGCCGGACGGCTCCCACATCCGCCGCACGAACGCCTCGGCCCGCCCCCGCCGTTCCAGCCACACCCGGTCGCCGGTGAGCCGGGCGAGCCGCCCGAACAGGCAGACCAGGTCGGTGTTGTGCTCGGTCGAGGTGAACGGCAGCTTCTGATTCGCCCCGTCGACCCCGAACTTGAAGCCGCCGAGGGGCTCGTCGGTCCGGCCGTTCCGCTCGATCCACTCGCCGATCCGCACGGCACCGTCCAGGAAGCGGCGCGCCCCGGTACGCCGGGCGAGGGCGCTCAGCGCGATGCCCGCCCAGGCCATGTCGCCCACGGCGGTGCCGGTGAAGCCGAACTGCGTCCCGACGTTGACGGTGCCGTCCGCCCGCACGAAGCCGTCGGGCTGGGGAGAGCCGTCGTAGAAGGTGTACGGCCCGACGTTGTAGGCCTGCCGGAGCCTGCCGTCGTCGTACGCCGGGTCGTGGCCCTGGGCGTGGAGCAGTGCGTCGCCCAGCGCCTTGGCCCTGGTGAGGGCGGCCGAGGTCCGGGCCGCGAGGTGGGCGAGGATCGCGAGGGCGTTGTCATAGGTGAACGCGGTGCTGAACAGGCCGGCCTGATCGGTGTAGCTCTGGGCCAGACGCATGGCGCCGTGGTCGGGGTAGGCGTCCATGGCGGCGGCGAGGAAGGCCAGTCCCCGGGCCGGGGCCGATGCGGGGCGGGCACCGGCGGCACCGGCCGCGACGGCCTGTCCCGAACCGGCTGCGGTGAGCCCCGCGGCGCTGATGCCGAGTCCGGCACCGATGAGCGAACGCCGGCTGAGCGCCGGGCCTTGTCTGCCAGTCATGGATCTCCTTTGAGAGCGCTCTCAAACCGTGGCGCGCTCATTGTGCTGGCGCTCGGCTACCGGGTCAACGCTCCGTCCGGGAGGGAGGGTTGTGAAGGAAGACGATCACAAGGGGGGGATCACTCGCAGACGATCTCGTCACGGGGCGTGTAGTGCGTGCGGTACGGCTCCCGCTTCACTTCCCGCCCGTCGTTGTAGAAGACCCGTTCCACGGTGACGTCGAACCCTTCGAGCGGGGTCTGCGGGACGCACTCCTTGTCGTCGCTCACCTTCTTCTCCGGCTTCTTCACCTCGGTGCGCGGGCCCGTGACGGACTTGATCTCGTCGTACTTGCGGCTGCCGAGGAAGGAGACGGTGACGGAAGTGTCCGTGGACTCGGCCTGGATGTAGACGGCGTTGCCGGAGTCGTTGGCGAACCGCAGGTCCAGGCTGCCCCAGGCGACCGTCGCCTCCCGGCCCTCCGGGTAGCGCTCGATGTAGAACGAGTGCGCTCCGTGCTCCACGGGCTTGAGCCCGGCGAAGAACAGCGCGTTGTACACGGTCGTCGCCACGGACGAGACACCGCCGCCGGACGCCTTCGTGAACTTGTCGTCCAGGATGATGATGCCGTCCATGAAGCCGTTGGCCTCGGTGCGTTCACCGACGGTCCGGTTGAAGCTCCAGGTCTCGTCCGGCATGACGAGGGAGCCGTTGATGAGGTCCACCGCCCGGCCTATGTTCTTCGTGCGGTACTCGGCCGGTTCGAAATGGACGGTGAAGGAGGACATCTTCTCCGTCAGCCCCAGTCCGGCGGCGTTCTCGCGGGTCACCTCCGGCCGGGTCTCGCGGACCTCCACCTCGCCGCTGCGGGCGGCGCCCGACCCGGTGAGCAGCGGCAGCACGGCCTTGCCCAGTGCCTTGTCGGTGACCGACCGGCCCACCGTGGCATCCTCGGCGATCACGGCCCTGTCACCCTCCGGCTTCAGCTTCGCGTTCTTTGCGGTCGTGGTGATGCCGTCCAGGGGAGCCGCCACGGACGGCTCGGCGCGCAGCCCCTTCACGTCCAGCTTCGGTCTCAGCTCGCCGTTGCCGTCCGGCCGCATGGTCAGATGCTCGCCCAGCACGTCCTGACCGACCGTGAACCGCCGGCCGGCTGCGGTGAGTGTGACGGGGCCCGACATCGCCGGCTCCGCGAAGCTGCGTACCGCCCGCTCCACCTCTTCGGCGGTGACCTCCGGGCGGGTCTCGCGGGTGGGCAGGGGAGTGGCCGTACCGGTGTCACCGCGCAGGAAGGAGTCGCGCAGGGGCCGGACCGCGGCGTTCACGTCCAGCGCGTATCCCGTCCGCGGCCTGACCGCCTTCACCCGGCCGTCGTCGAACGCGACGCCGCCGTCCCTGACCTTCTGGTCGAGGCCCTTCGCGAGCTCTCCGAGGGCCGTCCGGGCCTGGTCCTCGTCGAGGTCGACAACCGGTTCGATGTCGCCGCCGGAGCGGAAGAACCCGCCGAACACGCTGACCGGATCGGCACCGGTGCGCGCCGCCCGGTCGACGGTCTCCTCGACGTCGTACGACAGACCCGCGCGCTCCGGATCAACCCGGCCCGTGCGGTCCCCGACCTTGACGGGCAGCTCCCGGGCGCCGGCCGCGCCCAGCTCTCGTTCCAGCTTCCGCACCGCCTCCGCGCGGCTCAGCCCCCCGATGTCCACCCCGCGCACGGTCGTGCCGGAGTCGATCTGGCCGCCCGTGAGGAGCAGCCCGGCGAGGTACAGACCACCGACCCCCACGGCCAGCGCGCCGCCGGCCAGGGCGACGGGCGGGAGGGAAGTGATGCGCGGGACAAGGCTGGTACGGGGGCGCATGGGTCTCCAGAAGATCGGTACGAGGGTGCACCCGATGACGCGACGATGCGCGGGCAAACACATCAAGCTATCCACACATCGGGGGCGAACCGGTATGGCCCAGACCACTTATGTCCGAGATCATTCCGGAATCGGCCGGACCGGCCCCGCCGCCGGGAACGGGCACAGAGTGGTAACGACGAACAACGGTCGGGTCGTTGACACGGTCTAGGCCACCATGAAGATCTCTTTCCTGATTCACAACGCCTACGGAATCGGAGGCACGATCACCACCACGTTCAACCTGGCCGGGGCCCTGGCCGAACGGCACGACGTGGAGATCGTCTCCGCGTTACGCCACCGGGAAGACCCCAACCTCGTCCCCGATCCGCGGGTGCGGCTGCGGGCGCTGGTGGACCTGCGCAAGGAGGCGGACCACCCGCTGCACCAGAGACCGGCCAAGGTGTTCCCGGCCGCCGAGTACCGCCACCACCAGTACAGCGAGCTGACCGACCAGCGCATCGGCGAGTGCCTTGCGGCGCTCGACGCCGACGTCGTCATCGGCACCCGCCCGGGCCTCAACGTGCACATCGCCCGCCAGGCCCCGCAGCACGTCCTGCGCGTCGGTCAGGAGCACCTTACGCTCGACAACCACTCGCCGCGGCTGCGTACCGCCCTGCGCCGCGCCTACCGCCGCCTCGATGTGATCACGACCGTCACGGAAGCGGATGCCGCCGCCTACCGGCGCAAGATGTGGCTGCCCGGCGTCCATGTGGAGGCCCTGCCGAACAGCGTCCCCGACTCCGCCCTGCCTCCCGCCGACAGCACCGCCAAGGTGGTGATCGCCGCGGGCCGCCTGGTCCCGGTCAAGCGCTACGACCTCCTCATCGAGGCGTTCGCCCGGGTCGCCGCCGTGCACCCGGACTGGCAGCTGCGCATCTACGGCAAGGGCGAGGAGCAGCCCAGGCTGCGGGAGCTCATCGAGCGGCTCGGACTGTGGAACAACGTGTTCCTGATGGGCGCCGCCACCCCCATGGAGGCCGAGTGGGCCAAGGGCTCGATCGGCGCGGCAGCGTCCAACTTCGAGCCGTTCGGCATGACCATTGTCGAGGCGATGCGCTGCGGACTGCCCGTCGTCAGCACCGACTGCCCCTACGGCCCCGGCGAGATCATCGCGGACGGCACCGACGGCAGGCTGGTGCCGGTCGGGGACCGTGACGCGCTCGCCGCGGCCCTGCTGGACCTCGTCGGCGACGACGAGCGCCGCCGCCGCATGAGCCGGGCCGCCCTGGACAACGCACGCCGCTTCGCCCCCGGCCCCGTCGTCGCCCAGGCCGAACGCCTCCTGGAGGCCGCCGCCGCGGCCCGGAGCACCGGCCGGACGACCACCCCGCAGCACCACCGCACCCAGAGCGCCCTGACCGGCCGCGGCCACGCCGCCCGCGACGCCGCCCACGCCGCCGCCTCCGGCGTACTGCGCTCGATACGGAAGGGACGCCGATGAGCACCCCGCAGACCACCACGGCGAGCCCGCAGCACGGCTCCCCCCTGCGCGCCGACTGCGTGATCGACAGCGACGGTCGGATCACCTTCACTCTGCCGCCGGTTCCCGGCGCGCACCCCCGGCTGCTCCTGCGGCTGCGGCCCAAGAAGGGGCGCTCGGAGACGACCCGTCACCTCCTCGACCTCGAGTCCGCCCGCTCCGACGGCCACCGGCACGCCGTGCTGGAAGCGCAGCCCGTTCTCGACGAGGGCCGCTGGGACGTGTACCTGCTGCCGGAACCGGATGCCGAGCGCCGGCGGCTGCGCCCGGGCCTGCGGGATCTGCGCAGCCTCGTCGACGGCCACCTGCGCGACCGCCCCGCGCCGGTGGCGGTCAGGATCCCGTACGCCACGAAGGACGGCTTCCTCGCCCTCAGGGCATGGCGGCGCACCGCCCACGCGGAGGCCGGCGCCATCGACGTCACGGACCGGGCCCTGACGGTCACGGCCCGTCTGCACGGCGCCGAGCTCCACCCGGACGCCACCGTGCGTCTGCGCCTGCGCGGCACCGACACCGTCCGGACCCTGCGCCCCCGGACCGACGACGGCGCCAGGGGCTTCTCCTTCACCGTCGCTCCCGGCGACCTGGCGGACGGCGGTGGGGGAGCGGCCCGCGTCTGGGACGCCTTCGTCCGCCCCACGGACGGAGCACCGCCGATCAGGGTCGGCCGGCTGCTCGACGACGTGGCCGACCGCAAGCACGTGTACGTGTACCCGGCGGTCGAGACGGACGGTTCCGCTCTCCGCCCTTACTACACCGTCGACAACGACCTCGCGATAGAGGTGACGTAAGGCCGATTCGCCGAAATGCCCGAAATGAAAATCCCTGGAGTTTCGGATGGTCGTTTCGGTGATGCGCCGCGACAGCGATGTGTGGATTTTGTGCAAAGCGGCGGCAAAAGGGGTCGAGGGCTTGTTCTCAACAGCCGCAAATCGGGAGGGGACTTGCGGCTATAACCAAACTCAAGTACCTAGATGAATCATGAACCTGTTCAACCGCGTTGTGCCGTCCCGCCGGCAGGCACAGCTCCCCCCACAGCGCCCCGTCGGCGCACCGGCATCCTCCACTGCCGTGCTGCCGGACCCCAACCTGGCCGATCTGTCCGGTGAATGGGTCGTCGACCCCGCGCACAGCAGGATCGGCTTCTCCGTCCGGCACGCCATGGTGACCACCGTGCGCGGTTGTTTCCTGGAGTACGAAAGCCGGCTCTACTTCGACGCGTACGACCCCACACGGTCACGGGCCGACATCACTCTGTTCACCGCCAGTGTGGATACCGGGGTGGAACAACGCGACGCGCACTTGGTCGGCCGTGACTTCCTCGACGCCGCGACCTATCCGCGGATGCGCTTCACCAGCACGGGGGTGCAGCAGACGGGAGCCGACCTGTTCAGCATGTCGGGAGAACTGACCATCAAGGGGGTCTCCCGGCCCGTCGTACTCGACATGACGTATATCGGGAATGTCACCGACCCCTTCGGCTACGACCGGGTCGGTTTCGACGGCACCACCACCATCAACCGCTCGGACTGGGGGCTGACCTACAACAGCAGGCTGGCCGAGGGCGGCGCGATGGTGAGCGAGAAGGTGCGCCTGCAGCTCGACATCGCCGCCATCCGCACGCCACCCGCGGGCGGCTGACCGCGCCGGGGCGCTTCACGACGGGGTGTCGGCCCCGGCCACGACCCGGAACGTGGCCGGGCCGAGCGTGAGCACCCCGTCGCTCAGGGGGCTGCACCGCACGCCGCCCCGGCCGCGCAGGGCACGCTGCGCCCCGGGGCCGATGGTCACGTCCATCCACGCGCACGGCCGGGCAGGGCGCTTCACGGCGAACACCACCGGCCCGGTGCCGCAGTCGAGCGAGATCGTGGCTCCGACGTACGCGTCGATGTCGACGCCCCTGAGCAGGATGTTCCGGCGCGTGTGCCGCAGATCGGCGTCGGCCGGGAGGTTTTCCGCCGCCATGATCGTCACCGCCGCGTTGCGGTGGGCGGGCCGGGCGTAGTAGCGGTCGCCGACCAGTCCCAGCTCGCTGCGCACCTCCACCCGGGTGACCCGCTCGTCGGACGGGCCGGGGGACACCCCGTCGGACGGCCGTCCGGACATCCGGTGCGCCGACGACACCAGGAGCTGCACAACCTCCACCTCGGTCATGACGCCCACCCTACGTTTCGGTGACCCACCGCCGAGGGGCCCGGAGCCTCAGCCCGTCACTCCCGCCGCCCGGGCCCGCGGTCCTCCAGCGGAGCCCGGCCGTCCGCCGCCTCGCCCGCGGTCAGGTGCTCCAGGACCTCGACCAGTTCCTGACAGGCGCGCTCCACGGAGCGCCGTGTGTAGATCTGCTCGGTGATCACTGCGGACAGGAGCAGGGCGGTGAGTGCCATCGCGCCGTTGAAGGCCTGGAGCTTCATCATCACCTCGATCCGGCTGAGCCGTTCGAACGGCCCCACCCGGTCGGTCGCGGCCACCGTGGTCATGACCGAGGCGAACAGGGCGCACAGCAGGCTGCCGGCCAGCTGGAACCGCAGAGCCGCCCAGATCAGCAGGGGATAGACGAGGAACAGCAGACTGACGGAACTGTGCGCGGCCAGGGGCACGAGGCAGCAGGCGATGACCGCGAGTCCCAAGGCCTCCTTCCAGCGCGACAGGGGCAGCGGCAGGCGGACGCGGGACAGCAGGAGCAGGACCGGCGTGACGATGAGGACGCCCATGGCGTCACCGACCCACCAGGCCAGCCAGACCGCCCAGAAGCCGGACTGTTCGATCCTGTCCGTGACGAGCAGGGTGCCGGCGCCGGTGGTCGCGCCGATCAGCATCGCGGTGAACGCGCCGAGGAAGACCAGGGCCAGGCCGTCCCGCAACCGGGCGAGATCGGTGCGGAAACCGGCCCGTCGCAGCAGCAGGTATCCGGCGACGGGGGCGGCCGTGTTGCCCGCCAGGACGCAGAGGGCCGACGGCGACACGGAGGTGAGGGAGAGGATGACGAAGAAGGCACCCAGGGCGATACCGGGCCAGCAGCGCAGCCCGAGGAGGAGCAGGCAGGCCACCGAGACGCCGGTGGGCGGCCAGATGGGGGTGACGACCGCGCCTTCGACGACGAGTTCCCGCAACAGCCCCAGCTGCGCCGACGCGTAGTAGCAGGCGGCGACGGCCAGCGTCTGCAGAGTGACGACGACCGGCGTACGCAGATCCTTGCTACCCACCACAGCAGCCATCAGACACCGGGGCCGCCGCCTCAGCGAGGTGGGAGCCGGTGTCGTGCGGCCCTATGGCTGAGCGTCCGGCCCGTCGAGGCCGACCACCAGGACGGCGGCGTCGTCGTCGTGCCCCACACGCTCGGCCCCCTTGATCACGGCGGCCGCGAGCGCGTCCACGTCCATGCCCGCCACCGCCGCGATGCCCGCGAGCCGCGTCACCTGGTCCAGGCCCTCCTCCAGCCGCATCGACGGGCCCTCCACGACACCGTCCGTGAGCAGGACGAACACACCGCCCGTGGTGAGCTCGTACCGCGTCACCGGGTACGGCATCCCCGCCTGCACCCCGAGGGGTGGTCCGCCCTCGTCCTCGGTGACGCCGGACTTCCCGTCCGCCGTGGCCCAGATACAGGGCAGATGGCCGGCCCGCGCGCTCTCCAGCACGCCGGCACACGGGTCGAGCCGCATGAACGTGCAGGTGGCGAACAGGTCGGAGCCCAGGGACAGCAGCAGATCGTTGGTCCTGGCCAGCACTTCGCCCGGTTCACTGGTGACGGAGGCCAGCGCCCGCAGCCCGGCCCGCACCTGGCCCATGAAGGCCGCGGCCTCGATGTTGTGGCCCTGGACGTCACCGATGGCCAGGCCGATCCGGCCGTCGCCCAGGGTGAACGCGTCGTACCAGTCGCCGCCCACGTTCAGGCCCTGGCACGCGGGTGTGTAGCGCACGGCCAGATGCAGCCGGCGGGCGACGGGCAGGTCCCTCGGCAGCATCCCGCGCTGCAACGCGATCGCCAGCTCGACCCGGGACCGCTGCATCTCGGCCTGCGCACGGGCCTGAGCCGTCAGGGCCCCGAGCCTGGTCAGCAGCTCGTCGCCGTCGTCCGTCGTGCCGGTGCGGGACATTGATCACTCCGGCGAGGATGGCCACGGTAGGTGATGACTCGAAAGGCAAATCACCCGATTTACGTCCATAGGATGATAGGCAGGCGAACGCTGCCGCGACGACTCCACGCTCTTCGGAAGCCCTTACGGAGCCCCCCGATCCGCTTCGGGATCCGTCCGCCGCCCCACCGCCGCCAGCACGAACGTCACGCTGATGAGGGAGCGCCCAGGCCCCGAACTTCTCCACCCCCAGCGGCTCCCAGCCGTGCCGCTGATACGGACAGCGCCATGCGCCGACCAGGGTTGCCAGATTCTCCGCCACCCACAGGAAGAACCCGATCAGCCCGAACGCCAACGCCAGCGGCATCCGCCGGCGCACTCCCCGCACGGTGAAACAGACCGACGTCCCCAGCGTGACGGCCACGAGCAGTCCAGCCGGCACCCAGCGCGCGTCGGGCAGCCAGTGGCGGCTGAAGGAGTTTGACGTACATGGCCGCGGCGACCACGGCCGTCGCCCGCGGCCGATACCGCACGAGCCCCAGATCGAACAGATGCCAGGCCCGGCAGACACAGCTGCCCACCGCCGCGTACAGAAAGCCGCCGTACAACGGGACGCCGGCGAACTTCAGCACGGCCGGCTCCGGGTGGCTCCAGGAGCCGAGCGCCACCTTCACCAGCTCGAAGGCCCTACCGACGCCATGACAGGCGGCGATGACGGCGATGTCCCGCCCGCTCTCCCAGCCCCGGGCCCAGAACAGCAGCGTGAGCAGCACACCGTAGACGACCAGCACGTCGTAGCGCGCCACGGGCAGTTCGGGCAGCAGCGCGGACACTGCCACGCCGGACAGCAGGGCGAAGGCGAACGCGCAGGCCCGCGTCTGTGTCCAGGTGAACGCGAGCAGCCGGCGAACCGGAGCGGCCAGGGGGCCGACGATGCTTGCAGGGATCATGGCGCCCTGAAGGAGGGGGCCGGAGCGCCTACCGGTTGCAGTGAACCTCCCTGCTCGCAGCCGGCCCGCCCGTGTACTCCCGCGCCTGGGTCACGGCCTGCCGCAGCAGCCGGGACAACAGCCGGTCGGCCTCCGGCGCGGCGCACAGCACCCGGAGCGCCCGCTCCAGGTGCCGGCGTCCCGGCCCGCGCCACCACAGCAGATCGGCGATCCGGGCCGGCGGACCACCGGCGGGCGCATCGGCGAGTCGCGCCGCCCGCTGCCGGCACGCACGGCCGTTCCGCGCCAGACGCCGCGACGAGGGACGCACCCGGCGTGCCGTGTCAACGACCGTACCGACGAGCAGCGGCGGGTAGGCACGCCCCGCGGGGCGTGCGTCGGCGAGGTCGGCGGCCAGCGGCCACAGCGCGTGCCGGGCGTCGTCGCCGACGTTGTCGTTGACCACCCGGGCCAGGGCCGCGAGAGCGGGGTGCGTGCCGGCCGGGCTGTCGGTGAAGTGCCCGGTGCCCAGCAGCGCGGCGGCCTCCATCAGACAGGCACCGTCGTCCGGGTGCAGATGGGCGAAACGCCCCGGCACCGGAAGGCCGGACGGGGCCCCGGCAGGCGACTCGACGGACGCCCGGCGGCCGGGAAGAGCGATCATGGGCGGCCTCCGCTGTGCTCACACAGGGGTGACGGCGTGCAGGAAGAGGTAGAGCGCCGCGGCCGGAATCCCCGCGCCGGGGAACGTGAGGAGCCAGGCCGTGCCGATCGAACGGGCCACCTGCCAGCGTACGGCGGAGGCGCGCCGGGTGGCACCGGAACCCAGGATGGCGGCGGTGATGGTCTGCGTGGTGGAGATCGGCGCCTTCACCAGGAACGCGGTGGTGTAGAGGACGGCCGCGGCAGCGGTCTCGGCGGCGAAACCGCGCGGCGGATCGAGGTGCACGATGCGCCGCCCCAGAGTGGTGATGATGCGACGCCCGCCGCTGTACGTACCGGCTGCCATGGCGGCCGCCACGGCGGCGATCACCCACACCGGCACCGAGAAGTCGTCCTGCCAGCCGGCCGTGACCAGTGCCAGCACGATGACCCCCATGGTCTTCTGGGCGTCCTGCAGACCGTGCCCCAGCCCCATGGCGGCGGCGGAAACGGTCTGTGCCATACGGAACCGCCTCATGGTGCGCCGCGGTGTCGAACGCCGGAACACCCACAGGATGCCGGTGTGCAGCAGGTACCCGAGCGCCACGCCGACCAGCGGGGACAGCAGCATCGGCAGGATGACCTTGTCCAGGATGCCCGACCAGTGCACCGTGGCCGACGCGGCGAGCGCGGCTCCGACCAGCCCGCCGATCAGGGCGTGCGAGGACGAGGTGGGCAGCCCCCGCCACCAGGTGAAGACGTTCCACCCGATGGCGCCGATGAGCGCGCACAGGACGAGCAGCAGCCCTGACGTCGCCTCGGGAGCCCCGATGATGCCGCTGCCGACGGTCTGGGCGACCCCGGTGCCGAGGAAGGCGCCGAAGAAGTTCATCACCGCGGCCATGGCCAGGGCCACACGGGGCGTCAGGGCCCGGGTGGAGATGGAGGTGGCGATCGCGTTCGCGGCGTCGTGGAAACCGTTGGTGAAGTCGAACGTCAGTCCCACAATGATGATCAGCACCACGAGTGTCAGCTCCATGCCCGATCACCTCCCGACGCCCGGCCGCACGCTTCCATCGTGCGCTCCCGGGGCGGAGAGGGGCTGTGCGACTACGCCACGCGGGGCGAGCCGCCCGACGTGACCCGGGGACACGAATGACCCGCTTTACGGTGTCCTGATGCGATCTGTTCCTGCGTGGACTCTGGTGTCGTCGGGGTGTGCGCCGCTCTTCCTGATCACGGGCTGGGTGGTGGCGGCGTCGCTGCAGGGTCCCCCTTACGACCCCGCCGCCCAGACCATCAGCGTCCTGGCGGCGCCCGGGAACTCGGGGTCCTGGGTGATGACGGCGGCGTTCATCGCACTGGGGTTCTGCCACCTGCTGACGGCCTGGGGCCTGCGCCCGGCCGCGACCGCCGGGCGGGCGGCCCTGGCGGCCGGAGGGGTATCCGCGCTGGCGGTGGCCATGTTCCCGGCGCCGAGCAGCGGCGGGTCGCTGAGCCATGGTTCCGTGGCCGCCGTCGGCTTCACCCTCCTGGCGGCCTGGCCCGTCCTGGCGGCCCGGGCCGGTGCCGCCGTGCCGTGGGCCCTGCGCCCCTTCCCCTCGCTGGGGGCGACCGCGGTCATGGCGGCCGGCGCGGCCTGGTTCCTGATCGAGCTGCACCTCCACGGCGTGGCCGGCGTGGCGGAGCGCGCGGTGACGACCCTTCAGTCGGTCTGGCCCTTCGTGGTCGTCCTCTCCTGCCTGCGCGGATCCCTGCGCGGTGCCCCGGGGGAGCCGAGGCCGCTCGGGCGCCCGCGCTGACCGGACGGTCCGAAGCATTGACAGGTCCGGACCAAGAGGTGAATCTGAGAGCGCTCTCAAAGTTTCGAATCGGCCAACTTTCGAACGGAGGCAGCGCGTGTTGCGAACTCTCAGGCGCCGGGCCAGGGCCGCGGGGCTGTCCCTCGCCACGATCCTCGCCGGCTCACTGCTGGCGACCGCAACGGGCACTCCGGCCCACGCCGCCGTCCCGGCGACGATCCCACTGAAGATCACCAACAATTCGGCCCGAGGCGAGCAGCTGTACATCTACAACCTCGGCACGGAACTCTCGACCGGTCGGCAGGGCTGGGCCGACGCGGGCGGCACCTTCCACCCCTGGCCGGCGGGCGGCAACCCGCCGACCCCCGCCCCCGACGCCTCGATCCCCGGCCCGGCCGCGGGCCAGTCGGCCACGATCCGCATGCCGAAGTTCTCGGGCCGCGTGTACTTCTCCTACGGCCAGAAACTGGTCTTCAAGCTCACCACCGGAGGCCTGGTCCAGCCGGCCGTGCAGAACCCGTCCGACCCCAACCGGAACATCCTCTTCAACTGGTCGGAGTACACGCTCAACGACTCCGGCCTGTGGATCAACAGCACCCAGGTCGACATGTTCTCCGCCCCCTACGCGGTGGGAGTGCAGCGAGCCGACGGCAGCACCGCGAGCACCGGCCGGCTCAAGCCCGGCGGATACAACGGCTTCTTCAACGCCCTCAGGGGGCAGCCCGGCGGCTGGGCCAACCTGATCCAGACCCGCTCCGACGGTACCGTACTGCGCGCGCTGTCACCTCTGTACGGGCTGGAGACCGGCGCCCTGCCGGCCGGCGTCATGGACGACTACATCAACCGTGTCTGGCAGAAGTACGCCACCTCGACCCTGACGGTCACCCCGTTCGCCGACCGGCCCGGCACGAAGTACTACGGCCGGGTCTCCGGAGGCGTCATGAACTTCACCGACGGCGCAGGTGCCGTCGTCACCAGCTTCCAGAAGCCGGACGCCTCCTCCGTCTTCGGCTGTCACCGGAGGCTCGACGCCCCGAACGACCAGGTGCGCGGGCCGATATCGCGCACCCTGTGCGCCGGCTTCAACCGCTCCACGCTGCTGGTCAACTCCAACCAGCCCGACGCCGGTGCCGCCGACTTCTACAAGGACAACGTCACGAACCACTACGCGCGCAAGATCCACGCCCAGATGGCGGACGGCAAGGCGTACGCCTTCGCGTTCGACGACGTGGGCCACCACGAGTCGCTCGTCCACGACGGCAACCCGCGCCAGGCCTACCTCACGCTGGATCCCCTCAACTGAACGGCGAGACATTGCCGCCGGCACCGCGAACTCAACGCGGTGGCGGCGGCTTTGCCAGCTGTAGTTGACTGTGCATCAGTTTTGAAAATCAAATACAACTTTGCCATCCCTTGGTGTAGCTCGGCAGTCGAGTACGTGAGCCTCATTGGCATCCCCCGGTGACCACAACCCCTCCCAGAACAAGGGCAATTGAGGTCACCTTCCCCCCACGCCCCGGTGAGAGGCACCGACGATGACGACGAACCACGCCCTGCGGTACGGCAGCCGCACGCTCGCGTTGACGGCGACCGTACTCGGGGTGATCGCGGCGGCGGTCCCGGCCGCAGCCGAGGAACAGCCCACTGCGGAGCAGATCCTGGCCGATTGTGCTTCCGGAGAAGGCAAGTGCAGCTTCAACTCACCGCAGCTCGGCAAGGCCTACCTCGGTGAGCCCCGTCAGGTCTCCGAACTGCTCTACAACTGCACCGACTCGCCCGCCTCCCAGTCGATGTCATGGGCCGACACCGTGGGCTCGTCCCACTCGGTGGGAGGCTCGGTCACCGTGGGCGGCGGTATCGAGGGCATCATCACGGCCAGTGTGACCGCGACGTACAACTACACCTGGCAGAGCTCGCACACGGAGACGAGTTCCTTCACCGTCACCGTGAAGCCGGGAGAAGTGGGGTGGATCTCCCGCGCCCAGGTCATGCAGCAGATATCCGGCACGTGGCAGACCCACTACGACGACCCCAAGTGGGGCCACTACTACTGGTTCGTGCCCGACACGGTCACCGGCCCGGCCCCGAACGGCACGGACGGCAAGCACAGCGCGGTCGTGGTCAAGTCCCGCAAGATGACGGCCGACGAGAGGAAGCTGTGCGCCGGCGGCTCAACCCGGGACAAGGTCTTCACCCGCAGCCGCTGATCCAGCCCGCCTCGGCGGTCAGGGGTGGGACACGTGCTCACGACCGGCCCCGTCAGACGGTCCTCGTCCGACGGGGTGCCCCGCAACGGTGTCAACTGCTCGCGGCGGCGGTCACCGTGGCCGGATCCACCCCGGTCAGTTCGACGATGCGGTGCGGCGCCACACCGGCGGCCAGTGCTCGTCCGATCAGGCCGTCCCGTCCGTCCGCGCAGTCGCGGTAGGCGAGCAGTTCTTCCTCGACCCGGGCCAGCGGCTCCGGCGCCATCTGGTGGCGGAGGCGGTTCAGCTCCTCCTCGCTCAGCGGGACGGGCAACCGTTCCGCTCCCTCGGGCACGGCCGCCCTCTCCTCCGGCGGCAGCAGACGCAGGTGCGGCGAGGTCGGCGTGCTTCCCTGAGCGTCCAGCCAGGCGCGCACTGCGGGAGTCTCCATGCACGCGAGTTCACCGACGGCCGCCGGAACCACGCCGAGCTGCGCGGACGCGTCGTCAAGCAGGAACAGGTAGGCGTCGTCGGTCATCCTCGGCTCCTTCTCTCCAGGGTGCTGATCGACATCCCATTACCCCGCCGCGCCCGGAATACCGCCCGGTCATCACTATGAGGGAACACCACTCGGATGACGGGGCTCATGCGGGGGCGGCGGCCCGGCGGCGGGCCTCGGCGAGGTGGGTGTCGATGTACGAGGCGAGGACGAGCGGGTCCCCGGGTTCGTCGGCGCGAAAGGCGATGCGGCGCAGCAGGCTGACGCCGTCCAGGGCGAGGCTCATCACCGGATCGGAGAACGCCACATCCGGCCGACGCGGCACACACCGGGCCGGCCCGAGTGAGCGCACCACCTGCTCAGCGGACGCGGCGTCGAAGGGGTGGCGGGCGGGGTCCACTTCGGCCCCATTCCAGGAACCCGGGTGCCGGCAGAGGTCTCACCGCGCAAGCCTGCCACGCCGGCCCCGCGCCCGATCAAGCGATTTTCCGCCGGGGCATCGCGATCTCCGTCGGCATGCGGGGACATGGGCCGCGTATCTCAGGACCCGGCACCGGCTGTCTCGCACCCGGCCGCCCCGAGGTCCGGGGCCGCGTCCCAGGGCCGGGGACCGGTGCCGTCCGTCCATGCCTCCAGCGTCTCCCGGTCCACGCACACGATCCCGCACTGCTCGGCGTACTCCAGCGCCGGCGCCGTGAAGTCACTCGTGCTGACCAGCACGGCGACGTCGGCCTCGTGCACGGTGAAGCAGGTGCCGCCGAAACGCTGCAGATCCTGCGAACCCACCCGGTGGGTCTCGCCGTACTGCTTGCACTGGATGACGACGCGGCGCCCGTCGGGCGTCGCAGCCACGACGTCGGCGCCCAAGTCCCCGGCGCCTCCGACGACTTCGACACCCGAGCAGCCCTCCCGTTCGCAGAGCGCCGCGATCGCCTCCTCGAACTCCTCCGGCGTCAGGGCGTCGTAGTCGACGACGACCTCGGCCGCCGCCCCCCGCCGGCGGGGAACCGGTGGAGCCTCCAGCTCCTCGGCCGCCTCCCGGGCCGCCTCGTCGAGTGCCGCGGCCGCCCGGCGTGCCACTCCCGTCACGCGTATCCGGCGCCGTAGTCCCAGCCAGCCCGCGACGCCTGTCACGACCAGGACGAACACCCAGGCAGGACGCCGCTCGACGGTGTCCGCCGCCACGCGGGCGGCGAGGCCCAGGACGATCAGGACCACCGCGAGAAACACGAAGAACAGGGTGGTCGACCGAAGATCGAACCCATAGCGGCGGCGCTTGATGAGCCGAGTGCACTGCGGAGGCACTGTCACGACATCCCCCCTGGGACAACTTTTGGGATCAACAGGCAAGATCACTCGAACCGTCTTCCCAAGATCACCGGCTTCACCGCTCCAGCCGCCGGGTGCGACGCCTGCCCGGGGGTGCCGGTCGCCCGGTGTCATCGTTCCCGGAGGCGCCACCACCACCAGCGCCCCGCGGTCCACTCGCTCACCCACCCCGGATTCGGAAGCGTGCGGCGCTCGAACTCCGCGTCGATCCGCTCCACCAGGCGGCCCAGATCCGCCCGGGCTCCGGTGGGCAGGTGCCGCAGGACCTCTTCCAGGTCGTCTCGACCGTCCTCGATCTCGATGCCGGGGCTCTCGTAAGGGCCTTCCAGGTAACGCCCCGGCTGACGGAAGGCCCTCTCGAAGCGGCTGAGGGCTACAGCGACGGCGTCGGGCCACAGGCGTTCGGCCTCAACGCGCCGGACAGCTGCCCGAGTTCGGGCCGACACGGCCGGAATCCGGCGAACCGGCGTGTGCTTGGGGGGCCGCCACCGCTCGGTGCGGAGGGCCTTCGGGCGCCTACGCGGCATTGCCCTTTCGGATCAGAACCATGCCGGCATCCTGCCACAGCCGACCGCGCCTGATCGCCGCTGATACCGCCTCGGTGCGGCCGGCCCGCATCGGCCGGCCGCACCCGCCTGTCTGACCCCTGCCCGCGCTGAAACCCCGGGCTACGACTTCTTGCCTCACCCCAGGGCCCGGACCACCGACCACAGCAGGCGCTCGTTCTCGGCGGCAGCGCCGCCCGGATAGGCGTAGCGGCGGCGGGTGTACGCGTACGCGTAGCCCTGGCGGGGGTCGGCGAACGCGAGGGAACCCGCGGCGCCGCTGTGGCCGAAGGCGCCGGCGCCGACGGAGTCGAAGTGGCAACCGATGGTGTTGAAGCCCAGGCCGAAGGCCTTCTGCGAGCCGCTCACCAGGTCATTGCCCTCGGAGTGGACCCGCGCGAACTCCGCCGCGGTGTCCGGCTTCAGGAGCGGGCCGTCCCCGTTCAGGCCGAACGCGGCCGCCGCGTACATGCCGGCCAAGCCGCGCGCGGAGCCGATACCGCCCGCCGACGCTTGGCCCTTCGCACGGACGAGGCGCGAGTTCGCGAAGTCCTCCAGCGCGACGCCGTCCGGCGCATGCTCGTTGAACGCGATGCCGCCCAGGCTGTACGGGCTGTACGGGGAGGCGTCGATCTCGGCCTGCTGCTCGGGCGTCGGCAGCATCGGCAGCGTGCTGAGGAACCGCGGCTCCTCGGACTCCGGCAGGCCCAGCCACAGGTCCAGGCCGTACGGGGCGCGGATCCGCTCCTCGTACCACTCCTGCAGGGTGCGCCCGGTGGCCCGGAACACCACTTCGCCGACCAGCGCACCGATCGTGTACCCGTGGTAGCCGAAGAACTGCCCCGGCTGCCAGAACGGGCGCTGCCCGGCCAGCAGGGCCGCGATCGTCCGGTCGTCGGCCAGCTCCTGCGGGGTGAACCCGGCGTCCAGTCCGATCACCCCGGCCCGGTGTGCCAGCAGCTCACGCAGGGTGATCCCGCCCTTGCCCTCGGCGGCGAAGTCCGGCCAGTACGAGGCCACGGTGCGGTCCAGATCGAGGACGCCGTCCTGGACCAGGAGCGCCGTCACCAGGTACGCCGCACCTTTGGTGGACGAGAAGACGCCGAGCAGCGTCTCCCCGGTGACCCCGTCCGACCACAGGTCCACGACCCGCTCGCCGCGCTGGTGTACCACCAGCTGTGCGCCGGGCGCGTGTTCCGCACCCGCGAGGAAGGCGGCGAATTCCTCTCGCACTCCCTCGAAACCGGCCGCCACCGTGCCATGGACTGCCATGAACCCCTCCCAGACTCCCTGTGGATCTTGTGCCTTCGGCAACGGGACGGCCCTGGCCGCTATTCCCTTGGTCCGCACGTACGCGCGCAGCGGGATAGGGTCCCGCCCATGGGAAACGCGCGTTCGACAGGACCGATGGGCTTCCGGTAGCCCGTCAGGACATACCTGGCGGTGGCTGCGATCGGAGTCCCGTGACACGCACCGCTCATCACCTTCCCCCTGCGCACAGCCGGAGTGCGCACCCCGGCTCGTCAGGGAATCCCTGGCGCTCCGTGGTCCTCTACGACCTCAGGTACAGCGCACGCACCTTCGCCGATGCCGCACGGCAGTCCAGGCGGCCCCAACCCCGCACGGTGCGCCGGACGGTTGCGATCCACTCGTTCGCCCGACATCAGCGGGACCGCTCCGTGGCCGAGTGGTCCGCGACGGAGGAACGCCGGGCGCGGCAGCGGCTGCGAGCCCAAACAGGTGCTCTCCTGCGGCTGTTGCATTCCACCGCCGACGAGATCGCGCTCGATGCCGTGGACACGATCGACATCGTGCCGGCGCGTCATCGGCGTGGCTCCCTCTGGCTCGCATAGTGGCCGGCACGCATCCGAGGTGTGGCGACCCGGTCAGTCGATCAGGACACCCGGGTTGAGGATGCCCTGCGGGTCCAGGGCGTCCTTGGCTGCGCGCAGCGCCAGCGCGAAGGGGGCCGGGCGCTGGAGGTCGTAGCCGGGACGGTGGTCGCGGCCGACGGCATGGTGGTGGGTGATGGTGGCGCGGTAGCGGTGGAGAACTTCGCTCGCGGCAGCCTTGATGTCGTCCCAGATCCGCACTTCGTCGCCCGGGCGGCCGGCGACGGCCACGGTGAAGTAGGGCGCGGCGCCGTCCGGATAGACGTGCGTCAGGCGGCAGTTGACGGTCGCCGGGTGCCCTGTCGCCTTCGTCGCGGCGGAGCCCACCTCGGTGCGGACGGCGTCGATCAGGGCCGGAACCCGGTCCCAGGTGGCGGCGGTCTCGAAGGTCTCGACCACCGCGCCCATGCGGGCCAGACCGTCCCGCAGGTAGGGCATGCGCAGGAATGCCGCACGCCATGCGCTCACCGCCGTGTCGGCCCGGGCGTCACCGTCTGCCGCCGGTGTCCCGTCATGGCCACCTCGCCCACCCCCGTCTCCACGGCCGCGGCTGCCGCCGTGGCCGCCATGGGCGAGGGCCAGGTCGACGGCGCTCGCGAGCCGGCCGTCGACGGGCGAGGCGGCGGACTCGAAGCCCAGGACCAGGACGGCGGAGCCGTCGTGGGAGGTGCCGGACAGCAGCGCCTCGCCGGGATCCAGCAGGCGGCAGTTGGCGGGGGAGAGGTCGGACCGGGCGATGGCACGGACCGCTTCCAGCCCCTGCTGGAAGTCCGCGAACGCCACCGACGCCGAAGCCTTGTGGCGCGGCCGCTCCTGGAGGCGCATCCACGCCTCGGTGATGATCCCGAGCGCCCCCTCGGAGCCGAGGAACAGGCGGTCGGGTGAGGGTCCGGCACCGGAGGCGGGCAGCCGCCAGGACGTGCCCGTTCCGGCGGGCGTGACCACGCTCAGGGATTGCACGAAGTCGTCGATGTGCGTGCGTCCGGTGGCGTAGTGGCCTCCGGCCCGGGTGGCCAGCCAGCCGCCGAGGGTGGAGAACTCGAAGCTCTGCGGGAAGTGCCGCAGGGTGAGGCCGTGGGGCCGCAACTGCGCCTCCAGCACGGGACCGAGCGCCCCTGACTGGATGCGTGCCGAGCGGCTGACGGTGTCGACCTCCAGGACCCGGTCCATCGACGTCAGGTCGAGTGACAGCACGGCCCGCTGGGCGTCACCGCGGTACTCCACGCCGCCGACCACGGAGGAGCCGCCGCCGAAGGGGATGACGGCCACGCCCCGCCCGCCGGCCCAGTCCAGCAGGTCGGCCACCTCCCGGTCGTCGGTCGGGCGGGCGACCAGGTCGGGGATCCGGCCCGGCCGGCCGCGCAAGGCCCGGATGATGTCGCGGTAGGCCTTGCCCATGGCGTGGGCGGCGCGCACGCCGGGATCGCTCGTGACGAGGTGCGCCAGCGCTGCCGGAGGTGTCACGCCAGGGCGGCCGACCGACAGGTCGGCGACCCGGGGCACCGGCAGCGGGCGGGCCAGGGTGCCCGGCAACAGGGCCCCCAGCGCCACGCATGCGGCGTCGTCGGGGTGGGCGTCCGCGTACCCCCAGCCCCACCAGGAGCGGGTGCAGGAGGTGCCGGAGCCGGAGAGTGAGGCAGGCACGCGCGCTCCCAGCGGGTGAAGTGACCCAACGGAAAATTACCGTAGGGTAATATGCGCCTCATGACAATGCCTCCCTCCAAGGCCGGCACCAAGGGGGTCCCCAGGGCCGCCCGCGAACGACAGGTCCTGGACGCGGCGACCGAGGAGTTCGGGCGCCGCGGCTACGAAGCCACCACCGTGGCTGCCATCGCCGCCCGGGTCGGCGTCACCAAGCCCCTGCTGCACCACTACTTCGGCAGCAAGCAGGACCTCTATCTCGCGTGTCTGAACCCCGTGGGCGACCGGCTGCTGCACGCAGTCCGCACCGCCATGACCGGACCCGCATCCGCCGCGCAGCCCACCGCCCTGCGCGTGCTGCACGCCCTGTTCACGGCCCTGGACGGGCAGCGCGAGGCATGGTTCGTCCTCTACGACACCACGCTGCCGCCCGACAGCGACGCCGCCCGCCGCGCCGCGTACTACCGCCGCGCCATCGACGACCTCGCCGCGACCGGCACCGCCGACCTCCTGCGGACGACCGGTTCCGGCGACCCGCTCGACGCCGACGCCCTCGCCTACGCCTGGCGCGGCCTGTGCACCGCACTGGTCCGCTGGTGGGTCAGCCACCCCGAGCAGTCGCCCGAAGCCATGACGCAGCGCTGCGCACGACTCTTCACGGCCGGCCGCACCCTCCTCACGGGGGCTTCTGAGTGACGTGAGGCCCGTGCGGTCACGGAAACGGCCGCGCCCCGGCCGAGGGTGTGTCCCCGGGCCGGGGCGCGGCCGGTGCGGCTGGTGCCTGGGGCGTCAGCCGGAGAAGGGGACGGCGTCGGCGGGGTCGGCGTGCCAGTTGGTGGCGGTGGGCCGGTCGACCGTGGCGGTCTCGGGAAGCGCGAGGGTGACGGCGTTGGTCTCGTCGCCCGCGACGGCGAGGTGGAGGAAGCCGAACTCCCTGCCGTGGTCGTTGTTCGTGGTCTTGGGGTTGATGCCGGCGTAGGCGGCGGTGGAGCCCGACAGGGTGACCCTGTCGCTGACGGCGTGCTCGGCCGGCGACACCTCGGTGTCGGCGGAGGAGCCGAAGGAGGCGGAGGGGAAGACGCCCTCCAGGTAACAGGTCACGCCGGACTTGGCCTTGGCGGTGACGAGGAAGTAGCCGCCCGCCTGCGTCTTCAGACTGACCTTGTAGGTGAGGTCCTTGGTCACGCAGGCCCGCACGGCGGTGCTCCGGCTGTCGGCGGTGGCCGCGGCCGTGGCGGTCGCGGTGGCGGTGACGGCCATCGCCGCGACGGCGGCCAGAGCGAGGCGGGCGGACGGGGCGGAAAAGCGCGAGCGCATTCGAAATCTCCATGGTGCGAAGTGGGTTGTCCGGCAAGCCGCTCGGACGACCTCAGCCTGTTCCGCGACGCGTCCCAGCCGCCACAGAAGACGGCCACTTCGGGACGCCGGAACGCTGGAACGGGCACTGACCAGCACAGACGTCGGCAGCCTGGAACGGCATGCCGGGACGGGGGAGGGGGCGACCGGTCTCCTACGCGCCCGCGTACCGGGCGGCCATCGCGGCGGCGCGGTCGCGCAGGGCGGTGCGCAACGCCTCCGGAGCCAGGGCTTCCGCGTCCGTGCCGAGCTGCCACAGTGCCCACTCGGCGTGTCGCAGGTCCTGGAACGTCACCTCCAGCCGCAGCCGGCCGTCGGCGTCTGCTTCCGCGGTGCGGACGGCTACCGCGCTGCTCAGCAGTTCTTCCCGCCGCTTCGGGTCGACCCGCACCAGCACGGCGATGTGGTCATCGGACAGGAACCGGCGACAGCGTTCCCGCCAGACCCGGTCCAGGTCGACCCGGTCCGGTCGCTGCGCGGCTTCGGGGAGTTCCTCGGCGGTCAGCACCCGCGACAGCCGGTAGGTGCGGTCCGCGCCGGATCTCGTGGCCAGCAGGTATCCCCGGTCGCGCACGGTGACCAGGCCGATCGGGTCCACCGTGCGCCACTGCGGCGACTGGCCCGTGGCCGCGTAGTGGATGCGCAGCTTGTGTCCGGCGAGCACCGCGCGTCGGATCTCGGACATGGTCACGTCGGAGACCTCATCGGTGACCGCCCGGCGCGAGAGCAGGTCGGTCTCCGGCTCGACGAGGAAGCGCCGGGCCGCGTCGCTCGCGGTGGCCTGATGTCCTTCGGGCAGCGCGTCGACCACCTTGCGCATGGCCGAAGCGAGCGCCGAGCCGAGGCCGAACACCTGCTCGCCGCGCCCCGATCCGGCGGTCAGCAGCGCCAGAGCCTCGTCGTGGTTCAGGCCGGTGAGCTCGGTCCGGAAGCCGGGCAGCAGCGCGAACCCGCCGTGCCGGCCGCGCTCGGCGTAGACCGGGACTCCGGCTGCCGACAGCGCCTCGATGTCGCGCAGCACCGTGCGGGTGGACACCTCCAGCTCGCGGGCCAGCGTGTCCGCGGTCAGCCGACCGCGCTGACGCAGCAGCAGCACCAGCGAGACCAGCCGATCGGCGCGCATACGAGGACCCTAACGAATACATGACCAAGGGTGTCGTGATTCGTTGAAAGGCTCTTCACCGGCGACGTCGACGACGGTGGCGGCCGCGCCGATGGACGTAATACTCCCCATGACTTGAATGGAGCGGATGTGGCAGTGGAACGAACGGCAATCAACCCGGTGACGTGGTCGGCCGAGCTGGGGTTCAATCAGGGTGAGGTCGTCTCCGGGCACACCCGGACCCTGTACTGCTCCGGACAGACCGCGATGGACGGCGAGGGCAAGCCACGGCACGACGGTGACATGGCCGCACAGCTGGCACTGAGCCTCGACAACCTGGAGGCCGTGCTCGGCGAGGCCGGCATGTCCCTCGCGAACCTCGTCCGGCTCAACGTCTACACCACCGACGTCGATCTGCTGTTCCCGCACTACGGAGTGCTGGCGTCGCGGCTGGGCGCCGCCGGGGTGGCACCGGCCACCACGATGCTCGGGGTGACACGGCTGGCCGTCCCCGGTCAGATGGTGGAACTCGAGGGAACCGCCGTCGCATGACGCGACCTCGCCGCTCGTGCTGCTCGTGCCGCCCGCACCGGCACGAGCGGCGGGCAGATGGGTGATGACGATGCTCAGAATGGTGACGATCGGCGTCTACGGCTTCGACCGCGACTCCTTCCTGCGCCGACTGCGGCGCGCGGACGTCCGCCGCCTGCTCGACGTACGTCAGCGCCGTGGCGTCCGCGGACCCGAGTACGCCTGGGCGAACTCACGGCGGCTGCAAGCCGCCCTCGCCCACGCCGGGATCGCCTACGAGCACCACCCCGAGCTCGCACCGACCACGGAACTGCGCCACCTCCAGTACGCCGAGGACGCCCGCCAAGGAGTCGGCAAACGCTCGCGCCGCGAACTCGCCGTCGAGTACATCCGCCGCTACACCGTCGAGATCCTCGACCACGCCGACCTCACATCGATCGTGTCGGCGCTGCCGGACAGCGGTACCGCGGCGCTCTTCTGCGTCGAGCGTGACCCGGAAGCATGCCACCGCTCGTTGATCGCGGGGCGGCTGGCCGAGCGGCACCACGTCAGGATCGAGCACCTGCGCCCGCGGTGAGGGCGGGCCGGATGCCCGTGTGGAGCGGTCTCAGGCCCATGGGTCGGTGATCTGCCTGAGCAGGGTGAGCGCTTCCCGCAGCTGCTGCATCCGCCGCTTGCCCAGGTGCTCCTCCCACTCCCTCTCCACCTCGGCCACCACCGCGTAGGCGACCTTCTTGGCCGCCCAGGCCTTCTTCGCGCCGCGGACGAGGCGGGCCCGCTTGTCGGTCGGGTCGGGAACCCGGGTGACGTAGCCCGCCTTCTCCAGCTGGTCGACCAGGAAGCCCGCGGTCTGCTTGGTGATCTGGGCCTGTTCGGCGAGCTCGGTGAGGCGCGTGCCCTGTGGGCCGATGCGTTGCATGACCCGGGCCTGGGCGGGCGTGAAGTCGTCGAAACCGGCCTCGGCGAGCGCGGCGAAGACGCGGTTCTCCAGAGCGCGGTACGGCAGGAACAGGAGCACCCCCGTGTCCAGGTCGCTCTCCGGCGCCGACGTCGGCTCGCTTCCCGTACCCATGGCCGGTGGACACCCCCTCCTCCGCGTGGGGCGCCGGTCGCGGACCACCGGCCCGGGGTGAGCGCTCTCACCGCGTCACCGCGTCACCGCGTCACCGCGTCACCGCGTCACCGCGTCGCCGTGCCGGTGGGCCACCCTCCACTCGCCCTCTTCGCGCCGGTACACCTGAGTGACCCGCAAGGTGTAGGTGCGCGGCTCCCCGTCCACGGAGGCGGTGGTGTGCTCAAGGCCGGCCGTGTAGGCCATGTCGCCCGAAACGCCGTACGCCTGAAGTTCGAACACGTACGAGGTGCAGTCGGAGAAGCTCCTCCCCAGGTCGGTGAAGAGCCCGTCCAGCTCCTGTCGCCCGTAGGCGTTCCGCCACGCGCCCAGGACACTCACGGGCTCGTTGCGCGACCAGAGCGCCCGGCGGGGAGAGGCGTCTCCGTTGTGCAGCGCGAGCTCCGCCTCGTAGAGGGCGGTCCTGACCCACGCCAGGAAGTCGTCACGGTCGGTCATGCCTTCATGATGAGCCCGGGCCCGTGCGCCGGCCCCGATTTCGAGCGGGTGTCAGCCGACGGCCAGAGTGCGTCCGAGGAGGTGGAGCAACTGGTCCCAGTGGCGTCGCAACGCGGTCGGGTCGAAGGCGTCGGTGTCGGACATCGTGAAGCCGTGGACGGACCGCGGCGGTGCGCATCGCCAGGGGGTCGCCGATGCAGTAGCCGGCCACGGCGACCGGCCCGGCCCCGACCTCGGGCCGGGTGGTGAGGAACCGGAGGTAGGTGTCGGCGTCACTCAGGACGCGTTGGGTGCTGTGCGCCTCGATCATGGGCATCAGCCGGGCGAAGATCGCGGGCCGTGCCTCTACTCCGATGTGCTCGAAGAGTTCGATCAGCGGAGCCGGACCGAAAGCGACCAGTTCGTATGGCTGCTCACTCGCTCGCTGGACCACCACACCCGGGGCTCCTGAGCCGTGTGCCAGGATGCTCGGCATGGCGGATCGTGCGCTGAGCTTCGGAGGGGTCGCGGAAGCCTACGAGCGGTACCGGCCCGGGTACCCCGGGGAGCTGTTCGAGATGGTGACGGCGTACGCGGGCCGCCCGCTTAGGACCGCCCTCGAGATCGGTGCCGGTACGGGTAAGGCAACCCGGCTGTTCGCCCGACGGGGGATCGCGGTCACCGCGACCGAGCCCGACGGGTCCATGCTCGCCGAGCTGCGCAAGCACGTGCCGGCGAACGTCACAGCGATGCGGGCCGCGTTCGAGGACCTGCGGCCGGGGGAGCGCTACGGGCTCGTCTTCGCGGCGGCAGCGCTGCACTGGACCGACCCGCAGGGCCGGTGGCCACGCATCGCCGCGCTCCTCGAACCGGGTGGCGTGTTCGCCTCGTTCGGCGGGCCGTTCCGGCCGGCCGACCCGGCCGTGCGGGAAGCCGTCCACGCGGCGAGGGCACCGTTCCTGGAGAGCGACGAGATTCCGTCCCCCGACGGGACCCCTCCCGATCGCGAGATGCAGTGGCCGGGGAGCGAGCTGCAACGGTCCGAGTGGTTCACCGACGTCCAACAGGCCGTGATAGAACGGCAGATGACGATGACCGCCCGCGACTACGTCGGGCAGCTCTCGACCGTCTCGGCCTATCTCGTCCTGCCGACCTCGGTGCGGGATCAGGTGTTCCACAGGATCCGGCAGGTCCTCCCGGAGACGGTCGAGATGACCTCCGACATCACCCTCCATCTCGCGCGTCGGCGCCCCGAGAACTGAACGCGGCACCTCTCCGGTCTGCACGCCCGCCCAACGGCCCGGGTCTCTCGCAGGACACCTGATAGCCTGCGCTCTTCGCCGGTCACCCGGTCGGAGTCCCCTCGCAGGTCGCCATGTCCCGCCACCAACAGCAGCTCGCGACAGCGCTCGACGCCCTGGACCGTGCCTTCGCCTCGGAGAAACCCTTCCCCGTCATCGGTTGCACGTACTGCTACGGCGACGAGGACCTGGCCGCACTCTCCGGACCGCTCGACCTGATATCCGACGACCTGCTGTGCGCCGTCGCAGCGAAAGTCCCCAGCCACTGGGACGACTTCCCCCGTCTCTACCGCCGCCTCACCCCGCGCATCATCCGCTCCGCCGTCACCGGGCGGCTCCATGTCGACGAGAACCTCATCGCCTCACGCCTGGTCGCCGCGGAATGGACCACCTGGGACGCGCCCCTGGCGGGCGCACTTCACGACGTCTGGGCCGCCTGGTGGCGAGCCACCCTGCACAGCCGTCCCGGTCCCGTCTCCGTCCGGCAGACCCTCAGCCTCATCACCGTCGCCACCGGTGCCCTGCGCCCCTGGCTGGACATCTGGACCGCCACCCGCACCCACGCCGCCGACGCACAACTGGCCCACTTCATCGACGACGTGCTGGTCGAGTACGAGATCACCGAGCTGCACATGGGCTTCTACGACGAGTACGACGCCTCCGCCGAGCTGCTGAGCTGGCTGCTGACCGAGATGCGCACCCGCGCCGACGACCCCCGCCTCGACGAGCCGTACCTCCTCTCACACCTCCGTCCGGGCACGGACGCGATACCGGAAATCGGCGAGGGCTGATAGGCGGCGCGGATCGGGGTACCTGCGTCGGCATGGCTACCGAAAACGATCACGCTGAATCCGTACGCGCCCTGCGGCAGCTGCGCAGGATGCGCACGTTCTACGCCGGAGGCGCCGTCCTGTGGGCGGTTTCGGCCGTGTCGGCGGGGTGGGACGCCCCCGGCAGCAGGCAGATGTGGGTTTCGGTGGCGTTCCTGGTGGTCTTCGCCGCGCTGCTCGGCATGACGTCCGTCTGGCTGAGGCGCCGACAGGCCGACCACCCGGACGAGCCCGCGCACCACGCCGCTCCGCGCAGGCCGGCCTGGCGCCGCCACGCCAACGCCTAGGAGGGGCGGAAGTCGCCCGGGCGGTCACTGCGGAGTTCCTCGTAGCGCTGGACGTAGGCATCGAGTGCCTGGTGGATCGTGCAGCCGAACGTCTCGCGGATCGTTGCGATCGCGGCGATGCTGCGGTGCGCCAGGATGTCGTGGTCCACGCTCGCGGGCAATTGGTCCATGAGCGTGAGGCTACCGGGCGGTCAGTGGAGGGTGGGTCGGTACACCGGCTCTTGGATATGTCCGTCGAGCGTCCGGTTCTCGACCAGCTCCAGAAGCATCTGTGTGAAGGCCCGGTACCGTAGCCGTCGAGGCTGGAGAAGACGTCGAAGGTCTAGGTGGCGGTCATACGGCTCTCCTCGCGTACGGTCGGTCGGGGGGAGTTACAGACGGCCGATCCTCGTGGGATTCGGATGCGTTCCGGTGACCGTCGCACCTTGGACCCGACGCGCTTGCGCAACTCATCGCTCCGGCCACCGCACGTTGCCGCGGATCGCCCTAATGGTGGAGACATACGGACCTGATCGCGGCATGATTCCCACCGTGCAGGGAGACAGGGGGCAGAGCGGTCAGTGGCGGTACGCCCTGAGGGAGTCGGAGCGCGGCCACGTCTGGGGAGTCTGTGCCGAGGTGGAGGGACTCTTCAGGGAGCCCGGGCGCGCGACCTACGAACTCTTCGACTGGGTGTCGGACGGTGCCGAGGTGCGCGGCTGGGTCGGAAGCCGGGTGTGGCTGGTACCGGAGGACGAAGCGCTCGAACCATGGCTGCTGGAGGACGCGGAGAGCGTCGGACGGCGACGGCGCACGGATGCTCTCGTGCTGACGGGCCTGGACGACTGCATGGGCCCGCCGGAAGGGCACCGGGCTCCGGTCCGCCTGCACGACGGGTACCGATGGCTGGGCTCGTGCCGGGAGTTCACACGCATCCTGCCGGACGAGCAGGCCGCCCCCTCGCTCGTCCTGCGGGGCCTCTCGCCGGGTGACCGGCTGCGGCAGGCCTTGGCGACGGGCACCCGGCGCGCCCTGGACCTGGACCAGGCCTGGCTGGAGATCCGGGACGACAGCGGCGAGCCGCTCGCCGACCGGCTGCTGCGGCCCAAGGTCCGTGCGTGGCGCCCGTCCTCCCACGGGCCGGATCTCATCGACCTGGAACTCGACGCAGAGCTCGACAGACCCGTCCCCGGGTACGCCCGCCCCCTCTGGGGCCGCTGGCTCACCGGCCCGCCGGAAGCCCCCGGCGCCTGGGCCGGCCTGGACACCCGGGAGCGCGAGGCCTGGCTCGAACTCGTCCGCGACCGGGGCTGCCGGCTCAAGCACCAGGACCGCCCGGCCGGACAGTCGTACGAGCTGGACGGCCGCCACATCACCGACGAGCCGAGCCTCTACCTGGCACTCGGCGAGGCCTTCAACGGGCCGGGAGGCTACTTCGGCGGCTGCGTGGCCGCCCTCGCGGACTGCCTCCGAGGCAACTTCGGGTACACCGCCCCCGCAACCCTCCTCTGGCGGGACATCGCCCCCGCACGAAAGCATCTCTCCCACGTCCTGACCGCGGAGGGCGAACCGTGCGACCTGGTCGCCCTGGTCCTCGACGTCCTGGCCGACGGCGGGGTACGCGTCACCTTCGCGTGAACGTGAAGGTGGCGGGGGCAGTTGTCCCATTCCTGACCACACGCTGGTCGGCGGCCGGCGGCCTCGCGCGTGCACCGCATGCCGCAGGTGCCGATCACGCTCGCGCGGGTAGGCGGCGTTGTATGTCCGAAGTGATGCAAGCAGGTGGCTGGGGGTTGCTGGCGGGGAGCGCCCTGCTGCTCGGAGCGGTGTTCGGCTACGGAATGCGGGTGTCGCAGAAAGGCATCGCGCTGGTGATGGCCTTCGGCGCCGGTGTGCTGCTCTCGGCCGTCTCCTTCGAGTTGGTCGGTGAAGCGTACGAGCAAGGCGGGCTGGGCCCGGCGGCGATCGGGACACTTGCCGGTGCGGCGGCGTACACGGCGGGCAATCTGTGGCTGGCCGGCCGGGGCGCACGCCATCGCAAGAGGTCGGGCCACCACGCGGAGCAGACCCAGCCCTCCGAGGAGCAGGACAGCGGCTCGGGCCTGGCGCTGGCGCTGGGCGCGCTGCTGGACGGAGTGCCCGAGTCGGCGGTGATCGGCGTCAGTCTGCTCGACGGTGGGGCGGTGAGCCTCGTGACGGTCGTGGCGGTGTTCATCAGCAACATTCCGGAGGGCCTGTCCAGTTCGGCGGGGATGAAGAAGTCCGGGCGCGGCAAGGCGTACGTCTTCGGCGTGTGGGGCGCCATCGCGGTCGCGAGCACCGTCTCGGCGATCCTGGGCTACGCCGTCCTCGGGGGGTTCTCGCCCACCGTGATCGCGGGGGTGACGGCCGTGGCCGCCGGCGCGATCCTGGCCATGATCGCCGACACGATGATCCCCGAGGCGTTCCAGGAAGCCCACCTGGCGATCGGGCTGGTCACGGTCAGCGGCTTCCTGGTGTCCTTCGCGCTGTCCCATGCCTGACAGCACATCGTCCTCGCCGGGGGCGGGGGTTTCGCCTCGATAGCCTGCACAGCATGACCGACTCACCTGCGAGCGACACCGATGTCGCGACAGCCGGGGCGCGGGCCGGCGCGGCGGTGGTGCGCGACCTGTACGCCCGGCAGCTCAGCCGCATCGACAAGGGCGCCGGAGACTTCGCCACCGCCGCCGACGTGGAGGCCGAGAAGGCGATCCTCGCCGTCATCCGCGCCGCACGGCCCGATGACGCGGTGCTCGGCGAGGAAAGCGGGCAGCAGGGCGCCGCCGGCGCACGGCGTCAGTGGCTGGTGGATCCCCTGTGCGGCACGCTCAACTACGCCGTCGGCACCATGCTGGTGGCCGTCAACGTGGCGCTGCGCGACGGGGCGGCGGCGGTGGTCGACCCGTTCAGCGGCGAGCTCTTCTTCACCGACGGGGAGACCGCCCGGGTACGGCAGGACGGGGTCGATGACGCGCTGCTGAGGCCGACTTCGGCCACCCGCCTGGTGGACGTCAACCTGGATCCTCCGTTCCCGAACGCGCCCGGATTCCGGGCCGTCGACCTGCTGGCCCACCCTGAGTTCGTCGCACATTTCCGGCCGCGTGTCGTGTCCACCACGCTGGCCCTGGCCTGGGTCGCCGCCGGCAAGCGCGCCGCCTATGTCACCGACGGCGGCGGCTTCTCCGACAGTGTGCATTTCGCGGCAGGGATCGCTCTGTGCCGGGCGGCCGGCTGCGTTGTCACCGGGGTCGACGGTGCCCCGCTGGAGGAATCGCGTGGTGGGCTCGTGGTGGCTGCCGACGAGGAGACCCACGCGCTGCTGATGTCGATGACAGGTGGCCGAGGCCAGTGAGTGTGACGGCATGCGCTTCGCCACGTGGCTGCCGGACCCGCCGAGTCGCGTGCCGTGTTCAGCAGAAGACGAGCGGGATGTCCTTGTCCACGCAGTACTTCATGACGGCGATCAGCCGGCGGGTGTCATCGATGCGCCGTCGGAGAACGGGATCGTCGGTTGCGTGCGGCCGCTCCGCGACGATTGCCTCCAAGCGGGGCAGCATGGCCGCGCAGTGGGCGGGTGCGAGGTCGCCCTCGTCGTCCCGATGGTCGAGCAGCGGTGCCAGAGTGGTGGTCAGGCTGCTCCACGGCCTCTTGCCCCCGAAGCAGGCCAGCTCAGAGAGGGCGAATCCCTCGGTCTCGGCCAGCCACTCCCTGAACAGGCTGAACCCGTAGTACGACCACGAGACGTCCGGGCTCGTCACATCGTCGTCCCCAGGGCAGAGCATGAGCCCCATCCGGTCGGCCTCCTTGCGCGCCTGGCGCTCATGAGCGGCTGTCGTTTCCACCGAGCCTAGGCGGACGTGCCGGCGATTCCCTGCGCCGTGACGGGTGTTCCGTCGGTCCGAGCCTCCAGGGCGCGCAGGACGGCCGCCATGTCCTCGCCGCCGTAACCCTGTTGCACGGTCTCGGTGTAGAGGGCGTGGCACACGTCCAGGAGCGGGGACGCCAGGTCCGCCTTGCGGGCGGCCTCGGCGATGAGACGGTTGTTCTTGAGGACGTCCGCGGCGGCTGCCTGGACCGAGAAGTCGCGCTCCAGCAGCTTCGAGGCCTTGACCCGGGAGACGGCACTGGCCATCGGACCCGCGTCCAGGACGTCCCGGAAGAGACGCTGATCGAGCCCGTGCCGCTCGGCGAAGTGGAATGCCTCGGCAAGGCCCGTGACCACGGTGATCAGGAACAGGTTCACCGAGAACTTCAGCTGCAGCGCACCCGGGACGGCCCCGCACACGAACGTCTCCCGGCACATCGGACCGAGCAGCGGCCGCACGGTCGTCACGGCGTCGTCGTCGCCCGCGAGCATCCCCACCAGTTCGCCCCGTTCGGCGGGGACACGACTGCCGGAGACCGGGGCCTCGGCATAACGGCCGCCCGCGGCCTGGATGTCCTCCTGGAGGGAGCGGGAGTACTCGGCCGAGGTCGTGCCCATGTGGACGACGGTCCGGCCGGCGACGCGCCGGGCGAAGCCCGGGGTGCCGCGGCCCAGCACCGCGTCCACGGCCGGCTCGTCGGCCAGCATGAGGAAAACGGTGGCCGCCCGGTCGAAGACCTCGGCGCTGCTCGTCGCGACCTCGGCGCCGGCGGCCCGCAGCGGTTCGCATCGCCCGGGGGTGCGGTTCCAGACGACGAGCCGTGTCCCGGCACGGGCGAGGTTCAGTGCCATGGGCTGCCCCATGACCCCCAGACCGATGAAACCGACGTCCATGACGCACCGCCTCCTCCGGCTCGGGCCGAGGCCGAGCCGCCACCGCCGTCCTCGACTATGACAGCGGTCATAGTAGCCGTGACTATGACGGCGGTCATAGATTGGAGCCCGGGAAAGACGCGTGAGAGAGGCGACGGAGGTCGACGATGGCGAAGGCCGAGCGGGGGCCGCGGGAACGGATGATCTTCAGCGCGGCCCAGCTCATCCGACGCGACGGAGTCGTCTCCACCGGCATGCGTGACGTCGCCGTCGACGCCGCCGCGCCACGCGGTTCGCTCCAGCACTACTTTCCCGGCGGGAAGGCGGAGTTGGTCGACGAGGCAGTGGGCTGGGCGGGTGACTACGCGGCAGGCCGTGTCGCCCGTTTCCTGGCCGCGCTGCCCGAGCCGACGCCGAGCGGGCTGTTCGCCTCGATGGTGCGTCAGTGGACCGACGAGTACAAGGCTGAGGGCTTCGCGGGCGGCTGCCCGGTGGCGGCCGCCCTGGTGGACTGCGCGGAGTCGGTCCCCTCCACGCGGAAGGCCGCATCGGCGGCGTTCGCCACCTGGACCGGCGCGGTCGCCCAGGCCCTGACCGGGATGGGCGTTCCCGCCGAGCGGGCCGGTGCGCTCGCCACGCTCATGATCAGCAGCCTGGAGGGCGCGATCCTGCTCGCCCGGGCCGAGCGTGACGTCCGAGCCCTGACGACCGTGGCCCGGGAACTCGGCCCGCTCCTCGACGCGGCCGTGAGCACGCCGGGCGGCTGAGCGCACGCCGGGCGGCTGAGCGCACGCCGGGCGGCCGAGCACGCGCCGGAGCTACCCCTCGTACTGCGTGAGGTCGATGCCGTACACCGTGAGGTCATGCCCGTGGACCGGGTGCTGAGCTGTGCCTTCCGGGTCCATGCCGAGTTTGCCGAGTACGTTCGCGGAGGCCCTGTCGTCCGTGCGGCACACGGCTACCACCCGGTCGAGGCCGCGGTCCTGCAGGGCGAACTCCAGGGTGGCGTGCGCCGCTTCGGACGCGTATCCCTGCCCCCAGAACACCCGCCCGAGCCGCCAGCTGATCGCCACCTGGCCGGCGATCTCGGCCGGAGCGTCGGCCACGGACAGGCCGACGGCGCCCACCAGCTCGCCGGAGCCGAGGAGTTCGACGGCGAACATCCCGAACCCTTCCTCGTCCCACTCCTCTTCCCAGGTCTCGATGTCCTGGGCGGTCTGCTCCATGGAACGCGGCGCGCCGTCGCCGATGCGCTGCATCACCGCCGGGTCGGCGTGGATCTCGGAGAGGGGGACGAGGTCGTCGTCCAGCCACCGGCGCAGGAGGAGACGGGGTGTGCGGATGTCGGTCATGATCCCATCTTGCCGACCAGGCGATGGGATCGCGAACCACGGCATCGAGCGCCGGGGGAACGTCACGTCGAGATGCAGAACTGGCGCGGTGGTCGCCCGGTACCGTCGGGCGGAAGGCGTGGGTGCCGCGCTGGTCGCGACCGCGGCTCGTGAAGCCCGTGCTTCGAAGTGCGCCTGGCTCCACGTCGACTTCGAGGAGCACCTGCGTCCGTTCTGTTTCGATGCCCGCGGCTTCAAGGAGACGACAGCAGGTCTGATCGCCCTGTGACACACCACAACCGCCCGAGCCTCATGGGCCGTCCCCGGGGACCTGTTCCCTCCCGCCCGGCCGCACGGCCAGACCCGCCGCCGCGAGGAGCAGTACGGTCGCCGCGATGACGAGCAGCGCTCGCCCCGTGCCCAGTGGCACCAGCACAAGCGTGCCGAGCACCCCGCCGCCGAAGATCCCGCCCACGGTCGCCGTCCACCTGGTCCGGGCCAGCCGCTGTTTCGCCGTCATGCCGTGCAGCGCTGCCCGGGGGCGTCTCAGCACGTCGTTGAGGAGCTCGGCGATGGCGGTCTGGCTCAGCAGGGTCGGCATCCCCGGCACATGGACGCGCAGCGCGGTGGAGGCCCGTACTCCCATGGCCAGCGCGACGAGTGCGACGACCCCGCGGTCGTCCTGCGCGGCAACGGGCCCGGTGCCGTGTCTCGCCAGGGCCAGCACACCCGCGCACACCAGCAGTACCGCCTCGCAGACGAGCCCGGCCGGGAACCACCGGCGTCCACGGTCCGCCAGCCGCTTCAGAACGACGTCCGCGACGGCCGCTCCGGCCATGAACGCGCCGATCGCGACGGCGGGCCGCGCCACCGGGACGTCACCCTCCCCGGCGAGCGCGAACGACAGGAAGAGCACGTTGCCGGTCGCCAGCGCGCAGAAGACTTTTCCCATGGTCAGAAAGCTCACGGCGTCGACCGCACCCGCGAGCACGGTGAGCACGGTCATGACGGCCACCCGCCGGGCATCGGTCGCGAGGACCGGGGACGCATCGGACATGCGGCCAGTGTGAGCAGCAGCGAGAGCCCGGCACCGGACCGCGCCCCGGACACGCGGCCGGTGGCTACGGCCGGGCTAGCACGGCCGACGCCCGGGCAGGCGGCCGCCGCGCGGCCCGGTCCTGAACCGCCGCCCGTCCCATCACGGCCGGAGGCGGGCCGCCAAGCCCTCGAAGTAGCTGCGGTGGAGGCCGACGAGGTCCACCTGCTCGGGGTCGAGCAGCCACAACAGGTGCGCCCCTTCGATGAACGCGGCCGTCTCCGCCGCCAGGATCACCGGGTCGAGGGCGGGCCGGGCCGAGCCGTCGGCCACGGCGCGCGTGAACAGGTCGGACAGATGGGTCCGCAACGCCCGGCCGCGGTCCCGGAACCAGGTGTGCAGCACGGAGCCGGGTTGCAGGTTCTCCGCGGTGAGGGTGGTGTGCAGCGCGGCCAACTCGCCTTCCGTTGCGGCCGTGTGCCCGGCGTCCCGGATGAACCAGTCGAACGCCTGGTCCAGGGTGGGTTCGGCCCCGGCCGGAATGGACAGCCGCTCCAGGGCACGCCGGTCGGCTTCCTCCAGGACGGCCCGCACGAGGCCGTCCTTGCTGCCGAAGTGGTGGATGAGGGCCGAGGGCGTCGCACCGGCGCGCTCGGCGATCGCGGCGACTCCGGTGCCCCGCACCCCCTGACGGGCGAACAGCTCGATCGCGGCGTCGACCATGGCGCGTCGCCGCTCCACGCCTCGCTTCTGCACCTGCCCCTTGACTCCGGCCATGCGCTCAGGTTGCCCGGACGGGGCCCGTGGCGTCCAACCCGGATCTGACGGGAAATCCGGTGCGCGTCGCGCCCGGAACCATTATCTTGAATGACCATGCAGGAAAATGAACTCGAGAACGAGTACCTGACGGGCAGCGAGCAGATCGTCCGGGCGAATGGCGTGGAGCTGTGGGCGGAAGCCTTCGGCGATCCCGGCCATCCCACGGTGCTGCTGGTGATGGGCGCACAGGCACAAGGCGTCCAGTGGAACGACGGCATCGTCCGCCGGCTGGTCGACGGGGGGCTTCGGGTGGTCCGGTACGACCACCGTGACACCGGCCGCTCCTCCATCGTCGACTTCACCACCCACCCCTACACCGTCGCCGACATGGCCTCCGACGCGCTCGCCGTCCTGGACGCGTTCGGAGCCGCACGGGCGCACCTGGTGGGCGCATCCCTCGGCGGTCTCATCGCCCAGCGGCTGGCCGTCACCGACGCTCCCCGGGTCCTGACCCTGACGAGCCTGTCGTCGCAGCCGCTCGGTACGGACACGGTGGCGGCGGTGCAGCGCGCCCTGGAGGGCAGGTCTCCGCTCCCCGGGGAACTGCCCCCGCCCCGTCCCGAACTGCTGGCCGCGCTCACCACGGCCTTCCCCCGGCCGGACGCGGACCTGGAGGAGTACCTCGCCGTCCGCATGGCGCTCTGGCGCGTCCTGCACGGAGGGGTGCTGCCGTACGACGAGGGTGAGTACCGCGCGATGGAACGGCGGGTGTACGAGCGGGCGCGGGATCTCGTGGCCGGGCTCAACCACACGCTCGCCGGGGCCGCCGGCTCGGGTTCCACGGCCGGCCTCGCCTCGGTCACCGCCCCGACGCTGGTCCTGCACGGCACGGAGGACCCGATGTTCCCGCCCGTGCACGCCGAGGCCACCGCCGCCGCCATTCCCGGCGCACGTCTGGTCATGATCGACGGCATGGGGCACACCCTGCCCAGCGCCCTGGACGACCGACTGGCCGCCGAGATCCTGAGCCACACGTCGCGAGCCCGGGTGTAAACGGCGTGCGGTGCGGGGGCTGCCGACGTTAGGGTCGGCACGCAGCGAGTGACCCACGAGGAGCTGAGGCATGGTCGGTTTCCCGAGCGCGCGTTGACGTCGTCGGCCGTGACCGGCCGGTCATCGCGTGCTGCCCTCGACGTTGCGGCACAGCGAGCCTTCCCCTGCCTGAACCACCGACGCGCCCTCCTGCGCCCGGTGGCGGGTCTCGTTGTCGCTACCGCAAGGGATCCCCGTGCCGCCCGCTTCCTCCTCCGCTGCCTCCGATTCGTCCCGGCCTGCGCCATCCGGTCTGTGGCGGGACGCCGACTTCCGCCGGCTCTGGCTGGGGCAGACGGCCTCCCAACTCGGTGAACACACAAGCCTGGTGGTTCTGCCGCTCCTGGCGGTCCTGACACTCGACGCCACCGCCGGCCAGCTGGGCGTGCTCCGCGCGGTGGGGCAGGCGCCGGTCCTGTTGCTCGCGCTCCTCGCCGGTGCCTGGGTCGACAGGTGGCGCACCCGTACGACGATGGTGCTCACAGACGCCGGCCGGGCCCTGGCTCTCGGCGCCGTGGCCCTGGCCTGCCTCTCCGGCCGGCTCGGCATGCCCGGTCTGTTGGTGCTCGCCTTCGCCGTCGGGGCCCTGTCCGTCTTCTTCGACGTGGCATACCAGGCGTCCCTCGTACGTCTGGTGGGACGCGACCAACTCCTGCGAGGCAACAGCGCGCTGGAGGGCAGCCGGTCCGCGGCGCAGATCGGCGGCCCCGCTCTCGGCGGTGCGCTGGTGTCCCTGCTGTCGGCATCGGCCGCCGTCGCCTCCGGCGCGCTGTTCTTCGCGCTGTCGTTCCTGTCGATCCGGCGGATCCGCCGGGCCGAGGCGGTCCCGAGGCGCCCGGAACACCCGCCGCCGGTCCGGCACCGGATCCATGAAGGCCTGCGCTTCGTCGTCCGCGACCCCGTCCTCCGTGCCGTGTGCCTGGCCTCGGCCGCGTTCCAGTTCTCCTTCGCGGCCGTGATGACCGTCTATCTGCTGTTCCTGCCGCGGGAACTGCACCTGTCGGGCACCGTCGTGGGCCTTGCGCTCGCGGCGGCGGGGCCGGGCGCGCTGCTCGGGTCGGTGCTGGCGGCCCGGCTGCCGGGCCGGTTCGGCCACGGCCCGGTGCTCGTGTGCGCGGCCGCGCTCGGGGACGGCGTGTTTCTGTGGGTGCCCGCTTTGCAAGGCTCTTCGGCGGTGGCGGTTGCCGCGCTGCTCGTGGCCGGCTTCGTGTTCGGGTTCGGCGGCCAGTTGGTGAACGTCACGATCATGGCCGTCCGCCAGGCCGTCACGCCGGCCGGGATGCAGGGCCGCGCGGCCGCCACGATCACGTTCGCCGGCATGGGGCTGACCCCGCTCGGCTCCCTGTTCGGCGGATTCCTCGCGGGGGAGTGGGGGCTGCGCACCGGTCTGCTCGTGGCGGCCGCAGGCATGATGCTGTCCCCGGTGGTGATGGCATCCTCCCCGCTCGTACGCCTGGGGCGTGAGCTTCCGGCCCCGCGCGGCGGGCCGACCGGACGCTGATCTCCTCGGCCGGAGCCGGCAGGTGTGGAAGGGTGGAAGGGTAAGGAACGACCCAGCCGACCGGGCACGCGTGATCTTCGTACTGGTCGCCCCGGGGCCGTGAGGTTCCACGGCGCCCGGTGCCCGCCCGGCGCGTCCCCTGGCCGTTCGCAGGTCGCGTAGCGCATCGTGAACGGGTTGCTGACCTGCTGGGAGACCGCCGTGGACGTCTGCTGGGCGGGTGCGCCGGTGAGGTCGACAGGCCTAAGGGGCGAATGTGATGAGCCGAGCGAAGCAGCCTCCGGAGTGGGCGGCTGATCCGGAGTGGGCGGCGACGGACCCGAGCGGGCTGCTGGACCTCCTGGGCGTCGCCGCGGTGCTCGTGGAGGCCGACGGCCGGATCGACATGTGGAGCCCCCAGGCCGAGGAACTGTTCGGCTACACCGGCGACGAAGCGGTCGGGCAGTACGCGGCCACCCTGCTTCTCCACCCGGGAGACCGCGAGGCGGGGATGGGACTGTTCGCCGAGGTGATGGCGACCGGCCGGCCCTGGGCGGGGCCCTTCCCCATCCGGATGAAGGACGGCAGCACCCGGACCATCGAATTCCGCAACATGCGGCTGACGGACAACCTCGGCGATCACTACGCGCTGGGACTGGCCACCGACAGGGCCACGGTGCGGCGGGTGGAGCGCGAGGTGGCCCTGTCCAGCCAGCTGGTCACCCAGGCGCCGATCGGCCTGTCCGTCCTGGACACCCAGTTGCGGTACGTGGCCGTCAACGGGGCCCTCGCGGCGATGCACGGCGTCCCCGAAGCCGGCCACGTGGGCCGCCACTTCCGGGAGATCCTGCCCGGCGCGCCTTTCACCACCGCGGAGAACCAGATGCGGGAGGTCCTGGCGACCGGCCGGCCCATGGTGGACGAGCAGGTGGTGGGCCGTACCCGTGCCGACCCGGACAACGACCACGCCTGGGCCGTGTCGCTCTACCGGCTGGAGGACCACGGCGGACACGTGCTCGGGATCGCCAACGTCGTGGTGGACGTCACCGACCGGTACGAAGCAGCCAGGCAGGCCGACCGCGCCCAGCAGCGTCTGCGCCTGATGGCCGACGGGTCGGCCCGCATCGGGACCACCCTGGAGGTGGAGCGGACCGCCCAGGAACTGGCGGACGTCCTGGTACCGGACCTGGCCGACATGATCGCGGTGGACATCCTGGACTCCGTCCTGCGGACGGGCCGCCCGGACCGCGGCGAGGGCCCGGCACTGTTCCGCGCCCTGGCGGTGAAGACCGCCTACCCCACCGGTGCCTCCGAGGCGATCATCGCGCCCGGCCACCTCATCACCTACCACGCGGACCACCCGGCGGCCCATTGCCTCCGCACCCGCAAGCCGCTGCTGATCACCCACCTCGACAGCGGCGATCTCAGCCGCATCGCGGCCGACGACGCTGCCGCCGGCCTGCTCGCCGAAGCAGGTGTCCACACCGACATGGCCGTCCCCCTCATCGCGCGCGGAGAGATCATCGGCGTGATGGGCCTGGCCCGCGCCCGCAACCCGCAGCCCTTCGACGAGGACGATCTCACCCTCGCCTGCGAACTGGCCTCCTCCGCCGCGCTCAGCATCGACAACGCCATCCTGCACCAGCACATCCGCAGCGCCGCCGAAACCCTCCAGCGCAGCCTGCTGCCCCAGCCCTCGCCCCGCCGCCCGGGCCTGGAGATCGCTGCCCGCTACCGGCCCGCCCAGGCCTTCAGCGAAGTCGGCGGTGACTGGTACGACGTCCTGCCCCTCAGCGGCGGCCGGACCGCCCTGGCGGTGGGCGACGTCATGGGCAGCGGCATCCCGGCCGCCACCGCCATGGGCCGGCTGCGCACCGCCACCTCGACCCTCGCCGACCTCGACCTGGCCCCGAGCCGGATCCTCACCCACCTCGACAAGATCACCCAGGGCCTGGACCCCTACATCGCCACGTGTGTGTACGCCGTCTACGACCCGCACCGCTCCCGCCTGGACGTAGCCTGCGCCGGGCACCTGCCCCCGGTCCTGGTGCGCGCCGGCAGGCCGCCCGAACTGCTCGACCTGCCCACCGGCACCCCGCTGGGAGTCGGCAGCGGCCCCTTCGAGACCGCCGCCCTCACGATGAACCCCGGCGATCAGCTCGTCCTGTACACCGACGGCCTGGTGGAGACCCGCGACGACCCCATCGACCAGCGTCTGGACGACCTCCTGCGCCTGCTGTCCCCGCCCCGCCGCTCGGCGGAGGAGACCTGCGACCTGCTGCTCCGGCAACTGCGCGGTCCCGCCGACCACGACGACGTCGCGCTGCTCATCGCCCAGGCCCGGCCCCTCGCCGGGCCCTGACGGCGGCGTCCGCCCCCCCCGGACGGCCGGCGTTCCCGCGCTTCGCCGGTCTGTGCGAAGCCGCCCGCGGTGTTATTCAATGAGGTGTGTGGTCAGGGAGCTCGGGGCCCCGACCGCACGGGTCCGGACACGGCCCCGGCATCGCGCCGGGGATTGCTGAGAGAGCCGCATGGACTCCACACCCTCGCCCTCGTCCTCCTCGGCGTTCGACCTGGTCAGCCGCGCCCTCGGGCGTTACATCCCGCAAGGCGGAGCGGCAGCGGCCGAACCGCGGGGTGACCGCACCGCGCGTCGGCAGGTGCCCGACAATCCCGCGGCCGGCGGTCAGGAGCAGATCCTCGGCGCGGTCAACCTGGACCGGGACCTGATCATCACCCGCTGCAATCTGGAAGCCCCCGTCTTCGCGGGTCTGGAGGTGGGGGCGGGGCGGCCGTTCGTCGATCTCCTGCCCCGCGGGGACGTCCCGACGGTGACACGGCGGTTGCGGCAGGTCGTGGAGAGCGGTGAGGCGCATGTCGCCCGCATCCAGCGCCTGCGGCGCGGCGACGGGTCCGAGCTCGTGGTCTCGATGAGCATCCTGCCTTCCGCTGCGCCGGAGGGCGGCCTGACGGTCTCCCTGATCGCCATGGCCAGGAGACTGCACCTCTACGCCGCCGAGACCGCGATCGGCACCTCGCTGGACATCGGCGAGACCGCGCAGTCGCTGGCGGAGTCGCTGCTGGCCTGGGGAGACGTGGCCGCCGTGGACCTCGACTTCGCCGTGTGGACGGGGGAGGGGGTCTCCGGCAGGGCGCACGGGCGCATCCGTCTGCGGCGCGCGGCCCTGGTACCGGACCGGGTGTGGCCCGAGGGCTACACGACCCCGGGCGACGATCTCCCCGGCGACGCGAGTCGCCTGCTCGCCCAGGCGGTGCTGCGGGACGACGCCCCGCAGACCATCGTCATCCCCGACGGCGAGGCGGTCGAGCGGGTCTTCGGCAGCCCCCGCGTGGCGCGTGCCCTGGTGCCCGCGGACCTCTCGGCGGGTGTGGTGTGCATACCCCTGGTCCTCGACAGTGCGCCACCCGTCGTGCTGGGCGTGGCGGAGGTGTGGCGGCGGGCGGACTGCCCCTTCCGCGACAGCGAGCTGTTCGACCTGCAGGAGCTGGTGGCCAGGACCGCCCACCATGTCGACCTCGCCCGTCAGCATCAGCGCGAGCACACACAAGTGCTGGCGTTGCAGCGCCGGCTCCTGCCCCGGGCCGGTGGCGACACCATCGAGATCGCCAGCGTCTACCAGCCCGCCAACCCCGACAGTGCGGGCGTCGGCGGCGACTGGGTGAACAGCTTCCCGCTGCCCGACGGGCGTACCGCGCTGGTGGTGGGTGACGTGGTGGGGCACGGCCTGGGTGCCGCGGCGACCATGGGCCAGCTGAGCATGGAGGCCCGCGCGCTGCTCTCCGCGGGGCTCGCACCCGACCAGGTGCTGGAACACCTGGACGAGACGGTGACGGTACTGGACGACGCCGAGTCCGGGCTGGCGGCCGGCTACAGCGCCCTCGGCTCGACCTGCTGCATCGCCCTCTACGACCCGGTCGGCCACCACGTGACGCTGTCCAGTGCCGGCCACCTCCCCCCGATTCTCGTCTCACCGGACGGGCGGGCGGGCCCCCTCGCGATCCGCCCTCACCCCGGCCTGGGAGCCGAGTTCGCGCTACGGGAGCCGTTCGACGTGTACACCATCGGCGTGCCGCCCGGCTCCGTGCTCGCGCTCTACACCGACGGCCTGGTGGAGGACCCGGCCCTGTCGATCGACGAGGGCATGGGCAGGCTGGCGGACGCGGTGGCCGCGGTGCACCCCTGGGACACCCTGCAGCGGGCCGCCCGGCACGTCGTCTCCACACTGGCGCCCGCGCCTCAGCGGGACGACGTGACGCTGCTGCTCGCGCGTATGATCGGCTACCGCAAGGGGGACACGGCGACCTGGCGGCTGGCCGCCCGCGACGACGCCCCGGCCCGGGCCCGCGAGCAGGTGTCCGCGCTGCTGAGGCAGTGGCGGACCAGGGACGACACCCGGCACAACGCGACGCTGCTGGTCAGCGAGCTGGTCACGAACGCGGTGCGCTATGCCACCGGCCCCATCACGGTGCGGCTGATCAGGTCCGGACACGGCCTGCTGTGCGAGGTGGGAGACACCGGCAACGGCAGGCCACGGCTGAGGCGCACCGATCTGCTCGACGACGGCGGTCGCGGCCTGAGCATCGTGCACCGGCTCACCACCCGGTGGGGGGTGCGGTGGACGGACACGGGCAAGGTCGTCTGGGCGGAAGTGGCGCGGTGACGCGGCACGCACCGGCCCTTCGGCGCTCTACAGCCACTGCCCCTCGAGGGCCGTCGCGGTGAGCCCCGGTGCCGCCGCGTACAGCACCGCGCGGTTTCCGGGCTTCTGCAGCCCCGCGTCGTGCGCCCGCCGCAGGATGTCGAAGACGGCGGCGCCTCCGCGGTTGCCGCTGGTGTAGCTGTCCCGGCTGTAGTCGAGGAGCCCGGGCGGCCAGGTGTCGGGCATCGTCTGCTCCATGTACTCCAGCACCCGGGTGCCGCCGGGGTGCGCGAGCAGCACGTCGGGATGCCAGGCGTCGGGATCGTCCTGGTAGCGGGCGTGCAGCCACTCCCACATCGCGGTGACCGTCTCCTGCACGGCGCGCGGACCGCGCCGGTCCATCACGAAGTGGGTGCCGTCCGCCCGCGTCTCCAGGCGGTGCAGGTCCTGGGTGCCGGGCAGGGTGTGATGCCAGGCGGCGTCCAGCCGCAGCACCGCCTCGGGCCGCGGGCGGCCCGTGACCACCGCGGCCACGGCGGTGTCGGCGAACAGCAGCCGGACGATCAGGGACTCCAGGGTGTCGTCCGCGGGCTGGTAGGTCGTGCTCAGCGCCTCCGATATGACGACCAGGACCACCCGGTCGGGGTCGGCGGCCACGAGGTCCGCCGCCAGGGCCAGTGAGCGGGTCCCCGCGATGCAGGCCCACTGCGTGGCCGGCAGCAGCATCACGTCGCTGCGGAGCTGAAGCCGGTTGGCCAGGGTCATGTCCAGACCCGGCAGCGCCGGCGTGGTGGAGTGACTGGTGATCAGGCAGTCGACGTCCGAGGCGTCCAGCCCGGCTGTCTGCAGGGCCCCGCGCGCCGCGCGCTCCCCGTAGGCCTGCACGGCCTCCCAGGCCGGCGCGGTGCGCTCCTGGACGGTCTGCGGTGCGGGTATGGATGCGAGGGCGGCCACCACGCGGTCCACGTCCTGCTGGGAGAACCCGTCGCGGATCAGGGCCTGTTGGGCGGGCTCCCTGCCGAGAGCCCGCAGGCCGTTGCCCTCGCCGGGCGCGACGGCGGTCTCCAGCGGCAGCATCCAGCCACGGGTCTCGATGCCGGTGCTCGCCGCGATGCCGTCGATCCGCGGCTCCCACGGCGCATGGGGGTGCCGGTCCCGCACCTCCGCCACGATCTCACTGGTCTTCACGGCATGCTCGCCGTGGATCACGGCAGGCGGGCAGAGGTAAGCGGCCATGATGGGGCACCTTCCAGAGGGGGACAGGGGGAATGTCACGAGTGCTGTGTCATGGGTCACTTTGGAACTTAGCGCCCAAGAGGATGCCGGTGAACGCCCTTTCGGGAGCCGGTGTCCGTTTCGAGCATGGCGGCCAAAGGGACATTTCCGCTGTGATGCAGACAACTTAGGCGCACTTTGGTCGATGTGACACGGCTCACCCCTGAACCGGCTCCAGCTTGCTGCGGAAGTGGCGGAGCAGCGGGGGCTGTTCGACCAGGCGGTAACCCGGGATCCGTTCCTTGTTCTTGACCGTGGCGGCCAGGACCTCGCCGACACGGTTCAGGTGGCTCAGGCCGTACGTACGGCGGGGGAGTGCGAGCCGGACGAGCTCGTAGGGCGCCGCGGTCACCGGTGCGCCGTTCTCGTCCTCGCCGCCGAGGTAGAGGGAACCCAGCTCCACCGAGCGGATGCCGCCTTCGAGGTAGAGCTGACAGGCGAGCGCGTGGCCGGGGAAGCGGTGCGCGGGGATGTGCGGGAGCAGGCGGCCCGCGTTGAGGTAGAGGGCGTGCAGACCCGGTGGTTCGACGATGGCGATGCCCGCCTCGCGGGTGAGCCGGGCGAGGTGCCGGGCGGCGTCGGCGCGGGACTGGAGGTAGCAGGGTTCGGTGACCTCGGTCAGCCCCAGGGCGATCATGTCCAGGTCCCGGCCGGCCAGGCCGCCGTAGGTGGGGAAGCCCTCCGTGGCGATGAGCAGCAGTTCGCACCGCTCGGCCAGGGCGCGGTCCCGCAGGCCGAGGAAGCCGCCGATGTGGACGATGCCGTCCTTCTTCGCGCTCATCAGGCAGCCGTCGGCCAGTCGGAACGCCTGCTCGGCGACCTGACGCGGGCTCATGTCGCGAAAGGCGGCCTCGTGCTGTCTGATCGAAACCGAGCCGGGCGCTCTGGACCTGCACCGTTTCACCGCCCTGGTCCGCCAGGGCCGTACGGCTCTCGAAGAAGGCGCGGCGGCACGCGCGGCGCCGCTGCTGGGCGAGGCCCTGAGTCTGTGGCGAGGGGATCCGCTGTCCGACCTGCCCGCGCACCTCCTACAAGGCGTGGTGGCGGCGCTGAACGAACGGCGTCTGGACGCACTCGAATTGCGGATCGACGCGGACCTGGCCCTCGGCAGGGCGGCCGACGTCCTGCCGGAACTGCGGGGGCTCATCGAGGAGTACCCGCTGCGCGAGCACTTCTGGGCTCAGCGGATGCTGGCGCTGTTCCACTGCGGACGGCAGGGGGAGGCACTGGAGAGCTACCGCGAGGTCACGGCGTTGCTCGCCGACGAGCTGGGCGTCTCACCGGGGGCCGGGCTGCGGCAGATCCACCACCGGCTCCTGGCGTCCGCCCCGGACCTGAACGACGTACGGGACACGGGGGCGACCCCACCTCAACGGGACGGCGATCTGCCGGTGGAGATGACGACGTTCATCGGCCGCGGAACGCAACTGGCCGAAGTGCGGCGCCTGTTGGGTACCGCCCGGATCGTCACCCTCACCGGGGTCGGCGGCGTCGGCAAGACGCGGCTCGCCCTGCGGGTGGCCGCCGACGCCGCTCCCTCCTTCGCCGACGGGGTCCGGCTCGCCGACCTCGCTCCCCTGAGCGACGCGGACCTCCTCGACCGGGCCGTGTCGGAGGCGCTCGGCCTGCGCGACCAGTCCGCGCGCCCTGTCGCGGACGCCATCGTCAGCCACCTGCGCGACAGCCGCCTGCTGCTGGTCCTGGACAACTGCGAGCATGTGGTGGAGCACGTCGCCGCGCTCGTCCTGAGGCTGGCACGCGCGGCACCCGGACTGCGCGTCCTGGCCACGAGCCGCCAGCGGCTGGGGACACCCGGTGAGCACGTACTGACGGTGCCGTCGCTCACCCTGCCCACCGCGGACGGACATAGTGGCCGCACCACCGCCGCCGTGGCCGGGGACGGTCCCGCAGCCGATGACCCGCTGCTGCGCTCCGAAGCCGTGCGACTCCTGCTGGACCGGGCCGCCGGCTCGGCCCCCGCCTTCCGGCTCACCGCCCGCAATCGCGAGGCGGTCGCCCAGCTGTGCCTGCGGCTCGACGGCATTCCGCTCGCCATCGAACTCGCGGCGGTACGCCTGAGAGCGATGACGGCCGAGGAGATCGTGGAGCGCCTCGACGACCGGTTCCGGCTGCTGTCCATGCCGCAACCCCGCACGTCGGCGCGCTACCACCACACCCTGCGCGGCATCGTCGACTGGAGCTACGACCTGTGCACCGAAGGCGAACGGCTGCTCTGGAACCGGCTGTCCGTGTTCTCGGGCGGCTTCGACCTGGAGGCGGCCGAAGCGGTCTGCGCGGGCGAGGGCGTGGCCCGGGAGGACGTGCTCGACCTGCTGGCCGGGCTCGTCGACAAGTCGATCGTCGCGGTCAACAGTTCCGGCGACCGGGCCAGATACAGCCTGCTGGAGACCATCCGCCAGTACGGGCAGCAACGGCTTCAGGAGGAAGCCGGCACGGCCCGGCTGCGGGTGCGGCACAGCGAGTTCTACCGGCTGACCGCCGTACGGGCCGGTCAGACCTGGTGCGGGCCGCGTGAAGTGGACTGGCTGATCCGGCTGCGCACCGAACTGCCCAACCTCCGTACCGCCCTCGACCACTGCGCGAGCAGGGAAAACCTCGTGGTGGCCGGCGTGGAGATCGCCGTCAACCTGGCCCGCACGGGGTGCTGGTTCTTCAGCAGCACGCTGGGGGAGGGCCGGCACTGGCTGGAACGGCTTCTCGCCGCCGGACCGGGGGCACGGGACGCACCGGCCGGGGCCGCCTCGGGCACGTCGGCACTGATCGCCGGCGCGCTGGCGATGAAGGCGTGGATCGCGCTCTGCCAGGGGGACAACCCCGCGGCGGGGACGTTCCTGGCCGAATGCCGTGCCGTGGCCCGGGAGCTGCCGGACGGCCCGTCGGCGGCGTCCGTGACGTACATCGAGGGGGCGCACGCCATGCTCGTCGGAGGCGACCCGGCCAGCAGTTCGCTGCTGGCCGAGGCGCGCGAGCGGTTCCGCGCATCGGGGCAGGCCGGCGACGCGCACATGGCGACGATGCTGTGGGCGATGGCGGAGGCGTTCTTCGGCACCCGCACCTCGGCCTCTGCGGCTCGCGACGTGTACGTCGCCGAGGCCGAGGCGAGCGGAGCCGAATGGGCCCGCACCTGGGCCCAGTGGTGCACGGGCCTCGTCGAGGTGCGACACGGCGAAGCGGAGAGGGCCCTGCCTCCGCTGCGGCAGGCCCTGGCGCGACAACAGGCGATCGGGGACAGCTGGGGACCGGTGTGGGGTCTGGAGACCCTGGCCTGGGCGGTGGCGGCCACCGGTGACTGCACCCGGGCCGCGTGGCTCCTGGGCGCCGCTCACCGTATGCGCCAGGACACGGGGGTGGCACTGATCGGCCTGCGTCCCTTCCACGAGGCGCACCTCACCGCGGAGCAACGGGTGCGGGCAGCCCTGGACGCCGCGCAGTACACGGCGGCCTGGTCCCGGGGCGCCTCGGCCGAGGACGCTCTGCGACAGGCGTATGAGGAGGGGGCGTTGCGAGGGGAGCCGACACGCACCCGAACGGGTGGTTCGCCCACTCCGACGGCGTAGGACGACGCCTCACGCGGGGCGGCGGCAGCGGCCCGCGCCGGAAGCTCCATGGAGCCGCTCGGCCGAATCCGGACTGCCCCTTCACCCCTGACCTCTCCACGGCCCGGGAGCCCATCATGTCCCGTAGGAACCCTCCCCGCGTGAGCGTGATCATCCCCGCGTACAACGCGATGCCGGAACTGACGAAGTGCGTCACGTCCGTCATGGAGCAGACGCTCGGGCCGGACAAGATCGAGATCATCGCGGTCGACGACGGCTCCACCGACGGCACCGGAAGCGAACTGGACCGCCTCGCACGGACCTGCTCCAACCTCCGCGTCGTCCACCGGCCCAACAGCGGAGGAGCCGGAATCCCCCGCAACACCGGCCTGGACCTGGCCGGCGGTGACTATGTCTTCTTCCTCGACTCCGACGACTACCTCGGCCCGGACGCCCTGCGCCGCATGGTCGCGATGGCGGACGAGAACCGTACCGACGTGGTTCTCGGCAAGATGGTTTCGGTCGGCGGACGTGCCGTACCGACGGCCGTCTTCTCCCACAACCAGCCCCGTACGGACGTCTTCTCCTCCCACGCCTACCGCACCCTCGGCTGCTGGAAGCTGTTCCGGCGCTCGCTGATCGAACGTCTTGAGCTGAGGTTTCCGCCGTACCGCAACTGCGAGGACAAGCCGTTCACCGCCGCCGCCTACCTCAACGCCGACGGCATCTCCGTGGTGGCCGACTACGACTGCTACTACTCCCGCAACCGCCAGAACGGCAACAACCTCACCCTCACCGCCGCCGACCTCGTCCACCGTATGGACGGCACCCGCCTGTGCTTCGAGACGGTCGCCCGCTATCTGGACCCCGGCCCCCGCCAGGACCGGATCATGCGCCGCCACGTGGAGTGGGAGCTGTGCGGGCCGCTGCGCGCCCTGCTGCCCCGGGAGAGCGAACAGCGGGCACGGGAGCACTTCTACCCGCAGTTCCGCCACTGGGCCCTGACCTACGTGACCGACGGCGTCTTCCAACTGATCGCCCCGCCGGACCGGCTGATCGTGCACCTCCTGCGCGCGGACCGATTCGAGGACCTCATGACGGTGGCCCGGCACGCCAAGGCGGACGCGGAGCGCGGCCACGTCGTCGACAAGGGCCGCGTCTACTGGGCGCACCCCTTCTTCCGCGACCCCGCGAAGGCGGTCCCGGACGTCTGCTTCGACACCACGGACCGCCTCCCGGTCCACCACGAACTGGCCGCAGCGGCCTGGACGGGCGACGGCGATGTCCTCCGACTCGGTGGCCACGCCCGCATCGAGTCCCTGGGCCCCCTCCAGCCCACCACCCAACTGATCCTGCGCCCGAGCGGCTTCCGCCACCCGGACATCCGTGTGCCCGCGACCGTCGGCACCGCCAAGCACCAGGGTGACGACGCGGCGGCCGCGTTCACCGTCGACGTCGACCTGAGCACCGTGGACGCGGGCGCCCCGCTCGGCGCCGGCCAGTGGGACCTCTACCTGGATGTTCGCGCCCAGGACGTCAGCCGAACCGTCAGGCTCCGGCAGACCCGGACGGACACGGACGGCCGCAGGGCCGCCCCGCCGGAGCGAGAGTTGGCCACCGGCTCCCGGCACGGGCCCATCACGGCACGGCCCTTCTTCACATCCCAGGGCACCTTCTCCCTCGACGTCCGGCAGACCGAGGCCGAGCCGGCCTGCGTCGTGACCGGAATCGCCTGGGACACCTTCGCCCCCGTCACGCTCGTCGTCAGCGGACGTCTGACCGGTGAAGCCGCACACCACCCCCACCCCGTGGCCCTGCGCGCCGAAGAGGACGCGGGCTCGGTCCGAGAGGTGCCCCTGCTGTACGCACCGCACGGCAGCCGCACCTTCACCGCCCGCATGCCGGTCAGGAACCTTCGCCCCGGGCGCTGGACACTGACCCTGCGCACGGACGACCCGAAGAGCCCGGTTCCTGTCCCGACCCCGAAGGCACTGCCCGGCAGGCGCTGGTATCGCGCCGCCCGGCTCGGCCGCCCCTACTACGCCAAGCCGCTCGCCGGCAGCCCGAAGCGACCGATGGCGCTGCGCGTGGCGCCGGTCAGGCCGGTCGCGGCCCTCCGTCGGCGGCTCGGCTGACCGGAATGCCCAGGCGGTGCGCGACGGTCCCGAGGGCTGTGCCCAGCGGGAGCGACACCCTCGTCAGGGCGTGCTGATCGCCCCGGGTCTGATCCCGGTTGACGATCAGCACCGGCTTCCCGGCCTGGGCCGCCTGGCGGACGAAGCGGAGCCCGGACATCACCGTCAACGAGGAGCCCAGGACCAGTAGTGAGGCCGCCCCGCGGACCAGCTCGCGGCAGTGCTCGACGCGCTCCGGCGGAACCGGTTCGCCGAAGAACACGACGTCCGGTTTGAGGGTGCCGCCGCAGACCGTGCAGGGAACCACGCGGAAGTCCGCGACCTGGTCGTCCGTGAGGTCGGCGTCGCCGTCCGGGTTGATCCCGGCGGCCACGGGCTCGAACCCCGGGTTGGCCTCCTCCAGCCGCCGGGCGAGTTCGCGGCGCGGGCTGAACGCGCCGCAGGAAAGGCAGACGACCCGGGCCAGGGTGCCGTGGAGCTCCACGACGTCGTCGCTGCCGGCGGCCTGGTGCAGGCCGTCCACGTTCTGCGTGATGACGCCCGAGAGCAGGCCGTGCCGGCCGAAGGCCGCGACGGCCAGGTGCCCGGTGTTGGGACGGGCCCGGCCGAAGGTGCGCCACCCGAGGTGGCTGCGCGCCCAGTACCGGCGCCGGGCCCCGGCGCTCGCGGTGAAGTCCTGGTAGGTCATCGGAGTGTGCCGGCTGAGGCTCCCGCCCTCACCCCGGTAGTCGGGGATGCCCGACTCCGTCGAGATGCCCGCTCCGCTGAGCACCAGCACTCCGCCGGTGCTCAGCGCATCGGCGACCGGCCCCGGGTCCGAGGTGGCGGGCGGCAGGTCCTCGGAAGGGGTCCAGCTCAGGGTGGGGCGCATGCGCATGCAGTCAGGGTACGAAAGGACACCCCGCAAAGGGGACCGGACGGCCGCCGCCGGGGCCCGACGGGAGGCCGCCGCCCTCCACCGCGCCTGAGCCGATATCAGGCCGAGACGTTTGGCCGGGCCGGATCGGCGTACCCGATGACTTAACACAATCCTTATACGACGAAGCGGAGACGGACCATGGGCATCATTGCTTGGATCATCATCGGGCTGCTCGCCGGCGCGATCGCCAAGGCCCTGATGCCGGGCAAGGACCCCGGCGGCATCATCATCACCATGCTCATCGGCATCGTCGGCGGTCTGCTCGGCGGCTGGCTGGGCAAGGTCATCTTCGGCGTCGACTCCGTCGACGGGTTCTTCGAACTCTCCACCTGGATCGCCGCGATCGTCGGCTCCCTCATCCTGCTCGCCCTCTACCGCGTCGTCACCGGCAACCGGCGCACACACCGCCACGCCTGACCCGTTGAAGGCAGACACTCCGGACGCACCTGGACGGCTCCCTCCCGTACGCGGGGGAGGGAGCCGTCCAGGTGCGTCCGGAGCGCGCTCAGCAAGGGCGGCGCCACGCCCCGAGTTCCGGTTCCTTCAGCATCGACGACAGCTTCAGCCGGCGGGACTCGGCGCAGAAACGGCTCCGGGGCTCGGTGTACTCCACGTGGAACACGGCCTTGCCCGCCGCGATGAACGGCGAGAGCTCGCCGCACTCGTCATACTGGGCGCATTCCTCGTTGACCGCGAAGTCGAAGTGGTCCACGAGCTGGGGGATCTGCGGCAGGTCGTTCTTCAGCCCCACCGACAGCCCACGCTCGTGGGCGATGGCCGCGATCATGCGGTTGTACCTGAGCTGGTCGCGTGCCGTGAGCGGGAAGCCGGTGTCGTTGCCGTAGCCCTCCACCAGATCGGGTTCCACCGCGTCGAAGCCCTTGGCGCGGCACATGTCGAAGCGGCGTTCCATGATCGGTCTCAGGACGGCCAGCCGCCGGATGTCCAGCCACCGTTCGCCCGCCCACCCGTTGGGCTCGCCCAGCACCGAGTGAGGGAAGGCGTCCCGGTCCGGCCGGAAGTCCTCCCACGCACCCACGTTGACGTAGCAGATGACCTTCTTCCCCGCGCGGTGCAGCCGGGCCACGTCCGCCGCGGAGTTCTCGAACCCGTCGATGTCGTAGACGGGAACATCGGCCGAGGCATCGACCCTGCCGTCCAGTTGCCACTGCCAGGCGAGACCGGGACGGGGTTTCCACACAGCCCGGGGAGGTGACGTCGTAGCGGGCGGGCCGGCGGATCGCTCGGCGCTGCCGGAGCAGCCCGTCAGGGCCGCCGCCGTGAGGACGGTCAGCAGGGCCACGCGGACGGCAGCCCGCTCCCTCATCGCTCCGCCCCGGTGAGCGCGGGCGTCAACTGTGCCCACGGGTTGGGTGGTTCACCCGTCACCGGTCCGCTGACCGCCGCTCCGCGCTCGTGCGCGGTGCGCACGGCGAGGGGGACGAGAGCCCCGGGCACGCCGTAGACGAGGTGGCACAGCCGCTCGGGTGGGTGCCGTGCGGTCCAGGCCGGCCGGGTGAAGGCGGAGACGTACGTCGACCAGTGGCCCTCGAAGGTGACGGTCAGGTCGGCGAGGCGGGCGTAGCCCGGAGCCGGATGGACCCCGGGGTTGAGGACGACCGTCCCCGCCCCCAGCCGGCGTACCGCCCGTACCAGGCGGCGGCACGCCGGCAGCCCGTCCGCGGTCGCCGTCACCCGGTCCAGGAAGCAGCCGTCCGCCGCGTACCACTCCCGGTGCCGGCGCACGTCCTCGGCGACGGCCGCGGGGTCGCGCACCCCGTAGTCGGTGTCGACGTAGCCCAACAGACGTGCCCCTGCGGCTCGCAGCGCACCGGACGCGGCCGTGAACGCCGGGTCGGGGACCTCGCCCGGACCGCTCGCCGGGTTGAGGACGACCCCGTAGGTGCGGTTCGCGGCGGTGATCAGCCGGTGCCAGGCGCCCGGGTCCTCGGCCGGATGGACGTACAGCGGGATCAGCAGGTTCACGGGGTGCGGCCGCCTTCCCACAGCGCGGCCAGCGCGTCGCCGAGGGTGTGGGCCGGACGCCAGCCCAGGGCCCGCTCGGCGGCGGCGATGTCGGAACACTGCCACGACACCTGCGCGGAACGGGCCGAGCCGGCCGTGCCCTCCTCGATCCGGCCCCGGAAGCCGGCCAGATCGGCCAGGCCGCGCACCAGGTCACGCACCGGAACGGCCCGGCCCCCGCCGATGTTGAGGACGGGCGGCAGCGGGCCCGGGGCCGTGGCCGCGAGTACCGCCGCCCGTGCCACGTCGCGCACGTCGACGAAGTCGCGGTGGGCGGACAGGTCACCGAGCCGCAGCACCGCCTCCGGGCCCGGGCCGGCCTCCCGCAGCAGGGCGGCGATCCGGCCGGGCAGCCCGGAGGGCGGCGCCCCGGACCCCACCGGATTGCCCACCCGCAGCACCACCGCGTCCAGGCCGGAGGCGGTCACCGCGACCGTGCCCGCGAGCTTGGTCGCGCCATAGGGTCCGACCGGGCGGGTGGCCGCCGACTCCGTCACCGGGGTCCCCGGTGCGCCGGGGCCGTACTCGGCGGCCGAGCCCAGGTGCACCAGGCGGGCAGCCGGGGCCGCCTCGCGCAGTGCGGCGCACAGCACCGCGGGGCCACGGGCGTTGACCTCGGCGAGGGTGACAGCGTCGCCGCCGGTCGCGCCCGCGCAGTTGATCACGGTGTCGGGCGCGGCCGACGCGAGGGCCTTCGCCAGCCGCTCCGGGCGGACGCGGGCGAGATCGACGTCGAGGTCGGCGGCCGGAGACCGGCCGCCGCCGAGCACCAGCGCGCCGGGCAGGGCGCGCAGCCGCTCGACGACGTGGCGGCCGAGATAGCCGGTGAAGCCCAGGACGAGAATGCGCATGACGTGCTCAGGCTCCCTTGAGCAGCAGCGACTTGCGGGTGGTGAACTCGGCGTTGGCCCGGTCGTAGTCGTCGGGGCGGCCGATGTCCAGCCAGTACCCGTCGAACTCGTAGGCGTGCGGCTGGTTCTGCGTCTTCAGCAAGTCGAGCACCAACTCGTCGAAGCCCAGGGGCAGTCCGGGTGTGTACCCCTCCAAAGTGGCGCGGGACAAGCCGTAGACGCCCATGGAGACGCGGTAGTCCATGCTCGGCTTCTCGGTGAACGCCACGACCTTGCTGGAGTCGGTGGTCAGCACCCCGAAGTCGATGTGCACCTTGCGGGCGTACGTCGCGATGGTCAGCGGAGCCCCGGACGCGCGGTGCCGGCGCAGGACGTCGGCGTAGTCGAGGTCGGTGAGGACGTCGCCGTTCATCACCAGGAAGGTCTCGGGCAGCCGGTGACGCAGGGTGAGCAGCGGGCCCATGGTGCCCAGGGGGCTGTCCTCGGTGGCGTAGTCGACAGCCAGGCCCCACTGGGAGCCGTCGCCGACGTAGGCGCGGATGATTTCGCCGAGGTGGCCGATGGCGATGGTGCAGCTGGTGAATCCGGCCGCGGACAGCTGGCGCAGCACGATCTCCAGGATGGCGTGCTGGTCGCCGATGGGCACGAGCGGCTTGGGCAGCGCGGTGGTGTACGGCCGCAGCCGGACGCCCTTGCCTCCCGCCAGGATCACTGCGTGCATGGGGCTCCTCCTTCGTGAACGTGCGCTGACGTGCCGGACGGGGTCAGATGTTGTAGATGCCGGTCTTGTAGCGGGCCAGGTTGGCCGGGTCGCGGAAGAACGTCACGGTGTGGGCGAGGCCCTCCTCCAGCGTGTGCGCGGGCTGCCAGCCGGTTGCGGCGGCGAGCCGGCTGGCGTCGGCGACGAGGCGCATCACCTCGGAGTTGGCGGGGCGGATGCGGGCGGTGTCCTCGCGTACGTCGAGGGCGGTGTCCATCACCTTGCCGATCAGCGCGACCAGGTCGCCGACCGAGATCTCCCCGCCGGTACCGGCGTTGAAGGTACGGCCCACCACGCGCTCGGCGGGCGCGGTACCGACGGCGAGGAAGGCCTGTGCGGTGTCCTTGACGAAGGTGAAGTCCCGGGTGGGACGCAGGTCGCCGAGGGTGATCGTGCGCTCCCCGGCCGCGACCTGCCCGATGACGGTGGGGATGACCGCCCGCATCGACTGGCGCGGCCCGAAGGTGTTGAAGGGCCGCAGCGTGACGACCGGGGTGTCGAAACTGGCGTGGTAGCTGTCGGCCAGCCGGTCCCCGCCCGCCTTCGAAGCGGCATAGGGGGACTGGGTGTTGATGGGGTGGTCCTCGGTGATGGGCACGGTCTGCGCGGTGCCGTACGTCTCGCTGGTGGAGGTGTGCACCAGCCGGGGCGTGCCGAGGGCGCGCACGGCTTCCAGCACGTTGAGGGTGCCGGTGACGTTGGTGTCCACGTAGCTGTGCGGGGCTTGGTAGGAGTACGGGATCGCGATCAGGGCGGCCAGGTGGTAGGCGGTGTCGGCGCCTTCGAGGAGACCGCGGACGGAGCCGGGGTCCCGTACGTCGCCGAGGACGATCTCCACCTGGTCCAGGACGTCCGGGTGCAGGGTCTCCAGCCAGCCGTAGGAGGAGAAGGAGTTGTACTGGGCCATGGCCCTGACCCGGTGTCCGGAGGCGACCAGCGCCTCGGTGAGGTGCGAGCCGATGAAGCCCTCGGCTCCGGTGACGGCGGCGAGCGGTGCGGAAGTCAACTGCGGTGTCCCTTCGGATGGGGGGAGGGGAGTGGGAGGGGGGCGGGGCTCAGGCGTGCGGGGCGGGCCGGCCGAGCAGCCACAGCGCGCACGCCGACAGACACAGGGCGGCGGCGCCGCAGACGAGGGGCAGGGCCAGGTCGGCGCCCGGTGGAAGGTGGAAGAGGAGGACCGCTCCGGCCCCGCCCGCTGCCGTCAGACAGATCCCGGCCGACGACCAGGCCGCCCCGAACGCCTGGAGCAGCAGCGCGGTCCACAGAACGGCCGCGAGCAGCAGCAGGGCGACGGGGTCGGCGCCGGCGAGCAGGGCCGCGGGCAGCAGCGGGGCGAGGTAGGCCAGCAGACAGAGGCCGAGGATGCTGGCCGAGCGCAGCAGGAACCCGGCGGGCGTGGCGGCGGTGCGCAGGGCGGCGACCGACAGTCCGCGGTAGCGGTAGAGCAGCCATTCCGCCGGCCCCATGCTCAGCGTCAGCACGATCACCGCGTACGGCTCCTCCCGCCCCTCCAGCAGCACCAGCACCCCCGCGGCCAGCCCGAACAGGCCGTACGGCAGGGACCACAGCAGACGCGGCCGGGTCGCACCGGCGACGGCCGGGACGGCGAGGGCGCCCCGGAGGACCCGGCCGGTCACGGAGAGCGTGGCGAGCAGCGTCAGCAGGGGCAGCCCGGCCCGGAGCCCGGGACCCGGCTCCCACCACGGCAGGACGGCGGCACCCGCGACCAGCGGGCTCAGCGCGGCCAGCAGCAGCCGCTCCCGGCCCAGCACCAGCAGGACTCCGGCCGCTGCCAGGTACGCGGACTGTGCCGCCGCCGCCAGGGTCACCGGCCCGCCGTCGGCGGGCAGCGCGGCGGCCGCCGTGGCCACGACGGCTCCGGCGGGCGCGCCGGCCAGGAGGGTACGGCCCGCCTCCCGGCGTCCCGTCGCCAGCCGCAGGTGCGCACGGTGGCCGAGTGCCTGCCCCCACGCCCAGGAGACGAGTCCGGCGACGATGAGGGCGGGGGCGTACCCGCCGCCGTCCCACAGCGGTGCGGTCAGCAGGTAGGCGAGACCGGGCAGCGCGAACAGCACGCCCCGCAGCAGACAGCGGACGGTGTCGGGGCGCCATGGGTCGGCCGCCGGGGCGGGTTCGGGGAACGTGCGCGGCACCCGTTCGTACAGCGCGCAGGCGAGGGAGAAGAGGTTCGGGTGGCCGTACCGTTCGTTGATCAGGGAAGCGGACAGGCCCTCCGCCTCCAGAAGGGCGGCCACCTCGTAGGGATGGACGGCGGGACCTATGCGGTCGGCGAGTTCGGCGGCGAGTTCACTGACCGCCTCGTCGTCGGGGCCGCGCCGGGGCAGCCGGATGGCGAGGGTGGCGTCGTCGAGGGCCCAGCGCGGCCGACGGCGCGGCGGACGGGAGCCGGCCAGCCGGATGGCCAGCGTGTCCTGCTCGGCACCGCCGGGTTCGAGGGACATCGGCCCGCTCACCGGGCGAGGCTTCCGGTGCGGTGGACGGCCGGGGCGGCCGTCCCGGCCGTGGGCGTGTCCGTCAACTCCCGCGCTGGACAGGTCAGTTCCAGATAGATGGATCGAAACGTGTCAATGGTCTGCCGGAGGGTGAACTGCTCGATGACCCGCAGCCGGGCCGCCTCGCCCATCGCCCTGCGCCGTCCGGGATCGCCCAGCAGATCCAGCGCGGCCGCGGCCATCGCCTCCGGATCGCGCGGAGGCACCACGAGCCCGGTGTCGCCGACGGCCTCGCGGACCCCGCCCACGTCGGTGGAGACGGTCGCCCGCCCGCAGGACATGGCCTCGATCAGGGTGAAGGGGAAGCCCTCGCTGATGCTGGAGAGCATCACGACGCTCCCGGCGGCGTAGGCGTCCTTGATGTCGTCGACGCGCCCTTCGAAGGTCACGGCGTCGGCGTGCCCGAGCTCGGCGGCCAGGGTCTCGCAGCGTTCCCGGTAGGCCTCTCCGCCCCGGGGCGTCCCGCCGAACAGCCGCAGTCGTGCCTGCGGGAGCCGGACGCGGACGAGAGCGAAGGCCCGGACGAGGGTCTCCAGGTCCTTGATGGGGTCGACGCGGCCCGCCCAGCTGAGGGTCGGGACGTCCGGTTCGGGGCCGGCCGCCGGGAAGGCGGCGGGGTCGACGCCGTTGTACACGGTGCGGATCGACGCGGGGTCGGCGCCGCCCTCCTCCTCCCACAGCCGGTTGTAGCGGTTGCCCGGAGTGATCAGTGCGGCCCGGCGGTAGCTCTCCTGCGCGAGCAGTCGGAAGAACCCGAGGATCACGGCCTTCACCGGCCAGCGGTAGGGCGCGGTGCGATAGCCGAGGTAGCGCTCGCGCAGGTACACGCCGTGCTCGGTCAACAGCAGCGGCACGCCGTGGCGTTCGAGGGCGGCGAGCCCCGGCAGGACGGCGACCCCGCCGCTGACGGCGTGTGCGACCCCGGACTCGGGGGCCGGGGCGGCCAGCGGACGCAGGGCGTGCTCCAGCAGGGCGGTCGCGGTGAGCGCGTCGTGCAGGGTCGGCCGCGCCTCGCGGACGGCGAGCCCGGGGCGGTTCCACAGCGCGGTGAGGATCGTGACGGCCCGGTCTCCGCGCAGGAAGGGGCTCAGCGTCCCGTCCGACGCGGCGCGTGCCAGCGCGTAGAGGGCGGGCGGGAACCCGTCCTCGGCGCGCGGGTCGAGCAGCGCGGCCAGGAACCGCTCGTAGGCGGCGGCGAGTTGGTTGCGGGCCCGGCCGCGGGGCGGTCGGCCTGCGGGCGGGGCACCCCACATGGGGACGGACAGCACACCCGAGACGTGCGCGGGGAGGTCCCACACGAGCGGCTCCCGTCCGGTTCCGGTGACGGCGATGACGTCGAAGGCGAGGTCGGGCATGCCCTGGACGAGCTGGTCGCACCAGACGCTGACGCCGCCGTGGCTGTGCGGATAGGTGCCTTCGGTGAGCAGGGTGACGCGCGTCGCTCCGGTACGTCGCGCGCCCTGGGGAACGGGCATCGATGTGCTCCACGGCCGAGGAGTGGGGTGGTTCGGGCGGGTCACGGCCGCCCGCCGGGGCGGCCGTGACCTTCGGTGGGTCCTGTGCGGGTGCGCCGTTCAGCCGTCCGAGGTGTGGCCCACCGGATCGGTGACGCCCGCGGGGAACCGCGTCTTCGGCGCGGGGCCGGTGGCCGGGGCGGGTTCGGCGGCGTCGGCGACCGGAGCCGGGGCCGACGCCGGCAGGGTGAGAGCGAGCGGCTCGCCTGTGGAGGGGGTCCAGCCGGACACCGTCCCCGCGTACGCCTCGCCGAACGCGGCACCGGCCAGCGTGGTGCCGGTGGGCAGGGTCGCCGGCACCGCGAGCCCGTCCGGCGCGTCGACGGTCACGGTGTCGCCGACGCGGTGGGCGGTGACCTCACCGGCCCGGAGGGCGGCCTGCCAGTCGGCCCGGCGCCGGAGTTCGGTGCCGATGTCCCGCATCCGCGGGTTCACGACGGGGGTGTCCTCCGTGAAGAGGGCCTTATAGCCGTCCAGGACGCCGTTGAGCACGGGGTAGGCGATGCGGTCCTCGGCCAGGTTCGACTGGTGGATGAAGTGCGGCTTGGGGTCGTTGGCCAGGACGTGCCCGAGGGCGATCCGCGTCTCCAGCGGCACGATGTGGTCCGGGTAGCCGGTGGCGGCGTCCAGCGGAGCCGCCAGACACGTGGTGGTGGCCGGGTTGTCCTCGCAGATGCCGCTGCCGCCCTGGGCCCGACTGGTGTAGATCCAGTTGTACTCGTCCACCTGTTCCGCAGCCCGGCCGGCGTTGTAGAAGACGTTCATCGGATAGCGGGGCACGGTCGTGGCCGGACCGACCTGACGCTGGTCGGGCTCACGGGAGTTGTCGGAGCCGAGCCAGGTGATGTCGTTGTCGCCGAGGGCGAGCGCCAGGTTGGGGTTGTCCTCCGGCTGTTGCGGCAGCACCTTCATGCCGGAGTGCTCGCCGGTGACCAACTCGTCGTTCACCAGCGGGAGTCCGGCACGCTCGCCCCAGACCCGATTGGTTGCGATCTCGTCGGAGATGTCGTTGCGGCTCATCCACCGGGTGCTGCCGTCGGCGTCGGTCGCGCACTTCCAGGGCACCACGGTCGTGTCCTGCACGCAGCCGAGGAAGGGGTGCGAGTAGGTGTGGTTGATCCACCGGAACTCGCCCCGCCGCGCGATCAGCCGGTCGGCGAGCGCGTCGGCGCCGTTGTTGTCCTCCCGGTGGTCGACGCTGCCGGCGCCGTTGTAGGCGAAGTCGAGGGTGAACTTCTTGTCGTTCTGCCAGTCGACGGCGTGGTCGACGTCGGCGGCCGTCATCCGGATCGGGTCGGGTGTCGCGTTCGGGTCCGTGCAGTCGACGTCGCCGGGCGTGCAGTTGAGCGTGCTGTTCCACCGGTCGTCGGCGGCGAACACGTCGTCCACGTGGACGGAGAAGTAGTTCCGTGAGGCGCCCAGGTGCACACCGCCGGTCATCCAGTCCACGATGCCGCGGGCCAGGAGCCGGAACTGCTGCTGGTACCGGTTGTAGACGAAGGTGACGACCAGCTCGCGCCGCCCGTCGTGCCGGTACTCGCCCACCAGCGCGCCCTTGGCCGACTGCCCGGGGATCGTCGCCTCCACGTACGGGGTGAAGTCGGCCCCCGCCACGGGCTTCGACAGGTAGGCGTAACTCTCGCCGACGGCCGGGTCGTTGTCCTCGAAGGGCACCGCGCCGTCGAGATAGCCGAAGGGGCCCGACTTGCCGGCGGCGGTCACCTCCGCCCGCTTCCCGTCGATGCTGCCGGAGTAGCCGCCGTGGATCGGGTACTGCAAACCGGCTTCGGGACGCGCGTAGGTATAGGCGTCGACCTGGGGGATGTCGTAGGTCCGCTCGTACGCCGTGAGGGCCGCCATCTCGGCTGAGCCGGCCGGGAACGGGTTGTCGTTCGGCAGCACGACGGCCTGGAACTTCGCGCGCGGCCGGCCGTCGACGGTGTCCGCGAGGAAGTCGGCGTCGATCACGGTCCGGCCGGACTGCGTGAGGTCGATCCGGGTGTACGGCGTTCCGGCCGCGGTCAGTTCGGCGGCTATCGCGTCGGTGGACGGGCCGCCGTCACTGACCACCAGCACCCGCAGATCGACGCGGGGCGTGGTGTCGGCGTGGGCCGCGCCGGCCGGCAGGCCCAGTGCGGCGATGAGCACGCCCACCGTGAGAACGGTGGTGCGTAAGGTCCGCTTCATGCGGTGAGGTCCCCTCCCCGGGCAGGGGCGAGTACGGCTCCCGTGGAGCGGACGCACCCCCTTGCGTGCCGCCGGCGTCCCCCTCAGAAGCCGGTTCGTCACGCATCCGTTCGCGTCACATAGTGATGCCTGTGTGGAGATTTCGCGGTCATGTTGCGGAACATGACGGAAAAGCGCAGGTGTCGAATGGGGCCCATTCGAAAGCGAAGTGAGCCGTTCCCGGTCGCGGGACGAGGCCGGGCCTGGTGGGCGGCAGGGCTCGGCGTGCTGGTCCGGGCCCTGCGCGGCGCACCGGCGGGCCGGTGGGGCCCGCCGGTCGTCGTGCCAGTGGTCCAGACCGGAGCGCATGCCCGGGTGTGGCGGCTTTCAGGTCACGCTCGCCTATAGCGGACCGGGCGTCAGGCGCAGAGCACGCGCGTTACCGGCGTGTAGACCGGGCCGCCGCTGACGTTCGTCGAGTCGCTGAACTCGGCGTAGAAGTACGAGTAGAAGCCGATGTTGCCGTTGCAGCCGGAGTCGGCGGCGACGTCCAGCGTCAGGGTGACCGTACGGCTCTGGCCGGGCGGGATGGTGGCGCCGTAGTTCGCGCCGAGGTTGGCCGGGCCGGTCCCGGAGCAGGGGGCGGGGCCGTTCGCCGTCGTCAGGCTGCACCCGCTGAAGCCGTACTTCAGGTCGGGGCGCTGGGTGGTGAGCCAGGTCGGCTCGATCGTCTGGTACACGAACCAGACGTCATACGTGTTGTTGTTGGTGATGGTCATCGACAGCTTGACCGAGCCGCCGGGCGTGGTCGTGGCGCTGTCGGTGGCGAAGGTCAGCTCCGCCGGTGCCGGGCCGGCCGCGCTCGCGCCGGGAGCCAGGCCGAACACGGCGAGGGCGAGAGCGAGGACGGCGGTGAGACCGAAACGTCTCATCAAGGGTGATCGCATGGCCACGGAGGGTAGGCAGCGGCCGGGCGCAGCGTCTGCACCGGGAGGGAGGTGCCGTGCGTAACGCGGCTGGAAGTGTTCATGGTGTGGATGGTGCGTGACGAAAGCGTGACGGACCGGCAGGAGTCGCATTCGCCCAGGCAGTTGGTGTGCGAGGGGCCGGCGGTGCGGGGTGGGTGCCGTCGGCCGCTTCCGCGGCGCGTGGACGTGACATTGGCGCGTATGGGCTCAGGCCGGAGTCTCCGTCGCCCGCGATCCCCCTCGGCTTCTCGGCCATCCGTGGGATTCCGGCCCGCCAGGGATTCGGTCAGGACTCTCCGACTCCACGCAGCAAGGTGTCGACCACGACGTCCGCCGCCTGCGCGGGGCTCAGTTCGCGCATCTGCCGGGACGCGAGGTGCATGAGCTGGGCCAGCAGCGCGCCCGCCCACCCCTGCGGGAGCCCGGACCGCAGGAGTCCTTCCTCCGTGGCGCGCCGGAGGAAGGTGTCGACCTCGCGGACGGAGGCGTCCCGGCGGGCGCGGACGCTGTCGTCGGCGAGCATGCGGGCGAGGTCGACGGGCCACGTGCGGTTCACGGCGATGATGTTCTCGACGTAGCGGTGCAGGGCGACGGCGACGGGGGCTTCGCGCAGCCGGGCGTCCTCGATGGCGTGCTCGATGGCCGTGAGGCGAGCCGCGTAGATCGCGGCCAGGAGGTCCTCGCGGGAGGCGAAGCGCCGGTAGACGGTGCGGCGGTCCACGCCGGCCTCGGCGGCGATGTTCGCGATGCTCGCGCCCGGGTCGGCGGCGAGCATGCGCGCGCCGGTGGTCAGGACGGCTTCCAGATTGCGCGCGGCGTCGGCTCTCACCGCACCGAGTCTAGTCGTCGCCTGTGGAACCTGAGGTGGCTATCGCCTCACCTTCGTGAAGGGAGGTCGGGGAATCGCCACGCCGATGTAACGGTTATGCGTGGCAGGACCGCCGCGACCCATCGAATCGTCACCTGTCAGAATGGTGACTGCACGCGAAGGGCGTGTGTGCGAGGCTGGTCTCGTGTGGACGGATGCGGCGAGAAGGGTGATGCGTCATGAGTGATGTCGAGGAGAGGGCGCTGCTTGCGGGTGGCTGCTTCTGGGGGATGCAGGAGCTGATCCGGTCGCTCCCCGGTGTGATCCGTACCCGGGTCGGTTACAGCGGCGACGACGACAAGCCCCACGCCACCTACCGTGACCACGGAAGGCACGCGGAGACGATCGAGATCGTGTTCGATCCGACCGCCACCGACTACCGCACGATCCTGGAGTACTTCTTCCAGATCCACGACCCGACCACGAGAGACCGGCAGGGCAATGACATCGGCCTGAGCTACCGCTCCGCCATCTTCTACCTCGACGACGAGCAGCGGCGCGTCGCGCAGGACACCATCGCCGACGTCGAGGCGTCCGGGCTGTGGCCGGGCCCGGTGGTGACCGAGGTGGTGCCGGCCGGCGCGTTCTGGGAGGCCGAACCCGAGCACCAGGACTACCTCCAGCGCTACCCGGACGGCTACACCTGTCACTTCCCGCGACCGAACTGGAGGTTGCCCAGGCGCGGCTGATCCAGACCGCCGACGTGGCCGGGGAGGGCTCTGCCCTCCCCGGCCACGCGTCGTTTCCCCTGTCGTGCGAGGCGGACACCTGGCGCGCAGATGCGACGGAAATTCACACAAGTACTACAGAAGAGTGACAGATATCGATGGTGTTTGAACTGCTCCCTGAGGAGAGACGGCGCATGACCACTTACGACCGGCTGTTCATCGGAGGTTCTTGGGTGGAGCCCGGCGATCCGGAGCTCCTGGACATCACCTCGCCGCACGACCGGTCGGTGATCGGGCGCGCGGCCCAGGCGCAGCCCGTCGACGTGCACCGGGCGGTCGCGGCGGCGCGGGCCTTCTTCGAGGCGGGTGTGTGGCGATCATCGTCTGACGACCACTGCCACCGTCACCGGTTTGGCGGGTGACGCATGGAGGGGCATGCTGGTCCTCGTCCGAGGACCAGCGTGATTGCGAAGGGGAGACCGGTCATGGGCAAGGAACTGTCGACGGACACCGCCGCAGCGGCACGGCACGCGCGGTTCGGCCGGCTCCCCGAGCGCATCCGCTTCGAGGACATGGCCGAGGAGACGGAAGCCGCACCGGGAGGCGGGGTGAACGCCTACACCCCCGAGGGTTCGTGGAAGTACTACTCGTGTCTCGTGTCTCGCGCTCGACCTGGGCCTGTATACCCGCGGCACACCCGGGCCCCTGCTCAGGCCCAAAACGGTTCGACGGTCCTGCGGGATCCTGGCACAGTGACGCACCATGGCGAATGCCGAGCAGGTGACGGCCGGGGACGTGCTACTCATGCAGGGGCTGGCGCAGCGCGTCACCGCCGACCGCCCCGACCTGGTCAACAGCGACGCCTCGTACGGCGAGTTGGCCTGGAACTGGGGCAAGGGACAGGCCGTTGACGGCGCGAGCTGGCGACGCCGGATGTGGTTCTCCGGCGATGACCTGGTGGCATGGGGCTGGACCCACCTTCCGCGCCGGGTGAGGCGGAGCGACGGGTCGGTGCGGGACGTCACCGGCGCCTACCTGGCCTACCAAATCCATCCCGGCCACGCCGAGCTCGTCGACGAGGTGATCGACTGGTACGACCGTACGGCGGCGGGCACCGAGCGGACGGTGCTGCCGGGTGCCGCCGACGAGTACGCCCTGCGACGGTGGGCGGCGCACGGCTATGTGACCGACCCGGCCGGGCTGGGCGACAAGGGGACCTGGACCCAGCTCAACGAGCGGGACCTCACCGACCTGGAACAGCCGGTACTGCCGGACGGCTTCCGGTTCCGCACCGCCGACGAGGCCGGACCCGAGGCCGCCGTCCAGGCCCACCTAAACGCCTGGAACCCATCGGCGTACACAGCCGAGAGCTACCAGGGCGTCCGGCGGACGGCCGCGTACCGCGGCGATCTGCACATCCTGGTGGAGGCACCGGACGGGACGATGGCCGCCTCGACGATCATGTGGCTCGACGAAGCGAACAAGAGCGTGGAGTTCGAGCCGGTCGGGACACACCCGGACTACCGGCGCCGAGGGCTGGCGAGAGCGATGCTTCTGCACGGCATGCGCCGGGCACGGGCCGCGGGGGCCGCCCACGCGACCGTGGCGTGCCTGGGGGCGCCGGGCCACCCCCGGGCGCGCAGCCTCTACTACAGCGTCGGCTTCCGGGAGTTGTCGCGGGACGTGCCGCTCATCAAGACGGCGGCCGCCGGCTGAAGCCGGGCGCCATCACCTCCGGCGTTCCGGCTGCACGAGGACGCACCCCGCTCAGCGCCGGGCCTTCTCCCGCCGCCCCAGGTCCCCTTCCAGGCGCAGCTCGCGGCCCTGCCACCGCCGGCGCAGCCAGCGGTCGTGACTGGCGACCACGACCGCACCCTGGCCCGGGGTGCCCAGCGCCTCCTCCAACTCGTCGCACAGCCGCGGAGAGAGATGATTGGTCGGCTCGTCGAGCAACAGCAGATGCGGCGGACGGGCCACCAGCAGCGCCAGGGCCAGACGCCGGCGTTGCCCCACCGACAGGTGCCCGAGGGGCTTGCCCAGGTCCGTCTCGTGCATCAGACCGAGTGAACCGAGCGGCACCTTCTCGGCCCGCTCCTGGCCCACCGACAGCTCGTAGGTCTCCCGGACCGTGCGGTCGAGCCGCTCGAACGCGGTGTCCTGAGCGAGCAGCCCCACCGTCAGCCCCGACCGCCGGTGCACCTCGCCCTCGGCCGGAAGGTGTCCGGCGAGGACGGCCAGCAGCGTCGACTTGCCCGCGCCGTTGCCGCCCGTGACCAGCAGCCGGTCGGCCGGCGCCACCTCCAGGCCGTCCAGTGCGAGCCGGCCCGCCACCCGCACGTCACGCAGGGACACCAGCGGGCACGGGCCCTCCTCCGCACGAGCGGCGAGCTCCCCGGCCGCGAAACGCAACGGCCTGGGCGGCTCGGCGACCCGCGTGCGCTCCAGCTCCTCGAGCCGGCGGGTGGCGTTCCGCACGCGGCGCGAGATCTGGCTCTGGACCCGGCCCGCCCGGTGGCCGTAACCCATCTTCTCGTTGTCACGCGGCCCCCGGTCCGGGGCGACGCGGCGCGCGGTCACCCCCGCCGAGTGCCGCAGCTCCTCCATCTCCTGCCGCTCCTCGGCGTACCGCCGCTCCCAGCGTTCCCGTTCGGCGCGCTTCTCGCCCAGGTAGGCGCTGTAGTTGCCGCCGTAGCGGACCGGCCCGTCAACGGCGGGGTCGAGGTCGACCAGATCGGTGCAGACGGCGTCGAGGAAGGCACGGTCGTGACTGGCGAGTACGACGGCCCCGGCCAGACCGCGGAGTTGCTCCTCCAGGAAGGCGGCGGCACCGTCGTCGAGGTGGTTGGTCGGCTCGTCCAGCAGCAGCGCCGGGGGCCGCCGGACCAGCAACGCGGCCAGGGCCAGCCGGCCGCGCTGCCCGCCGGAGAGCGAACCGAGCGTGCGGTCCTGCCCGAGTGCGCCGAGACCCAGGCCCTCCAGCACCAGGGCGGCGCGCCGGTCGGCGTCCCAGGACTCGCGGTCCTGGGCCCGCTCCAGCCGCCTGCCATAGGCGTCGAGCAGTTCTGGGTGACCTGGGTCCTCCTCGGGGACGCGGGCCAGTTCTTCGCTGAGCCGTTCCAGCTCCGCGAGGTCCTCGCGGGCCTCCCGCAGTGCTTCGTCCAGCACCGCGGCGATGGTCGAGCCCGTGTCGAAGGGCAACTCCTGGTGCAGGAAGCCGAGGCCGTCGGGGCGGGAGACGGTTCCCGCGTCGGGCTCGTCCACACCGGCGAGCAACCGCAGCAGGGTGGACTTGCCGACGCCGTTCTCCCCGATGAGACCGACCCGGTGACCGGGGGAGGCGGTCAGACAGACGCCGTCGAGCACACGGCGGCCGCCCAGGGAGCGAACGAGATCATGGGCGAGCAGAGCAGGCTGGGGCACGGGTATCGTCCGGAGAGTGTTCGAGAGGGAGGGGAGGACGGCCCGCCGGGCGCACGGCCGCGGGCCACTGCACATGCCGCCGCCTCACACCCCGGGAACTCCCGCCTCCGTGAGCGTGCCGTCCGCGAGACGCAGCCGGCGGTCCACCCCGATCTCGGCGAGGAACCTCTCGTCGTAACTGATCACCATGAAGGCGCCCCGGTAGGAGTTGAGCGCGCTCTCCAACTGGCGGGCGCTGACCAGGTCGAGGTTGTTGGTCGGCTCGTCGAGCAGCAGGACGTCGGGACGTCTGAGCAGCTGGGCCGCGAGGCCCAGCGCGACGACCTGGCCGCCGCTGAGCGTGCTCAGGCTGCGGTCCAGGGCCAGACCGGCCAGGCCGAGACGGTCGAGCTGGGCCCGGGTGCGCTCCTCGACGTCCCAGTCGTCGCCGATGACCGTGAAGTGCTCCTCGCTGACGTCGCCGGACTCCACGGCGTCCAGGGCGCGGATCACGGCGGCGACGCCGAGGACCTCGGCGACGGTGAGGTCGCCGGTCAGGGGGAGGCTCTGCGGGAGATGGCCCAGCGTCCCGGCGACCGGCAACGAGCCGGTACTCGGTTGGAGTTCACCGGCGATCAGCTTCAGTAGCGTGCTCTTGCCGGCGCCGTTCGGGGCGACCAGGCCCGTACGGCCGGTCGTGACGGTGAAGGACAGGTCGCTGAAGACCGGGGTGTCGTCGGGCCAGGAGAAGGACAGGTTCGAGCACACGACGGCGGCGTCGGACATGGAGATGACCTCGAGAGAACCACGGACAGAGAGAGCTCTGCCCTGGACAGACGTGGGAAAGGGGGTACGACGACCGGCCACTTCGGCGGCGCTTCCTCAGCGCATCCGGTGGCCGTCAGATCCGGGTCTCACCCGGAGATGTCGTCTTCACCCACCACGTGTGTGACTCCTCGATGCACGATCAACGACAAAGGCAAGGAGATCTTCTCCTTGCCTCTCTCAAGCTATAGCGCACAGGGGGGCTTGCGGCAAGGCCCCGGTGGCGGCGCAGAATCGTCGACCGAAGCCACAACCTGCGGAAACGGGGACACGCGTGCGTGCGTTGAAGAGGGACGAGCCCTATGTGCTGGATCTTCAGGAGGTCGACGAGACACAGATCGCGGTCGTCGGGGGCAAGGGCGCGCAGCTGGGCGCGCTGTCGCGGATCGCGGACATCCGCGTGCCGGGTGGCTTCTGCGTGACCACGGACGCGTTCCGGCGGATCGTGACGCAAGCGCCGTCGATAGATGAACTGCTGGACCAGCTGTCCCGCTCGGACCCGGACGACCGGGATGCGATCCGCACGCTCAGCGCGCGCCTGCGCCGGGCCATCGAAGCGATCACCGTCCCGGCCGATCTCGCGGCGGCGATCACCGGCGCGCTCGCCCGCCACGGCGAGCAGGCCGCCTACGCCGTCCGGTCCAGCGCCACGGCGGAGGACCTGCCGACGGCCTCCTTCGCCGGACAGCAGGACACCTACCTGAACGTCATGGGGCCGACGGCGGTCCTCCAGCACATCAGCCGCTGCTGGGCCTCGCTGTTCACCGAGCGGGCCGTCACCTACCGGCGGCGCAACGGCATCGATCACCGCACGGTCCACATGGCCGTCGTCGTGCAGCGCATGGTCCTCCCGCACGCGGCCGGCATCCTCTTCACCGCCGACCCGGTCACCGGCAACCGTAAGGTGGCCACCGTGGACGCCGGCTTCGGCCTCGGCGAGGCCCTGGTGTCCGGTCTGGTGAACCCCGACGTCTTCGCGGTGCGGGACGGCGAGATCGTCGCGAGGACGATCGCCGCGAAACAGCGCGCCGTTCACGCCCTGCCGGACGGCGGTACGCAGGAGAGGGCGGTCGACGCGCAGCGGCAGGAACAGCCGGCGCTGACCGATGCGCAGGTCGTGCAGCTCGTGCACCTCGGGCGGCGGATCGAGGCACACTTCGGCCGCCCGCAGGACATCGAATGGTGCCTCGACGACGACGGCTTCCAGATCGTCCAGAGCCGGCCGATCACGACGCTGTTCCCCGTCCCCGAGACTGACGACGAGGAGAATCACGTCTACGTCTCCGTCGGACACCAGCAGATGATGACCGACCCCATGAAGCCGCTGGGGCTCTCCGTGTGGAAGCTGACGGCCATGGCGCCGATGACGGACGCCGGCGGGAGGCTGTGGGTCGACGCCGCCCGGACCCTGACGACGCCCACGGGCCGCAGGGGCCTCCTCGACCTCGTGGGCCGGGGCGATCCCCTGACCAGGGACGCGCTGGAGACCGTCCTCGAACGCGATGATTTCGTCCCCCTGCTCGCGGACCCGGCCCCCGGCAAGCGCCCGGCCGGGGACCCGCCCGCCCCGATCGAGACCGACCCGGCCATCGTGACCCGGCTGATCGAGCGCAGCGAGGCGTCCATCGCCGCCCTGCGGCGCGACATCGGCACGAAGACCGGACCGGCCCTGTTCGACTTCCTGCTGGAAGCCTTCACGGAGCACAAGCGGGTCCTTAGCGACCCGCTGAGCATCAAGGTGATCATGGCGGGGATGGAGGCCACCTGGTGGCTCAACGACAAGCTGCACGAGTGGCTCGGGGAGAAGAACGCGGCGGACACGCTCACGCTGTCCGCCCCCGACAACATCACCTCGCAGATGGGACTGGCGCTGCTCGACGTCGCGGACGTCATCCGTCCCCATCCCGAGGTGGTGGCGTTCCTGCAGAACGCCGAGGACGACGGTTTCCTGGACGGCCTGGCGAAGCTCCCGGGCGGGACCGAAGCCCGGGACGCCGTCGAGGCCTACCTCGACCGGTACGGCGTGCGCTGTGCCGGCGAGATCGACATCACGAGGCCCCGGTGGCGCGAACAGCCCGGCACGCTGGTGCCGGCGATCCTCGACAACGTCAGGAACTTCGAACCGGGCGCGGCCGAGCGGCGCTTCGAGCAAGGGCGGAGGGAGGCGGAGAAGAAGGAACGGGACGTGCTGACACGCCTGCGGACCCTGCCCGACGGCGAGAACAAGGCCGATGAGACCAAGCGGATGATCGACCGGGTCCGGACCTTCATCGGATACCGGGAGTACCCGAAGTACGACATCGTCAGCCGCCTCTTCGTCTACAAGCAGGCGCTGCTGGAGGAGGCCGGGCGCCTCGTGCGGGCCGGTGTGCTGGGCGAGCGGGAGGACATCTTCTACCTCACCTTCCAGGAGCTTCAGGAGGTCTCACGCTCGAACCGGGTGGACGACCGGCTCGTCCGGCGGCGCAGGGAAGCGTTCCGCACGTACGACGCGCTCACGCCTCCCCGGGTCCTCACATCGGACGGCGAGGGCCTCAACGGGGCGTACCGACGTGACGACGTGCCGGACGGTGCCCTGATCGGCCTGCCGGTGTCCGGCGGGACCGTCGAGGGACGGGCCCGCGTCATCCTCGACATGGCCGAAGCGGACCTCGAACCGGGCGACATCCTGGTCACGGCCTTCACGGACCCCAGTTGGTCCCCCCTGTTCGTCGGCATCGCCGGCCTGGTGACGGAGGTGGGCGGCTTGATGACCCATGGAGCCGTGATCGCACGCGAGTACGGCTTGCCGGCGGTTGTGGGCGTGGATCAGGCCACCCGGCTGATCCGGGACGGGCAGCGGATCCGCGTGCACGGAACCGACGGGTACATCGAGATCCTGTCCTGACCGACGACTGCGGCAGTGCGGCGGCGGCCCCAGGAACCGCGGGGCCGCCGCCCTCCCTGCATGGACGGCCCGCTCAGGGGCACCAGGACTGCGACGTCCGGGACCGGGGAGGCTGCGTGTTCGACGGCTTCGAGCTGACGCGATGCCAGGGGGAGGGGGCCTGGCTGAGGGTGCGTCACGGCGGCCGTGGCCCCGCCGTGCTGCTGCTGCACGGTCATCCCCGCACGCATGCGACCTGGCACCGGGTGGCCCCACTGCTGGCCGCGGCCGGCCATACGGTGGTCTGCCCGGACCTGCGGGGCTACGGAGAGTCCGACAAGCCCGCCTCCGACCCCGAGCACCGCCCGTACTCCAAGCGCGCTATGGCGGCCGACTGCCTGGCGGTCATGCGCCGCCTCGGGCACGAACGGTTCGCCGTCGTCGGGCACGACCGGGGCGGGTACGTGGCCATGCGTCTCGCCCTGGACCACCCGGAGGCCGTGTCCGCCGTCAGCGCGCTGGACGTCGTTCCGATCGGGGAGGCCCTGCGGCGCTGCGACGCGACGTTCGCCGCGAGCTGGTGGCACTGGTTCTTCCTCGGGCAGACCGCGAAGCCCGCCGAACGCGTCATCAACGCCGACCCCGATGCCTGGTACACGGCCACGAGCGAGCAGATGGGCGCCGAAGCCTACGAGGACTTCCGGCGGGCGATCCACGACCCGGCGACCGTGCACGCCATGTGCGAGGACTACCGTGCCGGACTCGGGATCGACCGAGAGCACGACGACGCCGACCAGCGGGCCGGTCGCCGTATCGCCTGCCCGCTCCAGGTGCTGTGGGCCACCCGTGACGACATGGCCACTCTGTACGGCGACGTCCTGGGGGTCTGGCGCGACTGGGCGGGCGACCGGCTCGAAGGGGGACCGATCGACTCCGGGCATCACATGTCCGAAGAGGCCCCCGACGCCCTGGCGGCGGCCCTGCTCGGCTTCTGGCGGAGCGGCATCGGCCGTTGAACCGGGGCTGCCGGCAGGGCGGACCGTGGGTGACGGGCCCCGACTGGGCACGGTCGTGGCGCCTGCCCCCGCCCGGCCGGAGCGGATCAGGAGGCCAGGGCCTGCTCCGTGGTGGGGTGGCAGGGGATGAGGGTGTCGACGCCGACCAGCTCCAGGACACGCAGCACCGATCGCTGAGCACCGGCGATGCGCACCCAGCCGTCCGCGCTGCTCGCCTGCTGGTGTGCGGCGACGAAGATGTTGATGCCGCTGGAGTCCATGAAGGTCACTCCGCTGAGATCCGCGACCGTCCGCGGCGGCACGGCGCCGCCCTCGACCAGCAGGGCCTCGCTGAGCACGTCCTGGACGTCGTGATCGATCTCACCTTGCAGCGTCACGACCCGGATGTCTCCGGCCATGCGGTGTTCGGCGTGGAGCCGGCCCGGCCGGTCCGCCTTCTCGTGCTGGGACACCTGTTCCTCGACTGTGTTTAGGCTTGCCCGGTCAGAACGTGCACGGTTGATTCTGCCCCACCGCCCCGGCCGGATGCACCCGGGCGGCTGTGCCGAACAACACCTTCGTGGCATGCGGGGCCGCAGAACGGGTACCGGCGCGCGTGAACGGGGAGTGAGGGCGAGGCCAGTGGAATCTGCTGCCGACGGTGACGGCTGTACGACACCGGACGTGCATCTCCTGCGCGTCGGGTACGCCTTGGACGGAGACGACAGCTGCATCGCGGATGCCCGCCATCACGCCGCTGCGTTCCTCGACCGGGCGAGTGAGGACCAGCACCTGCCCGTTTCCGCCCGGGCGAGGGACCTCACCCAGCTGGTGGTCAGCGAGCTCGTCACCAACACCCGCAAGTACGCGCCCGGGCCGGTCCTGCTGGAACTGCGCATCACCGCCCGCACCGTGGAGATCACCGTGTGGGACAGCGACCCCAAGATCCCCGCGGCCCGCGCCACCGACCCCAGCAGAATCGGCCAGCACGGCCTGGAGATCGTGAAGGCCGTGGCCGAGGACTTCGAGGTACAGCGGGAACCGGTGGGCAAACGCATCACCGCCCGGATCGCCCTGGCCGACGGGCCGGCCACCTGTGACGTGTCCTGACGGGGCACCCGGCGCCTTCGTACGGGGGAAGTGCCTCACACCATGCGCATCAGGCGATCCACGCCTCGTTGTGCCGGTGCCGGTGCAGCCCCACGGCGGAGAACTCGTCCTCGCCCGCGCCCGCCACCGCTCCCAAACGGCGTAGCGCCTGGGAGATCGGACTGCCAGCCGGCGGAGAGGGCTGGTCCTCGTCCCCATCTTGTCCCACCAAGACGGAGCTTCCGCGTCAGCCGCGGGGCAGGAGGAGGCGGGACAGGGCGGTCGTCGCGAGGAGGAGAACCGCGACGGCTATGAGGCCGATGCGCATGCCCGGGAGGGAGAAGCCGCCACCGGCGCCGGAGAGCAGGCCTCCGAACAGGGTGAAGGCGAGGGCACCGCCGGTCTGGCGGAGGGAGTTGAGTTGTCCGGAGGCCGTTCCCGCGCGCTCCTGCGGGACGACGTCCATCAGCAGCGCGGTCAGCACGGGCACCGCGAGTGCCCCGCCGATGCTCAGCGGCAGTAGCAGGACGAGCACGAGCCAAACCCGGCGTGTGGGCGGCCAGCGGCAGCATGGCCGGCATCGCTCCGGCGAAGACCAGTTGTCCGGCGACGATCACCGGGCGCCGCCTGATCCGTTCGGCCAGTCGCGGCGCGACCAGGTCGGTCGCCGTCACCACTGCCGCCACGGGGACGAACATCAACCCGGCCGCGATCGCCGACATGTCCCGCCGTAGAAAGCGGCGTTGACGGCGAAACCGCCGGCGAGCGATACGGACACCCGGCGGTCCCGCAGCATTGAATGGGAGACCATGGGGCAAGGGTGCCAGGCCTCCACCACGCGGAAGGCGCAGCCGGCAGCGAGGGCGAGTGCGGCGGCCGCCCAGGACGGGGCCGCTGGTCCAGCCCATGTGACCCCCCTCGATCACGGCGAAAGCCAGGCCCGCAAGGGCCAGCACGGCGGTGAGCTGTCCGCTGGCATCAAGCGCGGCGGGCCAGCGCGGGGAACGGGGCACCCGGACCAGCAGGGCCAGGAACACCGCACCCACGGGCAGGTTTGAGCAGTAAGACCGCCCGCCAGCCGGCCGAGTCGGTGAGCAGCCCACCGAGCACAGGCCCCGCGGCCATCGCCACCGAACCGCCGACCGTCCACAGCGCGATGGCCCGGGCACGCGCCCGCGCGTCCTCGTAGGCCTGCCGGATAAACGCCAGCGACGCCGGCATCACCACCGCGGCGGCGGCGCCCTGCGCCACGCGTGTGGCGACCAGCACGCCGATGCCGGACGCCAGCGCACAGCCGAGGAAAGCGAGGGTGAACAGGGCGATGCCCCAAGTGTAGGCGCGGCGGGCGCCGGTGCGGTCGGCGAGGGCGCCCGCCGAGAGCAGTAGGGCCGCGAACATCAGGGTGTAGGCGTCGACGACCCACTGCAGCCCCGACATCCGCCGTCGAGCGAGTCGCGGATCGCGGGCAGCGCAATGTTCACGGCCGAGACGTCGATGGTGATCACGGTGAAGCCGAGGAGCGAGGCGACCAGCGCAACGCCGCTCCGCCGTGGCGCCGCGGCAGGGCCGGCAGGCGGCCCGCCGGTTCGGGCTCCGGGCGGCCTGGGATGCCGTGGCCGAGGCCTCGACGGCTCCGAGCCGCGCCCGGGAGCGGTGGCGGTGGAGGGAGTCGGGGCTCAGTCGGACGACATGGTGAGCTCCGGGCAGTTGATCGACGGTGGTGGGCGGCCGCGACCCACCGGGGCCGCGGTCCGGTGTCGCGCACCCCCTGGGCTCCGGCGGCCGGGCCGTCCGCTCCGGCAGCAACTCTCCGCCTCCGCACCGCCGGGCGGCAGACCGCGCGCTGCCCCGGGGTGCGGCGTTCCAGGCCCTGACACGGCCCCCACGCCACTTGACCGCCTGCGACAATGACCGGATGACAGCAGCAGTGGAGGCAAGGGGCACGGAGCTCGGCCGGTACCTGAAGGCCCGCAGAGCACAGGTACGCCCGGAGGACATCGGCCTCCCGGCCGACGCGGGCCTGCGCCGCACCCCCGGACTGCGCCGCGAGGAGCTGGCCGGACTGGCCGGAGTGAGCGTCGACTACTACATCCGCCTGGAGCGCGGCCGGGAGACCAACCCTTCTCCCGCCGTCGTGGACGCACTCGCCCGCACCCAGCGGCTGCGCGGCGACGGGTAGGAACGCCTGCACGAACTGGCGGAGTTGGCCTCCGGCCGGCCCTCCGAGCTGCCGGCCTGCTCGGACCGCACTGTGCGGGACTCGGTGCTGCGCATGCTGGAGTCGGTGCGCCCGCTGCCCGCCTACGTGGTGAGCCGTTACAACCGCGTACTGGCGGCGAACCCGTCCGGCCGACGACTGATGCCCGGGCTCTGGAACTGGCCGGAGGAGCGGCGGAACCTTACGCGCTACACCTTCCTCCACCCGGTCGGCCGGACGCTCTACGAGCCGTGGGAGGAAACCGTCGCCCTGTCGGTGGCGCATCTGCGGGCGGTCGGCGGGGCGGACCCGGACGATCCCGAGCTGACCGCACTCGTCGGCGAACTGATACTCAAGTCACCTCAGTTCGCCCGTCTCTGGGAGCGGTACGACGTCGGCGAACGCGGCGGTGGGCAGAAGTCCTTCCGACACCCCAGCCGGCCCGATGACCTTGACCTACGAGGTCATGCGACTGGCCCGTACGGGCGGCCAGCGGATGGTCGCCTACCAGGCAACCCCTGGCACCCCCGACGAGACGGCCATGCTCCGCCTCGAATCCCCGGACGCCCGGCCGGTGCCGATGTCCTCGGAACGCCCAGAGTCGGCCGACGACTGCGCTGGCTAGGGGACGTCTCTTTGGTTGGCTTTTGGACGTCACTTCTGGCGGTACTGGGGGTGCTCGGCGTACGACTGCGCCAGCACTTTGAGCGCGTACGCGAGCCCTGTGTGACGTGAATCCGCCGGGTCCATTGCCTACGAACACGCCCGATCCGCCAGGACGGCCTCTGGGCGGATCCTCGGTCTGCCACATCCGCTCCGCGGAACTCGGATGTCGGCCATGACGGCCTCGAAGGCCGATGTGAATCTCGAAATGGCCGAAGATCCTTGCCGCCGTTCTCGCGGCAGCCGATGCCGCTGACGACAGCGGCTGGACCGTGTCGGTCGACTCCACCGTCGTCCGGGCCCATCAGCACGCCGCCGGAGCGCTCAAAAGGGGCGGAAGGGCAAAGCGAGCCGGCCGACCACGCACTCGGACGCTCCCCGGGGCGGGCTGACCACCAAGATCCACCTGGCTGCAGACGGCCATGCACGGCCCCTGGCATTGGCCATCACAGCACGCCAGCCGGTGACGGGCCCGCCTTCGAGACGGTCATGGCACGCATCCGGGTGCCCAGGTGCGGCCCGCCGGCCCCGGACCCGCCCCGCAATGGTCCTGGTCGACCGCTCCTACTCATACGATCCGGGGTCACCTGCGCCACCGGCACTGCCTACAAGCAGCGCAACGCCGCCGAGCGATGCATCAACCGCCTCAGACAATGGCGCGGCCTGGCCACATGAACCGACGAACTCGCCATCGTCTGCCAGGCCGCACTCCACCTCACCGCCCCTCATCATCTGGGCACGACGCTGACGAAAGAGACAGAACCTAGGTCGATGTCTCCTAGCCTGGCAGGGCTCCGGTCGAGGTGGTGACAGACGTATGGGTGCGCGGCTGCGAGATGGACCGGGCCGTCGGAGAATAGAAGGTAACGGCAGGCGTACGGCGCTCCCGGCAGTCTCCGGCTTTGGTCCGAACCAGGACGCAAAGGGGGAGAGACAGAGCGGCGAGAAGAGGGTCGGCGGGATGCCGTGCGCCCAGTCTCGGGTAATGCCTGGGTCATCGCTACTCTGGGTATAGCCATCGACACCCTCTTCCGACATCGACCTTCCGACATCGACGGGAGTTAGCAGGATGCGTACGCATCAGCACTGTGGCGATGGTGTGCCGCCTGACTGACAGGGGGGGTATGCAAACGAAGCTGGACGAAGCCAAGGCCGAGCTGCTCGAACGGGCCGCCCGCATAGCCGAGAACAGCCCTGCCGAGGTAGACCCGGATGCGATGCTCGCGTTTCTCCGGCGCTACTACCTGCACACCCCTCCTGAGGACCTCACCGACCGCGACCCGGTCGATGTCTTCGGAGCTGCCATATCGCACTACCGGCTGGCCGAGAACCGCCCCCAGGGCACGGCGAACGTGCGGGTTCACACCCCGACGGTGGAACAGAACGGGTGGACCTGCAGCCATACCGTGGTGGAAGTCGTAACCGACGACATGCCATTTCTCGTTGACTCCGTCACCAATGAGTTGACGCGGCAGGGACGCGGCATCCACGTCGTCGTCCACCCCCAGGTCACCGTCCGCCGCGACCTCACCGGCAAGCTGATCGAAGTCCTGCCGATTCCGCCCCCGAGCGACCTCCCCCAAGAGGCATCCGTCGAATCCTGGATCCACGTCGAGATCGACCGGGAAACCGACCGCGATGACCTGAAGCAGATCACCGCCGATTTGCTGCGTGTCCTGTCCGATGTCCGTAAGGCCGTCGAGGACTGGGAGAAGATGCGGGACGTGGCGCTGCGGATGGCCGACAAGCTGCCCACCGAACCCACCTCAGACCTGCGTGACCAGGAGGTCGAGGAGGCCCGCGAGCTGCTGCGCTGGCTGGCCGACGACCACTTCACCTTCCTCGGCTACCGCGAGTACCAGCTGCGCGACGACGACTCGCTGGCCGCCGTGCCCGGCACCGGGCTCGGCATACTGCGCGCGGACCCGCACCACGCGGCCGAGGAGAGCCACCCGGTCAGCCCCTCGTTCGAGCGGCTGCCGCGCGACGCCCGCGCCAAGGCGCGCGAGCACAAGCTGCTCGTCCTGACCAAGGCCAACAGCCGTTCGACGGTGCACCGCCCCTCGTACCTGGATTACGTCGGGGTGAAGAAGTTCGACGAGAACGGCGAGGTCATCGGCGAGCGCCGCTTCCTCGGGCTCTTCTCGTCCGCCGCCTACACCGAGTCCGTGAGCCGCGTACCCGTCATCCGGCACAAAGTCAACGAGGTCCTCCAGGGGGCCGGGTACTCGCCCAACAGCCACGACGGGCGCGACCTGCTCCAGATCCTGGAGACCTACCCGCGTGACGAGCTCTTTCACACACCTCTCGACGAGCTGCGCTCCATCACCACTGCGGTTTTGTATCTGCAGGAACGGCGCCGGTTGCGCCTGTTTCTCCGCCAAGACGAGTATGGCCGCTACTACTCCGCCCTCGTCTACCTCCCCCGCGACCGCTACACGACCGGCGTACGCTTGCGCCTCATCGACATCCTGAAGGAGGAGCTCGGCGGCATCAGCGTCGACTACACCGCCTGGAACACCGAGTCGATCCTCTCCCGGCTGCACTTCGTCGTCCGTGTCCCGCGGGGCACGGAACTGCCGCAGCTGTCCGATGCCGACAAAGAGCGCATCGAGGCCCGTCTGGTCGAGGCCGCGCGCTCCTGGACGGACGGGTTCGCCGAGGCGCTCAACGCCGAGCTCGGCGAGGAGCACGCGGTCGAGGCAATGCGCCGGTACGCGCACGCCTTCCCCGAGGGCTACAAGGCCGACCACAGCCCGCGGGCCGCGGTCTTCGACCTCATCCACCTCGAACACCTCACTGAGGACGACAACTTCGCGCTGAACCTGTACGAACCGGTCGGCGCCACACCCAGGGAGCGCCACTTCAAGATCTACCGCAGGGGCACGGCCATCTCTCTCTCCGCCGTTCTGCCCGTTCTCAACCAGCTCGGCGTCGAGGTCATCGACGAGCGGCCGTACGAAGTACATCGGGCAGATCGCGTGACCGTCTGGATCTACAACTTCGGTCTGCTCATGCACAAGTCAGCGGGCGATGCTGGCTACTACCTCGGCGACGACGCGCGCGAGCGGTTCCAAGACGCATTCGCCGCCACCTGGACCGGCAAGGCGGAGAACGACGGCTTCAACGCGCTGGTGCCGAGCGCCGGGCTGACCTGGCGGCAGGCCATGGTGCTGCGGGCGTACGCCAAGTACCTGCGCCAGGCCGGTTCCACCTTCAGTCAGGATTACATGGAGGACACCCTCCGCAACAACGTCCACACCACCCGCCTGCTCGTCTCGCTGTTCGAGGCCCGGATGTCGCCGGACCGCCAGCGCGCCGGGTACGAGCTCGTGGACGCGCTGCTCGAAGAGCTGAAAGATGCAATCGCCCCGATCGCGGCGCTTGACCAGAGCCGGATCATCCGTCTGTTCTGGGCATTGATCAGCGCTACGGTGAGGACGAACTTTTTCCAGCAAGCGGCACCTGGCCAGCCTCACGAGTACGTATCCATGAAGTTCGACTCGCAGGCCATCCCTGACCTACCGGGGCCGCGACCGGTGCACGAAATCTGGGTGTATTCACCACGTATGGAAGGCGTTCATCTCACGTTCGGGGACGTGCCACGCGGAGTCGTGCACTGGTCTCATCGGCGTGAGGACTTCCGCCGCGAGATCACAGAGATCACAGTGACACAGCTCCGCAATGGCGGCGTGGTGGCAGGCTCTTCCGTGGGCGGCTTCGTCGGGAAGAGACTTCCCGACCCCATGACCGCACGTCAGGCCTGGCTCCAAGAGGGACTTGCCTGCTACGAGATGTTTCTATCCGGGGTGCTGGACATCACTGACAATTTCGTCTCCGGTGAAGTTGTGCCCCCGGTCGATGTCATCAGGCACGACTGGGACGCCTCTTACCTGTGGCTCTCGCCCGCTCCCACCATGCCGGGGTATGAGGAGGCGTGCAGGCGGACCGACCAGATCCTGGCGTCGTACGACTTCTGGCTGTCTGATGCTTTCGGCGGTTCCGGAGCGCAAGTCGGCGCAGTCACCGCACGTGGTGTCTGGGAAGCCGCCGTGCAGCGGCTGGACGAAGCCGGCCGGTGGGCGCAGGGTGGGAGCTTCACTGCGGTCGGTGTTGGCCGTGCCGCAGGTGACCTTCTCGCGGACCTCCTGTGCAGAGCGGAAGGCATCAGACTGGTGGCCGCCTTCGACGATCGCCATATCCTGCTGGATCCGAATCCGGACGAGGCTGCATCCCGTGAAGAGCGTCTGCGCATGCTCGAGGAGGGACACGACAGCTGGGCTGCTTACGCCTCCTCAGCGATATCACCGGGCGGGGGTGTCCACTCCATGCAGGTTCGCCGGATCGCCATCACCCCCCAAGTACGCCTTGCCCTGCGCCTCCCCGCATCGGTACGTGAGCTCAGTCCTGACGACATGGTGAAAGCCATCATGGCGGCACCCGTTGATGTGCTCGCGCTCGGCGGCAATTCAGTGGGAATCAAGTCCGTGGACGAAGATCCACCGAACGTTGTCGGCGAACGGCATCCCACCTGGATCGGCAGTGAAACGCTGCGTGCGACCTGTTTGGTTGAGCTGCGAGCAGGAGCCGTCACCCAGGCCGCCCGCTGCGATTACGCGCTACGCGGTGGACTGGTGGCGCTCGATTTGGCAGATCTTGCTGCTGCGCGATTCGTCGAAGATCGCCGGGTGAACATCAGCACGTGCGCCCGCGCTGGCAGTCCCCGTCGCCCGGGCTGGCGTCCGGGCGGCACGGTCGCCACGAACATACTGGCGCGCATCGGTGACGACGCTGTTACCCGCTGCATGGAATTGCATAAATTGATCGCGATGGACGCACTGACCAGTTATGCCGGAATGAACGAACACCTGCGGGCGTTTCCCGGTCTGTCCCGAAAGGAAGCAGTGGAGGAATGGGGGCGGGGTCGAATCTCCCCTGAACGGCGAGCGACTGCCGGCGTCGGTCTGACCCGGCCGGAACTTGCCGTGCTTCTTCTCAACTCTCACGCCTCACTCAGGGACGAAGCTCTTAAGTCCGGTGTGCTCCCCTCTGGTTGGGCGGAGGAGCTATTGCATCGCTACTTCTCGGCCCTTCCCTCGGAGATGAGGGCGGAGGCCGCGGAGCACCATCCGTTGCGGGCCCGCATAGCCGCATCCGAGGCGGCATGGGAACTCCTCAACGCCCTTGGCCCATCGCGGCCCTTTAGCCTCGCCCGATCCGGCGATGGCGGACTCGCTGCCCTCATCCGGGCCTTCGTCGCCTGTCGTGGTGCATGGCGTGCCTGCGCGACGACCGCCGAGACCACGGCTATGCACCACCCCGCCGCCATGGCGGCGGAGCTCGCCCGCCGGGAAGCTCTCAGTGGCTCCTTGCTGTGGTTGCTCGCCAGTTCCGGAGATACGCCTCTCACGCCACCGCATGTACGGGAACTCTCGTTGCCGCCCCCTGGACTGCTGGACCGGAACGTGGCGCTCCCCCGGATCAACGACTTGATCGAGGTGGGTGTCCCTACATATCTGGCGACGCGCACCGGCATGCTGTCTATCCTCGGACCCCAGCTGGACGGCATCGCCGCAGCAATTGTCTCGGGTGAGGAGATGACGGACGCCGTGACCCGCTTCACCTCGCTTGCCGTGCACTACGACATCGCTGGCGGGGTGTCCACAGCTCTTGCGGCGATCCGTGGCGGAACCAATGACTCAGCACACCACGTCTTGCTGCTCGGTCAGGTGCGCGCCTGCCTGTACGCATTGGCGACGATCAACGGTCCCAAACCGCCGGACACGGATCGAATGGAGGCGATCGACGCTTTGCTCCGCCTGCCCCTGCCGCGGACGGACGTCTCCATCGTCCACACCCTGCGCCGCCTGCATCGAGACCTGAGGCGAACACTGACTGGTGCGCCGGCCGACCACGCCCTCCAGAGCAGGGCGACATCCCAGTCATCTCAAGGCTGACCGAAGGAGTCGCCGATGACCTCAGCCAGCAGCGCGACGACGCATCCTTCCGGCTCACACGATGCCGTCATCGTCATACCGGGAATCATGGGCAGTGAACTTGTGGACATCACCACAGGTAAAACACTCTGGGGACTTGCAGACGCAAATTGGTACGTGTCCGCCTGGATGACGGGCCAGGGACTTAGAAACTTGCAAGTAGACGACCCAGATCCGGAGGCAGAGCGCCGCCGGGTGCGCGCAACGCGACTCCTGCGCTTTCCGGCCTTCATGCCCGTACTGACGGGAGTAGAACCCTACACCCGCCTTTTGGAACGGATCACCCAAGTAGTGCGTCATCCGGCGGCACTTCGTCCTTTCCCCTACGACTGGCGCCTTCCCGTCGCCCACAACGCTGCCCTGCTGTCCAGGGTGATCGAATCCCACTTGACGGCCTGGCGATGGCATGCCGAATCGCGCGGACCGGGTGGCGTTCGGGCCCGCGTCGTCCTGGTAGCCCACTCGATGGGCGGACTCCTGGTGCAGGAGCTTGCCCGGATTCCCGGAGCCTTGGACCAGGTGCGAGCCATCGTCACCCTTGGCACGCCCTTTCTCGGCTCACTGGACCCGGTCCAGATGCTCTCCAAAGGTGTCGGTAGCCCCTTCCCCCTGCCTCGAAAGCGGCTGCGGACCCTCGCCCGAACCCTGCCGTCGGTCTATGAGCTTCTGCCCGCCTACCGCTGTGTGCAGGACAGCGGAACCTTGCGCCACCTCACCGCAGGCGATCTCGGAATCGCCCCGGAGAGCGTTGCGTCTGATCGTGCGGCGACCCGCATCCTCCCGTTGCCTGGCCACCGGTGTCTGGTGGGGCTTGGACAGCCGACCTTTCAAAGCATGAGTCTGCTCTCGGGAAACATCGAGGTCTATCACGGCATCCCGGACGAAGACACCACCTCAGCCGCACGCATGCTGGACCACTCCGGTGATGGGACCGTGTACCGGTACTCTGCAGAACTGCGGCAGGCTGAACGGACCTACGTGCACCAGTCCCACGGTGCTCTGGCCCGGTCCAAGGAGGCGATGGACCATGTCTGCGCGGTGATCTCGGAAGACGAGCAAGGAGCACCACTCGGCGGTGGCGAGCTAGGCCTCGAAGTGCCGGACGTTGTGCAAGCGGGCAAGCCCTTCACCATCGCCGTCACCGGCTCCCAGGCAGCCGGGGCGAGTTGCTACGTCGTCGACGTGGGCACCGGAAGCGTCAAGGAGGCGCCCGTCCTCCGGCACGGGGACGCGGAGCATGGTGAGAGGCGAACCGGAGAGCTGATCCTCATCCAGCCGGGCCTTTATCGGGTAGCTGCCGCCGGCGGCGGAGGTTCCCCCGTGACGAGGCTGCTGCTGGCTGCCGCGCCTTAGGAGATGAGCCATGAAGGAGCTGCAGTCGGCGGAGTTCGATGTCGTATCCGTCGTCCTCACTCACTACGACAACCTCCCAGACTTGCACGGGGATTCAGCACAGGGGCCGGGGGCCGCCGAGCTGGAAGCGCAGGCCGTGGGCGCGGCCCTGGCGGAGTTCGGCGGCGTCCCCGTGCCGTGGCCGGTTCTGCCGAGGGAGCGCAACGCGAGTGCGGTCACACGGCGTCTGCAGGAGTGGGCAAACCCCCGTCAGCCTCGTAACACCGTATTGCACTGGGTCGGGCACGGTTGGTCCAACGATCTGCGCGCTTCCATGGCGTTGTTGGAGAGCGATGTGGCTGTGGACGGCAGTGGCCTGACCCCGGAGGTGCTCGCCTCGTTCATCCGTAGACGCGAGCGCAGCCCCCACGCCGGAGACTCATGGGCCATGATTTTGATCGACGGGTGCAGGTCCGCACGCTTCGTCGAGTTCGTGCATTCCTGTCTCCTGCGGGACGACCCGCATGCCGCCGAGCGAGTACTGCTGCTAGGCGCTTCACGAGAGGGCGAAACCCGCCTGGGTGTCTTCTCTCACGCGCTCGAGCTCGCCCTCGGGTCCTTCCGCGGCAGCAACCAGGTGCGTACATGGGACCTCGCTGACCAGTTGCGGCGCCGGCTGCCGAATCCTTATGTTTTTGCGTCCTTCACGAGCGGGCTGCTGATCCGGCGCACACCCGTTGTCACGGGCGCCAACGCGTCGTTGGACGTCTACGAAGACCTCACCGGGTTCATTCGCTCGCTGTCGGCCGACGAACGCCTGCACCTCATTCCCAAGGCGAGTGGGGCAGAACACGGCGACGCGGCTTGGTACTTCGTGGGCAGACAGGCAGAGAAGCGCCGTATCGCGACATGGTTGAAGAAGGAAACGTCAGGGATGCTGGTGGTCACCGGCGAAGGCGGTCAGGGCAAGTCGGCGCTGCTCGGCAACGTCGCCGCCTTGTCACGCCCCAGGCTGCGGCAGCTCCTGGTCCGCGGCAGATACATCGCAGAGCCCGCCCCCGACGAAACACCCCCGGACTACGCGTTCCAGGGGATCGTGCATGCCACCGGTATGGATCGCCGGGGCATTCTGGAAAGTATCGCCAGGGCCGTCGGCTATCCCTCCGAAGCGCTGGCCGCCTTGGGTACGAGCTCACTGGCGGATTCACTCGCTTCGTCCTTGACTGACCGGAGCAGACCCTTCACCTTCCTCGTGGACGCTCTTGACGAAGCAGCCCATCCCCGCGCTGTGGCCGACGTGCTGCGCTGGTTGTCGGGGCTTCCGCGATGCGCCGTGGTGGTAGGCACCAGGCCGGTACAACGCCAGCACTCCCAAGATGCAGTCTCCGGTGACCTGCTGGAGGTGTTGGCTCCGGACGGCCTCCCCGGCGAACGGCTGATCGTACTCGACCGTGATCCTGAGGCCGTTCACCAGTACGTACGGTTGCGCCTGCAGAAGATGCGCACACTTGAACTCTCCGATCAAGCGATAGAGCAGGCAGCCGACGCGATCGCCGCGCAGGAACCAGCCTTTCTAGCGGCCCGGCTCGCTGTTCACGAACTCGTCTCGCGGATCGAAGGGCACCGTGCCGACGTCCTGCCCCAGGTCCTCACAGAAGTGGCCGACACCGGTTTGCAAGACGACGCCCTGTTCACCACAGCTATGAGGCGCGTCATGAGCACCTCCCAGGCCGCACGGCCGCTCCTTCTCGCCCTCGCTCTGAGCGAGGGACGCGGCATGCCGCGGTCAGGAGACGTATGGGCCTCCTCGGCCAGCGGCATATCGGGGGGGCCAGGCGTAAGCGAGCAGGACATTGACAACCTGCTCCGTATCGCAGCCCCGTACGTCCTGATCGACGAGGAGGACGAACAAGCCGTCTACCGGCTCTCCCACGAGGTCTTCCGCAGCCTGATGATCGCTCAATGCCTGGGCGGTGAGACCGAGGCCGCGGTGTCCGCACACCACGCAGACGTGGCCCGTAGTCTGGCGGCAGCCGTACGACAGAGGATGACCGATCCCGATCGACCCCCCGCGGATCTTCTGCCGCCACCCTATGTCCGCAAATACCTCGCCGTCCACGCCGCACACGGTAGGGCGCTCGAAGACATCCTCCTGCACGACCCCAACCTCGTGCTGGCTCTCGACCACCTCTCACTCGCGGAGAACGCGACCAGCCTCGACCCGCAGTCGGCTCAGGCCGTCGTCCTTGCACTGGAAGCCCGGCGTGCAGCCGCACCGCATGACGAGGAACCGCCGCATCACCTCGCACTCGCGGCCATGCGGCTCTGGGCGCGGCGCACCGGTGCGCACCGCCTGGCAGAAGCATGCGCGTCTGCTATGCCGGAATCCGGCTGGGCCCTGGAGCGCGCCCTGTGGAGCGGCATACGCTCACGCGCGCTACACGGGCATACCGCCAGCGTACGCGCGCTCGGCACCGGTACCCTGGGCAATCGACATGTCATCGTTTCCGCAGCCGAGGACAACACCGTGCGGGTGTGGAGCGGTGACGACATCGCCGTGTTCAGTGCACAACGGCCAACGTCCGTCGCCGTGACCCGCACCGAGGGGGAGGAGACGGTCACCGCATTGTGCGACGGGACTCTACGCAGCTGGAATAGAGCCGGTGATGAGCGGATCACAGCAGTTGTGCATCCCGAACGCATCACCGCCTTCACTGTGACGCCGGACGACGCGGACCTGTTGTATGCCACTGCGGCATCCCTAGAGATCCGGCGGACGCACGCGACAAAGAGAGTCGGATGGCACCACGACACGGTCATGGCTCTTTCAGCGGCCGGAGAGCCCGGTGCGGGGATGGTGCTCTCCGGTTCCGCTGACCACAGCGCACGGCTGTGGGACCTGAGGAAAGGCTCCCTGCGGGCTCTTCTCACGTGTCATACAGCCGGCGTCCTCGCTGTCGCCCTAGGCACCACTGCAGGGTGCACGCTAGCCGCCACAGCAGGGGCGGACCTCAAGGTGATCGTCTGGGACACCGAAAACGGCAGTGCGCGGCACGTCCATACCCTGGCGAGCGGCCCAGCGCGGTCCTTGGTCTTCGGGCGGGTCGAGGGCCGAGAGATGCTGATCGCAGGATGTGAAGACAACCGCGTGCACATCTGGAATGCCAACGATGGCACTCCTCGGGGGACCCTGTGCGGACACACAAGTCCGGTGGGTGCCGTGGCAGTCAGCGCGATGGCGGACGGAATCCAGTGTGTCAGCGGGAGCGACGACGGCACCATCCGCCTTTGGGACCTCTATTCCGTGCATACAGATCACAGGTCCGGACTTTCCGGTTCCGTCCGAGCCCTGTGCTGGACAGCGGATGCTGCCGGGGACCCACTCCTAGTCACGGCCGACAGCGAAGCGGAACTGTGGACCTGCAAGCCTGGGACCGCGGCGGCGCCTCTGCAAGCCGGACGCCATCAGTGCGGGGTTCGCGCCGTGTGGTCATACGGCCCCCAGGGCGCCCCAAGTATCCTGCTCCACGGGGAAGACGACGAACTGTGGCTGTGGAACGTTCTTTCGAACGAACGCTCACCCGTACCTCGAACGGGCCAGGCCCGGCTTGTCGCAGCAACCGTTGGCGGTCCTGACAGCACCACCTTGGTGACAGCGGACACCGAGGGCTGGGTCCGCCTGCGCGACCTCGTCGCCGGAAGAGACGTCGGCCAGCAGCACATGCCGACCCCGTGCCGTCTCATCGCCTATCAGGCGGGGCACATCATCGCCCACCACGACGACGATTCCCTCACCTGTTGGCGCCCGAGGGAGGCTGAGCCGGAATGGACAGTCGCCCTGCCCGGCCGGCGTCCCGGGTGCATGACGGTCGGCAAGTGGGGCGAACAGTCGGTGGTGGCGCTTGGGCACGATGACGGCGAAGTCCGGCTGTACGACACCAAGGACGGCCTGTTCGTGGACCGGCGCATGCATGACAGTCCGGTGACTGTGCTGGCCATTCCTGAGGGAAACGGAGAAGCAGCCATTGCAGCCGGCGCCGAGGACGGTCGAGTTTCCCTCTGGTATCCAAGCGGTCGATCGACGATCCTCACGGGCCACGCGGAACCTGTGTACAGCCTCGCTTTCGGCCCAGGCCAGCAGTTGGCAACGGGAGGCGCTTACGGGACCATCGCCATGTGGCGCCACACCCCGTAGTGCTCGGTGTGGCTTCAAGCGGGCCAAACTCAAGGGCAGGGCAGCGCGCAGACGGCGCACCGCCCGGAAGAAGGTGGCAGCAGGAGCGCCACCAACTTCAGCGAATACTTCCAGCAGCGCACTGGCCAGTCTCCGATCGCCTTCCGCGCAACTGTGCGGGTCCGCTCCTCGGAGAGCGGTGGGGGCGATGTGCCTCCCACCGGGCCAGCAGGGCGGTGAGGGTCACCCCTGCGATCGGTGCCACCAGGTAGATCCATAGATGTGACCAGTAAACAGGCTGGTGCGCCCAGACAGCGGGCGGGCAGGGTGGGCGGACCCGCCGGTGAGCGTGCCAAGGGTGACGATCAGGGCAGGGGGGCCGCGGCCATCACGTTGACGACGCCGCGCTGGATTTCTTGTTCCCACCACCAGGTGGCGGACCAGCAGGCTGATTTGTCGGAAGAACGCATTGAACTCGTCCTCTTGGGCGCTGGCAAGACGTGGTGCCTTCCTGCGGGGGCTCGGTTGAGCAGGGCATCCGATCACGCATCCTCCCCTGTCCCCGGCGCCGGTCGAGCATCCACGCCAGCCCCACCGCGACCACGGCGGTAGGACCGTGACGGCGAGGGAGTTTGTCGTCGTGTACACCGTGGCGAGAGCGCCAGCGGATCCGTGCAGGATCGCGATCTGGACTGCCAACCGCGAGTTACCGCTCGCGGGTACCGCGTCGTCCGCGTGGGAGAGCGCCCTGATGAGGGCTGACCGGGCAGGCGCCTCCACCGTCATCGGACCAAATGGGCCGGAGTCTGCGGCGAGGCCGCCAAGGCGGGCGCCCTCCAAGCTTCGATGCGGATGTCCATAAGCAGCGCCACACTCTCGAGCGATGCGCCAGCCGCCGTAAGCAGTGGCGAGGCCTGGCCACACGAACCGATCATTCCGCAGGGCGGGGCGGCCCCGGCCTGATGTCCATGAGTGTTTCGCCTCAGCGTGCGCTCAGGCGACGAAGACGCAGAACGGATGGCCCGCGGGATCGGCGTAGACCCGGAAGGGTTCGTCGGGCCCCTGCTTGTTGTCGGACAGCAGACGGCCGCCGAGGTTCAGCACGCGCTCGTGCTGTGTCTCGAGATCCTCGATCGACGTCACGCTCAGGTCCAAGTGCAGTTGCTGCGGCACCGGGCCGTCGGGCCACGTCGGCCGCGTCAGCCGGTCGACGTGCTGGAAGGCCAGCCGGGGCGCCCCGTCGGGGGTGCGCAGCACCAGCCAGTCCTGCCCCCGTTCGTCGTGCTCACCCGCCTCGGGCGGCTCGTCCCCCGGGCCGTAGACCAGACCGAGCAACGAGCGGTAGAACTCCGCGAGTCCTCGGATGTCGGTGCCGTCGAGCACCACCTGATGCATTTTCAGCGATCCCTGTTCTGACACGTGATCACCTCCGGCAGTCAGTGTGCCCGGTGAGCGCGTTCGAAACGGGGCGGGGCGACCCCGCGTCAGGCTGCCTTGCCGTGCCGCCGGGAACGCCGGGTGGGAGTGTGCCCGCTGCGGGGCGGGCCGGCGTCGTGGACCAGGCGCAGGTGACGTTTGCGGGCGTGGCGGGCCGCCGACGGGCGGGCGGACAGCCGGTCCTCGACGCGGTCCATCACAAACAGCAGCACACCCAGAGCCGGCAGCAGCAGTACGGCGACAGCGATCACAGCCCAGTCCCTCCCGGTCGATGACACCCGGGTTCCCAGGGAGGCCGCGCCGGCGGCGGACAGACGTGAAGGTCTGGTGACGGCGGGGTGTGGACGGCGCCCGGCCCGTCGGCCCGGGGGAGGGGGCATCCAGGGGGCGGCCCGGACCGTCAGGCGTGACGGACCGGGCCGATGTCACCTCAGCCGACCTCCCGCGCGAACGGGACGACGCTGATCCGGTCGATCAGCGGCGCGTAACGGGAGCGGAGCAGCACGCCGGGGAAGGTGTCCGACGCGTAGGAGGTGCCGTCGAAGTTCGGCAGTTCCTCGGAGCGGAAGCCGATCGTGTTCATCCCCTTCTTCAACTGCACCGGGACGGTCAGCTCCCAGAAGTTGTTCTGGTGGAAGCTGTGCGGGAAGCCGACGCGCCGCGCGGCGCCGCCGTTGACGCTGATGTCGGCGTGGCGGGCGAGCGGGTCGGGGTTGTAGTGGGTGGCCTCGGACTGCTCCGGGTTGGAGTAGCGGATGCGCAGCGCGTACAGGCCGGCCTGGTCGGCGGAGACGGTGAACGTCGCGGTGTTGCCGTTGCCGGGAGCCCCGCCGATGCCCGTGATCGCCGTGCCGCCGGTGGCGAGGGAGAGCGGGGCGAGCGTGGCCGAGCCCGCGAGCCGTGCGTCCCCCGCCTCGTAGGTGCGCACCGGCAGCGTGCCCACGGTCGGTGTGACCGTGAGGCGGTCGACCAGGGTCGTGGACGGGCCTCCGGTCACGGTCACCTTGTTGACGCCGCCGGAGAGGGAGACCGCCGCGCTGCTCCGGCCCTTGGCCAGGCGCAGGACGTCGTGGCCGTTGACGGAGAGCCGTGCGCCCGTGCCGCCGAGGGTGTCGACCTGGAGGGTGGCCTCGCGGTCGGCCGGCGAGTAGACCCAGAACGTGGCGCTCTGGCCCTTGGCGACGCGGACCGCGCCCGAGCCGGTGGCCGCCCGCTTCGGAAGGTCGTAGACCGGGCGTGCCCCGCCGGACGGCCAGGCCAGTTCACCCTCGTACACCTGGGTCCCAGCCGAAGCGCGGGGGAGGGAGAGGGTGAGGCGGTCGACGATGGCGTCGCCCCGGGTGGCGCGCTTGCCGTCGGCGCTCTTCGCGGCGAGGGTCAGGGTGTGCTTGCCCTTGGTGAGCTTCACCTGCGTGTCGGTGTGGTCCCAGACGACCCACTTGTAGCCGAGCGGCAGGTGCAGTTCCTGCTCGGTGCCGGCCTTGCCGTCCACACGCAGGAAGACGTTGGTGGGGCCCTGCTCCTTGACCTTGTCGAAGGTGTTGAGGGAGTTGGCGAAGACGCTCAGGTCGTAGGTGCCGTCCTCGGGCACGTCTACGGTGAAGTCGAGCGTGACGTCCGAGCCGGTGCGCAGGCCGCCGACGTCGTAGCCGCCCGAGGTGTAGAACTTCGAGACGTCACGCGGCGAGCCCTCCGGGCCGTTCTTCGACCAGCCGGAGCCCGTGTGCGCGGCGTCCTCCGCCTCGTACGACGTCTGCCAGCGCACGGGCGGGGCCTGTGCGCCCTTCGCTTCCCCGGCAGGACTGAGGACGACCTCGTAGGCCGAGGACTCCTTCAGCTTCGGGAGGACGCCGTCACCGAAGTCGAGGACGACCGTGCCGTCGTCACCGACCTTCAGGTCGGTCTCCGCGAGGAGCTTCGGGCCGGACGAGTCGCCGACCTGCCCGCTCCACTCGATCTCCCGCACCCAGGCGTGCACGTTCTTGCCGAACACCTTCTTCGGCACGCCGGCGAAGGTGATGTGGCCCTTACCGGTGGAGCCGCCGAAGATCAGCCGGGACTGCTTCCTCTTCTCGTCGAGCGTGGCGACGCCCTGCATGGTGTAGTTCTCGCCGGGGAACGGCGGGGTCACCTTCACCGTGTGACCGCTCATAGAGGCGTATGAATTCAGCAGCCACCACTGACCGTTGCCGCGGTTCGACTGCACGGCCGAGTCGGAGAGGTTGCCGTCGATGTTCCAGTACGCGATGTCGGCGTCGACCTTGGACTCCTCGATCGCGGACACCCACTGGATCATCTGGCCGGGCACCGAGGTGTGGTAGTTGAATGCGTACTCGTTGATGTTGACGGGGAGTTGAGTGCCTTCCCTGCTGGTGCCCTTGAACAGGTCCTTCTCCCACGCCCGGTACTGGGCGACGCTCTGGCGCACCGCCTCCGGGTGGCTCAGCTCGTGCCAGGTGATGACGTCCGGGAGCGTGCCCGCGGCCAGGGTGTGGCCGAGGAAGCCCTTTACCTGGTCGTACAGGACGCTGGTGTTGGGCCCGGCGATGCGGGCGCTGGGCATCTTTCCCTTGATGAGCTTGTACGCGTCGTCCCAGGCGGCGAGGAAGTCGTCGGGGTCGTTGAGCCAGCTGACCTTGTTGTAGCTCCACTCGCCGGTGCCGAACATGTTGCCCTCGGGCTCGTTGAACGGCACGAAGACGATGTTGTCCCGGTACTGCTCGGGCAGCTTCAGGACCTGGTCGACCTGCTCGGCGATCTTCTCCTTGTAGAGCTTCAGCTTCTCGGCGGGGGTGTCGCCGGGCCACTGGTACGGGAAACCGCGGTGGATGTCGGTCATGTAGATGTACACGTCACCGTCGGTGGAGTCGGCCAGCGGCTTCACCACCTCCAGGGCGTCGGCACCGGGGTGCTGGGGACCGTCCTGCGCCTTGGTGGAGACCGTGCGCAGGCCCATGCCCTCCATGAGGTTGTTCGTCGGGACGTCCGGGCCGTACACGCCGTAGAGGGTGCCGGAGGCGCCGCCGTGGAACGCGCCGGTGTCCGAGCCGAGGTCGACGGTCAGCTGCCCCTCGCGGAATACGGTGACGGTGGCCTTCACCGAACGCCCGGCGGCGGTTCCGGACACGGTGAAGGTGCCCGGCGCGGCGTATTCGTCGGCGGGGACGGCGTCCCAGGTGACGGGCGTGTCGCGGTCGTATCCGTCGGAGAAGGAGGCGCGGACGGCGGCGGGCAGGGACGGGGCGGTCCCGGTCGTGGTGCGCGCCTCGAAGGACGTCTTCGAGAGCTCCTGGAGGGTGGGCACGGTCCCGACCGTACCGGCGACCTGCTCCGCGCTCAGCGCCGAGTGCCACACGGTGAAGTCGTCGATGGCGCCCTTGAGCAGCGGATCCGGGTAGAAGGACTTGCCTATGTACCCGGCGGTGGTGGCCGAGGCGTCCAGCAGGTCCTTGGCCTTGACGGCGGTCGCGGCGGAGGAGACCGCCACGCCGTCGAGGTAGGTGGTGAGCCGGCCCGCGGAGGTGTCGAGGGTGACGGTGACGGTCCGCCACTCGGCCGAGGGGAGCGGCGCGTAGCCGCGGACCTGCGCCTCCGCGCCCCCACCGCCGGTGGTGACGGACGTCTGGAACAGTCCGCTGCCGTTGTAGGGGGTGCTGAAGAGGTACTTGGTGGTGTTGGTGCCCAGGTCGAAGATCCGCTGCCAGGGCGACTTGTCGCCGCTCCACTTCACGCGTGCGGAGACCGTCAGGTCGGCCGCGTCGCCGACCACGGCACGGGGCAGCCTGACGTACGCGCCGTCGGAGTCGGCCGCGCCGCCGGGCAGGGCGAGGGCCTTGCCTCCGCCGGTGCCCTCGACGGACCGGGCGGTGGAGCCGTTGACCAGGTCTGCCGTCAGCCCGTTGCCTGAACTGTCGGTGATCTTCCCGGACGTCATGTCGTCCTGGTCGAAGGTGTAGCGGGCGGCGGGCCGGGGCGCCTCGGCCGCCTGGGCGGGGGCGGCCGGTGCGGCCAGCAGGCCCGCGCCGAGGGCCAGCGTCACGGCGGCCGGTGCCCGTCGCCGGGCGGATCTGTCAGCGGATGGCATGGATGGCGTCCTCAATCCTTGAGTAGGCGGTCCGGAATCCTTGAGCAGGCGGCTCCGGCCGGCCGGAACCGGCCGGCTGCTCGTACGCGGGGGCTGTCCGTCGAGGAGTGTGCGTGGTGATCGACGTCGAATCGGTTCGATTTCGTGGACTGCGGACACGTCGCCGACCGAGCGATGCGGCAGCTCGTCTCCACAAGGGGAGCGGAAGGAGCGCGGGTTCGCCGGAAGGATCACTTCGTCGAACCGGTTCGCGAAGCTAGCACCGCGGAACGCGGCCAGCAATCCCTCCGGCACAAGGAAGCCCCCGGCTTCCGGACGGATCGGGAAAGTGTGGTGGGGGGTGTTGACAGGTCTTCGGGCAGTTCCTAGCGTCGCTTCACGCGAACCGGTTCGACGACCGGACCGCGCTCCCCGTCCCACCCCTCACCCTCGCGACCGGCACGCACTCCCTCCCATGGGGCGTCGAACCGGTTCGAGCAAGGAGCCGACGTGAACATCGGTGAGATCGCCGAACGGGCCGGTGTCTCGCGGAGCACCGTGTCCTACGCGCTGAGCGGCAAGCGCTCGGTGTCGGAGGAGACCCGTCGCAAGATCCAGCGGGTCATCGACGAGCTGGGGTACCGGCCCAACGCCAGCGCGCGAGCCCTGGCGAACGGGCGGACCAGCACCATCGGCCTGGTCTTCCCGCCGGCGGGCAACCACTACACGGGCATGCAGCTGGACTTCATCGGCAGCGTGGTAGAGGCCGCGGCGGTGCACGACTACGACGTGCTGCTGTCGCCCAGCGGGGTCGACAGCGACCGTTCGTTCCAGCGGCTGCTGGGGGAGCGGAGGGTCGACGGGGCGATCCTGATGGAGATCAGGCTGGAGGACGACCGGGTCGAGCACCTGGCCGAACTGGACTTCCCCTCCGTCGCCATCGGCCGCACCGCGCATCCGGAGAGCGGCTGGTGGGTGAGCCTGGACCACACCGCGCTCGCGGCGGCGTGCGTCCACCACCTCGCCGATCTCGGCCACCGCCGGGTCGCCTTCGTCAACCGGCCCGAACAGCTCCTGTACGCGGGATACGAGTCCGCGCACCGCGGTCTGGACGGCTTCACCAAGGCCGCGGCCGAGCGCGGGCTCACGGTTCGGACGTACTGCTGCGGGGACGACGCCGCGTCCGGTCAGGAGTGCGTGGAGCGGATCCTGCACGACGACCCGGCCACCACCGCTCTGGTCACTCTCAACGAGGCCGCCCTGGGCGGCTTGTACCGCGGGCTCGCCCGGGCGGGCCGTCACGTACCGCGCGACTTCTCCGTGACCGGCATCGTCGCGAGCCGGTGGGCGGAGACCGTCACCCCGCAGCTCACCGCGGCGGACGTGCCGGCCGAGGAGATGGGCCGGCGCGCGGTCGACCTGCTCGTCGAGCGCATCGAGCAGCCCACCGCGCCGGGCCGGCACCACCTGCTCACGCCGCCGATCTCGCTGCGGGCCAGCACCGGACCCGCGACCGGCACCCCCATCCCCTGAGCCCGACCGCACCTCACGCCCTTTCACTCCTCTCCCGCTCCGCCGGGCACCCGACCCCCTCACCCTCGCCGGTCCGGCGTGCCCGCTTCCCTCCCAGTCATCCCCTCCCACGGCACACGTGTGCCAAGAACGAAGGACCCGCCATGCACAGCTCCTCAAGGCGCCGGCTCACCGCGGTGGCCCTGTCGACCGTCGTTGCTGTCACCGGTGCCGCCTGCTCTTCCGGGGCGGGCAGTACCGACACGAAGGGCTCGGACAGCGGCACTTACACCCTCTGGGACCCGTACCCGCAGTTCGCCAAGGGCTCGGCCTGGGTGAAACTGCTGGACGCGTGCGGCGCCGAGGCCGGTGTGAAGATCAAGCGGACCGGCTACGACACCAGCGACCTGGCCAACAAGGCACTGCTGGCCGCCCAGCAGGACAACTCCGCCGACATCCTCATCGTCGACAACCCGGTGGTGTCGACCCTGGCCGAGGCGGGCGTCCTCACCACCACCGACGACAACAAGCTGGACACCTCGAAGGTCGACCCCAACCTGCTCGCCGCCGGCCAGTCCGACGGCAAGACGTACGGCACCCCGATCGGCGCCAACACCCTCGCCCTCTACTACAACAAGAAGATCCTCAAGGAGGCCGGGGTGGACGTCGCCTCGGTCAAGGACTGGACGTCGCTGACGGCCGCGCTGGCGAAGGTGAAAGCGGCGGGCAAGAAGGGCATCACGTTCTCCGCGATCGGCACGGAGGAGGGCAGCTTCCAGTTCCTGCCGTGGTTCTGGGGCGCGGGCGCGCAGCTGACCGAACTGGACTCCGCGCAGGCCGTGGCCGCCCTGTCGCTGTGGAAGGACTGGCTGAAGGAGGGCTACGCCCCCAACTCGGTCATCAACAACACGCAGACCACCAGCTGGCAGGAGTTCGCCGGCGGTGACTACGCCTTCGCCGAGAACGGAACCTGGCAGCTCGCCAACGCGAAGAAGGCCGGCTTCGAGTACGGCGTCCTGCCGATACCAGGAGCCGACGGAGGCAGCGCCGCCGCCCCGACCGGCGGCGAGTTCGTCACCCTCCCCACCCAGGGCGACACCGGCCGCTACGCCACGTCCCAGAAGCTGGCGACCTGCCTGACCAGCACCCAGAACCTGTACGACACCGACACCACCCTGTCCTACGTGGCCCCCACCGGTGAGGTGCAGGCCCAGCAGGTGGCGGCGAACGCCGAGCTGAAGCCCTGGGTCGAGGCGGTCAAGGCGGCCAAGGGGCGGACCAGCGACGACCTGGGCACCAGGTACCCGAAGATCTCGGAACAGCTGTGGAAGGCCGTCCAGTCCGCCCTCAGCGGGGCCAAGTCCCCCAAGGACGCGCTCACTTCGGCGCAGGCCGCGGTGAAGTGACGAGAGCCCGATGAAGCAGACCATCCATCCGCCGGACCACCCGTCCGCGCACGTCCGGAACGGGGCGGCCATCGCCGCCCCGCCCCCGGCCCCCGCGCGCGCCCGGCGCCGCCCGGCCTCCGAGCAGTGGGCCGCCTGGGCGTTCCTCACCCCGGTGACCCTGTACCTGGCCCTCTTCTACGCCTATCCGCTCTACCGCAACCTCGACCTCAGCCTGCGCGACTACACCGTCCGCTCCTTCGTCCAGGGCAACGCGCCCTTCACCGGAATCGAGAACTACCGGACCGTCTTCGACGACCCGACCTTCGCCCCCGCCCTGCTCCACACCGCGCTCTTCACCGCCGTCTGCCTGCTCTTCCAGTACGTCATCGGCCTCGCCCTCGCGGTCTTCTTCACCCAGCACTTCCGGCTGTCGGCGACCCTGCGGGCCCTGTTCCTGGTGCCCTGGCTGCTGCCGCTGATCGTGTCGGCGTCCACCTGGTCGTGGATGCTCAACAGCGAATCGGGCGTCGTCAACGCCGCCCTGCACGCCCTCGGCATCGCGCCGGTCAACTGGCTGACCTCGCCGTCCTGGTCGCTGACCTCGGTGATCATCGCGAACATCTGGATCGGCGTGCCGTTCAACCTGGTCGTGCTCCACAGCGGCCTGCAATCCATCCCCGCGAGCCTGTACGAGGCCGCCGCCCTCGACGGCGCGAACGCCTGGCAGCGGTTCTGGCGCGTCACCTTCCCGCTGCTGCGCCCGGTGTCCGCGATCACCCTCCTCCTCGGCCTGATCTACACGCTCAAGGTCTTCGACATCATCTGGATCATGACCAAGGGCGGCCCGGCCGACGCGTCGACCACCTTCGCAACCTGGTCCTACCAGCTCGGCTTCGGCAACCTCCTGCCCGCCTTCGGACCCGGAGCGGCCGTCGGCAACCTGCTGGTCGTCGCCGCCCTGGTGTTCGGCCTGATCTACCTCAAGGTCCAGCGAAAGCAGGCCCTGTCATGAACCGACGCACCGGCCGCACCTGGTGGAAGACCGCCCTCGGCCTGCTGCTGACCGCGCTCATGCTCTTCCCGGTCTACTGGATGCTCAACGTGTCCCTCACCCCCGACCGGGACATGCGCAAGAGCCCGCCGGACCTCTTCCCCGCACACGGCACACTGGACGGCTACCGCACCGTCCTCGACGAGCAGTTGCCCTACCTCGGCACCAGCCTCGTCATCGGCCTGGGCACCGTCGTCCTGACCGTCGCCCTGTCCGCCCCCGCCGGCTACGCCCTGGCCAAGCTGCGCCCACGCGGCGGCGGCATCCTCAACTTCGTACTGCTGGCCGCCCAGATGATCCCCGGCATCATCATGGCGATGGGCTTCTACGCCATCTACCTCCAGCTCGGCCTGCTCCAGTCCGTCCCCGGCCTGATCGTCGCCGACTCCACGCTGGCCGTCCCCTTCGGCGTGCTCATCTTCACCGCGTTCATGTCCGGCATCCCCGGCGAACTGCTCCAGGCCGCCAAGACCGACGGAGCGGGGGCCCTGCGGACGTTCTGGTCCGTCGTCCTGCCGATGAGCCGCAACGCCGTCGTCACGGTCTCCCTGTTCGCGTTCCTGTGGTCCTGGTCCGACTTCGTCTTCGCCGGCACCCTCGTCAACGGCGGCGCCCACGAGCCGATCACCCTCGGCATCTACCACTACATCGGCAACAACAACCAGGAGTGGAACGCCATCATGGCCACCGCCGTCGTGGCCTCGCTGCCCGCCGCGGTCATCCTCGTCCTCGCCCAGCGCTACGTCGCCGCCGGCGTGACCGCCGGGGCCGTCAAGGACTGACCGCCTCCCCCTCCCCGTCACGACTGAGCCGCCTGACCGTCATGCGGCCGGTGACCCCTGCTCGAGAAACGAGTCAGCTTCATGACCGCCGCCCGATCCGGCCCGGCCTTCTCCGTCCACGACATTCCGTTCAGCACCCAAGGGTCCTGGTTCGACATCTCACCCGTGGTGGCCGAGAAGACCTACGCCGAGGACCTCCACCTCGTCTCGCACCAGAACGGCATGCACGCCGTCCTGCGTCTCGTGCCCCTGGACCCGGCGACGGGCGACCGGACCGATGCCCGCGTCGAGGCCACACCGGGCCTGCTCAGCTGGATCAGCACGGGCGGCCGCGTCGACCTGTCCTACGAGTCGCCCGACACCGTCCGCCTGCGGGGGAGCGGCCTCGGCATCGGCGTCGAGGCGGCCGCGCGGACCCTCACGCCGTTCAGCGGCACGTACTTCTTCCGCGACCCGGCCGCGGACGCCCACGTGTTCACGTCCTACGAGACCGGACGCCGCTACCGCGTCACCGTGCTGTCCGGCACCGTCGCCGCGACCCCCGGCACCCAGATCCTGGGCGGCGGGCACCGCGGCCTCACCATGACCGCGGAGACCGACGGCCACTGGGAGATCGCGATCGAGGAACTCGACACCGCCCGCCCGCCGTACGCGTCCCCGGCGCCGTTCGACGCGATCACCGAAGCCGCACAGACGCGGTTCGCGGACTTCGCCGACCAGGTGGCTCCGTGGCGTTCGTCCGCCACCCCCGCCGCCGAACTCGCCGCCTATGTCCTCTGGTCGGCCACCGTACGGCCCACCGGGCAGGTCACGCGGCCCGCCGTGCTGATGTCCAAGCACTGGATGGACAAGGTGTGGAGCTGGGACCACTGCTTCAACGCGCTGGCCCTCGCCCCGGGGTGCCCGGACCTGGCCCTCGACCAGTTCGCCCTGCCCTTCGACCACCAGGACGACAGCGGCGCCCTGCCCGACTCCGTCACCCACTCCGAAGTCCTCTACAACTTCGTCAAACCGCCCATCCACGGCTGGACCTTCGGCCACCTGCGCCGACGGCTGCCGACACCCCCCGGGCCCGCCGAACTCGCCGAGACCTACGACCGGCTGCGACGCTGGACCGGCTTCTGGCTCACCGCGCGGCGAGCACCCGGCTCCGACCTGCCGCACTATCAGCACGGCAACGACAGCGGGTGGGACAACGCCACCACCTTCGACCCCGAGCGGGTGATCGAATCCGCCGACCTGGCCGCCTTCCTCGTCCTCCAGCTCCACGAACTGGCCGACCTGGCCCAGGTATTGGACAGGCCCGACGAGGTACGCCGGTGGACACGGGCGGCCGAGGAGACGCAGGCGGCGCTGCTCGACCGGCTCTGGGCCACCGACAGGTTCGTGGCCCGGGGCGTCGAGACCGGGGACACCTGGAGCAGCTCCAGCCTCCTCGACCTGATGCCCGTCGTCCTCGGCGAGCACCTGCCCGGCCACGTCAGCAGCACCCTGGCCGACCACATCAAGGCCCACCTCACGCCGTACGGTCTGGCCACCGAACTGCCCACCTCACCGCACTACCTCGCCGACGGCTACTGGCGCGGCCCCATCTGGGCCCCCGCCACCGTCCTCATCGAGGACGGCCTGCGCCGCGCCGGCCACGAGCGCCTCGCGGACGACATCAGCGCCCGCTTCCGCGCCCTGTGCGAAACCCACGGCTTCGCCGAGAACTTCGACGCGCTCACCGGAACGGGCCTGCGCGACCGCGCGTACACCTGGACCGCCAGCAGCTACCTCCTCCTCGCCGAAGCCCACGCACAGCGGGACGGCCGCTGACCGGCCGCCTCCGGGTGTCCGGAGGCGGAGGCGGGGCATACGGGCTTCACCCCCTTGGAGAGGAGCTCGTCTCATGCTCGGCATAGTCGCGGCGGTGTTGTTCTTCGTGGCGTTCCTGATCAACGCGGCAGAACTCGGCACCAACGATGTGTTCTCTTCGACCAACGTCATGCTGCTGGGTCTGATGTGCCTGGCCCTGCAGGTCGCCGGAGTCGGCGGCGGCTGGGCTCGCCGGCGCTGACGCCGGCACCCTGAGGTCCGGTGGCACCCTGCCACCGGACCTGCGGTTCGCCGGCCGTACACCGGCGCCTCCTGGCTGAGCCTAATGCCGGAGGAACCCTCGGACCGACCCCAGTTCACCGACGGTAGCCTCCAGGCGGAACCGGCCGTCCAGGACCGCGCTGCCCACGAGCGTAGACGGCACGCTCTTGGTGACGGAGAAGATGTCGCCTGGTTCGTCGACCGCCCGTCGCCTGTAGGCGTGCTCGGCCACCCTGCGATTGCCGTGCATGACCACCAGGTGCTCAGTGTGCGAGAACCACGATTCTTTCCTGATTCGTGCGTCAGCCACTGCGACGGCCTCATCAACAGTCAACAAGCGCCCCTCCATCCCGTTCGATTGGACGCATAGTCGTCGTGAACCCGACCTGGGCCCAGCCGATTTACGGCGGGGAGATCGTTCGGCCTGGCCATTGACCGGGTAAGGCCGACGAGGTACCCACCACGCGTGCAGCCGCCGACATCCCCCACCCACACGGCCACCACACCTCCGAATTTACGAAAAGATCAGCAGCACTCCAGCCGTAGATCGCTGGTGCGACGTCCGACCGACCGCGCCTACGGGTGCGTGTCCGTGATCGCGATGACCTCGTCGAGGCGGTCGAGGGCGGCCTGCAAGTCGTCGACCTTGGCCTGGATGCGGTCCCGCTCGGCGCGCAGCATGGCTCGTTGCTCGGCGTCGGTGTGCCCGGCGTCCCAGCATGGAAGGAGTTCTGTGATCCTTCGGCTGCTCAGGCCGGCGGCGAACATCTGCTGGAAGAACCGGACCAGGGTGACGGCGTCCTGCCGGTAGAGGCGCTGGCCGGATGGGCTGCGCTCGGAGATGAGCAGCCCCTGCTGCTCGTAGTAGCGCACGGCGCGTACCGAGACGCCGGCACCCCGCGCCACCTCGCCGATGCGGATCAGCCGCTCGGCCGCGGCCTCGGTGACGGTCATGGTGATTCCTCTCCCCCGCCTGATGATCAGCACTTGCCTCTGACGTTGGCGTCAGGTTTTAGCGTACGGGGCATGGACATCAACAACTCAGTCGCCCTTGTCACCGGAGCCAACCGCGGCCTGGGCCGCGCTTTCGCCCAGCGCCTGCTCGAACGGGGCGCCCGCAAGGTCTACGCGACGGCTCGCCGGCCCGAGACCGTGGACCTGCCCGGGGTCGACGTGCTGCCCCTCGACATCGCCGATCCCGCATCCGTGAAGGCCGCAGCCGAGGCTGCCCCGGACGTCTCGCTGCTCATCAACAACGCGGGAATCAGTACGGGGACCGACTTGGTGACCGGCTCGCTGGATGCGGTACGCCACGAGCTGGAGACCAACATGTTCGGCCACTTGGGAATGATCCGGGAGTTCGCGCCGGCGCTCGCCAGGAACGACGGGGGCGCGATCGTCAACGTCCTCTCCGCCATGTCATGGTTCGGGGGCAAGGGCGCCAATGCCTACCACCTGACCAAGGCAGCCGCCTGGGCCATGACCAACGGCGTCCGCCTGGAACTCGCCGAGCAGGGCACACTCGTGACAGCGGTGCACCTCGGCCTGGCCGACACCGACATGGCCGCGGGCTGGCCCGTGGCCAAGATGGCTCCGTCGGACCTGGCCGACGCGGCTCTCGACGGTGTCGAGGCGAACTCCGCCGAGGTCCTCGCCGACCAGTGGAGTCGGGACGTCAAGTCCCGGCTGCCGCTGACGCCGGAAGAATTCAACGCCGCGATGGACCGGGCCCTGGCGGCGCTGACGGCGGCATGAGGGCCCCTTGGGGCGCACTGCCTTCGGTCGGTTGCTTCTGAGCTCGGTCAATTGGAATTCCATCCGCAGTTGTGGATCTTCATGCCGTGGCCTCGCGTCGGCGGTAGTGGCAGCCGCGGGCGCGGGCCTGGTGCCGACGACGCCGGCTTGCCGCGGGCACCGGGCTCGTGGAGGACTGGTGCTGCGGGTCAGGACGTTGGCGACGGCGCATAGTGGTGGGCAAGGCTGGTGGCGAGGTCGCTGAGGTGAGCCCTGGCTTCGGTGGGGCCGTGCACAGTGATGGCGCTCCCGAACGGCAGTAGTGCTCGCACGTCCTCCAGATGCAGGAAGTGGATCGTTACTTTGTGGCCGGTGGCGGAATCCTCACGGTCGTCCCGGACGAGTCGTTGGCCGAAGATCCGTTCCGCTCGCTCGATCTACGTCTGGTCGATGGTGGCGCTGACCTCTATCGCGTGGTTGTGTTCCCACTGATCAACGAGCGCTGCAGCGACGGTGGCCAGGGTCTCGTTCTCGCGGATCCGTCGTGGCTGGTCGACTTCTTTCCACGTCGTGATCCGTTCGAGTCGGTACATCCGTGGCACTCGGGCACAGTCGGCGACGAGGTACCAGGTGCCGGCGGCCTTGGCGAACAGCCCATAGGGATCCACGACCAGGTGGCGTGGGCATGATTCGCGTGGGCTGTCGTACTCGATCCGTAGTCGGCGACCTCGCCGCACTGGGCCGATCAGCGAAGCCGGAGTCGTGCTGGAAGTAAGTGCCTGGAGCCAGGGACGGCTGTCCACGTGCACTACGTCGGCGAGCGGCAGGAGCTCATAACCTTGACGTGACTGTGTCGCGGCGATCTTGGAGAGCGCGCGCCGGCTTTCGGCGGATGCGTTGAGCTCCGCGCGTTGCTTCTCATCCAGCCCGGTGAGCGACAGATGATCACGCTCGCCCGGCGTGAGTCGCGTGAGGTCGAGCCCGGACCCGGGCAGCATGGTCACGCCTCCGAGGCGGCCCCGTTGCGCGGTCACCGGCAGACCGGCGTCGCGGAGCCAGTTCAAGTCCCGGGTGATGGTTCGAAGGGACACCCCGAGCGCCGAGGCAAGTTCCTGTGTGGTCACAGCATTTCTTGATGCGAGGAGCAGCACCAGGGAGAAGAAGCGGTCCGGTGTCACACACCAAGCTTTTCAGGAATTGCGACATGATGCGGCGCATATCCCGGTCAGGCTGGTCGAGGCGTACCTACGACCTGTGAGAAGGAAGAACCATGACCACATCCGTCGTGTCCATCGTCTATGTGAACGACGCTCCCGCCGCAGCGCGTTTCTACGGTGACCTCCTCGACATGAGGCCGTCGTTCGAGACTCCGGGATACATCACCTTCGACCTCGGGCCAGGCGCTGACCTCGCTCTGTGGTCTGGCCAGTTCGAGGATCTGTCACCGGACGTCCCGCGTACCAGTGAGGTGTGCCTGGCCATCGGCGGTGGGCCCGACGAGGTCAACGCGATCTTCAAGCAGTGGCAGTCCAAGGGCGTCACTATCGTGCAGGAGCCATATGATGCGGGGTTCGGGCTGACCTTCCTCGCAGTTGATCCTGACGGGAACCGGATCCGCGTGGCACCGCTTGACTGAAAGGGCGCAATGCGGCAGGCGCGCACGATGGGTGTCGCGCCTGCCGTTGTCTGACGTCGAGAGGGCGACGATTGCCCCACGCGCATGCGCCTTGAGCGTCGAGGGCAGCATGCGGCTCGTGAAGCGGTGCGAGGCGTCCCGTCGCCCACGTCGCCGCTGCACGGCGAGATCGTCCTCGAACTCGACGACGGCCACTGCGCATCGCTCTCGGCAGGCGACATCGTGATCCAGAACGGCACCCGCCACGCTTGGCGCAACCGCAGCGACCAGCCCGCCACGGTGGCGTTCGTCCTCATCGGCGTGGAACAAGGCCACTGACCGCGCCGGGCCGGACGTCTGCAACGGGGGCGAGCCTTGCCACTGCTTCCGCCGGCTGACGCGGGACGTGTCCGAGGACTGCGGGCGCGGTCAGAACCAGTGCAGGCAATGCGGCGAGCGCTCGGTGCGGAAGAGCGCGTCGGCGAGGGTGGCCGCGCCCGGGTGGTGGACCCGGATGTGTCCGGCCCGTGCGAGTGTGCTCGGGGCGGTGCCGCCGAGGTAGACGGAGCCCAGGTCGCGGACGTCCAGGGACAGGTCCGGGTCCCGGTCCGTCGGGACGCAGTCGGCCTTGCCGTCCCGGACGCTCAGCAGGTAGCGGTCGTGTTCGCCGAGGAACGGGTCGTCGATGTCGAGGACCAGCTCGCCGTCCGCGAACCAGCCGCGCGCGCTCAGAGCACGCGGGACGTCCAGCAGCCGCACCCAGAGCCAGTCCATGTCGCCGCTGACCTCGCCGGCCCGGAAGTCCGCGAACCGCCAGCGCAGCGGGTGATCGGACGGGACGTGCTTGAACACCACGTGAGAGACCAGGTCGTGTCCGAGGACGAACCGGGCCAGGGCCGTGAAGACGGCGTCCTCGGTGGCGATCGTCTCGTCCACCGTCAGGGTGCCGGAGTCGATCGAGTAGCTTGCGTACCCGTCCGGGACGCCGTCGGTGTCCCGGTGGACGGCGATGTATCGCTGTGCCGGTGATATCGGCGGCTGCCCCGCGCGCACGGCCCACCAGCGGTGCGGGCGGGACAACGCGCCGGGCTGGGCGCGGCGGTACCGGTCGTAGACCTCCTCCAAAACCTCGCCGCACTCGGCCCTGCGCAGTACCTCGACCGAGCCGGCCGCCACTCCCTCGGCCGCTCCGCTCGCCCGGGGAGCGGCGAGGGCGGCCTTGTGGCGCGGTACCTTCAGCTGCGCCGTGTACGTCGCCGGTCCGTAGCCGAACCTGCCGTAGATCAGTGCCTCGGAGGCCAGCAGCACCGAGAGCATCTCCCCGCGGCCCCGCAGCTCGGTGAGCTGATGCCGCATCATCGCGCTGAGCACGCCCTGACGCCGGTGCGAGGGCAGGACGCCGACGGCGGTCACCCCGGGGGCCGGGACGAGCGTCCCACCGGGCAGGGTGAGCTCGAAGGAGTGCGTGGCGGCGGTCCCCACGGGCCGCCCGTCCGCCGCCACGGCGAGGAGGCAGCGGTCCATTTCGAGCGCCGACCACCAGAGCCCGCCGCCGTCGACCGGGGTCTCCGGGAAGAGCCCGAAAGCGGCATGGAGGGTGTCGACGAAGACGTCGAGATCCTTGTCGGTCGTGGGACGGATTTCCATCGTTGCCGCTGCCTCCCCGGGATACCGGCACCACGGCTCGTGGTGTCCGGGCACAGTGCAGCGGCAACTCATGATGAGGGCAAGTCAATTACCCGCCAGCAGGTCCCGGTCAGAGGCCGGCGTCGGTCAGCCACTGCCCGGTGGTCCGGGGGGAGATGCCGAGCAGCTTCTGGGCGGAGCTCTGGGGTGTGATCGAGCGGTCCGGAAGCGTGCTCACGGCCGCGTAGGCACTCGGGCTGGACGAGGGCCTGGTCTCCGAAGGGGAATGCGGGAGGGTCCTGGATGTGCTGGTCGAACTCGGCCACGCCCACCGGCCGTTCGGGGGCGGCGCGTGGTGTCCGTCCGGTGGCTCCGCGAGAAGGGCCGGTTCCGGCTCGACGTCGAGCTCCAGACCACGGGTCCGGGTACGCACCGGCGGACGCCAGGCCCAAGTGACCGGGACGGCGCGGTGTCCCAGGGCCTACGGGGCGATCGGGCCACGTACGGCGTGGCGGCTCGGGGAGGCATGGGTTCGTCACCTACGACGGCGAAAGCCGATGGTGCGGTGGACGTGCTGTCCGCCGGACAGCACGTCCACCGCACGGTGTGCCGTTCCGTGGTCAGGCGGTGTGCAGCCGCAGCCCGTACCTGTTGAGGATCTCGTTGACGGGCTGGTGCCAGGTCTCGCCGCCGCTGCTGCAGTTGCCCCAGCCGCCGGAGGTGACGCCCTGGGCCTGGTCCCCGCTGATGAAGGATCCGCCGGAGTCACCGGGCTGGGCGCAGACGCTGGTCTTGGTCATCTGGTGGACGGCACCCTGGCTGTAGTTCACCGTCTCGTTCTTCGCCAGGACGGTGCCGCAGTGCCAGTGGGTGGTGGAGCCCGAACGGCAGACGGAGGCGCCCACCGGGGCCTCGGCGGAGCCGCGCACGAGCCGGTCGGGAACGGTGCCCCAGCCGAGCACCACCGGCACGGTCCACCAGCCGCTGCCCACGTTCACCCAGGCGTAGTCGTTGCCCGGGAACGACGACCCCTGGAAGTTGCCGATGTAGGACCGGTCCCAGCCGTACACGGCCGCGCTCGGCGAGCCGCAGTGCCCGGCGGTGACGAAGCCGCCGTGCACCGAGAAGCCTATGGAACAGCGGACGTTGCCGGTGTAGTACGGGTCACCTCCCACGGTGCCGGCGGCGAAGGTACGCGGCGCGGCGGGGGTCTGCCGGACCGCCACGGGACCGGCCTCGCGGGCCCGGGCCAGGAAGGCCCGGACATCGTTGTCGTCCCGGTGCCCGTCGACGACGTTCACGACGACCTTGTTGGCCTTCGGATCCACGTGCCAACTGCCCACGCCGGCAGGCGCGGACAGTGCGTCGATGCGCTGCTTCGCCGCATCGAGCTGCCGTGCGTCGTACCGCACGAGGCGTACGGTCGCTCCGGTCGCGCGTACGGCGTCGGCCCGCTCGGCACGGGTGACGGCGACGGTGAGTTCGCCGCGGCCGGCGTCGAACCACGAGCCGCCGTAGGAGGAACCGGCGGCGCTGCGGGCCTCGCGTTCGACGGCTGACGCGGTCTTCTCCGCAGCCAGCCGTGCCTCGACCGCCTCCCGGGTCAGCCCCAAGTCGCGCTGCATCGCGGACAGGAGAGCGGGGGAGGCGGGTGCTTCGGTGGAGCGTGCGGGGGTGTCCGCCGCGGAAGCGGGCAGGGCGCCGGCGGCGGTCCAGGTGCCGAGGAGGAGGAGCCCGGACAGTGCGGTACGCAGAGCTGTGGTGCGTCTCAAGGGATGCCCCTTCGTTGTTCCAGCAGAGTGGGGTGGAACAGCAGAGCCTGAGAGCGCTCTCGTGGTGCGCGCGGCAGAGCCTAGCCGTGGAGCACGAAAAGGTCTATGCCAGCGTTTCGGCCGTCTGTGAGGCCGGACGCGGATGCTGGATCGGGAGCTGCATACACATGACCGCGGGTAGGGCCCTCCGCCCCAAGTGAGGGACAACACCCGGCTCGGCGCAAGCCCGGCCCCGGCCCCCGGCTGACGGCTTCAGCGGGTCACCGGGGCATGTCTCACCCCCGAGGGTGATCGTCGCCCCTCCGGACTTCCTCTCGGTCCGGGCCGCCCGGCACCCCGGCGGCCTGGCCCGGTTCGAGGTCCTGCTCCGTCCAGATGTACTTGCCGTCGTGGAGATTGCGGGCGCCCCAGCGCCGGGACAGGGCGGCGACCAGTTGCAGGCCTCGTCCGCCCTCGTCGGCGCGGCCGGCGTGGCGGATCCGGGGGGTGGTCAGGCTCCCGTCGTAGACCTCGCAGATCAGCGAGCGGCTGCGCAGCAGTCGCAGGCGCACGGGGTCCCTGGCATGCCGGACGACGTTGCCGACCAGCTCGCTCACGAGCAGCTCGGTGGTGAGTACGAGATCGTCCAAGAGCCGTGCCGACGTCCAGGCTGGGGTGCGCTGACCGGTCTGGTCGCGGCCGTGCTGCTGATGGGGGGCTCGAAGGCACTGGCGGACTCGCGGCCCGCGCGCTGCATCCGCCGAGTCTGTCCGGTACCGGTCGACCCCTTGACCCCCGGTGTCCTCCTCCCCGATGCTCAGTTGCGTATAGCGGTGCGTGTATCTGATGAGGCAACTCTCGAAGCAGCGCACCCGCGCGACTTTCCCGTCTGAGGAGCAGCTCATGGCTCACGAGGTACGTGCCGTCGTCGCCCGGAAGAAGGGCGCCCCGGTTTCCGTCGAGACGATCGTCGTCCCCGATCCCGGTCCGGGCGAGGCGCTGGTCAAGGTCGAGGCCTGCGGCGTCTGCCACACCGACCTCCACTACCGCGAGGGCGGGATCAACGACGAGTTCCCCTTCCTTCTGGGACACGAGGCGGCCGGTCGCGTGGAGGCGGTGGGGGAGGGGGTCACCGGCGTCGAGCCCGGGGACTTCGTCATCCTCAACTGGCGTGCCGTGTGCGGCCAGTGCCGGGCATGCAGCAAGGGCAAGCCCTGGTACTGCTTCGCCACCCACAACGCGACGCAGCCGATGACGCTGCTCGACGGCACCCCGCTCTCGCCCGCCCTCGGTATCGGCGCCTTCGCGGAGAAGACCCTGGTCGCCGCCGGACAGTGCACCAAGGTGGACCCGGCGGCCCCGGCGGCGGCAGCCGGGCTGCTCGGATGCGGTGTCATGGCGGGCTTCGGTGCCGCCGTCAACACCGGCGCCGTCGGGCGGGGTGACTCCGTCGCCGTCATCGGCTGCGGCGGGGTCGGCATGGCCGCCGTCGCGGGCGCCCGGCTCGCCGGCGCGTCCAAGGTCATCGCCGTCGACATCGACCAACGCAAGCTGGACCGTGCCCTGACCATGGGGGCCACTCACACCGTCGACGGCACCAAGGGTGACGTGGTGGAGGCGGTGCGCGAACTGACCGGCGGCTTCGGTGCGGACGTCGTCGTCGAGGCCGTCGGCCGCCCGGAGACGTACCGGCAGGCCTTCTACGCCCGGGACCTGGCCGGAACCGTCGTCCTGGTCGGCGTGCCCACCCCGGAGATGAAGGTGGAGCTGCCCCTGCTCGACGTCTTCGGCCGCGGCGGCGCGCTGAAGTCCAGCTGGTACGGCGACTGCCTCCCCTCGCGCGATTTCCCGGCTCTCATCGACCTGTACCTGGGCGGCCGGTTCGACCTGGACGCGTTCGTCACCGAGACCATCGGCCTCGGTGATGTGGAGGAGGCCTTCGAGAAGATGCACGGCGGCGACGTGCTGCGCTCCGTGGTGGTGCTGTGATGGCCGGCGCACCGCGCATCGAACACCTCGTCACGAGCGGGACGTTCAGTCTCGACGGCGGCACCTGGGACGTCGACAACAACGTCTGGATCGTCGGTGACGACGACGAGGTGGTCGTCATCGACGCGGCGCACGACTCCGACGCCGTCCTGGAGGCCGTCGGTGACCGCCGTCTGTCGGCTGTCGTGTGCACCCACGCCCACGACGACCACGTGCGCGCGGCACCGGACGTCGCCCTCGCCACCGGCGCGCGCGTCCTGCTGCACCCCGACGACCAGGTGCTGTGGAAGACGGTGCATCCGAACCGGCGCCCCGACGGCCCCCTCGCCGACGGCGACGAACTCGTCGTCGCGGGCACCGCACTACGCGTCCTCCACACGCCCGGGCACGCCCCCGGGGCCGTGTGCCTGTACGCCCCCGACCTCCGGGCTCTGTTCAGCGGCGACACGCTGTTCGCGGGAGGTCCCGGCGCGACCGGGCGCTCGTACAGCGACTTCGGCACGATCATCACCTCGATCGGCGACCGGCTGCTGACGCTCCCCGGCGAGACGGTCGTGCACACCGGACACGGCGACACGACCACCATCGAGGCGGAAGCCCCGCATCTGGACGAGTGGGCCGCCCGCGGCTGGTGACACGAACACCGCCGTGCCGGCCAGCCTTGACAGGGCCGGCGCGGCATCCCCACACTCGTTGCGCGCATCGCACATCGTTCCTCCATATGCAACGAGGTGGGCCAGCCCATGATGACTCCCGTGCCTCCCCTCGCCCCGCCCCGCGTCGCATGAGCACCGCCGCCCGGACCGACCGGGCCGCTCCCGTCCCTTCCCCGCGGGGTCTGCCGCGCCTGGAGCGGACCTTGGTGATGGGCATCGTGAACGTCACGCCCGACTCGTTCTCCGACGGCGGGCGGTGGTTCGATCCGGACCGGGCTCTCGCGCACGGACTCGCACCGCTCGAAGAGGGCGCGGACATCCTGGACGTGGGCGGCGAGTCGACCCGCCCCGGCGCCACGCGCCCGCCGGTCGAGGAGGAACTGCGGCGCGTCCTGCCGGTCGTCCGCGCGCTCGCCGCCGCGGGCGCGAAGGCCAGTGTCGACACCATGCGGGCCGAGGTCGCCGCCCGAGCTGTCGAGGCCGGCGCCGTTCTGGTCAACGACGTCTCCGGCGGACTCGCCGACCGGCGATGCTGCCGCTGATGGCATGGGCGGGCACGCCCTGTCCTGATGCACTGGCGCGGGCACTCCGCCGGCATGCAGGCGCACGCCGTTTACGACGACGACGTCACCGACGTGGTCGACGAGTTGCGGGCGAGAGTCGAAGCGGCCGTGGACGCCGTAATCCCACCGGACTGTCTCGTCGTCGACCCGGGGCTGGGCTTCGCCAAGCACGCCGAGCACAACTGGCGGCTCCTCGGCCGCCTCCGGGAGGTCACCGCCGCACTCGGCCGGCCCGTTCCGGTGGGCGCCGCACGGAAGACGTTTCTGGGCCACCTTCTGAGGGACCCGGAGACGGGCCGGCCCCGCCCGGCGCACCTGCGGGACGCCGCCACCTCCGCGGTGTCGGTCCTGGCCGCCGCGCAGGGTGCCTGGTGCGTCCGCGTCCACGATGTCGCCTCGACCGCCGACGCGGTGCGCGTGACCGCCCGCTGGAGTCTCGAGAACGCTCCGGAAACTGTCGTCGGCGCCCCGGTCCTGAGGGGTGCCCAGCTCTGACCTGCGTTTCCTATGGTGCAGATCGTTTCGTATCGCGCAACGAAAAATAGGGGAGTCGAGCGGCCCGTGAACTCCTTGACAAGGGTTTGTGGGCGCCCTCAAACTGACGTTGCGTTCACCGCAATCCGTTTCGCTATACGCACCGAGGTGTCATGATGATTCCCGCGTGCCGTCTCGTGGATCTGCCCCGAGGCGAGGCCCACAGGCTCGACATCGACCCGCCGGTCTCGGTGTTCCACACCGACGACGGCGAACTCTTCGCCATCGACGACACGTGCACCCACCAGGACGCCTCGCTCGCCGACGGCTGGCTGGAGGGGCGCGAGGTCGAATGCCCGCTGCACGCCTCGAAGTTCGACCTCAGGTCCGGAGCCGTCGACGCCCCGCCGGCCAAGCTCCCGGTGCGCACGCACGAGGTCTTCGTCGAGGACGGCATGATCTACGTCCGGCTGTCCACGGCAGCCCCGAACCTGCCTCCCTGCATCGCCGCCCGGCTCGCCGGGGGCGTCGCGTGAGGACGGTCGCCGTGGTGGGCGCGTCGCTGGCCGGTCTGTCAGCGGCGCGCTCCTTGCGAAAGCAGGGCTACGACGGACGGCTGGTCGTCATAGGCGACGAGCTCCACCGTCCGTACGACAGGCCGCCCCTGTCCAAGGAGTTCCTCACCGGCGGCATCGGCGAAGCCGATCTGGCACTGGAGCCGGACGACGAGGACCTGCAAGCGGAGTGGCTGCTCGGCGCCCGCGCCGCCGGACTCGACACCACACCCCGCGCCGTGCGGCTCACCGACGGCCGGCAGGTGAGAGCCGACGGCATCGTCATCGCCACCGGCGCTTCCGCCCGCACCCTGCCCGGTATGGACGGCCTGGCCGGTGTGCACACCCTGCGCACCCTGGACGACGCCCGCGCCCTGCGGGACGAACTGGCCCGGGGCGGGCGCCTGGTCGTGATCGGCGGCGGCTTCATCGGTGCCGAGGTCGCCTCCACCGCCCGCGCGCTCGGCCTGGACGTGACCATCGTCGAGGCGGCGCCCACCCCCCTGGCCGGACCGCTCGGTGCGACCATGGGCGGCATCGTCTCCGGCCTCCACGCCGACCACGGAGTGCGCCTGTTGTGCGGCGTGGGCGTCAAGGGGCTGAGCGGCGAGACCCGCGTCGACGCCGTCCTCATGGAAGACGGGCGCAGCATCCCCGCCGACATCGTCGTCGTGGGCGTCGGGGCCCGCCCCTGCGTCGACTGGCTGGCAGGCTCCGGTGTCGAACTGGACGACGGCGTCAAGTGCGGCGCGGACGGCCGTACCGGCCTGGCCGGGGTGGTCGCCGTCGGCGACTGCGCCTCCTGGTACGACCCGCGCGCGGGCACCCATCGCCGTGTCGAGCACTGGACCGGCGCCCGGGAACGCCCCGACGCGGCCGTGGCCGCCCTGCTCTCCTGGGGCGAGTCCACACCGGGCGTACCGAGGCCGCCGTACTTCTGGTCCGACCAGTACGGCGTGAAGATCCAGTTCGCCGGCAACGCGTCCCGTGCCGACAGCGTCACCATCGAGGAAGGCGCCGCGGACGACCGTGACGTCCTGGCCGTCTACCGGCGTGCCGGTCACCCGGTCGCCGTCCTCGGGATGAACCAGCCCCGGCTGTTCATGCGCTGGCGCAAGCAGCTCGCGGCCAACACGCCCTGAATGGGCGTTGCTCCTTGATCCGACGACGTCCGGTGCAGCTCGTCCCGGCGCGTGCATGCCCGACCCACGACGTTTCTCCGAGGAGTGCACTGTGACCTCGACCGGCCTGCCGGAAAGTCTCATCGCCACCCTGCCCGGCTCCGCCTACACGGATCCCGGGGTCTTCGCCCAGGAGCAGGAGCACATCTTCGAGGCGATGTGGTTCTGCGCCGTGCGCTCCGCCGACCTCGCCGCTCCCGGGGCTTTCCGGACCGTCCAGGTCGGCCGCGAGAGCATCCTCGTCACCCGTGCACGTGACCAGTCCGTACGCGCCTTCTTCAACGTCTGCCGGCACCGCGGGGCCAAGCTCTGCACGGCGGAGAGCGGCGAGGTCAAGCGCGCCTTCCAATGCCCCTACCACGCCTGGACGTACGACCTGACGGGCAAACTCGTCGCGGCGCCCAACCTCACCAAGATGCCCGACGTCGGCCGCACCGCGTACGGCCTGGCAGCCGTGGCGACGCGCGAATGGCTCGGCTACGTGTGGGTGTGCCTCGCCGAGAACCCGCCCCCCTTCGACGAGGTCGTGCAGGACGTCGTCGCGCGTCTCGGCGACACCGAGTCGATCGAGCACTACGGCATCGAGGACCTCGACGTCGGCAGACGGATCGTCTACGACGTCCGGGCGAACTGGAAGCTCATCGTCGAGAACTTCATGGAGTGCTACCACTGCGCGACGATCCACCCCGAACTCACCGAAGTGCTGCCCGAGTTCGCCGACGGCTACGCCGCCCAGTACTACGTGGGACACGGTGCGGAGTTCGGCGCGGACGTCAAGGGCTTCACCGTCGACGGCTCGGAGGGCCTCGACCGCATCCCGGGCGTCACCGAGGACCAGGACCGCCGCTACTACGCGATCACCGTCCGACCGCAGGTGTTCATCAACCTCGTGCCCGACCACGTGATCTTCCACCGGATGTACCCGGTCGCCGCGGACCGCACCATCGTCGAGTGCGACTGGCTCTACCTCAAGCACGTCGTCGAGAGCGGCAAGGACGTCAGCCGGTCGGTGGAGCTCTTCGACCGGGTCAACCGGCAGGACTTCGACGCCTGCGAGCGCTGCCAGCCCGCTATGAGCTCCCGGCTCTACGCCAAGGGCGGGGTCCTCGTGCCCAGCGAGCACCACATCGGCGAGTTCCACACCTTCGTCCAGGAACGCCTGGGCGCGGGGCGGCCGCAGTAACAGCGGCTCCCGGCGTCCCGGCTCCCGGCCTCCGCCGCGAAGGTCGGCCGGCGCAGGCGGCGCGGCCGGCTCAGCCCAGGTAGCCCATCCGGTGGCTGATCTCGTCCGCGCCCTTGACCAGCACCGGAGCGAGGTCGTGCATCCGGTCCTCGGTGAGCCGGTAGGCCGGTCCGGAGGCGCTGATCGCCGCGATGACCTCGCCGTCGCGGTTGCGGACCGGGGCGGCCATGGCGTGCAGCCCCGCCTCGAACTCCTCCAGCGTCCAGGAGTAGCCGCGCTCCAGCGCCTCGGCCAGGTTCTTCTCCAGCTTCGTCTTCGCCGTCAGGGTGTGGGGCGTCATCTTCTTCAGGCCCGCGTCCGACAGCAGCGCGGCACGCTCCTTCGCCGGCATGTGGGCCAGCAGGATCTTGCCGCTGGAGGTGGCGTGCAGCGGCGTCAGCTGGCCGACCCAGTTGAACGCCGTGACGGCGCCCGGACCGCGCACCTGGTACAGGTTGATCGCGTACTTCTCCTGCATCACGGCGAGGTTCACGGTCTCGCCGATCTCCTCGGCGAGACGCTCGCAGACCGGGCGGCTCTGCTGGGTGATGTCGATGCGTCCGGTGACCGCGCCGGCGAGACGGACGATGCCGAAACCGAGGCGGTACTTGCCGCGCTCGCCCGCCTGTTCCACCAGGCCGCGCACCTCCAGGGCGCCCAGCAGCCGGAACGCGGTGGACTTGTGGACGTCGATCTCGGCGGCTACCTCGCTGACGCCGGCCTCGCCGCGCCGGGCCAGGATCTCCAGCACGGTGATGGCCCGGTCGACCGACTGCACCCCGCCGGTCGGCGCACTTGTCGTTTCGGTATCTGGATGGTAGTTGCTCACAACGCAACTATACGGGCGATTAACATAGCCGACAGCGGTGCAGGTCACGGCCTTGGCCCGAGAAAATCGAAGTTGCGTTGTCCGCAACCTGGTGCGCATAGAGATACCGGTACTAGCATGCCGCGCATTCTCTACGGCGCGAGCGAGACGAGGCCTCATGGCTGACTTGCAGTACGACTTCGTCATCGTCGGTGGTGGATCGGCCGGCAGTGCACTGGCCAACCGGCTCTCCGCGGATCCCGGCAACCGGGTCCTGGTGCTGGAGGCGGGCAGACCCGACTACCCCTGGGACGTCTTCATCCACATGCCCGCGGCACTGACCTACCCGATCGGCAGCCGCTTCTACGACTGGAAGTACGAGTCCGAACCCGAGCCCCACATGGGCGGCCGACGCGTCTACCACGCGCGCGGCAAGGTCCTCGGCGGCTCCAGCAGCATCAACGGCATGATCTTCCAGCGCGGCAACCCCATGGACTACGAGCGCTGGGCGGCCGACCCCGGCATGGGGGCCTGGGACTACGCGCACTGTCTGCCGTACTTCCGGCGGATGGAGAACTGCCTGGCCGCCGACCCGGACGACGAGTTCCGGGGCCACGACGGCCCCCTCGTCCTCGAACGGGGTCCCGGGACCAACCCGCTCTTCGAGGCCTTCCTCAAGGCCACCGAGGAAGCGGGACACGCCCCCACCAGCGACGTGAACGGCTATCGACAGGAAGGTTTCGCCAGGTTCGACCGCAATGTCCACCGCGGACGTCGGCTGTCGGCCGCGAAGGCCTACCTCAAGCCCGTGCGGAAGCGCCCCAACCTGACCGTCACCACGCGTGCCCTGGTCACCCGCGTCCTCTTCGAGGGCAAGCGGGCCGTCGGCGTCGAGTACCGGCACGGCCGCGGCAGGCCCCAGCGGGTGCGGGCCGGTGAGGTCATCCTCTGCGGCGGCGCGATCAACTCCCCGCAACTCCTCCAGCTCTCCGGCGTCGGCAACGCCAAAGAGCTCGCGGCGCTCGGCGTGGACGTCGTACACGATCTGCCGGGCGTCGGCGAGAACCTCCAGGACCACCTGGAGGTGTACATCCAGTACGGCTGCAAGCAGCCCGTCTCCATGCAGCCGTACCTCGCGAAGTGGCGGGCCCCCTTCATCGGATTGCAGTGGCTCTTCCGTACGGGCCCGGCCGCGACCAACCACTTCGAGGCGGGCGGCTTCGTCCGCGGCAACGACGACGTGGACTACCCCAACCTGATGTTCCACTTCCTGCCCATCGCGGTCCGCTACGACGGCTCCGTCCCGGCCGGCGGACACGGCTACCAGGTGCACGTCGGGCCCATGTACTCCGACGCCATCGGCTCGGTGAAGATCAAGAGCAAGGATCCCGCCGAGCACCCCGCGCTGCGCTTCAACTACCTCTCCACCGACCAGGACCGCCGCGAGTGGGTCGAGGCCGTCCGGGTCGCGCGCAGGCTGCTCAACCAGCCCGCCATGGCCCCGTACAACGCCGGGGAGATCTCGCCCGGCCCGTCCGTGGAGACCGACGAGGAGATCCTCGCCTGGGTCGCCAAGGACGCCGAGACCGCGCTGCACCCGTCCTGCACCTGCAAGATGGGCACCGACGAGATGGCCGTCGTGGACCCGGCCGACCTGCGCGTGCACGGCATGGAGGGACTGCGGGTCGTCGACGCCTCCGTGATGCCCTACATCACCAACGGCAACATCTACGCGCCGGTGATGATGATCGCGGAGAAGGCGGCCGACCTCATCCTCGGCAAGGAGCCGCTGCCGCCGTCCGGGGCCGCGTACTACCGGCACCGCGAAGCATCCGCGTAACCCACTGTTTTCAGACAGCCGACCAGCCCGGAAATCCGGTGGTCCGGGCTGGTCGGCGTCGGATTCCATGGGTTGCCTCCTTGGTAAAACCGTCATCGGCCAACCCCTTGACGTGGGTTCCCGCCTTCTCCAGAGTGTTCCACCACAAGCAATGCGGTGCGCGATGCGCAACGCGATTCGCTCGAAGGGCCCCGACGTGGCAGACCTGTACGTGGACGGAAAGTGGCGGGATCCCGTGGCCGGAGGCCATCGGGACATCCGCTGCCCCGCAGACGGCACACTCTCCGTGACCGTGTCCGAAGGCACCCGCCCCGACACCGAGGCGGCCATCGCCGCGGCCCGCCGGGCCTTCGACGAGGGGTCCTGGCCGCGCACCCCCGAACGCGAACGCGGCGCGCTGCTGCTGCGCACCGCCGACATCCTCGAACGCGACGCCGACGCGTTCGCCCGCGCCGAATCACTGGACACCGGCAAGCGGCTGGTGGAGAGCGAGTACGACATCGCCGACGTCGTCTCCTGCTTCCGCTACTACGGAGGGCTCGGCGGCACCGACGCCGGCCGGGTGATCGACACCGGCCGCGACGACGCCGTCAGCCGCGTCGTGTACGAGCCGATCGGCGTGTGCGCACTGATCACCCCCTGGAACTACCCGCTGCTCCAGGCGAGCTGGAAGGTCGCCCCGGCCCTCCTCGCCGGCAACACCATCGTCCTCAAGCCCAGCGAACTCACCCCCTCCACCTCGATCCTGCTGATGAGAGCCCTGGCGGAGGCAGGACTTCCGGCCGGCGCCGCCAACCTCGTCCTCGGGGCCGGGCCCGACGTGGGAGCACCGCTCGCCGAGGACCCCGCCGTCGACATGGTCTCCTTCACCGGAGGCCTGGACACCGGAAGACGCATCATGGCCACCGCCGCCGCGACCGTGAAGAAGGTCGCGCTGGAGCTCGGCGGCAAGAATCCCAACGTCGTCTTCGCCGACGCCGACTTCGAGACGGCCGTGGACTTCGCGCTCACGGCCGTCTTCCTGCATTCGGGCCAGGTCTGCTCGGCCGGCGCCCGGCTCATCGTCGAGGACGCGCTGCACGACCGGTTCGTCGACGAGGTGGTCCGCCGCGCCCGGCTGATCCGCCTCGGCGGTCCCTTCGACCCGCAGGCCGACACCGGCCCGCTGATCTCCGCCCAGCACCTGGCGAAGGTCGAGGCGTACGTCGCGGCCGGACTCGCGGAGGGCGCCGTCCTGCGCTGCGGCGGTGAACGCCCGGGCGACCCGGCCCTGGCCGACGGCCACTACTACCCGCCGACCGTGCTCGACGCGTGCGGTCAGGACATGAGCGTGGTGCACGAGGAGTCCTTCGGGCCCGTCCTCACCGTGGAGCGCTTCACCGACGAGGACGACGCCGTACGCATCGCCAACGACACCGTGTACGGACTCGCCGGCGCCGTCTGGACGCAGGACGCCGGCAAGGCCCAGCGGGTCGCCCGCCGGCTACGCCACGGCACGGTGTGGATCAACGACTACCACCCCTATGTGCCGCAGGCGGAATGGGGCGGGTTCGGGCACTCCGGCGTAGGCCGGGAGCTGGGACCGACGGGCCTGGACGAGTACCGGGAGCCCAAACACATCTGGCAGAACATCCAACCCCGGCCGCAGCACTGGTTCCGCGGCTGAACGCCGAAAGAGGTCGAACATGACCCCAGCAACGACCGAGGCGTCGCGGCGGCGCGACACCCCCCAGGACTCGGCACCCACCCCGGTCATCTCCGTACGCGACCTGTGGAAGGTGTTCGGGCCCAAGGCGGCCCAGGTGCCCGGCTCCGAGGAACTGCGCGGACTCACCCGCCGCGAACTGATGGACCGCACCGGATGCACGGCCGCCGTGCGCGACGTGAACTTCGAGGTCGCGCCCGGCGAGGTGTTCGTCGTGATGGGCCTGTCCGGCTCCGGCAAGTCCACCCTGGTGCGCTGTCTGACCCGGCTCATCGAACCCACCGCCGGCGAGATCCTCTTCGAGGGCGAGGACATCCGCGACGCGGACGCGAGCCGCCTGCGCGAGCTGCGCCGCAGCAAGTTCTCCATGGTCTTCCAGCACTTCGGGCTGCTGCCGCACCGCCGGGTCGTCGACAACGTGGCCTTCGGCCTGGAGATCCGCGGTATGAGCAGAGCCGAGCGCACCAGGCGCGCGCTGGAGGTCGTCGAACTCGTCGGCCTCTCGGGCTACGAGAGCTCCTACCCCGACCAGCTCTCCGGCGGCATGCAGCAGCGCGTGGGCCTCGCCCGCGCCCTGGCCGGCGACCCCGACGTCCTCCTCTTCGACGAGCCGTTCTCGGCGCTCGACCCGCTGATCCGCCGGGACATGCAGAACGAGGTCGTCCGTCTGCACCACGAGGTCGGCAAGACGATGGTGTTCATCACCCACGATCTGTCCGAGGCACTGCGCCTGGGCGACCGCATCCTCATCATGCGCGACGGCAGGATGGTCCAGTGCGGCACCGGCGACGAGCTGGTGGGCGCCCCCGCGGACGACTACGTACGCGACTTCGTCAGGGACGTGCCCCGCGGTGACGTGCTGACCCTGCGGTGGATCATGCGCCCGGCGGAGCCGGACGACCCCCTAGACGGTCCCGAGCTCGGCCCGGACGTCGTGGTGAAGGAGGCCACGCGGGCGGTGCTCGCGGCCGAGAAGCCGGTCAAGGTCGTCGAGAACGGCAAACTGCTCGGCATCGTCGGCGACGAGGAGATCCTCGCGGTGGTCGCCGGGCAGGAAGGCGACGCCTGATGACCGTCGCCGTAGAGAAGACGCAGAGACCGCAGAGAACCGGGAACGAGGAGCCGCCCGCTCCCGCCCGGCGGGCGCCCACGGCCAGCCGCTCGATGAGCGTCGGCGCGATCCTGGTCGTCTGGCTCGTCCTCTTCGCCGTGCTGCGCGGCAAGCAGACCCTGTCGCTCGCCGCGGCCGATCTGACCGACCTGCACCGGTGGTTCAACGACGTCAACGACTCCATCGGCGCGAACCGCAACTCCAACCCGCTCTTCCTCTACTTCTTCAACGAGATCCGCCTGGTCATCGACACCCTGGTGACCTTCGTCCAGGAGCTGATCTCGCAGCCGACCGCGGGCCGCCCGGTTCCGCAGATCGGCTGGCTCGGTGTCGTGGGCATCGCCGGCTACGTCTCCTGGGCCCTGGGCAACTGGCGGGTCGCGCTGCTGGCCGTCGCCGGCTTCACCTTCCTCGGCCTCCAGGGCCTCTGGCAGGAGAGCATGGACACGCTGGCGCTGACCCTCTCAGCGGTCTTCGTGGCACTGCTGTTCGCGCTTCCCCTGGGGGTGTGGGCCGGACTGTCCGACCGGTTCAACCGGGTCGTGACGCCGTTCCTGGACTTCATGCAGACGATGCCGACTTTCGTCTATCTGGCGCCCCTGACCCTGTTCTTCCTGATCGGCCCGGCCTCCGCCACCATCGCGACGGCCATCTACGCTGCGCCGCCCGCGATCCGCATCACCGCCCACGCGATCCGCTCGGTTCCCGAGACCACCGTCGAAGCGGCGGACTCGATGGGCGCGACGCGGCGCCAGGCGCTGCTGAAGGTCCTGCTGCCGATGTCCAAGCGGACCGTGGTGATGGGCGTCAACCAGACCATCATGGCCGCCCTGGCCATGGTGACCATCGCGGCCCTGATCAACGCCCCCGGCCTCGGGGCGACCGTCGTCCAGGCCCTCCAGTCGCTGGACGTCGGCACGGCGTTCAACGCCGGACTGGCCATCGTCGTCCTGGCCATCGTGCTCGACCGGGTCACCACCGCCGCGAGCGGACGGGCCGACACGGCCCGGGGCTCGGACAGTCCCTTCCTCAAGTGGCGGCGGCACCTGTTGGTGGCCGGGGGAGTGGTGGCCGCGGTCCTGGTGTACCTGTCGCACACCTATCTGTGGGCGGCCGAGTTCCCCGGCGAGGGCGGCACCGGCAGCACCATCGCCAAGGCGGCCACCGACGTGACCACCTGGGCACAGGACAACCTGTCGGGTCTGACCAACGCCTTCCGCGACGCCCTCACCAACGGCCTGTTGAACCCCTTCCAGACCCTGCTGACCGACTCGCCGTGGTGGCTCGTGGGCGCAGCCCTCGTCGCGCTCGGCACGGTGCTCGGCGGATGGCGTGCCGGGGCCACCTCCGCGGTGTGCGTGGGTCTGCTCATCGCCACCGGCGTGTGGTCGGACGCCATGACGACCCTGGCCTCCACCGCGGTGGCGACCGTGCTCGTGATGCTGCTCGGTGTCGTCCTCGGGGTGTGGATGGGGCGCAGCGCGCTCGTCGACCGGCTGCTCAGGCCATCCCTGGACGCGGCCCAGGTCATGCCGCCGTTCGTCTATCTCGTGCCGTTCCTCGCGCTGTTCGGCGCGACACGGTTCACGGCGATCGTCGCCGCGGTCGTCTACGCGGCACCCGTCGCCATCAAGATCATCGCCGATGGGGTGCGGGCCGTGCCCGGGACCACCGTGGAAGCGGCGATGTCCACCGGATGCAACACCTGGCAGATCATCACCAAGGTGCAGCTGCCGATGTCACGCGGAGCCCTGACCCTCGCGACCAACCAGGGCCTGATCTACGTGCTGTCGATGGTCGTGGTGGGCGGCCTGGTGGGAGCGGGCGCCCTCGGCTACGACGTCGTGGCCGGGTTCTCGCAGGGCCAGTTGTACGGGAAGGGGCTGGCGGCCGGACTCGCCATCGTCCTGCTCGGAGTCATGTTCGACCGGATCACTCAGGCGGCGGCTCGCCGCGCCGGAGCATAAGGAGCACCTCACCATGGCACGACACTTCAGAGCCGGCGCGGCCGGCCTGGCCGTCCTCGGCCTCACCCTCACGGCCTGCGGGGGCGCGAAGGTCGGCGACGACAGCGCGGCCGGCTCGGGCAGCTCGGGCAAGTGCGGCACCTTCAACCTCGCGATCAACCCGTGGGTCGGCTACGAGGCGAACGCGGCGGTCCTCGCGTACGTCGCCGAGCACGACCTCGGCTGCAAGGTCGAGCAGAAGGACCTCAAGGAGGAGATCGCCTGGCAGGGCTTCGGCACGGGCGAGGTCGACGCCGTCGTGGAGAACTGGGGCCACGACGACCTGAAGAAGAAGTACATCACCGACCAGAAGACGGCCGTCGAGGCCGGCCCGACCGGCAACAAGGGCCTCATCGGCTGGTACGTGCCGCCGTGGCTGGCGAAGGCGCACCCGGACATCACCGACTGGAAGAACCTCGACAAGTACGCGTCGAAGTTCAAGACCTCGGAGTCGGGCGGCAAGGGGCAGCTCCTCGACGGCGACCCGTCGTTCGTCACCAACGACGAGGCGCTGGTGAAGAACCTCAAGCTGGACTTCAAGGTGGTGTACGCGGGCAGTGAGACAGCGCTCATCCAGGCCTACCGCAACGCAGAGAAGAACAAGCAGTGGGTGATCGGCTACTTCTACGAGCCGCAGTGGTTCATGTCCGAGGTGCCGCTGAAGAAGGTCAGCCTGCCCGAATACAAGGAGGGCTGCGACGCCGACGCGGAGAAGGTCGCCTGTGACTACCCCGTGTACGAGCTCGACAAGATCGTCAGTGCGAAGTTCGCCAAGTCGGGCAGCCCGGCCTATGACCTGGTGAAGAACTTCACCTGGACGAACGACGACCAGAACACCGTGGCCAAGTACATCGCGGTGGACAAGATGGCGCCCGAGGCCGCGGCGAAGAAGTGGGTCGAGGCCAACCGCGGCAAGGTCGACGCCTGGATCAAGTAGCGCGCGGTAACGCCCGTGTGAGTCCGGCCGGAGAGGCCCGGCAGGCTGTGTCGTCAGCCTGCCGGGCCTCGTGGTTTTGCGGTACTTCCTCCCCGCCGCGCCCGGGTGATTTTCCGGCGTCGCGGACCTCTTGACACGCCGATGCGCGGCGGGCACATTGAGTTGCGCAACCTGAACCCTGTTGCGTAGACAGCAACTGAATCGCTTTCAACGTCGGAGGTGCGGCGATGGCGGGACCCCGGGTGGTCATCATCGGAGCGGGCGTGGTGGGGGCGGCGCTCGCCGACGAGATCTCCGCGCGCGGCTGGACCGAAGTGACCGTGGTCGACCAGGGCCCACTGCCCGCCACCGGGGGTTCGTCGTCGCACGCCCCGGGCCTGGTCTTCCAGACCAACCCCTCCAAGACCATGACGGAGATGGCCCGTTACACCGTCGAGAAGTTCTGCTCCCTCGACGTCGACGGGCAGCCCTGCTTCCTCCAGGTCGGCGGCCTGGAGGTGGCCACCAGCCCGGAGCGCGTCACCGAACTCCATCGGCGCCACGGCTGGCTCGCCTCCTGGGGCATCGAGTCCCGGCTGCTGTCCACCGAGGAGTGCGTCGCACAGCACCCGCTCGTCAACCCGGACAGGGTCCTCGCCGGCCTTCACGTGCCGACGGACGGCCTCGCCAAAGCGGTCCTCGCCGTCGAGGCGCAGATCCGCCGGGCCACCGAGCGCGGCGTCCGCTTCCTCGCCCGCCACGAAGTCCTCGACGTCCGGCAGGCCGAGGGCGAGGTGACCGGCGTCCTGACCGACCAGGGCGAGATCCCCGCCGACATCGTCGTCTGCTGCGCCGGCATCTGGGGCCCGAAGATCGCCCGCATGGCCGGCATGAACCTCCCGCTCACCCCGCTCGCCCACCAGCTCGCCTGGACGGGCCCGGTCCCCGCCCTGGCCGGACAGACGCAGGAGGCGGTCCGCCCGATCCTGCGCCACCAGGACGCCGACCTCTACTACCGCGACCGCTTCGACGGCCTGGGCATCGGCTACTACGGCCACCGCCCGATGTCCGTCTCCGCCGACGACATCCTCTCCGTGGACGAGGCCGACGAGATGCCGTCCGTCCTGAAGTTCACCGAGGAGGACTTCGAGGAGGCCTGGACCGAGACGCAGTCACTGCTCCCGGCGACGCAGGACGCCAAGGTCGACGAAGGCATCAATGGCCTGTTCTCCTTCACCACCGACGGCCTGCCCCTGCTGGGCGAATCCCCGGACGTCAAGGGCTTCTGGGTCGCCGAGGCCGTCTGGGTCACGCATTCCGCCGGCGTCGGTCGGGCCATGGCCGAGTGGCTCGTCGACGGCTACTGCTCCTCCTTCGACCTGCACGAGTGCGACGTCAACCGCTTCGAGCCGCACCAGCTCTCACCGGAGTACGTACTGGCCCGCGACTGCCAGAACTTCGTCGAGGTCTACGACATCCTCCACCCCCTCCAGCCGTCGGGGGACCCGCGCCCGATCCGCACCAGCCCGTTCCACACCCGCCAGCAGGAGCTGGGCGCCTTCTTCCTGGAGGCGAACGGCTGGGAGCGGCCGCAGTGGTACGAGGCCAACGCGAACCTGGTCGAGGGGCGCTCCATCATCACCCCCAACGACTGGGCCGCGCGGTACTGGTCGCCCATCGTCGCCGCCGAGGCCCAGACCACCCGGCAGACCGTCGCCCTGTACGACATGACGGCCCTCAAGCGGCTGGAGGTCAGCGGGCGCGGCGCCGGCGAGTTCCTGGAGCGGCTGTGCACCGGCAAGGTCGCCAAGTCCGTCGGCTCGGTGACGTACACGCTGCTCCTCGACCACGACGGCGGCATCCGCAGCGACGTCACCGTCGCCCGGCTGTCTCCCGACCTCTTCCAGGTCGGCGCCAACGGCAACCTGGACCTCGACTGGTTCACCCGCCACCTCCCCGCCGACGGCACGGTCCAGGTCCGCGACATCACCCCCGGCACCTGCTGCATCGGCCTGTGGGGGCCGCGCGCCCGCGACGTCCTCCAGCCGCTCACCGACGCCGACTTCTCGGCGACCGGCCTGAAGTACTTCCGCGCCAAGCGCGCCCACATCGGCTCCGTGCCCGTCACCGCGATGCGGCTGTCCTACGTCGGCGAGCTCGGCTGGGAGCTGTACACCACGGCGGATCTGGGCCTGAAGCTGTGGGACACGCTGTGGCGGGCGGCCGAGCCGCTGGGCGGGATCGTGGCCGGGCGCGGCGCGTTCAACAGTCTCCGTCTGGAGAAGGGCTACCGGTCCTTCGGCACGGACATGACGTACGAACACGACCCGTACGAGGCCGGGGTGGGCTTCGCCGTGAAGCTCGACAAGGACGACTTCATCGGGAAGGCGGCGCTGGAGCGGCGCAAGGCCGATGTCCGGCGGAAGCTGACCTGTCTCACGATCGACGACCCTCAGGCCGTCGTCATGGGCAAGGAGCCGGTGTACGACGGGGACTGTGCGGTGGGGTACGTCACCAGTGCGGCTTATGGCTACACGATCGGCAAGGGCATTGCCTATGCGTGGCTGCCGGTGGAGCTGGCCGCTCCGGGGACCGTTCTGCACATCGGGTACTTCGACCAGTCTGTTGAGGCCGTGGTGGCTGAGGAGCCTCTCTTCGACCCCACCATGTCCCGTTTGCGTGGCTGAGTCGTCGTCTGCGGGTGCGTCGTGGCTTGTCGCGCAGTTCCCCGCGCCCCCTAAGGCCGTTCCAGCACAGCCTCGTTGGAAGGAACACTCCAGGTGACTGCACATCTGCTCGACGGCAAGGCCACTGCCGCCACCATCCGGCGTGAACTCGCCGAGCGCGTGGCCAAGTTGGCTGCCATCACCGGGCGTGCTCCGGGCCTCGGTACTGTCCTGGTCGGTGACGACCCTGGCAGTCGTGCCTACGTCGGTGGCAAGCACCGGGACTGTGCCCAGGTAGGCATCGCCTCGATCCGGCGGGAGCTGCCCGCCGACGCCACCCAGCGGCAGGTCGAGGAGACGATCGACGAGCTCAACACCGACCCCGCCTGCACCGGCTACATCGTCCAGCTCCCGCTGCCCCGCCACCTGGACGCGGGCGCCGTACTGGAGCGCATGGAGCCGGCAAAGGACGCCGACGGACTGCACCCCGTCAACCTCGGCCGGCTCGTCCTCGGCGTGGAGGCGCCGCTGCCGTGCACCCCGCGCGGCATCGTCGAACTGCTCCGCCGGCACGACGTGCCGCTCGCCGGAGCCCGGGTGTGTGTCATCGGGCGGGGCATCACGGTCGGACGGCCGATCGGGCTCCTGCTCACCCGCCGGTCCGAGAACGCCACCGTCACCCTCTGCCACACCGGAACGAAGGGCCTGGCCTGGCACGTACGCGAGGCGGACGTCGTCGTCGCGGCCGCCGGTTCGCCCGGCCTGATCACCAAGGACATGCTGCGCCCCGGCGCGGCCGTCCTGGACGTCGGCATCACCCGCACCGACCAGGGCCTGGTCGGAGACATCCACCCGGACGCCGCCCAGGTCGCCGGATGGCTGGCGCCGATGCCCGGGGGCGTGGGCCCCATGACCCGCGCCATGTTGCTCGCCAATGTCGTCGAGGCCGCCGAGAGGAACGCGAACGCCGTATGAACGCGCTGAACACCCCCCTGGCGGAGCTGGACCCCGAGGTCCACGCCGCGCTCCGCGCCGAGCTGCACCGCCAGCAGTCCACCCTGGAGATGATCGCCTCCGAGAACTTCGCGCCCTCCGCCGTGATGGAGGCCCAGGGTTCGGTCGCGACCAACAAGTACGCCGAGGGCTACCCGGGCCGCCGCTACTACGGCGGCTGCGAGCACGTCGACGTCACCGAGCGGCTGGCCATCGAGCGCGTCAAGTCTCTCTTCGGCGCGGGCTTCGCCAACGTCCAGCCGCACTCGGGCGCCCAGGCGAACACCGCCGTCTTCTTCGCGCTGCTCCAGCCCGGCGACACCGTCCTCGGCCTCGACCTCGCGCACGGCGGGCACCTCACGCACGGCATGCGCATCAACTACAGCGGCAAGATGCTCAACGTCGTGCCCTACCACGTGTCCGAGGCGGACAACCTCGTCGACATGGACGAGGTCGAGCGGCTCGCCAAGGAACACCGCCCCAAGATGATCATCGCGGGCTGGTCGGCGTACCCCAGACAGTTGGACTTCGCGGCCTTCCGCAGGATCGCCGACGAGGTGGGCGCCCTGCTGATGGTGGACATGGCGCACTTCGCCGGGCTGGTGGCGGCAGGACTGCACCCGAGCCCCGTACCGCACGCCCATGTCACGACCACGACGACGCACAAGACCCTCGGCGGCCCGCGCGGCGGCGTCATCCTCACCAACGAGGCCGACCTCGCCAAGAGGATCAACTCGGCGGTCTTCCCCGGCATGCAGGGCGGCCCCCTGGAACACGTCATCGCTGCCAAGGCGGTGTCGTTCAAGGTCGCCGCGACACCGGAGTTCGCCGAACGCCAGGCCCGGACGCTCGCGGGGTCCCGCATCCTCGCCGAACGCCTCACCCGGCCGGACGCGGCAGCCGCCGGAGTCAAGGTGCTGACCGGCGGCACGGACGTCCACCTCGTCCTGGTCGACCTGCGCGACTCCGAGCTGGACGGCCGCCAGGCCGAGGACCTGCTCCACGAGATCGGCATCACCGTCAACCGCAACGCCGTGCCCTTCGACCCGCGTCCGCCGATGGTCACCTCCGGCCTGCGCATCGGCACCCCCGCCCTGGCCACCCGCGGCTTCACCGAGGAGGACTTCGCCGAGGTCGCGGACGTCGTCGCGCTCGCCCTCCAGCCGCAACCGGACGTGGTCGCCCTGCGCGCCCGCACAGAGGCCCTGGCCGCCCGGCACCCGCTCTACCCGCACCTGTCCGAGGACGGAGACGCCCGATGAGCCCCCGCACCCCCGGCGCCGAGCTCCCCGAACACCCCGACTGGCTGTGGCGCAACCCCGAGCCCAAGCGCTCCTACGACGTCGTCGTCGTGGGCGGCGGCGGACATGGCCTGGCCACCGCCCACTACCTGGCGAAGAACCACGGCATCACCAATGTCGCCGTGCTGGAGAAGGGCTGGCTGGCGGGCGGCAACATGGCCCGCAACACCACGATCATCCGCTCCAACTACCTCTGGGACGAGAGCGCCGGCATCTACGAGCACGCCCTCAAGCTGTGGGAGGGCCTGGCGGACGAGCTCGACTACCCGATCCTCTTCTCCCAGCGCGGCGTACTGAACCTCGCCCACAGCCTCCAGGACGTCCGCGACAGTGTGCGCCGGGTCGAGGCCAACCGCCTCAACGGCGTGGACGCCGAGTGGCTCGACGCGGACGGCGTCAAGGACGTCTGCCCGATCGTCAACACCTCGCCGGACGTGCGCTACCCCGTCCTGGGCGCCACCTACCAGCCGCGCGCGGGCATCGCCAAGCACGACCACGTCGCCTGGGGCCTGGCCCGCTCCGCCGACGCCGCCGGCATCGACATCGTCCAGAACTGCGAGGTCACAGGCCTCGACGTGGTCGGCAACCGGGTGGTCGGCGTCCAGACCACCCGGGGCCCGATCGCCGCAGGCAAGGTGGCGCTCTGCTCGGCGGGCCACACCTCGGTCCTGGCGGCCATGGCGGGCATCGACCTCCCCGTGCAGAGCCACCCCTTGCAGGCGCTCGTGTCGGAGCTGCTGGAACCGGTCCACCCGACGGTCGTCATGTCCAACGCGGTCCACGTGTACGTCAGCCAGGCGCACAAGGGCGAGCTGGTGATGGGCGCGGGCATCGACGCGTACAACTCCTACACCCAGCGCGGCGCCTTCCACATCATCGAGGAGCAGATGGCGGCGGCCCTGGAACTCTTCCCGGTCTTCGCCCGCGCCCACGTACTGCGCACCTGGGGCGGCATCGTCGACGTCAGCCCCGACGCCTCACCGATCATCGGCCTCAGCCCGGTGGACAACCTCTACCTCAACTGCGGCTGGGGAACCGGCGGTTTCAAGGCCACCCCCGGTGTCGGCTGGGTCTACGCCCACACCATCGCCCATGACACACCGCATCCGCTGAACGCCCCCTTCTCGCTCGACCGTTTCACCACCGGCGCGCTCGTGGACGAGCACGGCGCGGCCGCGGTGGCCCACTAGGCCCACTGGAAGCTTTGGGAGCCGATCCATGCTGCTGATCCCCTGCCCGTGGTGCGGACCTCGTGACGAGGCCGAGTTCCACTACGGCGGCCAGGCCCATGTGCCGTACCCGGAGGCCCCGGCGTCCCTCACCGACGAGGAGTGGGCCCGCTACCTCTTCTTCCGCGACAACCCCAGGGGCCCCTTCGCCGAGCGCTGGAGCCACGCAGCGGGCTGCCGCCGCTGGTTCAACGCCGTCCGGGACACGTCGACGAACGAGATCCTGACGGTGTACAGGGCGGGGGAGGAGCGCCCGGCCACTTTCGGGACACGCCCGGTGAAGTCAGCCCGTCCGGCGCTTGAGGACGAGGCCGTCCAGGCCGATACGGGGGTCTGGGGGCAGAGCCCCCAGCGGGGTCCGGGGGCAGAGCCCCTGTTTTCGGGAAGGGGCGGGGTGGGGGAGGACAACCAGCCGTTCCGCCACCCCACCCGAGGCCGCATCCACCGCGACGAGCCCCTCACCTTCACCTTCGACGGCACGGAGTACCAGGGCTGCAAGGGCGACACCCTCGCCTCCGCCCTCCTCGCCAACGGCGTCATCCAGACCGGCACCAGCATCAGACGGGGCCGCCCCCGCGGCATCTTCTCGGCCGGTGTCGAGGAACCCAACGCGGTCGTCCAGATCGAGGAACCGTTCCCCGAGCCCATGCTCCCGGCCACCACCGTCGAGCTCTACGACGGCCTCGTCGCCACCAGCCTCCCCGGCCAGGGCCGCCTCGCCACCGAACCGGACCCGGCCCGCTACGACGCCGTGCACACCCACTGCGATCTCCTGGTCGTCGGCGCCGGCCCGGCCGGCCTCGCCGCGGCGGCGGCCGCCGCCCGCTCCGGCGCCCGCGTCATCCTCGCCGACGACCAGCCGGACCCCGGCGGCAGCCTCCTCGGCACCGGCGAACTCCTCGACTGGGTGGCCGAGACGACCGCCCGGCTCGACGCCGCCCCCGACGTGCGCGTCCTGCGCCGCACCACGGTCTTCGGCTACTACGACGACAACCACCTGCTCGCCGTCGAGCGCCGCACCAACCACCTCGGTGCCGCGGCTCCCGAGAAGGTGTCGCGGGAACGCGTCCACCGCATCCGGGCCCGCCACGTCGTCCTCGCCACCGGCGCCCACGAACGCTCGCTGGCCTTCGCGGACAACGACCGGCCCGGCGTGATGCTGGCCGCTTCGGCCCGCGCCTACGTCAACCGCCACGGCGTCCTGCCCGGCCGCCACGCGGTCGTCTTCACCACCAACGACAGCGCCTACGCGGTGGCGATGGACCTCGCCGCGGCGGGCGTCGCCATCGAGGCCGTGATCGACACCCGTCCCGAGCCGGGTCCGTGGGCCGAGCGCACCCGCAGGGCCGGCATCGAGGTGCTGACGGGCCACGCCGTCACGGCCACGGAAGGCGCCCCCCGTCTCACCGCCGTCACGGTCGCCCCGTACGGGGAGACGACAGGGCGACGGGAGTTCGCCGCCGACCTGCTCCTGGTCTCCGGCGGCTGGAACCCGGTCGCGCACCTGTTCAGCCAGGCGGGCGGCAGGCTCCGCCACGACGAGGAGCTCGGCAGTTTCGTCCCCGACTCCTCACGTCAGGCCGTCGAGGTCGCGGGCGCCGCGAGCGGTGTCTTCGACCTCGGCCGGATCCTCGTACAGGGGGCGGCCGCGGGAGCCCGCGCGATCGAGGCCGAGGGCTACACCCCTCAGGCGCCCCGCCTGCCGCGGGTGGCGGCACAGCCGCAGACGCCGTCCATGCCGGTGTTCACCGTCCCCGGCCGTGAAGGCGCCCCGCGCTTCGTGGACCTCCAACGCGACGTCACCGTCGACGACCTCGCCCGCGCGACCGGTGCCGGAATGCGCTCGGTGGAGCACACCAAGCGCTACACCACGGCCGGCACGGCCAACGACCAGGGCAAGACCTCCGGCGTCCTGGCCAGTGGCGTCGTCGCCGAACTGCTCGGCGTGGACATCTCGGCGCTCGGCACGACCACGTTCCGGCCCCCGTACACCCCCGTCTCCTTCGCCGCCCTCGCCGGCCGCGACCGCGGCGTGCTGAGCGACCCGGTCCGCACCACCGCCCTGCACGAGTGGCACGTCGCGCACGGCGCCCTCTTCGAGAACGTCGGCCAGTGGAAGCGGCCCTGGTACTACCCGCGGGATGGCGAGGACATGGAGACGGCCGTGCTGCGCGAATGCGCCGCGGCCCGTGAGGGCGTCGCCTTCATGGACGCCTCCACCCTCGGCAAGATCGACGTCCAGGGTCCGGACGCCGCCGCCTTCCTCGACCTGCTCTACACCAACATGATGAGCACCCTGAAGGTCGGCATGATCCGCTACGGCGTGATGTGCCGTCCGGACGGGATGGTCTTCGACGACGGCACCGTCATCCGCCTCGACCAGGACCGCTACCTGGTCACCACCACGACGGGCAACGCCGCCACCGTGCTGGACTGGATGGAGGAGTGGCTCCAGACCGAGTGGCCCGAGCTGAAGGTCCATTGCACCTCCGTGACCGAACAGTGGGCCACCGTCGCCCTGGTCGGTCCGAAGTCCCGCGAGCTCCTCGGCTCCCTCGCGCCGCAACTGGCCGTGGCGAACGACGACTTCCCGTTCATGGCGTGGCGGGACACGACGGTCGGGGGCATCGAGGCCCGGGTGTGCCGGATCAGCTTCTCCGGGGAACTGGCCTACGAGATCAACGTGTCGCCCTGGGAGGCCCTCGCCTTGTGGGAGGCGCTGTACGCGGCGGGCGCCCCGTACGGCATCACCCCGTACGGCACGGAGACGATGCACGTCCTGCGTGCCGAGAAGGGCTACCCGATCGTCGGCCAGGACACCGACGGCACGGTGACGCCGCAGGATCTCGGCATGAGCTGGGCGGTGTCGAAGAAGAAGCCCGACTTCATCGGCAAGCGTTCCTTCGCCCGGGCCGACACCGTCCGGCCCGACCGCAAGCACCTGGTCGGTCTGCTCCCGGAGGACCCGGGCACGTTCCTCCCCGAGGGCACGCACCTGGTCGCCGACAGCGTGCTGCCCGCGCCCCCCGTTCCGATGCTCGGCCATGTCACGTCCAGCTACCGCAGCGCGGCCCTCGGCCGGACCTTCGCGCTCGCACTGGTCAAGGGCGGACGCGAGCGCATCGGTGAGCGCCTCTACGCCCCCGTCGGTGACCGGCTGGTCCCGGTGACCGTCGCGAGCCCCGTCCTCTACGACCCCGAGGGAGCCCGCCGCGATGGCTGACACCGCCCTTACCGCCCCGCTCCGCAGCCCCCTGTCGCACGCCATGGACCGGCTGGCCGCCGCGACCCGCACCTCCGGGGGCGCCGTCCGGCTGGCGGAACTCCCCTTCCTGACCCAGATCAACGTCCGCCTCGATCCCAAGGGAGCGGCGGCGGACGCCGTGGGGCTGGCGCTGGGGCTGCAACTGCCCGTGGAGCCTGGCACCGTCGTCCGGGCCGGGGAGCTGACCGCGCTGTGGCTCGGCCCCGATGAGTGGCTCGTGGTGGGCCCGCCGGGCGGCCGGCGCGGGCTGGAGAACCGGATCCGTGAGGCCGCGGGTGACGAGCCCGTGTCCGTCGTCGACGTCTCGGCCCAGCGCACCACCCTCCTCGTCGCCGGGCCCCGTGCCCACGACCTGCTGGCCCACGGCTGCTCGCTGGACCTGCACCCGCGCGTCTTCGGCCCGGGACGCTGCGCCCAGACGACGCTGGGCCGCACCCAGGTCGTCCTGGTGGCCCGTGACGACCCGAGGGCCGGGTTCTGGGTGCTGGTCCGCTCCTCCTTCGCCGGCTATCTGGCGGACTGGCTGCTGGACGCCGCCGTGGAGTGGACGGGCTGAACCCGGACACCACGAAAGCGGCGGTCGCAGATCCGGACACCGAATCTCCGACCGCCGCTCGGCAAGCGAGCCCGTCCCTGCCTCAGCCCGTGTAGCCCAGACGGCGGCTGAGCTCGTCGGCTCCCGCGACGAGCACCTCCGCCAGCTCGCGCATCCGGTCCTCGGTCAGCCGGAAGGCCGGCCCCGACGCGCTGAGGGCGGCGACGACCTCGCCCTCCTCGGAACGCACGGGCGCGGAGAGGGCGTTGAGGCCCTCCTCGTACTCCTCCATCGTGATGGCGTAGCCCTGCTCCCGGGCGACGGCGAGGTCCGCCTCCAGCTTCTTCCTGGAAGTCACCGTGCTCGGTGTCATACGGGGCAGGCCCGTCTCGGTGAGGAGCTGGTCGCGGTCCTTCTTGTCGAGGTGCGCGAGGAGGATCTTGCCGCTCGACGTGCAGTGCAGCGGCGTCTGCCGTCCCACCCAGTTCTGCGCGGCGATGGCCGAGGTGCTGCGCACCTGGTAGAGGTTGATCGCGTGGTGGGATTCGAGCACGGCGATGTTCATCGTCTCGCCCACGTCGTCGACGAGGCGCTCGCAGATGCCCCGTCCGTGCCGGGTGACGGCGATACGGCCCGTCACCGCCCCGGCCAGGCGCACGACTCCGAAGCCGAGACGGTACTTCCCGCGCTCGCTCTCCTGCTCGACCATCCCGTGCGCTTCCAGCGCGCCGAGCAGCCGGAAAGCGGTGGACTTGTGGACGTCGATTGCCGCGGCCACTTCACTCACGCCCGCCTCGCCGTGCTGGGCGAGGATCTCCAGCACGGCGACCGCGCGGTCAACGGACTGCACTCCGCCACTCGGAGCGCCAACGGGCTCGGCACCGTAGTTGCTCATGGCGAAACCCTAGGTGAAATGGTCAACGGGTGTGAGGGGGTGGAGGCCGATTTCCTCAGCGGAAGACGACCGTACGGTTGTCGTTGACCATGATGCGACTCTGGCTGTGCCATTCCACCGCCCGCGCCAGGACCTGCGCCTCCACGTCGCGCCCCAGGGCGACCAGGCTGTCCGGTCCCTGTGAGTGGCTCACCCGGACGACGTCCTGCTCGATGATGGGCCCCTCGTCGAGGTCCGGGGTGACGTAGTGGGCCGTCGCTCCGACGAGCTTGACGCCGCGCTCGTGCGCCTGGACGTAGGGACGGGCGCCCTTGAAGCTCGGCAGGAACGAGTGGTGGATGTTGATCGCCCGGCCTTCGAGCTGCTTGCACAGGTCGTTCGACAGGATCTGCATGTAGCGGGCGAGGACCACCAGGTCGATGTCCAGCTCCTCGACGAGCTCCAGCAGCCGCGCCTCCGCCTCGGGCTTCGTCTCCTTGGTCACGGGCACATGGTGGAACGGAATGCCGTAGCTCTCGGCGAGCGGTTCGAAGTCCCGGTGGTTGGAGACGATCGCCGGCACCTCGATGTTCAGCGCGCCGGTACGGCAGCGGAAGAGCAGGTCGTTCAGGCAGTGCCCGAACTTCGACACCATGATCAGTGTGCGCGTCGGGGTCGACGCCTCGTACAGCTGCCAGGAGATCCGGTACGCCTCCGCCACCGGTGCGAAGCCGGACTTCAGGTCCTCCAGCGTCATGCCCGGGTCCGTGACGTCGAAGTGCACCCGCATGAAGAAGCGGTCCTTGAGCCGGTCGTCGAACTGCTGGCTCTCCTGGATGTTCCCGGAATGCCGGACGAGGAAGCCGGTGACGGCGTGGACGAGGCCCGAGCGGTCGGGGCACGACAGGGTGAGGACGAACTCACGGCCGGTGGTGGGTCCAAGAGACACTGAGCCCTCCCTGAGGGAAGTGCGTATTGCGCAACAGTGGGACTGATACGCAACATGGTCCCGGCTCCGGCGGCCCGGGGTCAAGGTCTTGACAGTGCTTCGGGCGGACTGCACTGTGAGTTGCGTAGCAAGAGGTCCGTTGCGTATGAGGCAACCACTCGCCCGACCGGGGCGCTTCACTCCGAGGTGAACCATGACTACGACCGGCCTGCCGGACAGCCTGATCGCGACCCTTCCCGGCGACCACTACACGGACCCGGAGATCTTCCGCCTCGAGCAGGAGCACATCTTCGAGTCCATGTGGTTCTGCGCGGCACGCTCGTCGGAACTGGCGAAGCCGGGTGCGTTCCGGACGGTGGACGTCGGACGGGAGAGCGTCCTGCTGACCCGCTCCCGGGACGGCTCGGTCAAGGCCTTCTTCAACGTGTGCCGGCACCGGGGCGCGAAGCTCTGCACCCAGGAGTCCGGCGAGGTGAAGCGGGCCTTCCAGTGCCCGTACCACGCCTGGACGTACGACCTGAACGGCAAGCTCGTCGCGGCCCCGAACCTGACCAAGATGCCCGACATCGGCCGCACCGAGTACGGCCTGGCGAGCGTGGCGGTGCGCGAGTGGCTCGGCTACGTGTGGGTGTGCCTCGCCGAGAACCCGCCGCCGTTCGAGGAGTCGGTGATCGCCGACGTGGTCGCGCGCCTGGGCGACGTCGAGTCCATCGAGCGCTACGACGTCGAGAGCCTGGAGGTCGGCCGGCGGATCGTCTACGACGTCCGGGCCAACTGGAAGCTCATCATCGAGAACTTCATGGAGTGCTACCACTGCGCGACCATCCACCCGGAGCTGACCGAGGTGCTGCCGGAGTTCGCCGACGGGTACGCCGCGCAGTTCTACGTGGGGCACGGCGCCGAGTTCGGCGCGGACGTCCAGGGCTTCACCGTGGACGGCTCGGAGGGCCTGGACCGCATCCCGGGCGTCACCGAGGACCAGGACCGCCGGTACTACGCCGTCACGGTGCGCCCGCAGGTGTTCATCAACCTCGTCCCCGACCACGTGATCTTCCACCGGATGTTCCCTGTCGCCGTCGACCGCACGATCGTCGAGTGCGACTGGCTGTACCTGAAGGGTGTGGTGGAGAGCGGCCGGGACGTCAGCCGGTCCGTGGAGCTGTTCGACCGGGTCAACCGGCAGGACTTCGACGCCTGCGAGCGCTGCCAGCCGGCCATGAGCTCCCGGCTGTACGCCAAGGGCGGCGTCCTGGTGCCCAGCGAGCACCACATCGGCGAGTTCCACGACTGGGTCCAGGACCGCCTCGGCACCCGCGCGAACCTCGCGGAGCGCTAGTCGACGGCCCGCAAGGCACCCGCCGATGACCCCGACGACTCCCGTCTGCGGGTGGGCCCGCCCCAGGACCACGCCGCCGGCCTCCCCGCGGTCATCTCCTCCCTGCGCCACGCCCACGCGCAGATGGGCGCCCGCCGCAGTCTGCTCACCCTGCTGAGCGTCAACCAGTAGTCGGGCTCACACCCTCGCGGACTCGCCGGGCGCAGTGACTACTGGCTCGGCCAGCAGGGCCGCCTCACCCCGAGTTCTCTGCCGGGGCCGAACGCCGGGCCCCTGCCTTCCGGACGGTGGCCTATCCCACCCCGCGTGGCTGCTGCGCCGCCTATTTCCCCGAGACCAACGTCCTCGTGCCCCGTTCGTGAACATCTCGTTGCCGATGATCCCTGCCGGTGCCGGAGCGCTGATACTGACCGGGTTTGCGGACAGGGCAGGGCAGGGGCAGAGACAGGAGGCCGGATGGGCGGGACGGTGGGGGCGGGGCTGGTCGCCGGCTTGCTGATCGCGGTGGTGACCGTGCCGGCCGGGGTGTCCGGGGCGGTGTTCCTGCTGCCGGTTCAGTTGAGCGTCTTCGGCGTGCCCAGCCCGGCCATCACGCCGACGAACCTGCTCTTCAACGTGGTGGCCGGGCCGGGCGCCCTCTGGCGGTACCGCCGCGACGGCGCTCTGCGCGGCGGCCTGGCCCGGCGCCTGGTCGCCGGCACGCTCCCCGGCGTCGTGCTCGGCGCCGCACTGCGCGTCTTCGCTCTGCCCGGACCGGGTGTGTTCCGGCTGCTGATAGCCGCCCTGCTCCTGCCGCTCGGGGTGTGGCTGTGCATCAGCACCCTGCGCCCGGCCCGCGGCCGTTCCGTCGGGGCGGCGGAGCCGTCCCCGGTGGCGCTGACCGCTCTGGCCGTGGCGGTGGGAGTGGTCGGAGGGATCTACGGCATCGGCGGCGGATCCCTCCTCGGACCGATCCTCGCCGCCCGGGGTCTGCCCATGGCGCGGGTGGCGCCGGCCGCACTCGCCGCGACGTTCGCCACCTCTGTCGTCGGCGCCGGTGCGTATGCGTTGCTGTCCTTGGTCAGCGTCGGCGACGTCGCACCCGACTGGTGGCTCGGGCTGGCCTGCGGACTGGGCGGCCTGGTCGGCGGTTACCTCGGCGCCCGCCTGCAGCCCCGCCTGCCGGAGACGGGCCTGCGTCTCCTCCTGGGCGGCCTGGCTGCAGGTCTGGGCATCCTCTACGTCGTCCAGGCCCTGGCCTGAGGCGCCGCGTCCGCCGTGGCGCCTTCGAGGGCAGGACGCGCGGTCAGTTGTCCGTGCCCTTGGGCTGGGTTTCGCCCTCGGGCGCGGCCGCCGACTCCGAGGCAGGGGCGGTGTAGAAGACGGACCTGCCCTGCTTGGAGCGCTCCGCCTGGCTCTTGGCCACGAGGCCTTCGAGCGTGACGCGCACGACCTTGGCCGCGATGCCGCGCTGGGGGTGGGCTTCGCCGAGTGCGGCGGAGATCTCCGCCGCGGAGCGCGGTTCCTTCTGCTCGGCGAGATGGCGGCGAATGAGCTCGACGAGGGTGGGCTCGGGCGCCTTGGCGTTGTCCGTCGTCTTGGCCGCGGGCTTCTTCGCCGCGGGCTTCGCGACTGCCGGCTTCGCTGCCGCGGGCTTACCAGCTGCCGGCTTCTTGACTGCCTTCTTCGCCGGCGTGGCGGCGGACTTACGCGCCTTCTGCTTCGCGCCGACCGCCGGCTCGGCCTTCTTCCGACGCGGGGAAGGCAGCACGGGACTCTCGGACTCGGCTGCGGACCCGTTCGGCGACGTGGTGATGCCGAGTGCCTGCTGCATGGTCACCAGCACGCCGTGGTCGTGCTGGAGAGCGGCGAGCTGCTCCTGCAGAGTGGTGATTTCCGCACCGATGCGTTCTTGCTCCTTGAGGTTCGCTTCGAGGTCGCCGGTCACCTGGGCGATGTACTGCGATGCCAGTTCGGTGGCGGGAGTCTTTGTCTCGGGCATGGCACTGACCTTTCCTCGGCGTCGAAGGCAAGCTGCGGGTGATGCCTGTCCCAGGGCGGGCTTCAGTGGCCCGGTGGGGGGAGTTGGGCGTCCAGCGAGCTGCCCTGGTGAGAGATGGTACGGACATGAGAGGCCAGTTGTTCCCGTTGAGTGATGTCCTCTTTCCCGGCGCCGGACTCACAACTGCAGCCTTCGGCGTCAACGGGCGTACAACAGGCCCGAGTTGGCGAGGGCTCCCGTCCGGCAATTGCCGGCTGAACGCCTGCACGGCGTCCGCGGCCCGCCCGGCAGGATCAGGATCGCTGCCGTGTCGCGTGTGGAGCGGCTGTCACCAGCCGGGCCGTTCAGGCATCACCGTCGGCCGGGACCCGTAGGGCCACCCGGCACCCGCAGCCGGCGGTCGGGCCCGATGCGAGGCACAGAACTGCCGGACCACCTCCAGTGAGCTGAGGCGGTCACCAGTGACGGCTGCCCACCAGGTAGGCGATGCCCGCGAGGACGGCCAGAACCAGCGCCGGGATCGCCAGCCCTTTCGCGATCGAGGTCAGTGTGTGCGTACTGCTCGCCGCCTGCCTCGTGTAGTGCTCCCGCCGTGTTCCCAGGTCGTGCCGGGCCACCGCGCCGACCACCAGCGCCACCGCACCGGTGACCAGACACACGATGAGAGGCGTGAGCGCTCCGTACTCACGGACGTTGTCCTCGATGGTCCCGTGCACCCCTTCCTCGCCCCGTTCGACGATGGCCGTCACCGCCCTCTGCATGGCCAGTACGAAGGTGCCGATGGACGCGACGGCCAGGGCGAGAGCGGCACCGGCAAGGGCGGGGGCGCGTCTGTCCTTTCGACGGGCGGAGGCAGTGGTCTCGGGCGGCTTCTTGGGACGAGGTGGGGTGCCCGGGGGCCCAATGACCACCGTGTGCTGCTCGTCGCCCCCTCCGTGAGACGGCTCCGTGGGACCGTTCGAGGTGCCTGTGTCGGGCCCCGTGCCACCGGGCCCGTGCGACGGAGTCACCTCCGCCTCGACATGGATCACCGACTCGTCGGCCACACCCTTCAGCACGATGTCACCCGACAGGCGTCCCTCGGTGGCCGTGTCGATGTGGACCTCCAGACCGCTGCCGGTCGGGTCGACCCGCAGCCACGACTGTCTGGGCTGGGCCACGCAGTGCCGGGCCAGCGGCGGGCCGTGCATGGTCACGGACTGCTTGCGAGGGGCGGACCCCTTCGCTATCACACCGAAGTCCAGGTGGTCCGGCGACGGTGCGAGCCGGATCTTGCCCAAGGCGTCGGACGCCATGCCGGCGATCTGCTGGATGTCGTTGCGGGCGACCTCCTCCAGGTGCTGACGCGCCCCTTCCGCCACGGGCAGCTCCCTGTGCTGCAACCGTTTCTGCAACTCCAGCACGGCGCCCTGCCGGGTGAGGAACTCTTCGCTGCTCATCGCGGCCTGCAAGGAGGGCGGTGAGGGACTGGCAACGATCTTGATGCGGCCGCGCCGGCTGTGTGCCAGGTGCAACTCCCCGTGCAGCTCCGCCGCCTTCTTCGGCGTCTGATGGGGGTTCTGCTCCCGCACCTGCCTGTAGACGTACTCATACAGGTCGTCGAGGGAGACCTTGCCGTCCGCATCGAGGTCGGCCTCGCCGGTCTCCAGGCCCTCGACCACCGCGTGGGTGAACACCGAAGGCCGCGGAGCGGAGGAGTCTTCCGTGAGGTGGTTGTCCTCGAAGGCGTACTCCATGGAGTCGGACGCGGTGATGACGGCCCAGCCCCGCCCGCTGACCGGCTCGTCCTTCGCGAAGGACTCGAGGACGTTGACGTCTCCGGACGCGCGCACGGAGGACGAGCCCCGGGAGAAGGCCCCGCCGTAGCAGCAGTCGAGGAACAGCACGCTGCGGCCCGCCCGCGTGACGGACATGCAACTGCGGACGAACTGGGAGGGCACAGCAGTGGCGGCCAGCAGCGGGGGCTCGGTGTCGCTCGCGGCGAAGTACAGCTCGCCCGACTCGCTCTTGAGGCCGTGGCAGGAGAAGTGCAGCAAGAGCGTGTCGGCGCGGCGGCGGTCGTTGAAGAAGCGTTGGATGCGCCGGCGCATGACATCGGCCGACGCGTTGTGCACGACCTCCACCTCGAAGTCGCCGATTTGCGGGTCGTGCAACACCTTCTCGAGGGCCGCGGCGTCCTGGGCGGGCGCCCTGAGTTTCTTGAGCCCCTGGTCGGTGTACCGGTCGTTGGCGATGATCAGCGCGTGTCTGGACTCCGTCATGGCTCGGCTCCAGCCGGGGAATGGCGCCGGATGAAGATCTCGAACGCCTCCGCGACCTGGTCGTCGGTCGCCTCGGACACTTCCAGGACGTCGTCGCCCATCCGCAGGTGCAAGGACGGGCGCGTGTCATGGCGACGGCCCAACCACGACCTGATGACGGTCATCACCTGGTTCAGGGCGGTCGCCGAGCTGCCCAGGGTCACCAGCAGGGCACCGATCTGAGTGACGTCCACGGCCCGTGCTCCCGGAGGGACCTCTCCGCCGGGAAGCGCCGTGACATCGTCCACGTCGAGGTCGAGCAGTTCCTGACGCAGGTAGCCGGTCAGTTCGGCGATGCGTTCTGCTTCGGCGTCCTCCTCGGTGAGGAGGATGCGCAGTTCGTTCTCCACCGTGTCAGCCCCTTCGTTCGTGCTCACCGGGGCGGCGCAGAGGTCGAGGTATCGGTGGACTCCACGTCATCATTTCCAGTTTCCGCTGCTCAGAGCCGGGTGGCAAGTCACCCATGGCGGAATGATTTTCACGCTTCAACCGTAAGGTTCCGCTTTCAACCTGGAGGGCGGGGCGATGCCGCGTGACGGACCGATAAACCGCATTCAACCGATTGTCACTGCTTCGAGGTAAGCATCTCGTCTCGCTGGTGGTTGCGGCCCGTCCAGCGGCTAGCTTTCTGCAGGTGGGCGGATCGCCGTGATCCGTCCAGCCCGTTGCCCACTCCTCCCTGTCTCCCGTCGGCGCATCCGCGTGCGCCGGACGCCCCGTCGTGCAAGGAGAGACTCCCTCCCGATGACCGTCGACAGCATCCCGGAAACCCGGACCACACCCGACGCGGCGCAGCAGTCGCTGGGCACCGCCGCCGCCCGCAACCTCGCCACCACCACCAAGTCCGCCCCGCAGATGCAGGAGATCACCTCCCGCTGGCTGCTGCGGATGTTGCCCTGGGTCGAGGCCGAGGGAGGCGCCTACCGGGTCAACCGGCGGTTGCGCCATACCCTCGGCGACGGACGCATCGAGTTCGTCCAGGAGGGCGCAACGGTCAGGGTGATCCCCAGGGAACTCGGTGAACTGGCCCTGCTGCGGGGATTCGAGGACACCGGCGTCCTCACCGCACTCGCCGACCGCTGCACACAGCGTGACTTCGCGGCGGGTGACGTCCTTGTCGAGCGCGGCAGCCCCGCCGACCGGATCCACCTGATCGCCCACGGCCGGGTCAGCCGGACCGCCACGGGCAAGTACGGCGGAGAGATCGCCATCGCGGTCCTCGCGGACGGCGACCATTTCGGTGCGAACGCCCTGCTGGACCCCGAGGCCCGCCACGACAGCACGGTCACCGCCGAGACCTCCGGCACCCTCCTCACGCTCTCCCGTTCCGACTTCGCCGCAGTGCAGGAGTCGGCGCCCGCCCTCCGGGCCCACGTCGAAGCGTTCAGCTCCCGCTCGCGACTGCGGCAGAACAAGCACGGCGAGGCCGAGATCGCCATGTCGGCCGGCCACGTCGGCGAGACCGACTTGCCGGGCACCTTCGTCGACTACGAACAGCAGCCGCGCGAGTACGAACTCTCCGTCGCACAGACCGTACTGAGGATCCACACCCGGGTAGCCGACCTCTACAACGGTCCGATGAACCAGAGCGAGGAGCAACTCCGGCTCACCATCGAGGCCTTGCGGGAGCGCCAGGAGCACGAGCTCATCAACAACCGTGAGTTCGGACTGCTGCACAACGCCGACTTCAAGCAGCGCATCCAGCCCCGTTCCGGTACGCCCACCCCGGACGACATGGACGACCTGCTCTGCCGCAGGCGCGGCACCAAGATGTTCCTCGCCCACCCCAGGACCATCGCCGCCATCGGGCGGGGCTTCAACGCCTGCGGTCTCTACCCCGACCACGTCGACCTCGGCGGCCAGTCCGTACCCGCCTGGCGCGGAGTCCCCATTCTGCCCTGCAACAAGATCCCCATCAGCAAGGAGCAGACCAGCTCCATCATCGCGATGCGCGCCGGCGAGAAGAACCAGGGCGTCATCGGCCTGCGGCAGACCGGACTGCCGGACGAGTACGAACCGGGGCTCTCGGTGCGGTTCATGGGCATCAACGAACAGGCGATCAACTCCTACCTCGTCAGCACCTACTACTCCGCCGCAGTGCTCCTCCCCGACGCCCTCGGCGTCATGGAGAACGTGCAGATCGCTTCCAGACCGCGCTGAAGCTGTGATCCGCGCAGGTCACGCCTGACACCCCCGCACGGAGCGCCCACCCCACCGCAGCAAGGAGCTGCCGATGCCCGACTCCGGGCCCCTCGGACCACCCCTGCCCGAACAGCGGCCGATGACGCCCACGGTCGCACCGGACGCCTTCACGGCCATGCCGGACGCCCCCACAGCCGTACCGGACGCCCCCGCGCCGGTGGCCGCGGGCCTTCCGCTCACGCCCACCGCCCGGCACTTTCTCGCCGCACTGCATCCGCCGGTCACGATTCCCGACCCGTCGCCGCCGCCGACGGCCGCCCCCGTACCGGACACGCACGACGCGGCCGAGGCCGGCTCGGCGCTAAGGCGGGTTCTGCGCGGACCCACCGGACCGGGCACGACCTCTCTCTCCGTGGCCGAGAGGTTCCAGACCCCGCTCCCGGATCCGGAGCCCCCGGCCCCCGCCCCGCCCGCCGAGGGGCGAGCCGTCCCCGGCCTCTACTACCACCCCGTCCCGGAACCCGACCCCGTACGCGTCGAAGAGGTGAGCCGCCGGATCAAACACTGGGCCGAGGACGAGATCCAGCTCTACCCCGAGGAATGGGAGAAGCAGTTCGACGGATTCTCCGTCGGCCGCTACATGGTCGCCTGCCATCCCGACGCCCCCACGGTCGACCACCTGATGCTCGCCACACGGCTGATGGTCGCGGAGAACGCGGTGGACGACTGCTACTGCGAGGACCACGGCGGGTCACCCGTCGGCCTCGGCGGGCGCCTGCTCCTCGCGCACACGGCGATCGACCACTTCCACACGACCGCGGAGTACGCGCCGGCCTGGCTGGAGTCGCTCGGGTCGGACGCCCCGCGCCGGGCGTACCGCAGCGCGATGGACTACTTCGTCCGCGCGGCCACGCCCTCCCAGTCCGACCGCTACCGGCACGACATGGCCCGGCTGCACCTGGGCTACCTCGCCGAGGCCGCCTGGGCGCAGACCGGTCACGTCCCGGAGGTGTGGGAGTACCTGGCGATGCGCCAGTTCAACAACTTCCGCCCCTGCCCCACGATCACCGACACCGTCGGCGGCTACGAACTGCCCGCGGACCTGCACGCCCGGCCGGACATGCAACGGGTCATCGCCCTCGCCGGCAACGCGACCACCATCGTCAACGACCTCTACTCGTACACCAAGGAACTCAACAGCCCAGGCCGCCACCTGAACCTGCCCGTGGTGATCGCGGAACGCGAGCAACTCTCCGAACGCGACGCCTATCTGAAGGCCGTCGAGGTCCACAACGAACTCCAGCACGCCTTCGAGGCCGCCGCGGCCGATCTCGCGGCGGACTGCCCCCTGCCCCCCGTGCTGCGCTTCCTCAAGGGCGTGGCCGCCTGGGTCGACGGCAACCACGACTGGCACCGCACCAACACCTACCGCTACAGCCTGCCCGACTTCTGGTAAAGAACGGACCTTTCTGTGACCACTGAAATGACGACGGAAACGACCACCACCGCCTCCGTGAAGATCCCGGCCCCGGCGACGCCGTACCAGGGGGACATCGCCCGCTACTGGAACAACGAGGCACGGCCGGTCAATCTCCGCCTCGGTGACGTGGATGGGCTCTACCACCACCACTACGGCATCGGCGAGGTGGACCAGGCCGCGCTCGGCGACCCGGCCCACAGCGAGTACGAGAAGAAGCTCATCGCGGAGCTGCACCGGCTGGAGTCGGCACAGGCCGAGGTCCTCCTGGACCATCTCGGCCCCGTCGGGCCCGGCGACACCCTCGTCGACGCCGGCTGCGGGCGCGGCGGCTCCATGGTCATGGCCCACCGCCGCTTCGGCTGCAAGGTCGAGGGCGTCACCCTCTCCGCGACCCAGGCCGACTTCGGCAACAGGCGGGCACGGGAACTGCGGATCGAGGACCACGTCCGCTCCCGCGTGTGCAACATGCTCGACACGCCCTTCGAGAAGGGCAGCATCGCCGCTTCGTGGAACAACGAGTCGAGCATGTACGTCGACCTCGACGACCTGTTCGCCGAGCACTCCCGCTTCCTGCGGGTGGGCGGCCGCTACGTGACGATCACCGGCTGCTGGAACCCCCGCTACGGCCAGCCGTCGAAGTGGGTCTCCCAGATCAACGCCCACTTCGAGTGCAACATCCACTCGCGCCGCGAATATCTGCGCGCCATGGCCGACAACCGGCTCGTGCCGCAGGCCATCGTCGACCTCACTCCGGACACCCTGCCCTACTGGGAGTTGCGGGCCACGTCCTCGCTGGTCACCGGGATCGAGGAGGCGTTCATCGAGTCCTACCGGGACGGCTCCTTCCAGTACGTCCTGATCGCGGCCGACCGGGTCTGACCCTGCCTTGCGCGTGCCGGGGTCCTCACCGCGGGCCCCGGCTCCCCGAGTTGGATGAGGTCGCGCTCAACCCGCGCCGCACATATGGGGATGTGAAGGGTGCGGTTCCGTCGATGACCCCGTGCGAGAATGTCGCCCGTGACCGGATCGTCTACGTCGCCCGTCGTCGAGAGCACACCCCGTGAAGGTCTGGGCCCCCGTGCTGCCGCGATACTGGTGTTCGGGTCCTCGGCGGCGGTCCTGGTGGTCGAGATCGTCGCCCTGCGGCTGCTGGCTCCCTACCTCGGCCTGACCCTTGAGACCAGCACCATGGTGATCGGCATCGCGCTCACGGCCATCGCCTTCGGCTCCTGGCTGGGCGGCGTCATCGCGGACCAGGTCGATCCGCGCCGGCTCATCGGTCCCTCGCTGGGGGTGTCCGGAGCGGTGGTGGCGCTCACCCCCGCGGTGCTGCGGAGTACGGCGGAGTGGGCACCGGCGGTGCTCCTGGTCATCGCGTCGCTGACCATTCTGGTGCCGGGTGCGCTGCTCTCCGCGGTGACGCCGTTCGTCACGAAGCTGCGTCTCACCAGCCTGGCGGAGACCGGTACGGTGGTCGGCCGGCTGTCGGGCATCGGCACGGTGGGCGCCATCGTCGGCACCGTGCTCACCGGCTTCGTCCTCGTGTCGCGGTTGCCGGTCAGCGGCATCCTGCTCGGGCTCGGAGCACTGCTGGTGGCCGGCTCGGCGTGGGTCGAGTGGCGAACGCGCGGGTGGACCGGTGCCCCGGCCCTGGCACTCGCCGTCGCGGCCGGCGGCCTCGCCGCCACGGTCGCGCCCGGGGGCTGCGACGTGGAGACCAAGTACCACTGCGCACGCGTCGTCGCGGACCCCGGCGAGGGTGACGGCCGCACGCTCGTCCTGGACGGCCTGCGGCACTCCTACGTCGACATCGACGACCCGACCCATCTGGAGTTCGAGTACGTGCGCGCCGTCGCGTCGGTGGTCGACGCCGGCTTCCCGCAGGGCGAACCACTGGTCGCCCACCACCTGGGCGGTGGCGGACTCACTCTTCCCCGCTACCTCGCGGCCACCCGCCCCGGGACACGGAGCGTCGTCTCCGAGATCGACGGCGGAGTCGTGCGCATCAACCACGAGCGACTCGGTCTGCGGCCGGAGGCCGGCATCGACGTACGTGTGGAGGACGGCAGGCTCGGCCTGCGGCGACTCGACACCGGCAGCCGTGACCTCGTCGTCGGCGACGCCTTCGGTGGCGTCAGCGTGCCATGGCACCTCACCACCGTGGAAGCGATGGCCGATGTCCGGCGGGTGCTCGACGACGGAGGCGTGTACGTGGCCAACCTCATCGACCACGGTGACATGGACTTCGCCCGCGCCGAAGTGGCCACGCTCGGCGAGACCTTCCCGCACGTCGCGCTCCTCGGCGAACCCGCCGACATCGGCCTGGGCCCGGCCGCCGCGTCGAAGGGCGGCAACCTGGTGGTGCTCGCCTCCGACCGGCCGGTCGACCTCCGGGCGGTCCAACGAGCGCTCGACGCCCGGCACACCGGATGGAAGACCGTCACCGGCGAGGACCTCACCTCCTGGACCGGCGCGGCCCGGCTCCTCACAGACGATCACGCACCCGTGGACCAGCTCCTGCAGCCCTACAGTCCGCAGAACGGCCGGTGAGCGGGCCGGACCGGGCCCACCGGCCTCTTCACCGGCCTCGGCTTGCCGCGCCCAGGGTTTCACCCACCAGCTCGCGTACGGCCTTCAACGCCTCGGCCCGGTCCGCCGGGACCAGTCCGATGCGCGTGCGACGATCGAGCAGGTCGGCTTCGTCCAGAGCACCCTCGTGCCGTACCGCCCACAGCAGTTCGGCGCCGGTCACCGCATGGCCGGGCACGACGGGCTCGCCCAGCCGCGGGTCCCGCTCGGCCAGGGCGTGTACCGCCGGGGCCTCGGTGCCGTAGCACTGCACGAGACGCCGGGGCGCGCGGATCGCGGCGAGCGTCCGGGGGGCCGCGGCGCCCACCAGCGGGAGCGTGGCGGTGGGGGAGGGGCCGACGGCCAGGCCGCGTGCCTCGACCACGGCGTTCACCGCGTCCTCGGCCATCCGGCGATAGGTGGTGAGCTTGCCGCCGACCACACTGACCACGCCGTCCGGTGAGGTCAGCACCGCGTGCCGGCGGGAGATGTCGGCCGTGCGGGAGGCGGCGCCGGGCTGTCCGGTGGGCGTGGTGTCCAGCAGGGGGCGCAGCCCGGCGAACGCGCCGACGACGTCGCTGCGACGGACCGGGACGTCGAGGACCGACCCGAGGACGTCGAGCAGGAAGCCGATGTCCGTCTCCGGCACCTCGGGGACGTCCGGAACGGGCCCGTCCAGGGGTTCGTCGGTGAGCCCGACATAGACCCTGCCGTCGTCCTGGGGCAGGACGAGGACGAAACGGTTGGTCTCGCCGGGGATGGGGATGTGCAGACCGGCGGGCAGCGGGCCGATGTCCTGCGAGCGCAGGACGATGTGGGTGCCGCGGGAGGGCCGGACCCTGATGCCCTCCACGAGGTCACCGGCCCACACACCGGACGCGTTGATCACCGCCCGGGCCCGGATCTCGCCCTCCTCGCCGGTGAGTTCGTCGCGTATGCGGGCCCCGGACGCGGAGAGTTCCAGGGCCCGGACACGGGTCAGTACGCGGGCCCCTCGGGCGGCGGCGGTACGGGCGAGGGCGGTCACCAGACGGGCGTCGTCGGTGAGCCTCCCGTCCCAGGACAGCAGGCCGCCGCGCAGCTCGGTGGGGCGCAGCGCCGGAGCCAGGTGCCGGGTCTCGACCGGGGAGAGCCGACGAGGGGCGGGCAATGTGGCGCGAGCCGTGCGGGCCGACAGCCGCAGGGCGTCGCCGGCCCGGAAACCGGCCCAGGCGAGAGCGGCCTGGCCGCGCGAGACGAGTCCGGTCAACGGCAGCACGAACGGCTGGGCGCGCACCAGGTGGGGCGCTGTCCGCTCCATCAGCACGCCGCGCTCGACCGCGCTCTCGTGGGCGACGTCGAACTGCGCCGAGGCCAGATAGCGCAGCCCGCCGTGGATGAGCTTGGAGCTCCAGCGCGACGTGCCGAACGCGAGGTCGCGGGCGTCGACGGCGACGACGTCGAGACCGCGGGCGGCTGCGTCCAGGGCCGCTCCGGCGCCGGTCGCGCCGAGGCCGACGACCAGCACGTCCACCACGCGGCCGTCGGTCGCCTCGGCCAGGTCGCGGGTGCGCCGCGCGGCGGACAGGGAGGCCCCGGCGGCGGGGGTGCCGGTCAGGCTCATGGGGTGAGGGTCCTCTCCAGGAGGGTGCGCAGTTCGGCGAGGAAGGCCGCACTCGTGAGCTCGGCGTCGTCCTCGTCGGTCATGGTGCGCAGGGACAGGGCGAAGGACTGGAGGACCAGCAGCACGGTCCTGGCCTGGCGTTCGGCGGGGGCCACCCGCACCGAGCCGTCCGCGTGCCCCTCCCGCAGCGCCCCGGCGAGCAGCCCCAGCAGGGCCTCCTGGCTCGCACCGCGCCGGTCCAGCACGTAGGGCAGGAGCAGTTCGGGATCGACGTCGACGATCTTCTGGAAGAGCGGGTGGGCGCGGAAGGCCTCCACGCCCGCCACCAGGCCGTCGATCAGTGGCGGGCGCGTGCCCACCTCGGGCCGGCTCTCGGGCATGGCTCCGGTCGCGACGGCGATCCACTCGCGCGTCATGAGATCACCGACCAGGGAACGGACGTCGGGCCAGCGGCGGTAGAGGGTCATCCGTGAGACGCCCGCGCGGCGGGCCACGTCGGTCATGGTCGTGCGGCGGACACCGACGGCCAGGACGCAGTCCCGGACGGCGTCGAGCACCACGTCGTTGTCGGAGGACCTCTGCTGAGCCGAGCTGTTGTGACGATTAGGCGTCATGTGTAACAGTGTAACGCCCGAGGCCGCTCCAGCGGCAACCCCCGACGACCGGTGAGGACGACACGCATGGACATGCTGTGGAACGGCTGGGGCGACCCGGCCAGGGCGACGCCGCTGCCCGACACCGTCACCGGGCTGCTGCGCGACTGGCTCGGCGTCACGCCGCAGCCCACGGCATCAGCCCGGCTGGAGGAGATCACGATCTCCACGCCCGCTCTGGAGGACGCCGCCCGCAACGCGCTGCACGCCGCACTCGGCGACCGCGCGGGGAGCCTCCGCACGGACCCGGAGAGCCGCATCCGGCACACCCGCGGCAAGTCCACCCCGGACCTGCTGCGCATCCGCGCCGCCGACACCGCCGACGCCCCGGCGGCAGTCGCTCTCCCGCACAGCCACGACGAGGTTCTCGCCGTGCTCCGCGTGTGCGCCGAACACCGCCTCGCCCTCGTCCCGTTCGGCGGCGGCACCTCCGTCGTCGGCGGCCTCGCCCCCGTCGGCAAGGCACCCTTCATCGCCCTGGACCTGCGGCACATGAACCGCATGCTCGACCTCGACCCCGTCTCCCGGACCGCCACCCTCCAGCCCGGCCTGCGCGCACCCGAGGCCGAGGCGCTCCTGGCCGAACACGGTTTCACTCTCGGCCACTTCCCCCAGTCCTACGAGTGGGCCACCATCGGCGGCTTCGCCGCGACCCGCTCCAGCGGGCAGGCCTCCGCGGGCTACGGACGCTTCGACGAGATGGTCCTCGGCCTCACCCTCGCCACACCCGAGGGCACCCTCGACACCGGCCGGGCACCCCGTTCCGCGGCCGGCCCCGATCTGCGGCAGCTGCTGCTCGGCTCGGAAGGCGCCTTCGGTGTCATCACGTCCGTGACCGTCCGCATCCGGCCCGTCCCGCAGACGCGCCGCTACGAAGGCTGGCGCTTCGCCTCCTTCGACGAGGGCACCGCCGCGCTGCGCCGGCTCGCCCAGGACGGCCCCCGCCCCACCGTCCTCCGGCTGTCCGACGAGACCGAGAGCCTGATCGGCCTCGCCCAGCCCGAGGCCATCGGCTCCGCGGCCGAGCAGCACGGCGCCGGATGCCTCGCCGTGGTCGGCTTCGAGGGCGCCGAGCAGGACACGGCGCAACGGCGGGCGGCCGCGGCGGCCGTACTCACCGACTGCGGCGGCAAGTTCGCGGGCGACGAGCCGGGGGAGCGCTGGGCCCACGGCCGCTACGCGGCGCCGTACCTGCGGGACTCGCTCCTCGAAGCGGGCGCGTTCGCCGAGACCCTGGAGACCGCCGCCTACTGGTCGCGACTGCCCGGCCTGTACGCGGCCGTCCGCGACGCGCTCACCTCCACACTCACCGGCAACGGCACCCCGCCGCTGGTCATGTGCCACATCTCGCACGTCTACGAGAACGGCGCCTCGCTGTACTTCACGATCGTCTCCGCCCAGGGCGCCGACCCGGTCGAGCACTGGACGCGCGCCAAGCACGCCGCGAACGAGGCGATCCTCGCCGCGGGCGGCACCATCACCCACCACCACGCGGTCGGCACCGACCACCGCGACTGGTACGTACGGGAGGCCGGGGACCTCGGTGTCGCGGCGCTGCGCGCCGTCAAGCGGCGGCTTGACCCGGACGGCCTGCTCAACCCCGGCGTCCTGCTGCCGGCCGACTGACCGCAGCTCCGCTCTCCGCCCGAGACCGCACCACCCCTGACCAGACGACAGCCCGGCACCACCCGTCAGCCCGGAGGCACATCGATGCGACAGTTCACCGCCGTCGTCAACCCGACCGCGGGCGGAGCCACCAGTGCTGCGGCGCTGCACCAGGTGGCCCGCCTCCTCCGGGAGGCGGGCGCCGAGCTGGAGACCGAGTACAGCCGCAGCCTCGCCCACGCCCGCGAACTCGCCCGGCACGCCGGGGAACGCGGCCGGGTGGTGCTCGCCGTCGGCGGCGACGGGATCACCGGCAGCATCGGCGGAGCCCTCAGCGGCACCGGCGCCCTGTTCGGCATGGTCCCGGCCGGCCGCGGCAACGACTTCGCCCGGGCCCTGGGCCTGCCCGGCGACCCCGACGGCGTGGCCCGGGTGCTGCTCCACGGCACACCGCGCGCCGTGGACACCATCGAGGTCACGTCGTCCGTCCACGCCGGCACCGTCGTGCTCGGCAGCGTCTACGCGGGCGTGGACGCGCTGGCCAACCTCCACGCCAACCGCTCCCGCATGCTGCGGGGTTCGGCCTCCTACTACGCCGGGGCCCTGCGCGCGATCAGCACCTGGCGCCCCGTCCGCTACCGGATCACCGTCGACGGCCACGACCACGCGTACAGCGGCTACACCGCCGTGGCGGCGAACTCCAGCTACTACGGCTCCGCGCGCCGCATCGCTCCCGAGGCCCGTCTGGACGACGGTCTGCTCGACGTCGTGATGATCCGCGACGCCCCACGCCGGCTGTTCTTCACCCTGATGAAGGAGCTCGACACCGGCGCCCACGTCCACCGCCCCCAGGTGCAGGTGGTGCGAGGCCGGGAGATACGCATCGAGGCCGACAGCGACGTCCCCTACGGCGCGGACGGCGAGATCGAGGCCGCCCTCCCGGTGACGGTCAGAGTGCTGCCCGGGGCCCTGCGAGTCCTGTGCTGAGCCGCCGATCCCGGTGGGGACGAAACAAAGTGGCGGCGGTGGCGCCCTGTTGCTTGGATGCCCGTCGTGACTTCTCCTGACTTCGACGATCATCCCGAGCGAGCCCTGCTGGACCGGCTCGAGGAGTACTACGACGCGATCCCGCGGCACGGCGCCCGCGTCGAGGACCACGGGCCGCTCACCCTGTTCGTGCGGGAGGGCCAGGGCTGGCCGTTCTACGCACGTCCCGCACGGGGATGGTCCGGGCCGTTGCGGGCCACCGACGTTCACAAGGTCCGTGCCCGTCAGCGGGAACTGGGGATCCCGGAGAGTTTCGAATGGGTCGCCGAGACCACACCCGCGCTCCGGGCAGCAGCCGAGGAGTCGGGGCTCGTGGTCCACGAACACCCGCTGATGGTGCTCGATCCCGGTACGCCCGCAGCCCATGTGGACGGGTCGTCCGGCGGCGTGTCCGTCCGGATCGTAGGCGCGGACGATCCGGTCCTGCCCGGGGCCCTGGCGGTTCCCCATCTCGCCTTCGCCGAGCCGGGGACCCACGTCGGTCGCGCGGGAACACGTCAACTGGCGGAGGCGATCGAGGAGCGCGTCGCCGACGGAACGGTGGAACGCGCCATCGTGCGCATCCGGGCAGGCCTGACCGTGGTCGCGGCAGCCGTCGAGCACGGATCGGTGCTGTCCGCCGGCCAGCACCAACCGCTGGCGGGAGTCAGTGAGATCGTCGGCGTCGGAACGCTCCCCGCGGCCCGCCGCAGTGGACTCGCACGCGCGGTCACCGCGGCACTGGTGGCCGACGCCCGGTCGAGGGGCGCTGCGACCGTCTTCCTGTCGGCGGGTGACGACGATGTCGCGCGGGTCTACGACCGACTCGGCTTCCGCAGAGTCGGCACGGCACTGATCGCCGAGCCCGCCGAGTAGGGGCGAACGTCACAGCGGCATATCAGGCAATTCGCAACTTCGATCTTCACGGAAGGCTCACAAGTTGGCTAAGTTGGTTACAGCATGCACGACTTCCACCGATGGGTAGGTGGTTCTGTGCGCTCTCGGACTGAAGGAGTGCCTTTTCCATGTCGCTGGAAAGAACCTCGCGCCTCGGAGTGACCGAGGCCCGGCTCTCGCAGTTGGCTGGTGCCCGCGTTGGCGCATGACGGCGAGGGGCCGAGCCCTGAGGAGGTCCGGCGGCGGATCGACCGTCTCTACGACCGGGCCGAGAGCGACACCGGCACCTTCAACGCGACCCGGGCCGCCGCGATTCCGCGTCAGCGAGGCACTGTCGCCCGTGGCCGGTCCGAAGGGGAGACGCAGCCGGCGGTAGGAGCCTTTGCCCGGCAGTGGTTCGACGCCGCCCGCGCCAAACTGGGCCCGTCCGTACCGGCGTGGCAGTCGGACCGGAAGGTGCCGGTCCGGCCCGAGCGCGCACCCGAGGCGGCGCGACCTTCCCGCCCGGCGGAACGCCCCGCCGAACGTCGAGCCATCGAAGCGCCCCCTGCGGAACCCGCCGCGGAACTCCGGGCCCTTGAAGCGCCCCCGGCGCTCACCGGCGTTGCGCGGGAGCGGCCCGGCGGAACAGCTCAGGCGCCTGCCGCCGAGGTCCTCCCGGAGCTCCCCGGCCAGCCGGCCGGACTGTTCGCGGCAGGCGGCGCACAGCCCGGTCCCGACGGAGATGTGGCGGCCTGGCCCCTGTACGAGCCCGCACCGGCGCCCGCATGGGAGTCCGGCCCACAGTCCCTTGCGGCGCTGTCCGCCGTGCCGGCCCCCACCTCGGGTGCTCACCAGGCGGATCTCCTGACGAGCGGGACGGAGACGTACGGCGCCGACCCGGCGACCGGCACGACCGCACCGTACGCCGCGCCCCTGTCAGCGGACCTCACCGCTTACCACGCCTCCGGTCCGTCGCCCGACACGACCACCATGACCCCTGACGCCGGTCTGCCCGGCATCACCGCGTCTGCCCTGGCGCCGCCTGCTCCGGCGGCTGCGCTCACCCCAGGCGACCTGCCCGCCACCACCTACACACCTGGCGCCTACGCCGAACCCTGGCTGACGCCGGTCTCCGGCCGCAGCACCCAGGCCGAGCGGGTGATCGCCTTCGCCCGCGCGCAGATCGGTCTGCCGTGCGTATGGGGCGCGGTCGGGCCGGGATCGTACGACGCCGCCGGACTCACCCAGGCCGCGTGGCGAACGGTCGGTGTCTCCCTGCCCCGGACCACCCAGGCCCAGTGGAGCGCGGGGGTGCAGGTCCCGCTCGCCGATGTCCAGATCGGGGACCTGGTGTTCTTCCAGGACGACCTCGGCCATGTCGGCATCTGGAGCGGCGACGGCATGATGATCCACGCGTCCGGCCCGGGGGCGCTCATCCGAGAGGAGTCGGTGTTCTTCGCCGGCCAGTCGGCCATCAAGGGCGCGATCCGCCCGGCCTGACATGGCGCGCAGCGGAGAACGGCGCCGGCGATGAGGGCCGGTGGCGAGCGGTGACCAGGGGAGTCACCTGGTCAGATGGGTGACCACCGAGCGCATCGCCCGGTGCAGGGCGGGCATCGTCTCCTCCGGCGCGTCGAGGGTTTCGAACCCGTGGTGACCGTTGGGGACGTCGACCAACTCCAGTCGCGCGGCGCTGCCGTCCGCCGCCGCCACGAACGCGTCCACCGTCGCGGCGATCTCGGGAGCCTCCCGCCCGGCGCGGAGGAGGACGATGGGCAGGGACCCCGCCTGTTCGACCGCCCTGGCGGGGTGGAAGCGGCTGCCGGCCATGCCCCAGGCGGGAAGAGGCGCCAGGACGGGATAGGACGCGGCCAGACAGCGCAGCCAGGCGGGCGGCCGGGTCAGCCAGTCCGTAGTGAGGAGACCTCCGCCGGAGAAGAACCACAGGGCGACCCGGTCGGCGTCCACCCGGGCGTCGGACCGCACCAGTTCCACCCCGGCGGCGATGTCCGCGGCGGCGCGGTCGTAGTCCGCGACGTCGTGCAGGCGGTGGTCGAGAGTCGCACCGACCATTCCCTCGGCGGCGGCCAAGCGGGCGTACCCCACCAGCGTCGGCCACTCGCGCGGGCGCGGCCGCGCTCCCGCGGGCACGGGTCCGCCGTGCACGAAGACCACGGCCGGGCGCGGGCCCCCCTCGCCGTCCGGGACGTAAAGATCGACATGACCTTGACGGTCGCGAGGCAGCTCGGGAACGTCCAGCGGGAACGGGCGCAGGTGGGCAGGCGCCGGCGCGTCGTCGCCGGCCGGCCGCAGGCGGTGCCCCTCACCGGCCGCGGCCCGCAGCAGTACGCCGGCCAGTGCGTCGGGGCAGGACAGCATCGGCCAGTGCCCGGTGGGAAGTTCGAAGAAGGTGACCTGAGGTTCGGTCAGGGCGGCCAGGGCGGGGTCGCCGAAGTCGACAAGCCTCTGCACCTGGTCGATACCGGCGCCGTTGCGGGCACACAGCACGCCGGTGACGGGAACCGCGGCCACCGCCCCCGTCAGCCGCAGCGGTTCGAGGAGAGTGGCCAGCGGCTGCGGCGCTGCCCGTGCGGTCAACCGCTTCAGGGCCGCCTCGTCGACGTCGGCGGTACTGCCCCAGCGCTCCCACTCGTCATGTCCCGGCGGCGACAGCACGCCCTCGCGCTCGCCCGCCTCGGCGCGTCCGGCCAGCTGCGCGCGCAGCGCCTGGTCCGGCACGGTGGCCAGCGCCGGAACACCGTTCTGCGGCATCCCGCAGTCCAGGTACACGACGCGTGCGATGCGTCCCGCCCGCCGATCAGCGGCGCCGAGCACCGGGTGGATCCCATAGTCGTGACCGACGAGCACGATCTCCCGCCCGGACGCCACGTCCACCGCGTCGATCGCCGCGATCACGTCCTCGATGTGCGTCTCCAGACCGACGTGCGCCGGCGGGGCGGGCCGGGCCGGGTCCATACCCGTCAGCGGGACGGCGTGCGCCGTGCTGCCGGCCGCGACCAGCCGCGCGGCGGTCTCCTCCCAGACATGGGCCCCGGTGAACACACCCGCAACCATGATGAACACGCTCACAAAAGTCCTCCCCGACTCTCAGAATCCGCCGAACCGCCGGAACTCGCCGAACATCGCACTCTTCGGATTGGTGTCATGACGCCGCGAGGGTCGCGGACGCCGTCGTCCGCGGGACACCGTGTCCGCCTCGCCCCCGCACCGGTACCGTAGGAACTCCCCTTAAGGGAGGTTCAACTGTCGACGTCACACGAGCTGTTGTGGAGCATCGGGGAACTCGCCGAGCGCGCCGGCGCCACGGTGAAGACCGTCCGCTTCTACTCCGACCAAGGCCTGCTCCCCGAAGCCGCCCGCAGCAGTGGCGGACACCGCCGCTACGGCCCCCAGGCACTGGAACGACTGCAGCTGATCCGCTCCCTGCGCACCCTTGACCTGCCCCTGCCCGCGATACGCCGCGTCCTCGACGACGAAGAGGCAGCCGGCCGTGTGCTGGAGGACGCCCTCGACAGCCGCCTGCGCGGGCTCGGCAGTGAGCTGAAGGCCCTGCGCTGGCGGGAAGCCGCACTCCACCTGGTGCGCGACTGCCCCCCGGCCGAGCGCGCCGGTCGGCTGAGGCTGCTCGGTGCCCTGAACACCCCGCCGAGCACCGCACCACTGGCCAGGTTCTGGCGCGCCTGGCTGCCACCACGGATGCCACGCCCGGCGACCACGGCATTCCTGGAGGCGGCCGTCCCCCAGCCGCCCGACGAGCCGCACCCCACCCAGGTGCTCGCCTTCGCCCGGCTGCACGCGATGACGACGGCCCCCTGCCCAGACGGTCGGCAGCCCCAACCGGACGTGCACCGAGTGGCAGGGGCCGACGGCGCCGTGCTGCTGTACGCGGGCCTCGCCGAAGCATTCGAACTCGCGGCCCCTCACCTGCGCCGGGCACGCGATCCGCATCCGGGTGAGGCCCTGGACGCCTACGTCGCTGCCTACGCGAGCGCGTTGCGCAGCCGCGACACCCACGACTTCCGCCGCTCGCTGGCCGCCCGGCTCTCTGCCGAGGCGCGCCTGAACCAGTACTGGGAACTCGCCGCCGTCGTCCTGACCCGGCCCGGCAGCAGCCCCCACCCGACCCCGGGCTCCGCGGACGACTGGCTGCGCGCGGCACTGCGGCTGGACAACGCCACTGCCGCATAAGGTGGCGTCTCACCGTTTCGACGACGCCACCACTCAGCCGGTACGGCGCTTCTGGAGCGGGCCCTGCAGTGGCTTGCCACCCATGACAGGTGGCTGCTCATCCTCGACAACGTCACCGATCCCAAGGACGCCGGCCTCATCCAACCGTGCAGCGGTCAAGGGAAACGGATTCCCGTCCCGTCACGCGATCCCCTCCAGGACCAGGGATTCGTCCGGCGTAGCCGGGTTACCCGGCGGTGGAACTCGGAGCACCCGATCCACGAGGCCGCACCGGCCACGGCCGGCTGAAGCAGGGGAACGATAGCGATGAGCCAGCCCAATCCCATCAAGCGGGCGGCGGACAAAGTCACCGAAGCCATCCAGGGCACCGGCACAGGACCGGAGGAAGGAATTCCCGGCAGGCCGGCCCCGGAACCCCCCGGTGTCGAGGAACCGGTGGAGCCGCGTGAGCCGCTGCCGCCGAAGCCCGACCAGAGCGGACCCGACACGATGTCGCCCACCGGGCAGGCGACCGGCGCGGCCCAGGCACGCATGGCCCAGTCGGGCGCCCATCTGACGAACGCCCAGGGCACACGGCTCCACGACACCGACCACTCGCTCAAGGCGGGTCCGCGCGGCCCGGTACTGCTGCAGGACCACCACCTGCGCGAGAAGGTCATGCACTTCGACCACGAGCGCATCCCGGAGCGCGTCGTGCACGCCCGCGGCGCCGCGGCGCACGGCGTCTTCAAAAGCTACGGCACCGCGGCCGCCGTCTCGAAGGCGGCGTTCCTGGCAGCGGGCGCGGAGACGCCGGTGTTCGTGCGCTTCTCGACCGTGCTGGGATCCAGGGGCTCCGCCGACACGGTGCGCGACACGCGCGGATTCGCGACCAAGTTCTACACGGACGAGGGCGTCTTCGACCTCGTCGGCAACAACATGCCGGTCTTCTTCATCCAGGACGCCATCAAGTTCCCGGACATCATCCACGCCGGCAAGCCGCACCCGGACCGGGAGATCCCGCAGGCCCAGAGCGCGCACGACACCTTCTGGGACTTCGTCACCCTGCACACCGAGGCCACCCACCACACCCTGTGGAACATGTCCGACCGGGGCATCCCGCGCTCGTACCGGATGATGGAGGGCTTCGGCGTACACACCTTCCGCCTGGTGGCCGCCGACGGCTCCACGACGCTGGTGAAATTCCACTGGAAGCCCAAACTCGGGGTGCACTCCCTGGTGTGGGAGGAGGCGCAGATCGCGGGCGGCGTCGACCCCGACTTCCACCGCCGCGACCTCGCCGACGCCATCGAGGCGGGCGCCTACCCGGAATGGGAGCTGGGCATCCAGACCTTCCCGGACACCCCCGACCAGACCTTCAAGGGCATCGACCTGCTCGACGCGACCAACCTCGTCCCCGAGGAGCTCGCCCCCGTGCAGCCGGTCGGACTGCTGACGCTCAACCGCAACCCGTCGAACTACTTCGCCGAGACCGAGCAGGTCGCCTTCCACGTCGGCCACCTGGTGCCCGGCATCGACATCACCGACGACCCGCTGCTCGCCGGGCGCCTCTTCTCCTATCTGGACACCCAGGTCACGCGGCTGGCCGGCCCGAACTTCTCGCATATCCCCATCAACCGGCCGCACTCGCCGGTCAACGACATGCTGCGGGACGGCTTCCACCAGGACGCCGTGCACCGAGGCGTGGCACCGTACCGGCCCAACTCGCTCGACGGCGGCTGCCCCTTCCTGTCGGGGGCGGACACCGGGGCGTACGTCGAGGCGCCGGTACGGGTGCCGGAGGCGACGAAGGTCCGGGAGGCTCCCGAGTCGTTCTCCGACCACTTCAGCCAGCCGCGCCGGTTCTGGCTGAGCATGAGCGCGGTGGAGCGGGAGCACATCATCGGCGCGTACACCTTCGAGCTGGGCAAGTGCTACGAGCAGGCCGTCAAGGAGCGGGCGCTGCGGGTGCTGGCCAACATCGACGGCGAGCTGTGCGCTCGCGTGGCCGAGGGCCTCGGCCTGCCGGCGCCCGAGCCGACCGTGCCCCCGGCCGATGTCGAGCCGAGTCCCGCGCTCTCCCAGGTCGGGCAGTCCTGGCCCACCGACGGCCGCCTCATCGGCATCGTCTCCGGCCCGGACGGCGACCTGGACGGCGTGCGTGCAGTGCGCGAGGCGGTGCTCGGCGCGGGCATGGTGCCGCTGGTCATCGCCCCCACGGGCGGCAAGCTGGGCTCGGGCGACGACGCGGTGACCGTGCAGCGGACGTTCGCGACCGCGCGGTCCATCGAGTTCGACGCGCTGCTCGTGGCCGGAGCTCCCGCGGCGGGCGGCGACGCCTACGGCTCCCGAGACGCCAAGGCCTCGCCCACCGGTCTGCCGGGGCCCGTCGATCCGCGGGTGAGCCTGCTGCTGTCGGAGGCGTTCCGCCACGGCAAGGCGATCGGCGCCTGGGCGGGCGGCGACACGGCACTGGAGTCGCTCGGCATCACCGCCGACGCGCCCGGCGTGGTGGTCGGCCAGGACGGCACCTCCGTACTGGAGCAGCTGAAGGAGCTGATGACCGCCCACCGCGTGTGGGAGCGGTTCGTCACGTCCGTCTAACGTGTGCCGAGCGGCCGGACTGTGGCGTCCGGGACGGCCCCGCCCCGGACGCCGGAGCAACCTGCGCTCCGATCGGGCGTGCGGGGTGGACCGTCAGGCCGCGACCCAGGGGGCGCGGGTGTTGGTGAACTCGCGGATGCCCGCGGCCGCCAGCTCCCGGCCGTAGCCGCGGCGCCCGGTGCCGCCGAACGGCAGACGCGGGTCGGAGGCGACGACGGCGTTGACGAAAGCCGCGCCGCTGGTGATACGGCGGGCGAGGCCCACACCGCGAGCCGCGTCAGCGGTCCACACGCTCAGCCCGAGACCGAAGGCGGTGGCGTTGGCTCGCCGGACGGCGTCCTCGTCGTCGTGGGCGACGGTCAGGGCGGCCAGGGGCGCCGCGAAGGTCGCCGTGGCGCGCCCCGAGTCCATGGTGACGTCGTCGTTCGAAGGCCTAGTCGTCGTCGAGGCCCCAGAAGCGGGCGGTGTGGTAGCTGGAGCAGATGGTGTCGCGATAATACGTGCCGATGCTGCCGCACTGTTCGGTGCCGCCGCCCGGGTCGACGGCCAGGCCGTGGCCCATGCCGGAGACCGAGTAGACCTCGACGGCGGAGCGGCCGGAGGCGTCGCCGTACACGCTCCGTGTGGTGCCAACGCCGAGACTCTCCGTACGGGAGGGCGACTGGCCGATGCCCCACACGTTCGTCCACTGGTCGCGCAGTTCGTCCGCGTTGGCCGGCTTCACGGTGGTGTCGGCGGTGCCCTGCCAGATGGCCACGCGCGGCCAGGAGGTCGTGCCGGCCGGAGCGGCCGAGCGCACCAGGTCCCCCCACTGGGCCGGGCTCTTGTCAGGCGGGACGTACATGCAGGTGTAGGCCGTGACCAGGCTGCTCGCACAGCGGGCGGGCAGGCCGGAGTTGACGGCCCCGCCCGCGAAGACGTCGGGATAGGCGGCCAGCATGTTCGCCGTCATGCCTCCGCCCGCGGACAGGCCGGTGATGTAGACGCGCCCGGTGTCGGCGCCGTACAGCGAGACGGCCTTGTCCACCATCTGCTTGATCGACAGCGCCTCGCCACGGCCGCGCCCGCTGTCGCCCGGCTCGAACCAGTTGAAACAGGAGTTGGCGTTGTTGACGCTGCTCGTCTGCGGGAGGACCAGCGCGAAACCGTAGGCGTCGGCGAACTCGGGCCAGCCGGAGTGCGCGTAGTAGTCGTTCGCGCTCTGCGTGCAGCCGTGCAAGGCGACCACCAGCGGGGCGCCGGCAGGCAGTGCGTCCGGCGCGTAGGTGTACATCAGCAGGTCGCCGGGGTTGGTGCCGAAACCGGCGATGTGAGTCAGGCCGGCGGCGGACGCCTGGGGGCTCACGGCGAGCAGACTGCCCGTCAGCGCCACAGCCCCGGCGGTGGTGGCACAACGGCGCATGCGTGCGGCGAGGGTCCGGGAGAAGCGGCGAGCAGGATGCGACTGTCCCATGACGACTGCCTCCTGAGGTTGTGGGGGGGCTCGCCGGTACCGGCAGGATCGGTGACCGGCGTGCGGTGCATCATCGGCGCTCACGTGCCGACGTCGGCATGGGCGGGACAGCCACCGGTGACGAGAACCTGTGTGACGGCACGACATGTTCGGACCCTTGAAGCGTCGTGTACGGCATCAGCCCACAGGCCCGCGGGGGAGAGCCGAAGCGCCGCGCACAAGGCACCGCGGGTGGTGGTGCCGGCGACTACGACGTGACTCTGGAAGGTGGTCGGCAGCCCCATATGCCGCGGCGAAGCCGCGCCATAGCGTCCGGCGCATCCCCCCACCCGACCCCGGAGGTTCTGGATGCCCTTCCCTCCCCGCCCCTGGCCACGCTCCCGGAGACGAGGCGGACCGGCGGCCCTCGCCCTGACCGCCCTCGTCCTCGCACCCGGGCCCGCCACCGCGGCACCGGTCAGTCCGAGCGGCCACCACTGCGCGCACCTCACACAGGTGCGCGTACCAGGGGCCGAGCACCAGCGGGCGGCCTGCCTGGACGAGTTGACCACGGCCGGGACGGTCGCCTCCGGCCACACCGACCCGGCCGACTGGGCGGGCCTGACGCCCAAGGACCTGCCCGTGCCCAGCGGGGTCCCCGGCGTCCAGATCGACGGCTATTTCCCCGACACGTCAACCACCAACACCAACAACGGATGGAACCACGACGCCCAGTTCGTCATACGCCTGCCCGACCGCTGGAACGGCGGTCTGGTGGTCGCCGGCACCCCCGGCAACCGGGAGCAGTACGCCAACGACCGGGCCATCGCCGACTGGGTGCTCTCCCGCGGCTTTGCCTACGCCGCCACCGACAAGGGCAACACCGGCCTGGCCTTCCACCGTGACGGCAGGAAGCCGGGCGACGCCATCGCCGAATGGAACGACCGGCTCACCCAGCTCACCCGCGCCGCCCGCGCCACGCTCACCCGGCACTACCACCGACCGCCGTCGCGCACCCTGGTGACCGGCATGTCCAACGGCGGATACCTCGTACGCTGGCAGTTGGAGAACCATCCCGGCCTCTACGACGGAGGAGTCGACTGGGAGGGCACCCTCTGGCGCGCCGACGGCCCCACCCTGCTGGACTTCCTGCCCGGGGCGCTCCGCCACTACCCCACGTACCGCACCGGGGGCGACGAAGCCGAAGGGGCACGCAGAGCCCTGCACGCCACCGGCTTCCCGGCCGGTTCCGAGTTCCTCTGGCCGTACCACCACCAGGTCTACTGGGACCTGACCCAGCGCATCTACCGCGGGGAACTGGACCCCGGTTTCGACGGCCCGACCGAGGCGGGCACGCCCTTCTGCGCGCCGGGCACGCCGGCCTGTGACGCCGACTACGACTTTGCCTCCCGTCCGGACGGGGTCCGCAAGGCCGTGGAGAAGATCGCTCTGACCGGCCGGATCGGCAAACCGCTGATCACCCTGCACGGCACCCTGGACGTCCTGCTGCCGATCGCCGAGGACTCCGACGTCTACGCCCGCATGGTGCGCCAGGCCGGCCGCGACCGACTGCACCGCTACTACCGCATCGAGGGCGGCACCCACACGGACGCCCTCGTCGACACCTACCCGGAACGCCTGCGCCCGCTGACGCCGTGCCACCGCACGGCCTTCGCGGCCCTGGAGAGCTGGCTGACGCAAGGACGCCGCCCGCCCGCCTCCCACACCGTCCCGCTGCCCGACGATGCAGACCCCGTCACCCGCCTGAGTACCTGTTCCCTGACCACACGCGCGGACGCGACCCCTCCGCCCACATACCGGTGATTTGTCCCGGCTGTATACGGCGAGGAGTTCGCGCCGGGGCGACTGCCCCGGAACGGGTCCTCAACGCGTATACCCGCCTTGGGCGTTGCCAGCGACGATTCCCCTGTACCCGCCTGCCTCTCGCAGAACCTGCGGGGATCCGACGAAGACCTTGCGGGCTGGGCAGAGGATGATCGCGCTGTCGCAGCAGGCGTACACGTCCTCCATGAGGTGGGTGGCCAGGACCACGGTCTGCCCCCCCGGCGACGCCCCCGCACTCTTCCTCATCCACGGGATTCATCGGGCTCAGCCCGAGAATGTCGAGAAAGCGCCGCCGGCTCCGTCCCAGGGACATCAGCACCCGCTCGCTCAACCGGCCGACTCGAGGAAGAAGGAGAAACCAGCATGGCGATTCAGCGGATGGACAACGTCGGCATCGTCGTCGAGGACATGGACGCCGCCATCGCGTTCTTCGCGGAACTCGGCATGGAACTGGAGGGCAGGGCGGTGGTCGAAGGCCCCGTCGCCGACCAGTGCACCGGACTCGACGGCGTCCGCTGCGACATCGCGATGCTCCGCACCCCGGACGGTCACAGCCGGATCGAGCTGGCGAAGTACCGCAGCCCCGCGGTGATCAGCGCCGGGCCGCGCAACCGGCCGCACAACGTCCTGGGCACGCACCGCGTCATGTTCGCCGTCGACGACATCGAGGACACCGTGGCCCGCTTGCGCCCGCACGGTGCCGAACTCGTCGGCCGGATCGCCCGGTTCGAGGACAGCCATCTGCTCTGCTACCTCCGCGGCCCGGAGGGCATCATCGTCGGACTCGCCGAGCAACTGCGCTGAGGTGGGCGCGTCACCGGCCGGTGCAGGCGGCGGAGGAATGGGTACCTGCGTCCGGCGGCCCGTCGACGACGGGCTCTGAACGGTGTGCGCGTGCGGAGTGGGGAGATCCAGGTGGGGTTGCGCGAGGTGCGGGAGACTCGGGCGTTTCGAGGCTGTGCCCGGATTCTGGCGGGCCGCTACCGCCTGGACGGGCTGCTCGGTTCAGGCGGTGCGGCTGACGTCCACCGCGGCTTCGACCTGAGACTGCGGCGGCCGGTCGCCGTGAAAGTCTTCCGCCCCGGCAGCGGCTTCGACACGGAGGAGGCTTTCCGCAGCGAGGCCGAGATCCTCGCCCGGTTGCAGCATCCGGGCCTGGTGACCGCCTTCGACGCCGGACACCATGACGGCGAAGCCTTCCTGGTCATGCAGTTGATCGACGGGCGCACCCTCAAATCCCGCATAGCCGAGGGCCCCCTGACGTGCGAGGCCGCAGCCGCACTCGGCGCGGCACTGGCCGAGGCTCTGACCCATGCCCATGAGGAGGGGATCGTCCACCGGGATGTCAAACCGTCCAACATCATTCTTGACTCTTCCGGACATCCCCATCTGACGGACTTCGGCATCTCCCGGCTGCTCGATGCGACGACACGCACCGCCACCGGCGCCCTGACCGGCACGGCGGCCTATCTCGCCCCCGAACAGGTGCTGGGCCGGCCCGTCGGCCGCCCCGCCGACGTCTATGCCCTCGGCTTGGTCCTCCTCGAAAGCCTCACCGGCCGACTCGAATACGACGGTGGCCCCTTGGAGGCCGCGATCGCGCGCCTGCACCGCCAACCGGCCCTCCCGGACTTCCTGCCCGACGGCTTCGCCGCCCTCCTCCGGGACATGACCAGCCTCGAAGAAGACGTGCGCCCCAGCGCGGCCGACTGCGCCCAAGCCCTGGCCCGTCTCTCCGGAACGACCTCAGCAGACCCCGCCGCACCCGTTGCCCGCTCCGCGCTGAGCGCCGTACCTTCCACGGTCGCGCATCGCGCCGACAGCACACACGGGAGCATGTCGCCCGCCGTGCCCGCGCCCGCAAGCCTGAGCACGTCAACGGGCCTCGCTGGGGGGATGTCCCGGCCCGCGACGACGTGGGGCCGCATCCGTTCGCGGGGCGTGGCGGCTGCTCTGGCCGCCCTTCTCGCCGGCGGCCTGGTGGTCACCGAAGGCTTCTCACACCGCGGCGCCACAGGCGAAGCGGCCCCCTCCGCCCCCGATCCGGTCGCCCCCTCCACACCTCCCGAATCGGCCGCTCGCGACGATGACACGCCCTCCACCTCGGCGCCTCCGCCCAGCCCCTCCGTCTCAGACCGGCCGATGGACGATTCCGTACATGTGCGCAGCGCTCGTCCGCCCTCTGACGGCCCGGATCCCGGCACCGACCGGGCCGCTGGTCACAGCACCTCTGAGCAGGCCGCGGCCAAGGCAGACGCGAACGCCAGAGCAAACGCCCACGGAAAGATCCCGGGAGAAGGCCGAAAGAACCAGAAGGGCAAGAAGGCAGCACATGCCAAGTAGAAGGACAGGACTGAGCAGCCCGGTGTTCCACCGGCCGTCCTGTCGTCGTCTGGCGTGGAAGACGTCGGAGCGGCTGTATGCGGCGTCGGCCGTCAGGTGGTCGAGCTTTGTCAACGCGTGGATTGACCGGGCCTCCACCGGGATAGGCCCAGGAACGGCCTGCGACCCATTGGGTGATGGAGGTGAAGTCGGCGGTGAAGACGACCGGCATGAAAAGCCGGACGACCGGGATCCGAAGACGAGCCGGCCGGTAAGAAATCTGCCAAAAAACACCTGTACTGTGAACTGATGTGAAGTAGAGGACTTCGCTACCTACACCTGATGCCTCTCCGCTCCGGGCACCGCACACGCCGGAGTCCCCCCAGGAAGTCGACCGCGATGGTCGGCGACGAGGCGGTAGACGCCGTGAGCGGCCCAGCGCACGGGCGGCAGGGTGAGAACGGCGCCGGCGACGGACCACACGCCGCCCGCGCTCAGCAGCATCTTCGCCACGGCCTGCGCTCCGCCGTACACGCGCCCGTGGGGCGTCACCCACAGGGCCTCGTAACGGGCACGCTCCGCAGTGACGCCGAGCGATGCGAGATCAGCGTGCTGCCATGCCACAACCTCGCACCGGGGCCGCACCAGACGCTGGACGGCGCCCACCGACGTGGTGCAGAAGCCGCAGTCCCCATCGAAGATCAGCACTGGTCGCATGCGCACCCCTCCATCGTGCCGCACCGGCATCCGCACCCGGGCGGGAGGAGGGCACTGGGTGATCGAGATACCTGTCATCTCCGACCCATGGTTACCCGCAGAAACCCTTTCCCCACGGCCCCGCTTCCTCCACTATGAGCCGTCATACCCGCCGGTAAGTCAGGTTTCCGAGCGGGCCGCAAGGCTGCAAGGAGGCGGCGGGATGGCTCGGGCCGACGACAAGGATCGTGGCGGTGTGGAGCCCGGTCACGGGATGCACGCGGACGCGCCCGACGCGCGGCTCGCCGAGCTGCTGCGCGCCGATACGGTCTCGGCGTTCCCAGCGCTCCAGGAACTGCGGGCCCGCCATCATCCGCACGTCCTCGCCTACGCCCGGCTGTGCAGCCCCAACGAGTCCATGGCGAGGCAACTGGCCGCCCAGGCGTTCACGCTGGCCGCCCGACAGGCCGCCCGCGGCATCGACCCCGGACTGCCCTGGCGCCACCGACTCCTCCTGCTGGTCGCCCGGTCGGCCGGGACCTGGGCCGAGGACGGGCGGGCGGCCGGTCTGGACGCAGGGCTGCTGCTCGTCCTGAACACGACCGGTCCCTCCGGTGTGCTCCCCTCCATGCTCACGGCGTTCCAGTCCTTGCCTCCCCGCACTCAGGGCCTGCTCTGGTACGGGATCGTGGAGCAGGAGCCCGCCGAGCGGACGGCCGCCCTCCTCGGTCTGACCCGGGAGGACGTCACCTACGGAACGGACCCGGCGCTGCACCAGCTGGCCCGTGCATGCCTGCGCACACGCCTCGCGGCCTCCGAGGACCCGGACTGCTCCGACTTCGGCCGCCTCATCGAGGAGTCCGTACGACCCGACAACCCCCGTGACAGCGCCGATCTGCATGCCCACACGGCGCGTTGCCCGCACTGCACGACGGCCTACGCCGAGCTGTCTGCCCTGCGGGACGCACCGCGCACGGCGCTTGCGGAGGGGCTGCTGCCGTGGGGCGGCACGGCGTACGCGGCAGCCGAGCGGGAGGACGGGGGCACCGCCGTGGGGCGGAACCCGCCGGGACGTGCCGGAACCGGGCGGGGTCCGGAGGAGCGGGGTGGGGCACCGGATCGCCGACGCACCGTGCTGGTGTCGGCGGCGCTCGGGGTGGCCTTGCTGCCGCTGGTGCTGTTTCTGACCGCGCAGGGCGGATCCCCGTCGCGGGGTCCGGCGGTCGCGGCGAGCGCGCCGGTGAGCGTGCCGCCGATGGCGGTCGCGGTGACGGTGACGGCCACCGTGTCGGCGAAGCCGAACTCGCCCTCACCGTCGCCGACTTCACCCTCGCCGTCGCGGAGCTCGAAGGCCCCGACAAGAAGCCCGTCACCGACGAAGACGACGAGCCCGAAGCCCCGGCCCTCCTCCGCGCATCCACCCGCGGGCTCGTTCGCGCAGGTCGTGAACGTCGGGTCGGGGCTGTGCCTGGACGTGGGTGGTGCCTTCGACGACGGGACCGACGTGATCACGGCTCCCTGCTCCACGTCGCGCACGCAGCGCTGGCGCGTCGACGACGACCGCGGGGTGCTGCAATCGGCCGCGGATTCCGACTTCTGCCTGGACAGTCGGGGAGCGACGCACCGGGGTGTCGGCATCTGGAGCTGCGACTCGGTGGAGGGCCGCAACGGCCGGAACCTGATGTTCGTGGTGGACGAGGAAGGCCTGATCCGCCCCTCCATCGCCATGGGGACGGCCGTCACCCCGGACGGCGGCGCCGGGGACGGACTGTCGCTGGAGCCGGCGCACGGGGGCACCGGGCAGCGGTGGCGGGCAGGGGCTGCCTGATCGGACGGGAGGGTTCAGTGGCCGGCGGCAAGCTCACCGGTGAGCTTGCCGTGGAGGTCGGCGCTGGGGTGCCATGGTGAAGGAGGCGAACAGGCCGATGGCCGGTCGACACCGGCGATGATCGAGAACGAGATCGCCTCGGGGATCAAGGCGAGCGCCACGACCAGGCCCCCGAGGACTTCGGTGCGCCAGACCTTGGGGTCGAGATCCAATCGGGCTTCAGACCATGCAGACGCGCGGCCGGGGACACGGCATAGGCGGCAGCAGACACGAGGGAAAGAGCTGTCGGGCTCGGGCACACCCTGCGGGAGGCCGGGGTGTGCGGGGGGTGTGGAGGGGCCGGGTCGGCACCCCGCGGGTCGGCTGCGCCGGGCCTGTGGGAAGTGCGGCCGGGCTCACATCCGGGGGCGAAGCGTCACGGCGGGCAGGCGGCGGCATCGGGCGTCATGGGCTCGCGCACGCTTCTCTCCTGAAAGAACCGGATCCTCACCGGAGCGCCAGAGGCCCCCACATGACAACGGTGGGGCAGCAGCATCCCGCCTCTCACCACCGGCAACTCTACCCCGACGTCAGGTAGAGGTCGGGGGATCCCCTGCGGCCGACCCGGCGGGGGAATTCCGCCGGGTCGGCCGATTCATCGGGTGCGAGTGGTACCGCGGTGGGTGTTCAGCAGCTCATGGCCCACCTGTGGGAGTCACCCCGGTCGTTGGCGACGCCGTTCCAGTTGACCTCCTGGCCGGGCGCGAGGCAGATGGTCATGTCACCGCGCTGCCCGGCGCTCTCGAATACCTGGACAAAGCTGGGGATGCCGGGGCCCGCGATTCCGTGGTTGGCCCAGGAGGAGTCGGTGTCGGCGATGTAGCCCTCCCACCAGCCGTCGTCGCCCGACCAGTTGGCGCGCTGCCCCTGGAAGTCGACGTTCTCCCAGGCACAGAAGTGGCCGCTGGGGCAGTCCGCGGCCGACGCCGTGGCGGCGGTGGTGAGGGGGCTGCCGGCGGCGAGGAGCAGCGCGGCGGCAAGGAGGGCGGGCTTCTTCATCGGTTCGTGCCTTTCTCATGTGCGGACCGGAGGATCATTCGGGCGGTGCGGACGGCGTGCGCCCGCAGTTCCCGGTAGGCGGTCCGCTCGCCTGCCGGAGCCCTGCTCTTGAGGTTGTTCACGGTGGTCGAGGCGCGGAACCAGCGCTCCTGGTCGCCGTAGAGGCGCTGCTGGGCCTGGGCCAGGCAGCCATCGGTGTGCTGGCGGACCTCGGGACCGCCGGGCAGGGTGAGGGAGAGCTCGGCCCGGCCGGTCCCGAACAGCGCGTCGCTGACGCGGCTCTGCTCCTCGGCGTCGGGCGGGCGCTGTCCCGGACGCGGCGGGGTCAGGCCCTGGCCGGACAGACAGCGGTCGGTCAGCAGGAGCTGTGCGGCCTTGACGGTGTCGTCGGCGGTGAGCGCCGGAGCGTCCGGGGCCGTGCAGGCGGTCACGACGCACAGCGAGGCGAGGAACGCGACGGCCGTCGCGCGGCGCGGGTGCGTAGGCATGGAAGAACTCAAGCCGTCCGGCGGCCCGTCGGGGGGCCAGGCAGCACAGGGAAGATCGTTCGCATGATCAACCCAACGGGGACGGAGGGGCCGCAGGACACGGCGGGGCTCGGCCCTTCACTCCAGAGAGCGGCGCTCGGGGGGCAGTACCCCGCGCGAGCAGCTCCGCCCGGGCGCCCCGCTCACATCGCGAGCACGCGATGTCCCCGGCGCGGTGAAGCAGTTCGCCGGACGGCCCCGCACCGGCTGTGCACGGTCTCCGCCGTGCACAGGGCCATGGCGCGCTTCGGGCTCGACCTGACGACGCACGCGCACCAGGTGCCGCACAACGCGGCCCGGTCCGGCCCCCATTCCTCGACAGAGGACCGGGGCCCGGACCGGGCGGTGTGTGCGTGACTCCAGCTGTGCGGCAGGACGTGGGTCAGCCCCGGGTGAGGCGGACCGCCACCGTCTCGCCGACCGTCACCGGCCGGCTGTAGTCCGGGTCCGTCGCCGTCGCGCGGCCCTCGACCTCGACGTCCCCCTTCTGGAAGGGGACCGAGCCGGTGGGTACGGCCTTACCGGTCCAGGCGACCGGTGCGCCGGGGGTGCAGGACACCGACGTGGAGAAGGAACCGCGGATGAGGTCACGCTTCTTCACCTGCGTGACGTCGCCTGCCACGGTCACCTGCACCGGCTTGTTGCAGCTCACCGTGCCGTTGATGGTGGCCTTGCCGTTGAGGGAGCTCGCGGTGCCGGCCAGGGCGATGTCGAGGCCCAGGCCGAGTTCCGCCGGCGGGGCCGGGTTCTCGATGTGGACCTCGCCACGCGCGGCCGCGGTGCCTCCCTCACAGTGCTGTTCGAAAGTGGCGTCGAGCTTCTTCACGTAGCCCTGGGGGCCGAACTCCACCGCCGAGATGGTGAAGGTACCGGTGAGCTGGTTGCAGCCGCGGCCGTTGCCGCTGAGCGACAGGCCCGGTTCGGTCCCCTCGTTGAACGGGTAGCGGGTGGCTCCCGTGTAGGTCCCGGGCGTCAGGGTCTTGCCGGACGGCGCCCCGAGGTTCAGGGTCCACCAGTCGCCGTTCGCTCCGTCGACGGAGACGGTGACCACCCGGTTGTCGGTGTCGCCGGAGACGTTCATGCGGTCCTGGGACGCCGTCGCGTAGGCGTAGGACTGGCCGCCGCTGATGTAGTCGCCCTCGTCGCCGCCGAAGCTGAAGGAGCCGTCGGTGACCGGCGTTGCGTGCGCTTCGGCACCGGAGAGCAGGCCGGTGGTGCCGGTGGCCATGGCCAGTGCCAGCGCGAGGGTGGCGGTGGCACGCGCCAGGACGCGTCTGGGCAGGCTGAAATTCATCGATGTTCCCCCTGGTGAGATGACATGAGCCCCCGTTTCGCCGAGAGTCTGCCAACCAGAATGATCTGCGACAACTGCGTTTCCGGTGTCGGCAGTTGATGTTTCAGCCAACATCCGGTGACCGGCCTGGCGCGTGGGGCGGAGGGCTCAGTGCTCGCAGAGGGAGAACTCGCGTTCGTAGAGCTGCTCGTTGTGTTCGTCGACGAAGAACTTGCGTTCCTGCATCAACTGTTCGCGGTGGTTCCTGGCCTGGTCGAGCGTCATCGTCGAGGTGTCGGACCACGGTTGCTGCGGGGGTACATCGGAGGTCGAGACGATCGTTTCCGACGGGTCGACCAGGAAGAACGCGAGAATCTTGCGGTGGCCCGGCCGGGTGGGGTCCGCGAGACGGAATGAGTCGACCCGGTGTTGCAGGATGTTCGGGAACGCAAGGCAGCGGCCCGCTGGAGTCGACGCCGACCCCAGCACCTGGTTCAGCGCGTCTTCGTCCTCCAGGCCGTAGACCGCCCGCAGGCCGTTGTCGTCGTTCTGCTCGTAATCCGGGTCATCGAGTGCCGCCCGGAAACCCAGCCGGCTCTCGGTGATGTTCTCGCTGTCCCAGTAGTAGATGGCGGTGGAGACGATCCGCTCGTTCAGCATTCCCTCGACATGCCAGGATCCGCCGCGGTACTCGGGCTTGTCCGGTGTGAGGTGGATGGTGGCGAGCTTGACGATGACCTGGAGACGGCGGCCGCGCAGGCCGACCCGGGCGGATGCCTCGGGCCGCTCGGGCGGAATGAAGGCCGGGGCGTCGGGAAGCACGGGGCGGCGGTTCTCCCACCAGTCGTCCTGCGCCACCTCCCAGGCGCGGAGCGCTTCGGTGTAGGCCCCGTCGTCGCTGTAGGAGGCCTTGTCCGGGTACTCCGGCTCCGAGTCGTACCAGCCATAGGGATCGGCCTCGATCCGCAGCGGCCGCGGATGGCGCAGATCGGTGAGCACGTTCTCCAGCAGCGGGAGCATGCGCGCGAACAAGTCCGGCAGGACGGCGGCCAGTTCACGGTGCTTCTCGGGGTGGATGTTGTTGACGTACGAGGCGAAGGCGACATCGCCGTTGTCACTGACGTCGACGTCCGTGGGCAGCCACTGGTATTTCTCCGAGAACTCGTACTTCGAGTAGCGGTTCGTCGGGTTCCGCCATGCCCGCTCGGGCGCGCCGCTCACCCCTCTCACCAGACAGAACAGAGAGGGGTGAACCAGATCCAGTACCTGGCCGTCGGATCCGGGATGCCAGTCCAGTTCTGCTTCGGGGACCGCTTCCAGGAGCTGAACCGCCCTGCGCAGCCGCGATCTGAGCGTGTCGTCGATCACCTCGTCCGACTGCCACACCCCGTCCACGGCGGACACCTCGACGCCGGTTCGCCCGTCTCTCAGCGCGGCGTAGTGCACGAGTTCGTCCAGCACATAGCGAACTTGCGCCTCGGTGAGGCCCTGGGCGATCGCTTCTCGCGTCCACCTCGCGACGATCTCGGCATCGTGCATCTTGGCGAACCACCCCGGCTTCGCCCGGATGTGTGCGCTGCACTGCATCATCTGGAGTTCCCGCAGCGTTCGCGGCGGCGCGAAGGATATGGACTGGGAAGCGTGGAAGGGCAAGGGGAAGGCGGTCAACCCGGTCAATTCTCTTGGTCCTCACGGTCGGTGCGTGGAGGCCGGAAGAATACGTCAGCGGACTGACACTGCTGCCGTGGACAGGGCGCCAGGGGGCCAGGCGGGCATGGTGGAAACGGCACCCCCTGCCGGGAACGCCCGACGGGCCCGCTGCTGTCGCGGGCCCCGTCGGGATCGTACATCCGGTCAGGCGGTTGCGGGCTGTGTCCGGTCGAGGACGGGTTCGAGGCGCACGATGATGCCCTTCGACGTGGGCTGGTTGCTGATGTCGGCGACGCTGTCGAGCGGCACCAGGACGTTCGTCTCCGGGTAGTAGGCGGCGGCCGAACCCTTGGCGGCCGGATAGGGCACGACCTCGAAGTTCTCCGCCCGGCGTTCCGAGCCGTCGCCCCAGACGCTCACCAGGTCGACGTGGTCGCCCTGAGCGAGACCGAGTTCGGTCAGGTCGGCCGGGTTGACGAGCACGACGTGACGGCTGCCGTGGATGCCGCGGTAGCGGTCGTTGTCGGTGTAGGGGATGGTGTTCCACTGGTCGTGCGAGCGCAGCGTCTGCAACAGCAGATGCCCCTCGGGTGCCCGGGGGACCACGCGCTCGTTGCTGGTGAACACAGCCTTGCCGACCTTGTTGTTGAAGACGCCCTCGTTCACCGGGTTGGGCAGTTGGAAGCCTCCGGGGCGGGTCACCCGTGCGTTGAAGTCGTGGAAGCCCGGCACGATGCGGGAGATGCGGTCGCGGATGGTTCCGTAGTCGCCCTCGAACATGTCCCAGGGAATGTCCGCCTTGCCGTTCACAGTACGGCGGGCGAGCCGGCACAGGATGGCGACTTCGCTGAGCAGCAGCGGGGAGGCCGGTTCGAGGCGGCCCTGGGAGGTGTGCACCTCGCTCATGGAGTTCTCGACGGTGACGAACTGCTCACCGTCGGCCTGCACGTCACGCTCGGTGCGCCCCAGGGTCGGCAGGATCAGCGCGGTGTCGCCGCAGACGGTGTGCGAGCGGTTGAGCTTGGTGGAGATGTGGGCGGTCAGCCGGCACGAGCGCATCGCCTCCTCGGTGGCCTCGCTGTCGGGAGCGGCGCGGACGAAGTTGCCGGCCAGGGCGAGGAAGACCTTGACCCGGCCCTCGCGCATCGCCTTGATCGAGTCCACCGAGTCCAGACCGTGCGGGCGCGGCGGGTCGAAACCGAACTCCTTCTGCAGGGCGTCGAGGAAGGTGTCCGGCATCTGCTCCCAGATGCCCATCGTGCGGTCGCCCTGGACGTTGCTGTGGCCGCGCACCGGACAGGCACCGGTACCGGCGCGCCCCAGGTTGCCGCGCAGCATCAGGAAGTTGACGATCTCCCGGACGGTGGGCACACCATGCTTGTGCTGGGTGATGCCCATCGCCCAGCAGACGATGACCCGTTCGCTGTCGAGGACCTCGTCGCGGACCTTCTCGATCTCCGCACGGGTCAGCCCGGTCGCCGTGCGCACGTCGTCCCAGTCGACGGTGCGGACGTGCCGGGCGAACTCCTCGAAACCGGTGGTGTGGGCGTCGATGAAGTCGTGGTCCAGGACGGAGCCGGGCGCCGCGTCCTCGGCCTCCAGCAGAAGGAGGTTGAGGGCCTGGAACAGGGCGAGGTCGCCGCCGGGCTTGATATGCAGGAAGCGGTCGGCGATCTGGGTGCCGCGTCCGAGGACCCCACTTGCCTTCTGCGGGTTCTTGAAGCGCCGCAGCCCGGCTTCCGGCAGCGGATTGACCGCCACGATCCGGCAGCCGTTCCGCTTGGCCTCCTCCAGGGCGCTGAGCTGGCGCGGGTGATTGCTCCCCGGGTTCTGCCCGACCAGGAAGATCAGGTCGGCGTGGTGGAGGTCGGTGAGGCTGACGGTGCCCTTGCCGGTCCCCAGGGTCTCGCTCAGGGCGAAGCCGCTGGACTCGTGGCACATGTTGCTGCAGTCGGGCAGGTTGTTGGTGCCGAAGGCGCGGGCGAAGAGCTGCAGGACGAAGGCGGCCTCGTTGCTGGCGCGGCCGGAGGTGTAGAAGACGGCCTCGTCAGGGGAGTCCAGCGCTTTCAGTTCCTGCGCGAAGACGCCCAGGACGTCGTTCCAGCTGATGGGCTCGTAGTGCTCGGAGCCGGGCCGCTTGATCATCGGCTCGGTGAGCCGGCCCTGCTGGTTGAGCCACATGTCGGAGCGGGCGGCCAGATCGGCAACGCTGTGCTCACGGAAGAAGTCGGCGGTGATCCGGCGCGTGGTCGCCTCGTCGTTGATGTGCTTGGCGCCGTTCTCGCAGTACTCGTTGCGATGCCGCCGGCTCGGGGCAGGGTCCGCCCACGCGCAACCGGGGCAGTCGATCCCGCCCACCTGGTTCATGGCCAGCAGGTCCACCCCGGTCTTGCGCGGGGAGGTCTGCTCCAGGGAATACTCCAAGGCGTGCACGACCGCGGGAACGCCGGCCGCCCACTTCTTCGGCGGTGTCACGGAGAGGGTGGTCTCCGGCTCCTCACCGGGCGGGTTCTGCATCGGTTCGCCTTTCTCTTGCCGGGTCCGGCACGCAGGTCAGCCGACAGGCCACTGGGCCACGCGGCTCCTGGGCGGTTCCGGATGGTCGTGCTGCACGCGGCCGTTGCGGATGGTGCCGCGCCAGGCCCCGCCCTCCTGCCCCAGACCTTCGATGAACCGCTTGAAGTTCATGAGCTCCCCGCGCACCGACCGGGCCGTCAGCCGGGTGGCCCTGGACGAGCGGGTGAGGATCCTCGCGGCTCCCCGCGGTTCCAGGAGCATCCGGACGGTGATCGCGGTGCCGCCGGACGCCGTCGGCCTGAACTCGACCTCCCCCTGATGGGAGGGGTGCTGCTCCAGGCCTCGCCAGGCCAGGTAGGCGTCGGGGTCCTGCTCCACGATCTCGACCGCGAAGCGGTGGCGCAGGGGGCCGTAGCCGATGGTCCAGGCGGTCATGGTGGGCCGGATCTGCTCGACTCCGTGCACCACGGTCGAGAACCGCGGGAAGGTCTTGAACTGCGTCCACTGGTTGTACGCCGTCCGCACCGGCACCGCGACCTCGACCGTCTCCTCGACGTGCCGTTGCCGCAGCGGACGGCGGCGCCTGACGCCGTCACCGTGCCTGCGCGTTCCCGGCGTGTCCGGCACGGCCTGCGGAGCGTCGTCCTTGTGCGCCATCGTGGTCTCTCTTCCGGGGCGAGGCAGCCCGGCGGCCTCCGGGCGCCCGTCCTCCCCTCGTAGGGCAGGTCTCCTCTCCCGGTTCCCACATCGTGCACTTCGAGACACACCGGTACCCGCGGATCCGGCGGGATCCCGCCCGGGGGAGGAGCGGGCCGTTCACGAGACCGGCCCGAGGCGGCTCCGGCGGGATCGTTCAGGCGTGTGCCCGAGGCGGGCTGCCCGCGCTTCATGCTCACCAGACGTCCGCATGCACGCCCCCGCCCCACCGTTTACCGTGAATCACGTGCGTTGCGCCCCTGTGGCAACCCGACTGTGGCGAATGCAGGTGGTGTCCGTGAACCGGATGGCGTCGTTGTGTACCCCCGGGAGCGGGGCGCGGGACTGCACGCTGGGTCACCCGCTGCGCCGTACGAGCGGTAGTACGGACCACCAGGACCTGCTGGAGGCCAAGGGCATCGATCTGACGTGTCCGGCGGGCCGGCTGCCGGGCATCTGGACCCAGTGATGGGCCGGAGCCGTCCGGCACCTGCCGACTCGCCCCGCCCACGACGTCGCTCAGGACGGTCCGTCCTGCCCGTGCTCGTCCCCATCGCGGCTCTGATCGTGGTGGCGGTGGCCATCGGATCGTGGCTGCAGTTCACCGAGCGGCAGGCGGTCGACGCGGTGCACACCGTCGGCTCCTCGGCCGCCGACCGGGTGGATGTGGAGGCCGTCGTCCAGAGCGTCGACGCCGCGAACAGAGAGCTGGTCCTGCGCGTCTGGGTGACCCCGCGCGGGGCCCTCGGCGAGGCGGGCGGGGCGGCCCCGGTGGCCGATCTCAGCCTCCAGACCTCGGGGGCGACCCTCAGCGACCTGAAGTTCGCGGCGCATGAGCGGCTCTCGACGAGTGACGTGCAGGTCGCGCTCACCGGCGGATCGATCAGCGACTACCCGTTCGACACCTATGAGACCGACATCGCGTTCCGGGCGGAGATGGGCGGCGAGCAGGTGCCGGTGCGGATGCTGTTCTCCAACAACGACACGCTCTTCTCGATCTCCGCGGAACCCGCGTCGTCACGGCAGGAGGCCGTTGCTGCGTTGGCGCTGTCCAGATCGGGCAGCCTGCTCGTCTTCGCGGTCTTCATGATGGTGGTGATGTGGGCGCTGGCGGCATCCGTGCTCATCGGGGCCTGGTACCTGACGACCAGCAGCGAGGGACTGGTCTGGCCCGGCCTCGCCTGGATGGCCGCCACCCTGTTCGCCCTCGCCGCGTTCCGCAACACCGCCCCGGGCACACCCCCGATCGGCTGCGTGCTGGACTGGTTCGCCTTCCTGTGGGCCGAGTCCGTCATCGCCCTGTGCCTGATCACCGTGGTCATCACGGGCGCCGACAAGGCCCTTCGCCAGACCGCGCCGCCCTCGTAGTGCTCTGCATGGCGGGCAGGGTGCCAGCGACGAACCCGGGACCGGCTACGGACGCGGCCGCCCTGCTCGCCATGCATCGCGCGGGGCGGGGGACACGAGGCGGTATGGCGAGAAGAGTCGGGAACGAAGCGTCGGCGGAATCGGTGGAACAGGGCGGCGGACAGGAGGGAACCGCACTCAAGCGCGCCCTGACGACCCCACTGCTGTACTTCTTCATCCTGGGCGACGTGCTCGGCGCCGGCGTGTACGTCCTGATCGGCCAGGTCGCGGCCGACGCCGGGGGAGCGGTCTGGGTGCCGCTGGTCGTCGCGCTGCTGCTGGCCTTGCTGACCGCTGCCTCCTACGCCGAGCTGGCGACGAAGTATCCGCGGGCGGGCGGGGCCTCCCACTACACGACCCGCGCTTTCGGACCGTTTGCGGGATTCATCGCGGGCTTCTGCATGCTGGCCGCCGGCGTCGTCTCCGTGGCCGCTCTCGCCCGCGGCTTCGGCGGCGGCTACCTGTCGGTCTTCGTGACCCTGCCCGTGGGACTCGTCGCCGTGCTGTTCCTGGCCCTGCTCGCCCTGGTGAATGCGCGGGGCATCAAGGAGTCGACCCGCGCCAACGTCGTCGCCACCGTCATCGAGGTGGGCGGACTGGTCGTCATCGTCGCCCTCGGCGCGTGGCTGCTGCTGCGCGGCGACGGCGACCCCGGACGGCTCATGCAGCTGGGCACGCCGGAGAAGGGGGCGGCGGCGGCCGTGCTGAGCGGCTCGGTACTGGCGTACTACTCCTTCGTCGGGTTCGAGACCTCGGTGAACGTCGCCGAGGAGACCCGCGACCCGCGGCGCTCCTATCCGCGCGCCCTGTTCGGCGCCCTCGCCACCGCCGGGGCCGTCTACGTGCTGGTGGGCATCGCCGCGTCCGCAGCGGTACCGACCGCCCGGCTGGCCGGGTCGAGCGGGCCACTGCTGGAAGTCGTGGAGGAGGCAGGCGCCGTGCCGTCCCGTCTGTTCAGCGCCATCGCGCTCGTCGCCGTGGCCAACGGCGCGCTGCTCACCGGCATCATGTCCTCACGCCTGGCCTACGGTATGGCGAAGGACGGACTGCTGCCCACCGCGCTGACCAAGGTGCTGCCACGCCGCCGCACACCGTGGGCCTCGATCGCGGTCACCACGCTGCTGGCGATGCTGCTGGCGCTCACCGGCAGCGTCGCGACCCTGGCCTCCACCTTGGTGCTGCTGTTGCTGCTTGTCTTCCTCATGGTCAACACGGCGGTGCTGGTCCTTCGCCGAGACCCGGGAGAGGCCGACCACTTCCGCACTCCAACCGTGCTGCCCGTGCTCGGCATCGCGTCTTGTGTCGTGCTCGCCACGCAGATCGAGGCACAGGTGTGGCTGCGCGGACTTGCGATCGTGGCCGTCGGCGCGGTGCTCGGCGCGCTCACCGTCGTCCAGCGAAACAGGAGAGACGAGAGGGAAGGCGGATGGGCGAGGTGAGGCCGTGCCCCCGGCCGAGGTCGTCAGTGCAGCGGCTTGTCCAGGACCGCCTTGCGGTGGCTGAAGGTCTCGATGGAGTAGCGGCCGTGGTAGTTGCCCATGCCGCTCTCTCCCACCCCGCCGAACGGCAGGTCGGAGACGGTGAGATGAGCGAGCGGCAGGCCGTGGCCCAGTCCGCCCGAGGAGGTCTCGGCGGCGAACCGGCGCCGCGTCCCCTCGGACTCGCTGAAGACGTACAGGGCGAGCGGCTTGTCCCGGTCGTTGATGAAGTCGATCGCCTCGTCGACGCCGGGGACGGTGACGATCGGGAGGATGGGGCCGAAGATCTCCTCACGCATGACGGGCGCGTCGGGCGAGACGTCGGCCAGGACAGTGGGTGCGATGTACTTCGCCGCCCGGTCGCTCGTGCCGCCCACTACGGTGCGGCCGGAGTCGAGCAGGCCGGTGAGCCGGTCGAAGTGCCGTTCGTTGATGATCCGCCCGTACTCGTCGGAGGCTGCCGGGTCGCTGCCGTACAGCCCCCTCACGGCGTTCACGAGCAGCGGTTCCAGCGCCGCCGCGGTCTCCGGATCGGTCAGGACGTAGTCGGGGGCGACGCAGGTTTGTCCGGCGTTGAGGAACTTGCCGCGGGCCAGCCGGTCCGCGACGACCGCCAGGTCGGTGTCGCGGTCGACGAACGCCGGTGACTTGCCGCCGAGTTCAAGGGTGACCGGCGTGAGGTGCTCGACGGCGGCCCGCAGCACGATACGGCCGACCGTGCCGTTGCCGGTGTAGAAGATGTGGTCGAAACGCTCGGCCAGCAGGGCGGTGGTCTCGGGGACCCCGCCCTCCACCACGGCGACCGCGTCGGTGTCGAGGTACGCAGGCAGCAGCCGGGCCAGGACGGCGGACGTGGCGGGGGACAGTTCGCTCGGCTTGGCGACCACCGCATTGCCGGAGGCCAGAGCCCCGACCACGGGGGCGAGCAGAAGCTGGGCCGGGTAGTTCCAGGGCGCGATGACGAGGACGACGCCGAGGGGGTCGTACTGCGTCCAGACCGATACGTCGCCGCCGAGGTGGGCCGGGGCCGGAGCGGGCTCCGGGCGCAGCCAGTCGGCGAGGTGGTCGAGGGTGTGGTCGATCTCGCGGACGGTGAAGTCGATCTCGGTGCGGAAGGCCTCTGTGGCGCTCTTGCCCAGGTCCGTGTGGAGGGCGGCTGCCAGGTCCGTGCCGTTCTCGGTGAGCATGTCACGCAGCCGGCGCAATTGGGACATGCGCCACTCGACCGGCTTGGTCCGGCCGGTACGGAAGGTGGCGCGCAGGCGGGCGACGACGTCGGCGGGCTGCTCAGGGGCGGAGTGGTTCACGGGTACCTCACAGGCTCACAGTCAGTGTATATACCAACCTTCTGCCCGCTCCGCTGCATTCCATCGTTCCGGGACCGCATCCGTGCCGTGTGTCACAGCGGGTTGAGCATCGGACCGCCGTGGGAGACCCACGCGTCAAGGCGTCGGCATGACAAGCTGTGCCTTCCAACGCCCGAGCCCAGGAGGTCACCATGGCCGCAGAGTCTCCATCACCCGAAGGTTCGGAGCCGGCTGACGCCGAGAGCCCTGCCCTCACGCCCGACGCCGACGGTCAGTACGATCTGAAGCGCAAGTTCCGGGAAGCTCTGGCCCGTAAGCGCGGTATGCAGGCCGCGGATGCCGCCGACCTCGCCGCGAGTCCTCACGCGTCGAAGATCCGCGGCGCGCACGGCCCGGCTGCCGGCCAGCGGTCGTTCCGGCGTAAGAGCGGCGGCTGAGCCGGTAACCGGCACTGAATGAGACTCGGCAGGACACGGCCCGGCCGCATGGGCCCATGAGTGGGCTGCGCCCTGCCGAGTGGCCGGCTGTAAGGGCGCCGCTACTGGCCGTTCCCACCGCCTCCCGAGCCCCTCACTTGGGCACGGGAGGCATGCGTGGCATACGGCCCGAGTCGGTCACCCCAACCCGGGCCCGCAAACGACGTCCGGTTCAGAGAGCGCCGCAGTCGGCGATGGTGATGGTCGCCGAGGTGCGGCCGGACCGTGAGCCGTAGCTCTCGATCTTCCGTACGACCTCCATGCTGCTCTCGTCGGCGACCTCACCGAACACGACGTGCTTGCCGTCGAGCCATGACGTCACGATCGTGGTGATGAAGAACTGCGAGCCGTTCGTGTTCGGGCCGGCGTTGGCCATGGAGAGCTGGCCCGGCTTGGTGTGCTTGAGCGTGAAGTTCTCGTCGGCGAACTTCTCGCCGTAGATGCTCTTGCCGCCGGTGCCGTCGCCACGGGTGAAGTCGCCGCCCTGGAGCATGAACTCCGGGATCACGCGGTGGAAGGACGAGCCCTTGTAGCCGAAGCCCTTCTCTCCGGTCGCCAGCGCGCGGAAGTTCTCCACGGTCTTGGGGGCGACGTCGTCGAACAGGTTCATGTTGATCCGGCCGGCGGGAACGTCGTCGATGGTGATGTCGAAAAAGACCTTGATAGTCATGCCTCCATCTTGACACCTGGAGCCCGCCGGGTCGGCCCGGGGACCCCGAGGCCCCCTCCGCCGGCCTACGGACCCGTGGTGGCCTGGTCTTTTCGCGGTCGTCGCATGATCATCATCCGGCACTTCCGTGGCCCGGGCGGGGACGAAACGGATCGACACAGCTAGGCTTTGACAGTGGTCAACTCCCTTATAGGTCCTGACGAGCTGGTGCTCCGGGTCTCGCGAGCGCATGCCCGGGCGCTTGAACTGGCCGATCAGCTCGACGGCCGGCAGAAGGACGCAGCGTCTGCCCTGCCCGGGTGGAGCCGTGGGCATGTCCTCCAGCACCTCGCCGACAATGCCCGTGCCTTCGAGCGGCAGGCACTGGCCGCTCTGCGCGGTGAGCTCATCGACATGTACGACGGCGGTCAGGGAGAACGAGACCGATCCATCGCGCGTGGTGCCGCCCGGCCCATAGCCGAGCTACGTGAGGACCTGGTTCTGGCCCAGCGGACGCTGGAAGACGCGTGGAGCCGGCTGACGGCGGCGGACTGGCGGCGCCCGGTCCGATTCCGCCATGCCACGGTGCTGGACACCGCGCTGGCACGCTGGCGAGAGGCGGAAATCCATGCCGTCGACCTCGCGCTCGACTACCGCCCCCGCGACTGGCCGCCCGCGTTCGCCCTCCACGCACTGGACTTTCTCGCGGACCGCGCCCCCGCCGGCATGCGGCTGGTCTTGCGCGCCGTCGACGACGGGTTCACCCGAACCCTGGGCAGCGGGACGACAGTCGAGGTCACTGGAGCAGTGCGTGACCTTGCCGCCTGGATGGCCGGCCGGAGCACCGACGGTCACCTGAGCACGACCGGCCCTCACTTGCCGCACCTGGGTCCGTGGCCGCCGGACCCCGCAGACTGAGCCATCCGTCGGCACGGATGTCGATCGACGGCCCACGTCCTGGCTGCCGGGACCGAGGATCTGGTCCGCGACGGTGCCGGTGGCCCCGGCGTCGGCCGCAGCGCGTGGGCCTCGGTCTCCACCCGGTACGACACGCGAGCAGCCAAGGCGTCGGCCGGCGGGGCACTGAACGGACACACCTGGCCCGGTGCCGGTCCATAACCCTTTGACGGGCGAGCCGCCCAGTGCCGACGATCAGGCCCATGCCTGCCGCCCTGGCGCCGCTGCGCCACCGCCCGTTTCGCCACCTCTTCATCGGTACGACGGCCAACCTGCTCGGCACCGGGGTGGCGACGATCGCCCTGGCGTTCGCCGTGCTCGACGCCACTGGCTCGGTCGGCTCGCTCGGGTTGGTGGTCGGCGCCTACTCCCTCACCAGCATCCTCTTCCTGCTGTACGGCGGAGTGCTGGCGGACCGGCTGCCGCGCGGCCCGCTGCTGGTCGGCAGCAGCACGGTCAGCGCCGCGAGCCAGGCGGTGATCGCCGCCCTGGTCCTCACTCACAGCGCCGCCGTTCCCGTGCTCATGGTGCTCGCCGCGGTCAACGGGGCGGCAAGTTCCTGCTACCAGCCCGCCGCCCAGGCCCTGTTGCCCCAGACCGTGCCGGCCGAGTCCCGCCGCGCCGCCCTCGCGCTCTCCCGGATCGCGAGCAGCAGCGCGATGATCGTGGGTGCCTCGCTGGGCGGCGTACTGGTCGCCGCGATCGGCCCCGGCTGGGGGCTGGCCGTCGACGCTGCCAGCTTCGCGCTCGCTGCCGCGTCCTTCGCGCTGATCCGCGTCCAGGCCGCGCCGGCCGCGCCCAGCCTCGGCTTCGTGCATGAACTGCGGGTCGGGTGGCAGGAGTTCACCTCCCGAAGCTGGGTGTGGGTGATCGTGGTGGCCTTCTGCTTCCTCAACGCAGGCAGCACCGCCTCGTTCGCCGTCCTTGGTCCGGCTGTCGCCGACACCACCGGGATCGGCCGCAGCGGCTGGGGCCTCGTCGTCGCCGCGGGCTCGCTCGGCGCGGTCGCCGGCGGCGTACTCTCGCTGAGCTGGCGACCCCGGCGCGCGATCCTGGTCGGCTGCGCACTGATGGGCCTGACGGCGATGACCCCGCTGCTGCTCGCGCTCGCCCCGTACACCTGGGCGCTGGTCGTGGCCAACTTCGTGGCCGGCATGGGCATCGAGCAGGCCGGCGTCGCCTGGTACTCGACCCTCAACGAGCAGATCCCCGAGGACCGCCTGGCCCGCGTCTACGCCTACGACGACCTCGGCTCCTTCCTCGCGCTCCCGCTCGCCCAGTTCGCCGCCGGACCCGCGGTACTCCTCTTCGGCCTGCACGCCACCCTCTACGCGTCCGCCGCGCTCATCCTCCTCGCCACCCTTGCCATGGTCGCCACCCCCTCCGTCCGCGCGCTGGCCCCGAAGACGCCAGAACCGCTGCCCGTCTCCGAAGATCCGGTCCCTGGCTGAGATTGATCTGACGCGTAGGAATGGACAGGATGCATGGATGGCCTCAACTGCCCGTCCCCTCACCGAGCATGATGATCAGCGGCGGGCCCGCCTTCTGGAGCTGCTCGGCGCCATCGGCCCCTGGGATGACCTGGAGCGAGCCCATCTGGAAACCGCGACGCAGTGGATCGCCGGCGGGGCCCCGGTGTACCGGGTGCGCAAGCCGGATGTTCCCGCGATGCACTTGGTGTGCTACTTCGTCGTCCTCGACGACACCAGCGGCCAGCTGCTGCTCGTTGCGCACCGCAAGGCCGGCTTGTGGCTGCCGGCCGGCGGGCACGTCGAGCCGGAGGAAGACCCGTGGACCACGGTGGTACGCGAATGTCGTGAGGAGCTGGGTCTCCGGGCCACGGCCTCGCAGATCACCGGCGAGCTCCCCTTCTTCCTCACCGTCACCGAGACACGGGGGCAGGGCGTACACACCGACGTCTCGCTCTGGTACCTCCTCAACGCCGATGCCGAGTCCATCACGTCCTACGACCAGGACGAGTTCGACGCGATCCGGTGGCTGACCGCCGAGCAGGTGCTCCAGGAATCGGACGAGCTGCTCGACCCCCACATGCACCGCTTCACCCGCAAGCTCCAGCACGCCCGGCCAGGAAGGCAATGCCGGGGGCGATGACATCAGTGGGCCGGTGCCGCCTGACCCGGCCCCGGCGCCGTGGCCCGGTCCGCGCCCCACGGCTGCTCTGCTCTACCCTCATGGGCATGGCCGGTGCGATTTTCGGCCTGAGCGGCGATGCAATCAGGTCACGTGAGTCTTGTGAACACCGGGCCATGGCCCGGACAGAGGCGCTCGCACTCCCTGGGCCCCGTGGACCGCTGCACTCGACTGAATGCCTGTCAGGGAGGACCGTTGCACCACGACGAGCGAGCAGAGCGACCCGGAAGCCATGGCGAGCACCAGATCCAGCGTGAGGTGGGAACAGTCGACCGTGCAGATCGGTTCTACAGCGAACAGGTGCTCGACCGGCTCAACTCGCGGATGACGGAGTTCGTAGCCCGTCAGGAGATGTTCTTCCTCGCCACGGCGGACGGGCACGGGGAGTGCGACAGCACGTTCCGGGCCGGACCGCCCGGTTTCCTCCAGGTGCTCGATGCCGCGACCCTGGCATACCCGGAGTACCGCGGGAACGGGGTCATGGCCTCGCTCGGCAACATCCGGGAGAACCCCCACGTCGGCATCCTGATGATCGACTTCTCCCAGGACCGTATCGGCCTGCACGTCAACGGCCGCGCCCAGCTGGTTACCGACGAGGCCATGCGCCGTAAGTACCCCGGCCTCCCCGTCGACCCGGTCCCGGGCCGCCGTCCTCAGATGTGGGTGGAGGTCGAGGTCGAGGAGGCCTACATCCACTGCTCGAAGCACATACCGAGGCTGGTCAAGGCACCGCTGCGGCAGAGCGTCGACGGAGCGCAGGCTGCGGCCGGTGACGACGGGCAGGCGTGGGGCACGGACGACGTCAGGCGCAAGGGCGGCGACTACTTCGGAGCGGCGGCCCGACGACGCGGGCTGGCTCAACGCTGAGAAGGAACACGGTACGAACACGGAGGCGGTGCTTCTCACCGGGCGGTGTTCGGCGCCGATGTCGGAGAAGAGGACCTCGGACAACAAGATCTACATCAGCGGTGTCCAGGGAAGCGGCGAGGACGCCTGGGGGTCATGCCCCGGCACGAGGCGGAGGCCCACTACCTGCTGCGGGCCCCGCTCAACGACCCCGAGCACGTCCTGCAGCAGATCGCCGCGATGCGCAAGATCTCCCGGGAGGGGACGGAGAACGCCCAAGGGGTGCGCGCCGTGCGTTACCGCGGCATCCTCGACCACCGGACCGCCACCCTGCGCATGGCCACGGAAGTGCGCACGAGGAGGGACCAGGCCCGCGACGCCGTGGGCAGCGATGTGCCGGTCTTGGCGGACGCGTGGGTCGACGCCCCAGGGCGGCTGGTGCAGATACGCATGAATGTGGACATGTCTGGTGCGCGGGTCACGCTGACCATGGCCCTATCGGACATCGGCAAGCCGGTGCGTGTGCGGGTCCCGCGGGCCTCGGACACGGTCCCCGTCACCGAGGTCGGCGGCATCCTGAACGGCTGAGCCGGAAGGTTGCCAGTCCCCGGATTCACGTTCTTCGACTCCATCGACGAACAGGCGCCGGCCGGCACTCCTGGCGGCCATGAGCGTTCGCCGCCCTGCCCCTCGACCCAGGTCGACGAGAAGCCATGTCGCGCTCCTGGCGTGAACAGGGCGGGCCGCATCCTTTCTCGGGATGCGGCCCGCCACAGATGCGGCTTCAGCAGCCGTCCACCCAGCGGTGTGAGCGGAACCGGTCCACGACGTTCACCGTCGCGCCGGGCGCGACGCACACCGGTGGGCCGGCGAAGCCCCGCTGCCGGTGGAAGGCCACCGGGGTGGAGCCCTGGTTCCGGATGGACCGCACGGGCTCGGTACCGATCCACGAACAGCGCACCGGGCCGTCGTACCAGTTGGGGTCGTCCTCGGACGACTGACAGCGGTCACCGCTGCCCAAGCTGCCGCTGTAGAAGCAGACGTATCCCGTAGGGCAGCCCTGATCCCGGTCCTCGGCCGCCTGGGCGTTTCCGGGCATCGCGACGACGGCCAGGGCGGCGACGGCGACACCGCTCACTGCCGTACGGGCGCGCGCCCTGTGTCCCCCCGCGTTCCCGCGCACCACGGTCAGCAACATAAACGGGCCCGGTCGAAGCTCTGGACTTGCTCAAGAGGTGCTTCAGGCCAGCACAACGCCGGGCATACTGCGGGCAATCCGGGCGCAGTCCGGCGGAGGGGGCGTCATGTTGATCGCATTCGTATGGGTGGGCGTGTTCGTGTTGGCGCTCGTAACGGTGACCACCTGGATGGTGCGCCGGGCATGGCGTCGCGCCTGGGACGATCTGAGCATGCGCGCAGCCGCGTCCGGCCTGAGTGCCGCCGGACAGGGCCACGGAACATGGCCGACCGGCACCGGCGCGTACAACGCAACGAGGGCGCATACCGCCGACAGCCCCGTCGACCACTCCTCCTGGTGGGAGGGAGGCACGAGCGAGCATCCCTCGAGTGACTGCTCCAGCGGCGGTTCCTCGTCCTGCGGCAGCTCGTCATCCTGCGGGAGCAGCTCGTCTTCATGTGGGAGCAGTTCGTCGTCGTGCAGCAGCTCCTGCTGACCGTAGGGCTTAGCTGCGACCGATTCAGCTGCGCGTGGGCGGAGCCGGCAGCTTCAGGTAGGGGCGAGCGATGTGAGCGCGGAGCCGTTTAGGCGACTCCACGTCCGGCGATTCCACGTCCGCCAGGGAAGGCAGCCGATGCCGGCCCAGTTTGTCGAGCGCTGTCCTCCATTGCTGCTCACCGATCGCCCCCGAAGTGGTCGCGGATCTCATCGCTGCAGTCGTCCGCGCCGACCTTGCTCCGGGAGAAGGCCAGTACGCCGTCGTCCGTGCCTTGCTGCTTGGCCTTGGCCAACTGCGTCTCGATGTCCGCGATGTACTCGGCGCACTCGGGGCTGACGGGCTCCTCGGGGCGCGGGTCCGGTGCCGAGGCGGCGTTCAGCCCGGCGGTGGCGGCGATGCCCACCCCGCACAACAGCACCCACCCAGCGACCCACGCGCGGCGGCTGATCCGTATCGGCTCGGGCATGCATGCATCCTACGGGCGCTACGGGATCGCCCGCGATGCTCCGACCGCGAGGTCTCAGCGCAGCCGGCGCACCCGCAGCACCAGGTCGTCGGTGTGGTGCGTGCCGGCACCACCCTCGGGCGCCACGCGCGGCCGTTGCTCGTTCGCCTCCACCTCCCAGTCGCCGTCCAGGAGATCGGCGACCATCGAGGGCCAGACGTAGTCGGCCGGGTCGAAGCCGCTCTCGTGCGCGTGTTGGGTGTCCATCCCCGCGTGATGCACGAGCAGCAGCACGCCGCCGGGCGCCACGGCTGCGAGGAGCGCGCGCTCGGCTGCGGCGTCGGGGGTGCGCAGCAAGGCCGGGTATTGCGCGGACACCAGGTCGAAGGAGGCCGGTGGGAGCACCGCGTCGGTGAGCGCAGCATGTACCCACTGAACGTCGACTCCGGCATCCCGCGCGTGCCCGGCTGCCCGCTCCAGCGCCACGCCCGAGACATCGAGCGCGGTCACGTCCCACCCACCCCGCGCGAGCCAGATGGCGTCTGCCCCTTCCCCGCAGCCGACGTCGAGCACGCGCCCGGGTGTGAGCGCGGCGACCTCGGCCATGAGGGCGCCGTTGGGCCGGCCGCTCCACAACTGGTGTCGGTCGGCGTAACGGTTGTCCCATTCCGCCCGCACCGCCGGGTCGCCGACGTATCCGTCGGTAGGCGATGGGCTGTCAGGCGCGGGCGATCCTGCTGCTGCGGTGTCATCGGTCATGGGCCCACGGTCGCCGACCGAGTCGCGGTTCTGCCACTCCCGTTGCCGATCCGGCAAACGGCGTTGCGACTGAGCTGCAGGTGCAGATGACGCGGTCTCGGGTGACCTTACGTAGTTGGGCAGGCAGAGCCCACCCCGTTGCCCATGGCGATGAAAGGCCGTTCGACCTGCACTCCCGGCCCGGGGATCGTGGCCGGCCGCCCTGAAGGCGCTGCGGCGACCTACAGACCGAGGGTTGTTATGACCGCCGTCATGATGGATGCTGCCTCTCGGCGTTCGCTGCAGCCGAGCAGGACGAGCCGGGAGGGCCTGAAGATGATGAGCGAAAGCGTCGCACGGGCGATGTGGGAAAGGTTCGAACCGGTCCACCAGCTGGTCTACTTCACCCCCGAGGTGCGCGAGGCCGCGGAGGGTCTCGGATTGCACGGCTACTGGATGGGCTATTTCGCCCTGCGTGCGGCGCCTCTCGGCACGGTTCCCGCCTCCGTCGTCACCAGCTGCTTCTACGTCTTCCACCCCGACCGGGCGGCGAGCGCACTGCCGGACGCCTGGGCTCTCGCATCTCCGCAGCAGGTGATCGAGGCACGCGAGCAGGCCGTGGACGCCGCGATGAAGAGCCTTTTCGGTCCGGACGTCGTCGCCTCCGCCGAACTGGCCGAGGCCGCCGACCTCGCCTGGGAGGCCGCCGGCGCCGCGGACACAGCGGGACGGGTGCTCGGCGCAGCCAACCAGGCCCTGCCCCGCCCGGCCCAGCCGCACGTCAGGCTCTGGCAGGCTGTGACCACGCTGCGCGAACACCGTGGCGACGGCCATGTAGCCGTGCTGGTGGGCCGTCGTCTGGGACCGGTCGAGGCGCTGGTGCTCAAGAGCGCGACAGGGGAAACCGACGCCGAGTTCCAGCGCCGCGTCCGTCAGTGGGACGTCGTGGAATGGAGTGCGGCGCAGGCGAAGTTGCGCGAGCGCGGCTGGATCGACGAGGAGGGGCGCCTCACCGAGGCCGGGGCGGCTGCTCACGAGCAGATGGAGGCGGACACGGACGCGGCGGCCCTCGCGCCGTGGCAGGCTCTGGGCGTCGACGCCACCACCCGCCTCGCCCACCTGCTCGAACCGCTCGCACGACGCATCCTGGACTCCGGAATCATCCCAACCGGTAACCCGGTCGGACTCACGGAGGGCACGTGGAACTCCACGGGTCGATCTCCGGTTGGCGGGTGCACCTGACCGGTCAGGATCCGGGGGACACGCGACCCAGCATCGTCGCGTCGGCCATTCCGCTTCCACTTTGCCGTCGGCTTGGGCCACTCATACGGGAACCGGACTCCACTGAACTGTTTGACATCCTCAGCGAGCACGTAACGCCCGAATAGATGGCGGGCGCGGTGAACGTCTCATCCGATCCCGGCCGACGCACAGTCTGAGCTTCCTTCACGAGTACGTGGAGTCCGGCTTCGAGATGGTGATGCTGCACGACGTGGGCCGTGCACGGAGTGCGCGCATCGACGCGTTCGGCGCCGAGCACACCTGGCCGTACGGCCGAGCCAGGGCACGCCAGGGTGAGATTTCGGGGAGTCGGTCCACGACCCGGGGGCGGCCGCCAGGATGAGCCGGGTGACCACCAGAACCCCAGACCTTTGGCATCACTACGGCCGGGCCCGCGCCACTCGCGACCGCGCGGTCCCCGGCGCTTTCTACTGGAGGTGGAGCCAGGACGCCGGGCCCGGCTCCGAGATCCTCGGGGAACTGACTGGCCGCTGTGTGGGCGACCTCGGCGCCGGCGCAGCCCAGCACGCAGCACATCTGGCGGTTCATCACCAGCCGGCCCGGGTCGTCGCCATCGACGCCTCGCCCGCACAACACGCCATGGCAACCGACCTCTACGCCCACCTCGCGCCAGGTCTGCAGATCGTGCAGTCCGACGTGGTGCCCCACCTGCACGCGATGACCCGCGCGTACGACGTGCTGTACAGCGTCTTCGGCGCCTTGGACTTCACCGAACCACACGAGGTGCTGCCGGCCGCGGCCGCAGCGCTCAAGCCAGGCGGTCGACTTGTGTACTCCACTCTCGCCCAGTACCTGAACGGGACGCCCGCTCAGCCCGAAGCTGTCGGTGCCGACATCCCGGCAAGGACGCCGGAGGGGGAAGCGACCACGATGCGCCGCTGGGTCCTCCAGGAGCATGTATGGACCGAGCTGCTGGACGCGGCCGGATTCATCAACGTCACCGTCGACGTACTGCCTGCCGCTACCGGCGGGCAGCGCACCGCCGACACACTGCTGGTGAGCGCGTACCGCCCGTCCTAACGGTCGCCCCGCAGTGCTTGCTCAGAGTTCCGGGAAGGGCGGCGCCTCATCCATGACCCGCAGCAAATTCCGGGCTGGGGCTGCTTCTTCCGGCCTCACAGACGAGGCAAGCTCTTCGAGAACGGGCCGACCTGTGTACACGGCGGCCCTGGCGGCCTCCTCCCAGCCTGGTTGCTCTTGGTAGCTCGTGTAGTTCTTTTGGTCCCTCGCCGCCGCGGCGGCGGAGTGCCATTGCTCGGTCCGGTAGATGCTCGCCAGCAGGTCCATCAACTCGGCTTTGCACGGTACGTGCGGGGCCCCGACAAGTTCCAGGAGGAACGGGACAGTCGTGGCCGTCACCTCGCCGATTACGAATCCCAACGCACAAACACGGTCGCCGAGTTCATCGATGGCGAGACGGGCGGTGGCCTCATCTGCATGCGCGATGCGGGATAACAGAGAAGGGATGCCCACAGCCGGAGCTTCTGCTGCGTCACGCAGCTCTCCCCATCTGATCCGGGAAACGCCCTTCAGCAGGCTTCCCACCGCGCGGCCTCCTCTTCGCACTCTTGTCGTCTCCGTCGACGCCTTGCAGAAGTGATCGTCATCGAGCGTTGTGTCGTTACCGATGGGTGGGGGCTCTCCGGCGGCCAGACGATCAAGCCGCTGACATGACCGGACGGGCATCCCAGAGCTCTGTCCAGCCGGTCCAGCCAGTCGTCTACCTCGTCGTCTGAGACGTAGTCGACGTCAATGATCCGCTGCACGAGTGCGGACGCCTCTGCGCGACTCATGTCCACAGGTCTCATCACGTCCCTTCACCAAGGGAGCCTACGGATACGCGCGACAGACCGGACAGCTCCGGGGGTGATGGCGCGGATGCCGCTCTGGCGACCTGTCCAGTGCCCTGCCGAGTAGCCCGGGAGCACTGGCACAAGAGGGCTGACCAGCGGTGGCGATGGGTCCCGGCGCGCGGGAGGTTCCGCCCCGAGGCCCTGCTGACCACCGTCCCTGGTGGTACGCCCCGGCTCACCACCGCCGGAGGAGTGGTACGGCGTGCCAACGCGCGTTAGCTCATAGCGCACCAGGAGCGAGCTAGTTATGGGTGCCCCTGAAGCTCCAGCCCATGTGACCTGGTGCACAGGGCGGCTCTGGCAAGTGGGCAGGTGCGCGCCCTCAGTCGGGAGGCGAGGCAGGGGCACGGGTACCGTCCTTCTGGGCCGGATGGCCGCGACACATGAACCGACGTAGGACTGGGCGCACCCTAGGCGCGCCGACGGTGGGGGTGGAATGGGAGTCGCGACGACAACGGTGCACGCGGTGAACGGCTTGACCGCGCGGTGGGCGGGTGTCTCGGAGGACGGCACGGCCTTCTCGGCCGCGGGGGTGTGGCCGCTGCTGGCCCACTTGGCCGACGCGGCCGAGGGCGCGGCGCGGGTCGAACTGGCGGAGGCTCTCGGCCTCCCCGCCGGGCAAGCGAGGGACGCTGCGAGCGAGTTGCTCGCGGCGATGAACGCCATGCGGGGACTGGACACAGCTCTGGGGCTGTGGACGAAGCGGACGCTGGAGCTGAGGGAGGAATGGGAAGCGGGCCTGCCTGCCGACGCCCAGGGGGTACTCACGGGGGACCCCGTGGCCGACCACCAAGCGCTGGACGCCTGGGCGGTGAAGCGGACGGGCGGGCTGATCGACCGCATGCCGGTCACGCTGGCCGAGGACACGGAAATGGTGCTGGCGAGCGCGCTGACCATGCGCACGCAGTGGCTGAGCCCTTTCCAAGAGGTGGATTTGGAGACGGCGTACGAGCCATGGGCCGCCAAGCCGCGGCTGGGCCTGCGGCGCTCCAGCGCCGTGCTGGACCGGGTCGGGGTGGCGGACACACCCGGCGGATACGTAACCGAGCTGAAGGTACTGGGGAACAACGCCCTGGACGTGCACCTGCTGCTCGGTGAGGAGGACATGAAGCCGGTGCAGGTGCTGGAAGCCGGGGTCGACATCCTCGCCGGCCGGTGCGCGGTCGTGCCGGGACCGCGGCTGCCCTTTGGGAACGTGGGCCCTGGCCTGCTGGTGGAGAAGGTGCGCCGCACGCGGCCCGTGCCACCGTCGCTCGACGTGACGACCGTGGCGTACCACATGAGCGCAAGCCACGATCTGTTGGCGCTCCACCGGTTGTTCGGGCTTACGACGGCACAGGACACCTCGCGCGGACACTTCCCCGGCGTCAGCGACTTCCCGCTCGCCATAGGGTCGGCCAAGCAGAACATCATGGCGAAGTTCGGCGCGCGGGGTTTTGAGGCCGCCGCGGTGACTGCGTTCAGTGCAGTAGCCGGGGGCGTACCCGACGTCCGGTACGTGACGACCCGTATCAGGGCCGCCTTCGACCGGCCATTCGCCTTCCTCGCCCTGCATCGTCACACGCGGCTCGTGCTGACGGCGGGCTGGGTCACGGATCCGCTGCCGTTCCCGGAGGATGACTGAGAACCGCTGTGAACTCCGGGTTCACTTGCGGTGACGGACCGAAGCAGGTGGCCGCTCCGGTCCGTCACCGACGCTCCGGCCCCCGGCACCGGCATTGTCACCTGGTCGTCGGGGCGTGCCTCTGCATCTCTCCTACGGGCCTCCGCCAGTCAGCAGCGCCGGATCTGCTGCTGCCACACACTCGGGTTGCCGGTGTTGAGGTACCAGTCGTTGACGTAACCCGACCGCACCCCCAGGTCGATGAGCATCCTGTAGCGGTAGTTGGGGTTGTCCGCTGCTCCGTCACCGGTCGTCCAGCAGGTGAGGCCGACCTCGTCACCGTTGAGAAGCGTCCCGTGGGGGACGTTTGCGTACCCGTATCCCGGACCGGTGCGCATCTGCAGCCAGGAGCCCGGGTCGATGCCGGTCACCGTCGTGCAACTTGTCATGTCCCCGGAGATGCTGCACCGGTGGATGGCGGCGTCCGCGGGCGTCGCCAGGCCCAGCACAGCGGCGGCGGTGGCCAGCGCGGTGATGAGAGCACCCGTGCGACGGGGTCGAAGTGTCATGGGGATCTACGTCCTCTTGGGTATCCGGGCACCAGGTGTGTCCAACTGGTCCGTCATGCCCGGCAGGCGTGGGATGACCAGGTCCCTGACAGTTGTCAGGGGGCCGCGCACGGCCTCACCGCTTCCGCGCTCTTGCGACGACACCCTCATGTCGGTGTCGTTCATCGGTGAGACGGGCCTGTACCCGGTGCTCAGGAGCCAGGCCGGCCGCAAAGGCGGCGTGACTCGGCCTTGCGCTGCTGGACGCCCTGGCAGCGGCCACCAGCAACGCTTTCCGACATCGGCCGCCATACCGTCGCTCCAGCGCTTGGAGAGTCATCCCATCAAGCGGAGTGGATGGTCGGCTGATTCCCCACTCGCCTGCTGCTATGGCGCGTCAGTGGACCAGGCCCGAGCCGCGAAGCCGAAGGACAAGCCCGGAGTTGAGCGACCCACGCCCCATGTCCGCGACTCGTAGTGGAGTGAGCGGACCTTCACCTCGCTGGGGCACACGCGAAGCCGCTGTGCGCGTTCGAGGCGGTAGAGACCGTATGCCCAGCTTCTGTTGCCGGAGGGGCCGTTCGTACTAGCCAGATGGTCGAAAGCGACGGTCGGCTCGGGTACCGACAGCAGTGGTGCGTACACGTCAGGCCAATGCCATGCTCAGGGACAAGAAGTACGACGCCGGCCGGGGAGAGGAGACCGGCGTCGTCAATGCAGCTGCTGCGCTGGGTCTTCAGTCGGCTCGCTACCACCACCGCTGCCGTGCCGTCCGCCTCGCCACCGGTTACTGCGGTCCTCGATCCAGATGATGACGTGATGCACATGCACACAGCCCTGGACGCTCACCACACCTCGCTGTCCGGCCGGATCACCCTGCACCCCCGGCATAGGCACCACCGGCGAGGCCGGCCCCGCTCACGCCCTGCTGACCTCACTGGCCACCGGCGCCGCAGTGCGGGGCCTGGTAACGCCCGCGAACACCGTCATCTGCCGGTGCAGCGCTCTTTCCGCTGTTGCCGCCCCGTCTGCGAAGAAGAGGGCGAGTGAAGGGCGGGGGTGACTGACTCTTGAACAGTGCCCCATCCGACGGACTTGCTGGAAAGGTGCTGGCTCGGCGGTTCGCGGGTGGGTGAAGCAGGCCGCGCAGGGGCCAGAGGGCGCTCCTGCTTCCCTGGACATGAGCGCCTCCCTGGCCAATGGCTCGAGGCTTCAGCGCTGGAGTTGAGAAGGCAGCGGCACCCAGCGGCGCGGGGCGCCACGATCCGCGACCTCCCGGCCGTCGTGGATCCTCAGTCCGGCCGCGGCACAGGCGTAGGCGAGTGTGTCGGCGTCGTGCGGGAAGGTGGACCGGCGCTGCCAGAAGCGGAAGTGCCAGTGCGTGGCCGGGTCGGGCCTGTCCGGATAGAGGCCTATTTCCTCATGCTCGACGACTTCGCCGTCGCGGGCCATGGTGCCGAACGTCCCGCCCTTGGGGTTGAAGTAGATTCCGTAGGCGGCGGTGCCCGCCGATATGGCCCGCAGTACGGCGTCGTCGCTCGGCATGTAGCCGTCCTGCGTGATCGCGCAGCCGCCGGGGGCCCCGGGCACGCTCGTTACGCCCACGTAGCGGAGGGACTCGTCGTAGTCCATCGGATCGAAGGGCGCATGCTCGGAGTCTGCCTTCGGGCACCGCGCGGGGTCTGCGCCGAGCCGCCGGATCACCTCGTCCTCGCTCAGTCCCTGCACGAAGCAAATGCCGAGCCCTTCGGTCCACAGTTCCTGGTCGCCGAAGGCCGCGATGAGCGCGTCCGCCGCTGTGAACGCCTCGGCTTCCTCGGCGGGCAGCTCCACCGCCCCAGGCAGATCCGCGACGAGTGGAGCGAGCGACGTGGTCAGCAGCAGCCGGCCCGGGGACCACGGTCCGCTCTGCGGCGTCCACGCATCGGCCCCGGCGTCGATCAGCGCTCTGACACTGCCCTCGTCTACGCTGCAGGCGGCGTACCACAGCGGTGTGTGTCCGTCGTCGTCGCGTGCGTCGACTTCCGCGTCATGCGACAAGAGCGCGTCGACCGCTTCCGCTGCCCCCTGTTCCGCCGTCAGATGCAGTGGAGTGGTGCCACGCCATCCGACGCGGGCGTCGGGCGGTGCCCCTGCGTCCAGCCGTGCACGGATCAGGGCCGCGTCCTCCCAGTCCTGGTAACCCAGTTGCTGCCAGTCGGCCCGCGGCACATAGCGCCTGCTGGCTTCCTCCTGGCGGCGCAGCATCTCGCGCTGGTGCCGAGTCAAGGGCGGGGCCAGGAAAGCAGGCGGTCCGCTCACCTCCATGTACCCGAAGGCGCCCGGCTGCTCTGACGGATCCGGCGGCTCGAGCGTCGGCCAGACCTCGAGCACCCGCCTCGACGCGGCATGGAGGGCCGCCACGTCGACCGAGGTGCGGGTTTCGGCAATACCCTCGTCCGGCCACTCCACCACCAGCTGAGCCTCTCCGGCAGGTGGGATCTCTGCCAGATACAGGTCGACGTCGGTCTTGAAGAGGGACCGTCGCGAATGGTGTAATCCGGCATCCAGCGGGATCAGCCCGACCGCTTGCGGTGTGGAAGCCACGGTCACCTGTCCCTGCGCACCGGTGAACTCCACCCTCCGGTCTGTCGTGCCGTCCAGCGAGGTCACCCGGCGGCCGTCGGAGAACAGCAGGCCCACCCGCAACCCGGACTGCCGTCCGGCAGCCGCGCTGTGGTGGCGGGTCCTACGGAAGACCGCCAGATGCAGGGTGGCAGCCTGCGGCCACACCGACCATCCCGTAAGCAGCACCTTCGTGTCCGGACCGGCGCCGAGCACCTCAAGCTGCGGCAACAGCGCAGGAGCGAACCAGTCAACCGGCGGCGCGTACCGCCCTGCGTCCTCTCCCGGCGGGCCCAGCCGGACCAATACCGTCCGCTCGGCGGCCGGTTCCTCCGGTAACACCAGATCGTCGAAGAATCCCATACACCGATCGTGGCAGAGGGGTCTGACAGTGAGGATGTACGCGGCATCGCTCGGGGGTCTGGCCGCAACCCGGAGACGCAGTCATTCGGGACTACGTCGGCCGGATACGAACAGCTGCTGGCCTGTTTCCGGGCCCGGGGCGACGTCATCGCGGTCGGAATGGAAGGCACCGGAACCTACGGCGCCGAACGCGACTGTGTTTAGGCTTGCCCGGTCAGAACGTGCACGGCCCTCGCCGCCCGGACCTCGGCATACCTCACACCCGGGCGCTCGGGCGAACCGACCGGCCCGAGGAACTGCTCAACCGAACGGCCCCGCCTCAAGGCTCCGATGATGAAAGGCTCCACCAAGTAGCGCATCGGGGCACAGTACGACCCAGCCACGACAGCCGACCAGAAAGCCGCTGAGTTCGGGGACTTGCCCACTGTCACCGGCCTGCAAGGCCGTTCACTGCTGTCGCAGGGCCCCGTGCATCCGGCGGAGGCGGTCCATGGAGCGACGGCGCATCCACAGGACCCATGAGCACAGCATGACCATGCCGACCGCGAAGAGAAGGGGGAAGACGAGGGACCCACTGACGGCCCCCAGGACGAAGATGCCGACCACGACGAGGCCCATAACGCCGAGCCAGTACGGCAGCCACTTGCCCGCCCGCTCCATCTGGCCAAGCTGCTCGGCGACCAGCCGTCGCATGGCCGCCTGCTGCTGGGGGTCCTGCGGCACCTCATGGTGTCGGATCTTCCGGTTCAGATCGGCCAGTCCGCCCGCGTCGGTGCCCACGGCTCGGGCGGCCCGGCGGCGCTGGACGGCCAGAACCGCGACGGCGACCCCGGTGTAGAGAGCGCTGTGGAACACCCAGAGCGCGGGGTGCTCGTCCTTGCGGAACAGTGCCGTGATGCCCAGTCCCAGCAGGAACACCAGGGTCGCCTGCGCGGTCAGACTGCGGTCGAGTAAGCGCTTGAGCGAGAGCACAGCGCAGACCTCCTTGTAAGGGAGTCGGGACAGCGTCGTCGTCTCCCGGATACCCCGCCTTCCCCCGATCATCGAGGCCGTGCGGACGAGAACGGAGAGGCTTCCCCCAACGTGGTCCGTAGGCGGGAGTTGACACCACTCGATGCTCGGAGCGGGCAACACCCGGGTTTGCCGGCGACGGTGGGCGGTTTACATGGCCAACCTCCCGCCGACTGCACCTCTCGCTGTCGTGCGTGTAACGCCGTCTGCCGGATGGAGTCGGCCTGAGGCTCGTCGGTACCTGTTGTTCGGCCAGGCTGGCCGGACCGGTCAGACCGGTCCGGCCGCTTGGGTTTGCGGTGTGGGCGGGGCAGGCTGCTGTGCGCGGCTGCGGATCCGGACGGTCATCGTGCTGGCGCAGCCGGCCAGGATGCCGAAGACGAGAGCCGCCGACACGCCTTGACCTATGGAGACGTAGTAGAGCAGGGGGCCACCGGTGCTGCCCTGAAAAGAGAGCAGCGAGTGCCAGAGTCCGTTCACCACCACGCCCAAGGTGGTGGCGGCGACGGCGCCGAGCGAGTAGGCGGGGTAGGTGACGCGGTCGAGCAGTACGGGCAGCAGCCGTAGCCCCCACCAGACCAGGGCGAGCAGCGCCACGTCGCCGAGCCGGTACAGCAGCCAGCGCCCGGGAGCGGAGGCGGTGGGCAGGGTCCAGGCGCTGAGCTGGATCCACAGCCGCAGCAGATCACCCGGCTCAGACAGCCGCCCGCTGCCCGTGAACCCGGTTTGGATCCGCCCGGCCACCCGGTCGTTGGACAGGACGGCGAGGGCGATGGCGACCACTGCGGTGCCCACGGTCGCGGCCAGCCGCGCGGTGGCCGCGGCCGGCACAGACCGGCCAGGCCGGGGTGTCACCTCGGGCTGCAGCAGGGTCATGAGGCCGACGGTGCCCACGGCGGCGACCAGGGCAGCACCCACCGGCAGTTCACGGCCCTGGGACATGGCACTCGCGAGGTTGGGCAGCAGCCGGAACGCGGCCGAGCCGCCGGAAGCGACCATCCAGGGCGCGGACACAGTGACGGCGAGCATGGCCGCAACGATTCCCCAGCCCCACAGGGCCGCCACGGCGACGACTTTGCGCCCGGCGCCGCGGTTCGACAGCCGACGCAGCAGTGGCAGCGCGCCGCACGTGAAGAGCAGGACGAGCGCGGCGTAGCGCACCCGCATGGCGGTCTCTCTCAGAGCCGCGTAGTCCGCCCCGTGGCCGGGTGCGCCCGTGGGGTCCGTGAACTGGGCTGATGACGGGGCGTCGGTCGACCAGGGCATGGTCCAGGCGACCAGGCGGTTCGCCTGGTCGGGGCCGAAGAACCGTGTGGCGCCGGGCAGGCTGAGTGCGTGGGCGCTGGTCCCCGCCCACCACAGCAGCCCCGCCAGTAACAGTGCACCGAAAACCGCAGGTCCGAGCACACGCCGATACGACATCGTCCGTTTCCCATCCGCCCGCCCGCGCGGACCTCAGCCGCCGCTCGCCGACGCGCGGGTTTCCATCCGTCTGGTCGACGGATGCATGACAATGACCTCAGAAGTATCAGATTTCCGGAGCGCGGTGCACCCCGGGCAGGGCGACGCTCGGGACGCCAGTCCGTGGCCTGACCGCCATGCGGCGCGACTGACCAGTGCAGCGACTCCTCGTTCGACCGGCGACCTTCGTGTGGGCACTCCGGTTCCGATGGCGATCGACGACCCCGGGCTCCCGGCGGGCACCTCAGGTGTGGTTGTGGTTGAGGTCGTGTACGACGACGATGCAGCCGAGGTTGTGGGCGCCCTTCCATGAGCCGAAGTGCTCGGGCAGGTCCATTCACGGCGTGCCGGAGCGGTACTTGACCGCAGTCGCGTCGATCACTTGCCGGTGATCACACCACCGCCCACCCGCCGAGGGCTTCGCTCCGCGTGTCAGAGCCGCCCATGGGCGTGCATGATCCCGCCGGCCGACGTGGTCCGCGCGGAGGGCCGTCCGCGCGGACTTCTGATGTCGCGGTCGCTCACCGTCCGCAACGGATCTCACCGAACCCGGCCCGTGCCGCCGGTGCGGCCGAAGGGTCTGAACCAGTACCGGGAATCAGGCCGCGACGAGCTCCTGCTCGCGGGCCGGCGTTTTCACCTTGGGCTCCTTGTTCGGCAGCGAGAGCCTGAAGACCTTGCGCCACGCGGAGAACACCTGCTTGGGCAGCGGCCCGGTGACGTACTCCAGCTCGTACTTTTCGAACAGGGCGCGCACCTTCACGGCGACCTCGGCGTACCGGTTGCTCGGCAGGTCAGGGAACAGGTGGTGCTCGATCTGGTGCGACAGGTTGCCGGTCATGAAGTGCATGGCCTTGCTGCCGCTGATGTTCGCCGAGCCCATCATCTGGCGCAGGTACCACTGGCCGCGCGTCTCGCCCTTGATCGACCGGCGCTCGAAGACCTGCACGCCCTCGGGGAAGTGCCCGCACATGATCACCGAGTGGGACCAGATGTTGCGGACGAGGTTCGCTGTGAACGTGGCGGCGAGCGTGGGGAGGAACGACGGACCCGACAACAGCGGGTGGATCACGTAGTCCTTGAGCACCTGCTTGCGGATCTTGCGGCCCACGGCCCTGGCCCGCGCGCGGAACTCCGGGTTGTTGCGGCGGCGCTTGTGCAGGTTCTTGCCGAGCTCCAGGTCGTACGCTGCGATGCCGTACTCGAAGAAGCAGGCGTTGATGAAGTTCCACAGCGGCTGGCCGAGGTGGATCGGGTGCCACTTCTGGTCCTCGTCGACGCGCATGATGCCGTAGCCGAGGTCGTTGTCCTTGCCGATCACGTTGGTGTACGTGTGGTGCAGCTCGTTGTGCGAATGCTTCCACTGGTCGGCCGGCGAGACGTGATCCCATTCCCAGGTGGTGGAGTGGATCTTCGGGTCCCGCATCCAGTCCCACTGGCCGTGCAGGATGTTGTGGCCGATCTCCATGTTGTCCATGATCTTCGCCACGGACAGCCCGGCGGTCCCGATCAGCCACGCGGGCGGGAAGATCGAGAACAACAGCACGCCCCTGCTGACCAGTTCGAGCTTGCGCTGCGCCGAGATGACCTTGCGGATGTAGGCGGCGTCCTTCTCACCGCGACTCGCGATCACCTCGTCGCGGATCGCGTCCAGCTCGCGGCCGAGCTCCTCGATCTGCTCCGCGGTCAGGTGGGCAGTGGGGTCGATGGCGGTCAAGGTGCTCCTACCGTTCGATGTCGCAAGGGCCCGCCGCGGCGGACACGCAGGTCTGGATGAGGACGCCCGGCTCGGCCTCGGTGATCTCGCCGGTGCGCAGGTCGCGGACGGCGCCCGCCTTGAGCGGTGTGACGCAGCCGAAGCAGATGCCCATGCGGCACCCGGACGGCATGAGCACGCCGGCCTCCTCGCCGACGTCCAGCAACGGCGTGGTGCCGTCCGCGTCGACGGTCTTGCCGGTGGTGCTGAACGTGACCTCGCCACCGTCGCCGGCGGCGACGATGCTGGGGCGGAAGCGTTCTACGTGCAGGCGCTCCGGGACGCCGTGCTCGCTCCAGTGCTTTTCGGCGGCGTCGAGCAGGCCCGCCGGCCCGCAGGCCCAGGTCTCGCGCTCGGCCCAATCGGGCACGAGTTCGTCGAGACGGGCGATGTCGAGCATGCCGTCCGTGTCGGTGTGCAGCTCGGTGAGACTCAGCTTCTTGTCCGCGACCAGGCCGTGCAGCTCGTCGCGGAAGATCACGTCGTGCGGCTGTGGCGCGGAGTGGACCATGACGACGTCGTCGAACTCGGTGTCGCGCAGCATGCCCATCACAGGCGTGATGCCGCTGCCGGCCGTCAGGTAGAGCACCTTGGCGGGCTTGGCCTCCGGCAGCACGAAGTCACCGGTCGCCTGGTCGAGCTGGATCAGCGTGCCCGGTTTCACCCTGCGGACCAGGTGGCTGCTGACCTTGCCGTCCGGGATCGCCTTCACGGTGATCGTGATGCGGCCGTCCTGGCGGTTCGTCGGCGAGGTGAGCGAGTAGGCACGCCACAGGCGCACCCCGTCGACATCGACCCCGATCCGCACGTACTGACCGGCTGTGTGGCCGCGCCAGCCCCGCCCCGGCCTGATCACGATGGTCGCGGCGTCACCCGTCTCGGGGTGCACGGCCTCGATGCGCCCACGCAGGTCAGCGCCGGCACGCAGCGGGCTGACCAGGTCGAGGTAGTCCGACGGCAGCAGCGGCGTCGTGACCATCTCGAGCAGTTTCCACGCCCTGCTGCGGAGGGGTGTACTCGTCATGACTCCAGCTTGCTGTGCCTCAGGGTGTAAAGTCCTGACCGCAGGACGTAAATCTGATCGACCGAATTGTTCGCAGGGAACAAAAGCGTGAGCCATGCAATCCGGAGGGCCAGCGAACTGGCCTTGGATGAGACGACGGTCACCGCATTGCGGGCCGCGCTGAAGACCACCGCCGACGAGGTCGTCCAGGCGATCATCGATGAGGTCCCTTCCTACGCCAACGCCCTTTCGGGCAGCATGGGCGGCACCATCCGGCGAGCCGTCCGCACCGCCCTGGGGCACTACCTGGACCTCGCGAGCGGGAACGCCACGGGCGGCCACGGCGGTGACGCAGCCTACGAGCTGGGCCGCGGCGAGGTGCGCGACGGCCGTTCGATGGACGCCCTGCTCAGCGCCTACCGCGTCGGCGCCCGCGTGGCCTGGCGAGGCCTGGCTGCGGGTGCCGTACCCGCAGGTCTGCCCGCCGCCGAGGTCGCCAAGTTCGCCGAGCTGACCTTCGCCTACATCGACGAGCTCTCCGCCGCGAGCGCCGCGGGCCACGCCGACGAACTGGCCGCCCAGGGCCGGGCCCACGAGCGCCACCTGGAACAGCTGGCCCGCGACCTCCTCGCCGGCGCGAGCCCGGACGTGTTGCTCGCCTCTGCTCAACGAGCCGGGTGGCAGGCTCCGGTCACGCTGACCGCGGTCCTGCTGCCCGCCGCGCAGGCCCGGCCTGCCTACCGCGCGCTCGACCCGAGCACCCTCGTCCTCGACGATCTGCCGGATGGCACCGGTGTGCTGCTCGTTCCTGACGCCGACCGATCACATCTGTTGCGGCAGCTGACCGACCGCACCGCCGTGGCCGGCCCGGCCCGGCCATGGACGCGTGCCTCCGCCTCGTACGCACGAGCCGCACGCGCGCGCTCCCTCTCCTCCGATATCCGCGACACCGAGGACCACCTGCCCGAACTGGTGCTGAGCGCCGACGCGGACGCGTTCGCGGACCTGCGTGCCCGAGCCCTCGCACCGTTGCGGACTCTGCCTGACGCGACCGCGCGGCGCCTGGAGGAGACGTTGCGGGCGTGGCTGCTGCACCAGGGCAGGCGGGACGAGGTGGCAGCGGCGTTGTTCGTCCATCCCCAGACGGTCCGCTACCGGATGTCGCAGCTGCGGGAACTGTTTCCGGATCTCGCATCCCCGCACCGGGTCCTTGAACTGACGCTGGCGGTCGGTCTTCGGGCCGGCTGACGCGTCCTTGCTGAACGTTTCAGCATGACGTTCGGAGTCGTCGTGAGCAGACGACGCCGCAGGCGAGTTGGGGAAACGCAAGGTGGAGGTCGCCACCCCCCCGGTCGACGACCATGGCCCCACCCCGAAGCCGAGCCGGTACACGTCCGTGTCAGATCACCCCGAGGAGGCCGTTGCCGCCGAGGAGGGTGTTCTCCCGCTGGGAGAAGCCCACGGACGGGGCGGTGATCAGGTAGCTGCCTCGCGCGGTTGGCCCGCCCGTGCCCCCGGGCAGGACCCATACCGCACCCGTCGAGGTGTTCTCCTCGGCGGCGCTGAGGAAGAGTTCCGGCCTACCGTCCCCGTTGATGTCGCCGACGGCCACGCTGGTGCCGAACGAGTCCCCGGTCTCGCCGGCTCCGGGTATGCCGGCGGTGTCCTGCGTGTAGGTGTACGCGCCGGTTCCGAGGGAGCCGGTCCGGCGGCCGGGGATGACCGTCACCTGCCCGGCGTTGCTTTTGCCTGTGTCCTCCAGCGGCGAGCCGACCACAATGTCCTCCAGCCCGTCCCGGTTCAGATCGGCCACGGCGAGGGCGGCACCGAAGTTGTCACCCTTCTCGCTCGATCCGGGAACACCGGGGGTGTTCTGCGTCAGCCGCACCGGCTGCGCCTCCCGTGCTATGCCGCGCGCCGAGCCGTACCAGACGAGCAGGCGGCCACCGAGGGCACCGTCAGCGGCATTCTGCGGATCGTCCGGGTCACCGACGACCAGGTCGTCGTGCCCATCGCCGTTGACGTCCCCGGTGGCCGCGATCAGGCCGTTGCCCTGCTGCTGCGCACCTGCGTACACCGGGTTCACGTACACCTGCCCGCCGCTCAGCTCGCTCATCCGGACGGTGACGACCACTGCGTCCGGTTGGCCCCCCTCGGCGAAGTCGCCCAGCGCGACGCTGTTCACGGACGGGGTGTCCCGGTTCTCGACGGCCTCACCGTAGGTGCCGCGGCGGGTGAACGGCCCGGTGAAACGCATCGCCCCCTCGTACCCGCCTACGAGCACCTGGGTTGCGGCACCGGGGCCCGCACTCAACGCCGCCACGTCGATGCCGTAGTACGCGCCGGGGCTCGTCGCCGGCAGGTCGGTGCCGGACGTCAACCCGTTCTTCCCGCCCCACAGCACCGTCACCGTGCCGACGTCCCGGCCCTGCGGGGTGTCCTCGAACGGGGCGGACACCACCAGGTCCGCGTACCCGTCCCGGTTGAGGTCGGCCGTCGCGGTGGCGCCGCCGAAGCCGTCGTGCGCCTCCGCCGAGCCCGGCACCCCGGCAGAGTTCTGTGTGATGACGGTCCGCTGGGACGTCGACAGGCCCGACTTCGATCCGTAGAGCACGACCACCGCACCGGCTCCCGCCGTGCCGGCGACGTTCGCGCCCGGCGCGGGCAGTACCGCATCGCGGTATCCGTCACCGTTGACATCGCCCGGCACAGCCCCGTGCCGGGCCGCCGCGGGCGGCGCCGCCGACAGCGGTACGGCCACAACCATCGCGATCAGCAACGCCGCAGCTCTCCAACCGCCGTAAGAGAAGCGTCTGTTCACCACGAACCCCCCTGCCAAGCGCCGCACCTGGTGTGCACCGCAGTCAGAAGATCGTAAACGGGCGCACGCCCGCAGCAGTCGGGCCGCGACGAGTCCTCGTTCTCAAGGCGCGGGTCAGCGGGCGAACATGAAGCGCACGGTCGTCCAGCTGTCGCTCCGCGCACGGCCATCCGGATCCAACTCAGCAGCTCCTAGGGCCGCCTCTGCATACGTTCGGCCGCATCTGGGGCGCATCGAGTTCTGGACATCGGCTGCGGCACCGGGGTGTTCGCACTTCTCCTGGCCGACCGTGGGGTCGACGTCGGCATCGACCCCGCTCAGGCATCCGTCGACGTCGCCCGGTCCAGACCGCGCAGTGAGCGAGTGCGCTGGATCTGCGGGGACGCGACAGCCCTCCCGCCATTGCAGGTCGACCTCGCGACGATGACCGCGAACGTCGCCCAGGAGATCGTTGATCCGGACACCTGGCTGAAGACGCTGTGGGGAGCTCATGAAGCACTGCGGCCCGGCGGCCACCTGGTCTTCGAGACCCGTGACCCGGCCAGACGCGCCTGGGAAGAGTGGACCCGGGAGCACTCCTACCGCGTGCAGTTGGTCGCCAATTTTGACACTCGGCCCGAGGGCCCTTCAACTCGACAAGGCGCGCCTTCGCCTGCCACCCGACTTTCCGAACGTTCTGTGTGGTTCTCGGGCGGCGCCGTCGGGGCGACGTGCTGGTCCGGCCGATCATGTGCCACCGCCCGCCCGCGTTCGGCGCGCCCCAGCAGGTCTGGGAGGATGGCCGGCAGTCGTCAGTCCCGGATCCGCGAACCCGCGGGCGGCGAAGGGCGGGCAGGTACGGGCAGCGGCCCGGCGGGCGGAAGAGCGGAGCAGTGCGGCACATGCCGGAGTACCCGGAGTACCTCGCCGCGGTCGTGTTCGCCGCGGGCGGCGTCGTCAACGCCCTGCTGGCACCGCACCGGTTCTCCACTGCCGTTCTGTTCTGCCTCGCGGTGACCTCAGCCGGGCTCGGCGTGGCCAGTCGCAGTGCGGCATCCCACCCGACCTTCGCCACCGTCGTTGCCGTCGCCGCCGCGCTCCTGGCGCTCGCGCTGGGCCTGCTGTTGCTGACCGACGGCGTCCTCCTGGTCCGGCGCTACGGACCGCAGGCAGCCCTGCTGGCGACCGGGGCCGCCGGCTGCGCGGTGCTGGCGGTGCTCGGCCTCGACGCGGTCTTCTACGCGGGCGGCGGCGAAGCGTTCGGTGCACTCGTGGTCGCGGTGAACGCGGCCGCGGGATACCTCAGTCTGCTCTTCCTCGTCTTCGCCGGTTACGTGGTCATCCGCGGCCGTAGCAGCCCCCTGCCGGAAACCACCCATGTCGTCGTCCTGGGCGCCGGGCTCGACGGCGACCGGCCCGGCCCGCTGCTGACCCGCAGGCTCGAGCGCGCCCTGGCGATCGACGCCGCCCGCGCACCGGACGCGCCTGATGTGGTGTTCGTCCTCTCGGGCGGACAGGGCGACGACGAGGTCCGCTCCGAGGCGGAGGCGATGGCCGACTATCTGCGCGGACGCGGGGTGCCCGCCGACCGGATCGTGCGGGAAGACCGCTCCGTCAACACCGGGCAGAACCTCCGCTTCAGCGCGGCGCTCGTGGACGGCACCGCTCCCGGCCACCGGGCCACGGTGGTCACCAGCGGCTTCCACGTCTACCGCACGACCCTGCTGGCCCGCCGCGTCGGTGTGCCCGCGCACGTCGTGGGCGCGCCGACCTCCCCCGCCTACTGGCTGGCGGCGACCCTGCGCGAATTCGCCGCCGTCCTGTGGCTGGACCGCCTCCCCCTGATCGGACTCAGCCTGCTGCTGGCAGTGCCGGTGTCGACGGCGGTCTTCCAGCGCTGATGCGCGGCTGACCGTCGCCGCCTCACCACAGTCGGGTGCCCGGGGCGCCCTTGAACGGCCCCCGCACCTCCGCGGTGATCCAGCCGCCGTAGAAGTCGCCCTCCTGCGCCGTGACCTCGTCTCCGTCGACCGTGCAGCGGTCCATGCGGCTCGGGTAGAAGGCGAAGAAGCCGGCGAGGAGAGCGTAGCCGGGCTTGGGACGGGGATAGCTCCAAGCGGCACGAGGGCGTACGTCGTCTCCCACGATGACGTCCCAGTACCGGGCCGACCCCTTCCATTCGCACCAGGTCCGTCCCGCGACCGCCGGAGACAGGAACGCCGTACGGACGTCCTGCGGAGGGATGTAGAACACGGGGGGATGGCTGGTCTCCAGTACCCGTACGGCCCTGCGGGTCTCGGCCACCACCTGGCCGGCGCACTCCACCCGCACGTCACGGTCGTCCTCCCGTATGACGGGCGGCCGCGGGTAGTCCCAGACCGACTCGGGCGGCCGCGGGGCGGAACGCGGCACGGGCTCTTCCGGCGGGTCCAGATACACCTCGTCCTCGTAGCACCAGGCCCATTCCGCCTCGTGTGCCAGGGTGCGTGCCACCGGATGTGCGCTGGAGTCGAAGTGAGCCGTGGCGTGGGCGCCGGGAGAGCTGTCGTTGCAGCCCACGTGGCCGCAGGTCAGGCACATCAGCAGGTCGGCCGGTGCGCGTCCCCGCGCCGCGCAGGACGCGCACGTCTCACTCAGCGGGGCTGGGTCCGCCGTCCAAACGCCCCGGCCCACGCCCGTGTCGGTCACGCTCTCTCCTCCGTGGTCCTTGGTCTCCACCCTGTTTCGCGCCGACACCGCCCAGGAGATGCAGGCCATCGGGCGTTTCTGTCCCCAGTGGCGGCCCTCCACGCGACAGGCGCGGGACACGATCTGACAGCCGGAGGCCGGACCCCGTCGGGCTGGCGGTCGCCGGCGGGGGCGTCCTGCGCATGGGCTGATGCACTCTCCCCTCCAGGAGCCAGGCCTTCCTCTCATCCCACTTGCCATGGAGTGCGCTCGAAGTCATAGCGTCGATGACGCAACGGCACGCGAGGCCGTCTCAGCGCCCACTCCCGCGGGGATGCCGGGTGTCGGCATCTGTGCCTGGATGGACAGGAGGCTTCGTGTCGCCCGATGGAAGATCAAGAGTGCAGGGAAGGCTGGGACACGACATGCAAAAGCGTGGTCTGCGGGAATTGCAGGTATCGGCCATCGGCCTGGGGTGCATGGGCATGTCGGCCTTCTACGGAACCGCCGACGAGGAGGAGGGCGTCGCGACGATCCGGCACGCCCTCGACCTCGGGGTGAACTTCCTCGACACCGCGCAGATGTACGGCCCGCTCACCAACGAGTCCCTCGTCGGCGACGCTATCCGGGGGCGCCGTGACGAGTATGTGATCGCGACGAAGTTCAACTACCGGATGGACGACGCTGTACCGGGCGACATCAGCACGGTCGGCCCGCAGGACGGCTCGGCCGAACACGTTCGCAGCTCCGTCCACGGTTCGCTGAAGCGTCTGGGAACCGACCACATCGACCTGTACTACCAGCACCGGGTCGATCCGACCGTGCCCATCGAGGAGACGGTCGGCGCGCTGAGCGAACTGGTCGCCGAGGGCAAGGTGCGCTACATCGGGCTGAGCGAGGCGAGCGCCCGGACCATCCGGCGTGCGCATGCCGTGCACCCGATCACGGCGGTGCAGAGCGAGTATTCGCTGTGGTCGCGGGATGTGGAGGCCGAGGTGCTGCCGGCCTGCAGGGAGCTGGGCATCGGCTTCGTACCGTACTCGCCCCTCGGCCGCGGCTTCCTCGCCGGGCGGTTCACCTCGCCGGACGATCTGGACGCCAACGACTGGCGCCGCCAGAATCCGCGCTTCCAGGACGCCAATCTGGAAGCGAACCAGCGGCTGGCGGCGAAGGTGCAGGAGATCGCCGCCGAGAAGGACGTGACGCCGGCTCAGCTGGCCATCGCGTGGGTGCTGGCCCAGGGCGAGGACCTGGTGCCGATCCCGGGCACCAAGCGCCGCACCTACCTTGAGCAGAACGCCGCCGCGGCGGACATCGACCTGACGATGGACGACCTGGCCCGCATCGACGCGGAGCTGCCCGAGGCAGCCGGTGAGCGGTACGACGAGGCGGGGATGAGGTCCGTCAACCGGTAAGCGCACAGAGCGCAAAAGGGCTCCGCAGGGAACGCGGCGAGGTGGTCATCGACCTCCTGCTCGCCGGACGGCAGGACGGCACTCGGTGACCATGACCATGCGACCATGGTCGCCCGTTCGTGACAGGCGGCCACGGCCCTGTCATCCCCCGTCGCGCCGGACGGCCTGCTCGGTCACGGCGTGCGCCAGCGCCATGATGGTGATCTGAGGGTTCACGCCGGGCGACGACGGCAGCAGGCACGCGTCGGCGACGAGCACCCCTTCCGTTCCGCGCAGTCGCCCGTCGGGGCGCACGGGGGAGTGCCGGTCATCCGCCCCGAGCGCGGCGGTTCCCGTGGGGTGGAACGCCGACAGGTGGAGGCGGCGGTGACCGGTGCGGCGGACGACGTCGTCGAGGTCGGCGGGCGAGGTGACCGACGGGTGTGCCGGGATGCCGGTGAGGACCTCGCGCGCTCCTGCGGCGAAGAGGATGCGTCCCATGCGGGTGATGGACCGCAGGAGGCGGCGACCGTCCTCGGCGTGGAGGGTGTAGGACGCGAGAGGGCGATGCGTGCCGCGCACGCGTCCCGAGGAGCGGTCCGAGACCATCGCGCCGAGGAGACCGAGCTTTCCGGCGTCGTCCAGCTCGCGCTTCAATTCTCTGCCGAGGTGCGGGAGGACGAAGGAGGTCATGCCGGGAGGTGCGGCGGTCGCCTCGATGAGGATGCCCTCGTCGTGCCATTCGTCGACTCCGACGCTCTGCAGGATGTTGGGGCCCGCACCCGGGCCGGTGACGGCTTCCGTGAAACGCCCGGCGACGCTGACGGCCGGGTGGATCGCCAGATTGCGGCCCAGTCGCGGATGTTCCGCCAGCCCGGAGCGTCGTAGCAGGGCAGGGGTGTGCAGGGCTCCGGCCGCCGCGACGACGAGGCCGGTGCTGACGGTGATGCTCGTGCCGTCCGGACGCATCGCCTCCACCGCGACGGCGCGTCGGGCGCCCGCGTGGTGTTCGGTGACGATGCGGGTGACCCGGGCGCGGGTGACGATACGGGCGCCGCCCGCGCACGCCGTGGGCAGCACCGACAGATGCACCGCCTGCTTGGCGCCGCTCGGGCAGCCGGCGACGCATTCGCAGCATCCCCCGCACTCCATGGCGTTACGGCGCAAGGGAGCGGCGGACCAGCCCAGGCGTCCGGCACCGAGAAGCGCCAGCCCGCCGTTGCGCCCGAGGACGGACGGATCGGGCACACCCACGCCGAGGAGCTTCTCCACATGGTCCATGTGACGGGCGAAGGAGACGGGGTCCGCCAGCTCGACACCGTGGGTGCGCTGCCATCGGTCCAGTACATGCGGGGGTGTGCGGAAGCAGGTGCCCGAGTTGACCAGTGTCGTGCCGCCGACGGCCCGGCCGAGTGGCAGCAGCACGGGCGGCAGGCCCCAGGCGAGGGTGGCGCCACCGTCCCGGTAGGCGTCGGCGAACCGGTCCAGGGGCGGCCGCGAGGCGAGTTCCCGCGTCGAGAAGTGCCGTCCCTCCTCCAGGACCACGACCGAACGCCCGGAGGACGCGAGGGTCAGCGCCGCCACGGCACCTCCCGCGCCGGAACCGATCACCACGGCGTCGACGCGGTGCTCGTCGGGCCAGTCGGACGACGGGCAGATGTCCAGCGGGGGATCGGCCCGGACGAAGGGCCTGACCGGCCGGGAGCCGTGCCGGCTCGCCCCCGCGGCCAGCAACAGCGGAATCTTCACGTTGTCCATCAGGGTCTCGAATCCAGGCATCCGGGTCAGCCGCCGCAGGAGCCGTGCCCTGGTGTCCGGCGGCAAACGGTGCGCACGCCGGCCCGTGGTGAGGACGGAGAACCCGTCGAGTGCCAGGTCCGCGGCGTGTAGACCCGTGCGGAGGTACGGCGGCAGGGACGACATGAAGCGGTGCAGTCGTTCCGGCACCTGCCCCTCCCACTCCGGACCGTGTGCGACCGCGCCGACATCCAGCAGCACCGCCGACAGGGCCCGGCCGTGAACCGTGCTCATCGCAGCCCTACCTCCGCGTGCGCGGTGCCCCGCACGTCCCAGGCCTGTTCGGGCTGCCACTCGCCGTCCCGCCGCCGCTCCAGGCAGACCCGCACGTCGGCCCGCTCACTGTTGTGACAGGTGGCCCTGCTGCCGTCCGGGTCCGTGTAGCCGACTGCGGTCCGGCTCTCCTCGGGCAGATGCACCCGTACCTCGATCCGGCGCCCTCCTGCGTGGCCCCGCACGGTCCAGGTCGGCAGCCGGGGCGTTCCCCGGAACCGTCCGATCCCCATGACGCCCAGTGAGCTGCGCCAGTCGCCGCGCGGCCAGTCGCGTCCCGCTCTGCGCAGCCGTAGGAACACCAGCGGCGGAAGATGCCGCAGCAGCGGCAGGCCGGAGACGGCCGCCACCACCTCCAGAACGGTGTCGTCGTCGAGATCGGCGTGCAGCCAGGCCCAGCGGTGGGCGTTGCCCCGGCCCGCGATAGGGGCGCTGGCACCCAGGGCGTCCGCCACAAGCAGCGTCTGTCCGCCGAGGCGCACGGATCCGCGGTAGCGAGCTTGTGCCTGCGGGACGACGTGGACGGCGGGCAGCACCCGGCGCTTCCAGGCCAGCCGGGGGAAGGTGCGCAGGGGCGCTGAGTCCGCGGCCACACGGAGGTCCCAGGCCAACTGCTCTGTCTTTCCGCGCAGTTCGTGCGCGGTGGCGACGGCGGACGGGGAGTAAAAGCCCGGCGACTCAGGAGGGGCGCCGTCCCCGGCCGAAGAGGCCGGGCCCTCCGGCAGCACATCGGGGCCGAAGCGGTCGATGACGGGGGGCTCGTCCGGCCTGTACACCGCGGCCCAACCATGCGTGTAGGGCGTGCCGTTCACCGGGCGCACCAGCTCGTGGTGGAGCCAGAATCCGGTGCCGGTCTTCGGGTCGGTGAAGGTGCTGTACCAGACGTTCAAACGGTCCTGGCGCGCGGCGGTGAGGGTCTCGGCGCAGTCGGCGGATGCGGGAAAGCGCCAACTCGCCGTGAACGACGGCAGGGTGCGCAGGCGAAACCGCAACCGGCCTTCACCGACGGGACGGTGGGAGCCCGAGCCCACTCCGCCGGCCGTCTCCCCGGCCGGTCGCAGGCGGATCGGCAGGACCGTCATGGAACGCAGCGGACTGCGCCAGGTCGGGGACTTGTGGCCCTCCAGGACGTACTCCAGGCCGTCCAGGGCCGTGAAACGCGCGTGGTAGTCGATCCGGCCCCGGGACAGCGGGGCGATGAGCATGCTCCCGGAGGCGTGGAGGTCGTCGGCCCAGCCGCCGATGCGAACACGGCCCGTGACGACGGCAGTTGTCACCCCGTGGAGGCGTAGAGGGCCGGGAGCGTCGACCCGCAGGTCGAGCGTCACGGGCCGGCTCCCGCCCCTGGCGGTGTCGAGCCGCAGCCTGCCCGTCATGGTCTCCGCGAAGCGTGCTCCCCGGCGTGCTGCCATGTACGGCACCCTTCCTCTCCGAATCGTCCGGGCCGTCCGACGCGTGAGGCAGCCGTAGGGAGACCGCGGAGGTCACGACGAGCCACCGCGAGCCGGTGACTCACTGGCTCAGTGGCTCATCCACTGACGGCAGGGAACCAGCCCACTCTTCGTAGGTCAAGTCCCCGGTCTCGTCCGCGGCTCTGGTGGTCTCCGGCGGCGTCGGCGTCACTTCCGGCGTTTGTGCCTGACGAGATCCGCGGTCATCTCCTCAGCGGTCAACTGGAGATAGGCCTCGGCGGCGCGCCCGGCCTGCTCCGCCTCGCCGTTCACGACGGGCTCCACCACCTGCCGGATGCGGTCCGCGGCGACCGCCGGGTCCGCGAAGGGGGTGCTCATGACGTGACGCACCGGCAGATATGCGCTGAGCAGGGTGTTGGTGAGCAACAGGTACACACGGTTGCCCGTGGTGCGGGCCAGTTCCCGGTGCACCTCGGCCTCCGCGAGCTGGGCGCCGGCCGGGTCCGGTGCCTCGCCCACCGCGTCCACCGCGGCGCGAAGCCGAGTGCCCTGCGCGGCGCTGCACTGAGACGCGGCCTTGCGCGCGATCAGTCCGCCGATCGCCCGGCGAGCCTCGAAGACGTCCGACAGCCACCGGCCGTCCTGCCCCACCAGCAGCGGAAGGAGGTCGACGCCGCCGGACCTGAGGAAGTCCAGCACCTTCGTGCCCACACCGTGCCGGGTGCGGAGCAGACCCGCCTGCTCCAGCCGGGACAGGGCGTGCTTCAGAGTGGTGCGGGTGACGCCGTAGGACGCGGCGAGTTCACGCTCCGGCGGGAGCAGGGAGCCGGGCTGGTGGGTGCCGTCCAGGATGTTCGTGCGCAGGCGCTCTTCCAGGAGGTCGACGACGGACTGGCGGACGATCGCTTCGGCTGGCATGGCCGCACTCCTTCGGTTCGGTCCGCGCTCCCGCCGGCGAAATCGGGGACCGGATGTCGAGTCTTCGCAGGCAGTGGATCAGCGCGGGCTTCTCACCGTCAAGCGGCGGCCGGCTGAGCCGACCGCCGCTTGATTCTTCGGGCGCCGAACGCTGAGAGGGGCCGGACGCGGATCCGCGACGAGTGCGCGGTGGGACACATGGTTCACGGGGCTACCTGCTCCGGCCCCGGGTGTGAGCTCCGGCGCCTTCCGTGGGGTCGGCGCGATGACACGGGTGCTCTGACGCAGTTGCCCCCGCAGCGCCCCAGGCGTCACTGCTCTCCGTTACGGTGAGGCCTGTGGCCGCCAAGCTCCAGCCCAGTGCCACCTCGTGGCCTTCGTGCCAGCGATCCCCACCGTGAAGCGAGGGCGCCATGGCGAGGCTGTACCGGCGTGACAGCAGCTACTGCCAACCGGAGGACATCGAACCGGGCCTGCGGGAAGCCATCGCCGCCCACGCGGAGGCATGCTCCCTCGGAGACGTCCTGGCGAACGCCGTCGCCTGCTGCCTGACCGTCAGCACCCGCACCTACAAGCCGAGTCTGCGTTCCCGCATCAAGGGCATGGCTGACCCCGACCCCGAGCACCGGACCCTGGCCCTCTTCACGCCTCGGTGGCTCGTCGTGACGGTGACCAGGGCATCGTCGGGAACGACGGTCCTGTCCGCACGGCTGGACGGCGTGACCCTGGCCGAGCACAGCGCCCTGATCGCCCGCTCACCCCGGAACGCCCAACTGCCCGAGGACAGCGGTGTCAGCATCACGGCGCAGTGGTCCGGCCACGGTGAGAGGGGTTCCTGCCACGTCGCGCTGGGCGACGACGCCGACGGAGAATTCTTCCTGCAAGCACTGCGCAGGGCAGTGACGGAAGCAAAGCAAGGCTGAACCGGAGCACCGCACCGGCCCCACATACGACGGAAGAATGATGCGCAGCCACGCCATCGGACGAGACCGCCCCGCTGGCGAACATCCCTCCACCGGGGCGTGCCCCTCACCTCCGCGGGGCCGCGCCCCACGCATCCCGTAGGCTCCCGGCCATGAACGACGGGGAATCCGGCAGACGGGTCATAGACGGGCGCTTCGAACTGCAAGGGCGGCTCGGTGGCGGCGGCATGGGCATGGTGTGGCGGGCGCGCGATCTCGTCCTCGACCGAGACGTGGCGCTCAAGGAAGTACGGCCCTCCGATCCAGGACTCGCCGAATACGATCCGCACGCCGCGGCCATGCTCCGGGCCCGGGTGCTGCGCGAGGCACGAGCACTCGCCCGCGTCGACCACCACAACGTGGTCACCATCCACCACGTGGTCGACACCGACGCCTACGCCTACCCGTGGCTCGTCATGGAACTGGTGACCGGCGGATCGCTCCAGGACCGGCTCGACCAGAGACCGCTGGAGCCCGTCGAGGCCGCCCGGCTCGGCCGCGAGGTGCTGGCCGCGCTGCGCGCCGCGCACGACGTCGGCATCCAGCACCGGGACGTGAAGCCCGCCAACGTCCTGATGCGGCCCGACGGCCGCCCCGTCCTTACCGACTTCGGCATCGCGGCCATCAGGGAATCGACCTCTCTGACCGTGACCGGATCCATCATCGGCACACCCGACTACATGGCGCCCGAGCGCATCACCGGCGGCGAGGGCGGCCCCGGCTCCGACCTGTGGTCACTGGCGATGATGCTGTACGTCGCCGTCGAAGGACACCACCCGCTACGCAGGGGAACCACCCTCGCGACGCTCGCGGCTCTCCTGAGCGAGGAGCTTCCGCCGCCCCTGCGGGCCGGAGCGCTGACCGGCTTCCTGAACGCCGTGCTCGTCAAGGATCCGGCGCGCAGAGCGGACGCGGAGACCGCCGACCGGATGCTCGCCGAAGCGGCCGAGGGCCGCGGCCCGGCTCCCGGCGGCCTCGACGGGGCGGGTGAGGCCACCTCGTACCGGCTGGCCCCTCCGCCGGTGTCGACCCCCACGCCCTCGGTGCCGACCGGGTTCGGACCGCCCATGGGCTTCGGGCCGCCGACCGGCTTCGGACCCACGGGACCGCACGACGCCGTGCCCGGCCCCACCGGGCCGGCCCGGCCACGACCGGGAAACCGGACGAAGAGCCGCATCACCATCGCTGCCTCCGTCGCCGCAACCGTGCTGGCAGGAGTCCTGACGTGGACCCTGCTGCCTGACGACGGGCAGAACGACGATGCCAAAGCAGCCGATCCGACCGCCTCGGCCTCGACCGCCGCGAAGGACCCGGCCTCCGCACCGCCGAGAGCGTCCCGGACGGCATCGGTGCCCGAGGCCGACGCCAAGACCGACCTGTTGACCCCGGACGGCATCCGGACGGCGGTGAAGGAGATCAAAGCCGCCACGGGCACGGACCGGGCGTGCGACCTCACCGTCTACCCGGGCTACGTGTCCGCGGAAATCATGGTCAAGGGCAGCGACACCAAGTACGACAGCTACACCTACCGCCCGGGTGAAGGCGTCAGGAAGGGCATCATCAGCAGCGCGCTCATCGGTGGCGAACGCCCGTTCAGCCTGGACGACTTCGACTGGGACATCCTTCCCTCCTTGCTGAAGCGGGCGGAGAAGGACCTGAACGTGCAGCGGCCGACCATGCGCTACGTCCTGGTCCGCCCGGCGGACGACACCTTCGGCACCCCGCTGGGACTGGCCGTCTATCTCGCCGACGAGCACGTCACCGGCTATCTGGACGCCGACCTCAAGGGCAAGGTGACCCGGGTCATGCCGGCCCAGGACTGATCCCTCGAACGCTCAGCCGACGGGCGGTTCGGGGGAGATGAGGCCGAGAAAGCGGGCCTTGTTGATCGCCGTCACCCGGTCGTGCACGCGGAGCTTCTTGCAGAGGTTCTCCTTGTGCTTCACGACGGTCTTCTCCGTGATCCGGAGTCGGCTGCCGATGGCGTGGGCGGTCAGTCCCTCACTTGCCCCGGGTTTGCTAAGGCTCGGCTTACGGAGGGACACGCACTCGTGGGCGGACACCGTGTCGAGCAGTGAGCTGACCAGGCCGGCGTACTCCAGGTCGCGATCGCTGAAGCCGTGACGGCTGCGGCTCATGATGACGCCCCGGATCTGTCCCGGGCGGGAGCCCAGCGGCAGCGCCGGCTGGCGGTCGATCCCGATGGCGGACTTGCCGGCGTGATAGGCCTCGCTCTTCCACCAGCGGTCATCGGCGACCTTGTCGAGCGTCAGCGGGGGTCCGGTCCGTTGACTGTGCGTAGTGACGCAGCAGGGGATGGACCCGTATGTGCGTGTCGATCAGGGCGTCCAACGGCGCCTCGTGCAGCCAGTCGGGCTTGAGGCGAGGGATACCAGTGGATCCGCATCGAGGGCTACGTGAGCCGGGGGCCGGCGCAATGAAAGTCCCCGCGTCCTCAACCGATATCCGTCGCACCGTGGGAGAAGCGATGAGCGGCAACGCCGACAAAGACACGAACAGGGTCAGGGACAGGGAGGTGATGGTGCGCAGGCGGGCGCTGCTCGGGGCGCCCTCGCGCTCGCCTCCGGGGTGGTGCGGCGGCGTACTTCGGCACTCCGGGCCCGACCCTGTGCTCGAACAACGCGCGGGGCCACACGCCGTCGTCCGAGACCTACCGCGTGGAAAGCCCGCGGGACGCCAGGTGGAGAGGCTGCCCCGGCACGGGAACCCGCCACGCTGACGGCACTTCGGCTCGCCACCCCCGGCGCAGCCGCCAGGCCGGACACGCCGAGCCCGGAGTGTCCGGCCGGCACACCTACGCGGAGCCTCGAGGATGTCCGGGCCCGCGTCCCACGCCAGAGCTGCCGCCTCCGTGCTCGACTTCCTCGAATCGGGCACGCAGCTGTTCCACGCGGAGGAAGTATTCCCGGGCCGTCCCGGCATCGCCGTCCACGGCGGACCGGCCCCTGCCGACGAGCACGTCGTGCTGCACATCTGGCCCGAGCGCGCCACGTGGGCCGCGCCCGACGCCCCGCCGATACAGGGCCCGTATCCAAACAGATCTTGCCCGAGCAGGAATGACGCGCGAGCAAAGGCGGCATTCTGCCGGGCAATGCTGGGCAGATAACTCGGTCGTATCAACCCTGACAGTGAGGAGCGTCAAGGCCGTGACTGCCTCACCCACCCCAGTTGCCCCTGTCCCGACCGCGCCTGGGGGGCTCCCGCTGATCGGGCATGCCCATCTCCTGATCCGAACCCCGTTGCCGTTCATCACCTCACTGCGCGAACACGGCAGCGTCGTCCGCATACGTCTGGGGCCGACCCCCGCGTACGTGGTCACCGACCCTGTGCTCACCCGCACCGTACTGGTCACCGAGGCAGCGCACTTCGCCAAGGGCGGAAAGATCTTCGACGTCCTGCGGGGCGTCTTCGGTGAAGGTCTGGCCACGGTCGCAGATGGCGACGCCCACCTGCGCAACCGCCGCCTGATGCAGCCCATGTTCAACAAGGCCCATATCGCCACGCGCCGCACCGCCATGATCGACCAGGCCAGGTCCATGGTCGGCGCATGGGAGGAGGATCAAGCCCTCGACGTGTTCTCGAACATGAACGACGTCACCCTCGCCGCGTTCCTCGTCGCTCTCTTCGGCACGGATTTCCCGGCGAACCTGCAAGGGGAATTCACCGCCCTCATGCCCCCGCTCATGAAGGAGTCGATCCGGCAGACCGTCCTGCCATCGTGGGTGACCCGGCTCCCGCTGCCCGCGAACCGAGCCCACAACCGCCGGATCGCCCGTCTGCGCGCCGTGATCGACCAGGCCATCGACCACCGCTCCACCCGGTCGGCCAGCACACCCCCTGCCAACGTCCACCACCCGGCCGAAGCAGCGGGATGCCCCCACAAGGACCCGACCGAGACCGAGCATGAACATGCCGGGCTGTTCGACACCCTGATGGCGGCCGAGGACCAGTTCACCCGCCGACAACTTCAAGACGAAGCCATCACCCTGATGAACGCGGCGATCGAGACCACCGCCACAGCCCTCGCCTGGACCTTGTACGAGCTCACCCGACACCCCGACATCGAACAGCGTCTGCGTGCCGAACTCGCTGCCGTCTGCGACGGCCGGCCCTTGTGTCAGGAAGACCTCGACAAGCTCCCCTACGCCCGGCAGGTCCTCCAGGAAGCCGTCCGCAAGTACGGGCCGGCCTGGATGGTGACCCGAAAGGCCACCCGGGACGTCGACCTCGGCGGACACCGGATCCCCCGGGGAGCCGACGTTGTGTGGAGCCCCTACCTCCACCAGAACGACCCCGCCCACTTCCCCGAACCGGCCACCTTCGACCCGGACCGCTGGGCCTACGGTCGTGCCCCCTCGACCCGCGATTCCTTCTTCGCCTTCGGAGACGGCCGTCGCAAGTGCATCGGGGAGAACTTCGCCTGGGTCGAAATGCAGATCATCCTCGCCACCCTGCTGGAGGCCTGGCCCCGTCTCCGCCTTGTCTCCCGCCCGCCCCGTGCGGAGACGGCCATCACCATCAAGCCGGACAAACTCGCCCTTGCCTTCGGAGCGTCTTGATCGCAGGCACCGGCCGACCTGGAGTCCGCGAGATCCCACGGTAGGGCACCCACCTCGCTTAGAGACGATGAAGCGACCCGCTCAACCTGGGCCGAGGGCCTCATGGTGCACACAGCGGTTGCGGTCACCAGGCTTCTGAGGAGAGGCAGGACCGTGATGGTGGCCTTCCTGCACACGAGGAGCGGATCGACGAGGAAGCCCGTGCGGCACACTGCGCGAAGATCGAGCAGGCCGCCAGGTCGGCCCCATCAATCAAGGCTTAGTCGGACATACCAGGCTGACTGACATCAGCGCCCCTACCGACGCTTGCGATTTCCGAACACCCGGCCCACCCGATATGCACCCGTCGCCCGATGTGGGCTTTCAGTCCGCGCCTTCGTCGTCCTCGTCCAGCTCGAGCGCGTCCGCGTCGCTCAGCGAGCGCAGGGCACCGGCGGCCGGGGTCGAGGCGGTGAAGCTGTAGCGGTCGAGCAGGTTCAGGTCGCGGTGCTTGAGAGAGGAGAGCGCGTGAAGTCCTCCTCGCGGATCGCTTGGCTTTCGGCTTGGTAGCTGGGCGACGGCGTCGTCGACGTAACGGGGCGTCCACAGCGTATCCGGGGTAAGCGGGTGAATGGGTGTTGTTTGTGCAGGTAGGCCGCTTGACGGTCGCGTCCGTGAGAGATCGGTGCCAGGGGCGCGTCATGGTCTGAGGCGGCGTCCGGGGGCCAGCGTTCCGGGCGACTTCGCGTACCTACTCCTACAGCCTCGGCGGATAGGCTCGACCAGATCTGCGAGGGCGCCGAGGCCCTGGTTCTGGGCACCGAGGGAGTCGTCTATGCACCATCCGGACCCGCGGTATGCCGTTCGGCTTGCTATGTATGGGACCGTGGCCACGCGCTTGTCCCTGCTGAGTGACCGTCGGCTCGGTGAGGTTGTGGCCGCCGCCGATCCGCTCGGGTCCGGCATCGGCGGCAGGTCGGCGGAGCTGGACATCGATGGCACGCGGGTGTTCGTCAAGCGGGTGCCCCTGACGGACACCGAGTTGCAGCCGGACAACGTGCGGTCGACGGCGAACGTCTTCGGACTGCCGATGTTCTACCAGTACGGGGTGGGCTCAGCGGGTTTCGGGGCCTGGCGAGAGCTGGCCGTGCACATCATGACCACCAATTGGGTCCTCGGGAACGAGTACGAGGGCTTTCCGCTGATGTACCACTGGCGCATCCTGCCCGACTCCCCTCCCGAAGGGGTCGCGGACGAGTTCGGGGGCATCGACGGGGCGGTCGTGCACTGGGAGGGGTCATCGGCCGTGCGTGAGCGGCTGGAGGCTATCGGCCGGTCTTCGTCCAGCCTGGTGCTCTTTCTGGAACATGTCCCGCAGACACTCGGCGACTGGTTGCACGACTACCGGACCGCCGCGCCGGAGGGCGGGGAGAGCTCGCCGTACCCGTGGGTGGAGCAATCCCTGGCGCGCGGCACCGCGTTCATGAGCTCGCACGGACTCGTTCACTTCGACGCCCACTTCGCTAATGTCCTGACCGACGGCCAGCTGCTGTACTTCGCGGACTTCGGACTCGCCCTGAGTTCCGGCTTCGAACTGTCAGCGGCCGAGGCGGAGTTCCTCTCCGACCACCTCGCGTATGACCGCTGCCACACTGTGAGCCATCTGCTCCGCCACCACCTGCCCGATGGCCTGTGCGGCGGGATGGAATACGAGGCGTTCCTGCGCGAGTGGGATGCAGGCCACCGGCCCGATGGCGTCCCACGCGAGATCGCCTCGATCATCAACCGGCACTCCCGAGCTGCTGTGGTCTTCGGCGAGTTCGCCCGTCGCCTGCTCACCGAGAGCAAGCGGACGCCATTTCCGGCCGCCGAGGTCGGGCGGGCCTGGGGCACTGCGGTCGCGGCGCCCCACTGAGGCCGGCCTTCGGTAGAAGATCGCCGTCAGGACGTCGCGGGACGGGTGGTGTGCCGTGGACCGACGCAGCGTCGCAGTTCGAGGTTCTCGCTCTGGGCGGCTTCGAGGGTCTGCCGCAGGCCCTGGACCTCGTCGCGGTGCGCCGCTTGAGCTCGGCGAGCTGGGCGGTGAGGGTGCGCACGACGCTGCTGGGAGAGTCGTCGGGCGGCTGCGTAGCCGACTGTGGCGGATGGTTTCGCTGCTGGGACCTCAGCTGCTCGACGCGTCGGCGGATCTCGGCGGACCGGTAGAGGAAGTCGAGCGAGACGTCGGCGGTCTGGGCGAGGCCGCGGAAGGCGATGGGCTGTCCGCGGCGGAGCATCTCCCGGAGGCCGTTCTCCGCGCGGGCCTGGGCGGCGGCGCTCTTGCGGGCAGCGGCTTGGCGGAGGTTGTCGGGGTTTCCGCGCATGCTGGTCACCTCTTGTCCCGGCCACGGGTGATCGCGTCGCTGCGGGCGTCGACGCCGACCCCGCGGACATACTGCGGGGCCCGTGGGCGAGGCGGGTCTGTTCCAGCTTGAGGATGACGCGGCCGAGGGAGTCCTGTTCCTGACGGCGTCCGGCGAGCCAGACGTTGTCCTCGCCCATCAGCTGCCCGGTCCGGGCCGTGAACGCATTCTGCCGTTCGTCGATGAGCTGGGCGGTGCGCTGTCGCGGGCAGGAAGGTGGCGTCCGTGGCGAACTTGTCGCAGGTCAGGCAGGTGTTGCCTCCCCTTCGCGCATGCATGACGGGGCGGCAGCAGACACGGGCCGTTGGGCAGGTTCCGGTCGCTGCGCTTGTCGAGCTCCAGCATGACCCAGAGGTCGCGCGGGTCGGTGGCCAGTTCCCGGGCGTCGGCGGTGATCTTCCGATTGCGCAGGAAATTGGCCTTGGTGTGCCGGAATCGGTGGGTGCGGGCAAAGTCGACCAGCCGCCCGGCGCTGTCGCGGATGCCGAGGCGGCGGGCGAAGTCGGACAGCGTCTGGTGGATTCGCTCGACGGGGTAGGGCTTGCCGGCGTTCCGGTTCATCTTGGGGGCCAGGAAGAGGGGGCCGATCCTCCGTACGGAAGGGACCCTCAGTGGGCGACCATGGGCGTGGCGCGGGTCGGGCTGTATCGGCGTTGGCATGTCGTCGGCTGAGCGTGGGCAATGTTGAAGTATGGCTACGGATGGTGGCGTTGCGGCCGGAGTGCAGGTTTGCTCTCTCAAGGTCGATACACCTCAGCTGATCTCGCCGGGAACCGCGTACAAGATTGTCCGGTTCCCCTTCGGGGCGGCGAAATCGACGGACCGATACGAGATGCACCAGGCCGTCCAGCCTGACGGCTACGTGGTGAGTGACTGGGCGACGGACGACCGCAGCGGCCTGATCTGGCCGTCTAAATCCGGCTGGGGCCAGTTGCACGCGATGATCCAGTGGGAGTCCGCCAGCGGCGCGGCCGGCTACACCGAGCTGCGCGACCAGTACGTCCGTGACCCGCTGGGCCTGACACCCACCCCCAACGACACCACAGCGACCGAGCACCGCACGCCGACGCCCGGCGGCCAGTACTACGTCAAGAACCACGGCGTCTTCGTTGTCCCGGGCACCCCTGTCGCGCTCCGTGTTACGCACAACGATGCCACCCCGCGTTTGTTGACCCTTGCCGAGTTCAAGCTCGTCATCCACGATGCCGCCTAAGACGTCATTTCACTTGGTCAGTCGGCGGTGACATATGAGGGTCGCGGCGATGGCTGTGAAAGTAAGGAAGTGTTCCGGCTTGCGCTCGTAGCGGCGGTGCAGGCGGCGGCAGCCGGACAGCCAGGACACGGTCCGCTCCACCGCCGAGCGGTGCCGGCCCAGCCGCTGGGACGACTCGATGCCCTTGCGGGCAAGGTGGTGCCGGATGCCGCGGGACGCGAGCCATCGTCGCAGGTGGTGGCAGTCGTATCCCTTGTTACCGTGCAGCTTGCCCGGCCGCCGGCGTCGCGGGCAGCGACGGGAGCGGATGGGTGGGATGCCGCGGACCAGCGGGATGAGGGCCTGACTGTCACGGAGGTTCGCGGTGGAGATGCCGATCGACAGCGGCAGGCCCCGGCGGTCGACGATCAGGTGGATTTTCGATCCGTTCTTCCCGCGGTCGGTCGGATTCGGTCCCGTCAGCTGCCCCCTTTGAGAGCACGGACGCTGACGGAGTCGATCGCGCACCGCGACCAGTCCAGATCGCCGCGGGCACCAAGTTCGTCGAGGACCAGGCGGTGAAGCTTGGCCCACACCCGGGCCTCCGTCCACTCAGTGAACCGGCGGAAGGCCGTCACACCCGACAGCCCGAAGCGACGAGTAGTTCTTCACCGCCAGGTACTCCTCGCGGGTGTTGCTCCGAGGAACAGCTGTTGGAGTCCCAGCCCGGCGCGTCGTACTGCACTCCGCGGATCTTCAGCGCCGAGCTGTACTCGGAGGCGTGTGCGGGAACGCAGGACAGGGCGGTCAGCGCGCCGGCCGTAACAGCGGCAGCCGTGACGAGGTTCTTGCGCTAGAGCAGGCTCCATGGCTGAGCGGGTGGTGTCGCCTGTGCAGGACACGCACCCGGTTCCCGCGGTTGCGCAGAGATGAGGACCTTCACCCGTTCGAAGGACGGAGAGGCACTGCGCCTGCGGCGACCCCGACGACGGCGAGGCCCCCGGCACGGTCGACCTCATCGGCACCGCGACTTCGGTGCCCAGCGCTCCCTGGATCAGCACTGGCCCGACGAAGAATCCACGTTGACGAGCAGTTCAGGGTTTGTTCGCGTACAGGGCCTCGATGACGTCCGCGTATGCCGCCGTCGCCGCCTGGCGCTTGACCTTCAGGGACGGGGTCAGCAGCCCGTTCTCCTCGGTGAAGTCGCCCTCGACGAGAGTGAACGCGCGGATCGACTCGGCGCGCGAGACGGCCTCGTTGGCGTGGTCGACCGCCTTCTGTACGTCGGCGCGCAGGCGTTCGTCGTGGACCAGCTCGGACAGCGGGGTGTCGGCGGGGAGTTTGCGGACCGCCAGCCAATGGGCGAGTGCTTCCGGGTCGAGGGTGATCAGGGCGGCGACGTAGGGGCGGTTGTCGCCGACGACGAGGCACTGCCCGACGGGCGTGCGGCTGCGCAGGCGGTCCTCCAGGACGGCCGGGGAGACGTTCTTGCCGCCGGTGGTGACGAGGATGTCCTTCTTGCGGCCGGTGATGGTGAGGTAGCCGTGCTCGTCCAGGGAACCGAGGTCGCCGGTGGCGAACCAGCCGTCGTCCAGGGCCTGCGCGGTCGCGGCCGGGTTGTTCCAGTAGGCGCCGAAGACGATGCCGCCCTTGATGAGGACCTCGCCGTCGTCGGCGATGCGGACGGCGGTGCCGGGGACCGGGAGGCCGACCGTGCCGGGGCGGGGGGCCAGGGGCGGGACGATGGTGGCGGCGGCGGTGGTCTCGGTGAGGCCGTAGCCCTCGTAGATGAGGATGCCGGCCGCGTAGAAGAAGAGGTTCAGGTCGCGGTCGAGGGGGCTGCCGCCGCTGATGGCGTAGCGCACGCGGCCGCCGAGTTCCTTGCGGATGCGGCGGTAGACCAGCAGGTCGTACAGGGCCCACGCGGCGCGCAGGCCGGGCCCGGGCCCGGGGCCCTTGTCCAGGAACCGGTTCATGTGGGCCGTGCCGAAACGGACGGCGATGCGGTGGGCCCGGTCGAAGGAGGCGCCGCGGCCGAGCTTCTCGGCGGTGGCGCGGCCGGTGTCGTGGATCTTCTCGAAGAGGTAGGGGACGCCGACCAGGAAGGTCGGGCGGAACGCCCTGAGGGCCGGGCGGAGTTCGTCGGGTTTGATGCTCGGGCAGTGGCCGATCTCGATGCGGCCCATCAGGCAGGCGATCTGCAGGGTGCGGCCGAGGATGTGCGCGAGCGGGAGGAAGAGGAGCGTCGAGGCGGTCTCGCCGGTGACCTCCTTGAACAGGGGGTGCAGCAGTTCGACGGTGTTGGCGGCCTCGGCGTGCAGGTTGGCGTGGGTGAGGACGCAGCCCTTGGGCCGGCCGGTGGTGCCGGACGTGTAGCAGAGGGTCGCGGTGGCGCCGGGGGTCAGGGCGGTGCGGCGCTTGGTGACCTCCTCGTCGGGGACGTCCCGGCCGAGGGCGGTGAGGTCGTCGAGGGCGCCGCCGTCCACCTGCCAGACGCGCGGGGGCTCGGGGTGGGCGGCCGTACCGGTCAGGACGGTGTCGGCGTTCGCGGCGGTCTCGGTGACCACATGGCGGGCACCGGAGTCGCGGACGATCCACTCCACCTGGTCGGCCGAGGAGGTGGCGTAGACCGGGACGGTCTGGCCGCCCGCCGACCAGATCGCGAAGTCCAGGACCGTCCACTCGTAGCGGGTGCGGGACATCACCGCGACGCGGCCGCCCGGTTCGAGGCCGGCCGCGATCAGGCCCTTGGCCACGGCGGTGACCTCGCGGGCGAAGGCCGCCGCGGTGACGGGCTGCCAGCGGCCGTGCCGCTCGCGGCGCAGGACCACGGCGTCGGGGGCCTCGGCCGCGTTGGTGTAGGGGATGTCGGCGATGCTGCCGGTCGTCGGGCGGGGTGCGAGGGGAGCCGTACGGGCCTCGCGGACGATGCCCCGCTCGTCCCTGACGGTCTCGGTCTTCGTGCTGATCGTCAGGTCGGTGCGGTGTTTCGCCCGTTGCAGATCCTTGCGTACGCCCATGACGGCTCCCGGTCGCGGATGAGGCTGACGTGCTGCCGTATCTTCTTACTCCGAAGTCAACTTACTCATAAGTAAGCCCGGGTCAATGGGCGGGGGGCACATCATGCGGTGCGCGGTGTCGGTCGCCTCGGCGAGCCGGAGGATCTCCTCGCTCTCCGTGCTGTCGGCCAAGTCGTGGGCGTGATCGGCGAGTTCGTCCAGCCGCGGGGCGTCGGACAGGTCGCGGTCACCGCGGCCGAGGGCCTCGGCGAAGTAGACGGCCGTGGCGGCGGTCCGCAGGCCGCGGCTCACGCTTCAGAGGGAGTCGTGGAGGGCGTCGGCCTCCAGGCCGCCGGTCTCCTCGTGCGGGTCGCGGTCGCGGGTCGCGGGTCTCCGGGTCGAGCCAGCGGACGGTGGCGGTGGCGAGGTGGCCGCGGGCGCCGGGCTCGGTGCGCACGGCGTACAGGGCGGTGACGG
>NZ_JNXI01000007.1 GCF_000717055.1 Streptomyces iakyrus | reverse complement strand
CAGCCGTCGATGACGTCCGTGCCGCGGTTGGTGAGGGTCAGGTCCACCGTGAAACCGGAACCCCAGTCGTTCGTCTTGTAGTCGACACTGCACTGAAGTGCCGCCGCCTGCGCGGTCGGTGAGCCGATGGCCAGCATCGACAGGGGTAGGGCTAAAGCGGCCGCCACGGCGGTCCACACCCGCCGAACTGTTCTGCGATTGCGTCCGGGATCCATGAACTGGTTCCTCCTAGCGGCTAACGGCTCGGGGAAGGACAAGTCTTGGCCAGTGGGAGCGCTCCCATAATGGGGATGAGCATGACAGCGGTCAAGGCGCTTGAAGAGTCGAAGACGGAGAACGGTTCAGTTCATCGAAAGTTTCGCGGAACCTCTGGGCAACCGTGCCGTTCGGCGCTACCTTGCTCGCACCAGTGGGAGCGGTTCCATCAGTCGACGCGCCGGTCAACGCGCGCCAAACTGCAAGGAGTCGCTCATGCGACACCCCCCACCTTCACTGCTCGCAGCCGCGGTAGGCGGCAACGAGCTCGTAGCCTCCCCGCACGTCCCACCGGACCCTGCGGGTGTGCACCCGCCGGCGCTGTGAGGAATCAGCCCGGACCGTTTCGCAGCGCACAGCAAGATCCGAAGGTCGACCAGCACCGCCGTCGGCACGCTGAGAAGCGGTGCGCCGCCCGGACGGGCGCACCCCCTGCCGGCAGCCGGTACCAGCGCTTACCACTTCATCGCCTGCACACCGTCAACGGCCCGTACTTGGACGGGGAGTTGACGGTGGCGCGCAGGGTGTGCAGGTGCCGGCGTCCCAGCGAAGCACCCCGTGACCGGAGCCTCGCTGATCTCGGAACGCGACGGTGCAACGCCGTCGTGCGGCACCACACCGCGTGATCGCCTGCGCGTCGAACAGCAGGAAACATCCCCGAAGGAGAAGGAACTCCCAGTCATGAGTCGCACCAGGACCTCATTGCTCGCCGCCCTCGCGCTCCTCACCGGAACCTCCGGTGCAGCGCTCTTTACGGCACCCGCCGGTGCCGCCGCCGCGCCCTGCACGGTGGACTACAAGGTGCAGAACCAGTGGGACGCCGGATTCACCGCCGCCGTTACCATCACGAACAACGCGTCCGCCAAAACGAGTTGGTCGGTGAAGTGGTCGTACTCCGGTAATCAGAAGGTCACCAGCGGCTGGAACGCCAAGATCAGCCAGAGTGGGGCCGCCGTCACCGCCGCCAACGAGGGATACAACGGCACGCTCGCCACCGGAGGTTCGGTCAGCTTCGGCTTCCAGGGCAGCTACAGCGGCAGCAACGCGATCCCTGCCACGTTCACTCTCGACGGCGTGACCTGCAATGTCGATGGTGGAAGCGGTCCGGGCGACGGAGGGGACGGAGGCGACAACGGCGGTGGCACCGACGGCCGAGTGGCCAACCCCTATGTCGGAGCCAAGGCCTATGTGAACCCGGAGTGGTCGGCCAAGGCCGCCGCAGAGCCGGGCGGCAGCCGCATCGCCGACGAGCCCACCGCCGTCTGGCTCGACCGCATCGCCGCGATCAACGGTGTGAACGGCGGCATGGGTCTGCGCGCCCACCTCGACGAGGCTCTGAAGCAGAAGGGCTCCGGCGACCTGGTCATCCAAGTGGTCATCTACGACCTTCCGGGACGCGACTGCGCCGCCCTCGCGTCCAACGGCGAACTCGGCCCGAACGACCTCGACAAGTACAAGACCCAGTACATCGACCCCATCGCCTCGATCCTCTCCGAGTCGAAGTACGCCTCCCTCAGGGTCGCCACCGTCATCGAGCCCGACTCGCTGCCGAACCTGGTCACCAACGCCGGCGGCACCCCCACCACCACCGACGCTTGCGTGGCCATGAAGGCCAACGGCAACTACGAGAAGGGCGTCGCCTACGCTCTCGACAAGCTCGGCGCCATTCCGAACGTCTACAACTACATCGACGCCGGCCACCACGGCTGGCTGGGCTGGGACAGCAACCTGGGCCCCGCCGTGCAGGAGTTCTACAAGACCGCCACCACCAACGGCGCGAGCGTGAACGACGTGGCAGGGTTCATCGTCAACACCGCGAACACCAGCCCCACCAAGGAGCCGCACTACAAGGTCACCGACTCGGTGAACGGTCAGACGGTTCGGCAGGCCAAGTGGGTGGACTGGAACCAGTACGTGGACGAGCAGTCGTTCGCACTCGCTCTGCGGGAAAAGCTCGTCGCGGCCGGCTTCAACTCCGGTCTGGGCATGCTCATAGACACCTCACGCAACGGCTGGGGCGGTTCCGCACGGCCGACCGGTCCCGGGCCTAAGACTTCGGTGGACGACTACGTCAACGGCAGCCGCATCGACCGGCGCATCCACGCCGGCAACTGGTGCAACCAGAGCGGCGCCGGTCTCGGCGAGCGGCACACCGCGGCTCCGGCCGCCGGCATCGACGCCTACGTCTGGGTCAAGCCGCCGGGGGAGTCCGACGGCTCCAGCTCCGCCATCCCCAACGACGAGGGCAAGGGCTTCGACCGGATGTGCGACCCCACCTACGGCGGTAACCCCCGCAACGGCAACAACCCCACCGGTGCCCTGCCGAACGCGCCAGTGGCTGGGCACTGGTTCTCCGCCCAGTTCCGCCAGCTCATGCAGAACGCCTACCCGCCGCTGCCGTAATCCTCTGACACGGTGAGCGTCCGCCGGGACCGGCTCGAACGAGGCGGCCCGGCGGACCGCGACGTGCACCGACGGTGCCACCGGTTGGCCTTGCCTCGCTCGGCGACGGTTCTCGGCGGCGCGGCCGAAGCTGAAGCCCACGGGACACGCTCTGCGGCGACCCGGGCCGACGACTGCTCGCATCCTGCGGCCGCGTGGCGGGCATGATCAACCACACCGCGTCGCGTGCGTGTATGGGACGAGATGCTGCCGTTCGATGTCCGTCTGAGCGGCAGTGATCGGGAGTCGCACCGCCTGCCGCGGAACCGGGCAGTTCAGGAAACGTTCCCAACATGCCCTAGTGATCGCAGCACCACTGCGTCCCCTGTCGACCTGTGAACTGGCAATTCCCCATCACTTCCCCATGTTCACCGTTCGAAGGGTTGTCAGGGACATGGAGCGCTTCTACAGTCCGTCACCGAAGCAACGGGTGGGAGCGCTCCCAAAATTCATCGGACGGGGCGTCCCGAATGTGCGTCACCCGTCCGCTCCACTCTCCCGGAGAGGCCCCCACATGCGATCGTCACCACGTCACCCGCTCACTGCGCGCACCCTGTTCGGTGCGCTGCTCACGGCTTTCGCCACCCTGGCCGCCCTGGTGGCCGTCGCGCCGGCGACGCAGGCCGACACCACGATCTGCCAGCAGTTCGGCTCGACTGTCATCCAGGGGCGCTACGTCGTCCAGAACAACCGCTGGGGAACCAGCGCGACGCAGTGTGTCACCGCCACCGACACAGGCTTCCGTGTCACTCAGGCCGACGGTTCCGTGCCCACCAACGGCGCCCCGAAGTCCTACCCCTCCGTCTACAACGGCTGCCATTACACCAACTGTTCACCGGGTACCAACCTCCCGGCTCGGATCAACGGCATCAGCAGCGCGCCGAGCAGCATCTCCTACGGCTTCGTCGGCGACGCCGCGTACAACGCCTCGTACGACATCTGGCTGGATCCGACGCCCCGCACCGACGGGGTGAACCGCACCGAGATCATGATCTGGTTCAACAAGGTGGGCCCGATCCAGCCCATCGGTTCCCCGAGCGGTACGGCCTCCGTGGGCGGGCGCAGCTGGCAGGTGTGGACGGGCAGCAACGGCTCCAACGACGTGATCTCCTTCGTCGCCCCTTCGGCGATCAGCGCATGGAGCTTCGACGTCATGGACTTCGTCCGGCAGACCGTCTCCCGGGGGATGGCGCAGAACGACTGGTACCTGACCAGTGTGCAGGCCGGTTTCGAGCCGTGGCACAACGGTGCGGGACTCGCGGTGAACTCCTTCTCGTCGACCGTCAACACCGGCGGCTCGGGCAACCCGGGCAACCCGGGTGACCCCGGCGACCCGAAGGCGAGCTGCAAGGTGACCTACGCGCCGAACGTCTGGGAGGGCGGCTTCACCGCCGACGTCACGATCGCCAACACCGGCTCGTCCCCCCTGGACGCCTGGAAGCTGTCCTTCGCCCTGCCCTCCGGACAGCGGATCAGCAACGCCTGGAACGCCACCGTTTCCCCCTCCTCCGGGGCGGTGACGGCGAGCGGTCTGGGCCACAACGCGCAGATCGCGCCCGGTGGCAGCCAGACGTTCGGCTTCCAGGCCACCTACAGCGGTTCGTTCGCCAGGCCGACCGGGTTCAGTCTGAACGGCACCGCCTGCGCGTGACCCGGTGCGACACGTCGTACGACCACCTCACCGGACCGCCCCGGGGCCTGCCCTCCACTTCCCATGCCGAAAGGGTGGGCCCCGGGGCAACCGTTCCGCTCCCTCGCTCCTCCGGCCGCCCCCGGAAAGGCCTTACGCCATGAGCCAGAGCCCCGCTCCATCCTCCCGACGCCCCGCGCTCGTCGCCGCCCTGTGCGCCGCCGCTCTCACAGTGATCGGCCTGACCGGCGCGGCACCGCCCGCTGGAGCCGGTGGATCCGCCACCTCGACGGGCTCCGAGGCCCTGCCGTATCGGGATTCCGCCCTGCCGGTGGCAGACCGTGTCACCGACCTGCTGTCCCGGATGACGCTCGACGACAAGCTCGGGCAGATGACGCAGATCGAGAAGGACGCCCTGGTGCCGCAGGCAGACCTTGCCGCATACCGCATCGGCTCGGTGCTCTCCGGCGGAGACTCCACGGTCAGCCCCAACAACGCCCGGACGTGGGCCGACACCTACGACTCACTGCAGCGCACGGCTCTCGGTACCCCACTCGGCATCCCGATGATCTATGGCATCGATGCCGTGCACGGCCACAACGCGGTGCGCGGGGCGACGATCTTCCCGCACAACATAGGTCTCGGCGCCACCCGCGACCCCGCCTTGGTGCGACGGGTCGGGCGTGCGGTCGCCGAGGAGGTCGCGGGCACCGGCATCGACTGGTCCTTCGCCCCCTGTCTGTGCGTGGCCCGCAACGACAGGTGGGGTCGCACGTACGAGTCGTTCGGCGAAAAGCCCGAACTGCCCACGTCCATGACGTCGTTCATCACCGGCCTGCAGGGCGAGACCCTGGGCGCCGGCCCCGCCTCGGTGCTGGCCACCGCCAAGCACTACCTCGGTGACGGCGGTACCACCGGCGGCGTCGACCAGGGCGACACGGAACTGCCCGAGGCCGAGCTGCGCGCGGTCCACCTACCGCCCTTCCAGGAGGCGGTGCGGCGGGGCGTGGGCTCGGTGATGCTCTCGTACAGCAGCTGGAACGGGGTGAAATCGCATGCACACAGGTACCTGGTCACCGACCTGCTCAAGGGCGAGATGAAGTTCGACGGGTTCGTCGTGTCCGACTGGGCCGCCGTCGACCAGCTGGACGGGCAGAGCGGCTTCACGGGTGCGGAGATCGCCACGGCCGTCAACGCGGGCGTGGACATGGTGATGGTTCCGCAGGACTACAAGAAGTTCCTCGGTCTGCTGCGTTCCGAAGTGACCGCCGGGCGGGTCCCTGTCGCTCGCGTCGATGACGCCAACCGCCGCATCCTCACCAAGAAGTTCCAACTCGGCCTCTTCGAGAACCCGCTCACCGACCGCTCGTACACGACGGGTGTCGGATCCGCAGAGCACCGGTCGCTCGCCCGCGAGGCCGTACGCGCCTCACAGGTGCTGCTGAAGAACGAGGGCGGCGTCCTGCCGCTGGCGAAGAACGCGAAGCTGTTCGTGGCCGGCAAGTCCGCCGACGACATCGGCAACCAGAGCGGCGGCTGGACCCTTGGCTGGCAGGGCCGCAGTGGCCCGGTCACCGAGGGCACCACGATCCTTCAGGGCATCCGTGCCGCTGCCGGCTCCTCGCAAGTCACGTACGACCGCTACGGCAACGGCATCGACGCCGGCTACTCGGCCGCCGTGGCGGTTGTCGGAGAGACACCGTATGCGGAGATGCGTGGAGACCGGCCCGGCAGCATGGAACTGGACCAAGAGGACCTGCAGACCCTCGCCCGGCTGAAGGCGAGCGGAGTGCCTGTCGTCGTGGTCCTGGTCTCCGGCCGTCCGCTCGACATCGCCGCCCGACTGCCCGACTGGAAGGCGCTGCTGGCGGCCTGGCTGCCCGGCACGGAGGGGAGCGGAGTAGCAGACGTGCTCTTCGGCGACCATGCGCCCAGCGGCAAGCTGCCCATGACCTGGATGCGCAGCGCGTCCCAGCAACCGATCAACGACGGCGACGGCAAGAACCCTCTCTTCCCGTACGGTCACGGCCTGACCTACGGCACGAACCCCGGACCGGGCCCGGGCCCGCAGCCCGAGCCCGAGACCTGCGTCGCCCAGTTCAAGACCGTCTCGTCCTGGTCCGGCGGCCACCAGGCGGAGGTCACGGTCAAGAACACCGGCACCGGCCCGCTCACCGGCTGGTCTGTCGCGTGGGACTTGAATGGCTCCACCGTCACCAGCCTCTGGAACGGTTCCATGTCAGCGGCCCAGGGCCGGGCCACCGTCCGCAATGCCGTCCACAACGGCTCCCTTGCACCGGACGCCACCACGTCGTTCGGCTTCACCGCGGCCGGCCCGGCGGGCACGCCGCAGCTGCGGTGTACCGGCTCGTGACGTGATGCACCCTGCCGTGCGTCGTCACGCGCATGGCGGACGTAGCGGTCGAGCCCGTTGTGATCATGCGCCGCTGAGCCCTGCCTCGCACCGCACCAAGATCACTCAAGGGAGGTGCTAACGCGGTCGAGGGGTGCGGCCCGCGCATGTCCCGAACAGGCAATCCGCCATGTCCGCCACGGGAAAGACCCGGGCTCGGTTCTAAGGGTTCACTGTCGGCCACCTCGACGAGCCTGCGTCACCGTGCAGACCCGGCACCTTGCCGACCCCGGGCTGGGCTCGGGAAGGGTCGCCGAGGCGGTCGGAGTGTCCGCGCGGCACCTGAGCCGTATCTTCCAGCCGACCGGGGTGAGCCCCTCCCGTTACATTCTCGAACAGCGGCTCGGCAAGGCCCGGCAGGTGCTCGCCGATCCTGGCTCCCGCCATCCGACGATCGCCGAAGTCGCCCACTGCTGGGGCTTCGCCGGCCAGGCCCACGTCACCCGTGTCTTCCGGAGCCGTTTCGGCCGCACCCCGGGGGAATCGCGTCCGCTCGTCCTCTAGACGCTCTGCACGGACTGCCGGATCTCGAGTGGAGGCCATCGGCTCCTGCGCGGTGGTGGGCGGCGGAGACCGCCGCTTGTCACCGCCGAGCCGTGTCGTCGCTCTCTCCGGGGGCGGCGGTCAGGTCGTGGTGAACGACCTGTACCGGCCGCCCGTTTCGGGATGGACTGCTACTTGATGCGGATCTCGGCGAGCTGGAGACGGTACCTGTTGGTCTCGTCCGAGGCGGGCTTGCCGAGCTTGGAGACCTTCAGGCGTAGGTAGCGGCCGGTGGCGGACGTGAGTGTGTACGTCTGAGCGGCTCCGCCCGGGTTGGGTTCGGCGGTGATGGTGCGGGCGGTGGTGTAGGTGTTCGACCCGGCAGGGCGGGTCTGGATCGTGAAATCGACGGGGAAGCCCGCTGTGCCGCCGCCCGCTGCGCCGGCGTCCGTGCGGGGGTGGAGAGTGACGGAGCCGATGGCCCGGTCGGCGCCGAGGTCGATCTCGACCCACACGGGGGTGGCGCTGACATCGGCGGAGGGGAAGTCGATGCTGGTGAAGCCCTTGCTGCCGGTCACGCTGGTGAGCTTGCCGTCGAGGACGCGTGTCTTGCCCCAGTCGCCGTTCTCCAGCGTGTAGTTGGCGGTGACGGCGGTCGCGGCGGTGGGGACGGTGAGTTCGGCGAGCTGGAGGCGGTACTTGGTGGGCTCGTCGACAGGAGGGGCACCGAGCTTGGTGGCGTGCAGACGGACGTAGCGGGCGGTCGTGGTTCTGAACCCGTACGTCTGCACAAGTCCGCCCGGGTTGGGTTCGGCGGTGACCGTGCGGGCGGTGGTGTAAGTGCTCGACCCCTCGGGGCGGGTCTGGATGGTGAAGTCGACAGGGAAGCCCGCGGTGCCGCCGCCGACCGCCGGGGTGTCGGTGCGGGGAAAGAGTCGTACGGCGTCGAGGTCGGTGTCGGCACCGAGGTCGATCTCCACCCAGACAGGGCTCGCGCTGACATCGGGGGAGGGGAAGTCGATGCTGGTGAAGCCCTTGGCGCCGGTCACGCTGGTGAGCTTGCCGTCGGTGAGCCGGTTCTTGCCCCAGTCGCTGTTCTCCAGGCTGCTGTTGCTGGTGACGGGCCGGCCGAGGGCGAGGTTGTCCAGGCGGCCGGCTCCGGTGACCGTGAACGTCCAACTGCCCGGCTGGAGGGTGAAGTAGACGTACGAGGAGTCTTTGCTCGCGTAGCTGAGGCCTGAGACGCTGCCGGTGGCGGCGCCCCCCGTGAAGACGGTGGTTCCGTTGGCCTTGATGACCGGGGATGAGCCGCGGTAGGTCGGAACACCCACCCGCGCGGTCGTCCCACTCGGGGAGGTGAGGGTCAGGGTGACCTGGTCGCCGTCGCGCGTGATGCCGAAGCGGATGTCGCCCTTGACGGTCGGTGTGACCGTGTTGATCTTCGCGAGGGTGCCGGTCTGCGGGATGACCTCGTACGTGGTCCAGCCGGGCTTGGTGGGACGGACGCCGGCGGCGTAGGCGGACAGTGCGTACAGGGGGCCACCGTTCCAGGCGTGGTTGTCGGTGCCACCCGACTTGTCCCATATCTCCCACAGAGTGTGGCAGGTGGGGTCGGCGACCTGGGCGGCGTAGCGGTTGCGCATCCGCTCCTCGGCGACGGTGGCCGCCCCCATGAGGTAGAGCGCTTCCAGGACGTAGAACTCCATGTAAGGGCTGGCGTTGAGGTGGGTGCGCAGCACCTCGGTGATCGCTGCGTGTCGGGAGGTGGGCGCGAGGCCGGCGACGACGGCGAGACCGTTGCCGCGGTCGTCGGTGTCCTTGGTGTAGCCGGGTGAGCGGTACTCGTTCTTGGACGTGTCCCACAGAACGCGGTCGAAGTTGGCCTTGATGCTGTCGCGCTTGGCCTGCCAGGAGGCGACGTCGCCGCTGTTGCCGCTGAGACCGGCGAGGGTGATGGCCGTGCCCAGGGCCAGGTAGTACCAGCAGTTGTCCAGGAGGCGGGCGTCGATGTTGGTGCCCCAGTCCTCCCAGTCCCAGTCCCCGGCCCGGTGGTTGACCAGCCCGGCCGAGTCCAGGCTCCACAGGTTCAGGTACGCCTTCACCGCCGGGTAGGTGCCGGCGACCGCATCGGAGTTGCCCGTGTAGAGGTGGTACGTGCCGAAGGCCCACACTGAGGCGAGCATCTGGACGGGCAGTTCGGCGGTCCAGATGGTGGACGGCATCGGCGAGTAGAGCACGCCGCTGGGCTTCTGCCAGGCGGTCAGCTCGGCGATGGCCTTGGCGCCGAGGGCGTGGGAGCGGGTGTCGAAGGTGTAGAAGCCTTCTTTGAGCTGGTTGACCACATCGCCCCACCACTGGGCGCGCTCGCGGGTGGGGCAGTCCATGTAGGTGTCGCGCATGTTGACGTACATCGTGCGCGCCGCCTTGCCCCACAGGGTGTCGAAGAACGCCTCGTTGCTGCTGAACGATCCGGTGAAGTCGGTGTCGTAGCCGGATTCCCGGTACTTCAGATCCAGGATGGTGACACCGGCGGGGATCGTGTACTTCACCGCCGTGCCGCTCATCCAGGCCAGCGCCTCGAACTCCTGGACCCCGCCCTTGCAGACATAGGTCGCGCGGATGTTGTTCTCCGCCCCGGGCGTGAGGCCGGTCAGGCCATCGCCGTCGGCGTAGTGGTCGGTCTGTATGCCGATCACCGCGCCGGTCGGAGCGTCCACCTTCAAGTAGGGCGTGACCTGGAGGTTCGACGGCAAGGTGGCCGTGATGGCGGTGGCGCCCTGTCCCGTGGACGGCAGCGACGAGGCGTTGCCGTAGGACTTCAGGCCCGAGTACCGGAACTGGGGGACCGGCCGACGGACGAGGCCGTTCCAGGGCGCGGCACCGGCGGCTCCGAAGTCGGTGGGGGCACCCCACGCGCCGTCGTCGAAACCGGCCGACTCCCAGGCGGTCATGGCGGTGGCGTTGCGGGCGTCGTAGTAGACGTTCGACTCGGGCAGACGAAAGTTGACCTGGGTGCCGCTGGTGTTGTTGGAGTAGCCCGGATGGACGATGTGCTTCCAACTGGTGTCGCTGACGAGCCGGGTGGTGGTGGAACCGGTTGTGATGTCGGACTGGAGGAGCAGACCGCCCTTGCCGCTGCTGTTGTGGGAGAAGCCCTGCTTGCCGAAGTGCCACACCAGCAGTGCCACCGTGTTGCGACCGCTCGTGAGGTACGGGGCGAGGTCGATCTCGTCGTAGTAGGTGCCGGTGCGGTCGGGGCCGCGCTTGAGCTGTCCGTCGAAGACGACGAGCGTGCCGTTGACCCACAGCCAGTACTTGGAGTCCGCCGCGATCTGCGTCACCGCCTTGGACGGCGCGGAACCCAGGGTGAACGATCTGCGGAACGCCACCCACTGGTTCGTCGAACTGGACGGAGCCCAGATCCACTTCGCGGTCCAGGAGACGGCGGCCGACGCCACGGGAGCCAGACCCGGCGCAAGCACCGAGCCGAGAGTGGGCGCCAGCGCCACGGCTATGGCGGAGCACAGGATGGACCGGCGCGTTACAGAGGGCATGCGGGCGCTCCTACTGTCGGTGTGCGGTGATGTGGGGGTTGGAGGGCGTCCTGGAGACCGGGAAGGAGGGGGATGCGGCGACGCCCGACTTTGAATCGTTTCATCCCTGTGTTTGCAGCGGGAATTCTTTGCCGCTCGGCGAGAAGGTGTCAAGGCCTGTGCAGGCGGGAATTCGGCCGGCGTGCCGAGGGGTTTCGCCGAAGCGCCGTCGGTGGTGGCTGCGCAGGGCCGCTGCCTGGCGGGCCGCGAAGGGTGCCCGAACGTCATCGGCCTGTCCACGGCATCGGAGACGACAGTTGCCCGCGCAGCGCCTCCTTCGCCGCCGCGTGCCGGGAAACTGATCAGGCGTCTCGTCCGCTCAGCGGCCTCTATATCGGCTACGGCGTTACTGTTATGGTGCTGGCCAAGGAGGTGGGACGTTTCGTGGTGGACCCTGTGCCTGCGCGAGCGGACGCGGCAGCGGCTCGGCGTTCCCCGGGGCGGCCGCCGGTGCCGTTGGAGCGCATCGTCGCCACAGCACTTCAGATCGTGGACGAGGAGGGCTCGCACGCTCTCTCGATGCGGACGCTGGCCCAACGTCTGGGCTCGGGCACGGCGACGCTGTACCGGCACTTCGACAACCGGGCAGCGCTGGTCGCCCATGTCGTGGACCGCATGTTCGGCAGCGTGGAGCTGAACGGCGACGAACTCGCCGCACTGGGCTGGGAGCGGGCGCTGCGGACTGTCGCGCACACCATGTTCGACGCCTTGGCCCGGCACCGGAACGCGGCGCGCCTGCTGGTCGAGCAGATTCCCCTGGGACCCAACGCCATGGCACTGCGGGAGCGCTGTGTCGCGGTGTTGCTCGACTGCGGCTTTCCGCCGCGAGTCGCGGCGTACGCGTTTGCGACCCTGGCCCGCTTCGTCCTCGGGTTCGCCGTACAGGTCAACGGGCATGTCGGCGCAGCACAGTCCGACGACGCCCCGCCGGCGGCCGTCTTTGAGAGCGTGGACCCGCAGCTGTTCCCGGCCACCGTCACCGTTGCCGGGGTGTTGCCCGTTCCCATCGAGGAAGAGTTCTCCTTCGGTCTCGAGCTTCTTCTCAGCGGACTTGCCCACCTGCGCGACGAGGCCTGACAGAGCGGCGCGATCACCCTGGCGAGTAAGGCTGTTGCGGGTGTCAGCCCCGGCTGCCTGCGGGCCCGATGCTGCGCAAGAGCCGCTCTCCGGACTCGCGCAGCTCGTCCTTGGCCTCGTCCAGTCGCGTCATGAGCAGGGCATGATCGCGTTTGCGCCAGGTGCCGGCGACCATCACGGCTTCGATGTTGGCGATGTCGGCGTGCAGGGCGGTGGCGACCGGATCGTGTGCCGGCCACAGGTTGAGGGCCCGGGCGTCGACGGCGACCAGGTCGGCCTGCATGCCCACCTCGATCCGGCCAACCCGGTCGGCGAGGCCCAGGGCCTTCGCCCCTTCCACCGTGGCCCAGGCCAGTGCCTGCTTGGCGGTGACCGAAGCGGTGCCGGCGTGCATGCCTGTCGTCTGTCGGTGCTGGGCGTGGTCCAGGCTGCGCTGGTGGGCCAGGGCGATGCGGGCGGCCGTGAGGAGATGGCCGGGCACGGCGGTGTCGATGTCGGTGCCCAGGGAGGGCGCCGCGTCCAGGCGTAGCAGTGACCCGGTGATGGGTGTGCCGTGTCCTTGGCCCAGTTCGTTCTCCGGGGTGCTGGTGAAGGTGACACCTGCCTCGATGAGCGTCTTGATCCAGTCGTCGGGCAGGTCGATCCCGTGCACGATGTTGGTCAGGGGGCTGAACAGTCCGGCGGCGCGCACGGCTTCCCAGCCGGGGGAGGGTTCTCCGCCGCTCTGGTGCATCGAGACGACGAGGCCGCGTTCCGCGCCGGCTCGGAAATCGGCCACCGCGGTGTCGGGCGAGGAGTACTGCGGCCCCTGCAATGCCATGCCCATGGTGAGGAGGGCGAGGCCACGGACGGGGCCGTCGAGCAGCCGGTCGATCTCGGTGAGGGGGTGGGGGGTGTCCGGCGACCGGTAGGCCGTGCCGTGCAGGAAGACGGCGCGGATCCCGGATTGGGCCAAGCCCTCGACGGCGGCGTCGGCGTGTTCGGGCGAGAGGGCGTTGTGACACCAGTCGCCGAGGGTGGTCGTACCGCAGTTGAGCTGGTTCAGCGCGCCGACCAGATTGCTGACGTGCAGGTCGGCCGGGGTGTAGTGGCCGGCGCACGCGCCGTGGAGGTGGGTGAGGTACTCCACCAGAGTCCAGTCGGCACCGACGGAGCGCAACGCGGTCTGCCAGGTGTGCAAGTGGGCGTTGACGAGGCCCGGGATGACGATGCGCCCGGAGAAGTCGACGACTTCGGCGTCGGATGCCTCGATGTTCTCGCCGACGGCGGCGATAAGGTCGCCCTCGACGAGGATGTCGGCATGCTCGGCGTCGGGACGACCCGGCGCCATCGTGATGACCTGCGCCCCGCGCAGCAGCACGCGGCTCATGCGATGGCCCCCGAAGGGGAACATGTGTGGCGCTGATGGGGCATGGTGTGGCTCCTCTGCTCATGGCGTCATTGCCCGCGCGGCGGATTGTGTGGTGGTGAGGAAGTCCTGAGTGGCGATGTGCCCGATGTAGCCGTCGGGACGGATCAGCAGCAGGGTGTCGCCGGTCAGGCCGTAAGCGCGCTTCAGCGTGTTCTTCGGGTCGAGAAGGCCGAGACCGTCGGCGGCGGTCGCCCCGACCGTCAGCCGCTTCAGCCGAGCGCCGGCCGTCGGCCAGGCGAGCAGTTCGAGGTCCCGGGCGGCCCCCGGTCCGTATGCGATGGCGGTGAAGTACGGCCCCCGGAAGACGTCGAACAACCGGGTCCCGGTTCCGTCGGCGCCGAGCAGTTCGGCGTCCGGCGCGCGGTCGCCCGCACGCAGTGTCCCGGTGCGCATCCCGTCGGCGGGGGCGAGCGGGCCGCCGTAGTACGTCAGGGCGAGCTGCTGCTCGTCCTTGCCCCGCTTCATGCTCGACGGGTCGAGCTTGGCGATGCCACCCCACTTGTCCGTGGACAGGCCCAGGACCCCGGCGGCGATCGGCTGCCGCTCGGCCTCGTAGGTGTCGAGCAGCGTGGCGTCCGCCCCGGCGAGGACCTGGCCGAGTTTCCAGCCGAGGTTGTAGCCGTCCTGCACGCCGGTGTTCAGGCCCTGGGCGCCGGCCGGGGTGTGGACGTGCGCGGCGTCACCGGCGAGGAAGACCCGTCCTCGGCCGTAACTCTCCGCCAGGCGGATGTTGGGCCGGAACACCGACGTCCAGTGGATGTCGTGCAACCGGATGCCCCGGTTGCGGGTGTGCTGGTGGATGCGCTGGACGATGTCGTCCTTCTCAGCAGGCGGTTCCTCGTCGCGAGTGAGACGGATCATCCACTGGAACATGTCGCTGTGCGGGAGCGGGCAGGCGCCGATGAACCTGCCGCCCCGGCCGGGCCACATGTGCCACCGGTTGCGGGCAAGACCGGTCACCGAGGCGTCGATGATGACCATCCGGTCGCTCTCGTCCGTGGTCCCGACGAAACCGATGCCGAGCTGCCTACGCACCACACTGGAACCACCGTCGGCGCCCACGACGTACCGGGCGACGATCTCCTCCGTGCCGTCCGGGCCCGCCACCTTCGCGACCACCGTGTCCTCGTCCTGCGTCAGCTCGGTCAGTTCCCTGCCGAACTCGATCTCACGGCCGAGCTCGCTGAGCCGGGCGTGCAGTGCGCGGTCCGTGCGGAACTGAGGGATCAGCCAGGTGTTCGGGTATGGGACCTCCGGAGTCGCCTCCCTGTGGGGGAACATCTTCCAGGGCACCGCCAGGGGGCCGGCATGGATCCCGAGCTTGGGGTAGGTGCTGCCGCCGGCCAGCACGTCGGGCAGGGCACCGAGGTCTTCGAGGACTTCGAGGCTGCGGGGCTGGACGCCCTTGGCGCGGGAGCCGTCGAAGGCATGGAGAGACCTGTCGACGATCCGTACGTCGAGTCCCCGGCGCACGAGGTCGATCGCCGCGGCGGCACCCGAGGGGCCCGCACCGATGACCAGGACGTCGATGACCGGCCGGTCGTTCACGAGTCGAGCCTCTCGCTCTGTGCGGTCACGAACGGGGCGATCCGGTCGGCGACGTTGTGGGGCTGCTCGAACGGGGCCATGTGCCCACATTCCAAGATCACGTGATGGTGCCGGGGTTTCAGCAAGGCCCGTGCCGTGTCGAAGTGGACCAGTGGTGTGACGTTGTCCTCGTCGCCCCAGAGGAGCAGCGTCGGGATGCCCAGCGTCCCGGTCTGGCGGAAGAGATCGTCACGGCCGGAGACGGGCAGGTGCTGCAGGGTGTCGAAGACCGCGTACAGCGACCCCTCGAAGCGGAAGGAGTCGAGCACCATCTCCGCGAGTTTCGCGCCGAGTTCGGGGTCGCGGACGTTGTGCCCGAGGTGACCGCGGAGTATCTGACGTCCGCGGTGCCGGGCGACGAGGCCGGCGAGCAGGTCGCTGCGCAGCAGCCGGTGCGGCGAGGTCAGTTGCGGTTTCGCGAGGCCGGCAGGGCCGACGATGGTGAGGGTGGACACCGACGACCGGTGCTGGGCGGCGTAGGTCATGGCGACCAACGCGCCCATGGAGGTACCGACGAGGTGCAGTGGCCGCACGGTCAGGCCGAGCCGGTCCGTAAGTTCGGACAGCTGCCGTGCGAACAGACTCTCGTCGTATCGCGCCCGCACCCGGTCCGAGTAGCCCCGGCCGTACGCGCTGCAGGTCAGCGTCCGCAGCCCGCGGGCGTGCAGCTCGGTGACGAGACCGTCCCAGTAGAACAGCGGGATGGTCAGTCCGCCCGCCATCACGACCACCTCCCCGTCCTCGGGGCCGGTCAGTTCGTAGTGCGTGACGCCGTCGGACAACTCGATGAAACTGCCGCGCAGGGCCTGCCGCGAGTCGGCGGTGAGCCGTAGGTCCTCGCCTGACGCGACGAAGTACTTCATGGAACGGGCCTCCTCGGCCTCAGTGCGTGGGGGTGTCGGTGGAGGAGCGGAGGAACATCACGATCGCGTCCGCGACCCACTGCGGTTCCTCTTCGGGCAGCAGGTGACCGCCATGGGGGTGCACCATCTCGCCGGCGCCGGGGAGGTCGCGGCTGAAGTACTGGCCGTCGACGCTCGCGCTGCGCAGGACGAGCGTGGGCGCCGTGATGCGGGGAATCTGCGCGCTGCGGTCGGGCTGATCGGTGTTGCAGAAGTCGACGAAGGCCGAGCGGTTCCCGGGCCGGTTCATGAGCTGGTGGGCCCGGTCCACCATGGCGTCGTCCACGATCGTCGAATGCGGGCCGACGCTCGAACGCAGGTTGCGCTCGATGGCGCGGCGCGGCATCACGCGCCGCAACACCGGCCGCAGCAGCGGGTTGCGGGTCAGGCGCATGCCCGCCGGGATCTCCTTCTCCGGGTACCCGGTGGCGTTGACCAGCACCAGGCCGGTCAGCCGCTCCGGATGGTCCAGGGCGAGGTTCCAGGCGATGTTGCCGCCCAGTGAGTTGCCGGCCACCGCGTAGCGAGGCACCTCCAGCGCCTCCAGGAAGGCCGCCACCGCCGCCGTGTAGGTCGGGATGCGGTAGTCGCGGTCCCTGCGAGGGCCGGTCAGGCCGAACCCCGGCAGGTCGGGGCGGATGACGTCGAACGACTCCGACAGCAGGGCCGCCGCACGGTCGAAGTGCTGAAGCGACGAAGCGCTGCCGTGCAGCAGGACGAGTGCAGGGCCGTGCCCGGCGCGTTTGTAGTGGATCCGCAATCCACCCACCGCGACGAACCGGGAATCGGGCTGCGGCTCAGACCAGGTGCTCATAATGGATACACTGTTACCGATAAGGTGGCCGTGTCAAGTGCAACCCCTGGAAGTCACGGTCTCGCGGCCCCGGAGGCGTCGAGCACGCGCTGCGGCAGCGCGCGCCTCGCCGGGCGGGCGGCGTCCGAGGTGCAGGGGAGTTCGAACGGTCGACCGGTGGACCAGTCGCGGGGTGACCAAGGCCGTGGGCAGCACCGCCAATGCGACCGGGAGGAGCGCGACGGCGGCCTCCCACGGGCTGTGGTTCAGCATGAGGTGCAGGTGATCTCGCCGGTAACGACCAGCAGCCTGACGGGATTCGTCCTCGCAGATCGCTCAGGTGACGATGCGGCAGGGCAACTTGCTCAGCCCGGGCAGGGTGTTGTTCACGATGAACTCGGGCTTGCCGATCTCGAACCGGCGCACCCGTGCGAGCAGTGCGGTGAGGAGGGCGTGCGCCTCCAGCTTGGCCAGATGACGGCGACGCGATCGCCCGCGGGGATGGTGACGCCGTCGCACTCCCGGGCCCTGGTGGTCACCCTGCTGAAAACGGTGACCGGAGAAGCGATGCGCAGAATTTCAAGGCAGGCGGCGGGTGCGAGGGAGGGTCGGCCCGCAGCGCGTCCCACTGGTCGGGGTGTTCGGCGAACAGCCGGACGGCGGCCGCCAGGGAGAGGATCGTGGTGTCCATGCCCGTGGCGAGGAACGCCATCATGAGGGTGACCGCGGCGGCCTCGTCGATCTCGCCCGAGTCGACCGCCTCCCAGACGCGGGCTCCGGGGCCGCCTGCGGCAAGCCGGTCCCTGGCGGCGGTGGTGGTGACGTAGTGCAGCAGAGCCTGCTGCTGTCGCATCGCGGCAGGTGTCCGCTCCCTCAAGGGACCCAGACCCTCGAAGGTGGAGGCACCGAACTCAAGGAGCTGGTCCCGGCCTTCGCCGGGCACCGCCCTCTTCCTCGCCACCGACGACAGTGCCCACATGACCGGCGCCTACCTCAACGCCGACGGCGGCTTCAACATGATCGGCGCCTGACCCGCGCCCTGAGCGGCGGTGGCAGGCCGCATGGGGGATCCGCCCGCGTACGGCGCCGACCCGGAGCCGTCATCACCACAACCATGAAGTTGCCATGGCAACGTTCCGTTTCGACACCCGAGTCGCACAGGACCCCGACCGCGTCTGGGCCGTCCTCACCGACGTGAGCATGATTCCGCAGTGGTTCCCGGCCGTACAGGAGGCCCGCTTCGACGGCACGCACCGCCACCTGACCACGGCGGAGGGCACGCTGAAGTCCCTCGTGGTGACGAAGGACGACACACTGCGCCGCTTCCAGTACCGGTTCGTCGAGGGCATGCCCCAGTTTATCGACTTCCACCTGGGCACCATCGACGTGCTTCCCGACGCGGACGGCTCACGCGTGGTCTACAGCCAGGAGATCCTTCCCGAGGCCTTGGCGCCCATCGTCGAGCGAGCCGTGAGCGAGGGGATCGGGGGCATCGGGCGGTACTTCGCCGCGCACCCCTGAGGAGCCGCAGAGCGGGACGCGACCGGCGGAACGACCTCGTCGGCCGCTCGGCCACCTTCCGGCCGCGCTCGTCGCTCACGGCCTAGGAGTGGCCGGTGAGGTGAGGTCGGGCAGGGGGCGCCGGGCGACCCTGTGGGCGTCGTCCTGTGGCACGCCCAGCATGCGCAGGACCATCTCGGCGAGGTTCACCGCGGCCTCGTCGCCGTCCAGGTCGGGGCGGGCGAATCTCAGCTCCACCAGGGACAGCAGCGTGCCGCCCAGTGCGGACAGGGCGACCGCCGGGTCGACGGGGGTGAAGCGGCCGGAGGCGAGGCCGGCCTGGAGGTCGCGCAGCGCCCGCCGGGCCAGGCCGTTGTCCGAGTGGATGTGGCCCATGCCGCGGTGGCGCAGGACCTGCATCAGCTCGGGGTGGGAGTCGGCCATGCGGGCGCTGAGCCGGAAGCCCGCCGCGACGAGTTCCGCGGGGTCGTCGATCTCCGCAAGGTGCTCGTCGAAGTTCTGGCCGAACTCCTCCAGGGCGTCCACCACGGCTGCCTCGAACAGCTCCGTCTTGGACTCGAAGTGGTTGTAGAAGGAGCCGAAGCCGACGTCGGCGCGCTCGGCGATCGCCTGGATGCTGGCGCTGGCGTCCCCGGTCTCGGCGAGTATCTGCCGGGCGGCGCGAACGAGCGCGCGACGGGTCTCGGCGCGGCGCCGCTCGAACCGGTTGCTGGGCGGGGCTGACGTAGGCATGCACAGAGTCTAACCGCGGGGACGATGACGACAGCATCTCTGATGGAATCATCATTTCATGTCGTGAAGGGCTTGACGACGCTACTGTCAAACTTGATGATTTCCTCATTAAGGCGATGCTGCTCGGAGGGCACCCATGTCTGAACCCCGCGTCCACGGGACCGACGTCAAAACGGCCCACCAGGACCTGCACAGCGACCAGGGCGCCCTGCGCGGCGAGCACCCCGGCCGCTCCCGCAATCCCGTCATCAAGGTGGCGGACCTGGCCTGGCTGGAATTCGAGAAGCCCGACCTTGACCGGGCGGAGGTCTTCGCCCGCGACTTCGGTTTCGGTATCGCCGCCCGCACGGAGCGGGAGCTGTGGCTGCGCGGCACCTTCCCGGGCTCGCCCTGCATGGTGATCCGGCGCGGCCGGAGTTCGCGCTTCATCGGCCCGGCGTTCCGCGCGGCGGAGCGGGCCGACCTGGACCGGCTGGCGCGGGCCACCGGCTCCCACGTGCGGGACGCGGACGTGCCCGGTGGCGGCAGGACGGTCGGCCTGCTCGACCCGTCCGGCTTCCCGGTACGGGTGGTGCACTGCGGTGAGCAGCTTTCTGCGCTGCCCGAGCAGCAGCCGCGGCTGCTCAACTTCGGTACTGCTCACCGTCGTACGAACACCACGCAGCGCCCGCCGCGCGAGCCGTCCCGCATCCAGCGGCTGGGACATCTGGTGCTGGAGACACGGGTGTTCGCGCGGGCGCTGGACTGGTACCTGGACACCCTCGGCATGATCGTGTCCGACTTCCTGTTCCTGGACGGGCAGCGCGAGCGCGGCCCGGTCATGGCCTTCATCCGCTGCGACCTCGGCAGCGTGCCGGCCGACCACCACACGCTGGCCATGCACCTGGGGCCGGGCACCGGCTATGTCCACTCCGCCTACCAGGTCACCGACCTGGACTCGATCGCGGCCGGCGGCGAGTACCTCAAGGAGCGCGGTTACCAGCGCAGTTGGGGCATCGGACGGCACATCCAGGGCAGCCAGCTCTTCGACTACTGGCGCGATCCCGACCACTTCATGCTGGAGCACTTCGCCGACGGCGACCTGTTCTCCTGCGACATCGAGCCCGGCTGGGCGGCCTTCTCGACCAGCGGGCTGGCCCAGTGGGGTCCGCCGGCCACGCGTGACTTCCTCGGTGCGAGCCCCACCCCCGAGCGGGTCCGCCACGCCATCGAGGCCCTGCGCGACGACAACGAGATGGACATGGCGCGTCTGCTGGGTCTGCTCAAGGCCGCCAAGTCCTGAATCCTCAGCTCACTCACGAAGGAAACCGACATGAGCACCAACGTCCTGCGCACCGCCGACGGGTGGTGGGCGGTCCTCCCTCAGGCTCTCGACTCCGCTCCAGCAGGGAAGGCCCCCATCGCCCGGGCCGTCCCGGTCGACACCAAGGCCGTCACCACCGCCGAACTGATCGCCGACCGGGCCGCCGTACGAGAGGCCGCGCTTTCCGGCGAACCCGGCACACCCGTCGCCGACCTGGCCGCCCTCTCGCCGCTCACCACCCCCTGCCGGGTGGTCGCGCAGATGGTCAACTACCGTAGTCACGCCCGGGATTCGGGCTTCACCGGCGACATCCCGCCCGCCTTCTTCCGCAAGGCGTCCGGCTCGGTCAGCGGCCCCGGCGACGCCGTCATCCGGCCCCCGCATGTGAAGTTCCTCGACTACGAGATCGAACTCGGCCTCGTCATGGGGGCGCCACTGCCCATCGGTACCCGAGTCGCCGAGCCGGACCTGCCGTCGTACGTCGCCGGGCTGGTCATCACCAACGACGTCAGCGCGCGGGACGTCCAGCTGACCAAGACGCAGTTCTACGAGAGCAAGTCGTACCCGACCTTCACACCGACGGGGCCGTACCTAGCCCTGCTGGAGCCGGAGGACTTCGCACACCTCCTCGACCTGCGGCTGAAGCTGTCCGTCAACGGCGAACTGCGCCAGGACCGCACTCTCGCCGACATGATCGTCCGCCCGGCGCAGGCCCTGACCCTCCTGGCCCGCTTCCAGACCCTCGACCCCGGCGACCTGCTGCTCACCGGCACCCCCGGCGGTACGGCCCTCAAGGCCCCGCCGAAACCGGTCGAGAAGATCGGCGCGCTGCTGCCGCCCGCCGTCAAGTGGAAGGCGTTCTTCAAGAGCCAGGCGAAGAACCCGCACTACCTGCACGCGGGCGACGTGATCACGGCGACGATCGCGACCCCCGACGGCCGCATCGACCTCGGCGAGCAGCGTACGCCCGTCAAGGACGCACAGTAGGGCAGAGGTGAGCCGCATATGACCGTCGAGCACAACCCGGCCGCCGTACCCGTGGTGATCATCGGGGCCGGACCCGTGGGCGTGACCGCCGCCCTCCTCCTCGCCCGGCGCGGAATCCGCAGCGTCGTCCTCGAACGCCACCAGGACGTCTACCCGCTGCCACGCGCGGTCGCCACCGACGACGAGGTCCGCAGGATCCTCCAGGCCGCGGGCGTGGGGGAGGAGTTCGCAGCCATCGCCCGCCCGGCGAACGGGCTGCGGCTGCTGGACGCCCGGCACCGGGTGATGGCCGAGTTCCGCCGCACCGGGCACGGCCTGCACGGCTACCCGCAGACCAGCATGTTCGACCAGCCCGAGCTGGAACAACTGTTGCGCGCTGCCCTGGCCCGGCGCCCGGAGTGCGAACTGCGGGGCGGTGTGGAGGTCACCGCCGTCGGACCGGACACGGCCGGCCCCGTGCGCGTGACCTACCGCGACGACGACGGCGAGCACCAGCTGTGGGCCGAGGCGGTCCTCGGCTGTGACGGTGCGGGCAGCCTCACCCGCGAGGCCATCGGCGCCGCATGGGAGGACCTGCGCTTCGAAGAGCAGTGGTCCGTCTTCGACGTCCGCACGACGGCGGACGTCCGCTGCTGGGAGGGCGTCGACCAGGTCTGCGACCCGGACCGGCCGGCCACCTTCATGCGCGTCGGCGAGGACCGCTACCGCTGGGAGTTCCGGCTGCGGGACGGTCAGGAGCCGGTCCGCGAGCTGATCGCCCCGTGGCTGCCGCAGTCGTACGACGGGGACTTCGAGGTCGTCCGTGAGACGCAGTACACCTTCCGGGCGCGAGTCGCCGACCGCTGGCGCAGCGGACGGGTCTTCCTCCTCGGCGACGCCGCCCACCTCACTCCGCCCTTCATCGGGCAGGGCCTTTGCACGGGCTTGAGGGACGCCCACAACCTCACCTGGAAACTCGCCCGGGTCCTGCAACGAGGCGGCGAAGAAAGGCTGTTGGCCACCTACGAGAGCGAGCGCAAACCGCATGCCCGCCATGTCATCCGGCTCGCGGTCGCCATGGGCTGGGCCATGACCGGTGGCCAGGACGGTGCCGCCGCGGTGCGCCGGAGGCTGCTGGCCGCAGCCTGCCGCATACCCGGGCTCACCACGGCGGCCGGCCGCGACCTCAGCCCGCCCCTGACCACCGGTCCCCTCGTCCGACGCCGTACCCGCAGGGGCCTGGCGGGCACCTACTGCCCGCAACCGTGGATCACCGCCGACGGGCGGCGTACCCGCCTCGACGAGCTGCTCGGCGACTCCTTCGCCCTCCTGACCGCCGCGGAACCCGGGCCCTCGCTGAACGCCCTTGCCCACGGGCTCGGCATCCGTGCGATCCCCGTCACGGACTTCGGCGACGACGGCACCCTCGCCGCCTGGCTGCGCGCGGGCCGGGCGGACGCCGTACTGCTGCGTCCCGACCGCGTCGTCATGGACCTAATCCCGGCCGGCGGCGTCGACTTCACGGACACCTCCGCCTGGGCGTCCCTCCTGCACACCACGCGCGGCCCCCACCCATCCCCCAGGACCGTCGACAACAGCCTGCTGAGGAGCGTCACACGATGAGCGTGCCCGACCCCTTCCTGATGCCTGATCCGCAGGTCGTCGCGGACAGCCACATCATGGACTTCGCCCGCCACGTCGGGATGCCCGGCTCCGACTACGCCACCTTGCACCGCTGGTCGGTCACCGATCTGGAGGGCTTCTGGGGTGCGGTGTGGGAGTACTTCGACATCGACGCGGACACCCCGTACGAGCGGGCGCTGGCGGAGGAGCGGATGCCCGGCGCCCGCTGGTTCCCGGGCGCCACCCTCAACTACGCGCACCACGCCCTGCGCAACCACGCCGACGACGCCGTGGCGGTCATCGCCCTCGACGAGACCGGCTCCTGCTACGAGGTGACCGCCGGCCACCTGCGCGCCCAGGTCGCCTCGGTCGCGGCCACCCTGCGCGAGCTCGGTGTGGGGCCAGGCGACCGGGTGGTGGGCTATCTGCCCAACACGCCGCACGCGATCGTCGCGTTTCTGGCCGCCGCGAGCCTGGGCGCCGTGTGGTCGGTGTGCGGGCAGGACTACGCCCCCAGGGCGGCGGCCGACCGGTTCGCCCAGCTCGAACCGACCGTCCTGGTCGCCGCCGACGGCTACCGATTCAACAGCACCACCTACGACCGCCGCGACGCCGCCCTCGAACTCGCGGCCGCGCTGCCGACATTGAAGGCCACCGTGCTGGTGGACCACGTGGGCCTGCCGTGGCCGTCGCGGGCGAATCCGTCGCCGGCCGTCTCGTGGGGGGACGCCTCCACCCGCACCGAGGAACTCACCTGCGTCCCGGTGCCGTTCGACCACCCCCTGTGGGTCGTGTTCTCCTCCGGCACCACCGGCCTGCCCAAGGGCATCGTCCACGGCCACGGCGGTGTCCTGCTGGAGCACCTCAAGACCCTGGGCCTGCACTCCGACCTGGGCGCCGGCGACCGCCTGCTCTGGTACACCACCACGCACTGGATGATGTGGAACCTCGTCGCCTCGACGCTGCTGACCGGCGCCACGACCTGCACGTACGACGGCAGCCCGGCGCCCCTCGCGAAGCCCGACGTCCTGTGGGAGCTGGCCGCGCATCACCGGGTCACCGTCTTCGGCACCAGCCCCCAGTACCTGCTCGGCATGGAGAAGTTCGGCATCGACCCGTCCGTCCACGACCTGTCGTCGATCCGCGTGGTCGGCTGCACCGGCTCCGCCCTGCCTGCCTCCGCCTACCCCTGGGTCCGTGACCACGTCGGCCAACGCGTGCTGTTGGCCTCCATCAGCGGCGGCACCGACATCGTCTCCGGCTTCGCGGGCGGCGCGCCCAACACACCCGTCTGGGCGGGACAGTTGTCCGCACCCCACCTGGGGGTGGCGTTGGCCGCCTTCGACGCCGAGGGCTTCCCCGTCGTGGACCAGGTCGGCGAACTCGTCGTCACCCGCCCGATGCCGTCCATGCCGCTGTCCTTCTGGAACGACCCCGACGGCACCCGCTACCGCGACGCCTACTTCTCCTTCTACCCCGGTGCGTGGCGCCACGGCGACTGGATCACCCTCACCTCCCATGGCTCGGTGATCGTCCACGGCCGCTCCGACAGCACGCTCAACCGCAACGGCGTCCGCCTGGGCAGCGCCGACATCCACGACGTCGTCGAACGCCTCCCGGAGATCGCGGAGGCGCTGGTCATCGGTGTGGAAGAGCCGGGTGGCGGATACTGGATGCCGCTGTTCGTGGTGCTCGCCGCCGGCGAGACCCTGGACGACGCCCTCCGCGTGAAGATCAGGGAAGCGATCCGGACCGGCGCCTCACCCCGCCACGTCCCCGACGACATCCTCGAGGTCCCCGGCATTCCGCACACCCGCACCGGCAAGAAACTCGAAGTCCCCGTCAAACGCCTTCTCCAGGGCGCCCCGGCCGAACAGGTCGTCAACCCCGCAGCCGTGGATGCTCCCGACCTCATCGACTATTACGCCCAGCTGGGCGCCGGCCGCCGGGACCGATCGGCATGACGACCGCACAGACCACCCTCGCCGTCACGCTGTCCCTCGTCCTCCTCCCTCTCGGGCTGGCGAAGATAGCCGCCGTGCCGTTCATGCGTCAGGCAGCCGCGCACCTGGGCATGTCAACGGGCCTCTACCGAGTCGTGGGCACGCTGGAGATCGCCGGAGCCGCCGGGCTGCTGCTCGGTCTGGCTTCGGCCCCGCTCGGCGTGGCCGCTGCTGCCGGGCTGGCTTTGCTCATGGTGGCTGCCGTGGTGGTGCACCTGCGCCAAGGTGACCCGCCCGTGCGGGCCCTGCCCGCCGCCGTGCTGGCTGTGGCGGCGGTGGCGTACGCGGGGATGGCGCTCGCGGCCGGCTGACGGCTCGGTGAGGTCCCTGACGCACCTGGACGACGTCGTCATCCGTCTGGTCCGCCGAAGCCTCGGCCGACGGGCGGGAACTCACCGAGGCCACGCTCCCGTCAGCCGTCCATGGACCAGTCGGCCCCGACAAGCACCGTCATGTCTCTCGCTCTCTCACTGCACCTTCAGGAGGCCACGTCATGCCCATACGTACGGAAATTCCGGTCTACCACCCCGATCTGTACTCGGCCTCGGCCATCCGCGACACGTATCCGCACTACGCCGCGCTGCGGGCACTCGGCCCCGTGGTCCGGCTGAGCAAGCACAAGGTCTACGCCCTGCCACGCTATGCCGAGTGCAAGCAGGTGCTGCTGGACGACGACACCTTCGTCTCCTCGGGCGGCGTCGGCCTGAACCCCGTCGCCAACCGCATGGGCCGGGGCACCACGCTGTTCAGTGACGGCGGTGAGCACGCCCGCCGCCGCTCCCTCCTCGCGCACCGCCTCACTCCCAGGGCGCTGCGCACGATGCAGGAGACAGTCGACCAGCAGGCCGCCGCCGTGGTCGCGGCAGCCGTGACTCGTCGGGCGGTTGACGCGGTGGAGGTCGCCACGGCCCTGCCGATGTCCGTCGTCCCCGACCTGGTCGGCTGGCCCGAGCAGGGTCGTGAACATCTGCTGCGCTGGGCCGGCGCCACCTTCGACGCGCTGGGCCCCTTCAACCGCCAGGCGGTGCGCACACTTCCCGCGTCCCTCGGCATGCTGCGCTACGCCCGCGCTGTCGTGCGCGACCGGTCCGTGCTGGACGGCAGCATGGGACACGACCTGCTGCGCGCGTCCGACGAGGGCCGGATCATGCCCGCCGAGTGCGTCACCATGATGATCGACTACCTGGCGCCATCCCTGGACACGACGATCAGCGCCATCTCCAGCGCTCTGTACCTGTTCGCCACCCACCCCGAACAGTGGCGCCTGCTCAAGGCGGACCCCGACCTCGTTCCGAAAGCGGTCAACGAGATCGTCCGCTACGCATCCCCGATCCGCGCCTTCTCCAGGACCGCCGCCCGCGACACGGAACTCGCGGGCATCGCCCTCCCCAAGGGCTCCCGGGTACTCGTCCTCTACGGCTCCGCCAACCGCGACCCGCTGGAGTGGGACGACCCGGACGCCTTCGACATCCGTCGCGACGCCGCCCGCCAACTCGGCTTCGGGCAGGGCAGTCACGGCTGTGCCGGCCAGGGCCTGGCCCGCCTGGAAACCTCCGCGATGCTCCGCGCCCTGGTCGAACGCGTCGACCGTATCGAGGTGACCGGCCCACCCGAGTGGGCCATGAACAACGTCATCCACCGTCTCGAGCGCCTGCCGCTCGATCTCATCCCCGCATGAACCCCGCCGCTCGCCCGTTTGAAGACAGTTGAGGACATCACCATGAAGATCTCCGTCGACCATCCACGCTGCGAAGGCCACGGCCTGTGCGCCGACCAGGCCCCCGACGTTTTCAGCCTGGACGAAGACGCCGAACTCACCTACCGCTTCGAGGGCACAGACGTCCCCGACGAGCATCAGCCCGCCGCCCGCGCGGCCGTCAACGCCTGCCCGGTCGCCGTCCTGCGAGTCCTGTCGTGACCGCACCGCGCTCGGTGCTCATCGTCGGCGAGTCACTCGCCGGTACCACCGCCGCCCGCCACCTGCGCACCCTTGGCCACACCGGACCGGTCACGGTCATCGGCGCCGAGGAGCACGGCGCGTACTCCCGCCCGCCCCTGTCCAAGGTGGTCCTGAAGGACCCGGCCCCGGACCAGACCCTGGGCCTGGTCCTCGACGGGATCGACATCGACGTCATCCGCTCGGCCGCCGTCGCGGCCGACACCCGGCGCCGCACCGTCACGACCGCCGACGGCCGCCAGGTCGGCTACGACGCGCTGATCGTCGCCACCGGCGCGGATGCCCGCCGGCTCGCCGCCCCCGGGCAGCGGGGCGAACTCGTCCTGCGCACCCTGAACGACGCCCGCCTGCTCCGCGCCCGCCTGGCGGACGCCCGCTCGGCGATCGTGGTCGGCGCCGGCTTCCTCGGCATGGAGGTGGCCAGCGCCTGCGCCGCCCGCGGCATCCCGGTCACCGTCGTGGACGCCGACCGGCCGCTGGAACGCATCCTCGGCGACCACCTGTCCGCCGAGATCACCGCACGCGCCTCAGCACACGGCATCCGCTTCATACAGGCCACCGGCTTCGCCACCCTGACCGGTGACCCCGTGAGCGGCGTGGCGCTCCCCGACGGCACCGAGCTCACCGCGGACCTGGTGGTCACATGCGCCGGAGAAGTACCCAGCACCGGCTGGCTGGCAGGGACCGTCCTCGCCGACCGCCTCGGCGTCGGCATCGACGATGCCTGCGCTACCACCGTCCCCGACGTGTTCGCCGCCGGCGACGTCACCTACCTCCGCGGCGACGGCACCCGCCCCGACCGGCGTGCGCCCTTCTGGTCCAACGCCGTCGCCCAGGGCAGGGCCGCTGCGGCCTCCGCTCTCGGTCTGCCACCGCAGGGACCAGCGCAGGACGACTACTTCTGGACCGAGGTCGCCGGTCTCACCGTCAAGATCGTCGGCCGCCTGCCGCTCCTCGGCGAACCGACCACGGTGCAGGGCAGCGTGGCCGACGGACGCGCCCTGCTGACCTGGAGCCATGCCGACGGGACGTCGACGGCGGTCGCCTACGGACTGCGCAGACCGGTGGCCGCGCTACGGGCCTTGGCCGCCACGACCTTGCCGCCGTCACCGTGACGGCGGCAGATGAGCGTCGCGACGTAAGGATGCCACGGGGCGCGGGCATGGCCGGGGCGCCCTTCCGCGGCGCACTCGGCTGATCAACCCGGTCCCTGGGGGCAAGCCCTCCCTGATCGACTACCACGCCTGCCTCGGCGCGTCGAACTCTGCGCTCAGAGGCGCGCACAGCCCCGAAGTTCTACCTCCCTCCATCCCGGTCGCCGGCGCACGACTTGTACGGCCGTCATCCCGCCGCGGCGGGAGCGGTGGGTTGCAGCCGTGCGTACGGGGCTTCTTCATGAGGCCGAACTCGTCGATTTGGAATGGTCGTTGAAGCGTCTGGTGGGTGAAGAAGAAGGCTGCCCAGGAGGAGCTGGAGCGGCTGCGCGGCCAGGAACACCGGTGGAACTCCGAGCGTGAGGGCCTGAGTCGGCGGGCGCCCTGGCGACTGGAACGCCAGGTCGAGGAGGCGGCCTGGGTGCGAACACGCGCGCCTCCCTGGAGGGTGGAGCGAAGACGGTATTCGAAGCGATTCGACACCTGTTGTGGGACCAGAGGAGGGCAATGGGTCATCAACGTCGTCGCATCAAACAGCCGATACCAGAGCCTCTTCCAGTGTTCCGGGAATGCTGGAGGGGGCCTTGTGCGCCCATGGGTGTTCACTTAACCTCACAGCAATGTCGAAGCGATTCGACAGCGCCTCGTGGCCCAGTCATGAGATGTCCCTCTTTCAGCTCAGCCGATTCCGCAGTCGCGACACCGCACGACGCCCTCGCCGCCTCCACGAACAACCGCTGGACCGCAGCCGACACGCCGGCACGGGCCGGGCGGCGGGCTGTCCGCTGATCAGCAATCGCTCGAAGAAGAGAGGAACTCCATGAGAAAGTCTTGGATTCTGTCCCTGATCACGCTGGTCACCGCCGCGTCGGGAGTGACAGCGGGAGGTGTGACCCCTGCCGCCGCAGCCCCCACCACGCCCTTGCGGGTCATGCCGTTGGGTGACTCCATCACCTGGGGTGTGGGCAGCAGTACGGGCAACGGCTACCGGGGCCCATTGTGGGACAGGCTGGCCGCGGACGGCCATCCGCTCGACTTCGTCGGCACGTTGCGGGGCGGTTCGATGTCCGACCCGGACAACCAAGGCCACTCGGGATACCGCATCGACCAGATCGCAGCACTCGCCGACGCCTCGCTCACCCGCTACCGGCCCAATGTCGTGACGCTGCACATCGGCACCAACGACCTCGACAGGTCCTACGAGGTCTCCACCGCCACCGCCCGGCTGAAGTCGCTGGTTGGCCAGATCACCGCCGCCGCCCCCGACGCGACCGTCCTCGTGGCCTCACTGGTCGTGTCCACCAGCGGCTCGGAGGAGCGGTACCGCGCCGCGTACAACCAGGCCATCCCCCAGATCGTCAGCGAGGCACGGGCCGCGGGCAAGCGCGTCGCATACGTGGACATGAGCAGCCTGACCACGGCCGACCTGGCCGACGCCCTGCATCCCAACGACTCGGGCTACCAGAAGATGGCCGACGTCTTCCACCGCGGCGTCAGGACCGCGGACAGCGCCGGATGGCTGAAGAACCCGGCCCCCGCCCCCGCACGCGTACAGTCCGGCGTGGCCGGCAAGTGCATGGACGTCAAGGGCGGCGCCACCACCGACGGGACCGCCGTCCAGACGTGGAGCTGCGGCGACGGTGCCAACCACTTCTGGTCCGCCTACACCGACGGCACGCTGCGCTCCATGGGCAAGTGCCTCGACGCCGCCGGCGGAGCCACCGCCAACGGCACCAAAGTACAGCTCTGGTCCTGCCACGGCGGTGCCAACCAGGTATGGCAGCCCTACAACGGTGGCTACCGCAACCCCGCATCCGGTCGCTGCCTCGACGTTCCGGGCTCCTCCACGACCGACGGCACGCAGCTCCACCTGTGGGACTGCAACGGCGGCTCCAACCAGAAGTGGACCACTCTGACCGCCGGATGACACCGCTCCCACGACCCCCAGGGCGGTAGAAGCAAATCCCGGCTCGCGGCAACCTTGTGTGACGTCTGTGACGACAAGGGAGCGGATCCGGCCAGTTCCAGTGGCCGGATCCGGGTTTCCACTGTTGAACAGCATGCAAGGAGAACGCCTCCCCATGAACAACCCCACGAACGGCGGACGCCGCGGGCGTCACCGCCGCCGCTGGACCGCCACTGGTCTGCTGCTCGGCGTGCCCGCCGTTCTCGTGCCGTATCTCCTTGTCGCGCAGGAGGACTCGCAGGCCGCGACGGTCGATGGCGACGCCTACTACCGGCTGGTCTCCGTGCGCAGCGGCAAGGTGCTGGACGTCAACGGTTTCTCCGCCGCTGACGGCACCCGTATCCAGCAGTGGACCGACCAGAACACCGCCAACCAGCAATGGAGGCTGCGGCCCACCAGGGACGGCTACTACGAGCTGGTCAACCGCAACAGCGGCAAAGTGCTGGGCACAGCGGGCGACTCGACCGCCCGGGCAGCCGCCACGGAGCAGCAGACCGACAGTTCCTCCACCTCCCAGGAGTGGAAGATCAGCGAGGTGAGCGGTTCCGACGCCGTCACCTTCACCTCGCGCAGGAGCGGCCAACTGCTGGACGTCTCCAAGGGCTCCAAGGCCGACGGCGCGGCAGTCATCCAGTATCCCGCCACAGGCAGCGCCAGCCAGGAGTGGAAGCTGGTGAAGTCGGCCGAGCCCCGGGCGGCCGGGGCGGGCACGGCGCCGACCACGGCCGCGGCCGGTCCGTATGTGTGGAAGAACGCCCAGGTGGTGGGCGGTGGTTATGTCACCGGACTCGTGTTCAACCAGCGGGAGAAGGGCCTGCTGTACGCGCGCACCGACATGGGCGGTGCCTACCGCTGGGACACCGGGGCCGAGCAGTGGATCCCGCTGACCGACTGGATCGGCGAGAAGGACTGGAACCTGCTGGGCATCGACGCGGTGGCCACCGACCCCGTCGACCCCAAGCGGCTCTACCTCGCGGCGGGCACCTACACCAACGAGTGGGCCGGCAACGGCGCGCTCCTGCGCTCCACCGACCGGGGCCGCACCTTCAAGCGCACCGATCTGCCCTTCAAGCTGGGCGCCAACGAGGACGGCCGCGGTGCGGGCGAACGGCTGGCGATCAACCCCGCGGACAATGGCACCCTGCTGCTGGGCACCCGCAAGAACGGCCTGTGGCGCAGCACCGACTCCGGTGTGACATGGCGTCAGGTCTCCTCGTTCCCCGTCAAGGACGGGGCGAGCAGCGGCGCGGGCATCTCCTTCGTGACGTACGGCCCGGCCGGCAGCAAGACGATCTACGTCGGCGTCAACGACAGGTCCACCTCCCTGTACCGCTCCACCGACGGCGGCAGCACCTGGCAGGGCGTCTCCGGGCAGCCCACCGGCCAGTTGCCGCAGCACGGCGTGCTCTCCGGTGACGGGTCGCTGTACCTGACGTACACCGACAACCTCGGACCCAACGGCGTGACGGCGGGCTCGGTGTGGAAGTACACGCCGGGCAGCGGGACATGGAAGAACATCTCCCCCTCCCAGGGCGACTACGGCTTCTCCGGTCTGGCCGTGGACCCGCGCAAGCCCTCCACGGTGATGGTCACCACTCTCGGCCGCTGGTGGCCCGAGGACGAGATCTACCGGACCACGGACGGCGGCGCCACATGGAAGGCACTGGCCGACAAGTCGGTGCGCAGCGCCTCCGCCGCCCCCTACGTCGGCACCCACACCGGGCACTGGATGACCGCCCTGGCCATCGACCCCTTCAACTCCGGGCACGTGCTGTACGGCACCGGCAACGGCATCCTGCGCAGCAAGGACGCAGGCGCCTCCGACACCGGCGGCACCAGCCACTGGAGCATGGGCGCCCGAGGGCTGGAGGAGACCGCGCTGCTGGACGCGATCGCTCCTCCCGGCGGCGCCACCGTCATCACCTCCATGGGCGACCAGGGCGGCTTCCGGCACGACTCCCTGACCAAGGTGCCCTCCGGGCGGCTGAGCAACCCGATGATGACCAACAGCACCGACATCGACTTCGCCCAGTCCAAGCCGTCGATGATGGTCCGTGTCGGCCGTGGCGGCGCGCAGGACGGCGCCTACTCCACCGACGGGGGCCGTAGCTGGAAGGGCTTCAAGGCGGAGCCGGTGGCCAGTGCCCAGGACGGGCATGTCGCGCTCGCGGCGGACGGCTCCACCATCGTCTGGACGCAGGCCGGTCAGGCCCCGTACCGCTCGACCGACAACGGGGCGAGCTGGTCGAGGGTCAGCGGCCTGGGCACCGGCGCCGTGATCGTCGCCGACCGCTCCTCGGCCAGGACCTTCTACTCGCTGTCCGGCGGCACGCTCTACGCCAGCGCCGACGGTGGCGCGACCTTCACCGCCCGCGCCGGCAACCTGCCCTCCGGCAGGCTCACGGCCGTTCCCGGCATCGCTGGGGACCTGTGGATCTCCGGCTCGGGCAAGGGGCTCCTGCACTCCACCGACGGCGGCCGCACCTTCACCACGCTCAAGACGGTGCAGTCCGCCTCCGCCCTCGGCCTCGGCAAGGCCGAGCCGGGCACCGACTACCAGGCCCTGTACCTGATCGGCACCGTCAAGGACGTCACCGGAGTCTTCCGCTCCACCGACAAGGGCTCCACCTGGCTCCGCGTCAACGACAACGCCCACCAGTGGGGCGCCATCGGCGGTGTCGGCGTCATCACCGGCGATCCCGACACCTTCGGCCGCGTCTACGTCGGCACCAACGGACGCGGCCTGCAGTACGGCGACCCGTCCTGACCCCGCGAGCCGTGGCGGGGCCGCGGCCGTGACGGCCTGCGGCCCCGCAGCTCGGTCCGCTGTCGTGGACTGCCCTCAACCGCCAGGGCGTCTGCCCGCGCGCCGGCAGGGGCGGCGGGTCAGGGGAGTGTGGTCCACTTCTGGTTGTTCTGGCCGTTGCACGTCCACAGGACGACCGGGGTCCCGTTGGCGGTCCCTGCTTGTTGGGCGTCCAGGCAGAGCCCGGCGTGGACGTTGCGGATCGACCCGTCGGTCTGCCTGGTCCACTTCTGGTTGTTCTGCCCGTTGCAGGGCCAGACGACGACCCGTGTGCCGTTGGTGGTGCCCCGGTTGGAGGCGTCCAGGCACTTGTCGCCGTAGACGCGGATCTCGCCTCCGGCCCAGGTGGTCCAGAGCTGGTTGGCGGCGGTGTGGCAGTCCCAGATCAGCGTCGCCGACCCGGCCGCGGTGGCGGCGCGGTCCACGTCCAGGCAGCGGCCGGACCCGGTGGCGCGCAGGCGTGCGGTGGTGGAGGCCAGCGGGCTGCCGCCCGTCATCTTGAACACGGCGACACCGTGCGCCGGGACGCTCGCCGAGATCTGCCCGGACGTGCTCGACGCGGCACCGGTCCACAGGTCGGTGAGGGTGAACGACCCTCCGGTGAGGCCGACCTGCGCGGCCGAGGCGGTGATGGTCGCAGTGCCCGCTCCCCGGTTGAACAGGCCCACGGCGACCGATCCGTCGGACAGGGGCTTGGCGAACACCTCGGTGTCGCCGTCGTCGCGCACCCTGCGCCCGCCCGCGCCCAGCGGATCCTGGTTGACCGCCAGCAGACGGGGGTTGCGCAGGATCGCGCTCACGTCGGCGGACATGGTGCGGATGTCGTTGCCGGCCATGAGCGGGGCCGAGAGCAGCGACCACAGGGCGAAGTGGGAGCGGGACTCGGTCAGCGACAGACCGGGACGGCCGACGACCAGCATGTCGGGGTCGTTCCAGTTTCCCGGGCCCGACTGGGCGGCCAGCGGCGCGGTGACGTCCAGGACGTTGCCGACGCCCATCGGGTAGCTGTTGGTGTTGCTGTTCTGCCAGATGTCGAGCAGGTCCTCGGTCGTCCGCCACAGGTCGGCGACCTCACCCCAGTCGTACTTGTCGCCGGTGGGGGAGTGGAAGCTGTTGGGGTTGATGCTGTAGACGATCGGGCGGCCGGTGGCGCGCAGGGCGTCACGCATGAGGGTGAACCGCGCGATCTGCTCGTTGAGTGTGCCGCTGCCGGAACACCAGTCGTACTTGAGGTAGTCCACGCCCCATGACGCGAACGTGGCGGCGTCCTGGGCCTCGTGGCCCTTGCTGCCGGTGGAGCCGGGGTAGGTCCCTACGCCCTGCGCGCACGTCTTCTCGTTGGGCGCCTGGTAGATGCCGAACTTCAGGCCCTTGCCGTGGATGTAGTCGCCGAGCGCCTTCATGCCGCTGGGGAACTTGGTCGGGTTGGCCCGGAGGTTGCCCGCCGCGTCACGCTGCGGGTCGAACCAGCAGTCGTCGACGACGACGTACTGGTAGCCCGCGGCCTTCATGCCCGTGGACACCATCGCGTCGGCGGCCTGGCGGACCTGCGCCTCGGTGATCCCGCACCCGAAGCTGTTCCAGCTGTTCCAGCCCAGGGGCGGGGTGAGTGCCGGGCTGCCCGGCGCGGCCTCGGCGGTCGTGCCGGCGGAGGCGGTGAAGCAGGCGGTGAGCGTCAGCGCGGTGGCCGTGAGGAGACGCAGCAGTCGTCTGTGTAAGACCATGGGGGGTTCCTTCCTGGCCCGCGAAGCTGTGCGGGCCTGATGGGCCGCTCATGAGGTTGTGATCAGGTGTGCCCGGGTCAGCGCTGCAGGGTGAGCAGGGCCGGCCGGTACGGCAGCTTCAGGTAGTCGGTGCCGTCCGATGAGGGAGACCTGCCCTGGTAGAGGAACTGCAGGTTGCAGGGGTCGATGGTCATGGTCTGGTCGGGGTTGCTGCGGACCAGGTCACCGTGGCTGATGTCATTGGTCCAGGTGGCACCGCTGTTGGCCTTGCCCGCGAAGGGGTTGCTCTCGGTGGCGGCCTGCGGGGTCCACGGACCGTTCAGGCTGGAGGCCGTGAACGAGCGGAAGAATCGATGCTCAGCCGCACCACGAGCCTCAACGATCATGAGGTACTGGTTCTGGCCCTGGACCTTGTAGACCTCCGGCGCCTCGAACAGGTTCTTCTCCGTGTCGCTCATGACCGTCGTGTACGACGAGCCGAAGCTGCCCGGGAAGTTCCCGATCGGCATGGTCGACTTGAAGATGCTGCCCTTGTCGTTGGCGAAGAACAGGTACATGTTCTGGTCGTCGGCGATCACGGTCGGGTCGATCGGGCCGCCGACGGGGACGCTGCCGGTGAACAGCTGCTGCGGCGCGGACCAGCCGTTGGGGTTGGTGGGGTCGCTGGACGTGCGGTAGGTGAAGGGCCAGGCGGTGCCCCACCCGTTCGAGACCAGCACCCATATCTTCTTGGGCGCGAAGTAGAAGAGTTTGGGTGCCACCGCGGAGCCGCTGATCCCGCTCTGGCCGGCCGAGGCCATGTCCGACCAGTTCGTGAAGGGCCGGAACGTCATCGCGCCCCACGACGATCCGTCAGAGCTGGTCGCGTAGACCAGGTGCCGGCCGTTGTACGTCACGGTGGTGAAGTCCTTCAGCGCCACCCACCCGTTCGCCGGCTGTGCCAGCGGACCGGTCGACGTCCATCGGTATGTCGACGGAAGGGCACACGCGTTGGGCGGCCCGGACGGGCCGGTCCACTTCTGGCTGCTGCCGCCGTTGCAGTTCCACAGCTGCACCGCCGTGCCGTTGGCGGTGGCGCCGCCGCTGACATCCAGGCACAGCCCGGACTCCACGGCGACGATCGTGCCGTCGGCGTTCGCCCGCCACCGCTGGTTGGTCCCGCCGTTACAGGACCAGATCACCGGCCGGGTGCCGGCCGTGGTGGCGTGGCCCGGAACATCCAGGCACTTGTTGCCGTACACGGTGAGCTGGTTGTCGTCCGTCAGCGTCCACTGCTGGTTGGTCCCGCCGTGGCAGTCCCAGATCTGCACGTTCGTGCCGTCGGTCTGGTTGGCGCCCGGCACATCGAGGCACCGGCCGGAACCGACGCCGCGCACGGCGCTGGTGGTGGCCGCCTGGGCGGGGTTGGCGACGAGTGTCGCCGCCGAAGCCAGCAGGGTCGCGAGCACCACAGACATGTGCCTGCGGCTGAAACCACGTTTGCGCATGGGGGTCTCGTTCCTTGAGTGAGCGGATACCGTTCGCTATGCCGAACACAGGTCGAGTCGCCGAGCAGACGGAAGGGGGAAGAGCGGCCATCTGCCTCCGGGGCGGGTCTCAGTTCCTCACGATGCGCCACCGGTTGTCGGAGGTGCCGTCGTCCGGACCCTGGACCGCGAACGCGCCGACAGCGGTGGAGTTGTCCGCGATGGCGAGCAATTTGCCGCTGTGCTCGTTGCGGATCTTGTAGGTCCCGTCTCCCTGGTCGAGCAATGTCCATCGGTGGTCTGCGGTGCCGTTGTCCGACCACTGCAGGACGGTCGCGTCGTCGTCCGTGGACATGGTCAAGACGCCGAGCACCTTGCCGCTGTGGGTGTTGCGGAAACGGAACCCGCCCCCGTCGGTGATCAGATGCCAGTCGTGGTCGGCGGTGCCCGAGTCGTGCCACTGGAGAGCCCGGCCGCCGTCGGCCGTGGACATGTTCTGGATGCCCAGCACGAGACCGCTGCCCACATTGGCGAGACGGACGGTGCCGCCGGCGTTCCAGTAGACGGCGTAGTTGTGACCGTGCGCGTCGTGGAACGGGCCCAGGCTGACGGTGGAGCCGTTGGCGGTGGCGGTGAAGGCGAGTGACGTGTTGCTGGTCCGTCTGATCGAGGACGGGTTCAGCGACGGCAGGGAGCTGAGCGTGGAGTCGCCGTAGTTGCCGGACAGGACCACCGGTCCGTAGGTGATCGCGGCGACGTCCGCGTTGTCGTTGGCCGCTCGCATGATGACCCGCATGGGCAGGCGGACGGTGACCGTGTCGCCGGAGGTCCAGGAGCGGGTCAGGGTGGCGTAGCTGCCGGGCGTGGTGACGATGTCCTGCCGCGTGCCGTTGACGCTGACGGTGGCCCCGGCGGTCCAGCCCGGGATGCGCAAACGCATCGCCCAGGTTCCGCCGACGTTGCCGGTGACCTGCAGGGTCGTGGTGTCGCCGACGGGGTATGCCGTGGTCTGGGTGACCGTGATCCCGCGCTCCGACCAGTTGAGTACTGAGGGCACGAACAGGTTGACGATCAGGGTGTCGTCACTGCGGTAGTAGATGGAGTCCATCAGCCTGGTGTGCATCTCCAGGCCCGTGCCCTGGCAGCACCAGAACGTGCCGTAGTCGGTGCTCCAGGTGCCGCCGCCCCACGCAGGACCCACACCGCGCCGGCCTCCCGGGTTGAGCGGGGTGAAGTAGGTGACGTGGCCGTGGTCGCTCGCCGGGTTCTGCTGGCCGATCATGTGGTTCAGCCAGGCCCGCTCGTAGTAGTCGAACAGCGTGGCCCGGTTCGGGTCCAGCGCGAACAACTCCCGCGTGAGAAGGAGCATGTTGAAGGTGTTGCAGCTTTCGCAGGTGTCCTTGTTCAGGTAGCCGGCGATGGCGTTCGGGGCGCGGAAGTGCTCCGCCTGGCTGTTGCCGCCGATGGCATAGGTGTGCGCGTTGACGGTGAGGTTCCAGGCGTTGGTGGCGATGTCCCGGTAGCGGGTCGTACCGGTGGCCTTGTACTCCCGGGCGGCCCCGATCCACTTGGGTACCTGGGTGTTGGCGTGCAGTCCGCTGAGCCGGTCCTGGTTGGCCGCCAGCGGATCGAACACCGCGGCGTGGTCGAACCGACGGGCGACGGCGAGCCACCGCGCGTCGCCCGTCTGCTGATAGAGATCGGTCAGTACGGCGTTCATGCCGCCCAACTCCGTCTGCAGCATGGCCTGCATCTGCTGGCCGCTCAGCCGGCCGGTGCGCCAGTCCACCCATCCCGCCAGAGCGAGCAGCACGTCCCGGGCCTGCGTGCTGCCGATGTGGCGCCACACGTCCAGCAGGCCGGCGAGGGTCTTGTGGATGGTGTAGTACGGCACGTTCCCATTGCTCAAAGTCCGCTGCTCGAGAGCGGTGAAGTCGGACTCGGGGTAGCCGGAGAGGTACCCGGCGCTGAAGCCGGCGGCGCTGTTGTTGGCCTGGCATGTGGCCAGCTCGGCAACCATGCGGGCTGCCTTGTCCCGGCAGACGGTGTCCCCGGTCACGGCGTACAGCTGTGCCCAGGCCGTGAGGAAGTGCCCTTGGACGTGGGTGCGGAAGGGGAAGTCCGGCGCGTCCCAACCGCCGTTCGCGGCCGCGCCGTTGGTGGACAGCCGGTGGTTGGTCCGGAAGTTGTACAGCAGCCGGTCGACATCGATGAACCGCAGGTAGTTCCGCGTGCGGTTCTGGTTGTCCAGCCAGCGGCTCGCGGTGAGCCGGACCTGTTCGAGTGCGAAGGGGTGCGCGGAGACCCCGATGTCGGCCCTTGCGGGAGGCACGGCCGCGTGGGCGGGGGACGCGCGGACTACGGATCCGGTGACAGGGGCGGCGGCGGTGGCCCCCACTGCTTGCAGGAGGCGCCGTCTGCTGACGGAGGAAGACATCTTGAACCTCTCGGTGGGGGCAGAGTGACTGCTGGTTCGTAGGTGCGTTCGCTCGCGTGTTCCGGCGGTCTGACGGGGCGACAGGGGGCCGTGCCGCGCGGGGGTCCGCGACGGCATGGCAGGGGGTTGGACGGATCAGGCCCAGGGGCTGACCACAGTGAAGGGTGACGCTTGAGCAAGGTTGTTCGAGGAGCCGAACTGCGTACGGTACTTCGAGCAGAAGATAGGTTTGGGCCGTGGTTCCGTCAATGCTTCCGACGGGGTCCGTTTCCATTGCGGCTCGGGTCACCCGGACGGCGCGGTGGCCGGCCTACCGGATGACGACGTCCTTGCCGCTCGCCAGGGGCTGTGACGGGCCGTTTCACGCCGACTGCCACATTCGGGCGAGGGTCGTGGCGGTGAGAAGCTCCTCGGGGTTGCCCTGTCCCACCAGGTGACCGTCGCGGAGCAGGAGGCAGGTGTCCGCCGAGCGTGCGGCTTCCAGGTCGTGTGTGGCCTGGACGACGGTCACCCCGTCGGTGACCAGTTCGGTCAGGAGCGCCGCGATCCGCTCCCTGGCCTCCGGATCGAGCCCGGTGGTGGGTTCGTCCAGGAGCAGCAGATCCGACTCCTGGGTGAGCCCTTGGGCGATCAGGGCGCGTTGTCTCTGTCCGCCGGACAGCTCCCCGAGCTGGCGGGACGCGAGGTCCATGATGCCCAGTCGTTCCATGGCCGTGTCCACGATGGCGCGATCCTGCCGGGTCAGCCGGCGCCATGGCCCGCGCTCACCCCAGCGCCCCATCTCCACCGTCTGCCTGACGGTCAAGGGCAGCGCGTCACCGACGGCGCCGCGCTGCGGGACGAACGCCGGTGGCCGGTCGCCGGCGTGGTGGAGCTTGCCTGATGTGGGCTGGATCACTCCGGCGAGCACGCCGAGCAGGGTGGACTTCCCGCTTCCGTTCGGGCCGACCAATGCGGTGAGGGTCAACGCCGGTATCTCGGCGTCGAGTTCATGGAGAACGGGACGGCCCGGGTATCCGGCGGACACTTCGGTGAAGCGGACGCGGGGCGTCGTGTCCTTGGCCGGAGCGGGGGAGGGGGGAGTTCTGAACATGATTGTCATTGTAATGTGTTCCCATGGAGTGGTTGACGGACCCCTTTCAGGTGACCTTCGTCCAAAGGGCCTTGTGGGGCGGGATGCTGGTGTCGGTGATCTGTGCCCTGGCCGGCACCTGGGTGGTGCTCAGGGGAATGGCCTTCCTCGGTGACGCCATGTCCCACGGGCTGCTGCCCGGAGTCGCGCTCGCCGCGCTGCTGGGCGGCAACCTGCTGGTCGGGGCGCTGCTGAGCGCTCTCGTCATGACCGCCGGCGTCACCGCCCTCGGCCGCACCCCGAAACTGTCCCAGGACACCGGTATCGGCCTGCTGTTCGTGGGGATGTTGTCGCTCGGCGTCATCATCGTGTCGCGGTCGCAGTCCTTCGCGGTCGACCTGACCGGGTTCCTCTTCGGCGACGTCCTCGCCGTCCGTGAACAGGACTTGGTGCTGCTGGGCGTGGCGCTGCTCCTGGCGCTGGCCGTCTCGGTCCTCGGCCACCGGGCCTTCCTCGCCCTGGCCTTCGACCCGCGCAAGGCCAGCACGCTCGGCCTGCGGCCTCGCCTGGCGCACGCCGCGCTGCTCGGCCTGCTGGCGCTGGCCATCGTCGCGTCGTTCCACATCGTGGGGACGCTGCTGGTGCTGGGCCTGCTCATCGCGCCGCCCGCGGCAGCGCTGCCCTGGGCGCGCAGTGTGCGGGGCGTCATGACCCTCGCGGCGCTGCTCGGCGCCACCGCCACCTTCGGCGGGCTGCTGCTGTCCTGGCACCTGAGCACCGCGGCCGGCGCGACCGTCTCGGCCCTCGCGGTGACCCTGTTCTTCCTCTCCCACTTGGCATCCGCCCTCCGCCACCACCGCCGTGCACGCCCCGTCGGCGCTCCCGCCGCGGCGACAGACTGAAAGAAGCCTGAGGCGATCCCCTTGTTCGTCGGAAGAAACGTCACTGCCCGGTCGTCGGCCGCGTTGGTCGCCGTCGCGCTGCTCACCACGAGCTGCGCCGACCAGGACGGCGAGGCGTCCACCCCGAAAGCCGCTGCCTCGCCCTCCGCCCCGCACGGATACGTCGAAGGGGCCCAGGAGCGGGCCGAGCAGCAGTCCCGGCTGGTGCTCAACGACCCGGAGACAGGGGGCTCCCGCGTCCTGGACCTGATCAACGGAGAGGCGCACGAGGTGTCCCGGACGACCGGCACCACGCGCCTCACCACGGACGGCCGGTTCGCCTACTTCCACACCGCGGGCGGCACGCGTGTCCTGGACAGCGGTGCCTGGATGGTGGACCACGGCGATCACGTGCACTACTACCGCGCGACGGTGCGTGGCGTGGGCCGGCTGCCCGCAGGCGCGGAAGCGCGGATCCGCAGCGACGCCGGCGTGACCGTGGTGACCGACGGGGACGGCCGGGCCGCCGTCTACCGCCGGGCCGAACTCGAGAAGGGCAGGATCGGCTCCCCCCGCACCCTTCCCGGAACACACGCGGAAGCCGTCGTGCCGTACGGGGAACACCTGCTCGGCCTCACGGAGGACGGGAAGCTCGCGGTGTACGACCGTGCGGGCAAGCGCGTCGCGTCTCCTGACGCGCGCTGCGAGGAGCCGCGGGGCGACGCCGTCACCCGGCGCGGAGCCGTCCTCGGGTGCGCCGACGGCGCTCTGCTCGTCCGGGAGAACGACGGCACGTTCACGGCCGAGAAGATCCCGTACGACGGTGACGTACCCGAAAAGGAACGGGCAACGGCCTTCCGCCACCGGCCCGGCAGCGACACGCTCACAGCGCCGGCCGGCGACCGGGCCGTCTGGGTGCTGGACGTCACCGAACGCACTTGGAAGCGTGTGAAGACCAGCGGTCCCGTGATCTCCGTCAACACCGCCGGCGAAGGCTCGGTGCTGATCGTCCTGGAGGCCGACGGATCGCTGCACGGCTACGACATCGCCACCGGCAAGCAGGTCACCAGGACGAAGCCACTCATCACGGGCGCCCCGGACGTCGGCGCCGACGGCGGTGCGGCACCGGTCGTCGAGGTCGACCGCAGCCGCGCTTACCTCAACGACCCCAAGGGCAAACGCGTGCACGAGATCGACTACAACGACAACCTGCGCGTCGCGCGCACCTTCGACCTGGACATCGCGCCGTCCCTGATGGTGGAGACCGGGCGATGATGCGCAGGATGCCAGGGGCGCTGCGGACCCGCACGTTCCTGCTGGCCCTGCTCACCCTCTTCACCGCCGGCGCGGCGACCGCCTGCGTGAACGACCACGACCGCCCCCGGGTCGTGGTGACGACCAACATCCTGGGCGACATCACGCAGGAGATCGTCGGTGACGAAGCCGACGTCACCGTGCTGATGAAACCGAACGCCGACCCGCACTCCTTCGGACTGTCGGCCGTGCAGGCCGCCGAGCTGGAGCGCGCGGACCTGGTGGTCTTCAACGGGCTGGGCCTGGAGGAGAACGTCCTGCGGCACGTGGACGCCGCCCGCGAGTCCGGAGTGGCCACCTTCGAGGTGGGCAAGGCGGTCGGCCCGCTCACCTTCCAGGCACACGACGACGGCGGCCCGGAGGAGGAGGCCGGGCAGCCCGACCCTCACTTCTGGACCGACCCCGACCGCGTACGCAAAGCCGCCGGTCTGATCGCCGACCAGGTCACCGAACACGTGGACGGCGTGGACGAGAAGACGATCCACGCCAACGCCGACCGCTACGACACCCAGCTCGCCGACCTCACCACCTGGATGGAGAAGTCCTTCGCCCGCATACCGGAGAAACGGCGGGCGTTGGTGACCAACCACCACGTCTTCGGCTACCTCGCCGAACGCTTCGACTTCCGGGTGGTCGGAGCGGTGATCCCGAGCGGCACGACGCTGGCCTCTCCCAGCTCCTCCGACCTGCGCTCGCTCACCCAGGCCATGCGCGAGGCCGGCGTGCGCACCGTCTTCGCCGACTCCTCTCAGCCCAAGCGGCTGGCCGAGGTCCTGCGCACGGAGCTGGGCGACGGTGTGCGCGTCGTAGAGCTCTACTCCGAGTCGCTGACCGAGCCAGGCAAGGGCGCCGGCACCTACTTGCAGATGATGCGCGCCAACACCACCGCCATGACCGATGGCCTGAGCGGCGCCTGACCCCGGCCTTCCCACGTGAACACCGGCCGAGCGGCCACCAGCACCCCACTCCACGCCGCACCCCCGCGGCCCCAGAAAGGAACCACACCGGTGAACAAGCCGATACGCAACAGAGCCTTCACGGGCACCGCCCTCGCCCTGGCGGCCTCCGCGGTCCTGACCGCCTGCGGAGGAGAAGACGCCGCCTCGCCCGACACACAGGCCAAGAACGCTCCGGGAACCAAGGCCGTAGCGGTCAAGGACCCGCTGGTCGCCACGTTCGACGGCGGCCTGTACGTCCTGGACGGCGAGAGCCTGAAGCTGGCCAAGACGATCGAGCTGCCCGGCTTCAACCGCCTCAACCCCGCGGGCGACGACTCCCACGTCATCGTCTCCACCGACGCCGGGTTCCGCATCCTGAACGCCGCCGAGCAGACCTTCCCCGGCATCGAGTACAAGGGCGCCAAGCCCGGGCACGTCGTCCTGCACGCCGGCAAGACGGTGCTGTTCACCGACGGCACCGGCGAGGTCAACGTCTTCGACCCCGCCGACCTCAAGGCCGGCAAGAAGCCGCAAGGCCGCACCTACACCTCCGCCGAGCCGCACCACGGCGTCGCCATCGAACTGAGCAACGGCGAACTCCTCAGCACCCTCGGCACCGAGGAGAAGCGCACCGGCGCCCTCGTCCTGGACAAGAACAACAAGGAGATCAAGCGCAACGAGGACTGCCCCGGCGTCCACGGCGAGGCCGCGGCCAAGGGCGAGGCCGTCGGTGTCGGCTGCGAGGACGGCCTCCTGATCTACAAGGACGGCACGTTCACCAAGGTCGACGCCCCCGACGCCTACGGCCGCATCGGCAACCAGCGCGGCAGCGACGCCTCGCCGATCCTCCTCGGCGACTACAAGACCGACCCGGAGGCCGAACTGGAGCGGCCGACCCGCATCTCACTCATCAACACCGAGACCGCGAAGCTGCGCCTGGTCGACCTGGGCACCAGCTACTCGTTCCGCTCGCTCGGGCGCGGACCGCACGGCGAGGCACTCGTCCTCGGCACCAACGGCACTCTTCACGTCATCGACCCGGAGACGGGCAAGGTGGAGAAGAAGATCCCCGTCGTGGACAAGTGGCAGGAGCCGCTGGACTGGCAGCAGGCCAGGCCGACCCTCTTCGTCCGCGACCACACCGCATACGTCTCCGAGCCGGGCAAGCGCAAGCTGCACGCCGTCGACATCGAGTCGGGGAAGAAGGCCACGTCCGTGACCCTGCCGCAGAGCACGAACGAGCTGTCCGGCGTGGTTGCCGGTCATTGATCCGTAGACCTCGGCGAGGGGCGGGCCGGGGGAGTGGCCTGGTCCGCCCTGCTGGCCGAACTGCACGCGGGCAGCGAGGAGTTCCGGGGAGCGGTGCAGGAATCCTGCCCGAGCAGCCGACCCGCTGCGCGGCGGCACGCCCCGGTGCGAAATACTCTCCCGATGAGTTCACGCACTTCCCCGATCGGCCGGCCGATCACGATACGGAGGGCCGTCGCGCGGGATGCCAAACGGCTCACGCGGCTCGTGCGTGGCTCAGGCGCCTACGCGGGTGAGTACGCCGCCGCAGTCGCGGGCTACCGGGTCGGGCCTGATTACATCGAGGCCCACCGCGTCTTCGTGGCCGTCGGCGCTGACGATCATGGAGGCCGGGTCCTCGGGTTCTACTCGCTCGTCCTCGCTCCACCGGAGCTCGACCTGCTGCTCGTCGCGCACATGCAGTCCGAGGCCCGTGCCGCCGGGCTCGACCGTGTCAAGGTCGTGTCGCATCGTCCCGCCGAGGGCTTCTACCACCGCGCAGGTGCAGTGCGGATCGGGACCGCGCTCGCGAACCCGCCCGCCGTGCCGTGGGACCGTCCCGAATTCGAGTTCCGCGTGTCGTAGCAATGACGCGGTTCGCCGGTTCCAGGGCACCCGACTTCGGTTGCACGGTGGCCGGCATGCAACGTCGCGGCCGGCCGTCGGCTCAGGCTTTCGGGGGAGGCACCGGGAAGAGCAGGCAGCTACTCGTGGCATGGGCAAGCAGCCGGTCGGTTGCGTCGACCAACTGCGCCTGGGCGAGGGCGGTTTGACGACCCTTGCTGACGACCGTGCCGATGGCGCGAACCGTACCCGTGTCCACGGTGATCCGCCGCAGGAACTTCACCGTCAGATCGAGCGAGGTGTACGCCATGCCCTGCGGCAGCACGGACTGGACGGCGCAGCCCGCCGCCGAGTCGAGCAGGGTGGCGAAAATGCCGCCGTGCACGCTGCCGATCGGGTTGTAGTGCTCCTCCCCGGGCGTCAGCGAGAAGACCGCACGGCCGGGCTCCACTTCGTCGAGGACCAGATCGACCGTGTGGCCGATGGGCGGCCCCGGCAGTCGCCCCGCCTGCATCTCGCGCAGGAAGTCGATGCCTGCCATGCGCCCGGCGGCCTCCGCCAGGATCGCGGGATCTTCCCATTGATACGTACGCGCTCGTCCCACGACCCAGTGCCTTCCCGTCTGGCTTTTACAAGTGAAGCTAGCTGCGGGCCGGTCTGGCTGTCAATGACGAAGTCAGGCACCTACGATGGTGAAATGGAGTGGCTTGAGGCGAGCACGGAGAACTGCCCCGTCCAGCGCACGCTCGACGTGGTCGGCGAGAAATGGACCTTGCTGATCCTGCGCGACGCCGTCAACGGAGTCCGCCGGTTCGACGACTTCCACCGCCACATCGGCCTGTCCGAGGCCGTCCTGAGCGACCGCCTGAGGAAGCTGATCTCGGCGGGCATCCTGAAGACGGTCCCTTACCGGGAGCCGGGCAGTCGCTCCCGCAACGAGTACCGGCTGACCCCCAAAGGCTGGGACCTGTGGCCCGTCCTCATGGCGCTGAGCCAGTGGGGCCAACTGCACGCGCTCGGCCCCGAGGGCCCCGTCCTGGACGTCCGCCACACCGGCTGCGACGCCCCGGTCCGCGTCGTCGTCGAGTGCTGCGCGGACCACTCCGCCCTCACTCCCCGGGACGTCACCGCCCGACTGGGACCCGGCGCCCACGCTCCGTCGTGACGCTCACCCGCCCCGGAAGACGTCAGAGCCCCCGGCCGCTGCCGATCAAGCAGGACCGTCGGTGCGCTTCTCCCGGATCCGCTGGGCGACGTCGCGCAGCTTGATGTTGTGGTGCTGGGAGATGTTGCGCAGCACGCTGAAGGCGTCCTCTTCGCTCATCCCGTGGCGTTCCATCAGCATCCCCATGGCCTCGCCGATCGCGTGCCGGGTCTCCAGCGCGTGCTCGAGCTGGTCGATCGTGCGCGCGTCCGCGAGGGCGACGGCGGCGTGCGAGGCCAGCAGCCAGCCGGCGGTCGCGACGTCCTCGGTGAAGGTCCCCGGGCGGGTGGCGTACAGGTTCAGCGCGCCGAAGTCCTCCTCGTGGGTGTAGAGCAGGACCCCGGTCATGCTGCCGATGCCCAGTCCGCGCGCGGCCTCGGCGTACCGCGGCCAGTCCGGCTGGGGCCGGGTCATGTCCGCGACCAGGAACACGCGCTCCTCGTCCGCTCGGCGGGCGAGATCGAAACACGGCCCTTCGCCCAGTTCGCCCTGCAGGCGGTCGGACTCCTCGACCATGTCCCCGTAGGAGGACAGCGTCACGGCGCGGCCCTTGCGCACCGCGAGGATCCCGGCCGCGTCACAGCCGTCCACCAGCTTCACGGCCGACGCCGCGATCTCGTCCAGCGTCTGCTGCACCGAATCCTGCTTCAGCAGGGTCCGCGCGAGCAGGGCCATTTCCTCGGCGAACTTCTGCCACTCCATCGCCACCACCCGGATCGATCGTCAGTCCGGCCACCCTACGCACAGCCTGATCCATGGGGGGCGAAGGCGCCAGGACCGATGAGCCGGAATGCGAAAGGGGAGTACACGTGTGTTTCCGGCGCCCCGGTCCCATAACCTCGTGCTGGGAGACGTCGGATGCCAGGTGTTACGCACCGGTGAGGAGGCGAGGGTGCTCGGTCGGGGTACGAGTGCGCGGTTGCTCGCGGGCGCCGTGCTGGCGCTCTGCATGGTGCTCGTCGGTCCCAGCGCTCCGAACGGCGGCCTCTTCGCCGGGCCGCGGCACGCCGCAGCCGCCGGGGACGTCGTGTCGAACCGGGTCATGACGTGGAACATCTGCAACCCCTGCACGGTGAGCGACGTCGACCGGGCCGCGGACATCGCCGCGTACGCGCCGCAGGTCATCGGCCTGCAGGAGGCGTGCGTGCGTGACGTGGAGAGGATCCGGGAGCATCTGGAGAACCTCCACGGGCTGGTCTACCACGTGGAGTACGGGTCCGTGCTGCGCAAGTGGGGCCGCTGCGGGGGAGCGCCGTGGAGCCCGGGGGCCTTCGGCCAGGCCATCCTCTCGGCCGCACCGATGACGGACCCCGTCAACGTCGAGTATCCCGACGGCGGGTCCGAGGACCGCGGGTACATGGCCGTCACCACCCTCGTGGCCGGACAGCCCGTCCGGGTCCTCAACACGCATCTCGCGCAGCGGCGCCAGGAGGCGGTCCGGGCCGAGCAGACGCGCGTCCTCGCCGCGGAGGTCGCCCGGCACGAGCGCGCGATCGTCCTCGGTGACTTCAACGCCGTGCCGGACGCCCCGGAGCTCTCCCGGATGTGGGCGCTGGCCACGGACGCGGACCCGCAGTGCCGCCCGTCGCCCACCGGGACCTGCCGGCCGACCACCGACTGGCAGAGCAAGTTCGACTACGTGTTCCTGCGCGGCTTCGCCCCGCTCAGGCACCGCGTGCTGCCGACGCCGTCCTCGGACCACCACCTGCTGCACACCGACGTGACCCCGGCTTGAAGCTTCCGGTGATCACTGGCCGGGCGGGGTACGCGGTGTCGCCCCGTGACGTGGAATCCTCGGTCGTATGGGCATACGGGGAGGGCAGGTAACGAGGGCATGCCGGCGACAGGTACGTCGGCCCGATCAGCAGGGAGGCCGCGATGACGGGGCCGGAGCACACGGAGACCGTTCACGGGCTGTCCGCGCCGACAGCGACCGTCGTGCTGACCGGGACCCTGGAAGCCATCGGCGCGGGCGCCTACGTCGTGGACGAGCAGGGCTGCATCATCGCGGTGAACACCCGCGCAGAGCAGCTTCTGGGCCGGTCGGCCGACGACCTGCTCGGGCATGACGCGCACGATCTGCTGCACCGCGGCCCGGACGGGCACCCCCTGCCGAGAACCCAGTGCACCATGCGGCAGGCCTTCCACGCCGGGCGCACGGCCCAGTCCGACGAGGACTGGTTCGCCTGCGGCGACGGCACCCTGCTGCACATCTCCTGGCTGATCACGCCGTACGACGTCGGGGGCCGGCACGCCGGCACGCTCGTCGTCTTCCACACACCCCACCACCCGCAGGCCGCGGACCCACCGCAGGAACCGGCGGCCCAGCCCCTGTCGGAACTGCACCGGCTGGCGCTGCTGGCCGAGACCACCGCGCAGCTGACGTCCACGCTCGACGTCGACGAGGCGCTGCGCCGGCTGGTGGCCCTGGTCCTGCCCCGCCTCGCGGACTGGGCGGTCGTCGATCTGATCACCGAGCGCGACGAGGTGTGGCGCACCGTCGTCGTCCACTCCGACGGTGACACGCTCGCGCACCACGAGGATCTGCAAGGGCCGATGCCGCCGATCCCGGAGGAGTCCCCGATGCCCCTGTCCAGGGCCCTGCGCGGGGTCGCCTCCAACCTCGCCGGCCCGCAGACCTACCAGGGGCCGCCGGACTCCGGCATCGCGGTCGAGCAGCGCCGCCTCTTCGACGCCACGGGCATGCACTCAGCGGCCATCGCGCCCATCCGCAGCACCCGCGCGGTCCTCGGAGCGCTGACCCTGGGCCGCGACGAGAACCAGGCGCCCTTCACGCCCGCCGACCTCCCCCTCATCGAGGACATCGCACGCCGGGCCGGCCTCGCCCTGGACAACGCCCGCCTCTACCAGCGCCAGCGCAAGGTCGCCGAGACCATGCAGAACCACCTGCTGCCGCAGATGCCGGGCGTCCCGGGCCTGCAGATGACCGTCCGCTACCTGCCCGCACCGGACGCCTCACAGGTCGGCGGCGACTGGTACGACGCCTTCCCCCTGTCGGACGCCTCCACCGCCCTCGCCATCGGGGACGTCGTCGGCCACGACCTGGAGGCGGCCGCCGGCATGGCGCAGGTCCGCAACATGCTCCGCGCCTACGCCTGGTCCCAGCACGAGCCCCCCAGCCGCATCGTCGAACGGCTGGACGAGGCGATCCAGCACATCACCGACGTCACCATGGCCACGACGATCTTCGCCCGGGTCGAACCGGCCGAGGACGGCCACTGGCAGCTGTCCTGGACCAACGCCGGACACCCGCCGCCGCTGCTGATCAGCCACGACGGCCTGGCCCGCTACCTCACCGAGGGCCACGGCATCCTCCTGGGCACCCAGACCGGCACCCGCCGCCCGGACGCCACCGCGCAGCTGCCGCCCGGCTCCACCCTGGTGCTGTACACGGACGGCCTCGTCGAAGCGCCCCGCCGCACCCTCGACGAGGGACTCGAGCGACTGCGTCAGCACGCCGCCGCCCTCGCCCACCGCCCCCTCGCCTCGTTCACCGACCAGCTCCTGCGCCGCGTCCGCCCCTCCGGCAACGACGACGACGTCGCCCTCCTTGCCGTGCGCGTGCCCGGGCGCTGAACCCGGAACGGGCTTGTCCAGGGCCCGGGCCTCATCCGTCCGGGGTACTCGGCGCCGCGCTGCCCACGCGGTCGCGGTGCTCGCGCACCGCGATCCGCGCCAGCTTCGTCAGCATCATGCCGTTGCGGATGGACACGACGTAGTCCACCGGGAGGCCGTGCATCCGTATGCCGGGGCCCCGCAGCGGATGCCAGACGAGGACGAAGAGGGTGTTCTCGCCCCAGGGGATCAGGTTCATGGCGATGCGGGCCGCGCCGAAGGGGTCCGCCTTGGCTTCCAGTTCCAGACGCCGCCGCGGCTCGCAGATGCGGACGACGCAGGTGTCGTCGAGGACCAGCGGACCGAGGCCGACGCGGACTTGCAGACGCGTGCCCACCTCCGGCCAGTGCGGGTCGGCGGCGGTGACCTGCTGGGTGCCGGAGACCCATTCCCCGTAGCGGTGGCCGTCGGACAGCAGGTCCCAGACCTCGGACGGCGAGCTCAGGATCAACCGGCGGTTCCGGGCCACACCGACCACACTCCTCTTTACCGTCGAGCCGGCGCCCGTGAACGAGACCGCCGGGCGCGGAACATCTCCTCGACCCTAGGCGGGCCGCGCGGCTCCGGCACCCGGAGCCGGCTCACCGCGGAATTCGCTGGTGACGGGCGGCGGGACGCGCTCATACTGACGCGGTGGATCCAGTGACTCTCGAGACCCGGCGTCTGGTGCTGCGGCCCTTCGGGCCGGGCGACGCGGACGCGGTGTACGACGCCTGCCAGGACGAGGACATCCAGTTCTACACCCCGGTCCCCGTGCCCTTCACACGGCAGGACGCCGAGAAGCGGGTCTGCGAGGAGTGGCCCCAGGGCTGGGCCCGCGACGACGACTACGTCCTCGGAGCGTTCCGCAAGGACACCTCGGCCCTCGTCGGCTCGTACTGCCTCACGAGGGTGAGCCGGGGCGTCTACGAACTCGGCTACTGGGCCGCCAAGGAGCAGCGGGGCCAGGGCTATACGGTCGAGGCCGCGCGGGCGCTCTGCGACTGGGGGTGGGCCACGCTCGACGTCCACCGCATCGAGTGGTGGGCCATGACCGGGAACACCGGCTCGCGTGCCGTGGCCGAGCGGCTGGGGTTCACCGTCGAGGGGACGCTGCGCAACCGCGGCATCGCCAACGACGGCGAGCCCCACGACTGGTGGGTCGGCGGACGGGTGAGGCCCTGACGTGAAGCGTGCGCGAAGAGGGGGCGCGGCGGGGCGCGGGGTGCGGGTGGGCCTGCTCATGGCGTGTGTTCCGGGCATCCCGTGGGCCGCTCTCGCCCTGGGGGTGGCCCTGGTGGAGTTCCTCCGGGGAGGGGACACCGAACTCGCCGCTCGCGACGTGCGCTACGGCGTGCTGCTCACCGGGGGAAGCCTGCTGGCCGGTGCCCTGATGGGCCTGATCCTCGCGGGGGGACTGGCCCTCGCGTCGCGCGTCGTCACCCGGCCGTGGGCCATCACCCTCACGGGAGCGCTGCTCGGCGCGCTGGTCTTCCCCGCCGAGTTCCTCGTCGTCGCGATCGGCACGGACGGGGCCGTCGCCCAGCTCGGCACGACCTTCCTCGCATGGCCGTTCATGACGGCGGTGGCGGCCGCGCACAGCACGGACATCGTGGGCCGCACCCGCAGACGCGCCTGGCTGTGGGCGCCGGGGCGGGGACAGACGCAGGGGCCGACGCCGGCACCGTCTCGCACAGGACGGCCCGCGTGATGGTGGGGACCGAACAGACCCGGCTGGTCGTGCTGAGAGGCAACAGCGGGGCCGGGAAGTCGTCCGTCGCGGCCGGGATCCGTGAGAGGTTCGGGCGGGGAGTGGCGCTGGTCGGACAGGACAATCTGCGCCGGATCGTCCTGCGGGAAAGGGACCGGCCCGGTGCGGCGAACATCGGTCTGATCGATCTGACGGCCCGCTACGCCCTGGTCGCCGAATACCACGTGGTGGTCGAAGGGATCCTGTACGCCGACCACTACGGCGAGATGCTCACCCGGCTGCGGGCCGACCACCGCGGGCCGACCCACGCGTACTACCTGCACGTGCCGTTCGAGCAGACCCTTCTCCGCCATGCCACGAAGCCGATCGCGCACGAGGTCGGCGAGGCGCAACTGCGCGACTGGTACCGCGAACTGGACCTGCTGCCCGGCGGCGTCGAGACCGTCGTCGGCGCCGAGAGCACCCTGCGGGAGACCGTGGGCCGCATCATGCACGACACCGGCCTGGCAGGTCTCCCCGCGCTCGACCTCTAGTCACCCGTCCGTACGCGCCGGGCAGGGCGGTACCGGCGCGCCGCGGTGAGGATGGACGGTGCCGGGCGCCCGCGCCGGCAGCTCGGTGCTGCCGCCTGATGCGACGCGCGGCTGTCGCTGCCCGTCCGCGCGAGGGAGAGGTATGACCGAGACCGACGAGGCCGGGGCCTTCTCCGCCGGGACCGCATGGCCCTCGGAGCACCGCGATCCGAGGACCGGCATGGTCGACCTCCGGCGCGTCGGGGCGAACCCCGACCACTGGTACCCGGTCGCCCTGTCGAAGAACGTGCGCAGCAAGCGGGCGTTCGCGACGGCGTTCGCCGGCGAGCGCATCGCGCTGTACCGCGGGGAGAGCGGCACCGTGTACGCGCTGGAGGACCGGTGCGCACACCGTCAGGTGCCGCTCAGCATGGGCGTCGTGGAGGGCGAGGCGCTGCGCTGCTGCTACCACGCGTGGGCCTATCGCGGTGACGGCCGCATCTCGCAGATCCCGTACCTCTCCAAAGGCGACGGCAGGCCGCCGCGCGGCGTGCGCGGCTACCCCGTCCGCGAGGCGTACGGATTGGTGTTCGCGTTCCCCGGCGACCCGGACAAGGCGGCCGTCACCCCGCTGCCCGATCTGCCGGCCTTCGGCTCACCGCGGTACAAAACGATGACCTACTCCCGGACCGTGCGCTGCCACTACTCGTTCATGCACGAGAACCTCCTCGACATGAACCACCAGTTCCTGCACCGGGGCGTGGTGGGCAGACTCCGTCCCGAGCTGCTCGACACCCGGACCGACGAGCGGTCGGTGGAGGCCAGGTACCTGTTCAGCCACGCCGGGGGCAAACGGAACCGCGGGGCCAGTCTGCTGGCCGCCGAGGGCATCGGCGGCGGCGACTCCCGCGACGTCATGACGATCCGCACCGAGTACCCGTACCAGACGCTCGATCTGGTCCCGGAGAACGCCGAGCGGCCGGCCTTCCGGCTCTGGGCCGCCTATGTGCCCGAGGACGCCGAGCAGCGCAGATGCCACACCTTCGGCCTGCTCATGATCGAGAAGCCGCGGGTTCCCGGCGCTCTGCACCTGGCGTGGCCGCTCATCAGGCGCTTCACCGAGCGGGTGTTCGCCGAGGACCGGATGGCCGTCGAGGCCGAGCAGCGGGCCTGGGACGAGCAGGGCGAGGACCGCAACCGCGAGGTGTTCTCCCTGATCCTGGACGTCCGGGAGGTGCTGCGCACCAACGGTGTCCCGATCCGCCCCAGGGCGGCCGCGTGCGGCGCCGCCTCGATGTGCGACGGCCATGACCGCGGGCCGGTTCCGGGCGCCGGCCCCCTCTGAGACCCCGCGTCCGCCGATGCGGGCGCGCTCACGGCCGGGGGTTGGTGCGGTGCCACCGTGGGCGGGCGTCGGTGCCGCGGCGGCCCGCCACCGAGGCACAGCGCGGGCACTGGCGCCGCACCCGGTCCGCGGCGCCGCCGGATGCGGGGAAGGCGTCCGGCCAGCCGACGTGCGGGAAGCGGACCAGCCGGGAACGGCTGAGGGACAGGCCGCAGACGGTCTCGTTGCGGCCCGGTTCCCAGGCGTGCACCTCACCGGAGGGCAGCCGGCGCCGCCCCGCCTCCTCGTCGGTCCACTGCCCGGACGCCGCGACGGCGTACTGCTTGTCACGCGCCACGGTGCTCAGCCGGCCGGGTGGTCGACGTGCAGCCGCACCTGCTCCTCCAGCCGCCGCAGGCTGCTGTCCAGGGCGTCGGTGACGGCCCGCTCGCCCGGGTCGTGGCCGTCGTGGAAGAACGACAGGTGCACGGTCACCTCACTGGCTCCGCCGTCGAGCCCGGCGACCTGGAGCCAGCCCGCGTACGCGCCCTGGTCACGGGTGCCCCATTCGAGCCGCATCTGCTCGGGCCGGGCCCGGAACAGGGCGGAGGTGTCCTCGTCGGTGCGGTCCTCGTGCACCGTGACGGCCGGCAACCGCCCGGCCTCCACGTGCAGGGCCTGTGGCAGCCAGCTGTCCAGCCGGCCGACGTTCGCGGCCTCGTCGAAGACGTGCTCCGGCTGTGCGGGCATCGTGCGGGAACGTTCGTACTCGTTCATCGCCTCACCGGCCTCGTCTCGGGGGTCATGGCGCCCACCGCGTTCCCGGTCTGCCCGCACCCAATCGCGAAAGGCCCCGTCCGCAGCGGTCGCGGACGGGGCCATGCCCTCGGCTCAGAACCTGGATCAGAACCTGGGCTGCGGGGACTGCGCCCGGACCAATTCGCGCGCCTCCGCCTCCGTCTCCACGGACGGTGGGGAACCGGCCAGCGGCTGGTTGGCGGTCTCGCGCATGCACAGCACGGCGATGACGCCGATGACCGCGGCGCCGGTGGCGTAGTACGCCGGCATGAGGGTCGAGTCGAAGGTACTGATCAGAGCGGTGATCACCAGTGGCGTCGTGCCGCCGAAGACCGAGGTGGCCAGGTTGTAGGCCACCGAGAGCGAGCCGTAGCGCACCTGCGTGGGGAAGATCGCCGGGAGCGCCGCCGACATCGTGCCGAGCATCGGCAGCAGGGAGAGCCCCATCAGCAGCAGGCCCAGCGTGATGAGGACGATGTCGCCCTGCCTGATGAGCCAGAACGACGGCAGGGAGAGGAACAGGAATCCGAGCATCCCCGTCATCAGCAGCGGCTTGCGCCCGAAGCGGTCCGAGAGCCGCCCGACCTGGTTGATGAGGAGCATCTGCAGCACCATCACCACGACCAGGATCAGCAGGCCGTGGTTGGTGCCGTAGCCCAGCTCGTCGGACAGGTACGTCGGCATGTAGGACAGCAGCATGTAGTCGGTGATGTTGTACGCCGCGACCAGCGCGAGGCACAGCAGCAGCGGCCGCCAGTACCGGGTGAAGATCTTGCCGAGGTCGGCGGCGGCCGATGTCTCCACGGCGTCGGCGGCCTCGCTCGCCTTCACCTGGCCGCCCTCCAGCTTCTGGAAAGCGGGCGTCTCGTCCAGCTTGAGCCGCAGGTAGAGCCCGATCAACCCGAGCGGGGCCGCGACCAGGAACGGCACGCGCCAGCCCCACGACAGCATCTGTTCGTCGCTGAGGAGGGTCTGCAGGAGGACGACGAGACCGGAGGCCCCGACGTAGCCGGCCAGCGTGCCGAGCTCCAGGAAGCTGCCGAAGAAGCCGCGCCGCTTGTCGGGCGCGTACTCGGCGATGAACGTCGACGCGCCCCCGTACTCCCCGCCTGTCGAGAAGCCCTGCACCAGCCGGAAGAAGATCAGCAGGGCCGGGGCCCACAGGCCGATCGCGGCGTGCGGGGGGACCAGGCCGATGGCGAAGGTCCCCACCGCCATCATGATCATGGTGAGGGAGAGGATGCGCTTGCGCCCGACCTTGTCCCCGAGCGGCCCGAAGACCATGCCGCCGAGCGGGCGCACCAGGAAGGCCACGGCGAACGTCGCGAAGGACCCGAGCAGCTGGGCGGTGTCGTTGCCGGAGGGGAAGAAGACCCTCCCGATGGTCGACGCCAGATAGCTGTAGATGCCGAAGTCGTACCACTCCATGGCGTTGCCGAGGGCGGCTGCCTTGGTGGCGCGCTTGACCGCCGCATCGTCGGTCACCGTGATGTCGCTGCGGCGCAGCTTCGGGTGACGGCGTTTCTCGATCGCCCGGAACAGCACCCGGTGTCGTCTCACAGCCGCGGGGTCCACCGACTCGTCGTTGTCGGTCGCAGCCATCACGTGGTTCCTTTCGCCGGTCGCAACTCCAAGCACAACGCCTGCACGAATCTCGCGCGCTCAAACGACCCCCTTCGCGCGGCGTCCGGCCGGCCACGGAACGTGATGCGCGGGTGCTCAGTGGGAGAGGTGGGTCACCGCACCGTCCGGGAGGATCTCCGGGACGGGTGTGCCCGTGCTCCGGCGGGGGAACCCGATGCGCCGGGTGCGTGCCTGGTGAGAGGAGCCCAAGTGACAGCGTCGGCGGAGGGCGGCCGGAACCAGGGCGCGCGGCAGGACGGCTACGAGCCGGACCCCAAGCGGTGGCGGGCCCTGTGGGTGACGCTGGTGGCCGGCTTCATGAGCCTGCTGGACGTGTCGATCGTGGCGGTCGCCCTGCCCACCATCCAGCAGGAGCTGCACGCCTCAGCGGCCGAGGTGCAGTGGGTGGTGTCCGGCTACGCCCTCTCCTTCGGCCTGGCCCTCGTCACCGCAGGGCGCCTCGGCGACGCCCTGGACCGGCGCCGCATCTTCCTCGTCGCCCTCAGCGGTTTCGTGCTGTTCAGCGCGGCCTGCGGAGCGGCCCCGAACATCACGCTGCTGGTGGTGGCCCGGCTCGCCCAGGGCCTGGCGGCCGGCTTCATGGCCCCGCAGAACTCCGCGCTCATCCAGCAGATGTTCCGGGGCGCCGAGCGGGGCCGCGCCTTCGGCTTCTTCGGCGCCACTGTCGGGATCTCCTCCGGCGTCGGCCCCCTCGCCGGCGGCCTCATCCTCGCGCTGGCCGACGGCGCCCAGGGCTGGCGGTGGATCTTCTACGTCAACGTGCCCATCGGCATCCTCGCGGTCCTCCTCGGACGCCGCCTGCTGCCCCGCACCCGGCGCTCCGGCCGGGAACACGTCGACCTGCCCGGCGTCGTGCTCCTCGGCCTCGGTGTCCTCGCGCTCATGTACCCGCTGGTGCAGGCGGAGACCGGCGGCCTCACCCGGCTGTGGTGGATGTTCCCGGCCGCGGCGGGGCTCCTCTTCGCTTTCACCCGCTGGCAGCGCCGCCTGCTGGACCGCGGCACCCAGCCGCTGCTCGACCCGCGCCTGTTCACCACCGTGCGCGGCTACGCCGTCGGCGCGGGCGTCGGCACGCTCTACTTCATCGGCTTCGCCGGCGTCTGGCTGGTCTTCGCTCTCTTCTACCAGCACGGCCTCGGCTTCTCCCCGCTCGAATCCGGCCTCGCCGTGACGCCCTTCGCCCTCGGCTCGGCCTTCGCGGCCGCCGTCTCCGGGCGGCTGGTGGACAGGCTCGGCCGGCTGCTCACCGTGGGCGGGCTCACCGGCGTGATCCTCGGCCTCGGCGGCGCCGCGCTGCTGCTGCGTTTCGCGCCCCTCGACATCGCGCCCTGGATCGCCGCCCCGGTCCTGTTCCTCGGCGGCGTCGGCGGCGGGTGCGTGATCTCCCCCAACATCACCATGACACTGCGCGACGTCCCCGTGCACATGGCGGGAGCGGCGGGCGGCGCCCTTCAGACCGGCCAGCGGCTCGGCGCCGCGGTGGGCACCGCCGCCCTGCCCGGTCTCTACTACCTGGTGCTCGGCAGCAGGAGCGACGACTACCGCGGCGCCCTCTTCCTCGCTCTGGTCGCCGGGCTCGTCGGCATGGCCGCGTCGCTGGCCCTGGCGGCGTACGACTGGCGGCGCGACCGGCGGAGCGGGGAGCAGCACCGCGCCTGTCCGGACGACGTCGCCCACAGCCCCGTGCACGCCCGGCAGACCTGAGCGTCCCCGTTTCACGAGGGCTGGGGCCGGGGCTCCCGTGGGGCGGGCGCGTCGTCGTCCAGGTCGCCGCGCAGCGCGCCGAGGGCGAAGGCCGTCATGGACGCCAGGATCAGCAGCGCGAGCGGTCCCCAGATCGCGGGAAGGGCCCACAACGGCCAGTCGTTGGCCGCCTGCGCCCACAGCGTCAGGATCGCCGTGCCGCCCAGGGCCACGCCGTGCCACCGCACCATCTTCGCCGCGGTCACGTGGCGCGGCTCGCCCCGCGCGAAGAGGGGCCACAGCCCGCCCGCGAGGGCCGCCAGGCCGAACGAGGTGCAGGCCAGCGCACCGCCCAATCGGTCCTCGGGCCATCCCACCGGCCCGTCGGACGTCTGCTGCCGCCGGTCCTCGGCGTCCCGTACCTCGACGACACGGCCGTGCCAGATCACACCGACGACCTTCTCGCCCGGCTGCATCTCGGACATCACGGGCTCGGTGCGCAGGAACGTCACCTCCCACGGCTCGCCCGACGGCGGCACCAGCTCCGCCTCGGGGGGCTCGCTGCGCTCGCCGCGGTTCAGGGCGGCACGCCGCACGGTGAACTCCTGCTCCCACACGCACCCCGACGCCTCGGCGGGGGCGGCGGCGCAGGCAGCCGCGCCGCGGTACTCCCGCTCCCGCTCCAGCGCCCCGCGGATCTGGAAGGCGGACGCCACCCCGACGCCGAGCGCGACGACCGCGAGCAGCACCCACATCACGGACCGCATGACCCCGTGCCCCGACGACCCCACCGTGCCTCATCCCCTCCGCGGACGGAAACCCGCCGAGCATTGGAACACGCCTCAGCCGCTGCTGTGGACCCGCCGGCCTTCGACGAAGGTCTCCAGGACCCGGGTCGCGGCGATCTCCTCGGGCGGACCCGCGAACGGGTCGCGGTCCAGGACGACGAGGTCGGCCGCCTTGCCGACGGTGATGCTGCCGGTGGTCGCGTCGAGATGGTTCACGTACGCGCTGCCCGCCGTGTACGCGGCGATGGCGGTGCCCAGGTCGATGCGCTGCTCCGGGAAGAAGGCCGGGGTGCCCTCGGGGGCCTCGTGGGAGACCCGGTTGACGGCGACATGGATGGCCTGGAGCGGGTCGGGGCTGCTGACGGGCCAGTCGCTCCCGGCGGCCAGGGTCGCCCCGGCGCGCAGCAGGTCCCCGAACGGGTACTGCCACGCGCCGCGTTCCGCCCCCAGGAAGGGCAGGGTCAGCTCGTCCATCTGCGGTTCGTGGGCGGCCCACAGCATCTGGAGGTTGGCGCTCGCGCCCAGCGCGCGGAAACGGGGCAGGTCGTCGGGGTGGACGACCTGGAGGTGCGCCAGGTGGTGCCGCGTGTCGCGACGGCCGTTCGCGGTCCGGGCGGACTCCACGGCGTCGAGCGCCTCGCGCACCGCCCGGTCACCGAGGGCGTGGAAGTGCACCTGGAAGCCGTGCGCGTCCAGTTCGGTGACGTACTTCCGCAGCTCGCCCGGCTCGACGAAGCTGATGCCGCTGTTGTCCGAGGTGCAGCCGCAGCCGGTCAGGTAGGGGGACAGCATGGCGGCGGTGTGGTTCTCCGCGATGCCGTCCTGCATGATCTTCACGGTCCCGGCGCGGAACCGGTCCCGGCTCAGCTCCTCCCTCCTGGCGAGGAGTTCACCGATCTGCTCGGCGCCGCGCTCGCGGTCCCACCACAGGGCGCCGACGACCCGCGCGGTGAGCAGCCCCCGGTCCAGCGCCGTCAGATAGGCCGGGGCCGGGTCGGTCAGGTTGGCGTACGTGCCGACGATGGCGTCCTGCCAGGCCGTGACGCCGTGGGAGTGCAGCACGGCCTGGGCGCGCAGCAGACCGGCGAGCTGCTCCTGCGGCGTGGGGTCCGGCACCAGCCTGCCGACCAGGTGGACCGCGCCCTCCTGGAGCATCCCGGTCGGGTTGCCCGCAGCGTCGCGCTCGATCCGGCCGTCGACGGGGTCGGGGGTCCGGGCGTCGATGCCCGCACGCTCCAGGGCCCGGCTGTTGACCCAGGCGCCGTGGTGGTCGCGGTTGGGCAGGAAGACGGGCCGGTCCGCGACCACCGCGTCGAGGGCGGCGGCCGTGGGGGAGCCGCCGGGGAACGCCTCCAGGGACCAGCCGCCCCCGGTGATCCACTCGACGTCCGGGTGCTCCTTCGCGTACGCCCCGATCCTGCGCAGGTACTCGCCCGCGTCGACGGTGTCGGCGAGATGGCACAGGCCGAGTTCGAGGCCGGCGCCCATCGGATGGACATGGGCGTCCTGGAAGCCCGGCAGCAGCAATTTCCCGGCGAGGTCGACGACCTCGGTGCGCGGCCCGGTCAGCTCGCGTACCTCGTCGTGGCAGACGGCGACGATCCGCCCGCCGCGCACGGCCACCGAGGTGGCGCGGCTGCGGGCCGGGTCGACGGTGTGCACCGGACCGCCGGTCAGGACGAGGTCCGCGGGTCCCTGGGCAGGGGGGTGTGACATCGGGGTGAACTCCAAGGAGGGTCAGACCGCCGCGCGGTCCATCGGCAGGGTGAGGGCTTCGGCGTCGGTGCCGCGCCCGGTGGTGAAGTAGGACGAGCGCCGGACGTACTTGGCCACGGCGGCCATGACGAGGCCGGCGAGCACGATCACGGCGGGCAGCGAGAACATGAACCAGCCGTTGTCCGGGCTCAGTTCGAAGTGATCGCTCATCGTGAGGTACGAGTAGCCGAGATAGCCGCCCAGGCCCAGCAGCACCAGCCCGGACAGGGCGGGCACGACGACGGCGAGCAGCGCCTCGCGCGGGCCCTCGTGCCACGAGGCGCGGAAGCGCACGGCGCAGGCGAGCGCGGTCAGGCCGTAGTAGAGGGCCACGATCAGGCCGATGGCGTTGACGGCGGCCAGCAGCATGTCGCTCAGCTTGGGGATCGCGAAGGCGAGCACGGCGATCACGGCCGCGACGGACATCACGACGACCGTCCCGGCGGCTGGAGTGCCGTAGCGCGGGTGGACCCGCGTCCACAGCGGGCCCATGGTGCGGTCGCGGCCCATGGCGAGCAGGCCGCGCGCGGTGGGGATCAGGGTGGCCTGCACCGAGGCGACGGCGGAGAACATCAGGGCCAGCAGGGGCAGGGTGGCCCAGGGCTCGGCGGCGAGCTTCTCCCCGAGGTAGCCGAGGGCCTGCGGGCCGTTGCGGACGAGTTCGGCCAGGCTCATCTCCCGCTGGAAGGCCACCGACGCGAAGAGGAACAGGCCGAGCATCGCGAACAGGGCGATGAGTCCGCCCCGCGCCGAGTCGCCCGGGTCCTTCGTCTCCTCGGTGACGCTGAAGGCCGCGTCCCAGCCCCAGAAGAAGAACACCGCGAGGACCATGCCCTGGGCGAAGGCGGTGCCGCTGGAGATCTCGAACGGGTTGAACCAGGACAGGGAGACCGCGTGGTCGCCGGCGACCAGGGCCCAGCCGCAGAAGCCGAGCAGCACCGCGTACTCGAAGACCAGCAGCCCGAACTGGAACCTGGTCGCGCCCCGGACGCCGGTGACCGCCAGGGCGGCCAGGGCGAGCAGGATCACCAGCCCGACCGCCGTGCAGACGCCGGTGGACGTCGGATCCAGGGCGATGCCGGCCAGGCTGCGCAGACCGGCCTTGTTGGCGAAGGCCAGCACGACCGATCCCATGATCGCGCTGGTGTAGGCGCAGAAGATGACCGAGCCGACCAGCGTCACCCAGCCGGTCAGGAAGCCCGGCCAGGGGCCGAGGGATCTGCCGACCCAGGTGTAGCCGTTGCCGCAGTTGGGTTCGGAGCGGTTGAGACGGGCGTAGGCGAGGGCGATGCCCAGCACCGGCAGGAACGCCAGCAGCAGCAGCGCCGGGGCTTGCAGGCCGACGATGGTGGCGATCGCGCCCATGCCGATGGCGATGCTGGTGGTGGCTGCGGTGCTGGACGCGGCGATGGCGACACCGTCGACGACGCCGAGGGAACGGCGCAGCGCGGGGCGTGGCGAGGGCGGTGCGGAGGACATGAAGGGCTCCTCGGGGGAGTGGTGGGAAGAGCCGCGCGGGACTGTGATGGAACATCCGCTGTCCACATTGGGTCAACCCTGTTGACGTAAGGCGACGGGGGCCGTTCACTGCATTGCGCGAGGAACCGTCCGTGCGTGAGGAACCGTCCGTGCGCGAGGCGCCGCCGGTGCGCGGAGCCTTCCGCCTGCGAGGAGAGGAGTCCCGGTCATGACCACCCGTGTCCCGCAGGAACGACGACGCCGCCGGCCGACCCGTTCGGGGGTCCTGTTGTCGGAGGACCTGATCGTGCAGACCGCGCTGCGGCTCATCGGCGAGCACGGGCCCGAGGCGCTGAGCGTGCGCAGGCTCGGCGCGGCCCTGGGCTGCGACCCGACCGCGCTCTACCGCTACTTCCACGACACCGACGACCTCGTGCTCGCCATCGCCGACCGGATCATCGGCGACGCGATGGCCGGCTTCACGCCCGGGGACGACTGGGCGGCCTCGCTGCGGGAGGTGGCCCTCAGGGTCCGCGCGGGTTACCTCGCCCATCCCCGCGCGGCGGCCATGGCGGCCCACCGCGTCACCCGGCGCCCGAACGAGATCCGCGCCGTGGAGACGGGCATCGGCCTGCTGCTCACCGCGGGCTTCCCGCCGGCCGACGCAGCACGGCTCTACCTGGCCTTCATCGACACCGTGCTCAGCCACGCCGCCACGGAGGCCGCGTTCCTCGCCCTCCCAGCGCAGCAGCGCGAGGCCGACCACCGGTCCTGGCGGGACGTCTACCAGGACCTCGACCCGGCGACGTACCCGTCCCTGACCCTGGTCCGCCGGGAGCTGCCCGCGATGGCGGACAGCTCCTTCGAACCGGCGGTGGACCTCCTGCTGGAGGCCCTGGCGGCCCGGGCGCGGGCCCTCAAAGGGACGTGAGCGCCTGCGCTACAGCACCTCGGCCCGCCCGGGGGTGTCGTCCAGGAAGCCGCCCGACTGGTGCTGCCACAGCTTGGCGTAGGCACCGCCGTTCGCGAGCAGCTCTTGATGGCTGCCCTGTTCGACGATCCGCCCGCGGTCGAGGACGACGAGCTGGTCCATGCCGGCGACCGTGCTCAGCCGGTGCGCCACCACCAGCGCCGTCCGCCCGTCCATGAGCCGCCACAGCGCCTCCTGGACCAGCAGTTCGCTCTCGGAGTCCAGGGCGCTGGTCGCCTCGTCGAGCAGCAGGATCGGCGCGTCCCGCAGGATCGCCCGGGCGAGGGCGACCCGCTGGCGCTGCCCGCCGGACAGCTTGACGCCCCGCTCGCCGACCATGGTGTCGAAGCCGTCCGGCAACGCGTCGGCGAACTCGGTGACATGGGCCGCCTCGGCCGCCCGGCGGATCTCGGCGTCGGTGGCGTCCGGCCGGGCGAAGGCGATGTTGTCCCGCAGCGTGCGGTGGAACATCGCCGGGTCCTGCGGCACGTACGCGATCCGGCCGCGCAGATCGGCCTGGCGCACCCGGCTGATGTCCTGGCCGCCGACCAGGATACGGCCGCCGTCGATGTCGGTCATCCGCAGCAGCAGCCGGGTGAGCGAGGTCTTGCCGCCGCCGGACCGGCCCACGAGACCGATCTTCGCCCCGCTCGGCACGGCCAGGTCGAGCCCCTCGAAGAGCCGCCGGCCGCCCCGGTGGGCGAAGGTCACCTTCTCGAAGCGGACGTCGGCCGCCCGGGCCGGCAGCGGCTCCGGTGCCGGCGGGTCGAGCACCGTCGGCGGGGTCAGGAGCAGCTCGGTGAACTGCGCTGCCTCCGTCATCGAGCTCTCCAGCCGGCGGTAGATCTGGTTGAACTCGAACATGATCCGCGTCGCGTTGCTGTAGTAGGCGAAGGCCACCACGATGGCCTCCACGCCGTGCGCGCCACCGCCCAGCGTCACCGCGAGCAGCAGGCCCATCGCGTTGGTGAGGACGGACATCGGCGCGACCAGCGTGTCGATGCGCAGGTTGCCGTAGTCCCACGACCGCATGGTGAGCCGGCGGGACATCGCGACCCGGGACCGGTGTTCGGCGGCCTCGCGCTCCTCCGCGGCGAACGCCCGCACGGTGTCCATGTTCATCAGGCTGTCGGCGACATGGCCCGACACCCGCGCGATCGCCTCCTCACGCCGGTCGACGAGCGCCTGCCGGCGCCGGATGAGCGGCACGACCAGCACCGCCGTCAGGGCGATCATCACCAGGAGACCGACGACGAGCAGCGGTTCGTAACGCCACAGCACCACCGCGCCGAACAGCAGTGGCACGAAGCTCCCCACGATCTGGAACGTCAGTGTGTCGACGAACTGCTCGAACCGGGAGGCGAAGCTGAGGACCCGCTTGGTCAGCGAGCCGGCGAAGTTGTCATGGAAGAACGCGGCGTCCTTGGCGAACAGTTCGTCCATGCCGATCACGTAGAGGTGCTCGATGCCCAGGGCTTCGAGACGGGTGAGGCAGTGCAGGGCGACGCGCCACAGTGCCTCCGCGGTCAGCAGGACACCGGCGAAGGCCAGCACGTACGGCAGTGTTGAGCCCGCCGTGACGTCCTCGTTCCCGGCGATGTCGCCGACCAGCCTGGCGACGATCAGCGGCGCCACGTAGTTGATTCCGATGTTGCCCAGCGCCGAGAGCAGCATCGCGGGAGCCGTCCACCGGCGCAGCCGTGACAACTCCCGTCCGTAGTGGCGAAGCGCGAGGAGCACCGAGCGCCTGCCCGGTAAAACCCTGTGTGTTTCCGGCTTTTCCATCCCACCCCTGTGTCGTCCTGTGGCCGCCCGCCGCGCCGCGTGTGCGGGCAGGGGCCATCACCGCAACGGATGCGTGAGGTTTCGGGTCGAGTCCGGAAGTGTCCCGCGATACCGACCGCGGAGTCCAAGCGTTTTCCGGCCGGGCGGTGGTGTGCGGGGAGCGCTCGGGGGCACGGCGGGCGGGCCGGGGGAGCGGTCGCCGCCCCCGGGGCTTCCGTGCGGTTCAGGACGCGGCGCTGGAGCCCGGGCGGAGCGTGAAGACCTGGTCGAGGCCTACGAGGGTGAGGACACGCAGGAGGTTCGCCGGTACGGCGGCCAGGACGACGTCGGCCCCGGCGGCCAGCGCGTGCTGGCGGGCGGCGAGGAGCGCGGTGATGCCCGAGGAGTCGCAGAACTCCAGTCCGGACAGGTCGAGGACCAGACACTGCCCCGGTGACAGGGAGAGCTGGTCGAGCCTGCCCCGCAGGACGGGGGCGTGGTCGTAGTCCAGGTCGCCGGCCACGTGCAGGACGGGGCCGGTCGCGGTGTCGTGCTGTGCGACGGTGAGCGGGTTCATGAGGTGTGACTCGTTACGGTGCCTATGGGGGAAGAGGTGGCGGGAACGCCGAGGGCGAGCAGCGCGGTGTCGTCGTCCAGGCCGTCGCCGAAGCTCTCCAGCAGCCCGGTCAGGGCGGTGATCACCTTGTGCGGCGTGCCCGGCGCGTGGTCGCCGGCGAAGGCGTGCAGGGCGTCCTCGCCGTACAGGTCGTCCCGGCCGGGGCCGGTGCGGGCCTCGGTGAGGCCGTCGGTGTAGAGCACGACCGTGTCGCCGGGGCCGAGGACGGTCTCGGCGGTGCCGATCGGCGCGCCGGGGACGACGCCGATGAGCAGGCCGCCCGGGGTGGGCAGGAACTCGGCGTGGCCGTCGGACCGCAGGACGAGCGCCGGCGGGTGGCCGCCGGAGGCGAGACGCACGGCCGTCGGCCCGTGGTCGCCGCCCGGCTCGACGATCCCGACGATGCAGGTGCAGTACCGGGGGTCGCCGTCGCCGGTGTACCGCTCGTGCAGGACGGCGTTCAGCGTAGTCAGCGCCGAGGCCGGATCCGGGTCGTGGTGGGCGGCGGCGCGCAGGGTGTAGCGGACCAGCGAGGTGAGGGAGGCGGCCTCGGGGCCCTTGCCGCACACGTCGCCGAGGAAGAACGCCCACCGGTCGCCGGCGACGGGGAACAGGTCGTAGAAGTCGCCGCCGAGCTGATCCGGCGCGGCCGTGTGGTAGTGGACGGCCGTCTCCAGGCCCGGTACCTCGGGCAGTGAGTCCGGCACGAGGGAACGCTGCAGGACGGCGAGCGCCTCGGTCAGCCTGGTCCGGTCCGCCTCGGCCTGCCGCCGGGCCTCGTCCGCCTCGGCGCGGGCCCGCTCGGCCTCCTGCCGGCGGTGCAGGAGTTCCTTCTCGTAGGCGCGGCGGTCCGAGGCGTCGAAGACGGTGATGCGGATCAGCAGGGGCTCGCCCCCGGTGCCGTGCTTGATCACGGCGGAGACCAGCACCGGCAGCCGGCCGCCGTCCCGGCGTCGCATCTCCAGGGCTATGCCCCGCAGCTCGCCCTGCATGCGCAGCAGCGGGGCGAAGTGCGTCTCGTGGTAGAGCTTGCCGCCGATGGTCAGCAGGTCCGTGAAGCGCTTGCGGCCCACGACGGCCTCACGCTCCAGGCCGAGCCAGTCCAGCAGCGTGGTGTTGATCTTGGCGATGGTGCCGTCCATCATCGTGGACAGGTAGCCGCACGGCGCGGACTCGTACAGGTCCTCCATGCTGTCCTCCAGCAGGGCGGTGAAGGCCGCGTCCGTGCTCGCCTCGCCCCCCGTCCCCGCGGGCTCGGGCACACCGCCCGTACGGCACATCACTTCAGGGACTCCAGGAAGCCGAGGATCGCCCCGGTGGTGGCCTCCGGCGCGCTGAGCTGCGGGCAGTGCCCGGTGGCGTCGAGCGTGACCAGACGGGAACCGGGGATCGCCCCGTGCACGAAGGCGCCGACCTCGCGGGGCGCGATGGCGTCCTGCTCGCACTCCAGCACGAGCGTCGGCACGGACACGCCCTTGAGGTCCTCGCGGCTGTCGGTGAGGAACGTCGTACGGGCGAAGACCCGGGCGATGTCGGGGTCGGTGGCGCAGAAGCTGTTGGTCAGTTCCTGCCCGAGCTCCGGGCGCTCCGGGTTGCCCATGATCACCGGGGCCATGGCGGACGACCAGCCCAGGTAGTTCGCCTCCAGGGAGGCGAGCAGCTCGTCGATGTCCTCCGTGCTGAAGCCGCCGCGGTAGCCCTCGTCGTCGATGTAGCAGGGCGAGGGCGTCACCATCACGAGCGCCCCGATCCGCTCCGGCGCCGCCTGCTCCGCCAGCACGCCGACCATGGCACTCACCGAGTGCCCCACGAACACCGCCTGCCGCAGGTCCAGCTCCTCGCAGACGTCGACGACGTCGGCGGCGTAGCCCTGGAGCGAGGAGTAGCGCTCCTCGCTCCACGCGGCGAGGTCCGAGCCGCCGGAGCCGACGTAGTCGAACAGCACCACCCGGTAGCGCTTCGCAAGCGCCGGCACCACCAGCCGCCACATGTTCTGGTCGCAGCCGAACCCGTGCGCCAGGAGCAGCACCGGCGCGTCGTCGGGGCCGGTGACGTTGACGTTGTTCCTGCGGCGGATGTCCATGCGGACCATGCTCCCACCTCGGAGGGAGTCCCTCGACGGCGGGCCAGGGGGGGCGGCCTCTTCGCGACCGCGAAGTCAGCCCAGGTAGAGCGGCACCCTGGAGGCCGCGTCGCCGAGCTCGGCCTGCTCCGCCCCGGTCGGCGCCCGCCTCCCGGTGCCGACGAGCAGCGCGTCCACGTCGTGCCAGGACGTCGGGAACGGGCTCCCCGCGATTCCCTCCAGCATCTCCCGGGAGCGGGCGAGCCCCTCCGCGGGCGGCTGCTGCGCGTCCGGGAGGTGGGCGATCAGGTCGAGGTGGTGCAGCGTCCACTCCAGGACGTACGTGGCGAGGAAGTCGCCCACGGTGAGGACCTCGTCGCGGGTGCCCACCCGGCCGGCCGGATCGGCGAGCAGGGCCGCGCGCCCGGCGGCGGAGCCGACGTCGTCCAGGTGGAACTTCAAGAGGTGCGGATCCTCGTACGCGGCGGCCAGCCGGACGGTCAGCGCGTCGAGCGGGTCGTCGCCCGTGGGCGGAGTAGCGGAGATGTCCCAGTAGGTCAGTGCGTCCCGGGTCGGTTCCCGGTCGGACGGGGTGGCCAGGGTGATCAGGACGTCCTGGGCGTCGACGATCAGGTGGCACACCAGATCCCGCACCAGCCAGCCCGTACACCCCGAGGGGCGCCCGAAGTCCTCGTCGGACAGGTCGTCAACCGCCGCGCGCAGGGCGGCCCATGAGCGGGTGAAGAGATCCACCTCGGCACCGTAGTGCGGTGCGGCGAGCGTGGACAAGCGCAATGCGGGCACCTGGAGGGTTACCGGGAGCGTCGCGACCGTCGACGGCCGCGTCCCCGGAGGGTCACGTCGAGTGAGCCGGCGATTGCGGCGTTTCACCTGGCTCGCGCTCCAAGAGGTGGTGAGCATGACCGTCCTGCAGAATCCCGGAATGCCGTCCGCGGCCGGCGAGGGCGCGGAGCCGCTCCTGTCGCCGGTCCGTTCGCACACCGAGTGGGATCCGCTGGAGGAGATCATCGTCGGACGCCTGGAGGGCGCGACGATCCCCTCCGGCCACGCGGTTGTGACCTGCAACGTGCCGCCGTGGGCAGGGCGGTTGCAGGGGCTCGCGGCCGGCTTCCGGTATCCGCGGCTGCTCGTCGAGCAGGCGCAGCAGGAGATCGACGCCTTCGTCGCCCTGCTGGAGTCCCTCGGCGTCACGGTCCGGCGGCCGGAGGCGGTCGACCACCGGCGCCGCTTCGGCACCCCCGACTGGACCTCGCGCGGCTTCTGCAACACCTGCCCGCGCGACAGCATGCTCGTGATCGGCGAAGAGATCATCGAGACGCCGATGGCGTGGCCCTGCCGGTACTTCGAGACGCACTCCTACCGCCCGGTCCTCAAGGACTACTTCCGGCGCGGCGCGCGCTGGACGGCTGCCCCCAGGCCGCAGCTCACCGACGAGCTGTTCGATCCGGACTTCCGCGTGCCGGGGCCGGGCGAGCCCATGCGGTACATCCTCACCGAGTTCGAGCCCGTCTTCGACGCGGCGGACTTCGTCCGGGCGGGACGGGACCTGTTCGTCACCCGCAGCAACGTCACCAACGCGATGGGCATCGACTGGCTGCGCCGCCACCTCGGCCCGGAATACCGCATCCACGAGATCGAGAGCCGCTGCCGCACCCCCATGCACATCGACACGACGTTCGTCCTGCTCGCACCCGGGAAGGTGCTGATCAACCCCGAGTACATCGACCCCGACCGCCTGCCGGACGTCCTCGGCTCCTGGGACGTCCTCGTGGCTCCCGAGCCCGACCCGATCGACGAGCGGCTGCTCAAGATCACGTCGATGTGCGGCAAGTGGCTCAGCATGAACGTGCTCATGCTCGACGAGAAGCAGGTGATCGCGGAGCGGCACCACACGGGGATGCTGCGCGCACTGGAGAAGTGGGGCTTCGAGCCGATCCCGTGCGACCTGCTGCACTACGCCCCCTTCGGCGGCTCGTTCCACTGCGCGACCCTGGACGTCCGGCGCCGCGGCCCGCTCCAGTCCTACTTCGACTGACTGACCGGGCCGCTGACCGGGCCGCTCGGCGGCCGCAGGTGAAGGGGGACCGGCGGCGACAGGGCCATGGGGGCGCCCTTCAGCGGCCGGACGCCTCCTGCCGTGCCGTCGCGAGAGCGGCGAGTTCGTCGGGGGTACGCGGCCCCGGCTCGCTGCCGGACAGCAGCCCCTGGGCGCGCAGGAGTTCCGCCGCCGCGGCGCCCCACGGCAGGCGCAGCCCGGCCTCGCGTAGGAGGTCCGGGCGGGCCAGGGCCGTGGCGGCCGGCCCGGTGCGGACGCCGGACGGGGTGAGGAGCGCGGCGTCGTCGGCCCAGCGCAGGGCGAGGTCCACGTCATGGGTGGCCATCACCACCGTGGTGCCCGCGGCACGGAGTCCGTCGAGGGTGGTGAGGAGCCGCTCCTGGCCGTCGGGGTCGAGCCCGGCCGTCGGCTCGTCGAGGACGAGCACACGGGGCCGCATGGCGACCGCGCCCGCGATGGCGGTGCGCTTGCGCTGGCCGTAGGAGAGCAGATGGGTGGGCCGGTCGGCCAGAGCGGTGATGTCCAGCGCGGCGAGCGCCTCCGCCACCCGCGCCCGCACCTGTGGGTCGTCGAGACCGAGGTTCAGCGGCCCGAACGACACGTCCTGCTCGACGGAAGCGGCGAACAGCTGGTCGTCCGGGTCCTGCACCACCAGCTGCACGGTGGTCCGCAGCCGGGTCAGACCCTTGCGGTCGTACGCCACCGGCTGCCCCTCGACCGTCAGCCGGCCCTCCTGCGGCCGCAGTCCGCCGGAGAGCAGCCGCATCAGCGTGGTCTTCCCGCTGCCGTTGCGGCCGAGCAGCGCGAGTGCGCGACCCTCCCGGATCTCGAAGTCGAGCCCGCTGAGCACGGTGGGGCCGTCCTCGTAGGCGTAGGTCGCGCCCCGCAGGGCGACGAGGGCGGGCTCGCTCATGTCAGCGGCCTTTCCAGTACGAAGGTGAGGGCGGCCAACGTCGCGAGCAGCGCGCAACTGGCGGCCGTGAAGCGCACCGACACCCGGGCCTCGGGCACCAGGACGCGCAGGGTGCCGTCGTAACCGCGCCCGGCGAGTCCGGCCTGGAGACGGGTCGCCCGGTCGAAGGCCCGGACGAAGGCGGTGGCGCCGAGCCCGGCCAGCGAACGCCACTCAGCGGCCCGGCCGGTGTGCCCGAGCCGGGCCGCCTGGGCCTCCCGGATGCGCCGCATCGAGTCCAGCAGCAGGAAGCTCATCCGGTACGTCACGAGCGCGACGTCGACGACCGGCGCCGGGACCCCGGCCCGGACCAGGCGGGGCAGCAGGTCGGACATGGGTGTGGTGAAGGCGAACAGCAGCACGCCCAGGGAGGCCGCCGAGGTGCGCAGCAGCAGCTCCCCGGCCCGGACCGGCCCGTCGTCCGCGAGGGAGACGAAGCCCCCCGGACCGCCCACCTGGACGAGCAGCGTGAGCGCGCCGGTCACGCAGAAGCCCAGCGGGACCCGGTAGGCCCGCCACAGCCGCCGCCGGGGCACGCCGGCCGGCCCCAGCAGCACCACCAGGGCGCTCAGGAGCACCAGGGCCGCACCCGGCCAGGGCGGCAGCGAGATCGCGAGCAGCGTGAGGCCGAGTCCGAGCACGGCCTTGTCCACGGGATGGCGGCGGCGCCAGCGACTGCTGTGCGCCGCCGCGTCGATCGGCAGCACCCGGGCTCAGTCCCGTTCCGCCGCGGACTTCCCGGCGGCGCCGGTGAGCGCCCTGTCGGCCTCGCGCTCCAGCGCCCGCTGCTCGCCCTGCCGACGGCCCCGGCGCAGCCCGAAGTAGTAGGCGAGGACACCGGCGCCGAGAGCCGCCTGGAGGGAGAACAGCGCCGATTCGATCTCACCGGAGGGCGGTTCGTACAGGGGCGAGAACCACGGTTCGTAGTCCGGCTTCAGCTCGGTGATCGCCGTCTCGGCCTCGGCGTCGGCGCCCGTGAACGGCTCCTCCTTGTGGTCGCCGAGGCCGAGCACCAGCGGCAGCACGGCGAGCGCCGCCACGGCGAGCAGCAGCACCAGGTTGATCTTCGTGTTCCGGCTCATCGGGCCACCGCCTCGGTCTCGGTCCGGGACTGCTTCTTGGCGAGGAGCACACCCAGCCGGGTCAGTTCGCCCTTGCTCGACTGCACCAGCAGCCGCATCACGAGCACGGTCAGCAGGCCCTCGCTCACCGCGAGCGGGATCTGGGTGACGGCGAAGATGGAGCCGAACTTGCCGAGCGCGCCCAGAAACCCGCTGCCCGGGTCGGGGAAGGCGAGCGCCAGCTGCACGCTGGTGACGCAGTAGGTGGACAGGTCGGCGACGAACGCGCCGGCGAACACCGCGACCATCAGCGGCGCGTTGGAGCGCCGCAGCAGCTTGTACACGGCGTATCCGGCCCAGGGCCCGACGATCGCCATGGAGAAGACGTTGGCGCCGAGCGTGGTCAGGCCGCCGTGCGCGAGCAGCAGCGCCTGGAAGAGCAGGGTGATGGTGCCCAGCACCGCCATGATGGGCGGCCGGAACAGGATGGCTCCGAGGCCCGTGCCGGTGGGGTGCGAGCAACTGCCCGTGACGGACGGCAGTTTCAGGGCGGACAGGACGAACGTGAAGGCGCCGGACGCACCGAGGAGCAGGGTGCTCTCGGGGTGCTCGCGCACTTCACGGGTGAGCGACCGGACTCCGTGGACGACGAACGGCGCCGACGCGACGCCCCAGGCGACCGCGTGCGCCGGAGGAAGGAAACCCTCGGCTATGTGCATGGCTCAGCAGACCCTCTCCAGCACCTCGTGGATGGTTGACGCGCCTTGGCCGGTCTCCTGGCTGACGGGTACCACCGCCCGAACTCCGCCTTCCCGGGCCGCAAGGACCCAGTGGCTGCCCCTGGAGGGGCCGGAGCCGGACTTCCCGATTCACAGTGGCGAGGGCCGCACCGGCATCACACCGGATTTCCCGTTCACCAAGGCCTGGTGACAATAAGGCCGGGGTAAGGGCGATGACAAGCCGCCCGAGGGGCGCGCGAAGGGGCGCCCGCTCGCACACCGGCGCATCGCCCGGCTGATCCACGTGCTCGGGCGCTCATGCTGCGGAGAGCCTCCGGGCCCCCGTCAGTCGTCGCTCCCGTCGTCCCCGCCGTCGTCGCCCTCCCCGTCGCTCCCGGCCTGGACCGGCTGCTCCGGCTTCGGCTGCTCAGGCCCGGCGTCGCCCGTTCCCGGCGTCGGAGTCGGGGTGCCGGACGCCGGCGGGGCAGGGGCCGGGGAGGCGGGCGGCGTGGACGGAGTGACCTCGGCCACGGTGCCGGTGGTCGGCGTGGTGACGGCCTGCCGGCCGGCCCCCGGATCGGAGGTGACGGGCGGGGCGGAGTCGTCGGACGGGGTGGCCGCGGGGCTGCTCGCGGTCGGGGACGCGTCGGGTTCGGTGCCCTCGGCGGTCGTGTCGGGCGAGAACCAGCGCATGCCGAGGAGCATCGCGGCGACGAACAGCGCCGCGGCGGCGGCCGTCGCGGCCACCTTCGGCCGGTTGCCGGGCCCGCCGCGCCCGCGTGCGCGGCCCGACCGCCCCGCCTGGGCCGCCCGGGCGGCGGTGCGGTGCCCGGGCGTCGCGGGCAGCGCATACGTGGTCGGGTGGCTGGTCTCGGCGGCCGCGTACGGGCCGGGACCGGTCTGCGCGGGCGCGGCCGAGGGGTTCGGCCGCAGCGGCGGTGAGACCTCGGGCAGCGGCTCGGGCAGACCCCGCCAGGCGCCCCCGGCGAACCACTCGGCGGCCTGCTCGGCGGTGGGCCGGTCCTCGGGCTGCTTGGCGAGCAGCCCGAGCAGGTAGCTCTCGAACGCCGGGGGCAGTCCGGCGACACCGAGCTCGCGGGGCGGCACGGGTGCCGAGTCGAGGTGCTGGTGCAGGAGGGCGACGGCGGTGTCCGCCTGGAACGGCGGGCGGCCGCTGAGAAGCTGGTAGAGCACGCAGCCCAGGGAGTACATGTCGGAGGCGGGCCCCGCGGGCTTGCCCAGGGCCCGTTCGGGCGCGAGGTAGAGGCCGGTGCCGACGATCTGGCCGGTGGCGGTGAGCGCGGCGCCGGGGTCGTCGAGGAACCGCGCGATGCCGAAGTCGCCGATCTTCAGCGTGCCGTGGGTGTCCAGCAGCAGGTTGGCGGGTTTGACGTCGCGGTGCACGATGCCCTGCGCGTGCGCTGCGGCGAGCCCCGCGGACGCCTGCGCGGCGAGACGGGCCACCTGCTCGGCGGGCAGCGGGCCGGAGCCGGACAGCACCCCGGCGAGGCTGTCGCCCTCGACCAGCTCCATCACCAGGTACAGCCGGTTGTCGTACTCGCCGAAGTCCAGGACGCCGACCACGTTGGGGTGGTTGAGACGCCCGGCGGTCTGCGCCTCCAGACGGAACCGGGAAGTCGCCGTGGCGTCGGTGTCCTGGGGAAGCAGCAGCTTGAGGGCCACCGCTCTGGCGAGCGTCTCGTCGTACGCACGCCAGACCTCTCCCATTCCACCGCGCCCGATCTCAACTTCCAGCCGGTAGCGGCCCGCTAGCAGCACTCGTCCTCGTCTCATGCGTGTGGGAAGGTCGTCGCCGCAGGCCGAACTCCCCGCTTACGCACGGGGATTGGTGGGGGTGCCGCAGCCGACCCAGGATACTGGCGCGGCGTGACCACCGATCTCCGCAGCGGTGTCTTCGAGGGTGTGGCTGCCGGAAATCCCGGCGCGAAAACGTCGCACGCCGGGGTGACGCTCCCGCGCGCCCGGTTGCCCGGGGGGCACGGCGCCCGTGTCAGGCCGTCGTGCCCGCCCCCTTCTCCCGGCGCGGCAGCACGGCCACCGCGAGGGCCGGTACGGCCGCGAGGACCAGCCACGGCACGGCGGCCGGCAGGCCCACGTCGAGCAGGAAGCCGGTGGCCGCGCTGCCGGCCAGGACGATCAGCCCGGAGACGGACGACAGCGCCCCCATGTACAGCCCGAGCCGGCCCTCCTCGGCGAGGTCGGGCACCCAGGCGCGGGCGGCGGGCACGACCAGCATCTGCCCCACGGTGAGCAAGATCACGAAGCCGGCGGCCGGAAGCAGTCCGGCGGCCCCCGTCCAGCCGGCCGGCCGGGCCGCGGCCACCACCGCGAAACCGGACGCGATCAGCAGCAGCCCCGCGGTCATGGAGCGGCGCAGATCGAGCCGGTCGCCCGCCCAGCGGGTCACCGGCAGCTGGGTGAACACCACCAGCACCGAGGACAGCGCGAAGAGCCAGGACAACGGCGCCTGGGAGCCCGCCGCGCGCTGCACCTCGTCCGGCAGGGCGAGGTACAGCTGGTTGTAGGCGAGCAGATAGGTGCCGTAGGCGCAGCACAGGGCGAGGAAGCGGCGGTTGCGCAGCAGGGCCCGGGCCCCGCCCCGCTCCCGGACGCGGACCCGGCCGGGGATGTGCTGCGGCATCAGCCACAGGTGCCCGGCGAGGACGAGCACGAAGACCGCGGCACCGGCGAGACACGCGGTGCGGAAGTCGACGGCGAGCAGCAGCGCGCCGAGCAGCGGCCCGACGAACGCCCCGGCCTGGCCCGCCACGCTGAACAGGGCGAGGACCCGGGTGCGCGGGCCGTGCCCGTCCTCCTCCCAGGCCACCGCCTGGCGGGCCACCTCCGACTCCACGGCGGGGGAGAACAGCGCCGCGGCGAAACCGATGACCAGCACCGCCCCGATCACCGTCCAGCTCGCCTGCGCGTAGCCGAGCCAGACGAACCCGGCGATCCGCAGCACGCAGCCCGCCAGGACGACGGGCCGCACCCCGAACCGGTCGACGAGCCAGCCGCCGACCACGAACAGCCCCTGCTGGCTGAAGGTGCGCAGCCCGAGCACGAACCCGACCAGCCAGCCCGCCATGCCGATCGCCGTGCCGAGGTGCTCGGCCAGGAACGGCAGGACGGCGAAGAAGCCGATGTTGAAGGCGAGCTGGGTGAGGATCAGCAGCCGCAGCAGCGGCGACAGCTCCTTGCAGAGCCGCCAGGTGCTCTCCCGCGGGCGCTTGGGCGCGGCGGCGTCGGAGGTTCGGGCGGCCCGGCGGGACAGCACACGGGACTTGAGGTCGGTCATCGTTCTTCCGTTGGTGAGGCGGACACGGACGTCAGGTCGGCGGTGGGGCGCCCCGGTCGCCGTGGCGGGACCGGTGCGACCCGGTCCGCGGGCGGCCCGGCCGGGCCGGCGTGCCGGGTGCGCCGCCGGGGCAGCCGCGCGCCGCCCGCGGCCGTCACCGCGAGCGCCCCGAGCAGGGCTAGTACGGCGGCGGGGAAGAGGACGGCCCACGGGGCACGCTCGGCGTACGGCTGGTTCTCGGCGAGCAGCAGGCCCCAGTCGGGGGACGGCGGCTGGGCGCCGAGGCCTAGGAAGCCGAGTGCGGCCAGGCTCAGTGCGATGCCCGGGAGCCGGAGCAGGGCGTGCCGGGCGACCGGGGGCGCGACGGCGGGCAGCAGTTCGCGCACGAGCAGGTACCAGCGGCCGGCCCCCAGCGCCCGGGTGGCCGTCAGATGGGTGGTCGCGCGTTCCTGCCGCAGCAGGGCGGAGGTGTGCGCGGCCAGCGGGGACCAGGCCACCACGGCCACGGCGAACGCGGGTGTCCAGGGCCCGCTGCCCAGGATGCCGGTGACGAGGAGTCCGGCCAGGACGGGCGGTACGGCACTGAGGGTGTCGACCAGCGGCCCGGACAGCCTCGGCAGCAGACCCAGCAGCAGCCCGACGGCGAGGGCGGCGGCGCTCACCGCGAGGGCGGTGCCGAGGGTGGTCAGGGCGCCGTGGGAGATCCGGGCGAGCATGTCGCGGCCGAGCGCGTCGGTGCCGAAGGGGTGCTCCGCCGAAGGGGCTCGCAGCCGGGCGAGCGTGTCCAGGGCGATCGGGTCGCGGGGCAGCCCGAACCCGATGACGGCGGCCAGCAGTCCGGCGTAGAGCAGGGGGAGCGTGCGGGGCGCGGGCGGCCGGGACCGGTGCAGGGACTGCAGGGCGCCGTCGCGCAGCGCCGGGCCGATCAGCAGCCGTGCGGCGACCCTGGCGAGGGCGCCGGCGGTGGCCGCGAGCAAGACGAGGGCGAGGGTGCCGGTCTGCAGGACGGGCAGGTCCTGGGAGAGGGCGGCGTGCAGGGTGAGCCGGCCGATGCCCGGGATGTCGAAGATCTGCTCCACGGCGACCGAGCCGCCGGTCAGCCCGACCACGAACAGCGCCAGATTGGGCAGGAGTCCGGGCACACAGCGGCGCACCGCCTGCCGCGCCACCGACTTGGGCGGGACACCGCGTGCCGCGGCCGCCGCGGCCCAGGGCTCCGCGAACGCGCCGGGCAGCAGGTCGTCGAGCATCCGTCCCAGGACCGCTCCGGCTGGCAGGCCGACGGCGAGTGAGGGCAGCACCATCCACTGCGGCCCGTACCAGCCCAGGGCGGGCAGCCATCCCAGCTGCACACCGATCACCGAGACCAGCACCGAGGCGACGAGGAACTCGGGCAGCGCGGCCAGCACGGCCGTCGCCGTCCCGCCGGGGCGACGGTCGGCGAGCCTGCCCCGCGCGCCCAGCCGGAGCGTACGGGCGCAGACGGCGGCGGCCGTGGCAGCGGCGACCGCCAGGGCCCCGGCCATCAGCAGCAGCGACACGCCGAGCGCCGGTACGAGGCCCGGCAGCACCGGGCCGCCGGACACCCAGGACGTGCCCGCGTCGCCGTGCAGCAGCCCGCCCAGCCAGCGGCCGAGCAGCCTCAGCGGACCGTCGTCGAGGCCCAGTTGGTCCCGGATGGCGCGCAGGGTCTCCGGATCGGGGTCACGGTCCGCCGACCGCGCGCGGAGCACGGTCAGCGCGGGGTCGGTGCGCGACAGCCACGGCAGCAGGCCGATCCCGCACACCAGGCAGGCCACGAGCACGGTCCGCCACAGCAGGGCCGGGGCGCCGCTGCGCGCGAGGGCGCGCAGCGCGGCCGCCGCACCGTTCATCGAGGGTGTCTTCGAGCTGCTCAGCGCCGGGTCCCCGTACCTATGAGGGTGCGCTCGTACGGATCGGGCAGCGCGCCCTGCACGTCCGTCGCGATGCCCGCGACCAGCTTCAGATGGACCAGCGGGATCACCGAGTCGGTGCCGAGGACGGCCGCCTCGGCCTTCATGGCGGCGTCCTGCCGCTCGGCGGTGCCGGACTCGGCCTGCGCGGCGGCGACCAGCTTGTCCACGTTCTTGTCGCACAGGAACGACAGGTTGTTGGAGCCGTCGCAGGTGTAGTCGCTCGCGAGGACGGTGACCGGGTCGCCGGTGTCCAGCATCATGTTGCGGGAGAAGACCGCCGCGTCGAACGCGCCGTCCAGCAGGTCGCCTTCGAGACGCGCGTACGTGCGAACCTCCAGCTTCACCTTGAACCCCGCCTTGCGCAGCTGCTGCTGGAGTACTTGGGCGGTCTCCGGCAGTTCGGGCCGGTCGCTGTAGGTGGCGAGGGTGATGCTCTCGCCGTCGGGGCGGGTCGCACGCGCCCGCCCTGCCGGTTCGACGCGCTTGCCGGCCGCCCAGGTCAGGGCCGGACCGAACAGGCCCTGCGCGGGGACGGCGTACCCCTCGTAGGCGCCCTTGGCGATGACCGAGGTGTCGATCGCCTCACGTGCGGCCGCCCGCAGCCCCGGCTCGGTGAAGGCGCCGGACCTGGTGTTGAGGTAAAGGCTGGTGTTGCGGGCGGTGTTGACCTCGTGGACGTCGTCCTGGTCGAGGGAGGCGAGCTGGGCGACGGGCAGGGACTCGGCGATGTCGACCTGGCCGGTGCGCAGGGCGTTGGCGCGGGCGGTGCCGTCGGAGACGAACCTGGCGGTGACGCCGGACGCCTGGGCCCGGCCGCCCCAGTAGTCGTCGAAACGGTCCAGCGTGGCGGCGGTGTCGCCTTCGGTGCTGGTGAGCGCGAACGGGCCGGTGGCGGTACCGACGACGTTCACCGTGCCCTTCTTGCCGTACGCCTTGGGTGAGAACACCGCGAGGGACGGGTTCGACAGCCGCAGCGGCAGGACGGGGTCGGATGCGGCGGTGGCGACCCGGACCCGGTCGTCGTCCTCGGCCGTGGCGGTCAGCTTCACACCGGAGAGCGCGGCCGGTGCCGGGTCGGCCTTCCCGGCGGCCGTGAGGGCGGCGGCGACGGCCTCGGCGGTGACGGCCTCGCCGTCCTGGAACTTCGCGTCCCGCAGCGTGAACACCCAGCTCCTGCCGCCGTTCTCGCTGCTCCACGACTCGGCCAGGGCCGGTACGGCCGTGCCGTTGGCGTCCAGCCTGGTCAGCCCCTCGGTGACACCGAGCCGGGACAGGAGCATCGCGTCCTGGCCGTACGGCGAGTAGTTCTCGGTCGGGGCGAAGGGGAGGGCCACACGCAGGCGCGCACCGCCGGCGGCGCCCGTGGAGGCGGACGAGTCGTCACCGGAGGAGGCGAAGCATCCGGAGAGCAAGGGGAGCACGAACAGCCCGGCTATGAGCCGGCGGGAGATTCTCATAGCGTATATGAATACCATTTTCATCAAGTAAGCGGTATCTCGAAGTGCACCACCCCGTTGCCCCCGCCGGGCACTTCCTCCCGCTCGTCGCACACCGCCTTGCCCAGCGTCTCCCACAGGCCCAGCGCGCCGGGGGAGTGCGGGTACGTGTGCAGGTAGACGGACCGGTATCCGCCGTCGGCCCGGGCGAACTCCAGCAGCCCGGCCACGAGTTGCCGGGCCAGGCCGCGCCGCCGGTGCTCGGGGCGTACGTACACCCGCCGCAGCTGCGCCGTCTCGCCCGAGGGGAACCGCTCGGCCAGCCATCGAGGGTTCGGCGGATGCGCCGGTCCGCGCGCGTCCAGGGCCGCGGTGGCCGCCACCGCGCCGTCCCGCTCGTCCACCGCGACCAGAAGGGTGTGCCGGGGCGGCGTGACGTAGAACGGCACCGGATCGATGATGTCGGCGTGCCAGTGCGGCACGTAACCCGTGCCGAAGTCGCGGTAGACGGCGTCGAGCATCACCGCCCGGGCCCCGTCGATGTCGGCCGCCGCAGCTTCCCTGATGCAGTACTCGCGCATTTGCACATCATATGCAAGTGGACTTCGCGGTTCAGCCGGGGGCCGCCGGTGTGATGTGGCTCAGCACGCACAGCCAGCGGCCCTGCCGCCGCACGAACACGTCAGTCGTCCACTCGTCGGCGTCGTGGCTCTCGCCCTGGTAGTGGGCCGTGTTCGTCACCCGTGCGGTCACCACGGCGGTGTCGCCGTAGACGCGGATCCGCGGATCGGTCCTGAGGTCCATCGCCGAGTGGCTGAGCGCACCGGACTCGACGAGGGAGAGGAACTTCTCCCGGGGGTCGATCCCCGAATCGGACACGATGACCCACTCGTCCGCCATGAAGGCCGCGATCCGTGCGGGGTCGTCGGAGACGATCGCCTCGGCCCAGCCCCTCGCCAGGCGGGCGAGCTGAACGGTGTCTTCGGAATCGGACTTCCGGTTCATGTCGCGACCGTGGCCGGGCCGGAGCGGTGTGCGGGGCGGCCGGTTCAGCTCGCGGGCGGGGTGAGCACCACGAAGTCGGCGCCGGCCTGGTCGAGGCAGACGGCGAAGCGGCCCACGCCCTCCACGTCCTCCGGGCCGGCCTGCACGGTGCCGCCGTTCCCGGCGACCTCGGCCACCGCGGCGTCACAGTCCTCGACGGCGAAGACGGGGTGCCAGTACGGCCGCCCGCCCGTCGTGGCCAGGTCCTCCTTGCGGAGTTGCATCAGCCCGCCGTGCATCCGGTCCTCGGGGAGCCCGGAGGGGGTGATCAGGGTGTACGTGCCGGCGTCGCCCGGCAGCGGCATGTCGCTGAACTGCCAGTCGAAGAGGGTGCCGTAGAACTCCCGCGCACCCGCGGCGTCGCTCGTGTACAGCTCGGTCCACGACAGGGAGCCCGGCTGGTCGACCAGTTCCAGGCCCTTGTTCGTGCCGGGCTGCCAGACGGCGAACTGGCCGCCCAGCGGGTCGCTGTACTGCGCCATCCGGCCCCAGTCGTCGAGGTCCATCGGTGCGACCCGCACGGTGCCGCCCGCCTGTTGCACGGCCTGCGTCGTGGCGTCCGCGTCGGAGACGCAGTAGTAGAGTATCCAGGCCGATCGGGCGCCCTCCTCGGTGAGCTTGCCGAGCCCGGCGACGATCTTGCCGTCCTTCTTGAACATCCCGCCCTCGAAGTCCTCGCTCTCGCCCATGGACTCGTAGTCCCACCCGAGGACGGCACCGTAGAAGGCGGCGGCGGCCGGGACGTCCGGAGCGCCCAGGTCGAGCCAGCAGGGGGAACCGGGGACGTACTCCGTCGTGATCATGGCGATGCTTCCCTTCGGCGGGGCCTGTGTGCCCAGCGTGACACCGAGCACCGGTCGTCGCCCGTCGGCCGCTGTCCGTTCGGGGGACCCCGGGCGGATGCGGGGGGTCTCAGTGGACGGACAGTCCGCCGTCGACGAAGAGGGACTGTCCGGTGACGTAGGCGGACGCGGCACTCGCCAGGAAGACCGCCGCGCCCGCGAAGTCCTCGGCGAGACCGTTGCGCCCGATCATCGTGCGGGCGGCGAGGGCGGCCACCTTCTCCGGGTCCGACGACAGCCGGGCGTTGAGCGGTGTCATGACGAAACCCGGCACGAGGACGTTGCAGGTGACGCCCCGCGGCGACCACGCCTCGGCCTGGGAGCGCGCCAGTGCCTCCAGGGCACCCTTGGAGGCACCGTAGGCGCCGCTCTGGACGAACGCGCGGTGCGCCTGCTGCGAGCTGATGTGGATGATCCGCCCGTACCCGCGCTCCGCCATGCCGGGACCGAAGCGCTGCCCCAGCAGGAACGGCGCCTCCAGGTTGACGGCCATCGTGGCGTCCCAGACGTCCTCGCCGAGCTCGTCCATCGGCGGACGCAGGTTGATCCCGGCGCTGTTGACGAGGATGCCGGGCTCCCCGAAGGCCTCGACCGCGCGCTCCGCGGCCGTCCGCACGCCCTCGCGGGTGCTCAGGTCCGCGCTGACCCAGGCGGCGTGGCAGCCCTCGGCCGTCAGTTCCGCGACCGTCGCCGCCAGCCCGGCCTCGCCGCGGGCCACGACCACCACGCTCGCCCCGGCCCGCGCGAGGGCGCCGGTGATGGCGCGCCCGATGCCGGAACTGCCACCCGTGACCACCGCGACCCGGCCCTCCAGGGAGAACAGCCCGGAAAGGTAGGCCTGCGCGGGGGAGGGCGGCGGTGTCGGCTGTGTCGTCATGGTGATCAACCCTAAGTCGCACCGTCGCGCATATACCCCCTGGGGGTATATAGTCGGGTGTCATGGATCACACCACTCATGAACCCGAGAAGCATGCGCACGGAACCGCGTCCTGGGGGACTGCGGTGAAGGCGACCCTGCACTGTCTGACCGGATGTGCGATCGGCGAGATCCTCGGCATGGTGATCGGCACATCGCTGGGCTGGGCCACCGTGCCCACCATGGTCCTGGCGATCGGGCTCGCGTTCCTCTTCGGCTACTCGTTCACCCTGTTCGCCGTCCTGCGGTCCGGCATCGGCCTCAAGGCCGCGATCCGGATCGCCCTCGCCGCGGACACGGTCTCGATCGCCGTGATGGAACTCGTGGACAACGCGATCATCGCGCTCACCCCGGGCGCCATGGACGCCCATCTGTCGGACGGCCTCTTCTGGTCCGCGCTCCTGGGCGGTTTCGCGGTCGCCTTCCTGGTCACGACCCCGGTCAACAAGTGGATGATCGGCCGCGGCAGGGGGCACGCAGTGGTGCACGCCCACCACTGACGCGCCGTCACCCGCGTGACGCCTCAGCCCTTGAGCAGGCGCACCCGGCCGTCGGGGAGCTTCGGCCACCAGTGGTGGTAGCGGCGGTAGACCTCGGGGTCGCGGCCGGCCAGCAGCGCCGTCAGCGACGCGGCCTCCGCGGCGAGCCCCTCCCAGACGGCGTCCGGCAGATCGTGGAACGCCGTGGCCTCGACACCGCCGTCGACCGCGCGCCACACGCCGGCGACCCGGCCGTCCACCAGCAGCGTGGGCAGCACGTCGCCGTTCACCCGGATCACCAGACGGCGATACGCCGGGGGAATCACGCGGCTGCGGTCGGCGTGGGCCAGCAGGACGCTGTCCCACATGGCCATGAGCCGGGGCGGCGCCGGCGTGTCCGCCGGCGGGCGCGAGGCGCCCGGTACGTCGTACAGGACGGTCCCGTCGGGGCCCCGGAGCTGTTCCACCGTGTCGTCCAGGGCGAGCAGCGCACGGCGCACGGGGGCCCGCGGCACCATGGCGAACTGCGCGACGTCCGTCACCGAGGCGGGCCCGAAGCCCGCCAGATAGCGCACGACCAGGTGGCGCAGCGACTCCGCCACCGTCTCGCGCCCTTCGGGGACCGGGCCGGTCCGCGCCGCGACGAACGACGACCGGGGCCCGAACGACCACGGCCCGCCGGCCGGGACGTGGAGCAGCGGCGCGTACGCCTTGAGCCCCCACCACGCCCCGGCCTTCTTCTCCTCACCGACCCGCTCCGCCAGCCAGTCCTGCACCTCGGCGGCCGTCCGGGGCCGGTCCGCGAAGTCCAGCAGCTTGGGCACCAGCGCCTCGCCGTCGGCCGGCGTGAGCCCCGCGGCGGCGAAGCGGTACCCGAGCCGTGAGGCGTACAGCGTCTGCTGCATCGCCTCACGGAACACCCGGTGGTCGTCCGCGTGGACCGCGTGCAACGTGATCCGCATCAGGGTCGCCTTGACCACCGCGCGCTCCGCGAACGCGGCGTCCAGCTCGGCCGGCGCGAACCCGGCCAGCCGGTTCCACAACGCCACGTAGGGCGAAGCGGGGTGCTGTGCTTGCAGCGCCACCACGCGCCGCACCGCCTCCCCGGCCTCCATCACCTCCCGCTCCAGCAGCAACTGGCGCCCGAGAGTGGCCCGATTGAGCTCCTGCGCGGTGATGTCCACGCCGTGGATTCTGCCGCGGCCCCACCGGAGCCACCTGTTCCACGGCAGTGGCCTGGATCACATGGCTCGGATTGAGTGCCCGGCCGGGCGGATGTCCGTACTCCTGGGTGTCGGGGCGGGGCCGGATGCGAGGATGAGGCGCCATGACAGTCGGGTGGTGTGCTCGCGCGATACGGGCCGCGGTGTTCGCGGCCGTCTGTGTCGTGCTCGCCGCCCTGGGGCACGTCATGATGTCCGGCGACCACGTGCCCCTGTCGACGCTGCTGGCCGGCTGGGCCGTGACGGGCGCGGCGGGCTGGTGCCTGGCGGGCCGCGAGCGCGGACTGCGCCCGGTCGTCGGCGCCGCCGTGGCCGTCCAGACGGCGCTGCACTCGGCGTTCTCCCTCGGCCCGCCGGCACCTTCCGCACCGGGGGCCCACTCCACGGACATGCCGTCCATGAGCCACGGCATGGGATCCATGAGCCACGACACGGGGGCGGGCGTCATGGCGGCCATGTCCCCGCACGCCGGGCACGTCCCCGGCGGTGACTCGTCCCTCGGCATGCTCGCCGCGCACCTCCTGGCCGCGCTGCTGTGCGGCCTGTGGCTGGGCCACGGGGAACGGGCCGTCTTCCGGCTGCTGCGTGCTGTGGGCAGCCGGCTCGCCGCGCCGCTGCGGCTGCTGTCCGCCCTGCCGGTACCGCCGCCCCCGCCCGTGCGCCGGCGGCGACGGCCGGCGAACCGCTCGCCCCGCCGCCTCCTTCTCGTCCACGCGATCACCACCCGGGGACCACCCGCGGGGGCCGCTGCCGCCTGACGGCAGCCGGTGCCGACCGGGGCAGCCCCTGCGCGCTCCGGCAGCGGCCGTCCCCCGTGCCATGCGCGCACCCGGTGAGGTCAGTCCTCCCGGCGCGCGGTACGGGCACGCCCGCGCCCCCCGCTCACCGGACCGCGCACCCACGCACGCACGTCCGACCTCACGGCCTGCCTGCTCGCGTCCTCGCGGTCCCGGAATCCCGACAAGGACATCAGGTGATCACTCCTGCCCTGCCCCTTCCGCACGAGAGATCGGCGTCGGCCGACGCGTCGATAACCGCCTGGGCGCTGGCCGCCCGCGGCGGCGACTCCGCGGCCGTCGACCACTTCGTGCGCGCCCTGCACCGTGACGTCATCCGGTACGTCGCCCATCTGTGCGCCGACCCGCAGGCGGTGGACGACCTGGCGCAGGACACGTTCCTGCGGGCGCTCGGCAGCCTGCACCGGTTCGAGGGCCGCTCGTCGGCGCGGACCTGGCTGCTGGCGATCGCCCGGCGCGCGGTGGCCGACAGCATCCGCCGCACCGCCGTACGCCCCCGCCCGGCCGACCTGCCGGACTGGCAGCCCGCGGCCGAACTCGCCCAGCCGCGCGGCCTGCCCGGCTTCGACGACGGCGTCGCGCTGCTGGAGCTGCTGGCCGGGCTGCCGGACGAACGCCGTGAGGCGTTCGTCCTCACCCAGCTGCTCGGCCTGCCCTACGCGGAGGCCGCCGCGCTGTGCAACTGCCCCATCGGCACGGTCCGTTCCCGCGTCGCCCGCGCCCGGGCGACGCTCCTCGCCCTGCTCGCCGCGGCCGAGGAACCGGACCCGGCCCTCGCCGCGGCCTGACACCCGTCGGCGACCGCACGGTGCCCGCCGCCTCTTCCCGGCGGGCACCGGCCGGTGAACGGCCGCCCATGCTCAGCGCTGCCGGGCGGCGGGCCCCTCGTCCCGCGCCTCCACCTCCCTCCAGAAGGCGCCGACCCGCGCGTTGAACACCTCCGGCACCTCCTGGAACGGCTGATGCGCCTCCCCGGGCAGCACCTCGAACACGGCGCCCGGGATGCCGTCCGCGACCGCGCGGCCCAGGCGCGGCGGTGTGGCGAGGTCGAGTTCACCGGCGAGCACCAGGGTCGGGGTGCTGATGCCGCCGAGACGGGCGAGGGTGTCGTGGCCGGCGAACGCCGCCAGCTGGCGCTGGAAGGCCTCGGCGGACTGCGGATGCCCGAAGGCCAGCGCCTCGTCGATGTAGCGGCCGACCATGCCGTCGGCGTGGGCGCGCGGGGTGTAGACCCACAGGTAGAACGCCTCCAGCATGGCCCGTTCGTCCGGGGCGCGTTCGGCCATCCAGTTCCAGAAGTCCGTCATGGTGCGGAAGTAGGGATCCGGGCGGGCCATCGTGCTCATGAGGACGAGGCTGCGCACCAGTCCGGGGTGGCGCAGGGCCAGTTCCTGGGCGATGAAACTGCCGCCCGAGAAGCCCGCGACGTGCGCCGTCGGAACCCGGAGCGCACGCAGCAGCGCCGCCGCGTCGTCGGCCATCCCCGCGACGGAGAGCGGGCCGTCGGGCAGCGGGCTGCGGCCCGCGCCGCGGTTGTCGAACGCGGTGAGCCGGTAGCGGTCGGCGAACCCGTCGAGCTGTGGCTGCCACGCCTCGGCGGGGTCCCCGAGCCCCGCGACGAGCAGGACGTCGGGTCCCGCGCCCCGCTGCTCCACCCAGAGTTCCACGCCGTCGGCGTCGACCGTCCTGCCCATGGCTCACCCCCGCGCCGGTTCGATGTTCTGGTTGGCGTGGAAGAGGTTGTCCGGGTCGTAGGTGCGCTTGATCCGGGCGAGCCGGTCGTAGTGGCCGCGGTACGTCGCCCGGACCCGCTCCTGGCCCTCGCCCGAGCCCATGAAGTTCACGTACGAGCCGCCCATCGAGAACGGGTGCAGCTCCTCCTGGTAGCCCACGCACCACCGCCGGATCGTCTCGGCGTTGGCCGGGTCGGGGTCGACGCCGGCGAAGACACCGGACCACAGGGCGTCCCGGTAGCTCCACGCGGTGTCGTCCGGGCCGACCCGGTGGGCGGCGCCGTCGATCGGGTAGAGGTGCATCAGCGAGAGCGGCGTGGGGTTGTTCCGGCCGTAGGCGAGGTGCACGTCCAGGGCGGCGTCGGGGATGCCGTCGAAGAAGTCGCCCCGCCAGTACCACTGGTAGCCCGTCGGGATCAGCTCGTCGAACATGCCCTGCAGTGCGTCGTAGGGCATCGGCGTCGTGAAGTGGAAGGCCGGCCGGCCCGCGTCGTTCACCACCGAGAGGGTCTCGTCGAGCCTGTCGAGGTCGCCGGTGCAGCACCACACGATGCCGCACACCTTCGTGCCGTGGAGCTCCTCGGGGAAGGGCGGGCCGGGCGGGACGACGAGGACGGCGAAGAAGCCGTAGACGTCCTCGGGTGCCTGCGGGAGGAACGCGCGGTACCACGCCAGCACTTCACGCGTGCTGTCGACCGGCCAGACGGTCACCCCGACGCCGACCGTGCCCACCGGGTGCAGCCGGTAGGTGAGGGAGGTCGCGATGCCGAAGTTGCCGCCGCCGCCCCGCAGGGCCCAGAACAGGTCCGGGTGCTCGGTCTCGCTCGCGGTGACGAAGCTGCCGTCGGCCAGCACCACGTCGGCGGCGATCAGGTTGTCCACGGTCAGTCCGTACTTGCGGGTGAGGTAGCCGTGGCCGCCGCCGAGGGTCAGACCCCCGACGCCCGTCATGGAGATGATGCCCGTGGGGGTGGCGAGACCGAAGGCCTGCGTGGCGTGGTCGAGGTCGCCGAGGTGGCTGCCGCCGCCGACCTCGGCGGTCCGCGCCTCCGGGTCGACCCGCACCCAGCGCATCGGCGAGAGGTCGACCGTCACGCCGTCGTCCACCAGGCACAGGCCGGGGCCGCTGTGCCCGCCGCCCCGCACGGCGAGTTCCAGGCCGTGGTCGCGGACATAGGTGACGGCCGCCATCACGTCGGCGGCGTCCGCGCAGGGCACGAAGGCGGCGGGCCGTTTGTCGATCATCGCGTTGTAGATCCTGCGCGCCTGGTCGTATCCGGCGTCCGGCGGGCCGATCACCGGCCCCCGCAGCGTGGTCCGCATGTCTTCCAGGGTGGCGGTGTCCATGGCGATCTCCTCGGGACGCGGGCCCGTGCTGACATCACCAGCCTCTCGCCGACCGCGGAGCGTCGCATGTCCGGAGCATGCGCGGCCGCCGGGGGAGGGCCGTGCCTGTTCCGGTCCCTCCGCCCGGCGGCTCGTGTCAGGCCAGGGTGACCTCCACCGGCAGCTTCTTGATGCCGTTGACGAAGTTGGAGCGCACGCGCGGCGCGTCGCCGGTCAGGCGGATGTCCGCCAGCCGCGGGATCAGTTCCTCGAACATGATGCGGATCTCGGTGCGGGCGAGCAGGTTGCCCAGGCACAGGTGCGGGCTGCCTTTGCCGAAGGTGACGTGGTCGTTGTCGCGGCGCGCGACGTCGAAGTCGTAGGGGTTGCCGAAGACCTCCTCGTCACGGTTGCCGGAGGCGAACCACATCACCACCTTGTCGCCCTCCTTCACCCGCTTGCCGCCCAGCTCGACATCGCGCGTGGCGGTGCGGCGGAAGTGGTAGACGGGGGAGGCCCAGCGCAGGAACTCCTCCACCGCGACCGGGATCAGCGACGGGTCCTCCTGGAGGCGGGCCAGCTGCCCGGGGTGCTGCAGGAGGGCCAGCATCGAGTGGGAGATGGTGTGCCGGGTGGTCTCGTTGCCGGCGACGACCAGCAGCAGGAAGTAGTTGTCGAAGTCCTGCGGGGAGAGCGGGACGCCGTCGCGGGGCGTGGTGTTGACCAGGCGGGAGACCAGGTCCGTGCCGTCGCCGCCGCGCCGCTGCCGGGCCAGCTCCCGGCCGTACGCGAAGACCTCCAGCGAGGCGGGGGAGCGGAAGGGCAGGTCGCGGTACCGCTCGCTCTCCGCGCTGTGCAGCAGGACGTCCGCGTAGTCGGGGTCGGTGTGGCCGATGATGCGGTTGCCCCAGTCGATGAGCTTCCGGTTGTCCTCCGGCGGCACGTCCAGCAGCCGCGCGAGCACATTGATGGGGAAGTCCGCCGAGACGTCCTCGACGAAGTCGAAGCGGCCCTTGGCCAGGGCGGCGTCGAGCGTCCTCGCGGTCAGCCCGCGCAGGAAGTCGGTGTACCCGCCGATCACGTTCGCGCCGAACTGCCGCTGGATGACGCTGCGCAGCGCCCGGTGCCGTACTCCGTCCAGTTCCAGGATCGAGGCGCGCTTCTTGATCTGGTCGTCGTCGACCTCCTCCAGGTTGACGAACCTCGTCGACGTGAAGGTCTCCGCGTCGCGGTCCACCCGGACGATGTCCTCGTGCCGGGTCACCGCCCAGAAGCCGGAGTTGGGCGCCTCCTCGGGCTGCCAGTGCACCGGGTCCTCGTGGCGCAGGGTGTGGAACATCCGCCATGGCGTCACGCCGTCGGTGAAGCGGTCCAGGTCGGTGAGGTCCACGTCGGCCAGGGGCAGCGGTTCGCGCAGGGCGTCGGTCGGGGTCTCGGTCGTCATCGGCATGCTCCTCGGCGTCACAGGGGGCGTCACAGGTGGTAGGCGTACTCGGTGAACTCCCAGTCCGTGACGTGCCGGTGGAAGCGTTCGACCTCGTCGCGCTTGTAGGAGAGGAAGGACGTGGTGAAGCCCTTGCCGAGCAGGCCGGTCAGGGCGGTGTCCGCCTCCAGCGCGTCCAGCGCGGCGGACAGGGTCTGCGGCAGGACGGCCGAGCGGGCGGTGTCGTAGCCGTACCCCTCCAGCGGCGCGGGCGGCTCCTCGCCGGCCAGCACGCCCAGCAGGGCGGCGGCCGTCGTGGCGGCGATCGCCAGGTAGGGGTTGGCGCTCGCGTCACCGAGGCGCAGTTCGAGCCGGGCGCCGCTGCCCCGCTCGGGCGGGATGCGCACCATGGCGCTGCGGTTGTCCAGGCCCCAGTCGATCAGCCAGGGCGCGAGGGTGTCCGGGCCGAAGCGTTTGTACGAGTTGACCGTGGGGTTGAGCAGCGCGGCGAGGGCCGGTGCGTGGGCGAGGACACCGGCGACGGCGTGCCGGGCGGTGTCGGACAGTCCGTACGCGCCCGACGGGTCGTCGAAGGTGTTGCGGCCCTCCTCGTCGTCGCAGGACAGGTGGAGGTGGAAGCCGGAGCCGCCCGCGTCGTTGAAGGGCTTGGCCATGAAGGTGGCCAGCCGGCCCTCCTTCCGCGCCAGTTCCTTGACCGCGGCCTTGAAGCGGAACGAGCGGTCGGCGGCCGACACGGCGTCCGAGTGGGCCAGGTTGATCTCGATCTGGCCGCCGTCGAACTCGTGGTTGCCGCTGATCGCGCCGACCTTCAGATCACGCACGTGCCGCAGGGTGCGCAGCAGGTGGTTGTCCGGGTCGGCGCGCAGACCGGCGGTGTAGACGACCCCGGGGTCGGGCGCGTAGCGGCGCCAGCCGCCGGACCCGTCCGGCTCGCACAGGAAGTACTCCAGCTCGGGTCCGACCACCGGCCGCAGCCCGTGCTCGGCGCACCGGGCGAGGACGGACCGCAGCAGATCGCGGGGCGACTCGGGGGCCGGCGCGCCGGTCGCCGGGTCGACGACCTCGCCCAGACAGGCGGCCACCCCCGGCTCCCAGGGCAGCGGCACCAGCGTGTCGAGGCCGGGGCGGACGCAGATGTCCGGCAGCCCCGCGTCCAGCCCGCCGCTGACCGGGACAACGTCCCCCTGCGGGCTGGTGTGGTAGACGGCGCGGCAGAACGCCAGGCCGTGCTCACAGGCCCGGGGCAGCTCTTCGAGCAGCACGTCACGCGCCCGGTCGGTGCCGATCAGGTCGGGATAGGTCACCCGGACCACGTCGATGCCGTCGGCGGCGAGCCGGTCCATGTGGCGGCGGACTTCTTCGGAATCGTGAGCGCTCACCGTTGTCTCCTCGGGCGGACGTCGGGACACCTCCTGGACACGGGGCCGGGGAGGCGGGTGGCGTGAGAGTGAGCGTCCGGGCGCGGCGGAGCCATGACCGCCCAGGGCTGTTTGACGCCAAACGGTAAGCGGGGACGAGGGGCCCCGCAAGAGGCTCGGCCCAACAATTTATCCATCCGGATAGCTCTTGACCGGACCCCTGCCCCTGCCTACCTTGTTTGAAGCCAAACGAGTTCGGGATGCTTCCACGCACCCCGTTGGCCGGGGCCCGGCCCTTCCGGCCGGGCCCCGTTTTCCTGCTTTTCCGCCGCTTTCGACGCCCTCACATTCAGGAGGACCGGCCATGAAGGTCGTCGTCGACATGAACAAGTGCCAGGACCACGGCCAGTGTGTCTTCTCGGCACCCGACGTCTTCCGGATGGACGACGACGGCCGCCTCGCCTACGTCCCCGACCCCGGCGACGCCCTGCGCGACGAGGTCGAGGAGGCCGCGGACGTCTGCCCGCTCCAGGCCATCCGGATCGAGGACTGACATGAGCGGGCGCATCGTCGTCGCCGGCGCCTCCCTGGGCGGACTGCGGGCCGCCGAGCAACTGCGCGCCGCGGGGTGGAGCGGCTCCGTCACGGTGATCGGCGACGAGCCGCACCCGCCGTACAACCGGCCCCCGCTGTCCAAGGAGGTCCTCGCGGGCAAGGCGGCCTTCGCCTCCCTGGCCTTCGCACCGAAGGCGTCAGTGACGGACGTGGAATGGCGGCTCGGCACGAGGATCGTCTCCGCCCGGCTCGCCGACCGGACCGTCGAACTCGACGACGGCGCGGCGCTCCCCTACGACGGTCTGGTCGTCGCCACCGGCATGCGGCCCCGCCGGCTGGACTGCCCCGGGCCGGTCGCCGGCCGCCACACGGTCCGGACGATCGACGACGCCCAGACGCTGCGGGTCGGGCTGACCCGGCCCGGCGTACGGGTCGTCGTGGTCGGCGCCGGGTTCATCGGCTGCGAGGTCGCCGCCACCGCCGTCGGTCTCGGTGCCGCCGAGGTGACCGTGGTCGATCCGCTGCCCCTGCCCATGGCCGGGCCGCTCGGGGAGCTGCTCGCCCGGGAACTGCGCGCGCGGCACGAGCAGCGCGGGGTCCGCTTCGTGCTGGGCGCGGGCGTGGCCGGGTTCGAGGGCGGTGACCGTGTCACCGGGGTCGTGCTGAGCGACGGGTCCGCGCTGCCCGCCGACGTGGTGGTGGAATCCGTGGGATCGGTCGCCAACACCGAGTGGCTCGACGGCAACGGACTCGACCTGAGCGACGGCGTGCTCACCGACGGGCACCTGCGTGCCGGCGGCCGTCCCGAGGTCGTCGCCGTGGGCGACGTTGCCCGCTTCCCCAACGCCCGCTACGACGGCGTGCCGCGGCGCGTCGAGCACTGGTCCGTGCCGACCGACTCGGCCAAGCACGCGGCGAAGGTACTGGTGGGCGGCGCCGCCGGCGTCCCGTCCTTCGCGCCCCTGCCCACCTTCTGGAGCGACCAGCACGACTTCCGGTTGCAGTCCTTCGGGGCGCCCGGTCTGGGGCTCGGCGACGTCCGGGTCCTGGACGGCGACCTCGCGGGGGACGTGCTGGTCGGCTACCACCGCGACGGTCTGCTGGTCGGCGTCGTCGCCCTCGGGGGGCCTTCCGCCGCGCGGGCCGCCGCCCGGTACCGCGCCGAACTGCTGAAGCAGCCCGCCCTCACCGCGCAAGGAGCCCTCTCATGACCGGACTTCGTGGTTACTTCCACCCCAAGACCGCGACGGGCGCCTCGTCGCTGATCCCGTCCCCGCCGTGGCGGTACTCCGGCGACCTGCTCACCGTCGAGTACCGGACCGATCCCGCTCGCGTGCGGGAACTGCTGCCCGAGCCACTGGAGCCGGCGGAGGAGGACCCGGGGGCCGTCGCCCTGATCTGGGCCGACTGGCAGTCGTGCTCGGCCTCGGGGGAGGAACTGCTGGATCCCGTGCGGGCGCAGTACAAGGAGGCGTTCGCGGTGGTGCGGTGCCGGTTCCGGGGGCGGACGTACTCGCGCTGTGTCCACATCTGGGTGGACAAGGACTTCGCGATCGCGCGGGGGCTGCACCAGGGGTATCCGAAGAAGCTCGGCTCCATCCACCAGACGCGGCCGCATCCGTACGGGCCCGCTCCGCGAATCGAGGCGGGGGCGCGGTTCGGGGCGACCCTGGCGGCTGCGGACCGGCGGCTCGCGCAGGCCGTGGTGACGCTGCGGGAGCCGTCCGGGAGCGGCGGGTTCGTCAACGCGCATCCCATGGCGCATCACCGGTGGCTGCCGTCGGTCGAGAAGGGCAAGGGGCTCGCTCTCGATGAGCTGATCGAGTCCGGGGCGGCGTCCTTCGAGGGCGGTCAGGCGTGGGTGGGGGAAGCGGAGCTGGAGCTGTTCGAGGCGCCCACGGAGGAGCTGGCGCGGCTGGAGGTACGGGAGCCGATCGCTGCGTATTACAGGCAGGTCGGGGTGGTTTGGGATGGGGGGCGGCTGCTCGAGAGTGGCACGTCCGGGGTGGTTGCCGAGTAGTGCCGGTGGGCGGGTGCGGGCTCGTTGTGGTTGTTCGCGCAGTTCCCCGCGCCCCTGGGGAAATGCAGATGCCCCTCGTTGAATGGAACTCTTCTTATGTCTGAGAGCATCACCGTCGCCGGTGTGTCCGTCGACACCCGGCACTGGATCGGGGGGCGTCGCGTCGCCTCCGCCGGGACCTTCACCGATCACTCTCCCATCGACGGCAGCGCGGTCGGCGAGATCGCCCGGGGCGGGCCCGATGAGGCCGAAGCCGCTGTCGGCGCCGCCCGGGACGCGTTTCCCGGCTGGGCCGCCACCCCTCGCGCCGAACGCGCCCGCATCCTGCACGCCGTCGCCGACGGCGTCGAGAAGCGGACCGAAGAGCTGGCGATCGTCGAGACCACGGACAACGGGGCGCTGCTGCGCTCCCACCGGCGGGGGGTCATGCCCCGCGTCGCCCACAACTTCCGGTTCTTCGCCGACTGGCTGCTCCGGCTGGACCACGAGGACTTCGAGACGCGCGGTCACACCAACCACGTCAGCTGGGACCCGGCCGGGCCCTGCGTGCTGATCACGCCGTGGAACGCGCCCCTGATGCTGGCCACCTGGAAGGTCGCCCCCGCCCTCGCCGCCGGGAACACCGTCGTCCTCAAGCCCGCCGAGTGGTCGCCGCTGACCGCCTCCCTGCTGGCCGACATCGCCGCGGAGGCCGGACTGCCCGCCGGTGTCCTCAACGTCGTCCAGGGGTACGGCTCCGAGATCGGCGACGCGCTCACCTCCCACCCCGACGTGCGCCGCATCAGCTTCACCGGGTCGGTGCCGACGGCCAGGCGGATCGCCGCCTCGGCCGCGGCGAACCTCACGCCCCTGAGTCTCGAACTCGGCGGCAAGTCACCCCTGTTGGTGTTCGCCGACGCCGACCTCGACCTGGCCGTCGACCTCGCCGTGGAGCAGTACGACAACGCCGGGCAGGTCTGCCTGGCGGCGACCCGGCTGCTCGTCGAGGAGCCGGTCGTCGAGGAGTTCACCCGCCGGTTCACGGAGAAGGCCTCGGCCCTGCGGCAGGGCGACCCGCGCGATGAGGGCACCGACATCGGGCCCACCATCCACCCGCGCCAGCTGGAGAAGATCGACGGCTTCGTGCAGCGGGCCCTCGCGGCCGGGGCGCGGGCGGTCATCGGCGGCCACCGCAAGGACGGGCAGTACTACGCGCCGACCCTGCTGACCGACGTCGCCCAGGACTCGGAGATCGTGCAGGAGGAGGTCTTCGGGCCGGTCCTGACCCTCCAGACCTTCACCGGCGAGGACGAGGCCGTACGGCTCGCCGACGACACCCGGTTCGGGCTGGCCGCCACCGTCGCGACCGGCGACCGGGAGCGGGCGGAACGGGTCACCGCGCGGCTCGTCGCCGGCACCGTCTGGGTCAACTGCTTCTTCGTGCGCGACCTCCAGGCACCCTTCGGCGGCTCCCGGCAGTCCGGGGTCGGACGCGAGGGCGGCACCTGGAGCTTCGACTTCTACTGCGACCTGAAGAACACCGTCACCGCCCCGGAGGGATGGGACCAGGACCATGGGTGAGATCGTCGGGGCCGGGCTGCTCGCCCACGTGCCCACCATCGTGCTGCCCGAGGCCGACCGGCTGGAGCTCAACGAGGGCAAGGAGATCACCCTCGTCACCGGCCTGCGGGAGCTGCGCCGGGACGTCTTCGAGCGGGATGCCGCCAACGATTACGACACCGTCGTCGTCCTGGACTCGCACTGGGCGACCACCGTCGAGTTCGTCGTGACCGCGCAGGCGCGCAGGGCCGGGCTCTTCACCTCCGAGGAACTGCCGCGCGGCATGTGCAGGATGCCGTACGACTTCCCCGGCGACCCCGAACTCGCCCACAACGTGGCCGCGTTCGCCGACAAGCACGGCACCTGGATCACACCGATCGACGACGCGTACCTGCCGATCTACTACGCCACCCTCAACCTCTGGAAGTACCTGGGGGAGGGCCTGCCCGACAAGCGGTGGGTCACCATCGGCGTCTGCCAGACCGGCGACATGGAGGACCACCTGCGGCTCGGGCGGGCCCTGGCCGACGGGATCGCCGCGACGCCCGGCCGCCGGGTGCTGCTCATCGCCTCCGGTGCCCTCTCGCACACCTTCTGGCCGCTGCGCGAACTGCGCGACCACGAGGCCAGCGACCCCGTCCACATCCGCACCCCCGAGGCCCGCGAGGCGGACTACGAGCGCATCGCCTGGTTCAAGGAGGGCCGCCACGACAAGGTCCTGGACACCATGGACGAGTTCTGGAAGTTCAAGCCCGAGGCGAAGTTCTTCCACTACCTGATGATGGCCGGCGCCCTCGGCGAGCGGCACTGCTCCGCCCGGGCCCGTCAGTACGGCGCGTACGAGAACTCCGTCGGCACCGGCCAGGCCCACCTCTGGTTCGACCGCCCCGCCGGCGGCTGGACCGCCGCCCAGACCCCCGCGCAGGAGTCCGCCCATGCCTGAGTACCGCCGTATCCTCCTCGACGGCGCCGCCGTCCAGGTCACCGTCGACGATGACGAACTCGTCGCCGGGGACGGCCGCCGCGTCAAGACCGAGGACGCCCGGCACTTGCCGCCCGTGGTGCCGTCCAAGGTCATCGCCGTCCACCTCAACCACCGCAGCCGCGTCGAGGAGTTCCGGATCGGGCTCCCCGACACCCCCACCTACTTCCACAAGCCGACCTCGGCCCTCAACGCCCACCAGGGCGCTATCGTCCGGCCCGAGGGCTGCAAGTGGCTCAACTACGAGGGCGAGGTGGCCATCGTCATCGGGAAGACCGCGCGGAACATCTCGCCGGCCGAGGCGGGGGAGTACATCGCCGGGTACACGGTCGCCAACGACTACGGCCTGCACGACTTCCGCGACACCGACGCCGGGTCCATGCTCCGGGTGAAGGGCTCCGACACCCTCTGCCCGCTCGGCCCCGGCCTGGTCACCGACTGGGACTTCCACGGCAAGCGGCTGCGGACGTACGTCAACGGAGAGGTGGTTCAGGACGGTTCCACCGACGAGATGACCTGGGACATGCACTACCTCGTCGCCGACATCGCCCGCACCATCACCCTGTACCCCGGGGACGTCCTGCTGTCCGGCACCCCCGCCAACTCGCGTCCCGTCCGGCCGGGCGACGTGGTCGAGGTGGAGGTCGAGGGACTGGGGCGGCTCACCAACCACATCGTGACCGGGCCGACCGCCGTCCGCACCGATGTGGGCGCCCAGCCCACGGAGTCGGAGGAGGTGCTGTCGACCGCGCTCGGCGGCGACTGGGAGTTCCGTGGCATCCGGGCCCCGCGCCGCTGACGCGGGGCACGGCCGCCCCGTCGCCGAGTGCGAGCACCCGGGTAGGGTCACGAGCATGACCGAGCCCGCCGGGCGACGCCCCCGCAAGCGCGTGAACTACGGCACGGGACGTGAGGCCCTGCTGGAGGCCGCCGTGCGGGTCGTGGCCCGGGGCGGGCTGCGCAGGCTCACCTACCGGGCCGTCGCGGAGGAGGCCGGCGTCACCCACGGCCTGGTCGTGCACCACTTCGGCTCGCGCGACGCCCTGATCGAGGAGGCCGTGGCCCACGCCATCCGCTCCTCCCTGAGCAGCAGCGCCCTCGAACCGGGCACAGGCGAGGTCGCCGACTTCTCGGTGGGCCTGACGGACATGGTGGAGGCCGGTCCGGACCTCCAGGCGTTCCAGTACGAACTGCTCCTGGAGGCCCGGCGCCGCCCCGAGCTCCTGGCCCACCTGCGCTCGCTGTACGACGAGTACTTCGACGCGACCCGGCGTGAGCTCACCCAGATGCTGCCCGGCCCGGTCGGCCAGGGCCTGTCCCGGATGGTGTTCGCCACGCTGGAGGGACTCGTCCTGCACCAGCTGGTCTTCGGTGAGCGCGAGGTCATCGACGAGGCCCTGGACGAGCTGCGCTCGGTGCTGCGGCTGCTCGCCGAGCGGCCCGGCGGCGAAGCCTGACCCGCTCCAGCCCCCGCCGTCCCGCGGCGCCGGAATTCCTCGTCCCTCACCCCTTGCCAAACGGATAGTTCCGCCCCACGATGAGGCAACTCGTTTGGCCTGAAACGATCCTTCCTCCCCTCTGGCAGGTGATCCGAGTGGACAGTCAGACGGTCTCCCGGCACGCGACGGAACCGGACGCGCCCACCGCAGGCACGCTCAAGCCCAACGCCCTCGGCGTCCTGGGCATCCTCTTCTTCGTCCTGTCCGCCCAGGCCCCGCTGACCGGCATCGCCGGCGCGGCCCCCATCGCAGTGGCCCTCGGCAACGGCCCCGGCGTGCCCGCCGCCTACCTGGTGGCGGGCCTGGTGATCCTGCTGTTCTCGGTGGGCTTCGTCGCCATGGGCCGCCACGTGGTGGACGCGGGCGCCTTCTACACGTACATCGGCAAGGGCCTGGGCCGCACCACCGGCACCGGCAGCGCGGGCCTGGCGCTCTTCGCCTACTGCACCATCCAGGCCGCCATGTACGGCCTCTACGGCGCCATCGTGAGCGGCCTGGTCGCGACCCATACCGGCCTCGACCTGCCGTGGTGGCTCTGGACGCTGGCCACCATGGCCGTCGTCCAGGCGCTCGGGGCGGCCGGTGTCGAGATGGGCGCCAAGGTCCTCGCCGTGTTCGTCCTCGCGGAGTTCAGCATCCTGTCGGTCTTCGCCCTGGTCACCCTCTTCAAGGGCGGCGGACCCGAGGGGCTCGGCCTCGCCGACAGCTTCTCGCCGTCCGCGGCCCTGGACGGCGCCCCGGGCGTGGCCGTGATGTTCGCCGTGGCCTCCATGTTCGGCTTCGAGGCCACCGCCATCTACGGCGAGGAGGCCCGCGAGCCCAGGAAGACGGTGCCGCGGGCCACGTACCTCGCGGTCGCCGTGGTCACCGGCTTCTTCGCCCTGGTCTCCTGGATGCTCATCTCCTCCTACGGCGCCTCGAAGGCCACCGCTGCCGCGGGCAAGGCCCTGGAGGGCGGCGACGGCGCAGGGTTCGTCTTCACGCCCATCGCGGCCGACTTCGGCGGCTGGGTGGGCGACGTGCTGCCCGTCCTGCTCGCCACGTCGCTCTTCGCCGGCATCCTCACCTTCCACAACTCGGCCAACCGCTACCTGTTCTCCCTCGGCCGCGACCGGCTGCTGCCGCTGCGGCTGTGCCGGCTCAACCGGCGCCACGCGCCCTGGACCGCCGGGTGCGTCCAGACGGCGCTCGCCGTCCTCCTGGTCGTGCCCTTCGCGCTGACCGGCAAGGACCCGGTGCTGACGCTGTTCTCCTGGTTCAGCGGCGTCGCCGTCCTGGCGATGATGCTGCTGTACCTGCTGACCTCGGTGTCCGTCGTCGTCTTCTTCCGCCGCGCCCGTCTCGACACCCGCCCCTGGAACACGCTGATCGCACCCGTCCTGGGCGCACTCGGCATCGCGGGCGCGATCTGGCTCATCCTGGCCAACTTCACCACCCTCATCGGCGGCGAACGCACCACCGCCCTGTGGCTCACGCTGTCCGTCCCGGTCGTCATGGCGCTGGGCCTCCTCGCCGCCCGGGTGCGGGGCAGGGCCGCCGGCGGCTGACCACGAGCGCGGTCGTCCGCGACAGCCCCGCCCCTATCGTTTGAGACCAAAGGAGGATCCTCCATGCCGGCCGCCCCCCACGACGAGTGGCTGCGCCGCGCCAAGGCGTTCCAGCTCTCCGGTGCCCATCACATCGACGGCGCCGAGGAAGCCGGCGCGGGAGCGGTGTTCCCGGTCGTCTCCCCGCGGGACGGCCGGGTCGTCGCCGAGGTGGCGGACGGCGGCGCCGCCGAGGTCGACGCGGCCGTCGCCGCCGCCCGGCGCGCCTTCGACACCGGCCCGTGGCCGCGCCTGGCACCCGCCGAACGCGGCCGGGCCCTGCTCCGGCTCGCCGGTCTGCTCGAAGAGCGGCGCGAGGAACTCGCCCTCACGGTCACCCTGGAGATGGGCAAACCTATCTCGGACGCGTACGGCATCGAACTGCGCGCGGTCATCAACACCTTCCGCTGGTACGGCCAGCTCGCGGACAAGCTCACCGACGAGTCCCCGCACACCGCCCCGGACGCCCTCGCCCTGGTCACCAGGGAACCCGCCGGGGTGGTCGGGGCGGTGGTCCCCTGGAACTTCCCGCTGACCCTGGCCGGCTGGAAGATCGCCCCGGCCCTGGCGGCAGGCTGCACGGTCGTCCTCAAGCCTTCGGAGAACTCCCCGCTGTCCGCCCTGCTGCTCGCCCGCCTCGCCACCGAGGCCGGCCTCCCGCCCGGCGTCCTCAACGTCGTAACCGGCGACGGCCCCACGGCGGGACGCGCCCTCGGCCTCCACCCCGACGTCGACGTCCTGGCGTTCACCGGCTCCACCGCCGTCGGCCGCCACTTCTTGCGCTACGCCGCCGACTCCAACCTCAAGCATGTCTGGCTGGAACTCGGCGGCAAGTCGCCCAACATCGTTCTGCCCGACGCCCCCGACCTGGAGAAGGCCGCGGCCACCGCCGCCTGGGGCATCTTCTTCAACCAGGGTGAGATGTGCACGGCCCCCTCCCGGCTCCTCGTGCACTCCTCGATCGCCGACCGGGTCACCGAGGCCGTGGTCCGGCGGGCCCGCGAACTGAGGGTCGGCGACCCGCTCGACCCGGAGACCGAGATGGGCGCCCTCGTCGGCCCGGCGCACCTGGACCGCGTGACCGGCCACATCCGTCACGGCGTCGACGAGGGCGCCCGGCTGTGCACCGGCGGTGACCGCGTCCTCGCCGAGACGGGCGGGACGTACCTGGAGCCGACCGTCTTCGACCGCGTCGACCCCGGCTCGCGCCTGGCGCGGGAGGAGATCTTCGGCCCCGTCCTGTCCGTGCTCGCCTTCGACGACCTCGACGAGGCGGTCCGCCTGGCCAACGCCACCGAGTACGGCCTCGCCGCCGGCCTGTGGACCTCCGACCTGTCCACCGCCCACCGGATCGCGCGCGCCCTCAAGGCCGGAACGGTCTGGGTCAACTGCTACGAGGAGGGCGATCTGACCGTGCCCTTCGGGGGAATGAAGCAGTCCGGCAACGGCCGCGACAAGTCCGCCCACGCGCTGGAGAAGTACACCGAGCTCAAGACCACCTGGATCCAGCTGTGACCCGGCCCCTGATCGCGATCCCGGCCCGCTTCTCGGCCACGACCTCGGCCCTCCGGTACGCCGCGGAGGTCAACGCCCGCGCCCTGGTCGAGGCCGTCTGGCGGGCCGGCGGCGAACCGGCCGGCATCCACCCGGCGGACACCGGCACGGCCGCCCGGCTGGCACGCTTCGACGGCGTCCTGCTCCCCGGCGGCGGCGACCTCGCCCCCTCCCGCTACGGCGCCACCGACACCCACGACACCGTCTACGACGTCGACACCCTCCAGGACACCTTCGACCTCGACGTCGCCCGGCACGCCCTGGAGGCAGGGCTGCCCCTGCTCGCCGTCTGCCGCGGCCTCCAGGTCGTCAACGTCGCCCTCGGCGGCACCTTGCAGCAGGACATGGGCGGGCCGGAACGCGAGCACCGGCATCTCGTGCACCCCGTCACCCTGGCACCCGGCTCGCTCCTCGCCCGGGCCGCCGACGCCGAGAAGCTGGATGCGTCCTGCTACCACCACCAGCGCGTCGACCGGCTGGGCGCGGGCCTGCGCGCCACGGCACGGGCGGCCGACGGCACGATCGAGGCCCTTGAACTCCCGGCCACCGCAGGCTGGTTCACGGCCGTCCAGTGGCACCCGGAGGACACCGCCCACGAGGACCCCGCCCAGCAGGGCCTGTTCGACGCGCTCGTGCGGGCCGCGAACCGGTGAGCCCCCTAGGCCCGGGGCCGCCGCCCGCTGCGCCGCGGGGCCGGCTCGGCGCCGCCCAGCAGCGACTGCCGCCGCTCCTCGCCGTGCTCCTCCACCTGGAGGACCACGCTCCGCAGCCCCTCGGCGAGGCGGCGGCACTCGGCGTCGCTGAGCCCGGCGGTGACGAACGCCTCCTCCTCGTTGAACGCCGGGAACACCCGCGCCATGAACTCCTCGCCCTTCGGGGTGAGGCGCAGCAGCACCAGGCGCCCGTCGCTCGGATGCCCGTCCCGCCGCAGCAGCCCCCGGGACTCCAGCGTGCGCACCACGCCCGTCAGCGTGCCCTTGGAGATCCCCGCCTCCTCCGCCACGTGCCGGGTCTCCGACTCGCCCCACACCCAGACCACCCACAGCACCACGAAGGCCGTCCAGGTCAGGTCCGAGCCGCGCAGCACCGAGTTCTCCAGGTGCTGCCGCACCGCGGACGCGGCCCGGTAGATGTTCGCCACCGCCGCCATCTGCTCCCGGCGGATCGCGATGCCGCCGAGCTTCGCCGCGGCGAGCTTCTCGGCTTCGGTGATGGATCGGTGCCCCGGCACGGGCGGCTCCTTCGTCTGGTCACACGTCACGCACGGGCGGCTCGTCCCGGCCGTCCGGTCGTTCGGACTCAAATTGTACGAAGCCGAAAGGAAAACCCGTCATGCCCAGCCCTCCCCGCATGCTCCTCGTCCTCAGCGAGAACTGGACCCTCACCGGCGGCCGGGCCGATCTGCCCGCCGCCGTCCGCTGGGCCCGCGAGGCCGAGGACGCCGGCTTCGACGCCGTCATGGTCAGCGAGCACATCGTCCTCGGCCCCGACGCGGCGGCCGCCGGCGTCATGGGCAACCCCCGCGACTACGCCCTCCCCGGCAACCAGGACCCCCACACCCCCTGGCCGAACTCCCTGCTGCTGCTCGCCGCCATCGCCTCCGTCACCTCCCGGCTGCGCCTGGCCGCGGCGGCCGTCCTCGCCCCGCTGCGCCACCCCCTGCTGCTCGCCCGCGAACTCGGCACCCTCGACCTGATCAGCGGGGGCCGCCTCGTCGTGCAGCCGACGGTCAGCTGGAGCAAGGACGAGTACGACGCCCTCGGGGTGCCCTTCACCCGGCGCGGGCGGCTCCTCGACGAGCACCTGGAGGTCTGGGCGAAGGCCTGGGGGCCGTCCCCGATCTCCCACGACGGGCCGCACTACCCCTTCCGGGACGTGTACTTCGAACCCAAGGCCCACCGGCCCGACGGCCCCCGGCTCTGGTTCGGCGGCCAGCGCCTGCACGGCCCGGTCCTGCGCCGCCTCGTCCGGTACGGCCACGGCTTCCACCCGCTCGGCCGGCCCACGCCCGAGGACCTGCAAGGGCTCAAGGAGGCGATGTCGGCGGCCGGGCGGGACGTCGCCGACCTGGAGATGATCGGCGGCACGCAGGCCGTCTTCCCCGACGACCGCTCACCGGCGGACCTCGGCGCGGCGCTGTCCGTGATCCCGGAGCAGCTGGAGCAGGGCTTCACGACCTTCTGCGTCAAGCCGAACCAGTTCATCGACGACCCGGGCGGCGTGGGGGAGTTCTGCCGCGAGGTCATGCGGCGTGTCGAGGCGCTGACGTCCTGACCGTCCCGGCCCGGATCACCGCTCGACGAACCGCGCCAGGTGGTCCGGGTCCGGCCGCAGCAGCCCGTCCCGCACCGCGAGCGCCGTCGCCTCGGCCCGGGAGGCGCAGCCGGTCTTGCGCAGCAGGTGCTCGACATGGCTGTGCACGGTCCGCGGAGACAGGAACAACGCCTGCGCGATGGCCTGGTTGGTCTGCCCCGTGGCCGCCCGGGTGAGCACCTCCAGCTCCCGGGGGCTCAGCCCGTACGGCAGTTCCGTGGGCGTCTCGTGCACCAGCACCGCGTCCGCCGCCAGGCCGGGACCGGCCGGATGCCGGTGCAGCACGACCCGGCGCCAGCCTCCGCCGGCCGGCCACAGCAGCCGCAGCCGCTGACCGCCCGTGCCGGTGAAGGCGTGCAGCAGCGCACCGAACCCGCCCTCCTCCCGCAGCACCCGGGGCCGGTCGCGGCCGGGCAGGTCGACGACGCGGCCGTCGCCGGTGACGAGGCTCGCCGCGTCCGCGTCCGCCAGGCCGTGCAGATCTCCGGCGTGCGCCAGCGGGTCGGCGAAGGCGGCCAGGGCGGGGATCACGGAGGCGAGCAGCCGTCGCGCGTCGGTGTCGTAGGCGTCCGCGGTCTCGGTGGAGAGATGCACCAGGCCCACCAGCCGGTCCCGGTGCCGCAGCGCTCCTGTGACACCGTCCCGGAATCCGGCCGGGCGGACCCGCTCGGCGTAGAACCAGCCGTGCCGGAAACGCGGCCCGGCGTCCTCGGAGTCCTCCGCGTCCTCCGAGATGGACGGCGGCAGCTCCCGCCGTACGACGTTGCGGTACCACGGGGTGGCGACGAACTCCCCGGCCAGGGCCTGCGAGGCCTCTGCGGTGTAGCCGATGCTCGCGATCCGGACGTGGGAGCCGGTCAGCGGGTCGATCGTGAGCAGGGTCGCCGCGTCCAGCGGCAGCGCGCGGGCGAGTTCGCGCAGCGCCTGCGCGGAGGCCGAGGCGGTGTCGCGCTCGCGGGTGAGCATGCCGATGCGGGCGGCTGCCGCGATCTGGTGGTGGCTGGTCATGCGAGCCTCCGGACGGCTCGGGCAGCGATGTCGTTTGGGGCCTAACGATAGGGGCCGGTATCGGGTCCCACAAGGTGTCCGGCGGAGCCCGGCCAACCCCCAGTCGGTATTTGTACGGATGGTGCGGCGGGCCCGGCGGGTCTTTCCTGTTCGGCACAGCCGGACGCCCGCTCCAGTCGGGCCCGCCCCTCGGAGAGCCCACGCCATGACCCCACCCCCGTACACCGCCTCGCGCAGACACTTCCTCGCCCTGTCCGCCGCCACCGCGCTGGCCGCCGCCGGATGCTCGGCCCCGGAGACGGCTCCGCGCCCTCCCTCCTCGCCGTCAAGCAAGGCACGTTCTACCGGGCCTCCGCCGCACTCGCGCCGAAGGACATCGCCGCCGCCATCGTCGACGTGCCGCGCGCGGTCGCCGCCGGAAAGACCGACCCCAGCGCCGAGGTGCCGATCACGCTCGTCCAGCGCGCCGACACCGCCCGGATCGACGCCCTGCTCGCCCAGAACGCCTAGGGCGGGCGCCATGACGACCACCAACCTCCGCATCAGCGGCCTGACGAAGTCCTTCGGCGGCGTCAGGGCCCTCGACGGTGTCGACCTCACCGTCCCGGCCGGGCAGGTGCACGCCCTGCTCGGCCACAACGGCGCCGGCAAGTCCACCCTCATCAAGTGCCTGGGCGGCGCCTACCCGCCCGACGCCGGCACCATCGAGGTCGGCGGGACGTCGTACACCCGGCTCACCCCACGCGCGTCCATCGCGTCGGGCGTGGCGATCATCTTCCAGACGCTCAGCGTGGTCGACGCTCTGACCGTGGCGGAGAACATCTTCCTCGGCCAGGAGTGGACCCGGCAGGGCCGCATCGACCGGCGCGCCCAGGAGGAGGTCGCCGCCGGGCTGCTTCAGCGGGTGGCCGCCAAGTGCTCCCCGCGCGACCGGGTGGGTGATCTGCCCATGGGGCAGCGCCAGTTGGTGGAGATCGCCAAGGCCCTCAGCCGCAGCGCCGCCGTCCTCGTCCTCGACGAACCGACCGCCGCCCTGTCCGGCGCGGAGACCGACGCCCTCGCGGAACGCGTCGAGGACCTGCGCACCCAGGGCCTCGCCATCGTCTACGTCACCCACCTCCTGGGGGAGGTCGAACGGCTCGCGGACGCCGTGACCGTACTGCGGGACGGCCGGGTGGCCCACCACGCGACGGTGGCGGGGCAGACGCGACGGGACCTGGTGGAGGCCATCGCGGGACGGCCGGCGGAGACCGTACGAAAGCCACGACGGCCTCCCGCCCCACCCCGTCTGGTCGTCGAAGCGCTGTACGGAACCGGCTTCGGCCCCGTCGACCTCACCGTCGCCGCGGGCGAGCGCGTCGGCCTGTTCGGGCTCATCGGCTCGGGCCGCACCCGCGTCCTGGAGACCCTCTACGGCACGCGCCGCGCCACCGCCGGCACGATCCGCGTCGGCGACCGCGCCGTCACCCCCGCGCGGCCGGCCGACGCGCTCGCCGCCGGGATCGCGCTCGTCCCCGCCGACCGGCGGTCACAGGGCCTGTTCCCCTCGATGACCGCGCACGACAACGCGCTGCTGCCCTCCGTCAAGACCCTGTCCCGCCACGGGCTACGGGCGTTGCGCTCCGAGCGGAGGGTGTTCGGCGCGCTGGCCGACGCGGTAGGGCTGCGCCCGGCCCGGCCCCGGCCGGCGGCGGGCGCGTTCTCCGGCGGCAACCAGCAGAAGCTCCTCCTCGGCCGGTGGGTCAACGAGGCCCGGAACGTGGACGTGCTGCTGCTGGACGAGCCGACGCAGGGCGTCGACGTGGGCGCCCGGCAGGAGATCTACCGGGTCGTGTCCACCCTCGCCGAGGAACGCGGCACCGCCGTGCTGTTCGCCTCCAGCGACCCCGAGGAGATCGTGACGCTCGCCGACCGCTGCCTGATCGTCGCGCGGGGCCGGATCGCGGGCGAACTCTCCGGCGCCGAACTCACCGAACAGGCCCTGCTGTCGGCCGTTCACGACCCCCTGACCGCCGAAGGAGCAGCATGACCACCGCCGACCCGGTCCTCCCGCGGCCCCGCCCGATCACCACCGGCGGGCTCGCCGCCGTACGCCGCAACCCGCTCCTCGTCGTGCTCGTCGCTATGGTGCTGGTCTTCCAGCTGACCACGGGCAGCTTCCTCGACCCGGCCAACCTCAGCGGCATTGCCACCGACGCCGCGACCCTCGCCATCGTCGCCGTCCCCCTGGCCCTGCTCGTCATCAGCGGCTACCTCGACCTGTCGGTCGGCTCCACGCTCGCCCTCGGCGGGCTGGTCGGGGGCTGGCTGGCGGGGCAGCACCACCAGTCGCCCGCCGTCGCCCTGCTCGGGGCGCTCGCGGCCGGGGCACTGGTCGGCGCGGTGAACGGCGTCCTGTGCTGCTGGTTCGGGCTGTCCGCGTTCATCGTCACCCTCGGCATGCTGACCGCCGTTCGCGGCCTGGCACAGCAGCTGTTCCCGCTGCCGCTGAGCGGCTTCGGCTCCGGGTTCGCCTGGATCGGCGGGGCCCGCCTCGCCGGGATCGCCGCGCCGGTCGTCGTCGCGGCGCTCGTGCCGGCCGCGGGCGCCCTGTTGCTGCCGGCGGCCCAGCCTGGCCAAGCTCGCCGCGCACGGCTACGGCGTCAACATGAACCCCGCCATCAAGTGGACCATCTCGGACCTGATGGACGAGGTCGTCGGCCCCGAACGCTCCGCCTACCAGTGGCCGGTGCGCTCCGCGCTCGACGCCGGGGTACGGGTCTGCGCCAGCTCCGACGCGCCGATCACCGAGCCCGACTGGCGTCAAGTCGTGGCCTCGATGATGCTGCGCGAGTCCAAGGCCAGCGGCCGCCCGAGCGGCCCCGAGCAGTGCGTGCCGCTCGCCGACGCCCTGCGTACCTACACCTCCACCGCCGCCTGGCAGGACTTCGCCGACGGCTGGAAGGGCACCATCGAACCGGGCCGCGCCGCCGACCTGTGCGTCCTGGACCGGCCGCTGCTCGGTCTCGACCCGCACGAGATCACGCGGGTGCAGGTGGATCTCACGGTGTTCGACGGGCGGGTCGTCTTCGAACGGTGAGCCCCGCTCAGGCCGTTCGCACCGCCGTCCGCCGCGCCCCCCACCGCCGGGTACGGTACCGCCCGGCCACCCGGCACACCGCGTAGACGGTGAACGAGATCGTCGTGACGTAGGGGCTGATGGGGACGCTGCTGCCCAGGGCCAGCAGGATGCCGCCCTCGATGGAGGCCACGGCGAACAGCACGCTCAGCACGGGCAGCAGCACGGGCGAGGCGGTGACACGGGCGGCCGCCGCGGCCGGGGTGACGACGAGGGACAGCACCAGCAGCGCGCCGACGATCTGCACCGACAGGGCGACCGCGAGCCCGAGGACCAGCATGAACGCGAAGGACAGCCCGCGCACCGGCACCCCACGGGCCTCGGCCACGTCCGGATCGGTGCTGGCGAAGGCCAGCGGGCGCCACATGACGGCCAGGGCCACCAGCACCAGGGCGGAGGTGCCGAGCAGCCACGACATCTGCGGGGTGTCCACGGCCACGATCTGCCCGGTGAGCAGCCCGAACTTGTTGGCCGCCCGGCCCTTGTAGAGGGTTAGGAAGAGCACGCCGAGTCCCAGGCCGAACGGCATGATGATGCCGATCACCGAGTTGCGGTCCCGGGCCCGGGCCCCGAGGACGCCGATGGCGCCGGCCGCGAGCAGCGAACCGATGAGCGAGCCCGCCACGATGTTCGCGCCCAGCAGCAGTGCCGCCGACGCGCCCGCGAAGGACAGCTCGCTGATGCCGTGCACGGCGAACGGCAGGTCGCGCATCAGGACGAACACCCCGGCCAGCCCGCCCACCAGACCCAGCGCCACGCCGGCGACGAGGGAGTTGCGGACCAGGGCGAGGAGTTGGCCGTAGTCGGTGAAGTCGAAGATCTGGTGCCAGATCCCGTCGGCGAGTGTCATGAGCGCACTCCGTCCGTCTCCCGGAGTTCGGGGTGGTGCGGCGGGACGGCCGTCTCGTCGGGTGCTCCCGCCACCACGACCCGGCCCCGGACGCGCACCACGTCGACTTGGGTGCCGTAGAGGCGGGACAGCGACTCGCTGGTCAGCACCTCGTCCGGGGTGCCGACGCGATGACTGCCGCGGGCCAGGTACAGCACCCGGTCGACCAGGCCCAGCACCGGGTTGATCTCGTGCGTCACGAACACCACCGCCGTGCCGTGGGAGCGGCGCCGGGCGTCGATCAGCTCGGTGACGGCCCGCTGGTGGTTCAGGTCGAGCGACAGCAGCGGCTCGTCGCACAGCAGGAGGCGGGGGTCGGTCGCCAGGGCCTGCCCGATGCGCACCCGTTGCCGCTCGCCGCCGGAGAGCATGCCGAGTGGCACGTCGGCGTACGCCGAGGCGCCGACCGACTCCAAAATCTCGTCCACCCGGCGGCGGACCGGGCCGGTGCGCAGCCGCGGCCCGAAGCGGTGGCCGTCGATGCCGAACCGGACGAGGTCGCGGGCGCGCAGCATGGCCTGGGCGGACAGCGCCGCCTGCTGCGGTATGTACCCGATGTGCCGGGCGGCCTGCCGCGCGGGCCGGCCGAGGACCGTCAGCGTGCCCGCGGACAGTGACTGACGGCCCAGCAGGGCCCGGACGAAGCTGGTCTTGCCGGCACCGTTCGGGCCCAGCACGGCCAGGAACTCGCCGGGCCGTACGTCCAGATCGAGACCGCTCCACACCTCGCGCTCGCCGTAGGACAGGGCGGCTCCGCGCAGCGCGACGACCGGCGTGCCGTGCTGCCGGGGTATCGGGGTCACTTGGCCAGCGCGCTCGCGAGCGCGTCGACGTTGTCGGTCATCCAGCCGAGGTAGTCCTTGCCCTTCGGCAGGGTCTCCGTCACGGGTACGACGGGGATGCCGGCCGCCTTGGCCGCCGCCTCGGCCTTCTCGGTCTGCGGGCCGGAGGTCTGCTCGTTGTAGACGAGGACCTTCACCTTCTTGCCGCTGAACAGTGCGAGGCTCTCCTGGAGGACGCGCGGGGAGACGTCGTCGCCCTCCTCGATCGCCTCGCTGAACTGCGCGGGCGTCCGGTTCACCAGGCCGCTCGCCTCGGTCATGTACAGCGGCACGGGTTCGGTGATGGCGACGCCCTCACCGCCGTGCGCCTTCTTGATCCGCGCCTCCTCGGCCTCCAGCGGCGCGAGCTTCGCCTTGAAGGCGGCGGCGTTCTTCTCGAAGGCGCCCGCGTCGCCCGGGTCGGCCTTGGCGAGGGCGGCGGAGATCCGGTCGGCGACCTTGGCGACGGTGGGGAAGTCGTACCAGACGTGCTCGTTGAGCTCCCCGCCCTCGGGCGCGGTCCTACCGGACACCTCGACCGCGTTGACGACCTCGGCGGAGTCGTTGTGCCCGCTCTTCAGCATGCGGTCGACGAAGTCGTCGTAGCCGCCGCCGTTCTCGACGACGACCTTCGCCTTGGACAGGGCCAGCTGGTTCTGGGGGTCGGCCTCGTAGGAGTGCGGGTCCTGGTCGGGGTTGCTGATGACCGAGGTGACGTCGACCCGGTCGCCGCCCACGCGCCGGGCAATGTCGCCCCAGACGTTCGTGGAGGCGACCACGGCCACCCGGGCCGGCCCGCTCTTGGCGTCGGCGGAGTCCGACGAGCTGCCGCAGCCCGCGAGCAGGGCCAGTGACGCGCCGGTCAGCAGCGCGAGGCGGCGGGACGTGGACAGGGACATGGCTCCTCCAGGACGGGCGGGCACAGCGAGTTCAGCAGGGATCACGCTAGATGGGAATGAATGTCAGAAGCGCGGCACGACCGAAGTCATGTGAAAACCATTGCCAACTGTTGGGGATGGGCTGGACTTACTATCCAAGCGCTGGACTTTTGGTCTAAGGTGGTGGGTGTGAGAGGAGACGGGATGAGCAGCGGGACGAGCGCCGAGCGGGACGCGATCCTGGCCGCGCTGACGCCGGTCGTGGAGGGCATCGCCGCGACCTTCGGGCCGGTCTGCGAGGTCGTGCTGCACGACTACCGGAACCCGGAGAAGTCGGTGGTCGCCGTGGCCGGTTCGGTGACGGGGCGGGCGGTCGGCGGCGCGATGAGCGAGATCGGCATGCGCGTCCTCGCCCGCGGTGACGAGGCGGCCGACGAACTGAACTACGTCACCCGCACCCGTGACGGGGGGCAGGTGAAGTCCTCGACGATGGTCCTGCGTGACTCCACGGGAGCCGTGTTCGGCGCCCTCTGCGTCAACGTGGACGTCAGTGCCGTCGCCCGGGTTCACGACCTGCTCGGCGCGCTCGCCGGGCTCGGCGCAGCCCCGGCGGAGCTGCCGACCACCACCTTCGGCAACAACATCGACTCCGTGGTCGACGCCCTCTTCGACGCCCACCGGTCGCGGCAGCGGGGCAGCTGGGCGGAGCTCGGCCGGGAGGAGCGCGTGGAGCTGTTCGGCGGTCTCGACACCCGCGGTGTCTTCGCCGTGCGCGGCGCCGTCGAACAGGTCGCCGCACGGCTCGGCATCTCCCGTGCCTCCGCCTACAACTACCTGTCCCGGGCCAGGGCGGCCCACGACACTTCCCCCGGAGGAACCGCGTGACGACCACCACCCCGCCGGTCACCCTCGACGACGTCCGGGACGCCGCGGCCCGGCTCAAGGGCGTCGCCCACCGCACGCCCGTGCTGCGCTCCCGCACCCTGGACGCGCTCGCGGGCGCCGAGATCTTCCTCAAGTGCGAGAACTTCCAGCGCGTGGGTGCCTTCAAGTTCCGCGGCGCCTACAACGCCGCCTCCCGCCTCACCCCCGAGCAGCTGTCCCGGGGCATCGCCGCCTACTCCTCCGGCAACCACGCCCAGGCCGTCGCCCTGGCCGCCCGCGAACTGGGCACCACCGCCGTCATCGTCATGCCGGAGGACGCCCCGCCGTCGAAGCGGGCGGCCACCGCCGGCTACGGCGCCGAGATCGTCACGTACGACCGCTACACCGGTGACCGCGTCGCCATCGCCGAGGCCCTCGCCGCCGAGCGCGGCCTCGCCCTCATCCCGCCGTACGAGCATCCGCACGTCATGGCCGGACAGGGCACGGCCGCTCTCGAACTGCTCGAAGAGGTAGGGGAGCTGGAGGCGCTGCTGACGCCGGTCGGCGGCGGCGGGCTGATGGCCGGCAGTGCCACCGCCGCCAAGGGCATGTACCCCGGCATCCGGACCGTCGGCGTCGAGCCCGAGGCCGGGGACGACACGAAGCGCTCGCTGGAGGCGGGCCGGCGCATCAGCGTCCCGGTCCCGCGAACCATCGCCGACGGCCAGGCCCTGCACACCCCCGGGGAACTGACCTTCTCGGTCAACCGGCGGCTCCTCGACGAGGTCGTCCTGGTCACCGACGACGAGATCCGGGACGCCATGCGGTTCGCCTTCGAGCGTCTGAAGATCGTCGTCGAGCCGAGCGGCGCCACCCCGCTGGCCGCCCTGATGCACCGCCGGGCGGGCACGCTGCCGCGCCGGGTCGGCGTGATCATCTCCGGCGGCAACATCGACGCCGGGCGCTTCGCGGAGCTCTGCGGCAGCGACGCGCGCTGATTGGCGCGGCCCCTCGGGCGGACGGACGATGGAAGCACACCCTCACCGAGGAGGAGCGTCATGCTTGAAGTGAAGACGCTCGACAAGCCGGACGAGCGGCGCGACTACCCCCGAGGCCACCTGGAAGCCGTCCACATGACGGGACTGGACTTCGCCGTGGCCACCTTCGAACCGGGCTGGCGCTGGTCCGAGTCCGTGGCCCCGATCGCCGGGACGGACAGCTGCCGGATCCACCACAACGGCTATGTCGTCTCGGGCCGTATGCACATCCGCATGGACGACGGCGCGGAGACCGAAGTGGGCCCGGGTGACGTGTTCGTCTGCGCACCCGGCCACGACGCCTGGGTCGTCGGCGACGAGCAGTGCGTGGTCTACGACTTCGCGGGCAGCATGGCCAAGGAGTACGCCAAGAAGAACTAGAACGCGCCTCGTAGACGGGCGGCCGGACCCGGGCTGAGCGACTGCCTCTGCCCACCCGGGTCCGCATACCCATGCGTCCTGCGCTGTCGACGGCCACCGCGGGCGTCCGCCTTCGCGCCCGTGGCGGACGGCGGGTGATCGAGGCCCCGATGAGTTTCCGGTGGCCGCGCAGTCCAACCCGTCGACACGAAGGGAGCGCACCATGCGCAAGATCATCGTTTGCACGTTCCTGTCGCTGGACGGCGTCATGCAGGCACCGGGCGGGCCGGACGAGGACGCCGAGAGCGGCTTCGAGCACGGCGGCTGGCAGAAGCCGGTGTCCGACGACGAGGTCGGCGCGGCCATCGCCGGCTGGTACGAGCCCTCCGACGCGATGCTGCTCGGCCGCAAGACGTACGACATCTTCGCGGCGTACTGGCCGACCGCCGATCCCGGCAACCCGTTCACCGAGCGGATGAACAGCATGCGCAAGTACGTGGCGTCCCGGACCCTGACGTCACTGGAGTGGGAGAACTCCACGCTGCTGGAGGGCGACGCCGCCGACGCCGTGCGCGGGCTGAAGGCGTCCGACGGCGGTGACATCAACGTCGTCGGCAGCGGCGACCTCGCCCAGACGCTCATGCGGCACGACTTGGTCGACGAGTACCGGCTGACCATCCACCCCGTGATCATCGGCACCGGCAAGCGGCTGTTCGCCGACGGGGCGGTCCCCACCGCTCTGGAGCCGGTCAGTGTCTCGACGACGAAGAGCGGCACCGTCGTCGGCGTCTACCGGCCGACGGGCAAGCCCGGTTACGACAGCTACTGAGGACTTCGCTCTGATCACACCGGCAGCAGCCGCGCCACCAGCGCGCTCAACTGCCGGGCGTTGCGGCACTCGTGCATCTCGACCAGCTCGGCGTAGGCGGGCGCGACGGAGTCGCCCGTGCCCCAGCGGGAGCGCTGCTCGGGGTTGAGCCAGTGGACGCGGCGGGCGCGCTCGGCGATCTGCCGCACGGCGGGCAGGTTGGGATCGCTCCCGTTCGTGCGGGCGTCACCGAGGACGAACACGGTCGTGCGGGACCCGACCGCCTCCGCGTACCGCTCGGCGAACTCGCCCAGCGCCATGCCGTAGTCACTGCTGCCGTGATAACCCGTGACCGCCGCCTCCCCCTGGATACGGCTGCTCAGCCCCTCCGGGTCGGCCCGGCCGCGCTCCAGCAGCCCGCTCACCTCGTCGATCCGGTTGACGAAGGCGAACACGCGCACCTTGCTGAACTGGTCGTGCAGCGCCTGCACCAGCAGCATCGTGAAGTCGGAGAAGCCGGAGACCGACCCCGACACATCGCACAGCAGTACCAGTTCGGGGCGCATGGGACGCCGTCTGCGCAGCACCGGCTTCATCGGCACCCCGCCCGTCGACAGCGAACCGCGCAGGGTCCGCCGCAGATCGATCGAGCCCCGGGAGGCACGGCGGCGCCGGGCCGCCAGCCGGGTCGCGAGCTTGCGGGCGAGCGGCTGCACCGTCCTGCGCAGTTCGGCCAGCCGGTCCTGCCCGGCGAACAGGAAGTCGACCCGGTCGGCGGTCGGGGCCACCGCCCGCCGGGCGATCTCGTCCCGGCCGCGCCGCTCCGCGACCCGCCGCCGCGCCTCGGCCGCCACCATGGCCCGGAAGGTGTCGATGCGCCGCCGGATCTCGTCCTCCAGCAGCCGGTCCGCGAACCCCGTACTCCCGCCCTGGCCACGGACGTTGTCGCGCACCCGGGCCAGCAGGGTCTGCGGCCGCAGCCGTTCGAGCGTCTGGTACGACGACCAGCCGTCCGACTCCGGCGAGGAACCGTAGCCGCCGAAACCGCCGACCGCCTCGATCGCCAGCCGCCCCAGCATCTGCTGGTCGTCGGCGGTCAGGGCGTCGGCCAGCCGGTCCCGCAAGTCCTCCCGCCCGGCCGCCCGCTGCTCCGGGCCGCCGACGCCGCGCGGGAAGTAGAGGTCGAACACGGGGTCGAACACCTGCCGCTGCCCGGGCCCGTGCAGGAGCGTCGCCGCCAGCCCCTCGCGCAGCAGCTCCCGGTCCGCGAGGCCCAGTTCCCCGACCGCCCGGGCCGCGTCGACGCTCTCCCCGGTGCCGATCCGCATGCCGTGCGCGCGCAGCGCCCCGACCAGGGACGTCAGCCGCTCGGCGACGCCCGCCGGCGTGGTCACAGGGCGTCCAGATCGAGCTTGGCCGACGCCTTGAGGACGTCGTCCTGGTGCTTGAGCAGCACCCCGAGCGTGGCCCGCACGACCGTCTCGTCGAGGGAGCCGGCCCCGAGCGCGAGCAGGGTGTGCGCCCAGTCGACGGTCTCGGCGACCGACGGCACCTTGCGCAGATCCATCGCCCGCAGCGCGCCCACGATCCGGACGACCGAGCGGGCCAGCGCATCGTCGAGGCCGGGCACCTTCAGCCGGACGATCCGGCGCTCCAGCTCCTCGTCGGGGAAGCCGATGTGCAGGAAGAGGCAGCGGCGGCGCAGCGCCTCGGACAGCTCCCTGCTCGCGTTGGACGTGAGGACGACGAAGGGGCGGCGCGTCGCCGTGATGGTGCCCAGCTCGGGGACGGTCACCTGGAAGTCGCTGAGCACCTCCAGCAGCAGGCCCTCCACCTCGACGTCCGCCTTGTCGGTCTCGTCGATCAGCAGGACCTTCGGGTCGTCGCCCCGGATCGCGGTCAGCAGGGGCCTGGTGAGCAGGAACTCCTCGCTGAAGATGTCTGTACGGGCCTCGTCCCACGTCTCGTCACGGCCCGCGCTGATGCGCAGGAGCTGCTTGGCGTGGTTCCACTCGTACAGGGCGCGGGACTCGTCGACCCCCTCGTAGCACTGGAGGCGGACCAGCCGTGCGCCGGCGACCTCGGCGACGGCCTTGGCGAGCTCCGTCTTGCCGACCCCGGCCGGGCCCTCCACGAGCAGCGGCTTGCCGAGGCGGTCGGCGAGGAAGACGGTCGTGGCGACGGCGGGTGAGGCGAGGTAGCCGGTCTCGGCGAGGCGCGCGGAGACATCGTCGACGGATGTGAACAACGGGGCCTCCAGGACGGCGGCGGCGGACTGACGGTCAGGGCACTATCTAAGCGCTTGTTCACCCGCGCTGTCACACGCCTTGTGTCACGCCCTCGACGCTACGGAGAAGGGGACCCGGCCACACGGGCCGCAGAACCCGTCTTCCGGGGTGTACCCAGCGACACCCCACGGGTACTCGGTCGCCGCCGTACGGAAAGGGCTGACACGGCATGCAGATCGATCTGAAGGGCCGCACCGCTCTGGTCACCGGCTCCACCCAGGGCATCGGCGCCGCCATCGCCGCGGGGCTGGCCCGCTCGGGCGCACGGGTGGGCGTCAACGGCCGCACGCCCGCCCGCGTGCAGGAGGCCGTGGACCGGATGCGGGACGAGGTGCCCGGCGCCGACCTGGTGCCCGTCGCCGCCGACGTCACCACCGACGAGGGCGCCCGGCAGGCGGTGGACGCGCTGGGGCAGGTCGATGTCCTCGTCAACAACCTCGGCGTCTTCGAGTCAGCCGACCCCCTGGAGATCAGCGACGAGGAGTGGCGCCGCTACTTCGACGTGAACGTCCTGTCGGCGGTGCGCCTGACCCGGCTCGTCCTGCCCGGCATGACCGGGCGCGGCTGGGGCCGTGTCCAGTACATCGCCAGCGACTCGGCGGTCGTCATCCCCGCCGAGATGATCCACTACGGCATGTCGAAGACCGCCCTGCTCGCGGTCGGCCGGGGCTTCGCCAAGCAGGCGGCCGGCACCGGCGTCACGGTGAACTCGGTCATCGCCGGCCCGACCCACACGGGCGGCGTCGAGGACTTCGTCTACCAGCTGGTCGACCGCGACCTGCCCTGGGAGGAGGCCCAGCGCGCGTTCATGCGCCGGCACCGGCCGCAGTCGCTGCTCCAGCGGCTGATCGAGCCGGAGGAGATCGCCAACATGGTCGTCTACCTCGCCTCCGACCACGCCTCGGCGACCACGGGCGGTGCCCTGCGGGTCGACGGCGGCTACGTCGACTCGATCCTGCCCTGACCGACCAGGACCACGTCCAGGGTGCGCGGACCGTGCACGCCCTCGACCCGGTCCAGCTCGATGTCACTGGTCGCCGACGGCCCGGAGATCCACGTCAACGGGCGTGCCGGGTCGAGGCGTTCGAGGCCCTGCGGCACCGATGACACGACCTGGCCGGGCACCCGGACGACGCAGATGTGGTGGTCCGGGACGAGGGTGATCCGGCGCCGCCCCTGGTCGGGCGAGCCGTCGAGGACGATCGTGCCGGTCTCGGCGATGGCGACGGCACACCCGGTGACGACGCTGTCGACCCGGTCGAGTTCCTGCGGCGTGCTGACGGCCCGGTCGGGGACGCGTGTCGCGTCGACCCCCGCGAGCCAGTGCGGCGGCAGCCCGGGGGGCACCAGTACGGATCGCGCGCCCCGTTCCGCCAGGAGCCGCACGAGCACGTCCGGCAGCGCGTCGTCCGTGCAGTGATGCACGACCGCCCGGTAGTCCGCCAGGTTCTCGGCGAGCAGCTCCACCGTCTCCGCGACGCTCCGCCGCCCGTGCTCGCGCAGGTACTCCCGCGCGATCGGCGCCTCGTCGGCCGGCGTGTCCGCCAGCGCACGCCGTACCCGTCCCAGGATCCGTTCCCTGCTGTTCACCTGTCCCCGTCCTTCCCGCCACGCGTCCGCTGCCACCAGTCCCGGAACGGCTCGGCCGGCACCGGCGGCAGATCCCGGGTCCCGCTCCACGCCCTGCCCGGACCCGGCAGGGTCCGGGGATGGAAGCGGCGGGACCGGGAGGCGGCACGCTGGCCCGTGCGGAGCGCGCCCGGATGGCTGAAGGCCCAGCGGGCCGCACGCATCGCCGCCCGCTCGGCGGCGTGCCCCTTCGCCGGCCGCAGCACCACCTTGTTGCCCTCGCGGGTGACCTCGCCGCCCTGGACGACCCGCTCCCGCAGATGCACCAGCACCTCCGGGATGTCGATGGCGACCGGGCACACCTCGTAGCACGCCCCGCACAGCGAGGACGCGTACGGCAGCGAGGCGTCGATCTCGCTGGCCGTGCCCCGCAGCTGGGGACTGAGGATCGCGCCGATCGGCCCCGGGTACACCGAGCCGTAGGCGTGACCGCCGGCCCGCTCGTACACCGGGCACACGTTGAGGCAGGCCGAGCAGCGGATGCACCGCAGTGCCTGCCGGCCGACCTCGTCGGCGAGGGTGTCGGTGCGGCCGTTGTCCAGCAGTACCAGGTGGAAGTTCTGCGGACCGTCCTCGTCCGTGGTGCCGGTCCACGTCGAGGTGTAGGGGTTCATGCGCTCGGCCGTCGAGGAGCGGGGGAGGGTCTGCAGGAACACCTCCAGGTCCTGCCACGTCGGCACGATCTTCTCGATGCCGACGACCGAGATCAGCGTCTCGGGCAGGGTCAGGCACATCCGGCCGTTGCCCTCGGACTCCACGACCACCAGCGTGCCCGTCTCGGCGACCATGAAGTTGGCGCCGGAGATGCCGACCTTGGCGCGCAGGAACTTCTCCCGCAGGTGCAGGCGGGCGGCCTCGGCGAGTTCGGCCGGTGTGTCGGTCAGGCCCTCGGGAGCGGGCCGGCCCCACTCGCTCATCTCCCGGGCGAAGATGTCCCGGATCTCGCCCCGGTTGCGGTGGATGGCCGGGACGAGGATGTGCGAGGGCCGGTCCTCGCCCAACTGCACGATCAGTTCGGCGAGATCGGTCTCGTAGGCCCGGATGCCCTCGGCCTCCAGCGCCTCGTTGAGCCCGATCTCCTGCGTGGCCATCGACTTGACCTTGACGACCTCCGTCTCGCCGGTCATCTTCACGAGCTGTGTGACGATCTCGTTGGCCTCGGCCGCGTCGGCGGCCCAGTGCACGACGCCGCCCGCGGCCGTGACCGCCTCCTCCAGCTGCACGAGGTAGCGGTCGAGACGGCGCAGCGTGTGGTCCTTGATCCGCTTGCCCGCCTCGCGCAGCTCGGCCCAGTCGGACACCTCCGTCACGGCCTTCGCACGCTTGGCGCGGATGGTGTGCGTGGCGTGCCGCAGATTGCCGCGCAGGGTCGTGTTCGCCACGGCCTCCCGCGCGGCCTCCGGAAACGCCGGCATGCCGAGATACGTCCCGCTCATACGGCCGGTCCCTCCTCCGTGCTCGCCAGGATCTCCGCGATGTGCACCGGCCGCATGCCGGTCCGCAGCCGGGCCATCGTCCCGCCGATGTGCATCAGGCAGGAGTTGTCCGCAGCGCACAGCACCTCGGCGCCCGTCGACTCGGCATTGCGCACCTTGTCGGCGCCCATCGCCGCCGAGACGTCGGAGTTCTTCAGCGCGAAGGTGCCGCCGAACCCGCAGCACTCGTCGGCCCCCGGCAGCTCGACGAGCTCCAGCCCCTTCACCGCCTGGAGCAGGCGCCGCGGGCGGTCACCGAGTCCGAGTCCGCGCAGCCCGTGGCAGGTCGGGTGGTAGGTCACCGTGTGCGGGTAGTACGCCCCGACGTCCGTCACGCCCAGCACGTCGACCAGGAACTCGGTCAGCTCGTACGTCTTGGGCACCACCGGCGCCAGCGCCGCCGCGAGGGTGTCGCCCCGCCCCTCGGCCCGGGCCCGCTCGCCCATCCGCGGATACAGCTCCCGCACCATCGCCCCGCACGACCCGGACGGTGTCACGATCGCCTCGTACTCGCCGAAGACATCGGAGAAATGGCGGGCGAGCGGCTCGGCCTCATGACGGTATCCGGTGTTGTAGTGGGCCTGCCCGCAGCAGGTCTGCGCCATCGGGAAGTCGACGTCGACGCCCAGCCTGGTCAGCAGTTTCACCACGGCGCGGCCGGTGTCCGGATAGAGCGTGTCGTTGACGCAGGTCAGGAACAGGGCGACACGCATCGCGGCTCCTTGTGGTCGGTCATCGGATGAGTGAAGCGTAGTCCGGGGGCAGGACGCGGGGGAGACCCCGTCAGTCCCGGGCGAGCCGGGCCTGCGCGGCCTGCCACCGCTCGGTCCCGCCCCGGGGCTCGTACCGGGTGAGCGGCTGCGTGTTCACCAGCAGCCGACGCATCCCGGCCAGGTCGCCGACCAGCCCGTGCGCCCGCGCCTGCACCAGGACGTTCCCGAGCGCGGCGGCCTCGGTCGGCCCGGCCACCACCGGCAGCCCGCACGCGTCGGCGGTCAGCTGGCACAGCAGGGCGTTGCGCGTGCCGCCGCCGACCACGTGCACGACGTCCACCGCGTGTCCGGCCAGCCGCTGGGCGTCCTGGACGGCCTTGCGGTGAGCGAGGGCGAGGGAGTCGAGGATGCAGCGCGTCACCTCGGCCGGCGACTCGGGCACCGGCTGCCCCGAAAGCCGGCACGCCTCGGCGATCCGCTCCGGCATCCGCCCCGGCGCGAGGAACGCCGCGTCCCCCGCGTCCACGACCGACCGCAGCGCCGGAGCCTTCGATGCCTCCAGCAGCAGCGCGCCCAGGTCCGGGTCGCCCCAGGCCCGTACGCACTCCTGGAGCAGCCACAGCCCCATGATGTTGCGCAGGTAGCGGACCGTGCCGTCCAGCCCCAGCTCGTTGGTGAAGTTGGCCGCCCTGCTCTCCTCGGTCAGCACCGGCGCGTCCAGCTCCAGACCGGCCAGCGACCAAGTGCCGGTGCAGATGTAGGCGAACCGCTCGCCCGAGGCGGGTACGGCGGCGACCGCGGAGGCGGTGTCGTGCGACCCGACGGCCGTCACCGGCACGGGACCGGCGAGCCCGGTCTCCTCCAGCACCTCGCCGCGCAGCAGCCCCGCCGGATCGCCGGGCTGCCGCAGCGGCGCGAACAGGTCCAGGTCGATGCCGAGCCGGGAGGCGACGTCGTACGCCCAGTCGCGAGTGCGCGGGTCGATCAGCTGGGTCGTGGACGCGTTGGTCAGCTCCGTGCCCTGCGCGCCGGTCAGCCAGTAGGTCAGCAGGTCCGGCATCAGCAACAGCCGCCGGGCCCCGTCGAGCTGGGCCGTGGAGCGGGCGGCGGTGAGCTGGTACAGGGTGTTGAAGGGCGCGTACTGCAACCCGGTCGCGGCGTACAGCTCCTCGGCGGGCACGGTCGCCCACACCTTCTCCGCGACCCCCTCGGTCCGCGGGTCCCGGTAGTGCACCGGGTTGCCGAGCAGCGCCCCGTCCGCGTCCAGCAGCCCGTAGTCCACGGCCCAGCTGTCGATGCCGACGGAGTCGAGTCGTCCACCGCAATGGGCACCCGCCGCCCGCAGCCCGTCCAGCACTCCGGCGTACAGCCCGAGCACGTCCCAGCGCAGCCCCTCGGGCACCCGGACGGGCCGGTTGGGGAAACGGTGCGCCTCGGTGAGCTCCAGGCTGTCCGGGCCCACGCGGCCGACCATGACGCGCCCGCTGGACGCGCCGAGGTCGACCGCGGCGTACGACTTCTCGGCGCTCATCGCAGGAAGGCGGCCGCGACGCCGGCGTCGACGGGGATGTGCAGGCCGGTGGTGTGCGTGAGGTCCCCGCCGGTCAGCGCGAACACGGCGTTGGCCACATGCTCGGGGAGCACCTCGCGCTTGAGGATGGTCCGCTGGGCGTAGAACTCGCCCAGCTTCTCCTCCTCCACCCCGTACACGGCGGCCCGTTTGGCGCCCCACCCGCCGGCGAAGATGCCCGACCCGCGCACGACCCCGTCCGGGTTGACCCCGTTGACGCGGATGCCGTGCTCGCCCAGCTCGGCGGCGAGCAGCCGCACCTGGTGGGCCTGGTCGGCCTTGGTGGCCGAGTAGGCGATGTTGTTGGGACCGGCGAACACGGCGTTCTTCGAGGCGATGTAGACGATGTCACCGCCCAGCTCCTGGGCGGTCATCACCCGGGCGGCTTCCCGCGACACCAGGAAGGAGCCGCGCGCCATGATGTCGTGCTGGAGGTCCCAGTCCTTGGCGGAGGTCTGAAGCAGTGGCTTGGAGATCGAGATGCCCGCGTTGTTGACGACGAGGTCCACCCCGCCGAAGGCCAGCACCGCCGCCCGGAACGCCTCGGCGATCTGCTCCTCCGACGTCACGTCCACCGTCACGGCGACGGCCTTGTCGGGCCCGCCCAGCTCCTCGGCGACGGCCTCGGCGTTCTCCGTGTTGAGATCGGCGACGACCACACACGCCCCCTCGGCGACGAGCCGGTGCGCGATGGCCTTCCCGATGCCGCTCCCGGCACCCGTCACCAGCGCCACCCGGGTCGCCAGCGCCTTGGGCTTCGGCATCCGCTGGAGCTTGGCCTCCTCCAGTGCCCAGTACTCGATCCGGAACTTCTCGGACTCCTCGATCGGCGCATAGGCGGAGACGGCCTCGGCCCCGCGCATCACGTTGATGGCGTTGACGTAGAACTCGCCCGCGACCCGGGCGGTCTGCTTGTCCTTGCCGAAGGAGAACATGCCCACGCCCGGCACCAGCACGATCGCCGGGTCGGCGCCGCGCATGGCGGGGGAGTCGGGCTCCGCGTGCCGCCGGTAGTAGGCGGCGTACTCCTCGCGGTACCCGGCGTGCAGCTCCTTCAGCCGGGCGATCGCCTCGTCGAGCGGCGCGCTCGGCGGCAGGTCCAGCACCAGCGGCCGGACCTTGGTGCGCAGGAAGTGGTCCGGGCAGGACGTCCCCAGCGCGGCGAGCCGCGGGTGCTCCGCGCTCGCGAGGAAGTCGAGCACGACCTCGGAGTCGTCGAAGTGCCCGACCTGGGGCCGGTCCTGCGAGGCGATGGCCCGCACGTACGGGGCGAGCGCGGCGGCCCGCTCCCGCCGCTCCGCGGCGCCCAGCGCGGCGTACCCCTCGATCACCGGGCCGAAGGGCTCGGGCTTGCCCTGCTCGGCGAGGAACGTCTCGGCGGTGCGGATGATGTGCAGCGAGTTGCGCTCGCACTCCTCGGAGGTGTCACCCCAGGCGGTGATCCCGTGTCCGCCGAGCACGCACCCGATGGCCTGCGGGTTGGCCTTCTTCACGGCGGCGATGTCCAGCCCGAGCTGGAACCCGGGCCGCCGCCACGGCACCCACACCACACTGTCCCCGAAGCACTCGGCGGTCAGCTTCTCCCCGTCGGCGGCGCAGGCGAGCGCGATACCCGAGTCCGGGTGCAGATGGTCGACGTGCGCGGCTTCGACCAGCCCATGCATCGCGGTGTCGATGGACGGAGCGGCCCCGCCCTTCCCGTGCAGGCAGTAGTCGAACGCGGCGACCATCTCGTCCTCGCGCTCGACACCGGGATAGACATCGACCAGGGCCCGCATCCGGTCCAGCCGCAACACGGCCAGCCCCGCCTCGGTCAGCGTCCCGAGATCCCCGCCGGACCCCTTCACCCACATCAGCTCCACATCACCCCCGGTGACGGGATCGGTGTCGGTGCCCTTGGCGGAGGCGTTGCCCCCCGCGTAGTTCGTGTTCCGGGGATCGGAGCCGAGCCGGTGCGACCGGGCGAGGAGAGCGGCAGCTTCGGGATGAACAGCCATGCCAGTTCCTATTCAAGAGAGAGGGAGGTGGGGGGGCTCGCTTTTAGGGGCGCGGGGAACTGCGCGATCAATCACAGACAACCTGCGCCCCGCAGACAACAGCTCTCGGCAGACGCTTACGCCCCCCACCCCGCCTGCTGCCCGCCAACCCGCTCGGCAACGATCTTCTCGGCCCACCCGGACGCCTTGTACGCGGCGATCGGGTTCGCGTCCAACCCCATCTCGCCCCGGACCTCCGCGAGCAACGGCCGCACATCCGTGTTGTACGCGTCCATGATCACGGCATTCGCCCCGAGCACATCACCGGATGCCTGCGCATCGGCCAGAGCGACGCGGTCGATCAGCAGCGCCTTCGCCGTGGCCTCCTGCACGTTCATCACCGACCGGATGATCGCCGGGATCTTCGCCTCGATGTTGTGGCACTGGTCGAGCATGAACGCGACCTCGGGCGAGAACCCACCGCCCCGCACGACCTCGTACATGATCCGGAACAGCTGGAACGGATCCGCCGCCCCGACCATGAGGTCGTCGTCCGCGTAGAACCGCGAGTTGAAGTCGAACCCCCCGAGCTTCCCCTCACGGAGCAGCGTCGCCACGATGAACTCGATGTTGGTCCCCGGGGCGTGATGACCCGTGTCGACCACGACCTGCGCCTTCGGCCCGAGCTTCAGACAGTGGGCGTAGGCGGTACCCCAGTCCGGCACGTCCGTCGTGTAGAACGCCGGCTCGAAGAACTTGTACTCCAGCAGCATCCGCTGCCCGTCGCCGAGCCGCTCGTAGACCTCCGCCAGCCCTTCGGCCAGCCGGTCCTGCCGCCCCCGGATGTCGTCCTGCCCGGGATAGTTCGTCCCGTCGGCGAACCACAGCTTGAGGTCCGTCGAACCCGTCGCGTCCATGATGTCGACGCACTCCAGCAGGTGATCCACGGCCTTGCGCCGTACGGAGGCCTCCGGATGGCAGATGCTCCCGAGCTTGTAGTCGTCGTCCTGGAAGGTGTTGGAGTTGATCGCCCCGAGCCTCACACCCCGCTGCTCGGCATGCTTGGCCAGCGCCGCGTAGTCGTCGACCTTGTCCCACGGAATGTGCAGGGCCACGGTCGGGGCGACGCCCGTGAACTCGTGCACCTTCGCCGCGTCGTCCAGCTTCTCGAACGGCGTGCGCGGCACACCCTGCTGCGCGAACACCTTGAACCGTGTGCCCGAGTTCCCGTACGCCCACGACGGCGTCTCGACGGCCTGTGTCTTGAGAGCGGCCTTCGCCGCGGCGAGCTCGGTCACGTCAGGCTCCTGTGACATCGGGTCGTGACGACCACTGGATGAAACGATTCAGGACGCGAAGCTATGGGCCCCCCGAAGGGGTGTCAACCCCTGCGGCCAAGGCGGTTTCCCGTGACCCGTGCGTGACCTTCTGTCCTCGAAACTTTTTCGACCGGAACCCATTGACGTGACATGCGCGGCCCGCCTAACGTCCCGGCAACCCAGTTGAAACCTTTCACGACGCCGAGAGGGCCGACCCGCCGGCGTTGTCGAGGAGCCCTCATGACCCACCCGTCCACCACGGGTCCGGCCCCGGTCCTCGCTCTGAAGGACGTCTCCAAGTCCTTCGGCGCGGTCCGTGCACTGCGGGACGTCTCCCTGGAGCTGTTTCCCGGGGAGGTGCACGCACTCGCCGGTGAGAACGGTGCCGGCAAGTCCACCCTCATCAAGACCCTCGCCGGGGTGCACCGCCCGGACGCCGGCCAGGTGCTGCTCGACGGTGCGCCCGTCGCCTTCCACGGCCCCGGCGACGCCCGCGACGCCGGCATCGCCGTGATCTACCAGGAGCCCACACTCTTCCCCGACCTGTCGATCGCCGAGAACATCTACATGGGCCGCCGGCCGCGCCGCGCCCTCGGCCGGATCGACCACAAGGCCACCCACAACGCGACGGCCGCCCTGATGGAGCGCCTCGGCGTCGAACTCGACCCCGACCGGCCGGCCCGCGGTCTGTCCATCGCCGACCAGCAGATCGTCGAGATCGCCAAGGCGCTCTCCTTCGACGCCCGCGTCCTGATCATGGACGAGCCGACGGCCGCCCTCACCGGCAGCGAGGTCGCCCGCCTCTTCGGCGTCGTGCGCACCCTGCGCGACCAGGGCGCCGCCGTGCTGTTCATCTCCCACCGGCTGGAGGAGATCTTCGAGATCTGCCGACGGGTCACCACCCTGCGCGACGGCGCCTGGATCGCCAGCGAGCCCCTGGACGGCATGACCGAGGACGACCTCGTACGCCGCATGGTGGGCCGCGACCTCGACGAGCTGTTCCCCAAGCAGGACGTGACGCCGGGCGAGGTCGCCCTGAGCGTGCGCCGGCTGACCCGCGAGGGCGTGTTCACCGACGTCTCCTTCGAGGTCCGGCACGGCGAGATCGTCGGTCTGGCCGGACTCGTCGGCGCCGGGCGCACCGAGGTCGCCCGGGCCGTGTTCGGCATCGACCGATGGGACGCCGGCGAGGTCTCCGTCGACGGCAAGGCCCTGGTCAACGGTGCCCCCTCCACCGCGATGTCCGCCGGACTCGCCCTGGTCCCGGAAGACCGGCGCGCCCAGGGCCTGGTGATGGACATGTCGATCGAGCGGAACATCGGTCTCACCGGGCTCCGCACGACCGTGAGGGCCGGGCTCATGGACCGCGGCGCCGAGCGCAGCCGCTCCCTCGACTGGGCCGTCAAGCTCCAGGTGAAGTACGCCCGGATCGCCGACACCGTCAACACGCTCTCCGGCGGCAACCAGCAGAAGGTCGTGCTCGCCAAGTGGCTGGCCACCGGCCCGAAGGTGCTGATCGTCGACGAGCCCACCCGCGGCATCGACGTCGGCACCAAGGCCGAGGTGCACCGGCTGCTGTCGCAACTGGCCGCGGACGGCGTGGCCGTCCTGATGATCTCCTCCGACCTGCCCGAGATCCTCGGCATGGCCGACCGCGTGCTGGTGATGCACGAGGGCCGCCTCACCGCCGAGATACCCCGCACCGACGCCACCGAGGAAACCGTGATGGCCGCAGCCACCGGGAGGGCTGCCGCATGACGGTCGTCACCCCGCAAGAGGCCCCCGTGGCCGACGTGCCCAAGTCGAGCGGAACCCGGCTGGTCGACCGCGTCTTCAAGATGCGCGAACTCGCCATCCTGCTCGTCTTCCTGGTGATGATCGCCGTCACCCAGGCCGGCAACAGCGAGTTCCTGTCCGAGCAGGGCATCAAGGACCTGCTGCTGAACGCGACCATTCTGGTCCTGGTCGCCACCGGCCAGTCCCTCGTCGTCATCACCCGCAACGTCGACCTGTCCGTCGGCTCCACGCTCGGCATCAGCGCGTTCGCCGCCGGTACGTACCTCCAGGGCGGCGGCAACGCGGTCGTGGCGATCGCCCTGGCCGTGCTGCTCGGCATCGGCTTCGGACTGCTCAACGGACTGCTCGTCAGCCTCGGCCAGGTGCCCGCGCTCGTCGTCACCCTCGGCACGCTCTACATCATCCGCGGCATCGACTCCATCTGGGTCGGCTCCCGTCAGATCACCGCGGCCGATCTGCCCGGCGGCTTCGTCGACTTCGGCTCCGGCGGCATCTCCGCGGTGCCGTACCTGGCGCTGATCGCGCTGGCGGTGCTCATCGCCACCGCCTACTACCTCAAGCACTTCGCCGGCGGACGCGAGCTGTACGCGCTCGGCTCCAACCCCGAGGCCGCCCGCCTCGCCGGCATCCCCGTCCGCAAGCGGATCCTCGTCGCCTACACCTTCTGCGGCGCGCTCGCCGGACTCGCCGGCGCGATGTACCTCGCCCGGTTCGGCAACGTCGACTCCGGCACCGGCAACGGCTATGAACTGACCGTCGTCAGCGCGGTCGTGGTCGGCGGCGTCGTCTTCACCGGCGGCTCCGGCAGCGTCTACGGCGCGGCCCTCGGCGCACTGCTGCTGACCTCGATCAACAGCGTGCTGCCCGCCCTCGGCGTCAGCTCCGTCTGGGTGCTCGCCATCAACGGCATCCTGCTCATCCTCGCCATCGCGGTCGACCGGATCGTCGCGCTGCGCGTGGCCTCCGCCCTGAAGAAGAGGAACGCCCGCCATGGCTGACATCTCCCCGAGCCGAGCGGCCGGCTGGTCCGGCCTGAAGAGGTGGGATTCCGCCGTCGGCGCCCTGCTCGTCGTGGTCCTGCTGTTCTCCTTCGGCTTCGTCGACGGATTCGGCAACGCGCTCAACCTGTCGTTCCTGATCGGCAACACGCTGCCGATCGCGCTGATCGCCCTGCCGATGACGCTGCTGGTCGTCTCCGGCGAGATCGACCTGTCGGTCGCCTCCACGGCCGGTCTGTCCGGCGCCGTGATGGGCGCCCTGTGGAACCAGGGCATGACCATCGAGACGATCATCCCGATCTGCCTGCTGCTCGGTGTCGTGTGCGGGCTGGTCAACGGGCTGCTGGTGACCAGGCTGGGGCTGCCGTCCCTCGCCGTCACCATCGGCACGCTGGCCGCCTATCGGGGCATCGCGCAGATCGTGCTCGGCTCCGACGCGGTGACCGACTTCCCGACGCAGTACCTGGACTTCGCGGCCGGGCGCATCGGCGACACGTTCATCCCGTACGCGCTGCTGCCGTTCCTCGTGCTGCTCGCCATCGCCGTGGTCGCGCTGCACGCCACACCGTTCGGCCGGTCGCTGTTCGCGATCGGGGCGAGCGAGGAAGCCGCGCGGTTCGCCGGGATCCGGGTCAAGCGGCAGAAGCTGATCCTGTTCACGCTGACCGGTCTGATGGCCTCGCTGACCGGGATTTTCTGGGCGCTGCACTACGCCAGCGCCCGCTACGACAACGCCACCGGCCTCGAACTGTCCGTCGTGGCCGCCGTGTTGCTCGGCGGCATCGACTTCGACGGCGGCAAGGGCACACTGGGCGGCGCGATCGCCGGGGTGTTCCTCCTCGGCGCGCTGCAGAACGTGATGAGCCTCCAGGACGTGTCCGCCCAGTCCCAGATCGTCGTCACCGGCATCCTGCTCGTTCTGTCCGTGCTCGGCCCCCGGGTCCTGCGGCAGATCTCCACAGCGAGGGCGGGCCGCAGAGCCGCCTCGACTCCCACCTCGTAACCAGCCCTTCCTCGTAAAGGACCAACGCCATGCGTAAGTCAACCCTGCGCCGCAGCTGCGCGGCCCTCGCCACCGCCACCTCTCTCGCGCTCGCGCTCACCGCCTGCGGCGGCACCACCAAGAAGGACGTCGCGAACGAGGGCGCCTCCGCCGCCACCGCCGGCAAGGCCGACCCGAACGCGGCCACCAAGAAGGGACTCACCGTCGGGTTCCTGCCCAAGCAGGTCAACAACCCGTACTTCACCAGCGCCGACAAGGGCGGCGAGAAGGCGCTCAAGGAGCTGGGCTCCAGCTACAAGGAGGTCGGCCCGTCCAGCGCGACCGACACCGCCGGGCAGGTCTCCTACGTCAACACGCTCACCCAGCAGCAGGTCGACGCGATGGCCGTCTCCGCGCAGGACCCGGGCGCGCTGTGCACCGCCCTCAAGCAGGCGATGAAGAACGACATCAAGGTCGTCACCTACGACTCCGACACCACGCCCGACTGCCGCAACGCCTTCGTCTCCCAGGCCTCCGCCGAGGACCTGGGCCGCACCGAGGTGCAGCTGCTCGCCAAGCAGATCGGCTACAAGGGCGAGATCGCGATCCTGTCCGCCGCGCAGACGGCGACGAACCAGAACACCTGGATCGACTTCATGAAGGACGAGCTGAAGAAGCCCGAGTACAAGAACATGAAGCTGGTGAAGACCGCGTACGGCAACGACGACGCCCAGCAGTCCTTCCAGCAGACCCAGGGCCTGCTCCAGGAGTACCCGGACCTGAAGGGGATCATCTCCCCGACCACCGTCGGCATCAAGGCCGCCGCCCAGTACCTGTCGGGCTCGAAGTACAAGGGCAAGGTCAAGCTGACCGGCCTCGGCACCCCGAACGACATGCGCAAGTACGTCAAGAACGGCACCGTCGATGCGTTCGAGCTGTGGGACCCGGCCAAGCTCGGCGAGCTGGCCGCCCGGACCGCCGTCGCCCTGTCCTCCGGGCAGATCACCGGCAAGGAGGGCGAGACCTTCACGGCCGGCTCCATGGGCGAGTACACCATCGGCAAGGACGGCGTCATCAGCCTCGGCAAGCCGACCGTGTTCGACGCCAAGAACATCGACCAGTTCAACTTCTAGGCCCTGGGAGGTCGTTGATGCAGCGCGTGTGCTTCCTGCTGAAGGTCCGGGCGGAGCGCCTCGACGAGTACCGCGAGCGGCACGCCGCGGTATGGCCCGAGATGCTCCAGGCGCTCTCGGAGACCGGCTGGCACAACTACTCGCTCTTCCTGCGCGAGGACGGACTGCTCGTCGGCTACCTGGAGACCGAGGACTTCGCGGCCGCCCGGGCCGCCATGGAAGCCACCGACGTCAACGCCCGCTGGCAGGCGGAGATGGCGCCGTTCTTCGAGTCGCTGGACGGCGCCCGGCCCGACGAGGCCATGAAACCGCTCACCGAAGTGTTCCACCTCGCATGACGATGGGATCCACGAGATGCACAGACGTACGTTGCTGGCCGCCGCCCTCGCGGGCGCAGTGGTGACCCCCGCCCTCGCCTCCGGCACGGCACGGGCCGCCGACCCCGGCCCCTCGGTCACCCGGACCGGCACCACCACGCTCGACGCCCAGGCCCTCTTCTTCGTGTCCTACGACGGACTGGTCAACAACAACGCGTTCCAGAAGAACGGCCTGCTGACCTACAAGGGCTACCAGTACGCCGTCTGGTACACCGCCGACCGCAACGCCGTCGTCGGCCGCCGCGCCCTCGGTGCCGGTACCTGGTCCACCGTGAAGGTCGGGCACACCCTGCGCTACGACGACTCCCACAACGTCATCTCCATGGGCGTCTCCAAGGTCGACGGCCGCCTGCACCTCAACATGGACTCCCACAGCGACGGCTTCACCTACGTCAAGTCGGTCGCCGGGCTCATGGACGACCCCGGGGGCCTGAGCTGGACCGCGAACCGCTTCGGCACGCCCCAGTCGACGCTCGACGGTCTGGCGCTGACCTCGCAGTTCACCTACCCGCAGTTCGTCTCCACCCCGGACGGCAAGCTCCAGCTGAGCTACCGCGTCGCCGTCTCCGGCAACGGCCGCAACGCCCTCGCCGAGTACGACGGCACGAAGTGGACCAACCTCGGCGAGTGGTCGAGCTCCACGGGCACGTACACCAGCGAGCACGGCTCCTCGACGGCCCGCAACATGTACCTGCACGGCATCGACTACGACCGGAACGGCCGGCTGCACTCCTTCTTCACCTGGCGCGAGCAGAACGGCGCCGTCATGTGCAGCAGCGGCGGCATCACCAACCACGACACCGGCTACGTCTACTCCGACGACCGGGGCCGCACCTGGCGCAACAACGCCGGCACCGTCGTCGGCGTCACCGGCGGCACCGACAAGGTGTCCGTGACCGACGCCGGCCTGGTCGTCGACCCGCTCAACCCGGACCACTCCCTGATGAACCAGGAGAGCCAGTTCACCGACTCCGCGGGCCGGCCGCACGCGATCATCTCCTACGTCCCCGGCCGCTTCGGCCAGTGCACCACGAACTACGTCGCGAACCGGACCGCGAACGGCCGTGCCTTCCACGTCCGCAGGAACGCCTCCGGCACCTGGCAGAAGACCGAGATACCGGTCCCGCTGAACTCCAGCCAGCGCACCAAGCTGATCCTGGACAAGTACGACAACGCGTACGCGGTCTTCCCCTTCGGCCGGATCGCGGGAGCCTCCGCCGCCTCCGGTTACACGGACTGGAGGATCCTCTTCGACGGCAGCGGCCTGGGCGCCTTCGGCGAGGTCGTCATCGACGAGACGCGGGTCGCGCAGGACGGGGTGCTGTCCTTCATGTACCAGGAGAAGTCCACCGGTACGACGCCCTCGGTGCTGCACGTGACCGACTTCCGCCTGCCCGCCTGACCGCATCCGGTTCCCGGGGCGGCGTGCCGGTAGTGTGAAGCCGCCCCGGCCGCCGCCCCCTCGTCTCCCTCTGGAGGTCCCTGCCCGATGGCCCAGTCGGTGGGTATCAAGGACGTCGCCCGCGTCGCCGGAGTCTCCGTCGGCACGGTCTCGAACGTGATCAACCGCCCGGACACGGTCGCGACCGAGACCCGGGCCCGGGTGCTGTCCGCGATAGACCGGCTCGGCTACGTCCGCAGCGAGTCGGCCCGCCAGCTGCGCGCCGGACGCAGCCGCATCATGGGGCTGCTCGTCCTCGACATGGGCAACCCCTTCTTCGTCGACGTGGCGCGCGGGGCCGAGCGCGCCGCCCGCAACGCCGGACTCGGCGTGATGGTCTGCAACAGCGCCCAGGACCCGGGCGAGGAAGCCGATTACCTGTCGCTCTTCGCCGAGCAGCGGGTGCGCGGCGTGCTGCTCACGCCCGCCGACGCGACCGGCCGCAACATCGAGGCGTTCCGCCGGCACGGCATCCCGTTCGTCCTGGTCGACCGGGTTGCCGAGGGCACCACCGAGTGCTCCGTCTCCGTCGACGACGTGGCGGGCGGCGCCCTGGCCGTACGCCACCTCGTCGACGCCGGGCACCGCTCCCTCGCCTACGTCAGCGGCCCGCCCGGCCTCAACCAGGTCCGCGACCGGCGCACCGGCGCCCTCGAAGCGCTCGCCGAGGCCGGGCTCGGGCCCGACGCGCTGCGCGAACTGCCCACCGAACGGCTGGACGTCGCCGCCGGCCGCGACGCCGGGGCCCGCCTCCTCGGCCTCGCCGACCGGCCCACCGCCGTGTTCTGCGCCAACGACCTGCTCGCCCTCGGCGTCCTGCAGGCCATGTACGCGGCCGGTGTCGGCGTCCCCGACGACCTCGCCATCGTCGGCTACGACGACATCGAGTTCGCCGCCGCCGCGGCCGTCCCGCTCACCTCGGTGCGGCAGCCCGCCGTCACCATGGGCGCCATGGCCGCCGACCTGCTCCTGGAGGAGACGGAGGAGGAGGGTGCGGGGCGGGCACACGAACACCGCAGGGTCGTCCTCCAGCCCGAGCTGGTGGTCCGCCGCTCCAGCCTGTCCGCCCGCTGAGCCTGAACGGCTGTTCAGCAAGGTTTCATGATCGAAGGGCTCACGAGCGGACGTTCGCTGTGATGAACTGGGACGCGGCCCGAAAATCCGTCCGTCCCGGGAGCCCTGTTGACCCACAGCTACCGCCAGCCCGGAGTCGTCCTCACCGACCGCCGCTTCACCGTCCCCCTCGACCACGACCGCCCCGGCGGCGAGACGATCGAGCTGTACGCCCGCGAGGTCGTCGCGAGCGACAAGACGCACCAGGACCTCCCGTGGCTGCTCTACCTCCAGGGCGGCCCCGGCTTCGGAGCGGACCGGTCCGTCGGCCGGCCCGGCTGGCTCGGCAGGGCCCTGAAGGAGTACCGCGTCCTCCTCCTCGACCAGCGCGGCACCGGCCACAGCACACCCGCCAACCGCCAGACGCTCCCGCTGCGCGGCGGTCCCGCCGAGCAGGCCGGCTACCTCAGGCACTTCCGCGCCGACGCGATCGTCCGCGACTGCGAGGCCATCCGCGCCGAGGTCACCGGCGGCGCCCCCTGGACCGTCCTCGGCCAGAGCTTCGGCGGCTTCTGCGTGACCAGCTACCTGTCCCTCGCCCCCGAGGGCCTGGCGACGGCCGTGATCACCGGCGGTCTGCCCTCCCTGGACGCCCACGCCGACGACGTCTACCGGGCCGCCTTCCCGCGTATCGAGCGCAAGGTCACCGCCCACTACGCCCGCTACCCGCTGGATGCCGAGCGCGCCCGCCGCATCGCCGACCACCTGCTGCACCACGACGTGGTCCTGGCCAACGGCTACCGGCTCACCGTCGAGGCCTTCCAGTCCCTCGGCATCGTCCTCGGCACCGGCGACGGCACCCACCGCCTGCACTACCTCCTGGAGAACGCCTTCGTCCGCACCCCGCAGGGCTCCACGCTCTCCGACGCGTTCCTGGAGCAGGCGCAGGCCATGCTCTCCTACGCCCGCCACCCGCTGTACGCCCTGATCCACGAGTCGATCTACGGCCAGGACGCCCGGCCCACCGCCTGGTCGGCCGAGCGGGTCCGCGCCGAGTTCCCGCAGTTCGACGCCGCCAAGGCGCTCGCGGGCGACGAGCCCCTCCTGTTCACGGGAGAATCGATTCACCCCTGGATGTTCGAGTGCGACCCGGCCCTGCGCCCGCTGCGCGAGACGGCCGACCTGCTCGCCGCCCGCACCGACTGGACGCCCCTGTACGACCCGGCACGCCTCGCCGCCAACGAGGTACCGGTCGTGGCGGCCGTCTACCACGACGACATGTACGTCGACACGGCCCACTCTCTGCGCACCGCCCGCACGATCCGGGGGCTGCGCACCTGGATCACGGACGAGTTCGAGCACGACGGCATCCGCACCGGCGGCCCCCGCGTCCTCGACCGGCTGCTGGCCCTCGTGCGGGACGAGGCGTGATGCCGGTGCCGCGGACTAACCTGCCGACATGACGGAGCCGACGAGCACTCAACTCCAGCCCATGCCGGGCGACTGGCGGCGCGCCCTCGCGGTCGTGGCCCACCCCGACGACCTCGAGTACGGCTGCTCCGCAGCGATCGCGGCCTGGACCGACGAAGGCCGCGAGGTCGCCTACGTCCTCGCGACCCGGGGCGAGGCGGGCATCGACACGATCGAGCCCGCGCGGTGCGGGCCGCTGCGCGAGCGCGAGCAGCGGGCGAGCGCGGCGGTCGTCGGCGTGTCGGAGGTGGAGTTCCTCGACCACGCGGACGGCGTCATCGAGTACGGCACCGCCCTGCGCCGCGACATCGCCGCCGCCATCCGCCGGCACAAGCCCGAGCTGGTCATCACGCTCAACCACCGCGACACCTGGGGCGGCGTCGCCTGGAACACCCCGGACCACGTGGCCGTGGGCCGGGCCACGCTCGACGCGGCCGGCGACGCCGGAAACCGCTGGATCTTCCCCGAGCTGGTCGAGCAGGGCCTCGACCCCTGGGACGGCGTGCGCTGGGTCGCGGTCGCGGGCTCCAGCACCCCCACCCACGCCGTCGACGCGACGGCCGGCATGGAGCGCGCGGTGGCCTCCCTGCTGGAACACCGCAGCTACATCGAGGTGTTGACCGACGAGGACCCGGAGACCTACGTCCGCGGTTTCCTGACCGGGCACGCCGAGGCCATGGGGGAGCGGTTCGGGGGCAGGCCCGCGGTGACGTTCGAACTGTTCAGCAGATGATCAGCGGCTGATCGACAGACGACGGGGGAGACCATGACAGGCAGCGAGGAACTGGCCGGGCGGTTCGAGGAGCACCGCGGCCATCTGAAGGCGGTCGCGTACCGCATGCTGGGCTCACTCGCCGAGGCGGAGGACGCCGTTCAGGAGACCTGGCTGCGGCTGAGCCGCTCCGACACGGACGACATCGGGAACCTGGGCGGCTGGCTGACGACCGTGACCGGCCGCATCTGCCTGGACCTGCTGCGCTCGCGCGCCGCACGCCGCGAGGAACCGATGGGCGACGCCTTCGTCCCGGACCCGGTGCTCAAACCCCTGGCGCAGGTCGCCGACCCGGCGGAGGAGGTGCTCCAGGCCGACTCCGTGGGCCTGGCCCTGCTCGTCGTGCTGGAGAACCTGGCGCCCGACGAGCGGCTCACGTTCGTGCTGCACGACATGTTCGCCGTGCCGTTCGACGACATCGCGCCGATCGTGGAGCGCAGCCCGGCCGCGACCCGGCAGCTCGCGAGCCGCGCCCGGCGCCGGGTGCGCGGTGCCACCCCGTCGGCCGAGCCGGACCTCGGCCGGCAGAAGCAGGTGCTCGACGCCTTCCTGGCGGCCTCGCGCGCCGGGGACTTCGAGGCGCTGGTGGCCGTACTGCACCCGGATGTCCTGCTGCGGGCCGACTCGGGCGCGCTCGTGCGGGGCGCGGCCGCCTCCAAGGTCGTCCAGGGCGCGAAGGCGGTGGCGGAGCAGGCGCTCATGTTCGCCCCGTTCACGCAGGGCGCGGAGCTGGTCCTGGTCAACGGCTCGGTCGGAGTGGTCAACGCGAACGAAAGCCGCGTCCAGTCGGTCATGGGCGTCACGATCGTCGACGGCCGCATCACGGACATGTACATCCTGGCCGACCCCGAGCGGCTGGAGCGTCTGGAGGTGCCCCGGCCGGCGGTGTGACCGGAACGCGCCCGTCAGTCGCCGTTTTCGTATGCTGAACGGCATGCGAGAACACCAGGCCGAGCAGGCGGAACTGCGCGGCGACTGCGAGCGGTGCTTCGGGCTGTGCTGTGTCGCCCTGCCCTTCGCCGCCTCGGCCGACTTCGCGGTGGACAAGGCCGCCGGCTCGCCCTGCCGCAACCTCCGGGAGGACCACCGCTGCGGCATCCACGCCCGGCTCCGGCAGAAGGGATTCACCGGCTGCACGGTCTACGACTGCTTCGGTGCCGGGCAGCAGGTCTCGCAGGTCACCTTCGGCGGGCGGGACTGGCGCACCGGGCCGCGGGAGGACGCCCGCCGCATGTTCGAGGTATTCCCGGTGGTCAGGCAGCTGCACGAGCTGTTGTGGTACCTGACCGAGGCGCTCGCCCTGCCGGCGGCCCGTCCCGTCCGCCCTGAGCTGGACGAGGCCCTGCGGAAGACCCGGGAGCTCACCGCCGGAACACCCGAGGAGCTCGCCGGGCTGGACGTGGCGGCGCACCGCCAGGAGGTCAACGTCCTGCTGCTCAGGACGAGCGAACTGGCCAGGGCCGGCACCAAGGGCCGCAAGAAGGACCGCCGGGGCGCGGACCTGATGGGCGCCCGGCTCAGGGGCGCCGACCTGCGCGGTGCCAGTCTCCGCGGCGCCTACCTCATCGCCGCCGACCTCACCGGCGCGGACCTGCGGGACGCCGACCTGATCGGTGCCGACCTGCGCGACGCGGACCTCACGGACGCCGATCTGACCGGCGCGTTCTTCCTCACCCAGCCGCAGCTGAACGCGGCGCGGGGGAGTGCCGGGACCCGGCTGCCCGGGTCAGTCGCCCGCCCCGGGCACTGGACGGCGCAGGTCTGACCCCGGCTCCCGCACCGGCGCGCGGCGCTCCGGGCGCAGCCGCAGACCCTCCGGCATGAGCGTCAGCCGTTCCGTCACGCGCAGCCGGTAGGCCGGGTCGGCCCGCAGTTCGTAGCGCCGCAGCAGCAGCCCGAGCACCAGGGTGGCCTCGTGCAGCGCGAACTGGCGCCCGATGCAGGCCCGGGCGCCCGTCCCGAACGGCTTGAAGGTGTGCGCCGGCCGGGACCGTACGGCCTGTGCGTCGAAGCGGTCGGGGTCGAACCGCTCGGCGTCCGCGCCCCACACCTCGGGGTCCCGGTGCAGCATCGGCGTCAGCACCAGCGCCCACGCCCCGCGCCGCATGGGATGCTCCCCGGCCAGCACCGTGTCCTCAAGGGCCTGCCGGGAGAACGCGGGCGCGGTGGGCCACAGCCGCAGCGACTCGTCCAGCACCCGGCGGACGTAGCGCAGCCGGGCCACCTGCTCGTAGGCGGGCTCCGCCGCGTCTCCCCACACCCGGCCCACCTCCGCGCGGGCCCGGGCCGCGATCTCGGGGTGGCGGGCGAGGTAGTACAGGGCGAAGGAGAGCGCGCCGGAGGTCGTCTCGTGTCCGGCGACGAGGAACGTGATGACCTGACGGCGGACGTTCTGCGGCGACAGCCGTTCCCCGGTGTCGGGATGGGCCGTCTCCAGCATGCGGTCGAGCAGATCGCCGTCGCCGCCGCCGGTTGCGCGCCGGGCCCGGACCAGTTCGTCGACCGTCTGGTTGAGGTGGGCGATGTCGGCCTCGTTGCGCCGGCCCGCGCTCCGCAGCAGCAGCGGAGCCAGGGGGAAGGGCACCGTGTTGAGCCGCTGCGCGTAGGTCAGCGTGCCCACCATGGCCGTCACGAAGGGATGCGGCTGGGAGCGCTCGAACGAACCGAAGTCGTGCCCGAAGCCGGTGCGCGCGATCGTCTCCAGCGTCAGCTTGGTCATGTCGCCGGGCACGTCCACCACCCGTCCGGCGGCCGCCGCCCGGTCCCAGTGCTCCGTCAGCCGCTGCGCGACCGACAGCATCATCGGGTGGTAGCCGGCCATGGCGTCGCGGCTGAACCCCGGCGCGAGCACGTCGTGGGCCAGCTGCCAGTTGGGCTCGTGGTTGTACGCCGTGAACAGGCCGTCCCCGGCTACCGGCCGCAGGTTGGCCACACCGAGCCCCACGTGCTTGGCGAACCGCGACTCGTCCGCGAGGTCGGCCGCGTGCCGGGCACCCCACACGAACACGAACTCCTTGCCGAACGCCTTCCGCCGGAAGACCGGCCCCAGCCGGCGGGCGTGGCGCATCGACTCCTGCACGGGGGTGCTCCGGTTCACGCCGACCACGTCACCGAGCAGCGGGACCCTGCGCGGCGGATGCGGGATGCGGTCCAGCTCCGGCCATCCCAGCTCGGCGCTGCGGAACCCCTTGGGCTCCCCGGTCCGTATCTGCGCCTGGGCCATGACGCGATCTCCCTTGATCAGGCGGCTGGTTCGCACGTGTTGTACGTGAGTTCAATAGCGCGGTTCAGTCTGATCCCGTTGTTGAACCGGCGTCAAGTAAAGTGCGGGCATGGCCGCGAACCAGGGCGGGCGCACGCGCCGCCGGCTCAGCACCGAGGAGCGCCGGGAGCAGCTCCTGTCGGTCGGGGCGCGACTGTTCTCGGAGAGTCCCTACGACGACGTGTGGATCGAGCAGGTCGCCGAGATCGCCGGGGTGTCGCGCGGGCTGCTGTACCACTACTTCCCGACCAAGCGGGACTTCTTCGCGGCGGTCGTCGAGCGCGAGAGCGAGCGCATGCTGCGCATGACGGCGGCGGTGCCCGGCGTGCCGGTACGCGAGCAACTGGCGGCAGGACTCGAGACGTTCCTGGAGTACGTCCAGGCGCACGCGCACGGCTACCGGGCCTTCCACCGCGCCGACGCGGCCGGGGACCAGGCGGTGCGGCGGGTCTACCGGCGGGCCCTGGCCGCACAGGAGCGGCAGATCCTCGCCGCGCTGGCCGCGGACCCCGAGTTCGGCCCGGCCTCCGAGGGGCGGCCGGAGATCCGGCTGGCCGTGCGCGGCTGGCTGGCGTTCACCACGGCCGTCTGCCTGGAGTGGCTGCGCGGCACGGAGTTGGGCCGGGAGCAGGTGCGTGAGCTGTGCGCACGCGCCCTGCTGGGCGTCCTCACTGTCTGAAAGGTCTCGCAAAGACTGCGTGACGCGGTTGGCGTGCACCCCGATCTTCGATAGGTTAGGTGAGGCTTACCTAAGGAGGTCTGGGATGGGTGACGACAGCCACAGCTGGACGGCGGCTCCCGCCGCGGCGGAGCGGGCGCGCTCGGTGCTCGCCGCCGCGTGGTCCTGCTCCGTGACCGCGGAGGGCACGCGGGAGGAGCTGGTCGGCGCGCACACCGTGGGCGAGGACGGCCGGGTGGTCGTGGAGGTGCCGGAGGACAGCGCCCTGCTCGCGGCCGCGATCTGCGCGCCCCGCAGCGAGCCGTCCGCGGTGCTGGAGTTCGCCGACGTCGCGCCCGTCCCGGTCCGCAACCGGATCCGCGCCCGGCTGTGGCTCGCGGGCTGGTTCGCCGTCGAGGGCGAGCGGCTCGTCTTCACGCCCACGCGTGTCGTGCTGCGGCAGCCGTCCGGCTCCGTGGTCGTGGACCTCGACGAGTTCGCCGCCGCCGTGCCCGACCCGCTCACCACGGCCGAGGCCCGGCTGCTGACCCATCTCGCCGACTGCCACGCCGACGCCGTCGAGCGGCTCACCCGGCTCGTCGACTCCGACAGCCTGCACGGAGCGGTCCGCGTCCAGCCCCTCGCCGTCGACCGGCACGGGCTGACCCTGCGCATCGAACGCGCCCGCGCCCACTGCGACGTCCGCCTCGCGTTCCACGCGCCCGCCGACGACGTCGCACAGCTCACCGAGCGCATGCACATCCTGCTGGGCCAGGCCAGTGCCGCGTCGTGCCCGCGGGCTCTACAGCGGCAGCGCACAGACGGCGACGGGTGAGGGGAACGCTTCGCCCGCGCGCCGCAGTCCGCCGTTCGCCCCGTCCACGTGGAAGACGGTGACGGTGGAGGACTTCTGATTCGCCGCGAACAGCAATGTGCCCTCCGGAGAGAAGGCGATCTGCCGCGGGAAGTCCCCGCCCACCGGAACCGTCCCGAGCAGCCTGAGCCGGGCGCCGTCCGCCTCGACGGCGTACCGGGTGAGGCTGTTGTGCCCCCGGTTGGCGAGATAGGCGTGGCGGCCGTCGGCGGTCACCAGGATCTGCGCCGGATAGCTGGTGCCCGAATCCGTGCCCGTGGACTGCGCCTCGCCGACCTCCACACGGCCGGAGGCGGGGTCGTACGAGCAGACCGCCACCGTGTTGTCGACCTCGTTGGCGAGGTACGCGTAGCGGCCGCCCGGGTGGAAGGTGAGGTGGCGCGGCCCCGCCCCCGGCCGGGTGTGCGCCTGCGTGACCTCGCTGAGCGTGCCGGCCTTGTCGTCCAGCCGGTACGTGTAGACGGTGTCGGTCCCCAGATCGACGGCGAGGACATGGCCGCCGTCCGGACTCGTGACGAACTGGTGGGCGTGCGGGCCCTCCTGGCCGGGGCCCGGCGGCGGAGTGGTGTGCCGGACGAGGTCGGTGCGCTCGCCCAGGGCGCCCGAGGCGTCGATGGGATGCACGGCCACACTGCCCGACCCGTAGTTCGCGCTGAGCAGCCAGCGTCCGCCCGGATGCACCGACAGATGGCAGGGGGCCGCCCCGCCCGTCCCCCGGCTGCCCAGGACCTTCCGGTCGGCGAGCCGGACGGCGGTCACGGCACCGTCGTCGCGCTCGTCCACGGCGTAGAGCGTGCGGCGGTCCGGGTGGAGCGCGAGATACGACGGGTCGCCGACGCCGGTGACGGTGCCGCTGCCGGTGATCCGGCCCGTCGCCGCGTCGTACGTGGCCAGGCCGATGCCCTTGCCGCCGCCCTCTGCGGACGTGTAGGTGCCGAGGTACAGCGGGCGGGGTCCGGAGGGGCGGCGGGCCTCCCGCGACGCGCTCGTGCCCGCCTCGGGCTCCGGGGCCGGAGTCGCTGCCGGCTCGGGAGCGTTGTCACAGGCCGGCAGCGCCGCCGCGGCGGCCCCGCCCGCCAGTGCGCCGACGAACCGGCGCCTGCTCCAGCCACCACTGTCCATGTCGCCCCTCAGGTCGTCACTCGTCCCCGTCGTGACAGCCACCCTGACGTTTCCGGGCCGCCGAGTGCAACAACGGCAGGGCCCGGGCCGCCTACCAGTCCCCGTCCGCGACCGGTTTGCCCGGGGCATCCTTGAGCTGCTGGATCTGCCCCGGCGTGGGCGGCTGCCAGGGCTCGTGGTCGTCGCCCAGCCAGTCACCGACCGGCTGCACGGACTGGAGGGTGTCCGTGGGGGCCAGATTCGGCGCGTCCTCGTCGTAGTAGTCGAACCAGGGCAGACCCGCCCGGGTGTACGCCGCCCGGTCGACCGGCGACGGCGGTGCGGCCTCACCGGTGATGCGGCGCCACTGCGGGGGTGTCACCAGGTGGACGAAGACCCGGCCCGCGGGACGCTCCGACCAGTCCGTGAGCGGCCGGTCGTCCTGGTAGACCTCCTGCCGCAGGGAACCGCCGACGCCCAGACCCATCGCCGCGGCCGCACGGGGCGCGCTCGCCGGAGCGGCTCCCGCGGCCGGCGCCGGAACCGACCCGGGCGCGGGCGGGGCCGCCATCGGCATCGGGGCGCCGAAGCCGGCCGAGACGGGCGGGGCCGCCATGGGCATCGCGGCGCCGTACCCGCTCGGCGGCGGCATCGACCGCTGCCGCTCCGCACGCTGCCGCTCCTGCGCACGCCACCGCGCCAGCTCCCGGTCGTTCAGCGTGAAGGACTGCAGCTGGACCCCGCCCCACACCTCCTCGCCCGTGACCTGCCCCTCGACGGTGGCGCCCAGGCCGAGCGGGACGGCCACGAACTGCCGGACCGTGCCCGTGCCGGCATTGATGCCGTCCAGCCAGGGCTGGCGGGGGAGCACCACGTAGTTCTGCGGGCCGCGGGCGAGGTGGTCGCTCCAGGGCCGGCCCGAGACCGCGCACACCTTGCCGACCCCGACCTGGAGCGCGGCCGGCTCCGAGGTGCCCCCGAAACTCAGCCACATCGCCTCGCGCAGATACACCGGCAGCATCACACCGCCGCGCGCCCGCCACGCCTCGGGAACCCTGTCCCCGTAGTCCGAGACCCGCCGCACCGGGAACTCGCCGAGCCCCGGCGGCAGCGGATGGGTGCCGGTCTCCGGCAGGCGCAGGGTGCGGATGAACCGCACGGCGACCCCGCCCGGCAGCCGCAGTGTGTTCCCGTCGATCCGCACGCTCGTCCCGGCCATCGGCCCGCTCCTCACATCAGGTGCCGGCCCCCTGCCGGCGTTCCCCCAGGGGGCCTTTCCCCATGAGCGAAAGGACCCCTCAGCGAGAACGCCCGCCGAACCCCGCGCGGTTCCGCCACATCTGCTCCGTGACGCCCAGCCGCTCCCGCAGCCGTGTCAGCCGGGGCATCCGGGCGCGCTGTTCGCCCGACACACGGTCCAGCTCCTCGAACAGACGCCGGGTGCGGTGCTCGGTGTCGAGCTCGTCGAGGATGCGGTTGACCTCCGCCAGGACCGCTCCCGGAAGCTGCCAGTGCCCGGGCGCCCGCTCCGCCTCCTCGCGCAGCAGCAGAGCCAGCTTGTCGCGGGTCCCCGCCGCGGTGCGCAGTTCCGCGGCGAGACGCTCCTCCGCCGACTCGGCGCTCGTGCTGAGGTGGGTGGTCACCAGCACCGCGAAGCTCACCACCGCGTCGGCGATCTCGGACAGCAACTGCTCCAGGGCGGCGCCCGTCTCGGGCTCGAACAGCGGCTCGGGTTCGCGCTCCTTCGCGAGGTCGGTGAGGGAGCGCGCGAGGACCCGCAGGACGACCGTGCAGATCTCCAGCGTGTCCAGGCCGGTGCGCAGCACGACCCGGTGCAGCACGCTGTCCTGCACCCTCGGATTGAGCCGCAGGCTGTCCTCGGCCTGCCGGAGGGCCGCGTCCACCTCGACGATGTCGTGGTCCAGGCGGCGCGCCTCGTGCAGCTGCTTCTCCGCGCGGTCCACCGGCGTGCCGCCGGCGGCCTCCTCGCCCATGCGCAGCATCAGCTGCCGCAGCCGCCGGGCCAGGTCACCGATCGACTCGCCCGCCTCCTCCACCCACACCGGCGGAGCCAGCAGCAGGTTGCAGGCGAGACCGACGACCGCCCCGATCAGCGTCTCCACCACCCGGGCCCAGGCGGTGTCCCCGACGGTGGTGACGCCGAGGACGAGCATCGCGCTGATCGCGACCTCGGGTACGTACTCCTCGACCCGGACCAGCCGCCCCACGGCCAGCGAGGCCACCAGGAGCAGCGCCAGGCTCCACCAGGTCAAGCCCACCAGCAGGCTGAACGCGATGGCGAGGAGAACGCCGGTCACCACGGCGTTCACCCGCCGGAAGCCGTTGGTGAGCGTGGCGTACAGCGTCACCTGGACGACCAGAAGGGCCGTCAGGGGGGCGGTGAGGGGCGCCGCCTCGGGGCTCAGGCGCAGCGCGATGACGTAGGCGATCGTCGCCGCGGTCGCGGACCGCAGCGTCTGGACGACCACGGGATCACGACGCTTCCTGACGATCCGCCCGGCCTGCGCCGTCCACTCACGTACCTCTCGCATCCTCGGGCTGTTCCCCTTCTCCGGCGCATCGAACGCATCCGTCGAACACGTCCGTGAAGGACGTTCACGAAGGACGTTAGTGCCGGGCCGGACCACGGGCGACCGAGGGGCTCAGGCGTACACCTTGTCGAGGAAGGCGGTCAGATGGCCGGTGGTCCGCTCGATCTGCTCCTCCACGGTGAGGCTCTCCTCGAACCGCGATCCGGTCTCCAGCGCCTTCTTCCCGCGTACGTACAGGGAGCAGGCGAGGTCGGTGCACATGTACGCCCCGACGGAGTTGCCCTCACGCCCGGCCGCCCCCGCCTTGCGGGCGGTCATCAGCGAGACCCCGCCCCGCGGGTGGGTCGTCAGGCACAGCGAACACATGCTGCGGTGCAGGAACCCGCGCTGCGCGGCCTGGAAGCGCATCGACACGCCGACGAGCCGCCCCGCCCGCTCGGTCACCAGATAGCTCCGGTCGGGCGCCCCCGGATCACGCCACCCGAGGAAGTCGAGGTCGTCCCAGGGCCGCGCGTCGAGGTCCCGGGGCACGGCCAGACGCTTGGCCTCGCCCTTCGAGCAGTTGATGAAGGAAGCGCGGATGTCCTGCTCGGTGAGCGGCTGCACGGGAGGGCTCCTACGGGTTGTCGTCGCGAAACCTAGGGGTCCTAGGTTTTGTGGGCCAGGTCAGGTTAGACAGCCTCGGCGCGGGCAGGCGACCGGATTTCCGTCAGGTCGCCCCGCCCCGGACGGCCGGCGGCCACACCCCGGGGGTCAGCACCCCCAGCGCGTACGCCCGGGCCACCAGTTCCGTGCGGTTGGAGGCGCCCCAGCGGGACGACAGGCGGCGCAGGTGGTAGGTCACCCCGTCCGTGGTGAGGGCCGTCTCCCGGGCCGCCCGGGCCGTGGTGGCGCCGGCGGCCAGAAGCGCCAGGATGCGGGCCTCCATCGGGGTGACCGGGGCCCTCGGCACGGGTGTGGCGGGGGAGGGGGCGCGTTCGGCGTCCACCCGGAGCATCACCAGCAGCGCGGGCGTGTCCTCCACCGTGTCGCTCACCGGATCCGCCGTCAGCTCGCCGTAGCGCTCCGCACCGCCCGGGGCCCGCCAGCGCACCGACACCTGATAGCGCGAGCGGTGGCGCAGGCGCAGCGCCTGCGCGATCCGCTCCACCTGGGTGGCCTCCCGCGGGCCGAACAGCTCCAGCACGTCACGGCCGCGCAGCCGCCCCGGCGTCGTACCGCACTCCGCGGCCATGGCCGGATTGGCCAGCAGCACCGCCCCGTACACGTCGCACACCGCGACCGGCATCGCGACCCGGTCGAAGAGCAGCAGGGCGCGGTTGCGCCAGGTCACGGCCTCCTGCCGGGCCAGGTCCACGAGCCTCTCCTGCCATGCCGGGCCGCCCCCGCGCAAGAGCGGCACGTCTGCTCCCCCTACACAATCATGCAGTGCAGAGGCGTCGCCTTCCGGGCCCGGTGGATCACGCTGGAGTGCAGTACTTCCGTACCGCGAAAGGCAGTTGCCGCCCCATGCCCCCCACCGGACAGACACCCCTGACCGCCGACGCCCTCCCCGGCGTCCCCGTCGCCGACATCTCCGCCACCGGACCCGGCGGCGCGCCCGTCCAGCAGGCCATGGACCTGATGCGCGAGCACGGGCCCGTGTTCGTGCGGCGGCTGTACGGGCGGGACACCCTGTTCGTGGGCGACCTGGACCTCGTGGCCGACCTCGCGGACGAGCAGCGGTTCGCCAAGCACATCGGGCCGGGTCTGGAGAACGTCCGGGAGTTCGCCGCCGACGGCCTGTTCACGGCGTACAACGACGAGCCCAACTGGGCCAAGGCGCACGACATCCTGATGCCCGCCTTCGCACTCGGCTCGATGCGCACCTACCACCCCGTGATGCTGAAGGTGGCCCGCCGGCTCATCGCGTCCTGGGACCGCGACGCCCGCGCCGGACGGCCGGTGAACGTCCCCGACGACATGACCCGCATGACGCTCGACACCATCGGCCTCGCCGGGTTCGGCTACGACTTCGGCTCCTTCGAGCGGGCCGAGCCGCACCCCTTCGTCGAGTCGATGGTCCGCTGCCTGGAGTGGAGCATGACCCGCCTGGCGCGCGTCCCGGGCCAGGACTACTCGGCGCAGGACGCGGCCTTCCGCGACGACTCCGCCCACCTCGCCCGCGTCGTCGACGACGTCATCGCCGCCCGCACCGGCACCGACCAGAGCGACGCCGACGACCTCCTCGGCCTGATGCTCACCGCCGAGCACCCGGCCGACGGCACCACACTCGACACCGCCAACATCCGTAACCAGGTCATCACCTTCCTGATCGCCGGTCACGAGACCACCTCCGGCGCCATGTCCTTCGCGCTGTACTACCTCGCCAAGCACCCCACCGCCCTCCAGCTGGTGCAGCGCGAGGCCGACGAACTGTGGGGCGACCAGACCGACCCCGAGCCCACGTACGACGAGGTCGGCAGGCTCACCTACACCCGCCAGGTGCTCAACGAGGCCCTGCGGCTCTGGCCCACGGCCGCCGTCTTCTCCCGGCAGGCCCGCCAGGACACGCTGCTCGGCGGGCGCATCCCGCTGCGCGCCGGACAGTCCGCCCTGGTCCTCGCGCCGATGCTGCACCGGCAGCCCGTGTGGGGCGACAACCCCGAGCTGTTCGACCCCTCCCGCTTCACGCCCGAGGCGGAGGCGGAGCGGCCGGTGCACGCCTTCAAGCCGTTCGGCACCGGCGAGCGCGCCTGCATCGGACGGCAGTTCGCGCTGCACGAGGCGACCATGCTGCTGGCCATGCTCGTCCACCGCTACCGGCTGCGCGACCACGCCGACTACCGGCTCACGGTCAAGGAGACCCTCACTCTCAAGCCCGAGGGCTTCACCCTCGCGCTCGCCCCGCGCACCGCCGCCGACCGCGTCCACACGCCGCTGCCCGGAGCCGCCCCCGCCCAGGACACCGAATCGGCCGAGCCGCAGGGCCTGCCCGCCCGTGTCCGCCCCGGCACCGCCGCCCTCTTCCTGCACGGCAGCAACTACGGCACCTGCCGCGACTTCGCCGCACAGCTCGCCGACGAGGCCGCCTTGGTCGGGTGCGCCACCGAGGTGGCACCCCTCGACGCCTACGCGGGCGGCCTGCCCACCGACCGGCCCGTCGTCATCACCGCCGCCTCCTACAACGGCCGCCCCACCGACGACGCCACCGCCTTCGCCGCCCGGCTGGAGGAGAGCCACGACCTGTCCGGCGTGACGTACGCCGTCCTCGGCGTCGGCGACCGCAACTGGGCCGCCACCTACCAGCACGTCCCCACCCGCATCGACGAGCGGCTCGCCGCATCCGGCGCCGGCCGGCTGCTGGAACGCGCCGCCGCCGACGCCTCCGGTGACCTCACCGGCACCGTCCGCACCTTCACGGCCGCCCTGCGCACCGCCCTGCTGGAGCGCTACGGCGACCCGGACGCCACCACGCCGGACCCCGGGCCCACGACCGCCTACGAGGTCCGCACCCTGACCGGCGGCCCGCTGGACGCCCTCGCCGAGCGGCACGGTCTCGTCCCCATGCGCGTCACCGAGGTCCGCGACCTCACCGCGCCCGGCCACCCGCGCCGCAAGCGGTTCGTCCGTGTCGCGCTGCCCGACGGCGTCACCTACCGCACGGCCGACCACCTCACCGTGCTGCCCGCCAACGCCCCGGACCTCGTCACCCGCGCCGCCACCGCGCTCGGCGCCGACCTCGACACCGTCCTGGACATCCGCGCCACCCGCCCGCGCCGCGACGGCATCGCCGTGGACCGGCCCGTGACGGTACGGCAGCTCCTCACCCACCACGTGGAGTTGCAGGAGCGGCCCAGCGCCGGGCAACTGGCCGCGCTCGCCGCCGCCAACCCGTGCCCGCCGGAGCGCACGGCCCTGGCCGCCCTCACCGACGACCCGCGCACCCTCGTGGAGATCCTGGAGGACCACCCGGCGCTGCGCGGCGCCCTGGACTGGCCGCAGCTCCTCGACCTCCTCACCCCGCTGCGCCCGCGCCACTACTCCGTCTCCTCCTCGCCGGCCGTCGACCCCGGTCACGTGGACCTGATGGTCTCGCTGCTGGAGGCACCCGCCCGCTCCGGCAAGGGCCTCTACCGCGGCACCGGCTCCGGGCACCTGGCCTCCCTGCAGTTCGGTGACACGCTGTACGCGCGCGTGCAGCCGTGCCGGGAGGCCTTCCGCATCGACGTCATGGGAGACCCGGCACCGGTCGTCATGGTCGCGGCGGGCACCGGCCTCGCCCCCTTCCGCGGCGTCATCGCCGACCGCACGGCGGCCCTCGCGGCGGGCGCCGAACTCGCGCCGGCCCTGTGCTACTTCGGCTGTGACGCCCCCGACGCGGACTTCCTGCACGCCGCGGAACTGCGCGCGGCCGAAACCGCCGGAGCAGTCTCCCTGCGCCCCGCCTTCAGTGAGACCCCCGAGGGCGAGGTGCGGTTCGTGCAGCACCGGATCGCCGTCGAGGCCGAGGAGGTCTGGACCCTGCTGGACGCCGGAGCGCGGGTGTACGTCTGCGGAGACGGTTCGCGGATGGCGCCCGGGGTGCGGGAGGCGTTCCGTACGCTGTTCCGCAAGCACACACCGGGCGCCGACGAGAGGGCCGCCGAGCAGTGGCTCGACGGGCTGATCGCGGACGGGCGTTACACCGAGGACGTGTACGCCGCCGGCTGACCGCGGACACAGGGGAGGGGTGGGCACACGGTGGTGGACTCCTGGGAACGGGCCCGGCACGTCCTTCGGGAGGCGGGCCTGGACCCCGGCCGCCTCGCCCACCTCGCCCCGCTGACCGGCGGCACGTACAACACCGTCGAGGAACTGCGCCTCACCGACGGCAGCCGCTACGTGCTGAAGGTCCCGCCCCCCGCGGTCGTCCCCGGCCTGCGGCACGAGCGCGAACTGCTGGTCTCGGAGGCCGAGTTCTACCGCTCGGCCGCCCGCGTCGGGGTCACCGCACCGCAGCTGGTGTCCAGGGGCGACGGCTTCCTGCTGATGACGGCCTGCCCGGGCGAGCCGTGGGACGGCACGCTCACCGGTGCGGAACACGCCTTGCTGCGCACGGAACTGGGCCGCCAGGTGGCCCGGCTGCACCGTGTGACGGGCCCCGGCTTCGGCTACCCCTCCGCCGCCCTCGGCCCGCTCGCCCCCGACTGGCGGACGGCGTTCACGGGGATGATCGACGCCGTCCTCGACGACGCCCGGCGCTACGGCGCCCGTCTGCCCCGGTCCGTCGACGAGGTGGCCGCGACCGCCGCGTCCGCGTACGGCGCCCTCGACGAGGTCACCGTCCCGTGCCTGGTCCACTTCGACCTGTGGCCGGGCAACATCCTCGTCGACCGCGCGGACGGAGCGGCCCGCATCGGGGGCCTCATCGACGGGGAGCGCATGTTCTGGGGCGACCCCCTGGCCGACTTCGTCTCCCTGGCGCTGCTGGGCGACATCAGGAACGACGGGGAGTTCCTGGCCGGGTACCGGGAGGCCGGCGGCCGGGTCCGCTTCGACACGCCCGCCCGTCTGCGCCTCGCCCTGTACCGCGCCTACCTGTACCTGATCATGCTGACCGAGACGATTCCCCGCCGGGTCGGCGAAGAGCAGGAGCGATGGGTGCAGGAGAGGGTGGCCCCGGAACTCCTCGCGGCCCTGGACGAGATCGCGGAGGCCGCCGGGCCCACCGGTTAGCTCACATCGTGAAATAAGAGGTGGGGGAAGGTCGCGCCGCGCCCGGATCCGACGGTATGTTGCAGGTCGGACAGGGGATGCGAAGGGAGCCTCATGGCGGCGGGGAACGGGCGCACGGTACGCGATCTCAGGCGGGCCAACCGCACGGCCGTGCTGCAACGGCTCTACTTCGACGGCCCGCTCAGCCGCTTCGAGCTCGGCCCGGCGACCGGCCTGAGCTCCGGCTCCGTCAGCAACGTCGTCGCCGACCTGGTCGCCGACGGACTGGTCGAAGAGGCCGGAAGCGTCGACTCCGACGGCGGCCGCCCCCGAACCCTGCTGCGCGTCTCACCCGGCAGCGGCCACATGATCGGCGTCGACGTCGGCGAGACCCGGGTCCGCGTCGAGCTGTTCGACCTCACCCTCACCGAACTCGCCCGCGCGGAGCACCCGCTCACGCCGCAGCGGTACGAGGTCGAGGCCATCGTCGACCACGTCCGCCAGGGCATCGCCGAAGTGCTGGACACCGCGGGTCTCGCGCCCGAGCGGCTCCTCGGCGTCGGCATCGGCGTCCCCGGCATCGTCGAGCGCACCCCCGACCGCGGGGCGCTCGTGCACGGGCAGACCATCGGCTGGGACGCCGTCCCACTGGAGGCGCTGCTCCGCGCCAATTCCCCGCTGCCGGACACCGTCCCGTACTTCATCGACAACGGTGCCAAGACGCTGGGCCAGGCCGAGATGTGGTTCGGCGCCGGGCGCGGCGCCCGCAACGCCGTCGTCGTCCTGTTCGGCTCCGGCGTCGGCGCGAGCCTCGTCACCCCGGACGTGGAGCAGGGCCGCGCCGTCGAATGGGGGCACCTGACCGTACGGGTCCGGGGCCGTCGCTGCCGGTGCGGGGCGCTCGGCTGCCTGGAGGCCTACGCGGGCGCCGAGTCACTGCTCGCCCGCTGGCGGGAGGAAGGCGGCCGGGCCCCGGACGGCACCGACGAGGAGACCGCCCTCACCACGATGCTCGCCGCCGCCCACCCGCCCGAGGGCGTCGCGGCCGACCCCGTCGCGCTGGCCGTCCTGGAGGAGACCGCCGAGTACCTGGGCGCGGGCCTGTCCGACCTGATCAACCTCTTCCAGCCCGAGCGCATCCTCATCGGAGGCTGGGCCGGCCTGGCGCTCGGCGCGCGCTTCCTGCCCGCCGTACGCCGGCATGCCATGTCGTACGCGCTGCGCCACCCGGCCGGGAAGGTGACCGTCGACCTGGGGCGGCTCGGGCCCGACGCGGTCACGGTCGGTGCCGCGATCCTGCCGCTCGCCGACTTCTTCGCACGCGGCGGACGGCGCCCCGACCCGGCACCGGAGTACCCGCTCCCGGCCTGGCGCACGGCGCTTCAGGAGCGGACCCCGCGCTGAGGTTTCGCCGATCACCGCGGAGGTACTCGCGTGGCGCCCGGACCACAGAAGGGAGCACGCCGTGACCGACCATCGCCTCGAAGGACCCGGCGAGAACGGTGACCCCATCCCGCGGGACATGCCGGACCAGCAGGCCGACGACGGCGAGGACCCGTGGGAGGTCGCCCCGCGCTTCACGGGCACCGGCAAGGACGGCAAGCAGCGCAGCGACGACGAGACCGACGAGCCCGCCGGTGACGTCCCCGACACGGACGAAGCGGGGACGGGCCGGCAGGGAGCACCGCACTCGGGAACGGTTCACCCCGAGCACCCGGTGCCGGACGAGCCCTCCGCCTGAGGAGGGCATCCCACCGAGGGCCGCAGCCGGCTGTGGGGGTCGGCTGCGGCCCTCGGGCATGTCCCGGGCCGCTCGCGGAGCTCGTCGGGATCAGCCCACCTTGCGTCCCCGTAGCGGCTCCGTCGGCGCCCCCGCGCCCTGCTGGAGGCCCAGCAGGAACTCCTCCAGCACCTCGGGCGCCGTATGCTCCGGCCGCCAGCCGAGCTCCGCCCGCGCCCGCGTGCAGTCCATCAGCGGCAGTCGCAGCACCGCGTCGAACAGGTGCGGGGAGGCGGGCAGCAGGTGCAGGCCCCAGGCGGCGGCGATCGCCGACCGGGCCGCGCTGCGCGGCAGCCGCACGGGACGCGCGTCGAACATCTCGCCGAGCAGCCGCGCGTCGACCGGCGGGTCGGCCGCCAGGTTGAACGCGCCCCGGACGTCCGAGCGCAGCGCCAGCCGGTACGCGTTCGCCGCGTCGTCCGTGTGCAGCGCCTGCATCCGCAGCCCGGGGATGTCCGGCAGGAAGGGCAGCAGCTCCGGGCGGGCCAGCGGACCGGGCAGGAAGCGGCCGCCGAAGATGCGGCGCTGCTCGCTCGCCGACTCCCGCTGGAACAGGAAGGCGGGCCGCATCCGCACCACCCGCGTCCCGGGGTGGTCGCGCTCGAACGTGTCCAGCGCCCGCTCCAGGTAGGCCTTCTCCCGGCAGTACGCGGCGTCCGGCCAGCCGTGCGTCGGCCACGACTCGTCCACCGCCTCGTCCTTCGGGCCGGGGGAGTAAGCGCCGACCGACGAGGCGTGCACCAGCGCCGGCACGCCCGCCGCGGCCACCGCCTCGAAGACCCGCATGCTGCCGAGCACATTGGTGCGCCAGGTCGCGGCGGGGTCGTGCGTCGGCTGGAAGGCCCACGCCAGATGGACCACCGCGTCCGCGCCCGTGAACCGCTCCACCAGATCGGCCCGCTCGGACGCCAGGTCGACGGCGGCCCAGTCCGTCTTGGGCGGCGACCAGTCGGGGATCCGCCGGGCCAGGCCCAGCACGGAGGCGACTTCCGGGTCCTCCGACAGCAGACGCACCACACTGGTGCCCACGTTGCCGGTGGCACCCGTGACCACGATCCTCATGCCCGTTGCGCTGCTCACCTCGTGCTCCTCTCGGCCGCGGTCCCCCGGGAGGTGACCGAGTACCCGGGGGCCGCGGAAGCACTACGGCGGACGGAAGCCGCGTCACTCCTCCTGGTCGCCGGGGACGGTCTCCGCCCAGAGGTTCTCCGCCTGGAGCAGCAGCGTGCCCAGGACGGCCGTGTGGGCGGCCCCCTCGCCGGCGTGCCGGCGCAGGTTCTCCTGCAACTCCTCGTGCAGCTCCCGCATCGCCTTCTCGGTCTCGTCGTCCGGCCGGGCGGTCACGCTGCCCTCAAGCAGGCTGTCGGCCTCGGCGCACAGGGCGTCCCCGATCAGCTCCAGCAGACGGGCGTAGGCGCGCAGGGCCGGGCCCTCGGGCGGGGCGGGCGTCCGCTTGTCGTCCACCGACACCGCCAGGGCCCGGGTGAGCGTGGCGACGTGCGCGGTGACCCGGCCGAGCCGCTCGTCCTCGTCCACCGAGGGCAGGGCGCCCGCGTGCGGGACGCGGTGCAGGGCGCGCAGCGGGGCATAGGTCAGGCGCAGGCTCTCCTGACTCCAGCGCCGTGCCGAGCGCAGCGCCTGGAGGCGGTGGTCCAGCCGGGCCGAGGCACTGACCCAGCCGGCAGCGGTCTGCCCGTCCCACTCGCCCTCGCGCAGGTCACCGGCGACGGTGTGCAGTACGTCTCCCGTCTCCCGGGCGAGCGCCGCCAGGTTCGTGCGTACGTCGCGCAGGTGGAGCGGCGGCAGGACGAGCGCGTTGACGGCGACGCCGATGACCGCGCCGATCGCGGCCTGCCCCACCCGGTGCCCGACGGCGGACAGGCTCACCATGCCCGAGGAGATGGTGAACAGGGCCGTGGTCGCCGCGTAGATGCCCTGGTCGCCGAAGCGGGGCCAGTTCGCCAGCAGCATCAGCACCGGTACCGACAGGGCGAGCGCGCCGGTCGTGTCGTCGGTGATCGCCTGCGCTCCCGAGGCCACCAGTGTGCCGACGCAGATCGCCCCGAACTGCCGCGCGCCCTGCACCAGGGAGCTGAACACCGTGGCCTGCACCAGCACCAGCGCCACCCAGGGCGCCATCAGCGCCAGCGGGTCGCCCATCCAGACGCCGCCCACCAGCCACGCCAGCACCGCCGCCCCGGCCGCCTTCAGCGACTGGACGACCAGATCCCGCTCCCGCCCGGGCCCCCGCCACGCCGCCCGCACGGCGTTCCAGGCGCTCCGCGTGTCGCGCCGCACGGCCTCCACCGGCCGTACGGTGCGGGCTCCCTGCTCGAAGGTGTGCATCCGCCCCTGAGCCGTCGGTGCTCCGTGGGGCCGGCCATCCGTGCCCGCCTCCGTGCTTCTGTCCCTGTCCTTCCGCCCGCGGAGGGCTCCCGCCGCCCGCCGTACCGCATTCATCACACGCGTCATGCGCTGTGGGTATCCGCTCGACCGGCGGTTTCACGCCGCTTCATGCGAGCGCCCCGTCGCCGAGGGCGGACAGCAGGTGTGCGGGATCCCCGTAGACCACGTCCGCTCCGGACTCCTCCAGGTCGGCGCGCGGGATCCCGCCGCACAGGACGCCCACGCAGCGCACCCCGGCCCGGCTGCCCGCCCGCATGTCCCACACGGTGTCGCCGACGAACACCGCCCGCTCCGCCGGCACCCCCGCCAGCTCCAGGGCGTGCTCCACCGGCTCGGGGGAGGGCTTGCCCTCGTCGACGTCGTCGGCGCTCGCCGTGGCGGCGATGGCCTCGTCCGCGTCGATGGCCCGGCGCAGCGCGCTCAGCTCGGCGCCGCCCGCAGAGGTGGCCAGCACCACCGTCCAGCCGTCCCGGTGCAGCCGTCGCAGCAGCGCCCCGGCCTCCGGCAGCGCGGGCAGCCGGTCGAAGTACTGCCCGTACAGCGCCTTGTGCCCGGCGCTGATGTCGGCGTCCTGACCGGTCTCCCGGTCGTCGCCCAGCAGATGGGCGACCAGGTCGGTCGACGGCAGGCCCACGGCCCGGTGGATGGCGTGCATCGGCACCTCGTGGCCCGCCTGCCGGAACGCCTCCCACCAGGCCACGACGTGCAGATGGTTGGTGTCGACCAGCGTGCCGTCGACGTCGAACACGGCCGCCCGTCGTGAGCTTCCCATAAGTGCAGTCCCTTCCTCCGAGGTCGCGCGGGTACCACGTCAGCCGCCCGCCACGCCGGACGGGAGCCGCCGCTCACGGGTCCAGGCCAGCAGTTCGTCGAGGGACCACGTGGTCACCACCCGCTCCGGCGGCACCCCGCACTCCTCGGCCCGCGCGCACCCGTTGATCTGCCAGTCCAGCTGCCCGGGCGCGTGCGCGTCGGTGTCGACGGAGAACAGCACCCCCGCGTCCACGGCGCGGCGCAGCAGCCGCCTGGGCGGGTCCAGCCGCTCCGGCCTGCTGTTGATCTCCAGGGCCGTGCCGGTCTCGGCCAGGGCCGCGAACACCTCGTCCGCGTCGAACTCCGACTCCGGCCTCCCGCGCCCGGTCACCAGCCGTCCCGTGCAGTGCCCGAGCACGTCCGAGTGCGGATCGCGGACGGCTGCCACCATCCGGCGGGTCATCGACCGGGCGTCCATGCGCAGCTTGGAGTGCACCGACACCACCACCACGTCGAGCCGGTCGAGCAGCTCGGGCTCCTGGTCGAGCGTGCCGTTCTCGTGGATGTCGCACTCGATGCCGGTCAGCAGCCGGAACGGCGCCCAGGTCTCGTTCAGCTCCGCCACCACGTCCAGCTGCTCCCGCAGCCGCTCCGGCGACAGCCCCCGGGCGACCGTCAGCCGCGGCGAGTGATCGGTCAGCGCCGCCCACTCGTGGCCCAGGTCCGCGGCGGCCCGGCCCATCTCCTCGATCGGGCTGCCCCCGTCCGACCAGTCGGAGTGCAGATGGCAGTCCCCGCGCAGCAGCGCCCGCAGCTCCTCCCCGCCCCGCGCCGCCGGCTGCTCGTGTGCCTCGCCCTCCAGCTTCGCCAGATAGCCGGGCACCTGGCCGGCCAGCGCCTCCCGCACCACCTGCGCGGTCTTCGGGCCGACCCCCTTGAGTTTCTCCAGCGAGCCGTCCGCCGCCCGCCGGCGCACCTCGTCCCCGCCCAGGTCCTTCAGGACCCGGGCCGCCGTACGGAAGGCGCGCACGCGGTAGGTCGGTGCCAGGGACCGCTCCAGCAGGAAGGCGATCCGGTCCAGTGCCTCGACGGGGTCCATCGCCACCTCCACCTCAAGGGTTCCCCAGCGCCCCGCAGGGCGCACGACGGGCGGACGGTTTGCCCGGTGTCCCCCCGGGTACTGCGATGCCTCGTCCCGGCCCCGCCGACGAGGAGGCTCGTCATGTCCGCCGCCACCAGCGCGTCCCCCAGCAAGGTCGCCGTGATCACCGGCGCCGATTCCGGCATCGGCCGCGCCACCGCCGTCCACCTGGCGCGGGCGGGGATGGACGTCGGCATCACCTATCACAGCGACCGCAAGGGCGCCGAGGAGACGGCCGACGAGGTGCGTGCCCACGGGCAGCGGGCCGAGGTCGCCCGGATGGACCTCACCCGGCTGCCCGACGCCGCCGACACCGTCGACGACCTGTGCGAGCGGCTCGGCCGCATCGACGTGCTGGTCAACAACGCCGGGACCGGCACCATGACGCCCTACCTTGACCTGGAGCTGTCCGACGTGCGCGAGGTCCTGGACGTCGATCTCGTCGGGCCGTTCCTGTGCGGGCAGAAGGCGGCCCGGCACATGATCGACCACGGTGAGGGCGGCCGGATCATCAACGTCACGTCCGTGCACGAGCACCAGCCGCGGGTGGGCGCCGCCCCCTACTGCGCCGCCAAGGGCGGTCTCGGGCTGCTCACCCAGGTCATGGCGCTTGAACTGGCCGAGCACCACATCACCGTCAACGCCGTCGCCCCGGGCGAGATCGCCACGCCCATGACCGGCCAGGAGGACACCGACCCGCACACCGAGAGCCGCCCGGGCATCCCGCTCGGCCGGCCCGGAGACGCCCGCGAGGTCGCCGCCGTCGTCGCCTTCCTCGCCGGCCCGGACGCCTCGTACGTCACCGGCGCGTCCTGGAGCGTCGACGGCGGCATGCTCCGGATGGGTCCGCAGGCCGGTTCCCACCTCACCGGTGACGACTGGCGCCGTCCCTGAACCCGCGCCGCCGCCGGTTGCGTTCTACGCTCGATGCATGACCGAAAGCGCGAGCCCGTACATATCCCACCCGCGGATCCTGGTGCTCGGGGTGCAACCCGGCACACCGCCGTTCCGGATCGTGCAGATCGACGGCCAGGTGGTCGGAGAGGCCCGGGCCGTCACCGACGTGCTGGCGGCCGCGGCCGCGTTCGGCATCACCGTGCACGACATGGACGACCCGGACGTGGTCCGGTGGGTGGGCGGAGACAAGTTCACCTGGACCGTGCACTAGGCCGTGCGGCGTGGATGCGGGCTAGGCCTTGCCGGCCGGTGACTTCTCTCCTGCCCGGCCCCGGCGGGGCCTGCGCGCGTGGACGGCCCTGCTGAGGCGGCGGCCCAGGAGCAGGTAACCGATGAGCGCGCCCGTCGTGTTGAGGATCACGTCGTCGATGTCGAAGGCGCGGCCGGTGACCAGCGCGCCCTGGGCGAATTCCACCAGGAGCATCACGGTCGCGGTCAGGAGCAGCACGCGCAGGATGCCCCGGGTGCGCGGGGCGACCACCGGCACGAGGACGCCGAAGGGAACGCCCAGCAGGATGTTGCCGCCGATCTGCTTGACGGCGTCGCGCAGTTCGGGCTGGTCGAGATAGGCCTTCAGGGAGCTGCCCGGCGTCAGGTTGCTGTGGGTCAGCGCCTCCGAGGCGGGCGAGGGCTGCAGGGTCAGCCGGGCCAGCACCACCGCGAAGGCGACCATGAACGTGAACGCGCACACCATCGCCAGCAGCCGGAGGGGCAGCGGGAGCGGGCGTCGCTCGCTCCCGGACCCGGCGGTCCGGGGACGTGAGGCTGCACTGGCCATTCGGTCCTCCAGTCTTGAACTTCCCTGCGTGACACGGCGGTTACCCCCGGTCGGGCCGACGATGCCGTGGAAGGTGCGTTCCCGGCCACGGCCTCCGGTGACATCGCCGGGGGGCCGTGGCCGGGGATCGCTCCCACCCTCCGTTTCCCGCATTCGGCCGGAGCACTCCCGGCGGGATCACGTCGCGTACGGAAGCCGGTCAGCTCCCGTACGAGACGCGCACCTCCTTGAAGCCCAGGGAGCGCAGCAGGCCTTCGAGCATGCCGGTGGTGTTGGACTCGGCGCGTGCGGTCAGCTCGCTCTCCTTCGCCGCCTCGCCGATGTGCCGCACCGCGAGCTTCTGCACGGCCTGTTCGCCGTTGGGGTTGTCCGAGAAGAGGTCCCCGAGCCGGTCGAAGAGACCGCGCTGCTTGGAGACCGCGTAGGAGCGGTCGGGGTCGAGGGCGGGCTTGCCCAGCTGTGCGTGGGGCAGCCGCAGCGTGGCGGACGTGCGGTCGCCGTTGACCTTCACGTCGTTCTCGCCGATCTTGCCGAGGTCGACATAGGCGTCGACGGTGCCCGCGCCGACGTACAGCGTGCGGGTGCCGCGGATGGCGTCGGGCAGCAGCTTGGCGTCCTTCTCCAGGTCGACGACGACCTGGAAGTTGCCGGAGGCGGCGTCGTAACGGCTGATGTCCTGGATGGATTTCAGCAGCGCGGGACCGGACCGGTCGTGCGTCTCGGTGCCGAACAGGTCCTTCAGGCCCGGGATCACGCTCAGCCGGAGCCCGGCGAAGAACACCACCAGCACCAGCACGAGCGCGGCCACCACCTTCGCCCAGCCGGGCATGCGCCTGGGGAGGCGCTTGACGGGAGTCGTCATACGACGGCCCTCCTTCCTACTGTCCGGATGCCCGCCACGTCCCGCGCCAGACCGCCGAGTTGAAGAGGGAACGACTCCGGCGGAAGCACGTGGGGCGCACACCCGTCACGGTCGGGAGGTCGGCTCCGGCTGTTCCAGCGCGGCGTCCAGCGTCGGCTGCGGGGGCAGGATCCGGGACAGGCCGGTGATCCGCAGGACGCGCAGCGTGAGCGGGTGCGCGCAGACGAGCAGCACCTGTCCCCGCCGTTCCAGCACCCTGCTGCGGGCCCGGTACAGCAGCCGCAGTCCGGAGCAGTCGAAGAAGTCGATCCCGGTGAGGTCGATCACGACGCGGGCGGCGGGGCGGTCCGTCTCCCGGTCCAGGTGCGGTGCGATCTCCGCGGCCGCGGCGAGGTCGATCTCGCCGAGGAACTCCAGCACCGTGTGCCCACGTTCCTGGCGGACGCGCAGATGCCGGGTGAGCGGTGCAGGTTCCTGCCGCACGACGAGATCGCCTCCAGCCTGCTCCGTGCGTGGGAGGGGCCACGGCTCAACACCGCTCCCCGCCCTGCAAGTTACCCTCCAACGAGTGAATTTGAGCATGTTCGATTGACATATGTCTTTGAATTCCGGCCGAGTTGGCCGAGGTTCACGCCGGGGCGTGCGCGGGGGGCGCCGCGGGGGGTGCGCTCCGCTACGACAGGGCGTGCCAGGCCCGGGTGAGCGCCTGGCGGAACTGCTCCGTCTGGTGCGCCGTGAGGTCGCGCACCATCCGCTCCTCCAGCTCCCGGACGGGTCCGGCGTGCCGGGCGAGCAGCTCGCGGCCGGCGTCGGTGAGGAGGATGAGCAGCTCCCGGCGGTTGCGGGGGTTGCGCTCGCGACGCACCAGCCCGCGCCCCTGGAGGGAGCGGACCAGGTCAGCGATGGACTGTGCGGTGACGAAGGAGTCGCGTGCCAGCTGGGCCGCGGAGAGTCCGTCGTGCCGCTCCAGCACGGTCAGCGCGGTGTACTGGAGAGCGGTGATCCCGGAAGGTCTGACCAGCTCGTCCAGGTGGGAGCGCACGACGAGCTCCACCTGCTTGACCATGTAGAGCAGGGAAGGGGGTGCCTTGGTCACCTGTGTGTCGAGCATGGGAGCAGGCTAGACCATTGACAGGAAACCTGTCCGTAAAGAGACTGCGCACAGACAGGAATCCTGTTTGTTGAAAACTTGGAAATCTTGGCGACGACGCTGAGGAGTGGTGATGACCACCTTCGAGAGCACACCCGGACAGCTGTTCATCGGGGGCCGATGGCGCGAGGCCGCCGACGGAGCGCGCACCGAGGTGGTCGACCCGTCCCGGGGCACGACCGTCACCACCGTCGCCGAGGCGGGCCCCGCCGACGTCGACGCCGCCGCGCGCGCCGCCCGCGAGGCCTTCGACGACGGTGCCTGGTCCGGCCTGAGTGGCCGCGAGCGCGGCCGGGTGCTGCACCGCGTCGCCGCGCTGATCCGGGAGAACGCCGAGGAGCTCGCCGCACTGGAAAGCCTCGACGTCGGCAAGCCGGTCACGCTGTGCGGCGCGGTCGACGTGACGAACGCGGCCAACGACTACGAGTACTTCGCGAACCTCGCCCAGAGCCAGGACGGCGCCCTGCGCGAGACCCCCATGAACGCCCTCGCCTACACCAGGCGCGAGCCCCTCGGCGTGGTCGCCGCGATCACCCCGTTCAACTTCCCGCTGATCCTCGCCGGCTCCAAGCTCGCCCCCGCCCTCGCGGCCGGCAACACCGTCGTCCACAAGCCCGCCGACGAGACGCCGCTCAGCGCCCTGTACATGGCCCGGCTGCTCCAGGAGGCGGGCGTCCCCGACGGCGTGGTCAACGTCGTGACCGGCACCGGCCCGGTGGCCGGCGAGGCGCTGCTGCGCCACCGCGGCGTCGACAAGGTCGCCTTCACCGGCTCCACCGCGATCGGCCGGCACGTGGCGAGCGTCGCGGGCGAGGCGCTCAAGCCCGTCACCATGGAGCTCGGCGGCAACGCCGCCCACATCGTGTTCGAGGACGCCGACCTGGAGAAGGCGGTCGGCGCGGTCATCAAGGGCTTCGTCTTCAACACCGGCCAGTTCTGCATGGGCGGCCCGCGCCTGCTGGTGGCCCGCTCGGTGTACCCCACCCTGCTCGGCATCCTCGCCGAGGCCGTGCCCGGTGTGCCGGTCGGCGACCCGCGCGACCCGGCCACGGTCGTCGGCCCGATGGCGGCCGAGAAGCACCTGAAGAAGGTCGAGGAGTACGTCGCCCTGGCCCGCATGGAAGGCGCCCGCATCGTCTGCGGCGGCGAACGGCTCGACCTCGACGGCGGCTACTACTACAAGCCCACCGTCATCGCCGACCTGGCGAACGACTCCCGCGTCGTCCAGGAGGAGATCTTCGGCCCGGTCCTCACCGTGCAGCCCTTCGACGACGAGGACGAGGCCGTCGCCCTCGCCAACTCCACGCCCTACGGCCTGGCCTCGGGCGTCCAGACCGGCAACGTCGCCCGCGCGCACCGCGTCGCCGGCCGGCTCCAGGCCGGCATCGTCTGGGTCAACGACTGGGCGATGCTCGACCCGGCGGTGCCCTTCGGCGGAGTGAAGGACTCCGGCTACGGCCGCGAATACGGGCCTGAGGCCCTCGCCGGTTACACCAAGGTCAAGTCCGTCGTCGTCTCGCTCGACTGAGAACCGTCCAGGAGTCATCACGATGTCCACCACCACCCGTGCCGCGGTCGTCGAGTCCGGCGGCGCGCCCTTCACCCTCTCCGACGTCGTCCTCGACGCACCCGGCCCGCACGAGGCGCTGGTCCGCATGACCGCCGCCGGCCTGTGCCACACCGACCTGGGGGTGGCGAGCGGCGGACTGCCCTTCCCGCTGCCCGGCGTGCTGGGCCACGAGGGGGCCGGCGTCGTCGAGGCCGTCGGCTCCGCCGTCACCGGCGTCGCGCCGGGCGATCATGTCCTGCTCTCCTTCACCTCCTGCGGCCACTGCCGCAACTGCCGCGGCGGCCACCCCGCGTACTGCGCGACCTGGCTGCCGCTGAACCTGATCGGCGGTGGCCGGGCCGACGGCACCAGCACCATCAGCCGGGGCGGCGAGGCCCTGGGCGGCCACTTCTTCGGCCAGTCCTCCTTCGCCGAACTGGCCCTGGCCGACGAGCGCAGCCTCGTCAAGGTCGACCCGGACGTGCCGCCGGCGTCGATCGCCCCGCTGGGCTGCGGCGTGCAGACCGGTGTGGGCGCCGTGTGGAACGTCCTGAAGCCGGAGACCGGTGGCACGGTCGTGGTCCTGGGCGCCGGAGCGGTCGGCCTGTCGGCCGTGATGGCGGCGGCCCTCACCCCGGCCACCAGGATCGTCGCCGTCGACCGGGTCGCCGAACGCCTGTCGCTCGCAGAGGAACTGGGGGCGACCCACACCGTCGACACGAGCGGGACGGATCTCGCCCCGGCCCTCGCCGAGATCACCGGCGGGCAGGGCGCGGACGGGATCGTCGAGACCACGGGCGACGTCGGCGTCCTCCGGCTGGGCGTCGACGCGCTGGCCGCGCGCGGCACCCTGGTCGTCGTCGGCGCCCCGCCCTTCGGCACCGAGGTCGCCCTGGACGTCAACGGCCTCCTCGGCGGCAAGCGGATCGTCGGCCTCACCCTCGGCGACAGCGAGACCCAGACCATGATCCCGGCCCTGGTCCGCCTGGTGAAGGACGGACGCCTCCCGCTGCACCGCCTGATCAGCACGTATCCCTTCGGGGACATCGACCGGGCGGTCCAGGACATGAGGTCGGGCAAGACGATCAAGCCGGTCCTGACGTTCTGACGCACCATAGCTGCGCCGCTTGGACGGGGCGCCTCGGAGCTCGGGGGTTCTGGTGTGCGGGCGGGCGCGGGACGTCAGTGGCCCGTCGCGCAGTTCCCCGCGCCCCCGGAAAGGCCGAACCCGCCGACCGCGTGGAAATGACCGGCCGGGCCGACAGGGAGACCGGACCTGCGGCCTTCGGCGGTGCCCGGCTTCGAGGCCGGTGCGTCGAGTGCTCGGCGATCGGGCAGGGCGCGAGCGCGTGAGCCCACCGCCGACGGCGGTGTGGCTCCCGGAGTAGCTCGGGGGTACCGGTGGATGCCGCTCCGTGCAAGACGGGACGGGTCCGGCCGGACCCGTCCCGACGCGTCTGCGGTCACCCGGTGGAGCCGTCCAGGGCTACGCCGTGCCCGGCGGCGCCCGTTTGTACAGCGGCGGAGCTGTGGCCGGCGGGTTCCCCCGTCGGGTGGCCGGGGGGCCTACGCCGTGCCCGGCGGCGCCCGCCCGGCGGCGGAGCCGTGCCCGAGGGGTTCATCCATCGTCGGTCGGCCGGGCTACTCGCACCCGCGGGCGGCCCGGGCCGCCCCGGCCGGACGGAGGCCGGTTACGCCTCTGTCATGGGGCGTCGCCGTTGTTGGACCCGCGGGGAGCGCGGGGCCGTGGCCCGTGCCGCGGGCCGGCCGGAAGCAGAGGCCCTGGGGCCTGCGCGCCCTCTGGGCCAGGGCTCCCGTCCGGCGGCCCGCCTCGCGCCCGCGTCTCCGCGACGAGGCGACCACAGCGACGCCGAGACCGTCCCCGGGAAGCACGCCCTCGACAGGCACGGGCCCCGCGCCCAGGTCGGCGGGCTCAGTCGTTCAGCAGCACCAGCTTCCCCGTCGTGCGGCCGGTGTCGCCGAGGGTGTGGGCCTCGGCGGCATCGGCCAGCGGGAACGTGCCGGCGATCGTGGCGCGCAGCTTCCCCGCCCCGACCAGATCCGCGATCGCCTCCATGCCGCTGCGATCGGCGTCCACCAGCATCCGCAGCGCCCGCACACCGAGCCGCTCGGCCTCCTCGTAGAGGTCGTCCGGGCCGACCGGGAGGATCGACACCAGGACGCCGCCGGGGCGCAGCACGCGCAGGGAGCGCTGGGCGTTGTCGCCGCCGATCGTGTCCAGGACGACGTCGGCGTCCTTCACGGCCTCGGTGAAGTCCGTCTCCCGGTAGTCGATCGTCTCGTCGACACCGATCCCGCGCAGGAACTCGTGCTTGCCCGCGCTCGCGGTGCCGATCACGTACGCGCCGCGCGCCTTGGCGATCTGCACCGCCACGTGCCCGACCCCGCCCGCCGCCGCGTGGATCAGCACCCGCTGCCCGGGCCGGAGGCCCGCGTGCTCGGTGAGCGCCTGCCAGGCGGTGAGCGAGACCAGCGGCAGCGCGCCCGCCTGGGTGTGGTCGACACCGGCCGGCTTGCGGGCGAGGGCGCGGACGGGGGCGATGACGTACTCGGCGTGCGAGCCGTGCCCGTACGGGTACGGCAGCATGCCGAAGACCTCGTCCCCGGGCGCGAAGGCCACCACGCCGATGCCGACCGCCTCCACGACCCCGGAGACGTCCCAGCCCAGGACGAAGGGCGGCTCGCCCAGGAACCCGCCGGTCGCCCGGTGCTTCCAGTCGGTCGGGTTGACCCCGGCGGCCCGCACCCGGACCAGCACCTCGTTCGGCTTCGGTACCGGGCGCTCGATCTCCACTTCCTTGAGGACCTCGGGACCGCCGAGGACGTCCTGGCTGATGGCTCGCATCGTGTTCTGTGTGCTCATGGTCATCCAGCGTGCCGGTCCGCGGACCCCGCGCCAATGGCAAGATTGCCAACATTCGATACGATCGTGCCATGCGACGTGAACGAGTGGTGGTCCTGGCCCTGGACGGGGTGTACCCCTTCGAGCTGGGCATCCCCAGCCGGATCCTCGGCGCGGCCGACGGCCGGTACGAGGTCCTCACCTGCTCGGTCGACGGCCGTCCGGTACGCACCAATGCGGACTTCGGCGTCACCGTGGAGCACGGCCCCGAGGCCCTGGCCACGGCGGACACGGTGGTGATCGCTCCCGTCGCGCCCGACCGGCTCACCGACGAGGTGCCCGGCGGCGTCCTGGCCGCCCTCACGCTCATCCGCCCCGGCACCCGCATCGTCTCCATCTGCACCGGCGCCTTCGTGCTCGCCGCCGCGGGCCTCCTCGACGGGCGCCGGGCGACTACCCACTGGCAGGTCGCCGACCGCTTCCGGCGCATGTTCCCGCGGGTCGGCCTCGACCCGGACGTGCTCTTCGTCGACGATCACCCGTTCCTCACCTCCGCCGGGGCCGCCTCCGGCGTGGACATCTGCCTGCACCTCGTCCGCAAGGACCACGGCAGCCGCCTCGCCAACAGCGTCGCCCGCCGCTGCGTCGTCCCGCCCTTCCGGGACGGCGGCCAGGCCCAGTACATCGAGCAGCCCGTCCCCGAGCAGGGCGCCGCGAGCACCGCGGCCACCCGCGCCTGGGCGCTGGAGCGCCTCGGTGAACCCCTCACCCTGGCCGACCTCTCCGGCCACGCGCGGATGAGCCGGCGCACCTTCGCCCGCCGCTTCCACGACGAGGTGGGTCTCAGCCCCGGCCGCTGGCTGATCCAGCAGCGCGTGGCGCGGGCCCGGCAGCTGCTGGAGTCCAGCGACCTGACGGTCGATCAGATCGCGGGCCGGGTCGGCTTCGCGACCGGCGCCTCCCTGCGCCAGCACCTGCACACGGCGATCGGTGTCTCCCCGCAGGCCTACCGCCGCACCTTCCAGACCGCGCGCTGACACCGAAGGCGGCAGGCAGGTGCCCCCTCACCTGATACAACGCCAATTCCAGTGACAGCAAAGCCATTTGTCGACCTGTTGCCTTCTCTCGGAGCGTGACGGAACCCTCACGTCCGGAGGGGGTCGAGATTGATCCTTTCGGGTCCAAACCCGATAGGGTTCCGATCGGCGCTGCGAGTTGACGCGATCGCGTCCAGTCGACTCGCGGTGCGTACTCATGAGTGCGATCCACACCCCCCCGTTCGATCGTGTTGCTTCGAAGGATGCAGATGGAACTCGCCACTCCGCCACCGGCGGCGCGGGCCCCTGTCGCCTGGTACAGCTGGTGGTTGATGCCGCTGGGCTTGGGAGGCGGGACCGTTGCCGCCACGTTCATGAGCTCGGATCGAATAACCGCGGCCGTCGCCGGAATCGCGGCGACGGCGGCCGGTGCCGTGTGCGTACGGCTGCTGCTGCGCACCCGGGCCCAACTGCACCGGGCGGAAGGCTCCTTCCGCACCACGCAGGCCGAGCACAACCAGCAGTGGCAGCAGCATGTGGCAGGCCTGGAACGCAAGTTCGCCGCCGAACGCGCCACGCTGGAATCCCAGCTCAACGAACAGAACACGGCCTACGAGCGACGCCTGGCCGAGCAGAGCGCGACGTACGAGAAACAGCTCGCCGACCAGAGCAGCACGTACGAGACGCAGCTCGCCGACCGGTCCCGGGCCTATGAGGAACGGCTGACCGAGCAGGCCACCTCCTACGAGGCGCAGCTCGCCGACCAGGCCGAGGTCTGGCAGGAACAGCTCACCCACCAGCTCGCCGCGGTCGCTCGGCTCGCCGACGAGCAGCTGCCCGACGCGATGGAGAAGCTGCGCGCCGGCGACGCCATCGACGACCTGCTGCCCACGGTCAACCAGTGCGCCAAGGTCAGTTCGGAGCTCCAGGCCGAGCTGCGCAAGCTGCTGCGCACCTCCCTGATCGGCCTGGAGGCGGAGTTCGACCGCTCCACCTCCGCCGAACAGGCCGTGATCAGCATCGGCAACCGCATCCATGTCCTGACCAGCAAACTCCGCGGCCGTCTGCACGAAATGCAGGGCGAGCACGGCCGGCTGCCGGCCGTCGCCCGGGGCCTGATGGAGCTCGACCAGGAGCTCGGCCCCGCCGACTCGCTCGCCGCGAGCATCGGCGTGCTCGGCGGCTCCGACCGGCCCGGCCGGCAGTGGCAGGAGCCGCAGCGGCTGCTGAGCGTGGTGCGCGGCGGCATCGGCCGGATCAAGGACTTCCACCGGATCCAGGTGCGCCACCTGCCCGAACTGGGCGTCGACGGCGGCCTCGTCGACCACCTCACGCTGATCCTGGCCCACCTCCTGGACAACGCGGCCCGCTACTCGCCGCCCACCGAGCCGGTGCTCATCTCAGGCAAGGAGGTCCCCAACGGCGTCGGCATCGAAATCCAGGACTCCGGCAAGGGCCTGAGCGAGGAGAAGAAGCGCGAGGCCGAGCACGCCCTCGCGGGCACCGCGCCCGGCGCGGGCCTCGGCGGCATCACCGAGGACGCCAACATCGGCCTGCGCGTCGTCGGTGGCCTCGCCCGCCGCTACGGCATCCGCGTCACCTTCGCGGACTCGCCGTGGCTCGGAACCTCCGTGGTGGTCGTGGTCCCGCACAAGTACTTCAGCCCGCTGCCCACGGCCGCGACCGCACCGGCCGCGCCCGCCCCCGTCCCGCAGGCGCGCACCGCGACCGCGGCCCCGGCCCGCGAGACGGCCACCGTGCCCCAGCCACGGGCCGCGCAGGCGGAGACCGCGGAGACCACACCCGGCGGACTGCCCCGGCGCCGCAGCAAGCGCAACGAGGCGGAGGCGCCCAGGCCGGCCGAACGGACCGACCGGGGCACCGTCGCCGCCGTTCCGCCGGACGCGTCCTTCTCGGGTCTCGCCGCCTTCGCCACCGCCGGACGCGACGCGGCGGAGGCCTCCGAGCCGGCCGGCGACCGCGACACCCCCGCCGGCCGCGAGTACACCGAGCACCGCACCCAAGAGAGCGACTAGTCCCATGACGCAACAAGGAACAGATGTGAGCTGGGCGCTCCGCGATCTCGTCGAGAGCATCCAGGAGATCCGTTTCGCCCTCGTGGCCTCCAGCGACGGCAAGGCCATCACCTCCTACGGCGCCGAAGACCCCGACGACGTCGACCGCTTCGCGGCCGTGGTGGCCGGCCTGCAGGCCCTGGCCCAGCCGGTCGCCGAGCAGTTCCCCAAGTACGCCGGTCAGCTGCGCCTCGCGATGATCGAGGTGGACGGCGGACACCTCTTCGTCGTGCGCGCGGGCGTGGAGACGTACCTCGGTGTCCTCGCCAGGGAAGGCCTCGACCAGGGCCTGCTCGGGCACCAGATGAGGGACCTGGCCCGCAGGATGGGTGAGCTCCTCGGCACCACTCCGCGCCTGGAGGAGCACTCTGGATGAGTGCTCCCCGCAGACCGTCGGACCCGTCCGGTCTCGAGCGCTACTACGTCCTCACGGGTGGGCGCAGCGGACCGGGCGGTTCGGCGTCGAGCCTCGACGTGGCGACCCTCGTCGTCTCCCGCGCCGCCCCGTTACCGGGCATGCAGCACGAGCACGAGGAGATCCTCCGCCGCTGCCGCGACCCGCTGTCGGTCGCCGAGCTCGGCGCTCACCTCGGGCTCCCCTTCAACATTCTCGCGGTGCTGCTGTCGGACCTGCTGGACGCAGGTCGCGTCGAAGCCCGTAACCCCATCCCGGCGCACGACGCCGGCCGCGGGCCCGACCTCGCGCTCCTTGAGGAGGTACTCAGTGGACTTGAAAGGCTTTGACCAACCCGGAGGCTCGGCCGGGGAGGCCCGCTCGGTGAAGGTGATGATCGCCGGCGGGTTCGGCACCGGGAAGACCACCATGGTCCGGTCGGTCAGCGACATCAAGCCGCTCACCACCGAGGAGACCCTCACCCAGGCCAGTGCCGACGTCGACCACCTCATCGGCGTCGCCGACAAGACGCAGACCACCGTCAGCCTGGACTTCGGCAAGATCGGCATCAACGAGAGCCTGGTGCTGTACCTGTTCGGCACGCCCGGGCAGGAACGGTTCTGGTTCCTGTGGAACGGGCTGTTCAAAGGGGCCCTCGGCGCGGTCGTCCTGGTGGACACGCGCCGCCTGGAGTCCAGTTTCCGGGCGATCGAGGAGATGGAGCGCCTGGAAGTCCCCTTCGTGGTCGCACTGAACGTCTTCCCCGACTCGCGGAACTACCCGGTCGAGGAGATCAGGGACGCCCTGGACATCCCCGAGCACACCCCCGTCGTGGCCTTCGACGCCCGCGACCGGGCCTCCAGCCGGGACGTCCTGGTCGCACTGATCCACCATCTGAAGGAACGCTCGGCCGTGGCCCTGGAGCCCCGATGAACGATTCGACCGACAACTCCCTCCAGGCCGTGCGGGGCTGCCCCGTCGCCCACCACGGGGCTGATCCGGCCCGGCTGTACGGTCCGGAGGCGGCGACCGACCCGGCGGGCATCTACGAGCGGCTGCGCAAGGAGCACGGCTCGGTCGCGCCGGTCCTGCTGGAGGGCGATGTGCCCGCCTGGTTGGTGCTCGGCTACCGCGACAACCGGCGGGTGCTGGACAACCCCCGCCAGTTCAGCCGGGACGCGCGGATCTGGCGGGACTGGCGGGAGGGCCGGATCGAGGAGACCTCGCCGATCATGCCGATGGTCGGCTGGCGCCCCGACTGTGTGTCCCAGGACGGCGAACCGCACCGCAGGCTCCGTGGCGCCGTCACCGACGGGTTGCAGGCGGCGGCCACCCGGGGCATCCGGCGGCACGTCACGTACTTCGCGAACAAACAGATCGACGCATTCGCCGACGCCGGGCGCGCCGACCTCGTGGCCGACTACGCCGAGCAGCTGCCGATGCTCGTGCTCACCAGGATGCTGGGCCTCCCCGCGGCGGATGGGCAACGCCTGATCGAGTCGTGCGCCGAGGTCTTCAAGGGCGGTGAGGGCGCCCTGGAGCACAACGACCGGATCATGCAGATCCTCGCGGAACTCGCCGAGCGCAAGCGGGCCGAGCCGGGCTCCGACTTCGCCACCGCCCTGCTGGAGCACCCGGCCGGCCTCGACCACGACGAGGTCGTCAGCCATCTGCGCCTGGTGCTGATCGCCGCGCACACCACCACCAGCAACCTGCTGGCCCGGGTCCTGCAACGGGTCCTCACCGACTCCGCGCGGCTGTCCGGTCTGGTCAGCGGGGAGCTGAACATCTCCTCGGTGGTGGAAGAGGTCATGTGGGACACCCCGCCGCTGTCCGTGCTGCCGGGCCGGTTCGCAACCGCCGACCTGGAGCTCGGAGGCCATCACGTCCAGGAGGGTGAACTGCTCATCCTGGGCCTGGCCGCCGGCAACCTCGACCCGGAAGTACGGCCCGACTCGGCCGTCGCCGTGCAGGGCAACCAGTCGCACCTGGCGTTCAGCTCCGGACCGCACGAGTGCCCGGGGCAGAACATCGGCCAGTCCATCATCGAGATCGGCGTGGGCGTCCTGCTGCTCCGGCTGCCGGACCTGCGCCTGGCCGTACCGCCGGAGGAACTCGGCTCGACCGCCTCCACGTGGGAGTCCCGGCTGGACAGCCTGCCGGTCGAGTTCGCCGTCCAGGTCCACACCTGACGGACCGTTGCCCGGCCGGTTTCCGGCCGGGCAACGCCGTGCGTGGCGCGGGCGGTGCCGTCAGCCGTCGAGCCAGTCGCCTGCGACACCCGTGGGACGGTATCCCGTGGCGTTCCAAAGGAAATGCGGGTGGGCGCCGCCGAACATGTAGGCGAGCAGGGCGGTGTCCTCCCTGCCGGTCCGAGGGTCGTGCAGGGTGTGGAACTTCTCGGAGCCCACCACCCCGGCGTCCTCCTGGATCTGACGGGCGCGCTCCAGGGACGGTTCGGCGCCGGACGCCTCCACGGCGGCGATGTAGGTGCGGCGAAGGATCTCCCACGCGCTGTCGGTGCTGCCGTGCCAGGGGCCGTGCAGTGCCTCGAAGGCATGCAGCTCCGAGTCGAACAGGGGCCATGCCTGCGGGTGTCGGACCCGGCAGCGCGCGGACAGCTCGGCGGCCCGGGGGCTCAGGCCCGCTGCGGTGCGCCGCGGAGCGATGGTGAGGGTGGTGCCGTGGGTGAGGATGCCGCTGCACGAGTTGGGCTGCAGGTCGCACAGCGGGCAGTCCTCGGCCGGGGGGAGGCCCTGGGTGATGCCGTCGAACCACAGGGCGTGACGGCCCGTGAGCCCCATCCAGACGACGGTGGTGGTCATCAGCCAGGTGTTCCACATCGGGTCGTGCGCCTCGGGCATGCAGCCGTACTTGACGATGGCTATGGCACAGGCGGCGTAGAGCGCCTTGGTGTGGGTGGGCATGTCGGCGAGCCAGAAGTTGCTGATCTCGCCGGTGAGGGCGTCGGCCCGGACGTCGGCCATGTCGTCGATGGCGCGGCACAGCAGCAGGGAGGCGAGGTTCTCCTCCTGCCAGAGTTCGGTGTCGGGCGCGACGTGCCAGAACAGGCAGTCCAGCATCTGCAGGATCGAGTAGGTGCTCTGGCTGAGGGGGTTGGTCTGGGGGAGTACGACGTTGCCCGCCTCGTGCTGCTGGAGCCAGTACTCGTCGACGGACCGCTTGTGGGCCGCGAAGAGGCCGGAGACCAGGGCCCGCGCGCTGTTGGTGCTGAAGTTCTCGGCCAGGCGCTCTTCGACGTGCTGGGTGAGGCGGGTCGTGTCGATGGTGTCGATCACGCGTTTGTACTCGTGGAAGACGAGGATGTCGTCCTCGAAGCGGTGGCGGTGGCCGAGATCTCGCTCGAGGTCGTTCATCTGCCGGGTCCAGGACCAGCCACCGGTGAGGACGCTGTCGAGTTCCCGCCGGTGCGGCCAGTTCTTGACGGTGAGGGGGCGGCCGGCGCTGTGCCGCCAGCGGTAGTCGTCCAGCGTGCGTGCGGGGGGAGCCGGCAGGCGGCGGCACAGAGGGCAGGTGCAGGCGGCCGTCTGCTCCTGCTCGCGCGGCGGGGCGAGTGCCCGGGTCCTCCAGGCCCCCTCCAGCATCATGCAGGTCAGTCTGCACAGCTCGATATCAGTGCTGACCTGCGGGAAGGCCTCTTCTATCACGCGCAGGCCGGCGTCGAGACGCCTCAACCTGGAGTAGCCCTCCTCGTCGGGCGGGAGGAACGCGGGCCGCGCCAGATGCAGGGCACCCTCCACGCGTAGCGCGGTGCCGGAGTCGGCGGATCCGAGTGCGTTCAGCCGCTGCTGGGCGGCGTCCTGGCACCTCCGGTACTCCTCCGTGCTCCCGTTGACGCGTTCCACCAGCAGGCGGGCCAGGGCGGTTCCCGCCTCCGTGGGCTGGAGCCGGCCGCCGGGCTGCGGCCGGAGCGATCTGTCGGCGGACGCCTTCGTAACTGCACCTGCGACTCGAGATTTCACAACGGTCTCCCAAGGAACTGTGGTCATGGCAACGGAATCGGTCGGCCGTGGTCGTGGACCGGCCCGGTCCGGGGATCTTCTGTACGTTCCGCGACGGCCTTGCCGGACGGCCGGACTCAAGCGACCGGCACCGGCTCCTGCTGCGAACGACCGTGCGCTGCGTCGCCCTAGGGGTGCGGGTGGCCGACAGGGGTGTCGAAGGGCAGGTCGAACCGGACGTCCTGAGGCATCTGCTTCCTTTCGGGAGACGGACCGCAGAGCCCCCCGCCCCTGCGAGCGGACGGTGCCATGACCGGCCGCACACTCGAACTCGGCTTCGCAGTCCGAACGTTGAACCGAGAAGCGGTACGAGGCTGCCCAGGGCGTGAACAAGCCATTCCGTGACACTGCCGTGATCTCGGTTACGGTGGAAAGCGCTTGAGCTGCGTATACTCCCTCGTCCCTCACAGGCCGCGGCCTGTCAGCCGGGCCTCCGGCGCACCGGGGCGTCACACTGGTCAGAGTCCGTCCGACGACTCGTCAGGAGGCCGACCGCGATGACGTCCGCACCCGCACGCAGCGCTGAGCAGCGCACGAAGGACACCCTGCGCCGTCTCGAACACGACGTGGACGCCTGGGTCGCCACGGCCGACGGCGCGTCGGGGGCGCCCTACCTCGTCCCGCTGTCGTTCCTCTGGAACGGCTCGTACTTGCTGTTCGCCACACCCGCGTCCAGCCCCACCGGACGGAACCTCGCCGCGTCCGGCCGGGCCCGGGTGGGCATCGGGCCGACTCGTGACGTGGTCATGGTGGAAGGCACGGTGGAGACCGTCCAGCCCGGCGAGCTGACGGAGCAGGACGCCGAACTCTTCGCCGCGAAGACCGGGTTCGACCCCCGCCGGCTCGCCACGCCGTACCTCTACTTCCGCGTCGTGCCGCGGCGGGTGCAGGCCTGGCGGGAGGCCGACGAACTCGACGGCCGTGAACTCATGCGCGACGGACGGTGGTTGAAGGCCGACTGAATCGGCCGGACGGGGATATCCGCAAGGTACGGATCCGCGGGGCACGACCGCCCCGCGGCCGGAATCCTGCGGAGGAGACATGGCACTGGTGAAAGCGGGGGTCCTCGTGCTCGACTGCGCCGAGCCCGAGAAGCTCGCCGTGTTCTACAAGGAACTGCTGGAGGGGGAGGAGTCGGACGCCACCGCCAACCGGGTGGAGATCAAGAGCGCCGACGGCTTCCGGATCGCCCTGCGCCGGGACGTCAACGCGACCCCGCCCAGCTGGCCCCGCCCCGAGAACTCCTTGCAGGCCCACCTGGAGTTCGTGGTGGACGACCTCGACGCGGTGGAACGTCGCGTCATCAGCCTCGGCGGCCGCCCCCTGGAGGCCAAGGAGCCCTCGGGTCCCCTGGAGGAGCGCGGCTACGCCGATCCGGCCGGCCACTCCTTCACCCTGCGCCGCACCGCGCCGACGGCACCCAAGCAGGGCTGAACGACCGGCTCAACGGGCGAGGAAGGTGCTGGCGAGGACCACATGGACGGCCGTGCCGACGAGGATGCTCAGCAGGGCGTTGCGGCGCCACAGGTGCAGCCCGACGGTGACGGCCAGGGCGGCCAGTGGCGCCACCGCGCGGGACTCGGTGACCGGCAGGTCGCGCAGGCAGTAGACGACCAGGATCACCATCACTCCGGCCGGTATGCGCGTACTGAGGTAGCGCACGGTGGCGCTGCCCCGCAGCGGGGCGAGGGCGGCGAAGGGCAGGGCTCGCAGCGCCCAGGTGACGGCAGTGGTGGCGAGGACCGGCACCACGGCGTACTCAGGCATGAGCGGGCTTCCTCACGTCGGCCAGGCGCCGTACCAGCAGCCCGGCGGTGAACGGGGCGAAGGCGGCCAGGAGCAGCTGGTGCGGGACGAGCAGGCCGGCGGCCAGGGCGCTGAGCAGGGCGAGCAGCCCAGTGGGCAGATCACCGCGCAGGTCACGGACCGCGTCCAGGGCGAGGACGGCGAACAGCGCGGTCAGCGCGAAGTCCAGCCCGGTGACGCCGTCCGGGACGAGGGACCCCAGCCGGGCCCCGGCCGCCGGCCACGCCGCCTACGAGGCGTTCCTGATGAACAGGCTCAGCGGCCTGCCCGCCGTGCTGCGCCTCGAATCCCACCTCATCATGAAGACGATCAAGGAGAACGGCTGAGGGCGGGCCGGCCCCGCCCGGCGGCCGCCGGGCGGGGCCGGGCGGCGATCAGTCCCGGCCGCCCTTCTCGCCGACCGGCCAGGTGCCGGTCGAACGCTCGATGGCCTTGGCGCCGGCGCGGTCCACGGCGCTGCGCACCACCGCGAAGATCGCGCCCTGGATGGCGGCGGCCAGGAGGACCTCGCCCCAGCCGCGGTCCTTGTCCAGAGCGTCGGGCGCGTCCTCCTCGTGCCGGATCGCCATCCACGTCTTGCGGAAGGCGAGCCCGGCCAGCCAGCCGCCCGACCAGCCGAGCACGAACCCGAGGGGCTGGTACGCGAGGGACATCTTCTTCTTCTTCTTTGCCACGGCAACTCCTAGAGGGCTGAGGGTGGGTGAAATGGTCAGGGGGTGTGCGCCGCCGGTATCCGCTCCTCGGCGCGGACCGGCCCGGGCGGTGTGCCGTCACCGAACGGCCGGCCGCCCAGCTCCTCGCGGTGGTGCGGGGTCAGCCAGCCGGACAGGTCCGGGCCCAGGGGGACGACGCGGGTCGGGTTGATGCCGGTGTGCACCTGGTAGTAGTGGCGCTTGATGTGGTCGAAGTCGACGGTGTCGCCGAACCCGGGGGTCTGGTACAGGTCGCGGACGTACGCCCACAGCACCTGGTTCTCCGTCAGCTTCCAGCGGTTGCACTTGAAGTGACCGTGGTAGACCGCGTCGAAACGCACCAGCGTGGTGAACAGCCGGATGTCCGCCTCGGTGATCGTGTCCCCGACGAGGTAGCGCTGCCCCTCCAGCCGGTGCGCGAGCAGCTCCAGGCGCCGGAACACACCCGTGCAGGCGGCCTCGTACTCCTCCTGCCCGGTCGCGAACCCCGCCCGGTAGACGCCGTTGTTGACGTCCTCGTAGACGTCCGCCATCACCTCGTCGATCTCGTCGCGCAGCGCGTCCGGGTACAGATCGGGCGCGCCGTCCCGGTGCAGGGCCGTCCACTCGGTCGCGAGGTCGAGGGTGAGCTGCTGGTAGTCGTTGGTCACCAGCCGGCCGCTGGGCACGTCCACGAGCGCCGGCACGCTGACACCACCCGGATAGTCCGACTCGCGGCGGTCGTACGCCTCACTCAGGAAGCGGATGCCGAGGACCGGGTCGCGTCCGTCCTCGTCCAGCGTGAAGCGCCAGCTGCGGTCGTCCTGGATCGGGTCGGCCACCGCCAGGGACAGGGAGTCCTCCAGACCGAGCAGCCGCCGGGAGACCAGCGACCGGCTCGCCCAGGGGCAGGCACGGCTGACGACCAGACGGTAGCGGCCGGCCTCCACCGGCCAGCCGTCCCGGCCGTCCGCGGTGACCCGGTCCGCGAAATGCGCCTTGGACCGTTTGAACGCCCTCCTTCCATAGGCGGTGTTGCCGTCGTCGCCGTCGTCGCGGCTCATGGGAATGACCTCCTTGGCGTACGTGGGCCCTGGTGAACGCGTTCCCCGTTTTCCGCCGACGGCACGGTGTGAGTACCCCCGACCGGGGCAATCGGCGTGGGTGACTGATGAAGGAAGTGATCACAAGACACGCGTCACCGTGCTGGTGGCGCTCGCGGCCAATCTGGTGATCGCGGTGGCCAAGGCCATCGGCGGCCTGGCGGCGGGATCACCCGCGCTGCTGTCCGAGGCCGCCCACTCGGTGGCCGACAGCCTGAACGAGGTGTTCCTGCTCGCGGCGCTGCGCCGCAGCCGCCGCCCCGCCGACCGGCGGCATCCCTTCGGCTACGGCAAGGAGCGGTTCTTCTGGTCGCTCCTCGCGGCCGTCGGGATCTTCGTCATGGGCGGTTGCTTCTCCTTCTTCCAGGGCTTCGAAGCCCTTACGAGCGGTGCGGAGGAGGAACTCGGCGGCTATGTGGCCGGCCTGATCGTGCTCGGAATCGCCCTCCTCGCGGAGGGCGGTTCACTGTTGCGGGCGCTGTACCAGGTGCGCCGGCAGGGCGGCGCGGGCGCCGGGCTGCGCGATCCTGCCCTGCGGACGGTCGTCGCCGAGGACGGCACCGCGGTGCTCGGCGTCACCCTGGCCATCGTGGGCATGGCGCTGCACATGATCACCGGCCAGGTGGTATGGGAGGCCTCGGCCTCGCTCGCGATCGGCGCGCTGCTGGTCTACGTGGCCTTCCGGCTGGGCCGCGAGGCCCGGGACCAGCTGATCGGAGAGGCGGCCGACCCGGAGACGAGCGGGCGGATCCGGGAGCTGCTGCGGGCTCAGCCCGAGATCGACAGCGTGGAAGCGCTGTTCACAATGAAGACCGGACTCGACACCGCCCTGGTGGCGGCCCGCGTCGATCTGGTGCCCGGTCTGGACAGTGAGCGCGTGGAGGAGGTCGCCGTCCGCATCAAGCGGTCCATAGCCCGGACGGTGCCCGAGGCCGACCAGATCTTCCTCGACGTGACCGACCGCCCCGCCCGTGAGGCAGCGGAAAGCCCCGCCGCGACGGGGGAGCGCGGCGGGGCCTGAACCTCGCGTGCCCCGTCGCGGCCGGTTCACACCCACGGGGCGGAAAGTTTTTCGCCGACTGCCCGCGGCGGGCAGCCGGCCCCCCCTCAGCCGCCGTCGGCCGGCTCCAGGACGAACACCGGAATCTCCCGGTCCGTCTTCTTCTGGTAGTCGGCGTACGCCGGGTAGGCCGCGACGGCCCGCTCCCACCAGGCGGCCTTCTCCTCGCCCGTGACCTCACGGGCGGTCATGTCCTGCTTCACCGGCCCGTCCTGGAGCTCCACGTGCGGGTCGGCCAGGATGTTGAAGTACCAGACGGGGTGCTTGGGTGCCCCGCCGAGGGAGGCCACCGCGGCGTAACGCCCCTCGTGCTCGACCCGCATCACCGGCGTCTTGCGCAGCTTGCCGCTCTTGGCGCCCCGTGAGGTCAGGATGACGACCGGCATCTTCGAGCCCTGCAGCGTCGTCCCCTCCGTGCCGCCGGAGCTCTCGTACAGCTCCACCTGGTTGCGCACCCACTGCGTCGGGCTGGGTTCGTACTCGCCTTCCAGAGGCATGGCATCCGTCCCATCGTCGCGTCTGTGGCTCATCGCCACCCGTCGTCAACATCCGTGCCCGCGGGAATCATCCGCACCCCCGGATCCGGCCGGATGCGCGGGATCTCATCCCGGTGCGAGCGCCATCCGCACGGCCAGGGCGGTCATCACCCCGCTCGCCGCAAGGGCCGTCGCCAGCCGCCCTCGCCGGCCGGTCAGCGCCCGGCCCAGCAGCGCTCCGCTCCCTGCCAGCAGCACCTGCCAGCTCGCGGACGCGGCGAAGGCGGCCAGCACGAACACGCCCTGCTCCAGAGGGCCGGCCGGGCCGGTGGCCTGGGAGCCGAGCACGAGGGCCGCGAAGTAGATGACGGTGGTGGGGTTCAGCAGGGTGATGCCCAGCAGGCCCAGGAAGGCCCGGGTGGGACTCGGGGGAGCGGGGGAGGTGCGGGTCGCGAGCCGGTGGCCCCGGTACTCGCGCACGGCGGTGACGGCACCCCACGCCGCCAGCGCGAGCAGTACCAGCACGCAGACCCAGCGCAGCGGCCCGAGCACGGGCCGCAGTGCGGACGCCAGGGCGGTCCCCCCGAGCGTGGCCGCGAGGGCGTAGAGCCCGTCGGCGGTGGCGACGCCGAGCGCGGCGCAGACACCGGTGCGCAGGGAGGTGCGGGCGGTGAGGGAGACGAGGTAGGTCCCGACGGCACCCACGGGGACGGCGATGCCGTACCCGGCGAGCAGCCCCGCGACGAGCGCGGCGGTCATGACCGCGGCGGCGTCGGTCCTCCCCGGCGGCCGGACTGCTGCTGTCGGCGGCCGGCGGGAGCGGCGGCGGACAGCGGCGGGAGAAGGGTGAACGTAGGCATGGCTGGATCCTGGGGCCTGCCCCGCCGGACCGACAACCGGTTTTCGCATCGGCCCCGCCGCACCCGCGGCCCGGGCGAGGAGGCCGGCACCACGACAGGGGGTTGCAACCCCCGGGGCTCGAACAGGAATACGCCATTCCCCGGCCATCTTGGCTCCGTCGGCGACATGGCCGAACTTCGCGTCGCCCTATAGGTGCCTGGGGCATCTAATGAAGATCGGCACGACGCACTACTCGTCTGCGAGGTCTTCATGACGGACACGACCGCACCCGTCGCCTTCCCCCAGAGCAGGACCTGCCCCTACCACCCGCCCGCCGCCTACGACGCGCTGCGCACCGAACGCCCCCTGACCCGCATCACCCTCTTCGACGGCCGCGGGGCCTGGCTGGTCAGCGGGCACGCCACCGCCCGCGCCCTGCTGGCCGACCCGCGCCTGTCGTCCAACCGCGACCGGCCCGGCTTCCCCGTCCCCAACCGGCGCTTCGCCGGGATCCGCAACCGCAGAACGGCCCTGCTGGGCGTCGACGACCCCGAGCACCGCGCCCAGCGGCGGATGGTCGTCGGGGACTTCACCCTCAAGCGCGCCGTCGAGCTCCGGCCACGCATCCAGCAGATCGTGGACGAGCGGCTCGACGCGATGATCGCCGAGGGGCCCGTCGCGGACCTGGTCAGCGCCTTTGCGCTGCCCGTGCCGTCCATGGTCATCTGCGCCCTGCTCGGCGTCCCGTACGCCGACCACGACTTCTTCGAGGCCCAGTCGCGACGGCTGCTGCGCGGCCCGGAGGCCGCTGATGTGCTCGACGCCCGCGACCGGCTGGAGACGTACTTCGGCGAGCTGATCGACCGCAAGCAGCGCGCCCCCGGCACCGGCCTGCTGGACGACCTGGTTCACCGGCAGCTGCGCGAGGGCGACCTCGACCGCGAGGGCCTGATCGCCATGGCCCTCATCCTGCTGGTCGCGGGCCACGAGACGACCGCCAACATGATCTCGCTCGGCACCTTCACCCTGCTCCAGCACCCCGAGAAGCTCGCCGAGCTGCGCGCGGACCCGGACCTGCTGCCGGCCGCGGTCGAGGAGCTGATGCGGCTGCTGTCCATCGCGGACGGCATGCTGCGTCTGGCCGTGGAGGACATCGAGGTGGCGGGGACGACGATCCGTCAGGGCGACGGGGTGGTCTTCGCCACCTCCGTCATCAACCGCGACGAGACGGTCTACCCCGAGCCGGACACGCTCGACTGGAGCCGCCCGGCCCGGCATCACGTCGCGTTCGGCTTCGGTATCCACCAGTGCCTCGGCCAGAACCTCGCCCGCGCCGAGCTGGAGATCGCCCTGCACAGCCTCTTCGCCCGGCTGCCCACCCTGCGCCTGGCCGCCCCGGCCGAGGAGATCCCCTTCAAGCCCGGCGACACGATCCAGGGGATGCTGGAACTCCCCGTGACCTGGTAAGAGGCCTCCGCACATGCACATCGACATCGACAAGGACGTCTGCATCGGCGCGGGCCAGTGCGCCCTGACCGCCCCGGACGTGTTCACCCAGGATGACGACGGCTACAGCGCGCTGCTGCCCGGCGGGGAGAGCAGCGGCAGCCCGCTGTTGCGGGAGGCGGCCCGCGCCTGCCCGGTCAGCGCCATCACCGTGTCCGAGACGGTGGGCTGACCGCGGAGCTCACCCGGTGTCCAGGAGCCGTCGGGCCGCCTCGCGCGCCTCGGCCGCGGGCTCGGCGCTCCCGGTCACACCCGCTGTGACCATGGCCCCCTCGGCCAGCAGGAACAGCTGCCCGGCCAGCGCGCCGGGCAGCCCCGCCGCCGCCACGAGCGAGGCCAGGTACTCCCGGAACGCCCTCTTGTGTGTCCGCACTCGGGCGGCCACGCGTGCCGAGGTGGCCCCCAGCTCGCCGTACGCGTTGAGCCACGCGCAGCCACGGAAACCCGGTTCGCCGAACCACCCCCCGAGCCAGTCGAACACGGCCAGGATCCGCTCCCGCGGCTCCTCGCGGCGCTCGACGTACGCGGCCAGCTCCCCGCGCCAGCGTGCGTCCCGCCGCTCCAGATACGCCTCCACCAGCTGCTCCTTCGCCGGGAACAGCTGGTAGAGCCGCTTGAGCGAGACCCCGGAGGTGCCGCGGACGTCGTCCATGCCGACGGCCTGCACGCCCCGTCCGTAGAACAGCTCCTCGGCGGCGTCCAGCGCCCGCTCCCGGGCCACTGCGCTGTCCATCCCCGACCCTCCTTGACGCGAGAACGAGCGTTCTCCTACGGTAGCAGCCCTGTGGAGAACGCTCGTTCTCCCCTGCTGTCAGGGAGGATTCATGGCCGACCGCCCGCCGCTGCCGCCCTTCACCCGCGAGACCGCCGCGCAGAAGGTGCAGGCCGCCGAGGACGCCTGGAACACCCGCGACCCGCACAAGGTCTCCCTCGCCTACTCGCCGGACTCCGTCTGGCGCAACCGCGGCACCTTCGTCACCGGCCGCGCCGAGATCGCCGAGTTCCTGTCCCGCAAATGGGAACGCGAGCGGGAGTACGCCCTGCGCAAGGACCTGTGGGCGTTCGACGGCAACCGCATCGCCGTCCGCTTCCAGTACGAGTGCCGCGACACCGACGGGCAGTGGTGGCGCTCCTACGGCAACGAACTGTGGGAGTTCGACGAGCACGGCCTGATGACCCGCCGCGAGGCGAGCATCAACGACGTGCGGATCGAGGAGGAGGAGCGCCGGATCCACGGCCCCCGGCCGGAGTCGGAGCGCGGAGCCACGTTCCCGGTCCGGTGAGTCCGGGCGGTCGCTAGGGTTTCCCGATGACCGAACAGGCCGCCCGCACGCCCTTCCTCTACGTCGTCGTCTGCGCCGCAGGCGTCGCCGCGGACGTCAGCAAGCTGATCACCGCCGCTCAGGAACAGGACTGGGAGGTGGGCGTGATCGCGACGCCCGTCGCGATGAACGGCTTCTTCGACACCGCCGCCGTCGAGGCGCAGACGGGCCGCCCCATCCGCTCCGCCTGGCGAACCCCAGGCGAACCCCGCCCCTTTCCGGCGCCCGACGCCGTGGTGGTCGCGCCCGCCACCTTCAACACCGTCAACAAGTGGGCGGCCGGCATCGCCGACACCCTCGCCCTGGGCACCCTCTGCGAGGTCGCGGGGCTCGGGGTGCCGATCGCCGTCCTGCCGTGCGTGGCCGACGCGCTGGCCGCCCACCCCGCCTACCGGGACAGCGTCGGACGCCTGCGGGGGATGGGCGTGCGGTTCGGCGAGCCGTACGCGGGAGAACCCGGGGAGGACGGCGGCCGGCCGGAGTTCGCGTGGAATCGGGCCCTGGACCTGGTCGGACGGGGCTGACGGCCGGACGCCGGCGGCAATGGTGACGGTCCGTCAGGAAGCCCGTACGGCCTGGCCTTCGAGTGCACGCGAACACGTACGCTCCCCCGTGGAATCCCTCCGAAGGCAGGAGCAGCAACGATGCAGTACGTGAAGCTCGGTTCGACGGGCCTGGACGTCTCGCGGATCTGTCTGGGGTGCATGACCTATGGTCTGCCCGACCGCGGCCCGCACGAGTGGACCCTCGACGAGGAGGCCTCGCGCCCGCTGATCCGGCAGGCGGTCGAAGCGGGCGTCACCTTCTTCGACACGGCGAACATGTACTCCGACGGCACCAGCGAGGAGATCGTCGGCCGGGCCCTGCGCGACTTCGCGCGCCGCGACGAGATCGTGCTCGCGACGAAGGTGTACTACCCGATGCGGCCCGGACCGAACGGCGGCGGACTGTCCCGCAAGGCGATCATGACCGAGCTCGACCACAGCCTCACCCGCCTCGGCACCGACTACGTCGACCTCTACCAGATCCACCGCTTCGACCCGCACACCCCGGTCGAGGAGACGATGGAGGCCCTGCACGACGTAGTCAAGGCGGGCAAGGTCCGCTACATCGGGGCGAGTTCGATGTACGCCTGGCAGTTCTCCAAGATGCAGTACACCGCGCGGCTGAACGGCTGGACGGGCTTCGTCACGATGCAGAACCACTACAACCTGATCTACCGCGAGGAGGAGCGCGAGATGCTCCCCCTGTGCGCGGACCAGGGCGTGGGCGTCCTGCCCTGGAGCCCGCTCGCCCGCGGCCGGCTCACCCGGGACTGGGACGCCACGACCGAGCGCAGCGCCACCGACACCTTCGGCAGCAGCCTGTACCAGGAGGGCGACCGCGCCATCGTCGAGGCGGTCACCCGCATCGCCGGGGAGCGGGGCGTCCCACGCGCCCGGATCGCCCTCGCCTGGCTCCTCCACCAGCCCACCGTGACCGCCCCGATCGTCGGCGCCTCCCGGCCCGGGCACCTTCAGGACGCGGTGGCCGCCGTGGAGATCGAGCTCAGCGACAAGGAACTGGAGGAGCTGGAGCGCCCCTACGGTCCCCATCCCGTCGCCGGGCACTGAACGTACGGCTCGCGGCTCAGTGGGGACCCTGCGGCGCGAACTCCGTGCCGCAGGGTCCCGCCCCCTCGCTCTCCGCCAGTTCCACCCTCGTCCCGTTCATCGCCAGCGTCCGGTAGAACCGTCCGATCCGCTCGGCCGACCGCCCCACGTAGTGCCCGATGAAGGACCGGCGGAACCGCTCGGCCGCCCGGTTCGGCTGTGAGCCGTGCACCAGGCTCCCGTTGAAGAACAGGACGTCCCCCGGCGCCATGTCCACCGGCACCGGCGCCAGCCCCGGCGGCGGCGGAACGTACTCCCGGGCGAAGGACACGTCCGAGTCTGCCTGCTCCGGGCAGAACAGGTCCATGCGGTGCGTGCCCGGCACGACCTCCAGCCCGCCGTTCTCCCGGTCGATCACATCGCAGGCCACCCACGCGGCCACACACGTGCCCGGCTCCACCCGCAGGTAGAAGTTGTCCTGGTGCAGCGCCTGTCCCCGGGCCCCCGGCGGCTTGAAGTAGAACATGCTCTGCGCGGCCAGCACCTCCTCCCCGAGGAGCGCCTCCAGCACCGTCCGCAGCCGGGCGTCCAGCAGGACCTCACGCGCCGGGCCGTTGATCTCGTGCGGGTGCATGACCCGCGGCCAGACGTGCAGCGGGTCGGCGCCCGGCCCCTCCTCGGCGCGCGGCTCGAAGTGCCCGGGCACCGGACCGGCCGCCCGCAGCGCCGCGAACTCGCCGCACAGCCGCTCGATCTCGTCGGCCCCGAAGAGCCCGCGCACCACCGTGAAACCGTCCTCCTCGAAGCCCTCCCGGTATCGCCGGAGCCCGGCGGGGTCCAGGATGGGAGCACCGGCGGCGCTGTTGCCCGTGACTGTCATGAACGCACTCCTCGGTCAGCTGTCGTCAGGTGCCGTCGGTACGGAACGCTAGGCCCCACAGCCGCCCAGGAGGATGCCCGTGCGTGCTGACGGATTGCCCACGGCTGCTGGGAACGGTGACACCGACGGCTCCGGGGACACCGACGGCTCCAGGGACGCCGGCGATCCCGCCCCGCCGCCCGGTCTGGTGGTGCTCGGCCACTTCGACCAGAGCCCCGGCTACGGCGTCAGCCGACCGTACGGATCGGCGAGCTGGCTCTTCACCTGGACCACCGCGGGCCGGGGGCGGCTGTGGCAGGGCGGTGCGCGGACCTCGGCCGGGCCCGGCGCACTGGTCGTCCTCGCCCCGGGCGTCCCGCACGGCTACGCCGTCGAGCAAGGCGTCCGGCACTGGCGGTTCTGGTGGGCGCACTGCCAGGCCCGCCCGTCCTGGGCCGCGTTGCTGCGGCCGTACGACGCCGGGGACGGGATGTACGTCGTCACCTCCGCCCCGGCCGGTGTGCACGGCCGCGTCGAGACGGCGTTCCGGCGGATGCACGCCGACGCCCGCTGGACCGGCACCGAGGCTCCGCCCGGCGTGGCACCACCGGACGGGCAGGTCGCCGTGGCGCACGGCAGCGTGGCCCGCGAACTGGCCCTGTGCGCACTGGAGGAGATCGTCCTCCTCACCACCGCCGGTTCCCGGCCGACGGAGCCCCGGCCCGGCCTCGACGCACGGATCCGCCGCGCCCGGGAGCTGATCGACGCCGACCCGGGCGCCCCGCACACCGTCCGGTCGCTCGCCGGTGACGTCGCGCTGTCGCCGTCCCGCTTCGCCCATCTGTTCAGCCGGCAGGTCGGGCAGTCGCCCATGCGGGCCCTGCGCGAGGCGCGGCTGCGGCACGCCGCCCGGCTGCTGGAGAGCACCGACCTGCCGGTGGAACGCGTCGCCGCGGCCTCGGGGTTCGCCAGCCCGTTCCACTTCAACCGCGCCTTTCGCGAGCGCTACGGAGCACCCCCCGGGGCCTACCGCACGAGGCACGGCGAGCCGCCCGCCTGAGCACCACCACCTGGGCACCGCTATTGGTTCCCGGACCGTCTGCGAAAGGCAGGGACCGGGAAGGCGGCCGGCGGTGTGAGCTGCTGTGCAGGCGGTGGCTCAATGGTTTCCGGACGGCCTCCGGAGGCGGGCAAATGCACGGCGCCAAAGGGGGCAGACACCAAGGAAATGCCTTTCGCTCCACTGATTGACATCTTGTCAAAAGGCCCTGGCGGCGCACGCAATGCACGAAACGGCCGGATCCCTTGTTCCCTGTCGCTGACCTGTGCAAAGGTGTGCCCTGTCGGCGTGCCCACATCACGCCTTTCTTTCGTATGCGCGAGGCCGACGAGCCGGCATACCCCTTGGTATGGACTTTATCCCGCATGTCCTTGAGAGGAATGCAGCTTTGAAAGACGCAGGCCCGTCGAATTCCCCGGCCCCGGCCCGCGGCTTCGGCCCGACGGACGAGCAACTGAGCGCGGAGCTCAGGAAGTGGACCGGGGCGACGCCCGCACTCCACCCCGTCGGCGAACTGCTGGACCGGCACTGGGAGGCGGCCTTCGGCTACGCCCGGCTGTGCACCGACGGCCCGCGCTCCGCGGGAATCCTCACCACTGCCGCTTTCACCCGGCTCTTCGGAGAAACCCTCCGCCAGAACGGCCCGACCTCCGCATGGCGGTCCCACCTGCTCGTCACCGTGCGGCGCATCGCGGCCGAGTGGGCCGGTGACCACAGAGTCGGCATGCTCCACCCGGAGCTGCTCAGCGGCACCGGCGAGGGGGAGCGCCCCGCCGCCCGGCTGCTGCCCTCGCAGCGGCGGCGCCTGCTGTCCGGGGCCTTCCAGCGCCTGCCCCAGTCCGCCCGCTGCCTGCTGTGGCACGTCGAGGTCGAGGCCGAACCCCTCACCTCTCCGGCCGGATTGCTGGGCCTGGACGAGGAGGGCGCGCGCGTCGAACTGGGCCGGGCCCGGGACCGGCTGCGCGAGGAATGCCTCCAACTGCACCGCGAGACCGCCCCCGACGAGGAGTGCCGGCGCTATCTGCGCCTGCTCGACGTGACGTACCGGCGCGGGGGCCTCGCCCTCGACCCCGATCTACGCGCGCATATCGAGGGCTGCGGGCACTGCGACGCCGCAGCCGACCAGCTCGACCAGTTCAACCACGGCCTCGGCGCCGCCCTCTCGGAGGCGGTGCTGGGCTGGGGCGGGCGGGCGTACGCGCAGAGCCGGGCGCACGAGGCGGGGGAGGGCGCCGGGAGCGGGCGTCCCAGGGAGCGGGGGCGGCCCGGGGGAGCGGCCGGTTCGGCCGCCGCCGCGACCCCGGCCGCCGCGGCACGTGAGCTGTTCCCGGACCCGGTGGCCCTGGCGCGCGAGGTCTTCCCCGACCCGGCCGGGATGGCGTACGAGATCATTCCGGACCCGGTCCGGCCGGCACGTGAGTCCTTCCCCGAGCCGGCCCGTGAGCGGCGCGAGCTCTTTCCGGATCCCGTCCGGGCCGAGCGTGCGCCTTTCCCTGGGCCGACCGGGGAGGGGCGCGGGGCCTTCCCGGACCCGGTCGCCCTCGCCGGCACCGTCGGGGAGTCGTTCACCGACCCGGGCGGCCCGGCGCCCGTGCCGCCCCCTCCCGCGGCGGCGGGCACACCCCTCGACAGGGACCGCGCTCCGGGCACGACCGGCGAGGGTCCCTCCGCACCGCCGTCCGTCACCGTCTCCGCAATCCCGGGCCCCCGGACCGCGGCGCGAAGATCCGCCCACCGGACGGCCCGCCGTGCCGCCCGGCGGCGCAACCTCACCGCGGGCATCCTGACGGTCAGCGGCCTCGTCGTCCTGCCGCTGGTCCTGTGGTCCACCGGCAACGGCGGCGACGGCGCCCCGGCCGGTACCGACCGGCCCTCCGGGCAAGCACCCGACTCCGAGGCGGGCGGGGCGACCACCGACCCGTCCTGGGCCGGGGCGGACGAGGCCGCGAAGGGCGCCCTGCGCGGGCGGCTGCACAACGTCGCCTCGGGCCTGTGCGTGGGCATCGACGGCGAGAAGGCCGTCGAGGACGGCGAGGCCGGACTCACGACCTGCTCCGCGGACGCCGCCCAGCAGTGGACCTACGAGACCGACGGACTGCTGCGCAACGGCGCCGCCCCCGACCTGTGCCTGGACTCGCGGCTGGGCTACTCGGTGCGGCTGGCCCCCTGCGCGGGCGCGTCCCGGCCGGACCCGAAGAACATCCGCTACGACTTCACCCTCCAGGGCGCCCTCGTACCCCGCTGGGACCAGGACCTCGCCCTGGCCCCGGCCGCGACCAACGGCTCGGGGGCCCTGGTCCTCAAGGCCCGGACGGACGACGAGGCCCAGCGCTGGGTGATCGACACCTCCAAGGCCGACCTCCGGATGGAGGCCGTCAACTGGCACGCGGCCGTCCCGGCCCAGCGCCCCACGCCCACGCCGGCCCCCACCCTGTCGAAGACGCCCGAGCCCTCGCCGACGCCGTCCGCGACCTCCCCGGCCCCGAAGCCGGCGCCGAGCAGCCCCGCCGCCACCGGATCACCCTGCGACCGCTACGGCTACTACTGCGACGCGGACGGCCGGTACGGCAACCCGGGAGACGGCTACCCCGGCTACGGATACGGCCCCGGTGGCTACGGCTACGGGGGCTATGGCTATGGCGGCAACGGCGGAGACGCCCGCCGCTGACCGGGCGTGCGCTCAGGCCCCGATCACCGTCAGGGACAGCCACAGGGCCACCACGGCCGGCACCAGCGCGGCCGGTACGGCCAGCAGTCCGAGCCGGGTGAACTCCCCGAGCCCGACCCGGTGCCCGTGCTGCTGCACGATCCGCCGCCACAGCAGGGTCGCCAGTGACCCGGCGTAGGTCAGGTTGGGGCCGATGTTCACGCCGAGCAGTACCGCCAGCACGGCGCCGGGACCGGCCCCGGCGGTCAGGGGCAGCAGCACCAGCACCGCGGGCAGGTTGTTGATGAGGTTCGCCAGGACGGCGGCCAGTGCGGCCACGCCCAGCAGCGTGAGCAGCCCCGACCCGTCGGGCAGCACACGCCGCAGCGCGTCGGCGAGCCCGTGGTCGACGACTGCGCGCACCACGACGCCGAGCGCGAGCACGAACGCGAGGAAGGCCGGGGAGGCGGACCGCACCACCGTCAGCGGCGTCGCCCGCCGCCGGAGCAGTGCCCGGCCGGCCAGCACCAGCGCACCGGCCGTCGCGGCCCAGGCCGGCTCGATCCCCACGGCGGAGGCCACCACGAACCCGGCGAGCGTGCAGCCGACCGTCACGAGGGCGAACAGCGGCAGCGGCTCGGGACGCCGCTCGGGGCCGGGGGAGGGGAGCGGCGCGGCCAGTTCGTCGTCGAAGAAGCGCCGGAACACCAGGTACTCGGCGGCGATCGCGACCAGCCAGGGCAGTGCCATCAGGGCCGCGAAGCGGGTGAAGCTCAGCCCGCTGGCGGTGAAGGCCAGCAGATTGGTCAGGTTGGAGACCGGCAGCAGCAGTGAGGCGGTGTTCGACAGGTGGGCGCACGCGTACAGGTGCGGCCGGGCCCGGACGCCCATCCGGGTGGCGGTGGCGAGCACCACCGGGGTCAGCAGGACGACGGTCGCGTCCAGGCTGAGCACGGCCGTGATGACGGACGCCAGCGCGAACACCGCGGTGAGCAGCCGGGTGGGGCGTCCGGCGGCCCAGCGGGCCATCCACGCCCCGCACGCCGTGAACAGCCCCTCGACGTCGCAGAAGTGGGCGAGTACCAGCACGGCCGCGAGGAAGCCGACCACCGGCCCCAGCCGCTGGACCTCCTCCCAGGCGTGCTCCGGCGAGATCACGCCGAGGGCGAGGGCGAGCCCTGCGGCCGGCACCGCCAGCACGGCCTCGGGCAGGCCCTTCGGGCGGGCGACGGCCCAGACCAGCACGGCGGCCAGCAGCGTCACGGACAGGACTTCGGCGAGCGGGGTGTTCAGGGCGGGTCCTCCGGGACGCGATCAGGTCGTGCCCGCACATGAAACCAGGCCTGGGTAAGAACGCCGCAGGGGCCCCGGTGCCCAGGTCGGGGCCGCCGGCCCGGCGGAGCGTGCTCAGACCTCGTCGTCGAGCAGGGCCAGCTCCGACCAGATCGTCTTGCCCTCGGCGGTGTGCCTGCTGCCCCACCGCTGGGTGAGCTGGGCGACCAGGAGCAGACCGCGGCCGCCCTCGTCCCAGGTCTTGGCGCGGCGCAGGTGCGGAGCCGTGTGGTTGGTGTCGGACACCTCGCAGATCAGGGTGGCCGCGTCGTGGATCAGCCGCAGCCGGATGGGCGGGGCGCCGTAGCGGATGGCGTTGGTGACCAGCTCGCTCACGACCAGCTCGGCGGTGAACGTGGCCTCGGTCAGCCCCCAGCGTTCCAGCTGGTCGACGACCTGTTTGCGGATGGGCGCCACCAGTGCCGGATCGGCGGGGATGTCCCAGGTGGCGACCTGGGCGGACGGCAGGCCGCGGGTGCGGGCCAGCAGCAGGGCCACGTCGTCGCTGGAGCCGCCCGGCGGGAGCAGGCTGTGCAGCACGCGGTCGCAGGTCTCGTCCAGGGAATCGGCAGGGGCCGACAGGGCCTCGCGGAGCATCCGGCCGCTCGCGTCGATGTCCCGCTCGCGGCTCGCCAGCAGCCCGTCCGTGTGGAACGCCAGGACGCTGCCCTCCCGCAGTTCCACCTCGGCGGACTCGAACGGCAGCCCTCCGACCCCCAGCGGGGGGCCCGAGGGCAGGTCCAGCTGCTCGGCCGGGCCGTCCGGCGGGACGAGCAGGGGCAGCGGATGCCCCGCCCGGGCCAGGTTGCAGCGCCGCGACACCGGGTCGTACACCGCGTAGAGGCAGGTCGCGCCCACCTCTCCGGCGCCATGGTCCGCGCCGGACTCCTGCGACAGCCGGACGACCAGGTCGTCGAGGTGGGTGAGCAGTTCGTCGGGGGCCAGGTCGATGTCGGCGAGGGTGCGCACGGCGGTGCGCAGCCGGCCCATGGTGGCCGAGGCCTGGATGCCGTGGCCGACGACGTCGCCGACGACCATGGCGACCCGCATCCCGGACAGCGGGATCACGTCGAACCAGTCGCCGCCCACGCCGGAGCGGATGGCCGGCAGATAGCGGGAGGCCGCCTCCACCGCGGCGGTGTGCGGCAGGGTGCGGGGCAGCAGGCTGCGCTGCAGGGTGAGGGTGGTCTCGCGCTCGCGCGAGTAACGGCGTGCGTTGTCGATGCAGACGGCGGCCCGGGCCGTGACCTCCTCGGCGAGCAGCACGTCGTCGTCGGTGAACGCCTCGGGGCGCCGGAAGCGGGTGAAGACCGCCACGCCGAGGGTCGTGCCCCGGGCCTGGAGCGGGACGGACATCGTGGAGTGGATGCCGTACTCCTGGACCCGCTGGAAGCGCACCGGGTCCCAGGCGAGCCACTGCTCCAGGTCGCCGGAGGAGCCCGAGGCCACCACGGTGTGCCCCGCGACCAGCGAGGCGGCCTGCGGGGAGTTTTCCGGGTAGACGTCGACCTGCCCGGGCTTGACGACCGCTTCGGGGCTGCCCCGGTTGACCGACTGGTGGGCTGCCCGGCGCAGCTGCACCGGCGGGGCCGGCGGGCCGGGAGCCTCGCCACCGCCCTCCTGCGCCTCCAGCAGGTCGACGCTGACGAAGTCGGCGAGGGCGGGAACGGACACGTCCGTCAGCTCCTGGGCCGTCCGGGTGACGTCGAGGGTGGTGCCGATGCGCACGCTCGCCTCGTTGACCAGTTGCAGCCGCTCCCGTGCCCGGTACTGGTCGGAGAAGTCGTGGGCCGTCACGCACACGCCGCGCACCCGGCCGGCCCCGTCGGTGAGCGGTGCCATCCTGGCCAGCCAGGCGTGCGCGGCCCGGCTCTCGCCGGTGGCCTTCATGTACGTCTGCATGTCCTGCCGCCGGCCGGTGCCCAGGACCTGGCGCAGATTCTTCTCGAGCTCGGAGTTCTGCGGCCGGCTGCCGATGTCGGTGGGCTTCAGGCCCAGCATCCGCCCGGCGGGCAGTCCCAGGAGGTCCGCCATGGCCTCGTTGACGCCGCGCAGCCGCAGCCGCTCGTCGAAGACCATCGTGGCGCAGGGCGACTGCGTCAGGGCCAGGCGCACCAGCGGGTCGTCCGGCAGTCCGGGGCCGGTGGCCTCCGGCGGGGACACCGCGAGCCACTCGGTCGTCTCCGGTCCTTCGGGCGGCCTGCGATGGGCGAGCACCCAGACGGACACCGGGTGGCCGTCGCGGTGGCGCAGGGTGAGGGTGCCGCTCCAGCGGGAGTCGTCCGGCACGGACGGGAGCTCCGCGCCGTCGGCCAGCAGCGCTGCGGCCGGGCGGCCCACGACCTCGGCGGCGGTGTGGCCCAGCAGCCGGCGGGCGCCCTCGCTCCACTCGGTGAGCGTGCCGTCGACGGCGATGACGGCACGGGCGGCCACGCCATCGTCGAACACCTCGTCCGGGCTCATCGTCGCGACTCCATACGGACACTCACAGTGAACAGGGAAGCCAGTTGAGTTCCAGCGTAGTCCGTAGGCACCCGACGTGGACCGGTAACCCCCGTGCCGACTGCGCGGCCGGAGACGAGGTGCACATCCGGTCGAAGTGCCCCCTGGGGCAGAAGGACGCTCCCGCACCCTTGACGGTCAGGTGTGACTGGTCGACAGAATCTGTTTGTTCGCGATCAGTTGTGAGCACTTCTGAGTTCTCATGAGGGAGAGCTGCCATGTCGGTCACGCGCAGATCGGTCCTGCTCGCCTCCGCGGCCACACCCGCAGCCGGAGCGCTGCTCGGTGCCCCGGAGGCGTGGGCCGCCGGGGAGGCGCGCGGTGCGACCGGCCGCCGGACCGTCGCACTGCGCGACGGCTGGCGCTTCGCGCTGGTGAATCCGGGCGGCATCACCGACCCGACCGGCGCCTACGCCGACGCCCACCTCCCCGGCTACGACGACTCCGGATGGCGCGAGACCGCCGTCCCGCACGACTGGAGCATCGAGCAGACCCCCACCACCGAGCACGGCACCACCAGCGGCACCGGCTTCCTGCCCGGGGGCCTCGGCTGGTACCGGCTGGCCTTCACCCTGCCGCCCGCCCTCGCCGGCAAGCGCGTCTCGGTGGAGTTCGACGGCGTCTATATGGACTCCACCGTCTACTGCAACGGCAAGGAGGCCGGCCGCCACCCCTACGGCTACACCGGCTTCGCCCTCGACCTCACCGACCTGGTCCACACCGACGGCACCACCGGGAACGTGCTCGCCGTCCAGGTCCGCAACCGGCTCCCCAGCAGCCGCTGGTACTCGGGCAGCGGCATCTACCGCGAGGCCCGCCTGGTGATCACCGAGCCGGTGCACGTGGCCCGCTGGGGCACCCGCGTCACCACGCCCGAGATCTCCGCCGAGCGGGCCCTCGTACGGGTCGCCACCTCCGTCGTCAACGCCTCGGGCACCGACGCCGACGTCGAGGTCGTCTCCCGGATCGTCGACCGCGAGGGCCGGACGGTCGCCCGTACCTCCTCAGCCGCGGCCGTCACCACCGAGCGGACCGAGACCCAGGAACTCACCGTCCGGCGCCCCGAGTTGTGGGACTTCGAGACCCCCCACCGCTACACCCTGCACACCGAACTGCGCGTCGGCGGCCGGACCACCGACACCTACCGCACGGTCTTCGGCTTCCGTACCTTCCGCTTCGACCCGGACGAGGGCTTCTCCCTCAACGGCACCCACCACAAGATCAAGGGTGTCGACCTCCACCACGACCTGGGCGCACTCGGCGCGGCCGTCAGCATCGACGCCGTCCGCCGGCAGCTGGAGATCATGCGGTCCATGGGCGTCAACGCCCTGCGCACCTCGCACAACCCGCCCGCGCCCGAGGTGATCCAGGTCTGCGAGGAGCTGGGCGTCGTCATGCTCGTGGAGGCGTTCGACTGCTGGCGCACCGGCAAGAACCGGTACGACTACGGACGCTTCTTCGACGAGTGGTGCGAGAAGGACGCCACCGAGATGGTGCTGGCGGCCCGCAACTCGCCCGCCGTGCTGAGCTGGTCCATCGGCAATGAGGTCCCCGACTCCACCTCCACCGCGGGCCTCGCCATGGCCGACCGGATCATCGACGCGATCAGGGCCGCCGACGACACCCGACCGCTGGTCATCGGCTCCGACAAGTACCGCCGCCTGCCCGCCAAGGGCTCCGCGTCCGACCTGATGCTGGCCAAGCTGGACGGCCTCGGCCTCAACTACAACACCGCCAAGTCGGTGGACCAGCTGCACGCGGCCTACCCGCACCTGTTCCTCTTCGAGTCCGAGTCGTCCTCGGAGACCTCCACCCGCGGCGCCTACCAGGAGCCCGAGCACCTCAACACCGGCGAGAACCACACACCGGGCAGGCGCGCGACCTCCTCCTACGACAACAACCTCGCCTCCTGGACGATGAGCGGCGAGTACGGCCACAAGAAGGACCGAGACCGCAAGTGGTTCGCCGGGCAGTTCCTGTGGTCGGGCATCGACTACCTCGGCGAGCCCACGCCCTACGACGTCTTCCCGGTCAAGGCGTCCTTCTTCGGCGCGGTCGACACCGCGGGCTTCCCCAAGGACATGTACTACCTCTTCCAGAGCCAGTGGACCGAGCGGCCGATGGTCCACCTGCTGCCGATGACCTGGAACCACGACAAGGGCGACACGGTCGAGGTCTGGGCGTACGCGAACGTCGAGACCGTCGAGCTGTACCTCAACGGCAAGTCCCTGGGCGTCCGGCGCTTCGACACCAAGAAGACCGTGGACGGCCGCACCTACCTGGAGACGACCGAGGCGACCGGCGACGACAAGACCTTCACCGACGGTCCCTACCCCGGCAGCTACACCAGCCCGAACGGCAGCGCCGGCAAGCTCCACCTCACCTGGCGGGTGCCCTTCGCGCCGGGCGAGCTGAAGGCCGTCGCACGGCAGGGCGGCGAGGTGGTCGCCACCGACGTCCTGCGCACCGCCGGAACCCCGCACGCGATACGCCTGACCGCGGACGGCGCGTCCCTCGCCGCGGACGGCCGTTCCCTGGTCTTCGTGACCGCCGAGGTCGTCGACCGGCGCGGCGTGGTGGTGCCCGACGCGGAGCACCTGCTCTCCTTCGAGGTGGCGGGCGGCTCCCTCGCCGGCCTCGACAACGGCCGCCAGGAGAGCGCCGAGCGCTACCAGGCGAGCACCCGGACCGCCTTCCACGGCAAGGCCCTCGCCATCGTCCGGTCCGGCACGAAGGCCGGCGCGGTGCAGGTGACCGCCCGCGCCGAGGGGCTGCGCACCGGCACCGCGACCGTCCGCGCCACCCCGGCCAGGGACCGGGCCGAGACGCCCCCGCCCGCCTTCGGGCCGGAGCATCCCGCTCCCGTGGACCACCCGCACGCGGATGCCGGCTACTCCGGCCGCCCGGACACCCTGCCCGCCGCCATGCTCGACGGCGATCCGGCCACCGGCTGGTCCAACGGCTTCTTCAAGCAGGCCACGCCCTTGCTGCCGGCCTTCGACGGCGCGCGGGCCGAGGACTGGGTCTCGGTCGACCACGGGCGCACCCGCGCCTTCGACCGGGTGGACGTCTTCTTCACGGTGGACGCCTCGCACAGCCTGCCCGCGACGATCGAAATCGCGGTCTGGGACGGCCGGGCGTGGCAGCCCGCCCGGGACACCGAGATCGGCTGGGCCGCCGCTTCCGACGCCCCCACCATGATCACCTTCAGGCCCTTGCGCGGCTCCCGGATCCGGCTCACCCTGACGAGCCGCCACCCCGACGAGGCACGTGGCGCGATACGCATCAGCCGGCTGGACACCCTCTAGGCCGCCCCGGTCCGGACGGGCGGTGAACAGCCACTCCCGTCCGGACCGTTGACGGAGTGTCACATCAGCCACAACCATGGTCTGCGCCCGCATCTGGGAGCGCTCCCATGCTGAGCGCCACCCGCACCTCCCGGAGGAGCCCAGACGTGAAACGACGCAGAACCGCACTGCTGTCCCTGACCGCCCTGCTGGCGACCGCCCTCACCGCGCTGCCCTCCGCGCCGGCCGGGGCCGAAGAGGCCGAGCAGGTCAGGAACGGCACCTTCGACACCACCACCGACCCCTGGTGGACGACCAGCAACGTCACCGCCGGCCTGTCCGACGGCCGGCTCTGCGCCGACGTCCCCGGCGGCACCACCAACCGCTGGGACGCCGCCGTCGGGCAGAACGACATCACCCTCGTGAAGGGGGAGTCGTACCGCTTCTCGTTCAGCGCGACCGGGACACCCGCCGGGCACGTGGTGCGGGCGATCGTGGGCCTGTCGGTGTCGCCGTACGACACCTACCACGAGGTGACACCGCAGCTCAGCGTGTCCGGTGACACCTATTCGTACACCTTCACCTCGCCCGTCGACACCGCTCAGGGGCAGGTCGGCTTCCAGCTCGGCGGCAGCGCGGACGCCTGGCGCTTCTGCATGGACGACGTCTCGCTGCTGGGCGGGGTGACGCCGGAACCGTACGAGCCCGACACCGGGCCCCGGGTCCGCGTGAACCAGGTCGGCTACCTGCCGGCCGGACCGAAGAACGCCACCCTGGTCACCGACGCCACGGCGAAGCTGCCCTGGCAGCTCAAGAACTCCGCCGGGACGGTGGTCGCCCGGGGAACGACCCTGCCGCGCGGGGTCGACGCCTCCTCCGGGCAGAACGTCCACTCGATCGACTTCGGCGCGCTCCGCGCCAAGGGCGCGGGCTTCACACTCGTCGCCGACGGCGAGACCAGCCGCCCCTTCGACATCGGCACGAGCGCCTACGAGCGGCTCCGGCTGGACGCGGCGAAGTACTACTACACGCAGCGCAGCGGCCTCGCGATACGCGACGACCTGCGGCCCGGCTACGGCCGCCCGGCCGGTCACGTGGGCGTGGCACCCAACAAGGGCGACACTTCGGTGCCCTGCCAGCCCGGCGTGTGCGACTACACCCTCGACGTCAGCGGCGGCTGGTACGACGCGGGCGACCACGGCAAGTACGTCGTCAACGGCGGCATCTCCACCTGGGAGCTGCTGAGCACCTATGAACGCGCCCGGCACGCCCGCACCGGGCAGGCGGACAAGCTCGGGGACGGCACCCTCGCCATCCCGGAGAGCGGCAACAAGGTCCCGGACATCCTGGACGAGGCCCGCTGGGAGCTGGAGTTCCTGCTGAAGATGCAGGTGCCCGACGGCAAGCCGCTGGCCGGGATGGCCCACCACAAGATGCACGACGAGCAGTGGACCGGCCTGCCGCTGATGCCCCACGACGATCCGCAGAAGCGTGAGCTGCACCCGCCCTCCACCGCCGCCACCCTCAACCTGGCCGCCACGGCGGCGCAGGCCGCCCGGATGTACCGCCCCTACGACAAGCCCTTCGCAGCCAAAGCACTGGCTGCCGCACGCAAGGCCTGGGCGGCGGCGCTCGCCCACCCCGACCGCCACGCCTCAGAGAGCGACGGGGTCGGCGGCGGCGCCTACGCCGACAGCGACGTCACCGACGACTTCTACTGGGCGGCGGCCGAGCTGTACCTCTCGACCGGGGAGAAGCGGTTCGAGGAGTACGTCGCGAAGTCCCCGGTGCACACGGCCGACATCTTCAAGCCGATCGGCTTCGACTGGGCCCGCACCGGCGTCGCGGGCCGGCTCGACCTCGCCACGGTGCCGAGCAGGCTTCCCGGCCGGGACGCCGTGCGCCAGTCCGTCGTCAAGGGCGCCGACCGCTACCTGGCCACCCTCAAGGCGCACCCCTACGGCATGCCGTACGCGCCGGACGGCAACATCTACGACTGGGGCTCCAGCCACCAGGTGCTCAACAACGCGGTCGTCCTCGCCACCGCCTACGACATCACCGGCGCCTTGAAGTACCGGGACGGCGCGCTGCAGAGCATGGACTACATCCTGGGCCGCAACGCGCTGAACATCTCCTATGTCACCGGCTACGGCGAGGTCAGCGCCCAGAACCAGCACAGCCGCTGGTACGCCCGCCAGCTCGACCCCGCCCAGCCCAACCCGCCGAAGGGCACCCTCGCGGGCGGGCCGAACTCGAGCATCCAGGACCCCTACGCACAGAGCAAACTCCAGGGCTGCGTCGGCCAGTTCTGCTACATCGACGACATCCAGTCCTGGTCGACCAACGAGCACACGATCAACTGGAACGCCGCCCTGACCCGCATGGCCTCCTTCGTGGCGGACCAGGGGTAGGGACCGGACAGCGGTGCCGCGTGCCGGGGGAGTGGGCCGACAGGACGCCCCCGGCATGCGCGCGTAGCCTGGTGTCATGCCAGCGGTGCGGGTCGACGGCATCGAGGTCGCGTACGACCGGGTGGGCCAGGGCCCGCCCCTCGTGCTCGCGCACGGCGCCACGACGGACGCCCGGCTGTTCGGTGGCCAGGCCCGGGACCTGGCCGACGAGTTCACCGTCGTCGCCTGGGACGAACCGGGCGCCGGCCGCTCCTCCGACGTGCCGCTCTCCTTCACCCTGGCCGACTACGCCCGCTGTCTGGCGGCCGTCATCGAGGACGTGGACCTCGGCCCGGCCCATGTCCTCGGCCTGTCCTGGGGCGGAACCGTCGTGCTGGAGCTCTACCGGCACCACGCCGAGCTCGTCCGGACACTGCTCCTCGTCGACACCTACGCGGGCTGGAAGGGCTCGCTGTCCGCGGCGGACGTGCGGGCACGGGTCGAGGGCGCGGAACGGATGCTCGCCGTCCCGGCCGAGGTGTTCGCCCCGACCATGCCGGGCCTCTTCGCCGGGCAGCCGTCCGCCGAGGCCGTACGCCTGCTGTCGGTGATGTCGGCCGACACCCGGGCCCGGAGCATACGGACCGAGCTCACCGTCATGGCCGAGGCCGACCAGCGCGATCTGCTGCCGAAGATCGAGGTGCCGACGCTGCTGCTGTGGGGCGAGCTCGACGTGCGCTCACCCGTGGAGACCGTCGCCCGCCAGTTCCTCGCAGCGGTTCCGCGGGCCACGCTCGTCGTCCTCCCCGGCGTCGGGCACCTCAGCAACATCGAGGCGCCGGAACCGTTCAACCGGACCGTCCGGGAGTTCTGCCGCGCTCACTCCTGACCGGGCCCGGCCAGGGCCCGGCGCGGATCGTGCCCGACGGGCTCCCCGGGCCGCTGGTGAGCGGTCAGCGTGTGCAGCCGGGCCGGGTCCAGCGGCTCGTGCACCTCGACGTACTCGCCGTGCGGCAGCCGTTTGACCACGCCGGTCGCCCGGCCGTGCCGCACCAGTTCCTCGTCGTGCCGTTGCAGCCCCAGGCAGATGTGCCGGGTGACGGCGAAGACGGCCGCCGGGACGACGAACACGGCGATCCGCACCGCCCACGTCACCGTGTTGATCGACAGGTGGAGGCGCGTCGCCACGATGTCGTTGCCGCCGCCCGCCAGGAGCACGAGGTAGAGGCTGATCCAGGCCGCTCCGACCGCCGTACGGACCGGGCGGTTGCGCGGCCGGTCCAGCAGATGGTGCTCGCGCCGGTCGCCGGTGAACCGGGCCTCCAGGAACGGGTACACGCCGATGAAGACCAGCAGCAGCGGGAACACCACGACCGGGATCAGCACGCCCAGCACCAGCGTGTGCCCCCACAGCGTGACCTCCCAGCCGGGCATGATCCGCACCAGGCCCTCGGCGAAGCCGAGGTACCAGTCGGGCTGGGCGCCCGTCGACACCTGGTCGGCGCGGTACGGACCGTACGACCACACCGGGTTGATCGTGGCCACCGCCGCCATCAGCGTGAGCACCCCGAACACCAGGAAGAAGAAGCCGCCCGCCTTCGCCAGGTACACCGGCATGAACGGTGAGCCCACGACATTGCGCTCGGTGCGCCCGGGCCCGGGGAACTGGGTGTGTTTGTGGTAGACGACCAGCAGCAGGTGGACCACGATCAGCGCCGCCATGACCCCGGGGATCAGCAGCACGTGCAGCGCGTAGAAGCGGGCCACGATGTCGTCGCCGGGGAACTCGCCGCCGAACAGGAACATCGCCAGGTACGTCCCCACGATCGGCACGGACAGCAGCGCGCCGTGCACGAACCTCAGGCCCGTGCCCGACAGCAGGTCGTCCGGCAGCGAGTAGCCGAACAGCCCCTCGAAGAGACCGAGGAAGAGCAGCGACCAGCCGAACAGCCAGTTGACTTCCCGCGGCTTGCGGAACGAGCCCGTGAAGAAGTGCCGCATCATGTGCGTCAGCATCCCGGCGACGAAGACGAGTGCCGCCCAGTGGTGGATCTGCCGGATCAGCAGCCCGCCGCGCACGTCGAAGCTGATGTCCAGCGTAGACGCGTACGCCTCGGACATCCGCACACCGTTCAGCGGGACGTAACTCCCCTGATAGGTCACCTCGTTCATCGACGGGTGGAAGAACAGCGTCAGGTACACGCCGGTGAGGACCAGCACCACGAAGCTGTACAGGCAGATCTCGCCCAGCAGGAACGACCAGTGGTCGGGGAACACCTTGCGCAGGTACTTCCTGCCCAGCGTGTGGGTGCCGAGCCGCCCGTCGAACCAGTCGGCGAGGCGCTCTCCGCGCCCGGCGCTCACGCCGCCGTCCCGGAGAGGTGGGCGAGCTTGTCCGGATTGGCCACCACGTAGATACCGCGCACCCGGTCGCCCTCCGGGGTGAGGTCCAGGACCAGGACGGCGAACGGGGCGTCGCCGTCGAACAGCACCGCCGCGTCGTCCCCGTTCACACGCCGGTAGCGCCACACGGGGTGATCCGGACCGCCCCGGCCGGCCGTGAGCAGACGGGTCACCTTGTCCCGGCCGTGCACCGGGCGCAGGCTCGCCCGCCGGCGCTTGCCTCCGGCGTCCGTCCACGCCGTGACGTCCGGCGCGAGGACCTCCATCAGCTCGGCTATGTCCCCGCCGAGGGCCGCGCGCACGAACCGCTCGGTCGCCTCCCGCCGCACCCGCGGATGCGCCTCGTACCGCGGCCGCCGCGCGTGCACGTGCTCCCGGGCCCGGTGCGCCAACTGCCGTACGGCTGCGGGGGAGCGGTCGATGATCTCCGCGATCTCGGCATGCGGGTAGCCGAACACCTCGCCCAGCACGAACACCGCCCGCTCCAGCGGCGTGAGGGACTCCAGGACCACCAGCATCGCCAGCGACACCGACTCCGAACGCAGGGCCGGGTCCTCGGCGGTCCCGGTGTCGTCCGCGACCAGGGGCTCGGGCAGCCACGGGCCGACGTACGTCTCCCGCCGGCGGCTGATCACGGCGCGGCGGCGCAGCGCGTGGTTGACGGCCACCCGGACGAGGTAGGCGCGCGGATTGTCGACACCGGCCAGGGGAGCGCCGCCGCCGCGGGCCGTCCAGGAGAGCCAGGTCTCCTGGAGGACGTCCTCGGTGTCGGCGACACTGCCGAGCATGTTGTAGACGACGCCGAACAGCAGCTCGCGATGGTCGACGAACACCCCGGTCGCCGCGTCGAGCGGGGTGCCGGTGCCGGGTACGGAGCTCTCGGTCATTGCGGGGGCCTCCTCTGGCGCGCTCACCACTGCGAGCCGAGCAGGGCCCCGGCATGTGACATCGCCCGGCCCGATGTGACCCACATCTCAGGCCGTCCACCGTCCCGGTACCACTCGGCGACCGCGCTGACCTCGGGGTATTTACGAGTCAGTACCCGAGCGGTACCGTGAAGTCATGCCAGCTCTCAACGTGGAGTTCAGCGACCGCGAACTTGAGGACCTCAGGCAGATCGCCAAGGAGCGCGGTACGTCCATGAAGGCGCTCGTGCGAGAAGCGGCCGCGGCCGACATAGCCCGCCACCGGGCCCTGCAGGAAGGCGCGGAGGCCTTCCGCCGGTTCTTCTCCACCCACGCCGACGAGTTCGCCGCCGCGTTCCCCGACGACGAACCGCCCGTCAAGGGCGAAGGGCGGGCCGCCTGACTCATGGCGCCCGTGATCCATATCGACGTGCCCTGGCTGCTGCAGCGCCATGAGGAGGTCCTGCCGGACCAGCCCACCGTCAACGACTTCTCCGCGCTGGTCGCCGCCGTCGCCCGGCACCGCGTCGACCCGCCGCGCCTCGGGGTGAACTCCGACCCCGCCTGGCGGGCCGCCGCGCTGCTGCACACCATCACCGTGCTCCGGCCGCTGCCCTCGGCCAACGCCCGCTTCGCCTGTGCGACCGCCGTGGCGTACATGTTCGTCAGCGGCGTGGGCATCGACCCGCCCTACGGGGCGCTCGTCGACCTCGCCCGCGATCTGCTGTCCGGGACCACCGACGTGTACGGCGCGGCGGACCGGCTGCGTTCCTGGCAGATCTGAGGAACGGACGGGGCGCCCGATTCATACGGGCCGCAGGGAAATGTCGAAAACGGGTGCGAACCGCGAGCATCCGTTCCCCCGTTTCTGACTTTCTGTCAATGGCGGGGATGTTGTCCGGGCGCCTTGTTGGCCGTGTGGGGGTTGTGGAAGAGTGAAACACGCGTGCGGGGGGAATGGCCGGGTGTCGCACGTGATTTGTGGACCGCATCCGATTCACCGTCGGTGAATTCGCACCTCCCGCGCCGCGCCAAAAGAGGTACGCACCAACCGGGCCTCCTTTTGCGGCGGCATGACCTCTGTGTGTCACATGCGTGGGAAGGAACCATCTCAGTGCCCACCCCCCACCCCCCTCGTCCTCCGTATCCCCCGCCCGGCGGGGATCCGGGGGAATCCGATGAATCACTCGCCGCTCCGCTGAGAGGCAGCCCGGAGGGCGAGGTCGCCGCCCATTCCGTCGCGCTGCTGATGGCGCGGCACTACCAGCCGGTGCACGACTACGCGGTGATCTGTCTCGCCTCGTCGGCGCAGGTCGCCGCGATGGTGACCACAACCGCCTTCCACCGGACCCTGAACCGCCTCGCCTTCGGCGAGTCGGCCGTCGCGCTGCGCCCGGCCCTTCTGGTGACCGTGCGCGACACGATCCGCGAGTGGTCCGGCGACGATCGAATATCGGCCGTTCTGCCCGCGCTCCAGAAACCGGCCGGAGGGCGCGGGCTGCGCGCGGCGACGTCCATGACGCCCGAAAATCGCATCCTCGCGGAGCGGGCATTCCAGGCACTTCCCGCCGCCTCGCGCTGTTTGCTGTGGCATGTCGAGGTCGAGGCCGATCCTTTAAGCGTCCCGGCCGGCCTGCTGGGCATGGACACCGACATCGCGTCGGCGTTCCTCGAACAGGCACGGGACACATTCCGCGAAGGCTGTGTACATGCCCATCGCGAACTCGCGCCCACCCAGGATTGCCGCTTCTACAACCGCCTCCTCGACGTCCCGATCCGCCGGGGCGGTGCACTCCTGCCGGATGTCCAGCAGCATCTGGACGAGTGCCGCTACTGCCGGGGCGCCGCGGAACAACTGAGCCATTTCGAGGGCCCGCTGGGGCCGTTGATCGCCGAGGCGGTCCTCGGCTGGGGCGCCCGCCGCTACCTCGACTCGCGCCCAGGACGCGCGTCCCACGGGAGCCGGGGCGCTCGCTCCGGCCGGCGCGGCGGCGGCCGGCGGGGCGGCGGCCGGCACGGTCTGCTGTCCCGGCTTCCCGTGCCCGCCCGCGGGGTTCCGGAAGCGCTGCGCTCGTCACGAGCGCTGCTCTCGGGCGTCGGCGCGGTCTCGGCCGGGGTGCTGGCGACGGTGCTCATCATCAGCGCGTCGTCCTACGACGGCGGGGAGGCCGACCCGGCCGGGTCCAACAGCGCCGCCGGCGGCAAGGGCCCCACGTCGGCGACGCCGCCCGATACCGCCGGGCTTCCCTCGGCACCGGGTGTGACACGGCTGCGCAACGCCGGCGCCGACCTGTGCCTCGACATCCGGGGCCTGCCGAAGGAGGGCTCGGGCGCGAAGCTCGCGGAGTGCTCGACGGTGTGGACGCAGCAGTGGACGTACGAGGACGACGGGCTGCTGCGCAGCGTGGCCGACCCCGGGCTGTGTCTGGACTCCCACAAGGACGCCGGTGTCGTCGTCCTCGGCACCTGCGCCGACGAGGATGCCGAGCGGGGCGGCGACGTGCGTTACGACCTCACCGTGCAGGGGGAGTTGCTGCCCCGCTGGGACGAACGGCTCGCCCTCGCCCCGGCGGACGACGACCCGGACGCCGACATCGTCGTCAAGGTGCGCGACCGCACCTCCGAGGCACAACGCTGGCAGCCGGAGCCCTTGCCGACGGCGGAGGGTTCCCTGTCGATCGAGGAGCAGGACGACCCGGCGGCCCGCCAGGTGACAGTCACCGACGGCCGGACCGCCTGACGACGGGCCCCGGGGCCCGAGCGGGGCTGCGCGGCGAGCACGCGGCGCAGCCCACCCCGTCAGACCGGATCCTCGACGAGGTCGGCCGGGCCGATCGTGCCCGGCGTCGCGTGCCCGGAGAGGGCGAGGGTGAGGTCGAGCTCGGCCAGCAGGCAGCGGATGACGTGCTCGACGCCCGACTGGCCGTCGAGACCGAGGCCGTAGACGTACGGACGGCCCACGAGGACCGCGCGGGCGCCGAGGGCGAGGGCTTTGACGATGTCGTCACCGGTGCGGACGCCGCTGTCGAACAGGACGGTGAGCCGGTCGCCCACCGCCTCTGCGACGCGGGGCAGCGCGTCGGCCGCCGCGACGGACCCGGCCACCTGGCGGCCGCCGTGGTTGGAGACGATCACGCCGTCCATGCCGGCGCCGGCGGCCAGCCGCGCGTCGTCCGGGTGCAGGACGCCCTTGAGGACGATCGGGCCGTCCCAGTTCTCCCGCAGGAACGCGAGGTCGGGCCAGCTCTTGGCCGGGTCGGAGAACATCCCGACGAAGTGCATCACGGCGGCGTTCGGATCCTCGTGCACCGGCTTGGCCAGACCCGCCTGGAACGCCGGGTCCGAGAAGTAGTTGGCCGTCCCGACGCCGTGCAGGAACGGCAGGTACGCCTGGTCGAGATCGCGGGGCCGCCACGACAGCAGCGGCGTGTCCAGGGTGACGACCAGAACGGTGAACCCGGCCGCCTTGGCGCGGTCCAGGAAGCTGCGTGCCACCTCCGGGTCCTTCGGCCAGTACAGCTGGAACCAGCGCTCGGCGTCCCCCATGGCCTCGGCGACCTGCTCCATGGGGGTGCTGGACGCCGACGACAGGACGAACGGCACGCCCTGCGCGGCGGCGGCCCGGGCCGCGGCGGGCTCGGCGTCCGGGTGCATGATCGACAGCACGCCGACCGGCGCCAGCGCGAGGGGGGCGGGCAGGACGCGGCCCAGCACCTCGACCGACAGGTCCCGCTCGTGCACGTCCCGCAGCATGCGCGGCACGATCCGGCGGCGCTCCAGGGCCGCCCGGTTGGCGCGGGCCGTACTGCCGTTGCCCGCGCTGCCCGCCACGTAGCCGACCGGGCCGGGCCCGAGCCGCTGCTCGGTGAGCTCCTCCAGCCGGGTCAGATCGGTGGGCAGACGCGGTACGGCGCCCGACATGCCGTTCAGATAGATCTCGTACTGGAAGTCCGCCCAGTGCTTGCCCACCGTACGCCCGCCTCTCGTCGTCTCCTCGTCGAGACCGTGCCGTGCGGGCGAGGATACCGATCGGTATGCGCTCCGGCGGACCGGGGGCGGACGGGGTCCGCACAGGGTCACTCCTCGTCCGGCCGCGGCTCGGTGTCCGGGCCCTGGGAGCGGACGCGCTGTACGTGTTCCAGGGAGTCGCGCAACTCCGTGAGCCAGTCGTCCGTATGACGCTGGACCAGGCGGACGCACCAGGCCAGCGCGTCGCTGCGGCTGCGGGCCACGCCTCCGGCGATCAGGGTGTCGAGGACCTGGCGCTCCGGCTGGCGCAGCCGCGTCATGACCGGTGCGGCCACGTGCGTGAAGAGCGTCCGCCGCCCGCCGCACTCCACGCCCCAGGAGACCTTCCGGCGGAACCGGTGCTCGGCCTCGCGGGCCACGGCCATCCGGTCCTCGCGGGTGCGCTCCCGGAACTCCTGCGCCCGGCTCTCCAGGGCCGCCTCCCGTTCGGCGGCCGGGGCGTCCTCGGCCAGCCGCGGTGTAGGGATGCGGCCGATCACGGTGATCTCCTCGCGGTCGACCGTGATCTCGGTCAGCTCCTCGAAGAGGTCGTCGGGCAGCCGGCCTGCGAACCAGCCGCGAAGCTTCTCTGTCTGCTCGGTCGTAATCATGTAATGACGATTACTCGGCCGTTCCATGAACGCAAGGCATCACAAAGCAGTCGGCCGAGAGCGGAATCGGAATGTTTCAGGCCTATTAACGAACGCACGGAAATCAGCCATCTGGCCGCTTCGTGACCTGGGGGACCGCGCAGTTACGGGCTTCACCGGTCCGGATTCCGTAACTTCGCGCCACTGATTCAACACGCAAGGTTACTGAAACCCGTGGGGTCGATGTGTGTTTCCGCGGCGGACTCGGCAGACTCGCGCTCGCCGCCCCGGGCACCGACCGAGCAAGGGCCGGCACACCCTGTAATCGATGCGGAAGGATGCACACAATGCGGACCACCGCGCGCTGGGCCATGACCCTCGGACTGACGGCCACCGCCGTCTGCGGACCCCTCTCGGGGGCCGCTCTCGCCGATCCGGGCCAGGCCCCCACCGCGCTCTACGCCCCCTCGGCCCTCGTCCTCACGGTGGGCCACGGCGAGAGCGCGATCGCGACGACTCCGGAACGCGCGGTCACCCTGACCTGTGCCCCGACGCCCGCCGGCACGCACCCTGCGGCCGGACCGGCCTGCGCGGAGCTGCGCGGCGTCGGCGGCGACTTCGACGCCCTGACCGCCAGGGACGGCGTGATGTGCACCAAGCAGTACGACCCGGTGGTCGTCACCGTCGACGGCGTGTGGCAGGGCAAGCGCGTCTCCTACGAGCGCACCTTCTCCAACGACTGCATGAAGAACGCCTACGGAACGGGCGTCTTCTCCTTCTGAGAGGGCCGATCCCACAGACCGGGATCGCGCTGAATCCGTGAAGCGCAGCGGGCCGTGGCTGGGGAGCCGGGCCGTTGTCACGGAAAGTCGCGATCTCGCGCAAGGGGGCCGGCGGGCGGAGTGGGGCCGCCCGCCGGCCCCTGGCTTTCTACGCCCCGGGCTTCACGCCCGGTCGCGATGGCTCGTGTCGCACCATGGGTAGCGACGGCTGCGGCGGCAGGTGCACAGCGCCACGCGGAAGCGGTCGGAGGTGACGACGGAGCCGTCCTCCAGCTCCACCTCCACCGGCCCCTCCATGAGCAGCGGGCCCTTGCGCTGGACGGCGACGCGGCGAGGCGCGGCGGACCGGTCAGACGGGGAGTTCGGCACGGACGACCACCAGCTCTTCCTTGTCCTCGGCGGCGGACAGCAGCCCCTGCTGCCGCAGCCAGTGTTCCCGGCCGCGCAGCACCGGCCCGAGCGCGATCCGGCGCCGGCGGGTCACGGCGGCCTTCAGGCCGGCCGCGCGCAACTGCTGGACGGTCAGGTCCGGCCCGCTGAGCGCAGACTGCACGAGCAGCAGGACCCCGCCCGGCCGCAGCAGACCGGGCGCCTGCCGGCAGATCCGGTCGACGACCAGCCGTCCGTCGCCGCCCGCGTCCCAGGCCCGGGCCGCGCCCCGCGGCGGCCTGCGATGACCGTCCGGCGCCGGCACGTACGGCGGGTTGGCCAGGATCAGATCGAACATCTCGTCGCGCACGGGCTCGAACAGATTCCCGTGCAGGATCCGGACCGGCAGCCCTGCCACACGGGCGTTGAGCCGCGCGGCCCACACGGCGCTCCAGGACAGGTCCACGGCGGTCACACGGCTGCCGCGGCGCGCGGCCTCCAGGGCCAGGGCGCCGCTGCCGGTGCCCACGTCGAGGACTTCCGCCCCCGGAGGCAGCGGTTCGTCGGACAGGGCACCGGCCAGCAACTCGGTGTCCTCCTGCGGGGCGTACACGCCCGGGGGTACCAGTGCAATCACGGACACCGGGTACCCCGGCAATCAGGAGGTATGAGCTGCTTCCCGGGCAAGTGGTGCGCACAGTGACGAACGGGATGCCCGCCAGTCGGCGAGCAGCCGGGTGCCGAAGCGTTCCTCGACGAATTCGGTGGCGTCGATGCCGAAGGCGATGTCCGGGGCGAGATGCGGCTCGCTCTCCAGCAGTCCGCCGATGACATCGTGGCGCACCACCTGCTCGTGGACCGCGTCGGCCTCGACGTGCTCGTCGTAGAAGTGCTCGGCCGCGGGTCCGGCGCCGGTGCGGCGCATCGCCTCGGCGAGCCGCCGCGAGCCGGGTGACGAGGTGATCTCGACCGTCGCGAAGTGGCCGACCAGGGCGCCTCTGAGCGCCCGGTGCAGCCCGAAGAGCGACATCATGTTCACGGTGACCAGGGCCTCGGCGGACGCTGCGTCGAGATAACGGCCGTACGTGGTGTCCAGGCCCAGGTCCGTCATCAGATCGGCGAACAGCGAGGCGTGCACGCGGTCGGCGCGGCCCCCGCCCCACTCGTCGAACTCGACCGCCGCCATCGCCGCCTTCGCCCGGCCCCACAGGCGCGGCAGCACCCAGGCGTGCGGGTCCGCCTCCTTGAGGTGGTACAGGGAGCGCTGGGCCGCGTACTCGCGCACCTGCCACAGCTCGCCCTCGTCCCGCAGGAAGTGGGTGACGCCGGTGCCCTCGACGGGCTCGACCAGCAGGCCGGCCAGTGCCTCGTCCACGCTGTCGTGGACGTGCGCGTCGGTGCGCAGCGCGGACAGGAAGCGCTGCTCCATGGCGCCGCGGACGCGCAGCAGGTCGGGGTCCCACTCACGCTCCGGCGGGACGCCCGCGAAGCCGCGGTAGTGCAGCTCGTAGCACAGGTACAGGGCAAGCTGGAGGTCGTCGCCGTACACCTCGGCGCGGGCGACGTCCTCCAGCCGGGGCAGGCGGCCCGCACCGCGCAGACAGGCGTCGACGCCCCTGCTCAGCGGGCCGCGCGGGGTGGGCAGTGGTGGTCCTTCGTGCTCCATGCGCGCCGGGTACCCGCCCGGCGGCCGGGGTCACCCGCCGTGTGCCACCGCCCTGGCGGGTCAGTCGCCCTCGGACTCCTCCTGCGCTCGCGCGTTGGGGGTGATGGCCTCCCCGGCCTCGCCCCGGTGACGGCGCTGCTCCTCCGAGTCCCCGGTGCGGTTCTCGGCGTCCTCGACCTCCCGCAGCACCTCCTCCAGAGCCGTCTCGGGCGGCTTGCCGTGCTGGTCCTGGTCGTGGTCCTTGTGCTGGGACACGGGGGTCTCCTTCCTGTCGGTGCGTCGTCCGGTACGTCACGCCCCGGCCGTGGGCGGTTCAGCGGGAGGCCGCGGCGATGCGCAGCGGCACCGGGTCGGGAGGGGCGGCCTCCGCACTGCGGCGGGCGACCTCCGCCCACCAGGAGGGGCCGTCCTCGATGTGGCGCAGCAGCACCCCCTCGCGGATCGCCCACGGACAGACCGTGACGGCCTTGATGCCGGTCAGCTTCAGCGCGGTGTGCCCGACCACGGCTCCCGCCAGGCTCTGCGCGGCGCGCGGCGCGGAGATGCCGGGCAGGTGCGCGCGTTCGGCGGCGGGCAGGGCGGCCAGCCGGGCGATCGCCGCCCGCAGTTCGGAGCGGTGCATCTGCCGGTCGACGAACGGGCCGTGGCGTCCGGGCGCCGCGCCGCACAGCCGCCCCAGCTGCTGGAAGGTGCGGGAAGTGGCGACCGCGGTGCGCGGGCCCTCCCAGCGGATCCGTGCCGCGACGTCCCGCAGCTGGTGGCGGACCTTGCGGCGCAGCGCCCGCACCCGCTCGGGCGACGGCGGATCCTCGTCCGCGAAGAACTCGTGCGTCAGCCGCCGTGCGCCCAGCGGCAGGGACGCCACGAAGTCGGGCAACCGGCCGCGTCCGAACGCGACTTCGAAGGTGCCGCCGCCGATGTCGAGCAGGGCGAGCGGCCCCGATCGCCAGCCCATCCAGCGCCGGGCCCCGAGGAACGTCAGTTCGGCCTCGACCTCGCCCGGCAGGGTGCACAGGTCGACGCCCGTACGGGCGCGGACGGTGCGCAGAACCTCGTGCCGGTTCGGCGCGTTGCGCACCACGGCGGTCGCGAAGGCCAGCGGGCCCGCCGCACCCCACCGGGTGGCGGTCCTGCTCGCCTCGGCCACCGCGTCGACGAGTTGGTCCACGGCTCGCTCCGGGACGGGTCCCCCTGGTGTGACCTGCTCGGACAGCCTGAGTCGCCACTTGGCGGTGTGCACCGGCAGGGGCACCCCGTCCGCCGCGTCCGCGACCACCAGTCTGACCGTGTTCGATCCCACGTCCACCACGCTGATTCGCATGGGCGGTGGGTACCCGTTTACGGGCCGGCTCAACAGACCGCACGCCGTGGACCGGCGAGGACGCGCCACCGGGGGCCGCCGTGTCAGCGGTCCCGGCGAAACGGCGATGCTTCGCCGGGACTGTGAGGGACGCGCCGCGTCACGCCATCTGGCGCCGCACCAGCTCGTGCAGCCGTCCCTGGGTGTCGGCGAGCAGCTGGGCGGGCGGGCCCTGCTGGATGACCTTGCCGTCCTCCATGACCACGACCCGGTCGGCGTCCATCACGGTCGACAGCCGGTGCGCGATGACGACCCGGGTGGCGTTGAGGGCCTTGGTGCTCTCGATGACCGTGCGCTGCGTCTCGTTGTCGAGCGCGCTGGTCGCCTCGTCGAAGAAGAGGATGCGCGGCCGCCGGATCAGTGCCTGGGCGATCATCAGCCGCTGGCGCTGACCGCCGGAGACGGCTCCGCTGCCCGCGACGATGGTGTGCAGCCCCATCGGCATCCGCTTGATGTCCTCGGCGAGACCGGCCATCTCGGCGGCGGCCATCGCCTCCTCCGGCGTGTACGGTTCCGTGCCGCAGATGACGTCCAGGATCGAACCGCTGAACGGCTGCGCGTGCTGGAGCACCACGCCGCACTGGCGGCGCACCGCCGACTGGTCGAGGGCCGCGAGGTCCTGACCGTCGTACAGCACACTTCCCGAAACCGGCCGGTCGAAGCCGATCAGCAGCCGCAGCAGCGTCGACTTGCCGCAGCCGCTCGGGCCGACGATCGCGACGAACTCGCCCGGCCGCACCTCGAACGACACGTCGTCCAGGACCAGCGGGCCATCGTCCGCGTAGCGGAAGGACACCCGTCGGGCCTCGATCGCCCCGGTCAGCGGACCAGGCCGGGTGCTCGCCGTCCGCACCTCCGGCGTCGCGTCCAGCACCGGCTTGATCTCCTCGAACAGCGGCAGCGCGGCCACCGCCGAGACGAACGCGCCCGTCAGCTGGGTGACGGAGGTCAGCACCATCGTCACCGAGGTGTTGAAGGTGAGGAACGCCGCCGCCGACATCGAGCCGCGGGCCGGACCGGCCAGCAGCATGAACATCAGCAGGGTGCACAGCGGCAGGTACACCGCGCCCAGCACCGTCGTGAGGTTCTTGATGCGGCCGACCTTCTGCTGGAGCTCCCGGCTGCGCGCGAATTCCGACGCCCACGCGGCGTACGCGTAGTTCTCGGCGGCGGCCACCCGCAGTTTGGGCAGGCCCCGCAGCGTCTGGAACGCCTGGTTGTTCAGCTTGTTGGAGAGCACCACGAGACGCCGCTGCCAGCGCACCTGCCACAGCCCGAGCCCCAGGAACACCGCCGCGATGACGACGAGCATCCCGATCGCGGCCATCGCCATCGCCACGCTGTACCAGAGCAGCAGCCCCAGGTTCATCGCGCCGACCGTCACCGACTGGGCGACGGTCGGCCCGACCCCCGCCAGCAGCCGGCGGATCGAGCTGATGCCCATGGCCGCACTGGCCAGTTCGCCCGTGGAGCGCTCGGTGAAGAACCTCGTCGGCAGCCTCAGCAGCCGGTCCCACACCGCCGGCTGGAGCGTGGCCTCGATCCGGCCCTCGATCCGCAGGATGGTGAGGTTCTGCAACAGCATGAAGGCCGCCGCCACCACACTGCTCAGCAAGACCGCGAGACACACCTGCACGATCAGGTCCGTCTGCGCCTTCGGCACGAACTCGCCCAGCACCTTGCCGGTCGCGATGGGCACCAGCGCGCCGATCGCCACCGTGACCAGACCACTGAGCAGCAGGCCCGTCAGATCGCCGCGCATGCCCTGCATACAGAACCGCAGCAGCCGCAGCGGACTGAGCCCCCGCTCCGGCAGGGGACGGTAGAACATCACCGCGCGCGGCTCGAACTCGTCGGCGTTGGCCTTCTCGATCGGCGTCTCACGCCCGGTCGACGGATGCACCGCGACATAGCCGCCGCGCCGCCACAGCAGCGCCACCGGCGTGCCCGACAGGGCCCGTTGACCGACCAGCGGCCCCACGTTGTCCCGCCACCAGCGGCCGTCGAGCCGTACGGCCCGGGTCCGCACGCGGGAAGCCAGGGCGACCTGCTCGACCGGGTCGAGGCGGTCGCCCCCGGTGCCCTTCTGAGTCGGCTCGGTGATCCGGATCCCGGCGGCCTGCCCGACCAGCTTGCAGGCCGCGTACGTGGCGTCGGCGTCGGCCGAGGTGGTCCGCTTGCCCGACCGCTTCCCGATGGAGGCGAGCAGCGTCTGGTCGGCCTGGGCGCGCACCGTCTCACCGGCCTTGATGCCCTCGGCCGTGCGCGTCTCGTGGGTGCGCTCCAGCTGTTCGATCCAGCGGTCCAGCGTGGTCAGCAGCCGGTACTGCTGGTCGACCACCGACTGCCACAGCGCGGGGTCCATCAGCAGGTCGGCCGCGGCCTCCGCGCCGTACAGCGAGCCGTACTGCACGCTGCCCGGCGGGACCTGCATCCAGAACACGTCGTCGTCGTCCCCCACGCTCGAATGCGCTCGCGCGGGGGGAGCCCCGGGCGCCGCGGCCCGCTCGGTGGCCATCGGCGCCTGGAAGAGGATCGACAGACTGCGGCCGACCCCGAGGGCGAGCGCGTACTCCAGCGGACTCGTCGTCGGCGGCACGTACTGCGGGTTGCCGTACTCGTCGTAGGACCAGGTCGCCGTGTTGGCGGGCTGGTACAGCTCGCGCAGGCCGATGCGGTGCACCACGCAGTCCCGCAGCGGCCGGGCCACCAGGGTGTGCTGCGGTCCCGGCACCGGGCCGAGCACCAGCGAACCCGCCTCCAGCCGGCCCAAGTGGTGCCAGTGGCCCTGCTGTCCGGCGTCGACCGCGAAGAGGTCGACGGCGCCGGACGCGACCAGCCACAGCACCTGCGGGCCTTCGAGGTCGAGCCGGTTGAACCCGGCGCAGTCGATGCGCGAGCCCATCTGCCCGAAGGCTCCCAGCACGAGGTCGCCGTCGTGCCCTTCGTGAACGGCCGTCATCTCACCGCTCCCTGACCAGTGCCGCGTACGCGCCGCCGCGCGCCACCAGGTCCTCGTGCCGTCCCCGCTCCACGACCGTGCCGTGCTGAAGGACGACGATCTCGTCGCTGTCGCGCACCGTGCTCAGCCGGTGCGCGATCACCACGCAGGCGCAGCCGCGCCGGCGCAGGTTGTCCATCACGACTTGCTCGGTCTCCGCGTCCAGCGCGCTCGTCACCTCGTCGAGCACCAGGATGCTCGGCCGGCGCACCAGGGCCCGCGCGATCTCCAGGCGCTGGCGCTGCCCGCCGGAGAAGTTGCGGCCGTCCTGTTCGACCTTGCTGTGGATGCCGCCCGGGCGGCGTGTGATCACGTCGTACAGGGCGGCGTCGCGCAACGCGTCCTCCACCGCGTCGTCCGGGATCGACGGGTCCCACAGCGCCACGTTGTCGCGGACGGTGCCCTCGAAGAGGAACACGTCCTGGTCGACGAAGGAGACCGAGGCGGCCAGCGCCCCGCGCGGTATGTCCTCGATGCGCTGCCCGTCGATGCGGATCACGCCTTCCCACGGCGCGTACAGCCCGGAGATCATCCGGGACACCGTCGATTTGCCGCTGCCCGAACCGCCCACCAGCGCCACCTGCTGCCCGGGGCCGACCGTCAGGTCGAAGCCGGTGAGCAGGGGTTTGTCGAGCGGGCTGTAGCCGAACGTGATGTTCTCCAGTTCGACATGGCCCTGGAGGCGGCGCGTGGACTCGCTCGCGCCGGGCCGGCCGTAGAGCGGGTCGGCCTTGAAGTTCTCCACGTCCTTCAGCCGGGCCACGTCCGCCGCGAAGTCCTGGATGCGGCCCGCGACGCCGTTCAGCCGCGTCAGCGGGGCAGTGAACCGGGCGACCAGGGCCTGGAAGGCGACCAGCAGGCCGACCGAGATGTGCCCCTCGACCGCCCGCATACCGCCGATGCAGAGAATCAGCGCGCTGTTGACGGTGGCCAGCGTCGGCGCGACCACGCCCAGCCAGGCGCTCGGCACGCCCAGGCGCTGCTGCTCCTCCAGGGTGGTGGCGTGCTGCCCGGCCCACTTGCGGAAGTAGCCGTCCTCGCCGCCGGTCGCCTTCATCGTCTCGATCAGCTGAAGGCCCGTGTAGGCGGTGTTGGTGAGCCGGGCCGTGTCCGCGCGCAGCTTCGCCGTGCGCGTCGCCCGCAGCCGGATCACCACCCGCATGGCGACGATGTTCAGCAGGGCCACGCCGATGCCCACGAACGTGAGCTGCGGGTCGTAGGTGTACAGCAGCACCGCGTACAGGACGACCACGACCGCGTCCACGCCCGCCGCAGCGAGGTCCCGGGACAGGGTCTCGGACACCGCGTCGTTGGACTGCAGGCGCTGGACCAGGTCGGCCGGGCTGCGCTGGGAGAAGAACGTCACCGGCAGCCGCAGCAGATGCCGCAGGAAGCGGGCGCTGGACAGGGTGGAGGAGATGATGCGGCCGCGCAGCAGGTTGGCCTGCTGGAGCCAGGTCAGCACCACCGTGAGCAGCACGCACGCCGCCATCGACGGGAACAGCACGTCGAGCAGCGAGGTCTGGTTGCCGATCAGGAACTCGTCGATGTAGGTGCGGCTCAGCGCGGGGACCGCCGCGCCCACCGCCACCAGCAGCAGACTCGCCAGCACCGCAGCGGGCATCGTGCCCGCCGTGCCGCGCAGCCGGGCCGGCATCGCGCCCAGGACCCCGGGCTTGCGGCCGCCCCGGGCGAAGTCCTCACCGGGCTCCATCACCAGCACGACACCGGTGAAGCTGCCGTCGAAGTCCTCCATGGGGATGAACCGGCGGCCCTTGCCGGGGTCGTTGATGTAGACGCCCCGGCGGCCGAAGCGCCGCCCCATGCCGTCGTAGACGACGTAGTGGTTGAACTCCCAGAACAGGATGGCCGGCGACGTGACCTCGGCGAGGGCTGCCAGGTCCATCTGCATGCCCTTGGCCGTCAGGCCGTAGGAGCGGGCCGCCTTCAGCAGGTTGCTCGCGCGTGAGCCGTCCCGGGAGACACCGCAGGCGATGCGCAGTTCCTCCAGCGGGACGTGCTTGCCGTAGTGGCCGAGCACCATCGCCAGGGAGGCGGCGCCGCACTCGACGGCCTCCATCTGGAGCACGGTGGGCGTGCGGACGGTCTTCGCCCGGGCCTTGGGCACCTTGCGCTTGGGCGGGGCGGCGCGGCGCCTGCTCCGGGGTTCCTGTGCGGTCGCGCTCATGGCAGCAGCCAGTCGACGGGACGCTGGTCGGACAGCCGGATCGAACCGGAGGCCAGTGTCATGGAGGCCAGCTTGTAGGGGGGCCCGTCCGCGGAGGACCACGTGTAGCCGCTCTTGGTGGCGGAGGACCTGTCCAGCCGGACCGTCACGGCCACCGGTCTGCCCTTCTTGGTGAACTGCTCGCCCAGCTGGCTGTCCCCGAGGAACGCGGCGATCTGCTGCGGGGACTGCGCCGAGCGGTCCACCGACTTCACATGGCCGCGCAGCACGCCGTACTCCTGGGTCGGCACCGACTGCACGGTGAGGTCGACGGCCGCGTCGTCGGGGATGGAGGCGGCGTTCTCGGCGGGGACGTACACGGTCGCGTAGAGCGGGTCCCCGGCGCGGGCGACCTTCTCGACGGCGGCGACGTTCGCGCCGGTCTGGATGATCTGCCCGACGGTCGCGGCGAGCGCGGAGACCCGGCCCGCGTCGAGCGTACGGACGACTGCTTCTCCCTTGCCCGTGCGTACCTTGAGCACGGGGGAGTCCGAAGGCAGTTGTTCGCCCTGCTTCGCGAGCACCGCGGTGACCTGGCCCGCGACGGGGCTCTGCAGGACGTAACTGCCCTGCCCGTGCGTGATGATGGCGGGTGCGCTGACGGTGGAGGTCACCGAGCCGGTCACCGCCCACACCGAGGCGGCGGCCATCGCGACCACCGTCACCGAGAGCACGAGCCAGCCCTGCGGGCGGGCGAAGCGCACCGGCAGGTCGAGTTCCTCCGGTGACTGGAGCTTGGCGAGGGCCTGTTGGCGGAACTGCAAGGAACTTCCCTCACCCGTGGAAGAGGTACGGACGGCCGAGGCGTAAAGCTTCTACGGAACCCGAAGAACCCGGAACCGCCGGCTGCGGTTCCGGGAATCAACGGCACAAGGGCTCGATCAGAGGCCGGAGACCAGGCCGGTGACCGGGGCCGTGTTGAGGCCGGTGACGCCCTCGACGGTGCCGACGGCGGTGTCCACCAGGCCGGAGACCGGGGCAATGCCGTCAACGGTGTCGGTGACGGTGTTCACGGCGTTCACGGACAGGCCGCCGGAGATGGCGTCGAGCTGGGCGTCGGCGATCTCGACGGTCTCAACCTGGGGGGTGGAGTTCATGATGGAACTTCCCTTCATATGGATATCTCACAAGGGGGGAGCGGCCCCCTCTGGGGACAGATGACGGCCGCGACCGCGAGCACCGGGCATCCGTTTCCGAGTGCCCTGAGCGGCCCCCGCGGTGCGATGGATCAAAGCACGCCGCTGCTCCGCGCTTCCAATCAACCACCCGCCTCACCAGGCAACTTGCGCCTCAGCGGCACCGATCCGTGCAGGTTCGTGCACGGCTTGGCGGCGAGTTCTTCACATGCGGCACCGCATCGGCGCATCCGGGCCCTTGCCCGGCGGGGCGGCGAATCCGGCACTCCCGCCCCAAAGGCGTGTCCGACCCTGCCGGGGTGTGGATAACCCTCATTTCGGTGACCGGGTTGAGCATTCGATGTGCAGATTCGCTGAAGCCGGGATTTGGCCCTGTGACGTCGACGGATCGTTTCCGGGCGGATACGGAGGGTTGCGTTCCGCCCGGTCGGCGGGCGCCCGTCGCTGAAAGGCCGTCATTCGGCCATGGATCTCCCCGGTCCGGCCTGACCCGCTCTCCTGGACCGGCCCTGTGCGAGCAGGGGGGCAGGGGACCGCGTGGTCGCCGTGCGGGCGGCGGGAGTTGGCTGATTCCGCGATGCGAAGGGATCACTTGCAATCGGAATTGAACGCCCCGTGCGGCCCGTGCGTACCAACAGCCATCCAGGCGCCCCCCAGAAGCTGCCGGACGGCGGCACCTACTCCGTTCCCCAGGAGGAGAGAAGTTTGAGTCACAAGCGAATTCCGAAGCGCAAGGCCGCGATAGCGGCGGGCAGCGTGGTGGCGCTCGGCGCGGCCGCGATCCTGCTCCCCAACGCCAACGCCTCGCAGGACGGTTCGTCCGACGACGCCGCCGCCGCGCCGAAGACCCTGAAGGCGGGCGACGCCTCGGATCTCGCCTCGCAGCTCTCCGGGCTCCTCGGTGAGGCGTTCGGCGGCTCCTACTACGACGGCGACAGCCAGCAGCTCGTCGTCAACGTGGTACCGGGCGACAACAACAACGTGATCGTGCAGGCGAAGGCGGCCGGCGCGAAGGTCCGCGAGGTCGACAACAGCTGGTCGGAGCTCCAGGACGGCGCCTCGACGCTGAAGTCCGAGGCGACCATCGCCGGCACCTCCTGGTCGATCGACCCGCGCACCAACAAGCTCCTGGTGACCGCCGACAGCACCGTGACCGGTGCCAAGTGGGACAGACTGGAGAGCACCGTGCAGGAGCTCGGCTCCGGCATGGCCACGCTCAAGAAGTCCCCCGGTACCTTCAAGCCGTTCGTCTCCGGAGGCGACGCCATCTTCGCGGGCGGCTCGCGCTGCTCCCTCGGCTTCAACGTCACCGCGGGCGACGGCTCGCCCGCCTTCCTGACGGCCGGTCACTGCACCCTCGGCGGCAACGAGTGGTCGGACACCCAGGGCGGTCAGCCGATCGCCACCGTCGACCAGTCGACGTTCCCGGGCAACGGTGACTTCGCACTCGTGAAGTACGACGACCCGGCGACCGAGGCGCCCAGCGAGGTCAACACCGGCAACCAGACCGTCCCGATCACCGAGGCCGCCGAGGCGACCGTCGGCCAGGAGGTCTTCCGGATGGGCAGCACCACCGGGCTCGCCGACGGCCAGGTCCTCGGCCTGGACGCCACGGTGAACTACCCGGAGGGCACCGTCACGGGCCTCATCCAGACCAACGTCTGCGCCGAGCCCGGCGACAGCGGCGGCTCGCTGTTCACCCAGGACGGTCTCGCCATCGGCCTGACCTCCGGTGGCAGCGGCGACTGCACGGTCGGCGGCGAGACGTTCTTCCAGCCGGTGACCACCGCCCTGGAGGCGGTCGGTGCGACCCTCGGCGCGGGCGGTGCCGCGGGCGGCGGTGCCGGTGCCGGTGACGAGGCCGGTGCCGGCCAGGACGCCGGTGCCGGCCAGGAGGCCGGTGCGGGCGAAGAGGCCGGTGCCGGTCAGGAAGCCGGCGCCGGTGAGGAAGCCGGCGCCGGTGAAGAGGCCGGGGCCGGTGAGCAGGCCGGAGGCGACGAGGCCGGTGCCGGTGCCGGTCAGGACGCGGGCCAGGGTGTCGAGGACAACTCCGGTCTCGTCGAGAGCCGCTGACACCCCCACAGCCGTCGGCAGCCGGTCCGACGCCGCCGGCCCGGTTCCGCCCCCTTCCTGGCGGTACCGGGCCGGCCACCGGCGTTCCCGGCCGGGGTGCCGGCCCGGCCCGCGGCCTACCCGAGGGCCCTGATCAGCAACAGGGCGATGTCGTCCAGCCGTTCCTCCCCGTCCGTGCGCTGCCGCTGCTGATGGACGAGGCGGTCGGCCAGTTCGTCCAGCGGCTGGTCCCCGGCGTCGCCCAGCCGCCGGCCCAGCTCCGCGAGCGCCTCCTCGAAATCCGTGCCCGGCGACTCGACCAGTCCGTCGGTGTAGAGGACGAGGAGCGAACCGGGAGCCAGAACGACCTCCGTCGTCGGGTACACCGCCGAGGCGTCGATGCCCAGCAGCGGTCCGCCCGCCAGGTCGAGGACGCGTACCTTTCCGTCCGGTCGTCGCAACAGCGGCGGGGGGTGACCGGCCCGGGACATCACGGCCCGCCCGTGCTCCGGGTCGAGCCGCAGGTACAGGCAGCTGGCGAACAGGTCGGACCCCAGGTCGAGCAGCAGCCGGTTGGTGCTCCGCATGACCTCCTCGGGCGCCTGCCCCACCGTCGTGTACGCGCGCACCGCCGTGCGGACCTGCCCCATCAGCCCGGCCGCCGTCACGTTGTGCCCCTGGACGTCGCCGATCACCGCCGCCGCCGTCCCCCGGGTACCGACCAGGTCGTAGAAGTCCCCGCCGATGTCCATGCCCTGCGTGGCCGGCACATAGCGGCCGACCGCCTCGATGCCGGGCAGCGACGGCAGCGAGTGCGGCAGCAGCGCCTCCTGGAGGCCGTGCGCGAGCCGGTGCTTGGCGTCGTAGAGCAGCGCCCGCTCCAGCGCCTGGGCGATCAGCCCGGCCATGCTGGTCATCACCGCCCGCTCCTCCGTCGGGAACGGGTGCGGCTCGGCGTAGGAGAGCACGCACGTCCCCACCGGGCGGCCCTGGGCGATCAGGGGGAGATAGGCCCAGGCCGCGAATCCGTCGGGGGTCGCGAGCCGCGCCGGGTACAGGCGCTCCAGCTGCTCCTGCGACTCGAAGAAGGCGGGCACGCCCGTGCGCAGCACCTGGGTGCCGGGTGTCGGCTCGGTCAGGGGCATCCCGTCGAACCGTTCCACCAGGTGGGGGTCCGGGTATCCGCGGTGCCCGAGCACCTGCAGGCGGTTCGCCCGTGAGCCCAGCACGACCAGGGCCTGACTGCCCACGGCCGGGGCGATCTCGTCCGCGACCAGCTGCACCACGTCCTGCACCCCCACCGCCTCGGTGAGCGCCCCGGCCAGGTCCAGCACCTGCGAGATGGTGACCAGCCGGGAGGGGGCGCCGTCGGGCGGCGGTGCGGTCCGGTTCATCCGCGACACGGCCCTGGACCTGGTGATGCGCACGCTCAGACCCGTCGTGCTCGGGTACAGCCGGAACGACAGCCACTCGCCGGGCGGGCGCAGCGCCACGAACGACGTGACCTGCTGACTGAGCAGCGCGGCCCGGTAGCGGTCCTCGTACACCGGGTCGTTGAGCCAGGGCACCGACGCCCACAGCTGGGTGCCGAGCAGCCGGCTCACCGGGACGTTCAGCAGCTCGGCCGCCGCCGCGTTCACGAAGCCGATGCGGCCGTGCAGGTCCAGCGAGACCAGCCCGTACGGCAGCCGGCTCACCATCCGGGCCGCCTCGACCGTGCCGAGCGTGCCGGCCATGCCGCCCACCAGGGGCGCGGCGAGCAGATCGGCCTCGGGGTGCGGCGGGACGCTGTGCTCGGCGGCCCGCTCCAGCCGGACCGCCAGCCGGCCGCAGGCCGCGGTCAGATGCTCGCGCTCGTGGTCGGACATCTCCGCCGGATGCGCGCCCGGCCAGGTCACGAAGACCGCGCCGTAGACGGTGGACTGGGTGGCGATCGGCACCGCTGCCAGGGCGAAGGGGTACGGCAGCACCACCGCGATCCGCGGGTAGAGCCGGGCCATCTGCTCCTCGCCCCCGACCCACACCAGCCGCCGCTCGCGCGCCGCGTCGGAGACCGGGATCGGCGCGCTCAGGCCCACCCGCTCCCAGGGTGCCGCGAACGCCCGCGGCAGCCCGGCCATCACCGCCATCTCCAGCACCGGCTGATCGGGTGCCATGAGGTACACCGCGCCGGAGTGGGCGTGCACCTCGTCCATCATCGAGGCCAGCGCCAGGGAGAGCACGGGGCGGCCGACCGGCGCCCTGGCGGCTGCCGGCGCCTGAGCGGAGGACTGCCCGTCGGACACGCCGACCACCTCCTCGCACGGCCGCGCGACCGGGTCCAGGAACAAATCTCCCCCCTGGCGGCCCGTCCCGCACGACGAGCGGCTCCGGAGCCACCCCGGTTACCGTCGGTCACCTGTGCTGCGGCCCCGCCGGGGGCATGTGCCTACCCCGACCGCCCCGACCCATGCCCCCGTAGTCGAAGCGTGGCCGGGCGTACGGGCGCTGGGCGTGCGCCCCCGCGCACCCTGATGGCCGGTTCTCCGCGCCCACGCAGGGTCACGGTCGCGAACAATGGGGCACGCGCTCAATACGACGAGGGGGCGTACGGCGAGCGGAGGGGGTGGCAGTGATCCGGGTGCTTCTGGTGCACGATGAGTGTCTGGTGAGGTCGGTGCTGGCGGAGTGGCTGCGGCAGGAGTCCGACCTGACGGTGCACGACACGTCGTGGCGCGGCGCGCCGGGCATGATGCGGTCGGTTCGGCCGGACGTGTGCGCGGCGGACCTGGAGTGCGCGGACTCCTACGGCATCCCTCCGCTGGGCGAGCTGTGCCGGCCGGGGCCGGAGCGGGTGCGCCCGCGATTACTCGTGCTCGCCACCGCGAACCGGCCGGGCCTGCTGAAGCGTGCGGCCGAAGCGGGGGCGCTCGGCTACGTCGACAAGGAGGGATCCCCGCAGAATCTGCTGCGCGGGATCCGTCGCGTCGCCGAGGGGGAACGTTTCGTCAACGACTCGCTGGGCTTCGGATTCCTCAAGGCGGCCGAGATGCCGCTGACCCGCAGAGAACTGAGCGTGTTATCCCTCGCCGCTGAGGGTGCCTCCATCGCGGAGATCGCCGGGAGCCTGCACCTGTCCCATGGGACGGTGCGCAACTACATGGCGGCCATCACCCGCAAGACCGGAGCCCGCAACCGCATCGACGCGATACGCATTTCGCAGGGCCAGGGCTGGCTCTGACCCCCGCCGGGCCGGTGCGGGAGCCCAGCTCCCGACGAGGTCCCGGTACAGCGCGCAGGACCGCATCAGCTCCTCGTGCCCGCCGAGCGCGGTGCTCCGGCCGTCCATCACCAGGACACGGCCGGCGCGGCGGGCCGAGCTGATGCGGTGGGCGACGACGACCAGGGTCCCGCCCGGCCGCGCGGCGAACGCCCGCTCCGCGCGCTCCTCCGTCTCGGGGTCCAGATGGCAGGTCGCCTCGTCCAGCAGGGCCAGCGGGGCGTGCGACAGCCAGGCCCGGGCCAGGGCGACGAGCTGCCGCTCGCCGGCCGACAGCGCCGTCGGATCGACCCGGGCGCCGAGCCCGCCGAGCCGGCCGGCCAGCGGGGTGAGGCCGACCGCCTCGGCCGCCGCCAGCAGCTCCTCCTCGGGCACCGGGTCCGGGCGCAGGTACGCGAGGTTCTCGGCCAGGGTGCCGCCGAACACGTACGCCTCCTGCGGGATGAGGACCCGCCCGGCGGCGGCCTCCGGGCCCGGCACGGGATGCCCGCCCACCCGGACGGTGCCCCGCGAGGGCGTGAGCAGCCCCGCCACGAGCGCGGTGAGCGTGGACTTGCCGGCGCCGCTGGGACCCACGACGGCGAGGTGCGCGCCGCGCGGCAGGTCGAGGTCGAGATCCTGGACGACGGGGGTGCTGGCGGGGCCGTAGGCGAAGGTGACGGAGGTGAGGGAGAAGGCGGGGGGTGCCTCTTCGCCCGGATCGATTCGCGCGGGGCGGGGGAGCGGGAGGCCGCGGCCGGCGTGTGCGGGGGAGCGGTTTCCGTTGGGGCGGGGTGCGTCGGTGCGGTGTGCGGCGGCAGGGGCGGGCCCGTCGGCCGGCCAGGGCGCGTCGACAGCGTCATCAGGGGTGTTCGCGGGGTGGGTGCCGGGGACCGGGTGAGGCGTGTCGCCGTCGGCGTGGGTGGCGTTCGTGGGCGGGGTCGGGTGTGGCGTGCCGCCGTCGTGGTCGGTGGTGTTCGGCGGGTGGGCCGGCGCGGTCGGGCGCGATGTGTCGCCGTCGTCGGCGGCCTTCGGGAGGTGGCCGCTCGGGACCGTCCGAGGTGTGTCGGTGTCAGTCGTGCCGGGTCGGGTCAGCCGGCGTAGTACCACCGTCAGCCGGGAGCCGCTCGTGCCCAGGCCGTGGATCAGGTTGCGCAGGGCCGGGAGCAGGGACTGGGTGACGTAGGCGAGGGCACCGACCAGGGCGCCGGCGGTGACGCCCTGGGACAGGAGCCAGGGGGCGGCGGCGAGCAGCAGCACCATCGGGAGCTGGCCGCCGATCGTCAGGGACACCACGCGCAGCACGCCCCAGTGGGCCAGGGCGCGCGCCGCCCGCAGTTCGGCCTCGACCCGTTTCCCGGTGCCGGCGGCGATGTGGGCCTCGGCGCCCGTCGCGGTGATGTCCCGCAGGCCCGGGCAGACGGTGCCGAGGTCACCGGCGAGGGCCTCGTCGGCGAGCAGGAACGCCTCCTGCCGCCGGGCGAGCGGCCGCAGCGTCGCGGCGAACAGCACCACGCCCAGGGCCAGGGGCGGTCCCACGACCAGCAGGAGCGGCGGGGCGAGGGTGAACAGGCCCGCCAGGGCGCCGACGGCGGTGACCACGAAGGAGCGGGACACCATGACCAGCCCGGCGAAGGTGTCCCGGGCGATCTCCACCTGCTGGGTGAGCCCGGACAGGGAAGCCGCGTCACCGGTCCGCACCCCGCGTGCGACCACGCGTTGCACGAGCCGGTCCCGGAGTGGTTCGACCAGGGCGGCGACGGCGGCGTAGACCCGGGCGGTCCCGTACGCGCCGAGCAGGACACCGATCCCGGTCACCGCCAGCCAGACCAGCCCGACGTCCGGCCGCCCGCGAAGGAAGCCGTCGTCCAGGGCGCGGGCGGGCCCGTACCCGATGAGGAAGGTCTGCCCGGTCTCCAGGACGGACCAGGCGGTCAGCCGCAGCAGGACCCGCCGGCGGGCCAGCAGAAAGCGCAGGCCCCGGGCGGGGAGGGCGTCGGGGGACCGGGCCGTCACGGAGCCGTCCCGTCCCCGGCTGCCGCCGCGGGCCGTATCCGTCCGCTCATGCCGTCATGTCCCTCTCCGTTCCCGCCCCGGGTGTCCGAAACCGGTGGCACGTCGCTGTCGCCCGGGTCCGGGGGCCCGGCCCCCTCCCCGAACACCGCCCGGTACTCCACGAGCCGCCACAGCTCCTCGTGCCGCCCCACCGCCCGCACCCGCCCCCCGTCCAGCCACGCCACGGCATCGGCGCACGCGGCCGTGGCGCCGCGGTGGGCGACCAGCAGCCGGGTGGTGCCCGGGCCGTCGCCGAACAGCGCGTCGGTGATGTGCCGTTCGGTCACCGTGTCGAGGCTGGAGAGGGCGTCGTCGAGGATCAGCAGGCGGCCGCCGTGCGCGAACGCCCGGGCGAGACCCAGCCGTTGGGACTCGCCGCCGGAGCGCGGGGCGTCGGCTACGGCCGTGTCGTAGCCGTCCGGGAGGCGGCGCACGAAGTCGTCCGCGAGGGCCGTGCGGGCCGCCTCGCGGATCCGGCCGGGCGAGGGGGACGGCAGACCGAGGCCGATCGCCTGCCCGATCGTGCCGCCGAGGAGGGCGGGACGGGCGAAGGCGAAGCCGACGGCGCCGCGCAGGTCGTCGCGGCGCAGCTCGCGCAGCGGCACACCGTCGAGGAGCACCTCGCCCGCGTCCGGGTCGGCCAGCCGTCCGGCGAGCGCGGCCAGCAGTGACTTGCCCGAGCCGGACCGGCCGACGACGGCCAGGGTCGTGCCGCCCGGAACGTCGAGGTCCACCCCGTCGAGTACGGCGCGTCCGCCGCGCCGGGCCGTCACCCCGCGCAGCTCCAGCCGTCCGGGTCCTTCGGGCAGCCGGCGGGTGCCGAACGCGGTGGCGGGCTCGGCCTCGACCTCGCCGAGGCGCCGGGCCGCGGCCCGGGCCCGCGCCAGGCCCGCGAGCCGGCCGACCAGGACACCGACGCCCGTGGCGAGCACCGCGTACCGGGAGGCCGCGAGCACCTCGCCCACCGAGAGCCGGCCCCGGGTGAGCAGCACACCGGCCACGGCGACGACCGCGAGCTGCAGCAGCGGTGCCACGGCGACCGCCCGGGCCGCGGCCCGCCCCTGCACCCGCCACATGCGGTGCCCGGCAGTCGAGAGATCGGGCAGCGGCCGCAGCACCCGGGCCGTCTCACGTTCCTCCGTGCCGGCCGCGCGGACGGTGCGGACGCCCTCGACGGCCTCCGCCAGCGCGGCCGCGATCCGGCCCTGGGCCCGCTGGTAGCGCGAGGCGCTCTCGGAGGTGTCCCGGGAGACGGCGCGCAGGAGAAGGGCGAGCACGGGCGCACCGGCGAGGAACACGGCCGCGAGCCACCAGTCGATCAGACCCAGCGCGACCACCCCGCCGACGGGACCGGCGAGCGCGGCGACCAGCGCCGCACGGGCCGCCGGAGTGGTCCCCGCCTCGGCGGCGTTGCCGACCAGCCGCGCGACGAGGTCACCGGAGCCGAAGCGGTCGGCGGCGCGCGGGCCGACGCCGAGCACGTGCCCGGTCAGCCGGCGGCGCAGCCACGCGGTGGTGCGGGCGTCGATGGTGCCGGTGAGGACGGTCTGGACCGCGTCGAGCAGTCCGAGCAACAGAACGAGGCCGGCGCAGTACAGCACCCAGCGGGTCGCCGGAGCCTGCGCCAGCAGCAGATCGAGGGCCCGGCCCAGCACGGCCGGGAGCAGCAGTCCGGCACCCGTCGCGGCGATGCTCACCAGGCACAGCGCCGCACAGCGGGACCCGCTGTACCGGGTGGCCGTGCGCAGCAGCGTGCGCGCGTGTCCGGCCGCCGGGTCGTCGTCGCGCGCGGTCATACGGGGCCTTTCCTGGGAGGGGAAGGACCCCGGGCGGCCCCTCCCCGAAGGGAGGGAGCCGCCCGGAGCGAGCAGACCGTCGGTCAGAGACAGAGCAGAACGCTCGCGGCGCTGATGCAGGAGAGCAGGCTCACGGTGCTGTTGCCGCCGCCGTCCGTGCGCTCTTCGGTCTCGATGGTCTGCAGGTCGAGAAGTGCCATGGTGTGTCCTTCCATTGGGTGTCCGTCCGTGGTCATCCGTGGGGACGGGGTTGGGTCACGACTCCGCGGGATCGCGCAGCCGCGTCAGTGGGGCCGCCCTCCGGGCGGCGGGAGGAACGGCAGGTGGGCGTCGGCCGCCGGGCCGAGGGCCGCGCCGAGCGCCAGCAGGCACCCTGCCGTTCCGGTGGCGAGGTCCATGGAGAGCCGCATCATCTGGTGGCCGGGAAAGGCGAGTTGGCCCTGGTACGCCATCGCGAACCAGCCGAGCCCGGCGATCTGCGCCGCCAGCCGGTCCCCGGTCGCGCCCGGCGTGGTCGTGCGGCTGAGGTGCAGGATCATTCCGGCGCGGCCCTGGAAGAGCCCGGGCTGCGCGTAGAAGCGTGAGGTGGCCGCGGCGAGCACACCGGAGCGGGCCGTCGCGAACTCCCCGGCGAGCCCGGGGGAGTGGTGGACGAGATCGTCGAGGACCATGCCGAGGCCCGCGCTGCCGTCGCCGAGGTAGGGCAGGGTCCGCCAGCCCTCGTCGACCTCCAGCGAACCGTTCTCGCGGGTGACGCAGGAGGCCAGGTCCCGGCGCAGGGCCACGGCCGCCGCCTCCAGCCAGGCCTCCTCGCCCGTCCACTCGTACTGCCGCAGCATGAGCAGGGCGGGGCCGCTCGCGCCGCGCAGCAGTCCGGCGCGCGGCCGGGACGAGGCCGGGACCGGCTCCGTGAGCCGTTGTACGAGGATCCGCGCCGCCTCGTGGGCCCGATCGCTCAGTGCCGCCTCCCCGGTCGTACGGGCCAGGTGCCCGAGGACGAGTCCCAGCCCGGCCAGTCCGCCGTGCAGGTCGGAGGAGAGCTTCTGCCACCGCTCGGCGAGGATGCCCTCGACCAGGTCCAGCGCCCGCTGCCGGTGCCCGAGCCGGTCGAGGACCAGGGCGACACCCGCCAGCCCGTCGTACAGGCCGAGCGGGGTACCGACCGGGGCCGGTGCCGTCCGGTCCAGCAGCCAGCGCTCGCCCTCCTCGTACCGCTCGGCGCCGGCCGCGTCCAGCGCGAACAGCACCCCCGCTGCGCCATGGGCGAGCCCGAGCCCGCCGCCGTCCGAGAACTGCGCGACGTCGCCGGGGAAGAGCCGGTCGTCGCGTTCCGGGGTGGCCGAGGCGAGGATGGCCTTGACCATCGAGTCGCGGCTGTAGGGCCAGTCGCCCGGGTCCACCGGCGAGGAGGGAGCGGCCACGGTACGGCCGGACACCTCCCGGGTGATCTCCGTGACCGCCTCGTCGAGGAACTCCCGCGGCACGTCCGGGAACTGCTGAGCGATCACCTCCGCCAGGTGCGCCGCCTTGCCCCGGTCGACCACGAACAGCGTGGTCACGGGCAGGAACAGGGCCAGCCGCAGACAGGCCAGCGCATAGCGGTCGATGTCGGCGCCCCGGCGGTCCGGCGGCGCGAAGAACCCGGGGTGGGCGACGACCTGCCGGCCGTTCTCCCCGGTGGGCGCCGCGGCCTCGAAGTCGAGGAGGAACACCGTCTCCTCGTCCGGGGCGACCATGATGTTGAAGACGTGCAGGTCATTGAAGACGATGCCCCGGGCGTGCACCGCCGCCACGGCCTCCTCCACCCTGCGGTGGATGCGCAGCGCCCAGGCCGTGTAGGAGGCGACGGCCTCCGGGTCGGGGTCCTGGGTGAGCAGCGGGTGCCGCTCGGCGAAGAAGGAGTTGAGCGGACGGCCCTCCAGGAAGTCCATCACCAGGAAGCGGTGCCCGCCGAGCTCGAACCAGTCGCGCACCTCCGGGACCACGCCCGTGCCCGCGACCTGCTCCAGCGCCCGCTTCTCCCGCTCCAGCCGGGCGATCGCGTCGGCGCCGTCCGAGGCGAGCCCCGCATGCGGCCGCCCCTCCTTGAGGACGACCTTGCGCCCGTCCCGGGTGTCGGTGCCGGCGTAGACCCCGCCGCCGTTGGAGAAGTGCAGCGCCTTCTCGATGCGGTACGGCAGCTCGCCGGTCGTCGTGTTGTTCCGCGCGTCGAGGTGCGGCTGGAGGAACGCCGGGAGCGTCACCCACTCGGGCACCTGGAAGGACGGCGATCGCCGGTCCGGCACCAGCCGCCCCTCGCCGTCCCGCACCGCCGGCACCAGCGAGCCCCGCTCGTCCACGACGAACGCCCGAGCGAAGGCGCCGTAGCGCACGTACAGCGGGCCCTCGCCCCAGCGCAGATCGGTGAGGATGTACGGCCCCTCGAACCCCTCCAGCAGTGCGCCCAGCTCGCGCAGCACCTGGTGCAGCTGCTCCTCGTCGGCCGGGTAGACGGTGACGAACTTGCCGCTGCCGTCGCGCGGGGCGTACTTGGTGTTGCGCAGGTGGAGCAGGTGCGGGCCCGGAACGAACTTGAAGGGGACGCGCCGCTCGACGCAGTAGTCCCACACGATCGCGGCGATCTCCTCCGCGTTCGCCCGGGTCGCCGAGGCGTGGATCTTCCACCCCTGGGCCGGGCCCTGGAGGGGTTCACCGTCCGGGCCGAGCGGTGTCATCGTCTGCCAGTCGCCGATCCGGGCCGACTCCCAGCCCTCGGGCAGCGGCCGGCGGGCCGTCTCGTAGAGGTGGGCGGCTGTCCCCTGCCCGTCCTGCGCCAGCCGGTCCGGCGTCTCGTAGAAATGCCGGTCGGCCAGCGCGTACACCTCGTACCGCTTGTCCATGCGTCCCCCTCCGTGACGAGCACCGAGCTTTCCAGCCACGAACCGTGCACGCACAGTCACGCCTGTCACGAGAACACCGTGCGGAACGCATGCGTTAAGACATGTTCGGATCCTTTCGAGCGCACGCGCCGCCGAGCCTCCACGGAACGCCCACAGGGGCTGCGCAGGTGTCCCATAAGCGCTGTAATGGCCAACGTGGTCAGTCAGGGCGCCCAGGAGCGCGGAACGCGAACGACGCGTGCCGAAGGTGCCCTCAAGGCGATCGCGGCCGATCGGGACTCACCCGAACGCCTGCGCCGCGTCCTCGAACAGGCACTCGTCTTCGCCGGTGCCGCCTTCGCCGCCGTCTACGCTCCCGCCCAGGACGGCGAGCTGCTGTGCCTGATGGAGTCGGCCGGAGTCCCGAGGACGCTGTACGGGCTGCGCGACAGCTACCCGCGGGCCGGGCGGTCCCCGGTCGCCGCGGCCCACCGCGGCGGACGGCCGGTGTCGCTGGGCCCGGCGGAACTGGCCGCGGACGCTCAGGCGCGGCGCGTTCCCTCCGGGGACTTCTTCCTGACGGCCCTGCCCGTGCAAGGGGACGGCGGCTGCCTGCTGGCCGTGAGCGAACTCCCCGGCGGCTTCACCGCCGACGACCTCAGGTGCCTGGAACTCGTCTCCGACGCGGTCGCCTTCACCGCCCCGGCCGCGCCCGCCGAGGCCGGCGACCTGCCGCCGAACGCCTTCAGCCTCGCCATGGACACCGGCCGGGTCCGGGTCGGCGACGACCTGCTGGACCTGTTCGGCCTGGACCTCCAGGAGTTCGACGGCCGGGTCGAGACGCTGCTCAGCCTGACCGTCCCCGAGGACCTGCCGTCCCTGATGTCCGTCGTGGAGGCGGACCACATGTCCATCGGCGACCGCGAGCTGGAATTCCGGGTGCTCCAGCCCACCGGCCCGCCGAAGTGGCTCCGGCTGCGCGGGCGCCTCCTGCCCGGCGGCGAGGGCCGCCCGGCGCGGCTCGTGGGCACGGTCGTCGACGTCTCGACGCTGCGCTCCGACGTCACCGACGTGGCCCGCGTCCAGCGGCTGGCCGCCGCGCTGGCCACCGCCGTCACCGTCCGCGACGTCGGCAAGGCCGTGGTCGCGGCGCTGCGCCGGCCGCTGAGGGCCGACCGGATCGCACTCGCCGAGCTGGAGAGCGAACGGCTCGTCGTCACCGTCCTCGACCCGCCCGAACCCGAGGCATGGCCCGAGCTGTGGCGCTCGGAGTGGCGCACCGAGTGGCCCGACGCCCCCGTGCGCGCCATGCCCACCCTCGCGGCCGCGCTGCGCGAGGGCCGGGCCCGCATCTGGCCCGCCGGCAGCCCCCTGGAACGCGCGTTGGCCGAGGTCGGACCCGGGGGCCTCGCCGTCCTGCCGCTGCCCGCCGGCAACCGCATGGCCGGAGCCTGCCTGATCGGCTGGGACACCCCGCACGACTTCGGCACCGACGAACGCGCCCTGCTCACCGCCTGCGCCGGTCTCGCCGGACAGGCCCTGGTGCGGGCCCGGGCCTTCGACGCCGAGCACGAACTCGTCGGCATGCTCCAGCGCCAACTGCTGCCGCGCAGCCTGCCCCGGCTGCCGGGCGCGGTGGCCGTGGCCCGCTACCTGCCGAGCACGGCCGGACTCGAACTCGGCGGCGACTGGTACGACGTCATCCCGCTGCCCGACAACCACGTGGCCCTCGTCATCGGCGACGTCCAGGGCCACAGCGCCGGCGCCGCCACCCTCATGGGCCAGATGCGCACCGCCCTGCGCGCCTACGCCGTCGAGGGGCACCCGCCGGACGTGGTGGTCGCGCACGCCAACCGGCTCCTGGTGGACATGGAGAGCGACCTGTTCGCGACCTGTTGCTATGTCGACGTCGACCTGGAAGAGGGCGCCGCCTGGTGCGTGCGCGCCGGGCATCTGCCGCCGGTGCTGCGCCACCCGGACGGCCGGACCGAGATCGCGGAGGCCGAGGGCGGACCGCCGCTCGGAGTGGTCGCCCGGGCCGACTTCCCCATGAGCCCGCTCCGCCTGGCGCCGGGCATCCTGATCGCCCTCGCCACGGACGGGCTCGTCGAGACGCCCGAGTCCGACATCGACGAAGCCATGGACCACCTCGCCGAGCAGCTGGCCGCCGCCGGCCCCACCGACCTCGGGCTCGTGGCCGACGCCCTGCTGGGCAACGCCCCGCGCAGCGACGACGTCGCCCTGCTCCTGATGCGCTACGACGGCATGGACCTGCGCCCGCTCCGGGAGAGCTGGACGGTCTGGCGGGTGCCGCAGGCCGTCGGGCACGCCCGCCGCTTCGCCCGGCGCACCCTGCGCTCCTGGGGCGTCACCGCCGAGTACGACGCCGTCCTCCTCGTCGTCTCCGAACTGGTCACCAACGCCCTCGTCCACACCGACGGCAAGGTCCGCATGGACCTGACCCTCGTGAACAACCGGCTGCGCGTCGCCATCGCCGACGCCTCCCCCCGGTCGCCGGTCAGGCCGACCAGCATCGGCTGGGAGGCCACCGGCGGCCGGGGCATCCTCCTCGTCGAGGCCGTCTCCGCGACCTGGGGGACCCTCCCGGTCAGCGGCGGCAAGCAGGTGTGGGCGGAGCTGGTGCTGGGCCGCTGAGCGGCATCACCGGCCCCCGGCCCGGCGGCCCCGCGCGAGTTCTCAGCCCAGCCGCTTCAGCAGTTCCTCCGCCAGCGGGGCCGACGACGCGGGGTTCTGGCCCGTGACCAGGTTGCGGTCGGTGACCACGTGCGGGGCCCACGGCTCGCCGGCCCGTACGGTCACCCCGGCTTCGGTGAGACGGTCCTGGAGCAGCCACTTCGCGCGGTCCGCGAGACCGCCCTGGACCTCCTCGGCGTTGGTGAACGCCGCGACCTCGTAGCCGGCGAAGGCGTTCTCGCCGTCGGTCCCGACGGCGGCCAGCAGCGCGGCAGGACCGTGGCATACGACACCGAGCGGCCTGCCCGACTCCAGAGCCCGGGCGAGCAGCCGGCCGGAGTCGGCATTCACGGCGAGGTCCTCCATCGGGCCGTGGCCGCCGGGGTAGAAGACGGCCGCGTAGTCGTCCAGCCGGACGTCCTCCAGCCGGACCGGACGCCGCAGCTCGGCAAAGGACTCCAGCGCCTTCGCGATCCGGTCGGCGTTCTCCTGGCCGCCGTTCACCTCGGGCGCCAGGGAGGCCCGGTCGACGGTGGGCTCGACACCGCCGGGCGTGGCCACGACGACCTCATGGCCGGCCGCCCGGAACGCCTCGTACGGGGCGACGGCCTCCTCGGCCCAGAAGCCGGTGGGGTGCTCGGTGCCGTCGGCCAGGGTCCAGGTGTCGGCGCCGGTGACGACGAAGAGGATCTTCGACATGGGGGTGCATCTCCGTGGGACGGGCCGCGGTGGGACACGCGGCGATGACTCGTACGAGAACGACCGTAGGGCGCCGGACCCCCGGATTTCCAATGGCAGAGTCAATGGCAGTCATAGGGATTCCAATGGCGGGGGCCGGTAGGGTCGGATCGTGTGAGGCCCCTCGACCCCCTCGGCGCCGGTGGCGCGCCCCCGCAGCCCGACCTGAACCTGCTGCGCACGTTCCTGGCCGTCTACCGCTCCGGCTCCTTCACGGCCGCCGCGCAGCTGCTGGGCCTGTCCCAGCCGACCGTCACCACCCAGATCCGCTCACTGGAGCGGCAGACCCGCCGGGAGCTGTTCGAACGGCTGCCGCGCGGCGTCGCCCCGACCGCCGTCGCCGACGAGCTGGCGGCCCGTGTCGCGGGGCCCCTGGACGCGCTCGCCGAGGCCACCGGTCACGGCCCCCGGGAGTCGCGCGCCGAGCCGGTCCACCTGGCCGGGCCCGCCGAGCTGCTGTCCACCCGGGCCCTGCCCGCCCTCGCGCCGCTCGTCACCGAGGGCGTACGGCTGCGCGTCACGACCGGACTGACCGAGCCCCTGCTCGACGAACTGCGCGCCGGCCGCCACGACCTGGTGATCGCCACCACCCGGCCCCGCGGCCGCACCCTGTCAGCCGTGCCGCTGACCGATGAGGAGTTCGTCCTGGTCGCCGCCCCCGCCTGGGCCGACCGGGTCGCGCGGCGCCGGGCCGACGACGTGCCCGCCGCGTTGCACGACGTTCCGCTGATCGCCTACGCCGAGGACCTGCCCATCGTGCGCCGCTACTGGCGGCACGTCTTCGGCCGGCGGCTGAACTGCCGCGCCGCCGTCTCGGCGCCGGATCTCAGGGCCGTCCTGGCGCTGGTCACGGCCGGTGCCGGCTTCAGCGTGCTGCCGCGCTACCTGTGCGCCGCCGACCTTGCGTCCGGCGCCCTGGTCCTCCTCGACGCCCCCGCGGACGCGCCGATCAACACCGGCTTCCTCGTCCGGCGGCCGGGCACCTCGGACAACCCGCACGTGACCCTCGTCCGCGACCGTCTGCTGGAGGCCGGCCGTACCTGGTGACACCCCGCGGCGACCGGGTACCCGGCACGGCGCAGGACGGAGCAACCGCCACGAGCCGAAGGAAGAAGAGGAACGTCATGGCTCAGCATGTCCGCGACATCATGACCGGCGACCCGGTCACCGTCGAGCCGCAGACCTCCGTCGCCGAGGTGGCGCGCATCATGCGCGACGAGGACCTCGGAGTCGTCCTGGTGACGGACGGCGACCAGCTGCGCGGGCTGGTCACCGACCGGGACCTCGTGGTCCGGTCGGTCAGCAAGGGCGGCGACCCGGAGCGGATCACCGTGGCCGGCGCGTGCAGCGACGAGGTGGTCACCGTCAGCCCCGACGACGACCTGGTCCAGGCGGTGCGGCTGATGCGCGAGCACTCCGTACGCCGCATCCCGGTCCTCGACCACGGGCACCCCGTGGGCATCGTCTCCCTGGGCGACCTGGCCATGGAGCGCGACCCGGAGTCGGCACTCGGCGACATCAGCGCCGCGCGCCCCAACGCCTGACCGGCGGCGACCCGATGGACGGCCCCGCGCACTCACCGTGCGCGGGGCCGTCGTGCGTCCCGGAACACCGGTCGGCGGCGGGGGAGTTCGACGGCAGGGCACCGGCGTCCCGGTCCGGGTTTGTTCGGTTTCTCCCTGGGGACTCGAACAGCAGTGGAAGCAGAAGGAAGATGATGAGTCGTGGAGTCCATGGACACCAGTGAGAAGCCCGTCGTCCGTCAGCACGAGACCGGCTGGTCGAAGGCACGCCGCCTGCGCGGAAAGGCCGCGCTGCGGACCTGCCTCCCCGCCGTCGAGGACCGGGGCACCCCGCAAGCGGTCCGCTCCGGAGCCGAGTGGAACATCGTCCGGGGTGAGGACTGACCCCCCTCCGCGGGACCGCGCGGCGACGACCCGGGTAACTCCGCGCGTCGACAACTAAAAGAAGTGATGTTCACATCCGCCGGATCACGACTAAGGTGAACCGAATGAAGGCTCTCGTGCTGTCCGGCGGCGCAGGAACAAGACTGAGGCCGATCACACACACGTCGGCCAAACAACTGGTACCCGTGGCCAACAAGGCCGTGCTGTTCTACGGGTTGGAGTCGATCGCCGAGGCCGGCATCACCGACGTGGGCATGATCGTCGGGGAGACGGCCGAGGAGATCGAGGAAGCGGTGGGGGACGGGTCGAAGTTCGGCCTCGACGTCACCTACATCCCCCAGGAGCGGCCCCTCGGGCTGGCCCACGCTGTGCTGATCGCCCGGGACTACCTCGGCGACGACGACTTCGTGATGTACCTCGGCGACAACTTCATCGTCGGTGGCATCACCGGCCTCGTCGACGAGTTCCGCGCACACCGGCCCGACGCCCAGATCCTGCTCACGCGCGTGGCCGACCCACGCGCCTTCGGCGTCGCCGAACTCGACCCGTCCGGCCGGGTGATCGGCCTGGAGGAGAAGCCCGACCAGCCCAAGAGCGACCTCGCGCTGGTCGGCGTCTACATGTTCACGCCCCTCATCCACGAGGCGGTCCGCGCCATCGAACCCTCCTGGCGCGGCGAACTGGAGATCACCCACGCCATCCAGCACCTGATCGACACCCGCGCCGACGTGCGCTCCACGGTCATCAAGGGCTACTGGAAGGACACCGGCAACGTCGGCGACATGCTCGAGGTGAACCGCACGGTCCTCGAAGCCATGGAGCGCCGCGTCGACGGCGAGGTGGACGACGCGTCGGAGACCATCGGGCGCGTCGTGCTCGAAGAGGGCGCGCGGATCGTCAACTCCCGTGTCGTCGGACCGGTCGTCATCGGCTCGGGCACCGTCGTCAGCAACTCCTACGTCGGCCCCTTCACCTCCGTCGCGGAGAACTGCCGGATCACCGACAGCGAGCTGGAGTTCTCCATCGTGCTGCGGGACTCCTCGATCCAGGGCGTCGGCCGCATCGAGGCCTCGCTGATCGGCCGGCACGTCGAGGTGACCCCCGCCCCCAGCGTCCCCAGCGCCCACCGTCTCGTCCTCGGAGATCACAGCAAGGTGCAGATCACTTCATGAACCTCCTCGTCACCGGCGCCGCCGGGTTCATCGGCTCCCGCTACGTCCGCGCCCTGCTCGCCTCGGACGCGCCCGACGCGCCGCGCATCACCGTGCTGGACAAGCTCACCTACGCCGGCACCCTCGACAACCTCGAACTGACCCACCCCCGCCTGGAGTTCGTGCAGGGCGACATCTGCGACGCCGAGCTCGTCGACAAGCTGATGGCCGGCGCGGACCAGGTCGTGCACTTCGCCGCCGAGTCCCACGTCGACCGGTCGATCAGCGGCGCCGCCGACTTCGTCCGCACCAACGTCCTCGGCACCCAGACCCTGCTGGACGCCGCCCTGCGCTACGACGTGGGCCCCTTCGTGCACGTCTCCACCGACGAGGTCTACGGCTCCATCGAGTCCGGCTCCTGGCCGGAGGACCACCCGCTCCAGCCCAACTCGCCGTACTCCGCCTCCAAGGCCTCCTCCGACCTGCTGGCCCTGGCCTACCATCGCACCCACGGCCTGGACGTGCGCGTCACGCGCTGCTCCAACAACTACGGCCCGCACCAGTTCCCCGAGAAGGTCATCCCGCTGTTCGTCACCAATCTCCTCGACGGCCACAAGGTGCCGCTCTACGGCGAGGGCCGCAACGTCCGCGACTGGCTGCACGTCGACGACCACTGCCAGGGAGTCGACCTCGTCCGCACGAAGGGCCGGCCCGGCGAGATCTACAACATCGGCGGCGGCACCGAACTGACCAACAAGGAACTCACCGGCCTGCTCCTGGACGCCTGCGGGGCGGACTGGGACCGGGTGGAGTACGTCGAGGACCGCAAGGGCCACGACCTGCGCTACTCCGTCGACTGCTCCAAGGCCCGCGCCGAACTCGGCTACCGCCCCCGCCACGACTTCACCACCGGCCTCGCCGAGACCGTCGCCTGGTACCGCGACAACCGGGCCTGGTGGGAGCCCCTGAAGCGGCGCGTCGCCCAGGAGCGGGCATGAGGTGGCTGATCACCGGCGCAGGCGGAATGCTCGGCCGTGACGTCGTCGGGGAACTGACCGGCCGCGGTGAGACCGTCGTGGGACTCGACCGCGCCGCCCTGGACATCACCGACCCCGAAGCCGTCGACGCCGCCGTGCGGGAGCACCGCCCCGACCTCGTCGTGAACTGCGCCGCCTACACCGCCGTCGACGACGCCGAGACCGACGAGGCCCGCGCCCTGGAGATCAACGGCGACGGTCCCCGCTTCCTGGCCCGGGCCTGCGCCGCGCACGAAGCCCGCCTGATCCACGTCTCCACCGACTACGTCTTCTCCGGCGAAGCCCGCACCACCCCCTACCCGGAGGACCACCCGACCGGCCCACGCACCGCCTACGGCCGTACCAAGCTGGCAGGGGAACGGGCCGTGCTGGAGGAGCTTCCGGGGGCGAGCGCGGTGCTGCGCACGGCGTGGCTCTACGGCGTCCACGGCTCCAATTTCGTCCGGACCATGATCGGGCTGGAAGCCCGCCGCGACACCCTCGACGTCGTCGACGACCAGCGCGGGCAGCCCACCTGGAGCGCGGACGTCGCCGAGCGGATCGCCGGCCTCGGCCCCCGGCTCGGCCCCGACGTGCACGGCGTCTTCCACGCGACCGACTCCGGCGAGGCCACCTGGTACGACCTCGCCCGCGAGGTGTTCTCCCTCATCGGCGCCGACCCGGACCGGGTGCGCCCCACCAGCAGCGCGGCCTTCCCCCGGCCGGCGCCCCGCCCGGCGTACAGCGCCCTCGCCCACGGACGGTGGCAGGAGATCGGCCTGCCGCTGCCGCGCGACTGGCGCTCCGCCCTGCATGAAGCACTGCCCCGCATCCGCAAGGAAGGTCTTCCTCGTGAAACGCCATGAGTTCCTCCGGGAACTGCACAAGGTCAGCGCCAATCGCAACTACCTGGAGATCGGCGTCAACGACGGGCGCAGCCTGACGCTGTCCCGCGTCCCCAGCATCGCGATCGACCCGGCCTTCAAGGTGGTCTCGGAGCTGAGGTGCGACGTCCACCTGGTGAAGGCCACCAGCGACGACTTCTTCGCCCGCGACAACCCGCTCCAGCACCTCAAGGGCGGCCGTCACCCGCTGCGCAACCTGCGCCGCGGCCGCAGCCCGATCGGCTACTGGCGCAAAACGACGCTGGACCTGTCGTTCATCGACGGCATGCACCTGTTCGAGTTCGCGCTGCGCGACTTCATGAACGTCGAGCAGTACTCGGACTGGGGCAGTGTGATCGTCCTGGACGACATGCTGCCGCGCAGCATCGACGAAGCGGCCCGGGACCGGCACACCAACGCCTGGACCGGCGACGTCTACAAGATCACCGAGGTGCTGGCGCGCTACCGCCCGGACCTGGTCACGGTGCAGGTGGACACCGCGCCCACCGGCCAGCTGGTCGTCTTCGGCGCCGACCCGGACAACCGGGTCCTGCACGACAAGTACGACGAGATCATGGCCGAGTACAAGATCCCCGACCCGCAGAAGGTCCCCGAGGCGATCCTGGAGCGGGCCGGCGCGGTCCGCCCCGAGACCCTCCTGGGAGCGGGCTTCTGGCGTCCCCTCACTCAGGCCCGTAACCGCGGTCTGCCCCGCTCCATCGGCTGGGAGCCCCTGCGCAAGGCCCTTCAGCAGGTCGGCGTGAGCCGCTGAACGACGGCGCCGGCCACCGCCCGGGGGCGGCCGGCGCCGACGGCCTCCCTCGCCTGGCGCGACACAGGCCCGGACGCTGCGCGCGTCCGGGCCTGCGGTGTGTCCGAGGGGTGGCCGAGGGCTACGTCCCCTGCCCGCCCCGCAGTTCCTCGTAGTAGGCCCGGCAGGCCTCGTACGACGGCAGCAGCCCCTGGCGTTCCGCCTCGGCCAGGGTGGGGGCCTGCTCGTCCTTGGGGGAGAGGAGCGGGGTGATGCCCTCGGGCCACTCGATGCCCAGCGCCGGGTCGAGGGGGTGGATGCCGTGTTCACGGCCCGGGGCGTAGCCCTCCGAGCACAGGTAGACCACCGTCGCGTCGTCCGTGAGGGCCATGAACGCGTGGCCGAGGCCCTCAGCGAGGAACACCGCGTGCCGCGTGTCGTCGTCGAGCCGTACCGCCTCCCACTTCCCGTAGGTGGGGGAGCCCACGCGGATGTCGATCACCACGTCCAGGACGGCACCGCGTACACAGGTGACGTACTTGGCCTGGCCGGGCGGCACGTCGGCGAAGTGCACGCCCCGCAGCACGCCCCGCCGCGAGACCGAGCAGTTGGCCTGGGCCAGCGACAGGTCGTACCCCGTCGCCTCGCGGAACTCCGCACCCCGGTACCACTCGTGGAAGCTGCCCCGGTCGTCCGGGAAGATCTTGGGCTCCAGGACCCAGGCGCCCTCTATACCCAGGGGTCGCATACCGTCACCGCCCTCCGGTCCTGATACGGGAATTCACCTTCCGGCGCGCGGCCCCGAGCACGCGTCGCGCGCGCCGGGCCAGCCGCAGCGCGACACCGGGCCCCGGCACCGGCGTCACCAGCACGCTGCCGCCCCCGGCCCGCAGCGCGAACGGCAGACCGGTGAAGCGCGCCTGGTCGGAGTGCGGGTTCAGGCACACGGCGACCCGCCAGACGTCGCCCGACAGGTCCTCGGCGGGCAGGTCCGCCGCCAGCACCGAGGCCGGCCGGTCCGCCTCGGGGGACAGCGTGCCCGGTACCTCCAGGATCCGGCGGGAGGAGACGAACCTCAGCCGCACGTCGGTGTCGCCCGTGACGTGCACCGGGAGCAGGACCCGGAACCGCTCGTCGGACACGCTGACGTCGCCCAGTTGCACGCGGCCCAGCCCGAGGCGCTTGCCGCGCGGGCGGAGCTCCAGGGAGAGGTTGCCGTGCGGTTCGGTCCAGTACAGCAGGACCGGGCGGTCGCCGACGACGGCCACTTCCGGAGTGGGCCGGTCCTCGCGTGGCGCCGGACCCAGCCGGCATTCCTTGGTCCAGCCGCCCGTCTTCACCCGGACGAGCGCGTCCCAGGCGCCGTCACGCGGCAGGGCGGCCGGATCGACGGTGGCGGTCGCCCGCAGCACCAGCCGGACGTCCTCGCCGTCCCCGACCGGCACGGTCTCGCGCGTGAACTCCACCGGCTGGAAGTACTGCGCGGCGCTGGAGCGCTCCCGCAGCAGCAGATCGGCCGTGGCCTGCCCGAAGCGCGCGGCGGTCTCCGAGGCCACCCACCGCACGGCCTCGGTCACGTCCTTCGGCACGTCGGTCAGGGGCGCTGCCTCGGCGCCGGCCGGGAACAGCATCGGCTCGCCGCCGGACAGGTACTCGGCCGTGAAGTCGATGCGGAGCAGGCCGTCGCCCCATGCGATGTCCCCGGGGGTCGCCCGGGGGGCGACGCCGGCCTCCCACTCCGCGAAGGCCACCACGTCGTCGTACCGGTCGGCCGCCGTCAGCGCGGCGACGACCTGCTGCGTCGGCTGCAGACCGGCCGCGACACCGGGCCCGAAGCGCTCGACGACGACCTCGTGAATCTCCGCGAACAGCTCCCTGCGGTAGTCGTCCGGCAGGTTCAGCAGCCGCCGGGACCGCAGCCGCTCCACCATCTCCACCCGCAGCCAGCGCCGGAACAGCCGGTCCCGCACCGGACCGGGCTCGGTGTACCGCTCGACGACGTCGAGGGCCTCGCGCAGGTTCTTGAAGTAACCGACCGGGTCGAAGCGTTCGAAACCGGCGTTGGAGCCGTCGTCCCGCCGGAGGTGGTAGTAGCAGACGTAGTCGCTGAGCACGGAGACGTTCTCCGCGCGCAGATACGCCTCGGCGATGAAGACGTGGTCCTCCAGGCGCCGCCTGCCCTCGGGGAAGCGCAGGCCGATGCGGTCCAGGAAGGCGCGGCGGAACATCTTGTGCGGGGTGAGGCTGTCGATGAGCGGGGCGTTCTCGACGGTGGCGCGCGGATGGTTGCGGCGGAACAGCTCCACCGGCACCCCGCGGCCCTTCCCGGCCATCTTGCCCACGACGACGTCGGCGCCGTTGGCCACGCCGTACTCGTACATCCGCTCCAGGGCCTCGTCGCCCAGGTAGTCGTCGTTGTCGACGAACATCACGAACTCGCCCCGGGAGGCCTCGATGCCGACGTTGCGGGGCTTGCCCGACCAGCCGGAGTTCTCCTGGTGGATGACCTTCATCCGGGGGTCCTCGGCGGCGAGTGCGTCGAGCCGGGCCGGCGTCTCGTCGGTCGAGCCGTCGTCGACGAAGATCACCTCGAACTCGTCCGGAGGCAGCGACTGCCGCTGCAGCGAGGAGATGCAGTCCTCGATGTAGATCCCCGGGTTGTACACGGGGATGATGACGCTGACCTTGACCGGCATCGGGTTTCCGGGCCCCTTCGGGTCGCTCGCCGTAGACGTCCTGTTGTAGTGCGTGTTGCCCGATGCTAACCCGCTCGGCGAGGCCGCCTCACCTTTCGAGACCTCGCCGTGATCATCTCTGTCCGCGGGCAACTGAGCTGCGCAGTCTGTCTGTTCGCGGTCAAAGTGCTTCGGCCGGGCACTTCAGTCGGCGACATTCACGCCGTAGCTCCGTGCCAGGGCGCCCAGACCTCGGTCGTACCCCTGCCCCACCGTGCGCAGGCGCCACAGCGGGCCGCGGCGGTAGAGCTCGGCGAGCAGCAGGGTGCGCTCCGTGGTCGCGGCGTCCAGAGTGGCCTGGACCAGGGGTGCGGCGCTGGGTCCCGGCCCGGAGCTGATGTGGATCGCGCCGACGTCGCCGAAGGTGGGCGAGCCGTCGATGGCGGCGGCGACCACGACCTTGCGGGCCGAGGGCGGCAGTGCGGCGAGATCGACGCCGATCGTCTGCTCGGTCGGCCCGTCGCTGTGCAGCCGCACCGTCCCGCCCGGGTTCTCCGGCGCGCCGTAGAAGACGAAGTCCTCGTCGAAGCAGACCTGTTCGTCCTCGTCGACGACGAAGGCGACCACGTCGATCTCGCACGACGTCTGCTGCGCCCAGGCCGCGGTCACGGTCCAGGGCACCGCGGCGGCGGATCCGCTCGGCTGCGGCAGGTCGATGACACCGCCGCGCGGGAGGACCCGCGGTGCCGCCGGCCCGCCGCCCTGCCGGGCGAGCGGGGTGATGACCGGCGCGTCGAGCCACGCCGCCTCGTGCGTGGGGAAGGCGAGGGCGGTGATCCGCTTCATCCGGCGGTCCCGTTCGCCGCCCTCCAGGAGTACGACGTCGGTGACGCTGGAGGAGAGGTTGATCGCCGCTGCTCCGCCGAGTTCGACGATCCGGCCGCGGGCCGCGACGGCATCGGGATGCGTACCACCGAGCACCAGGACGCGCCGCCCGGAGAGCGGGCGGTCCTGGGCGGCCGGGTGTGCCGGACGCGGTGGCACGGACGGCGCCGATGACGCCGGCTCGGGGAGGGTGGCGGCGGGCGGCGCGGGCTCCTGGACCGGCTGCGGGATGCGGGCCGGGGCGGGGGGCGTCGCGGGAGAGGGGATCGCGGCTTCCGGGCTTCGGGTCCGCTCGTGCGGTGTCCCCGGCCGTACGTCCCCCAGCAGCCGCACGAACGTGGACTCGTCGAGCACCGGCACCCCCTCGGCCAGCGCGCGCCGTGCCTTGCCGGAGCCGGACGAGGCGTCGTTGGTGACCAGTGCGCTGGTGTGCCGGCTGACGGACGCCATGACGTTCAGCCCGGCCTCGGCGGCCTGCCGCTCCAGCTCCGCGCGCGGGGTCAGCGTCTCACCGGTGATCGCGACCTTCATGCCCTGCACCAGTGGTCCGCCCGGCTCCGGCCGCCCCGGATTGCGGTAGGCGCACGGCGTCTTGGGCGTCCGGGGAGCGAACCGGGGGTCCTGGCGGGGCGGGCAGGACACGAACGGCAACGGCAGTTCGAGGCGCGCCGCCTCCCGCAGCGAGGCACGCAGCACGCCCGCCAGCACCCGGGTGTCGTCGAGCGCGTCGTGCGCCCTGACCTGGGGGACGCCGTAGTGGGCGGCGAGCGTGCCCAGCCTGAGATCCTCGGTCGGCGGATCGACCCGGCGGTTCAGTGCGAGGGTGCACAGGCGACGGGCCACCGGCAGCGCGGCGCCGGCGCGGGCGAACTCGTGGGCGAGGAAGTCGTAGTCGAACTGCGCGTTGTGCGCGACGAGCACCCGGTCCCGCAGCATCCCGGCGATCCGCGGCGCGACCTGGTCGAAGACCGGCGCACCGCGCAGCCTCTCGGCCGTGAGCCCGTGGACATGCACCGGCCCGGGATCGCAGCCGGGGTCGAGGAGCGTCGAGAACTCCTCCCTCTGCTCCCCGTCCGGCCCCAGCACCACCACGGCCACCGACAGCACCCGGTCCCGACGGGCGACGAGTCCCGACGTCTCCACGTCGAGCACCGCCCAGTCATGGGCGTAGTCGCGCAGGCCGGGCTCGTCGAAGGCAGGAGAGAGGAGAGGCATGGACGAAGGATGGAGGGATCTTCACCGGCTCTTCAACCCGGATGTCGATTCATCCGTATAAGTGGATATCGAACGACACCCTCTAGGGTGATGATGTGCGACTGCTCCTGATGTCCGACACCCACCTGCCCAAGCGCGCCAAGGTCCTGCCCGGCCCCCTGCTCGCCGAAATCCCGCACGCCGACGTCGTGTTCCACGCCGGGGACTGGGTCGACTCCGAGACGCTCGACCTGCTGGAGGCCCGCTGCCGGCGGCTCGTCGGGGTGTACGGCAACAACGACGGGCCGGAGCTGCGCGCCCGGCTGCCGGAGGTGGCGTACGCGGAACTGGAAGGGGTGCGGTTCGGCGTGATCCACGAGACGGGCGCCAAGCAGGGCCGGGAACAGCGGTGCGCCGCCCGCTTCCCCGGCCTGGACGTGCTGGTCTTCGGCCACAGCCACATCCCCTGGGACACCATGGCGCCCACCGGCCTGCGCCTGCTGAACCCGGGCTCCCCGACGGACCGCCGCCGCCAGCCGCACTGCACGTACATGACCGCCACGGTCGCCGACGGGCTGCTCACGGACGTGGAGCTGCACCGTCTGCCGCCGCGCGCACCACGCTGAACCGGCCGGCCGGGGCATGACATGATCGCCGGATGGCTCAGGACGAGGGGTACCTCCTGGACAACCGGCAGTCCGAGGCCGGAACGCGCTTCGACGCTCTGGCGGCCCTCTTCGACGCCTCGACGTTCCGGCACCTCGAAGCGGCCGGGATCGCCGAGGGGTGGCGGTGCTGGGAGGTCGGGGCCGGCGGGCCGAGCGTGGCGGCGTGGCTGCGCGAGCGGGTCGGGCCGCGCGGCCGCGTGCTCGCCACCGACATCGACGTGTCCTGGACGGGTACGGCCGCCACCGCGGGCGTAGAGGTGCTCCGGCACGACGTGGGCCGCGACGACCCTCCGTCCGGCCCCTTCGACCTGGTGCACGCCCGGCTCGTCCTGGTCCACGTCACCGAGCGCGACGCCGCGCTGCGCGCCATGGTCCGGGCGCTGCGCCCGGGCGGGCTGCTGCTGGTCGAGGACGCCGATCCCGCGCTCCAGCCGCTGATCTGCCCCGACGAGCACGGCCCCGAGCAGGAGCGGGCCAACCGGCTCCGCAGCGGCTTCCGCGACCTGCTGCGGCAGCGCGGCGCGGATCTCTCCTACGGGCGCAGACTGCCCCGGCTGCTGCGCGAGGCGGGCCTGGTGGACGTGGAGGCCGACGCCTACTTCCCGGTCACCTCGCCCGCCTGCGACGCCCTGGAGGCGGCCACCGTCCGTCAGGTGCGGGACCGGCTCGTCGCCGCCGGCCTCGCCACGGACGAGGAGATCGACGGGCATCTCGCCGCCGTCGAGGCGGGACGCCTGGACCTCGCCACCTCGCCGATGATCTCGGCGTGGGGCCGCCGGCCGGCAGGCGACGGTTCGCGACTTCTCCCTTAGAGTCGGCCCCATGACGCAGGCACCGGCCCTGGACCGTGGCGCGCGGTCCCGTGACGCGATACTGGACACCGCCGGCGAGTTGATGTCGCGCCACGGCTACGCCGCCACGTCCATCTCGATGATCTCCACCGCGTGCGGTCTGCCGGTGAGTTCGATCTACTGGCACTTCCGCAGCAAGGACGGGATCTACGTCGCGGTGCTGGAGCGCGCCAGAACCGCGCTGCTGGCCGCCCTGCCCCCGGCCGAGGTGCCGGGCGCCGACGCCGTTGAGCGTCTGGACACCTTCCTCACGAACCTCGCGGGCGCCTTCCGGCATCACCCGCGAGGCGTGAAGCTGCTGTTGGGGCTGGGCATGGTGCAGAAGGACGCCAGTGCGGCCGCCGTGGCCGAGGTGCGTCACTACCGCGACGCGCTGGTGGTCTGGGCCCGGGATTCCGTCAGCTCGGTCTTCGCCCTGCGTGACCGCCCCGAGGTGGCGGAGGAGCTGGCGCGCTTCACGCTGAGGATGACGAGCGGCACTGCGGTGGCCCGCTGGTTCGATCCGGACGTGGTCCTGGAGGCCGAACCGCTGCGCGTGGCCCTGCTGGCGCTGGCCGCCCACCACGGCGTTCCCGTGCGGGACGCCCCCGGCGCGGACGGCCCCTCCGCCGGGGGCACGCCCAGGCCCGCACCTTGAGGTCACGCCCCCGGCGCGTGTGTCGCGGGGGTCATCTCACGGCCTCGTAGGAGCCGATGTCGCAGCCGGTGCCCTGAGGGCGCGTGACGCCGCGCTGGTCGGTGGCCGGGCAGTCGTCGGCCGCGTCCAGGCCGGGGCTTCCGGGGAGCAGCGCGACCGTGTCGGTGGGGCCGCCGTTGTTCGCCAGCGGTCCGGTCACGGGGGTGCGGCTGGGCAGGTCGCCCGTGGCGGTCAGCCGGCAGCTGCCGTCGCCGTCGAGGTTGTGGCCCTGCGACGTGATGGTGGCGAAGGCCCTCTTGCAGTCGGCGGGCGCGCCGCCGACGGTGTTGTCCGCGATGACGGAGTTGCGCAGCGTCATGCGTCCGAGGGGCAGATCGACGATGTCGGGGATCGGCGCGGGCAGACTGTCGAGATAGGCGGGGGCGATGTTGATCCCGCCTCCGCCATCGCTGGAACGGTTGCCGGTGATGGTCGAGTTGAGAATCTCCACGAGCCCGATGCCCCGGATGTCGATGCCTCCGCCGTAACCGGCGAGGCTCCCGGGGCGGTCGCCGGGGTTCGTCACCCGGTTGTCGGCGATCGTCGAGTTGGTCACGGTGCCGGTGTCGTCGAACCTGATGCCGCCGGCCTCTCCCGCGGCGTTCCCGCTGACGGTGCTCTCGATCAGGTCGAGGTGGGAGTCCGGGACGTTGAAGATGCCGCCGCCGTAACCGGCGGAGTTCCCTCTCACGGTGACCCGGCGCAGCGTCATGTGGTGTCCGTTGGCGATCGCGCCACCACCGGTGTCGGTGATGGGCAGTTCGCGTTGCCTGGCCACCCCGCCGGTGATCGTCAGATCGGACAGCCGGGAGTCCGCCTGCATGCGGAAGGCCCGGTCCAGGCGGTTGGCGTCGATGACGGTGGTCCGTGCGCCGGCACCCTTGATCGTGACGGGGGCGGTGACGTTCAGGTCGCCCGTGGTGGGGTCGGGGTTGTCGCCGATGATCAGCCGCGGGTCGGGCGGGATCGTCAGCCGGTAGTGGCCGGGAGGCAGCGTGATCGTACTGCCCGGCCGTGCGTTGGCGGCCATTACCGCGGCACGCAGGCTGCACCCGCCCGAGGCGGTGCGACACCGGCCGTCCGCGGCATCGGCGTCGACGGCGTCGGACGTGGTGTCCACGGTGAACTCCGCAGGACCGGAGTCCACGGGCGCGGCGGCGTGGGCGACGGGAGGCGCGGCGGTGGCTAGGAGGACGGCGGAGATTGCGGCCGTGACGGCTGTGCGTTTCATGGGGGAACCCCTCTCGGCGAGGCATCCGGGCGTACCAGGACTCGGCTTCTGCGAGGACTTCGTGCTGGTGAGCGATGCGCGGCTCGTACGGGGAAACGGCGTCGGCGCGACCGGGGGCGCGCCTTCCGGGCACCGCCCCGCGGCTCTGGAGGGAGCGTTCCATTCAGACCGACGCGTGTCCACCGGCGAACTCGGAATTGGCCGAATGGGGATGAGCCCCGGGGCGCGGGGGTACGCGCGGACGATCGGGCCCGAAGCGGTACGCGCGGACGTGATGTCGCAGGTGCGGCCGCAGAGCGGGAACGCGGCGGCCTTCGTGGCCGGCCTGCTGTGCCCGCACCGGCCACGAGCACCTCGAGGCCGGTCAGGTGACGGTTCGTCTTCTTCGGGCGTCCCTCGCCCGTGGTCCCTCTATGACTCCGCGAAGCCGGTGGCGTCGAAACCGGGTTCCAGTTCCACACCGGTGGCGCTCAGGAAGAAGGCCACCATGTGGTACTGCCCCACCAGCATGACGATCTCGATCAGGTCGGCCTCGTCGAAGTGCTCGGCCAGACCCGCCCAGGGGGCGTCGGACACCGTGGCATCGCGGTTCAGCTCGTCCGCCGCGCGGATCAGGTGCCGCTGGAGGCCCGTCCAGCCGGGTGCCTCCGGCCCTTCGCCGATGCGGTCGATGTCCGCGTCCGCGACGCCCTCGGCCCTGGCCAGGGGGAGGTGCCGCCCCCACTCGTACCGCGAGCCGGTGTTCCACGCGGTGCGCAGGATCAGTAACTCGCGCACGTCTCCCGGCAGTCGGCCGCTGACGAGCAACTGACCGCCGAACGGCAGGAACTGCGCGTAGAGGTCGGGATGGCGCACGAGCGTGGTGAAGATGTTCGGGATCCCGTCCCCGGGGTCGTGGGGAGCGATGGCCAGCAGGTCCCGGGTCCTCGGGTCCCTCTGCGCCTCGGGGAGCGGCGTCAGCCGCGGACGGGTCGGTCGGGCGGCTTCGTGGCGCTGTGGCATGGCGGCCTCCAGTCTCCGAGGGACTCACCCTAGGAGACCGCGCTCAGCGAGTGAGAGGCCCGGAGTGGTCAGCCGGCCGGGTCGAGAAGGATCTTGCGGACGCCGTCGGAGCGGCTTGCGAACAGTTCGTACGCGGCCGGGCCTTCGGAGAGGGCGAAGCGGTGGGAGACCACGGCCTCGGGCCGGAGCCGGCCGGCCCGGGTGAGGGCGATCAGGGGAGGGAGTTCGTAGTGCACCGAGCACAGCCCGATGGCGAACTCCAGTTCCTTGACCTGCGCCAGGTACATGTGGAACGGGAACGCCTTGTTCTGGCTGACGCCGATGACGCTGACCCGGCCGGCCTGCCGGACGGCCTTGAGGGCGAGTTGGATGGTGGCGTCGGAACCCACCGCCTCCACCACGGCGTCCGGCCCGCGGCCGGCCGTCATGTCCCGGACGGCCGCCCGCGTGTCGTCACCCTCGACCGGCTCGACGCCCAGCCCGGCGGCGAAGGCGCGGCGCTCCGCGACCAGGTCGACGCCCAGCACCCGGGCCGCGCCCATCGCGAAGGCGGACTGGGCGGCCATGAGGCCGACCGGGCCGAGGCCGATGACCAGGACGGTCTCGCCGGGCTGGATGCGGGCACGGCGGCAGCCGTACCAGGCCGTGGGGGCGTTGTCCGTCAGCACGACGGCGGCGTCGTCGGAGATGTCCTCGGGCAGGTGCACCAGATTGACGTCGGCGCAGGGCACGGCCAGGAGTTGGGCCTGGCTGCCCGGGAGCTTCCGGCTCACTCCGTAGCAGAGCTCCGTGCTCGACGCCGCGCGTTCGCAGCGGGCGGTGAACCCGGCCGCACACTGCCCGCACCGCGCACAGCCGACGGACGCGGGCACCAGAACACGGTCGCCGGGCTTGAAGCGGGTGACCTGGCCGCCGGTGTCGACGACCACGCCGACACCCTCGTGTCCCGGTGTGTAACCCAGGTCCGGGCTGAAGGCGTTGCCGCCGTAGATGTGCAGGTCGCTGCCGCAGATCCCGGCCGCGGTCACTCTCACCACCGCGTCGGCGGGGCTGGTGACGGCCGGGTCGGGGACCTCGCCGTAACGGATGTCGTGACGGCCGTGGTAGGTCAGTGCCTTCATCGGATCTCTCCCTCCCCTCGGGCCCGGTCAGTCCGCGATCTTCAGCACCAGCTTGCCGTGGTTGTCACCGCGGAACAGGCGCATCAGGGTCTCGGGGAACTCCGCGACAGAGCCGGACACCACGTCCTCCAGGGACTTCAGCCGGCCCTCCGCCCGCCACGCGGCCATCTGCGTGATGCCCTCCGCGTACCGGTCGGCGTAGTCGAACACCACGATGCCCGTCATGGAGGCGCGGTTGACCAGCAGCGACAGGTAGTTGGCGGGGCCTTGCGGCTTGGTGCTGTTGTACTGGGAGATCGCGCCGCAGACGACCACGCGGGCGCCGCGCGCCAGCCGCAGCAGCACGGCGTCCAGAACGTCGCCGCCTACGTTGTCGAAGTACACGTCGACGCCGTCGGGGGCGTGCTCGCGCAGGGCCTTGCGGACGTCCTCGCTCTGGTAGTCGATACACGCGTCGAACCCGAACTCGTCCACCACCAGGCGGCACTTGGCCTCGCCGCCCGCGATGCCGATGACCCGGCAGCCCAGGATCTTGGCGATCTGCCCGACGACGCTGCCGACGGCCCCGGCCGCTCCGGAGACCACGACGGTCTGCCCCGGCTCGGGACGCCCGACCTCGATCAGGCCGAAGTAGGCCGTCAGGCCGGACATGCCGAGCGTGCCGAGATAGGTCGGCAAGGGGGCCGCCGCGGGGTCGACCTTGGTCACGCCGCGCCCGTCCGAAAGGCAGTACTCCTGCACGCCGAACGTGCCCGACACATGGTCGCCGACTTCGAACCCGGAGTGCCGTGAGGCGACCACCCTGCCCACCGCGCCGGCGCGCATCACCTCGCCGATCTCCACCGGGCGGATGTAGGACCGGCCCGCGTTCATCCAGCCGCGCATCGCCGGGTCGATCGACAGGCAGAGCACCTGCACCAGGAACTCGCCGTCGCCCGGCTGTCCGGCCGGCTCCTCGGCGAGCTGCCAGTCGGTGGGGCGCGGCTCTCCCACGGGACGCGCGGCCAGGCGTATCTGGCGGTTGATCGTGCTCATCTCCGGAGCCTCTCCTCGGCGGCATACCGTCCAGTCGGTACGGCCGTGAGCGTACGGGTGCCCGCCGTCCGAGGCAAGAGCGGACCGGCCACGACTTACGGATCATGCCGGTGCCGGTGCCGGTGCCGGTGCCGGTGCCGGTGCGGGCAGGGAGCTACTCCTCTCCCGGCACCGCCATCTCCCCGAGGAGCGACCAGTCGTCCTGCGGGACGCTCGCGTTCACGATGCGCGGCGTCTCGGCCAGATGCGGGGGCAGCGTCTGCTGGGCGGCCCGGAAGTGCGCGGACTGCACGTGGGCGGCTCCGGCCTCGTCGTCGCGGAAGGCCTCGACGAGGACGTACTCCGTCGGCTCGTCCACGCTGCGCGACCAGTCGAACCACAGGCAGCCGGGCTCGGCGCGCGTCGCGCGGGTGAAATCGGCGGCGATCTCGGGCCAGCGGTCGGCGTGCTCGGGGCGGACACGGAACTTCGCGGTGATGAAGATCATCGTAATCCCTTCGGTGAAGTGCTGAAGTGCTGAGGTGCAATGGGGTTCAGGAGGAACGGTACGGATGCACCGCCCCCTCCGTCGCGGTCAGCGGCGCGCCGCTGCCGCCCCAGCGCAGTGCCACGATCTCCGCGGCGACGGACACCGCCACCTCCTCGGGCGTACGGGCCCCCAGGTCGAGGCCGACCGGTGAGCGCAACCGGGACAGCTCGCGTTCCGTGAGTCCGGCCTCGGCCAGCCGTGCGGCCCGCTCGGCGTGGGTGCGGCGGCTGCCCATCGCCCCGATGTAGGCGGCCGGGCGGCGCAGTGCCTCCGTCAGCAGCGGCACGTCGAACTTCGGGTCGTGTGTCAGGACGCAGATGACGGTGCGCTCGTCCGTGGCGGTCTCGCGCAGATAGCGGTGCGGCCACTGCGCGACCACCTCGACGCCCTCGGGGAAGCGCCGGGGCGTGGCGAAGACGGGGCGGGCGTCGCAGACGGTGACCCGGTAGCCGAGGAAGTCCCCGATGCGGGCCACGGCCGCCGCGTAGTCGATCGCGCCGAAGACCAGCATCCGCGGCGGCGGTGCGAAGGACTGCAGGAACACGCTCACGGAGTCCTCGCGGCGCTGCCCCTCGGGCCCGTAGTGCCGCAGGCCGGTGGCGCCGAGCGCGAGTCCGCCGCGGGCGTCGGCGGTCACGGCCGCGTCCAGGCCGCTCGCGCCGAGCGTGCCGAGGGTCCGGTCCGGCCAGACGGCGAGGGCCGCCCCGCGCGGCGCCGGCCCGTCGGTCACGGTCGCCACCGTGACCGGCTCACCCGCCGCGACCGAGTCCGCGATGGCGCCGAAACCGGGATCCCGCACGGGCGTGACTTCGCGCACCAGGACGGTGATCTCACCGCCGCAGGTCAGGCCGACCGCGAAGGCGTCCTCGTCGCTGTAGCCGAAGGTCTCCAGACGGGCCTCGCCGCCCGCGGCGACCTCCTGCGCCAGTTCGAACACGGCGCCCTCGACACACCCCCCGGACACACTGCCCACCACCTCGTCGTCCGGGCCCACCGCCATCGCCGCGCCCGGGTCGCGCGGTGCGCTGCGGCTGACGCCGACGACCGTCGCGAGGCCGAACGGGACCCCGGCCGCGTACCAGCGGCCGAGCACCGGGAGAACGTCCCGCACAAGCCGCTCCTCTCCTTGCGCGCACCCCACCGGGTACCCCGGCAGCGGTTAATTCCGTTGTGACTCCCCGTGCCGGTCTGGTGCACTGCACAGGTCAGCGACGTCACCGACTCCGGAGGAGTTCCGAATGCGCACTGCGTGCATGTCCCCCCAGCCAGGAACGGACCTCTCTCCGAAGGACATGACGCTTCGTGCACATGCTCAACCTTGGAATTCTCGCCCATGTCGACGCGGGTAAGACCAGCCTGACCGAGCGGCTGCTCCATTCGGCCGGGGTGATAGACGAGATCGGCAGTGTCGACGACGGGAACACCCGCACCGACACCCTCGCCCTGGAGCGGCAGCGCGGCATCACCATCAAGTCCGCCGTCGTGTCTTTCCCGCTCGACGGCGTGACCGTCAACCTCATCGACACCCCCGGCCACCCGGACTTCATCGCCGAGGTGGAGCGTGTCCTCGGCGTGCTGGACGGCGTCGTCCTCGTCGTCTCCGCCGTCGAAGGAGTGCAGGCGCAGACGCGTGTGCTGATGCGGACGCTCCAGCGGCTGCGTATCCCGACCCTGCTCTTCGTGAACAAGATCGACCGGAGCGGGGCACGCCACGACGAGGTGCTGCGGGAGATCGCGGCCCGGCTGACCCCCGCGATCGTGCCGATGGGCACCGCCACCGGCCTCGGTACCCGCGCGGCCGGCTTCACCCCCTCTCCCGGACCGGCGGCCGGCGCCCTCGACGTCCTGACCGGACACGACGACGTCCTGCTGGCCGCGTACGTCGAGAACACCGTCACGGACTCCCTGCTGCACGGCTCCCTCGTCGCGCAGACCCGGGAGGCGCTCGTCCACCCGGTGTACTTCGGGTCCGCCGCGACGGGCGCGGGCGTGGCGGCGCTCCTGTCCGGCATCGAGACGCTGCTGCCGGCGGCGGAGGGGAATGCGGACGGGCCGGTCTCCGCCACGGTGTTCAAGGTCGACCGGGGCCCGGCGGGGGAGAAGGTCGCCTACGCCCGGATGTTCTCCGGGACCCTGCGCACCCGCGACCGGATCCCCTTCGGCACGGACGGCGCCGAGGGCCGGGTCACCGGCATCAGCGTCTTCGGGCACGGCACGGACACCCGTGCCGACTCCGTCGCGGCCGGCCGGATCGCCCGCCTCACCGGGCTCGGAGACATCCGGATCGGTGACGCGATCGGCGAACCGCGCAAGACGTACGAGCACGTCTTCGCCCCGCCGACCCTGGAGACGGTCGTCGTCCCCGGCCCGGACACGCACCGGGGAGCGCTCCACCTCGCCCTCACCCAGCTCGCCGAGCAGGACCCGCTGATCGGCCTGCGGCACGACGAACGCCGCCAGGAGACCTCCGTCTCGCTCTACGGCGAGGTGCAGAAGGAGGTCATCCAGGCCACCCTCGCCGACGAGTACGGCCTCGACGTCGGGTTCCGCGAGACGACGCCGCTCTGCGTCGAACGGCCCGTCGGCACCGGGCAGGCCGTGGAGTTCAACAAGAAGGACCCCAATCCGTTCCTCGCGACGGTCGGTCTGCGCGTCGAGCCCGCACCGATCGGCTCGGGCGTCCGCTTCCGCCTGGAGGTGGAGCTCGGGTCGATGCCCTACGCCTTCTTCAAGGCCGTCGAGGACACCGTGCGCGAGACCCTCGACCAAGGCCTGCACGGCTGGCAGGTCACCGACTGCGTGGTCACCATGACGCACAGCGGCTACTCGCCCCGCCAGAGCCATGCCCACCAGGGCTTCGACAAGAGCATGTCGAGCACCGGGGCCGACTTCCGGGGTGTGACCCCGCTGGTGCTGACCGAGGCGCTGCGCCGGGCCGGGACGCGGGTCCACGAGCCGATGCACCGCTTCCGGATCGAGGCCCCCGCCGACACGCTCGGCGCCCTGCTGCCGGTCCTCGCCGGGCTCGGGGCCGTACCGGAAACGACGCGGAGCCGGGACGACGTCTGCGTCCTCGAAGGCACTGTGCCGGCCGCCCGGGTGCACGCCCTCGGACAGCGGCTGCCGGGACTCACCCGGGGCGAGGGCGAGTTGGAGAGCTTCTTCGCCCACTACGCGCCCGTCACGCACGGCACGATCCCCGAGCGCCCGCGCACCGACCACAACCCGCTGAACAGGAAGGAGTACTTGTTGAACGTGACACGGAGGGTCGGTGGCTGACGTGTGAGGGTTGTCCGGACGGGAACTTACTCCAGAGTCAGGGGTGTTGACGGTGTCCTGATATCGCCGGACTGTAGTGGACATGCCGACTATCCGAGCGCGTCTCCTGGTCGTCCTGGTCGTCCTCTTCGGTTCGGTCTCGGTGGCGGGCGTCCCGCCGGCCGCCGCCGCGTCCCCTCCCGGCTCCCTCTGGTTCGACGACCCGGCCGTCACCGTGCGGGACGGCCGCTTCACCGACGCCCACGGCCGCGAGATCGTGCTGCGCGGCTACAACGTCTCCGGCGAGACCAAGCTCGCGGAGAACAAGGGCCTGCCCTTCGCCTCGGTCGCCGACGCCCGCACGTCGGCGACCGCGCTGCGCGCCCTCGGCGGCGGCAACACCGTCCGCTTCCTGCTCTCCTGGGCCTACGCCGAGCCCGAGCGCGGCCGGGTGGACACGGCCTACCTGGCCGCCGCCACCGACCAGATGAAGGCCTTCCTCGACGCAGGCATCCGCGTCTACCCCGACTTCCACCAGGACCTCTACTCCCGGCACCTGTTCGACGCCGACAGCTGGTACACCGGCGACGGCGCCCCCAAGTGGGCGGTGGACGCCGGGAACTACCCCGACGAGTCCTGCGGCATCTGCCTCTTCTGGGGGCAGAACATCACCCAGAACGAGGCCGTGAAGCGCGCCACGTACGACTTCTGGCACAACGCGCACGGCGTGCAGGACGCCTTCCTCGCCACCGCCGAGAAGACCATGCGGTACGTGCAACAGCACTTGACCGCCGACCAGTTCAAAGGCGTCGTCGGCTTCGACCCCTACAACGAACCGCACGCGGGCGTCTACGACTCCGGGCAGACCAGCCGCGCCTGGGAGAAGGATGTCCTCTGGCCCTTCTACGAGAGGTTCCGGGCCCGCATGGACACGGCCGGCTGGCGTGACAAGCCCGCGTTCGTCGAGCCGAACCTCTTCTGGAACGCCAACCTGGACTTCCAGAAGCAGGAGGGCGGCCTGCTGGACGCCGGCACCCTCGGTCCGCGCTACGTCTTCAACACGCACTTCTACGACCAGAAGGCCATCTCCGGCGTCTTCATGTGGGGCAAGGCGGCCGACGGCCAGTACGCGGGTGACTTCCGCACCGTCCGCGACCGGGCCGCCGCCGCGCGGACGGCCGCCGTGGTCAGCGAGTTCGGACACCCGCTCGCGGGCAACGTCTCCGACAAGGCGCCGACGGTCCTCAAGGCGATGTACCAGGCCCTCGACTCCCGGCTCAAGGGCGCCGACTGGTGGACCGACCCGGCGGCCTCGGGACCCGTGCTCTCCGGCTCCCAGTGGCAGTGGGACATCTACAACGGCCGCCATCGCGAGCTGATGAACGGCAACCCCGACAAGGTGCTCACCGCCGGCGACGCCTGGAACGACGAGGACCTCTCCGCCGTACGCCTCGACGACACGGGCAAGGCCGTGCTGCGCCAGGACGCCCGGCTCATCGACCGTCTCTACCCGAGCGCCACGGCGGGTGAGACCGTCGGCTTCACCTACGAGGACCGCTCCCGGGACGGCTCGACGACCCTGACCTGGAACCCGGTGCCCGGCTCCCTGCCGAACGTGCAACGACTCGTGGGATCAGGGCAGTACGGGCTGCTGCTGTGGCGTTCGAACGGCGGCCCGGCACCCACCGAACTGCACCTGCCAGCGAGCTTCCCGGCCGCGTCCACCACGGTCGTCTCCGACCTGGGCACGGTCCACGGCCCGCCGGCCTACACCTCGACGACCCCGGTCGGCGTGGCGCAGGAGCCCGGTGGCACGGGAAGCCGCCGCCTGCTGCTCACCGCGCCGGACTCGGGCGTCCTGCACTACGCGCTGGTGACCAACGGGGCGACGGCTCCCTCGGCGGAGCTGCTCGCCGCGGCCCGTTCCGAACTGGCGGCCTGGGCGGCGAAGGAGGTCAGCCGGCGGAAGGGCTAGTCCAGTCGGCCTGCACCTTGCCGAGCCGGACGCGCTGCGGGTGGTCACCGACCGGTACGGACACGATCTTCTTCCCGGTGGCGAAGTCGATGGCCGTGACCTGGTCGGTGCCGCTCTCGGAGACCACACAGGACTTGCCGTCACCGCTGACCGTGGCCCAGTAGGGCTTGGAGGCGGTGACGAGCGGGCCCTCCTGGAGGGTGGCGCGGTCGACGACGGTGGCGTAGTCGTCCATCGTGCCCGCGACGCACAGCTTGCGGCCGTCCGGGCTCATCGAGATGCCGTGGTGGCGCGAGTCGTTGACGAAGGTCGTGCGGTCGTCGCTGGTCGCCGGGTTCTTCGGCAGGGTCTTGGTGCGGGTGATCTTGTCGGTGGCGATGTCGTACTCGAAGAAGCCGTTGAAGAAGGAGACCTGGAAGTACAGCTTCGACTCGTCCGGCGAGAAGACGGCCGGGCGGACGGCGTCGGAGTGGTCCTTGAGGCCGAGCGCGTCCAGCTGCGGGCGCATGTCGATGACCTTGACCTGCTTGTACGTCGTGGCGTCGACGACGGTGATGCGCCGGTCGCCCTTCGTCCAGTCCAGCCACGGGGCGTCGGTCTGCGTGTTCACGTCGCCGATCGCCATGTTGTAGATGTACTTGCCGTCCTGGGTGAAGATGTTCTCGTGCGGCTTGTCGCCGGTGCCGAACTTGCCCAGTTCCCTGCCGGAGACGATGTCCAGGACGTGCACGGTGTTGGAGGTCGACGCCGACACCGCGACCCGCTTGCCGTCGGGGGAGACGGCCATGTGGTCGGAGCGGTAACCGGACACGGGGAAGCGCCAGTTGAGCTTCCCAGAGGCGAGGTCGATCGAGACCACGTCGGCGAAGCTCGGCCGGGAGACGACCACCGAGGTCCCGTCCGGCGTCGAGTACATGTCGTCGACGAACTGGTCGTGGCCCTCGCCCACGCTGTTGCGGATCGCCATGAAGTAGATCCACTTGATCGGGTCGGCGTTGATCGCCGCCATCCGCTCGTCCTTGTCGGGGATGACGTTGATCCGGCCGATCTTCGCGAAGTCGCCGGAGGACCGGATGACGTCGGCGGTGCCGTCCCAGTTGTTGCCCACGAACATCACCTCGCGCAGCGCGGTGGAGGAGCCCGGGGTGGCCGCGGTGGCGGCGGTCGCGGGAACGGTGGCGGTCAGGGCGAGGGCTGCGGCTACGGAGCACAGGTGCCGGCGTCGGAAGACGGGCATGACTGCTCCCCTCTCTGCTGGGGGTGTCTGCGGGGCGCGCGAAATCTGAACACACGTGCTTTCAGAGTCAACTTACTGAAAAGTAAGGAAGGGGCGGCCTTCTCCACAAGACCGCGTGCACGACAAAATCGGTGTCTGACGACGAAGGGAGAGCCGGTGCCGGGCAGACTCAGAGCGCCGACCGGCCGCTACGGCGGCAAGACCGCGGAGGAACGGCAGGCCGAGCGGCGCCGGCGGTTCCTCGACGCCGCCCTCCACCTGTTCGGCGACGCCCCCGGCTTCCGCTCCACCACGGTCGCGGCCCTCAGCGAGACGGCCGGGCTCTCCACCCGCCAGTTCTACGAGGAGTTCCGCACCCTGGAGGACGTACTCGCCGCGCTGCACCTCCAGGTCAACGGCTGGGCGGAGGCGGCCGTGCTGGAGGCGGCCGCGGGCGCCGCGGACCTGCCGCTCGTCGAGCGTGCCACCGCCGTCTTCCGCGCCTACGCCGGAAACCTCGCCGCCGATCCGCGCCGGATCCGCATCACCTTCGTCGAGATCATCGGCGTCAGCCCGCGTCTGGAGGAGCAGCGGCTCGCCCGCCGGGCCGGCTGGGTCGACCTCATCTGCGCCGAGGCCGAAGCGGCCGCCGCCCGTGGAGAGGCCGCCCCCCGCGACTACCGCCTCGCCGCGACGGGCTTCATCGGCAGCGTCAACGGCCTCCTGCACGACTGGAGCGCCGGCTGGGTCGACGCGACACTCGACGAGGTCGTCGACGAACTGGTCCGGCAGCTGCTGGGGATCCTGCGGCCGCCGGGGTGGAAGCCGGAAGGGTGAGGGCGGGGGCCGGGTGAGGGTGGCTGCGGGGGCGGCGAGCGTCCTGCCGCACGCCGCACGGACCCTGACCGGTCCCGGCCCTGCCGGGCGGGACTCGCGTCGGCGCTCCCCGGATCGGCTCACGGCCACCCGGCGCGGTTGCGGGCGTGGGCCGCTTCCTGTTCGCGGTGCGCTGGAAGCTCGGAGCGCTGCTCGGCCGGGACAAGCCGGACTCGGGCGTCGGCGGCCGGGTGGCGACGCTGCGCGACCGGCTGCCGGACGACTTGCGCGAAGGGCCGCAGGGGCCCGACCTCAGCTCGGCGCCCTTCACATCGGGTTTCCAGTCGCATGACGAACGGGCCGCCGAGTACGCCAGCAAGACCATGCACGGAGTGATGCACATCGGCTGGGTCTCCGACGGGAACGGCGGCTACCGCGGCCAGCTGGACGTTCTGGTGAAGCCCAACGGCCGCATCGGCTCCCTGTACATGCTCGCTGTCCGACCTCTCCGGTACCTGGGGGTGTACCCGGCGCTCATGCGGTCGATCGGCCAGGAGTGGCGAGAGAACGCGGAGCGCCGAACAGCACGCTGAGGGCACCTGAACCGCTCAGACCGACGCCAGTACCACCACATCCACCGCCACCAGCAGCGCCACCCCCAGCAGCAGTCCGGCCAGCAGCCGGGTGCGGAGCGTGCGGTACAGCGCCTCGTACTCGCCCCGCAGTTCCTCCCCGCGCCGCGCCGTACGCTGCCACGACGCCCGGGCGAGGGCGAGATGCTCCGCCGTGAACTGCCGTTCCACCTGCGCCCGTTGAACCTCCGGCAGCCCGTCGAGCCCGGCAGCGAAGCGGACGGCGGCCCTCCGGGACTCCTCGCGCGCGGCGGCGGCGAGCAGATGTCCCTCGACCTCGTTGTGGAACGCCCGCAGGTCCACGGGGAGCCCTTCCATGGCGGTCATCGGAGCGTCAACTCCCGCTCCGCCGCCGCGATGGCGTCATGGTGCAGGTCGAACGCCGGGGATTCGCTGCGGATCTTCGGCAGGGCGATGAAGTTGTGGCGCGGTGGCGGACAGGACGTCGCCCACTCCAGGGAGCGGCCGTAGCCCCACGGGTCGTCGGCCGTGACCTTCTCGCCGTACTTCGCCGTCTTCCACACGTTGTAGAAGAACGGCAGCATCGACATGCCGAGCAGGAACGAGAAGACGCTCGACACCGTGTTGAGCGTGGTCAGGCCCTCCACCGCCAGATAGTCCGGGATCCGCCGCTGCATGCCCTCGGCGCCCAGCCAGTGCTGGACGAGGAACGTGCCGTGGAAGCCGATGAACAGCGTCCAGAAGGTGATCTTGCCGAGACGCTCGTCCAGCA
>NZ_JNXI01000006.1 GCF_000717055.1 Streptomyces iakyrus | reverse complement strand
ACCCGCTGAAACAGTTCCCACAGCCCGTCCGGAACCAGACGTCCCACCCACTCCATCGCGGCAGACAGCCTAGTGATCAAGCCAGTTGAGACGACCTCTAAGGCCGCGCATCAGGTCGTGGGCGAGGGCGGGACGGGTCGGCGGCGCGTCGAGGGGCGGATAGTTGTCCCAGGAGGCGAAGTCCAGGTGCGGCGCCCAGCGGTGGTAGTCGAGGGGGCGGAAGAGGCCCATGAGGTTGGTCGTGACGGGTGTGTCCGGGTCATGGGCGCGGATCGCCTCCTTCTCGGCCAGGAAGCAGCCGAGGAGCGCGTCGGTGGTGAAGCGGAGGTAGTCGAGCGTGATGCCCTGGAAGGCGGTGTGGTCCGGGCCGCGCCAGTGCTCGGTGAGGGCGTTCGGCGGCTCGATCTGGTCCCAGTCGGTGTAGCGGTGCGACCAGAAGGTGGTCCACCAGGCGTCGTTGAGGGCGTCGAGGGTGCCGTGCCGGTTCCGGAGCCACTGCCGGAACGCCTCGGCGCACAGGTCGCAGTAACAGGCCCCGCCGTACTCGTTGTTGATGTGCCAGGCGAGCAGGGCCGGGTGGGGCGCGTAGCGTTCGGCGAGCCGGGAGGCCAGCGCGGTGGCGTGGTCGCGGTACGCCGGTGAACTGGGGCAGAAGTTGTGGCGCTGGCCGTAGCGGTGGCGGCGGCCCTCGAAGTCGGTGCGGTTGACCTCGGGGTGCCGCTTGGCGAGCCAGGGCGGGAGGGCGGCGGTGCCGGTGGCCAGGCAGACCTGGCGGCCCTCGGCCACCGCGCGGTCCAGGATGCGGTCCAGGACCGTGAAGTCGTAGGCGTCCGGGCCGGGTTGGGTGAGGGACCAGGTGAAGACGCCGACGGTGAGGGTGTCGATGCCGGCCCGGGTGAACAGGCGGTGGTCCTCGTCCCAGACCTCCTCGGGCCACTGCTCGGGGTTGTAGTCGCCGCCGTAGCGGATCTTGTGCCTCATGCGGTGAAGTCCTTCCGCGTCTCGGCGATCACCGGGCGGCTGCCGTGCAGCAGGGACAGCAGCAGCGGGGCGGCCAGCAGGGCCGGCAGGGCCTCGGTCAGCAGGGCCGCCAACGCGGCCGTCAGGACCAGCAGGGAGGCGACGGCGAGGGTAGCGCGGCCGTGCCGGAACAGGAAGTACGCGGCGAGGCGGGCGGTGTCCCGGGCGCGGAAGGCGAAGAGCGAGGTGAGGACGAGTGCGTGAGCACCCCACAGGAGGCAGCCGGCGCCGATCGCCGCGAGCAGCAGCGCCCACCAGCCGGGCAGGCCGGTGGCGGAGAAGTGCGTGAGGGTGAAAGCGATGACCGTCAGCCAGACCAGCAGGGGGATCCAGAGCTTCAGTGCCGGTACGGCGTTGAGCCGCAGGCCGCGCAGGTAGGCGCGGGCCGGGTGCAGTTCGGTGAGGTCGCGGCTGCGGTGGTGGAGGGCGTAGAGCGCGGCGGACAGGGCGGGCCCGAGGGGCAGCAGGCACAGGGCCGCGAGGGGGAGGTTGGCGGCGGCGGGGTCGAGCAGCAGCAGTGCGGCCAGGCCCGGGGAGGCGGTGAGGAGGAGCAGCGCCTCGACGGTCAGCAGGGTGTGGACGAGGGCGGAGGCGCGGGAGAGGGTCCCGGTTCCGAAGGCGGAGGCGCCTACGGTGCTCATGCTGCGGCCCCCCGGCAGGGCGCGTCGGGAACGCTGATCACCCGTTCTCCTTCCGGAAGCGCTCGTACGCCTTGTTGTGCAGGTCGACGAGCTGCTGCATGTTTTTCGACTTCAGCTCGGCGAGGTAGGCGTCCCACTGGGACAGCGGGCGCTTGCCGAGGACGAACCGGAGGGTGTTCTGGATGACGGTGTCCTTCAGCGGGGTGTCCCAGAGGGTCGCCTGTTCCTGCTCGAACGACTGGAGCGGGTGGGCGGGGTCGATGGGCAGTTGCTCGCGCCGGGCCATGGCGGCCTGGAACTTCTTCTCGTCCGGGCCGAACATCGAGGAGACGAGTTCCCAGCTGCCGCCGTATGCGAAGACGCCGTTATAGAAGCCGTAGTCCTTCTGCATGTCCTTCGGGGCGTCCGGGTCGGAGCCCATGAGGCTGATGCCGGGCTTGAGCCTGTACTGGCTTCCCGAGCGGGTGTAGGTGGTGCCCTCGACGCCCCAGCGGGCCAGTCGCTGGCCCTCGTCCGAGTACCAGAGCCAGTCCACGAACTGCATCATGGCGACGAAGCTGTCGCTCTTCAGCGCCTTGCTGAAGATCATCACGCCGTTCTCCAGGCGACTGCCGCCGAGCACCACGGGCCCGGCGGGTCCGAGCGGCACCGGGACCATCTCGATCTTCGCGCCCTCGACCTGCTTCTCCAGGTTGTAGCGGTAGTTCTGCACCAGCTCCTGCGGGTTGGCGCTCATCGCGTAGCACTTCTCCGCGAGGAGCTTCTGCACGGCCTGGTCGTCGGTCTGGCTGAAGCTCTCGGGGTCCATGAGCTTCTCGGCGACGAGTCTGCGCAGGTACTCGACCATCTGGCGGTAGCCGTCCTGGGCGCCGGTGAAGACGTACTTCTGCGCCTTGTGGTCGAAGCTGATGTTGTCGTACGTCCAGCCGGCCCTGACACCGAAGGCCTGGCCGAGATAGCTGAACAGGGCGCCGCAAGGGAAGGGGGTGTTGGTGCTCCAGCGGTCGGAGAAGGGGTACGTGCCGGGGTGCTCGTCCTTGAGTGCCTTGAGGACGTCGTACACCTCGTCCCACGTGGTGGGAAGGGTGAGGCCGTGCCTGTCCAGGACGTCCGTGCGGAAGGACAGCGAGTAGCCGGCCTTGGCCTTCTCGTGCAGCCCGGGCAGCAGGTAGTACTTGCCGTCGGACTGGCGGATGGAGTCGAGCTCGGGTTCCAGCTTCCACTTGCGCACCTTCTCGCGGAAGTTGGGCATCAGCTTGACGTAGTCGCTGACCGGCAGGACTGCGCCCGAGGAGACGAAGGCGACCTCGGAGGGGTGGTACGTCTTCGGGATGAGGAACGGGGCGTCCCCGGCCCCGATGAGGACGCTGCGCTTCTTCTCGTAGTCGGCGAGCGGGACGTCGACCGGCTTGAGGGTCACGCCGGTGCGCTCGGTGAGCTCCTTCCAGAACAGCCAGCCGTCCTTCATGGGGTAGACGGGGTTGTTGTTGTGCAGCACCGAGAAGGACAGCGGCTCGGCGGCCTTGAACTGCTGCCCGGCCCGGTAGTTCTTCATCGCCCCGTTCTGCTTCCTGGACAGGTCCTTGCCGTCCCCGCCGTCGTCGCCGCTGCCGCAGCCGGTGACCGTGGCGAGGCCGACGAACCCGGCGGCGGCGAGGATCTGGCGCCGCGAGAGCTGTCCTGCGTTCTGCTTCTGCACGGAGACTCCTTTGTTCCGTAGACGAGTCGGGGAAGCCGCGTCAGCCCTTGACCGCGCCGAGCATCACGCCCGAGACGAAGTAGCGCTGGACGAACGGGTACACGCAGAGGATCGGCAGGGCGGTGAGCACGATGGTCACGGACTGGATGTTCGCGCCGACCTGGCTGAGCTGCTCGGTGCCCGCGCCCGCGTTGCCGCCGCCCGTGGCGCCCTGGATGAGGTTGCGCAGGTAGACCGTGACCGGCATCAGATCGGTCCGGTCCATGTAGAGGAACGCGCTGAACCAGGAGTTCCAGAAGGACACCGAGTAGAAGAGCACCATCGTCGCCACGACCGCCTTGGACAACGGCAGGACGATCCTGAGGAGGACGCCGTACGTGCTCAGGCCGTCGATCTGCGCGGCCTCCTCCAGTTCGGCCGGCAGGTTCTCGAAGAAGGCCTTCATCACCAGCAGGTTGAAGACGCTGATCGCGTTCGGCAGGGCGATCGCCCAGACGCTGTTCTTCAGTCCGAGGCTGGTGACCAGGATGTAGTTCGGGATGAGGCCGCCGGTGAAGAACATCGTGAACACGGCGATGCCGACGAGCACGCCACGGCCCTTGAGGTGCTTCTTCGACAGCACGTAGGCGTAGCACGTCGTCAGGACCATGGCCACGGCCGTCGCCACGACCGTGTACAGCACGGTGTTGCCGTAGTTCCGCCAGAACACCGAGTCCTGGAACACGATCTTGTAGGTGGTGAGGTTGAATCCCTTGGGCAGCAGGGTCACCTCACCGGCCCGGATCTGCCGCTCCCCGCTGAAGGACCGCGCGAGGATGTTGGCGAAGGGATACAGGGTCACCAGCACGACGAGGGTGAGGATCACCCCGTTGACGCCCTGGAAGACCCGGTAGGCACGGCTCGGCTTCACCACAGGCTCGTCCCCACTGTGCGACGCGAGAGCTGGTTGGCGGATGTGATGAGGACCAGGCCGATGACCGCCTCGAACAGTCCGATGGCGGCGGCGTAGCTGAAGCTGTTGGACTCCACACCGGCCCGGTAGACGTACGTCGAGATCACATCGGCGGTCGGGTACGTCAGCGGGTTGTACAGCAGCAGGACCTTCTCGAACCCGACCGCCATGAACGTGCCGATGTTGAGGATCAGCAGCGTGACCATGGTGGGCCGGATGCCGGGCAGGGTGACGTGCCAGATCTGCTGCCAGCGGTTGGCGCCGTCGATCCGCGCCGCCTCGTACAGGTCCTCGTCGATCGTGGTGAGCGCGGCGAGGTAGAGGATCGTGCCCCAGCCTGCGGTCTGCCAGATCTCCGAGCCCACGTAGATCGTGCGGAACCACTCGGGTTCCTGGATGAAGCGGATGGGTTCGTGGCCGAGCCGGCCGAGGACGTGGTTGAGGGGTCCGTCACTGGCGAGCATCTGCATCGTGATGCCCGCGACGATGACGATCGACAGGAAGTGCGGCAGGTACGACACCGACTGCACGAACCGCTTCAGGGAGCGCCGGCGCACCTCGTTCAGCAGCAGCGCCAGCACGATCGGCACCGGGAAGCAGAACAGCAGCGTGAGCCCGCCGATCCACAGGGTGTTGCGGAACACCTGCCAGAAGGTGGGGTCGTTGAGGAACATCTGCACATAGCGCAGCCCCACCCACTCCTCGCCGAAGATCGACCCTCCGGGCTCGAAGCGCCGGAAGGCGATCACGTTGCCGATCATCGGCAGGTAGCGGAAGACCAGGAAGAACAGCAGCGGCAGGATCGCCAGCGAGTACAACTGCCAGTCGCGGCGCAGCGCCCGCCGCCAGCCGGTCCGGGCGGGCGTCCGTCTGCCGCGGCGGGGTGCGGCCCGGGCCGGAGGCGGGTCCTGGGTGCCCGGCGGGGCCGGTGTGGTGGACGTGCTCATTGCTCGGGCCTCCCGTGGGCATGGGACGCGGAACCGAAACTTTCGAGCTTCTACCGGTAACTTCGCGGCAACTTATGGGCCTCAGAAAGCGCTGTCAATGGGTGCTGCGGGACTCAGGCGGGACGTCTGAGGCGCGTTGGAACACCGTCGAAGCTGGGTAGACCTCTGAGGTCGACCCCCTGTGACCGTCGCAAGTTTCTGGATGACCACCGACTCCTGCGAGGTGCCGCCGTGCCCGCGTTCGACCTGCCCCTGACCGAACTGGAGCGCCACCGCCCGGACATCGCGGAGCCCGCCGACTTCGACGCGTTCTGGACGAGCACGCTGAAGGAAGCCGGACAGACGGACGCCGTGGTGTCGGTGCGGCCGGTGGAGACGGGACTGCGGCTGACGCAGACCTGGGACGTGACGTTCCGGGGTTTCGCGGGCGACCCGGTGCGGGCGTGGTTCAGCCTGCCTGCCGGGGCAGACGAACCGCTCCCGGCCGTCGTCGAGTTCGCCGGGTACGGGCGCGGCCGGGGGCTCCCCCATGAACGCCTCACCTGGGTCAACGCCGGGTACGCGCATCTGCTCATGGACAACCGCGGCCAGGGCGACCAGTACGGGTGCGGCGGTGACACGCCCGATCCCCACGCCGCCGCGCCGGGCGGGCCCGGGCCGGCGGTGCGCGGGCTGCTCTCCGCCGCGGACTACCACTACCGGCGCCTGATCACGGACGCGGTGCGGGCGGTCGCGGCGGTGCGGGGGCTGCCCGGCGTCGATCCGGGGCGGACCGTGGCGGTCGGCAACAGCCAGGGCGGAGGACTGGCCCTGGCGGTGGCGGGGCTCGTCCCGGACCTGGCGGCCGTGCTGGTCACCGCGCCCCTGCTGTGCGGCATCCGCCGCGCCCTCGACCTCACCGACGTGGGCCCGTACGGCGAGATCGCCGCGTACCTGTCCGTCCACCGGGGCGCCGAGCACGCGGCCTGTCGCACCCTGTCCTACGTCGAGGGCGTCTCCTTCGCCCGGCGCGCGCAGGCTCCGGCTCATTTCGGGGTGGGACTGCGGGACACGGTGTGCCCGCCGAGCGGGACGTACGCCGCCTTCAACCGGTACGCCGAGCTGACGGGGACGGACCCGCGCAAGGAGATCCACGCGTATCCGTTCAACGGGCACGAGGGGGGTGACGCGGTACAGGTGCGGCGTCAACTGGACTGGCTGGAAGCGGTGTTGGGCGAGCGACGCCGGTGAAGGCCGCGGGCGTCCGGAGAACCGCACGGATGCCACCGACGGCACCGGTTCGGCCGGCACACGGGAAAGGCGCAGCCCGCAGGCCGCGCCTTCCCATCGGTCCTGCCCCGGTTCAGCCCGTGACCGGGGACTCCGCGGTGCAGCCGCCCGCGGTCACCAGGCCGTCGGCGCTCTGCTCCTCAAGCACCTTGCCCTTGTGGATGATCTTGCACGTGAGCTGGGCACCCTCGGGATCCGCGGCGACCGGCATCACCGCCGCGGGCATGATGCCGCGCAGCGTGACCGTCTTCTTCCACGGCAGCTCGGGCTTGGACACCGTCTCGATCTTCGGATCCATGGCCTTGCCGCCGCCGCCGTGGAATTCGATCGAGTCGATGTTCTTCCCCGTGACCTCGTAGGTGACCTCGTAGGTCTCGTCCACGGCCTTGTCGACCTGGTCGACCGCCTCGGAGCAGGAGCTGAGGCCGAACGCGAGACCGGTCACTGCGACGGAGCAGACGGCTCCGCGGATGATGCGGTTCAAAGGATCCCCCCGGATCTTGATGGTCGATCCCGCAGCCAACCGCAAAGGGAAAGTAAAGTCAACTTCCTTTGGGGGGCGCCTTCCTGGGCCGGGCAGGGAGGCTGACGCCTCGTCAGACGGAAGACCTCTTGATCCGCGAGCAGCGCGAGGAAGCGCGCGCCGTCCGTCACCCGGAGGGGCCCTCACGCCGTTCCGGCCGCCGCACCGCCGGGAGACACGGGGCTCGCGTCGACGCGCTTGCGCGGGGGCCGTTTACATCTGGACCGCTGGACGCTAACTTCCGCAACAGGCGGGGTGGGAGCGCTCCCATAACGGTGGACCGGAACCCGCCCTGGAGCGGCTCCCACTCCGCGCACCGCGCACATACATCCGCAGGTCCGTACCCCCACGAACGGACGGTGCTGTCATGATCCTGACAAGCAAGTCGGGAGGATCCCCGATGTCCCGCTTAACACTCCCCGCCCGGACCAGAGCCCTCTTCCTCGTGCTGCTCTCCCTCCTCGTCACCGTCCCGGCCCTCGGCCTGGTCATGACGGCCGGGGGGGGAGGCGGAGGCGCACGGCACACCCATGAAGCCCGGCAGCCGCACGTTCCTGTGCTGGCAGGACGGGCTGACCGACACCGGTGAGATCAAGCCGGTGAACCCCGCGTGCCGGGGTGCGCAGCAGGTCAGCGGCACCACGCCGTTCTACAACTGGTTCTCGGTGCTGCGCTCGGACGGCGCCGGCCGTACCAAGGGCTTCGTACCGGACGGCGAGCTGTGCAGCGGCGGCAACACCAACTTCACCGGGTTCAACACGCCCAGCAAGGACTGGCCGCTCACCCATCTCACCTCGGGCGCGACGGTCGACTTCTCGTACAACGCCTGGGCGGCGCACCCGGGCTGGTTCTACGTCTACATCACCAAGGACGGCTTCGACCCGACGAAGACGCTCACCTGGAACGACATGGAGGCCCAGCCCTTCCTCTCGGTCGACCACCCGCCGCTGAACGGCTCCCCGGGCACGGTCGAGGCCAATTACGCCTGGAAGGGCAAGCTCCCCGACAACAAGTCGGGCCGCCACATCATCTACATGGTCTGGCAGCGCTCCGACAGCCAGGAGACCTTCTACTCCTGCTCCGACGTCGTCTTCGACGGCGGCAACGGCGAGGTGACCGGCATCAAGGAGCCGGGCAACCCGACCGAGCCGGTGCCCGGCACCTGCACGGCGACCCGCAAGACCACGGGCACCTGGAACGGCGGCTACCAGTCCGAGGTGACCGTCACCAACACCGGCACGGTCCCGATGCTCGGCTGGATGGTCGACTGGAGGCTCCCGGCGGGCCAGAGGGTCGACAGCCTGTGGAGCGGCAGCGCGACCTACAACGGCCAGGCGGTGATGGTCCACAACGCCGACTGGAACGGCTCCCTGGCCCCGGGCAAGAGCACGACCTTCGGCTACGTCGCCTCCGGGCCGGGCGGTGACAGCACGAGCAGCTTGCCCTGCCGGGTGGGCTGACGGGGGCGGACGGGGCGGGTCCGGTGACCGGGGAGCCCGGTGACCGGACCCGCTGTGGCGATCCGCCGGTTCCGGTGCGGGCCGCGCCGGGTTGAGCGAGCGGCGTTCCGGGGTCGTGAGTGGGTGATCGGAACCCGCCGGACCTACTGACCCAACCGGTCCGGTCGCCCCATATGTCGCTGTTATCCAGGTGTGCGATTCTGTTGTGAGGGTGCCCTGCCGCTCATGAGCGGCGTGGATCCGCCATGGGAGGCGCGACCCCGCGCCGCCGGTCCCGTGCCCGCGTCGTCGTCGCCTGAGTTACGGGGACTCCCACCTGCCGGTGGCTTCGGCATGGACGGGAGGTGGATGCGGACATGCCCCATTACGGCGATGCCCGGGCCGCGGTCCCCGGTCTTCGGGCGCCGGGGAACGGGGGCACCCGTCCGCCTCGTCCCGCTCCGGAACCGGCCGCGCGAGCGCGGCTGCTGGCGTTCGCGGGGGTGACGCTGGCGGCGGTGTACGTGCGCGGTGAGGACGGGGCGGAGCTCCGGCTGGTGGAGTCGGCAGGGGCCGAGTCCGAGCAGCGGTACCGGCTGCCGGGGCGGGTGGCGGTCGCGGCCGGTTCCGCGGCCACGGGTGCGAGCGCCGCCCCCGGGCCGTCATCGCCTGTCGCCTCCGGGGGCTCCCCCGCCCCGGTGCCTCCGGGGGAGGCCGGCGCCGGGGGCGATTGCCCCGCCGTCGCCGAGGCGTACCGGCGGGGGCGGGCCGTGTGGCTCGCGAGTGTGATGCTCGGGCCTGAGGAAGGCGCGGCGGCCTCCGCCCCGCTCGGGGCGTTGCCGCTGGGGGCCGCGGGCGGGTGGCTGGGATGTCTGGTCGTGGTGGGCGAGGCCGGGGAGGGGTTCGGGGCCGAGCAGCGGGAGTTCCTGGAGCGGTACGCCGAGGCCGTCGCCGAGCGGCTGCGGGGCGAGGCGGACCGGTCGGCGCCCTCACCGCTGCTGGATTCGGCCCTGCGCGCCCTGGGGGTCGGGTCCTTCGCCCTGTCGCCCGGCACCGGGCTGGTCGAGACGGATCCGGCGCTGCTCGAACTCGTCGGCATCCCCGAGGGCGGTTTCGACGGCAAGACCGACACGCTGCTCTCGTACAGCGTCCCGGAGGACGTTCCCGCGCTGATGTCGGTCATCGAGCCGTCCGCCCAGACCCCCGGCCGGCGTGAGCTGGAGTTCCGTATCCGGCGGCCCACCGGTGAGCTGTGCTGGCTCCGGCTGAGCTGCCGGGTGCTGAAGGGGCCCGAGGGCACCCCGGAGCGGGTGCTGGGCGTGGTGAGCGCGGCCCCCGTGCTGCGCCGCAGCGCCAGCGACGTCGCCCGGATCCAGTGGCTGACGGCCGCGCTCGACGACGCCACGACCGTCCAGGACGTCAGCCGTGTCGTGGTCGCCGCGCTGCGCGAGCCGCTGGGTGCCGACCGGGTGGCGCTCGCCGAGCTGCTGGAGGACCGGCTGGCGGTCACTGTGCTCGATCCGCCGGGTGCGGGGGCCTGGCCGGAGCTGTGGCGCCGCGAGTGGCGCTCGGAATGGCCCGACGCGCCGGTCACCGCGCTGCCCACGCTCCAGGCGGCGCTGCGGGACGGCCGGGTGAGCCTGTGGCCGGTCGGTTCCGCGCTGGAACCGGGGCTCGCGGGGATCGGGCCCGGCGGGCTCGCGGTGCTGCCACTGCCGGCCAAGAACGGTGTGGCCGGTGTCTGCCTGGTCGGCTGGGACACCCCGCACGAGTTCGCCCCCGAGGAGCGGGCCCTGCTGACCGCCACCGCCGGCCTGGTCGGGCAGGCCCTGAAGCGCGCCCACGCCTACGACGCCGAGCAGGAACTCGCGACGATGCTCCAGCGCAGCCTGCTGCCGCGCCGACTGCCCAAGCTGCCCGGCGGCACCGCCGTGGCCCGCTATCTGCCCGCCCGGCGCGGTCTCCAGGTCGGCGGCGACTGGTACGACGTGATCGCGCTGTCGGAGAGCAAGGTGGCCCTGGTCATCGGGGACGTGCAGGGGCACAGCGCCGGGGCCGCGACGATCATGGGCCAGATGCGTACGGCGGTCCGGGCCTACGCCGTGGAGGGGCATCCGCCGGACGTGGTCGTCGCGCACGCCAACCGGCTGCTCGTCGGCATGGAGACGGACCTGTTCGCCACCTGCTGCTACGCCGAACTGGACATGGAGGAGGGCAACGCGCTGTTCGTCCGGGCCGGGCATCTGGCGCCGCTCGTGCGGCATCCCGACGGCGGCACCGCGGAGATCGCGGTCGAGGGCGGGCTCCCGCTGGGCGTCCTCGCCGACGCGGAGTTCCCCCTCACCGCCCTCGCGCTCGCCCCGGGCTCGGTGCTCGCGCTGGTCACCGACGGCCTGGTCGAGTCGGCCGATCTGCAGGTCGACGAGGGGATGCGGCTCGTACGCCGGGCACTCGCCGCGGCCGATCCCGCCGACCCGGGACGGATGGCGGACGAGCTGCTCGGCGAGGCCGGGCGCCGTGAGGACGACGTGGCGGTGCTGCTGCTGCGCTACGACGGGATGCGGGTACGGCCCGTGCGGACGGGCTGGGTGGTGTGGCGGCTGCCGGACGCGGTGATGCACGCCCGCAGGTTCAGTGCGCGCACCCTGCGTTCGTGGGGCATCGCCGCCGAGGCCGACACCATCCTGCTGGTGGTGTCGGAGCTGGTCACCAACGCGCTGGTGCACACCCAGGGCGCGGTCCGGGTGGAGCTGACCCTGGCGGCGGACCGGCTGCGGGTGACCGTGAGCGACTCCTCGCCCCGGGCGCCGGCCAAGCCGGTGGTCGTCGACTGGGAGTCGACGGGCGGCCGCGGGCTCTTCCTCGTCGAGGCCGTGTCGGCGGCCTGGGGTTCGGTGCCGGTGGGCGGCGGCAAGCAGGTCTGGAGCGAGATCGTCGTCACTCGTCCGGAAGGGGACCCGGACCGCGGCACGGAGCCGGACGAGGAACCGGAGGCCGAGCCGGAGGAGGAGCGGAAGCCGGGCCGCGGCTGGGGCCTGGGCCGGGACCGCAGCTGGGGCCTGGGCCGGAACCGGGACCGCGATCGCCGCAGGTCGCGCGACCAGGGCCGGCACCGTGGCGACGACCGTACGGCGGAGGGGCACGGCGACCGTGCCGCGGACCGTGACGGTGAGCAGGAGACCGGCCGCCACGACGACGACCGCGCCATGGACCGCCACGACGACCACGGCACCCACCGCGCCACGAACGGCCACGACGGCCCCGCCACAGACCGCCACGACGAGCGGACGGCAGGCCGCGACGGCGAGCAGGCCGTGGGACTCGACCGGGCCATGGAGCACATCGGCGACCCGGTCGCGGACCCGCCCCCGCACCGGAACCGGCCCCGCGAGGGAGGTCCCTGATGCGCGGCCTCGGTCTGCGCGCCGCCGCCGGGCTGCTGGCGCTCATCCTGGCCGTGTCCCTCGCCGGGTGCACCGACGGCGGCGGGGAGGGCGAGGACGAGCTGACCATCGGGCTGCTGTTGCCGAGCCGGGCCGTGCCCCGCTGGGAGAAGTCCGACAAGCCCCTGATCGAGAAGCGGCTGAAGGAGCTGTGCCCCGACTGCACACTCGTGTACGCCAACGCCGAGAACGACGCGGCGAGCCAGCGGCAGCAGATGAACTCCATGATCACCCGAGGGGTGTCGGCTCTGATCCTGGACGTCGTCGACCCCAAGGCCCTGCGCTCCTCGGTGCGTGCGGCGAAGCGCGAGGGCATCCCGGTCGTCGCCTACGACCGGCTCGCCGAGGGCCCGATCTCGGGTTTCGTCAGCTTCGACGGCGCCCAGGTCGGCAGACTCCAGGGCCAGGCGCTCCTGGAGGGCATGGGGGCCAGGGCCGACGGCGGCGGTGTCGTCATGGTGAACGGCGATCCGTCCAGCCCCAACGCCGCCTGGTACGAGGGCGGATCCCTGGCCGTCCTCCGGAACGAGGTGCGGATCCTGAAGTCGTACGACACCATCGGGTGGCGTACGGAGAACGCGCACGACCACATGTCCGCCGCGATCAGCGCCCTCGGCCCGGGCCGGATCGACGGAGTGCTCGCCGCCAACGACTCGATCGCGGCCGGTGTCGTCTCGGCGCTGAAGAGCGCCCGTGTCTCGCCGCTGCCGCCGGTCACCGGCCAGGACGCCGACCTCGACGCGGTGCAGCGGATCGTCGAGGGCGAGCAGTACATGACCGTCTACAAGCCGTTCCGGCTGGAGACCGAAGCGGCCGCCGCGATGGCCGTCGCCCTGGCGCGCGGCAACGACGTAGACGCCCTGGTCACGGCGCAGGTGGACAGTCCCACGACCGAGGACGTCCCGGCGGTGCTGCTCGACCCGATCGCCGTGACCCGCGAGACCATCGGCCGGACGCTCGTCCGGGACGGCGTCTACACCATCGACCAGATCTGCACCCCGAAGCTCCGCTCGGCCTGCGCCCGGGCCGGGCTCACCCGGTGAGCGAGGTGGTTCCCCGTGGCCCATCCCCCCGTGCTGGCGTTGCGCGGCATCACCAAGCGGTTCGGCGGCGTGCAGGCGCTCGTCGACGTCGACCTCCAGGTCCGCGCCGGTGAGGTCGTGGCCCTGGCGGGTGACAACGGAGCGGGCAAGTCCACGCTCATCAAGGTGATCTCCGGGGTCAGCCCCGCCGACCGGGGCGTCATCGAGTGGGAGGGGCACCTCGTGCAGATCAAACGCCCGCACGACGCCCACGCCCTGGGCATCGCGACCGTGTACCAGGACCTCGCCATGTGCGACAACCTGGACGTCGTCGGCAATCTCTTCCTCGGTCGCGAGATCGACCGGGTGGGCATCCTCGACGAGGTCGAGATGGAGCGCCGGGCCCGTGATCTGATGCACGCCCTGTCGATCCGCATCCCCGACGTGCGGGTGCCGGTCGCCGCGCTGTCGGCCGGGCAGCGGCAGGCCGTGGCGATCTCCCGCTCGCTCATGGGCGCGCCCAAGGTGCTGCTGCTCGACGAGCCCACCGCCGCCCTGGGCGTGGAGCAGACCAGCCATCTGCTCGACCTCATCGAGGAGGTGCGCGACCGCGGCATGGCGATCATCCTCATCAGTCACAACATGGGCGACATCAAGGCCGTCGCGGACCGGGTGGCCGTGCTGCGGCTGGGCCGCAACAACGGACTGTTCGACGTGAGCACGGTGACCCAGGAGCAGATCATCTCCTCCGTCACGGGGGCGGCGGACAACGCCGTGGCCCACCGTTCGAAGGGCGACGAGGAGGCGTGGCCGTGAGCCGCGGCGGGCCGCACCGGGACGGCGGGCCGGGCAGCGCCGGACCGGTCACCGCCGACGGCGAGCGGCGCACCCGTGGCTGGCAGGACAACCTGCGGGAGTACGCCCTGGACGTCCGCGCCGGCGTGCGCGACGGGGAGCGGGGGCCGCTCCTGGTCATCGCCGGGCTCATCGTGATCTGGATCGTCTTCCAGGGGCTGGACGACAAGTTCCTCTCGCCGCGCAACCTGTCCAACCTCAGCGTGGACATCGTCGGGACCGGGCTGGTCGCCGTCGGCATCGTCTTCGTCCTGCTGATCCGGGAGATCGATCTGTCGGTCGGGTCGGTCAGCGGTCTGGCGGGGGCGGCGTTCGCCGTGCTGAACGTGAACCACGGGGTGCCGGAGTGGCTGGCGGTGATCGTGGCGGTGGCCGTGGGGACGGCCGTGGGCGCCTTCCACGGGGTCTTCCACGCCTGGCTCGGCGTGCCGGCGTTCGTGGTGACGCTGGCCGGGCTGCTGATCTGGAACGGCCTGACGCTCTACCTGCTGGGGGCCAGCGGCACGATCAACATCGACGAGGAGGGGCTGGTCGCCTCGCTGACCAGCCACCACTTCGGCGACGACCTGGCGGCGTACGCGGTCGCGGCGCTCGGCACGGCCGGGTACGTCCTGGCCGCCCGCCGCCGCCGGAGCCGTCACCGGGCGGCCGGGATGCCCTTCCGCTCCGAGGGCGAGATCTGGCTGCGCACGGGGCTCCTCGCGGTGGTGGCCTTCGCGGCGGCCGTCACCCTCAACCGGTTCCAGGGGCTGCCGCTCGCCCTGCTGATCTTCCTGGTGGTCCTGGTCGTCTCGGACTACGTGCTGCGCCGCACCCGTTACGGGCGGCGGGTGTTCGCGCTCGGCGGCGGGGTGGAGGCGGCGCGCCGGGCCGGCATCGGGGTGGAGCGGGTGCGGGTGGCGATGTTCATGGTGTCGGGGACGCTGGCCGCGGTCGGCGGGCTGTTCGTGGCGTCGGGGCTGACCTCGGCGAGCCCCACGACGGCGCGTGCCGCCGGTTCCGGGATGCTGCTGATCAACGCCATCGCGGCGGCCGTCATCGGCGGGACGAGTCTGTTCGGCGGGCGGGGCTCGCCCTGGTCGGTGCTGCTCGGTGTGGTGGTGATCCAGTCGATCGCCTCGGGCATGGGGCTGCTCGGGGTCCAGGACGCCGTGCAGTTCATGATCACAGGTGGGGTGCTGCTGGCCGCCGTGGCGGCCGACGCGCTGTCCAGACGCGCCCAGGCGAGACGCGGCCGGCCGTGACCGCCCGGCGCCCCGAAGCCGGCCCCGAAAGCCAGCAGTGCATTTCCCAAGAAATGCCTAATAAGTGGCAAAGGTGGGTAGGGGCCGGACTGTCATGAAACAGAGCCGCCTCACCCGGGCGGCCGTGGCCGGCGCGGTCGCCGCCGGTCTGGTCCTCGCCGGATGCGGTGACACCGATCTGCCCGGCGGCGAGGAGCAGGCCGACCTCAGCGTGCTCGCGACGGACGTGCCGCAGATCCAGACCCTGAAGAAGCTCACCAAGAAGCACTTCACGGCGGAGACCGGCATCACCGTCGACTACACCGTGCTCCCGGAGAACGAGGCGCGGGAGGAGATGAACCGCGAGTTCGCGACCCAGGCCGGCCGCTACGACGTGGCGAGCGTCAGCGCCTACGAGGTGCCGATCTACGCGGGCAACGGCTGGCTCGCCCCGCTGGACTCCTTTGTGAAGGCCGACGAGGACTTCGACCAGGACGACGTCTTCCCGAACCTGGCGTCCTCGCTGACCGGGGAGGACGGCAAGCTCTACGCCGAGCCCTTCTACGGCGAGGGCTCCTTCCTGATGTACCGCAAGGACCTGTTCCGCAAGGACGGGCTGACGATGCCGCCGAACCCGACCTGGCAGCAGGTCGCCGACCTCGCCGCCCGGGTCGACGGAACCGACGGCGCGAGCGGCATCTGCCTGCGCGGCCTGCCCGGCTGGGGCCAGAACCTCGCCCCGATCAACACGGTCGTCAACACCTTCGGCGGCCACTGGTACGACATGGACTGGAACGCCCGCCTGACCTCACCGGAGTTCAAGAAGGCCGTCGGCTTCTACGTCGACCTGCTCCGCTCCCACGGCCAGCCCGGCGCCGAGCGGATGGGTGTGCTGGAGATCCTGGACCGTTTCGTCCAGGGCAAGTGCGCCATGATGTACGACGCCACGTCGCTGGCCTCGTCGATCGAGGCCGACAGTTCCGCGGTCAAGGGCAAGGTCGGCTACGTCCCGGCCCCGCACGAGAGGACCGAGAAGGCCGGCTGGCTGTGGACCTGGGCCTGGGGCATCCAGCAGGCGGCCGAGAACAAGGACGCCGCCTGGGAGTTCATCTCCTGGGCCTCCTCCAAGGAGTTCCAGGAGCTGGTCGGCCAGGAGGTGGGCTGGACCTCGGCCCCCGCCGGGAACCGCAAGTCGCTCTACGAGAACCCGGAGTACCAGCAGGCGGCCGGCGCCTGGTACCGGCAGGAGTACACGGCGGCGACGGACTCCGCCGACCCGAAGGACCCCGGCGTCGGTCCCCGCCCCTACGACGGCATCGGCTTCCTGAGCATCCCCGAGTTCGCCGTGCTGGGTACGGCGGTCTCCGAGCAGATCGCCGCGGCCATCGCCGGGCGGCAGTCGGTGGACACGGCCCTGGACAAGTCGCAGGACCTCGCGCAGGCCGCGGCGGCGAAGTACCGCGGCGAGTGATCCGCCGACGCCGCGCCCTCGCCCCGGCAACGGCGCGGGCCGCGCCCCCGGTCACTCCTCCTCGGCCACCGAGTGCCGGATCAGCTCCATGGTGAGCCGGTCCGCCAATCGGCGTGACTGAGGGTCGGCTCCGGGCAGCGCTTCGATCTGCGCGAAGAGGTCGTCCACCTCGCGGTGGTCCGTGGTCAGTTCCTGGATGACGTTTCGTTCCGAGTGCGGAAGCCGACCGGCGCCGGCCGGCGCTCCACCGGCTGGCCGCCCAGCAGGGGGATACCTGCCACGCGCGCACCGACGACCTCACGCCGGTCCACCACTTCACTCCGGTGGCCGACGGGATTCCGGTCGATGGCCCCGAAGGCTCACCCGTTCACCTGTGATCAATCGTCTTGCGCCGTGTCCGGCGCGTGGTGCGCTTCCAGGTACGGGACGGGCCCTCCCGGCCCACAGCCGGCGGCTGGCGGCCGGACTGATCGTCGGTGAGAGCCGCGTGAACGCCGGATCCTCCTCGGGCCCTCTCACACCGCTCGCTGTATTCGCCCGGCGCCGGAAGACAATTCCCCTTATCCCAAGCGGAACAAAGGGGAGGGAATTCCTCCGCCTGCCAGGTGCCGATGCCGTTGATCTTCGACAGCAGCCTGTTGCCAAGCCGGCGCCAAGTCGCGGAACAGTACCGGCCAAGCTCTCTGTCACAACCTTGGCTCTATGGAGCGCCACGACGAGGACACCACGACGAGCAGGGCGGCTGGGCCCGGCCCGGAGGTTTCGGCGCGAGCGCCGATCCGTATGCGCCGACCATGTCGAACTGCTTGACCTGTTACGGCACTGACATTGGTTTCTTGCTATTCCAACCGAAAGCAGACGGTCACGGCGCGCCACGGTGTGCCGAAATTCCGGCCCCTCGGCGTTCGGCGGTCACGCAGTGCCGTCCCCGGGCCCATCACGAATCCCAGGCACCAGATAGGAGCATGACATGAGGCCACCGAATTCACCGCATTCGGCCCCGTTGCCGTGGCCCTCGGAAGTCAGCCCGGGGCAGGTGCGCAAGGCCACATCCGCGCTGGTCGCACATGTCGGCAGCAGGGTCGACCCCGACGGCGCGATTCGTGAGGAATGTCAGAGCCGAGTGCTGGAATCGGCGCTCGCGCTGACGCTGATGACGCGCATCGGTATGGCCTCGCCCGCTCGGGACGGCGTGCTCGCCTTCCTTCAAGGTCACCTCGACACCCCGCGGGAGTTCGACCGTGTCCTGGCCACGCTCGCAGTGGGTCGGGCCGCCGACCGGTCACCCGCTGATGACACCGACCTCATCGACAAGCTGACCGATGCCCTGCTCGGCGCGGCACCGGAGTTCATCTCCGCCCGCCGCCGCCGGATGCTGTACGCCGTGTTGTCGGTGCTCGGGTGCCCGCTGCCGCCCGGCATCGTGCCGGCGGCCGATGAAGAGGCCCCCACCGACCCCATGCACTCATGGGCCGCCGTCCAGCAGGCCGCCGTGACGCTGATCCTCGCCTCCGCCGCAGGGGTCAGCAACGAGGCCACCGCCGCCGCGCTGAACACGCTGAACGCCACGCGTCCGGCGACGACGGTGTGGGAGGGCTATGTGCTGCTGCATCTGCTGTCGCTGCACGGGCTCGCCGGTGTTCCCGGGCAGGAAGCGACCGTGCGCAGCGGCCTGGAGACACTGTTGCGGCATCAGCGCGACGACGGCGGCTTTCCGTTCGTGCTGGAGATGCAGAACTGGTGCACGTCGACTGCCGCGATAGCCTTCGCCGCCGCCGGCGCCCCACCGGCTCTGCTGCAGACGATCGCGGGGAAGCTCGCCGCCCACCGGGTCGACGACTCACTGCGCTCCCTTTCCCTTTCGCTGTCCCGCGGAGCGGCGCTCACCGGCGGCTGGTCCATCGGCCCCGGCGTGGCGCAGAACGATGTCGACTGCACCTCCTGCGTCCTGGAGTTCCTGCAGGAGACCGATCCGGTCTCCTACGGTGGCACCGTGCGGCGCGGGGTGGACGCGCTGCTGGCCGTGCAGGGCACCGACGGCGGGTTCCCCACCTACGTCGCCGGCGCCCCCTCCGAGCCGTGCATGACGGCTGCCGCCGTCAACGGGCTGGCGCCGCATCCCGCCACGGCACCCGCGAGGGAACGCGCCTTGGCGTTCCTCGCCGACAGCCAGCTGCCCGACGGCGGTTTCGAGCCGGGGTGGAGCCGCAGTCGCCTGCACACGATGTTCCGCGCCCGTCTGGCCGCATGCACCGCCGACCCGCACGACCGTCGTACGGCCGGTATGGCCGAGCGGATCGAGCGCTCCGTGTACGAGACGCAGAACCCCGACGGCGGCTGGGGAATGCAGCCCGGCGACCCCAGCGACGAGATCAGCACCGCCTACGCGCTGATCACGCTGTGCTACGGGGCCGAGGTCCGGCCGGTCGGGCGCGCCATGTCCTGGCTGCTCGCGCGCCAGAACGCGGACGGAGGGTACGGTGGCCCGCCCGACATGGTCGGCCCTCGTCCGTTCCCGTACCACTTGCCCGTCCTGACCGACATCTCAGTGCTCCTCGCGTTCGGCCACGTCCGCTCCCGAGTTCAGCGCACGGCGTCTCAACTCCGGGAAGCGGTGTGAGGTAAACCGGACCCGCGACTTCGCGCTGCCTGCGGCGACCGGCCATGAGGCCGCGTCACCACAGGCAGCAAGCGAAGTCCACCGGCTGAGGAAAGCGGGCGAGGAGATGTTCGCGGCCAACCGCGGGCGGTTTCACCCCAAGCTCGGGGCCTGATGCAGTATCTCCCGCTCCAGGTGCTGAAGCGCCGGGCTGGGGTCGATCCCCAGCTCCTCCGCCATCCGCTTCTGATGGGCTCGCAGCATGGCCAAGGCGTCGGCCTGCCGCCCTGCCCGGTACAGCGCCAGGCTGAACAGCTCGCAGCCGTATTCACGGAGCGGATGGGCCTGTGTGAAGGCCGCCAGTTCGGACACCGCTATCTCGTGCGCCCCCATGGCGATCAGGGTCGCGCAACGCCCCTCGATCGCCCACAGGCGCAACTCCTCCAGCCGCACGACCTCCGGCGCCACATGAGTCGTGTCGGCCACCTCCGCGTACGCCTGCCCTCGCCACAGTGCCAGCCCCGCATCGAACTCACGCAGGGCCCGCTGCGGATCGCCTCGGTCCAGTGCCTGCCAGCCGGCCATGGCGCGGTCGCCGAAGCGATGGACGTCCACCTGGACCATGCGGCTGTCCAGCAGATAGGCGCGGCCTCGTGTGCGCAACACACTCGCCGGCTTCCGTGGCGCCCGGTTGGGCTCCAACGCCCTCCGTAAGTTGGCCACGTACGCATGCAGTGAGGTAATCGCCGACGGCGGCGGGCTCCCGTCCCACAACTCCTCCAGCAGCACATCCACCGACACCGGTTGACCCACCTGGCTGACCAGCAGCGCGAGCACCGCGCGCTGTTTCGGCGCTCCCAGATCGATCCGACGGCCGGCGACGGCCGCCTCCACCGGGCCGAGCACCCGGAACTCCACCCCGGTCGGCGTCTCCGTCGGTTTCGGGACCTGTGTTTCGACTCCGCGAACTGCGCCCGGTGCGGTTCGCCGGGAGACCGCGACAGCGTTCGCGGCTTTCCCGCCGCGGGTCGTCTCGAAGCCGGCACCGGGGATCGGCGAATCGAGCTGGAGTCCGAGCGCCTTCGCAACGTGCATCTTCAACGTGTCATTCGTTCGCCGGAGATCCCGTAATTGGCTCTCCAGTTCGGCCACTTTGCACTTCAGTTCGGCGACGCGCGGAGCATCACCGGTACTGTCGCCCGGCCGTTGCCGGGGAAGGACGTACCTCCGGCAACCGTCGCCGACCACCGGATCGGCGACCATCGTGTCGCAGTTGGCTTGCTCGTTCGTCATGACTGAACTCCTCTGCATTTTCTTTTCCTTATTCAGGGAAAAACGCAAGTCGACACCTGGACCGAAGAGGCCGGGTGCGCGACATTGGGGTCGTACACGCTGCGAGGCAGCGGAACTACCGGAGTACAGAAGCGGTATTTCTGTTGTCAAAGGAACGGCGCGGGTAAGCGGAAGAGGCTCCGGCGAACGCGGACCTGACGGCCCGGGGCACCGGCGAGGGGCGCGGGTGCCGGACAGCGCGGTGATCCGCGCGAGACGCCGGGCACCGACGGCTCGCGCGAGAGCGCCCTCCAGGAACTCGACGGCGTTCGGGGCACCGTGGGAGCGGGAGCTGGTGAAGCAGCGCGAGAAGATGCAGCCCCGCCCACGAAGGACACGAAGTCGCCCTGCAGCGAGCCTGGTTGGGCGGCAGGAGAGAGACAGCCACGCGGGCGTCTTTCGTCTCACCCCAGATGGTCACGTCTGCCGCGGAGTCTCCTCGTCCTGATGCGGCCGACCGTAGGTGGCAGTGCCGTCACCGGGTTCTCGACTTCGCCGAGGAAGGAGCTCGCCATGACAGCGCATGCGGATCACCAGGCGCCGGGCCTCGTCCGCTCTTCCGCCTGTGGCAGGACGGCAGGTCGGTCTTTGGGCATTCCGGGGCGGGACTCGAGTGAGCGCGGGGGTGTCCGGGGGCACGTGAATCCATATCACGCGCGATCCCCCGGGTCGGCACCGCTGTCGCAGTCGGAGAGCGGCGTGGGCAGATTCGGCACGCCCCCCTCGGCCCATGCGGCAGACTGCGCATAATAGTTGCCCGCAGCTAGCTTCTCCCGGCCACTCTCCCGCCCGTCCACCTCTTACTTTTCGGCATGGCGCAGCTCGGCCTACCTGGCCCATGAGCACGATTCCCCCTTTTGGAGTGGATCCGCCGTTTCCCCCGTGTGCGGAACGTCGAACCCACCCAAAGGAGAGGTTCACCGAGATGGGCGGCACTAGTCAAGGGGGTTCTTCGTCGGGCTGCTGTGGCACGGGTGAGTGGGCGGGCCGGTGTCACACGGCGAACTCCCTCCGCACGCCTTGACCGCACCGGTCGGCGCCAAGAGCACAAGCGGAATGAACTTGTGCTTCAAAAACCCCGGGTACGGCAAGTGCACGCACTTTCAAACGGAATGGCTCGGCGGGACGGACCGCCGGGTTACTGCCGGCTCAACGCCAAGTCAGCACCAACCCGCTCATCAGTCCCGGGCAAGCCCTTCAGCAGATGGTGGTCGCCGTAGCTCGGGAAGTCCTCACGGAAGAGCCGCATCCGCATGGAATTGCTAGAGAAGATCCATAGTCCGGAAGACCTACGGTCGCTGGCGCCCTCGCAGTTGCCGGTCCTGGCAGCCGAAATCCGTGACTTTTTGGTGAGCGCAGTCTCCAAGACCGGCGGACACATCGGCCCGAACCTGGGAGTCGTCGAGCTGACCATCGCGCTCCATCGAGTTTTCGAGTCCCCTCGGGACCGGCTTCTCTTCGACACGGGTCATCAGACGAACGTGCACAAGCTCGCGAAGGCCCGCCGGCTGCTCGACCTCGACGGGTGCGTGGTGGCCGTCGTCGGGGACGGCGCGCTGACCGGCGGCATGGCGTGGGAAGCGCTGAACGCCGCTGCGCCTCGGCGTCACCGAGGCCGGCCCGGCCTTCCAGGGCACCATCAAGTCCGCCGTCGCCTTCGGCGCCCTGCTGAGCGAGGGCATCGGCGACACCATCCGGGTCTCGCTCTCCGCCCCGCCCGCGGAGGAGGTGAAGGTCGGCCTCCAGATCCTGGAGTCGCTCGATCTGCGAAAACGGGGGCCGGAGATCGTCTCCTGCCCCTCCTGCGGCCGCGCCCAGGTCGACGTCTACAAACTGGCCGACGAGGTCAACGCGGCACTGTCCGGCTTTCCCGCGCCGCTGCGCGTGGCGGTCATGGGGTGCGTCGTCAACGGGCCCGGGGAGGCCCGTGAGGCGGACCTGGGTGTGGCGTCGGGCAACGGCAAGGGCCAGATCTTCGTCCGGGGGAAGGTCGTCAAGACCGTACCGGAATCGAAGATCGCCGAAACGCTGATCGAAGAGGCCATGCGAATCGCCGGGGAGATGGGGATCGACCCCCTCGGCAGCGATGACATTCCGTCCAAAGCGACCTGAGGGGAAAACATGCCGTCCACCCCACGCCGAATCCTGCTCGCCGAGCCGCGTGGCTCCTGTGCCGGTGTGCACAGGGCCATCGACATCGTGGAACGCGCGCTCGAGATGCACGGCGCGCCCGTCTACGTACGCAAGCAGATCGTGCACAACGAACACGTGGTGCGCCACCTCGAGACGATGGGTGCCAGGTTCGTCGACTCGGAGACCGACGTGCCGAACGGGGCGGTGTGCGTCTTCTCCGCGCACGGCGTGTCACCGCAGGTACGCAGCAACGCCGAGCAGCGCGGCCTCAAGGTCATCGACGCGACCTGCCCGCTCGTCGCCAAGGTGCATCAGGAGGCCCGCCGGTTCGCCCGCGACAAGCAGACGCTGATCCTCATCGGACACGCCGATCACGAGGAGGTCGAGGGCACCTACGGGGAGGCGCCGGACCGTACGGTCATCGTGGAGAACGCGGAGGACGCCAGGCGGCTCGACCTGCCGCCGGGAACGTCCGCCGCGTATCTCACCCAGACGACGCTGTCGGTGGACGACACGGCCGAGATCGTGTCCATCCTCACCGAGCGGTTCCCCGGGATAACCGGTCCGGGCAGCGAGGACATCTGCTACGCCAGCCAGAACCGGCAGAACGCGGTGAAGGCGATCGCCGGACGCAGCGACCTGGTGCTCATCGTCGGGTCGCCCGACTCCAGCAACTCGGTCCGGATGGTGGAGGTCGCCCAGGCCGCCGGAGCACAGGCCCGGCTGCTGCCCGACGTGGACCACCTGGACTCCGACTGGCTGAAGGACGTCCGCACCCTGGGGCTGAGCGCCGGGGCGAGCGTGCCCGAGGTGCTGGTGGAGCAGGTCCTCGAACGGCTCGCGACCCTCGGGTTCCGCGACATCGAAACCGAGGTGACGGCCGTCGAGAACGTCGTGTTCAGGATGCCGCCGGAGCTGGAGCGGCCGGGGCCCGCGGCAACCGGCGACGATGCCTGCGCCGAGTTGCTCGCCCGGGTCGACGCCCGCATCCAGGACCTGCTGAGCGCCGAGATGTCACGCTGGGCGGCCGTCGATGCCCGCGTGGCGGTGCCGGTCGAGGCGATCGCGGAACTCGTCGGGGCGGGCGGCAAGCTGCTGCGTCCCACGTTCTGCATCAGCGGCTATCTGGCGGCCGGCGGCTCGGCGGACGACGACACGGTCGTCGCGGCGGCAGCCGCACTGGAACTGCTGCACGTCTTCGCCCTGATCCACGACGACATCATGGACAACTCGCCCACCCGGCGCGGAGTCCCGACCGTGCACGCCCACCACGCCCGCGTGCATGCGGAGCGCGGCTGGGTCGGCGAGGCCCGCCGGTACGGGGAGGGCGTCGCCCTCCTGGCCGGTGACCTGGCACTCAGCTACGCCGGCCGCCTCACCAGCGGGCTGCCCGCCCCGGCGATGGAGATCTGGACGGAACTGGTCACCGAAATGATCATCGGCCAGCAGCTGGACATCGCTCTGGCCGCCGAGCTGTCGCCGGACCCGGACCTGGCCCGGTGGGTCGCGGTCTGCAAGTCCGGCCGCTACACCATCCACCGCCCCCTGGCCCTCGGCGCGTCCATCGCCGGGCGGCCCGGACTGCAGGCGCCCTTCGAGGAGTACGGCGTCGCGGCCGGCGAGGCGTTCCAGTTGCGCGACGACCTGCTCGACGCGTTCGGTGATTCCGCCGCGACCGGCAAGCCGGCCGGTCTGGACGTCAGTGAACACAAGATGACCTTGCTGCTCGCTCTGGCGGCCGCCAAGGACTCCCGGGTGGCTCGCCTGGTGGCGGACGGCAAGAAGGGCCACTGGGACGCGGCCGAGCTGCGCGCGGCGCTGCTCGCCTCCGGCGTACGCCGGGACGTCGAGCAGCAGATCGACCAGCTCGTCGCGACCGCCCGCGCAGCACTCGACACGGCGCCGCTGGCGGACGACTGGCAGCAGCGCCTGGGCAAGATGGCGGAGCAGGTGGCCTACCGAGACCGCTGACGCCACCACGCGAACGACGGCAGGGGCACGCGCCGGACGGCACCGGAGGGTACGAGCGCGTGCGCCGCCGTCGACCGGCCCCTGCTCACCCTCGCCTCGGCCGCCAAGTCGGCGCCAATCTGATGGCAAGCGGGGGACGCGACGATCCCGACGTACATCCGAGTAGCACTAGGTTGACCTTTGGAGGGGGAAATGTCCGAAGTCTCTGAGCTGGCAGACATATATTCGGCCATCGAGGAAACGGCTCAGCTGCTGGATGTGCCCTGCTCACGTGACAAGGTCCAGCCGGCCCTGGCCGCCTTCGGAGACGGGCTCACGGACGCCCATATCGTGTTCAGCATGGCGACCGGCGAGCGCTACAAGGGTGAGCTCGCCTTCGACTTCACGGTGCCCACCGCTGCCGGTGACCCCTATGCCATCGCGCTGGCGAACGGCCTCGTCGATGAGACGGATCACCCCATCCGCAGCCTGTTCTCGGACATCCAGGAGCGGTGCCCCGTCGATAGTTACGGGGTGGACTACGGGCTCGTCGGCGGCTTCAAGAAGACCTACGTGTCGTTCCCTCTGGGCGATCTGCAGGGGCTGTCAACACTTGTCGACGTCCCGTCCATGCCGCGGGCTCTGGCCGAGCACGCCGATTTCTTCGCGAGCCACGGCCTGGACGACAAAGTGTCGGCCATCGCGATCGACTACGCGCACAGGACGTGGAATGTGTACTTCAGCGGGATTCCCGCCGAAGTCAAGGAACCGCAGACCCTCCGGTCGGTGCTCCAGAGGTTCGGACTGCCGGAACCGAGTGAGCGGCTGATGGAGTTCATCCGGACATCGTTCGCGATGTACACCACCTTCGGCTGGGATTCCACGAAGGCCGAGCGGATCTGTTTCTCCGCCCGGAGCTCGGACCCGATGGCACTCCCCGCTCAGTTCGAGCCGCAGATCGAGAAGTTCGCGAAGAGCGCGCCGTACACGTACCCCGGCGAGCGTGTACTCACCTACGCCGGCGCTTTGTCGCCGAGCGAGGAGTTCTACAAACTCGCGACGTTCTATCAGAAGACATCCAAGCTGTCCGACCGGGTCCGACCTGCGACGTGACCTACACGAGTCGCCGCGGAGATCCGTCGGAGGGCCCCGGGCCCGCCAGCGAGGTAACCAGTGAGGACAAGGGACAGAGGATGACCGAGGCAGACGAAGGCGCCGCCACAACCGAGAGTCCGCGACTGCCCGTCGCGCCGCGGATCGCAGACCTGCGGGAAGCCACCGGGGCTGAAAACGTCGGGGGGGTCCGGCGATGACACCCGTACTCATAGCCGGTGGCGGGATCGGCGGGCTCACGGCCGCGCTGAGCCTGCACGCCGCGGGCATCGACGCGGTCGTGGTGGAGAGCGCCCGCCGTATCGAGCCGCTCGGCGTCGGGATGAACCTTCTCCCCCACGGGGTCCGCGAGCTGATGGAGCTCGGCCTCGGTGATGACCTCGCCGACATCGGCGTGGCCACGGGCGAGCACATGTTCTGCGACAGTGCCGGCGACGAGCTCTTCACCGAGCCGCGTGGCCTGGCCCAGGGCTACCGCTGGCCGCAGTACTCCGTCCACCGCGGTGAGCTGCACCTGATGCTCCTGGAGCGCGTCCGTGAACGGCTCGGTCCCGACGCCGTGCGCACGGGTACCCGGTTGCTGGACTTCGCCGACGGACCCGACTCCGTCCGTGTCCGGGTGACGGACCGTGCGACCGACGCCGTCGAGACGCTCGACGCCGAGGCGCTGATCGGCGCGGACGGACTGCACTCGACCGTCCGGGCTCAGCTCCACCCGGATGAGGGGCCGCTGTCCTGGTCGGGCCAGCGGATGTGGCGTGGAGTGACGGAAGGGGTACCGCCCTTCCTGACCGGCCGTTCCATGGTGATCGCCCATGACGGCACGGCGTCGCTGGTCGCGTACCCGATCGGCCGGGACCGGACCAACTGGGTCTGCCTGGTGCGCGTCGGCGAACCGGGCCCCCTTCCCGAGGACGGCACGGTGGACGCGGTCGACGACCACCGCGCCGGCCAGCTGAAGGAGGTGCTGGCCCACTACGAGGGCTGGTCGCTCGGCTGGCTCGACGTGCCGGAGCTGCTGGAGCGCAGCGACCGCATCCTGGAATACCCCATGGTCGACCGCGAACCGCTTGCCGCTTGGGGCCGAGGCAGGGTGACGCTGCTCGGCGACGCGGCGCACCCCATGTATCCCGCCGGCGCCAACGGCGCGTCCCAGGCCGTGCTCGACGCGCGGGTTCTCGCCTACGAGCTGGCGCAGGCGGACGGCGACACGGTGTCGGCACTCGCCGCCTACGAGCGCACTCGCCTGCCCGCGTCCTCGGAGGTCGTCCAGGCGGGCCGCATGATGGAGCGCGCCGGGGGCATGCTGCTCAATCGCGAGCAGCTCACCTTCATCACCGAGATGTACCGGCAGAAGGCCGACGGCGAAGTCACCGAACTCAACGCCCGTCCGTCACTGACGCCGCCCGGGCGGTCGTAGAGCCGCGCCTGCTCGACGCTCCGCCAAAGCCGCGGACGGGCGTGCCGGCGAGTTCCGGTCGCGCCCGCCCGTGGCTCCGGCCTGCGTGCCCGGCCCACCCGCCGTGCGCCCCCGCCGTCTCGATGCGCTCCCCGCGCGGAACCGGCGCGGTCCGGACAGGCCGTCCCGCCCGTACGAACCATCCCCGTTCACCCCACCAGAGAGGATCACCATGCACGCGTACACGGTGGTGGACGCCTTCACGACCACGCCGCTGGAGGGCAACCCCGTGGCGGTCTTCTTCGACGCGGACGACCTCTCCGCCGACACCATGCAGCGCATCGCCATGGAGATGCACCTCTCGGAGTGCACCTTCGTGCTGCGTGCGAAGGCGGGCGGCGACGCCCACATCCGCATCTTCACCCCGGTCAACGAGCTGCCGTTCGCCGGTCACCCGCTCCTGGGCACCGCCATCGCTCTGGGCACGGCCGCCAAGAGCGACGAACTGTCGTTGGAAACCGCTATGGGTGCCATCCCCTTCACGCTCGAACGCCGCGACGGAGAGGCCGTCGCCGCGTGGATGCGTCAGCCGGTCCCCACCTGGGAGCCGTTCGACCGCGCCGACGAGCTGCTCGCCGCCCTCGGCATCGAGTCCTCGACGCTGCCCGTGGAGATCTACCGCAACGGCCCCCGACATGTCTTCGTGGGCGTGGAGAGCGTGGCCGCGCTGTCCCGGATCTCTCCGGACCACCGCCGGCTGGCCACGTTTCCCGACATGGCGACCAACTGCTTCGCCGGCTCTGGGCTTCAGTGGCGCAGCCGGATGTTCTCGCCCGCTTACGGCGTCGTCGAGGACGCGGCCACCGGTTCGGCGGCCGGTCCCCTCGCGCTGCATCTGGCACGGCACGGCCTGGCCGGCCACGGGCAGACGATCGAGATCCTCCAGGGTGTGGAACTGGGCCGGCCCTCGCTGATGAAGGCGGTGGTCCGGCGCGAGGGTGAGGAGGTGTCCTCGGTCGATGTGGGCGGCAACGGCGTGACCATCGCCCAAGGAACGATCTACGTGTGACCCGCATGACGTACCGGAGGTGCCTGGATGAGCGCGATCGGGAGTGCCAGCAAAACCGAGTCCATCACGGGGTCGCTGGACTTCGTCTTCAAGGAATACGACGACCCGCCGGCCGATCCGATTCCGCTGCTGCGCGACTGGCTGGCGTACGCGCAGGAGAAGGACGTCAGGGAGCCGAAGGCGATGGCCCTCGCCACCGCGGACGCGGCGGGCCGGGCCTCGACCCGGATCGTCGTGCTCAACCGGGTGACGGACGACGGCTTCGTCTTCGAAACGCACGCCACCAGCCGCAAGGGGCGTGAGCTGGCGGAGACGGGGTGGGCGTCCGGGGTGCTCTACTGGCGGGAGACCAGCCAGCAGATCACCATCAGCGGACCCGCCCTGCAGTTGTCCGAAGCCGAGTCCGACGCACTCTGGTACGCGCGTCCGCCGGCCGCCCACCCGATGACGACGCTGTCACACCAGAGCCAGCCGCTCGATGACGCGGTGGCCATGCTGGCCGAGGCCGAGCGGCTGCACGACGAGCCCGGGCCGCTGCCGCGCCCCGAGCGGTACCGCGGCTACCACGTCGCCGCTGCCCGGATCGAGTTCTGGTACGCGCGCCACGACCGGCTGCACCAGCGGTTGAGTTACGAACGCGACGCCGAGGGCTGGAAGGCGACCCGGCTGCAGCCCTGAGCCAGGGCCCCGGCTTTCCCGGACTCCCGGAGTCTCACCGGCGCCGGTCACCCGGCGCCGGTGAGGTGGGGTCCGGGCGGAGAAAGGCAGCTCTAACACGCCATTTTCCTCTCCGTCCCCCGTGACCGGCCGCGACCTCGAGAAGGCCGCAGCGGCCCCCACCGACCCCGCGAGGAGACACCATGACGTCGTCACGGCACGGCCAGACCGGCACAGCCGCAGCGGTGTTCACCGACCACCACGACCTGCGGGCCCGCAACCGGCGTGCCGTGGAGCAGTACATGGAGACCGGCGCGGAAGCCCGGCTGCGCAGGTACACGCTCTACACCGAAGACGGTTCCGCGTGTCTCTTCAACACCGACATCGGCCGGCCCATCCTCGTGGAGGGCAGGGAGAAGCTGAAGCGGCACGGCGAGCTCTCCCTCCAGGTGCTGCCGGACTGGCAGTGGATCGACGTGCACATCTACGAGACGCAGGATCCGGCGGTCATCTGGGTCGAATGCGACGGCGAAGGAACGATCCGGTTCCCCGGCTATCCGGAAGGCCGCTACCGCAACCACTTCATCCACGGTTTCACGCTGCGCGACGGACGGATCGTCTCCAGTCGCGAATACACCAACCCGATCGAGCATATGCGTGCCCTCAGCATCGAGACACCGCACATCGAGCGGGACTGGATCCCCTCCTCCTGACCGGAGCCCGGCCGGGCCGCCAGAAGCCCCCAACAGCCCGTCTGGCCGGATCAGTTGCCCCTGATCGTTCACGTTCTGCCGACGCGGCGCCGCCGTCTCCTCAAGTGATATAGATGACGTCTGGAGCGGATGTCTCACTCCCAGTGCCTGGGCCCGCCCCCAGTTCGGAAGACGTCCTCGACGGGAGGCCGCACAGTGTCCCATCCAACGACCAGGAACCAGGCGCCGAGCCCGGGGCGGATCGACAACGCCCTTCTCGTGCGGCCCGCGGTGAATCCGGCCTTCACCGGCGGGCCGCCGTCGGCTGTCGCCGTCGACCCCGCGGGGCCCATGGCTGACTGAACCGCCGGCCGGCTCCCTCCCCGAGGCTCCACAGGAGCGTTCCCGGCCGCAGCCCTCCGCGGTGCCCTCGACTCCGGTGGCTGGGGCCCAGGGCCGCTCCACGGCCGGGAAGAGGTCGCCCGCCTGGTCGCCGCCGCCCCGCTCGTTCGGGGCGAATGACGTCGACAGCGCCGGCCCTGGTGTCACTGCGGCCACCTGTGCGCGATCCACACCGTCGCCCATCCCGGCCAGCACTCTCATGCCGACCCATCGCTGAGGAAATTCACATGATGCGAAAACTGACGTCCTTACCCAGTGGCAAGGTGGCCAAATGGGTCATCCTCGCCCTCTGGGTAGCCCTGCTGATCCCGGCCCTCATGCTGGCCGGCAAGCTCGGTGACGTTCAGGAGAACGACAGCGCGGCCTGGCTGCCCGGTGACGCGGAGTCGACCGCGGTCGTCGAGCGAGCCATGAAGTTCCAGCCCGCCGACACCGTGCCGGCGATCGTCGTCTACGACCGCCCCGAGGGCGTCACCGCTGCCGACATGGCCAAGGCCCGGGCCGACGCCGAAGCCTTCAAGGGCGTCGACATGGTGGTGGGGCAGCCACAGGGCCCCTTGAAGTCCCAGGACGGCAAGGCCATTCAGACCGTGGTCCAGGTCCGCAACGGCGACAGCGGCTGGGAGGGGATCCACCAGGTCGTCGGCGAGATGACCGAGGTCGGCGAGGAGAACGCCGACGGTCTCGGGTTCCACGTCACCGGGCCGGCCGGCTACGCGTCCGACTCGATCACGGCCTTCAGTGGCGAAGGTGCCCTGACAGCGATCACGGCCCTGGTCGTGGTCGTGATCCTCCTGCTCACCTACCGCAGTCCGGTGCTGCCCCTGCTGCCCCTGCTGACCGCGGGCAGCGCCCTGGTCACCGCGCAGGCGGTGATCTATCTGCTGGCGAAGCACGCCGGGCTCGTCGCCAACACGCAGACCAACTTCATCCTGACCGTCCTGGTGTTCGGCGCCGCCACCGACTACGCACTCCTGCTCACCTCGCGGTACCGGGAGGAACTGCGACGGCACGAGGACCGGCACGAGGCGATGGCCGTGGCCCTGCACCGCTCCGGGCCCGCCATCGTCGCCAGCGCGGCGACCGTGGCAGTCAGTCTGATGCTGCTGATGCTCGCCAGCCTCAACTCGACCCAGGGGCTCGGACCGGCCTGCGCCGTGGGCATCCTCGTCGGACTGCTCGCCACGGTCACGTTGATGCCGGCCCTGCTGGTCATCTGCGGCCGATGGATCTTCTGGCCCGTGAGGCCGTCGTACGGATCGGTCGCGGCGACCAAGAAGAGCGTCTGGGACCGGGTCGGCACCGCCGTCTCCCACCGGCCGCGGATCGTGTGGATCGGCACCACGCTCCTCCTCACCGTCATGGCGATCGGGGCATTCGGGCTCAAGGCGGACGGGCTCTCCAACAAGGACCAGTTCACCAACAAGCCGCAGATGGCCGTCGGCGAGGAGATCCAGGCCGAGCACTTCCCGGCCGGATCGGGCGACCCCGTCTACGTCGTGGCCAAGGCCTCATCGGCCAGGCAGGTGAGCACCGCGCTGTCCGGTGTCCCAGGGATCGCCAACGTCTCACCGCCGACGGTCAAGGACGGCCAGGCCCTCATCCTCGGGGAACTCGAGGACGCTCCCAGCAGCACGGCCGCGCTGGGCACCGTCGAGAAGGCCAGGACCGCGGTCCACGCCGTCGCGGGCGCGGATGCCCAGGTCGGCGGCAACACGGCGATCATGCTCGACACCCGGGAAGCGGCTTCCCGCGACTCCAAGGTGATCATCCCCATCGTGCTGGTCGTGGTGTTCCTGATCCTCGCGGCACTGCTGAGGGCGATCGTCGCACCCCTGCTGCTCATGGCGACGGTGGTGCTGTCGTTCGGTGCGGCCCTCGGCGTGAGCAGCCTGATGTTCAACCACGTGTTCGGCTTCGCCGGAGCGGACGCCTCCTTCCCGCTGCTGACGTTCGTGTTCCTGGTCGCCCTCGGCATCGACTACAACATCTTCCTCGTCACCCGGGTCCGCGAAGAGGCGCTGCTGCACGGCACCCGACGCGGTGCGCTGACGGGTCTGTCGACAACGGGCGGCGTGATCACCTCGGCGGGTCTGGTACTGGCCGGCACCTTCGCCGCGATGGCCTCCCTGCCGCTGGTCTTCGCGGCCGAGCTCGGATTCACGGTGGCGTTCGGCGTCCTGCTGGACACCATGATCGTCCGCTCGGTTCTGGTCACCGCACTGACCCTCGACGTGGACCGCTGGATGTGGTGGCCCAGCAAGCTGTTCAGGCACCGCAACACTCCCGGGTCGCCCGCGGGCGGGCCCGACCTCGAACCCGCTCTCAGGGGCACCTGACGACCGATCCAGCACGGGCCTTCCGACGTCGGCCGGGAGGCCCGGGGAACTGATGCGGGCGATCGCCCCGGACAGCGTCCGGGGCGATCGCCCGCTCCTTTTCGTGCCGTTCTCGATTCCGCCCATGTGACCGCTCCGCAAGGGCTGTCCGGGCACCGCCGGCCGGAGCGGCCCGTCCGCCTGCCAAGAGCTTCACAAGTCCGTTGTCCCACAGTGGTACGCAGTTGTGCCCCACCTTCGACCACGGCCTACGCCGGTTTCCGCCCGGGCATTCCCCGGCAGACCCACGGCGGCGCGGTGGTCGACAAAAACGCGCGCACGATCAGCATGCAGCTCCGACCACCCGAGCAGTGGAAAGTGAGGCCGCCCATGTCCGACGACAATGAGGTACGCGACCACAACCGTGCTGTCGTCGCGCGGTATATGAACACCCGTGGCCAGGACCGCCTTGAGCGGCACCTGTTGTTCACCGAGGACGGCACCGGCGGCCTGTGGACCACCGAGACCGGCGAACCCATCGTCATCAGTGGCCGGGACCGGCTCGGCGAGCACGCCGTCTGGTCGCTGAAGTGCTTCCCGGACTGGGCGTGGATCAACGTCGAGATCTTCGACACCCAGGACCCCAACCGGTTCTGGGTCGAGTGCGACGGCGAGGGCAAGATCCTCTTCCCGGGCTATCCGCCGGGGCACTACAGCAACCACTTCCTGCACTCGTTCCTGTTCGAGAACGGCAAGATCAAGCAGCAGCGCGAGTTCATGAACCCCTGCCAGCAGTTCCGCGCACTGGGCATGGAGGTCCCCACGGTCCGCCGGGAGGGTATCCCGACCTGACGCCCTCCGCCCGACCGTCGATCCTCGAGCCCACAGGGGAGACCGTGCGTACGACAGTCCAGGACATCCACGCGTCAACGGCTCTTCAGCAGCCCCAGTGGGGGGACCCCGGCCCGGTAGAGCGAGTACGGGACACCCTCAGCGCCTCTCCACCGCTGGTCACCGCCGACGGAGTGGCACGACTACGGCGGCTGCTCGCCGACGTGGCCGCGGGCGCGGCACACGTCCTCCAGGCCGGCGACTGCGCCGAGGACCCGGCGGAGTCGACGCCCCATCACGTCCGGCGCAAGACGGCGCTGCTGGACGGCCTTGCCGACGCCGTGGCCACGGTCACCGACGCACCCGTCATCCGGATCGGGCGCCTTGCCGGGCAGTTCGCCAAACCCCGCTCCAAGCCGGTGGAACAGATCGGTGACATCACCCTCCCCGTCTACCGCGGTCACATGGTCAACGGACCGGAACCCGACCCCGCCGTCCGGCGCCCGGACCCGGAACGCATCCTCACCTGTTACCGGGCCGCCCAGGACGTCGTACGCGAACTCGCCGCGGTCAACGCGGGCCGTCAGGACGCCGAGCGGGTGTGGACCAGCCACGAGGCGCTGCTGTTCGACTTCGAATTACCGATGCTCAGGCCGGCGGGAGCCGACCAGATGTTCCTCGGCTCCGCGCACCTGCCGTGGATCGGAGAGCGGACGCGTCAACCGGACGGCGCCCACGCCCGGATGCTCGCCGGCATCGTCAACCCGGTCGCCTGCAAGGTCGGCCCGGGCGCCACGATCGAGGACATCACCGCCCAGGCCGCCCGGCTCGATCCGGCACGGGTGCCCGGTCGTCTCGTCCTGATCGCCCGGATGGGCTCCGGATTCGTCTCGCGCCGACTGCCCCCGCTGGTGGAGGCGGTACGCGCGGCCGGGCACCCCGCGATCTGGCTCTGCGACCCCATGCACGGCAACACCATCACCAGTCCCGACGGGCACAAGACCCGGCTGCTGGACGCGATGATCGCCGAGGTCGAAGGCTTCAGTGACGTCATGGCCGCGGTCGACGGCGTCAACGGCGGGCTGCACCTGGAGACGACCCCGGACGACGTCACCGAGTGCGCCGCCGACGTCTCCGAACTCGGCATGGTGGGCGACCGGCACACCACGTTCTGCGACCCCCGGCTCAATCCGGGACAGGCCCTGCGTCTCGTCATGGCGTGGGCCAGGACTCTGTGAGCGATTCCGACGCCGACGCGGTGCCGGGCACGTCAGCGCACCCGGGTGGCGCCGCGGGCCCGTTCCCCTCTCCGGACCTCGTCCCCACCGTCTTTTGAAAAGGAGCCGACTCGTGGTTGGCATACCTGCCATCGCCCCGTACGCCATGCCGACGGCGGACAGCCTGCCGGCCAATGTGGCCGACTGGACACCGGACCCCGGTCGCGCGGCTCTGATGGTTCACGACATGCAGCGCTTCTTCCTGCGTCCGGTGCCCGACCTGCTCCGCTCCCAGCTCACCCATAACGCCGCGCTGTTGCGCAAGCGGGCCGCGAGCCTCGGAGCCCCGGTCGTCTACTCGGCGCAGCCCGGCGGGATGACGCAGCAGGACCGCGGGCTGCTGCGGGACTTCTGGGGCCCGGGCATGCGCACCTCTCCCGAGGACCGGGAAGTCGTGCCGGAGCTGGCCCCCACCGAGGACGACTGGGTGCTGACCAAACGGCGCTACAGCGCATTCTTCCGGTCCGGTCTGCTGGAGAGGATGCGGGCCGAGGGGCGCGACCAGCTCGTGTTGTGCGGGGTCTACGCCCACATCGGTGTACTGGCCACGGCGATCGACGCGTTCAGCAACGACATCCAGGTGTTCCTGGCCGCCGACGCCGTCGCCGACTTCTCCGCCGAGCAGCATCGACTCACGCTGGACTACGTGGCCGGCCGATGCGGAATGGTCACCCTGAGCGCAGAGGTGTTCGAATGACCGCCGATCTGCTCGACCGGCTGCTGGCCATGCCCGCACCACCCGACTTCGCGCTGCTGCACCGGCCGGAGACGAACACCCCGGGTACGGTCGACGTCCTGCTGGGTGATGTCTCGCACCCCACCTCGCTGGCCGGCCTGCCCCTGCCCGATCCGGAGGGTCCGCCGGACGCCACGACCCATGACGCACTGATTCTGGTGCCCTACCGGCAACTCGCCGAGCGGGGCCTCGCCGTTCCGGACGACGGGGCGCCTCTGATCGCCCTCACCGTCCGGGAGCAGGCCGTCCTGCCGATGCCGGACGTCCTCTCCCGGCTGCCCGACACCCCGGTCGCCCTGTCCGGGCACCATTTCGACCTGTCCGACGAGGAGTACGCCGACGTGGTGCGGCACGTCGTGGCGGACGAGATCGGCAGCGGCGAGGGGGCCAACTTCGTCATCAAGCGCACCCTGCTGGCGGACGTCGCCGGCGAGTCGGCGCACGCCGCGCTGGCCGTCTTCCGGCGGCTGATCGCGCTGGAGCCGAGTGCCTACTGGACGTTCGTCGTCCACGTGAACGGCCGGGCGTTCGTCGGAGCCACCCCGGAGCGCCACATCTCGGTGCATGAGGGCCACACCGTGATGAACCCCATCAGCGGCACCTACCGCTACCCGCCCGGCGGCCCGACCCTGGACGGCCTCACCGCCTTCCTGAGGGACCGCAAGGAGACCGACGAGCTGTACATGGTGCTCGACGAGGAGCTCAAGACGATGTCCCGCATCTGCGAGGACGGCGGCCGGGTCACCGGCCCCTTCCTCAAGGAGATGGCGCGGCTCGCCCACACCGAGTACTTCATCGAGGGCCGTACCCGCCGGGACGTACGGAAGGTCCTGAGCGAGAGCCTGTTCGCGCCGACCGTCATGGGCAGCCCGGTGGAGAGCGCGGCCCGGGTCATCGCACGGCACGAGCCCCAGGGGCGCGGCTACTACAGCGGAGTCGCCGCGCTCATCAGCCGCGAGCCGTCGGGCAGCCGGTCGTTGGACTCGGCCATCCTGATCCGCACCGCCGACATCGCGCCGGACGGACGCCTGGCCATCGCCGTCGGGGCGACCCTGGTGCGCCATTCGTCCCCGGAAGCGGAAGCGGCCGAGACCCGGGCCAAGGCGGCCGGACTGCTCGACGCGCTGGGCGCGGATCCCGGCACGGGGCCGGCACCGGGGCCCAGCGGCATCCCGGCACCGGCCGCCCCTCGGTTCGCAGACCATCCTGTGGTGCGCGACGCCCTGCGCAGCCGCAACACCGGCATCGCCGACTTCTGGCTGGCGTCAACGGCCGCCCGGTCGCTGACCGTTGCCGCGCTGGAGGGGCTGAAGGTCCTGGTGGTCGACGCCGAGGACACCTTCACCGCGATGATCGTGCAGCAACTGGAAGCGCTCGGGCTCACCGCGGAGGTGCTGCGCTACGACGAGCCGTACGCCCTCGACGGGTACGACCTCGTCGTCATGGGGCCCGGCCCGGGTGATCCCCTCGCCGGCGACGATCCGAAGATCGCGGCGCTGAACGCGGCGATGGCGAGGCTGCTGGACGAACGGATCCGTTTCCTCGCGGTCTGCCTGAGCCACCAGGTGCTCAGCCTCAGACTCGGCTTCGGCCTGGTGCGGCGAACCGAGCCCAACCAGGGCGTGCAGCGCGACATCGACCTCTTCGGCCGGCGCGAGCGGGTCGGGTACTACAACACCTTCGCAGCCGTCAGCCGCAGCGACCACCGCGACGTGCCCGGGGTGGGTCGGGTCCGGGTCAGCCGGGATCCGGCCAGCGGGGAGGTGGACATGCTGCGCGGCCCGCACTTCGCGTCGTTCCAGTTCCACGCCGAATCGGTGCTGACCGTCGACGGGCCCCGGCTGTTCACCGAAGCCTTGAGGGCGGTGCTCGACCGGTGAGGCTCCGCGATCGCCGGATGGCTCCTTCTTGTGCCCGATCATCCGGTGCTTCTCGCCGCTGCCCCTGCGCACCTCGCAGTCACCGAACCCGACCCGCTCCAGCGGTGTGACGCGGGTGTCGTCGTCCCAGTCGGGGGGCGATGCACCCACACAGGAAAACGACAATGGGAGTTGAGCGCGTTGACTCTACCGACTTCGGCAGAGGGAGTGCCGGACAACCGCCGAAGCCGCTCAGTCGGTATTGGGCGTGCCCACGGGAAGGCCATTCTGCTGGGCGAGCACGCGGTCCTCTACGGGGCACCGGCACTGGCTCTGCCCGTTCCGCAGCTGGCTGTCACGGCGAGTGCCGGGTGGTCGTCGCACGCCCCCGCCGACGCGGGTGACGTCTCCTTCACGATGACCGGATCCGCGTCGGGACCCGTGGTGACACAGGCCGCCGACGGCCTTCAGCGGCTCGTGACCGAGTTCAAGAAGACAACGGACGTCGCCGAGTGCCCTCATCTCGATGTGATCGTCGACTGCGCGATCCCGTCCGGCCGCGGACTCGGTTCCAGCGCGGCGTGCGGGCGGGCGGTCATCCTGGCTGTCGCCCAGCTCTTCGGCCGCGAACTCGACGCGGACGCGGTGTTCGACCTGGTGCAGACCGCCGAGAACGTCGCTCACGGCAAGGCGAGCGGTGTCGACGTGGTCGCCACCGGCGCGTCCTTCCCGCTCCAGTTCACCGCGGAAACCGTGCGGGAACTGCGGATGGGAGCCGTCGGCGAGGGCTTCGTCATCATCGCGGACAGCGGCGAGTTCGGCAGCACGAAGGACGCGGTCGAATTGCTGCGCGGCGGGTTCCAGCGCGTTCCCGGTTCGCAGGAGACGTTTGTACGCCGTGCCTCGAAGCTGACCCGCACAGCCGTAGGTGACCTCGCGGACGGCCGCGTGGACGACTTCGGCAAGCGGCTGACGGACTACCACGAGCTGCTCAGCACCGCGGGCCTCAGCACCGGCCGGATCGACGCCTTGGTAGACGCCGCGCTCGCGGCGGGCAGCCCCGGGGCCAAGATCACTGGCGGCGGCCTGGGGGGCTGCATGATCGCCCTGGCCCGCGAGCCGGAGCAGGGGCGAGAGATCACACGACGGCTGCACGCGGCAGGAGCGTCGCAGACCTGGGCCGTGCCACTCGGAAGGTTCGCCAGCCATGCGCCTTGACCACCCGGCCGCCCCGAACAGTCCGCACGAGCGGCCTGCCGCAGGGCACGCCACCGCGGTCGCCCATCCGAACATCGCGCTGATCAAGTACTGGGGCAAGCGTGACGACCACCTCATCCTGCCCGCGTCCGACAGCCTGTCGATGACCCTGGACGTCTTCTCCACCACCACCACCGTCCGGCTGGCACCCGAGGCCGCGGCGGACCAGGTGACCCTCAACGACACCCCGGCGGCCGACGAGCCGTACCGGCGGGTCACCGCTTTCCTGGACCTGGTACGAGAGCGGGCCCGCCGGGCCGAACGGGCCGTAGTGGACACCCGCAACACCGTCCCCACCGGAGCGGGTCTCGCATCCTCGGCCAGCGGATTCGCCGCTCTGGCCGTCGCCGCTACGGCCGCGTACGGCCTGCGGCTCGACGCCACCGAGCTCTCACGCCTGGCCCGTCGGGGCTCGGGGTCGGCCTCGCGCTCGATCTTCGGCGGCTTCGCCCTCTGGCACGCCGGCCGGGGAACGGGAGCTGACGCGGACCTGAGCTCGTACGCCGAGCCGCTCCCCGTCGGGGATCTCGACGCCGCGCTGGTGATCGCGATCGTCGACGCGGGCCCCAAAGCCGTGTCCAGCCGGGTGGGTATGCGGCGGACCGTCGAGACCTCACCGCTCTACCGGCCCTGGGTCGAGTCGAGCAGGGCCGACCTCACCGAGATGAGGGCGGCGCTGCTCCGGGGCGACCTGGAGGCGGTGGGGGAGATCGCCGAGCGGAACGCGCTGGGCATGCACGCCACGATGCTGGCGGCCCGTCCGGCGGTGCGTTACATGGCACCGGCCACCCTCGCCGTGCTCGACAGCGTTCTCCGGCTCAGACAGGACGGTGTCGCCGCCTACGCGACCATGGACGCCGGCCCGAACGTCAAGGTCCTCTGCGCAGGCGCGGACGCGGACCGGGTGGCGCGGACACTCCGCTCCGTGGCGTCGCGGACGTACATCGCCCGGCGCGGACCCGGCGCCTGCCTGCGGACCGAGGACGGCCGATGACGCACCGTGGACCGGTCGTGCGGCACGCACCGGGCAAGCTGTTCGTCGCCGGTGAGTACGCGGTGGTGCAACCGGGCACCCCGGCCATCCTGGTGGCGGTCGACCGGCAGGTCGGTGTCACCGTGGCCGGTGCCGGTTCGGGCGACGTCACCGTCACCTCCGACCTGTGCCCGCAAGGGGCGCGCCTGCGCCGCACCCGGGACGGGCTCACCGCGTTCGATGCGGACGACGAGCAACGCGCGCGCACCAGCCTTGCCCACGTGGTGTCGGCGATCGACGTGATGGACGGTCTGCTGACCGAGCGCGGGCTGACTCCCCCCGCCCTGCGCATCTCGGTCAGCAGCGGCCTTCACACCGGGGGAACGAAGTACGGTCTGGGATCGAGCGGTGCGGTGACGGTGGCGACGATCGCCGCCGTCACCGACTACTGCGGCCTGGACCTCACCCCCGAGGCACGCTTCCGGCTGGCCATGCTGGCGACAGCGAGGCTCGACGCCAAGTCCTCCGGCGGTGATCTCGCCGCCAGCACCTGGGGCGGCTGGATCGCCTACCAGGCACCCGACCGCCTCGCCGTGCTCGAACTGGCCCGGCGGCGCGGCATCGAGGAGGTGCTGCGCGCGCCGTGGCCGGGCTTCGGACTGCGCCGTCTGCCCCCGCCCCGCGGGCTCACCCTGGAGGTCGGCTGGACCGGGGAGCCGGTCTCCACCGGATCGCTGGTGTCGCGCCTGGACACCGGCGGCGGGGCGGACGGCGCGGGGTACCGGGACTTCCTGACCCGCTCCACCGCCGTTGTGCGCGCTTGCGTCCAGGCGCTTGAGCGAGCGGATCACCGGGAGCTGCTCCACCAGATCAGGTGCGCCCGGCAAGTGCTGACCCGGCTGGACGACGAGACCGGACTCGGCATCTTCACGGACAAGCTGACGGTGCTGTGCGACGCCGCCGAAGCCGTCGGCGGTGCGGCCAAGCCTTCCGGCGCCGGAGGGGGCGACTGCGGCATCGCGCTGCTGGACGCCGGTGCGCAGAAGGACATCTCACAGATGCGGGCGCGGTGGGCCGCTGCCGACGTGGTGCCCCTGGAGCTTGCCCCCGCCGACGAAAGGAACATGAGCGATGAGCGCTGAACGCAAGGACGACCACGTCCGGCTCGCTGTGAAGCAGCAACACGGGCACAGCGGACACAACCAGTTCGACGACGTGTCCTTCGTCCACCACGCCCTGGCGGGCGTCGATCGCTCCGATGTGTCGCTGGCCACGAGCTTCGCCGGCATCGAATGGCAGGTACCGCTGTACATCAACGCCATGACCGGCGGCAGTGAGATGACCGGAGCCATCAACCGGAACCTGGCCATCGCCGCCCGCGAGACGGGCGTGCCCATCGCGACGGGGTCCGTGAGCCCGTACTTCAAGAACCCGGACACGGCGGAGACGTTCAGTGTGATGCGCAGGGAGAACCCGGATGGGTTCATCATGGCGAACATCAACGCCACGACCTCGGTCGACAACGCGCGGCGGGCCATCGACCTGGTGCGGGCCGACGCCCTGCAGATCCACGTCAACACCATCCAGGAAACAGTGATGCCGGAGGGCGACCGATCGTTTGCCTCCTGGGGGCGGCGGATCGAGGAGATCGTGGCGGCTGTCGGCGTTCCGGTGGTGGTGAAGGAGGTCGGATTCGGTCTGAGCCGCGAAACCGTCGCGCTGCTGGAGAAGTCCGGCGTGGCCGTGGCCGATGTCGGCGGCAGCGGAGGCACGAACTTCGCGCGTATCGAGAACGGCAGGCGCGAGCTCGCCGACTACGCGTTCCTCGACGGCTGGGGACAGTCCACTCCCGCCTGTCTGCTCGACGCGGGCGGCGCGGGGATCCCGCTGCTCGCCTCCGGCGGTGTGCGCGACCCGCTCGACGTCGTTCGTTCCCTGGCGCTCGGCGCGGTCGCCGCCGGGGCATCCGGGCGGTTCCTGCGGACCGTGGTCGACGACGGCGTCGAGGCGCTGGTCGCGCAGCTGACGACGTGGCTCGACCAGATAGCGGCGCTGATGACGGCGCTGGGGGCGCGGACTCCGGCCGAGATGGCCAGCAAAGATGTGCTGGTCCACGGCGCGCTGCGCTCGTTCTGCGAGGACCGGGGGGTGGCGACGGGCCGGCTGGCCACGCGTTCGGGCTCCCCCGACACCATTCATCGGACGATCGGAAGCATACGGTGAACAACACACAGGAAATCGCAGGGGTCCCGATGGCGTGGGTGGGGCCATTGAGGATTTCGGGGAACGTCGCCACCACCGAGACCGAGGTGCCGCTCGCCACCTATGAGTCGCCGCTGTGGCCCTCCGTGGGGCGCGGAGCGAAGATCTCCCGGCAGACCGAGCAGGGCATCGTCGCCACGCTCGTCGACGAACGGATGACTCGTTCGGTCCTCGTCGAGGCCGAGGACGCGCAGACCGCGTACGCGGCCACCCGGCAGCTCGACGAGCGGTTCGACGAGTTCGACAAGATCGTGCGCACCTGCAGCAGGTTCGCCCAGCTGATCGGTATCCGGCACGAGATCACGGGCAACCTGTTGTTCATCCGCTTCGAGTTCGGCACCGGCGACGCGTCGGGGCACAACATGGCCACGCTCGCCGCCGACGCGCTGCTGTCGCACATCCTGCAGACGATCCCGGGGATCTCGTACGGGTCGATTTCGGGAAACTACTGCACCGACAAGAAGGCGACCGCGATCAACGGCATTCTGGGCCGCGGCAAGAACGTCGTCACCGAACTACTGGTGCCACGCGCCGTGGTCACGGACATGCTGCACACCACGGCCGCCAAGATCGCCGAGCTCAATGTGCGCAAGAACATGCTGGGGACGCTCCTGGCCGGCGGCATCCGTTCGGCAAACGCGCATTACGCGAACATGCTGCTCGGCTTCTACCTGGCGACCGGTCAGGACGCGGCCAACATCGTCGAGGGCTCGCAGGGTGTGACCGTGGCGGAGGACCGCGACGGGGACCTCTACTTCTCCTGCACGCTGCCCAACCTGATCGTCGGCACCGTCGGCAACGGCAAGGGGCTCGGATTCGTCGAGGCCAATCTGACGCGGCTCGGCTGCCGGGACGAGCGCGAGCCCGGCGGCAACGCACGTCGGCTCGCCGCCATCTGCGCCGCCACGGTGCTCTGCGGCGAACTGTCGCTGCTGGCGGCACAGACGAATCCCGGCGAACTCATGCGGGCGCACGTCCTGATGGAACGCAAGAACGAGACGCAACAGATCGGGGTATGAGTCATGACGCAAGACGCTGCCATAGGAATACACGATCTATCGTTCGCGACGACTGAGTTCGTCCTGACGCACCAGGCCCTGGCGGCCCACGACGGCACCGACATCGGCAAGTACCACGTGGGGATCGGCCAACAGTCGATGAGCGTGCCCGCGGCCGACGAGGACATCGTCACCATGGGGGCGGCCGCGGCCGCCCCCATCACGGCCCGGCACGGCACCGATCAGATCAGGACGGTGGTCTTCGCGACGGAGACCTCGATCGACCAGTCGAAGGCGGCTGGTGTGTACGTTCACTCACTGCTCGGATTGCCCTCCTCCGCACGCGTCGTCGAGATCAAGCAGGCCTGCTATGCCGGGACGGCGGCGCTGCAGTTCGCCCTGGGCCTCGTCCGCCGCGACCCCTCGCAGCGCGTCCTCGTGATCGCGAGTGACGTCTCGAAGTACGACCTGGGCAGTCCCGGTGAGCCGACCCAGGGCGCGGCCGCGGTAGCCATGCTGATCGCCGCCGACCCGGCACTCGTGCGCATAGAGGACCCCTCGGGCCTCTACACCGCCGACGTCATGGACTTCTGGCGGCCGAACTACCGTGACACCGCGCTGGTCGACGGGCACGAGTCCATCAACGCCTATCTGCAGGCCCTGGAAGGCAGCTGGAAGGACTACATCGAGCAGGGCGGCCGCGCTCTGGGCGAGTTCAGCGCGTTCTGCTACCACCAGCCCTTCACGAAGATGGCCTACAAGGCCCACCGTCACCTGCTGCACGTCTGCGGCCATGACACCGACGCCGCTGAGATCACCCGCGCCATCGGGCACACGACGGCCTACAACACGGTCGTGGGCAACAGCTACACCGCGTCGATGTACCTCGCCCTGGCCTCCCTGCTCGACCACGGGGAAGACCTGACGGACAAGGCCATCGGCTTCATCAGCTACGGATCCGGCAGCGTCGCCGAGTTCTTCGCGGGGACTGTTGTGCCCGGTTACCGGGAGCACCTGCGGACCGCCGAGCACCAGGAGGCAGTCGCGCGGCGAAAGCCGGTCGACTACGCGCGCTACGGGGAACTGCACGAGCGGTCCTTCCCGGCCGACGGCGGCGACCATCCCGTGCCGCGGGAGACCAGCGGACCCTACCGGCTGGCAGCGCTGTCCCGCCACAAGCGGATCTACGAGGTGCGCTGAGCGCAGAGGGCCTGCCCGGGCCCGGAATCCACATCCACTCCGAAGAGAGGACAGTCGCATGACTGCCGTCGGAATACTGGGCACCGGTTCGTACGTGCCGGACCGGATCGTCTCCAACGACGAAGTCGGCGCGGCTGCCGGTGTCGACGACGCCTGGATCACCCGTAAGACCGCTATCCGCCGGCGTCGCTGGGCCGCCGCGGACCAGGCCACCTCGGACCTGGCCACCGCGGCGGCGCGGCGCGCACTGAAGTCGGCCGGCATCACCGCCGGCCAGCTGTCGCTGATCGTGGTCGCCACCTCCACGCCGGACCGGCCGCAGCCGCCCACAGCCGCCTACGTCCAGCAGAACCTCGGTGCGGCCCACGCCGCGGCGTTCGACGTCAACGCCGTCTGTTCCGGCGCCGTGTTCGCCCTCTCCACGGCCGAGGCCATGGTGGCCAGAACGGGAGGGCACGCGCTGGTCATCGGCGCCGACCTCTACTCGCGCATCCTCAACCCGGCTGACCGCCGAACGGTGGTCCTGTTCGGCGACGGCGCCGGTGCGCTGGTCGTGGGACCGGTACGTCAGGGCGTCGGCATCCGGAAGATCGCCCTGCACACGTTCGGTGAGCTCTCGGACCTGATCCGGGTACCCGCGGGCGGCAGCCGTCTTTCCTGCGACCCCCGGGCACACGACTCCGGTCTCCACTACTTCACGATGGACGGGCGTGGGGTACGCCGATTCGTCGAGGAGCACTTGCCCCAGCTGGTCAAGCAGTTCCTCCACGAGACCGGCGTCGTGCCCGCCGACATCGCCCACTTCGTCCCGCATCAGGCCAATGGTGTTCTGCTCGACGAGGTCATGGCCGAACTCGGCCTGCCCGGGGCGACCTTGCACCGGACGCTGACGCACTACGGCAACACCGGAGCCGCCTCCATACCCCTCACCCTGGACGCGGCTGCCCGCGCGGGCAGCATCCGCCCCGGTGACCTGATCCTCATGGCCGGCTTCGGCGGCGGCATGGCAGCCGGCCTCGCGCTGGTCGGCTGGTGACGCGCAAGACTCGCCATGCGCCCCGGGACGTTGCGGGGACGACCGGGCCTCCCCGTGGTGGCCATGGGGTGCATGGCGGGCCAGTACGCCTGGCCGAGGTCGTCGGACGCGAGAACACACCCGACGGCGAACGAGGTCCAGGTCCGTGCAGGCAGTCCTCGACGAACCGACCGCGTTCGTCCGGATAGTGCGCGCCCACGGGGCATGGCCGGGAGGACTCCACCTGGAGATGACCCCGGAATCCGTCACCGAATGCGTCGCGCGCTCCGCCGACGTCCGGACGGCTGCCCTGAACCTGTACCGCTCGCCCTGTGACCCGCACCTGAACGCCGAGCTCAGGTCGGGCCCTGCCGCAGCGTTGAGGGGCGCGGCACCGTGGGCGGAGGTCGTGGAGCCGGACCGGCGGGAGGTCGGTCTCCGCCGTACAGCGCGACGAACCGCCGTGTGACGTCGGCGGGGTGGAGCACCTCGCGGGTTCGCGTGAACCCGCCGACGTGACAGGAGGTCCGGGTGCGGGGCCGTCGGGACGTCGGCTACTCGGAACCAGTGATCGCAGCCGGCCACCGTGCTGACGGGTAGCGCCTCAGCGTGGCCTCGCATGTGGCGCTGCGGCGAGCGGTGTGGGGAAGGCCGAGCGGGCGGCTTCCACGGCGGCTGCCGAGATGTAGAGAGTGAACGTCTGCTCCTTCCGCAGGAGTTTCGTCCCCACCCAGTGGAAGGGGTTCTCCGGGCCGCCCGCAGGCGCGGTCTCTGCGCACTGGGCGACCAGGCGCTCCACCTGCCGGAACAGGCCCGGTGCGAGGGCGGTGCGCAGACGGTCGGTGATGTCCTCACGGCGCGGGGCGTAGTGGTTGCTGGGGAGGTACACCGTGGCGTCGTCAGGGCGGTCGGGCCGGCGCGAGGTCATGCTCCAGCACAGGGTCGGCCGCAGCCCGGCCCCCGCGAGCGCCGCCGATCCGTCGACGGCCATGTGCTCCACGAAGTCCGCCGCGGCACGGCCCGCCGCGTCCGACAACGCCGATGTCCGCGCGGCGAGTTCGGCGGCGGAGCGCTCGTGCACCGTGGTGTAGAACTTGACCCGGGCGTCGGCGGACTCCTGGAGGTCGAGCGCGAAGACCGCCGGCATGAGGGCGGCGACGCCCGCCGGGTCGTGCCGTCGCACCCAGTCCCACGCGGGGCCGTGGCCGAGCCGGTGGAGGGCCTGACCGATCAGCTCCTGGTGCTGTCCGGTGCCGGCCGCGAAGGTGTCGAAGTAGACCTTGACACGGTCGATCCCCTGCGCCGCTGTGGACGCCGCCAGGCACATGCCGAACGACGCCTGCCCGCTGCGGGGCCGGAAGTGGTCGCCGAGATCCCGGGCCCGGTGCAGGTGGGCGAGGCCTCGCCGTTCGAGTTCCGCGAGGGTGTGCCGGCCCGCGTCCCAGCTCGCCTCCGCGGTCGTCGTACCCGCCTCGGCCAGCGGCCGGTAGAAGAGCCGGACGTCGACGCGGTCGCCGCTGAGCACCAGCGAGTACTCGAACGGGGCGGGCGCGCCGGGCTGCCCAGGCTCGGCGGGGCCGCGCGTGGAGCGGTGGCCCCAGCCGCCGAAGAGCACCGACACGGTCTCCTCGGCGGACGCGTCGAAGGCTGGGCCCAGTTCGAAGACCTGCCCGAGGTGTCGGAGGCCGCCGACCGCCTGCTCGGCGTAGCCGGGCAGGGCCCTGGCAGCCGGGGTCATGAGGCCACGCGCGCCGGCAGGTAGGGCTCGACGTCGATCCCCGGGTACATCTCCGACAGGTGCTTGATGGTCTCTTCGGTCCAGTAATCGTCGCCGGGAGGCGGGAAGCCCAGCAGATGACGCTGGCGCGGCTCCAGCTCGATCATCAGGTCGCGGAAGGTGCCCCAGTCGGGGTGCGCCGGGCGCAGCGACCACAGGTGCTTGTCCGTCCAACGGGCCTGCGCGCCGTGGATGTTGAAGAACAGGGCGAGTCGGCGGCCGAGGTGTTCGTGGTAGGCGGAGCCCCGGTGGACGATGTCCCCCACGAACAGCAGCAGGGAACCCTTGCCGGCCACGACGGGACGCTCCCGCTCGTAGAGCTCGGGGTACGCCTCCTTGCTGTAGGCGCCGGTGCCCTCGGGGGTGAGCAGCGGAACGCCGAGGTGCGCGGCGCGGTCGACGACGTAGGTCGGAGCGGTGTCCTCCGTCACGTCGGTCAGGTAGAGGATGCCGTACACGCGCTGGTAGACGCCGTCGGCGCGGGGGTGCACCAGGCTGCTCGCCGCCCAGGCATCGTTGTGCAGCCTCTGGTCCTTGCTCTCGCCGTACGCCGTCCCGTACTTGGCCTGGATGAACGAGCTCGTCATGCGCAGGTCGGTGGTGCCCAGCAGTTCCTCGACGACGCTGATCACGCGGAGATCGAGGGGGTGCCGGTTGAGGGCGTTGCTGGTGAAGGGGAACGGGACCGCGTGCTTGAGGGCGGCCACGTCGTCCGCGGTGCTGTCGTCGGCCTCGGGGTCGGGGAAGTACGTCTCGATCGCCGCGACGGCCTCGGTCAGGGCATCGCCCGTCAGGAAGTCGGGGACGAGTGCGTATCCCCTGGTCGCCAGCTCTGCCGCGATGCTCTTGGGGTCCATGGTCACTTTCCCCTCCCGGTGGGGTGGTTCGCTCGGCTCCGCCTTGTGTGGGGGCAGGAGATGACGATGTTCTTCTGGAAGGCGTCGAGCCGCAGTGACTCGCCGACCGGCCGCCCGTCGACCTCGATCCAGGCGTGCGCCGCGAAGGGCATGAGGCTGACGCCGGAAACCCAGTCCGGCCAGCTGCCTCGCAGGCGGGCCAGGACCGCCGCCGCGACCGACCGTTCCAGGCAGTACTGGCCGGCGGCCCGGCGGCTGACCGAGACGACGTCGCTGCGTGCGCGCAGGGCCTCGGCCTGGGTGGCGGGCCGGGCGCCGCGGCTCAGCCGCCGCAGTGCCCACTCCATCCTCGCCGGGCTCAGGGTGATGAGGAGGCGGCCGGCCGCGACCGCCAGCAGTGGGAGCGGCCTTCTGTGCAGGGGCAGCGGGGTCCGCGGCTCCAGCGTCATGGGCAGTGTCATGTCAGACCAGTACTCCCGTAGTCCGCATGGTGGTGATCAGCTTCTGGACGTCGTCCGGGATCCGGTCCGCCGCCTTCGGGTACCGGGCCTGGAGCGCGCTCACGACGGCCGCCGTGGACTGCCCGGCGGAGAGCATCTCGAAGACCGTGACGGCCATCGGGTTGAGCCGGAAGTACGTGCCGGACTTCTTGTCCAGCAGCACGGCCGCGTCCTCGTCCTTGGTGAGGACCACGTGGGGAGAGATTGTCAGCATGGGAAAGCCAGTCGTCCGTTCGTGAGTCGTCCGTTCGCGAGGGGCCCGTCCGCGAGGGGCCCGTCCGGCCGGGCGTCCGGCGCCCCGGCCGTCACCGGCCGCGGGGCCGTGATGTGTTCGGCGACGGCCCGCATCCAGGCCTCCGCGGCGACGGTCAGTTCCAAGGCGTTCGTCTCGTACTCCGGGCGCATGGTGTCCCGGATCGTCGACCGCAGCCGGTCGATGTCCACCAAGCCGTGCTCGGCGAGGAGCGAGTCCTCGAACAGGCCGAGGAGGGCCTTGCGGTTGCGGGCCAGCCCGCGGTGGACCGACATGCTGAACTCGCCCTTGGTGGAGCGGGAGAGCGCGGTCTTGGATGCGTCCACCCGCATCGCGGCCTTGAGCGCGGGCTTGAAGCCTTGGCCCGGCTGCGCCTCCGCACGGGAGATCGCCAGCGCGGCTTCGAGCACCTTGTCGTCCATGTACGGAAGCGACAGCAGGATGCCCTGGTGCTGCATGAGCGCGCGCAGCGGGCCGAGCCGCTGGCCGCCGATGCGGTGACCGGCGACGCAGGTGTGCACCGAGCGGGTGGGGGCCTGTGGGGTGCGGCCCGAGTCCCCGGCGTGGGCGAGCGAGCGGATCGCCTCGGCGCCCGCGCCCGTGGACCAGGGGGTCACCCGCAGCCGCGGCCCCCAGTCGACGGTCGGGCCGGTGGTGTCCGGGCGGGGCAGGTGCAGGCTGCGCAGCTGCTCCTCGAACCAGCCGGTGTACGACTGCTGCCGTGCCAGCGCGCGCAGCACGGACGGCAGGGTCCAGCGGCGCAGCCGGGCCAGGTCGCGTATGCCGCGGACGGCCTTGAGGGGGGATGTCGCGTACAGGTCGCTGAAGTAGGAGGGCGCCACCGTGAACAGTTCGTCGCCGCCGAAGCCGCCGATGTGCACGGTGGCCCCGGTGTCCGCGAAGATCCGCGACATGGCGATCTTCCGGGTGCGGTTGCGGATCAGGGTGTACGGCTCGCCGAGCCCGTAGGGCACCGACTGGACCAGTCCTTCGGCGGGGTCCCAGATGCCGTCGTACGGGCCGGGGACGTCCTCGGGCCGCAGGACCGTCAGGTCACGGCCGATCTCCCGGGCGGCGATGGCCGCCCAGTGGGCGTCGTCGTGGTTCGGGTCGATGGTCTGCTCGACGAAGGACTGGAAGGGCGCGCCCTGTTCGGCCATGAGGAAGCAGAGCGATGTCGAGTCCATGCCGCCGGAGAGGTCCGCGGACAGGCCGTCGGCCGTGGCGACCCGGACGGCGACCGCCTCGTCCAGCGCGGCCCTCAGTCGTGGAGCGCCTTCGCGGATCGGCAGGTCCGAGGGCGGCGGCGTCCACCAGGTGGAGCGCTCGATCCGGTCGCCGGTCACGCGCAGTCGCTGGTCGGCGGGGAGCCGGCGCACGCCGGTCCAGTAGGTGCCCTCGGTCAGTCCGTAGTCGAAGCCGGGGTGGACCATGCCCCAGGCGACCATCTCGATCCGTGGGGTGCTGCCGGCCAGCCGGGCCAGGATCTCCGCCGAGTCGGACACCGCGTAGGGCTCGGTGTCCCGCGGCTGGGCGTAGTACACCTGGCGCAGGCCGGACGCGCTGCCCTGGACGTACAGGGAGCGGCCGTCCGTGTACAGGACGTGGAAGCTGCCCGCCAGGGCGTGCGCCGCGGCCATGAGGCCGTCGACGTCGTCGTGGCGGTCGAGAAGGCGTGCCAGACGCCCCGCTTCGGCGTCCGTCTCTCCGAAGAGCGCGAGACGTCTGGCACCGGCTTCCGCAACGATCAGGCGCGCATGCGAGACGTCGGCGACGACCCACGTCCGGCCTGATGCATAAGTCAGTTCTGCGGTGTCATCGGCTATTCCAGCGAGACCCGGGAATGCACCTTCGACGTTTTCTGGGAAAGCGACGAACCACGACGCACCCACGGCGTCCCCCTTTCCTGGCCGAATAACATGTGCCGTTATCAGATGATGGCTACGCCCTCACCGTCATTGCTGGCCCAGCCGTACCACATGGTGAGTTCGGAGAACTCGCCGACGGGCAGCATCTCGGGCGCCTCGTATTCAACGATCTCGTTCTCGATCATTTTTGCACTCCTTTCTTTGAAGAGTCGACAGGAACCTTAACCACGGCTCCGTGCACGAAGCAAGGAAGTTTTTTTGGGGACGAATTTCGCTCCCGGGCCGGAAATCGCAGGTTTAGAGGCGGGGTGGCTGGAACGAACATGTGCGGTTTTCGGCCAATGAAAGAAAGGTGGTGACCGGCCTCGTTGGAGGCGGTCACCACCTGAGGTGGGACGGGAGTGATTCGCTCGCGTGTCCGATTATGATCGTCAGGACGTCATCGAGCGGGCGTCGTGCTGGGGTGCCGGGGCCGCGTTTCGGTCTGGTCGCCCGGCACTGGTTGGCTGGAAGATGCCGCCGCGACCGTGAGATACACCTGCAGGGCCCCGGCCCAGACGAGCGCCGATCCCAAGAGGTGGAGGGTGACGGCCAGTGCGGGCAGGCCGGTCAGTGACTGCACCAGCCCGACGGCTCCCTGCGCCAGCACGGCCGCCAGGAAGAACACCGTCTTGCGGCGGGCCTCGGCGAAGCCGTCCCTGGGCAGGGCGTACAGCAGGTAGCCCGTGACCCCCAGGACCGCGGCGGCCAGCAGCCCGTGGGCGATCGTCACCACCGTCCAGTCCAGGGGCATGCGGGGCACGTCGGAGGAGTCGCCCGCATGCGGCCCGGAGCCGGTGGCGAGGGTGCCGACGACCACCAGGAGGGCGTTCGCGGCGAGCAGGGCGGCGGAGGCGGTACGGCAGGACGGCGGCAACGCGGCCGGCGGTGGCCCGGTCTCCCCGTGGCGGCGGGCCTGGTACCAGGTGATCACCGCGGTCGTGAGCAGCAGCATCGCGGCGAGGAAGTGGGCGGCGACGATGTACGGGCTCAGCCGCATCCAGACGGTGATGCCTCCGACCACCGCGTTCAGCACGACGACCCAGAACTGCGCCCAGGCGCCGCGCAGCACCGTCGGCATCGGGTTGCGCTGCAGCCGGGCCGTGATGATGACCCAGCCCACGACGGCGCACAGGACACCGGTGAGCAGCCGGTTGCCGAACTCGATGACACCGTGCAGTCCCATCTCCGCCGTCGGTGCCAGGGTGCTGCCCGTGCACGTCGGCCACTCCGGGCAGCCCAGGCCGGAGCCCGTGACGCGGACGATGCCGCCGGTGACGACGATGGCGATGCTGGCCACGACCGAGGCCAGCGCCGCCCGTTGAACGCTGCGCGGCCCGAGCGAGTACCGGCCCGCCAGCCAGGAGAGTGGTGTCTGCACGACGGTCCCTTCCGTGCTCTGGTGCTTCGGGCGCCAGCGTATGTGCCGGGTCAGGGAGGGCGGCCCGATCCGGACAGGGTCCCGCCGCGGGCGGGCACTGCCGTCATCGTCTGCACCACGAACGCGATCGAGTCCGTGAAACGTCAGGATCCGGCGGGCGGTCAAGGCCCGTGGGTGCTTCCCGAACGAGACCGCCGCCTTGAAGTGCGTCTACATGGCCATCATGAGCGGCCGGCTCTCCGCAGCCCGCCAGTAACCCCAACCACCCTGGTTACGCCGCTCGTTTGCATGACAGCAAGCGCCCCGCCAGGCCGAAGCCTGACGGGGCGCTTGTGCGAGACTCCGGTGTGACCGCCGGGAGCGGCGAGTCAGCGACCAGATCCTCTGGTATCCGAGCCGATCAGCTCAAGAACCGACAAGCTGGCGAAGCACGTACTGCATGATGCCGCCGTTGCGGTAGTAGTCCGCCTCGCCGGGGGTGTCGATGCGCACGACCGCGTCGAACTCGACGCCGGTGTCGGTGGTGACCTTCACCGTGCGCGGGGTGGTGCCGTTGTTGAGCTCCTCGACACCGGTGAAGTCGAAGGTCTCCTCGCCGGTGAGGCCGAGGGACGCCGCAGACTGACCCTCCGGGAACTGCAGCGGCAGCACGCCCATGCCGATGAGGTTCGAGCGGTGGATGCGCTCGTAGGACTCGGCGATGACGGCCTTGACGCCGAGGAGCGCGGTGCCCTTGGCGGCCCAGTCGCGGGACGAGCCGGAGCCGTACTCCTTACCCGCCAGGACGACCAGCGGGATGCCCTGCTCGATGTAATTGCGGGAGGCGTCGTAGATGAAGGAGACCGGCCCGCCGTCCTGCGTGAAGTCGCGGGTGTAGCCGCCCTCGGTGCCCGGCGCGATCTGGTTGCGCAGGCGGATGTTGGCGAACGTACCGCGGATCATGACCTCGTGGTTGCCGCGGCGCGAGCCGTAGCTGTTGAAGTCGCGGCGCTCGACACCGTGCTCCGTGAGGTACTGGCCGGCCGGGGTGTCGGCCTTGATCGCGCCGGCCGGGGAGATGTGGTCCGTGGTGACCGAGTCGCCCAGCTTGGCGAGCACCCGGGCGCCGGAGATGTTCTCCACCGGGGCCGGCTCGTGGGCCATGCCCTCGAAGTACGGGGGCTTGCGGACGTAGGTCGACTCGGCGTCCCACTCGAAGGTGTTGCCGGTCGGGATCGGCAGCGCCTGCCACTGGGCGTCGCCCGCGAAGACGTCGCTGTAGGACTTGGAGAACATGTCCTCGCCGATGGCGTTGGCGACGACGTCGTTCACCTCGGCCTCGGAGGGCCAGATGTCCTTCAGGAAGACCGGGTTGCCGTCCTGGTCGGTGCCCAGGGCGTCCCGGGTGATGTCGACCTTCATGGAGCCGGCGAGCGCGTAGGCCACGACCAGGGGCGGGGACGCCAGGTAGTTCATCTTGACGTCGGGGTTGATGCGGCCCTCGAAGTTCCGGTTGCCGGAGAGGACCGAGGTGACCGCGAGGTCGTGGTCGTTGACGGCCTTGGAGACCTCCTCCGGCAGCGGGCCGGAGTTGCCGATGCAGGTGGTGCAGCCGTAACCGACGAGGTTGAAGCCGACCTTGTCGAGGTAGGGGGTCAGGCCCGCCTTCTCGAAGTAGTCGGTGACGACCTTGGAGCCGGGGGCGAGGGTGGTCTTGACCCACGGCTTGCGGGTCAGGCCCTTCTCCACGGCCTTCTTGGCCACCAGGGCGGCGGCGACCATGACGTACGGGTTGGAGGTGTTGGTGCAGGAGGTGATGGCGGCGACCGTCACCGCGCCGTGGTCGATCTCGTACGAGGTGCCGTCGGGGGCGGTCACGGTGACCGGGTTGGACGGGGCGCCGTTCGGGATCGTCGAGGGCGCGTCGGAGCCCGGGAAGGACTCCTTGCTGGCCTCGTACTCGTCGTTGACGTAGTTGCGGACGTCCTGCTTGAACTGCTCGGCGGCGTTCGCGAGGACGATGCGGTCCTGCGGGCGCTTCGGGCCGGCGATGGACGGGACGACCGTGGCCAGGTCGAGCTCCAGCTTCTCGGAGAAGTCGGGCTCGGCGGCCGGGTCGAGCCAGAGGCCCTGCTCCTTGGCGTAGGCCTCGACCAGGGCGAGCTGCTGCTCGCTGCGGCCGGTGAGCCGCATGTAGTTGATCGTCTCGTCGTCGATCGGGAAGACCGCGGCGGTGGAGCCGAACTCCGGAGACATGTTGCCGATGGTGGCGCGGTTCGCCAGCGAGGTGGCGGCGACGCCCTCGCCGTAGAACTCGACGAACTTGCCGACGACGCCGTGCTTGCGCAGCATCTCGGTGATGGTCAGCACGAGGTCCGTGGCGGTGGTGCCCGCCTGGAGCTCGCCGGTGAGCTTGAAGCCGACGACGCGCGGGATCAGCATGGAGACCGGCTGGCCGAGCATGGCGGCCTCGGCCTCGATGCCGCCGACGCCCCAGCCGAGGACGCCGAGGCCGTTGACCATGGTGGTGTGCGAGTCGGTGCCGACCAGGGTGTCCGGGTAGGCCTTGCCGTCGCGGACCATCACGACACGGGCCAGGTGCTCGATGTTCACCTGGTGGACGATGCCGGTGCCGGGCGGGACGACCTTGAACTCGTCGAAGGCGGTCTGGCCCCAGCGCAGGAACTGGTAGCGCTCCTTGTTGCGGCCGTACTCCAGGTCGACGTTCTGCTTGAAGGCGTCGTTCGTGCCGAACTTGTCGGCGATGACGGAGTGGTCGATGACCAGCTCGGCCGGGGCGAGGGGGTTGATCTTCGCCGGGTCGCCGCCCAGCTCCTTCACGGCCTCACGCATGGTCGCGAGGTCCACGACACAGGGAACGCCGGTGAAGTCCTGCATGATCACGCGGGCCGGCGTGAACTGGATCTCCTGGCTGGGCTGGGCCTGCGAGTCCCATCCGCCGAGGGCACGGATGTGGTCGGCGGTGATGTTCGCGCCGTCCTCCGTGCGGAGCAGGTTCTCCAGCAGGACCTTGAGGCTGTAGGGCAGGCGAGCCGAGCCCTCCACCTTGTCCAGCCGGAAGATCTCGTACGACTCGTCGCCCACCTGCAGCGTGCTGCGGGCGTCGAAGCTGTTCGCCGACACGACAGTCTCCTTCATTGATGTGCGCGTACCACCACGATCCTGCCGCCACGGCATCTTGGCCGATCCGCTAAGGTAAGGCTAAGTTAGGTAACCCTTACCGCCGGACTCGATGGCGGCGTGCGGCTGCGGTGCTCTCTCGGCAGATATCTCGATGTCGAGATAACTCTAGTACACCCGGGCCGGTTGGTCATGCCCCGGCACCCGCCCCGCGGTCATGTGCGCCCTTTTCCCGGGTATCCGAACCACGTACGAACCGGATGTCCCCGCACGACGGAGGAGGAGACAGGCATGCCGCTCACGTTCCGCAAGAGTTTCCGGATCCTTCCGGGGGTGCGCCTGAACATCAACAAGCGCTCCTGGTCCATCACCACCGGCGGCGGAAAGAACGGCCCGCGCTACACCCGCAGCAGCACAGGACGTCGCACGACATCGATGGACCTGCCCGGACCTTTCGGATGGCGGCGCACCACGAAGGCGCGCCGACACTGAGGGAACCGGGCGGCCTTGACGTCCCGTCACCCGTTCGGACCCCCCGGCCGGGTGTCATCTCATATCTGAGATAACCTCAACCCCATGGCAGACGACTACCTCGTACGCATCGGCAAGCTCATCCGTGACGCCCGGCAGCACCGGGGCTGGACGCAGTCGCAGCTTGCCGAGGCTCTCGGCACCAGCCAGAGCGCCGTCAACCGGATCGAGCGCGGCAACCAGAACATCAGCCTTGAGATGATCGCGCGCATCGGGGAGGCCCTCGACAGCGAGATCGTGTCGCTGGGCTACGCCGGTCCGATGCATCTGCGGGTGGTCGGCGGGCGCCGTCTTTCCGGTGCCATCGACGTGAAGACGAGCAAGAACGCGTGCGTGGCACTGCTGTGCGCCTCCCTGCTCAACGAAGGGCGCACGGTACTGCGCCGCGTCGCCCGCATCGAGGAGGTGTACCGCCTTCTGGAGGTGCTGAGCTCCATCGGCGTACGCACCCGGTGGATCAACGACGGCGTCGACCTGGAGATCGTGCCGTCGGCCGAGCTGGACCTAGCGGCGATCGACGCGGACGCGGCCCGCCGCACCCGCTCCATCATCATGTTCCTCGGCCCGCTGCTGCACCGCATGGACCACTTCAAGCTGCCGTACGCCGGCGGCTGCGACCTCGGTACACGCACGGTCGAGCCGCATATGATCGCGCTGCGCCGCTTCGGCCTCGACATCGCCGCCACCGAGGGCCAGTACCACGCCCAGGTCGACCGTGCCGTCAGCCCCGACCGCCCGATCGTCCTGACCGAGCGCGGCGACACGGTGACGGAGAACGCGCTGCTCGCGGCCGCCCGGCACGACGGCATCACCGTCATCCGCAACGCCTCGTCCAACTACATGGTCCAGGACCTGTGCTTCTTCCTGGAGGCGCTCGGGGTCAAGGTCGACGGCATCGGCACCACCACGCTCACCGTGCACGGCGTGCCGACCATCGACGTCGACGTCGACTACTCCCCGTCCGAGGACCCGGTCGAGGCGATGAGCCTGGTCGCGGCGGCCGTGGTCACCGAGTCGGAGCTGACGGTCCGCCGCGTGCCCATCGAGTTCCTGGAGATCGAGCTCGCGGTCCTGGAGGAGATGGGCCTCGACCACGACCGCACGCCCGAGTACTTCGCCGACAACGGCCGTACCCGGCTGGTGGACCTCACCGTCCGGCCCTCCAAGCTGGAGGCGCCGATCGACAAGATCCACCCCATGCCGTTCCCCGGCCTGAACATCGACAACGTCCCCTTCTTCGCGGCCATCGCGGCGGTCGCCCAGGGCCAGACCCTCATCCACGACTGGGTCTACGACAACCGCGCGATCTACCTGACCGACCTGAACCGCCTCGGCGGCCGCCTCCAGCTCCTCGACCCACACCGGGTCCTGGTGGAGGGCCCGACCCGCTGGCGCGCCGCCGAGATGATGTGCCCGCCGGCCCTGCGCCCCGCGGTGGTCGTCCTGCTGGCGATGATGGCCGCCGAGGGCACGTCGGTGCTGCGCAACGTGTACGTCATCAACCGGGGGTACGAGGACCTGGCGGAGCGACTGAACTCCATCGGGGCGCAGATCGAGACGTTCCGGGACATCTGACCGGGAGCACGTCCGCAGGTGTGAGACCGCCGGAACGGGAAAGTCCGCCCCTGTGGACGCGCACCTGCTGACCTTCGGTCACAGCACCGCCGGCCGGGACCGGATCGGCGCGTTGCTGCGCGGTGCCGGGGTGACGGCCGTCGTGGACGTGCGGACCGCTCCCGGCAGCCGCCGGGATCCCGACCTGCTGCGGGAGCGGTTGGCGGAGTGGCTGCCGGGTGCCGGGATCGGATACCGGTGGGAACCCGACCTCGGCGGGTTCCGCCCCCTGCCCGCGGACAGTCCGGACGTGGTGTGGCGCAACGAGTCCTTCCGCGGCTACGCCGCCCACACCCGCTCCCCCGAGTTCGTCTCCGCGATGGACCGCCTCCTGCACGAGGCGGCGGGCGCCCGCACGGCCGTGATGTGCAGCGAGGCCGTCTGGTGGCGCTGCCACCGCCGGCTGATCGCCGACTTCGCGGTGCTGGCCCGCGGCGTACCGGCCCACCACCTCATGCACGACGGCCGGCTGAGCGCCCATGCCCCGACGCCCGGCGCGCGACTGCGCGGTGACGGGCTGCTGGTGTACGACGCCCCCGCCGAGTCACCCCGGGGCTGAGCCGTCAGTACAGCTTGTTCACCGCCGTGACGGTCGTGGCCTTGAAGTCCGCGACCTGCGCGTGCTGGAAGTTGCCCATCTGGCCCCATCGGACGACCGTCACGGTCGTGCCGTCGCGGCCGACCGAGAAGAGGCCGATGTCGGAGGAGCCCCAGGCGGAGGCGGTGTGGATGCCGTAGACGTCCGCGCCCTCCTCGACGTTCAGCCGGCCGTAGTACTTCTGCGTCGCCGTGATGTCCGGGTCCTGCTGCATCAGCTTCTTCGCACAGCCGGCGAGGCCCTTGCGCAGCAGTGCCGCGAAGTCCTTCGCCCGCTGTTCGCTGCGCTCCACGACCGTGATCTGCTGGGCACCCGTGTCGTACTCGGTCCAGTAGTCCCGGTGCGTGGTGATGGACGGCAGCGCGTCGCCCACGCAGATCGGCAGCGGGTCGGGCTGACCGGCCGTGACCGGACCGGCGTACCAGGGCGACGTCGGGTGCGGCGGCAGGTCGGCCGGCTCCAGGAACCGGGGTGTGCCGGAAGCCGGCGTGGTGGCGGCGACGGCCGGGACGGCGGCTGCGGCCACACCGGCGACGGCCGCCAGCGCGGCCACGGTGGTGCGGATGCCTCGGTTCTGGCGCATTCCTCGGGTACGGATCTTCACGGTCTCCCCCATTGCTTTCCCCCGGTTTCCCCGGTCGAGTGCTCGGGCTTGTGCCCTTGCCCCCTGTACGACCCGCCACCGGCCGCATGCGTTGCCCTGCCGGCCTGCTACGGATCCGTCCCGGATGTCACCGGTCCGCTACCGCGGTCCGAGTCCCTCGCCGAGGGCGGCGACGGCGGCCGGGCCGTGGCCCGCGGCGAGGAGAGGGCCGCGGATGTCGTGCTCCAGGTCGGGGACGTAGCCGATCAGCAGGTCGCCGGAGCCCTGGATGCGGAGCTCGCCGAGGACGGCGGGGAGGAGGAGGGTGCGGGCGCGGTCCAGCAGGCCGGTCCAGGGGCCGGCGGTGACGGTGACGGGGGCGCCGACGTTGGTGAGGATCCGCACGGTCGAGAAGCGGTACGACAACGGCGTCGCCGGGCCGGCGGACCAGCGTTCGAGGGCGAAGTGCGGGCCGGCGCAGAGCACGGTGCGTACGACGCCGTCGTCCGAGGGAACGCTCAGACCGGAGTGGAACCCGGGCCGGGGGCCGGGGCGCCATTCGTCGAGCAGACGGTCGAGGTTGGCGTGCCACTCGTCGTCGGGGACGGGCGAGCCGTCCTCCATGCGGCGGCGCATGGCGTGCTGCTGGATGTCGGACGTCTGCTCGATCTCGTAGACGAGGGTGTCCGGGCCGAAGCTGTGCAGGGTGCCGCCGGGGACGTAGACGGTCTGTCCCGCGCGGACCGGCAGGCGGCGCATGACCGCGTCGAAGTCCTGGGCCAGCAGCGCCTGGTGCAGGGTGTCGCGGTCCACGCCGTCCTGTACGCCGACCAGGGCGGTGGCGCCCGGTGCGGCGTCCAGGACGTGCCAGGCCTCCGTCTTGCCGTTGGGTTCGCCCTCCAGGCGCCGGGCGGTGGCGTCGTCGGCGTGCAGATGCACCGGGAGCGCACCACGGCCGTCGATGAACTTGGTGAGCAGCGGGAAACGGGGGCCGGGCGGGAGCCGGGGGCCCAGCAGTTCGTCCGGGTGCTCGGCCGTGATCTGCCGCAGGGTGCGCCCGGCGAGGGGGCCGTCCAGGACGGTCGAGGCATCGCCCTCGACGTCGCTGACCTCCCATGTCTCGGCGACCGGCCCGTCGGGCAGGCCGCCGCGGCCCAGCCGCTCGGCGATGGCCCGGCCGCCGAAGACGTGCTGCTTGACGGGGGTGGTGAGCCGCAGCGGGTGCCAGTCCACGTCCCTCCTCGGACGGGTCGGTGCCGGTCTGCGGCCGGGGTACCCCCGGGGCGTCAGGAGCATGCGTGGCGCACGGGGCGTGTCCGCGCCGGGCCGCGGACCGCGGATGCCGCCGCCTCGCGCCCGGCGCGCGCCGCCGCCCGGCCCGTGATCCGCTTCACACCGGCCAAGGTCCGGGCCCTGGCCTTACAGGGCGTAAAGCGACCGAAGAATGGATATGGGCTATACGGCGATACGCGGGGAGTGTCCGACGTGCCCGGATGACGGGTGCGGCGGCCTCAGGAGGGGGAGCGCGCATGGACGGCCGGCCCTTGTATCTCGAACCGCGGCTGGAGCCAAGGCTGAGGTCGCTCGTGGCGGCGCACGGCACGCTGCACTCGATCGTCGACGCCCTCGGCTCACCCCTGCACGTCGTGGTGCCGGACCAGATCGCCGAGAACCTGGAGCGGTTCCGGTCGGTGTACCGCTCGCACCACCTGTCGGGCCAGGTCTTCTACGCCCACAAGGCCAACCGGTCCAGCGCGCTGCTGCGGCGGCTCGCCGCGACGGACGCGGGCGTGGACGTCGCGTCGCTGGGCGAGTTGCAGCACGCGCTGGGTGCCGGGTTCGGTGCCGGCCGGATCACGGCGACGGGGCCGAAGAACCCCGAGTTCCTGTGGCTGGCGGCCCGCGCGGGTGTCACGGTCAGCGTGGATGCGCTCGCCGAGCTGGACCAGCTCGCCGCCCTGGTGCGCAAGCACACGCTCGCCCCGGTACGGGTGCTGCTGCGGCTGTCGGGCTTCGAGACGTCGGGGGTGAAGGTGCTGAGCCGGCGCAGCCGTTTCGGCACGCCCGTAAGGGAGTTGGAGCTGCTGCTGGAGGCGGTCGAGCGGCATGCCGACGCGGTCGATCCGGCGGGGGTGGCCTTCCACCTGGACACGACGAGCGTCGCGGAGAAGGCGACCGCCCTCGAAGGGAGCCTGGCCGCGCTGGAGTTGTGCCGGAGCCGGGGGCTGCGGCCGCGGGCCGTGGACATCGGCGGCGGCTTCGGCATCGGCTATCTCGCCGAGCGTGAGCAGTGGGAGGCGTACACGACCGCGCTGACCGCGGCCGTGCTCGGCCGGCGTCCGCCCCTGACGTGGGGCGGGCACGGCTACGGGCTGCGCAACGAGTCCGGCACGCTGCGCGGCACGCTCGGTCTGTACCCCGCCCACCGGCCCGTGGCCGGCGCCGCCTACCTGGACGAGCTGCTGTCCCAGCCCGCCCCCTCGCTGGGCGGGCGCCCGCTGGCCGCGCTGCTGCTGGAGCACCTGTACGACCTGCACACCGAGCCCGGCCGGGCGCTGCTCGACCAGTGCGGACTCACCCTCGCGCGTGTCCTGGAGGTCCGCACCCAGGAAGGCGGCGGGGAACTGCTCGTACGACTGGCCGCGAAGGCCGACGACATCGCGCTGGAGGACCACGGAGTGCTCATGGACCCCGTGGTCGTCCCCCGGAGCGGAGCGGGGCCGGGGGACGGGCCTGTCGCCGTGCACCTCTTCGGCAGCCTCTGTCTGGAGACCGACCTGATCACCCGGCGCACGGTGTTCCTGCCCCGCCGCCCGGAACCCGGCGACGTGCTGGCCTTCGCCAACACCGCCGGCTACGCCATGGACTTCCACGCCACCCGCGCCCAGCACCAGCCCGCCGCCGGCAAGGTCGCCGCCTGGCAGGACGGCGACGCCTGGCGCTGGTGCCTCGACGACCAGTTCTGGCCGATCACGCCCGCGAGGGGAGCTCAGTGAGGTACGACAGCATCACCGAGGCGATAGGCAACACCCCTCTGGTGCGGATAGACCCGGCGGTGCACGGCCTGCGCACCATCGATCTGTACGCGAAACTCGAAATGCTCAACCCCTTCGGCTCGGTCAAGGACCGGGCCGCCTGGAGCATGGCGGGGCCCCTGCTGGCCGAGGCGGTCGAACACGGCAGCCAGGTGGTCGAGTTGTCCAGCGGCAACACGGCCAAGGCCCTCGCGGTCATCGCGGGCATGCACGGCCTGGGCTTCAAGAGCGTCACCAACCGGATGCGGGTCCCGGAGATCAAGGACCTCCTGCTGCTGCTCGGGGCGGAGATCGAGGAGCTGCCGGGGCAGAGCGAGTGCCTGGACCCCACCGCCACGGACGATCCGCTGACCCTGTTCCACCGCACGCTCGCCGCTTCGGGCAGCGCCTACCTGCACACCGACCAGTACTTCAACCCGCGCAACACCGAGGCCCATCTCACCGGCACCGGCCCGGAGATCGTCAAGGACCTGGACGGCCGTGTTCCGGACTGGTTCGTGGCCTGTGTGGGCACGGCCGGGTCCTCCACGGGCGTCGCCCGCGCACTGCGGGAGGAGGATCCCTCTGTGCGGGTGGTCGGTCTCGTGGCGGCCAAGTCCGACTTCATCCCCGGGATCCGCACCATCGACGAGGTGCAGGAGGTGGGCCTGTTCGACCCGGAGACGTACGACACGATGGAGTCGGTCACCGCCGACGAGGCGATCGAGGGAATGCTGACCCTGAACCGCCGCTGCGGCATCCTGGGCGGGCCCACCGGAGGGGCGGCCTACTTCGGCGCCGTCCGCCATCTGCGGCCTCTGGACGAGGAGTCGGAGGAACGGCGGACGGCGGTGTTCATCGTCTGCGACCGGGTGGAGAGCTATCTGAGCTACGTCCGGCAGCGGCGGCCCGATCTGCTGGGCCGCCCGCCCCGGAAGAACTCGGCGGCCGACCTGTCCGACGCCGAGGTCGGCGGGGCGCCGTCGGTCACCGTGGCCGAGGCCCGGCGCTGGATCGAGGGCGACCGGCCGCTCGTGGTCGACCTGCGCAGCCCGTACGCGTACGCGGCGCTGCACATCGACGGTTCGGTCAACATCGTCGACGAGCTCTTCGCGGAACTCGTGCGGGGCGGCCTGCCGTTCAGCCGGCGCCGGCCGGTGCTGCTGGCCTGCCCGGTCGGTGAGCAGTCCGCCCGGTACGCGGCACTGCTGACCCGGATGGGCCATCCGGACGTGCGCAGCCTGGCCGGCGGCATCATCGCCTGGCGGGACGCGGGCGCGCCCCTGGTGCGGGACTGACCGGCGTGAGCACGCCGAGCGGCCGCGAGGAGCAGGAGCGGTGGCAGCGGGCGCTGCGCGCCCAGTTCCCCATCGTCACCGGGCATCCGGGGCTGGCGTACCTGGACAGCGCGGCCACGGCGCAGAAGCCGCAGGCCGTCCTGGACGCCGTGCAGACGTATCTGACCACCTCCAACGCCAATTCCGCGCGCGGCACCTACACCTGGGCCAACCGGACCACGGAGCTGGTGGAGCGCACCCGCGGGCGCGTCGCCCGGTTCCTCGGGGACGACCGGCCGGAGCGCTCCGCCGTCCACTTCACCGGCGGCACCACCGAGGGGCTGCGCACCATCGCCCGCGACTGGCTGCCGGGCTTCCTGCACGACGGTGACGAGATCGTCGTGCCGGACGCCGATCACCAGGCGAACATCGTGCCCTGGCTGGAGGCGCAGCAGTCGCTGGCACGGGAGGGGGTGCACGTGCGGGTGGTGCCGATGCCGTACCAGAGCGGCTCGGGGGACTACGACCACCGGGCGCTGGCGGAACGGGCCGGGCCGCGCACGCGGTTCGTGGCCACCACCCATGTGCACCACGTCTACGGCGGCGACATGAACGTGCACCGCATCCGCGAGGCCATCGGCCCGGACGCGGTCATCTGCCTGGACGCCGCCCAGAGTGTGGGTCATCTGCCGGTGTCCGTGGCGGTGCTGGACGTCGACTTCGTGGTGTTCTCCGGTCACAAGGCACTGGCTCTGCCCGGTTCGGGGGCGGTCTGGGCCCGGCAGGCACGCGGGCCGGAGTTCGTGCCCGGCGGGTGGAGCGGCACCCCGAACACGGTGGGCATCGCCTCGCTCGAAGCGGCCCTGGACTGGCTGGAGGCGGCCGGTGTCGACCGGATCGAGCGGTGGACGGGCGACCTGGCGGTCCGGCTGACCGAGGGGCTGCGCCGGCTGGACGCCTACGAGATCCTCGGCTGCCCGCTCAGTCTCGCCGCCGACTCGGCCGTGCAGCGCCGCCAGGGCATCGTGACGCTGCGGCACCACGCCATCGACTCGGGTGACCTGGGGTTCATCCTGTTCAGCCACGGGTTCATGGTCCGCTCCGACCATCACTGCCAGGGCGACGCGGGCGAGAAGACCGGTTCGGTGCGGGTGAGCCTGCATGTGTACAACACGGTGGAGGAGGTCGACCGGCTGCTGTCCGTTCTCGCCTCACTGGCGTGACACCGGCAACTAAGCATAATGGGAACCGTTTCCACCTGTAGGCTCGGGCCGTAACGAGTCAGGTGCGAGACGACGAGGTGGATCGACCGGATGGGGCTGAGTCTGGCGACGGCGGAGCGATGGGTGGAGCGCTGGGAGCTCCAGCAGCAGCGGTACGCCGTCGACCGCGAGGAGCGGTTCACGGTGATCGCCGATGTCGTCGAGCACGTCACGGCGGGGCGCGCGGCCCCGCCTCTCGTAGTGGACCTCGGCTGCGGGCCGGGCTCGCTGGCGGCCCGGCTGATCCGGCGGCTGCCGGACGCCGAGATCGTGGCCGTGGACCGGGATCCCGTCCTGCTGGAGCTGGGCCGCACCCACCACCCGGACGCGGCTCGCTACGTCGACGCGGAGATCGGTGCGCCCGGCTGGGTGCGGGCCCTGGATCTGGACCGGCCCCTGGACGCGGCGGTGTCCACGACGGCCCTGCACTACCTGGACCGCGACACCCTGCTCGGCACCTACCGGCAGCTCGCCGGGCTGCTGCGGCCCGGCGGCGTCCTCGTCAACGGCGACCACCTCCCCCAGGGCGAGGCGGGCCCGGCGGGGATCGCCGCCCATGTCGGGCGGTGCCGGGCCGACCGGCAACGCGTGTTCGCCCACGAGGACTGGGGCTCCTGGTGGGCCGCGGTCGGCGACGACCCGGAGCTGACCGACCTCCTCACCGAGCGCCGGCGCCGCGAAGCCCCTCTCGGCACCGCACGCCCCGCCGAACTCCCCCTCTCCGGCCACCTGGAGCTCCTGCGGCAGGCCGGCTTCGCCAAGGCCGGCCCGGTGTGGCAGTACGGCGACAGCTGCGTGGTGGTGGCGGTGCGCTAGACCGGCGATTCACCCGTGCGCCCCGCCCCGGATGCGGGGCGCGGCAGGTCCCCGCACAATACATGCAGGAATCGCTATATGTTAATGTCGCCATGTCCGGCCCGGGTCGAACCGTCACGGCCGGCACCAGCACACGCAAGGAGCTCAACCATGTCCACCGCCCAGCACATCACCCACGAGGACCACGCGCACACCCACGGCGAGGACTGCGGACACCTCGCGTTCACCCACGGCGACCACACCGACTACGCCCACGACGGCCACATCCACCGGACGCACGACGGCCACACCGACGAGTGCGCGACCGACGGCCACGCGGTGCACCGGAACCACGACCACGAGCACGGCGACGACTGCGGCCACCTGGCCGTGCGGCACGACGACCACACGGACTACGTGCACGACGGCCACCGGCACGCCGCTCACGAGGGACACTGGGACGACCACTGACGGCAGCAGCCGCCCCCAGCCAGGCGGAGAACGAACTGGGAATCGTTGTCATATGCTAATGTATGCATATGACAACGACGCCCTCTCCCCCGACGGACGAGCCGGATCCGACCCTGCAGGCGGCCGGCGAGCTGCTGCGCGCCCTGGCCTCACCCGTCCGGCTGGGCATCGTGCGGGAACTGGCCGGCGGCGGAAAGTACGTCCATGAACTGGTGACCGCCCTGGGCGTCAGCCAGCCGCTGGTCTCCCAGCACCTGAGGGTGCTGCGCACCTCCCGGATCGTCACCGCCCGGCGTCAGGCCCGCGAGACGCGGTACACCCTCACCGACGACCATGTGGCGCACATCGTGCTGGACGCCATCCGGCACGTACAGGAGTAGCGCCTCAGGCCAGGCTGTCCCACTGGACGGTGCGGTCGCACCAGCGCCCGAGCAGGGCGCGGTCGTGGCCGACGGCCAGCAGGGCGGCGCCCGTCGCGGCCCGGTAGTCCTCGACGGCCGCGACCAGGGCTGCGGCCGTCGAGGCATCGAGCATGGCGGTCATCTCGTCGCACACCAGCAGGCGCGGGCGCAGCGCCAACGCCCGTGCCAGGCAGGCGCGTTGCAGCTGCCCGTCGCTGACCTCGTGCGGCCGCCGGGTCAGCAGGTCGGGGGTGAGACCGACCGTGGGGGCCAACTCGGCGATCCTGCCCGGTACTTCCGCGCCGCGACCGGTGGCGCGCAGGGGCTCGGCGATCAGGTCGGTGAGCGCCAGCCGGGGGTCCGCGGAGAGTCTGGCCTGCTGGAAGACGACCCCGAAGGCGGTGCGCTTCTCGCGTGGGGCGCGGTGGCGCCAGCGCCGTACGGGCTCGCCGTCGAGGAGCAGGGTGCCGGAGTCGGGGCGGTGCAGCAGGGCCGCGACCCGCGCGAGGGTGGACTTGCCGCAGCCGCTCGGGCCGAGCAGGCCGACGGACTCGCCCGACGCGACGGTCAGGGACACGTCCCGGACCACCGGGGCGTTCCTGGCGTATCCGGCGGTGATGGAGCGCAGTTCAAGCACGGACGTCCTCCGGCACGTGCGGGTGGTGGCAGGCGACCGTGCCGGGGGGCGGCTCGGTGGCACAGGTGTCGGTGGCCCGGTCGCAGCGGGCGGCGAAGGCGCAGCCGGCCGGGAGGTCGCCGAGTTCGGGCGGCATGCCGGGGATGGGAGTGAAGGCGCGGTCGGGCAGGGCCTGGAGGAGGCCGCGGCTGTAGGGGTGGCGGGGTCCCGGTGAGCCGAAGAACGCGGCGGCGTCGGCGAGTTCGACGATCCGTCCGGCGTACATGACCGCGACCCGGTCCGCGATGCGCTCGGCGGCCGCCAGATCATGGGTGATCATCAGCAGGGCCCGTCCCCTGCCGCCCTCGCCCGGGTCATCGACGTGCCGGCGCAGTTCGTCGGCCGTACGGTCCACCAGGTCGCGGTCGAGTCCGGTGGTGGGTTCGTCGGCGAGCAGCAGGGGCGCGTCGCCCACCAGGGCAAGGGCGGTGGCGGCGCGCTGGGCGAGACCGCCGGAGAGCTGGTGGGGGTGGCGGTCGAGGTGGTCCGCGGGGAACGCGGCCCGTTCGGCGGCGGCCTCGGCGGCGGCCCGCAGGGCGGCTCGTCCCCGGGTCGTGGTCAACGTGGCGACCGTCTCCTCCAGTTGGGAGCGGACGGTGCGGACCGGGGTGAGGTGGGCGGCCGGGCTCTGCGGTACTAGGCCGATGAGCCGCCCTCGTACGGTGCGGGCGAGGGTCCGCTCGCCGGCCGTGAGCAGGTCGAGGTCACCGAGGAGGGCCGAACCGGCGGTCTGGGCGTTGCCGGGGAGCAGTCCGAGCAGGGCGGAGGCCAGTACGGACTTGCCGCAGCCGCTCTCCCCGATCAGGGCCAGGCACTCGCCGGGTGCCACGTCGAACCGCGCGTCGGTCACGGCGGCGACGCGGCGCCCACCGGGCATGAGGAACCGCACGGACAGGCCGCGCACCGACAGCACGGGGGGCATGGAGTCCATACCGGTGCTCACAGCATCAGCTCCGATCGGTGGCGGGGGTTGATCCGCTCGCGCCAGGCTCCGGCGAGTCCGGCGATGGCGAGGGTGGGGACGATGAGGAAGAGCCCCGGGAAGAGGGTCGGCCACCACTGACCGGCGAGGAGGGAGCCGCGGGCGGTCTGGATGAGGGTGCCGAGGCTCGCCGTGTGTGTGGGCAGCCCGAGCCCGAGGAAGGACAGCGCCGACTCGTGCCACATGGCGTGCGGCACCATCAGCACGGCGGCGAGCGCGGCCTGCGGGAGGACGGCGGGCAGCAGGTGACGTACGGTCACCCGCCACCGGGACGCCCCGCCGGAGACGGCGGCGTCGATGTAGGGCCTGGACCGCAGGGACAGCACCTCGGCACGGACGATCCGGGCCGTGGACAGCCAGTGGGTCAGTGCGACCGAGATGACCACGGGCCACACCCCGGGGCGGAACATGGCGACGATGAAGATGCCGAGCAGCAGATGCGGCACCGACGAGAACGTGTCGACCACCCGCATCAGGGCCCGGTCGGCCCAGCCGCCCAGCGCCCCGGCCGCGGCGCCCACCGCCGTGCCGACGACGGTCGCGGTCAGCGCCGCCGCCACGCCGACGAGCAGCGAGACGCGCAGTCCGTAGACGCAGCGCAGCAGCAGGTCGCGGCCGACGTCGTCGGTGCCGAACGGGTGGGCCCAGGAGGGCGGTCGCAGCTTGGCGGCGAGGTCGACGGCCTGCTGGTCGAGCTGGACCAGCGGCGGCACGAGCAGCACGGCGAGGACGGTCGCGGCCACCAGCACGGCGGAGGTGCGCACGCGCAGGGCGCGGGTGGAGCGGCGCCGGGGTCCGTGCGAGCGCCACTCGGTCCGCTCCGGGGCGGCGGCGGGCGCGGGTGCGTCACATGTCACTGAGCTTCACCCTCGGGTCGAACAGTCCGTAGAGCAGGTCGGCGAGCAGGTTCCCGGCGAGCACCGCCGCGGTGGCCAGGGTCGTCAGGGCGGCGAGCAGCGGGAAGTCGACGGCGGTGGCCGCCTCGACGGTGGCCGCGGCGATGCCCGGCCAGCTGAAGACGCTCTCCACCAGCAGCGCGCCGGTGATGAGTTCGGGCACGCGGGAGCCGATGAGCGTGAGCACCGGGAGGAGCCCGGAGCGCAGGGCGTGGCCGAGCAGGACGGTGCCTTCGCTCAGGCCGCGGGCGCGGGCGCCGCGTACGGGGTCCTCCGCCAGGGCGTCGCCGACGCCCTGGCGTACGTACAGGGTGAACCAGGGCAGCTGGGACAAGGCGAGGACACCGGCGGGGAGCAGGACATGGCTCGTGACCTGTCCCGGCGTGACCTGTTCGCTGCCGGTGTCGGTCAGGCCGCCCGCCGGGAGGACGTCCCACTGGAGGGCGAACAGCCAGATGGCGAGCAGTGCGATCCAGAAGACCGGTGCCGCCTCCAGGGTGTAGGCGAGGGAGGTGACGGTCCGGTCGACGAGCGAGCCGGGGCGGCGGGCGGCGAGCACGCCGAGGACCGTGCCCACCAGCACGGCGGCGGCGAAGGCGAGCGCGCAGAGCAGCGCGGACCACACGAGCCGTTCGCCGATGACCTGGGCGACCGGCTGCCGCATGACGCTGGAGTGGCCGAGGTCGCCGGTGAGGGCGGAGGTCAGCCAGTGCCACCAGCGGGCGGCGAAGGGCCGGTCCACGCCGAGGTTCTCGCGCAGCCGGTCCAGGGTCTGCTGGTCGGCGCCGAGCGCGGCGGTGCCGGCGTAGGCCTTGACGGGGTCGAAGGGGGAGGCGGCGGCGATGGCGAACACGCCGAAGGTGACGACGAGCAGGACGGGGACGGCGAACAGGGCCCGCCGTCCCGCCAGTCGTGCCATCGCTCCCCAGGGGAGGCGGGTCACTTCTTCGGCTGCCAGTCCTCGATGTTCCACCAGGGTCCGCTGGCGAAGCCGTGCTCGTGCGGCTCCAGCTGGGTGTTCAGCTTCTCCCAGCGGTCGGCCAGCACGTAGAGGTGGTCGATGTGGGTGAGGAAGGTGTAGCCGGGGTCCTGCACCAGGGCGCGCTGGAGCTTGTCGTAGGCGGAGGTGCGCTCGGCCGGGTCCTGGCTGCGGCGGCCGTTGTCGAGGGCGCGGTCCACGGCCGGGTTGTCGTAGCGGGCCATGTTGTTGAAGCCGTCGCCGGCGAGGGAGGAGTGCAGCAGGGTGTAGAGGCCGAAGTCGGGGTCGCCCGTGCTGCCGAAGCCCGCGAGGACGGCGGTGTCCTTCATGCGGGGCTCGATGACCTCCCAGGTGGCGCTCTCCACCTTCACCTCGATGCCGGCCTTCTTGGCGTCGGAGGCGTAGGCGAGGGCGTGGTCCTGGCGGACCTTGTCGCCGGAGGGGTAGAGCAGGGTGAAGGCCGCCCGCTGTCCGTCCCGGGTGCGGACGCCGCTCTCGCCGGGCTTCCAGCCGGCCTCGTCCAGGATCTTGCCGGCCTTGCCGAGGTCCTGGGTGCGCTCGATGTCCTCGGTGAAAGCGGGGTCGTCGACGGGCAGCGGTCCGTAGGCCGGGCGGCCGGCGCCGTCCAGGATCTTGTCGACCATGGCCTCGCGGTCCACGGCGGCGTCGAGGGCCCGGCGGATCGCGCGGTCGCCGGTGACCTTGTTCGCGGTGGGGAGGGTGACGGCCCGGAAGTCGTAGGACCGGGCCTCGTAGGTGCGCCTGCCGTCGTCGCCCTTGAACGTGGCGGCGAGGTTGGGCGGGAGGACCGCGCCGTCCAGGTCGCCGGAGCGCAGGCGGGTGGCGCGCACGTTGTCGTCGCCGATGACGGCCATGGTGAAGGTCTTCACCTTCGGCTCGCCGCCCCAGTAGCGGGGGTTGGCCTTGAAGGTGAGCTTCTCGCCCTTGCTCCACTTGGCGAGGACGTACGGCCCGGTGCCGACCGGCTTCGTGTTGAAGGAGCCGGTGTTGGGGTCCTGCTCCCCCGCGATGTGCTCGGGGACGATGGGCAGGACGGTGCGGGCGGCGAAGGGGGCGTAGGGGTACTTGAGCGTGAAGACGACCTTGTCGTCGCCGCGCGCCTCGACCTCCTTGACGGCGTCCAGCTCGCTCTTGAAGGTGTTGTTGGTCTTCGGGTCGAGGGCGGTCCGGTACGTGTAGACGACGTCGGCGGCCGTCAGCGGTTCGCCGTCGCTGAACTCGACCCCGTCGCGCAGGGTGTAGGTGTACGTGCGGCCGCCGTCGGTGACCTCGGGCAGGGCGGCCGCCAGAGCGGGCTTCAGCTTCAGGCCGGCGTCGCGGGCGAGGAGCCCGTCGAAGATCTTGGAGTTGCCGTCCTTGCCGTAGCCGAGCAGCGGGCTGAGGGTGTCCGGCTCGGAGGCCACCCCGAGGACGACGGATCCCCCGGACTTGCCGTCGCCCGAGCCGCCGCCACCGGGGGCCGAGCAGGCGGTGACCGTCGCGGCCAGCGCCGCCGTGACGGCGGCCCCTCGTATCCGACGGGTCGACATGTGACCTCACACCCTTTGTTGCCCTGATCCTGTTGTTGCAAAGACTTCGCAATTAAACAGGATCGGCGGGCGTCCCGGAATCGAACGCCCACCGAACGGTTCACCGCCGGGCTCGGGCCGTCTGCGTCAGCGTGACGTCCTGGTCCTGGACCGCATGGAAGACGGGCAGCGGAAGGCCGCCGAAGCTGCGCAGCTCCACCACGGTGGCCTGGACGTGGGCAGCCCCGGCCACCAGCGCGCTGGATCCGGTACGGCCCGAGTTCACCCAGCGGTGCTCGGCGCCGTCGCACACGGCCCGGGTGCCGCCGATGCCGTAACGGATCGTGGAGGCGCCCTGACTTACGGAGGAGCCGACGAAGACCGGGCCGCTGGAGCCGGCACAGCGGTAGGTGCCCGACAGGGTGACGGTGCCGTCGGCGGCGATCCGGCCCACGGCGTCGACCGTCACGGAGCCGGTGGGGGCGAGGGCCGACGCGGTGGCGGGCGCCGCGCCCGCGAGCAGGAGCAGCGCGGCACCGGCCGCCGTGCCGAGAAGGGGACGTACACGCATGAGGGAAGCCTCCCGAAAAGGGTTGGATTGCGGCTTCCACTCGTACCCGCCCCACGGGCCCGGCGCCCGTCATCCTCACCCTTCGGTGGCTCGACCGCGCCGGCCGTCGTGGAACCGTCCCGGGAATGTCCGGGGCGTGTCACGCTTCCGGCCGGGCCGTTCCGATGAGTCCCAGGCGGGAGGATGGTCTGTCTGTACGAGTCAGACGAACCCTTCGGATGGCCCTACCGACGTGGAGGTGCGCCATGTGTGCCCACCAGCCCCAGTGCCCCGCGACCGACTCCCCCTCCCCCGCCGCGCACGTCGTGGCGGCCCGCCCCGAGCAGGGCTGGAGCCTGCTGTGCGACGGAACGGTCGTCTTCGACGACACCGGTGAGCTGCTCCCCGACGGGCGCGTGGTGCAGCCCCGCCGGGTGACGGCGCAGGGCCTGGCCGTCGCGGCCTGACCCGAGGCCGCTGCACGGCGGCACGACGGTCCCGCTACGGCAGGACCGCGAAGCCGTCCAGTTCCACCATCGCCTCCGCGTCCCACAGCCGGACGACCTGGACGACCGCCATGGCGGGGTAGTCGCGACCGGCCGCCGCACGCCACAGTCGGCCGAGTTCAGGGGCGTGCGTACGGTACGCCTCGACATCCGTGGCGTAGACGGTGACGCGCGCCAGGTCGGACGGTGTGCCGCCGGCCGCGGTGAGGGCGGCCAGCAGGTTGGCGAGGGCCCTCTCGAACTGCTCGGGCACGGTGCGGCCGACCACCTTGCCGTCGGCGTCGAGGGCGGTCTGACCGGCCAGGAACACCACCCGCGACCCGGAGGCCACCACGGCATGGGAGAAGCCGGCCGGCGGGGACAGCTCGGGCGGGTTGACGCGCTCGGTACTCACCGGGCCTCCCGACGGGCGTACAACTCCTTGGCGATGATGCCGCGTTGCACCTCGCTGGCCCCCTCGTAGATGCGCGGGGCGCGCACCTCGCGGTAGAGGTGTTCGAGCAGATGGCCGCGTTGCAGGGCCCGGGCGCCGTGCAGCTGGACGGCCGCGTCGACGACGTACTGGGCGGTTTCGGTGGCGAGCAGTTTCGCCATGGCGGAGCGCCGGGGCACGTCCGGGTCGTCCGCGTCGTACGCCGACGCCGCCGCGTGGACCATCAGCCGGGCCGCCTCGGTGCGCAGGGCCATCTCGGCGACCTGGTGGGCGACGGCCTGCAGGTCCATCAGCTTGCCCCCGAAGGCGTCCCGCCCGGCGGTGTGGGCGAGGGTCGCGTCGAGGGCGGCCTGGGCCATGCCGACCGCGAAGGCGCCGACGCTGGGCCGGAAGAGGTTGAGCGTCCCCATGGCGACCCGGAAGCCGCGGCCGGCCTCGCCGAGCACGTCGTCGGCCGTCACGGGCACGGCGTCGAAGACGAGGGCGCCGATGGGGTGCGGCGAGAGCATGTCGAGCCCGCGGCCGGTCAGGCCCGGGCGGTCGGCGGGGACGAGGAAGGCGGTGACGCCGCGGGCCCCGGCACCCGGGGTGGTCCGGGCGAAGACGGTGTAGAAGTCGGCCTCGGGGGCGTTGGAGATCCAGCACTTCTCGCCGGTGAGACGCCAACGGGCGGGGCCGTCGGGGGCGGCGGCGAGTGCCGGGGCGGCCGATGGCCCCTCGCGCCGCGGGGACTCCGGCTCCGCCCGCAACTCCAGCGCCGCCGCGTCCGATCCCGCGCCCGGCTCGCTCAGCGCGAAGGCGGCGATCGCGGTGCCGTCGGCCACCCGGGGGAGCCAGCGGGCGCGTTGCTCCCGCGTGCCGTGCGCGTGGACGGGGTGGGCGCCGAGGCCCTGGAGGGCCAGGGCCGTCTCGGCCTCCGTGCAGGCGTAGGCGAGGGATTCGCGCATCAGGCACAGGTCGAGCGCGCCCGAGGTGAACAGGCGTCCGAGCAGCCCGAGACTGCCGAGCTCGGCGACCAGCGCCCGGTTCACATGCCCCGGTTCGCCCTTGTCGGCCAGCGGGCGGAGCCGCTGTGCGGCCAGGGTGCGCAGCTCGGCACACCAGGCGAGTTGTGCCGGTTCGAGCGAGAATGCGGTCATCGCCGGTCCCTTCTCCGCCACCCCGCCTTCCGGCCGGGCCCCTCCGAGGTTATCGCGGACCGTTGACTGTCGTCACCAACACGATACGCTCCAGGGGCGAGCCCACCACGCCAAGGGGGCGAACCGTATGACTCCACGGGGCACGGCCCACGTCGACACCTTCGCCCGGGACCATCTGCCACCCCGGGACCAATGGCCCGCGCTCCGCTTCGATCTGCCGGAGCTGCACTACCCCGAACGGCTCAACTGCGCCGCCGAACTGCTGCACGGCCCGCCCGACGACCGCCCGGCGTTCCTGACACCCACCGGCGAACCGTGGACGTACGGCGATCTGCGCGCCCGCGTGGACCGCGTCGCGCACCTGCTCACCGGTGAACTCGGCATCGTGCCCGGCAACCGCGTGCTGCTGCGCGGACCCACCACGCCCTGGCTCGCGGCCTGCTGGCTGGCGGTGCTGAAGGCGGGGGCCGTGGCGGTCACGGTGCTCGCCCAGCAGCGGCCGCACGAGCTGAGCACGATGTGCGAGATCGCGCGGGTGCGGCACGCGCTGTGCGACATCCGGGCCGTCGACGACCTCGCCAAGGCCGAGGTCCCCGGCCTGCGCATCACGACCTACGGCGGTGACGCCCCCGACGACCTCCTCAACCGCCCGGCGCCCACCACCCCGTACGAGGCCGTCCGGACGGCGGCCGACGACGTGGCGCTGATCGCGTTCACCTCCGGCACCACCGGCCGCCCCAAGGGCTGCATGCATCTGCACCGGGACATCCTGGCGATCGCGGACACCTTCTCCCGGCACGTCCTGAAGCCCGACGCGGACGACGTGTTCACCGGCAGCCCTCCCCTGGGCTTCACCTTCGGTCTCGGCGGGCTGGTGGTCTTCCCGCTGCGGGCCGGCGCGCGTGCGCTGCTGCTCGAACAGGCGGGACCCCGGCAGTTGCTGCCCGCCATCGCCCGGCACCGGGTCTCCGTGCTGTTCACCGCCCCTACGGCGTACCGCGCGATGCTCGACGAACTCGACGGGCACGACGTCTCCTCCCTGCGCCGCTGCGTCTCGGCCGGCGAGAACCTGCCCGCGGCCACCTGGCAGGCCTGGCACGAGCGCACCGGCCTGCGCGTCATCAACGGCATCGGCGCCACCGAGCTGCTGCACATCTTCATCTCCGCGGCCGACGACCGGATCCGGCCCGGAACCACGGGCGTTCCCGTGCCCGGCTGGCAGGCGCGCGTGCAGGACGCGGACGGCCGGCCCGTGCCCGACGGGCAGCCGGGGCTGCTCGCCGTACGCGGGCCGGTCGGCTGCCGCTACCTCGCCGACTCGCGGCAGCGGGACTACGTGCGCGGCGGCTGGAACGTCACCGGCGACACCTACGTCCGCGACCCCGACGGCTACTTCCGCTACGTCGCACGGGCCGACGACATGATCATCTCGGCCGGGTACAACATCGCCGGCCCCGAGGTGGAGGACGCGCTGCTGCGGCACCCGGACGTGGTGGAGGCGGCGGTCGTGGGACGCCCCGACGAGGCCCGCGGGCAGGTCGTGCTGGCCTTCGCCGTCCTCAAGGAGGGCGCGGAGCGGGACGCCGACGCGCTGCGCGCCTTCGTGAAGAGCGAGCTGGCGCCGTACAAGTGCCCCCGCGAGATCGTCTTCCTGGACGCGCTGCCGCGCACGGCGACCGGCAAGCTCCAGCGGTTCAGACTGCGCGCCGAAGGGGTACCGGGAGGCGGCCAGGAGTGATCCGTACGACCTAAGATGATCAACGTGTCCGACCAGCATGCACCACGGTCTCTCATCGTCACGCTCTACGGCGCGTACGGCCGCTTCGTCCCGGGCCCCGTGCCGGTAGCCGAACTGATCCGGCTGCTGGCCGCGGCCGGCGTGGACGCCCCGTCCGTCCGCTCCTCGGTGTCGCGGCTCAAGAGACGCGGACTGCTCGTGCCGGCCCGCACCGCCCAGGGTGCGGCCGGCTACGAACTGTCCCCGGACGCCCGCCAGTTGCTCGACGACGGCGACCGCCGTATCTACGCCCTGGCCCCGCCGGAGGACGAGGGCTGGGTGCTCGCGGTGTTCTCCGTGCCGGAGTCGGAGCGGCAGAAGCGGCACGTGCTGCGCTCCCGTCTGGCCGGGCTCGGTTTCGGCACGGCCGCCCCGGGCGTGTGGATCGCGCCCGCACGGCTCTACGAGGAGACCCGGCACACGCTCCAGCGGCTGCGGCTCGACGCGTACGTCGACTTCTTCCGCGGCGAGCACCTCGGCTTCGCGCCCACCGCGGAGGCCGTCGCCCGGTGGTGGGACCTGGCGGCCATCGCCAAGGAGCACGAGGCGTTCCTCGACCGCCACGCGCGCGTGCTGCGCGACTGGGAGAAACGCGAGGACACCCCGGCCGAGGAGGCCTACCGGGACTACCTCCTCGCCCTGGACTCCTGGCGCCACCTCCCCTACACCGACCCGGGCCTGCCGTCCGGGCTGCTCCCCGCGGACTGGCCGGGGGTGCGCTCGGCGGCGGTGTTCCGGGGGCTGCACGAGCGGCTGCGGGACGCGGGGGCGGCGTTCGTGGGGCTCTGACCCACGCGGGCACCGCCCGGTTTGCCGCGTTTGCTCCGCCACGGAACGGTCAACGATGTCCGCGAGCGAACGGAGCACGGAGCGGGAGGCGGACCCAGGCATGACCGTCACCAGACCACCGGGCACGGCGGGCGCCCGCGCGGACCGGCTTCCGTGAGGCGGCTGGGCCGCACGGTGCACGGCGGGTGGAGGCGGGCCGGTGCCCACACCCTGGTGCGGCAGGGCCGGGACCTGGAGTTGATGCACCGGGCCACGGGGTTCGCCACCCTCGCGCTGGTCACGCTGGCACCGCTGCTGATCGTGGTGGCCGCCGCCGACCCGCTGGGGAGGGGCGGTTTCGCGTCGTGGCTGGCCGACGGCATGGGGCTGTCCGGGAGGTCCGCGCGGGTACTCACGGACATCATCAGCCCGCCGCGCAAGGTCATCGGCACCACGAGCGTGCTCGGCGGGGTGGCGCTGGCCGTCTTCGGTGTCGCGTTCGGCGGGAGTGTGCAGAACGGCTACGAGCGGATCTGGGGCCTGCCCTCGGGGCCGTGGCACCGCGTCTGGCGGCAGGCGGTGTGGTTGATCGCGATGACGGCGTACCTGTACCAGGAGGTGCAGACGCGGGACCTCCTCTCGGGGCCGCAGCGGATCGCGCTGAGCTCGGCGTCCGGGGTGCTGTTCTTCTGGTGGGGGCAGCGCTTCCTGCTGGGCGGGCAGGTCCGCTGGCGCGATCTGCTCCCGGGCGCGCTGGCCACCATGCTGGGGCTGGGCGGCCTGCGCCTGTTCTCCTACTTCGTCTTCACCCCCCTCATCGTCACCAACGCGATCAGCTACGGAGCGATGGGCGTCGTCCTCGTCGTGGAGTCCTGGCTCATCGGCGTGGGCTACGTCGTCTACGGCGGGGCACTGCTCGGCCACTGGGCCCTGGAGCACCACGGGCACCGGAACCGCAGCGGGTAGATCCCGCCGGCCCTCCCGTACGAACGCACATGCCAGCCTCTACGGAGTTCAGTGCCGCTCATGCGAATCGACAGGGGGTCTCCCCCTCGCATCTGCGGCATTATCATCGGCGCATACCCAGCAGAGGGAGCAGACCCGTGACGACCCGTACCGTGCGCCGCATCCGCCGCCCGCTCCAGGGAGCAGCGGTGGCAGCCGCCGCCCTGCTGGCCCTGAGCGCCTGCTCGTCGTCCGGCTCGGACTCCTCCGCGAAGCCGGACTCCTCCGGGTCGGGCAAGCTGTCCGGGGAGGTGACCGTGTTCGCCGCGGCCTCGCTGAAGGAGAGCTTCACGACCCTGGGCGAGCGGTTCGAGAAGAAGCACCCGGGCACGAAGGTCACCTTCAGCTTCGGCGGCAGCGACTCCCTCGCCGCGAGCATCACCGGCGGCGCCCCGGCGGACGTCTTCGCCTCGGCCAGCCCCAAGACCATGAAGATCGTCACGGACGCGGGGGACGCCTCGGGCGCCCCCGTGACCTTCGTCCGCAACGAGCTGGAGATCGCCACCCTGCCGGGCAACCCGCATAAGGTCTCCTCCCTCGAGGACCTCGCCGCACCGGATCTGAAGGTGGTGCTCTGCGACAAGGAGGTGCCGTGCGGCGCCGCCACGCAGAAGGCCCTCGACGCGGGCGGGCTGAAGCTCACCCCTGTCTCCTACGAGCAGGACGTCAAGGCCGCGCTCACCAAGGTCGAGCTGAAGGAGGCCGACGCAGCCGTCGTCTACAAGACGGACGTGCGCGCGGCGGGCGACAAGGTGGAGGGCGTGAGGTTCCCCGAGTCCGCCGACGCCGTCAACGACTACCCGATCGCGCTGCTCAAGGACGCGCCCAACACCGAGGCAGCCAAGGCGTTCATCGCGCTGGTGCGGTCCGCGGAGGGCCAGAAGGTGCTGAGCGGGGCCGGGTTCCTCAAGCCGTGACACTCCCTGCCGATCAGCCTCGCGCCGCGGCCGACACCCTCCGGGGCGGTCCGCGGCGCCGGAGCGCCCGGACGGGCGTCCCGCTGCCCCTGCTGATCCCCGCGCTGACCGGCCTGGCCTTCCTGATCGTGCCGCTGATCGCCCTGCTGGTGCGGACCCCCTGGCACAGCCTGCCCGAGCAGCTGACCAGCGCGGACGTCTGGCAGGCCCTCAGGCTGTCCCTGGTCAGCGCCACGGCGGCCACCGCGGTGTGCCTGGTCTTCGGCGTGCCGCTGGCCTGGTTGCTGGCCCGCGTCGACTTCCCCGGCCGCGGCCTCGTACGCGCCCTCGTCACCCTGCCCCTCGTCCTGCCTCCGGTCGTGGGCGGGGTGGCGCTGCTGATGGCACTCGGCCGCAACGGCATCGTCGGGCAGTGGCTGGACGCGTGGTTCGGGATCACGCTGCCCTTCACCACCGCCGGGGTCGTGATCGCGGAGGCGTTCGTGGCGATGCCGTTCCTCGTGATCAGTGTCGAGGGCACCCTGCGGGCCGCCGACCCCCGCTACGAGGAGGCGGCTGCCACCCTGGGCGCGTCCCGCTTCACCGCGTTCCGCCGGGTCACGCTGCCGCTGATCGCGCCGGGCATCGCGGCGGGGGCGGTCCTCGCCTGGGCGCGGGCGCTCGGCGAGTTCGGGGCGACGATCACCTTCGCCGGCAATTTCCCCGGCCGCACCCAGACCATGCCGCTGGCCGTCTACCTGGCCCTGCAGAGCGACCCGGAGGCCGCGATCGCCCTCAGCCTGGTGCTGCTGGCGGTGTCGATCGCGGTGCTGGCGGGATTGCGCGACCGATGGATGCGTGCCGGATGACCGAGACCCACCCCGCCACCGGCCCCTCCACGGACGGGCTCGACGCCCGTCTCGTCGTGGACCGCGGGGATTTCCGCCTCGACGTGGCGCTGACCGTCGCGCCCGGCGAGGTCGTCGCCCTGCTCGGGCCGAACGGCGCCGGCAAGACCACCGCGCTGCGCGCCCTCGCCGGACTGGCCCCGCTGTCCGGCGGTCATCTGCGGCTGGACGGCACCGGGCTAGACCGTACGCCGCCGGAGGCCCGTCCCGTCGGAGTCGTCTTCCAGGACTACCTGCTCTTCCCCCACCTCACGGCCCTCGACAACGTCGCCTTCGGGCCCCGCTGCCAGGGCGCGACCAAGGCCGAGGCCCGGGCGCAGGCCGCTCAGTGGCTCGACCGCCTCGGCCTCGCGGCGCACAGCGGTGTCAAACCACGCCGGCTCTCCGGCGGCCAGGCCCAGCGCGTCGCCCTCGCCCGCGCCCTGGCGACCCGCCCCCGGCTGCTGCTGCTCGACGAGCCGCTGGCGGCGCTGGACGCCCGTACCCGTCTGGAGGTGCGTGCCCGGCTCCGGCGGCACCTGGCCGCGTTCGAGGCGGTCGCCGTGCTCGTCACCCACGATCCGCTCGACGCGATGGTGCTGGCCGACCGGCTGGTGGTCGTGGAGCACGGCCGGGTCGTCCAGGAGGGCACCCCGGCCGACATCGCCCGCCACCCGCGTACGGACTACATCGCGCGGCTGGTCGGCCTGAACCTCTACCGGGGAGAGGCGGACGGCCACACCGTCCGGCCGGCCGACGGCCCGCCCCTGACCACGACGGAGGTCCTGTCCGGCCCGGTCTTCGTGGCGTTCCCGCCGAGCGCGGTCACCCTCCACCGCGACCGGCCCTCCGGCTCCAGCGCCCGCAACCTGTGGCGCTGCGAGGTGGCCGGTCTGGAGACCCACGGCGACCAGATCCGGGCCGACCTCACCGGTGAGCTCCCCCTCACCGCCGACCTCACGACGGTCGCCGCGGCGGAGCTCGGCCTGCACCCGGGCGCGGAGGTCTGGGCGACGGTCAAGGCGGCCCAGACCCACGCCTACCCGGTCTGAGGCGGCCGGCGCCCCCACGGGTCAGGCCGCCGTCCTGACCGGCGAGCCCTCCGGGACGACGGCGGCCTCCTGCACGACGTGGCGGCGCCGGACCGGCAGGAGAGTCGGGTGGGCGACGCCTTCTGCTTGCGAGACAGGTCCTTCTGGGCCTTCTTCAGCTTCTTCTCCGCCTTCGCCAGCGCGATCCGCTGACCGGCATCCGGATACACGCGGAAGGCGTACCGGAGCTGCATGACGATCACACTAGGCAGGTCGAACGAGTACCGTCACCGGGAACATTCGAGCGACCTCTCACCGTCACCGCACACAGTCCGGCTCCACCGGAACGACACCGCGACGCTCCGCGTCGCAGGCATGAGATTCGCTTCACCCCGGGGTGGAACCTGGAGCACTGCGGATGAATACCGGGCGCACCGGCACAGTCGGGACCCTGCCGCCGGTCAGGCGGGCCACGATGGCGTCGGCGGCCTGCTCGGCGGTGTCGGCGGGCCCGAGCATCCGGTCCCCGGCGAGCAGCGGCTCGGGCAGCCGCTGGCCAACGTATGTCTCGCGGCGCGCACGGGCCGAGGTGAGCTGGTTGAGGCACAGGTTGGTGAGGACCTTCGTCAGCCACGCCTCGGGGACCTCGATGCGGTCGGGGTCGGCGCCCTGCCAGCGCAGGAACGTCTCCTGCACGGCGTCCTCGGCCTCGCTCGCCGAACCGAGCAGCCGGTAGGCGACGGCCTCCAGGCGCGGTCGGAAGGCCTCGAACCGGTCCACGGCGTCCATGGTCATGGCCATGCCTCGGATCCTAACCTCCGCGGGCGTCACCGCTTCCGAGACTCAGCCGCGGTTTCGGCGCGTCGGTGCGGCCCGTCTGGGGGCGGCGGCTGCCCGCACGGTACGGGGCCGGCCAGGTCGCGCCCGGCCCTGTGTAGCCCTGCTCGGCCGCCGCGTGCAGGGTCCAGTGGGGGTCGTAGAGGTGCGGGCGGGCGAGGGCGCAGAGGTCGGTGCGGCCCGCGAGGATCAGGGAGTTGACGTCGTCCCAGGAGGAGATCGCGCCGACGGCGATCACGGGGATGCCGGTGGTGTGGCGGATGCGGTCCGCGAAGGGCGTCTGGTACGACCGTCCGAACTCCGGTTGCTCGTCCGCCACGACCTGGCCGGTCGACACGTCGATCGCGTCGGCGCCATGCGCGGCGAAGGCCCGGGCGATCTCGACGGCGTCCTCGGCGCTCGTGCCGCCCTCGGCCCAGTCGGTCGCGGAGATGCGGACGGTCATCGGCCGCTCCCCCGGCCACACGTTCCGTACGGCGTCGAAGACCTCCAGCGGGAAGCGGAGCCGCTTCTCCAGGGAACCGCCGTAGGCGTCGGTGCGCCGGTTGGTCAGCGGAGAGAGGAACCCGGACAGCAGGTAGCCGTGCGCGCAGTGCAGTTCGAGCAGGTCGAAGCCGGCCCGGGCGGCGCGCACCGCGGCTGCCGCGAACTGCTCCCGGATGTCGGTGAGCTGGGCCCGGGACAGCTCGCGGGGTGTCTGGCTGAACTCCTTGTAGGGCAGCGCCGAGGGGGCCACAAGCGGCCAGTTGCCCTCCTCCAGCGGCTCGTCCATGCCCTCCCACATCAGTTTCGTGGAGCCCTTGCGGCCGCTGTGGCCGAGCTGTACGCCGATCGCGGTGCCGGGGGCCCGGTCGTGCACGAAGTTCGTGATCCGCTTCCAGGCCTCGGCCTGCCGGCCGGTGTAGAGGCCGGCGCAGCCCGGCGTGATCCGGCCCTCCTCGCTGACGCACACCATCTCCGTCATCACCAGCCCGGCCCCGCCCAGCGCCCGCGCGCCCAGGTGGACGAGGTGGAAGTCGCCGGGGACGCCGTCGACGGCCGAGTACATGTCCATGGGAGAGACGACGACCCGGTTGCGCAGGGTCAGGCCGCGCAGCCGGAACGGGGTGAACATCGGGGGCGTGCCGGGCGGGCAGCCGAACTCGCGCTCCACCGTCTCCGTGAAGCGGGCGTCGCGCAGCCGCAGGTTGTCGTGGGTGACGCGGCGGCTGCGGGTGAGCAGGTTGAAGGCGAACTGGCGGGGCGGCTGGTCCAGGTAGAGGGCGATGTTCTCGAACCACTCCAGGCTGGCCCGGGCGGCACGCTGGGTGGAGGCGACGACGGGGCGCCGCTCCGCCTCGTAGGCGGCCAGGGCCTCGGGCAGGGTGTCCCGCTCCTCCAGACAGGCGGCCAGGGCGAGCGCGTCCTCGACGGCGAGCTTGGTGCCGGAGCCGATGGAGAAGTGGGCCGTGTGGGCGGCGTCCCCGAGGAGGACGACGTTGCCGTGCGACCAGCGGTCGTTGACGACCGTGCGGAACGTCGTCCACGCGGAGTTGTTCGACTTCAGGGGGCGGTCGCGGAGCGCCTCCGCGAAGATCTTGGCGCAGCGCTCGACCGACTCCGCCTCGTCGAGTTCGTCGAAACCGGCCGCGCGCCAGACCTCCTCGCGCATCTCGATGATCACCGTCGAGGCGTCGGGGGCGTAGGGGTAGCCGTGGAGCTGCATCACGCCGTGTTCGGTCTCGGCGATCTCGAAGCGGAAGGAGTCGAAGGGGAAGTCGGCGGCGAGCCAGATGTAGCGGCAGCGGTGGTTCGTCACGCGGGGGCGGAAGACGTCCGCGTGCCTCTCGCGGGTGGTGCTGTGGACGCCGTCCGCTGCGATGACCAGGTCGTGGGTGCGGGGCAGGTCTTCCGGGGCCTCGGTGCGGAAACGGAGGTCGACACCGAGGTCGCGGCAGCGGGTGTGGAGGATCTCCAGGAGGCGCCGGCGGCCGAGGGCGGCGAACCCGTGGCCCGAGGAGGTGTGGCGGATGTCGCGGTGGACGATGTCGATGTCGTCCCAGCGGGTGAAGTGCCGCTGGAGTGCCTCGTAGACGTCCGGGTCGGCGTGCTCTATGCCGCCGAGGGTTTCGTCGGAGAGGACCACGCCGAAGCCGAAGGTGTCGTCGGGGGCGTTGCGTTCCCAGACGGTGATCTGCCGTTCCGGGTCCAGGCGTTTGAGGAGGGCGGCGGCGTAGAGGCCGCCGGGGCCGCCGCCGGTGATCGCGACGCGCAGGGGGCGGCTGGTGTCGTGGTGCGGCTGCGGGCGCGTGGTGGCTTGTCGCGCAGTTCCCCGCGCCCCTTCAGGCACGTCCACTATCGTCCGCTCCATTTCGGGGGGCGCTTCTCCGTGAAAGCCGCGTGGAATTCCGCGTAGTCCTCGCCCGTCATCAGGAGCGCCTGCGTCGAGGCGTCGAGTTCGATCGAGGCCGCCAGGGGCATGTCCAGCTCGGACGTCAGAAGGGCCTTGGTCTGGGCGTACGCCAGGGCCGGGCCCTCCGCCAGGCGCCGCGCCAGTTGCCGTGCGGTCTCGTCCGTCCGGCCCTCCTCCGTCAGCTCGCTGATCAGGCCGATGCGCTCCGCCTCGACGGCGCGGACCGGGTCGCCCAGCATCAGCAGGCGCGTCGCGTGGCCCAGTCCGACGACCCGGGGCAGCAGGTAGGCCGCGCCCATGTCGCCGCCGGAGAGGCCGACGCGGGTGAAGAGGAAGGCGAAGCGGGCGGTGGGGTCGGCGACGCGGAAGTCCGCGGCCAGGGCGAGCACCGCTCCGGCGCCCGCCGCCACGCCGTGCAGCGACGCGATGACGGGGAACGGGCACTCCCGGATCGCCCGGACCACCTGGCCGGTCATCCGGTTGAAGTCCAGGAGCTGGGCGGTGTCCATGCCGAGGGTGGCGCCGATGATCTCGTCGACGTCGCCGCCGGAGCAGAAGCCGCGGCCCTCGCCGGCCAGCACCAGGGCCCGTACGGACCGCTCCCGGGACAGCTCCGCGAGCAGGTCGCGCAGGTCGGCGTAGGCGCCGAAGGTGAGCGCGTTGAGCTTCTCGGGGCGGGCGAGGGTGACGGTCGCGACGCCGTCGGCGACCTCGACGCGCAGATGCTCCCAGCCGGGGGTGCGGGCGGCGGAGCCGGTGAAGGGACTCATGACGTGCGGCCTCCTCGGGCGGGCACTGCCTCACTGAGCTCTACCCTCCGAAGCTATCACTCATCCGTGACTGTCGTCATGAGTGCGCGATAGACCGTCCGGGTAGGACTCCGGTGTGGGCCCGGCGTGCCCCGGGCCGGTCACATCCGTCACAGATCGTCCACACCGGCGTAACGGCGGGAGCAGCTGTGCGCGGCGCCGCGTTCACCTGGGTAAGCCGTCGGCAAGGAGGCAAGGGCGCCTCCGGCGGTGCCCCTCGGACGTCCCCGGAGAGCGGCGCCGTACCATTCATCAGGTTGAAAGCAGGATGTCCTGCTCCATGAACGGACCCGCCGTGTACGAACTCCCCTCAGCTCCCGCCTCCTGGCGCATCGCGCTGCCGCACACCGCAGCGGCGGTGCCCGTGGCCCGTGCCCTGGTCCGTACGGCGCTGGCCGAGCTGGAGCGCGGGGCGGACTGCGACACCGCGGAGCTGCTCACGGCGGAGCTGGTGGCCAACGCGGTGGAGCACACCACGGGCGAGTCGCCGATAGAGCTGGTCGTGGAGCTGTTGCCGTCGGGCTGCCAGGTCGAGGTCCACGACGCCGACCCGGCCCCGCCGGGCGACCTCACCTGTCCGGCCGGCGGACCGCCCGACCCCTGGCAGGAGCACGGGCGCGGGCTGCTGCTGATCCGCGCCCTGAGCTCCTCCTGCGGGCACCGGCCGACCGAGTCCGGCAAGGCGGTCTGGTTCAGACTGCCTCTCGTACCGGCTCAGCGGCGTCCGTCGGCGTGACCGCGGCGAGCCGGGAGTTCCGGCGCCCGTAGAGCAGGTACAGGGCGGTGCCGACCGCGAGGAACCCGGCGAACTGAATCCAGGTCGTCGCACCCGTCTCGTACATCAGGTACAGGCAGAAGCCGACGCCGAGCAGCGGGGTGACGGGGTACAGCGGCACCCGGAAGGTGCGGGCCAGGCCCGGCTCACGGCGGCGCAGGGCGATGACCGCGATGTTGACCACGGCCATGGTGGCGAGGGTGCCGATGGTGCACAGGTTGACCACCGCGTCCAGCGGGGCGAAGGCGGCGGGGATCGCGAAGACGACCGCCACGATCAGCGTGCCGGCGACAGGCGTGGAGGTCTTCGGCGAGACCTTCTCGAAGACGCGCGGGATCAGCCCGTCGCGGGACATGGACATCAGGATCCGGGTCTGGCCGTACATCACGGCGAGGACGACCGAGGCGATGGCGACGACCGCTCCGAAGGCGATCACCCCGCCGCCGACGGTGGAGCCGGTGACCTGGTTGACGACGTAGGAGAGGGCCGCCGGACGGCCGCCGACCGCGTCGCCGCCGATGGCGCCGATCGCGGCGAGCGCGACGGCGCAGTAGAGCAGCGTGACCAGCCCGATGCAGACGAGGATCGCGACGGGGATGTCCCGGCGGGGGTTCTTCGCCTCCTCACCGGCGGTGGTGATCGCGTCGAAGCCGATGTACGAGAAGAAGGCGGCGGTCGTGCCCGCCCCGATGCCGGCCAGGCCCGTGGGCGAGAACGGCGTGAGGTTGCCGTCCTCGAACGCGGTGAAGCCGATCGCGACGAAGGCCACCAGGACGGCGAGCTTCAGCACGGCCATCGCCGCCGTGGCCCGGGCACTCTCGCGCACCCCGCGGACCAGCAGGACCGCGGCCATGGCGATGACGATCACAGCCGGGAGGTTCACCACGCCGCCCTCGCCCGGACCGGCCGACAGGGCGGTGGGCAGGTGCAGTCCGACGAGGCTGTCGAGGAGTTCGTTGACGTACTGGCTCCAGCCGACCGCCACCGCGGAGACCGAGACGCCGTACTCCAGCAGCAGGCACCAGCCGACGAGGAAGGCCGTGCCCTCGCCGAGACCGGCGTAGGCGAAGGAGTACGAGGAGCCGGAGACCGGGATCGCGCCGCCGAGCTCGGCGAAGGCGAACGCGGTGAAGACGCAGGTGATCGCGGCGAGCAGGAAGGAGACGACGACGCCCGGACCGGCCTGGGCGACCGAGTCGGAAAGGCCGACGAAGATGCCGGTGCCGACGATGGCACCGACGCCGAAGCAGACGAGCTGGAAGAGGCCCATCGTGCGCCGGAGGCCGTGGCCTTCGCGGTCGGCGCCGGATTCGGCCACCAGGAGATGGGACGACTTGAAGCGGGGCATGCGGGTGGTGCTCGTTTCTGGTGGTGCGGGATGCGACGGGTTCGTCGCGCGGCGGCCGCGGAGAAGGGGTGGCTCCGGGCCGCCGGTCAGCATAAGGCCTGTTCAGGCGAGGGTTGCCACCAAGACCGCCTTGATGGTGTGCATCCGGTTCTCCGCCTCGTCGAAGACGACCGAGTGGGCCGACTCGAAGACCTCGTCGGAGACCTCCAGGTACTCCAGGTCGTGGGCCGCGTGGATCTCCTGGCCGACCTTGGTGCCGAGGTCGTGGAACGCGGGCAGGCAGTGCAGGAACTTCACCTCCGGGTTGCCGGTGGCGTGCAGGACGTCCATGGTCACGGCATACGGGGCGAGGGCGGCGATGCGCTCGGCCCAGACCTCCTTCGGCTCACCCATGGAGACCCAGACGTCCGTGGCCACGAAGTCGGCGCCGCGCACGCCGTCGTCCACCGTCTCGGTGAGCGTGATGCGGGCGCCGCTGCCGGCGGCGAGGGAACGGGCCCGGTCGACGACCTCCTCGGCCGGCCAGTACTCCTTCGGCGCGACGAGACGGACGTCCATGCCGAGCAGGGCGCCGGTGACCAGGTAGGAGTTGCCCATGTTGAAGCGGGCGTCGCCCAGATAGGCGAAGGAGACCTCGGTCAGCGGCTTGGCGCAGTGCTCGGTCATGGTCAGCACGTCGGCGAGCATCTGGGTGGGGTGCCAGTCGTCGGTGAGCCCGTTGTAGACGGGGACACCGGCGTGCGCCGCCAGTTCCTCCACCTTCTGCTGGCTGTCGCCCCGGTACTCGATCGCGTCGTACATCCGGCCCAGCACCCGCGCGGTGTCCTTGACCGACTCCTTGTGCCCGATCTGCGAGCCGGAGGGGTCGAGGTACGTGGTCGAGGCGCCCTGGTCGGCGGCCGCGACCTCGAACGCGCAGCGGGTGCGGGTGGAGGTCTTCTCGAAGATCAGCGCGATGTTCCGGCCCCGCAGGTACTGGGTCTCGGCCCCGGCCTTCTTGGCGGCCTTCAGCTCGGCGGCCAGCTCGACCAGACCGCGGAACTCCTTCTCGGTCAGGTCCAGCTCCTTGAGGAGGTGGCGGCCGGCGAGGGCGGTCGGGACAGTCGCCATGAGGACGCTCCAGGGATACGGGGACACAGATGCTGGAATACTATACGAACTCCAGCATGTCTATACAGGGTCGCGTTCGACCGGGCAGCTCATGCACCGCGGCCCGCCCCTCCCCCGCCCCAGCTCGCTGCCCGGGATCTCTATCACCTCGATGCCCTGCTTGCGCAGATGGGTGTTGGTCGTGGAGTTCCGCTCGTAGGCGACCACGACCCCGGGTTCGACGGCGAGGACGTTGCACCCGTCGTCCCACTGCTCGCGCTCGGCCGCGTGCACGTCCTGGGTGGCGGTCAGCACGCGGATCTCGTTCAGGCCGAGCGCGGCGGCGATCGCGCGGTGCATGTGCTCCGGCGGATGGTCGGTGACCTTCAGTTCCTTCTCTCCGACGCCCGGCTCGATGGTGTACGAGCGGAGCATGCCGAGGCCCGCGTACTGGGTGAAGGTGTCACCGTCGACCATGGTCATCACGGTGTCGAGGTGCATGAAGGCACGCCGCTTGGGCATGTCGAGGGCCACGATCGTCTCGGCGGACCCGGCGGCGAACAGCTTGTGCGCGAGCATCTCCACGGCCTGCGGAGTGGTGCGCTCGCTCATGCCGATGAGCACCGCCCCGTTGCCGATGACCAGCACGTCCCCGCCCTCGATGGTGGAGGGGTAGTCCGTCTGTCCCTTCGACCACTCGTGGAACGTCTCGTCGCGGAACAGCGGGTGGTGCCGGTAGATCGCCTCGAAGTGCACGGTCTCGCGCTGCCGGGCGGGCCAGCGCATGGCGTTGATGGACACGCCGTCGTAGATCCAGGCGGAGGTGTCGCGGGTGAAGAGGTGGTTGGGCAGCGGGCCCAGCAGGAAGTCGTCCAGCTCCATGACGTGGAAGCGCACGGAGGTCGGCTCCGGGTGCACGTCGAGGAACTCGCGTTTCGTCATGCCGCCGACCAGGACCTCGGCCAGCTCCCGCGCGGTCATGTTCTCGAAGGCGGCTCTGAGCGGGTCGGTGGCCAGCGGACCGTACTCCTTCTCGTCGAAGACCCGCTCCAGGACGAGGGATCTGGCCGCCGGGACCTCAAGTGTCTCGGCCAGCAGGTCGCCGAAGAGGTGGACGGCGACGCCCCGGTCCCGCAGCACGTCGGCGAACCCGTCGTGCTCGGCGCGGGCCCTGCGCACCCACAGCACGTCGTCGAAGAGCAGCGAGGTCTTGTTGCTGGGGGTGAGCCTTTTGAGCTCGAGATCGGGCCGGTGCAGGATGACGCGGCGCAGCCGCCCGGCCTCGGAGTGGACGTGGTATGCCATGCCTCCATCCTGACCATCGAAGGGCGTATTGACGCGCTCCTCGACCGTTTCCGTGACCGCCAGTTCTCGTCGCGGCGACGACAAGCGGGGCGGCGTCACCGGCGGCGAGGTGCCCGCCCGGGGTGCGCGGCACGGTGGGACGCGTGGCGGAGCCATGGGTGCGCGTGTCCGGCCGGGACGTGCGGGACGAACGGGACCTGAAGGACGACGTCCGGCCAGGAGTGTCCCAGGCGGGACAAGCCTGGCCGGAATCGTGTGGCCACCGGCTCACAGCCTCGGGTCGACCGGCTCCGACTCCAGCGCCAGCACCCCGAACACCGCCTCGTGCACCCGCCACAGCGGCTCGCCCTCGGCCAGCCGGTCCAGGGCCTCCAGGCCCAGGGCGTACTCGCGGATCGCCAGGGAGCGCTTGTGGTTGAGGAACCGCGAGCGCAGGCGGGCGAGGTTCTCCGGGCGCGTGTACTCCGGACCGTAGATGATCCGCAGGTACTCGCGGCCGCGGCACTTGATGCCGGGCTGCACCAGGCGGCCCTGGCCGTCGCGGACCACCGCGCCGACCGGCTTGACCACCATGCCCTCGCCGCCCCGGCCGGTCATCTCCAGCCACCAGTCGACGCCCGCCCGCACCGACTCCGGGTCGGCCGTGTCGACGTAGAGCCGCCGGGTGGTCTGCAGAAGACCGCTGCCGTCGTGCTCGACGAGCCGGTCGAGCAGGGCGAGCTGCTCGTCGTGCGGCAGCCCGGTGAGGCTGCGTCCCTGGACCGCGAGGATCTGGAACGGCGCAAGGCGCACGCCGTCCAGGCCGTCGGTGGTCCAGCAGTAGCGGCGGTAGGCCTCGGTGAAGGCGGCCGCGTCAGTGGCGCGTTCACCGGTGCGGGTCAGCAGGCCCGCCACGTCCACGCCGCGCGCCGCCGCGCCCTGGAGGGCGCTCAGGGCCTGCGGGAGCACCGCGCCGGAGGCGGCGCCCACTGCGGCGTACTGCGAGCGCAGGAGCCCGGACGCCTTCAGCGACCAGGGCATCAGCTCGGCGTCCAGCAGCAGCCAGTCCGTCTCCAGCTCGTCCCAGAGGCCGGCCTCGCCGGCCGCCGTGCGCACCCGGTCGAGGATCTCCTCGGTGAGCGCGTCGTCGTCGAGGAAGGGGCGTCCGGTACGGGTGTAGAGGGATCCGGTGGGCCCGTCCACGCCGAACCGCTTGCGTGCGGCCTCCGCGTCGCGGCACACCAGGACTACCGCCCGCGAGCCCATGTGCTTCTCCTCGCACACGACCCGGGCGACACCGTCGTCCTTGTACTGGGCGAAGGCCTCCTCGGGGTGCTCCAGGTAGCCCTCGACGTGACTCGTGGCCGTCGGGGCCATGGTCGGCGGGAGGTACGGCAGCAGCCGCGGATCCACCGCAAAGCGGCTCATGACCTCCAGGGCCGCCGCCGCGTTCTCCTCGCGGATCGCGACGCGGCCCTGGTGCCGGGTCTCCACGACCCTGCGGCCCCGCACGTCCGCCAGGTCCAGCGGGCGGCCGTCCTGCCCGCCGGGTGCCTCGGAGCGCAGCGGCTTCGTCGGCTCGTACCAGACCTGCTCCGCCGGGACCTCGGCCAGCTCGCGCTCCGGCCAGCGCAGGGCGGTGAGCTTGCCGCCGAAGACCGCGCCGGTGTCCAGGCAGATGGTGTTGTTGAGCCAGGTGGCCTCCGGCACCGGGGTGTGGCCGTAGACGACGGCGGCCCGGCCCCGGTAGTCCTCGGCCCACGGGTAGCGCACGGGCAGGCCGAACTCGTCGGTCTCCCCGGTGGTGTCGCCGTACAGGGCGTGGCTGCGGACGCGCCCGGAGGTGCGGCCGTGGTACTTCTCGGGCAGACCGGCGTGGCAGACGACCAGCCGGCCGCCGTCGAGGACGTAGTGGCTGACGAGGCCGTCGAGGAACTCCCGTACCTCGGCGAGGAACTCATCGCTCTCGCCGGCCATCTGCTCGATGGTCTCGGCGAGGCCGTGGGTGTGCTGGACCTTGCGGCCGCGCAGGTAGCGGCCGTACTTGTTCTCGTGGTTGCCGGGCACGCACAGGGCGTTGCCGGACTTCACCATCGCCATCACGCGGCGCAGCACCCCGGGGCTGTCCGGGCCGCGGTCGACCAGGTCGCCGACGAAGACGGCCGTACGGCCCTCCGGGTGGACGCCGTCGACGTAGCCCAGCTTGGCGAGCAGCGCCTCCAGTTCGGCGGCGCAGCCGTGGATGTCGCCGATGATGTCGAACGGGCCCGTGAGGTGGGTGAGGTCGTTGAAGCGCTTCTCGGTGACGACCGTGGCGTGCTCGACCTCCTCCACGCCCCGCAGGATGTGCACCTTGCGGAAGCCCTCGCGCTCCAGGTGCCGCAGCGAGCGGCGCAGTTCGCGGGTGTGGCGGTGGATGACCCGGCGGGGCATGTCGGCGCGGTCGGTGCGGGCCGCGTTGCGTTCGGCGCACACCTCCTCGGGCACGTCGAGCACGATCGCGATGGGCAGTACGTCGTACCGCTTGGCCAGGTCGATGAGCTGGCGGCGGGCGTCGGACTGCACGCTGGTCGCGTCCACGACGGTGCGGCGGCCGGCGGCCAGGCGCTTGCCCGCGATGTAGTGCAGGACGTCGAAGGCGTCCTTGGTGGCGCTCTGGTCGTTCTCGTCGTCCGAGACGAGGCCGCGGCAGAAGTCGGACGAGATGACCTCGGTGGGCTTGAAGTGCCTGCGGGCGAAGGTGGACTTGCCGGAGCCGGTGGCCCCGACCAGCACCACCAGGGACAGGTCGGTGACGGGCAGCACGCGCCCCTGCTGTGTGTCGGTCATGCCGCCTTCGCCTCCTTCGGGCTGGTCATCGTGAACACGGCCATCTGGGTGGGCGGCCCCACCTCGGGGTCGTCGGGGCCGACGGCGACGAACCCCACGCCGTAGCCGTGCCGTCCGGCCACCGCCTCCGCCCAGGCCCGGAACTCCGCGCGGGTCCACTCGAAGCGGTGGTCGCCGTGCCGGACGTGGCCGGCCGGGAGGGACTCCCAGCGCACGTTGTACTCGACGTTGGGGGTGGTCACGAGGACCGTCCTCGGCCGGGCCGAGCCGAACACCGCGTACTCCAGGGCAGGCAGCCGGGGCAGGTCGAGGTGCTCGATGACCTCGCTGAGCACGGCGGCGTCGTAGCCCTTGAGCCGGACGTCGGTGTAGGCGAGGGAGCCCTGGAAGAGCTGGACGCGGGAGGCCTGCCTCTCGCCCATGCGGTCCAGCTTGAGCCGCCGGGAGGCGATGGTGAGGGCGCGCATCGACACGTCGACACCGACGATCTCGGTGAACGCCGGGTCCTTGAGCAGGGTCTGCACCAACTGGCCCTGCCCGCAGCCGAGATCGAGGACGCGGGCGGCGCCGGACTGCCGGAGCGCCGTGACGATCGCCTCGCGGCGCTGCACGGCCAGCGGGGTCGGCTTCTCCTCGGTCTCGGTCTCCGCCTCGACCGCGTTGTCGATTTCCTCGACCTCGCTGTCGTCGGTCTCGGCGAGGCGCACCAGTTCCAGGCGCTCGGTGGCCTGCCGGGTCAGCGACCAGCGGCGCGACAGGTAGCGGCTGGTGATCAGCCGCTGCTCCGGGTGCGCGGGCAGCCAGCCCTCGCCGACGCGCAGCAGCTTGTCGACCTCGTCGGGAGCGACCCAGTAGTGCTTGGCGTCGTCCAGGACGGGGAGCAGGACGTAGAGGTGCCGCAGGGCCTCGGCGAGGGTGAGCGCGTCCGATTCCAGGACCAGGCTCACGTACCGCGAGTCGCCCCAGTCGGGGAACTCCGTGTCCAGCGGCACGGGTGCGGCGGTGACGGTCCAGCCGAGCGGCTCGAAGAGCTTGCGTACGAGGTCGGGGCCGCCCCGGGCGGGCAGCGCGGGCACCTCGACGCGCAGTGGCCTGGCCTGGCCGGGCAGCTCCGGCCGGGCGTTGCAGACGCCCTTCATCGCGCTGGAGAAGACGCTGCTCAGCGCCACGGCGAGCAGGGAGGAGGCCGCGTAGGGGCGGTCGTTGACGTACTGCGCTAGTGCCGCGTCGGGGGCGCCTCCGCGGCCCTTGCCCTTGCCGCGCCTGACCAGTGCCACCGCTTCGACCTCCAGCAGCAGCGCCGCCGTGCAGCGCCCGGTTTCCGCCTCGGGGTAGAGGACGTGGGCCGTGCCGTAGGAGGTGGAGAACGCCTGCGCCTTGTCGGGATGCTTGTGCAGCAGGTAGCCGAGGTCGGTGGCGGGGCGCTCAGGCGTGCCGGTGGTAGTGATCGTCAGGAACATGCGGAGGGCCTCTCCGGCTGGGTGGATGTCTTGGTGCCGTACGTGCGAGAGCCCCCAGGACGGTGATCCTGGGGGCTCGGCAGGACGACGCCCACAGCTTCGCACACCTGTGCCCACCAGCGCCTTCGTTTATCGAGGGCGGTCGGGCGGGCCCTCTACGACAGCTGCGACTGCACCTGCGCGGAGATCAGCTCAAGGTGGTCGAGGTCGTCCAGGTCGAGGACCTGGAGGTAGATGCGGCGGGAGCCGATCTCGGCGTAGCGGCCGATCTTGTCGACGACCTCGGCCGGGGAGCCGGCCAGGCCGTTGCGCTTCAGCTCGTCCACCTCGCGGCCGATCGCGGCGGCCCGGCGGGCGACCTCCGCGTCGTCCCGGCCGACGCAGACGACAAGGGCGTTGGAGTACGTCAGCTCGTCGCCGCCGCGGCCCGCTTCCTCGGCTGCCGCGCGGACCCGGCCGAACTGGCGCTCGCTGTCCTCGACGGAGGCGAACGGCATGTTGAACTCGTCGGCGTACCTGGCGGCCAGCCGCGGGGTGCGGGAAGGGCCGTGGCCGCCGACGAGCACGGGGATCTTCCGCTGCGCGGGCTTGGGCAGGGCGGGAGAGTCCGTGAGGTCGTAGTAGGTGCCGTGGAAGTCGAAGGTCTTGCCGGGCTCCGTCGCCCACAGGCCGGTGACGATCTCCAGCTGCTCTTCCAGGCGGGCGAACTTCTCCTTGGGGAAGGGAATGCCGTAGGCCCTGTGCTCCTCCTCGAACCAGCCCGCGCCGAGGCCGAGTTCGACCCGGCCGCCGGACATCTGGTCGACCTGGGCGACCTGGATGGCGAGCACGCCGGGCAGCCGGAAGGTGCCGGCGGTCATCAGGGTGCCGAGCCGGATGCGCTTGGTCTCCCGGGCGAGTCCGGCCAGGGTGATCCAGGCGTCGGTCGGGCCGGGCAGGCCGTCCACGGTGCCCATGCGGAGGTAGTGGTCGGAACGGAAGAAGGCGTCGAAGCCGAGGTCCTCGGTGGCCTTGGCGACGGCGAGCAGAGTGTCGTAGGTGGCCCCCTGCTGGGGCTCGGTGAAGATGCGAAGATCCATGCTTCCATCCTGCACGCCGGGGTGTGCGATCACGGGATCGGTCCCCCGTCCACGCCGCTCCCCGGTCGGGTGAAATTACGTCAATACCGCAGCCGCCGCCCGGCCCGGCCAGTGACCGGCCCCGATGGTGATCGTTGGCTCGGGCGGAGCCGGAGCCCCCGGCTTCCGCACCGGGGGTGGACCGCCGGGGCGTCACCCGTGTCGGCCTCCCCGGGGGCCAGGGGCCGAGGAGGCCGTCATGTCCGAAGAGACCGTGCCGCAGCAGGGCGGAAGCGGGCAGCCGAAAGGGCTGTTGCAGCAGATGGAGGAGCTGATGGCGGCGTTGAACGCGGACCTGTCGGCGCTGGACGCGGACCTTCAGGCCGCGGGGGACGCCGAGCGCGGGGCCGTCGAGGAGGGGCAGGCGGGTTAGCGGCGGGCGGTTCAGGAGCTCTCCCCGCCCGCCTCACCCCGCCTCCCGCTCCGGCAGCGCCTGTTCCCGGTCCGCGAGTCTGCGGAGCATTTCCAGGACGCGGTCGCGGGACTCGTCCGCCGCGTCGATGGCCTCCATGCACTGCCAGTATGTGCCCTCGTCGTCGGCGGAGCTGGCCAGGGCGACGAGGGCGATGCCGACCTCGCCGAGGAGGCCGCCGAGGTACATCAGGGTGTGGCGGGCGTCGCCCAACTCGGTGAGCTGGCCCGCCCGCAGCTCACCGGGGGCCAGTTCCGGCGGGTCGAGGACGCCGCAGCCCCGGCCCGCCAGCTCCGTCAACCCCAGTGCCTCGCCGCGCAGTTCCGGCGGTCCGGCGACCGCGAGGCGGCTGCCTATGGCCTGCGCGAGGGCCTGCGCCTGCCACACCTCGGCCAGGGTCTCCCGCGCGCCGCCGCCCGCCGCCAGGGACCGCCTGCTCGTCACGATGAGCCGCACCGCTTCCATGCGCTGCCCCCGTCTTGTCCGACGCGCTGCGCGCGTCCGTCTGCCCGCACTCCCTTGTTCACTACCCAGAGTGAAGGGGTGTGAGACGAAAAGCCAGAGGAAGGTGGAAAATTGCGGACAACGATTCGGATTCGAGCGGTGATTTGATTACACAGCGTACAAGTGGACTTCATCGCTCCAGGCGGTGGGGCGGTGCCGCTAGATCGGGAACCTCCGCTCGTTCCGGTCGATCTTCGCGTCCAGCGCCGCCAGCGGGTCGATGCCGAGCACCTCGCACAGCTGGAGCAGATACGCGAGCACGTCGGCGACCTCGTCGGTGACGCGGTGCGCGGTGTCCGGGTCGGCCATGACCCGGGCCGACTCCTCGGGCGTCAGCCACTGGAAGATCTCGACCAGTTCGGAGGCCTCGACGCTGAGCGCGGCGGCCAGGTTCTTGGGGGTGTGGTACTGCTGCCAGTTCCGCGCGGCAGCGAAATCGGCCAGGCGGCGCTGTAGTGCGGCCACGTCCAGGGGATCAGTCACGGTCCAGGTGTACCACCGTGGCCCCCTCCGTCCCGGCGGCCCAGGAGCCGTCGCTGACCGCGCCGACCAGCCGGATGTGCCCCCGCTCGCACATCCGGGCCGCCAGCCGCAGCAGTTCGAGACGCTGCCGTCCGTCCAGGCCCCGGTCGAAGCCGTCGGCGAGGACCGTGAGCGTCTGGAGCGCGGCGGGCACCTCGCCGGCCGGGTCGACCTCCAGCACGCCCGGCCCGGTCAGCAGGACCAGCGCGAGGGCCACGTAGCGCAGTTCGCCGTCGCCGAGCCGTCGCAGGTCCGTGCGGACGCCGTCGCCCCGGTCGAGCGCGGCGCGGATCGTTCCCGTGGCCTCCTCCGCCCGGGCGAGCACATCCGTCACCGGCCCCGCGCACCCCGCCCGCACCGCCGCCACGAACTGCGCGTGCCGCCGCCCGCACTCGGCGCGGGTCCGCCACAGCACGTCGGCGAGGTTGCCGCAGCCACCCAGCAGCCGGCCGGAGCCGGCCGCCACGGGGCCGCGCATGCGGGCGGGTTGGGGGTCGACGGCGAAGGCGGAGCGCAGCGCGACGACCATCTGCTCGGCGGCCGCCAGCACCCTGCGCTGCCCGGACGTCTTGCCGGCCACGCGCAGCGGCAGCAGGGCGGTGCCGAGCCGGTCGTCCGGGAGCGGGCCGCGGGTCACCGGTGTCGGTCCGGCCGTGTGCCAGGCGGCCTGCACGGCACGCTTGCCCGGGTCGCGCAGGGCGGTCTCCAGGAGGACCAGCCCGTCGGACGTCAACCGCTCGCCCACGACCCGCAGTTCGGGCTCGGCCTGCACGGCCACGTCGAGGCGGACCGGGCCCGCTGGGCCGTCGGCCGTACAGCCGATGCGAAAACCGCGGCGGCCCTGGGCGTCGGGCCGGGCCCGTTCCGGAACGCAGGCGGTGGGGTCGGGGAACGCCTCGCCGAGCCGGGCGCCGCCCCCGAGCCGGGCGAGGGCCTCGTACGCCCGCAGCGCGCTGGTCTTGCCGCTGCCGCTGGGGCCGGCGAGGAGAGTGAGGGGCCCGAGCGGGAACGCGGCGCGGCGGTGGGCGGTGAAGGCGGCCAGGCGCAGTTCGGTGACGCGCGGGCGGTCGGGGAGGGCGGGGTGGGTCATGCCCGGACGGTAGGGCTCCGGCGGCAGGACGAACCGTTCCGTCTCCGGGGGCTTCCTACGATCGGGCTACGGTCACGTCGACGGTCGCTACGGCGGTCACTCCCGCGGTCACACCCACGTCCACCCGGTGGTCACACCGGCGTCCACCCCGTCGGTCACGCCCCGGGGAGGCCCGCTCCCTCCATCAGGCCCGTCACCTCGGTCCCCGCCGGAGTCAGCAGGAACACGTTGCGGTCCACCCGGTGCATCCCGCTCGCCAGGCCGAAGACGACACCCGTGCTGAAGTCGAGGACCCGCTTGGCGACCTCCGTCTCCGCGCCGGTGAGGTCGAGGAGGACGGGGACGCCCGCCATCAGCCGCTCGGCGACGTCACGGGCGTCGGCGAAGACGTTCACCCGCAGGACGACGAAACGACGGCGGGTCTCCGTCTCGGCCTCGGGTATGGACCGGTGGCCGACGGAGGACGGCCAGGCGTCCCGGCCTCGCAGCGGCACGACCTGGGCGAGCCCCTCCCACTGTTCGTCGGTGACATCGTGGCTGTTCACCGGCATGCTCCGTCCTGGCTCGCGCTCGCTGTCTGCATCGGGCAATTCTTGCGCAGAGTCACCCGTTCGGCCCAACAGCGACACGCTCAGCGACCTCAATGCACCTCACAACGGCCAAAAGGCGGCTGTGTGACCGGCGTAACTGCTCGTGATCGAGTGATGTGACACCTGCGTAACGGGACGTTCGTACCGTCGACGGCATGACCACGACCCCCCGGCCGCAGCAGCAGACGCAGCGGGTGCGCACCGTCTGCTCGTACTGCGGTGTGGGCTGCGGCCTGGTGCTGGATGTCGGTGCGGGCCCGGACGGGCGGCGCAAGGTGCTGAAGGCGTCGGGTGACAAGGCGCACCCCGCGAACGCGGGCCGGCTGTGCACCAAGGGCGCGACCACCGCCGACATGCTCGCCGCGCCCGGGCGGCTGACCAGTGCGCTCGTGCGGGACGACCGGGGCGAGGAGGCGGCCCCGGCGCCCGTGGCCGACGCGATCGCCGGGACCGCCGCGCGGCTACGGGCGATCATCGACGAGCACGGGCCGGACGCGGTCGCCTTCTACGTCTCCGGGCAGATGAGCCTGGAGGCGCAGTACCTGGCCAACAAGCTGGCCAAGGGGTTCGTGGGGACGAACCGGATCGAGTCGAACTCACGGCTGTGCATGGCGAGCGCGGGCACCGGCTACAAGCTGTCGCTGGGCGCGGACGGGCCGCCCGGGTCGTACGAGGACTTCGACCGGGCGGACGCCTTCCTCGTCATCGGGTCGAACATGGCCGACTGCCATCCGATCCTGTTCCTGCGGATGATGGAGCGGGTCAAGGCGGGCGCCAAGCTGATCGTCGTCGACCCGAGGCGGACCGCGACCGCCGCGAAGGCCGATCTGTTCCTCCAGGTCAGGCCGGGTACCGACCTCGCGTTGCTGAACGGCCTGCTGCACCTGCTGCTGGAGAACGGGCACACCGACCCGGAGTTCGTCGCGGACCACACCGAGGGCTGGGAGGAGCTGCCCGGGTTCCTCGCCGACTACGCCCCGGCCGCGGTCGCGGAGATCACAGGGATCGCGGAGGACGATCTGCGCACGGCCGCCCGGCTGATCGGCGAGGCGGGCCGGCAGTGGATGAGCTGCTGGACCATGGGGCTCAACCAGTCCACCCACGGCACCTGGAACACCAACGCCCTGGTCAACCTGCACCTGGCGACGGGAGCGATCTGCCGTCCGGGCGCCGGGCCGTTCTCCCTGACCGGACAGCCCAACGCCATGGGCGGGCGCGAGATGGGCTACATGGGGCCGGGGCTGCCGGGGCAGCGGTCGGTGCTCGTCCCGGAGGAGCGGGCCTTCGCCGAGGAGGTGTGGGAGCTGCCGCCCGGGACGCTGCGCGCCGACGGGGTCGGGCAGGGCACGGTCGAGATGTTCCGGCAGCTGGCCGACGGGGAGATCAAGGCCTGCTGGATCATCTGCACCAACCCGGTCGCCTCGGTCGCCAACCGCCGCACCGTCATCGAGGGTCTGGAGGCCGCCGAGTTCGTCGTCACGCAGGACGTGTTCACGGACACCGAGACGAACGCGTACGCCGATGTCGTCCTGCCGGGCGCGATGTGGACCGAGGCGGAGGGCGTCTTCGTCAACAGCGAGCGCACCCTCACGCTGACCCGGCCGGCCGCGGACCCGCCCGGGGGGGCGATGGCCGACTGGCGGATCATCGCCGAGGTGGCGTGCGCCATGGGCTACGAGAAGGGGTTCTCGTACGACAGCGCCGAGCAGGTCTTCGAGGAGATCAAGCGCTTCTGGAACCCGAAGACCGGGTGGGACCTGCGCGGGGTGTCCTACGAGCGGCTGCGTGGAACGCCCGTGCAGTGGCCGGCCGCGCGGGAGGACGGTCCGGAGCGCAACCCGATCCGGTACGTGGACGAGGAGGGGCTGCGCTTTCCGACGGCCTCCGGGCGGGCCGCCTTCTTCGCGCGGCCGCAGCTGCCCGCCGCCGAGATGCCGGACGACGACTACCCGTTCGTGCTCAACACCGGGCGGGTGCAGCACCAGTGGCACACGCTCACCAAGACCGGGAAGGTCCCCAAGCTCACCAAGCTGAACCCGGGGCCGTTCGTGGAGCTCCACCCCGCGGACGCCACGGCGCTCGGGGTCGCCGACGGCGATCTCGTGGAGGTCGCCTCGCGGCGCGGGCGTGCCGTGCTGCCGGCGGTGGTGACGGACCGGGTGCGGCAGGGCTGCTGCTTCGCGCCGTTCCACTGGAACGACCTGTTCGGCGAGTACCTGAGCATCAACGCGGTGACGAGCGACGCGGTGGATCCGCTGTCGTTCCAGCCGGAGTTCAAGGTGTGCGCGGTGTCGCTGGCGAAGGTGGCGTCCCCGGCGCCCGTCCCGGAGACACCGGCCCTGACGCCCACGGCCGTGACGCCCACGGCCGCTACGCCGGGCGGCGCGAACCCCTTCGGCCTTGAACCCTCCCCTCCCCCGGTGCTCTCCGCCCAGGAGCGCCAATACCTCACCGGCTTCCTCGCCGGGCTCGGCTCGGGCGCCCCCGGGGTGCCGGTGCTGCCGCCCGACGCGCCCTTCTCCCCCGAGCACGCGCTGTGGGTGAACGGGGTGCTCGCCGGCATGTACTCACGGACCGGGGCGGACGTGCCGCAGGATCGGCCCTCCGGGCGGGAGGTCGTCGTGCTCTGGGCCTCACAGACCGGGAACGCGGAGGAGTTCGCCACCGCCACGGCCGAACGGCTGACCTCGACGGGACACCGTACGACCCTCGTCGGCATGGACGACGCCGATGTCGGGACACTCGCCCGCACCGCGGATCTGCTCTTCATCACCAGCACCTTCGGGGACGGCGACGCGCCCGACAACGGCTCCGGCCTGTGGGACGCGCTCTCCGGCGAGCAGGCCCCCCGGCTGGACGGGGTGCGGTACGCCGTGCTGGCCTTCGGCGACTCCTCCTACGACGACTTCTGCGGGCACGGGCGGCGGCTGGACGCGCGCCTCGACGAGCTGGGCGGGGTGCGGCTGGCCCCACGCACGGACTGCGAGCCGGACTTCGAGCCGTCCGCCGGTCAGTGGCTCGACCAGGTGCTGTCGGCGCTGGGCGAGACGACCGCCGTGCCGGCCGGGAAGCCCAGGACGCGGTCCAAGCCCGTCACCACCGCCCGGCTGGTCGGCAACCGGCTGCTCAGCCGGGCGGGTGCGGGCAAGGAGGTCCGGCGGTTCACCTTCGACACGAGCGGGACGGACCTGGCGTACGAGGCCGGGGACGCCCTCGGTGTGCGGCCGGTCAACGCGCCCGCCCTGGTGGAGGAGTGGCTGGCGGTGACCGGGGTGGACGCCGGGTCGGCCGTGGCGGTCGACGGTGTCGGTGAGGTGCCGTTCGGCGAGGCCCTGCACCGGCATCTCGACATCACCCGGATCACCCCCGACCTGCTCCGCTTCGTCGCCGAACGCGCCCGGGACAAGCACGAGTTGCGCAGGCTGCTGCGGCCGGACAACAAGGACGGGCTGGCGCAGTGGAGCTGGGGCCGGCAGGCGGTGGACGTGCTCGCCGAGTACGCGGTGCGGGCGAGCGCCGAGGAGTGGGCCGGGGTGCTGCGCAGGCTCCAGCCGCGGCTGTACTCCATATCGTCCAGTCCGCTGGCCGATCCCCACCGGGTGTCGCTGACGGTGTCCGTGGTGCGGTACGAGAACCTGCACGGCCGGGCGCGCGGTGGGGTCTGCTCGCCGTACCTCGCGGACGCCGGACCGGACACGGAGGTGCCGGTGTTCGTGCAGCGCTCGCCGCACTTCCGGCCCCCGGCCGACGCCTCGACGCCGATGGTCATGGTCGGCCCGGGCACCGGCGTGGCCCCCTTCGTCGGCTTCCTCCAGGAGCGGCGGGCGCTCGGCCACGGGGCCCCCAACTGGCTGTTCTTCGGAGAGCAGCACCGGGCGACGGACTTCTACTACGAGGACGAACTGACGGCGCTGCGCGACGAGGGCGTCCTCACCCGGCTGGACACCGCCTTCTCCCGGGACCAGCGCAACAAGGTGTACGTGCAGGACCGGATGCGCGAGCACGGGCCGGAGTTGTGGCACTGGCTGCGCGACGGGGCCCGTCTCTACGTGTGCGGCGACGCCTCCAGGATGGCGAAGGACGTGGACCGGGCGCTGCGGGACATCGCCGTGACGCACGGCGGACTGGGCGAGGCGGAGGCCACCGCGTATCTGAAGCAGCTCGCGGCGGACAAGCGGTACGTGCGGGACGTGTACTGAGCCGACGGGACCGCAGGGCCGCCGAGGAGCCCGCAAGGGCGCCACCGAGGAGCCCGCAGGGGCCCTTACCCGGATCACACCGGAATCTTCACCTCCCTCCGGGTCCCGCTCACCGGCGGCGATTAGCGTCCTGCGACGTGTACTCGGCAGAAACGACGCTGGTGGTGCCCGGTCCGCGCACCCAGTCGGGGGTTGCGGCGCCGCCGGCTCCCCCGGCCCAGTGGCACCGCGTCCTGACCCTGCTCGCCGACATCGGTCTGCTGATCGGTACTCGGGCTGTGTGGACGTCGGCGGCCGGTCACCGGCCGGCCGTGGCCGCGGTGATCTCGCTGTGCTACGCCTCGATCCTGGTGTGCGGGGTGCTGGCCCTGGTCGTCCGCCGGGCCCGGTCGCTGGCGCGGGTGGACAAGTGTGTGCTGGTGACGGGCGTGACGCTCACCCTGTGCGCGTGGATCATGCTCCACAACGGCTCCGACGAGGCCCTGCTCACCACCCAGGCGGCGCGGGAACTGGCCGCGGGACGCCCGGTCTACGGACAGCCGTGGCCCTGGCTCTTCGGTCACGGCGTCGCCCTCACCCCGACGGTGACCGGCGGCTACGACCTGACGTACGGCTATCCGCCGCTGGCGCCGCTGCTGGCGGTACCGCTGCTGTGGCTGGGCCACGGCGGCACCCCGGCGACGGCGGTGAGCACGGGCGCGCTGATCGCCGGGACGGTCGCGCTGTGGCGGATGCTGCCGGCGCCGTGGCGGTCGGCGGCGACCCTGGTGTGCCTGGGCTTCGGGATGCTGCCGTCGTACGGGCGGCTCGGCTACCCGGCGATCGTGGCGCTGGCGTTGCTGGTGCCGGTGGTGGTGCGCTGGCCCCGGACGGGCACGGGCGGACGGCTCGGGGCTGCGGGTCTGGCGCGGGCCGGGTGCCTGGGGCTGGCGTGCGCCGCGCAGCAACTGCCGTGGTTCCTGGCGCCGTTCCTGCTGGCCGGGATCTACGCGGTGCGGCGTGGCGAGCTGGGCGGGCGGGCGGCGGCGCTGGTGGTGGCGCGGTTCGCCGGGGTCGCGGCCGTCGGGTGGCTGCTGGTCAACGCGTACTTCATGGTGAGCGAGCCGGGGCGCTGGCTCACCGGGGTCGCCCTGCCGCTCACGCAGGGGGCGGTGCTGCACGGCCAGGGCGTGGTCGGCGTCTCGCTGTACCTGACGGACGGCAGCGACCGGATCGACTGGTACTCCCGCGCGAGCCTGCTGCTCCTCGTCGGGCTGCTCGCGCTGTTCGTGCTGTTCGTCCGGCGGCTGGGACCGGCGGCGACCGTGCTGCCCTGGTGCGCCTTCTATCTGGCGACCCGGTCGCAGGACGGCTACTACCTGCTCATGACGCCGCTGTGGCTGGCGGCGGCGGTGACCGCTCCGGCGTCGGCGTTCGCCGGGGCCTGGCAACCCCGTCCGGGCCGGCTGCCGGGTCTGTGGCCGGGGCCGCGCCGCCGCACGGCGCGCATCGCCGCGACGGTCCTGCTGCTGGCTCCGGCGCTGACCGCAGCGGCGGTGGCGGCGACGGGCACACCGCCCCTGCGGATGCGGGTCACGGCGGCCCGGCACCCCACCGCGGCGACCGTCTCGCGCCTCGCCCTCCAGGTCACCAACACCGCTGACGCGGCCCTCAGCCCGCACTTCACCCTGACCACCGGTCAGGGCATGGCCCCGTACTGGCGGGTGGTCCGGGGCCCGCGCACCCTGCCCGCGCATGCCACCGCCCGCTACGAACTCCGGCCGCCCGCGGGCCGCTTCACGCTGCCCCGGCCGGGCGTCCGGATCCGTCTGCGTGCGTTCACGGCGTCGCCGCAGACCCTGTCGAGCACGGATGTGCAGGAAGCCGTGCGCGGCGGGGCGGACTGACGGCGGCGTTCAGGCCGCGGCCCGGGTGAAGCGGAGGGCGGCGGCGACCGTGGCCCGGCCGCGGATCATGCCGAGCTGGTTCCAGCCCATGCCGAACTGCTCGCGGTCGACGGTGAACTCGGTGGCCAGGGTGAGGCCCCCGGCGTCCCGGTCCGTCACGCGGGCGTCCAGGGAGAGCGGCCTGCTGATGCCGCGCACGGTGAGCTGCCCGATGACGTGTACCCGGTCCCCGTCGCGGAGCTCGGCGCTGCGGGCCGCGAAGGTGATCTCGGGGTGGTGGCCGGCGTCGAAGAAGTGCTCCGACCTCAGGTGGGTGTCGCGCTTGGCGTGCCCGGTGTCCAGGGAGGCGACGTCGAAGGTCAGGGTGCCGACGGCGGACCCGTCGGGACGGACTTCCCCCGTGCCGCTGACGGCACCGATCGTGCCCTTCACGGTGACCAGGCCCCACATGGTCTTGTGCCGGATGCCGACGGTCGAGGCGGTCGCGTCGAGCTGCCACTGTCCGGTTTCCACGGCGACGGTCATGATCGCCTCCTTGCTCTGTGGTTCAAATTTGGATGACTGAAGGGCACGCTAACGGCTAATCCAAAATTGAACAACCATCTGCTCCAAATTTGGACGACAGGTAGACTCGACGTCATGGCCGACCCCGAGGAGCACCGCGCCGTCCTGCCCGAATGCCCGTCCCTCGGCGCCGGCGGACTGCTGCCCGCCGAACTGCGCGCCTGGATGCTGCTGCTGGCCGCGACGGGAGCGGTGGAGCAGCGGCTGCGCGCGGTCGTGAAGGAGAAGCTGGACGTCTCGCACGACGAGTTCCTGGTCCTGTGCCTGCTCGCCGAACAGCCCGAGGGCGGTCTGCGCATGACGCGTGTCGCGGAGCTCCTGGGCCGTCCGAAGACCCGCCTGACCTACCAGATCGCCTGCCTCCAGCACGCCGGCCTCGTCACCCGCAGGTCGGTCTGCGGCGACAGGCGGGGCGTCGAGGTCGCCCTCACCGACAAGGCGCGCGACCTGCTGAAAGAGGCCTCCGCCCCGCTCGCCGAGACGGTCACCGAGTCCCTGGCCCGCTTCATGGGCCCGGACCAGTGCGCGGCGATGCGGGGGCTGGTGCCGGATCTCGCCGAGGAGTCCCGCCCGGAATGAGCCGGGCGGCTTGATCTACACGGTCGTAGAATCCGGGAACACCGGTGCGGTGACGCGCGTTGTACCGGAGACACACGACACCTGAAGGAGCACGTTCTTGTCCGCCAGCCCGACGGACCCTCCGGGGCACAGTCCCCGACCATCCCGCCACGACATGAGTGATCGCGGCACACGGCGGGGTGGTGTCGGATGAGTGCCGCACAGGCCCTGCTGGGCCTGCTCGCCGTGTTCCTGCTGACCGCCGGCACCGGCTACTTCGTCGCCCAGGAGTTCGCCTACGTCTCCGCCGACCGGCTCACCCTCGCGCGTGAGGCCGAGGCCGGGGACCGCAGGGCGGCCCGTGCCCTCACGGTGCTGGAGCGGCTGTCGTTCATGCTGTCCGGCGCGCAGCTCGGCATCACCGTCACCGGCCTGGTGGTCGGCTTCATCGCCGAACCCTCGGTGTCCGCCCTGCTCAGGCCCGCCCTGTCGGGGCTGGGCCTGCCGGACGCGGCCGTCGGCGGCATCGCGGTCGTCCTCGCCTTCACGCTGGCCACGGTCGTGCAGATGGTGCTGGGCGAACTCGCCCCCAAGAACCTCGCGATCGCCGTGCCCGAGCGGCTGGCGAAGGCGCTGGCGCCCTCCACCCTCGCCTACCTGAAGGTCGTCGGGCCCGTCGTGCGGGTCTTCGACGGCGCGGCCGACCGGCTGCTGCGCAAGGCCGGGATCGAGCCCGTCGAGGAACTGCACCATGGCGCCACCCTGGAGGAGCTGGGCCATCTGATCGGCGAGTCCCACGAACAGGGCGAGCTGCCCGAGGACACCGCCGCGCTGCTGGACCACGCGCTGGAGTTCTCCGAGCGCACCCTCGACGAGGTGATGGTGCCGCGCGCGGACGCCGTGTTCGTGCGCAAGGACGCCGGCGCCGAGGAGGCCGTCGGCCTGATCGCCCGGCACGGCCACTCCAACTACCCGGTGCTCGGCGACCACCCGGACGACATCGTGGGCGTGCTGGGCGTGCGCGAGCTGATGGCGCTGCCCGCCGCCCGGATGGCCGGCGCACGGGCCGGGGAGGTGGCCCGGCGCCCCCTGCTGCTGCCGGACACCCTCGCGCTGCCCGACGCGGTGACGCGGATGCGGGAGCAGGACGACGAGTTCGCGGTCGTCCTCGACGAGCACGGCGGCGTGGCGGGCATCGTCACCTACGAGGACATCGCCGAGGAGCTGGTCGGGGACATCGCCGACGAGTCCGACAAGGTCACCCTGCTCGCCGTCGCCGACGGCGACGGCTGGCTGGTGGACGCCGGCCGACGGGTGGACGAGGTGGCCGAGGCGACCGGTGTCCGGCTGCCGGAGGACGACGACTACGACACCGTGGCCGGCCTGGTGGTGGACCGGCTCGGCCGCTTCCCGACGGTCGGTGACCGCGTCACGGTCGGCCTGCCCGGCGGCGGCCGGGCCGTGATCGACGTCCGCACACTGGACCGGCACGTGGCCGACCGGGTCCGGATCAGCCCGCTGGTGGAGGCCGTGGAAGCCGAGGAGATGGCGTGAGTTTCCCGATGGCGGTCTTCGTGACCGTGCTGCTGCTGATCGGCAGCGGCTTCTTCGTCGCGGCCGAGTTCGCCCTCGTCGCCGCCAAGCGCCACCGCATGGAGAAGGCGGCGGCCGACGGGCGGCGCGGCGCCGGCGCGGCCCTGGCCGGCATGCGCGAGCTGTCGCTGATGCTGGCCGGTGCCCAGCTGGGCATCACCGTGTGCACGCTGTGCCTCGGCTCGGTGTCCAAGCCGGCGATCTCGCACGAACTCGACCCGCTACTGCACACACTGGGCCTGCCCAGCGCGGTGAGCTACGGCGTGGCCTTCGCCGTGGCGATGGTCGTGGTGGTGTTCCTGCACATGGTGGTCGGCGAGATGGCGCCCAAGTCCTGGGCCATCGCCCACCCGGAGCGTTCGGCGATGCTGCTGTCGCCGCCGTTCCGGGCCGTGGTGCGGGCCGTGCGTCCGCTGATCCGGCTGCTGAACTCGGTGAGCAACGCCCTGGTGCGGCTGTGCCGGGTGGCCCCGCGCGACGAGCTGGCCTCGGTGCACAACCGGGAGCAGCTGACGCACCTGGTGGAGGAGTCGGAGCGGCTGGGCCTGATCAGCGCGACCGACTCGGAGCTGCTGACCCGCTCGCTGACCGAGCCGGAGACACCGGTCGCGGCGCTGCGGATCCCGGCCGCCGAGATCACCTGGGCCGAGGGCGGCGCGGACGTCGAGGCGCTGCTGCGCTTCGCCGCCGAGCACGACCGCACGCGGCTGCTGGTCCGGGAGAACGGCACCGTCCTCGGCTCGGTGCACGCCCGGGACGCCCTGGTGGCCCGGGCCCGGGGCCGGGCCACGACCGCGCGGGACCTCGCCCGGCCGGTGCCCGAGCTGGCGGAGACCGCCACGGTCGCCGAGGCGATCGAGGTGCTGCGCCGCCGCCGGTCGTCCCTGGCCGTGGTCCGCGACGGCTCCGGCCGGCTCACCGGCCTGGTCACCCTGGACGACCTGCTGGCCCGTCTGATGCAGCCGGCCGCGGCGGCCTGACGGGGACGGGGCCCGAAACTCCAGCACATCTGCACACCGCGGGCCGGGAGGCGGCGCGCCGCCCGGCCCGCCGGCGCGTCCCGGTTCCGGCAGGGGGGGTTGGCGGTGAAGTGCCCGCTTCGGGATCCGGGGCACAACACTCCCGCACGCGGTCGGGCGACGGGCTGTGTGAAGGAGTGGGCGCATCCGGTGACCCCGCGGTCACAGCGGTGAAGACGGCTGCCGGACGGAACCGCTCGTCGCCGGAAGGCGGTTGGCTCTCCTTGGCGGGGAGTGTTTTGATCCTGCGCACGGCGGGAGCAGCCGGGACGGGAGCTGGTCCCCGGCTCCGGCGTCACTCACGCTCACCGCCACTGCGAGACATTCACGCGAAGGGAAACACCCCCATGAACCTCACTTCTCGGGTCGCCACCGCCGAGCTCTCCGACGCCGACCTGGACGCCGTCGCCGGCGGCAACGCGGGCGGCGTCGATGTCTCCGCGGGCCTCGTGGGCGGCCTCTCCGCCGGCCTGGTCGGCCCCCTGACCGGCGAGGCCTGCGCCGCCCTGCAGGCGACCCTGTCGCCGGAGGGCGCGGCCGCGGGCGGCCACGCGGGCGTCCACACGACGTCGCTCTGACGACCTGCGCACGAAGGGCCCCGGGAAGCGTTTCCCGGGGCCCTTTCGCGTGCGGAGCAGCGGCGTTCGGCCACGGATCGCAAACGTGAGGAATTTGCGAAACACGTGACGGAAATCTGAACACCACGGGGGTGGGTAACGCGGTGCGGGGCCGTGACGCAGACTTACTCGGACCCCCCGGATCCCGGCTGCAAACCGATTGGAACCCACTGTGAAGACCGACTCGACCCGAACCGAAGAACTGCCGATCTACGCGAGCCTCATACGCGAACGGGGTGACGTCGTCGAGGAGGCCCGTGCCGTGGCCGAAGAGACGCAGCACCAGATGACGCAGGCGCTGAACGGTGTCGCCGCGACCCCGCACGAGACCGGCGCGCCCTGATCACCCGGCGAGCGGGTCGTGGCCCCAGTTCATCAGGGAGTACCGCCACCGCGTGTCCCGGACGTCCCCGGAGGGCCGCTGGGCCTGGTGGCGGCGTACGTAGCCGACGACCTTGCGCATGTGCCGGTAGTCGTCGTCCGTGAGGTCGCCCTTGCGGGCGCGCAGGATCGCCACGATCCGGCGGCCGGAGGCGTGCCCGGTGGACTCACCCCCGTCCTGGTGCTGCCCGACGCCTTGCGATGCGTCGGACTCCAGCCATTTCTCCAGGTCAGCCGGTGTCATGTTCACCAGCTCACGGAAGTCGTTCCAGGTCTCCTCGCGCTCCTCCTCGTCCACGCCGCCTCACTTCTTCTTCTTGAGCGCGGACGGCTTGTGCACCGCGGTCCTGCCGGACTTGTCGCTGCGCACCTCGTACTGCGGGTCGTCCGGTGAGGCGTCGACCGTGCGGCCCGATGCCTCGGTCCGTTCGGTGATCTCCCTCTCGATCTCGCCCTCGGTCCGGCTGCCGTGACTGCTCCAGGTGACCTTGTCACCCTTCTTCGGCTTCCCGCCCTCGCTGCGGCCCTTCGCCATGCCGGTGCTCCCTCGCGGAGAAGTGTGCTGTCCCTCCAGCGTGCGGGCTGTACGGTCAGGGCGCAGCCCGACGGGTACCGGTCCGGGTGGCGGCCGTGCCGCGGAAGGCCCACGCCATGCCCGGTTCCGTCACGGGGCGGAAGACCCGCCGTACGGACGGAGTGCACAGGGCGGTGACGATCACGCCCGCGACCAGGGCGGCGGCGACCACGCCTACGGGCCCGCGCACCCAGGCCGGCTCGTACCAGCCCCAGTACTTCGCGGCCTGCGCGACGAAGCCGTGCAGCAGGTAGCCGCACAGGGTGCCGGCGCCCAGCACGGTGAACCACGTCCGGCGCCCGGGCACCCAGGCGAGGAAGCAGCCGACCAGGACGAGCGAGCAGCCGAAGGCGGCCAGGGTCATCACGGGCCCGTACCAGAGGGGCACGCCCAGCTCCGGGGCGCTGTCGGCGTGGAAGAACCAGGCGTAGTCCATCCGCGGGACCGCCCAGTACGCCACGGCCAGGGCGCAGGCGGCCACCGGCACGGCGAGGATCCGCACCTCGCGCCGTCGTACCAGCCGGAAGTGCTCCGGGCGCAGCAGCAGGCCGAACACGAAGTACGGCAGGAACTGCAGGGTGCGCTGGAGATCGAGGTCATGGCCGATGGACGGTGCGGTCGTCGCCAGCATCGCGACGGCCAGGGCGAGCGGGAGCGGCCACCGCACCAGCCGCCACAGGGGTGTGGTCAGCCGCCAGACGAACAGCGCCGCGAGGAACCAGGTGAGGTACAGGGGGTCCAGCAGGCTGACCGGGCGGCCGGGGTCCTGGCTGGTCCAGCGGGTGAACAGGGTGTACGCCGTCTCGAACACCACGTACGGGACGACGACGCCGGTGAGCAGGCGCCCGAGCCGGGCGGGGCTGCCGTCGAAGGTGCGGGAGAAGTAGCCGGAGACGATGATGAACGCCGGCATGTGGAAGGCGTAGACGAGCATGTAGAGGGCGGTGACGGTCCTGCTGCCCTGGCGCAGTGGCTCCCAGGCGTGCCCGACGGCCACCAGGACGATCGCGAGGTACTTGGCGTTGTCGAAGAAGGCGTCCCGCTGCCGGACCGGGCGGGGCGCCGCGTCCCGCTCCTTCGTCCCCGTCGCCCGCGTCACCGCGGCCCCGGGGCGGGCCGCGGTCACCGTGTCACTCACGGGACCTCCCGCAACGGGAGGCGTGGGTGCCTCTGGCGGCCGGGAGTAAGGGAGTGGGGTGCGCGCAGAACATCGCCCGCACCCTAATCACAGGGCCGTGCGTTCGTTCAACTCGTAACGGACGTGGCTCGCTTCGGTTCATGCCCGGGTATACGTGCGCGGGCGGGCAATCGTCTCCCGGAGGGCGGTGCTCAGGTCTCCTTCCAGACCAGCGCGGTCAGTACGGCGCTCACGACGGTGACGGGGACGGCGGCCTGGTTCAGCAGCCGCACCCGCATGCTGCGCCCCGTGGCGAGCCGCTTGGTCACGGGGACGACCACGAAGCTGCCGCCGCCGGTCCCGGTGATCTCGTGGATCGGGTGGTCCGTCCGGAGCTCGTCGCCCTCGTACTCCGACATGCGCGCCTGCACGACCGCACCCGCCGGCAGACCGTCGATGTGGAGACTGACGGTGCCGCTGAAGCGGGCCGGTCCCCGGGCGAACACGCTGCCGCCGGTGGCGTGGTGGCCGGTCTCGTCGGTCCACTCCTCGGTGAACTCGACCGAGTCCCAGGCGCCGGGCGCGAGTTGGTACTCCCCGGCGACACCGAGGTTCACGTACTGGGGCATGGGGTCCTCTCCTTCCCACCGGCCCGCCGGGAGGGCCAGGGCGTCGGCGACGTCTCGGCGGAAGCCGGCCATGTCGAATCCGCGCGGGTCGACCTTCCAGTCGCTCCATTCCAGGTGGCCGATGGCGCTCTTGTGGCCCCAGCCGTGCGCGCGGCAGATCGCGACGGTGGCCTTGACCATGGCGAGGTACTGGGCGGGCGGCCACGGGTCCTTGCCGTCGCCCCTGTTCTCGCACTCCCAGCCGTAGAAGCGGGCGTTGCCGTCGACGGCGCCGGCCGAGCCGTCGTGCTCGTGCGTGGGGGGCGGATACGTGCCGTAGGACTCGCCGATGACCGCGTCGAGCACGTCGCGGTCACCGCCTCCGGCGTGGTTGGCCCGGCCGTTTCCGGTGAGGTGGACGACGCCGTCCTTGGTGATGCATCCGGTGGCGAGCGGGCCGGGCAGGGCGCTGTGGCCGTGGAAGATCAGTCCGACGACGTCCGTACCGGAGCCGGTGACGGTGTGGTGGATCATCGCGCCGTGCACGGGACCCCAAGGACCTTTGTGGTTACGGTTGTTGGTGCGCCAGCCGGTGACTTCGCGGACGGCGCAGCCCTCGGCCTTCAACGCGGCGACGAGCCGGGCGGCGGTGAGCGGGGTGGCCATGAGTCAGTCCTCCGTTCCGGCGCGTTCGTGCCGGTCGAAGACGGTCCGATCACATCGGGGGAGCGTGCCTGATCTCGGAGCTCGCCCGGCGGCGCGGGTTCGGCGGATCGCTCCGCCCGCGGGTTCCGGGTGTGCCGTTCCAGGTCGCTCTCATCATTCTTCCGCCGCTCGCCCCGTCACTCACCTCGCCGAGGCCACGTCCGCAAAATCGGCGCGATTACGACGTTGCCGCACCAGGGAGGTCCCGCAGCACGTCGTAGCCCACGAATTCGAACATGCGCAGACCGGGGCGCAGCGGCCGCGGCGTGCCGGTGAACCGGTGCACTCCGACTCCGTAGCCGGCGTCCGGTTCGGACAGCCACAGCAGTTCGAAGCCCTCCCTCTCGAACCGGCGGCAGATCAGCGGCACCCGGTCGGGCTCGCCACGGTGCCGGGTCCAGACGACGGTGCCGCCGGCCTGGCAGAGCTGGGTGCAGGCGCCGATGGTCCGCTCGATGTCGGCGTCGGTGATGTTGCCGAACACCCCGCAGACCAGGACGAGATGTGCCGGGGCCAGGTCCTGGTAGCGGTCGACGAGCGAGGCGTCACCGGTCACCACCTCGACCCCGTCCAGGTGCGCCTGGCGCGCCGCGTCCGAGGCCGCCTCGACGTTGCGGGGGTCCAGTTCGACCAGTCTGGCCCGCACGTCGTGGCGCCGGGGGTGGCCGGCGAGGACGTGGAGGAGGTCCCTGCCGTCCCCGGCGCACAGGCTGATCACCTTGAGCGGCCCGGGCGGGGCGTCGTCGAGGGCCCGGCGGATCTGCTGCCGCACGGTCCGCAGCCGCCGTGCCATCCAGGAGTCGGCGGTGTCGTACCCGCCGTGCCAGGCGCTGCAGTCCATGGCCGCACCCTGGGCCCGGCCGGCCGTCGCGGACGACCGGATGTCGACGGTCGTCCGCGGGGCCCCGGGGTCAGGCGGGGTCCGTCGTGGTGGGTTCCGCGCGGTAGGGGTCCAGGGCGGCGGCGCGTTCGTGGTACGGGATGCGGGAGAGCCGGGACACCATCGTCCACATGGCGCGTTCCGCGGCGAGGGTCTGCGGGAGGGCGAGACCGAGGGAGGCCGCGAGGGGCTTGCGGCCGGTGTTGACCAGGGCCCGGACGGCGGCGGCCCACTCGTCGGTCGCGGTGACCGCGGACCGGTACCAGACCGGCACGAGCGCGGCGAGTACGACGAGGGTGCTCAGCAGGGCGACGCGGTCCGGCTTGTCCCCGGCCACGAGGGCGAGAGCCGCCGCCAGGACCACGACGACATGGCCGGCCAGCAGGGCGACGAAGAAGTCGACGCTGGTGCGGGCGAGTTCGCTCTGGCGGCGGATCTGGTCCGGGACGCAGCCGCTGAGTTCGTTCCACAACAGCTGGGTGTCGAGGCGGTAGCGGTCCCAGCCGTACTCCTCGAAGCGGCGGATGGCGTTCCCGAGCCGGGTCGGGGCGATCTGGTCGTCGGCGATCGGGAACCGGGCGAACCGCTCACGCAGCAGCCCGCGCTGGACGGCGGTACGACGCCGGTCCCGCTCGGCGGCCCGGGCGAGGCGCGGGTCGGCGAGCAGCCTGGCGAGCTCTTCGGCGTCCGCGGTCCGCAGCGGCCCCTGCTCGGCCCGGCGGCGCTCCAGGCGGAGCACGGTCAGCCGGTCCGCGAGGAACGCCCTGCTGCGGCGGCTGCGCCGGCAGCCCGCCTCGAAGGCCCGGGCCGGCCACAGCAGGTACCCCTCCAGGAGCCGGTAGAGCGCGTTCTGGCAGGCGTTGGCGACCAGGCCGAGCAGCAGCGCGCCGGTCAGCAGGGTGAGGCCGGTGCCGAGTCCGCCGGCGCCGCGCAGCCGTTCGAGCGGGCCGAGGTCACGAAGGCTCGGGGCGACGGTGAGCAGGAAGACGGCCAGATTCAGCGCGGTGGGCAGGATCCAGCCCACCAGCAGCGTCCAGGCTCCGCCCAGCACGCCCTTGGCGATGTCACCCATCGGCCGGGTCGGGCCATTCGTCGTCGTCGGAACCGGTGCTGGGGCCGGGCGGGGTGTGGCCCACCGGTGCCCCGTACGCGCCGGGGTGCCCGGCACCGGAGGGCTTCGGCCGCATCGAGCGCCGCCTGTCGGGTTCCGGAGTGCCCAGGGGCCCGTCCACCTGGGCGAGCGCCTGGGCGAGTGTGGCGACGGAGGCCAGGAGCGACGGGGCCGGTTCGGCCGCCGCCAGCCGGGCGCGGAGCCGGGTGGCGAGGCCCGGTGTGACGAGGCCCGTCCGGGAGATCTCCTGCTCGGCCTCGTCGCACGCGTCCCTGAGCGCGGTGATGTCGTCCGTGCTCTGCAGGCGTTCGAGGTCGGACCGCACTTCCCGGAGCAGGACGAGGAGTTCGTCGACGCGCCCGTCCGGGGGCGGAGAGGGCACCGGGCCCCACCCAGGGCCGCCTCCGGTCGTGAAGTGGTGGGCCTGCCCGCTGGCGTGGCCGGCGGAGGTGTTCTCCGTCCGCTCCCCCTCTGCCGACATCAACTCTCCTCGGTCGCCGCCTCGTTCATGCCCCGATCCAACCGCACGCCGGGAGGGCGGGGCAATCGGGCCGGGTGTCCGGCGGCCGGGGTCAGGAGTGCGGCGGCGGGTCGGCCGCCCAGATGCGGCTGCTCAGGTCCGAGCCGCGCAGGACCTGGACGCGCCAGGGGTCGATACGCAGCGGGTGGTAGTCGGCGCTGTCGGGGCCGGTGCTCCCGGCCGCGGGCCTCCAGGACCAGGACCCCCATACCGCGCGCGCCCAGCTCGCGGGCGACGGTGCCGCCCGCGTATCCGGCGCCGACGACGATGGCGTCGTAGGGCTTGTCGTCGGCCGCGGCGGGGGACGCCGTCGCGGCGGCGGTGAGCGCGGTGGCGCCCGGGTGAAGCGAATACCGGAGCCGGGTGTCACTCGGCCGGGCGGCGGTATGCCTTCACGACGCTGGCGTAGCTGTTCTTGGCGTGGCCCTGGGCGATGATGCCCTCCATCAGCGCCTCGGAGTACTTGGGCAGTTCGGTGTCGACGCCGAGCGCCTCGGACTCCTCGACGAGGTGCTTGAGCGCGCCCAGGTGGGTCTCCAGGGTGGCGTCGTTGGCCGGGAACCTCTCGTCGCCGGCGTCGATCTGCGCGGCGTAGTCGGCCGTGAACATCTTGATGGCGTCGAGCCACATGTGCGCCCACGGCAGGAACTCCTGCGCCTTGACGCCGCCGGTCTCCACGATGGCCACACCGTGCAGGAAGCTGTTGAGGGCGCCCCACATCAGGCCGAGCAGCGACACGTCGAACAGGGCGGGCTTGCCGTGGTCAATGCCGAGGTAGGTGGTGCCGCCGCCGAGGAGCTTCAGGACGGGCTCGTGCGCGTCGAAGACGGCCTGGTCACCGGCGTAGAAGAGGACGGAGGTCTCGGCGCCGATGCCGGGCGGGGTGATCATGATGGCGCCGTCGAGGTACTGGGCGCCGTTCTTCTCCGCCCACTCGGCGGTCTGCCGGGCCTGCTCGGAGGAGCCGGTGGTCAGGTTGACGACGGTCTTGCCGCGCAGGGCGTCGCCGAGCGAGCCGATGACGTCGTGCACGACGTCGTACGTCGACACACACACGACCACGAGGTCGCTCGCGGCGACGGCGTCGGCGGGGTTCGCGGCGAGGACCGCGCCGTCCTTGACGAGGCCGTCGGCCTTGTCCGCCGAACGGTTCCACACGGTGGTGGCGTGGCCCGCCTTCAGGAAGGCGGCGGCCAGGGCCTGCCCCATCAGGCCGAGGCCGAGCACCGACACCGAGGTGTGGTTGTCACCCATGAATGTGTTCCTCCAGAACGAAGTGGTGTGCTGTACGAACCGGCACGCGGGGCGCACCGGTGAAAGGGACGGGTCCGGGCGCCGACTCAGAGGAAGACGGTGCCGGGCTCCAGGCCGACCAGGACGCGGCCCTGGAGTTCGAGGTTGACGCCGGCGGTGGCGAGGGCGTGCAGCGAGAAGCCCTGGATGTCGCGGTGGAAGCGCTGGAGGTGGACGTCACGCCGGATGACGGAGCCGCCGCTGGCGTTGTGGAGGATCTCCACGGCCTCGGTCGATCGCGTTCTTCAGGGACGCCGGGAACGTCTGGTTGTGCTCGGGGGTGACGACCACGAACGCGTCGGCCGCCTCCAGCCAGGGCGCGAGGTCCTTCACGGCCTGGGGGCGGGGCGCCGTGGGGTCGGCGGACATCACGTCGGGCAGCCAGGCCGTGGCGAGGTCTATGACGCCGACGTCGAAGTCGCGCCGCAACCGGGCCCGGAAGGCCGGCCATTCCGCCGCGACGTGCCCGAACCGACCCTTCCTGATGCTTGCCGATGATGATCGCCGGCCGCAGTCGCTCATTCTCGGCCACCTGCCCCCGACCTCCGCTCCCCCGCCGAAACCGCATTCCTCGGGGAACCATGGCATCTGCCCCTTCGGATTCGCTTCGGACGACTTCGGAAACGCTGCGGGAACACCCCGCGCAGCGGTGGCCGAGCCCTTGTCGTCGCCGGTCGCGCCGGTCGTCGGGCGGCTACGCTGAGATCATGGAATTCGGGGTGCTGGGGCCGCTGGAGGTGCGCACGGACGAGAGTCGTGTCGTGCGGGTACCCGAAGTCAAGGTGCGTATGCTCCTCGCCGATCTGCTCGCCCACCACAAGCAGGTCGTTCCCGCGGCGCGGCTCATCGAGGACCTGTGGGGCGGCTCGACGTTCACGGTCCGGCCGGCGGCGTCGCTCCAGGCCAAGGTCTCCCAGTTACGGCGCGCGTTGGAGGACGCGGAGACGGGCGGCCGCGAACTGATCGCGCACCGGCCGCCCGGGTACGTCCTGGACGTCCCGGCCGGAGCGCTCGACGCCGGGCGGTTCCGTGAACTGCTCGCCCGGGCCCGGTCCGGTGAGGATCCCGTGACGCGGGCCGCGCTCTACACCGAGGCGCTGGCACTGTGGCGCGGCCCCGCCTTCGCCGAGTTCGCGGACCGGCCGTCCGTACGGCCGACGGCGGCGAGCCTGGAGGAGGAGCGGCTGACGGCGGTGGAGGAACACGCCGCCGTGCGGCTGGAGTTGGGCGAGCACAGCCTGCTCGTGGGCGAGCTGACGGAACTGGTGGCGCAGCATCCGCTACGGGAGGGGCTGCGGGGCGCGCTGATGTGGGCGCTGTACCAGGCGGGGCGCTCCTCCGACGCGCTCGACTGCTTCAACGACCTGCGGCGCCGGCTGGACGAGGAGCTGGGGCTGACTCCCGGCCCGTCCCTGGAGGCCCTTCAGCAGGCCATCCTGCGCCACGATCCGGTGCTGGCCCGGCCGGAGCCGCCCGCGGCGTCCGCCGCCGGCGGGCAGGCGGGGCCGGGGCCGGCCGGGTCGGCCTCACCCCTGGTGGGCCGCGAGCAGGACGTCCGGGCGATCCGGACCCTGCTCTCCCAGCGCCGCCTGGTGACGCTCACCGGGCCGGGAGGGGTCGGCAAGACGCGCCTCGCCCAGGCCACGGCGGAGAGCCTGGCGGGCGCGTTCGGGGACGGCACCTGGCTGGTGGAACTCGCGGACGCCGGGGGCCTGGAGCGGTTCGCCGGCGCGGAGGCGCTGGCCGAGCAGGTCATGGCGACGCTGGGCATCCGGGAGAGCAGCTCCGACGACGACGCCAAGGGCCCCACGGACCGTCTGGCGAACGCGCTGGCCGGCCGGCGGCTGCTGCTCGTGCTGGACAATTGCGAGCACGTCGTGAAGGCCGTCGCGCAACTGGCCGGTCCGCTGCTGAACCGGGCCCCGCAGCTGCGCATCCTGACGACCAGCCAGGAGCCGCTGCGCACCCGTGACGAGACGGTGTATCCGGTGGGGCCCCTGTCCCTGCCGCCGGAGGACGGCCCGGACCTCGACACCCTGACGAGCGCGGGGGCCGTACGCCTCTTCGTCGACCGGACCAGGGCGACGGACCCGGAGTTCGTGCTCGACGCCACCACCGCCCCGCTGGTCGCCGATGTGTGCCGGCGCCTCGACGGCATCCCGCTCGCCCTGGAACTGGCCGCCACCCGCGTGCGGTCGCTGGGTATCAGGGAACTGCACGACCGGCTCGATGACCGTTTCAAGGTGCTCAACAGCGGCTATCGCGACGCCCCTTCACGCCACCGGACCCTGCAGGCCACGCTTGACTGGAGCTGGGGCCTGCTCGACGACCGTGAACGGACCGTGCTGCGCCGGCTGTCGGTGTTCGGCGAGGGGTGCGGTCTGCGGGCCGCCGAGGACGTGTGCTCCAGCGGCGGTGTGTCCGCCGCCGACGTCCTCGACGCGCTGAGCCTGCTCGTGGAGCGCTCGCTGGCCGTCCGCACCGAAGGGCCGCAGGGCCCGCGCTACCGGCTGCTGGAGTCGGTCGCGGTCTACGCGCGTGACAAGCTCGCCGAGTCCGGTGAGCACGCCGAGACCGCCGCCCGGCACCTGCGGCACTGCGTCCGCCTCGCCGAGCGGGCCCGGCCGCATCTGCACGAGCGGGAGCAGTCGCGCTGGTTCCAGTACCTGGACCTGGAGGCGGCCAACGTGCAGCGCGCGCTGGCCGAGGCCGACCGGGCCGGGGCCGCGCAGGAAGCGCTGCGCCTGGTCAACTCGCTGACCTGGTACTGGTACGTCCGCGGCCGGCTGGGCGAGGCCCGCAGGGCGCTGGCGACGGCCCTGGACACACCGGGCGAGGCCGCGCCCGAGGAGCGCGTGGAGGCGGAGTTCTGGTACACGGGCATCCGGCTGCTGCTCGGCGAGCACGACCGGGAGTGCGACGCCCTGGAGGAGTACCCGCCGGAGTCCACCCTGGAGTCGACCAGGGCCCAGTGGTTCCTGGCGCACGCGCAGTGGACGGTGGGGGCGCTGGTCAAGGGCGAGCAGCGGGTCGAGCGCGTCCTGGTGCGCTTCCGCACCCTGCGCGACGCGTGGGGCACCGCCGCCGCGCTGACCACGCGCGCCTGCTTCGCCCTGGCCCGCGGGGACCTGGAGTCGCTGCGCGGCAACGCCGAGGAGGCCCGCGCCCACTTCGCGGAACTGGGCGACCTGTGGGGCCGGCTGAAGACGACGGACGTGCTCGGCAGGCTGGCCGAGATCAACGGTGACTACGATTCCGCCGCCCAGCTGCACCGGGAGAGCCTGCACATCGCCCAGACCCTGGAGACCTGGCCCGAGATGTCCACGAAGCTGTCGGGTCTCGGCAGGATCGCCCTGCTCACCCAGCGCTACGACGAGGCCGACGACCTGCACACGCGCGCCCTGCGGATCGCGGAGGCGCAGGGCAACCAGCCGGCCGAGCAGTTCGCCGCACTGGGCCTCGCCCTGAGCGCCCGCCGCCAGGGCCGCCTCGACGCCGCCGAGGAGTGGCTGCGGCCCTGGCTCTCCTGGAACCGCCGCCGCGGTGACGGCCCGGGGCTGGCCCTGGTTCTGGCCGAGTTGGGGTTCATCGCCGAGCAGCGCGGCGACGCCGGGCGGGCGTTGGCCTACCACCGGGACGGCCTCGCGGCCGCCGCCACGACCAAGGACCCGCGCTCGGTCGCCCTGGCCCTGGAAGGCCTGGCAGGCGCCTACTCCGTGGCAGGCGCCCCGCACCGCGCGACCCGTCTCCTCGGCACGGCGGCGGCGACCCGCGAACGGGCCGGCGCCCCGCACCCCCCGGCGGAACGGGGGGACGTGGAGCGCATCGCGGCCCGCCTGCGCGCCGCGCTGGGCGAGGCCACGTACATACGCGAGTTCACGACAGGCACCGAGCGCCAGCACGAGGCGGAGGCCCTGGCGGAGTCGACGCACCCGGGAACACCGTGAGCCGCCGGCCTGGCACCTGACCAGGAGAGCTCCGCGGGGAGGCAAGCGTCGCCCCCTTGCGAACGGTGCGACACTGGATGGCGTGGCGGAGACGGACCGGCAACTCACCCAGCGGCTGGAGCAGGTCATCATGAACCTGCTGGAGCGGCGTGCTGCCACGTCTTCCATCTGCCCTTCCGACGCGGCGCGCGAGGCCTACGAAGGCGACGACGAAGGCTGGCGAGCCCTGATGGAACCGGTCCGCCGAGCGGCCTGGAACCTGTCGGCGGCCGGCAAGGCCGAGGTGACCCGGTCCGGCCGCCCCGTCACGGAGGCCGAGGCCCGCGGCCCCCTCCGCATCCGCCGCCCGCGCTGACGGAGACTCCTCAATGAATCGGGCGGCGGGTACTACGGGCTCCGGAACGTGAACAGCACCCTCGTCGCCGGCGTCGCCCAGTCCTCCACCGCCGACGGTGCGCTTCTCCTTGCAGTCGGCGGTGCGATCTTCGTAGGCGGCGCGCCGACCACGACGACCGAGGTCGAGACCTTCCCCGGTCACTCCCCCCGCTCAGCGTCGATCTCGGCGATCAGGGCCTCGATGCGGGTCTTGATCTCGTCGCGGATCGGACGGACGGCCTCGACGCCCTTGCCCGCCGGGTCCTCCAGGGCCCAGTCGAGGTACTTCTTGCCCGGGAAGATCGGGCAGGCGTCGCCGCAGCCCATGGTGATGACGTAGTCCGACGCCTGGACGGCCTCGGTGGTCAGGATCTTCGGCTCGGCGTCGGCGATGTCGACACCGACCTCCCTCATGGCCTCGACCGCTGAGGGGTTGACCTGGTCGCCCGGGACGGATCCGGCGGAGCGGACCTCGATCCGGTCTCCCGCGAGGTGGGAGAGGAATCCGGCAGCCATCTGCGAGCGCCCGGCGTTGTGGACGCAGACGAACAGCACGGAGGCGAGCGGGCTGGAGGACATCGGTTCTTCCTTTGTCACTGGTGCTTGCGGTGGCGGGGGGTGCGGAGCCGGGCGGTCGGCAGAGGGCGAGCAGTTCGGTGATGCGGGCGTCGATCCCGTCGCGGATGCAGCGGACCACATCCCATGCTGGGGCGCGGAGACGCAGATCCCGTGCATCAACCCCGGCTGGTATCAGCTCGGAGTGATGTGACAGTATCAGCCCATGCTGACGTCAGTCGACACTGATCTGATCCGGGTTCTGGCCGACCCGCTCAGGCTTCGCATCGTGACCTTGCTGGCCAAAGAGACGCTGTGCACCACCCACCTGGTGGAGGAGACCGGCGCCCGGCAGACCAACCTCTCCAACCACCTGAAGGTGCTGCGCGAGGCCGGAGTCGTGGAGACGGAGCCGTGCGGCCGGTTCACCTACTACCGGCTCAAGCCCGACGTCATCGCCTCGCTCGCGGGTCGGCTCGCCGACCTGGCCGAGTCCGCCCGCGCTGCCGCCGACAACAAGAGGGCCTGCCCGTGACCCGCACCGAAGCATCCGCGACGTCCCCCGCCGAGGATTCCTCGGTGGTCGCGAAGCTGTCGACGCTCGACCGTTTCCTCGCCGTCTGGATCCTGCTCGCCATGGTCATCGGCCTCGGTCTCGGCCGCGTCGTCCCCGGCATGAACGACGCCCTGGCGAAGGTCGAGATCGGCGGCATCTCCGTGCCCATCGCCATCGGCCTGCTGATCATGATGTACCCGGTCCTGGCCAAGGTCCGCTACGACAAACTCGACGCCGTCACCGGTGACAAGAAGCTCATGGTCTCGTCGCTGGTCATCAACTGGATCGTCGGCCCGGCCGTGATGTTCGCGCTGGCCTGGATCTTCCTGCCGGACCTGCCCGAGTACCGCACCGGCCTGATCATCGTCGGCCTCGCCCGCTGCATCGCCATGGTCATCATCTGGAACGACCTGGCCTGCGGCGACCGCGAGGCGGCTGCCGTACTGGTGGCACTGAACTCGGTCTTCCAGGTCCTGGCCTTCGGCCTGCTCGGCTGGTTCTACCTCGACCTGCTGCCCGGCTGGCTGCACCTGGGCGACGGCGAGCACCTGGACATCTCCATGGGGAAGATCGCGCTGAACGTGGTCATCTTCCTCGGCATCCCGTTGCTGGCCGGCTTCCTCACCCGCCGCATCGGCGAACAGAGGCTCGGCCGCGAAAAGTACGAGTCCGGCTTCCTGCCGAAGATCGGCCCGTGGGCGCTCTACGGCCTGCTCTTCACGATCGTCATCCTCTTCGCCCTGCAGGGGAAGACCATCACCTCGCAGCCCTTCGACGTGGCCCGCATCGCGCTGCCGCTGCTGGTGTACTTCGCGGTCATGTGGTTCGGCACGTTCGCCCTCGGCAAGGTCATCGGTCTGGCCTATGACCGGACAGCGACCCTCGCCTTCACCGCGGCCGGCAACAACTTCGAGCTGGCCATCGCGGTCGCCATCGCCACCTTCGGGGTCACCTCGGGTCAGGCACTGTCGGGCGTGGTCGGCCCGCTGATCGAGGTGCCGGTCCTGGTGGCGCTCGTGTACGTATCGCTGGCCTGGCGACGCAAGTTCAGCACCGGCCAGCGGCCTACGGCCATGCCGCGGGAGAGGTGAAGCTCGGCGGAGCCACTGTCTGCGCCACCGACGGCGGCATCTCCAAGCGGACCCGGGCGGAATCGGGCATCCAGACCCGCACCGTCCGGCCTGCCCAGCCCGAGACGCAGGGACGGTCAGGCAGTAGCCGGAGCCATGGTGAGCAGCTTGCCCATGGCCGCCAGCACCGAGGGCTCCACCCGGTAGTACACCCAGGTGCCGCGCCGCTCGGAGGCCAGCAGCCCGGCTTCCTTGAGCTTCTTCAAGTGGTGGGACACCGTCGGCTGGGATACGCCCACGTCGGAGATGTCGCAGACGCACGCCTCACCGGCCGCATGCGAGGCCACCGCCGAGAACAGCCGCAGCCGCACCGGGTCGCCGAGCGCCTTGAACATCCGCGCGGCCGTCTCGGCCTCCTCGGCGGTGAACGGGCGCTCGGTGAGCGGCGGGCAGCACGGCGCCACAGCCTCGGAACCTTCGGCCTCGATCAGCGGCAGCACGCTCGTATTCGACATGCATCTATGTTGACATACATCGAACCAGTGGGCGAACGACGCCTCCGTCCAGCGAAAACCGGCATGGCCCCTTGATTCGATAGATGTCTATGTTGACGTTCATCGAAGCAGCTGCCATGCTGGCTGCGTAAGCCATCGACACTTGTCGAAACAAAGGGGAGTCTCGTGAACGCGTCCAACTCCGGCCGGCTGCCCGTCGCGGTCATCGGTGCCGGTCCGATCGGCCTGGCCGCCGCCGCCCACCTCGTCGAACGCGGCATCGAACCCCTGGTTCTCGAAGCCGGACCGTCCGCGGGCACCGCCGTGCGCGACTGGGCACACGTGCGGCTGTTCTCACCCTGGGCCGAGGTCACCGACCCGGCCGCCGAGAAGCTCCTCGCCCCCACCGGCTGGGTGCGCCCCGACGGCTCCGCCTACCCGACCGGCGGCGACTGGGCCGAGCAGTACCTGCAACCGCTCGCCGCCGCCCTCGGCGACAAGGTTCGCTACGGCGTCAGAGTGACCGGTGTCGCCCGCGCGGGCCGCGACCGCATCGTCGACGCCGATCGCGACGAGCAGCCCTTCACCATCCATGTCCTGGGGGCGGACGGCCACGAGGAGCGGATCACGGCCCGCGCCGTGATCGATGCGTCCGGCACCTGGTCCACCCCCGGTCCGATGGGCGCCGACGGCCTGCCCGCCCTCGGCGAGAAGACCGCCACCGACCACGTCTCCTACCGCGTCCCGGACCTCAAGGACCCGGCCGTCCGTGCCCGCCACGCGGGCAGGCGCACCGCGGTCATCGGCTCCGGCGCCTCGGCCTTCACCGCGCTGGCCTCCCTCGCCGGCCTGGCCAAGGAGGAACAGGGCACGCATACAACGTGGATCCTGCGACGCGGCATCGGCGCCGACACCTTCGGCGGCGGCGAGGCCGACGAGCTGCCCGCACGTGGCGCCCTGGGCCTGCGCGCCAAGGCCGCAGTGGAAGACGGCCACGCGAGCGCGGTCACCGGCTTCCGAACAGCCTCTGTGGACCGCGACGGTAACCAGTTGGTCCTGGTCGCCGAGGACGGCCGCCGTCTGGACCCGGTCGACGAGGTCATCGTGCTGACCGGCTTCCGCCCCGACCTGTCCTTCCTTTCCGAGGTCCGTCTCGGACTGGACGAGCGTCTACAGGCGCCCACCGCCCTGGCTCCCCTGATCGACCCGAACGTGCACTCCTGCGGCACCGTCTACCCGCACGGCGTGAACGAGCTCTCCCACCCGGAGCAGGGCGTCTACCTGGTCGGCATGAAGTCCTACGGCCGCGCCCCCACGTTCCTGGCCATGACCGGCTACGAGCAGGTCCGCTCCATCAGCGCCGCGATCGCCGGCGACCGCGAGGCCGCCGAACGCGTCGAGCTGACCCTGCCGGAGACCGGCGTGTGCGGCGGCGCCGGCCTGTACGACGAACCCGACACGGCCCAGAACGGCCAGGGCGGCGGATGCTGCGGCGCCCCGGCGACCCTGCAGATCGGCACCGGACGCGCAACCACCTCCAGCAGTTGCTGACCCACAACCACCCATCGAGCAGGAGGTACACCATGTCCCGCGTTCAACTGGCCCTCCGCGTCGCGGACCTCGACGCGTCCATCGCCTTCTACAGCAAGCTGTTCGGCACCGAGCCCGCCAAACTCCGTGACGGATACGCCAACTTCGCCATCGTCGAGCCCCCGCTCAAGCTCGTGCTGATCGAGGGCAAGGCAGACGCTGACACCCGCCTGGACCACCTCGGCGTCGAAGTCGATTCGACCGAGGCCGTCCACGCCGCCACCACCCGCCTGAGCGAGGCCGGCCTGGCCACCACCGAGGAGGACGACACCACCTGTTGCTATGCCCTTCAGGACAAGGTCTGGGTACACGGCCCCGGCCGGGAACCCTGGGAGGTGTACGTGGTCAAGGCGGACGCCGGCGCCCTGGCCAAGCAGCAAGGCAGCCCCTGCTGCACCGACCCGGCAACGGCCGACGTCAGGGAACCCGCCGCCGGCGGCTGCTGCTGATCGTCCGCCGACACCGCCGGTCAGGAGGCCTTGGCGGCCGGTTCGAGGATGGCAACGCACTCAATACGGTGCGTCATCGCAAAGATGTCGCCCCACAAAGATCGGGAGACGTACCGAGCCACATGTGTGCGGCGGTCTGGACTTCATCTTCCAGGCGCTCAGAGCGTCAACCGAGCGTTATCCTTCTCGAATCGCGCCCTTGTCAGTGAGGTCTTGCAGCGTTGCCGCTCCAGAGTGAGCACGGCCGCGGAGATTGACGACATTCGATTCGGACTGCCCCGGGACTTGCGGAAGGTCCGCCAGGACTTCAGTCGTGCAACGCCGCGTTCGACCGGTGCCCGTGCCCTGCCAGCGCTCGGCTGATGGTTTGCTGGGTCGGTGTGAGGTCACGGCCCGGCGGCCGTCTGAGGGGTGTTGTCACCCATGGGCCGGCTCCCGTGCAGGCGCGGTCGGTGAGGATCGGGACGCCCTGGCGTTCACAGATCCGGATGATCCGGTGGGCGCAGGCCGCAGTGAGATCGTGCGCGCGGCAGGGCATCGTCGGCGAGATCCACAGCAGCCGCCCGGCGGGGCGGTCCCCACCTGCACGTTCACCCCGTGTCGCCGGTGCTTGTGGGAGTAGTCGGCCCGGCTGTCACTCGGCAAGGGTGCCGTGGAGCAGGACGTAGTCCGGGTCCGTCTCGCGCAAAGCACGCAGCAGGCCGGGAGCCCGGTCGGCGAGCAGGTCGACGACGGCTGTCGTGTAGGCGTGGGCGGTGCCGACGGAGAGGCCGAACCCGGCAGCGAGCTGGGCGAGAGTGTCGTGCCGGCGCAGGTGCACCAGGCCGACCAGGGCACGCTGTGCGGTGGAGCTTGCAGCGGCGGTCACCCTCGCGGGTGACGATGAGCATGGTGACCCGCTCGACCAGGGCGTGAGGCAGGTCGAGTGCGCAGAATACGGAACCGACGCGGCTCCTGGGCGTGTGGGTTGCGACTTCGAACACCTCCCTCAACGGCAGGGGAGCCTCGTGCGTTGCGCAAGGGCTCACTGTCACCAAGTCGCTCCGACATCTGCTGCCGACGCGAGCATGACGATCACCACGCGAGTGGTGAAGACTGAAGAGATGCGGCCTCACACCCCAGGCGGACTCCTGTTCGTAGCGCTCGGTCTCATCCTTGTCGCCGTCGGCTACGTCTGGAGAGGACGTGTCCTGCGTCCCCTCTCTGCGAAACGCGCCCAGGCAGCCGTGATCCGGGATCGTTCGAGAAACCTGCTGCGCTCTGCGGACATGGCAATCGCCGGAGCGCGTCGACGGGCCGCACACGGCGAACCGGCCATCGTCACGGTCGGAGACGTGACCAGGGTGGCGCGCCAGCACTACGGGTATCTCTTGGTGGAGCGCGAAGAAGCAGCTGCCGCCCTCCGCCAGCGCTATGAGGCTGCCGACTGCCGGGTGGACTGCATGACCGATGCTTTCAACTGACCGCCTCCCCGGCAAGTGCTTGACGCCAGAGGCGCCGGAGCTGTCACCTGATAGGTGGTCACGCTGAAAATGCTCAGTGGATCGATCTCATCGCTCCGGATCAGTTTACTGGTTCGCCGCAGGGCGCCCGATGGGCTCCAGGGAATAGTCCCTGAGCCAACCAGGCAGCTTTCACTCCGCGGACGTGAAGCGAGTAGTTTGTGGATCATCTAGGTGCCGGGTTTCACCCGAACTTCGACCGATCTCATTCAGACGGCGGCTGAACTCCGCGTGCGCTGCCCGTATCTCGTCCTTGCGGTGTGCTCGGTAGAGAGGGCCGGCGTATCCGTCAGGAATATTGCATTCGCTCGGAAATCCCTCATGTGAACTCAGTTGCCTCCAGGCGTCCTTGGGCTGGTCAAATCCGTGCTGGTGGCGCTGCTTGGCGATACGGCGACCGATTGCGTCGAACCACATGCTCTCCTCGTTTCGCTGGAGAACGGGGAACTTGGAGTCATACATGGCCACGACCTCGTCCGCGCTGATACCCAGCCAGACTGCGACGAGGGCATCAACTTCGACAAGGGCTGCCCGGCGGGCGAACTCCGTACGGAGTGGGGTGTCGCCGTTCCAGGTGGGGCCCACACCGTCGGTCAGTGGAGGCATCGACTTGGGCCAGACAGCTGAGGCGGCCCAGCCATCCTGGCGCCAGGAGGGGTCGTACAGCTCTTGCCAGAGGGGAGCATAGGCATTGGTTTGGCAGTTCAGCCGGAGTGTGCGCAGGAGAAGCGCTGATTCCAAGGGGTGCCCCGGTGAGGGCACAGGCATGTCCATGACGTCGGAGGCGTCGAGGTGGGCGCGGCCTGATCTGCGGAGGTGGTAGTCCAGGGGAAGAGAGGCGAAGAACCCGGCTGTAAGTACCGTGAGCCGCGGCGACCTGAGTGCACAGGTGCGCAGCGTGTGAAGGTGGTTCGCCCCTGGCGGCACGAGCGCGGCATGCAGACTCCGCTCCGTGTCGGAGGCGACCAATGCTCGCCATGCCACCCGATAGAACTCCGAGCACGGCCGCGTGCTCGCCGCCAAGAGCACAGCTTCGACGGCCTTGTCGCGCTCTCCTCCCTGAGATTCGGGATCAGTCGCGCTGACATCGGCGTGCGCTGCCAGGACAGCTGCCGAATCACCCCGGAGCTGATGGAGCCGGTCGTAGTCCACCCAACGGTCCTGGGCGCCGAGACGACTCGCAGCGGACCCGGTAGGGCGGTAGTTCGTGCGCGGCACGGCGTCCGCCGCAAGGCTCAGATGATTCCAGCTCTCGTTCTCACGCACGCCTCTTGCTCCACCCCCGGGCGGCTGCCTGTGGAACGGCGTGGCCATGCTGATGAACGAGCCCTGAAGGATGACGTCCTGCCAACCCTCGACCGGCCCGGGGTTCCACGCGAAGAAGCCCGCTGCAATGCCCTTTTTCTCATGGAAGCCGGCGGTGATGCGAGGACCGAGGTCAGCGAGCCGGTGCGGCCAATTCGCGAGGGCGGCGATGGCCGATTCCTCTGGTCGACTGGAATGTTCATTCAACGGCTGTGCACCCAGCTCGAGCAACTGCGCGCGAGTCTCAGCGTCCGTCGAGTAGATGACCGTCCCTATCAAGCCGCGCGTGAGCAGAACCTTGTAAGCGGTGCGGATCAGCCGGTCCGTATCAGCGTCCGAAACGGACCGGGTGAATACCGGGTCCTTGGACGACGTGCGGTCCGTGACAAAACGGCTCCCCCGCCACACCATGTCGGGGCCGAGGACGACTCCACTCCAGTCGTACTCGAAGCCCTGCGCCGTGTAGATGCTGCCCACCTGTCCGAAGCCGACCGGATCGGTGGCCCACAGCGCGGCAGGCGGTGCCCCGGAAACAGAGCGATCGCCCCTGAGGTTCCATGGACGAGCCCAGTCACCGATCACCACGTCCAAGGCAAGCGGGTCCCCCGGCTTGGGCTCAGACGACCAATCCCAGCAGTAGCCCGCGCTCATGCGGGCGCTGTATCCCTCGGAGCGGCGAGCCGCGAGGAAATCCTCCATCTCCTCCGGGCTCTCAGCGACGAAAAGGTGCATCCGGCCATCCGGCTCCCAGTGCACAGGACCGCCCGGCTCCAACCCCAGAAGCGCCACGACCCAGTTCAGATAGGCGGCGCTGCCGCCGCAACGGAACTGCCCCTCCAGCGGCACCACACGGACAGACAGGCCCTTCCTCTTGGCCGCCGCCGTGATCTCGGCGACGGTTCCCATCTCGCCCGGACGCACAGCCTGATGCTCGTCGAGGAAGAAGACGGGCACACGGGCGACATCGATGAGTTCGTCGATCTGGGGCCTGCCGGTCCGGTGCCCGGCACTGGTGTAACGGTTGGCCGAGGTCTCCCGAATACGGTGGGCCTCGTCGCAGATCAGGACGCCCACAGTGTTCTTCTCGGCGGTCATGAAGCTGTTGAAGTACTTGAACAGGTCCTGGACCTCCCGTTTCCGGGCCCCAGCAACCTTCCGCAGCGTCTTGGTGAACGACTGCGACCCGGTGGCGTGCAACACCGGCACACCGCGCCGATACAGCTCGCCGAGCAACTGGAGAGCAATCACACTCTTGCCGGTGCCGGGGCCGCCCGTGACGACGACGACTTCCTTGCGATCGGCGTGCTTCGCCTTCTCCACCGCGTTGAGCACCAAGCGGTACGCGACCTGCTGCTCGTCCAGCAGCACAAACTGTTGCCGCTCCCGCACCTCTTGGGCTGCTACGGCCATGAGTCGGCCGGAGCGGACGGACGTGGCCTGGAGGAGTGCCTCGGCCGCTCGCTCTCCTGGGTGGCTGTCGCTGAACCTCATACGCAGCTGGTCGAGGAACTCCCTGCGCCTTTCACCGGTGAACAAGTGGACCCGGTCGTCATGTTCGATCTCACGCAACCTGCTCACCCCCGCTTCGGTGGCGTCGGGCAGGTAGACGACGCCACTGACACGTTCCGGGTGCCGGGGCTCCGTGCTGATGACCCGGATCAGGTACTCGCGGTAGCGCCGTACCCGCTCGACGGGATTAAGGACGGGGCGTGAGGTGGCATCCCTATAACACAGGGTCGGATCGTCCTCATCCGGAGTGGCCTGGGTCCACCGTTTGAGATCGACGAGCACATAGGAGGGAGCCAAGTGGGCGGGGTCCAGGCCTGCCAGGATCACGGAGACACGGAAGCTGCTCATCGGAAGCGCGTAGTCGATCAGCATCTCGACGTCGCCGAGACCCACGTCCATGAGCGCAGCTGCCAGCTCCGGGAGGTCTTGTTCCCACGCGCGGACCTGAGCGACAGTCGGCTGCCTCCCCAAGGCACTCACGTGCTGTTCGACGAGGAGCTGGATCAGCGACCCCCTCAGAACGTCAGCCGCGACGACCCGAGCGGGTGCCCGGAACAGCGCGGCCCCGCCAAGCGCGGCTGAGGTCTCCCCGGCACGGTTATCCGCGTCAGCTGCGTTCGATGCCGTAGGACTCGACGCACTGTCGGTACGGGGGTCTGCCAGCGCTGCGAAGGGCAACGCCTCCTGCGAGATCGTGTGGGTGCCCGCCGCATCCGGCACCAGGACTGAGAAGTCCGGCAGTCGGCCGAGATAGGGAGCGAGGGCACGGCCCACTGCCTCTGTCACCTCGTGGGTCTGCGCCCGGCTCAGCCCGGTGGCCAGAAGCTCACGCACACCGGGGCGGAACGTGTAGAGGTCGTGCCCGCGTAGCGTCTCCGGAAGCTCCTGCGCGTCGGCCATGTCGTCCCGGCGCTGGAGCAAACCCCCGAGCAGCACCTCCGCCACATGCGTTGAAGTGGCCTCGGGCAGGGTGGCGGTGCGGACGAGCTGCATCAGGAGCGGGCTGAGCGGCGTGATGGCGGAGAGCCTGACCGCGAGGCTGTAGGCCTGTGGGGAGAAGGCGCCCCGGAACGCGGCGATCAGCTTGTCCGGCGGCACACTTTCGGCAGCGGTCACCGCTTCTTCCGGCAGAACGGCTCCCGGAGACCCCAGCACGGCGGTTTCGATCAGTTGTGAACCGGTGGGCCGAGCCATCAGCTGCGCCCACGAGGCGAGCGAGGACGGTGACAGTGCTACGACCGGCAGCGGCACACGGCCGGGTCCGAGTTCCAGGCGCTCCCCCGTCAAGGGGTCGAGCATGGACAGCTCGCGGAGCGCCGGGAATCGCTGCGTTGCCCTGAGGAGGTGCGGCAGCGGCTGGAACCCTGTGGCGCGCCAGAGTCGCTGGGGCAGGGGTGTCAGGACGGTGACCGGCCCCCGTGCCCCCAGGGCTGCGACGGCGTCGGCCATGGCCGAGCTCGTCCAGGCCTTATGAACACCGTCCGTCAACAGGAAGGTGACGGACGGGCCGACGCTCCGCACACGATGCCGCCGGATCAACTCATCCGGCGTGACCTTACGGATCTCAACCGTGCGGAAGACCCCACTGCGCTCCAGTAGACGGCCGACTTCCGGCAGCAGCGATCGCCAAACTCGCATGGAGGGGGAGTCGTCGATCAGAAGGACAGCGGTGTTCCGCAGCTCACGGGTGGGGCGGAGCACCACATCGAAGGTGTCCGATTCCGCTGCGAGCCGGACTGTGGCCTCCACATCGACGACCGTATGACGCGGGTGCTCCCGGTGTTCACGCAGCGGGCGCAGTGACCGGATCACGTGGTTCGCACCTTGCAGGGAACGAGGCCCCGGGATTCTCAGCGAGTGAGCGGCTGAGCCGGTCGACGGGTCATGTGATCGCGTATCAGGAAAGAGCATGCGGCGCTTGCCCGGTGAGGGCGTTTCCGGCTGCTGCTTCTCCGCACCTTCCGTGCCGGTGCCGGACGAATCCGCCGGGTCGGCCATCTGTTCGGCATCCGAGGCGGGCCCTAAGGAGTCGTCGGCCTGGAGATCGGCCTCCTTCCCCGCCCCCGTTCCTGTCGTGTCGAGGACGTCCTTCCTGCTCGCTGCCATGGCGCGGGCCAGCAGGAGGACGTCCAGCAACTCCTCACCGCCGAGTGGGTGACCGAAGCCGTCCAGGATCCGTCGTAGACGGTCAATCATCCCGGGAAGACCTCGTCAAGACGGTGCATGACGGTGTTGATCAGTTGCTCGCGACTCAGATCGGCTCCCGTGACGCGGAGGTGTACGGCGGCCAGAAGTTGATCGGTGGCAAGGGTCTGTGTGGCCGCCCTCTGCAGGAAGTTCTGGATGAGGTCTTCGGCTTCGGCAAGCGCCTCTTCACCCAGATGGAGTTCAATGATGTCACGGAGTTTCTGCTCGTCCGGATCCTGCAGGTCGAGGCGTACGCAACGACGGAGGAAGGCCGGCGGGAAATCCCGCTCTCCATTACTGGTCATGACGACGATAGGAAAGTGCCGACACGACACCGTTCCCCGGTGCACCTGGACGCGCTGCCTGCTTCCGGTGACGAGAACGTTCACGGTCTGCTGGTCCTCGGGGAGCCTTGCGAGTTCGGGAATCTCGAACTCTGCTTCCTCCAGCACCACCAGGAGATCATTGGGAAGATCGATGTCGGCTTTGTCGAGCTCATCAATGAGCAGAACCCGCGGGCGGTCCGGAGCGGCGAGAGCCGTACCCAGCGGGCCGAGCCGCAGGTAGTCCCCGATATCCGACTGGCGACCCCGAGCACGGTGCCGCAGCTTCCTCGGCGCGCCGCGCGCGGTGTGCCTCTCGCGTTCCAGCGAGACCTCCCGCAGTCGGCCCACCGCGTCGTAGCGGTAGAGGGCATCCTCCAGTGTCGACCGGCTGTTGACCGGCCAGCGAAGTACGTTGCCCAATCCCAGGTCGTCAGCGATGGCATGTGCGAGAGAGCTCTTGCCTGTCCCGGGACGCCCGGTGACCAGAAGCGGACGACGCAGGTGCAGCGCGGCGTTGACGACTGCCACGTGCTGCGGGCTCAACAGATACTGCTGAGCCGCCGGAGTCCGCGCCGAACCCGCGAGACTCCGCCAGGGGGGTGGTGGGGGCAGGTCGGCCGGGCCGCGGAACACCCACCAGTCTTCGGCTGCCTCGCCGGGGCCTTGGCCGGATGCTGCGTTGTGCGACACAGTCGCTCTCCTTGACGAGTGGTTCAGGGTTGAGTGAGTGCCCAAGCATCGGGGGCGAGCGGCGGCGGCCTGTGATCCGGCCCGTCGTAGAGAAGCGACAAACGGCGACCGTGATGCGTCAGACAGTCGGGGTCCGCCAATGCTCTGGCCCGTTCACGACGTACCGTCTCCGGAAGGTCGGCGTGCCCGATCCCTTGCACCAGGTCGAGCAGCCTCTTGGCCGTCTCCGTGTCGTGGCTTTGCCGGTGCCACAGAACGGTGTGCACGCCGGCTTGGAGGCATTGTCGGAGCACTCGGTTGTGATGCTGTTGCTCGCAACACATGATGACTACGCCCGCGTCCGGAGTCGCTTCGAGCCGTGCCTGGGCAACCGTGGGGTCCGTCGAGTGGTGGTCGAGGACGAGGGGCTGAGAGGACGGAAGGGCTTTGGTACGCCGCCTCCAGCCGGCGTAGGTCTCACGTGTCCGGCTGGAACTGCGCAGAACGACCCTGCGGCTGATGCCGAGCAGGAAGGCACTGTCCTCCTCGCTCCCCGCCAATTTCCAGGTGTCGACGTCGAGGCGCAGCCAAGCGGGTGCCACAAAGAACTCCACCAGGGCTTGGTCCGCGTGTTCTTGTACCTCATCGCGGAGCACTCCCCTGATCCCCTCGACCACTTGCTCGCTGGAGACCTCGGAGTCCTGTACCAGAACCACCTCGTGACGCCCTTCACCGTTCCAGACCCAGATCTGGTAAGTGAAGCGATGGCCGGGAGCAAGGGGCAGCAGCTCAACCTGGACACGGGGGCCCACGACAGCGGACCGACTGTCACGAGGAGCCGGACGGATGGCCTCGCGAAACTGGTCAACCGCGGCTTCGGGTACTCCGAGCCGACGTGCCACCCTCGTCACCCAGGCATCCAGGTCTTGCGCCACGGAGTTCCCCGCAGAACCCTCCGTGAGGGCGATCCTGACGACTGCCTGAAGCAGAGGAGGCATCAACCGATCCGCAGCCGGGTCGTATCCCTCCAGTAGGTCAGTGACATCGACGAGTCCGGATACCCGCGGCCACTCGTCGGCGTATGGAAGCACTGAGTGCAGCAGATCCGTGGGATCGGCGTGGCAGTAGGCCAGTAGACCGACCAGGTCACGTCGCTGTTGCGCGGTCAGTATCTCCCGCTCGCTCACCACGCGGGCGACACGCAGCAGCCGGTCCCAGAGCAGGCTTCTGGCCGGGCATTCACCGGCATCGGTATCCGCCAAGTGGTCCCGGACGACGTCCAGGAGTTCTGGTACCCCGCGTCGCACGCTCAAGGCGAGGGCGAGCAGCCTGTAGCAGTCCGCGGCTTGGCCTTCCGGTTCCCGGGAGAGCTTGGCGGCCAGCCTCTCCTCGCATTTGCGGACGGACTCGCTGCCCGGCAGAAGCTGTTCCAGGACATCCAACATCTGCTGCCGACCATGTCCGGCCATGGGTACGGCAAGTGGCGGAAGGTCAGGCAGCTCGGCCTCGATCGTGGGCAGCCCGATCGCATAAAGCGGGCCAGCGGCCCCCGACGCCGCACGCTCACTTGACGACGCCACATGGGCGGCGACGACGACCCCCACCACTGCCTCACGCTCGCGGTCCCAGAGCGGACCGCCGCTGAACCCGCCGACCAGCGAGCCTGCCGCGACGTCGAATACGACCCACGGGTCGGCCACAGCGCGTGGCAGCGCCCGGAGAGCTGTCAGCGGGTTGCCACTGGCCCACAACGCTGTGACCTCGTGCCCGTCCCGTTGTGGCAAAAATGGTGCCGGCTCTGCGCCGTCGGGAACCGGTTCCCCGAGTCTGAGCACCGCCAGATCACCGAAGTACGGCAGCCTTCCGGCCGCGGAAGCGCCGCTGTTCGCCGACGCGTACGGCCTCGGCGGACGCCACATCGTGTGATCGACACGACCTGTCAGTTCCCGATCGCGGTCGACATGAGGCATCCGCAACCGGACGACCTTGTCGGGTCCGGGAGTGGAGGTCTCGAAGTGGTCTCGCCCCAGTGCCGTGTTGACGACATGAGCACAGGTGAGGACCAGCGAGTCGCTGATCAGAACGGCAGCGCCGACGAAACCGTCCTGCCCGAGGACAGAGATGAACGACCGGCGAAGTGCCGTGTCATCCTGAACGGAGGGAAGCACGCCGTGTCGCTTCCGTCACGAAACGATTGAAGCAGCCGCCCCGGGCACGGGAAGCGGTGTCTCCGGGGACGTCTCAGTCCGTGCGCCGCTGGTGAAGTGCCAGCTGGCTGAAACGGTGAAGCTCGCCTCGCCCTTGCCCGAGAAAACCCCCAGGCTCAGATCGCTGCCGAGGGTCACCCCGAACTCCACGGTCACCTCATCCGGCCGCTGAGCGGACTCCGCGAGAGACTGGTGGATCCCGTCCAGCACGCCACCCAGCGGACGGAGCGCTTCCGTGAGCGCTTCGCCTCCTCGGGTGATTGCCTGCGCAACACGCCCCTGAACGCTGACGGGCTGCGCAGCGCCGAAACCCGCCGGAAGCTCGAGAGACTCATCCCGCTCGGCCTGTCCGGTGCTGAACTCACCGAGTGCAGCAGGCTCTTTGACTATCGGTGCAAGGTGTAGACGCACCACAGAGCCATCGTCAAAGGTCAGATTCACGTCCCCCATGGGCACCATGATGGCATGGACGTCCGACGACCGTGACTTTGATGCCTCCAGCGGCAGAGCACAGTTCTCTCTGCGGAGACCGTGTCTGAGCGACGTTCGTCGTATCACAGCGAGCGTCGAGAGCTTCGAGGCGTACGCTCACACCGGCATCGGCTCTATCACCGGGTCAGCGTGAACGTGCAGGCCATACCGCCTTCGCTGACAGACCATCAGCTCGACTCGTTGGATACCTGAGAAATAGGTCCAGCAGCAGCGGAGGGCTCAAACCACCAGGTCAACCCGCTACCGAACAGGCTCCAGAATCGCGACGCACTCCACATGATGCGTCATCGGAAAGACATCAGAAGGGGGAGGACCTGACGTATTCGCAGGTCAGCCGCCATTTGTAGCCCCGCCGAACGACCCCACGGACGCTCGGAGCGTCAAACGAGCGTCACGGCCGAGGCATGAGCTGGCCTCCGCCCAACGAGGCTCAGCCAGCGCTAGGCGCTGCGCCGCCCCGCCGACGTCGACCCACATCCCCGTGACTACGCCCCACGGAAGGCCATGGAGTGAGGAACCTACCCCTCCTCGTGCCCTGCGGTTGGCATCAATCCTCGTCAGCTGAGAGCAGGCTGGCAACTGCGACGACAAGCAGGCGACGGGCGCGGAGGGGTGTGGGACGACATGCGCGAGCCAGGCAGTATTCCGACGGAGATGGACCGGCTGCAAGGGCACGCTGAACGCGCCTTCGTCGAGGTGCAGAGGGCCGATACAAAAGCAACGGCGTTGTGCGGAATAGCCGGTGGCCTGCTGGCTGCAGGGGTTGCCGTGCTGTCGAGTGCACACGGCATGCCCCCCATCGCGGTGTGTTCCCTTGTCCTGATGTGTCTCTTGCTGATGGCCGCGATAGGGGCTGCGCTGCTCGCGCTGCGGCCCGTGGTCCCAAGGGCGGGGCTGCATACCGAATTAATGGGCGAGGCACTCGTACACGACCGGGCCGGTGTGAGTACGGCTGCTCGTGGGGAGCTTGAACGGCATGTCGAGGGCCGACGACTACAAGTGCTGGCCTGGCTGGCGGACAGGAAGCTGCGAGCGGCCCGCCTGGCCGTCGACTTTGCCCTAGCAGCACTCCTGATGGCTGGAATGTGTCTATTGAGCAACATTCTGGTTAGTTGAGACGATCACCTAAGTGTGTCGGGCCGCACAGCAGGGGGACGCATGTATCAGCCGCATGCCACGGTGATCGGCGACAAGTTATGGGCACGCCTGAAGGCGCTCGCACCGCAGCGCGTCAGGCCCGCTCGGAGTGTGCTGCTCCGGCAGGGAGATCCAGCAACTCACGTGATCGTGCTGGAGTCCGGTTCAACGCTGATCACCCTGGCCGGGGTCTGCGGAGAAAGGACGCTTCTTGCCGTGCGCGGCGCCGGTGAGTTACTCGGTGAACTGGCCGTGTTGGACTCCCAGCCGCGCACGGCCACGGTCATCGCCGCCGAGTCCTGTCAGATCCGCATCATCCCGGCTGCCGCTTTCCTCACGTTCGTTGAGGAACATGATCTGCTGGCCCCGCTCCTGCGCCATGCCATCGCCCGGGTCAGGGAATCCGAGGCCGTGCGGCTCGAACTGGCCACTGCGTCTGTGCCGCTGCGTCTGGCATCGGCTCTGTCGCGGCTGGTCGAGGCCGCATCCGCTTCGGCTTCGGATCTTGCCGTGCGTCTGACCCAGACGGAGCTGTCTCAGATGATTGGCGCTTCCCGCAACGCGGTGGTCAACGCGCTCAAGCCCTGGCGTGAGCAGGACTGGGTCCGCACCACCTCCAGTGGTGGGCTCCTCGTTCGTGACATCCATTCGATTCAGTCGCACGCGCGTACGCAGGCGTGACGGGCCGCACTTCAGGCGTGCCCACTACTGGGCAGCGGCGGCCGTCTCGCCCGATCAGCATGGGCACTTCCCTGACCGCCTGTGCTGAAAGGACGGTGCTCAATGGATGCGCCGCTGCACGCAGAGCCCCTGGATGTGCCCGCCGAACTCGCCCTTGTGGCGATCGACATGGAGAAGTACAGCCAGATCCCCGAGGCGAAGATGGCTGCCGCCCGGTGCGACGTGGACGACATCGTGGCGACTGTGATCGCTGAATGTCAGCTGCCCGACCCACAGGAACTTCCCGGCGGCTACAAGGACAGTGGCGACGGGGCGATCCTGCTGTTCCCGCCCTCGGTGCTGGCACGTCTCGTGGACCCGCTGCTCGGCCGGCTCGATGCGGCTCTGATGCGCTACGAGCGGCAGCGGCTGGCCAGTAGTCCCGTCCTGCGGCTGTGGGCCAGTGTGCACATCGGCCCGCTGTCCCTGCCCGACCACCGCGGTGACGCCATCAATGACACCAGCCGGCTGCTCGACAGTCAGGCGAACCGCCAGGCGCTGTCCGCCGCGAAGGACAGTGGCGGCTTCCTTGCTGCCGCGCTCTCCGAGATCGTCTACCAGCGCACCGTGCACGCGGGACGCACGCAGGATTTGGGCCCACACCACTTCCTTGAGGCGGTTGCCCGCGTCGGCGACAAGCCCGGCTTCGAGCAGCCCTGCCGGATTCATGTGCCGGGCCTGACCGGGCCGGCCGTACGCCCCTATGTCACGGACGCCGCACCGCCGGCCGCTGCTCCCTCCTCCGCTGCGCAGCCGGGCGACGCGTCGGTGACACCAGTTGCCAGCAGTGGCGGCACGTTCCAGTTCCACGGTCAGGTCAGCGACCCCACGATCGCCAACAGCATCGACACCCTGCGAATCGATCGCCGCCAGCGGTGAGTCGCCTGGCCTTCCGCCCTCCCACTCTTCCCACACTCACCCTGGAGCACTCGTATGTCTGACGTGCCGTTCGACCCCATCCAACCGACCAGCGAAGCTACCGAGAACCAGTCCAACGGCTCCGGCGGCTGGCTGCATCGCTTGCGCCCCGGATCCGGTGCTCCCGATCGACGGGACGCGAACCCTGACGCCCCATCTCCTTCCCTCGCTCCCCTACCACCGGATGCCGTCTCGCCCGCGCATCGCGTGCATGAAACGGAGGACCGGGCGACACACGTGTATGGGGACCCCGATGTCGTCGCCCACTACATCAAACAGCTGATCCTGGAGACCCGAAAGCAGGACTTGCTGGAGGGCGTCGAGCAAAGTCGTGAGCGACTGCTCGATCAGCCGTTCGTTCGCAGCGCGCACTGGAACACGATCTGGGAGCAGATCGTCAATCCCAGTACCAGCCGCCCACACCAGCCCGTGATCATCATCGTCGCGCCCCGCTCATACGGCTCGACAACCCTCGCGCTGCGGCTTCTGGCCGAGCACACTGCTCACGACGCCACCCTGGTCAAATTGGACGCAGACTGGAAGACCCCCAGCAAAGGACGCCTGCCGCTGGAGATCGCGCACGCCTACCAGCTTGACCTCAAGCACCCGGAGAAAGATCAGGTATCGGCCGACTTCCTCGACGCGCTATCAGAACACGCCGCCCACCTCCGGGGTTGCGGTTCTTATCTGGCGCTGACCGTGGCACAGGACCTGTGGAAAGATCACCGTCTCAGCGATCGCGACGGCATCCAAGTGGTTCGTCTGCACGAGGCTCCCGATGCCCAGGAAGTCGTAGAGGCGCATCTGGACGCCAACGGCTACGGACAGCTGGTCACATCGCTTCGCTCCTTCCCCAAGGCCATGGCTTCCTTGCGCGGACTGACGGCGGTGGCCGCCGTACGGGCCGCGCACTCCGCTGTGACGGCTTGGAAGGAACATATCCACGTCGGCTCCCAGCAGTCGCGAGTGCGGGCAGACTCCGACGGCGGAACCCCGCCCACGCTGGAAGAACGCATCATCGCGGCTCTGACCGACTGGCGCGGCGAACTGGACGGCCGGTTCGGCGAGATGAACAGCCTGCGCACACACGACAACCCCTCACTCACCGTGGAGGACCGCTGTCTGCTGCTGGCCATGGCTGTGCAGCAGACGGCACCCATGCCCCTCGTCGCGCGCAGTGCGGCCGCTCTGCTAAAAGCCATCGGCGACGCCCCCGACGCTCCCGGCGCAGCAGCAAAATTCTCACCGCCCCTCAGCGCGCTGGCCGGACGGGGAATGCGCCGGCGCATCCAGGATGTCGGCGGTGAAGTCGACCTGCAGGACACCGTGGTCTTCGACCGGCCTGATTATGGACGCGCGGTACTGGAGTACGTCTGGGACAACTACGACGTCATGCGTGAGCCCTTGCTGACCTGGCTCGTCGCGACGGCTCAAAGCGCCGAGCCGGAAGACCACGCAGTGGCTGCATTGGCCGAGCTCACCGTACGGCACGGATCGGTGGACTACCTCACGACACTGGGCGGCCTGGTCGGCAGCACTCACCCCAAGGTGCTTGGTGCGGTCATGGAACGTGCCGTGCATAACGAACACGTGGGGCGCCTGGCGTGGGAGGCGCTGTACGGATGGGCGGAGAAGGAGAGTTACGCGCCCGCGGTTATTACAGTGTGCCGACGCGTCCTGGAGGACTCCTCCGTCGCCACTTCTCTGGCCAAGCGGGCAATGGTGCGCCTGCGCCGGGTCGCGCACAAAAACACCGGCGGCACCGTGATCGGCCAAGTCCAGGCTGCCTTCGATGCTCTGGTCCAACACCCCACCGTCGCCCAGCGGCTGGCCGGTGAGGTCCAGAGTTGGCAGCAGGGCAAGGTCTCCTCCGCGCGCAGCGGCGCCCTGGCCTTCCTTGCATTGATGACCCTCAGCCACGACGGCACGCCGTGGCTCCTGGGCTCCCCTCCCCCGGACATCGACGTACAGCGCGGCGTGCACGACCTGCTGTCTTCGTCGGAGACCGCCGCCCAGGTCACCTCGCGTCTGACGGACTGGATTCGTGCTTGTGCCGACGATCCCCGCGCCTATACGCAGTTGCGCGACCAGCTTCTGCCGGCGCTGCGGGGCCACAACATGTTCGAGGCCGGCTGGAGGTTCATGAACGGGCTGCGCGGCATCTCCACCGTTGAGGGCGTCAGCGTGGCCGACGACTTCTACAACCATCTCGTCGACAGCCGTGTGCGCACGGTCTTCCCGCTCGAAGAGAACCTCGTATGAGGTGGCCATGGCGCCGCGCCGTCCGTACGAGTAGGTCTGCCCAGCCACGGTTGTTGCCCAGTGCCACCGATGGCATCGCCTTCGAGGCCCTATACACAATCACCTGGCGACCACTGTGGCGGGTGCCTCCCAGCGTGGAGGAGACGGTTCGCGCCACCGTGCATGCCACGGCGACCGAGACAGCGGTACGTCTGTGCGCCTCAGACGTGCCCGCCGCGCAGGACGTCGTCAACGCGGCTCTCGGCGCTCTGCCCCGCCGTGCCCCGAACTACTGCCTGCTGAACGTCAAGGCGACTCTTGGTCTGCCCAGCGCAGCACAGGAGCTGCTGGCTCAGCGGGCAGCGGACGAGCAGCGCGTCCGCCGCCTGCGCTTCTTGAAGGAGAACCTCTACGACCATCCGGACCTCGTCGTCCTGGACCAACTCGAACACCACGCCCCCGGCGCCCTGGGCGACGAGCACGTTGCCGAACTCCAGCGGCTTGCTCGCCTGATCTGCTCCTGCGACCGCTGGTGGTTCCCGCTCCTGCAGCAATGGGAGCAGGTCGGCCAAGGGTTCACGAACATCGAGAAGCGACAGCAGGCCATGCTCGTGCTGTCCGACTCCCTTAAGGCTCTCAACGGCGGCAGTCTCCCCAGCGGCATCGCAGACCCGAACATGTCCGGGTCTGACGGAGCACCCCGAAGGGCGCACCCATGAAGCTCGCCCTGTGGCGGATGCTGCTGGCACCCCTGACCAGCCTCCGAGCCCTGTTCATTCAACGGCGCAGCGCAACACCCCTGTCCTACGACGTCGCCTGGCGCCGGGCCCGCCTGGACCGTTGTCCCGACGACATGGTCTATCGACTACACGGCCACCAAGCCACCGCTCCCGACCAAGCATCCAGTGCGCAGTCGCCCTTGGCCGCGCCGAGAAAAGACGAGCGGACCGACCGACGCCCCTGACCGACGTCTCCGCAAACACACAAACACCTTCGCCCTGTCCATGAGGACAGGGCGAAGGACGTTCATGCGGCGATGGTCAGCGGCGCGTCCAGACGCTCCCAGGCTCCGAGCACCGCCTTGTGCGCGTCCGGCTGCAGGTGGGCGTAGCGCTGGGTGGTCTGGAAGCTCTCGTGACCGAGGAGGTGCTGGACCTCGTAGAGCGAGACTCCCTTCTGGACCAGCCATGAGGCGCAGGTGTGGCGCATGGAGTGCGGCGGGTAGTGCGGGACAGGCTGTTGCTCGCCGTCGCCGTCGAAGTAGCGGGCGCCGTCGACGGCCGGCCACCACGTCTGTGTGCGCCAGTTGCTGTCGCTGAGGAGGCGGCCGGCGCGACCCTTGGTGATGGTGGTGAACACCACGGCGTCCCGTTCGAGCCGGTGGATGTGGCGTTCGAGGGCCTCGAGGACGTGGGGCGGGAGCGGGACTTCGCGACGGCTCTTGGAGCTCTTCGGATACTCCTTGATGCCGCTCTTGGTGTTGACCTCCACGACGAAGAGGCGCGAGCGGCGCTGGTCGATGCGGTGGCGGTGAAGGCCGGAGAGCTCGCCCCAGCGCAGCCCGGTGTAGAAGCCGAGCAAGCACATCGTCCGCCAAGGCGTGGGGAGTTCGTCCAGAATGCTCTGCGCCTGATCGAGCGTGAACCACTGCGGCGGCTTGACCGCGATGGCCGGCAGGTCGATGTTGCGGCAAGGGCTCACCGCGAGGATGTCGTCGTCGACTGCCGCGCGCATCATGGAGGACGTCAGGTTGTACGCCCTCTTGATCGCGGAGGCTCCGGCGCCCTTCTCCACCAGGGCGCGGATCCAGCTCTGGATGTCCATGCGTGTGATGGCCCGCATCTCCCAGCCCTCCCAGTAGGGCAGGACATGGTTCTTGATGGAGGAGGCGTCGCCGCGCAAGGTGTGGGGCTCGACGATGCGGGCGTTCCACCATCGGTCGTGCCAGTCGCTGAAGGAGATCTCGCCCGCTCGCGGGTCGCGCAGGGCGCCGCGAGCGAACTGGTTCTCCATGTCGGCGCCCCAGGCTCGGGCCTGTGCTTTGAGGGGGAACGACTCGCTGAACCGGTCTCCCGCTCTGTTGCGTACGGTCGCCTGCCACTTGCCGGATGCCAGTTTCCGGAGGTACGTGGATCTACTCCTTGTTCGACTGTCGAGGGATTCGGAAACAGGTGCGGGTCAGTGACGAGCCATGGCCGGGGTGACGGTCCTGCTGCTGATGAACTCCTCCAGCCCGGCAGCGGGTACACGCACGCGGGAGCGGCCGGGGCCGGTACGGAGATCGACGACGGGCAAGTCGCCGGCGGCGATGAAGCGGTAGACGGTGCGGCGGTCGACGTCCAGAGCGGCGGCGACAGCGGGTATGGAGAGCAAGCGGGCAGGCATGGGGAGTCCTTGGCGGTGCAGGTGGGGTGGGATGAGTGGCCCGGCGATTCGGCAGCCGGGCTGTAGGCCGGTTCAGTAGAAGGCCAATCAGCCTTGCCAGGGCATTGAGGCGTCAGCGGTTACGGCGTGACGCGTCGTGGGCACGAGGGCTGGCGATGTGCGGGGCAGGCGTCTCGCAACCGCGCACTTGTCAGGCGGGGCCTCGGGCCGAGCTCACGCCTTGAAGGCGTGGGGAAGAGCCGAAACGGTCGGTCGGAGGACGCTGGAGTGGGGGCGGAACTCTGCGACAGCCGGCTCTTCGGTACGGGGGGAAGGCGCAGGCAACTTCGTGTACTCCCTTGGTTGGGTTGGGGCGCGTCTAGCCACGTGGGACAGAGGGGTCGGTCCCGTTGGACACCTCAAACCATCCGGAGAATCCCCGGTTTCGGTAACCGGGCATCGGGTGCTATAAGCCCCCGGCGGACTCAGCTCACGAGCCGGCAGGGCAGGGGGCCGGACGCGCAGGAGTCGGCTGCCTCTCGCCTCACGAGCCGATCACTGGAGCAGGGTGAGGAGAGGGACATCCAGGGCTTGGGCGAGAGCGACTAGGTCGTCGACGTCGCACCGGCGTTGGGCGCGTTCGATGCGGGACAGCATCGTGTTGGACATCGGGCGGCCGAGGGCGGTGACATGGGCGGCGAGTTCGCGTTGAGCGAGGCCGCGTTCGGTGCGGAGGATTTCGATGGTGCGGGCGGCCCGTATTCCGTACGGACCGATTTCCAGGGGTCGTGCTGCCATGGCTCCATTTGTAGCTCGCATTCGCCGGTTTGGTGAACCGGCGATCGTCGTCTATGTTGCGCTCGCTCGGTTGGCCGGGTAAGCGACCGCGGAAGGTCCGGATGTATCGAAATCCGGTACATCTACTGCCACTCTGCGAGTGCTCTGACGTGGGGTGTTGTGTTGTAGCTTCCCTGTCGGCGGGGCGTCAACGGCTTCTCTATGTGATGCTTCTGGCTCGGCCACCAAGGCAACTATTTCGTCAACCGCCGATCGTGCCCTGCAGTTTTGCAACCTCCCCTTCCCGACTCCTTTCTCTGCGCCTTTCTGCCGTGAGAGATTGCGCGGGACAGGGCTGGACTTGCGCCGCATGGGTGTGGCTATGTTGACGACACCCCCGGAAAGCGCGCGAGTGGCCATCGACGTGCCGCGCGCGGCAGAACCAGCCAACTCCCCCACCCCTGAGGCCCGTACCGCCCATCGACGGTGAGCAATGGGTGCCCGCCCATCTACAACCGAGTGAGGAACCACCCCCTCTTGGCACGAATCCGCACCATCAAGCCCGAAGCCTTCGTCTCCGAGTCCCTGGCCGCCGTCTCCCTGACCGCCGAGCGCACCTTCCTCGGCCTGCTCACCCAGGCCGACGACCAGGGCCGCCACCGCGACCACGCCGCGATCATCGCGGGACAACTGTGGGTGCTTCGCCCGGAACACGGGCCCTCGGACGTCGAGACGGACCTCGCCCAGCTCGCCGACGCCGGGCTGCTCTGCCGCTACAAGGGGCCGGACGACAAGCGGTACATGCACATCGTCACCTGGAGCCGGCACCAGAAGATCAACCGGCCGAGCAAGAGCCGCCTCCCGGCCTGCCCGCACCACGACGTTCCCGCCGGAGCCACCCCGAGCGCCGCTCAGGGTGTCGGCTTCGCGGAGCCCTCACTGCCACCTCACGGAGCCCTACATGAGGGCTCACGGGAGATGCGCGAGCCCGCAGTGAATCCGGACACCGATGACGAAGTCGCAGGTCAGGGTAGATTCCGTGAGTCCTCAGTGAGGACTCACGGAGGACTCACGGAGCCGTCGGTGAAGCCTCACTGCCCGGATCTAGGACCTAGGATCATGGATCTAGGAGATACCCCTTCGGGGGGCGCGAGCGCCCTCGCACCCGACACCGTCTCGGCCAAGCAGCTCCTTGGCGAGTACGTCGCCGCGTGCAACCACCGCCCGCCGGACGCCTTCCTGAACCAGCTCGGCGGACAGGTGCGCAAACTGCTCGACGAGGGCATCTCCCCCACCCATCTCCGGGCCGCCCTCGAACGCCATCGCGTCAAGGGCCTGTCCCCGAGCGTTCTGCCCAGCCTCGTCCACGAGGTCATGAACGCCGCCTCCCCCGCCACGCCCGCCTCCCACAGGGCGTGGACGAACCCCACCGACGTCGTCGCCGCCTACGGAGATGAGCTCTGACCGCCACCCTCAGCCGAGAGCCCCGCCAACTCGGTCCCCTCGCCGACTGGCTCAACGGCATCCTGGCCAGCCGCGGCATCGACCCCACCGCCGCTGCCGCCCAGGAACCACCTGCCGAGCGCGTCACCGCCCTGGAACTGGCCGACGCACGCATCCCCGCCCGCTACCGCGGCGCCCTGGCCGACCACCCCCAGATCACCACCTGGGCCGACCAGATCGCCCGCGCCGGACGCCCCGGCCCGAGCGGACCCGGCATCGCCGAGGGACCGTCGCTGCTGATCGCCGGCCCCACCGGCACCGGCAAAACCCACCAGGCATACGGCGCCGTCCGCGCCCTCCTCACCCGAGGCGTGCGCCTGCGCTGGGAGGCCACCACCTCCGCCGACCTCCACGCGCGGCTCCGCCCCCGCGCCGGCCACGACGGCGAACGGGAACTGCAGACGCTGGCCCGCTGCCCGCTGCTGCTCCTGGACGACCTCGGCGCGGCCAAGATCAGCGAATGGACCGAGGAGCTCACCTACCGGCTCATCAACCACCGGTACGAGCACATGCTCCCCACCCTCATCACCACCAACCTCCCCACCGCCGAGCTACGCACCGCACTCGGCGACCGCGTCGCCTCCCGCCTCGCCGAGATGACCGAACGCGTCATCCTCACCGGCCCCGACCGACGCCGTGCCGCGCCCGCCGCCTGACGGCCGCCGCGCGTCTCCCTTCCCTGCCTTCACCTCACCCGCCCGCGCACAGGCATGCCCTCGATCGCGCGAGCCCTTGGAGAGCCCCTGCATGACATCCGGCAGCACCCTGGCCACAAGCGCCGCAACGTCCCAGGCAGCGTCCCTGGCGCACTGGATCCCCTCACCCACAGCAGCCGTAGTCCCACTCGCTGCCCTCGCCTTGACCGCTGGATGGCTGTGGCAGCGCGCCCGCAAGCACGGCAGCGGGCAGCGACGTGGCACCGCCGCCATCCCGGTCGCCGCCGTCGCCGCGATCGGCTGCACCGCATACAGCGCGGACACCAGCTGGCGGTTCGCCGCCGACTACCTCGACATGGGCGGCACCGTCGAGCGCGCCGCGATGTTCGCAGCCGCCGAACTCGCCCTGTTCGCCACCGCGCTGATGGCCCGGCAGAACCTCAACGGCCCGAAGCAGGCACCCGGGGCGCCCGGCACCCTCACCTGGGTGATCACCGGCGTGCAGATCGTGCCCGCTTACGCCGAGTCCGGGCTGATCGGCGGAACCGTGCGCGCCTTCGTCGGCCCGGTGCTGGCGGCCGTGCTGTGGCACCTGGCCATGGGCATCGAACTGCGCAACCGCAGCCCGCACGCCGACTCCCGCAGCCTGACCGCCGTCCTCACCCGACAGGCACGCGAACGGCTGCTGGCCCGCATGGGGATCGCAGACCGGGACGCGGACTCCGCCCGGATCATCCGCGAGCGCGCCCTCGACCGGGCGGTCACCCTGATCCTCCGGGCAGAGACCATGGAGCCCGAGAGACGCAGCAAGCCGCGAGGCCGACGCCTCACCCGCCGCCTGCACAAGGCCCTGGAGCAGGCGGACGTCGACCGCGACGAACGCCAGGACGAGCTGCTGCTGCGCAAGCTCGCCACCCGCCAACAGGCCCTCGCCCTGGTCACCGTCCCGTTGCCCGCCCGCTGGCCCGATATTGCCGCGCGCACGACGGGCGGCACCGCGACCGCCCGCCCGCGGGCCACCGCAGCGAAGCGGGCAGAGACTCCGGGCCGCCCGCCCGCCAAGGTCGCTGGCGATGACACCGCCGACCGGGCAGCCCGCCCTCAGCCCGAGAACCGCCCGCGGCAGCCCGCCCGCACGACCTCCAGCCCGGAATCGAAACCGGGCGGGGAGCCGCAGGGCGACGATCCGGGCAAGACCTCGCGGGCGGAGCCGAATGGCCAGGGCCGCAAACCGCGCGCCACACGCGAGCTCTTCATCGACTACGCAGATCACCTCTACGACGAGCACGGACGTCTCTCCCGTGACCTGCTGGAGGAGACCGTGCGCGCGAACGGCTACAGCGTCGGCAGCGACATCGCCGGAGAAGTCGTCCGCACCGTCAAGGCCAGGGAACAGGCCGCGCGCGCCGACCACCCTCACTGAGACCGCCCCCGCCCCCAACCTCATGGAAGACCGATCAATGCACGACTCGCACCACGAACTGCCGGTCGCTCCAACAGAGATGACCACCCCCACCTCGGCGGGAGCAAGGTATCCCGCTGGACCGTCCAGGGACGGCCGCAGCGGGGACGCCTCCGCCCCGGGGGTGGCGGAGGCACTCGGGCACCAGGGGGTGCCCGAGCAGGAACAGCCCGTCGACACCGCCGCCGTCGCGCTGCCGCGTGCCGCCGAAGCCGCCGCGCTGCACCGCGTCGCCCGACGGCGCAAGCCCGATCCGAACGGCCAACGCAAGGAGCGAGTCGACGCCCGCTACAGCGTCGAGGAGAAGGCCGACATCCAGCGCATGGCCCGCTCGCTGAACATCGCCGGCGCCCACTACGTTGGAGCCGTCGTCATGGCCCACGTCCACGGCGACCTCGCCCTGCCCGGCCAGCGCACCGAGCTCGACGACTACATCGACGAGCTCACCGCCCTGCGCAGCGAGGTCGCCAGGATCGGCCGCAACCTCAACCAGATCACCAAGAAGCTCAACTCCGGCGGCCCCCCGCACCCTGGGGACACCGCTGTCCTGGCCCAGACCGAGCGCACCCTGGACGCGGTTGGCACGGCCGTCCGCCACATCGCGGCCGCCGCGAACCAGGCCGTCGCCAAGCGGGCGGCCCGGTGATCGCGAAGATCAGCGGTGGCAAGGAGACCGCGGGCCTGATCCGGTATCTGTTCGACACGAACAAGGCCAAGGACCACACCGACCCGCATCTGGTCGCCTCCTGGGACGGCTTCGCCCCCGACCCCGGCCGCGCTGAGGACCCTAACGCGGCCAGGAGGCTCCTCGTGGCCGACCTCGACCTGCACGTCAAGCAGGCCCGGCGGCTCGGCCGTGCCCCGGAGCGGCACACGTGGCACTGCTCGATCCGGGCCGCCGAGAGCGACCGCCACCTCAGCGACGAGGAGTGGGCCGCCATCGCCCGCCGGGTCGTCGAGGCCACCGGCATCGCGCCCGCCGGTGATCCGGACGGCTGCCGCTGGGTCGCCGTCCGCCACGCCCCCGACCACATCCACATCGCCGCCACCAAGGTCCGCGCAGATCTGCACGCCGCACGCCACTGGAACGACTACCTCACCGCCGACCGCGAACTCGCCGCCATCGAGAAGGAATACGGCCTCTTCCGCGTCGCCCGCGGCGACCGCACCGCCGCCAAGCGGACCACCCGCGCCGAGCAGGAGAAGGCCCGCCGTACCGGCCAGCGATTGCCCGCTCGCGAGCGCCTGCGTGCCACCGTGCGCACCGCTGTGGCCGCTGCTTCCACTATGGAGGAGTTCGTCCACCTGCTCAGCCACATCGACGGCGTACTCGTCGAGATCGTGCACTTCCCCTCCGGCGACGTCCGCGGCTACAAGGTCGCTGCCGAAGACACCACCACCGCCGACAACAGGCCCGTCTGGTACTCCGGCTCCGAACTCGCCCCCGACCTGTCCTTCCCCAAGATCCGAGAACGCCTGGAGAACACCGAACCGCAGGCAGGCGCCCAGCCGGGTCGGCGCAGGCCGAACACGTGGCACCAGGCCACTGCTTCCGCAGAACGCATCCCGCGCCACCTCGACCGGACCGACGACGAAGCCTCCCAGGCCCACCTCGCCGCCTTCGGTGAAGCCCTCGACGCCCTTCCTCTCCTCGCGCCCCAGGCTCTTCGGCCTCAGCTCCGAGAGGCGGCAACGGCGTTCGAGCGCGCCACACGCTCCCGCATCCAGGCCGAACACCAGCACGCCCGCGCCCTGCGTGGTGCCGTGCGGGCGATGCTCCGCGATCCGGTACCCAGGGACGGCGCCGCCCTGGCGATGTTCCTCGACGCCGCGATCCTCGTCGTCATCGCCGCCGCTCGCTGGCACCAGCTCCGCCACCACGACCAGCAGGTTGCCGCCGCCCAGCAGACCCTGCTGCACCTCCAGGCGGCCTACGACCAGGCAGCCGCCGCACCACTGGCCGCCCTCGCTCAGCGCCGACCGCCTCAGCAGGCGGCGGACAGGCACATCCTCCACCTGCACCAAGTCGTGCCCGATCACGTCGAGCAGATCACCGAAGATCCCGCCTTCGGTGCCCTGACCACTGCCCTCGCCGAAGCCGAGGCAGCAGGCCACAACCCGGAGCAGCTTCTCCAGCAGGCTGTCGACCAGCGGACCCTGGAGGACGCCCGATCCCCCGCAAGGACCCTGGCGTGGCGAATCGAACGCCTCAGCGCAAGGCCGGCGCCCACTGCACGAGCCCTGGCAGCGCAGGCCCGGAGCGCAACACAACGGTCCGCTGCGCCATTGCCGACGACGGCAACGGCTGCCCCGGTTGTTCCGCAAGCACCGCGAGGACGGCGGCGGTAAAACGACGTCAGAGCCGCAGGGGCTGCGTCTTTCCGGGATCTGAGGGACGTGCGAGGCTTTCCCGGATCACGCGGTCGCTGGTGCGCAGAGCCGCCGTCAGTTCTCCTCGCAGCTCGTTCGGAAGGGTCCCTGAGCCGAGGGCGCAGGCGCGCACCAGCACGCGACAGTCCTGCATTTGCCGGTCCGTGGCGATCTCGGTGAACAGAGGGTGAGCCAGGGTCTCGCGGGCCGCATAGCCGTCTTCGGTGTCCGTCGTCCTGCGATGGAGGCCCTCGACGATGCGATGCGCGGCGAGCGCATCGGCGGAACCGAATGCGTCGAGGACCGTAAGTCCGAGCCGGGTGTCGAAGACGGTCATCCCGGGTTCGGCCTTCCGTCCGAGGTAGGCCGTCACCAGATCCGCCAGGTGGCCGTCGGTCGGCTGCCCGGCGTCGCGGCGGCATAGAACGGTCAGACATGCCGTGACGGCTTGTTCCCACGGGTCGCCGGGCATCGTGTCGGCAAGGAGGGCAGCGGCCTGCGCGGTGTCACCCGCAACGAGGGCGGCGAGTACGGCGACCTGTCGGCCGTCGAGCATTCGCTTTCCGATGCCGTGGTGGGCTCCGATGTGCGCCAGCGCCTCGGGCCATCGCCCCTCGGCGGTGAGGGTGCGCGTGCCGTCCGCGAGGAGGACGCGCCACAGCCACGCGCGAACCTCCTGGCGGTCTTCGCCGGTCGCAGTGAGGTTCGCAGGTACGTTGACGCCTTCGAACCGGGCGGCTGTGCCCGTCTCGATGGCCTTGTACAGGTTGAGGAGTCGCTGACGGCCCTCGTCGGGGTGGCCGGCGCGGATCTGGAGGCGAGCGAGGTTGACGACCGGTTCCAGTCCGCGGATTGCGCTCATGCCGGGCAGGGGGTAGGCGTACAGGTAGGCGGCGGCGTGCTGGTGGCACATCTCGCGGGCGAGCTCGGGGAGGTCGAGGTCGGAGGCGATGAGCGCGGCCTGGTTGTAGACGGCCGAGGCGAGCCCCTGGTCGGTCCTTTTCACCGCGTTGTCGGCCAGGTCGACGAGTGCGCGTACGCGTTCAGGCAGGGGCAGGCAGGCGGGGCGGAAGCGGGCGACGAGCGGGAAACGCTGGGCTATGGGGCCGTATGGGTCCATGGATCCCCCAGGTCGAGAGCGAGGACTGATGAGGCGCCGGTGTCCGCCAGCTGTACGCCGACGGGCACCGTCCGCTACGCGTGGGGCGTCATCGCCAGTCGACGACGATGCGGTTCAGCGGTGTGTCGAGGGCAAAGAGACCGGGGCGCTGCTCGATGGCGGGGGTGTCGAGGGGCTGGATCTCGAACGTGGCCTCACGACCTCGGTACTCCCTGTCCCAGGTACGGATGGTGTCGGCGACCTTCGCGGCCAGCTCGTCGCTGCCGGGGCCGTGGCCGATGACGCCGAACTCCCAGAGCCTGTCGCCCTCGGGGGTCTTCTGATTGGACACGCGCCGGGCGAGGTAGGTAACGGCACCCGTGTCAACGACCGCAGTTGACGAGGGGTAGGGGTCCTCGGTGAGCAGCGTGCCCTTGGCGCTCTGGGGGAACAGCATCCGGATCAGACCAGAGGGGAGGGAGCAGGTGACGAACAGTTCCATCCACTCCGGCGACTCCATGGCGCGGACCGTCATGCCGGTCCACTCCTCGGTGCGCGGCTGGGCGAGTACACCTGCGAGGGCATCGGCGTCGATGCTGAGCCCGGCGGGGGCCTGGAGTCGTACGGTGCCGTCCGTGCTGAGCGGGATGACTCGGCGGTCGTCATCGGCGATGCCCCGCCGAAGGGGCATGAAGGTGTTCATCTCGCTGCCGAGGGAGACCCACCGGCCGTCGCGCTGCTCGTAGGCGATGGAGCGGGAGACGGTGCCCTTGAGGCGCTGGGGGACGAGGAGCCGACCGCCGGGCGCTAGTTGCTGCAGCCAGGCGTGCGGCACGCCGTGCGCGCCCACAGTGGCGATGATCCGGTCGTACGGCGCTGCTTCGGCGTAGCCGAGTGCTCCGTCGCGGGTCACGGCCTCGACGTTGGTGATCCCGGCGGCGGCGAGGTGCGCACGGGCGCCTTCCACGAGGTCGTCGTCGACGTCGAGGGTGGTCACGTGTCCGCTCTCGCCAACCAGGTGGGCGAGCAGACCGGCGTTGTAGCCGGTGCCTGCGCCGAGTTCGAGGATGCGCTCGCCGGGCTGGGCTTCGAGCTGGTCCAGCATGAGGGCGACGACGCCTGGCTGGGAGGCGCAGGAGATGGATGTGCCGTCGGTGTCGTACTTGATGTGCACCGGTGCGTTGGCGTAGGCGTCTTCGAGTGACGCGTCGGGCACGAACACGTGGCGGGGAACGGTCCGCAACGCGGTCTCGACGGCGGGCGTGCGGGCGGGTCCGTCCGCCCGAAGCTGGTCGACCAGGGCGTTGCGGAGGCGCTCGGCGTCCGCCCTCGGGGTGGTGATCGCGTCGGTGTTCACCGCGCTGACGCTATCGATGTCGACCGTTGCCTCGGTGGGCGACTCGGTGTGGTCACTCGTTCCCATGACTACCTCTCGTGCGATGTGGGACAGGGCGCTCTGGTCGTACCGGAGGAGACCGGCGCGGTTGGCGTGGAAGATCACGTGGTGGGCGATGACGGCTCGCAGGCCGCGGGTGAGGGCGCCGCGGCCTGCGAGGTCGGCGAGCGTGGCGCCGGCCCGTTCGAAGGCGGTCACCCATTCCTCGTGCGCGTGGAGTGGGCCACCAGGGCGGCAGAGGCTGTGGGCGTCTGCGGTCATGAGCTTGCGCATGGCCGGAGCCAGTTCGGCGGCTCGTTCGGACGGTTGTGGAGCGGTGGCTGGTCGAAGGGTCGCGACCTTCGCCCATACGTCGCCCTGTTCGAACCAGTCGAGTCCGGCACCGCGCATCATGACGCTCGCCAGCAGGACGGCGGATTCCCGGCGTCCCAGGTGCATCGGGCTCGGCTGGTAGGTGAGCAGGTGGCGGGAGTCGCTGTGGAACAGTTCGTGGGCTGTGTCCATGGCCTCCGGGCCGCCGAAGGTGTCGGTCTCGGGCTCGTAGACGCAGGGCAGGCACGACACGGCCACGCCGTCGCCGATGAGATCGCTCAGGAGCGACTCGATGGCTGCTGAGGGCTTGTCCGCGAGGTAACGCAGCGGCCAGGGCTGTTTGTTCATGAACCACCAGCCGGTCAGCTGGCCGTCGGCCTCGGCCTCGATCAGGGCGGGGCCAAGGCGTTCGGCGATGGTGCGTCGGGCAATCTCGCGGTCGGCGAAGGCGATGTTGTGCTGCTGCCAGCGGTCGGGAGGCATTGAGGTCCTTCGGTCGGTGGATCAAGCGATGAGGAGGCATGCGTCCCAGGCGGACCGGGGTGGTGCGGCGGTGCTGGACGCGAGGAGGGCCAGGGCTATGCCGGCGGCGCCGTCGAGGAAGCCGAGGCCGCATTCCTCGTCCTGGATGAGCGCCGTGGCCGTGAGTTCGGGGTCGGTGCCCGGTGGCATGACCGCAGCCAGGAGGGCCGGGATCGCGGCGCGGAGTTTCTCCGCGGTCGAGCGGTGGGCGTCGTCGGCCGTACGCGTGGCGACGTGGGCGAGGCCGGCGAACCCGTGGCAGAGGCCGTTGTCCGTCGTGGCCTTCAGCTGCTCGGGGGCGGTAAGGGCGGCCACGAGTGCTTTCTCCGCGGCAATCTGGCGGCGGGTGTCGCCGAGGGCAAGCGCGGCAAGTTGCTCGGCGCGGGCGAGGCCGGCGGTGCCGTAGCACCAGGATGGCCGCCGGGGTGCGGACGGGGCGAGATGCCAGCTTCGCAGCTCGCCCTGAGTGACCCAGTACGGCCAGACCGGTCCGCCGTCGACCTCCTCCTTCCAGCGGTCCAGCCATGCCAGGATGGTGTGCAGTGCTGCGTGGTGCCCATCGGTGACGGAGCCGTCCCAAGCGCCAAGGGCTAGGAGTGCGAGGACGCCGCCGATGCCGTGCGCCATACCGGTGTTGGCGTGCCCGCCGGGGAATCGGTCGTCCGGGCTGCCCGAGGGCCCGGTCTCCGCCCACCAGCCCGGAAGGGTCTCGCCGTGGTGGGTGATCGGTTCGGTGAGGCGCACGCAGTAGTCGAGAACGGCGCGCGTCGTGGAGCTGCCGGGGCTTCGGCGCAGTAGGTAGGCGCCGTATCCGGTGAGACCCCGGATGGCGTCGAACTCGGCGAGCTGCGGCAGGCGTCTGGCGTCGATGCGGCGGTGGGCCGCGTCGAGACGGCGTCCGACGTCGACCGTGATCTGGGCGTCCATCGCGTCGAGGGCGCGGTGGTAGGAGCCGGGAAGGTGGTCGGCGGCACAGGACAGGGCGTGGGCGAAGGCAGGTACTCCGTAGAACGGGTGGCTGTCCGGGCCGCTGGTGAGCGGCTGCCGGGAGGCGGCGGTGAGCCAGTCGTGGGCGCGGTGCCACGGGCCGAGGCCGTTCGCGGCCAACTCAATGTGCAGGAGCGCGATGCCGGGCGGCCCGTAGGCAAGATGCTGCCGATCCAAGGACAGCGTCCTAGAGCCGCATGGCATGGTCTCGGGGTCGGCGAGCTGGGCGGCGATGGTGTCGACCAGACCGAGCGCAGGGTGGGCGTTCACGAGGTTCTCCCCCGAGTGCGAGCCGTCCAGGCCAGGGCGGCGGCGCGCGCCAGGTAGAGGCACACCTCTTCCTCCAGGAAGTTCACGGCGACGTGGCGCACGAAGTGGACGTGCAACAGGGAGGTCAGAACGTCGTCGAGGGCGATGCCCTGGGTGTCCGGGCCGGGAAGGTGCGGCCGGTACGCGGCAAGCGCCGTATCCCGGTCAGTCCATCCGGACACGATGGCGTCTCCGCCCGGGACCCTGCACAAGGCCGACCAGTCGTCGCTCGGGTCGGCGAGCCGTACGGCCTCGGTGAACTGCGGGCGCGGAACGGGCACGGGTGCGATCGGCGAGACATGGTCGATCAGCCACTGCATCCCAGCCTCGGTGGTGCCCAGGAAAGCGGAGGCGATGGCGACCGTGTGGGCCACCACCAGCGTGCGCTGGCCCGGACGCCGTGGCTGCGCGAGTTGGGCCAGGACGGCGCGCGAGTCCGCCCGGAACACCTCCTCGGCCGCCTCCCATGCGGTGCCGGAGCCCCAGCGGCCCATCTCCCGGTAGGAGGTGGGATAGCGCAGGTCGGCCAGCAGGCCGATGCTTCGTAGCTCGTCGGCCCAGGCGCTCACCGTTCGGGCCGTGTCGGCGAAGGCTTCCAGGGCGGGGAGGGCGATGCGTACGCGGAGGTGTTGGTCCGGGTCGCGGAAGCGGATGAACCACCATGGCGGGTTGCCGAGTTGTTCGAGTAGGCCGGGCAAGTACCGGGAGAGTAAGACGTCTTGGCGGCGGGGGTCACCGTACAGGGCGGCCAGAAGAACCGGGGAAGCGGCAGGTGTCTGCATCTGGGTCACCGACAGGGCACGAGCCCGGGTGGGGGCTGGCAGTGGCGGCCATGCCGACGGCCTGGTTGCTTTGAGGGGTACCACGACCTCGTGGGCTCGCCCACCGCACCAGCCGTACGCCTCCGGTTCCGGGGCCTCGACGAGCACGGCCAGGCGCGAATGGTCGAGGTGCCTGCGCAGGAGCGCACGGTGGCCGGCCTCGTCGAGGTCGAGGAAGAGGCGTCGGTCGTCCTCAACGAGATGGACGCGGTGCGGCAGCCTCCGCCGGGCACGCCAGTCGCTGAGCGCGGTGTCCCACTCGGCCCGAGGGCGGGCACGGCCGGGCAGTTCGGACGCTTCCAGCCGCCAGCGCGCCGGGGCCAGTACGGTCCGGCCGTACCGCAGACGTGGAAGGAACGGCATCGCAGCTGCGGCGCCCCAGTCGAAGACGGTGACCTGCGCGCACTGGGCGCGGGACAGTTCGGTGAGGAACCGCACCAGCGGCGGGGTGTGGGTGCGCAGGTTCAGCGCGTGCATCCCGACGGTCTCAACACGGTGGCCTCGCTCGGGGACAGCGAGGTACATGCGGCGGCCGTCGCACCCCACAGCCAAGTCCTCCGGGGACAGGACGGTGTCCTGCGGGGCGCGGTGCTCCTGAAGACTGATCACGGTGGGGAGAACCTGTGGGGAGCGGGTGACGTGGGCGCTCTCCGGGAGCAGGGGCGGGAAAGACAGCTGCGCGGGCACGGTGTTCCCGTCTGCGGCCGGGAGGTCGGCAAGCTCTGCGACCAGTGCCTCCCGGTCCGCGAGGGCCAGCACGCTGAGGAACCGGCCCGTGGAGACGCCGGCGCCTCGGGACACGCTCATGACCTCCAGCCGGAACCGCCCGCGCTGCAACTCCTCCAGGCTGGCCGCGTGTACCCGCACCCCGATCTCCAAGTGCGGCGGCAGCCGAGGCTCGTCGGGGCCCACTTCCAGGGCCTTGATCTGGTCGTCCGTGAGGATCACTTCGTCACGGCCGTCGAGTGCGGCGGCCTGGGCCAGCCGTACGAGGACGTCATCCCGAGCGGAGACGCGGGGCCTGCGTGGGCTGGCCGGAGCGCCTGGGTAGCCGTCGGGATAGCCGGTGCCGCTGTCCGCGACGACCTCCGCGAGCGGCACCATCGTGCCGATGCCGTACCGCTCGTAGAACCGCTGGTGGTACTCGTTCCAGGCGGCGGTCCCGTACGGGCGGCTGCTCAAGCGGGTCAGGATAAGAGCGGCGCGCTCGATCTCTCGGGCGACCGCTTGCGGCAGAACGATCTGTGCGTCCAGGCGGAGGTCGAGCGCGACGGAGTGGCGACGCAGGCCGGGGACGAGGTCTCGCATCCGCGCCGCGACGCTGTTCCGGCCGCCATGCGTGGCACATTCCTTCAGGCCCGCCCGGACCGCGTGGAGTTCGCGTACGGTCTCCGCGACCGGGGCGAGGCTTCCAGCGTCGACTGCGTCGAGTTGGCCCACCAGATACCTGAGGGCATCGGTCTCGGTGCTCGGAGCGTGCAGGCCCGTGATCAGCACCCGCTGCTGGACCAACTCCGCCAGCAGTTGACGTGCCTTCTCGGGACCGGCCTCGGGGAACTCCGCCTGGAGCTTGTCCACCAGGGTTCCGAACCGGATCGGCAGCCGGGCCGCGGCAAGGACCGCGTGCACCGGTCCGGTCAAGGCCAGAGACGCCTCGACCGCACGTGTCCGGTCGTCGTGGACGTCGGGCTGAAACGGCACGACGAGCCGGTCTCCCCGGTACGTCACGGTGTTGTTGACGACGACGGGTAGCCGTTCGAGCAGGTCCGGACACAACTCCAACCGCTCGACGACGGCAGCTAGCCACTCCGCCCCCGCGCGACCGACGGCCACGTGTTCCTCGCCCCAGTCGGCCCGTGCCTGCGGGCCGAACTCCGCGGTGGCCACGCCGGCGAACAGGCCGAAGGGCGTCGACCGGTGCTGGGCCCGCAGCAGGTAGCGGGCCACGGACAGCGCTGTGCGCTGCACGTCACGGAGGGCGGGGCGTTCGGCCGTACACAGGGCCCGTACCTGCGTGGCCAGGGCCGGGCTGGAGTGGTGGAGTGCCTCGGCGACGTCGCTGTCCGCCCATACCGTGCGTAGCCACGCTAAACGGGCAGACGAACCGCTGGGTGAGCGGTCATCGAGGTCAGGGCACGGAGGGAACGGCAACGAGGGCCGGGCCACGGCGCGCACCAGAGCGGTGGAACCGGTGCGGAACGCTGCAGTCGGAGCAATCACCAAGTACCTCCGTAGGTGAGGGGGCCGGCGGCTGGTGCCGCCGCGCGGAGACGCGGCGGCACCAGACCGGGGTGACCTCGGGACCGGGTCAGGCGACGTTGGTGGTGCAGGCGCCACAGGTGGACCCGCAGTTGTCGTCGGTCAGGTTCACAAGGCCCGCCGGGTCGGCGATCTCGACGAGGGAGACGTCCAGGTCGAAGCCGTCCGATGCCCCAGGGATCTGCGGGCGTACTTCGGTGCGGCTGGGAACTACGGTGCTGCGAGTCATGCTTCAACTCCTCGTAATCGTTGTGGTGTTACTGGGCTGGAGCGCCCACCAGGTGCCGCCGCGGGAGCGTTGCCAGAGGGCTGCTCACCGGACGGCCCCTGGCTGCCCGGCAGGAGGGGACGTACTCCGCGTAGAAGTCCTCGCGGGGTGCCTGCCTCACGCCGGGAAGTCATGTGCCGGGATTCTGATCAAGCAGATGCCGGTCGCCGCTCCATGAAGTAGGCGAGCGCCTGGGCCTTGAGACGATCGAGACAGGACTCGCACGCGTAGAAGGGAGCGTGCTGCCCGTCCCACTGCACCGGACCGAGCCAGATCACCAGGACGCCGGTACGCCCGCAGCCGAGCCAGCAATCACCGGTGATCCACGGCCACTCCATGGAAGAACTTCCCCTTTCTCAGCTGGTCGGGATAGTCGATCTGGTGGCCTGGCAGTTGGGAGCGCAGGCCCAGAGCAGGAACGGCAGGCCCCGGTGGCGTAGATCGCTCAGCCGTCGACCGCTCGCTCCCAGCGGCCGGGCGCAGAGGGCGCAGTCCATGGCCATCTGCTGGCGGGGCCGGAGTCGGGTGAGGTCCGGAAGGGGCGAGGGTGCCGTGGCCTGGACGCTCACTTGCCGCCCTCGGTACGGAGTTCCGCCCAGACCTCTTTGCCCCAAGGGCATCTGCCCGAGCCGCGCAGGTCGTAGCCCCACCGGTCGGCGACAGCATCGACGAGGAGCAGCCCGCGCCCCGACTCGTCGTCGTCAGCCGCCTGGCTGAGTATGGGAAGACGCGACGGTTCCCGGTCCACGACCCCGACACGCACTCGTGTCGCGCTCGGCCGCCCGACCGTGAGGCGGATCTCGGGACACGGCGTGTGCCTGGAGGCGTTCGCGATCAGCTCCGTGACGATCAGCGCGGCACGGTCGGCGAGACCGTCGAGGTGCCACACACCAAGGACGTCTCGGACGAGTTCGCGGCCGAGCTCGGCCGTGGATGGCTCACACGGGAAGGTCTGGCTGTACGTGGGATGGCCGACGGAGAGGGCCTCAACTGGTGTTCTCAGACTCGTCATTGGGGTGGAGCCTTCGTGTCGTCTCGGCGCCCGGCCCGCCCCCGCGGGGGAACCTCGGAGGCGGGCCGGGCCGTCAACAGCCGCCCGCACGGTGGGGCCGCGGCGGGCGACCAGTACCCAGACAACTCCCTTTCCCAGCAGGTTGGTTAGGACGTTCAGGCATGCAGCCGACGGACCCACCTAGGACGTTTTGACCTCTCCTTTACCTGGCGGGTGGGGATCGCGCGGACTACCGTGCCCGCATGGACACCACCCGCAACACCGTTCTTGAGGCGTGGATGACCGAACACGGCTACAGCTCCAACAACCTCGCCGAGGCCGTGAACAGGGCCATTGAACGGTTGGTCGGGCGCCCTGGAGGACTCGACGGCTCATCGGTCCGGGCATGGAAATCGGGCCGGGTCACGTGGCCAAAGTCAGTTGCCCGCAAAGCACTTGAGGACGTCACCGGATTACCTGCCGTCGCTTTAGGGTTCGTGCCACGGAGCCGGCCTTCGTCCACCCCGGCCCCACCACAGCAGGAGGACCCCGACATGAAGCGCCGCACCCTCGTCGGCAGCATCGCGGCGGTAGCCGCAGCAGCAGCCGCACCCGGTACAGCATCGCCGCGCCGGATCGGCATGAGCGACGTCAACCGCCTCAACAAGCGCTTCGCCGAGATCATCGCCAGCGACCACCGCCACGGCGGACAGCTCGGCATCGAACAGCGGGCCGCAGCCCTCGCCGACGAGGCGCTCAACCTCCAGAACGCAGGCAGCGCCACCCAGCGCGTACGAAGCAACCTCTACGCCTCAGCGGCTGCCTTCCGCTCCTCGGCGATGTGGGCCGCCATCGACGGCCGGCGCTACGACGTCGCCAAGGCACACATGCGCGAGGCCCAGGCCCTCGCCGAGATGTCCGGCGATCAGGCGATCAAGTTCCGCATCTGGAGCCACGCGGGCACCATGTACCGCCACATGGGCCGCCCTGCCGACGCGTTCGCCGCCAACGACGTCGCCCGCAACCTGCACCTCACCCGCCGTGACCCCCTGTTCGCCTCCCTCGGCCTGGCCCGCCAAGGAGCCATCCACGGCGCAGCCCAGGACCGCACGGGCACCCGCCGTGCCTTCGAACAGGCCCAGGACGCCATGCTGCGCGCCGACCCCACCGACTACCGCCCGGTGTGGATGCTCGCCTTCTACGACCAGGCCGAACTGGACTCCCTGGCCCTCTCCGCGCACTTGGCGCTCGGCGACTACTCGACCGCCGAGTACCACGCCCACCGCTGCCTGTCCGCCCTCCGGCCCCACATGATCCGCTCCCGGGCCATCACCACCACCCGGCTCGCCCACGCCCAGCTCGCCCAGGGCGCCCCCGAAGCCGCCACGGCCACCGCGATGAAGGTCCCCGCCGAGGCTGCCACCCAGCACGCCCGGGTCACGCGCATGCTGCAGGAGTTCGGGGCCGCACTGCGCGCCACCGCGCCGGCCAGCTCCACCGTGCAGACCTGGACCGAGCACACCGCCACCTGGAGGATGGCCGCATGACCACGGCGCCCGCCATCGAACTGCGCACCTTCACCACCCTCGACACAGCCCGCGGCGACCTCCTCGACGTGTACGCCGACGTGCGCGCCCCGCTCCTCCACCTGCCGAATTACGCGGTCACCGCGTTCGGCGAACGCCTGGACCGGCACGGCACCGAGCCGGGGTTCACGGCCGTCCTCGCGTACGCGGACGGGCACCCGGTCGGCTACGCCTACGGCAACACCATCGAGCACGGCGACCGCTACTGGCAGCGCACCAGCCCGACGCCGGCGGAGATGTACACCGAGCGTCCGGCCGTGGCCCTGAAGGAGATCGGCGTCCGACCGACCTGGCGGAAGACCGGTACTGCCCGGCGTATCCATGACGCCCTCCTCGCCACACGCGACGAGCCGTACGTCACGCTCATGGTCAACCCGGCCGCTGGCGACGGAAAGGTCCACGCGCTCTACAAGTTGTGGGGGTACCAGGACATCGGACAGAGCCAGCCGTCACCGGCCTCACCGGTCCTCACTGTAATGATCCGAGCCAGCGGCTGACCGACGCTCACAAGACCCGGTGCAAAGGTGCAGCGGCATGCGGGAGGCACCACCGCTGACAGTTATCGGCGCTGGTCGGCGATCAGCTCAAGGTAGCGGGCGTACTGGGTGTCGGCGATCTGGCGGTTGCGGACGAGGCTTCCTTCCTCCATGCGGTAGGTGCGTTCGGGATCACCTTTGAAAGAGAGCCAGTTGAAGGACGTGGTCACCCAAACGTCGTCGTAGACGAGGACCTTGGCATGGGTGCTCTTCAGACGCGTGAAGCTGAGTTTGTCGCGGTAGCGGTCAGCGAGGTTGGTGAGTTTCCGGACGGAGGCAGGGTCGGTCTTGGTGTCGTTTTCCTCGTAGCCGTAGGCAATGTCCACTTTGACGCCTTGTTTGACCCGGCGTTCGAGTTTGCTAAGGAAGTCGGTGGTGATGATCGCGTTCTTGATCCACGGGGAGATGATCAAGAGTCGGCGGCGGGCGTTGGTGAGTGCGTCGTCGAGGACGTCCGGATGCTCGAAGACTCCGATGGCTCGGATCTCGTCTGCCTGTGGCTGCTGAACTGCCGGCGGACCGGGCATGGGGGCGTGAGCGCCGAGCTGGAATGCGGCCTGTTCTGCACGGTGCTGGGTGACCTCTTGCAGCGGTACGCGGGCCTTTTCGAGGTCGGGGTCGAGAAGAGGGCGTTCGGGGGGCGGCGCGACAGAGATGCCGAGGGCCTTGGCACCACCGTGGCCGATGAGAGCGAGTTCGTGGGCCTGACTGAGTTCGCCGTCGACAACGATGCCGACTTCGACGTCGGTACGGTCTGCGTCGGCATACACCAGGAGCTTGACCGGCAGGACACGGCGGGCCGGGGCCTGGGAGATGCCTTTGACCTGGAGGACTTCGCGTTTGTTGTTGCCGTTCTCGCGGAGCAGAGCGGTGATTTCCGCTGCGGTGATGTCTCCGTCGTTGACGGGCCCGGACCTTGCGGCGGGCAGCATGATCATGCCGTTTTCCTCGGCCTGCCCGCGCGGGATGGTGGTGCGGCGGTCGTAGGGGGCTACCTTCCACAGCATTTGGTCGTAGACGAGCGGCTGGTTGACCCGCACGGGCGCTACGGCGGCGGCCTTCTGGGCAGTGAGGTGGCCCTTGTCTGTGAGCCGCAGGCCGGGAGCCCGGCCTGCGTCTGCGGGGGTGGGGCGGGCCCATTTGAGGTCGTCTGAGCCGAACAGCACGGCGACGGTCCGGTCGACCATGTTTTCGGGCAGGCCGAGTAGGCCGGCGATACCACGCGTGTTGCTCACGTTGTGGTCGACCAGCCGCAGTACGAATTCCTCCATAAGCGGGAGGTCCTTGCTGTCCTGGGCGAGGACCTCGGCGGTGATCCGGGCGACAGGCAGTGCGGCGTCGGCGATCTGGATGAGTTCGAGTCCGGGACGGGTGTTGTGGAAGCGGAGGGCCAGGAGGCTGTCGTCGCCGAAGGTGGGGCTAGAGGTAGGCATTGCGGATCTCGCAGTCTTCCGGGTGGCCGCTCATGTAGTCGAGGACGTCGCGCAGGGCGCCGGGCTTGCTGCGGCAAAAGCCAGCGTCGCCAACGATGATCAAGCCGTAGCGGGCGCGGGAGAGAGCGACGTTGATGCGGCGCCAGTAGGGCTGGCCAAGGAATCCGAAGCGACCGCTGATATTGCTTCGGGTCACGGAGAACACGACGAGATCGCATTCTCGACCCTGTACCGCGTCGACGGAGAGCACTTCTGGAGCGATGTGCTTGAGTCGCAGGGAGGCTAGGCGTTTGGTGAGTTCTTCGACCTGGCGGCCGTAGGGGGCGATCAGCAGGACGTCGAGGCGCTTGCCGTCGGGAGTCTTGATCACCCCCTTGTCGATGGCCCGGTCGATGACTTCCAGGCGTCGCATCGCGAGTTGGCCCTCAAGGCGGTTTGAAACGCTGGTTTGTGCGGCGGACTGCTCGTCCTCGCGGCGGTTCGGCAGAGCGCTGGTGTCCAGCCACAGGACGGGTTTGTTGACCGTGCTGTAGCCGGGAAGGACATGGTCGTTGGGCGAGATTAGCTTGTTGCCGTAGAAGCAGCTGCTGATCATGTTGCCGATCGCCGGGGTCATCCGGTACTGCTCGCGCAGCAGGTGCTTGACGGGTGCCTTGGTGGAGTTGGCGAAGTACTGGAACAGGGTGGTCTTCACCAGCTCGGGGATGAGCTGGTGATCGGCCATGATCTTTTCATCGCGCAGCAGATCCTCATCGATGGGAGGCAGCTGGTTGGTGTCGCCGACCAGCACCCATCGCTTGGCCCTGGCCATTGGCACCAACGCCTCGGTCGCGGTCGCCTTGGACGCCTCGTCGAAGATGCACAGGTCGAATTCGAGATCCCGGGCCGCCGGGTGGCCGAGGAAGCCGAGCGCGGTGCCGCCGATGACGCGCCGGGTGCGCAGGAAGCCCGCGATCAGGTTCTGGTCGGTGCCGATTCGCTGCAGCCATTCGCCCTGGAGGCGCAGCAGGTGCATCAGTTCCCTGCCGGTCCCGGCCGGGCCGAGGAGCGCCTCGACCACGTCGCGGGCGTCTGCGGCGCTCATTTCCTCGCGGAGGGTGAGTTCGCCGTCGAGCATGGTCTGCACTTCGGCGAACAGCTCTGCCCGCTGTTCGAGGAGCTGTTCTCGACGGGCTCGGGTGGTGACGACTTCCTCGCCGAGCTCTCTGGCGGAGGTGGTGCGCTCAGGCACAGGCTGGTTCGCCAGCTCGTCGAGGCGGGCCGTCACATGGGCGAGGTCGGCGGCCACGGCGGCGAGTTCTTCCAGCACCAGGGCCGCTTTGAGGTGGCTGGGCTGCTGGCCGCTGTTGGCGGCCACGCTCTCCAGATGCCGTTCTGCGCGCGTCCGGACACCCTGGGTCCACTTCTTGACTTGCCGGTCGAGCAGCAGCGGCTGTGCGCTTTCAGCGACGCGTGGATCGTCGACGCGGCCGAGGCGGACGAGTTCGGTGATGCCTGCGTCTTCAAGGCGCTTGAGGGCATTGTCGATGGCGATGTGGGTCTGGCTGACGATGAGGATGCGGGCGGTGGGATGCCGGCTGAGGGTCTGCTCGACGATCTCAGCGATCACGGTCGTCTTGCCAGTGCCGGGTGGTCCCTCGACGAGCAGTAGGTCCTGGGTGCCCAGGGCGTGGGCGACGACGTCCCGTTTGCTCTGGTCGAGGTCGGCGCGGACCCAGGTGGTGACTTCGGTGGGCGGGCCGACCTCAAGGACCCCGGGGTTATCGATGATCTGCCGCAGGTCGAGATTTGCGGTCTGGCCGGCGGCGACCGCGGTAAGTGCGTCGCGCTGCCGGTTGATCGCGTTCTGGCTGGGTCCGAGGAAGGGGAGCAGTACCCCCCGGGCGGGCAGGACGGCCTGGGGACGCGTCATTCGCAGGACGACGGTGTCGTCAGTGCGGTTGGTGATCTCGCCACGGTCGATGGGCCGACTGTAGGGGTACTCCGCGACGGACCACTCTTCACCGATTTCGGCGGTAGTGTCGGGCGCGGCGAGATGGAAGACTCGGATGCGGCCGCCGCCTTCCAGCCGTTCGTACTGGATCGGCTGCCGCCCGTTGGCCGCCGCTTCCTCACGGGCTTCCAGGACGCGGCGCCAGCCGTCGAACAGGTCGCCGAGCTGCTGGCGCTTACCCTCCTTGGCCTGTGTCTCGCGTGCGTCAAGTTCTTCGTTGAGGCTGTCCAGCAGCAGGTTGAGGCCGTCGTACGCCGGGTCCTCGCCCGGATCGTTGAACGTCCAGGTGAGGATGGGGCCGAGTTTGAGGGCGGACGCACGGCGCTTGGCCATCCATTCCTCTGCTCGTTCCTCGGCCGAAACGATGACGCATCGGTCGCTTTGATCCTCGTCGTTGACCAGGCGCAGGAACAGACTCTGGCCGAACACCCGCACCGTGCCGGTGTCGACTTCGTCGCTCTGCGCGTTGTAGCCGTAGTCGACATGAACCGTGCCGGAGATGTCCGCGAGCACCGTGTTCTTCACCGCATCCCAGTCCATCTCTTCTCCGGCCGGGGTGGTGCTCAAGCTTTCGGCCGCGCGACGGGTCATCTTCAGCCAGAGCGCGTTGCGTTGGCGAGCATCACGGTTTTCGCAGACCCGTTCGGCCTCCAGGAGCCGGTGTTCGAGGACGATAGCGTTGGCTGGCCGCTTCTTCGGGTCGAGGTCGATGCAGGTTCTGAGGACGTTGCGGATCTCGGTGTCGAGTTCCAGACCGTCGAGTACCGTCGCCAGATCGTGGTAGTCACGTGCCTGGCTGCGGGAGAGGACCTGAATGGCCAGGACCGCGTAGGCGTACACGTCACGGACGTACGGGACTGCTTCGCTCTGCTCGGGCGGCGAGTACAGAGCGGATCGGAAGTCCGCGACCGTCTCGTCGGTCACGGCTGCGGCCTTGGACAAGATCTTGGCGATCCCGAAGTCGGCGAGCTTGACCGTGCCGTCGCCGGTCAGCAGGACATTTCCCGGTTTCAGATCACGGTGCTCGATCTCCTTCTCGTGGGCATACGCGAGGGCGGAAGCCAACGGTCCGCCTATGCGTGTGAAGTAGGCCGGCCAGTCAAGGGGACGGCCATCTGCCATCTCGTCCTTGAGGCTGCGGTCAATCCACTCCAGGGCGATGAAGTACCGCTCCAGCCCTTTAGCCCAGCCAGAGTCGAGCATCCGCACGATATGGGGATGGTTCAGTGCCTTGAGCGCCGAGGTCTCCCGCTCCAGGAAGATCCGGGTGATCGCGTCGTCCTCCCGCTGCTTGAGCAGCTTCACGGCGACGTGGTCACCGCCAGCGCTCTTGATGTCCACGGCCTTGCGGACCTCGGACAACCCCCCCGGGCGGGCCTCCTGAGGGAGCAACAGAAACCGGCCGTTAATCGTCGTCCCCACCCACTGCTCCTTGCTCCCCCGACTGCCGCGCAGTCCACCCAAGCGGCCATCTTGCCAGCGGCTTTCCCATCGGATCAGCAGTTTGCCCAGGGCGATACGGACTTGGCGAGTAATGGTCCCTTCGGAGTGGCTCTGCGAGAGGACGCCCCCCTTGACCCAAGCAGCGAGGCGTGATCGGAGTCGGCCCCTCGACCACGGTAGAACGCGTTGAGTGCTTGAGTGATGCGTGAGCGGACGATGCAGCGGCGGCGGCGAGGGATCGGATCGAAGGTCACATCGAACCTGACCTGACGAGGTGGTTCCGGACACCGAAGAAGCGTCCGGAACCACCCATCAAGATCATGCCCCTTCTGGCTACCTTTTTTCTCCTGACCAAGCCCACAGACCTTGACCGAACAGATAGAAACACCCTCCGCGGCGACTGGTCTTAGGGCCTAGCGGACTGGATTGCCTCCTGCAGGTTGCTCACGGCCCGCTCAGCGTGCGCGCGGACGCTGTCCCAGGCAGCGGTGAAGTCGCGGACCGGGAAGCCCAGCCCAAGCGCGTGGTGGGCGGCGGCGAGTTCCGGCCGCGGCTTGGGGTGGACGGCGGAGTTGCGGATGACACGGATCTGGTCCAGGAGCTGCACGGCTTGGTGGACCGCGTTGCGGTCGAGCGCGGGTAGCTCGTCGGCGAGATGTTCCTCTAGTCGCAGCAGGCCCGAGCCTGGACTGCGGCCGGGCACTTTGAAGTCGCGCAGGATGTCGGTCAGGACGACCAGCCCGGAGTTGTAGGCCGCTTCGTCGTCGACGTCCAAGGCGAGGAGGCTGGATCGGTCCATGGGCGGCGGGACAACCAGGGCTTCGCCGAAGACCAGCTCGTAGGTGACGTCGAGGAAGTTCAGCGCGCGCAACAAGGAGCGCGGCTCGGTGAAGGACAGCGCCTCCGGCGGCGCAGGCGGCGACAGGTGGGCGGCGATATCGGCGAGGTAGTGGTCGAGGGTGTCGCAGTCGGCGGATGGCAGCGCGCCGATTCGGCCCGTGAGGGATGTCTTGTTGAAGCGCATGCCCGGCCACTCTCGGTCGGCGATCTGCGCCATGCGCTCCAGCAGGGGACTGGTGCCGTCGATCTCCTTCAGGACTTCGCCGAGGTTCACGTCGATATCGGGCAGGTCGAAGGGGCTGTCGAGGATCCTGTCCTGCTCCCGGGTCATCTGCTGCATATACGCCAGCAGGCCACGGGCAAGATCGCGGGCCATCTGATCATGCTGCAGGTGGTAGAGCCCCGCCATGGTCAGGTACACCGGCCCGTCGGACTGCGGGGTGAAGCCGTGCCCCCACCACCCGACGGCCCGGTAGCCGTTTGAGACCTGATCGTGGCCAATCACGGGGAAGCTGTAGAGGACCTTCGCGGCGTCGTGGCCGTGCTTTCGCATGCGGTAAGCGACGTGGAAAAAGTTCGGGAAGCGCTCGTGTTCGACGAACGTCGTCCACACGATGTCGAGGAGGAGCCGTTGCTCCTCGGTGAGCGGGTCTGTCAGGGCGGTCATGGCGTCTATCTCCAGGTGGGCAACGGACCAGGATAGAGGTGCCGCCAGCTGGGGCATATCGTGTTTCGGGTCCGTGGGCACCGGCCTTGCTCGGCGTGCCTGGGACGCCCGCACGACCGCCCTGCAGGGCGGACTCATCTTCATGCCGGGCCGGAAAGCTGCCGAGTGACACGTACTACGAGAAAAGGGTAGGTGTCGGCGGCCGTGCGTTGCGTCTAATAGAGGGCGTGACTGATCAGGCTTCTCCCGCGCTGTGGCGGTTCATCCAGGACGACGACCCCGACGCGTTCACGCTCATTGTGGAAACCGCGAACGGGCAGTACGTGCGGCGCATACGTCCAGCGCTACCGCTGCCGTCCGGCGTGGAGCATGGCCCGGGTGCCGAGGTGGCGGCACACACCGCTGCCGCCACCTGGGGTCTGCCCGATTTCGTCTTCCAGTCCGCCTACGCCAGCAAGGGCTCCGGTCGACGCGAGCTCGGCGACAGGCTGTTGCTCGCCGGAGGGCGTGGCGCGGTGATCCAGGTCAAGGCGCGCACGATCCAGCCCAAGGACGCGGACAGCGAGATGGCCTGGATCCAGAAGGTGGCGACCAAGGCTGTACGTCAGGCCAAGGGCACGGTGCGTCAGTTGCGGATGCTGCCCGCTGACATGGCCAACGGCCGCGATCGCACGCTGTCTGTCGACGGCAATGCCTACGAGTGGATCGGGGTGTTCCTGCTGGATCACGAGCAAGTACCCGAGGGCACGATCTGCTCGCTGGAGCCGATCGGTATCCCCACGATCGCCCTGACACGGAGGGACTGGGACTTCCTCTTCGACCAGCTGCGCTCTACCACCGCTGTCCTCGACTACCTCTTCCGCGCCGCCGTCGAGCCTCCTGTAGCCCTGGGCGAAGAGCCCGTGCGGTACTACGAGTTCGCCGCGGCCGACGCCGAGGCACCCCCCGGCCCCCTCAACCCAGATGTCGCCGGACTCGGCGGGAACCACTTCTCCACCCCCTTGCTCCCGCAGGCTCCGGTGGGGTCAGATCATGCTCACCGGGTTATGCGAATCATCATGGAGGACGTCGCCACCAGCGCCATCCGCTCACAGATGAGTGAGCCCAACCGGCAGCTCCTCCTCTCCGACCTGGACAAGCTGCCGGTCGGAGCGCGCGCTGAGTGGGGACAATTGCTGCTGGACATGCTGGCCGACGTGCGTGAGGTGCCTGCTGACGAATCCAAGTGGCGCTGGCGCCGTTCCATCGACCCGTCCGGCACCCGCCAGCTCATCTTCGGATGTGCCACGCGCTTCGGTCCCGAGGTGGAAGCCGCCTTCCAGTCGTACGTACTGCTGCGCCACCACCAACTCCACCAGCAGACCGGCCTGGCCGAACAGAGCTCCACCCTCGGCGTGCTGCTTACCCCGCGCACCGATGGCAGCCGGCCATGGGACACCACCTTGCTGCGCACCGAGGGCGACAATGAACTGAGCTCCGAGGAAGTGGAGCGATACACCGAGCTCTGGAATCCCCAGCCCGCCGAAGCTTCCTGAGCGCGGTCTTCGCCGTTTAGCTGATGGCAAGGATGCGGTGCTCGATGATCACGAAGTCCCGCTAACGGTCGTGATGGTGCCTGATGCGTTCGCGCGTGTTGATGACCGGGGAAGTCGCCGCGCTCGTGCAGCGCGAGGTTGCCGGCGGCGCCGTACATGGAGAACTCGACAACACCGGTGTTCCGCAGTGGTCGGAGACCGTGGTGGCGGCGACCTCGCCGAGCTGCCGCGCGTTGGGCTGCAGGAGCCAGTTCCTGGTGTCCGTGTACAGACCACGGGTGACTCCCGCGTGGTCTTCGACGAGTTGAGGGAGATGGGTATGCGCTCATCTCCTGCGGCAGAACGAGGCTGATCAGTCGTTACGCATCGGCGGACTTGCGATTGAGTTCCGCACGGTGCGAACGAATACCGCCCTATTCTCTTCGGTCACCTGAATGTTGTGTTTAAAGTCCTCCAGGAAGCGCGCTCCTTCGTTGTTTATTTCGTCCCCTAGTTCCCCGAATGCGGTCATCCTGCTGAGCCACTCTTCCCCCTCTCCCATGGAGTGCTCCGCATTTTCCAGAATCCGCTCCAGATCCTCTATGGAATAGAGTTCCTGCAAGATCTCTAGGTCGCCAGCGTGGGCGAGTACCTGATTCAGCTGCTCAAATTTGAGATCTGGCGAGAGTTCGCGGATATGTCTTTCCTGCTCCCGTAGGCGTGCGATAGCTGCCTCGATGTATTGGCCGAACTTTTCTTCTCTCTCGATATTCTCCATTGTTGCATCAGAGATCGCCTGAGAGGCTTGAGCGACTTCTTCAGGGCCAAGAATAGATACGCGACGCGCACGTTCCAGCATGCGAGTGGCAGCTTGATGCAGTTCTGTACGATGGGACCTATGTTGGCCCTCCTCTGCTGGACGGGCCAACTCCTTTCGCCTGCGGGTGCACTCGTCCCAAGCGTCGAGGAATCCCTCGCAGGCGGAAAGACGTTGTTGCCGTAGCCAATGGGCGTGTTCGTTCGCAGCCTGGTCGTGTGCCTGTCCACGCACAGCATCAGCGCTCTTGTCTGCTCCGGCCTTGGTGGCCCATGCCGTGAAAGCAGCTCCCAGTATCGAGCCGAGAAGCCCGCAACCTGCCGCTATCAGTGCGACGATTCCCTCATCCACAAGAGGCCATGATGCACGAGGAGTTGGTGCCGTAGTAGTGGACAGCGAAGTTTACGAGCCGAACAGTGCCTGGGTCGCGCCGAGCAGCGAGGTCAGCCTGCTGAGGGCGCACAACAGAACTTTGCAGTGGGGCAGTTGGGGGGTGCGAGGTAGGGCATACAGGAGGAGATGCGACCTGTAGCGACGCATTGGGAACGGTGGCCCCTGTCTTGGTATAGATGCGGTCGGCACCTACGACGGTGAGCAGTAGCCGGCCGACAAGTCCGCGATCCCACGTGAAGTGCAGGAGCATGCTGCCGTCTGGCAGATCGCCCGGGCGCCCATAGGGCAGCCGGTTACTGGGCTGTCAAGACACCCTTGCTCGGTATGACGAGGGGACCTGCTCTGGTCCCCGGGCACTCTACATACGTGGGGCATCCGCCCGTTTGCGTCGAGCTCTCAGCTTTCGGCGCTTGGCCGACGCCGGGGGAAAGCATCTCCGATCGGCCAGTCCTCAGACAGACCAAGAGACGTGTGGATGGGGCGAGCCGCTGACTGACGTTCGACGTGAATATCAACCAATTGTACTGTTTCCCAGGTGGGGAGAACGGGGGCCGGGAGCGAGTCAGGTGCGGGGCTTTGCCAGAGGACTGGGGCCTTCTTCGCCCATGTCCAAGGTGCCGGATTGTCGACGGTCAGTACGCCGCTGACCCGGCTATGGGTCTGATCTTGCGCAGCAGTCCAGTAGCCGTCGGCATTGCGACCGAAGGTCGATCCGGTGTGGTGGGCGTACTCGACCGAGGTCCCGTACAACGCGCTTTCGGTGTCCTCATCCTCGGGAAAGACCGCTGAATTGCCAACCGCCACGATGAATGGCAGCCCCAATTCGCCGTACTTCCTGCCCTTCTTTCTCACGGCTTTGAGTACCCGATCTGAGTCATCGGCGACCCACACCGAGGGATGGAAGCCGATTGTCCTGCTCGTCGGATCGCCTCGCCTGCCGGGGCTGCGGGGGATCGCCTCGAAGCTGAGGCGCCAACCTGCCTCCTGCCAGGTATGCCTGGGTAGCGGCACCTTCTGCTCATACTCGGCAGTGACCTGGTCGGGGTCCAAGCTTGCCAGCCATCGTGTCAACTCGTTCTTCAACCGCCGTTGCTGCGGTGTGGTCGAGCCAACGCTGTCAACCTTGTACGCCACGTAGAAGTTTGGGCTCGGAACGCGGTCAATCACGTCCACCACCTGAGGCGGGAGCGAGCGGCTCCCGGTTGCGTCCAGATTCTCGGCCGTCCAGATCGCCTCGACAACGAATTGCTGGTCGCCACGGGTGACCAGGAAGTCTGGGTACTTTCCCCCTGTGCCTATTTGCTGCTCGATCTCCACGGTGCAACCGGATCCGCGCAGCATCTCGTGCACGTACAGCTCCCACAGCGCGGAGAAGACGTTCGCGTCGGAATTGCGATCGCGTAGCCGACTGCGCAGGCCGGGCTGAGCATCGGGGGGCAGGTGTGACCACCACTCGTTGATCACATCTCGAACCTGGTCCCAGAACGGACCGGCGATCCGTTCGAAGAATTCGGCATCCGACTCCGATGCTCGCTTCGGTGTCGCATCTGTCCGATGTCGGCTTATGTACACGCCCATGACGAACGATCATAGATTGCTCCGTGCGCTGCTCCCACGGGTTTTCTGCAGCGTCCCGGCGACGCTTGGGTTGAGTCCGAGCTGTCGCCGTCGTCCGCACGCCCTTGATGATCGTGCGCCGTCTCTCGCTGCCGACGGAGACGCGGAGCAAATGATCAGCAGTGCCCGTTCAGAACTGACCAGCACCTGCGGCTGTTCCGAAACGGAACGCCGCGCCCTTTCGTCACCAGGCCGGCCGCAGAGATTCAGCTCGGCGGTGACAGCGGTCTCGGCTGCTGAGCGCCCTGGGACTGGCGCCGTTCGCCCGCCGCCCAGGCGGTGCGAGGGCAGAGGTCAGCCCTGGTCTTCCTCCTGATCGTCCCACAAGGCGTCGCGCACGGAGCGCCAGGCGCGGATTGCGTTACCGATGTCCATCAACAGCCCTCGAAGTTGGCGAATGAGAACCCGCGCAGCACAAATGGCAGTAGCTACTTCGAATTCCACCGCGAGCCCGCTCATCGGCTGCTCCCCACCTCGGGCACCAGCCTCTCCGTCTCACACCGCGAAGTCTGTACCCCGCTGGGTACATTTCGTGATCACCCTCGGCTTCACCCGCACGATTGGACGGACACGCGGCTGAACTCAACGAGCCGAGCCACTTTGAGGCACCACGTACAACACTTGCCGCCGTGAGGGCGCGGGTCAGCATCAGGGTTGATGCCTTTGCTGATCTTGAAGATCTGCGCCACGGGAACGTGGCTGAGCCGATACACCCAGGCTGCCCGTCGAACGGGCTGGCGTCTGTAGGGTCGAGCCCACTTTTTCCGATCTTGGATGGATCCGCAGCGTGGCCCGCCCAGAGTGTTCCATGCAGTTCATGCGGGGTGCCCTGCGTGAGCGATGCGTGAGCGGACGGTGTGGCACGACCCATCGGTAGGTGGATCGCCGCTTACGGCGCATGCGCTCTGACCTGGTGGTTCCGGACACCGAAGAACCGTCCGGAACCACCCAGCAAGCTTTGGCCAGGACTTTTAATCCATTGGTTGTGGGTTCGAGTCCCACAGGGCCTACGGATGCGGGGAGGGGAAACCCCTTCTGACCTGCTACGCAGCGCTCGGGTCGGCTTCGGTCAGGTCGGGCGCTGTGGCGTTTTCGGCGTTCTGCGTGAGCGGAAGGTCGGGATGCCCGCCCGTCGGCGCCTGCGCAACAGCTGGTCGGGGATCGGCGTGGCCGCCGACACGCCGGTGACCACCCCGTTCCGTGAGGCTCACTGGATCTACGTACGGTATGAGCGCGAGACGCACACAGCGGTGGCGGCAAGGGGGCGGTCATGGACGCAACTGGGGAAACGCTCGTTGTACTGACTGCACTGCCGCTGGAGTACCCAAGGCGGTGCGTCGGCTGTTGGAGGGGCTGGAGAGAGTCGATCAAGCAGGAACGGTGTTCGAGCGAGGTCGGCTGCCGGGTACGTCCTGGACGGTCTATCTGGCTGCCACCGGGCCGGGGAACGACTCTGCGGCGGTGATCACCGAGCGGGCCATCAATTTCGTGCGCCCCCAAGCCGTCTTCTTCGTCGGAATCGCGGGATCGCTCAAGTCCGACGTTTCGCCAGGCGACGTGGTGGTTGCCCTTGAGGTGTACGCGTACCACGGGGGCAAGGAGAGTCCGGAAGGGTTCAAGGGGCGCCCGCGCAGCTGGGAAACTTCCCATCCGCTCCAGCAGGTGGCCATGTACGTCCACAGCGTGGATGAATGGCGGGGAGCCCTGTCGGAGGCGGAACGAGCCACGACCAAGGTGCACTTCAAACCCATCGCGGCGGGCGACCTCGTGCTGGACGCTCCGGCCGAGTCGCCGTCCCGAGTCCACTTGGACCGGAACTTCAACGACGCCGTAGCTGTGGAGATGGAAGGTGCGGGTTTCGCCAACGCCGCGACCAAGGCGGGGGTCCCCTACCTTCTGGTCCGGGGGATCAGTGATTTGGCGAACGGAACCAAGCGGAGCACCGACGATGCCGGCGTGCAGGAAACCGCAGCGCAGCATGCGGCTCTCTTCCTGACGGGAGTGATCACCCAGTTCAAACCCGCGAACGCAGCATCCCTGCCGAAGGCGCCTTCTTCCGGACAGCCCACAGACGAGCTGATCTGGCAGCCCCTCGATCAACCGGCCAGCGTGACTTGGTACAGGGACCTCGTGCCGTCGAGTGGCTACACCAATGGTCCTTCCCTGCTGGAGATCCACTTGGTGCCCATTCCGGTGACAAGCAGGATCACTGCGACGCGCATGCGGGAGCTGGCCGAGGAAATGGTGAACCTGGGCCGTTCGAAGGGGCTGTTTACGAACGCTGAGCAGGTCGACGTCCACAACGCCGCTGAGATGACGGTGGTCGCTGTTGCCAATCCTCGGGGGCGCTCGGCTGGCCTGGCAATCACACGATCCGGGCAGAGGAGTGCCTGGGACTCGCTTCCCAAACCAGGCATCACGTACGTACTCGACGAGGACGATGTTCGCGAACGGATCAAGACTCTGTTGGAGGTGCTGGAAGCTGTCGATGGACAGGCCGCTCCGTCATATGCACCGGCGGCCGGTATCGAAAACACCATGATGGTCACGGTCGAACGTCTGAGTGAAGTCGATCCCCGCCGGTCCAGCGGGATGCGTATGTCGGATAGTCCTGTCCGCGTCCAACCCGAAGAAGCTGTCACTGCGGCGGTGGTTGCCAGTCGGCGCAGCGACCTGGCCGAGGAACTGGCTGCCCGCCTGCTCTACGCGTTCCGTGCTCCAGGCCGCTAAGGTCCTCTGGACAGGTCATGGAGCATGTACATCGTGAGTGCGGCTGGCGCCGGTCATGCGAGGGCAGCTGTGGGCAGGGGGACTTCTAGATCCTCCGGGTGAGCCACGCACCACGGGGTACCGTCGAGCACGATCGCGGGAGTGCCTTCGTGTCCGGGTTGTGCCGGGGTGAGCCGGACACTCATCCACGTGCTTGGTTCAAGGGCAGGTAGACCGAGGCCCCAGGCCCACTCGACGTCGCGGGGGCGAGTGCCATTAAGGACGAGCACGCCCCGATGGGCGAGCCTCTGCCGCGCCTCCCGCGCTCGCTTAACCCCATCAGCCTGCATGGTGACGGCGGAGAGGTCCGCAGTGGTGATGGGAGTGAGCTGTGCCTGCAGGAACAGCTCCTCGGTGCGAGCCTGTCCTGAAGCCTTGGCGAAGATCGAACTCACTGTGTCAGCAGACAGTCGACGCAGGGCATGCTCGGGCAGGGGAAGGTTGGAGTGGATCCAGTGGATTGCCTCCCGGCCCTGCGCGCTTAGCGTGCGTTTCCCGTCGCGGTTCGAACCCGCGTTCATCAGTTCGGACCTCACCCGCAGCAGGCCGATGCTCCACAGGCCGCTGGCGTCATCAGCGCGTACGACCAGGCACAGGCCACCCTGCAGTTCAGGCGGGAACATCCAGTTACTGCCCCGGGTGAACTTCATGTCGACGTCGTGCCCGGCCACCATGAAGTCCAGGTGCAGTCCGTCAGGGAGGCCCAACTCGCGCTGCATCCGGTGATACACGGCGGTGCCCAAGCCTGTCTTCTCGACCTTGGTGAGCTGGGACCATAGGTAGCGGCCGGTGTGTGCGGGGTCAAGCAGGTGCCGTCCCGCTCCGTCGATCACGGATCCCATGCGGCTGCCATCTGGGTCCAAACGCAGCATCTCGGCGAGGACCTCGGCCAGTTCCGGATCCTGTTCTAGTGACCGGACGCGCTCGTGCCCCTCGAACGACGACACCCCCTCCCCTTGCTCTACCTCCCGCTCGATGGCGGTGGTGTCCGGCAGTGCCTGACGGGAGCTGCGGAGCGTATCTGCTGGGGCAGCCTGGCCGGCGGGATCGGTCCGAGTCGTCGGCCATTCCACGGGACCTGTAGGGGTAGGAGCTGAAAGACCCGTGGGGTCTGTGGAGCCAGTGCCGTGGGCGGTAAGCAGGTTCTCTGCCTCGGCCAGTCGATGTTGTGCTGCGCGAGCGACTTGCTGAGCCTCGTCTCGTTCGGCCTCGGCGGCCGCGAGGCGGGTCCGCAGTCTGGACAGCTCGATTCCGGAGACGGCATAGGAAGGGCCATCAGGGGAAGGAGTTGAGACTCGTCCGGCTGCGGGGCGCCCCAAAGCTCCAAGTACCAACAGCGTGGTAACGAGCGCGCGTGACTTGGCAGATTCTTTCTCAGCCTCGGTAGCGGTTTGGAGCGCGGCAGTGAGCTGGGCCTGAGTATCGATCAACTCGCGCTGAACCCTGACCAGTTCTGCCAGCGAGCCTCCGTCGTCCGGAACCGCTCCGGGCTCCGGCTGATCTGGCTCGGCATCCTCCGACCAAGCCTGATGCAGTAGGGAGATGGCCTGTTCCCTGAGCGTGTTGGCACGCTGAGCGTCGGGGATGCAGACCCTGACGATGGCCTCGATCAGACGCCGTTCGTTCTTCAACCCGACGCCGCTCAGCTTGCGGTAGAGCGTCGATCGGGCGGGCAGTTGACCATCAAACTGGCCGCTGGTCCTGAGTAGTTCGTGGACGTCCTCGACGGATAGCCGAGCTTGCGTGCGTATGTCCAGCAGGAGCAGCACAAGCGCATCTACGGCATCCGAACCTGTCGATGGAGGCACGGTAGGCCGTCCGCTGGCGCGGAATGGGGACATCAGGCTCACAATTCTCTCGGCAAGACGGCTATTTTCTCCGATAGAACTGGGAAAATCTAGCGAGCGAGGGCGCCCTCAGGAAAGCTGATCACCATAGCCTGAACCGAGAGGAATCCGCCCGTGCGCCGTCCCACCCCGCTCCGCCGCTCCCCTGCCCTGGACCTCGTTGCGTTCGTCATGGTGCTCGCAACCGGGGTCACGCTGGTGGCCTTGGGGTTGTCACCGGAGTCCCTCGCTGCCGTGACCATCGCCCTGGCGGGCCTGTACTCGGCTTGGCGCACGGGCCAGCCGCCAGCCGCTCCGCCCATTGAGATGGAGGTGCGGCAGGAGGAGCTCCGATCGCTTGAGAGGGGTGCGGAGCGGCGGGCGTCGCATCTCGGTGGTGAGGTCCCTGCGCGGCAGGACGTCAGGTAGGTGGTTCCGGCGGGCACGAGCCCGCTGCTATGCATGGAGCCACCCATTTCCCCGCCGCTACCGGCCGTTTAACCAGCGCCCCAACGCGCCTGACACCCCATCAGAACCAGCGTCAAATGAGCGTCACGAGCGTCATTTCAGCGTCAAGATATCGCCCGTAACGCCCACACCGCACATAATGCGCACACACAAAACCGCAGGTCAGGAGCCCTTCGCGGCGGGTTCTAGGATCGCGACACACTCGACGTGATGCGTCATCGGAAACAGGTCGAACGCCCGAAGCGTCCGCACCCGGTACCCCCCGTCCCGGAAATACCCCAAGTCCCGCGCCAACGCAGCGGGATCGCACGCCACATACGCGATCCGCCGCGCGCCCAGCGAGGCCAGATGGTGGACCGTCTTGCGGCCCGCCCCCGCCCGCGGCGGGTCCAGGACGATCAGGTCGACCTCCTCGATGCCCGTGCGCGGCAGCACGCTCTCGACCTTGCCCTGCTCGATCCGCACCCGCTCGAAGTCCGCGAGGTTGTGCCGTGCGTCCTCCACCGCGCGCTTGCCGGACTCGATGCCGAGGACGGCGCCCTGGTCGCCGACGCGGTCGGCGAGGGCGCCGGCGAAGAGGCCGACGCCGCAGTAGAGGTCGAGGGCCATGTCGCCCTTGCGCGGGAGCAGGCCCTGCATCACGGCCGTGACCAGCGTGTCGGCCGCCTTCGGGTGGACCTGCCAGAAGCCGCCGTTGCCGACGCGGTGCGTGCGGCCGTCGGCGCGTTCGCGGACGAAGGGGCGGCCGTGGACGCGGTGGACGCCACCGGAGCGCTCGTCCACGCGCAGGACGGAGACCGGGCGGTCGAGCTCGACCAGCGGCAGGCGCGCGCCCGGCTTCGGGGTGAGGATCACCTGGCGGTCCTGGGAGCCCGTCGCCGCGATCGCCTCGACGGAGTCCATGCCCGTCCAGACCCGCTTCTCGATACCCAGCTCGCTGACGCCCTCCGCGGCGATCATGCAGTGGTCGATGGGCTCGACCTCGTGGGAGCGGTGCCGGCGCAGGCCCGCCCGGCCGTCGGCGGTGACGGCGTACTGGACGCGGGTGCGCCACGCGGGGACCTGGCCGGCCGGCACCTTGTCGCCCTCGGCGGGCAGCACCGTGCCGTCCCAGCCGGCCTCCTCCGGGGTGAGCCCGGCGAGGTGCTGGAGCTGTTCGGCGATGACATCGGCCTTCAGGCGCCGCTGCGCGCCCGGCTTGGCGTGCTGCCAGTCGCAGCCGCCGCAGCGGCCGGGGCCGGCGAACGGGCAGGGCTCGTCGATCCGGTCCTTGGAGGCGTCCAGGACCGTCACGGCGTCCGCGCGCAGGTACCGCGCGCCCTCCTCGCCCTCCGTCACCCGTGCCACGACCCGCTCGCCGGGCAGCGCGTGCCGGACGAACAGCACCTGCCCCTCGGACGTGCGGGCGATGCAGTGACCGCCGTGGGCGACGGGGCCGACCTCGACCTCGTACTCCTCCCCCACCAGCGACTTCCTCGGTTCTGCCTGCATGGCGGGGTGACTCCAAAACGCGTGAGGGGGAAGGGCCGAACGGAAACGGCCGGACAACAGCCCACCAGTCTACGTGGCTGCCGCCCGGCCGCTTCACACGAGCCGTCGCCCCGGGAAATCGTCCGGGAATTCGTCAGGACTTGGGCTCGGAGGACTCCTTCGACCGCACCTGCGCGGGACCCCGGCGCACCGAACCCGGCGCGTTCCAGTCCTGCTGCCTGCGGGCCCGCCGCTTGGCCGCCTCGGAGGACTGCAGCTGGTACGGCACCGAGGTCACCATGATCCCGGGCGTGAACAGCAGCCGGCCCTTCAGCCGCAGGGCGCTCTGGTTGTGCAGCAGGTGCTCGTACCAGTGGCCGACGACGTACTCGGGGATGATCACGGACACCGCGTCGCGCGGCGACTCCTTGCGCAGGCTCTTGACGTACTCGATGATCGGCCGCGTGATCTCGCGGTAGGGCGAGTCCAGGACCTTCAGCGGTACGTCGATGCCGCGCCGCTCCCACTCCTCGCGCAGGGCCTTGGTCTCCGCCGGGTCGACGTTGACGCTGAGGGCTTCCAGCGTGTCCGAGCGCATCAGCTTGGCGTAGGCCAGGGCGCGCAGCGTCGGGCGGTGGATCTTGGAGATCAGCACGACCGAGTGGACGCGGGAGGGCCGCACACTGTCGTCGCTCGGGCCCTCGGGGGCGGCGATCTCGGCGGCGACCCGGTCGTAGTGCTTGCGGATGGCCGTCATCGTCGCGTAGAAGATCACCATGCCGAGGAGGGCGACCCAGGCGCCGTGGGTGAACTTGGTGACGAGGACGACCACCAGCACCAGGCCGGTGAAGAAGGCGCCGAAGGCGTTGATCGCGCGGGAGCGGATCATGTGGCGGCGCTTGGCCTGGTCCTTCTCGGTGGCCAGGTGGCGGTTCCAGTGCCGGACCATGCCGGTCTGGCTGAGCGTGAAGGACACGAACACGCCGACGATGTACAGCTGGATCAGGCGGGTGGAGTCGGCTCCGTAGATTCCCACCAGCAGTGCGGCGGCGCCCGCGAGGAGCACGATGCCGTTGGAGAAGGCCAGCCGGTCGCCGCGGGTGTGCAGCTGGCGCGGCAGGTACCGGTCCTGGGCGAGGATCGAGCCGAGCAGCGGGAAGCCGTTGTAGGCGGTGTTGGCGGCGAGGAACAGCACCAGCGCGGTGGCGGCGGCCAGGATGATGAACAGGAAGCTGCCCTTGCCGAAGACCGCCTCGGCCACCTGGGAGATCACCGGGTTCTGCACGTAGTCCGGGCCGAGGGGGACGCCGTTGTGAATCAGGTCCTTGGCCGGGTTCTCGGCCATGCGGACGTCGGTCGCGGCGGCCAGCGCGATGATGCCGCAGAACATGGTGACGGCCAGCAGGCCCATCATGGCGAGGGTGGTCGCGGCGTTCTTCGACTTGGGCTTGCGGAAGGCCGGGACGCCGTTGGAGATCGCCTCGACGCCGGTGAGGGCGGCGCAGCCGGAGGAGAAGGCGCGCAGCAGCAGGAAGACCAGGGCGAATCCGGCCAGTCCCTGGTGCTCGGGCTTGATGACGTAGTCCGCGGTCGGCGCCCGCATGGTGTCGTCCAGGACCAGTCCGCGGAAGGCGCCCCACGCGATCATGGTGAAGACGCCGAAGACGAAGACGTACGTCGGGATCGCGAACAGCGAGCCGGACTCCTTGACCCCGCGCAGGTTCATCAAGGTCAGCAGCACGATCACGCCGATCGCGCAGAGCACCTTGTGCTCGACGACGAACGGGATCGCGGAGCCGAGGTTCTCGATGCCGGAGGAGATCGACACGGCCACGGTGAGGACGTAGTCGACGAGCAGCGCGCTCGCGACCGTCAGGCCGGCCTTGGGGCCGAGGTTGGTGGTCGCCACCTCGTAGTCGCCGCCGCCGCTGGGGTAGGCGTGCACGTTCTGCCGGTACGACGCCACCACGGTGAACATCAGCACGACGACCGCGACGGCGATCCAGGGGCTGAAGTGGTACGCCGTCACGCCCGCGATCGACAGGACCAGCAGGACCTCGCCGGGCGCGTACGCCACGGAGGAGAGCGGGTCGGAGGCGAAGACGGGGAGTGCGATGCGCTTCGGCAGGAGCGTTTCGCCCAGCCGGTCGCTGCGCAGTGCGCGCCCGATCAGGATCCGTTTGGGCACGTCGGTCAGTTTGGACACAACAGAGGATCGTAGGCGTTCGATTGCGGGGGCGCCCACCCGCCACCCCCCATCGGCGTTCCCTCTGCTCTCCGAGTGAATTCAGAGGCCTGTGCGGCTGGGGATTGCGCAGGTCACCCGCTTCCCATGCCTATATGACTAAACCCCGTCCGCTTCCCGGCCGCTGCCGCCCCTGGAGGTCCCATGCACACCCCCGCCCAGCTGATCGGCGCCGCGGCCACCCTCGTCGCCCTCGGGATCCTGACGGTGGCGAGCGTCCGCAGCATCAGCCGCCGCAAGGACGTGTCACCCGGGGCTCGGCCCTAAGCCGTGTCCGGCCGCCTGGGCCGCTCCAGCCGCGCCACCCCCGCCTTCAGTTCCTCCCGTCCGATGGCGGCGGCCCGGGTCGACGGGACCGTGCAGGCGTAGGCGCCGGCCACCGCGCCGTGCAGGGCGCTGCGGTGGGGCGGGGTGCCGTCGAGCCAGGCGTGGAGGAACGCGGCGGCGAAGGCGTCGCCCGCGCCGTTGGAGTCGACGACCGGTTCCGGGGGCGGGGCAGCGGGTACGTGGGTGAGCTCGGGCAGCCTGCTGTCGTCGGCCGCCGGGATGCTGATCCTCACGCGGTTGGAAGTGGACAGCTCCCACGTGTTCCCGGTGTACCTCACGCCGTCCATGATCCTCACCGGTATCGGACTCGGCTGCCTGCTCGCGACGGCGACGAACAGGGCGACGGTCCGGCTCGACCCCGCCGAGGCGGGTGTCGCGTCGGCGGCGTACAACACCGTGCAGCAGGTGGGGGCCGCGTTCGGTACCGCGCTGCTCAACTCCATCGCGACACGTGTCACCACGTCGTATCTCAAGGACCACGGCAGCGGCACGGACGCCGTCAACACCGGGACGGTGCAGGGCTACACCGTGGCGCTCTGGGTGGCCTTCGGCCTTCTCGTGGGCGGCGCGCTCCTGGTCGGCCTGCTCTCACGAGGCGGACAGCGAACCCCACCTCCGGACGCGGTGGCCGAGACGACCGGCTGAGTCCGGCCCATCCGCCAACCCCGAGGCCCACCGGACCTCGCCCCGCGCCGCACCCGAGGGTCCTGGCGGGCTCCTCCGGCTTTGCAGATACGTTGGACACGGGCGATCGGCCGGGCGGGCGGACTCCGAAGGGGATCACACCCGGCGTTCCCCGGCATGATGGTGCCTGGCGGCCCGCACAGAAGGCCGCGAAGTGCTGCCCGGCGAGCCGAGAGAGAGACATGAGCAGAACACTGACGCAGGCCGGAAGGTCTGCGGGAAGCGTGGTGTGAGGCCATGCACATCGTCATCATGGGTTGCGGAAGGGTGGGTTCCGCGCTGGCCCAGAACCTGGAGCAACAGGGGCACACGGTCGCCGTGGTCGACCAGGACCCCACCGCCTTCCGCCGGCTGGGCTCAGGGTTCGGCGGCCGCCGCGTCACGGGCGTCGGCTTCGACCAGGACACCCTGCGCGAGGCGGGCATCGAGGAGGCGGGTGCCTTCGCCGCCGTCTCCAGCGGTGACAATTCCAACATCATCGCCGCGCGCGTGGCCCGCGAGATGTTCGGCATCGAGAACGTCGCCGCCCGCATCTACGACCCCCGCCGCGCGGAGGTCTACCAGCGCCTGGGCATCCCCACCGTCGCGACCGTCCGCTGGACGGCCGACCAGATGCTGCGCCGTCTGCTCCCCTCCGGCGCGGAGCCGCTGTGGCGGGACCCCACCGGCGGGGTCCAGCTCGCCGAGGTGCACACCTCCACCGCCTGGGTCGGCCACAAGATCAGCCGCATCCAGGAGGAGACGGGCGTGCGCGTGGCGTTCCTGACGCGGCTCGGCGAGGCGGTCCTGCCCACCTCGCAGACGGTGCTGCAGGAGGGTGACCTGGTGCACGTGATGATGCGCACCGACGAGGTCGACAAGGTCGAGGCGGCGTTCGCCAAGGGTCCCGAAGAGGAGGGCGGTCACTGATGAGGGTCGCCATTGCCGGAGCCGGCGCCGTCGGCCGCTCGATCGCGGGCGAACTGCTGGAGAACGGCCATGAGGTCCTGCTGATCGACAAGGCGCCGACCGCCATCTCGGTCGAGCGCGTCCCGCAGGCCGAGTGGCTGCTCGCCGACGCCTGTGAGATCACGTCCCTGGACGAAGCGGCGCTCCAGCGCTGCAACGTCGTGATCGCCGCGACCGGCGACGACAAGGTGAACCTGGTCGTCTCGCTCCTCGCCAAGACGGAGTACGGCGTCCCGCGCGTCGTCGCCCGCGTGAACAACCCCAAGAACGAGTGGTTGTTCAACGAGTCCTGGGGCGTGGACGTGGCCGTCTCCACCCCGCGTCTGATGTCGGCCCTGGTCGAGGAGGCGGTGAGCGTGGGCGACCTGGTCCGCCTGCTGCGCTTCAGCCACGGCGACGCCAACCTCGTCGAACTGACCCTGCCGGAGGAGTCGGCCCTGGCCGGCACGCAGGTCGGCGACGTCGAGTGGCCGCAGGACACGTCCCTGGTGACGATCATCCGCGGCAACCGCGTGCTGACGCCCTCGCGGGAGGACTCGCTGGAGGCCGGCGACGAACTCCTGTTCGTGGCGGCCCAGGCCCGTGAGGAGCAGCTGGAGGACCTGCTGTCGGTGCGGCGGACCACGGCGAGCTGAGCCGTCTTCCGGACGAGCGGAAGGGGCGTCCCGAGCACTCGGGACGCCCCTTCCGTTTACGTCAGCGCCGGAGGCTACTGCTCCGCGGACCGGGCGGCAGCCTGCCGCTCGCGTTCCTCGGCCGCCTTCTCCTCGGCCTCCATCTCGGCGAACACGTCGATCGGCGCGGGCGCCTTCGCGAGGAACACCCACGTCAGGTACACCGCGAGCAGGAACGGCGGGATCTTCAGGGCGACCAGGACCCAGCCCAGCTGGGTGGTGTCGGCCCACCAGTACAGCGGAAAGAGGATCGCGCACTTGGCGAGCAGGATCGCTCCCCACGCGTAGCTGGCCTTCGCGTAGGCCTTCTTGCGGCCGGGGTTGCGCGTGCGCCAGGAGAGGTTCTCCTTGAAGACCGGGCCGAGGATCAGCCCGATCAGCGGCACCCCGCACAGCGTGGTGATGATGTAGGCGAGACCCAGGCCCAGCGTGTAGAGCATGCCGGGCAGGTAGAAGTCCTTGGCGTTGCCGGTCATCATCGCGAAGACGACACCGAAGGCCACGCCGAAGACACCGCTGAAGGCGTGCTTGACGGTGTCCTTCATCACCAGCCGGACCACGACCAGGCTCAGCGACACGGCCAGCGCCGCGATCGCCGAGAGGTGCAGGTCCTTGTTGATCGTGTAGATGGTGACGAAGAGGAGGCCGGGAAGCACCGTCTCCACCATGCCCCGCACGCCGCCGAACGCCTCGAACAGGGCGGCCTCGGTCACCGCCCGGGCGTCGTCCGCAGATGTCTCTTCGGTCGGCTTGTCGAGCGACGTCACCGGCTACTCCCGTCCGAGGGGTCTCAGTTCGTACTTGGGATTGAACAGCACCCGGCGGCCCCGGCTCATCGAGATCCGGCCCGACGCGATCAGTCTGCGCCCCGGCTCTATCCCCACGATGGAGCGCCTGCCGAGCCAGACCACGTCCAGCGCGGCGGAGCCGTCGAACAGCTCGGCCTCCAGGGCCGGGACTCCCGCACGCGGCCGAAGGGTGACCGTGCGCAAGGTACCAGTAACCGTCACTATCTGGCGGTCCTGGCAGTCTCCGATCCGGGTACAGCCGGCCGTCTCGCTGTCTTCGCGCAGTTCCTCGGACTCCAGGTCCTCCTGCGACGAGGAGAGCCGGTCGAGCATGCGCCGGAAACGGCCCGCCGGCTTTTCGGAACGAGGGACAGCACTCATATCTGAAGCGTACCGGGGCCCGCTGACGAAGGGCGAGGAGCCTGTTCCCGGCGCGACACCCCTCACTTCTCGAAGCGGTAGCCCATCCCCGGCTCGGTGACGAAGTGCTTCGGGTGCGAGGGGTCCGCTTCCAGTTTCCGGCGCAACTGCGCCATGTACACGCGCAGATAGTTCGTCTCCGTCCCGTACGACGGCCCCCACACCTCCTGGAGCAGCTGCTTCTGCCCGACCAGGCGACCGCTGTTGCGCACGAGGACCTCCAGCAGGTGCCACTCCGTGGGGGTGAGCCGTACGTCTTTGCCGGCCCGGTTGACCTTCTTCGCTGCCAGGTCGACGGTGAACTCGCCGGTGTCGACGATCACGTCGCCCGGGGCGTCGCCGGCCGGTTCGGCCCGGCGTACGGCGGCCCGCAGCCGGGCCAGCAGCTCGTCCATGCCGAACGGCTTGGTGACGTAGTCGTCGGCGCCCGCGTCCAGTGCCTCGACCTTCTCGTCGGAGGTGTGCCGGGCGGACAGCACCAGGATCGGCACCCGGGTCCAGCCGCGCAGTCCCCTGATCACCTCGACGCCGTCCATGTCGGGCAGCCCGAGATCCAGTACGACCACGTGGGGGTGGCGGGCGGCGGCGAGCCGCAGGGCGGTGGCACCGTCGTGGGCCGCGTCGACCTCGTACGCGCGTGCCTTCAGGTTGATCACGAGGGCGCGCACGATCTGCGGCTCGTCGTCGACCACGAGGACGCGGGTCATGAGGCCTGCCTTTCCGGTTCTGCCGCGGGACGGTGCTCCGGGCGGGTTCCCGCCGCGCGGAGGGTGAGGACCATGGTGAGCCCGCCGCCGGGGGTGTCCTCGGCGGCCAGGGTGCCGCCCATGGCCTCGGCGAAGCCGCGTGCCACCGCGAGGCCCAGGCCCACGCCCGCGCCGCGCGGGGCGTCGCCGTGGCGCTGGAAGGGCTCGAAGATGCGCTCCTTGGCCTCGTCGGGCACGCCCGGCCCCCGGTCGACGACCCGCACCTCCACCCGGTCGGCGAGCGCGCTGCCGGCGACCAGCACGGGTGCGCCGGGCGGACTGTACTTGACGGCGTTCTCCACGAGGTTGGCCATCGCCCGCTCCAGCAGCCCGGGGTCGACGGCGACCATGGGCAGCGTCTCGGGCACGTCCAGGCAGGCACTGCCCTCGGGCACACCGCCGAGCGCCATCGGCACCACCTCGTCGAGGTCGATCTCGCGGATCAGCGGGGTGACGGTGCCCGTCTGGAGCCGCGACATGTCGAGCAGGTTGCCGACGAGGTGGTCGAGCCGGTCGGCGCCCTCCTCGATGCCCGCCAGCAGCTCGGCCCGGTCCTCCTCGGACCATTCGACGTCCTCGGAGCGCAGGGAGCTCACCGCCGCCTTGATCCCGGCGAGGGGGGTGCGCAGATCGTGGCTGACGGCGGCCAGCAGGGCCGTACGGATGCGGTTGCCCTCGGCGAGCGTGCGGGCCCGGTCGGCCTCCTCCCGGAGCCGGCGGCGGTCCAGGACGACGGCGGCCTGGGCGGCGAAGGCGGCCAGCACCCGGCGGTCCTCGGCTGGCAGCACGCGGCCGGTGAGGGCCAGGGCCATGTGGTCGCCGACGGGCATGTCCACGTCCGCCTGATCGGGCCGGTCGACGGGGCGTCCCCGGCCGACGCGGCCGGCGCAGGTCCAGGGCTCGACGTCGCTCGCCCGTTCCAGCAGGGCCGCCGACTCCATGCCGAAGGTCTCCCGGACCCGTTCCAGCAGGTCCTCCAGGCCCGTCTCGCCGCGCAGCACGTTGCCGGCGAGGAAGGACAGAATCTCGGACTCGGCCCGCAGCCGGGCCGCCTGATGCGTGCGGCGGGCGGCGAGGTCGACCACGGAGGCCACCGCCACACCGACCGCGACGAAGATCACGATGGCGACGATGTTCTTCGGGTCCGCGATGGTCCAGCGGTGCAGGGGCGGTGTGTAGAAGTAGTTCAGCAGCAGGGAGCCCACCGCCGCCGAGGCCAGGGCGGGCAGCAGTCCGCCGAGCAGGGCCGCCGCCACCGTCAGCGCCAGGAACAGCAGCATGTCGTTGGCGAGGCCGAGGTCGACGGCGTTGAGCAGCGCGGCGAGCAGCGGTGGTCCGGCGACGCCGGTGATCCAGCCCCACACCCGCCGGGAGCGTCCGAGCCGCGCGCCCCGGGCGACCGGCAGCCCCCGGCCCCTGGCGACCTCGTCGTGGGTGACGATGTGCACGTCGAGGTCGGGTCCGGACTCCCGGGCGACCGTCGCTCCGACGCCGGGCCCGAATACGTACTGCCAGGTCTTGCGGCGCGAGGAGCCGAGCACGATCTGGGTGGCGTTGACGCCGCGGGCGAAGGCGAGCAGCGCGGCCGGTATGTCGTCGCCGACGACATGGTGGAACGTTCCGCCCAGGTCTTCGACCAGGGTCCGCTGCAGCGCCAGTTCCTTGGGCGAGGCCGAGGTCAGCCCGTCGCTGCGGGCTATGTAGACGGCCAGCACCTCGCCGCCTGCGCCCTTCTCGGCCAGCCGGGCGCCCCGGCGGATGAGCGTGCGGCCCTCGGGACCGCCGGTCAGACCGACCACGATCCGCTCGCGCGAGCCCCAGATCGCCGACACCCGGTGCTCGCTGCGGTATTGGGTGAGGTAGGCGTCGACCCGGTCGGCCACCCAGAGCAACGCCAGCTCGCGCAGGGCGGTCAGGTTGCCGGGACGGAAGTAGTTCGACAGGGCGGCGTCGACCTTGTCGGGCTGGTAGACGTTGCCGTGCGCCATCCGCCGCCGCAGCGCCTGGGGCGTCATGTCGACCAGCTCGACCTGGTCGGCCCGGCGCACCACCTCGTCCGGCACGGTCTCCTGCTGCCGCACCCCGGTGATCGACTCGACGACGTCGCCGAGGGACTCCAGGTGCTGGATGTTGACGGTCGAGACCACGTCGATCCCGGCGGCGAGCAGTTCCTCCACGTCCTGCCAGCGCTTGGCGTTGCGGGAGCCGGGGATGTTGGTGTGGGCGAGTTCGTCCACCAGGGCGACCTGGGGGCGCCGGGCGAGGACGGCGTCGAGGTCCATCTCGGGGAAAACCCCGCCGCGGTACTCCAGTTCCCTGCGCGGCACCTGCTCCAGGCCGTGCAGCAGCACTTCGGTCCGGGGCCGTCCGTGGTGCTCGACGAAGGCCACCACGCAGTCGGTGCCCCGCTCGACGCGGCGGTGCGCCTCGGCCAGCATCGCGTACGTCTTGCCGACGCCCGGTGCTGCACCGAGGTGGATCCGAAGCTTGCCGCGTGCCATGGCCCCATTGTCTTCCGGTGGTCTGCGAGTGCGCAGCGTCGACCCTACGGCCGCAAAGCGCTGCATCCGGGCGCCGGGCACCCTCAGGGGCGCACTTTGACGGAACTCTGACGCGGGCCGGCCAGCCGGAGGGGCCGGGCACCGGGGTCCCCGCCCGACGCCCGGCCGTCAGGAGGTCAGGCGGGGTTGTCGCCGTGGGTGAGGGTCTCCCAGGCGACGAAGAGGTTGTTGCTCCCGGCGGGGCGGCCCCGCAGGGTCAGGGTCCCGGTGTTGGTCATGGCGTGTCCGAGCCGGTTGGCCAGGGCGTTGTGCCCGACCTCGGAGACCGGCCCGAGGCCGAGTTTCAGCGAGCCGCCGCACAGCCAGCCCTCGGCACCGGCGCCCAGCTGGTACCTGGCGTGGAAGCCGAGCCCGTGCCGCAGCCTCTCGCCCACGTCCGTGCCGTAGAGGTCCTGACCCTGGATGCGGCTGGTCTCGGCGACGTGCGAGATGGCCGAGAGGCCGTAGCCGGTGTGTGTGAAGTCGCGGCAGGTTTCCTGGCTGAGTCCGTTGACGAAGGTCGTCTGCCCCTGCCAGTACTTGACGATCTTCTCCCGGGTGTCGAGGTTCTGGCTCGGCACGGTCTTCGGGAGCGCTCCGTCGGACTCCAGGTAGACGTAGGCGGCCGTCCGGGTCCGGAACTTGGCCATGGCCTTGTCGTAGGAGGCCTTGTCCTCCAGGAAGACGGAGATGCCGACGGCGGCCTCCATCATCGACAGCTCCCAGTTCCCGTTGGAGTGGGAGCCGCTGATGATCTCGGGCAGGTAGACGGTGCGGAGCATCGTGGCGAAGCGGCCGGAGTTCGCCCAGGTGCCGGTGTAGGTGTGCTTGATGATCTCGGCGGCCCGGGGCCAGGAGGAGCCGGCCCAGCCGGCCTGCAGGGGCGCGTTGCTGTTGGTGTGGTCCCGGATCACGGCGGACCAGGCGTCCATCAGCTCGATCGCCTTGCGGGCGTGCCGTTCGTCGCGGGTGATGTACCAGGCGAGCGCGTGGGTGTACGCGGCGATGGCGTCCTCGCGCTCGTCGGTGCAGCCGAGGTTGGGGTTGGAGTACGAACCGCATTCGACGACCGCGCGGGGCTTGGGCGTGCGGTTCAGGTCGGCGTACTTGCTCGCCGTCATCCGGTCGAGGGCGCTCTTCCAGGGCTGGGCGCCGGCGTTGACCTTGGACCGGGTGAAGTCCAACTGCCCCTTCGAAACGGTGACTCCGGGGTGGACGAAGGCGGCGGGGGCGCTGGGAGCGGCGTCGGCGGGCCGGGCGAGGACACCGGCGACGAGGGCGGCCGAAGCCGCGAGGAGAGCGGTTCTGCGCATACGTGGGGGGCCTTCCGTTCTCGTATGTGAACGTGAAGCGCCTTTATGAACAGACGCGTTGGACGGAGACGGTAGGTACAGACCAATGTGTCGTCAAGGTTCCGCGCACGAGAAAGAGCCGCACCCCCGGTGGGGTACGGCTCTGGTGTCTCTGCCGGGTCAGCGGACCTCGGTGATCTCCGGTCCGCGCTGGAGCTGGCCCATTCCGCCGGCGAAACGGGAGCCCTCTTCCTGCTGGACGCCCTCGGGGACCATCTGGGCGTCGTTCGGCAGCTTCAGGACGATCGGGTCGCGGGGCGCCATCGGGCCCTCGCCGCGGACCACGACCGTGTCCCGGAAGATCTGCTCCAGCAGCCCGGCGGCCTGCGGCTGCACCGCGCCCTGGCCCGAGATGACCCCGCGCAGGAACCAGCGGGGGCCGTCCACACCGACGAACCGCACGACCTGGAAGCCGCCGGTGCCGTCCGGCAGCTGTACGGGCACCTGGGCGCGCAGCTCCCAGCCCAGCGGCCCCTCGACCTCGTCGACGATGCCGCCCTGCTGGGTGATGCCGGTGCCGATCTCCTCGCGCACCTCGCCCCAGATGCCCTCGCGCTTGGGCGCTGCGAAGCCCTGGAGCTGGATGGCGCTGTCTTGCAGCACGACCGTCGCCGCCACGATCGCGTCGCCCGCGACCTCGACCCTGAGCTCCATGCCGTCGACGCCGGGCACGAACAAGCCGCCCAGGTCGACCCGGCCTTCGCTCGGGTCACGCACCTCGGAGCTGTCCCAGGGCCCGTCGGGGCGCGGCGCCGGTTCGAGCCTCAGGCGCTCGCGCTCTGCGTCCGCATCGGTGTCGACACCGTCGACGACCTGCTCGGCCTCGCCGGCCGCGTCCTCGGCGGCATCCCTCTTCTTGCGACGTCCGAACACGTCACTGTCCTTCCCGGTCGGATACGACCGAAGCGTATCGATTCCCACCCGCCTGACCGCCGACGGCGGCCTGACCGCTTGTGCCGCTCGTCCCGTCCACCGCCGCATGGCCTCCGGTGGACCCGAAGCCCCCCTCGGCTCGCGCGGAGCCGGGAAGCTCCGCCACCTCCTGGAAGCGGACCCTCTCGACCTGCTGCACCACCAGTTGGGCAATCCGGTCGAAGCGCTCGAACCGCACGGCCTCGCGCGGGTCGAGATTCACCACGATCACCTTGATCTCCCCACGGTACCCGGCATCAACCGTCCCCGGGGCATTCACCAGGGCGACGCCGCAGCGGGCGGCCAGGCCGGATCGCGGGTGCACGAAGGCCGCGTACCCCTCCGGCAGCGCCACAGACACCCCGGTGGGCAGCACGGCCCGCTCACCCGGCTCCAGTTGGCACGCCTCGGTGGTGCGCAGATCGGCCCCGGCGTCACCGGGCTGCGCGTACGACGGAAGCGGCACGTCGGGGTCGACGCGCCGGATCAGCACGTCCAGCGGCTGCCGGCTCATGGAGCTCGTGGGGGTCATGGGGCTTTCCGGGCTGACGGGACTGGTGGGGCTCGCGGGTCGCAAGGGGTGTTCCGTGCTCACGGGTTCACCTCGAAGGCGCGGGCGCGCCGGACCTGGTCCGGGTCGTTCATGGCGGCCTGGATCTCCTCCCGGCGGCCGTGGTCGACGAAGTGGTCGACCTTCACCTCGACGAAGAGCGCGTCCGCGCACACGGCGACGGGCCCTTCGGGGCCGCCGACACGGCCGGTCGCGGTGGAGTAGATCTTCCGCCCGGCGACCGCCGTCACCTGCGCCTCCAGGTACAGCGTGGTGCCGACGGGCACGGGCCGCACGAAGTCGGTCTCCAGCCGCCCGGTCACCGCGATCGTGCGCAGCAGCCAGTTCAGCGAGCCGAGGGTCTCGTCCAGGGCGGAGGTGAGCACGCCACCGTGCGCGAGGCCCGGAGCGCCCTGGTGGGCGGGCTGGACGGTGAACTCGGCGGTGAGCGACACGCCCTCGCCGGCCCGCGCCTGGAGGTGCAGCCCGTGCGGCTGGTCGTCGCCACAGCCGAAACACGCGCCGTAGTGCGCGCCGAGGAGCTCACCGGGCGCGGGCGCGTCCGGGTGCCGCACCGGCTGCACGGCGTCGGCCGGAGGCTGAAGAGCTGCGGAAGTACGACTCACAGCCGGAGACCTTACCCGCGCGTCGGCCCCTTCCGGACACCGTGTCAAGCTAGGCCCCATGCAGCTCTCCGCCGCCCCGTACGAAGAACGCCTCACCGCCCCGCGGACCTGGTGGCTGATCTCGTTCCTCGTGGGCGTCTCCCTGGCTCTGATCCTGCTCCCGTTCGGCACGCTGCCGATGCTCGGCGGCCTGGCCGGGGGCACCGCGGTCGCGGCCGTCGCCGCGAGCTCGTACGGCTCGGTCCGCATCCGCGTGGTAGGCGACTCCCTGATCGCGGGAGAGGCGAAGATCCCGCTGACGGCCCTGGGCGAGGCGGAGGTGCTGGACGCGGAGGAAGCCCGCGCCTGGCGCACCTACAAGGCCGATCCGCGCGCCTTCCTCCTGCTGCGGGCGTACATCCCCACGGCCCTGCGGGTGGAGGTCACGGACCCGCAGGACCCGACTCCGTACCTGTACCTGTCGACGCGCGAGCCGGAGCGCCTGGCGGAGGCGCTGCGGACGGCGAAGCCGGCGTAGCACACCTGAGCGGGACGTCACCCGGCCGCCGACCGGCCGTTCTCAGGGCCCGTCGCCGCCGGTCCGGTCGTCGCCGCGGTGGCCCTCATGACGGCCCAGGGGGTCATGGGTGATCTCGCCCATCTCCAGGGCGTCCGCCGGACGTTCCAGGCCGGGGAGCGCCTCCAGGGCCTCCCAGGGCACCTGGATCTTGCGCAGGTCCTGGCGGATCCGGCCGGCGAGCTTTCTCGTCTCGCCGCGGTTCATCGCCGCGCCCACGGCGGCGCCCACCAGGAACGGCATCAGGTTCGGCATGCTGCGGACCATGCGCTTCATGATCCGCTGCCGCAGTTCCCGCTTCATGCGGCTGTTCAGCGCCGCGCTGAGGGTCGACGGCCTGGACGCGTCGATGCCGCGCTCCCCCGACCACGAGTCGAGGTACGCGGTGCTGCGCTGCTTGAGGTTGCCGGGCGGCCGCACGCCGTAGACCTCGTGGAGTTCGGCGATCAGCTTCAGCTCGATCACCGCGACGCCGGTGATCTCGGCGGCCAGTTCCGTCGGCATCGCCGGGGGCACGGGGAGCATCGCGGCCGCGCCGACACCCGCTCCGACCGTCGCCGTCGCTTTCGCGGCGCCCGCCACGAGCTTGTCGGCGATCTCCTCGGGCCCGAGGCCCGGAAACTGCCGGCGCAGCGTCGCCAGGTCCCGCACGGGCACGCGCGGGGCCAGTTCGATGATGCGGTCGGCCAGGTGGGCCAGGCCGGCCCGGGCCCGGTCGCCGCCCTTGCGGGCGCCTTCCCTGGCCCGCTGCCGGAACGCCCCCGCCCGCCGTCTCGCGACGGGTGCGGGGACGTCCACGGACGCCGGGAGGTCACCCCGGTCCGCTGCCGGTTCGAGCGAGGCCGCCCCCGTGCCGGATGAGCCTCGCTCGTCTTCACGCACGCCGTACCGCGGGCCGTCCGTCGGCCCTTCGTCCGCTTTCCGCTGGGAGAAGCGGCGCTTCCAGGGAGGGGTCGAGCCGGTCACGGCCGACCCGCCCTCAGTCGCAGTCGCGGCAGATCGGCTGACCGTTCTTCTCCCGGGCCAGCTGGCTGCGGTGGTGCACCAGGAAGCAGCTCATGCACGTGAACTCGTCCTGCTGCTTCGGGAGCACCCGGACGGCCAGTTCCTCGTTCGAGAGGTCGGCTCCGGGCAGTTCGAGGCCTTCTGCCGCCTCGAACTCGTCGACGTCCACGGCGGAGGCCGACTTGTCGTTCCTCCGAGCCTTCAGCTCTTCGAGGCTGTCCGAGTCGACGTCGTCGTCGGTCTTGCGTGGAGTGTCGTAATCGGTTGCCATGGTCGCTCTCCCCCTCTGGGTGTCTGCGGTGTCTCCAGCGCACGTAACGCGTGAGAGGCCGGACTTGTGCCCGACCTGAGGCGGAGATTTTGCCTCACATCAAGGTCTGTTACTCAATCGACACCCAACCGGACTCCTCATGAGTGATCGGCTTGGATGGCGATGGGGACCGTACACGGTCCGAATGCTGCACGCCAAAGGCGTCTCACCGTGTACTTCCCGTGATCAAGACCCCCGAAAACCGGGATTATCCCGGCTTTCCGACAACGGGCATGATCACGGAGAGTAGATGGCCGGAAAGGCGTCCCTGTGATCGATCACACACGGTGCACGCGCGGCGAAGCATAAAAAATTCCGCGCAAAGCGAACATCCCCGTGTGCCGCCGAGTGGATCGGCGACATGATCTCAGATCGGCAGCGTGACGCGCATGACGAGTCCACCCCCCTCACGCGGCTGGGCGTAGATGTGCCCGCCGTGTGCCCGGGCCACGGACCGGACGATGGACAGTCCGAGCCCCACGCCCTTGTCGCTGCCCGTCCGCTCCGTGCGCAGCCGCCGGAACGGCTCGAAGAGGTTGTCGATCTCGTACGCCGGCACGACCGGGCCCGTGTTGGCGACGACCAGGACCGCCTGGCCGTGCTGGACGTCGGTGGTGACCTCGACCCAGCCGTCCTCCGGCACGTTGTAGCGCACGGCGTTCTGCACGAGGTTGAGCGCGATCCGCTCCAGCAGCACGCCGTTGCCCTGGACGACCGCGGGCTTCTGCTCGCCGCGGATGCTCACGCCCTTGCCGGCGGCCTCCCCGCGGACCTGGTCGATGGCCTGCTCGGCGACCTCGGCGAGATCCACCGGCCCCCGCTCGACGATCTGGTTGTCGCTGCGGGCGAGCAGCAGCAGGCCCTCGACGAGCTGCTCACTGCGCTCGTTGGTCGCCAGCAGCGTCTTGCCCAGCTGCTGGAGCTCCGGCGGTGCCTGCGGGTCGGACAGGTGCACCTCGAGGAGTGTGCGGTTGATCGCCAGCGGCGTTCTCAGTTCGTGCGAGGCGTTGCCGACGAAGCGCTGCTGGGCGGTGAAGGCGCGCTGGAGGCGCTCCAGCATGTCGTCGAAGGTGTCCGCCAGCTCCTTCAGCTCGTCGTCCGGGCCGTCCAGCTCGATCCGCCGGGAGAGGTCGGAGCCGGCCACCGCGCGGGCGGTACGGGTGATCCGGCCCAGCGGCGACAGGACGCGGCCGGCCATGGCGTAGCCGAAGGCGAACGCGATGACCGCAAGGCCCAGCAGGGCCAGCAGCGAGCGGCTGAGCAGGTTGTCCAGGGCGTTCTGGCGCTGCTCGTTGACGCAGTGGTTCATGGCGTTGTTGAACTCGGCGGGCGAGGCCTGGTCGGGCAGGTTGCAGATCTCGCTGGTGACCTTGCCCTCGACGATCTTGAACGGCAGCTCACTGCCCACGTTCAGGGCCTGGGCAGCCAGCAGGTAGATGATCGACAGAAGCAGGATGCCCGCGATCAGGAACATGCCGCCGTAGAGCAGGGTGAGCCTTATGCGGATGGTCGGGCGCAGCCAGGGGAAGGGCGGTACGGGCCTTCTGGGATCCCAGGTGGGCTTGGGGGGCGCCTGCGGGGGCGCTGGAGTCGTTGCCACGGGTTATCAGATCCGGTAGCCGGAGCCGGGGACGGTGACGATGACGGGCGGCTCACCCAGCTTGCGGCGCAGGGTCATGACCGTCACCCGCACGACGTTGGTGAACGGGTCGGTGTTCTCGTCCCAGGCCTTCTCCAGGAGCTGCTCCGCGGAGACGACGGCGCCCTCGCTGCGCATCAGCACCTCCAGGACGGCGAACTCCTTGGGCGCGAGCTGGACCTCCTTGCCGTCGCGGAAGACCTCGCGGCGGTTGGGGTCGAGCTTGATCCCGGCGCGCTCCAGGACGGGCGGCAGGGGCACGCTGGTGCGCCGGCCGAGGGCGCGCACGCGCGCGATGAGCTCACTGAACGCGAACGGCTTGGGCAGGTAGTCGTCGGCGCCGATCTCCAGGCCTTCGACCCGGTCGCTGACGTCGCCGGAGGCGGTCAGCATCAGCACGCGCGTGGGCATGCCCAGTTCGACGATCTTGCGGCAGACGTCGTCGCCGTGCACGAGGGGCAGGTCGCGGTCGAGGACGACCACGTCGTAGTCGTTGACCCCGATGCGCTCCAGGGCGGCCGCGCCGTCGTACACGACGTCGACGGCCATGGCCTCCCGGCGCAGTCCGGTGGCCACCGCATCGGCGAGCAGCTGCTCGTCCTCGACGACGAGTACGCGCACGTTCCTGGTCCTTCCTCATGTCCACCCGCGCAGCCCTCACCGGGCGCACGCGGGCAGGGGTCTTCGACGGTGCCTTGGTGTGTTGCCCTCCATCCTGCCCTTTTCGGCCATAAGTCGGAGGTAAGGCGAGTGAGAGGGCGGTGACCCGAGGGGGAATACGAGATTTTCTCCTCCCGTTAGGTTTCCCCGGAAGGGAGCTTGGGGAGGACGGCTTTACATCCCACGATCACGCTCTGCTGGCGCCGCACCACCATGCGGTGCGCATCAATCCGCTTTCCGCAGGGCGGGCGTGGGTGTCCGGCACCGTCGCCGCCCGGCCGAGCGGCGCTGGGCATCCACATGCGGCGTGATCGTCCCTTCCGACCGGCACACCCCCGTGCCATCGACCCACGACCCAGGACGAGGGGGCGCAGCATGGACGCATTCACCGCAGGACTTCTGCAGCGCATAAGGGCGACCGAGTCCGATCTGTCCCGGGCTCGCGACGAGGGCGACGACTTCCTCGTCGATGTGGAGCAGGGCGAGCTCGACGACCTGCGCCGCCTCGCCGCCGAGCACGGTGTGGAGGTCGGCGCGACGAGCGTCTGATCAGGCCGCAGGAAGCGGGCCCCGGCGAATCCAGCGCCGGGGCCCGCTTTCGTTGTCTCGGGGGCGCGCCCGGTGCTCGGCGCACCTCGCGCGGGCCCGGGCGCCTTCAGTCGTGCCAGGCTCCGAAGTCCTCCAGGAGGCGCTGGAGGGGCTCGAAGACGCCGGGGGCCCCCGCCACTGCCAGATCGCCCGACGGGCGCTCTCCGGGGCGTCCACCGGTCAGCGCGCCCGCCTCCCGGGCGATCAGGTCCCCCGCCGCGAGGTCCCAGGGGTGCAGACCGCGCTCGTAATAGCCGTCGAGGCGTCCGGCGGCCACGTCGCACAGGTCGACCGCGGCCGAGCCCCCGCGCCGGATGTCACGCAGCAGCGGGATCAGCCGCTGGGCGACATCGGCCTGGTGGGCGCGGACGTCGGCGACGTAGTTGAAGCCCGTGGAGACCAGCGCCTGGTCCAGGGGCGGCGCGGTGCGGCAGGCCAGCTTGCGCTCGCCGTCCCAGGCGCCGGTGGCCCAGGCACCCCGGCCGCGCACGGCGTGGAACGTCTCGCCGCGCATCGGAGCCGCGACGACGCCCACGACGGTCTCGCCCTCCTGCTCGGCGGCGATGGAGACGGCCCAGGTGGGCAGCCCGTACAGGTAGTTCACGGTGCCGTCGAGCGGGTCGATCACCCAGCGGACGCCGCTCGTGCCCTCCGTGGCGGCGCCCTCCTCTCCGAGGATCCCGTCGTCCGGGCGGCGCTCGGCGATCAGGCCCGTGATCAGCTTCTCCGCCGCGATGTCCATCTCGGTGACGACGTCGATGGGGCTGGACTTGGTCGCGGCGACCGCGAGGTCGGCAGGGCGTCCGTCCCGCAGCAGCGCCCCGGCGCGGCGGGCGGCCTCCCGGGCCAGTTCGAGCAGGTCCGTGTGCAGGGGGTCGGTCACGGGGCTCCTCACGCGTAGGTGCTGTCGGCGCCCGCGGCGGCGGGCCGGGGGGCGCGGGCCGGGCAGCAGCCGACCGGGCAGAGGTTGTGGCTCGCCCCGAGGGCGCCCAGGGCGCACGGTGTGACGTCCTGCCCGCGCTCCGCGGCGGCGCGCTCCACCACCAGCTCGCGGATCGCGGCGGCGAACCTCGGATCGGCGCCGACGGTGGCCGAGCGCCGCATCGGCAGCCCGAGCTCCTCGGCCCTGGCCGTGGCCTCCGTGTCGAGGTCGTACAGGACCTCCATGTGGTCGGAGACGAAGCCGATGGGGGCGATGACGACGGCCGGGACGCCGGCCGCGTGCCGCTCGTCGAGATGGTCGCAGATGTCGGGCTCCAGCCACGGGATGTGCGGGGCGCCGGAGCGGGACTGGTAGACGAGCTGCCAGGGGTGGTCGACGCCGGTGCGCTCCCGGACGGCGTCGGCGATCTGCTGCGCCACGTCCAGGTGCTGCTTCACGTAGGCGCCGCCGTCGCCGTGCTCCTCGACCGGGCCGGAGGTGTCGGCGGAGGCCGTCGGGATCGAGTGCGTCGAGAAGGCGAGGTGCGCCCCGTCCCGGACGTCCTCGGGAAGCTCGGCGAGGGACCGGAGGACCCCGTCGATCATGGGTTCCAGGAAGCCGGGGTGGTTGAAGTAGTGCCGCAGCTTGTCGACCTTCGGCAGCTCCAGGCCCTCGGCCTCCAGGGCCGCGAGTGCGTCGGCGAGGTTCTCGCGGTACTGGCGGCAGCCCGAGTACGAGGCGTAGGCGCTGGTGGCGAGGACCAGGACGCGGCGCCGGCCGTCGCGGACCATGTCGCGCAGCGTGTCCGTGAGGTACGGCGCCCAGTTGCGGTTGCCCCAGTAGACCGGGAGGTCCAGGCCGTGGCCGGCGAAGTCCTTGCGCAGGGCGTCCAGCAGGGCGCGGTTCTGGTCGTTGATCGGGCTGACCCCGCCGAACAGGAAGTAGTGCTGCCCGACTTCCTTGAGGCGTTCCTTGGGGATGCCGCGCCCGCGCGTCACATTCTCCAGGAACGGGACCACGTCGTCCGGGCCTTCCGGGCCGCCGAACGAGAGCAGGAGCAGGGCATCGTAGGGGCTGGCATCGCGCGCGTCTGGCATGAGTCGATCCTGCCACCCTGCAGTGACAGCCGGGAAACGGCGGGTGGCCCGCGCGCGGCGGCCGGATCCGGGACGGGGCCGAACGGGTGCCGCCGGGCATTCCAGGCGTAAGCTGCCTCGACTGCGTTCGCAGCTTACTGAAGCCTTCGGAGACCTCGTGCCCAGCCCGTACCGCGCCTTGTTCGCAGCCCCAGGCTCCAAGGGTTTCTCCGTCGCGGGCTTCCTCGGCCGCATCCCGCTGTCGATGATGGGCATCGGCGTGGTCACGATGACCTCCCAGCTCACCGGGAGGTACGGCCTGGCCGGTGCCCTGTCGGCCACCATCGCGCTGTCCGCCGCGGTGGCCGGACCGCAGGTCTCGCGGCTGGTCGACCAGTACGGGCAGCGGCGGGTGCTGCGCCCGGCGACGCTGGTCTCGCTGGCCGCGGCGGCCCTCCTGCTGTGCGCGGCGCACTACCGGTGGCCGGACTGGGTGCTGTTCGCGGCGTGCGTGGGCATCGGATGCGTCCCGAGCGTCGGCGCGATGATCCGGGCCCGCTGGGCGGCCCTGTACCGCGGGACGCCGCAGCTGCACACCGCGTACTCCTTCGAGTCCGTGGTGGACGAGGTGTGCTTCATCTTCGGGCCGATCATCTCCATCGGTCTGTCCACGGCCTGGTTCCCGGAGGCCGGTCCGCTGATCGCCGCCTGCTTCCTGGCGGTCGGCGTCTTCTGGCTGACCGCGCAGCGCGCCACCGAGCCTGCACCTCACCCGCGCGAGCGGCGGGGCGGCGGCACGGCGATGCGCTCGCGGGGCCTTCAGGTCCTGGTGGCCACCTTCGTGGCGACCGGGGCGATCTTCGGGGCGGTCGACGTGGTCACCGTGGCCTTCGCCGACGAGGAGGGGCACAAGGCCGCCGCCAGCGTCGTCCTGGCGGTGTACGCAGCGGGTTCCTGTGTGGCGGGCATGGTCTACGGGCTGCTGCACTTCGCCGGGGCGCCGGAACGCCGGTGGCTGCTGGGCGTGTGTGCCATGGCCGTGAGTATGATCCCCCTCCTACTGGTCGGAAACTTGCCGTCTCTGGCCGTGGCGCTGTTCGTTGCGGGTCTGTCCATCGCTCCGACGATGATCACGACCATGTCCCTCATCGAAGAGCACGTACCACGCGCGCAGCTCACCGAGGGCATGACCTGGGTGAGCACCGGGCTCGCGGCGGGTGTCGCGCTCGGCTCCTCCGTGGCCGGCTGGGTGATCGACGCGGCCGGGGCGCGTGCCGGGTACGGGGTTCCGGCGGTGGCCGGGGCCGTCGCGGTCGCGGTGGGTTTCCTCGGGTTCCGCCGGCTCAAGCGACCGGCACCGGGTCGGGGAGGCTCCGTTGAGCAGCACAGCGAACGGAAAGAACGGCACGTGGCGTAACTGGGGCGGCAACGTCTCGGCCCGTCCCGCGCGGGAGGTCACCCCTGCTTCCGTCGACGAGCTGGCCGCCGCGGTGCGGCGAGCCGCCGAGGACGGTCTGAAGGTGAAGGCTGTCGGCGCCGGGCACTCCTTCACCTCCATAGCCGCGACGGACGGCATGTTGATCCGCCCTCAGCTGCTGACCGGCATACGCAAGGTCGACCGCGAGAACATGACGGTCACGGTGGAGGCCGGCACCCCGCTCAAGAGGCTCAACGTGGCCCTCGCCCGCGAGGGTCTGTCGCTCACGAACATGGGCGACATCATGGAGCAGACGGTCTCCGGCGCCACCAGCACCGGCACGCACGGCACGGGCCGTGACTCCGGCTCGATCGCCGCCCAGATCAAGGGCCTGGAGCTGGTCACCGCCGACGGTTCCGTCCTCACCTGCTCCGAGAAGGAGAGCCCGGAGGTCTTCGCCGCGGCCCGCATCGGCCTCGGCGCCCTGGGCATCGTCACCGCGATCACCTTCGCCGTCGAGCCGGTCTTCCTGCTCACGGCCCGCGAGGAGCCGATGCCGTTCGACAAGGTCCTCTCCGATTTCGAGGAACTCTGGGCCGAGAACGAGCATTTCGAGTTCTACTGGTTCCCGCACACCGGCAGCACCAACACCAAGCGCAACAACCGCAGCGCGGGTCCGGAGAAACCCGTGCCGCAGCTCAAAAGCTGGTTCGAGGACGAGTTCCTCTCCAACGGCGTCTTCCAGGTGGCCAACTGGGTCGGCCGCACGGTGCCCGCCACGATCCCCGCGATCGCCCAGATCTCCAGCAAGGCCCTGTCCGCACGGACCTACACGGACATCCCTTACAAGGTCTTCACGTCCCCGCGCCGGGTGCGCTTCGTGGAGATGGAGTACGCCGTTCCGCGCGCGGCCGTCGTCGAGACGCTGCGCGAGCTGAAGGCGATGGTCGACCGCTCCGGCCTCCGGGTCAGCTTCCCGGTCGAGGTGCGCACGGCCCCCGCCGACGACATCGCCCTGTCCACCGCCTCCGGCCGGGACAGCGCGTACATCGCCGTCCACATGTTCCAGGGCACCCCCTACCAGCGGTACTTCACCGCGGCCGAGCGCATCTTCACCGCCCACGAGGGCCGTCCGCACTGGGGCAAGGTCCACACGCGGGACGCCGAGTACTTCTCCCGGGTGTATCCGCGCTTCGGCGAGTTCACGGCGCTGCGGGACCGGCTCGATCCTGACCGGCTGTTCCAGAACGACTATGTGCGGAGGGTTCTGGGGGCGTAGGCGACGCACGGGGGTGGTGCGCCCGGCGTCTTCACGCCGGTCGGCGCTCGGGGTGGGATCGTCGCTCTCGCCTGAGCACGTCGGTCCGCCGTGGCTTCTCCGTAACCCTTGGTTCCGAACCCTTAGTTCCGATTCTGGTGATTACGTGAAGTTCCCCACGTTCAAGATCACAGAACCGGGGAAGGGGTGTCCAAGTCCCACCCCTTGCGAGAAGTTGGGCGGCGCGCCAATCCACGCACGTGGCCCGAATGGAGTACTGTTGCGAGCCCTGGGTCCGGTCTCCCCTGTGGGTGTACAGGGCCTTAAGGACCGCCGGGAGGGGGCTAGTTGCACAGGGTGATGGAGTTCGTCACTTAGCGTTGCGAATAGGTAACCGTGCCATAACGGCGATCCAGGGCCCGCGCCCGACACGCCGGGCAACTCGGCAAGGTTGTGGCAGGCTGCACCCGGGCAGGCCACACTCGACTAGCGGAAGCAGCGACGCACGTGACGTCGGCAGGCACCACCCGGGAGGTCCCCATGCCCGAACTGCGTGTCGTGGCCGTCTCGAATGACGGCACACGGCTGGTGCTGAAGGCTGCCGACTCTACGGAGTACACGCTTCCGATCGACGAACGGCTGCGCGCCGCCGTGCGTGGCGACCGTCCCCGTCTCGGCCAGATCGAGATCGAGGTCGAGAGCCACCTCCGCCCCCGCGACATCCAGGCGCGTATACGTGCGGGCGCGACCGCGGAAGAGGTCGCGCAGATGGCCGGCATCCCCGTCGACCGGGTGCGCCGCTTCGAGGGTCCCGTGCTCGCCGAGCGCGCCTTCATGGCCGAGCGCGCCCGCAAGACCCCGGTCCGCCGCCCCGGCGAGAACTCCGGTCCGCCGCTGGGCGAGGCCGTGCAGGAACGACTGCTGCTGCGCGGGGCCGACAAGGACACCGTCCAGTGGGACTCATGGCGTCGCGACGACGGCACGTGGGAAGTCCTGCTGGTCTACCGCGTCGCGGGCGAGCCGCACTCGGCGAGCTGGACGTACGACCCGCCCCGGCGGCTCGTCCAGGCCGTCGACGACGAGGCGCGCTCCCTGATCGGCGAGTCCGACGACCTGGCCGCGCCGGAACCCAGCTTCCCGTTCGTCCCCCGGATCGCCCGTCTGCCGCGCGACAGACCGCTGGACCGTCCCGAGCGGCCCAGCCTGCCCGCGCAGGCGTCCGAACCGGACGAGGAGATCACCGGCGAGCGGGATTCGCTGACAAGCCTGCTGGAGGCGGTGCCGAGCTTCCGCGGCGACCTCGTCGTCCCGGAACTGCCCCCGGCGGAGTCCGAGGAAGAGCCCGTCGTCGCCGAGATCGAGGAGGAGGAGCCCCCGGCTCCCGCCGCCTCGGCCGGGTCCGCCTACGCGGACGTCCTCATGCCGCGATCGGTGGGCAGTCACCGCGACCGGCTCATCGGTGCCACCGATCGCCAGGCCGAGGCGGACGGCGTCCGTCCGGGCCGCAGAGCGGCCGTCCCGAGCTGGGACGAGATCGTGTTCGGGACGCGGCGCAAGAAGCAGGAGTAGCCGGGTCCGCCACAGGACGAAGAGGGCCGTGCCTTCCGGGCGCGGCCCTCTCCTCGTGTCAGGTCACTGCGGATCCGGCCCGACGGCGACCGGCCGGCCCGGGTCCGAGGACCACTCCGACCACGAACCCACGTACAGCTCGGCCGGAATGCCCGCGGCCGCCAGCGCCAGTACCTGGTGGGCGGCGGAGACCCCCGACCCGCAGTACACGCCGACCTGCGAACCCTCCCGCACGCCGAATCCCTCGAAGCGCGCCCGCAGTTCCCCGGCGGGCAGGAAGCGCCCGTCGGCCCCCACGTTCTCGGTGGTGGGTGCCGACACCGCGCCCGGGATGTGCCCGGCCACCGGGTCGATCGGTTCCACCTCGCCCCGGTACCGCTCCCCCGCCCGCGCGTCCAGCAGCACACCGGACCGTGCCAGAGCCGCGGCGGCATCCGCGTCGAGCAGCCCCGTCACCCCCGGCTCGGGCACGAAGTCCCCCTCGGCCGGAGCCGGTACGGATGTCTCCAACGGCCCCTCCCAGGACGGCAACCCGCCGTCGAGGACCCGCACGTCCGGGTGACCCGTCCAGCGCAGCAGCCACCACGCCCGGGCCGCCGCCCAGCCCTGGCCGCCGTCGTAGACGACCACCGGTGTACCGGCCGACACGCCCGCCCGGCGCATCGCGGTGCCGAAGCGTGCGAGGTCGGGCAGCGGATGCCGGCCGCCCTCGCCCGGCGCGGAGGCCAACTCCCGGTCCAGGTCGACGTAGACGGCCCCCGGCAGGTGCCCTGCCTCATACGCGGCCCGGCCGTCGAACGGCGGCTCGCCGGCCGCCTTGGCCGCGGTGAGCTGCCAGCGGACATCGAGCAGGACCGGCGGGCGGGCGCTGTCGAGGTCCTTCGCGAGGTCGGAGGCGGAGATGATGACGTTCATGGTTCCCATCCTCGCGCACGGGGGTGGCCGAGCCGTCCGTGTCCGGCTACTCTGCTCGGCCGGAGCGGAACGATCACACGGTGTACGGGAACAAGCACATGCTGTACAGCTGAACGACACCTGCCGACAAGCGCGCCGCGAGGGACGAGGCCCGCACATCGGGCATTCTCCCGGGCATGGGACGCCCCACAGGGCTGACCCACCAGGCTGCGGAGAGCACGGCCACCGCGAGGCCGAGAAGAGAGTGACGATGACCGACGCACGGGGGTCCGCCGGGCCGTACGGTGACCCACCCGCCGGGCACGCGCCCGGCGCGCCCTGCTGGGTGAGCCTGATGGTGCACGGACTGGACGCGACCGAGGACTTCTACGGAGCGCTGTTCGGCTGGGAGTTCCAGCCGGGCCCCCAGCAACTCGGCCCCTATGTGCGCGCGCTGCTCGACGGACGCGAGGTGGCCGGCCTCGGCCGGCTGCCACCGGACCGCCATCTGCCCATCGCGTGGACGCCCTACTTCGCCTCACGGAACGCGGATCTGACGGCCGAAACGGTGCGCAGCCGCGGCGGAACGATCGGCGTGGGTCCGCTGGACGCCGCCGACGCCGGCCGTCTGGCGATCTGCTCCGACCCCGCGGGCGCTGTCTTCGGCATCTGGCAGGCCGCCACGCATCTGGGCACCGCCGTCTCGGGCGTGCCCGGCGCCCCCGCCTGGAACGAGCTGCTGACCTTCGAGTCGGCGAGTGCCGCCAAGTTCTACCGGACGGTGTTCGGTTACGAGGAGGAGCCGGTGGTCTCCGCCGACTTCGACTACGTGGAGCTGCACTTGGGCGGAGCGCCCGTCGCCGGCATCCACGGTGTGGGCCACGCCCTGCCCCGCGACCGCGGGCCGCACTGGGTCACGTACTTCCAGGTCGCTGATGTCGACGACGCCGTGGACCAGCTCGTCCATCTGGGCGGGCAGGTCCTCAAGCCGGTACACGACACCGCCCACGGGCGGGTGGCGGGGGTGGCGGATCCGGAAGGCGCCCGGTTCGCGATCGTGCAGCGACCGGACTGACGGCGGGAGCGCGGGACGCGGGTCAGGCGGACGTCACCGGCAGCACGTCCGGGGACAGGGCCGCCGCATGGGAGGTCGCCGCGGTCATCCGGCGGCGGTGGTGACGACGGCACAGCACCTCGTACCCGACCTCGTCGGCGGAGTGGGTGACGTCGCCGACGACCACTTGGGCGCCCTCGACGACCATCACCCCGCCTATCGTGCGGGCGTTGTGCGTGGCGCGGGCTCCGCACCAGCACAGGGCCTCCACCTGGAGCACCTCGACCCGGTCGGCCAGTTCCACCAGCCGCTGCGAGCCGGGGAACAGCTTGGAGCGGAAGTCGGTCGTGATGCCGAAGGCGTAGACGTCCAGGCTCAGGTCGTCGACCACGCGCGCGAGTTGGTCGATCTGCTCCGGCGCGAGGAACTGTGCCTCGTCGGCGATCACGTAGTCCGCGCGGCCGCCCTGCGAGAGATGGTCGACGAGGTAGGCGTAGAGGTCCTGCCCGTCGCCGACCTCCACCGCGTCCGTGACCAGGCCGAGGCGCGAGGACAGCTTGCCCTCGCCGGCCCGGTCGTCGCGCGAGAAGATCATGCCCTGCAGGCCGCGCGCCGAGCGGTTGTGCTCGATCTGGAGAGCCAGCGTCGACTTCCCGCAGTCCATGGTTCCGCAGAAGAACACCAGCTCGGGCATGTGGAGTTGAGCACCTTTCGGCGTGAGAGGTCGGCGTGGGGCAGTGCTAGGAGCGTACTTCGAGCAGGGGGACCAGCTGCTCGGCGGGGGTCATCGAACCGTGGTTGCCGACCATGGCCGACTCCTTGGGCTCCCGCTCGGAGGCGATGAGCAGGACGTCGTCCCGGGCGGCTGCGACCACGTCACCGATCCTGCCGTACACCCGTTCGTCGATGTGCGGGCCGAACCAGCCCGCCGCGATGGCCTCGTCGCGTGAGGCCACCCAGAACTGCTCGCCGAGCACCTCGCGCCAGCAGGTCAGGACGTCGTTCGCCGCGCCGGGCACCGCGTAGACGTGGCGGGCGCGGCCTTCGCCGCCGAGCAGGGCGACCCCGGCGCTCAGCTCCCAGTCCTCGTCGAAGTCGATGCGGTGCTGCTCGTCGAACGGCACGTCGATCATGCCGTGGTCGGCGGTGACGTAGAGGGCGCTGCGCGGGGGCAGTTGCTCGGCCAGGCGCTGGACCAGGCGGTCTGCGTACATGAGCTGGCCGCGCCAGGTGTCGGAGTCGACGCCGAAGCGGTGACCGGCGCCGTCCACCTCGGCGAAGTAGGTGTACACCAGGGAGCGGTCACCCGCGGCCAGTTGCTCGGCCGCCAGGTCCATGCGGTCCTCGCCGGTCAGTCGTCCCAGGAACGTTCCGCCACTGAGCGCGACCCTGGTCAGGGGGGTGTTCTGGAAGGTCGGGGACGACACCTGCGCGGCGTGCACCCCGGCCGCGTGCGCCAGCTGGAAGACCGTGGGGTACGGCTGCCAGACGCCGGGCTGCGTCCACGGCTGCCAGCGCAGCTGGTTCATCAGCTCGCCGGTGTCCGGGTTGCGGACGGTGTAACCGGGCAGGCCGTGCGCGCCGGGCGGCAGGCCGGTGCCGACGGAGGCGAGGGAGGTCGCCGTGGTCGCCGGGTAGCCGGCGGTGAGCGGACGCCCGGTGCCGCCGCGGGAGGTGGCGAGGAGGGACGTCATGAAGGGCGCGTCCTCGGGGTGCGCCTTCAGCTGCTCCCAGCCGAGACCGTCGATCAGGAACACGCAGTTCCGGTCGGCGGGGGTCAGCTCGGTGATCGCGGCGTTCATGTCCGGGACGCCGAGGCCGGCGGCCAGGGTGGGCAGGAGGTCGGCGAGCGATCCGCTGCCGTACTCGGGGGTGGGTGCGGAGGAGACGGTCAGCGGTTCGGGGTGGGGGCCCCAGGCCGTTTCGGGCTGTGCCATCAGCGGGTCGTGTCCGCGGTCGCCTCGGAGAGGGCCTGCGCGAACGCGAGGGCCTCACGCACGGTCTCCGGTCCGTCCCCGGCCTCGCTGACGCGCAGGCTGAGGTCGTCCGCGGTCGAGTTGCCGGTGTAGCCGTGGTCCGCCTCGCAGTTGGGGTCGCCGCACGCGGCAGGCTCCAGGTCGATGCGGGAGACGGCGCCCCAGCCGATGGTGAGGACGACCTCGCGGGGCAGGGTGCCCGGCTTGTACGACTCGGGGTTGGCGACCACGCGGCTGACCACGATCGACGAGATGCGGCCGATCTTCACGGACTCCGTCGACGTCGTGGCGTAGGGCGTCGGGGAGGTGCTGTCGGCGGCCTGTTCATCGGTGTGGCTGACGATGAAGCGGTTGTCCGTGAGGACGAGCACGGTCACGTGCCGCCGCACCTCGTTCTGGTCGAACGTCGTCTCCTGGTGGACCAGGTACGACCGCATGGGCTCACCGCCCACGGCGGCCTCCACCGCCTCGGCCACGAGGGCCGGGTAGTAGCCGCTGCGCTCGATCGCCGCCCGCAGCCCCTGGGTCGTCGTACTGGTCTTGGCCATGACGCCCATCCTACGGGGGACCACTGACTGCGAGGGACAGGTCGCCCCCTGTCAGTAGGCGGGAAGGGTCCGCGGGCCGAGGTCGTCGCGGGCGGGCGGGGGCGCGAGGCGGACGGAGGCACCGAGGACGCTCAGACCGTGCGAGGCGACGACGACCGGCTCCAGGGTGACCGCGACGACCTCGGGGTGGTCGTCGACCAGCCGGGACAGCCGCAGCAGCAGCTCCTCCAGGGCCCGGGTGTCCGCAGGGGCGGAGCCGCGCCAGCCGAACAGCAGGGGGGCGGTGCGGATCGAGCGCACCAGCGAGCTCGCCTCCCGGTCGGTGACCGGGATCAGCCGGTGCGCGGTGTCCCCGAGCAGCTGCGAGGCGGCCCCGGCGAGCCCGAAGGAGAGCACCGCTCCGGCCGCGGGGTCGATGACGGCCCGTACGACGACGTCCACGCCGCGCGGCGCCATCCGCTGCACCACCGGCCGCAGCTCCTCCGGCGCACCGAACAGCTCGGTCAACTCCGCGTATGAGCGGCGCAGTTGGTCCTCGTCGGCGAGGTCGAGGCGGACGCCGCCCAGGTCGGCGCGGTGCCTGAGGTGCGGGGCGGTGGCCTTGAGCGCCACGGGGTAGCCGAGGGTGCGGGCGGCTTCGGCGGCGGCGTCGGGGGTCGGGGCGGGCAGGGCACGGTGGACCTGGACGCCGTAGTGGCCGAGGAGGTCGCAGGTCTCCTCGGTGCCGAGGGTGAGTCCCTGCCCGCGCGCGAGCAGGCCGTCGATGAGCGCGGCGGCGCCCTTCTCGTCGATGTCCTCGTACTCGGGCACCTTGCCGGGGTCGGCGGCGTCGCGCCGCCACTGCGCGTAGGCGACGGCCTGGCCGAGGGCGCGGACGGCACGCTCGGCGGCGGGGTAGGCGGGGATGAGGTGGGCGCCTTCGGCGGCGTCGGCGGCGGGGAGGTGGCCCTCGGCGGGTGTCGCATCGGGCGCGCTTCGAGGTGGTTCGCCCCCCTCCGCGCGTGATGCCCGGTCGGAGATCGATTGCGGTGTTTCACCCGAACCGGTCTGCGGTGCCGTGCTCGCCGCCGCCGACAGGGCCTCCGCCAGGCCGCCCAGCTCCACGTGAACCACCAGGACCGGCTTGCCCGGGGCCGCGGCAGAGGCGGAGCGCAGGGCCTGCGCGAGGGCCGCGTCACCGACCGAGCCCTCCCCCACCGCCGGGATGGCGGTGACGACGACGGCGTCGCACCGGTCGTCGGCGAGTGCACGGGACAGGGCGGCGTGGAAGTCCGCCGCGGAGGCCGCGGTGGTCAGGTCCTGCGGGGGGTGCGGCCGCAGGCCCTCGGCGAGGCACGCGTCGTACGTGAGCAGGCCGAGCGACTCCGAATTGCCCAGGATGGCCACCCTGGGGCCGGGGGGCAGGGGCTGGCGGGCGAGCAGCAGGCCCGCGTCCACCAGCTCGGTGATGGTGTCGACGCGGATGACGCCGGCCTGGCGCAGCAGGGCCGAGACGGTCTCGTGCGGCAGCCGGGTCGCGCGGACGGCGTGCCCCTGGGGAGCGGCCGCGTGCCGCGCGCCCTGGACCACGACCAGCGGCTTGGCCGCGGCCGTCCGGCGGGCGAGGCGGGTGAACTTGCGGGGATTGCCGATGGACTCCAGGTACATGAGGACGACGTCGGTGTCGGGGTCCTCGTACCAGTACTGCAGGACATCGTTGCCGGAGACGTCGGCGCGGTTGCCGGAGGAGACGAAGGTGGAGACGCCGGTCACGCCCGTGACGCCGCCGCCGCGCCGGTGCAGCCGGGACAGCAGGGCGATGCCGATGGCACCGGACTGGGCGAACAGGCCGATCCGGCCGGGGCGCGGTACCTCGGGGGCGAGGGAGGCGTTCAGCCGCACCTGCGGGGAGGTGTTGATGATGCCGAAGGCGTTGGGGCCGATGATGCGCATCCCGTACGTGCGCGCGTGCCGGACGAGGGCGCGCTGGCGTTCGCGCCCCTCGTGGCCGCTCTCGGCGTACCCGGCGGAGACCACGACCAGCCCCTGCACGCCGTGCTCGCCGCACTCGGTGACGACCTCGGTGACCTGCTCGGCCGGTACGGCGACGACGGCGAGGTCGACCGGGTCGTCGATGTCCCGCACCGAGCGGTGCGCGGGCACGCCGTCGAGCTCCTTCTGCCCGTCGGGGAGGGCCTTGTTCACGGCGTAGAGGCGGCCGGTGAACCCGGCGTCGCGGATGTTGCCGAGGACGCTGCGGCCCACGCCACCGGGTGTCCGGCCGGTGCCGATGACGGCGACCGAGCCGGGGGCGAGGAGCCGCTGCACGGAGCGTGCCTCGGCGCGGTGTTCGCGGGCGTACTGCACGGCGAGGGAGCGGTCGGTGGGTTCGAGGCCGAATTCCAGACGGACGACGCCGTCCTCGAAGCTGCGCTTCTGGGTGTAGCCGGCGTCCGTGAACACCTTGATCATCTTGGTGTTGGCGGGCAGCACCTCGGCGGCGAAGCGGCGGATGCCGCGCTCGCGGGCGACGGCGCCGATGTGTTCGAGCAGGGCGGAGGCGACCCCGCGGCCCTGGTGGGCGTCCTGTACGAGGAAGGCGACCTCGGCCTCGTCGGCGGGTGCGGACGCGGGCGTTCCGTCCGCGCCGATCCGGTCGTAGCGTACGGTGGCGATGAACTCGCCGCCGACCGTGGCCGCGAGTCCCACCCGGTCCACAAAGTCGTGGTGCGTGAAGCGGTGGACGTCCTTGGCGGACAGGCGCGGGTACGGCGCGAAGAAGCGGTAGTACTTCGACTCGTCGGAGACCTGCTCGTAGAAGCTGACCAGGCGATCGGCGTCATCAACGGTGATGGGCCGGATGCGCGCGGTGCCCCCGTCGCGCAGCACCACGTCGGCTTCCCAGTGGGCGGGATACTCGTGCCGGTCCGGCGAGGTCTGCATGGGCCCCAGAGTACGGCTAGCGTCCGACAGTGGCGCCAGGCAGTCTGTGGAGGGCGTCAGTCGGGTCGAGGCCGCGATCCGACGGCACCCCCCGGGAGTGGAACGCGAGGACCGCTCCCGGTGGCTTCACGATATGGGAAACTGGTCTAGACAACCCTGAACACCGAAGGGCAGCAACACATGGCTGAGCGCCGCGTCAACGTCGGCTGGGCCGAGGGCCTCCACGCCCGCCCCGCTTCCATCTTCGTCCGAGCCGCCACGGCCGCAGGCGTCCCGGTGACGATCGCCAAGGCTGACGGCAAGCCCGTCAACGCGGCCTCGATGCTGGCCGTCCTGGGCCTCGGCGCCCAGGGGGGCGAGGAGATCGTCCTCGCCTCCGACGCCGAGGGCGCGGACGCCGCCCTGGACCGGCTGGCCAAGCTGGTTTCCGAGGGTCTCGAGGAACTGCCCGAGACCGTCTGATGTCCCGCGCGCCGATTCGGCGCGCGTGGAAGGGCTCGCCCGATTCACCGGGCGGGCCCTTCGCCATTCCCGGCCGACATGGAGCGGGGAATTGTGGAATTCTCTGTTTCCGGGCAGGAGAATGAGGCCCTCACGAATTGGCTGCTCTTTGTATACGGCCGCCGTGTTAATTCCGCGGGCTCGCCGTGTTTACGGGATGTTGCGGGTTCCTCACACGGTCGGCGGGCTCCCGGCCGGAGCCGAAGCGCAGGCGGTGCGCGCTCGTCGCGCGCTCGGCGTGCAGCGCCGTGACCGCCCGCGCGCGCTCGCCGTCCCCGCGCGCCACCGCGTCCACGATCGCGCCGTGCTCCGTCCAGGACTCCACGGGGCTGGCCGGCGCGTCCACGGCGTACATCCACGCGATCTTGTGGCGGAGCTGGGTCAGCATCGAGGTCAGTGCGGGGCTGCCGGAGGCCTGGGCGAGCGTTTCGTGGAACCAGCCGCCGAGGGAGCGCAGGTCGTCGCTGCTGCCGCGGCGGGCCCGCTCCTGGCCCAGCCGGACCAGGCCGCGCAGGACCTTCAGATGCGCCTCGGTGCGGCGCTGGGCGGCGCGGGCCGCTCCGAGCGGCTCCAGGAGCATGCGCATCTCCAGCAGGTCGCCCGCCTCCTGCTCGGTGGGTTCGGCCACGCACGCGCCCGCGTGCCGGCGGGTCACCACGAAGCCCTCGGCCTCCAGGGTGCGCAGCGCCTCCCGGACGGGCACCCGCGAGACGCCGTAGCGGCGCGCGAGGAGTTCCTCGGTGAGCCGGCTGCCGCGTGCGTGGACGCCCGCGACGATGTCGTCCCGGATGGCCGTGCACACCGAGTGCGCGGGAATACGCATGACCGACCTCCCCTTAATCCCCGTGAAACGCCGACGGGCGGCGTCCGTTCCGTGACTCTATTGCAATGAGCCGGAATTTCCGACGGCCATCGGGAATTCAGGGATATTTTTTTGGACAGGCCGCCGCCGTAAACGCCGAAAGCCCCGGCTCGGGGAGCCGGGGCTTCGGGAACAGCGCGGGGTTCCGGTCAGACGTTCACGCCGTGGGAGCGGAGGTAGGCGACCGGGTCGATGTCCGAGCCGTACTCGGGGCTCGTACGGGCCTCGAAGTGCAGGTGCGGGCCGGTGACGTTGCCGGTAGCGCCGGACAGGCCGATCTGCTGGCCGGGGGTGACCTGCTGGCCCACCGAGACGCCGGTGGAAGACAGGTGGCCGTACTGCGTGTACGTCCCGTCGTTCATCTTGATCACGACCTGGTTGCCGTACGAGCCGCCCCAGCCGGCCTCGACGACGGTGCCCGCGCCGACCGCGTGGACGGAGGTGCCGGTGGCGGCGTGGAAGTCGACACCAGTGTGGCTGCCGGAGGACCACAGGCCGCTGCTCGCCTTGTAGCCGGTGGAGACGTACGAGCCGGAGATCGGCGCCACGTAGGCGTTGAGGCGCTTGCGCTCGGCCTCGCGGGCGGCGCGCTCCTTGGCCTCGCGGGCCTTCTCGGCCGCTTCCTTGGCCCTCTCGGCCAGCTCGGCGGCCCGCTTGCGCGCGGCCTCCTCGGCCTTCCGCTTGGCGGCGGCCTCGTCGGCGGCCTGCTGCTGCGCGATCGCCTGGGCGTCGATCTGCTGGGCCACGGTGTCGCCCATGGTGACGACCGGGGTGAGGCCGGTCTGCTCGGGGCTGGGTTCGGCGGCGAAGGCCGCGGGGGCCGCCACGGTGCCGATCACGCCGGTGGTGGCGAGGGCCGCGACGCCCGCCGCGCGGGCGGTGCCGCGCTGGATCCTGCTGGGACGACGGTGCTTCCCGGTGGCGCGAGTGAACGCCATGTAGTGGCTGGTCCTTTCCTTCCCTCTCGCCTACCGGGTTAGCTGACGGGTTCGGAGCAGGAAGGTCTCCTACGGACTCCCTCGCGACTCGCGCGGGCGCCCGATTCACCCCAGGGACTGCGGTGGGTCCCCGGCTCCCCTGGCTCGCGCCGTACGGGGACTCGGCGATGACTGTCCGGTGCCGCGGGTGCGGCGCACTGCCTGACGAACAGCCCGGACGACGCTAAGCGGCGCCACTTTCAATTCCCAAACGAATCCCGGTGTTTGTAGCGCATCCCACAGGGCAGACAGGCAACTCCCGTATCAATTCGGGCATAAAGGGGCCCTGGTGCCTTTGAAGACAACCAGGGCCCCTGCGCGCGTGCCGCTACTCGGCCGCGACGACGGTGACTTCGCCGATGCCCAGGGCCTCGACAGGCGCCTTGATCTGTGCCGCGTCGCCCACGAGGACGGTCACCAGACGGTCCACCGGGAAGGCGCTCACGGCCGCCGCGGTGGCCTCCACGGTGCCCGTCGCGGCGAGCTGACGGTACAGCGTGGCCTGGTAGTCGTCGGGCAGGTGCTGCTCGACCTGGTCGGCCAGCGTGCTCGCGACCGCCGCGGCCGTCTCGTACTTCAGCGGAGCCACCCCGACCAGGTTCTGCACGGCGACGTCCCGCTCGGCGTCGGTCAGTCCTCCGGCGGCGAGGGTGCGCAGCACCGTCCAGAGGTCCTCCAGAGCGGGGCCGGTGTTGGGCGTGTCCACGGAACCGCTGATGGCGAGCATCGCGGCACCCGTGCCGTCCGGGGCGGACCTGAGGACCTGGCCGAACGCCCGTACGCCGTAGGTGTAGCCCTTCTCCTCACGCAGGACGCGGTCCAGGCGGGAGGTGAGGGTGCCGCCGAGGCAGTACGTGCCGAGCACCTGCGCGGGCCACACGCGGTCGTGCCGGTCCGGGCCGACCCGGCCGATCAGCAGCTGCGTCTGGACGGCGCCGGGGCGGTCCACGATGACGACCCGGCCGGTGTCGTCGGCGGTCACCGGCGGCACCGGGCGCGGCTCGGCCGAGGAGCCCGTCCATGCGCCCAGAGTGTCCCCGAGCAGGGCGTCGAGGTCGATGCCGGTGAGGTCGCCGACGACCACGGCGGTGGCCGTCGCCGGGCGGACGTGCTTCTCGTAGAAGCCGCGGACGGCCGCGGAGTCGATCGCGGCGACCGTCTCCTCGGTGCCCTGCCGGGGCCGCGACATGCGCGCGTCCGGCGGGAACAGCTCCTTGGAGAGCTCCTTGGCGGCGCGGCGGGAGGGGTTGGCCAGTTCGTGCGGGATCTCGTCGAGGCGGTTGGTGACCAGCCGCTCGACCTCGCTGTCGGCGAACGCGGGCGCCCTCAGCGCGTCGGCGATCAGGTTCAGCCCCTTGGCGAGCCGGGAAGCGGGCACCTCCAGGCTGAGCCGGACGCCGGGGTGGTCGGCGTGCGCGTCGAGGGTGGCGCCCGCGCGCTCCAGCTCGGCGGCGAACTCCTCGGCGGAGTGCTTGTCGGTGCCCTCGGAGAAGGCCCGGGCCATGATCGTGGCCACACCGTCGAGACCGGCCGGCTCGGCGTCCAAGGGGGCGTCCAGCAGCACCTCCACGGCGACGACCTGCTGGCCGGGGCGGTGGCAGCGCAGCACCGTCAGGCCGTTGTCGAGCGTGCCGCGCTCGGGGGCGGGGAAGGCCCAGGGCTTGGCGTCGCCGGACTGGGGCCGGGGGTGGAAGTCCATCGTGGCGAGCTCGGTCACCGGGCCGCCTCCTCGTTCTCGTCCTGGTCGGCGGGGGCTTCGGGGGCGGTCGGCTCGTAGACGAGCACCGCGCGGTTGTCGGGCCGCAGGCGGGCCTTGGCGACCTCCTGGACCTCCTGCGCCGTGATCTCCAGCACCCGCTGGACGGCGGTCAGGGCGAGCTGCGGGTCGCCGAACAGCACGGCGTACCGGCACAGTTCGTCGGCGCGGCCGGCGACCGTGCCGAGCCGGTCCAGCCACTCGCGCTCCAGCTGGGCCTGGGCGCGCTCCATCTCCTCGGCCGTGGGGCCCTCCTCGGCGAACCGGGCGAGCTCCTCGTCGATGGCGGTCTCGATGACCGGAACCTCCACGTCACCGGACGTCTTCACGTCCAGCCACCCCAGGGAGGGCGCCCCGGCGAGCCGCAGCAGGCCGAAGCCGGCCGCCACGGCCGTACGGTCGCGGCGCACCAGCCGGTTGTAGAGGCGGGAGGACTCGCCGCCGCCGAGGACGGTGAGGGCCAGGTCGGCCGCGTCGCACGCGCGCGTGCCGTCGTGCGGCAGCCGGTAGGCGGCCATCAGGGCGCGCGCCGGGACCTCCTCCTCGACGACCTCGCGCAGCTGCTCGCCGATGGTCTCCGGCAGTGAGCCGTCGCGCGGGACGGGCTTGCCGTCGTGACCGGGGATGGAGCCGAAGTACTTCTCGACCCAGGCGAGGGTCTGCTCCGGGTCGATGTCGCCGACCACGGAGAGCACGGCGTTGTTCGGCGCGTAGTAGGTGCGGAAGAACGCGCGCGCGTCCTCCAGGGTCGCCGCGTCCAGGTCGGCCATGGAGCCGATCGGGGTGTGGTGGTAGGGGTGGCCCTCCGGGTAGGCGAGCGCGGTCAGCTTCTCGAACGCGGTGCCGTAGGGGACATTGTCGTAGCGCTGGCGGCGCTCGTTCTTGACGACGTCCCGCTGGTTCTCCATCGACTCGTCGTCGAGGGCGGTCAGCAGCGAGCCCATGCGGTCGGCCTCCAGCCAGAGGGCCAGCTCCAGCTCGTGGGCGGGCATGGTCTCGAAGTAGTTGGTCCGCTCGAAGCTGGTCGTGCCGTTGAGCGAGCCGCCCGCGCCCTGGACGAGCTCGAAGTGACCGTTGCCCTTGACCTGGGCGGACCCCTGGAACATCAGGTGCTCGAAAAGGTGAGCCAGGCCGGTGCGTCCCTTGACTTCGTGGCGCGAGCCGACGTCGTACCAGAGGCACACCGCCGCGACCGGGGTCAGGTGGTCCTCGGAGAGCACCACGCGCAGGCCGTTGGCCAGGCGGTGCTCGGTCGCTGTCAGGCCCCCGGAGCCTGCCTGGGCTGTGGCCGTGTGACCCATGGGCATGTACGTCCCTTCGATCGCGGAGCGGTCTTCCCGACCGCGGATTCCTGCCGGTCCTGCCACTGTATGCAAGCGTGCGAAGCCCTGGTGAAGTTCCCGGGCGGCGTACGCCGAGAGCGAGCACGGGCGGCCGTTCCCGCCGGGCTCCGGACGGCCCGGCAGGCGTCGGAGACAGGGTCCTGGTCCCGCTTGTCAGTGCGGCGGTCCACAATGGTCGGCGTCAGATCCGGATCGCAGCAGCATGAGCGAGCCGCAGGGGCGGCCGGTGACGAGTGGGCGAGCGCGCGCAGGACCGGAAGGGCCGGGCACGATCGACGTCTCCTCACCGGCAGGAACGCCCCGTAGGCGAGCGACCAGTAACAGGAGGAGCCGGCAGCGATGGCCCGCCGCAGCACGAAGACGCCGCCCGACGACTCGTACGAGGAGCGGATCCTCGACATCGACGTCGTCGACGAGATGCAGGGCTCCTTCCTCGAGTACGCATACTCGGTCATCTACTCCCGCGCCCTGCCCGACGCACGCGACGGCCTCAAGCCCGTGCACCGGCGCATCGTCTATCAGATGAGCGAGATGGGCCTGCGCCCCGAGCGCGGGTACGTCAAGTGCGCCCGTGTCGTCGGCGAGGTGATGGGCAAGCTGCACCCGCACGGCGACGCGTCGATCTACGACGCCCTCGTGCGCATGGCCCAGCCCTTCTCGATGCGGGTCCCCCTGGTCGACGGCCACGGCAACTTCGGCTCGCTGGGCAACGACGACCCGCCGGCGGCCATGCGGTACACCGAGTGCCGGATGGCCGAGGCGACGAGCCTGATGACGGAGTCGATCGACGAGGACACCGTCGACTTCAACCCCAACTACGACGGCCAGGAGCAGGAACCGGTGGCCCTGCCCGCCGCCTTCCCGAACCTCCTGGTCAACGGCGCCTCGGGCATCGCGGTCGGCATGGCAACGAACATGGCGCCGCACAACCTGCGCGAGGTCATCGCCGCCGCCCGCCACCTGATCAGGTACCCGAACGCCGATCTCGACGCCCTGATGAAGCACGTCCCGGGCCCCGACCTGCCCACCGGCGGCCGCATCGTCGGCCTGTCCGGCATCCGGGACGCCTACGAGTCCGGCCGCGGCACGTTCAAGATCCGGGCGACGGTGTCGGTGGAGCCGGTGACGGCCCGCCGCAAAGGCCTCGTGGTCACGGAGCTGCCCTTCACGGTCGGCCCAGAGAAGGTCATCGCCAAGATCAAGGACCTGGTCGGTTCGAAGAAGCTCCAGGGCATTGCCGACGTCAAGGACCTGACCGACCGCGAGCACGGCCTGCGCCTGGTCATCGAGATCAAGAACGGCTTCGTGCCGGAGGCGGTCCTGGAGCAGCTCTACAAGCTGACGCCTATGGAGGAGTCCTTCGGCATCAACAACGTGGCCCTGGTCGACGGCCAGCCGCTCACCCTGGGTCTGAAGGAGCTCCTGGAGGTCTACCTCGACCACCGCTTCAACGTCGTCCGGCGGCGTTCGGAGTTCCGCCGCGGCAAGAAGCGCGACCGGCTGCACCTGGTCGAGGGCCTGCTGACGGCCCTGCTGGACATCGACGAGGTCATCCGCCTGATCCGCTCCAGCGAGAACTCCGCGCAGGCCAAGCAGCGCCTGATGGAGCAGTTCTCGCTGAGCGAGGTGCAGACGCAGTACATCCTCGACACGCCGCTGCGCCGTCTGACCAAGTTCGACCGCATCGAGCTGGAGTCCGAGAAGGACCGGCTCAACGCGGAGATCGAGGAGCTGACCCGGATCCTCGACTCGGACGCGGAGCTGCGCAAGCTGGTCTCCTCCGAACTGGCCACGGTCGCCAAGAAGTTCGGCACCGACCGGCGTACGGTCCTGCTGGAGTCGGGCGGTGCCCCGGTCTCCGCGGTGCCGCTCCAGGTGGCCGACGACCCGTGCCGGGTGCTGCTGTCCTCGACGGGCCTGCTGGCCCGTACGGCGAACGGCGAGCCGTTCGCGGAGGACGCCGGTGCCCAGCGCGTGAAGCACGACGTGATCGTCTCGGCGGTGCCGGCCACCGCCCGCGGCGAGGTCGGCGTGGTCACCTCGGCGGGCAGGCTGCTGCGGCTGAACGTGATCGACCTGCCCCAGCTTCCGGAGTCGCTGACGGCACCGAACCTCGCGGGGGGCGCGCCGCTGGCGGAGTTCGTCTCCCTGGAGGACGATGAGACGGTGGTCTGCCTGACCACGCTCGACGAGTCGTCGCCGGGACTGGCGCTCGGCACGGCACACGGCGTCGTCAAGCGCGTGGTGCCGGACTATCCGGCCAACAAGGACGAGCTGGAGGTGATCACCCTCAAGGAGGGTGACCGGATCGTCGGGGCGGTCGAGCTGCGCACCGGCGAGGAGGACCTGGTCTTCGTCACCGACGACGCGCAGTTGCTGCGCTTCCAGGCATCCCAGGTCCGCGCGCAGGGCCGCCCGGCCGGCGGTGTGGCCGGCATCAAGCTCACCGAGGGCGCAAAGGTCATCTCCTTCACGGCGGTCGACCCGGCGGTGGACGCCGTGGTCTTCACCGTCGCGGGCTCGCGGGGCACGCTGGACGACTCCGTCCAGACGACGGCCAAGCTGACCCCGTTCGACCAGTACCCGCGCAAGGGCCGCGCCACGGGCGGCGTCCGCTGCCAGCGGTTCCTGAAGGGCGAGGACTGTCTGTCCCTGGCCTGGGCGGGTCCCGCCCCCGCCCTCGCGGCGCAGAAGAACGGCACCCCGGCCGACCTCCCGGACATCGACCCGCGCCGCGACGGCTCGGGAGTCTCCCTGGCGAAGACGGTGGCCGTGGTGGCCGGGCCGGTCTAGGCCGGGTCCGCGAGATCCGCCTCGGGATCGCGCACGTACCGCAGGACGCCCCACATGCCGTGCTCGTCGGCGTGTGGGGCCTCGCTCCTGCACGCCTCCAGCTCCTTGCCGAGAGCGGGGGCGTCGATCCCGGAGCCGATGAGGACCAGCTGGGTGAGGCGTTCGCCGCCGCCCGGCCAGGGTTCCGGGTAGAAGCGCAGAAACCGCCCGACGGCGTGGACGGCGTAACGGTTGCGGACGTCGTGCGGCCCGAAGTCGATGTACCCCTTGATCCGGTACAGCCCCTCGGGCCTGCTGTCGAGGAACGTCATCAGCCGGCGCGGGTCGAAGGGCTCCCGGGAGACGAACGACAGGCTGTCGTACGCGGCGTGCAGGTGGCCGGCGTGGCCGTCTTCGTCCCCGCCGTGCTCGTGCAGGTCGTCGAAGGAGAGCTGCCCGATGCGCTCCTCACCCGGGCGGCAGTCGAAGAGGAATTCGGGGTCGATCCGGCCGTAGGTGGCAGGGACGACGGCGGCGCGGTCGACGAGGGACCGGACCAGCCCGAGGACGCGTTCGCCGTCCGCCGCCCGGTCGAGCTTGTTGACGACGACGAGGTCGGCCAGCGCGAGATGCCGGTCGATCTCGGGATGCCGGGCACGGGTGTCGTGGAACTCGACGGCGTCGACGACCTCCACGAGCCCGCCGTACACGACCCCGGGATGCTCGCTGGCCAGCAGCATCCGCACGAGTTCCTGCGGCTCGGCGAGACCGCTGGCCTCGATGACGATGACGTCGATGCCGAGGGAGGGCTCCGCGAGCCGCTCCAGGTACTGGTCCAGTTCGCTCGCGTCGACGGCACAGCACAGACAGCCGTTGCCGAGGGAGACCGTCGAGTCGCCGAGCGCTCCCGCCACCGCCATCGCGTCGATCTCGATCGCCCCGAAGTCGTTGACGATGGCGCCGATACGGCTGCCGCCGCTGCGGTGCAGGAGGTGGTTGAGCAGGGTGGTCTTTCCCGAGCCGAGGAATCCGGCCAGGACGACGACCGGGATCTGCTGCGGTGTGGGGCTCGGCTGGCTCACCGTGCGACCTCTCTCGCGCCGACGCGTGCACCGGCTCGCGTTCCCGGCACACGTGGGTAATGGGGGTGCCGCCCCAGGATACGAGCCGAGAGATCCACACCGAAGTGAACGACCGTCAGGGTGGGACTGCCGACGGTCCTCACGAATCGCGGGCCGCGCCCTCCACCGGCGGCGCTTCCCCTCAGGCCGGCACGGGCACCGGCGCCTCCGGCCCCACGTACCGCGCCACGGGCCTGATGATCTTCGTGTCCTCCGCCTGTTCCAGGATGTTGGCACTCCAGCCCACCGACCGGCCGGCGGCGAAGGTCGGGGTGAACATCTCGCGGGGCAGACCGCAGAGTTCCATGACCACGCCCGCGTAGTACTCGACGTTGGTGTGCAGCTCCCGCCCGGGCTTCAGCTCCGCCAGGATCGCCTCGATGTGACGCTCGACCTCGACGGCGAAGTCCACCCGCGGCCCGCCGAACCCCTGGGCGACCTCGCGCAGCATCCGGGAGCGCGGGTCCTCCGTGCGGTAGATCGCGTGTCCGAACCCCATGATGCGCTCGCCGGCGAGCACCCGCTGACGCACCCAGGGATCGATACGGTCCGGGGTGCCGATCGCGTCCAGGGTGTCCAGGGCCCGGCTGGGCGCGCCTCCGTGCAACGGCCCCGACAGCGCCGCCACCGCCCCGGCCAGGCAGGCCGCCACGTCCGCGCCCGTCGACGCGATGACCCGGGCCGTGAAGGTGGATGCATTGAATCCGTGATCAATGGTTGAGATCAAGTATTGCTCGATCGCCCGCGCGTGCCGCTCGGTCGGCACCGAACCGGTCAGCATGTACAGGTAGTTCGCCGCGTAGGTCAGGTCCTCCCTCGGCTCCACCGGTTCCAGCCCCTTGCCCAGCCGGTGCAGCGCGGTGAGCAGCGTCGGTACGGCCGCGGCCGCCTCGATCGTGTCCCTCCGGCGCCGGTCGGCGTCGATGTCGTACACGGGGCGGAATCCCTTGGCCGCACCCAGCAGCGACAGCGCGGTACGCATCCCGGCCAGCGGCCCGGAGCGCCCACCGGCCGCGGCGATGGCCGGCAGCGCCGCGCGCACCTCGTCGGGCAGGCTCCGCAGCGCCGCCGTCTCGGCCGCGAAGGCCGCACTCCGCTCGGCGTCCGGCAGTTCGCCGTGTACGAGCAGATGCCAGACGTCCTCGAAGCCGCGGGTCCGCGCGAGGTCGACGGCGGAGTACTGGCGGTAGTGGTAGAAGCCCTCCAGACCGCGGACATCACCGATCCGGGTGTCGGTGACGACGACACCGGCAAGCCCCCGGGGCGCTTCGACAAGAGTGGCTGCTGACCTGTTCACGGACATGACTTCCTCCCTGGACTTGATTCGACTGTCCATGATTGACTAAAGCTCTGTCAATATTGATTGAATCAATATATTAATCAATGGTCCGCAGGACGGATACGGTGGCCCCCATGCGCGATCAAGAGCCCGCCCCCCAGGGCACGGAACGACGGTTGAGCACCAAGGAGGCCGCCGAGCTGCTCGGCGTGAAGCCGGAGACCGTGTACGCGTACGTGAGTCGCGGCCAGCTCAGCAGCCGGCGGGTGAGCGGCGGCCGGGGCAGCACCTTCGACGCCGGGGAGGTCGAGGCACTCGCCCGGCGCAACAGGCGGGAGAGCACCGGCGGTTCCGGCTCCGGCGGCGAGCTGTCCGTCCGCACCCGCATCACGCTCATCGACAGCGACCGCTACTTCTTCCGCGGTGTCGACGCGGTCGACCTGGCCACACGGCACACCTACGAGGAGGTCGCCGAGTGGCTGTGGACGGGCCGGATGCTCCCGGGCAGCACGTTCACCGCGCCGTCCGCTTCCGTCGCCGTCGCCCGCCGCGCCGTCGACGCCCTGCCCGAACACGCCGCTCCCGCCGACCTGTTGAGGGTCGCGACGATCGCCGCCGCGACCGCCGATCCCCTGCGGTTCGACCTGTCGGAAGGCGCCGTACTCGGCACCGCGCGCACCCTCATCCCCACGCTCGTGGCCGCTCTGCCCCCTGCGGGCCACCGGCTCCGCGACGAGGGCCCCCTGGTCCACCGCCTGTGGTCCAGGCTGTCGGTGCACGAGGACCCCGACGAGGCCTCCCTGCGTGCCCTGGACACCGCCCTCGCCCTCCTCGTCGACCACGACCTGGCCGCCTCCACCCTCGCGGTGCGCATCGCCGCGTCCGCCCGGGCCCACGCCTACGCCGCGGTCTCCGCCGGGCTCGGCGTGATCGAGGGCCCGCTGCACGGCGCCGCCAGTGGGCTCGCCCACCGGCTGCTGATGGACGTGCTCGACCAGGGCGACGCGGCACCCGTGATCGCGGACGAACTGCGCGCCGGCCGCCGCATCCCGGGCCTGGGACACCGGCTCTACCCCGGCGAGGACCCACGCGCGCGTGCCCTGTTCGCCCTCCTGGAGCAGATCCCGCGCGCGGAGCCCGCTCTCCTCGCGGCCCGCGACATCGTCGAGACGACCGCCCGGCACTCTCCCCTGCACGCCAACGTGGACCTGGCCCTGGCCGTGCTCACCGTGTCCTGCGGCATGGCCCCGAGCGCAGGCGAGACGATCTTCGCGGTGGCCCGGACGGCGGGCTGGATCGCCCACGCCCTGGAGGAGTACGGCGAGCGCCCCCTGCGGATGCGCCCGAGCGGTCTCTACGCAGGTCCGAAACCGCCGCAGCCACTGCCGGAGTAGCGCCGGCCGGGCCCGTGAGTCACCATGGCCGAAGTCAGGTTAGGCTCACCTCTGTGAGTACGTGCTCAAGCGTCTCCCGGGACTTCGCCGAGCCCGTTTCGGGAACCGCGGCCACCGCGAGGACCTGGCTGTTGCTGGAACAGCCCGGTCCGTGGGGTGCCAAGGCGCTCACCTCGAGCCACCTGGACCCCGCCCTGGGGCGTGCCCTGGAGGCGGCCACCAAGGACACGGGCGTACGGATCGCGCTCATCCGCCGCCCCGGGCGCCACGCGGACCGCCGCATGCCCGCGGCGCGCCGGGTGTACGCCGCGCACGTCGTGCCGGGCAACGTATGGCTGCACAGCGCCTCGACCCCGGACCCCGGAGAGCTGCTGGGCCTCGACTTCGCCGCGCTCGGCCGGGGGGACCACCGCTCGTTCGGCGCGCTGCTCGGCGGCCGGCCCCACGACGGTGACCCGCTCGCCCTCGTCTGCACCAACGGCAAGCGCGACCGCTGCTGCGCCCTTCTGGGCCGGCCGCTCGCGGCCGAGCTGGCGACCTCGGGGGTCGAGGGCGTCTGGGAGGTCACCCATCTGGGTGGTCACCGCTTCTCCCCCACGGTGCTCGTGCTGCCGTACGGATACGCGTACGGCCGGGCCGAGGCCCACTCCCTCAAGGAGGTCCTGCACGGCGCCCGAGAGGGGCGGATCGTCGTGGAGGGATGCCGGGGCAGCTCGGCCTGGGACCGGCCCGGCCAAGCAGCCGAGCTCGCCGTGCGCACCAGGGCCGGCGAGTACGACGCCGAGGCTCTGAGCGTCGTGCGGACGTCCGGCTCGGCCCCGCGCTGGGAGGTGACCGTCGCCCACGCCGACGGACGCCATTGGCAGGTCGACGTGGCCCAGGGCGCGGCCCTGCCGGCCCGCCCCGAGAGCTGCGGGGCGTCCGTCCTCGGTACGCCCGCACGCATGGACGTGGTGGCGGTGCGCGAGGTGAGGATGACAACCTCACTGGCCAGCTGACCGTCCGGCTCGCCTCGGGCACACATTGATGCCGCCTCCGTACACATTGACCGGGAGATCCACGCCACACCCGTCTAGGGACGGCGGCCGGGCGCACGTACGGTCTTCGGTATGAGCCCCACTCCCCCCGCACGCCGCCTGCGCCTCGGCCTGCCCCGGCGGGTGTTCTCGCAGGTGCTGCTGATGCAGGTGGCGATCGCCGCGGGAGTCGCGGTGCTCGCGACCGGATTGTTCCTCGCCCCCCTCAGCAACCAGCTCGACGACCAGGCCATGCGCCGCGCGCTCGCGATCGCGCAGACGACCGCACAGCTGCCGGACCTGGCTGAGGACGTGCGGGACACGCCGCCCTCGCCGGACGGCCCGGTGCAGCGGGAGGCGGAGCGCATCCGCAAGGCCACCAAGGCCGAGTACATCGTGGTGATGGACTGGCGGGGCGTGCGCTGGTCACACACGGACCCGAAGCAGATCGGCGGCATCGTCTCGACCGACCCCGGGCAGGCCCTGGCCGGCAAGGACGTCATGGAGATCGACAGCGGCACCCTGGGCCGCTCCGCCCGGGGGAAGGTGCCGCTGCGCGACAGCGACGGCACCGTCGTCGGCGCGGTCTCGGTCGGCATCGCCTACGACAGCGTCCGGGCCCGGCTGATCCACGCGATCCCCGGGCTGCTCGCCTACGCCGGCGGTGCCCTGGCCGTGGGCGCGCTGGCGGCGTGGCTCATCTCCCGGCGGGTCCACCGGCAGACCAGGGACCTGGCCTTCTCGGACATCGCGGCGCTCCTGTCGGAACGCGAGGCGATGCTGCACGGTATCCGCGAGGGGGTCGTCGCCCTGGACCGCACCGGCCGCATCCGTCTCGTGAACGACGAGGCGCAGCGCCTGCTGGGCATCGGGGAAGCGGTGGTGGGCCGTTCACCCGACGAGGCGCTCGGCGCGGGCCGTACGGCCGATGTGCTGGCCGGGCGCGTCACCGGCACGGATCTGCTCACCGTGCGCGGCCAGCGGGTGCTGGTCGCCAACCGCATGCCCACCGACGACGGCGGCGCCGTGGCCACCCTGCGCGACCGCACCGAGCTGGAGCAGCTGGGCCGCGAACTGGACTCCACCCGCGGTCTGATCGACGCCCTGCGGGCCCAGGACCACGAGCACGCCAACCGTATGCACACGCTGCTGGGGCTGCTCGAACTGGAGATGTACGACGACGCCGTCGAGTTCGTCGGCGAGGTCGTCGGTGACCACCGGGCCACCGCGGAGCAGGTCACCGAGCGGATCGAGGACCCGCTGCTCGCCGCCCTGCTGGTCGGCAAGGCGACCGTCGCCGCCGAGCGGGGCGTCGCCCTGGGGGTGTCGGACCGGACCCGGCTGCCCGACCGGCTGGTCGACCCGCAGGGGCTCGTCACCGTCGTGGGGAACCTGGTGGACAACGCCCTCGACGCGGTCGCCGGCAAGCCGCACGCGCGCGTGGAGGTCGAACTGCGCGCCGAGGGGCGTACGGCGATCCTCAGAGTGCGCGACACGGGTCCGGGAATCCCGCCGGAGCACCGGGAGTTGATCTTCACCACGGGATGGTCCACGAAGGAGCCGCCGGCTCACCGCGAGCGGGGCATCGGACTCTCCCTGGTGCGCAGGCTGGCGGAGCGGCAGGGTGGCAGCGCTACGGTCGGCGAGGCGCACGGCGGAGGCGCGGAGTTCACCGTCGTCCTGCCCGAGGCGCTGGCCGGACCGGGTCCCGAACCGGCCGTTTCGACCGTGCCGTCCGCACCGCAGACCGCCGAGGAGGGGTCGTGATGATCGAAGTCCTGGTCGTGGACGACGACGTGAGAGTCGCGCGGGTCAACGCCGCCTATGTCGAGAAGGTACCGGGCTTCCATGTCGCCGGAGAGGCCCACAGCGCCGCCGAGGCGCTGCACCGGCTGGAGACGCTGCCCCGGCTTGACCTGGTGCTCCTGGACCACTACCTGCCGGACGCGACGGGACTCACGGTCGTCCAGGAGATGCGGCGGCGCGGCGACCAGACCGACGTGATCATGGTGACGGCGGCCCGGGACGTCTCCACCGTGCAGGCGGCGATGCGGCACGGCGCACTGCAGTACCTGGTCAAGCCGTTCGCCTTCGCCGGCCTGCGCGCCAAGCTGGAGGCCTACGCGGAACTGCGCCGCACCCTGGACGGCGGCGGAGAGGCGGAACAAGCCGAGGTGGACCGCATCTTCGGCGCCCTGTCGGCGTCCTCGGAGCCCGACCTGCCCAAAGGCCACTCCCCCACCACCGCGGAGCTGGTCCGCCAGTCCCTGATGCACGCGGACGGGCCCCTGTCCGCCCAGGAGATCGCCGAGCGGACCGGAGTGAGCCGCCAGACCGCCCAGCGCTATCTGAAGCTCCTGGAACGCACGGGACGGGCCAGGCTGACCCTCAAGTACGGCGACGCGGGCCGCCCGGAGCACCGCTATGTGTGGGCGACCCGCGGCTGAGGCGACATCCCGCGGCGTTTCCACGAACCGGCGACGGCTCCCCCTCGACCGTGGCGTCGGCGGCACCGCCGCTACGCCGCTCCCGCACCCGTCAGCGACCGCACCTCTGTCTCCGCGTGCTTGACCTCGTCCGGTACCTCCGCCGAGGTGACCGTGCCCAGCCAGCCCGCGAGGAAGCCGAGGGGGATCGAGACGAGACCCGGGTTCTGCAGAGGGAAGAGCTGGAGGTCGATGCCCGGGAAGAGCGAGTCGGGGCTGCCCGAGACCACCGGTGACAGCACCACGAGCACCACCGCCGGGGCCAGACCGCCGTAGACCGCCCACACGGCACCCCGGGTGGTGAAGCCGCGCCAGAACAGCGAGTAGAGCAGCACCGGCAGGTTCGCCGACGCTGCGACGGCGAATGCCAGGCCCACCAGGAACGCCACGTTGAGATCCCGCGCCAGCAGACCGAGCGCGATCGCCACCGCACCGACACCGACGGCCGCGATACGGGCCACCGTCACCTCGCTGCGCGGCTTCCCGCCCCGGCGCCGCAGGGACGCGTACAGGTCGTGGGCCACGGACGCCGAGGAGGCGAGCGTGATGCCGGCGACCACGGCGAGGATCGTGGCGAAGGCGACCGCGGCGACGATCGCGAAGAGAACCGTCCCGCCGGTGGATCCCGCACCACCGCCCAGATCGAGCGCCAGCAGCGGAACCGCCGTGTTCCCGGCCGCGTTCGAAGCGCGCACCGTGTCCGGCCCCAGGATGGCGGCCGCACCGAATCCGAGCACGATCGTCATCAGGTAGAAGCCGCCGATGAGCCCGACGGCCCAGACGACCGAGCGGCGCGCGGCCCGCGCGGTGGGCACGGTGTAGAAGCGGGACAGGATGTGCGGCAGCCCTGCCGTGCCCAGCACCAGAGCCAGCCCCAGACTGATGAAGTCGAAGCGGGCGGTCCAGTCCTCGCCGTACTTCAGCCCGGGCGCCAGGAACGCCGCGCCGTGCCCACTGCGCTCGGCTGCCGTGAGCAGCAGCCGGTTCAGGTCGCCGTGGAAGCGCATCAGGACGAGCGCCGTCAGCGCGATGGTGCCGCCGAGCAGCAGGACGGCCTTGACGATCTGGATCCACGTGGTCGCGCGCATCCCTCCCAACGACACATAGATCACCATGAGCGCGCCCACACCGATGACGGTCCAAGCACGGGCCGCGTCGCTCGTGCCCCCGAGCAGCAGCGCCACCAGGCTGCCCGCTCCGACCATCTGCGCCACCAGATAGAGAACGGACACCGTGACCGAGGAGGTTCCCGCCGCGATCCGGACCGGCCGTTCCCTCATCCGGGCCGCCACGACGTCGGCGAGCGTGAACCGGCCGCAGTTGCGGACCAGTTCGGCGACCAGGAACAGCACCACCAGCCACGCCACGAGGAAGCCCACGACATACAGCAGCCCGTCATAGCCGAACAGCGCGATGAGCCCGGTGACCCCGAGGAAGGAAGCGGCCGACATGTAGTCACCGGCGATGGCAAAACCATTCTCCATGGGGGAGAAGAGCCGTCCGCCCGCGTAGAACTCCTCCGCCGAGCCACGCCGGTTGCGGCTGACCCAGGTGGTGATCCCCAGCGTGACGGCGACGAAGGCGCTGAAGAGCAGCAGCGCAAGCGTCTGGTGTTCTTCCGTCACGACGCACCGCCGCTCACGCCACGGGTCAGTTCCTGTGTGTCCCACCGCAGTTCGAGGGCGGCTCGGTCCCTGCGCAGCCGCGCGTGCCGCGCGTAGGCCCAGGTGAGAAGGAAGGTGGACAGGAACTGCCCGAGCCCCGCCACCATCGCGACGTTCACCGCTCCCGCCACGGGCCGCGCCATCAGCTCCGGTGCCGTCGTGGCGGTCACGACGTAGCCCACGTACCAGGTGAAGAACGCCACGGACGCCGGCACCACGAACTTCCGGTACCGCTGCCGCACCTCCTGAAAGGCCGCACTGCGCTGCACTTCCAGGTACACGTCGGCCGCCGCGGCCTCCGCATCGCCCTCCGTCCGTGCCGACGGGACCACCGGCTGGGCTTGGGCCTCGTCGGACGACTCGCCCCAGCCGGAGGCGAGGGCGTCGTACCAGGGATCGTCGTACCTGAGCTGTCCGGCCTCCTCGGCCGGGACCGGTTCATGACCGTCGAGAGGCTCGACCCGGCTCTCCTGGCCGGCCCCGCCGCCGCAGGGACGGCCCTTGCTTGGCTGCATGCCCAAGGATGGACAGAACGGGAAGATGTCTGACTCTTCTTCCCTTCACACTTCACCCCATCAGGTGACTAACCCGCTGGTGGCCGCACGAGTCCCTTTCCGTAGGCGTAACGCACCGCCTGCGCACGGTCCTTGAGCCCGGTCTTGGTGAAGAGGTTGTTGATGTGGGTCTTCACGGTCGCCGTGGGTGGATCACGGGTGGATCCCCGACCGGGTGTCTCTCCACCCGAGGGTGGAGAGACGTCTCGGTACGGCCGGAGCGGTCCAGGTGGCTCAGACAGCCCGGACCGCTGCCGACCGGTTGCGTGACCCGGCCGTACGCGGCAACAGCCAGGCGCTCCGGCTACGCGTCGATCCGCGACCGGTCCAGCGTCGCCGCCGAGTTGGAGATGAACTCCTTGCGCGGGGCCACGTCGTTGCCCATGAGCAGATCGAAGACCTGCTCGGCGGCCTCCAGGTCGGAGAGGTTGATCCGGCGCAGGGTGCGGTGGCGCGGGTCCATCGTCGTCTCGGCCAGCTGGTCGGCGTCCATCTCACCGAGACCCTTGTAGCGCTGGATCGAGTCCTTGTAGCGGATGCCCTTGCTCTGGAACTCCATGAGCGTGTCACGCAGTTCGCGGTCCGAGTACGTATAGACGTACTTGTCCTGCCCCTTCTTCGGCTGGACGATCTCGATGCGGTGCAGTGGCGGCACCGCCGCGAAGACCCGGCCGGCCTCGACCATGGGCCGCATGTAGCGGTGGAACAGCGTCAGCAGCAGGGTGCGGATGTGCGAGCCGTCGACATCGGCGTCGGTCATCATGATGATCTTGCCGTAGCGGGCTGTGTCGATGTCGAAGGTCCGGCCCGAGCCGGCTCCTATGACCTGGATGATCGCGCCGCACTCGGCGTTCTTCAGCATGTCCGTCACGGACGACTTCTGGACGTTGAGGATCTTGCCGCGGATCGGCAGCAGCGCCTGGAACTCGGAGTTGCGAGCGAGCTTCGCCGTGCCGAGCGCGGAGTCTCCTTCGACGATGAACAGCTCGCTGCGGTCGACGTCGTCACTGCGGCAGTCGGCCAGCTTGGCGGGCAGCGAGGAGGACTCCAGGGCCGTCTTGCGGCGCTGCGCGTCCTTGTGCTGCCGGGCGGCGATACGCGTGCGTGCGGCGGCGACGGCCTTCTCCAGCACAACCCGGGCCTGCTGGGCGGCATCCCGCTTGGTGGACGTCAGGAACGCCTTGAGTTCCTTCGTGACCACGTTGTTCACGATGCGGCGGGCCGCCGAGGTCCCGAGGACCTCCTTGGTCTGGCCTTCGAACTGCGGCTCGGCGAGACGCACGGTGACGACCGCGGTCAGGCCCTCCAGGGCGTCGTCCTTGACGATGTCGTCCTCGGCGACGCGCAGGAGCTTCTTGGCGCGCAGCACCTCGTTCATCGTCTTGGCCACGGCCTGCTCGAAGCCCGCGACGTGGGTGCCGCCCTTGGGTGTGGCGATGATGTTGACGAAGGACCGGAGCGTCGTGTCGTAGCCGGTCCCCCAGCGCAGCGCGACGTCGACACCGAGTTCACGGGTGACCTCGGTGGGCGTCATCTGGCCGTGGTCGTCCAGGACGGGGACGGTCTCCTTGAAGGTGCCCTGCCCGGAGAAGCGGAGGACATCGCAGACCGGCTTGTCATTCGCCAGGTACTCGCAGAACTCGCTGATCCCGCCGTCGAAGCGGAAGGACTCCTCGCCCTTGCTGCCGCCCTCGCCAAGCCCGTACTCGTCGCGCACGACGATGGTCAGGCCGGGCACCAGGAAGGCGGTCTGGCGGGCGCGCTGGTGCAGCGTCTCCAGGTTGAGCTTGGCGTCCTTGAGGAAGATCTGGCGATCGGCCCAGTACCGCACGCGGGTGCCGGTGCGGGTCTTCGGGATCTTCCTGGCCTTGCGCAGGCCGCTCTTGGCCTCGAACTTGGCCTCGGAGCCGTTCCCGGCGAAGGCGCCGGGGACACCGCGCCGGAAGCTGATCGCGTGGGTGTGCCCACCGCGGTCCACCTCGACGTCCAGCCGGGCGGACAGGGCGTTCACCACGGAGGCGCCGACGCCGTGCAGACCGCCGGAGGCGGCGTAGGAGCCGCCGCCGAACTTGCCGCCGGCGTGCAGCTTGGTCATGACGACCTCGACGCCGGAGAGGCCGGTCTTGGGCTCGACGTCGATCGGGATGCCCCGGCCGTTGTCCCGGACCTCGACGGAGCCGTCGTCCTGGAGGATCACCTCGATGTGGTCGCAGTACCCGCCCAGGGCCTCGTCGACGGAGTTGTCGATGATCTCCCAGACGCAGTGCATCAAGCCACGGCTGTCGGTCGACCCGATGTACATACCCGGGCGCTTGCGCACGGCCTCGAGCCCCTCGAGGACGAGCAGGTGCCGCGCGGTGTAGTTGGAACCGTCCCGGTCGGCTCCTGCCAGCAGAGCTGTGGACGGCACGGACGTCTCGGCGGTCACGCGGTTCGCTCCTCGCTGAATTTCAGATGGGGCCCTCATGGGTAAGGGCGCGGCTTCGGTCACCGGTGAGAGGGTACCGAGGCCTGGTAGAGCCGTTGTAACGCCACCCTCGTCGGAAACTCAGACTAGTCCACACTCGCATGCGTGTTCGATCCCTCGATGGAGTGAAGTACACATCACGTTCCCTTCCAGGCATGAACCATTTAGGCTCCGGGCACGTCCTCATGAACAACCGGCAACCCAGCCGGGAGGACCGACCACCGATACAACGCGAAGCCCCGTAAGACACATAGACACGCAATACGGCACATTCGCCGCCAACCGGCAGCAGACAGCCGCCTCGCAAAGATTCTTTCGAGGAAAAGCCACGAGCGGGAACGTTTTGGGGCTGGTTGGATGTTGACCCTGGTACGACAGCTCGTCGAGCTAGAGAAGAGGCGACGTGACTACTGTTCTGACCCCTGCGAGCCAGTTGACGGCCGCTGATCGCTGCGACCGCTGCGGCGCCCAGGCGTACCTGCGCGTCGTCCTGCTCAGCGGTGGAGAACTGCTCTTCTGCGCCCACCACGGGCGCAAGTTCGAGCCGGAACTCAAGAAGATCGCCGCTGAGATACAGGACGAGACGGAGCGGCTCACGTCCGTTCCCGCGAACGCCTCCGAAGAAGAGCGCTGACACCTCGCGTCCGACGACGAGCCAGCCCGGCACAGGCCGGTGAACGGGCGGCTGTCTCTGGTCACCACCAGAGACAGCCGCCCGTCCTCGTCCTCCGGACCGGTCCGGACTCCGCCGGACGCCTCATACACCTTCCGAGGCTCGTGCCCACCCGAGCGTCCGCATGAGGTAGGACACCCGCATGTACACACCGGGGTTGCCGGCCTCGCCACAGCCGATCCCCCAGGACACGAGCCCGATCAGCCGCCCCCGGGCCACCAGCGGCCCTCCGCTGTCGCCCTGGCAGGCGTCCCGGCCCCCCTCGGCCTCCCCGGCGCACAGCATGCTCGTGGCGTCGTAGGTGCCGTCCATGCCGCCGGGATACGCCTCCTCGCACAGGGCATCGGAAAGCACGCGCACGCGCGCCGCCCGCAGACCGTCCGGGTAGTCGCCCGTGCCCGAGGTATCACCCCATCCGTACACCGTCGCGGTCTCACCTGCCGCGTACGCGGGGTCACCGTCCGCCGCCATCCTGATGACCGAGTCGCCCTGGAGCGGTTCGGCCAGGGTGAGCACGGCGAAGTCCCCGGCGTTGCCGTGACTGCCGTAGGCCGGGTTCACCCATGCACGGCGCACGGCGATCTCGCGCCCCTCACGGCCCGAGAGCAGGTCGGTGCGGCCGGCTATGACCTTGAGGTCCCGTACGCGCTCGAGTGGCACGCCCAGGACGTCCTCGTCCAGGCAGTGGGCGGCGGTGAGCACGGTGGTGCGGCCGACCGCCGCACCCCCGCAGAACTGCCCCGCGCGCGTACCCCCGAACCGGTCACGACTGGACAGGGCCACCGTCCACGGACTCTGGGACACCTCAACGGGAAAGCCCCCTATGACCACGCTGTCGGCGGCCACAGGGGCGCTGACGCCCATGGACAGCGCAGATACCGCGGCCGCCAGTGCCAGCGGCAGGACCAGAGCTCGAGCCAGTCGACGACGCATACACACTCCTCACTCCGTGTTGTCATTGGGACACCCAGAGTGATTCACCTCGTGGAACCCCGCACCCGCGGAGGGGGACGGCACTGCGAAGGCCCGGCCCCCCTCGGGGAACCGGGCCTTTCGTGTCGTACGGCTTCGCTCAGTCGAGGTAGTCGCGCAGCACCTGCGAACGGGACGGATGGCGCAGCTTCGACATGGTCTTGGACTCGATCTGACGGATCCGCTCACGCGTGACGCCGTAGACCTTGCCGATCTCGTCGAGGGTCTTCGGCTGGCCGTCGGTGAGGCCGAAGCGCATCGAGACGACGCCCGCCTCACGCTCGGACAGGGTGTCCAGGACGGAGTGCAGCTGCTCCTGCAGGAGCGTGAAGCTGACCGCGTCGGCCGGGACGACCGCCTCGGAGTCCTCGATGAGGTCACCGAACTCGCTGTCGCCGTCCTCGCCCAGCGGGGTGTGCAGCGAGATGGGCTCGCGGCCGTACTTCTGGACCTCGATGACCTTCTCGGGGGTCATGTCGAGCTCCTTGGCCAGCTCCTCCGGGGTGGGCTCCCGGCCCAGGTCCTGGAGCATCTGGCGCTGCACACGTGCCAGCTTGTTGATGACCTCGACCATGTGCACCGGGATACGGATGGTGCGGGCCTGGTCGGCCATGGCGCGGGTGATCGCCTGACGGATCCACCACGTGGCGTACGTGGAGAACTTGTAGCCCTTGGTGTAGTCGAACTTCTCGACCGCGCGGATCAGACCGAGGTTGCCCTCCTGGATGAGGTCCAGGAAGAGCATGCCGCGGCCGGTGTAGCGCTTGGCCAGGGAGACCACCAGACGGAGGTTGGCCTCCAGGAGGTGGTTCTTGGCGCGGCGGCCGTCCTCGGCGATGATCTCCAGCTCGCGCTTGAGCTTCGGGGCCAGCTTGTCGGCGTTCGCCAGCTTGTCCTCGGCGAACAGCCCGGCCTCGATGCGCTTGGCGAGCTCGACCTCCTGCTCGGCGTTGAGCAGGGGAACCTTGCCGATCTGCTTGAGGTAGTCCTTGACCGGGTCGGCGGTGGCACCGGCGGCCGCGACCTGCTGGGCGGGCGCGTCGTCCTCGTCCTCGTCGGAGAGCACGAAGCCCGCGTTCTCGGTGGTGCCCTCGGGCTCCTCACCGGCCTTGCCGGGCGCTGCCTCCTCGAGCACCTCCTCCTCGAGAATCTCGGCGTCGTCCTTCTTGGCGCTGGTCTTCTTGGCGGCCGTCTTCTTGGCGACGGTCTTCTTCGCGGCAGCCTTCTTGGCGGTCGCCTTCTTGGCAGCCGCCTTCTTGGCGGGCGCCTCCTCCTCGACGGCCGGCTCGGCGGCGGGCGCCGCCGGCGTAGCGGTGGCGGTGGCCTTCCGGGTGGTCACCGCCTTGGCCGCGACCGTCTTGGTGGCGGTGCGCTTGGCGGGACTCTTCGCTGCGACGCTCTTTCGGGTGCGCTTGGGCTCTGCGGCACTGACCATCAGCGTCACACCCTCTTCCTCGAGGATCTGGTTGAGGCTGCGCAGTACGTTCTTCCACTGAGTGGCCGGAATCTGGTCAGCTTCGAAGGCCCGACGCACGTCATCGCCGGCGATCTGCCCCTCAGCCTTTCCCCGCTCAATGAGCGCCATGACAGAGACGGACTCGGCGATCTCCGGCGGGAGCGTACGGGATGTGCTGGCCGACACGAACAACCTCTCGGAACGTTGGAAAACGGCTTCCGGCCCCGTCCACAGAGGACAGGAGCCGACCGCCGGCTTGGGGATGGGCCGACGGCGCGGGCGGGGGCCGGGAAGATGCACAGCGCCGTGAACGGCGTCCGTATTCCCTCCGCGGCTGTCACCTCTTAGGTCATCGCGTTCTTCCCGCGAGCGTTACGCCCAATCCGCGTGGCCCGAGTCACACCCCGTAAGCGAACGAAAACGGTCAGACGCTGACAGAAGAGGTCACATGCGGTATCGACTCGGCCGCCTCGCCATGCCTCGATCCCTTCGCGCCGTCGGACCCCGCAGGATCACTGGGATCCCACGAGGTCCGACGGGAGGCGGATCACCGGTCAGGCACTGCCACAGGAGGGGGGTGGCACACCCGGCCGCGCCGCCCGCGGAACTCGGTCAGTGCTCGCGCGGGGCGGGCACGACCCGTTCCACCTCGGGATTGATCGTGAGGAGTTGGCGCATGGCCGCCTCGGCCGCCGCACCGTCTCCAGTGGCGAGGGCGTCGCAGATACGGCCGTGGTGCGCCAGGGACGCCTCATTCGGCCGGTCACACCCCGTGACCGGCCCGCCCGAGACCTGAAGGGCCGCGGACACGATCCCGGAGAGGTGCTCCAGCATGCGGTTGCCCGCGACCTGGATGAGCAGCGAGTGGAACTCCGCGTCGGCGCGGGAGAAGGTGAGCGCATCACCCTGAGCCATCGCGTGCCCCATGATCTCGACCATGTCCGCAAGGCGCTGCTGGACGTCCTCGCGCCCGTGCCCGGCCGCGAGGCGGGCGGCGAGCGGCTCGATCGTCCACCGCAGCTCGCTCAGCTCGCGGCGCTGGTCGTCGCGCTGGGGCCCGAAGGCCCGCCACTCGATGATGTCCGGGTCGAGGAGGTTCCAGTCGCTGACGGGGCGCACGCGCGTGCCGACGTTCGGGCGGGCGCTCACCAGACCCTTGGCCTCCAGGACGCGGAGCGACTCTCGGACGACGGTGCGGGAGACCTCGAAGCGCTGGCCGATCTCCTCGGGCACCAGCGGGCGGTCGGCACCCAGGTCGCCGGAGACGATCATCTGACCGAGTTGCTGAACGAGTTGGCCGTGCAGCCCGCGTCCGCGGCTGCCCGCGGCGCGTCGGCCCACACGGCCCAGCTCGGGGTCCCCGCCGTCCCAGGCAGGGGCCCCGACGCGGTCGACGGCGGGCGCCTCGGCGTACGGGTAGCGGTCGAGTTCGCCCGGGCTCGCGAGGCCGGAGTCGGCGGAGCGGGCGGCGGTCATCATGGTGTGCGCAAGGGTACTCACGCATCCTTTGTCGGCCTCGTCTCCAACTCCCTTGAGGTCTTTGGTGAAAAGCACACGAAAGGGTGATCGCTCACCGCGTCGCAATTGACGCCTTATCGGAAAGAAATGGGCGTTCTGCGGGGAGTTGTGGGCATGGCCGGACCAAGGGTTACGGACAGTCGTCACCGGAAGCGGCTGCGCAGGCCCGTCAGCAGATACGCGCAGAGCAGCGCTGTCAGCGACAACGTCAGTGCCCCGCCCACGGGTTGGGAGATCACCTCGAGCGCGGCCTCCAGGTAGCGCTCTCCCCCGAAGGGCCATCGCGGCAGGAGAGCCTCTCGCAGCCGCATGGGCAGTCCGGCCGCGGTTCGCACGGACGGTCCGTTCACGAGCTGGTGCACGACGGGCACGACGAGGAGGGGGACGGCTGCGACGGCGGCGAGTCCGGCGGTGGTGGACCGGAAAACGCCGGCGGCGAGTACACCGGCCCAGGCGCAGCCGACTACGAGTCCGATCCAACTCGCACTCATGGGGAGCCAGTCGGTGGGAACCTGGGCGAGCTCCCGTCCGTAGACGAGATAGAGCACTTCGGCGTCGCAGCCGACGGTCAGGACGGCCAGCACCAGCGCGGTGACCGAGGAGACGAGCAGTTTGGCGGCCAGGAGCCCCAGCCGGCGGGGTACGGTGCCGCGGTCCGCCGCCAGGGCGGGGTGGCGGAACTCGTCGCCGAAGGACAGCGCTCCCAGCAGTCCCGCGCCGAGCGCCGCGGGCGGCAGGGGGAGCTCGCGCGGCCACGCGGCCAGCAGGCGCGGCTGAGGCGTGTGGCCGATGCGTGCGAGCACGACGGCGGTCACCGCAGACACGGCCAGCACGACGGCCCCGGTCAGGAACCCCGTGCCGATCCCGGCGGCACGGCGGATCTCGTAGCGCAGGGGGCGAAGGGGGCTCGGGGCCGGGCGGACGGAGATGGGGGGTGGCAGAGGAGGCAGCGCATCGAGCGTGCGTGCGGGGCGGGTGCCGGTAGGGAGCAGCGTTTGGGGCGCGGAGGACACGGTCTCCGCGACAGGTCCGTCGCTTGACCGGCCGGCCGAGTGGGCGTCCGGGAGTTCTGGCGGCTCGGCGGCAGGGTGCGGATGCCCGCGGGAAGGCGACGACTCGTCCGTGCCCGGTTCCGGCGCGCCCGTGCCGGATGGCGGCTCCGGCATGGGCCGCGGCTCGGTGGAGACGACCGCAGGGGCTGCGGAGGAGGCCGACGGCTCTGCGGCTTGCCTGGGTGCGGTTTGCCCTGGTGCGCTTGGTCTCGGAGCACCTTGTTCTCGGGCACCTTGCTCTGGTGCGCCGCATTCTGGAGCACGTCGCTCTCGGGCACCTTGCCCTGGTGCGCCTTGCTCACATGCGCCCTGCTCTGGTGCACCCTGCTCTGTCGCGCCCTGTCTCGGTGAGCCTGACGAAGGTCCCGGCTCAAGCGGGGACCGTGACCCGGTCGTAAGAGCCGTGGGATCGGTCACGAACGGTCTCGACGGGTCGAGAGGCGACGCTGCTTCTGAGGGCCGCGGCATACGGTCCGCCCGGTGCGTTCCGGTGAGGTGCCCTGATGCGGCGAGGGTCCGGTCACGCGGCCCACTTGTCCGAGGGGAGCCCGCACCGGGCCCCATGTCTCCGGTCTCATCGGCGAGTTGGTGAACCACGATGCCGTGGCGGAAGGCGACCTCGCCGATGTCCGCGCAGGTACCGCCGTACACCGAGAGACGGTTGCCCCCCTCTCGGACGACCTCGACCGAACGCTGCGAGGTGCGGGCCTGCTTGGCCAGGAGAACGGCCAGACGGGCCGCGTGAGGGCTGCGTACGGCGACCCGGGGTCGGAGGCGGGTGCGCGAGAACTCCGCGACGTCCTGGTCGGCCACGAGCCTGCCCTGTTCGAGGGTGACGACGTGATCGGCGGTGCGCGCGGCCTCCTTGGGGTCGGCCGTGGTGAAAAGGACCGTGCCGCCCTGGGCGGCGTGGGCGCGCAGCATGTCGTGCATCCAGGTGCTCTCGCGAGTGGACAGTCCGCCGGCCGGATCGTCGAGGACGAGGGTGTGCGGGTCCGCCAGGAGGACGCAGGCCAGGCCCAGGCGGCGGTCCATGCCGCGGGAGAGGGTGCCGAGGCGTTCGTCGCGCAAGCTCACGAGCCCGACCGCCTCGAGAACTTCATCGGCACGCCGGACCGGGACCCCTGCGGCAGCGCACAACATGCGCAGATGACCGCGGACCGTGCGGGCGGGATGCCCCGGCACGTCCCCCAGCAGCACGCCCACCTCGCGCGAGGGATGGGCGATGCGGTGCAGGGGGCGGCCCCTGAAGTGGGTGATGCCGCGACCTTGTTGCAGTTCGAGCATGAGTCTGAGAACCGTCGTCTTGCCGGCGCCCGGCGCTCCGAGCAGCGCGGTGGTCCGGCCCGCGCGTGCCTCGAAGGAGACGTCGTCGGCTGCGGGCGGAAGCTCCTTGCGGGGATTGCTGGTCAGTCCGAAGGCCTGGATCACCCGTAGCAAGATAGCGCGCTATGTCCGGTTTTTCGGGCACCACAAGCCTGCCTCAGGCATGGCCCTCACCGTGACCGGGCTGCGGGCGGGTGGAGTTCCGGACCCGGGGGCCGCACGCGCCCGGCCGCCGCTCACACCTCGGGGCGCAGCATCGGGGGGTTGAGCAGCGTCGCACCACCGGCACGGAAGAGCTGAGCCGGGCGTCCGCCCTGGCGGGTGGTCGTCCCGCCGGTGGGCACGAGGAACCCGGGGGTACCCGTGACCTTGCGGTGGAAGTTGCGCGGGTCGAGCGCCACGCCCCACACCGCCTCGTAGACACGGCGCAGTTCCCCGACGGTGAATTCGGGCGGGCAGAAGGCGGTGGCCAGCGACGAGTACTCGATCTTGGAGCGGGCGCGCTCCACTCCGTCCGCGAGGATCTGAGCATGGTCGAAGGCGAGCGGCGCGACCGGCTCGGCCTCACGCCCGTAGCCGCCTTGCTGCAACAGTTCCTCGACCGGGGCCCACCGCGCGTTGCTGGCGTCCCCGCCTGCTCTGGGTGCGGGCAGGTCGGGGGCGAGAGCCAGGTGCGCGACACTGACGACCCGCATCCTGGGGTCCCGCTTGGGATCTCCGTAGGTGGCAAGCTGCTCCAGGTGTGCGCCGTTGTCCTGCGCCGGGACGGACGGGTCGTGGACGCCCAGTCCGGTCTCCTCGGCCAGCTCACGCCCCGCCGCCTGCGCCAGGTCCTCATCGGCCCGTACGAAACCGCCGGGCAGCGCCCAACGCCCCTGGAACGGCGGTTCGCCCCTGCGTACCGCCAGCGCGCACAGGGCATGGCGGCGCACGGTCAGCACGACCAGGTCCACGGTGACGGCGAAGGGAGGAAACGCTGACGGGTCGTAGGGCATGCGGCGATCATAGTCGTCTGCCTGACGATAAACACTCCCTTCGCCCGTCCCGTCGCTTACTGATCGTCTTCTGTCCGGCAGGGACTGCACCGCCTGCCCTCCGGTGCTGAAAATGGCGCGTCGTCGCACGTCACACCCCCAGTTGCAGCTCGTCGGCCGCCTCCTCGACCATGGCGAGTCCCAGTCGGCTGACCCGTACGGAGAACGGGGCGCCCGCCACCCGCAGTCCCGTGAAGCCGATCTCCCCGAGGGGCGCACTGCGCACGGGGCGCAGGGTGACCGTCCCGGCCGGGGCGTCGGGGCGGATGCCGACGAGTGTGGTCAGCAGCAGGACTCCGGCGGCCGCCGCTGTGGCTGCGGGGCGGCAGGCTGCCGGGTGCGGGAGCGGAGCACCCCCTTCCGTACGCTGCTCCCCCGCGTACATCTCGGGCAGCCGGTAGGAGAACGTCTCGGCAGCCACGAGTACGCCGCGCAGGAGTGAGCTCGCTTCCTTCTCGTAGCCGGCGGCTGCCAGTCCCGCCACGGCGAGTGCCGTCTCCTGGATCCGTACAGCTCCTGCGCGGTGGCCGAACGGATTGAATCCCGGCTCCTTCGCGCCCAGTCCGCGCAAGCCCCACCCCGAGTCCATGACCGGGCTGCCGAGCAGCCGGGCGAGGTGCTCGGTCCGGACCTTGTCGAGCAGACCTGGTGCCGGCTCGCCCCCGCCCAGCAGACCCGTGTCGAGGAGGTGCACGGCGGCCGCGCCCAGGTGGGGGACCGGGCTGCCGTCCGGTCTGCGGGCTGCCGCGGGCCGGCCGCCCCCGCGATCCTCGACCCAGAAGTCCTCTCGGAACGCGGTCCGCAGGGTTTGCGCCCACTGCCGGAGTGCCGCTCCCCCTCCCCGGCCGCAGGCATCGAGGAGGTCGGCGCCGAGCAGCGCGGCACGGTGGGCGTGGGCTTGTGTCTCGCAGCGGACTGACCCGCCCTCGTTCGCGTCGCGCAGGTAGGGGCCGTCGCCCACGGTGGTCCGCAGCCAGGCCAGGCAGCGCTCGGCGGCGGGCAGCAGTTCTTCCGTCTCCCGGTCGGGAAGGCCCCAGCGGCGGGCCTCGGCGAGCAGGGCGGGGAAGAGCAGGGTGGCCTCTGTTCCGGTGCACTGCGGCAGAAGGTGCGGTCCGGCGTCCCGTCGAGGGCCTGGGATCATGCCGGACTGTTCTCCGGGTCCGGAGAGTTGGGTCCGGGCGAGGATCCTCAGCGTCCCCGCGGCGAGGCCGGTGCCGAGCGGCAGTGCCATCCGGGCGGCGACGAGTGCGTCGGCGGGGGCCAGACCGCAGCGCCAGGGCGCCCCGGCTGCGAGGTGAGTGTCGGCGGGGTTCGCCGCGTCACGCAGGAGGAGGGCTTGGAGGTCCTCGATGCTCGTCCGCAGGAGGGCGGGGACTCTCAGGTCGTCCCCCTCCGCGTGCGCGGCGGCCAGTGGGCTGGTCGCCGCTCGTCCCACGGCTCGGAGGGGTCCTGCGCCGTCCGGCCGCACCCGCAGTTCGACGGTTCTGCTGGAGCCGGGTGGCAGGTCGAGCTCCCACCGCAGCAGCCCGGTCGAGGCTAGGGCGTCGGCGGGAGGCGGTTCGGCCGTGACGGACGCGTTGCCGGTAGCGCAGGACCAGCGCAGGCCGGAGCCGTGGACAGTGGCGGTGAGTTCGGGCCCTGCACTCCCGGAGGCGATCGCCCCGAGGTCGGCGAGATCCGTGCCCAGGACGATCTCGACCGGCAGTCGCAGCGGGCGGGAAGCCGCACTGTGCAGGGTGATCCGCTCCGTGCCGTCCGCGAGGCGGTTGCGTTCCACGATCACGTCCGGGTCCGGGCCTGCCTGGGGTGATGTGCGGAGAGTTCCCACGAACCGGGCGCGGTCGGCCGAGGCCATCCGGGCCTGTACCGCGAGGGGTTCTCGCCCGGCGACGCGGATCTCGCACCGGGAGAGCACGCGCCGGCCGGCCCGGTAGAACCCCTCCAGCCCGCGGCCGGTCAGCTGCCCTCCTTCGGTCGAGATGGCGAGGCCGGGAAGGGCGACACAGATCATCGCGGTGTGGGCGGGGGGTAGGTCGGCGGACCAGCGCAGTCCGGGGATCGTGGCTCCCCGGGGCGGGGGTTCAGACCGGCGGCCCCCAGGTGAAGGAGTCCGTCCTTGAGCAAAGGGCGGCGCGACTGAGCCATGTCCTGTTCCCGCACCAGGGCGCCGGTTCTGTCCGACCCCCCGGGGTGACGATCGGCCCGGGCCGGGCGACGTGGGCGGGCGCGAGTCGGGTCCGGTGGGCGCAGGGGGGTATGACGTGCCGCCGGGGAACCGCGGCCCGTATCCGTCGAGACGTGCCGTCGGCCGCGGAGGGACGACCTGCTGCTCCCCCGCCCCCGGCGCTCCTGCCCCCGGCGGGCCGACACCCGATCCGAGAGGTGGTGGCGGGCCGCCCGGAGGGCGGCGGTCGTCGGCGGCGGAGGGCGGAGTCGGCTGGGGCATCGGATGGCTTCCTCTGCGCTCGGTGCGCCTCGATCGGGTTCGGCGCCGGTGCCGGAGGGGTCCGACGGGGCAGGGGCAGTGCGGCGTCGTGGCCCGTCCAGCCGTTCCGCCACTCAGGTGAACGGTGGGACCCTCCTTCGAGTCACGCCCTGGAGCCCGCCCCGAGAACCTCGAAGGCGCTCGGCGAGGGCTCACTCCCCGCCGTCCTTGCCGAGGCCGGGCTGTGGACCTTCCTGGCCGGTCTCCCGGACGGGCAGGACTGCCTTCCTAGCCGTGCGTGCACGCGTGCCGCCCGTCCGCACGCTTCCCGATCGCGCGGTACTCGCCCTGGTCGCACGGCCGGGGCGAGGACCGGTTTCGGTGGTGGTACCGGCAGGGTGTGTGGTGCCCAAGGATGGACGCCGCCGGGGAGCCCGGGCTCCCGTGCCACGGTCATCCGCGCTGGTGCGGTCCGAGGCCGAGGCGGTGGTAGCGGCGGGGAGAGAGCGGCGGCGACGGCGCGACGGCATCATTGCCGGTGACGGCTCGTCGTGTGGCTCGGCTTCGCACGCCCCGGTCGTCTCGCGTCCGTCGGACTCGTCACCGTCCGCGCGTGTTTCCAGGAGATCGGCCACCGCGGATCCACGGCCTTTCCGCTCCGCTCGCAGGCAGCTGCGGATCGACTCCGGGTCGAGACCTTCGTTGCAGGCCTGGTGCAGAAGCCGGGCGAAGAGGTAGTCGGGATCGGCGCCCAGGGCCATGGCGAGGGCTTCGCGGGCCTCCAGTTCGTCGCCGGTGGACCAGGCAACCCAGCCGGTGAGAGTGAGCGGTGCGGCGGCATGCTCTCCGTAGGGTCCGACGCAGCGCCGAGCCAGGGTCCGCCAGAGGCGAAGGGCGTGTCCGGCCTCGTCGCCCTCCATCCACTCGGCCGCGCGGTCACGGGTCGCTCGGTCCTGGAGGCCGAGAATGAGCCGGGCGGCCTCGTCGTGCCCGAGCAGTTCGTCGTCGCGGAGATCCGCAAGGAGTGTGCCGGTCGCAGGCGGTGCCTGGGCGAAACGGTCCAGGATCCTCCTGGCCAGCTCCAGCGTCTCGTCGGCCACGGCGGCACGGCCCGCGTCGTCGAGGATCTTCGGCACCAGCGCCATGCTGGCGGTGTCCAGGGCGGCCTCCTGTTCAAGGGCCGCGGCGTTCTCCCAGGGCAGTAGCCGGGCCCGGAGCTCCCGCAGTGTGCCGCGGACCTGGATGCCGGCGTAGGTGGCCGCGGCGGCCAGCACGGAGGTGCCGGGCAGGCCCATGGGGGCTCCCTCGGGGGAGCAGCACGTCGCGTTGTCACAGCAGTACGACCAGTACCGGCCCTCCGAGATGCACAGCGCCTCGACCACCACCACGTCGAGGGAACCGCACTCGACACGCAGCCTCTGGGCCAGTGGCCTCAGCCGCTCCATCACCTGCCGGCCGGTCTGGCCCTTCTCCGGTTCCTGGCACAGGAAGGCGACCATCGACTCGGGCCGTGCGCCTCGGCGCTCGCTGCCCGTCACAAGGCCGTGGGACAATTGCCGGGCCGCGGAAGCCCAGTCGTCAGCGTTGGCGGGGATACCGAGACGGGCCCGGCCTCCGAACCGCCCGCGTCCGTCGCTGTCGTGCAGAGCGACCAGGACGATGCTGTCCTCGGGGCGGTATCCGAGCAGGTACGGCAGAGCGTCGGCCAGTTCGGCCGGAGTGCGCAAGGTGACCTGGTGCTCGCCGCCGTGACTGTCGTACGCGGGGGTGGAGGTGTGGAGCCGGGTCGCGTCGCTCGCCTTTTTGTCCTGTTCACCGTTCTTCCGCCCGCTCTGCGCTTCGGGCCCGGTGATGTCGCCGTTCTCGGGGGATCCGGTCGTTTCGCTGTGGTTCGTCATGCGAAGACGATCTCGCGGAACGCAAAACTCCGCTTGGGCCTGTGGATAAGTCCTATCAGGAACACGTCAGCCCAGGCCCGGCGTGTCCCCAGCCTCCCGATGCGCCGCCGCGGATGTCAGTGCGGTCCTGTTGTATGGAACGCATGGAGCACACGAGCAACGCGGAACTCCGGGCGGCGGCCGACACGGTCCTGGCCCGTCTCGTCGGGGACGTCTCGGGGGAGGCCCAGCTGCGCGAGGACCAGTGGCGGGCGATCGAGGCACTGGTCGCCGACAGACGCCGTGCCCTGGTCGTCCAGCGCACGGGCTGGGGCAAGTCCGCGGTCTACTTCGTGGCGACCTCGCTGCTGCGAGCCCGGGGCAGTGGCCCGACCGTGATCGTGTCCCCGCTGCTCGCGCTCATGCGGAACCAGGTCGAGGCGGCGGCTCGGGCAGGCATTCACGCCCGGACCATCAACTCCTCCAACACCGAGGAGTGGGAAGCCGTTCAGGACGAGATCGCCGCGGGCGAGGTGGACGTCCTGCTGGTGAGTCCCGAACGGCTCAACAACCCGGACTTCCGGGACCAGGTCCTCCCCCGGCTCTCGGCAGCCACCGGGCTCCTGGTGGTGGACGAGGCGCACTGCATCTCCGACTGGGGCCACGACTTCCGGCCCGACTACCGCCGGCTGCGCACCATGCTCGCCGACCTCCCACCCGGTGTTCCGGTGCTCGCGACCACCGCCACGGCCAACGCGCGCGTGACGGCCGACGTCGCGGAACAACTCGGCACCGGCGGCAGCTCGGACGCCCTCGTGCTCCGGGGCCCGCTGGACCGGGACAGCCTGAGCCTGAGTGTCCTGCGGCTGCCGGATGCCGCGCACCGTATGGCCTGGCTGGCCGAGCACCTCGACGAACTGCCGGGGTCCGGAATCATCTACACCCTCACCGTGGCCGCCGCCGAGGAGGTCACCGCCTTCCTCCGGCAGCGGGGGCACACGGTCGCGTCGTACACGGGCAAGACGGAGAACGCCGACCGCCAGCAGGCCGAGGAGGATCTGCTCGGCAACAAGGTGAAGGCGCTGGTCGCCACGTCAGCACTCGGCATGGGATTCGACAAGCCCGATCTGGGCTTCGTGGTGCACCTGGGTTCGCCCTCCTCCCCCATCGCCTACTACCAGCAGGTGGGCCGCGCGGGACGAGGCGTGAAGCATGCCGAGGTGCTCCTGCTACCGGGCAAGGAGGACGAGGCGATCTGGAAGTACTTCGCGTCGCTCGCCTTCCCCTCGGAGGACCTGGTGCGCCGCACGCTCGACATCCTCGCGCACGCGGAGAAGCCCCTGTCCCTGCCCGCCCTGGAACCCCTGGTGGAGCTGCGCCGCTCCCGCCTGGAGACCATGCTCAAGGTCCTCGACGTGGACGGGGCGGTCAAGCGCGTCAAGGGCGGCTGGATCGCGACCGGGCAGCCGTGGACGTATGACGCCGAGCGGTACGCGTGGGTAGCACGTCAGCGCGATGCCGAGCAGCAGGCCATGCGCGCGTACGCGTCGACGGCCGACTGCCGTATGGAGTTCCTGCAGCGCCAGCTGGACGACGAGGCCGCCAGACCGTGCGGTCGCTGCGACAACTGCGCCGGTCCGCGCTTCACCGCCGACACGTCCGAGGAGGCGCTCGGTGCCGCGCGCGTGGACCTCGGCCGGGCAGGTGTCGAAGTGGAGCCCCGACGCATGTGGCCCACCGGGCTGCCGGCGATCGGAGTGGACCTCAAGGGCCGCATCCCGGCCGGAGAACAGGCCGGGTCGGGACGCGCGCTGGGACGGTTGTCGGACATCGGGTGGGGGAACCGGCTGCGGCCCATGCTCTCGCCCCAGGCCCCCGACGGGCCCGTTCCCGACGACGTGGCGAAGGCCGTGGTGGACGTACTGGCCGACTGGGCCCGGGGCCCCGGCGGCTGGGCCCCGGGCGCACCGGAGGCCGGGCCTCGCCCCGCCGGTGTCGTCACCGTCGCCTCGCGCACGCGACCGCAGCTGATCGGCTCCCTCGGGGCGCGCATCGCCGAGATCGGGCGGCTGCCGCTGCTGGGCTCAGTCGAGTACACCGGCGACGCGCACTCGGGCTCCCGGAGCAACAGCGCCCAGCGGCTGAAGGCGCTGGACGGGGCCCTGGCCGTGCCGCCCGCCCTCGCCTCCGCCCTCGTCGAGGCCCGGGGCCCGGTCCTCCTCGTGGACGACTACACGGAGACCGGCTGGACCCTCGCGGTCGCGGCGCGCATGCTCCGACACTCCGGCGCGCAGGGGGTGTTGCCGCTGGTGCTGGCTGTGCAGGGCTGACGGCGACCCGGGCCGGGGCAGCTGCCCCGGCGCACACCTCTGGACGCCGCACACCCCCATGACGTACGAACGTGTCGTGCTCGAACGCCCCATGGGTGGTCCGGCGACACATATGGTGGGGATATTAGCCGCGCATCATCTGATAACGGTCGGCTGCCTCAATTGCTCGTTGCCGCATTCAAGTTCGACAGGAAGAATTGAGGTCTGCTCCCGCACGGCTCGCCGGCCGCTCCGGTAGGGCTTCGCTGCGGTGCGCGCTCCCAGGAATCCGACCCCGCCCGCAGTGTGGGCGCGTAGCCGAAGGGAGGACCGTGACCTTCGGATTCGCTCCGGCCTCGGCAGCGGCGTCGACGTCCGCCGCTTCCGCCAACCGCTTGCTCGAACCCGCGGAATGGGCCGCCGCCGGGATCCCACTCCTGCGCAACCCTCGTGAGATCGTCAGCGGACTGCACGTCCGTCACCACCCGCAGCCCGCGACCGCTGTCGTCGCCGTGCTCGACCCGGACGAGCGGCTGCTGGCGAGCGCGTCGTTCGTACGCCGTCCGGCCCCGGCCGACGGCTGGATGTTCCGCAACGCGCTTCTCGCGCAGTTGCGTCGGGTCATTCCACACGACCTGCGCCGCCGCACGCCGGTGCGCACCGCGGTGCTGCTCTACTGCCGTGAGGGCGACGCGCGTTGGACGGAGGAGGACGGTGCGTGGATGTGGGGGCTGCGCGACGCGTGCACCCTGCACGGGCTGCGCTGCGGGGCGTACATCACGCTGACCCGTGACGGCTGGCAGGTCCTGGGCGAGGGCCGCGGCGGACGCCGCCCCCACTCGGCCTCGGCACCGGAGCCGTTCGCCACGTCGGAGGCACCGCCACCCATACCGCGCACCGGCGGCGCCTCCGAGGTACTGCGCCGCGCAGCGGCGGCACGCTGAGCCCTGGGCGGGCCGGTCCGCACCGATCCGGGCTGTCGGCCGGTCGGGGCGCCCCCTCGCACGGCACACGACGACGGCTGGGCAGGCAGCCGGAACCAGCACCCGAACCTGCCCTGGCATAACCGCCCACAGGGCGGTCTGCCGCAACAACGGAAGCGCTCTCCCGACCGCCTGGCCTCACCCGAGCACGGTCCAGCGACCTCCGGGCACGGTGAACCGCCCGCCGTGCGGCGCCGCCACAGCGGCACCTGAAGTCACGCCCCAGCGCCCCGTCGGGTGCAGTGGCAGCGGCTCAAACGCCCGCGCCCAGCACCGAGTTGATCCGCTGCGGGTCGCCGCAAACGATCAGCAGGGTGCCGGCCCGGGAGTGGGCCGCGGACAGGGCACGCGCGGCTGCGTCCTCGTGACCGCCGTTGACGGCGACCACGACCACCGGACGCGACGCGGCACGGTCCGCGATGGTGACATCCGTGTAGAAGACATCGTCACCGGCGTCGTGCTGGGCCCAGTAGGAGGTTTCACCGAAGGACAGCTCGTGGGCGGCCCACGGGTGCTGCTCCCCGGTCGTGATCACCAGCACGTCGCCGGGGGCACGACCGGAGTCCAGCAGCAGGTCCACGGCTTCCTCGGCGGCGTCGAGCGCCCCCTCCAGGGAAGCCGGGATCAGCTGGATCTGCGGGGTGACCGGAGCGGCGGCACCGGCGGCGGGACCCGACGGAGCGGGCTTGGCGGCCACGTCGCGCGGCGTACGTTGCATCGGCGGCGCCGGCCGGAGAGGGCCGGGGCGACCGGGACGCGACGGAGCCGCGGGACGGGGGCCGGGTACGGGACGGGGGGTCGGCGCGGTGCGGCCGCTGGCCGGCGTGGCGCGGGGACCCTGGGCACTCTCGTGAATCTGAGGCTCCTCGGGAATGAGAGGCATGAGTTGATATTTATCAAACGTTGGTACGGCCCGCGTCGGCGGGTGGCGCATGCGTGCGAACGAAACCGTCAGAAATCGAAGCCGAGCTGACCCTCGATCTCCGGAACACTTTCGTCCGCCCAGGTGCGGACCTTCTTGAGGTGCCGCCACTGGGGCAGCGCATCAAGATACGCCCACGACAACCGGTGGTAGGGGGTGGGGCCCCGCTCCGCCAGTGCGGCCTTGTGCACGGGGGATGGATACCCGGCGTTGTCCGCAAAACCGAAGTCTGCATGGTCGATACCCAGTTCGGCCATCATTTTGTCGCGCTGGACCTTGGCGATCACCGAGGCCGCCGCGACCGCCACGCAGGACTGGTCGCCCTTGATCACCGTACGGACCCGCCAGGGCGCACCGAGGTAGTCGTGCTTGCCGTCGAGGATGACCGCGTCGGGACGGACCGGCAGCGCGTCCAGCGCACGCCCCGCCGCGAGCCGCAGCGCGGCCGTCATCCCCAGGGCGTCTATCTCCTCCGGGGAGGCATGCCCCAGCGCGTACGACGTCACCCAGGTCCGCAGTTCCTCGGCGAGGACGGTACGTCGCTTGATGGTGAGCAGCTTCGAGTCCGTGAGCCCCTCCGGGGGACGGCGCAGTCCGGTGATCGCCGCGCAGACGGTGACGGGACCGGCCCACGCGCCGCGCCCCACCTCGTCGACACCTGCAACGATCTTCGCTCCGGTCGTGGCTCGAAGGGAGCGCTCGACGGTGTGAGTAGGCGGTTCGTACGGCATGGCGCCCCTAGATTACGCCGCCCGGAACCGCCCGCAACACCCCGGTCCTCCGCACCCCGTGAACAACCCGGTCAGGCACCGGCCGACCGGGGCGTCGCGCACCTCCGACAGCGGAGCGAGGCCCGTCGGCCACAGCCTCAGGAATCGTGCGGCAGCAGCAGCGGGCCCATCAACTGGTGGATGGATTCCTCGACTTCACGATCCCGTCGTTCACAGCAGCACACCTTCGACCGGTACATCACCATCGCCGGTATGGCGTCTCAAACTGCGCAGATCCCTCTTACGGAAGGCCTGCGTGTAGCACTCACGAACGCCCCGGCGGCTCGCACAGCGGGTACCAGGACAACGGGCGGCGGGTCACGGAGAGTTCCCGATGCACACGGAGAGTTTCTGAAGGAGCGGAGAGCCCAGACCGTCAGACCGACGTGGGCACCCAGTCCGGAAGCGGCTCCGTCCGATCCACCCACTCGGCGGGCGGTGTCCCCGCCTTCCCCGCAGCGATCACGCCGCCGACGATGGCGCACGTGGTGTCGACGTCCCCGCCCACCTGCGCGGTCGTCCAGAACGCCTGCTCGTAGTCGCCGAGACTTCTCGCGGCCGACCAGAGGGCGAAGGGCACCGTGTCATGGGCGGTCGTACGCCGCCCGCAGCCCAGGACGGCCGCGACCGTGCCCGGGTCGCCGTAGTCGAGCATGTCCCGGGCCCGGCGAAGCCCCGCGCCCACGGCGCTTTTGGGCACGAGGCCGATGACACCGTCGAGGAGGGCTTCGGCGCTGGGCGGTCCGTCGGGAGCGGCGGCGAACGCGGCGGCCGCGGCGACGGCCATGGCCCCGACGACGCCCTCGCGGTGCTGGTGCGTGGTGTACGCCGAGATCTCCGCCTGGTGGGTCGCCTGCTCCGGATCGTCCGCATACCAGGCGCCCAGCGGGGCGATCCGCATCGCCGCGCCGTTGCCCCAGGAGCCCTGCCCCTTGAAGAGCGCCGCGGCGAGCTCCCGCCAGTCGCCACCCTCCCGGACGAGGCGCAGCAGGCGGTTGACCGCGGGGCCGTAGCCCCGGTCGAAATCGTGGTGCTCGGCGAAGGAGCGGGCCAGCGCGTCCTGGTCGATGCGGTGGTGGACGGCCAGGACGGCGACGACCGAGCCGGCCATCTCCGTGTCGTCCATCCACTGCCAGGGCCCGGACGGCACCTCGCGGCGCTTGAGCAGCGGGTAGTTCACCGGCACGAAGTACTGGGAGCCGAGGGCGTCCCCGACGGACAGTCCGCGCAGGCAGGCCAGGGCGCGGTCCAGGCGCACAGCGGGGGAGGAATCAGCGGTCATCGCCCTGCCACTCTATCCGGTGATCCCGTACGGCTCGGGATCTCGCCAACGATCGAACGGCCGGTCGAGGGTGTACTTGCCGTCGTCCCCCAGAACGAGCATCCGCACCTCACCGTTCCCGGGGTTCGACAGTGACTCGAACTCCGACACCGTCCAGTGGAACCACCGCATACAGAAGAGCCGCATGGCCAGGCCGTGGGTGACGATGAGGACGTTCGGCGGGTGGTCGGGGTCCTCGAAGCTGCGGAACAGGCTCTCCAGGAAGCCGCCGACCCGGTCATAGACGTCGGCGCCGGACTCGCCCTGGGCGAAGCGGTAGAAGAAGTGGCCGTACGCGTCCCGGTAGGCCTTCTGAAGGCGGACCTCGTCCCGGTCCTGCCAGTTGCCCCAGTCCTGCTCGCGCAGCCGGGGTTCCTCCCGCACCCGTATGCGTCCGGGGTCGAGGTGGAACGCGCGCAGGGTCTCGTGCGTACGACGGTACGGGGAGACGTACACGCTGACGTACTCGTCGCCGAAGAGCCTGCGCAGCTGCTCGCCCGTGGCCTCCGCCTGCCGCCGGCCGCGCTCGGTCAGCGCCAGGGCGTGGTCGGGCTCACGCTCGTAGACGGAGTCATCGACATTGCCCGTCGACTCGCCGTGCCGGACAAGGACGATGCGCCGTGGTCGTGCCATGCCAAGACCCTAGATCGGGTGAGGGTCGGCGGAGGACTCCTGCCGCACCCATACAGCGTAGGTCACACGATTCCTGCACCACAGGTCACACTGATCGCACTCCTGTCCGAGTCGGAACGGTTCCGTCCGGGCCCTGCGGCGTCACACAGCGCCGCACCTCTCCGGGCACCTGCCCGCACCGTCCGGGGCACCCGACTCCGCGCGGGCTCAGACCGTCCAGCTCGACTCCATGTCCACGACGTCCCCGGTGAGCGCCGCTACGTCCGCCTCCGTCTGGGCCCTCAGGGCGAGCCGCTCCACGCGTTCGGTGCGGTACTTGCCGTGCTCGGCGGCCGAGCGCCACATCGAGAGCACCAGGAATTCGTTCCCCGGTGCCTCACCGAACAGCCCGCGCACCATGCCGGGCGAACCGGCCATCGCCGGGTTCCAGACCTTCTCCTGCATCAGCACGAAGTGTTCGGCCCGCTCCTCGTGGATGCGGCAGAGCGCCACCCGGAGCAGGTCGGCGTCGGTGAAGCGCGGTTCGAAACCGGTCTTCACGTCGAAGCGATAGTCGAACAGCCTCACCTGGGCGTCCTTGAACGTCCCCGCCTGGGCAGACGCGAGCCGGTCGTGCGACCGCGCCATGAAGGAGTCGTAGAAGGCGCGGCTCTCCCAGAACGCGAAGATGTGCGCCACGTCCTGCCGTCCCCGGCTCCAGCCACCCCCCTGCCCGCGAAATCCCGGCTCCCCCAGAAGCCCCGCCCACTTCCGCTGCCCCCGCTCGAAACCGCGGCGGTCCACCACGGTGCAGCGAATCCACTTGACCAGCACCGCGCCATGGTAAGGCCACGGCGCGTGGCGTCGGTCACTCTCGGGTGGACCACTCCCCCACGCGCGCACCCACACGCGTGGCAGGATGGGCAAACGGTCATGAGGGCCCGGCAGTTGGGTCCGGCGGACGGGTCGGTACGGGGAAGGGGACTCTGGTGGACGGGCTCAACAAGGGGCTTCGCAAGGTCGAGATCGCGGTGCGGTGGGATCCCAGTCCGGCGGGGCAGCCGTCCACCGACCTGGACCTGGTCGCGGCGACCTACCTGGCCGACGCTCCGCACGGCGACCCCGCATACGTGGTGCACTTCGACAGCCGTTCGCCCGACGGCACGATCATCCTCAACCGGGACAGCAAGGACGGCCAGGGCTTCGGCTACGACGAAGTCATGACGCTGGAACTCGACCGGCTCGACGTCCGCTACGCGCGCGTGGTGGTCGGTGTCGTCATCCAGCAGCGCCCGGCGGAGCGCACCTTCGTCAGTGTGAGCAACCCCGGTTTGCGTATCCGCGAGGGGTACACCGTCCTCGCGGAGGACGACTTCGGGGGGGTCCTCGGGGCGACGGCGGCGACGGTCGCGGAGTTCACCCGGGAGGGCTCCGGCCCGTGGGAGTTCCGGTCCGGCCTGCGTGGTTTCCAGGGCGATCCCGTGGACTTCACCACCACGATGGGCGCGGAGCAGCGTCCCTGAGCCCGACACCGATGGGCGCGGAGCAGCGTCCCTGAGCCCGACACCGGCGAGGCAGGCAGAACGACAGGGGCACCGCCCGCAGGCGGTGCCCCTGTCGTCATCGGCTCAGGCGTTCGGCGTCAGCTGCAGCCGCTGGTCGAGCCGCAGCCCTCGCAGATGTAGCAGGAACCGGCGCGCTGCATCTTCGTGCCGCAGGAGAAGCACAGCGGGGCGTCGGCCTGGATGCCCAGCTGCATCTCCACCAGTTCGGCACTGGTGTGGGCCTGCTGTGGGGCGGGCTTGGCCGCCTCTTCGGCCTTCGGAGCCGTGACGGCCTTCAGCTCCTGGGCGCGCGGCGCCGACTGGGCCAGGCCCTCGACGTCGACCTCGTCCTCGGACGGCTCGTACGAACCGGTCTCCAGGTGACGCTGACGCTCCTCGGCGGAGTGGATGCCGAGCGCGGAGCGCGTCTCAAAGGGCAGGAAGTCCAGCGCCAGGCGGCGGAAGATGTAGTCGACGATCGACTGCGCCATCCGCACGTCCGGGTCGTCCGTCATACCGGCCGGCTCGAAGCGCATGTTGGTGAACTTCGAGACGTACGTCTCCAGCGGCACGCCGTACTGGAGGCCGACGGAGACCGCGATGGAGAAGGCGTCCATCATGCCCGCGAGGGTCGAGCCCTGCTTGGACATCTTGAGGAAGACCTCACCGAGACCGTCGTCCGGGTAGGAGTTGGCCGTCATGTAGCCCTCGGCACCGCCGACGGTGAAGGACGTGGTGATGCCGGGACGTCCCTTCGGCAGGCGCTTGCGGACCGGGCGGTACTCGACGACCTTCTCGACCGCGGTACGGATCGTCTCCTCGGCCTTCTCGGTGATCTCCGCCTTCTCCTTCTCCTTGGTCTTGGCGGAGAGGGGCTGGCCGACCTTGCAGTTGTCGCGGTAGATCGCGAGCGCCTTGACGCCGAGCTTCCAGGCCTCGAAGTAGATCTCCTCGACCTCCTCGACGGTCGCCGACTCCGGCATGTTGACCGTCTTGGAGATGGCGCCGGAGATCCACGGCTGGATCGCGGCCATCATGCGGACGTGGCCCATCGGGGAGATGGCACGCTCGCCCATGGCGCAGTCGAACACCTCGTAGTGCTCGGGCTTGAGACCGGGGGCGTCGATCACGTTGCCGTTCTCGGCGATGTGGGCGACGATCGCCTCGATCTGCTCTTCCAGGTAGCCCAGACGGCGCAGGGCCTGCGGGACGGTGCCGTTGACGATCTGCATCGAGCCGCCGCCGACCAGCTTCTTGAACTTGACCAGCGCGAGGTCGGGCTCGACACCGGTGGTGTCGCAGGACATCGCCAGGCCGATGGTGCCGGTCGGGGCGAGCACGGACGCCTGCGAGTTACGGAAACCGTTCTTCTCGCCGATGCGCAGCACGTCTCCCCAGGCCTCACTGGCGGCGGCCCACACCGGGGTGTCCAGGTCGTCCATGCGGACGGCCTTGTCGTTGGCGTCCGAGTGCTGCTTCATGACGCGCTTGTGGGCGTCGGCGTTGCGGGCGTAGCCCTCGTACGGGCCGACGACCGAGGCGAGTTCGGCGGAACGCCGGTACGCCGTGCCCGTCATCAGGGAGGTGATGGCGCCGGCGAGGGCGCGGCCGCCGTCGGAGTCGTACGCGTGGCCGGTGGCCATCAGCAGGGCGCCGAGGTTGGCGTAGCCGATGCCGAGCTGGCGGAACGCGCGCGTGTTCTCGCCGATCTTCTGCGTCGGGAAGTCCGCGAAGCAGATCGAGATGTCCATCGCGGTGATGACCAGCTCGACGACCTTCTGGAAGCGCTCGGCCTCGAAGGACTGGTTGCCCTTGCCGTCGTCCTTCAGGAACTTCATCAGGTTCAGCGAGGCCAGGTTGCAGGACGTGTTGTCCAGGTGCATGTACTCGCTGCACGGGTTCGACGCGGTGATCCGGCCGGACTCGGGGCAGGTGTGCCAGTTGTTGATGACGCCGTCGTACTGGATACCGGGGTCGGCGCAGGCCCATGCGGCCTCGGCGATCCGGCGGAAGAGCGCCTTGGCGTCGACCTCCTCGATCACCTCGCCCGTCATCCGCCCGCGCAGGCCGAACTTGCCGCCCTGCTCGACGGCCTGCATGAACTCGTCGTTCACCCGGACCGAGTTGTTGGCGTTCTGGTACTGGACGGACGTGATGTCGTCGCCGCCCAGGTCCATGTCGTAGCCGGCGTCGCGCAGGACGCGGATCTTTTCCTCTTCTTTGACCTTGGTCTCGATGAAGTCCTCGATGTCCGGGTGGTCCACGTCGAGGACGACCATCTTGGCGGCGCGGCGGGTGGCGCCACCGGACTTGATCGTTCCTGCGGAGGCGTCGGCGCCGCGCATGAAGGAGACCGGGCCGGAGGCATTGCCGCCGGAGGACAGCAGCTCCTTGGAGGAGCGGATCCGGGAGAGGTTCAGGCCGGCGCCGGAGCCGCCCTTGAAGATCATGCCCTCTTCCTTGTACCAGTCGAGGATCGACTCCATGGAGTCGTCGACGGACAGGATGAAGCAGGCGGAGACCTGCTGGGGCTGCGGCGTGCCCACGTTGAACCACACGGGGCTGTTGAAGCTGAAGATCTGGTGCAGGAGGGCGTAGGCCAGCTCGTGCTCGAAGATCTCGGCGTCGGCGGGCGAGGCGAAGTACTTGTGGTCCTCACCGGCCTTCCGGTACGTCTTCACGATGCGGTCGATCAGCTGCTTGAGGCTGGTCTCGCGCTGCGGGGTGCCCACGGCACCGCGGAAGTACTTGCTGGTGACGATGTTGACCGCGTTCACCGACCAGAAGTCGGGGAACTCGACGCCGCGCTGCTCGAAGTTGACCGAGCCGTCACGCCAGTTGGTCATGACGACGTCACGACGCTCCCAGGCCACCTCGTCGTAGGGGTGGACCCCAGGGGTGGTGTGGATGCGCTCGACACGCAGGCCCTTGCTCGCCTTGGGGCTCTTGGCGCGGGAACTCCGTGCCGGACCGCTCGCCGTCTCTGTCATGCCGCCTCCCTGTACGGGCGAAAACGCCCTGAAGTGCCCCGTTGTTCCCGTGGCACGGTGTTCTGTCTGATGTTGCGGGCACCCACTCACGTCGCCCGCAACAGGTCTTCTCGCCGCCGTCCGGCCGGGCCCGGAGCTGCCTTCGGGTCCGGCCCGCCGGTCAGTCGGCGGCGCCGGCGGGCTGGGGGACCTGTTCCGCCCCTCCGGACCCGCGGTCGTCTTTCTGGCCCCCCGCGGCCGTGTCCTCGCGGTCTCCGTCGTCCGCGCCGGGGTGTCCCGTCTGCGCCCTGAGCTCCTCGATGGCCGCCTCGAAGTCGTCCAGCGAGTCGAAGGCCCGGTAGACGGAGGCGAAGCGCAGGTATGCGACGAGATCGAGCTCCTGCAACGGGCCGAGTATGGCCAGCCCCACGTCGTGGGTGGTCAGCTCGGCGCTTCCGGTCGCTCGCACCGCCTCCTCGACCCGCTGGCCGAGCTGGGCCAGCGCGTCCTCGGTGACGGGCCGCCCCTGGCACGCTTTGCGCACACCATTGATGATCTTCGTACGGCTGAAGGGCTCGGTGACTCCGGACCGCTTCACCACCATGAGCGAGCACGTCTCCACGGTCGTGAAACGACGGGAGCAGTCAGGGCACTGGCGGCGCCTGCGGATCGACGTGCCGTCGTCGGTCGTACGACTGTCGACGACACGGCTGTCGGGGTGCCTGCAGAAGGGGCAGTGCATGAATTCCCAACCCTCCTCACAGCAGACTCAATAGCCTCGCCGGGCATCTTGCGCCCCACGAAGCAGCCCCCAGCATAGGCGATGACCATGAGCCTCGAGACCCGGGGGACCACAACTTCTGGGATGCAGTTGCAATCCAACCACTAGATGTGGGGATTGGCTCATACATCCAAGCCGTTGCCGCGTGTCGCACGCGTAGGCGCAGGTGACGTGCGGCGGGTCGGGCCGCACCGGCCCCGCGGGCCTCCGGACGCGCCGCCGCCGACGGCTCCGTCCGGGACACGGCCGCATCCGTTCCGGCACAGCCGTATCGCTGCGGCACATGCGGAGATACCGTGGGCGCCGCGGGGAGGGGACGTGGGACTCCCGCACAGATGAGGGCTGGTCCCGGGGCAGGGGAAGGCCGGATGGCAGACTGGGGCACCAGTCCACGAGCGATCACCCCGGCGGTGAAGAGTACAGCAATGGGCCCTTTTGCCCGCCAGGTGGCACGGCCGCCAATACACCCGGACACATGACTGCGTCCGGTGATTCGCGATTTTTCACTCGAACGTGTGTTTGGCGCAACCTTTCGAAAGCAACTACCGTTGTCCAGCAGGGAGACCATCGAGAGGGGCCGACGTGACCACCACCGCAGACAGTGCCGCCATCGCTGCCCAGGACCGCTCCCAGGGCCGACTGGAGCCGGTGCATGCGATGAACGAAGCCACGAACCCTGAGGGGCACAAGCGCTCCCTGCCGGGCCGACCTCCGGGCATCCGGGCGGACAGCTCCGGACTCACCGATCGCCAGCGCCGCGTGATCGAGGTCATCAGGGACTCCGTGCAGCGGCGGGGCTACCCGCCGTCGATGCGGGAGATCGGTCAGGCCGTGGGCCTCTCCAGCACCTCCTCCGTCGCACACCAGCTGATGGCCCTGGAGCGCAAGGGCTTCCTGCGCCGCGACCCGCACCGCCCGCGCGCCTACGAGGTGCGCGGTTCCGATCAGGCCGCCTCGGTGCAGCCCACGGACACGGCAGGCAAGCCGGCCGCGTCGTACGTGCCGCTGGTCGGCCGGATCGCCGCCGGTGGCCCGATCCTCGCCGAGGAATCCGTCGAGGACGTCTTCCCTCTCCCCCGCCAGCTCGTCGGTGATGGTGAGCTGTTCGTCCTGAAGGTCGTGGGTGACTCGATGATCGAGGCCGCGATCTGCGACGGCGACTGGGTCACGGTGCGCCGTCAGCCGGTCGCCGAGAACGGCGACATCGTGGCCGCGATGCTCGACGGCGAAGCCACCGTCAAGCGCTTCAAGCGCGAGGACGGCCACGTCTGGCTCCTGCCGCACAATGCGGCCTATGAGCCGATCCCCGGCGACGACGCGACCATCCTCGGCAAGGTGGTGGCCGTCCTGCGCTGTCGGGGGCCGGTGGTGGGACCGGGGTGAGCTCGGGAAGGCGCGTGAGTGGGGGGGGTGGGCCAAGGCCCCCCCCCCACCACTCACGCGCCTTCCGTCTGCCGGGCAGCCTCGTCGATCGCTGCCAACGACTTCCGGACCTGGTTACGGTCCGTCGTGCACCAGAAGTCGGGCAGTGACGCCTTCAGGTAACCGCCGTACCGGGCCGTCGCCAGACGCTGGTCGAGGACGGCGACCACCCCGCGGTCGCCCGACGCCCGTACCAGACGGCCGGCGCCCTGGGCCATGAGGAGTGCCGCATGGGTGGCGGCGACCGCCATGAAACCATTGCCGCCCGCCTCCTCGACGGCCTTCTGGCGGGCGCTCATCAGGGGGTCGTCAGGGCGCGGGAACGGAATCTTGTCCATGACGACCAACTGGCAGCTCGGCCCCGGGACATCCACGCCCTGCCAGAGCGACAGCGTGCCGAAGAGGCAGGTCTTCGGATCGGCCGCGAAGTTCTTGATCAGCTCGCCGAGTGTCTCTTCGCCCTGCAGGAGGATTGGAAACTCGGGGATCCGTGAGCGCAGCTCCTCGGCGGCCAGCTGGGCGCCCCGCATCGAGGAGAACAGGCCGAGGGTGCGGCCGCCTGCCGCCTGGATCAGCTCCGTGAGCTCGTCGAGCATGTCCGCACGATCGCCGTCCCGCGCGGGACGGGCCAGGTGCTTGGCGACGTACAGGATGCCCTGCTTGCGGTAGTCGAAGGGCGAGCCGACGTCGATGCCCTTCCATTGCGGGACGTCGTCGCCCTCGGTGCCCTCGGGGGCGAGGCCCAGGGAGGCACCGACGCCGTTGAAGTCGCCGCCCAGCTTCAGCGTCGCCGACGTCAGGACCACGGAGCGGTCCGCAAAGAGCTTCTCCCGCAGCAGCCCGGAGACGGACATGGGGGCGACACGCAGGGAGGCGCCGAAACGGTCGTGGCGCTCGTACCAGACGACGTCCCACTCGGAGCCGTTCGTGATGCGCTCCGCCACGTCGTGCACGTTCTCCACGGAGGCGAGTGCCTGCTTGCGGACAGCGTCCTCGTCCTGGACGGACTTGTCACGGGTCGCGCCGATCCCGGAGATGACCGTGCGGCACGCGTCGCGCAGCGCCATGAGGGCATACCCGAGGTCCTCGGGAATCTCCTCCAGACGGCCCGGCAGCGCCAGCTCCATCAGCCGTTCGAAACCCTCGGCGGCGGTCTGGAGCTGGTCGGCGGCCTTCTCGTTGACCAGTTTCGCCGCACGGCGCACCGCGCGGTTGACCTGGCCGGGGGTGAGCTCGCCGGTGGCGACTCCGGTGACCCGGGAGACCAGTTCGTGCGCCTCGTCGACGATCAGCACCTCGTGCTGCGGGAGGACCGGGGCGCCTTCGATGGCGTCGATCGCGAGCAGCGCGTGGTTGGTGACGACGACCTCGGCGAGCTTGGCCCGCTCGCGGGCCATCTCGGCGAAGCACTCGGCTCCGTACGCGCACTTCGAGGCACCCAGGCACTCCCTGGACGACACCGAGACCTGCGCCCAGGCCCGGTCCGAGATGCCGGGCGTGAGGTCGTCACGGTCGCCGGTCTCGGTCTCGTCGGCCCAGTCGCGCACCCGCAGCAGGTCCTGGCCGAGCTTGCTGGTGGGCGCGGCGGCCTCGAACTGGTCGAAGAGACCCTCCTCCTCGTCCTGCGGGACCCCTTCGTGCAGCCGGTGCAGGCAGAGGTAGTTCGACCGGCCCTTGAGCATTGCGAATTCCGGACGGCGGCGCAGCAAGGGGTGCAGCGACTCGACCGTTCTCGGCAGGTCGCGCTCCACCAGCTGGCGCTGCAGGGCCAGGGTGGCGGTCGCGACGACCACCCGCTCCCCGTGCGCCAGCGCGGGCACCAGGTACCCGAGCGACTTGCCGGTACCGGTGCCGGCCTGGACCAGCAGGTGGGAGCCGTCGTCGATCGCTTCCTCGACGGCTTCGGCCATGGCCACCTGACCGGGGCGCTCCGTGCCGCCGACGGCAGTGACGGCAGCATGCAGGAGTTCGGGGAGTGAGGGCTTCGTCATAGCGCGACCACCCTACGACCCTGCACTGACAAACGGGTGATCAAGGCGGCGGCAGCGGCGTGGGCGCGGGACGGGATCAAGACCGTGGGCTCCTCGGGGGGAGGTGGCGGGTGTACGGGTGGCCGGCTGGGTGGCGGGGTGGCCGGTTGGGTGGCGGGTGGCCGGCTGCGTAGGTGAGGGCGCTGCGAAGCCGCTCGAAAGATTCCCGCACAGACGGGAACTGCCTCGACCCGGGCTGCGTTCGATGAGTGATGGCACGATTACACAGCGCTACAACAGAAGCCGGAGGGACCGGTCTCGGACCATGAGGGCGGCCCGCTTGGCGGGCAGGTCGACCTCGGCGGAGAACCGGAAGCCAGCGGTCAGGAAAGCGGCGAGGGAGGGGGTGTTGCGGATGTCGGGTTCCGCGATGACACGTGCGCAGGAGGGCCGCTGCGCGAGCACGAGATCGGCCACGGCCCGCAGCAGCAGACCGCCGAGACCGCGTCCCCGGTCCGCGACCGCACCGATCAGAAGGTGGACGCCCGTGTCATGAGGCCTGGCCGGGTAATGGCGGGTCAACGGGTCGAGATCCGCCCGGTAGATCTCCCAGTAGCTCATCGGTGTTCCGTCCAGTAGACCGACGCACGGCACGCTGCGCCCATCGCCGGCCAGCTGGGTCCGCAGGTGATCCTCGGCCACGTCCTGCGGTCCGGACAGCTCCCAGAACGCCGCGGCTGCGGGGTCGTTCATCCAACGGCTGATGAGCGGAAGGTCGCGTTCGATGCGCGCGGGCACGAGGTGGAACACGCCTGCGCGTGTGTCGGCCGGACCCCATGCGGCGACGCTGTCGAGGAGGTCGTCGAGTGCGTCGTCATGCCCGCCCGCTCGGGGCGGAGGCTCGCCGGGCGCGTCGATCGGGTCGGCGGAAGGCATTCAACGCTCCTCTCGAGAAGGGGTGGGGCGTGTGCTCAGGGATGAGATGAAGGAGGTACAGCCGTGGTCGGCGTCGATCAGGGTGGTCAGAAAGGCAGGGGGTTGGCGATGGTCACGTAGACGGACTGCCCGTCGACCGGGCCCACCAGTTCGTCGAGGCCGTGCAGCCGGGTCAGAAGGTTGGCCTTGCAGCGCAGGACGGGTGAGTCGAGCAGCCGGGCGGGCAGCGAGCTGTGCAGCCGAGCCGGACCGGAGGCCGCGTTGGCGAGGAAACGGCGGAAGGCGGCGAGCAGCAGCCGCTCGTCGGCCAGCCCCTGGGAGCCGAACGCGCCGATGAGGCCGAACACGTTGTTGACCACCAGGTAGTACACGAGTCGCTCGTCAATGACCTCGTCGTCTACGAAGGTGTCGCTCCGCTCTCCGATCCCGGGCAACCGGGTGTCGAGCTCCCCGCGCCGGGACTCGCGGAAGTAGTAGCCCTGGTTGTCGCGGTAGCGGCCTCCCGTGGGCCAGCCGTCCGCGTCCAGCAGAAGCAGGGTGTTCTGCTGGTGTGCCTCCAGGGCGACACCGGTCTCGCCGTCCAGCCAGAGGACGGGGCGCACCACATGGGCGAGGTAGCGCAGGAACCACTCGGCGGCGACGGCTCCGCGGGGACGGCCGGTGCGCCGGGCAAGACGCGTGACGAGCTCGGCGAGCCGGGACCGCGGGATCGCATTGCGCTGGGCCGGATCGGGCCTGGCCGGGTCGTGCTGGGCCGGGTCGTGCTGGGCCGGGTCGTGCTGGGCCGGGGCGTGCTGGGCCGGGTGCCCTGGCGCCTCGTCCGGCACGGCCGGCGAGGACGGGCGCGGCGTGACGAGGCCGGCGACGCAGGAGACATCGTCCGAGGGGCTGAACGGGTTGTGGCGGATCACCACGTCCAGTCCGGGCACCGGGGCCCCGTCGGGTGTGTCGACGGCGAGCCAGGCGGGGTCCCGAACGATGTCGAAGTCCGGGTGCGCGGCCCGCCACTGCTGTCCGAGGCCGCTGCGGAGCAGGCGGTGGACCTCGACGCCGCGATGAAGTTCCTTGCGGAGGTTCTCCCGGCGGGAGTTGGTGATACGCAGGCCCAGCGAGAGCTTGAGCATCGCGGGGGCATGGGAGCGGTAGACGGTTCGTACGGAGGAGGTGGGATGCCAGTGAGGGCCGCTGGTGCCGAGGTCACAGAGCAGTCCGGCGTCGAGCAGGGCAGCGATCTCCGGCCGGTGGCGGATCTCGCGCGCCTGCCAGGGGTGCAGGGGCAGCAGGGCGTACCCGAACGGCAACGCCGGTGCGGGACCGGCGAGGCGGGCGGTGAGCAGGGGTGCGGCGACAGGGCGGCCACGTTCGGTCCAGGAGGAGTCGGTGGCGAGGACGGAGGAGGCGACAGCCATCCAGTGCAGAGGGAAGGAGCCCCGGGACTCGGGTGAGTACAGGAGTGCTTGGGCATCGGTAAGACCCTCGCGACTCTTCGGGGTCGGGTGGAGTGGGTGTCCGAAGAGGAGTGCCTGCTCCGCTGTCAGGAAGCGGTCGGGGCCGTCGGCCGGTCGTTCCCGGCGGGCGGTGACGAAGCCGGCGACGCGTCGGAGGGAGTCGGCAACGCCCGCCACGAGTTCGGTGCCGTTGCTGAGGCCACCGGTGATGGAGCTGGGGGTGGACCTGGGGAAGGAGTCGGGTACGCAGTCGTGGCCAGAGCCATTCGCGGACATCTCCCTGGTGAGCAGGGCGGTGAGCGTGAGGGCGTCGACCGGTGGGGTGCTGTCGGGAGCGCCTGCCAGACGAGGTGGGCCGAAGCGGTGCCAGCCCGTCGGGGACCAGTAGCGGACCGGGGCGGACAGGGCCGTGCCGCTGGCAGGAAGGGGGATGCGCAGGTGGCCGTCGGCCGGGGCGGACTGGTTGGTCTCGCGCGCCCAGCAGCGGAGCAGGTTCTCCACGGCGACAGCCTGGGCGACGGTGTGCGGGTCGGGATGGGCCAGGGGGTCAGGGCCATGGCCTTCGCCCAGCCCCTGGGCGGGTTTCGACGTCGGCCGCTGATGAGGGACCCGCGGGTTCGGCGACATCTGGGACGGCCGGGCGCCGACGGAGCCTTGGCCAGGTGTCGGGGTGTGGGAGTCGGGGTGGGTGTGGGGGGTGGCGTTCACGGCGGGTACCTCTTGGACTGGTCCGGATCATGCTGGGGAGGGCTGTGGGCTGGGGAGCCTCACTCGGGTGTGGCTGCGCGGCGCGAGGGAGAGGCGCGCGGGCTGTGATCGGGCGGGCTGTTGGTCGTGCCCCTCTGCGGGCGAACGGGCTCATGGCGCGCCAGGCGCTGGCGGACAATCGGCTGGCAGTCAGGCGGCTGGCGACAGACTGCCGACAGGCGGACGCAGTGCGGGCAAGCAGACCCGGGTGGGCAGACGGCTGAAGGCAGACGCCTCGAAAGCGTGCACCGCACGAACCCCGTGTCGTAGAAGCTCACCGCGGCTCAGGGTGCGTCTGCCGGGCCACCCCACGGCATCGAGCCGCTGTCCGGACCGCATCGGTCAGGCGGTCCAGTACGGCGGCCGCTTGCTCATCGGTGAGGGTCAGGGGCGGCAGCAGTTGTACGACGCTGGCGTGACGGCCGCCGAGTCCGACGATGAGGCCGCGCCGCAGGCACTCCCGCTGGACCGCGGCGGCCAGTTCGGGGGCGGCGGGCCGGGGTTGTCGTCCACTGTGCGGCATCACCGATGCCGCCACACCGCCCTCCACAGCCTCAGGAGCGCCAGAAGAGCCGGAGTCCCCCTCAGCCTCCGGGTCCACCAGCTCGACCCCGATCATCAGTCCCCTCCCCCGCACATCCCCTACGCACTTCAACCCCGAGGTGAGGTCCCGCAATTGCCTCAGCAAGCGCTCCCCCAGGGTCGCCGCACGCTCGGCGAGGGCGTTCTCGCGGACGTGAGCGAGGGTTGCCGTGCCGACGGCCATGGCGAGTTGGTTGCCGGGGAAGGTGCCGACGGGAGCGCCGGGTTCCCCGATGTCGAGATCGTCGCGGTAGACCACGACCGCCAGTGGCAGGCTGCCGCCGATGGCTTTGGAGAGCACCATCACGTCGGGGGTCACACCGCTGTGCTCCACCGCCCAGAAGGCGCCGGTCCGGCCGACGCCGGTGTGGGTCTCGTCGACGATCAGCGGGATGGACCGCTCGGCGGTGAGCTGTCGCATGCGCCGCAGCCAGGTGTGCGGTGCGGGGATCACCCCGCCCTCGCTCTGAACGGGCTCGACGAGCATCCCGGCGGGCAGCGGCACCCCGGGGCCGCGGTCGTCGAGGAGGGACTCGGTCCAGCGGGCGGCGAGGTCGGCGCCGCGCTCGCCTCCGACACCGAAGGGGCAGCGGTAGTCCTGCGGGTAGGGCAGGCGGGCGACCCGCATGTCCGGGGTGTCCGCCCAGGTGCCGTCGAGGGCTCGGCAGGTGGTTCCGCGGCCGGAACCGGTGAACGCCAGGAGGCCGCTCCGACCGGTCGCCGCACGTACCAGTGCGTAGGCGGTCTCGACGGCTTCGCTGCCGGCCGGCCCGCAGAAGCGCACGCGTGCCCGCCCGGCGAGGCCCGGCGGCAGGGTGCGGTACAGCTCGGTGAGGAAGGCGTCCTTCGCGGGTGTCGCCAGATCGAGGGCGTTCAGGGGTGCGCCGGAGTCCAGGACTTGGCGGATGGCCTCCAGGACGACCGGGTGGTTGTGGCCGAGGGCGAGGGTGCCGGCGCCGGAGAGGCAGTCCAGGTAGCGGCGACCGTCCGCGCCCTCGATGGTCAGTCCCCGCGCCCGCACCGGAACGATCGGCAGGGCACGGGCGTAGGTCCGGGCGGCGGGTTCGCGCGCGGCTTGGCGGCGCAGGATCGCCTCGTGCCCGTCGCGCGAGGCGAGGGCGGTGGCGTCAACGGCTCCGGCGGGAAGGGGTTTCACCTGCGTACGCCCCACAGCGGCCTCCTCCGACGCACGACCCCCACGGGTGGATTCCGCCACGATTTCCCTGACCTCCCACTGGGCACGGGCACAGGGGACCGTGCACAGACAGCAGGCCCCCCCACCGCTACCAACCGCGGATCACTCACCTGGTTACGGGTTGCCTCAAGATCCTTTCCGTAACGGAACTGTTGCGGACCCGTCGGATCGCCCCGACAGCCACCGCATAGTGTGTGGTGCCGTTCCCGGACACCGTGCGGTCCCCGAACCGCCCGTGTGACAGCGGGAATCGGGGCCGAGGCACCGGTCGGTCCACGTTCGTTCCGTATCAGGGGGAGTCAGATCATGCGATCCATACGGCCGTCGTCCCATGCCAGCCGAGAGGGGAGGGCGGGCCGCAGGAATTCCCCCGTACTGGCCGCCGTGGCCCTCGTCTCGGCGCTCGCGCTCACCGCCACCGCCTGCGAGTCGGGCGACGCCGCGGCGGGCGGTGAAGCCTCCGCGTCGGCCACCGCTTCCGACGACGGCAAGCTCAGGATCCCGGACGACATCAGGGACCGGCTGCGCGAGCACGGGATCGACGTCGACAAGTGGAAGAACGGCGCCTGGAAGAACTGGGACCGGGACGACTGGCTGCGCGAGGCCCACGAGTACATCAACCCGATCATCGAGGGGCTCTGGAACCCGGACCGGATGCGGGAGGCCGAGGAGCCCGACCAGGGCGTCGACGAGAGCGACCTCTCCGGAGACCAGGGTGTGACCGACCCGACGCCCGAGCCGGTCGAGGCGCAGGCCGTGCCGCCGTCGTACCACGCCAACGCCCCGACGGCCGGGAAGGTGTTCTTCGACTCCCCCAAGGGCTCGGCCGTCTGCTCGGCGACCGTGGTGAAGGACCCGGCCCACCCCGGCAAGTCCAACCTGGTGTGGACGGCGGGTCACTGCGTGCACGCGGGCAAGAAGGGCGGCTGGTACCGCAACATCGCGTTCGTGCCGTCGTACAACGACGACGGCAGGCCGGTGGAGGAGCTGGAGAACGTCACCCGTGAGGACGTCGCTCCCTACGGTGTCTGGTGGGGCGACTGGGCGCAGACCTCGGACCAGTGGATCGAGCAGGGCGGTTCGACGGGCGGCGACGGCGCGCCGTACGACTTCGCGGTCATCCATGTGACGCCGGAGAAGGGCAGCGGCGGCAAGTCGCTGGAGGAGATGGTCGGTTCGGCGCTGCCGGTCGACTTCAAGGCGCCCGCGGTGCCGCAGGTGAAGAGCCTCACGGCGATCGGCTACCCGGCCGCGCCACCCTACGACGGGCAGAAGCTGTACCGGTGCGAGGACCGGCCCGGACGGCTGTCGGTCACCGCGTCGGATCCGACGATGTACCGCATCGGCTGCACCATGACCGGCGGTTCGTCGGGCGGCGGCTGGGTCGCGACCGGCTCGGACGGCAAGCCGGCGCTGGTGTCCAACACCTCCATCGGCCCGGTGACGTCGGGCTGGCTGGCCGGGCCGCGCCTGGGCGGCGTGGCCAAGGGCGTGTACGACTCGGTCAGCAAGAAGTTCGCCGACCGGTGACGGCCTGCTGAACGGCGCCGCCGGTGGGGCGGCACACCCCGCGGAAACCTTCACCGCCCCACCCCGGTACGCCCTCAACTCCCCGGGCATAGTGGGGTGTCGCGCGGACCCACCGAACACACCCAGGTCCATGACATGCCCACGTAGCGCCCGCCCGGCACCAGCACCAGCACCAGCACCAGCACCAGCACCACATACGTACGCACAACGGGGGTCATCGCACCATGCGTTCCACACGTACGCCCGCACCCAGGCGCGGGCCGCGCACCGTCCTCGCCGCCACCGGACTCGTCGCCGCGCTGGCGCTCACCGCGACCGCCTGCGGCGGTTCGGCGGACTCGGCGAGCGACAAGCCCGACGCCACCTCCTCGCAGGCAGCCGCGGACGGCAGCGGCGGCGGCAAGGTCAAGATCCCGGCCGATCTCGCGGGCAAGCTCAAGGAGCACGGGATCGATGTCGACCGCTGGAAGGACGGCGGTTGGAAGGACTGGGACAAGGACAAGTGGCTCAGTGACGCCAAGGACTTCGTCAACCCGGTGATCGAGGGCCTCTGGAAGCCGGAGCGGATGCAGTCCGCCGAGGAGGCCGACAAGACGGTCACGACCAAGGACGCGGCGGCCGGCCAGGGCGTCAGCGACCCGGATCCGGCTCCGGTCCGGGCGCAGGCGGAGAAGACGCCGTACCACCGCAACGCGGCGCCGGTCGGCAAGGTCTTCTTCGACTCCCCCGACGGCCCGGCCGTCTGCTCCGGCACGGTCGTCAAGGACGTCAACCACCCGGGCAAGTCCAACCTGGTGTGGACGGCGGGCCACTGCGTGCACGCCGGCGGCAACGGCGGCTGGTACCGCAACATCATGTTCGTCCCGGCCTACAACGACCTCGGCAAGTCCGAGGCGGAGATCGGCAACGCGAACCCGGCCGAGGTCGCCCCCTACGGCAACTGGTGGGCGAACTGGGCCTCGACCTCGAACCAGTGGATCCAGGGCGGTTCGGAGAGCGGCGGTGACGGGGCCGCGTACGACTATGCCGTGCTGCACGTGAAGCCGGAGCAGGGCGCCAAGTCCCTGGAGGAGACGGTAGGCGCCGCGCTGGACGTGGACTTCTCGGCCCCGTCCGCGGCCGAGGCCGCGAAGATGGGTGCCTGGGGCTACCCGGCCGCGCCGCCCTACAACGGCGAAAAGATGTTCAAGTGCATCGACATCCCCGGCCGGTTCTCGCTCAGTCCCTCCCTGCCGACGATGTACCGCATCGGCTGTGACATGACCGGCGGTTCGTCCGGCGGCGGCTGGTTCCGGGTCGTGAACGGCAAGTCGGTGCTGGTCTCCAACACCTCGATCGGCCCGGCCGACAACACCTGGCTGGCCGGCCCCCAGCTGGGACGCGACGCCGAGGCGCTCTACCAGAACATGAGCAAGACGTACGGCGGTCAGTGACCCGTGCATGCTGAAGGCCCGCTCCCCGGCGACGGGGGCGGGCCTTCCGGCGGTCGGGTCAGGTCACGGCGCCTGCCGGGTCGTGCTCAGAGCGCCGGCGCGGGAACGTACGGCGTGAGTTCCGCCGCCAGTTCCTCGTGTACCCGCACCTTGAGCAGGGTGCCCTCCGGGGTGTGCTCCTCGGAGATCACCTCGCCCTCGTCGTGGGCACGGGCGACCAGCTTGCCGTGCGTGTACGGCACGAGCGCCTCGATCTCGACCGAGGGCCGCGGCAACTCGTTGTCGATGAGCGCGAGCAGTTGCTCGATGCCCTGGCCGGTGCGGGCCGAGACGGCGATGGACCGCTTCTCGACGCGCAGCAGACGCTGAAGCGTGAGCGGGTCGGCCGCGTCCGCCTTGTTGATCACGACGATCTCGGGCACGTCGGTGGCGCCGACGTCCCGGACCACCTCGCGTACGGCGGCCAGCTGCTCCTCCGGGAACGGGTGCGAACCGTCCACCACGTGCAGAATCAGGTCGGACTCGCCGACCTCCTCCATCGTGGAGCGGAACGCCTCGACCAGGTGGTGGGGCAGATGGCGTACGAACCCGACCGTGTCGGCCAGGGTGTACAGCCGTCCGCTCGGGGTCTCGGCCCGGCGCACGGTCGGGTCGAGGGTCGCGAACAGGGCGTTCTCGACCAGCACGCCCGCGCCCGTGAGGCGGTTGAGCAGCGAGGACTTGCCGGCGTTGGTGTAGCCCGCGATGGCGACGGACGGCACCTTGTGGCGCTTGCGCTCCTGGCGCTTGATCTCGCGGCCGGTCTTCATTTCCGCGATCTCCCGGCGCATCTTCGCCATCTTCTCGCGGATCCGGCGCCGGTCCGTCTCGATCTTGGTCTCACCGGGACCACGGGTGGCGAGGCCGCCGCCCTTGCCGCCGCCCATCTGCCGGGACAGCGACTGACCCCAGCCGCGCAGTCGCGGCAGCATGTACTGCATCTGCGCGAGAGCGACCTGCGCCTTGCCCTCTCGGGACTTGGCGTGCTGGGCGAAGATGTCCAGGATCAGGGCCGTCCGGTCGATGACCTTGACCTTGACGACGTCCTCGAGGTGGATCAGCTGTCCGGGGCTGAGCTCACCGTCGCAGATGACGGTGTCCGCGCCCGTCTCGACGACGATGTCGCGCAGTTCCTCGGCCTTGCCGGAGCCGATGTACGTGGCCGCGTCGGGCTTGTCGCGGCGCTGGGTGACGCCGTCGAGCACCAGCGCGCCGGCCGTCTCCGCGAGGGCGGCGAGCTCCGCGAGGGAGTTCTCCGCGTCCTGCACCGTTCCCGAGGTCCAGACGCCGACGAGGACGACCCGCTCCAGACGGAGCTGGCGGTACTCGACCTCGGTGACGTCCTCGAGCTCGGTGGAGAGGCCCGCCACACGGCGCAGGGCCGCGCGGTCGGAGCGGTCGAACTGGTCGCCGTCCCGCTCTCCGTCGATCTCGTGGCTCCAGGCGACGTCCTCTTCCATCAGGGCATCGGCCCGAAAACCATCGGGGTGGCTGTGCGCGAAGCGCTTGGAGTCCTGGGAAAAGGAAGAAGAGGAGGTCATTGGATCCTTACGTCGATGGGAAGCCGTTCACTGTGTGCAACGCGCGGGCGGTCCGGGAGATTCCCGGCACCCCGTACCGCGCCGACCTGAAGATGTTCGCACGGCACGGGGCGTCTCGTCACTGTGTTATCGGGCGGGCGTCGCCCCGCTCGGGCCTACTGCGCCGGGTCCTGCGGCTTCGCGGACGTCTCCGGCTTCCAGTCCGGGTGCCCCGGCATCGGCGGGGTCTTCTCTCCGTACAGCCAGTCCTGGAAGAAGCCGTCGAGGTCACGCCCGGAGATCTCGGAGGCGAGCTTGACGAAGTCCTCCGTGGTGGCCGTGTCGTCCCGGTGGCGGACGACCCAGGCGCGTTCCAGGCGTTCGAAGGCCGGGCGGCCGATCTCCTGGCGCAGGGCGTACAGGACGAGCGCGGCGCCGTCGTAGACGTTGGGCCGGAAGAGGCCGGTCTTGCGGGCGGGGTCGGGGGCCTTCGGGGCGGCGGGGGGCCCGCCGGCGGCGCGCCAGCGGTCGGAGGCGCCGTAGGCGGCCTTCATCCGGGCCCGCATCGGCTTGCCGGCCTGCTCCTCGGCGTACAGCGCCTCGTACCAGGTGGCGTGCCCCTCGCTGAGCCACAGATCGGACCAGGTGCGGGGGGTGACGCTGTTGCCGAACCACTGGTGGGCCGCCTCGTGGACCATGATCGACTCGACGTACCACGGAGGGTAGACCGGCTCGGTGAAGAGTTTCCGTTCGAAGAGCGACAGAGTCTGGGTCTCCAGTTCGAAACCGGTGGAGGCGTCGGCCACGAGCAGGCCGTACGTCTCGAAGGGGTAGCGGCCGACCTTGCTCTCCATCCAGGCGATCTGGCCGGGGGTCTTCTCCAGCCAGGGTTCGAGTGCCCTGCGGTCGCGGGTCGGGACGACATCCCGTACGGGCAGGCTGTGCGGGCCGGTGCGGTGCAGCACCGTGGAGCGGCCGATGGACACCTGGGCGAGCTCGGTGGCCATGGGGTGCTGGGTGCGGTAGGTCCAGGTCGTCGACCCGCCGGACTTCTCCACCCCGGCGGCCAGGCCGCCCGCGACGGCCGTGTGACCGTCGGGCGCGGTCACCCGGAAGGTGAACATCGCCTTGTCGGAGGGGTGGTCGTTGCAGGGGAACACCAGGTGCGCGGCGTCGGCCTGGTTGGCCATGGCGAGGCCGTCGGCCGTGCGCACCCAGCCGCCCTCGCGGCCCTCGGCGGGCACGGGATCACTGGTGTGCCGCACGGTGATCCGCATCCAGGTGCCGGCCGGCACCGAGTCCTCGGGTGTGATCACCAGGTCCTCGCCGGCGGAGCGGAATTCCGCGGGGTCGCCGCCGACCTCGACGGACTTGACCTTGCCGTGGGCGAAGTCCAGGTTGACGCGGTCCAGGTCGGCGGTCGTCCAGGCGTCGATGGTGGTGACGGCCTGCAGCGGCTCGCTGTTGTTGCCCGGATAGGTGAAAGCGAGGTCGTACGACGCCACGTCGTAGCCGGGGTTGCCGAGGTACGGGAAGAGGCGGTCGCCGACGCCGAGCGGGGCGACGGGGGCGCTCGCGGCGACGAGGCAGACGGAGACGGCCGAGGCAAGCAGGGCGGCCGCGGCCCGGCGACGGGTGGGGGTGGTGGCCTGGCTGTGAGGGGTCAGGATCATGCCCCACGGCTATCAGCGGGCGGGCGGGCGGCGGGGACGGCGCGCTTTCGTCCCACCCGAACCGGGGACCGGGGCCTGAGCCGGGTGCCGCCCCGGCGGCGCGTCAGCCGCCCTGCGGCTGCGGCTGCGCCCGGCTGACGTCGTACACCCCGGCCACGTTGCGCATCGCCCGCATCAGGGCGGGCAGGTGGCCGGCGTCCGGCAGTTGCACGGTGTACGTGTGCCGCACCTGCTGCTGGGTCGGGGGCTCGACGGTCGCCGACACGATCTCGGCGCCCTCGGAGGCCATGGCCTCGGTGAGGTCGGCCAGCAGATGGGGACGGACGAACGATTCGGCGACCAGCGTGACCCGGCACTCGGCGGTCTCTCCCCAGCGCACGCCGACCTCCGCGCGCCCCCCGTCCTTCATACGCGCCACCGCGGGGCACTCCACGCGGTGCACGGTGACCGCTCCCCCGCGTACGGCGAAACCGGTGATCTCGTCGGGCGGTACGGGCGTGCAGCAGCGGGCGAGCCGGACGGTCGCGCCGGGCAGGTCGGCGAGGACATGGCCGGTGCCGGGGCGCCCGGCGGGCTGCTCCGGAGCCGCGTCCGGGTCAGGTGCGCCGACGGACCGCGGAGCCGTCCGGTCCTCGGAGATCCGCGCCTCGCCCTGCTGCTGGGACTCCGCCTGGACCGGATGTGCGGTCAGCCACCGCTGGATGGCGATCCGGGCCGCGGGCGTGTGGGCGTGCTCCAGCCACTCCCGGGAGGGTTCCGACGCCGGGTCCTGGCCCATGAGGAGCTGGACGGTGTCGCCGTCCTTGAGGACGGTGCTCAGCGTCGCCAGACGGCCGTTCACCCGGGCCCCGATACAGGCGTGCGCGTCCTCGCCGTACTGCGCGTAGGCGGCGTCCACGCAGGTCGCGCCCTCGGGCAGGCCGAGCGTGCCGCCGTCGGGCCGGAAGACGGTGATCTCGCGGTCCTGGGCGAGGTCCTCGCGCAGGGTGGACCAGAAGTGGTCGGGGTCGGGTGCCGCCTCCTGCCAGTCGAGGAGCCGGGAGAGCCAGCCCGGGCGGGTGGGGTCGACACGCTCGCCGTCGGCCGGGTCGTCGGGTGCGGGCGCGTACGGGTTGCCGAGGGCGACGACGCCGGCCTCGGCGACCTTGTGCATCTGGTTCGTGCGGATGAGGACCTCGACTACCTGGCCGTCCTCGCGCGCCACGGCCGTGTGCAGCGACTGGTAGAGGTTGAACTTCGGTACGGCGATGAAGTCCTTGAACTCGGAGACCACCGGCTTCATGCAGGTGTGCAGTTCGCCCAGGACGCCGTAGCAGTCGGCGTCCTCGTTCACCAGGACCAGGACGCGGCCGAAGTCGGAGCCGCGGAGCCGGCCGCGTTTGCGGGAGACGCGGTGCACCGAGACGAAGTGGCGGGGCCGGATGAGGACTTCGGCCGTGATGTCCGCCTCGCGCAGCACACCGCGTACTTCGTCGGCGACCTCGGCGAGGGGGTCGTCCGCGCGGGCGGCGTTGTGGACGATCAGCTCCCTGGTGTGCGCGTACTCCTCGGGGTGCAGGATCGCGAAGACCAGGTCTTCCAGTTCGGTCTTGAGCGCCTGGACGCCGAGCCGTTCGGCGAGCGGGATGAGCACGTCACGTGTCACCTTGGCGATGCGCTCCTGCTTCTCGGGGCGCATGACTCCGAGGGTGCGCATGTTGTGCAGCCGGTCGGCGAGTTTGATCGACATGACGCGGACGTCGTTGCCGGTGGCGACGAGCATCTTGCGGAAGGTCTCGGGCTCGGCGGCGGCGCCGTAGTCGACCTTCTCCAGTTTGGTCACGCCGTCGACGAGGTAGCGGACCTCCTCGCCGAACTGGTCGCGGACCTGGTCGAGCGTCACGTCCGTGTCCTCGACGGTGTCGTGCAGCAGGGACGCGGTCAACGTCGTGGTCTCGGCGCCGAGTTCGGCCAGGATGAGGGTCACGGCGAGCGGGTGCGTGATGTACGGCTCACCGCTCTTGCGCATCTGGCCGCGGTGCGAGGACTCGGCCAGGACGTAGGCGTGGCGCAGGGGTTCGAGGTCCGCGTCGGGGTGGTGGGCGCGGTGCGCCTCGACGACGTGGCTGATGGCGTCGGGCAGCCGGCCACGGGCGGCGGGGCCCAGCAGGGCCGCGCGGCCGAGGCGGCGCAGGTCGATCCGGGGGCGGGCCTTTCTGCGGGGGGCTGTCGGCGTCACCGGTCCTGACACCGCGCCCGGCATCGGGCCTGGGGTCACGGAATTCGTGGCCTCCGCACTCATGGGCACCTCCGGCTGCGTCAACCGGCGGACGGGGTGCCCCAGAGCGGACACGGCTCAGGGAGCGGCTTCGGTCCCCCGTCCGGGCCGGTGCTTGATGCTACCGAGCCCACCACGCCCGACTGACCGCCTCTCGCCGAGCGTGAAACTGATCACCCATTCGAGGGATGAATGTGAGGTTTGTACCCCTGTTCATCGCGACCTTCACCGTGCGATTTCCGCCAAATGGCCGGTTCCAACGGTGATTTCGGGTCGGGCGGCCGAAGGGACGCGGGTGTTTCCGGACGACCGGCTCGGACTCAGGCGGACGTGGCGCCTTCCAGCCAGTCCGCGTCGATCTCGCCCTCGGCCACGATCACGGCGGGGCCGGTCATCTCGATCTCGCCGTCGGGCCGCTCGGTGATCACCAGGGTGCCGCCGGGGACGTCCACGGTGTAGGTCACGGGGGTGCCGGTGACCGTCGGGTCGGCGCCGTCGCGGCGGGCGGTGGCCACGGCGACCGCGCAGGCGCCCGTGCCGCATGAGCGGGTCTCACCCGAGCCGCGCTCGTGCACGCGCAGCGCGACGTGCCCGGGGCCGCGGTCGGCCACGAACTCGACGTTCACTCCGTCCGGGTAGGCGGCGGCCGGGCTGAAAGGGGGCGGAGAGAGCAGATCGCCCGCGTGCGCCAGGTCGTCCACGAAGGCGACCGCGTGCGGGTTGCCCATGTTGACGTTGCGCGCGGGCCAGCTGCGCTCGCCGACGCTCACCGTGACGTCTCCGTCCGGGAGCACTGCCCGGCCCATCCCGACGGTCACGTCGCCGTTCTTGGCGAGGTGCACGGTCTTCACTCCCCCGCGTGTGGCGACCGCGAGGTCTCCCTCGGTGGCGTGACCGGCGCGCTGGAGGTAGCGCGCGAACACCCGCACGCCGTTGCCGCACATCTCCGCGATGGAGCCGTCGCCGTTGCGGTAGTCCATGAACCACTCCGCCTCGGCCGCCATCCCCTCGGCCTCCGGGTGGGCGGCGGAGCGGACGACGTGCAGCAGGCCGTCGCCGCCGATGCCCGCGCGCCGGTCGCACAGGGCGGCGACGGCGGCCGGGGGCAGGTCGATGGCGTTCTCCGGGTCCGGGACGATCACGAAGTCGTTCTCGGTGCCGTGGCCCTTGAGGAAGGCGATCCGCGTGCTCATGCCTCGATCGTAACGGGGCGCGCGCCGCCTACCGGAGTCGTGCCACCCGCCACACGGCGAGGACCACCACGAGGGCCACGACCAGGGCGTACGCGAGGACGACCCGCCAGTCGGGTCTGCGGCCGGAGCCGCGGGCCGGCAGGCCCGGCAGGGTGTAGCCGACGCGGCGGGCGGCCATCATGCCCCAGCCGGCCGCGCAGGAGCAGATCAGCAGGCCCAGCATGGCGATGACGGCCCCGCTGTCGCCGAAGTCGAAGGCGAGCGGGAAGGCGAACATCAGGGAGCCGAGTGCCGCGAGGCCCACGATGGGGGCCAGCTGCCAGATGCGGAGCCGGCGCTGCGGACGCAGCTCGACCTCGACCTCGTCGGCGAACATCTCGCCGGGCTCGGGCCCGTCGTCCGTCACGCCCTGCGTCTCGTCGGGCCCGTCGGAGCTGAGGTGGTCCGCCTCCTGCTCGGGTGCCGTCCCGGGCTCCGGCTCATCCCGCTCGGCGGTGATGTGATCCGTGCTTCGTGCGGTGTCGCGAGGGCCGGCCTCCATCGCCACGCGCCCTCCCAACTAGGACTCAACTCGGTCGATCGAAGCTCGATGATGGCACGCCGCCGAAGGAGCGGATGACGGCCTGGGCGTCCCGATGCCATGACGTGATCAGGCTGTAACCGGTCGTTCGACCAAGGACAGCGCGAGCTGCGGAAGTTCCGTGAGATCTGCTGCCGCCCCACTCAACCAGTGCACCCGCGGGTCGCGCCTGAACCATGAATCCTGGCGGCGCGCGAAGCGCTTGGTGGCACGGACGGTCTCGGTCCGCGCTTCCCCCAGGGTGCACTCCCCGGCGAGCGCCGCGAGCACCTGCTGGTAGCCGAGCGCGCGCGAGGCCGTACGCCCTTCACGCAACCCCTGCTCCTGGAGTGCGCTCACCTCGTCCACCAGGCCGGCGTCCCACATCCGGTCGACCCGGCGCGCGATGCGCTCGTCGAGCTCGGGGCGGGCCACGTCGACGCCGATCTGAAGGGTGTCGTACACCGAGTCGTGGCCGGGGAGATTGGCCGTGAACGGTTTGCCGGTGATCTCGATCACCTCCAGGGCGCGGACGACCCGGCGGCCGTTGCTCGGCAGGATCGCGCGAGCGGCCTCGGGGTCGGCGGCGGCCAGACGGGCGTGCAGTGCGCCGGGGCCGCGCAGCGTGAGTTCCTCCTCCAGGCGGGCGCGGACCTCGGGGTCGGTGCCGGGGAACTCCAGGTTGTCGACGGCCCCGCGCACATAGAGGCCCGAGCCGCCGACCAGGATCGGCCAGCGGCCCTCGGCGAGCAGGGCGTCGATCCGTTCCCGGGCCAGGCGCTGGTACTCGGCGACGGAGGCCGTGACGGTCACGTCCCAGATGTCCAGCAGATGGTGGGGGACGCCGCCACGCTCCTCGGGCGTCAGCTTGGCGGTACCGATGTCCATCCCTCGGTAGAGCTGCATGGAGTCGGCGTTGACGACCTCGCCGCCGAGACGCCGGGCAAGGAAGACGCCGAGATCGGACTTTCCGGCCGCAGTAGGTCCGACGACGGCGATGACGCGGGGGGCGGGGGGTGCACTGCTCACCGCCCCAGTCTCGCAAACCTCGCACCCTGGTCTCGAACGAGTTACGTGACGCCACGGCCGCGGGGTCGTTGCCCGTTGCGAGGTTCCTGCCGCCGGATCGCAGAGGCGGTGACCCGGGCCGCGCAAACTGACGCACCGGGCAACGCGGGATTTCGCCCGCACGAGTAACGTATGGAGTGGATATGGGCGTTTTTGCACGACTTCTCCGGCGGTCGAAGGCTACGGCGGAGACGCCTGCCGCCGAGGCTCAGACCGACACGGCGAAGGCCGGGTCCGAGGAGGAGACGGCCGAGACCACGGAGGCCGAGGGCACCGACGGAGCCGGGGAAGCGAAGGAGCCGGCCGGCGAGGCCGCCGCCGAGGTCACCGAGTCCGAGGGCGTCGACATCCCCAAGCAGCAGTCCACCGAGAAGGCTGCCGACAACGAGGCCGGTGAGGGCGCCCGTACGTGACCGCCCCGCGCGAGGGAAGGTGAGCCATGGGTCTCCTGCACAACGTGAAAGCCAAGCTGGGCCCGGCCAAGGGCAAGGTCTCGGACCTCGCACAGCGGCACGAGGACAAGATCCACCACGGTCTCGACAAAGCCGCGCAGGCCGTCGACAAGAGGACCAAGGGCAAGTACAGCGACAGGATCCAGTCGGGCACGGGCCGGGCCAAGGGCGCCATGGGCCGCCTCGCGCACCAGGGCGAGAGGGGACCGGACGGGGGTGGCACGACACCGCCGCCGGGCGCAGGGGCCATGCCGCCGGAGGCGGGCCGCACGGCACCGCCGCGGAACCCGGGTGGCATGACGCCGCCGGACGACGCACCTCCGCCTGCTTCCTGACGCGGACACCGGCACCGAAGGGCACATCGGCGGACGGCCGCGGAGCACCTGCTCCCGGCCGTCCCCGCCGGTTCTCCCGTGTGTGTGCGGTTGGCTGCCTTCCGGGCGGCCGCCCGCGCTCTACGACCAGGCGGCGACGATGTATCCCACGCCGTACGGAGCGTCCTCGTAGAGCAGCGATCCGCCGAGGTCCGCGCCCTCGGCCGCGCCCGCCAGGACCTGCCAGGGGGCCCGGCCGGAGGCCTTCAGCTCGTGGGCCAGTCCGGTGTCGAGCGCGGTGAGTGCGGCCACGTCCGCCGCGCCCAGTGCCCGTGCGACCTCCGCGTCGAACGGGGCCGCCCGGTCGTCCAGATAGCCCGGGGCCTTGAGCGTCCGGCACGCGCTAGCGTCCCCCATCACCAGCAGGGCCACTCGCTCGTCCCGCGCGGCGATGTCCCTCCCGGTGTCCGCGCACAGCCCGGGCGGGGACGACTCCCCCACCCCGATTCCCTCGACCGGGGCGTCGGACCACCCGGTCCGCTCCAGCAGCCAGGCGGCCACCGCCAGCGCGTACGGCAGTGGTGGGTGCGGGTCCGCGCCCTCGGCCGCTCCCAGACGTACATCGAGGTCGACGCCGAAGCCCCGGAAGGAGCCGGCCGTTCCCTCCGGGTACGTCTCGGGCCCGGCGCCGTCCGCAGGGCCGACGACGACGAGGCGGCCGGGCCGGGCGGCGGCGAGCACGCCCAGCGCGTCCGTGCAAGCGTCCCGCGCGGCGTCCAGTTCCGGGGCGGCGCCCGCGGCGATCTCGCACACCAGCAGGGGCGGGCAGGGGCAGACAGCGGCGGCGACAAGCATGATCGGCAGGGTAACCCTCAGAAGCCGCTGCCACCGCACAGGGCGGCAGCGGTCCGGGTCAGTCGCAGCCGCACCCGCTCGCCACGGCCGGCAGGGGCTCGGGGGCGCCGATCTTCGGCAGTCCCAGCATCACCCCGACGGGCTTGGCCTTCTCGGCCGCGTTCCGCTTCTCCCAGGCGTCGCCCGCGCGCGTACGGCGCACGTCCAGCACGGGCCCCTCGGCCAGGAGGTGGTGCGGGGCGGCGTAGGTGATCTCGACGGTGACCACGTCGCCGGGGCGGACCTCCTGGTCCGGCTTGGTGAAGTGAACCAGGCGGTTGTCCGGGGCGCGGCCGGACAGGCGGTGGGTGGTGTCGTCCTTGCGGCCCTCGCCCTCGGCGACCATGAGCTCCAGCGTGCGGCCGACCTGCTTCTTGTTCTCCTCCCAGGAGATCTCCTCCTGGAGGGCGACGAGCCGCTCGTAGCGCTCCTGGACGACCTTCTTGGGGATCTGGCCGTCCATCTCGGCGGCCGGGGTGCCGGGCCGCTTGGAGTACTGGAAGGTGAAGGCCTGGGCGAAGCGGGCCTCGCGCACCACGTGCAGCGTCTGCTCGAAGTCCTCCTCGGTCTCGCCGGGGAAGCCCACGATGATGTCCGTGCTGATCGCGGCGTGCGGGATGGCGGCGCGGACCTTCTCGATGATCCCCAGGAAGCGCTCCTGGCGGTAGGAGCGGCGCATCGCCTTCAGGACCGGGTCGGAGCCGGACTGGAGCGGCATGTGCAGCTGCGGCATCACGTTCGGCGTCTCGGCCATGGCGGCGATGACGTCGTCGGTGAAGTCCCGCGGGTGCGGGGAGGTGAAGCGCACGCGCTCCAGGCCGTCGATCTTCCCGCAGGCCCGCAGCAGCTTGCTGAAGGCCTCGCGGTCGCCGATGTCCGAGCCGTACGCGTTGACGTTCTGCCCGAGCAGCGTGATCTCGGAGACGCCCTCGGCCACCAGGGCCTCGATCTCGGCGAGGATGTCGCCGGGGCGGCGGTCCTTCTCCTTGCCGCGCAGGGCCGGGACGATGCAGAAGGTGCAGGTGTTGTTGCAGCCGACGGAGATCGAGACCCAGGCCGCGTAGGCGCTCTCGCGGCGCGTGGGCAGCGTCGAGGGGAACGCCTCCAGCGACTCGGCGATCTCGACCTGCGCCTCCTCCTGCACGCGGGCGCGCTCCAGCAGGACGGGCAGCTTGCCGATGTTGTGCGTGCCGAAGACGACGTCCACCCAGGGCGCCCGCTTCACGATGGTGTCGCGGTCCTTCTGCGCGAGGCAGCCGCCGACCGCGATCTGCATGCCGGGGCGGGCCGCCTTCTTCGGGGCGAGGTGGCCGAGGTTGCCGTACAGCTTGTTGTCGGCGTTCTCCCGCACGGCGCAGGTGTTGAAGACGACGACGTCCGCCGCGTCGGCGCCCTCGGGGGCGCGGACGTAGCCCGCGTCCTCCAGCAGTCCGGACAACCGCTCGGAGTCGTGGACGTTCATCTGGCACCCGTAGGTGCGTACCTCGTATGTGCGCGTGCCGCCCACTGACTGGCTCCGGTCGATGCTGCTCATGGGGACAAGGGTAGGCGGTCGGCGAAAGTGGCTCGGCCGCCTGTGGACAACCTGCGCACCGGCCTCAGGGCTCGATGAGTCCGGCCCTGATCGCGTAGCGGGTCAGTTCCAGGCGGTCGCGCATGCCGAGCTTCTGGAGGAGGTTGGCACGGTGACGCTCGACCGTCTTGGCGCTGATGAAGAGCAGTTCACCGATCTCCTTCGAGGTGTGGCCCTCGGCGACCAGCTTGAGGATCTCCTCCTCGCGTTCGGTGATGGCCCTCTCCGGCAGGCCGTCGCCCCGGTGCAGCCGCTCCAGGTAGCAGCGGACGAGGGCGCGTTCGGCGCCCGGATAGATGAACGGCTCGTCGCGCACGGCCGCCCGGCAGGCCTCGACCAGGTCGCGGTCCGCGACGGACTTGAGGACGTAGCCTCCGGCCCCGGCCCTGAGCGCCTCGAAGAAGTACTCCTCGTTGTCGTACATCGTCAGGATCAGGATGTGCAGGCCGGGCAGCCGGCGGGAGAGTTCCCGGGCCGCCTGGAGGCCGGTCATGCGGGGCATGGCCACGTCCAGGACGGCCAGGTCGACGGCGGTCTCGCGGGCGCGTGCGACGGCCTCGGCCCCGTCGCCGGCCTCGGCGACGACCGTCAGGTCCGGTTCGCTGTCCAGGATGAGGCGCACGCCCCGGCGTACGAGGGTGTGGTCGTCGGCGAGCAGGACGCGGATCGGTGGGGACATCAGAGGGGTCCTTCCGTCGCCGGTACGCCTGCGGTCACCGGTATGCGCAGCCGTACGTCGGTGCCCCCGCCCGGGGCCGGTTCCAGGGCCAGGGCAGCACCGAGCAGCAGGGCGCGTTCGCGCATGCCCGTGATGCCGGCGCCCTCGGGGGCGTGGCCGATGCCCGTGCCGTTGTCGCGCACGAGGAGTTCGACGCCGCCGGGGAACGGCTGGAGGCGGAGTTCGGCGCGGTCGGCGGCGGCGTGCCGGGCGGTGTTGGTCAGCCCCTCCTGGGCGACCCGGTAGACGACGAGTTCCGCTTCCGGGGTCAGGGCGGGCAGATCGCCGGTGACGTGGTGGCGCACGGTCAGCCCGTGGGTCGTGAACTCGCCGGCGAGCGAGCGCAGGGCGCTGGCCAGCCCGAGTTCCTCCAGGACGCCGGGGCGCAGCCGGCGGGCGATCCGGCGGATCTCGTCCAGGCCGGCCCGGGTCGCCTCCTGCGCCTGGCCGACCTCCTCGCGGAGGTCCTCGGGCGCCCGGTCGGCGACGCGCTTGAGCTGGAGGAGGACGGCGGTCAAAGTCTGCCCGACCTCGTCGTGGAGCTCCCGCGCGATCCGGTGCCGTTCGCTCTCCTGCGCGGACAGGGCCCGGGCTGCGCCTGCGGCCCGTTCGGCCTCCAGCCGGTCGAGCATCGTGTTGTACGTCGTGATCAGCCCGGCCGTCTCCGCCGGTCCCGCGACCACCGGCCGGGAGCCCGGACGCAGCAGGTCCGCGGTGGCCATGGCCTTGTCCAGGCGCTGGAGGGACGCCAGGCCGAACCGGAGCACGAGAGCGTTGCCGGCGAGCAGCACCACCAGGCCGCAGAGCAGGACGAGGGCCTCGCCCGCGAGAACGGGTGTGGACACGGTGACCGGGCCGAGCAGCAACCCCGTGGCCACGACCAGGCCGGCGGCGTTGAGCGAGAAGATCCGCCAGAACAACGACACGCTTCCGGATCCGCTCCTTCCCGCCTTCGCACCCTGCACGGCCCCCTCTACCCTCTCCGGCGGCCGGCCGTTGCGTATATCCGTCACGACACCCATGTCGTCACCGTACGGCCGGATGGGAGCATGCGGACTTGACCCGTTCGGTGATCGAGACCGTTCAACAGGCCGACAAAGTACGGCAAACAAGACGAACAAGGGGAAGCAACGTGTCAGCTCCGCGCCTGAGGGCGACGCCGCTGCCGGGTATCGGGGTCCAGTACGACCTGGAGACCCGGGAACACCGCCATCTGTCGGTGGTGGCGCACCGCGACGGCACGCGCACGGTGAACGTGTACCGGCCCGACGACCCCGACTCCTGCGCCCAGTCCCTGAAGCTGACCAGCTCGGAGGCGGGGTCGCTGATCGACGCGCTGAAGCCGTCCCACCACAGCCCGAGCCTGCTGTACACCACGGACCTCGGGCTGGTCGCCGAGCGGATCGAGGTGGCCGCGACCTCGCGCTGGAACGGGCGGGTGCTGGGCGACATGCGGATGCGGACGGAGACGGGCGCCTCGGTGGTGGCGGTGCTGCGCCGGGCCGAGGCCATTCCGTCGCCGGCGCCGGACTTCCGGCTGGCCGGCGGTGACACCCTGATCGTCGTCGGGACCCGTGAGGGCGTCGACGCGGCCGCGACCATACTCGAGCGGGAGTGAGCCGTTGCACTCCGCGGTTCTGCTCATCGAGTTCGGTTCCATCATTCTCGGCCTCGGCCTGCTGGGCCGCTTCGCCGGCCGCTTCCGGCTCTCGCCGATCCCCCTGTACCTGCTGGCCGGTCTGGCCTTCGGTGAGGGCGGTCTGCTGCCGCTGGGCGCGAGTGAGGAGTTCGTCGCCACCGGCGCGGAGATCGGCGTCATCCTGCTGTTGCTGATGCTGGGCCTGGAGTACACGGCGACCGACCTGGTCTCCAACCTCAAGACCCACTACCCCTCCGGTCTCGTCGACTGCGCCCTCAACGCGCTGCCCGGCGCCGCCATGGCGCTGCTGCTCGGGTGGGGTCCGGTGGCCGCCGTCGTCCTGGCCGGTGTCACGTGGATCTCGTCGTCCGGCGTGATCGCGAAGGTGCTGGGCGATCTGGGCCGGGTCGGCAACCGGGAGACGCCGGTCATCCTCAGCGTGCTGGTGCTGGAGGATCTGGCGATGGCGGTGTACCTGCCCATCGTCACGGCGCTGGTGGCGGGCGTCGGACTGATGGCCGGGAGCGTGACCCTGGCGATCGCGCTGGGCGCGGCCGGGCTCGTGCTGTTCCTGGCCGTGCGCTACGGCAGGCTCATCTCGCGGTTCGTCTCCAGCGACGACCCGGAGAAGCTGCTGCTGGTCGTGCTGGGTCTGACGATCCTGGTCGCGGGTGTCGCGCAGCAGCTCCAGGTCTCGGCGGCGGTGGGGGCCTTCCTGGTGGGCATCGCGCTGTCGGGGGAGGTCGCCGAGGGCGCGCACACCCTGCTGAGCCCCTTGCGTGACCTGTTCGCGGCGGTGTTCTTCGTCTTCTTCGGGCTGCACACCGACCCGACGAGCATCCCGCCCGTCCTGCTGCCGGCCCTCGGACTGGCCGTCGTCACCGCGCTGACGAAGATCGCCACCGGCTACTGGGCGGCCCGGCGGGCCGGGATCTCCGTGAAGGGCCGCTGGCGGGCGGGCGGCGCGCTGGTGGCCCGCGGTGAGTTCTCCATCGTCATCGCCGGCCTTGCCGTCTCGGCCGGGATCGAACCGTCCCTCGGCCCGCTGGCCACGGCCTACGTGCTGATCCTGGTCGTTCTCGGCCCGCTCACCGCGCGCTACACGGAGCCGGTGGCGACCTGGTGGAGCCGGCGCCGCGAGCCCAGCCGCCCGGAGCCCGCGCCCCGGACGGCCGAGGCCGAGGCGCCCGTCGCCGACTGAGGGAGGCACCAGCCGCCGACTGAGGAAGGGGCCGGGCGGCCCGGAGCGTGACCCCTGGTCAGGCGCCCCCGCCCGGCACCCACCCCTGTCTGCGCAGCACCTCTCGTACATCCGGCGCCTCGTAGTGCTCGCCCTTGAGGACCTTGCCGTCCTCGCGGCGGGAGACCGAGCCGTCGGGGCCGATCTTCGTCATGTTGGAGCGGTGGATCTCGGCGAGCACCGCGTCCAGATCGATGCCGTGCACGAGGGCGGTGCCGTACGCGACGTAGACCACGTCCGCCAATTCGTGCGCGAGCCGGTCGAGCGGGCCCCGCACCGATACCTCGGCGACCTCCCGGGCCTCCTCCGCGAGCAGCTCACCCCGGTGGGCCGCCAGAGCCGGGGAGACCTCCGTGGGCGTGCTGCGGGCGTCCAGACCGAAGGCGAGGTGGAACGCACGGACCAGGTCGGCGGGCGAAGAGCTCATGGGGCCGACTGTAGTGGCGACCACTGACAGTCCCCGCCCTGGACCTGTGACCCCTCCCCTGGTCAGCGGGGCACCCCGGCTGGCAGGATCGCCCGCATGTCCAGAACGCTCCCCCCCATCGGCAGGCGCCGGGCCCTGCAGGGCGGCACCGCCGCCCTCGTGGTCCTCGGCCTGCTCCTGTGGTGGCTGCGCCCCTGGGCCGAGGAGCCGCCGGGCGGGACGATCACGTTCAGCACGGGCACCCGCGCGGGGGTGTACCACGAGTACGGCGAACTCCTGCGCAACGAGATCGACAAGGACATGCCCGACCTGAAGGTGCGGCTGCTGACCAGCGCCGGCTCGCAGGAGAACGTCGCCGACGTGGCGACCGGCAAGGCCGACTTCGCGATCGCCGCTGCCGACGCGGTCGCCACATACAAGCTCGACAACAGCCCGGGGGCCGACCGGCTGCGCGGCGTCGCCCGCCTGTACGACGACTACGTCCAGCTCGTCGTACCGCCCGACTCGGACATCCGCTCCGTCGCCGACCTGCGGGGCAAGCGCGTGGCCATAGGGCTGCCCGACTCCGGCGTACGGCTGATAGCCAACGGCGTGCTCAAAGCGGCCGGCATCGACCCGGAGAAGGACATCAAGCCGTCCTCGGACGGCATCGACACCGGGCCCAAGCGCCTGGGGCACGGCCTCGACGCGTTCTTCTGGTCGGGCGGGCTGCCCACGGACGGCCTCAGCCGCCTGGCCAACAAGTCGGCATCGGCCTTCCGGTTCGTGCCGATCGACGCCACGCTCGTGGCCAAACTGCATGACCAGGGCGGCGCCACGCGCTACTACCGCGCCACGAAGATGCCGGAGTCGGCCTATCCCCGCATCCAGCGCGGCGAGCCGGTGCCGACCCTCGCGGTGTCCAACCTGCTGGTCACCCGCAGCGACATGGATCCCCGGCTCACCGAGTGGCTGACCCGTACGGTGCTGGACAGCCGGGACCTCATCGGGGAGAAAGTCCACTCCGCCCAGCTGGTCGACGTGCGCACGGCGATCTACACCGACCCGCTGCAACTGCATGCCGGCGCCCAGCGCTACTACCAGTCGGTCAAGCCGTAGCGCCCGGCCCCGCCCGCTCCTCGCCCTGCGTCAGGCCGTAGGCGCCGACCGCGGCACCGCCACCGTCACCCTCAGCCCGTGCGGCTCGTGACGGTCGTACGCGATCGAACCGCCGCCCGCCGCGAGCAGCGCCCGCGAGATGGACAGCCCGAGGCCCGAGCCCTTGATGTTCTGATGCCGGCCGCTGCGCCAGAAGCGGTCGCCGACGCGGGCCAGCTCCTCGTCGGTGAGGCCGGGGCCGTGGTCGGTGACGACGACGGTGGAGGTGTCGCCCCGGGAGGCGACGCTCACCTCGACGGTCTCGTCCTCGGGTGTGAACTTCACCGCGTTGTCGATGACCGCGTCCAGCGCGCTGGACAGGGCGACCGGGTCGGCCCACGCGGTCGTCGGCGGGCAATCCCCGACCAGGCGCACGCCCTTGGCCTCGGCGGTCGGGGCCCAGGCCGCGACACGCTCGGCGGCGAGCTCGCCGATGTCGGTGACCTTCAGATCCGCCTCGGTGTGCTCGGCCAGCGCCAGGTCAAGCAAGTCGTCCAGGACCTGCGCGAGGCGCTTGCCCTCGGCCTGGACCGAAAGGATCTCCTTGTTGCCCTCGGGCAGTTCGAAGGAGAGCAGCTCGATGCGCAGCAGCAGTGCCGCGAGGGGGTTGCGCAGCTGGTGCGAGGCGTCGGCGACGAAAGCGCGCTGCTGCTCCAGCACGTCCTCGACATTGTCGGCCATCTCGTTGAACGACCGTGCCAGGCGCTGGAGTTCCGGCGGCCCGCCGGCGGCCGCGACCCGGGACTTGAGCCGCCCGGTGGCGATGTCGTGGGTGGTGGCGTCCAGGACCCGTACGGGCTTGAGCACCCAGCCGGTCAGCCGCAGGGCGGCACCGACGGCCAGCAGCATCGCTGCGAACTCGCCCGCGCCGATGACCAGCCAGCCGTGCAGCGTGCGCGAGCGCATCTGTCCGGTGGGCGAGTCGGTGACGACGACCGCGACGACGTCCCCGTCCCGGATGACCGGCGAGGCCACAACGAGATTGCGCCGCTGCCAGGGCCACACCTGCTTCGGATCATGGCTGCGGCGGCTGAGCTTCGCCTCGTCGAAGGCGTCCCGGACCTCGCCCTCCTTGGGCAGCGTCCACTTGGCCGGTGCGTGGGCCATTGCCCTGCCGGTGCGGTAGAAGACGCCGGAGCGGATGCCGTAGACCTCGTAGTAGCTGCGCAGCTCGCTGCTGAGGGTGGCCAGGCGCTCGTTCTCGAACGCTCCGGTGGTCCCGTCGGGCGAGTCGGTGACGAACTGCGCGAGGGCCGCGAAGCGTGCCGTGTCGTCGATCCGGTCGACGACGACCTTCTGCTGCTGCGCGCCGGCGAGGCTGACGGCGAGCGGGACGCCGAGGGCGAGCAGCACGGCCGCCATCAGGATGATGAGCAGCGGGAGCAGACGAGTGCGCACCCGGCCCCGCTAACCGGCAGGCGCGACGAGCCGGTAGCCGACTCCGCGAACGGTCTCGATGAGGGCCGGCATCCGCAGCTTGGCGCGCAGGGATGCGACATGCACCTCCAGGGTGCGCCCGGTCCCCTCCCAGCTGGTCCGCCACACCTCGCTGATGATCTGCTCCCGGCGGAAGACCACCCCGGGCCGCTGCGCGAGCAGGGCCAGCAGGTCGAACTCCTTGCGGGTCAGCTGGACCACCGCCCCGTCCACGCTGACCCGGCGGGTGGGCAGCTCGATGTGCACCGGGCCGAGCCGCAGCTCGGTCTCGATGCCGCTGGAGGTGTCCTCGTGGGAGGTGCGCCGGCTGACCGCGTGGATGCGGGCGAGCAGCTCACCGGTGTCGTAGGGCTTCACCACGTAGTCGTCGGCGCCGAGGTTGAGGCCGTGGATGCGGGAGCGCACGTCGGAGCGGGCGGTGACCATGATCACCGGGGTGGCGGTGCGCTTGCGGATCTTGCCGCAAACCTCGTATCCGTCCTGGTCGGGCAGGCCGAGATCGAGGAGGACGACGCCGAAGCAGTCGCCCTCGGGAACGAGTGCCTGGAGGGCCTCCTCACCGCTGCGCGCGTGCGTGACGTCGAACCCGTGCCGCGCCAGAACCGCCGACAGGGCGGCGGCGACGTGGTTGTCGTCCTCGACGAGCAGCAGTCTCATCCGGTCCCCCTTCGGTTCACTGGCCGTACGATCTAGATGTGTACAAAAAGGCGTGCACGCGCGCGCGTGCACCTTGTGCAGTCACGCTGATGGACGAGGACGGCGTCAAGAGGGTTCCGGTTGCGGACCGCTTCCGTTACCCGGCTGGTATGAGCGCCGTTCCCCAGTGCTACGACACGTGTCCGATTGCTATCGGATCGTGATGCTCAGATTCCCCTCAGATGTAATGACGCAGGTCGTACGGGGTTACTACTGTCCTCCGAAACCGAGGAGGACGGAGCCTGAGAGCGATGACCGAAGTATCGGTGGCCAAGGAAGATGTGGCCGCGACCGGAGAACTGGTCGTCCTGAAGAGCGTCAACAAGCACTTCGGCGCGTTGCACGTACTCCAGGACATCGACCTGACGATCGCCCGCGGTGAAGTCGTGGTGGTCATCGGACCCTCCGGGTCCGGCAAGTCCACCCTGTGCCGCACCATCAACCGCCTGGAGACGACCGACTCCGGCACGATCACGATCGACGGCAAGCCGCTGCCCGCCGAGGGCAAGGAGCTGGCAAAGCTCCGCGCCGATGTCGGCATGGTCTTCCAGTCCTTCAACCTCTTCGCGCACAAGACCGTGCTCGAGAACGTGATGCTCGGCCAGATCAAGGTCCGCAAGAAGGACAAGAAGACGGCCGAGGAGCGGGCCCGGGCCCTGCTCGACCGGGTCGGCGTGGGCGCGCAGGCCGAGAAGTACCCGGCTCAGCTCTCCGGCGGCCAGCAGCAGCGCGTCGCCATCGCACGGGCGCTGGCCATGGAGCCGAAGGTGATGCTCTTCGACGAGCCGACCTCCGCGCTCGACCCCGAGATGATCAACGAGGTGCTGGAGGTCATGCAGCAGCTCGCCCGTGACGGCATGACCATGATCGTCGTCACCCATGAGATGGGTTTCGCACGATCGGCCGCAAACCGCGTGGTGTTCATGGCGGACGGCCGAATCGTCGAGGAGGCTGCGCCCGACCAGTTCTTCAGCAATCCGCGCAGCGATCGTGCCAAGGACTTTCTGTCGAAGATCCTGCATCACTGACGGCGCGGGTCGCGCCCGACGCGCCCCTGTCGCCCGCCCTTTGAGGGTTCGCATCTCTTCACCAGCCAAAGGATGTTCATCATGAAGCTCCGCAAGGTCACCGCCGCCTCGGCCACCGTCTTCGCTCTCGCCCTCACCGCCACCGCGTGCGGCGGCGACTCGGGCGACGACTCCGGTTCCGACGGCGGCGGCAAGACGATCACGGTCGGCATCAAGTTCGACCAGCCCGGCCTCGGCCAGAAGACGCCGCAGGGTTACGCCGGCTTCGACGTCGACGTCGCCACGTACGTCGCGAAGAAGCTCGGTTACAACGAGGACCAGATCGAGTGGAAGGAGGCGAAGAGCGCCGACCGCGAGACCATGCTCCAGCGTGGGGACGTCGACTTCATCGCCGCGACCTACTCGATCACCCCGGAGCGCCAGGAGAAGGTCGACTTCGCCGGTCCTTACCTGCTGGCGCACCAGGATGTTCTGGTCCGGGCGGACGACAACAAGATCAAGTCCCCGAAGGACCTGAACAACGCCAAGCTGTGCTCGGTCACCGGCTCCACCTCCGCGCAGAACGTCAAGGACAAGCTGGCTCCCAAGGCGCAGCTGCAGCCCTACCCGACGTACTCCGCCTGCCTGCCCGGTCTGCAGAACGGTGCCGTCGACGCGCTGACCACCGACGACTCGATCCTCGCCGGTTACGCGGCCCAGTCGCAGTTCAAGGGCAAGTTCAAGCTCGGCGGCTTCAAGCTGACCAACGAGAACTACGGCATCGGCGTCAAGAAGGGCAGCGACCTCAAGGACAAGATCAACAAGGCCCTTGAGGACATGGTCGCCGACAAGGCCTGGCAGGAGGCCGTGGACAAGAACCTCGGCCCGGCCAACTACAAGAACGAGCCGGCGCCGAAGATCGGCGAGATCAAGAGCTGAAGCAGCGCCTGACAGGGTGCGCCGCCCACCGGAAGGGGCGGCGCACCGGCGTGGGCATCCCTACACGCGGAAGCACGGGAGATCGTGTTCGACTTTCTCAAGGATTACGACCTGCTGGGAGCCTTCTGGACGACAGTGCAGCTCGCTGTGCTCTCCGCCGTCGGCTCCCTGATCTGGGGCACTCTGCTGGCCGCCATGCGGGTCGGCCCGGTGCCGCTGATGCGCGCCTTCGGGACCGCGTACGTGAACATCGTGCGGAACATCCCGTTGACCGTCATCATCCTGTTCACGTCGCTGGGCCTGAACCAGACGTTGGGAGTCTCCCTCGGCGCGAACGACGTCGAGACGATCAACTTCCGGCTCGCCGTCCTCGGCCTGATTCTCTACACCTCGTCCTTCGTGTGCGAGGCGCTGCGCTCCGGCATCAACACGGTGCCCGTCGGGCAGGCGGAGGCGGCCCGCGCGATCGGGCTCAGTTTCAACCAGGTGCTGGGCCTGGTCGTGTTGCCACAGGCGTTCCGTTCGTCCGTCGTACCGCTGGCAAATGTGCTGATCGCCCTCATCAAGAACACCACAGTGGCCGCCGCCATCGGTGTCGCCGAAGCGGCGGTGCTGATGAAGGAGATGATCGAGAACGAGGCCCAGCTGCTGCTGATCTCGGCGATCATCGCGTTCGGTTTCGTGGTCCTGACGCTGCCGACCGGCCTGATCCTGGGCTGGGTGGGCAAGAAGGTGGCGGTGAAGCGATGAGCTCCGTTCTGTACGACGCTCAGGGGCCTCGCGCCAAGCGGCGCAACGTCGTCCTCACGGTGGTCTTCCTGGTCGCCGTAGCGGCCCTGCTGTGGTGGGTGTTCAGGACCCTCAAGGACAAGGGCCAGCTGGAATGGGCCCTGTGGGAGCCGTTCGTCCACACCGAGGCCTGGTCCACGTACATCTGGCCGGGTCTGCAGAACACCTTGAAGGCTGCCGCCCTGGCGGTGATCATCGCGCTGCCGCTCGGCGCGGTTCTCGGTATCGCCCGGCTGTCGGACCACGCGTGGGTCAGGGTCCCGGCCGCGGTCGTGGTGGAGTTCTTCCGCTCCATCCCCGTTCTGGTGCTGATGATCTTTGGTCTCGCTCTGTTCGCCGAATACACCAACGTCTCCTCCGACGACCGTCCGCTGTACGCGGTCGTCACCGGCCTGGTCCTGTACAACGCTTCGGTTCTCGCCGAGATCGTCCGGGCGGGCATCCTGGCCCTGCCCAAGGGCCAGTCCGAAGCGGCGATGGCGATCGGCCTGCGCAAGGGCCAGCTGATGCGCCTGATCCTGCTGCCGCAGTCGGTCACGGCGATGCTTCCGGCGATCGTGAGTCAGCTCGTCGTCATCGTGAAGGACACCGCGCTCGGCGGCGCGGTCCTGACCTACACGGAGTTGCTCGCCGCTGCCGGCACGATGAGCGGCTACTACGGCGGGAACATCATCCAAAGCTTCACCGTCGTGTCCGTGATCTTCATCGCGCTCAACTTCGCCCTCACCTCGTTCGCGAGCTGGCTGGAGCGCCGGCTGCGGCAGGCGAAGAAGTCGACGGGCGCGGTCGTGGGCGCGAACGGCGCGGAGATCGCCGGCACGACGGGGACCGGCGCCGGAGGCACCGTCTGACACCCGGTCACCTCACGTGACACACTCAGGGGCAGTGGCATGATCGCCACTGCCCCTCGTCACTTGACGCAAGCACCGGCAATGGGTTGCATACGTTCTGTGATCGTGCACCCTGCTCCAACTTCCTGTTCACCCACGTCTCTCAGGACACCACCGCGGGCAGGGGGCGCCACGCCGTGGACCCGGTGATCATCGTCGGAGCGGGGCCCGTCGGGCTCACGCTCGCCCTTGCACTGGCACGTCAGGAAGTCCCCTGCGTCGTCCTCGACGAGGGCCCGGGCAAAGACGAACCCCGCGCGGCACGCACCGTCGTCCTGCGCGAGGACACCGCCGCCCTCGTGGAACGGCTGTCCGGTGTGCCTCTCGCCCGAGCCGGTGCGCGCTGGGCCGGTTGGCGGTCGATGCGGCGCAAGCAGGTGATGCGCGAGATCGTCTTCGACGGCACCGAGCCCGCTCCCCTGCACATCGCCCAGCACGTGCTGACCGGCGCGCTGCGCGCCGCCCTCACCGGCGAACGGCTCGTCAAAGTCGCCGTGGACAGCCGCCTCGACGGGATCGAGCAGGAGCCCTCCGGCGTCACCGCTCACACCCGCGGTCCCCAGGGCACCTGGTGGCGCGGCAGTTTCCTGGCCGGCTGCGACGGCCCCCGCTCGACCGTACGCAAGCTCCAGGACATCCGCTTCCCGGGCCGTACGGCGGTGGAACGTCACGCCGTCGCCGCGCTCCGTACGGAACTTCCCTGGTACGACGAGGCGTTGCTGCACCGTCTGCCGCCCTGGCGCATGTCCGGCCCCTCCGCCGGCGAAGTCACCGCCCGGCCGCTGCCGGACGGCGTCTGGCGCCTGGACTGGCTCCTGCCGCCCGGCAAGGACCTGGTCACACCCGAACTGCTGCTCACCCGTATCCGGGAGACCCTGGCCGGCTGGGCAGGCGGCACGACCCCGCCGTACGAGCTGCTGGACACCGGTGTCCACACCGTCCACCACCGGCTGGCCCGCCGCTGGCGCGCCGACCGTGTGTTCCTCGCCGGGGACGCCGCCCACCTGCTTGGCGCGCTCGGCACACACGGGCTGGACGAGGGCCTGCGGGACGCCGACAACCTCGCCTGGAAACTGGCCCTGGCCTGGCACCACGGGCCGCACGAAGCGCTCCTCGACAGCTACCAGACCGAACGCCGGGCGGTCGTCGCCGCCCGGCTCCGCGCGGCCGACCAGGCGCTGCCGCTGCTACGCGGCGGTGCGGGGCTGCGCGCCGTCGTACCCGGCTCCTCCCGGGGTCACGACGCCCTCCTCACGGAGGGGCACTTGGGTCACGGCCAGCTCGGCGCGCCGGGGGCGTACGCCGACTCGCCGCTCGCGCCCCGACACCTCGACGGGCAGACCCCGGTCGAGACACCCCTCGGCGCACCCGTCACCGACGTACGGGTCACCGCGGAGGACGGCACCTTCGTCCGGCTGCGGGACCGGCTCGGCCGCGGCGCGCTGCTCGTGGTGCTGATCGCACCGGGCACGGGCGTCTGGGAGCGCAAGCACTGGGTCGGCGCCGGCATCATGCCGCAGCTCGCCGCTGCGGTCGCGGCACTGCCGCACCCCGCCGAACTGCTCGTCGCCGAGAGCTATCCGGGCGCGGCCGCGCACACGGTGCTTCTGGTGCGTCCCGACGGGCACCTCGTCACCGCGCTGGGCGGCGTGCGCCCGGCCGACCTGTACGCGGCGGCGGAGGCCACCGTGGGCGGACCGGTGAAGGCGCAGGCAGAGGCCGGTGCTTCGGCCGGCTCGCACTGACACCGGTCCTGCGGTGATGTGCTCACTGTCACGGTGCGTCCGCATGGTGACAGTGAGTTGACCCGGCCAGGCGGCCATGGTGTACTCCGGTGCGTGACCGACACCTGTGTGCGCCTGTGGCGGAGGGTCCATATGGACCTCCTCCGCTATGCGGGTTGCGTGTGTCGTCCGTCCTGCTGACTTCGCATTCCTCTTTTCCCTGTGCGCGCCGCGCTCTGGCCGCGTCGGCTTCCGCGCCTCCTTCGCGAACCCTCACCAGGACCCTCAGGACGGCACCCGTGTCTGTACCACCCTCTGCATCCCCGTCTGCGACCTCATCCGTCTCCGCCGCCGGTTCGGCTCCCACGCAGGCCGACCTCTACGACTTCGTCCGGCGCACGGCCGCCGACACCGAGCTGATCGACTCCCTGCCGCTCGACCCGGAGGGCCGCACCTGGGTGCGGCTGGACGGGCCCGGCGGCAGCGAGGCCTGGCTGATCGGCTGGCCGCCCGGCACGGGCACCGGCTGGCACGACCACGCCGACTCGGTCGGCGCCTTCCTGACCGCGTCGGGCGAGCTCAAAGAGAACTCGCTCGCCGCGCGGCTGCCCACCGACGGCTGGAAGACCCTGGAACTCACCGAGGACGTGGACCGGGAACGCCGCCTGCGGGCCGGCCAGGGCCGCGCCTTCGGCCGGCACCACGTGCACGAGGTGCTCAACGAATCCCCGGACCGGCACGCGATCTCCGTCCATGCCTACTACCCGCCCCTGCCGCAGATCCGCCGCTACAGCCGCAGCGGTCCCGTTCTGCGCCTGGAGCAGGTCGAGCGACCGGAGGACTGGCAGTGAGCGCCGCACCCGGGCCGGTGAGCCGCGATCCCCAACAGCCCCTCGGCATCGACGCGTTGCTGGAACGGGTCCGGGCGGGCTACGAGCGCATCGAACCGCACGAGGCGTACGAGGCCGCCCGGGCCGGCGACGCTCTCCTGGTCGACATCCGCTACGCCGCCCTGCGCGAACGGGACGGCCTCATCCCCGGCGCCCTGGTCGTCGAGCGCAACGAACTGGAATGGCGCCTCGACCCCCAGGGCAGCCACCGCCTCCCCGAGGCCACGAGCCACGCCCTGCGCATCGTCGTGATCTGCAACGAGGGCTATGCGTCCAGTCTCGCGGCCCAGTCCTTGCACCAGCTGGGACTGCACCGGGCCACGGACCTGGTGGGCGGCTTCCAGGCATGGCGAGGGGCGGGGCTTCCGGTGGTGTGAGCCGGAGCCCGAGAGGTGAGTCGTCGGCCGGCCGCCGGTTCAGAACCCCTCGTCCGCGAGGAACTCGGTGTCCTCGCCCTCTTCCTCCAGCGCCTGCCTCACCACACGCAGCGCCATACCCTCGGAGTAACCCTTGCGGGCGAGCATGCCCGCGAGGCGGCGGAGGCGCTTGTCGCGGTCGAGGCCTCGGGTGGAGCGGAGCTTGCGGTCGACGAGTTCCCGCGCGGTCGCCTCCTCCTGCTCGGAGTCGAGCTGGGAGACGGCCTCGTCGATCAGCGTGGAGTCGACGCCCTTGGTTCGCAGTTCCCGGGCGAGCGCACGCCGGGCCAGCCCTCGCCCGTGGTGTCGCGATTCCACCCAGGCGTCCGCGAAGGCTCCGTCGTCGATGAGGCCGACCTCCTCGAACCGGGACAGCACCTCCTCGGCCGCGTCGTCCGGGATCTGCCGCTTGCGCAGGGCGTCGGCGAGTTGCTTACGGGTCCGCGGGGTCCCGGTGAGCAGGCGCAGGCAGATCGCCCGAGCCTGCTCGACCGGGTCCCCAGGAGGTGGCTCCTGCTCGGCCCTCGACGAGGAAGGGACACCTCCGTCCTCGGCATCGGGGGCCGTCTCGCCGAAGCCACGCCGACGACGACCGCGCCTGCCGCGCGGCCCGCCGTCACGCGAGCCGCTTCTGGATGAGCCGCCCCCGTGCGGCCCGGTGCCGTCCTCGTCTTCGTACAGCCGGGCGCCCTCGGGGGGTGTGTCCCCGGAGTCGTCCTCCCTGCCCAGGGCCGAGTCGCCTCCGGTGCCCCTCCCCCGTGGGACACCGGAGGCGGCGTACTCGTACTCCGCCCAGTCGGTTCGCCGTGTCACGGATCAGCTCTTGGCTGCGGCGGCCTTGGACTTGGCGGTCTTGGCCGGTGCCGGGGCGGGGACAGCGGGTGCCGCGTCGTCCGGTGCGGAGACCGCGGCGTCCGTGCCCGGCTCGGCTGCCGGCTTCTCGGGACGCACACCGACGCCCAGCTTCTCCTTGATCTTCTTCTCGATCTCGTTGGCCAGGTCGGGGTTGTCCTTCAGGAAGTTGCGCGCGTTCTCCTTGCCCTGACCGAGCTGGTCGCCCTCGTACGTGTACCAGGCGCCGGCCTTGCGGACGAAGCCGTGCTCCACGCCCATGTCGATCAGGCCGCCCTCACGGCTGATGCCCTGGCCGTAGAGGATGTCGAACTCGGCCTGCTTGAAGGGCGGGGCGACCTTGTTCTTGACGACCTTGCAGCGGGTGCGGTTACCGACCGCGTCCGTGCCGTCCTTCAGGGTCTCGATGCGGCGGATGTCGATGCGCACGGAGGCGTAGAACTTCAGCGCCCGGCCACCGGTCGTGGTCTCCGGGGAGCCGAACATCACGCCGATCTTCTCGCGGAGCTGGTTGATGAAGATCGCGGTGGTCTTGGACTGGTTGAGCGCGCTGGTGATCTTCCGCAGGGCCTGGCTCATCAGACGGGCCTGCAGACCGACGTGACTGTCGCCCATCTCGCCCTCGATCTCCGCGCGCGGGACGAGCGCGGCGACGGAGTCGATGACGATGAGGTCGAGGGCGCCGGAGCGGACCAGCATGTCCACGATCTCCAGGGCCTGCTCGCCGTTGTCAGGCTGGGAGAGGATGAGGTTGTCGATGTCGACGCCGAGCTTCTTCGCGTACTCGGGGTCGAGTGCGTGCTCCGCGTCGACGAAGGCGACCTGGCCGCCGGCCTTCTGCGCGTTCGCCACCGCGTGCAGGGTCAGGGTGGTCTTACCGGAGGATTCCGGTCCGTAGATCTCGACGACACGGCCGCGGGGCAAGCCGCCCACGCCGAGGGCCACGTCGAGGGCGGTGGACCCGGTCGGGATGACCTCGATGGGCTCGTTGGTCCGGTCGCCCATGCGCATGACCGCGCCCTTGCCGAATTGCCGTTCAATCTGTGCGAGAGCGGCATCAAGGGCCTTCTCGCGGTCGGTTCCTGCCATGGGTTCCACCCGATTTGCTTGAGTCGATCGCTTCACGTCAAAGACGCTAACGCCTGCCACTGACAATGCGCCCCGACGCACGTCCGGCCTGTGGATAACTCGGGCATTTACCTACCCAAAGTACGTCGAAATGCCCTTCGTTGAGCCTCGCCGGTGCCTCCATGAGAATGGACGTTCGATTTTCGTGTCAAGCGCACCACGCGGCACCGCGTTGCACGCGCATCCCGCAGTACCCCGTACCCCGCTGCCGACAGCCGATCTTCCGTGCCGGGTGCGCTCGTGCCGGAGTACCGTGCTGCGTCTGCACAGACGGTGCGCGCACTCAAGGGGGAGACGGGATGTGCCGGATCACCGCGGCGGGCAAGGAAGCCGTCGTCGCACGGTTCTTGCAGGAGTTCCCGGACGCACCGCGCGCCGGCCGGGATCACCCCGCACTGCGCGGCTGTGACGACATCGCCTGGGCGGACTTCGGGTGCCCCGCCGGGGTCCCCGCCCTCCTGCGCGGTCTGCTCGACCCGGCCGCGGCTGCCGAGGCCGAGCGGGTGCTCTGCAACGTCCTGATGGACGGTGTCTTCACGATGGGCCCGGCCATGCCGGCAGCTCTGCCGTTCCTGCTCCGCCTCGCCGCCGATCCGGCAGTGCCGGTGCGGACCGGGCTGGTCGAGGTTCTGTTCGTCGTCGCGGAGCTCTCGCATCCCGTCGACGGGGGCAGTGAGCGGGCGATCCGGTTTCTGGGCAGCGACCGCGACCACCCGGAACGCGCACGGTGCCGGGCCGTGTTCTTCGAGCATGCCGAACTGGTGCGCGGTCTGCTGGACGACCGGACACTGCCGGACGGGCTCATCCCACCCGAGGAGCGGGCGAGCCTGTTGAAGGCCGCGGCGGCGTAGGAGCCGGGCGGTTCGTGTCGCTCAGGACGTACTCTCCCCCGAGTTCCCGTCCGCGGCCCCGCCCCCGGGCCGCTCCGCCCCCGGCCGCCGTGTCCACAGCCCCCTGGCGCGCGTGAGCAGGCCCGCCCCTTCTCCCCGTCGGTGACCGTGCACCCGGGGGTCGTCCGTGACGTCGTAGCGCCTGACGTACGCCCCCAGGAACGCCTGGAGCGTGGCGATGGCGGGGATGGCGATGAGCGCGCCGACGGCGCCGAGGAGGGCGGTGCCGGCGATGACCGAGCCGAAGGCGACGGCGGGGTGGATGTCGACGGTCTTGGAGGTCAGCTTGGGCTGGAGCACGTAGTTCTCGAACTGCTGGTAGATCACGACGAAGATCAGCACCCACAGCGCGTACCAGGGATCCACCGTGAACGCGATCAGCATGGGCAGGGCGCCCGCGAGGTAGGTGCCGATGGTGGGGATGAACTGCGACACCAGCCCCACCCACACGGCGAGCACGGGCGCGTAGGGCACGTCCATGGCCTGGAGCAGGACGAAGTGCGCCACACCGGAGATCAGCGCCATCAGGCCGCGGGAGTAGATGTAGCCGCCGGTCTTGTTCACGGCGATCTCCCACGCGCGCAGCACCTCGGCCTGGCGGGCGGGCGGCAGGACGGAGCAGATCGCGCGGCGCAGTCGCGGGCCGTCCGCGGCGAAGTAGAACGAGAACAGGGCGATCGTGAGCAGTTGGAAGAGCCCCCCGATGACCTGGGCGGACACGTCCAGGACGCCGGTGGCGCTGTTCTGGACGTAGTTGCGCAGCCAGTCGGAGCGGAGCAGGCCCTCCTGGATGTCGACGCGTTTCAGGTCGGTCTTGAAGTGCGTGTTGATCCAGTTGATGACGGAGTCGAGGTACTCCGGGAACCCCTCGATCAGCTTGATGATCTGGTCCGCGAGGACGGAACCGAGCAGGGTGACGAAACCGGCCGACACGACCATCACACCGATGAAGACCACGAACGCGGCGAACCCTCTGCGCATGCCGCGCGACGCCATCCAGCTCACCGCGGGTTCGATGGCGAGGGCCAGGAAGAACGCGATGAGGATGTTGATCAGCAGGCCGGTGAGCTGGTGGAAGGCCCAGCTGCCCAGCTGGAACACGGCGACGAGAGCGAGCGCGAGCACCATGGCGCGGGGCAGCCAGCGCGGCATGCGGCCGTTCGCCCCGGCCCCGCCGACCGGGGGCCGGACGGGCGGCGTCGTACCGGAAGCTGAGGACTTCTGGGCTGCCTGCCCGGTCTCGTCAGTGGGTGCCACGGTCCAAGTCTCGCCCACGCCACCGACAGCCGTCTGCCCGCCCTGCGATCTTCATGACCGGACGGCGATGACCGAGACCGGCCGGCCTAGGTCTCCGTCGCTCACCCGAAGCGGTCAGCGCCTCTCCCGGGGCACGTCCATCACCGAGCACACCACCTGCCAGACCTCTTTGGCGCCCCAGCCGGCCTCCAGCGCCTCGTTCACCGTGCGCCCGCCCAGCTCGGACATCACGTGATCGCGCGCGAAGGTTTCGGCGTAACCAGGACCGAAGTGCTCCGCCATTCGCTGCCAGAAGACCGTCAACCGCATGCCTCCAGTATCCCGCCCCTGGGGTGGGCCTGGGCCGTGACCGCCTGCCGGCGCCGCTTCGCGCCCTACCGTCTGACCCATGGCCGAAACAGGAGCTACCGAAGTCCCCCCGACGCCCCCGCCGCACAGCCCCGTCACGCGCGCGGAGCGTTTCGTCTGGCTCACCGCGCGCGTGCTCGAGCAGCGCCGCTTCGCCCACCACTTCCGGGGCGCCGCCGCCGAACCGGTGGAGACGGCCCTGGACGCCTACCGCAACGAGGACGGCGGGTACGGCCACGCGCTGGAGCCCGATCTGCGCGGGCCGGTCAGCCAGCCGTTGCACACCGCGCACGCCCTGCGTGTGCTGGACGCGGTCGGACGCTGCGCAGGCCAGCGCGTGGAGCGCATGTGCCGCTACCTGACGTCCGTGTCCACGGCGGACGGGGCCCTCCCGGCGATCCACCCCAGCCAGCGCGACTACCCCACGGCTCCCTTCGTGACGGTGGTGGACGATCCGCCCAGCGACCTCCTGGCCACCGGGCCGGTGGTGGGACTGCTGCACCGCAACGAGGTGTGGCACGCCTGGCTCTTCCGGGCGACGGACTTCTGCTGGCAGGCGGTCGAGTCCCTGGAGACGTCGCACCCGTACGAGATCGAGGCCGCCGTGGCCTTCCTGGACTCCGCCCCCGACCGTCCGCGCGCTGAGGCGGCCGCCGCCCGACTCGGCCGCCTGGTCCGCGCACACCGCCTCGCGGCCCTGGATCCCGGCGACCTCGACGCCTACCCGGTGTCCCCCGGCTATGCCCCGGGGGAGCACCACTTCCCGTACGACTACGCGCGGACACCGCGCTCCCTCGCGCGCGCGTGGTTCACGGACGACGAGATGGCCCGGTCCCTGGACCATCTCGCGTCCCAGCAGCAGGAGGACGGCGGCTGGCCCGTCCGGTGGCGCCGCTGGGCCCCGGCCCCCGCCCTGGAAGCCCGCCCGCTCGTGACCATCGAGGCCCTGCGCGTGCTCAGCACGTACGGCCGCGCCATCTACTGATCATCCGGCCCCCATGGCCCGCGCCCCCGCGGTCACCAGCACGGCCGCGGCGACGACCAGCAGGAACGGGGCGCGCAGCATCAGCGCGACGGCCGCTGCGGCGAGTCCCGCGGCCCGCGCGTCCAGCACCAGCGTCTGCCCGTCGGCGAAGGTCTGCTGAGCGGTGAGGGCCGCGAGCAGCGCTACGGGCAGCAGCGCGGCGAGGCGCTTGACGAGGGGCCGCTCCAGGGCTCCCGCCGGCACCAGGAGTCCGGCGAGCTTGACGGCGTAGCAGCCGAGGACGGTCACACCGATCGCGATCCAGACGTTCACCGCGTGTCCCCCCGTCCCCGGCGCCGACCGTCCGCCCACAGGACGGCCGGCGCCGCCAGCGCGGCCAGCAGCACCGGTACGCCGGCGGGCAGGACGGGCAGCAGCCCGAGTCCCAGCAGCACGGCGAGCCCGGCGACGGCCCGCTCGGTGCCGGTCTTCAGCATCGGCGCCAGCAGCGCCAGGAACACCGCGGGCCCGGCGGCGTCCAGGCCCCACGCGTCGGTGTCCCCGATGGCCTCGGCGCCCAGAGCGCCGAGCAGTGTCGTGAGGTTCCACAGGAGGTACAGGGTCAGCCCGGTCACGACGAATCCGAGCCGTGCGGTGCGGCGCGTGGGCTGGGCGAGCGCGACGGCTGCCGTCTCGTCGATCACCCACTGGGCGGCGAACGGCCGTACCGCGCGCGGGAGTGCCAGCAACTGCGACAGACGCAAGCCGTAGAAGGCGTTCCGCACGCCGAGGAAGAGGGCCCCCGCGGCGGCGGTGAACGGGCCGCCTCCGGCCGCGAGAGCTCCCACCAGGGCGAACTGGGACGCGCCGGTGAACACCAGGAGACTGAGCGCGCACGTCTGCAGCAGCGTGAGTCCGCTGCCGGCCGAGGTCACTCCGAAGGCGAACCCGGACAGCCCGACGGCCACCCCGACCCCCAGGGCGTCGCGTACGACGGCCCGGTCCGCCTTCCCACCGATGTCCACGTCTTCATCTTCGAGAACTGTTCGATCTGCCACACCCGCACGCTACGGCCGGCGGCTACCGCAGATCTTGTACGTTCTTGCGCTCCCGCTGGTAAGCGCCGGGAGGCACGCCCACCATCCGGGTGAAGTGCCGGTTGAGGTGCGGCTGATCCGTGAACCCGACGGCCACGGCGGCCTCGGAGGGTGCCGTCCCCGCGTCCAGCAGCTGCCGTGCCCGCCGCACCCGCGCGTCCGTGAGCCACGCGTGCGGCGGCATGCCGTAGACGTCCCGGAAGGCCCTCAGCAGGGCGAACGGGCTGGTCCCGAGGTCGGCCGCCAGTCGCTCCAGGCTCGGCGGACACGTCATCCGCTCCTCCAGCACACCACGCGCGCGTGCCGCGATCCGGGCTCCCGCCGTCCGCACCTCCCGCCGCGGCAGGGGCCCGCCATTCAACCGCAGCAGCCTGGTCACGGCGACGCGCAGCAGCGTGTCCGCGGCCAGCGCGTTGCCCTCATCAGCGGCGCGCAGCACCTGGTGCACCAGGCTCGCGGCGTAGGGATCGTCCACGACCGGGCTGACGAACCCCGGGGCCCCCCGCAGGGCCGTCGTCTCGGCCGCGATCTCCGCCACCACGCCGGGCGGTGGGTACACAGCCCCGTACCGCCATCCTTCGGGCACGCCGGCCCGCCCGGTGTGCGGCGTATCGGGATTCACCAGCGCGAGGGCCCCGGCTCCCGCGTACTGATCACCCCCGCCGTGGTGGAACACCTCCACCCCGTCGGCGATGGCGGCGATCACGAAGTTCTCGTGCGTGTGCCGGACGAACGTCTTGTGCACGTACCGGGCCCGCAGCAGATCGACCCCGGGCAGCTCGTCGTACTGCCAGTGGCGTGCGCGCTCGCTCATACGACCATTGTCCGCGGTGGCGGTCGGGGCGCTGCACCCGCGGCCGGGCCCGGCGGCGGAACGGCAGGCCGCGAGGCGGCGCGGGCCCGTTGTCAGTGCCGAGGTGCACGATGGACGCATGCCCAGCAATGCGCACCGAGCCCTGGACGGCTTCTCCCCCGCGACCCGCGCCTGGTTCACGGGTGCCTTCTCCGCGCCCACCTCGGCCCAGGCCGGTGCGTGGCAGGCCATCCACGAGGGTTCGGACGTGCTGGTCGTCGCCCCCACCGGCTCCGGGAAGACCCTGGCGGCCTTCCTGGCCGCTCTCGATCAGCTGGCCTCGACCCCTCCCCCCGCGGACCCGAAGAAGCGCTGCCGCGTCCTGTACGTCTCGCCCCTGAAGGCCCTGGCGGTGGACGTCGAGCGCAACCTGCGCAGCCCGCTGACCGGCATCCGCCAGGAGTCCGTGCGCCTCGGTCTGCCCGAGCCCGAGGTCAAGGTGGGCATCCGCTCGGGCGACACCCCCGCCGCCGAGCGCCGCGCCCTGTCGACCCGTCCGCCGGACATCCTGATCACGACCCCGGAATCGCTGTTCCTGATGCTGACGTCGGCCACGCGTGACGCGCTGGCGGGCGTGGAGACGGTGATCCTCGACGAGGTCCACGCGGTCGCCGGCACCAAACGCGGCGCCCATCTCGCGCTCTCCCTGGAGCGGCTGGACGACCTCCTCCCGAAGCCCGCCCGCCGCATCGGCCTCTCCGCGACGGTCCGCCCGGTGGACGAGGTGGCCCGTTTCCTCTCGCCCCGCCGCAAGGTGGAGATCGTCCAGCCGGAGTCGGGCAAGGAGTTCGACCTGTCGGTGGTCGTCCCGGTCGAGGACCTGGGCGAGCTGGGCGGCTCCCCGGTGGCGGACGGCCAGGAAGGCGCCGAGCGCCCGTCCATCTGGCCGCATGTGGAGGAGCGGATCGCCGACCTGGTCCAGTCCCACCGCTCGACGATCGTCTTCGCGAACTCCCGCCGCCTGGCGGAGCGCCTCTGCAACCGCCTGAACGAGATCGCGTACGAACGGGCCACGGGCGAGACGCTCGACGAGCACCACTCCCCCGCCGAGCTCATGGGCGGCTCGGGAGCGGCCCAGGGCGCTCCCCAGGTCATCGCCCGTGCCCACCACGGCTCGGTGTCCAAGGAGCAGCGCGCCCTGGTCGAGGAGGACCTCAAGGCGGGCCGTCTGCCCGCGGTCGTGGCCACGTCCAGTCTCGAACTGGGCATCGACATGGGCGCGGTGGACCTGGTCGTGCAGGTGGAGTCGCCGCCCTCCGTCGCCTCCGGCCTGCAGCGCGTCGGCCGGGCGGGGCACCAGGTGGGCGCGGTGTCCACGGGTGTGGTCTTCCCGAAGTACCGCGGCGACCTGGTGCAGGCGGCGGTGGTCACCGAGCGCATGCGCACCGGCTCCATCGAGTCCCTCAAGGTGCCCGCCAACCCCCTGGATGTCCTGGCGCAGCAGGTGGTCGCCATGACGGCCCTGGACACCTGGCAGTTCGACGACCTCCTCGCCGCCGTCCGCCGGGCCGCCCCGTTCGCCTCGCTTCCCGAGTCGGCCTTCACAGCGGTCCTCGACATGCTGGCCGGCCGCTACCCGTCCGACGCGTTCGCGGAGCTGCGCCCGCGCGTGGTGTGGGACCGGGTCACCGGCGAGATCACCGGCCGCCCCGGCGCACAGCGCCTCGCCGTCACCTCCGGCGGCACGATCCCCGACCGGGGCCTCTTCGGCGTCTTCCTCGCGGGCGCCGACCCCAAGAAGGGCGGTGGCCGGGTCGGCGAGCTCGACGAGGAGATGGTCTACGAGTCCCGCGTGGGTGACGTCTTCACGCTCGGCACCAGTTCCTGGCGCATCGAGGACATCACCCGCGACCGCGTCCTGGTCTCGCCGGCCCCGGGCGTGCCGGGCCGGCTGCCCTTCTGGAAGGGCGACCAGCTGGGCCGCCCGCTGGAACTGGGCCGGGCGGTGGGCGCGTTCCTGCGGGAGGTCGGGTCGCTGCCCGAGGACGACGCCCGTCTCCGTCTCCTCGCCGCCGGCCTGGACGCGTGGGCGGCGGACAACGTGCTGTCGTACCTGAAGGAGCAGCGCGAGGCCTGCGGCCACATCCCGGACGACCGGACGATCGTCGTGGAGCGCTTCCGTGACGAGCTCGGCGACTGGCGCGTGGTCGTGCACTCGCCGTTCGGTGCCCAGGTGCACGCCCCGTGGGCGCTCGCGCTCGGCGCGAAGCTGTCCGAGCGGTACGGCATGGACGCGCAGGTCATGCACGCCGACGACGGCATCGTGCTGCGCCTGCCGGACGCCGACCTCATAGGCCTGGACCTGCTGGACCAGGAGCCGGTCACGATGGGCCGGGAGTACGACGCCGAGCAGGCCCCCGTGGGTGCGGCGGACGTCGTCTTCGACAAGGGCGAGGTCGACCAGGTCGTCACCGACCAGGTGGGCAGTTCCGCCCTGTTCGCCTCCCGCTTCCGTGAGTGCGCCGCCCGCGCGCTGCTGCTGCCGCGGCGCAACCCGGGCAAGCGCACCCCGCTGTGGCAGCAGCGGCAGCGTGCCTCGCAGCTGTTGCAGGTGGCGAGCGAGTTCGGCTCGTTCCCGATCGTCCTGGAGGCGGTCCGCGAGTGCCTCCAGGACGTCTTCGACGTCCCCGGCCTCGTGGAGCTGATGGGGGACCTGGAGTCCCGCAAGGTCCGCCTGGTCGAGGTCACCACGGCCGAACCCTCCCCCTTCGCGCGCTCCCTGCTCTTCGGCTACGTGGCCCAGTTCCTGTACGAGGGCGATTCCCCTCTGGCCGAGCGCCGCGCCGCCGCCCTGTCGCTGGACTCCCGGCTGCTCGCCGAGCTCCTCGGCCAGGCGGAGCTGCGCGAGCTGCTCGACGCCGAGGTGCTGACCGAGCTGGAGCGGGAGCTGCAGTGGCGCACCGAGGACCGCCGCGTCAAGGACGCCGAGGGCGTCGCGGACCTCCTGCGCCTCCTCGGCCCGCTCACCGAGGCGGAACTGGCCGAGCGGGGCGCCGAAGCGCGGTGGGCGCAGGAACTCGCCGGGGCCCGCCGCGCCATCCGGGTCCGGATCGCGGGCCAGGACCACTGGGCGGCGATCGAGGACGCGGGCCGCCTGCGGGACGCGCTGGGCACCGCCCTGCCGGTCGGTGTCCCGGAAGCCTTCACCGAGCCCGTCAAGGACCCGCTCGGCGACCTCCTCGCCCGCTACGCCCGCACCCACGGCCCGTTCACCTCGGCCACGGCAGCGGCCCGCTTCGGCCTGGGCGTCGCCGTCACCGAGGGCGCCCTCCAGCGGCTCGCGGCGGCGGGCCGGGTCGTCCAGGGCGAGTTCCACCCGGCCGGGATCGGCCAGGAGTGGTGCGACGCCGCCGTGCTGCGCCGACTGCGCCGCCGCTCCCTGGCCGCCCTGCGGCACGAACTGGAGCCGGTGCCCCCGGCCGCCCTCGCCCAGTTCCTCCCCCAGTGGCAGCACGTCGGCAAAGGCCACTCCCTGCGCGGCATCGACGGGCTGGTCCGGGCCATCGAGCAGGTCCAGGGCGCGTCCGTACCGGCCTCCGCCCTGGAGAAACTGGTCCTGCCCTCCCGGGTCGTGAACTACACCCCGGCGATGCTGGACGAGCTGACCGCAGCCGGAGAGGTGGTCTGGGCCGGGGCGGGTTCCCTCCCCGGGAAGGACGGCTGGGTCTCCCTCTACCTGGCGGACGCGGCACCCCTGCTCCTGCCGCCTCCGCACCCCCTGGAGCTGACCGCCCTGCACCAGTCCGTCCTGGACACCCTCTCCGGCGGCTACGGCCTGTTCTTCCGCCAGATCGCCGACCAGGTGCGCGCCACCACGCACCCCGAGGCCACCGACCCCCAGCTGGCCGACATTCTCTGGGACCTGGCCTGGTCCGGTCGCCTGACGAACGACACGCTCACCCCCATGCGCTCCCTGCTCGGCTCGGGCCGCACCGCGGGCTCCACGGCCCACCGCGCCAAGCGCGCGGTCCCACGCGGCCGCTACGGATCCCTGACGGCCGCGGCACGCACCGCGTCCCGCTCCGGCCCGCCGACGGTCGCGGGCCGCTGGTCCCTGCTGCCCGCCCATGAGCCCGACCCCACCGTGCGGGCCCACGCCCTCGCCCGCACCCTCCTCGACCGGCACGGCGTGGTCACCAGGGGCGCGGTCTCGGCGGAGGGCGTCGAGGGCGGCTTCTCCGCGACGTACCGCGTCCTGTCCGTCTTCGAGGAGAGCGGCCAGGCCCGCCGCGGTTACGTGGTGGAGGGCCTCGGCGCCGCGCAGTTCGCGATGGACGGCGCGGTGGACCGCCTGCGCGCGGTGTCCAACGCCCGTGACCGCGGCGAGGACCTGCCCGGCCCGCCTCCCGGTTCCGACCCCGACCCGTTTTCGGCTCATGACTTCGCCGCCCCGGACGACTCGGCCCCGTCCCTCGGCCACACCGACGACCCCGGGTCCGACGGCTTCCTCGACCATGCTCCCTCGTACGACCTCCCGAAGCCGTCCCCGGGTGAGTGGATCTCGCCACGCGACTACGCCCCACAGGCCGCCCCGCCCTGGCAGAACGGCGGTCGCGCCGGGTACGACCAGGGCTTCGCGGGCCGCCGTACCCGCCCCGACGGCGCTTCCCGGGCCGTCGTCCTCGCCGCCGCCGACCCGGCGAACGCGTACGGCGCCGCCCTGCCCTGGCCCGAACCACCGAGCGGCGCCGGGCACAAGCCGGGCCGTAAGGCGGGCTCTTTGGTGGTGCTGGTCGACGGTGAGCTGACGCTCTACATGGAGCGCGGCGGCAAGACCCTGCTGGCCTGGCCGGCCCACTCGGACGGCGATCCCGCCGACGACCCCCGGCTGCACAGTGCCGCGGAGGCCCTCGCCGCGGCGGCCCGCGCGGGTTCACTCGGCACGGTCACGGTGGAGCGCGTCAACGGCGCCCAGGCCCTGACGTCCCCCATCGGAACCCTCCTGGAAGGAGCGGGCTTCATCGCGACCCCCCGAGGACTCCGCCTGCGCGCCTGACGCCCCGGCCACGCAGGCCGATCCGACCGGCACACAGGCGATCCGACCCGGCACACAGCCGGTCAGGCCCTCCACACAGCCGATCCGGCCGCCCACGCGGTCGTCGTGCCACCCTTGACCCATGCCCGAAGGTGACACGGTCTGGCAGGCGGCGAGGCGGTTGCACGACGCCCTCGCGGGCAAGGTGCTGACCCGCAGCGATCTCCGGGTCCCGCGCTTCGCGACGGCCGACCTCACGGGCCGCGCGGTCCTGGACGTCACCGCGCGCGGCAAGCACCTCCTCACCCGTATCGAGGGCGGCCTCACCCTCCATTCCCACCTGCGGATGGACGGTTCCTGGAAGGTGTACGGGAACGGCCAGCGCTGGAGCGGAGGCCCCGGCCACCAGATCCGCGCGATCCTCGGCAACACCGACCGCACCGCCGTCGGATACCGCCTCCCCGTCCTGGAACTGCTGCGCACCACCGAGGAGCACCGCGCGGTCGGCCACCTCGGCCCCGACCTCCTGGGGCCCGACTGGGACCCCGACCGGGCCCTCGCCAACGTCCTCCAGGACCCCGCCCGCGAGCTCGGCGAGGCCCTGCTCGACCAGCGCAACCTCGCCGGCATCGGCAACGTCTACAAGAGCGAGCTCTGCTTCCTGCTCGGCGTCACCCCGTGGCTCCCGGCCGGCGACCTTCCCCCCGCCCGCGCCACGAAGCTGCCCGCGCTCGCCAAGAAGCTGCTGGAGGCCAACCGCGACCGCCCGATCCGCATCACGACGGGCCTCCGCGGCCAGGACCTCTTCGTGTACGGCCGGGCCCGCCGCCCCTGCCTGCGCTGCCGTACCCCGATCCGGGTCGCCGACCAGGGCGACGGCTCCCGCGAACGCCCCACCTACTGGTGCCCCACCTGCCAGCCCGGCCCGGCTCCCACCCCGGCCCGGCGCGGCCACACCAATTGACGATCCGTCAGAAACGCTCGTACGGTCCCTGTATGCCCGTCACGGCGTACGACCTCACCGGCCGCACCGCGTTCGTCACCGGCGCCGCGAGCGGCATCGGCCGTGCCTCGGCACTGCTGCTCGCCGAGGCAGGGGCGACCGTGCACTGCGCGGACCGTGACGCCGAGGGTCTGCACGAGACGGCGGCCCTGATCAAGGACAGCGGTGGCACCGCCCGCACCCACACCCTCGACGTCACCGACCGGGCCGGGCTACGGCAGGCCCTCACCTCCGGCGAACGCCTGGACGCCCTGGCCGCGGTCGCCGGGATCATGCACCGCAGTCTCGTGCTGGAGACCCGGGACGAGGACCTCGACCGGGTCCTCGACGTCAACTTCAAGGGCGTGCTGTACGCCTGCCAGGAGGCCGCCCGCCTCATGATCGCCCGCGGCACCCGGGGCAGCATCGTCACCATGGCCTCGGGCGCCGTCGACACGGGCGGCCCCGGGCTGCTCTGCTACGGCGCGGCCAAGGCGGCGGTGGTGCAGCTGACGAAGACCCTCGCGACGGAGGTGGGCCGGCACGGGATCCGTGTCAACGCGGTCGCGCCGGGCTGGATCCGTACGCCGATGACCGATCACGGCGACAGCGGCTCCCAGGCGCACACGGAGTCCGTCATGGCCCGGATGTCGCCCCTGGGCCGCGTGGGCGAGCCCGAGGACGTCGCCCACGCGATCCTCCACCTGGTCTCCGACGCCTCGGCCTTCACGACGGGCCAGATCCTCCGCCCCAACGGAGGTGTGGCCATGCCGTGGTGACAGAGCCCCTGCCCCTCGAGAAGCGCCCCGCAACCGGGACACCACCCGCCTACGACGAGCCCCGCAGCCGAAGCACCCCCTACCCTCCCCCCGACTTCACCCCCGTGGCACCCCCGTCTCCGGCCCGGGCCCCCACCCCGGCCTTCAGCACCCTCTGCCACCGCCCCGCCCCCACAACCCCCCGAGCCCGCCGCTTGGGCACACAGTGCACAGGC
>NZ_JNXI01000005.1 GCF_000717055.1 Streptomyces iakyrus | reverse complement strand
GGTACTGCAGGGGGGACCCTGTGGGAGAGTAGGACGCCGCCGAACAATTTTTGGGAAAACCCCCGCATCTTCGGATGCGGGGGTTTTCTGCGTTTAGGCCCCCTTTCAAGGACCCGTCTTTTCACAGGCGTCCAGCCGTCTTCAATGCCAGGTACGCGTCCGCCAGTGCCGGCGCCAGGTCGTCCGGAGTGGCGTCCACGACCGTGACGCCGTGGCGGCGGAGTTGTTCTGCTGTGTGGTGACGCTCTGACTGGGCCTGGGCGGCTGCTGCGGCCTCGTAGACTGCGTCGGCGCTACCGCGTGCTGTGGCCATTTCCGTGATGTGCGGGTCTGCCACCGACGCCAGCAGGACGGTGTGGCGCTGGGTGAGCTGAGTGAGGACCGGGAGCAGGCCTTCTTCGATGGGGGCGGCGTCCAGCGTGGTGAGCAGGACGATCAGGGAGCGGCGAGGGGACGTACGGAGAGCGGTCGCTGTGAGGCCTCGGGCGTCCGTTTCGACGAGCGCCGGCTCCAGCATGGCCATGGCGTTGACCAGGGCGGGAAGGACGTCGCCCGCCGTGCGGCCCTGCACGAGGGCGCGAACCTTGCGGTCGTAGGCGAGGAGGTCCACGCGGTCGCCGGCGCGGGAGGCGAGGGCTGCGAGGAGGAGGGCCGCGTCCATGGAGGCGTCGAGGCGTGGTGCGTCGCCCACGCGGCCGGCCGAGGTGCGGCCGGTGTCGAGGACCACGAGGATGTGGCGGTCGCGTTCGGGACGCCAGGTGCGTACGGCGACCGTGGTCTGGCGGGCTGTGGCGCGCCAGTCGATGGAGCGGGTGTCGTCGCCGGGGACGTACTCGCGCAGACTGTCGAACTCCGTGCCCTCGCCGCGAGTGAGGACGCTGGTGCGGCCGTCCAGCTCGCGGAGGCGGGCCAGTTTGGACGGGAGGTGCTTGCGGCTGGTGAACGGCGGCAGGACACGGACCGTCCAGGGAGCCCGGTGGGTGCCCTGGCGGGAGAAGAGGCCGAGGGGGCCGTACGAGCGGATGGTGATGCGGTCGGCCTGGCGGTCGCCCCGGCGGGTGGGGCGGAGCTTGGTCGTGACGCGGCGGCGTTCGCCCGCGGGGACCGTGAGGCGGTGGCGGGAGGCCGCTGTCTCCGTGCCGGGCTGCCAGCTGCTGGGGGGCCAGGCGTCGCGCAGTCGGGCGCGGAGGGGGCGGCGGGACGGATTCGTGATCGTCAGGGTCACCTCCGCCGTGTCGCCGAGGCGTACTGAGGTGTCGCCGGAGCGGGTCAGGCCCAGGCGGCGTACGGGGGCGGCGAGTGCGAAGTCGCAGGCGCAGGCCACGGCCAGGGGAGCGTTGACCGCCAGGATACCCGTCCAGCTGGGCTCCCAGATGCCGACGGGGAGGGAGCCCAGGGCCGCGAGGAGGGCGGCGCGTCCGGTGAGTGCCATCAGCGGGGGACGGGGACGTGGGCGAGGATCGCGTTGATGACGGAGTCGGCCGTCACGCCTTCCATTTCGGCCTCCGGGCGGAGTTGCACGCGGTGGCGGAGGGTGGGCAGGGCGAGGGCCTTCACGTCGTCCGGGATGACGTAGTCGCGGCCGGTCAGCCAGGCCCAGGCGCGGGCGGTGGCCAGGAGGGCCGTGGCGCCTCGGGGAGAGACACCCAGGGTGAGGGAGGGCGACTCGCGGGTGGCGCGGCAGATGTCGACGACGTAGGCGGTGATTTCCGGGGAGATGGTCGTCTTGGCGACCGCTGCGCGGGCTGCCTCCAGGTCGGCGGGGCCCGCTACGGGGCGTACGCCGGCGGCGTGGAGGTCGCGGGGGTTGAAGCCCTCGGCGTGGCGGGTGAGGACGTCGATCTCGTCCTGGCGGGAGGGGAGGGGGATGGTGAGTTTGAGGAGGAAGCGGTCGAGCTGGGCTTCCGGGAGGGGGTAGGTGCCCTCGTACTCGACCGGATTCTGGGTCGCTGCGACCAGGAACGGGTCGGGGAGGGGGCGGGGGGTGCCGTCGACGGTGACCTGGCGTTCCTCCATGGCTTCGAGGAGGGACGACTGGGTCTTGGGGGGCGTGCGGTTGATCTCGTCGGCGAGGAGGAGGTTGGTGAAGACGGGGCCGGGCTGGAAGGAGAACTCGGCGCTGCGGGTGTCGTAGACCAGGGAGCCGGTCACGTCGCTCGGCATGAGGTCGGGCGTGAACTGGACGCGCTTGGTGTCGAGTTCGAGGGCGGAGGCGAGGGCGCGGACCAGGAGGGTCTTGGCGACGCCGGGGACGCCTTCGAGGAGGACGTGGCCGCGGCAGAGCAGGGCGACGACGAGGCCGGTGACGGCGGGGTCCTGGCCGACCACGGCCTTGGCGATCTCGGCGCGCAGGGCCTCCAGGGCGTCTCGGGCGGTGCCCGGGTCCCCGGTCTGCCCAGCGTTGTCAGTGGTCGGGTCCATCATGGACGGCGTACCTCTCTTTCGAGGGCGTCGAGTCGGTCGGCGAGTGCGATGAGTGCTGCGTCGTCGCTGGGCGGTGGTCCGAAGAGGAGGGATTGCTGGTCCTGGCCGTCGCCGTGGAGGTGGGCGGACAGGGCGGGGAGAAGGGCCTCGGGCGTGTGCGCCTGGGTGACGGGGACGCCTACGAGGGGGGCGAGGCGGGTGCGGGTGGTGGAGCGCAGAGCGTCGGCCGCGCGGTCGCGGGCGTCGGTCTTGCGGTAGAGCCGGGCGCGGCCTTCGGCGGTTTCGGAGGCGCGGATCGCGACGGGGAGTTTTTCGGGCACGAGGGGGCCGAGCCGACGTGCCCGCCAGAGGGCGGCCAGGGCCGCGGCGATGAAGAGCTGCAGGGTGCCCCAGAGCCAGCCCGAGGGGAGCAGGTCGAAGAAGCTGCGTTCGTCGTCGGGGTTGGCTGCCGACGTGTCGGAGAGCGAGGGGAGGTACCAGACCAGATGGGGGCGCGAGCCGAGGAGTTGGAGGGCGAGCGAGGCGTTGCCCTGCTCGTCGAGGTGGTCGTTGAGGAGTATGTCGGGCGCGCCCAGGGCGATGGTGTCGCCGTCCCCTGTGCTGTCCGGGATGCGCAGCAGGGTTGCCAGGCGTTCGCTGGGGTAGCACGCGTCGGCGCCGAGGTGGGTGGTGGAGTAGCGGACGCCGCCCGTGTCGGCGGTGCCGGCCCGCTGGGCGGCGGGCAGGGCGCAGTCGGGGGAGAGCGTCGAGTCGAGGCTGGTGGCGGGGTCGGCGGTGACGCCGGGGGCGAGCCGTTCGATGGAGGCGCTGCCGGAGGCGACCAGGACGGTGCGGCCGCGGGAGTCGGCGAACGCGTTGTGCAGCCGGGTCTGCTGAGTGGGGGTCAGCAGGTCGGGGGCGGCGACCAGGAGGGTGGTGTCCGGGCCGGCCGCGGTGGCTGCCTCGTCCAGGGTGGTGACCACGCGGGTGTCCACGCCCCGGTCGGCGAGGAGTTCGGCGACGGCGCGGCTGCCGCCCGGGTCGGCGGAGCGCGGGTCGAGTTCGCCGTGGCGGGCGTCGGAACGAATGACGGCGATGGCGACGGCTCCCGCGAGGAGTACCACCAGGGCGAGTGCGATACCGCGCGCGCGGGTCCACACCTGGCGGGCGGTGGGCGAGGCCGAGGTGGACGTGAGGGTGGCCTCGGTGGTCATTCGGCGGCTCCCTGGCGGGTGTTGGGGGCCGTGGTGGCGCTGCTCGTCGCGAGCTGGGGCTTGGTGCGTTCCAGGTCGCGGTCGAGTTCCGCGATGCGGTGGTACGACTGTTCGGTCGCCGAGCGGCCGCCGTATGTGACGTCGTCGAAGTCGCGGGCGGCGGTGCGCAGCCGGTCGGTGTGGGCGGGCAGGGCGCGGCCGGCTTCGGCTGCGGCCTCGTCGGCGGTGCGGCCGGGGCGGACGTCGAGGAGGGCGCGTTCCTCCAGGGCGCGGACGAGGGCGCGCATGCGTTCCTGGACGGCCTGGTTCCAGTGGCCCTGGGCGGCGTGTGCCTCGGCGGTGGCGCGGTGGTCGGCGGCGCTGCGGGGGCGGTCGTCGAACAGGGTTGCTGACGAGGTGGGTTGGCGGCGCGGGGTGCCCAGGCGCCACCACAGGGCGGCCAGGACGGCGATGACGGCCAGGACGACGACGATCAGGCCGAGTGTGCCGCCGGGGGTGGCGGTCGAGGCGGCGTTGAGGAGTTTGCCGAGCCAGTCCCAGAAGGCGTCGAGGGCGCGCTGGAACAGGCTGGGGTCGTTCTCGTGGTACATGCGCTTGGACAGCTCGCGCCGGGCCGCCTCGCGCGCGGGGTCGCGCGGGATGGTGAGGGGCGGCTCGTCGGCGGAGCGGACCGGCGACAGCAGGGAGGTGTCGCCGGCGCTCAGCAGCGTCCGTATGCCGGCGCGTGGCAGCGCCGTTGTGAGAAGTTCCCCCGCCCGGCTCACCGCATCAGCTCCCCGGGGTGGCGCCGGGGGCGGTGGAGCCGTAGCCCTGGACGCCGGCGGCGCGGGCCAGTTCGAGGTCGAGGGCCTCGCGGCGGATGCGCTGGTCGATGTAGAGGAGCACGGTGACGCCGGCCGTGATGGGGAACGTGATCATGGAGCCGATCACCGAGCCGATGCCGCTGATGATGAGGAACGTCCAGCCGAGGCTGCCGACACCGGTGTTGAGCCAGCCGGTGAGGCCGTCGCCGCTGAGGGCCGCGGCGAGGAGGGTGAAGGGGATGACGATGATCGAGGCGACGACGTTCGCGATGAGCGTGGCGAGCAGCTGGATGCCGAAGATCCGCCACCAGGTGCCCTGGACGAGCTTCGCGGAGCGGCTCATGGCCTTCTTGATGCCCTGCTTCTCCAGCATGAGGGCGGGAGAGGCGAGGGAGAAGCGGATGGCCAGCCACAGGGCGACGATGCCGGCGCCGATGATGCCGAGGACGGTGAGGGCGACGCCCGGGCCGCTGCTCCCGGCGATGGTCACGAGGAGGCCGGGCAGGGCTCCCACGGTGACGACGCCGACGGTGATGAGCAGCAACACGCAGATGAGGCCGAACAGTTTGAGGATCTGGGGGCGGGCGTCGCGCCAGGCCTCGCCGATGGTCACCGATGTGCCGAGTACGGCGCGGCTGGTGACGGTGGTGAGCAGGGCGGTCGCGATGACGGTACCGACCAGGGAGATCACGAAGACGACGCTGGAGTTGAGCATGGCGTCGCCCATGGCGCGGCTCAGCTCGCTGAGGGTGGCGCTGGGGTCGTTGAGGGCTTCGGTGCTGGAGTCGTTCAGGACGAGGCCCTGGAACAGGACGACGATGAGCTCGGTGAGGACGGCGACGGTCAGGGAGATGCCGAGGACCGTGCGCCAGTAGGTGCGCATGGTGGAGACCGCGCCGTCGAGGATCTCGCCCACGCCGAGCGGGCGGAGCGGGATGATGCCGGGCTTGGCGGCGGGCGGGGGGCCGCCCCAGCCGCTTCCCCAGCCGCCGTGAGCTCCGGGCGCGCCGTATCCGCCGTGGCCTGCGGGGCCGTAGCCGCCGGGGGGCTGGTTGCCCCAGCCCGGGCCGGGGGGCGGGGGCGGGGGCGCCTGGCCGGGGGCCGCCGGGCCGCTGGGGGCGGACCACTGGGCCGGTGGCGGTTGTTCCTTGGACCACTGCGGGCCGGCGTCCTGCGGGGCCTGGCCGGGCTGGGCCGGCTGGTCCGCGGGCTGTGCGGGGGCGGGGCGGTCGGTGGGCTCGGCAGGTCCGGACTGGTCCGGCTTCTGCCCGTCGGACGGGGCGGATCCGGGCGAGGCCCAGCCCGGAGTGTCGTTCATCGTCGCTCCTTCACGGTGCCCGTCCGCGGTCGCGGCGGCAGGTTGGCAGCCATCGTGCCATGGGGTGGTCTTGGAGTGACCGGCCGCGGTAGGGGCTGCGTACCTTCAATTGTCCGCTCGATAGGGGGCAGACTGACGGCATGGCTGATCAGTACGCGCACAGCGGCGATGACAAGCGGCCGACCGAGATCCCGGCGATCCGCTGGGAAGAGCCACCGGAAGGCCCGGTTCTGGTCCTGCTGGACCAGACGAGGCTGCCCGCCGAGGAGGTCGAACGGGTCTGTACGGACGCGTCCGCACTCGTGGAGGCGATCCGTTCGCTGGCGGTGCGCGGGGCGCCGCTGCTCGGCATCGCGGGGGCGTACGGCGTCGCGCTCGCCGCCGCGCGGGGCTTCGACGTGGACGAGGCGGCGGCCGCGCTGGCGAGTGCCCGGCCGACGGCGGTGAACCTGGCCGTGGGCGTGCGTCGGGCCCAGTCGGCCCATGAGGCGGCGCTCGCCAAGGGCGGTGACGTCCGGCAGGCGGCCGCGGCGGCGCTGGCCGCGGCGCGGCAGCTGCACCGGGAGGACGCCGAGGCCAGTGGGCGGATGGCCGAGCACGGGCTGGCGCTGCTGGACGAGCTGCTGCCCGGTGGCGGGCACCGGATCCTCACCCACTGCAACACCGGTTCGCTGGTGTCGGGCGGGGAGGGGACGGCGTTCGCGGTGGCGCTCGCGGCGCACCGGACGGGGCGGCTGCGGCGGCTGTGGGTGGACGAGACGCGGCCGCTGCTGCAGGGCGCTCGTCTGACGGCGTACGAGGCGGCTCGCAGCGGGATGGCGTACACGCTGCTCACCGACAACGCGGCGGGGTCGCTGTTCGCCGCGGGGGAGGTGGACGCGGTGCTGATCGGGGCGGACCGCATCACGGCGGACGGTTCGGTGGCGAACAAGGTCGGGAGCTATCCGCTGGCGGTGCTGGCGCGGTACCACCACGTGCCGTTCATCGTGGTGGCGCCGGTGACGACGGTGGATCTGGACACCGCGGACGGGGCGTCCGTCGAGGTGGAGCAGCGTCCTGGGCATGAGGTGACCGAGGTGACGGCGCCGCAGGTGCCGGTGGTCGGTGCGGAGGCGGGCGGTGGGATTCCGGTGGCGCCGCTGGGGACGCAGGCGTACAACCCGGCGTTCGACGTGACGCCGGCCGAGCTGGTGACGGCGATCGTCACGGAGGAGGGCGCTGTTTCGCCTGTGACGGCCGAGGCGCTCGCCGAGATGTGTGCCCGGTCAAGCCGGGTGGCCGCGGGCTGAGCCGGGCGCTGCGTGGGTGCACGGGGCGGCGGCGTGCTCCGGCACCCTCGCCTCTCCGCCCTGCTGGAGATCGTCTGCGGGCCCGGCGAGGGCAGACAGTAGCGCTTGCTGCGACTATGGTCACTGGCCGGTGACCTACCTCACCACTGCCTTCGCCACTGTTATGAGAATGGGATGATGTCGTTTATGAAGGGACGAGTCCTTGTCGTCGACGACGACACCGCACTGGCCGAGATGCTCGGCATCGTGCTGCGTGGTGAGGGTTTCGAGCCGTCGTTCGTGGCCGACGGGGACAAGGCGCTGGCCGCGTTCCGTGAGGCCAAGCCCGACCTGGTGCTGCTCGATCTGATGCTGCCCGGCCGCGACGGCATCGAGGTGTGCCGCCTGATCAGGGCGGAGTCGGGTGTGCCGATCGTGATGCTGACGGCGAAGAGCGACACGGTCGACGTCGTCGTGGGCCTGGAGTCGGGCGCCGACGACTACATCGTGAAGCCGTTCAAGCCGAAGGAGCTGGTGGCCCGGATCCGGGCGCGGCTGCGGAGGTCGGAGGAGCCCGCTCCGGAGCAGCTCGCCATCGGTGACCTGGTCATCGATGTGGCGGGGCACTCCGTGAAGCGGGACGGGCAGTCGATCGCGCTGACGCCGCTGGAGTTCGACCTGCTGGTCGCGCTCGCGCGCAAGCCGTGGCAGGTGTTCACGCGCGAGGTGCTGCTGGAGCAGGTCTGGGGTTACCGGCACGCGGCGGACACGCGGCTGGTCAACGTCCATGTGCAGCGGCTGCGCTCCAAGGTCGAGAAGGACCCGGAGAAGCCGGAGATCGTGGTGACCGTCCGTGGTGTCGGATACAAGGCAGGACCGAGCTGACATGTCCGGCGACAGTGCCGCTTCGGCGCCCGGCCGGTCCGGGGCCCGCCCGGAGCGGCCTGTCGGGCGGAAGAAACCCGGCTCCCGTTGGGGACGGTTCCTGGAGAGCGGGCTGCTGCTCCAGGGCGGAGTCCAGGGCAGCCCCGTCATCCGCCTGTTCATGCGGTGGGTGCGCCGGCCCCTGCTGCCCGTCATGCGGTTGTGGCGGCGCAACATCCAGCTCAAGGTCGTCGTCACGACGCTGCTGATGTCGCTGGGCGTCGTGCTGCTGCTCGGCTTCGTCGTCATCGGGCAGGTGCGCAACGGCCTCCTGGACGCCAAGGTGAAGGCGTCCCAGAGCCAGGCCACCGGCGGGTTCGCGGTGGCCAAACAGCGGGCCGACGAAGCGGCGAGTGGCACCGGCGACGACGGCACCACGTCGGTCGGGCGTCCCGCGCAGAACGTCACCCCGTGGATGAGCGACCTCGTCTCCTCCCTGTCCAGCGGCGGCCAGGGCGCCTTCGACGTCGTGACGCTCCCGGCCACCGACGCGGAGGGGGCGGGCGGCCGCGGGCAGCGTGCCTCCGGCGAGGTGGACTGGAACCGGAGTGTGCCCGCCGACCTGCGCGAGCGGATCGGCCACAGTACGACGGCCGCGCAGAGCTACACCCGCATCACCTACAACAACCCGACGAAGGACTCCCAGCCGGGCCTGGTCATCGGCCAGCAGGTCGACGACCCCAACGGCGACCCGTACCAGCTGTACTACCTCTTCCCGCTCACCCAGGAGGAGAAGTCGCTGAGCCTGGTCAAGGGCACGCTGGCGACGGCCGGGCTGTTCGTCGTCGTCCTGCTGGGGGCCATCGCCTGGCTCGTGGTGCGGCAGGTCGTGACGCCGGTGCGGATGGCGGCGGGGATCGCCGAGCGGCTGTCGGCCGGGCGGCTCCAGGAGCGTATGAAGGTCACCGGCGAGGACGACATCGCGCGGCTCGGTGAGGCCTTCAACAAGATGGCGCAGAACCTCCAGCTCAAGATCAGCCAGCTGGAGGACCTGTCGCGGATGCAGCGCCGGTTCGTGTCGGACGTGTCGCACGAGCTGCGGACGCCGCTGACGACCGTACGGATGGCCGCCGACGTCATCCACGAGGCGCGGGTGGATTTCGATCCGGTCACCGCGCGGTCGGCGGAGCTGCTCGCGGACCAGCTGGACCGGTTCGAGTCGCTGCTCGCGGATCTGCTGGAGATCAGCCGGTTCGACGCGGGCGCCGCGGCGCTGGAGGCGGAGCCGATAGACCTCAGGAACGTCGTACGGCGGGTGGTCAGCGGGGCCGAGCCGCTCGCGGAGCGCAAGGGGACGCGGATCCGCGTCCTCGGCGACCAGCAGCCCGTCGTCGCCGAGGCCGACGCCCGGCGCGTGGAGCGGGTGCTGCGCAACCTCGTGGTCAACGCCGTCGAGCACGGCGAGGGCAGGGACGTCGTCGTCAAGCTCGCCGCGGCCGGCGGTGCCGTCGCCGTGGCGGTGCGGGACTACGGGGTCGGGCTCAAGCCGGGCGAGGCGACCCGGGTGTTCAGCCGCTTCTGGCGGGCCGACCCGGCACGCGCGCGTACCACGGGGGGTACGGGCCTGGGGCTGTCCATCGCCCTGGAGGACGCGCGGCTGCACGGCGGCTGGCTGCAGGCCTGGGGCGAGCCGGGCGGGGGATCGCAGTTCCGGCTGACGCTGCCCAGGACCGCCGACGAGCCGCTGCGGGGCTCCCCGATACCGCTGGAGCCCAAGGACTCCCGGCGCAACCGCGGGCTCGACGACGCCGGTCTGCCGTGCGGCGGCGGGGACGGCGAGAAGCGGGCGACGGTGCCGGCGCAGCCGGTGAGCGGGCCGGGGCCGCAGGGGGCGAAGCGGGACCCGATACCGCCGCGGAGCGCTCCTACGGCCGATCCGACGGCGCTGCCCGGCAACGGTTCGCGTGTGGTGCCCAGGCCCGCATCGGGCGCGCGCCGGCAGGACGAATCGGCGGGGGCTGAGCAGCAGCCTCCCGGCGACGGCGTGGGTCGCCCGGAGGGGGCGGGGCGCCAGGGTGGTGCCGAGGGCCGGGCCGGACGGGATCCGGTCGTGAACGGGCCGCGGGACGAGGACGACCACTCCGCGGGAACGGGCAGCCGGGCGACCGGGCCCGGGGACGTGGACAGGCAAGGGGAGGCATCTCGTGGGCGCTGACCGCGAGGGGCGCGGCCGGCGCAGGCCTGCGCAAGTGATGGCGTACGCCGCCGGTGGCGTTCTGGTGCTGGCGGGCTGTGCCTCGATGCCGGACAGCGGGGACCTGCGGGGTGTGGAGTCCACACCGCGCCAGGAGACCCAGGTGCAGGTGTTCGCCGTGCCGCCGGGGGAGGACGCGTCGCCCTCGGAGATCGTGCAGGGCTTCCTTGAGGCGCTCACCAGCGACGATCCGCAGTACAAGACCGCGCGCCAGTACCTGACCGGCGACGCCGCGAAGACGTGGCGGCCCGAGGCGTCCGCCACGGTGCTGACGGACGGGCCGGGTGCCAAGCCCGAGCCCGGCGGCGGCGGGGAGGACACCGGCGAGATCTCGTACATGCTGACCGGTACCAAGGTCGCCACCGTCGACGCCCAGCAGGCGTACGCGCCCGCGACCGGGGCGTACGGCAGGAGCGTGCACCTGACGCAGGACGACAAGCGGCAGTGGCGGATCGACGCGCTGCCGCAGGGCGTCGTCATCGGCGAGTCGGACTTCCAGCGCAACTACATGTCCGTCAGCAAGTACTACTTCGCCTCGAACACCGAGGCGGCCGGATCGAAGTCACGGCCCACGGCGGTCGCCGATCCCATCTACGTGCGCCGGCGTGTGGAGCCCATGACGCAGATGGTGAGTTCCCTGCTCAGCGGGCCCACGCGGTGGCTCGGACCCGTGGTCAGATCGAGTTTCCCCACCGGTACGGCGTTGGCGAAGGACGCCGGGGCGCTGACGCCGGACGACCGGAGCAAGCTGACGGTCCCGCTCAACGACAAGGCCGCGGGCATCGGCACCAACCGGTGCGAGGAGATGGCCGCCCAGATGCTCTTCACGCTGCGCAACCTCAGCCCCGCGGTGGAGGAGGTCGAGCTGCGGGCCGGAGGGGCGGAGCTGTGCTCGCTCACGCAGGAGGGGGCCGATTCGGCGGCCTCCCGCAGCTCGGCGCGGCACCCCGACTACCTGTACTTCGTCGACGGCAAGCACCGGCTCGTGCGGATCGCAGCGGGCAGCAGCGGCAACGAGCCTGACCCGGCGCCGGGCGCCCTCGGCGAGGGTGACACGGCGCTGCGGTCGGTGGCGGTGTCGCGTGATGAGCACACGGCGGCCGGCGTGAGCCTCGACGGCCGGTCGCTGTACGTGGGCTCGCTCGTCTCGGGCGGATCGCTGGGCGAGCCGGTGCTGCGCAGCCAGGGCCGGTCCGAGAAGGACCGGCTGACGCCCCCCAGCTGGGACGCGGACGACGGACTGTGGGTGGCCGACCGCGATCCCGAGCGTCCCCGGCTGCTCCTCTTCGAGGAGGGCAAGGGCGATCCGGTAGAGGTGCGCACGCCGCACCTGGACGGACGGATCCAGTCCGTGCGGGTCGCCGCCGACGGAGTGCGGATCGCGCTCGTCGTGGAGAAGGGCGGCAAGAAGGCCCTGCTGATCGGTCTGATCGAGCGGGACGAGAAGCCGGGTGAGAAGCCGGCCGTCAGGGTGGTGGAACTGCGCTCCGCGACGCCGGAACTGGAGGAGGTCACCACCATGTCGTGGGCCGGGGACAGCCGGCTCGTGGTGGTCGGGCGCGAGCACGGGGGCGTCGAGCAGATGCGGTACGTCCAGGTCGACGGCTCCACGCCGGACGTGCCGGCGCCCGCCGCTCTGACCGGCGTCAAGGAGGTCACCGCTGCCGAGGACGACCAGCTGCCGCTGGTGGCGTACTCGGTGGACGGCATCGTCCGCCTGCCCTCGGGCGAGCAGTGGCAGAAGGTGACGGAGGGGACGGCGCCGGTCTATCCGGGGTGAGCTGTGAGCGCCCCGGTGGCAGGTGTGGCCGGGGTGCGCTGGGTGCGGGCGGCCGCTCCTGCCGAGGTCGGACTCGGCAGGAGCGGCCGCCGGCGTTCGGGGGGCGTGCGCGGGGCCGGTGCTCGTCGGTCGCCTCCGGCCCGTGGCTTCCGTGGCTCCGTGGTTGCTGGGGCTTCTGCGGGGCGTCACTCGTGTGGGGGACGAGCCGGTGGCGAGGGCGGCTGGTTGTCCACAGGCGGTCCGCCACGGTTGTCCACAGGGGTGGCCGGACCGGGCCCACAGGGGCACAGTGGTGGCCATGCGGCGCTGGTGGCAGGACCTGACCGACCTGATGCTGCCGGGCGACTGCGGGGGCTGCGGGGTGCCTCGTACGGTGCTGTGCGCGCGGTGCCGTGCGGTGCTGGGCGGAAGCGCGGTGCGGCGGGTACGACCGGTGCCGGAGCCGCCCGGGCTGCCCGTGGTGCACGCGGCGGCCCGGTACGCCGACGAGGTCCGGGCGACGCTGCTGGCCCACAAGGAACGGGGTGCCCTGGCGCTCGCCGGACCGCTCGGAGTGGCGCTTGCGGAAGCGGTAGGGGCGGGGCTGATGGATGCCCGGGCTCCGGCGCCGGCCGGAGGGGCCCTGCCCTGGGGCGGCAGGGCTCCTGTGCTGCTCGTGCCGGTGCCGTCCGGGCGGCGGGCCGTGCGGGCCCGGGGGCATGATCCGGCGCGGCGGATCGCGCTCGCGGCAGCGGGTGAGTTGCGGCGGCGGGGGCTTCCGGCCCGGGTGGCCGGGGTGCTGCGGCAACGCCGGGCCGTGGCCGACCAGTCGGGGCTCAGCTCACGGCAGCGGCTGGACAATCTCGCGGGCGCGCTGGCGGTGGCTCCCGGCGGCGCCCGGCTGCTCTCCGGGGGAGCGGTCGTCCTCGTCGACGACGTGATGACCACCGGGGCCTCTCTGGCGGAGGCCGCGCGTGCCGTGCGGGCGGTCTCGGGCGGGCGGCAGACCGCTTTCGGGGTGACGGGGCCGATTCCGAACGTCTCATGGACTTCGGCCGTGTATGCGGGAGAGACGTGGGAAAGCAGAGAGGAACAGAACGTCGGATCAAGGCAGGAGAGGACGGGCCGGAGGCCCGCCCGGCAGGTGAACACGGGCGCGGGCGACGTCGGCGGAGTCGCCGAGGTGGTGTGCGCGGCAGTGGTCGCGGCAACTCCGGACTCTTTCGAAATAAACCGGAACTGACTGAGATCTTGTGTCGTTGCAGGTAACGAGAGGGCCTATTCACCTGAACGGAGGTACGCCGCAGTAGAGGGTGACGACATCCGTCCGGGCGAGATATGTTCGGTTGAGAGGGAAAGCCGCAGGCCACACCTCTCGAATCCGAATGCCGTGCTGCGAGTTTTTCTTCATCACTCGCACCGGTGGAGTGGAGATCTCGCTCGCGGGGGAGGAGGTGGAAGTCACCGAGTCCGAGGTTCCGGGACTCACCGGAGCCTGGTGCAAAAGGGAGACGCTCCGCACCGCAGCGGAGTGATCCGGGAACGGAGTTCTGCGTGGACATCGTCGTCAAGGGCCGCAAGACCGAGGTGCCCGAGCGGTTCCGGAAGCACGTGGCCGAGAAGCTGAAGCTGGAGAAGATCCAGAAGCTCGATGGCAAGGTGATCAGCCTCGACGTCGAGGTGTCCAAGGAGCCCAACCCCCGGCAGGCCGACCGCTGTGACCGAGTGGAGATCACGCTCCGCTCCCGCGGCCCGGTGATCCGGGCGGAGGCAGCGGCGAGCGATCCGTACGCGGCGCTCGACCTGGCGGCGGAAAAGCTGGAAGCCCGGCTGCGCAGGCAGCACGACAAGCGGTACTCGCGCCGTGGCGCGCGCCGGATCCCGGCCGCCGAGGTCGCCGACCACGTCCCGGGTGTGGCGACGCTCAACGGAAACGGCCTGGTGCCGGCTTCCGAGGAGGAGCCCGAGGCCGTACCCACGAAGAAGATCGGCTCGCTGGAAGTGCAGGGTGACGGCCCCATCGTCGTCCGCGAGAAGACCCACGTCGCAGCCCCCATGACCCTCGACCAGGCTCTCTACGAGATGGAGCTGGTCGGGCACGACTTCTACCTGTTCGTCGACTCCGAGACCAAGGAACCGAGTGTCGTCTACCGACGGCACGCCTACGACTACGGCGTGATCCACCTCAGCACGGACACGATGGTCACCCAGGCGCACTCCCCCGACGCGGGTGGTGCGCTCGGCGGCTGACCGTGCCGGGTGACAGCGGAACAGGTGCCCCTGGAGCGCGTGTGCGCCCCCAGGGGCACCCCCGTGCGACCACTTCGCGCCCCGCTCCGGCACCCCGGTGCCGTCCGGGCATGAAATCATGGTGGCCACGGCCCAACCGGTGGGTCGTTGCTCTGGGTTGGCGATGGCTCAGGACCTCAGGCCACAGCCTTCAGGGGGAGGAACGATGGCGGACAGCTTCGGACCGATGCGTGACGAGGATGCCGACGACGGCGTCGTCGGCATGGGCCCGGACTCGGGGACTCCACGCAAGGAACCGATCAGAGTCCTTGTGGTGGACGACCACGCCTTGTTCCGCCGGGGCCTGGAGATCGTGCTCGCGGCCGAGGAGGACATCCAGGTCATCGGGGAGGCGGGCGACGGCGCCGAGGCCGTCGAGAAGGCCGCCGACCTGCTGCCCGACATCGTCCTGATGGACGTGCGGATGCCCAAGCGGGGCGGGATCGAGGCGTGCACCTCCATCAAGGAAGTGGCACCCAGCGCCAAGATCATCATGCTGACGATCAGCGACGAGGAAGCCGATCTCTACGAGGCCATCAAGGCGGGAGCGACCGGCTATCTCCTCAAGGAGATCTCCACGGACGAGGTGGCCACCGCCATTCGCGCGGTGGCCGACGGGCAGTCGCAGATCAGCCCGTCCATGGCGTCGAAACTCCTCACCGAGTTCAAGTCGATGATCCAGCGCACGGACGAACGCCGGCTGGTGCCCGCGCCGCGCCTGACCGACCGCGAACTGGAAGTCCTCAAGCTCGTCGCGACGGGAATGAACAACCGTGACATTGCCAAGGAGTTGTTCATCTCCGAGAACACCGTGAAGAACCACGTCCGCAACATCCTGGAGAAGCTGCAACTGCACTCCAGGATGGAAGCGGTGGTGTACGCGATGCGGGAGAAGATCCTCGAGATCCGCTAGGACGCGGTCTCAGCCGAGAAGGCGGGCGAGTTCCCGCGCCAGGGGCTCGCGCAGCTCCGGAGTGTCGACCCGTTCCACGCGGGCGTCCGTGCAGTCCACCCACGTCGCCGCCTCGGCCAGGGCCTGGGCGACGGCCTGGACGGCCTTCGTGCCGTCCAGGGTGACCTGCTTGGCGACCAGCGTGCGGCCCTCGCGGGCCGGGTCCACGCGGCCGACCAGACGGCCGCCGGCCAGGACCGGCATCGCGAAGTAGCCGTGGATCCGCTTCTGTTTGGGGACGTAGGCCTCCAGGCGGTGCGTGAATCCGAAGATCCGCTCCGTGCGCGCCCGCTCCCAGATCAGGGAGTCGAAGGGCGACAGGAGCGTGGTGCGGTGGCGGCCGCGCGGGGGCGTCTCCAGAGCCGCGGGATCGGCCCACGCAGGCTTGCCCCAGCCCTCGACCGAGACCGGGACCAGGCCGGACTCGGCGATCACCGCGTCGACCTGCTCGCCCTTGAGGCGGTGGTAGTCGGCGATGTCCGCGCGGGTGCCCACCCCGAGGGACCGGCCCGCCAGACCGACCAGGCGGCGCAGGCACTCGGTGTCGTCCAGCTCGTCGTGCAGCAAATCGTCGGGCACGGCGCGCTCGGCGAGGTCGTAGATGCGCTTCCAGCCGCGGCGCTCCACGCAGACCACCTCGCCGTACATCAGGGCGCGTTCCACCGCGACCTTGGAGCCGGACCAGTCCCACCAGTCGTTCGTCTTCTTCGCGCCGCCCAACTCCGTCGCCGTGAGGGGGCCTTCGGAGCGGAGCTGCTTGATGACCTGGTCGTAAACGCCGTCGGGCAGGTCGTGGTTCCACTGCGGGCGGTTGCGGTAGGCGCGGCGGCGGAAGGCGAAGTGGGGCCACTCCTCGATGGGGAGGATGCAGGCGGCGTGGGACCAGTACTCGAAGGAGTGCGTGTCCTGCCAGTAGGCATCCTCGACCGTTCTGCGGCCGACCGCGCCCAGCCGGGCGTACGGGACGAGTTCATGGGAGCGGGCCAGGACCGAGATGGTGTCGAGCTGTATCGCGCCCAGGTGGCGGAGGACGCCACGGACACCGGAACGGCGGTCGGGAGCGCCGAGGAAGCCCTGGGCGCGGAGCGCGATTCTGCGGGCCTCGTCCGCGGAGAGGTCGGCGATGGGGCGAGGGGTGGTCATGGTCGCAGCGTAGGGGGTGGGTCTGACAACGGGGGTGACCTGCGGGTTCTCCGGGGAGGAGGGGCAGGTCAGCGGGCCGGCAGGTACGGGGCCGTCGACGGCAGGCCCATGTCCGAGGGGAGCAGTGAGCCCACCCAGGTGTCCCGCCGCACTCCCTTGTTGTTCGTCGCGGAGCGCAGCGTGCCCTCGATCGTGAAGCCCGCTCGTTCCGCCACCGCGCGGGAGGCCCGGTTGCCCACCTCGGCGCGCCATTCGACGCGGTCGAGTGCGGCGCGGGTGAAGGACCAGCGGCAGACGGTGAGGACGGCCTCGGTGACGTAGCCGTTGGCGCGGTGCTGCTTGGCGGCCCAGAAGCCGATCTCGCCCATGCCCAGGGCGCGCATCGTGATGCCGAGCATGCCCGCCAGTTCCGCGGAGTGCAGGAAGACGCCGAAGGTGAACATGGAGCCGTCCCTCCAGCCGTCCGGGACCAGTTGCTCGGTGAAGCTCTGGGCGTGCTCGCGCAGGTAGGGCGAGGGGATCGTGGTCCAGCGCTGGATGCCGGGGTCCTGGCAGGCCTCGTACACCGCGTCGGTGTCCTGGGGGCCCACCGCGCGCAGCAGGAGACGGTCCGTGGTGAGGGTGACGGGTTCCATCGGGCGATTCTGCTCGGATGCCGGCCGTGATGTCTTGTGCTTGCCGTCGGTGAAGAGGTGATTACGGGTTGTGCAATTCGGTGGAGGAGTGCGGCACTATCCGAGGGGGCCGCACGTTGTCCCCTTTGAAGCAGACGTGAATCTCGACGCAGACGTGAATCAGAATCGAAGCAGCGGACGGTCGCCGTCACGGCAGGCCCTCCCGGCGCGGTGGGGTCCTCGCATACGATGGCCGTTGCTCAGTAAGTCAAGTGGTAACCGACCGTCCCAGGCCCGACCGGCAAGGAGACCAACCCCCGTGTCCGTCCTCTCGAAGATCATGCGTGCAGGCGAAGGCAAGATCCTGCGCAAGCTGCACCGCATCGCGGACCAGGTCAACTCCATCGAAGAGGACTTCGTCGACCTCTCCGACGCCGAGCTGCGCGCCCTCACCGATGAGTACAAGCAGCGCTACGCCGACGGCGAGACCCTGGACGACCTGCTGCCCGAGGCGTTCGCCACAGTCCGCGAGGCCGCCAAGCGGGTCCTCGGCCAGCGTCACTACGACGTGCAGATGATGGGTGGCGCGGCCCTGCACATGGGCTACGTGGCCGAGATGAAGACCGGTGAGGGCAAGACCCTCGTCGGCACCCTGCCGGCTTACCTGAACGCCCTGTCCGGCAAGGGCGTCCACATCATCACGGTCAACGACTACCTGGCCGAACGCGACTCCGAGATGATGGGCCGCGTCCACCGGTTCCTGGGGCTCGAGGTCGGCTGCATCCTCGCCAACATGACGCCGGCTCAGCGCCGCGAGCAGTACGCCTGCGACATCACGTACGGCACGAACAACGAGTTCGGCTTCGACTACCTGCGCGACAACATGGCCTGGTCCCAGGACGAGCTCGTCCAGCGCGGCCACAACTTCGCCATCGTCGACGAGGTCGACTCCATCCTCATCGACGAGGCCCGTACGCCGCTGATCATCTCCGGCCCGGCCGACCAGGCCACCAAGTGGTACGGGGACTTCGCCAAGCTGGTGAAGCGCCTCAAGCGCGGCGAGGCCGGCCAGCCGCTCAAGGGCATCGAGGAAACCGGCGACTACGACGTCGACGAGAAGAAGCGCACCGTCGCCATCCACGAGTCCGGTGTCGCCAAGGTCGAGGACTGGCTGGGCATCGACAACCTCTACGAGTCGGTGAACACCCCTCTGGTGGGCTACCTGAACAACGCCATCAAGGCCAAGGAGCTCTTCAAGAAGGACAAGGACTACGTCATCATCGACGACGAGGTCATGATCGTCGACGAGCACACCGGACGTATCCTCGCGGGCCGCCGCTACAACGAGGGCATGCACCAGGCGATCGAGGCCAAGGAAGCGGTGCCGATCAAGGACGAGAACCAGACGCTCGCCACGATCACCCTCCAGAACTTCTTCCGCCTCTACAAGCGCCACGACCACAACGGCAAGGAACAGCCCGGCCTGTCCGGCATGACCGGTACGGCCATGACCGAGGCCGCGGAGTTCCACCAGATCTACAAGCTCGGCGTGGTGCCGATCCCGACCAACCGGCCGATGGTCCGCAAGGACCAGTCGGACCTGATCTACCGGACCGAGGTCGCCAAGTTCGAGGCGGTCGTCGACGACATCGAGGAGAAGCACCGCAAGGGGCAGCCGATCCTCGTCGGCACGACCTCCGTCGAGAAGTCCGAGTACCTCTCGCAGCAGCTCAGCAAGCGCGGCATCCAGCACGAGGTGCTGAACGCCAAGCAGCACGACCGGGAGGCGACGATCGTCGCCCAGGCTGGCCGCAAGGGTGCCGTCACGGTGGCCACGAACATGGCCGGCCGTGGTACGGACATCAAGCTCGGCGGCAACCCCGAGGACCTCGCCGAGGCGGAACTGCGCCAGCGTGGCCTCGACCCCGAGGAGCACATCGAGGAGTGGGCGCACGCCCTGCCCGAGGCGCTCCAGCGGGCCGAGAAGGCCGTCCAGGCGGAGAAGGACGAGGTCGAGAGGCTCGGCGGGCTCTACGTGCTGGGCACCGAGCGCCACGAGTCGCGCCGTATCGACAACCAGCTGCGCGGTCGTTCGGGCCGTCAGGGCGACCCGGGCGAGTCCCGTTTCTACCTCTCCCTCGGCGATGACCTGATGCGCCTGTTCAAGGCCCAGATGGTCGAGCGCGTGATGTCGATGGCGAACGTCCCGGACGACGTGCCGATCGAGAACAAGATGGTCACCCGCGCGATCGCCTCCGCCCAGTCGCAGGTCGAGCAGCAGAACTTCGAGACGCGCAAGAACGTCCTGAAGTACGACGAGGTGCTCAACCGCCAGCGCGAGGTCATCTACGGCGAGCGGCGCCGCGTCCTGGAGGGCGAGGACCTGCACGAGCAGGTGCAGCACTTCATGGACGACACCATCGACGCCTACGTCCAGGCCGAGACCGCCGAGGGCTTCCCCGAGGACTGGGACCTCGACCGGCTGTGGGGCGCCTTCAAGCAGCTCTACCCGTGCAACGTCTCGATCGAGGAGCTGGAGGAGGCCGCCGGCGACCGTGCCGGGCTGACCGCCGAGTTCATCGGCGACTCCATCAAGGACGACATCCACGAGCAGTACCAGGCGCGCGAGGACCAGCTCGGCTCCGAGATCATGCGGGAGCTGGAGCGCCGGGTCGTGCTGTCGGTCCTGGACCGCAAGTGGCGCGAGCACCTCTACGAGATGGACTACCTCCAGGAGGGCATCGGCCTGCGCGCCATGGCGCAGAAGGACCCGCTGGTCGAGTACCAGCGCGAGGGCTTCGACATGTTCACCGCGATGATGGAGGGCATCAAGGAGGAGTCCGTCGGCTACCTGTTCAACCTGGAGGTCCAGGTCGAGCAGCAGGTCGAGGAGGTCCCGGTCGAGGACACCAAGCCGGTGGCCGACCTGGAGAAGCACGACGCGGTGCCGGCGCAGGCGGGTTCCCGTCCGGAGATCCGCGCCAAGGGGCTCGACGTCCCGCAGCGGCGCAACCTCCACTTCTCCGCGCCGACGGTCGACGGCGAGGGCGGCACCATCGAGGGCGACTTCACCGAGGACGGCGAGCCGGTGCGCTCCGAGGCCGACGGCCTCACGCGCGCGGAGCGGCGCAAGCAGGCGCGGGGGCGTGGCCGCCGCAAGAAGTGACGGTCGCCGAGGCGCCGTAGCGGTTTGAAGGGCCGGACACCCGAGGGTGTCCGGCCCTTCGGCGTCGACGGCATCAGTCGGTGTCGACGGCATCAGTCGGTGTCGAGGGCATCAGCCGGCGTCGACAGCTTCAGTCGGCCTCGCGGCCTCGCGGCCTCGCGGCCTCAGTCGGCTTCCGGGCGAGGCGGGCGGGGGCCGCCGAGTTCGACAGCCGTGCAGCGCCACCGGCGGTCCCGCCCGAGTTCCAGGCGGAAGGCCATGGCGCGCAGCCGGTCGCCGGCACCGATACGGGCGAAGGCCTCGATGGCGCCCGGGCGGGGCTCGTAGTAGCCGATGTCGCGGACGACGGGACGGGCACCGCGCGTGCGCAGGGGGCCGCGTTCGGCCAGCCACGCCAGCTCGTCGTAGGCGCGGCCACGGGTGTGGCGGAGCATCGAGTGGACGGGGCGGTGACCGCTCAGCACGGCGACGAGGAGGTCGGCGAAGAGGTCGGTGGGCAGGGGCTGGGGGATCACCGCGGGGCGGGACCCCTGGGCCGGGACGCGGGGGGCCGTTCCGGCCTCGGCGGGGGCGGAAGCTGTCGCGTCCGCGGGTTCCGGGATGGTGGCCGTTCCCGTGGTCCTGCGGGGTGCTGTGCGGGTCGCGGAGGGGGTCGGCGGGCGCGTGTCCGACGGGCGGGTGCGGGAGGCCCTGGCACGGGTGGAGGCCGGCGGGCGCCCACCCGCCGCGGGAGGCCGCATCCGGCCGCTCCCGGGGGACCGCGGAGGTGCTGCGCCGGCGGGTGTGTGGGGAGCAGCGTCGCCCGAGGCGCGGGGTGTGGTGCCGGCCGGTGTCCGCGGCGCGGTGCCGTCCGAGACGTGGCGAGTCGTGCTCGTCGGCGGGAAGGGTGCCGTCGTCAGGGCGGCGCGGTCGGTGCCGGGTCGGGCGCGGGTGGGGCGGGGCTGGGTCCTGGTCATGACCTTGTGCATGGGGGTCCCCGTTTCGTGGGTCCGGTGGGTACCGGGGAGTAACTTCGGGTGGTGATCTTGTACGGGGCCTACGGGGGCGGCGGCAAGAAAAGGGGGATGCGCGTCGCGGGCGCCGGAAGGTTCGCTTATCCGGGTGATATCGAAGGCGTGGAGCCCATGAATGCGGGGATGCGCAGGGTGAATTCCGGGCCCGGGGTGGACGCCCCGGGCGTCACGGGGCGGGACTCGAAAGGGGACGCCCCGCACGTATCCTGAAGGCCTTCCGGAGCCTCGCGGAGCCCTTCGGACGCCCGACCACGACCACGAAAGCGGCCAGCCCATGCGTGTCTACGTGCCCCTGACCCTCCCCGGTCTCGCCGAGGCGTACCGGACGGGCGAGCTGGGAGCCGGGCCGTTCGCCGCCTACGCCGTGACGCCCGGGCTGCGCGAGTGGTACGTCTCCGACGACACCGAGGAACTGGAGTACGCGGCGCTAGGCCGGGCCGCGCTGGCCTCGCTGCGCCTGCTGGCGGAGGAGCCCGAGGCGCCACGGCGCCGGGTCGTGATCGCCGTCGACGTGGCCGACCGGGCCGTGAGCGCGGATCCTGGCCGGGGGCTCGATCCGGCACCGGGCGAGGTGCGGGTCGCGGGACCGGTGCCGTTGGCCAAGGCGGCGTCGGTGCACGTCGACGCGGCGGACGCCCGGGCCGATGTGACGGCGGCCGCCGACGCGCTGCCGGCGGCGGACGGCGGGGACGACGACGCGCAGTACCTCGTGGACGGGGCCGAGGACCACGAGCTGCTGTGGTTCGCCACGCAGGAGATCGCGAACCTGGTCGGGCGCGGGGACTGAACATGCGGGACGGAACATGCCCCCCGGGGGGCGCGTTGAGGCGCCGTCCTCTTGATTGTCAGTGAGGGCGGGTACGTTTTCAGGCATGGGGATGAAGACGGGCGCGCACATTGTCTGGGACTGGAACGGGACGCTGTTCCACGACATCGACGCGATCATCGGGGCGACGAACGCGGCCTTCGCCGAGCTGGGGCTGGAGCCGCTGACGCTGGAGAAGTACCGGGAGCTGTACTGCGTGCCGGTGCCGAAGTTCTACGAGCGGCTGATGGGGCGGCTGCCGACCGAGGCCGAGTGGGAGGCGATGGACGACGTCTTCCACCGGTACTACGCCGAGCACCGGACGGCGTGCGGGCTGACGGTGGGGGCCGTGGAGCTGCTGGCCGGGTGGCGCTCGGCGGGTCGCAGCCAGTCGATCCTGAGCATGTACGTGCACGAGGAGCTCGTGCCGCTGGTGCGCGGCTTCGGCATCGAGCCGCACTTCATACGGGTGGACGGGCGGACCGGCCCGTCGGGGGGCAGCAAGGCCGAGCACATGGTGCGGCACCTGGCATCGCTGAGCGGGGTGGCGCCGGAGCGCACCGTGGTGATCGGGGACGCGGCGGACGACGCCGTGGCCGCGCTGCACGTCGGGGCCCGGGCCGTGCTGTACACCGGCGGGTCGCACAGCCGGGTGAGCCTGGAAGCGGTCGGCGTGCCTGTCGTGGACACGCTGGAGGAAGCGGTCGAGGAGGCGGAGCGGCTCGCGGCCTGACCGGCCCCCACAAAGCTCCGAGACCGACATCAGAGGCTCTCCAGACCGAAATGCGTAGCGGCACTGTGCAGAACGTCAAACTTCCAGGGCTGGTTTTGTACACATACGGCTCATGACGGAGCCCCTGTAAGGAGCGATAGCCTTGGTGGCGTGATCAGCGCGATAGTTCGCGGGGACGTCGTCGTCCCTGCCCTGCGCCCGGAGAGCACGGACCACATCCGTGACCGGGCGGCAGTCGCTGGTCTTCGCGGGCGGGACGTGCCGTCGAGGGCTCCCGGGACGCCGAACATCACCAGGACCCGGGCGTCGCAGAGAGCATCGTCACACCGGTGGCGCAGCTCAAGAATGGCTCAGACACCCCCGCTCATCTCACCTTGCGGCATAGCGTCGGACCAGACCGGATACCCCGTGTCACGACGTGAGGTCGTAAGCGCAGAGGCCGTACTTCCTTCTACGTCACGCAACGGCGCGCGACAGGAGCCAGAGGACAATGCAGACCAAGCTGGACGAAGCCAAGGCCGAGTTGCTCGAGAGGGCCGCCCGGGTAGCTGAGAACAGCCCGGTCGGGGGGCACCTACCGACCGGGTCGACGGGCGAGGAGACCCCAGACGCCCAGAAGGCCCCGGACCGCGAGACCCTCCTCACGTTCCTCCAGCGTTACTACCTGCACACGGCCCCGGAGGACCTCACCGACCGCGACCCGGTCGACGTCTTCGGAGCGGCCGTATCGCACTACCGGCTGGCCGAGAACCGCCCCCAGGGCACGGCGAACGTGCGGGTGCACACCCCCACGGTGGAAGAGAACGGGTGGACCTGCAGCCACTCCGTGGTCGAGGTCGTCACCGACGACATGCCCTTCCTCGTCGACTCCGTCACCAATGAGCTGACGCGTCAGGGGCGTGGCATCCACGTCGTCATCCACCCCCAGTTCGTCGTGCGGCGCGACGTCACCGGCAAGCTCATCGAGGTCCTGTCGACCCCGGCCACCGGCGACCTACCGCACGACGCGCACGTCGAGTCCTGGATCCACGTCGAGATCGACCGCGAGACCGACCGGGCCGATCTGAAGCAGATCACCGCCGACCTGCTGCGCGTGCTGTCCGACGCCCGTGAGGCCGTCGAGGACTGGGGCAAGATGCGGGAGGCGGCGATCCGGCTGGCGGAGGGGCTGCCGGACGAGCCCATCCCCGGCGACCTGCCCGGACCCCAGGTCGAGGAGGCCCGCGAGCTGCTGCGCTGGCTGTCGGACGACCACTTCACCTTCCTCGGCTACCGCGAGTACCAGCTGCGCGACGACGACTCGCTGGCCGCCGTGCCCGGCACCGGACTCGGCATACTGCGCGCGGACCCGCACCACGCGGCCGAGGAGAGCCACCCGGTCAGCCCCTCGTTCGAGCGGCTGCCCGCCGACGCCCGGGCCAAGGCGCGCGAGCACAAGCTGCTCGTGCTGACCAAGGCGAACAGCCGGTCGACCGTGCACCGGCCGTCCTACCTGGACTACATCGGCGTCAAGAAGTTCGACGCGGACGGCAACGTCATCGGCGAGCGGCGCTTCCTCGGGCTGTTCTCCTCCGCCGCCTACACCGAGTCCGTGCGCCGGGTGCCGGTCATCCGGCGCAAGGTCGAGGAGGTCCTGAAGCAGGCCGGGTTCTCGCCCAACAGCCACGACGGACGCGACCTGCTGCAGATCCTGGAGACGTACCCGCGCGACGAGCTGTTCCAGACCCCGGTCGACGAGCTGCGGTCGATCGTCACCTCCGTGCTCTACCTCCAGGAGCGCAGGCGCCTCAGGCTCTACCTGCGCCAGGACGAGTACGGACGCTACTACTCCGCCCTCGTCTACCTCCCGCGCGACCGCTACACCACGGCCGTGCGCCTCAGGATCATCGAGATCCTGAAGGAGGAGCTCGGCGGGATCAGCGTCGACTTCACGGCGTGGAACACCGAGTCGATCCTGTCCCGGCTGCATTTCGTGGTGCGCGTCCCGCAGGGCACCGAGCTGCCGGAGCTGTCCGACTCCGACAAGGAGCGCATCGAGGCCCGGCTGGTGGAGGCCGCCCGCTCCTGGGAGGACGCCTTCGCCGAGGCGCTCAACGCCGAGCTCGGCGAGGAGCACGCGGCCGAGGCGATGCGCCGCTACGCGCACGCCTTCCCCGAGGGCTACAAGGCCGACCACAACCCGCGCGCCGCGGTCGCCGACCTCGTCCACCTGGAGCAGCTCAACGCCGAGGCGGACAAGGACTTCGCGCTCAGCCTGTACGAGCCTGTGGGTGCCGCCCCCGAGGAGCGCCGCTTCAAGATCTACCGCACGGGCGACGCGATCTCCCTCTCGGCCGTGCTGCCGGTCCTCAACCGGCTCGGTGTCGAGGTCGTCGACGAGCGGCCCTACGAGCTGCGCTGCTCGGACCGCGGCGTGGCCTGGATCTACGACTTCGGTCTGCGCATGCCCCGCGCCAACGGCGGCGGGGACTACTTCGGCGACGACGCCCGCGAGCGCTTCCAGGACGCCTTCGCCGCCACCTGGACCGGCAAGGCGGAGAACGACGGCTTCAACGCCCTCGTGCTGAGCGCCGGGCTGACCTGGCGCCAGGCCGTGGTGCTGCGCGCGTACGCCAAGTACCTGCGCCAGGCGGCCTCGACGTTCAGCCAGGACTACATGGAGGACACCCTCCGCAACAACGTCCACACCACCCGGCTGCTCGTCTCCCTCTTCGAGGCGCGGATGTCGCCGGACCGGCAGCGCGCGGGGCACGAGATCGTGGACGCGCTGCTGGAGGAGGTCGACGCGGCCCTCGACCAGGTGGCCTCGCTCGACGAGGACCGGATCCTGCGGTCCTTCCTCACCGTCATCAAGGCGACGCTGCGGACCAACTTCTTCCAGGAGGCGGCGGGCGGCAAGCCGCACGACTACGTCTCCATGAAGTTCGACCCGCAGGCCATCCCCGACCTGCCGGCACCGCGCCCGGCGTTCGAGATCTGGGTCTACTCGCCGCGCGTCGAGGGCGTGCACCTGCGCTTCGGCAAGGTCGCGCGTGGTGGTCTGCGCTGGTCCGACCGGCGTGAGGACTTCCGCACCGAGATCCTCGGCCTGGTCAAGGCGCAGATGGTGAAGAACACCGTCATCGTGCCGGTCGGCGCCAAGGGCGGCTTCGTCGCCAAGCAGCTGCCGGACCCGTCCGTCGACCGGGACGCGTGGCTCGCCGAGGGCGTGGCCAGCTACAAGACGTTCATCTCGGCGCTGCTCGACATCACCGACAACATGGTCGCGGGCGAGGTCGTGCCCCCGGCCGACGTCGTCCGGCACGACGAGGACGACACCTACCTCGTCGTCGCCGCCGACAAGGGCACGGCGACCTTCTCCGACATCGCCAACGGGGTCGCCGAGCAGTACAACTTCTGGCTGGGCGACGCCTTCGCCTCCGGCGGCTCCGCCGGCTACGACCACAAGGGCATGGGCATCACCGCCCGCGGCGCCTGGGAGTCGGTCAAGCGGCACTTCCGCGACATGGGCGTGGACTGCCAGAGCGAGGACTTCACGGTCGTCGGCATCGGCGACATGTCCGGTGACGTGTTCGGCAACGGCATGCTGCTCTCCGAGCACATCCGCCTGGTCGCGGCCTTCGACCACCGGCACATCTTCCTCGACCCGAACCCGGACGCCGCCACCTCCTACGCCGAGCGCCGCCGCCTGTTCGAGCTGCCCCGCTCCAGCTGGGAGGACTACGACAAGGAGCTGCTGTCGGCCGGGGGCGGCATCTTCCCGCGCACGGCCAAGGCGATCCCGGTCAACGCGCACATCCGCGAGGCCCTCGGCATCGAGGCCAAGGTCACCAAGCTGACCCCGGCCGACCTGATGAAGGCGATCCTGCACGCGCCGGTGGACCTGCTGTGGAACGGCGGCATCGGCACGTACGTCAAGTCCTCCGCCGAGTCGAACGCGGACGTCGGCGACAAGGCCAACGACGCCATCCGCGTCGACGGCCAGGACCTGCGCGTCAAGGTCGTCGGCGAGGGCGGCAACCTCGGCCTGACCCAGCTCGGCCGGATCGAGTTCGCGCTGCACGGCGGCCGGATCAACACCGACGCCATCGACAACAGCGCGGGCGTGGACACCTCCGACCACGAGGTGAACATCAAGATCCTGCTCAACGGCCTGGTCACGGACGGCGACATGACCGTCAAGCAGCGCAACAAGCTGCTCGCCGAGATGACCGACGAGGTCGGCCGCCTGGTGCTGCGCAACAACTACGCGCAGAACACGGCGATCGCCAACGCCCTCGCCCAGTCCAGCGCCATGCTCCACGCCCAGCAGCGCTTCATGAAGCACCTGGTCAGGGAGGGGCACCTGGACCGGGCGCTGGAGTTCCTGCCCACCGACCGGCAGATCCGCGAGCGGCTCGCCCAGGGCCAGGGCCTGACCGGCCCCGAGACGGCCGTCCTGCTGGCGTACACCAAGATCACGGTCGCCGAGGAGCTGCTGCACACCACGCTGCCGGACGACCCGTACCTGAGCACCCTGCTGCACGCGTACTTCCCGAAGGAGCTGCGCGAGCAGTACCCCGAACACCTCGTCAGCCACCCGCTGCGCCGCGAGATCACCACGACCGTCCTGGTCAACGACACGGTCAACACGGGCGGTACGACGTACCTGCACCGCCTGCGCGAGGAGACCGGCGCGTCGCTGGAGGAGATCGTGCGGGCGCAGACCGCGGCCCGGGCGATCTTCCGCCAGTCCCCGGTGTGGGACGGCGTCGAGGCGCTCGACAACAAGGTCGAGGCCGAGGTCCAGACCCGTATCCGGCTGCATGCGCGCCGCCTGGTGGAGCGCGGCACGCGCTGGCTGCTCAACAACCGGCCGCAGCCGCTGGAGCTCGCCGGGACGGTCGACTTCTTCGCCGAGCGGGTCGAGCAGGTCTGGGGGCAGCTGCCGAAGCTGCTGCGCGGCGCCGACCTGGAGTGGTACCAGAAGATCTACGACGAGCTGACCGGCGCCGGTGTCCCGGACGAACTCGCCACGCGGGTGGCGGGCTTCTCCTCGGCCTTCCCGACACTCGACATCGTCTCGATCGCCGACCGCATGGGCCGGGAGCCGCTGGACGTCGCCGAGGTGTACTACGACCTCGCCGACCGGCTGCGCATCACCCAGCTCATGGACCGCATCATCGAGCTGCCCCGCGCCGACCGCTGGCAGTCCATGGCCCGCGCGGCGATCCGCGAGGACCTGTACGCGGCGCACGCGGCGCTGACCGCCGACGTCCTGGCCGTCGGCAACGGCACCTCGACGCCCGAGCAGCGCTTCAAGGCGTGGGAGCAGAAGAACGCGGCGATCCTGAGCCGGGCGCGCACCACATTGGAGGACATCCAGAGCTCCGACTCGTTCGACCTGGCCAACCTGTCGGTGGCCATGCGCACGATGAGGACGCTGCTGCGCACGCACTCCTAGGGCGTACGGCGTGACAGGCGCCCCGGGCCGGTCCGGCCCGGGGCGCCTGTCTTCTTGGGAGGCCTTTGGGCGATTCGAGGGGAGGGCTTACCGAACCCCGCTAAGGCTTGGGTCGTGACTGTGAACGTATCCGAGGAGCGAGTGGCCGCCCCCGCTCTCCCGGTCAGGGGCGTCGTCCTCGAAGCGGTGAACTTCGCGCTGGTGGGTGGCAGCGGCGTCGCCGTGAACTTCCTGGTGTTCAACGTGCTGCTGCACGGACTGCACCGGGACGCCATGGCGGCGACCGTCCTGGCCAGCCTGGCCGCCATGGGGACCAACTATCTCGGCTTCCGGTACTTCACCTATCGCGACCGGGCGTCCCGGACCCGGCGTCAGATCGCGCTGTTCTTCGTCTTCAGCGCGATCGGCGTCGCCATGGAGAGCGGGTTGTTCTACGCCGGCTATCACGGCCTCGGCCTGGACGGGCCGCTCGAAGCGAACGCGGTCAAGGCGCTGTCCATCGTGCTGGCCTCGGCCTTCCGCTTCCTCGTCTACCGGACCTGGGTGTTCCAGCGCGACGCGCACCTGGGCACGGCCTAGGCCTACTTCAGCGCGCTCGCCACCAGCCGCGCCGCCGACTTCACCCTAGGGCGGGCCAGCCTGCGTACCGTCGGGCGGATCAGCTTCGCCGTCACTCCTACCGGCTCCCAGCGGACCTGGAGGCGGCCCGGGCCGTGGCCCTCCGGTTCCACCGTCAGGTGGTGGGACGGCACACGCGTCGTCAGCGTCGGGAAGGTCAGGGGCGCCAGCAGCAGGCCCGTGTGGGACAGGCCCTGGTGCCGGAGGCGGAGCAGCGGGTGGCGGATTCCCGCGAAGCCCTGGAGGGGGAGCCGGGCCGCCCCGAGGTCGAGGTGGGCGTGGCCCTCGAAGATGCCGGGGCGGACGGGGGAGAGGCGGAAGTGGACGTGAAGGCGGTGGCGGCCCGGGGTGATGAGGAGCGTCGCGCGCTGGGGGCCGACGGGGAGGCGCAGCGCCGGGTCGTAGGTGCGGATCGTGAGGTCGATCGAAGCGCCCGGGCCCCGGGTGATCTCCTTGATCTCGTGGCGGAACTGGGCGCTCGGGAAGGGGCGCGTCTCCAGCTCCAGGTCGGAGATGTCCAGTTCGCGGCGGGACCACTCCGACTCGGGGACGCGGTCCCCCCAGTAGGTGCGCCCCTCCGCGTCGGCCGTCACGCGCCTCGGCGCCACTCCGTGCCCCAGGCCCAGGGCCGCCAGCCGGGCCTCCGGCAGGCGCCGGTCGCGGATCAGCTGGATGACGACGCGTTCGGCGCGCGGGAGACGGGCGAACGCGCCCGGCGTGAGCGTGTCCAGGTAGGGGATGACGAGGTCCGCGAAGGACGTCAGCCAGGCGTCGTCCCGGTAGGGCAGGTCACCGGCGTACATCCGGAGGTCGTGCTTGAGGAACTTGTGGTCCTTGTCCTCGCGCAGCGACTCGTGCCCGCTCTCGGCCAGGAACGCGTCGATGAGGTGCTGGACGTGGACCCGGTCCCGGACGTTGGCGAGCTTGTGCCGCTGGTTGGATATCGAGGCGGCCCCGGAGGCCGCGAAGGGCGCCACGTACCAGCGGTAGACCGGTTCCGGGATGATCGTGAAGCTCTTGGCCAGGCAGTACGCCTGCGCCGAGAACAGCTGGTCCTCGTAGTGGATGCCCTCGGGGAAGCGCAGGTCGTGCCGGTCGAGGAAGGCGCGGGCGTACATTTTGCTGGTGGCCAGGTGCTCGAAGAGCAGGCGCGGGTCGGCCTCGATGCCGTCGAGGGCGCGGCGCTCGGCGACCAGGTGCGGCATCCACGTCGAGCGGCGGCCGTTGTCCACCCTGACCCGCTGCACCGCGCCCATCGCGAAGTCGATCTCGCGTTCGCGGTGCGCGGCGAGCAGCAGTTCGACGGCGTTGTCGGGGAGTTCGTCGTCGCTGTCGAGGAACATCAGGAACGGCGCCCGCGCGATCTGCAGGGCGCGGTTGCGCGGGGCGCTGCAACCGCCGCTGTTCCGCTCCAGGCGGAGGTGGCGGATGCGGGGGTCCTCGGCCGCGAGCCGCTGGGCCACCGCCGGTGTCGCGTCGGTGGAGTGGTCGTCGCTGATGATGATTTCGAGGTTGGCGTGGGTCTGTCGGCGGACCGAGGCGACGGCGCGCGGGAGGCGCTCGGCGTCGTTGTAGACGATGACCGTCACGGTGACGTCGGGGGTGCTCATGCGGTCGCCTCCTGCGGGGTCGGGGCCGGCGTGCGTTCCTCGAGGGGCAGCACGGGCGGCAGCTCCCGTTCGTCCTGGCCGAGGAAGACCCGGCGGACGACGCGTTCGGCGGCGCGTCCGTCGTCGTACTCGCAGAACCGGCGCCGGAAGACGGCCCTGGTCTTCGCCGCGCTCTCGTCGCGCCAGGCGTCGGTGGTGAGGATCTCCGTCAGCTCCTGCTGGGTGCGGGCGACCGGGCCGGGGGCCTCCGCCATCAGGTCGAAGTAGACGCCCCGGGTGGTGCGGTAGGTCTCCCAGTCGTCGGCGTGGATCACGATCGGCCGGTCGAGGTTGGCGTAGTCGAACATGATCGAGGAGTAGTCCGTGACCAGGGCGTCCGCCGCCAGGCACAGTTCCTCGACCGGGTCGTAGGAGGAGACGTCGATGATCCGGCCGGTGCGGCGCAGGCCGGTGAGCGGGGAGGCGGCGCCGTCGTAGAAGTAGTGGCCGCGCACGAGCAGGACCGTGTCGTCGCCCAGGCGGTCGGCGAGGGTGGCGAGGTCCAGGCGCGGGGTCCAGCCGGCCTCGTAGTCGCGGTGGGTGGGCGCATAGAGGACGGCACGGCGGCCCGGGGCGATGCCGAGGCGGTCGCGGACCGTGCGGATGGTGTCGGCGCCGGCCGTGTAGTAGACGTCGTTGCGCGGATAGCCGTGGTCGAGGGAGACGTAGCGCGACGGGTACGCCCGCTCCCACATGCGGGTGGTGTGGCTGTTGGCCGAGACACTGAAGTCCCACTTGTCGATGCGCTCCAGCAGCGCCTTGAAGTCCAGGCCCTGCGCGGCGGCCGGGAACGCCATCTGGTCGAGGCCCATACGCTTCAGGGGCGTGCCGTGGTGGGTCTGGACGTGGATCGCGTCCGGGCGTTTGACCACGGCGTTCTCGAAGTTGACGTTGTTGACGAGGTACTTGGCACTCGCCAGCACCTCCCAGTAGCGGCGACTGCCGGGCACGACGTGGTCGGTGCCGGTCGGCAGCAGGGCCGCGTTCTCCTCCGTGACCACCCACACCGCGTGGATCTGCGGGGCCAGTTCGGCGAGCTTGGCGGCGATCGCGGCGGGGTTGCAGGCGACGCCGCGGTTCCAGTACGCCGCGAACACCGCGAGGTGCGGATTGACGGGGCGGCCGAGCGCCCTGCGGTATTGGTGGTCGCGGAGTCTGGCGCCCGCCTGGCGCTTACGGGCCCGTACGGCCGACTTGGCGGTGCGGCGGGTGCGGTTGACGGCCTGGAAGGCCCGGTACTTCGCGTAGGCGCCCTCCTCCAGCAGGGAGCGGCGGACGCCTTCGAGTCCGCCCGGGCGGCGGTGGCCCTCGGGGCGGCGGCGCAGGGCGGCCAGGGACGCCCGGCGGAAGAACTCCCGCGCGACCTCCTCCGCCATGCCACCGCGCGCGAAGGTGCGCAGGCAGTCGCGGACCATGAGGTCGTAGAGCACGGTGTGCGCGGTGCGCCGGTCGCGGGTGAGATCGAGGAGGGACTCGTAGCGCTCGACGAGGCCGTAGCGCTGCTCGGGGGTGACCGGGGGCAGGCTCGCGGGGCGCAGCCGGCGGTCCTCGTAGGCGATGTGCGGCAGGCAGGCGACGCGGTCGGCGAGCAGCAGGGCGGCCAGGGCGGCGTACGGCTCGTCGTCGGTGGTGAGCCGCGCCTCGTGCGCCCGCCAGAAGTCCGCGCGCAGGACGCGGGTGCCGAGCAGCGGGGTCAGCCGCAGCAGGGGCGAGCAGTCGTCCAGGGGGACGTCGGCGCGGCCCGCCCGGGCGAGGAGCGGGCCGTCCGGGGAGGGCATGCCGGAGGTGTGCCAGGTGCTGCGGACGTGGTCCACGAGAAGGACGTCGACCTCGCCGGGGAGCTCGGCCACCCGCTCGGCGACCATGCGCGGGGTGCCGGCGGGCAGGCCGTCCTTGGCGTGGACGAAGTGCAGCCAGCGGCCGGAGGCCCGGGCCGCGCCCGCTGCCCGGGCCGCCGCGTCCCCGGTGCCGTCCGGCAGCGGCACGACCTGTACCTCTGGGGCGTGCCGCTCGGCGGTCTCCCGGGCCCAGTCGCCGACCGCGGCCACGATCACCTCGGCATTCGGCAGGGGATGGGCGGTGAGGGAGTCGAGGAGTTCCGTCAGATGGTCCTGAACGTTCGGCCCGTGGACGACGATGCTGAGCTCGGCCATCACGGGGACCCCTCTCACGGCTGCACGGTATGCGGTCATGCTGCCATCAATGCGACAAAAGCACCGACCGAGTGGGCCTCACGAGGGAACGGCGGCGGCCTTCGGCTTGGGCTTCGGCTTGTCCGCCTTGTCACCGGTGAACGCCTCGTACTCCTTGAGCACGTCCTCCGTCGGCCCGTCCATGCGCAGCTCCCCGCGCTCCAGCCACAGCACCCGGTCGCAGGTGTCGCGGATCGACTTGTTGTTGTGGCTGACCAGGAACACCGTGCCCGCGTGCTTGCGCAGCTCGCGGATGCGCTCCTCGGAGCGCTTCTGGAAGGAGCGGTCGCCGGTGGCCAGCGCCTCGTCGATCAGCAGGACGTCGTGGTCCTTGGCGGCGGCGATGGAGAACCGCAGCCGCGCGGCCATGCCGGAGGAGTACGTCCGCATCGGCAGCGTGATGAAGTCGCCCTTCTCGTTGATGCCGGAGAAGTCGACGATCTCCTGGTAGCGGTCCTTGACCTGCTCGCGGGACATGCCCATGGCCAGGCCGCCGAGGTGCACGTTGCGCTCGCCGGTCAGGTCGTTCATCAGGGCGGCGTTGACACCGAGCAGGGAGGGCTGGCCGTCGGTGTAGATGCGGCCGTTCTCCACGGGCAGGAGCCCGGCGACGGCCTTCAGCAGGGTCGACTTGCCGGAGCCGTTGGTGCCGATCAGGCCGATCGCCTCACCGCGGTAGGCGACGAAGGACACGTTCTTCACGGCGTGCACCCGGCGCACGCCCGAGGCCTTCTCGGCCTGCTTGCGGCGCACGATGCGGTTCAGGGCGGCGGTCGCGGAGCCGCGTCCGGCGCCGGTGCCGTTGACGCGGTAGACGATGTCGACGCCGTCGGCGACGACGGTGGGGATCTTCTCGCTCGGGTGCTCAGCCACGGCCGTACGTCTCCTCAGCCTTCCAGAAGTAGATGAAGCCCCCGACGCCCGCGAGCAGGGCCCAGCCCGCGGCGATCGCCCACACGTGGGCGGGCAGCTGGCTCGCGTGGAAGCTGTCGATCAGGGCGAAGCGCATCAGGTCGATGTAGACGGCCGCCGGGTTGGTCGCCAGCGCGACCTTCACCACGTGGGGCAGGCTGTCCTTCTGTGCCAGCTTGTCGATGCTCCACATGACGCCCGAAACGTACATCCAGGTGCGCAGCACGAACGGCATCAGCTGGGCGATGTCGGGGGTCTTGGCGCCCATCCGGGCCATGACCATGGAGATGCCCGCGCTGAACGTGAACTGCAGGAACAGGGCCGGCAGGGCCAGCAGCCAGGACGCGCTGACCGGCACGCCGAAGCAGAGCAGGATGACGACCAGGGCGCCCATCGAGAACATCAGCTGCTGGAGCTGCTGGAGGCAGAAGGAGATCGGCAGGGCGGCGCGCGGGAAGTGCAGGGCGCGCACCAGGCCGAGGTTGCCGGAGATGGCGCGGGTGCCCGCCATGATCGAGCTCTGTGTGAACGTCCAGATGAACACGCCCGTGACCAGGAACGGGATGTAGTCGGGCACGCCGTGCTTGGTGCCGAGCAGCACGCCGAAGATGAAGTAGTAGACCGCCGCGTTCAGCAGCGGGGTCATCACCTGCCAGACCTGGCCGAGCTTCGCCTGGCTGTACTGGGCGGTGAGCTTGGCGGTGGCGAACGCGGTGATGAAGTGGCGGCGGGCCCACAGCTGCCGGACGTACTCGGGCAGGGAGGGCCGGGCGCCGCTGACCGCGAGGCCGTGGCGGGCGGCGAGGGCCGCGAGGTCGTGTTCGGCCGGGGCCGGGGTCTCGGGCGGTGTGTGGAGGACCGTACTCACATCCGCTGCTTTCGCTCGGGGGGTGTGGGACCGGGGGGTGAAGAGCGAGGAGGAGCCGGTTCTTACCCGACTCTTCACGACTTCTTACGTCGGGACGGGACCGTATCGTCGTAACGGGAGCGTACGACGGGCGAGCGTCGGAACGCAACCGTTTCGTCGTGACGCCCTATGCTGTCGGCATGACGACGAAGCCGGACGAGCCCCAGCAGCCCCCGCGCCGCCGGGCCCCCGCGGGGGCGGCCGTACTGCGGGAGGACGTGACGGAAGCGATCCGGGCTGCCGTCTTCGAGGAGCTCGCGGCCGTCGGCTACGCGCGGATGTCCATCGAGGGGATCGCGCGCCGGGCGGGGGTCGGGAAGACGGCGGTGTACCGCCGCTGGCGCTCGAAACTGCACCTGGTCCTCGACATCGTCTCGGCGCTCGCCGTGCAGGGCCTGCCCGCGCCGGACACCGGCTCCCTGGAGGGCGACCTGCGCCTTCTCTACGAGGTGACGTCCCGCGCCCTGCGCCACCCCGTCGCCTCGCAGGTCATCCCCGACCTCCAGGCCGAGGCGGCCCGCAACCCCGAGATCGCCGAGGCCCTGCAGAAGGCCCTGCGCGAGGGGCAGGACGGCGTCGCCACCGGCATCGTGACGGCGGCGGAACGCCGCGGCGAGCTGCGCGAGGGCATCGACCACGACCTCGCGCTCGACCTGATCTCCGGCCCGCTCTACTGGCGTTCGGTGGTCATCCGCAGCCCGAAGCTGCCGAAGGGGTATCTGGGCGCGCTGGCCCGGGCCACGTCGGAGGGGCTGAAGGCGCTGTAGGCCGGCCCGCCCCACGGCAGTGAGCCCCGGCAGGTGCGCCGGGGCTCGTCCTGGTGCCGGGGCGGATCAGCCCCGCCCCGCCTCCGGATGCAGCCGCAGCCACCCCTCCCACGCCGACGTGATCATGTCCTGCACGTCGAGCCGGGCCTTCCAGCCCAGTTCCGCGGCGGCGCGGTCGGCGGAGGCCACGACCCGGGCCGGGTCGCCCGGGCGGCGGGATGTGACGGCGGGCGGGCGGTCGTAGCCGGTGACGGCGTTGATGCGGTCGATCATCTCGCGGACGGAGACGCCCTCGCCCCGGCCGATGTTGAGCGTGAGGTCGCGGCCGGGGGAGGAGCGCAGGGCCCGGGCCGCCGCGACATGGGCCTCGGCCAGGTCGACCACGTGGATGTAGTCGCGCACGCAGGTGCCGTCCGGGGTCGGGTAGTCGTCGCCGAAGACACGCGGCGGCGCGTCCTCGGTGAGCTTCTCGAAGACCATCGGCACGAGGTTGTACACCCCGGTGTCCGCGAGTTCCGGGCCCGCGGCGCCCGCCACGTTGAAGTAGCGCAGGCACGCGGTCGACAGTCCGGTCGCCCGGCCGGTCGCGCGGACCAGCCACTCACCGGCCAGTTTGGTCTCGCCGTACGGCGACATGGGCAGGCACGGCGTCTCCTCCGTGACGAGGTCCACGTCCGGCATGCCGTACACCGCCGCCGACGAGGAGAAGACGAAGGACGGCACCCTCGCCGCCGTCACGGCGTCCAGCAGGACCCGCAGGCCCTCGACGTTCTCCCGGTAGTAGTGCAGCGGCCGTTCCACCGACTCGGCCACCTGCTTCTTCGCCGCGAGGTGGACGACGCCGGTGACCGTGTGGTCCGCGAGGGTGCGGGCGAGCCGCCCGGCGTCCAGGGTCGAGCCCACCACCAGCGGCACCCCGTCGGGCACGCGCTCGGCGATGCCGGTGGACAGGTCGTCGTACACCACCGCCTGCTCGCCCGCCGCGGTCATCGCCCGTACGACGTGCGCGCCGATGTAGCCGGCGCCGCCGGTGATCAACCAGGTCATGTGCGGCCGTCCCCTCGTCAGTTGGCCCGTGGTGGTGATGGTGCGGTGCGCTGCTCCGTCGTGGACCGGTGCTCTCAGTGAAGCAGGCGGCGCAGCCGCGCGCGGGCGACCGACAGCACACCGCGTACGCCGGGGGCCACCCGCAGCGCCAGCGAGCCGGAGTGGGTGGCGTACGGCTGTACGAGTACCACGCCGTACCGGGCGCTCGGGACGGCGCTGCGGCGCAGCAGACCGGCGCCCGTGAGCGCGTGCGCCGAGACGTCGCGGCTCACGCCGTCGCGGAAGCGGATACGAAGGCGCAGGTCCCAGGTGCCCACGCCGAGCGCGGACAGCGCGGCGAGGTCGACGGCCACCTCCGCCGACCAGGCGCCGCCACGAACGCACCCCGTGGTGCCGGCGGGCTCGGAGCCCTGCGAGCACGGTCCGAGCGCCACGGCTCCGGCAGGCCCGGCTCCGGCAGGCTCGGGGCCCCGTGCGAGCGCCACGGCTCGTGAACCGGCCCTCCCGGCAGGCTCCGGTCCCTGCGCGAGCGCCACGGCCCCGGAACCGGCGGTCCCGGCCGGCTCGGAGCCGCTCGGGCACGGCGCGAGCGGCACGGCCGTCTCCCGGACGACCACGCCCCCGTCGTCCCGGTGCAGCCACTCCACCTCCACCGACTCCGGCCCCGCCTGCGCCACCCGCCCGTACAGCTCGTGCAGACGCAGCCGCAGCCGGGTGCCGCGCGCGCACGGCCGCAGCTCCGCGTCGACGGCGAGGGGCAGCGCGCGCACCGGCCGGGCCCGCAGCGGCTCAAGGGAGACCGGGAGGGCGTCCGACCAGACCGGAGAGCCGTCCGCGGCGCGGGCGTACGGCGGGCACAGGCGGGCCGGCCGGGCCGCGAGCTCCCGCAGCCGGGGCAGGTCGCACGGCTCCGGGGCGGCCAGCACGACCCGCCCGATCAGCCGGCCCGGAGCGGCCGGGTTGCGCGCCCAGTCGTCGGCGTCGTACTCCGCCAGGTGCGCCCGCGTGAGCTCCCACCACGCCCGCCGGTACGCGGCGTCGCGCACCCCCAGTTCGCGCACGTACATCCGCAGGTCGTGGTCGAGGAACTTGGCGCGCACGGCCCGCGCGAGTTCCTTCTGCCCGGCGCCCAGCAGCACCTCGTACGCCTGTCGGCACGCCTCCGTACGGGCCCTCCAGTTCTCGACTCCTGACCGGTCCAGGGAGATCGACAGCCGCCCGGCGGACCGGCGCACGTGCCAGACGTACACCCGGTCCGGGATCAGGGCGATACGCGGAGCCGCGGCCAGGACGCGCGCGGTGAAGACGACGTCCTCGTACGGGAAGCGGCCCTCGGGGAAGCGGATGCCGTGCGCCCGCAGGAAGCCGGTGCGGTAGAGCTTGTTGACGCAGAGCGTGTCGTGGACCAGGCGCGGCCGCCGAGCGGGCTGCGGCACCACGGCGTGCAGTGCGTAGAGGCGCGCCTGCCAGGGGACTTCGCGCCCCGACGGCAGCTCACGGCGTACGCACAGACCGCCCGCGACCTCGGCGTGCGCACCCTCGGCCGCTTCGAGCAGCGCCGCGGCCGCGCCGGGCGGCAGGACGTCGTCGCTGTCCAGGAACATCACGTACGGCGAGGTCACCGCGTCGAGCCCGGTGTTGCGCGGGGTGCCGCAGCCGCCGCTGTTGGCCCGGCGGCGGATCACCTTCAGGCGCGGCTCCGAGGCGGCGAGCCGGTGCAGCAGGCCGACGCTGCCGTCCGTCGAGCAGTCGTCGACGGCCACCACCTCGCGCACGGCCGGTCCCTGGGCGAGCGCCGACCGCACGGCGTCCGTCACATGGGCGGCGTCGTCGTAACCGATCACCACGACGGCGACATCGGCAGGCGGCGTCCGGGTGTCCGTCTCGGTCTCACTCTCGGCATTCATCACGGCGGATGGTAAGCCGGGCGAATGACATGAAAGTGATAACACACCATCAAACCCCAGCGAAGCCCCTTATTCAGCACAGAATCGGGCCGTGGAGAGCGGACAGTCGAAGGGGAGCGGCCGGTTCGGCACGGGGCCGGTGCCCGCGGCGGTGCCCGCGGCGGTGCCCGTGGCGGTGCCCATGGCGGTGATGTTCGCGACCGGGCTGTGGGGTCTGGACCGTGGCGGCATGTGGGGCGACGAGAGTGTCACCTTCCAGGTCGCGCAGCGCACGGTCCCGCAGATCTGGCGGCTGCTGCACGACGTGGACGCCGTCCACGGCCTCTACTACCTGTTCATGCACGCCGTCCTCACCGTCCACCCCGGCGAGGTCGTGCTGCGCCTGCCGTCGGTGTGCGCGGCGACGGCGACCGCCGGCCTGGTCGCCGCCATCGGCGTCCGGCTGGCCGGTCCCCGGGTCGGCCTGTGGGCCGGGACCCTGTACGCGATCACGCCGATGACCGGCCACTACGCCCAGGAGGGCCGGTCGTACGCGCTCGTCGCGGCGGGTGTGGCGGGGGCGACGCTGCTGCTGGTGAGGGCCGTGGACGCCGGGGGCGCCCGGGCCTGGTGGCCGTACGGGACGGTCGTCGCCCTGACCTGCGTGCTGCACGAGCTGGCGGTGCCGGTACTGGGCGCGCACGCTCTGACGCTGGCCCTGCTGCGGGTGCCGAGGAAGATGTGGTCCGGCTGGGGGCGTGCGGCGGGGGCGGTGGCGCTGCTCCTGCTGCCGCTGGTGTGGGTGTCGCAGGGGCAGTCCGGGCAGGTCGCGTGGCTGGTGCCACCGGACTGGGACCGGGTCGGGAAGCTGGCCCGGAACGTCGCTCCCGGTCCGGCGGGGCCGGTGTTCTGGGGCTCGCTGCTGCTGATGGCCGTGGGACTGCGCGAGCGGCGCACGGCCGCGGTCGCGCTTCCGCTGCTGCTGGTGCCGCCGGGGATCCTGATGACCGTGTCGCAGGTCCGGCCGCTCTACCACGACCGGTACGTGCTCTACGCGCTGGCGGGCGCGTCCCTGCTGGTCGCGGCCGGGGCCGGGCGGGTGGCACGGGCGCTGGGCCGGGTGAGGTTCGAGGGGCGGCGGACACGGATCGGCGGCCGGCGGGTGCGGGCCGTCGTGGGCGTGAGCGGCGTCCTCGCCCTCACCGCCACGTTCCTGAGCCAGCTCCCCGTGTACCGCCAGGACCGGTCCGCCGCCTACCGCCCGGACAACCTCGCCGTGGTCTCCGCGCTCGCCGTGAGCCGGATGCGCCCCGGCGACCCGGTGCTGTTCGTGCCGTCGGTCGGCAGGCTCGCCGCGCTGGCCTACCCGAAGGGGTTCCGGCGGGTGCGGGACATCGCGCTGCGGGAGTCCGCACCCCGTTCCGGGACGCTGTGGGGGAGGGAGACGACCCCTAGGGAGCTGCGGCGGCGGCTCGCCCCCGTGGACCGCGTCTGGGTCGTCGCCGAGCGGTCCGCCCTGGACCCGCACCGAAGCCCGACCGACCCGGTCGAGCGCACCAAGCTCGCCGTCCTGGCCGCGGAGTTCACCGTCCGCGAGGAGCACGTCCACGAGGAACGCGTCCGCGACGACGTACTCCTGCGCCTCTACGTCCGCCGCCCGGCCGGCGAGCCGCCCCGCGATCCGACCGGCGTCCGGCCACCCGGCACGTCCGCGGGCGCCCCGGGCCTCGCCTCACCCCGGCCGGACACGAACCGACCGAGGGCCGGCCACCCGGCGCATCCGCCGACGCCCCAGCTGTCGTCTGACTTCGGCCGGCGGTGAGTGGCGGCGCGATCCGGTCGGCGGTTGGTCTCCTGGCGCTTGTGCGGGCGTCCCGGCTCTCGGCTTGCCGTGACCGGACTTGAATCGCCGGGGGCCGTTCGCCCGGTGCGTCCGTCGGTGCTTCGGCTGTCGCTTGGCTTCGGCCGGCGGTGAGTGGCGGCGCGATCCGGTCGGCGGTTGGTCTCCTGGCGCTTGTGCGGGCGTCCCGGCTCTCGGCTCGCCGTGACCGGACTTGAACCGGCCGAGGGCCGTTCGCCCGGCGCGTCCGCCGTGGCCCCGGCTCACGCCCCGGTTCTCGCGGTGTCGCCCAGCGCGATCGGCCAGGGCGGCGAGGGACGTCGGCCGGGCGGCACCTCCGCCGTCCTCCTGCCGCTGCTCGCGGCGCGCGCCCCGGCGCCTTCGCCCTGCCCCTGCCGACGGCGTAGCCGCCTGGTGCGGTTACGGCCGCTCGGCGGCGGACGAGTCGCCCCGTGGGTCCGCGAGCGCTGCCGCCGCGTCCAGCGCGGTGGTGAGGTCGTCGAGGCGGGCGCGCAGGGCGCGGATCTCCTCGGGGCCGAAGCCGGTCGAGGACGCGATCCGGCGCGGCACCTGAAGCGCCCGCCCGCGCAGCGCGACGCCCTCCTCGGTCAGCCGCACCTCCACCGACCGCTCGTCGCGGGCGCTGCGCTCCCGGCGTACCAGACCGGCCGCCTCCAGCCGCTTGAGCAGCGGCGACAGCGTGCCCGAGTCGAGTCGCAGGTGCTCGCCGAGCTTCTTGACGGGCAGCTCGTCGTGCTCCCAGAGCACCAGCATCACCAGGTACTGCGGATAGGTGAGCCCGAGGTCCTTGAGGATCCCGCGGTAGACCCCGTTGAAGGCGCGGGAGGCCGCGTGCAGGGAGAAACAGATCTGCTGGTCCAGGCGGAGCCAGTCGTCGTCGGGCGTGTTCATGCCTCCAGGATAGCCCGAGCCCACCATTCAATTGCGCACAACTCAATTGTGTGCTCTAATTCTGGATGTCGGGCGACCCGGAGGCGGGCCGCCGAACGATGACGTGAGAGGGAAGGTATTTCCATGGACGCGCTCTACACCGCTGTCGCCACCGCCACCCACGGCCGCGACGGCCGCGCCGTCAGCTCCGACGGCGTGCTGGACCTCGCCCTGGGCGTGCCCCAGGCGATGGGCGGCAACGGCCAGGGCACCAACCCCGAGCAGCTCTTCGCCGCCGGTTACGCCGCCTGCTTCGGCAGCGCCCTCGGCCTCGTCGGCCGCGCGGCCAAGGTCGACGTCAGCGACGCCGCCGTGACCGCCGAGGTCTCCATAGGCAAGCAGGGCGAGGGCTTCGGCCTCGCCGTCACCCTCCGCGTCGAGCTGCCCGACAGCGTGGACGAGGCGACCGGCCGCAAGCTGGTCGAGCAGGCCCACCAGGTCTGCCCGTACTCCAACGCCACCCGCGGCAACATCGAGGTCGACCTCGTCATCGAGTAACCGTTCGGACGCCACCCCCGACCCGCGCCAGCACCTCCCCCGTCCGCCTGCTCCACGCCACCACCACCGCCTCCTCGGGCACCGGGTGCCAGCGCGTCAGCAGCAGCCAGCGCACGTGATAGCGGCGGACCACGGCGGACCGCTCGGCGCGGGTCGAGCCGGGGGCGAGATAGGCGCGGACATCGGCCGCCCGGCGCTTCCGCTCCCGCTCCTCCAGGGCGGGGTCGGGCCAGATGGGCGCCGCGAGGTTCGGCCCGTACCCGGCGATGGCGTGACTGGCGAAGTACCCGTCGGTGATCACCACCTCGCCGGGCCCGATGTGCCGCGCGGCCCAGTCGTAGGACGGCCAGCGCGTCGGCTGCGCGAACCCCACCGGGTCGACCGAACGCGGCACGACCGCCCCGGCGTGCACGGTGACGAACCCGGCGCAGGCCCCGGCCACCGCCGCCCCGCCCAGCACCCGCCGGGCCCGCCGCCAGGGCCTGGGCGCCGCCAGCTCCACCGCCAGGGCGAACTGCAGCGGCACCAGCACGGCCCACAGGGCCCGGGCGTACGTGTAGTGCCCGCTCACCCAGCCGTACGCCACCAGCAGGCACTCCAGCAGGAACATCAGCACCAGCGGATCACGCACCGACCGGCGCGCCCGCAGCCACAGCGCGGGCAGCCCCAGCAGCGCCAGCCAGGAGTTGGCGAGCATCCTCTCGTACAGCTGCCGGTGCATCGCGTCCATGCCGGTGTCGCCCACCAGCGTCAGGACGTCGTAGTACGGCCACGCCACGGCGACCGCCGCGCAGACCGCCCCGGCAAGCGCCCAGCGTGCCGCGACCGGCCTGCGCCAGCCACGCTGCCCGGACGCCACGACCGCCACCACCCCGGTGAGCGCCGAGGCCGCCGTGACGGGATGGGTGAGCAGGATCAGCGCGTACAGGGCGCCGAGCCCGGCATACCCCCACCAGCCGCCGAGCCCGCTCGGACCGACGAACCGCACGGCGGGGGCGTCGTCCCACGCGAGCGTGCCCGTCCAGGCCCACGCCCAGAACGTCAGCCCGATGGCGAGCGCGGACGGATAGCCCAGGTTCGTCGTCATCGACATCAGCCCGAGGTAGCCGCTCCACAGGATCCGCGCGGTGCCCCACAGCAGCGTCATGAACAGCAGGGCCCACACCGGCGCCCACGGGCGGGCGGTGACGCTCCGGACGAACCGGCCCAGCCCCGTCAGCAGCACCAGCAGATGCACCGGCCCGGCGAGCTTCACGACCTCCCAGCCCGACAGCCCGGTCAGCCGCGCCACATAGCCCTGGGCGACGGCGTACGGCCCGTAGTACGGGCTGCCCTCGCCCGGCAGGTCCGCCATGGTGTGGGCCGGGTGGAGCAGGTCGGCCTTGAGGCGCTCGACGACCGCCGCGTGCTGTCCGGCGTCACAGCACAGCGGGATCCGCCAGTACGCCAGCGTCATCACCAGCCAGAACAGCGCGCCGTAGAACTGGTACGGGGTGAGCCTCCCGGCACGGCCGCCGCGGAGCGCCGTCGCGCCGCGCACGGCCCGCCGGACCAGGGCCGGGGCGCTCACAGGAAGGTGGAAGGGGTCGGGGGCATGCGCCGAATGTTCCCGCCCTACGCATGCCCTGACCCCGGATCACTTCATCGGGTGAGGCCGCCGCGCCCACCTGCCGGCCGGTCGCACAGCGCCTGCTGCGCCGCCGCCGGCCAGCGCGCGAAGCGGAACTGCGTCCGCTCGACCGCCCCGGTGAGGTTCCGCCAGAACCGCTCGGCGGTGAGCGGTGCGCGCACCGACTCCCTCAGCTCGGCGAGCTCGCCGCAGCCCAGCGCGGCCCGGGCCGCCTCCACCGCCTCCCGCGGGGCCCCGGCCCGCAGCAGGTCGCGCTCCGGCGGATGCTTCGCCGCCCACTCGGCGAAGACCCAGTAGTTGCGCAGGAACTTCTCGTGGCCGGGCCAGCTCCACCGCTCCAGCGCCAGGTGCGCGCCGATCGGGCTGGCCAGCCCCCAGGCGTCGTTGACGTAGGCGTCCAGCGGCGCCGCCGCCCCCGTCACGCCGAGATGGCGGCCCACGATCACCACCTGGTACGGCGAGTCCTCGCGCATCGGCGTCGCGTGCAGCCGCCGCTCGGCGTCGAAGTAGAGCAGCGTCGGCACCGGCGCCCGCTCGGCCCGGGCCAGCATGGCGCGGCCCTCCGGCAGTGCGGGCCAGTTGGCCACCCAGGTGGCGGTGCGCACCGGGTTGTGGTCGCCGAGGCCCTCCACGTCGGAGCTGCGCACGTTGAACGACCCGGGCGTGCTGCGCACGTCGAACGGCGCCCGCAGCGGACTGACCGCCGCGCACAGCCACACCACCAGTACCGCGCCCGCCACGCCCGTGGCCCTGGTCGCGGGCACGACCAGCACCGGCAGGAGCAGCAGCAGGAGGGCGGGCAGGATCATGCGGGCGTGCATGTAGTCGCCCCCGACGCGGACGACGTACCCGGCGAGCAGCGCACCCGCCGCGAGCGGCGCCAGCAGCACCGCGAGCGCGGCCCGCCCCGGGACGCGCTCCCGCTGCTCCCGGCGGGTGCGCCGCACCAGCAGGACGGCCAGCGCCCCGAGCACCGGGACGACCGGCCACAGCCAGTACGGCCCGAGCGTCTCCTGCACGTACCCGGCGCCCCGGCCCCAGTCGCTGGCGCTCGCCTCCTTGGCGATGGCCGGCAGCGGCACCAGGACCCCGTAGTACCCCGCCCGGAACACCTCGTAGGCCAGCGGCACCGCTCCCGCCGAGGCGAGCATCGCCGCCGTGCCCCGCAGGGCGGGACGCAGCACCCACCACAGCGCGGCCAGGAAGCACGCCGTGACCACCGCCAGATCGGGCCGGACCAGCGGACCCAGCCCGAACACGAAGGCGGCCGTCCAGGTCAGCCTGGCCTCCTGCCCACGCCGGGTCCGCGTCAGCAGCCACCACGACAGGCCGGTCCAGAAGGTGCCCAGACCGCTCTCCAGACCCGACGTCATGTACGACCAGAACGGCGGCACGGCCAGCAGCACGAACACCCCGGCCGGGAGCAGCAGCCCCGCGCCCCGGTGCAGCCGGCACGTGGCGAGCAGGGCGAACGCGAACGCCGCGGTGCTCAGGACCAGGCCGAGACCGACCGCGAGGAACGCCGGGTCCTCGCCCGTCACCCAGGTGGCGAGGGCGAGCAGCCACTGCCACAGGGTGCCCGTGGAACTCTCCGCCCGCTCACCGACGTTGAACACCGGCCCGTTGCCCGCCAGGATCTGCCGGACCGGGCGCAGGTAGATGAGCCCGTCGTCGCAGATCCAGCGGCGCCGGTAGCCCAGCACGAACAGGGCCGCGGTGGGCACGGCGACCAGGGCGGCATGCCATCCGTGCACCGGCCGCAGCCGCTCGGCGGCGTCCGGCGGCCGGGCCGAGGAGGCCCGCTGGCCGGGCAGGGAGGGGACGGCCTCGGGAGTCGCGGGGGTTCTCATCTCTCGATCAGCGCCTCGGGTCGGGCAGGGGCCCCCTCGGTCCGGCGCGCAGCGGGCAGCAGTGCCCCGCCCCGCTCGCCCAGCATCAGCAGCCGGACGACCCGCTCGGCGGCCCGGCCGTCCTCGAACTCGCAGTACCGCTCACGGAAACCGGAGCGCAGCCGCGCCGCCTCCGCGTCCTGCCAGGTGCCGGAGGCGAACAGCCAGGACAGCTCCCGGTACGAGCGCGACACATGGCCCGGCGCGTCGGCAGTGATGTCGAAGTACGCTCCCCGGCTCGCCGCGAACGCCCCCCAGTCGTCGGCGTGGACGACGATCGGCCGGTCCAGCAGGACGTAGTCGAACATCAGGGCGGAGTAGTCGGTGACCAGCACGTCGGAGGCGAGCATCACGTCCTCGACGTGCGGCTCGTCGGTGACGTCCACCAGTACGCCCCGCCGGTGCAGGTCGGCCAGACCGAGACCCCGCGCCACCCCTGTTGCCAGTGAGGGATGGAGCCGGACGAGCAGGGTGTGCCCGGGGCCCAGGTCCGCGGCGAACCGGGCCAGGTCGAACCGGTCGACATGGCCGCCCCGCCGGTAGTCACGGCGGGTCGGCGCGTAGAGCACGACCGTGTGGTCGGCCGGGACGCCGAGCCGCTCGCGCACCGCCCGGCCCCGCTCGGGCCCCGCCCCGACCAGCACGTCGTTGCGCGGGCTGCCGGTCCGCAGCGAGGTGAAGTGGCACGGGTACGCCCGCTCCCAGGCCCGCTCCGCGTGCCGCCCCGCGACCAGGCTGTAGTCCCAGCGGTCGGCGCGGCGCAGCATCTGCGGTACGTCGAAGCCGTGCCGGGCGCCCGGCTTGGTCAGCAGGTCGGCGCCCATGTACTTGAGCGGCGTGCCCTGGTGGGTGTGGAGGTGCACGCTGCCGGGCCGCTTGGCCAGGGTGCCGGGCCAGTTGACGTTGTTCACCCAGTACGTGGCCCGCGCCATGACCTCGTGGTAGCGCCGCGAGCCCGGTGTCACATGGTCGATGCCGGGCGGCAGCGCGTCCACCGCGTCCTCCCGGACCACCCACACGCCCCGGATGTGCGGGGCGATCTCGCGGGCCTTGTCGTGGATCGCGGCCGGGTCACCGGTCACACCCCGGTGGTGGGTCGCCGAGTAGACGGCGAGATGCGGGTCCAGCGGGCGTTTCGACTGGGCCGTGTACCAGCCGCGCAGGGCGCTCTCCGACGCCTTCCTCGCCACCCGCCGCCGCCCGCCCAGCGCGGCCGCGCGCAGGTCCCGCAGCCCGCGGGCGGCCGCGTACGTCGTGTAGGGCGCCGAGGCGAGCAGCCGCATCTCGGCCCCGCGCCAGCCGTCCGGCAGCGGGAAACCGCCCTCGGGGAGGTGACGGCGGTGGAAGGAGCGGATCTCGCGGTAGAAGTCGCCCCGGTCCGCGGGCCGTACCCGGTCCTCGCGGGCCAGCACGAACAGCATGTGGTCCAGCGCCCGCTCCAGCAGCAGGGGCCGCGCCCAGTCCAGGTCGGGGCGCTGCTCCAGGAACGCGAACAGGCCCTCGTACTGGGGGAAGATCTCGAAGTGCCGGCGCCCGGGCGTCTTGGTGATCGCGCCCTGCCGGCGCTGCCGGTACTCCACGCCGATCCGGTCCAGGCAGGCGATGCGGTCGGCCAGCACCATCGACCGGTAGGTGACCGGCGCGTCCTCGTACAGCCCCGGCGCGTACTCCAGACCGTGCTCCTGGAAGAAGGAGCGCCGGTAGGCCTTGTTCCACGCGACCAGGAACAGGTTCAGGTACTGCTGGCTCTCCCGGACGCCGAACGTCTCCAGGCCCGCCGCGGCCAGCAGGTCCGCCGCCTCGCTGCGTCCGCCGCGGCCCCACCAGTAGGTGCGCACATGGTCGAAGACCAGGATGTCCGGGTCGTCGGTCGCCGCGAGGCGTGCCGCAACGGCGGCCAGGAGGCCCGGCGTGTAGTGGTCGTCGCTGTCCAGAAACAGGACGTAGTCGCCGGCCGCCTGCGCGAGACCCGCGTTGCGGGCCCGGCCGAGGCCCACGTTCTCGGGGAGGTGCAGCACCCGCACCCGGGCGTCGCGGGCGGCGTACTCGTCGAGGATGGCGCCGCTGCCGTCGGGCGAGCAGTCGTCCACGGCGATCACCTCGAAGTCGCCGTAGGACTGGCCGAGCACCGAGTCGAGACACTCGCGCAGGAAGCCCTGCACCTTGTAGACGGGGACGATGATGCTGAAGCGGGGCACTTCTTCGGTCAGCTCCTCACGAGGGTGGCGGCGGGGGCCGGGACGCGCTCCGCGAGCGGGATCACGGGCGGGATCGACGCGGGCGGCTCCCCGAGCAGCACCCTGCGCACCACGCGCTCGGCGGCCCGCCCGTCGTCGAACTGGCAGAAGCGCTCCCGGAAGGCGGCCCGCAGGGACGTGGCGGTCTCGTCCGCCCAGGAGCCGTCGCGGAAGACGGCCGCCAGCTCTCCGGGAGTCCGGGCGACCCGGCCCGGCGGGAGCTCCATCAGGTCGAAGTAGACGCCCCGCGTCTCCCGGTAGACGTCCCAGTCGTCGGCGTACACGACGATCGGCCGGTCCAGGTTGGCGTAGTCGAACATGATCGACGAGTAGTCCGTGATCAGCCCGTCCGCGGCCAGGCACACGTCCTCCGACGAGCGGTGCCCGGTGACGTCGATGATCCGCCCGCCGCCCCTGCTCGCCCCCCGGTCGTAGAAGTAGTGGGCGCGCAGCAGCACCACGTACTCGTCGCCGATCGCCTCGCAGAACTCCGCCAGGTCCAGGCCCGTCTCGAAGCCGGTGGCGTAGTCGCGGTGCGTGGGCGCGTAGAGCAGGGCCTTCTTGCCGTCGGGGACGCCCAGTTCCTTGCGGACGCGGGCGACGTCCTCGGCGGACGCCGTGCAGTAGACGTCGTTGCGCGGATAGCCGTACTCGAGGGTCTCGTGCGTGCTCGGGAAGGCCCGTTCCCACATCTCGGTGGAGTGCCGGTTGGAGGTGAGGTTGTAGTCCCAGCGGTCCACCCGGGCCAGCAGCTTGGCGAAACTGCCGGTCGCCGCGGCCACCACGGGGTACGTCGCCTGGTCGGCGCCCATCGTCTTCAGCGGGGTGCCGTGCTGGGTCTGGAGGTGGACGCTGCCGGGGCGCTTGACCACGGCGTCGGCGAAGTTGGCGTTGTTGACGAGGTACTTGGCGCGGGCCAGCACCTGCCAGTACTTCCGGCTGCCGATCACCGCGTAGTCGACGCCCGGCGGCACGCTGCCCACCGCGTCCGGCTCCACCAGGAACACCGCGCGCAGGTGCGGCGCGAGTTCGCGGGCCTTGGCGTGGATCGCGGCCGGGTTGCAGACGTAGCCGCGGCCCCAGTACGCGCAGTACACGACGAGGTTCCGGTCCAGCGGCAGGCGCAGGGCCGCCGCGTAGCGCAGCCGGGTGCGCAGGCCCCGCGGGCGGGGAAGCAGCGCGGCGGCCCGCGATGCCGTCCGGTGGGCGGCGCGCAGGGAGCGGAACGCCGCGTACGACCCCGAGGCCAGCAGCCGGTGCTGGACGCCGAGGCTGCCGCCGGGGGCCCGGTAGCCGTCGGGGCGGTGGCGCCGGTACAGCGTGCTCGCCCGCCGGAAGAAAGCCCGTCGTCCGGACGTCAGCCGCCGGGGGTGGGCGGCCGTCTTCAGTACGGCGGCGAAGAGCTGCTCGAACAGCGGCTTGAGCCGGTCCGCCGGCAGGTCCGCTTCCACGGCCCGCGTCAGCACCAGCTCGGTCTGGTCCAGCAGCTCGGCGTGGTGTTCGCCGGGCAGTGCCGGCCGGTTGCCCTGCCGGCGCAGCAGGTGCCGGACGACGACCGTGCGCAGGGCCGCCACCCGCTCCGCCCGCAGGGCGACCAGACCGCCGAAGCCGACATCGGTGAAGTGGTCCCCGGGGAAGGCGATGTTGTGCTCGGTGAGGAAGGCCCGGCGGTAGACCGCGCTCCACGCCGGGAGCGTCACGCCCGTGAGCAGGGGGGCACGGCCGGGGCTGAAGGCCCCGTCCGGCGTCCTGACCAGCAGGGGGGCGGCCGGATTGGTCGGCTCGCCCTCCCACCAGGGGGTGCGCTCGTGCTCGAAGTACAGGACGTCCACCTCGCCGGTCTCGTCCAGCCGGGCGTCCAGGGCCGCCAGCGCTCCCGGGACCAGGACGTCGTCGCCGTCGAGGAATAGCACATGGCCGCCGACCGCCGCCCGCAGCCCGGTGTTGCGCGCCCCGGCCAGGCCGTCCGACGGCGGCGAGTGCACCGGCGTCACCCGGGAGTCCCGCTCGGCGTACTCCGTGACGACGCCCGCCGCCGGCGCGTCGGGCGCGTCGCACACCGGGATCAGCTCGAAGTCGCCGAACGACTGGGCGAGGACGGAGTCCAGCGCCTGGGACAGGCGGCCCGCGACCCCATGGGACGGGACGACGATGCTGAAGCGGGGCATTCTGCTCTTTCTGTCGAGGGCGGTCTGCCCGGGGCGGTCTGTCCCGGGGGTCTGCCCGGGGCGGTCTTCACAGGGGGGTGGCGGGCCGTCTCACCCGGCGCGCGGGCGTCCCGGCCGCCCGGACGGGCGCCAGGAGGACGGCCGGCCGGGTGCCGGCCGGGACGGGCTGGAGGGCATGCGGACTCCCCGGAGTGAGAACCGTGGTCAGAGGCTGTCGGCGACGGCGTGCGGACCGGCCGGCAACGGCACCGTGGTGAGCGGTTCACGCGTCAGCGAGGCCGCCGCCGAGGGCACCGGGCGGCGCTCGCCGAGCGGCACGACCGGCGGCAGCTCCGCCTCGCCGAGGACGACCCGGCGCACCACCCGCTCGGCGGCCCGGCCGTCGTCGTAGGTGCAGAACCGCTCGCGGAACGCAGCCCGCAGCTGGGCCGAGCGGGAGCCGCGCCAGTGGCCCGTGGCGAAGATGTCGATCAGCTCGTCCTCCCCGCGAGCGACCGCGCCCGGCGGGAAGTCACGCAGGTCGAAATAGGTGCCGCGGGCCGCGTCGTACGCCTCCCAGTCGTCGGCGTGGACCACGATCGGCCGGTCCAGGTTGGCGTAGTCGAACATCAGCGACGAGTAGTCCGTGACCAGGGCGTCCGACGCCAGGCAGAGCGACTCGACGCTCGGGTGTCCGGAGACGTCGACGACCCGGCCGCAGGTGCTGGTCAGCGGGGCGTCGTAGGCGTGGTGGGCGCGGGCCAGGACGACGAAGCGCGGGCCGAGGCGGCGCACGATCCGCTGGAGGTCGAGGGCGTGGCGCTGGGAGCGCCGGTAGTCGCGGTGGGTCGGCGCGTACAGGATCGCCACCGAGCCGCGGGGGATGCCCAATGAGGCGCGCAGCCGGGCCACGTCCGCCGGGGTCGCCGTCCGGAACACGTCGTTGCGGGGGTAGCCGTACTCCAGAGTGGTGTAGCGGCCGGGGTGGACCCGCTCGTTCGTCAGCGTGGTGTGGCGGTTGGCGGACAGCACGTAGTCCCAGCGGTCGACGTCCTTCAGCAGCCGCGTGAAGTCCCGGCCGCGGGCCGCCGCCGGACGCTCCTGGAGGTCGAGGCCGAGGTGGCCGAGCGGGGTGCCGTGCCCGGTCTGGATCAGGACCTGCCCGCGGCGCTTGGCCAGCCCGTCGTCGAAGCCGGTGTTGCTGACCAGGTAGCGGGAGCGGGCGAGGGCCGTCCAGTAGGCGGCCGTCCCGGGGACGAGACGGCGCGGGCCGGGCGGGATGGTGTGGTGGTGCTCGCGGCGGGCGATCCACGCCGTGCGGATGTGCGGCGCGAGCTCGCGGAACGCGGCCTCCAGCGCACCCGGGTTGCAGCCGTGGCCGCGGCCGTCGTAGGCGGCGAAGACGGCGCGGTCGGCGCGCAGCGGCAGACAGCGCTGCACGCGGTAGTGGGTGCGCAGGACCGCCGACCGCAGGCCCCGCAGCAGCGTTCCGGCGGTCCTCGCCGCGGCGCGGTGCAGGGCGGAGGCCAGCTGGAGGGTGCGGTAGGTGCGGTGCAGGCCGAAGCGGATCAGGACGTGGTGGATGCGGCACCGCAGGGGGACGGGCACGCCGGGGGTGCGGTAGCGGCGGTAGTGGGCGCGGGCCCGGCGCAGGAAGTCGGCGCGCGAATCCCGGGGCAGCCGGTCCCGCCGGGAGTACACGATCGCCAGGTGGTGCACCATGCGGCGGAACAGCACCGGCCGCCACTGGGCCAGCCCGGGGCGCTCGTCGAGGAACGCGAAGACCCGGTCGTACTGCTCGAAGACGTCGAAGTGCCGCTCGCTGGTGGTGCGCAGGATGCTGCCCTGGCGCCGCTGCCGGTAGTGCACGCAGACCCGGTCGAGGGTCGCGATCGACTCGGCGGTCATCAGCACCGGGTACGTCCACGGCGTGTCCTCGTAGACGCCGGGCGGGAAGACGAAGCCCTCGCGCTCGACGAACTCCCGCCGGTAGGCCTTGTTCCAGGCGACCATCAGCAGCCGCAGCAGCCCCGGCCGGTCCTCCAGCCGGAACGGCGCCGGGCCCTGCTCGGTGAGCTGCAGGGCCGCCTGGTTGCGGATCGCCTCACCCGTCCAGTAGGTGCGCGCGTAGTCGAAGACCAGCACGTCCGGCTCGCCGGTCTCCTTCAGCCGGTCGGCGATCGACCGCAGCGCGTCGGGTGTGAGGGTGTCGTCGCTGTCGAGGAACAGCAGGTAGTCGCCGCTCGCGTGCGCCACCCCGGCGTTTCTCGCGCGGCCCAGGCCCACGTTCTGAGGCAGGTGGACGGGGCGCACGCGCGTGTCGCGGGCGGCGAACTCGTCGATGATCGCGCCGCACGCGTCCGGCGAGCAGTCGTCGACGACGATCAGTTCCAGATCGGGACAGGACTGGGAGAGCACCGATTCGAGGCACTCGTGCAGGTACGCCTGAACCTGGTACGCGGGGACAATGACACTGAACCTGGGCAAGAGGCCATCCATCGGTCGGCGCGGGCGTTCGGCCCGGGAACGGCCGCTGGGCCGGCTTGGTTACGGTGGCTACGGCATCCGGGGGAACGCGGAAGAGGCGGACCGCCCCCGGCCCGCCCCTTCAACTGCGCTGTTCTGAGGGCTACTTGACCGCGCCCGCCATGACGCCGGACACGAACTGCCGCTGGAACGCGAAGAAGACGGCCAGCGGGACCACCATCGAGATGAACGCGCCGGGTGCCAGCACGTCGATGTTGTTGCCGAACTGCCGTACCTGGGTCTGGAGGGCGACCGTGATCGGCTGGCTCCCGGAGTCCGAGAAGATCAGCGCGACCAGCATGTCGTTCCACACCCACAGGAACTGGAAGATGCCGAGTGCGGCGATCGCCGGACCGCCGAGGGGCATGACGACACGGAAGAACAGGCGCAGTTCGCCCGCCCCGTCGAGCCGTGCCGCCTCCAGCAGTTCTCTCGGGATCTCCGCGAAGAAGTTCCGCAGCAGGAACACCGCGAACGGCAGACCGAAACCGACGTGGAAGAGCACCACGCCGAGCACCGAGCCGAAGATGCCGATGGTGCCGAAGAGTTCGGCGATCGGGATCAGCGCCACCTGCACGGGCACGACCAGCAGACCGACCACGCCGAGGAACCACCAGTCCCGGCCCGGGAATTCCATCCAGGCGAAGGCGTAGCCCGCCAGCGAGCCGATGATCACGACCAGCAGGGTCGCCGGCACGGTGATCCAGACCGTGTTCAGCAGGGAGCTGGTGATGTCGTCGTTCTCCAGCAGCTTCGCGTAGCTGTCGAAGGTGATCTGCGAAGGCTCGCTGAACACCTTCCACCAGCCGCTGGCCGAGATGTCCTCCGGCGCACGGAGGCTGGACAGCAGCAGCCCGATCGTCGGCACCAGCCAGAACAGTCCGACGACGATGAGGAAGACCCGCAGCACCCCGCCGCCGACCGCCTCGACGAGCCGCGATCCCAGCGACTGCTTGGCGTTCATCGCCGCACCTCCCGCCGCAGCCTGCGTACGTTACTGCGCCTTCCCGGGGGATAACCCCCGGACCCCCAGCCGAGGGAAGGCCGGGCCGCCTTCATCGCCGCACCTCCCGCCGCAGCCTGCGTACGTTGAACCACATCACCGGGATCACGAGCAGCAGCAGGAACACCGAGATGGCGCTGGCGATGCCCGGCTGGTCCTCGGAGAAGCCCTTGCGGTACAGCTCCAGGGCGAGGACGTTGGCGTCGTCCTGGGAGGAGCCGGGGGCGATGATGAAGACCAGGTCGAAGATCTTCAGCACGTTGATCATCAGGGTGACGGTGACGACCGCCAGGACCGGCGCCAGCAGCGGCACCGTGACCCGTCTGAACACCTGCCACTCACTCGCGCCGTCGACCCGGGCCGCCTCCAGCAGTTCCCGGGGCACGCTCGCGAGCCCGGCCGCGATCAGCACCATCGCGAAGCCCGCCCACATCCAGATGTACGAGCCGATGATGGCCGGGGTGACCAGGGACGGGCCGAGCCAGTCCAGGCCGTTGTAGGGCTCCTTGAAGTTGCTCGCGGGGAGCCGGAGCTGGGCCCCGTCGGCCGAGGCCGGAAGCGTGAAGGTGCCGTCGTCGGCGGCCGTCGCCGACGCCACCACCCTGCCGTCCTTCACGGCCTCGATCTTCATCCCGGCATAACCCAGTTCGGAGGAGTCGACGCTGTTGAGCGTGCCGACGCCCTTGCCGCGCGTGAAGTCCTGCCAGGTCGTGCCCGTGACCTTGTCCGGCTCGGGCTTCGGCGCGACGGCCGTCTTCGCGCCGTCGGGCATCAGGTCGGGCGCCACACCCACCAGGGGCAGCGAGACCGCCTCGCCCGTGCGGACGGGCGACGTGGTGACGAACGCGCCGCCGCCGGCCGGTTTCAGCGGCGACTCCCGGCCCGGGTGGGCCTTCGGGAACGCCGACGCCTGGGAGAACGTGTCGTGCACGCCCACCCACACCGCGTTCGCGAAGCCCTTGTCCGGGTCCTGGTCGTACACCAGGCGGAAGATGATGCCCGCCGCCAGCATCGAGATCGCCATCGGCATGAAGACGACCAGCTTGAAGGCCGTACCCCAGCGCACCCGTTCGGTCAGCACCGCGAAGATCAGGCCGAGCGCCGTCGCGACCGTCGGCGCGAACACCACCCAGATGATGTTGTTCTTCAGCGCGGTGCGGATGCCCTCGTCGGTGAAGAGGGCCTGGTAGTTGTCTATTCCGGCAAAGCCGTCACCGGACTGGTCGTAGAAACTGCGTACGACCGAGTACCCGATCGGGTACACCACGAGCGCGCCGAGCAGGACGAGCGCGGGCAGCAGGAACAGCGCCGCGACGGTCCTGCGGGTGCCGGTCACACTCTTGCGCGACTTGGGAGCGGCAGGGGGCTTGGTGCCCCCTGCCGCCGGAACCGACGTCATGACGTCAGTTCCCGTAGGCCGCTGCCGCTTCGGCCTCCAGCTTCGCCTGCGTCCCCGCGATGTCCTTCGGGTTCTTCAGGAAGTCCTGGAGGATCTTCCACTCGCCCTTGCCGGGCGTACCGCCGAAGGCCTGCGGGGCCTGGTCGGACATGTCGAAGCGGAAGTCGTCACCGGCGTCGATGAGCGCCTTGGCGATCTTCTGCTGCACCGCGTTCGGATAGTCGGAGTTCGGCACGTTCTTGTTGGGCGAGAGGTACCCGCCCAGCTTGGCCTGGATCGACGCCGCGTCCGGGGAGGCGAGCCAGGTGGCCAGGGCCTGCGACCCCTTCGAGTCCTCCAGGATCACGGCCGCGTCGCCGCCCGAGACCACCGGTCCGTTGTCACCGACCGCGGGGAACGGGAACACCTTCGCGTCCGTGCCGATCTTCATACCGGAGGGGATGTTGACCTGCGCGAAGTCGCCGGCGGCCACCATGGCGGCCTTGGGCTGGTCCCCGCCGGTGAACACCTGGGTGACGGACGCCGGGAAGTCGGTCTGCAACGCCCCGTTCGCCCCGCCCGCGATCCAGTCCGGCTTGCCCCAGACCTGCGCGAGCGTGGTCAGCGCGTCCTTCACGGACGGGTCCGTCCACTTGATCTCGTGCTTGGCCAGCTGGTCGTACTTCTCCGGCCCGGCCTGGGAGAGGTACACGTTCTCGAACCAGTCGGTCAGCGTCCAGCCCTCGGCGCCGCCGACGGAGAACGGGGTGACGCCGGAGTCGAAGACCGTCTGCGCGGTGTTGAGCAGATCCGGCCAGGTCTCGGGCTCACTCGCCCCGGCGTTCTCGAAGACCTGGTTGTTGTACCAGATCAGGGACTTGTTGGCGGCCTTGTAGTAGACGCCGTACTGTTTGCCGCCCACCTTGCCGATGTCCTGCCAGCCCTGCGAGTAGTTCTCGCCGAGCTCCTTGGCGGCCTCGGAGCCCAGCGGCTTGGCCCAGCCCTTGTCGACGGCCTGCTTGATGGCGCCGGGCTGCGGCAGCATCGCGATGTCCGGCGGCTGCCCGCCGGCCACCTTGGAACCGATGAAGTTGATGATCGGGTCCTGCGCGGGCACGAACGTGACCTTGGCGCCCGTGCGCTTCTCGAACTCCTGCAGGACCTTCTTGAAGTTGGCCTGTTCGGTGCCGCTCCACACGGCGGCGACCTCCAGGCTCGTCCCGTCCAGCTTCGGAAGGGTGACGTCGTTGGTGGTCTGGTCGGTGTCGCCCGTGCTTCCACCGCTGCCGTCGTCGCTGCTTCCGCAGGCGGACAGCGAGAGCGCCAGGGCTCCCGCGGCGACGGCGGCCGCCGTCCTGGCGGCTCTGCGGTGCTGGGGGGTCGCCGTGTCCCGCTTGGGCGACCAGCGTGTCCGGATGGTGCTGCTCGTCATGCGCATGACTGCCCCGTTCTTCGTTCCTCGTCGAACGTCGAGCGCGCTCCCGTGCGATCTGGTCTACGCCCGGGTGTGCGGGGGCGGCAAGATGGCGTCGGCTGTCAAGCGGGGGATCGTGACTCCCTCGTGACCAGGGCCGCGGCCCATGACGCCGGGGTGGGGCCGGCAGCAGTCTCCGGCTACAGCAGCGACGGCACCTTCGCCGCCGCGACCTCCCGCGCCGCCCTTTCCAGCGCGCTGGCCAACAGTGCCAGGTCGGTCGGGCCGTTTCCGAGTTCCCGCACCGGACGCCGGGCCGGAGGGTCACCCATGCGGTGCCATTCCAGGGGGACGACCGTGGGGCGCAGCGTCGCCGTCCGGGGGATCCGGCCGGTGACCCGGCCGCCCTGGAACGGGGTGACCCGCCCGTCCGCACCGGTCAGCCTGCCCCGCCCGGGCGCGGGCTCCTCCGGGCCTGGGGCCGGGGCGTCGAGCGCGACACGCAGCGTGGCCCGGCGCGCCGGTTCCGTCTCCGCCGTCCGGGGGCACGGGCCGGTGGCCGCCACCAGATGGACGCCGAGCCGCTCGCCCTCCTTGGCCACGGCCTCCAGCGCCCGCATCACCGACCCGGCGGCGGGCCGGCCGGTCGAGCCGAGCGCCGGGGAGACCAGCGCGTCCAGGTCGTCGACGACCACGACGAGCCGGGGAAGCGGGGGCGCGGCCGCCTCCGTCTGCCGCCGGGCCGCTCCGGGCCGCAGCCGAATGGTGGAACTGGCCGGCGAGTCGAGGTCGCCGGACCCTGCCGCCGCGGCCGCCTCGGCCTGGGCACCGCCCCGGCCCGCAGCCGTGCGCTGGGCGACCATACGGCCCGACAGCTCGCGCCCGGTGTGCCATTCGGCGAAGTCGGAGCGCCCGAGCAGCTCGGCACGCCGCTTCAGCTCGGCGCTCAGGGACTGCGCGAACTCCCGCATCCGGACCGGGTCGTGGGCCATGAGCAGCGTGGTGACGTGCGGTACGTCCGTACACACCCGCAGGCCCTCGCCGTGCCCGCCGCCCGGGCCGCCCCGGCCGTCGACCAGCACGATGCCGAGGCGGTCCGGCCGCTCGGCGGCGGCCAGCGACGCGACGATCGCCCGCAGCAGCTCCGTACGGCCGCTGCCCGGCGGGCCCTCGATCAGCAGATGCGGCCCGTGGACCGCGAGGTCCGCGCAGACCGGCCCGCGCGGGCCGGCGCCCAGCACCGCACGCACCCGCCCGCCCAGCGCGTCGGCGTCGTCGGCCGCGTCCGCCCAGCGCGCCATCAGCGACGCCGGGGTGGCCCGGGCCAGGCCCAGCTCGTCCAGCAGGCGGGCCGCCTGCGGCAGCGGTGCGGAGACGCGCGGCTGGCGCTCGCTCGCCGGCCCGTCCGTCCGCAGCGGCGCCAGCGCCCGCGCGAACCGCTCGGCCCAGGCCGGGGAGACGGCGTCGACGGTGGCGATGGTGCCGTGCCCGACCGGCCCGGCCGGTGTGCCGTCACCGCCGGCCCGGGCCACCCGCATCAGCCGCAGGGCCGTCGCCACGTCCCCGCTGAGCAGTGCGACCGCGCCGCACTGCCGGAACGTCGGCGCCACCGAACAGGCCGCCTCGTACGTCTCCGTCACCGGCGAGGCCGGGGAGGCGGCGGCCGTCTCGGCCAGGCAGACCACGTGTATCCCGGCCCGGGGGCCCTCCAGCGCCAGCCGCGCGACCGCTGCGCGCAGGTCGGCGCCGCCGGGGTCGCCGTCGACGACCACGACCGTGTACGGACCGGGGAAACCGGCTGTCGCGTCGGTACCGGAGGCGTCGTCCTGCACCCACGAGGGGCGGCGGGGGGCCGGGACGGTCCCGGCGGGGGAGGGGACGGCACCGGTGGGCTGTGCGCCGCACCCCGTGGCCGCGTCCGCCAGGTGGTCCTCCAGGCGGCGTGTGAGTTCGTCGGTGCGGGCTGCGGCCTGCTCGCGGTCGAGGGCCAGCAGCAGCCGGCAGTCCTGCCCGTGCCCCGGGCGCACGTGCGGCAGCCAGCCCAGCCAGGACCACTCGGCGGTGCGCTCCTCAAGAGGGCGGGAGCGGTCCGCGGCGATCAGGACGACCTCCAGCGTGTCCGGCGAGTGCAGCGCGGTGAGCTGGGCCAGCACGGCCCGCGTCAGGCCGGCCAGCCGCGCCCGCGGTCCCGCCAGTCCCAGTGCGCCGACCTCGCGCAGCCCGGCGGTCACGGGGACGGCGGGCAGCAGGCCCGAGCCGTCGGGCGCCGCCCGGTCGGCCGTACCGAGGCGCACGGCGAGCGCCTCCGGGTGGCCGGGGCCGCGCTCCCACAGCCGGGGCCCGGGCCCCAGGGCCGTGAGCAGCAGTGTGGCCGGGTCCGGCCAGGTCTCCGGCGCGGCCGGCACGACGACCGGGTGCTGCTCCGCCACCACGGCGGCCGGAGCGTCCTCGTACGCCTCGCGCGGCTCCGCCGCCTGCTCACCACGCCCTCCGGCCAGCCGCCGGGCCCATGCCCCGAGCCCGCCGCGCTTGCGGGTACCCGGGGGTACGTCGGTGCCGCGCAGGGGAGTGCCTTTGCGCCCGCGCCCGGCACGCTGGTCCGCCAGGGCCGGGTCGTCGGTACTGGGGGGAGCGGCAGGCCCGTCCTCGCCCCAGGGGTGCGGGCCGGCTCCGTCCGCCCGACCGGTGTCGTACGCCGTGGCGCCGGAACGACCCGCGTGCGTGTCTCCGCCGCCGCTCGGGGGCCGCCCCGCATCGCGCTGCCGTACGGCGTCGGCCGGGGCTCCGGGAGAGGCCGGGGGTGTGGAACCGTGAGCGGTGCCGTGCTGCCGGGTACGCGTTCCGTGCGTTCCGGAGGAGGTCTGCTCGGCCCCGGCGGGCCCGGGCCGTGATCCTCCGCCGCCCGTCTGCCGACGGGCCCCGCTTCCGGTGCCCCCGGGCGGCACCTCACTCCAGCCGTCCCCCGCATGGGCCGCGCCCCCCGGGCCCGGGTAGGGGACCTCGCTCCGACGGCTGCCGGAGGGGGCTTCGCTTCGGTTGTCCGGGGTTGATACGTCGTTCCGGCGGTTCGCGGAGGGGGCTTCGCCCCGGCTGTCCGGGTGCGGTGCCTTGCTCCGGCGGTCGCCTGAGGGGGCTTCGCCTCGGCTGCCCGGGTGCGGCACCTCGTTCCGGCGGTCGCCTGAGGGGGCCTCGCCCCAATTGCCCACGGTGAGCGTGTCGTCTCGGTGGCTGCCGGAGGGGGCTTCGCCCTGGCCGTATCCGGTGGGCAGGTCGCTCCGGCGGTCCCCCGCGCGGGCAGCGCCGCCCGAGCCCGGCGCCGGCACGTCACTCCGGCGGCCCGCCGAGGACGCATCGTCACGGCCGCCCCGGGCGGGCACCTCACTCCGGCGGTCACCCGACGGGGCTTCGCCCCTGCCGTCCGCGGTGGCCATGTCGTTCCGGTAGCTCCCGGACGGTGTTTCTCCCCGGTGGCCCGGGGCGGGCACCTCACTCCGGCGGCTCCCGAAGGGGTCCTCGCTCCGACTGCCCGGGGGCGGCACGTCGCGCCGGTGGCCCCCCGCGCGGGCAGCGTCCCCCGTGCCCGGCGGCGGCACCTCGCTTCCGGAGGGCGCGTCACCCCGGCTGCCCGGGGGCGGCACCTCGCTCCGGCGGTCACCCGACAGGGCTTCACTCCCGCTGCCGGCAAGACGGGCACCGCTGCCCCCCGGCCGGGCACCGCTGCCCTGCTCCCACTGCCGCGGCGCCTCGGACGCCGCCCCCGCACCCCCGCTCTCGATCCGCGGCGCCCCGCCCTGCCCCGGCACCACGGCCGGATCAGCCGAGCCGCGCCCGGAGGCACTGGGCGTGCCCCAGGCCGCCGAGCCGTAGGCGTGATGCGTGGGACCCGAAGGGCCGGCCGGCCCCGGATCCGCCACGGAAGGGGAGGAGGGGGACACCTCTCCCTCCCCGGCGGGGGCGGCCACGCGCACGTGTCCCTCGCCGTCCGGCGTCGTCTCCACCCGGCCCCCCGGCCCCCCGGCCGGGACCAGCCGCAGCGCCGACTCGCCGATCCGCAGCAGCGCACCCGGCGCGAAAGGGACCACCCGGGTGCCGACCCGCGCGCCGTTCACCGTCGTGCCGTTCGTGGAGTCCAGGTCGGCGACCGCGACGCGGCCGTCCGCACCCACCGTCACCGCGCAGTGCAGCCGGGAGACGTCCGGGTCGTCGAGCGGCACGTCGGCGTCGGCGGAGCGGCCGATGCGGATCTCGCCGCCGTGCAGCAGATGGACGCCGCCGGCGTCGGGGCCGGCCACGACCTGGAGCTGGGCCGGGGCGTCGTCCAGCTCGGGGTGCGGCTCCGGCTCGCCGGGCGTGCCGACGGACAGCACGGCACCGTCGGTCAGCGGGGGCTCGCCCAGCGTGCAGCGCTGCGCGTCCAGCCGCTGCTCCCCGGCGTACAGCACGGGCGTGCCCGAGCCGTCACCGCCTGAGACCACCTGGACGAGCGCCGACGCCACCGCGGCGAGCGCCGTACCGGCGGGGGCGGTGACCAGTACGTCGCTGCGCGGGGCGCGGTCCAGCGCCGGCGCCGACGGGCCCAGCGGATCTACGACGGTCAGCCGGATCTGCATCGCCGTCAGCGGTCCCTTCTGCCCGGGCGCGGAGTCCCCCACCCCGCCCCAGCACGTCGGCCAGTACTGCCAGCATCCTCGCACCTGCCACTGACAGCGCGCCCCTCGCTCCGGAAAAGGTGATCTTGATTGGTCGGCTCTGCCCGCAAAAGTGCCTGAGAGATGACCCACAGGCGACCTCTTGAGATCAGTCACGTTCGTTCCCGGCAACCACAAGACCGAGGTGAGCGTCTTTCCTTCGAACGAGTGTGAGGGCCGCTACGTAAGACCCACAGAAAGACGACACTCCGGTCCTCGGTCCCCCGGCACTACAGTGGGTCGGACAGGCCAGCAGGCAAGGCAAGCACCAGGGAGCGCATGACGTGCGGCCGGTAGGCAGCAAGTACTTGCTCGAGGAGCCGCTCGGACGCGGCGCCACGGGCACCGTCTGGCGAGCCCGCCAGCGCGAGACCGCGGGCGCCGAGGCGGCCGTGCCGGGGCAGCCCGGCGAGACCGTCGCGATCAAGGTCCTCAAGGAGGAGCTGGCCGGCGATCCGGACATCGTCATGCGGTTCCTCCGTGAGCGCTCCGTCCTGCTCCGGCTGACCCACCCGAACATCGTCCGGGTCCGCGACCTGGTGGTCGAGGGTGAGCTGCTGGCGCTGGTCATGGACCTCGTCGAGGGTCCCGACCTGCACCGCTACCTCCGCGAGAACGGGCCGTTCACCCCGGTCGCCGCGACCCTGCTCACCGCCCAGATCGCCGACGCGCTCGCCGCCAGCCATGCCGACGGCGTCGTGCACCGCGACCTCAAGCCGGCCAACGTCCTGCTCCAGCAGTACGACGGGCAGATGCACCCGCTGCTGACCGACTTCGGCATCGCCCGCCTGGCCGACTCCCCGGGGCTGACCCGCACCCAGGAGTTCGTCGGCACGCCCGCCTACGTCGCCCCCGAGTCCGCCGAGGGCCGTCCGCAGACCTCCGCCGTCGACATCTACGGCGCCGGCATCCTGCTGTACGAGCTGGTCACCGGCCGCCCGCCGTTCTCCGGCGGCTCCGCCCTGGAAGTGCTGCACCAGCACCTGAGCGCCGAGCCGCGCCGCCCGTCCACCGTCCCCGACCCGCTGTGGACGGTCATCGAGCGCTGCCTGCGCAAGAACCCCGACGAGCGGCCCAGCGCCGTGAACCTCGCCCGCGGCCTGCGTGTCGTCGCCGAGGGCATCGGGGTGCACGCGAACTCCGCGCAGATCGCCGCCGCCGAGGGCGTCGGCATGCTCCTCGTGCCCGACCCGGCCCCCGCGCCGGTGCCGGACACGCCCGGCGCGGCCGACCCGACGCAGGTCCTCCCGCAGGGCGCCGGCTCGTACGACCCGAACGCCGCGACCAGCGTCATGCCGCACACCGGCGGCCCCGCCGGCGCCGCCGACCCCACCGCCGTCATGAACCACCGGGGCGCGGCCGACCCGACCGCCGTCATGCCGCCGGTCCCGCCGGGCTCGCCCGGCCACCCCGGTCAGCAGGGGCAGCAGGGCGGCCCCGAGGACCCGCACCCCTGGCAGAACCAGCTGCGGGCGGCCCGTGACCGCAACGAGCAGACGCAGGTCCAGTACCTCGACCCCGGCCAGGACCCGCTGCGCCGCCGCCCCCAGCGCCAGGTGGCCCGGCCCCAGCAGCAGCCCCCGCGCCGCCAGGCACCCCCGCCCGGCCCCGGCTACGGCCACCCGCAGCAGCAGCAACCCCAGCAGTACGCCCCGCAGCCCCAGCGGCCCCAGCCGCCGCAGCGCTACGCCCCGCCCGCGCCGCCGCCCCAGCCCCAGCAGCCCCAGCAGCCGCAGCGCGAACCCCGGCAGCCGCGGCAGCGCAGCGCCAACCCGATGCGGATTCCCGGCCTCGGCTGCCTGAAGGGCTGCCTCTTCACGATCGTCATCCTGTTCGTCGCGGGCTGGCTGATCTGGGAACTGAGCCCGCTCCAGGACTGGATCGGCACCACCAAGGGCTACTGGGACCAGCTCACCGACTGGTTCGGCACCGTGACCGGCTGGTTCGAGAAGCTCGGCGGGGGCGGTTCAGGCACGAACTGACCGGAACCACCCCGCGGGGTTGGTGATTTGTCGACACCCGGTGGGTGATTTCGGCTACCACGGTGAAGGTTGGCTCTCCGGCCGCGTAGTTTTAGCGACAACACGCGTCGGTAGGAGCAGCCTTGGCACGGAAGATCGGCAGCCGGTACACCGCCCACCAGATCCTGGGGCGGGGCAGCGCCGGCACGGTGTGGCTGGGCGAGGGGCCGGAAGGCCCTGTCGCCATCAAGCTGCTGCGCGAGGACCTGGCGTCCGACCAGGAACTCGTCGGGCGCTTCGTGCAGGAGCGCACCGCGCTGCTCGGCCTGGAGCACCCGCACGTCGTCTCGGTGCGCGACCTGGTCGTCGACGGCAACGACCTGGCGCTCGTCATGGACCTCGTCCGCGGCACGGACCTGCGCACCCGCCTCGACCGTGACCGGCGCCTGGCCCCGGAGGCGGCCGTCGCCATCGCGGCCGACGTCGCCGACGGACTGGCGGCCGCGCACGCCGCCGGCGTCGTGCACCGTGACGTCAAACCGGAGAACGTCCTCCTCGACATGCAGGGCCCGCTCGGCCCAGGCGGCTCGCACCGCGCGCTGCTGACCGACTTCGGCGTGGCGAAGCTCATCGACACCCCGCGCCGTACCAAGGCCACGAAGATCATCGGCACTCCGGACTACCTCGCCCCGGAGATCGTCGAGGGCCTGCCCCCGCGCGCGTCCGTCGACATCTACGCGCTCGCCACCGTCCTGTACGAGCTGCTGGCGGGCTTCACCCCCTTCGGCGGCGGCCACCCCGGCGCGGTCCTGCGCCGGCACGTCACGGAGACCGTCGTCCCGCTGCCCGGCATCCCGGATGAGCTGTGGCAACTGCTGGTGCAGTGCCTGGCCAAGGCCCCGGCCTCGCGGCTGCGGGCCTCGGAGCTCGGCGCCCGGCTGCGCGAGCTGCTGCCGCTGCTGGCGGGCATGCCCCCGCTGGAGGTCGACGAGCCGGACACCGAGTCCGCCGAGGACTCCGACCGCGAGGAACAGCCCGCCGGACCGGCCCCGGAGCGGATCCGGCGGCGGGGCGCGGTCCCGCTGGTGCCGGGCGCGAAGCCGGCCGACTCCAACCGCGACACCCACACCTCGATGCGCGTCCCCGCCCCCGACGAGCTGGCCGGGGGTGCCCACGGCACGGCCCGGGCCCCGCGCACCGCGGGCACCCCCCGCCCCGGCTCGGCCCGCAACCGCGCCGCGGCCCGGCGCCGCCGGGTGGCTCTGGGAGCGGGCGCGGTCGCCCTCGCGGCGGCGATCGGCGTCGGCGCCTGGCTGACCACGTCGGACGACGACGGCGGCGCACCTCCCCAGGACACGAAGAACTCCGCCCCGCAGACCCCCTGAGCCGCCGTCCGCCCAGGGTCCCGGGGCGATGTGCCGCAGGAGCCGCCGCGGGACACGGATGCTCCGCCCCCGGACGGCCCCGGCGCGCCGCGGACCACAGCGCGCCGGCCGGTTCGGTGGCCGGGCGTCGGCTCTTCCCGCGGCGCGCGGCCGGTTCGCCGTCGGGCCCGCAGCCTGCCGGGCAGGCCGTCGCGGGACGCCGGGGTCCTCTCGCCCCCAGCACGGATGACCGCCCGGGCGCCCCGGCGCTCCTGGTCCGGGCCGCCCGGGCATGGCCGCCGGGCGGAGCCGTTACGCTGGAGGGCGTGGCAGTCGTCGACGTATCCGAAGAGCTCAAGTCCCTCTCCTCGACCATGGAGTCGATCGAGGCCGTTCTGGACCTCGACAAGATGAGGGCAGACATCGCCGTGCTCGAGGAGCAGGCGGCCGTGCCGTCCCTCTGGGACAACCCCGATGAGGCGCAGAAGATCACCAGCAAGCTGTCCCACCTCCAGGCCGAGGTGCGCAAGGCCGAGGCCCTGCGCGGTCGCATCGACGACCTGGGCGTCCTCTTCGAGATGGCCGAGGAGGAGGACGACCCGGACACCCGCGCCGAGGCCGAGTCCGAGCTCACCGCCGTGAAGAAGGCGCTGGACGAGATGGAGGTCCGCACCCTCCTCTCCGGCGAGTACGACTCCCGTGAGGCCCTGGTGAACATCCGCGCCGAGGCCGGTGGCGTCGACGCCGCCGACTTCGCCGAGAAGCTCCAGCGCATGTACTTGCGCTGGGCCGAGCAGCGCGGCTACAAGACCGAGATCTACGAGACCTCGTACGCGGAAGAGGCCGGCATCAAGTCGACCACCTTCGCCGTCCAGGCGCCCTACGCGTACGGCACGCTCTCCGTCGAGCAGGGCACGCACCGGCTCGTGCGCATCTCGCCCTTCGACAACCAGGGCCGGCGGCAGACGTCCTTCGCGGGCGTCGAGATCCTGCCCGTGGTCGAGCAGACCGACCACATCGAGATCGACGAGTCCGAACTGCGCGTGGACGTGTACCGCTCGTCCGGCCCCGGCGGCCAGGGCGTCAACACCACCGACTCCGCGGTGCGGCTGACCCACCTCCCCACCGGCATCGTCGTCTCCTGTCAGAACGAGCGGTCGCAGATCCAGAACAAGGCGACCGCCATGAACGTGCTCCAGGCGAAGCTGCTGGAGCGGCAGCGCCAGGAGGAGCGGGCCAAGATGGACGCCCTCAAGGACGGCGGCAGTTCCTGGGGCAACCAGATGCGTTCTTACGTCCTGCACCCGTACCAGATGGTCAAGGACCTGCGCACCGAGTTTGAGGTCGGCAACCCCGAGGCGGTGTTCAACGGCGAGATCGACGGCTTCATCGAGGCCGGAATTCGCTGGCGCAAGCAGCAGGAGAAGTAAGTTTGTCGATAAGGCAACTGCCGCCATAGAGGCGGCAGTTGCCTTTTCCGTACCCCATGTCCGGGTTTTACATCACACTCACGCCCTCAGACTCCCGGCATAGCCCCCGTAGTTGGACATGGCGGCCGCAAACGGCCTTGACGTGTTCTTGAAAAATGGGAAGGGTAAAGCGCGGCATGCGTGTCTCTGGGGCGCATGTGAACCGGGGCGCCTTTCACCGCAGTTGTCCCCGTCGAGCACAGCCCCGAGCGCTGCCTAATGACGATGAGCTACTGGGGGTAGCAACCACATGACGAAGAAGACGCGGATCCGTGTCGCGCGGATAGCGGCCGGTGCCGTGATCGCCGCCGGCGCCTCGCTGACCGCCGCCGGTGCGGCATCCGCTCTCGACCTGGGCGTGAGCGTCGGCCTCGGCGACACCAGTGTCGGCGTCGGCGTGAGCGCCGGCGACGAGGACCCGACGGACCCGCCGACCGAGCTCCCGACGGACCCGCCGACGGACCTCCCGACGGACCCGCCCACGGACCTCCCGACGGACCCGCCGTCGACCGAGGAGCCCACGGACGAGCCGACCGAGCCCACCGACGAGCCCACCGAGCCCACCGAGGACCCGACCGACGTCCCGTCCGACCCGGGCAACGGGAACGGCGGCGGCAACGGCAACGGCAACGGCAACGGTGGCAGCATCGGCGACGGCAACAACGCCGACCCCGACGGCGGCACCTCGCCGCAGGAGGAGGGCTCCTCCTCCCTCACCGAGATCGGCTCGGACTCCACCCCGGCCTCGCAGGCCCAGGCCCAGGGCAACGGCCAGGAGCTCGCCGAGACGGGTGCCGCGCAGACCACCTTCCTGGTGATCGGCGCCGCCACGATGATCGCCGGCGGTGTCGGCTTCCGTCTGCTGCCCCGCCTCGCGGGCGGCCGCGGCGGCGCTGCCGCCTGACGGTAGCCGCAGCCGTACGGACCGTACGCACAGTGACACCACCGAGGGCCCGGAGCGAAACGCTCCGGGCCCTCGGCCATGCCTGGGAGGGGGGCTGCCTACCGCCTTAAGCGGTCTGGTGCGCCAGCAGGGCCACCGCGGCGATCAGCACCGTCAGCAGTGCGATCAGAGCCATCGGATTCATGCCCGCGAAGAAGTTCTCCTGCTGCATCCGCTCACGGTTCGCGCGGCACACGGCGCAGCGGCCCTCGTTCACGGGGGACGCGCAGTTCGCGCACACCAGCCGGTCGTACGTCATGCGCTTGCCCTCCTTGCGCCGGTTCCACGTGTCCAACGTCCGTGGGGGTGGGAATGTTCCCCCTCCACTTTGCCAGGTTCCGGCGGCCGTCGCGCGGCTGAGCATTTTCTGCGGTTGCTCGCACAGTCTCCCCGCGCCCCTCCGGGCTCGGCACAAAACGGCACATCCATGGCGCAACCACGGTCGGTGACTGCGATGCCCTACCCGGGTCGCGTATGGTCACGCTCATCTACCCCCGGCGACCCGTGGTGCATCCGTGATCCGATTCGACAATGTCTCCAAGGTCTACCCCAAGCAGACCCGCCCCGCCCTCAGGGATGTCTCCCTGGAGGTCGAGAAGGGCGAGTTCGTCTTCCTCGTGGGGTCCTCCGGCTCCGGAAAGTCCACCTTCCTGCGGCTGATCCTCCGCGAGGAGCGGTGCAGCCACGGACAGGTGCACGTTCTGGGCAAGGACCTCGCCCGCCTCTCCAACTGGAAGGTGCCGCAGATGCGGCGCCAGCTGGGGACGGTGTTCCAGGACTTCCGGCTGCTGCCGAACAAGACGGTCGGCGAGAACGTCGCCTTCGCGCAGGAGGTCATCGGCAAGTCCCGCGGCGAGATCCGCAAGTCCGTGCCCCAGGTGCTCGACCTCGTCGGCCTCGGCGGCAAGGAGGACCGGATGCCCGGCGAGCTGTCCGGTGGTGAACAGCAGCGCGTCGCCATCGCACGGGCCTTCGTCAACCGGCCCAAGCTGCTCATCGCCGACGAGCCCACCGGCAACCTCGACCCGCAGACCTCCGTCGGCATCATGAAGCTGCTCGACCGCATCAACCGGACGGGCACGACCGTGGTGATGGCCACGCACGACCAGAACATCGTGGACCAGATGCGCAAGCGCGTCATCGAACTGGAGAAGGGCCGCCTCGTCCGCGACCAGGCCCGCGGTGTCTACGGCTACCAGCACTGATACCGCACCCGAGATCCACGGAAAGGCATAACCAGTCGCCATGCGCGCCCAGTTCGTCCTGTCGGAGATCGGTGTCGGTCTCCGCCGCAACCTGACGATGACCTTCGCCGTCGTCGTCTCCGTCGCCCTGTCGCTCGCCCTGTTCGGCGGGTCGCTCCTGATGAGCGACCAGGTCAACACGATGAAGGGCTACTGGTACGACAAGGTCAACGTCTCGATCTTCCTCTGCAACAAGAGCGACGCCGAGTCCGACCCCAACTGCGCCAAGGGTGCGGTGACCGACGACCAGAAGAAGCAGATCAAGGCCGACCTCGACAAGATGGACGTCGTCCAGGCGGTCACGTACGAGACGCAGGACCAGGCGTACAAGCACTACAAGGAGCAGTTCGGCGACTCCCCGCTCGCCAGCTCCCTCACGCCGGACCAGATGCAGGAGTCGTACCGCATCAAGCTGAAGGACCCGGAGAAGTACCAGGTCATCGCCACCGCCTTCAACGGCCGGGACGGCGTGCAGTCCGTGCAGGACCAGAAGGGCATCCTGGACAACCTCTTCAAGCTGCTGAACGGCATGAACTGGGCCGCCCGCGCGGTGATGGCCCTGATGCTGGTCGTCGCGCTGATGCTGATCGTCAACACCGTGCGCGTCTCCGCGTTCAGCCGCCGGCGTGAGACGGGCATCATGCGGCTGGTCGGTGCCTCCGGCTTCTACATCCAGGCGCCGTTCATCATGGAGGCCGCGGTCGCCGGGCTCATCGGCGGCACCCTCGCGTGCGGCTTCCTGCTGCTCGCCAGGTACTTCCTCATCGACCACGGACTCGCCCTGGCCGACCAGCTGACACTGATCAACTTCATCGGCTGGGACGCCGTCCTCACCAAGCTCCCGCTCATCCTCGCGACGAGCCTTCTGATGCCCGCGTTGGCCGCGTTCTTCGCGCTGCGCAAGTACTTGAAGGTGTGACGCATGCCAAGAGGGGCCGTGCGGTCAACCGACCGTACGGCCCTTCCGCTTGTCCTAGACTCACCGGCATGTCAGGTCGTGACCCGTTCTGTCAGCCCCGTCGCATCCGTCGCGGGGCCGCCCTGACGTTGGTGTTCGCGAGCGTGCTCGTCGCCGGCGCGGCCACGGGGGCATTGCCGCAGAGCCAGGCGAAGTCCGCCCCGGACGAGGCCCGTTCGGCCGGACCGGCCGGGCGTCACGCGGACGTCGCCCGGGCCGCAGAAGAGGCCATGGCCGACGGCAAGTCCCCGGTCCAGGCCGCGAAGCGCGCCGTCAGCCGCAGCGGCGACCGCTGGGCCGCCGTCTACTCCCGGGGCGAGTACGAGGAGTTCGAGGAGTCCCTCGACGGCCAGTACACCGGCGTCGGCCTGTGGGCCCGCAGCGAGCGGGACGGCCGTATCGAGGTGACGAGGGTGCGCGCCGGTTCGCCCGCCGCCACCGCCGGGATCCGCCCCGGGGACCTGCTGCGCAGCGTCGACGGCGAGAAGACCGACGGCCGGCCCGTCACGGAGGTCGTCTCCTTACTGCGCGGGGACGCCACCGACGCCCCCGCCGGCACCGCCGTCCGCCTCGGCCTGGAGCGCGGCGACCGCGCGTGGACCGAAACCCTGCGCCGGGCCCGGCTCTCCACGGACGCGGTGACCGTCCGGGAACTCGACGGCCGGGTGACCGTGATCAAGGTCGCCACCTTCACCAAGGACTCCGGCCACCAGGTCCGCGAAGCCGTAAGGCAGTCCCCGCCCGGCGCCGGAATCGTCCTCGACCTGCGCGGCAACCCCGGGGGCCTGGTCGGTGAGGCCGTGACCGCCGCCTCCGCCTTCCTCGACGGCGGCCTGGTCGCCACGTACGACGTCGACGGCCAGCAGCGCGCCCTGCATGCCGAGCCCGGCGGGGACACCACGAGACCCCTGGTCGCGCTCGTCGACGGCGGGACGATGAGCGCGGCCGAGCTCCTCACCGGCGCCGTACAGGACCGCGGGCGGGCGCTCGTGGTGGGCTCCCGCACCTTCGGCAAGGGCTCGGTCCAGATGCCGAGCGAGCTGCCCGACGGCTCCGTCGCGGAGCTGACCGTCGGGCACTACCGCACCCCCTCCGGCCGCGGGGTCGACGGCCGGGGCATCACGCCCGACCTGGAGACCGGCGAGGACGCCCTCCCCCGGGCCCAGGCCGTACTGCGCGGCCTCGCGAGCTCCTCGTAATCGACTTTCCGCATAGCCCCTCCGTAGTGCGAAAATGGTCGGCACTATGGCTAAGGAAAAAGGGCGCAAGCTGATCGCGCAGAACAAGAAGGCGCGGCACGACTACCTCGTCATCGACACCTACGAGGCCGGCCTGGTCCTCACCGGGACCGAGGTGAAGTCCCTGCGCCAGGGACGGGCGTCGCTGGTCGACGGCTTCGTGCAGCTCGACGGGAACGAGGCGTGGCTGCACAACGTGCACGTGCCGGAGTACAGCCAGGGCACGTGGACCAACCACAGCGCCCGGCGCAAGCGGAAGCTGCTGCTGCACCGCGCCGAGATCGACAAGCTGGAGTCGAAGTCGGGGGAGACGGGCCACACCATCGTGCCGCTCGCGCTGTACTTCAAGGACGGCCGGGCCAAGGTCGAGATCGCGCTGGCGAAGGGCAAGAAGGAGTACGACAAGCGTCAGGCGCTGCGGGAGAAGCAGGACCGCCGGGAGACCGACCGCGCGATCGCGGCGGTGAAGCGGAGGCAGCGCGGGGCGTAGGGAATACGCTGGCACCGACCTGCGTTGGTCACGTACGATGGTGCCTGCACCCCACAGCGGGTGCGCGCCCCTCTCCGGAGGGGATTGTCAACACAACATGGGGATGATCGGTTTCGACAGCGGCTGTCGAGGCAGGGGAAGCGTGTCGAGGAAGCGGCAATGATCTCGTAAACCATATGTCGCAAAAAATAATCGCCAATACCAAGCGCGATTCCCAGTCCTTCGCCCTCGCTGCCTGATAAGCAGTGACTGAAGGACCCTAAATGGGTGTCAGCCCGGGAGTGTTCCCGACCCGGATCCTGGCATAAGCTAGGGAACTAAACCATCGAGCCCGGTCACGGGGTTCGATGGGAAATCAAACAGTGACTGGGCCCGTCGGCGACTTGTTCGCGTGATCGCCGGGGCCGAGAAAATCGCAGCGAACTGCACACGGAGAAGCCCTGGTTCTGCACCGTTGGACGCGGGTTCGATTCCCGCCATCTCCACTCATCCCATGTGGGCAAAGGCCCCGCCGCTCATCTGCGGCGGGGCCTTTGTCATGCCGTCCGCCGTGCCGTGCTCGCCCTTTCCGTCAGCCGGGGCGGCAGCAGTGTCGTCTCCGGCACGGGGGTGCCGTGCAGCTTCCGTATCAGGAGGTCCACGGCGCACGCGCCCAGCTCCTCGGGAGGCAGGGCCACCGATGTGACCGGGACGCGGGGCGTCGTCGCCAGGTCGTCGGGGCAGACCGCGGTGACGGAGAGGTCGGCGGGGACCCGCAGGCCGAGGTCCTCGAAGGCGGTGATCAGAGGGGCCAGGAGAGGTTCGTTGTGGATGACCACGGCGGTGAGGGCGGGATGCTCGCGGAGCAGCCGTTCGGCGAGCCGGGGGGCCGCGGCGGGGTCGGGGTCACCCGGGTGGACGGACGTGGTGAGGCCGTGCCGGGCGGCTGCCGTGGTGAAGCCCTGCATGAGGTGGTGGGCGTAGGCCGTCCTGCGCAGGTAGACCTCCGGCGGTGAACCGACCAGGGCGACCGTGCGGTGACCCAGTCCCGCCAGGTGGTTCACACAGGCCTCGGCCGCCGCCCTGAAGTCGAGGTCCACACAGGTCAGGCCGCGCGGGTTCGCCGGCACGCCGATCAGGACCGACGGGCTGTCCAGGAAGCGGAGCCGGGAGAGGCGGGGGTCGTGCAGTTCGACGTCCGTCAGCAGCAGCCCGTCCACCGACGCCGTGCCCAGGGCGCGGCTCAGGCCCTCCTCGGCCTCCTCCTGGGTGAGGAGCAGCACGTCGTGGTCGTGCGCCCGGGCCGTCGTCACCACCGACACCGCCAGCCGCATCACCACCGGGGTGTGCACGCCGGGGCGCAGCGGCGCCGCCAGGGCCAGGACGTTCTGCCGGCCGCCGGCCGGGACGCGGGCGCCCGGGTGGGGGCGGTAGCCCAGGTCGCGGACGGCTGCCTCGACGCGCCGCCGGGTCGCGTCGGAGATCGGGCGCTTTCCGCTCAGCGCGTAGGAGACGGTGCTGGGGGAGACCCCGGCCCGTCGCGCCACGTCCGTGATCCTGACCATCAGCCGAGCTCCAGCGCGATCCGCTCCGTGCCCGGCGGGGCCTGGACCTCGCGGTCGCCGGCCGCCAGGCTCCAGGCGGCGGCCGGGGCGCCGCACGTCGCGTGCAGGGTGTCCCCCTCGCGGACGACCGTGAAAGTCACGTCTCCGACCGGCACCGTCACCTCGTCGCCGGGCCGAAGGCCGTACGCCCGCAGCGTCACCCCGTCGGCGTGGTCGTAGTCCGGCCGGTCGTCCCGCACGCCGACCGGGATCACCGCACCGGGCCGCACCAGCAGCGGCGCGCTCAGGAAGCCGTGACGTTCACGCACCCAGCGCGGGCCGGTCACCGTCTCGCCGGCCGGGAAGTGCGTCCAGGTGCCCTCGGGCACGTAGTACGTGACGTCGCCCTCGTCGTTGAACACCGGGGCGACCAGCAGGTCCGGGCCGAGCATGTACTGCCGTTCCAGGTGCGCGCACCCCGGGTCGTCCGGGAACTCCAGCACCATGGCCCGCATCATGGGCAGGCCCTCGGCGTGGGCAGCGCGGGCCGTCTCGTACAGGTAGGGCATGAGGCGGAGTTTCAGCCGGGTGAAGTGGCGGGCCACATCCACCGACTCCTCATCGAACTGCCAGGGGACCCGGTAGGAGTTGCTGCCGTGCAGGCGGCTGTGCGAGGAGAGCAGTCCGAAGGCCAGCCAGCGCTTGAACAGGGCCGGGGTCGGGGTGCCCTCGAAGCCGCCGATGTCATGGCTCCAGAAGCCGAATCCCGACAGGCCCAGCGACAGGCCGCCCCGCAGCGACTCCGCCATCGACTCGTACGTCGCCTCGCAGTCGCCGCCCCAGTGCACCGGGAACTGCTGGCTGCCCGCCGTCGCCGACCGTGCGAAGAGGACGGCCTCCTGCTCGCCCCGGTGCTTGCGCAGCACCTCGAAGACCGTGCGGTTGTACAGGTAGGTGTAGTAGTTGTGCATCCGCTCCGGGTCCGAGCCGTCGGACCAGACGACGTCGAGCGGCACCCGTTCGCCGAAGTCGGTCTTGAAGCAGTCGACGCCCTGCCCGAGCAGCGCCTCCAGCTTGCCGGCGTACCAGTCGCGGGCGGCCGGGGAGGTGAAGTCGACCAGGGCCATGCCGGGCTGCCACATGTCCCACTGCCAGACGCTGCCATCCGGCCGCCTCAGCAGGTGCCCGAGCGCCTTGCCCTCGGCGAACAGCGGGGAGCGCTGGGCGATGTACGGGTTGATCCAGACGGAGATTCGCAGGTCACGGGCGCTCAGCCGGGCCAGCATGCCCTCCGGGTCGGGGAAGACGCGGGGATCCCACCGGAAGTCGCACCAGTTGTACTCGCGCATCCAGAAGCAGTCGAAGTGGAAGACGGACAGCGGCAGTTCACGCTCCCGCATGCCGTCGATGAAGGACGTCACCGTGTCCTCGTCGTACGAGGTGGTGAAGGACGTCGACAGCCACAGGCCGAACGACCAGGCGGGCGGCAGGGCCGGGCGGCCGGTCAGGGCCGTGTACCTGCGCAGGATCTCCTTCGGGGTGGGGCCGTGAATGACGTAGTACGTCAGCTCCTGCGTCTCCGCGCTGAACTGCACCCGGGAGACCACCTCCGAGGCGACCTCGAAGGACACCTTGCCCGGGTGGTCGACGAAGACGCCGTAGCCCGCGTCCGTGAGGAAGAAGGGCACGTTCTTGTAGGCCTGTTCGCTGCACGTGCCGCCGTCGGCCTGCCAGATGTCGACGACCTGGCCGTTCTTCACCAGCGGGCCGAAGCGCTCACCGAGGCCGTAGACGGACGTGCCGACGTTCAGGACCAGCTGCTCGCGCAGGTGGTGCGCGCCGGAGGCGTCCGTCATGATGCCCGCGTTCCGGTGGCCGCTGCTGGTGAGCGTCCGGCCGTGCGCGAGGAACTCGACGTGCCACGGCCCGCCCCGGGCCAGCCGGACCGACAGGTCGCCGGAGGCCAGGGTCGCGTACTCGTCGTCGTACGAGATGTCCGCGGTGGTGTCCGACGCCGTGATCTCGAACGCGGGGCTGCGGGGCTCGCCGCCGGTGAAGTGCGTCAGCGTCAGGCCGATGACGCCGGGCATGGGGGTGTGCACCCTGACCGTGAGGACCGGGCCGGTCATCAGGTCGCCGCGCGAGCGGACGGGCCGGGTGGGCGCGTGGATCTCCAGGGCGCCGTCCGCCTCGGTGACGTCGAGGACCTGGGCCGGGTGGGCCGCGGTGACGCCCTCACGCAGGAGCCAGTAGCCGTCGGTGAACTTCATGTGGGGGTCCCTATTCTCCCGGCGCATGACGTCGAAGCGCTTCGACGATCGAACGTATGCGGGGGCCCTGAGGGCGTCAATGGGGCGTCGGGATAACGGTGAAGCGATTCGAAGCAAAGGGCAGGGACAACGCCAGGGCCACGCACGCCGCCGACACCGGGACCACGTAACCCGCCGTCGGCGAGAGGTGCTCCACCGTCCAGCCGCCGATCGCGCTGCCGCAGGCGATGCCACCGAGGAGTCCCGTCACCGCGAGGGTCATGCCCTCGTTCAGCCGGCCCTCGGGGGTGCGCTCCTGGACCAGCGTCATGGTGGTGACCATCGTCGGGGCCGTCGCCATCCCGGCGACCAGCAGCGCCGCCGCCAGGGCGAGGAGCGAACCGGTGAGGGCCGCGGCCAGCAGCGGCAGGGCCAGCAGCGCGGCCATCGCCGCCACGCACCAGGGCAGCCGCGCCGCGGCCGGACCGGCGGGCTTCATCGCGCCGTACAGCAGGCCCGCCCCGCAGGAGCCCGCGGCCTGGAGCGCGAGCACGACACCGGCCGCCGGCTGCCGCCCCTGCGCGTCGGCGAACGCCAGTGTGACGACCTCCGTCGCGCCGAAGACGGCACCCATCGCCAGGCAGACCGCGAGCAGCGGGGGGATGCCGGGGGCGCGCAAGGGCGCCTTGCCGGGTATCTGCGCGCGCACCGGAGGCTCCGTCGCGCGCCGGGTCGTGAACAGCACCATGCCGGTCAGCAGCAGCACCGCGCCCACGAGCGTGCCCGCCTCGGGGAAGAACGCCCCGCACAGGAACGCCGCGAGCACCGGGCCCAGCATGAAACACAGTTCGTCCGCCGCCTGCTCGAAGGAGTTGGCGGTGTGCAGCGCCTTCGGGTCGCCGGCCAGCAGATGCGCCCAGCGGGCCCGGGACATGCCGCCGGTGTTCGGGGTGGTGGCGGTGGCGGCGTAGGAGGTGAACAGGGTCCAGTTGGGGGCGTCGTGGCGGACGCACAGCAGCAAGGAGAGCGAGCCGAGGACGGCGATCACCGTGGCGGGCAGGGCCACCCGGGCCTGGCCGTGCCGGTCGACGAGCCGGGCGATCCATGGTGCGACCAGGGCGGTCGCCGCGAGCCCCGTCGCCGTGACGGCACCGGCGAGGGCGTACGAACCCCGGCTTCCGGCGATCATCACGACCGCGCTGACGCTGAACATGCCCATCGGCAGCCGGGCGACGAGGTTCCCGGCGGTGAACGCGCGGGTGCCCGGCAGCCGGAACAGGCGGTAGTACGGGGAGAGTTGCGGCATGCGTCCACCGTCACCCGGGGACGATCAAGGGGTCCAACACCTGTTCCGTGCGCAGTCACGCACCTGGGTTGTGAATCCGTGGCGGGCGGGCCGGAAGGACATGGCGGAAACCGTTCGCTCCCTGTTCTTCATACAGGTTTATGGAGATTCCAAATGCTCCTCATGGCGCATGGAAAAGATGTTCATTCGGGAAATTCCTTCACTCGTTTGCCGCGCATCCGCCGGAGTGAACCGACGGTTAGTGGGTACATGACCGAGGCGACCAGGAAAGACGGCTGGGCGGTAACGCTCGGCCCGTACACCTACATTCCCGCTCCAGCGCACTCGTCGGCGACCGTCAACGGGACGCTCACCAAAGGGGGTTGCCCGGTCGCGCTCCAGGTGACCGAGCAGGTTCTGCGCGACTTCATCGACCGTATGAGCGCGCTGGAAAAGGATCTCGCCCGACGGTGGGGCAGTGCCACGGATTGGCACGCTTTCGCACTTGCGGAATAGTCGGGTCCCGCCATGTACGACAAAGTAGAGGGCACCGGCCGGCATCGGGCTCCGGCCCGGGATTTCATCACTCCCCTCACACCACCGGACCCGACCTGGGACCCCGCCGAGGAACTGGCGTTCATCCTGGAGGAGGCACTGGGGCAGCAGGCGGCTCAGGCTGCTCAGGCTGCTCAGGCGACGAGGATTCCCGCCCCGCGTGACGAGGACCCGGTCCCCGCCGCGGAGCCGGAACCGGCCGCCGCCCCGGGCGCCCATATGCGGCGGCTCCAGGACATCACCGAGGAACTGCCGCCCGTACGGGAGGTGCCCCGGCGGCACCGCAAGGTCCGGGCCCGCAAAGCCCACGGCCTGCTCCGCACCACCAGCTTCCTCGTCGCCGCCCTATCGGCCGTCATCGCCTCCGCGGTGAGCCTCCTGAGCGGCATCGTCGCCTACGACCCCCTGCGGCTGGTCGCCGTGTCCCCCGCGGCGAGGGGCCTGAGCACCTGGTGGCCGCTGCTGGTGTACGGGCCCTGGCTGGTGGGTTCCCTGTCCGTCCTGCGCGCCGCGCTGCACCAGCGCCGTGCCGTGCACTCCTGGTGCGTGGTCCTGGCCTTCTCCTCCATCGCCGTGCTGCTGTGTGTCGTCCAGGCGCCCCGGACGGTCCTCGGCACCGCGGCGGCCGCCCTGCCCGGCCTCGCCGCCCTTGCCTGCTTCCAGCAGGTCGTCCGCCAGATCACCCTGACCAGGCCGCCGATGCGGTCGGTACCCCGGCACCGGGTGGGACAGGCTCCGCCGGATGCGGGTACCGAGGGCCGGACGGGCGGGGCGGGGACGTCCCCCAAGACCACCGGCCCCTGAGCCCGAGAGGGCCGCGCATGCCCGGGCACCCGGCCGCTGTAGGTTCGCGGCATGTCCGGGCACCTCGATCACCGTCTGCTGCGCGGCTTCGTCGCCGTCGCCGAGGAACTGCACTTCACGCGTGCCGCGATGCGGCTGCACGTGGCGCAGCAGGCGCTCAGCCGGGACGTGCGGCGACTGGAGCGGGAACTCGGTGCCGAGCTGTTCGTGCGGACCACCCGGCAGGTGACGCTCACCCCCGACGGGGAGCGGCTGCTGCCGTACGCCCGCCGGGTGCTCCAGGCGCAGGACGACCTGCTCGCCGCCTTCGGCCAGGCCCGGCCGCTGCTGGTCGACCTCAACTCCCCGGGCCTGGTCACACCGCGCCGGGTGCTGCACGAGGCGCGTGAACTCGCCCCCCACCACGAGCTGATGGCCCGCTACGAGAGCGGCCTGACGGGCGCCGCCGGAGAACTGCTCGCCGGCCGGCTGGACGCGTCGTTCGGACGGTTCGCCGGGCTGGACCCGGCGCTGCGGTCCGGGCTCGACCATCAGCCCGTGCGGCTGGAGCCGATGGCGGTCGTGCTGCCCGACGATCACCGGCTGGCCGCCTGGGACGCCGTGCCCCTCGCCGAGCTGGCCGGTGAGAGCGTCTACGCGGGCGCCGGCAACCCCCGCACACCGGAATGGACCGGACTGGCGCGGCTGCTGTTCGAGGGGCGGGGCATCGACATCGCGCCACCCGCGCCGCTGGCCGTCGGTGAAGAGGAATTCCAGCGGCTCATGGCCAGAACGCGCAATCCGGTCCTGGCCGTCGTGGAGTTCCCGGCGCTCCCGTCGATGGTGGTGCGGCCCCTGGTCGACCCCGTTCCGCTGTCCCCCGTCTCCCTGGTGTGGCGCAAGGGCCTGACCCATCCCGCGTTCGACGCGCTGCGCCGGGCGGCGGCCCGGCTGGCCGCGGAAACGGGCTGGTTGCGCAGGCCTGAGGGCGCCTGGCTCCCGCCCGGAGACGATGTCCTGATGGCGTCTCACGGTTGACACGATTCGACACGGCGCCCACACGGAACCTGCGCGTGCGCTACATTCGACGCCTGAGCACGGTGTGGTAAGAGGGGGCGCTCGGACGGGTGGGGGCCCGATCCGACGGCGGGTGCTCAGGTCGGCAAGCGCACCTGAACCATCCCGTGGGGGGAAGTGCGTGCGCGTGACAAAGTGGCGAGAAGACGCCCAACCCGAGTGGCCCGAGGCCGCCATGGCTACCGGGGAACTCCCGTCGGACAGCGGAGCCCGGGACGGGAGAGCCACTCAGGTCTTCCCCGACCGTGACGTCCGGACGACCGTCCACCGGCTGCCCGCCGGGACGGAGATACTGCGCGGCATTCCCCGCCAGAGCGAGGGGGAGGCCGACTCGCTCGCCCCGCAGCCGGGCAACAAGACCTCGGTCCGCGACCCCTGGCAGGAGCAGGAGGACGCCGGAGCCGAACCGTCCGGTCACACCCCCGACGCCGACGGGCAGACCCACGATCCGCACGAGGTCACCGTCCAGCTCGACGCCGTGCAGCTCGGGGACGGCTTCCTGCGGCAGGTCAAGGAGGGCCCGGGCGCCGAGGCCGCCGCCGACCGGCCCGTCTTCGTCGACGAGTCCGGCCGCCGCAGCCGCCGCTACCGCCGGATCGGCATGGCCGTCGCCCTGGCCTGCGGGGCCTACGCCGTCGTCATCGTCGCCACGCTGCTGTCGGGCAACTCCAACGCCCCCTGGCTGCCCGTGCCGACCAAGGACGACAACCCGCCGGCCGGGCAGGTCGACACCCCGTCGCTGCCCGCCGAGTCGGCACCCACCACCGGCGCCGGCACCGGCGCCACCGCACCGGGCAGCACGCCGGCGACCGGCCAGCCCACGGCACCCGGGCCCGGCCTCAGTGCCGCCGTACCCGACACCACCGCCGGCACCGGCCGCTCCGGCACATCCGCCGAGCCCACGCCGAGCGCGACCCGGACCGTCCCGGCACCGGGCGGCAAGGCCACCGCTCCGGCCCCCACCAAACCGGCCGACCCGCCGAGCACGCCGGCCACCGACCCGACCCCGACGGCCGAGCCCACGGCCACGCCCACCGAGACGACGGGCACCGGCGGCGACGGCGGCACCGTCGCCGAGGGCCCGGCCGAGCCGCAGCCCGTCGCCGAGGGCCCGGTCCAGTCGCAGCCCGTCGCGGAGACACCGGCCGCCGCGTAGTCCTCCGCGTCCGACAGCGGCGCCCGCCGCCCGGGCGCCGCTCCACCGTCCTTCCGGCGGGGCGCCGTTGCGGCACCGGTACGGACCGGCGGGCGGAACCCCGAACCTTCCGGAGCGGAGCCGCGCACCTCGCGATCACCCGCTCCATCCGCTTCACCCGCTCCATCCGCACCACCCACCCGTCCCGCTCCCGCAGCGGGACCTCAGGACGCCGTCGCATGCGCCCCACCCCGCGCAACCGAGACGTCCCCGGCCGGCCGGGCCCGACCACACCACACCGTCCGCCCGCCTCCGTCCCCGTATCACCCCATCCCGCACCACCCCGGAGTACCACCACCCATGGCATCCCGTACCCGCCGTTCCGGGCCCGCGTCGCGAGCCCGTGGCGGCTTCAGGCGCCGGCGCCTGCCCATGCGTCTGTTGCTGCCCCTGCTCGTGCTCGTCGCACTCGGCGCGATGCTCATGCTGCGCGGCTACGTGCACAGCGAGATCCTCGCCGACCACCGCGTCGGCCCGCCCGCGGCGAACGACCGCGTCCCGAAGGACATCCTGAAGGGCGGGCCCGTCATCGACACCCGCAACGGGAAGCCCACCGCTCTGGAACTCCCGGACGGCGAACTGGTCCTGACCTTCGACGACGGCCCCGACCCGAGGTGGACGCCCAAGGTCCTCGACGTCCTGAAGAAGCACGACGCCCGGGCCGTCTTCTTCATCACCGGCACCATGGCCTCCCGCCACCCGGACCTCGTCCAGCGCATGGTCGACGAGGGCCACGAGATCGGCCTGCACACCTTCAACCACCCGGACCTGTCGCTGCAGACCAAGAGCCGCATCGACTGGGAGCTGTCCCAGAACCAGCTCGCGCTGGCCGGGGCGGCCGGAATCCGCACCTCGCTGTTCCGCCCGCCCTACTCGTCGTTCGCCCACAACATGGACAACAACACGTGGCCGGTCACCGAGTACATCGGCAGCAAGGGCTACATCACCATCGTCAACAACACCGACAGCGAGGACTGGCGCCGGCCCGGGGTCGAGAAGATCATCAGCAATGCCACGCCGAAGGGCGGCAAGGGCGCCATCGTGCTGATGCACGACTCCGGCGGTGACCGCTCCCAGACCGTGGCCGCGCTCGACGACTACATCTCGGGGCTGCAGGACAAGGGCTACCGCTTCCACACCCTCACCGGCGCCCTGGACGCGCCGAGCGCGCACACCCGCGTCGCCGGGCTGGAGTCGCTGAAGGGCGAGGCGTGGGTCTTCCTGGTGCAGGCCTCCGAGAACGTGACCGGGGTTCTCGTCGCCGGCCTCGCCGTCGTCGGCGTGCTGGTCTTCGGGCGTCTCGGGCTGATGCTGATCCTCTCCGTGGCGCACGCCCGCCGGGTCCGGCGCCGCGGGTTCAGCTGGGGCGAACCCGTCACGGAACCGGTGTCCGTCCTCGTGCCCGCCTACAACGAGGCCAAGTGCATCGAGCAGACGGTCCGTTCGCTGGTCGCCAGCGACCACCCCATCGAGGTGCTGGTCATCGACGACGGCTCCAGCGACGGCACCGCCCGCATCGTCGAGAACCTGGGCCTGCCCGGTGTGCGTGTCGTCCGCCAGCTCAACGCCGGCAAGCCCGCCGCCCTCAACCGGGGCATCGCCAACGCCAAGTACGACCTGATCGTGATGATGGACGGCGACACCGTCTTCGAGCCGACCACCGTCCGCGAACTCGTCCAGCCCTTCGGCGACCCGCGCGTCGGGGCCGTCGCGGGCAACGCCAAGGTCGGCAACCGGGACTCCCTCATCGGCGCGTGGCAGCACATCGAGTACGTGATGGGCTTCAACCTCGACCGCCGCATGTACGACGTGCTGCGCTGCATGCCCACCATCCCCGGCGCGGTCGGGGCGTTCCGGCGCAGCGCCCTGGAACGCGTCGGCGGCATGAGCGACGACACGCTCGCCGAGGACACCGACATCACCATGGCCATGCACCGCGACGGCTGGCACGTGGTGTACGCCGAGAAGGCCGTGGCCTGGACCGAGGCCCCGGAGTCCGTCCAGCAGCTGTGGTCCCAGCGCTACCGCTGGTCCTACGGCACCATGCAGGCCATCTGGAAGCACCGCCGGTCCGTCTTCGAACGGGGGCCTTCGGGCCGCTTCGGCCGGGTCGGCATGCCGCTCGTGTCCATGTTCATGGTCGTGGCACCGCTGCTGGCCCCCCTGATCGACGTGTTCCTGCTGTACGGGCTGGTGTTCGGCCCCACCGAGAAGACCATCGGCGCCTGGCTGGGCGTCCTCGCGGTGCAGGGCGTGTGCGCGGCCTACGCGTTCCACCTGGACAAGGAACGCATGACCCACCTCATCTCCCTCCCGCTCCAGCAGCTCCTCTACCGCCAGCTGATGTACGTCGTCCTGCTCCAGTCCTGGATCACCGCCCTCACCGGCGGCCGGCTGCGCTGGCAGAAGCTGCGGCGCACGGGTGCGGTGGGCCTGCCCGGGTCCGGAACCGGCACGCCCCAGCAGATGACGGAGAAGAGGCCGGTCGGATGACCGCCCAGGTGACCACCGCGGCCGAGGCCGCTCCTCAGGAGCGGACCCCCTCCAAGAAGCCCGGCCGTGACCGGTACTTCGACCTGCTGCGCGCCCTCGCGCTGTTCCGCGTCGTGCTGTACCACCTGACGGGCTGGGCCTGGCTGCCGCTGCTCTTCCCGTCCATGGGCGTGATGTTCGCGCTCGCCGGGAGCCTGATGGCCCGCTCGCTGAAGCGGCCGGCCGTGCAGGTGATCCGCGGCCGGATGCGCCGCCTGCTGCCCCCGCTGTGGCTGCTGGGCGTCGTCGGCGTCACCGGCATGGTCCTGCAGGGCTGGGGCCCGGACGCGGACGGGCACCCCGGCTGGTGGCTGCTCCACCTCACCTTCTGGATCGTCCCGCTCAGCGACCCGCCGTACGCCGAGGGCCTGCCCGGCATCCACGGCTTCATCGGCGAGAACTGGGCCGCGGAACTCGCGGGACCGCTGTGGTACATCCGCGCCTACCTCTGGTACGTCCTGCTGTCCCCGCTGCTGCTGAAGGCCCTGCGCGCCCTGCCGGTCGTCACGATCCTCGCGCCGGTCGCCCTGGCCGTCGTCTTCGAGCAGGACTGGCTCGCGCTGCCCGGGGAGCGGATCCCCTCGGCGCTCACGGACTTCTCCACCTTCGGCGCCTGCTGGATGCTCGGCATGGCCCACCAGGAGGGCATCCTGCGCCGGCTGCCGCGCTACATCGTGCCGTCCGTCGCCCCCGTCATCGCCCTGGCCGGCCTCTGGTACGCCCTGCACCACGACTTCGGCACCGGCAACGACCTCGACAGCATGCCGCTCGCCCAGGCCCTGTGGTCCTTCGGCACGGTGTTCCTGCTGCTGCACCTCAGCCCCTCCTGGACCCAGTGGCCGCGCCGGCTGCGCCCCTTCGCCGGGACGATCACCCTGCTCAACTCCCGGGCCGTGACCATCTACTTGTGGCACAACACCTGCATCCTGATCGCCGCGACCCTCTGGGACCGCCTGTGGGGCTTCCCCTTGCTGGAACAGAACGTGCCCGGCCTGCTGGAGAGCGTCTGGCCGGTCCTGCTCTTGGGCTGGATCCTCATCGGCTGCTGCGTCCTGGCCTTCGGCTGGGCGGAGGACCTTGCGGCGAAGCAGAGGCCGCGGTTGTGGCCGACAGGTGAGCCCATGGTGAGGGTTCCCAGGAGCCGGAGGCGCGCGGCGCGCGGCGGCTAAGCTGCCCCGGCATCGACGGGGGCGGACGATGAGCGGCCCTCGGCGAGGTCCCTTTCCGGCCGCACGTGGAGAACGACAGTGACACAAGCGCCGACCTCAGAGCCGGCCGGGCCGCGCTTGCCGGTCTTCGGGCTGATCACGCCCGAGGACTGGTACCGCATTCCGCTGCTGCCCGCCGACCGACGTGACGCGTCCGTGAACGCGCTCGTCAAACGGCAGTTCGCGGGCATCGACGACCAGCCCGTGCTGCGCCGCAAGGCCGAGGAGCAGCTGCTCGGCACGGCCGACGCCGCGGTCGGGCAGGGCGGGGTGGTGCTGTACCTGTCGTTCCTGGAGGCCGGCGGCATCCCGCTGTCGGCCTCGCTCCTGATCTCCCGTCTGCACGAGAGCTTCGACGGCCTCGACGCCGTGGCCGCCCTGGCCGGCACCGGCGAGGTCACCCTGGAGTCGCTGCCTGCCGTGGGCCGTGTGGCCCGGGTGCGGCGGCAGGAGCGTACGAAGCAGTCGCGCAAGCTGGGCTCCGAGTTCGACGACACCGTCGTCGAGTACTTCGTGCCGGTCCCGGACCGCGACGAGGTGCTGATGCTGACGTTCAGCACGCCGCTGGAGCCGATCGCGGACGCCATGGTGGAGTTGTTCGACGCGGTGGCCGGGACCTTGCGCTGGCAGCACCGCGAGGAGGAGCTGACGGGGGAGGAAGACGCGTGAGCAAGAAGCTCAAGGTTTCGACGCAGGATCTCGACACGGCCGGAACCGGCCTGCGGACGGTGGCGACAGAGCTGGAGGGACTCGACAAGCTCATGGACGCCTATGACCGCCGCACCGTCGGCCACCAGACGCTGCACGACCGGCTCCAGGAGTTCTCCGACGGCTGGGACGACAACCGCAAGAAGATGATCGAGGAGATCAAGGGGCTCGGAACCCTCGCCAAGGAGGCCGGGAAGGCCTACACCGAGCTCGACACCGCGTTGTACGACGCCCTCACCGGCAAGGGGAAGAAGAAGTGACCCGCCCCGCCGGCCACCGGTGGGAGGTGCTGGGCGAGAGCGGCGATCCCGTGCCCGGTGACGTCCACGACATGAAGGCCCTCGCCCGCCGGTTCACGGCCACGGCCGAAACCATCACCAAGACGGCCGACGCGCTGCGCCGGATCGGCAACCTGGAGAGCTGGGACTCCGAGGCCGGCCGCGCCTTCGCCGAGAAGGCCGATGAGACGGCCAAGACGGTGAGCAAGGCCCATGACCGCTACGCGGACGCCGGGAGCGCCCTCAAGGACTACTCCACGGACCTGGAGACGATCCAGGGCGAGGCGGACAAGCTGCTCACTCAGGCCGAGACGAAGCAGAACAGTCTGACCACGGCCAAGGGCAAGGCCGAGAACCCGCCCAAAGGCACCGATGACGCCGGGCAGGACAAGCTCGACAAGGCGGTCACCGATCTCCAGGAGGGTCTGGACGGGTTGCGCGGTCAGTTGGCCGAGCTGAAGACCCGTCACAAGGATGCCGGCGACAAGGCGGCCAAGCGCATTCACGACACCACCGAGGGCGACGGCCTCAACGACGGCTTGCTGGACGACCTGCGCGACACCCTCAAGATCGTCAGCGAGATCACGGGAGCCATCGCCGCCGTCTGCGGGGTGCTGTCGCTGCTGGTTGGATGGATCCCCGTCATCGGGCAGGCCCTGGCGGGTGTGCTCGGCACCATCGCCCTGGTGATGACGGCGATCTCACTGGTCTGTCATGTTCTGCTCGCCATCAACGGCGACGGTTCGTGGGGCGACGTGGCGGTCGACGTGCTGGGCCTCGCCACGTTCGGTATCGGACGGGTCTTCACGGCGGGCGCCAAGGCCGCCGCCACCGTGGGCCGCAGCCGCGTCTGGACGGCGGCCACGCAGTACGTGCGCGGCTGGAACCCGGGCATGAACTCGGCCGCGCGCCGCGCGCTGGTCGAATCCATGGTCGGGGCACGGGCCGGAGCACGCCCCGGCGCCGCGCTGCCCGACGTGGGTCTGAGGGCGGCCTTCCGGGGTCTGCCGAGCTCCTTCGCGGGCGACCTGGCGACCATCCGCGGCAACTGGCGCGACCTGTTCAAGGTCGGCGACAACCTCTCGGCGGCCCGCGACGCCTACACGGCCGCCGGTCCGCGCGGCCTGGTCAGCATGTACGCGGGACCGGGCATGGTCGACGAACTCTCGCGCATCAAGAACATCGACCCGACGGACCTGGCCGTCATCGGCACGCCCGACGCGTTCAAGCAGGCCATGGCGTACAACGTGGTGGGCCTCGGTGGCACCGGGACGGGCGCGGCCTCCGACACCAACAGCTTCATCGGCCTGTTCGGCGACGATCCGGAGATCGACGTCACCGGGTCCGACGCGTCGCTGGCCGGAGTGTGAACGCGCCCATGACGCATCCGGACGAGTGGCGGGAGTGCCGGGTCGCGCTGCCCGCCCACCACAACTGGCTGGTACTGCACCTGCGCAGCGAGGAGCCCGAGGTATGGGCGCACACCCTCGCCGTTCAGCACCTCGGCGGTGACGTACCGGAGCAGTGGCGCGAGGCCTTCGCGACCGACCTGCTCTGGTACTGGGGCGCGGCGGTCCGGCAGGGCGCTTTGTGCGCGGCAGTACTGGCACCCCAGGACGGGCCCGTCGTGGCGAGTTACACGGTGCGGGAGCTGACCGTCCCGGCGCAATCCCGCACGGTGACGGCGTTCCGGGCGGAGGCGGAGTCCGCGCCGGGCCCGTACTTCGGCGACGGTCAGGTCCTCACCGAGGTCGAGCTGCCCCTCGGGCCCGCCCTGCGTGTGCACCGGCAGGAGCCGACGGACCCGGAGGCGGACAGCGGAACGGTCGTGGAGGGCATCGCCCACTACGTCCTGCCGCGCCGGTACCCCACGGCGCTGGAGTGCCGGTTGCTGTGGACGTCCCTGGGACTCGGCGCGGAGCTGGTCAAGGTCGCCGACGAACTGGCGGACTCACTGCGCCTGGTGTGACGCGGACGGCCCACGGAGCTTCCCGAACCCGTCACCCAGGCCGAACCGCTCCCACGGCACCATCGCCAGCGGCATCCAGCTGAACCCGATGGCGAAGACGGCGACGACCGTGGTGATCTGCGCCGGGAGGAGCCACCCGAGCTGGGCGACGAGGAACGACACGACCAACAGGACGACGTCGAAGACCAGCACCGCCAGCACCTTGCGGGCAGCGGAGGCGGGACCCACGCGGGGGGTGTCCTCGTTCCCGCGCACCATCCCGAAGAAGATCACGGGCAGCATCAGCCCGGTCAGCCCGCCGATCGCGATGCTTCCCACGACCAGGGCGTTGTGCCCCTCGTCAGGCACCACACTCGACAAGGGACCCGGGTCGACGGCCTTGCCCAGCAGGGCGACGACCGCGAACGCGCCCAGCGTCGCCGTCGCCAGTACGAGGAGCACTCCCGCTCCGAAAGCGAGGTTCCCGGCGGCGGAACGCCGTGGACGCGGTGCCTTCGGCCGGCCGGCCCCCGACTCAGCGGACATGGACTCTCCCTTTCCCCTTGTCGGGTCCGCTAGAGGATATCCGGCCCGTTCGCCCCGGCCTTCCCAGTGTGGAAAACTGCCCGGGTTGCGCTTGTGAACACAGTGGTCGGCGGGAGCGGTGGGGATGAGTAAGCGGCAGATGCAGAAGATGCTGCGGCTGATGGCGAGCGGGGAACCCGTCGAGCTCACCAGCCCGATGGCGTCCGTGAAGAAGCTCGCCCGGCTGGCCTCCGTCGCCCAGCAGTTCGGGTACGAGTACGCGGACGTCCGCCAGAGCAGCGGCCGCAACGGCGCTCTCACCATGCTGCTGGTGCCCGACCCGAGCCCGCAGGCCCGGGCCCGGGCCGGGCAGAACTGGGCGCAGTACCCGGACGCGGCCGACGGCGTCTCCGTGCCGCCCGTCGTGCCGGACGCCTTCGAGCTCCTCAAGGCCCGCATCAACTTCGACCTCACCGGCAAGCACGCCGAGAAGCGCATGGGGTACGGGGCCCTGGGTGTCACCGTGGGGTGCGCGATCCTCGGCTTCCGTTTCGGCGGCCAGTCCGACGACTTCGTCGCGGCCGGTGTCGTGTGGGTGCTGCTCATGGCGGTCTTCGGCATCGGTCTCGTGGTGACGCGCAAGCGCAACGCCAAGTTCGCGGCCCGGTTGCAGGCGGCCGGCTTCCTGCCGGTGACGGACGAGAACGGCCGGACGCGGTATCTGCCGCCGGGGGCGCAGCTGCCCGGCCAGGGCAATCCGTTCGCGGGCGGACCGTACGGGCAGCAGGCGCCCGGGCCGTACGCGCAACCCGCCCCGGGGCACTACGGCGGTCAGCCCGCCCCGGGCCCGTACGCCCAGCCGGCGCCGTACGGCGGTCAGCCCGCCCCGGGCCCGTACCCCGGGTCCTACGGAGCGCAGCCCCCGGGTCCGTACGGGCAGCCGGGTCCGTACGGGCAGCCGTACAACCAGCCCCACCCACAGCAGCAGAACCCGCACTGGCAGCCTCCGCAGCACTGAGGGGCCTCTGAAATCCGCCGGAACCTCTCATCCCGCCCGGGCCGGGGGTGAGAGCAAAGTTCCCTCGCGGACACCCGCGGTGCCACAGGCAGGAAACGCGTCCTCCCTACCTTCGGGATCAGTCACTCGAAGGCACGACCGAGCCCCGGACCACAGTGGAGGCGTCATGACAGGCCCTGGCACGGCACCCGCACCCCCGAGCAAGGGCGGACGCTGGATCCAGCACTGGGATCCGGAGAACGAGACGTTCTGGAAGGAGACCGGGGAGAAGGTCGCCCGCCGGAACCTCTACTTCTCCGTCCTGTCCGAGCACATCGGATTCTCGATCTGGACCCTGTGGTCCGTGCTGGTGCTCTTCATGGGCCCGGAGTACGGACTGACCCCGGCCGACAAGTTCATGCTGACCTCGATGGTCACGCTGGTCGGCGCGGTCGTCCGCGTCCCCTACACCTTCGCCGTGGCGATCTTCGGCGGGCGGAACTGGACGATCATCTCCGCGGCCCTGCTGCTGATCCCGACCTGCGCCGCGTTCGCGGTGATGGAACCGGGGACCTCCTTCTCCACGTTCCTGCTCGTCGGTCTGCTGGCCGGCATCGGCGGCGGCAACTTCGCCTCCTCCATGACCAACATCAACGCCTTCTTCCCGCTGCGGAAGAAGGGCTGGGCCCTCGGCCTCAACGCGGGCGGCGGCAACATCGGCGTACCGGTGATCCAGCTGGCCGCCCTCGGGATCATCGGCGCCGGCGGCGGGCCGCGAGTGCTGCTCGGGATCTACATCCCACTGATCGTCGTGGCCGCCGTGATGGCCGCGCTGTTCATGGACAACCTGGAGAACGTCAAGAACGACACCGGTGCCGCCAAGGACGCCGCGCGGGACGCCCACACGTGGATCATGTCCTTCCTCTACATCGGCACGTTCGGGTCGTTCATCGGCTACAGCTTCGCCTTCGGGCAGGTCCTCCAGAACCAGTTCGGCCGCACCCCGCTGGAGGCGGCGTACGTCACCTTCATCGGTCCGCTCCTCGGCTCGCTGATCCGGCCCCTGGGCGGCTGGATGGCCGACAAGTACGGCGGCGCGAAGATCAGCCTGTGGAACTACGTCGCCATGGGTGTCGCCACGGCGGTCCTGATCGGAGCCTCCATGGAGAAGTCGCTGGCGCTGTTCACCGCGGCGTTCGTGGTGCTGTTCGTGCTCAGCGGGCTCGGCAACGGCTCGACGTTCAAGATGATCCCGGGCATCTTCCAGAACAAGGCCCTGGCCAAGGGACTGGAGGGTGAGGAGGCTGCGGCGTACGGGCGGCGGCTGTCCGGGGCCTCGATGGGGCTGATCGGAGCGGTGGGTGCGCTCGGCGGCGTCGGCATCAACCTCGCCTTCCGCCAGTCCTTCCTCTCCTACGGCTCGGGCACCGGGGCGTTCGTCGCCTTCCTCGCCTTCTACGCGGTCTGCTTCGTGGTCACCTGGGCCGTATACCTTCGGCGTACGGCTCCCCGGGTACCCGTCACCACGGCGACCTCGGAGGCGAAGCCGCAGCTCAGCTACGCCGAGGTGTGACGTAACACCAGCGACATCAAGCCGATCCGGGCCTGTCACGAGCCGTTGACAGGCTCGTTCGGCATGTAGGTACGCCGTACCCACGCAGTACGACGACTCGAGTGCGGGACGAGAGCCATGTACGAGGAAGAACAGCGACCGGACCACGGACCCCTGGCGGGTTTCACCGTGGGTGTGACGGCCGCGCGCCGGGCCGACGAGCTCGGGGCGCTGCTGCAGCGACGCGGAGCCGCCGTCCTGCACGCCCCTGCCCTGCGCATCGTGCCGCTCGCCGACGACAGCGAACTGCTGGCGGCGACGAAGGAGATCATCGAGCAGGTGCCGGACGTCGTCGTGGCCACGACCGCGATCGGCTTCCGCGGCTGGGTCGAGGCCGCCGACGGCTGGGGGCTGGGGGAGGAGCTGCTGGCCCGGCTGGGCGGCGTACGGATCATGGCGCGCGGGCCGAAGGTCAAGGGCGCGGTCCGGGCCGCCGGGCTGACGGAGGAGTGGTCGCCGTCGTCGGAGTCCATGGCGGAGGTGCTGGACCGGCTGCTGGAGGAGGGCGTCGACGGTCTGCGGATCGCCATCCAGCTGCACGGTGAGCCGCTGCCCGGGTTCGTGGAGGCGCTGCGGGAGGGCGGGGCCGAGGTGGTCGGGGTGCCCGTCTACCGCTGGATGCCGCCGGAGGACATCACCCCGGTCGACCGCCTGCTCGACGCGACGGTCGGCCGGGCCCTGGACGCCGTCACCTTCACCAGCGCCCCGGCAGCGGCCTCCCTCCTCTCCCGGGCGGAGGAGCGCGGACTGCTCGACGAGGTCCTGGCGGCGCTCGGCCATGACGTCCTGCCGGCCTGCGTGGGCCCGGTCACCGCCCTGCCCCTGCAGTCCCGCGGCATCGACACGATCCAGCCGGAGCGCTTCCGGCTCGGCCCTCTCGTACAGCTCCTCTGCCAGGAACTTCCCGCTCGGGCCCGCTCCCTCCCCGTCGCCGGGCACCGCGTGGAGATCCGGGGCCACGCCGTCCTCGTCGACGGCCACCTCAAGCCGGTCCCGCCCGCCGGCATGTCCCTCCTGCGCGCCCTCTCCCGGCGCCCCGGCTGGGTCGTGGCCCGTGCGGACCTCCTGCGCGCCCTCCCCGGCTCCGGCCGCGACGAGCACGCGGTCGAAACGGCCATGGCCCGCCTCCGCACGGCCCTCGGCACGCCGAAGCTGATCCAGACCGTGGTCAAACGGGGCTACCGCCTGGCCCTGGACCCGAGCGCGGAGACGAAGTACGCGGACGCGTGATCCCGTCCGGGGGTTGAGCCGAAATCCGCCAGACCTGGTCGCCTGGCCTGAGCGGATGCCTTGAGCCCGGTCGCCTGCCGGAGCATGAGGCGCCGGTTCCGGCCGCCGGCCCGCGCGGGATGCCTTGAGTCCGGTCGCTCGTCGAGCGTGAGGCGCCGTGCCCGGTCGCACGGCCCGAGCCGGTGGTTTGTGGCCGGTGGGTTTGCCGGAGTGCGAGGCGCCAACCCCGGTCGTCTGGTCTGAGTGGGGCAGATGAGCCCGGCCGCCTGGTCTGAGTGGGGCAGCTTGAGCCCGGTCGCCTGGCCCGAGCGGGACGGCTTGAGCCCGGTCGGCCGGCCCGAGTGGGGCGGCTTGAGCCCGGCCGCCCGTCGGAGTGTGAGGCGCCGTGCCCGGTCGCCCGGCCTGAGCGGGATGCCTCGTGGCAGGCCGCCTGCCGGAGCATGAGGCGCCGGTTCCGGTCGCCGGCCCGAGCGGGATGTCCTGTGCCCGGTGCCCCAGCGGAACCTGGCCTCCCGCCCGGCCCTGGCCTGAACGCGCGTCCCCTGTCGGTGGTCGTCGCGACGAGCCGTGTGCGAGGGGTTTCCGGCGTCGTAGCGGGCAGGCACTGTAAGAGGGAGCGGTTTACCGGCCCTCTCACTGGCGTCTCACCCAAGCCCTCGCGACCGGGGTGAACCCCTAGGCGGTGACAGGCACATGGCACTGGGTACGGCCACGGCCCCCTACGAGCTGCGCTTCGATGCCGGGCGGGCCTGCCTGGACCTGCTCTCCACCACGCACCCGGAGGAGCGGCTCGACTCCGTGGACGTGCTGCGCGCCTGGATCACCGGCTCCGGACTCGTCCCGGCGGACACCCCCCTGACCCACGCGGACACCGGCTGGCTGCTCGCCTTCCGTGAACTGCGCGCCCAGATCGACCGGTTGGTCCGCTGCCGGCCGAGACCCGGCGTCGCGACGTACGACCTCGCCCTCGCCCGCGTCAACGACCTGGCCCGCACCGCGCCCCCGGCCCCGCGCGCAGTCCGCGGCGAAGACGGCCAGCTCCTGCGGCGGTTGGACGGCCCGCCCGGCTGCGCCGCCCTGCTCGCGGTCGTCGCCCGGGACGCCGTGGACCTGCTGACCGATCCCGTCGCCCGCGCGGCCCTGCGCCAGTGCGAAGGCGACAACTGCCCCATTGTGTACCTCGACACCTCCCGGGGACGCAGGAGGCGCTGGTGCTCCAGTGAGGTCTGCGGGAACCGCGAAAGAGTCGCCCGGCACCGTCGCCGCGCGGCACTCTCCCGCGCCTGAAACGGAATTGAGTGGTCCGTGCACTCAATTTACCTGTCCTAAATGCGACTTCTGCGACCGCGCTGTCGAAGTGATTTCGATTACATGCCGTTTACCTACGCCACCGTAGGGAAGGGCTGGCCTGAACTTTCCGATGTGGCGGAAATGTAAAGAACGCGGGGTGGGAATGTGACCCCATGTCCAGCTCGTCACGTCATCCCGAAGAAATCTGTCACGTCTCTTTGAACACCCAACGGCTCGCGTCCGTACGGCTTGTGGAGCGACCGACTGGGGGAACCCCCGGACACCGGAGGTGGGCGTGCGCAAGGATTCCGTCGTGGCCAATGAACGTGCACCGAGGGCCCGACATCGCATGTCCCAGCCCTCGGAACCCGATGAGGAGCTGATGCGTGCGCTCTATCGCGAACACGCCGGACCCCTGCTGGCATACGTCCTGCGCCTGGTCGCCGGCGACCGGCAGCGCGCCGAGGACGTCGTCCAGGAGACGCTCATCCGTGCCTGGAAGAACGCCGGTCAGCTCAACAGAGCGACCGGATCGGTACGCCCCTGGCTGGTGACGGTCGCCCGGCGCATCGTCATCGACGGCCACCGCAGCCGGCAGGCCCGGCCGCAGGAGGTCGACCCGTCGCCGCTGGAGGTCATCCCCGCGGAGGACGAGATCGACAAGGCGCTGTGGCTGATGACTCTCTCGGACGCACTCGACGACCTGACGCCCGCCCACCGGGAGGTGCTCGTCGAGACGTATTTCAAGGGGCGTACCGTCAATGAGGCGGCCGAGACCCTGGGCATACCCAGCGGCACCGTCCGCTCCAGGGTGTTCTACGCCCTGCGTTCGATGAAGCTGGCACTGGAGGAGCGGGGGGTGACGGCGTGATGAGTGTTTACGGGGGTAACCAAGGGTTCGGTACGGGAGGCATGGGTATGTCTGGCCCCATGCAGGAATCTCCGGTGCCGAACGAGCACGAGACCGTCGGCGCCTACGCCCTCGGCATCCTCGACGACGCCGAAGCAACCGCTTTCGAAGCCCACCTCGCCACTTGCGAATGGTGCGCACAGCAGCTCGACGAACTGGCCGGCATGGAGCCGATGCTCGCCGCCCTCGCCGACCTCCCCGGCTCCGGCAGCACACCCGCGATCGGCGATTCGCTGTCCGCGAAGCCCCGGCCGCGCCTGGTGGAGAAGCTGGTCGACGAGGTCGCCGACCGCCGCGCCCAGAAGCGCCGCCGCAGCTTCTACATGGTGGCCGCGGCCGGTGCGCTGATCATCGGCGGCCCGTTCGTCGCGGTCGCGACGAACGGCGGCGGCGACGGCGGAGGTCCGGAGAACCGCCCGCTCGCGGCCAGCCCCGCCAAGGCCGCCTTCGACGGCATCTCCGACAAGATCAGCGCCACCGACCCGAACACCAAGGTCTCCGCCACCGTCGCCGTCCAGAAGAAGGACTGGGGCACGGGCATGGTCCTGGAGCTGAAGAACGTCAAGGGCCCGCTGAAGTGCGCTCTCGTCGCGGTCGGCAAGAACGGCGAGCGCGAGACCCTCTCCTCCTGGTCCGTCCCTGAGTGGGGCTACGGCCTGCCGGACGCCAAGTCCGACAAGGCCAAGGAGCCCCTGTACGTCCAGGGCGGCGCCGCCTTCGAGCCGAACGAGATCGACCACTTCGAGGTCGTCACCTTCGACGGCAAGCGGCTCGTCGAGGTCGACGCCTAGCCAGGTCTGTCCGGTCGCCGGCAGGAGCCATTGGGGGCAACAGACCCGTGCCTGCCGCCGGCCCGTAGCTTCCAGGGGTCCCCTTCGCGTACGGTTGACGGCTGCCCAGCACGTCAGAAGGGGGCCCGGTGGCCGCTCAGGCTCACAGACAAGACGCGGTCGGTTCGGTGCACGATTCGGTTCGTGACCGGGAGATCAGCGTCGAACAGGAACACCTCGACCGGGTGTACCGGCGCCTGGAGGAGAAGATCCACGAGGCGGAGTTCCTGATGCAGGACGCGGCCCGGCGCGGGCAGGTCGGCACCCCCGGCGCACTCGCCGAGCGGGACGCGCAGGTCTTCCGCGCGGGCATCCACCTCAGCCGGCTCAACAACGAGTTCGAGGACTTCCTCTTCGGCCGGATCGACCTCCTGACCGGCAGGGACGGCAAGAAGGGCCCCGACGGGGCGTACACCGCGGTCGAGCCGGCCGAGGGGGCGGTACGCCCCGACAACACCGCCGACATCGCCGAGACCCTGCACATCGGCCGCATCGGCGTCCTCGACCAGGACTACGCGCCGCTGGTCATCGACTGGCGGGCCCCGGCCGCCGCCCCCTTCTACCGCTCCACCCCGGTCGACCCCGGCCGGGTCGTCCGCCGCCGCGTCATCCGCTCCAAGGGCCGCCGGGTGCTGGGCGTCGAGGACGACCTGATGCGCCCCGAACTGACGGCGTACCTCGGCGGCGACGAGCTGCCCGTCATCGGCGACGGCGCCCTGATGGCCGCGCTCGGCCAGGCCCGCAGCCACACCATGCGCGACATCGTCGCCTCCATCCAGGCCGAGCAGGACCTGGTCATCCGCGCCCCCGCCGCCTCCGTGACGTACGTCGAGGGCGGTCCGGGCACCGGCAAGACCGCCGTCGCCCTGCACCGCGCCGCCTACCTCCTCTACCAGGACCGGCGCCGGTACGCGGGCGGCATCCTGATCGTCTCGCCGACCCCCCTGCTCGTCGCCTACACCGAGGGCGTGCTGCCCTCCCTCGGCGAGGAGGGCCAGGTCGCCATCCGCGCCATCGGCTCCCTGGTCGAGGGCAGCGAGGCCACGGTCTACGACTCCCCGTCGGTGGCCCGCGCCAAGGGTTCCTCGCGCATGCTCAAGGTGCTGCGGAAGGCCGCGCGCGGCGCCTTGGAGCTGAACGATCCGCCGGAGCGGCTGCGCGTGGTCGCCTTCGGACGCCGCCTGGAGCTTGAGGCCCGGGAGCTGGACGGCATCCGCCGCTCCGCCCTCGGCGGCACCGCCCCCGTGAACCTGCTGCGCCCCCGCGCCCGCAAGCTCCTCCTGGACGCCCTGTGGGAGCGGTCCGGCGCGGCCGGCCGGCACAGCGACCCGGAGCTCGCGGCCGAGCTGCGCTCCTCCTTCGACGAGGACATCACCTCCGAGGACGCCTTCATCGCCTTCCTCGACGCCTGGTGGCCGGAGCTGACCCCGGCGGCCGTCCTGGACGCCATGGCCGACGAACGGCGCCTCGGCCGCTGGGCCCGCCGGATCCTCAACCCCGGCGAGGTCCGCAAGGTCGCCCGTTCCCTCAAGCGCGAGGGCCGCTCGGTGCACGACGTCGCCCTGCTCGACGAGCTCCAAGCCGTCCTCGGCGCCCCGGCCCGACCCCGCAGGAAGCGCGAACTCGACCCGCTCGACCAGCTCACCGGCCTGGAGGAGCTGATGCCGGTGCGCGAGGAGTCGCAGCGCGAGCGCGCCGAACGCCTCGCGCAGGAACGCGTCGAGTACGCCCACGTCATCGTCGACGAGGCGCAGGACCTCACCCCGATGCAGTGGCGGATGGTCGGCCGCCGCGGCCGGCACGCCACCTGGACGGTCGTCGGTGACCCGGCCCAGTCCTCCTGGTCCGATCCGGACGAGGCGGCCCAGGCCCGCGACGAGGCCCTCGGTACCCGCCCCCGCCGCCGCTTCGAACTCACGGTGAACTACCGCAACCCGGCCGAGATCGCCGACCTGGCCTCGAAGGTCCTCGCACTCGCCATGCCCGGCTCCGTGTCACCGAAGGCGGTCCGCTCCACCGGCGTGGAACCCCGCTTCACCGTCGTGGCGGACACGCTGGGCGCGACCGTCCGCGACGAGGCGGCCCGGCTGCTGGAGCGTGTCGACGGCACGGTCGGCGTGGTCGTCGCCATGCAGCGCCGCGAGGAAGCCCGCCGCTGGCTCGCCGGCCTCGGCGACCGCGTCGTGGCGCTCGGCAGCCTGGAGGCGAAGGGCCTGGAGTACGACGCGACGGTCGTGGTCTCCCCGGCGGAGATCGCCGACGAGTCCCCGGCCGGACTGCGCGTCCTCTACGTCGCGCTGACCCGGGCCACCCAGCAGCTCACGGTCGTCTCGGCCGACCGGGACGAGCCCGACGCGGCGGGGATCCCGGACCTGCTCAGGGACTGAGCCGGGTTACCCACTTGCCGGCGAAATGAACTCCCGGTACGGGAGTGGCCTTACGGGATCTGTTTGTTAGCCTGGATGTGGCACCGGCTCGATCCAAGCCCCCGGGCCCAACCTTCGTCGCTACGAGCGACCACTTGCCGCGAGGCGAGCATGGCGGGTCGGTGCCACTTGACTCAGAAGAGACCCACGTCCGCGTGACGTGGGTCTCTTTTTGCTGGCCTATTCCGCGAACAAAACGTTCGCAATTGAGGGCGGCTACCTGCTACTCAGCGGTAGGTGCGACGATCGGACGGCACAACTCAGCGTCAGGTGAAAGCAGAGGAAGTCGGCCATGGCAACGGCGCCCAGCGTCTCCTACTCGATGACGGTCCGGCTGGAGGTGCCCGCGAGCGGAACCGCCGTCTCGCAGCTCACCACCGCCGTGGAGTCCTCCGGAGGCTCGGTGACCGGCCTCGACGTCACCGCGTCCGGTCACGAGAAGCTCCGTATCGACGTCACCATCGCGGCGACGTCGACCGCGCACGCGGACGAGATCGTCGAGGAACTCCGCGGCATCGAGGGCGTCACCCTGGGCAAGGTCTCGGACCGGACCTTCCTCATGCACCTCGGCGGCAAGATCGAGATGGCGTCGAAGCACCCCATCCGCAACCGTGACGACCTGTCCATGGTCTACACGCCGGGCGTGGCCCGCGTCTGCATGGCGATCGCCGAGAACCCCGAGGACGCCCGCCGCCTCACCATCAAGCGCAACTCCGTTGCGGTCGTGACGGACGGCTCCGCCGTGCTGGGCCTGGGCAACATCGGCCCGAAGGCCGCGCTGCCCGTCATGGAGGGCAAGGCGGCCCTCTTCAAGCGGTTCGCCGGCATCGACGCCTGGCCGATCTGCCTCGACACCCAGGACACCGACGCGATCGTCGAGATCGTCAAGGCGATCGCCCCGGGCTTCGCGGGCATCAACCTGGAGGACATCTCCGCACCCCGCTGCTTCGAGATCGAGGCCCGGCTGCGCGAGGCCCTCGACATCCCCGTCTTCCACGACGACCAGCACGGCACCGCGATCGTCGTCCTCGCCGCGCTCACCAACGCACTGCGCGTCGCCGGCAAGGACATGGAGAACATCCGGGTCGTCATGTCCGGCGCCGGCGCCGCCGGTACGGCCATCCTCAAACTGCTGCTCGCCGCGGGCGTCAAGAACGCCGTCGTCGCCGACATCCACGGCGTCGTGCACGCGGGCCGCGAGGACCTCGTGGACGCCGCCCCGGACTCGGCACTGCGCTGGATCGCCGACAACACCAACCCCGAGGGCCTCACGGGCACGCTCAAGGAGGCCGTGCGCGGCGCCGACGTCTTCATCGGCGTCTCCGCCCCGAACGTCCTCGACGGCGACGACGTGGCCGCCATGGCCGAGGGCGCCATCGTGTTCGCGCTTGCGAACCCCGACCCCGAGGTCGACCCGGCGATCGCCCGCCAGACCGCGGCGGTTGTCGCCACCGGCCGTTCGGACTTCCCGAACCAGATCAACAACGTGCTGGTCTTCCCGGGTGTCTTCCGCGGTCTGCTGGACGCGCAGTCCCGCACCGTCAACACCGAGATGATGCTGGCCGCCGCGACGGCCCTCGCGGACGTGGTGACCGAGGACGAGCTGAACCCGAACTACATCATTCCGAGCGTCTTCAACGACAAGGTCGCGGGCGCGGTCGCCGGCGCCGTCCGGGAGGCCGCCAAGGCCGTCGGCGCGACGGCGGGCAGCCCGTCCGGCGTCTGAGGCGGGTCCGTCCGGGCCCCCACGGGGGCCCGGGAGCCGTCGGCGCCCGGACTGTGAGTAACCCCACGGCGGCCCGGAACCCGGCGCGTCGCAAGAACCCTGTCAGCAGCGCAGCTATCGTGGCGCCAGGCTCAGGCCCTCTTTTCGTGTGACTCCCCAAGGGTGTTCTCACGACTCCTGCGGGTGCCGGATTGGCTTTCCCGCCGCAGGTAGGGGCAGGATGCGTCCCTGGGCGCGAGGGTCTGACGACGGACCCGGGTCCGGGGACTCATCGAGGACCCTGGCAGCATCGGCTTCGATCTGACGCCTCAACGGCAAGATGAACACGGGAGTAACAACATGAACCGCAGTGAGCTGGTGGCCGCGCTGGCCGACCGCGCCGAGGTGACCCGCAAGGACGCCGACGCCGTGCTGGCCGCGTTCGCCGACGTCGTCGGCGACATCGTCTCCAAGGGCGACGAGAAGGTCACCATCCCCGGCTTCCTGACCTTCGAGCGCACCCACCGTGCCGCTCGCACCGCCCGCAACCCGCAGACCGGCGAGCCCATCCAGATCCCCGCCGGCTACAGCGTGAAGGTCTCCGCGGGCTCGAAGCTCAAGGAAGCGGCCAAGGGCAAGTAACCCTGCCGTTCGCACGCCGGCGGTGTGCGAACCACAGTGAGTGACATCAAAGGGGCGGCCACCCGAACCGGGTGGCCGCCCCTTTGGCGTCTTCATGTGGACTACCCGAGTGCCTTGCCCGGCAGCTCCACCTTCGCGCCGAGCTCCATGAGCTTCTCCATGAAGTTCTCGTAGCCGCGGTTGATCAGGCCGATGCCGTGGACACGGGACGTGCCCTGGGCCGCCAGCGCCGCGATCAGGTACGAGAAACCGCCCCGCAGGTCGGGGATGACGAGATCCGCGCCCTGGAGCCGCGTCGGGCCCGAGACGACCGCCGAGTGGAGGAAGTTGCGCTGGCCGAAGCGGCAGTCGGAGCCGCCCAGGCACTCGCGGTAGAGCTGGATGTGCGCGCCCATCTGGTTCAGCGCGGACGTGAAGCCGAGCCGGGACTCGTAGACCGTCTCGTGGACGATGGACAGGCCCGTGGCCTGCGTCAGCGCCACCACCAGCGGCTGCTGCCAGTCCGTCTGGAAGCCCGGGTGGACGTCCGTCTCCAGCGCGATGGACTTCAGCTGGCCGCCGGGGTGCCAGAAGCGGATGCCCTCGTCGTCGATCTCGAAGGCCCCGCCCACCTTCCGGTAGGTGTTCAGGAACGTCATCATCGAGCGCTGCTGCGCGCCGCGGACGTAGATGTTGCCCTCGGTCGCCAGCGCCGCCGACGCCCAGGACGCGGCCTCCAGCCGGTCCGACAGGGCGTGGTGGGTGTAGCCGCCGAGCTTGTCGACACCGGTGATCCGGATCGTCCGGTCGGTGTCCATCGCGATGATCGCGCCCATCTTCTGCAGCACGCAGATGAGGTCCTCGATCTCCGGCTCGACGGCCGCGTTGGACAGCTCCGTGACGCCCTCCGCGAGGACGGCCGTCAGCAGCACCTGCTCGGTCGCGCCGACGGACGGGTACGGCAGCCGGATCTTCGTGCCGCGCAGCCGCTGCGGCGCCTCCAGGTACTGGCCGTCGTCCCGCTTCTCGATGCGGGCGCCGAACTGGCGCAGCACGTCGAAGTGGAAGTCGATGGGCCGGCCGCCGATGTCGCAGCCGCCGAGACCGGGGATGAAGGCGTGGCCGAGGCGGTGCAGCAGCGGACCGCAGAACAGGATCGGGATGCGGCTCGAACCGGCGTGGGCATCGATGTCAGCGACGTTGGCGCTCTCCACGCGCGTCGGGTCCATCACCAGTTCGCCGGGCTCGTCACCCGGACGGACCGTCACACCGTGCAGCTGCAGCAGACCCCGTACGACCCGAACGTCGCGGATGTCCGGAACATTGCGCAGCCGGCTCGGAGCGCTGCCCAGCAGCGCTGCGACCATGGCCTTCGGTACGAGGTTCTTCGCACCGCGGACACGGATCTCGCCCTCCAGCGGGGTTCCGCCGTGGACAAGCAGGACATCGTCGTTGACGGTCATGAATCTCGCGTTCCATGGAGTCGGGCAGGGGCCAGGAGGGAAAGGGTAATCGCCCACCACCCCCCTTCTGTAAGCCTGAGTGAGACCCAGCCACGTCATAGGTCTGTCACAACACGAACCGTTCCGTGCCGGGCACATGGGGTCACTGCCGGTTTCGTGCGCGTGGGACGCATCAGTGCGCCCTGAGCTGCGTTCCCTCCCTGTGCCGCATTGCCTCCCCAAGCGAAGGGAGAATGCGGGATCATGTCTGCCATGACCGAGGTGTCCTCGCTCACAGGGCGGTTGCTCGTGGCCACCCCCGCCCTGGCGGACCCCAACTTCGACCGTGCGGTGGTGCTGCTCCTCGACCACGACGAGGAGGGCTCCCTCGGTGTCGTCCTGAACCGTCCCACCCCCGTGGACGTGGGCGACATCCTGGAGGGCTGGGGGGATCTCGCCGTGGAACCGGGTGTCGTGTTCCAGGGCGGCCCGGTGTCGCTCGACTCGGCCCTCGGGGTCGCGGTCGTTCCCGGCGGCGCGTCCGGCGGGACGACCCCGCTGGGCTGGCGCCGGGTGCACGGCGCGATCGGCCTGGTCGACCTGGAGGCCCCGCCGGAGCTGCTGGCCTCCGCCCTCGGCTCCCTGCGCATCTTCGCCGGGTACGCCGGCTGGGGCCCGGGCCAGCTGGAGGACGAGCTGGTGGACGGCGCGTGGTACGTCGTCGAGTCGGAGCCCGGCGATGTCTCGTCCCCGTCTCCCGAGCGGCTCTGGCGCGAGGTGCTGCGCCGCCAGCGCAGCGAGCTGGCGATGGTCGCGACGTACCCGGACGACCCTTCGCTCAACTGATGCGTGTGAGCTTCAGTACCCTTGGCCCTATGAGCACTCTCGAGCCCGAGCGCGGGACTGGTACGGGGACCCTCGTTGAGCCGACGCCGCAGACCTCCCACGGTGACGGTGACCACGAGCGCTTCGCCCATTACGTCCAGAAGGACAAGATCATGGCGAGCGCCCTCGACGGCACCCCCGTCGTGGCGCTGTGCGGCAAGGTCTGGGTGCCCGGCCGCGACCCGAAGAAGTACCCCGTGTGTCCCATGTGCAAGGAGATCTACGAGTCCATGAGCTCCGGGGACGACGACAAGGGCGACAAGTAGGCCCTGCCCGCGGGGCGTGAAGCCCTCAGAGCGCGTTTTGCGCGCTCTGGGGGCTTTTGTGCTGTCCGGTCGTTGCACGGGGTGCGTCTGCCGGTCACAGAGTGGTTGAGACCTCTTGTGGGCGTGTTCATGCAGTCCTTAGCCTCCGATGTGTTGTGCACAGCGAAACCTTCATTGCGCATGTTGCAACACTCCCTCGGAGGAGCACTCCATGAAGCTGTCCGTCCGTTTTGCCGGGCTCACCGCGCTCGCCGCTCTCCTCGCCACCGCCTGCGCGCCCCAGACCTCCTCGAACTCCTCCTCCGACAAGGACGAGAAGACCGGCACGCTGCGCGTGTGGCTCTTCCAGGAGGTCGGCAACGCCCCCAAGGAGAAGGTCGTCGACTCCGTCGTCGCCGGCTTCGAGAAGGCCCACAAAGGCACGAAGGTCGACGTCGAGTACATCCCGGTCGACACCCGCGCCCAGCGCGTCAAGGCCGCCTTCAACGACCCCGCCTCCGCGCCCGACGTGATGGAGTACGGCAACACCGACACGGCCGGCCATGTGAAGGACGGCGGACTCCTCGACGTCACGAAGGAGTTTGGCGACTGGAGCGAGGCGAAGGACACCGACCCGACGGCCAGGCAGTCGGTGACGGTGGACGGCAAGCTCTACGGCGCCCCCTTCTACGTCGGCGTCCGCGCGCTCTACTACCGCACGGACGTCTTCGAGGAGCTCGGCCTGTCCGTCCCGAAGACCATGGACGAACTCGCCTCCGCCGCCCGCGAGATACGCGCCGCGAAGCCCGAGCTGTACGGGCTGGTCGTCGGCGGCGCCTACACCTACGGCGCGATGCCGTTCGTGTGGGCCAACGGTGGTGAGATCGCGAGCGGCAAGGGCGGCTCGTACGCGTCCGGCATCGACAGTCCCGAGGCCCGCAAGGGCATCAAGGCGTACACGTCCCTGTTCGGCGACGACAACTGCCCGGCCGCCAAGTGTGCGGGCATGGGCGGCAACGACACGATCTCCGCGTTCGCCGCGGGCAAGGCCGGCATGGCCATCGGCGGCGACTTCAGCCACACCGCCGTGGAGGCCGGGAAGGTCAAGGGCAAGTACGCCGTCGTCCCGCTGCCCGGGGTGAAGTCCGGCTCGATCGCGCCGGCGTTCGCGGGCGGCAACAACATCGGCGTCCTGAAGAGCACGTCGCACCGCACGCTCGCCGTCGAGTTGATGGAGCAGCTCGCCTCCAAGAAGACACAGAGTGAACTCTTCGAGGCGATGGGCTTCCTGCCGACCTTCACGGACGTCCGCCAGCAGGTCGCGCGGCAGGAGCCGTTCGTGAAGCCCTTCGTGCGGACCCTCTCCGCCGGCACCAAGTTCGTCCCCGCGTCACCGGCCTGGGCCCAGATCGACTCCTCCCTCGTCCTGCCGACGATGTTCCAGGAGGTCATCAGCGGCAAGAAGGACGTCACAAAGGCCTCCGAGGACGCCGCGAAGAAGATGAACGCCGCGTTCGGCTCCGCGGGGTGAGCCGGGTGAACGACCACGCGGAGCCGGCGGACACCGAGGGGGGCAGGGTTGCCGGTGCTTCGGCGGAATTCGACCCCGTGGAGGCAGGAGGTGCTTCCGCCGGGGCCGGAGCGGCCGGGAGCGACGCGGTCGGCACCGGTGCACGGGCGAGCGAAACCCGTGCCGGGACAGGCGCCGCCGCGGGGGCGGCCCCGGCACCGGCCGCACGGCCACCGCACGGAAGCCGCCCGGCGCACGCTCCGGCGTCCGGTCCGGGGAACGTCGCCGCAGCCGAGGCGGCTCCGGCGGGAGGGGTCCGGGAAGGCTCCGTCGCGGCCCCCGCCCGGCAGGGCGGTGGCTCGACCGGCCGGCCGCCGGGCAAGGAGGCCCGGGGGAGGCGGAGCGGCCGGGCGAGGGTGCGCCGGGGCGCTTCCGGTGCGTCCCCGCTCGTGTCCGGTGGCTGGACACCCTGGCTGTACCTCGCGCCCGCGCTCGTCGTGCTCGGGGGGCTGCTCGTCTACCCGATCTACCAGCTCGGGCTGATCTCCTTCTTCCAGTACACGCAGGCTCAGGTCAGCGGCGGTGAGCCAACCACCTTCGAGGGGTTCGGGAACTACGCCGAGCTGTTCGGGGACCCGCAGTTCTGGCAGGTGCTGCTCGCCACCGTGCTGTTCGCGACGGCCTGTGTCGTCTCCACACTCGCGGTCGGCTGCGCCCTGGCCGTGCTCCTCACCCGCGTGCGGGCCCTGCCGAGGCTCGCGCTGATGCTGGCCGCGCTGGGCGCGTGGGCGACCCCTGCGGTGACCGGCTCGACCGTCTGGCTGTTCCTCTTCGACCCGGACTTCGGCCCCGTCAACCGGATGCTGGGCCTCGGCGACCACTCGTGGACGTACGGCCGGCTCAGCGCCTTCTTCCTCGTCCTGCTCGAAGTGGTCTGGTGCTCCTTCCCGTTCGTGATGGTGACCGTCTACGCGGGGATCCGCGCCGTACCCGGCGAAGTACTGGAGGCCGCCTCCCTCGACGGCGCCTCGCAGTGGCGCATCTGGCGCTCCGTACTCGCCCCGATGCTCCGGCCGATCCTGGTCGTCGTCACCATCCAGTCGATCATCTGGGACTTCAAGGTCTTCACCCAGATCTACGTCATGACGAACGGCGGCGGCATCGCCGGCCAGAACCTGGTCCTGAACGTCTACGCCTACCAGCAGGCCTTCGCGTCCTCGCAGTACGGCCTCGGCTCAGCGATCGGCGTCGTGATGCTGCTGATTCTGCTCGCCGTAACGCTGGTCTACCTGCGGCTGCTGCGCCGGCAGGGGGAGGAACTGTGAATCCGCTCCGCGCCCGTGTGCGCCGCCCGGGCCGACTGGCCGCCGAGGCCTCCGCCCTGCTGATCGCGGTCGTCGTCGCCTTCCCCCTCTACTGGATGGTGCTCAGCGCCTTCAAACCAGCCGGGGAGATCGAGTCGAGCGAGCCCAGGCCCTGGACACTCGCGCCCTCCCTGGATTCCTTCCGACACGTCTTCGGGCAGCAGGAATTCGGCCGCTACTTCCTCAACAGCCTTCTCGTCGCGGGCTGTGTCGTGATCGCCTCCGCGCTCATCGCGTTTCTCGCCGCGACCGCGGTCACACGATTCCGCTTCCGCCTCCGGACCACCCTTCTGATCATGTTTCTGGTGGCCCAGATGGTGCCCGTGGAAGCCCTGACGATCCCCTTGTTCTTCCTCATGCGGGACGCCGGTCAGCTGAACACGCTGGGTTCGCTGATCCTGCCCCACATCGCCTTCTCACTGCCCTTCGCGATCTGGATGCTCCGGGGGTTCGTGAAAGCCGTTCCGGAGGCCCTGGAGGAGGCCGCGTACATCGACGGGGCGAGCAGGGCGCGATTCCTCTGGCAGATCCTTTTCCCGCTCGTCCTGCCGGGTCTCGTGGCCACCAGCGTTTTTTCGTTCATCTCCGCATGGAACGACTTCCTGTTCGCCAAGTCGTTCATCATCAGCGACACCTCGCAGTCGACGCTGCCGATGGCCCTGCTCGTCTTCTACAAGCCCGACGACCCGGACTGGGGCGGGGTCATGGCCGCCTCCACGGTGATGACGATCCCCGTCCTGGTCTTCTTCGTACTCGTACAGCGCCGCCTGGTCTCGGGACTGGGCGGAGCGGTGAAGGACTGACGTGACCGAACTGATTCCGGCGCCCCGCGGTGCCGTCACCGGTGCCGGCGAGGTACGGCTGACGCGCCACTCCCGGCTCCACGCCGGCACCGGGACGGAACGCGTGGGCCGCTGGCTGGGCGCGGCCCTCCGGCAGGCCACCGGCCTGCCGCTGGGCGAGGGGCGGGAGCCCGGCGAGGCCGAGGGCGGCATCGGGCTGCGGCTCCGCCCCGGGCTCGGCCCCGAGGAGTACCGCCTCGTCAGCGACGGGAACGGCGTCCTCATCGAGGGCGGCGGCGCGGCCGGTGTCTTCTGGGGCGCCCAGACCCTGCGGCAGCTCCTCGGCCCCGACGCGTACCGCAGGGCCCCGCTCGGCCGCGACCGCTCCTGGACCGTGCCGTACCTGACGATCGAGGACGGCCCCCGGTTCCGCTGGCGCGGCCTGATGCTCGACGTCGCCCGGCACTTCATGCCCAAGGAAGGCGTCCTGCGTTACCTCGATCTGATGGCGGCGCACAAACTCAACGTCTTCCACTTCCACCTGACGGACGACCAGGGCTGGCGCATCGAGATCGAGCGGCATCCGCGGCTGACGGAGACCGGCTCCTGGCGGGCCCGGACCAAAACCGGCCACCGGGCCTCGCCGTTGTGGGAGGACAAGCCGCACGGCGGCTACTACACCCAGGACGACATCCGGGAGATCGTCGCCTACGCCGCCGAGCGGCATATCACCGTCGTCCCCGAAATCGACGTACCGGGCCACTCGCAGGCCGCCATCGCCGCGTACCCGGAACTCGGCAACACCGACGTCATCGACACGACCTCCCTCTCCGTCTGGGACACCTGGGGAATCAACCCGAACGTACTCGCCCCCACTGACAACACCCTGCGCTTCTACGAGGGCGTCTTCGAGGAAGTGCTCGCACTCTTCCCCTCGGAGTTCGTCCACGTCGGCGGCGACGAATGCCCCAAGGACCAGTGGCAGCGCTCGGAGACGGCCCAGGCGCGCATCAGGGAACTCGGCCTCGCGGACGAGGACGAGCTCCAGTCCTGGTTCATCGGGCACTTCGACACCTGGCTCGCCGAGCGCGGCCGCCGGCTGATCGGCTGGGACGAGATCCTGGAGGGCGGCCTGGCCGGGGGCGCAGCCGTGTCCTCCTGGCGGGGCTACGCCGGGGGCATCGCCGCCGCCCGGGCCGGCCACGACGTCGTCATGTGCCCCGAGCAGCAGGTGTACCTGGACCACCGTCAGGACCCGGGTCCCGAGGAGCCGGTACCGATCGGGTGGGTGCGCACCCTGGAGGACGTCTACCGGTTCGAGCCCGTTCCACCGGAGTTGACGCCCGGGGAGGCCCGGCACGTGCTGGGCACGCAGGCCAACCTGTGGACCGAGGTGATGGAGGACCACGCGCGCGTGGACTACCAGGCCTTCCCCCGCCTCGCGGCCTTCGCGGAGGTCGCCTGGAGCCCCCTGCCGGCCCCGGAGGCACGGGACTTCGCCGACTTCGAACGCCGGATGGCCGCCCACTACCGGCGGCTGGACGCCCTCGGCGTGGCCTACCGGCCTCCCACGGGCCCGCTGCCCTGGCAACGGCGTCCCGGGGTGCTGGGCCGCCCGATCGACGGCCCGCCGCCCAGCCGGTAGGGCCGGCGGTCGCGGCCCGGCGACGGTCCTGCCGCCCGTCGCGACCGAACAGCTCGAACAGGCCACGGAAAAAGCGCACAAGGGTCACCGAAAGTGCCAATCGGCATGCACTGGTGAACCTGTGCGAAAACGGACCATCTCGCCGGTGAGGAGGGCGAATGCCTCCTAGCGGACCCGTGTCTTCGCCTCTCGCCAAGATGTGCCAGAGTTGCCACGTCCGCCCTGTCAGCACGTACCGTACGGCAGCACAGGTGGGACCAGGTGGGGCAGCGGGAAGGGGCAGCCGGTTTGACCACGCACGCACCGCAGGCGGGGCAGGCCGTCACGCTGCCCACGACGCTGGACGAGGCCGTCGCGGCGCTCACCGCCATGCCCGCCGCCGTGCCCGTCGCCGGCGGCACCGACCTGATGGCCTCCGTGAACTCCGGGCAGCTCAGGCCCGCCGCGCTGGTGGGACTGGGCCGGATCAGCGAGATCCGCGGCTGGCAGTACCTGGACGGTCACGCACTGCTCGGCGCGGGCCTCACGCACGCGCGCATGGGCCGCCCCGACTTCGCGGCCCTGATCCCGGCGCTCGCCGCCGCCGCGCGCGCCGCGGGCCCGCCGCACATCCGCAACGCGGGTACCCTGGGCGGCAACATCGCCTCCGCCGCACCCACGGGGGACGCGCTGCCGGTGCTGGCGGCCCTGGAGGCGACCCTGATCATCGCGGGCCCGGGCGGAGCCCGCCGGGAGATCCCGGTCTCGCACCTGCTGGCCGGGATGGACATGCTGCGCGCCGGCGAGCTCATCGGCTACGTGCGCGTGCCGCTGCTGCACGCCCCGCAGGTCTTCTTGAAGGCGACCGGCCGGACCGGCCCGGGGCGGGCGGTGGCGTCCGTGGCCCTGGTCCTGGACCCCGCGCGCCGGGGTGTGCGCTGCGCGGTGGGCGCCATAGCGCCGATGGCGCTGCGGCCCCTGGAGGCCGAGCAGTGGGTGGCCGGCCTCATCGACTGGGACAACAACCGGGCGCTCGTCCCGGAGGCGCTGAACGCCTTCGGGGAGTACGTCGCCGCGGCCTGCATCCCCGACGCGGCGCCGGCCGAGGACGGCTCGGTCGCACCGCTTCCGCCCGCCGTACTGCACCTGCGGCGCACCGTCGCCGCGCTGGCCCGACGAGCACTGGGGAGGGCGCTGTCGTGACCGACGACCAGCACGGAGAGGGCACGCCCCGGGGCGGCAGCCGCTGGGACCCGCTGCCCCAGGGCGAGTACGACGACGGCGCCACGGCCTTCGTCGAACTGCCCGAGGGGGGCGTCGACGCCCTGCTGGCCGCCGACAGCCCCCTGGCCGCGCCCGGCCACGGCTACGTACCGCCGCAGATAACGGTCAGCCCCGCCTCCACGGCGGGCACCGACCCGGCCGCCACGGGCGCGTGGCCCGTGCCGGGCGCGCCGGTCGACGGGGCGCAGTGGCACGACCCGAACGCCGGGCACCCGCAGCACGGACACGAGCACGGCGCGCACCACCAGCAGGGACACGACGTCCCCGAGCAGCAGTACGGCGGTCCCGGCGCGCCGTACGACCCCGGGGCGCCCTACGGCTCCGACGCGACGGCGCCGCAGCACGGCGACGACCGGTTCACGTACAACCCCGGGGCGACCGGGCAGTGGAACTTCGAGGAGACCCCGGCGGCCGGGACCGCGCCCGGCCATGACGTGACCGGGCAGTGGTCCATCCCCGTCGCCGGGGGCGACCTTCCGGACGAGTCGGGCGAGTTCACCACGTCCTCGCTGGTCGAGCAGTGGGGCGGCACCCCGCCGGCCACGCTGCCCGGCGGTGCGCCCGCACCCTGGGCGACCCAGGCCGCGGGCCGGCCGTGGGGACAGGACCCGCAGGACCCGGCCGGGCAGGAGGAGGCCCACCCGGGCTACCCCCACGAGCACGGTCAGGAGCAGGACCACGGGCGGCAGGGCGACACCGGACCGGCCTCCGGATACGCCCCGGAGCAGCAGGCCACCGGGCCGCTGCCGCGGGAGGCGGGCCCGGACGAGGCCGGACCCGGACACCCGCAGGACGCCCACGCGCCGGGAGCCCACGAGGACGCCGGCCCCGCGCACCGGCCCGGCGAGTTCGGCCATGAGCCGGAGCCGTCCGCGCTCGCCGGCCACGTGCCGGAGGGGCCCGGCACGGATCACGCGCCTGGGCCGTCGGAACACGCGCCGGAGGAGCCCGGGGCGGCGGCGGCCGGCCACACGGCGGAGCCGTCCCGTTTCGCCGACCACGGGACCGGCCACGGGCCCGACGTGAGGACGGACCACGGGGCCGACCACGGGCCCGGCCACGGGTTCGAGCCCTCCGACTTCTCCGAGCACGGTCCGGAGGCGTCCGCCCCCGACGGCCACGCGATCGGGCAGCCGTACCCCGAGGCCCCTGACGAGTTCCCCGGAGAGCAGCACGGGCCCGAGGCACACCCGGACGTCGTCGCGCCCCCGCAGGACGCCCAGGAAGCCTCACAGCCCGCTCCCGGCCCCGGTGAGCCCTCCGCGGACGACGAGGACGCCCCCGGGATCCCAGAGGCCGCCGACGGCCCCTCCGAGCCCGTTGCCGGGCCCCCGGCGGCCTTCGCGGACGCCGATACCGTCACCGGCCCGGAGACCGCCGAGGGCGAGAGCCAGGACGACCCGGCCCCGGACGAGAGCCAGGCTGCCGAGACGGTTGCCGAGCCGTCCGGCGCCGCCCCCCACGACGTACCGCCCGCCGCGCCGCAGGAGGAACACCCCCTCGCCTCCTACGTCCTGAGCGTCAACGGCACCGAACGCCCCGTCGCCGACGCGTGGATCGGCGAGTCCCTGCTGTACGTGCTGCGCGAGCGGCTCGGACTCGCGGGCGCCAAGGACGGCTGCTCGCAAGGCGAGTGCGGCGCGTGCAACGTCCAGGTCGACGGACGGCTCGTGGCGTCCTGCCTGGTCCCGGCCGTGACCGCGGCCGGCAGCGAGGTCCGCACCGTCGAGGGCCTGGCCGAGGACGGACAGCCCTCGGACGTGCAGCGGGCGCTCGCGCGCTGCGGCGCCGTGCAGTGCGGCTTCTGCATCCCGGGCATGGCGATGACCGTGCACGACCTCCTGGAGGGCAACCCGGCGCCCACCGAGCTGGAGACCCGCCAGGCGCTGTGCGGCAACCTGTGCCGCTGCTCCGGCTACCGGGGCGTGGTGGACGCCGTCAAGGAGGTCGTCGCCGAGCGCGAGACCCACTCCGCGCCCGCCGACGGCGAAACCGACGAGGCCCGCATCCCGCACCAGGCCGGCCCGGGCGCCGGTGGCGTGAACGCGTCGGCCTTCGGCGCGCCCCCGGAACCGCGCACCCCGCAACCGCACTCTCCGGAACCGCATGACCAGCCCTACGGTCAGGACGGAGGCCCCGCGTGAGCAACGAAGCAGCCACCGCCCAGGCCGCACAGGCCGCCCCCGCCCCCGAACCGCTTCCGCACGGCATCGGCGCCTCGCTCCCGCCCGCCGACGCCCGTGCCAAGACGGAGGGCACCTTCCCGTACGCCGCCGACCTGTGGGCCGAGGGCCTGCTGTGGGCGGCCGTGCTGCGCTCCCCGCACCCGCACGCGCGCATCCTGTCGATCGACACGACCCACGCGCGCGAGATGCCCGGCGTCCGCGCCGTCGTCACCCACGAGGACATTCCCGGCAGACCGCTGCACGGCCGCGGCAAGGCCGACCGCCCGGTCTTCGCCTCCGAGGTCGTGCGTCACCACGGCGAGCCCATCGCCGCCGTCGCCGCCGACCACCCGGACACCGCGCGCATGGCCGCCGCCGCCGTCATCGTCGAGTACGAGGTGCTCGACCCGGTGACCGACCCGGAGCAGGCCTTCGAAGCGGAGCCGCTGCACCCCGACGGCAACCTGATCCGGCACATCCCCCTGCACCACGGCGACCCGGAGGCGGCCGGCGAGATCGTCGTCGAGGGCCTGTACCGCATCGGCCGCCAGGACCCCGCGCCCATCGGCGCCGAGGCCGGCCTGGCCGTACCGCGCCCGGACGGCGGGGTGGAGCTGTACCTCGCCTCCACCGACCCGCACGCCGACCGCGACGCGGCCGCCGCCGCGTTCGGCCTGGAACCCGAGCGCGTCAAGGTCGTCGTGACCGGAGTCCCCGGCGCCACCGCCGACCGCGAGGACCAGGGCTTCCAGCTCCCGCTCGGCCTGCTCGCGCTGCGCACCGGCTGCCCGGTGAAACTCACCGCCACGCGCGAGGAGTCCTTCCTCGGCCACGTCCACCGGCACCCCACCCTGCTGCGCTACCGCCACCACGCCGACGCCGAGGGCAGACTCGTCAAGGTCGAGGCGCAGATCCTCCTCGACGCGGGGGCCTACGCCGACACCTCCTCCGAGGCCCTGGCCGCCGCCGTCGCGTTCGCCTGCGGCCCCTACGTCGTCCCGAACGCCTTCATCGAGGGCTGGGCCGTACGCACCAACAACCCCCCGTCCGGCCACGTACGCGGTGAAGGCGCCATGCAGGTCTGCGCCGCCTACGAAGCGCAGATGGACAAGATCGCCAAGAAGCTCGGCCTCGACCCGGCGGAAGTGCGGCTGCGCAACGCCCTGGCCACCGGCGACGTGCTGCCGACCGGCCAGACCGTGACCTGCCCGGCCCCGGTCGCCGAACTGCTCCAGGCCGTACGGGACTTCCCGCTGCCGCCGCTGCCCAAGGACACCCCCGAGGACGAGTGGCTGCTGCCCGGCGGCCCCGAGGGCGCGGGCGAACCGGGCGCGGTGCGCCGGGGCGTCGGCTACGGCGTGGGCATGGTGCACATGCTCGGCGCGGAGGGCGCGGACGAGGTCTCCACGGCGACCGTGAAGGTCCACGACGGCGTCGCCACGGTCCTGTGCGCGGCCGTCGAGACCGGCCAGGGCTTCACGACCCTGGCCCGGCAGATCGTCCAGGAGACGCTCGGCGTCGACGAGGTGCACGTGGCGCCGGTCGACACCGACCAGCCCCCGGCGGGCCCGGGCTGCCGCGGCCGGCACACCTGGGTGTCGGGCGGGGCGGTGGAGCGCGCGGCCAAGATGGTCCGCACCCAGCTCCTCCAGCCGCTCGCCCACAAGTTCGGCATGTCGACGGAGCTGCTCCAGATCACCGACGGCAAGATCACGTCGTACGACGGGGTCCTCTCGACGACCGTCACCGAGGCGCTGGACGGCAAGGAACTGTGGGCCACCGCCCAGTGCCGCCCGCACCCGACCGAGCCGCTGAACGAGGCCGGGCAGGGCGACGCCTTCGTGGGCATGGCCTTCTGCGCGGTCCGTGCGGTGGTGGACGTCGACATCGAGATCGGCTCCGTACGGGTCGTCGAACTCGCCGTCGCCCAGGACGTGGGCCGGGTCCTGAACCCCGCCCAGCTGACGGCCAGGATCGAGGCGGGTGTGACGCAGGGCGTGGGCATCGCCCTCACGGAGAACCTCCGCACGCCGCGCGGCATCGTCCGCCACCCCGACCTGACCGGTTACGCCCTCCCGACCGCCCTCGACGCGCCCGACATCCGCATCGTCCGGCTGGTGGAGGAACGGGACGTCGTCGCCCCCTTCGGGGCCAAGGCGGTCAGCGCGGTGCCGGTGGTGACGTCCCCGGCGGCCGTCGCGTCCGCCGTGCGGGCCGCGACGGGCCGCCCCGTGAACCGGCTCCCCATCCGCCCCCAGGCCGCGGTGGTCACCGAACGGGGCTGAGGGGATTCCGCGGAAAGGGAACGCGCGGGGGTGCTCCGAGCGTCTTGTGAGGTGACGTGGCGTGGTCGCCGGGCGCGCGTCGCTGTTCCGGGGCGTTGTCAGTGGTGGGGCGTACCGTTCTGGGCAGTGGGGGACGGCTGCCGGGCTGGGCCCGGTCGGTCTGCCGTGCTCCGCCAGGGGACGGTGAGCAAGCACATGCGGGGGAGCCCATGAGTACGACCGACGCCGGTTCCGCGGTGATCACCCTGACAGAGTCCGAGCTGGACCCGTGGGTGACGCACGCGTCCACGCGCCACTGGCTGACCGGCCCCGGACTGCCCGGCGACAGCGGCGTGCTGAGCTTCGCGGAGCTGAGCCGCGAGGGCCTGCGCACGGTCGCCGACTCCACGGGCGACCCGGACGGCCGCCTCTCGGCGGAGCTGCGCGAGCAGCTGGTCATAGGCGGACTGCTGGGCCCCGCCGGCCTGGAGACGGAGTCGGTCCTGCTCGACGGCGCGACGGGCGAGATCTCGACGACGTACGTCCTGTACGACCGCCCCGACCTGATGGACCGCCGCCCCCTGGCGCCCTCCCTCCGGACACTGGTCCGCTTCGCGGAGGCCACGGACGAACTGGCGGGCCTGCGCGGCCAGTTCGCCTCCTACGCGGGCCGCTTCGGGCCGAAGGCGGTGGCGGAGGCGTCCCAGCACCTGCTGGCGGTGTTCCGTGACGGCGCGGACGGCGAACCGGCCCCGTTCTGGAAGATGGCGGCACTGATCCGCCCCCTGTCCCTGGTGGCGGGCCGCGGCGGCGTGTCCGGCCTCTCCCTGGACCTCCCGCACCGCCTCCTGGACCAGGAGTTCGGCCCCGGCAAGGTGGCGCGCTTCGAGGACGTCGACTTCCCCGCGACCCTCACGCACGAACCGACCCGCCGCTTCCTGCGCGAGGTGGGCCTGCCGGAGGACGCCCACGTCTTCTCCCTGGACACGGACGTCCCCCTGGCGACGCTCGCCGAGTACTACGCCGACACCGGCGCCCCGGCCGAACTCCCCGCCGGGGCCCACCGCCTGCTTCGCCTCGGCCATCTCGTCGAGGACAACAGCCTGGTCGTCGACGGCGCGACGGGCGCGGTCCTGAACTGGAGCGAACCCGAGGCGACGCTGTACCCGCTCAACACGGACGTGTCGACCCTCGCCTTCACGCTCTGGCTGCTGCACCGCGAGCGCGCGATAGACGCCCAGTCGTCCCACGAGCTGACGACCGACACCTACGACCAGCTGGCCATGACGATGCTCCAGGTCCTGTCGACGGTGGACCCGACGGGCGTGACCGCCGGAGGAACGGTCCGTCACTACTGGACGGACGCGTTCCAGGACGAGGCGGGCGGGGTGCTCTGACGGCCCTGCCGTCAGGCGGACCCGGCGGCCTTGCGGCGGCGTACGGCGAGCACCAGGCCGCCACCGATCACCGCGGCGGCGGCAGCCGCACCGGCGAGGAGCGGGGTGCCGTCGGAGCCGGTGGCGGCGAGGTTGCCGCCGGTGGTGCTGCCGGTCGTGGTGCCCGTGGAGCCACCGGCCGTGGTGCCGTTCGAGGCCGATGCGGAGGGGGAAGCCGTGGCCCCGGTGCCGCCGGCGGCCTGTCCCTCGGGGGCGTTGCCGTCCCCGCCGTCACCGGTACCACCGTCCGCGCCGTCCGAGGGGCTCGGCTCCGGCTCGTAGTCGCTCGGCAGGTCGATACTGATCACGGCGGTGTTGTTGGCCCGGTTCGTGTCGTACTCCGGGGCGATGTCGTAGACGGACGACGCCTTGATCTCACCCTTGGTGTCCTGCGCGGACTCCTTGATCTTCAGCGTGAACGTGTAGGCGAGGGACTGACCGACGTCGAGGGTCCCGTCCTTCGGCCAGCACACGTACTTGGGCTTGCCCGTGGTCCCCTGCGGCCCGCTCGGCCCGTCGATCCCGAACGGCGCGCAGTCCTTCGGCACACCCATGGCCACGGCGCCCGGCGGGATCTGCACCAGCAGCGCCGGAAGATCGTCGCTGTCCTGGTTCTGCACCCAGCCCGGGCCGTCGTTGCGCAGGGTCGCCGTGATCGACTGCTCCTCGCCGGCCAGCGCCTCCATCTCCGCACCGACGGCGACGAGATCGGCGGTGTTGTCCGCGGTCAGGGTGAGCCGCCGGTAGCTGTCGTCGTACCCTTCGCCCGGCGTCCCACCGCTCGCGCTCGTGCCGTACTCGACGGCCTCCATCAGGGCGTTGTCCAGCGCCTTGAACCGGACGGGCGTGGTGACGGAGGCACCGGGCTCGACGACCGTGTCGAGTTCACAGACCGCCTGCCTGACCTGGTCCTTGACGGTCGAGTAGGTACACCCCTTCACCTGCTCGGGGAAGTCCAGCCCGCGCGTCAGACGCACCCGGAAGGTGACCCCGTCCACGGCGGCCGTGCCCTTGTTGGTGAGGGTGACGGACTTGTCGTAGACCTCACCCGGCTCGGGAGCCGCGGCCGGCAGGGCCGACACGACCAGCTCGGGCGCCCCCTCCTCGGCGTGCGCCAGGGGCGCGACGACAGCGGGACCGGCGACGGCGATCACAGCAGCGGCCAGGACGGCTGCCGGGGGGCGGAGGTGCACGGTGGTTCTCCTCGTCGAAACAGGCGGCGAACGACCGGAGCGTCGGCTACCGGTCATGTCCTGGACACGTGAGAGGTGCCTGGGGTTGTGCACGAGTTTGCCCGGCGTCTCAGAACGAGGCAGGCGCTTCTGTTCCGAAATCGCCTGCCGGCCGCCTGGCATGATCGACGCGTGACCAGTGAACCTGGGCGGCCGGGCCGCACGAAGTACGTCCTGTTCGATGTCGATGGCACATTGATCGACGCGGTGAGCAACCAGCGCCGGGTCTGGGAAACCTGGGCGGGGCGTTACGGGCTGGACGCGGACGAGGTCTACGGGGTGGCTCTGCGGACCCGGCCGATGGAGACGTTCGCCCAGGTCGCTGCCGACCGTGACCCGAGCGAGTGCCTGGCCCTGCTGCATGACCTGGAGGACGAGGACGTCCGGTCCGGCGTCTATACGGCTTTCCAGGGCGCGTCGGAGTTGCTGCACGGTCTGCCGCCAGGGACCTGGGCGCTGGTGACCTCGAACTACGTGCACCGGGTGCGCGGCCGTTTCGAGCGCACGGGCCTGCCTGTGCCGGAGGTGATCGTGGACGCGGCCGCTGTGGAGGAGGGCAAGCCCTCTCCGGTGCCCTATCTGCAGGCTGCCGCACGGCTCGGCGCCCGGCCGGCAGACTGTTTGGTCGTCGAGGACGCCCCGTCCGGAGTGCGGTCCGGGATACGCGCCGGGATGACGGTGTGGGGCGTGAACGCCGCTGCCGCGGTGGAGGGCGTGCATCGCCACTTCGCCAGTCTGGGCGAAGCGGTCCCGCACATCCTGGCCTGGACATCCGGGCCACAAGGGAGTGCCGCTGCCTGAGCCCACGCTGCTTCGGCATCACGGGGCCGGCGCCAAGGAGTCGTCCTATCTGCGCGTTTGCCCGGTCAAGGCAGTAGAGGCCGTGGCGGGATTCGAACCCGCGTAACTCCCCGCGAGCGGAGCTCGCTATTGGATGCTGCGCAGGCGAGCCCCTGAACCGCTCGGGCACACGGCCGTGTTGTGAACTCGGTGTAGTGACCGTAGGGCGGGGTGGGTGTGGGTTCAAGGGTGGCGCGTGGGCTGCCATGTGACTGCCATACGCCGTTCATGAAGGGGGTGGCCGAGAAGCGGGGCGTACGACCAAGGTCTCAGGGCCGGACCGTCTTGGGACAGGGGTCAACGTGGGGTGTGGACCTTACGCTGGCGGGCATGACCGTCCCGAAGCCGCGTGATGCCGATGTCGAGGAAGCCGCTGAACCGCCCTCCGTGGCCGAGCGGGAAGAAGGCGTGCTGGGGGCGGCGTACCGGGCGTTGAGTGTTGGGATCGTCTCCGTCGTGCTGCTCATCGCCTTCGAGGCTACCGCCGTGGGGACGGCGATGCCCGTCGCGGCCCGGGAGCTGGACGGGGTGTCGCTGTACGCGTTCGCGTTCTCCGGGTATTTCACGACCAGCCTGTTCGGGATGGTGCTCTCCGGGCAGTGGTCGGACCGGCGTGGCCCCCTCGGGCCGTTGACGACGGGCATCGCCTCCTTCGGCGCCGGGCTGCTGCTGTCCGGCACCGCCGGGTCGATGTGGGTGTTCATCCTGGGCCGGGCCGTGCAGGGGCTCGGCGGCGGGCTGGTGATCGTCGCGCTGTACGTGGTCGTCGGGCGGGCCTATCCGGAGCGGCTGCGGCCGGCCATCATGGCCGCGTTCGCCGCGAGCTGGGTGCTCCCGTCGATCGTCGGCCCGCTCGCCGCCGGCACGGTGACCGAGCAGTTGGGGTGGCGGTGGGTGTTCGTCGGGATACCTCTGCTCGTCGTCTTCCCGCTCGCACTCGCGCTGCCGCAGATACGGCGTCGGGCGTCCGGCCCGGCGGGGCACACCGCTGCCGATGCCGAGTCCGCCACGGGGGAGAGCCCGAGCTCGCCCGTCCCCGCGGAACGGACCGCCCTCGCCGGACGGCCCGTCACGCCGGACCCCGCGCAGGCGGCGGACGCGCCCGCCCGGCCCGCCCGGGCGCGGGCCACCGATCGCCCCGCCCCACCGGACCCGGCGCGGGCAACCGACCGCCCCGCCCCGCCGGCCGACCCGCCCGCCTCCTTCGACCGTCGGCGCATCCGGCTCGCCCTCGCCATCTCCCTCGGCGCCGGCCTCCTCCAGTACGCCGCGCAGGACTTGCGCCCCCTCGCACTCCTGCCGGGTGCGCTCGGCGTCGCCCTGCTGGTGCCCGCCGTGCTCGGCCTGCTGCCACGCGGCACCTACCGGGCCGCTCGCGGGCTGCCGTCCGTCGTGCTGTTGCGGGGCGTCGCCGCCGGGTCCTTCATCGCCGCCGAGTCGTTCGTGCCGCTGATGCTGGTCACGCAGCGCGGGCTCAGTCCGACGCTGGCCGGGTTCTCGCTCGCCGCGGGCGGCGGGACGTGGGCACTGGGCTCGTGGGTGCAGTCGCGGTCGCGGGTGGAGCCGTACCGGGAGCGGCTGACCACCGTCGGGATGCTGCTGGTGGCCGCGGCCATCGCCACGGCACCGAGCGTGCTGGTCGACTCCGTGCCCGTCTGGACGGTCGCCGTCGCCTGGGCGTTCGGATGCTTCGGGATGGGGCTCGTGATCTCCTCCACGAGCGTCCTCCTGCTCAAGCTCTCCGCCCCCGAGGAGGCCGGCACCAACTCCGCCGCCCTCCAGATCTCCGACGGCCTCTCCAACGTCGTCCTGCTGTCCGCGGGCGGCGCCGCCTTCGCCGCGCTGGGCGGCGGCACCGTGACCCACTCGGCCGCCCACACCTCCGGCTCCCACCCGGCCGCCTTCACCGCGGTGTTCCTGCCGATGGCAGGGGTGGCGCTGGCCGGGGCCTGGGTGTCGACGCGGCTGCGGGAGCGACGGCCGTAAAGCGGTCGTCTCCTCCACGACCGGACCGTAGCCTCTGCGCATGTCCCACCTCGATCTGCCCCTCGACCCCGCCCTGCGGACCGCCCTCGACGACCTCGCCGACGCCCAGGGCCGCACGCCCGAAGAGGTGGCGCTGCACGCCGTACGCGCCTACCTGGGCCAGGAGTGCGCCCGCGTGCGCGCCGTCGCGGAGGGGCTCGCGCACCACCACGCCGACCTGTTGAGGAGGCTCGGCGAATGACGGGGGACACGGGTGACACCCGGTACCTGAGCGTCGACGAGGTCACCGCCATCGCCGAGGTCGCCTTCGGCGGGCGGCCGCCCGAGGCGCGCGCTCCGGGGTTGCTCGCCTCCGCCGTGCACCGCCCCCGCGCCCGGATGTTCGGCACGGCCGCCTACGACGACCTGTACGAGCAGGCGGCCGCCCTGCTGCACGCCCTCGCCGCCAACCATCCCCTCGTCGACGGCAACAAGCGCACGGCCTGGCTGGCCACCGCCACCTTCCTCGCCCTCAACGGCGTCGACCTGGCCGGGGCGGACCAGGACACCGCGTACGCGCTGGTCGTCGAGGTCGCCTCCGGCACCGAGGCGGAGGTCGGGAGCATCGCGGGGCGGCTGAGGGGGCTGTGACGTCGGTCCCACCCGCAGGTGACCCGGGCCGGTCCGCGCGTTGGCCGGCTCGGGGCGCCGGTAGGGTGGCCCGGTTGTCATACGTAGCCGAGCCGTCAGGCTCCCTCGCACGAGCCGCCCGACCCCCAACGGAGACCGTGACTACCACCGCCGGCACCAGTTCCGCCTCGCACCACCTGTCCCCGGCGTTCCCCGGCCGCGCCCCCTGGGGTACCGCCAGCAAGCTGCGCGCCTGGCAGCAGGGCGCGATGGAGAAGTACATCCAGGAGCAGCCCCGGGACTTCCTGGCGGTCGCCACCCCCGGCGCCGGCAAGACGACCTTCGCGCTGACGCTGGCCTCCTGGATGCTGCACCACCACGTCGTGCAGCAGGTGACCGTCGTCGCCCCGACCGAGCACCTGAAGAAACAGTGGGCCGAAGCCGCCGCGCGGATCGGGATCAAGCTCGACCCGGAGTACAGCGCCGGGCCGCTCGGCCGGGAGTACCACGGCGTCGCCGTGACGTACGCCGGTGTCGGCGTCCGCCCCATGCTGCACCGCAACCGCGTGGAGCAGCGCAAGACCCTCGTCATCCTCGACGAGATCCACCACGCCGGTGACAGCAAGTCCTGGGGCGAGGCCTGCCTGGAGGCCTTCGAGCCGGCGACCCGACGGCTCGCCCTGACCGGTACGCCCTTCCGGTCGGACACCAACCCCATCCCCTTCGTGACGTACGAGGAGGGCAACGACGGCATCCGGCGGTCGGCGGCCGACTACACCTACGGCTACGGCAACGCCCTCGCCGACAATGTCGTGCGGCCCGTCATCTTCCTCTCGTACAGCGGCAACATGCGCTGGCGCACCAAGGCCGGTGACGAGATCGCCGCCCGGCTCGGCGAGCCCATGACCAAGGACGCCATCAGCCAGGCCTGGCGGACCGCCCTCGATCCGCGCGGTGAGTGGATGCCGGCCGTGCTGCGGGCGGCCGACCAGCGGCTGACCGAGGTGCGGAAGGCCATCCCGGACGCGGGCGCCCTCGTCATCGCCTCCGACCAGGACTCGGCGCGTGCGTACGCCAAGCTCATCCGGGAGATCACCGGCAGCAGGGCGACCCTCGTGCTGTCCGACGACTCCGGCGCCTCCGAGCGGATCGACGAGTTCAGCGCGAACAACGACCGGTGGATGGTCGCCGTGCGGATGGTGTCCGAGGGCGTCGACGTGCCGCGCCTCGCGGTCGGCGTGTACGCCACCACCATCTCGACGCCGCTGTTCTTCGCACAGGCCGTCGGGCGTTTCGTGCGGTCCCGGCGGCGCGGCGAGACCGCCTCGGTGTTCCTGCCGACCGTGCCCGACCTGCTCTCCTTCGCCAACGAGATGGAGCGCGAGCGCGACCACGTCCTCGACAAGCCCAAGAAGCAGGGCGAGGAGGACCCGTACGCCGAGTCCGAGAAGGAGATGGACGAGGCGAACCGGGAGCAGGACGAGGACACCGGCGAGCAGGAGCAGTTCTCCTTCGAGGCGCTGGAGTCCGAGGCCGTCTTCGACCGGGTCATGTACAACGGCGCCGAGTTCGGCATGCAGGCTCACCCGGGCAGCGAGGAGGAGCAGGACTACCTCGGCATCCCCGGGCTGCTGGAGCCCGACCAGGTGCAGCTGCTGCTCCAGAAGCGGCAGGCCCGGCAGATCGCGCACAGCCGCAAGAAGCCGGACGAGGAGGCCGATCTGCTCGAAATGCCCGCCGAGCGGCGGCCGGTGGTCTCCCACAAGGAGATGATGGAGCTGCGGCGGCAGCTCAACACGATGGTCGGCGCCTACGTCCACCAGAGCGGCAAGCCGCACGGGGTGATCCACACCGAGCTGCGGCGCGTGTGCGGGGGGCCTCCGGCGGCTGAGGCGACGGCGGGGCAGCTGAAGCAGCGGATCACCAAGGTGCAGGAGTGGGCCACGCGGATGAAGTGACGGGCCGGGAGGGCCGAACAACCTGGCGGGCGTGCATACCGTCGCAAACTCAAGCAGTACGCCCAGTCCGGTGCCCGGATTCTGGACGGAGCCTTCCGCTCAGCGAACCTGCTTCGCTACTGTCCCGCTACGCACACGCCCCGTGGCAGCGCCGCCGCGGAGCGCAGCCGTGAAGCGACGCGGCCCGGACAGGCCGGGCCGCCGGCCGATCGGCGGCCTCTGAAGCGCGTCACCGACGGGACTCGGTGACGCATCCGCCGACCGGGGGCCGCCGACCTCACCACTAAGGAGTGGGCGTCGTGACCGCGGAGACCTCCCAGACGCTCGACCGGGGACTGCGTGTCCTCAAACTGCTCGCCGACACGGACCACGGGCTGACCGTGACCGAGCTCTCCGTCCGGCTCGGCGTGAACCGGACCGTCGTGTACCGGTTGCTCGCCACCCTGGAGCAGCACGCCCTCATACGCCGTGACCTCGGCGGACGTGCCCGGGTCGGGCTCGGGGTGCTGCGCCTGGGACGGCAGGTCCACCCGCTGGTCCGGGAGGCCGCGATGCCGGCGCTGCGGTCCCTGGCCGAGGACATCGGCGCGACGGCGCACCTGACCCTGGTCGACGGGGCGGACGCGCTGGCCGTGGCCGTGGTGGAGCCGACCTGGACGGACTACCACGTCGCCTACCGGGCCGGATTCCGGCACCCCCTGGGCCGGGGCGCCGCCGGCAAGGCGATCCTCGCGGCTCGCCAGCACCCGATGACCGACCCCGGCTACACGCTGACCCACGGCGAGCTGGAGGCGGGCGCCTGCGGGGCGGCCGCACCGCTGCTGGGCGTGACGGGCGTCGAGGGCAGTGTGGGTGTGGTGATGCTGGCGGAGGCGGTGCCGGAACGGGTGGGGCCACGGGTCGTCGACGCCGCCCGGGAGGTCGCGGAGGCGCTGCGCTGACACATGCCGGGTCGTGGGGGAGGGCCCCGGACGCCCTGGTCCTGGCGGTCTCCCCCTCCCGCGTTAGATTGATCCCGTGTTCTCTCGCCTCACGCGCCCCCAGGCCATCGCCGTCTGCGCCCTGCCCGTCGTGGCCCTGCTCGCGACGGCGGCGCTGGCGCCGTTGCCGTTCTCGGTGGCGCAGCCGGGGCTGACCGCGGACGTGCTGGGCGAGAACAAGGGCACACAGGTGATCACCGTCTCGGGTGCGCCGGTCCGGGACACCCGGGGCCAGCTGCGGATGACCACCATCGAGGCGACCTCCCCGGACACCCGGGTCTCGCTCCCCGACGTCATCGACGGCTGGTTCCGCACCGACCAGGCGGTCATGCCGCGCGACTCCGTCTACCCCAGCGGGGACAGCGTCAAGGAGATCGAGCAGCACAACGAGAAGCAGATGAGGCAGTCCCAGGACGCGGCGACGCAGGCCGCGCTGGGGTACCTCGGCCTCGACGACAAGGACGTGAAGGTCAGCCTGAAGCTCGCGGACGTGGGCGGGCCCAGTGCGGGGCTGCTCTTCTCCCTGGGCATCATCGACAAGCTCGACGGCGACGGCACCGGCGGGGATCTGACCGGCGGCCGGGTCATCGCCGGTACGGGCACGATCGACGCGGCCGGCCGGGTCGGGGCGGTCGGGGGCGTCGCCCTCAAGACGCAGGCCGCGAAGCGGGACGGGGCGACGGTGTTCCTGGTCCCCAAGGCGGAGTGCGGGGACGCGCGTGCCAACCTGCCGAAGGGCCTGCGGCTGATTCCGGTGACCACGCTGAAGAGCACGGTGTCGTCCCTGGTGGCCCTGGAGACGGGGAAGGGTTCCGTGCCGAGCTGTTAGTGGGCCGTTGCCGTTCCGGGGCGGGCGGCGAGTCTTAAGCCCACTTCCACGAGGGCCCAGCCCAGACGCGTACGCAGGTCGGGGCGGTGCGCCCGACGTGGTCCGGCCTCGGCGCGCAGTTCGGTGGCTCGGACGTGGTGCAGGGTGAGGTGGATGTCCGGGTGCATGGGTGATGGCCTTTCACGGCGTCGTCTGGGTGGGGAAGACGTGCGTGTGGACGCGTACAGTCTCGGCGTCCGGGGTGCCCTCGGCAGCCGGGCGGTAGCTCTGGACGAGGTCATGCATCTTGGCGACCAGCTCACGGGCGAGTTCGGGAGTGAGCCGCAGGGTGAAGTCGCTGAGGTCCGTGGCGCCGTCCCATTCCTCGCCCCACTCACTCGTGTTGCCGAGCCAGGTCGCGACTTCCCGGGTGTGCACGTTGGCGAGCTCGTACCGGAAGAGGGCGACGGCTCCCCGCACGGCCGGGTCCGGGTCCTTGATCAGGGTCTCGTCGAGTTGCACGCCCTGGTCCACCGCCTTCCACCAGCGCTCCCGTCCCTTGCCCCGCTCAGGGTCGTCGGCGACGAAGCCGTGCGCGGCGAGTTGCCGTAGGTGGTAGCTGGTTGCACCGCTCGACTCGCCCAGTTTCTCCGCCAGTCGGGAGGCGGTCGCGGGTCCGCCGCGACGCAGTGCAATCAGCAGCTGCATCCGCAGAGGATGGGCCAGGCCGCGCAGGGAGCGGGCGTCGAGAAGGCGGGGTGCCGGTTCGTCGGACATGCATGCAAAGCTAGTCTTGCAAAGGTCTCTTTGCAAGGAGTTCTTTGTACCTCACCCCTCTTTGACGAACCCCTCCTCCACCATCCAGTCCAGCGCCACCTGGTGCGGATCCTCCCCGTCCACGTCCACCTTCGCGTTCAGCGTCTGCGCAACGGAGTTGTCGAGCCTCGCCGTCACCGGGTTCAGGACCTCCGCGATCGCCGGCCACTCCTTCAGGGACTTCGCGTTGATCATCGGCGCGGCGTTGTAGTTGGGGAAGAACTTCCGGTCGTCGTCCATCACCGCCAGGTTCATGGACTTGATGCGCCCGTCGGTGGTGAACACCTCACCGAACGTGCAACTGCCCTTGTCCGTCTGGGTGTAGATGATCCCGGTGTCCATCTGCGTGATGTTCCGCGCCGGGACGTCCATGCCGTAGGCCTTCTGCATGCCCGGCAGCCCGTCCGCCCGGTTCGCGAACTCGACCTCCACGCACAGGTTCACCGCCCCGGGGTCGGACTTCGCCAGCTTCGCGACGTCCGACATCGTCTTCGTGCCGTACTTCTTGGCGTTCCCCTGGTTCATCGCCAGCGCGTACGTGTTGTCGAGCTTCGACGGCGGCAGCCAGACCAGGCCGTTGCCCGCGTCCTCCTTCTTCACCGCCTCCCACTGCTCCTGCGGATCGGTGATCGGTTTGCTGTGCCCGAGGTAGGTGATCCAGGCCGTGCCCGTGTACTCGTACCCGGCGTCCGCGTCGCCCTTGCGGACCGCCTCGCGGCTGCCGATGGAACCCTGGATGCCGGTGCGGTCGATCACGTCCGCCCCGGCCGCCTCGAACGCGATGCCCATGATGGAGCCGAGGATCAGCTGCTCGGTGAACGACTTCGACGTCACCGTCAGATGCGCGCCCTTCAGCGGCTCGCCACGGCCGATCGACCCCGGCTCCACGTCGTCGGTCAGCGGGGATCCGCTGGTCAGGCCGCAACCGGCCGCCGCCAGCAGCAGGCCGGCCGCCGCCAGGCACGTACGCCGCCTCATGGCTGCAACCCCCGCGGCCGCAGCAGCAGTTCGGCGAGCGACGCCAGCCAGTCCACCAGCAGCGCCAGCACCACCGTGAGGATCGACCCCAGCACCAGCACCGGCATCCGCTGGTTGGTGATGCCGGTCGTGATCAGCACGCCGAGGCCGCCGCCCCCGCCGAAGACCGCCAGGGTCGCCGTACCGACGTTCAGGACGAGGGCCGTGCGCACGCCCGCCAGGATCAGCGGGACCGCGAGCGGGAGTTCGACCCGGGTCAGCACGCCCGTCGGGGACATGCCGATGCCGCGGGCCGCCTCCAGCAGGGTCGGGTCGTTCGCCTTCAGGCCCGTGATGGTGTTGGAGAGCACCGGCAGGATGGCGTAGACGATGATGCCGATCAGGGCGGCCCTGCGGCCGATGCCCAGCCAGATCACCAGCAGGGCCAGCAGACCGATCGCCGGGGTCGCCTGGCCCATGTTGGCGAACGCCATCGCCACCGGGGTGGCCCGGCTCATCGCGCCGCGGGTCAGCAGGATGCCCAGCGGGATCGCGATGATCAGCACGAAGAACGTGGAGATCACGGTCAGTTCGATGTGCTGCCACAGCGCCTTGCTCACCTGGCCGCCCGACAGGGCGTTGCGGGTGAGCGCGTCCAGGTCGGCCTGCTGGAACCACAGCCAGGTGGCGAGCAGCACGGCGATCAGGGCGACCGGCAGGAGCGTCAGCTTCTGCCAGGTGAGGCGGGAGGGCCGGCGCGCGGACGGGGGCGCCTCGGACTCGTCGAGGGGCTCGGAGGTCTCCTCGGCCTCCGTGGCGGTCACCGCTGGCCTCCGGGGCCGCTCACCGCCGCCGGACCCGCGGCCCCCTCCTGCTCCGCGTGCGTCTGCGAGGCCCGCAGCGACTCCAGCTCGTGCTGGTGCTCCATCGCGTCGAGCCGGTCGGCCTCCAGCATCTCGTGCACGGAGTTGATGAGGGTCTCCATGTCGACCACGCCCGTGTACTCGCCGCGCCGCCCGGTCACCGCCACCCGCCCGGCGTTGTCGGTGAGCACCGCCTCCAGCGCGTCCCGCAGGGTGGCGTCCCGGGTGACCGTGTCGCTCACCAGGGTCCCGGCGCGGGCGAGCGAGCCCCGGGCCCGCATCAGATCGCCACGCCGCAGCCACTTGTAGGGGCGGCGGCGCCGGTCGAGCAGCAGGATCTCGTTGCTGCCGCTGGTCCGCAGCAGGTTGAAGATCTGCTGCAACGGGTCGTCGACCGTGACCGTCGGATAGTCGGTGATCTCCACGTCCCGTACGCGGGTCAGATTCAGCCGCTTCAGCGCCGCACCGGCGCCGACGAAACCGGACACGAAGTCGTCGGCCGGGTTGGTCAGGATCGCCTCCGGGGTGTCGAACTGCGCGATGTGCGACCGCTCGCGCAGCACGGCGATCCGGTCGCCGATCTTGATGGCCTCGTCGAAGTCGTGGGTGACGAAGACGATCGTCTTGTGCAGCTCGTGCTGGAGCCGGATCAGCTCGTCCTGGAGGTGGTCCCGGGTGATCGGGTCCACCGCCCCGAACGGCTCGTCCATCAGCAGCACCGGGGGATCGGCGGCCAGCGCCCGGGCCACGCCCACGCGCTGCTGCTGCCCGCCGGAGAGCTGACGCGGGTAGCGGCCGTGGAACTCCCCGGGGTCCAGGCCGACGAGGTCGAGCAGCTCCTCGGTCCGTTCCCTGATCCGGGTCTTCGGCCAGCCGATCATCTTCGGGACGATCCCGATGTTCTGCGCGACCGTCATGTGCGGGAAGAGCCCGGCGGACTGGATGGCGTAGCCGATCTTGCGGCGCAGTTTGACCGGGTCCATGTCGGTGACGTCCTCGCCGCCGATGCGGATGCGGCCGCCGGTCGGCTCGATCAGCCGGTTGATCATCTTGAGCGTGGTCGACTTGCCGCAGCCCGAGGGGCCGACGAAGACGACGACCTCGCCCGCCTTGATCTCCATGCTCACGTTGTCCACGGCCGGCTGCGGACTGCCGGGGTAGCGCTTGGTCAGGCTCTCCAGCGCGATGGACGCGCCGTGGTCACCGGTCTCAGGCACGGATCCCCCTGGGAATGGTCAGCCGTCCGATCAGGACGTACGCGGCGTCGAACAGCAGGGCCAGGACGATGATGCCGAGCGTGCCCGCGAGGACCTGGTTGAGCGCGTTGGCGCTGCCCAGCGAGGCCAGGCCGCGGAAGATGACATTGCCCAGGCCCGGTCCCGAGGCGTACGCGGCGATGGCCGCGATGCCCATCAGCATCTGGGTGGAGACCCGGATCCCGGTCAGGATCGGCGGCCAGGCCAGCGGCAGCTCGACCCTCAGCAGCCGGGCCGGGCGGGACATCCCGATGCCCGTGGCCGCGTCCACCAGCGTCGGGTCGACCCCGCGCAGCCCGACGATCGCGTTGCGCACGACCGGCAGCAGCCCGTACAGCGTCAGCGCGACCACCGTGGGCGGCACGCCGAGCCCCACGAGGGGGATGAGCAGACCGATCAGGGCGAGCGCCGGCACGGTCAGGATGGTGGCGGTGGTCGTGGTCGCGAGGTTCCCGGCCCACTCGCTCCGGTAGCTGACGACGCCGATCAGCACCCCGAGCAGGGTCGCCACCACCATGCACTGGAAGACGGCGCTCGCGTGCTGGTAGGCGTCCGTGAGCAGCTGCTGATGCCGGTTGACCAGGTACTCCCAGAAATTCACACGCGCTCACCCCACGACTCAGGTCTCCTCCGCGGCCTGCTCCACGAGCGGGATGATCCGCAGCGGAACGGGGTTCTCCATGACGATCGCCGTGGAGGCCCGGACGATGCCATCAAAACCGACGACCCGGTCGATCACACGCTGGAGATCGGCGTTGGAGCGGGCCACGAGCCGGCACAGCATGTCCCCGGTGCCGGTGGTCGTGTGCAGCTCCAGGACCTCCGGGACGGTCGCCAAGTGGGCCCGTACGTCGGGCCCTTGCCCCTGCCGGATCTGCAGCGTCGCGAACGCCGTCACGGGGTAGCCGAGCGCGGCCGGGTCCACCTGCGGGCCGAATCCGCTGATGACTCCGTTCGACTGAAGCCGGTCCAGCCGCGCCTGTGCGGTGCCGCGGGCCACCCCCAGCCGCCGGGACATCTCCAGCACCCCGATCCGCGGCTCACGGGCGAGCAGCAGGATGATCCGGCCGTCCAGATGATCGATCGCCACAGCAGCCTCCCGGCATGGTCATCCTGTACAGAAGGGCCGTCCGTACGGCCGTATTACTGAACAGATTGCCCAGTCAAAACACAAACTATTGCGCACCTTGCCGAGCGGGGAGACCCTGCGGCTATGACGCAGACCACACACCACACTCCCGACACCGCCCGGCAGGCCGACCCCTTCCCGGTCAAGGGAATGGACGCGGTCGTCTTCGCCGTGGGCAACGCCAAGCAGGCGGCGCACTACTACTCCACCGCCTTCGGCATGAAGCTGGTCGCGTACTCCGGACCGGAGAACGGCAGCCGAGAGACCGCTGCGTACGTCCTGGAGAACGGCTCCGCCCGCTTCGTCCTCACCTCGGTCATCAAGCCCACCACCGAGTGGGGCCACTTCCTCGCGCGGCACGTGGCCGAGCACGGCGACGGTGTCGTCGACCTCGCCATCGAGGTCCCGGACGCGCGCGCCGCCTACGCCTACGCCCTGGAGCACGGCGCCCGCTCGGTCGCCGAGCCGTACGAGATGAAGGACGAGCACGGCACGGTCGTCCTGGCCGCCATCGCCACCTACGGCGAGACCCGCCACACCCTCGTCGAGCGCTCCGGCTACGACGGCCCGTACCTGCCGGGGTACGTCGCGGCCCAGCCGATCGTCGAACCGCCCGCGCAGCGCACCTTCCAGGCGATCGACCACTGCGTCGGCAACGTCGAGCTCGGCCGGATGAACGAATGGGTCGGCTTCTACAACAAGGTCATGGGCTTCACGAACATGAAGGAGTTCGTGGGCGACGACATCGCCACCGAGTACAGCGCGCTGATGTCGAAGGTCGTCGCCGACGGCACGCTCAAGGTCAAGTTCCCGATCAACGAGCCGGCCATCGCCAGGAAGAAGTCCCAGATCGACGAGTACCTGGAGTTCTACGGCGGCGCGGGCGTCCAGCACATCGCCCTCAACACGGGCGACATCGTCCAGACGGTCCGTACGATGCGGGCGGCCGGCGTCGAGTTCCTCAACACGCCCGACTCCTACTACGACACGCTGGGGGAGTGGGTCGGCGAGACCCGCGTCCCGATCGACACCCTGCGCGAACTGAAGATCCTCGCCGACCGCGACGAGGACGGCTATCTGCTGCAGATCTTCACCAAGCCGGTCCAGGACCGTCCGACCGTCTTCTTCGAGATCATCGAACGCCACGGCTCGATGGGCTTCGGCAAGGGCAACTTCAAGGCCCTGTTCGAGGCGATCGAGCGCGAGCAGGAGCGCCGCGGCAACCTGTAGCCGCCCACGGCCGCGGGTCGTGCGGGTGTCACGGGGCACCCGCACGACGCGCTGCTGTGCAGCGACGAAGAGGCCCTGGGACTGCTGCCCCTAATCATCTTTCGCCGCGCCCTCGGGCGCCGGGGCCGACGCCCCGCGGGGGCCCGTCGGCGTAGTGCGGGCCCGTGCCTCGACGGGCGGCAGGCGGCAGTCGCGGCGGTCCCCGGGGCTCGGGCCGTACTCGGCCACCCCGCGCCGTCGTCCCTCTCGGCACCCTTCGTCCGGCGGCTCTCCCAGCGCCTCTACGGCCGCCCGAGGTACGGCGCGGGTTCGTTCCCTCGCCGGTGGCCGTCGTCGTGCCCGCCGCACCGCGTGCCTCCGCCACCGAGCCCCGGGTGATGCCCCGCGAGCCCGTGCCCCGCCGGGCGGTCGCAGCCGGCGGCCCCCGGGGGCGTGCCCGCCTACCCCGCTCCGGCGTCCATCTCGGGCACCCCCTCGTCCGGCGGCTCGCCCAGCGCCTCGAGTGCCGCCCGCGCCGTGGGCGCATGCAAGGGTGAGAAGTGCGGGTTGATCCGCAGGGCCTCGGTGAGGTGGCGTCGGGCGGCGCCGTGGCGGTTCAGCTCCTGCTCGATCATGCCCCGGTGGTACCAGTACACCGCGTCGCCCAGCCCGCCCCCGCGTTCGGGGTCCGTCGCCCGCAGGGCGAAGCGCAAGGCCTGCGCGGGCTTCCCGGCCCGGTACAGTGCCCACCCCAGCGCGTCGGCGGCCTCCAGGGTGGGGCGGCGCTGCCACTCCGCCCGCAACCGCCGTACCGCTGCCGCCGGATCACCGTGGTCGGCCTCCAGCCGCCCCAGCACCAGCCCCTCGTCGGCCCCGCCCGCGGCAGCGCCCCGCACCCGCTCCCGCAGCAGGCCGTACTGGGCCCGGGCCTCACCCCGCATGCCCAGCGACTCGTACAACTCACCCAGTTCCAGGGCGTACCGCGGACACGGCTGCCCGGCGAGGGCCGACCGGTAGGCCTTCAGCGCCTGCGCCGTCCGGCCGAGGGCCGCCAGTGCCCGGCCCTGCCCGGCCCGCGCGGCCCACTGGCCGGGGTCGAGGCGGACCGCCTCGCGGAAGTGCCGCAGCGCGGCAGCGGGATCGCCGCGTTCGAAGGCCAGGCGCCCGGCCTGCTCCAGATAGGCCGCCCGCTCCACGGGAGCCCGCGCACCCGCCGCCGCGTCCGCCAGCGAGGCCGCCGCGTCCTCCAGCCGGCCCCGGTCCCGGTACACCGCCGCGGCCCGCGCGAGCACGGCGGGGCCGGAGCGCAACTCCGTGAGGCGGTCCAGCGTCCGCTCGGCCGCCCGGTACGCGCCGAGCCCGGTGTAGGCGTCGATGAGCAGCGGGTACGTCGTCCACCGCCGCGGCTCCAGCTTGAGCGCCGCCTCGCCCCACCGGCGCCCGGCGCGGAAGTCCCGGCGGGCGTTCGCCAGCGCGGCGAGCCCCGCCATCGCCCGGGTGTTGCGCCGCGGCCGCACCTCCAGCGACGCGTGCAACGCCCTCTCCGCTCGCGGGTAGTACGCCGGATCCGCGAGCCGCAACCCCCGCTCCACGTAGGCCGCCCCGAGCACCGCCCAGGACGCCGCGTCCCCGGGCCGGTCCCGTACGGCCTTCTCCCGCTCGCCGATCAGCTCCGCCAGGCCGGGCAGCGTGGCCGGCACGCCACTGCCGACCGCGGCCCTGGCCGACGCCCCGGGCGACGGGGGAGCGGGCTCGGCAGGCTCCCGCGGCAGCAGCATCAGCACCCCGCCCAGCACGGCACACCCCGCGACGGAGGCGATCAGCACCCGACGGCGTCGCACGCCACTCGCCCGCACCGGGCCCTCCTGCTGGTTCTCCATGGCGCTCACTGTGCGTCAGTACGACGACCACACCCGGGCAGCCGAAGGGTCCGCCCGACGGGGTTCACACCGATGGCCCCCGGTGCGAACCTGTGATCATGAGCCGTATCGAAGCGCCCCGCTCCGACGACGACACCGCAGCGACCGGCGACCTCGTCGGCCTGCTCCTCGGCGGCCTCCCCGCCGAAGCGGTCCTCACCGACCCCGACGTCACGCACTCCTACGCCAACGACATGGCGAGCTTCTGCCCGGCCGGCGCCCCGGCCGTGGTCGTGCTGCCCCGCACGACCGAGCAGGTCCAGCACGTGATGCGCACCGCCACCGCACTGCGCGTCCCCGTCGTCCCGCAGGGCGCCCGCACCGGGCTGTCCGGCGCCGCCAACGCCTCCGACGGCTGCATCGTGCTCTCCCTGACGAAGATGGACCGGATCCTGGAGATCAACCCGGTCGACCGCATCGCCGTGTGCGAACCGGGCGTGGTCAACGCCGCCCTGTCCCGCGCCGTCGGCGAACACGGCCTGTACTACCCGCCGGACCCCTCCAGCTGGGAGATGTGCACCATCGGCGGCAACATCGGCACCGCCTCCGGCGGCCTGTGCTGCGTGAAGTACGGGGTCACCGCCGAGTACGTGCTCGGGCTGGACGTGGTGCTCGCCGACGGGCGCCTCCTGTCCACCGGCCGCCGCACCGCCAAGGGCGTCGCCGGCTACGACCTGACCCGCCTGTTCGTCGGCTCCGAGGGCTCGCTCGGCATCGTCGTGCGGGCGGTCCTCGGGCTGCGCCCCAAGCCGCCCGAGCAGCTGGTGCTGGCCGCCGAGTTCGCCTCCGCCGCCGCGGCCTGCGACGCCGTCTGCCGCATCATGGAGGGCGGCCACGTCCCGTCACTCCTCGAACTCATGGACCGTACGACGGTCAAGGCCGTCAACGCCATGGCGCAGATGGGCCTCCCCGAGAGCACCGAGGCCCTGCTCCTGGCCGCGTTCGACACCACCGCCCCGGCCGCCGACCTCGCCGCCGTCGGCGCCCTGTGCGAAGCGGCCGGTGCCACCCAGGTCGTCCCCGCCGACGACGTGGCCGAGTCCGAACTGCTGCTCCAGGCACGGCGTCTGTCGCTCACCGCGCTGGAGGCGGTCAAGGGCGTGACGATGATCGACGACGTGTGCGTGCCGCGCTCCCGGCTCGCCGAGATGCTCGAAGGCGTCGACAGGATCGCCGGAAAGTACCGGCTCACCATCGGCGTCGTCGCCCATGCGGGGGACGGCAACACCCATCCGACGGTCTGCTTCGACCCGGCCGACCCCGACGAGTCCCGGCGCGCCCGCGAGTCCTTCGACGAGATCATGGCCCTCGGCCTGGAACTGGGCGGCACCATCACCGGCGAACACGGCGTCGGGGTCCTGAAGAAGGAGTGGCTCGCGCGCGAGATCGGCCCCGTGGGCATGGAGATGCAGCGGGCCGTCAAGCAGGCCTTCGACCCGCTGGGCATCCTGAACCCGGGCAAGCTCTTCTGAGCCCGGGGCCCTCACTGGGCGAGCAACTGGGCCAGCTCGTCGTCAAGACCGAGCTGTTCGCCCTCCGTCCCGGGCGGCACCACCCGCAGCGTGCGCTCCAGCCAGGCCGACACCACCGTCGCCGGAGCCTCCAGCAGGGCGTCCCCGTCGGGTGAACTCAGCGCCATCAGCACGACGCTGCGCCCCTCGGTCTTCGTCGGCCACACCCGCACGTCCCCCTGCCCGCACGGCCGGAATACGCCCTCGACCAGCAGGTCCCGCGCGAACGTCCAGTACACCGGGTGCTTGGTGTCGATGTGGAAGGTGACGTGGACGGCGTAGGGGTCGTCCGTGAGGTACCCGAGCCGGGCCGGCACGGGGATCCTGCGCTCCGGCGACAGGACGAGTTTCAGCTCCAGTTCCCGCTCCACCACGGTGTGCACGGCGGTCTCCCTTCTCCTGACGGCTGCCCGCGAGGGCCGGTCAGGAGGAGAGAGCGGGCGCGGGCCGCGGCATTACGCGCCTTCCCGGAAGTTTTTTCGCAGGGGGGTCCGCCGGAGGGGCGCGGTGCGTAGCACATCGGTGCTCGAAAGGGGTGGGTCCGGTGGGAGCGGCGGTGGGGCTTGCGCACGTCTGATAGATGTGGAGGCCCCCATTTGGCCCCCGAGCAGATACGGGACGACGGACATGAGCGCCCCAACCCCGGCCCCCGGTGACGACAGGCCCCGCGAAGGGTATTACCCGGACCCGTCCATTCCTGGATATGTCCGGTACTGGAACGGCGCCTCCTGGGTGCCGGGCACCAGCCGTCCGGCGCCCCGGGACGGCGAGTCGCTCGCGCCGCCGCCCGGAGCGGGGACGGCGCAGCCCGCCTCGGTCGAGGAGACCGGCCCGCACTTCTTCGACGAGGACCCCGTCGAGGAGCCGTCCGAGTCGCCGTCCGCCGCCGACGCCCAGCACGGCAGCCGTCCCGAACCGGCCTCCGCCTGGGGCGCGGACCGCTCGCGCCAGTCCGGCTTCGGCGGCGGCCAGGACCGCCGCGTCTCGTGGGGCGCGCCGCAGGGGGCGCAGGGCGCCGACCCGAGGGTGTCGCCCTCCGGCCCGCGACCCGACGGAGAGGCCGCCCGCACCGACGGCGCGGCGAACGTCCCGCCGTCCGACCAGGAGGCGAGCGCGGCGGCGGGGGGCAGCACGTTCGTGTTCCGCCGCCCGGCGGGGCAGACGGGGCAGCCCGGGGGAGGGGCCCCGGCCGACGCCCCCGACGACGGCACGATGACGTTCCGCGCGGTGTCCCCGCGCACGGGTCCGGCCGGTGGTGGCTCGAAACCGGCCGGGGGGCCGGGGGGTTCGGACCGCGGGGCGGCGGGTTCCGGCGGCAGCTCCGGCGGCGCCGGCTTCGGACCGGCGGGATCGGGCGGTGGCGCGGCGGCGTCCGGCTTCGCAGGGCAGGGCGGGGCCGCGGGCTCCGGTTTCGGCCCGGCGGGGCCGGGCGGCGACTCGGCGGCCTCCGGTTCCGGCGGGCAAGGCGGAGCAGCCGCCTCCGGCTTCGGGCCGGCCGGCCCGGGCAGTGGTGTGGCGGCATCCGCCTTCGGCGGCCGGCCCGCAGCGGCGGGTGCCGGCCCGTCGGGTCCCGCGTTCGGCGCGCAGACCGGGCCGACCGGTTCCGGCAGCGGTTCCGCGGGGCCCGGCTTCGGCGCGGGCAAGGCGGCCGCCGCCCGCGCCTCCGCCGCGCAGGCCGGTGCCGGAAGCGCGGCGGCCCAGGCCTCCGGGGCCGCCCCGACGGCGCTGTCCGGACCCCAGGCGGCGCCCGTCGTCCCCGCGCAGTCCGGCGGGCCCGGCAGCGCCCAGCCCGGCGCCGCGGCCTCCTCCGGTACGCCCCTCAGCCCGGGCCCCGGTGGCGGCCAGTCCTCCTGGGCGCAACAGGTGCACCGGCTCGCCGGAGCCGGCGGCGGTGACGAACAGCCCGTCACACCCTGGAAGCCGCCGGTCGAGGACGTGTTCCAGGCGGCCGCCCGGCGCCAGGCGGAGGCCCGCCCGGCCGGGCTCGGCAAGCGGCTGGTGGCCCGGCTGCTGGACACCGTCGTGCTCGCCGCGCTCACCGCTTCGGCCGCCGTCCCGCTCGGCACCAAGGCCATCGACCACGTCAACGAGAAGATTGACGCGGCCAAGCTCTCCGGCGAGACCGTCACGGTCTGGCTGCTCGACGGCACCACCTCGGTCTACCTCGGCATCATCCTGGCCGTGCTGCTGCTCGCCGGCGTGCTCTGCGAGGTGCTGCCCACCGTCAAGTGGGGTCGCACCCTCGGCAAGAAGCTGATGGGCCTCGACGTCCGCGACATCGAGGGCCACGACTCGCCCGGCTTCGGCGCGGCCCTGCGCCGCTGGCTGGTCTACAGCGTGCCCGGGCTCCTCGTCGTGGGGATCGTCGGCGTCGCCTGGTGCCTCTTCGACCGGCCCTGGCGCCAGTGCTGGCACGACAAGGCCGCGCACACGTTCGTGGCGGGCTGACCTCCCTCGGACGGATCTCCGCCGGATGCGGAAACCGGGGGTTCGCGGTCGACTCGGGCCATGAGCAGCGAACCGCCCTCCGGCTCCGGTCAGCAGCCCCCGGAAGACGACCCGTTCCGCAAGCGCCCCCCGAACGAGCCACCCGGCCGGGGCGCGGACTCGCCCTACGGCAGCGAACCCCCGCCGTACGGGGGCGGCGGCCCGGGCGGTCCCGGCGGTCCGGGCGACGGCTTCGGAGGCGGCCCCTACGGCGGTGATCCGTACGGCGGCGGTTCCTACCCCACCGACCCCCTCGCCGGGATGCCCCCGCTCGGCGACAGCGGCAAGCGCACACTCGCGCGCATCATCGACATGATCCTGGTGGGTGCCGTCGTCTGGCTGATCACGTGGGGTTTCGGCGTCAACGAGTACGACGTGGACAGCGACCGCATCGAGGTCGGCAAGTCGTTCTGGCAGTCGGGGGTCGCCGCCGTCCTCTACATCGCCTACGACACCGTCCTGACCGCGCGGACCGGCCAGACCCTCGGCAAGAAGCTGCTGCACATGCGGGTGGCCAACCTGGACAACGGTGCGACGCCCTCCGTGCAGAACGCGCTGGCGCGCGCCGCGGTGCTGTGGCTCCCGTTCGCCTTCTGCTGCGCGTGCGTCTGGACCGCGATCTGCGGCGGCTGGAGCTTCTTCGACCGGCCCTACAAGCAGGGCCTGCACGACAAGGCGGCCAAAACGGTGGTGGTCAGCACCGATTGAGGTGCAGAGGGATGAACCGGGTGCAGCGGGCGGTCAGGAGGCCGCCCGTTCGCGTACCGGCTCGTGGGCCGGTGCCGGGACCGAGGCCCTCAGCGGTTCCGGGGACGCGGGCTGTTCCACCCCGGCGGGGCGCTTCTGGGGCAGCGGCACCGTCATGGCGACCAGCAGCCCGAGGGCGAGCGCCGCGACGGCGATGACCGCGATCCCCGCACCCGAACTCGTCTGAGACAGCAGCAGCATGGCGAAGGTCGAGAAGATCACGGTGCACGAACCGTAGGCGAGCTGTGCGGCAGTCGGACGGGGCATGGCCATCATGTCCTCGAAAGTGGGGGTCCACGGCGGTGTCGGCCTGGCATTGCGCCGGTCTCCGGGCGTCCGGCCATCCGACATTCTCACCGGCAGGGTGCCCGACCGGAACCGGCGGTAAGCGTGACCTAATCAACAAGGGCGGTGCACAGGGGGCGCACGGAGTCATGACGTCCACCTGGTGGACATATGCGCGCGCCCGCACGGCCGGTGGGGCGTGTCCCGGGACAACCGTTTGGTTGTCCGTAAAACGAACGTTGCCTCCGCATAGTGCACTTGACCTGTGCAAGTCAAGGTCTGTCTTTTCTTCTAAACCTCTAGTCAAATGTCGTCACTTGACTACACGCGTTGATCACGCGCGCGCGGATTTCCACGACCGGGACCCTGCCTGCCGCGCGCCCGAACGCGGGGGAGGATCTCAAGTGACCAGTAGACCCTGGACGTTCAGAGCGGCCGCCATAAGCGTGGCGCTCGCGGCGGCCACCACCACCGCCTCGACCTACGCGGTGGCCGACGACGCCCCGGCTCCCCGGTCCACCACCGTGGACCGGCACGACCCGGCGGAACGCCACCACGACGAGCACGACCTCGAAGGACCGCTGAGCAAGACGCAGGACGCCCAGCGCCAGGAGGCCCTGAACCAGGTGCTCTCGGGCAAGAGCAAGGTCAAGAACCGCGAGGGCTCGAAGGTCGTCCAGCTCAAGAGCAAGAAGGGCGACGCCAAGTACGTCGAGCTCGGCCGCGAGAAGACCGACAAGATCTTCACGATCCTGGTCGAGTTCGGCGACCAGGTCGACAGCCGCTACGGCGGCACCCCGGGCCCGCTGCACAACGCGATACCCAAGCCCGACCGCAAGAAGGACAACTCCACGGCCTGGCGGGCCGACTACGACCGGGACTACTTCCAGGACCTGTACTTCGGTTCCGGCAAGGGCGTCGACTCCGTCAAGACCTACTACGAGAAGCAGTCCTCGGGCCGCTACTCGGTCGAGGGCGAGGTCTCCGACTGGGTCAAGGTCCCCTACAACGAGGCGCGCTACGGCAACAACGCCTGCGGCGACACCAACTGCTCCAGCGTGTGGAACGTCGTCAGCGACGGTCTGAACGCCTGGGTCTCCCAGCAGAAGGCAGCGGGGAGGACCGACGCGCAGATCAAGGCGGACGTCGCGCGCTTCGACGAGTGGGACCGCTACGACTTCGACGGCGACGGCGACTTCAACGAGCCCGACGGCTACATCGACCACTTCCAGATCGTGCACGCCGGCGAGGACGAGTCCGCGGGCGGCGGCGCCCAGGGCACCGACGCGATCTGGGCCCACCGCTGGTACGCCTTCGGCACCGACGCCGGCGCCACCGGCCCCGAGAACAACAAGCTCGGCGGCGCCAAGATCGGCGACACCGGCATCTGGGTCGGCGACTACACCGTCCAGCCGGAGAACGGCGGACTCGGCGTCTACGCCCACGAGTACGGCCACGACCTCGGTCTGCCCGACCACTACGACACCGCGGGCGGCGAGAACTCCACCGGCTTCTGGACGCTGATGTCGTCCGGTTCCTGGCTCGGCACCGGCAAGAACGAGATCGGCGACCTGCCCGGCGACATGACCGCCTGGGACAAGCTTCAGCTCGGCTGGCTGAACTTCGACAAGGCCAAGGCCGGCGTCAACTCCTGGCACAAGCTGGGCGTGGCGGAGTACAACACCAAGCACAAGCAGGCCCTGGTCGTCGACCTCCCCAAGAAGGCGGTCACCACCGAGGTCGTCACCCCCGCCGAGGGCAAGACCCAGTGGTGGAGCGGCAGCGGTGACAACCTCAAGAACACTCTGACGCGTTCGGTCGACCTGACCGGCAAGTCGAAGGCGCAGCTGACCCTCGACGGCTGGTACGACATCGAGGCCAACTACGACTTCCTCTACACCGAGGTCTCGACCGACGGCGGCGCCAACTGGACCGCCGTCGACGGCACGGTGGACGGCCAGCCGATCCAGCGCGACGCCAGCGACAAGCCGGTCCTGACCGGCACGGTCGACGGTTACAAGAAGCTCGCCTTCCCGCTCGACGCCTACGCGGGCAAGAAGATCGACCTCCGCTTCCGCTACCAGACCGACGGCGGCGTGGCCCAGAAGGGCTTCGCGGCCGACGCGATCACGGTGACGGCCGACGGTGCGCCCGTCTTCTCCGACAACGCCGAGAGCGCGGACGCCGCGTGGAAGGCCACCGGCTTCTCCCGCATCGGCGCGTCCTTCACCAAGGACTACGCGCAGTACTACATCGCCGAGAACCGGCAGTACGTGTCGTACGACAAGACCCTCAAGGTCGGCCCGTACAATTTCGGCTTCACGGCGCGCCCGGACTGGGTGGAGCACTACGCGTACCAGAACGGCCTGCTGATCTGGAAGTGGGACACCTCCCAGGTCGACAACAACACCAGCCAGCACAAGGGCACCGGTCTGGTCCTGCCGGTCGACTCGCACCCCACCGCGCTGAAGTGGACCGACGGCACACTGATGCGCAACCGCATCCAGGCCTACGACTCGCCGTTCAGCCTCTACCGCACCGACGGCATGACGCTGCACAAGGCGGACGTGGCGAAGTACATCCCGGGGTCGAAGGGCGTCTCGGTCTTCAACGACCGGAAGAACACCTACTACGACGAGTCGAACCCCACCGCGGGTGTCAAGATCACTGACACCAACACGAAGATCAAGATCCTCAAGGAAGCCAAGGACGGCTCGACGATCGAGCTCGAGGTCGGCGCCGCGGGTAGGTAATCCGCATCCTTGCAGGTCAGAACATGATCGGCGGTGACCCACTGGCGGGTCACCGCCGATCCGTGTTTAGGTGCGTCCTGTGGCTCTCTTATTGACACCGACCGACACGGGGGGATGAGCGCATGGCCGCAGGAGGCTTCTGCAAGCTGCCGAACGGCACGGTGGTGGTGGCACTGAACCTGCCCAGCCCCGCCGCCGACGGCCCCGGCGCCGTCCGCGTCCTCGTCCACTCGGTGAACCGGGCCCGGGCCCTGACCAGGCTCCGCAACCTCGGTCTGCGGTCGGTCTACCTGCGCGGCAACGCCGCCCCGCCGACCCCCGACGAGGTCACGGCGGTCCTGCACCACCCGGACGGCCTCATATGGCGCACGGCCCCCGACAACGGTGTCGCGTCGGGCCCCGACCTGGCCCAGGAACTGTGGCGGCCGATCAGAGCACTCCTCAGGCGCCCGACGGCCCAGACCTGACCGGCGGACACCCCGCCGGCACCGGGGGCTACAGCACGACCGGCTTGCCCGACAGCTCCACGCCCGCCCGGCGCAGCTCCTCCAGGGCCCGCTCGGTGCTCTCCTGGGCCACCCCGGCCGTCAGGTCCAGCAGGACCTGCGTACGGAAGCCCTCCCGGGCGGCGTCGAGGGCCGTGGCGCGTACGCAGTGGTCCGTGGCGATGCCGACCACGTCGACCTCGGTGACATCGCGTGAGCGCAGCCAGTCGGCCAGGGGCGTGCCGTTCTCGTCCGCGCCCTCGAAACCGCTGTACGCCGCCGAGTACGCTCCCTTGTCGAACACCGCGTCGATCGAGCCGGAGGCGACGGCGGGGGCGAAATTCGGGTGGAAGCCGACGCCCTCCGTGCCGGCGACGCAGTGCGCGGGCCAGGAGCGGGCGTAGTCCGGGTTGGCGGAGAAGTGGCCGCCTGGGGCGATGTGGTGGTCGCGGGTGGCCACGACGTGCTGGTAGCCGGACCCGGCCGCCTGCCCGATCAGCTCGGTGACGGCGGCGGCCACGTCGGCACCACCGGCCACCGCGAGGCTGCCCCCTTCGCAGAAGTCGTTCTGCACATCGACGACGATCAAGGCGCGGCGCATGGTCGGTGTCCTTCGGCTATGAGGTCGGCAAGCCCGGCCGTTGGACCACCGAGCCTATTGACAGAGGGGAGCGGACGGGAGGGGGCGAGGGTCGGCGCGTCACGGCACACGCCATTAGCTACCCGAGCTCTCGTGCAGGTACTCCGTGGGAAGGACGGGCTCCCCGCGCGAGAGCTGCGTGGCCGACATCGGGAGACTCGCGCGCGCCCTCGTGTGCCGCTCGCGCGCCGCGTCCAGGGGCTCGCGCGCCACCACCTCGCCGCCCTTGACCAGCTCCACCAGCAGCTGCCGGTCCGCGAGCCCGGCCGGCACCGGCCCGGTCCCGATCACCTCGGCCTCGGCGACCCCGTAGGAGTCCAGCCGCCGCGCGGCCCACTTGCGCCCGCCGACCGACGTCTTGCCGCCCGTGGACTTCTTCGCCACCGGCACCAGCGGCGCCTTCGGGCCCGCGGACTCGGCCCGCGCGACCAGCTTGTAGACCATCGAGGAGGTGGGGTGGCCGGAACCGGTCACCAGCTGCGTCCCGACGCCGTAGGCGTCCACCGGCGCCGCGGCCAGCGAGGCGATCGCGTACTCGTCCAGGTCCGAGGTCACGACGATCTTCGTGTCCGTCGCGCCCAGCTCGTCCAGTTGCTGGCGCACCCGGTGCGCCACCAGCAGCAGGTCACCGGAGTCGATCCGCACCGCGCCCAGCTCGGTCCCGGCGACCTCGACGGCCGTGCGGACTGCCTCGGCGACGTCGTAGGTGTCCACCAGCAGCGTGGTGCCCCGGCCCAGCGTGTTCACCTGGGCCTGGAAGGCGTCCCGCTCGCTGTCGTGCAGCAGGGTGAAGGCGTGCGCGGAGGTGCCGACGGTCGGGATGCCGTAGCGGAAGCCGGCCGCCAGGTCGGAGGTGGTCGCGAAGCCGCCGACGTACGCGGCCCGGGAGGCCGCCACCGCCGCCAGCTCGTGGGTGCGCCGGGCACCCATCTCGATCAGCGGCCGGTCACCCGCCGCCGCCGACATGCGCGAGGCGGCCGCGGCGATCGCGGAGTCGTGGTTGAGGATCGACAGGATCACGGTCTCCAGCAGCACGCACTCGGCGAAGGTGCCCTCGACCCGCATGATCGGCGAGCCCGGGAAGTACACCTCGCCCTCGGGGTAGCCCCAGATGTCGCCGCGGAACCGGTAGCCGGCCAGCCACTGGAGGGTCTCCTCGTCGACGATCCCCCGCTCGCGCAGGAAGTTCAGCACGGCCGTGTCGAAGCGGAAGTTCTCCACCGCGTCCAGCACCCGGCCGGTGCCGCCCACGACGCCGTAGCGGCGCCCGTCCGGCAGGCGCCGGGTGAAGACCTCGAACACGCTCCGCCGCTCGGCCGTGCCCGCCGTCAGGGCGGCCCGCAGCATCGTCAGCTCGTACTGGTCCGTGAAGAGCGCCGTCGAGGGAACGTCCACCGGCAGCCCAAGGTCCGCTGTGTTCATGAGAAGGAGCGTACCCCCATTTCGTCAATCTGACGATTGCGGTCCTCGGACACGCGATCGCCTTGCGGCCAGGCCCGTTTGTGCGACTACCCCCCTCGGGTGGCAGCATGGGCAGTGTGACGTCACCCGCGCCCCTGGAGATCGAACGCACCGAGTCGGCGGAGGAGGTCTTCGCCGTACCCGAGCCGGACGTCCCGTGGGTCACCATCGTCCACAATGACCCGGTCAACCTCATGAGCTACGTGACGTACGTCTTCCAGTCGTACTTCGGCTACTCCAAGGACAAGGCCACCAAGCTCATGCTCGACGTCCACCACAAGGGCCGGGCGGTCGTCTCCAGCGGCAGCCGCGAGGAGATGGAACGCGACGTGCAGGCCATGCACGGCTACGGCCTGTGGGCCACCCTCCAGCAGGACCGCAAGTAGCCAGCACCCCGCCCAGCAGCGAAAAGGCGTTCATGCCCGGAACCTTCGAACCGCTTCCCGGCGGCGGCGCGGCCGTCGCCCTCGACGACGTCGAGATCTCCATCATCCGGTCGCTGGCCGTCCAGCTCCTGGAGCTCATCGGCCCCGGCCCCGCCGAGGACAGCGGCGACCCGCTCGCCGATCTGTTCGCCGAGGGCCCCAGCGAACCGCCCAGCGACCCCGTCCTGAGGCGGCTCTTCCCGGACGCCTACAGCGACCCGGAGCAGCCCGCCTCGCCGCGGGACGCCGAGGAGCAGAAGGCGTACTCCGCTGAGTTCCGGCGCTACACCGAGAACGACCTGCGGGCCGGCAAGCGCGACAGCGCCCTCGCGGTGATCCGCTCCCTCGACGCTCTCTCCTCGGCCTCGGCCGGCGAGGGCGGCGCGGTGCTGAAGCTGTCGCCGGCGGAGTCCCAGCAGTGGCTGGGCGCCCTGAACGACCTGCGGCTCGCGATCGGCTCGCGGCTGGAGATCACCGACGACGAGGACACCGACCTCCTCTACCGCCTCCCGGACACGGACCCGCGCAAGCCGATGGTGATGGCCTACCTGTGGCTGGGTGGACTCCAGGAGACGCTGGTCGGAACCCTTATGGCCTGATCAGTGCAGGTTTCGTGACCGCTGGGTGACCAAACGGTGTTCGCTCAGAGGACACTCAAATCCGGATAACGATCCCGTCACCGCACCCGCCTTCTATGGCCCCCTCGAAAGCGTTTTGTCCGCTTTTCCCTGTGCGGTGTGCCACATCCCCCTCCCGCGATCAGTGTTGCGGCCGTGATAAATCTTCACGACCGCCCGGCAGAACACCACCCGAATGTTCGGCCGGGTGCGCCACCGAGCCGGCAACCGCCGACCAGGCACGAGCGGGCTTCGGGCCCGCTCAGCTCCATCATTCCGGGGGGATCGAAACCCGATCCGAGGCCGACGAGAGGCCCGGGTCGGCATGGAGAAAGGCGCACCACACATGACCTCTGCGCAGGTCGACACGGAAAACGTGCCCGAAGAGGGGTACGAGCGGGGACTCGGCAGTCGCCAGGTCCAGATGATCGCTATCGGCGGCGCCATCGGCGTCGGCCTGTTCATGGGTGCCGGAGCGAACATCGCCAAGGCGGGACCCAGCATCATCCTCATGTACGCCCTCGCCGGCGTCGTGATCTTCTTCATCATGCGGGCCCTGGGCGAGCTGCTCCTCTACCGGCCCGTCTCCGGCTCCTTCGCCGAGTACGCCCGCGAGTTCCTCGGCCCGTTCTTCGGGTTCGTCACGGGCTGGACGTACTGGCTCATGTGGGTGGTCACCGGAATGGCCGAACTGACGGCCGCCGCGATCTACATCCACTTCTGGTTCCCGGAGATCCCCCAGTGGGTCAGCGCCCTGGTGTTCCTGGTGGTGCTCTTCGGCGTCAACCTGATCTCCGTCAAGATCTTCGGCGAGGTCGAGTTCTGGTTCTCGATGATCAAGGTCACGGCCATCATCGGCATGATCGTCATCGGCCTCGGCGTGCTCACCCTCGGCTTCTCCGACGCCGGTGACACCGCCACCGTCTCCAACCTCTGGGCGCACGACGGCTTCTTCCCGAACGGCATCGGCTCCAGCCTGATGACGCTCCAGGGCGTCATGTTCGCCTACCTCGCCGTCGAGCTCGTCGGCGTCACCGCGGGCGAGTCCGAGAACCCCGAGAAGACCCTGCCCAAGGCCATCAACACCCTGCCCTGGCGCATCATCGTCTTCTACGTCGGCGCCCTGCTGGTGATCCTCTCCGTGGTCAAGTGGACCGAGTTCTCCGCAGGCGAGAGCCCGTTCGTGCACGCCTTCGGCAAGATCGGCATCCCGCTCGCCGCGGGCATCGTGAACTTCGTGGTGCTCACCGCGGCCCTGTCGTCCTGCAACTCGGGCATGTACTCCACCGGCCGCATGCTGCGCGACCTGGCCTCCAACAGCGAGGCGCCGCAGGCCTTCGGCAAGCTCAACGCCCGCAAGACGCCCGCCGTCGGCATCACCGTCTCCGTCGCGCTCATGGGCATCGGCGTCGTCCTGAACTACGTCGTCCCGGAGAAGGCGTTCCTCTACGTCACCTCCGTCGCCACCGCGGCCGGCATCTGGACCTGGATGATGATCCTCGTCAGCCACATCCGCTACCGCTCCGCGGTCGACGCGGGCCGGCTGCGCGCCTCGTCCTTCCCCGCTCCCGGCGGTGCGCTCTTCAGCTGGGTCGCACTGCTCTTCCTCATCGGCGTGACCTGCATGATCGCGTACGACAAGGACGCGCGGGTCTGCCTGTACGTCGCGGCCGGCTGGGCCGTCGCCCTCGGCGTCGGCTGGGCGGTGCTCAAGCGCCGCAACCCGCAGCTCACCGAGCGCCGCGGCGACGCGGAGTTCGAGAAGGTCGGCTGACCACACCGCGGGACGCCCAGCAGCAGGGAGTACTCGTGGCACTCCCTGCTGCTGCCGCTCAGGGCGTCCGGCATATGGGCCGTTCCGTACCAACCCTCGGTACGGAACGGCCCTTCTGCTTATCCTGACGAGCATGCTGACCATCACCCAGGCCCTCGTCGACCAGATCGTCGCCCACGCGCGCAAGGACCACCCCGACGAGGCGTGCGGCGTCGTCGCCGGACCGGCCGGCTCCGACCGCCCGGAGCGCTTCGTCCCCATGCTGAACGCGGCCATGTCGCCCACGTTCTACGAGTTCGACTCCGGTGATCTGCTCCGGCTCTACCGCGACATGGACGACCGCGACGAGGAGCCGGTGGTCATCTACCACTCCCACACCGCGACCGAGGCCTACCCCTCGCGCACGGACATCTCCTACGCGAACGAGCCGGGCGCCCACTACGTCCTCGTCTCCACCGCCGACACCGACGGCGCCGGCGAGTTCCAGTTCCGCTCCTTCCGGATCGTCGAGGGCGAGGTCACGGAGGAGGAGGTCCAGGTCGTCGAGGCATACTGAGGACGTCTGAACAGCACGGTCTCACTCCCCGGCCCGGAAACGTCCGTCATGTGGGATCACATTCCAGAACCCGGACCGGGAATCGATACGATGAGCCCATGGTTTTCCACGACGTGAGCGACAAGACGCCGGGCGAGCTGCTCGTGGCGCGGCTGCACGTCGACCTGTGCAGGCTCGCCAGCGCCATCTGTTGACGCAGGTCCCTGCCGCCGTACGGCCGTGAGCCGCGGCGCCGCACACACGCACCACCCCGCTGTTCCTGCGCTGCCGCGCGCCCCGACTGACTACTCCCGACAGGAGCCCTGAAGCCATGGCCATCGAGGTCCGCATCCCGACCATCCTCCGCACGTACACCGACGGTCAGAAGGCGGTGGAGGGCAGCGGTGACACCCTCGCCGACCTGTTCACCGACCTCGAGACCCGGCACGCCGGGATTCGCGCCCGCATCGTGGACGGCGACCAGCTGCGCCGCTTCGTCAACGTCTACCTGAACGATGAGGACGTCCGCTTCCTCGACGGCATCAACACCAAGCTGTCGGACGGCGACAACGTCACGATCCTGCCGGCCGTGGCCGGCGGCATGGTCTGATCGACCATGCGCTACGACTCCCCCCTGGCCGCGGTCGGCAACACCCCACTGGTGCGCCTGCCGCGGCTGTCGCCGTCCGCCGATGTCCGCATCTGGGCGAAGCTGGAGGACCGCAACCCGACGGGGTCGGTCAAGGACCGTCCGGCCCTGCACATGATCGAGCAGGCGGAGAAGGACGGCCGCCTGACCCCGGGCTGCACCATCCTGGAGCCGACGTCGGGCAACACCGGCATCTCCCTGGCCATGGCGGCGAAACTCAAGGGCTACCGCATCGTCTGCGTGATGCCGGAGAACACCTCGCAGGAACGCCGGGACCTGCTGGGCATGTGGGGCGCGGAGATCGTCTCCTCCCCGGCGGCGGGCGGTTCCAACACCGCCGTGCGCGTCGCCAAGGAGCTCTCGGCCGAGCACCCCGACTGGGTGATGCTCTACCAGTACGGCAACCCGGACAACGCGGGCGCCCACTACGCCACGACCGGCCCCGAGATCCTCGCCGACCTGCCCTCCGTCACGCACTTCGTGGCCGGCCTCGGCACCACCGGCACCCTCATGGGCGTCGGCCGCTTCCTGCGCGAGCACAAGCCGGACGTCCATATCGTCGCCGCCGAACCGCGCTACGACGACCTGGTCTACGGCCTGCGCAACCTCGACGAGGGCTTCGTCCCCGAGCTGTACGACGCGTCCGTGCTCACCAGCCGCTTCTCGGTCGGCTCGGCGGACGCGGTCACCCGCACCCGCGAGCTGCTCCAGCAGGAGGGCATCTTCGCCGGCGTCTCCACGGGCGCCGCGCTGCACGCCGCGATCGGCGTCGGCAAGAAGGCCGTCAAGGCGGGGGAGAGCGCCGACATCGTCTTCGTCGTCGCCGACGGCGGCTGGAAGTACCTCTCCACGGGCGTCTACACGGCGGCCACCACGGAGGAGGCCATCGACACGGTCCAGGGCCAGCTCTGGGCGTAGCCGACGGCGAGAACCCACACACAGAGGGCTGGAGTCCACGACTCCAGCCCTGTCCGGTTGCTCAGCCCGCCAGGTAGCGCACCCGGTCCCACAGCGCCGCGTCCACCACGCCGACCCGCCGCCTGAAGCCCCACACCGGGACCTCCCGCAGCTCGTCCGTCTCCAGGAAACTCGCCCGGGCCCGGACGTCACCCACCGAGCCGGGCGGCAGCGGGATCACCCCGGCGCGCTCGCCCCGGAACCGGGTGGTGATCTTCGCGACCGTCGCCCGCTCCCCGCGCACGGCCAGGACCAGACACGGGCGGTCCTTCGTACGGGCCTCGTCCTCGTAGGGCACGTCCGCCCACCAGATCTCCGCCGGCTGCGGCCGGCCCTCCGGCACGGCGGCCGGCACCGCCGTCCGGACCCGTCGGGCGGACGGCCGCCGGCCCCGGCCCCAGCCGTCGACGAGCGTGGCGACGAGCGCGAGCAGTACCACCGCGGCGAGCGCCAGCCACCAGGACGTGTCCATACTGAGACGTTACCGGCGCCGCCCCTGCCGCGCGCCCCCCTCGCGAGGATCACCTGCCGGCCCTGCCAGCCGAACCGGTGACAGCACAGGTGAGTTCGCCCACAACAGGCCTTTGTGGAGGAGCTACCGGAGGTTTTGCGCCTTACGCTCGACGGACCGCACGACCCCCGACGCCCCTCTCAGACTTATCCCGCCAGCGGAGGTTTCTGCTTCATGAAGCTCACCGTCGTCGGCTGCTCGGGGTCGTTCCCGTCCGCGGAATCGGCCTGCTCGAGCTACCTCGTCGAGGCCGACGGCTTCCGGCTGCTTCTCGACATGGGCAACGGTGCCCTGGGCGAGCTGCAGCGCCACTGCGGTCTCTACGACCTCGATGCGATCTTCCTCAGCCACCTGCACGCCGACCACTGCATCGACATGTGCGCGTACTTCGTCGCGCGCTACTACCGCCACGACGGCGGCCGCTGCGATCCACTCCCCGTCTTCGGCCCCGAAGGCACGGAACACCGGCTGACCACCGCCTACGCGGACACCCCCTCCGCCTCCTCCATGAGCGAGGTCTTCGACTTCCACACGGTCAAGCCGTCCACCTTCGAGATCGGCCCGTTCACGGTGCACACCGAGCGGGTCGCCCACCCGGTGGAGGCCTACGGCATCCGGATCGAGCACGGCGGCAAGGTCCTGACGTACTCCGGTGACACCGGCGTGAGCCCCGCGCTGGACGAACTCGCCCGGGACGCCGACCTGTTCCTGTGCGAGGCGGCCTTCACGCACGGCAAGGAGAACATCCCCGACCTGCACCTCAACGGCCGCGAGGCGGGTGAGACGGCGGCCCGGGCCGGAGCCCGCCGCCTGGTCCTCACCCACGTCCCGCCGTGGACGGACCCCCAGGTCAACCTCGCCGACGCCCGCGAGGTGTACGACGGTCCGGTGGACCTCGCAGCGCCCCGGCAGACGTACGAGATCTAGCACCGCATGCGCGAAGGCCCCGGAACCCGCTCGGGTTCCGGGGCCTTCTGCGTGGCGCGGGCCTACTTGGCCTCGGCCTTCTGCAACTCGGCGAGTTCCTCGTCGGACTCGCGGCCCGGCGTCGGCAGGTTGAACTTGGTGATCGCGAAGCGGAACACCACGTAGTAGACAGCCGCGAAGCACAGACCCACCAGGGCCAGGCCCCACGGGTTGGTCGCGATGCCCAGGTTGAGGAAGAAGTCCACCGCGCCGGCCGAGAAGCCGAAGCCGTCCTTCATCCCCAGGGCCCAGGTCAGCGCCATCGAGACACCGGTGAGCACGGCGTGGATCGCGTAGAGGACCGGGGCGATGAACATGAAGGTGAACTCGATCGGCTCGGTGACGCCGGTGACGAACGAGGTCAGCGCGAGGGAGAACATCATGCCGCCGACGACCTTGCGGCGCTCGGGCCGGGCGCAGTGCACGATCGCCAGGCACGCGGCCGGCAGGGCGAACATCATGATCGGGAAGAAGCCGGTCATGAACTGTCCGGCGCTCGGGTCGCCCGCCAGGAACCGGGCGATGTCGCCGCTCTTGCCCTCGTAGGTGCCGGCCTGGAACCAGGGGAAGGAGTTCAGCAGGTGGTGCATGCCGATCGGGATCAGCGCGCGGTTGGCGACACCGAAGATGCCCGCGCCGACCGCCCCGGAACCGACCAGCCACTCACCGAAGTTGTGCAGCGCGGTGCCGAGGACCGGCCAGATGTAACCGAAGACGATGCCGATGACCAGGCCCGCGAAGGCCGACAGGATCGGAACCAGGCGGCGGCCGCCGAAGAAGCCGGCCCAGTCGGGCAGCTTGGTGCGGTAGAACCGCTGGTAGAGCAGGGCCACCACGAGACCCATGACGACACCGCCGAGCACCTTGGCGTCCACCGGCGCGTCCGTCATGACTATCTTGCCGTCGACGACCTTCGCCACCTGCGGCAGGTTCTTGTCGGTGAACGTGGCCAGCACGTTCTTGAAGACCAGGTAGCCGACCACGGCCGCCAGGGCGGTGGAGCCGTCCGACTTCTTGGCGAAGCCGATCGCGATGCCCACCGCGAACAGCAGCGCCATGTTGTCGAGGATGGCGTTGCCGCCGGCCGCCATGAAGCCCGCGATCTTGGTGATGAACTCGGGGAACGACTCACGCCCGAGCATGTCGGTGTTGCCCAGGCGGACCAGCAGGGCGGCGGCGGGCAGCACGGCGACCGGCAGCATCAGGCTGCGGCCGATCCGCTGCATGACGGCCATCACGGCTGAGCCCTTCTTCGGGCTCGCGGGCGCGGCGGTGTCTGTGGACATGAACTTCCTCCATGGGGCACGGCGCCGCCCAGGAAGCATGTGAAAAGGGGACGGCGGCGTCTCAAAGAAAGGGGAACGCGGTCATCGCCGCGCGACCTCCACCGGTGAGTGGTGTAGACCAGTTGTAGCACGGTAGGCCGAACGAGTGGAACCCGCCAATTCCACCCGCTGTGACGATCACGCCTTGGCGCTGTCCTCGACCTCTTCGGCGGGCTCGCGCCCCGGAGTCCTCAGGTCGAACTTCGTGATCGCGAACCGGAAGATCACGTAGTAGAGGAGCGCGAACCCCAGTCCGATCGGGACGATCAGCCACGGTCTGGTCGCCAGATTCCAGTTGATGACGTAGTCGATCAGCCCCGCCGAGAAGCTGAACCCGTCGTGCACCCCCAGCCCCCACGTCACCGCCATCGAGGCCCCCGTCAACAACGCGTGCACCACGTACAGCGCCGGCGCGACGATCAGGAACGAGTACTCGATCGGCTCCGTGATGCCCGTGACGAACGACGTCAGCGCCACCGACAGCATCAGGCCGCCGACCTCCTTGCGCCGGTCGGGCCGCGCACAGTGCGTGATCGCCAGCGCCGCCGCGGGCAGCGCGAACATCATGATCGGGAAGAACCCCGAGGTGAACTGGCCGGCGTCCGGGTCCCCCGCCAAAAACATGTTGATGTCACCGTGCACCACCGTCCCGTCCGGCTTCGTGAACGAGCCGAACTGGAACCAGATGGGCACGTTCAGGAACTGGTGCAGCCCCACCACCAGCAACGCCCGGTTGGCCACCCCGAACACGCCCGCGCCCCACGCGTCCAGCCCGTCCATCCAGTCGCTGAAACTCTCCAGCGCCTCACCGATCGGCGGCCACACCCACAGGCACAGCGCGGCGAACGCGATCGCCACGAAGGCCATGATGATCGGCACCAGCCGCCGCCCGTTGAAGAACCCCAGCCATTCCACGAGCCGCGTCCGGTGGAACCGGGCCCAGAAGAACGCCGCCAGCAGCCCCATCACGATCCCGCCGAACACCCCCGGATTCTGAAACGCGAACGCCGTGACCTCCCGGTCCCCGTCGGTCACCTGGCACCCGACGTTCGGCACCGCCACCGACCCCTCGGGGCAGTCCTCGGGGAACTGCCGCAGCACCGTGAAGTACACGAGGAACCCCACCACCGCCGCCAGCGCCGTCGAACCGTCCGACTTCTTCGCCATCCCGATCGCAACGCCCACGCAGAACAGCAGCGGCAGCCCCAGCGAACCGTCCAGCAGGGCCCCGCCCGCCCCCACCATCACCTTCGAGACGTTCGTCCAGCCGAGACCGTCGTCCCCGAACACGTCCGGCTGCCCCAGCCGGTTGAGGATCCCCGCCGCCGGCAGCACCGCGATCGGCAGCTGAAGGCTGCGGCCCATCTTCTGCAACCCCTGGAACAGCCGGTTCCAGCGCACACGGGCGGGGCTGACGGCGGCCTCGGCGCCGGCAGGGCTGTCGGCACTCATTCCGGTCCCCTTTGTCGGGAGGCATACTCGTGGTGTAGACCAGTCGTTCGACGGTCGCGCCGATGTGACGCCATCCTTCGGCACACACGACAGGGCCGCTCGCGAAGTTGGGCCAACTGTGGGTTACTGCGACAAAGCGGTTCGGATCAGGGAGAACGAACATGGCCAGCAAGGCTGAGAAGATCGTTGCCGGGCTCGGCGGCATCGACAACATCGAAGAGGTCGAAGGCTGCATCACCCGCCTGCGGACCGAGGTCGTCGACCCCGCCAAGGTCGACGAGGCCGCCCTGAAGGCCGCCGGCGCCCACGGCGTCGTCAAGATGGGCACCGCGATCCAGGTCGTCATCGGCACCGACGCCGACCCCATCGCCGCGGACATCGAAGACATGATGTGAAGGGCGGGGATCGTCCCGGGCTTCACCCCCTGACACCCCCAGCGCACCAAGGGCCCCTCCCACCGCGGGAGGGGCCCTCCGCACGTACGGATAGGCTCAGCCGCATGTCTCGAATCGACGGCCGCACCCCCCAGCAGCTCCGCCCCATCACCATCGAGCGCGGCTGGAGCAAGCACGCCGAAGGCTCCGTCCTGGTCTCCTTCGGCGACACCAAGGTCTTCTGCACCGCCTCCGTCACCGAAGGCGTCCCGCGCTGGCGCAAGGGCAGCGGCGAAGGCTGGGTCACCGCCGAGTACTCCATGCTGCCCCGCGCCACCAACACCCGCGGCGACCGCGAGTCCGTCAAGGGCCGCATCGGCGGCCGCACCCACGAGATCAGCCGCCTCATCGGCCGGTCCCTGCGCGCCGTCATCGACTACAAGGCCCTCGGCGAGAACACGATCGTGCTCGACTGCGACGTCCTCCAGGCCGACGGCGGCACCCGCACGGCCGCGATCACCGGCGCCTACGTGGCACTGGCCGACGCCGTCGCCTGGGCCCAGGGCAGGAAACTCATCAAGGCCGGCCGCAAGCCCCTCACCGGCACCGTCTCCGCCGTCTCCGTCGGCATCGTCGGCGGCGTCCCCCTCCTCGACCTCTGCTACGAGGAAGACGTCAAGGCCGACACCGACATGAACGTCGTCTGCACCGGCGACGGCCGCTTCGTCGAGGTCCAGGGCACCGCCGAAGCCGAGCCCTTCGCCCGCGACGAACTGAACGCACTCCTCGACCTCGCCGTCGCCGGCTGCGCCGATCTCGCCGCCCACCAGCGCACCGCACTCGACGCCGTCCTGGAGAAGTAGGCCGCCCCCGAAAAGTAAAGGGCACACCAAGACGGGTGCTCGGCACGGGCAACCGAGCCGAGCACACTCGCGTCTGAAGGAGTACGGGCGCACGGCTCATCCCCGCGCGCCCGGCCAGCCACGCGGGCCCGACCGGCCCGCCGAACGAGAGGGACCGCTCCATGGCCGCGAGCCGCCGACGCCGCACCGCAGCCGTCGCCACCACCCTGGCGGCCGTCGCGCTGACCGCCGGACTCACCACCGGCTGCGACGCCGTCAACAAGGCACTCGACTGCGTCCAGACCGCGGAAGCCGTCGCCGACAGCGTGACCGAGCTCCAGCAGGCCGTGGACAACGCGTCGAACGACCCGACGCAGATCGACGAGTCCATCCAGTCCATCGGCGACAACCTCGACAAGATCGGCGACAAGACGGACAACGCCGACCTGGACAAGGCGACCCAGGACATGCGCAAGGCCCTGATCGAGGTCCAGGGGGCCGTCGAGAACGGCGACGAGACGCCCGACATCAGCCCGGTCACGGACGCGGCGGGCGAGTTGACGAAGGTGTGTACGCCGTAGCACCGCGGGACGGTGACCGCGCGCGGGTGCGCCGTGGTCGCTCGCGCTCCCCGCGCCCCTCAGGGGGCGCGGCCCACGGCCCCCGCAATACTGGGGCTCATGAGTCGCCTGATCCTCGCCACCCGTAACGCCGGGAAGATCACCGAACTTCGCGCGATCCTCGCCGAAGCCGGGCTGCCCCACGAACTCGTCGGTGCCGACGCCTACCCGGACATCCCCGACGTCAAGGAGACCGGGGTGACGTTCGCCGAGAACGCGCTCCTCAAGGCCCACGCCCTGGCCCGGGCCACCGGCCTGCCCGCCGTCGCCGACGACTCCGGCCTCTGCGTCGACGTCCTCAACGGCGCCCCCGGCATCTTCTCCGCCCGCTGGTCCGGCCGCCACGGCGACGACAAGGCCAACCTGGACCTCCTCCTCGCCCAGCTCTCGGACATCGCCGAGGAACACCGCGGCGCCCACTTCGCCTGCGCGGCGGCCCTGGCCCTGCCCGACGGCACGGAAAGGGTGGTCGAGGGGCAGTTGCGTGGCCTGCTGCGCCACGAGCCCTCCGGCTCGGGCGGCTTCGGCTACGACCCCATCCTCCAGCCGGAGGGGGAGAGGCGGACCTGCGCGGAACTGACCCCTCAGGAGAAGAACGCGATCAGCCACCGGGGGAAGGCGTTCCGGGCGCTGGTGCCGGTGGTGCGGGAGCTGCTGGGCTGACGACAAGAGATACGGCCTGCACCATCGAACTTTCGATGGTGCAGGCCGTATCTCGTGCGGCGGAAGGGATTCGAACCCTCAAGCCCGGTCAGGGGCCACAGGACCTAAACCTGCTGCGTCGCCGTTGCGCCACCGCCGCTAGCCGCCTGTCATGGTACCGGGAGCAGGTCGTCGACCTCCCCGGCACCAGGTGCTGGTGACCGCGTGGCAGTTGGGACACAGCAGCCGCAGGTTCTCCAGCCGGTCGTCGCTCCAGTCCCCGTTGATGTGATCCACCTCAAGCGTCATGGGCTTCCCCAGCCACTCGGGGCCGATGCCGCACCGCACGCACCGCTGGGGTACGCCGACGCTGCTGAGAGCGCGGCGCAACAGTGTGGTCGTGGTCCTGCGCTTGCCATCGTGCCGGACCAGGATCTCCTCGGGGCGCTTGGCCGGGATGGTGCCCGGCTTGCCTCGGTTGTGTGCCTGTCCCAGGAAGTGCGCCGTGTCCAGCCGCTCCTGCGCGATCTGTCGACGCAACGCCGCCCGCTGTCCACCGTTGTCCGGTCGTCCCAGGCGGCGCAGCACCTCCGCTAGGGAGGACGACGTGGCGACCGCGGCGCGCAGTTCTCCGGGGGTGGGCCGGGTTCGCCGGCCGCTCATGAGGCACGCCTCCGCTCGCGTCCCATGCCGCGTCCTCGATAACTGTCCGTCGTCGAGTGGCAGTTGGGGCACAGGAACCGAACGTTCTCCACTCGATTGTTGCGCCAGTTGCCGTTGACGTGGTCGACCTCCAGAGGCAGTGGTTCCCCCAGCCACACAGCCTCGATGCCGCACATCGCGCAGCGCTCCTCGATCCCCAGCTCGCTCATCGCCCTCTTGAGGCGGGCGCTCGGAACCCGTCTGGGGTGCGCGGAGGTGTCCTCGATGAGGATCTCCTCGGCGCTCCTGCGACGCTGGTTGTGCCGCATCCTCTCCGTGCGGACCGCCGGCACGAAGTGTGAGGTGTCGATGCCGTACGCCTTGATGCGGCGGCTGATGTGCGTGTGATGACCCCCGACCAGCTCAAGCCCGAGGCGCCTCAGCACGTCGTTCATGCTGGACGAAGCGGAGACGGCGGCTTGCAGAACCTTCTTCGTCCATTTGTTCCCCTCCCGCTCGAAGTGCGACGTGTCCACCCCCAGCTTCTTCATCCGCTCCCGGATGTAATTCCGCGTGGAACTCCGCGGATCCACCCCCAGCCTCTCCAACGCCTCCGACAGCGACCCGGCCCCCCGAGCCGCCTCTTCCAGCCGCTCCCTGGTGTACGCGCTGGCCCCCATCGAGATGTCCCTCCGTCCTCGACCACCCGTTCGTGACCTCGCACGGAGTAACGACCCGCTTATCGCACAGTCACCCCCGGAACGCACCCAAAAGCGGAGCGGCTCGTACCGGAATTTCACCGGTACGAGCCGCTCGCGAGTCGATCAGCGGGGTCTCAGACTCCCAGATCCTTGATGATCTTGGCGACGTGGCCCGTGGCCTTGACGTTGTACAGGGCGCGTTCGACCTTGCCCTCCTCGTCCACCACGATCGTGGAGCGGATGACGCCGACGACCGTCTTGCCGTACAGCTTCTTCTCGCCGAAGGCGCCGTAGGACTCCAGGACCTGCTTGTCCGGGTCGGCCAGCAGGGTGACCTTCAGGGACTCCTTGTCGCGGAACTTGGCCAGCTTCTCCGGCTTGTCGGGGGAGATGCCGATGACGTCGTAGCCCGCGCCCGCCAGCAGCTCCAGGTTGTCGGTGAAGTCGCAGGCCTGCTTCGTGCAGCCGGGCGTGAGGGCGGCCGGGTAGAAGTACACGATGACCTTGCGGCCCTTGTGGTCCGACAGGGACACCTCGGTGCCGTCGGCGTCGGGCAGGGTGAAGGCGGGGGCCACGTCCCCCGGCTGGAGTCGCTCGCTCATCGGGCCAGCGTAACCGGGGGTGCTGACAGTGTGATGACCCGTGGAGCTGACAGACTGTCCTGCACAGGCTTCACACCGACTTCGGAGGCGACACGGTGGCGGACACGGCGGACTCCAGGACCCCGGCGCAGATCGAGGCGGACATCAGGCGCCGCCGCGCGACCCTGGCCGAGACCCTCGACGAGATCGGGGTGCGCGTGCACCCCAAGACGATCGTCGGGGATGCCAAGGCCAAGGTCGCTTCCAACATTGATCACACCCTCGGACGGGCTTACGTGGGGGTCAACCGGGCCGTCACCGATGTGCGCGCCCGGTTCGTGGACGAGGACGGGGCGCCCCGGCTGGAGCGTGTCGTGCCCGTCGCGCTCGTCGTCGTGGGCGTGGTCGGGCTGCTCGCGGTCAGCACGCGGCGGCGCAAGGGCTGACCCGACTGCGTATGTTTGCGGGGAAGACAGGTAGGTTTCAGGGCGTGAGCGCCAAGAGAAACGAGCACAGTACCCATCCGGACAAGCTGCCGATCCGGATGCTGCACGACCGCGTACTCGTGCGGCAGGACACCAGCGAGGGCGAGCGGCGTTCCGGCGGCGGCATCCTGATCCCCGCCACGGCGGCGGTCGGCCGGCGGCTGGCGTGGGCCGAGGTCGTCGCGGTCGGGCAGAACGTGCGGACCGTGGAGGCGGGCGACCGGGTGCTCTTCGACCCGGAGGACCGCGCCGAGGTCGAGGTGCGGGGGATCGCGTACGTGCTGATGCGCGAGCGTGATCTGCACGCCGTGGCCGCGGACCGCTTCGAGGGCGCCGAGGACTCGACGGGCCTGTACCTCTAGGACCCGTGGCGAAGGGGCCGGTGACCATCGTCACCGGCCCCTTCGCCGTGCCGTGGGCTTTGCTACGTTGGAGGGACCCCGACGAGACGCGCCGTACCGGGATCAAGGCAAAGACGACGCACCGACACCGTCAGCCCGTATCCCGGAGGTGCCCGTCATGGCCTGGGTTCTGCTCGTCGTCGCCGGTCTGCTGGAGGTGGGCTGGTCCGTCGGCATGAAGTACACCGACGGCTTCACCCGTCCGCTGCCCAGCCTGCTCACCGGCGCCGGCATCGTCGCCAGCATGCTGCTGCTGTCGCAGGCCGCCAAGACCCTCCCCATCGGAACCGCCTACGGCGTGTGGGTGGGGATCGGTGCGGCCGGGGCGGCGGTGTTCGGCATGGCGGTGCTGGGTGAGCCGGCGACCGCCGCCCGGATCTTCTTCGTGTGCCTGCTGCTGGTCGCCGTGGTGGGGCTGAAGGCGACCAGCGGTCACTGAGGGGTCCTGGGCCGTCGTGGCGCTACTCGCGGCGGGCGGTCTGCGGGACGACGCCCCAGCCGGGGCCGGTCGGGCCGCCCGTCGCACCGCCGTCGCTCGTGTCGCCGCCGCCACCGCCCTCCGTGGTGCCGCCGTCGGCCGTGCCGCCGTCTGTCGTGCCGCCGTCGGTGGTGCCGCCGTCCGCGGTGCCGCCACCCGTGGGGGACTCGCCGCCGGTGCCGCCGTCGGTGGTGCCGCCGTCGGTCTGGCCCTCGGTCTGCCCCTCGGGGGCGCTGGGGCTCTGCTCAGGCGTCTGGGTGCCGGTTTCCTCGCCGCCGGTGGTCGTGCCGCCGTCGGTGGTGCCGCCGGTGGTCGGGTCGGCCGGGGCCTCGCTGCTGGGCGCCTGCGAGACGTTCGCGCCGGGCTGGAGCCTGAGGTCGAACTCCTTGACGGGCTTGCCCTTGAGGGCGTCCTGGGTGTACTGCGTCCAGATCTCCGCCGGCGCCCCGCCGCCGTTGATGCGCGGCAGGCCCATCGCGTTGTACAGCGACTTGTGGGCGGCGGTGACCGGGTCCTGGCCCATGACGGAGACGACGGTGGCGAGGTCGGGGGTGTAGCCCGCGAACCAGGCCGCCGTGTCCTCCTCGGCGGTGCCGGTCTTGCCGGCGACGGGGCGGCCCGCGGCCTGCGCGGCGGAGGCCGTGCCGTTCTGGACGACGCTCCGCAGCATGGAGGTGGTGGTGTCCGCGGCCTCGCGGCTCACGGCCTGCCGGGTGCGCCGCTCGGGCAGGTCGATCGGCGTGCCCTCCTTGGTGACCTTCTCGACGATCGTGTAGGTGCCGTGCCGGCCGTGGTTGGCGAGCGTGGCGTAGGCCTCCGCCATGTCGAGGACGCTGGCGGTGGCGGTGCCGAGGGCGATGGCGGGGCCGTCGGCGAGGTCGGGGGTCGTCTCGGGGACGCCGAGGTCGATCGCGGTCTGCTTGACCTTCGCGGGGCCGACGTCGGCGGCCATCTGCGCGTACACCGAGTTCACGGAGCTGTCGGTGGCCTCGGTGACGGTGATGTCGCCGTAGGAGCGCTGGTCCTCGTTCTCGGGGGCGTAGGGGTCGCCGGTCCAGCCCTGGACGGGGCGCTTGTTGGTGCCGTCGTAGATGGTGTTCGGGGTGATGACGCGGCCGTCCTGGGTCTCCGAGTGGTTCTCGACGGCCGAGGTGAACACGAACGGCTTGAACGTGGAGCCGACCTGGAAGTCCCTGCGGGTGGCGTTCGGCGTGTACTGCTTGACGTAGTCGATGCCGTTGTACATCGCCACGACCTTGCCGGTCTTGGGGTCGACGGAGGCGCCGCCCGCGCGGACGTAGGTGTCGACCTTGTTGTTCTTCTTGTCGAGCTTGGACATCAGCTTGTCGTTGACGGCCTTCACGAACGCGTCCTGCTTGCCCTTTTGCAGGGTGGTCGTGATGCGGTAGCCGCCGGCGTCGAGCTTGCTCTCGTCGATGATCTTGTTCTGGGTGAGGTAGTCCTTGACGATCCGGACGATGTAGCCGCGCTGCCCGGACATGCCCGTGGAGAGGGTGGACTCCTTCGGCATGGGGAACTTCATGCCGGCCCGCTTCGACTCGCTGAGCCAGCCCTTCTTGACCATGCCGTCCAGGACGTAGTTCCAGCGGGACTCGGCGGCCTTGCGGTTCTCCGGGTGCGCGACGACGTCGTACTGGCTGGGGGCGTTGACGAGCGCGGCGAGGTAGGCGGAGCGGGCCGGGTCGAGGTCCTTGGCGTCCATGCCGTAGTAGGCCTGGGCGGCGGCCTGGATGCCGTAGGCGTTGCGGCCGAAGTAGCTGGTGTTGAGGTAGCCCTCCAGGATGTGGTCCTTGCTCACCTCGCGGTCCAGCTTGATCGCGATGAAGAACTCCTTGGCCTTGCGCGTGACGGTCTGTTCCTGGCGCAGGTAGTAGTTCTTCACGTACTGCTGGGTGATCGTGGAGCCGGACTGCTTGCCTTTGCCGAGGGCGGTGTTCCAGGCGGCTCGGACCATGGCCTTGGGGTCGACGGCGGACTCGGTGTAGAAGTCGCGGTCCTCGGCGGCCAGGATCGCGTGTCGGGCGGGCTTGGAGATCTGCGGGAGGGTGACGTTCTCCCGGTTGACCTCGCCGTCGCGGGCGATCACCGAGCCGTCCGCGTACAGGTAGACGTTGGCCTGCTTGGTGGCGAGCGCGTTGGCCGGGGGGATCTTCACGAGGGAGTAGCCCAGGAAGAACCCGCCGACCAGCAGCAGGACGACGATGATGAAGCCGCCGAGCGTCATGCGCCAGGTCGGGATCGCCCGGCGCCAGCCGGTCCGCTTCGGTTTCCCGGCCGCCTTGGCCTCGGGCGTGCCCGGGTCGCCGTCGGCGTGCGCCTGCGGCTGGCTCGCTGCCCAGCCCGGATTCGGCTGCTGCGGCTCGTCACTCATGTCGTGCACGGACTCCTGTTTCGCGTCGTACGTCGTTCCCGTACGTCTCTGCTCGCTCTTGTGCCCCTGTGATGAAGACTGTCCCATCCGTTGATCAGTTCCCTGATCGAGGGCCGTGTCGTGCGCCGTGTGGTGGGACGGGCCGCGTGCGGGCGCGTGCGCGGGCGACATTCGCCCGAAGGGGGACACGGCCGTGATCGCGACGGCTCGTACGCTCCGCCCGGCCGGCGCCGCCGCCACGCTGCTCGCCCCGGCCACGGGCGCCTCGGCCCACGCGGACGCAACGGATCGTACCGTCTGGGCCGGTGCGCACTCGCCCCGCGGCACCCCCGCCGCTCCCCGAAATTGCGTGGCACGCCCGATATCCGGACCACTAGGCTCCTGCGCTTCGGTGCCGGTGGCGAGGAGGGCTGTGGATGTGGGCTCGGGACGGTTGTACGCGGCCGTCGCCGCGGGAGGCTTCCGGCGGTACGCGACCTACCGGGCGGCCACGGTGGCCGGAGTGTTCACCAACACCGTCTTCGGCGTCATCCTCGTCTACACGTATCTGGCGCTGTGGCACGAGAAACCGCACCTCGGGGGGTACGACCAGGCGCAGGCCGTGACCTACGTCTGGCTGGGGCAGTGCCTCTACGCGACCCTCGCGATCCAGGGCGGCGGCGCCGAGAAGGACCTGATGGAGCGCATCCGCACCGGTGAGATCGCCGTCGACCTGTACCGGCCGGCCGATCTCCAGCTGTGGTGGCTGGCCGGGGACGTGGGGCGGGCGCTGTTCCAGATGCTGGGGCGGGGGGTGGTGCCGTTCGTGTTCGGCGCGGTCTTCTTCCCGATGGCGCTGCCGACGGACGTCACCCCCTGGGCGGCTTTCCTGGTGACGCTGCTGCTGGCGGCGGTCGTGAGCTTCGCCCTGCGCTACCTGGCGGCGCTGAGCGTGTTCTGGCTGATGGACGGCATGGGCGTCAACCAGGTCCTGATGGTCACGGGGATCTTCTTCTCGGGCATGGTGCTGCCGCTGAACGCCTTCCCGGGCGCGCTGGGCGAGGTGGTGCGGGTGCTGCCGTGGGCGGCGCAGATCCAGATGCCGGCGGACGTGCTGATGGGGGAGACCGACCCGCTCGGGGCGTTCGCCTTCCAGGCGGCCTGGGCGGTGGCGCTGCTGGCGGCGGGGCGGCTGCTGCAGTCGGCCGCGACGCGCCGGGTGGTGGTGCAGGGTGGCTGAGCGCGGCGCTCTGGCCGAGGGGCTGCGGGCCTACCGGCTGATCGCCGGGATGTGGATCCGGTCGAGCATGACCTACCGCACCTCCTTCGTCGTCACGGTGCTCGGGAACCTGACGGTGACCGGCCTGGACTTCGTGGGGATCCTGCTGATGTTCTCGCAGGTGGACGCGCTGGGCGGCTGGTCGCTGCCCGAGGTCGCCTTCCTCTACGGACTGTCCGTGACGTCGTTCGGGATCGCCGATCTGGCGCTGGGCTCGATGGACGTCCTGGGGGCCCGGATGCGCGACGGCTCCTTCGACACGCTGCTGGTGCGTCCGGCGCCGGTGCTCGCCCAGGTCGGGGCCGACCGCTTCGCGCTGCGCCGGCTGGGCCGGATCACCCAGGGTGCGGTGGTGCTGGGCTGGGCGCTGGCGTCGGTGGACGTCGACTGGAGCGCGTCCAAGGTGCTGCTGGTGCCGGTGATGGTGGTCAGCGGCGCGGCGATCTTCTCGGCGGTGTTCGTGGCGGGCGCGGCCTTCCAGATCTACGCCCAGGACGCCGCCGAGGTGCAGAACGCGTTCACCTACGGCGGGACGACGCTGCTGCAGTATCCGCCGACGGTGTTCGGCAGGGACCTGGTGCGGGGCGTGACCTTCATGCTGCCGCTGGCCTTCGTCAACTGGGTGCCTGCCGCCCACGTGCTGGGGCGGCCGTACCCGGTCGGGCTGCCCGGGTGGGCGGCGTTCGCCTCGCCGCTGGTGGCGGTGGCCTGCTGTGCCCTGGCCGGGCTGGCCTGGCGGACGGGGCTTCGTTCGTACCGGAGTACAGGGAGTTGAGTTGACCGAGTCGGCGAGCGGGTTCATCGAACTCGACGGTGTGGAGAAGGTCTTCGAGGTGCGCAGGAAGACCGGCTTCATGAAGCGGGAGCGGCGGCAGGTCAGAGCCGTCGACTCGATCTCCTTCCGGGTGGAACGCGGCGAGATGGTCGGCTACATCGGGCCCAACGGCGCCGGCAAGTCCACCACGATCAAGATGCTGACGGGCATCCTCACGCCCAGCGCGGGCCGGCTCAGGGTGGCCGGCATCGATCCCTCCCGGGAGCGGACGCGGCTGGCGCACCGCATCGGCGTGGTGTTCGGGCAGCGCACGACGCTGTGGTGGGACCTGCCGCTGCTCGCCTCCTACCGGCTGATGCACCGCATGTACCGGATCCCGGACGCCCGTTACCGGGAGAACCTCGACCGTCTGGTCGAACTCCTCGACCTGGGCGACCTGCTGGACGTGCCGGTACGGCAGCTCTCCCTCGGGCAGCGGATGCGCGGCGACATCGCGGCGGCGCTGCTGCACGACCCGGAGGTGCTGTACCTCGACGAGCCGACCATCGGTCTTGACGTCGTGTCGAAGTCCAAGGTGCGCGCGTTCCTGCGGGAGTTGAACACCGAGCGCGGCACGACGGTGCTGCTGACCACGCACGACCTCCAGGACATCGAGCAGTTGTGCAAGCGGGTGATGGTCATCGACCACGGGCGCCTGATGTACGACGGCCCGCTCGCCGGGCTGCACGAGGCGGGGGAGAGCGAGCGGACCCTGGTCGTGGACCTGGAGCGGGAACTGCCGCCGATCGAGGCGCCGGCGCCGGCGCGGGTCGTCCGGGTGGACGGTCCGCGGCAGTGGCTCGCGTTCCCGGCGGGGGAGTCGGCGGCGCCGCTGGTGGCGCGGATCGCGGCCGAGTACCCGCTGGTCGACCTGTCGGTGCGGGAGCCGGACATCGAGGCGGTGATCGCGAAGATGCTGCATTCATCGGGGGGCACCCCCGGGCCCCCGCCGGAACAGGCCGAGCGGGCGATCTCGTAGCCCCCGGCGGGGTGAACTCGTAGGCTGCTGTGTATGACCGACGACGCCGTCCCGGACCTCCGAGCCTCCGACGCCGACCGTGAACGGGTCGCCGAGATCCTGCGGGACGCCCTCGCCGAGGGCCGTCTCGACATGGCGGAGTTCGAGGAGCGGCTCGACGCGACGTACCGGGCCCGGACGTACGGGGAACTGGCGCCGATCACCCGGGACCTGCCGGCCGCGGGCGTGACGGTCCCGGCGGTGTCCCTGACGAAGGACCCGGCGGCCGGCCCGGACTGGCCCGCGCGGATCACCGGCGGCGAGGGGTCCTCCACGTGGGCCGTCGCCGTGATGTCCGGCTTCCAGCGCAAGGGGCACTGGACGATGCCCCGCCGCTTCACCTGCTTCGCCTTCTGGGGCGGCGGCGAGATCGACCTGCGCGAGGCGAACTTCGCCGACCGCGAGGTCGAGGTCAACGCCATCGCGATCATGGGCGGGGTGGACGTGATCGTGCCGCCCGGCGTCGAGGTCGTCGTCCGCGGTATCGGCGTCATGGGCGGCTTCGACCACCGCGAGGAGGGCGTGCCGGGTGAGCCGGGCGCCCCGCGGGTCGTCGTCACGGGCTTCGCGTTCTGGGGCGGCGTCGGGGTGCAGCGGAAGCTGACCCGGGCGGAGAAGCTGCGGATCCGCGAGGAACGCCGCCAGGAGAAGCTCGAGCGCAAAGCGGGGCGGCGGGAGCTGGACGAGCCGCGCCGACGGGACTCCCACTGGGAGCACTGACGCCGGGCCCCGGCAGCCGGATGCCCGCCTGAGGTCAGGCAGCGGGCACGGAACGGGACGAGCCGGGGCCTACAGCTCCGCCGGCGCCGATCCCTTCAGCGTCTCCAGGTCGAAGGACTCCGCCATCCGCGCGTACCCCTTGTCGCTGGGGTGCAGATGGTCGCCGGAGTCGTAGTCGGCCCGCAGCCGCCGCGGGTCGTACGGGTCCCGCAGCGCCTGGTCGAAGTCGGCCACGGCGTCGAACACCCGCCCGGCGCGGATCTCCGCGTTGATCGTCTGGCGGACCGCCTCCCGGGCCTCCGTGTACCCGCGGTGACCGTAGAACGGCATCAAAGTCGCGCCGACGACCTTCACCCCGCGCGCGTGGGCCTGTCCGACCATCGTGCGCAGGCCGTTCAGGATCGCGTTCGGGTCGGCGAGCCGCGGGTTGCGCAGGATGTCGTTGACGCCGAGGTCGATGACGACGACCTTGACGTTCGTCCGCTCCATGACGTCCCGCCCGAAGCGGTTCAGCCCGCTGGGATTGTCCGCGGGGCGGCCCAGCCCGTCGGCGAGAACCTGGTTGCCGCTGATGCCCTGGTTGACGACGCTGTAGCGGGGCAGGTCACGCCCGGCCGCGATCTCCGCGCGCAGCCGGTCGGAGAGCACGTCCGTCCACCGGCTGTTGGTGTCCGGCGTCGAGGTGATGCCGTCGGTCAGCGAGTCGCCGAGGGCGACGATCGTGCCTTCGGACTCGTTGCTCAGTACGTCCAGCGCGGTCAGGTAGCGCCAGGAGCCGGTCCGCTCGGTGTACGGGGTGCCGGTCGTGTCCTGCGCGTGGTCGCCCTGGGCGATGTAGGAGACCTGCCGGGCGTGCCGGTGGTAGGTCACCGGGCCGGAGCTGGTGGGCGTGTAGGTGGTGATCAGGACGTCGGAGTCGTGCGGGACGACGACCCGTACGGCGTCGCTCATGACCTGCCGGCCGGGCGGGATGACGACCGTGGGCCCGCCGCCGAAGGTCAGCTGCCGCATGGTGTCCGCGAGCGCCGCCGCCGTGCCGCTTCCCGCGGACACGGCGATCGTCGCCCGCGTGATGTTCAGCGGCGACTGGCCGTAGAGATTGGACAGCGTCACGCGGGCACCCGTACCCCCGACGCTGGTGTGGACGACGTTGCGTACCGAACGGTCCGCCATGCCGGTCGTCTCGGTACCGGGTTCGGCGGCGGAGGGGGACGTGGACCAGGTGCCGACCCAGGTGCCGGTGGAGGCGGGGGCGGCGGAGTTGTGGGGGGCGCGGCCGTCGCCGAGGGCGTTCCGGTTGCGCAGGCCGTCGTCGGACGTCACGCCGACGTATATGGCGGTGGAAAGGGCCACGATCGCTGCGACGACCAGGGCCAGGAGGGCGTAGCCACGTCCTCGGGTCATGCTGTTCAGTTCTCCTCGGGCGATGGGAGCCCAAGGCTCCGATCTGATGTGCCCATGATGCGGCATGGGCCGGGGGGAGCTCACAGGACCCCATGGCATTACCCCTCCCAACAGACGCCGGGAACCTCTGTTCCGTTCCAGGAGTCGGTCAGGAAGGGACAATGTGTGCGGGATCACCAAGCGGGTGGAGCGGATGGAACGGACGAAAGCAGAAGAAAAGGGCGCCGGTACCGGAGGGCAGCATGCCCGGCCCGGGGGCGCCGTGAACCGTGCGATGACGACCTTCAGCCCGGCGGACGAGGAAAAGCAGCGCGGTGTGCGGCAGATGAAGCTCACCGCCACCGGTCTGCTGTTGTTCGTCGCCGTGGTCTACGTCCTCGCCAAGTGGGCGCAGAACTCCGGCGCCGGCCCCTGGGCGGGCTATGTCGCCGCGGCCGCCGAGGCGGGCATGGTCGGCGCACTCGCCGACTGGTTCGCCGTCACCGCCCTCTTCCGGCACCCCCTCGGCATCCCCATCCCGCACACCGCGATCATCCCCACCAAGAAGGACCAGCTCGGCGTCTCCCTGGGCGAGTTCGTCGGCGAGAACTTCCTCTCCGAGGACGTCGTACGGCAGCGGCTGCGCGCCGTCGGCATCGGCAGCCGCCTCGGCGCCTGGCTCGCCGTCCCCGAACACGCCGACCGAGTCACCGCCGAGCTGTCCACCGCCCTGCGCGGCGCCCTGACGGTCCTCCGGGACTCCGACGTCCAGGCGGTGGTCGGAGAGGCCATCACCCGCCGGGCCAACGCCCAGGAGATCGGGCCCGGCATCGGCAAGATGCTGGAGAAGGTCGTCGCCGACGGCGGCCACAAACGGGTCGTCGACCTCGTCGTCAACCGCGCGCACGACTGGCTGGTGCTGCACCGCGACGAGGTGATGGACGCCGTGGAGGGCGGCGCCCCCGGCTGGACGCCGAAGTTCGTCGACCGCAAGGTCGGCGAGCGGGTCTACCGGGAGCTGCTGCGCTTCGCCACCGAGATGCGCGACATGCCCGGTCACCCCGCCCGCGGCGCCCTCGACCGCTTCCTCACCGACTTCGCCTCCGACCTCCAGTCCGACACCGACACCCGGGCCCGCGTCGAGCGGCTCAAGGGCGAGGTGCTGGGCCGCGGCGAGGTCCAGGACCTCATCGCCAGCGCCTGGACGGCCGTACGGTCCATGATCGTCGCCGCCGCGGAGGACGAACGCAGCGAGCTGCGGCTGCGCGTGCGGGCGTCCCTGCTGTCGCTCGGCTCCCGGATGGCGGCCGAGCGCAAGGTCCAGGACAAGGTCGACCGGTGGGTGGAGGACGCGGCCGTCTACGTCGTCACCACCTACCGCAAGGAGATCACCTCCCTGATCACGGACACGGTGGCGAGCTGGGACGCCGAGCACACCACGAAGAAGATCGAGGCCAACATCGGCCGCGACCTGCAGTTCATCCGCATCAACGGCACGGTCGTCGGCTCCCTGGCCGGCCTGCTGATCTACACGGTCTCCCGCGCGCTGGGGGCGTGAATCCGAGGCGTGAGAAAAGGCGCTCAGGGCACTCGACCCGGGTTCGCTCGATGTGGAGGGAGCCCATGACCACCGCGCAGGCCGGGACCGGCCGAACCATCACCACCGACATCCCCGCCCGCCTCGACCGCCTCCCGTGGTCGCGCTGGCACTGGACGATCGTCATCGGCCTCGGCACCGTGTGGATCCTCGACGGTCTCGAAGTCACCGTCGTCGGCAACATCGCGAGCCGCCTGTCGGAACCCGGCAGCGGTCTGCCCATCACCTCCGGTGAGGTCACCGGCATGGCGGCCGCCCTGTACGTGGCGGGCGCCTGCCTGGGTGCGCTCTTCTGGGGCCGGCTGACCGACAAGTGGGGCCGTAAAAAACTCTTCATGATCACCTTGGCGGTCTACCTGGGAGCCACGGCCCTCACCGCCATCTCCTTCGACACCTGGTGGTTCTTCCTCTTCCGCTTCCTGACCGGCTTCGGCATCGGCGGCGAGTACGCGGCCATCAACTCCGCGATCGACGAGCTGATCCCCAAGGAGTACCGCGGCCGCACCGACCTGATGATCAACGGCAGCTTCTGGCTGGGCGCCGTCTTCGGCTCGCTGCTGTCGATCGTCGCGCTGGACACCGACATCTTCGCGGCGAACGTCGGCTGGCGCCTCACCTTCGCCCTGGGCGCGGTCCTCGCCCTGGTGATCCTCCTCGTCCGCCGGCACGTCCCCGAAAGCCCGCGGTGGCTGCTGATCCACGGCCGTGACGACGAAGCGGAACGCATCGTCTCCTCCATCGAACGCAAGATCGAGGAGGAGAGGGGTGAGCCGCTGCCGCGCGCCGAGGGCGAGATCACCATCCACCAGCGCCGCAGCGTCTCCTTCATCGAGATCGGCCGCACGGTCTTCTCCGACTACCGCAGGCGCGCCGTCCTCGGCTTCTCCCTCTTCATCGGCCAGGCCTTCCTCTACAACGCCATCACCTTCGGCTTCGGCGCGATCCTGACCACGTTCTTCGACGTCCCGAGCGGCAACACCGGCTACTACTTCGCCGTCATCGCGCTCGGCAACTTCTTCGGCCCGCTGCTCCTCGGCAAGCTCTTCGACACGGTCGGCCGCCGCATCATGATCTCCGGCACGTACATCCTGTCCGGCCTGCTCCTCTTCGGCACGGCCTGGCTCTTCGACCAGGGCTCCCTGAGCGCGGCCACGATGACGGCGTGCTGGTGCGCGGTCCTGTTCTTCGCCTCGGCCGGCGCGTCCAGCGCCTACCTGACCGTCTCCGAGGTCTTCCCCATGGAGACCCGCGCCATGTCGATCGCGTTCTTCTACGCCATCGGCACGGCAGCCGGCGGCATCAGCGGCCCGCTCCTCTTCGCCAAGCTCACGGAATCCGGCGTTGTCGGCGACACGGTCCTCGCCTTCTCGATCGGCGCGACGCTGATGTGCCTGGCGGGCCTGGTCGCGGCACTCCTGGCGGTGAAGGCGGAACGCCGCTCCCTGGAGGACATCGCGAAGCCGCTGACGGCGGCGGACGCCTCCGGCGACTCGGGGCCGCGGCAGGCGACGGTTTAGGGCTGCGGGCCGGGGCGGGACAACGGACCGAAGGGCGGCGGCCCCGGGGCGGAGGAGGCCCGGCCGACCACGGCGTGGACCTGAAGGCCGGGGCGCGATCGGAGCATGTGGGCCACGAACGGCAAGGGAAACACGGCCAGAGCCGGCCCACATGCTCCGATCGCGCTACTCGGCCGCCTCCCGACGCACCCGGTCACGCCTCCGCAGCAACAGCAGCCCGCCCGCCACCGCGCCCATCCCCGCCGCGGCGGCCCACCCCGCCGCCTCCCCGGAACCGGTCGCGGCGAGGCCGTCCCCGGCGACCGGGGACGCCGAACCCTGGGGCCGGGAGCCCCCCGCGCCGCGCGACCCACCCGGCGACCCCGACCCGGGCGTGGGGCTTGCGTCCGCTCCCGACCCGGGCGTGGGGCTTGCGTCCGCTCCCGACCCGGGCGTGGGGCTTGCGTCCGCTCCAGAACCCGGCGTGGGGCTTCCGCCCGGTTCCTCCACCCGGTCCCGGGTGAACGCCAGCGTCCCGAACCCCAGCTGGTCGAACCCCCCGCTGTTGGGCCCGTAATCCCCGCCACCGCCCTCGGGCGCGGCCTTGGCTGCCGCCCGCGTCAGGTACGACGCCGGCAGCCCCCGCCGCTTGGTGTAGTGGTTGGCGATCATCGCCCAGATGGGCCGGGTCATCGACGGATCCACGCCCGCGACACCGGACGCGGTCTCACTCCCCGACCACCCCCCGATCGCGCCCTTCCGCCGCGTGTTGGCCGTGTACGGCACGTCCCCGCCCAGGCTCCACTTGGCCACGTACTGCGCCCCCTTGAGGAACCGGCTGTCGTCATAGCCGTACAGGTCGATCCCCTGGTTCCACGCCATCTCGCACACCGTGCCCATCAGCCCGACCCCGAGCAGCGCGTGCCCCTGGTCGCGACCGGCCTCGACCCACTCGCCGAGCCCGTCCTCGTGGACGACGGGAATGGCGTGCTTCACCGACCCCATCCCGTCCCCGTGCCTGAAGTACTCCACGGCCCGCTCGATCACGGCCTGTTCGTCGCAGAAGATCCCGGTCGCGAGCACACACGCGATGGCCGTCAGGTCCCAGTTGGGCCAGTAGTTCGTGACGACGGCACCGTTGTGCCGGGTCAGGAAGTCGTCGCTCAGCGGATGGAAGACGTCGCGCATCAGCTCCTGCGCTCGCCCCAGGTCGAAGTCACGGTGTTCCCGCACCAGTTCGGCGGCGTTGGCGAACTGGTAGCCGTACAGCCCCGCCGTCAGGAACCGATCGGCACTGCCGTCCAGCCTGGTCAGCTTCCCCGATCAGGCGTTGAGGATCGCCACGGCGGTGTCGGCGTGCGCCTGATCGCCGCTGACGTGATAGCGCAGGGCGTTCTGGTACGCGGCGTGGATGTCGTTGTAGAGGATCCGGTAGTTCTCGGGCGTACCCGACCCCCGGTACACGACGGCCTGCGGATTCGGCCGCCACCCGCTCTGCGCATGCCGGTTGGCGGTGAGCCTGGCGAACCCGGCGGCGTACGGTCTGGCACCCGCCTTCACCTTGGCCGCCATACGGTCCAGATCGGCACGGGTGTGCAGCAGCCCGGGGTGGGCGAGGGGGCCCGCGGCGGCCCCGGCCGGTGTGGCGAGCGCCGTCGCCGTCACCGTCGCGGTCACACCGATCCCGATGCCGATGCCCGCTGCCTTCACCATGCTCCGGCGGCTGATCTGTCGTGTCACGTCGTCGTACCTCAGCGTCGTAAGTCGCGTACCTGCGGGGGACGGTGAGGAGACGGCCCGGCGGTGCGGGCGATAACAGAAACTGCGCTATAGTTGATCTGCGTCCAGTCGCCGGAACTCCGGTGAGGGGACAGTGCGTTGGTGGTCCAAGGAAAGACGCCCCACTTCCTGTGGGGAAATGCAGGTGCAAGGCCTGCCCGGCGCTCCAGACAAGAACCCGGCCCTGGCATTCAGGGCCGGGTTCTTTGCTGTCGCCTACGCGCCGGGGCTCCGCCGGTCCGCGACCGCCCACGACGCCAGCCCCACGGCCCCCGCCACCCCGAACACGGCAGGCCAGGCGCCCACCTTTCTGGCCAGCGGATGAGACCCGGCGAAGGCGGCGACATACGCGGCCGACAACGCCCCCGCGGCCACCCCACCGGCCTGCTGCCGCCACTGCCGCGCGGCCACCACCCCGGCCGCGGCCAGTACGGCCCCGCCGAGGGGCCGCTGCCTGGTCCAGCGGGCCACGCCGTACCCGCCCACGAGCCCGCTCGCGGCGACCACCGCACTCGGAACCTTCGCCATGTCTGCCTCCTGCGTCCTGCACCCTGCCAGGGATCTCGGATGGGGATCTTGAGGCTAGCCCGGGCTCTTATGAAACCCGAACCTGAGCCCAGGCTTGTCAAGTTTCCTCCTGCGAGCTATATAAGAAGACGCAGACCGTAGGGCATCGCACCCACTGCACCTGAAGAGAGGAGTGACCAGTGATGCTCATGCGCACGGACCCCTTCCGTGAACTCGACCGGCTCACCCAGCAGGTCTTCGGCCCCACCGCAGCCCGCCCGTCGGCCATGGCGATGGACGCCTACCGCTCCGGGGACGACTTCTTCGTCCACTTCGACCTCCCCGGCATCGACCCCGAGACGATCGAACTGGACGTCGAGCGCAACGTCCTCAACGTGCGAGCCGAGCGCCGGTCCCCCGCCCCCGAGGGCGCGGAACCGCTCGTCGCCGAGCGCCCCACCGGCACCTTCACACGCCAGCTCTTCCTTGGCGACACACTCGACACGGAGCGCATCGACGCCTCCTACGAGGCCGGCGTCCTGACCCTGCGCATCCCGGTGGCCGAGCAGGCCAAGCCCCGCCGCATCCAGATCTCGGGCGGCGACACCCGCAGGCAGCTCAGCGGCTGACGGCACCGCACGGCACCGCCAACCGGTACGCCGCGCCGCCGGCACGATCCCCCGGCGGCGCGGCACACCCACCCGCGCCGCACCCACGCACCTACCCCACTGAAACGCACACACCCGGAGGAAAACCCCACACATGAGCACGACGACGGTGCCCCGTGTGACTCCCGGCCGCGCCCCCCACACCACCGACGACAACGGCTGGCACCAGCTGATCGAAGCGGTCCGCGAGACGGGCCTGTACCCCACCCGGACGAAGGCGGAGCAGGTCACCCGCACCGTACTGGCCGCCCTCGGCACCCACGTCACCGGCGACGAACGGGTCGACCTCGCCCGCGCCCTGCCCGGCGAGGCCGCCCGGCTGATCGCCGCCCAGATCCCGGCCACGCACCGGCTCACGGCCGCGCGCTTCGTCGACGAGGTCGCCTCACGCACCCCCGGAGCCACGTCCGCCACGGCCCGCTGGGACGTCAGCTCGGTCCTCGGCGCGCTGCCGCCCCTGATCGGCGACGACCTGGTCACCCGCATCCTGGCCCAGCTCCCCGCGGGCTACGCCCTCCTGTTCGGCCGAGCCGATCTGACCCCGGCGTCGTAGCCCGCGCAGCGCAGCGCGCACCAAGACGGCCACCCCTTCAGGCGCGGGGTGGCCGTTCCTTGACCTCAAGTTTGCTTGAGGTCCTACGTTGGCCGCATGAGCGCACAGACGGAGAACCTCAAGGAGTACTCCCCGGAGGAACCGGCCGCCCAGCCGATCGGCGCCTGGACCGGCGAGGCCTGCCGCAGGGTGGTGGGTGCCCTCCGCGCCCAACTGGTCGTGGAGAACCTCACCCAGCCCCACTGGTGGACCCTCAACCACGCCTCCGGCGCCCCCGGCCACTGGACCCGCGCGACCCTCACCGACCGCCTGACGCCCTACGACGACCAGAACACCGACTTCGACGCGGTCTACGACGACCTCATCGCCCGGGGCTGGCTCACCCAGGACGCGACGGGCACCATGACCCTCACCGAGGAGGGCGAGGCCGGCCGCCTCCGCGCCCGGGAACGCAATCTCCGCGTCCACCACCGGACCCACGAGGGCATCACTCAGGCCGACTTCATCACGACGATCAACGTGCTGCGCCGCATGGTCGCCAATCTGGGCGGCAACGGAAACCTCCCCGAGAACCCGGCAGGCCGACAACCCAAATAGTTCGACAGACCCCGGCCTCCCCACGCATCCTGCGAAACGCACCCCGCTGAACACCCCTGAGGGAGAAGGCCGTTGAACCCGACCATCCGCCACATCACCTTCGACTGCACGGGCGAGCCCTACGAACTCGCCCGCTTCTGGTCCGAGTTCCTGGGCCACCCGATCTCCGACACCGACAAGCCCGGCGACGACGAGGTCCTGATCGAACTCCCCGACGGAGCGCCCGGCCTCCTCTTCGTCAGAGTCGAGGAGGCCAAGTCGGCGAAGAACCGCATCCACTTCGACCTGGGCCCCACCGGCCGCACCCGCGCCGAGGAGGTCGAACGCGCGGCCTCCCTGGGCGCCCGCATCCTGACGGACCGCACCCTCCCGAACGGCCGGGGCTGGGTGGTGATGGCGGACCCGGAGGGCAATGAGTTCTGCGTCGAGCGGGGCTAGGGGCCGCTGGGACATCCATCACCATGCTGCCCATCGACCGCATCCGCGGGCTCCTGCGCGAACTGGACGACCCGGAGCACCTGGAACTGCCTGAGAACTACGACCTCCCAGCCGCCCGCGATCGTTTCACCCGCCTGACCTGGGCCCTGAAAGAGCGCTACGGCCAGTCCGTCACCTCCGGCATGCCCCAGGACGCAAGCTACTACGGCGCCGTCTCGATCCCCGCCTCCGCCACGGGCACCGACCGCCCCCTGTGGGTACTGATGAGCAACTTCGGCCCCTTCGTCACGGCCGGCACCGGCGAGGGCTGGGGAATGCCCGGCTGCGAGGAGGGCTTGACCGAGGAGTTCGTGACCTGGCTCGACGGACTGTGCACGGAACTGGGATGCGTCTGCGTACCCGTGACCCTGCTGCTGGAGCCGTACGACGGCCGGGCCGAGTTGGAGCCTTCGGAGGAGGACGAGGAGATACTGAGGGCGTGGGCGGCCGCCGAGTACGGCTTCGATCCCGACGAGGACGAGGACGAGGAACTGCCCCTGGCCTGGTGGGACAGATACTTCCAGTACATGTGAGCCGGCGATATCCGGATGCGCAGGCACGCGGCGACACCTACGGTCGGAAGCCGCCGAGCCGAACCAGGAGGGGCGCTTGTTACCGGCCGAAGACCCACCACGCGTGTACGAGATCCGCATCGCCGGACACCCGAGCACGGAGGAGGCGCTCGCCCTCCAGGACCCGATCCAACGCCTCTTGTGCCCGGACCCGGACCATGCGCCTCCCTGCGAAGTCCCCTGGAGCTTCACCGTTGCCGGTGACGGGCCCGACGACGACTCGACGGCTCTGGTCCTGGGCGTGTACGCGTCCGCGGGCCAGGCCGCCCAGGTGGCAGCCAGGGTGCGTGCTCTCGCGGGCGGGACGAGGTCCGTCGCCGTGAGTGAGGGCGATGCCGGGGAGTGGGGGGAGCTGGTGGAGCAGTATCGGTTCGAGCGGGGACTGCGCTCAGAGCGGAGCGGTCCCGGGCAGTAGCAGGTCCGGCATGATCGGTTGTTCCAGACGCTGTCCCTTGGCGCACACCCGTAGCGTGAAAGTCTCCGGCCCTGGGCGGCCTGCGGCATCGTAGGCCTCCAAGACGCTCTCCACGCGCTCCCACAACCTCACCGGGCCGCCCTCTCGTACCTGCCAGCCGCCGTCCAGGCGCGTCAGCGTGGCCGCCGAGCCGCTCACGACGTCGATCAGGCACAGGACTTCATCGACGGTGACCATCTGGGCGTCCGGCACGGCGCATTGGGCGAGGAACCGCAGCTGGAACGCCTCTTCGGTCACGGCCACGAGTCGATCCGGCCCGTGTCGAGCCGTTCTGGGCTTGTCCGGAAGCCCGGCGGCCCAGTGGGCGGGATTTCCGAATGCCGGTGCGGCATGTGTCCGCGCGGACATGAAGGACACCGTGCCGGGCAGCAATGCCCCCTCGGCCGTTCCGTCCGCGGCGACGGTGAGCAGCACACGCGCGTAGCCGTAGAGCCATCCCGACAGGGTGAGCAGGATCTTTCCGCCCGGTCGGGTCTGCGCGAGCAGGGCAGGGGGGACCGTGCGGAAGGAGCACGCGGCGACGACTCGATCGAAGCGGGCCTCGGGCCAGTACCCGTACAGCCCGTCCGCCACTGCCAGGGTCGGGGTGTAGCCGCAGCCGTACAGCGCGTCCGCCGCCGCCTCCAAGCGCCGGGGGTCGACCTCGATGCTGGTGACATCCCCGGAATCGAGACGCTCACAAGCCAGTGCGGTCGAGTAGCCCGTGCCGGTCCCGATCTCCAGCAGTGTGTGTCCCTCGGCCACTTCGGCGTCGGACCACATGCGCACCACCAGGGACGGCAGCGTGGACGACGAGGTGGGCGCGCCACCGTGCCGTACGACCGGTGTCCGCCAATCGGGTTCCTCTCCGTCGAACTGGGTGACCAGGGTCGTGTCCGAGTACACGGCCGCCAGCCACCGGCCGTAGTCGAGCTCGGCTGTGACCGGTTCCCAAGTCGTCAATCCGCGCTCGTCACGCTCGTCGGCCGGCAGGTAGAACCCGGGCACGAAGCGGTGTCGTGGCACGGCTCCAACAGCAGCCCGCCAAGCCGGGTCAGCCAGAGCATCGTTCTGCGAGAGGGCGTCCACCATGGCTGCGCGGAGCGGGACCGCATCGGTCTCGGGGTCAGCGGGCATCACCATGACCTGGCGTCTCCTTCCGTACGTCGTTGCTCAGGATGTCGGCGAATGCCTCGGCGATGTCCGCCGCGTCCGGAAGCCAGCCCCACTGACCGTTCGGGTTGCACTCGATGGCCCACCAGTCGTCGGCATCGTCCCCGTTGCCGGTGAGCGCGAAGTCGAAGCAGCCGAAAACCAGGCCGAAGAACTTCAAGTAGGCATGGAGTGCAGCCTCGATCGCGGCGGGTACGGCGATGGAGGAATGCGACAGCTCGTCCCAGTCGCCACGACGCCAGTCCAACGCTCGGTCAAGCGTGAGGATCTGCTGGGCGAAGACCCGGTGGCCCACCACAGTGATCCGCACATCCGCGCGTTTGGGGATCTCTGCCTGGAACAGGTGCGCGGTCACCGTCAGGGACTCGTCGAAGCTGTCGGGGTCCACCCGCTGGGTCCAGATCGCGCCGGTGTGGCCGTCCTCGCTGCGGGGAAGCCCACGGAAGGTCTTGCAGACGACCCGCCCGTGATCAGCGGCGAACTTTCTGGCCGTGTCCACCTTGTTGGTGATCAGTGTGGGCGGGACCCGCAGTCCCGACAGGGCAAACTGCTGCAACTGGGCGGGCTTGAAGTCAGCGCGGGCCACCGCATGGGGATGGTTCACATACGTCGCCGTCCGCAGGGCGTTCAGGACGCCACCCAGCCCGTGTCTCGCCTCTGCCTCGCAGAAGACCTGCTGTTGCCGGGGGAGACGCCCGAAGCGGGCGGTGTACGGGGTGGGGCGACGGTAGTAGACCGCCGCCACCTCCCGTAGGTCCATCTCTCGGCTGAGGGTGATCAGCCGCCCGGCCCATAGAGGACCGTCGTCGCCGAGGCGAAATCCGAAGGCCAGGTCCGCTCCGATATCCGCCGGATCGACGCGTACGACAGGCACTCCGCGCTCATTGAGCGCATGGATGACGAGATCCGCTGTGACGTCCTCCAACGCGGTGACCACCAGAACCGTGGACGCCACCGCTCAGTCCGACTCGTAGTCGGTGGTGTGGTCGTCCTGAGTCTGTGGCTGCGGATTCTGCCCGTCCCCGCCTCCAGAGATCGATGCGGTGCCCGTCGTCCTGGATGTGCCGTGCTTGCCCATCTCGACGGGTCGGCCGTCGGCGCCCGTGTACCGGGCCGTCTGTGAGGGCCCGTCCAGCACGACGCTCGCGTACGCCGGCGGGCGTACGGGCAGCCGGTCCGTCACGAGTCGCATGGCCCACGGGCCTTCGACGACCACAGCCCGCATGACTCCACCCTCGTCGTGCGAACGGACCTCGCCCTCCGCGGCCAGTCGGGCGCGACCCGCTCCGAGCAGATCGAGGACCGCACGCGAGCAACACAGTTCGCCCTCGTGCCGCGGCGGAACAACCCAGTACGTCCCCGGCGGTTGCCGTCTGTCGATGCGCGGAACCCCCAAGTAGGTGCCACGACCAAGGCACGTCACGGCGTCGTCGTCGACCCACGCGAGACCGGCATGCCCATCGACCAGGGCGTAGTAGGTGCCACCTGCCACTCGACGGTCGAAGATGATCCCCCCTCCCAGTAAGCCACCGAGCGCGGCCCTCACGCGGTCCGGGTCCTCGCACCGGACGGCGGCGTGCACGATCTCGGACGGCATACGCACGGCGGCGAATCGCCGGCCGAGAGGCAGCAGCGCGACGCCCAGCGTGGCCCACTCCGTCCATACGCGCCCCGGGTCCGGGTGGGTCCGAGCCAGCCACTCCGAGACCACTCCGTCCAAGCCCTCGTGTGAGTACACAACGTGCTCCCTCGCTGTCCGTCGGTGTGCACGGGACAGAGTTCACCAAGCGACCTGCCTATTCGAGGACTTCCAAAGGCCGTTGACAGGACAAAAAGAGGGCCTGGATGCCCACTTGGGGTGGAGTCGATGTCCTGTAGGGGACTCACGTGGGAAGGTATGAGCCGCAGACAGCAGGAGGAGGTGGCTCATGCCAAGGCCCACAGGCAACGTGCGACTCAAGGCTGCTCGGGTGGCCGCCGGCTTCAACTCGCAGCAGGACCTGGCCGACGCGCTCACGGAGCATGCGAAGGACATGGGCATGAGAGGCCTGTCCATCGGGGCGCGGCAGGTCCGGCGCTGGGAGTCCGACAATCCACCGTGGCCTCAACCGGACTGTCAGCGCGTGCTGGTACACCTGCTCGGCCAGAGCTTGGAGACCCTCGGCTTCACGCCTCCGTGGGGCGCGGAAGGAACGGTGCCCGACGACGCCGGGCGCAGGCGGTTCGCCGGAGTGGCGCCGACACCGGGTCTGGCGATCGGAGCAGGCCGTGCCGCAGCCGCCTCGCACCCGGAGACCGCCGGAGCGGATTTCGAGGCAGTCACCCGTTCCCACCGTCGGCTCTACTGGTCCGTCGCACCGACCACACTGCACCCGGCCGTCGTGGCACACGCGACGCTCGGCTGTGCCCTGCTGCCGGAAACGTCGGACTCCACCCGACGCACGATCGCCGCCGCCCTCGCCGAGACATACCTCCTGGCCGGCCGGATCGAGTTCTTCGACCTCTCCGAACCCGCCACCGCGCACGACACGCTTCTCCTCGCCCTGCAAGCGGCGGGCGAGGCCGACCACGCCTTGCTCGGTTCGGCCATCATCGCGCACATGGCATTCATTCCGGGCTGGGTGGGTGATCAGGAAGGAGCGCAGGAGCGGATGATCGCGGCCCGGACCTACGCCCGCCGCGCCCCTGCCTCCGCCGAGTTCCTCGCTTGGCTGGACGCAGTGGAGGCCGAGTGCGAGACCAGGTGTGGCAACACCCGAACCGCGCTGAACCTGATCACCCACGCCGAGGACGTCCTGGAGGCCGGCAACGAGCACCCGTCACCGCCGTGGATGGACTGGTTCTCCCCGGCGCGGCTCGCAGCCTTCAAGGGAAACACCCAGCTGCTCGCCGGCCACCTCCCGCAAGCCCGGGCTGCGCTCCTCCAGGCCCTTGAAGCCATGACGCCGGGCGAGGAGAAGCAACGAATTGTCGTGTACGGGGACTTGGCGGCGGTCGAGGCGGCCTCGGGCAGTCCGGAAGCGGCCTGCGAGTACGCGGGCAAGGCACTCGATCAGCTGGCTCTCACGTGGTACGCCACCGGCATGGACCGAGTGCGCGAAGTCCGACGCGCATTGTCTCCACACCAGCACGAGGGCTGTGTTCGTGACCTCGACGACCGCCTGTACGACTGGGCGACGACCCTCAGCGCGTTGAGGCGTTGAACTCGTCCACCCTGGAGGCAAGCTCGGTGAGGGTCTCGATACGGAAGGTCGGCAGCTCCTTGGCTTCGGTGCTGTTCCACTGAATGCCGGCCCACGGTCCGCGATGCACCAGCGCGGTACGCATCCCGGCCTGCCTGGCCGGTGCGATGTCGTTGTCGCACCGGTCACCGACGTACAGAATCTCACCGGCCTCGAAGGGCACGGCAGCGGTCACGCGTTTGAAGAACTCAGGGTCGGGCTTACTGGCGCCCCAGTCGTCGGACGTACCGATCAGGTCGACGTCATCGGAGAACAGCTCCCGCAGAATGCCACCGGCCCGTACGGTCTGGTTCCCGGCGATTCCAAGCCACAGCCCGGCGGCCCGGAGCTGTCGGAGGGCGGGCCGGACATCGCTGTACAGGTCGTCTTCCCCGAAGCTCTCCGGCTGCCCGGCAGCGGCCCGCTTCTCCCGCTCGGCGTACAGATCGAACCCGGGCCGGAACTCCTGGAAGGTCTCCCGGTAGTCACGGCCCTGGGCGATGACGGCCCCGAACATCGCATGAAAGGTGTGCCTCGGCACGCCGAGCCAGTCGGCCCAAGTGCCGTACTCCCGGGTCTCGTCCACGAGGCACTCACCGACGTCGAACACGACTGCGCGAATCATGGGGGCAGATTATCCGTTGCTGGACGTCACTCCAGCGGTGGAAGCGGGGTTGGCTGTCACCAGTGGTTCCTTGCCGACCCATAGCCAGTTCGACGTCGTTGTTTCTGCAACGCCAGAAGTTTGATCGGTCCCAACTGCTCTGCCGTAGGCGGCAATCAGTCCGGGCCCACATCAGTCGTCCTCGATCAGTGCCCCCGCAAGCTTCAGCATGACGTCCACTCGGTCCTCTCGCCCGAGCCGTAGCCATTCACCAAAGACTAGGTCAACCTCGTCTCGCTCTGGCCGGCCTGATTGCATTAGCCGGTACAACCGGCGCTTCTCTTCGCGGCTGCTAAGCCTGGACGCCCGTGTCAGGACGTCCTGCGGGGTGGTTGGTGCCGCAGTGCCGCCGCGGATTCCCGCATAGCACCGTTGGCACTCCACGCGGAGGTTAGACAGGTCAGTGTCCACGGGCGGGGTCGGATCGATGAGGTGGACGCTGAGCACTGCTGTCTGGTCTTCGTCCGGGTAGAGCTCGGCGGCCCGCATGCCGCACGTCTGGCATGCGAAGTCGGCCCCTACCAGGGCTTCCCGCCGACGAGCGGCAGAGATCCGTGGCCGAGGGCTTTCCCTCGGCTGTTCTCCGAGGTCGATGCGGGTGCCGATCTGCGTCAGCCGATATTCGTCAGGCTGCAGACGCGGGTCGGTCTTGTAGTTGTCGATCTTCCAGCCCAGCTCCCGCAGGTCCCGCATGCGCCGGTCTGCCTGAGCCACACCGGGAACGCCCTCGAAAAGCTGGAGCTTTGTGAAGACCTTGCCCTCACCCACAGCCGCCAGAAATTCGGCGACCTTCACCTTCGATGACCGCCGCACGGGGCGCTCGTCCGCCATCGCAACCCTCCTGTCTGGCTTGCCTGTTCGACTGCCCGTTCACTCGTAGCGGTGACGGCGTCAACTAGTGTACCGTCGGCCTCACCGGACAACGGGCCGACGGCGTTCGGCGACGTCCGGCAGAATCCTTACTGCGGAGGTGGGAGGTCAGTGGGCGTGAGTAGGAGGGTGGGGTGTGAGGTGAGCCATTTGTGCTGATGGCATGCGCCACCTCCTGCACGGAGAGGTGTCCTTCCCCTTCGCGGGACGCGCATTGTGCCTTCCAGCTGGAGGCATGACAGGCGGCCTCCGCGCGGCGGGGCGATCCCCGCAGTATGGCCCTCGGGCTAGAAGGGAGACCGGTCTTGAAGCTGGCTACCTGGCTTGGAGATCGGTGGAAGGACCGAGTGCGACCGCACGTTTCGTCCGCACGGGTCTCGGCGGCATGCGAAGCATTCCTCGTGATCGCGTGGATCTACGAGCAGGGCATGCGGTCCTGACGCGCGCGGGCCCCAGCTGAGTGATCAGCCAGGGCCCACACCACCGAAGCCAGGGGCCTCGCCCTCGTATCCCGCGGCTGCATCCGCGGAAGGGCGGGGCCTCTGGTCGCCTCTAGCCCCAAGCAGGTCAGGCACGCAGTGAGACAGTACCAATTGCGCTGCCCATCTGTGGAGGGCGATGGGGCGCCGGTTGGTGCGGCTGCAGATCAGAAGATGAATTCTGCGAGGCCGAAGCGCCGACAACGTCAGCTGATCTTTGTGCGGTGCTGGGTGAACAAGTCATGGCGTTGATGGTCGTCCTGGCCTACGAACGCTTTGAACTGCCCCAAGCTGTAAGCGAGTTCGCCGGACTTGCGTTCCGTTTTCTGCAATTCGAAGTCGTGGCCCAAGTGGTTGAGGCGTCGCTCTACTTCGGGTTGCTCCATGGTCACGCCGTTTTTGGCGAGCTTCGCAATGATCTGCTCGGCGGTAAGAGGCCGAGTCTGCTGCCGCAGAAGCTTGTACACAGGGTCGTGGATGGTGCTGGAAGTCTCCACGAGAGGGAGTGGTTCGCCGTTCTTCAGGAGCGCATCCCTAATGGCTTCACCGAGCGCCTTTGCGACAGGCGGAGGGAAGGCATTGCCGATCTGTCGGTACACCGAAGTTTTAAGGCCCAAAAATTCCCAGTCGGAGAATTCCTCGTGCCAGCCCTGAAGTCTAGCAACCATTTTGGTTGTTAGTTTTGGACCTGTAGCACCCTTGGTGGGCTTGAAGTCTGCCGTGGGCGCGTGGTTGGCCACACCCATGGCATCGACCCCCAGTTCGGCCCAGGCTCTCTTTGCCCGGGTCGGGCCGAGGTCGGCCCCGCCGTGTTTCTTCGAACCGCCAACGATGGTCGGGGCGATCTTGTTAGCTTTTACCGCCCAGGCCTCAACTGCCTCGTCGCTCCAACCGTTCTCGCCCATGAGGTCAACGAGGACTTCGCCCACAGTAGGAGCTTCTCCAGGGCGCCCCTGCGGCCACTGGAAGTATTTCGCGTATTCAGGGAGAAGTGCAACGAGAACGAAACGAGGCCGCAGTTGCGGAACGCCGTAGTCCGAGGCGTTGAGTAGCTTCCAGAATGCGATATAGCCAAAGTCATGCAGCTTATCGAGAACGGCCTGCCTGTACCCGGAGAATCGATTCGCGCTAAGTCCGCGTACGTTCTCCAGGAGTAGAGCTTTGGGCCTCATCCGGCCGCACAGTTCGATAGCCCATGCGAAGAGATCGCGCTCGTCGCTTGACCCCAGTTGCTTTCCCGCGATGCTGAAGGGAGGGCAGGGCACGCCGCCTGCCAGTAGGGCGATTTCGCCCTCCTTGAAGGCATCCGGGTCCCATACGGCAGGATCCGCAACGTCGCCGACCTTCACCAAGTCATCTGGTACCTCAACGCCGTCCTCCTTGAGCAAGCGACGGAGGTTTTGCTCCAGCGTGTGAGCCGCATGTACGTCCAACTCAACGGCGAGCCGATGGGTAAACCCGGCACGATGGAGTCCGAAGGACTGCCCGCCGGCGCCAGCGCAGATCTCGACGACTTCGAGTCTCTGCTTGCGCTCCGCCGCCGACATCGCGATCTCCTTCCAAGTGCGCCGGCCGAAGCCGGCACAAGGGCACCGTATTACTCGGCCCCGCAGACGTAACAAGTTTCCAACTCGATGTGGACCAGCACCCTAGCCGCATGTTGTCGGCGAAGGGGGTGGTCGGCACGCAGAGCTGCACAGGCCAGTGAAGTCTACGGCTACTCGGGACCTCTCTGGACGAGGGCCATACTTGGCGGCGCTGGCGCCGCAAGGTGCGTCAGCCTTGGATGGCCGACCGCAGCTCATCCCGGGCGTCGGCCGGCAATCGTCGGTAAGTGTTCCAAGCCCGCTCCAGCGGTGTAGTTCCGCGACGCCCCCGTTCCATCCACCGGAGCAGGCGACGCTGCTCCCCGGCGTCGAGTCGCTTGACCTCAGCCAACGCGTCATCCGCGCGTGCAGTGCTCCCATCCGAACCTGAGCGGCACCGCTTGCACTCCGTTGTCAGTAGCGTTTCCTCCCTGCCGTCGGGCAGTACCGTCTGGCGCCGGACAACGGATAGCACTGCGGTCTGATTTGAGTCGTCGTAGTAGGACTCTCCCCCAGAGATGCCGCAGATGGTGCACATGTAGTGATCCCGGGCCATGACAGCCTGCCGCTCCCTGTTGGAGACGGCCTTCTGCGGTGTTGCCGCGCGCCGCGCCGCAGGGTCCCAGACAGGGACTCCGGTCTTCACGAAGCGCTGGTCCTCAGCGGTGAGGGTCGCGTCCTCGGTGGTGGTGAGCATGACCCAGCCGAAGCTGCGAAGATCGCGCATGCGCCGGTCCGCCTGAGCGATGCCGGGGAACGCTTCGCGGATCTGCTCCTTGTTGAAGGTGTTCCCCTCGCCGACCACCTGGACGAGCCAGAGCGCCCCGCGGACCATAGTTCCTGCCTTCAGGTCAGGGTCGTTCCAAGCGGGCAGTGTCACTTCGTGCTCCGTCCTCCGTTGATCGAGACGTTGATTGTGGATTATCGGCACGCCTCCTGTCAGCGAAGCCTGCGATGATGCTGAGGCACGCTACGTCTGTTCCGGGGAGGCTCTGGCTATGGCTGTGAAGTTCGGCGTTCCACCCGAGGGTGAGAAGATTCGCTCGCTGGTGGACGAGCGACTGAAACAAGCCATGGCCGAGGACGGTCCGAAGGTGACCGTGGAGTGGCGCGGTGAGCAGAAGCACCTGCATGTGATCTCTATGCCGGTCGACATGCTCTACTTCAACCCCGACACCCACCGCATTCGGGCACAGCGCACCCTGGAACCTGAGCGCAACCGGGTGCTGGAGGAAGAGCCGTGGAGTGAGGCCGGGCAAACGTATCTGCATGACCTGCTGCGTTGCCGGCCGTCAAATCCCAACCAGACGGACCCTGACTACCTAGCGTTGCAGGATGAGCTGGACGACATGGGTCAGCGAGAGCCAGGGATCATCAGCCCAGACGGCATCCTGGTCGATGGGAACACCCGCTGTGCCGCGCTGAAGGATCTGGGCATCAGGGACATCCGGGTGGGGGTGCTCCCGGCGGATACGTCCCGACGCGATATCAACAACGTTGAGCTCGCTCTTCAGCTGCGCCGCGACAAGCGCCGCGAGTACTCGTACATCAACCGACTGATCGCGATCGAAGAAGAGCTTTCGGACGGCCGTCGCGAGGAAGACGTGGCTCGCGACTTCAACATCAAGAGGACCACACTTCAGCAGGACCGCTGGGTCTACCAGTTGATCAAAGATGCGATCGAACGAAGCCACACCGATAGCGGTGCCCTGCTGCGGCTAGTGGACTTCGAGGACCATCAGGAGAAGCTCCGCGAACTTCACCGCGACTACACCAAGCTCGCCACGACTGATCCCGACGCCGCCGAGCAGCTCAAAGAATCGCGTCTGGCCATGGTCGTACTCAACTACGCGAAGACAACCGTGCGCCTCGCAGAGTCTGACTTCCACAGCCGCTACCTCGACGAGCGCCTGCCTGACGAACTAAGGCCTGGGGTCCAGGAGTCCGCCTCCGTGTCAATTCCTGGACTTGAAGGTGTAGCGATCCCGGATGCCACCGCAGCGGTAAAGACCACCCGTGCCCTCACGGATGCCCTGCTCCAGGCGAAGGCGACCGCGCAGGCTGGTGACAAGCTCGGTGCTGCGGCGGTGAGGCAGGCCGATGCACTCATCAAGTCGGCGCGTAAGACCTTCGATGTCGCCGTGAAGATGGCTGGCGCGAACGCCGAACTGCAGAAGCGCCAGGTCGCTGTCCCGGCCCGCCTCACCGATGCTGCCGACTACGTCAATCAATGTGCTGCGGAGTTCGCCGAAGCAAGGGCAAAGCGCGCACTCGACGAGGACGCCTTTGACGATGCGTTGCTCACCTTGAAGGCCAGTCTTGCCCGCCTTGCGAAGCAGGCAGGCCGTACTTTCTCCTCCCCTGGCGACGGCGTCGCCTGGCTGCTCGACGCCACGCGGGAGAGCTGATGCCGGAAGAGTCTTCCGCGGCCAGCCTGGAGATCGGCTTCGGAGATGGCGTGACGCGTGCCCGGCTTCGAGCTGGCGCAGACTTTGAGGGAGAGCTGCGGCGCCTCGCTCTTCGTTTCCAGAGCAGTGTGCAGCGCTCCCCAGGGACCATGGAGATCGAGATTGACGACCTCCTGACAAACCTGGTTGCCCTTGCTACTTGGCCCGAACCTAGGAGCGTTGTCTGGGATCCGCAGCTAGCGGCACTGGCCAGAGACTCCGCTGCCGACGCCCAGACCGTCGCCAGACGCCTAGACCGGGCAGGTGTTTCAGACGGAGAGGTTCGTCCTGAGGAAGTCGACGGATTGCTCGGCCCCGGCTGGACCGCGGATCTTACCGGGTTCCAACGGCGAGACATTGCGAAACTGCTGTCCCTACGTCACGGGGCCAACTTTTCTGTGCCCGGCGCTGGGAAGACTCGTGTAGGCCTCGGGGTTTTCCAGGCTCTCCGGCGTAGCAACGGCCTTGAGCGGCTTCTTATCGTTGGGCCCAAATCCTGCTACGAGTCGTGGAAGTACGAGAATCATCAGTGCCTGGCTGAGCCCCTGAGCATGGACGTGTTCTCCAAGGTTGCCGATCCGGCGGCGGACGCGCTCATCGTGAACTACGAGCGGCTTCGTCAGGACGGGGTCGTCAACGAGCTCGGCCAATGGCTGGCTGCGCGGCCGTCGATGCTGCTGCTCGATGAAGCTCATCGAATGAAGCGTGGAGCCGACGGAACGGACGGCGCCGCCTGCCTGGCTCTCGGGCCCCGCAGCAGACACCGGTTGATCCTTACCGGGACGCCGGCTCCGAATGGTGTCAAGGATTTGGAGAATCTCTTCGGTTTCGTGTGGCCTGGCCACGGACGCCAGAAGGTGATCCAGGCCGTGGCCGGTGGAGATCTCGCTAAGGCGAGCCAAGTTCTGCGCCCTCTTTTTACTCGCACCACCAAGGCCGAGCTAGGGCTGCCGCCGGTGTCTACGTATATGACACCCGTACCGATGCCGCCCCTCCATCAGGAGGTGTACGAGGCACTCGTGGGGCGGTTCTCCGCCCGTGCCGCTGGTTCGGAGAGTGAGTTCCTCGCTCTCGGCAAGGTGATCGTCTACATGCTGATGGCAGCGACTAGCCCGGCGCTTCTCGCTGTGGGTACGACACGTCATGAGCCGCTGTCGTATCAGGTACCTCCGCTCTCTGTTCCCGAGGGCACACCGCTCTTCGAGCTGATGCGTGACCTTCCGAGTTACGAGATGTCTCCGAAGTACCGTGAGGTCCTCGCGATCGTCGGCCGGAATGCGGCTCAGGGACGTAAGACGCTCGTTTGGTCGACCTTCGTGCGGAGCCTCAACACGCTGGAACGCATGCTCAGCGAGTTTTCGCCCGCTCTGGTCTGTGGCGCGATGCCTGACGCCGATAGGGAAAAGGCGATCAAGCGGTTCCGGCATGACCCTGACTGCATGGTCCTCTTGTCCAACCCAGGAACCCTCGGTGAGGGCATCAGTCTGCACCATCACTGCCACGACGCCGTGTACGTGGATCGTGACTTCGCGGCTGGCCGCTTCTTGCAGAGCCTTGACCGCATCCACCGCCTGGGTCTCACTCCAGAGACGGAAACTCGGGTCACGGTGCTCGCATCGGAGGGCACAATTGACGAGATCGTCGATCAACGGCTCGGTGACAAGCTGAAGTTCATGGGCGGGATTCTCGATGATCCGGCGGTCCATCAATTGGCCGATCTTGAGGAGGAGCCGGCAGTCGGGGGTGGCCTGGACCACAGGGATCTTCAGGCGCTGATGGGTCATCTCCGTGCCCGTGCCGCCTGATCCGGTCTTGCGTGCAGCGGTCCGCTGGCTCGAGAAGCTTCCAGCCAGCGGAGCCGCCCGCTCCCGCGCTCTTTTCACTACGCACAGCGATTACAGCGACATCACGCCAACACAGTACGACGCCGCGTACGCCTGGATCAAAGACACCGGACTCCTGGGCGAGACAAGCAGTAGCATCCCACTGCATTGCAGAATTTTCGACGCTGCGATGGAACATAGCGGAGTGCCCTGGCTCCGAGATGCCGACGTGCTCATCCGCAGGCCTGACGAACTCCCCGAAGACGCCTTGCGTGCGGCAGAGACGCTGGGGCTGACTCATGAAGTGGCCTACGCGCAGGTAAGTTCCATCTGGGGAAAGGTGGATACCGAGGAGCGCTCCCGGATCGGCTCGGCTGGTGAACTCGCGCTACTTGAGTTGCTGTCTGAATCAGCAGACGGTCGGGTGGAGCATGTCGCGGCGTGGTCTGACGGCTACGGTTATGACATTTTCGTGGATGCCCATCAGCGCTCCGCCCACCTGGAAGTGAAAACGACGCTGCGTGTAGGCCGGCTTACGGTGTACATCTCGCGCAACGAATACGAGACCATGTTGCGTGACCCGAACTGGGAACTCGTGACGGTCCGGCTCACGGCTGATCTGGAGGTCACGGCCGTAGCAGCGGTGCCGAAGCACTGGATAGCGGACCATGTTCCCTCGGACCGCACTTCCCGGGGGCGCTGGCAGTCGTGCAGACTCGACATACCCCCTGATGTACCTGTGCCAGGCATCCCAAGCATTGTGCCGATGCTGACTGAAGCCGCGCCTGCGGTGCTCAGGGGGGTGTCTGCTTCCTAGGACGCTTTCCGCATCCCAGCGTCGGAGAGCAGGAACTCCTTTGGCTCCGCAGCCCAATGGTCGTCGCTAGGCTCAGGGCACTCCGTCAATGGTTGAGATGCTTCGAAGGCATCCTTGACCGCGGTCCGCCACTGATCGAGTGAACCCAGGACAACGAACGGGCCGAGGCCGAAGGTCACACCGTTCTCGTCGTCAACGCGCAGCGGTGCGGTTTCGTCACCGACCGGCACGTCGCTGGCGAGGCCGGTCGCTGCCGCGTCGAGTGCTGACTCCAGGTCCGAGGGGTCGATCCAGCCGATCCACTTCTGTCCGGCGGCTACCGCTTGTGCGACCAGCACGCTCCGGCCGGCTCCGCTGTACCCCGCGAGCACGAGTGAGTTCGCTGTTCCGCCCTTGGTTGCCACCGCGTCCTTGGTCAGGAATTCAGGCCGGAATTGGTTGAGGAGGGCTGTGATCCGTTCGGCTAGCAGTGCTCTCCGGGCAGCCAAGAAGCCCCGGTACCCCTCGGGGCCATGGACCGCAGGGTCGCCTGGGATCGCATGTGCGGCCCGGTCGCTGAGGCTGACGCTCTGCAGGTAGGCGGCCGGGCTACGACCGTCAATGATGTTCTTCGCCGTCTGCTCAGAGACAAAAACGATGTTGGCGAGTTCGTTGATCTCCGCCGACGAGTACTTGGCGCTGTGGTTGCGGAGCTTTGTGGCCGGATGTACAAGGCTGTACTGAGGCTTACCAGACCTGTCGACACCCCCTGAGATGGGTCCGCCATCCCACCAGTCAGTGGCACCAGCGTGGGCTGCTGCGAGATAACAGAACAGCAGGTAAGGGCTCTGGTGGTTTCGTCCGGCCAGATCTTCAGAGGTAATCGAAATTCCGTTTGCGCGTATCCCAAGGTTGTTGAGCAGCGCTGCGACAGGATTTTGATCGTCCAGCGCTCTGATGTCCTGCGTGAGCGCCGTATCTGAAGCACCTCCGTATCGGTTGCGCGCTGTAGCGGCCAGAAACCAGTAGAGGAGTCCGTTCTCCACGTCCGAGGAAATTGCTGCGCCTTCTTCATGCCGCCCGTAGTGAAGAATCAGGGGGTGGAGCGCGGCAAGCGATGGAACTAGAGCCGTAGTTGGGATTAGGAGCCGGTCTTCAAGTAGAGGTACGACACGCGCAATTCCTCGACGAACCGTTCCCCATCCTGCTTCGACCGTTTCTTGGCTAGCAGCGGTTAGCTTGGCAACAGAGGCTAGACGTTTGCCAGTGGTCGACAAACTCAAGGTCAGCGCCTTGATGAGGAAGTTGACATCAAGGGCCCCGTACCCGCGCTCGGACCAGCGGGCGGATTCGGCTTCTAGCTGCCCCAAGAAGCCAGGTGTACGCGCGGATAGCGTTGCGAGCGCGAGGTCTGTGGTCTTGAGGGCCCGGCCGCCGCTGTTCACGCGGACGAAGATGTCGGCGACTTCCTCGTATTCGAAGTCATGCAGGACTTCCATGTGGAAGTCACGCTGGGTGATCTTCTGAAGCGCGCTCAACCGCCGCCCGATTTCAGGATCCGGGATAGCTAGCCCGGCATCCTTCAGTTCCCCGTGGATCGCGAAGACATCGGCGTCAGGTCCAACAACGTCGTAAACCTTAATCCACTTCCTGTTGCGCCGTGTGGCGGCACTTTGGTTCTGAAAGGCCTCAGTTTCGATATTGAAGACCACTTGGGCGTCTGGGTGGTCGGTGAGGACGCGGAAGAGTGAGGTGAGCCTCTGCTGGCCATCCAAGAGGTAGAGAGGAAGAACCCTCGGCAGGGCCTGAGGCACGCCAATCGCTGCTCCCCGGGTTTCGGCGAGTTGGCCGGTCTTCCAGAAGAGCAAGGAGCCAGCCGGATATCCGCGATATAGCGACTCGATGAGTCTGGCGACCTGCGATGCTTTCCATACGTATCCGCGCTGGATCTCCGGGAGCATGATCTCCCCTGCCGCGATCTGCGTGATCAGCGTCCGGACGTCGCGGTTCGTGCGCTCCACCGCCACCCTGCCCCCCAGTGTTCTGCACGGTCGTGGTGATGTGCCCACGCCGCTAGGCATCAACGCGAGCACAGCCAGACAGCCTGCCCTCAAGAAGGCGCCCATACCGCTGTAATCGCTGGAAACAGCGTAGGGGAGCGATGCGGTCGTGTGGCCCGGAGCTCTTGTATCAGTGAAGTGGGATCCGCTGCGGGGGCCATCTCCTCACATCAACGTGGAGCCCTGGACTGCCGTGCCTTGCGGTCCGCTACCGCCTTGCAGACTGCGAGCGAGCATTCTTCTGCCGGCTCGTGCTCCCAGAATCGGAGAACGAGCCACCCTGCCTCCCTGAGTCGCTGGTCAGTGTCACGATCACGTGCCACGTTGCGCAGAACTTTCTCTGACCAGTAGCCAGGGTTCGTCCTTGGAGGGATGTAGTGCTCAGGACATCCGTGCCAGTAGCAGCCATCGATGAAGACGGCCACCTTGGCTGGACGGAACACCATGTCTGCTGTTCGCCGAAGATCCGGCAAGGGGCGGGCGGCAACGCGGAAGCGCAGGCCTTGGGCATGAACCAGCCGTCGGATCAGCTTCTCGGGCTTTGTGTCGCGGCTGCGGATCGCCTGCATATTGCGGCGGCGGGCTGCGGATGAAGCCCAGGAACCAGCCGGCGCTTCCCACGTAGGATCTTCGGACACACGGCAGAGGGTAGTCCGACCATGGGACGAGTTCACATCACTGTTGAGACCGCCCGCTTCCTGGCCAGTCTCGTGCCTCCGCGCCCCGCCTCAAGGGCGCTCCCACTCCGCTGCGCTGCGTTCCGCGTCGGCTGCGCCGATGGCCCTGCGGGCCACCCTTGACCCGGGCCGCTCCAGCACGGGAGAGAAGCGAGCGGGCGGCCCGGGGAAGCGGGGGCCAGGGTGGGCGGCGCTCTGGTGCGATGTGCAGGTGCCCGGCGTGACGGGCGCGTCAGCGGTTCCGCGCACGCCGGGTTGGCTCAGCGACGACCCGCAGGGGTACGTGGAGTCTCAGGCGGCGCTGCCGTGGCACTGGCCATACGCCCTGCCCGACCCGCACCAGCAAGCCGCCCCCTGCTGCGGGGGCCACGCCACTGCCCGTCCCCGTGCCGCCAGGGTCGTCGCGTACTGGGGGAGGAGGGTCGTGTCGTCCGGGGACGAGAGCTCCGAAGCTGCGAACGCCTCGTAGGACGGGACCGTGCCGGTGACGATGCCCAGGTTGGGCGTGCCGGAGGCGGACAGTTCGCGTAGGGCCGTCTCTATGGTCGCGAGGTGTTCCTCGTGGGTCGGGTACTCCGTCGTGAGCGCCGGATACGCCTCCAGGAGTTCCGTGAGTTCCGTCGCCGGCCAGTGCAGGACCGCTACCGGGAAGGGGCGGGAGAGGGCCTCCCGGTAGGCGCCCAGCTCTGCTCGGAGGCGGAGGATCTCCGCCTCCAGTTCGGCCGGGTTCTCCGAGCCCAGGGACCAGACCCGCTTGGGGTCGTGGAGTTCGTCCAGGGTGATCGGGAGGGAGTGGACGGTGTCCGCCAGGGCGTCCCACTCGTCGTGGGACCTGCCCAGCATGCGCCGTACGCGGTGGCGGCCGAAGAGGAGGGGGTGGGTGGCGTAGGGGGGCTCCTCGACGTTGCTCAGGAGGTGCTGCACGGCCGCCGTGAACGTGTCGTGGGCCGCTTCCAGCTCGTCGTGGGATTCCAGGGACTCCGCCACGATCACCCAGGGCGCCGGGTCGCTGGGGGACGCCACCCGGACGCCCTCGATGATCGCGCGGGCCTCGGCCTCGTGGCCGTACTCCCAGAGGTTGGAGGCCTTGAGCGCCCGTACCAGGTGGGGGTTCTCCAGGCCGTCGGGGGAGGACAGCAGGCGGTCGTAGAGCGTGGTCGCGGTGGGGCGGTCGCCGGAGAGTTCCAGGTGGGCCGCTGCCCGCAGCAGCAGGGCCTCGGCGTCCTCGGGATACAGGCCGGCGGTCCGCTCCAGGCGTGCCGCCTCGGCGGTGTGGTCGACGTTTTCGGCAGGCGTGTCGGGGCGCATGGGGGACACCGTACTGCCGGGAGGTGACGAGCGTGAGAGATGCGCAGGCCAGACCACCCGGCCTCCGGACTCCCCATGCTCGCCCCCCAGGCTTCACGATTCGCCCCGAACCGCCGCCGCGGACTTACAGCGTCACGCCGTCTATCTGCAGGGTTTGGACTGATTTGGCAGTGAAGGGGACGCTTACCGATTTGCCTGACAGGCGGATGTCCGAGCGGGCCGTGTAGAGGTCGCCGCCGCCCGTCGTGACCGTGTTCCAGCGGGGGACCAGGCCTCCGGAGCCGCCCGTGACCGTCGAGAAGCGGGAGAGGTCGAAGGTGAGGGTCTGGGCTGAGGTGGAGGTGTTCACCGCGACGATCACCAGGCGGCGGGCCGTCGCGTCGTACGCGGCCACCGCGTAGTCCACGCCCGTGCTCACGATCGTCATGCCGGGGCGGATGTGGCGGCTGAACTGGGCCATCACGTAGTGCTTGGTCTGGACGGTGGTCGGCTGGAGGGTGCCGGCGTCGTAGGCGATCATCGCCCAGCCCGACGACGGGTCCATCACCTGCCAGTAGCACCAGGCCGTGGGGTGCAGCCAGCGGAAGTCGAGGCAGAGGTTCGAGGCCATGGTCAGGCCGGTGCCGTCGCTGTCGCCCGTCTCGGAGTTCCACAGCTTCTTGCGGGAGGTGGTCACCACGTCCGTGTAGAGGAGGTCGCGGCGGCCGCCCGAGCCCTGGTAGCCGTGCACGTTGACCTGGGAGACCAGGCCCTTGGTCGTCGCGTTGAAGGACGACCAGGTGGAGCGGGCCGTGTCGTAGTTCGTCTCGTCCGAGGCCGCGATGCGGAGGTTCGTCAGGCCACGCTTGTCCAACTCGCTGCGCATGTACGGGAGGACGGCGGCCTGGACCGCGGGGTCCATGTGGCAGCCCTCCTGGGTGCCGGTCGCGGTCCACCAGGTGGAGGCCGGCTCGTTGAAGGGGTCTACCGTCGCGAAGTTCACGCCCCAGTTGTTCTTCGCGTAGAGGGCCGTCGCCGCCAAGTGGCTCGCGTGCTGGCGGTAGTTCCAGGTCTGGAGGTTGTTGCCGCCGCCCGCCGCGCCCGAGGGGTTGTGGTTGCTGCACATCCACCACATCGGGGAGTTGGCGAAGAGCTCACTGATCGCACCGCGCTGGGTGGCCTTCACCAGCATCGCGCGCTGGTTGGCGTCCGCCGTCCACTTCCACGCCGAGGAGGTGGGGTCCTCGTTGCTCCAGTCCTGCCAGAAGCCCTCGATCTGCTTGAAGGCGGGGATGTTGGGCGACTTCACCATCGTCTCGCCGCCGACGCTGTTCCAGCTGCACGCGCCGAGGTTGTAGCGGGCGATGTTGAGCCCCAGGCCGGGGAGGGAACGGCCGTTGTACGTGACGGACTTGGTGGTGAAGAACAGGTCGGCGAAGTCGTCCCGGGCGCCGAAGACGTTGGCCCACCAGGCGAGGGAGGTGCCCCAGCCCTCCCAGGTGCCGTACGTCGTCGACGGGTTGACGGCGATCGTGGCGTCCGCGTGCGCGGTGCCCGTCGCCAGGGCGCTGCCGAGGAACGTACCGCCTGCTGCTGCCAGCAGACTCCTGCGTCGGATCACGGCTCCTCCGTAAGGGAGATGGGGGCAGACGCCGGTCCCCGGCCCGGCGTCACAGGGGTGTCCCCGTGGTTGGTGACGAGAAGCATCGGGTGTGGCGGGTGGGTTGTCGAGAGTTCTGACGAACCTTTCTCAAACCCGTGTACGAAGTCGGGGGCCCGGGCGGGAGAGCCATCCTGTATAACGAACAACAGGGCATACACATGTACGAGGGGAGGCAGCCGATGAACCGGAGCTGGGCGACGCTGCGTCCCGCCCTCGCGCTGCTCTTCCTGCTCGTCGAGGTGGCGCTGCTCGACACCGGCAGCCTCTCCGCCACCGTCGCCCTCGCCGCGACCACCGCGGCCTCCGCCGCCCTCGCGCTCTGCGCCGTCGTCGCCTCCCGCTGCGCGCCCACCGTGCCGCGCACGCGGGTGCGTACGGCCATCCGCGACCGGGACCGGCGTACGGCCTTCCTGCCCCAGCGCGATCCCGATGCCCGGGGGCGCACCCGGCCCCGGGCACCCGGTCACGCCCTCCGGGCGACCGTCGCGTAGGGGCGTAACCACAGCAGGGTGCGGGCCTCACCACACCTGACGTGACCCCGCGCGGGTCGTCATGCCGCCATGACCTGTTCCGGCACGACGAGACCCCCGGAGGGCTCACCCATGTCCGTCTTCGCCAACCTGGTCGAGCACCTCGCCGACCTGCTCCAGCCGCTGTTCGGCGCCTCGGCCGCGGCCGCCGCGATCGTCCTGTTCACCGCGCTCGTACGCCTCCTCGTCCACCCCCTGTCCCGGGCCGCCGCGCGCGGTCAGAAGGCCCGCACCGCGCTCCAGCCGAAGATCGCCGAGCTGCGGAAGAAGCATGGCAAGAACCCCGAGAAGCTCCAGAAGGCCGTGCTGGAGCTGCACGCCGAGGAGAAGGTCTCGCCCCTGGCCGGCTGCCTGCCCGGGATGCTCCAGATCCCCGCGTTCTTCCTGCTCTACCACCTGTTCTCCAGCGACACGATCGGCGGTGAGCCCAACGGCCTGCTCGGCCACCAGCTGCTGGCGGCGCCGCTGGGGGAGCGTTGGGCGGACGCCCTTCAGGGCGGTGTCCTCAGCGGGGCGGGGCTCGTCTACGCCGGGCTGTTCGTGGTCGTGGCCTGCGTCGCCGCGTTCAGCTACCGGACCGGCAAGCGCATGATGGCCGCGAACCCGGCCGCCCAGGCCGCCGGCGGGGAGCAGCTGCCCGGGCTGGGGGCGGTGACGAAGGTGATGCCGTTCATGTCGTTCTTCACGCTGGTCACCGTGGCCGTCGTGCCACTGGCCGCCGCGCTGTACGTCGTGACCAGTACGACGTGGAGTGCCGTCGAGCGGGCCGTGCTGTACAGGTGACCGGGCGGTCGGGGTCCAGTACGTGAACGGGGTATTGCGCAGTGCCCGCCCAGCTTGGAGGATCGACCAGTCCTCCGATGGCTGTCCCGCCGCATCCGGGTCGCGCGCATCGGCCGGGCGCCCGCGATCGAGGGAGACTGATCATGAAGCTGCTGCGAGTCGGTACGGCGGGGGCGGAGCGGCCCGCGCTGCTCGACGCCGAGGGGGCCCTGCGGGACCTGTCGGGCGTCGTCGCGGACATCGACGGCGCGCTGCTCGCCGACGAGGAGGCACTCGGCCGGGTCCGGGCCGCCGCCGACGCCGGTGACCTGCCCGTCCTGGACGCCACCGGGCTGCGGATCGGGCCGCCGCTGGCGCGGATCGGCAAGATCGTCTGCATCGGGCTGAACTACCACGACCACGCGCGCGAGACCGGCGCCGAGCCGCCCGCCGAGCCGGTCCTCTTCATGAAGGCGCCGGACACCGTCGTCGGGCCGAACGACACGGTCCTCGTGCCGCGCCGGTCCCTCAAGACCGACTGGGAGGTCGAACTGGCCGTCGTCATCGGGCGTACGGCCAGGTACCTCGGGTCCACGGAGGAGGCGCTGGCGCACGTCGCCGGATACGCCGTGGCGCACGACGTGTCCGAGCGGGAGTTCCAGATCGAGCGCGGCGGGACCTGGGACAAGGGGAAGAACTGCGAGACGTTCAATCCGCTGGGTCCCTGGCTCGTCACGGCGGACGAGGTACGCGACCCGCAGGACCTGTCCCTGAAGCTCTGGGTCAACGGGGAGCTCAAGCAGGACGGGACGACGGCCGAGCAGATCTTCCCGGTCGGGGAGGTCGTGCGGTACCTCAGCCAGTTCATGACGCTCTACCCGGGCGATGTCATCAACACCGGGACACCGGCGGGGGTGGCCCTGGGCGCGCCCGAGCCGAAGCCGTTCCTGCGGGCCGGGGATGTCGTGGAGCTGGAGATCGAGGGGCTCGGGCGGCAGCGGCAGGAGTTCAAGGACGCGTAGGCGCTCCGCTGGGAGGGGCGGGGGACTGCGGTCCGTTGCCGGCTGCGGGCCGTCCGTGGCCGGTCGCGCAGTTCCCCGCGCCCCTCGGGGCGCTCCCCTCACGCCAGTACGGAAGCCAGGTCGCGCCACGCCTTCCTCGGGAGGGCGTCGCGGGGCTCGCCGGTCAGGATCTGGAGGGCGACGTGGTCCGCGCCCGCCTCGAAGAAGGCGTCGATCTTCGTGCGGATCGCCTGGTCGTCGCCCCAGGCGAACAGGGCGTCGACCAGGCGGTCGCTGCCGCCGTCCACCAGGTCGTCCTCGGTGAAGCCGTGCCGGAGGAAGTTGTTGGTGTAGTTCGGCAGGGGGAGGTAGATCTCCAGGAACTCGCGGGCCAGGGCGCGGGCGCGGACCGGGTCCGTCTCCGGGACGACGCCCAGCTCCGGCGCCAGCAGCGGGGCTTCGCCCAGGATCTCGCGGGCGTGCGCCGTGTGCTCCGGGGTGACCAGGTACGGGATCGAGCCCGCCGCCCGGTCGCGGGCCAGCCGCAGCGACTTCGGGCCCAGGGCGGCCAGGAGCCGGCGCTCCGCCGGAACTCCCGCGGCGTCCAGGCCGTCGAGGTGGCCGACCAGCGCCGAGTAGGGGCGGGCGTACTGCTCCACGCGCTTGGCGTGGCTGACCCCGAGGCCCAGCAGGAATCGCCCGGGGTGGGCCGACTCCAGGTCCGCGAAGGCTGTGGCGGCGGCGTCCGGTTCGTGCTGCCAGATGCTCTGGATGCTGGTGCCGACCGTGAGCGTCGAGGTCGCCTCGATCAGCGGGGCGGCGTTGGCGGCGGAGCTGTTGCCGCCGAGCCAGACGGCGCCGTAGCCGAGTTCCTCCAGTTCGGCGGCGGCCTCGGCGAGTTCGCCGCGCCGGTCCGGGTCCTCCGAGCGCAGGCCCACGCTCCAGATGCCGTACCGGCCGACGGTGTCCTTCAGGGGGGTGGTCATGGGGTTGGGTCCTCCGGTGGGCGCCGTTGTGGATCACGCGTACGCAGGTGCCAACCGGAGGGGGTCCCCGCTCATTCCAGGCTCATCCCGGGAGCGAAGGTCAGCGGTCCAGGAACCGCTCCAGCGCCTCCACCACCAGCCGGTGGTCCTGGAGTTGCGGCAGCCCGGACACCGTCACCGCGCCGATCACGCCCACGCCCTCGACGGTGATCGGGAACGAGCCGCCGTGGGCCGCGTAGGTGTCGGGGTCGAGGCGCGAGGACTCCTCGAAGGTGCTGCCCTTGGCGCGGAAGCGGGCGCCCACCAGGTAGGAGGCGGAGCCGTAGCGCTCGACGACGCGGCGCTTGCGGGCGATCCAGGCGTCGTTGTCCGGGGTGGAGCCCGGCAGGGCCGCATGGAACAGCTGCTGGCCGGCGCGGTGGATGTCGATGGCGACCGGGGCCTGCCGCTCCCGGGCCAGCTCGACGAGGAGCGAGCCGAGCGCCCAGGCGTCGTCGTACGTGAACTGGCGGAACACCAGGTGGCGTTCCTGCTTCTCCAGCTCCTCCAGGCTCGGGGTGAGCTCCGGGTGGAACTTCGGGGTGAGCCCCTGGCTGTGGGAGGGGTTGCTCTTGTGGGTCACAGCGTCACCGTCACCTTCTCGCGGGCCGAACGACGGGCGGCCTCCAGTACGTCCAGGGCGGCGGCCGCCTCCCGTGCGGTCACCGGGTTCGGGGCGCCCTCCAGCAGGGCCTTCGCCACGGCCGCATAGTAAGCCGGGTAGTCGCCCGGGAGGGTGGGTTCGGGGCGGCCGCCGCCGGTCACCGGGGACTCGCCGGAGCCGACGCGGCCCCACAGCGACTCGTCCTCCGTACCCCAGCCGGGGCCGGGGCGCAGGCCGTCCCGGAGCGCCGCCTCCTGGGGGTCGAGGCCGTACTTGACGTAACCGGCGGAGGAGCCCAGGACGCGGAAGCGGGGGCCGAGTTGGGCGGTCGTCGCGGAGACGTAGAGGTGGGAGCGGACGCCGTTGGCGTGGGTGATCGCGATGAAGGTGTCGTCGTCCGTCTCGGCGCCCGGGCGGCGGATGTCCGTCTCCGCGTAGACGGAGGCCGCCGGGCCGAACAGGACCAGGGCCTGGTCGACGACATGGCTGCCGAGGTCGTAGAGCAGACCTCCGATCTCTGTGGGGTCGCCGGACTCCCGCCAGCCGCCCTTCGGCTTCGGACGCCAGCGCTCGAAGCGGGATTCGAACCGCCACACGTCGCCCAGTTCGCCCTCGTTCAGCAGCTTGCGCAGGGTGAGGAAGTCGTTGTCCCAGCGGCGGTTCTGGAAGACGGAGAGGAGCAGCTCGCGCTCCTCGGCCAGGGCGGCCAGTTCGCGGGCCTCGGCCGCGGTGCCCGCGACGGGCTTGTCGACGACGACCGGCAGGCCGGCCTTCAGCGCGGTCGTCGCGAGCGGCACGTGCGTCTTGTTCGGGGACGCCACGACGATCAGGTCCAGCTCGGCGGCCCGGGCGAACAGCTCGTCGGGTGTGGCGGCGAGGCGTACGTCCGGGAACCCGGCGCGGGCCTGCTGCTGCCGCTCCGGGTTCGAGGTGACCACCGTGTCGAGGGCGAGGCCCTCCGTGGCGGCGATCAGCGGGGCGTGGAAGACGGAGCCGGCGAGGCCGTAGCCGACGAGGCCGACGCGGAGGGGTGTGCCAGTCATGCCACCCACTTTCGCAACGCTGTTGCCAAAGTGCAAGCGCCGGGGACAATAGGCGTGTGAACAGGGCGGACGACCGTACGGGCGGAGTGGGCGGCATGCGCGGGACGCGAGGGTCGGGGCCGACCGGCCCGGTCGGCCCGGGTGGGCCGGGCGGCGGCGGGGTGAACCTGCTCGCCCTGCGCAGCCACAACGCCGCGCTGGTGCTCGACCTGTTGCGGGCGGCCGGGGACGAGGGCATCAGCCGGCTCGAACTCGCCGAGCGCACCGGGCTCACCCCGCAGGCGGTCAGCAAGATCACGGCCCGGCTGCGGGAGGACGGCCTCGCGGCGGAGGCCGGGCGCCGGGCGTCGACCGGAGGCAAGCCGCGCACGGTACTCCGGCTGGTGCCGGAGGCCGGACACGCGGTCGGGGTCCACCTGGACCGGGACGAGGTGCGGGCCGTGCTCGTGGACCTGCGGGGCACGGTGGTCGGGGAGCGGCGGGCCGCACTGGACCTGGGGGCGGGGGCGGAGGCCGTCCTGGGGGCGGTGCGGGAGGCGGTGGCCGGGGTGCCGGCGGCCGGGCCGGGTGGGGATGGCAACGCATCCCGGCCGGGCCCCGCCCTGCTCGGCGTGGGCGTCGCACTGCCCGGCCCGCTTGATCACGGCCGGGGAGTGCTGCACCGGGTGACCGGGTTTCCCGAGTGGGACGGCTTCCCGTTGCGGGAGGCGCTGGCGGAGCGGCTCGGCGTGCCGGTCGTGGTCGACAAGGACACCAACGCGGCGGCACTGGGCCTGGCCGCCGGGGGCCAGGGCGGCTCCTTCGCGTACCTGCACCTCGGCACGGGACTGGGGGCAGGGCTGGTGATCGGCGGCAGGGTGCACCGGGGCGCGCGGACCGGAGCCGGGGAGTTCGGCCACCAGGTGATCCAGCTCGACGGCCCGCCCTGCACCTGCGGGAACCGGGGCTGTGTCGAAGCCCTGTGCCTCGGTGCGGTGGAGCGCGGTGATCTGCGGGAGGCGGCACGGGTCCTGGGGGCGGGAGCGGCGAACCTCGTCGGGCTGCTCGACATCGACGTCGTCCTGCTCGGCGGCCGGACGGTGGCGGCGGCCCCCGAGACCTTCACGGACGGGGTCGGCGCGGTGCTGGAGGCCTGGGCCCGGCGCACGGGCCAGGACGCCGTACCGGTGCGCGTCGCGGCCGGTGGCGGCGGGGCCGTGGCCGGGGGCGCGGCCGAGCTGGTGCTGGGACCGGTGTTCGGACGCGGGGGCGGCTGAAGGACGGGGAGCGGAGCGGAGCTGGTGCCGGGGCCGTTATCGAGGCCCGGGCACTCAGGGCCCGGTGCCCGGCCTTTCTCCGGCCGGCGGTGACGGTCGATGCCCGGGGACATGCCCGTGCCCGGGCCCGGCGGCTTCGGCGGGGAAGATCCTCGCCAGGTGGTACTCCAGCACCCTCCGCACCCCCGCGAGGGACCGGCGTTCGTGTACGACGTCCAGGCCCAGCCCGACGGCTCCCGACACCAGCAGGTCGGCCTCGTGTGCCCGGTCGATGCCCGGGGCCGTGCTCCCCGCCGCCTGGCCGGCCCCGATGATGTCCGCGACGAGGTGTTCCAGCGGCTGTTCGGCCGCCAGAAAGACCGCCGCGAGCTCCGGATCGGTCAGGCTGCGCGCGTAGTACGCCGTGAACACGCGCAGCGCGAAAGCACGTTGCTCGTCCAGCGGCAGGAACTCGTCCAGCACCGCCCGCAGCAGCGCGCACGGGTCCGTCATGTCGTGCGGGATGCGCGCCCGGGCCAGCCGCTCGTTCTCCTCGTGCAGCAGGCGCAGCGCGTCCACCAGGAGGGCGTGCTTGGAGTCGAAGTGGTACTGCACGACCCGCAGTGACACCCCCGCCTCCGCCGCGATCCTGCGCATGCTGGCCGCGTCCAGGCCCTGCCCGGCCGCGATCCGCCACACCGCCTCGGCGATCCGGCGCCGCTGCCGCGCCCGGACGTCCGTCGGCGGGGACGCGGGCGGCGTGCCCGGCTCGGGCAGCGGCTGCCTGCGCCTGCGGTACGCCCGGGCCTGACAGCTCCTGGAGCAGTACACGGCCGGACGGCCCCGGCTCGGACGGGCCAGCCCCGCGCCGCAGACCCGGCACGACCGGTTCTTTTCGTCACGCACCTCTTCACAGTAGCGCGTCGAGAAAGTGTGACGTAAGCAGAAGATTGCCAGCTGCACAGGGCCCGAGCACCCGCATCGATTGATACGTTCGTAACGTAGCCCTCGTCGCCCTTATCGCGGAAAGGAAGGCCATGAAGTACGACGTCTTTCAGGTTCTCGGCATGCTGCTGCTGGCGGTGTGCGTCCAGGGGCTCGTGCGGCTCCTCATCGACGACAGTGAGCGCGGGGTGCTGGGAGGGCTGCCCGGCGGCTTCGTCCCGCTGCTGCTGACCTACGCGGCCCTGACCGCCGTCGGCGTCCTCCTCGCCGGCTGGGCCCACACGCGCGCGAAGGCCCTGGGGCGCAGGTAGGTCTGTCCGCCGACCGGGCGGATCCGTGCCGCCGTTCGGGGACGGTTCGCGTCCTTGAAGTCTCGTGGCGCTCGGCGGTCGGAATGTCACATCATCATGCGACTCTGCACGCCCGCTCATCTCTGCCTTGCGGCGGCAGCGGCGGCCGCCGTCCTGCTCCCCGGTGCTCATCCGGCGCGCGCGAACGCCCCGGCGCCCGCGTGTGCCGCGCCCGACGACCACACCTTCCCGCTCACCACCCGCATCCACGGCGGGCCGGACTCCTACACGGCCGGGGGCGCGTTCGGGACCTGGTACGTCGACCTGACCAACACGACCGACCGGACCTGCACCGGCATCCACCCCGTCGTCGTCCTCGTCGACGACAAGCGCGCCCTGGAACCGTCCCAGCCGCGCCTCGAATTCTTCGAGGGGCCGCGGGCCCACCCCGTGCGGTTCGAGAAGACCGGCGAGGACGAGCTCGTCGGGGCGTTCGCCGACGACGAGGACCGGTTCGCCGGGTTCACCGTCGGGCCGGGCAGGACCGTCACCGTGAAGGTGCGGCTCACGCTCACCTCGGACGCCGTGCCCAACGACGTCACGGCCAACGCCGCGGTGGTGCAGCGGCACGACGACGACGGCGACTGGGTCGGGCAGTCGAACGACTACCGGTTCGGGATCGACGGCGGGGACGCGGGGACCGGTACCGACACCGGCCCGGACACCGGCAAGGAGACCCGCCCCGACACCGACCCCGACGCCTCCGTCCCGCCCCGCGAGGACCGGTTCCCCTTCGCGGAGGAACTGGCCCGGACGGGCACCGGCACGCAGGTCGCCGCCGCCGCGGCCCTGCTGCTCACCGGCGCCGGAATCCTGCTCGTCGCCCGCCGTCGCCGCTGAGCAGGGCGTCCCGCCAGTCGGGACGCCGCACGCGGGCCATTCCGCAAGATCCCGCCACTGTCTAGGCTGGGTCGCACGCTGGACCGCGTACGGCAGGAGATCCCGCACATGGCAGACCGCAAGCCCATCGAGTCGTGGCTCACCGACATGGACGGTGTGCTCATCCACGAGGGCGTTCCGATCCCCGGCGCCGACGCCTTCCTGAAGAAGCTGCGCGAGTCCGGGAAGCCCTTCCTGGTCCTCACCAACAACTCGATGTACACCCCGCGCGACCTGCACGCCCGGCTGCGCCGCATGGGCCTGGAGGTGCCGATCGAGAGCATCTGGACCTCGGCCCTGGCCACCGCCCAGTTCCTGGACGACCAGCGGCCGGGCGGTTCGGCGTACGTCATCGGCGAAGCCGGCCTGACCACCGCGCTGCACGACATCGGCTACATCCTGACCGACCACGAGCCGGACTACGTCGTCCTCGGCGAGACCCGCACGTACTCCTTCGAGGCCATGACGAAGGCGGTGCGGCTCATCCTCGGCGGCGCCCGCTTCATCTGCACCAACCCTGACGAGACGGGTCCCTCCACCGAGGGGCCGCTGCCCGCGACCGGCGCGGTGGCCGCGCTGATCACCCAGGCGACCGGCAAGAAGCCGTACTTCGCGGGCAAGCCGAATCCGCTGATGATGCGGACCGGGCTGAACGCCATCGGGGCGCACTCCGAGACCAGCGCGATGATCGGCGACCGCATGGACACCGACGTGCTGGCCGGCATGGAGGCCGGCATGGAGACGTTCCTGGTGCTCACCGGCCTGACCCGGCCCGAACAGGTCGAGGACTTCCCGTACCGGCCGTCGCAGGTCCTGGACTCGATCGCGGACCTCGTCGACCGGGTCTGAGCCCGGGCGCCGGCACACGAGGGACTCAAACCCGTCGCCACCCGTACGGAGCAGCCGCCGCGTTCCTGAGGATGCGGCGGCCCACCGCGCGGGGGAGGCTCCAGGCATCTGGAGGTTCACGATGGGTTCCCTGCGAGTCACTGTCTGTACGAGCGTCCTGGCCGTCGCCGCCCTCGCCCCCTCGGCGTACGGGGCGGACGGGGAGAGCGTCTCGGTGACCCCGGCGGCCCCCGCCCCCGGCAGTGACGTCACACTCCGCCTGACCGGCTGCGCCCAGCGGACGGCCGTGGCCGCCTCGGCGGCGTTCGTCGCCGACGCCCGGCTGACTGTCACCGGAGCGCGCGAGCTCGCCGGTGAGAGCCGCGTCCGCTCCACGGCCGAGGCGGGTTCGTACGCCGTGCGGATCACCTGCGGTGCCGCGCAGCAGACCGCCACCCTCACCGTCCGGGACAGCGCGGCGCGGCGGCCCGACGCCGCACCGCTCTCCGCGCCCGGAGCCGGTGGACAGCCGCTCGCGCACGGTGAGCCGGCGAACGGCGAGGCCGCAAACGGCGAAGCCGGGCAGCAGCCCGCGCCGGAAGGAGGCGGGCAGCCGTCCGCTCCCGGCCGTGACCGGGAGGCGTTCCCCTCGCACCGGCCCGGTGCGCCGGCCTCGCCCGTCGCCCCCGTCCGGGCGGGCGGTGGCGGTGCCGCCGAGCGCGTCGCCGCCGAGGAGCGGGGCACCGGTCCCGGCGCGGCGCAGGGGGTGACCGGGCTGGTGCTCGCGGGGGTGGCCGCCGCGGTGATCGTCGCGCTGCGACGCGGTGTCCGCCGGGGCCGCGGGACGGACTGACCATGCGGGATCGCGATCACATGGAGAGACGCTTGTCCGGCACCGGCCGCCTGCTGACCGGCATGGCCTGGGTCGTGCTGCTGCTCGGGCTGTGGCTGTGGGGCCGCGAGGTCACCGAGATGCGGCACGGTATCTCCGCCCCCACCACGGGCGATATGGCGGCGGCCGGACGGCCCCCGGACATCAAGCTGCCGCCCGAGCACCGCCCGCTGGGGGACGCGCTGCCGCAGCGCGTCGACATCCCCGGGCTCGGCGTCCAGGCCCCCGTGGTGGCCCGCGGCCTCGACGCCGACGGGGCGCTCGACCCGCCGCCGTACGACCAGCCGGGCGTGGTCGGCTGGTACGCCGGCGGGGTCGCGCCCGGGGCGCCGGGCACCGCACTGATGGTCGGTCATGTCGACACCGACACCCGGCCGGCCGTCTTCTACAAGGTCAGCGCCATGCGGCCCGGCCAGACGATCCGGGTGCTGCGGGCCGACGCGAAGGTCGCCGAGTTCACCGTCGAGTCCGTCCAGGTCCTCACCCGCGACCGCTTCGACGCCCACCAGGCCTACGGGCCCCGCGAGTCGGGGCGGGCCGAACTGCGGCTGGTCACCTGCGGCGGCAGCTTCGACCGTACGACCCGCAGCTACACGGCGAACGTGGTCGTCTCGGCGTACCTGACGGGGACCGGCCTCTGACGGACCCGGCGGGGCCCGGGCCCGGCACGGTGGCGCTGCGGCATCCGCGCAGGTGGGGTTCGCCTCGTGGGTGCCACGGGACGTATGTCAGGATTGAGACTTGTCACGCTGCACCCAAGGGGGAGTTGGATGTACGGCAGCAGGGGGGCCGGGGTGTTCGCCGGGAGGCGGATGTCCGCAGTGGTGCTGGGGGCGGCACTGCTGATCACGGGGTGTTCCTCCTCCGACGGAGGAGACGGATCGGACGAGCCCGCCGACGCGGGCGCGGGGATCACCCAACAGCCCAAGGAGAAAGCCCCGTTCTGGGTCAATCCGGACGGGACCGCGGCCCAGCAGGTCGCCGAGCTGGAGAAGTCGGGCAACAAGCGGGAAGCCGAGGAGATCCGCAAGATCGCCGAGCAGCCGACCGCCGAATGGATCGGCCCGGACGACCCGCAGCAGCAGACCCGCGGCCTCACCGAAGCCGCCGAGAAGGCCGGCCGCACGGCCCTGCTGGTCCTCTACAACATCCCGCACCGCGACTGCGGCCAGTACTCGCAGGGCGGTGCCGCCGACGGCGACGCCTACCGCGACTGGGTCGACGGCGTGGCCGCGGGCATCGGAGACCGGCCCGCCACGATCGTCCTGGAGCCGGACGCGCTGCTCCACCTCGTCGACGGCTGCACGCCCCAGCAGTTCCACGAGGAGCGCTACGACCTCCTCAAAGGCGCCGTCACCAAGCTGAAGTCCCTGAAGAACACGAAGGTCTACCTCGACGCGGGCAACGCCGGCTGGCAGAACCCCGACCAGATCTTCGAACCGCTGAACCGCGCGGGCATCGCACAGGCCGACGGCTTCTCGGTCAACGTCTCCAACTTCTACTCCACCGAAGACTCCATCGCCTACGGCAAGAAGCTGTCCGCCAAGGTCGGCGGCAAGCACTTCGTCATCGACACCAGCCGCAACGGCAAGGGCCCCTACACCGACGGCAAGCCCGACGAGCGCTGGTGCAACCCGCCGGGCCGCTCCCTGGGGGAGACCCCGACGACGAAGACGGCCGACCCGCTGGTCGACGCCTACCTGTGGGTGAAGCGGCCGGGCGAGTCGGACGGCGAATGCAAGGGCGGACCCAAGGCCGGCCAGTGGTGGGCGGACTACGCCCTGAAGCTGGCGAAGGCCTCCGGCTGACGAGCGGTCCTCACCGGCCCGAACGAAAGGGGCGCTCTCCGCGAGGAGAGCGCCCCTTTCCGTTTGCCTGTCAGGGCACCTTGACCCACTGCGCCTTGCTCGGGGTCCCGTCGGCGTCCGTCACGAACATCATGTACCAGCCCGCCTGGACCAGGTTCCGGTTCTCCGGCACGGTCACGGTCAGCTTGCTGCCGGACGCCTCGAAGTCCAGGGCTATGGACCGCTGGTCGACGTCGGTGACGTGCGTGGCGGCGCTCGGCCGGATCAGCCGGACCTTCTTGACCTTCGCCGCGTCCGACGAGGTGAACGTCCCCGTCCCACCGCGCTCGATGGTCTGCGGCCCGCCCGACAGCGAGGGCCGGTCCCCGTCGCCGTAGAGGTACGGCGGCGTGTAGATCTCGATGCGCTGCTCGAACTCGCCCGGCTTGGTGTTGGCCGCGTCCGCATAGAGCGAGTCGGAGCCGAAGAACATCACGCGGCCGTCGGGCAGCAGGATCGACCCGGAGTGGTAGTTGCGGCCCACCAGCGGGTCGGCGACGCGCTTGAGCTCGTTCTTCTCCGTGTCGTACAGCCGCGCCTCGAAGATGTTGGAGTCGCCGCGTCCGCGGTAGTCCTCCGAACCGCCGGAGATCAGCACGCTGTCGTCGGGCAGGATCGAGGCGTTGGGGTAGCGCGTGCCCTTGTCCAGGGACGGCCCGTCCTCGAAACGCGGGTCCGCCTCCTTCAGGTCGACGATCCGGGTCTTCTCGCTGGACTCCTCGGACTCGCCGACGCCACCGCCGCCGACCACCATGTACTTCTCGTCCTGCGCCGGCGGCAGCAGCACCGTGCCCGACGTCTCCATCAGCGTGGGGTCGCTCAGACCCGGGATCTTCGAGAACTTGTTGGTGTCGACGTCCCACACGCCCGGCTCACGGCCCACGTCGTCCGGCCCGTAGCCCGCGTTGGACCCGGAGTAGAAGACCTTGCCGTTCTGCATGAGGAACAGCGCCGGGTAGGTCGGGAACTGCCGGACCTTGTCGGTGTAGGTCCACTTCCTGGTCTTCGGGTCGAAGACCTCGTTCTTGCCCGGGACCAGCTGGCCGATGTCGTCGAGGCCGGAGACGCTGAGGATCTTCCCGTCGCTCAGGGTGGTGAGCGTCGGGTACCAGCGGGCCTCCTTCATCGGGTCGACCTTGATGTACTTCTCGGCCACGGGATCGAACTCGAAGGCGTCCCGGATGCCCTGGAAGTCCTTCTTGTCGAGCGCGAGCTTCTGCGCGATGCCGTAGGTGTTCTTGGCGTCGGCGCCCTTCAGGCCGTGCACGCGGTAGTTGTCCTGCGTGCCCGTCTCGTATTTCTTGCCCCGCTTCTGCGCTTCGACGTAGATCCGGCCGAGACCGGGGTCGTTGCGCAGGAACCTGCCGGTCGCCTTGTCGAAGACCTTCTTGGCGCGCGGCACCAGCACCGGGTCCTTCGAGACGAAGGTCTTGCCGTTGTTCTTGCCGGTGAACTTCGTCCCCGCGGGCAGCGTTATCGGCTTGTCCGGGTTCTCGTTGTGGACGATCATCAGGCCGCCGGCCTTGGTGACGTCACCCTTGAGCTTCTCGTAGCGCTTGGTGCCGCCCGCGATCAGCAGGTTGCCGTTGGCGAGCTGGGTGTGGCCGGTGCAGAACAGGTCGGCCGGTGTGGGGACCTTCTTGATGGTGCCCTTGACCGGGTCCCAGATCCTGGTGTCGAACTTCTTCGCGTCGAAGTTGTCCTGGTCGTTGCCCGACCCCGCGACGAGCAGCACCTTGCCGGTGCGCAGCAGCGCCGCGTGGATGGTGTTCTGCCGGTACTCCTCGGGGAAATCGATGATCTCCCACTTGCCGTTCGCGGCCTTGTACTCCGGCTGGTTGATCTTGTACTGGTGGTATTTCTCGGTGCTGAAGCGGTAGAGCCACGGCCCGTTCATCCCGGCCAGCGCGAGTACCACCGCCGTGCCGATCGCGAGTCGACGGGCCCGGCGGCGGCCTGCACGGTCGTTCATTCCTTACGTCCCCCAAGTCCACCAAGGGCGATCTGCATGGTCTGGTCGGTTCCCCCGACCTCCCCGTGTGCGCCCGGGGTGGCGGCCCACGTGGGCTTCTGCTGCGGGACGTGCCCCGACGGCTGCTGCGGGATGGGCGGCGGCTGCGTCCGGTTCGGCCCGGCAGGGTCCTGCGGCTGTCCCGCGGCGTGGGCGGCGGGCTTCTTCGCGTCCTGCCGCAGCTGCCAGCGCCAGGCGAACACCGGCGAGGCGGTGATCAGCAGCGCGAACGTCGCCCAGATGATCATCGCGGGGTGGGAGTGGCCGTAGACGAAGCCGGCGGCGATCGAGCCACCGAAGATCGCGACGAAGTACCAGTGGTAGCGGAACGTGCCGAACCAGCGGTCCGGGCTCGCCGAGTCGCCCTTGGGCGTCACCACGAACTTGCTCTTGCGCCGCAGCACGGAGTCGATCAGCGCCTTCGCGTACAGCGGCGCCGACAGCGCGGACATCACCATGCCGGCCACACCGCCGGAGCCCTCCGGCTCGTGCGGCGAGACGTTGTGCCGGCGGTTCCAGACGTACAGACCGATCTGCAGGGCGGAGGCGTTGCCGTAGAGCATCAGCCACACGGCCGGGTCGATGTTCACACCCGAGGCGCCCAGGCCCAGGAACAGGCAGCAGCTCAGCGCCGCCAGGATCCAGTTGAGGGCCGACATCGGGTAGAAGATGATCATCATCGTGTAGTTGAAGAGCTTGCTCGGCGGCAGCGAGTACCAGCCCTTCCAGTACTGCCCGATGATCGTCTCGTACGTCCCTCGCGACCAGCGCATCTGCTGGGTGAAGAAGTCCGTCCAGGCGCTGGGGCCCTCACCGACGGCGAGCACGTCCGGCGTGTACACCGAGCGCCACTTCTTCCCCGTCGCGGGGTTCTTGTGGCGGTGCATCTCGAAGCCGGTCGCCATGTCCTCGGTGATCGAGTCGTACAGACCGCCGATCTGCTTCAGCGCCTTGATGCGCACGGCGTTGGACGTGCCGACGAACATGGGGGAGCCGTAGCGGTTGCCGGCGCGCTGGATCAGCGCGTGGAAGAGGAACTGCTGCGACTCGGCGGCCTTGGTGATGGGGTTGTCGTAGTTGCCGTAGACCTGCGGGCCGATGACGAAGCCGACGTCCGGGTCACGGAAGAAGCCGAGCATCCGCTCCAGGTAGTTGGGCAGCGGCACGTGGTCGGTGTCGACCGAGGCGAAGAAGTCGTAGTCGTCGCCGTGCGCTTCCAGCCAGGCGTTGTAGTTGCCGTGCTTGGTCTTGGCGCGGTGCGGGCCCTTGGCCTGGTTCCACTTCGCGACGCCCTTGCGGGAGAAGTGGTGCACGCCGAGGCGCTCGCAGACCGCCTTCACCTCGGGGTCGTCGCCCTCGTCGAGCAGCCAGACGTGCATCAGACCCCGGTGGCGGATCTTGACGGCCGCCTCCAGGGTCTTCGTCACCATCTCCAGCGGCTCCTTGCCGGGCACGAAGGAGGTGAGGAAGGCCACTCTGGTGCCGGTCTCGGGCACCACCGGGATCGGGTCGCGGGCCACCAGCGTCGCGTGCGCGTTGGACAGCACGTTCATGCAGCGGAAGAACTCGATCAGGCCGATCGAGACGAGCATCACCATGTCGAGCGCGGGCAGCCAGTCGAAGGCCGGGTAGTCGCGCTCGGTCCAGTGCTCCGGCTGGAGCAGCCAGAACAGCAGCACCAGGGACAGCACCGGGGCCGCGGCCAGCATCAGGGCGACCCGGATGCGGTGCGGCTCCTGCGAGATCAGCGAGCGGTACTGCACCTTGTACGGCTTGCCCGGATCCGGCTGGGTGAGGGGACCCGCGAGCCGGCTGTAGTGCTCGTAGTCGTACCTCGGCAGGGTCTTCTTGATCCGCCGGAACGTCCCCGTCGTGCTCATCCGGTGTCCGGGCACCCTGAGCTGGGTGGTCTGGGACGGGTCGTGGTCCTGCCGGGCACCCGTCGGCCTCGACGTCATGAGTCATCCCCCCACACGCGGACAGCCGCGTGTTTCGTAGCTTCGTACCGTCTGCTCCAGGTCCCCCTCGACCTTCACAGACGTATCAGTGGTGGATCGCAGTCACCACGTCATCCACACCCTATAGACACGGCAACGCGACCTTCCGGTTGCATGATGCCCCCCACGGCATCGGTTCATGAACGCGGGCCCCTACCCCCGCTCATCCCGCAACCGGTCCTAAAGCCCCCCAACTGCCGCGAATGCGCAGCATCTTGTAAAACCAGATGACCAGGGTTCTACGGCGTTCATCATGATCGCAAGATGCGAAACACGGTGGTTACCGGTCAAACGCGTTCATTGTGACGGGTGTGGGGGCCCTGTGGAGCCGTTGTGGACAGGCGGGCGCGGATGTTGCCGAAGTGTTCTCTTATGGCGCCCTCCGCCCGCATCGCGTCGCCGGACCGCACCGCGTCGAGGATCTCCCGGTGCTGCCGGCAGGTCACCTTCGGGTCCTGCGGCTCACCCCCGAGGTCTGTGCGGACCCGGTGGAAGGCGTCCCAGAACGCCTCCAGAACCTCGCACAGCAGCACGTTGTCCAGCCCCCGGTAGAGGGTGGCGTGGAAGGCCCGGTCGGTCTCGGCGAGGCCGGCTCCCTGCGCGGCCTGCTCTTCCATACGGTCGACGAGCGCGTCCAGTTCAACGAGGTCGGCTTCCGGCATCCGGCCGGCGAGCCGGGACACCAGGCCCGTCTCCACCGCCTCCCGCAGCTCCAGCAGCTGGAGCAGGGAGTCCTCGCCCCGGTAGTGCCCGGCGACCGTGCGGAAGGCGAGGCCCTCGATCATCGGGGCCAGGGACATCGGGCCGACGTAGGTGCCGAAGCCGTGCCGGATCTCCACGATGCCCATCGCCTGGAGTGCCTTCAGCGCCTCCCGCACCGAGTTCCGGCTCGCGCCGAGGTACTCCATCAGCTCGGGCTCGGTCGGCAGCGGGGCCCCGGAGGCCAGCCGGCGGTCGATGATGAGCTTCTTGATCCGCTCCTGCAGGTCACGCGCTGCCATGGCGAGAGGGTATCCGGCCAGAGAGCGGCAGGCTCTGCACAGACATACAAAAGGCCCCTCGCTTCCGCGAGGGGCCTTCCGGTCGGTGCGCCGCCAGGGACTCGAACCCCGGACCCGCTGATTAAGAGTCAGCTGCTCTAACCAACTGAGCTAGCGGCGCCTGCTGACGTCGTAACTCTACAGGACATGCGGAGGTGCTCCGGACCACCCGGCCCGGGACCGGGAGGGGGCCCCTGAGGCGCCCGCGTACATCATTCGGACCGTCAGCATGCGCGTGCGGAAGACAGTTGCGAAACTGACGAGGCGCGCCCTCCGGTGCCCGGGCGCCGCATTTTCCGCCGGAAGTGTGAGGGGAATCGCATGGAGTCTCCGGTATTCGAGGAAATCGACCCCGCGAGCGACTGCGACTGCCCCGGCTGCGTCCACTGGCGTCGTGCCCTGCCGCATTCCTGGTCCGGCCGGGCCAGTACCCACCCCGCCGCCCACCGGGCTCTCGCGCTGGCGGCCGTGGCCTCCGCCACCCTCGGCGCCAGTCACGCAGTACCGGCCGCCGCCGCCCCCCACGCACCCAACCGGCCGGGCGTCTTCGCAGGTGACGAGCCTGACAGCCCCCAGGGCGGCTCGGCCCCGCTGCACGGCCCCGGCGGCCGTCCGGCGAAGCCGCCCGTCGCCCCCACGCCCACCGCCATCACCCGTACGGAGATCATCAACCGGGCCAAGACCTGGGTCGCCGCGAAGGTGCCGTACAGCATGAGCGCCTTTTGGTCCGACGGTTACCGGCAGGACTGCTCCGGCTATGTCTCGATGGCCTGGCGGCTTCCCGGAAACGAATGGACGGGCAGCCTCGCCCAGTACGGGGAGCGCATTTCAAAGGAAGAACTCCAGCCGGGCGACATTCTGCTGTTCCACAATGCGTCCGACCCCGCGAACGGCTCGCACGTCACCATTTTCGGCGGCTGGACGGACGCCGCGCACACCCGCTACACCGCCTATGAGCAGACCCGCCCGCACACCCGCCGCCAGACCACGCCGTACGCCTACTGGAACGACTCCGACCGGTACGTGCCCTACCGCTACAAGGACGTCATCCCGGAGGAGCCGGCCCCCGAACCGGACGGCGGCACACCGGGCGCCCCGGCCGTCACGCCGTATCCGGGAGCGGCGTATTTCGGCCCCGGCGCGAACAACAAGTACGTCACGCTGCTCGGCCGGATGCTCGTCGCGCGCGGGGCCGGCGGCTCGTACGCGGCGGGCCCGGGGCCGCGCTGGACCGAAGCCGACCGCCGGGCGGTCCGGGCGTTCCAGCAGGCGCAGGGCTGGACGGGGGCGGCCGCCGACGGGCTGCCCGGCCCGCGCACCTGGGAGCTGCTGGTCACCGGCGAGGGCGAGGACGTGCGGGACGGGGCGGTCGGCCCGCCGCCCGCCTCGCACGGCGTGCCCGGCTACCCGGGGCGGGCGCTGTTCCGCCCCGGCGCGGACAACGCCTACGTCACCCGGCTGGGCAGGCAGCTCGTGCGGAAGGGGTTCGGCCGGTTCTACACGGTCGGGCCGGGACCGCGCTGGACCGAGGCGGACCGGCGCGCCGTCGAGGCCTTCCAGCGCGCCCAGGGCTGGCGGGGCGGCGCGGCGGACGGTTACCCGGGGCCGGAGACCTGGCGGCGTCTCTTCTCGTAGGGCCCTCGGTCCGCCCCCGGCCCTGCCGGGCGGTCCCTCACCGACCACTGTTGTGACGCATCTGGCGCGGAGGCTGAAGGCACGCATGAGTACGACCACTTCCCACCCGTCCGAGCCCGACGGACCGGCCCGGCCCGCCCGGCTGATCCAGAACGAGGCCACCACCGAGATCCCCGTCCACCTGCTGTTCCGCGACGACCCCGCCCCGGCGACGGTGCCGCTGAAACCGGCGGTCGTCGGCCGCAGGCAGGGCACGGGGGAGCAGCCGCGCCTGAGGCGCCCGGCCGTCGCCCCGAAACGCCCGGTGCCGCAGGTCGATCCCGACCTGGTGGAGCGGCCCGCGCGGGTGCTGCCCGGCGCGGCCGGTGTCCTGGCCGGGGCGTGCGGTGCGGCGGGCTGCGTGGCCACCTCCTGGTGGGCCGGGGTGCTGCCGCCGCTCGCGGTGGAGGCACTGCGGCTGCCCGCGATCGCCGGAGCCGGGCTCGGTCCCGTGCAGTGGGCTGCCTACGCGGGGGCCGGGGCGCTCGGGCTGTTCGGGCTGGGCGGGCTGGCCCGGGGCCGGACCGGGCGGGCCTGGGTGCTGGACCTGTTCGGCCGTTACCGGGGGACCGTCCGGCGCTCCGGCCTGCTGTGGATCAACCCGCTGCTGCTGCGCCGCCGGGTGGACGTACGGCTGCGGCACTGGCGCAGCGAACCGGTGCCCGCGGCCGACGGGGGCGGGGTCGCGGTGCGGGTGGTCGTCCTGGTGGTGTGGCGGGTGCGGGACACCGCCCGGGCCACGCTCGGCGTCGAGGACCACGAGACGTATCTGCGCGAGTGCGTCGAGGCGGCGCTGGCCCGGGTGCCGGTGGAGACGCCGGGCGGGCCGAGGGGGGCCGGGGACGCGGCGGCCGAGACGCTGACCCGGCTGGTGGCGACGGACGCGGCCCCGGTCGGCCTGGAGGTGTTCTCGGTGCAGCCGGTCCGGGTGGAGTACGCCCCCGAGGTCGCCACCGCGATGCACCGCCGCCGGATGGCCGCGCTGGACGCCCAGCACCGGGCGAGCGTGCTCACCTCGGTCGTCGACTCGGTCGAGGACACGGTGACCCGGCTGACCGTGCGGGGGCTGGTCGAACTCGACGACTACGAGCGGAAGGCGCTGGTGAAGGACCTGACGGTGGCGTTCTGCGCCGGCCGGGGCGAAACAGCTCCGTGATTGGTATGGACATGTTCAACTAACGGCCATAATCTCGAACTTGGTCTAGACCTACATGCACGGCTCACTGAACCTCCCCCACGTTCTCCAGGAGCGGCAGCATGCGCACAAGGACCAAGTTGTCCGCAGCCGCGGTGGGACTGGCCACGACCGGAGCCCTCGTACTCTCCTCCGGCGGCGCCAGCGGCCACGGCTACACCGACCTCCCCATCAGCCGGCAGAAGCTCTGCCAGAACGGCACCGTGACCAACTGCGGCTCGATCCAGTGGGAGCCGCAGAGCGTCGAGGGCCCCAAGGGCTTCCCGGCCTCCGGCCCCGCCGACGGGCAGATATGCAACGCGGGGCTCGGCCACTTCGGCCAGCTCAGCGCACCGCGCACACCGTCCGGCGGCGCCTGGCCCGCCACGAAGGTGACGGGCGGCCAGAACTACACGTTCCGCTGGCAGTTCACCGCCATGCACGCCACGACCGACTTCAAGTACTACATCACCAAGCCGGGCTGGAACCAGAACCACAACCTGGCCCGGTCCGACCTCAACCTCACCCCGTTCTTCACCGTGCCCTACAACGGGCAGCGGCCGCCGTCCACGCTCTCCCACAGCGGCAGGCTGCCGTCCGGGCTGAGCGGCCGTCATGTCATCGTGGCGGTCTGGACGATCGCGGACACGGCCAACGCGTTCTACGCCTGTTCGGATGTGACCTTCTGAGCCCCTCGGAACCTCTGAGCTTCTCTTGAGTCACCGGTGCGGCCGGTGTGGGTAGGTTCCTCCCACGCCGGCCGCTCGAAGGCCGCCGAGGGCCTCGGGGGAGCTCATGGAAACCTTGTTCTACATCGTGCCCACGCTCATGATCGCGGTTGCCTCCTGTGCCGTGGTCGTGGTGATCCGCCGCTCGGTGCGGGTCAGCCGCGCGTGGAGCGGCGGCCTGACCGCCGAGGCCCGCTGCCTGCGGACGTACACCACGACGAGTGGGGGCGGCGACAGCTCGGTGCGCACCACTCTGCATCACGTGTACGAGTTCGCCACGCGCGACGGCCGCGGTGTCCGCTTCGAGGAGCACGGCGGGCCGGGGACGACCCTCGAGGGCGACATCGTCACCGTGCACTACGCGGCGGACCGCCCGGAGCACGCCACGGCCAGGCCCCCGGCGCAGGGGAAGCTCGTCGCGGGCACGGGATGTCTGCTCGCCTTCCTCGGCACGTTCATCCTCTTCGCCGTCGGCTTCATGGTGGTGACGTACACGATGTTCTCCACCGTGGGTGACTTCGTGCAGCCGTAGCGCTCCACATCTGACGACCCGTCAACTATATCCTGGCCCGCTACGAGGGGGCGGAGGCGGTCTGCGTGTACGCCGTGCCGGACCCGGTGACCGGTGATCTGGTGATGGCGACGATCGCCGGTTCGTTCGACCCGGAGAGCTTCGCGACGTTCCTCGCCGCGCAGCCCGGTCTCGGGACGAAGATGGCGCCGCGGTTCGTGCGGGTGGTGGAGCGGATGCCGGTGACGGCCACCAGCAAGATCCGCCGGGCGGAGCTGCGCAGGGAAGGCCTCGGCTGCCCGGACCCGGTGTGGTGGCGGAGGCCGGGGGAGTGCACGTACCGCAGGCTGACCGGCGCCGGTCCCGGAAACGCTGAGGGGCCCCTCGCTCCCACGAGAGGCCCCTCATCCGTGCGCCGCCAGGGACTCGAACCCCGGACCCGCTGATTAAGAGTCAGCTGCTCTAACCAACTGAGCTAGCGGCGCATGACTCTCGCCTGCCGCCGGAATCGTGTTCCGCGGCGGGCGACGGAGAAAATACTACCCAATGCCGGGGGGTGCTCCGGACCACCCGGCAGGGTCGACGACGTCCGTGATCGACAGGTCTAGATCGCCATGGAGAGCAGCACCGGTGCCGCGTTGCGGTTGAGGGCGTCCGCGGCCTGGCGCAGGCGGTGGGCGTGCTCGACCGGAAGGGACAGGGCCAGGCAGCCGACGGAGGAGCCGGCGGTGATCGGGACGGCCGCGCAGACCGTGCCGACCGCGTACTCCTGGAGGTCCAGGACGGGCACGGTCGGCGGCTGGGCCTCCAGGCGGGAGAGCAGGAGCCGGTCGCTGGTGATGGTGCGCGAGGTGAGGCGGGCCATCTTGTGCCGGGCGAGGTGGTCGCGGCGGCCGGCGTGGTCGAGCTGGGTGAGCAGGCTCTTGCCGATGGCGGTGGCGTGGGCCGAGGAGCGGAAGTCGACCCACTCGTTGACCTTGGGCGCGGCCGGGCTGTCGGCGTACTGGGTGATGCTGATCTCGCCGTCGACGTACCGGCTCATGTAGACGGCGGCGCCGACCGAGTCGCGCAGCCGGTCGAGGGTGCGCTGGAGCTTGTCCCGCAGGGCCTGCTCGCGGTGGTGGGCGGACCCGAGGCGGGCCAGGGTCTCGCCGGTGACGTACGCGCCGTCGGTGATCTGCTCGACGTATCCCTCGCGGCGCAGCATGCGCAGGAGCGCGGTCAGTCGCTCCGGTGCGATGCCGGTGTGGCGGGCTATCTCGGTGTCGGTGACACCGCTGGAACCGCGTGCCACCGTCTCCAGGACGCGCAGGGCTTCCTGGGCCGAGTGGTACGGGGTGGTCGGCTCGTGCTTCAGCGCCACGGTGGTCTCCCCCTGCGCTTGCTGTAGGGCCGTAATCCGGTCAGTGAACCTTTTCCAGGTTAACCGGCAATGGCCTTGCGGGGAGCGGGGGTTGGCAAGATTCCCGGGGCCCCGGACTGGGGCAATGACACTCTGGCATATGTCAGAGGCATGCCCCAGCCGCACCCCGGTCGACGGGCCGGGTGTTCCGGCTGCTCACCGGCCGTAGTCAGAGCACTGCGCTGAGGAACTCCCGTGTCCGGTCCAGCTCCGGGTCGCTGAAGATTTTCTCCGGCGGGCCCGCCTCGATGATCCGGCCCGAATCGAACATCAGGACCTGGTCGGAGATGTCCCGGGCGAAATTCATCTCGTGGGTCACACAGAGCATCGTGATGTCCGTGGAGCGGGCGATGTCCCTGAGGACGTCGAGGACTCCCGCGACCAGCTCGGGGTCGAGCGCGGAGGTCACCTCGTCCAGCAGCAGCACCTGCGGGCGCATCGCCAGGGCCCGGGCGATCGCCACCCGCTGCTGCTGGCCGCCGGAGAGCTGGGCGGGGTGCGCGTCGCACTTGTCGGCCAGGCCCACCATGTCCAGCAGGCCCTTGGCCCGCTCCACCGCCTCGTCCTTCGGCATGCCGAGGACGGTGACCGGCGCCTCGGTGATGTTCCGCAGCACCGTCATGTTCGGGAACAGGTTGAACTGCTGGAACACCATCCCGATCTTCTTGCGGACCTCGCGGACCTGCTTGTCGGAGGCCGGGAACAGCTGCTGCCCGTCGACCGTGATCGTGCCCTCGTCGGGCTTGAGCAGGGTCATCAGCAGCCGCAGGATCGTGGTCTTGCCGGACCCCGACGGGCCGATCAGGGTGACGTGCTTGCCGGCGTCGACGGAGAAGTCCAGGTGGTCCAGGACGGTGTTGCTCCCGAACCGCTTGGTCACCTGCTCCAGCCGGATCAGTTCGCCGGTGCTGCGGGCGGGGTTCTTCTCGGGGTCGGTCCCGGAATTGGGGAGAGTGTCAGTGGGCAAGGCGTCGCTCCAGGGCTCGCAGGGCAAGGGAGGCCAGGTAGGAAATGACGATGAAGGCCACGCCGATCACCGTCAGCGGTTCGGTGAACTGGAAGTGCTCCTGCGAGTACAGGCGCGCCCGGCCGAGCATCTCCAGCACGGTGATCGCCATGACCAGCGGCGTGTCCTTGAGCATGGAGATCACGTAGTTGCCGAGGGCCGGGACGACCCGGCGCACCGCCTGCGGCAGGATCACCGCGGTCCACGTCCGGCGCAGCGGCAGGTTCAGTGCCGTCGCCGCCTCCCACTGGCCGGCCGGCACGGCCTCGATGCCGGCCCGGTAGACCTGCATCGTGTACGTCGAGTAGTGCAGCCCGATAGCGAAGACGCCGGTGGTCAGCGCCGAGAAGGTCACGCCCCACTCGGGCAGCACGTAGAAGAGGAAGAACAACTGCACCAGCAGCGGGGTGTTGCGGACGAACTCCGTGACCGCGCCGACCGGCCAGGTCACCCACCGCGAGGGCACCCGCATCAGCAGTGCCCACACCAGGCCCAGCGCGAACGAGATCAACGAGCCGAGGACCAGGATCTGCAGGGTGACCAGCAGACCGGCCCAGAGGTCCGGCATGAAGCCGCTGACAGCGCTCCAGTCCCACTTCATGCGACAGCACCTCCCACGCCGGTGGTCTGCGGACGGTCGAGTTCCTGGTCGGGCGTGCTGCCGACCGGCTTGCCCGTACCGGCCTTGAGCCTGTGCTCCAGGCCGCGCATGCCGCGGGTCAGGACGAAGGCGATCACGAAGTAGATCAGCAGCACGATCGTGTAGATCTCCGCGCTCTCCTGGAGCGCGAGGCGCACCAGGTTGCCGCTGAACGCCAGGTCACCCATGCCCATGATCGACACCAGGGCGGTGCCCTTGAGCAGTTCGACCAGCAGGTTGGAGAACGGCGGGATCATCTCCGGCACGGCCTGCGGAAGCAGGATCAGCCGCAGCCGCTGCCAGGGCGTGAAGCTGAGCGCGATCCCGCCCTCCTTCTGCGCCGGGTCGACCGCGTTCAGCGCGCCGCGCACGATCTCGGAGCCGTACGCCCCGTAGGTCAGGCCGAGCGCGAGGGTGCCCGCCCACAGCGGCACCAGCTGCCAGCCGAAGGCGACGGGCAGCACGAAGTACACCCAGAAGATCATCACCAGGGCCGACGTGCCGCGGAACACCTCGGTGTAGACGCCCGCGAGGAAGCGGACGATCCACAGCCGGTGGGTGCGCGCCACGCCGACGACGAAGGACACCGCGGCGCCCAGCAGTGCGCTGCAGACGAGCAGCTGGATCGTGACCCAGACGCCCTTGAGTACGAGTTCCCAGAGTCCCGAGGTCATCCGCCGCAGAGCTCCTTCGCGGTCAGATCCGTCATCTCGGCCTCGGTGAAACCGAACGGCTTGAGGATGCGGAGCAGTTCGCCGCTCTTCTTGAGTTTGCGCAGCTCCACGTTGAAGGCGTCGCGCAGGTTCGACTCGGTCGGCCGGAACGCGAAGGCGCCACCGTCGACGTGCGGCTTGCCGCCGACGATCGGCTTGAACGGATCGGTGGCCTCCGCCTTGGCGGACTTCTTCACCACCTCGCGCACGGTGAGCGCCGTACCGGCGAAGACGTCCACGCGCCCCGCCTCGACCGCGTTCAGGCCCGCGACCTGGTCCGGGACGATCAGGATCTCGCTCTCCTTGTACCCCGCCTCGACGGCGTACTGGATCTCGGCGTAGCCGGTCCCGGTGGCGAACTTCGCCTTCTTCTCGACGACGTCCTTGTAGCTGCGCAGCCCCTTGGGGTTGCCCTTGCGCACGATGAACGCGTCGAGCATCTGGTAGTCGGGGTCGGCGAAGATGACCTGCTCGCAGCGCTCGGGGTTGACGTACATCCCGGCGGCCACGACGTCGAACTGCTGGGAGTTCAGGCCCGGGATGAGCGAGCCGAACTCGGTCGGCACGGGCTGCACCCGGTCGACGCCGAGCCGCTTGAAGATCACCTTGGCCAGTTCCGGTGCCTCACCGGTCAGTTCGCCGTTCGTGTCGATGAAGCCGAACGGGATCTCACCGGCGATGCCGAGGCGGACGACGCCCGCCGCCCGGAGCCGGCCGAGCAGATCACCGCCCTTGACGTCCGAGGCGGTGGCTACCCGGCTGCATCCGGCGGCGCCCAGCGCGCCGAGCGCCGCCACCCCCGCGAGCAGCGACCGGCGTGTGGGCCCCGAGGCGGGCCGGGATATGCGTCCGGGACTTCGCAGTGTGCTTCTGTGTGGGCTTCTCTGTGGTGGAGCCATGGGCGCGCGGCTACCCGACCGCATCCGAGTTATTCCGGTCTTTTCAAGCCCCCCACTTGCCCCGGGCGCCCTTGACCCGAGCGGCGGCGGGCACTCCCATGGAGGGCATGGCTGATCGCTACATCGAAGTCTCGCTGGTCAAGCGTGACGTGACCTGCACGGCCAGGTTGCTGGACGACCGCGCGCCGATCACTTGCGCCGCCGTCTGGGATTCCCTTCCGCTGGCCGGGGACGTCTACCACGCGAAGTACGCACGCAACGAGATCTACGCCCTTTTCCCACCCTTCGCCGAAACCGAGCCACCCCTGGAAAACCCGACTATTACCCCGATCCCCGGCGATCTGTGCTATTTCACCTTCGCCGGGGCGGAGTTGGGCACCAAGGCCTACGGCTACGACCGTGAGGTCCGCGCCGGCACCACGCTCGTCGACCTGGCCCTGTTCTACGAGCGCAACAACCTGCTGCTGAACGGCGATGTCGGCTGGGTCCCCGGCATCGTCTGGGGCCAGGTCGTCGACGGTCTGGAGAGCATGGCCGAGGCGTGCAACGACCTGTGGAGGTCGGGAGCGGCGGGGGAGTCGCTCAGCTTCCGGAGGGCGTAGGCCGGCCGGCGGAGGCCGCCCCCGCCTCGTACAGCGCGTGGGCCGCCCGCAGCACCAGATCGTCCCGGTGCCGGGCGGCCACGAGCTGGAGTCCGATCGGCAGACCGTCCCCGTCGGCGCCGACCGGCACGCTCGCCGCGGGTTGCTGCGTCATGTTGAACGGGTAGGTGAACGGCGTCCAGCCCGTCCACCGCCGGTGGCCGGATCCCTTCGGCACCTCGGCGCCCGCCTCGAACGCCGTGAGCGGCAGGGTCGGGGTGACGAGCAGGTCATAGGTGTCGTGGAACCGGCCCATCCGGCGGCCCATGTCCATCCGCACGTCCACCGCGGCCAGGTAGTCCAGCGCCGAGTAGCGGGCGCCCCGCGCGCAGATCTCCCGCAGGCCCGGGTCGAGCAACTCCCGCTGGTGCGGGCCGAGGTGCTGGGTCACCCGGGCCGCCCCGCTGAACCACAGGGTGTGGAAGGCCTCCACCGGGTCGGTGAGGTCCGGGTCGGTCTCGGTGACGTACGCGCCGAGCTCCGCCAGCCGCTCCACCGCCCGCCGCACCGCCCGCGCGACCGCCGGCTGCACCGCCACCTGCCCGCCCAGCGAGGGCGAGTACGCCACCCGCAGCCCGCGCACCCCGCCCGCCAGACCGTCGGTGTACGGGCCGGCCGGGGCGGACAGCGCCGACCAGTCGCGCGAGTCCGGATGCCCGATCACGTCCATCAGCAGCGCCGCGTCCGCCGCGTCCCGGGTCATCGGACCCACGTGCGCCAGCGTGCCGAACGCGCTCGCCGGGTAGAGCGGCACCCGCCCGTACGTCGGCTTCAGCGCGAAGATCCCGCAGAACGACGCCGGGATGCGCACGCTTCCGCCGCCGTCCGTGCCCAGCGACAGCGGCCCCGCGCCGAGCGCCACGGCCGCCGCGCTGCCGCCGCTCGACCCGCCCGCCGTGCGCGAGGGGTCCCACGGGTTGCGCGTCACACCGCTGAGCGGCGAGTCCGTCACCCCCTTCCAGCCGTACTCGGGGGTCGTCGTCTTGCCGAGGAAGACCGCACCGTGCTCCCGCAGCCGGGCCACGGAGGGGGCGTCCTCGTCCCAGCGCCCGGCCGCCGGGTCCACGGCCTTCGAGCCCCGCAGGGTCGGCGCCCCGCGCTGGAGCAGGATGTCCTTGACGGTGACCGGCACCCCGTCGAGCAGCCCCCGTGGCTCACCGCGCCGCCATCGCTCCTCCGACTCCCGGGCCCGTTCCAGCGCGTCCTCGGCGGTGAGCCGGACGAAGGCGTTCACCTCCGGCTGGATCGCCTCGGCCCGGTCCAGCGCCGCCCGGGCCGCCTCCACGGGACTCCACTCGCCCTTGCGGTACCCGTCGAGGAGCCGTACGGCGGTCAGGTCGGTGAGCTCGGTCATTCACCCTCCACGGAACGTCAGTGACCAGGTACATACCCACGCTGCTTGTCGACCACGTTCCTCAGCGGCTCGCCGGACGCCCACTGTTCGTACAACTCCACGAACTGGGCGCCGAGTTCGTCGCGCCAGCCGATGGTGTCGCCGCTCATGTGCGGAGACACGATCAGGTCCGGGGTCTGCCACAACGGGCTGTCGGGAGGCAGGGGTTCGGCCTCGAAGACGTCCAGGGCGGCGCCCGCGATCCAGCGCTTGGCCAGGGCCTCGGCGAGCGCGTCCTCGACGACCAGCCGGCCCCGGCCGATGTTGACGAACCGGGCCGACGGCTGCATCAGGCCGAAGCGGCGGGCGTCGAACATCCCCCGCGTCTCGTCCGTGAGCGGCGCCGCCGCGATCACCCAGTCGGCGCGGGCCAGCAGCCGGTCCAGGTCCTCCGGGCCGTGCACGCCGGAGCGCGCGGCACGGCCGACGAGCGCGGTCGTGATGCCCAGCGCCCCCAACGTGTGCGCGATCGCCCGGCCGATCGGGCCGGAGCCGACCACGACGGCCCGGGTTCCGGAGATCTTGTGCGCCTCGCGGTGCCGCCAGGTCCGTTCCCGCTGGAGTTCCAGCGTCCGCGGCAGGTCCTTGGCCATGGCCAGCACCAGCGCGGCGACGTACTCGGCGATCGGCTGGTCGAAGATGCCGCGTGCGTTCGTCACCACGGTGTCCGAGGCGGCGAGTTCCGGACACATCAGGTGGTCCACGCCGGCGCTGGCCGTATGCACCCAGCGTGGCCGCGGGCCCTCGCCAGGCCAGGCGTCCCGCACGGCGCGCGAGGTGAAGTCCCACACCAGGAGTACATCCGCACGCGGGAGGCGTGCGGCGAGCCCCTCCGCGTCGGTGTGCTCGATACGGGCGCGACCGGTGAGGCGGCCGAGGCGGGGGTGGGGTTCGGCGTCCAGGACGAGAAGGGTGGGGGTGGGCATGAGCAGCCGTTTCTCCAGCCGTTCGGCGGGTCCGACCGGCCACGGGCACCGGTCGGTGACGACGAGTTAACCCGGTGTTGACCAAGGAGTGATCCGGGCGGATTGACCACGCTCGCACCCGAACCTACCGTCGTCAACACGGGCGTTCCCACGATCCGTTGCACACTCGTTGCCCAGCGTGAGGCCGGTGCCTGCCATGGACGTCTCATTTCTCGGCGGGCCCAGCCCGCAGCGCGGGGTCGGCGTCGTCGCCCCCTTCGACTTCGCACTCGACCGCGAGCTGTGGCGCTGGGTGCCGGACGAGGTCTCGCTCCATATGACCCGCACCCCCTTCGTGCCGGTCGAGGTGAGTCTCGACCTGGCCCGCCTGGTCAGCGAGCACGAGACGCTCGGCGAGGCGGTCCGCACGCTCAACGCGATCGCCCCCGAGGTCGTGGCCTACGCCTGCACGTCCGGCTCCTTCGTCGGCGGCACGATGGGCGAGCGGGCGATGTGCGAGGCGATGAGCCGGGCCGGTGCCGTACCGGCGATCACCACCTCCGGCGCACTGCTGGAGGCCCTCGTCGAGCTGGACGTACGCCGGGTGGCACTGGTGACGCCGTACACGGTCTCGGTGACGCAGTCGCTGGAGGCCTACGTCGCCCAGGCCGGCGTCACGATCTCCGGCTGCGCCTTCATGGGGCTGACCCGGCACATCTGGAAGGTCCCCTACCGCGAGGTGGTGGACATGGCCCGGCAGGCCGTCCGCGACGACGCCGACGCGCTGTTCATCAGCTGCACCAACCTGCCCACCTACGACGTGATCCCCCAGCTGGAGGCCGAGCTGCGCATCCCGGTGATCTCGGCCAACCAAGTGACGATGTGGGCGGCACTGCGCCGACTGGGTACCCGTGCGGTGGGGCCGTACCAAGCGCTGATCAATCCGGCGGCGCGTTCCGGTCCCGCAGCACCGGGGGCGGACCCCGGTCCCGTACTGCCGGAAGAAGAGCAGCAGCAGGAAGGCTGGACATGACAGCACTGGGATTTCTCTACCCGGGCCACTCCGCCGAGGACGACTATCCGCGCATCGAGCAGTTGCTGGGCAGCGACATCCGGGTGGACCTGGTGCACACCGACATCGGTGAGGACGCGCACCGGGTGGACGCGCTGCTGGAGATGGGCTCCGCCGGCCGGCTCGCGGCGGGAGTCCAGGAACTGCGGCACGCCGGTGCGGACGCCGTGGTGTGGGCCTGCACGAGCGGCAGCTTCGTCTACGGCTGGGACGGCGCGCAGGAGCAGGTCCGCGCCCTGGCGCAGACGGCCGGCATGCCGGCGTCGTCCACGTCCTTCGCGTTCGCGCACGCGGTGCGGGAGCTGGGGGCGCGCAGGGTCGCGATCGGAGCGACGTACCCGGAGGACGTGGCGCAGCTGTTCGCCGAGTTCCTGCGCGCGGCCGGTGTGGAGGTCGTGTCGGTCAGCAGCTCCGGCATCATCACGGCCGCCGAGGTCGGCACCTGGGGCGAGACCGAACTCCTCGCCCTGGCCCGGAACTCCGACCACCCCGACGCCGAGGCGCTCCTCCTGCCCGACACGGCCCTCCACACGGCGGCCCACATCCCGGCCCTGGAGAAGGAACTCGGCAAGCCGGTCCTCACCGCCAACCAGGTCACGGTCTGGGAGGGCCTGCGCCTGGCGGACCGACGCGTGAACGCGCCGGAACTGGGGGCGCTGTTCACGAGGGAGCCGATCGTCCAGGTGTGAGGCGCGAGACCTGCCCCTCGCCCCCGCGGCACCCGTCGCGGGTGGCGAGGAATCTCATGGACGTTCGCTCCTCGTCCGGCGCCACCGAAGCAGACGCAGCGCGACGTACGCGACGAGGGCGACGGTGAAGAGCGCGGTGGCTGCCCGTCGGGCTGCCGTCCAGACGAGTCCACTCGGGTCCCAGAGGGATTCGACCAGATTCATGCCGACGGCCACCGTGAACGCCGCCTTGAGCCGGGTGGCCGCTCGCGCCACCCGGTACGCCTCGGTCGTCATGGAGCTCCGAGTGCCCCGGGCCGGTCGAGGGAAGGTGCCGTGCCCTCGAATGCACCTTCCATGGGGGCCGGAATCGGTCCTACCCCTTCTTCGGGGCAGAGCGGGGCAAAGTCGCTCCAATGTCCCACCCGAAGCTGAGGAATGCTCAACTCCGTCGCATCACCCGGCTCTTGGGTTGACCGAAAGCGCGTTCCCCTCCAGTTGTCCATTCCGTGCACACTGACCACGTCCGCAGCCAGTCGTGCCGTGAAGGACTCTCCGATGGCCGAACCGGGCCCGTTCAGATCCCCCGCAAGCGCTGTCCAGCTGTCCGGGCGCCTGCTGTGCTGGTGCCTGGCCGCGGCCATGGGCGCCGCCGCCGTGGACGCCCTCCTCCATCCGGCCCCCGCATGGTGGGGTGTCGTGTGGCTCCTGCCCTGGTGGCTCGCCTGCGCGACCGCCCTCGCATGGGCCGTCCTGCGGGCCCGCGAGAAGGCCGACCGGCCGCCCCCGCAGAGCGACGCCCGGAGCGACTGGGAGCAGGCCGCCTGACGGCCCCCGGTGCGTGACCGGGAATAACCGGAGACTGTCCCCTGTTAGAGCCGGAACGACAGCACACGGTCAACAGCAGGAGGCACCCCACCGTGGCGGCAGACGAGACACACGGCGCGGCGGACGAGATACGCGGCGCGGCACAGGGCGACGCCCCCGTCCCCCTCTCCGTACTGGACCTGGTCACCGTGGGGGCCGGCCGCACCGCCTCCGACGCCCTGCGCACCAGCGTCGGCCTGGCGCGCCTCGCGGAGCGCCGCGGCTTCCACCGCTACTGGGTCGCCGAGCACCACTCCATGCCGGGTGTCGCGTCCTCCTCCCCGGCCGTGATCCTGGCCCACCTCGCCGCCCACACCGACCGCATCCGGCTCGGCTCGGGCGGTGTGATGCTGCCCAACCACGCCCCGCTCGTGATCGCCGAGCAGTTCGGGACGCTGGAGGCCATGGCTCCGGGCCGGATCGACCTCGGCCTCGGCCGCGCCCCCGGCACGGACGGCGCTACGGCCGCCGCCCTGCGCCGCACAGATCGCCTGAACGAGGGCGCCGACGACTTCCCCCAGCAGCTCGCCGAGCTGACCCGCTTCCTCGACGACGACTTCCCCGACGGGCACCCCTACCGCCGCATCCACGCCGTACCGGGCCCCGTCCAGGCCACGTCCCCCGGCGGCGTCCAGTCCCCGCACCGCCCGCCGATCTGGCTGCTCGGCTCCTCCGGCTTCAGCGCCCGCCTCGCAGGGACCCTGGGGCTGCCCTTCGCCTTCGCCCACCACTTCTCCGCGCAGAACACCGTCCCGGCCCTGGACCTGTACCGGGAGTCCTTCCGGCCGTCCGCCGTGCTCGACGAGCCGTACGCCCTCATCGGCGTCTCCGCGCTCGCCGCCGACGAGGAGAAGGAGGCCCGCCGGCAGGTGCTGGCCGCCGCCCTCAGCATGGTCCGGCTGCGCACCGGCCGCCCGGGCCTCGTGCCCAGCCCCGAGGAGGCGGAGGCCTACGAGTTCAGCCCCATGGAGCGCGACTTCGTCGACTCCTGGAACGCCAACGTCATCCACGGCACCTCCGACGAGGTCCGCTCGGGCCTGGACGACCTCGCCAAGCGCACCGGCGCCGACGAGCTGATGATCACGGCCAACGCGCACGGCGGTGACGTCCGGCTCCGCTCTTACGAACTCATCGCCGACGCCTACGGGTTGCCGACACCCGCCTCCGCCTGAACGTCCGGCGTGCCCAACAGTTCTGAAATGCGGTCCGGCGGCACCGGACGGGAGTAGAGCCAGCCCTGTCCGGTGTCGCAGCCGATGCTGCGCAGCCGGGTCGCCTGGGCCGAGGTCTCCACGCACTCGGCCGTGACGGTCAGCCCGAGCCGGTGCGCCAGCTGGATCATCGCCTCGACGACCACCTCGTCGGCCGGGTTGGCACGGGCGGCCGCCTCCCGGTCGTCGTACTGGAAGCCGCGCACGAACGATCCGTCCAGCTTCAGCACCGACACCGGCAGCCGGCTCAGATACGCGAGGTTCGAGTAGCCGGTGCCGAAGTCGTCGATGGCGATGCGCACGCCCATGTCGCTGAGCGCCTTCAGGGTCTGCAGCGGACGGCCCGCCGAGCCCATCACCGCCGACTCGGTCAGCTCCAGCTGAAGCAGATGCGGCGCCAGACCCGTCCCGGCCAGGGTCTCCGCCACGTCCGCCACCAGGTCGGAGTCCCAGACCTGACGTACCGCCACGTTCACGCTGACGAAGATCGGCGGCTCGTCGGGGTGGTCAAGCTGCCAGCGACGGGCCTGTTCACAGGCCGTGCGCAGCACCCAGCGGCCCAGCGGGACGATCGAACCGTCCTCCTCCGCCAGTCCGATGAACCGATTCGGCGTCAGTACGCCGAACTGCGGGTGGTTCCAGCGGATGAGCGCCTCGACGCCGTGCAGCCGGTCGTCCTCCATGCCGACCAGCGGCTGGTACTCCAGTTGGAACTCGCCCCGCTCGATGGCCGGCCGGAGCGTGGAGGCGAGGGCCTGGCGCGTCATGCGGTGCGCGTTGCGCTCCGGGTCGAACAGGGTCCAGCGGGCCTTCCCGTCCGTCTTCGCCCAGTACAGCGTCGTGTCCGCCGCCTGCATCAGCGCTGTGGGGGTGGTGCCGGCCGCGTGCCGCTCCACGACGCCGATCGACGCCGAGACCGAAAGCCGCTGGCCGGAGATGTCGAACGGGTCCTGGATCGCCCGCAGCGCCGATTCGGCCAGTTCGGCCAGCTGTTCGGTGCCGGTGGAGTCCTCGACGAGCAGCGCGAACTCGTCCCCGCCGAGCCGGGCGACCAGCGGGATGCTGGTGCGTGCGTGGCCGGCCTCGTCCGCGCAGCGCGTGAGGCGCTCGGCGACGGCGGCCAGCAGCCGGTCGCCGACGCGGTGGCCGAGGGTGTCGTTGATGGCCTTGAAGCCGTCCAGGTCCAGGTAGCACAGCCCGATCCGGCCCGTGCCGCTCTGCTCGTAGGACTCCGCCTCCAGCGCGGCCGAAAGCCGCTCGAAGAACAGGGTGCGGTTGGGCAGCCGGGTCACCGGGTCGTGCATCTGCAAGTGCCGCAGCCGCGCCTGGAGTTCCCGGCGGGCACTGATGTCGGTGACGGACAGCAGCACGCCGTCGTCCTCGGCGGCCAGCGGGGCGACCGTCACCTGCACCCACAGCGAGCGCCCGTCGGGGTGCTTGAGCCGGCGCGTGCAGCGCAGCCGGGACTGCCGTCCGCGCAGCACCTCGCGGTAGGCGTGCCAGGTGCGCGCGTCGGAGGTGAGGTCGACCAGGTCGGCGGCGACCGCCCCGGCGAGCCCGTCCGGGCTGCCGCCGAGGAGCGCGGCGAGGGAGTCGTTGGCGCTGACGACCGTGCCCTCGCGGTCCACGACGGCCATGGCGAGCGGGGCGGCCGCGAAGACGGAGCGGTAGGGCAGCCCGGACGGCGGCTCGGTACGGGGAGACGTATCGATCTCACTCTCTGTGACGACCGGCCGCTCCAGGTCTGCCGCGGGCGCCGGCCCTTCGGAGGTTCCACTCACCGCTCGCTCCCGCATGTATTCGATCTCTGTCCGTGCAGGAAAGGTCAGGAAAGTGTGCCGATCATAGAGGCTGGCCCGAGGGCCTTCCAGCCGGTGTCCAGTCTTCCCGGCCAACCGGCCCTTCTGCCAGATCGTTTCTGCGCGCGCCTGGACGCCTTCTTCAGGCCGCCGACCAGTTGTGACGTTCTGTGAGTGCTTCGGGGGTGTCGGCTTCCGCGATTTTTCGCCCCCTTCACCCGACCGGTGCAGGCAAACAGGACGCAGTACGACAAATCATCACAGGCTGGGTGCGGTGTCCCGCGATCCGTACCCGGAGGTACCCGTGCCGCGTCCGTTTCCGCGCGCCCGACTGCGCAGCACCGCGGCCGTGTTCACCACCATGTCGGCGCTCGCCGCCACTTCCCTCGGCGCCGGCCCCTCGGCCGCCGAGTCCGACTCGGCCGCGCCCTGCGCCCTGACCCGGACCGACGCCCACCACTCGGAGGGCCTGGACACCTGGAACGCCGCCTATCCGCGCCCGTCCCGCTCCCTGGACGCGGTGATGGTCTTCCTGTCCTTCCCGGACTCCCACCCGCTGACCACGCCGCAGGAGCTGACCGCCGACCACTTCCCGGCGACCACCCGCTTCTTCGAACGTGCTTCCTATGGCCGTTTCACCCTGCGCCCGCACGCGCTGCGGCACTGGATCCGGATGCCGCACCCGTCCACCGCGTACGACATACAGCGCGACTGGAGCCCCGGGCGCCGCGCCGCCTACCTGCGCGACGCCCTCTCCGTGGCCGACCCGCAGGTGGACTTCTCGCGCTATGACGTCGTGTACTTCGTCGCCGACCCGGACGCGCCCGGCGTGGACTCCGACGCCACCAAGGTGGTGAACCTGTCGAGCCCGCTGCGGGCCGACGGCACCGACCTGCGCCGGATCGTCACGGTGTTCGAGCAGCACCCGCCGGACCGGCTCGTCCTCGCCCACGAGACCGGGCACGTGTTCGACCTGCCCGACCTGTACCACCGGCCCGTGGACGGCAAGGGCGACTGGGACACGCACGTCGGCGACTGGGACCTGATGGGCAGCCAGTTCGGACTCGCCCCGGACCTTTTCGCCTGGCACAAGTGGAAGCTGGGCTGGCTGGATCCGCGGCAGGTGCGGTGCGTGCAGGACGCCGCGCCCGCCCGGCTGACCCTGGAGCCGCTGGCGGTGGGGCCGGGGGTGCCGACGGCGGGAACCGCGGGCGCTCCGGCCTTCGGTCTCGGGCGGGGCACCAAGCTCGCCGTGGTGCGGACCGGGCCCGACAGTGTGCTCGCCTTGGAGGCGCGCGGGCCGGTGGGCAACGACGTGGCCGCGTGCCGGCAAGGGGTGCTCGTGTACCGGGTGCGGGGCGGGGCGCAGTCCGGGGGCGGGCCCATCGAGGTGATCGACGCCCATCCGCGCACGGACGCGTGCTGGGAGGACTCCGTCTACCCGCCCCTGGCGGACGCGCCGATCGGCATCGGGGAGAGCTTCACGGTGCCGGGGGAGGGCGTGCGGGTGAAGGTGGAGGGACGCACGGTTTCGGGGGCGTGGACGGTGAAGATCGCGGTGGGGCGTTGAAGCGGGCGGCGGTGGAACGCCGAGTGGCGGGGGTGTGGGTGGCGCAGCCCCCACGACGCGCGGCGAAGCCGCGCAGAAATAACGGTGGCGGCTTGTGTTCGCGCTTTCCGCGAACACAAGCCGCCACCGACAACGTGCGCCGCCAGGGACTCGAACCCCGGACCCGCTGATTAAGAGTCAGCTGCTCTAACCAACTGAGCTAGCGGCGCCTGCTGACGTCGTAGACCTTAGCATCCTGGTCGGCGGGAGGAAAAATCGAAATCCGCACCGCTGAGCGGGCCGCCCGGACGGCCGCCCAGAGCAGTACCTCGGGGCCGGGAAGCCAGGGCTGACGGGTGTCGGGGGCGACGAGCCAGCGGGACGCGGAACGGCGGGCGGGAGAGGTGCTCTCCGACGGCGCCGGGACGGTCACGGCGTCGCCGGTGCCGTGGCAGAGCAGCGGCGGCACCGCGTCCGTGCGGTTGGTCTCCCGGCCGTCCCGCGTGCCCCACTCCTCCCACTCCAGCAGGGCGGGGAGCCGGTGCGCCGTCCCCGGGGCGGCGAACAGCAGGATCCGCCCCCGGAACTCCGCGACCGGGCCCGAGCCCGGGCCGTCGTCCCACAGCCGGTCGAGCATCCGCCGGCCGAACATCGAGGGCGCGCTGACGACATCGAAGACCGCACCGCAGGGCAGCACGACCGGTGCGTCCGGCCGCTCCTCCCAGAGGGCGAGCGTGCTTCGCGGATACGTTCCTGCCGAGGCGAGCCAGGCGGCCCCGTCCGGGGTGACATCGGAGGCGTTCCATGCGCTGCTCATGGCATCCAGGTCTACCCGCCGTGAGCGCCCGGTTCCCGAGGGTTGCGGGAAATCGGGACAGGAGGGGGTGGGAGGGAGTATCTTGCCCGCCTGGCATATGCCAGGTGATCGGGAAGGGCTTGTTCTACACGGTCTCGCCGGGCCCCCGGCCCTCTGCGTCGCCCCGCATCAGATCCCGCCCGAACTCGACCATCTTCTTGGCGTAGTCCTCAGTCCACTCGGCCCGCTCGGCGATGTCCGCCGTCGTCAGCCGGTCGAACCTCCGCGGATCGGCCAGCTGGGCCGCGGCCATCGCCTGGAACTCCACCGCCCGGTCCGCCGCGGCCCGGAACGCCAGCGTCAGCTCCGTCGCCCGGGCCAGCAGGGCCCGGGGGTCGTCGATCGACTCGAGGTCGAAGAAGTGCTCAGGGTCGGAGGCCGCCTCCGCGGGCTCGAAGAGCAGGGGCGCGGGGCGTAGCCGCGGTTCGTTCCGACGCGGCGTGGGCTCCGCCATGTCTTCTCCTCCTCGTACGTCGCGCTGGCCCTCCCCCGCGGGCGGGGGACTCCCAGGTGGAGTGGGCCACCGTCCATTGTCTCGCGGGCGCGCAAGTGGGCATCGCGGTGGTGGGTACGGCGGCCCCACCACCCGATGTTCGCCACGGCTTCCGGCAGGCGCCGTGTTCCGGCCAGATCACGGCCGGAGGGGTCTGGCCGGTGGCCTCCGGCCGGCGGTGGGGAGGGTCTGGCCGGTGGTGTCGTCAGGGGCGCCAGGTCACGCGGTGTTCCGCCAGGTGTGCCAGCACCGCGTGGTTCGCCTCCCAGCCGTCCGGGAACTTCACCACCGTCCCCAGTTGCACCGGCTCGGTCGACGGATAGTCGTCCAGCAGGTCGGTCACCCCCGCTCGGCAGACCACGATGCAGGCGTGCCGGTGGCGGGAGGCCAGGACGCAGAGGCGGCCCGTCTCCAGGTGGAAGGCCGTGGCGTCGGGGCGGCCGGAGAGGGGGTGGAGGACCACGGTGACGTCGTACTCCCGGCCCTGCAGCCGGTTCGCCGTGTCCACGACCACGTCGGTGACGCCGAGGCCGGCCAATGCCGCCCGGACCGCGGCCGCCTGGTCCCGGTGGGCGGTGCCGACGGCGATCCGGTCGGCGGTGAGGGGGGCAGGGGCCGGGGCGCGTTCCGAGGTGGCCGCGCCCGCCCGGTCCAGCAGACGCCGTACGACGGTGGCCACCGCGCCGACCGCTTCCGGGTCCGTGCGCGGAGTGTGCCGGGCGGGCAGCTCCAGCAGGCCCCAGCCCGACGCGGCCGCTTCGTCGATCACCCGGTCGGGGCCCGAGCCGTCCGAGGGCACGCCGAAGGCCAGGGTCCGGTCGCCGGGGCCGGTGCCGCTGCGGAACGGGGTGTACGGGTAGAACGCGTCCGAGACCAGGGGCGCCGCCGAGGCCGGAAGCCGCCAGGAGACCGGCAGACGGTGCTGGGGCAGGTCCGGGTTGTGCGCGAGCAGGGTCGTCACCGCCGAGGCCGACGGGTCGTACGCCAGACCCGCCCACTGCTCGCTGCCCACGATCGCGAACGGGTCCAGCTGCCCCGGGTCGCCCACGAACAGCGCCCGCTCGAACAGCCCGGCCACCGCGAGCAGCGAGTCGGACCGCATCTGGTACGCCTCGTCGACGATCGCGTGCCGCCACGGCTCGTCGACCTTGACGTGCGCCCACTTCGCCGCCGTCGAGATCACCACGGCCAGCCCGGCGAGGTCGGCCGCCTTGGCCGACTTCCGTACGTTCTCCAGGCCGTCGAGCGCCTTGTCGTACGGGTCGGAGTCGCTGCTGTGCAGCCGGCCCACCGGCAGCTCGGGATTCTTCTCGGCGAGCCGCAGGACCAGGTCGTCGACCTGGGCGTTGGTCTGCGCGACCACCATCAAGGGGTGGCCCGCCTCCGCCAGTTCCAGCGCCGCGCGGACCACCAGCGTTGACTTGCCCGCGCCCGGCGGGGAGTCCACGACGACCCCGCGCGCGGTGCCGTGCAGCGTGTCGCGCAGGATCGCGTCGGTGGCCTGCCCGGCGGCGGCCGAGGGGTCGAACACCGTGGTCACAGCACATCCTCCTCGGTCACCGGGTCGGCCGGCTCCAGGGCCGCCTCACCGGGCGGCCCGCCGTGCGTCCACGGCGTCTCCTCCGGGTCGGGCAGCTTCGCGCCGCCCCGCTGCTCGTGCTCGAAGAGCGTGAAGCAGACCCGGTCGCCCTTCTCCGGCACCGAACCCGGCTCGGGCTCCTTGCCGCGGCCCATCTTGTCGAGGACCCGCAGCACGACGTACGCGCCGTCCTCCTCGTCCGCCACGAACTCCGCCGCCTGCGGCTTCCCGCCCAGCGACCGGTACACCTTCGTCCGCTCACCTAGCTGCGGCCGGTCATCCGTGCGCACCGTGACCAGGGGGCGCGGGCTGGGCCGCTTGCCGTCGCTGTACGCCATCACGACATCGGTGACCTCACCCGCGAACGCCTCCCCGGAGAGCCGTCGGCCCGCCATCACCAGCGGGTCGTCGAGGGCCTCCTGCGCCTCCAGCCGGGCCTGCTCGCGCTCGCGCGTGGCGAGTTTGTTCGCCGCGGTGACCGCGTCGTCGCGGCGCGGCTGCGGGGGCTCCCCGGCCAGCAACCGGTCGCGGTGGCCGGTGAACGACCAGCGGTCGCGGGTCCACCGCTCCTCGACCCGAGCCCCCTCGGGCAGTTCCCGCAGCAGGTCCAGGCCCCGCCAGACCGCGTCCCAGGTGGGCCGGGTGCGGCTGAGAACCAGGTCGCGGATCTCCCGCTCGGCGGCGGTCAGCGCCCCGAGCCGGTCGTCCGCCTCCAGGCCGTCCTCCGCGGCGGCGAGGGCGGTGCGGGCCCGGTCGTAGCGCTCGATGGCCGGGGCGAGCAGCTTGTTGTCGAACGCCGGGTCCGTGGCCGGACCGGCCGGCGGGCACAGCAGCTGGCCCTGCTCGTCCCGCTCCAGCTCGGCCCGCAGCGCGGCCTCGGCGCCGGTGACGCCCTCCGGCGGGTCGATCCAGGCCAGCAGGGCCCCCAGGTGCTGGTCCTCCAGGGTGGACTGCCCGGTCACCCAGTGCCGGCCCAGGAGATCGGTCATCGCCAGCAGCAGCGAGGAGCCGGGCACCCGGGCCCGCTCCCCGAAGTGCGTCAGCCACCGCCCGAGCAGCGGCACCCGGGGCGGCGCCGGGTAGGGAGCCTCCGGATCCTGCTCCGCCGTGCGCCGGAACCGCATCGAGCGCCCGAGCAGCCGCACCAGGTCGATGCCCGCGCGGCTCGGCACGATCAGCTGCGGCGCGTCCGCACACAGATCGACCTCGACCTTGACGCGCTTGCCGGTCTCCGGGTCGGTCTCGGTGCGCTCGGCGGCCTCCACCGACTCGGCGTAGGAGTCGACGTACGGCAGCACGACGCCGGCCAGTTCGGCCAGGAACGCGAACCTCAGGTCGCGGTCGCGGGGCTGCGGGACGGCCAGCAGACGCGGCGCGTCCCGGTCGGTGCCGACCAGTGCGCCGAGCGGGGCGCCGGCCTCACCGGCGGTGATCAGCGGCACCAACACCAGCGGGCGGTCGCCGAGATGACGGTGCCGGACGGTGGCGGCGGGCTGGGCGCGGCCCGTGCTGACGGCTTCGAGGCGGGCCAGGGTGGAGATCAGCGACACGCCGCCTCCAGTGCCTCGGCACGCAGGGCGGCGGCCCGCCGCAGGGCGGCCACGGCCGGATCGCCGGGGTCGCCCGCCTCGCCGCGCGCGGCCGCGAGGACCTCCTCCACGGTCGTCAGACCGCCCAGCTCCGCCCGGACCGGACGCCCGAGCGTGGTCACCGCGCCCTCCTCGCGGGACCGGGCCCGGCAGTGGAAGGCCAGCTCACACGCGGACAGGCACTCGGGCGCGTACGTCGCCGGGACCGACTCCACGGCCGCCGTCAGCTCCTCGACGGGCAGCTCCGGCGAGAAGCAGGTGCCCTCGGGAAGCGCGTCGGCGATGTCCTCGATGCGGGTCAGCCGGGCCAGCTGACGGGCCGTGACCGCCCGCTGCTTGCGGATGTCGACGGCGGACGCGGCCGGCAGGTTGGAGAAGTCCCGGGGGCACACGAGCAGGACCCGGTGCCGCACCCGCGGGGCCGGGGACTCTTCCGACGCGAGACGGGCCGCGACCTCCTCCAGGGCCAGCACGTACACCGCCGCCTGCCGGGCCGCCGCCCCTACCTTCGCCGGGTCCGCCGAACCGTCCAGCAGCGGGAAGGACTTGATCTCCACGACCGTCCAGGTCCCGTCCGGATGGACCACCACCGCGTCCGGCTCCAGGAACGCGGGGGAGCCCGCGACGTCCAGCGCGAGCATCGGATGGTCGAGCAGCGTCCACACGCCCGGACGCGTGGCGGCCTCCCGCAGCTCCAGCTCCGTACGGGCCGTGCGCCCCTGGGGGCCGGACGCCGTCAGGTCCGGCACGCGCGCGTCGGCGGGCGGCTCGGCGGACCGGTCGAGCTTCTCGTGCACCAGCCGCAGCAGCTCCGCGCCGCCGTCGGCCTTGACCTTCGCCTCGAAGGCGTTGCCTCGGGTGAGCGCGAACTGCGACTGCCCGAACGCCGACGGCGAACCCAGCGCGCTCGCCAGGGCCGTCTTGTTCACCCCGGCGCCGTCGAGGATCGCGCGCCGCGCACAACCGGGGTTGGCGGCCAGCGCCGCCAGGGCGCGCGCGTCCAGTGCCTTGGCGGGTACGTCGGGGCCGCGCAGCTCAGCGAGCTGCTGCCGGAGCGCCGTCCCCCGCGTCCTTGGGAGAGGCACCCGGCTCGGCTCCGTCTTCGAACCGCGACTCGCGCTGCCGTGGAATTCGCTCACCCGCGGAAGTCTGGCATCCGGCACTGACAATCGAGGAACCTGCGGCGGAAGAGTCCGCCGCGACCGGTGCGACACGCGGCACGAACCGTGCCTTGACCCGGTCCGAGGTGCGCATCACGGCGGGGGCCAGCAGCAGTCCGACGCCCATGACGGCCGCGCCCGCGACCGCGTCGAGGAAGTAGTGGTTGGCGGTGCCCATGACCACGATCGTCGTGATCAGCGGGTAGGCGACACCGGCCGCCTTCGCCGCGCGCGTACCGCCGAAGCGCCACAGCATCACCCCGCACCACAGGGCCCAGCCCACGTGCAGACTCGGCATGGCCGCGTACTGGTTGGTCATGTCCCCCATGCCGCGCGGCGCGCTCGCGGCGCCGCCCCACCAGCCGTACGAGCTGTACTGCGCCATCGTGTCCACGAAGCCGTGGCTCGCGTCGAGGAGCCGGGGCGGGCAGGTCGGCAGCAGGGTGAAGCCGACCAGGCCGATGAGGGTGGACGTCATGAGCCAGGTGCGCGCGGCGCGGTAGCGCACGGCCCGGGAGCGGAAGAGCCACACCAGGACCACCGGTGTGACCAGGTAGTGCAGTGACGCGTACCAGAAGTCGGCGGGTATGCCTATCCACGCCTCGCGCGTGAAGAGGCGGTTGAGCGGGTGCTCGAAATTGAGGTACAGCGCCTTCTCGAAGCGCAGGATCGTCAGACCGTGGTCGACGGCGCCGGAGACGTCGCCGCGGGCGAGGAGCCGGCCGGCCGAGTAGAACCCGTACACCAGAAGGATCAGCGGCAGCTCGGTCCACCAGCGCAGCCTGGGCGCGGGGGCCGCCGCCTCGGTGCCCGGTGTCTCGGTGTGCTGCATCCGATCGTCCTCCCCCTTCGTCATCACGCGTAGCCCGGTCGGCCGTGCCACTTTACGGTGTGGACCCGCGCCCCGGGGGGCGCCTTCGGCCCTCAAAGACGCAGAGATCGCCCCCCGGGTTGCCCGCGGGGGGCGTGCGCGATGATGGAGGAGTTCCCCTTACGCCGTTCTCCTCGCGTTGTTCTTCCGGAAAGGTGCCCCATGCCCGCGCGCATCCTGCTGGCCCGCCACGGACAGACCGAGTGGTCCCTGTCCGGCAAGCACACGGGCAGGACGGACGTGCCACTCCTGGAGGAGGGCCGGCGCGGCGCGGAGAGACTGGGCGAGCGCCTGCACCGGGCGCCGTACGACGGTCTGGCCGGCGTCGAGATCCGCACCAGCCCGCTGGCACGCGCGCGTGAGACCTGCGAACTGGCCGGCTTCGGCGACCGCGCGCGCACCTGGGACGCGTTGCTGGAGTGGGACTACGGGGCGTACGAGGGCATGACCCCCGCGGACATCCAGGCCGTCCGGCCCGGCTGGCTGATCTGGCGCGACGGTGTGCCGGGCGGTGAGTCGCTGGCCGAGGTCACGGCCCGGGCCGACGAAGTGGTCTCCTGGGCCCGCTCCGAGGACCGCGACGTCCTGGTCTTCGCCCACGGGCACATCCTGCGCTCCATCGGGGCGCGGTGGCTGGGCCTCCCGATCGACTTCGCCGCCCGGATCCGGCTGAATCCCACATCGCTGTCGGTGCTGGGCTGGGCCTACGGAGAGCCGGCGATAGAGAGCTGGAACGACCTGGGGCACCTCGCCCAGGACGTGCCGGGCGTCGCGCGGCAGGCGTGACGTTCGCAACAGCCCCTCAGGTCGTGCGCGGGGACGAGGCGTGCCTCTCCAGGAACGCCGACACCCCGGAGGCCCTGCGGTGCGGCAGCAGCACGCGCGCCGTCGCCGCCAGCATCGTCTGCACCCGGGACGACTGGACCTCTTCCAGCAGGTCCAGCACCCGCATCCCCGCCACCGCGGCCTCGTCCGGCCGGCCCCCGCGCGCGAGGTCGTCCGCCAGCTCCGCCGTGTAGAGGGCGATGTTCCGGGTGAAGTGCGGATCCTGCAGCCCGGCGGCCCGGCGCGCGTGCCGCGCCGCCCGGGGCCAGTCGCCGAGCGTGGACCAGCACTGCGCCTCAAGGCCCTCCAGTTCGGCCTCCCCGTAGAAGCTCATCCACTCCGGGTCGGCGTCCGAGGGGCCCCGGTCGAAGAAGGCCTGCGCCCGGACCAGTGCCTGTTCGCAGCCGACGCGGTCGGCGAGCCCCGCCCAGCCGCCCGCCTCGCGCAGCGCGAGCAGCGACATCAGCCGGGCCGAGCCCACCGGCCGGGCGACGCGCTGCGCGGCCTGGGCCGCCCGGACCGCCTCGCGCGGCCGGCCCGCGTCGCGCGCCAGGAACGCCGTGTTGCAGAAGGCGTGCGCCTCCAGGCCCGCGTCACCGGTCATCCGGGCGGTCGCGAGGGCCTCCGCGTAGTGCGAGCGGGCGTCGTCGAAGCGCCCCGAGTCATGGGCCAGCCAGCCCACCGAGATGGCCAGTTCACCGGCGCCCGAGTAGAGCCGGTCCGCCGTCGTCTGCCGGGTCGTGCCGGCGTCCAGCAGGGCGTAGGCCGCGCGCAGCGGGGCGGCGGCGCGCCGGTAGAGGCCGTCGGCCCCGTGCCGGTCGTCCAGCAGCCGGATCCGTCGGACGGCTTCTTCCAGGGCGCCCGCGTCGCTCGCCCCGGCGCGGTGCACGGGGCGCTGCGCCGCCGCGGCGTCGAGGGCGAGGCCGACAGGCCCCAGTGAGGCGGCGGCCACCGTGGCGCCTCCGCCGGTCATGAACGCGCGACGTAGCACGTCGCTCTCCTCGTAGGTGTCGTGCGGGTGGTGCGGGTCGTACGGGTTCTGCGTTTCATACGGCTCGCCCGCCCCGCTGGTCTCACTCGTGGCGTTCGCCGGGTTCGCGGTGCGCGTCAGGGGCGCGCCATCGGTTTCGCGCGCCCGGCGTCCGCGTACCGACGAGCGGGGCGCGAACCCCAGGTCTGTGAGCGTGCGGCCTGGGAACATGTGCAGGAACACCCGTTCGTACGCGTAGTTGGGGCAGCGGATCTCGCCCGCCTCGACCCGGCCGATGTACCGCGCGTCACAGCTGACCTGCTCGCCGATCTCGAGCCCGGCCCGGCGGATCGCCGCGGCGAACTCGGCCGGTGAGCGCTGTCCGCGCAGTCGCCGGAAGACGAGGTTCGGCCGTGGCGGCCGGTGGGGTTGAGACGAGGTCAACGATGACGACGCCATGGCCGGGTCCTCCCGTGCGAACCGTCGAACCATGCCGGAAACAGGTCGACTTGTTGCGGTACGCCTGCAACGTCTACCCCGTGTCCGGCGAGCAAGAACGTACCTGCTGTGATGGAGCCACCACGCTGGGTTTGGCTACAAACCGGATATCTCATCCGTGATCTGCCATGAAGTGCCATCCTTTGCGGCCAACTTCCGCCGTAGCCCTTGACGGTCTGCCGCGTTGAACTCTGCGGACCGGGAGGCCCCCGACTCCCGACCGCTCGTCCAAGCAGGGCTTTTCGTGGTGGAGGCCGGATGGAGACCAGCCGGATCAACGATCCTCGTACGCCGCCGGGCAGACCGGCGGCCGGCTGCGATGTGGTGACGGTGCCGGCGCGGCAGGGGCTGGAGGCGGTCGACATCCTGCGGCGCGGACCAGGGGACGCGGTGGGACCCGTGCTGCACGACGGCGGCGGCGGCACCCTCGGTTTCCTGGTGCCGCCGGGGACGGCCGCCGCGTGGGACGTGCCGGGGAGCACCTGCACGGAGACCGACGGCCGCGGACTGCCCCTGGCACCCGAACCCCCCGGGGCGGGTTCGGACTGGCTGCTGCCGCCCGGCGAGGCCGACCTCGCGACCGATCCCGCGGTGCTGCGCGAGGCCCTGGGGGAGGCCGCCCGGATGATCAAGGCGGCCGACAGCTGCCGCTGAGGCGCCCCGGACGCCGGGCCGCGGGAGCGTACACCTCGCTTAACAGGCCACCCCGATAATGACCCCATGGGAAAGTCCAAGGGCGGCCGGCGCAGACAGGCCGGTGCGGAGGCCGTCGTCGAGAGCGTCGACGGCGGGCTCGCCGAGCTGATCCCCGACCGCGAGCGGCCCAGGGCCTGGAGCCTGGTGATCGACGGAGCCCCGCAGTCGCACGTCGACCTGGACGACCCGGCGTACCTGTCCTTCGAGTACCAGCGCCGCCTCGGGCACGTGATCGACCTCGTCGCCCCGCCCGGCCGGCCCGTGCACGCCGTGCACCTCGGCGGCGGCGCCCTCACCCTCGCCCGCTACGTGGCCGCCACCCGGCCCCGCTCCACCCAGCAGGTCGTCGAACGGGACGGCCCCCTCGTCCAACTGGTCCGCCGCGAGCTGCCGCTGGATCCGAACGCACGCATACGGGTGCGCTCCACCGACGCCCGCGAGGGCCTCGCCAAGGTGCCGGACGGCTGGGCCGACCTCGTCATCACCGACGTGTTCAGCGGGGCCCGGACACCGGCCCACCTCACCTCGACCGAATTCCTGGACGACGTGCGCAGGGCACTCAAGCCCGGCGGTGTCTACGCCGCCAACCTCGCCGACGGACCGCCGCTCGCGCACCTGCGCGGCCAGATCGCCACCGCCGCCGCCCGTTTCGAGCGGCTCGCGCTGGTCGCGGACCCGGCGGTGCTGCGCGGCAAGCGCTTCGGGAACGCCGTCCTGGTCGCCTCCGACCACCCGCTGCCGACAGCCGAACTGACCCGCCTCGCCGCCTCCGACCCGCATCCCGCCCGGGTCGAGCACGGCAGGACGCTCACGGACTTCACCGGCGGGGCCGCACCGGTCACGGACATCGCGGCGGTGGCGTCGCCGGCCCCACCGGCGTCGGTCTTCAGATGACCGGCCACGGCGCTCGCCCCAAAGGGGCGCCGATAGCCGCCCGCGGCACTCAGTAGGTCCCGATCTCCACCCGCGGCGGCCCGTCGTGCCACGTGCAGAACACCGACACCCGGTCCGCGCCCGAGGAGAACTCCACGCGGATCCACGACTCCGTCTTCCACACCTGCATCGACCAGCCCGCCCCCGGCGTCGCCGAGACGAGCGAGGCGGAGGTCTTGCCGAGATCGAAGACCGCCCGGCCGCCGTCGGTGTCGTAGCTCTTCACCCGGCCCGAGTCGGCCGGGGCGGTGCGGGCCGAGGGCGTGGGAGCGGGGCTCGGGCTCCCGGCCGTGGACGCGGGGGGCGTGCTCGGCTGCCGCCGCTTCGGCGGAGGCGTCCGCTCCGGCGGCGTGGCCGGCGCCTTCGGCTCCCGCGTGGCGGCGTCGGCGGCCTTGACGGGCAGCGCGCGCGGCGGATCGTAGGCCGTCCCCGCCATCACCGTGTGGACGCCCCACCACGACAGCGTGACCGCCGCGCCCGTGGCGAGCAGCCATGCCAGTCCGTGTACGAGTCCTCTGCGCATCGCGGGCCATACTGCCTCACGCACCACACCTGCCCCTCGCAATGTCTGCAAAAGGGGCCGTGCGGTGGTCCGTTGTCCCCAGCCGGGGAGTTGTCCACAGGCCCGCACCCGGCTGTTCGAGATGGCGTACGGTGCGGCGCATGGCAAGTGTGCTCGTGGTCGAGGACGACCAGTTCGTACGCTCGGCGCTGATCCGGCACCTGACCGACGCCTCGCACACCGTGCGCAGCGTCGGGACGGCACTGGAGGCGCTGCGCGAGGTCGCCCATCTCCGTTTCGACGTGGTAATCCTGGACCTCGGACTGCCCGATCTCGACGGGTCCGAGGCCCTGAAGATGCTGCGCGGGATCACCGACGTGCCGGTGATCGTCGCCACAGCCCGGGACGACGAGACGGAGATCGTCCGGCTGCTGAACGCCGGGGCGGACGACTACCTGACCAAGCCCTTCTCGGTCGAGCACCTCTCGGCCCGCATGGCGGCCGTGCTGCGCCGCGCCCGCTCCGGCGCCGCCGAAGGGGAGCCGTCCCCCGTGATCCGGGTCGGCGGCCTGACCGTCGACCCGCTGCGCCGTCAGGCCGAGCTGGACGGCGCCCGACTCGACCTCACCCGCCGTGAGTTCGACCTGCTCGCCTTCCTGGCGCGCAGGCCCGGCGTCGTCGTCCCGCGCAAGGAGCTGCTGGCCGAGGTGTGGCAGCAGTCCTACGGCGACGACCAGACCATCGACGTCCATCTGTCCTGGCTGCGCAGGAAACTGGGCGAGACGGCGGCAAGCCCGCGCTATCTGCACACCCTCCGGGGCGTCGGTGTGAAGCTCGAACCACCGGGGGCGGGTGCTCCCCGATGAGGTGGGCCCTGGTCAAGGTGTCGCTGGCGGTGACCACCATGGTCGTGGTCGCCTTCGCGGTGCCGCTCGGACTCGTCATCCGCGAGCTGGCCCGCGACCGCGCCTTCTCCAACGCCGAGCGGGAGGCCGCGGCCGTCGCCCCCGCCCTGTCCATCACCACCGACCGCGACCAGCTGGAGCGGGTCGTCGCCTCCGCCGGTTCCGACGCCGGGATGGCCGTGCACCTCCCGGCGGGCGATGGCCAGGAGGCCCTCGAACTGGGGCGCCGGCGCGCCGCCGAAGCCGACATCGCGGCCGTGCGGAAGCTCGGCCGCGCCTCCACCACCGGTGTCACGGGCGGCTCGACGCTGCTCCAGCCGGTCGCCCTCAGCACCGGCAAGATCGCGGTCGTCGAGGTGTACGTGCCGGAGTCCGAGGTCACCAACGGCGTGGGCACGGCCTGGGCGGTGCTCGCCGCGGTCGGGGTGGCGCTGATCCTCGGCTCGGTCGCGGTCGCCGACCGGCTGGGCGTCCGCATGGTCCGGCCGGCGCAGCGCCTGGTCGAGGGGGCGCACGACCTGGGGGAGGGGCGGCTCGGGGCCCGCGTCCCCGAGGAGGGCCCGACCGAACTGCGGCTCGCGGCGGTCGCGTTCAACTCCATGGCCGACCAGGTCGTCCAGCTCCTGGCGAACGAGCGGGAGCTGGCGGCGGATCTGTCCCACCGGCTGCGCACGCCCCTCACCGTGCTGCGGCTCAACACCGCCTCGCTCGGCGAGGGACCGGCCGCCGACCAGACCCGCACCGCGGTGGAGCAGCTGGAGCGGGAGGTCGACACCATCATCCGTACGGCCCGGGAGGCCAAGCCGCAGACGGCCGCGGCCGGTCCGGGCGCCGGATGCGACGCGGCCGAGGTGGTCCGGGAGCGGATGGCGTTCTGGTCGGCGCTCGCCGAGGACGAGGGCCGCAAGTGGCGGGTGGCCGGAGCCGACCGGCCGGTGCGCATACCCGTGGCCCGCGCCGACCTGGCCGCCGCGCTCGACGCGCTGCTCGGCAACGTCTTCCGGCACACGGCGGAGGGCACCGCCTTCGCCGTCGACGTCCACAACGGCGAGGACGCGGTGATCGTCCTCGTCTCCGACGCGGGCCCCGGCATACCCGACCCCGAGGCCGCGATGGCGCGGGGCCGCGGCTCCGGCAGCGACGGCTCGACCGGGCTCGGCCTGGACATCGTGCGCCGGCTGGCGGAGTCCACCGGCGGGGACGTACGGATCGGCTCCTCGGTGCTCGGCGGCACGGAGGTGCGCATCTGGATCCAGCTGGACGGCCGCGCACCGGCGACCGGAGGGCACCGGCAGCCGCGGCGCCGCCGCCCCGGCCGGCTCGCGGCCGTATACCACCGCTCGCGGTCCCGCTGAGAGCTCCCGGTCCCGCTGAGCGCTCCCGGCGAGCGCCTTCACGGGACGGTCACGTTTCGACAAATGAAGGGAACGACTCTTGACGCATGACCGGACATGCGGCTGTCATTGCGCCACCGTGTTCGGTCAAGTTGATTTCTGGTCGATTACGACTGGATTTCACGCCACACCCTCGTGGCCGAACCCTGCCCTCAGGAGCCGTCCATGCACGACCTCTCTCCCATCGGATCCTCCCTCCCCGCTCCCAGCCGCCGCACCCTCCTGCGCGGCGTGGGCGGCGCGGCCCTGCTCGGCGCCGGCATACCCCTGCTGAGCGCCTGCGGCGGCAGCGGCTCGGCCGCCGACCCGAAGACGGTCAGTCTCGGCTCGAACTCGTCCGACGCCGTGCCGAAGAAGGCGTTCGCGGAGATCTACGCCGCCTTCACCAAGAAGTCCGGCATCAAGGTCGACGTGAACACCAAGGACCACAACACGTTCCAGGAGCAGATCAACTCCTACCTGCAGGGCACGCCGGACGACGTGTTCACCTGGTTCGCCGGTTACCGCATGCAGTTCTTCGCCTCGAAGAAGCTGGCCACGCCGATCGACGACGTGTGGCAGAAGATCGGCGGCAACTTCCCCGAGGCGATGCAGAAGCTCAGCAAGGGCGAGGACGGCAAGTACTACTTCGTGCCGCTGTACACGTACCCGTGGGCGGTGTTCTACCGCAAGAGCGTTTTCGCGCAGCGCGGCTACGAGGTCCCCACCACCTGGGACGACTTCGTCGCCCTGTGCAAGCGGATGCAGAAGGACGGGCTGGTCCCGATCGCCTTCGGTGACAAGGACGCCTGGCCCGCGATGGGCACCTTCGACCAGATCAACTTCCGCACCAACGGCTACGACTTCCACGTCGAGCTGATGGCGGGCAAGGCCTCCTGGACCGACCCCAAGGTGCGCAAGGTCTTCGACCACTGGACGGAGCTCCTGCCCTACCACCAGGAGGGCGCGGTGGGCCGCACCTGGCAGGACGCGGCGCAGACCCTGGTGGCCAAGAAGGCCGGCATGTACCTCCTGGGCACCTTCGTCGGGCAGCAGTTCACGAACAAGGCCGACCTGGACGACCTCGACTTCTTCGCCTTCCCGGAGATCGACCCGCAGTTCGGGCAGGACACCGTCGAGGCGCCGACCGACGGCTTCATGCTCTCCAAGGCCCCGAAGAACCGCGACGGCGCCGTCAAGCTCCTGGAGTACCTCGGCACCCCCGAGGCCGAGCAGATCTACCTCAAGGCCGACTCCAGCGTGGTGGCCGCCTCCACCAAGGCCGACACCTCCTCCTACACCGCGCTGCAGAAGAAGTCCTACGAGATGATCTCCGGCGCGAAGAGCCTCACCCAGTTCATGGACCGCGACTCCCGCCCGGACTTCACGTCCACGGTGATGCAGCCCGCGCTGCAGAACTTCATCCGCAACCCGAAGAACGTCGACAGCATCCTCTCGTCGATCGAACGCCAGAAGAAGACGATCTTCGCCTCCTCCTGACCGAACGGAGACCCGACGACTCGGACCAAGACATGACTGCCACCCCCGCGAAGGCTCCGGAGCCGGCCGCCCCGCCGGCTCCGGGGCCCGCCCCCACGTCCCCGCCCGCCAAGACGCCCCACGGCCACCGGCGTCTGCTCACCCGCCGCGACCGCCTCACGCTCGGCCTGATGGCCGGGGTGCCGACGATCCTGCACGTTCTGCTCGTCTGGCTCACCGCTCTCGCCTCGATCGCGTTGGCCTTCACCACCTGGGACGGCATCGGCTTCGACTCCATCACATGGGTCGGTCTGGACAACTTCAGGGAGCTGTTCACCAGCAACCCGCAGTTCTGGCCGGCCGTCGAGCACAACGTGATCTGGTTCGTGGTGCTCATCGTGCTGCCCACGCCCTTCGGCCTGTTCCTGGCCGTGCAGCTGGACAAGAAGATCCGCTTCAGCCGCGTCTACCAGACCGCGTTCTTCCTGCCGGTCGTGATGTCGCTGGCGGTCATCGGGTTCGTCTGGCAGCTGATCTACAACCCCGACACCGGCCTGATCAACAGCATCATCGGAGCCAACAAGCCCGGCCACTACATCGACTGGATCGGCGACCCGGACCTCAACCTGTGGGCGATCCTCATCGCCGCGTCCTGGCGGCACGCCGGCTACATGATGATCCTCTACCTGGCCGGCCTGAAGAGCGTCGACCCGGCCCTGCGCGAGGCCTCCGCCCTGGACGGGGCGAACGAGTGGCAGACGTTCAAGAACGTCGTCTTCCCGACCCTGCGCCCGACCAACACCGTCGTGCTGGTCGTCACGATCATCGAGGCGCTGCGCGCCTTCGACCTGGTCTTCGTCTTCAACAAGGGCGCCCAGGGCACCGAACTGCTGTCGATCCTGGTGACCAACAACATCATCGGCGAGTCCAGCCGGATCGGATACGGCTCCGCGATCGCCGTCGTCCTGCTGGTGATCTCGCTCGCGGTGATCATCCCCTACCTGATCGCCACCTTCCGGAAGGAGCGGCGCGCATGAGCACCGCGAGCGCGCTCGGAAAGCAGCGCACCCCGATCCGCCCCGCCCGGATCCTGCTGCACACCTTCCTCGTCGTCACGGCACTGGCCTGGCTGGCGCCCCTGCTGTGGGCGATGTACGCGGCGATGCGCCCGTACGCGGAGACCAGCACCAAGGGCTATGTCTCCTGGCCCGACAAGCTCACCTTCGACAACTTCACGAACGCTTTCCAGCAGTCGGACATGCTGCACTACTTCGGGAACACGCTGCTGATCGCGGTCCCGGCGGTGCTGCTGACGCTGCTGCTGTCGTCGATGGTCGCCTTCTACGTCAGCCGCTTCGACTTCCGGCTCAACCTGTTCCTGCTGCTGGTGTTCACCGCCGGCAACCTGCTGCCCCAGCAGGTCATCATCACCCCGCTGTACCGGCTGTACCTGCTGATCGACCTGCCCGGCATCACCATGAGCGGCAAGCTCTACGACTCCGCGCTCGGTCTGGTGCTGATCCACGTGGCGTTCCAGTCCGGGTTCTGCGCGTTCGTGCTGAGCAACTACATGCGCTCCCTGCCGCACGAGCTGACCGAGGCCGCGCTGGTCGACGGGGCCTCGGTGTGGCGGCTGTACTGGCAGATCGTGCTGCCGCTGTGCAAGCCGGCGATGGCCGCCCTGGCCACCCTGCTGTCGATCTGGATCTACAACGACTTCTTCTGGGCCATCGTCCTGATCTCCACCGGCGAGAACATGCCGATCACCTCGGCGCTGAGCAACCTCTCCGGCCAGTACTTCACCGACCCCAACCTGGTCGCCGCCGGCGCCCTGCTCACCGCGATCCCCACCCTGATCGTCTACTTCGCGCTCCAGCGCCAGTTCGTCAGCGGCCTCACCCTCGGCGCCAACAAGGGCTGAACCCGGCCCCGGCATCCCGCGCGTACTGACCCGCTACGGATATACTGTGATCCCGATTGGATATCCCGGAGGTCCGTCATGACCAAGACGCTGATCGACATCGACGAGGAGTTGCTGGCCGAGGCGGCCATAGTCTTCGGGACCAAGACCAAGAAGGACACGGTCAACGCCGCTCTCAGAGAAGGTGTCGAGCGCAAGAAGCGGGCCCTCGCGCTGGCCAGACTCGCGGCACGGGCGGACGCCGGTGACTTTGACGAGTTGCTGGAGAAAGAGACCTATCGTCGATGAGCGCGGCGACCTACCTCATTGACACCAGCGCCCTGGTCCGCATCCTGAAGCAGCCCGCCCGGGGGCTCTGGGAGAAGCCCCTGAAGGAAGGGGTGATCGCACGGTGTCCGCTGACCGAGGTCGAGTTTCTGTACAGCGCCAGGAACGCCGAGGACCGGGCCGAGCTCGTCGAGGACCTGGACGCGCTGTTCGGCTGGGCTCCCCTCGATGATCGAGCGATGACACGCGGGTGGGATGTGCAGCGAGAACTCACCGAGAAGGGAAAGCATCGTTCCGCCGGAGCCGTGGACCTGCTCGTCGCTGCGACCGCCGAGCTTCAGGGACTCACCCTCCTGCACTACGACAACGACTTCGAGACCATCGCCTCGGTCACCGGGCAGCCGACCCAGTGGCTCGCCGCTCCTGGCACCCTCTGACCACCCGGCAGGCCCGAGGGGCGCGGCACTCCCCTAATCGTGCCGCGCCCCGCCGCCCGTCCCCCGTCGGTCAGACCGCCTCGGCCTCCGGCAGCGCCCCGGTCCGTGCCGCCCGGCCGTACCACCGGGCGCTCGTCTTCGGCGTGCGCTCCAGCGTCGCGTAGTCCACGTACACCGCGCCGAAGCGCTTGCCGTAGCCGTAGGACCACTCGAAGTTGTCCAGCAGGGACCACAGGTAGTAGCCGCGGACGTCCGCGCCGTCGGCGATCGCCCGGCGGACCGCCGAGAGGTGGCCGTGGAGATAGGCCACCCGCTCCGGGTCGTGCACCCGGCCGTCGGAGTCGATCTTGTCGTCGTAGGCCGCGCCGTTCTCCGTGATGTACAGCGGCAGGCCCGGTGCCTCCCTGGTATAGCGCATGATCAGCTCGTGCAGGCCGGTCGGGTCGATCGTCCAGCCCATCTCGGTGCGGTCGCCGGGCGTCTGATGGAAGGCGACGTCGTCCGCGGCCGGCCACGGCGAGTGGTCGCTCGCCCCGTGGCCGTCGGCGCGCGGCGCCTTCGCCGACGCGTCCGCCGCCGAGACCAGCGCGGGCGTGTAGTAGTTGAGGCCCAGCGCGTCCAGCGGCTGGTTGATCAGCTCCAGGTCGCCGTCGAGGACGTAGTCCCAGTCCGTGAGGGACGCCGTCGCCACATACAGCGACTCCGGGTAGGCGCCGTGCAGCATCGGCCCGTGGAACACGCCGTTGGCCAGGTCGTCGATCCTCCGGGCCGCCGCCAGATCCGCCGGATCCTGCGAAAGCGGCCGCACCACCGAGGAGTTGAGGCTGACCGCGACCGTGTTGCGGGCCGGCATCACCGACCGCAGCGCGGACGCCCCCAGCCCGTGCGCCAGGTTCAGGTGGTGCGCGGCGCGCAGCGAGGCCACCGGGTCCGTACGGCCCGGGGCGTGCACCCCGGAGGCATAACCCAGGAACGCGCTGCACCACGGCTCGTTGAGCGTGATCCACTGCTCCACCCGGTCGCCCAGCGCCTCGCCGACGATCTGCGCGTACTCCGCGAACCGGTACGCCGTGTCACGCTCGGGCCACCCGCCCGCGTCCTCCAGCTCCTGCGGCAGGTCCCAGTGGTAGAGGGTGACGGCCGGCTTGATGCCCTTGGACAGCAGCTCGTCCACCAGCCGCCGGTAGAAGTCCAGGCCCTTCTGCACGGCCGGGCCCCGGCCGGTCGGCTGTACCCGCGACCACGAGATGGAGAAGCGGTAGGCGCCCAGGCCCAGCTCCGCCATCAGCGCCACGTCCTCGCGGTAGCGGTGGTAGTGGTCGACAGCGATGTCACCGGTCTCACCACCGGCCGTCTTGCCCGGTGTATGGCTGAAGGTGTCCCAGATCGACGGCGTACGGCCGTCCTCCCGCACCGCGCCCTCGATCTGGTACGCGGACGTCGCCGCGCCCCACAGGAAGGCGGGCGGGAAGGTCACCGCGGTGGCCGGGTTCTCGGAGTCAGGCATGGAAGCGCTCCCAAAGGGGGTCGAGGAGACCGATGTCGGAGGGGGAGGGGAGGAGAGAAGAGGGGCCGGAGCGGCGCTGGCCCGGCCCCCGGGCGGAAGGATCAGCCCTTGACGGCGCCCTGCATGATGCCGCCCACGATCTGCTTGCCGAAGATCGCGAAGACCAGCAGCAGCGGCAGCGTGCCCAGCAGCGCGCCGGCCATGATCAGGGACTGGTCGGGGGTGTAGCCGCGGCCCAGGCCCGCGACCGCTACCTGCACGGTCGGGTTGCCCATCTGGGTCAGCACCAGGAAGGGCCACATGAAGTCGTTCCAGGTCTGCACGAACGTCAGCATCCCGAGCACGGCCATCGCGGGCCGGGCCGCCGGGAACACCACGTGCCACACCACCCGCCAGCTGCTCGCACCGTCCACCCGGGCCGCCTCGATGATCTCGTCCGGCAGCGCCTGGATCAGGTACTGGCGCATGAAGAACACACCGAACGCGCTCACCAGCGACGGCAGGATCACCGCCTGCAACTGGTCGGTCCAGTCGAGCTTGGCGACCATCATGTACAGCGGGATCACACTCAGCTGCGGCGGCACCATCATCGTGCCGATCACGATCAGCATCAGGGCGCCGCGGCCCCTGAACCGCAGCTTGGCGAAGGCGAAACCGGCGATCGTCGACATGAAGACGATGGTCAGAGCCGAAGTGCCCGCCACGATCGTGGTGTTGAAGAACGCCTCACCCAGGTTGGCGTCCTTCCAGGCGATCTCCAGCTTGTCGAACAGACCCGAGCCGAACCAGAACGGCGGCGGCGTCTGCGCGAGCCGCTGGTTGTCACGCGAGGCGGCGATCGCCGTCCACACCAGCGGGAACAGCGACACGAGCGTGAACACGATGAGGATCGCGTACGCGATCGGTCCACCGTGCAGCTGCCCGCCCGCCCGCGCGGACTTCGGCAGCCGGGGACGCTTGGTCTTCTCGACGGGCTTGGTCTCCGGGGGCGTCACAGTCGTCGTCACGGCCACACTCCTAACTACTGGCGCGCAGCCGGCGCGAGATGACGTAGTTGACGATGCCGATGACGATCAGGATCAGGAACATCGTCCACGCGATCGCCGAGGCCCGGCCCAGGTGCTGGGCGACCCAGCCCTGCTCGTACAGATACAGGCCCAGCGTCTGGAACTGGTGCTCCGCGCCGCCGGAGGTGCCCTTGTTGGCGTCGAACAGCAGCGGCTCGCCGAAGACCTGGCTCGCCCCGATCGTCGAGACGACACAGGTGAACAGGATCGTCGGACGCAGCGCCGGCAGCGTCACATGGATGAACTGCTGCCAGCGGTTGGCCCCGTCCAGGGCGGCCGACTCGTAGAGGTCGTGCGGGATCGCCTGCATCGCGGCGAGGTAGATCAGCGCGTTGTAGCCGGTCCAGCGCCAGATGATGATCGACGAGACGGCGATCTGCGAGGGCCACTTGTCGTTCTGCCAGTCGACCGGGTTGATGCCGACCGCGTCGAGCGCCCAGTTGATCATGCCGTAGTCACGGCCGAAGAGCAGCACGAACACCAGCGAGGCGGCGGCGATCGACGTCGCGTACGGCGCCAGCATCGCGACCCGGAAGAACGTCGACGCCCGCAGCTTGTAGTTGAGGATGTGGGCGATGCCCATCGCCATCAGCAGCTGCGGAACGGTGGAGATGATGCCGATGGTCAGGGTGTTCTTCGCCGCGTTCCAGAAGAAGTCGTCGTCGAAGATCCGGGTGTAGTTGCGCAGCCCGACCCAGTTCATGTCGGTCGGCGCCGTCAGCTCCACCTGGTGCAGCGAGGCCCAGCCCGTGTAGATCAGCGGGAACAGGCCGAACGCGATGAACAGCAGGAAGAACGGGGACACGAATGCGTACGGGCTCCAGCGGATGTCCCGCTGCCAGCGCCGGGACAGCCGGTCCCGGCGACGCCGCTCCTTCTCCGCGGCGGCGTCCTCGGGCGGGCGGCCCGGGGCCGCGCCCCCCTTCACGGGGAGCGCGGCGGTGTCGTTGCGGGTGGCCATTCGGGTCACTGGTCCAGCTTGTTGTCGATGGTCTTGATCGCGGACTCCCAGGCGTCCTTGGCGGACTTGCCCTTCGTGGCGAGGATGACGCCGTTGTCCGTCAGGCCCTGCATGATGATCTGGTCCTTCGGGCCGATCACCTGGACCGGGGCGGCCTTGGCGGCCTCGGCGAAGATCGGGCCGATCTTCTGGTCACCGGTCATCTCGTTCGTCGCGCCGGTCACTTCGGGCATGGTGTACGTGGACGGGGCGCTCGGGAAGCTGGCCTGCACCTTGAACAGCTTCGCCTGCTGCTCCGGCGCCGTCAGCCAGGTCACGAACTTCTGGGCTTCCTTCACGTTCTTGCCGCTCTTCGGCACGGTGAGGAAGGTGCCACCCCAGTTGCCGCCCTTGGGCGCGACGGCCACGGCCCACTTGCCGGCGGCGTCGGGCTTGGAGTTGCCCTTGATCGTGCCCAGCATCCACGGCGGGCAGGCGATCGCGGCGAACTTGTTGTTGGCGATCGTGGAGTTCCAGGACGGCTGGAACTGGGTCTGCGACTGGACGAGGCCCTTCTTGGCCGCATCCGCGGTCAGGTTGAAGGCGGCCTTCACGGCTGGGTTCGTCTTGTAGATGACCTCGCCGGAGGAGTCGTAGAACTTCTCCTTCTCGCTGCCGAGGATCGCCTGGATCAGGCCGCCGGGGGAATCCATGAAGAAGGTGCCCTTGGGGGCCTTCGCCTTGTACTGCTCGCCGACCTCGACGAGCTTGGCCCAGTCACCGGCCCACAGCTTGCCGACCTCGGCCGGGTCGGAGGGCAGACCGGCCTGCTTGAAGAGGTCCGTGCGGTAGCAGATCGCCATCGGGCCGACGTCGGTGCCGAGGCCGATCGTCTTGCCGTCCTTGGTGGTGGCCTGCTGCCACTTCCAGGGCAGCCACTTGCTCTTGTCCACGCCCGGAGCCTTGGACATGTCCTCGAGCTTGTCCGCCTGGGTGGCCGTCACCTCGGCGATGTTGGCGACTTCGACGGCCTGGACGTCCAGCAGGCCGCTGTTGGTGGTCAGGTGGTTCAGCAGCGCGGGGTAGTAGTTCTCGTTGCGCTCGACGACGTTCTGCTCGATTTTGATCTTCGGGTTGAGCTTCTCGTACTCGGCGTAGAGACCGGCTTCCTTGAAGCCCATGGTGCCGAAGAGGCCCACCGAGATCGTGGTCTTGCCACCGCTGTCGCCGTCCGACGAGTCGGAGCCGCCGTTTCCGCCGTCGTCCGCACAGCCGGCCAGCAGCCCGGCGCCCAGCGACGCGACGGCCGCGACGACCATCGCCTTGCGGGCGGTTCGGATGCGTGCTCGCATGTCGTCCTCCTGTTGCCCTGACGTGCCGACCCCCCGGCCAACTGCATCGTCGGACCGTTTTACGCGCTAAAAGGCTCGGGCGGGGAACGTGCGGGTTGTGTATGTGTCAGGTAGTGTGGGAGCGCTCCCACCGGTGATGTGTTGAAGAGTCCCCGGTCGCGGCGGGGGTGTCAAGGGACCGGACACAGAGAGATGCGTTCAGTTATAGGGCTGTTAACTGGACCCGGAACGGGCCCGATTGAGGCCCGGGACAGCGATATCAAGCCGGTCCGGGCGCCGCTCGTACCGGCTCCCCGGGCCGAAGCGGAAGGCCGGGGGCGGTGAGCCCTCGGCGGCAATCACAGGGCTGACGAGCCTGTTAAATTCCAGGCCAGTCGCAGAGTGCGGGCGTGGACGGGAAGGCGGAGCCCATGGCAACCCACGGAGCGCGGGGCCGAAGCGGTGGCCGGCCCACCCTCGAAGAGGTGGCGGCCCGCGCCGGTGTCGGCCGCGGCACCGTCTCGCGCGTGATCAACGGCTCGCCCCGGGTCAGCGACGCGACCCGCGCGGCCGTCGAGGCTGCGGTCGCGGAGCTCGGTTACGTCCCCAACACCGCGGCCCGCGCGCTGGCCGCCAATCGTACGGACGCGATCGCGCTGGTCGTGCCCGAGCCGGAGACCCGGTTCTTCGCGGAGCCGTACTTCTCGGACATGCTGAAGGGCGTCGGTGCCGCGCTGGCCGACACGGAGATGCAGCTGCTGCTGATCTTCGCGGGCAACGAGCGCGAACGCGCCCGCCTCGCCCAGTACCTGGCGGCCCACCGTGTGGACGGCGTCCTGCTGGTCTCGGTGCACGCGGACGACCCGCTGCCCGACCTGCTGGCCCAGCTGGAGATCCCGGCGGTGATCAGCGGCCCGCGCTCGTCGGCGGAGACCCTGCCGTCGGTGGACTCGGACAACTACGGCGGAGCCCGCCAGGCCGTCGAGCACCTGCTGTCCCGGGGCCGGACCCGGGTGGCCCACATCACCGGCCGCCTCGACGTCTACGGCGCCCAGCGCCGCGTCGACGGCTACCGCGAGGCCATGAGCGACGCCGGCCACGGGGTGGACGAGGGGCTGATCGAGGCGGGGGACTTCACCGAGGAGGGCGGGTACCGGGCGATGGTGGCCCTGCTGGAGCGTCACTCCGACATCGACGCGGTGTTCGCCGCCTCCGACGTCACGGCGGCCGGCGCCCGCCGGGCGCTGCTCGACGCGGGCCGCCGCATCCCCCAGGACGTGGCGCTCGTCGGCTACGACGACTCCGCCATCGCCCGCCACATGGAGCCGCCGCTGACCAGCGTCCGCCAGCCGATCGAGGAGATGGGCCGCCGGATGATAGACCTCCTCCTCACCGAGGTCGCCGACCGCCGCCCGCTCGCATCCCGGGGCCTGGAGCGCCGGCAGATGGTCCTGGCCACGGAGCTGGTGTCCCGGTCGTCGTCGTGACACCCCACCCGCTCCTGGACGCCACCGAGATGCCCTGGGCCGCGCCATCCGCCAGCTCGTGGACGCGGGCGACGAGGAACGCGTCTGGCCGGGCACGGCGGAGCAACTGGCTGCGGTGGACCGGGCCGTACGGCCCGGTCCCGGCCGAACGATTCAGGGGGGTGGGGGAGTTTACTGCCGCGTGGCGGCGCTCGCTGAGCTGAGGCCGGGGTGGCGCCGCAGGGCCTCCACTCCGTCGGGCACGAACAGCCGCGTCCGGAGCGCCTCTCCGAGCTCCGCCTCGCCCACCCAGCCGTGCCAAGCGATCGCGGACGGGTCGGGGGAGAGGGGCTCGGCGACGACGGCCTCGTGCACCCCGAGCCAGTAGGGGCTGATCGCCCCTCGGCAGAGGAACTTGAAGACGAACCGCACCCGCGCCTCGACGCCCAGTTCCTCGGCCAGCTCCCGGGCAGCCGCCTCCTCGTAGGACTCGCCGACCTCGACGGCCCCGCCGATCAGCCAGTCGTAGTGCCCCGGGAACCGCGACACGTGCTCCGGCCTGCGGTGCACCAGCACCCGCCCCAGCGGATCACGGCACACCGTGGTCGCGATCCGGTGCGGCCAGCCGTTACGGATCGCCTCGCCCCGGTCGACCACCCCGAACACCCGGTCCTGCTCGTCTACCCGTTCCACCGGCTCACGCATGGGCCCACGATCGCACGCGCTCAGACCCGGGCCGGTTCCGGGCGCCGCAGCAGGTACACCGCCGCCGTCACGACCAGGACGGCCATGCAGGCGATGAACACCAGCCCAGCCCCCTCCAGGCCGATCGGACCGGTCAGCAGACCGACGCCGATCACCGGCAGGGAGATGCCCGCGTAGGCCACCACGAACAGGGTCGAGATCACCGCCGCGCGCTGGTGCGCGGGCGAGGCCTCGGCCACGTCGGACAACGCACCCCGGAACGCCAGCCCCTGGCCGACCCCGCCGACGAGCGCGCTGGCGACCAGCAGCGACATCTGGTCCCACCGCAGCGCGCCGGCGAGCAGCGCGAGACCGGCGAGGAGCCCGGCGCAGCCCAGCGGCAGGGAGCGCCGTACGCCGACTTTGCCGACCGCCAGTTGCCCGGCCGTCGAGGAGAAGAAGGCCAGTGCGACGATCAGCCCGCTCACGGCGTGGTCGTTCACGTGCAGGGACTCCGCGAGGAAGGCCGGGCTGACCGAGGTGAACACCCCGAACAGGGCGAACCCGACGAAGGAGGCGGTGGCGGCGGGGCCGAACACCGCGCGCACCTGCGGGGGCAGTGCGGGCCGCTGCGGGCGCACGGTGCGCAGCGGCTGCCGCTCCCTGACCGTCTCCGCGAGCCGCAGCAGCACCGCGGCCGAGGCGGCCACCAGGGCGAGATGGGTGACGAACGGCAGGTACAGCGGCCATGCGGCGTACTGCGCGAGCAGCCCGGAGAGCAGGGGACCGCAGCCCAGCCCGCCCATGTTGGCGGCCGTCGCCACGAACGTGGCCCGGGAGGCGCCGCCCTCGGGGGCCAGCTCCATCACGTACGCCGTGGCGGCGCCGGTGAACAGCCCGGCGGACAGTCCCGACAGCAGCCGCCCCGCGTAGAGCCAGCCGAGCCCGGTGGCGCACAGGAAGCAGACGGCGCTCAGCGCCGCGAAGCCCAGGCCGCACAGCAGCACCGGGCGCCTGCCCACGGCGTCCGAGGCGTCGCCGACCAGCAGCAGCACACCGATCACGGCGAAGGCGTAAAGGGCGTACACCACGGTGACCGTCAGCTCGGAGAAGCCGAACTCGTCCTGGTAGAGGGGGTAGAGGGGCGTCGGCAGTGTGGTGCCGGCCATGCAGACGGCGAACACCGCCCCGCTGAGCACACACGCGCGCCATCCCGGGCGTCGACCGTCCATGCCGCCGACGGTAGCCAGAGCGCCGCGCCGCCCCGGAGAGGCGCGCAAAAAGCTTCAGCCGGTGGCTTCTTCCGAAGCCACCGGCTGATTACTCAGGGTGAGTGACGGGACTTGAACCCGCGGCATCCTGGACCACAACCAGGTGCTCTACCAGCTGAGCTACACCCACCATGACCGGGTTGGAGGTCAGTGACTTCCCTGACCGGCCGAGAAAAAGTGTACAGGGTCCGAAGGGGTGCTCGCGCCCGGCTTTCGCGGCGCCCCCCGACGGGCCCCCGCGTGGCCTTACCGAGCAGGCAGAACGTGCTTCGCCGCGATCGTCTTCGCGGTGTCCGAGTCGGGCCCCGGCTGCGGGACGAACACGGCCTCGCGGTAGTACCGCAGCTCCGCGATCGATTCGCGGATGTCGGCGAGCGCACGGTGGTTGCCGCTCTTCTGCGGGCTGTTGAAGTACGCCCGCGGGTACCAGCGGCGGGCCAGCTCCTTGACCGACGACACGTCGACGATCCGGTAGTGGAGGTAGTTCTCCAGGGTCGGCATGTCGCGCAGCAGGAAGCCGCGGTCCGTGCCGACGGAGTTCCCGCACAGCGGCGCCTTGCCCGGCTCCTTGACGAACTCCCTCACATACGTCAGGACCTGGTCCTCGGCGTCCTTCAGGGTGGTTCCGGCGGCCAGCTCGTCGAGCAGCCCGGAGGCGGTGTGCATCTGACGCACCACGTCCGGCATCGTCTCCAGCGCCTGCTCCGGCGGCCGGATGACGATGTCCACACCCTCACCGAGCACGTTCAGCTCGGAGTCGGTCACGAGGGCGGCCACCTCGATGAGCGCGTCGTCCGACAGCGAGAGGCCGGTCATCTCGCAGTCGATCCACACCATGCGATCGTTCATGTGTCTAACCTTACGGCCCGCCGCCACCGGCCGGGCCGCCCGTGCCGGGAAAGCCGAGGGGCCCGCGAGGAGACGTGCTCCTCGCGGGCCCCGGCTACCGGATCAAGGCGCGCTGCGCTGCCCGGGCAGGCTGGCCGACAGCGCCGGGGACTGGCCCATCGCGCTCGCCGCCGTACGGCGGGACTGCAGCGGCACCGGGTGCTCCGGGTGGAGCGGGGTCGGTGCCTGGCCGGGCTGGCCCGGGTGCCCGGTGTGGCCCGGATGGCCCGGCATGCCGGACCCGGGGCCGCCCGGGGCGCTCTCGGTCTCCTGGGGCCGCTCGCCCTGCGGGCGCCGGGCGCGGTAGGCGGCCCGGTACGCGGCCGGGGACGAGCCCAGCTGGCGGCGGAAGTGCCCGCGCAGGGCGACCGGCGACCGGAAGCCGCAGCGCCCCGCCACCTCGTCCACCGAGTAGTCCGACGTCTCCAGCAGGCGCTGCGCCTGGAGGACCCGCTGCGTGATCAGCCACTGCAGCGGAGCACTCCCGGTCAGCGAGCGGAAGCGGCGGTCGAACGTACGGCGGCTCATGTACGCGCGTGCCGCCAGTGTCTCCACGTCGAACTGTTCGTGGAGGTGCTCCAGTGCCCAGGCGACGACCTCGGCGAGCGGGTCGGCGCCGATCTCCTCCGGTAAAGACCTGTCGAGGTAGCGCTCCTGCCCGCCGCTGCGGCGCGGCGGCACGACGAGCCGCCTGGCCAGGGCCCCGGCCGCCTCGTTGCCGTGGTCCGTGCGCACGATGTGCAGGCACAGGTCGATGCCCGCGGCCGTGCCCGCCGACGTCAGCACGTCGCCGTCGTCGACGAACAGCTCGCGCGGGTCCACGTGCACCGACGGGTAGCGCTTGGCCAGCGTCGGTGCGTACATCCAGTGTGTCGTCGCGGGGCGGCCGTCCAGCAGGCCCGCCGCCGCGAGGACGAAGGCGCCGGTGCACAGCCCGACGATGCGGGCGCCCTCCTCATGGGCGCGGCGCAGTGCGTCGAGCGCCTCCTCCGGTGGCGGAGAAGTGATCGAACGCCAGGCCGGTACGACGACCGTGCCCGCACGCGAGATCGCTTCCAGGCCATGTGGTGCGGTGAGTTCGAGTCCCCCGGTGGTCCGTAGCGGACCGTCCTCGCCCCCGCACACCAGCAGTCGGTAGCGCGGTACGCCGGCGTCCTGGCGGTCAACCCCGAACACCGACAGCGGTATGGAACTCTCGAAGATGGGGCCGCCGCTGAACAGCAGCACCGCGACGATCTCCTTGCGGCGTCGCCCGGAAAGTTTCCGGGCCGCGGCTTCCGGCGCGGCAGTGGAGTCGTGGCTCATACTGCTAAGCCCCCCTCGGTGGTCGCGGCTCCTCGGTTGTGTCGCTCCTGCACGTTTCCCCTTGGTCCTGCACGAGTCCCCCGCCGTAGACAGTCAAGATCGAATCTACTGTGTGCCGCCGTGCCGAAGTGGCCGGTTCACCACTCGGCACATTGTCGACTTGGCAACTTGGCGTGAAGCATTCGATCACGAAGCGTTGCACTCGTGGGGCGTGCAGGGAAGTGCGCCTTGTCGCAGTGGCCAATCCACGTAGGGTGCGCAGACCCCCTGAGGCCCTTTCCGTGCAGGTCGAACGGGGGTTGGGGGGTGGGGGGAGCGGAGGATGCACAGGGGCGTGAAGTTGGCTGAAAAGTGACGTGTGCGTGCGCGGAAACCGGTCAGCCGACCGGTGTATCCCCTCCGGTGTGCCGTCCGCCACGGTGGGACCCGGTTCCGGTGCGGTGGTGCCGCCCCCGGTGGGGTGCCCGGTCCTCGGCCGCGAGCCGGGCCGCGCCGCGCTCGGACTGGCGCAGCAGGACCCGGCAGGCGCCCGTGACGGCCGCCAGCCCGAGGGCCGTGCCGGCGGCACCGGCCAGAGAGGCGCCGTAGCCGAGGAGCACCACCGGGACGAGCAGGCAGCTGAAGGCGGCCCAGCGAACCACATCCGTAGCGGTGTCCCGCGGCGGCGGGGCCGCGCGGTCCGCCTCGGCGGCGGGGCGGGGTCCGGACATGCGTGCTCCCTGTGGCGTGACTCTCGGGGTTCAACGCGTGGCGGCGGCGTCGGTCACTGGCTGTCCCGATCACCTCCGCGGGTCATTGAATCCTGTGCAAACCGCCTGTACAGGGCAGCAACCATTGCGTTACGGGCGGTGCCTCGTGCATGCTCCCTGGAACCCGCACGCACGGTGAGCGGGATCTGGGCTAAGGAGGCGTGCCGCCGTACCCTTGAGGGTATGGGGGTGGGAAGACCATTCCCGGACACAGCTCCGCCGCACACTGTTGTCCCCCATATAAGGATCACAACGCCGAGACAGCCATGGCCGGTCACGAATTCTTCGAACCCGCGGACCGCAAGCGGCCCGTCGCCGATCCCACGGCGGCCGAGCCCCTGGCGGCGGAAGAGCCACGCCACTCCTGCGACCCCGCCTTCAAGCACGGGGTCGTCGTCGGCTTCGACGGCTCCACGTCCAGCGAGCGTGCCCTGGCGTACGCGATCGGCATGGCCCATCGCTCCGGATCGGGCCTGATCATCGTGCACGTCGCCAACCGGCTGCCGACCACCGTGTGGGCCGGCTGCGAGCCGCCTGTGTTCGTGGACGTGCCGGACCACCGCACCGAGGTGCTCGGTCTGGAACTGGCCTGCGCGGACTACCTCGCCGAGGTGCCCTGGATCCTGGTCGAGCGCGGCGGTGACATCTGCCACGAGCTCGAAGAGGTCGGCCGGGAGTACGAGGCCGACGCGATCGTCGTCGGCTCCACCCACGGCATCGTGGGGCGCATCTTCGGCTCGGTCGCGGGGCGGCTCGCCAAGCGGGCGCAGCGGCCCGTCATCGTCATCCCCTGACGTTCCCCGAGCAGTAACTCCCCTGGTGCGGTGCGTAAATCTACTCACGCGTAGAGGTGTTTGTGCCCTTGTGAAGGGCATATACGGGACACCGCACAACTGCACATGCACGAAGGGAGCCCGCCGTGGACAAAGACGTCTCCGCGGGAAGCGGAATCACGACCGTGGCCGGTCGACTCGCCCTCGGAATCACCCTGTTGGCCTTCGGGCTGGGGCACACCGCCGTGATCGACGGTGTGTCAGCCGCTGACGCCGGGTCAATCGCCCAGTACGTGGGCGGAGTAGCGCTCTTCGTCGCCGGGCTGGTGGCCCTGCGCGAGGGTGACTCCGCCGGGGGTACGGCGTTCTCGGTGCTCGGGGCGCTGTGGTTCACCTGGGCGGTGTCCGACAGTGCCTCCGGCAACGAGGCGGGGCTGTTCCTGCTGTTGTTCGCCCTCGTCGCGCTGTCCTTGACGCTCGGGGGCGGGGACCAGCTCGGTCAGGGCATGTACGGGCTGTTCTTCGTCGCCCTGTTGCTCATGGCGATCGCGAGTTTCGCCGGCAACGAGGGGCTCGTGAAGGCGGGCGGCTGGTTCGCCGTCGCCGCGGGGGCGGTGGCCTGGTACGCGGCCACCGCGGCGCTGGCGCACTGGCCCACGGCGATTCCGCGACGCGCTGCGGGCCGGGGCGTGACGGCCACCGGTTAGCTGCGCCGGCTGGGGAGTTGGGCGGCTTCCCGGCGATGAAGACGGACCCCCCCGTGCATGGTGGCAGCACGTGGGGGGTCCGTCCCGTTTGAGTGGCCTGTGCGGGTGCGTGGGGGCTGTTCGCGCAGTTCCCCGCGCCCCTGGGTTGCTTACTCCACCGTCACCGACTTGGCCAGGTTGCGGGGCTTGTCGATGTCGCGGCCGAGGGCCAACGCAGTGTGATACGCGAGGAGTTGGAGGGGGATGCCCATCAGGATGGGGTCGAGTTCGTCCTCGTTCTTCGGGACGACGATCGTCTCGTCGGCCTTCTCCTGGTGCTGGTGGGCGACCGCGAGGATCTGGCCGCTGCGGGCCTTGATCTCCTCCATGGCGGCGCGGTTCTTCTCCAGCAGATCGTCGTCGGGGACGATCGCGACCGTCGGGAGGGCCGGCTCGATCAGGGCCAGCGGGCCGTGCTTGAGCTCCGAGGCGGGGTAGGCCTCGGCGTGGATGTAGGAGACCTCCTTGAGCTTCAGGGACGCCTCGCGGGCCACCGGGTAACCCCGGACGCGGCCGATGAAGAGCATCGAGCGGGCCTCGGCGAACTGCTGGGCCAGCTTCTTGACGTCCTCCTCCTGCTCCATGATCTCGGCGATCTGCGCGGGCAGCTTGCGCAGGCCCTCGATGATCCGCTTGCCGTCCCGGACGGAGAGGTCGCGGGTGCGGCCGAGGTGCAGGGCGAGCAGGGCGAAGGCGACCGTCGTGTTGGTGAAGCACTTGGTGGAGACGACGCAGACCTCGGGCCCGGCGTGCACGTAGATGCCGCCGTCCGCCTCGCGGGCGATCGCCGAGCCGACCACGTTCACCACGCCCAGGACGCGCGCGCCCTTGCGCTTCAGCTCCTGCACGGCGGCCAGCACGTCGTAGGTCTCGCCGGACTGGGAGACCGCGACGTAGAGGGTGTCGGGGTCGACGACCGCGTTGCGGTAGCGGAACTCCGAGGCAGGCTCGGCGTCGGCGGGGATGCGGGCCAGCTCCTCGATCATCTGGGCGCCGATCATGCCCGCGTGGTACGAGGTGCCGCAGCCGAGGATCTTCACGCGGCGGATCCGCCGGGCCTCGCGGGCGTCCAGGTTCAGGCCGCCCAGGTGCACGGTGGAGAAGCGGTCGTCGATGCGGCCGCGCAGCACGCGGTCCACGGCGTCGGCCTGCTCGTGGATCTCCTTGTGCATGTAGGTGTCGTGGCCGCCCATGTCGTAGGAGGCGGCCTCCCACTCGACGGTGGTGGGTTCGGCGGTGGTGCGGGTGCCCTCGGTGGTGTAGGTGCGGAAGTCGTCGGCCTTGAGGGTGGCCATCTCGCCGTCGTCGAGGGTGACGATCTGGCGGGTGTGGGCGACCAGGGCGGCGATGTCCGAGGCGACGAACATCTCCTTCTCGCCGATGCCGAGGACGACCGGGGAGCCGTTGCGGGCGACGACGATCCGGTCGGGGAAGTCGGCGTGCATGACGGCGATGCCGTACGTGCCCTCGACGAGCCGGAGGGTCTCGCGGACCTTGTCCTCCAGCTTGGTCGCCTGCGAGCGGGCGATGAGGTGGGTCAGGACCTCGGTGTCGGTCTCGGAGAGGAACTCGACGCCGTCCGCCTCCAGCTTGCGGCGCAGGTCGGAGGCGTTGTCGATGATGCCGTTGTGCACGACGGCGACCTTGTTGTCGGCCGACATGTGCGGGTGGGCGTTGACGTCGGACGGGGCGCCGTGGGTCGCCCAGCGGGTGTGGGCGATGCCGGTCGTGCCCTTGAAGCGGGCCGGGACCTTGGCCTCCAGGTCGCGGACGCGGCCCTTGGCCTTGACCATCTTCAGGCCGGACGTCTTCGGGGACGTGACGACGATGCCCGCGGAGTCGTAGCCGCGGTACTCCAGCCGCTGGAGGCCCTCCAGGAGGAGAGGCGCGACGTCACGCTTCCCGATGTAACCGACGATTCCGCACATATAAACGTATTCCTAGCCGTAGACGATGCGCCGCAGCTGCCGGAGCGAGAGCTCCGGCGGGGCCACCGCGCGGTACTTGAGGTCCGCCTCGATCCGCTCGAAGATCGCCGCGTTGACCAGGCCCTGGGCCTGGAGCTCGCGGTGGCGGCGACGGACGTACTCCTCGGTCGTCTCGTCGAAGTAGGCGAGCACGTCCTGGATCACGCGCAGCGCCTCGCCCCGCCCGAGGGCGGTGGACCGCGTCAGATGATCAACGAGTTCGTCGTGCACTCGCTAGATCCTGGGGTACCGGCGCCGCTTTCGCAAGAATTCTGCCCGATTTCGGGCAGGTGCCTGTTGGGATTCTTTGGGGGAACGTTGAACGTGTCATGAGGGCTTGTTCGTGAAGCGTCCACCGGACGTCCGGCACCCCGTTGCCCAAGGCGTCGATTTTTGGACGCCATGGACACTCCTCGTATGGGCGTACCCGAGCGGCTCGCCGAGCGCATGAGCATGGCCGAGCAGCACGAGTACCTGCGCGCCAGGTTCTCCCGGCGCACGATGATCAGAGGCGGTGCCGTCACGCTCGGCGCCGTCGCGGGTGGCGCGTTCGTGCCCGGCGCCACCGCACAGGCGGCCGCACCGACCGTCCGCACCGCCCCCGCCACCGAGACCGTCGACGGCGCCCACGTGGCCCCCTTCGGCCGTCACCTCGCCTACGGCACCGACCCGCGCACGGAGATGACCGTCTCCTGGCAGGTCCCGGTCGCCGTGAAGAAGCCGTTCATCCGGATCGGCGCCCACCCCTGGGACCTCTCCCGCAAGATCGACGCCGAGGTCCGCACCCTCTTCACGCCCGCCGGTGTCGGCGCGAGCGGCAACCACACCCAGTACTACGTCCACGCCCGGCTGACCCACCTGCGCCCGGGCCGGACGTACTACTACGGCGTCGGCCACCAGGGTTTCGACCCGGCCGCACCCCACCTGCTGGGCACCCTCGGCACCTTCACCACCGCCCCCGCGCACAAGGAGCCGTTCACCTTCACGGCCTTCGGCGACGAGGGCGTCAGCTACCACGCGCTCGCCAACAACAGCCTGCTCCTCGGCCAGAACCCGGCCTTCCACCTGCACGCGGGCGACATCGCGTACGGCGACCCGGCCGGCCAGGGCAGGACCGACGACACCGGCTTCGACTCGCGGATCTGGGACCAGTTCCTCGCCCAGACGGAGTCCGTCGCCAAGTCCGTGCCGTGGATGCCCGCCTACGGCAACCACGACATGGAGGCCTGGTACGCGCCCAACGGCTACGGCGGGGAGGAGGCCCGCTGGACCCTCCCGGACAACGGCCCCGACAAGAAGAACCTGCCGGGCGTCTACTCCTTCGCCTACGGCAACACGGCCGTCATCTCGCTCGACGCCAACGACATCTCCTTCGAGATCCCGGCCAACCTCGGCATCTCCGGCGGCACCCAGACGACATGGCTGGAGGCGCAGCTCAGGAAGTACCGGGCCGCGCGCGACATCGACTTCATCGTCGTGTTCTTCCACCACTGCGCCTACTGCACCTCCACCTCCCACGCCTCCGAGGGCGGGGTCCGGCAGGAGTGGGTGCCGCTGTTCGAGAAGTACACGGTGGACCTCGTCATCAACGGCCACAACCACCAGTACGAGCGCACCGACGTGATCAAGGGCGACAAGGTCACCAAGAAGCTCCCGATCGGCGGCACGGCCTACCCCGAGACCGAGGGCGTGGTCTACGTGACGGCCGGTGCGGCCGGCCGCAGCCTCTACGCCTTCAGCGCCCCGCTGTCGTACGAGGGCAACGAGCACGACGTGGAGTCCGTCGCCTCGTTCGTCAACGTCAAGGGCGGCAAGCAGAACGAGACCGTCGCCTGGTCACGGGTGCGCTACCTCGACTACTCCTTCTTGCGCGTCGATGTCACCCCCGCGCCGAAGGGGCGCCTGGCCACGCTCACGGTGCGCGGCATCGCCGAGAACGGTGACCAGGTCGACCACTTCACGGTGGCCCGCCGGGCGAAGTAGGCGCGCCTCCTACATCCGCTTGAGGACCGCCTGCTTGGCCAGGGCGAACTCCTCTTCCGTCAGCACGCCCGAGCGGTGCAGTTCACCGAGCTCGCGCAGGCGGCGCAACAGGGCGTCGTGATCGTCCTCGGAGGCCGCGACCGGAGCAGAAGGCATTTCCGGTCGCGCGTCCACCGGGTCGCCGGCGGCGGCCCGGGCCGGGTGCGGAAGCCTGGCCTGGACCGCCGCCGCCACCAGCGCCATCAGCGGGTCCTTCTTGAAGCCCCACAGCTCCACGGCGTTGGGGTCGTACTTGGGCGGGATCTTGGTGGGCGCGTGCCGCACGGTGAAGCGCAGGTGGCCGTTCTCCAGGCCGGCCGCCGGGTGCCACTCGACGCCCGTGATGTCGGCGAGCGCGAGCGTGCGGGCGCCGGCGGCGGCCTTGGCGTCCTCCGTCTTCCAGTTCCACTCCAGGCGTATGCGCTCGCCGTCGAAACCGGCGGTGCCGTCCCCGGCGGAGACCGACAGGGGGACGGAGGGGCCCGGCAGCAGGTACGCGTCGACCGGTCCGGCGGGGACCTGGTCGAGGAGCAGGGCGTTGCGGACCTCGTCCACGAAGTACTCGGCGACGCCGTAGCGGTCGGACTCCACGATCAGCTGGTACGGGTCGTGGGGCTCGGTGAGCCGGCCGCCCGTGGCGTGCAGCAGCGGGTCGGCGCCGTCGCGCAGCCGCAGCCTGAGCCGCCCCGCCTTCTTGCCCTGCTCCAGGGAGACACCGGCCAACGCCCCCAGCGGCACGACCAGTTCACCCAGCTCCTTGCGTAACAGGCTGACGTTCTTGTCCCGTCCCGGAGTCAGCCGCAGTGCGTCCCCGTCGAAGGCCCATGTGCCGTCCTTCTGGATGATTTCCGCCATGGGGTGGATTGTTCCACCCGTCTCACGAGAGAGTGGTCCAGACCTCTTGGAGCTCAACGGCTCGTGAAGGGACACGCTTGTGAGAGATGGCCGTGTGAGACAGCACCGCAGAACGCTCCGCCTGCTCGGTTCCCTGCTGCTGGTCGCGATGGCCGCCTCGGTCACCGGGGCCGCCCCCACGCCGCAGGCATCGCCGACCCCGCTCGACCGGGTCGTCCCCGCGCCCGCCTCGGCCGACCCGGGCGGATCCCCGTACCGGATCACCCGCGGCACGCACATCCGCGTCGATGGTTCCCGCGAGGCCCGGGGCGTCGGCGAGTACCTCGCGAGGATCCTGCGCCCCTCGACCGGCTACCGCCTCCCCGTCACCGCCCAGGGTGCCGGGGGGATCCGACTGCGCCTGGCCGAGGGCCGCTTCGGCGCCGAGGGCTACCGGCTCGACAGCGGCCGCCACGGCGTCACCATCACCGCCGCCCGGCCCGCCGGCCTCTTCCACGGCGTGCAGACCCTGCGCCAGCTGCTCCCCGCGGCCGTCGAGAAGGACTCCGTCCAGCCCGGCCCGTGGCTGGTCGCGGGCGGCACGATCACGGACACCCCGCGCTACGGCTGGCGCGGCGCCATGCTCGACGTCTCCCGGCACTTCTTCACCGTCGACCAGGTCAAGCGCTACATCGACCAGCTCGCCCTCTACAAGATCAACAAGCTGCATCTGCACCTCAGCGACGACCAGGGCTGGCGCATCGCCGTCGACTCCTGGCCGCGCCTGGCCGCCTACGGCGGTTCCACGGAGGTCGGCGGCGGCCCCGGCGGCTACTACACCAAGGCCGACTACAAGGAGATCGTGCGGTACGCCGCCTCCCGCTACCTGGAGGTCGTGCCCGAGATCGACATGCCCGGCCACACGAATGCGGCGCTGGCGTCGTACGCCGACCTGAACTGCGACGGCGTGGCGCCGCCGCTCTACACCGGCACGGAGGTCGGCTTCAGCTCGCTGTGCGTCGGCAAGGAGATCACGTACGACTTCGTGGACGACGTGATCCGGGAACTCGCCGCGCTCACGCCGGGCAGGTACCTCCACATCGGGGGCGACGAGGCGCACTCCACCAGCCATGAGGACTACGTGACGTTCATGGACCGGGTGCAGCCGATCGTCGCGAAGTACGGCAAGACCGTGGTCGGGTGGCACCAGCTGACCGGGGCGACCCCGGCGAAGGGGGCGCTCGCTCAGTACTGGGGGCTGGACGGCACCAGTGCGGAGGAGAAGGAGCGGGTCGCCGAGGCCGCGCGGAACGGGACCGGGGTGATTCTGTCCCCGGCGGACCGGGTGTACCTCGACATGAAGTACACGAAGGAGACGCCGCTGGGACTGTCCTGGGCCGGGTATGTCGAGGTGAAGCGGTCGTACGACTGGGATCCCGGGGCGTATCTGCCGGGGGTGCCGGAGAGTGCGGTGCGGGGGGTCGAGGCGCCGATGTGGTCGGAGACGCTGGAGAACTCCGGGCACATCGAGTTCATGGCCTTTCCGCGGTTGCCGGGGGTTGCCGAGTTGGGGTGGTCGTCGGCGGCTTCTCTCGACTGGGAGCGGTACAAGGTTCGGCTTGCTGCGCAGGCTGAGCGGTGGGAAGCGCTGGGGATCGACTACTACCGGTCGCCCCAAGTGCCGTGGGGCGGTACCGGCAAGTGATCTGTCTGCGGGCCGGTGGGGGCTTGTCGCGCAGTTCCCCGCGCCCCTGAAGGGCGCCCCCTGCACACAAGATGACGAGCACCCCGGAGGACCGTACTCCGGGGTGCGCGTCTGTCCGGGGGGTCAGAACTGGGCGATCGGATTCCTCAGGTTGCCCACCAGCTGGAGGGCGCCCGACGGGTCGGACAGGTCGACCATCTGTTCGTTGTTGCGGAGCTGGAGGCGGTTGAGGCAGGAGAGGGCGAACTCGGGGGCGAACATGTCGTACTGCTTGAACCTGTCGGCGAGTTCGGGCTTCGACTCCTGATAGGCGCGGGTGACGTCCGCGACCGTGCGCCAGAAGTCGTCCTCCTCCAGGATGTCCTCCGTGGCGAGGTTCGCCGCGAGGAAGCGGAAGAAGCAGTCGAAGACGTCCGTGAAGATCGACAGGAGCTTCTTGTCGTCCGGGACCTCCACGCGCAGCCGCTCCACCGTCGGGGGCAGCACCGCGTCCGGGTCCATGACTGCGATCTCCTCGGCGATGTCCTTGTAGATCGCCCGTTGCACGACCCCGTCCTTCAGCACGAGGATGACGTTCTCCCCGTGCGGCATGAACACCAGGTCGTAGGCGTAGAAGCTGTGGAGGAGAGGGGTGAAGTACGCCTGGAGGTAGCGGCGCAGCCACTCCGTCGGAGTGAGGCCCGACTGCTCGATCAGTGCGCCCGCCACCGAGGCGCCCTGGTGGTCGACGTGGACCAGGGACGCCATCGTGGCCAGGGACTCGCCCTCCTGGAGGGACGGCACCGGGCTCTCCCGCCACAGCGCGGCGAGCATCTTGCGGTAGGGCGAGTAGCGGTCCGTCGCCTGCTCGTACTCCAGGTGCCGGTAGCCGACGGCCGCCCGCTCCCGGATGATCGACAGGCCCGTGGACCGCAGTACCGGGTCGCCCTCGATGAGCTGGGCCAGCCAGTCGTTGATGGCCGGGGTGGCCTCCATGTAGGCGGCCGACAGACCGCGCATGAAGCCCATGTTGATGACCGACAGGGCGGTTTTGACGTAGTGCTTCTCGGGGCTGGTCCGGTTGAAGAAGGTCCGGATGGACTGCTGGGCCAGGTACTCGTCGTCGCCCTCGCCCAGGCACACCAGGTGCCTGCGGGCCACCTCGGCGGCGAAGGTGACGCTGAGCTTGTTCCACCACTGCCAGGGGTGGACCGGGATCAGCAGGTAGTCGGCCGGGTCGAGGTCCTGCTCGCGCAGGACGCCGTGGAAGCGCTCGACGGTCTCCGCGCCCAGCTCCTCGCGCAGGAACGACTCGTACTCGATGCCGACCCCGGCCGTGAAGGCCGCCCGTGAGCGGTGGGCGGCCAGCCAGACCAGGCGGACCGGGCTCGCCGTCTCCGGCGCGTACGACAGGTACTCGTGGATGCCGAAGCCGAGCCGCCCGTTGTTGGCGACGAAGCAGGGGTGGCCCTCGGTCATGCCGGTCTCGATGGCCTGGAAGTCACCGCGGGCGAGTTCGGCCGCCGTGATGTCCGGCTTGGTGAGCTTGTAGCAGGTGCCGGAGAGGGTGGAGGAGATCTCCTCCAGGTAGACCGGCAGGATGTCCTCGCTCAGGCCGAGGGACTTCTGCAGCTCGATGAAGAAGTCCAGCGCGGCGAGCGGGAGTTGTGAGCCGTTCCGGTGGCGGGTGATCGACTCGGCGTCCACCTGCCAGTGGTCCAGGGCCCGGCGGGTGGCCGTGAAGCGGTAGTTCGTCAGGCCGTCGTCGCTGCGGACGACGTACTGCCCGCCGTCCTCCTCGGGGGTGATCAGCCGCTCGTGCGCGAACTCGGCGAGGGCCTTGCGGATCAGGAGGCGGTTGGCCCGCGCCCAGCGGTGGGGGGACAGATGCGCTACGGCGTCGGACAGGGTCATACGGCTACTCCTCGGGCGGCCAGGAACTGTGCGCGCGTGCAGAAGCTCAGCAGCGCGCGCTTCTCCGGCTTGTCGATCTCACGCTCGGGCACGAAGCCGACGGCCTCGTTGAGCGCGTGGACGGCCTTGTTGCTCACATCGGGCTCCACCACGACCCGGCGGGTGCGCGGGTCGGCGAACAGCTCGTCCATCACGGCGGTGATGACGGCCTTGGTGAAACCGTGGACCGGGCGGTCGGTCGGCGCGACCAGGAAGTGCATGCCGACATCGCCGGGCTCCGGGTCGTACAGGCCTTCCAGCTCGACGTACCGGGGGTCGTACTTCTCCATCAGGAACGCCGGGCGGCCCTCGTGCAGGCCGAGGTAGGCGTGGTGGTGCTCGTGCGCGGCGATCCGCATGTACTCGCGCTCGACGTCCTGGAGCTTCGCGTCCTGCATCATCCAGTAGGCCGCCTTGGGGTGGGTGACCCAGGAGTGCAGCAGCTCGGCGTCCCTCAGGGGGTCGAGCGGGCGGACGGTGAGCGTTCCGATGCCGGTGGTGGCGCTCATACGGCGAACTCCTGGAACGCGATGGTCTTCTCCACCGGGTAGTACTCGCTGCCGAGCAGCTCGCGGATGATGTACGCGTTCCGGTACGGGCCCATGCCCAGGTCCGGGCTGGTGATGCTGTGCGTGTGCACGCCGGCGTTCTGGAGGAAGATCCCCCGGCCGGTGACGTCGATCGCGTAGTTGCGGGCGACGTCGAAGTTGCCGTGGGAGTCGTAGACCAGGCGGTCCTTGACGGGGGCCAGGAACTCCGGCTCGGCGTACTTGTAGCCGGTGGCCAGGACCAGGCCCTGCGAGTCCAGCTCGAACTCCTTGCCCTGCTCCTCCTGGCGGAAGCCGAGCGTGTACATGCCGTTCTGGTAACGCGCGCTGGTCAGGGCGGAGTTGGTGAGCAGCCGGGTGGGGACGGGGCCGCCGAGGTTCTTCTGGTAGAGCAGGTCGAAGATCTCGTTGATGAGGTCGCCGTCGATGCCCTTGAACAGGCCCTTCTGCTCGGCCGTGAGCCGGTAGCGCGTCGCCTCGGGCAACTCGCGGAAGTAGTCGACGTACTCGGGGGACGTCATCTCCAGCGTGAGCTTGGTGTACTCCAGAGGGAAGAACCGCGGGGAGCGGGTGACCCAGTTCAGCCGGTAGCCGTGGACGTCGATCTCGCTGAGCAGGTCGTAGTAGATCTCGGCGGCCGACTGGCCCGAGCCGACCAGCGTGATCGACTCCTTCTTCTGCAGCTCCGCCTTGCTGTCCAGGTAACGGGAGTTGTGCAGGAAGTCGCCGCCCAGGCCCTGGCAGGCCTCGGGTATGTGGGGCGGGGTGCCGGTGCCGAGGACCAGGTGACGGGCCCGGTAGGTGTCACCGGCTGTGGTCTTGACGACGTAGAGCTCGTCCTCGTACGTCACCTCGGTCACCGTCGTGCCGAAGCGGATGCTGCTCAGTTTGTTCGCGGCCCAGCGGCAGTAGTCGTCGTATTCGACGCGCAGCGGGTAGAAGTTCTCGCGGATGTAGAACGAGTAGAGTCGGCCCTTCTCCTTCAGGTAGTTCAGGAAGGAGTACGGGGACGTCGGGTCGGCGAGGGTGACCAGGTCCGACATGAACGGGGTCTGGAGGTGGGCGCCGTCCAGGAACATGCCGGCGTGCCACTCGAAGTCGGGCTTGGTCTCTAGGAAGACGCCGTCGAGCTCGTCGATCGGCTCGGTCAGGCAGGCCAGGCCGAGGTTGAACGGGCCGAGCCCGATCCCCACGAAGTCATGGGTTCTGGTCGGGTTGTCAGGACGCGCGGTCAAGGGACTCTCCCAGGTACTGCTCGGCGTGGCCGGCGATCAGATCGAGGACGGCGGCGATGTCGGACGCCTGCGTCTCGGGGTTGAGCAGGGTGAACTTCAGGTAGTGGCGGCCGCCGACCTTGGTGCCCGCGACGATGGCGTCACCGGAGGCGAACAGGGCCTTGCGGGCGTAGAGGTTGGCGCGGTCGATCTCGGCGGGGTCGGTGACGGCCGCCGGGATGTAGCGGAAGACCAGCGTGGACAGGCTCGGCTCGACGACGACGTCGAAACGGGGGTCGGCGGCGATCAGTTTCCAACCCTCCCGGGCCAGGTCGCACACCTCGTCGAAGAGCTGCCCGATGCCGTCGGCGCCCATGGTCCGCAGGGTCATCCACAGCTTGAGGGCGTCGAAGCGGCGGGTGGTCTGCAGGGACTTGTCGACCTGGTTGGGGATGCGCTCCTCCACCATGCGGCGCGGGTTGAGGTACTCGGCGTGGTAGGTGGCGTGGCGCAGCGTGGCGGCGTCCCGCACGAGTACGGCCGAGGAACTCACCGGCTGGAAGAAGGACTTGTGGTAGTCGACGGTGACCGAGTCGGCGCGCTCGATGCCGCTGATGCGGTCCCGGTGCTTCAGGGAGGCGAGCAGACCGCAGCCGTACGCCGCGTCGACGTGCATCCAGGTGCCGAACTGCTCGCAGAGCTCGGCGATCTCGGGCAGCGGGTCGATGGAGCCGAAGTCGGTGGTGCCGGCGGTGGCGACGACGGCCATGGGGACGAGGCCGTCCTGCGCGCAGCGCTCCAGCTCGCGGGCGAGCGCGACGGTCTGCATGCGCTTGTCGTGGTCGACGGGTATGGAGACCACGGCGTCCTGCCCGAGGCCGAGCAGCTTCGCGGACTTCTTCACGCTGAAGTGGCTGACCTCGGAGGCGAAGATGCGCAGTTCGGCGAGGCTGTCGGTCTTGGCTTCCTCGCGGGCCAGCAGCAGCGCCTGGAGGTTGGACTGGGTGCCGCCGGACGTGAACACGCCGTCGGCGGCGGGTCCGAGGCCGATGCGGTCGGTCGTCCAGTCGATCAGTTTCCGCTCGATGAGCGTGCCGCCGGCCGACTGGTCCCAGGTGTCCAGCGAGGAGTTGAGGGCGGACAGGACGGCCTCGCCGAGCACGGCCGGGATGACGACCGGGCAGTTGAGGTGGGCCAGGTAGCGGGGGTGGTGGAAGTAGATCGCGTCCCGGAGGTAGACGTCCTCCAGTTCGTCGAGCACCGCCGTGGTGTCGTGCAGCGGCTGGTCGAGGTCGATCTCGTCGATGCGCGGGGAGAGGGCGTCGACGGTGATGCCGGTGAACGGCCGGTCGGTGGTGGCGAGTTTGGCGGCCACCCGCTCGACTCCGTCGGTCACGGAGCGGCGGTACAGCTCCGCGGTGGTGTCGTTGAGCAGGTGCGAGCGCATGTGGGGGTCCTCCGGTGGGGACAGTCCGGTGTGGGACGGGATGGGCTGGTCTCCGGCGTCCAGAACTTAGGTAAGCCTAACCTAACTTGATCGGGGTGAGGGCGGGCCCTGCCGTGACCGTGGTCACTCGTGTCACCACAGGGCCGGTGAGCTGCGGGCTACGCCTCCGCCCGCAGCTGCTCCTCGCTCACGCCGCGGCGCCAGTAGCCGACGAACGTCACCCTGCGGCGGTCGATGCCGCGCTCGCGCACGAAGTGCCGGCGCAGCTCCTTCACGCACCCGGACTCGCCGGCAATCCAGACGTACGGCCGCTCGGCGGGCGGCAGATGGGCGGCGCGGAGGGCGTCGAGGGCCATGGGAGCCCCCTCGGCGCCCTGTTCCTCCCTGACGAGCCAGGTGATCTCGGCGTCGGCCTCGGTCACCAGGTCCTGGATGTCGCCGGCGTGCGGGACCTCCAGGATGACCCGGGCGCGGGTGCCGGCCGGCAGTGCCTCGACGATGGCCGAGGCGGCGGGGACGGCGGTCTCGTCGCCCCAGACGACGACGAGGTCGGTGTCCTGCGGCGGCCGGAAGCGGATCGCCCGGTTGTCGGCCACGGCCGGGCCGAGCAGCAGGACCCGGTCCCCGGCGGCGGCCCGGGCGGCCCAGCGGGAGGCGGGGCCGGCCTGGACCGAGGCGCCCGGCCCGATGCCGTGCAGGGCGAAGTCGATGTCGATCTCGTCCGGATCCCGGCGCAGGCCGCGCAGGGTGTACGACCGCATCACAGCCCGGACGTCCTCGGGGAGTTCGCGCCAGCCCTGCCACCAGCCGTCCCCCAGTTCGAGCGGGACGACCGGCTGGGGCTGCCCGGGGTGCGGCAGGAACAGGGACAGGGACTGGTCGTGCCCGTCGGAGTGGAAGGCGTGCAGATCGGGTCCTCCGAAGGTGACCCGGACCAGGGACGGCCCGAGCCGCCTCGTCCGCACGACGTGGAGGGAAAAGAATCGGAACGGGGCGGCCACGGCGGTGGTCATGGGGGCTCCTGATTCATCGTCAGGGGTGAGTGGAGGCGCCCAGGGGGGCGCGGGGCCGTGTCGGCGTGCGGCTCCGCCGCGCGGGCGCGACCGGCCGCATCCGGCCCGCGCCCGCGACACCCCCTCAAACGCCCCGCGGGGGGCGTCAGGAGACCTTCTTCGCGCTCTCGATCGCCTTCGCGAGGTTCTCGACCAAGGGCGTGCACTTGTCGTACGACAGGATCGGCTCGGGCGAACGCGCGATGACCTGGCCGGCCTTGACCGCGGGCAGCTTCTTCCAGGTCGCCTCGGTGATGTCGGCCGGCTGGATGCCCGAGGCGCGGTCGTCCATCATGATGACGTCGGCCGGGTACTTGTCGACGTTCTCCCAGCTGAGGTTCTCGAACCAGCCGCCGTTGGCCTCCATGGCCTTCTTCGGAGGCTCGACGAGGTTCACGCCGAGGGCCTTGAAGTACTCCAGGTCGATGGAGAAGTTGGAGCCGGAGACGTAGAAGATGGCGTCCGAGGCGGAACCGGCCAGCACCTTGATCTCGGGGCGGGACTTGGCGGCCTTGCGCAGCCGCTCTGAGGCGGCCTCGAAGCGCTTCTTCGCCTCGACGACCTTCGCGTCCTTCAGGTCGGCGCCGAGCGACTGGGCGAGTTCCGCCATGCGCTGCAACGGCTGCGGCATCTGACGGTCGAAGACCGAGAGGGCCACGCTCGGGGCGAGCTTGGCGATCTTGTCCTTGGACGCCTCCGGGACGTACCAGAGGGTGCCGGCGTCGTCGAAGGTGGTGGTGATGAGCACCTCGGGCTGGAAGGCCGCGTACTGCTCGACGTTGAACTGGTCGAACCGGTTGCCGAAGACGGTCAGCTTGCTGACGTCCATGTCGCCGGCCTGGACGTCGGCCTTGCCGTCCTTGGTCTTGGTCGGGCCGAAGACGCCCTCGACCTCGATGCCGTAGTCGTACAGGGCGGCGGCGACGCCGGTGAACGCGACAATCTTCGTGGGAACCTGGTCCAGGCTCACGGTCTTGCCGCGGTCGTCCTTGAAGGACCAGGGGCCGGACTTGGCGGCGCCCTTCGCGTCCGAGCCGCCGTCCTTTGAGTCTTCACTGCCACACGCGGTCACGAGGGCGCCGAGTCCGAGAGCACCACCGGCGGCGAGCAGGCCGCGACGGGAGAAACGGGCGGTTCTGGCGTTCGACATGACGGGGTCTGCTTTCGTGCGTACGGAGCCACTGCGGGCACGGCTGAAAGCCGCTTGGCTGAGATCAGGATTAGGTTAGCCTAACCTCAGATCATGTCCAGTGGGCCCCTCGGGTGTGTGCCCGGGCGGGGCGGGGGAATGCGAACGGGCGCAGTGATCCGAGTCACTGCGCCCGTACGGCCGGGGGTCTTCGGCCCCCGTTTCGTTTCTCAGCCCACCAGCCCCAACTCCCGCGCGATCAGCATCCGCTGTACCTCGCTCGTGCCCTCGCCGATCTCCAGGATCTTGGAGTCGCGCCACATGCGGGCGACCGGGTACTCGTTCATGAAGCCGTAGCCGCCGTGGATCTGGGTGGCCTCGCGGGCGTTGTCCACCGCGACCGTGGAGGAGTGGAGCTTGGCGAGGGCCGCTTCCTTCTTGAAGGGCTCGCCGGCGACCAGGCGGGCCGCTGCGTCGCGCCAGGCGAGGCGGGACGTGTGGGCCTTCATCTCCATGTCGGCGATCTTGAACTGGATGGCCTGGTTGGCGGCGATGGGCTTGCCGAAGGCGTGGCGTTCCTTGGCGTACTTGATGGATTCGTCCACGCAGCCCTGTGCCAGACCCGTCGCCAGGGCCGCGATCGCGATGCGGCCCTCGTCGAGGATGCGCAGGAACTGAGCGTAGCCGCGGCCCTCCTCGCCCAGGAGGTTCGCTGCCGGGACGCGGACGTCCGTGAAGGACAGCTCGCGGGTGTCCGAGGCGTTCCAGCCGACCTTGGAGTAAGGGGCCGCGACCGTGAAGCCCGGGGTGCCGGACGGGACGATGATCGAGGAGATGTGCGGCCTGCCGTCGGGCTTGCGGCCCGTGACCGCCGTGACCGTGACCAGGCCCGTGATGTCCGTGCCCGAGTTGGTGATGAAGCACTTCGTGCCGTTGATCACCCATTCGTTCGTGGAGGAGTCCAGACGGGCCGTCGTGCGCGTCGCCCCCGCGTCGCTGCCGCCGTCCGGTTCCGTCAGGCCGAAGGCGCCGAGGAGTTCGCCCGAGCAGAGGCGGGGGAGCCACTCGCGCTTCTGGGCCTCGGTGCCGTAGAGGTGGAGCGGCATCGCGCCGAGCGAGACGCCGGCCTCCAGGGTGATCGCCACCGAGGAGTCGACCCGCGCCAGTTCCTCCAGGGCCACGCCGAGGGCCAGGTAGTCGCCGCCCATGCCGCCGTACTCCTCGGGGAACGGCAGCCCGAACAGGCCCATGCGGCCCATCTCGCGGACGATCTCGTACGGGAACTCGTGCCGCTCGTAGAAGTCGCCGATCTTCGGCGCGACCACCTCGTGTGCGAACTCCTCGACGGTGCGGCGGAGTTCCTCCAGCTCGGGGGAGAGACGGTAGTCCATGGTGATCAGTGCTCCTCGGTGTCCTCGTGGGACAGGGCTCGGACGGTGCGGGACGGGCTCGGTCGGCCCAGCTGGGCGGCCATCCAGGTGCTCGTGGCGACGAGACGGCCGAGGTCGATTCCGGTGTCGATGCCGAGGCCCCGCAGCATCCACACGAGGTCTTCGGTGGCGAGGTTGCCGGTGGCCGACTTCGCGTACGGGCAGCCGCCCAGGCCGCCCGCCGAGGCGTCGACCGTGGTGACGCCCTGCTGGAGCGCCGCGAGCGTGTTGGCGAGGGCCTGGCCGTAGGTGTCGTGGAAGTGCACGCCGAGGGCCGTGGGCGGGACGCCCGCCTCGTCCAGGGCGGCGAGGACCGCCACCACATGGCCCGGGGTCGCCACGCCGATCGTGTCGCCCAGGCTCAGTTCGTCGCAGCCCATGTCCAGCAGGGCCCGGCAGACCTTCACCACCTGGGGGATCGGGACCGCGCCCTCCCAGGGGTCGCCGAAGCACATCGAGAGGTAACCCCGGACGTGGACCGAAGCGGCCTTCGCGCGGCTCACCACCGGCTCGAACATGGCCAGGGCCTCGTCCACCGTGCGGTTGAGGTTGGCCTTGGCGAAGGACTCCGTCGCGCTGGCCAAGACCGCCACCCGCCGGGCGCCCAGCCCCAGGGCACGGTCCAGGCCGCGTTCGTTCGGGACGAGGACCGGGAGGGCGGCGTGGAGGTCGCGCACCATCGGGAACAGCTGCTCCGCGTCCGCCAGTTGGGGGACCCACTTGGGGTGCACGAAGCTCGTCGCCTCGATCGTGGTCAGGCCGGCCTCGGCCAGCCGGCGGATGAACTCGGCCTTGACCTCCGTGGGGACCGTCGCCTTCTCGTTCTGCAGGCCGTCGCGGGCGCCGACCTCGTGGATGCGGACGCGCGTGGGCAGGTCCCTGCTCGGGACGGCCATCGGGAGCCCTGGAACGGTCATTCCGCCGCCCCCTCGTGCGGTGCGATGACCGCCAGCACCTGGTCCATGGCGACCGTGGTGCCGGGGGCCACGTCCAGCTCGGTGACTTTGCCCGCATGCGGCGCGGCGATGACGTGCTCCATCTTCATCGCCTCCACCACCAGCAGGCTCTGACCGGCGCTCACCTCGTCGCCGACCGCGACCTTCACCACCGTCACCGTGCCCGGCATCGGCGCGGTCAGCGAGTCGGCGCCCGCGTGGGCGGCGCGGGTGAGGGACGCGGCGACCGGGTCGTGGTCGCGGACGTGCCAGGCGTCGCCGTCGCGGCCGAGCCAGTCGGCGGCGCGGTGGAAGGTGTGGCGGACGCCGTCGAGGGTCACGGCCACCCGGTCGCCGGTGACCGTGGCGGTGCCCCGCGGGGTGTACTCCAGGGCTTCCTGCACCCGCAGGTGGAAGGCGGCCGGCTTCGGTTCGCCACCCAGGCGCCAGCCGCTCGGCACCGAGAACGGGTCCGTCCAGCCGCCCGGCTCCGGCTTCAGGGCCTCCAAGCGTACGGCTGCCGCCGCCTCGTACACCTCCTCCGGCACGTCCGTGGGGACCAGCCCCTCGACCTCGCGCTCGACCAGGCCCGTGTCCATGTCGCCGGAGACGACCGACGGGTGGGCGAGCAGGCGGCGCAGGAACCCGGCGTTCGTCTGCACGCCGAGCGTGACCGTCTCCGCCAGGGCCGCCCGGAGCTTGCGCAGGGCCGTCGCACGGTCGGGGCCGTAGGCGATGACCTTGGAGAGCATCGGGTCGTAGAGGCTGCCGACCTCCATGCCCTCGGTGAGGCCCGAGTCGGTGCGGACGCCGTCGCCCTGCGGCTCGCGCAGCCTGAGGACCGTGCCGCCGGAGGGGAGGAAGCCGCGGGCGGGGTCCTCGGCGCAGATGCGGGCCTCCACCGCGTGACCGGTCAGCCGTACGTCCTCCTGGGTGAAGGCCAGGGGCTCCCCGGCCGCCACGCGCAGCTGCCACTCCACCAGGTCCAGGCCGGTGACCAGCTCCGTGACCGGGTGCTCCACCTGGAGGCGGGTGTTCATCTCCATGAAGTAGTACGACGAGGGGTCGTTGCCGGGGACGATGAACTCCACCGTGCCCGCGCCCCGGTAGCCGCAGGAGCGAGCCGCCTGGACCGCCGCCTCGCCCATCGCGGAACGCGTCTCCTCGTCGAGGAGCACGCTCGGCGCCTCCTCGATGATCTTCTGGTGGCGGCGCTGGAGGGAGCACTCGCGCTCCCCGAGGTGGACCACGTTGCCGTGGCCGTCCGCCAGGACCTGGATCTCGATGTGGCGGGGGCGGTCGATCCAGCGCTCGACGAGGAGCGTGTCGTCGCCGAAGGACGCCCGGGCCTCCCGGCGGGCCGAGGCGATCTCCTCCTCCAGCCGGGTGAGGTCCCGCACCAGGCGCATGCCCTTGCCGCCGCCGCCCGCGCTGGGCTTCAGCAGGACGGGCGCGCCCAGGTCGCGGGCCGCCTCGGCCAGCTCCGGGTCACGGCCGCCGGGCACCACCGGCACCCCGGCCTCCCGGACCGTCTCCTTGGCGCGGATCTTGTCGCCCATCAGCGCGATCGCGTCGGCCGGAGGGCCGATGAAGACCAGGCCGGCCTCGGCGCAGGCGCGCGCGAACGCGGCGTTCTCGGCGAGGAAGCCGTAGCCGGGGTGGACGGCCTGCGCGCCCGTGCGGGCCGCCGCCTCCAGCAGGCGCTCCACCGAGAGGTAGCTCTCGGACGCGGGGGCCGGGCCGATCCGCACCGCTGTGTCCGCCTCGCGGACGTGCCGGGCGTCGGCGTCCGCGTCGGAGAAGACGGCCACCGAGCGCACGCCCATCGACCGCAGCGTACGGATCACCCGGACGGCGATCTCGCCGCGGTTGGCCACCAGTACTGTCTCGAACATCGTCGTCCGTCCCCTCACATCCGGAAGACGCCGAACTGGGGGTCACCCAGGGGCGCGTTGGCGCAGGCGGTCAGGGCCAGGCCCAGGACCTGACGGGTGTCCATCGGGTCGATGACACCGTCGTCCCAGAGGCGGGCCGACGCGTAGTAGGCGTTGCCCTGGCGCTCGTACTGGGCGCGGATCGGGGCCTTGAAGGCGTCCTCGTCCTCCGCGGGCCAGGACTCGCCGCGGCCCTCCAGCTGGTCCCGCTTGACGGTCGCGAGGACCGAGGCGGCCTGCTCGCCGCCCATGACCGAGATCTTGGCGTTCGGCCACATCCACAGGAAGCGGGGGGAGTACGCCCTGCCGCACATGGAGTAGTTGCCCGCGCCGTACGAGCCCCCGACCACGACCGTCAGCTTCGGCACGCGCGTGCACGCCACCGCCGTGACCATCTTGGCGCCGTGTTTGGCGATGCCGCCCGCCTCGTAGTCCTTGCCGACCATGAAGCCGGAGATGTTCTGGAGGAAGACGAGGGGGATGCCGCGCTGGTCGCACAGCTCGATGAAGTGGGCGCCCTTCTGGGCGGACTCGGAGAACAGGATGCCGTTGTTGGCGACGATGCCCACCGGATGCCCGTGGATCCGGGCGAAGCCCGTGACCAGCGTCTGGCCGAACTCGGACTTGAACTCGGCGAAGCGGGAGCCGTCGACGACCCGGGCGATGATCTCGCGGACGTCGTAGGGGGTGCGGGAGTCGACCGGGACCGCGCCGTACAGGCCGTGCGGGTCGACCTTGGGTTCCGTCGCCTCCGTGACCTCCCAGGGGAGCGCCCCGCGCGCGGGGAGGGTGGAGACGATGGTGCGGACGATGCGCAGGGCGTGCGCGTCGTTCTCCGCGAGGTGGTCGGTGACGCCCGAGACGCGGGAGTGGACCTCGCCGCCGCCGAGCTCCTCCGCCGTGACGACCTCGCCCGTGGCCGCCTTCACCAGGGGCGGGCCGCCGAGGAAGATCGTGCCCTGGTTGCGGACGATCACCGCCTCGTCGCTCATCGCCGGGACGTACGCCCCGCCGGCCGTGCACGAGCCGAGGACGGCGGCGATCTGGGGGATGCCGGCGCCGGACATGCGGGCCTGGTTGTAGAAGATGCGGCCGAAGTGGTCGCGGTCGGGGAAGACCTCGTCCTGCATGGGGAGGAAGGCACCGCCGGAGTCCACCAGGTAGACGCAGGGGAGGCGGTTGTCGAGGGCGACCTCCTGGGCGCGGAGGTGCTTCTTGACCGTCATCGGGTAGTAGGTGCCGCCCTTGACCGTGGCGTCGTTGGCGATGACCACCGTCTCGCGGCCGCTGACCCGGCCGATGCCGGCGATGACGCCGGCGGCCGGGGCCTGGCCCTCGTACATCCCGTCGGCCGCGAGCGGGGCCAGTTCCAGGAACGGCGAGCCCGGGTCGAGGAGGGTGTCCACGCGGTCGCGGGGGAGCAGCTTGCCGCGCGCGGTGTGGCGCGCACGGGCCTTCTCGCCACCGCCCTGTGCGGCGGCGGCGAGCTTGGTGCGCAGCTCCTCGACGAGGGCGTGGTGCGCCTCCTCGTTGGCCCGAAAGGCCTCCGACGCGGGGTCTGCCGCGCTCGTGAGCTCCGGTGCCTCGTGCATCCTGCGGGTCCCCTCACCTTGTTAATGAGCGTTAACGCATTTCCTTCAGGTTAACGACCGCTAACCTCCCTGTCTAGAATCGTTCTCATGGCCACCAGAACCGACGCCCCCACCCGCCGCGAGCAGATCCTCAAGGAGGCCGCGCGGCTGTTCGCCGAACGGGGCTTTCACGGGGTCGGGGTCGACGAGATAGGCGCCGCGGTCGGGATCAGCGGGCCCGGGCTGTACCGGCACTTCGCGGGCAAGGACGCGATGCTCGCGGAGCTGCTGGTGGGGATCAGCGGGCAGCTGCTGACCGGGGCGAAGCGGAGGCTGGCGGAGGCGGACGGGGGTGGGGCTGAGCAGGTGCTCGACTCGCTGATCGAGGGGCATATCGACTTCGCGCTCGATGACCGGCCTCTGATCACCCTGCACGACCGGGAGCTGGACCGCCTGCGGGACAGCGACCGGAAGATGGTGCGGCAGCTCCAGCGGCAGTACGTGGAGCTGTGGGTCGGGGTCGTCCGGGAGGTGTACCCGGGGCTCGGTGAGCCGGCGGCCCGGTCCGCCGTGCACTCGGTGTTCGGGCTGCTGAACTCGACGCCGCATCTGGGGAGGGGCGGGTCGCTCCCCGGGCGGGGGGCCACGGCGGAGCTGCTGCACCGGATGGCCCGGGGGGCGTTCGCCGCGGCGGGGGTCTAGGAGGCTTTGCCCACCCACCCGCC
>NZ_JNXI01000004.1 GCF_000717055.1 Streptomyces iakyrus | reverse complement strand
TGCCGAACGGCGACGCGATCAACTCGTCGTCGACGTTCGACTCGATCCGCTCCTTCTACAAGGACGACCCGGCCTGGTCGAAGATCGAAAGCTATCTCGCGGGCGGTGCGGTGCCCTCGTTCACGTACCACCGGTTCTGGGCCCAGGCGGACATCGCCCTGGCCATGGGCTCGTACGCGGAACTCCTGGAGTAGCCCCTCGCTGAGGATCGCGTACGCGACCCCGTCGGAAGGGAGACGGGGTCACCCGGCCGGACGGTCCCCACCTGCACAAGGGGCCGTCCGGCTTCTTCGTACCCCGCTCTGCCCGCCGGCTCCAATGGACCGAGCGGTCGGCCCGAATTTCCGGGAGCGCTCCCGATCGGGACGCGCGCTCTCCGTACCTCCTGCTCGACCCCTCTCCCTCTGACCCCACGTGGTCCTGGCCGATACAGCATGAGCCATGCGCATAATCCTCATGCCTGGTTCCGGCGGCCCGTAAGATCGGTAACCTCGTGGGGAGGTGGTCATGGGCAGGCGACGCCCCGGCACGCCGACGTTGGAAGAGGTTGCCGCTCGCGCCGGGGTGGGGCGAGGCACGGTCTCGCGCGTCATCAACAACGCCACCGGAGTGAAGGAGTCGACACGGCACGCCGTACAACGTGCCATCGAGGAACTGGGATACGTCCCGAATCTCGCAGCCCGGTCTCTGGCCGGGCGGGGAACCGATGCTGTCGCCCTCGTCCTGACGGAGCCCGACTGGAGACTCTTCGCCGAACCCTTCTTTTCGGAGATCGTGGGCTCGCTCGGGGACGCGCTTGCAGACACGGGAATGCAGTTGATGCTGACCCTCGTCCGCTCGGGCGCCGAGCGGCAGCGCTTCCTCGAATACGCGCGCGGTGGCCGGGTCGACGGAGTGTTGCTGATGTCCGTACATGCGGGAGATCCGCTGCCGGACATGCTTGCCGAGGCGCGGTTGCCGACCGTGATGCTGGGGCGCAGGTCGGGCGACGAGTCCATCAGTTACGTGGACGCCGACAACGTGGGCGGTGCCCGCAGCGCCGTCTCCCACCTGCTGGCGAGGGGCCGCAGGTCGATCGCCACCATCACGGGTCCACTGGACATGTACGCCGCCCAGTGCCGGTTGCGCGGCTACCAGGACGCCCTGGGGCTGGCGGGCCTGAAGTACCAACAGACCATGGTCGCCGAGGGAGACTTCACGGAGGACAGCGGGCGCCGTGCCATGGCCGAACTGCTCCAACGGCACCCTGAGCTCGACGGCGTCCTCGCCGCGTCGGACACCACGGCGGCGGGGGCCCTGCAGACGCTGCGTGCCGCGGGGCGACGAGTTCCCGATGACGTCGCCGTGATCGGCTTCGATGATTTTCCGCTTGCCCAGCGCACCGAGCCGCCTCTGACCACAGTCCGTCAGCCACTGGAGGACATCGGCCGGGCCATGATCCGCATCCTGCTGGAGGATATGGAAGAGCCGTCCGTGGCTTGGCGCCACGTCATTCTCCGTACCGAGCTCGTTGTCCGTGCATCGTCCTGACCACCATCGGCGCTCGCCGGACCACGCGAAGGCGGCCGCGCAAGGGCTGGTGCAGCACCGCATTGATTTTGTGAGGGTCATGCGGCTTCGAGTGGGGTCCCGTGGTGGGTCCAGCAACGGGTGGGCCTCGTCGTGGTAGGCGAAGGTGAAGTGGCGGATCTGGCTCTGTACGGCGTTGCGCCGGGTCGGCGGCATGGATTCCGAGAAAAAGTCGGCAACCTTTTCGCCTCCCGCTGCCACTGCGTAGTGCACCACCGGCTCGATCTTCCGAAACGGACAGCAAATGAACACACCAAGGCAGGCCGCGCGGCAGCGCAGACACAGACGCAGGCTCATCCTGGGCACCACGGTGGGGCTGACCGCCGTGAGCGTTCTCGCCTACCTGCTCATGGGATCGTCACCCGACCGCACCGCGGATGCGGGACCTGCCGCGGCTGCGCCCTTCGCCACCTCCCAGAAGAAGGAGAAGGCCGCCACCGCCACAGCCACCCCGAGCGCGACGGCGAGCCCGACCGATTCCCCCAGCCCGAAGGCTTCCGCGACCACCACAAAAGCAGCGCCGTCACCCAAAGACACCCCTCAGCCCTCGCGAGAGCCGTCCACCACGGCGCCGTCAGCAGGACGGATCAAGCCCGGCACGACCTACCAGGGCGTGGCCACCGCCTACAAGGCCGGTGTCGGAGACGGCGCCTGCCTGTTCGGTCCGAGCCCCGACCTCATGGTGGCGGCCATGAACACCACCGACTACGAGACGTCCAGGGCGTGCGGCGCGTACGTGCTCGTGCGGGCCGCCAACGGCAAGTCGATCACGGTACGGATCACCAACGAGTGCCCCCTGCCCTGCGCGCCCGGGCAGATCGACCTCAGTGAACAGGCCTTCGCCGAACTCGCCGACCTCAAGCTCGGCCGGCTCCCCATCACCTGGAGCCTGGTCAGCCCGAGCACGGTCGGCACGATCTCCATCAGGTACAAGACCGGGTCCAGCCAACACTGGTGTGCCATCCAGGCGATCGACCACAGAAACCCGATCAGCCGGCTGGAGGTCCGCGGCGCGGGTGGCTGGCGGCAACTGCCCCGCACCGCCTACAACTACTTCGTCTCCGCCGATGGCAGCGGGTGCGGCGGCGCGATCAGAATCACCGACATCTACGGCGAACGGCTGACCATCACCGGTCTCACGGTGCGGCCGAACGTCGTCCAGCCCACCCAGGTCCAGTTCGCCCGGCACTGATCCCTCCGCCCGCGCAAAGCCATCATCGGAACCCCTCGACGTCCTGATGGCATGGGCGACGGCCGCGCCGGGCGGCCGACTGTTCCGGACCGTGACGACGCAAGGCGCCGCGCGGTGTACCGGGCGGCTGCACAGCGTCGCTGTGCAGCCGCCGCGGGGCCGGGACACGACCCGGCTCAGGACACCGGCTCGGGCACCGACGCGGGCTCGGGCACAGAGGCGGGCTCGCTGTCCTCGGATACGGCTTTCTGCAGACGTGTGCCCTCGACGTCGAGGTCGGGCAGGACGCGGTCGAGCCAAGCGGGCAGCCACCAGGCGTGTCGTCCGGCGAGGGCGAGGACGGCCGGGACCAGGGTCATGCGGACGGCGAAGGCGTCGATGGCCACGCCGACGGCCAGCGCGAAGGCGATGGGCTTGATCAGGGCGTCGTCGAGGGGGAAGAAGCCGGCGAAGACGGTGAACATGATCAGGGCGGCCGCGGTGACGACCCGTACGCTGTGCCGCGCGCCGTGGATCACCGACCCACGGGCCACGCCGGTGTGGACCCACTCCTCCCGCATCCCGGAGACGAGGAACACCTCGTAGTCCATGGCGAGTCCGAACAGCACGCCGATCAGGATGATCGGCAGGAAGCTGACGACCGGACCGGTGTGGTCCAGGCCGAAGGCGTCCGCCAGCCAGCCCCATTGGAACAGAGCGACGACCATGCCGAGCGTGGCGCCGACCGACAGCAGGAATCCGACGGCGGCCTTGAGCGGGATCAGCAGCGAGCGGAAGACCATCGTCAGCAGGATCAGGCTCAGGCCGACGACGATCGCCATGAACGGCAGCAGGGAGTCACTGAGCCGGTTGGAGACATCGATGTTGACGGCGGTCGTTCCGGTGACCGCGATCCTCGCTCCGGTCGTCTCGCGGATGTCCGGGGCCACGCTCCTCATGTCGCCGACGAGGCGGCCGGTGCGGGCGCTGTCGGGGCCGGTCTCGGGGATGACCTGGATGACGGTCTGCGCGGGGTCACGTGTGGGCACGGGGGGCAGTACTGCCTTGACGCCCTTGAGATCCCGCAGCTTCTGCGCGGTCTGAGCACCCGCCTGCGCGCCCGGCCCCTTGTCGGTCTCGGTCAGCACCAGGAGCGGGCCGTTGAAGCCGGGGCCGAACTTGTCGCCGACCACGTCGTACGCCTTGCGTTCGGTGGAACTCACCGGCGCCGAGCCGTTGTCCGGCAGGGCGAGACGCAGGTCCGCCGCAGGGAGCGCGAGCGCTACCAGGATGCCCGCGACGGCCAGGACGGTCAGCAGGGGCTTGGCGACGACCGCCTTCACCCAACGGGCGCCCAGGGTCGCCCTGCCCCCGGATTCGCCGGGGTCGACGGCCCGCCGGGCCGCCTTGCTGCCCGGCTTGGGCGTCAGCCGGGCGCCGAGGAAGCCGGTGAGAGCCGGAAGCAGGGTGATCGCGGCCAGGACGGCGACGAGGACGGCACCGGCGGCGCCGAGGCCCATCGTGGTCAGGAACGGGATGCCGATGACACTGAGAGCGGCGAGGGCGATGATCACCGTGCTGCCGGCGAAGACGACCGCACTGCCGGCGGTGCCGTTGGCCAGCGCGATGGACTCCTCCGGGTCGGTTCCGCGGGCGAGTTGCTGGCGGTGGCGGGAGAGGATGAACAGGACGTAGTCGATGCCCACGGCCAGACCGAGCATCAGCGCGAGCGTGACGGCCGTGGAAGAGATGCTGAACGCCGGGGTGAGCGCGAGCAGCCCGGTCAGTCCCACCGCAACACCCAGCAGCGCGGGCAGCAGCGACATGCCCGCGGCGAGCAGGGAACCGAACGTGACGACGAGGACGAGCAGGGCGACGCCGACGCCGACGATCTCCGACGGGCCGATGTGGACACCCTTGCTGCCGTAGACGCTGCCGCCCACAAAGGCCTTGAGGCCCTTCCTCTCGGCCGCCTTGGCCGCCTGTTCGACCGCCTCCAGGGATGAGGCGCGCACCTCGGGCTGCTGCACCGAATACTGCACCTGCACGATCGCGGTGGTCCGGTCGGCCGAGACGGCGCCGGAGGTGGTCGGGCCTATGACGGCGCTGACCTGGGGCGCTGTGGAGGCTGCTGTCTCGGCTCCGGCGATGGCCGCCGTATAGGGAGCGTCGGTGACGCGATGGCCCTCGGGAGCGGTGAAGACGATCTGGGCGGCGGCTCCTGATGCCTCGGGCAGCGTCCTGCCGAGCGTGTCCAGGGCCCGCTGAGACTCGGTCCCCGGCACGGTGAAGCGGTCGTCGAGCTTGCTGCCGAAGACGCCGACGCAGGTGATGAGCGCGGCCAGGACCGCGAGCCAGATGCCGAGCACCAGCTTGCGGTGGCGGTAGGCACTTCGGCCCAGCCGGTGGAGCAGGACAGCCATGACGAACTCCCAAGGTCGGTAGGGGATTCCCGGACGCCGCGACAGGGCCGCCGGTCGAGCAGTGGGCGGGTCGGCTCACACGGCCGATCGGTTGAGGGCATGGAAGGGCGGTCCGGCGCCGAGTGTCGACTCGGCGCCGCCTATGCAATCGACTTTATCACTCGCTCAAGTCGAACGCACAAGTCCTTTGTGTGACCCGACTCAGCTCCCCCCGCTCGGTCTCCTGAACAGCTACTTCTTCCGGGTCGATGGCCCACGTCGATCGACATGGGCCACTGACCTTGTCGTACGAGAACGTCACTTGGAGGGTGAGCGGCGGGCGTTACGATCCAGGATCAGGGTCACCGGTTCGAGCGCCGCTTTCGCTCCCGGAAAGCCGACCGCCGCGACGGCCAGACCGAAGCGGGTCATCCTGACGCGCCCCGGCCGGGCGGCCCGTTCGGCCGGCAGGGTGACGACAGCGGTAGCCGTCGACCAGGTCGCGGCTACGATCCCTGCGCCGGAGTGCGGCCGTGGCGGGACCCGGATGAAGTGCGCGCGGCGCGGTGCGCGTCCTGCGGCTGATCGGTGGGCGGCCGCAGACCAGCGCCCATCCGCCGACGCGTCATACCTGAGGCGTACCGGTGATCGGCGCCGAGTGGACCCGCGGTACCACTCGGCCGATCAAGTGTCCCCCCTGGTCCCAGGGTTCGGGCGGGCCGCGCTCCTAACGTCGACTGCGCAGGTCGCGGCACTCGCCCGGCCCAGTCCGAGGGAAAGGCCCACTCCCATGATCGAAGCGCGTGAGCTGACCAAACGGTACGGCGACAAGACCGTCGTCGACGCGTTGAGTTTCACCGTCAAGCCCGGTGAGGTCACCGGCTTCCTCGGCCCCAACGGTGCCGGCAAGTCCACCACCATGCGCATGATCGTCGGCCTGGACGCCCCCACCAAGGGCTCGGTCACCGTCAACGGCACGTCGTACGCGAAGCACACGGCACCGCTGCATGAGATCGGCACCCTGCTGGAGGCCAGGTCCGTCCACCCCGGTCGCAGCGCGTTCAACCATCTGATGGCGCTTGCGTACACGCACGGCATTCCGCGCCGCCGGGTCGACGAGGTCATCGAACTGGCCGGGCTGACCAGCGTGGCCGACAAGCGGGTCGGAGCCTTCTCACTCGGCATGGGCCAGCGGCTCGGCATCGCGGCGGCCCTGCTCGGCGACCCCGCGATCGTCATGCTCGACGAGCCGGTCAACGGCCTTGACCCCGAGGGCGTGCTGTGGGTACGCAATCTGCTGCGCTCGCTGGCCGACGAGGGCCGGGCGGTCATGCTCTCCTCGCACCTGATGAGCGAGACGGCGATGATCGCCGACCACCTGGTGATCATCGGCCGTGGGCGGCTACTCGCGGACACGACCGTCGACGACTTCACCCGGGAGGCGAGCGGAGGCGGCGTGAAGGTCGTCACCGCCGAGGCCGGCAGGCTGCGCTCGCTGCTGGCGGGCCCGGACGTGACGATCTCCTCCTCGTCCGCCGAGGAACTCCTGGTCTCCGGACGCGACGCCCGGGAGATCGGGCGGATCGCGGCCGGGCACGGGGTGGCACTGTACGAACTCACCCCGCAGGCAGTCTCGCTGGAGGCCGCGTTCATGGACCTCACCAGGGACGTCGTCGAGTACCAGAGCCATCCCGTCGAGACCGAGCGAAAGGCAGCCTGATGACTGTCACCGAACTTTCCCCCACTCGGGCGGGCACCCGGGTGTACAAGGTCACCGGTCCGCGGGTGCTGCGCGCGGAGTGGGCCAAGTTCTGGTCCCTGCGCTCCAGTTGGATCACCCTCGCCGTCGCCGTGGCCCTGCTGATCGCCCTCGGCTCGATCGCCTCCGCCACCTACAGCCCCGACGCGGCCCCCCAGGACGGACCGCCCGGACCCGGCTCCGGCGAGCAGGACGCGGTCAGCCTCGCCCTGCTCGGGGTGACCTTCGCGTCGCTGGCCGTCGGCGTGCTCGGCGTCCTGCTGTCGGCCGGCGAGTACACCACCGGCATGATCCGCTCCACCCTCACCGCGGTTCCCCGCCGCCTGCCCGTCCTGTGGACCAAGGCCGCAGTGCTCGGCGCCGTCATCCTGGTCCTGACCACGCTCGGCGCCCTGGCCGCATTCCAACTGGGCACCCTGGGCCTGGACGACGAGAAGATCGCCCTGTCCCTGGGCGACGACGGTGTGCTGCGCAGCCTGGCCGGTGCCGGCCTGTACCTCGCCCTGGTCGCCGTCGCGGGTGTGGCCCTGGGCGTGCTGCTGCGTTCCAGCGCCGGGGCGATCGCGGTCCTGGTAGGCGTCCTGCTCATCCTTCCGGGCCTGGCCTCCCTGCTGCCCGACTCCCTCTACGACAACATCAACCCCTACTTCCCCAGCAACGCGGGCTCGGCGATGTACGCCCTGCATGAGTCCTCCGACGCCCTCTCCCCGGGAGCGGGACTCGCCGTCTTCGCAGGGTGGGTGGCCCTCACCCTCACCGCCGCCGCATGGCGGCTCCTCAAGAGCGACGCCTGAGCGGCGGTGCGAGACAGTGGGATCATGAGACAGGCCCCCGCGACCATCGCCCGGGGGGCGGCCACCACGCCGTCCCCCGGGCTCGCCGACGCCTGGGCACACCCTCTCCTGGGCCGGATACTGCGCGGTCGGAGCGCCCGACGCCGACTGGACCAGCGGCATCCGTGGGTGCTCGACACCGCGGTCGTCCTCGTCGTCGCCCTGCTCAGCCTCCCCGATCTGCTGTCCCACAGTCGCCACGGCCCCTTCGGGGACACGACGGACCGCAGCCACTTGGCCACACCGGCGCTGGTCGCCTTCGCCGTCGCACTCGTCGTACCGCTGTGGTGGCGCCGCAGGACCCCGGCGATCACGTACTGGGTGATCTCCGGCGTGTTGCTGGCCCAGTGGTCGCTGGGGGTGTGGCCGCAGACCGGCATGGCCGCGCTCGTCGCTCTCTACAGTCTTGCCCTGCACGGATCACTGCGCGTGCTCGGTTGGGCCGCCGCTCTCACCGCGGCCGATCTGTCCCTGGCGGTGGGGGTGCTGGCCCCTGTCGAGCACCCCTTCCTCGGTCTCTTCTTCCTGCTGGGCACGGCTACGGCAGCCATCGCCATCGGTCTGACGCTACGGATCCGCCGCCTCTACCTCGCGGCACTGGAGGACCGGGCCACCCGGCTGGAGATCGAGCAGGACCAGCGCATCCGGCTCACCACCGCCGCCGAACGCACCCGCATCGCCCGCGAGATGCACGACATCGTCGGTCACAACCTCTCCGTCATGGTCAGCGTCGCCGACGGCGCCTCCACTCTCGCCGCCAACCGCGGCGAGACGTCCGCCGACGCCCTGCGCATCCTCGCCGACACCGGCCGCCAGGCGATGAGCGAGCTCCGACGGGTCCTCGGTGTGCTGCGTGAGGAGCGGGGACATGAACAGGACGAACAGCTGCTCGGCCCGCAGCCCGGCATCCGGGACCTGGACGCGCTGCTGACACGCGTGCGAGCGGCGGGGCTGCCCGTGACCTACCGGACCATGGGCGACCTCGATGCCCTCGGCAGCGGCGTTCAGCTCACGGTGTACCGCATCGTGCAGGAAGCCCTCACCAACACCCTCAAACACGCCGGCCCGGGTGCCACGGCCGACGTCACCGTCACCAAGGAGACCGACACCGTGCACATCAAGGTAGCCGACACCGGCGCAGCCGCCGGGGCACAGTCCGGTGACGCCGGGCACGGTCTCGTCGGCATCCGCCAGCGGGCCGCCATGTATGGCGGCACCGTCACCCTCGGCCCGCCTGCCACCGGCCACGGCTGGCTCGTGGACGTCGTCCTCGACGTCCCCCCGGGAGATCATCAGCCATGACCACCGTCCTCATCGCCGACGACCAGCCCCTGCAACGCATGGGCGTGCGCATGCTCTTGGAGGGCACTCCCGGCCTGACCCCGGTCGGCGAGGCGGCACACGGCGCCGAGGCCGTCCGCATGGCCGCCGAACTGCGCCCCGACGTCGTCCTCATGGACATCCGCATGCCCGGCATGGACGGCATCGAGGCCACCCGACGCATCATCGCCGCCGGCGGCCGCACCCGTGTCCTCATCGTCACCACCTTCGACCTCGACGAGTACGCCTACGAAGGCCTGCGCGCAGGCGCCGGCGGCTTCCTGCTCAAGGACGCACGCCCCGAGGAACTCGTCGCCGGTATCCACGCGGTTGCCACCGGCGACGCCGTGGTCTCCCCCCGCCTCACCCGTCGCCTCCTGGACGCCTACGCCCACCGGGTCCTGGCCCCCGCGGACAGCCCACCCGCCGAGGACCCCCGCCTGAAGACCCTCACCGATCGCGAACGCGAAGTCCTCGTCGCCATCGGCAAGGGCTGGAACAACACCGAGATCGCCGAGCGTCTCGTCCTGACCGAATCCACCGTCAAGAAGCACGTAGGCCGCGTTCTCGCCAAGATCGGCGCCCGCGACCGCATCCAGGCGGTCATCACGGCGTACGACTCCGGTCTGGTCAGAGCCAAGTCGTAGCCGGCCGAGGCCTGCCGCGGGCCGCTCGGAGCCGTCAGCCGCGGGCCGGAGCGGACGTCGGCATCCGGTGGGCGGCGCAACTGCTCGCGCAGCACCCGCTCGTTGTCCGGCTCGGCGAACGGTTCCTGCACGGATACCCGAACCGCTGGTCACCGGTGCCCGTGGCCTGCGGAAGGGGACGGCTGTCGCACCGAAGTACCTGACGCCGGTGACCGCCGCGTAGCAGGTGCCGGAGATCGGCACGCGGTGACCGCCACCGACGGCGGATCCGGACGGTGGCCGACGCCGTCCGTGCCGAGCGGGGACGGTGTCGCCCTCTGGGGGGCGAAACGGCTGTCGGGTCCGGCTGCGGCAGATCGAACCGTCCGAACTGTGCAGCGATCCTGAGAGAGCTCCCACAGTGCGCCGGACAGGCCGCCGGCCGAGCTCACCGGTCCCTCGGTGCACCCGTCGCGAGGAGTCCGTTGACCACGAGCGTCGCCATCACCTCCGCCGTGTCCGTGAGCTGCTGCGACGAAGCGGGTTCGGGTCGGCCGAGGCGCCGCGCCAGAGGACCCTCCACCATTCCCGCGACGGGCGGGACGACGGCGAAGAACAGCACGTCCATCGGAATGGGGGCCATGCGCCCGGAGGCGACGAGCCGTTCGATGCTGGGCGTCATGAGCTGCAGGACCGGAGCGACGAAACGCTCGTACAGATAGTCCAGCCGTTCGGTGTCCCGTGACGACTCGTCGACGAAGATGCGTCCGATCAACGGCGTGTCCGCCGCGGTGCGGTAGAAGCCGGTGATGATCTGGCGCAGCCGCTCGGCGTCGTCGATCCCGGAATCCACCTGCGGCAGGCGCTCCAGTTGCAGCTCCAGCGCATGGTCCATGACCGCCCGCCAGAAGGCTGCCTTCGACCCGTACCGGTCGTTGATGAAATTGTGGCTGACGCCCAGGCGGCGGGCCAGTTCACGTGCGGAGGCACGGTCGTAGCCCAGCTCCGCGAAGGCCTCGAGGCCTCGCTGGAGGATGTTCTCCTCCCCGGGCACCGCCGGAGTGCCGGCACCGGGGCGCCCCGGCCGCCGGACGGACTCGGTTCGTGCTCCCATCACTGCCTCCATGACTGCTGGTTCGTGCCTGCGCGGCGTGCCTCACAGGGTCGTTCGTCGGTGAGTCCTCGTGCTCTTCCCGAAGTGGCCTTACCCGACTGCCTGCGAGGTTTGCCCGCAGCCCGGCTCCGGTCTCACGAGAAGAGCTTACTTGACACCCGTCAGATTGCTATTAATCTGACAGGTGTCAGAGGGTGTTCGCGCGGACACCCCGCCGCCCCGACCGGCTCGGGGAACCGAGTGCGTCCGACGCCCCGGTCGCACCCTCTCGGAAGTGAGAGCCACATGACCGCGAACCACACCCCCCACCCTCCCTCCGAACGAGTGATCGACCTGGAAGCCGTGGGCCGCCGGCCCTCCATGGAGGCAGACCGCATGGCGCCGCTGCTCACCGCCGGGGATCCGCTTGCCGATGCCGTCATCGCCGAGCTGGACCTGTACGGCGCCAAGGCACGGCAGGCTCTCGACGGCGGTCTGAGGAAGGGGCTGGCAGGCCTCGACGAGCGGCCCCCGGAAGCTGTCGCGGCGCTGCTGAAGCACGTGGAGACGACCCCTTCCCGGGTCGACCCCCTGATGCTCCATCGCGGCGACGCCGTGAGTCTGTCCGTCCCGCCCCTGTGGTTCGGTCTCTGCGTGATCACCGGTGCGCTGGCCCACACCTGCACCTCCCCCGCCACGGCACGGCTGCTGACACCGACCGACAGGCCGATGCCCACCGTTTCGCGCCGGCTCACGGAGACCGGGGTGTGGGCGCGGCAGACCATCCGGCCGGGCGGGCTGCTGCGCGGAGGGCCGGGGTACGTGGCCACCGTCGAGACCCGGCTGCGCCACGCCCGCATGCGGGCCGCGTCCCTCACGGACTGGAACATGGGCGTCCAGGGTCTGCCGATCGGTCAGCTCGACATGGCACGTACCTGGCTCGGCTTCACCCTCACCGGCTTCCAGGCCCTGACGGCCGTCGGTATCGAGATCACCGCCGAGGAGGAGAGCCACCTCTACCAGTACTGGTCTTACGTCGCCCATCTCCTGGGGCTCGAGGAGAGCCTGTACAAGGACGTCACCGACCACGCCGGCGCCCGCCGTCTGCAGGACCTGCTGAGCACCATGACGGCCGCACCCGATGACGCCTCACGCGCTGCGACAGCCGCCTTGATCGGCGCACAGGCCCGTGCCACGGCTCACGCGCCGGGCGCGGTCCTGTCCGAGGAGCAACTGGAAGACCTCATCCACTGCGTGCTCCGGCAGTCCCTCAGGATCACCGCAGCGGACCGGCTGGGCATCCGCGACGTCCCGGCCGCGACCGACCTCATGCCGCTGATCAGCACCCTGAACCGCCAGGCCCGGTACTGGCAGACCTTCTCCCCCGCTTCGGCCCGGGCGGCCCGCCGACAGGCCGCCGAAGAGCCCGGGACCGAATCCGAACCGATCGCGGCTGTTCTTCCTCTCGGTGTCGCTCTCCAGCACGCGGGAGTCCATCGCTCAGGCACGCCGGCGGCCTGACGGCTGCGCGATCAACGACCGCATCAATGACGAGCTCCAACGAAGCAGCCGTCCGCATCACATCCCCGCACGTTCCTCCTCTCTGCCCACGTTCTCTGGAGACTTCGTCATGTCACAAACCTCCCTCGGCACACCGGCCACGGCCACTGTGTCCCCGCTCCCGTCCTCCGGCGCGCCACCTCGCCATCGCTGGTGGATTCTCACCGTCATCGGTGTAGCCCAGCTCATGGTGGTGCTCGACTCGACGATCGTGAACATCGCCCTGCCCTCGGCCCAGAAGGACCTGGGCTTCTCCGACGGCGACCGGCAGTGGGTCGTCACCGCCTATGCCCTCGCCTTCGGCAGCCTGCTGCTTCTCGGCGGACGCATAGCCGACCTGTTCGGCCGCAAGATCACCTTCCTGGTCGGCCTGGTCGGCTTCGCCGGGGCCTCCGCGTTGGGCGGCGCCGCGAACAGCTTCGAGATGCTGGTCGCCGCGCGCGTCGGTCAGGGCCTGTTCGGGGCCTTGCTCGCACCCGCCGCGATGTCGCTGCTGACCACGACGTTCACCGACTCCAAGGAGCGCGCCAGGGCCTTCGGTGTCTACGGCGCCATCGCCGGCGCCGGCGGTGCCATAGGTCTGCTGCTCGGTGGTGTGCTCACCGAGCACCTCGACTGGCGGTGGACCCTGTACGTCAACCTCGTCTTCGCCGGTGCGGCGTTTGTCGGAGGTGTCCTCCTTCTGAGCCGTACGGCCCGCGACAAGACCACCAGCCTCGACATCCCCGGTGCCATCCTCGTCGGCGGCGGCCTGTTCAGCCTGGTCTACGGCTTCGCCAACGCCGAGAGTCATGACTGGAGTTCGCCGCAAACATGGGGCTGGCTGGTCGCCGGAGTCGTCCTGCTCGCCGCGTTCACCGTGTGGCAGACCAGGTCCTCCCATCCCCTGCTGCCCCTGCGCGTGCTGCTCGACCGCAACCGCGGCGCCTCCTTCATCGCCGTGCTGATCAGCGGCGCCGGCATGTTCGGAGTGTTCCTCTTCCTCACCTACTACCTGCAGCAGAGCCTCGGCTACACGCCCATCGAGACCGGGCTGGCCTTCCTGCCCATGACCGGCGCGCTCATGGTGACCTCCGCCCTCGCCACCAGCGTGCTGATCCCCCGCATCGGCCCCAAGCCGGTGGTGCCGCTCGGCATGGGCCTGGCCGCCGCGGGCATGGTCTGGATGACCGCCCTCGACCTGCACAGCTCCTACGTCGGGGACATCCTGCCGACTCTGGTCGTGGTGGGTCTCGGCCTCGGCCTGGTGATGCCCCCTGCCATGAGCCTGGCCGTCGACGGCGTGGACGCCGAGCACTCCGGAGTCGCCTCCGCCACCGTCAACGCCATGATGCAGGTCGGCGGCTCGATCGGCACCGCCCTGCTCAACACTCTCGCCACCAGTGCCGCCACCGACTACCTGGCCGGCAAGGACCCAAGGAATGCCGCCGTGCAGGCCCAGGCGGGCCTGGAGGCCTACTCCACCGCCTACTGGTGGTCAGCTGTCCTCTTCGGCGTCGGCCTGGTCATCAGCGTCATCCTCTACCGACGCGGCGTACCGGAGCAGGACCCGGATGCCGCCCCCGTCGTACACATGTGACATCCGGACAGGGGCCGGACCGACCTGGTATCCCGGGGCGGTCCGGCCCTTTCGGCGACCCTGTGTCGCCGGTCTTCTGCGGCCGCGCCGAGTCAGGGGCACCCGGACGATCTCCGACTCAGGTCACTGGCGCAGCATGGACAGATCGACGGCGTTCGCCATGGCCGCCATTCCGGCGTCGTTGGGGTGCAGATGATCCCCGCTGTCGTAAGCGGGCAGCATCCGGGCCGGGACCAGGACCGCCTTGCCCACCAGCCGTTTCAGTTCGCCACCGAGCTCGCAGCAGACGAACTCAATGCCTCCGACATGGACTTGACGCCGCCGTGTGTGGTGAGTCCGCCGTCGACCGGGATCTCGACGCCGGTGATGAAGGAGGACTCGTCGGACAAGAGGAAGACCACGAGCGGGGCGACCTCGTCCACCGTGCCGGTGCGGCCGAGCGGGGTCTCCCGGATGTTCGCCTCACGGAAGGCAGGGGCGGCGGAGGCGGTCATCTCGGTCTCGATGAAGCCGGGGTGGATCGTGTTGACGCGGATGCCGCGCGGGCCGAGCTCCGTGGCCGCGGTCTTCGACAGGCCGCGCAGTGCCCATTTGCTGGTCGTGTAGGCGACCGGGTAGTGGGCGGTGAGAGCGGCTGTGGAGCCGACGTTGACGATGGACGAGCCGGGCGGCATCAGCGGCGTCAAGTGCTGGATGCCAAGGAGCGGCCCGGTGACGTTGACGGCGTGGACTCGGGCGAAGTCATCGGGTGTCACTTCGTCGAGGCGGGCGCGCCATGTGATGCCCGCGTTGTTGACCAGGCCGTGCACCTGGCCGTACGACTCCCTCAGTTCGGCGGCCAGCTCCGCCCAGTGCTCCTCATCGGTGACGTCGAGGTGGCGGCAGCCGGGGGCCTCGGTCACGTCGGTGGCGATGACGCGGGCGCCTTCGCGGGTCAGGGCCTCGGCCTCGGTGGCGCCCTGGCCGCGCGCGGCGCCGGTGACGACGACGACCTTGCCGAGGAGCCTCTGGGGGCGCGGATCGCTCACGGCCGCTCCCGGGTGCGGCGCCGGGCGGTCGGCAATGGCTCCGGAATCCCGCCCGCGACCACGGTGTTGGAGACGGTGCCGATGCCTTCCACGGTGAGGGTGACGGTGTCGCCCGGCTTCAGTGGGGGTGGGGACTGCTCGCCGCGGACGCCCCACAGCTCGGCGAGGCAGCCGCCGTTGCCGCAGGTGCCGGAGCCGAGCACGTCGCCGGGGCGGACGACGGTGCCTCGCGAGGCGTAGGCGACCATCTCCTCGAAGGTCCAGCTCATGTTGGACAGCAGGTCCTTGCCGACGACCTCGCCGTTCACCGAGGCGGTCAGCGCCAGGCGCAGAAAGCCGTCGGTGTCGCGGTACGGCTCCAGTTCGTCGGCGGTGACCAGGTACGGGCCGAGGGTGGCGGCGGTGTCCTTGCCCTTGCACGGGCCGAGGCGGACCTGCATCTCGCGGGACTGGAGGTCTCGGGCCGACCAGTCGTTGAAGACCGTGTAGCCGATGATGTGGTTCCTCGCCCGGTCGGGAGTCAGGTCGCGCCCCTCCCTGCCGATGACCGCGGCGACCTCCAGCTCGAAGTCGAGGACCTCGCTGCCCGGCGGCACCGGGACGTCGTCGTGGGCGCCGATGACCGCGTACGGGTTGGTGAAGTAGAACGTCGGGGCGTCGTACCAGGCTTCGGGCACCCCGCCGCCGCCGTCCCCGTCGACGGATCGCCGTACTCCTTCGACGTGTTCCTCGAAGGTGACGAAGTCCCGCACGGTGGGCGGCTGGAGCGGTGGCAGCAGCCGCACCTCGGACACGTGGGGGCCCGGCGGGACGTCCAGCGTGGCGGCGCCGGCGCGCAGCAGCGCGTCGAGTCCGTCGCCGCGGCTGATCAGCTCCGTGAGCGAGCGCGCCCCAGGGACCGGGTGGAGGGTGCCGTCCTCCTCAACGACGGCGACCCGGCGCTGGTGTCGGTGTTCATAGGTGGCGAAACGCATGCACGGCTCCAGGCTCCGACGGTGTTCGACAGCGGTGGAAGCCGGGGACGCGGCAAGGGCGTCAGGGCGGTGACAGGGCCACCGCGTCCCCGGGGTTCGAGGAGGATCAGACCGGCGGGGCGACGAACACGCCGCGGTCGACGTCGTTGAACGACTCCTTGGCGATCAGCTCGTTCATCGGGTTCGCCGTGCCCCACTGGTCGGTGACCTCGGGCTGGGAGAAGTCGTAGACGTGGGGGTGCCAGGTGTCCTCGTCCAGATGCTCCAACTCCGTCGTGTACTCGACGGTGTTGCCGTGCGGGTCCAGGAAGTACGTGAAGGTGTTGTCGCCCGCCATGTGCCGGCCGGGGCCCCAGATCTTGCGGACGCCGGCCCGCATCACGCGGCCGGAGCCGCGCATGTACTCGTCCAGGCCGCGCATCTCGAAGGAGACGTGGTGCAGGGAGGTGTGTGGGCCCTTGGCGATGGCCATGGAGTGGTGCTGGTTGGAGATCCGCATGAAGTGCATGACGTCACCGACGTACGGCGAGCTGAGCGTGTCGGAGTGGCGGAAGCCGAGGTGGGTTTCGTACCACTCGCGGGTCCTGTCGAGGTCCGGCGAGTTCAGCACGACGTGCGACAGCTTGACCGGGATGGCCTCCTTCTCCTCGATCTTGCGGTGCTGCCGCACGTCCACATCGGCAGAGACTTCGATGGTGCGTCCGTCGATGTCGAAGAAGCGGAAGCCGTAGCCGCCACCGGGTGTGTCGATCTTGCCCGGCTGGGAGACCAACTGCACTCCGCCCGCGAGGAGTTGCTCGGCGAGGGTGTCCACGTCCGCCGTGCTCGCAGCGCCGTACGAGACGAGGTCGAGGCGCTTCTCCTCGGCCTCGCGCAGCCGCACCACGTACTGCTCGGGGCTGCCCTCGGCGGCGAGGAAGGAGATACCGGAGTCCTCGGCGACCTTGGTCAGGCCCCAGACGCCGGCGTAGAAGTCGAGCTGCTTGTCGTAGTCGGGCACGGCGAGGTCGACGTGACGCAGATGCGTGAGCAGGCGCATGATGTCAGTCCTTCAGAAGGAGGGCGGCGGCGTTGCCACCGCGCACGGCGTGGTAGTCGTCGTCGGGTAGGCGTGCGGCGCGCAGTGCGCCGACGGGGTCCTCGGTGCCCATGTCGAAGGGGAAGTCGGAGCCGAGCAGCACACGGTCGGCTCCGACCGCGCCGATCAGCGCCCGCAAGACGTGCGGGTCGTGGACGAGGGAGTCGAAGTACAGGCGCTTGAGGTAGCTGCTGGGCAGCTGGGCGCAGCCCGCGGCCGCGTCGGAGCGGGCCGACCAGGCGTGGTCGGAGCGGCCGATGTGGGTGGGCAGATAGCCGCCCCCGTGCGCGGCGATCACGTTCAGCTCCGGGTGCCGGTCGAGCACCCCGGAGAAGATCAGGTGGGACAGCGCGACGGCGTTCTCGGTGGGCTGGCCGACGGTGTTGGACAGGTACCACTGGTCGAGTCGCTCGTCGAGCGTGCAGCCGAAGGGGTGCAGGAAGAGGATCGCGCCCGTCTCCTCGGCCCGGGTCCAGAAGGGTTCGTACGCGGGGTCGGACAACTCGCGGCCCGGTGCGTGACTGGAAATCTCGACACCCAGAAGGCCCTGGTCCAGGGCGTGTTCGAGGGCACGCACGGCCTGCTCCGGATGCTGGAGGGGGGCGAGACCGAGTCCCCGCAGCCGGTCGGGTGCCCGTGCGCAGTGCGCGGCCGTCGCCTCGCCCGCGAGCCGGTAGACCTTCTCGGCCGTCTCCTCGTCAGCCCAGTAGTGGTAGTGCGACGGGGAGGGGCTGACCAGCTGGACGTCCACGCCCTGCGCGTCCATCGCGGCCAGCCGCACCGTGACGTCGGTCATCTTCGGGATGCGCTCGCGGACCATGGGGCCGTTGACGGCGAGGGCGGCGGGCCCGTTGCGCCGGGCGTCGAGGGCCCGGACCTCCGCCAGTCCCGGCAGCTCCGACACCAGCGCCTCGACGTCGGGGATCAAGATGTGCGCGTGTACGTCGACGGTCGGGGGGCGGCGCACGTCAGCGCTCGACGAGGGGCGGTGGTCGGACCGGGGCCAACGCCCGGCGAACTCCGAGGGAGGGAGGGCCGTCACGGCAGCTCCTTGAGCCCGGTCATGGTGGCCTCCATCAGCCCGGGCACATCACCGGGCACGCCGTCGAGTTGCCACTGCCCGATCTGCACGGACGCTTCGACGACCGACCGGACCCGATCGATCCGCCGCTCGTAGTAGCGCCTGAGCAGTTCCTCGCCCCACGCGGATCCGCTGGTCAGCAGCTGGGACAGCACCCACGCGTCCTCCAGCGCCATCGCCGCGCCCTGGGCCACCGTGGGCGGGCAGCAGTGCGCTGCGTCACCGACGAGGACGACCCTGCCCCGGTGCCAGGCCCCCTCGACCAGCATCCGTTCGAACCAGGTGTAGTTCACCTGCGCCGGGTCGGTGATCGAGTCGCGGATCTCGTCCCAGGCACCGCCGTAGCTCTTGGAGAGGCGGCGCATCTCCTGCGCGTAGGATTCGGCCGGGATCGTGCCGCGGTCGCGGCTGGGCTCCACCAGATAGGCGTAGATCGTGTCCTTGCCTGTGGGCGTGTAGCCGGCGATGTAGCAGGGCCCTCCGTGGGAGAGGACGCTGCGGTCCACTCCGGCCGGACGGGGTGCCGGGACACGCCAAATGCCCATGCCGGTCGGTTCGGGTTCGGCGTCGATGCCGATGGCGGCGCGGGTCGCGGAGTGCAGGCCGTCGGCGGCAACGACGAGGTCGTAGCGGCCCTCGGTGCCGTCACTGAGGCGGACGGTCACCGACGCCTCGTCCTGGGTGAGGATTTCGGCGGTGGTGCCGAGCCGGACGTTCGCGCCGGACGCGCGGACGGCCTCGACGAGGATGCGCTGGAGCACGGGTCGCTGCATGCCCAAGGTGGCGGGGAGGTCGTCTCCGCCGGTGCGAACGGTTTCGATGACGCGCAGCACGGTGCCGTCGGGCGCCGTATGGCCCAGGGAGTTGGAGCAGTGGCCGTTCTCGCTGACCTCGTCCCAGACGCCGATCTCGCGCAGCACGCGCAGGGCGTTGCCCTGAAGGGTGATGCCGGAGCCGCGTACGTTCCAGTCCTCCTTGACCTCGGCGAGGTCGACGTCGATGCCGGCCCGCCGCAGCAGCACGGTGATGACGTTGCCGGAGGTGCCCCCTCCGATGACCAGGACCCGCTTTCTTTCCATGGCCAACTCCTTTGTTGGTCGGATCACTTGACGGCGACGGGGTTGACGGGGGAACCGACGGCTCCGGTGATGGGCAGCGGGGCGGCGGTGAGCCAGAACTCGTACACGCCGTCGCGAGCGCAGTCGTCCGCGAGAGTGTCGGGGTCCCACATCTCGCCGATCAGCAGGCCCATGTTGGGAATGGCGACCTGGTGCAGCGGCTGGAAGGCGCCCTCGAACTCGTTCGGCCGAACCTCGAATCCCCAGGTGTCGGTGGCGATGGCGGCGATCTCGGTACGGTGCAGCCAGTCGGCGGTGGTGAAGGACAGACCGGGAGAGTCTCCGCCCGCGTAGTCGCCCCACCCCTCACGGCGGGCGCGCGACAGCCGCCCGGTCCTGACGACGACGATGTCTCCGCGGCCGACGGCCACGCCGTGCGCCTCGGCCGTCGCGGTCAGGTGCTCCTCGGTGATCGCGAAACCGTCCGGCAGTTCTCCGGATGCGCCGCCGATCACCCGGCCGACGTCGAGGAGGACTCCGCGCCCGGCGACGTGCGGCGCCATGTGCTCGATGCCTGTGACCAGATCGCCGTCGGAGGTGACGACCTTCTCGGCCGCCCGACCGTTCCATGCCTTGCCGTGGTCGAAGATGTGCCCGAGCCCGTCCCACTGGGTGGAGCACTGCAGGGGCATCGCGATCACGTCGTCCGCACCGCCGAGACCGTGCGGGAAGCCCTGGTTGCCCAGCGCCGCGTCCGTGCCCGTGTCGAGCATGGTGTGCACGGGGTTGGTGCGGCGGCGCCAGCCCTTCTGCGGGCCGTTCACGTCGAACCGCTGGGAGAGGGAGAAGCCGACTCCCCGGCGGACCAGTTCGGCGCCCTCACGGCGCTTGTTCTCGTCGAGGAAGTTGAGCGTGCCGAGCACGTCGTCCTCGCCCCAACGGCCCCAGTTGGAGTAGGCCTTGGCGGCCTCGGCGATCGCGCCCTCGGGGTCATGGCGGTCCGGACTCATGACACCTTCTCCGCCACACAGCAGGTGCGCTGCACGCCCAGCCCGGTGATGGAGCCCTCCATCACGTCGCCGTCTCGCAGCAGCCGCCCCCAGTGGATGCCGTTGCCGGCCGGGCTGCCGGTGAGCACCAGGTCACCGGGCAGGAGCCGGGAGGTCTGGGAGATGTACGACACCAGCCGGGCGATGCCGAAGAGCATGTCCTTGGTGGACTCGTCCTGCATGGTCTCGCCGTTGAGCTTCAGCGTGACCCGCAGGTCACCCGGGTCCGTGATCGACCCGGCCGGCACGATCCACGGGCCGAGCGGGGTGAAGCCGGGGGCGTTCTTGCAGCGCAGCCAGTCGGTGCCGATGGCCTTCATGTCCCGGCGGAAGACGGTGGCGCGGTCGGTGAGGTCGTTGGCGATCGTGTAGCCGGCGACGTACTCCAGGGCCTCCTCGACCGTCACCCGGTGGGCGGGCTTGCCGATCACGGCGGCCAGCTCCAGCTCCCAGTCCGGCTGTTCGGCCCAGGAGGGCAGGACGACGTCGTCGAAGGGGCCGGTGATCGCACCGGGCAGGCCGATGAACACGTACGGCAGGTCCTCGGCCGCCCGCTGGTCCATGACCGCGGCGATCTCCGCGCGCGCCTCCTCCACGGTGCGTGGGTCGTCGGAGGAGCGGTGGGCGACCTCCAGGTCGATGACGTGCTGCCGGTAGTTGGCGCCGGACTGGAAGACCTGGCGGGGCTCGACCGGCGCATGCACCCGCAGTCCCTCCAGCGGCCGCCAGTCCAGGGCCTCTTCGTGCACGAGGGTGTGCAGGACGGGGAGGGCCTCCTCCCAGCGCTCCAGGACGGCGCGCAGATCGGGCGGCTCCCAGGCCAGGGTCTGGCGCAGGTCCAGCACGCGCCCGTCAGGGGTCAGGACACCGGGGAAGGGGGCCTGGTCAGGGGCGGAGAGGAAGCCAAGGGCGAAAGGTCCGGAGAAGGACGTGGAAGCGGCTGCGGGTTTCACGGAAATGTCCTCCAGATTGCGGTGGGACCAATCTGACCCCTCCCCTCTAATCTGGGAAATAGATTCTTTAGATGTTGATCATCCGCTGCGTGAATGCCGCTGCGAGCGGCCTCGTTCTGGAGGCGTCGTGTCCCTCTCCGGTCTCGATCTCAATCTCGTCCTGTCTCTGCGGGCCCTGCTGGAGGAACGCAACGTCACCCGCGCCGGGCAGCGCGTCGGGCTCAGTCAACCGGCGATGAGCGCGGCCCTGGCCCGCCTGCGCCGCCACTTCGACGACGACCTGCTCTCCCGCGCCGGCAAACACTACGAACTGACCGCGCTCGGCCTCGCCCTGCTGGACCGCACCTCGACCGCCTGCGACCTGCTCGAACGGGTCTTCAGCAGCAGGGCCGACTTCGCCCCGGGCAGCGAGGAGCACGAGTTCACCGTGCTGACCTCCGACTACGCCCTGACCGTGTTCGGCGCCGAGCTCACCCGGACCGTGCACGCCGAGGCCCCAGGGGTGCGACTGCGCTTCCAGCAGACGCCCACCGACGTCACTGAGGACCCGGCAACGCTGCTCAGCACGGCCGACGCTCTTCTGATGCCGCACGGCATCATCAGCGGCTTCCCGGCTGTCGAGCTGTTCACCGACCGCTGGGCCTTCCTGGTCGCCGAGGCCAATGACGAGGTCGGCGACCAGCTGACCATGGACGACCTGGCCCGGCTGCCCTGGGTCGTCTACCAGCGTGCCTACGACGCTCCGGCCGCACGGCAGTTGAGCATGCTCGGCGTCGATCCCCGTGTGGAAATCTTCGCCGACAGCTTCCAGGCGCTGCCTTTCCTGGTCGCCGGAACCCGCCGGATCGCCCTGGTGCAGCAGCGCCTGGCCGAGTTGCTGAGCGGGGTGGCCGCCGTACGCCTCATGGAACCGCCCTACGGTGCGGTCCCTCTCCAGGAGGCACTGTGGTGGCACCCGGTGCACACCCACGACGCGGCCCACATCTGGCTGCGGGAGACCGCGGCCCGCGTCGGAGCGGAGCTGGCGGCTTCCCAGCCCGGCCGTATCGCCGCGGTCGCACCGAGATAGCGGGCTCCCACAGGTGTCCGGCATCCAGGACCCGGATGATCCACATCCTCGATCTCGATCGGACAGGGGCTAGGCAGGACCTGTGCCTTGGCTCATAGTCGTCTCCATCCGGCGCCGGAGCCGCACCTTCACCCGTTGCCGGAGCCGCACCCTCGCCCACTGCCGGGACCGCACAGCGCCTGGCAGCCGACCTGCCGGCGCAGCCCGGCGGCATCGGCACCCCCGTCGCGAGCCTGCCACGGACACCGGGTGACCCGACCGCGACGGCCGCACCATCCCGCCCCCTTCCGACACGCCCCGTGGAGTTCCCGCATGCCTGCACCCGTGCCCCCGCTCCCGCCCCCACCGTCCAAGGCTGCAGCGGACTCCCCGGCCGAGCAGACCGTGTCCGGCCCCGGCCATCGGCTTCGCCTCACGCTGCTGATGGCCGGGGCCTGTCTGCCCATCCTGGGCGCCGTGCTCATCGCCCCGGTCCTGCCGCAGATGCAGGACCACTTCGCGGGTGTGCCGGGCGTCGACGCGCTCGTCCCCATCGCCCTGACCATCCCCGCTCTGGCGCTGGCGCTGCTGGCGCCCTTCGCCGGCGTGCTCGTCGACCGACTGGGCCGCAAGCGCCTGCTCGTCGTAGCGACCGTCTTGTACGCGATCCTCGGCACCGCCCCCCTCTGGCTGGACTCCCTGGGCGCCATCGTCGCCAGCCGCGCCCTCGTGGGCATCACCGAGGCCGCCATCATGACCTGCTGCACCACACTGATCGGCGACTACTACTTCGGCCGGCAGCGCGATCGCTACCTCGCGATGCAGACGATGTGCGCCTCGATCTCCGCGACGGCCTTCTTCGTGCTGGGCGGCGCGGCCGGATCGGCCGGCTGGCGCGCACCGTTCTGGGCCTACGCCGTGAGCCTGCTGCTGGCCCCCGCCATGGCCGCTTTTCTTCCCCGGCCCCGACCGGACGACCACGCGAACTCCCCCTCCCCCACCGTCTCGGATCAGATGGCCAGGCGGTCTTTCCCCTGGCGTCCGCTGGCCGGCACTTGCGCGCTGACGGTCTTCGGCGCCGTCCTCTTCTACACCCTCCAGGTGGAGATGGCGTTCCTCCTGGACGACATGGACGTGACCGAGACCGGCATCATCGGACTGGCCACCGCCGCCGCCAGTGCCGCGATCGTGATCGGCGCCATCGTCTTCACCAAGGTCGGCCGCAGCCCGCAAGCCTGGCTGCCGACCGCCTTCGGCCTCTGCACTGTCGGCTTCGCAGTGGTCTGGGTCGCCCCCAACCCCGTCGTGCTGACCCTCGGAGCCGTGATCAACGGCCTGGGCGGCGGCCTCATGCTGCCGAGCCTGCTGACCTTCGCCATGTCCAAGCTCCACTACGCCGACCGCGGTCGCGGCATCGGCCTGTGGACGGGTTCCTTCTTCCTCGGTCAGTTCCTGTGCCCGCTCGTGGCACTCGCCCTCGCCTCCGCCGTCGGCACCCTTGCGGGGGCCATGGGCGTATTCGCCCTCGCCGGGGCCGTCGCCACCGCCGCACTCGGCCTCGCGGCCCGGCGTCGCCGGACCGGTACCGCCCCGGAGCCTGTCCGGCAGATGGCGGGCTGACGTGCCGCGGCGCCGATCGGCCGCGAGAACCACACCGTCGGGATCGGCATCGCGGACATCCCCGCGATGCCGATCACCGCTCGTACCACTCGTCCCATCGGAGAGACATGCTGACCCTGATCGCCGCCATCCGTCGCCGGCCGGGCATGACCCATCAGGCATTCCTGCACTACCTCCACCACGTGCACGGATCCCTGGCCGCCGCGAACCCCCTCCGGATTCGGCGCTACGTACAGAACCACGTCTTCGACGCGTCCTTCGGCAGCGAAGGGGACCTGACGTACCTGACCGAGTTCGGCCGGGACTCCGTCACCGAACTGCACTTCGAGAACATGGAGGCCCTGACCGCCACGATGTCCGACCCGTACTCACGCGAAGTCATCGGCCCCGACGGCGCCCACTTCAACGACCTGCCCAGTGCCCTGGCGCTGCTGACCCGCCCCGCGGTACTCATCGCCCCGCCGGCATCCGATGCGGGCGAAAGCCACGTGAAAGTACTCCACTTCGTCCACAAAGCCGAAGGGCCTGGCCGGGACGACGTCACCGAGCGGTGGCAGGCCGCCCACGAAGAGGTGCTCAACGCGGAGTCCCAGGACAAGGTACTGCGGGGGTACGTCCAGCACCGGCAGATGCCGGGGGCCGAGAGGGCGCTGCGCCATTTCGGCGCCGCGGGCGAACCCGCGTACACAGGAGTCGCCGCCCTGTACTACGACTCCCCGGAGGAAGCGCTGACCCACTTCCCCTCGTACGAACGTTCATTGCGGGAGCTGTCCGCCGGGATCGGCGACTTCTACGACCCGTCCCGCTCGTTCGCCCTCTACAGCCGCGAGGTGACCGTCTTCTGATCGGCTCCGCACTGCGCGGGGCTCGCAGGGCCTGGGTAGCTGGGCGGCCTGGAAGAGTCGCCGGTCGATGTCGAATCCGATTTCCACCCTTCGACCTGCGATGATCCGAGTTGTTCGAGTGACTCCTTCGAGCAATTAAGTCGGTATGGTAGGCGCATGGCTCATGTCTCAGCGGCCGAACGCCGCCCTCAGTTGATCAAGGCGGCCATTGACCTGATGGCGCGAGAGGGAGTCGCTGCCGGCAGTACCCGTGCGATCGCCGCCGAGCTCGGCGTGGCGCAGGCCACGGTGCACTACACGTTCGGCACCAAGGAGGACTTGTACCGCGCGGTCATCCAGCACCTGACCCAGGAGATGGAGAGTCAGGTGCGGCAGGCCGCACCCGACGGCGCCGGCTTCGAGGAAACCGTGGGCGTGCTAGCTGCCGCCCTGTGGCGCACGGTGCGCAACCAGTCGAGGAGCTATCAACTGCTCACCGAACTGACCATGTTCGCGCTCCGGTCGCCCCATCTCCGCGAGGCACTCGAAACGCACAACCTCGGTGTCCTCAGCGTGACATCGGAGCTGGTGACGGACGCGGCCGACCGCGCAGGCCAGCAGCTCGCACAGCCGGCGAGGACGATTGCGCGGTTCTTCCTCGCCGGATTCGACGGACTCGTATTGCAGCACCTGACACACCCCGACGACGAGGCGGAACTCTCCTGTCTGCAGGCTTTGATCTCCTCCACGCTGGCCCTCGCCAGCGGTCGCATGGAGATGGTCGCCGTACCTCATGCTCTCAACGAAGGAGATCTGTCGAGCGGTTGATCCGTCCCACCTGAAACCGACGCGTTCGAGATCCCGAACGCCTTCCCGGCGGTCGCTGACGCCGCCGTCCCGGCGAATGCGAGCGAGTCCGGCCTGGAGCAGGGCAGGCGGCGGCCGGCGCGGCCTGCTCTAGCGTGCGGCACTCTGGGGGGCTGTCACAGGTTCCGGAGACGGCGTGGTGATCGGCACGGGCACGGTGTTCCTGCCCGGGGGGCGGACCGTATCGGACAAACCGCCGGAAGGGGGCGCGGCCGCCCGCAGTTCTTGCGCGGCGGGCCCGAGAGCAGCCCAAGGACCACGTCCCGCACCGCGCGCTGGGGTTCAAGCCCGCGATCCGCTGCATCAGGCCCTCGAATGACCCCTGCCACCGGGCGCGGTCTACGCTGCGACCCGCGGCCACCATATGATCTTCAGTCTTCAGACACCGATGATCAACGGTGGCCGCACCCGTTCACAGCGCCCTCACCGCAGATCGCGCCGGGAGGACATATGCAACACGGCGAAGTCTGGTGGGTCGAGTTCGATGAGCGACGGCCGGTCGTGCTGCTGCCGGGAGACGAGGCGTCCGGGCTCCGGGCGATGCAGGTTGCCGCTCCGGCGGGGGTCGACATCAGCGGTCTGGGCGTCGAAGTGGCCGTGGGCGCCACGGAAGCTCAGGGAGATTGAGGACGCCCTCAGTGTTGCTGGACAGCCACAGGAGTGGACCACGACGGTAGCCGCGAAGATCAGCGAGATGAAGGATGCCCTCCGCCGCGGTGGACTGGAGTAAGCGGGTATGGGACGGAGGCCGCCGATGGTGTGGGCGATCTCGTCCAGATGATCGGCGCCGGCCATCTCCGCGGCGTCCCCCACCAGCAAGATCACGATTTACGGCTGGAGGTCCACACTGTGGAACTCCCACAAGACGACTGGCCAAGTACCAAGCCCCCGCTTCCGGCGCGCGACTCGGTCACTCACCAAGCCGGAACCCATCCGGTGGCCGCCAAGCTTGCTCACTCTGCTGACGCATCATCAGATTAGGGCAGGGTTGGTGTCCTGCCTTTGCGGTGGCAGGGCGGTCGCTGCAAAAGGCGACGCGTAGCGAGGAAGCACTCGCCCACCACGGACCGCTCGAACATTTTCGCTGGTCAGCGTGCCCTTCCCCGTGGCTTCAGAGGCGTCGCCGGCAGTTCGGGAGCCGGCAGCGGATCCCCGTCGTACCCCTTTACCTCGCCAAAACGTGTCCCTTCCATCCAGTCCTGACGCGCCTGCTCGATCTCCTCCTGGGACCGTCCGATCCAGTTCCAGAACATGATCAGTTCCTCCTCGAACGGCTCGCCGCCCAGGAGCATGAGGTTGGCGTCCGACTCCGCCCGCAAGGGCAGTTCGCCGCGGCCGCAGCCGAGGTACAGCATGGAGCCGGGGAGGACGGGGACGCCGTCGACGTGGGCCTCGCCGGACATGGACAGGACGGCGTACTCGAAGTCCGGCTCCAGGGGGAGGCGTAGGTCCGCGCCCCGGGTCAGGGCCAGGTCGGCGCCGACGATCGGGGTGTACGCCGTGCCGGGTGAGGTCGCGCCGTCCAGGTCGCCGAGGATCAGCGTGGCCGTCAGGCCGGGTGCGGTGACGACCGGCAGACCGGCGTGGTGCTCGAAGCGCGGCTCGGTGTGGCGGTGACTGTCGGGGAGCGCGACCCAGAGCTGCGCGCCGTGCAGGAAACGGGCGTGCGAGCGCGGGCTCTCCTCCGAGTGGCTGATGGCCCGGCCGGAGGTCATCAGGCCGAGTTCGCGCGGGCGGATCGTCTGGAGGCTGCCGGTGGAGTCGCGGTGCAGGACCTCGCCCTCGTGCAGCCAGCTCACCGTCTGCAGGCCCATGTGGGGGTGCGGCGGCACCTGCATGCCGGGCTCGTCGGCGATGTCGTCAGGACCGTAGTGGTCGACGAAGCACCAGGCTCCGATCATCCGGCGGCCGAGGTTGGGCAGCAGCCGGCGGACCTCGCTGGACTCGCCCAGCTTCACCCGGCGCGGGCTGAGGAGTTCACGCACCGGCTCCGCCACCACGAAGCCACGGCCACCGCACAGGGAGGGGGCCGCCTCGCGCTCAAGATTGCTCATGGCGCACAACCTAGTCCGGCCCGAGGGCCTGCGTCAGCGTCACGTTCGGGCCGCGCCGCAGATGCCGAGGAATAGTAGCCATGTATATAGTCGCCATGTACTGTATTTGGCATGAGTAACGGCACCGAAGGCGCGACGCCGGGCTTCCTGGTGTGGCGGCTGTCGATGAAGTGGCGGGTCGCGGTCGACCGCGCGGTGGCCCCGCTGGGCCTCACCCACGCGCAGTACTCCCTGGTCGCCTCGCTGCACGGCATGCAGCGCTCCGGCGAACGGCCCAGCCAGCGCCGCCTCGCCGACCACACCGGGCTGGAGCCCCTCTACGTGTCGAAGCTGGCCCGCGCCCTGGAGAGCGCCGGGCTCCTGGACCGCACCCGGGACCCGCGTGACCCGCGCGCGGTGCAGCTCGCCCTCACCGAACAGGGCCGCGAGGTCACCCGGCGGGCGATCGAGGTCGTCCACGGCCTCCTCCAGCAGCTCCTCGGCCCGCTCGGCGGCCTCGACAGCGCCCGCACACAGGAGTTCACGCGCGCATTGACGGCCCTGCTCGACGCACCTCTTGAACCCTTCAGCGAGAACGGGACGGAGCAGTCATGACCACCACCACGCCCCTCGTCGACCCGCGTGTCATCGGCCTGGCCCACTACGCCGGCCGCGCCCTCCTCCAGCAGGTGCTGGACCGGCACGGCATGACCTTCGAGCAGTCCGTCACCCTCCGCCTCGCCGCGATCGCCGACGGCCCGGTCGGGCGCGAACAGCTCGTCGACGGCGTCACCGAAGCGCTGAGGACCGGCGCCGGGGAGGTGCACGGCGTGCTCGACGAGCTGATCACCGCAGGGCTGCTGGCCCCGGACGGGGAGGCGGAGGTGCGGATCACGGACGCCGGGCGCGAGCTGTACGCCATCACCTCCGCCGCGACGGCCCCCATCACCGCGCGGATCTACGACGGCATCCCGGCGGAGGACCTGGCCGTCACGGGCCGCGTACTGACTTTGCTCACCGAGCGGTACGGCACCGAACTGGCCACCCTGACCCGCTAGGGGCTCTCCCCCTACACCCGCAGGCGGAATACCGGACGGGCGGACCCGGTTGTCGGCCTCGAAGGAGGCCCCGAGTGAACGCCACGCAGGACACCACGTACTACGCCCACGGAACCCCGGCCGAGCGCTGGGAGCGCGCGCAGCTGTTCTTCGACGCCAAGGACTACGCCGCCGCCGCGCGCGTCCTGGTCGGGCTGGTCGAGGAGGTGCCGGAGCAGACCGGGCCCCGGCTGCTGCTGGCGCGCTCCTACTACCACTCCGCCCAACTGCACCGCGCCGAGGGCGAGTTGCGGACGATCGTCGAGCGGGACCCCGTGGAGCACTACGCCCGGCTGATGCTCGGCCGCACCCTCCAGCGGCAGAACCGGCACGAGGAGGCGGAGTCGCACCTGCGGATCGCCTCGGCGCTCGCGGGTGACTTCGAGGAGCGCTGACCCGGGCCGTACCCGAAGGTGCCCGGCTCCGTGAGGAGCCGGGCATTCGTGTGCCGGGGGCTTCGCTACCCGGCCGGTGTTCCGTACGACCGCCGCCCCCGCCGGTAGGCGATCTCCCCCAGCAGGACGTCGACGGCGAGGAACGCGGCCAGCGGGATGCCGAACAGAGGCAGGAAGTACCCGAGGACGGCGACGCCCGCGAGCAGCGGCACCAGGATCTGCGGCGGGACCTGCTGCCAGGCGCCGCGCGGGATCGGACGGCCGAAGGCGCTGCCGCGGCCGCGCTGCCACCACATGCGGTAGCCCCAGACGATCAGCAGGATCAGGGACAGCGCGAGCAGCATCAGGGCGATCTGGTTGGCCAGGCCGAAGAGGACGCCGGTGTGCAGGTCGATGCCCCAGCGGGTGAGCTTCGCGAGCACCGGGTAGTCCTCGAAGCGCAGCACGTCGGCGACCTCGCCGCTGGCCGGGTCGATCGCGACGGCGTCCTGCTTCGTGGGCCAGCTGCGCTGGACCTGCTTGACGACGTACGCCGAGTTCGCGTCGGCGGGCGGCACGATCTCCACCGGGTCGCCCAGCCCTTCGGCCCGCGCCGCCGCCAGGACCTTGTCCAGGCCCACGCCGTGCGCGGCGTCGCCCGCCTGCCCGGCGGCGGCGTCGTGGCCGCCGTGCTCGCCGCCGGCCGCGGCCGACACCGACGGGGTGGCCTGGCCCAGTGAGGTCCGCAGCTCGTCGATGTGGGCTCCGGCGTACGCCGACCAGGTCAGACCGGTCACCGAGAGGAAGAAGAACCCGGTCGCCGCCCACACGCCGACGCTGCCGTGCAGTCCGAGCGTGCGGCGCCGCCCCTTGGTGCCCCGCACCTTGCGCAGGGCGCGGCGCCGGGAGAACCACAGCACGAGTCCGCCCGCCGAGATGACGCCCAGCCAGCTGGCCGCCAGCTCGCTGTAGAGCCGCCCCGTCTCCCCCAGGTGCAGGTCCCGGTGGAACTCGTCGATCCAGGTGCGCAACGGCAGGGCGCCGGTCGAGCCGTACTGTTCGAGGGAGCCGCGCACCTTCGCGGTGTACGGGTCGACGAACACGGCGAGCGTGTGGCCCTCGCCGACGCCCGGGACGCCGGAGAGCATCACCCTGGTCGTCGCGTCGGCCTCCGGCGAGGGGCGGACGGCCGAGATCGTGCCCTCGGGGTGGGCCTTGCGGGCGGCGGCCACCTGCTCGCCGACCGGCAGCTTCCGCTCTCCGACGGGGACGGTCATCTCGTGGTCGTACACGAGCTTCTCGGCCTGGAAGGAACCGGCGTACAGCAGACCGGTGACGGCGGCGACGAGGAGGAAGGGCGCCACCAGCACCCCGGCGTAGAAGTGCAGACGGAGGATCAGCGGGCGCAGGGGTGCCCAGGTGCTCTTCGACGGGGCCGGGGTGGCTGGTTGGGGGGCCTCGTCCGTGGTGGTCGAGGGAGCGGTGGTCATCGGCGGGCTTCTCCGGGTGGTGTCTTCTGGGCCGTTGCGGTGTCGGCGGTGGCCGTTGCGGTGCAGTAGTCGGAGCGGCGGGGCGTTCGGTTCCCGGCGAAGTCATATGACGTGCATCACATGGGGGTGGGGGGTGCCATGCCATCCTGAAGCGATGGGAACTCCGGACGATCGCGCACCCCTGGCCGAACGGGTCGGGCAACTCCTCGACGGGGGGCTGCCGTTGACCATCGTCGCGGCCGGTGACCCGGTGCTGCGGCGCGGCAGCGAGCCGTTCGACGGTCAGCTGGAGCCCGCCCTGCTGGCCCGGTTCGTCGAGGCCCTGCGGATCACCATGCGGGCGGCGCCCGGCGTCGGCCTGGCGGCGCCGCAGGTGGGCGTGGAGCTCCGGATCGCCGTGATCGAGGATCCGGCGCCGGTGCCGGAGGAGGTGCGTCTCGTGCGCGGGCGGGTGCCGCAGCCTTTCCGCGTCCTGGTCAATCCCTCCTACGAGCCCGTCGGTGACGCGCGGGCCGCGTTCTTCGAGGGCTGCCTGAGCGTGCCGGGCTGGCAGGCGGTGGTGACGCGGCCCGCCGAGGTGCGGCTGACCGGGCAGGACGAGCACGGGCGGGCGCTGGACGAGGTGTTCTCGGGCTGGCCGGCCCGGATCGTGCAGCACGAGACGGACCACCTCGACGGTGTCCTGTATCTGGACCGCGCCGAGCTGCGTTCGCTGTCCTCCAACCAGGCGATGGCGGAGCGCTGGGGCCGGCCCACGCCGGAGGAGGCGGCGCGGGCGCTGGGCTTCGAGCTGCCGTAGCGAGCAGATCCGTCCAGTGGGCACCTACCAGGGCACGATCGTGATGGTCACGCACGACGAGGGCACCGTCGACGCGCTGGCGGCCGGACCGGTGCCGCTCCTGCCGGAGGCGGAGGAGGACCTTCGGGACGACGACTGGCGGAACCGTCGCCCCGCCTCACCCCGGCCCGGACGGACCACGGGTCACGCGTCCCGGTACGCCTCCAGCAGCCGCAGCCACACCTCGCTGATCGTCGGGTACGACGGGACGGCGTGCCACAGGCGGCCGACCGGAACCTGGCCGGCGACCGCGATGGTCGCGGAGTGGATGAGTTCGCCGACGCCGGGGCCGACGAAGGTGACACCCCGCAGGATCTCGTCCTCGACGTCGACGACCATGCGGGCGCGGCCCTGGTAGCCGTCGGCGTAGAGGCCTGCCCCGGAGACGGTGGACAGGTCCACGTCGACGGCCCTCACCCGGTGCCCCGCCTCTTCCGCCTCGGCCAGGGACAGGCCCACGGCCGCCGCCTCCGGGTCGGTGAAGACGACCTGCGGGACGGCCGTGTGGTCGGCGGTCGCGGCGTGGGCGCCCCAGGGCTCCGCCAGGAGGGTCTCTCCGGTGGCCCGCGCGGCGATGGCGGCGCCCGCGATGCGAGCCTGGTACTTGCCCTGGTGGGTGAGGAGGGCGCGGTGGTTCACGTCGCCGACGGCGTACAGCCAGTCGTGGCCGCTCACGCGGAGGCTGTCGTCGACCGGGAGCCACGAGCCGGGGTCCAGGCCGATCGACTCCAGGCCGATGTCGTCGGTGCGCGGGGCGCGGCCGGTGGCGAAGAGGATCTCGTCGGCCTCGATGCGCTCGCCCGTGCCGGTGACGGCGACGACCGTCCCGTTCTCCCGGGTCACCGACTCCACCGAGGTCCCCGTACGGACATCGGCTCCGGCCTCCTTGAGGGCCTCGGCGATCAGTTCCCCGGCGAAGGGCTCCATCCTGGGGAGCAGGCCCTTGCCGCGGACCAGCAGGGTGACCTGCGAGCCGAGGGCCTGCCATACCGTGGCCATCTCGGTGGCGACCACGCCGCCGCCGATCACGATCAGCCGGCCGGGCACGGTGTGGGAGCTGGTGGCCTCGCGGCTGGTCCACGGCTTGACGGCGTCGAGCCCGGGGAGGCCGGGCAGGGCGGCGCGGCTTCCGGTGCAGACGGCGACGGCGTACCGGGCGGTCAGGACGCGCTCGCCGCCGTCGGGGCCGGTGACCGTCACCGTGCGCGGCCCGGTGAGTCGGCCGTGGCCGCGGTGGAGGTCGGCGCCGATGGAGTCGAGCCAGCCGACCTGGCCGTCGTCCTTCCAGTCGGAGGTGTAGTAGTCCCGGTGGGCGAGGACCGCGGCCGCGTCGAGGGGGCCCTGCACGGACTGGCGCAGCCCGGGCACGCGGCGGGCGTCCGCGCGGGCGATGACCGGCCGCAGCAGGGCCTTGCTGGGCATGCACGCCCAGTAGGAGCACTCGCCGCCGACCAGTTCGCTCTCCACGACCGCGGTGGTCAGTCCGGCGGCGCGGGTGCGGTCGGCGACGTTCTCCCCCACGGGCCCGGCCCCGAGCACCACGACGTCGTACGCGTTGGTTTCCGTTTCCGTCATGGGGTCAGTCTGGTGGGTGGTGTGCGCCCTGGCCACATGGGTAGGGGCGCGGAATACGTGTCCGGTCGGCCGTGTTGTGCCGACGGCTTGACCCCACACCAGGAAGTAGGGATGTACGCCATGAGCAGCACCGTGGAGCTCACCAAGGAGAACTTCGACCAGACGGTCACGGACAACGAGTTCGTCCTGATCGACTTCTGGGCCGACTGGTGCGGGCCGTGCAAGCAGTTCGCCCCGGTGTACGAGAAGGCGGCCGGGGAGAACCCGGACCTGGTGTTCGGCAAGGTGGACACCGAGGCGCAGCCCGAGCTGGCCGCCGCCTTCGGTATCCAGTCCATCCCCACACTGATGATCGTCCGTGACCAGGTCGCCGTGTTCGCCCAGCCCGGGGCCCTGCCCGAGGCCGCCCTGACGGACGTCATCGGACAGGCCCGCAACCTCGACATGGACGAGGTGCGCAAGGCGATCGCCGAGCAGCAGGCCCAGGAGGGCCAGCAGGCCGGCTAACGGACCCCGCTCAGCGTCAGAAGGGGTACGGAGCCACGTCTCCGCGTACCGTCGTCCAGCGCAGTTCGGTGAAGGCCTCCAGGTTGGCCTCACCGCCGAAACGGGCGCCGGTGCCGGAGGCGGCTACTCCGCCGAAGGGCGCCACGGCCTCGTCGTTCACGGTCTGGTCGTTGATGTGGACGATGCCGGTCGGGATGCGCTCGGCGAGGTCCAGGCCGCGGGCCGGGTCCCTGGTGACGATGCCCAGGGAGAGGCCGTACGGGCTCTGCGCGGCCAGGGCCGCCGCCTCGTCGGCGGTGGTGAAGGAGCGGACGGGCGCGACGGGGCCGAAGACCTCCTCCGTGTACGCGGGGGTGCGGTCGTCGACGTGGGCGAGGACCGTCGGCCGGTAGAAGAGCCGGTCGTGGGTGCCGCCGGCGGCGACCTTGGCGCCCGCGCTCCTGCTGGCCTCGACCAGGCCGCTGATCTTGTCGAGCTGACCGGCGTCGATGATCGGGCCCAGGTGGACCCGGTCCCGGTACGGGTCGCCGACGGCGAGCGAGTCCGCCTTGGCGGCCAGCCGCTGGACGTACTCGTCGTAGAGGGACGCGTGCACCAGATGGCGTCCGGTGGTCATGCAGATCTGGCCCTGGTGGAAGAACGAGCCCCAGGCGGCCGTGGAGATCACCGCGTCGAGGTCGGCGTCCTCCAGCACGATCATGGCGGAGTTGCCGCCCAGTTCCAGGTGGGCCCGCTTGAGGTGGCGCCCGGCGGCCTCGCCCACGGCACGTCCGGCGGCGGTGGAGCCGGTGAAGGAGATGACCGGCACGCGCGGGTCGGCGACCAGGGCCTGTCCGGCGTCCGGGCCGCCGGGCAGCACGTGCAGCAGTTCCTCCGGCAGGCCGGCGGCGGCGAAGACCGCGGCGAGGGACAGCCCTCCGCAGACGGCCGTGCGCGGGTCCGGCTTCAGCAGGACCGCGTTGCCCAGCGCCAGGGCCGGCGCGACGGAGCGGATGGACAGGATCAGCGGGGCGTTGAACGGCGAGATCACGCCCACTACACCGGCCGGGACGCGGCGCGTGTACGACAGGCGGGGCGCCTCGCTGGGCAGGACCTGGCCGGCGGGGCGGGAGGCCAGTGCGGCGGCCTCGTAGCACTCCTGGGCGGCCACGTGCAGTTCGAAGTCGGCCTTGCCGGGGACGGAACCCGATTCGCGGACGAGCCATTCCCGGAGTTCGTCGGCGTGCGCGGTGAACAGGTCGCCCGCCTTGCGGAGCACGGCGGCACGGGCGAAGTGCGGGGTGCGTGCCCACTCCCGCTGTGCGGTGGCGGCCCGTCCGGCGGCGGCGCCGACGTCCTCCGCGGTGGCCAGGGCGAGGGTCCCGAGGGCGTGGCCGGTGGCGGGCTCGGTGACGGTGTACCCGGTCCCCGCGAGGCGGCGGGGCTGCCAGGTCCTGGTGTCGAGCAACGGCATGACGGCTCTCCGATCGATCGTCACCGGCTGACGGGGTGGTCTGAACTCCCGTATGTGCGCGGCCGGTTCGGCGGTCACAGGGCGGGACGCGCCCAGCGGGCGCAGCGGTGTGCCGCGGCCGCCCGGGAATGCGCCCCCGTTTTTGTTGAGCATGCAACATCCTAGCCGTGCCGTGGCGCGGGCGCCGGGCACCCGGTCACGCGTCGGCCCGGCGTGTGCCGGGCGTCAGCTCGACTCGCGGTGCAGCACCGTCGCCCCCAGCATCTTGTGCGTCTCGGGTTCGGTGGCGGGCCTGCGTACCGCGCGGTCGACCAGTTCGGCGAGTTCACGGCCGCAGGGCAGCTCCAGACGGACCGTGCTCAGCCGGGGCCGCAGCAGCCGCCCGAGCATCAGGTCGTCGGCGCCGACCACGGCCGTCTCCTCGGGGATGCGGATGCCCTCGTCCAGCAGGGCCCGCATGAGCAGCATCGCGTACTCGTCGTTGTAGGTGAACACGGCGTCCAGGCCCAGGGCCCGCCAGCGGGCGGCGAGGCGCGCCGCGGCAAGTTCGTCGTAGGCGAGGGGCAGTTCGGTCACCGTGGCGTCCGTGCCGCGCACGGACTGGCGTACGCCGTCGAGGCGGGGCGCGGAGAACGTCTCCAGGCCGGGCTCCTGGGGGACGACGACGCCGATCCGCCGCCGGCCGCGGTCGTAGAGGTGGGCGCCGGCGGTGTGGCCGACGACGTCGTGGTCCATGAGGAGCGCGTGCGCGCCCTCGATGGTCTCGGGGCCGAGGGTGACCACGGCCCGCGCCCCCGAGCGCTTGAGCACCGCGACCCCGCGCGGACCGAGGCCGGAGCCCGGCACGAGCACGGCCACGGGCCGCAACTCGGCCCAGGCACGGGCGGCTTCGTCGCCGTGCGGGCCGCCGGTGCCGTGCTGCACGACCGTGTAGTCCAGGGCGGAGAGCGCGTTCTGGAGGTCGGTGAGGAACCGGCTGTAGAGCGGGCCGACGGGGAAGGTCGGCGCGGGGATCAGCACCATGCGGCTGTGCCCGGCGCGCAGGCTGCGGGCCGCCGCGTGCGGTACGTAGCCGAGCTCCTTCGCCGCCTCGCGCACACGGCGGCGGGTGGGTTCGCTGATCCGTACGGCGCTGGTGTTGTTGAGGACGTAGGAGACGGTTGCGCGCGAGACGCCGGCCAGGCGGGCCACATCGGCGCTCGTGGGCACGGAGCGCGACGGTGCGGGGGACGGGGGCGCGGGCGTTTTCGGTATCTGCACCATGACGTACGGCATCTTGGCAGAAGCCCCAATGCGCGCTTCCGGCGGGGGAGTTGTGAGGAAGCCGTGAGCGGTCACGAGGTTCCGGGCGCGGACCTCAGCGGGTCGGGGCCGTGCCCGTCACCCGGTCGACCAGGTCGGTCCACGCCTCCTCCAGGCGCGCCATGGGCAGACCGCACTGCCTGGTCAGGTGGTGTACCAGGGCCGGGTCGAGCTGCCCCATCAGTGCATGGGAGAGCAACTCGCAGTCGGCGTCCGGGACCGCCTGCCGCAGCAGCATGACGACGTGGTGGCGCAGCACGCTGCGGGCCGGGTTGGTGAAGCGGCGGGTGGCGCACGGCTCGGCGGCCAGCTGGAGCTCCAGGTCCTCGGTCGACCTGCGCAGCATCGCCCAGCCGAACGCCCGCAGGCGCTCCACGGGCGGCGCTCCGGGCCCGAGCGGCGGCGGGCCGCCGAGGAAGGAGGCCTGGAACTTCTTCTCCGAATGGTCGAGCAGCGCCGTCAGCAGGCCGGTACGGTCGCCGAACCGGCGGAAGACCGTGCCCTTGCCGACGCGTGCCTCGGCGGCCACCGCCTCCATCGTGACGGCCTCGGCACCGCGCTCCGCCACCAGCCGTCCGGCGGCTTCCAGCAGTCGGGCGCGGTTGCGTGCGGCGTCGGCCCGCAGGCACGGCTCGTCGCCCTCCAGGGCGGTCCCCAGCTGCACCAGCTCGGGGTGGCCGACGGGCTCCTGGGGCGTCGGAAGGGGGTGCGGGACGGCGGACATGAAGCCAGCGTAAAGCATCGGGAACAAAACTGGACCGCGGTCCGGTTAGGGTGCTACAACATTAAACGGACCCCGGTCCGGATCGTCAGCAGTCTTTCCGAGCAGTGCCTCAGATGTGGGAGTTCAGCATGTCCGTTCGTATCCTCGCCCTCGTCGGCAGCCTCCGCGCCGGTTCGCACAACCGCCAGCTCGCCGAGGCGGCCGTCAAGCTCGCCCCCGAGGGTGCCGAGGTGGACCTGTTCGAGGGTCTTGCCGAGATCCCCTTCTACAACGAGGACATCGACGTGGAGAGCAGCGTCCCGGCCGCCGCCGCGCGGCTGCGTGAGGCCGCGAACGCCGCGGACGGCCTGATCCTCTTCACCCCCGAGTACAACGGCACCATCCCGGCCGTCCTGAAGAACGCCATCGACTGGCTGTCCCGCCCGTACGGCGCCGGTGCCCTCAGCGGCAAGCCGGTCGCCGTGGTCGGCACCGCGTTCGGCCAGTACGGCGGTGTCTGGGCCCACGACGAGACCCGCAAGTCCGTGGGCGTGGCCGGCGGCAAGGTCCTGGAGGACGTCAAGCTGTCCATCCCCGGCTCGGTGACCCGCTTCGCCGAGACCCACCCGGCCGACGACGCCGAGGTCGCCCAGCAGCTGACCGAGGTCATCGCCCGGCTGCACGGCGACGTCTCGGAGGCCGCCGCGGCCTGACCGCCCTCACCCCGTGCCCACTGAGGGGCCGCGGCCGGCAACGGCCCCGGCCCCTCCGGCGTGCCCGGGGGCAGGGCCGCCGCGCCCGGGCCGTTCAGGTGACCGCCGCGCCCGCCAGGGCCCGTAGTTCCTCCAGCGCCGCCGCCACCGCCGGCCGGGCGTGTCCGCCGCTCCGGGTGCAGGTCAGGAGCTTGCGGTGCGGGTTGCCGGCGCAGCGCACCCGGACGATCGGCAGGTGCGGGGTCAGATGGGCCAGGCGCGGGATGAGGGCGACGCCGAGCCGGTGGGCCACCAGGTGGGCGCTGACGTTCCAGTCGAGGGCGTGGTGGACGACCTCGGGGGTGAACCCGGCCGCGCCGCAGGCGGACAGGACGTGCGGACGGCAGGGGCTGTCCTCCACGGGCGCGATCCACGCCTCCCGCGCCGCCTCGGCGAGATCGATCCGGGCCCGCCCCGCCAGCCGGTGCCCTTCGGGTACGACCAGGTCGAACGGGTCGTCGAGCAGCGGCTCCTGGTCGAACCGCGCGTCGCTCAGCGGCGGGTTGTGCGGAGTCGCCTCGACGACGGCCAGGTCGCTGACGCCCTCGAAGAGCAGGTCGAAACTCCCCGGAACGCCCGCCTCGGTGATCCGGACGGACAGCCGCGGATGCCGCTCCCCCAGCCGGGCCGCCATCGGCGCCAGCAGCACCGAGACGGCCACCGGGAAGCCGGTCACACGCAGCACCCCGGAGGGCGCCCCGTGGTCGGCCCGCAGATCCAGCTCCGCCTGGTCCCAGCGGGCCTGGATGGCGTCGGCGTGCGCGAGCAGGCTCTCGGCGGCCGGGGTGAGCCGCACCCCGCGCCCCTGCGGTTCCAGCAGGTCGACGCCCAGGTCCCGGGCGAGCTGCCGGACCTGCTGGGAGGCGGCGGACGGGGTGAAGTGCAGGGCGCGGGCGGCCGCGGTGACCGTGCCGTAGTGGGCGACCGCCCTCAGGACGTGCAGTCGGCGCAGGTCAATCATGAAGTCCAGCCTTCACAGTGACGTCTGCAAAGTCAACCTGGACGTGTACGGACTCCCCGACGCACCCTGGCTGTGTCGCGACGTCCCACCAGCCACGACGTACGAGGAGCCAGCCATGCCCAGCACCGACGCCACCGCCTGCCCGCACTGCGGTTGGCCGGACCGGGGCGAGCCGTTCCGGGTGCTGTCCCGGCACACCACCGCGACGGGTCACACGGAGTGGACGCGCTGCGGATGCGGCTCGCTGCAGGTCCGGGTCGCCGACGGCCGCGGCACGCGCGTCGTCTCGCGCAGTGGCCCGGCGGCCCGGTCGGGTGCCGCGAGCCACTGATCGACGCACCGGAACATCCGGAAGCCGCCTCGCACCTCCGCGCCACCGGTCACGACCGGTCAGGTGCAGTCGTATGCGAAGCCGGTGGTGGCCGTGCGCGGCGTCCCGGAGAGGATGCGCAGCTCGGCCCGTGCCGTGCGGTGTCCCGGGCCCTCGAAGGTCCAGCGCAGGTGGAGGCGGGCCTGCCGCTGGCCCCGGACCAGCTCTTCCTTCAGCACGCCCGAGGCGGTGCCGTCGCTCCGGATCCAGCGGTAGGACAGCGTGCCCGGGCGGCCGTTCGTGGTGACGAGGCCGACGAGGTCCGCGGTGCCGCCACAGCCCAGGGCCGTCGGCCGGGCCGTGACCGTCACCGTGTTCACCCTCAGCGGCGGGCCGAGGCGCTGCCAGGCGAGGAACGCGAGGACGCAGACCAGGACCAGCGCGGGCAGGGCGTGCCTGCGCAGCCGACGGACCCGGGGCGCGGGAGGCGGCGGTAGCGCAGGGAGCGTCACGTGGGTGCGCTGCCGTGCGGCGGCGGTCACGCCCGGGCCGAAGCGCAGCACGCTTCCCTCGACCCGGTCGGGGGGCACCGGCCACGGCCCCTGCTCCGGGGCCGGCTGCCCGACGGGGGTCTCGTCCGGGGCGGGCCGCTGGATCCAGTGGCTGGCGAGCACGGTGGCGCTGTATTCGGCGTCGTCGGGGGCGGGCCGGCCACTCGGGGAGGGGGTGTCGGCGGGACCATCGGCTCGGGCGTCGCCGGGGCCGTCGGCGGAGTCGAGTACCCGGGTCCGCTCACCGGCGGGGTCGAGTACCCGAGTCCGCTCGCCCGCGGAGTCGAGGACCCGAGTCCGCTCATCCGAGGCGTTCAGCACCTCGGTCCGCTCGTCGGCCGTTCTCGCGGGTGCGCGGTCGTCGTCGTGTGCGGTCATCGGAGGTCGCACCGCCTGGTCAGGAGCTCCTGCGAGGCGCCTCCGCCGTCGGCGGCCGGGGTCGTGGTGGCCTGCACCGTCCAGTAGCAGCCGAGGGTCTGGAAGGTGTGGTCGACGGTGAGCGTGTACTGGGTGGCGCCGCTGCGCTCGAAGGTCTGGAGCGCGCCGTCCGGGGTGCCCGGCTGCCCCGCCGTGTTCCCCGTGAACCAGGAGACGGTGATGGAGACCGGACCGGTGCCGTCCGTGGTGACGCCGAGGGTCGCCGTGGCGGTCGTGGGGCCCGTCTGCCGGAAGGCCGACACGGTGACGTCCTTGACGGCGGGACCGGTGGGCGGGGCCGCAGTGGTGACCGTCGGTGTCGCCGCGGTGGCCGTCACGCCGGGCGCCGACGTCTCCTCGCCGCCGGGCGGGGTGGCCGGGGCCGGGGGCGCACCGGATCCGGTGGCCGCGGGGTCCGATGCCGACGGGGTGGGGGACGGCGACGGGCCGTCCGACGCGCGGGGGGTGGTGGACGGGGACGGGGAGGAGGTGGCCGGGGAGGCGGAGGCCGCCGGGCCCGCACCTGACCCGGCGCCGGTGGTCGCCAGAGCCTGCGCCGCCCGCTGCGCCGCGGTCCCCGGGTCGTACGGCAGTCCGTACGTCAGGAGGGCTCCGAGGAGTACGGCGGCGGCGGACACGATCAGCCCGGAGCGGCCGGGTAGCCATGGGTGCGCCCGGCCGGGGTCCGGCGTCCGGCTCAGCACCGTCCGGGCGGTGTCCGTGGTGCTGCGGGGGGCGGTGCGGGCCGAGGGCAGGAGCAGCGGCAGCAGGGCCACCAGCGCGGCGAGCCTGCCCCGGCCGCGTTCCTCCCAGTCGGGGCCGTAGGCGGTGCCGGCGACCGCCTCCAGTTCGGTGACGAACGCCTCGGCCTGGACGGGCCGCTCCGCCGGGTCCTTGGCCAGACCGCGCCGCACCAGTTCCCGCACCGCCTCCGGGGCCTCTTCGGCGGGGACGGGCGCGTCGATGTGCCGCAGCGCGAGCTCCGCGAGGTTGTCACCCGCGTACGGCTTGTGGCCCGTCAGGCACTCGAAGAAGGTGGCCGTGGCCGCGTACACGTCGGCGGCCGGGGAGGCGGGTGCGCCGGTCCACTGCTCGGGGGCCATGTAGGACGGGGTGCCCGCCACGCCCGCGCTGGTGCCCGCGTCCACCGCGATGCCGAAGTCGACCAGCTTGGAGGATCCGTCCGGCGCGACCAGCACGTTCTCCGGCTTGTAGTCGCGGTGCACGACGCCGACGCGGTGTGCGTCGGCCAGGCCGAGCAGCGATCCCTTGAGGACGACGAGCGCGGCCTCGGGAGCGAGCGGGCCTTCCCTCCTGAGCAGCGTGCGCAGCGGGACGCCGTCGACCAGCTCCATCACGATGGCGGCGCCGTCCGGGCTCTCGACGTACTCGTACAACCCGGCGACATGGGGGCTCCCCAGCCCGCCGAGCAGCCGCGCCTCCGCCCGGAAGTCGTGCACGAAGCCCGGCCGGGTGCGCAGCGACTCGCTGAGGTACTTCACGGCCACCGGCACGCCGGTCTCCTCGTGCACGGCGAGGACCACCCGCCCGCTCGCCCCCGACCCGAGCTCCAGCGACTCGGTGTATCCGGGCACCGCCCATGCGTTCATTTCCCGTCCCCCCAAGGCGGCCGCTCCCCAGCGGCCGGTCACGCACCCGGAGACACATCTTTCGGCCACTCCGGTTGCGTGGCCAGAAGCAGGCGCGAGGCGTGCCCGGACTGTGACAGAGGCCGGCCTTTCATGAAGGCCCGGGCACACCGAGCAGAAGCAGCGTCACATCGTCGTCAGAGGCGTCCGCGTCCACGATCAGGGTCCTGATCAGGTGGTCCGCCGCCTGGTCGAGGATGCCGGGGTCGTCGACGGGGGCGCCCTTCAACGCGTCGTCGACCGTGTGGGTGAGGACGTCGACCTGGGCCTCGATGTCGGTGCCGGGCCTTTCGACCAGCCCGTCGGTGTAGAGCACGAGCGCACTGCCCGGCGGCAGCGGCATGGTCACTTCCTCGAACGGCACCGCGTGTCCCGCGTCGTTGACGCCCAGCGGCACGCCGACCGGTGCCCCCAGCCGGCAGGCGGGCCCGTCGGGCGGCAGGGCGATGACGGGCAGGTGCCCCGCCGAGCACAGGGTGACCTCGTTTCTGCCCTGATCCAGGACCAGGTAGACACAGGTGACCAGTTGGTCCGCCAGGTCGCCGACGAACGTGTCGAGGGCACTCATCAGCCCGCTGGGTGTGGCACCCGTGCGGGCCAGGGCGTGGGAAGCGGCGCGCAGCCGCCCCATGACGGCCGCGGCCTCCAGGCCCCGGCCCATCACATCGCCGATGAGGACGCCGGTACGGTGCCCGTCGAGCGGGATGACATCGAACCAGTCGCCGCCGACTCCGGGGTCCTGGACGGACGCCAGGTAGCGGTAGGCACATGGCAGGTACGCCAGGCGGGGCGGCTCCCCCATGAGGCTGTGCTGCAGGGTGTAGGCGATCCGCCGCTGTTGCTCGTAGCGCTCGGCTCGTTCGTTCTCCAGCTGTCTGCGCTCGGTGATGTCCCGGACGGTCAGGACCACGAGGGTCTCCTGCTCGGCCTGCAGGCTGCTGACGCTCACCTCGACGGGGAACTCGGTGCCGTCGCCGCGCAGCCCGTACAGGTCCCGGTCGAGGACGACCGGCTTCGGATCACGCAGGCGGAGGTAGGCACCGAGGAGCGCCTGGTGCCGCCGGCGCCGGGCGGTCGGCACCAGGCCGACGACGTCGGTGCCGACGAGATCGCCCGGCGCGCGTCCGAAGAGGCGTTTCACCTGCATGTTGGCCATGACGACCGTGCCGTCGCCGTCCGTGATCAGGGTGGCGTCGGGAGCGGACTCCAGCAGCGCCAGGAACCGCCGGTGCGACTGCTGGACCTCGCGTTCGGCCGCTACGCGGTCGGTGATGTCGATGTACACGCCGCACAGGGCGTAGGGCGCGCCGGAGGCGTCGTTGAGCAGGAACCGGGTGGACAGGAACTCCCGTCGGCCTCCCGGCAGGGCGAACGTCTTCTGCCGCTGTACGGGCCTGCCCTCCGCCAGCACGGCGAGGTCGGAGGCCTGCCCCTGACGCGCGAGGTCGGGGGGCAGGACGTCCTGGTCCCTGCGGCCCAGGATCTGCTCCCGGGAGAGATGCAAGGTCTGCTCGAACCTCGTGTTGACCGCCAGGAAGCGGCCCTCCAGGTCCTTGATGAACACCAGCGCGGGCGTGTGCTCCATGAAGGCCTGCAGCAGTTCGTTCTGGCGCACCTGCCACTCGAGGCGGACCTGAGCCACCTCGACACGGCGGCCCACGGCCAGGGCCGTGAAGATCACTGCGGTGAACACGGCCACGTGACCGAAGACGAGCAGCCCGGTCCCCAGGCGCTCCCCGAACAGCCCGGCGTCCTCGGCGGCCAGCGCGGCCCAGCCCAGCAGCGGCGGCACGATCACGACGGTGACGAACAGCCATCGTCCCAACGCGCCGGTCGTCCCCGCGTTCAGCAGCAGCGCCGCGGGACCCTCGCCCGGACGGGCCAGGAAGAGCGCCGTGCCCACCAGCACCAGAGCCACCGCGGTGTGCAGGGCCATGCCCGTGTAGGGGCCGAACTTCTCCAGTTCGGGCACCCCGTAGGCGGCCCCGTAGAGCCTCAGCATGCCGAGAGCGCCGACGGCCAGGCCCAGGACCTGACTCACCCAGGCGGGAATCCGGGACACACCGGCGCACAGGGCACCCGCCCCCGCGGCCACCAGCGCCGCAGCCGTGTTCGGCGCCATCCGCCCCGGGGCCCCCGTTCTCTGGTGGACGGTGTCGTCCGTGAAGAGCAACTCGTCTATCCCCAGGCCTGCCCCGGTCGCATCCTCCGCGAGGGTGAGCGCGCCGAGCACGGCGACCAGGACCGCCGCCGCGCAGGACACGGCGAGCGCAACGGGGCGGATTCGGCCGCGGGAGATCACGTACAAGGAGAGGCCGAGCGTGACGAGGGCCACGGCGGTGTTGCCCTTCATGGCCACCGAGTCGCCGGGCAGCACCTCCTTCAGCACATCGGCCCCGGAGACCCAGCCGACCAGGCTCACCAGTCCCAGCAGGCCGGCTGCCAGGGCCGCGGCCCCGGACACGTGACGGGCGGTGGCGAGGACGCGCGGGCGGAACGGCAGCCCGTCGGCCTGCACCGGGCTGCGCGCGCCGGACGGTCCCGGCATCTGCTGGTCCCTCGTCACCGCATACTCATCCCTGCCGGGTGAAACCAACCCGTATCAATCAGCCTAAGTAAGAGGAAAGGGTATAGCTGCCGGGGGCCGCGGGCCCTACGAGGCGACGCCCCCTGCGGGCGGCGGCAGGCGGCGGTTCCCGCCGTGCGAGGGCGTCAGGCCGCTACGCTGACCGCCGAGCCGGCGGGGGCGTGCGCCCTGCGGCGCCGTGCTCACCGCGGTGTACTCCGCCCGGCCCGGCGGCGCCACCCGCCGAACGGCGGGCAGGTTCCGCCGCACGGCGGCGCCCGCTGCCGGGGACACCGGGCCGACCATGGCTGCCCGAGCCGCCGCCCGACGTCCGTGCCCTGGAGGCCGCCGCCGCGAACGCCCCCTGGTTGCCGGCCACCCTGCACGCGGTCGCGTCGTCGGGGAGCCTGCGGGCGGCCGCCGCCGGGATCAACGTCCACCACTCCACACTCCAGGACCGGCTGACCCACGCCGAGCACCTGCTCGGCTGGCCGCTGCGCACCCCGCAGGGCCGGCTCCGCCTGCGACTGGCCCTGGCGATGCGCCGGCTGGCCCGGCCGTGAACGTGGGTCAGCCGACGTGATCCGGATCGCGCCGCCGGCCCGCCCGGCAGCCCGTTCCCTGCGGCAGACTGTCCGAGCGCCCTCCGTACAAGATCCGGGAGCTTGAGGCATGAGCGTGCAGCGGTATCCCCTGGCCGGGGTCACGGTGGTCAGTCTGGAGCAGGCCGTGGCGGCGCCCTACGCCACCCGGCAGCTCGCCGACCTCGGCGCCCGGGTGATCAAGGTGGAACGGCCGGGCGGCGGCGACTTCGCCCGCCGGTACGACACGACGGTGCACGGCCACTCCAGCTATTTCGTCTGGCTCAACCGCTCCAAGGAGTCCCTCACCCTCGACCTGAAGGACCCCCGCGGCCACGAGATCCTGCACGACCTCCTCGACGGCGCCGACGTCTTCGTGCAGAACCTCGCCCCGGGCGCCGCCGCCCGCCTCGGGCTGGACGCCGCCACCGTCACCGGCCGGCGCCCGAACCTGATCCCGTGCACGATCTCCGGCTACGGCACGACCGGCCCGTGGTCCGACCGCAAGGCCTACGACCTGCTCGTGCAGTGCCAGACCGGGCTGGTGTCGCTGACCGGCACCCCCGAGGGGACCGCCCGGACCGGGATCTCCGTCGCCGACATCGCCGCCGGCATGTACGCCTACAGCGGCGTCCTCACCGCGCTGTACACCCGTGCCACGACCGGCGAGGCGCACCCCGTGGAGGTGTCCCTGTTCGAGGCGCTGGCGGAGTGGATGGGCCAGCCCGCGTACTACACCCGGCACGGCGGCACCCAGCCCCCGCGGCTCGGCACCCAGCACGCCACCATCGCGCCGTACGGGACGTACACCGCCGCCGACGGCCGGGAGGTGCTGTTCTCCATCCAGAACGAGCGGGAATGGGTGGCCCTGTGCGCCGAGTTCCTCGGCCGTCCGGAGCTGGTGGACGATCCGCGGTTCGCCACCGGCTCCGACCGTGTCGCCCACCGCGAGGAGCTGAACACCGTCGTCGCCGAGCGGTTCGCCCGCTCCGGCTCGGACGAGATCCTGAAGGACCTGGAGCGCATCGGCATCGCCTGCGCGGGGGTCAACGACGTCGCTGCCTTCCTGGACCACCCCGTACTGGCCGCCCGTGGCCGCTGGAGCGAGGTCGGGGTGCCGGGCGCCACCGTGGAGGCGCTGCTCCCGCCCGCCGACCTCGCGGGCCTGCCCGCGCGCATGGACCCCGTGCCTGCGGTGGGTGAGCACACCGATGCGATCCTGGCCGAACTGGGCCGCACCGCCGAGGAGGTGGCGGCCCTCCGCGCGGACGGCGTCGTCTGAGAGCAGGCCCTCCCCGGTCGTCTAGCCGGCCTCGGCGGCCGGCCGGTCCGCGTCCTGGGCTTCCTTGGCCTCCTCGGCCGCCTGCTTGCGCGAGGCGCGCAGGCTCGTGAACGTCGTCACCGCCAGGACCAGCACGATGAAGCTCAGCGAGAACGGGATGCCGATCTCGGGGACGTGGACACCCGACTCGTGCAGGGCGTGCAGCACCAGCTTCACGCCGATGAAGCCCAGGATGATCGACAGGCCGTAGGAGAGGTGGACCAGCTTCTTCAGCAGGCCGCCGATGAGGAAGTACAGCTGGCGCAGGCCCATGAGGGCGAAGGCGTTCGCGGTGAACACGATGTACGGGTCCTGCGTCAGGCCGTAGATGGCGGGGATGGAGTCGAGGGCGAAGAGCACGTCGGTGGAGCCGATCGCGAGCATCACGACCAGCATCGGCGTCATGACGCGCTTGCCGTTCTCGGTGATGAACAGCTTCGTGCCGTGGTAGCGGTCTGCCACGCCGAAGCGCTGCTCCGCCATCTTCAGCAGCTTGTTCTCCTGGTACTCCTCCTCGTGGTCCTGCGTGCGGGCGTCCTGGACCAGCTTCCAGGCGGTCCAGATCAGGAACGCGCCGAAGAGGTAGAAGACCCAGGAGAAGGCGGAGATGATCGCCGCGCCCGCCGCGATGAACACCGCCCGCAGCACCAGGGCCATCAGGACGCCGATCATCAGCACCCGCTGCTGGTACTGCGTGGGCACCGCGAACTTGCCCATGATCAGGACGAAGACGAAGAGGTTGTCGACGCTGAGCGACTTCTCGGTGATGTACCCGGCGAAGAACTCGCCCGTGGGCCCGCCCCCACCGAAGTACCACAGCCCGACCCCGAAGAGGACCGCCAGGACGACCCACACCACCGTCCATGTCCCGGCTTCCTTGATGGACACGTCGTGCGGCTTGCGGCCGACGAAGAAGTCGACGGCGACGAGCACGCACAGGGCCGCCACGGTCAGCAGCCACACGGACAGCGAGACGCTCACTTGTTGCTCCTGATGCAGGTGTGGGGAAGGGAATCCTCGTCCGGCGTGGCTGATTCCCGCCACTCCTGCCAGGTGAACAGTTGGTCAAAGCTGCACGTGCAGCGCCTCCAGGACGTCCTGGTCCGTCAGTTGCCCGAAGTCCTCGTACCAGAGGCCCACGGCCATGAACGCGGCCGGCCTGTGCAGGCAGATCACCTCGTCCGCCTCGGCGCGCATCAGGTCGGCCCCCTCCGGGGAGCAGACGGGCGCGGCCAGGATCACTCGTGCCGGTTCCTGCCGGCGTACGAAGCGCAGTGCGGCGCGTGCCGTGGAGCCGGTCGCCAGGCCGTCATCGACGACGATCACGGTCCGTCCGCGCAGGTCCGGGGCGGGCCGGCCCTGCCGGTACAACCGCTCGCGGCGCCGCAGTTCGGCGCGCTCCCGCTCGATGACGCCGGCGAGGGCGGCCTCCCCGATGCCGAGGAGGCGCAGGGCGTCCTCGTCGAGGAGCGGCACCTCGTCCCCGGCCATCGCGCCGACGCCGAGTTCCTCCTGGTGGGGAGCTCCGATCTTGCGTACGACGAGCACGTCGAGCGGGGCGCCCAGTGCGGCGGCGACCTCGCGCGCCACGGCGACGCCGCCGCGGGGCAGGGCGAGGACGAGGGGATCGGGCAGGGCCCCCTCGCGCTGCCTGGCCCGCAGTGTTTCGGCCAGTTCCGCACCGGCCTGCCGGCGATCACGGAACAGCATGACGGTCACCTCTGCTTCCCGCACGAAAGAGGGCCCTCGGCCGGTCCGGCTCCCGCGTACCCCCGTGTCCGCCGGACGATGCACACCGGCCGGTCACCGGCCTTCGGCGGTCCGTACCTGCTCGTCGCACCACTGCCGGGCGGTCTCGGTGACGTCGTCGAGGGCGCCCGGTTCCTCGAACAGGTGGGTGGCGCCGGGCACCACGTGGAGGGCGGGCGGCGTGGGCAGCCGCCGCGCGGCCTCCTCGTTGAGCCGCAGCACGTGCGTGTCCCGGCCGCCCACGATCAGCAGCACGGGGGCCCGTACGGCGTCCAGGGCGTCACCCGCCAGGTCGGGCCGTCCGCCGCGCGAGACGACCGCCCGTACCCGGGCGGGCCGTTGGGCGGCGGCGACCAGGGCCGCGCCCGCGCCGGTGCTGGCGCCGAACAGGACGACGGGCAGGCCGGAGGTGCCGGGTTCCCGCGCCAGCCAGTCGAGGGCGGCCACCAGCCGGTGGCCCAGCAGGGGGATGTCGAAGCGGAGTTCGGCGGTGCGGGCGTCGAGCCGTTCCTCCTCCTCGGTGAGCAGGTCGATCAGCAGGGTGCCGAGCCCGGCGGTGCGCAGGCCGGCGGCGACCTCGCGGTTGCGGGGGCTGTGCCGGGAGCTGCCGCTGCCGTGTGCGAACAGCACGACCGCGCGGGCGTCCGGCGGCACGGTCAGATCGCCGGTGAGGACCGCGCGGCCCGCGGGCAGGGTGACCGTCCGGGAGATCATCGTCAGCCTCCTCTCCCCCGGTTCCCGGGGTACCCCCACCGCGGTGGACGTCCCATGGCGTGATCTGTGGGATGCGTGTCGTTGACGCCGTACGGCGGGCCGGTGGAGCGTGAGGAGCGTGACCGATCGCCGTATCGTCTTCGTCGTCTTCGACGGTTTCCAGCCGCTCGACCTCACCGGACCGCACGAGGTGTTCCACAGTGCGGGCGGGTACACCTGCGACGTCGTGGCGCCCCGGGCGGGGCCGGTCCGGTCGGTGAGCGGGCTGCTCGTGCACGCCGGGCACGGCGTCGCGGACCTCGATCCGGCCGGGACGGACACCCTCGTGGTGGTCGGCGGCCGGGGCGTCGACCGGGCTCGCGAGGACACGGAGCTGATCGCGTGGGTCGCCGCCGCGGCGGCCGGTGCCCGGCGGGTGGCCTCGGTGTGCAGCGGGGTGTTCCTGCTGGCCGCCGCGGGGCTGCTGGACGGGCGGCGGGTCACCACGCACTGGGCCCGTGAGGGGCAGCTGGCCCGGGAGCATCCCGAGGTGCGCGTGGACTGCGATCCGATCTTCGTCCGGGACGGGCGGGTGTGGACGTCGGCCGGGGTGACGGCCGGGATGGATCTGGCGCTCGCCCTGGTGGAGGACGACCTGGGCCGGGACGTCGCGCACGAGGTGGCCCGCCGGCTGGTGCTGTTCCTGCGCCGGCCGGGCGGTCAGTCGCAGTTCAGTGTGGCGCTGTGGTCGCGGCAGCCGGCGACGGACCCGGTGCGGGCCGCGGTCACCGCGATCCACGCCGATCCGGGGGCCCGGCACGACATCGCCGGCCTCGCCGCGCACGCCGGGCTGAGCCCGCGTCATCTGCAGCGCCGCTTCACCGCCGAGATGGGCGCGCCGCCGGCGGCGTACGTCGAGCGGGTGCGCGTCGAGGCGGCGCAGCGCGCCCTCACGGACGGGGACGAGCCGGTGGAGGCCATCGCCCGCCGCTGCGGCTTCGCCACGGCCGAGACCCTGCGCCGCACGTTCCACCGGCGGCTCGGCGTGGCGCCGTCGGACTACCGCGCCCGGTTCCGCTCCACCGCGGGACCCCGAGAACCTGAGGAAGGACGAACCGCATGACGACCTACGGCCTGCTGGTCTTCGAGGACGCCGAGGAGCTCGACTTCGTGGGGCCCTGGGAGGTGTTCACCGTCTCGGCCCGGCTCCGCGAGGCCGGCGACACGGCGGTGCTGGTCGGCGAGCACCCAGGGCCGGTGCGCTGCAACAAGGGGCTGCGCGTCCTGCCCGACCACACCTTCGACGACCACCCGCCGCTGGACGTGCTGCATGTGCCGGGCGGGCTGGGCGCGCGCGAGGGCCAGCTCCACAACCCGGCCGTGACCGGCTGGATCGGGAGAACGGCGGAGCGGGCCGCGTGGGTGCACGGCGTGTGCACCGGCACGTTCCTGCTGCATGCCGCCGGGCCCGCCCGGGGCCGCCGGGTGGCCACGCACTGGAGCCAGGAGGACACCCTGGAGGCGCGCGGGGACGTGACGGTGGTCCGGGACGTCCGCTACGTCGTGGACGGGAACCTGGTCACGAGCCAGGGCGTCTCGGCGGGAATCGACAGTGCGTTGTGGCTGGTCGGACGGTTGCACGGCCGGGAGCACGCGCGGGCCGTACGGCGCTATATCCAGTACGACCCGGCGCCGCCGTACCTCGCGGACGAGCCCGTCTGATCGCAACACGCGGGCGGGGCCGCATGGGAGGGCGAGCCTCGGGCAGGCGATGTTCATGGGCGGTGACACGGGCGACGGCGGGCAAGGGCGGCAGCCGGGCGAGTGCGGGCACCGGGCGGTGCCGCACCCGGGCGACATCCGGATCGAGGCGTGGGCGGCGTGCAGAGAGCATTGTCTGGCTGAGGCCGTCCTGGCGATGGTGGACGGCTTCGCGGACGTCACCGGGGTGCGGCCCACCGCCGTGGACCGGGTGCGGCTGCCCGCGGCCAGCGACGACGACCTGCTCGCCGCGCTGCTGGACGAGGTCATCTACCGGCTGGAGGCCTACGGTCAGGTGCCCGTGGACGTGGAGGCGGACGAGGCCGACGGCGGCCTGGACGTCCGGCTGGCCGTCACCGGCATCGCGGACGTGGAGATCACCGGGGCGGTTCCGGTGGCGGTGGCGTGGGACCGGCTGCGGATGGGGCCGGACCCGTACGGGTGGTCGTGTGCGGTGACGGTGGACGCCTGACCTACCGTGGAGGGATGGGCGGCGGCGTCGTGACGCTGTTCCTGTGCGGTGATGTGATGCTCGGGCGCGGCGTCGACCAGATCCTCCCGCATCCCGGTGATCCGGCACTGCGCGAGGCGTACGCCGAGGACGCCCGGGCCTATGTCCGGCTGGCGGAGTCGGCGCACGGCCCGGTGCCGGCGCCCGTGGCCCCGTCGTGGCCGTGGGGCGAAGCGCTGCGGGTGCTGGACGAAGCCGCCCCGGACGCCCGGATCGTGAACCTGGAGACGTCGGTGACGGGCAGCGGCACGTTCGCGCCCGGCAAGGAGATCCACTACCGGATGCACCCGTCGAACCTGCCGGCGCTGGCCGTGGCCCGGCCCGACGTGACGGTCCTCGCCAACAACCACGTCCTGGACTTCGGCCGCCCGGGTCTGCTGGAGACCCTGGACGTGCTGGCCCGGGCGGGGCTGCGGACGGCGGGCGCGGGACGGAACGCCGGCCAGGCGTACGCACCCGCGGTGATCCCGCTACCGGACGGCCGGCGGCTGCGGGTGTTCGCCCTCGGGGCGCACTCCAGCGGCATCCCGTCCGGCTGGGCGGCGACCGCGGACCGGCCGGGTGTGGCCTACCTGCCCGGCTTCTCGGGCACCGCCGCCGAGGCCGCGGTCCGGCGCCTCGGAGGGGCCGGCGGCCTCACGGTCGTGTCCGTGCACTGGGGCTCGAACTGGGGCTACCGCGTCCCGCGCGAGCAGATCCGTTTCGCACACGCGCTGGTGGACGGTGGTGCCGACGTCGTCCACGGGCACTCCTCGCACCACCCCCGGCCGCTGGAGGTGTACCGGGGCCGGCTGATCCTCTACGGCTGCGGCGACTTCGTCGACGACTACGAGGGCATCTCCGGATACGAGGAGTACCGCGACGACCTGCGGCTCGCCTTCCTCGTGTCGGTCGAGCCGGACAGCGGGCGGCTGGCCGGGCTGCGCATGGTGCCGTTCCGGGCGCGGCGGATGCGGCTGGAGCCCGCGTCCGGGGAGGACCGCGCCTGGCTGCGCGCCACGCTGGACCGGATCAGCGGTGGGGTGGGGGTGGAGCAGGCGGCCGACGGTTCGCTGGTCCTCGCCGCGCCGGCCGCGTGACGCGGGGGCGTGGGAGGCCAGCTGGGCCTGGGAGATCAGCCCGCCCACGCCACCAGCCGATCGCGGCTCTCCGGCTCCCGCAGCCGGGCGAGTGACTCCTTTTCGAGCTGACGCACCCGCTCACGGGTCAGGCCGACGTGCCGTGCGACCTCGCTGAGCGTGCGGGTGTGCCCGTCGTGCAGTCCGTAGCGCAGGCTGAGGATCATGGCCTCGCGGGGCGCGAGGGTGCCGACAGCCTCGCGGAGTTCCTCGGCGAGCGCCCGGAACTCGGCCACCTCCGGGGCCTGGAGCACCTCGGTGTCGGCGATGAGGTCCCCGACGACGGTCTGGCCCGACTCGTCCACGGGCGTGTCCAGGCTGACGGCGTCCCGCCCGACGTGGCGCAGCCATTCGATCCTGTCCTCGGCGAGGCCGCTCTCCCGGGCCACCTCCCCGGCCCCCGGCTCACGCCCCAGGTCGAGGCGCAGCCGCCGCTCGACCTTGGCGATCTTCTGGAGCTGCTCCACGACGTGCATCGGGAGCCGGACGGAGCGCGCGTGCGCCGCGAGACCCCGCTCGATCGCCTGGCGGATCCACCAGGTCGCGTACGTGGAGAACTTGAAGCCCTTGGTGTGGTCAAACTTCTCCACGGCCCGGATCAGCCCCAGGTTGCCCTCCTGGATGACGTCCAGCAGGGGCAGACCACGGTGGGCGTGCCGTTTCGCCATCGACACCACGAGCCGCAGGTTGGCCCGGACCATGTGGTCCTTGGCCTCCTGTCCGTCCCGGACGGCCTCCTCCAGGTTCCGGCGCGCCTGTGGTGTGAGGTCGTGGTCCCCTGCGTCGGCCGGGTCCAGCCGCTCCAGTGCCCGCAGGCCGGTCTCCATCCGCCGGGCGAGCCGTACCTCTTCCTCGGCGGTGAGCAGTGGCGTCGCCGAGATCTGTGCGAGGTACTGGCCGAGGAGGTCCGGCTCCTCGTCGGGCTCGGGGATGCGGCTGCGCAGCCGGGCGGTGCGGACCGGGGCGCGCCGGTCCTCGCGGACCCTCGCCTCGGGGTCTTCTGCCAGGGGAGACATCGTCGGGTTTCCTCCCTCCCCCGCCTTGTTCCGGCTCGCCCGGGCGGGTACCCGGGGGAACCGGTCCGAACCGTGTGCCCCGGGGTCTCCGGGGGTACCCCGGGGCGCATGACCGGCATCGAACTGAGCAGCAACGCGTTCAACAACCACTCCTTCATCGCGCGCCGGCACGCGTACGAGGGACCGAACGTCTCTCCGCCGCTGGCCTGGAGCGGTGTCCCGGACGACGCGGCCGAACTGGTCCTGCTGTGCGAGGATCCCGACGCCCCGTCGGGCACCTTCGCGCACTGGGTCGTGGTCGGCATCGACCCGCCCAGTGACGGCGTCGAGGCCGGGCAGAGCCCGCCGGGCGGCACGGAACTCGTCAACGGCTACGGGCAGCACGGCTGGGGCGGCCCCCATCCGCCGCCGGGTGACGACGCCCACCACTACTTCTTCCGGCTCTACGCGCTGTCCGAACCGTGCGTCCTGCCCGACGCGCCGCGCGCGGACCAGGTGCACGAGGAGGTCGAGAAGCACCGCCTCGCGGACGGGACGCTGGTGGGCCTGTACCAGCGCTGAGGCCGCACCCTCCGCGCCACAACGGTTGGTTGTGGCGCGGGTGCCGAACGGTTGTTTGCCCGGCCCCCTGCTTCTCGCTTGGATGACTCCCGGACAACGCCGGGTTGTCCGGGAGAGCGGGGAGTGCGCCGGGTATGGCGGGCAGACGGTCGCTGGGGCGGCGGTTCGGATGGCTGTGGGGCGCGTACGCGGTCAGCACGGCCGGCACCTGGCTCGCGTTCGACGCGTTCGCCCTGATCGCGGTCCTCGCCCTGGACGCCGGACCGGCGCAGGTGTCGCTGCTGGCGGCGGCGGGCCCGGCGGTCGGCGCCGCGGTGTCGGTACCCCTCGGGCCGTGGGTGGAGGTCCGCCGCAAACGGCCGGTGATGATGGCGACGGACCTGGTCCGGTGCGCGGTGCTGCTGAGCATCCCCGTGGCGTTCGCGCTCGGCCGGCTGAGCTTCGGCCAGTTGCTGCTGGTGTCGGTGGCCGTCGCGGCGGCCGACATCACCTTCAACGCGGCGGCCGGAGCGTTCCTGAAGGATCTGCTGCCGCGGCAGGACCTGCTCGTGGCGAACGGACGGTTCGAGGCGACGACCTGGACCGCCAGCATGGTCGGTCCGCCGCTGGGCGGAGCCGCGATCAGCCTGTTCGGCCCGGTGACGACGGTGGTGGCCGACGCGGTGAGCTATCTGCTGTCGGCGGCCGGCATCCGGGCGGTCGGCGACGCCGGGCAGCATCCGGCACCACCGGAACCCGCCGTGACGAGGGCCCGCGACCTGCTGGAGGGCTGGCGCCACATCCTGGCCGATCCGGCACTGCGCCCGCTGTTCCTCAACACGCTGCTGGTCAACTCCCTGATCATGGCGGCGTCTCCGCCGCTGCTGATCCTGATGGTCGACGACCTGCGCTTCGCCCCCTGGCAGTACGCCCTCGCCTTCGCGGTGCCCTGCACCGGCGGCCTGCTCGGCTCCCGCCTGGCCCCGCGCCTCGTCGCCCGCCACGGCCGGCACCGGGTCCTGGTCACCGCGGGGGCGCTGCGGGCCTGCTGGCCGATCGGCCTGGCCTTCACCGGCCCCGGCACGCCCGGCCTGGTCCTGGTCATGCTGGTCGAGTTCGGCCTGATCACCTGCTGCGCGGTCTACAACCCGGTCCTCGCAACACACCGCCTCGACCGCACGCCCGCGGGCCGGGTCACGCGCACCCTCGCCGCCTGGTCGGCCACCGGCAAGGCCACCACCGCGACGACGACCGCCCTGTGGGGCGTACTGGCCGCCCGGGCCGGTCCCCGCACGGCCATCGTGCTGGCCGGTGCCCTGCTCCTCGTCACGCCGCTGCTGCTCCCCCGCCGGGACGACACCACGGAGGCCGGCGAGGAACCGGCCTCCGTGGCAGTGCGGCCTGAAAGCGGCTGACCGGACCGGGGCCGGGGTCAGACCGCCCCGGGCACGTCCTCCGTGACGCCGTTCAGCTCGGAGTCCGGGTCGGTGCCGTACGGGCGGGTGAGAATCTCCAGGCCGTGGCCCGCCGGGTCGAGGAAGTAGACGCCCCGGCCGCCGTCGTTGCGGTTGATGCGGCGGGGGTGGGTGCCGTGCGGGTCGGCCTGGATGGGGACGCGGGCCTTGACGAGACGGTCCAGCGCCTCGTCGAACTCGTCCTCGGAGACGAGGAACGCGTAGTGCTGCACGGGGATGTCGGCATCGATGGTGGCGAAGTCCAGAGTGACGCCGTTGGCGGTCGTCACGGGCAGGAACACGCCGGCCGGTGCGCCGACCTCCAGTCCCAGGATGTCTGAGAGGAAGTGAGCGGACTTCTCCCGGTCACGGGACAGGACGATGGTGTGGTTGAGCTCGACTGACACGGTTGAATGCCTCCACGGGCATCTCCGCGGCGCCTCCATGCCTCACCCGGACGGTGACCGGCACGCGATGCCGCGCGACGGATCGTAGACAGGGACCGCGCCGGCCGTCGAGCGGTTTCCGGCCGTGCCTCGCCACCGTCCGGACACGCCTGCGGCGGACCACCGCGCATCCGGTGGTCCGCCGCTGGCGTGTGGGCCGTGGTGCGGCTCAGTACCAGGCGGTGTTCACCAGGTCGTGGCCGTCGCACGAGAGCACGGCGCGCGAGACGCGGCCGTTGAGGTTGTTGCCCATCTGCGTGTAGGCGTAGTTGATGCCGGAGTCCACCGTCTCGGAGACCCAGCCGTCGTTGCGGCCCGTGCCGTTGTTGGAACGCTGCAGTACGGCCGCGCAGCCGGGCCGGGAGTTCTCGATCCGGGCGAACGAGCCGCACTTGTCGGAGTAGAAGTACTTCAGTGCCATGCCTTCGAAGTACTTGGTGGCTCCGATCTGCCGGAACGTGCCCGAGCAGAACGAGGTGGTGGGGTACTGGCCCTCCTGCCCGTAGAGCCCGTAGTTGCCGCCCGAGAACGCCTGGGCGTGGGCGGAGGCCGGAAGGAGCGCCATCACCGCGGCGGCGCCCCCCGCGGCCAGCAGTGTCGTGAGTGATCGGCGGCTCATGAGCCCTCTTTCGTTTTCGTGTGCCGTGGGGTGGTCGGGTCGTGCGCGGCGGCCGGCCCCCGTGCCGGCCGCCGCCCGCTGTCGTGACCGTAAGGGTCGTCACCCCACCACCGACACCTGACATCTATCAGGATCGAAGCCGAAGCCGCAGGTCGCCCGCTCCCCGGTTGCCCTGACATCCGTCAGGAGCGCCCGCCCCGCCCGGGCTCATACCGTTGCCGCGGGCCGAGGTCCCGTCGGACAACCGGGCCATCCAGGAAGGGCAACCATGCGCATGCTCCTGCGCGGCGCCGCCGCGCTCGCGGCCGTCGTCACGGTCGCGGCACTCACGAGCGGTGCCGCGGCACACCCCCGGACGGAAGGGGCGGCCGGCGCCATCAAGAGCTCCGCAGCGGCCCAGATTCCGCCCGGTGTCACCGCCGGCGTCGCCGTCTTCGACCGCCAGACCGGCACGTTCACCGAACAGGTCAACGACAGTGCGCAGTTCCGGTCGGCGTCGGTCGTCAAACTTCTGCTGGCGCTGGACTTCCTGTGGGACCGGGGGCCCGACTACGTCATCCCCGCGGCCGACCGTGCCCGGCTGGAATCGATGCTGCGCGGCAGCGACGACGACGCCGCGAACCACTACTGGTCGACGTACGGCGGCTCCGCGATCATCAAGCGGATGCTCGACCGGCCCGAGGTCGGTCTGCGAGACACGGTGGCACCGCCCGCCGAGTACCCGGGGTTCTGGGGCTACACGGCCATGTCCGCCCGGGACACGGTGGCCGTCTACCGGTACATCCTGGAGAAGGCACCCGCGCCCGTCCGCACCTTCATCATGGACAACCTGAGCCGCTCCACCCGTTGTTCGGCCACCGACCACTTCGACCAGCACTTCGGCATCGCCGGGTCGTTCGACCGGCCCTGGGCGGTCAAGCAGGGCTGGTCCGGGAAGTTCGCCAAGGGCACGTGCGGCTCCCAGGCGACGCCCGCGGAGACGGCCGCGCAGACGGCCGCCGCTCCCCGTGCGGCCGCCGTAGACCTCACCCGCCCCGCGCTGCACACCACCGGCACGGTGGGCGCGAACGACCGCACGATCGTGGCCGTACTGACCCTGCACGCGACCGGCACGACGTACGGCAAGGCCTACACCGACATCGGCCGGCTGACCCGCTCGCTGAACGTGCCGGGCGGGGTACGGCCCTCCGGGACCTGGTTCGGCACCTGGGGGGAACTCGTCAACGTCCGCAGGGGACCGGCCACGGGCGACGAGCGGATCACCCGGCTCCCCGCCGGTGTCGAGGTGCTGGTCGGCTGCCAGACCCGGGGCGAGGTGGTCAGTGTGCCGCCCTACACCAACGACTGGTGGGCCTATCTGCCCCAGTACGGGGGCTACATCTCCAACATCTACATCAGCTCGCCGGACAACCGGCTGCCGAACGTCCCGGAGTGCGGCTCGCCGCGGCCGTGACGGGAACGGGGGACGAGCGGTGGGCGGGGCTGCGGCTCCGTCCACCGCTCGCGTTCGTGCCGCTCAGCCCTCGTACTCGGCGAGGTAGCGCATCACCTTGTCCACGTGCGGCCGCACCCGCTCCGGCACGCCCCGCTCCTCGATGACCGTGCGGTCACTGGTGCGGTAGCCGGCCGCGACGAGCGCGGGCAGGTCCTTCTTCGGCAGCCCCGCCTGCTTGAAGCGCTGGTCGAGCCAGCACACGTACAGGCTCATGGTGGAGATCGCGTCCGGTGGCGACATGTGGTCCTTGTCGCCGTCGCCGTCCCCGTCGACGGCCCACGCCCGGAACACCGACGGTGTCCACATGGCGATGCCGTACTCCTCGCTCTCCGGGCGGGAGGCCTTGGGGTCGAAGTCGCTCTCCGCCTTGATCAGCGCGGCGAGCAGGGCGGGCGTGATCTCCTCGTCTGTGCAGCGGTGGGCCGCGCGGGCGATGACGGGGCGCAGCGCCTCGGGTACGTCGGAGTTCTCGGGGATCTCACCGGCGAGCGGGCTGGGTGTACCGGTGACCGTGGGGGTGCCCCTGTCGCGTTCGTCGTCCTGGGTGAGGCCGCCTTCGCCTCCGCCACCGAGCAGTGCCGCCCCGGCGGCCGCGGCGGCGGTCAGGACGACGAGCCCGGCTGCGAGAACGGGCATCCGTCTTCGGCGGCGGTGCGGACCGGCGGTGACGGCCTCGACCCGGGCGGCGACGCTGCCGGCCGTGTGCGGGAGCCGGGCGGCGTGGTCCGGGGCCAGGCAGTCGGCGATCAGGCGGCGCATGTCCTCGTCGAGGCCGGCGTCGAGCCGCAGGGGCGCGGTGCCGCGTGCGTAGGTCTGGGCGACGAGCGAGCGGGCCCGGGCCGTCGCGCCCGGGAAGGGGTGGAGTCCGCCGGTGAGGACCTGGTGGGCGAGGACGCCGAAGGCCCAGATGTCGGCGGTGGGCCGGACGACGGCGCCCTGGGTGCCGGTGCGCTGGGACCACCACTCGGGCGGCAGGTGGTCGAGGGTGCCGAGCGGCGGCAAGTGGGCGTGGGTGCCGTCGAGTTCGGCGGCGAGACCGAAGTCGGCCAGCCACACCTCGCCGTCGGGGCCCAGCAGCACGTTGGCGGGTTTGAGGTCGCCGTGCACCCAGCCGGCGTCGTGCATGTGGGCCAGTCCGGCGGCGACTCCGCGCAGGACGCGGTCGGCGTCCGCGATCGGCCCGCCCGTCCCGGCGGCGTCCAGTACGTCTTTCAGGCTGGCCTCGGCCCGGTCCATGACCAGCGCGATGGCGCCGTCCAGGGCGGGCAGTTCCGGCACCTCGACGGTGCACACGGCGTGGGTGCGGACGAGGTGGGGGTGGTCGGCCTCCGCGCTGAACCGGACCTCGCGCGCCACGAGTTCACCGAGCGCCGCGCGCTGCCCGGGCCCCAGGGCTCCGGTCGGGAGCACCTTCACGGCGACGGGCGAGCCGTCGGTGACCGTCCGGGCCTCGTACACGGTTCCCCAGCCGCCGGAGCCGATGACCGCGCCCACTTCCCAGCCCTCGATGCGGAAGCCCTCCGGCAGCCCAGGCGGGCGGGGCGCTTCCAGTTCGTCGTCCCGTTCCTCGGGCGTCGTCATGCGCGGGCCTCCTGCTGGTCGGTGAGGCGGGCCGCACCGCGGGGCGGCAGCAGGCCGAGGTGCTCCTCACCGACCAGACCAAAGCGCAGGGCGACGGAGGCGAGCCGGGTGCGCTTGGCGCCGGTGCGGCCGCCGTCGGCCGCGGTCGCCGCTTCCTCGCCGAGGTCCAGGCGCAGTTTGGCGAAGGCCAGGTAGTCGATGTGGTAGTTGACCGCGGAGCGGGTCAGGTCCCGGCAGGACTCCAGGGGCCGCAGCCGCTCCACGATCTGGCCGACGCCGGGCAGTGCCGCGTCGGAGGGGTCGCGCAGGCGGGGTTCGCACAGGGCGACCAGGACGAGGAAGTACTTCGACGTCGGGTCCAGGGCGAAGGGGTGGACGGTCTGTTCGCCGCCGCCGGGGACCGACTGCTCGCCGAGATAGGCGTGCTGGGGTGCGAACACCTTGAAGGTGGCGGTGCCGGACAGAGCGGGCAGCACCACACGGGAGAACTCGAAGGGCACGGGCGCCCCGAGCCGCCCGGGTGCGACGGTGAGGTACTCGCCCGCCCCCTCCAGGTTCTCCACCACGTACGACACGCTGCGGCTGAAGTTGGACAGCCGCCAGTAGTCGCCCGCTGCTTCCAGTTGCCCGGCCCGGCGGGAGATTCCGGGGTCGGTGAGCACGATACGCACTCCCGCTCCGCCGCGTCCGAAGTCCGCGATGTCCCCCGGTCCCAGGTGGATCAGTTCGGGACTGCCCGTCTCCTCCGCACCCCACTGGGTGGTGCCGGGCAACTGCACGATGATCGTTTCCACGCGGACTCCCCCGCTGATGTCGCCCCCGATTTGGTCGCGAGGATTGTACGGTCGGCTTCCGCTTGCCGCGGAGCCGGCGGGGCCGCCTCGGGGGGCGGTTTCCCGGCGCTGCGCGACGAGCTCGGAGACGGTCGTACGGGTCCTCACGGTTCCGGTCCTGCGGGGCGGCTGCGCGCGGCCACCGGTTACCGGCGGCCGCGTGCCCTCAGCCGAGGCAGATGACCAGCAGGCAGAGTTCCTTGGGCTTGGTGTCCGAGGGAGACGTCTCGGGCGGAGTGCTCGCCGCGGGCGGGGGTGTCGAGGGGGACGTCGGCTGCTGCGCGTCCGAGCCCGACCCGGCGGCCGGCGCCGTCGCCGGCTCGGTGGCGTCCGACGCGGCGGAAGCGGCGTCGCCGGTGGCCGTGTCGACGGTGTCGGTGACGGTCTTGCGCCGGGGCGGGGTCGTCAGCGGCAGCTCGCGGGGCGCGGCGGCCGCGTCCGTCCGCGTGCCGGCCGGCGCGGTGCGGGGGTCGGCGGCCCGGGACTGCTGGTGACGCGAGGCCCGGTCGGCGCGCGACGGAGCGGTGGGGGTGGCCTCGGAGCGGGGGGTGTCGGCCTGCCTGGAGGTCGGTTCGGCATACGTGGGCGCCTCTCCCACGGAGCCGCCCATGGTCGTGTCCTGCGGCGTCGTGGCCGCCTGCACGCCGGGCTTGGCGTTCCCGTTCATCGCGGCGACGGTCAGTCCGCCTCCGACGAGCGCGACCGCCGTCGCGACCACGGCCCGGCGCTGGTTCTTCTTCCAGCGGGCCAGCTGGCGACGCCGGGCCGCCCGCCCCTGCGGCCGGGCCTTGAAGCCTTCGGCCGTGTCGGCGGCCGTGTCCGTGTCCGTGTCCGGGGAGTCGTACGCGTCGGACGGGCCGGAGCCGGGGCCCTCCTGCGCACGCGCGCGGGTCTCGTCCCACAGGGTGCCGTCGTGCCAGGTTCCGGTGGCGGCCGGGTACTCCCACGTGGCCGGTCCGCCCGGGGCCGTGACGGGCGCGGGGGCCGGGCCGGGCCGGTCTTCGACGGCACGGGGGTCGATGTCCGGGGCGTAGGCGCCGCACCCCGGGCAGACCAGGGCGCCGTTGAGGTGCCGACGGCACGACGAGCAGTAGTCCATGTGTGGTTTTCCCGATCTGGCTGTTCCGGCGGCTCGCCGGCCGCGGCCTGGTCACGTTCGCACGTGGGATCGAGCCGTAACGCTAACGAGACTTTGGAAGGGCGGTGTGCAGCCTGTGTGATACCCCTGCACAGATCCTCTGGATCTCGCGTGTGCCCCACGTGACCCGCGAATAAAGGGGACGAGGAGTGGGAACGCTCGGGCACTCACCGTGACGGCGCGCCCTCTCCGCCCGCGCTCATCCTCAACTCCCCTGGTTTTCCTGCGAACTGACGCACAACCCTTTGCATGCCCCGAGGGTCACACCATGCAGGAGCAACCACCTCGAAGAGTTGCAAGGGGGAAATATGCGATTCACCCGTTCCGTCCTGGCCGCATCCGCCGCGGCGGCGCTGTCGGTGGGAACCATGACCGCCCTGGCGTCGCCGGCCTCAGCGGCGCCCAACACCACACCGCAGAAGGTCTGCGGGAGCAGCTACAAGACGGTCAACAAGGCGACCGTCGGCTCGCTGGGGACCGTCTACCTGACCTACAACGCCTCCAACGGCAAGAACTGCGTCGCGACCATCCGCAACAACCCCGGCACGGCCGTGAACATGTCCGCCTGGATCTACGTGCCGGACACCGAGGAGAGCCACTACGACGAGGGCCTGTTCACGTCGTACGCCGGACCGGCGTACGCCTACGGCAAGGGCCACTGCGTCGACTGGGGCGGCAGCATCGCCAACACGTACGTGCAGGTGTACGGCTCCAACTGCGGTTCCCTGAAGGAGCACCGGGTCACCTTCACCCGCTGACCCCCTCCAGCCGGGCCATCACATCCCCCTGCCGCGCTTCGCGGCGGCTGTGGTGGCCCGGCCTTCTGCACGCCGCCGGGTGCGGCGGCATCAAGCCAAGGCCGCGTCGCGCCTTCCGGGTTGGCCGCCCCGCCCCTATCCTCGTGCGCCGATGTTACCGACGGTAAGGGGTAGAGATGAGCGGCACCACGCGCAGAAGATTCCTGGGTACCGCCGCGGCCACCGGCGGGCTCGCCCTCGGGACGGCTCAGCGGGCCTCGGCCGAGAACGCCGCGGTGGCACAGAGCGTGGCCGTACTGGGCGGGGGCGTCGCAGGGCTCACGGCCGCACACGAACTCGCCGAACGCGGCTTCCGGGTCACGGTCTACGAGCGCAAGGCGCTGGGCGGCAAGGCCCGCAGCATGGACGTACCGGGCAGCGGCACGGGCGGGCGCCGCCCCCTGCCCGGGGAGCACGGCTTCCGTTTCATCCCCGGCATCTACCACAACCTGCCCGACACCATGCGGCGCATCCCGTTCCCCGGCAACCCGGGCGGCGTCCACGACAACCTCGTCGCCCCCAAGGAGATGCTGTTCGCCCGGTCGGGCGGCCGTGAGGACATCCGGATACCGCTCCCCTGGCCCGGCAACACCCCGGCCGAACTCACCCCCGACGAGATCCGCCGCGCCTTCACCTCCGTCCTGGACACGGCCTTCAACCTCCCCCTCCACGAGGCCCTCTACTTCGCCAACCGCTTCCTGGTCTTCCTCACGAGCTGCGACGAGCGCCGTGACGAGGTGTGGGAGCGGACGCCGTGGTGGGATTTCGTACGGGCCGGACGGATGTCCTACGACTACCAGCGGATCCTCGCCGTCGGCATCACCCGCAACATCGCGGCCACCAAGGCGGAGGAGGCCAGCACCCGTACGGTCGCCACCCTGCTGGAGGCCTTCGCCTTCAATCTCCTCGGTCGGGGCGCGGACGGACCACTGGACCGGATCCTCAACGCGCCCACCAACGAGGCCTGGATCGACCCCTGGGTGACGTACCTGGAGTCACTCGGGGTCGAGTTCCGCGTCGGCTGGACCGTGCGGGACCTGACCCTGGGCGGGGGTGTGATCGCCGGGGCCGTGGTGGAGGACCCCCAGGGCACGCGCCGGACGGTCACCGCCGACCACTACATCTCGGCGATGCCGGTCGAGCACGCCCGCCGCACCTGGAACTCCGCCGTACGCGCCGCGGACCCCCAGCTGGCCGCGTGTGACCGGCTGGAGACGGACTGGATGACCGGCATCCAGTTCTATCTGACCGAACGCACGCCGATCCTGCACGGCCACCTGGACCTCATCGACTCCCCGTGGTCGCTGACCGCGATCGCCCAGGCCCAGCACTGGCCGGGCCACGACTTCCCGGCCGACTTCGGCGACGGCACGGTCGCGGACTGCCTGTCCGTGGACGTCTCCGAGTGGGACCGCCCGGGCATCCTGTACGGCAAGACGGCCAAGCAGTGCACCCGTACCGAAGTCGCCCGCGAGGTGTGGGCGCAGTTGAAGGCGGCGCTCAACGACAGCGGCCGTACGGTCCTGAAGGACTCCGTGCTGCACTCCTGGTTCCTCGATCCGGCCGTGGACGGACTGGGCACTCCGCACCCGGTCAACGAGGAGCAACTGCTGATCCATCCGGTGGGGACCTTCCACCACCGCCCGCGGTCGGCCACGAGGATCCCCAACCTCTTCCTGGCCGGCGACTACGTGGCCGTGCCCATCGACCTGGCCACCATGGAGGGCGCCAACTCCTCGGCCCGCCAGGCCGTCAACGCCCTCCTGGAAGAGACCGGCTCGACCGCCGAGCGTTGCACGGTCACCCCCTTGTACCGGGCCCCCGAGCTGGAGGCGTTCAAGCGGCACGACCGCACCCGGTACCGCCTCCGCCTGCCGAACGTCTTCGACGTCGGCTGAGCCGTGACATCGCGCAGCCCGAGGCCCTCATCAGGCCCTCGAACGCCTCCTGCCGGCGGGCAGGGTCTACGCTGTGACCTGCGGCCATCGCATGATCTTCAGTTGTCACACACCGAATGATCAACGGTGGCCGCACCGTCTCCACAGCGCGTCAGGGTCGCGCGGCGTCCGTCTGCCGTCCGGTGTCAGGAGGACATGTGCAACGTGGCGAAGTCTGGTGGGTCGAGTTCGACGAGCGGCGGCTGGTCGTACTGCTGTCGGGAGACGACGCGTCCGGGATCCGGGTGATGCAGGTCGTCGCTCCGGCGGGCGTCGACATCAGCGGTCTGGGCGTCGAAGTGGAGGTGGGCGCCATGGAAGGACTGCCCTTCGAAGGCGTGCTGCGGTTCGCGTTCCCGCGTCCGGGCCTTACCCCTTGCACGTGGCTGACCACCGTGTCCCGGGACGACCTGATCGAGCGGGCGGGCGCCCTGTCCTCAACGAAGCTCAGCGAGATCGGGGATGCCCTCCGACTCGGTGAACAGGAGAAGGAGTGGACCTCGGCGACGACCGCGAAGCTCAGCGAGATGAGGGACGCCCTCCGTCTCGGCGGACCCGCGTAGGCAGCGAGGTGCACCTCGGTGGTCAGTCCGCCGCCTGGTCCCGCGTCTCGGCGACCACTTCCCACCGCCCCGCGTCCGGCGCGAAAGGTACAGGTCAAGCCCAGGCCGTCACCGGCACGAACGAACTGTCCTGCCGGAACAGGTCCGTTCCGTCGGAGCGCTCCACGCGGAGCTGGTAGGCGTAGTGCCGCAGGTAGCGACCTGGGTAGTTGTACGACTCGAAGCGGACGGAACCCGATGCCGTACCGGCCCGGAGGATGAACGTGGCGTCCTTGGCGAAGGTGCTCGTGCCGTCGTTCGGGTCGAAGCGGGCGCGGAAGTCCCAGTGGCGCAGGTAGTTCCCGGCGGCGTCGCGGAAGGAGCAGCCGCTGCCGTCGGCGAGGCCTGCGACGACCGTGAAGGTGGCTGCCTGCTTCTCGGCGGTGGTGCTGGAGGCGCTGACCACAGGCAGGTTGAGCAGTGAGGACTGCTGCTGCCAGTAGCGGGTGGAGTAGTTGGCCGAGCGGAACGAGCGTGTGACGTTCCGGGACAGGGCCGGCCCGCCCGTGACCGTCTCCTTGACGACCGTGAAGTGCCGTGCCGTGCCCGAGATCGCGGGCAGTACGGCCGGGGCCGACCAGGTGGCGAAGGTGTCGTAGCTGTCGCTGTAGTAGTAGGAGCCGTCGCCGTAGCCGTCGAAGAAGATGCGCCAGCCGCCGTTGTCGAGCCGGACCAGAGCGGGGCCTTCGCGGTAGCTGCCCCAGCCCGCCCAGTCGCCGGTCCGGCGGATCGTGTACGGGCCGGTGAGGTTCGAGGCGGTGGCGTACTCGATGTACTTCGTCGTCTCGTTCTTCGGGAAGGCGTGGTACGTGGAGCCGATCTTCACGATGAACGTGTCGATGTGGTTGGCGCCGATGCCGGACAGGGCGACGGGTGAACTCCACGCCGTCAGGGCCGAGTTCGTGGCCCGCAGCAGGTACGGCGTGAAGATCCACTCGTCGTTCGTGGTGGAGCAGGACACGATGATGCTCACGCTGCCGTCGCTGTCGACGAACCACTCGGGCGCCCAGGCGCGGGAGAGACCCGCGATGGGGACGGTGTAGTCGTACAGGAACGTCCAGTTGACGCGGTCGGAGCTGCGGGCGAATCCGATGGTCGTGCTGGGGTCCTGCCAGGTGTGGGTGGTGTAGGTGACGTAGTAGTAGCCGTCGGTGTGCCGGATGACACTGGCGTCGCGGATCCGGTTCGCGGGCGGGGTGTACGCGGAGGAGCGCAGCAGCCGGAAGTCGGTGGCGTCGTCCGACTGGTAGACGTCGACCGTGCCGTCGTTGCTGTCGAGGAACGGCACGATGGTGTAGCGGGTGGCCGAGCCGTTCGGGGGTGCGGCGGCAAGGGCGGTGCCGAGCAGTCCGGGTGTCTCGCCGAGCAGGACCGCCGAGGCGGGCAGGGCGGCCAGGGCGCGCAGCAGGGTGCGGCGGGACGGGGCGGCGGGGTGTGAGGTCACGGACGGCTCTCCCTGGGACACCTGGATGAGGAAGTTCGATATGCCGAACAAGGTTCGGACCATCGACCGACGTCGGGGGCTCAGAACGTAAGGGCGACGGGGCGGGCCGTCAATGGTTTGAACAGGGGCCGATGCGCCCCGTGAGGAAGACGTGGCCGGTGGGTGAACTTACACTCCTGTCGTCGGCATTCCGCCCCCGGCCGCCGGACGTTACCGTTCGGTAGACAGCCGATTCCGGAGGTGTCCGTATGGTGCTCGACCGTTCCGAAGGCCTGGCGGAGACCGCCCGCGCGCTGGCCGCCGGGGAGGTGACGTCGCGGGCGCTGGTCGAGCGGACGCTCGCGCGGATCGAGGCGTCCCAGGAGAGCCTCAACGCCTTCCGGATCGTCCGTGCCGAGGCCGCGCTCGCGGAGGCCGACGCCGCGGACCGGCAGCTGGCGTCCCCGGGCGCGCGGAAGCCGTTGCTCGGCGTCCCCGTCGCCGTGAAGGACGACATGGACGTGGCCGGTGAGCCGACCGCGTTCGGCTGCTGCGGGGAGTTCCCGCCGGTCGCCGAGGACGGCGAGGCCGTGCGGCGGCTGCGCGCGGCCGGGGCCGTGATCATCGGCAAGACCAACACCTGCGAGTTCGGGCAGTGGCCCTTCACCGAGGGGCCCGCCTTCGGCGCCACCCGTAATCCGTGGAGCACCGAGCACACGCCCGGCGGTTCCTCGGGCGGATCGGCCGCCGCGGTCGCCGCCGGTCTGGTGCCCGCCGCGCTGGGCTCGGACGGTGCCGGGTCGGTGCGGATCCCGGCCGCCTGGACCCATCTGGTCGGGATCAAGCCACAGCGCGGCAGGATCTCGACCTGGCCGCGCGGGGAGTCCTTCCAGGGCATCACCGTCAACGGCACCCTGGCCCGCACGGTCGCCGACGCGGCCCTGCTGCTGGACGCGGCGAGCGGCAACCACGCCCAGGACCCGCACCAGCCCCCGCACCTCGACGTGTCCAGGGCTGTCGGCCGCGACCCCGGGCGGCTGCGCATCGCGCTCTCCCTCAAGCCGCCCTTCACGGCGGTGCCCGCCCGGCTCCTGCCCGAGGTGCGGACCCGGGTCGTCGAACTGGCCGAACGGCTCGCCGCGCTGGGGCACTTCGTCGAGGAGGCGGATCCGCCGTACGGGCAGATCGGGCTGACCTTCGTGCCGCGCGCCACGGCCGGGATCGCCGAGCGGGTGGGCGAGGCGCCCTTCCCCGCGCTGCTCGACCGGCGCACCCGGGACGCCGCCCGGCTGGGCCGGCTGCTCGGCGGTGCCCCGCTGCGGGCGGCCCGGCGTGCGGAGAGCGCGCTGCACCGGCGTATCGGCTCCTTCTTCACCTCCTACGACGTCGTGCTCGCGCCGACGACCGCCGCTCCTCCGCCCCGGATCGGCGCCCTGCTCGAACTCAGCGGGTTCGCCACCGACCGGGCGATGATCGCGGCCTGCCCGTACGCCTGGCCGTGGAACGTGCTGGGCTGGCCCGGGGTCAACGTGCCGGCCGGGTTCACGCCGGACGGCCTGCCGGTCGGCGCGCAGTTGCTTGGCCCGGCCAACAGCGAGCCGCTGCTCGTGCAAGTGGCCGCCCAGCTGGAGGCGGAGCTGCGCTGGGCCGAGAAATGGCCGTCGCCGCCGGTCACGGCACGTTCCGCCGCCGCCTGAGCGACCGTACGCTGCCCTCATGGCGGACGCGTCGATGGTCGGGCTCATGGGGCGGGTCACCGGAACGGTCGGGCCCGGGCTGGTCGGTGAGGTGATCGTCCGGGTGCGCGGGGGTGCCGAGCACTTCCTCGCCCACCCGGCTTCCGCGGCGGATCGCATCGAGACGGGCACGGTCGTGATGGTGGTCGAGTACCTGCCCCCGAGAACCGTCTACGTCGCGGCTGCGTACGACAGTTGAGCCCGCTGCGACGCAGGTGAGAGCCGTACGCGTCAAGCTTCGGCCAAGGATGCGCAGGTGTCTGTACCGGGGCTCCGCCGAGGAGCACACTCCCCTTCGTTCGGTGCCGAGAGGGCACCATGCAGAGGGGGCGCATGCCGATGGTCGTCGGCGTCGTTGTGGGGGCGGCGGTTGCCGCCGTCCTCGTGCTGATCGGTGTTCAAGCTCATGTGGCGGGTCGCCGAACCCAACGAGGCACTGATCATCTCGGGGTCCAAGCACCGAACGGAGGGCCTTGAGGAGGGCATGGGCTCACCAGGCAGACGCGGGCCGCGTGCGGCACCGAGATGGAGAAGCTGGGCCTGATCGTGGACTCGTTGCAGATCCACGAGATCGAGGACCCGACCGGGTACATCCGGAACCTCGCCATGCCGCACGCGGCGGCCGTGCAGCGCGACGCGCGCATCGCACAGGCGGAGGCCAACCGGCTGGCCACCGAGGCCGAGCAGCAGTCGTTCGCCCGGATGGCGGAGGCGACCCGGGACAGCGAGATCCTCCAGGCCGGCTACCAGGCGGAGCGCGACAAGGCGGCCGCCAAGGCCCGGCAGGCGGGGCCGCTCGCCGAGGCCGGTGCCCGGCAGGAGGTCGTCGTCCAGGAGACGCGGGTGGCGGAGCTGGAGGCGCACCGGCGCGAGCAGCAACTCCAGGCGGACGTCCGCAAACCCGCCGACGCGGCGGCCTACGAGACCCGCACGCTGGCCGAGGCCGACCGCGACGCGCGGATCTCGTCGGCGCAGGCGCAGGCGCGGGAGACGGAGCTCGCGGCGGCGGCCGAGGCGACCCGGGTCAAGGCGGCCGCGGGCGCCGAGGCCGAGGCGACCAAGGCGCGGGGCGAGGCGGCCGCGCAGGCGACCCGGGCCACCGGTGAGGCCGAGGCGGCGGCGGCGCGGGCCAGGGGGCTGGCCGAGGCCGAGGCGGCCAAGGCGAAGGGCCTCGCGGACGCGGAGGCCATCAAGGCCCGTGCCGCCGCCTTGGCCAAGAACCAGGAGGCCGTCGTCGCCCGGCAACTCGCCGAGAACTGGCCGGAGATCGTGAAAGCCGGCGCGTCCGCCTTCGGCAACGTCGACAACATGGTGCTGCTCAACGGCGCCGACGGCATGGCCGACCTGTTCGCCAAGGCGCTGACCATGCGCGGGACGGGGCTGGGCCTCGCCCGTCAGCTGCTCGCGTCGATGGACCGGGGCGGGCAGGCGCCGCAGGACGCCTCCGCCCTCAACGGGCAGGCGCGGAAGGTGCCGCTGGACGACAAGTGACCCGGGCGGCGTGCTCGCGGGGGCTGCCTCTAAGGTGCCCCCCGTGAGCACGTTTGCCGACGAGAACGTCCCCGGCCGTCATGGCCCCTCCGCCACCGTCCAGGCCGACCCGCGCGAGGTGGGCCGGGTGCGGACGGAGTACTCCCCCGCGCACGACGGCGACCCCGACCCCGGGGAGATCGTCTGGACGTGGGTGCCCTACGAGGAGAACGACGGCCGCGGCAAGGACCGCCCGGTACTGGTGGTCGCCCGCGAGCCGGGCGGCACGTTCCTGGCCGTGCAATTGTCCAGCAAGCGGCACGACGGCGACCGGGAGTGGGTGCCGATCGGCAGCGGGCCGTGGGACCGGACGGGCCGGGACTCGTGGGTCGACGTGGACCGGGTGCTGCGCCTGCACGAGTCCGGCATGCGCCGGGAGGCCTGCGCCCTGGACCGCATGCGGTTCAACCTGGTCAGACGCCGCCTGCAGGAGCGCTACGGCTGGAGCTGAACGTCGTCTCGAAGGCGCCCAGTACCGCGCGGTCCCGGGTGCGGTCCAGGATTCCGAACGTCACGTGCTCGAAGGCCCCGGCGAAGCGGCCGTCCGGCCCCAGCAGGGCCCGGAACGCCTCCGCCACCTGCGCGGGGTCGTTGCGGAAGACCCCGCAGCCCCAGGCGCCGAGGACGAGCCGGCGGTAGCCGTGGGCGGCGGCCGTCTCCAGGACGCGCTCGGCGCGGACCGCGAGGGCCCGCGGCAGTTCGCCGGCCCGTTCGGGCGCCGTGCGCAGCACCACGCCCGCGTTGGGCGCGGGCGAGGTCAGGAATCCGGCAATCCAGGGCTCGGCCAGCAGGGCACCCCGGTCGTCGCGGAAGACGGGCACGGCCGGTGAGTGGATGACACGGTCCGTATAGAACGGGTCGCGGTGGGCCCGGTGGTGGTCGTAGAACGCGCGGGCCTGAAGGAGGCACGTGTACAGCGCGGAGGCCCGGCACAGGGCCTCCTCCTGGGCCTGGGCGCCGTTCAGATAGCCGCCGCCGGGATTCCTGGCCGAGGCGAAGTTCAGCACAGCCACGCGCCCGCCGAGCCTGCGGGCGGCCGCCAGGCTGCTCTCGTCGGTGACCTCCAGCAGCGTCTCCCGCGCCCCGGTCACCCGATCGGCGGGCACCGGCACCGGTTCGGGCCCGTACAGGCACGTGCCCTCGCGCGCCGCCCGTAGCTCCTCCGCGATCGAGACCTCGCGCCCGTCCGGCGCGCGGTAGCACCCGGCGGCGACGATCTGCTCGGTCTGCTGCGCGATACCGCGCAGGCGCGTGCTCACGGCGCCACCCCCGTACGCGCCGTGACCGCGCGCCGCGCGGCCGTTCTTGTCGTGCTCACGCAGGCATGGTGAGTGATGCCGGATCGTCGGGGCAACAGAGTTTTCGCCATCGGAGAACGCCCGGGAAAGTCCTTGGAAACACGGGGCCGGACCGGATGACCGCCCGGGAACGCCCCGGTTCGCCCCCTTGTGCCGAGCGGCAGGAGCGTCTTGGGTGGGACGAGTGATCCCGGCCCGGGCCGCCGAAGAGCCCGGACCGGTGGCATGGTGGAATCTCAGGAGGATCCCGACATGTCCGATTCGGTAAGTGGCTGTACCCGGCCACGCACGTCCATGTCCGAAGCCGAGGTCGAGGCGCTGGTGCGCGGCATCTGCTTCAAGACCGGCCCGCCGCGCCGCCTCGGTGTCGAGGTGGAATGGCTCGTCCACGAGTTGCGCGCACCGCAGCTCCCCGTCACACCCGAACGACTCGAAGCGGCCTACAAGGCACTGCGGCCGCTGCCTCTGAGGTCGGCGCTCACCGTGGAACCCGGCGGCCAGCTGGAGCTGAGCTCGCCCCCCGCCGCCTCGCTGACGGAAGTCATCGCCACCGTCTCCGCCGACCTCGACGCCGTCCGCGCGGTTCTGCGCGACGACGGCCTCGCCCTCGTCGGCCTCGGCCAGGATCCCTGGCACGAACCCCGCAGGTTCCTGCGCGAACCGCGCTACGATGCCATGGAGGCGTGCCTGGACCGCACGGGCCCCGCCGGCCGCGCCATGATGTGCACCTCCGCCTCCGTGCAGGTGTGCCTGGACGCCGGTCACGAGGAGCCCGGGCCGCTCGGCCTGGTGCGGCGCTGGTGGCTGGCCCACCATCTGGGCCCGGTCCTGGTGGCCGCGTTCGCCAACTCGCCGCTCGCCGGGCACCGTCCCACCGGCTGGCTGTCCACCCGGCAGCTGACGTGGACCCGGATCGGCGCCGGACGGGCGGGCGGACCGCGGCTGGACGCCGACCCGCGCGGCGCCTGGGCCCGGCACGTGCTGGACTCCCCCGTGATGTGCGTACGGCGGGACGGCGGGCCCTGGGACGTCCCCGAGGGCCTCACCTTCCGGGACTGGATCCGCACGGGCGCGCCCCGGCCGCCCACCCGGGAGGATCTCGACTACCACGTCACGACGCTGTTCCCGCCGGTCAGGCCGCGCGGCCACCTCGAACTGCGCATGATCGACGCGCAGCCCGGGGACGACGGCTGGATCGTGCCGCTCGCCGTGACGGCGGCGCTGTTCGACGACCCGGAGGCCACCGAGACCGCCTACCGGGCCGTGAAACCACTGGCCGAGCGGACCCTGGGGCTGCCCGCGCCGCACAACCCGCTGTGGCTCGACGCGGCCCGCGGCGGGCTGTCCGACGCCGAACTGCGCGAGGTGGCCGTCACGTGCTTCACGACCGCACTGGACGCCCTGCCCCGGCTCGGCGCCGCCCCCGAGGTCATCGAGGCCGTCACGGCCCATCTCGACCGCTATGTCGTCCTGGGCCGCTGCCCCGCCGATGACCTGCTCGACCGCCAGCGCGGCACGGACGGCCGCGCCCACGGGAAGGACTTCCGCCCATGACCGACACCGAGCCCGCCGTCGACGCCCGGGACGTCGACCCCGAGGTGCTCCGCGAGCGGGCGGTCGCCTCACTGATCGTGGCCCGTGACCGCACCACGCTGCTGACGAGCTGCGTGGAGGATCCCGACCTGACAGCGCAGCACTCGCCGCTGATGTCGCCCCTGGTGTGGGACCTCGCGCACATCGGCAACCAGGAGGAGCAGTGGCTGCTGCGGGCCGTCGCCGGGCACGAGGCGCTACGCCCCGAGATAGACGGCCTCTACGACGCCTTCGAACACCCGCGTGCCGAGCGGCCGAAGCTGCCCCTGCTGTCGCCCGCCGAGGCCCGCACCTACGCGGCCGACGTACGCGGAAGGGCACTGGACGTGCTGGAGCGGCACACCTTCCACGGAACGCGGCTGACGGAGGCCGGGTTCGCCTTCGGGATGATCGCGCAGCACGAACAGCAGCATGACGAGACCATGCTGATCACCCATCAGCTGCGCACGGGCCCGCAGGCCCTGACCGCCCCGGACCCGGAGCCGGTGCCGCTGTTCACCGGCCCGGCCGAAGTCCTCGTCCCCGGCGGGCCGTTCACCATGGGAACCTCCGGTGAGCCGTGGGCGCTGGACAACGAACGCCCCGCGCACCGGCGGGAGGTGGCGCCCTTCCGCATCGACACCACCCCGGTGACGAACGGCGCCTACCGGGCGTTCATCGAGGACGGCGGCTACGACGACCCCCGCTGGTGGGCGCCCGAGGGCTGGGCGCACATCCGCAGGCACGGCATCGACGCCCCGCTGTTCTGGCGGCGCGACGGAAAGCAGTTCCTCAGGCGCCGGTTCGGCGTCACCGAGGTCGTCCCGCCGGACGAGCCGGTGCTGCACGTGTGCTGGTACGAGGCCGACGCCTACGCCCGCTGGGCGGGGCGCCGGCTGCCCACGGAGGCCGAGTGGGAGAAGGCGGCCCGGCACGACCCGGCCGGCGACCGCTCGATGCGCTACCCGTGGGGCGACGAGGACCCGGGGCCCGAGCACGCCAACCTCGGCCAGCGGCACCTGCGTCCGGCCCCGGCCGGGAGCTACCCGGCCGGCGAGTCGCCGCTCGGCGTTCGGCAGTTGATCGGCGACGTGTGGGAGTGGACGTCGAGCGACTTCCTGCCCTACCCGGGGTTCAGGGCGTTCCCGTACAAGGAGTACTCGGAGGTCTTCTTCGGGTCCGACCACAAGGTGCTGCGCGGCGGTTCGTTCGCGGTGGACGCGGTGGCCTGCCGGGGCACCTTCCGCAACTGGGACTACCCGATCCGGCGGCAGATCTTCGCCGGCTTCCGCACGGCCCGTTCGGAGGACGCCTGATGTGCCGTCATGTGGCGTACGTGGGGCCCGCGGAACCGCTGGGCCGGCTCCTCGTGGAGCCCCCGCACGGGCTGTACCGGCAGTCGTGGGCGCCCCGGCACCAGAGGTACGGGACGGTCAACGCCGACGGTTTCGGCGTCGGCTGGTACGCCGAGGGCGACCCGGTGCCCGCCCGCTACCGCCGGGCCGGGCCCGTCTGGGCGGACCTGTCGTTCGCCGACCTCGCCCGGGTCGTGACGTCCACCGCGCTGCTCGCCGCCGTGCGGGACGCGACCCTCTCGGGCGCCGACGCGGAGGCCGCCGCGGCCCCGTTCGCGGCGGGGACCTGGCTGTTCAGCCACAACGGGGCGGTGAAGGGCTGGCCCGGCTCGCTCGCCACGGTGTCCCGGACGCTGCCGCACGAGGACCTGCTGTCACTGGAGGCCCGCAACGACTCCGCGCTCGTCTGGGCGCTGGTGCTGGCGCGGCTGCGCAGCGGCGACGAGGAGAGCCAGGCGATGGCCGACACGGTCCTGGAGGTCGCCGCCGCGGCGCCCGGTTCCCGGCTCAACCTCCTCCTCACCAACGGCGACACGATCACCGCCACCGCCTGGGGCGACACCCTGTGGTACCTCACCCGGCCCGGCGGCGGCACCGTCGTGGCCTCCGAGCCCTACGACGACGATCCGCACTGGCGGGAGGTCCCTGACCGCACTCTGCTCGCGGCGAGCCGCACCGACGTGCTGCTCACGCCGCTCAAGGAGCCGGCCGACGCCGCCGTGTCCTCCCCATCGCCGAAGGAGCCCCGTACGTGAGCCCGTTCCACGTCACCCGCACCCTGCCCGAGGACGCCACGGACGCCGCGCTGCGCGCCGACGTCCACCGGGGTCTGACCGGACGCCCCAAGACCCTGCCGCCGAAGTGGTTCTACGACGCGCACGGCAGCGACCTGTTCGAGAAGATCACGGAACTGCCGGAGTACTACCCGACGCGTGCGGAGCGGGAGATCCTCCTCGCGCGCGCCGGCGACATCGCCGCGGCGACCCGGGCGCGGACCCTGGTCGAGCTCGGCTCCGGCTCCTCGGAGAAGACCCGGCACCTGATCGACGCCCTCACGGACCTGCGCACCTACGTCCCGGTCGACGTCAGCGGGAGTGCCCTCAGCCAGGCCGGGCAGGCGCTCGCCGCCGAGCGGCCCGGGCTGGACGTGCACGCCCTGATCGCCGACTTCACCGGGGAACTGACCCTGCCGGACACGCAGGGGCCCCGGCTGGTGGCGTTCCTCGGCGGCACGATCGGCAACCTGTTGCCCGCCGAACGCGCCGCGTTCCTGGCGTCCGTGCGTGCCCTGCTCGCTCCGGGCGACGCCCTGCTGCTGGGGACGGACCTGGTCAAGGACGAGGAGGTGCTGGTCCGGGCGTACGACGACGGGGCCGGGGTGACGGCCGCGTTCAACAAGAACGTCCTGACCGTGATCAACCGCGAGTTGGGCGCCGACTTCGATCCCGCCGCGTTCGACCATGTGGCGCTGTGGGACGCCGGGCACGAGTGGATCGAGATGCGGCTGCGCTCCCGTACGGCGCAGACGGTGAAGGTGCCGGCGCTCGGCCTCGCCGTCGACTTCGCGGCGGGCGAGGAGATGCGCACCGAGGTGTCGGCGAAGTTCCGGCAGGAGGGCGTACGCACCGAACTGTCGGCGGCGGGGCTGGAGCTGGCCCACTGGTGGACGGACGACGCGGGCCGCTTCGCGCTGTCGCTGAGCGTGGCGCGCTGACCCCCGCCGGCCCCGGAGCGGTGGCACCGGCGGGAGGCGACGTCTCGCGCTTCGCCGCCGCTTGGGGCACGGTGGAATGACGCGTGACACTCCCGTCACAGGAACGTCATGGGAAGAGGAGCAGCGGCATGTCGAACCACACCTACCGGGTCACGGAGATCGTCGGCACCTCACCGGACGGCGTCGACCAGGCCATCCGCAACGGCATCGACCGGGCCTCGCAGACGCTGCGCAACCTGGACTGGTTCGAGGTGACGCAGGTGCGCGGCCAGTTGGAGGACGGGCAGATCGCGCACTGGCAGGTGGGGCTGAAGGTGGGCTTCCGCCTCGACGAGTCGGAGTAGTGCTCAGGTCCGCCCCTCGCGCTCCTGCGCCGCCTTCAGCTCGGCGGACCGGGTCACCCAGTCGGCCCGTACGACGGTGAATCCGGCGCGCCGGGCGTCCGCGCAGACCAGCTCGTCGTCGTCCACGAGGACGCGGACCTCGCGGGTGCGGGCGAGCCGTCGCAGGATCTCCAGCTTGGTGAACCGGGCGGGACGCCGGTCGGCGTCCCGCCGCATGTGTACGCGCCCTTCGGGCAGCCCCTGGGCGGCGAGCCAGTCCAGCGTGTCGCGCCGGCAGCGCTCGGGCCGCCCGGTGAGGTAGACGATCTCGCACTCCCGCGCGCTCTCCCGGACCAGGGCGATGCCCTCAGGGACCGGCGGGTCCTGGGGCGCGGCCGAGAAGAACCCGTCCCAGTCCTTCGGCCTGCGTTCCAGGAACCGCTGCCGGTGCGTGGTGTCGGCGAGGGTGTTGTCCAGGTCGAACACGGCCAGCGGGGCCTTGCTGCGGTCGTCGCTCACGCCGCCCAGCGTAAGGGGTCCCCGCGCTGTGCGCATGTGAGACAACACGCATGAACAAGCCATGTAAGCGGGTCTGTTCACCCTCACAGTTGATGGCTCAAGGACAGCACTGACATACTCCGCTCTCAGCCTCGCCACCACCCGCGGCCGAGGCTGGTCGGGGAACTCCACACAGAACCCCGAGGCCGTCCGCGTGAATCCGAGCAGGGCGTTTTCCGGATTCACGCCCCCCCCACAGAGCCCGCACCCCCACCGCGCGTCCGGCACCCCTTCCCCCTGCCCGAAAACCGGACGCGTCCACTGACCCGACGGGGTCGAGTGCGGGGCACGATGCAGCGAAGAAGGTGCGCCTGTGCCCGAATATCCACCACGGCGGGATGACACTCCCACATTCCCGCTTCCGCACATCGAACAAACTCCGCCGTCTCGCATATCCGACCATCCCGAATTTCACTCTCTGCGTCGGGCGCAGCGCCGGTTCGGCATCCGCGCGACGGTCCTGTCCGTCGGTGGATTCCTGCTGTACGTACTGCTGTCGAGTTTTGTGCCCGCGGTGATGAACCAGCCGCTGTTCGGCCGCCTCACGGTCGGACTCAGCCTCGGTCTCGGGCAGTTCGTCATCATGGGCGTGACCGCGTGGTGCTATGTCCGGCACATGCGCACCCGGGTCGATCCGCTCGCCCGCGGCCTGAAGTCCCGGCTGCACGAGACCGGGAGCCGCCGCGCCCGGACGACGGCGCCACCCCAGGGGGCCGGGCAGCCGCTCCGGCCCGGCGCGAGGGGGTTCCGCACGTGGTGAGCGCCGCCGCCATCGACGACAGCAGCTTGCAGCTGACGTTCGTCCTGTTCCTGACCGTGGTCGTGATCACTCTGTTCATGGCGCTGCTGACGGCTCCTCAGCGCGATGAGATCAGCGAGTTCTACCTCGGCAACCGCGCCATGTCGCCGCTGCGCAACGGCCTCGCCATGTGCGGCGACTACCTGTCCGCCGCCACGCTGCTGGGCAGCACCGGGCTGGTCGCCCTGACCGGCTATGACGGGCTGATGTACCTCGGCGGGACCACCGTCGCCTGGATGATGGTGCTGCTGCTGATCGCCGAACCCCTGCACCGCACGGGCAGGTTCACGCTCGGCGACACGGTGGCGCTGCGCCTGCCGCGGCAGCAGCGGCCGGTCCGGGTCGCGCTGGCGGTCTGCATCCTGGCCATCGCCACGCTGTACCTGGTGGCCCAACTCGTCGGCAGTGTGGCCCTGCTGACCCAGTTCACCGGTGTGCCCAGCGGCAGCACCCGTACCCTGTGCGTGGTGGTGATCGGCGCCTTCGTGATCCTGTACGCCTCCCTCGGCGGCATGCCCGGCGCGACGGTCATCCAGATCATCAAGGCCGTGATGCTGGTGGTGGGCGTGCTGTTCACCGCGGGCTGGGTGCTGCACCACTTCGACTGGAACCCCAACGCGCTGCTGGAGAGGGCGTCCCAGCGCAGCGGTTCGGGTCTGAGCTTCCTCGAACCAGGGCTGCGCTACGGCGGCACCGTCAGCAACAAGCTGGACTTCCTCAGTCTCGAACTGGCCATCGTGCTCGGCCTCGCCGCCCTGCCGCACGTGCTGATGCGGCTGCTCACCCCGCGCAACAGCGGCGTGCTGCGCTCCTCCGTGCTGTGGGCCGTCGGCCTGGTCGGCGCCGTCTGCTTCGGAGCCGGCATCATGGGGCTCGGCGCCACCGCGCTGCTCGGCCGGGAGACCATCGAGAGCACGGACCGCACCGGCAACGCCTCCGTCCTGCTGCTCGCCCACGAGCTGGGCGGCAGTGTCCTGACCGCGCTGCTGACCTGTCTGGCGTACCTGACGCTGCTGGCCGTGGCGGTCGGTCTCACCCTGGCCGCGGCTTCCTCCCTGGCGCACGACCTGTACAGCGAGGTGATCCGCAAGGGCCGGGCGACCGAGACGGAGGAGCTGACCGTCGCCCGGCTGTCCGGGGCGGTCATCGGGGTTCTCGGCATTCTGCTGGCCCTCGTCGCCTGGGGGGCGAACACCGCGACGCTCGCCTTCCTGGCCTTCGCCATCGCCGCGTCCGCGATCCTGCCGACGATCATCTACACCCTCTTCTGGCGGCGCTTCAGCGCGAAGGGCGCCCTGCTGAGCCTCTACGGCGGTCTGCTCTGCTCCGTCCTGCTGGCCGCGTTCTCCCCGGTCGTCTCCTCGGCCCCGGGCTCGTTCTACCCCGAGGCCGACTTCGCCTGGTTCCCGCTCCAGAACCCCGGCATCGTCTCGATCCCGGTGGGCTTCCTCCTGGGCTGGCTCGGCACCGTGCTGGACAAGGGGCCGGCCGAAGAGCCCTCCGCCCACGAGAAGTTCGAGGTGCGGATGCTCGTGGGCGCGGACGACTGACCCGCACCCCGGGACAGCGGCGGCCGGGCGCTGGGACGCACATTGTTAATGGGATCCATTTTCATGTAGCGTCCTCGGTGCCCGTCCACCGAGGAGGAGTCCCATGGCCGTCCCGAAGCGGAAGATGTCCCGCAGCAACACCCGTCACCGCCGCGCCCAGTGGAAGGCGGCCACGCCGACCCTGGTCCCCGTCACCGTCGACGGCGTGCGTCACCTCGTCCCGCAGAACCTGGTGAGGGCCTACGAGCGCGGCCTGCTACGCCCCGACGGCTGAGCTCGCCGTCTGGGCCCAGAAGTGCTCCCGGACCCGGCGCAGCCAGGCTTCCACCGGCGCCTCGTCGGGCTCGTCCGGCAGCGCCGTGGGCCCTGCGCCGAAGGCCTCCTCGTAGTGCCGGAGCAGGGGCAGGGCCTCCGACGGGTCGGCGGCGACGCGCTCGCCGAAGGCGTGGTACTCGTCCGGGTTCTCGACGCGGATCGTCAGCCGCCCGGTGGTGTACAGCTCCAGGCCCTGCGCGCACAGCCGTTTCAGATGCCGGGCGTGCTTCGCGGTCCGCTTGCGGGTGTCGGCGGAGAACGAACCGTCGCCGCGTGCCTCCAGCCGCCGGAACTGCTGCGTGGCGTATCCGAGGTAGGCGTCCCTGACCCGCTTGGCGCTCAGGAACGCGGTACGGATGCCGATGAGCTCGTCGCCGAGCGGGGTGCGCACCTCGTACAGGTCGTCGGGGAGCCACACCAGCTCCATCGCGGTCGGGTTGCCGCCCAGCGCCAGCCGGCACCACTTGGCCGCCTCGTGCAGGGTGCGGTCCGGCGCCGTGCTGACGTGTGACTCCTTCGGCATGCGCAGACCGTGCAGCTCGTCGGTGGGCACGGCGAACAGGCCGAGGCGGTCGATGTCCGAACCCGGGCGGGCGAGACCGTATGCGGTCGATCCCACGATGCCGGAGAGCAGGATGTTGGGGACGGTCACGGTCGGCCGCCTTTCGCTTCTGGATACCGGCACATTGTGCTGACGTGCCGGGACGCGGTCACGCGGTTTTCCGGCGGTGGTTCCCTAGGGGCGATGGAATACCGGCGGCCCCGCCGGGCGTAGAACCTGGTATGGATCCCGTGCGCCTGTCCGTCCTCGACCGCTCCCGCACTCGCGAGGGGCACACCCACCCCGAGGCGCTGCGCGACACCGTGCGGCTGGCGCAAGAGCTGGAGCGGCTCGGCTACCACCGGCTCTGGGTCTCGGAGCATCACGGTGTGCCCGGGGTGGCCGGTTCCGCGCCGACCGTGCTGGCCGCCGCCGTCGCGGGCGCCACCCGGACGATCCGGGTCGGCACCGGCGGGGTGATGCTGCCCAACCACCGGCCGCTGGTCGTGGCCGAGCAGTTCGGGGTGCTGGAGTCGCTGTTCCCCGGTCGGATCGACATGGGCCTCGGCCGGTCGGTCGGCTTCACGGACGGCGTGCGCCGGGCCCTGGGCCGCGACAAGGGTGACGCCGAGGACTTCGAGGCCCAGCTCGCGGAGCTGCTCGGCTGGTTCCGGGGCACCTCCCCCACCGGGGTGCGCGCCCGCCCCGCCGAGGGTCTGACCGTGCCACCGTTCGTCCTGGCCATGGGCGCGGGCGCCGGCATCGCCGCCCGCGCGGGCCTGCCCATGGTCATCGGCGACCTCAGGAACCGGGAGAAGATGCGGCGCGGCATCGACCACTACCGCGACCGTTTCCGCCCCTCCGTCTGGGCACCGGAGCCCTACGTCGTCATCTCGGGCACGATCGCCGTGGCCGGCACCCCCGAGGAGGCCCGGCGGCTGCTGATCCCCGAGGCCTGGTCGATGGCCCACTCCCGCACCCGCGGCACCTTCCCGCCGCTGCCGCCCGCCGAGCGCGTGGAGGCCCTCACGATGACCGGCAAGGAGCGGGACTTCTACGAGTCGGGCCTGACCGGTCACATCGCCGGGACCGAGGAGCAGGTGGCGCACGAACTGGCGACGGTGGTGAAGGAGACGGGCGCCCAGGAGGTCCTGGTCACGACCAGCACGTACGACCGTGAGGCCCTGCTGGACTCCTACACGCGGCTGGCCGCGATCGCCTCCGGTTAGATCCGGTTAGAGTCGTCTCCCATGCACGACCGCGACCCCCGTGACCCGTTCGTCCGTGTCCGCGGAGCCCGCGAGCACAACCTCCGGGGCATCGACGTCGACATCCCCCGGGACGTGCTGGCCGTGTTCACCGGCGTGTCCGGCTCGGGGAAGTCGTCGCTGGCGTTCGGCACGATCTACGCGGAGGCGCAGCGCCGCTACTTCGAGTCGGTCGCGCCGTACGCGCGCCGGCTGATCCACCAGGTCGGCGCGCCGAAGGTCGGGGAGATCACCGGTCTGCCGCCGGCCGTGTCGCTCCAGCAGCGCCGTGCCGCCCCGACCTCGCGCTCCTCCGTCGGCACGGTCACCAACCTCTCCAACTCCCTGCGGATGCTGTTCTCCCGGGCCGGCACCCATCCGCCGGGTGCTGAGCGGCTGGACTCCGACGCCTTCTCACCCAATACGGCGGTGGGGGCCTGCCCGGCGTGCCACGGGCTCGGGCAGGTGCACCGTACGAGCGAGGAGCTGCTGGTCCCCGACCCCTCGCTGTCGGTCCGCGACGGGGCGATCGCCGCGTGGCCGGGCGCCTGGCAGGGCAAGAACCTCCGGGACATCCTCGACGCGCTCGGACACGACGTGGACCGGCCGTGGCGGGAGCTGCCCGCCCGCGAGCGGGAGTGGATCCTGTTCACGGACGAGCAGCCGGTGGTCACGGTGCATCCGGTACGGGACGCCGACCGCATCCAACGGCCCTACCAGGGCACGTACATGAGCGCCCACCGGTACGTGATGAAGACGTTCTCGGACTCCAAGAGCCCGGCCCTGCGGGCGAGGGCCGAGCGGTTCCTCACCAGTGCGCCCTGCCCGGCGTGCGGCGGCAGCCGGCTGCGTCCCGAGGCCCTGGCGGTGACGTTCGGCGGCCGGACCATCGCCGAGCTGGCCGCGGTGCCGCTGACGGAGCTGGCCGCCGGTCTCGACGGGACCTCGGAGGCCGCCCGGGTCCTCACCGACGACCTGCGGTCCCGGATCGCGCCGGTCGTCGAGCTGGGCCTCGGCTACCTCAGCCTCGACCGGCCCGCTCCCACCCTCTCCCCGGGCGAGCTGCAACGCCTGCGCCTCGCCACCCAGCTGCGCTCCGGTCTCTTCGGGGTGGTCTACGTCCTCGACGAGCCGTCGGCCGGACTGCACCCGGCGGACACCGAGGCGCTGCTCACGGTGCTGGATCGGCTGAAGACGTCCGGGAACTCGGTGTTCGTGGTGGAGCACCACCTCGACGTCATGCGGGGCGCCGACTGGCTGGTCGACGTGGGGCCGGCAGCGGGCGAACACGGCGGGCGCGTGCTGCACAGCGGCCCCGTGGCCGGGCTGGCGGGGGTCGCGGAATCGGCGACGGCCCGCTACCTCTTCCATGACTCCCCCGCCCCGGCCCGGGACGTGCGCGAGGCGACCGGGTGGCTGAAGACCGGCCCGGTCACCCGGCACAACCTGCGCGGTGTGACAGCGGAGTTCCCGCTCGGCGTGTTCACCGCGGTGACCGGGGTGTCCGGCTCCGGCAAGTCCACGCTCATCGGCGAGATCACGCAGGACTCGGCCGGCGTGGGCCGGCTGGTCTCGGTCGACCAGAAGCCGATCGGCCGCACGCCGCGCTCGAACCTCGCCACGTACACGGGCCTCTTCGACGTCGTACGCAAGGTGTTCGCGGCCACCGACGGGGCCCGCGAACGCGGTTTCGGCGTAGGGCGGTTCTCCTTCAACGTGGCGGGCGGGCGCTGCGAGACCTGCCAGGGCGAGGGGTTCGTCAGCGTGGAGCTGCTGTTCCTGCCCAGCACGTACGCGCCCTGCCCGGACTGCGGCGGGGCCCGCTACAACCCGTCGACGCTGGAGGTGACGTACCGGGGGCGGAACATCGCGCAGGTGCTGGATCTGACGGTGGAGAGCGCGGCGGAGTTCTTCGCGGACACCCCGGCCGTGGCCCGCAGCCTTGCCGCCCTGCTCGACGTCGGCCTTGGTTACCTCCGCCTCGGCCAGCCCGCGACCGAGCTCTCCGGCGGCGAGGCCCAGCGCATCAAGCTGGCGAGCGAACTGCAGCGCGGCCGGCGCGGCCACACGCTCTACCTCCTCGACGAACCCACGACCGGCCTCCACCCGGCCGATGTGGACGTCCTGATGCGCCAGTTGCACGGCCTCGTCGACGCCGGGCACACCGTGGTCGTCGTCGAGCACGACATGTCCGTCGTCGCACGCGCGGACTGGGTGATCGACCTCGGCCCCGGCGGCGGCGACGCGGGCGGCCACATCGTGGCGGCGGGCCCACCGCGAGAGATCGCCCGGTCCCGGACGAGCCGCACGGCCCCCTACCTGGCACGCACGCTGTCCGACAGCCGCTGAGACACATCCGGTGGGACGGGCGGGGGCGTGGCGGGCAGCGCGCGGGGACGCGCCCGCGGCAGGCACTGCGGGCGCCCGGCCTCGGGGGACGCAGCGCGCCGGGCCGCCGCTTCCGGCGTCACGCCCCGGCGACCGACTGCCGCCATCCGCGTGGAGGCATCTTCGTCCGGCTACCGGGGCGCGTCTCGGGCCGGGGGGCCCGCAGCCGGGGCATTCAGCGGCGGGCGGACGGGACGCGCCGGGTTCGCTGCCGGGCCACAGCCCAACCGGCGCGCACCTACGCCACCAACACCGTGCGCGCCGGTACGCAGCGCACCAGTACGCACCCGCAGCCGCCCCTGCCGACGTCCCGCCCCGGCGGTCGACTGCCGCCGACCCGCAAACGCGCCCCGTGCGGCGGCCGGGCCGCGCCACGGGCCCGACGGCCCGCATCGTCCCGAACGCGTTGCGCAGCCGGACCGAGCCCGCGGGCGGGGCCGGACACGCCGCGTTCGATGCCGGGTCGCCGCCCGGCCGGGGCGCGTCTACGCGACCAGCACCGTGTGCGTCCACGTCGGCGCCGTCGTGTCCGGGGGCTGGGCCGCGCGGGCGAGGGTGCGGCGGTCGGGGCCGGCGCCCGGTGGGAGGGGGGCGCGGACCTCGACCTCCGCGATCAGGCCGTGGGCCGTCGCCACCCGCCAAAGAGAGGCGAGCAGCGTGTCGTCGCCGACGTACGCGGGGGCCGTGGTGGCCCTGCCGCCGCTGAGCCGGTAGCCGATCCGCACCGGCTGGACCGGCACCCCGGCGTCCAGGGCCGCCTGGAAGACGGCACGCCGGAAGGTGCCCTGGGCCCGGCCGCACCAAGTGCTGCCCTCGGGGAAGGCCGCGACCGCGGCGCCCTCGCGCAGGGCGCCGGCGATCCGGGCGACCGTGTCGGGCAGGGCCCGCAGCCGGTCCCGGTCGATGAACAGGGTTCCGCCGCGGGCGGCCAGCGCACCGGCGACCGGCCAGTGCCGCACCTCGGTCTTGGCCAGCATCCGGGCGGGTCGGACGGCGGCGAGCAGCGGGATGTCCAGCCAGGAGATGTGGTTGGCGACCAGCAGCAGTCCGCCGGTGGGGGCGGCGGCGCCGGTGATGCGGACCCGGACGCCTGCGGCCCGCACGATCCACCGGCACCACCGCCGGACCAGCGACACCGGTATCCGCCCGCCGAAGGGCGTCAGCGCGATCCCCGCGAGCAGGAGCAGCAGGACCGCGGTGAGCCGCAGCACGGCCCGCGGCACGGTCCGTGCCCGCACGGCCGCCGGCGCCTCGACGCAGCTCTGCGGCGTGCAGGGCGCGGTGGGCAGCCAGGCGCTCATCAGGCCGGTACGAGGGAGAGGAAGTGACGCAGGTACCGGGCGTTGACGCGGCTCATCGGCAGCAGCACGTACAGGTCGGCCACGCCGAAGTCCGGGTCGTGGGCCGGTTCGCCGCACACCCACGCACCCAGCCGGAGGTAGCCCCGCAGCAGGGCGGGCAGTTCGACGCGGGCGGCGGGCGCGGGACCCGGCGTCCACGGCAGCAGCGGCCGCACCCGGAACTCCTCCGGGGAGAGGTGCTTGTCGCGCACCCGGTCCCAGGTGGCGGACGCGAGGGTGCCGCCGTCGGCGAGCGGGACGGAGCAGCAGCCGGCGAGCCATTCGTGGCCGTGGTCGACCATGTAGCGGGCGATGCCGGCCCAGATGAGGCTGATGACAGCACCGTCGCGGTGGTCGGGGTGCACACAGGAGCGGCCGACCTCGACGAGCTGCGGCCGGATCCCGTCGAGCGCGGCCAGGTCGAACTCGCCTTCGGAGTACAGCCGCCCCGCGACCGCGGCGCGCTCGGGCGGCAGCAGCCGGTAGGTGCCGACGACCTGGCCGGTCGTCTCCTCCCGGACGAGCAGGTGGTCGCAGTACGCGTCGAACGCGTCGGCGTCGAGGCCCGGCTGCGGGCCGGCCAGCAGGGCGCCCATCTCCCCGGCGAAGACGTCGTGCCGCAGGCGCTGGGCGGCACGCACGTCCTCCTCGTTCCGGGCGAGGGCGACGGTGTAGCGGGTGGGGGCCGTGGGCTGCGCGGGGCGGTCGACGGTCAGTACGCCGGTCATGGCTCTCTCCTGGTCACGGGCCGGTTCGGCGAGGCGGGGCGGGGCGCTGAGCGGTGTCGTACAGGTCCTGCGCCTCTGTTCTTCCGATGCCGACTGACCTGCGCGTGTCATGTGCAGAGAGAGCGGGTGTGGGGTTGTTGAACGGCTCGCGCCCGCGGAGGCGGCCCACGAGCAGGTGCTCAGCACGTCGTTCCTGGTGCGACGCGTCGACGAACAGCGCTTCCGGCAGGCCGTGGCCGCGCAGGCACACGACGTCGGGACAGACTGGCGCTCGGCGTGACCGGTCCGCTGCCGTGCTACAGCTTCGTGACCGCGCCGCGCACCCACGCCCTGGACCTCGGTCCCGAGCGGTCACGAACGATTTGGCGGCCCTGGTACTGACCGTGTCCTGGCCGATCCGGGCCCGTGACGGATAGGCGCGAGACGGGGCCGGAGAGCACCACTCCCGGCCCCGCCCGTCCGCACCTGCCGGCGAACGTTCACTGCAACCCCCTGGGGGCGCGGGGAACTGCGCGATCGACCACGACGCATCCGCAGCCGCCGCAGCACCGAAGCCCCTGCGGCGCTACCGCTTGGCCCTCCGCGCGGCTCGCAGCCACTCCTTGTTCATGTTCGTGATGGACATCAACGGGATGCCCTTCGGGCAGGCGGTGGCGCACTCGCCCGCGAGCGTGCACCCGCCGAACCCCTCCTCGTCCATCTGCTCCACCATGTCCAGCACCCGCGTCTCCCGCTCGGGCGCCCCCTGCGGCAGCACGTTGAGGTGGTTGATCTTGGCGGACGTGAACAGCATCGCCGCCCCGTTCGGGCAGGCCGCCACGCACGCCCCGCACCCGATGCACTCGGCGTGCTCGAAGGCGAGGTCGGCGTCCGGCTTCGGCACCGGCGTGGCGTGCGCCTCGGGAGCCGCCCCCGTCGGCGCGGTGATGTACCCGCCGGCCTGGATGATCCGGTCGAAGGCCGACCGGTCCACGACGAGATCCTTGATCACCGGGAACGCCGACGCCCGCCACGGCTCGACGTCGATCGTGTCGCCGTCCTGGAACGACCGCATGTGCAGCTGGCAGGTCGTCGTGCGCTCGGGACCGTGCGCGTCGCCGTTGATGACGAGCGAGCACGCGCCGCAGATGCCTTCGCGGCAGTCGTGGTCGAAGGCGACCGGGTCGTCGCCCTTGACGATGAGTTCCTCGTTGAGCGTGTCGAGCATCTCCAGGAACGACATGTCGGGCGAGATGCCGTCCACCTCGTACGTGGACATCGTGCCGTCGGCGTCGGCGTTCTGCTGCCGCCAGACGCGCAGGGTGAGCTTCATGCGTAGCTCCGCTGAGTGGGGTGGACGTACTCGAAGACCAGGTCTTCCTTGTGCAGCACCGGAGCTTCGCCCGTGCCGGTGAACTCCCAGGCGGCGGCGTACGCGAACCGCTCGTCGTCGCGGGCGGCCTCGCCGTCGGGCGTCTGGGACTCCTCGCGGAAGTGGCCGCCGCAGGACTCCTCACGGTGGAGCGCGTCGAGACACATCAGCTCGGCGAGCTCCAGGTAGTCGACGATGCGGTTGGCCTTCTCCAGCGACTGGTTGAATTCCTCGCCGGTGCCGGGCACCTTGATGCGCCGCCAGAACTCCTCGCGGATCTGCGGGATGCGTTCCAGCGCCTTGCGCAGCCCGGCGTCGGTGCGGGCCATGCCGCAGAACTCCCACATGAGTTCGCCGACCTCGCGGTGAAAGGAGTCGGGGGTGCGGTCGCCGTCGACGGACAGCAGCAGGTTGAGGCGGTCCTGGGTGCCGGCCAGTACCTCCTGCACCTCGGGGTGTTCGTCGGTCACCGTGTCGTGGTGCGGGTTGCGGGCCAGGTAGTCGTTGATGGTCGAGGGGAGGACGAAGTAGCCGTCCGCGAGTCCCTGCATCAGCGCGGAGGCGCCGAGGCGGTTGGCACCGTGGTCGGAGAAGTTGGCCTCGCCGACCGCGAACAGCCCGGGGATGGTGGTCTGGAGGTCGTAGTCGACCCACAGGCCGCCCATCGTGTAGTGCACGGCGGGGTAGATCCGCATCGGCACCTCGTACGGATCCTCGTCGGTGATCCGCTGGTACATGTCGAAGAGGTTGCCGTACTTGGCCTCGACGGCCCCCCGGCCCATGCGTTCGATGGCGTCGGCGAAGTCGAGGTAGACGCCCTGGCCGCCGGGGCCCACTCCCCTGCCCTCGTCGCACACGTTCTTCGCGGCGCGCGAGGCGATGTCCCGCGGGACGAGATTGCCGAAGGAGGGGTAGATGCGCTCCAGGTAGTAGTCGCGCTCGTCCTCGGGGATGTCGTTCGGGGGCCGCCGGTCGCCCTTGGCCTTCGGCACCCAGATGCGGCCGTCGTTGCGCAGCGACTCGCTCATCAGCGTCAGCTTGGACTGGTGGTCGCCGGTGCGCGGGATGCAGGTGGGGTGGATCTGGGTGAAGCAGGGGTTGGCGAACAGGGCGCCGCGCCGGTGGGCCCGCCAGATGGCGGTGGCGTTGGAGTTCATGGCGTTGGTCGACAGGTAGAAGACGTTGCCGTAGCCGCCGGAGGCGAGGACGACGGCGTCCGCGAAGTACGTGTCGATGCGCCCGGTGACGAGGTCCCGTGCCACGATGCCGCGTGCCCGCCCGTCGACGACGATCAGGTCGAGCATCTCGGTGCGCGGGTGCATCTCGACGTTCCCGGCGGCGATCTGCCGGCTGAGGGCCTGGTAGGCGCCCAGGAGGAGCTGCTGGCCCGTCTGGCCGCGGGCGTAGAACGTGCGCGACACCTGCACCCCGCCGAACGACCGGGTGTCGAGCAGGCCGCCGTACTCGCGGGCGAAGGGCACGCCCTGGGCCACGCACTGGTCGATGATCTCGACGGAGATCTGCGCGAGCCGGTGCACGTTGGACTCGCGGGCCCGGAAGTCGCCGCCCTTGACCGTGTCGTAGAACAGGCGGTGGACGGAGTCGCCGTCGTTGCGGTAGTTCTTCGCGGCGTTGATGCCGCCCTGCGCGGCGATGGAGTGGGCGCGGCGGGGTGAGTCCTGGTAGCAGAACTGCACGACGTGGTAGCCCTGTTCGGCGAGCGTGGCCCCGGCGGAGCCGCCGGCGAGGCCGGTGCCGACGACGATCACGGTGTGCTTGCGCCGGTTGGCGGGGTTGACCAGCTTGGCCTCGAAGCGCCGCTTGTCCCAGCGCTCGTTGACCGGCCCGGCGGGGGCCTTGGTGTCGGCGACCGGTTCCCCGGTCGTGTAGTCGGCGTAGGAAGTCATGTTCAGCTCACCACTCCGGTCATGACGCCCACGGGTACGGCGATGAAGCCGGCCGTGAGCAGCAGCGCGAGGACGTCGGCGAAGGTCTTGAGGAAGCGGTCGCGGGTGCGGCTGCCCACACCGAGGGTCTGGGCCGCGCTCCAGAAGCCGTGCCGGATGTGCAGGCCGAGGGCGAGCATCGCGACGATGTAGATGACGTTGCCGTACCAGGTGGAGAAGGTGTCCACGACGTTCTGGTACGGGTGGCCCTCCTGGAAGCCGCCGGTGTGCACGGTGCCGGTCGTCAGGTCGAGGATGTGCCAGACGATGAACAGGCCGAGGATGATGCCGCCCCACCGCATGGTGCGCGTGGCGTAGGAGGCCCGGGCCTTCTTGTGGACGTACTTGCTCGGCCGTGCCCTGATGTCGCGCCGGCTGAGCTGGTACGCCGAGGTGGCGTGCGCGACGACGGCGACGACCAGCACGATCCGGACGAGCCAGAGCGTCCACTCGTAGTGCATGAACGGCTCCCCGACGGTGCGCAGCCAGTGCGCGTAGTGGTTGAACTCGCCCGCCCCGAAGAAGATCTTCAGGTTTCCGATCATATGGACGACCAGGTACAGCAGCATGATCAGACCACTGACCGCCATCACGGTCTTCTTGCCGACGGTGGAGTCCCACACGGTGCGTGCGAAGGACGGCCGTCGGTCCGTCCGCGTTGCCAGAGCCATGCGCAGCACGCTACGGACGTGCGGCCGATCGGTCCAAGACATGGTCCGGCTTGATTCCATAGGCTGGAGCTATCGTAGGAGTATGCAGTTCCAGCAGCTCCAGTACTTCGTGGCCGTCGCCGAGACCCGGCACTTCACCCGGGCCGCCGATCTGGTCCATGTCGCGCAGCCGTCGCTGTCGCAGCAGATCAAGGCGCTGGAGCGGGAGTTGGGAGCGGACCTCTTCCTGCGCGCCCGCGGCAACATCACGCTCACGGACGCCGGGGAGGCGCTCCTCCCGCTGGCCCGGCGGATCCTGGCCGACGCGGACACGGCGCGGCACGAGGTGCAGGAGCTGGCGCAGTTGCGCAGCGGCCGGGTGCGGCTGGGGGCGACGCCGAGTGTGTGTACAGGACTGCTGCCGGATGTGCTGCGGGCCTTTCACGACCGCTATCCGGGAATCCGCCTGCTGATCGAGGAGGGCGGGTCGCACGACCTGGTGCGGGAGCTGGCACGCGGCGCGCTGGATCTGGCCCTGGTCGTGCTGCCGCTGCCGACGCCGGCGCCGGCGCTGACCACGGTGGAGCTGCTGCGGGAGGATCTGGTCGTGGTCTCGTCTCCGGACGCGCCGAGGCCCGGCCAGGGGCGGCGTACGGTGCGCGTCTCCGACCTGGAGGGTGAGCGGCTGGTGATGTTCCGGCACGGGTACGACCTGCGGGAGCTGACCGTGGCCGCCTGCCGTGCCGAGGGGTTCGAGCCCGACTTCGCCGTGGAGGGCGGGGAAATGGACGCGGTGCTGGGTTTCGTGCGGGCCGGGCTGGGGGTGGCCGTGGTGCCGCGGATGGTGGCGGCGAGGTCCGGGCGCGGGCTGCGGGTCACTCCGCTGGCCCGGCCCGGACTGCATCGCGTGATCGCGCTGGCGCATCGCAGTGATGTGGCGCCGCCTCGGGCCGCCCGGGAGCTGCAGCGGATGCTGCAGCGGATGCTGCTGGAGCGGTGACACGGCCCGTCCCTGTGGAGGATCCGGCACCCGCCGCCCCACGCCCGAGATCCCACTCCGCGGCGCCTTGCCGCAGAGGCCGCTGCTACCCCGCCGGGAGACGGCCGGCGGCCGGCCGGTGGGAGGACGCCAGGAGCAGGAGTTCATCGACGGGCCACTGGTCGTATACGTGCTCACCGTACTTGGCCGCGAGGATCCGGCCGTCGGTGCCGATCAGGAAGTCGGCGGGCAGGCCGAGCCTGCCGCCGGCCTGACGGGTCGCAGGGAGCCGCTCGCGGCCGCGGAGGACCTCCCGTCCGCCGCGCAGCACCGCCCGGACGACCGGCCCCCATGCGCGCGGGCTGAGCAGCGCCCGGGGAGCCGACTCGACGCCGAACTCGGCGTACAGCCGCTTGCCGGGATCGGCGACGACCGCGAAGGGCAGGTCGGCGGTATGCCGGAGCAGTTCCTCGGCGGGCGAGTGGAAGACCACGACCTCACGGACGCCTGCGGCCTCGATCTCCGCGTGCCTGCGGACCACCGACCGCAGGTGCAGATGACACACGGGACATCCGGCGAACCGCCGGAACTGGAGGTGGACCAGGCGGTCGGGGTCGGGGACGCCGACCGGGCCGCCCGAGACGGTGTCGATCCGGCGGCCGGTGACGGTGGAGCCGGGCCGTAACGGCCGGGCGGGCCTGCGCATCAGCATGGGCGCTTCCGCTGTCCATGCGCTCGGTCGCGAAAGAACTCGGCATGAGCACCATGGCGCTGTACCGGTACGTCGACGACCGCGCAGAGCTGGAAAGGCTGGTCGTCGACCTCGTGCTCGAAACGGTGGACACGGAAGCGCCCGGCCCGGGAGGCCACTGGCACGACCGCATCGAGGTGCTGGTGCGGCGGCTGCGGGACGCCATGGCGGCCCATCCGGAGGTCGTGCCCCTGACCGTCGCCCATCGGCACCGCTCGCTCGTCGGGCTGCGCTGGTCGGAGTCCGTGCTCGGCGTGCTCGCGGAGGCCGGATTCGACGGCGCCCAGCGCGTGGTCGCACTGCGGGGCCTGCTCGGCTACGTCATCGGCGCGATCCAGCTGGAGCAGCTCGGGCCCCTGTCCGGCGAGGGCACGGTCGCCATCACCGAGCTGCCCCCCGACGCCTTCCCCTACATGACCGAGACCGCCCGGGACGCCCGGAAGGTCAGTGCCGACGGGGAGTTTCTGGGCGGTCTCGCGCTGCTGCTGCGCGGGCTGGGGGCCTGACCCGGCCGCGCGCAGCGGCCGGGGGCGTCAGCCCGTCGCGTCCACCAAAGCCAGTTCGTGGAGCCTGTCCGGGGGGCCCGGGCGGGCGTAGTACCAGCCCTGGGCCGTGTCGCAGCCGAGTATGCGCAGCTGTTCGGCCTGGGCACCCGTCTCCACGCCCTCCACCGTCACCGCCAGGTCCAGGCTGTGGGCCAGGGAGACGATCCCCTCGACGATCTTGAGGTCGACGGGGTCGGCCGGGAACTGCTGCATGCTCTGGGTGAAGGACCGGTCCAGCTTCAGGATGCTGACGGGCAGCCGGCGCAGGTTGGCGAGGTTGGAGTAGCCCGTTCCGAAGTCGTCCAGGGCGATGTCGACGCCCATCTCCGCCAGCCGCCGCAGCGGCTTGAGCAGGTCGTCGTCCGCGCCGATCAGCGCCGACTCCGTGACCTCCAGGCACAGCGCGTCGGGCGCGACGCCCGTGCGCTCCAGGATGTCGACCGTGTCCTGGACCAGACCGGGATGCGTCAGCTGGCACGGCGAGAGATTGACGTTGATCCGCAGCGGCCCCATCGCCTCGGCGCCGCCGTGCAGTTCCCGCCACTCGCGGGCCTGACGCACCGACTGCTCCAGCACCCAACGGCCCAGCGGCACGATCAGGCCCGTGTGCTCCGCGAGCGGGATGAAGCGGTCCGGCCCGAGCACGCCGTGCTGCGGATGCAGCCAGCGCACCAGGGCCTCGGCGCCCCGGACGCTGCCGTCGCCGAGGTGGACCAGCGGCTGGTACTCGATGAAGAACTCGCCGCGTTCCAGCGCCGTCGGGAGCGCCGTGGTCAGCCCGTGCCGGGTGATGGCCCGGGCGTCCGCCTCCGGGTCGGCGAGCTCGAAGCGGTTGCCCCCCGCCGACTTGGCCCGGTACATGGTGATGTCGGCGCTGCGCAGCACCTCCGCCGGGCTGCGTTCCCCGGCCGGGCCCTCGACGATGCCGATGCTGCCGCGCACGGTCAGCTCCCGGCCGTCGACGCTGATCGGCGCGAGCAGCGCGTTCATGATGCGCCCGGCGAGCTCGTCGACGTCACCCTGGGTGTCGGGGCCGGTGGTCAGCGCCACGAACTCGTCGCCGCCGAGCCGGGCGACCATCTCGCCGGGCGCGGTGGCGCAGGACTGCAGCCGGTCGGCGACCTCCACCAGCAGCCGGTCGCCGGCGGCGTGGCCGAGGCTGTCGTTGATGGTCTTGAAACCGTCGAGGTCCAGGTAGCACAGCCCGAACCGCTGGCCTTCCCCGGCGCCCAGTGCCTTCTCCAGACGCTCGAAGAAGAACGTGCGGTTGGGCAGGCCGGTCAGGGCGTCGTGCGTGGCCTCGTAGCGCAGCCGCAGATTGAGCAGCCGCCGCTCGGTGGTGTCCTCCATGAGGGCAAGCTGGTACTGGGGTTCACCGTCGGCGTCCCGCAGCAGGGAGACCGTCAGATTGGTCCACAGGACGGTTCCGTCGGGGCGGTAGAACGCCTTCTCCAGGTGGTAGTGCTCCCGGTCGCCCCGCACGAGTTCGTCGTAGAGCCGCCAGGTCTGCGGAGCGTCGTCGGGGTGGGTCCACTCGCGGACGTTGCGGCTGCGCAGCGTCTGGTCGGACACCCCGAACATGCGCAGCAGCGCGCCGTTGACCTGCAGTATGTTGCCGTCGAGGTCGGCCATGCCGATGCCTATGGCCGCGCCCTCGAACACGGCCCGAAAGCGCGCCTCGCTGGCGTGCAGAGCCTGGGCCACCACACCCTGCGCCTGGAGGGCGGCCTGTGCGATGGCCTCTTGCTCTGCCAGGGTCCGCTCGCGCAGCGCCCGGGCGAAGCCGGCGGCCATGGCGTGCTGGAGCCGCGCGCACCGGGCCCGCAGGTCCTCCTGGTCCCCGCCGTCGCCGCAGTACAGGACCAGGTACGCGTCGACGCAGTCCAGGGTGCGGCTGAGCGCCTCCGGGTCGGTGCAGTGCGCGTCCACGAGGGCGGCGCCGACGGCCCTGCCCGCGTCGGAGTCGAAGGCCCGGGCCAGCAGTGCCTCGCTCAGCCGCCGGGCCAGGGGCAGCAGGTGCGCCTCGAACTCGGTGCGGGTCGACGACGTCGAAGTCACCGGGAAGACGGCCCGGCTCCAGATCGTCGCGAATCTGCGCAGTCTGTCCTCCGGCCCGTCCGGTTCCGCGGTCACGCGGTACGCCCCACGCCCGCGAACCCGGAGAACGCGTAGGGATCCTCGTCCTCCGGTGCGGTGTCGGGGCGCCAGCGCGGCATCGCCACCAGTCCGGGTTCCACCATGTCGTACCCCTCGAAGAACCGCGCGATCTCGTCGCGCGAACGCATGATCAGCGGGTTGCGGATGTCCTCGTACACGTCCACCGCACCCCCGGCCCGCTCCGGCGGCAGCGGGATCCCCTCGTAGGAGGCGTGGGTGAGCACGAGCAGGCTGCCGGGCGCGAGCGCCTCGCGCAGTTCCGCCACGGCCCCGTACGGGTCGTCCTCGTCTTCCACGAAGTGCAGTATGGCAACGAGGAGCAGCGCCACTGGCTGATTCAGGTCGATCAGCCGCTCCACCTCGGGACTGCGCAGGATTTCCTGGGGCTTGCGCAGATCCGCGGCGACGACGCCCGCGTCGTCGTTGGCCTCCAGTACCGCCTGGCTGTGCGCCACGGCCACCGGGTCGTGGTCGACGTACACCACGCGCGCGCCGGGGCGGGCGGCCTGCGCCACCTCGTGCACATTGCCGAAGGTGGGGATCCCGGAGCCGATGTCCAGGAACTGGGTGACGCCCTGGCCGGCCGCGTAGCGCACGGCGCGGCGCATGAACGCACGGTTCGCCTGCATGATCTTGGGGAGCCCCGGCATGAACTCCATGGCCCTGCGGGCCGCTTCGCGGTCGACCTCGAAGTTGTGCGATCCGCCCAGGTAGTAGTCGTACATCCGGGAGACGCTGGGCACCGATATGTCGATGCTCCGTGGGGCCCAGGCGGGACGCTCCATCTATCTCTCCAAGGCGTAGGCGATCCGGTGTTCGAGCAGAGGCTACTGATCGCCCGCCAATGGAGCGACCTGAAACGGAAATTGACCATCCGTTCCCGGTCACTGCCTGCGGCACGTGCCGAATTGATACCCCTCCGCATGCCCCTCGAACATATGACGAACAGTGTTCGAGGCATTCCGGAGGGTTCCGCCCCGGAAGGGTAAAGGTGTTGGCAATTCGATGACTTCAGGTGAAGAACGGCAAAACGGTCCGCCCCTCCGTGGGTCACGGAGGGGCGGACCGGGTCTGCGCTTCGGTTGGACGAGCTGATCAACCCTGGGGAGGTTTCTCCACTACTCCGACGCGCCGACCAGCTTTCCGTCGGGCCGGACGGCGAACCAGGTGCCGCCGACGCCCTGGCCGTTGGTGTCGCCCGGGGCCTTGTCGTTGGCGAAGGTGTAGATGGGCGAGCAGTTGATCGTCTGCTGCTTGCCCTTGCCGTCGGTCCGGTCGAAGATCATGTAGCCCTTCTTCTGGATGCCCTTGGTGTCGGCGAAGTCGACGGGCTCCACGAGCGGCCACTTCTCGAGGCACTCACCGGTGCAGTTGGAGACCGGCTTGGGCCAGGCCTCGTCCTTCTTGAACCGGTAGACGGTCATGCCGTTCTTGTCGACGACGATCTCGCCGAGCTTGGGGTCGTTGCGGGTGGACAGCCCGGCCTGGACCGCTTCGCCGCCGCCCTCCGCACCGCCCTCCGCACCGCCCTGCGCCTTCTTGCCGTCGGGGGCGAGCGCGTACCACTTGCCGCCCACCCCCTGGCCCTTGACGTCACCGGCGTTGACGTCCTTGGCGTAGCGGTAGGCGGGCCAGCCGCCGACCGTGAGCTGCTTGGTGCCGTCGGCCCGGGTGACGGAGCCGAGCAGCGCCTTGTCGATGCCCTCGCCGGCCTCGGCGTCGTCCGCGGGCACCGGCGGCCAGGTCTTGGCGCAGTCGCCGTCGCAGTTCGACTTGGGCGGCTGCTCGGTGTCCTGGTCGAACCGGTACAGGGTGAGTCCGAGGCTGTCGGTGACCACCTTGCCGACCTTCTCGGCGGTGGAGACGGACAGCTTGCCGGCGGGGTTGGACGGGCTGGAGGCACTGGGCGCGGCCGGCTGACCGGTCGCGGCGCCGCCCGCAGCGCCCGCGGTACCCGAGCCGATGCTGCCGTAGTCCCCGGGCGCGGCCGTGGCGCCCACGTTCTGGCTGGCCGCCGGTGGGCTGTCCTGACCGCACGCCGTCGTCAGCGCCAGGACCGCCGCGGCGCTCGCCACGAGTGAGGCGCTCCGCCAGGAGGTCTTCATCGTCAACTCCCCATAATCGCAAGGGTGTTGCAGCGCCCTGCTGCGCCGCCGCACGGTCATGAGTACGCACGGGGGCAGCGCTTGTGTTCAACCGTCGGCCAAATTTCTTTCCCGAATCTCCGACGAGCCCCCGACGGACTCGTACGCACGTACACCCGAGCCCCCCGCGGGCGACCGCTGATCAAACCGGCGGCACCGAAGATCCCTCTTTCGGGCCAATCCCCTTGCGCTCCGGCACGTCCTGGCGGCACAGGGCTCATGATCTTCGTCGTGCATGGACCCCTCTCGACTCAACCCGCCCTTGCGGCACGGGCCTTGGCGGCGGCGACGCTGACCTGGGCGCTCGTCGGCGCACCGGCCGGGGTCGCGGTGGCCGACGCGTGCGCGTACGCCTCGACGGGGCCGGACGGCACGGAGGCGGTGGCGTACGCCGGGAGCAAGAAGACCTGGCCGACCAAGCCGCCGTGCCCGGCACCCACGCCGAGCCCCTCCCCCACGCCGAGCGCGCCCCCGTCCCCGCCGCCGAAGCCGCCCCCGCCGAAGCCCACCCCGACGCCCGAGCCGCCACCACCGAAGCCTGCGCCCCCGAAACCGGCCCCCACCACGGCCAGACCCGCGCCACCGCCGCCAGAACCACCGCCCGCGCGGCGACCGGCGCCGGCCCCGCCCCGGCCGGTCCCGGAGCCCGTGCCGCCGACGCCCGCTCCCCGGGCACCGGCTCCGCCGGCCACCCCCGCGCCGCGTCCGTCCGCGACACCCGTGCACTACCCGCGCTATCGCGCCGCCCCGCCCCGGCCACGGCCGGCGAACGGCACGCTGTCGCCGCTCACCTTCGTCCTGCTCGTCACGGTGCCCGCGGTGGTGGCCGTCGCCGCGCTGCGCGCGCGCTGATCCCTGAAGCCCTGGAGGTACCCCTTGCCGGAATGGCTTGTTCTCACCCTCGCGATGCTGGCCGCCTGTGCCGTGGTGGTCGTCATCACCTTCGTACGCCACCGCGCGGCGCCCGAGGACGAGGACCCCAGTGAGACTCCGGACGTCATCGAGTACATGACGATGTGGATCGGCGTGGTCTACGCCATCGTCCTGGGCCTGGCGATCGCCGGTGTCTGGGAAGGGCGCAGCGCCGCGCAGGACCATGTCCAGGCCGAGGCGACCGCGCTGCACGAGATCTCGGAGCGGGTACGGGTCTATCCGGCGGAGGAACGCGACCGCATCCGGGACGACATCCGCACGTATGTCAGCCATGTCGTGACCACCGAGTGGGACACGATGGCCGACGAGAGCGAGGTCACCGAGCGCGGTGCCCGGCTCTTCGAGCGGATCCGCCAGGACGTCACCGACTACGAGCCGGCGACGGACTTCGAGGCCCAGGCCTACCAGCCCTTGATGGACCAGGTGACCGCGGCGAGCCAGGCCCGGATCGCCCGGGCGGAGTCGACCGGGGAGACCATGCCGGGTGTGGTGTGGTTCGGGCTGATCGCCGGGGCCGTCGTCACCATCGGGATGATCTTCGCGCTGCAGATCCGCAGAACCACCCGCGAGCTGGTCCTGGCGGGGCTGTTCTCGGCGCTGATCGCCTTCCTGCTGTTCCTGATCTGGGACTTCGACTCTCCCTACAGCAGGGGCGTGACCGCCTCGGCCGACCCGTTCCTGAACCTCTTCCCGGGCGTCGGGGACTGACGACGCCTCGCACCACACAGCCCGGCCGGGGGGCGTGCGACACACCGTCGCCGTCCCCCGGCCGCGTGGCGGATGGTCCCCCGGTCGGTCCACACCCGTGCCCCATTCGCACTACAGCGATCGCGCCGCCCCACGTGCTTTTCTAGCGTTTCGGGCATCGAGGTGCATTGGTGACGTGAGCGGAACAGGTCCGCGATTGCTCCTCGGGGACCGGAGGATCCACCATGCGCGCGATATGTCTCGCTTCGGCCGTAGTGCTGGGCACCGTCGCCCTCACCTCCTGCGTGCCCGCCGACGCGGCGGTCCGGACCGACTTCGGTTTCAGCGTCGAGCCCTCCACCGTCAGGGCCGGGGGCGACGTCACCCTGCGGGTGGTGCGCAATGAGGCGTGCCGGGGTGAGGCGGCGGTCAACTCACCGGTCTTCGACCTGGTCACCATCCGGCCGTACGAGTCCTGGGCGAGGGCCAGCGTCGACTGGGACGCCAAGCCCGGTGCCGTGTACATCGTGGAGTTCGAGTGTGACGGGTCGAGCGGCACCGCGCACCTGACGATCGCGCGCGGCCGCCCGACCCACCACCCCACCCCTCACCCGACGCGCCACCCCCACAGGGGGGTGCACGCCGGGGAGGGCGGCACCATCGCCGGCTTCGACCTCAAGGAGATCGGCCTCGGCGCCGCGCTCATCGCCGGGTCGCTCGGTGTCGCCTGCCACTTCGCGCGCCGCCGCCCCGACGAGGACGCCGGCTGACCCCTCCCGCACCGCAGGTCCTCGCCCCGGCTCGCCGACGAGGGAGAGCCGGAGCGAGGACCGTTCACGTGCGAGGTGACGGCGCGTCCAGGAAGGGTGCGGCGATGGTGTCAGATGTTCCGCTCGGCCCGGCGGCGCATCCAGAACACACCGCCGCCGACCACGGCCGCGGCCACGAGACCGCCGCCGATGGCCACGTCGGTCGGCGTCGCACCGGTGGTGCTGCTGCCGCCGATACCGCCGCGGACACCACCGATGACGGTGAAGGCCTGCGGCTTGGTCATCCGCCTGCCGTTGCAGTCGACCGTGATGTCGTACGGCCCCGGGCGGGCGTTGCTGTTGATGATGGCGGTGCCCCGCGCGGTCCCGCTGCCGCCGCCGTTGCCACCGCCATTGCCGCCGCCATTGCCGCCTCCGTTGCCGCCGCCGTTGCCACCGCCGTTGCCACCGCCGTTGCCACCGCCATGGCCGCCGCCGTTGCCGCCATCGCCGCCACCGTTGCCGTCGCCGCCCCGGTTGCCCTCGTGGCCCCTGCCGCCATCGCCGCCGACCGGCGAGAGCCGCGTCGGCGAGAACGCGTTGGACGTCGCCGTGCCGCCGTGGCGGCAGCCGTCGACCGTGATGGTCAGCTGGCCGCCGCGGGCGATCACGCTGGGCAGGGCGGTGATGTTGCTGGGCGTGTCCCACGCGACGGCCGCGGGGGCGGAGAGGCCGAGGGCGGCGACCGCTGCGCCGGCGACCGCCAGGGCACGAGTGTTACGCATGTGAACCTCCGCGGAAGACGCCCCGGGACCCGTCCCCGGTCGATCGGCGAGAAAGCGCCTCCCAGAAAGACAGTCAGTTGCCGTGCCCCAAGCCGCATTTCGGGAATGGTCCGTCCTGGTGAGAGAAGGCGGTGGGGGAAAACCGCGCAACCGGATATCCCCGCAGGTCACGGGCCGTCAGAAATTTCCTCGCGGCGGCAACTCGGATGGCGCACCACATGTCGCCGCACCGCCCCGCACCTCCCGCGGCCACCCGTTCGCCGCCGCCCCGTCGCCGGTTTCCCGCACGCCACTTAGCGTGTCGCTATGCGCGATGGACACGGCGACGGCCGCGTCGAGAGGGGATGGCGAATGTCTGCGTCCGAGCTGGCCCAGGCGGAAGAGGAGGCCCGGCCCAGGAAGCGCGCCCCATGGGGTGTGATAGCGCTGGTTCTGCTGACCGGCCTCGCGCTCATCCGGAACGGTTCGGGTGAGTTCGACGAGGGCCCGCCGCAGCCGGCGACCGCGGCCGCGGCGGACAGCCGGGTACCGGGCGGCACCTTCGCCGGGACCGTGCGGCCCTTGTCCTACGCCCTCCCGGACCGGGTCCGGATCCCGGCGATCCAGGTCGACGCGCCGATCATCCCCGTCGGGCTGGACGCGGACGGCTGGGTCGGCGCACCGCCGCCGGAGGACCCCAACCTGGCCGGCTGGTTCACCGGTGCCGTCACCCCCGGCGAGAAGGGCACCGCGGTCGTGGTCGGCCATGTCGACAACCAGCAGGGTCCTGCCGTGTTCTACGGGCTCGGGGCCCTGAAGCAGGGACATCGCGTCGAGGTCGCCCGGCAGGACGGAAAGACCGCCGTATTCGAGATCTACGGCGTCGAGGTGTTCGAGAAGGACAATTTCCCCGGCGACCGTGTCTACGCGTCCAAGGGCGCCGCGGAACTGCGGGTCATCACCTGCGGCGGCGGTTTCTCCAAGCAGGACGGATATGCGGGGAACGTCGTCGCGTTCGCCCGCCTGGTCGAGGTGCGCTGAGCGTTCCCGGCCGGGCGGGCGAAAGCCCCGGTGTCCTTACGCGTAATCCCGCCGGGGCACCGTGACGTGGTAGCCGGAGTCCAGCAGTTCGGGGAGGTAGCGCCGCAGGGCCCGCACACTCTGCGAGCGGTCGCCCCCGGCGTCGTGCGCGAGCACCACGACGCCGGGGGCGGCGCCGCGTTCGACCCGGTTCGCGATGGACCGGGCCCCGGGGGTGGTCCAGTCGAGGGTGTCGACCGTCCAGGCGAGCGGCTCCATGCCCAGTTCGGCGCCGATCTGGAAGGCGGCGCGGTTCCAGGCTCCGTAGGGTGCGCGGAACCACTCGGGGCGCTCTCCGTAGGCGTCCTCGATGACGTCGGAGGTGCGTTCCATCTCGGAGCGGATCTGCCGGCGGGTGAGGCGGGTGAGCAACGGGTGGGACCAGGTGTGGTTCCCCACGACGTGGCCCTCGTCGGCCATCCGGGCCAGCATCCTCCGGCCACCGGCGACCATCTCGCCGCACACGAAGAACATCGCGCGCACGTCGTACTCGGCCAGGGTGTCCAGGATGTCCGGGGTGTAGCGGGGATCGGGGCCGTCGTCGAAGGTCAGCACCATGGTGCGGCCCCGGCCGGACACGCGCAGCAGCGGTTCGCGGCGCACCAGGGTCCGCCGGGGAGCGGCGCGCGGCGGGCCGTAGCCCGTCAGGGGCTGCAACCGGTACGCGGAGGACTTGACGAGGCTGCGGGCCCGGGGGCCCGCCGCCGGGGCGGAGGCGACGGAGCCGTCCCCGGTGACAGCCGTGACCACTCCGGCCGTGGCGGCCGCTCCCACGGCGCCGGCCCCCGCGATCAACGCCCGGCGCCGGGTGAGCAGCCGGGAGAGCAACTGATCCTTCTTCATGACTCATCAGTCGCCCGGCGGGAGGCCGACGCACGCGAGCAACACCGGTGCGGCGGCACAGTTTCACCCGTTCGGCCCACGCAGATGGGTCAGCGGCGGCGCACCAGGGGGAAGGGCAGGGTCTCGCGGATCGTCAGTCCGGTGAGGAACATGACGAGCCGGTCCACGCCGATGCCGAGGCCGCCGGTGGGCGGCATGGCGTATTCGAGGGCGTCGAGGAAGTCCTCGTCGAGCTCCATCGCCTCGGGATCGCCCCCGGCGGCGAGCAGGGACTGGGCGGTGAGGCGGCGGCGCTGCTCGACGGGGTCGGTGAGTTCGGAGTAGGCGGTGCCGAGTTCGGTGCCGAAGGCGACGAGGTCCCAGCGTTCGGCCAGGCGCGGGTCGGTGCGGTGCTGCCGGGTCAGCGGGGAGACGTCGGTGGGGAAGTCCTTGTAGAAGGTGGGCAGCCGGGTCTTCTCCTCGACGAGCCGCTCGTACATCTCCAGGACGACGTCGCCGTGGCCGTCGTCGGCGGTGTACGGCACGCCGGCGCGGTCGCAGAGCCGCAGCAGTTCCGGCAGTTCCGTGCCGGGGCGGATCTCCTCGCCGAGGGCCTCGCCGATGGCGCCGTAGACGGTCTTGACGGGCCACTGGCCGGAGATGTCGTACTCCTTGCCGTCCTTGTGGGCGACGGGGGTGCCGAAGGCGGCGGTCGCGGCGCCCTGGATCAGTTCACGGACGAGGTCGAGCATCACGTCGTAGTCGGCGAAGGCCTGGTAGGCCTCCAGCATCGTGAACTCGGGGTTGTGCTTGTAGGAGACGCCCTCGTTGCGGAAGGTGCGGCCCATCTCGAAGACCTTTTCCAGGCCGCCGACGCACAGTCGCTTCAGGTACAGCTCGGGGGCGATGCGCAGGTAGAGGTCGAGGTCGTAGGCGTTGATGTGGGTGGTGAAGGGGCGGGCGTTGGCGCCCCCGTGGATCTGCTGGAGCATCGGGGTCTCGACCTCCAGGTAGCCGCGTTCCAGCAGGCCCTGGCGCAGGGCCTGGACGGCGGTGGAGCGGGCGCGGACCACCTGGCGGGCGTCGGGGCTCGCGACCAGGTCGAGGTAGCGGCGGCGGACCTTGGCCTCCGGGTCGGCCAGCCCGCGGCGTTTGTCGGGCAGCGGGCGCAGGCACTTGCCGGTGAGCTGCCAGGAGGTGACGAAGACGGTCGGCTCGCCCTTGTCGCTGACGCCCGCCTCGCCGGTGACGGTGATGTGGTCGCCGATGTCGGTGTCGGCGGTGAAGCGGTCCAGGGCGGGGCCGGAGCGGTCGCGGGTGAGGGCGAGTTGGTGGTCGCCCGACCAGTCGCGCAGGACGACGAAGACGATGCCGCCGAAGTCGCGGACCAGCATGATCCGGCCGGCGACGGTGACCTGCTCGCCCGGCCGGACCTCGGCGAGGGTGTGGGTGCGGGCCGGGACGGCCACCGGGTAGGGGTCGGTCCCGTCGGCACGCAGCCGGTCGAGTGTGCGGTGCCGGACGCGGACCTGGTCGGACAGGCCGGAGAGGGGGTCGGCGGGCTCGGTCCCGTCCCCTCCGGCGAGGCCGAGCGCCGCCAACGACGGCAGCCCCTCCGTGGTGGCGGGCCGCTGCCCGCCCTTCGGGTGCCCTTTTCCCCAGAGTTTGCGCATGGACGGTACGGAGACGAAACCCTCGGCGATGCCGGAGGCGAGGCCGACCCGGGCGAGGGAGGCGGCCTCCGCGTAGCAGAGGAAGCGGGGGTACCACTCGGGGTGGTACTTGGCGTTGGAGCGGTACAGGGCCTCCAGCTGCCACCACTTGGAGAAGAACAGCAGCAGGCGGCGCCAGAGGCGGAGCACGGGTCCCGCGCCGATGCGGGCGCCCTCCTCGAACACGGAGCGGAACACGGCGAAGTTCAGGGACACCTTGCGCACGCCGAGTTTCGGGGCGGCGGCGCACAGTTCGGCGACCATGAACTCCATGACGCCGTTGGGGGCGGTGCGGTGACGGCGCATCAGGTCCAGGGAGACGCCGTCCTTGCCCCAGGGCACGAAGGACTGGATGGCGAGCAGCCGGCCGTCCTGGTCGAGGGCCTCGGCGAGGAGGCAGTCGCCGTCGGCGGGGTCGCCGAGGCGGTCCAGGGCCATGGAGAAGCCGCGTTCGGTCTCGGTGTCGCGCCAGGCGTCGGCCCGTTCGACGAGCCGGCGCATCTCCTCCTCGGAGAGCGTGGAGTGGCGGCGGACCCGGCAGGTGACTCCGCTGCGGCGGATCCGGTTGACGGCCTGGCGGGTGACGCGCATGTCGCGGCCGTCGAGGTCGAAGTCGAGGACGTGCAGGATCGCCTCGTCACCGAGCTGGAGCGCGCCGAGCCCGGCGCGGACGAAGGCCCGGGCGCCCTCCTCGGAGGCCCCCATCACGGCCGGGACCCAGGCGTAGCGGCGGGCCACGTCCTGCCAGGCGGCGATCGCGTGCGGCCAGGCCTCCCGGTCGCCCACCGGGTCGCCGCCGGCCAGGCACACCCCGGCCTCGACGCGGTATGTGACGGCGGCCTTGCCGCTGGGTGAGAAGACGACGGCCTTGTCGCGGCGGGTGGCGAAGTAGCTGAGGGAGTCCTGGTCGCCGTAGCGGCCGAGGAGGGCGCGGATGCGGGTCTCCTCGTCGTCGTGCAGGGCGGCTTCCAGGCGCTGGGAGCGGAACAGGGTGGCGGCGGCGTTCAGCAGGGCGAGCGCACCGAACAGGCCGAGCAGGAAGTACAGGGCGTGCGGCGGGCGGCCGTCGAAGGAGCCCGCGGGCACCAGGCCGCCGCAGACCCGGTTCGCGGCCCAGGCCAGGCGCTCGCCCCTCGGCAGGCTGCCCGGGAACGCCTCGACCAGGGCCCAGCCGACCAGGATCGCCACGACCAGGCCCGCCACCAGGACGGCCAGGGCCCGGCGGACGGCGGCGCGGCGGGAGGCGGCGTAGAACTCCTTGCGGGCGTAGATCAGCAGGATCAGGGCGAGGCCGCACACGACGAAGGACGGGACGGACTCGGCGAACTCGCCGACGGCCATGCCGAGGATGTCGGTCAGGACCAGCAGGCCCAGGTAGACGACGACCAGCCACCAGGCGATCTTCTTGCGGGCGCCGGTCGCGGCGGCGAGCAGGAACAGGAAGACCGCGTAGGCGAGGTTGGCGCTGACCGGGACGAGCAGCAGGTCCAGGAAGCGGACGAGGGGGCGCAGCCCGGTGCGCAGCGGGGGGATCAGCGCCAGCAGGGCGCAGAGCAGACCGAGGGCGCCGAAGAAGACCGCGAAGCCCTCGGGTACCCGGCTCAGGAAGCCGTGCGCCCGGCGGGGCGGCCGTATGGCGCCTGAGGTGCCCCCGGCCGTCCCGGTGTCCGCGATGACGCTCATGCTTCCGACTCTAGGAACACCCGCGCCTCCCCGCCCGTCGAGCGCTCCCGCCCGGCGGGCGGACCTCGGTGTTCCGATAGCCTCGCGGCGTGACGGAACAGCACGCCCATCGGTTCGAGCGGGGCACGGACGGGCCCAAGGTGATCGTGGCCGGGGTGGACGGCTCCGAGTCCTCCCTGCGGGCCGCGGCTTACGCCGCCGGGCTGGCCCGCCGGCAGCACGCACTGCTCGCGGTGGTGTACGTGCAGCCGGTGCTGGCGGCGGGCGCGGCGCTGGGGGCGCCGGTGGCGGAGACGACGGACGAGATAGCCGAGGACCTGGTGGCGCAGATCCGGGAGGCGGCCGAGCGGCTCAAGGGGATATTCGAGGTCCGCTGGGAGTTCCACACGTTCCGCGGCGATCCCTACAACGGCCTGGTGACGGCGGCCGACGAACTCAAGGCGGACGCGGTGGTCGTGGGCGCCTCGGAGCAGGCGGGCCACCGCATCGTCGGCTCGGTGGCGGTCCGCCTGGTGAAGGCGGGGCGGTGGCCGGTGACGGTGGTGCCGTAGCGGGTGACGCCCGGGCGGGCGGTGCGGGAGGTGACCGCCCGGGGCCGTGCCGGCGGCCGCTGTTGTGCGGCCGGTCCTTCATGAACCGCCGTCAGGTGTCCGCGGGGCTTAGGGCAGCCGCAGCGGGCCTACTCCCCCATCACCAGGCCGTCCCCGGCCGCGCCGCGGCTGAGGACGACGTCACGGATGCGGTCGCGGACGGCCCGGACGTCGGCGCCCTGCGCGATCGCCCGGTTGAGGTTGACGACCCGGCCCGCGTCGACGTCGAACAGCTGCGGGACGAACTCCGCCTTCGTCACCTTCCAGCGCTCGCCGGGCCGTGCGGGCGGGGCGAAGGTGAAGCGGCCCAGGGTGGACTGGTTGCCCCGCGGGTCCTTGGCGCCCTGGTAGTTGGTCATCTCGCCGGCGATCTGGTCGCCCATGCCGTAGATCACCCAGGTGCCGTTGACCTTCTCGTAGGCCTGCGGGACGTGTGCGTGGGTGCCGAGGATCAGGTCGATGTCGGGGCGGTTCCCGGTGCGTGCGGCGGTGAGGGTCCGGGCCAGGGTCAGCTGCCGGTCGTCGGGGGCGTCCTGCCACTCGGTGCCCCAGTGCAGGGAGACCGCGACGACGTCGGCGCCCGCCCGGCGCGCGGCCCGGGCGTCCTCGATGATCCTGGCCTCGTCGATGAGGTTGACGGCCCACGGCTGTCCGGCCGGGAGGGGGAAGCCGTTGGTGTCGTAGGTGTAGGCGAGGTGGGCGACCGTGGCCGTGCCGGCCCGCAGGACCGTCGTCGTGCGTGCCTCCTGCTCGGTGCGGGCCGATCCGGCGTGCCGGACCCCTGCCCGGTCGAGGGTGTCGAGGGTGCGGCGGATGCCGTCGGCGCCGTCGTCCAGGGTGTGGTTGGAGGCGGTGGAGCAGCCGTCGTAGCCGGTGACGGCGAGCGCCCGGGCCACCTCGGGCGGGGACTTGAAGGTCGGGTAGCCGGTGTAGACGCCGTCCGCGCCGTAGACGGTCTCCATGTGGCACAGGGACAGGTCGGCGCGGGAGACGACGGAGCGGATCCCGGCGAGCATCGGCCGGAAGTCGTAGCCGGTGCCGTCGGCGTCGAAGCGGGCCCGGTCGATGATCGTGTCGTGCGGGAGGACGTCACCGGAGGCGACGAGTGTGAAGCCGCGGGGTCCGGCGGCGGCCGGTGCCGGGCGTCCGCGGTCGGGCTTGTCGTGGCCGCGGGCCTGGCAGGCGGCGCCTGCGGCGAGGACGACGGTCAGGGCCAGGGCGATCTGTCGACTGCGCGCGAGCATGCATTCACCCCACTGTGGGCGTTGTGGTCGTATTTACGCACAATCAGGAAAGAAGGCTCTCGACGCCCCACGCTGCTCCGACACGCTCATCAGCCCGTCCGGCACCCACATGGCCGGGCACCCGACCGTTCGTCGAACCGTTCGTCGACGCGATCGACCGTCCGCCGCACAGCCGGGTACGTGCCCTGTGCCGGGGCCACACCCTGCGGTGGCATACGGCCATGACGGCCGGATCCACTCTCACGAACGGAACGACCGCCGAGCACGAGCTCGCCGCACTGCAGCGGGAGCACGGCCGGCCCCTCTTCGCGTTGCTGCTGCGGCTGTGCGACGGCGACCGGCAGCGCGCGGAGGACCTGGTCCAGGAGACGCTGGTGCGTGCCTGGCAGCACCCCGAGGCCCTGCGCGCCGACGATTTCGACTCCGTACGGCCCTGGCTGATGACCGTCGCGCGGCGGCTCGCGATCGACGCCCGGCGAGCCCGCCAGGCCCGTCCGCCCGAGGTCGGGGACGCGGTGCTGGAGAACGCGCGGGTCATCTCCGACCACGCCGAGCGGGCCGCGGCGATGCTCGATGTCCGCCAGGCTGTGAAGACACTCACTCCACAGCACCGTGAAGTCCTGGTGCTCGTGTATTTCCAGGGGGCGAGTGTGGCGGAAGCAGCGGCGACCCTCGGGATCCCGCCCGGTACGGTGAAGTCCCGCGCGTACTACGCGCTGCGCGCCCTGCGCAGGGTGCTACCGGGTTACGCCGCCGACCTGCGGTGAAACCAATGGATGGGTCAAGCCTCCGTAAAGCGCCTTGCCGATGACCCCGGTTGAGTAATCGGCTGTTCTCATCCGTGTTCCGGAGGGGGGCCGCGAGCGTCCCCGGGGGCCCGGTGTCGGGCAACGCGCACGTACCGGAGGAAGGCAGGAAGGGATGCTGGACGAAGAGCAGGGGAGCACGGACGGCGCCGACGGCGAACTGACCGTTCCCATGGCGTGGTTGTACGCCGAGTACATCGCCGACGAGCTGCTGCGGACGGGCGATCTGATGCCGCCGACGTCCTTCGAGTTCCGCGCCGGGCGGGACGCCCTGGCGCTGACCATCTTCCTGTCCGACACCGACGGGGAGCTGTCCGGCATCCGGGTCGTCACGCAGCTGGAGACGTGGCTGTCGCTGACGGCGTACGACCAGCCGTGGCAGGAGTGGGTGCGCGAACGGCTGGCCGAGCTCGCCGCGGGCGCAGCGCGGACGGGCGGCCCCGCACCGGACCTGGACCTCGCGGAGGAGGCCTGGCGCTGGCTCCAGGAGACGGAGCTGCTCGCGCCCGATCTGAACGCGGTTCCGGGCGGTGCTCCCGTGGCCGGGGAGGACGACGGGCCGAAGGTCTGGACGCCCGCCTGGCAGCTCGGACTGCCCCTGGGACACCTCGCCATCCATCTTTTTTGAATTTCTGCGGCCCCGGACCAATCCGGGAGCCGGAGGGCTCCGAATCCTTTGGTTGCGATTGTGTCACCGGCTTGAGTGATTCCGCTGCCTGGTCCGTACCGGTGGGAGCAAGGAGTAACCCCACCCGCACCCAACGGCACGAGGATTCGGCATGAGGTCCCTGGAGAGGCATCGCGACGTCGCGGCCTACGCGCTCGGCGTGCTGGACGAGGCGGAGGCCTTCCGCTTCGAGGACCACCTCATGGAGTGCCCTCGGTGCGCTGCAGAGGTGACGGAATTCGGCGCCACCACACGGCAGTTGATGCTGTACCGGCGCTCCACGCCCCGGTTCGTGCACCCGATGGCGCAGCCCGGTCCGCGCATGCTGGACGCGCTGCTCGCCGAGGTGGCGACCCGGCGCCGGGCCGGACGCAGACGCCTGCTGTTCGCCCTGGCCGCCTCGGTGGTCTTCGCGGCGTCCGTACCGGGCATCGCGATGATGGCCCAGGGCAGCAGCGCCGAGGAGCCCCGGACGGTCGCGGCGACCGACACGCGGACGGGGGTGTGGGCGCAGGTGACGACGGCGGACGAGGCCTCGGGCAGCCAGGTCGAGCTGAAGGTGAAGGACGCCGCCGGGCCGCGCGCCTGCCACCTGGTCATCATTGGACGCGACGGCACCGAGGAGACCGCGACCAGCTGGCACGGCCCGGGGCACGACGCCGACCCCGACACGATGATGGCCAGCACCTCCATGCATCCGGGGCAGATCGCACGCTACGAGATCCGCTCGGCCTCCGGCGAGGTCCTGTGGAGACTCCAGCCGAGCTGACCATCCGTCCGCCCCGGCCGCCGGGCGCTCCCCCCGCCCCGGTGTGAGACTGCTGGCGACGCACCCGGGAGATCACCGGGTGCCCGCGGTCCCGGCGGAGGGAGACGAGGTGACGACGGCAGAGACCGGCGGCGGTCGCCTGGAGGAGTTCCTCGCCGACCCGGAGACCTCGGCGCTGGAACTGCCCGCCGCGGTCGCCCGCTGCACCGCGGCCCTCGGCCTCCAGCACTCCGTGGTGTACCTGGCCGACCTCCAGCAGCGCCGGCTCGTGCCGCTCACCGACGTGACCCGGTCCCTGCCCGTCGACGACTCGCTCGCCGGCTGGACCTACCGCACCCAGTCGCTGCGGGTCGAGGAGTCCGGGACGGGCGGCATGACGGCCTGGATCCCCCTCCTGGACGGCGCCGAGCGGCTCGGCGTCCTCGCGGTGCTGTCCCCGTCGCTGACCCCGGCGGTGCTGCGCCGCGGCCGGGCCCTCGCCACGCTGCTCGCCATGATGATCACGTCGAAGCGGGCGTACAAGGACTCCTTCGTCCGGCGTACGCGCACCGAGCCGATGCGGCTGCCCGCCGAGATGCTGCGGGCCTTCCTGCCGCCGCGCACGATCGGCACCGCCCACGTGGTGTCCACGGCTGTTCTGGAACCGGCCTACGACCTCGGCGGCGACGCCTTCGACCACTCCCTCACGGAGACGGCCCTGCACGCCACGGTCCTCGACGCCATGGGGCACAACCTGGCCTCCGGGCTCACCACGGCCGTGGCGCTGGCCGCGTGCCGCAACGCCCGGCGGACCGGGGCGGACCTGCCCGAACTGGTCGAGTGCGTCGACGACGCCCTGGCGCACTGGCTCCCCGACCAGTTCTGCACGGGCGTGATGGCCCAGCTGGACCTGGCGTCCGGAGTGCTGCGGTGGAGCAACTGCGGGCACCCCACCCCGCTGCTCATCCGCGACGGGCGGCTGCGCACCGACGCCATGCTGCGCGATCCCGAACCGCCGATGGGGCAGCCGTCCCTGCTCGCCGGGCGGCAGCGGCAGACGCACGAGATCGCGCTGAAGCCCGGCGACCGGGTCCTGATGTACACCGACGGGGTGACCGAGGCCCGCACCGGCGACGGCGCCGAGTTCGGCCTCGAACAGTTCGCCGACTACATCATCCGCACGATGGCCGCGGGCGAGCTGGCGCCCGAGACGCTGCGGCGGCTCATCCACTCCATCCTCGACTCGCCCGCCGGCCGGCTACGCGACGACGCGACCATCCTGATGTTCGAGTGGACTCCGCCGCCGCGCTGACGCGGCACCGTCTCACTTGAGCAGGCGGGACATCCTGCGGTCCGCGAGCGGCTTGCCGCCCGTCTGGCAGGTCGGGCAGTACTGGAGCGAGGAGTCGGCGAAGGACACCTCGCGGATGGTGTCGCCGCACACCGGGCAGGGCTCGCCGGTACGGCCGTGGACGCGCAGTCCGCTCTTCTTCTCGGCCTTGAGCCGCCCCGCCGCCACGCCCCGGGACCGTTCGACCGCCTCGGTGAGCGTGTCGCGCAGGGCCGCGTACAGCCGTCCGGTCTCCTCCTCGCTCAGGGACGCCGCCAGCTTGAACGGCGACATCCTCGCCGCGTGCAGGATCTCGTCGCTGTAAGCGTTGCCGACACCCGCGATCAGGCTCTGGTCGCGCAACGCGCCCTTGAGCTGCCGTCGTTCCCCGGCCAGGAGCTCCGCGAGGCGCCGCTCGCCGAAGTCGTCCGCGAGCGGATCGGGGCCGAGCCGGGCCACGCCCGGGACCTCCTGCGGGTCGGCCACGACGTACACCGCGAGCCGCTTCTGCGTGCCGGCCTCGGTGAGGTCGAACCCCGCGCCGGTCTCCAGGGCCACGCGCAGCGCGAGGGGGCCCTTGCCGGGGCGGGGCGGGCCGTCGGGGAGGCGGTCCTTCCAGTGCAGCCAGCCGGCGCGGGCCAGGTGCGTCACGAGGTGCGGGCCGTCCGCGGTCGCGAGGTCGAGGAACTTGCCGTACCGGCGCACGGCGGTGACCTCGCGGCCCTCCAGCACGGACAGGGGCGGGTCGTACGTCTTCAGGACGCTGATCGCCACGGGCAGCACCCGTACGATCTCGTGGCCGACGAGGTGCTCGGTCAGGAAGTCCTTGAGCGCCTCGACCTCGGGGAGTTCCGGCATGGGTCCAGAGTGCCACGCCCGGTCAGCCGGAGCCGGGCACCACGAACTCGCACCACACCGCCTTGCCGCCGCCCCGGGCCTCCACGCCCCACACGTCGGTGAGCAGCTCGACCAGGAGCAGGCCCCGCCCGGAGACGCCCGAGTCGCCCGCCTCCCGGCGGCGTGGCAGGGCGCTGGAGGAGTCCTCGACCTCGACGCGCAGCCGGCGCTCCGAGCCGCTGAAGGCCCGCAGGGTGACGACCGCGGAGCCCTCGGTGTGCATCAGGGCGTTGGTGATCAGCTCGTCGGCGACCAGTTCGATCTCGTCGGCGCGCTCGCCCGCTCCCCACCCGGTGACCGCGGTGCGGATCATGCGCCGGGCCTCGGCGAGGGCGCCGGGGTCGCCGGGGGCCACATGCCGCTGGAGCCGGCGGCCGGACCGCGTGCCGTCCGGGTCGCGGCGGCGCAGCAGGAGCAGCGCCACGTCGTCGTCGCCGCCCCGCTCGGCTGCCACGTCGATGAGCCGGTCGGCCAGGTCCCGTACGTCCTCGGGGCCGGTGTCGACGAGCGCGGTGAGGGTGCGCATGCCGTCGTCGAGGTCGGCGCCGGGCTGCTCCACCAGGCCGTCGGTGCACAGCAGCAGGGTGTCGCCGGGGTCGAGCTCCAGGGTGCCCACGGGGTAGTCGAGGCGGCCGAACTCGGCGGACAGGCCGAGCGGCAGCCCGCCGGGGACGGTGACGCGCCGGCAGGTGCCGTCGGTGTGCCGCACCAGCGGATCGATGTGCCCGGCCCGGACCATCTGGAGCACGCCGGTGGTCAGGTCGGCCTCGGCGTAGAGGCAGGTCGCGGAGCGGTCGGTGTCGAGTTCGTGCAGGAAGACGGAGGCCCGGGCCATGACGGTGGCCGGGGGGTGCCCCTCGGCGGCGTAGGCGCGCAGCACGATGCGCAGCTGCCCCATGACGGCGGCCGCGTGCGTGTCGTGGCCCTGGACGTCGCCGATGACGGCGCCGACCCGGCCGCCGGGCAGCGGGATCAGGTCGTACCAGTCGCCGCCGATGTCCCGGCCGAAGGAGCCGCCGATGGTGGCGGCGCGGTAGCGCACGGCGACGTCGGCGCCGGGCACGCTCGGGATGGTCCGGGGCAGCATGGCCTGCTGGAGGCCCTGCGCGAGGTCCATCTCCTGCTCGTAGAACATGGCCCGTTGCAGGCTCTGCGCGATGCTGCTGCCGAGGGCGACGAGGATGTTGCGTTCCTCGGACGTGAAGCCGTAGCGGTCGCTGTAGAGCAGCCCCACCACGCCAATCGGCCGGGCCTGGACGATGAGCGGCAGATAGGCGGCCGAGGTGATCTCGAGGTCGGTGATGTGGGGCCACAGGATGGGGTAGCGCTCGGCGAACTCCTGCGGGGACTCGATGAAGCACGGGCCGAGGGTCCGGACGGCCTCACTCATCGGGTAGGGCTCGTCGATCCGGGTGACGCGGGTGCCGGGCACGAAGCTGTCCGCGGGCCCCTCGGCGACCAGACGGATGCGGCCGGCCTCGACCAGGCCCATGACGAGGCTGGCGGCGCCCAGGTGGGTGAGGCCGTGGGTGTCCTTGAGGACGTCGATGACGTCCTGGACCGTGCGGGCGTGGGCGAGGGCGGCCGTGGTGAGCTCGACGACGCTGGTCTGCCAGCGGCGGGCCTCGTCCTGGGCGGCCTGGTCGCGACGGGCGGCGCTCTCGCCGAGTTCCTGGGTGGCGTCCCGGATGATGCCGATGATGCGGCGGGGGCGCCCGGTGTCGTCACGCCGGATGTAGCCCTGGGTGTGGGTCCAGCGCAGGCTGCCGTCGCGGCGGCGGATGCGGAAGTAGGCGCCGTAGTTCTCGCTGCCGTCCTTCAGGGCCTGGGAGACCGCGGTGTCCAGGCGCCGGGACTCGTCGGGCGGGACGCGTTTGGCGAGGGTCTCGGGGTGGTCGTCGTACTCGTCGGGGCGCACGTCGAAGACTTCGTGGGCCTGGGCGTCCATCTGCATCAGGCCGGTGTCCAGATCCCAGTCGAAGCTGCCCATCCGGTTGAGCACGAGGATCGGGTCCGGGTGGGCGGGCCAGTCGTCCGGGAGGGACAGGGCACTCGCTCCCCGATCAGCCATGGGCCCACCTTGCCAGGATTCGTCCGATTCTTCGACCGGATGGATGTGCCGAGTCTACGAGCCGCTCCGCCGGACCGGCCCCCAGTCGGTGAAGACGTTTGCGGAGCTGCCGGGGATGCGTTCGGCGGCCCGGTCGTCGGGGATGAGCCCGGCGCCGTCGGGCGGATCGGGGTTGTCCGGGACGGCGTCGGGTCCGACCTCGTCCGGGCCTCCGGAGTCCTCCGGGTCGGTCGGCCGGCCGGAAGGCGGGACCTCCACGGCGGGAGGCACGGGCGTGCCGACGTCCGTGTCCGCGCTGCCGCTGTCGACGGGCGGGTCGGTGTCGGTGTCGGGGAGGCCCGCGTCTGCCGGGGCGTCCCAGGGGGATGCGCTGCGCGTGCCGGGGCCCGGGTCCGGGGCCGGGGTCCGGGAGGGCCGCGGTGGGTGTGCCGCCCGGACCGGCGGGGGCAGGGCCCGGTCGTGCCGTACGTCGTGGCCGGTGCGGCGTTCGATCCAGGCCCGGGAGGTGCTGTCGATGATCGTGAAGAGGGTGACGGCCCGCGGGGCGGGGGTCACGACGACCGCCTCGCCGGGTCGGTAGCCCGGCCAGGGCGTGCCCGTGGTGACCGGCGTACCGCGCGGCGCCACCGGAGGGCCGAGCGGGTTGCCGCAGGCGCAGCGCAGGCGCGGCAGGCCGCGGTCGTCGATGAGGACGGCGGTGCCGGTCTGGAGGACGGACTGGTGGCGGGTGATCCGTCCGGCCCGGAAGCCGTGGCCGGTGACGCGGGTGTCGGCGCGCAGGACGACGGGTGTCAGCGCGCGCACGTGGTCGGGGACGGACGCCGGGGAGATGCCCGTGGCCTCGGCGAAGGCGCGGCCCCGGGCGGGGTCGCGGGTCAGATGGCCGATCTGCCGGCCGATGTCACAGCTGCCGGTCCGCTCGGTGCCGCCGTACAGGCCGGGCGTCGCCCCGGAGAGGGAGCGGGGCCCGCCCGGCGTTCGCGGGGCGGGGGACGGGGTAGCCGCCGTGAGGGCCGTGGAATCCGTGAAGGGGTCGGGCCCCGGATCGGCTGCCGGCTGGAGGAGGAGTTCACCACCGGTGCCGGTGCCCGCGTCGTCGCCGAGGCCGGGGGTGCCGCCGCGACCGGTGGTGCCGCCGCAGCCCGAGAGGAGGAGCGCCGCCGAGAGCACGCAGGCCAGGGCGAAGGTCCCGGTGGGTGTCCGCACCTCGCCCTCCCGCTCACCTCGGCCCGTTTCCGGCGGCTCGTCACTATTGTTTGCTTCGCTCACTCGGGTTACGCAACCGGAGCGGCGTTACACGGATCGTGACGGCGGGCTGATGCGCCGCACGAGGAGGAGGAGCGCACGGACGTGGAGTGGTTCACCGCATCCGACTACTGGCTGACCCGGCTGGTCTTCCAGAAGGCGCTGGCCGCCGTGTACCTGGTGGCGTTCCTGACGGCGGCCCTCCAGTTCCGTCCGCTGATCGGGCGGCGCGGCATGCTGCCCGTGCCGCGGTTCGTGGAGCGGGTGCCGTTCAGGCGGGCGCCGAGCCTGTTCCAGTGGCACTACTCGGACCGCTTCTTCGCGCTCTGCGCCTGGGCGGGCTGCGCGGTGGCGGCGGCGCTGCTGGCCGGGCTGGACTCGCTGCTCCCGTTGTGGGGCGCCATGCTGCTGTGGCTGGTGCCGTGGGTGCTGTACCTGTCGATCGTCAACGTGGGGCAGACCTGGTACTCGTTCGGCTGGGAGTCACTGCTCCTGGAGGTCGGCTTCCTCGCCGTGTTCCTCGGCAACGACCAGGTGGCGCCGCCGGTCGTGGTGCTGTTCCTGCTGCGGTGGATCCTCTTCCGGGTGGAGTTCGGCGCGGGGCTGATCAAGATGCGCGGCGACGAGTGCTGGCGGAAGTTGACGTGCCTGGACCACCATCACGAGACCCAGCCCATGCCGGGTCCGCTGAGCTGGTTCTTCCACCATCTGCCCCGGCCCCTGCACCGCGTGGAGGTGGCCGCGAACCACGTCACCCAGCTCGTGGTGCCGTTCCTGCTGTTCACCCCGCAGCCCGTCGCGACGGCCGCCGCGTCGCTGATGATCGTCACCCAGCTGTGGCTGGTGCTGTCGGGCAACTTCTCCTGGCTGAACTGGATCACGATCGTGCTGGCGCTGGCGGCGGTGCGTTTCCCGGCCGATCCGCCCGAGGTGCCCGAAGCGCCCCTGTGGTTCGTGGTGGTGGTCCTCGCGGTGGCCGCGCTGCTGGTGGGCCTCGGCTACCGGCCGGTGCGCAACATGCTGTCCCGCCGCCAGGTCATGAACCGCTCCTTCGACCCGCTCCATCTGGTCAACACCTACGGAGCGTTCGGCAGCGTGAGCCGGGTGCGGTACGAGGTGGTGCTGGAGGGCACCAGGGACGACGTACCGCGTGCGGACTCGGACTGGCGGGAGTACGAGTTCAAGGGCAAGCCGGGCGATCCCCGGCGCTGGCCGCGCCAGTTCGCGCCCTATCACCTGCGGCTCGACTGGCTGATGTGGTTCGCGGCCCTCTCCCCCGCCTACGCCGACGCCTGGTTCGGCACGCTGGTGGAGCGGCTCCTGGAGAACGACCGGGACACCCTGAAACTCCTGCGCCGCTCGCCTTTCCCGAAGGACGAGCCCCCGCGGTACGTGCGCGCCCGCCTGTTCCGGTACCGCTACACGACGTGGCGCGAGCTGCGGGAGACGGGCGCGTGCTGGGAACGGACGTTCGTACGGGAGTACCTGCCGCCGACCCGTCTGGCCGGACCGGTTCACAGGTCGTAGAGGCGGGTGGCGGTGGTCTCGAATATCTGCGGGTGGTCGTGCGGGTCGGTCAGCCGGCGCGTGGCGTCGAGGATGTCCCCGTAGGCCGCCGCAAGGGTGGACACCGGCCAGTCCGAGCCGTACATCAGCCTGCCGGGCCCGAAGGCCTCCAGGGCCACGTCGGCGTAGGGGCGCAGGTCCTCGACGGTCCACGAGGCGACGTCGGCCTCGGTGACCAGGCCGGACAGCTTGGCGGCCGTGTTCGGCAGGGCTGCGAGGGCGCGCAGGCCGGACGCCCAGGGTTCGAGGGCGCCGGAGGCGATGGGCGGTTTGCCCAGGTGGTCGAGGACGAAGGTGAGGCCGGCCAGGTCGGCTGCGGCCCGGACGCAGGCCGGGAGCTGGCGGGGCAGGACGACGAGGTCGTAGACCAGTCCGGCGTCGGCCACGGCGGCCAGTCCGCGCCGGACGTCCGGGCGCAGTAGCCACGCCGGGTCGGACTCGCCCTGGACCTGGTGGCGGATGCCCTTGAGGTACCGCCCGCCCGGCAGTTCGCGCAGCCGGGCGAGTTCGTCGGCGACGTCGGGGCGGGTGAGGTCGGTCCAGCCGACGACCCCCGCGATCAGGTCGTGCTCGGCGGCCAGGGCCAGGAACTCGGGGGTCTCCTCGGGCACGGTGACGGTCTGGACGAGGACCGTGCGGCCCACTCCGGCGGCCCTCGCCTCGGATGCCAGGTCGTTCATGGTGAAGTCGCGCCGGAGCGGGGCGAGTTCGGGGCCGGTGATCCAGTCCTGGTCCCGTACGGACAGGTCCCACACGTGGTGGTGGGCGTCGACGACGGTCATGACGGCAGCTCCCAGACGACGGGCAGGCCGGCGTCCGCGCCGTCGCCGGAGTAGTCGTGCACGACGTCCAGCAGTTCGGCCATGCGGGCCTGCCAGGCGACGTTGACCGGCAGCTTCGCCAGTTCGGCGAGGAGCAGGGCGTAGTCCTCGCAGTCCAGGACGTGGAAGAGGTCCGTCCCGCTGCGCCAGATCGTCCAGGAGGTGGCGCCGGCGGCGCGGATGGCGTCGGTGAGCTCCTCCGGCACCTCGCGGTGGGCCGCCTCGTACTCCGCGACGCGGTCGGCGCGGACCCTGGTGTGCAGGGCGACCCTCATGACGGCTCCTCAAGGGGTACCGGGGCCTCGTCGGGCAGGAGGCCCTCGGCACGCAGCTGCTGCCAGAACCCTGCGGGCACGCGGGCTGCGAACTGGTGCGCGCAGTCGCGCACTTCGTGAGCGGAGCGGGCACCGACGAGGACGCTGGCGACGGCCGGGTGGGCCGCGCAGAAGGCCAGGGCGGCGGCACGCAGCGTGGTGCCGTGCCGGTCGGCGACGGACTTCAGACGCAGGGCGCGCTCGACCAGTGCCGAGGGGGCGACGGTGTAGTTGTACCTCGCCCCGGGCTCGGGGTTGGCCAGCAGGCCGGAGTTGAAGGCGCCGCCGATGACGACGGACGTGCCGCGTTCCTGGGCCGCGGGCAGCAGGCCGGTGAGGGCGCTCTGGTCGAGCAGGGTGTAGCGGCCGGCGCACAGCACCACGTCGACGTCGGTGTCGCGGACGAAGCGGGTGAGCATCCCCGCCTGGTTCATCCCGGCACCGATCGCACCCACCACGCCCTCGGAGCGGAGTCTTTCCAGCGCCGGATAGCCCTCACGGAAGGCCTGTTCGGCGTGCTCGTCGGGGTCGTGGAGGTAGACGACGTCGACCCGGTCGAGGCCGAGGCGTGCCAGGCTGGCCTCCAGGGTGCGGCGTACGCCGTCGGCGCTGAAATCCCACACGCGGCGGTGCGTCGCGGGCACGGCGAAGCCGCCCGCCAGGTCGTCGCCGGTGCCGTCCGAGGGCTCCAGGCGGCGGCCCACCTTCGTGGAGACCGTGTACCGGTCGCGGGGGCGCTCGCGCAGGGCGGCGCCCAGGCGGCGTTCGGACAGGCCGAGGCCGTAGTGCGGGGCGGTGTCGAAGTAGCGGATGCCGCGCTGCCAGGCGGCGTCCACGGCCTCGTGCGCCTGCTCCTCGCCGACCTCCGTGTACAGGTTGCCGATGGCGGCGGCGCCGAAGGACAGGGCGCTGACCTCGACGCGGCTGCGGCCGAGCCGGTTCACCGGGCCCCCGGGCGCAGCCGCAGGCCCTGCATGCCGCCGTCGACGGCGAGGGCGGTGCCGGTGGTGGCGCCGGACAGGGGGCTCGCCAGGTAGGCGATGGCGCCCGCGACCTCGGCCGCACAGACCAGCCGGCCGGTGGGCTGGCGGGCCTCCAGGGCGGCCCGTTCGGCGGCCGGGTCGGGCGCGGCGTCGAGGAGTCGGCCGACCCACGGGGTGTCGACGGTGCCCGGGTTGACGCAGTTGACGCGGATGCCCTCGCGGACGTGGTCGGCGGCCATGGCGAGGGTGAGGGAGTACACCGCGCCCTTGGTGGCGCTGTACAGGGCGCGCTGCGGCAGGCCCGCGGTGGCGGCGATGGAGCAGGTGTTGACGATCGCCGCGTGTCCGGAGGCGCGCAGGTGGGGCAGGCAGGCGCGGGTGGTGCGCACCATGCCGAGCACGTTGACGTCGTAGACGCGGTGCCACTCGTCGTCGGGGTTGTCCTCGACGGTCCCCCGGGCGCCGATGCCCGCGTTGTTCACCAGGACGTCGAGGGCGCCGCCGAGGCCGGCGACCGCGGCCGTGACGGCCTCGCGCACGGACGCGTCGTCGGTGACGTCCGCGCGGTGGGCGAGCAGCGGCTTGTCGACGGACGACGGGTCCAGGTCGAGGACGGCGACCTGGGCGCCGCGCTCGGCCAGGAGCTCGGCGGTCGCCCGGCCGATGCCGGAGGCGCCGCCCGTCACCAGGGCCTTCAGACCCTCGAAGTCGCTCATTGGGCCTGCTCCCTCTTCGTGTCGTCGAGGTCGGCGGCCCAGTACGCGCCGCCCGGGTAGGTGTACCGCGCCAGTGACTCGGGCCGCATGGCCGCCGAGAAGCCGGGCGCGGTGGGTGCCGTGTAGTGACCTTCGCGGAGCACCACCGGATCGAGGAAGTGGTCGTGCAGGTGGTCGACGTATTCGATGACGCGGTCCTCGGTGGTGCCGGTGAGGGCCACGTAGTCGAACATCGACAGGTGCTGGACGAGTTCGCACAGGCCGACACCGCCCGCGTGCGGGCAGACCGGCACGCCGGACTTGGCCGCGAGCAGCAGGACGGCGAGGTTCTCGGGGACGCCGCCGACGCGGGCCGCGTCGATCTGGACGACGTCGAGCGCGCCGGCCTGGAGGAGCTGTTTGAAGACGATCCGGTTCTGCACGTGTTCGCCCGTGGCGACCTTCACGGGGGCGACGGCCCGGCGGATCGCCGCGTGGCCGAGGACGTCGTCGGGACTGGTGGGCTCCTCGATCCAGTACGGGTCGAACTCGGCGAGGGCCTTGGTCCAGCGGATCGCCTCGTCGACGTCCCAGCGCTGATTGGCGTCGACGGCCATCCGGACGTCCGGCCCGATGACCGAACGGGCCACGCGGCAGCGGCGGATGTCGTCGTCGAGGTCGGCGCCGACCTTGAGTTTGATCTGCCGGAAGCCGTCGGCGACGGCCTGGGACGCGAGTCGGGTGAGCTTCTCGTCGTCGTAGCCGAGCCAGCCGGGCGAGGTGGTGTAGGCGGGGTAGCCGCGCTCCAGCAGGCGGGCCGTGCGCTCCTTCGCGCCCTGCCGGCCCCGGCGCAGGAGGGCCAGGGCCTCCTCGGGGGTGAGGGCGTCGGTGAGGTAGCGGAAGTCGACCTGGCGGACGATCCATTCGGGTTCGGCCTCGGCGAGCAGCCGCCACAGTGGCAGGCCGGCGCGCTTGGCGGCCAGGTCCCACACGGCGTTGACGACGGCGCCGATCGCCATGTGCATCACGCCCTTCTCGGGTCCGAGCCAGCGCAGCTGGCTGTCGCCGATCAGGTCGCGGTTGAGGGTGGAGGGGTCGGTGCACAGCTCGTCGAGGTCCCGGCCGACCAGGTGCCCGCGCAGTGCCTCGATCGCGGCGACCTGCACCTCGTTGCCCCGCCCGATGGTGAAGGCGAATCCGTGCCCCTCGTGCCCGTCGGGCGCGTCCGTGCGCAGGACGACGTAGGCCGCCGAGTAGTCGGGGTCCGGGTTCATCGCGTCGGAGCCGTCGAGTTCGCGTGAGGTGGGGAAGCGGATGTCGTGGGTGTCGACCGCGGTGATGCGGGCGAGCGTCGGGGACACGGAGGTCCTTTCGGTCGGGTGCTGGGGGCGGGGAGGTCAGTCCTGGGCTCGGCCGGTGGTGACCCGGGCGATCATGAGGGCGACCAGGATGATCCCGCCGTAGATGGCCTGGATCCAGAACGACGGCACCTGCGCGAGGGTGAGCAGGTTCTGTACGACACCCAGAAGGAGTACGCCGGTGAGAGCGCCGAACATGGTGCCCTTGCCGCCGTCGAGGGCGATGCCGCCGATCACCGCGGCCGCGAACACCGTGAAGATCATGTTCTGGCCCTGGTTGGCGCTGATCGCTCCGACGTAGCCGGTCTGCATGATGCCGCCGACCGCCGCGAGGACGCCCGCGACGACGAACACGCCGAGCATGACGCGCTCCACGCGGATGCCCGCCGCCCGGGCCGCGTCCGCGTTGCCGCCGATGGCGTACAGGGCGCGTCCGACCCGGTGGTACTTCAGGACGAGACCGGCGACCGCGAAGGCGACCGCGGCGAGCCACACCGACAGCGGCACGGTGAGGAAGGTGGTGGTGGCCAGCGCGTAGAAGCTGTCGGGCATGCCGAACAGTGTCTTGCCCTTGGTCGCCCCGACCAGCAGGCCGCGCAGCACGATCAGCATCGCCAGCGTCACGATGAACGCGTTGAGCTTGAACTTCACGACCAGGATGCCGTTGAAGGCGCCGACGGCCGCGCCCGCGACCAGGACCGCGAACAGGGCGAGGGCGGCGGGGAGTTCGGTGCCCCAGCCGGACTGGGCGGCCGGCAGCACGAGCAGCGCGCCGACGGCGGGCGCGATACCGACGACCGACTCCAGGGACAGATCGAACTTGCCGGTGATGAGGACGAGCGACTCGGCGAGCACGACCATGGCGAGGGCGGCGGAGGCGCCGAGGATCGAGATCAGGTTCCGTTCGGTGAGGAACGAGTCGTTGACGATCGTGCCGAGCACCATGAGCAGCAACAGGGCCGGTACGAGGGCCAGTTCGCGCGCCCTGCGCAACAGCACGGTCCGCGCCTGGCCGGTGCCGGTCACGAGCACCGGCTTCACCGGCGGGGCCTTGGTGTCAGCCATGGTCCACTCCTTCGATGGAGGCGATGAGCTCGTGGTCGCGCCAGCCCGCCGGGTGTTCGGCGACGACACGGCCGTGGAAGAGGACGAGGACCCGGTCGCAGCGCCTGAGGTCGTCGAGTTCGTCGGAGACGACAAGGACGGCGGTGCCGTCCTCGCGGGCGCCGTCGACGCGGACGAGCAGGGCCTCCTTGGACTTCACGTCGACGCCCGCGGTGGGGTTGACGAGGACCAGAAGCCGGGGGTCGGAGGCGAGGGCCCGGGCCATGACGACCTTCTGCGCGTTGCCGCCGGACAGGTCCGAGACGGGCTGCTCGGGGCCCTCGGCGTGGATGTCGAGCCGTTCGATCAGCCCGGCGGCGACACCTCGTTTGCGTTCGGTGCCGACGAACCCGAAGCGGCCGAGCCGGTCCAGGACGCTGAGGGTGGCGTTGTCGCCGATGGACATGCCGAAGACCAGGCCCTGTTCGTGCCGGTCGCGGGGCACGAAGCCGACCCCCGCTTCGAGGGTTCCCCGGACGTCGCCGAACGGGAGCGGCGCTCCGTCCAGCCGGGCCGTCCCGCCGGTGGGGGTGTGCAGCCCGGTGAACGTCTCGGCCAGCTCGATCTTGCCGCTGGCGCTGGACCCGGCGAGTCCGACGACCTCCCCGCGACGGACGGTGAGGTCGATGTCCTCGTAGGCCGCCGAACGCAGGCCGCGGACGTCGAGGAGCACGGGGCCCGCGGCGTCGACGGCCCGCTGCCGCTCGGCCGTCTCGGCGATCGTCTCCCCGGCCATGGCTTCCACCAGCGCCTGGCGCGGGAGATCGGCGACCGGCGCGGTGGTGATCCAGCGGGCGTCACGCAGGACGGTGACGGTCTGGCAGACCTCGTACACCTCCTGGAGGTGGTGGGAGATGAACAGGAAGGTGACGCCCGAGTCCTGGAGGGCTCGCATGCGGGTGAAGAGGCGTTCTATCTCGCGGTTGTCGAGCTGGGCGGTGGGTTCGTCCAGGACGATGAAGCGGGCGCCGAAGCTCAGCGCCCGGGCGATCTCCACCATCTGCCGGTCCTCGACCTTGAGGCCGGCCGTGCGGGCCCCGGGGTCGACGCGCACGTCCCAGGTGTCGAGGAGGGCGGCCGCCTCGGACTTCAGGCGGCGCCAGCTGATGAAACCCCGGTGCAGCGGCTGCCGGTTGATGAACAGGTTCTCGGCGACGGTCAGTTCGGGGACGACCGTCGGATGCTGGTAGACGCAGGCGACCTTGCGGCGCCAGGCGTCCCGGTCGGCGAGCGGGGGCGCGGGCTCGCCGTCGAAGCGGACGGTGCCCTCGTCGGGTGCCTGGAGGCCGGTGAGGATGCGGACGAGGGTCGACTTGCCCGCACCGTTGCGGCCGACCAGGGCGTGGGACTCGCCGGGCAGGACGGTGAGCCGGCCATCGGCGAGGGCGGTGGTGGGGCCGTAGCGCTTGACGACGCCCCGTGCTTCGGCAAGTGAGGTGCTCATTCGACCGTGTTGCCCCACAGCTTCGGGTCGTCGACGTTGTCCTTGGTGACCAGCGGGGCGGGCAGCTGGTCCTCCAGGATGCCGCTGGGCAGCTTGACGATGGTCGAGTCGTGGTCCGTCGGACCCGGCTTGAACTGCTTCCCCTGCATCGCCGCCTTGATGTAGTACATGCCGTACTTGGCGTAGGCGTCGGCCGGCTGGGAGACGGTCGCGTCGATCTCGCCCTTGCGGATCGCGTCGAACTCCTGCGGGATGCCGTCGTTGGAGACGATGGCGATGTGGCCCTGCTGCCCGGCCTTCTTCAGCATGCCCTTGGACTTGAGGGTCTGGAGCGTCGGGGCGAGGTAGACACCGCCCGCCTGCAGGTAGATGCCCTTGATGTCGGGGTTGGCGTTGAGGAGCGTGTCGAGTTTGGAGGCCGCCGTGTCGGACTCCCACTTTGCGGGGATCTCCAGGACCTTCAGCTTCGGGAACTTCTTCTTCACGCAGGCGCGGAACGCCTCGGAGCGGTCCCGGCCGTTGACCGAGGCGAGGTCGCCCATGATCTGCACGACCTTGCCGGAGGTGATGTGCTCGCCGAGGTACTGGCAGGCCTTCTCGCCGTACGCGACGTTGTTCGCCCGGACCACCATGGCGACCTTGCCCTTGTCGGGCGCCACGTCGACGGCGACCACCGGCACGCCCTTGCGTTCGGCCTGGTCGAGTCCGGCTTCGATGGCGGCGCTGTCCAGCGGGGCGACGACCAGTCCCTTGACGCCCTGGTTCAGCTGGTTGTTGATGTCGGTGATCTGTTGCGAGGGATCGCTGTTGGAGTTGACGGTCTTCATCGCGTCCACGCCCTCGGACTTCGCCATCTTCGGCACGTAGTCGTTGTACGACTGCCAGAACGGCGAAGTCAGCAGGGGCAGTACCACCCCGACCTTGCCGGTGCCGTCACCGCCTCCGGCCCCGGAGGCTCCGGTGTCCTTGGTGCTGCCGCACGCGGCGAGCACCAGGGACGCTCCGGCGGCCAGGGCCACCGCGCCGAGCATCCGGGACGTGTTCCGCTTCCGCACTGTGCTTCCGGGCATCTCAGGGGGCTCCCATCGACCGGTGGTCCAGCAGTTGCCCGCATACTTATCAGACCAATCCCGCGCCAGAACACCCTCCGGTGGCGACTTTCCGCGCTCCTGACCCATAGTGGTCTGACCACCCTGCTGGTTAGACTGCGCCGGAACGCTGTGATCGGAGGAGTGGCGTGGACGACGAGTCAGCCCCGCAGAAGGGCACCGTGACGCAGCGCGCCATCGAGCGGATCAAGGCGATGATCGGCGAGGGCCGGCTGGAGCCGGGCCAGCGGCTGCCGACCGAGCGCGATCTGGCCGCCCGGCTCGGCATCTCCCGCAGCTCGATGCGGGAGGCGATCCGCGCGCTCACGGTGATGGGCGTGCTGGAGGCCCGGCACGGCTCGGGCATCTACGTCACCCGGCTGGAGGCCGGCGACCTGCTGGAGACCTTCGGCGTCGTGGCGGACCTGTCCCGCGGCCCGCAGCTGGTCGAGCTGCTGGAGATCCGGCGGGTCCTGGAGTCGACGGCGACGGCGCTGGCCGCCGCGCGGATCACCGCGGACCAGCTGGCCGAGGTCGAGAAACATCTGACGGCGATGAACGCCACGGACGACCCGGAGGAGATCCTCGCCCACGACCTCGCGTTCCACCGGGAGATCGCGGCGGCCGCGGGCAACGAGACGATGGCCGCCATCCTGGAGGGCCTGTCGTCCCGGACGTTCCGCGCCCGCGTCTGGCGCGGCTACCAGGAGGAGGGCGCCTTCGCCCGCACCCGCCGCGAGCACGCGGCGATCCACCGCGCCCTGGCGGCCCGTGACCCGGAGGCGGCCCGCGCGGCGGCGGCCGCGCACGTCGGCGAGGTGGAGGAATGGCTGCGAGCGCAGCTCGGGCCCTAGGCGACGCCCAGGGCCCGGTGCTCACTGCTTAATTGAACTGGCCGGGCTGGTAGTCGCCCGCCGGCTGCTCCAGCATGACGTTCAGCCGGTTCGCGGTGTTCATGAACGCGATGAGGGTGACCAGCGCCATGAGCTGCTCCTCGTCGTAGTGCTTGGCGGCCCGCTCCCACACCTCGTCCGGGACCCCGCCGGCGCCGTCCGCGATCCGGGTGCCCTGCTCGGCCAGTTCCAGCGCGGCGCGCTCGGCGTCGGTGAAGACCGTGGCCTCCCGCCACGCCGCGACCAGGTGGAGCCGTACGGCGCTCTCGCCCGCGGCGGTGGCCTCCTTGGTGTGCATGTCGATGCAGACCGCGCATCCGTTGATCTGGCTCGTGCGGAGCGAGACCAGCTCCCGGGTGGCGGCCGGCAGCGGTGACTCCACGACCAGCCGCCCCAGGGAGTAGAACTGCTTGATGAGCTTGCTCGCGCTGGGGAGGGCGAAGACGTCCAGTCGTGCGCTCATGGTGAGCTCCTCTGCCGTTGTCGGTGCGTACACCCCTATGAGGCAGCGGCTCCCCGCGATGTGACACGGACGCATGTGACCTGCGTCTCGCGCTGCCGCCAGGGGCGCCGCAGCCGGAGCGTCACCAGCTCGAACGGGCGCAGCCGCAGGGCGATCCGGCCGTCCTGCGCCCGTGGTGCCGCCGCGTCGGCGCGGGAACTGACCGCCCTGCTGGACGGCGGCCCGGCCCGGACGGTCCGGGTGCCGGTGCCGCGGCTGACCGAGCGGGGCAGCACGGGGGCGGCACGAGCCGCACCAGGCTGGACCTACCCTCCCGCACGCGTCGGGGTCACACTGGACCGTATGCGGCTCCGGGGCACCGCCTGCGCGGCCGCCGGACTGCTGCTGGCCCTAGCGACGGGCTGCACCGGCGGTGCGGAGGACGGCGCGCCCGCGCCCTCCCCGGCGCCGGCCCGGACCACCAGCGAGAGCCCCCGCGCCACGCCCACCCCCACCCCGGCCGACCCCGTCTCCCTCCCGGCGTTGATGCAGCGCGAGCACACCGGCTCGGGACTGCGTCTGGGCGACGTGCTCGACCGGAACTCCGCCTACACCCGCTACGCCGTCACCTACGAGGCGAACGGCCTGACCATCTCCGGGATCATGAACATCCCCGAGGGCAAGGGCCCCTTCCCTGCGCTGGTGCTGGCGCACGGATACATCGACCCGGACGTCTACTTCAGCGGCCAGGGCATGCCCCGCGAGCAGGACCGGCTGGCCCGCGCCGGGCATGTCGTCCTGCACACCGACTACCGCAACCACGCCCGCTCCGACAAGGATCCGGACAACGACGTGAATCTGCGGCTCGGCTACACCGAGGACGTCATCGGCGCGGCCCTGGCCCTGCGGAACTCCGGGCGCCCCGAGATCGACGGCGACCGGATCGGCCTGTTCGGCCGGTCGATGGGCGGCGGCGTCGTGTACAACACCCTGGTCGTGGCGCCCGGCCTGTTCGACGCGGCAGTCGCCTACGCGCCGGTGAGCGCCCGGCCGCAGGAGAACATCGACCACTTCCAGCGGCCCGACGGCGACCCCCTCGTGGCCAAGATCGAGGAGAAGCACGGCACGCCCGATCAGGACCCGGCGTTCTGGCGCGGCGTCTCCCCGCTGACCTACGCCGACCGCGTCAGCGAACCCCTGCTGATCCAGCACGGCACCGCGGACGACACCTGCCCGCTCACCTGGTCGCGGGAGGCCGCCGCCGCGTTCGGGGAAGCCGGCAAGGACGTCGAACTCCGTACGGTCCCGGGCGAGGGCCACACGTTCGGGCCGCGGTGGGCGGCCGAGATGGACGTCACCGAGGCCTTTCTCGCGCGCCATCTGCGCTGAGGGGCCCCGTCAGGACCGGGATCCACAGCACTGATCCGGCATCGAACCGGCCGGGGGCCTCGACGCACGCTCCGGACCGGGTGCAGAGTTCTCTGCGTACTCGTCAGTAAGTCCGCGCATTCCCCTTCGAGGAGCCGCTGTGACCACCTGGGCCGGCCGCACCGCCGCCGAGATATCCGCCGCCGTCCGCGAGAAGCGGGTCACGCCCCGCGAGGTGGTCGCCGAGCACCTCGCCCGGATCGAGCGGCTCGACGCCCGTGTGGGTGCCTTCCGCGCGGTGCGCGCCGAGGCGGCCCTGGCCGAGGCCGACGAGGTGGCCGCCCGCGGCGACTTCGCCGAACTGCCGCTGGCCGGGGTGCCCGTGGCCGTCAAGGACAACCTCGCGGTGCGCGGCGAGTCCACCCGCGTCGGCTCGGCGGCGACACCGGACACCCCGGCGGCACAGGACCATGTGACGGTGGCCCGGTTGCGGGCGGCGGGCGCGGTGGTCGTGGGGCTGACGCACGTGCCCGAACTGTGCGTCTTCGGCACGACGGACGGCGTGCTGGGCATCGCCCGCAACCCCTGGGACCCGGCGCGTTCTGCGGGCGGTTCGTCGGGGGGCAGCGCGGCCGCCGTCGCCGCCGGGATGGTGCCGCTCGCCCTCGGCAACGACGGCATGGGCTCCCTGCGCATCCCGGCCGCCAACTGCGGCCTGGTCACCATCAAGCCGGGCCGGGGAGTGGTCCCGACGGGCTCGGGCAGCAACTGGTTCGGCATGGCCGAGCACGGCCCGCTCGCGACGACCGTCGAGGACGCCCGCCTGATGCTCTCGGTCCTCGCCGGTACCGCGCCCGCACCCCGTTCCGAGCCCGGCACGCTCCGGGTCGCGGTGTCGCTGCGCAGCCCGCTGGCCGGCGTCACCGTCAGCCGCCCGTACGCGGCGGCCGCCCGGGACGCGGCCGGGCTGTTGATGCGGGCGGGGTACCAGGTCCGGCGCGCCGACCCGCCCTACCCGGTGTCCCTCGCCACGACCTCGCTGATCCACTGGACGGCGGGCACGGCCGCGGACGCCCAGCCCCTCGACCCCCGCCTGCTGACCCGGCGCACCCGCGTCCACGCGAGAATCGGCCGCCCCTTCATCACCGCCGTGCGCTCCGGGGCGAGCCGCGACAAGCTCCGGGAACGCCTGGAGCCGTTCTTCACCGAGTACGACGTGCTGCTCACTCCGGCGCTGGCCCGCCGCTCCCCCAAGGCCGGACCCTGGCACGAGCGGAGCTGGCTGAGCAACCTGCTGGCCAACACGAACTACTCGCCCTTGACGCCCCCGTGGAACCTGACCGGCTGGCCCGCCATGGCCGTCCCCTGCGGAACTCTGCCCTCCGGCGCCCCCTGCGCCGTGCAGCTGGTGGGGCGGCCCGGCTCGGAGTCCCAACTCCTCGATCTGGCAGGCCGGCTGGAGGAACGTAATCCGTGGCAGCGCACGGCGCCGATGGACTAAGGTCGGCCGGGTGACTGCCGGGTCGGCCGTAGGCCATGCACGAGTGAGGCGCCCGGCCTCGGCGTGAGCGCGGCGGGGGTGACCCCGCCCGGACCCGTCCGAGAGCCGGAGAGGGCACGCGCCCCGCCTCTCGTCTCCGTGTCTTCATCCCTGGCGCCTCAGCGGCGCTTCACCACGGACCTCACACGACCCGGAGACGAATCCACTCATGTCCCTTGCCCAGCCTGCCGTGCCCGCCACCGTCGCCCGCCTCGACCACACCGCCGTCTATGCCTCGGACCGCCGGTTGTCCGCCGAGTTCCTGGCGGCCGTCCTCGGTCTGGAGGTCGGCGCCCCCTTCGGCCCCTTCCTGCCCGTGGACCTGGGCAACGGTGTGACCCTCGACTACTACGAGATGCGCGACGAGCCCATCCAGCCGCAGCACTACGCGTTCCTGGTACCCGAGGAGCAGTTCGACGCCATGATCGCCCGGCTGGATGCGCTCGGCGTCACCTACTACGCCGACCCCAGCCACACCATGCCGGGCCGGGTCAACGACCTCTTCGGGGGGCGCGGCGCCTACTTCGACGACCCGGACGGCCACAACATGGAGATCATGACCCGTCCGTACGCCCGGCCCTGACGGCCACGCCCGCCGTGCTTCTACAGCGCCCGGTACATGATGTGCAGGCCCACCGGGCCGTGCCGGGGGTGGTCGAAGGCGTCGGGGACCGTGCCCAGGATCGTGAAGCCGAGGGACGTCCACAGTTTCACGGCGGGGTTGGTCTCGACGACGGCGTTGAACACCATGCCCCGGTAGCCGGCGGCCCGGGCCTCGGTCAGGAGGTGGCCGGCCAGGGCGCGTCCGTGGCCCCGGCCGCCCCGGTCCGGGTCGACCATGAAGCCGGCGTTGGCGATGCGGGCGGCCGGGCCACCGTAGTTGGGGGTGAGATAGGCGGAGGCGACGACGGCTCCGCTGTCGTCCTCGACGACGTAGACGCGTTTCGCCGGGTTCATCCACAGGACCCGGGCCTCCTCCTCGGAGGTGCCCGGGTCCCATGCGTAGGTCTCGCCCGCGGCGACGATGCGGTGCCAGAACGGCCAGATACAAGGCCAGTCGTCAGCCGTTGCTTCCCTGATCAGCATGGGTGCGAGTCTGGCACGCCCATGCTCTCGGCGAACGCGGTGGGGGCTGCCCGCCGTCAGTCGACGCTGGGCAGGATGTGGGGCTCCGCGAGGTCTTCCTCGTAGCCCGCGAGGCGGATCGGGGCCGAACGGGCCCACACGTCGAGGCTGCCGAGCTCGTCGGCCCGTCGGCCGGCGCGCTCGCCGCGTTCCTTGGGGCGCTGTTCTCGATTCGTCTTCTCCGGTGTCACCGCGCACTCCTTATGTGTCGGTCACCCTCGGGACGTACGCGCCGGTCCTGCTGCGCCTGACGCCCGCTCGGGCCTGAGATGTCACATGCAGTTCGGACGCGGTGGCGCCGGTCGACTCACGGGAGAGCAGGCCGTGGTGAACCGGCTGGTCCCATGACGGACCGTGGGTGTGGGTAGGACCCCGTGCTGCTGTCCGTCCGGATCAGACTAACCAAATGAGCGGGGCCCCGCTCGATGGGGCTGAAAACAACCGGTAACGATCGCGCGTCAGGCAACGTTCAACTCCGGTTTACGTACCGTTTTGTACGCCGACGGGCGTTTTACAGATCACCCGAACGGCGTATGCCGACGACGGCGCTTTCCGGACGGTCCTTGACAGCCCGTCACGGGACAGGGGCGACTACCACTTGCCGGGCGCGTAGTCCTTCAGGAAGACGCCGTAGAGGTCCTCTCCCGCCTCACCCCGCACGATGGGGTCGTAGACGCGGGCCGCTCCGTCGACAAGGTCCAGCGGCGCGTGGAACCCGGCCTCGGCGAGCCGCAGCTTGTCGTAGTGCGGCCGCTCGTCCGTGATCCAGCCCGTGTCGACCGAGGTCATCAGGATGCCGTCGGTCTGGAACATCTCCTGGGCGCTGGTGCGCGTGACCATGTTCATCGCGGCCTTCGCGGCGTTGGTGTTCGGATGCCCGGCGCCCTTGTACCCACGTCCGAAGACGCCCTCCATCGCGGACACGTTCACGACGTAGGCGCGCCCGCTCTCCGCCTTCTTCGCCGCCTCGGCCATGGCCGGCCGCAGCTTGCTGATCAGGATGAACGGCGCCGTGTAATTGCACAGCTGGGTTTCCAGCAGCTCGACGGGCGAGATCTGCTCGATCGTCTGCACCCAGGTGTTGGAGTCGACCACGTCGGGCACCAGCCCGCCCGCGTCGATCGCCGTGCCGTCCAGGTGCCGTTCGACGCTGGCGTTGCCCGCGACCAGGGCGAGGTCGGCGACCTGCTGGGCGTCGAGCCCGCTCGTGCCCAGCGGCAGCGCGGCGATGCCGTCGACCGCACCGGAGTTGAAGGCGCCGATGACGTGATGGGCGGGGAGCTCCCCGGCGGGCAGCGGGGCGCTCTCGCCCTCGACCAGCGCGGCGTAGGCGGAGGGCAGGCGGCGCACGGTCTGCGTCGCGTTGTTCACGAGGATGTCGAGCGGGCCCGCCTCGGCGACCTGGTCGGCGAGGGCCACGGCCTGGGCCGGATCGCGCAGGTCGATGCCGACGACCTCCAGGCGGTGCATCCAGTCCGCGGAGTCGTCCATCGCCTTGAAGCGGCGGATGGCGTCCTTGGGGAAGCGGGTGGTGACCGTGGTGTGCGCGCCGTCGCGCAGCAGCCGCAGCGCGATGTACATGCCGATCTTGGCCCGGCCGCCGGTGAGCAGCGCGCGCTTGCCGGTGAGCTCGGCGCGGACGTCGCGCTTCTCGCGGTTCACCCGGGCGCAGTCCGGACAGAGCTGGTGGTAGAAGTAGTCGACTTCCACGTACCGGGTCTTGCAGGTGTAGCAGGAGCGGGGGCGCTGGAGTATCCCCGCGATCCTGCCCTCCTCGGTGTTCGACGACGGCAGCAGACCCTCGGTCTCGTCGTCGATGCGCTGGGCGGAGCCGGTCGCCGTGGCCTCCGTGACCGCCTTGTCGTGGGCGGTCTTGGCGGCCCGGCGCTCCTGGCGGCGGCGCTGCTTGACCGTGCGGTAGATCCCGGCCGTGGCCCGGCGGACGGCGATGGCGTCCGGGTGGTCGACGTCCAGCTTGTCGAGCTCCTCCAGCACACCGAGGCAGACGGCCAGGCGTTCCGGGTCGATGCCGGGTCCGTACGAGAGCCCGCTCGCCTCGTCCATCGCCTGCGGGCCGTCCTCTGTCACCGTCATCGCCGCTGTCGTTCCCTGCTCTGCCGTCGCGGCGCGCCGGTCGCGCCCGCTTTCGAAGGGGGAATTCTACGGAGCGCGGGGCCGCACCGCCAAAGTCGCCTTGATCACGACCGGCAGGCCTTGATCAGCGTCGCCACCTCCTTGGAGACGGCCGCGGCGAACAGGTCCAGGTCCGGGACCGCCTCGGCGTCGGCGACGAGCCCGTAGTGGACGCTCCCCCGGTATGTCGAGACCGCGACGGCCAGGGAGTGGCCGGGGGCCAGCGGGGCGAAGGGGAAGACGGCGGTGAGCGGGTGGCCGCCGAGCTTCAGGCCCAGGCTGGGCAGGGGCACGCTGATCACCAGGAGGTCGAACCAGATCCGGGCCGCCTGGCCGACCAGGGGGCCGCCGAGCCGGTGGGCGAGGGCGGGCACGTGGTCGGCGAGCAGGGCGACGGCACCCGCGCCCCGGTTGGGGCCGGCGTCCTTGTTGCGGTCCATGGCGTCCCGGACCGAGGCGAGGCGGGCCAACGGGTCGGGGTCGTCCACCGGAAGCCGTATCAGGTACCCGGAGAGCCGGTTGCCCTGCGGGTAAGCGGTCCGGGGGCGGCGCTTGGAGACGGGGATCAGGGCGCGGGGCGCGACGCCCTCGCTGCCGTCGCCGCGCTCGTCGAGCCAGCGGCGCAGGGCGCCGGCGACGACGGCGATGAGGACGTCGTTGACGGTGCCGCCGACGGTCTTGCGGATACGGTGCACGTCGTCGAGGTCGAGCACGACTCCGGCGGTGCGGCGGGTGCCGCTCGGCTCGCAGGTGAGCGCGGGGGTGGACCGCACGTCGAGGGAGGAGCGGGCGACGGCGGCGCCGATGTCCAGGGCGCGGCTCATGTCCGACAGGGCGCCGCGCATCAGCCCGGGCAGGTCGCGCACGTCCGGCAGGACGCCGCGCGGAGCCTCGGCCGGGCGGGGCCGGGGGGCGGGCATGTCCATCGGGTCCATGACGCCCGCGGCGAGGGTCAGCGCCCGCAGCCCGTCGGCGAGGGCGTGGTGGAACTTGAACAGCACGGCGAAGCAGACGCCGTCCTCGCCCGGCAGCACATGGGCCTCCCAGGGCGGGCGGTCGCGCTCCAGGGGGCGCCCCATGAGCCGGCCCGCGACCGCCTGGAAGTCGGCGGTCGGGGCGTGCAGCCGCACGTGGTTCAGGGGGTCGAAGTCCGGGTCCGCCTCCCGGGCCGCGCCGCCGAAGGCGAACGGCCGGCGCAGGGCGGCGGGCAGCGGCTGCCACACGTCGCGGATGCGCATCCGCAGCCCGGGGACTCCGGCGGCCCGGGCCGCCAGCAGGTCCGCGGCGTGGGCGCCCGCGGCGGGCGAGTGGGCCGAGAAGATTCCCAGCGCGCCGAGGTGCATCGGGTGTTCCGCGGACTCGAGGTTCCAGAACGCCAGGTCGAGAGGAGCGAGCAGGTCAGCAGTCAAGGGCTTGCCTCGCGTCGACGACGGGTGGGTCAGCAGTCAACCGCCCCCGCCCGATTACGGTCAAGTACGATCAGGCTACGTACAGTTAACATCCGATTAAGTCCCGCCCCGGTGAGAGGGGCGGGACTTATGGTGCATGTGCGGTCAGTCCAGCACAGGTCGCGCCGCCGGGCACCCGGTGGGAGTCACCCGGGAGGCGTCACGGATCAGCGCCTCGTGCGCGGCCTTCAGCCGGGCCGTGTCGGGTTTCAGCACCGCGCGGTCGTAGGTGAGGAAGCCGTTCAGCTCACCCTCGACGTCGGCGATCTGGGTGTACACGGCCCCGTTGCTCCCCTTGCAGACCAGCGCCCGGACCTCGTCCAGCTTCTCCAGGTAGTCCTCGGTGTAGGTCGCCGGGTCGACGTCGACGTACGACTGCTGCACCGACCAGGCGTGGCCGGGCACGGCCAGGCCCAGGCCGCCGTACTCGCCGCTGACCAGGGCGCGCTCGCCGTCCGGGCGGGGCGGCAGGGCGGGGCTGGGGTAGCCGTGCTCGTCCATGACGTCGCCGGTGCCGCCGTCGGCGCCCAGGTTCAGCCCGGACTGGCCGTTGACGAGGCGGGTGGGGTCCCAGGCCTTGGCCTGCGCGGCGATGCGACCCACGTCGTACTGGCCCCAGCCCTCGTTGAAGGTCACCCACATGACGACCGACGGGCTGCTGATGTGCTCGTCGATCATCTCCTTCAGCTCACGCTCGTACCGGGCGCGGGAGGCGGCGGACGGGTTCACCCCGGCCGTCATCGCGGGCATGTCCTGCCACACCAGCAGCCCGAGCCGGTCGGCCCAGTAGAACCAGCGGTCCGGCTCGACCTTGATGTGCTTGCGGACCGAGTTGAACCCCAGCCGCTTGTGCGCCTTCAGGTCGTACGCCAGAGCCTCGTCGGTGGGTGCCGTGTGGAGGCCGTCGGGCCAGAAGCCCTGGTCGAGGGTGGCCATCATGAAGACGGGCTCGCCGTTGAGGACCGTACGGGGCACGCCGCCGGTCTTCTCGACGGCGATGGAGCGCATGCCGAAGTAGCTGCCGACCCGGTCGGCGCCCACCTTGACCTTGAGGTCATAGAGGAACGGGTCGTCGGGCGACCAGAGGCGGGGGTCGTGGACGGTCAGGGTCAAGGGGGTCCCGGTGCGGCCGCTCGCCGTGGCCACCTTGCGCCGGCCCTCGTACACCGTCGCCGTGACCGGTACGCCGTCCCGGACGCCCCGCGCCTCCACGGTCAGCGTCTCGCCTGCCACGTCCGGGGTGAGTTTGAGGGAGTCGACGTGGTCGCGGGCCACCGGCTCCATCCAGACCGACTGCCAGATGCCGGAGGACGGGGTGTACCAGATGCCGCTGGGGTCCAGGCGCTGCTTGCCCAGCGGCGGGTTCTCGCCGGAGGCCGCGTCGGTCGGGTCGTACACGCCGACGATCAGCTCCTGGGCGCGGCCCGGCCCGATCGCGTCGGTGACGTCCGCGCTGAACTTGTCGTAGCCGCCCTCGTGGGTGACGACCTTCGTGCCGTTGACGTAGACCTCGGAGCGCCAGTCGACGGCGCCGAAGTTGAGCTTGAGCCGCTTGCCGGAGCCGATGTCCCAGTCGGCGGGGACGGTGAAGGTGCGGCGGTACCACATACGGTCCTCGTGCCGTTCGATGCCGGAGAGCTGGGACTCCACCGGGTACGGGACGAGGATGCGCTCCTTCAGCGTCCGGCCGACGGGCGGCTGTTCGCCCGGCTCGGCGGCCGCGAACTGCCAGCGGCCGTTGAGGCTCCGCCAGGCGTCCCGGGTCAGCTGGGGGCGGGGGTACTCGGGGTGGGCGTTGCCGGGGCCCACCTCGTCGGCCCAGCGGGTGCGCAGCTGGTGGGTCGAGCGGTTGGGGCCGCTGGTCCAGAACGCCGTGACAACGTTGCCGTCGGTGCCGGAGAGGCCGCCCTCGCCGTCGTAGCGGAGGTCGGCGGTGCCGCGGGCGGTGCCGGTCCTGTTGCCGACGACCGGCTCGTCGAGGGTGACGAGGAGGGAGGTGGGCTCGGACGGGTCGAGCCGGGCCGGGCCCAGCGGCCACGCCGCGCCGCCGATCACCGCGTCGAGGTGGTCGGTGAAGCCCGCCGGGGGCGCCGTGAGGGGCTGGGCGAAGTCGAGCTTCAGGGTGCGGCCGTCGGTCTGGACGGTGGCCGCGAGGGCCCCGTCGTAGTCGAAGCCGTCCGGAAGGCGGAACGCCGACTGCGGTACGGGCTCCTTGGCGGCGCCGGGCCGGGTCCAGCGCAGGTGGAGGTTGGACCCGCCGTAGTGCTCGAAGTACTCGACCTTGATGTCGTACGCCCGGCCGGCAGTGAGGTCGACGGGCTCGGCGGTCTGCTCGCGGTCCCAGTCGTCGACCCAGTGGTCGATGGCGAGCCGGCCGTCGATCCAGAGGCGGAAGCCGTTGTCGGCGCTGACCGAGAAGGCGTGCGGCCCGGTCCGGTCCGGGACGATCTTCCCGGTCCAGCGGACGCTGACGTCGTCGGACCGTCCGGTGGTGAAGTTCAGGCGCGGCTCCAGGGTGTCGAAGTCGAGGTCCTGGTCGAAGGCCGTCGCCTTGAGGGTGTGGAAGTCGAAGGCGCCCGGGGCTGAGTGGGTGTAGTACTCGCCCTTGAGGCCGTGGATCTCGGCCGGGTCGTCCGCGAGGGCGGGGACCGCGCTCAGGCCCGTGAGGGCGAGGAGCGCGGCGAGCAGTAACGCGAGGCGGTTTCTGAGGCGTCGGGGACGCACGGAACCTCCATGAAAACGTTGTCATGCACACGGTGAGGAGAGACGAAGGCATGACAACACGGATCCCGGACTTCGTCCAGAGGCAGGACAAAGTCCCCGGGACCGCCGCGCGGCTCAGGTGACCAACTGTCCCTTCCCCAGGGCGATCACGCCGCCCTTGGACACCGTGTAGAGCTCCGCATCCCGCTCGGGGTTGACGCCGATGGTCGCGCCCGGCGGCACTTCGACGTTCTTGTCGAGGACGGCGCCGCGCACCACCGCGCCCCGGCCGATGTGCACGTTGTCGTGCAGCACCGAACCCTGCACCACGGCCCCCGGGTCGACCACCACACCCGGCGACAGCACGGACCGCGTGACCTGTCCGCGCACCAGGCAGCCCGCGCTGATGATGGACTCGCTGGCGATGCCGCCCGCGTTGAACCGGGCCGGCGAGAGCTGGTACGAGTGGGTGTAGATCGGCCAGCTGCGATTGTACAGGTTGAACGCGGGGCGCTCGGCGATGAGGTCCATATGGGCCTCGTAGTAGGCGTCCAGTGTCCCGACGTCCCGCCAGTAGCCCTGGTCGCGGGTGGTCTCGCCGGGCACGTGGTTGGCGCTGAAGTCGTAGAGCGCGGCCTCGCCCCGGTCGGTGAGCTGGGGCAGGATCGACCCGCCCATGTCGTGCACGGAGGCCCCGTCCTCCGCGTCCCGCTTGAGCGCCTCGATGAGGGCCTTGGTGGTGAAGATGTAGTTGCCCATCGAGGCGAAGACGCAGTCGGGGTCGTCCGCAAGGCCGGGCGGGGCCGACGGCTTCTCCAGGAAGCGCTCCACCGTCTGCCCGTCCGAGCCGGGGGTGATCACCCCGAAGGCCGAGGACTCGGTGCGCGGCACCCGGATCCCGGCGACGGTCACGCCCGCACCGCTCTCGATGTGCTGGGCGAGCATCTGGCGGGGGTCCATGCGGTAGACGTGGTCGGCGCCGAATACGGCGACGTACTCGGGCTGCTCGTCGTAGACGAGGTTCAGCGACTGCAGGATCGCGTCGGCGCTGCCCAGATACCAGCGCGGGCCGAGGCGCTGCTGGGCGGGCACGGGCGTGACGTAGTTGCCCAGCAGGTTGGACATCCGCCAGGTGGTCGTGATGTGCCGGTCGAGCGAGTGCGACTTGTACTGCGTCAGGACGCAGATGCGCAGGACATCGGCGTTGACGAGGTTGGACAGGACGAAGTCGACCAGGCGGTACGTGCCGCCGAAGGTCACCGCCGGTTTGGCACGGTCCGCGGTCAGGGGCATCAGCCGCTTGCCCTCGCCGCCCGCCAGCACGATCCCCAGGACCGAAGGACCACCACCACGCATGGCCGCTCCCCTCACGCCGATTTCCCGATGCCTGCCCCTGAGCAGTACCCACTAAGCCTGTTTGACGATCTCCTCGTAGAGCCGGACCGTGCGCCGGGCCACCGCGTCCCAGCCGAACTCGCCGACCGCGCGCTCCCGCCCGGCCTCGCCCATCCTCCCGGCGGCCGCCGGGTCGGCCAGGACGGTGTCCATGGCCCGGGCGAGCCCGGCCTCGAAGCCGTCGCCGGTCGGGACGAGCAGCCCGGTCGTGCCGTCGTCCACCACCTCGGGAATGCCGCCGACCGCCGAGGCCACCACGGGGGTGCCGCAGGCCATCGCCTCCAGGTTCACGATGCCGAGCGGCTCGTACACCGACGGGCAGACGAAGAGGGCGGCGTGCGTGAGGAGCTGGATCACCTCCGGGCGCGGCAGCATCTTCGGGATCCAGAACACCCCGTCGCGGACCGCGCTCAGCTCCCCGAACAGCTCGCGGAACTCCTGGTCGATCTCCGGCGTGTCCGGTGCGCCCGCGCACAGCACGACCTGTGCGGCCGGGTCGATGTCCCGCACCGCGCGCAGCAGGTGGGGCACGCCCTTCTGCCGGGTGATCCGGCCGACGAACAGCACGTACGGGCGGGAGCGGTCCAGGCCGATCCGGTCCAGGGCGTCCGTGCCGTGGTCGGGCCGGTACAGGCTCGTGTCGATGCCGTTGTGCACGACGTGAACCCGCTCCGGGTCCAGCGCCGGGTAGCAGCCGAGGATGTCCTCGCGCATGGCTCCGGAGACGGCGATCACCGCGTCGGCGGCCTCAATCGCGGTGCGTTCCGCCCAGCTGGACAGCTCGTAGCCGCCGCCGAGCTGTTCGGCCTTCCAGGGGCGCAGGGGCTCCAGGGAGTGCGCGGTCATCACGTGCGGGACGCCGTACAGGAGCTTGGCGAGGTGGCCGCCGAGGTTGGCGTACCAGGTGTGGGAGTGGACGAGCTCGCGGCCTTCGAGGGCGGCGGCCATCGCGAGGTCGACGGAGAAGGTGCGCAGCGCGTCGTTGGCGCCGTCGAGTGCGGACCAGGGCCGGTGGCGCAGCACGCCGTCGGCGCGGCCCTCCCCCCAGCAGTGCACGTCCAGGTCGACGAGCGGTCTGAGCTCGCGGGCGAGGAACTCCACATGGACGCCCGCACCGCCGTACACATCCGGCGGGTACTCCCGGGTCAGCAGTCCGACGCGCACCCGCAACTCCCTGCTCTCAGCGGCCGTTCCCTTTCATGGTCACCCAGAAGGGGCGCGTGGGGAAGAGCGGGGCGGCCGCGGGAAGCAGCAGTCGCCGCACACGCCCCCGCCGGGCACCCGGTAGTACAGGCAGCAGCTGCGGCGCCGGAACGCGGTCCCGGTGAGGGTCCCGGCGCCGGTGAGCAGGGGGTGCGCGAGGAGTTCGGCGGTCAGGGACCGGGCCCGGGCGGCGACGTCCGTACGGCCGTGCCGCGCGGCCCAGCGGTCAAGTTCCCGGGCGGCACCGGCCAGGGCGGAGGCGGCGTTGCCGCGCAGCAGGCCCGGGGCGAGGCCGTGGTGGGCGCGCAGGGCCGCCGCCAGTGGGACGAGGTGGCCGTGCAGGACGACGTCCGCGAGGGACGGCGCGTCCCCCGGCAACTGCCGTACGTCCGTCAGCCACAGGTCGTCGGGGGCGCTGCCGTCGGCGTCCCAGTGCAGCAGCCGGGCGTGGAGGTCGGGGACGGAGCCGTAGAGCGCGGCGCAGCCGAGGGCGATCGACCAGAGCCGGGCCGCGAGTCCCTGGTGGGTCACGGACGCGGCGACGCGCAACTCCGGGGCACGCAGGGCGGTCGCGACCTTCCGCACGCGAAAAATCAGGGGATTTGCCGACACATCCGGTGACGTCTCGGCGTAGGCCTGTGCGAGAGTGGGAAGGGACCCGGCCGATGCTCGTTCCGTGCGCAGCACGAAGAAGCCGGCGAGCGGGCGGAGCGCGGCGAGGTCGGGGTCGAGGTCCACGAAGAGCAGTAGTACCAAGGCCCCTAAGGGACGCGACCCGGTGGCCCCCGGCCGGTCTCCCCCACCCTGGGGATGAGGGGGTTCCTCGCGTACTCCACCGGCAGTAGGACCCAATGAGTGCTCAGGGACGACGACGGGAAGACCTGGACACGGCAGGGTGTTGGTCATGAAAGCCCACCTTTCGCCGCGCCGGGCCGAGCGCCCCCGCCTGACGCAGAGGAGCAGCCGATGAGCGCCCTCGCGTTGTCCGTCCTGCTGTCCCTCGTCTCCGCGTTCGCCTACGCGGGCGGGGCGATCGTGCAGGAGCGGGTGGCGGAGTCGTCGCCGGGCGAGCAGTACGCGCCGCTGCGGCGGCCGGGCTGGTGGGCGGCGGTCGGGCTGAACGGCCTCGGTGGACTGCTGCACGTGGTGGCACTGGCCTACGGGCCGCTGAGCCTGGTCCAGCCGCTCGGCGCGCTGACCATCGTGGTGGCCCTGCCGATGGCGGCGTTGTTCGTCGGCCGCAAGGCCGGTGCCACGGCCTGGCGGGGCGCGATCATGGCGACGGTGGGTCTCGCCGGTCTGCTGTCCCTGGTCGCCGCGTCCGACGCGCGGTCGCTGAACGCGCCGGAGCGGGTGGCCGTCGCCGTCGTCACCGCGGGTGTGGTGGTGGCGCTGATGATCGCCGCGCGGGCCGCGCACCGGCACCCGGCGGTCCGCAGCATGCTGCTGGCGACCGCCTCCGGCATCGCGTTCGGCATGTCCTCGGTGTTCACCAAGACCGTCGCGGTCGACTGGACCGGCGGTGTGTCGGCGGCCGACGTGCCGTCCCTCGCCGTGATCGGCGTCCTGGCCACGGCCGGCATGCTGCTGTCGCAGGCCGCCTACCGGGGCGCCGGCCTCGCGGCCCCGCTGGCCACGCTGACGGTCGTGAACCCGGTGGTGGCGGCCGCGGTGGGCATCACGATGTTCGGAGAAACCTTCCGTTACGGCACGACGGGCACGGTGCTCGCGCTGGGCTGCGGTGTGGTCGCGGCGGGCGGCCTGATCCTGCTCACGACGGAGCGGCTCACGCACGAGCACCCGGACGCGGTTCCCGCCGGGTCTGCGCAGGCGCCGAGCGGGGCGGGCACGCGGGCCCTGCCGGCCGAAGGCCCGAGCCGGGCGCCGGAGCGGGTGGGCCTGGGCGGCCTGCCCGAGCAGGTGGGAGAACCGGCGAGCCCGGACGGTATCCCGGGCGGTGTCCCTGCCAGGGTCCCTGCCGGGACGCGGGCCGGGCTGGGCGTGGAGGACGTGCTGGTAAGGAAGCCGGTGGCGACGGCGGCGGTACTCGTGCCGGGGCCGGGCACACGGGCCGCGGTGATCGTGCCGAGGGCGGGCGATACGGCGGGCGTGCGGGTGCCGGAGCCTGTGGCAGCGGCTGCGGCAGCGGTGCCGGTGTCTGGGGCGGACGCATCGGCCGCGGTGTTCGTGCCACGGCCGGACGCGCCCGACGCGGTGATCGTGCCGAGGGCGCAGGAAACGGCCGCAGCCCGCGTACCGGGACCGGACGCCCCGGCCGCCGTGCGCGAACCGGAGCCGGTGGCAGCGGCGGCGGTGCCGGTATCCGGGGCGGACGCACCGGCCGGGGCGATCGTGCCGGGCCTGGACGCGACGGCCGCCGTGCGCGAACCGGAGCCGGTGGCAGCGGCGGCGGTGCCGGTATCCGGGGCGGACGCACCGGCCGGGGTACTCGTGCCCGGGCCGCAGGCGACCGCCGCCGTACTCGTGCCCGGCCCGCAAGCGGCGGCCGCAGTCCTCGTGCCGGACACACCGGCCGCCGCGCTCGCGCCACGGCCGGAGGAAGCGGCGGCGGGTGTGCTCGCGGCGGAGCCGGTGGCATCAGCCGTCGTCCCGGACACACCGGCCGCCGTGTTCGTGCAGGGGGCTGGCGGGGCGGACGCCTCGTACGAGGGCGGGGAGTCGTCGGTGGCGGCGGCCTCCGACGACGATCGCCCGTTCTCCTACGTGCCCTTCTACGGCATCCCGTACGTCCCGTTGCCCGTGATCGACCGGCACCGCATGCGTGTCAGATCCTGACGCCGCCGGCCCGGAGGTACGCCACCGGGTCCACGTCCGAGCCGAAGCCGGGCCCCGTCCGCACCTCGAAGTGCAGATGCGGGCCCGAGCTGTTGCCGGTGGAGCCGGAGCGGCCGATCCGCTGACCGGCGCTCACCGACTGCCCGTCCCGCACGGAGATCGCGGAGAGATGGGCGTACTGGCTGTAGCGGCCGTCGGCGTGCCGGACCACGATCTGGTAGCCGTACGAGCCGCCCCACCCCGCGCTGACCACGCTGCCCGACGCGACCGACTTGACCGTCGTGCCGGTGGGCACGGGGAAGTCGATGCCGGTGTGGTAACCCTTCGACCAGGCGGACCCGGCCTTGCGGTAGGGCGTCCCGAGGGAGGCGTTGACGGGGGCGACGAATCCCTGCCGGGTGGCCGTGGACCGGTCGGCACGCTCCCTGCTCTCGTCCTTGGAACGCTCCGCGGACCGCTCCTTGGGCCGCTCCTTGGCGCGGTCCTGGGCCGGCTTCTTCGTCGCGGGCTCGGCCGACGGCGCCGGCCTGTGCTCGGGCCGTGTCTTCGTGGCGCCCTCGCCGCGCAGCGCCAGGCGCTGGCCGGGCACGATCAGATCGGGGTCCGACCCTATGGCCGCGCGGTTGGCCGCGTACAGCCCCTGCCAGCCGCCCCGGACGTCCTGGTCGTCCGCGATGCGGGAGAGGGTGTCGCCGCGGACCACGGTGTACATTTCGGCGTTGCCCGCCCGGGACTGCGGCGTGGACTGCGGCCGTACGTCCTCGATGGAGGTCTTCTTCTTGGCGTCCTTCTGCTGCGTGCGCTCGGTGGCCGGCCGGATGTCGGGCTCGCCGCCGCCCCGGGTCAGTCCGGCCCGCTTGGAGCAGACCGGCCAGGCGCCCGGCCCCTGTCCGTCGAGGACCTTCTCCGCGACGGCGATCTGCTGGTCCTTGCTCGCGAGGTCAGCGCGGGCCGCGTAGGCCCGGCCGCCGTAGGCCTCCCAGGTGGACTGGGTGAACTGCAGTCCGCCGTAGAAGCCGTTGCCGGAGTTGATGCTCCAGTTGTTGGTGGACTCGCAGGCGGCGACCTTGTTCCAGGTGTCCACGTCCGCCGCCTGGGCGGCGCCGGTGCCCATGAACGGCAGTGCCATGCCCGCGCCGCCCGCCGTGACGGTGAGCGAGGCGCGGTTGATCCTGTTCGGCTGATACCGGCGGTGCCGGCCGCGTACGGCCATCGAAAGCCCCCCTAGACATGCGTCAGGAGGGGCAAAAGTAAGCGCTGCGAACCGGCCAGAACAAGACGGCTTTTCGCCGCCCGGGAGTCCAAATGGCCGGTATGAGGCCCCTGTTGCGCGACGCGCGCCACGGCGGTGCACCGTGCACGGCACACCGTGCGCCGGTGCGACGCGCGCGGGGCGCACCCGTCGGCTGAGTGCGACGGGGCTCTCGTCCGTATCAGCCTGCGCCACGCCGTGCGACCCGGGCGTGCGTTGGAAGTAGCGGCACGTCAGGATGGTCGACGGGGGATGCCCGCGGGCACCTCCCACCGGCAGCACCGATACCGAGGTCTTTAGGAGCGAACCGAATGAGCAGTACAGCGCAGATCGGCGTCACGGGTCTCGCGGTCATGGGCCGCAACCTCGCCCGCAACTTCGCCCGCAACGGCTACACGGTCGCGGTGCACAACCGGACGCCCGCGCGCATGCACGCCCTGGTGGAGGAGTTCGGCGGCGAGGGGGAGTTCGTCGCGTGCGAGAGCGCCAAGGACTTCGTGGCGGCGCTGGAGCGGCCGCGGCGGCTGGTCGTGATGGTGAAGGCCGGTGAGCCGACGGACGCGGTGATCCAGGAGTTCGCGCCGCTGCTGGAGCCCGGCGACATGATCATCGACGGCGGCAACGCGCACTTCGCCGACACCCGGCGCCGCGAGCGCGACCTGCGTGAGCAGGGCATCCACTTCGTCGGCATGGGCGTCTCCGGCGGTGAGGAGGGCGCGCTGAACGGCCCGAGCATCATGCCGGGTGGCCCGAAGGAGTCCTACGACTCGCTCGGCCCGATGCTGGAGAAGATCTCGGCGAAGGCGGCGGACGGCTCGCCGTGCGTCTCCCACGTCGGTCCGGACGGTGCCGGGCACTTCGTGAAGATGGTGCACAACGGCATCGAGTACGCGGACATGCAGCTCATCGGCGAGGCGTACCAGCTGCTGCGGGACGTCGCCGGCTACTCCCCCGCCGAGATCGCGGAGATCTTCCGCACCTGGAACCGGGGCCGTCTCGACTCGTACCTGATCGAGATCACGGCCGAGGTGCTGTCGCACGTCGACGCCGAGACGGGCAAGCCGTTCGTGGACGTGGTGGTGGACCAGGCCGAGCAGAAGGGCACCGGCCGCTGGACCGTGCAGATCGCGCTGGACCTGGGTGTGCCGGTGTCCGGTATCGCCGAGGCGGTGTTCGCGCGGTCGCTGTCGGGCCACGCGGCCCTGCGGGAGGCCTCGCGCGAGCTGGCGGGCCCGAAGGCAAAGCCGCTGAGCGAGGCGGAGGCCCGGAGGTTCGCCGACCGGGTGGAGCAGGCGCTGTACGCGTCGAAGATCGTGTCGTACACGCAGGGCTTCCACGAGATCGACGCCGCCCGCGGCGAGTACGGCTGGGACATCGACCTCGGTGCGGTTTCCGCGCTGTGGCGGGGCGGCTGCATCATCCGCGCGGCGTTCCTCGACCGGATCCGTGCCGCGTACGACGCCCGTCCCGACCTGCCGAGCCTGCTGTCGGACGCGACGTTCGCGCAGGAGATCGCGGACGCCCAGGACGACTGGCGCGAGGTGCTGGTCGCCGCGACCCGCCAGGGTGTGCCGACACCCGGTTTCGCCGCGGCCCTCGCCTACTACGACGCGCTGCGCGCGGAGCGGCTGCCGGCGGCGCTGACGCAGGGGCAGCGGGACTACTTCGGTGCGCACACCTACCGCCGGGTGGACCGCGACGGCTCGTTCCACACGCTGTGGGGCGGGGACCGGTCGGAGACCTCCGCGTAGGCGCTGCCGCTCAGGAAGGTGAGCGGGGCGGTGGACGGCACGAGGCGCCGTCCACCGCCCCGCTCGCATACGGGGGTCAGGACAGTGGCGGGCCGGGCTCCGGGTTCGGCACGGGCTCCGGCCCCGGGGGAATCGGGGACGGGTCGGGACCCGGCACGGGGTCGGGGCCCGGGGGCGCCGGCGGGGTGGGCGCGGGTGGCGGAGGGGTCGGCTCCGGGCCCGGCGGGGGCTGTGGGTTCGGCACCGGGTCGGGATGAGGGTCCGGGCGCTGGGGATCGGGGCCCGGTGTCGGCGCCGGCGGCACGGGGTCGGGGATCGGGTTCGTCATCAGGTCCTCCAGCCAGTAGGACGGCTCCGGCTCTGGACTACCCCCGCCTACCCGGCACCCGCCTCCGCAGTCACTCCCCAGCGGGACGGGAGGGGACCAGGTGGGGTAGCGGGTGCCGGGGGAAGGACGGAGCGGCCCTCGAAAGCGGCCGGGATCTCAGAAGCGGCCGGGATGCGCCCTCAGCCAGTCCTTCGCCGCCGCGAGGAGCGCCTCGTCGGCCGGCTGGGCCTCGTCCGGGTGGCGTTCGGCCCACTTGGTGACGTACGGGCAGAGCGAGGCGACGGCGCTGCGCTCGCGGCCGGCGAGGGCGTAGAGCTCGCGTGCGAGCGAGCCGGCGATGCCTTTGCCCTCGTGGGCCGGCTCGACGATCGTGTGGACGGGCACGAGCGCGCGCTCGGGGCTTTCGAGCACGAAGTACTCGATGCGGCCGACGACTTCACCGCCGGACACGGCCTCCAGCCGGCCCGCCGCCCGGTCGTCGCGGATCTCAGGGTCGCTCATGGACACGCTCCTCCTCGGTTCCGGCCGCCCGGGTCAGGCCTTGACGGCCTGCGGGCTGCGCTGCTGGTCCGAGCCGGGCACCGGCTCGGACGGGTCGGCGCCGAGGGCCACGATCCGGTTGTCGTGGTCCACGTGCACGACCCGGGGGGTGAGTGCCCGCGCCTCGGCGTCCGTCACCTGGGCGTAACTGATGATGATCACGAGGTCGCCGGGGTGGACGAGATGGGCCGCGGCCCCGTTGATCCCGATCACACCGGATCCGCGCTCGCCCTCGATGACGTACGTCTCCAGCCGGGCCCCGTTGGTGATGTCCACGATGTGCACGAGCTCGCCGGGCAGCAGATCGGCGGCGTCGAGCAGATCGGCGTCGATGGTCACGGATCCCACGTAGTGCAGGTCGGCCTGGGTGACGGTGGCTCGGTGGATCTTGGACTTGAACAGAGTACGCAGCACTTTGGACTCCTGAAGGACGGCTCCCTGCCTGCTCTGTGCAGGTCAAGGGCGGTCTCGACTGTACACCGGGATACGCCGGCCGAGGATTGTGAGGAACATCGCTCCGCTCGGGCAAGACGGCTTCACACCTGGGCTTTCGCGCCGGCGCCTGCTCGGGCGACCCTCCGGGAAAAGCCCGGCGACTCATGCTGACCGGATGCTGACTTACCTGGTGAGCCATCAAAGATGTGGGAGACCACTCTGCACACGGACGACGCGGGGTGCCGTGCGCGTCGGTGAGGACGTGGTGCTTCGAGCCCGGCCGTGCACGGTCAACCGGACTCGGGCCGCCTTTTGGGCTGCTTCGACCTCGCTTGGCCTGCACGTGCGAGGCGTCAACGGTGACGCGGGAGAAGTCCAGGCGGTCCGCCGCCCGCAGCCGCTCCAGCAGCACCCGCTGGAGTTCCTCCCACACCCCGGCCTCCTGCCACTCGGCCAGCCGCCGCCAGCAGGGAGGCCCGGAACCGAACCCCAACTCCTGCGGCAGGTACTCCCACTGGATCCCGGTGTAGAGGACGAACAGCACACCCTGCAGCGTCTTGCGGTCATCGATCCGCTTGCGCACCGGATACCGGAACCGCCGCTCATGCTTCGGCAGCAGCGGCTCGACGACCGCCCACAGCTCGTCACTGATCTCCCACGGCTTCCGCCGCGCCACGGACCACCCCCACAAGGACGGAATCACTTCCACTTCCACCCTGCCCCAGGAAGATCATTCCGAAAGGACCCCTTAGCCTCGTGTCGATCGCTAGACGGTTACCGCGGCGCTCCCGCGAGGATGTCGGCCAGAACGAAAATGCATTGGCCCGAGGTCATGGACACGGCCGAGGCACGCCGTCAAGGTCCTCATACTGGCGGTTCAGGAGATCCGCGCGTACGACCAGACGGCCGCCGGGAGCTCGCGCCGCAGCCTCCAGGTGACGGCCATGGGGCTGCTGCCGGTGTGGCTGGCGTACTCGGCCGGGCCGAGGAACGTCCAGGGCTGTGGGCTACCGATGTCGCTGGTCCTGTCCGGCCGGAGGAACAGCAGGACATCCGTGCCCATCTCGACGTGGTTCCGGTACCGCAACCCCGTGCGGGACGTCTCGGAGGTGTGGCTCGGGGATTCCCAGTGGAACAGGGTGGGGCTCAGCGCGTAGTCCTTCGCCCGCGTGATGAACAGCGCGTCGGTCCTCGTGGACTCGCACCACTTCACGCCTTGACGGAAATCGGTCGGCAACGGGCCGCGGATTTCCACCTCATTCAATGCCGAGAGGATCTCTTCCCGGGTGTAGGAGGCGTGGACGGTCAGAGGGACGTCGCGCCTGCCGCCCACGGCGCGCAGGGGAATCGGGACACGCGTGGTGCATTCCAGGTTGTACGCCAGGACTTGGCGAAGTTCTGCCCGGAACGCGTGTTGTCGGCGCAGGGCCGCGAAACCCTCGTCGTAGCTGGTGAAACCGTCACGCGTGATGCCGCCAAGCGGCCAGAGCTGGAAGAAGAGCATGCGGGCGTACACCCGGTCCCGCTCATCCAGATCGCCGTAGTGCGGGGCGTCGTCCTCCAGCATGCGTGTGTAGGCCTGGACCCGCTCTGGGTCGTCCACGTGGAGGAAGGCACGGACCCGCGCCAGGAGTGCCTCCTCTCCGTCCGGAGGATCGCCCGGCAGCAGATGGGTGCGGCGCAACAGCCCGGTCCACGAGACGCTTCTGCCCTGGTAGAGCTCGGTGATTTCCCGTCCGCTCCTGCGCAGGTACCGCCCGAGTAACGGCTCCTCGTACTCGCCGACTTCGCGGGCCCGCTCGATGAAACTGGCCCCCAACTGCGCCCTGATGTGGTCGGCGAGACGCATCTTGGCCCCGTCGTCGAGAACGATGCTGCAGCCGGTCGGCAAGTGAGGGAAGTGTTCGATCTGATCCAGCAGTTGTCGGCGTGTCAGGCTCGTCATGGCGCGGAACTGGTTGTCGAGGCGAAACTCCTTGCGGTGGTACCCGATGAAGTCGAGCACAGTGAGCACCGCCTTGTCGGCGGCGGGCGGAGGCCGACTGAGAGTTGCTGAAGGAACCCCACCGTGCTCGACTTCGGGCGCAGCAGGAGCAGTGTGTCGACCTCGGGGATCGGGTGTTGCTCGTCGAGCGGGTCGACGCAGAAGACAGCCTGCAGTTCGCCGGCCCGGAGCGAGGAGGCCACCGCCTGGCGCCTTGTGTGCGAAAGCCGCGAGGACAGGGCCACGGCGTCGAGGCCGGCACCGCGGAAGCACTGCGCCATGAATTCGGCATGTACTACGGAGACGCAGAAGCCGACGGCCCGCATGGCCCTCGGGTCGGCAATCGTGTCCCGGACGGCTCGGAGGACCAGCCGTGCCCGTGCCCAGTCGGCGGAGAGCAGGCTGGACAGCGCGGCACCGTCGTACTCGCCCCGTCTCCAGTCCAGCGAGCGATAGTCGGTGCCGTCGCCGAAACCGAAGTAGTGGAGAGGGGTGAGCTGATCGCTTTCCAGCGCATCCCGCAACCGCATCTCCGCGGCGATACGGCCGTCGAAGACCACGTCCTGAATATTTACGCCGTTCACGCGTTCGGGAGTCGCCGTCAGGCCGAGCAGTTCCAACGGCCTGAAGTGGTCCAGGATTCTCCGGTACGTCGGCGTGGCCGCCCCGCGGAACTCGTCGATGACGATCACGTCGAAGTGATCAGGCGCCAGTTCGCCCACGTGCCTCCCGAGTGACTGCACAGTGGCGAACACGTGGTTCCAGCCCGCGGGGACAGCCCCGCCGTACAGCGACTCTCCGAAGCCCGGGTGCAGGAGGACGTCTTCGTAGACCTGGCTCGCCTGGTCCAGCAGCTCGATGCGGTCCGCGACGAAGAGCAGCCGCAGGTCTCGCTGGTGCTTCTCGCGCAGACGCCGGTAGTCGAAGGCCGACATGACCGTCTTGCCGGTGCCGGGGACCGCGACGAGGAGGTTGCGGTGCCGGTCGTGGATCTCACGCTCGGCGTCCAGCCGGTCGAGCATCTCGCGCTGCGCGCTGCTGGGCACGTACCGGGCAGGAGTCGGCTCGGCTGGCTCGGCCGGCTCGAGGCCGAGGCTGGAGGGGGCTCACATGAAGTATGGAGATGCGGACTACACGGCTGCCTGGTACGCCATGGTGGCGATTCTGAAGGGGTGGGCCCGAGAGGGTCGGACCGACACCTACAGGGCGCTGAGCGAGGCCGTGGCACCGGAGCACCGGGGGCATTACCACAGCCGGATGATGTCGCTTCCGCTGGCAGACGTCTGCCGCAGAGACAGCACCGGTCCCGAGCCGATGCTGTCAGCACTGGTGGTCAATGGATCCAGCCGGAAGCCTTCCGACCAATTCTTCGAGCTGGCCGTTACCGAGTTCCACCGTCGGGACCCGGACTGGACCTGGGAGTGAGCGGGATGCAGTGTTTGACCGCTGCCGCAGCCCGGTTTCGCCGTGAGTCGACTGCGGGGTATCGCTCGGCTGCCCTTCACATCCGCCGTGCAAGGCAACCACCCACCGTGAACGGCTCCAGGTTGGAACCTGCTGGCTACAGCGCATCCTCTCGTTGCAACGGCGGTAGAGGAGACGGACGCGATGACCGCCTTTCAGGCGTTCTCGTCATGGATCCGCGCACCCAGATCCTCCGCCCACTCCAGCGCCCACGCCTTGAGTTCTTCGATCTGCCGGGAGGTGAGCCCGTACGCGATGTAGTCCTCATCCTCGTACCAGTCCGCGCCGATCAGCCGGTCCCTGAGGTCTTCGAGACTGAACTCGTCGTGGGCGCGACGGCGGCCCAGGGATTCGAGGTCGGCGGTGGAGCGGTGGCGGGAGGCAGCCTGGACGTCGATGAGGTCGCGGACGGTGCCGCGGTCGGCGAGAGCACGGACCTTGGTGCCGATCACGTCGTCGAGGGAAAGAACGGGGCCGTAGGGTGTCTGGGCAGGGGGAGCCCAGAACGCCTCCTTGAGGACGTCGACCTCGCACTCCTCGCCGGTGTCCGGATCGGTGACGAGGAACCGGCCGCTGAGCGGATCGGTCTGGACGTGCGTGGTCCGCCATCCGCGCGCGCTGAGGCCTGTTGTGAGTGAGGCGACGATCTCCTGCATCGGAGCTGGGTTCTCGGTGGCGACGTCGAGGTCACGGCTGAAGCGTTCGACCAGGCCGTGGGCCTGCACGGCGTATCCGCCGGTGAGGACCAGAGGGTAGGGGGAGCCGAGGTCGAGGATGTCGGCGAGGAGACGCTCGTGGAGTGGAGTGAGCTTCACGCGGCGGTCGTGTCGGCCGGAGCGGTGCGGAGCAGCTCGGGGAAGGCGTCCTCCCAGACCTCGCGGATGTAGGGGCTGATCAAGCGCCGCAGCACGGGCCACTGCTCGGTGAGCAGCCGGTGGTGCAGGAAGGCCAGCAGGTCCTCACTCAGTCCTTCCGCGAGGACAGTGCGGTAGAGCGTCATGCGGGATTTCGGACGGTCCAGGCTGTAGCTCGTCCGCCCGGACCAGACGATGTGGAGCGGCAGGTCCACGGTGCCCTCGACGGGCCCGGCCAGTTCCTGCAAGCGCTCGGGCAGTCGGCTGCGGTAGCGGTCCCGCAGCACCTCGGCGCGGGGGGCGGTGGTCGTCGTGTCCATGCATCCAGTATCGCTGCTTGGAGGCGGCGGCATGGCGGATACGGGGCTTCCCTGTCGTACGTAGGGGTCGGGCCCCGCCCGCCCTTCCCTCGGTCATCCCACCCCATGGCCGCTTAGCGCATTTGGCCTGAACCCTGCAGCCCCTAGTGGCGCGGCAACGGGCCGACCCGAGAACCAGCCCACTCGCGGGCGCGGGTGATCATCACACAGCAGGTCACGTGGAAGGCCGAAGCGGTGGAGTCGGCTGCGGCTTCGGTCGCGGTATGGGAAGTGACGAGGGTGCCGAAGCCGAGGCCCATGGCGCCGGCGCAGTGGACGAGAAGGACACCGGGGAGTGCGAGGTCAGGGCCCATGCCGCGGTCGACCTGTCGAGTACGCAGCGAACGTCCCAAGAGGGAGCCAGAGGCCTGTCGAGGTCACCCGTCATGGCAGCCACCTGGTCAGCAAGACGCTCCCGCGCCCGATGCTGACCCGAGCGGTGCCATCACACCTCTGACCTGCAGAAACACCCAAACGCTAGATCTTGGACTTGAACATGGTACGCAGCATCGGGATACTCCCAAAAGTAGGCTCCCTGCCTGCGTTTTTGCAGGTCAAGGGCTCTCCATACCCTACAACGAGTCGCATGTCCGGGCATCTGTCCCCAGGTTTTTCAGGACTCATGCTGACCCGCTTGCCGACTTCTCAGACGCTCCGCCGGCCGGCCGGGAGGGCTTCGCCCGCTCGCGCGGACCCCACCGTGGCGACGGCCCAAGCCTACGCAGCACCCCCCGGAGGACGTCCGTGATGACCGTCACGCAGACGGTCTGGACGGTAGTCAGGAGCGAAGGCGCTCGACCGTCGTCGACACAGCGCTGCTGGAGATCCCGGTGCCCCGATTTCGGCTGCATGGACTTCTGAGACCGTGTGACGGCCGCGGGCCATAGCGTGGCCGTGGCCCACCCGGATCACGGTCCGACACGTCACTCCCCCGTAGAGACGCCTGGCGACGGTCAGCAGGACAAGCGAGCCAGGCTGAGATCGCGATAGCAGGATGGAGTATCAGCCAGGTGTCAGGCACGCAGCTCCAGCGTGCAGCACTTCACGCTGCCGCCCGCCTTGAGGAGCTCTGTGAGGTCGACACCGATCGGGTTGAACCCGCGGGCCAGCAACTGCTTCTGCAGCCCCTGCGCGGCTTGGGGAAGCAGGACGTTGAGCCCGTCCGAGAAAGCATTGAGGCCGAAGAGAGCAGCGTCTTCGTGCGAGGCGAGGATGGCGTCGGGGAACATCTCCCGTAGCACCGCCTGGCTGCCGGGGCTGAATGCGGCAGGGTAGTACATGATCTCCGTATCGGAAAGTACCGCCAACGCGGTGTCGAGGTGGTAGTGACGCGGATTCACCAGTGTCAGGCCGGTTACCGGGAGACCGAAGAACTCCTGGGCCTCGGCGTGGGAACGCGGGTCCGTGCGGAAGCCTGTGCCCGCGAGGATGCGCCGGCCGACCGTGAGGTAGTCCCCCTCACCTTCGTTGACGTACTCCGGCCACAGCACTTCGCGGTAGCCCTGCTGGATGAACCACTGGAGGTAGGCGGGGCCTTCGGCGGTCCGCTGCACATGGCGGAAGCGCGCACCGAGGACCTTGCCGTCCACAACGGTGGCCCCGTTGGCGGCGAACACCATGTCGGGCACGCCCGGGAGCGGATCGATGACCTCCACGGTGTGTCCCAGTTCCTGGAACAGGCCGCGCAGTTGTTCCCACTGCAGGAGGGCGAGAGCGGTGTCGGTCGGCTTCTCCGGCTCCATCCACGGGTTGATGGAGTACCTGACGTCGAAGTGGCGGGGTGGGCACATCAGCAGCCTGCGAGGGGTGGCGGCACGGAGAGTGGGCATGTCCTTGTATTCCTTCCATCGGTGTGAATGCGTCAGAGGACCGGGCGCACACGGATGTCGATCAGTGCCGCGGCATCCCGCGCCCGCTCCCGTGCGCCGGCCCCTGTGCGGTCGGCGGCGACGACGCAGCCGACCCGGTCCCGGCCGGAGCGCGGTGCCCGGACGCGGGATCCGACATCGACCATGAGATCGACTGAGACGACTCCTGGACTGTCCACGGCCTTCGGCAGGCCGTCGACCTGAACGACCTCACCCGGCTGCGCGGAGAGGAACCAGCTCGCGGCACCATCCGCCGGGTGTTCCGGCAAAGCTGCGGACGGCGCTGCTCCGCGCATCACCGCCAGGTACTCGCGGGTGATGTCGACCTTCCAGGCCAGCTCGATCAGTTTGACGATGTTCCCGCCGGGCATGCGGCCGGCGCACTCGACCAGGTGTGGCTCTCCCTCCACCACGATCCACTCGCAGTGCACGAAGCCGGTCTGGAAGCACACCTGTTTGAGCACCAGTTCAGTCGCCGCGCACAGACGTGCTTGCATCGCGGCGGTGATGTTCGCAGGTACGGTGTGGCCCAGCTCCACCGGACGGTCCCCCGGAAAGAGCGACTTGGCGGTCACGTTGCGAAAGAGCGTATGTCCGTCACGCACGAGTGCCTCCACGCTGAACTCCGGTCCGTGGAGGTGACTTTCAGCGAGCATGCGGACGGGTGTGACACTCTGTGCGGTCATGGCCGCGTACTCGTTGACGACGCACTCGGCCCAGGCGTCGTCCACGTCGTCGGGCCTGCGGACGATCCTCGTGCCGATGGCCCCCTGTCGGTTGGCCGGTTTGAGGACCACAGGACCGCCGACCTCGGCCATCAGGGCACGTACGTCCCCTGGTTTCGACACTTCACGGGAGACGGGGTTGCGCACGTCGCTACCCGCCGTTGCCCGGCGCAGCAGCCACTTGTCACGCAGCCGGTCCGCGGCCTGTGGCCCGGCCCCAGGCAGATCGAACAGGTGGGCAAGTCGAGCGGCGAAGGGCACGGCGTACTCGATTCCGGGAATGACGGCTGCCGGTGGCCGGTTCCTGTACTCCCGGTGGAACCGGGAGGCGGCGTCCTCCTCCTCGTACTCCATCACCACCAGTTCGCAGGGCGCGTCGGCGGCGGACAGCGCGGCCCTCAGGTTCTTCTCACGCACGGCGGCCGGTGTGTCGACGAAAACGGTCGTGGCCTGCGGATGATGTGTCTCGGCTACGTTTCTCCAGCCCGCCGTGTATCCCACGATGATCACGGGGCGGTCGTCGAAGCTCACTGTGGAATCTCCTAGCGGGGCGGTGGCGCGGGGGCGGCATGCTGCTGCGGAGGTGGCTCGGGAGGCGCCGGCTCGGGTGGCGTACGGTCGTCCCGCGGGCGCATCGCGAATGCCGCAGCCGCCACCGACAGCAGTCCGAAAGCGCCCCAGACCAGCCACACCCCGTCGCCGAGCGCGTTCCAGCCGAGAGTTCCCAGCGCCGGGCCGAGGGCGGTTCCCATACCGAAGGCGGCCTGCGTGAGCCCGAGATAGCGGCTCTTGGTCTCCGGCCGAGCCAGCTTGGCGGGGTAGGTCCACATGGTGGGTCCGCCCACCATCGAACCCAGCACCCCCACGAGCGTCGCCGCGACGAGGAGTGGCACCGGTTCGGGAATGGCGTACATTGCACGCCCGACACCGAGCAGCAGGAGTCCGCCGCAGACCGCAAGCCAGGCGGGCCAGTGCTGGGTGAACCGGGTGACCAGCAGCTCCAGGGCGATGATGGCGCCCGCCGACAGGCTGATCAGCCAGGTGTAGGACGTGGCGGAGTAGCCGGCCTGCGTCATGGAGAGCGGCAGGACCACGAACGACTGGATGAAAATGGCGGCACTGAGGAACATCGCCCCGAGAAACAGCACGAAGCGGACGTCGCGGGCGATGCCCAGATAGCCGACGCGTGCGGTCGGGGAGGTTTCCGGCTCAGCCGCCGAGGCACGCCCCGGGGTGTCCTTCGGCACCGCGCCGAGCGCGATCAGTGCGTACACCAGGGAGGTCAGCGCGCTCACCCAGAAGAGCAGATTCCAGGAGAGCATGATCAACCAGGCCGCGCACAGTCGCCCCACCGTCGCCCCCAGGTTGAGCGCGATGCGGTTCATCGAGAAGACCATCACCTGGCGGGCCTCGGGGACGAGGTCTGTCAGCAGCGTCATGGAAGCCGGGCGGTACGCCTGGGTCATGGCACCCGAGAGGGCGACGGCGCCGACAAGCAGGGGGAAGGAACCCAGCAGCGGCACGATGCCGGTGAGCAGGGCCGCACAGATCATCGACAGGACGATCGTCCTGCGCGGTCCCAGACGCCGAACAAGCTCGGCGCCGAACATGACACCGGCGATGGTCCCGGCCCCGTAGGCGGTCAGCGCCACTCCGGCCTGGTCTGTGGAGAAGCCCCTCCAGACCATGTAGAGCACGAGGAACGGCTGGACGAAGCCGCCGACTTGGTTGACGAAGATGCCGAGGAGGAGAAAACGCACTGCTGGCGGGCTGTGCCGCAACGTCTTGACGGCACCCCACTTCTCGTCGGACTTGCCCTTGGACTCGGTCATCGCGCCGCTCCCGGGGAAACCGGCGCCCAGGCCAGTTCCGGCTCCGCATCCGTCGTGAGGGCGGGTGCCGGACGGTGTTCGAGACGGAGGGCGGCGCCGGCGAGCTTCAGCCTCTCCTGACAGGCCGCGACGGTGTCAGCGACGCATATGGCGTAGGCGTAGCGGGAAATGTAGCCGCGGGGCGGGAGCCTGAGGACGTCACCGGGCGTGACCAGGGATATCGCCTGGTGCAGTCCCGGCAGTGCGTCCCGGTCCGGCACCCGCACCGACTCCACCGTGCAGTCTTCCGGCGGGTAGGCGAAGTGGATGCCTGCGACCTGCCGGCTTTCGGCGACGGGCAGTTCCACCGGTCTGCCCAGCGCTGCGCGGGCGCCGCAGCGCCCTGGGTCGATGCCCGTCGCGAGGCTGCCGAGGAAGGGGATGAGCCCGCCGCCCAGCCGGGCGTTGACCTCGATCAGCCGGGGCCCGGAAGCAGTCAGCCGCACCTCGGTGTGGGTGATGGTGCCCGTGGCACCAAGCGCCAGGTGTGCGTCGGTGAGCAGCGTGAGCAGCTCACCGGAGGACAGGAGCGGGTCCCAGGGATCAACGAGATGCCCTGTCTCCTCGAAGTAGGGCTCCATCGCGACCCTCTTGCGGGCGAGGACAAGAGGCCGGTAGACCCCGTCTACCAGCAATCCGTCCACGCTGATCTCGGGACCGTCGGCATACTCCTCGACAAGGACGGACGCCTCGAAGGTCGGTACGCCTGGGTAGTTCGGGGCCGCGGCCTCCCGGTAGGCGTCGACCAGCCCGGCAGGCTTGGACACCAGGACCACGCCGAGGCTCCCCGCCAGGCCACGGGGCTTGAGGACCAAGGGGAAGCCGAACTCGTCCGCCGCGCGCGCGGCCTCGTCGTACGAGGAGACCGCCACTGACCGCGGCTGGCCGACGTCGGAGGAGGCCAGCAGCGTGCGGGTGCGGCTCTTGTCTCGGCAGTTGCGCACCGCCTCGGAGCCCATGCCCGGAAGCCCGAACTCCTCCACCAGGGCCGCGGCGGGCTCGACGAGCGCCTCGGAGAAGCAGAAGACGCCGTCGATGCGGCGGACCGCCGACAGTTCCCGGGCAGATGCGACCAGTGCCTCGGGATCAGAAGTGTCCACGCGGGTGAAGCCCGCCAGGTAGGGCGACTGCCACGTCGGTTCGTCGGTGTCGAAGAGCCACAGTGGGTGTTCTCGGGCGGCGCCGGCGAGCAAGTACTCGCGGTAGAGCCGTATGCCGCTGCCGACGACTACGAGCACGCCGCCGCTCGCCCGTTCGTGAAATGAGTCCATCGTCCGGATTCCGTGTTTCGTGGTTGTGCCGCGAGGGCCCGGGGGTTCAGGTGGTGCTCGATCAGGCGATGGTGTAGAAGCCCTCACCGTCGAGCTGACGGATGGTGCCACGGTCGCGGTGAACGACCGCTTCCACCTCGTGAGCGAGCTCGACGAGGAGCGGGATCTTGAAGTCGTCGACGGTCCGGTGGATTGGATCGCCAGGCGCCACGCCCACTTTGAGCTGGTGGAAGCTTTCCAGCGCCCGCACTTCCGCCAGCCGCGGATAGTCCACGAGCGTGCCGGACCGCGGGGAGATCAGGCCGACGGAGGCAACATGCCGCTCTATCCGGTAATCCTCGCCGCACCGGGCGAGGAATCTGTCAGGCGCGAGGTAGGCGTCGGCGGTCCATTCGAGTTGGCCCTCTCCGAGCGCGGTGCGCACCAGCACCGGGAGGCCGCCGCCGCACAACCGGGCACCGGTTTCGATCAAAGCCGGGCCGTCGGGCGTCATCTTCAGCTCTGTGTGCGCAGGCCCGTTCGCCACCCCCAGGGCGTCCAGCGCGGCGAAGGTGTAGGCAACCAGTGCGTCCTGCACGCGGCCGCGACGGGACAGCAGGTGGGCACTGTCGAGGAGGTCCCGCACACCGTTGGCCGAGATGTGCGTGGTCTGCCAGATGTCACACACATGGTGCTGCCCGTCCAGGCTGACGGTGTTGACGTAGTACTCGGCTCCGAAGAGGTACTCCTGCAAGAGCACCGCCTCGTTCCGCGATGCCACGGCGTTGCCCTTGCCGAGGACGCCGCGGAATGCCGATCTCACCTCCTGGGCGGTGTCACAGAACCGCACGCCGTCACTTCCGGAGCTGCGCACCGGCTTGACGACGATCCGCCCGCCCGTCTTGTCGAACCACTCGACGGCCTGGTCCTCGTCGGTGGCTACGAACTGCTCGGTGCCGCGCAGTCCGGCGGCCTTGACCGTCTCGATCATGCGGAACTTGTCGCGGCGGTCCCGGCTGAGCGCGGTGCCATTGGTCCGCAGGCCGAGGGCTTCGCCGAGGGCATCGGCGAGTTCCACCCCCACCTCTCCGCCGGGCAGGACTGCCAGAGGTCGATGCTCGTCGGCGAGGACACGGGCCGTAACAGCCAGGTCGCCGCGGTGGACGATGTTCACCGCGAAGTCATCCGGCACGAACTGGGGTGCCGAGACCGCGGGGATGCGCTCGGTGCTCTGGATGTGAACGGTCCGGTAGCCGCGCTCCCGAAGGAGCGGGGCGAGGCGGTTCGCCGATGAGTAGGCGTCGACGATGGCGACGGTCGGCTGGTCGGACGGTGACACGGTTGTTCCTTCTGCTAGTGGTCCGGGGCACGGGAGGGGACTGTTCCGTCGCTGAGCACGAAGACTCCCTCCCGGTTGCGTTGTTGATAGTGGTCGATGTCCGCGAGGAGGGTCGCCTCGTCCTCATGGCGCAACCACAGCGTCATGACCGGGTCCTCGTTCACCGAGGGCGTCAGCCGCACTCCAGGTTCCGGGATGCGTTCCGGTGCCACGTACGAGGGGCGGTCCAACAGATCACTCAGTCCGGTGATCTCGACGAGCCGGCCGTGCGTGCGAACGATGAAGGAGTAGTCGGACACGAAGCCGATGTCCCCCGCGTCCGCGAGCGCGACGGGCCGGCCTGTCGTCAGTGCCCCCGCCTGACCGGGTACGCCGAGCAGGGAGCACAGCTCTGGCAGCGGTGAACCTCCCGGGCGGGCAGCCCACTTGACGACCTTCAAGGTGTCCTTGCCGACCACGAGCTCGAAGTGGACCGGCCCGTCGTCCATACCGGCGGCCTTGACGAGGGGCTCCAGGCCGGTGGTGAGCCGGGTGAGGAGTGGGTTGGCCGGGGAGAGATTGATGACGCTGGTGAGCAGGGTGCGCGGCCCCTCCTCCAGGGTGAAGCAGCGCCAGCAGTCGGTGAGCACGAGGCGTCCATGGTGCACCACGCCATTGGCGAAGTGTGGGGTGCCTGGGACAAAGGGATGCGCGACGACGCGGTCACCGGCGCGATTCCACAGATGGGCTGTCGCCTCTTCCCCGAGTGGTGCTCCTGGCCGGTGGTACAGCGCGGAGCCGGTCTCGGCAGAGATGTCCGGGCGTACGACGACGGTGGAGGTGGCGGCTTTGAGGTGGTCGTCGAGCGCGGCAGGGCTTTCCACAACGGTGAGATCCAGCGCAAGAGCCGAGTCGGCGTCGGCGACCGTCGCGTTCTGCAGTGCCTTGCTGCGAGATGCGGTCGTGAGCACTGGTCAGACCTGCTCGAAATGGAACGACTTGATGAAACAGTCGCGGGGCTGGCCCACCGCGAAGAGCACGCATTCGGAGAGCGACTGGGAGGTCAGCATGTCGTCGGACGTGCGAGGTGCGCTGCCCCAGGCGTCCGAGAGTGGATCGGTGTTCCGGAAATCCGGCGGGTACAGGGAGATGACCCGTACCCCCTTGTCACGCAACCGCTTGGAGAGGATGTCGGAGAATCCCGCTTGCGCGTGCTTGGCGGCGTAGAAGGCATCGTGGGCGCTGGAGCGGTCGAAGCCCACAACTCCGCAGGTGGACACCATGGTGACGATGTCGGGGTGATCGGAGGCGAGGAGCAGCGGCAGGAAGTTCTTGGTGGTGAGCACCGTGCCGATGGCACCGGAGGCGATGGTGTCGACGACGTCGTCGTCCGAGGCGGAGAGGAGGTCGGTCCCCTCCAGCCAGCGGGCCGCGTTGTTGATCAGGATGTCGATCCGGTCGGTGACACCGGTGACCTTTGCGGCGAAGTCCCTGATGGAGGCGGGATCGGTGAGGTCGCAGGCGAAGGCGTGCACCGATGCGTGGCCCAGGGCACGGATCTCGTCCTGAACCTTCTGCGCACCGGCGAGCGTACGGGCGGAGAGGAAGACCTCCGCACCCTCTTGGGCGAAGCGAATGGCGAGGGTGCGGCCGAAGTCGCGGGAAGCGCCGGTGACAACGACGCGGTGGTCGGCGAAACGGTTGCTCACAATGGTGTCCAAAGGGCGTAAGAGGGTGGTCAGATCTGGCGGGCGGGGGCGGGGAAGGAACGGCCGCCGCCCGATGGCTCGTGGGGCAGGTCCTGCAGAAGGTGGTCGACCGCCGTGCGGGCCCACTCCTCAGGGCCGGGGTAGGTGTGGTGCTCCTCGGGGAGGCAGGTGGCCAGCATGTCGGTGTCCACCGCGCTGTCCGGGGCGATGGCGAACACCTTGACGTGAGGAGGAACCTCCTGCGCGACGGCGCCGACGTACCCCTCGACGGCGAATTTCGCGGCAGTGTAGGCGGCGAGGTGGTGGCGGGGATTGCGCCCCCAGCCGGAGGAGACGGCGACGAACGTCCCCCCGGACGTGAGCAGCAGCGGCAGGAACGCGTGAGTCATGGTGTGGACACCATCGACATTGACCCTCATCACCTCTGTGAACAGGGCCGGTTCGACCTCCCACGCGGGTCGCTGGGCGTGAACGGCGCCGGCATTGGCGATCACCAAACCCGGCGCGCCCAGCTCGGAGACCGTGCTCCGGGCCCACCGCCGCACGGAGCCGGCGTCGGTGACATCCACCGTTTCGACCAGGTGTCCGGGGCCGAGCAGGTCGCGTACGTGCGCAACCCGATCGGCCGAGCGGCCGCATCCCGAGACGGGATGGCCCAGTTCGGCGAAGCGGAGGGCCATGGCCCGGCCCATTCCCTTGGTCACACCGGATATGACGACGGGGTATCGGGAGCTCATGGAGTTGCCTCCTTCGGTCGGCTGTCGTGGGATGGGCCGGACAGCACCGCTGTATCGGGGGCCAGGTCCCACACTCGATATGAGCCGTGTGCCTCCGGCCCGGTGAGGACCTGGGCGAACGGGAAGAAGGCGTACCGCTCGACGAACAGGAATGCCGTGCCGGCTTGCGCTGCGGCGAGCAGGTCTTGCCGGGAGTCTCCGACGAGTACGGTCCGCCGCGCCGCGGCGGTGGCTTTCGTCTCCCGGAGGATCTCGCCGAGGCGCTGTGCCTTGGCCCTCTCCCCGCCCCGTACGGAGGTGAAGGCGGAGGCCAGCCCGGCCGTGGCGAGCACCTTCTCGGCCTCCGCCGTGAGCGTGCCGGTTGCCACGTGCAAGGGCGTCCCCCGCCCCTGCAGAGCCCGGACCAGCTCGGCGGCCCCCGCGCACAGAGGAGCCTGCCGATAGCGTTCTGCGATGAGTTCGGCGTAGTGCCCGGAGTAGCGGGCCAGAAACTCCTCGAATCCGGGCCCCTCGTCACTGCCGCCGAGCCGGTCACGGTGAAACGCCGCGAAATGTTCTCGCCTCGACCGGCCGAAGGTCCGGCGGAACTCGTGGAGGAAGTCCTCCACGAGTGCGTCACCGAAGTCCGCCAGCGCGGACCGCATGCAGGCGACCTTCACCTCGTTGGAGTCCACCAGCACTCCGTCGAGGTCGAAGACGACCGTGTCATGACCGGAGAGCCAGTCGAGGAGACCGTCAGTCATGGGCCAGTACGCGACGCAGCTTCTCAGCCGAGAAGGCGTTCGCCCCCTCAGCGGCGAGCGACCACAGTGCCCGCAGCCTGGTGTCCGGGCTGTGGTCCGGCACCGCTTCCAGGTTCTGGACGTAGCTGGGGTGCACGCCGTACATGCCGGCGATGGCGTAGAGCGGACTGGCTCCCCACCGATGCTTGTCCAGCAAGGCCAGGAAGTGGCGGGCGGCAGTCTCCAGGAACGGCCGCAACCGGTCGGCCGGCTGGCCGAGCGCGGCCAGCAGTTGCTCCGTCCGGGCGTTGCCCGCTCCACGGCCCATACCGAGGACGGTGGAGTCCAGCCAGAGGGCACCGGCCTCCGCGGCGGCCAGCGTGTTGTGCAACGCGAAGCCCTGGTTGTCATGGGCGTGGATACCCACGGGGTTGTCCTGGCCGGTACGGAAGCGGTCGACCAGGTCCTTCACCCGGGCCGCGTGCATGGAGCCGAGCGAGTCGGCGACGTAGACCGCTTGCAGAGAGCCCATGGCGGCCACATGCGCGATGGTCTCGTCGACGCCTTGGTCATCGGCGAGGTCGATCTGCATCAGGTTGAGACAGACGCCGAAACCGGCCGCTCGCAGCGCATCCACCAGGGGGGTGCACGCGGCCACCCTGGCGTAGTGCACGGCGACGCGCACCAGGTCTACGGGCAGCGGCGCGGCCGACAGCCGCTCGGCGAGCCGCGCTCCCGCATCGGCGGCCTCCTGACCATGGAGCAGCGGACCGGCGTCCACCATGACCGCGACCCGCACAGCGCGGTTCGCGGTCAGTGCGGCTCGCACAGGAGACGTCAATCCAGCGGGAAGCTTTCCGTAGGGACCCCGGTCGTTGTCGGTGAGCGTGGCGTAGCCGAGTTCGACGACGTCGATGCCGACGGCGGCGCATGCGGCGAGGTACTCCTCCACCAGAACCCCGTCGAAGTCCCAGTTGGTGTAGTAGCCGCCGTCCCGCAGGGTGCAGTCGAGTACGGTGACTGCGCTCCGGTCGCCTGTGCTCACGCCTCCTCCAGGTCGGGCAGCGTATTGGTGAAGTCCACGTGGTGGATGCGCCGCATGGGCGCCCAGTTGAGCTTCCCGTCGTTGCCCGGGTGGCGCACGAGCAGACCGCCGTCGGTGTGCATCATGTCGTCCCATTCCTGGACCTTGGGGTGGAGGTCGTTGGCGCGCAGGAAGTCCCGCACAGGCTCGAAGTGGTCCTCGGCCTCGACGTACATGAACAGCGTCAGCGGGTCGATGTAGAAGATCTGCAGCTTGCGCACTCCGATGGTCTCGAGGGCGCCCCCAGGCCCCACGATCTCAGGCCAGACCTCGCGGTGCAGGGCGATGTACTTCTCGGCAGCCGCCTCGTCCTTGAGCCGGATGGTGAAGGCGTGGTTTTTCATCGTGAGAGCTCCTTGGTGAGGTGGAGAAGGTTCTCGTACGTGTGCCGGACCTCTGTCCAGGTCTCCTCGTCGAGCACATGGCGGCTCGGGCCTCGGATGATCGTGTTCTTGACGATCCCGCGCTCCTTCAAGAAGCGTTTGGCTATGGAGAGGTAGTAGTCGGTGCTGTTCATCATGTGGCACATGAGGTAGGAGAGGGGGTGTCCGATGCGTTCGGCCTCGGCTCGACGGCCCTCCTCGAGCAAGCGCCACAGCACTACGACGATCTCGGCGATCTCGGTGGCGGGGATCGTGCCGACCAGGCCCCTGCGATGACAGTCGAGCAGCATCATCCCGCCGTCGCCCTCGAAGATCCGGGCCCGTCCACCGGTGGCGTCGCGCAGCTGGCTGACCCGAGGCGGGGTGGGTTGGGCCTCGGGCTTGAACAGCACCCGGTCCTCGCCGAACTCCTCGAGCAGCCGGGCCTGAGCGGCGACGGACAGCGGTACCTTGGCCAGGCTCTTGGCGTGGTGAACGATGACGGGAATGTCTACGGAGGTGATGATCCGCCGGTAGTAATCCACCATCTCCTCGTCGCCGAGTCCGACGGTGGCGGGATGCATCACGAGCAGTGCGTCGACACCAGCGCTCTGTGCATGGCGCGAGTACCCGATCGCGGCCTCGGCCGTCTCGGCGCCCGTGCTCATCACGGAGACGCCGCGGCCGGTGGCAGCCTTGGCACAGAGCTCTGCGACACGCAGCCGTTCGGCATGGGTCAGGCGCAGCACCTCGGAGACCTGTCCGACAACGAACCCGTCGCACCCGACGTCGAACATGTGCTCCGTCTGTGCGAGGAAGTCCTCTTCGTCGATGGTGCCTTGTTCCGTGTAGGGCATGAGGATCACGGGCAGGACGCCGGTGATGTCGCCTGTGTCGCTGGTTCGGTGGGTCATCGCATGTTCCTGTGATCGCGTGGGGATGGAGGTCACGGTGCCGCTCCGGTGACGAGGCGGGCCACTTCGGCGGCGGCCCAGGGGGCCATCTTGAAACCGCCTCCGCTGAACCCGGTGGCGAGCACAAGTGCCGGGTCGCCGGCCATGGGGCCGACCCGTGCCCGGGCGTCGGGGGCGTAGCACTCGGCGGCACGCAGGCCGCCGCAGCTTCGGCTGTTGTCGGCCCAGCGCAGCCGCTGTGCCGCCGCTGCCTTGATCCGGTGTGAATGCGCCGGGTCGAGGGGCTGGGGTGCGTCTCCGGCGCAGCGGCGGCCCGTGGGGTGACCCACGTAGACACCGGTGGACTCCGGGTGGGGTCGGCCGTTGAGGTCGTACACGTCATCCGTGTAAGCGGGATGTTCGGTCACCGGGGCCGCGGGGAGTCGCAGGTCCACCTGGATCGCCTGCGCCCACAGGTCGTGCGGCACGCCCCAGGAGGTGAGCAGCGCAGGCGTCCAGGCACCGGTGGCGAGGACGACGGTGCGAGCGCGGACCATGCCGCTGTCGGTGTCGACCCCCACGATCCTGCCGGCTTGCCGGCTCAGGCCGCGGACCGCGACGCCCTCGACGAGCCGGCCGCCCTTACGCTGTCCGGCCGTCAGGAAGCCTCGCGTGGTTTCCTCCGCGTCGATGTAGCCGGCTTGCGGCTCCCAGACAGCGCCACATGCCTGGCCCTTGACGATGTCACCGAACCGCCGGGCCAGCTCCGCACCTGACAGCCACTCGATGGGGTACCCGGTGGCAGCGATTCGGGCGCACTCCGTTTCCGCGTACTGCCCTCTGTCGAGAGCCGGCAAGTAGAGGAAGCCGCACGCCTGGAATGGCACATCGACGCCCGTGTGCTCGGCGAACGCGTGGAAGTACCTCCAGCCGACGAGTGCGCGGTCACGCAGCGCGGGATCGTCGTGGTGGACGCGGACGACGCCTCCGCATCGCGCGGTGGTGCCACCACCGCCCCGATGGGCGTCGACGGCGGTGACCTTGACGCCGCCGTCGGCCAGTGCGTGAAATACGGCCGCCCCGATGATGCCGGCGCCGACCACGACCACGTCGGCGGGGGGCAGCTCACTCATGGGTTCCGCTGAGGGCGGTCGGCACGGATGCCCGGGCTTCGCGGTCCTCCTGGATGGAGGTGAGGATCTCACCGGCCCGGACCGCGACCATGGACAGCAGGGATGAAGTGATGCCGTGCGTGTGCTCGGTTCCGCCCTGGAGGTAGATCCCGGCGCGGATTGCAGGGCTGGTGCGCAGTCGGTAGTCACGTGCGACGCTCAGCCGCCCGTTCGCGTCACGCAGGCAGTGCCGACCGACCTCGCCGAGCAGTGCGGTGAGGTCGGAGGGCTGGTATCCGGTGGCGAACACCACGGCGTCGGCCCGGAGTTCCGCGTGGGTCGCGGTCGGCAGGTCCTTGACGCGCACCGTGACCCCTGAGTCGTCCTCGTGCACGTCGGTGACCCGGGAGGCGCGCAGCACACGCAGCCGATGCTCGCCACGGACCTTCTCCCGGTACTCCCTGCGGTAGAGGTCCTCGATGAGGTCGAGGTCGGCAACGGAGTAGTTGGTGTTGCGGTGATAAGCCATGAGCTGGTCTCTGACCGGCTCGGGGGCGTCGAACCAGAGCCCGACCGCTTCCGGGTCGAAGACGCGGTTGGCGTACGGGCTGTCGTCCGCCGGGCTGTAGCCGAACCGAGAGAGCACCGCGCACACTTCGGCGGAGGGGTAGGTGCGATGCAGGTACTCGGTGACCTCCGCGGCGCTCTGGCCCGCCCCGACCACGACGAAGCGTTCGGGGACGTCGTGCTTGAGCTCGAGCAGGGCGGTCAGAAGTTCACCGCTGTGCCAGATTCTCTCGGAGGCGGTGACTCCGTCGGGCAGGACGGGCTGCAGGCCGCAGGCCACCACGATGTTCCGGGCTCGGTGGACCGTCTCCTCGCCGAGCCTGGGACACCGGGAGACCACCTCGAACAGGCCGGCCCCACCGTCCGTGCCGCCCTCCGCGACGGTGCGGACGGATACCACCTCGCTGTCGTAACGCACCATGTGGTCGACACCGTCGGCGGCCCACTCGAGGTAGTCGTGAAACTCTTCCCGTGTCGGGAAGAACGTCTTCTGGTTGATGAAGTCGACGAGCCGGCCCTTGTCATGCAGGTATGACACGAAGCCGAACCGGCTGACAGGGTTGCGCAACGTGGCCAGGTCCTTCAGGAACGAGACCTGCATCGTGGCACCGTCGATCAGCATGCCGCGGTGCCAGCCGAAGCTCGGCTTGCGCTCCAAGAAGACCCCGGTGACCGCCCGCTCGCGCTCCGACGTCTCGTTGTGCTCCTCCAGCGCGATGGCCAGCGCGAGATTCGACGGGCCGAAGCCGATGCCGACCACGTCATAGACAGGTTCGCGCTCCGCGAGTGGTTCTGTTTCGGACATTCTCATCCTCTGCAAAAAGTCGTGTCCGTAAGTGGAGAAGTAACTTCGCAGCCGATGCGGCCGGTTCTGTGCAACGGCCGGTGTGCAGCCCGACCGGAAGCCATGAGGCGGTCAACGACAGGGCATCGGATGCTGGGCGAAATTACGGATCAACTAGCGACGCTGCCGCGGTGAAGACAACCGCGCCGGAAAACAACATCGCAAGGCAATAGCGAACGCACTACATGTCCCCCCGTTGTGACGTGTGGCGTGGCCAATCATGCACAGGATTCGGGAAGTGGATCAAGACGGTATCAGGCCATGAGCGATCACGATGAGCCCATCAATATCCACCAAACCGGACGAAAATCGCGTCGAGATCGAGACAACGCAGGGTGTGTCGATGGTCACCCCACGTACCTGAAGGGCCTGCGTACCGGCACCACCACCCCGGGCGCTACCAGGGGTAAGTCCGGTTCGCGTGCCGGTGTCCGGGCGCTTGTGCAAGACCACCGGCGCGGGAGGGGTGAGATTCCGGCGAGCAAGGGCTCGCACCCCTGACCGGGGGGGCAGCCGGCCACCACTGGTTCGTCGCGGCGCAACTCAAACTTGCGGAACGCTGTCGGCGAAGGCGATTGACCGCGCAAACACATGTGTTAAATTGTCGCCGACTCGGTGCCTGGGGGCGGAGAATCTCCGGTGCCTGGCGTTGCCTTCCAGGGCACACCACGGGCCTTCCCAATGCATACGCGGCCGAGGACCCACTGCGGTGCAGTGCAGAGGGTGATTCATCTCATTTCTTGCTCCCGAAGTAAGCCCCCAACGCTGACACGTTCCGCGCTGCCGGGGCGTTTCTGCAACGGTTGAGAGGCACCTTGATCACCAAAATTCATATCTCCGCGACGAGCGCCTCCGACGAATTCGGCATGGCTTGTCAACGGCTGATTCCCTGGCAGCCCACCCAAGCCGACGGTGAGCCGCCCGTCGGCGCGATGGCCTGCTTCCTGGCCGCCGGCTCCAGCTCCGAGCCCGACTGCCACGACCAGGACGAGGTCATGGTGATCCTCTCTGGGTCCGGCACGCTTCAGCTCGCCGGTGAGACCGCTGACTTCACCACCGGTGACCTGCTGGTACTGCCCCGCAACAACGAGCATGTCGTCAGCAACCCCACCGACGCGCCGCTGTCGTGGCTCTCCGTGTACTGGCCCCTGCACGAGCCCGAGAGGGAGGCCACCGCATGACCACCCGCACCTGGATCACCGCCACACCACCGACTCCCAATGGCGACCTTCATGTCGGTCACCTGGCCGGCCCCTATGTCGCGGCTGACGTACTCGGCCGCTTCCTGCGCGCCGACAGCCACGACGTCCGCCTGACCACCGGGCTCGACGACCACCAGGGCTACGTCGAGGTGCGCGCTTTGAAGGGCGGTGACCGGAAGCCGGAAGAGACAGCCGATCGCTACGGTGAATCGATCGTACGGGTCTGGCGGGACGCGGCCGTCGAGTTCGACGATGTCCTGCGTCCGCGCGCCGATCCGGGATACACGCTGTTCGTCCAGGACTTCTTCCAGCGTCTGTACGACGAGGGGCACATCGTAGAGCGCACCCGTCCCTTGCCCTACTGCACGCCCTGTGCCCGTTGGCTGTACGAGGGGCACGTCACCGGCGGTTGCCCGCACTGCGGAGCTTCTTCCAGCGGCAACTCCTGCGAGCCGTGCGGTCGCCCCAACGACTGCAGTGACCTCACCGACCCGCACTGCGCCACCTGCCGTGAAAAGGCCGAGCTGCGCGACGTCACCCGGCTGTACTTCCCTCTGGCGCCCTTCGCCGACCAGCTGGCAGCCTTCTGGCAGCGTGTCGACATGCCGCCCCACCTGCGGGCGCTGTGTGAACGCATGCTGACGGACGGACTGCCCGAGATCGCCGTCAGCCACCCCGCCGGCTGGGGAATCCCGGTACCCGTCGCCGGCTTCACGGACCAGCGGGTCTTCGTCTGGTTCGAGATGGCTCCCGGCTACTTGAGGGAGTACGACCCTGCGGGAGAAACGCTGCCTCAGTCCGGTCCGGTGCAATTCTTCGGTTTCGACAACGGCTACTTCCACGCGGTGCTCTTCCCGGCCCTGTTCCTCGCCTACGACGCCCGAACCCCGCTGCCCCGCGCCTTCATCGTCAACGAGTTCTATCAGCTCGAGGGGTTGAAGTTCTCCACGAGCCGGAGGCATGCCGTCTGGGCGCACGAGGCACTCGCGCTGGTCGGCTCCGACGTACTGCGCCACCATGTGCTCGCCGACCGGCCGAACGGCCGCGAGACCAGCTTCAGCCTCCCGGCGTTGGAGCGCACCCGGAACCACCTCGCCTCCTTGTGGGACGACTGGCTGGCGCATTTGTTCACCGCTGTCGAGGAGGACTGTGCGGGCCGTGTTCCTCGAGAGGAGCCCACCGGCCAGTCCTGGGAGCGGCTCACCCAGCGACTCGGGAGAATCGCCGGCGAACTGCGTGAGGCATACAGTGTGAGCGGATTCGACCCTCGTCGGGCAGTGGCCCTCCTCGACGAGGCCGTCGCCTGCGCTTCCGATTTCGGCCACGTGCACGCCCACGAGCGTGACCGGCCCGCGGGCGACTCCTCCTACCGGGCCGCGCTGCGCGGCCAGTTGGGAGTCGCTGCGGCCCTCACGGCCTGGTCGGCGCCAGTGATGCCGCGGGGGGCGGCACGGCTCGCGGCCGCGGTGGGCTTCCCTGCCCACCGCCCCGTGGACGCCAGTGCCCTCTGCCTCCCCGAGCCCGGTGCTTCCATCACCGCGCCGACGGCCCCGGTCTTCACCGGTGCGCTCCATGGGTGAGCCGACACGCGTGGCCGTGGTCGGCCCGTTCAGCGGGCCCCGCGCTTCCTGGGGGCGACTGCTGACGGACGCCATGACGTCACGCCTCGATTCCGGAATCTCCTGGGAGCCACACGATGACCGGGGTGATGCCGGCACCGCGGCGAAGGTGGGCGACGCGATCGTGGCCGACGGTGGCTTCACCGCAGTCGTCGGACACTTCAACAGCATGGGCGCAGCACGGGTGGTGGACCGCTACCGTGCCGCCGGCCTACCGCTCCTGCTGCCGCTGGCCACCGCTCCAGGCCTGCTCACCGAGCCCGGGGCGCTGCGGTGGTGCGCCCACGACACCGGCCAAGTGGAGGCGCTGGTCCAAGCGGCCCGGCGTCTCGGTCACCGAGCACCTCACATCGCTGATGACGGCAGCACCTACGGACGCCGGCTCGCGGATCGATTCAGAGATCTGCTGCCCTGCTCCGGCCCCGGAGGCCCGCTGGACGCCGTGATCGTGTGCGGTACCCACGCCGGAGCCGCCGCCACGGCTCGCCGACTCCGGGCGGAGGGGTTCGGTGGCCGGTTCCTGTTCACCGACGACTGCGCCGTTCACGACTTCCCTGACCTGCTCGGCGCTGGCGCGGGCGAGGCCCACGTGGTACGGCTGCGGGGAGGTGCCCGCCGCCATGTGGAGGCGGCGTTCGACTGCCTCGTCGATGCCCTCACCGCGAACCCGGGCTCCAGGGGCGACGAACTGCTCACCGCCCTCAGGAAACACGCCGGGATCGGCTTCGACGCCCGGGGGGACGCGGTCGACGCCGGCGCCCCGTCCGCATGGGAGGTCGTGCCCTTGACGAAGATGTCCTCACACACCCCGCCCCCGGCGAGGGGGAGGGTTCCGGGCGCGGATGTGATCGTCGTCGGAGACGGCGTTGTCGGCTGCGCCATCGCCGCCGAACTCGCTGCGTCCGGCCGATCGGTAGCACTGGCCTCCCTCGGGCCGGACGCTCCCGCGGCCACCGCTCAGTCAGGGGGGCTGGTGCGCGCATACGAGCCTCAGCCAGTGCTCCGGTCCCTGGCCATCCGCAGCCACCAGCTCCTGTGGGGTGCCGACCCCGAACTGGCCGCCTCCTGCGGCTTCCGTCGCACCGGTTCGCTCGTGCTGCTGGGCCCGGACGATCTGCCCGAGGCCGAGCGCGGGCTCACGCAGCTACGGGCCGCAGGTATCGTGGCGGACCTGCTGCCCGCTGAGGAAGTCTCATCCCGCTGGCCGGACCTGGCCGTCGAGGACATCGTCGCGGCGCTGTGGGAACCGGACGGTGGCTACGCGAGTCCACAGGCCACGGCGGCGGCGTTCCGCACCAGGGCCCTACGGTCCGGAGCCACGTCACTGCCGTACGGTCCCGTACACGCACTGCTCCCCCATCGGCGCGGGGCCGGCGTCGTCATGGACGGAGCCACCCTCACCGCCGGCTGCGTGGTCGTCGCCGCGGGCACCGGAAGCGCGGCCCTGCTCGGCGACCGTCTGAGGTTTCGCCCCGGTACCTCGGCTCCCCGTACACGGCACATCCGATACGCCTTCTTCGACCGGGGTGACAGGGAGCTGCCGGCTGTGAACGACCTGACGACCGGGGTCTGGGGCAGGCCTCAAGTGGACGGTGAGGCGGCCGGTGGCCACCTCACAGGGCGACCGGTCGAGGAATGGGACGTAAGCCCCACCGGCGGCGACGCACTCGCCGAGGAGCAGATCGCCTACATCCGCGAAGGCGCCGCCCACCGCTGGCCGTGGCTTGCCCACGCACCTGTCATGGGAGGCCGATTCGGCACCGACCTCTATCACCCGGACGGCCCGTTCATCGGGCTTCTTCCAGGCGAGCCCCGGACTGTCGTCGCTGCTTGTTGGTCGGGATCCGGGTTCAAGACCGCACCCGGCGCCGCTGCCGAGGCAGCCGCGGCGGTAAACCATCTGCTGGAGGCACGCCGGTGAGTGCTGGCTCCGACCGTGAAACCAATGACGCCGAGCTGCTGGTCACCGAGCGTACGCGGCTCCGTCGTGGTAAGGACAAAGGCAGAACGGCAAGGGCCGAGCTCCATGCGATGCTCGCCGACGGGTTCGTGTGCCACCTCGGTGTCGTCGTCGACGGCACACCCATGGTGGTGCCCACCGTGTACGGCGCCACTGACGACACGGTGTACTTCCACGGTTCGGTAGCCAGCCGCAGCCTGGTGGCGGCGTCGGAAGATGTCGTGTGCCTCACCGTCACGCACGTCGACGGAATCGTCCTGGCCCGGTCCGCCTTCGAGCATTCGGTCAACTACCGCAGTGCCATGATCTACGGGGTCCCCCGGCTGGTCGTCGAGGATGACGGGAAGCTGCTGGGGCTGCGGGTGCTGACGGAGCAGGCGATGCGCGGGCAGTGGGACTACGTCCGCCGGCCCACCCGGAAGGAAATGGCCGCGACCACCCTGCTCGCACTGCCGCTCGACGAGGCGTCGGTCAAGGTGCGCACGGGGCCTCCGGACGACGGCGACGGCCCCGACGCCGATCTCGGTCTGTGGGCGGGAGTCGTCCCTCTGATCAACGTGCGCGGCACTCCCCAGCCGGACCCGGCGCTGCCACCGGATGTACCGCTTCCCCCGCATCTGCGGCGGCTCAATGCGCCGTGACCCGGTCAAGGCCCCCTCCGGACGGCCCCACTGGGGAGTGGGGCCGAAGGGTGAGACTCACTGGTCGTCCTCCTTGTGCTCGGCCGGGGCGGGCGTCCGGGCTGAAGGCTCCGTCGGTCCGTCGGCCGCACGTTCTTGTGATGCACGGCCGCGGTGGCACCGGCGAGCCCGGCAACCAGGTCGTACGGGTAGAGCACGGGGACCGCGGCCAGTGGGGGCGGCTCCGGGAGTCGAACAGGCACTGATGAGGCTCTCGTTCCGGAAAATGTACGGCTCAGACTCCCTCTCGCAGAATATTTTGCGGTGATCCATTGACCAGGGCCAAGACGCCCGGATAGAAACATCGCGACCAGGATCGCGATCGTCAGTCCGGTCCTCACAGCTCTGCCCGGGGGATTTCGCTTTGCCGCACACAGATGCACTTCGTCCTGCCCGCGTCCTCGTGGTCGAACCCGCCTCCTCCGGAGGCGCCACCCTGATCGGCGTCGCGGCCGAGATGGGGCTGCGGGTCGTCGTCGCCACCGCCGACTCCGGCGACCGCCGGCTGTCCGACGCCGTGCGCGCGGCGGCCGACTCGGTGCTGACGGTGGAGACCAACGACCAGGCCGCCCTCGAAGGGGCCGTGCTCGCACTGCCCCCGCCCAGCGCGTGGGCCTCGCCCTGTCGGTCGCCGGGCTCTGCGGTCTGCTCTGCACCGTGCCCATCGGCCGGCTCGCGGACCGGCTCGGCGCGGGCCGGGTGCTCACCGCCAACTTCCTGCTCGCTGCCGTCGGCTTCACCGCGTACTGCCTGGTGGACGGCTTCGCCGCGTTCCTCGCGGTCGCCTGTGCCATCGCGGTCCTGGAGACCTCGGCGGGCGCGCTCCAGGCATCGCTCACCGACGCGCTGGTGGGCGAGGCCGAGCGGGTCAGGGTGAGCGCGCAGATGCGCAGCCTGTTCAACCTGGGCTTCCTCGGTGGCGCCGCACTGGCCGGAGCCGCCATCGCGGCCGGCACCCCGACCGCCCTGTACGCCACGGTCCTCGCCAACGCGGCCCTCCAGCTGGTCTCCGTCGCCGTGCTGCTCGGGATGCGGCTGCCCGCGGGCGCCGGGCCCCTGGCCACCGCCGTCGAGGCGCCGGGCGGGGTGCTGCGCAGCGCCGCGCTGCGGGACGTGCGCTACGTGGCGGTCGCGCTGGTGTGCGGCGCCTTGGAGCTGTACCACCCGCTGCTGACGGTCGGTCTGCCGCTGTGGATCGTCACCGCCACCGACGCGCCGGCGCTGCTGGTGTCGGGACTGCTGATCCTGGACACCGTGCTGGTGCTGTTGTTCCAGGTCGCGGTCAGCAAGGGCGCGCGTACCCCGGCGGGAGCGGCACGTATGCTGCGCTGGGCCGGATGGGCGCTGGGGGCGTCCTGCCTGGTCTTCGCGGTGAGCGGGGGGCACGGCGCGCTCCTGGACAGCGTGGCCCTGCTGGGCGGCGCGCTGGTGCTCGTCCTCGGCGAGCTGTACCAGGCGTCGGCGAGCTGGGGCCTGTCCTTCGGGCTCGCCCCGGCGGGTCGGCAGGGCGAGTACCAGGCGGTGTTCTCCCTGGGGCGCGGGTTCCAGCAGTTCGCCGGGCCGTGGCTGATGACCTCCCTGGTCGTCGGCGCGGCGGGGACCGGCTGGCTGGTCCTCGCCGCGCTCTTCGCCCTGCTCGGGCTCGCCGCGCCGCCGTTGGTGCGCGGCCTGGAGAAGGCCCGTGCGCGGACGGAGCCGGCTGCGGCCTGAGCGGCCGGCCGGCACCCGTCCGGACCACAACTGTCACACCCGTTCCGACCGAAACAAGTAGGCGAGCACCATGACCGTACAGCGACGACACGACCCGGACGAGCGCGGCTTCGCCAGCGACAACTACGCGGGTGTGCACCCCGAGATCCTTGCGGCGATCGCCGTGGCCAACGGCGGCCATCAGGTCAGCTACGGCGCCGACGTCTACACCGAGCGCCTCCAGGACGTGGTGCGCGGCCACTTCGGCCCCACCGCGCACACGTACCCGGTCTTCAACGGCACCGGCGCGAACGTGGTCGCGCTCCAGACCATGCTCGACCGCTGGGACGCCGTGGTCTGCGCCGAGTCGGCCCACGTCAACGTCGACGAGGGCGGGGCGCCCGAGAAGGTCGCCGGGATCAAGCTCCTGACGGTGCCCGCATGGGACGGCAAGCTCACCCCTGACCTGATCGACCGTCAGGCATGGGGCTTCGAGGACGAGCACCGGGCCAGGCCGAGGGTCGTCTCGATCGCCCAGTCCACCGAGCTCGGCACCTGCTACACGCCGGACGAGATCCGTGCCATCTGCGACCACGCGCACGGCCTCGGCATGCTCGTCTACCTGGACGGCGCCCGGCTCGCGAACGCGGCCGCCACCCTCGGCGTGTCCCTGCGCGAGATGACCACCGACGCGGGCGTGGACGTCCTCTCGCTCGGCGGCACCAAGAACGGGCTGCTCTTCGGCGAGGCAGTGATCGTGCTCAACGAGGACGCGGTGCGCGGCATGGCCCACCTGCGCAAGACGAGCATGCAGCTGGGCTCCAAGATGCGTTTCATGTCGGTGCAGTTCGAGGCGCTGCTCGGCGGCGACCTGTGGCTGCGCTCGGCGGCCCGCTCCAACGCGATGACCCAGCGGCTGTACGAGGCGGTGCGCGACCTGCCGGGCCTGGAGATCGCCCGCCCGGTGCAGGCCAACCAGATCTTCGCCGTCCTGCCTCCGGCCGTCACCGAGCGTCTCCAGAAGCGCTTCCGCTTCTACACCTGGGACGAACAGGCGGGCGAGGTCCGCTGGATGACCTCCTTCGACACCACCGAGGGCGACGTGGACGCGTTCGCGACGGCGATCGCGGAGGAGCTGGCGGCGGAGCGAGGGCAGGGGGCGGCGGGCGCGCTGTCCGTGGCGGAGCGCGAGGAACTGGTGCAACTGCGCCGCAAGGTCCGCGAGATGGAGGAGACGATCGACCTGCTGGGGAAAGAGCCTGCCCTCTCCGCGAAGCGCAGGACGAAGTAGCCGGCGGCGAAGGCGAAGGTGGCCGGGGAAGGAATCGCCCCGGCCACCCGAGCCTGCGCCTGCGATCAGGCCGCCTGCTCGCTCGCCAGTTTCTTCGCCGCTGTGATGCGCTTGGGCTCCTGGATGTTCTGGGTCCCGGCCCCCTTGCCGGGAGTGATTCTCCACTGCCTGAGGGTCTGCGCGACCTGGGCGAGCTTCGCCGACCCCGGGGGGACGTCGACGAAGAAGGTCGACTCCTTGGCCGGCTCCATGTCGCCGCCCCATCTGATGACACCCTGCAACTCTGCGAGGATGTCCCGGATCGCCGTGACCTGGTAGGGGAAGAGATTTCCCTTCACGCCGAGTGGACAGTTCTCCGGGTACAGTGCCAGCGCTGTACCCGACAGATGGTTGGATTCGAAGTCCGCCTTCACGTGCAGAGCATCGCTGTAGCCGATGATCTGGCCGCGGTCCGCTTCGAGTTCGGTGACGTCGTAGTGGAAGCGTTGTGCCACATAGGACAGGACTGTGCCCACGTCTCCCTCGCGCAGGGTGACTTGGAGATTCGTTCCCGGAATGTCGCAGGTGGCGGTGCCCGAGGAGCCTTGGGCGAGGACATCCCAGCCGTTGGCCGATCTCGACTTGCGCCACGAGTTGTCGGCAGCTTGGGCGGTGAGGGGGGTGAGAAGGCCTTCCCCGGTGGTGAGCAGTGCCGCTCCGGCCACGACCCCGGTGAATTGTTTCAGCACGCTGCGGCGCGAGAACTTGGCGTTCATGAAGTAACTCCAGGAGATTGTCCGACACGCTTGCGCAGGAATACGGAGGTGCCGGCCGAGACGAGGCCGGAGCCCGCCAGCAGGCACACGACCACGGTGATCGACATCGAGACGTACTCCACGGTGGACCCGTCGGAGTACAGGCAGGAACTGCGAAGGGGCCAGTACTGCTGCTTGATGGCCGCCAGTTCGGCTCCGGCGTCGTTCCGGCTCTTGCACAGTTCGGGAAAGGGACCTCCCAGGCTGACCGAGAACCAGCCGTAGCAGTACAGCGCCACCGCCAGGGAGAAAAGGATCAGGGCGATGAGCGCGTAGACCTTCGCCACAGGCAGCGGCGGGTGGTTCAGCAGGATGAGGATCACTACGACGCCCACCACCGCGGTGACCGCGCTGACGACGAGCAACGCGCCCATCAGGACCATGTGTGCTACCTCTTTTCCGCCTTCTGCGCGGCAAGGAACTCCGCTCGGCGGGCCACTTGCTGATCGATGAGATTCTGCAGTGTCTCGGTGAAACCGGCGTAGAACTCGCTCATGACGGAGTCGGACTCGTTCCACGGCTCCTTACCCAGGGGGCAGTTCCGCTGGATGAGGAGCGCACGGGTGGAAGACAGCAGGGTGTCGTCGATCTGGTCCTCCAGGAATGCCTTCGCCGTCGTTCCGATGTTGCTCGTGACACCCCCGAACCGGTACAGCTTGAAGTCGCTGAACCGTGTCAGATGTCCTGTGCCGATGAGGATTCTCTTCAGTTCGTCGACGATGGTCGTCCCGCTGTTGTCCTTCAGGCGCTGAGCGACCAGGAAGCCGTCGATGTCCTCGATGAGGTCGCCCAGCGCGAACGTCGATGCCACATCGGGGCGGCACAGCGTCTTGCGACAGAAGTCCAGCGGTGACGCGTTGTCCGAGCGGCTCCACTCGCCGTAGAAGGTGAGCAGGTCTCCGCCCCAGCTCGCCAGTTCGGCGCGGTTGGCCTTCCCCACTCCGGCATTTCCCTTGAGGAAGTACCCACTGGCGCTCGCCACCAGGTGGTCCGGATTGATGACGACACCCATGGACGGGTCCGCGTAGGCGAGGTCTCTCGACCGGCCGATCCCCCGGCCGGAGGCGTAGGTGATGAACGCGTCGTCCACCTCTCCGAACAGCGCTCTCCAGCGGGAGTCGGTGTACTTGTCCCAGCGCATGAACTGCAAGGAGAGTTCGTCCGGATCGCCCTTGCCGTAGGAGACCGCGGCGTCGTAGACCTGCTGGACGTAGGCGATGAACTCTTCGGCCGCCGAGGTGCCCGTGTCGTTGACCGACTTCTGACCGAAGTCGGATCCGGGGCGGTGCGCCACCCGGTCCAGTCCGAAGGTGTCCGACCCGCTGGCGAAGTCGAACTCCTTGATCTGGTTGAACGTCCAGTTCTGCGGCAGGGGGAAGCCGAGGTTGCCGGAGAATCCGTAGGACATACCGGAGACGTACGCGTACGGTACATAGGCGCCCCCGGAAACGCTGGCGCACACGTTTCGTGAGCCGTAGACGCCGGCTATGTACTTGCTGCCATTGCTCTTGAGGGCGTCGTTCACACCGGAGAAGTAGTCGATGATCCGGTCCATGTCGGCCGCGGTGGCGTCGTAGTCGACCGCGAAGTAGATGACCGTGCTCCTGTTGAAGCCGTACCCCTCGGCCCGGCCGTGCGCAAGGCTGCCATGCAGGTAGCCGTTGCTGTACTTGAAGTCAGCGAGACTGCTCGCGTCGTACTGCCAGATGGGTATGACGCTCAGCCCGGCGGAGAAGATGGCCTCCAGCTCGCCCGGCTGGATCTCCTTGTTGAGGGTGCTTCCGGCCGGCTCGTCGAGGTAGCGGCCCACGGCGCGGTATCCCGCGTCGTAGAGGGCCGCCGCCCGCTCGGCGGTGATGGTGAAGCGGGTGTCGCAGGCGTTGACCGGGCGATCGGGGTTGCCGTAGGAGACCAGCAGCTGTGCCCAGGTGTCGAAGTCGGCCTTGCCGGTCTCGCTGATCGCGGAGAAGCTCTGGAACTTCTTGACCCAGTCCGTGAGGTCCGCGTCGAAGGTGTTGCCGAACGTGGCGATGTCACCACTGGTGTTGGAGGGGCCGTTCGCCACGCACGCGCCGGTGAAGAGCTGCACCCACGTGCCGCTGTCGCCCTGCGCGAGGGTGTGGGCCTTCAGGCCGGCGACGGTGCCGGGACCGAACACACCGGTGGCCTGGTCCTCGGGGATGCCCGACTCGTACTGGATCCCCTTCATCAGCGCCTGCTGGGCGTCCCGGGAGAAGAATCCGTCGCACGGGCCGATGAAGAACGTGGACTTCTCGAAGTAGCGGCCGTTGAGCCACTGCTGCATGAAGCGGATCTGTTCCAGTCCGCCGGACAGGAATATGTAGGCGTCCATGGTCAGCAGGGCCTTGAACACCTTGGGGCGTACGGTGCCGTCGAGGTAGACCGCCGAAAGACCCATGTGCTGCATCATCGTGTTGATGCCGGTCTGGGTCGCCTGGGACATCTGCCCGTCGATGGCGCCGGCGCTGTAGCCCTTGCAGTACATCGCGCACTGGATGATCTTGACGATGTTCTCGTTGGACTCGCCGACCTTGATGGAGCCCTTGGCCTGAAGCGTCGACAGCGTCGTCGGCCCGAACGCGTTGGACAGTGCGGTGATGCCGAGTTCGTGTTGCAGCGCGCGCGTCAGGGAGTACATGGTGTTCCAGCCGGTCTTGCCGTCTTCCGTGACAAGGTTGTAGCCGGAAACGTTCTTGTAGGTGGCGTTGACCCATTTCTGAGCTTGGAGCACCATTTCGTCAGCCATGGCGACAAGCAGCCCTTCGTTCTGTTACCGGTCGGTGATGGGGGTGAACTCGTCGACGAATATCTTCGGTTCCTGCGGAATCGGGCCCATGTCCCTGGAGCCGATCACCGCTTCGTCCCGGCCGGTTTTTCCCGGGGGGACGTCCTGAAGCCAGAAGCGGTTGTAGGCGGTCCAGCCCTTGCCGTCGGCGATGCTGATCTGGACCGAGTACGTCGTATTGCGCTCGTAGGTGTTGGCCACCTCGATCTCGGTACGCACACCGTCGCTTTCCGGCGTGGCGCGTACGCGCAGGTCTCCGTACTCCAGGACTCGGGTACGGCCCTCGGGGTGGACCGAGGCCACCGGCGACGGGCGCGCCTGCGGACTGCTCTGCTCCGCGCTCGGAGTCGCCGGCCGCTGCGACGGGATAGGGGCCGGGCCGGCGGCCGCGTCCGTACACCCCGCGGCCAGCAGGCCTGCCGCGATCAGGCACAGGGCCCGCACCAGGCGCGATGCGGGCACTGCCGAGCCGCTCCTCATCGCGCGGAGGCCGCCATCTGCTTGCGCGCCGCGGCGACCTCCGTGCCGTACTGCTGCTTGATGGCGGTCAACTGGCTCCGGTCGTCGGCGATCTGCCGGTTCTGGATCGCCGACTCCACTGCGAACCAGATCTTCACCAGGCCGGTCTGCTCCTTGCAGTCGATGTCGTCGACCGCGAGGGCGATGGACTCCTTCGTCGGCTCGCCGTCCGCCGTGACGCCCTGGTCCATCGCCTTGTAAGGATCGGCGAGTCCCGCGTGCCCCTTGCCGGCCATGCAGGAGGACCACGCGGCGGTGGCCTTGACGACCTTCTCGTCCTTCATCGACTCCGTCAGGCTGTCCCCGGCGAGCTGCGCGACGACGACCGGGTCGGCGTCCTTCACACCGAGCCGGTCCTTGGACCACCCGATGCAGCCGCCCGGCTTCAGCGCCTTCCCGTTGTAGTCCGCCCGGGCGGGCTTCACGCCCTGGGCGGGGGCGGCGACCGGCTGACCCCCCTTGGCCGCCGCGGGAGCCTCGGGCTTGGTGTGACCGGTCAGGACCTCGACCTCGACCCCGGACAGATCACGCATGGCCTGCTCGGTGTGCTCCCGCAACGCCGGGGGCAGCTCGTAGCCGTACTTCTCGGCCTCGGCCCGGTCGGAAATGCCGTAACGGCGTTCGATGTTGGCATCGTTGTCGCTGGGCGGCGGGTTGGCGCCGGCCTTCGGCAGCGTCAGGTCGATGCCGTAGTCCTTCATGCAGGACTGCTGGAGATCACTTGCGGCCTGCTCGATGGTGACCTGGTCCTCGTAGGAGGCCATGTACGCCTCCAGCGGCAGAGTCAAGTTCTTGGTCAGGCCGGAAGTGGGAACCTTCTCGGGCCAGTTCTCCTTGTTCACGATCGGTTTGTCGTCGGCCGCGTTCTGGGTGGTGGCCGGGGCGGCGCCGGAGGAGCAGGCACCGACCAGGAGAGCCGAGGCGGTCAGGGCGACCGCGGTGGCCGTCCGCTTGATGCGCTTCACGCGGGTTCCTTCTTATGCAGTCTTATGCGAAGTGGGAGGAAGCGTTGTTGTTCTTCAAGGCGGTGATCAGGTTCGTGATGTTGCAGTCCCCGTACGGACCGTTCTTCGCGAAGTACTGAGAGGTGCCGCCGTAGCCGGAGCTGAAGTACACGCGGTAGTTGTCGTCCGGGGCGCAGTTCTGCACGGACGCCGCATTGTTCTTCATGTACTGGCCGTTGCCGTTGCCGCCATTGCCGAAGACGTACCGGTAGGTCGTCAGTGACGATCCCTGGTACTGGCTCGTGCCCCAGTGGTCGGACACGTTGCCGTAGAACGTCGTGTACGCCGACTTGATGTAGCCGCCCTGGACGGCGATGTCCTTGGAGTTGTAGAACAGCCAAAGATCGCCGTAGGAGCAGGTGATCCACGGGACGTCACAGTTGTCCGTAACGGTGTACTCGGCCGCGTTCGCCGGGTGGGCGGTCACCGTCACGGCCGCGAAGGACATGACGAAGGCGGCCGACTTGGCCCTGAAGCGGGCACTCCTCATCACAGCTCCATCAGTAGGTCACGGATGTGAAGAGGATCTTGGCCTTCCGGGCACTGTCATGACCATGAACTTTGCGTGATCTAGACCCGATGTACATCTTCAAGTTAGGTTAGGCTAAGTTAATAAAACTCCCGGGGCGTCCGGACCGGAACGGAGTGACCGCGTGAGCGTGACAGCAACCCGAGAAGAAGGTCCGTTCGCCTGGGCGCTGCCCTGGCCCGAGGACCTGCGCGGCAGCGTGGTCGTCGTCAAGTTCGGCGGGAACGCCATGGTGGACCCGGGGCTTCAACTGACCTTCGCGCAGGACGTGGTGGAGCTGTGGCACGCGGGCCTGCGGCCGGTCGTCGTGCACGGCGGTGGGCCGCAGATCAGCGCGATGCTCGACCGGCTCGGACTGGAGACCCGGTTCGAGGCCGGGCTGCGGGTGACCACGCCCGAGACCATGGACGTGGTACGCATGGTGCTGACGGGGCGCGTCCAGCGGGAGCTGGTCGGGCACATCAACGCCCACGGCCCCTTCGCGGTGGGGCTGACAGGGGAGGACGCGCACACGATGACGGCCGTGCGGCTGCCGGCCCGCGTGGGCGGTGAGACCGTGGACATCGGTCTCGTCGGCGACGTCGTGGACGTCAACCCGGCCATGGTGCGCGCCCTGTTGGAGCAGGACCACATCCCCGTCGTCTCCCCCGTGGCCCGGGGCGCGGACGGGCAGGTCTACAACGTGAACGCCGATCTCGCGGCCGCGGCCCTCGCCGTCGCTCTCGACGCGGAGCGGCTGGTGATGCTCACCGATGTCGAGGGGCTGTACGCGGACTGGCCGCGCAGTACCGAGGTCATCGGGCGTCTGACGGCCCGTGCGCTGGACGGACTGCTGCCCGGGCTGGCGAGCGGGATGCTGCCGAAGATGGAGGGCTGTCTGCGGGCCGTCCGCGGCGGGGTGCGCAAGGCGCACGTGGTGGACGGGCGCGTGCCGCACGCGGTGCTGCGCAGCGTCCTCGCCGAGACCAGCCCGGGCACCACCGTGGTGCCCGACGCCGTCACCAGGTCCTGATCAGGACGCGTGCGTCGCGCCGCGGGTCCAGGGACTGCGCCCAGGTCCGCGGCGCACGGTGCGCGGTCGTGGGCGTGAAGCCGTGGCGGAGGAACAGTCCGGCGCTCCCGGTGGTCGCCGTGAACAGGGCGCCGAGCGACCGGGCGCGCGCCGTGACGAGCGCCGCGCGTAAGAGCCCGGCTCCCGCTCCGCTTCCCTGCCGGTGTGCCGCCACGCAGAAGTTGTAGACGACGCCCGCGAGTTCACCGTCCTCCCGCGTGTCCGTGGGGTAGGCGCGCAGGCCCACGCAGCCGTCGAGCGTGCCATCAGGGGCCTGAAGGACCAGGAAGTCGGCCGCGTGGGAGGCGTAGAGGGCGACGGGGCGTTCGCGCAGTGCGCCGGAGCGCACGAAGGGCCGGGACAGGGCGGCGAGGGCGGCGGCCTCGTCCGGGCGGGCGGTGCGCGGGGCGGGCATCGCTGCGTCAAGGGCGCGGGGCAGCGCGGCAGGGCGCGGCATGGCCGTGGTCAAGGGGTTCCTTCCTCGGTTCCGGACCGGGGATCAGTCGAGCGGACGGCTCGGGCGGCCGGCGACGTACGCCTCCACCACCTCGATGTCGCCGATGCGCGAGGTGTCGACGCTCCGGGGGTCGTCGCCGAGGACGACCAGGTCGGCGTGTTTGCCGGGGGTGAGGCTGCCCAGGCGGTCGTCCCAGTGGCAGGCTCGGGCGCCGGCGACGGTGTGGGCGTGCAGGGCCTCATCGACGGTGACGGCTTCGTCCTGGCCGATGAGCTGCCCGGAGGCCGAGGCGCGCTCGACCATGAACTGGACGGCGCGCAGGGGCGATCCGTCGGCCACCGGCCGGTCGGAGCTGCCCACGAGGGGAATGCCGTGGTCCAGGAAGGCCCGGCCCCGGTACATCCAGGGCGCCCGTTCCTCGCCCATGATCGAGGCGTAGTCGTCGCCGAAGTACCGCAGGAAGTTCGGCTGGACGACCGCGCCGACGCCGAGCCGCGCCATGCGCGGGAGCTGGTCGGGCCGGATCAGTCCGGCGTGCTCGATGCGGTGGCGTGCCCCGGGCCGGGGCCGGATCCGCTGGGCGCGCTCGATCGCGTCGAGGGCGATGTCCGCCGCGCGGTCGCCGATCGCGTGCACGGCGAGCTGCCAGCCGGCGAGATGGCCGTCCACGATGAGGCCGGTGAGCGCCTCCGGGTCGTCCTGCAACTGCCCGGCGTGGCCGAGCCCTTCGTACGGGCTGGTCAGCGCGGCCGTCCGGGCCATCATGCCACCGTCGGTGTATACCTTCAGCGCGCCGACGGAGAGCCGGTCGTCGCCGAACCCGGAGCGCAGGCCGAGGTCGAGGGCGCGCGGGATGCCGTCGCTGTCGTGCGCGGCGACCGGGTTCAGCCGGTCCGCCGACACCATGAGCTGGACGCGCAGCGGCAGCAGGCGCTGGTCCCGGGCGAGTTGGTAGGCGCCGAGTTCGACGGGGCTGTGTCCGAACAGGGTGCCGCCGATGCCCGCTTCGGCGCAGGCGGTGACGCCCTCGGTGAGGCAGGTGCGGGCCGCGCGGCCGATCGCCTCGGCCAGATCCGCCTGGGAGTGCGGCAGACGCAGGGCGCGGGCGGCGCCCATGGCCTGCTCGGCGAGGAAGCCGTTCTCGTGCGGGATGCCGGCGGGGAGCAGGTCCAGGACGGCGGTGTTGACCACGCAGCCGTGCCCGGAGTCGTGCAGCAGGTAGAGCTTGCGTCCGTCGCTGACCTTGTCGAGGTCGGCGGCGGTCAGATGGCGGCCCAGGGCGCGCTGGTCGTAGCCGGCGATGCTCACCCAGTCGCCGGGTGCGCGAGTGCGGGCGACGGCCTCGGCCACGACCGCGAGCACGTCGTCGACGCGGGTGAGGCCCGCGATGCTCGGGGTGTTCTGCTTGAACCCGGTCCAGGCGAGGTGGACATGGGCGTCGATGAACCCCGGCAGCACCGTGGCGCCCTGGAGGTCGACGACCTCCCGGGCGGGCAGGGCGGTCACGGCCTCGTCGAGGCCCACGATCCGGCCCTGCCAGATGCCCAGGTCATGAGCGACCGGATGGTCCGGATCCATGGTGAGGAAACGGGCGTTGGTCAGCCTGGTGCACAGCATCGGCGGTGTCAGGCGTCCTGGGAAGCGGCGAGGGACCGGGGGCGCAGGTCCGTCCAGTGGGTCTCGACGTAGTCCAGGCATGCCTCGCGGGTGTTCTCGGCGAAGGCGACCGTCCATCCCCCGGGCACCTCGGCGAAGGACGGCCAGAGGGAGTGCTGGCCCTCGTCGTTCACCAGGACCAGGAACCGGCCGTCGTTGTCGTCGAAGGGGTTGGTGCTCATGCGCTGTGCCTCCTCGGAAGGCCAAGATTAGGTTAGGCTCGCCTAATTGACGGAGCTTAGCCTTTGGTCCTTCCCTCTCACAAGGAGACGTTCATGCACGTGGCCGCGGCCGACAGGGAGGGCGCGTTCGCCGGGTTCGGGCTGCCGGGCGCGCCCGGCGGTGAGGTGTTCTGGGCCGCGGTGGGGGCGCCCTCATCGGTGCCGGCCGAGGGCGGCGGTTGGGTGACCCTGTTCCTGTGGCGCGGGTCGTCGCCGGTGACCGTCGAGTTCGAGAGCTGGTCGGAGCCGGTCGCCCTGAGCCGCTGGAAGGACACCGACTGCTGGTACGCCGAGGTGTGCATGCCCGAACGGCTGCGCGTGACCTACCGGTTCGTGGCGGGGGACGTATCCCATGCCGATCCCTTCAACCCGGCCGGGGCGGGCGGCGAACGCTCCATCGTCGCGACGCCGGACGCCCCGGAGCAGCCGCACTGGCCCGTCCTCGGGGCCGATGCGGTGCTGCCCGTGCCGCGTACGCGGATGCGCTGGGCGAGTGAGCGGCTGGGCGGGCGGCGTACGGTGCGGGTGCATCCCGCGGGGGGTGGCGGGCCGGTGGTGCTGCTGCTCGACGGGGACGACTGGCTGTATCTGCATCCGGCCGTGACCGCGTTCGACGCGGCCGTGGCGGCCGGGGACATGCCGCCGGTCACGCTGGTGTTCCTGCCTGCCAAGGACCGGGCGGCCGAGTTCACGTGCCGGCCGGAGTTGTGGGAGGCGGTGCGCGACGAACTGCTGCCGCTGGTGGCGGAGTCGGGCGTCACCGCCGACCTGGAGCGGCTGGTGGTCGCCGGGCAGAGTCTCGGGGGGCTCAGTGCGGTGTACGCGGCGCTGGAGTATCCCGAGTTGGTGTCGCGGGTGGCGTGTCAGTCGGGGTCGTTCTGGTGGACGCCGGATGCCCTGCGGGCGGCTGATCCGTTGGGGGGTCCGGTCGGGGGTGTGATCGCCGAGCGGCTGCGGGCGGGTGTTGATCTCTCCGGGCTCAGGATCGCCTTCGACGTCGGGGCCCACGAGGACCGGATGCTGCCTCACTGCGAGCTGACCGAGGGCTTGGTGGAGCGGGCCGGGGCGACCGTGCGGGTCTCCCGGTCCGCGTCGGGGCATGACCGGGCCGGGTGGCGTCATGCGCTGCTCAGGGATGTCGGCTGGGCCCTCGGGTCGTAGTCGGGTGCGGGTGTGTCGGGGCCGGTCGCGCAGTTCCCCGCGCCCCTGAGGGCATGCTCCCCGGCCCCTTGAGAAGTCACACGCGGCCACGGCGCTTCGCGCCCAGCGCCGTTGCCGGATGCGGGTGTGTCGGGGCCGGTCGCGCAGTTCCCCGCGCCCCTGAGGGCATGGCCCCCGGCCCCTTGAGAGTCACACGCGGCCACGGCGCTTCGCGCCCAGCGCCGTTGCCGGATGCGGGTGCGTGGGGGCCGGTCGCGCAGTTCCCCGCGCCCCTGAGGGCACGGTCCCCCGGCCCCTTGAGAGTCACACGCGGCCACGGCGCTTCGCGCCCAGCGCCGTTGCCGGGTGCGGGTGTGTCGGGGCCGGTCGCGCAGTTCCCCGCGCCCCTGAGGGCGCGACTCAGCCCCGCATGCCTGACAAGAAGGTCAGCGTGCCACCGCCGAGCAGTAGTCCTGGTCTCTTGCCAGCAGGTTGCGGTGAGTGTCCTCCGCGGCGATGACTCCGTCGTCCAGGACCAGGACCCGGTCCGCCGCGTCCAGGAATGCCGGGCTGCTCGTGATGACGATCGTCGTGCGGCCCCGGCGCAGTTCGGCGACATTGCGGGCGATGAGTTGTTCCGTCACCGCGTCCACCGCCGTCGTCGGGTCGTGCAGAACGAGGACGTCGGTGTCGGCGGCCAGGGCACGGGCCAGGGAGAGGCGTTGGCGCTGGCCGCCGGAGAGGTTGGCGCCGCGGTCGCGGACGCCGTAGTCGAGGCCCTCGCGGTGCAGGGCCACGACATCGGTCAGCATGGACGCCTCGACGGCGTCGGGGACCGTCCGGCTGGTGCCCGAGGGGTCGATGTTCGTGCGCAGGGTGCCCGCGAAGATCTCCCCGTCGTACGGGTTGACCAGCAGGTGCTCCCGGACCGCCTCCACCGAGAGGTCGGCCAGCTCCCGGCCGCCGATCCGCACCGTCCCCCCGTACGCGGCCGGCGGGACGCGCACGGCCAGGAGGGCGGCGAGGTCGGCCGCCGCGCGGGGCTGGTAGGGGGCGATGGCGACGAACTCCCCCGCCTTCACCCGGAACGTCAGGTCGGCCAGGGTGCCGTGGCGGACGCAGTCGACCTCCAGGTCGCCGCCCGGGGACGGGTGTCCGGAGCCCGGGGTCATGACCGGCGGGGCCGACAGCACCAGCGCCATCCGCTCGGCCGAGGCACGCGCGATCATCACGTACTTGGGCATCTCCGAGAACAGCTTGAGCGGCTCCATGATGAACTGCGCCAGCCCGACGGCCATGACCAGTTCCCCGATGGTGATCCGGCCCTCGAACGCCAGCCAGCCCGCCGTCAGGGTCACGGCGCCGGCGAGGACGGCGTTGAGGGCCAGCGCGGTCCCGGCGTAGGCGCCGTTCACCTTGGCCACGGTGATCGCCTGGTGCTTCGCCTCCGTGCTGACCTTCCGGTAGGACCGGAACGCCGCGTGGTTGCCGCCGAAGCCGTGCAGCGGACGCAGGCCGGTGATCAGGTCGGCGACCTTCGCGCCCGCCCGCGCCACCCGGGCCTGCTGCTCCTGGGTGCTGCTGCCGATCCGCTTCGACATCACGCTGAGGACCGACAGGATCGCGACGGTGCCCACGATCACCAGCAGTCCGAGCCGGATGTCGGCCAGGCCCAGCGCGACCGCCGCGACCAGCACCGCGACCAGCGAGCTGATCAGCAGCGGCACCACCTCGATGATGTCGGCGGTCTGGTCGGCGTCCTCGGTGGCGATGGTCAGCACCTCGCCGGACTTGAGGTCGACGTCCCGGGCCACGGGCTGCAGACCGCAGGCAGCGACCTTCACCCGCCAGCGGTGCGCCTCGGTCGTGTTGGCCTTCTGCAGGATCCGCATGCCGAACCGCCACGACAGCGACACCGTCGTGATGATCACGGCCAGCGCGCCGATCGACAGGGCGAGCGCCTGGAGGCTGCGGCCGTCCCGCATCGTGTGCTCGACGATCAGGCCGAGCGCGATGGGGAAGGCCGTTTCCCCGGCCTGGTAGAGACCCATGAGGAGGGTGCCCCAAGCCATGGCGCCGATGTTGCGGCGCAGGGCGGTGCGGAGGATGGCGGCCCCTTCACGGGGCCGCTGCGTGTCAGTTGTCATCGAGGTGGCGGGCAATCGCTTCCGGGGTTCGCAGGGTGAACAGATCGCGGATCGTGATCACGGGACCGTACTCGCGGCGGAGCAGCCCGACGAGCCGTACCGCCAGCATGGAGTGTCCTCCCAGGGAAACGAAGTCGCTCACCGCGCTCACCTCGTCGTCGTCCAGATCCAGTGCCTCGGCGAAGTACTCGCACACCACGGTCTCGGTCTCGGTCGCGGGCCCCCGCTCCCCCACCGTGGTCAGCGCGCCCAGCGGCCTGGGCTCGGGCAGCGCCTTGGTGTCAGCCTTCCCGTTCACCGTGAGCGGGATGCTGTCGACCTGGGCGTAGTGCGTGGGCCGCAGGAAGTCCGGCAGTCCGGCGCCCACCTCGGCTGCGACGGTCGCCAGGTCCGCCCCGTCCAGGACCAGGTAGGCGGCCAGCCGGTGGGCGCCGTCGACCTGCGGATCGGGCTGAGCGACCGCGGCGGCGAACCGAACCGCCGGGTGCGCGGCGAACACGGCCTCGACCTCGCCGAGTTCGACCCGGTGGCCGCGGATCTTGACCTGCTGGTCGGTGCGGCCCAGGTACATCAGGTTGCCGTCCGGACGGCGGACCACCAGGTCGCCGGTGCGGTACATGCGCTCGCCGGGCGCGCCGAACGGGCAGGCGACGAAGCGGTGCGCGCTCTGGGCGGGCTGCCCGAGGTAGCCGCGTGCGATGCCGATGCCCGACACGTACAGCTCACCGGGGACGCCGTCCGGCAGGGGCCGCAGCCAGGGGTCCAGGACGTACACGTCCGTGTTGTCGATGGCGACGCCCACCACCGGGTCCTCGCACTCGAAGGTGCCGACGCCGAGGGTGTTGATGGTGTACTCAGTGGGCCCGTACAGGTTGTAGCCGACCGTGCCCTCGGTGTCGGCGAGCCGCTGCCACAGGGTCGGCGTGACGGCCTCACCGCCGAGCAGCACCAGCGCCGGCCGCCGCTCCGGGCTGTCGAGCAGGCCCTCGGCCACCAGCTGCTGGGCGTAGGTCGGGGTCACGTTGACGACGTCGATCCCGTGCTCCAGGCAGTACTCGACCAGCCGGGGCGCGTCCCGGCGCAACTCCTCGTCGCAGATGTGCACTTCGTGGCCGTCGGCGAGCCACAGCAGCTCCTCCCACGACATGTCGAACGCGAACGACACGGTGTGCGCGATCCGGAAGATCCGGTGGCCGTGCTCGGCCAGCACCGGCTCGAAGATCCGGCGCTGATGGTTGATCAGCATGTTGGTGAGCCCGGCGTACTCGGTCACCACCCCCTTGGGCTTGCCGGTGGAACCGGAGGTGTAGATCGTGTACGCGGGGTGCCGCAGCCGGTCGGGGTCGTCCGGCGCGAACGTCAGATACGGCTCGGCCTCGGGAAGCGGCCGGTCGAGTTCGATCAGCTCGCCGGTCAGCCGGGGCGACACACCGCTCACGGTGAGGGTCACCTCCGGCCCGGCGTCCTCGACGATGGCGGCGATCCGCTCGTCCGGGTGGTCCAGCTCCAGCGGCACGTACGCCGCGCCGACCCGCAGGACGGCGAACAGGGCCACGATCCAGTCGAGGGAGCGCGGGATCGCCAGCCCGACGGTCGTCTCGGGGCCGATGCCGCGCGCGGCGAGCACACCCGCCACGGCCCGGCTGCGGTCCCGGAGTTCGGCGAACGTCATGGTCGAGCCGTGGGCGACGAGCGCCACCCGCTGCGGATCGCGGTCCGCCGCCTGGTCGAAGCGGTCGACGACGGTGTCGGTGCCGACGTCGGTGCGTTCGCCCGGCTCGGGCACCGGCCCCAGGCCCGGCAGGGCGCCGACCGGCCCGGTCGCCCGGGCCACGTCCTCCAGCACGCTCAGGTAGTCGTCCAGGAGACGGCGGGCGTTGCCCGTGTCGCCGTCGCGGTACTCCAGCTTGACCGTGAGCCGGTCGCCGGGGGTGACGACCCAGGTGAAGGGGTAGTGCGTGGAGTCGTCCGCCTTGACCGAGGTGATGCCGTGGCGGGCGTTCATCTCGGCGAACGCGTCCATGTCCAGGAAGTTCTGGAGCACGAAGAGGTTGTCGAACAGAGTGTCGTGTCCGCTGGCCCGCTGAATCTCGCCGAGCCCGAGGTGCTCGTGCTCCATCGCCTCGACCCTGGCCGCCTGGACGGCCGAAAGGTAGGCGCGGACCGTGTCGTCCGGGCGGGCCCGGGTCCACATCGGCACGGTGTTGAGCAGCACGCCGACGATGCCGTCCAGCCCCTCGCCGTCGCGGCCGGAGACGGTCACACCGAACACGGCGTCGCTACGGCCGGTGTGCGCGCCGAGCAGCAGGCCGAACGCGCCGGTCAGCACCGAGTTCAGGGTGACGCCGTGCGTCCGGGCCGCTTCCCGGACGAGCGCGGACTGCTCGGCGGACAGGGTGTGCACGAGGGCCTTCGGCAGATCGTCCGAGAACGACGGAGCCGGTCCGGCGAGCAGGGTGGGTCCGGGGAGACCGGCCAGGTGATCCGCCCAGAAGCGCTCCGACACCGCCGGGTCCTCGGCGGCGAGCGCGCGGGCGTGCTCCTCGAAGCTCGGGACCGCCGGTGCCGGATCGAGGGGCTCACCCGCCAGGACGGCACGGTAGGCGTCGAAGAGGTCCCGCAGCACGATCTCCCGGGACCAGCCGTCCCACAGGAGCAGGTGGTAGCTGAGCAGCAGGCCGTCCCGGTCGCCGGGCAGGTGCACGACGGTCAGCCGGATCAGCGGCGGCTCGCCCGGGTCGAAGCCCGTGTCGCGGTCCCGGGCGCGCAGGGCGTCGACCTCCGCGTCCGTCGCCAGGGCGATCGTGCGGACGTCGACCTCGCGGCCCGCCTTGAGGAGCTGCACCGGGTTTCCGCCGTCGTCGGTGCCGAAGCCGGCGCCGACGACCGGGTGCCGTGCGATCACATGGGCCATCGCCTCGGCCAGCGCATCGGTGTCCAGGCGCCGGTCGAAGGTGAACCAGTTCTGCGCGACGTAATGTCCGGCCGAACCCGCCATCTGGGCCTGGAAGAACAGGCCGCGCTGGAGGGGGGTGACCGGAGCGGTGCGCTCGGCCGTCGTCGCGGCGTCCGCGAGGTGCTTCAGCGCGCTGCGCCAGTGCTCGGTGATCTCGTCGGGAACGCCCTCGGCGAGGACGAACTCCGCGAGCAGGCTGCCGGTGGCCTCGTCGGTCCACGCGTTGACCTCGACGGCGTACGGGCTGCCCTGGTCGCCGCCGGAGAGGAGCAGCGCCTGGGACTCGCTGCCCCGGCCGAGGTAGTTGAACAGCACCTGCGGACGGGCGGTCAGCAGCGGGGCCGTCTGCGGGTTGAGGTACCTGAGCCGGCCGTAGGCTACGTGCCCGTCCTCGTCCGGCTGACGCTCCACGACCTCGCGCGCGGCCGCGACGGGGTCGGTGTGCGGGGTGAGCCGTACGGGTGCGATGGAGGTGAACCAGCCGACCGTCCGGGTGTAGTCGTGCTGTTCGAGGACCGGCACCCGGCCGTGGCGCTCCAGGTCGATCGCGAGGTCGGTGGGCGACGGCTGGATCCGGGTCAGCGCGGTGCGCAGGGCGCCGCACAGCAGCTCGGTGAGGCCGAGGCCGAGTGCTGCGGGCGCTGTGCGGGTGAGCTGCTCGCTCGACTCGGGGTCGAGGACGACGGTGGTCTCGCGCAGAGCCCCGGGGGCGGGCAGCAGTCCGGGCGCCTGGAGGGTCGTGATCCAGTGGCCGAGGTCGTGCGTGTTCTGGGCCGACCGGAGGGTCTGGGCTTCGGCGTACTCGGCGTACGAAGTGGTCGGCGGGGCGAGGGGCTCGCCGCGCAGGGCCGTGGCCAGGTCGTCGAGCAGGATCAGCCAGGAGACCGCGTCGACGGCGAGGTGGTGCACGGTGACGACGAGGGTCCTGCTCGACTCCAGCCACGCGAACGCGATCACTTCGCCCGACTCGGGGCCGAGGTGTCCGGCGGCCTCGTTCGCGACGGCTGTCGCGTCGGTGGTGTCCGGGCGTACGACGGTGATGTCGCGGGCGGGTTCGGTGCGGAGGGTCCACACGCCGTGCTCTGTGCGGAGCCTCAGCCGCAGGGCCGGGTGGGCGGCGACCACGGCGTTCGCGGCGCGTACGGCGTCGGCGTATCCCGTGCCTTCGGGGGCCTGGAGTGTCCTGGCCTGGGCGAAGCGGGTGAGGGAGCCGCCGAGTTCGCGTTGGCGGAGGATGATCGGGGTGGGGGGCAGCGGGCCGTCTTCCCGGCGGGTGGTCTCCGGGATGGACTGGGATGTGCTTGATCCCAGGTGTTCGGCCAGGGCGCGGGGCGTCTTGAGCAGGAAGACGTCCCGGGGGGCTACGGGCAGGCCCAGCGCCCGGGCCCTGTTCACGACCGTGATGGCGATGATGCTGTCGCCTCCGGCGCGGAAGAAGTCGGTGTCGGCGGTCACGTCTGCGCCGGGCAGCGTCTGAGTGAAGATCCCGACGAGCGTGGCCAGCGCAGAGTGTTTCTCCGCGGGTGCGTTGTGGCTTGTCGCGCCCCGCGGCGGAGCCGCAAGTCGATACAGCCCCGCGCCCTTAAGGGCACGCTCCACCAGCGCCTTTCGATCCAGTTTGCCGTTCACCGTCAGTGGTAGGGCATCGGTCGTCAGGACCCTGCCCGGGATCATGTGAACGGGCAGCTTCTGTGCCAACAGGCCCTCGAAATCACCCGGCACGGTGCCCACCACGTGCGCCACCAAGTGGTCGCCGGTGTCCGCCACCGTCACCGCCACGTCGGTCACGCCGTCCAGGTCCCTGATCGCGGTCTCCACCTCCACCAGCTCGATGCGGAAACCCTTGAGCTGGACCTGGTCGTCGGCGCGGCCGGTGAAGCGGAGTTCGCCGTCGAGGGTGCGGACCGCGAGGTCGCCCGTGTGGTACATGCGGGAGCCGTCGGCCGTGAACGGGTTCGCCACGAAGCGGCCCGCCGTGAGCCCGGGCCTGCCCAGGTAGCCGAGGGAGACCTGGTCGCCGGCGACGTAGATGGCGCCTTCCCGGCCCGGCGGCACCGGGCGGAGCCGGTCGTCGAGCAGGTAGGTGACCAGGCCGGGGATCGGACCGCCGATAGGGCTGATGTCGTCGCCGGAGCCGAAGTCGTCGTCGGTCAGCACCCGGTGGGTGACGTGGACGGTGGTCTCGGTGATGCCGTACATGTTGACCAGCTCGGGAGCGGCCGTGCCGTGCCGCTCGATCCAGCCGCGCAGCCGCCCGAGGTCCAGTGCCTCGCCGCCGAAGATGACCCGGCGCAGCGCGGGCAGCGGTTCGCCGGCGAGCCGGTCGGCCTCGATGAACTGGTAGAAGGCCGAGGGGGTCTGGTTGAGAACGGTCACGCCCCGCTCCCGGACCAGCCGGTGGAAGTCCACCGGGGAGCGCGTCAGTGCGTACTCGGGCACCAGCAGCTCACCGCCGTGCACCAGCGCGCCCCACAGCTCCCAGACGGCGAAGTCGAAGGAGAAGGAGTGGAACTGGACCCAGACGTCGTCCGGGCCGAAGTCCATGTCCGGCCGGGTGTTCGCGAGCAGGGACACCACGCTGGAGTGCGGGACGACGACGCCCTTGGGGCGGCCGGTCGACCCGGACGTGTAGATCACATAGGCGGGGGTGTGCCAGTCGGGCTCCGGAGCGGGCTCCGGGGCGGCGGCCGGGGGTTCTTCGCCCTGCACCAGGACGGGGGCGGGTACACCGGCCCGGGTCAGGAGTTCCGTGCAGCGGTCGCGCTGGTCCCGGTCCACGAGGACGACCTGCGGGGCGGCGTCGGCGAGGACGTACTCCAGCCGTTCGTCCGGGTAGGCCAGGTCCAGCGGGACGTACGCACCGCCCGCGCTGACGATCGCGACCAGGGCGACGACCTGCTCCAGGGAGCGCGGGAGGGCCACGGCGACCCGCTTGCCGGGGCCGACCCCGGCCGCGCGCAGGGCGGCGGCCAGGTCGTCCTTGCGGTCGGACAGTTCGCCGTAGGTCAGGGAACGGGTGACGCCGTCGAGGCCGCACTGGGTGACGGCGGTGGCCGCCGGGTCGCGGCGGGCGGCGGCGTCGAACAGTGCGCCCAGGGTGGCCGGGGTGACCGGTGCGGGACGCCGCTCGCTCGCGGGCGTCAGGTCGTCGACCGGGCTGTCCGGGTGGGTGAGCAGGCCGGTCAGGGTGCGGGTGAACGTGTGCAGGACCGTCCGGGCGGTCGTCTCGCCCAGCAGTTCGCCGTCGTAGATGAGGTTGAAGCGGGGGCGGCCGTCGAGCGCTCGCTCGACCACCAGGGTCAGCGGGTAGTGCGGGGCGCCCTCGTTGACGAGGTCCGTGATGGTCAGGGTGTCGCCGGGGCGCCGGAGTGAGGCCACGTCGGTGGCCACGTCGAACACCACGAGCGTGTCGAAGAGGGAGCCGGCGCCGGCCTGGCGGCCGATGCGCGCCAGGGAGACGTGCTGGTGCGGCAGGACGGCGCTCTGGTGGTCCCGCACCGCGGAGAGCAGGTCGCCCGCCGTGCTCTCGGAGGTCCAACGGGCTCTTACCGGGACGGTGTTGATGAACAGGCCCACCATGTCCCCGATGCCGGGCACGTCGGCGTCGCGGCCGGAGACCGTGGAGCCGAACACCACGTCCCGGCCCTGGAGGATGCCGCCGAGGGTGACGGCCCAGGCGCTGTGCACGGCGACGCTCAGCGGCACACCGGCCTCGCGGGCGGCCGTGTCGATGTCGCCCTCCGGCTCCAGGGCGGTGTCGGCGAACCGGTCGGAGGGGGTGTGCCCCTCGGCGGCCAGCGAGGGGCCGGGCAGTCCGGCGAGTTCCTCGCGCCAGACGCGGTCGCTCTCGTCGGCGTCGCGGCCGGCGAGCCAGTGGAGGTAGTCGGCGAAACCGCCGGCCGGGTAGACGGTGCCGGGGGCGTGGTACTCGGCGAGCAGCGCGCGGAGCATGGACGGCACCGACCAGCCGTCGGCGATGATGTGGTGCACGGTCTGCACCAGGACGCTGCGCGCGGGGCCGGTGCGGATGAGCGTGTACCGCATGAGGGGGCCGGTGGCCAGGTCGAAGCCGGTGCGGCGGTCCCGTTCGGCGAGGTCGCGTATCTCCGCGTCGGTGATCTCGGGGCGGTCCAGCGTGGTGAAGGGGGCCTCGACGCCGTTCTCCAGGACGGAGACCACGCGGCCGTCGGCCAGGGCCGTGAAGCGCGCGGCCAGGTTCGGGAACAGGGTGAGCAGCCGGGTGGCCGCCGCGGCGAGCCGGCCGGCGTCGACCTCGCCGTCCAGGGTGAGCAGTTGCTGCTCGACATAGGCGCCCGCGGAGTCGTCGTCGAAGACCGAGTGGAAGTAGAGGCCTTCCTGGAGCGGGGTCAGCGGCAGGACGTCCCGCAGCGACGGGCCGTCCAGGGCGTCGACGTCGGCCTGCGTGAGGGGGACCAGGGGGAAGTCGCTGGGCGAGTGGCCGCCCTGGTCGAGTGCGGCGAGTCCGGCCAGGGCCGTGCGGAAGTAGTCGCTCAGGGCCGTGATGTCGGCGTCGGTGAACAGGCCGTCGGGCCACGAGATGGTGGTGACCAGCTCGTACGCGCCGGAGGCGTCGGGTTCGGCGATCGCGTTGAACTCCAGGGCGCGCGGCAGGCGCATCCGGGGGTCGCGCTTCTCGCCCAGCTGGCCGGTGGTGCCGGCGAGCTGCCAGTCACCGGGGGCGCCGGCGGCGAAGCGGCCGAGGTAGTTGAAGAGCACCTGGGGTGCTGGGGCGTCGAACTCGGTGTGGGTGAGGTAGCGCAGGGCGCCGTAGGAGACGCCGTTGTCCGGTACCCGGGCGAGGTCCTCCTTGACCGCCTTGAGCGCGGCGGTCAGGTACTGGGGCGTGGTGAAGTCGGGCGCCGTGCCGGGGTCCACGGTCACCGGGAAGAGGGTGGTGAACCAGCCGACCGTGCGCGACAGTTCCGGTTCGAAGCCGGCCGGACCGGCGGCGAACTGGCCCTCGCGGCCGTGGCCTTCGAGTTCGATGTGGGCGAAGGTCTGGTCCTGGCCGAGGTCGCGGCGCCGTCGGGCGAGGGCGACGGTGAGCGCGGTGAGCAGCACGTCGTTGACGCCGGCGTGGAACTTCGCGGGGATCTCGTTCAGCAGCGCGGCCGTGATCTCGGGGCCGACCGAGACGGTCCGGAGGCATTCGTTCGCGACGGTGTCGGTCCCGGACAGGGCTCGGCGGGCCAGCGGCTGGTCCTCGCCGGGCAGGGGGCGCCGGTAGTAGGAGCTGTCGGCGTCGAACGCGGCGCGCTCCAGCAGCTGGGTCCAACGCCGGAACGACGTTCCCACCGGGGGGAGTTCGATGGACTCGCCCGAGCTGAACTGCCGCCAGGCGGTGGCCAGGTCCTCCATCAGGACGCGCCAGGAGATGCCGTCGACGACCACGTGGTGGGCGACGAGGACGAGTTGCCGGGCCGAAGGGCGCCAGACGGCCCGGAGCATCACGCCGTTCGCGGGGTCCAGGCCGGCGGTGGCCAGGGCGACGCACTCGTCCAGCGGCAGGTCGCTCTGCTGCGGGGTGGGCACGGCCCGGTCGGCGTCGGGGATGTCGAAGCTCCAGCGCTCGCCGCGCACCAGCCGGGCGCGGAGCATGTCGTGCCGGGCGACGAGGGCGGTGAGGAGGGCGTCGAGGGCGTCGGCGGTCAGGTCCGCCGGGGTGTTCAGGACGACCGACTGGACGAAGCCGTCGACGGCGTCCGTGGTCTGACCGAGCCACTGCACGATGGGCGAGCCCACGACGGTGCCGGTGGCGACGTCGGCGTGGTCGACGGTGGAGACGTCCTCGCGGCTCGCGACCGCTGCCAGCGCGCCCACGGTGCTGTGGGTGAAGATCTGCCGTGCCGTGACGTGCAGGCCGCGCTCGCGCAGTGCGCTCAGCAGGGAGATCGCCAGGATGCTGTCGCCGCCGAGCTGGAAGAAGTCCTGGTCGACCCCGACCTCTTCGAGGCGCAGCACCTCCGCGACCGCGGCGCACACCGCCCGTTCGTCGTCGGTGGCGGGGCGGACGAGGGAGCCCGTCTCGATCACCGGCTCGGGCAGGGCGTTGCGGTCGAGCTTGCCGTTGGCGGTGAGCGGGAACTCCTCCAGCACGACGATGTGGGCGGGCACCATGTACTCGACCATGTGTGCCGCTGCCCACGCCTTGACCTCGTCCGCCCGCAGGTCCTCCGCGCCGCCGGCGGCGGGTATGACGTAGCCGACGAGGTAGGTGCCGCCGGCCGCGTTCTTCTTCGCGACGACGCAGGTGTGCCGTACACGGGGGTGCTCGGCGAGGCCGACCTCGACGTCCTCGATCTCCAGCCGCATGCCGCGGATCTTGATCTGGTTGTCGGCGCGGCCGAGGAAGTCCAGCGATCCGTCGGGGGCGAAGCGGGCGAGGTCGCCGGTGCGGTAGAGGCGGGAGCCGTCGTTCGCGAAGGGGTTGGCGACGAAGCGGGAGGCGGTCAGGCCCGGTGCGCCCACGTAGCCGCGGCCCAGGAGGAAGCCGCCGACGTAGAGTTCGCCGCCGACGCCGACCGGAACGGGGCGCAGTTCGTCGTCGAGGACGTAGAGCTGGGTGTTGGGGTTGGCCTTGCCGATGGACGTCGACAGGCGCTCCGCGGCGCCCCGGTAGATGACGTGGGAGACGCCGATGGTCGTCTCGGCGGGGCCGTAGCCGTGGTACATGGGGACGTCGCCGAGCTTGGCGCGGAACCGCTCGTACAGCTCGGGGGTGAGCACTTCGCCGCCGCACCACACGTGCCGCAGGCTGTCCAGGCGGCCGGAGTCGCCGGCCATCTCCAGCAGCACGTCGAGCATGGACGACACCAGGTACGTGAAGGTGACGCGGTGTTCGGCGATGACGCTCAGCAGGTGGTGCGGGTCGCGTTCGCCGCCGGGCCGCAGGACGACGAGCCGGCCGCCGCAGACCAGCGGCAGGAAGATCTCGTTGATGGAGATGTCGAAGGACAGCGGGGCCTTGAACAGGGAGGCGTCGTCGTGGCCGAAGCCGAGGATCTCGTTCACCTGCCACAGCAGGCGCTCGCTGATCGCCTCGTGCCGGATCATCGCACCCTTGGGGCGGCCGGTGGAGCCGGAGGTGAAGATCACGTAGGCCAGTGCGTCGCCGGGGACGGTGACGCCGGGCCCCTCGGCCGGGTACGCGCCGTACCGCCAGTCGCCGAGGTCGACGGCCACGGCGTCCGGTTCGGCCGGGTCGTGCTCGCCCGAGGCGTTGAGCTGGAGGACGACCCGGGCGTCCTCGATGACGACGGCCCGGCGCGCGGCGGGCCACTGCGGGTCGAGCGGTACGAAGGCGCACCCGGCCTGGAGCACGGCGAGCAGCCCGATGACCATGTCGGCGGAGCGGGTCAGGGAGATGCCCACGACCTGTTCGGCGCCGAGTCCGCGGGCGAGCAGGTGGTGGGCCAACTGGCCGGACGACTCGGCCGCTTCACGGTAGGTCAGGGTGCGGTGCTCGTCGACGACGGCCACGGCGTCCGGCCGGGTACGGACCTGCTCGTGGAACATCTCCACGATGGTGGGCCGGACCCGGTCGGCCCGGTTGTCGTTCCACTCGGCCAGGGTGCGGAGCCTGGCCTCGACGCCGGAAGGGCCGATGGTGCCGAGCGGCCGGTCCGGGAAGTCGGCCAGGTCGTCCAGCGCGAGCTGTGCGTCCTCGGCGTCGACGCCGTCGGGGACGGTGATGCCGCGGCCGTCGGGGCTGATCTCCCAACCACCGGGCGCACGACCGCCGTTGTCGACCCAGCCGAGGACGTCGGCGAAGAGCGTGCCCGGGGTGAGGCCGATGCCCTCGGGGCTGCGGCCGGTCGCCCAGTACGCCAGGCCGATGGCGCAGGCCTCGGTGATGGTCCTGTCCGGGTAGTCGCCGGTCCGCCGGCGGACATCGGCCAGGCGCGTGGGCGAAAGCAGTGCGAGACGAGCGCGCGGTTCCATCATCGAAGACTCAGCGTCCCTTCCAGAATATGGAGTTAGGCTAACCTAAATTAGGGTTGCCTAACTACCCTCTCGCCAGGCCCGCCACAGTCGTGCGTACCGGCCGCCCAGAGCCACCAGTTCCTCGTGCGTCCCCTGTTCCACCACGCGTCCCGCGTCGAGCACGGCGATCCGGTCCGCGGCCATCGCCTGGGTCAGCCGGTGAGCCACGAACAGCGTGGTGCGTCCGGCGCACGCCGCCAGGACGGCCCGCTCCAGCTCGGCGGCGCCCTCGCTGCCGGCCTCCGCGGTCGACTCGTCGAGCACCACCACCGGCGCCCGGCCCAGCACCAGCCGCGCCAGGGCGATCTGGGCGACCTTGGTGACGTCCAGGCGCTCACCGCCCTCACCGACCGGGGTGTTCAGCCCGTAGGGCAGCGCGCCGACCCAGCCGTCCGCACCGACCGTGCGCAGGGCGTCCATCAGCTCGGCGTCGCTCGCCCCCGGCGCGGACAGCCGCAGGTCGTCGGCGAGCGGACCGGAGAACACGTGTGTCTCCTGCGTCAGGATGCTCACCAGGGCCCGCGCCCCGGCCTCGTCCAGGCCGGAGAGATCCGTCGTCCCGATGCGTACCGAGCCGGCCTCCGGGGTGCCGATGCCGGCGATCAGCGCGGCCAGGGTCGTCTTGCCCGCGCCCGTGGCGCCCACCAAGGCGAGCGATCCGCCCGCCGGGATCGTCAGGTCCACGTCCCGCAGCACCGGTTCCCCCGAGCCGGGGTAACGGAACGTCAGCCCCTCCACCGTCACCGGGTACGCCCCGGCTTCGGCCGCGGCGACCGACTCATCGCCGACCAGCCGCTCCTGGGCGGACTCCCCCAGCACCCCGACCAGGCGGGTCAGGCTCGCGCCCGACTTCTGCGCCTCGTCGAAGGTGAACATGATGGCGCCCAGCGGGGTGAACAGCCGGTGGAACAGCAGCGGCGCCGCCGACACCTCGCCCAGGCTGGCCGCGTCGGCCTCCAGCAGGGCGTACCCCACGACGAGGATCAGGACCAGGCCGATGAACTCGGCGCGGTTCTCCCGGCCGACGAACCGGCCGAAGAACCGGAACACCTCGATCCCTAGCTCGCGCACCCGCCACGACTCGGTGGTGACCTTCTCGCGGAAGGCGCCCTCCAGCCGGTAGGCGCGCACCGTGTCGATGCCGTTCAGGCCGCTGATGAACGCCTGGGCCCGGTCGGCCTGGGCCACGCGCTGCTTGCGGTAGAGCGGGGCGGACCGGGGCAGGTACCAGCGCAGGGCCAGCGCGTACGCGGGCAGCGCGCCGGCGCCGGCCAGCCCGAGCCGCCAGTCAAGGCCGAACATGCCGAGCGTGGCGATGACGACCAGGACGCCGGCCGAGAACACCGTGGGGACGGCCGTGCGGATGCCCTTGGAGATGACGGCCACGTCGTCACCGACGCGGGAGAGCACGTCTCCCCGGCCGACCTGTTCGATCCGTGTGCTCGGCATGCCGAGCACCGCCCGGACGGCCCCTTCCCGCAGCCGCGCGAGCAGATCCGCGCCCAGCCGTCCGATCAGGTAGGTGGAGACCGCGGTGGCCGCCGCGCCGAGCAGCGCGGCGGCACCGATCAGTACCCCGATCGTGACCAGGACCGAACGGTCATCGCCCCCGACCACCCCGTCGACCACCCGGCCGAGCAGGAGCACCGGGAGCACCTGGAGCGCCGCCCCCGCGACCGTGGTGAGCACGGTCGCGGCCGAGAGCCCGGGCATGGCGCGGCAGTGTCCAGCGACCCAGCGGGCGGCCTCGCGTCCGGTCGTCGTGCGCAGGGCCGCCGGGGCGACGCGCGTGTCGGTGGTGCTCACTTCCCTACTCGACCGACTTGACGAGCTCGTCGATCGCGTACGGCATGGACAGCAGGGTGCCCTGGGAGATGGCCGCGCCGACGGCCGGTCCCTCGCTGTCGAGCAGGTAGGACACGTTGCCCTTCTTCACGGCGTCGAGGTTGGCGAACAGCTTGAACTTCTTCAGGGCCTCGGTGTCGGCCTTGTCGTTGATGACGAAGATGTGGTCGACGTCGACGAGGTCGATGCGCTCGGGCGAGAGCTTGGTGTAGAAGCTGCCCCCGGCGACCTTGTCGATCCCGGTCTGGTACTTGTAGCCGATGCCCGAGACGAGCCGGCCGCGCACGTCGGTGGAGGTGAACGGCGCCACGGAGTTCTCGTACCAGGACAGCGCGACGGCGGTCTGCTTGCCGAGCTCCGGGTGTTCCTTCTTGGCCGTGTCCAGCTGGCCCTGGATGTCGTCGACCATCTTCTGGCCCTCGTCGGCCTTGCCGAGGGCCTTGGCGATGTGCAGGGCGTTGTCCTGCCAGGGGGCGCTGAAGGGCTCCTTCTCGCCCTTGGTGCGGGCCACCGTGGGAGCGATCTTGGAGAGCTTGTCGTAGCCGGCCTGGTCGATCTCGGAGTAGACGGCGACGATCAGGTCGGGCCGCAGGGCCGCGATCTTCTCGTAGTTGGGGCCGGAGTCGCCGTTCTTCATGACGACCTCGGGCTTGGTGTCACCCCACTTGTCCTTCACCCAGGGCCACTGGGTGTTGATGTCGGGGGACTTGCCCGGCGGGTTGGGGTACTGGTCGACCATGCCGACGGGCTTGATGCCGAAGGCCAGGATGGTCTGGTCGTCGGTGTAGCCGACGGAGACGACCCGCTGGGGTGCCTTCTCGACCTTCGTGGATCCGAACGCGTGCTCCACGGTGACCGGGAACGCACCGGCCGCCGCGGACTGGGTGCCCTCGTTCTTGCTGTCCGCCGTGTCCGCCGAGTCGGAGCCGCATCCCGCGAGGAGACCGACGCCGAGGGTGGCCGCGGACACGACCGCCGCCAGCCGCCGCCATGGCTTCCGGGACGTCGTTCGATGGAGGAGCATCCAAAACCCCTTGCTTTCGCGCTAGTTCGCTGCACCCTCGCCTAAAGGGCAGGCAAACCTTACCGTGATGGAGTGAGGTTAGCCTAGCCTTACCTCTGCTCCTTTATCGGGATGTGTCCCGGGCGCACGTGCGTACGCCCGATGGGCACGATCAGCGGCCGGTCGCCCACCGGGTCGTCGATCACCTGGGCACGCAACCCGAAGGCGTCGTCCAGCAGTTCGGCGGTGACGACGTCGTGCGGATGGCCCTGGGCGAGGATCGACCCCTCCCGCATCACGACGAGGTGGTCGCTGTAGCGCACGGCGAGGTTGAGGTCGTGGAGCACCATGACGACGGTGCAGCCCGACTCGTGCAGATCGTCGACCAGGTCCAGGACGTCGACCGCGTGGGCCAGGTCCAGATAGGTCGTCGGCTCGTCCAGGAGGAGCAGATCGGTGCCCTGAGCCAGCGTCATGGAAATCCACACGCGCTGCCGTTGCCCGCCGGAGAGCGAGTCGACCGGGCGGTCGGCCAGGTCGGCCACGCCGGTCATGGCGAGCGCGCGCTCCACGACCTCGGCGTCGTCCGAGGACCACTGCCGCAGCCAGCTCTGGTGCGGGTGCCGGCCCCGGGCGACCAGGTCGGCCACTGTCAGCCCCTCCGGCGCGACCGGCGCCTGCGGCAACAGGCCGAGCTTCTTCGCGACGTCCCGGGTCCGCAGTCTGCCGATGTCCTCGCCGTCCAGGACGACCGTCCCCCGGGTGGGCTTGAGCAGCCGTGACAGGGTCCGCAACAGGGTGGACTTCCCGCAGCCGTTGGGGCCGATGATCGTGGTGACGACCCCGGGCGGTATCGCCACGTCGAGGCCGTCGATGACGGTCCGGCCGCCGTAGCCGACCGTGACGTCTCGGGCTGCCAGACGCGAGGCGTCGCCGACCGCGGCCTCGGTGACGGACTGTGCGACCACGGGTCCCCCCTTGCTTAGGTTCACCTGACTCTTGTACATCTACCGGAGGTTGGCCCGCACCAGCAGGTAGACGAGGAAGGGCCCGCCGATCGCGGCGGTGACCACGCCGACCGGGAGCGAGACCGGCAGGACGGCCCGTGCGACCAGGTCCGAGCCGATCAGCAGCAGCGCCCCCACCAGGCCCGAGGCGAGCATCGGCGGTGTCGGGCAGCGCGCCAGCCGCATCGCCACCTGGGGGGCGACCAGCGCGACGAACGGGACCGGGCCCGCCGCGCTCACCGCCACACCGGCCAGCAGCACCGCGCACAGCAGCAGGACCGCCCGCACGGCCGCGTACCGCACCCCGAGCCCGGCGGCGACCTCGTCGCCGAAGTGCATCGGCTTGAACTGGAACGCCACGGCGGCCACGACGACCAGCAGCACGAGCGTGCCCCACAGGGCCACTTCGACCTCGCCCCACGAGCGGTCGTCGAGCGAGCCGACCAGCCAGGCCTGCGCCTGGGCCACGTCCCTGATGTCGGCCCTGACGAGCAGCCAGGTGGTGACGGCCTCCATCACGGCGCTCACCGAGATGCCGATGAGGATGAGCCGGAAGCCGTCGATCCCGCGCCGCCAGGCAAGGAAGTACACCAGCAGCCCCGTGCCCAGACCGCCGGCGAGCGCCGCCGCCGACAGGCCCACGGTCTCGGTCACGGCCGCGGCGGCCCCGCCCGACACCGTCACGAGGAACACCGCGACCGCGCTCGCGCCCGTGGTGATACCCAGAACGTCCGGGCTGGCCAGGGGGTTCCGGGCGATGGACTGGGTGATCGCCCCGGACACCCCGAGCGCGATCCCCACGACGAGCCCGGCCAGGGCGCGCGGCATCCGCAGGTCCATGATGACGAACTCGTCGACCTGTTCGCCCCGCCCCAGGAGCGTGCGGATCACCTGCGGCAGGCCGATGGGGAAGTCCCCGACGCCGATGGACACGCAGAAGACCAGGAAGGCGGCCGCCGCCAGCAGCAGCGAGACGCCCACCAGCCAGGGCCGCCAGAAGAACGACACCCGGCCCAGCCGCACGCCCGGCGGCAGCGACGGCTTCACTTCGGTCAGGTCGGTCACCTTCATGCGCTCCTGAACTTTCCGCGCCAGACGAGCACCGCGAAGAAGGGGGCGCCGAGGAGCGCCACGACGACCCCCGCGTCCAGCTCGCCCGGCCTGACCACCAGTCGGCCGATGATGTCGCAGACCAGCAGGACGACGGCGCCGAGGAGTCCGGCGCAGGGCACCAGCCAGCGGTAGTCCGGGCCGGTCAGGTGGCGGGCCACGTGGGCCACCATGAGGCCGAGGAAGGCGATGGGGCCGCACGCGGCCGTCGCCGCCCCCGCCAGCAGCGTGACGGCGGTGATGCCGACGGTCCGGCTCAGCGCGATGTTCACGCCGAGCCCCCGCGCCACGTCGTCACCGAGATTGAGCAGGTTGAGCGAGGGCAACGTGGTCAGCCCCAGCACCACGCCGACGGCGACGAACGCGGTCACCGGCCAGATGACGTCGAAGCCGACGCCGGCCACGGAGCCCGCGTTCCAGAACCGAAGGGCGTTCAGCGAGGCCTGGTTCGACAGCGCGACCGCCGTGGTCATCGCCATCAGGAAGACCGTGATCCCCTGCCCGGCCAGGGCCAGGGTCAGCGGGTTGCCGGCGCCCCGGCCGATGCTCGCGAGACCGAACACCACGACACCGGCGACCGCCGCACCGAGGAAGGCGAACCAGACGTACTGGAAGGGGTCGGAGAACCCGAAGACCGCGATCACCGACACCACCGCGAACGACGCGCCGGTGTTCACGCCGAGCAGGCCGGTGTCGGCGATCGGGTTGCGGGTGAACCCCTGGATGAGTGCCCCGCCGATCCCCAGGGCGATGCCCGCCACGATCGCGAGCACCGTACGGGGCACCCGGACGGTCTCCACGATGAGCCGGATCTCCGTGAGCCGCTGGTCGGACGTCGGGGCCCCGAAGAGCCCGTGCCAGACTTCGGCGGGACTCAGCGCCCGGGCGCCGACGGCGAGCGACAGCGCCGCGGCGACCACGAGGACCGCCAGCAGGATGCCCAGACCCGTGACCCGTCGCCGACGGGTCTTCGACAAGCCCCCGGGCGCGGGGCGCTCCATCACAGCAGTCGTGCCCATGTGGACGTACGTTATCCCTTGCGCCGGCGGTGAGTTGATCGAGCGCGGTGTTTACGGACGGGCCGTGCTGCCCGTTCCGTCGGCGAGCGTGCGGGCCTCGTCGGCGGCGGGAGCGGAGCCGCGTCCGAGGAGCGAGTCCAGGATCTCGCCCACCCTGATGGCCGTGTTGGACAGCAGGGACGAGGTGATGCCGTGCGTGTGTTCCGTGCCGCCCTGGAGGTAGATGCCGCAGCGCAGGGCGGGGTCGGTCGCGATGCGCCAGTCGCGCTCGACGCGCACGCGGCCCTCCTCGTCGCGGACGCAGCGGTCGGCGACCTCGCCGAGCAGACCGGTGGGGTCGGCGGGGCTGTAGCCGGTGGCGAACACGACGACGTCGGCGTCGAGTTCGGTGTCCTCGCCGGTGACGAGGGACTTCACCGTCGCCAGGGCGCTGGTGGGCGTCTCCTTGACGGCGGTGAGGCGGGAGACGTTGAGGAAGCGCAGGCGCTCGGTGCCGAGGACCTTCTCCTGGTACGACTGCCGGTAGAGGTCGTCGATCAGGTCGATGTCCACCACGGAGTAGTTGGTGTTGCCGTGGTAGTCCATCAGGCGGCGCTTGACGTCCTCGGGCGCCACGAAGTACTCGTCGACGGCCTGGGGGTCGAAGATCCGGTTGGCGAAGCTGCTGTCGTCGGCGGGGCTGTAGCCGTAGCGGGAGAAGACGGCGCAGACCTCGGCCCCGGGGAAGCGGCGGTGCAGGTAGGCGACGTTCTCGGCGGCGCTCTGGCCGGCCCCCACGACGACGAACCGGGAGGGCGAGGTGCCCTCCAACTCGTCGACTCGCGCCAGGAGTTCGGAGTTGTGCCAGACGCGTTCGCCGCGCTCCACGCCCTCGGGCATGAGGGGGCGCAGGCCGGTGCCGATGACGAGGTTGCGGGCCCGGTGGACCTCCAGACCGCCGCCCGAGCGGACGGTCACCTCCAGGTACTCCACGACGCCGTCCCGGGTCACGGGCGCGACCCCGACGACCTCGTGGCCGTAGGAGACCATGTCGTCGACCTGGGACGCGGCCCACTCGAAGTAGTCGTGGAACTCCACGCGCAGCGGGAACAGGTTCTTGTGGTTGATGAAGTCGATCAGCCGGCCCTTGCTCTGCAGGTAGCAGAGGAAGCTGTACTCGCTGGCCGGGTTCCGCAGCGTCACCAGGTCCTTGAGGAAGGAGACCTGCATGGTGGCGTCGTCGATGAGCATGCCGCGGTGCCAGCCGAAACGGGGCTGCTGCTCGAAGAAGTGAGCGGTGATCGCCTCCTGCCTGCCGACGCGGGTGTTGTGCTCGCGGAGCGCGATCGCCATGGCCACATTGGACGGCCCGAAGCCGATACCGATCAGGTCATGGACCGGTGATGCGTCATCAGGAAGAACCTGCGACATGTCACTCCCATCGTGCGGGGCAGCCGCGTGTCAGGTGCGGAGGGAACGAAAGATGGGCATGCAGACGATGCAGCACCCCAAGGGAACTTAGGTGAGCCTAAGCTAAACCCGCGAGGGTGTCGACAGGGCAAAACGGACAGCCGGACGCACAGGGCCTCTCAACTGCGGCGGAACACCCACCCGTTGCGGACTAAGGTAAGCCTTGCTTTACTTGCCTCGGCCAACACCTTGCTCTGAGGAGGAACCCCATGCGGGTCGTCATGTTCGGTTACCAGACCTGGGGGCACCGCACCCTGCAAGCCCTCCTGGAGTCCGAGCACGACGTGGTGCTGGTCGTGACCCACCCCAAGAGCGAGCACGCCTACGAGAAGATCTGGAGCGACTCCGTCGCGGACCTCGCCGAGGAGCACGGCGTCCCGGTGCTGATCCGCAACCGCCCGGACGACGACGAGCTGTTCGAGCGCCTCAAGGAGGCCGACCCGGACATCATCGTGGCCAACAACTGGCGTACGTGGATCCCCCCGCGCATCTTCGGCCTGCCCCGCCGGGGCACGCTGAACGTGCACGACTCGCTGCTGCCGAAGTACGCCGGGTTCTCCCCGCTGATCTGGGCGCTCATCAACGGCGAACCCGAAGTGGGCGTCACCGCGCACATGATGAACGACGAGCTCGACGCCGGCGACATCGTCCGGCAGGAGGCCGTGCCGGTCGGCCCGAAGGACACCGCGACGGACCTCTTCCACAAGACCGTCGACCTCATCGCCCCGGTCACCATCGGCGCACTGGACCTGATCGCCGCCGGGCAGACCGAGTTCACCCGGCAGGACCGCTCCCAGGCGTCCTTCTTCCACAAGCGCGCCGACGACGACAGCCGCATCGACTGGAGCTGGCCGGCCGAGGACCTGGAGCGCCTGGTGCGCGCCCAGTCCGAGCCGTACCCCAGCGCCTACACCTTCCACAAGGGCAAGCGGCTCGACGTCCTGGCCTCGTTCGTGTCCGAGGGCCGCTACGGCGGCACGCCCGGCCGCATCTTCTACCGCGAGGGCGACGGGGTGGTGATCGTCGCCGGCGCCGACGCCCGGACGGGCCGCAACCACGGCCTGGCCATCACGCGCGTCCGCACCGAGGACGGCCGGGAGCTGCCCGCCACCGAGTACTTCACCTCCATGGGCGGCTACCTCACCACCCGCCCCTGACGTGCCGGCCCCGGTACGGTCCCGGGGCCGGCCGGCATCGTCGCCGCGCGGCACAGGTCCGCGCGGCGACGGTCGCGTTCAACGCCCCTGCATCCTCCAAGTGCCCTGTGTCCGGACGACGTTCACAGGAAGGGCACAGCCGGGCTAACGTTCACGCATGACCCCGCCCAGCGTGCTGAACCTCAGCGCGTACCTGATGTACGCGACGGGAAAGGCCGCCCGCCGCACCCTGTCGGAGAAGCTCACCGCCCGAGGGCTGCGGTTGTGGCATCTGACCGTCCTGACCCTGGTCGCCGACCTCGGTCCGCAGCCCAAGGGCGTGCTGGCCGCCCGGCTGGACATGAACGCCAGTGACCTCGCGAAGATCGTGAAGGACCTGGCCGACGCGGGGCAGGTCACCTGCGTCCGCAGCCTCACCGACCGCCGCCGCGTCGATGTCCTCATCACCCCGGAGGGCAGACTCGCCCTCGACCATCTCAGCGCCGACATCGCCTCCGCGGACGACGACCTCCTGACGCCGCTGAGCGAGGCGGAACGGGAGCAACTCGCCGCCCTGCTGCGGCGCGTGCACGCCCACCACGAGGACATGGGCCCCGCGGCCGGCATCCGGCCGGCGGCTCAGGCCCGCCAGCCGTAGCGCCGTTCGGGCCGGCCGGCGACGCCGTAGCGCAGGGAAACCTCCGCGCTGCCCGTGCCGTGGAAGTACTCCAGATAGCGGCGGGCGCTGACCCGCGACACTCCGGTGAGGGCGGCGCACTCGCTCGCGGACAGCGTGCCGTCCGCAGCGCGCAGGGCCCGCTCGACGAGCCCGGCGGTCTCCGCGCTCATGCCCTTGGGCAAGGTGGGCGCCGGGGCGGGGGCGAAGGCACCGGCCAGGACCCGGTCCACGTCCGCCTGCCCGCGGACCACCGTCGTGAGCAGCCGGCCCCGCTGGGCCGCGTAGCGCTCCAGGCGCAGGCGCAGGTCCTCGAAGTCGAAGGGCTTGAGGAGGTAGTCGACCACACCGCGCCGGACCGCGCCGCGTACGGTGTCGGCCTCCGTCGCGGCGCTGATGACCATGACGTCGCAGTCGTGGCCGGCCGTGCGCAGCCGGGGGATGACGTCGAGTCCGAAGAGGTCGGGCAGGTACAGGTCGAGCAGGATGAGATCGGGGCGCAGTGCGTCGGCCGCCTCGATGGCCTGTCCGCCGGTGTGGGCCGTACCGACGACGCGGAACGGCTCGACGCGTTCGACGAAGGCGCGGTGGACCCTGGCCACCATGAAGTCGTCGTCGACCACGAGGACGTCGATCGCGTCCGCCTTGTCGCTTGCCGCGGTCATCGGGCCGCTCCTTCCGCCACCGTGCCGGTGAGGTGGCTGACCGTCATGCGTGCGGTGAACACGGCCCCCTCGGGGGTGTTGGACACCGAGACCTCTCCCCCGTGCCGTTCGCAGACCAGCTTGGTCAGGGCCAGTCCGATGCCGCGCTCGCCCTCCCGCGCGGCCTTGGTGGTGAAGCCGTGGGAGAAGACCTCGTGGGCCAGTTCGGGAGCCACGCCCGGCCCCGAGTCGCGGACCGCGATCTCCACGCTGGAGGCGTCCTGGCGCAGCGCCACCTCCACCCAGGCGTCGTCGCGGGCGGCGGCTGCGTCAACGGCGTTGTCCACCAGGTTGCCCACCACGGTCGCCACGTCGGCGGCGTCCTCCGGGGCGAGGCGCTCCAGGGCGGTGTCGTCCGAGATCCGCAGGCTGACCTTCCGTTCCGCCGCCAGGGACGCCTTCGCCATCAGCAGCGCGGCCACCGCGGTGTCCCGGACACGGCGGCTGAGGGTGACGTCCAGGGACTGGCGGTGGCGGCTCAACGCGCGAATGTAGCTGACCACTTCGTCCTGCTCGCCGATCTGGATCAGGCCGGAGATGGTGTGCAGCTGGTTGGCGAACTCGTGCGCCTGCGCGCGCAGCAGCTCCGAGGAACTGCGGAAGGAGCCGATCTCCCGCTCCAGCCGGGCCAGTTCGGTGCGGTCGCGCAGCGTGGTGACCGAGCCGAGGGACCGGCCGTCCTTGGTGACGGTCATCCGGTTCATCACCAGGACCCGGCCGTGGCGGACGACGACCTCGTCCCGCTCGCCGGCCGCGGTGCCGGACAGCACGTCGCGCAGCCGCCCGTCGATCCCGAGGCCTGTGAGGCTCTGGCCGACGCAGTCCTCGGGCAGGTCGAGCAGGCGGCGGCCCATGTCGTTGACGAGGGTGAGCCGGTGCTGCGGGTCCAGGGCGATCACGCCCTCGGCGATCCCGTACAGCATCGCCTCCCGGTGCTCGGCGAGCCCGGCGATCTCGCCCGGCTCCAGCCCGAGGGTCTGCCGTTTCACCCGTCGGGCCAGCAGCCAGGAGCCGGCCACGCCGAGTCCGCTGGCGATGCCCAGGTAGGCGAGCAGGTAGGAGGAGGCGCCGCTGAGCCGCTGCCACACCGTCGGATCGGCCTCGCCGATCATCACCGTGCCCAGGATCCGGCCCAGGTTCTCCTCGGTCGCTCCGAGGACGGGCACCTGGGCCGCCAGCTCGCGGTTGCCGTCCAGCGTCAGCTGCCCGGACCAGCCGCGCCCCCGGCCGGTGCCCGGGCCGAGCCGCATGCGCTCGCCGATGACCGTGGGGTTCGTGGAGCTGACGATCCGCCCGGCCCCGTCGGCCACCGTCACCGACGTCACTCCCGACTGCGCCTGCGTGGCCAGCACCAGCGGGGCGAGGGCCTCTCCCGGCGCGGGACGCACCAGCTGGCTGCGCACCAGGGGGTTGGCGGCCAGCTGCTCGGCGAGCGCGCTCACCCGGCGTCCCTCGACGCGGTTGAAGGTGGCCTGGGACTGGGCGAGGGAGACCGCGGCGACGGCCAGCAGCACCACCACGACGATGGCGAGCTGGAGCACCAGCATCTCGCCCGCGAGCGAGTGGCGACGGAAGGTGGCGACCACGACGAACTCAATCTCCGATGCCGCCACGCGGGGAGGGGCGGCTCATGTTCCGAGCCGCACCATCATGACGCCCACCAGCCGAAATCGAAAGGGAGCGGTCACGACCCGGTGGGCTTGGGCCCGATGCCCCGCAGCTCCCTGATCGTGCCGCCGAGCTTCGCGCGGAAGGACTCCAGCAGCGCCGGCTTGGCGCTGACCACCCAGCGCGTGCCGACGAGGTACTTCCCGCCGTAGACGCGCGCGCTCTCCAGCCAGGTCTCCTTGAGCTTCTCCTCGGGGAAGGTGGTGATGAGGTAGTCGGCCTTCTCGGTGCGGCACAGCCCCTGGCGCAGTTCGTCGGCGTCGATGCGGATCTTCGCCTTGCAGCCGGTCAGCCCGGCGATCACCTCCACCTTGGCCGGGGCGACGACCCCGGCGGCGGGAGCGGCCGTGACACTCGGCGTCGCCTTGCCGCCGCCGGCGTCCTTGTCGCCGCCGCAGGCTGTGACGAGGGGAAGCACGACCAGGACACCGGCCGCAGCGAGGGCGCCCGGCCGGGGGACGCGGGACGGGCTGCGGCGGGCGGGTCGTACGGGCGGTTGCTGCTGGGACACGTCGCCTCTCCGGGTGCGGGCTGTCGGCGGGAGTACTGCACAGGAGTACGCACAGGTCCGGGCGGGTGTTCACGCGCTAGGCGGCCTCCTCCACGGCGGGGCCCCGCGTCGCGCCGGACGGTCCGGCGAACTGGGTGCGGTACAGCTCCGCGTAGCGCTGTCCCGCCGCCAGGAGTTCCTCGTGCGTGCCGCGTTCCACGATCCGGCCGGCCTCGACGACGAGGATCTGGTCCGCCGCGCGGACGGTGGACAGGCGGTGGGCGATCACGACGGCCGTGCGGCCTTCGAGGGCTTCGGTGAGGGCTTCCTGGACGGCCGCCTCGGAGGTGTTGTCGAGGTGGGCGGTGGCCTCGTCGAGGATGACGACGCGCTGGCGGGCCAGCAGCAGCCGGGCGATGGTCATGCGCTGGCGCTCGCCGCCTGAGAGGCGGTAGCCGCGCTCGCCGACCACGGTGTCGAGGCCGTCGGGCAGGGACCGTACGAGGTCGTCGAGACGGGCCCGGCGCAGCGCGTCCCACAGCTCGTCCTCCGTGGCCTCGGGGCGGGCGAGCAGGAGGTTGGCGCGGACGGTGTCGTGGAAGAGGTGGCCGTCCTGGGTGACCATGCCGAGGGTCTGCCGCAGCGACCGCGCCGTGAGGTCGCGGACGTCGACGCCGCCGATGCGCACCGCCCCTTCGTCGGTGTCGTACAGGCGCGGCATCAGCTGGGCGATGGTCGACTTGCCCGCGCCGGAGGAGCCGACGAGTGCCACGGTCTGGCCGGGTTCGGCGCGGAAGGACAGGCCGTGCAGGACCTCGTCGCCGCCCCGCCCGTCCAGGGACGCGACCTCCTCCAGGGAGGCCAGGGAGACCTTGTCGGCGGCGGGGTAGCCGAAGCGGACCCGGTCGAACTCGACCGCCACGGGCCCGTCGGGCACCGGGCGCGCGTCCGGCTTCTCCTCGATGAGCGGCCTGAGGTCGAGCACCTCGAAGACCCGCTCGAAGCTGACCAGCGCGCTCATCACCTCGACGCGCGCTCCCGCGAGCGCCGTCAGCGGCGCGTAGAGCCGGGTCAGGAGCAGCGCGAGCGAGACGACCGCGCCCGGTTCCAGGGCGCCCCGCAGGGCGAACCAGCCGCCGAGGCCGTAGACGAGGGCCAGGGCGAGGGCCGAGACGAGGGTGAGTGCGGTGATGAAGGCCGCCTGGGCGGTCGCCGTGCGGATCCCGATGTCCGCGACGCGGCGGGCCCGCTCGGCGAACTCCTCCGATTCCTCCTCCGGCCGCCCGAAGAGCTTGACCAGCGTGGCCCCGGGGGCGGAGAACCGCTCGGTCATGCGGGTGCCCATCGCCGCGTTCAGCGTCGCCGCCTCGCGCTGCATCCGGGCCATCCGGCTGCCCATGCGCCGGGCGGGGATCACGAACACCGGCAGCAGCACCAGCGCCAGCAGGGTGATCTGCCAGGACAGCGTGAGCATCACCGCGAGCGTGAGCAGCAGCGTGACCAGGTTGCTGACCACTCCGGACAGGGTGTTGCTGAACGCGCGCTGGGCTCCGATGACGTCGTTGTTGAGCCGGGAGACCAGGGCGCCCGTATGAGTGCGTGTGAAGAACGCGACCGGCATGCGCTGCACATGGTCGAAGACGGCGGTCCGCAGATCGAGGATGAGATGCTCCCCGAGCCTCGCCGACAGCCTGCGGCCGAGGACGCCGAGCACCGCCTCGGCCACCGCGATCAGCGCGATGAGCAGGGCGAGACGTACGACGGTGCCCTCGTCTCCGTGCGAGACGATCGTGTCCACGACCGACCCGGCCAGTACGGGGGTCGCCACGGCCAGCAGGGCGGTGCCCACCCCGAGCAGGACGAAGAGGGCGATGCGGCGCCGGTGCGGGCGGGCGAACGCGCCGATGCGGCGCAGGGTCGTCAGGGCGAAGGGGCGGCGCTCCCGTTCGGCGTTCATGACGCTGTGCAGCTGTGTCCACGCTGTGGTCTCCATGCTCATGGCAGCGACCGTAGAACCTCAAGCAATCTTGAGGTCAAGGAGCTCGCGCTCGGCCCCCGACATCCCGCACAATCAGCCCGATCCCCCTCTTCCCCGTCCCTCCGCGCAAAGGCCCCGATGACGCTCCCCACGCAGCCGCTTCCCGCGCGCAATCCCCAGTCCCCGCTCCCGCAACCCGCAGTTGGCCCGCCCTGGTCAGGCTCTGGGGATGTGACAGCGGTACAACTCCCCGACCTCCGCCCGGAACGACTCCCCCGTCGCGTCCCGGTGCGCCGCCTGCGGCAGATCCTGTGTCTGCTCCCGCTCCTGCTGGTCACCGTCGTCGCCGTGCAGCACCGGTCGGTGCTGGCCGCGGGTTTCGCGCATCTGCGCACCGCCGAGTGGCCCTGGCTGCTGGCCGCGGCCGGAGCGACCTGTCTGACCTGGGTCGCCGCCTCCTGCACCCGGCAGGGCGCGGTGGTCGAACGGCTGCCCCGACGGCGGCTGCTGGCCACGCAGTTCGCGGCGGGAGCGGCCAACCACCTGCTGCCGACCGGTCTCGGCGCGAGCGCGGTCAACCTGCGGTTCATGACGGTGTGCGGGCTGCCCCTCGCCCGCTCCTCGGCCGCTCTCGGCCTGTACCTGCTGGCCGAGAGCATCGGCCGGGTGGCGCTGCTGGGTGCCCTGCTCATCGCGTTCCCCGACGCGCTGCGGCTCGGCACGCTGGTGCCGGAGACGGCGTTCGGCCCCCTGCTGGCCGGCGTCGCGGTGGTGCTCGTGATCGCCGCGGCCGTGCTCGCCCTCGTCCGCAGACTGCGCTCGGCCCTGGTGTCCTTCCTGCGGACGGCTCTCGGCGAGGCGCGTTCGGTGCACACCCGCCCGGCCCGGGCGCTGGCGCTGTGGGGCGGGTCGTTCGCGTTCCCGGCGCTGCAGGCGTCCGTGCTGGTGCTGACCGGGCGGGCGCTGGGACTGGACATCCCGCCCGCGCACATGGCGGTGGCCTATCTGGCGGCGACGGTCGCCGTCGCGCTGGTGCCCACGCCGGGCGGGATCGGCTCGGTGGAGGCGGCGCTGGTGGTGGCGCTGGTGGCGGCGGGCGGCCCGGCCGCGGTGGCCACGGCCGTGGTCCTGGCCTTCCGGGTCATCACCGTCTGGCTGCCGCTGGTGCCGGGTGCGCTGACGCTGGCGGCGCTGGTGCGGCTGAAGGTGATCTGACACGGGCGGCGTTTGTGCGGCTGAAGGTGATCTTGACAGGGGTGGCGCGCCGGCGCGGTCACGCGACAGGAGCGCGCGTGACCGCGCGTCATGTGCGCCGACTCACCCTCCCCCGACCCCCGTCCGCGGTTCGGAACCCCGTGCGGGATGCGGCAGGATGAACGATCGTGCCGACCGCGGGTCAGGGTGGTCGGACACCTTCGAGCATCCCGGAGAACGAGCAGGTGACGACGTGACGCGATTTCACATCCGGCCGTTGACGACGGCGTTGGCCGTGGTTGTCCGCCCCGGAGGTGACCGGTGAACCGGGACCTCACCGTGGACGATCTGCTGTTCGCCGGCATCCCCCTCGCCTCGGGCCTGCTGGCGGCCTTCGCGCTGCGGATCCTGCTGCGCTGGCTGGGCGGGCACGCCGACCGGACCCGCTGGAGCGGGGACGACGTGATCGTGCACGCGCTGCGGGCCGTGGTGCCCTGGGCGGCGGTCGTGGGCGGCGTGGCGGGCGCGGCGGCCGTGCTGCCGCTGACCAGGACCGTGCAGCACACCACCAACCAGGTGCTCACCGTGCTGCTCATCTTCGTGGCGACGGTGTCGGTGGCCCGGGTGGTGACCGGACTGGTGCGCACGGTCACCCAGTCCCGCTCCGGGGTCGCCGGATCGGCCACGATCTTCGTCAACATCACCCGGATCCTGGTCCTGGCGATCGGCTTCCTGGTGGTGCTCCAGACGCTGGGCATCTCCATAGCCCCGCTGCTCACCGCCCTGGGTGTCGGCGGTCTGGCGGTCGCGCTGGCCCTCCAGGACACCCTCGCCAACCTCTTCGCGGGCATCCACATCCTCGCCTCCAAGACCGTCCAGCCCGGTGACTACATCAAGCTCAGCAGCGGCGAGGAAGGCTACGTCGAGGACATCAACTGGCGGCAGACGACCATCCGCAACCTGTCCAACAACCTCATCGTGCTCCCCAACGGCCAGCTCGCGCAGGCGAACATGACCAACTTCATGCGCCCCGAGGAGCAGCTGACCATCCTGGTCCAGGTCGGGGTGGCCTACGACAGCGACCTGGAGCACGTGGAGCGGGTGACCAACGAGGTCATCGCCGAGACGATGACCGAGGTCGAGGGCGCGGTGCCGGACCACGAGCCGATCATCCGGTTCCACACCTTCGGCGACTCCCGGATCGGCTTCACCGTCATCCTGGGCGTCGGCGAGTTCAGCGACCAGTACCGGATCAAGCACGAGTTCATCAAGCGCCTGCACAAGCGCTACCGCGCGGAGGGCATCCGCATCCCCGCCCCGGCCCGGACGGTGGCGTTGCAGCAGGGTTCGGTCGGCATCCCGCAGCAGCGGACCGGCGAGATCGAACCGGGCGGGCTGAGCCCCGCCCGGTTCGACTGAGGCGCTCCACCCTTACAGCGTCGCGGAGTTCTCGTGGTGGCGGCTGTCCCTCCGGTCGCGCGGTGCCGAGAGGGACGCCTTCGCCGGCGTCACGGTCCAGTCCGGGTGGCCCGGCATCCGGGGCGTCTTCGTGCCGTACAGCCAGTCCCGCAGGAAGCCGGTCAGGTCCTGGCCGGAGACTTCCGAGGCGACGGCGATGTAGTCCTCCGTGGAGGCCGAGGAGTCCCGGTACCGCTCCAGGAACGTGCGCTCCAGGGCCGTGAACGCCGCCTCGCCGACCTGCTGCCGCAGCGCGTACAGCACGAGCACGCCGCCGAGGTAGCGCTGGCTGTCGAACAGGTTGGCCGCGTTGGGGGCGGCGACCGGCCCGGAGGTCTGGCGCCACTGGTCGCCGAGGGCGTAGGTGTCCTTCATCCGGGCTTCCATGGTGGTCATGCCCTTGGAGTCGGGCCAGCCCCGCTCGTAGCGGTACAGCAGGCCGTAGAAGTCGGCGTGGCCCTCGTTCAGCCACAGGTCGGCCCAGGTGGCGGGGCTGACGCTGTTGCCGAAGTAGGAGTGGACCAGCTCGTGCATCATGTGCGAGCCGATCTTGCTCTCCTCCTGGAGGAGGTAGTTCGGCTTGTAGATCGTGAGGGTCTGGGTCTCCAGACCCGTGAAGTCGAAGGCGTCCGGGGCGTCGTTGTTGCAGGGCAGCAGGCCGTACGTCTCGAAGGGGTACGCGCCGAGCCGCTGCTCGACCCAGGACACCAGCGCCGGGGTGAGGGCCAGGGCGGGCTCCAGGGCGGTGGCTCGGGCGACGGGGACGACGTCGCGCAGCGGCAGGCCGTGCGGGCCCTGCCGGTCCTTGATCACATAGTCGCCGACGGTGATCTGCACCACCTCGGTGGCGATCGGCGAGCGGGAGCGGTACGTGTACGCGGTCCGGTCGCCCGCCAGCTGCTCGGTGCGCTCCAGCAGGCCGCTCGCGACGCCCCGCAGTCCGGTGGGAACGGTGAGGCGGAAGGTGAAGTCGGCCTTGTCGGAGGGGTGGTCGTTGCAGGGGAAGACGGTGTGCGCCAGGTCCGGCTGGCAGCACACCGCGAACCCGTCCGGCGCGGCCACCCAGCCGCCGGCGGGCGGCGGGGTCCGGCGCGGGTCCGCGCCGTAGGCCACGCAGACGGTGACCCGGCACTTCGCCGCGAGCTTGCGTGCGGGGGTGATCCGCAGCTTCTCGGCCACCTGCTCGAAGCTGGCCGTGCGGCCGTCGACCCGGACGGAGCGGATGTCCAGGCCGCGCGCGTCCAGGGAGAAGCGGCTCAGTGCCTGGGTGGTGCGGATGGTCAGGGTGGCGGTGGCCTCGACGAGCTTGGTCGTGGCGTCGTACGCGAAGTCGAGGTGGTACGCCGAGACGCGGTACCCGTCATTGCCGAGGGCGGGGTAGACGGGGTCGCCGAGGGTCTCGGCGCCCGGGACGGCGCCGGTCCGGCCGGCCGCCTGGGCCGGGACCCCCGTGGTCAGTGCCGCCGCCGTGCCGAGAAGGGCAACCGCCGGGGCCGTCACTCTGGTGCGATATCTCATGGTCCGCTTTCGCTCGGACGGCCGGGTGGTCAGATCCGGCCGTGGCTTGGAGTGAGTGATCTCTCTCCCAGACACGGGAACGGGGCGATCGGTTGCACGAAACTGGTCGTGGACCCCTGTCGAGCCGAGGCCGGTCACGAGATATCTTGATGTCGAGCAATGTTGCAGACGTGGAGCGGAGCACCCGGTGACTGACTCGACCATCATCTATACGCACACTGACGAGGCCCCCGCCCTGGCGACGTATTCCTTCCTGCCGGTGGTCCGGGCGTACGCCTCGCAGGCCGGTGTCGCCGTGGAGACCCGCGACATCTCGCTGGCCGGGCGCATCATCGCCGTGTTCCCGGAGTACCTCACCGAGGACCAGCGCATCCCGGACGCCCTCGCGGAGCTCGGCGAGCTGGCCAAGACGCCCGCCGCCAACATCATCAAGCTGCCGAACATCTCGGCGTCCATCCCGCAGCTCAAGGCCGCCGTCGCCGAGCTGCAGGGCCAGGGCTACGCCCTGCCGGACTACCCGGACGACCCGAAGACCGACGAGGAGCGCGAGATCCGCGCCCGCTACGACAAGGTCAAGGGCTCCGCCGTGAACCCGGTCCTGCGTGAGGGCAACTCCGACCGGCGCGCCCCCGCCTCGGTCAAGAACTACGCCAAGTCCCACCCGCACCGCATGGGCGCCTGGACCGCCGAGTCCAAGACCAACGTGGCGACCATGGGGCAGAACGACTTCCGCTCCACCGAGAAGTCCGTCGTGATCGCCGAGGACGGCGCGCTGCGCATCGAGCTCGTCGGCGACGACGGCACCACCACGGTGCTGCGCGAGTCCGTACCCGTGCTGGCCGGTGAGGTCGTCGACGCCTCCGTGATGCGCGTCGCCGCGCTGCGGGAGTTCCTGACCGCGCAGGTCGCCAGGGCCAAGGCCGAGGGCGTGCTGTTCTCGGTGCACCTGAAGGCGACGATGATGAAGGTCTCCGACCCGATCGTCTTCGGCCACGTGGTGCGCGCCTTCTTCCCGAAGACGTTCGCGCAGTACGGCGACAAGCTCGCCGCGGCCGGCCTCACCCCGAACGACGGCCTGGGCGGCATCTGGAGGGGCCTGGACTCCCTGCCGGAGGGCGCCGAGATCAAGGCCTCCTTCGACGCCGAGCTCGCCGAGGGCCCGGAGCTGGCGATGGTCGACTCCGACAAGGGCATCACGAACCTGCACGTCCCCTCGGACGTCATCGTCGACGCCTCCATGCCGGCCATGATCCGCACCTCCGGCCACATGTGGGGCCCCGACGGCCAGGAGCACGACACCCTCGCGGTGCTGCCGGACTCCTCCTACGCGGGCGTCTACCAGGCCGTGATCGACGACTGCCGGGCGAACGGCGCCTACGACCCGTCCACCATGGGCTCGGTGCCGAACGTCGGTCTGATGGCGCAGAAGGCCGAGGAGTACGGCAGCCACGACAAGACCTTCGAGGTCCCCACCACGGGCACCGTCCGCCTGGTCGACGGCAACGGCACGGCGCTCATCGAGCAGGCCGTCTCGGCCGGTGACATCTTCCGCGCCTGCCAGACCAAGGACGCGCCGATCCGCGACTGGGTGAAGCTGGCCGTCACCCGCGCCCGCGCCACCGGCGACCCGGCCGTCTTCTGGCTGGACGAGACCCGCGCGCACGACGCCAACCTGATCGCCAAGGTCAACACCTACCTCGCCGAGCACGACACCGAGGGCCTGGACATCCGGATCCTCAACCCGGTCGAGGCGACGAAGCTGTCGGTGGAGCGCATTCGCCGCGGCGAGAACACGATCTCGGTCACCGGCAACGTCCTGCGTGACTACCTGACCGACCTGTTCCCGATCCTGGAGCTGGGCACCAGCGCCAAGATGCTGTCGGTCGTCCCGCTGATGGCGGGCGGCGGCCTGTTCGAGACCGGTGCGGGCGGCTCGGCGCCGAAGCACGTACAGCAGCTGGTCAAGGAGAACTACCTGCGGTGGGACTCCCTGGGTGAGTTCTTCGCCCTGGTGCCGTCCTTCGAGCAGCTCGCGAAGGTGGCGGGCAACGCCCGCGCCCAGGTCCTGGCCGACACCCTCGACCGCGCCACGGCGACCTTCCTCGAGGAGGACAAGTCCCCGACCCGGCGCGTCGGCGGCATCGACAACCGCGGCAGCCACTTCTACCTGTCCCTGTACTGGGCGCAGGAACTGGCCGGGCAGAGCGACGACGCGGACCTGGCGAAGGCCTTCGCCCCGCTCGCCGAGACGCTCGCCGCGAACGAGCAGAAGATCGTCGACGAGCTGAGCGCCGTGCAGGGCAAGCCGGTCGACATCGGCGGCTACTACCAGCCCGACCCGGCGAAGGCCGCGGAGGCCATGCGTCCGTCCGCCACGTGGAACGAGGCCCTGGCGTCCCTCAGCTGACGCCCCGGGCCCCCACGGCCCGCTGACTCCGCCCCGGCCGGCACAGCGCCCGGCCGGGGCGGAGCCGTGTGCGCCCCTCCCCCGTGGCCGCCTGCATCAGCGCGTAGAGCGCGGCGAGAGGCTCCACATCGGCACAGCGGTTGCTCTGAAGGTCCTCGGCCGTCAGGGTGTCCTGCTCGGAATCACGCAGTTTCTCGGCTGTTCCCGGCCGGTGGGCCAGCCGATGCCGACGAACTTCAGCGTGCCGCGGCCCTTCTGCCCTGGGTCCAGTTCGACCACGGCGACCGGCTTGTCGTACGGATTTCCGCCGCTGGTGAGGCAGATCAGACCGCTCGTTCCCTTGACACGGTGCCGGGACTGGAGCTTGGACCACTCCGTGCCGACGTCTCTCAGGCCGGGTACCTGCTCGGCGTCGTCGCCCTGTACCTCGTGCAGGGCGGTGCCGATGGTGAGCAGACCGTCATAGACGAGCATCGTCCGGGAGTCCTCGAGGTTCGGGACGGAGCCGAGACCGGTGCCCTCTTGGAGGGTGGCCTCGATCAGCTTGTTCAGGTTGTCCAGGGCCGCCTTGGGTTCGGTGAGGTACTGAGGGAGCTCGTCGGCGGTGGGCTCGCGGTCGTGGCTCGCGTCCCACTTCTTCCTCCATGCCTTCAACTCGGTGCTCCAGGCGGCCGGGTGCGCGGGGGCGGCGTACTGCACCGTCACCTTCGCTTCGCCGCCCGTGCCGCGCAGCTGCGCCCAGTCCTTCTCCGACATGCCCTGCCGCAGCGAGGCGGCGTCGGATCCGCTGATGATCGTGTAATGCCGGTCCCCGCAAGGCTGTTGGGCGAGTTTGAGCGCGAATATCCGCAAGTGCAGTGTGCGGCCCGCGAAGTAGACGGTGTCGGCCGGCGAGTCACAGATGTTGTTGGCGATCTGGGTGAACTGATTGCCGGTCGACCCCGCCTCGTAGATCCCCGGGGACTCGAAGGGCATCGCGGCGGGCCCGGCCGGGCCGGCCTCCTTGATGCCCCGGAACGCGTCCGCCAGCGACTCGTCGTAGGCGTCCTGGCGGGTGTCGAAGACCAAGACCGTTCGGGCGTCCTGCCGCCCGCGTGCACCGTTGAAGTCGGCCAGGGCTCTGGCCGCGCCGCTGTTGGTGGGGATGATCCGGGCCAGACCGGGGAATCGCTGTCCCGCCGCGCCGTCCGTGTCGTCCTCGTTCGCGATCCGGTCGCCGCTGATCCGGGAGGCGAGCACCGGGATCCCGTTCTTCGTCAGGCGTTCGACGGCCTTTTCCGTGGCGTCGAGGCTGAGGTTGAAGCCCGTGACGGCGCGCAGCCGGTCCTTCGACGAGCCGGCCATGCCGATCAGGGTGTCCACGACCTCGTCCTGCCGCCCGTAGTTCCGTCCTGGATTGGCCAGAACCAGCCGGATCCTGGGCAGTTCACCCTCACCCGCATTGGCCTGTCGCTGCCCCAGGTACGCGCCCTGGAGGTCGCTGCGCATCTGCCGGCGCAGTGTCGGCTGGTCCGACTGGAGCGGCAGCATCATCGCCACGGTGACATGGGGCTGCTGGGCGATCCGGTCGTTCTCCTTCTTGATGGCCTGGGCGACGGCCCGGATCTCGCGTGTGCCGAAGTCGTATCCCTCGCCGTTGACACCGATGCACTCGTCGTCGATCCGCTCGACGCCGTCGGCGCAGGTGTCGGGTTTCTGGGCGGCGGATCTGCCGTACACGACGGCGGCCACGAGCACCGTCAGGCCGAGCAGCACGTAGAGGATCTGCCGCCACCTGGGCAGCCCCGTCCATCTGGTTCTCGACAGCCGACCGGACATCCCCGTTACCTCCGTCGCCCGAGCTGATCGGTGCAGGAACAGCGAAGCAGCGGCCGCTGGTTCGCCGCCAGGCCGCTCCACTCGGTGGCCGTCGGGCCGAGATCTCCGGCGCCGTCGAACTCCATGATCGACAGACGCTCCAGCAGGCCTGCCAGCGTGCGGGCCATCTCGCTCCCGGTCGGCCTGGTCCGCTCCTCGCACAGCCACACCGCGTGCAGCAGCTGGTCGACGGTGCGGCGCAGCGCGGGTCCCTCCATCGGCACCAGACCCTGGGCGCGCACACGGCGGGCGTCCGCGCCGCCCGGACAAGGAGCCTGCGCGATCTCCAGCAGCTCCGCGCACCACTCCCGGGGGCGGCCGGGCAGCGTGGCGGCGAGGTGGCGGACCACGTCGTCCGCGCCGCCCGAGACCAGGTGGTGGTTCATCCGGTGCGCTGTGAGGGAACGGAACGCCTCGCCACTCGCCGCCCCGTCGTCCGCCGCGCGCAGGGCGTAGTGGTCGCGCAGCAGATGGTGGTCGGCGTGCCAGGCGGCGCCGTCGGGGCGCAGTCCGTAGAGCCGGTGCACGAGCAGCTGACGCAGCCCGAAGTCCCCGATGAAGTGCCGTTCACAGCCGGGCCACCCGGTTTCGGTGAGCAGTTTGGCGACCTGATGTGCTGTCAGGACGGAGACCCGGTGGGCCTGATGGTGGAGCAGCAGGACGTCTGCGCATTCCATGCCGTGGGCCACCGACAGATGGGTGATCAGATCGAGCCACTGGTCACGGTGCTCGTCCGGCAGCTCTGTCGGCAGTTGGTCCAGGATCAGCTCCTGCAGCAAAACGTCGGTCACCGGCCGTTCGGCGGCGCCGTCCGGGTGGCGCAGCGGGGCGTCGAGGAGGTCTCGGTCGTTGGCGTCCGTCGGCATCCGGAAGGTGGCGGCTGCTGCGGCCAGCCGGATCACCGTGTGCGGACGCCCGCCGCTCAGCCGGGCCACGGCGGCGACGACACGGCGGCGGTTCGCGCCGCTCTCCGGCTCCGTGCGCCGCTGTCTTCGCAGGGTCTCGTCACGGAGCTGGTCACCGGTGAGAAAGGGCATCCGCAGGAGGAGTACCCCGTCGGCCAAAGGCGCCTGGTCCGGCTGCGGGCCCGTGTTCCGGGACCATGTGGCCGGTATTCCGTCGGCGGGCCGGTACTCCGCCGGGTACCCCGCGTCCTCGGGCGACAGCCCTCCGTACAGGAAGGCGCCGCCGTCCTCCTGGCGTGCCGTGCCCACGATCACCACGCGGTCGCGCTGTCCGTCGCGCCGGTCGGAGAGCACGGCCCGCAGCAATCGCTCTCCCAGCGGAGAGTCGGCGTGGTCCAGGAGCAGTGCCGGGCGGCCGACGCGGCTCAGCCAGCCGACCGGGCCGTCGTACGCCGCCTCGATGTCCTCGCGCAGCGCCCGGAAGAGGAAGCGCTCCGCCACCTCCCGTGCCTCGCCGCCGGCCTTGAAGTCCGTGGCGAGATCGAGCAGCCCGTGCTCCGGCTGGTGGCCCGCGGTGGGATAGGCGCCGTAGATCCGCGTCAGTTCCCCCCTGCCCTTGGGCGCCGCGTTCGCGAAGAGCGCCTCCAGCAGGGCGCCGGCCACGGAGGCGCCGGGTGTGCCGAGCAACTGTCCGGCGAGGGTGTTCAGCAGATTGCGGATGACTCCGATGAGCACGTTCCGCCAGAACCCACCGGTTCCCAGTCCGCGCAGGCCCTGCTGCTGGGGCAGGTTCTCGTAGCGCTCGACTTCCCTCCTGACCGCTTCGGGGCTGCGATCCGCAGCGCCGGTCGCGATCATCGTGAGGCCTGCGAAGAACCGCGGAAAGACGAACGGGCCGCCCGTTCCCTGCCACGCGCGCAGCCGCCCGGCGACGTCGACCAAGGCCTCGGTGAGATCCGAGCGGGCGCCCGGTTCCGGCCCCGCGTCGTCCTCGTACGCCTGTGACGCGCAGTCCAGATAGATCACGGGCACTTTGGCGGCGAAGCGGTCGCGCACCAAGCGCAGCAGCCGCCCCTTGCCCATCCCCGGGCCGCCGGTGAGCAGCACAACGGGAAGGTCGGGGCCGTACAACAGCTTGCTGCCACCGCCCGAGGGCGACCGCCCGAGCAGGCGCGCGAAGAAACCTTCCTCTTCGAGAAGTCTCTCGAACCCCAGATCCTCACCCACGGATCCCCCCATGGAGACTCTCCCGCCCGGGAGCGGGTGATCGACGTTACGGAGGGAGATCAGTGGAACACGAAACGCTCGCTGGGACAACGTCCCCGCTGACAATGGACGTTGCTGCGTCTGCCGGCGGCCGGCCGTCCGGCCGATGAGCCGGACCATCGGGCGGCGCGGCAGGAGTTCACCGGCGAGGGCGAGCGGCCGACCCGGTTGGGCTCTACCCTGCCGGACACAGAACAACGGAGGACGCCGGGCATGACAGACACGAGGCAAGGGCACCTGCACGTCCTCCACCAACTGACCACTCCCCCGGAGCCCCCGTGACCGACGTCCCGCCCTCCTTCGAGCTGCTGCCCGGCGACCGGCAGTCGCCTGTGATCCTCCATGTGCCGCACTCCGCGCGGGAGATACCCGCCGCCGTGCGGGCGGGAATCGTCCTGGACGACGAGGAGCTGGCACGGGAGCTGGACCACATCACGGACGCACACACGACGGAGATCGCCGAGGCGGCGGCCGGGCCGGCCGGCGTCACACCGTGGCGGTTCGTCAATCGGCTGTCGCGGCTGGTCGTCGATCCGGAGCGGTTTCCGGACGAGCGGGAGGAGATGCTCGCCGTCGGGATGGGAGCGGTCTACACGCGCACCACGCACGGCCGGGTGCTGCGGCCCGACGACGTCGACGCCACGCCCCTCGTCGAGCAGTACTTCGAGCCGTACGCGCGGGCGATGACGCGGGCGGTGGCGGACCGGCTGGAGGCCACCGGGCGGGCCGTGATCATCGACGTGCACTCCTACCCGAGCCGGAGGCTGCCGTACGAACTGCACGGGGAGGGGCCGCGCCCACCGGTCTGCCTCGGCACCGACTCCTTCCACACGCCTCCCGCGCTGCTCGACGCGGCCCGGGAGGCGTTCGGGGAGACGGAACTCGACACGCCGTTCGGCGGGACCTACGTCCCGTTGGAGTTCTACGGGAAGCGGCCCGAGGTGAGCGCGCTCATGGTGGAGATCCGCCGGGACACCTATATGACCGAGCCGGGCGGTTCCGCCGGGCCCGGCCTGGAGCGACTGGCCGCCGCACTGGCCGGGCTGGTCGACGCCGTGTCCCGCTGACCGGGCCCGCAGCGGGTGTCTAGGCCCGCAGCCACTCCGTCACCACCACGTCCCCGCCGGTGCGCAACCGCAGGGCGAACGGGCCGGACAGCGGCACGTCGCCCGTGAAGCGGCCCAGGTCGTCGGCGGTGAGCGGAAAGCCGGGCCGCGGTCCGCCGAGGATCTCGATGCGGGCCGGCTGCGGCGGCAGCACCTGGCCCATCAGCCCCTGCGCGGTCACCTCGACGTCGACGGTCACCTCTCCCGCCCGGAAGGTCAGCATCCGGGGCGTGTCGGTGACGCCCCGGACCGGGAGGGCGTCGACCAGTGAGTCGAAGGTCAGCTCGGCCACGCGCGCGTCGAGGTCGTGCAGCGCGTAGGCGTCGACGGCGATCTGCTGGAGCTCCGGCGGCACCGGGTCGAGGACGGCGGCGGCCTGCCGCAGTTCCTCCTCCAGCATCCCGGCGTCGAACTCCTCGTCGCCGAAGTCCCCTTCGCCGGACAGGTCGTCCTCGTACAGGTCGTGGTCGTACAGTCCGTCGTCGTACCTGTCGCCGTTCATGTCACTCATATCGCCCCCCGTGCCTGAAGCCGGGCCCGCAGACGCCGCAGACAGCGCTGGCGCAACGGCCCGATGCTGCCCACCGCGATTCCGAGCGCGGCGGACACGTCCTGGTAGCTGGGCGGCGGCGTGGCCATCAGCACGCGCAGCAACTGCCTGCACCGCTCGCCCAGTTCCTCGAACTCCTGCCACAGCCGCCGGACGCGTTCGCTCTGCGCGGCGGCCTCCTCCGAGTCGAGCAGCGACTGTTCCGGTGTGCCGTCCTCGCTGACCCGGTCCAGCAGCCGCGGATCGTCCGTCAGGGTCAGCCGCTGGGAGTTCCTGATGACCTTGAGACACTCGTGGCGGGCGGTGCTGGCCAGCCACGCGCCGGCCTTGCCGGGCTCGCGGATCCGCCCGAGGTGCTGGGCGAAGCGGAACCAGGCCGTCTGGTAGACCTCGTGGGCGTCGGCGTCGGAGAGCCGGTGGGCCCGGACGACGGACCAGACCAGCGGGCTCAGCCCTTCCACGAGCGCCTTCCAGGCCGCCGCGTCACCGTCGGCGGCTGCCCGGACGAGCGCGCCGGCATCAGTACGGTCCACGGCAGCCCCACCCCTCGAATACGGCACGTCATCGTACGCCGTGGAGGGGACGGCCCCGGCCCTCACAGTCCGGGGCCGAGGCGCACGACCGGGACCGGGCGCCAGGTGGGCGGACGCAGCGCCGGGACCTGCGCACCGCGCACCTCCGTGAACTCCGCGTCGGCGGCCAGCAGTTGCCGCCGGGCCGCACGCGGGTCGGTCTCCTTGTGCGCCGTCATGTGGGCGGCCACCAGGCCGGCGGTCACGGGGGTGGCGAAGGAGGTGCCGCTCCACTGCGCGTACCCCTCGAACATCACCTGGTCCGGCTTGGCGGCGTCGCCCTCGTCGCTCAGCACGCCGCTGTGGCGGGGGTGCTGGCAGGTGCAGCCGTAGGAGAAGCCGTAGCGGCAGGCGTCGTACGTGGAGTGCTGGTACACGTACGGGACGGGTGTTTCGAAGCCGGTGAGGGCGCTGGTGAGGCGCTCTCCCGGGGCGTAGACCTTCACCCAGGGGCCGTGGTTGGTGAAGCAGGCGCCGGACTCGCCGTCGCTGCGCAGGGCGCCGACCGACAGCACGGAGTCCTCCCAGCCGGGCAGATCGGCGTAGGCGGCGGGCCAGAAGGGCGCGGCACTGGCGTTGTTGCCGGCGGCGGCGACCAGCAGGGTGCGCTGCTCGCGCAGTTCCCGCATGAAGTTCTCGACGCCGAGCAGGCCGTCGGTGCGGCCGTTGGAGGTGCCGGCGGAGAGGCTGAGCACGTCGGGCCAGCCGCCCGCGTCGACGGCCTCGAAGAGCTTCTCGCCGAACTCGGACTCCAGGACGGCACCCGCGTCGTTGAGGCTGCCGCGCACGGTGATGTCGGTGTTGGGCGCGACGGCGGCGACGAGCCCCGCGATGAACGTGCCGTGGCCGACGTACTGCTGGAGGACGCCCCGGTCGTCGCACTCCTGGACCTGGGCGTCGCCGCCGGTGTGGGCGAGCAGGCCGCAGGAGCGGTAGTCGTGCATGAGGCCGGTGTCGACGACGAGGACGCCGACGGCGGTGTCCGGGTCGTGGGGCGTGCCGGCGGCGGCCGGGTTGGGCGGCTCGCTGAGCGGGGCGGGGACGGGTTCGTCGCCGGGGCAGGCGTTGACCGCGATGTGCACGACGTGGTTGCGGGCGACCATCCGGTGCCCGGCGCGGGACTCGTGCTCCCGGACGGAGCGCAGGGCGTGGGCGACGGCGCGGTCGGTGTCCCGGCCGCCCTCCCCGGGGTCGCCGACGCGGATGCGGGTGATGCCGCTGCGGTTGGTCTGCGGGCCCGCGCGGCGGATCTGCTCCTGGTCGAGGTCGGGTGCGGCCGTGAAGTGGGCCCGTACGGTGTCCTCGACGATCCGGGCCTCCTCGCCGTCCCGGACGAGGACCACGCCCTTCTCGTACATGAACTCCGCCGAGTCGTCCGGGCCCATCGCCAGGGGGACGTCCGGCATCGAGCGCTGGATCTGGTCGAACTGCTCGTGGAATCGCTGAGGTGCCATGCGGGTCCTCCCGTGGGTGCGACGGCGTCGGCCGGTTCCGCTGAGCGGTCGTCAACATGAGCCGCGCCGCCATCTCTTGATACAGCTCGACACCTGTGTCGTGCGCTCCGGGACCACTACCATCCGAGGAGTGACAGCGGGAAGCGACTCGGTTACGGAACTGCTGCCGATGGTGTTCGCCGACCCGGGCGAGGCTCTCGCGAGGGCCCGGGCGCTGCTCGACGCCGACCCCGCCCCGCCGGCCGCCTCGGTGGCCCACCAGGTGATCGGCATCTGGCAGCGGGACTTCGGCGATCTGCGGCTCGCACTGCACCACCTTCGGCGGGCCCGGGAGTGCGCGGCGCGCGCCGACTCGGCCGACCGGGAGGCGGACGTGCTGGCCACGCTGGGCGTGGCGCTGGTGCATGCGGGCCGCACCCGGGAGGGCCTGGCGGCGTTCGAGCGGGGTGTGGCGCGCGGCGGCGGGCACACCAGGGCGCGGGTGCTGTACCGGCGGGCGTACGTGTGGTGGGTGCTCGGCCACCATCGCGAGGCGCTGGAGGACGTGCGCCGGGCGGTGCCGGTGCTGCGGCAGGCGGAGGACGTGATCTGGACGGCGCGGACGCTGACCCTGCGGGCCACCGTGCATCTGGCGCTGGGGGCGGTGGAGCGGGCGGAGGCGGACTTCACCGCGGCGGAGGCGCTGTGGGACACCACCGGCCAGGAACACGACAAGGCCGACGCGGTGGAGAGCCGGGGCCTGGCCGCGTTCCGGTCGGGGGACGTGCCGGTGGCGCTGCGGCTGCTGGACGAGGCGGAGGAGCGCTACGCCCGGCTCGGCACGCCGACGTTCATGCTGAACATCCGGCGCTGTGAGGTGCTGATGGCTGCCGGTCTCGCGCCGGAGGCGCTGGCCGAGGCGGACGCGGCGATCGGGAAGCTGGACGGGATCGGCGGGCAGTCCACCCGCAAGGCTGAGCTGCTGCTGGCCGCCGCACGGGCCGCGCGACTGGCCGGCGACGCGCATACGGCGATCGCCCGCGCGGCCCTCGCGGTACGGCTGTTCGCCGGGCAGCGGCGCACCTGGTGGGAGACGCACGCCCGGCTGGTGCTGATCGAGGCGCGGCACGCGGCCGGGCGCGGCTCGGGGCGGCTGGTCGCCGACGCCGCCGCGGTGGCGGGGAAGCTGGCCTCCTTCGGCGCTCCGGCCGCGCCGGAGGCGTCGCTGCTCGCGGGCCGGATCGCGCTGGACCTGGGCTGGACGGCGGACGCGGAGCGGCACTTGGCCGTGGCCGCGCGCAGCCGGCGCAGCGGTCCGCCGCTGGCGCGGTTGACGGGCTGGGCGGCGCAGGCGCTGCGGGCGCAGGCCGCCGGGTCGGCCCGGGGCGTGCTGGAGGCCTGCCGACGGGGCCTGGACGTGCTGGACGACCACCGGATGACGCTGGGCGCCTCGGAGCTGCGGGCGCGTGCCACCGAACAGGGCGCGGAACTGGCGGCGTTGGCGCAGCGGGCCAGTCTGGTCTCCGGCGGGCCGCGGCGGCTGCTGGTGTGGAGCGAGCGCTGGCGGGCCACGGCGCTGTCCACCCCGCCGACGCGGCCGCCCGCCGACCCGGAACTGCTCAGCGGCATGACCGCCTTCCGCGAGATCGCTTCGCGTGCGGAGGCCGCCCGGATGGAGGGCCGGCCGGTCCCGGCGCTGGAGCGCGAACAGCGGCGCCTGGAGCGGGAGATCCGCTCCCGGACCCTGCACATTCGGGGAGAGGCACTCGGGGACGGGGCCCGGTTCGACGTCGGCCGGCTGCTGGAGCACCTGGGCGGCGAGGTGCTGCTGGTGGAACTCGCCGTGCTCGGCGGCCGGGTGCAGGTGCTGCTGTGCGGGCGGGGGCGGGTGCGCCGGTTCGAGGCCGGGCTGCTCGCCGAGGCGGAGAGCGAGGCCGAACACGTCCAGGCGGGGCTGCGGCGGCTGGCCCACCCCGGGGCGGAGGCCCGGCTCCCGGTGGTGGAGGCGGCGGGGCGGCGGCTGGAGGAACTGCTCCTCGGACCGGCCGCCGCGCACCTGGGCGGCGGTCCGGTGGTGATCGTGCCGCCGGGGCGGCTGCACCGGGTGCCGTGGGCGCTGCTCCCGTCGCTGCGGGAGCGGGTGCTCAGCGTGTCGCCGTCGGCGGGCAGCTGGCTGCGGGCGCGGGAGACCGCGCCGGCGCCGGACGGCTGCCACGTACTGGTGCGCGGCCCGGGCCTGGCGACCGGCGGTGCCGAGGTGCCCGAGCTGGCCGGCCGGTACGGCTGCGCGACGGTCCTTGAAGGGGACGGGGCGCGGGTGCCGCGGGTGCTGGAGGAGCTGGACGGGGCCGCGCTGGCGCACATCGCCGCGCACGGCACGTTCCGTGCGGACAGTCCGCTGTTCTCGTCGCTGCGGATGGCCGACGGGCCGATCGTCGTGCACGACTTCGAGCGGCTGGACCGCAGCCCCTACCGGATCATCCTGTCCTGCTGCGACACCGCCCGCCTCGCCTCGGTCGGCGCCGACGAACTGCTGGGCCTGGTCACGGCGTTGCTGCCGCTGGGCACGGCCGGGGTGGTGGCGTGCAGCGCCCCCGTCAACGACGCCGCGGTGGTGCCGCTGATGCTGGCGCTGCACAAGGGCCTCGACGCCGGCCTGTCCCTGGCGGAGGCGCTGCGCGACGCCCGGGCCGCCCAGCCGGACGACGCCCTGCACCAGGCCACGGGGTGGGCGTTCTCGGCGTTCGGGGCGGCCTGACCCGTCCCCTGTCCGGGTCAGGCCGCCGGTCCTGGGCGCCCGGGCTAGGCCGGCTGGGCTTGCGGCGCGTGGGCCGTCCACGGCAGGGCGCCGCGGTCACTCGCGCCGAGCCGGGCGTAGGCGCTGTACAGGTGGTTGCCGACGGTGCGGACCGACAGGGTGAGGCGTTCGGCGATCTGCCGGTTGGTCAGGCCGGCCGCGGCGAGGGTGACGATCTGCCGCTGGCGGGCGGTGAGTTCGCCGAGGACCAGCCCGGCCAGCGCGGGGGTGCGGGCACCCTGGCAGCGCCGGGCCAGGGCGACCGCCCGGGTGCGGGAGTGCCGGGCGGCGCGCGGGTCCCGGTGGGCGCGTACGGCCTGGGCATGTGCTTCGGCGGCGAACAGCAGGAAGCCGCGCCTTTCCAGTTCCCCGGCCACCGCGTCCAGCTCCGGGCCGTCGGCGCGGGTGAGGGCGTCGGCATGCCGGGCGAAGACGCCGCCGAGGCGGTCGACGGCCTGGTCGGGGGCGCCGAGGCGGACGGCGTCGTAGGGGTCGGTGAAGGCCTCCGGGCCGAGGTCGCCCGGGCTGTCCACCGTCGCCGATGCGCGGTGGAGTTCCGCGCGGCAGGAGGCGTGCGCGGGCTCGCTCCGCAGCCCTTCCCGGGCCCAGGCGGCGGCCTCCCGCACCTCCCCGCGCAGCCGCGCATAGCGGGCGCGCACGGCGGCGTACCCGCCCGGCAGGGGGCCGCCCTCGGCGACCTGCCACTCCCCCACCGGTTTGGCCGTCGCCCGTACGTCGGCCCGGTCGATGCGGCGGGTCAGGTCCGCGCACTCGGCGTCGAGGGCGGCGGCGTACTCCTCCGGTGCCCGGGCCAGCCGGCGGGCCCGCAGCCGGCCCGCCGCGGCCCGGAGCACCGGCCCGTACAGGGGGTGGGCGAGTCGGACGGCCCCGTGGTCGTCGACCTCGATCAGGCCGTCCGACTCCAGCGCTTCGAGAGCCCCGAGGTCCAGGTCGTCCAGGTCCGGGGGCAGGGGCTCGGCGAAGGCGAGGCGGTCGAGGGTCTCCCGTTCGAGGGGGCGGCTCCGGCCGAGGACGGGGGCGGTGCGTTCTCGTACGGCCGTGGTCAGCGGGACCGGGCCCCGCCACGCGCGTTCGCCGGTGTCCGGGACCGGGGTCAGCTGCCCGCGCACCGCGCCCAGCAGGTCGCGCAGCAGCCGCAGGTCGCCCCGGCTCAGGCGGCGCAGCCGGTTGAGGGTGAGCGCGTCGAGAGGGCCGGCGCCGGCCGTGAGCAGCCGGCCGGTCTCCTCCTCCGCCAGGGGCTCCAGCGCGAGGCGCGGCAGGAGTTCGCCGGTCCACAGCCGGGAGACCGCGCCGGGCACGGGAGCGCCGGCGGTGGCGACGACCAGCAGCCGGGTGCGCCCGTGCACGGCGAGCTGATGGACCAGGGCGGCGGAGGCGTCGTCGAGAAGGTGCGCGTCGTCCACCAGCAGCGTGCGGACACCGGACAGCAGTTGGACCGCGCGGTGCAGGGTGACCGACTCGGGGAGCAGATGCGCGAACGCCGCGAAGGGGATGGCCCGGCTCTCGGGCGTGCCGGCCGCCCGGGCGCAATCGGTGCCGCGGATCGCCTCGGTGACGAGACGGGTCTTCCCGCAGCCGGCCGGGCCCGTCACCACGATGCCGCGCCGCACGCCGGTCAACGACCGGCGGGCCAGTTCCAGTTCGTCCTCCCGCCCGGCGAACGGCCAGGGCAGCTCCAGCGTCGTCGCGTCCCGCTCGTAAGTCGTCACACAGACATGAGCGCGGCTACTCACTCTTGATACAGGGCGACTTGAGTAGCCCCCGACTCAGGCGCCGGGGGCGGGCCGCGGGGCAGGCTATGGCCCATGACCGCACGCTACTGCTCGCTGGCTCAGGCGCCGGCGCCCGCCTTCGCACCGGGGCTGGCGGCCGAGCGGCTGAGCGCGCTCGCGAGCGGGCGGCGGATGTGGGTCAACGGCACCGTCTTGCACTACTGGTTCTTCGACGGCGACTCCGACGCGTCCGTCATCCCCGTGCCGGGGAGGGGGATGACGCGGCGGGTGTCGTGGGCCGGCGCCGAGGAGCAGCGGGAGGTGGTGCGCGCGGCCTTCCGGGAGTGGCAGGACCTCGGCATCGGGATCACCTTCGCCGAGGTCGGCGACCGCTCGGAGGCCGAACTGCGCAGCGGGTTCCAGGCCGGCGACGGCTCCTGGTCGAGGGTGGGCCGGGAGGCGCTCCCGGCCGGCGGGCGGGAACGCACCATGAACTTCGGCTGGGACCTGACCGCGCCCGGGGAGAGCTGGGCGGCCCTGCACCAGATCGGCCACGCGCTCGGCCTGCTGCACGAGCACCAGAGCCCGTTCGCGGGCATCCACTGGGACGACGAGGCTGTGTACGCCGAACTGGCGGGCCCGCCCCACCACTGGAGCCGCGAGCGGACGCACTACAACATCCTGCGCAAGCTCGGCCCGGACGAGGCCGACGGTGTCTGGGACCCGCAGTCGGTCATGGGGTTCCCCTTCCCGCCGGGGCTGATCCTGGAGCCGGAGCAGTACCGCGGGGGTCTGCATCCGCCCGGCACGCTGTCCGCCGCCGACAAGGAGTCCGTGCTGCGCTGGTATCCGCCGGCGCATCCGCAGGGATCGCCCGCGCTGGTGCCGTTCCGCTCGGCGCCGCTCGGCACCGGACCCGGCGAGCAGGCGGACTTCGTGATCGACCCGCCGGAGACCCGCAGCTACACGCTGGCCGTCTTCGGCGACTGCGACGCCGTCATGGTGCTCTTCGAGGAGCGGGACTGGGAGCCCCGCTACCTCGCCGGCCGGGACGACGGGGGAACTCCGCACAACGCCACGATCGGCGCCCGGCTCGTCAAGGGCCGCCGCTACGTCGTCCGCGTACGCCTGTACTCCGCCTGGGGTTCCGGCGGGACGGCGGTGATGTGCTGGTGACGGCACGGATCCGCCGCGCGGGCACCTGAGCCACAGTCCGGCACCGGGGGAGCGGTCGAGGACGTCGCCCATGGGGGCGGGTGACGTCCTCGACCACGCCATGTGCGAGGCCGTGAAGCCCCTGCGAACGCAAACGGGTGAGTGGCAGGTGCCACTCACCCGTTTGCGTCAGCGTGCCCGCACGACGCTCAGGACTGCGGACGACTGCCGTGGTTCGCGCCGTTCTTGCGGCGGGCCTTCTTCTTGCGACGTCGCTTCGAGGACATCGGACCTCCTCTTTCCCGGCTTTCGGTCACATGACTACAGAGCCACTTTCCAGCCGACGCGAACGCAAACACACGCGCTGCGGATGCACACGGGTGGCCTATGTCACGGTCGATGATGTGCGACGTGCGACCGGCGACGAGTCCGTTCGCCCTTGCCCGGTCGGCGGGGGTAGATCGACGCCCTGACTCCCACAGGGCGCGCCGGACCAATCACTTCCGGACCGTTGACGCGGCCACCTGACTGCGTCTCATAATCGGGCAGCCACTGTCATCGATGACACAAGTCAACGATGACACCCTCGGGTGACGACGGGGCAGCCTTCGTCGGGCCGGGGTGCACTTCTCGGTCGTCGCGCAGGGTTCCTCCCCACCGCCGCGTCGACGGCCGTGGGACAAGGAGCCGCTATGAGCCGTATACGCGTATCCCGGCAGGCCCGCATGCGGGTGGCGTCGGTGGTGACCGCCTTCGTCCTGTCGGCGGCCCCGCTCACCCCGCAGGGCGCCGCACAGACATACACCGAGACCTACAGGCCCCAGTTCCACTTCACCCCGCAGAAGAACTGGATGAACGACCCCAACGGTCTCGTGTACTACAAGGGCGAGTACCACCTCTTCTACCAGTACAACCCGAACGGCAACTCCTGGGGCGCCATGTCCTGGGGGCACGCAGTGAGCAAGGACCTCGTGCACTGGGAGGAGTTGCCGCTCGCTCTGTCGCACGACGACGAGGAGATGGTGTTCTCCGGCGGCGCGGTGGTCGACTGGAACAACACGACCGGGTTCGGCACGAAGGAGAACCCGCCCATGGTGGCGATCTACACCAGTGCCTACAAGAACGGCGGCAAGCAGGCCCAGTCGCTCGCCTACAGCACCGACCGGGGCCGCACCTGGACCAAGTACCAGGGCAATCCCGTCATCGACATCGGCTCCAAGGACTTCCGCGACCCCAAGGTCCAGTGGTACGCGCCGACCAAGAGCTGGCTGATGACCGTGTCCCTGTCCGTCGAGCACAAGGTGCGGTTCTACTCGTCCAAGAACCTCAAGGACTGGGACCTGCAGAGCGAGTTCGGGCCCGCCGGTGCGACGGGCGGTGTGTGGGAGTGCCCCGACCTGTTCCCCCTCGCGGTCGACGGGGACCCGAAGAAGATCAAGTGGGTCCTGGTGGTCAACCTCAACCCCGGTGGCATCGCGGGTGGTTCGGCCGCCCAGTACTTCGTCGGAGACTTCGACGGCAAGAAGTTCACCCCTGACGACAAGGGCACCTACACACCGCCCACGGGCGATGTCGTGCAGGACTTCGAGGGCGACGGTTTCGGGGACTGGACGGCGACCGGGACCGCGTTCGGCCAGAGACCGGCAACCGGTACGCTGGACGGTCAGCAAGCCGTCTCGGGCTTCGACGGCAAGGGCCTCGCCAACAGCTTCCACGGCGGTGACGGCACCACCGGCTCCCTCACCTCCCCCTCCTTCACCGTGACCAGCCCCTACCTGAACTTCAAGATCGGTGGCGGGCGGCATCCGCACAAGGCCGGCACCGTCCTGGACGGCACCGCGCCCGAGGGCACGGTCCTCGCCGACTTCGAGGGCGGCGGCTACGGCGACTGGACGGCGACCGGGGACGCCTTCGGCACGGCACCGGCCAACGGCACCCTCCCCGGCCAGCAACACGTCTCCGGATACCTGGGCAGCGGCCTGGTCAACACCTTCCGGAGCGGCGACTCCACCACCGGCACCCTCACCTCGCCCGAGTTCACCGTCGACAAGAAGCACATCAACTTCCTCATCGGCGGCGGCAACCACCCGGCAGAAGGGGCCGGCCCCACCGCCGTCGAACTCCTCGTGGACGGCCGGGTCGTGCGCAGCGCCACGGGCAAGGACTCCGAGGCGCTCGACTGGGCCTCGTGGGACGTCGGCGACCTGGCCGGCAAGAAGGCGCGGATCAGGATCGTCGACGACAACACCGGCGGCTGGGGCCATGTCAACGCCGACCACATCGTCGTGTCCGACACCCCGGTCCAGCGCGCCTCCCAGGAGACGTCCGTCAACCTGATCGTCGACGGCAAGGTCGTCCGCAGCGTGACCGGCACCGACAGTGAGGCCCTGGACTGGGCGTCCTTCGACATGCGTCCATACATCGGCAAGGAGGCGCAGATCAGGATCGTCGACATGAACACCGGCGGCTGGGGCCACGTACTGGCCGACCGGTTCACCACCGCGGACAAGCCCGCCGAGTCCGTTCTGCAGCGCGCCGACTGGGCCGACTACGGCAAGGACTACTACGCGGCCGTGTCCTGGGAGGACGCGCCGGGCGGCAAGCGCTACATGATCGGCTGGATGAACAACTGGGACTACGGCCAGTCCGTCCCGACCTCACCGTGGCGCGGCGTGCAGAGCGTCCCGAGGGAGATGGCCCTGCGTACCGTCGACGGCCGGATCCGGCTGACCAGCAAGCCGGTGGGCCCTCTGGAGTCCCTCCGGCGGAAGAACCCTGCCACGGCGTCCGGCGTCACCGTCGAGAGCACCTCGAAGTCCCTGACCGGCCTCGGGGCCAAGGGCAAGGCGCTCGACATCGAGGCGACCTTCTCCCTCAAGGACGCGGACCGCTTCGGCCTGAAGGTACGCACCGGTGCGGGCGGCGAGGAGACCGTCATCGGCTACGACACCGCCGCCCAGGAGCTGTACGTCGACCGCAGCCGATCCGGCGCGGGGGACTTCAGCAGCACCTTCCCCGGCGTGCAGACCGCGCCCTTGAAGGCCGAGAACGGCAAGGTCAGGCTGCGGATCCTCGTCGACTGGTCGTCCGTGGAGGTCTTCGGCGGCCGCGGCGAGGCCGTGATCACCGACCAGATCTTCCCCGATCCCTCCAGCACCGGCGTCGAGGTGTTCGCCGAGGGAGGCACCGCCACCCTCGACGACCTCCGTGCCTGGCAGCTGAAGTCCATCTGGCGGTGATGAGCTGTCGGCGTACGAAGACTGGGAGGCGCCGCCGCGGGCGCCTCCCAGCCGGAGTCGAGGGCGAGGAAAGCGAAGGAACTCGAGTCCATTGAAAGTGAATGAGAAGGAAGCCCCTTCATGGCCTCGCCGTCGGCAACGCTAGCACTCAGGCCGGGATCAGGTCGCGCAGATTTTCGAGGGTGATGATCCGGGAGTCCGGGTGCAGGCCTTCGGGACGTTCGAGACCGATGTACGTCACGGGCTCCCCCGGGACCGGCCCGCCGTCCCACAGGGCCACGGCCGTGGTGTCGTGGGACATCAGGTCGATCAGATACCTCATCGTCAGCTGCTCGCGCTCCACGAGGGCACGCACCACCTTGGACACCGACACCTGGTTCTCCTCGACCCGGTTCGCCTCCGAGATGCCCTTCAGATACAGGTGCAGCCACTTCGCACGCCACGTGCCGTCGTCCCCGCGCCGGAAGACCAGAGGCAGTGCCACCCGGCCCACCCCACGCAGCTCCGACTTCATCCGCACCGTGCGCGGCTCGAACGGACGGCCCTTCTGCTCACCGTCGCGCAGCATGAACCCGAAGAACGACTCCTCGGCCTCCTCGAAGCTCTCGCCCGCGTAGATGTTGACCTGCGGAACGATGTACGTGCTGCGCACCCGGTCCAGGGACAGATCGATGAACTCCGAGGCCCCGTCGGGTGCCTCGGTGACATCGCCCGAGTGCTTGCCCCCGCCGGCCTTGAGCGACGTGTAGGAGAGCCAGGAGTCGGTGCTGTAGTCACGGTGCAGGAGCAGGGCCGACAGGTCGTAGTCGGTGCGGACCTCCGTCTGCTTCCAGTGCACGAAGAAGCGCAGCCGTGCGCCCTCGACCCGTGAGACCGAACCCCGCGGCAGAACGCCGAACCCGGCCGCGGTCGCCCTGCCGCTGAGCGGGAGCGCCACGTCGAGGACCTCGGGATCGAGCAGCAGCCGGCCCGGCGCCGGGAGCCGGCGGCGCATCTCCGCGTCGAGGGCGGCGATCAGACGATCGCGGTCCGCGGCCGGTACCGGAGGCCTGCTGTCTGCGGTCACCCAGGCCCGACCCCGGCGATTGACGAAGATGCGGGGTTCGTCGGTCTCCCGCTCCCGGTTGTGGAAGTGCTCGCGGACCGAGAGGACGACCCGGCCGGAGACCTCGGGAGCGACCTCCACCGCGGCGGCCACCACCGCGTCCCGCTCCTCCTGGCCGGCGGCGATGCGCAGCAGGAGGTCCAGGGCGCGGAACAGCTTGCCGGGAGCGGACTTCAACAGTTGCACCGCACCGGTGACGTCGTACTCGTCGAGCAGCTTCTCGGCGCGGCTGTCGAAGGACCGTGCCTCCTTCTCTCCCCGGGCCACGGCGAACACGTCGGCGGCGTGCGGCCAGCGCGGGTACTCGTGCGGATGGAGACGCTCGCCGAGGCGCTTGAAGGGCTCCCGGTGCGCGTGCACGTCGGCGAGCTTCGCCGGGTTCGCCGCCACCACCGCGTCGAGGCCCGCGAGCAGCCCCCGGCGGACCGGCCGCGGCAGCGTCCGGAACCGCGTCGGCTCCTGGAGCGTGACGTCGCCGCCCGACAGGGCACAGGCCAGACGCAGCACATCGGTGACGGTGTCCAGCAGGAGGTCGGCGCCGACGCCGAGGCGGGCCTCGTTGACGACCGCCCGGTTCTCGCGGACGGGGATCGACTCCGGCTGGGGGCCGGGCGCGCACCGCTCGGCGAGGATCCTGAGGTCGCGCAGGTGGTCATCGCCCAGGGGCGTCCTGCTGCCCGCCAACGCCAGGTAGAGGTCCGTGATTTCGGCGTCCAGGTCCCGCCCGAGGTGCAGGACGGTCACCCGGTCACCCGCCGAGGCGATCAGCTCGTCCTGTGCCGCGAGCATCTCCTCGTAGGTGTGCTGGTAGCGGCCGTACGTGGGGAGGCTGAGCAGGTTCAGCACCCCGTGCGTCAGCTGCGCCAGTACGTTCTCGCGAGAGGTGCCGTCCGCGAGCGCCTTCGTCACGCAGCACATCCAGAACTCTTCGGTGTCCGGCACGTTCGCCGGGAAGTCGATGAAGTAGGAGTTGTGCCGGACGTGGCCGCCCACCATCTCGCTCACGGTGGCCAGTGTTCGCCGGGCGGTGTGCACGACCGCGGCCTCGGACAGCCCTGACAGCCGCTCCAGCAGCTCGGCGGAGAGCTTGAAGCCCACGGCGGTCAGCGCCACGTCGAACTGCCGGGCGGCGGCGGCTCCTTCACCCGCGGATCCCTTGGGGAAGGGCAGGCGATGAGTGTGCCGGATGACCAGCGATTCGAAACTGTGCGCCATTCGGGGATGATCGCAGAGGTGCGCGAGGCGATGCACCGGAGTTTTTCGCACGACGCCCGTGGCCCGGCGTCTCCGGCGAGCGGGCATCGGGCGGCGCCCCTCAGGGGCGCGGGGCCAGTGGGTCGAGGAACGTCAGTACGGAGGCGTCCTCCTCGATCAGCCGAGTGAGGGCGGCGTTGAACGGAGGGCCGTACGGGGCGTTCAGATGTGCCTGGAAGGCGTCCTCGTCCCGGTACACCTCGAAGATCCAGTAGGCGCGGGGATGGGCCGCCTTGGTGTAGACGTCGAAGGCCAGGTTGCCTTCCTCCTCGCGCACCTTCAGGGCGTACTCCTGGATGAGGCGGGTGACCTCGTCCTCCGCTCCCTCGCGGGCGGTGAACTCGGCGAGCAGGGTCTTCGTCATGGTCTTTTCCGTCCTTGTCCGTGGGGTTCAGGGGGTGGGGTCGAGGTGCCGGACCGTGGAAGCGTCCGGCGTGAGCTTCGGCAGCTGGTCCCGCCAGGGCGGGTTGGGGCCGGCGACCGAGCAGGTCAGGGCTGCCACCTGCACGGCGAACAGGCAGGCCGCCTCGACGTCGGCGAGGCTCAAGTCCGTCAGCCTGCCGCCGAGGAGTCCGTGGGTGCCGAGGTGGTGCAGCAGGCCCGCCGTGAAGGAGTCCCCCGCACCGACCGTGTCGACGACCGGTGTCGCCACCGCCGGCACCTGCACGCGCTCCCCGTCGAGTGAGGCCAGGGCTCCTTCGGCGCCGCGCGTGATCACCACGAGCCGTGCCCCCGCAGCGTGCCAGGCGTCGCACGCCTGCTCGGGCGGTGTTCCGGGCAGGAGGAGATCCAGGTCGTCCTCGCTCAGCCGCAGCACGTCCGCGAGGGAGCACCAGTGCGCCAGCCGGGCGCGGTAGACCTCGGGGCGCACCAGGAGGGGACGGACGTTGGGGTCGATGCTGATGGTGGCCCTCGGGGCGGCCGCTGCCAGGAAGTCCTCCACCACCGCCCCTCCCGGTTCCCTGACCAGGGCCAGCGAACCGGTGTGCACGCAGGCGGTGTCGGCCATGTCCACCCCGGACAGTTCCGCTCTCGTCCACTGCCAGTCGGCGGTGGTCTGGGCGTGGAAGGAGAACGCGGCCTGGCCCTGGGCATCCAGTTCGGCGACGGCGAGCGTGCTGGGTTCGGCGGCCTCCACGGCGTGCGAGAGGTCCACGCCGGAAGCCGCGAGGTGGGCCCGGAAGAGGCGGCCGAACACGTCGCCGGACAGCCGCGCGAGGAAGCGGGCAGGGGTGCCCAGGCGGGCCAGGGCCACGGCCGTGTTGGCCGGCCCGCCGCCCGGCAGGACGCGCAGGGCGAGTTCGTTCGGGGCGGGTGCGGGCTCGGTGAACGCGTCGGCGACGCATTCTCCGAGGACGGTGATCCGGCTCATGGGCTGCTCTTCTCTGGGACGCGCGGAGCGGAAACGGGCATGACCCGGGCACGCCGGTGAACGGCTTCGGGGCGGGCGACCACCGAGGGACGTTGCCGATTTGTGACGGGTGCAAGGCATTGACGTTGCCGGTGAGCGGAGTCCATCATCCTCGCCAAGCAGTGTCAACGATGACATCGGTCATCGTTGACATCGCGGGACGGCAGGCCTAGCTGCCGACCACCCGCCCGACATCCCGCAGGAGTCGTCCATGTCACGCACCTCTCGTCTGCCCTCCTCACTGCTCCGAGCCGCTGCCTGCACGGGCGTCGCGGCGCTCGCCCTGACCGCCTGTGGTTCCGGATCGGGATCGGGCAGCACGAGCACCGGCTCGGGCGAGGTCAAGGTCGGCCTGATCACCAAGACGGACACCAACCCGTTCTTCGTCAAGATGAAGGAGGGCGCGGAGAAGACCGCGAAGGCCGAAGGCGTCAAGCTCATGACCGCGGCCGGCAAGTTCGACGGCGACAACGCCGGGCAGGTCACCGCGATCGAGAACATGGTCGCCGCCGGCGTGAAGGGCATCCTGATCACCCCGAGCGACTCCAAGGCGATCGTGCCCGCGCTCGAGAAGGCCAAGGCCAAGGGCGTCCTGGTCATCGCCCTGGACACCCCGACCGAGCCGGAGAGCGCGGTCGACGCCCTCTTCGCCACCGACAACCTCAAGGCCGGCGAGCTGATCGGCGAGTACGCCAAGGCCGCGATGAAGGGCAAGACCGCGAAGATAGCCGCCCTCGACCTGGCGCCGGGTGTGTCCGTCGGCATCCAGCGGCACAACGGTTTCCTCAAGGGCTTCGGCGCCACCGACAAGGACGTCGCCTGTGCCCAGGACACCGGCGGCGACCAGTCCAAGGGCCAGACGGCGATGGAGAACTGCCTCCAGAAGGAACCCGGCATCAACGTCGTCTACACCATCAACGAGCCGGCCGCGCTGGGCGCGTACACAGCGCTCAAGGCCAAGGGCCGGGAGAAGGACGTCCTGATCGTCTCCGTCGACGGCGGCTGCACCGGCACCCGGGCCGTGAAGGACGGCAAGATCGCCGCGACCTCGCAGCAGTACCCGCTGAAGATGGCCGCCGAGGGCGTCAAGGCCGTCGTGACGTTCGCCAAGGACGGCAAGAAGGCGTCGGGTTACACGGACACCGGGGTCACCCTGATCACCGACAAGGCGCAGGACGGGGTCGATTCCAAGGACACCGCCTACGGCCTGGACAACTGCTGGGGCTGAGCCGCCGGCTCCCCGCTGACACCGTTCGACACCCCTGGGCGAGGCGGCCGGCCCCTCCTCCCCGACCGGGGACGGCCGCCTCCTCGTCCTCCTGCCGCCCCAAAGGGACGGACAAGGACTTCTGTCTTCCGACAAGGACCTCGCATGACTGCCACGTCCACGCCACCCTCCACGTCCACGCCGTACTCCGACCTCAAAGCACCGACCACGGCCCGCAGACTGCTCACCCAGCCGACCACCGGCCCGCTGATCGCCCTCCTCCTGGCCTGTGTCTTCTTCTCCGTCTCCACCGACCAGTTCCTCACCGGCGGGAACTTCTCACTGATCGTCCAGCAGGTCATGGTCGTCGGCACGCTGGCCATCGGCCAGACGCTCATCATCCTCACCGCGGGCATCGACCTGTCCTGCGGAGCGGTGATGGCGTTCGGCAGCATCGTGATCGCGAAGATGGCCGCCGAGGGTTCCCTGCCGCCGCTCGCCGCGATCGCGCTGGGCCTGGTCGTCTGCGCCGGCTTCGGCCTGCTCAACGGGGCACTGGTGCAGAAGGTCCCGCTGCCGCCGTTCATCGTCACCCTGGGCATGCTCAACGTGGCGTTCGCGCTGACGCACATCTACTCCGAGGAGCAGACGGTCAGCAACCTGCCCGGCCCGCTGACGGCCCTCGGGCAGACCTTCCCGCTGGGCAAGACCGACATCACCTACGGCTCGCTGGTCACGATCGCCCTGTTCCTCCTCCTCGCCTACGCGCTGAGCAGCACCGGCTGGGGCCGGCACGTCTACGCGCTGGGCAACAGCCCGGAAGCGGCACGGCTGAACGGCATCCGCACCTCCCGGCTGACCATCGGCGTCTACACCGTGGCCGGTCTCCTCTACGGCATCGCCGCCCTGCTGCTCATCTCCCGCACCGGCGTGGGCGATCCACAGGCCGGTCAGACCGACAACCTCGACAGCATCACCGCCGTGGTGCTCGGCGGCACCAGCCTCTTCGGCGGACGGGGCTCGGTCCTGGGCACGTTCATCGGCGTCCTCATCGTCGGCGTGTTCCGCAACGGGCTTCAGCTGATGGGTGTCGCCTCCATCTACCAGACCCTGATCACCGGTGTCCTGGTGATCCTCGCGGTGACCGTCGACCAGATCTCCCGGAGGAGGGCCCGATGACCACGACCACCGCTGAGACCCCCGTGCTTCAGGCTCGCGGCCTCGTCAAGCGCTACGGCCAGGTCACCGCCATCGACGGCGCCGACTTCGACCTGATGCCCGGCGAGGTCCTCGCCGTCATCGGCGACAACGGCGCCGGTAAGACCAGCCTCATCAAGGCCCTCACCGGCGCGGTGGTGCCGGACGAGGGGGAGATTCGCCTCAACGGCGAACCGATCCAGTTCTCCGGCCCGCAGAGCGCACGCGCTCACGGCATCGAGACGGTGTACCAGGACCTCGCCGTGGCGGCGTCCATGGACATCGCCTCGAACATGTTCCTCGGACGTGAGCTGCGCCGCCCCGGTGTCCTCGGCAGTGCCTTCCGCATGCTCGACAAGAAGCGCATGCGCCAGGAGGCCGCCGAGCACATGGCCGATCTGAAGATCGGCCTGCGCTCGCTGACCCAGTCGGTCGAGACCCTCTCCGGCGGACAGCGCCAAGCCGTGGCGGTCGCCCGCGCGGTCGCCTGGGCGCGCAGCGTCGTCGTCATGGACGAACCCACGGCCGCCCTCGGCGTCAAGGAGTCCGGCCAAGTCCTGGACTTGATCCGCCGCGTCCGCGACAAGGGCATGCCGGTCGTCCTGATCAGCCACAACATGCCGCACGTCTTCGAGATCGCCGACCGGATCCACGTCCACCGGCTGGGCCGGCGCGCCGCTGTGATCAAGCCGTCCGACTACTCCATGGCGGAGGTCGTGGCCATCATGACCGGCGCGCTCACCGTCGACGAGGCTGGAGATACTGTCGTAGCGGATTCCGAGGCCGCGAAGGCCGCCGGAGTACAGGCCACCTGACAGCGCAACCCCGCTCTCGCATGTTCCGGCCGAGGCCGCGGCCCGGAACAGGGAGCAACCAGGAGACGGTTTCCTCCATGGCAGCGAGCCGCAGACCCACCTTGGCCGATGTCGCCCGAGAAGTGGGTGTCAGCGCCAAGACGGTGTCCCGAGTCCTCAACGAGGACGGGCCCGTCTCGGCCCGGACGCGGGAGCACGTCCTCGCCGCGGTGGCCGAGTTGGGCTTCCAGCCGAACCTCATGGCCCGCAACATCCGCGTCGGTGGTCCCGACACGACCGTAGGGCTGGTCATCCCCGACCTGGCCAACCCCTTCTTCGGAGCCGTGGCCCGCGGTATCGAGGACACGGTCCGCGGCCGCGGCCTGACGCTGCTCATGGGATCGTCCGCGGACGATCCCGAGCGTGAACGCGCCCTGACGGCCCAGTTCCTCGCCCGGCGCGTCAGCATCCTGATCGTCGTGCCGTCCGTCGGCGCCGACCACTCCGACCTCAAGTCGCACCGTACGGCGGGACTGCCCGTCGTCTTCCTCGACCGGCCGGGGGTCGGCCTGTCGACGGACAGCGTCGTCAGCTCCAACCGTGCGGGCGCCCAGGAGGGCGTCGCACACCTCATCGCCCACGGCCACCGCCGCATCGGCTTCGTCGGCGACCTGCCGGTCAGGCTGTACACCCGCCGCGAACGCCTCGCCGGATACCGTGCCGCGCTACAGGGAGCCGACATCCCCTACGACCGCTCGCTGGTCGTCAGCGCGCACGATCAGCAGGGGGCGGAGGCGGTGACGGCGCAACTCCTCGAACGGCCCGATGCCCCCACGGCCCTGTTCGCCGGGAACAACATCATGGCGCTCGGCATCGTCGCCGAGCTCGCCCGCAGCAAGCGCAAACACGTGGCTGTCGTGGCCTTCGACGACGTTTCTCTCGCCGAAGCGCTGGAACCGGCCCTCACGGTCGTCGCCCAAGCGCCCGAGGAGATCGGCCGCAGCGCCGCGACCACCGCGCTGGCCCGCCTCGACGGCGACCGCTCCCGGGCCCGCACGATCACCGTGCCCACTCGGCTGATCGTCCGTGGATCGGGGGAGCAACGCATCACAGGCGGCGGTCGCTGACGGACCGAAGCGCCTCCCGCCGACAGCTGTGGATGTGCGTGTCAGCAGGCTGATCTGCGAGTTCGGGTACTGTACGGCCGTGGGAGAACGGGCGACCATCGGCGATGTCGCGGCCCGGGCCGGGGTGGGGGTCGGCACGGTTTCGCGCGTCCTCAACGACAGCCGGAATGTCAGCGAGGACACCCGCGAGCGGGTGCTGCGGGTGATCCGGGACCTGGACTACCGGCCCAACCGGCGCGCTCGCGCGCTGTCCACGGGACGCACCCAGAGCATCGCCGTCATCGCGCCCTTCGCCACCGAGCCGTCGGTCGTCGAGCGGCTGCGTGGCATCTCGCACGAGCTGCACGGCAGCGACCACGACCTCACCCTGCTGGACGTGGCAACACCGGATCAGCGTGATCAGCAGTACCGGGCGGTGGCGGCCGGTGACCGCTTCGACGGGCTGCTGGCGATCTCGCTCGCTCCCACCGACGACGACGTGAAGCAGCTGGCACGTGCCGGTCTGCCCACGGTGCTGCTGGACTGTGAGCACCCGGAGCTGCCCCGTGTGGTGATCGACGACGTGCGCGGCGGCATGCTGGCGACCCGTCATCTGCTGCAACTCGGCCATCGTCGTATCGCGTTCATGGGCGATGTCGCCGACGATCGTTTCCGTTTCAGCGCGAGCGCCCGTCGGCGCGAGGGCTGCGAGCTGGCGCTGCGCGCGTACGGCCTGGCGCTGGAGGAGCCGTACGTCCAGCTCGGACCCCACGGCCGCGCGGTGGCGCACCGCCTCACCGACGAGCTGCTGGCCCTTCCGGAGCCCCCCAGCGCGATCGTCACCGCGTCCGACACCCGGGCGCTGGGGGTCATCGAAGCGGCGAACTCGGCGGGCGTGAGGGTCCCTCAGGAACTGTCCGTGATCGGCTTCGACGACCTCGACGTGGCGGCCTACGTAGGGCTGACCACGGTACGCCAGCCCCTGCGCACCAGCGGCGGGATCGCAGCCCGCCTGCTGCTGGAACGCATCGACGGGCTCGCCGGCGACCCCGTCGAGAAGATGCTGGAACTGGAGCTCGTGCCTCGGCGTACGACGGCCGCAGCGGGAGCCTGACCCGCGGTACGCCGACGTTGGATCCGTTTCCGTGATCTTCCATGTCGTCATTCCGACCGCTGCTCATAAGTGAATGTTTACCTCACAAGTTCACTGCTTTTCAGTGGAATTGAGGTACCGTCAGCGGTGGAACCGGTTCCACACCTTCCATTCGTTCCCTCTTCCCCCCAAGGGTGACGTATGTACAGAGCAAGACGAGTGGTGCTCCGGCTGGCGACGGGTCTGGCAGCCCTCGCGACCCTGAGCGGCGTCATCACTCCCGCTTCCGCCTCCCCCCACGACCCGTCCCGGACCGGGACACGGCAGTACACCGCCGACGACGACCACACAGCCGTCTGGTCCCGCGCGGACGCCCTGAAACTCCGGCAGGACAGGACCAACACCGCCCCGCGCGTGTCACCCGACTTCCCGGTGATGACCGACAAGGTGTGGGTGTGGGACACCTGGCCGCTCACCAAGCTCAACACCCGGACCGCCACCTACAAGGGCTGGCACGTCATCTTCTCGCTGACGGCCCCGCGGTCGGTGCCGTTCGGCGACCGGCACTGGTACGCGAAGATCGGCTACTTCTACTCGCGTGACGCCAAGAGCTGGAAGTACGGCGGCGACCTGTTCCCGTCCGGCACCTCGTTCGGCTCACGTGAGTGGGCCGGCTCGACGGCGCTCATCGGCGACAAGGTGCAGTCCTTCTACACCGCCTCCGGGCGCGACAACGGCGGGGTCGACCCCAGCGACGCTCTGCAGCGTCTGGCGCAGGCGACCGGCAAGATCCACGCGGACAAGAACCGCGTGTGGTTCTCCGGCTTCCGGGATCACCGCATCATCGCCGAGGCCGACGGCAAGCTGTACCAGACCCTCGAACAGTCGCAGCAAGGCCCGATCATCTACGCCTTCCGCGACCCGTTCGTCTTCCGCGACCCGCGGGACCGCAAGGTCCACCTGTTGTTCGAGGGCAACACGGGCGGTACCGCGGGCTCGTACGAGTGCACCAAACGTGACCTGGGTGACCTCCCGGCCGGCCACGAGGTGCCGGAGGACTCGAAGTACTACACGGGCAACATAGGGCTGGCCACGGCCACCGGCGACAGCATGGAGAACTGGAAGCTCCAGCCCCCGCTGCTCTCGGCCAACTGCGTGAACCAGCAGACCGAACGGCCGCACCTGGTCATCCGCGGCGGCAAGTACTACCTGTTCACCATCAGCCACAAGTTCACGTTCGCGCCGGGGCTGAGCGGCTGGGACGGCCTCTACGGGTTCGTCGGCCCGGGGCTGCGCAGCGACTACCGCCCGCTCAACGGCAGCGCGCTGGTCCTGGGCAACCCCGAGGACGCCCCGACACAGCAGTACTCGCACTACGTGATGCCCAACGGGCTGGTGGAGAGCTTCATCGACACGGTCCCGACGGCTGACGGCGGGACCCGCTTCGGCGGCACCCTCGCACGCACGCTCGTGCTGTCCCTGAAGGACGACAGGACGAGGCTGGCCGGTCAGTTGGACTACGGCTTCATTCCGTAGACCGGCCCGACCATGAACAGGGCCGGTTTCGGATACCTCCGAAACCGGCCCTGACCTGCAACTGTCTCCAGTCGGGACGACAGGATTTGAACCTGCGACCCCTTGACCCCCAGTCAAGTGCGCTACCAAGCTGCGCCACGTCCCGTTGCGTACCGCGCGGACGAACCGCGTGATCACGCAGGTCAACCCTACCGCATGGGGAGCCGTCCCCCGGTCCGTGCCGACAGCCGGTCCGGGCGCCGGGTCCAGCCCGCGAGACCCACCGTCGAGACGGCGACGGCGAGGACGGCCCACCAGGGGAGGCCCGCCTTGGTCGCGTGACCGGCGCAGGCCGCCACGGCCAGGAGTGCCGTGACAACCCCTCCGGGCAGTCCGGCCCATCGGGCGGGTCGTCGCCCCGTCTCCTCCACGTCCTGCTCCCCCTTCACCCACGCAGTCGCCTGCCCGGGGACACCTCAACTCCCGGGCATATGCCGCAAACAATACGCCAATCGGCGGGAACTCCCGACCAGGGCATAGAGGTTGAGACGGACAAAGGAGGTGTGGGGGCGCCGTTCCGGTCCGGTCCGCCCCGCGGTCGCAGGGCCGGGGACGACGGAGTGTCCGCCCGGCCCGCCCCGCGCCCCACACTCTGTCCAGGCCGCTCCCCCGTTCACCGGGGCTAAGGTCGCCGCATGACGCACAGCTTCGTAGTCCACATCCCCGACGCCGAGCTCGAACCCGAGCCCCTCGCGCCCGAGCAGATCGTCTCCGGAACGCCCGAGGTCACCGGCAAGGTCGTCTGGGAGTCGGAGGACGGCCGTCAGGTCCGGGGCGTCTGGCAGATCACGCCCGGCGTGGTCACCGACACCGAGGCCGACGAGCTGTTCGTCGTGATCAGCGGCTCGGCGACGATCGAGGTGGAGGGCGGGCCGACCCTCACGGTCGGGCCCGGCGACCTGGCCGTCCTGCGTGAGGGCGACCGTACGACGTGGACGGTCCACGAGACGCTGCGCAAGGCGTACGCGATCAACCTCTGAGCGAGGTGAGCGGTCAGGGCGCCGGGGCCGTCGACCCCCGGATCTCCAGGGTCGGCGTGGCCAGTTGAACCCGGCCAGCTCCGCCGGGCCCCTCGAAGCGCTCCAGGAGGCAGCGGGCGGCGCGGCGGCCGACCTCGTGGCTCGTGTTGTCGACCGTCGTGAGCCACACGTGCCGCAGCCGGGCGATGCTCGTGTTGTCGTAGCCGACGACGGACAGGTCGCGCGGGACCCGCAGCCCCAGTTCCTCGGCCGCCGAGAGCACGCCGATGGCGGCCATGTCGTTGACGGCGAAGACGGCCGTGGGCCGTTCGGGGCCGCTGAGCAGCCGGACGGTCGTGCGGTAGCCGCCCTCCTCGGTCATGTCGCCCGGTTCGACCACCGCCCGCTCCGCCAGGCCGTGCCGGAGCATGGTCGCCTCGAAGCTGCCGCGCCGCAGCTCGCCCACCGCGCCGTAGCCCGCGATGTGCGCGATGCGGCGGTGCCCGAGGCCGATCAGGTGCTCGGCGGCCAGCCGGGCGCCCCGCTCGTCGTCGCCCGCCACCACGTCCACGCCCGGCGGGGCCGGTTCGCGGGAGCCGGCCAGTACGACCGGAATCCGCTCGGCCACCGCGCCGAGGGCGGCCGGGTCGGGCAGCGTGCCGACCACGACCAGGCCGTCGACGCGCAGGTCCAGCAGCGGGTCGGCGGGGTCCTGGCCGGTGCGGCGGTTGAGACGGGCGTCGGCCAGCAGCATGTGCAGGCCATTGGCGTGCAGCAGGGAGTTCAGGCCGTCGAGGAGGTCGACGAACCAGGGGTTGCGCAGGTCGTTGAGGAGGACGCCGACCATGGGGGTCCCCCCTGGTCGAGCGAAGTCGAGAGCTTGGGGGAGGGTGCGCTGCTCGCTGAGGCTGCGGGCGGCGGCGTTGGGCCGGTAGCCCAGCTCCTGGGCGGCCCGGAGCACGGCGTCCCGCTTCTCGGGGCGTACCTGGTCGGAGCCGCGCAGCACCAGGGAGACCAGCGACTTGGAGACACCGGCCCGCTCGGCCACGTCCCGGATCGTCGGCTGTCTCATGGGATGGACCGTTCCATGCGGCGCCACGGCTTGTCAAAGGGTTGACAGCGTCGGCGAACCCCGCCCAGGGTGGCCTGGACAGATTCTGGAACGGTCCAAAGAGGGGCTCTCATGGTGGACACGCTCGGCGTCGCCGTCGTCGGATTCGGCTGGATGGGGCGGGTGCACACCCAGGCGTACGCGCGTGTGCGGCACCACTACCCGCGGCTGCCCCTCGTCCCGGAGCTGGTGACGGTCGCCGAGGAGGTGCCGGGCCGTGCGGAGGAGGCCGCCGCGCAGTTCGGGTTCGCCTCCACGACCCGCGACTGGCGCGAGGTGGCCGCCGACCCGCGGGTCAAGGCGGTCAGCATCACCGCGCCGAACTTCCTGCACCGCGCAATCGGCGTCGCCATGGCCGAAGCGGGCAAGCACATCTGGATCGAGAAGCCGGTGGGTCTGACCGCCGAGGACGCCCGCGCGGTGGCGGACGCGGTGGCCGCGGCGGGAGTGCAGGGCACCGTCGGCTTCAACTACCGCAACGCGCCCGCCGTCGAGGCGGCCCGCGAGCTGATCGCCTCCGGGGAGATCGGCACCGTCACGCACGTCCGCGTACGGCTGTTCAGCGACTACGCGGCCCACCCCGAGGGGGCGCTGACCTGGCGGTACGAGCGGGAGCGGGGCGGCAGCGGGGTGCTGGGCGACCTGGCCTCGCACGGCGTGGACCTGGCCCGGTTCCTGCTCGGCGACATCACGTCCCTCGCGGCCGACACGGCGGTCTTCCTCCCGGAGCGGGCCCGCCCGGCCGGCGCCACGGCGGGCCACAGCCGCGCCGCCGGAGGCGAACTCGGCCCGGTGGAGAACGAGGACTACGTCAGCTGCCTGCTGCGGTTCGCCTCAGGGGCGCGCGGCGTCCTGGAGGCCTGCCGGGTCTCGGTCGGCGAGCAGAACAACTACGGCTTCGAGGTGCACGGCACCAAGGGGGCGGTGTTCTGGGACTTCCGCCGCATGAACGAGCTGGGCGTCAGCCGCGGCACGACGTACCAGGACCAGTCCGTGAGCACGGTCTACGTCGGCCCGGGCCACGGGGAGTTCGCCGCGTTCCAGCCGGGCGCTGCGAACGCGATGGGGTACGACGACCTGAAGGTCATCGAGGCGTACCGCTTCCTCACGTCGGTCGCCGAGGGCAGGCCGCACGGAGCGACGCTCACGGACGCCGTGCACAGCGCCGCCGCGCTGGACGCGATGGCGCGGTCCGCGCGGAGCGGGAGCTGGGCGGAGGTGGCCGGGCGGGCGTGAAGCGGTCCCGTCAACGCGGGCCCTGATACCGCCGGCCCAGGTAGACCTTCGCCGGGACGAGGACCAGCCACAGCCACATGATGGCCGGGCCGGTGACGAAGACCAGCGGAACGGTGACGAGGAAGACCACCACGATCGTGGCGCTGTCGAGGAGGTACAGCGGAGCCGTCGCCTCGGTGGGCGTGCCGTGGCGCAGCCAGGGGCGGCTGGCCAGGACGGCGGCCACCGCCAGGTGGCAGGCGCCGAGCGCGGCGACGGCCCCGGCGTAGACGGCGACCGTCACGGACTGGTCGCCGTACTCGGCGAGCAGCCGGGTCGGGAAGGGCACGAGGGCCGCGACGCCGAACCCGAGGACGGACAGGCTGATCACCTGTCCGTCGACCTCGCTCACCCCGCGGAAGATCCTGCGGTGGTCGCGCCAGTAGCTGCCGAGCACCGCGACGCTGAGCGCGTAGGCCCCGAGGTCGGGGAGCACCCGGCGCAGGGCTTCGCGGTACTGGTCGGGCTCCAGGTCCCGCGGCACGTAGAGATCCAGGACGAGCAGGGTGATGGCGATGGCGAACACGCCGTCGGCAAGCGCCAGCAACCGGTCCGGCCCGCCGTCCGGGCGTGATGTCCACATGGGTCCGACGGTAGGCGCGGCGCGGGTCCTGCTTCCGGATCCACGCCCGGCCGGGCCGTCCGGATCACACGGCCGCCTGCGGTGGCATGTTGTACGGCGTCACCACCTGGATCGCCGACGGCAGGGTCGGCCCCGCCGGCGGCAACGCGTCGTGGGCGCGCATGACGGTGTGGCAGGCCTCGCGGACGTCCTGGCGGAGGTCGTGGTGGAGCACGGCGGACAGGCGGTGCTCGCGCAGCAGCCGGGTGTTGTCGTGGTCGAGGTCGTGCGCGACGAACACCGCGCAGTCGCGGCCGAGGTCGTCGAAGGCGCGCAGCGTGGCGATGTTGCCGCCGCCGATGGAGTATACGGCGCGGATGTCCGGGTCGCGTTCCAGTGCGGCCCGGACGAGGTCGTACTGGGTGGCGTCCAGGCCCTGGCCCTCGGCGATCTCGACCAGCGTGCGCTCGGGGTGCCGGGCGCGCATCGCGCTGCGGAAGCCCATCTCGCGCTCTTCCTCGTTCCGGAAGAAGCCGCTGCTGAGGCTGGTGAGGATGTTGCCAGGGCGCTCCCCCAGCCACTGGCCCATCAGGTACGCGGCCGTAGCTCCCGCCGCCCGGTCGTCTATGCCGACGTAGGCGCGGCGGGCGCTGGCGGGCAGGTCGGTCACCAGCGTCACGACCGGGACACCGGCGGCTTCGAGCCGGCCGACCGCGGCGGTCACCTCGGGGACGTCCGGGGCCTTGAGGATCACGCCCTGCGAGCCGCGCCGGGCGACGCGGTCCAGGGTCCGCACCAGCTCCCCGGCCGGGCCGGTCTCGCGGAAGTGGAAGCGGGAGCGCAGCACCGCCGGACGCAGGGACGGCAGTTCCGCCTCCAGGGCGGCGCGGATGGCCGTGGTGAACCGCTCGGGCGCCTGCATCACGATGTCGACCATGAACGTCCGGCCGACGAGGCGGACCTGGGTGCGCTGCCGGTCGAGGTCGGCGATGGCCTGGCGGACCTCCCGGGCGGTGCTCTCGCGCACGCCTCCCCTGCCGTTCAGCACCCGGTCGACGGTCGCCTCGCTCAGGCCCGCCTGACGTGCGATCTCCCGGATCGGGAACGGGTGGCCCATGCGCCGGCTCCTTGAGGGGTTTTTGATGGCTCGCTGCTGGTTGTTCGAGGTGTTTGTACTGACAAGAATGACAGGGCTGCGTCGCTCCGTGACCCCGAAGGGACGACGATGTCCTTCACTTCCGTCCACCACCGCGCCTGGCTGTCCGAACAGGATTGCGATCTCGACGCGTTCCGCGCGCTGGTCGAGCAGGCCACCGACCCCGCCGATTATCCGCACGCCTCCGCCGTGGAGCGGAACGTGCTCGTCTACGACTGCGGCCTGCTCGAAGGTGACCGGGTGGTCCAGGCCGAGCTGGTGCGGGCGCTCGCCGACGGGCCCGGCATCGTGGTCTTCCGCGGCGCCTTTCCCGACTCGCGGGTCGTGGACCGGGCCACCGACGTGTTCGAGGCGCTGATCGCCGAGCAGCGCGCCTCGGGCGCGGCCGCCGGAGACCACTTCGCCAAGCCGGGCGCCAACGACCGGGTGTGGAACGCACTGGAGAAGGCGGCCCTCTACGACGCGGAGGCGTTCGCCGACTACTACGCGAACGAGATCCTGGCCCTGGTGGCCACCGCCTGGCTGGGGCCCGGCTACCAGGTCACCTCCCAGCTCAACGTGGTCAACCCGGGTGGGGCTGCCCAGACCGCGCACCGCGACTACCACCTGGGTTTCCTGCCGAACGACGTGGCCGCCGCCTATCCGGCGCACGTGCACCGCCTCTCCCCCGTGCTGACGCTCCAGGGCGCGGTCGCGCACTGCGACATGCCGGTGGAGTCCGGGCCGACGATGTACCTGCCGCACTCGCAGAAGTACGAGCCGGGCTACCTCGCCTGGCGGCGGCCGGAGTTCCGGGCGTACTTCGAGGCGCACCAGGTGCAGTTGCCGCTCGCGAAAGGCGACGCGGTGTTCTTCAACCCGGCCCTGTTCCACGCGGCCGGCACCAACCGCTCCGCGGACATCCGGCGCATGGCCAACCTGCTCCAGGTGTCGTCCGCGTTCGGCCGGGCGATGGAGACGGTGGACCGGGAGGCGGTGTGCAACGCGGTGTACCCGGTTCTGCTCAAGCGCAAGGCCGAGGGCACCGACCAGGCGTGGCTGGAGCACGTGATCGCGGCGAGCGCCGAGGGCTACCCCTTCCCCACCAACCTCGACAGCGACCCGCCGGTCGACGGGCTGGCGCCGCCCTCGCAGGCGGATCTGATGCGGCGGGCGCTGCGCGAGGAATGGACGCCGGAGGCGCTCCGGACGGAGCTGCGTGCCGGTGCCGAACGGCGAGAGAGCTGAGGAACCCGATGGGACTTCTCGACGACAAGGTCGTCCTGGTCAACGGCGGCAGCCAGGGGGTCGGCGCGGCCATCGCGCGGGCCGCGCTGCGCGAGGGGGCGGTCGTGGCCGTCACCGGACGGCGCCCCGGGCCGGGCGAGGCCCTGGTGGAGGAGCTGACCGCCGCGGGCGGCAAGGCCCTGTACGTGCGGGCCGACCTGTCCGACGCCGGGCAGGCCAAGGGCTCCGTAGCGCAGGTCGTACAGGCGTACGGCCGGGTCGACTGCCTCGTGAACTCGGCCGGACTGACCTCCCGCGGCACGCTGCTCGACACCACGCCCGAGCTGTTCGACCAGCACATCGGGATCAACCTCAAGGGCCCGTTCTTCGCGATGCAGGCGGTGGTGGCGGACATGGTGGGGCGTCAGGCGCCCGGCACGATCGTCAACATCATCACCTCGTCGGCGCACGGCGGGCAGCCGTTCCTCGCGCCGTACGTCGCCGCCAAGGCGGGTCTGATCGGCCTGACCCGCAACGCCGCGCACGCGCACCGGTGGGACCGGGTCCGGATCAACGGCCTGAACATCGGCTGGACGGCGACGGAGGGCGAGGACGCGACGCAGAAGGCGTTTCACGGGGCGGGGGACGGCTGGCGCGAGGAGGCTGCGGCGAAGCTGCCGATGGGCAAGCTTGGCCAGCCGGACGAGATCGCCGACTTTGTTGTGTTCCTGCTGTCGGACCGGTCCGGGGTGGTCACCGGGTCGATCATCGAATGGGATCAGAACGTTCTGGGCGGACTCGACTAGAAATCTGCCGCGCTTTGTCCGTCTGTCGCGTGCGGCGCCGTCGTGGCTGGTCGCGCAGTTCCCCGCGCCCCTGAGGGCGTGCACCACACCAAGGAGCAATTCATGCGTATCGGAATCCTCGGCCTCGGCCGCATCGGCGCCTTTCACGCCGAGACCCTCTCCGGACTCGACGCCGTCGACTCCCTCGTGGTGACCGACCCGTTCGCCGACGCCGCCAAGGCCGCCGCCGAGCGGTTCGGGGCCGACGTCGTGGACTCGCCGGAGGCCCTGCTGGCCGCCGGCGTGGACGGCATCGTCGTCGCGGCCGCGACGGACGCCCACCCGGCGCTGATCCTGGCCGGTGTCGAGGCCGGCGTCCCCGTCTTCTGCGAGAAGCCCGTCGCCCGGACCATGGCCGAGGGTGTCGAGGTGCTCAAGGCCGTCGCCGGCCGGGACGTGCCGATCCAGATCGGCTACAACCGCCGTTTCGACGCCGGCTTCGTCAACGCCCGCGCGGCCGTGCAGAGCGGTGAGCTCGGCAAGCTGCACACGGTCCGCTCGACCACGCTGGACCCGGCGCCCCCGCCGGCCGCGTACATCGCCGCTTCCGGCGGCATCTTCCGCGACTGCTCGGTGCACGACTTCGACATCATCCGCTGGGTGACCGGCCGTGAGGTGACCGAGGTGTACGCCGTCGGCGGCAACCGCGGCGCGGACTTCATCAAGGAGGCCGGTGACGCCGACACCACCGGCGCGATCCTCACCCTCGACGACGGCACCATCGCGGTGGTGTCCAACTCCCGCCACAACGCCCGCGGTTACGACGTCCGCATGGAGATCCACGGCTTCCAGGACTCCATCGCCGTCGGCCTGGAGGACAAGCTGCCGCTGCGCTCGGTCGAGCCCGGGGTGACCTTCCCGGCGGGCACGCCGCACGACTTCTTCATGGACCGCTTCACCGCCGCCTACCGCGCCGAACTGACCGCGTTCACCGAGGTCGTCGCCGGCACGCGCCCCTCCCCCTGCACGATCGAGGACGCGCTGGAGGCGGGCTGGATCGCCGACGCGTGCACCCTGTCCCTGCACGAGCACCGTCCGGTGACGATCGAGGAGGTACGGCAGGCATGAGCGAGACGGGCCGGGAACCCCTGCGCATAGGTGTGCTGGGAGCCGCGCGGATCACCGAACGCTCCCTGGTCGACCCGGCCCGGGCGACCGGCCACCGCGTCGTCGCGGTGGCCGCCCGTGACCGCGCCCGCGCCGAGGCGTTCGCCGCGGGGCACGGAGTGGAGCGGGTGGCGTCCTCGTACGCCGAGCTGATCGCCGATCCCGAGGTCGACGTCGTCTACAACCCGCTCGCCAACGGTCTGCACGGCCCGTGGAACCTGGCCGCCCTCGCCGCCGGCAAGCACGTGCTGTCGGAGAAGCCGTCGGCGAGCAACGCCGGGGAGGCGGCGGAGGTGCGGCGGGCCGCCGAGAAGGCCGGGACGGTCTTCATGGAGGCGTTCCACTACCTCTTCCACCCGGTCACCCGGCGCCTCCACGAACTGCTGGCCTCCGGCGAACTCGGCGAACTGCGGCACGTCGAGGCCATGGTCGCCATCGCCGCGCCGCCGGACACCGACCCGCGCTGGTCGCTGCCGCTGGCCGGCGGCGCGGCGATGGACCTCGGCTGCTACAGCCTGCACGCGCTGCGGATGCTCGCCCCCTGGGCGGGTGGCGCCCCGCGCCTGACCGCGGCCCGGGCCGGGGAGCGCGCGGGCGCGCCCGGCGTCGACGAGTGGCTGGACGCCGACCTGGAGTACCCCGGCGGCGCGACGGGCTCGGCCCGCTGTCACATGGCGTACGACGGCCTGGACATGAGCATCCGGCTCATCGGCACCCGGGGCGAGGCGACGGCCCCGAACTTCGTCCTGCCCCAGCTGGACGACCGGGTCGTGATCCGCACACCCGAGGGCGAGCGCACGGAGCACCTCGGCACGCGCTCGTCGTACACGTACCAGCTGGAGGCGTTCGCGGCCCGGGTGCGGGAAGGCACGCCGCTTCCGCTGGACGCGGACGACGCGGTGACGACGATGGAGCTCATCGACGCCTGCTACCGGAAGGCCGGGTTCGAGCCCCGGCCGCGCACCAGGATCTGAGGCACGCCGACAGGGCCCGGGAACGCGTCCCCGGGCCCTGTTCACGCGTACAGCGCGGGTTTCTCCGCGAGTTCGACCTCGACCCGGCCGCCGTCCTCCAGCGCCCGGACCCCCGCCTCGCACACCGCCGCAGCGGCATAGCCGTCCCACACGCTCGGGCCGGTCACCTCGCCCCGGCGGGTGGCGTCGACCCAGGCCTGGAGCTCCTGGTCGTAGGCCGTCTCGAAGCGTTCGGTCCAGTCCTGGGCGATGGTGCCGCCCCAGCGGCCGGCCATGTTGGTGACCAGGGCGTGGCCGTCGCCGATGCGGGCGGTGCCGCGTTCGCAGACGACCTCGGCCTGGACCTGGTAGCCGAAGCCGCAGTTGACGAAGATCTCGACATCGCTGAGGGCGCCGCCGTCGGTCTCGAAGACGACGAACTGGGGGTCTTGCAGGGCCTCCGGGGCGCTCGCCGAGGGGGTGGGGCGCAGCACCGTGACGGCGGTGATCTCGTGGCCCAGCAACCAGCGGGTCGCGTCGGCCTCGTGGGCGACGGAGTCGCTGATCAGCATGGAGCTGGTGAAGAAGGGCGGGCTGGCGACGTTGCGGTGCCGGTTGTGCAGCATGAGCGGGCGGCCCAGCTGACCCGTCGTCAGCAGGGCCTTCAGCTTGGCGTACTCGGGGTCGTAGCGGCGCATGAAGCCGACCTGGACCCGGCGGTGGCCGAGGCGCAGTTCGGCTTCGAGGACGCGCAGGGCGGAGGCCGCGTCGGGGGTGAGCGGCTTCTCGCACAGGACGGGCAGATCGTGCTCGAAGGCGGCGAGCAGGGTGGCTTCGTGGGCCGGGCCCGGGGAGGCGATCAGGACGGCGTCGACGTCGGCCGCCGCCATCGCGGCCGCCGGGTCGGTGTGGGCGGTGCAGCCGTCGACTCGGGCGGCGACGGCCTTCGCGCGCTCCGCGTCGACGTCCACGACGGCCGTCACCCGTGCTCCGCTGGTGACTTCGTGGATACGGCGCACGTGGTCGGCGCCCATCCTTCCGGTACCGATGACCGCGACTCCGAGGGGGGCGCGCTCCGTCATGGCCGTCCTTTCGGGTCGTCAGGCGCCGCAGGACCTCAGGAACTTGCGGGTGCGCACCGCGATCGGCAGCGGCTTGTCCGGCTCGCAGGGGTACATGTCCTGCTCGACGATGGCGAAGAGGTCCACGCCCAGCTTCTGCGCGGCCCTCAGGACGGGGCCCAGCTCCGGGACACCGGCGGGCGGTTCGCACATCACGCCGCGCGCGACGGCCGGGCCGAACGGGACCTCGTTCTTGACGACGTCCGCGAGGATCTCCGGGTCGACCTGCTTGAGGTGCAGGTAGCCGATGCGCTCGCCGTACGTCTCGATCAGCTTGACGCTGTCGCCGCCGCAGTAGGCGTAATGCCCGGTGTCCAGGCAGAGGTTGACGGCGCCGGAGTCGGTCGAGTCGAGGAACCGCTCGACGTGCTCCTCGGTGTCGATGTGGGTGTCGGCGTGCGGGTGGACGACGATGTCCAGGCCGTACGTGTCCTTCACCTCGCGGCCGAGGCGCTCCATGCCGGTGGTGAGGTTGCGCCACTGCTCGGTGGTGAGCTCCGGCTCCTCCAGGATCTCGGCGGTCTTGTCGTCCCGCCAGAACGACGGGATGACGACCAGGTGCTTGGCGTCCATGGCCTGGGTGAGGGCGGCCACGTTGCTGACCTGCTCCCAGGTGGAGTCCCACTCGGAGGGGCCGCGGTGCAGTCCGCAGAAGATGGTGCCGGCGGAGACCTTCAGGTTCCGCTTGGCCACCTCGTCGGTGAGCCGGGCGGGGTCGGTGGGCAGGTAGCCGTAGGGGCCGAGTTCGATCCAGGAGTAGCCGGCCTCGGCGACCTCGTCGAGGAAGCGTTCCCAGGGCACCTGCTGGGGGTCGTCGGAGAACCAGACGCCCCAGGAGTCGGGGGCGGAGCCGACCCGGATGCGGTCGAGCGCGTGGGCCATGTCAGGACTTTCCTTCCGAGGACGTGGCTACGGGAGCGGTGAGGTCCCCCTCTTCGGGGAGCTCTTCGACGTCTACGCCGCGGACTTGCGCCAACTCGTGCTTGAGGGAGGCGAGTTCGGCGCCGCCGGCCATGTGGTTGGTGAGCTCTTCGAGGGAGACGTCGCTGCGGGAGGCGGACAGTTCCATGGTGCCCAGGCGCAGGACGCTGAAGTGGTCGCCGACCATGTAGGCGTGGTGGGGGTTGTGGGTGATGAAGATGACGCCGAGGCCCTTCTCGCGGGCGGCGGCGATGTACTTCAGCACCACGCCGGACTGCTTGACGCCGAGGGCGGCGGTGGGCTCGTCCAGGATGAGCACGCGGGCACCGAAGTAGACGGCGCGGGCGATGGCGACGCACTGGCGCTGGCCGCCGGAGAGCGTGCCGATGGGCTGCTCCAGGTCGTCCAGGACGATGCCCATGTTGCGCAGTTCGTCGTCCGCGGTCTTCTTCATCTGCTCGATGTCGAGACGGCGCAGCGGCCAGGGGCCCTTGGTCAGCTCGGAGCCGAGGAAGAAGTTGCGCCACACCGGCATCAGCGGGACGACTGCGAGGTCCTGGTAGACCGTGGCGATGCCCTTGTCGAGGGCCTCGCGCGGGGTGGAGAAGCGCACCGGTTCGCCGTCGACGAGGAACTCGCCCTCGGTGTGCTGGTGCAGCCCGGAGATGATTTTGATGAGGGTGGACTTGCCGGCGCCGTTGTCACCCAGGACGCAGGTCACCTTGCCCGGGTGGACCTCCAGGCTCACGCCGTGCAGGGCCCGGATGTTGCCGTACGACTTGCCCGCGCCCCGGAGTTCGACGAGGGGGCGCTCGCCGGCGGGCGGGGTGTCCTTGAGGACGGCACCGTGGGTGCCGGTTTCTTCGCTGGTCATCGCGGTCACCTCCGGGTCGCCGTGCGCTGGACCCACAGATTGATGAGAACGGCGCCCAGGAGCATCACGCCGAGGAAGGCCTTGAACCAGTCCGGGTTCCAGCCGGCGTAGACGATGCCCTGCTGCACCATGCCGAACATGAAGGCGCCGAAGACCGGGCCGATCGCCGAGCCGTAGCCGCCGGTGAGCAGGCAGCCGCCGATGACGGCCGCGGCGATGTAGATGAGCTCCTGGCCCACGCCCTCGCCGGACTGCACGGTGTTGAAGGAGAACAGCTGGTGCATGCCGACGAACCAGGCGCCGAACCCGACCAGCATGAACAGGGAGATCTTCGTGAAGGTCACCGGCACACCCACGGCCCGCGCGGAGTGCTTGTTGCCGCCCACGGCGAAGATCCAGTTGCCGTACTTGGTGCGCAGCAGCACCCAGGTGGCGAGGGCGGCGAACACCAGCCAGTACACCACCGTGATCTTGACGTTCACCCCGCCGACCTCGAACGACGAGGCGAAGATCTTCTGCGCCTGGGCGAAGCCGTCCATGTCGCTGATGTCATCGGTGGCCACGTTGCCCGTGACCAGCTTGGTGATCGCCAGGTTCACGCCCTGGAGGATCAGGAACGTCCCCAGGGTGACCAGGAAGCTCGGCAGGCCGGTCTTGACCAGCAGCCAGCCGTTGAAGGCGCCGATCGCGAGCGAGACGAGCAGGGCGACGATCACGCCGACCCAGACGTTCAGGGTCAGCTGGTAGCTGAGCATCGACGCGGTCAGCGCCGAGGTGATCACGGCGACACCGGCGGACAGGTCGAACTCGCCGCCGATCATCAGCAGGGCCACGGGCAGCGCCATGATCCCGATGGTCGACGACTGGTACAGGATGTTCGCCATCGAGCTGCCGTCACGTACCGGCGGCGCGGCGATCAGGAAGAACACGAGCACGGCGACGGCGCCGAGGAACACCCCGACCTCGGGCCGGGCCAGCAGCCGCAGCGCCAGCGGGCGCCGCTGCGTCCTGCCGTCGGACTGCTTCTGGCCGGGGGCCGGCGGTGTTCCCACCGCCGGCGTGGCCTGCTGGGTCATGCTCATCACCGGGTGCCCTTCGCGGCGAACTCCCCGATCTTGTCGACGTTGGACTTGTCGACGAAGGCCGGGCCGGTCAGCACGGGCTGCTCGCCGCCGCCGCTGTAGTTGCCGTTGTTCTTGTAGAGCCACAGGCCGTCGACGGCCAGGTAGCCCTGGAGGTAGGGCTGCTGGTCGACGGCGAACTGGATGTCGCCGGCCTTGATGGACTTGATGAGGTCCTTGTTGAGGTCGAAGGTGGCGATCTTCGCCTTGCTGCCGGCGTCGGCGGCCGACTGCACGGCCGTCAGCGCGAAGGGGGCGCCGAGGGTGACGACGTAGTCGATGGAGGGGTCCTGCTTGAGCTTGGCGGTGATCGTCGACTTCACGGACGGCATGTCGGTGCCGTTGACGTTCTGCGGGTCGACCTTGCCCTCGAAGGTCTTGGCCACGCCGTCGCAGCGCTGGGTGAGGCCGACGTTGCCCTGCTCCTGCATGACACAGAGGACCTTCTTGGCGCCGACCTCGTTGAGCTTCTTGCCGAAGGCCTCGCCCGCGACGGACTCGTCCTGGCCGAAGAACTCCAGCAGGTTGAGCTTCTTCCAGTCGCTCAGGCCGGAGTTGAGGCCGACGACGGGTATGCCGGCGCTCTCGGCCTTGCCTATGACGCCCTTGAGGGCGTCGGGCTTGGCGAGGGTGACGGCGATGCCGTCGACCTTCTGGTCGATCGCGTTCTGGACGAGGTTCGCCTGGTTGCCCGCGTTCGGGTCGGCGGAGTAGACGAGCTTGATGTTGTCCTTGGCGGCCGCGGCCTCGGCACCCTTGCGGACGGTGTCCCAGAAGGTGTCGCCGGGCGCCTGGTGCGTGACCAGGGCGACGGTCATGCGCGGGGTGGTCGCCTTGCCCGCCGAGGCGTCCGCCGCGCCTTCCTCGGACTTCTTGCCTCCGGAACTGCTGGAGCAGCCGGCGAGGGTCAGGGCCGCTGCCGCGGCCACGGCGATGACGGGCGCGAACCTGCGGGAGCGGGGGTGAGAAGAGCGGTCCATCTTTCCTGGCACCTCACTGTGCTACTGCGGGGGAAAGGAAGGGATCACGAAGGGATCCGTGGTCCCGGAGCCTTACGGAGTCCGGATCATGATGCCGCAAACCGACTGTTGCGATGGCACGGGATACAAGTCGCTGCCACGCCCGCTGTCAATACTTTGTTAAGACATCATTTCACAAGCAGGTCCGAATGTAAGTACAAACTATTGACAGCACCGCCCTCCGCCGCCTACACCTGGGGGGCGGCAGGCCCCGTGGATCCACGCCCCCACCGTGGCAGGGCGCCCCCGGACCCGCATCCCCAGCTTCCCGAGGAGGTCGCGCATGGCCGAGCCAGCCCAGTATTTCGATGTGATCACGATGGGCCGCATCGGGGTCGACCTCTACCCCCTGCAGACCGGCGTCCCCTTGGAGAAAGTGGAGACGTTCGGGAAGTTCCTGGGAGGTTCCGCGGCCAATGTGGCGGTCGCGGCCGCACGCCTCGGACGCCGTACCGCGGTGATCACACGCACCGGCGACGACCCCTTCGGCACCTATCTGCACGAGGAGCTCAAGGGCTTCGGCGTCGACGACCGCTGGGTCACCCCGGTCGGCGCGTACCCGACGCCGGTCACCTTCTGCGAGATCTTCCCGCCGGACGACTTCCCGCTCTACTTCTACCGCCGCCCCAAGGCCCCGGACCTGGAGATCCACACCGACGAGCTGGACTTCTTCGCCATCCGCGGGGCCCGCATCTTCTGGATCACCGGCACCGGCCTGAGCGAGGAGCCCAGCCGGTCCGCCACACTCGCCGCCCTCAAGGCCCGCGACAAGTCGGGCGTCACCGTCTTCGACCTCGACTGGCGGCCCATGTTCTGGCGCGACCCCGAGGAAGCCCGCCCGTACTACCGCGAGGCCCTGCGGCACGCCACGGTCGCCGTCGGCAACCTGGACGAGTGCGAGATCGCCACCGGCGTGCGCGAGCCGCAGGCCTGCGCGGACGCGCTGCTGGAGGCGGGCGTGGAGCTGGCCGTCGTCAAGCAGGGCCCCAAGGGCGTCCTGGCCGTGCACCGCGACGGCACCCGGGCCGAGGTGCCGCCGGTGCCGGTCGAGGTGGTCAACGGCCTGGGCGCGGGTGACGCCTTCGGCGGTTCGCTCTGCCACGGTCTGCTCGCCGGCTGGGACCTGGAGCGGACCATGCGCCACGCCAACGCCGCCGGCGCCCTCGTCGCCTCGCGCCTCGCCTGCTCCTCCGCGATGCCCACCGAGTCGGAGGTCGCGGACCTCCTCGCCGGGGTGCCGTCGCCGAGCACGAGCCACTGAAACGGAGCCTTCCTTGAACATCGGCATCCCCGACCTCACCACGGTCCGGGCCCGCAATCCCGAGGCCGTCGCCGAGGCGGCGGCCCGGCGGACGCGGCGCCCGCTGCTCGGCGACAGCGGCCGCCTGATGATCGTGGCCGCCGACCACCCGGCGCGCGGCGCCCTCGGGGTCGGCGACCGGCGCCTGGCCATGGCCAACCGCGCCGACCTGCTGGAGCGGCTGTGCACCGCGCTGTCGCGGCCCGGCGTCGACGGGGTGCTCGCCACCGCCGACATCCTGGAAGACCTGCTCCTGCTCGGGGTGCTGGAGAACAAGGTCGTCATGGGCTCGATGAACCGCGGCGGACTCGCCGGCGCCGCCTTCGAGATGGACGACCGCTTCACCGGGCACCGCGCCGAGGACATCGCCCGGCTCCGCTTCGACGCGGGCAAGCTCCTGGTCCGCATCGACTACGACGACCCGGGCTCGCTGACCACCCTGGAGTCCACCGCCCGGGCCATCGACGCCATGGCGGATCGGCGCCTCCCCCTGTTCGTCGAGCCGTTCATCTCCCGGCGGGCCGACGGCAGGGTGCGCAACGACCTGTCCGCCGAGGCCGTCACCCGGTCCGTCGCCATAGCCTCCGGGCTCGGCGGCACCTCCGCCTACACCTGGCTGAAGCTGCCCGTCACCGACGACCCGGACGACATGGCCGAGGTGCTGGAGACCTCCACCCTGCCGGTCGTGCTGCTCGGCGGCGAGGTCGGCGAGGACCAGGAGGGCGCCTACGAACGCTGGCGCAAGGCCCTGCGGCTTCCCACCGTCCAGGGCATGGTCGTCGGACGGTCGCTGCTCTACCCGGCCGGGGGCAGCGTGGAAGAGGCCGTGGACACGGCCGTCGGTCTGCTGTGATCCGGAGGATGCAATGACGTACCACCTTCCCGCCGGCAAGGCCGTCGGCGGCCCCTACGCCGTCGACGTCACGCCCGAGAAGGCCGGCTGGGGCCATTCCAGCCTGCGGGCCCTGGAGCTGCCGCCGGGCGGCGCGCACTCCTTCGACACCGGTGACAGCGAGTGGATCGTCGTCCCGCTCAGCGGCGGCTGCACGGTCGCCGCCGGGGACGACTTCGGCCAGGAGACGTTCGAACTCCAGGGACGCGCCGACGTGTTCAGCGGCGTCAGCGACTTCGCGTACGTGCCGCGCGACGCCCGCGCGACCGTGACGTCCGCCGGCGGCGGCCGGTTCGCGCTGACCGGCGCCCGCTGCACCCGCCGCCTGCCCGCCCGCTACGGCCCGGCCTCCGAGGTGCCGGTGGAGCTGCGGGGCACCGGGAACTGCTCCCGGCAGGTCAACAACTTCGGCGCGGCCGGGGTCTTCGAGTGCGACAAGCTCATCGCGGTCGAGGTGATCACGCCGGGCGGCAACTGGTCGTCGTTCCCGCCGCACAAGCACGACGAGCACCGGCCGGGCGAGGAATCCGTGCTGGAGGAGATCTACTACTTCGAGTTCGCCGGCCACGACGGCGTCCCCGGCCTCGGCTACCAGCGCGTCTCCCCCTCCGGCCCGGGCCGGGACACCGACGTGCTGGCCGAGGTCCGCGACGGCGACGTCGTGCTCATCCCGGACGGCTGGCACGGGCCGTCGATGGCCACGCCCGGCCACCACATGTACTACCTCAACGTCATGGCGGGCCCGGAGGCCGAGCGCGCCTGGCTGATCTGCGACCACCCCGACCACGCCTGGGTCCGCGACACCTGGCCGGACCAGCCGGTCGACCCCCGCCTCCCCCTCTACACCGCCCCGGAGACCTCCGTATGAGCGCCCCCACCCGCCGACTGACGACCGCCCAGGCACTGGTGCGGTTCCTGTCCGCCCAGTACACCGAGCGGGACGGCGTGCGCCGCCGGCTGATCGCCGGGACCTGGGGCATCTTCGGCCATGGCAACGTCGCCGGGGTCGGTCAGGCGCTCCTGGAGGCTGGCGAGGAGGTCATGCCGTTCCACCAGGGCCGCAACGAGCAGTCCATGGTGCACGCGGCGGTCGGCTACGCCCGGCAGCTGAACCGCCTGTCCGCGCAGGCGGTGACGACCTCGATCGGCCCGGGCGCCACCAACCTGGTCACCGGCGCGGCCCTGGCGACGATCAACCGGCTTCCGGTGCTGCTCCTGCCCGGCGACTACTTCGCCTCGCACGCCCCCGACCCGCTGCTCCAGCAGCTGGAGCACCCGGTCGAGGCCGACGTGTCGGTCAACGACACCCTGCGCCCGGTGTCGCGGTACTTCGACCGGATCACCCGCCCCGAGGCGCTGATCCCTTCGGCGCTCCAGGCGATGCGGGTGCTGGCCGACCCGGCCGAGACCGGCGCCGTCACCCTCGCCCTGCCGCAGGACGTGCAGGCGGAGGCGTACGACTGGCCGGAGGAGTTCTTCGCCGAGCGCGTCTGGTACGTACGGCGCCCCGCACCGGACCCGGTGGAACTGACGGCTGCCGTCGAGGCGATCCGGTCGGCCGAGCGGCCGCTGATCGTGGCGGGCGGCGGCGTCCACCACAGCGAGGCCGAGGCGGCGCTGAAGGCGTTCGTGGAGGCCACCGGCATCCCGGTCGCCTCCACCCAGGCCGGCAAGGGCTCGCTGCGCCACGACCACCCCGCCGACCTCGGCGGCATCGGCCACACCGGCACCGCGGTCAGCGACGAACTGGCCCGCACCGCCGACCTGGTGATCGGCGTCGGCACCCGCTACACCGACTTCACGACCGCCTCCGGCACGCTCTTCCAGAACCCGGGCGTGCGGTTCCTCAACCTCAACATCACCGGCTTCGACGCGCACAAGCTGGCCGCGCGGACGCTGGTGTGCGACGCCCGGTCCGGTCTGGAGAAACTGGCCGAGGGGCTGGCCGGGCACCGCGTGTCCGAGGCCTACGAGGCCGGGTACCGCGCCGGCAAGGAGCGCTGGGAGGAGGTCGTCGAGGCCGCCTACCGGGCCGACGACGAGAACGCGGTGCCGACCCAGACACAGGTGCTCGGCGCGCTGGACGCGGCCGTCGGTGACGAGGACGTGGTGATCAACGCGGCCGGTTCGCTCCCCGGCGACCTGCACAAGCTGTGGCGCTCCCGCAGCCCGCGCCAGTACCACCTGGAGTACGGCTACTCCTGCATGGGCTACGAGATCCCGGCCGGCATCGGCGTCCAGCAGGCCGCCCCGGGCACGCCCGTCTGGGCGCTGGTCGGTGACGGCACCTACCTGATGATGCCGACGGAGATCGTCACCGCCGTCCAGGAGGGCCTGCCGGTCAACATCGTCCTGATCCAGAACCACGGCTACGCCTCCATCGGCGGTCTGTCGGAGGAGACCGGCGGCGAGCGGTTCGGCACCGCGTACCGCTTCCGGGCCGCCGACGGCACCTTCACCGGCGCCGCGCTCCCCGTCGACCTGGCCGCCAACGCCGCCAGCCTCGGTATGGACGTGCTGCGCGCCAAGACCATGCGCGAGCTGCGCGAGGCGCTCGCCGCGGCCCGCGCCTCGGACCGGCCGACCTGCGTGTACGTCGAGACCGACCCGGCGCCCACCGCTCCCCCGGCCGAGGCCTGGTGGGACGTGCCGGTGGCCGAGACCGCCTCCCGCGAGGCCGCCGTCGAAGCCCGCGAGCGCTACGACCGCCAGGTCGCGGACCGCCGCCGCCACCTCTGAACCTCCCCTGAACCCAGGCTCCACGAAAGGCCCTTGCGCACCATGAAGACCATCACCCACTGGATCGACGGCAAGCCCGTCGAGGGCACCTCCGGCCGGTTCGGCCCCGTCTACAACCCGGCGACCGGCGCCCAGGAGAAGCAGGTAGCGTTCGCGTCCGTCGACGAGGTCGACGCCGCGGTCGCCTCCGCCCGGGCCGCCTTCGAGAGCTGGGGCGAGTCCTCCCTGGCCAAGCGCACGGCGATCCTGTTCAAGTACCGCGAGCTGCTCGACGCCCACCGCGACGAGATCGCCGAGCTGATCACCGCCGAGCACGGCAAGGTTCACTCGGACGCGCTCGGCGAGGTCGCGCGCGGCATGGAGATCGTGGAGCTGGCGTGCGGGATCTCCGTCCAGCTCAAGGGCGAGCTGTCCACCCAGGTCTCCAGCCGGGTCGACGTCGCCTCGATCCGCCAGCCGCTGGGTGTCGTCGCGGGCATCACGCCGTTCAACTTCCCGGCGATGGTGCCGATGTGGATGTTCCCGCTGGCGATCGCCTGCGGCAACACCTTCGTGCTGAAGCCGTCCGAGAAGGACCCGTCGGCCTCCTTCCGGCTGGCCGAGCTGGCCACCGAGGCGGGCCTGCCGGAGGGCGTCCTGAACATCGTGCAGGGCGACAAGACGGCCGTGGACCGTCTCCTGGAGCACCCGGACATCGAGGCGGTGTCCTTCGTCGGCTCGACGCCGATCGCCAAGTACATCCAGCTGAAGGCCGTCGAGCACGGCAAGCGGGTGCAGGCGCTCGGCGGCGCGAAGAACCACATGCTGGTGCTGCCCGACGCCGATCTGGAACTCGCCGCCGACCAGGCGATCAACGCCGCGTACGGCTCGGCGGGCGAGCGCTGCATGGCCGTGTCGGTGGTCGTGGCCGTCGGTGACATCGGCGACGAGCTGGTCGGCAAGATCGCCGAGCGGGCGAAGAACCTGAGGATCGGCCCCGGGAACGACCCGGCCTCGGAGATGGGCCCGCTGATCACCCGCGAGCACCGCGACAAGGTGGCGTCCTACGTGGCGTCGGCGGCCGAGCAGGGCGCCGAGGTCGTGGTCGACGGCACGGGCTTCTCGGTGGAGGGCCACGAGAACGGCTTCTTCCTCGGCGTCTCCCTGCTGGACCGGGTGCCGCTGACGGCGGACGCGTACCGGGACGAGATCTTCGGCCCGGTGCTGGCGGTCGTCCGTGCGGAGACGTACGAGGAGGCCATCCGGCTGATCAACTCCTCGCGCTGGGGCAACGGCACGGCGATCTTCACCCGGGACGGCGGCGCGGCCCGCCGCTTCCAGCTGGAGGTCAAGGCCGGCATGGTCGGCGTGAACGTGCCGATCCCGGTCCCCGTCGGCTACCACTCCTTCGGCGGCTGGAAGGACTCCCTCTTCGGCGACCTGCACATCTACGGCAACGACGGCATCGCCTTCTACACGCAGGGCAAGGTCATCACCACCCGCTGGCCGGACCCCTCCGACGGCGGTATCAACCTCGGCTTCCCGAGCAACTCCTGACACCCGTAAGGGGGGTTCATCCATGGCGAAGACCGGTGACCGGGCCCGCACCACGGCCGCCCCTGCGCTCAGCTCACTGGACTTCGCCCTGGACCGGGGCAGTCCCGTGCCGCTCTACCACCAGCTCGCGCAGCAGCTGGAGGCGGCGATCGGGCACGGGGTCCTCGCCCCGGGGAACCTCCTGGGCAACGAGGTGGACCTGTCCGTGCGCCTCGGGCTGTCCCGCCCCACCGTCCGCCAGGCCATCCAGTCCCTCGTCGACAAGGGGCTGCTGGTCCGGCGGCGCGGGGTGGGCACGCAGGTGGTGCACAGCCAAGTCAGACGCCCACTGGAACTGAGCAGCCTCTACGACGACCTGGAGACGGCCGGGCAGGGGCCGACCACCGAGGTCGTGCGCAACGAGGTCGTCCCGGCCGCCTGCGACGTTGCCGCCGCCCTGGGGGTGCCGGAGGGCAGCGAGGTGACCGTCCTGGACCGGCTGCGCCGCACGCACGGCCGGCCGGTGGCGCTGCTGTGCAACTACCTGCCGGTGCCCCTGCTCGACCTCGACAGCGCCCGCCTGGAGTCGACCGGCCTGTACCGCATGATGCGCTCGGCGGGCATCACGCTGCACAGCGCCCGCCAGACGGTCGGCGCCCGCGCGGCCACCGCCCGGGAGGCGTCCCGCCTGGACGAGGAGGAGGGAGCGGCGCTGCTCACCATGCAGCGCACGGCGTACGACGACACGGGGCGCCCGGTCGAGTACGGAACGCACATCTACCGGGCCTCGCTCTACACGTTCGACTTCCAGTTGCTGGTGCGGCCGTAAGCGGTGGCCCCTCTCCTCGGCAGCTTCACGAGCGGCTCCGCCTCCGCAGCATCCGGCTGAACGGGGTGTCCGGGCGTTCCAGGCGCTCGCCGTCCAGCGTGATGTCGACGACCTCGTTGAAGAAGGCCACGCGCCCCTGGATCACCGCCACCGCGGGCAGCGGCTCGGGATAGGTCCACACGAGGTTGGGCGGCACATCGGCCCCGCCGCGCCAGGACCAGTACGAGGCGGTGCCCTTGTAGGGGCATCCGGTGTGGTGGTCGGTGGCGTCGAACAGGTCGAGGCGGACGTCCTCGCGGGGCAGGTAGTAGCGGGTGGGCAGCGAGGTCTCGAAGAGCAGGACGGGGTCGTGGCTGTCCGCGACGACCTGCCCGTCGATCTCCACCCGCACGTGCCGGCTGCTGGGCAGCGCGTCGACGCGCTTGTGCGGGTCACGGGGGTGGATGAAGATCTCCTCGTCCTCCTCGTACCAGTGGTCGAGGCCTGTGTCGGTGCGCAGGAACCACTCGAAGGCGATGTGGCCGGCCAGGTCGTCGGCGGGGAACGTCCAGGCCGCGTTCCGGCGCACCTCGCCGTCGGCGTCGAGGTCGTAGAAGATCCGGGAGCCGGTGTGGGCGCCCGTGGGCGGGTTCTCGGCCGGGCGGAGGAGGTCCGTGCGGACGTCCTCGCGGGGGAAGACGTACTGCGGGACGGGCAGTCGGGGCTCCCAGACGAGCACCGGGTGCCGGCTGTCGACGACCGTGACGTCGCCCTTGCGGCCGCGCACCCAGCGCTCGCTGGGTTCCCACAAGAGGCCTTCCGGGGTGGTCCTGATCGAGCCGGCGGCAGGGTGGGCCGGGTGGGTGGTCATGGCCGGTGCTCCTTCCGGAGGTCCGGTGTGCCGTTCCCCTCCACGGTCCCACGGTGTCAGTGCGCCGCGTCCAGCCGGGCGCGCTGCTCCGGGGTCAGCTCCAGGTCCACCGCTGCCAGGTTCTCCTCCAGCTGTGCGACGGAGGAGACCCCGGCCAGCGGCAGGACGGGCAGTTCACCGCCGATCTGCCAGGCGAGCACGACCTGGTTGAGGGTCGCGCCCGTCTCCCGGGCCACGTCGCGCAGTGCGGCCAGCCGGGCCGGGGTGCCGGGGTGGTCGAAGTCGGCGGGCAGGCGCTCCGGGCGGGTGTAGGCCCCCCTCAGCAGCGGGGAGTACGCCACCAGGGTCAGGCCGGGCTCGGCCCTCAGGTAACCGAGCAGGTCGGGGCCGGCGTGGCCGAGGCTGCCGTCCGGGAACAGGGCGTCTGGGACGTCGGAGCGGGGGCGCAGGTGGGTGTGCGCGTACTGGAGGACCTCGTAGCCGGGCAGTCCGGCCGCAGCGGCCAGGGCCCGGGCCCGCTCCACACGCCAGACGGCGTGGTTGCTCACGCCGAGCAGTCCGGCGGTGCCGTCGGCGACCAGGGCGGCGAAGGCCTCGACGGTCTCCTGGAGCGGGACGGTGTGGTCCTCTATGTGCGCGTACAACAGGTCCAGCTTCTCCAGGCCGAGCCGTTCCCGGCTGCGCTCGGCGGATTCGCGCACGACCTTGGCGGACAGGCCCTCGGGGTTGTCGGTGTACCCGGTGCCGGGGGCCAGGGGGCGGGCGCCGAGCTTGGTCGCGACGACGATCTCGTCGCCGATGCCGCGGCTGCGCCGCCAGCGGCCGAGGAGTTCCTCGCTCTGGCCGCCCTGGCCGCCGTCGGTCCAGAACGCGTAGTTGTCGGACGTGTCGATGAAGTTCCCGCCGGCTTCGACGTAACGGTCGAGCACGGCGAAGGACGTCGCTTCGTCCGTCACCGAGCCGAACAGCATCGCGCCGAGCGCGAGGACACTCACCTCGCGGCGGGTCGTGGGGTTCGTGCCGATCGTGCGGTACTTCATGGGCGTCTCCCTCCGGCGGGCCCCGGGTCCGGGGCACGCAGGGGAGTCTTCAGCTTGGAGTGCTCTTGAGGTCAAGGGCGTACGCACAGGCGCATCGTGTACGCACGACGAAAGGGTCCCGCAGGCATCGGCCTGCGGGACCCTTCACACCGTCGGGACGACAGGATTTGAACCTGCGACCCCTTGACCCCCAGTCAAGTGCGCTACCAAGCTGCGCCACGTCCCGGTGCGCGCCACCCGCGGTGAGCCGCGTGATCGCGCGAACAGCACTTTACCCCACACCCCTGGCCGCGCCGAAAGCGGGCCGGGCGGGACAATCGGCGTATGGGCAGCACAGGAGAGACCTCCCCGGACCGGCCGGGGGACGCACGGGACCGCGACAGCGAGGGGCGGGCGCGCAACGCCCGGCCCCGGGACGGCCTCGGGCGGCCCCTGCCGTACGGCGCGGACGGTGTGCCCCGGCAGCCCGAGGGCGTCGTCCGCACCCCGGAGGAGACCGTCGTGGAAGCGCAGCGGCTGCTGGACGAGGGCAAGCCGTTCCATGCGCACGAGGTGTTCGAGGACGCGTGGAAGTCGGGGCCCGGCGAGGAGCGCGAGCTGTGGCGGGGGCTCGCCCAGCTCGCCGTGGGGCTCACGCACACCGCCCGGGGGAATCTGACGGGCGGGGCCCGGCTGCTGCGGCGCGGTGCAGGGGCGGCCGAGGCGTGGGTGTCCGCGGCCGGGCAGGACCGGCCGCACGGGATCGACGTCGTGGGTGTGGCCGCGTGGGCGCGGGAGCTGGCCGGGGACGTGGAACGAACCGGCCGGCCGGTCGACGCTGGGGCGCGGGCGCCTCGGCTGCGGGGTCCGGCGGCCGGGCGCTGAGCTGCGGCGACGGACGCTCGTCTCGCCAACTCCCTGGGGGCGGGACGCCGACCTCGGTGTAACCGTCCGGATCCGGGTGCGGCAGACTCGGGCCGTGCGAAAGATTCATGTCATCGGTATCGGCGCGGGCGACCCCGACCAGCTCACCCTCCAGGCGGTCAGGGCGCTGCGAAGCACGGACGTGTTCTTCATCCTGGAGAAGGGCGAGGTGAAGGCGGATCTCACCGCGCTGCGCCGGGACATGCTCGACGCGCACGTACCCGAGGGGACGTACCGCGTCGTCGAGGCGCGCGACCCCGAGCGGGACCGGAGCGCCGGCGGCGCGGCCTACTCCCCCGCCGTCGGGGACTGGCGCAGCGCCCGCGCCGACATCTACGAGCGGCTGATCACCGAGGAACTCGGCGAGGAGCAGACCGGCGCGTTCCTGGTGTGGGGCGACCCGTCGCTGTACGACAGCACGCTGGGGATCCTGGAGGAGGTGCTGGAGCGGGGCGCCGTGGCGTTCGACTACGACGTCGTGCCCGGCATCAGCAGCGTCTCGGCGCTCGTCGCCCGGCACCGCACGGGCCTCAACCGGGTGGCCCGGCCGGTGCAGATCACCACCGGCCGGCGGCTGGCGGAGGGCTTCCCGGAGGGCGTGGACGACGTGGTGGTGATGCTGGACGCCCACCAGACGTTCCGGCAGTACGCGCAGGAGGACGTCGACATCTACTGGGGCGCCTACATCGGCACCCCGGACGAGATCCTCGCCTCCGGCCCGATCGCCGAGGCGGCCCCCCGCATCGAGCGGCTGCGGGCCGAGGCCCGGGACCGCAAGGGCTGGATCATGGACACGTACCTGCTGCGCCGCAACCCCCGCGACTGAGGGGACTGGCGGGCACATCACCGGGCGCTCAGTCCGGAGAAGTCCCTCACGGCCGGCTCGGTGTGAGCGTCCTACCCGAGGCCCAGCCGCTCCAGCACACCCTCCACATCGGGAACGGCCGTCACACCGTCGGGCAGCGGCGGCCGCCGTACGACCACGACCGGCAGTCCGAGGTCCCGGGCCGCGGTCAGTTTGGCCGCCGTCGCCGCTCCCCCGCTGTCCTTGGTGACGAGAACGTCGATGCGGTGCTCGCGGAGCAGGGCCGTCTCGCCGGGGACGGTGAACGGGCCGCGGGCGAGCAGCACATGGGTGTCGGGCGGCATCGGCGGCCCGGGGGGGTCCACCGACCGCACGACGAAGTGGAGCCGCGTCAGGTGGGCGAAGGAGGCCAGGCCGAGACGCCCGGTGGTGAGGAGCACCCGGCGGCCGAGTCCCGGAAGCAGGCCGGCTGCCGCGTCCAGTGAGGGGACCGGGTGCCAGTGGTCCCCGGGGCCGGGCCGCCACCCCGGGCGGCGGAGCACCACCGCGGGTACGCCGGTCTCGGCCGCGGCGCGGGCCGCGTTGGCCGTGATCGACTCGGCGAAGGGGTGGGTGGCGTCGACGAGCGCGTCCACGCCCTGCTCCCGCAGCCACCCGGCCAGTCCCCGGGCCCCGCCGAAGCCCCCGAGGCGTACGTCCCCGTCGAGCGCCCCGGGCCTCGCCGTACGCCCCGCGAGGGACGTCGTGACGCGCACACCGGGGCGCTCGGCCAGCGAGGCGGCCAGGGCACGTGCCTCGGCGGTGCCGCCGAGGACCAGGACGTGAGGAGACACGACGTCGAGCGTACGAGGTGTCCCACGGCGGGCATCACGACGGGGGCGGACCGGGCAGGTGCCCGCACTCGACCGGCGCGTCCGGCTCCCCCTGGCTATCGTCCTGGCATGGAGTCCGTGCGTGCCGTGCTCATCGACGTCGACGGGGTGCTCACCGTCTCGTGGCGGCCGTTGCCCGGGGCCGTCGAGGCGTTGCGGGAGGTCAGGGAAGCCGGGTTCGGCGTTCTGCTGGTCACCAATACCACCTCCCGCACCCGGGCGTCGATCGCCGGGACGCTGGCGGAGGCGGGGTTCCCGGTGTCCGCCGAGGACATCCTGACCGCGCCCGCCGCCACCGCCGCGTACCTCGCCGAGCACTGTCCCGGTGCCCGGTGCGCCCTGCTGAACAGCGGCGACATCGCAGAGGACCTCGACGGTGTCACGGTCGTCGAGGCGGGTGACACCACAACCGTGCCGGAGGTCGTCCTGGTCGGCGGGGCCGGTCCCGAGTTCGGGTACGCGGAGCTCGACCGGGCCTTCGGGCATCTGCAGCGCGGGGCCCGGCTGGTGGCGATGCACCGCAACCTGTACTGGCGTACGGATGAGGGGCTGCGGCTGGACTCCGGGGCGTTCCTGGCCGGGCTGGAGCGGGCCGCGCGGGTGGAGGCCGAGATCACCGGCAAGCCGTCGCGGGCGTTCTTCGCGGCGGCACTCGCCCGGCTGGGCGTCGGCGCGCAGGAGGCGGTGATGGTGGGGGACGACGTCGAGTCCGACGTGCTGGCGGCGCAGCGGGCCGGGGTGACCGGGGTGCTGGTGCGGACCGGGAAGTTCCAGCCGGAGACGCTGCGGGACGCCGACGGCACGCCCGACCACGTGATCGACTCCTTCGCGGACCTTCCGGCGCTGCTGCGGGGGTCAGCGCAGCAGTAGTTGCAGGCCGCCCACGACGGTCGCCGCGATGACGAGCTGCTCGAACAGCCGCTGGTTGATCCGGTGCACGGCCCACTTGCCGAACAGCGCGCCGGGCACCACGAACGCCACGAGCGCCAGGTCCAGGAGCAGCGAGCGGCCGTCGATGAGGCCGAGGCCCGCGCTGAAGGGCAGCTTGGAGACGTTGACGATGAGGAAGAAGAAGGCCGAGGTGCCGAGGAAGCCGAGCTTGCGGAAGCCCGCGGAGAGCAGGTACATCGACATCACGGGGCCGCCCGCGTTGGCGACCATGGTGGTGAAGCCGCCGAGGACGCCGTAGGAACGGGCCTTGATGCGGCCCGACCGGGTGGTGACGGAGTCCGGCTCCTCCTCCTGGTCGGCCGTACGCCGGCGCCACACCGTCACGGCCGCCATCAGCAGCAGGATGGCCCCGATCGAGGTCCGTACGATCGCGTCGTCCGCCCAGAGCAGGAACACCGTGCCGACGACGACGCCCGCGGCGACCGCCGGGAACAGCCGCCACAGTGTGGGCCAGTGTGCGTGCCGCCGGTAGGTGGCGACGGCCAGGAGGTCCCCGGCGATCAGGATGGGCAGCAGCACGCCGGTGGAGGCACGGGCGGGCAGCACGGCGGCGAAAATGGCGAGGCTGACCGTGTTGGCCCCGCTCACGGCGGTCTTCGAGAAGCCGACGAGCAGGGCCGCGAAGGCGAGGGCGGCGAACTCCCAGCCGGTGATGTGCCAGAGCGTCATGGTGTTCATGCGAACACTGATGCTATGTGCAACGAACAGGTGCCCGTAAGCGCTGTCTCGCCTGCTGGGCCGGGGGCCGGGCTTCGCTAGGGCCGTTCGACGAGGACCGCGCTCCCCTGCCCCACTCCGACGCACATCGTGGCGAGCCCGCGCCCCGCCCCCGTTCGCCGCATCCGGTGGAGCAGCGTCGTCAGGATGCGGGCGCCGGAGCAGCCGAGGGGGTGGCCCAGCGCGATGGCGCCGCCGCTGGGGTTGACCAGGTCGGGGTCGATGCCGAGCTGGTCCACGCAGGCCAGGTCCTGGGCGGCGAAGGCCTCGTTGAACTCGGCCTCCTCCAGGTCGCCGACGCTCCACCCGGCGCGGGTCAGCACCTTGCGGGTGGCGGGGACGGGGCCGATGCCCATGACGTCGGGGTGGACACCGGCCGAGCCGCCCGCGACATAGCGGCCCAGGGACTCCAGGCCCAGGTCGTTCAGGGCCTCCTCGCTGACGAGGAGCAGGCCGGCGGCGCCGTCGTTCATCGGCGAGGCGTTGCCCGCGGTGACCGTGCCGCCGTCCCGGAAGACCGGCTTCAGCCGGGCCAGCTTCCCGGCCGAGGTGTCCTCGCGGACGCACTCGTCGGTGTCGACGACCACACCGTCGGGGCGCTCCACGGGGAGGAGCTCGTCGTCGAAGTGGCCGTTCTTGCGGGCCAGGGCGGCGCGCTGGTGGCTGCGCAGGGCGAAGTCGTCCTGGCGTTCGCGCGAGATGCCGTAGCGCGCGGCGACCTCCTCGGCGGTCTCGCCCATCAACGCGCATTAATTAGCACTGCTAGTTTCGGACTATAGCCCCTCGGCCCGCCACCTGTGAAGATTCTGCGCCTCCCAGGCTTCCCGGCAGGTCACATCGCAGGCCGGACGACCCTCGTGCGACGCGTTTGCAGCAGTGCGCCCAGGGCACCCGCGCGGTCATGGAGTGGTTGCGGAGCGCCGCCTGCGTGGACGAGGACCCCGAGCTGTTCTTTCCCGTGGGCACCGCCGGTCCCGCCCTGCGCGACGTGAGCGCCGCCAAGCGGGTCTGCGCGCGCTGCCCGGTGAGCGACCCGTGTCTGAGTTTCGCGCTGAGCAGCGGTCAGGCCTCGGGCGTCTGGGGCGGCACCGCCGAGGAGGAGCGCGACGCACTGCTCCGGACGACCAGGAACGACGCGAGAAGGAGAAGTGCCCTATGACGGCTGTGAGGAGCACACTGCCCGACGACGCCCGCAAGGTCTCCTGCGAGGCACTCCAGGACACCCTGGTGGATCTGCTCGGGCTCTCGCTGGTCGGTAAGCAGGCGCACTGGAACGTCGTCGGCCCCCGGTTCCGGTCCATCCACCTCCAGCTCGACGAGGTGGTCACGGCGGCACGGGACTTCGCCGACACCGTCGCGGAGCGGTCCGCGGCGCTGGGCGTCCCGCCGGACGGACGGCCGGAGACCATCGCCAAGGCCTTCACGCTGCCCGCCCCGAAGGAGGGCTGGGTGCGCGACGCGGACGCCGTGCAGGTGATGGTGGATGCCCTGCAGGACGCGGTCGGCCGGCTGCGCGAGCGCATCGACGCGACCGAGAAGGCGGACCCCGTCACCCAGGACCTGCTGATCGGCATCACGGCGGAGCTGGAGAAGCAGCGCTGGATGTTCGACGCCGAGAATTTCCCCCGCTGACCCGCCGGGGACGGGCACAGGACATCCGACGTACGTACGGAAGGGGCAGGCGATGACCGACGCCCTCGAACTGGACGCGCTGTGGGAGGACTTCCACCGCGTGGTGAACATGACCTCGCAGGAACTCGCGGCCTGGCTGCGGGTCCGCGACGCCGACGAGGCATCCGAGCCGCTGCCGGACCAGGCCGGCTCGGCCACCGGGCAGCACGTCCTGGCGATCCTCCAGAAGCGCCGCACTGACCTGACCGAGGACGACCTGCGCGTGATGCGGAAGGTCGTGGACACGGTCACCGGCCAGGTGGACCTGGAGAACGAGCCCGAGCCGGAGGTGACGGCCGAGGACACCCGGCGCCGGCGCCGGCTGATGACGGTCGGGCACGACCCGCTGAAGGGGTAGGCCGTGGGCCGCCGGGAGCGCGTCGTACGGGAACTCGTCGGCGCGCACGGCCGCACGTACGCCGAGGAGGCGGGCATCGCGCTGAAGGACACACCGCAGCCGCTGTACCGGCTGCTGGTGCTCTCCCATCTGCTCAGTGCCCGTATCCGCGGCTCGATCGCGCTGGCCACCGCCCGTGCCCTGCACGAGGCGGGGCTGCGCGATCCGCGCCGCATGGCCCAGGCCACCTGGCAGCAGCGGGTCGACGCCCTGGGCCGGGGCGGTTACCGGCGCTACGACGAGCGCACGGCCACCCAGCTGGGCGACGCCGCAGGGCTGGTGAGCGAGCGGTGGGGCGGCGATCTGCGGCGGCTGCGCCGGGAGGCGGACGGCGAGGTCCCCGAACTGCGCCGCCTCCTGAGGGAGTTCCCCGGCATCGGGCCCGCGGGTGCCGACATCTTCCTGCGCGAGGCGCAGGGCGTCTGGCCGGAGGCGGCCCCCTACCTGGACACCAAGGCGCTTCAGGGCGCCAAGCGGCTGGGCCTGCCACAGGACCCCGAGCGCCTCACCGAACTGGCCGGGGACACCGACCCGGCCGTGCTCGCCGCCGCGCTGGTACGGGCGGCCCTGGACAAGGAGGTCGTGCGGGACACACTCGGCCGCGTCGGCTGAGCGGCTGCACCGCGCCCCGCGCCACCGTCCCTCACCCGAGCAACCAGCCACCGTCCACGCACAGTTCCACCGCGTTCACCGACCGGTTCCGCAGCAGGAAGTCCACCGCGTCCACCACGTCGGCCATCGCGGCAAGCCGTCCCGTGGGGGTCTCGGTGCGCAGCGTGGCGAGCACCTTCTCCGGTTTGGCCTGCCAGTACGGGCTGTCGCCCACGACCCCGGGGTGCACGGTGTTGACCCGGACCGGAGCGAGTTCGACGGCCAGCGAGTTCATCAGGCCCCGCACCCCGGCGTTGACCGTCGCCACCGTCGTCGCGCCCGGGTAGGGGCGTTCCTTGGCCTGGCCGCCGAACAGCACGATGGAGCTGTCGTCGTGCAGCCGGCTCCGCAGCGTGTGCACCACCTCCGTGTAGCCGACCAGCTTCAGGGTGACCAGGCGCAGGGCGGCGTCGATGTCGTACTCGGTCACCTTGTTGTCGTCCCGGGTGACGCCCGCGATCACCAGATGGTCGACGCGCCCCAGGCCGGCCAGGGCCGCCGCGATCTCCAGCGGCCGGACCAGGTCGAGGGCGAGCCCGCGGGCGCCGACCTCCTTCGCGACCGCTTCGGCCCGCGTGGTGTCGCGGCCGGTGAGGACGACGTCGTCTCCTTGCCCGGCCCGCGTCCGGGCGAACTCCAGCCCGATCCCGGACGTGCCGCCGACGACGAGCACACTGCTCATGACTTCTCCTCCAGTGCCGCGCGCAGATAGTCCCAGTCCCGCGTGAACCGGTACGAGTGCCGTGACGGCGGTTGCGGCGCCTGTGTCTCCAGCCAGCGCAGCGTCCCCTGCCCCGCGTTGACGAATCCGTGCACGCATCCGGCGCCCGCCCAGGCCAGATCGCCGGGCTCCAGCCGGTACCGCTCGCCGTCCAGGGTGGCCTCGGCCACGCCCTCCAGGATCAGATAGGTCTCCTCGAAGGGATGGTCGTGGGTTCCGATGACCCCGTCGGACGCGTACTGCACCATGAACATGGTCGAGGCGACCGCGCCCAGATCGCCGTCGATCATCATCTTCACCGTGATCCCGCTGTAGACCAGCAGGGCGGTCCGCATGCTCGCCGTGGCGGCCAGCAGGTCCTGGGACTGCTTGCCGGGATCCATCTGGGCGGGCTCGAAGTGGCCGAAGGAGCGGGTGCGCGGGTCGCGGACGTCGACCCGGGCCGGCTCGCGCGCTGGCAGGTCCGGCACGGCCTGGGTGTCGTGTCCGTAGCGGGCGCGCGGCACCGGGGCCAGCATGTCCGCCCAGCGGCCGCCGGTGCCCCCGGCCCCGCGCCAGGCGTGCGGAACGCCGGTGGGCAGCAGGCCGTGGTCGCCCGTCTCCAGGAGGTACGAACCGTCCGGCAGGTCGAGGATCACGGCCCCGTCGAGGACGAAGAAGGTCTCCTCGTAGGAGTGCACATGGGCGGGTATCCGGCCGCCCGGGAGCAGTTCGCACAGGCCGAAGCCGGTGTGGACGCTGCCGTCGTCCTCGCCGACCAGCGCCCGGCGCCGGTGACCGTGGCCGTCGTGGGGCGGCTCGGGCAGGCCGGCGGCGTGACGCACCAGGTGATTCGTCATGCCGGCGCCTTCGTCCCCTTGGCCTCCTTCGCGGCGAGGAGCCGGTCCCGGGATTCGCCGACGAGCCGCAGGGCACGGGCGGTGTCGCCGAGGAGCCGGCCGTCGCGCTTGTGGATCACGCCGTCGACGAGGACCGTGTCCACGTTGGAGACGTCGGCGCACAGCGTCACCGCGGCCGCCGCGTCGTGCACGGGGGCGACGTTCGGGGCGGTGGCGTCGATCCCCACGATGTCGGCGCGCTTGCCCGGGGTCAGGGAGCCGGTGCGGTCCTCCAGACCGGCGACGTGGGCGCCGTTCACGGTGGCGATCTCCAACATCTGACGCGCTGTCAGCATAGTGCTGGGCACCGGCATGTTGGCCTGCCAGCAGTCCGCGTTGACGCGGGCGCGCTCGGCGCCGAAGGCCGCGCGGATCTGGGTGAACATGTCGCCGGGGACGGTGGTGACGACGTCGATGCTGAGGGACGGCCGCAGACCGTGCTCGATGGCCTGCATCACGGGCGGCCAGCCGTGCCCCATCTGGAGCTCCACCTGCGGCGCGACCGACACCGTGCCGCCGCTGTCGGCGACCATCCGCCACTCCTCCTCGCTGAGGTAGCAGCTGTGGACGTAGGTGGTGTCCGGGCCGAGCAGCCCCAGCCCGTGGAGCTGCCTGACCATGCCGAAGCGGCCGGCGAGACGCCCCATGGCCACGTGCACGGTGATCGGGAGGCCGAGCTCGCGCGCCATGGCCCACTCGGCGGTGACGACCTCGTCGACGCAGAAGCCGGGTCCGCGGGTGGCGAGGCCCATGGTGAGCAGGCCGTCGTCGGAGGCGAAGTGCGTCGACCGGATCCGCCGTACGTCGTCCGCCGGGATCACGATCCTGCTCTCGAACCAGTACTCCGCGAGGGAGGTGTTGGCGCTGCCGTACGCGTACCGCGCCCGGATGCCGGACTCCTTCAGGCCCTGGACCGCCGCGTCGGGATGCTCGGGGGTGTTGTTGATGTGCGACCAGTCGACGAGGGTGGTGATGCCGGCGTTGAGGCACTCCAGCGCGCCCGCGAGGTTGCCCGCATACACGTCCTCGGGGGTGTACAGGGGGGCGAAGGTGTCGAGGATGTCGACGAAGTAGTCGTCGAGGGTGGCGTCGGGGGCGACGCCCCGGATGGGGGCCTCCCAGGTGTGGCGGTGGGTGTCGACGAAGCCGGGGATCACGATGTGGCCGGTCATGTCGAGGACCTCGGCGTCGGCACTGATCTCGGGCTCGACGGCCGCGATCCTGCCGTCCTCCACGAGGACGTCCCCCTGGGGCAGGTCCCCGATGTCCGGGTCCATCGAGATCACGTGACCGGAGCGCAGCAGTGTCCTGGTGGTCATCGCGCTTCCTCCCATGGGGTGTTCGGTGCGGGTGTGCGGCTCAGTACGCGGCGAGCCGGCGCACCTCGGTGACGACCTTGTCGACGGTGGGGATGACCTGCTCCTCCAGCGCGTCCGCGAACGGCAGCGGGACGCACTCCCCCGCCACCCGCCGCACGGGCGCGTCCAGCAGGGCGAATCCCTCGTCGGCGACGACCGAGACGACGGTGGCGCCCCAGCCGCCCTGGTACGGGTTCTCCTCGACGGTGACGAGCCGCGACGTCTTGCCCAGCGAGGCGAGGACGGTCGCGGCGTCCAGCGGGACCAGACAGCGCAGGTCGACCACTTCGGCCTCGACGCCCTCCCCGGCCAGGACGCCGGCGGCCTCCTGGGCCAGGGGGACCGTCGAGGCCAGCGCGACGAGCGTGACGTCGGTGCCCTCGCGGACGACCGCGGCCCGGCCGAGCTCGACGACGTGACCGGGCGGGGGCGGCGGGCCCTTGGTCGCGAGCAGCCCCTTGTGCTCGAAGAAGACCACCGGGTCCGCGCTGCGGATCGCCGCCGCCAGCATGCCGATGACGTCGGCCGGTGTCGCCGGTGCCGCGATCTTCAGCCCGGGGACGGTCAGGGCCCAGTTCTCGGTGGCCTGGGAGTGCTGGGCGCCGAAGCCGAGTCCGCCGCCGTTGGCGGTGCGCACGACGAGGGGCACGGTCACCTGGCCGCCGGTCATGTAGCGGACCTTGGGGATCTCGTTGGCGAGGTAGTCCCAGCAGCAGGCCAGGAAGTCGGAGAACATGATCTCCGCGACGGGCCGCATCCCGGTCATGGCGGCGCCCATCGCCGCGCCCACGATGGCCTGTTCGGAGATGGGCGTGTCCCACACCCGGCCGGGCCCGAACTCCTCCAGCAGGCCGGTGGTCGTCTTGAACACCCCGCCGGCCGCGGCGATGTCCTCCCCGAGGCACACCACCGACGCGTCCCGCCGCATCTCCCGGGCGATGCCCTCGGCGACCGCCTCCCGGTAGGTGATCACGTCCGCCATGCGGCACCCCCGTCCGCCCACACGTCGGTCAGTGCCTCGCGCGGATCGGGCGGCGGCGCGGCCTTCGCCGCCTCCACGGCCCGCTCCACGACGGCCCGGGCCCGCTCGTCGGCCCCGGCGAGAGTCTCCTCGTCCACGCCCAGCTCGGCCAGGCGCCCCCGCGCCAGGTCCAACGGGTCGTGCTTCAGCCAGCGTTCGACCTCCTCGGCCGGGCGGTAGGCCGCAGGGTCGGCGCGGCTGTGCCCGAAGTGCCGGTAGGTCTCGGCCTCCAGCACGGCGGGCCCGTCTCCGGCCCGGGCCCGCCGCGCGAGCCGCCCCACCGCCTCCTCGACCGCCACCACGTCGTTGCCGTCGACGACCTCGCCCGGGATGCCGTGGGCCGGAGCCCGATCGGCGGCGGGGCGGGGCACGGCGGTGACGTCGGCGATCGGCGTGTACTCCATGTACAGGTTGTTCTCGCACACGAACAGCACCGGCAGCTTCCACACGGCGGCCAGGTTGAGTGACTCGTGGAAGGCGCCGATGTTGGTCGCGCCGTCGCCGAAGAAGGCGACCGCGAGCTGTTCGGTTCCGCGCAGCCGGGCCGACCAGGCCGCGCCCACCGCCATCGGGAGATGGGAGCCGACGATGGCGTACGAGCCGAGCATGCCGGTGGCCGCCTTGGTCAGGTGCATGGAGCCGCCCTTGGCCTTGCACAGCCCCGTCGCCCGGCTCATCAGCTCGGCGAGGCACTCCTCCGGTGTGGCACCCCGGGCGAGGGCGTGGTGGTGGCCACGGTAGGTGGCGAACACGTAGTCGTCCGGGCGCAGGGCGGCGCTCGCCCCCACGGCGATCGCCTCCTGCCCGGCGGCCAGGTGCGTGGTGCCCTTCACCAGGCCCCGCAGGAACAGGTCGTGGGCGGCCTTCTCGGTCCGGCGGATGACGTTCATCCGCTCGTACCGGTCGAGGAGCGCGGTGGCGTCCATCAGCGGTCCCCCGTGTTGAGGTGGGACTGCGCCTCGCGCCGGGTGTTCAGCTCGCCGCCCACCGTCCAGTACTTGCGCCCGGCCACCAGCAGTTCCTCGGCGGGGAACTTGGTGATGACCTCGCAGCCGTCGGCGGTGACGACCAGTTCCTCCTCGATCCGGGCGGCGGACCAGCCGTCGGCGGCCGGCCAGTACGTCTCCAGGGCGAACACCATGCCCTCTTCGAGGACTTCGGGGTGGTCGAGGGAGACGAGGCGGCTGAAGACCGGCTTCTCCCAGATCGACAGGCCGACGCCGTGGCCGTACTGGAGGGCGAAGGCGGCGGTCTCGTCGGCGAAGCCGAACTCCTCGGCGCGGGGCCAGACCCGGACGATGTCGGCGGTGGTCGCACCGGGCCGGACGAGCGCGATTGCCTCGTCCATGTACTCCCGGCAGCGCACGTACGCGTCCCGCTGCGCCCGCGAGGCGCTGCCCACGGCGAACGTGCGGTAGTAACAGGTGCGGTAGCCGAGGTGGCTGTGCAGGATGTCGAAGAACGCCGGGTCGCCGGGGCGGATCAACCGGTCGCTGTATACGTGCGGGTGTGGTGAACAGCGCTCGCCCGAGATCGCGTTCACGCCCTCGACGTACTCGCTGCCGAGGTCGTAGAGGACCTTGCTGACCACGCCGACGCACTCGTTCTCGCGCACGCCCGGGCGCAGGTACCCGTAGAGCTCCTCGTACGCCGCGTCGACCATGGCGCAGGCCTGGGTGAGCAGGGCGATCTCGTCGCCGGTCTTGATGCGGCGGGCCTCCAGGAAGACCTGCTGCCCGTCGACGACGTCGATGCCCTCGGCGCGCAGCGCGGCGAGGACCGGCATCTCGGCGACGTCGACGCCGAGGGGTTCGCCGGCGAGCCCGTGTTCGCGCAGTTCGGCGGCGATCTTGGCGGCCACGTCCTCGGCGATCCCGGCGTCCGGGTGGAAGGCGCCGCGCAGGGTGGAGATGCCGGCTCGGGCGCCGGTGGGCGGGCCGCCCTTGCCGTCGCTGTAGTCGAGCCACGGGTTGTACAGCTGGTGGTGGCGGGCGGCGGAGCCGAAGTCCCAGACGACCGGTTCGCCGTCGCGCACCAGCAGGGCGAAGCGGATCAGCTTGTCCATCGCCCAGGTGCCGATGTGGGTGGCCGTCATGTAGCGGATGTTGGCGAAGTCGAAGCCGAGCACCGCGCCGAGGCCGGAGCGGTTCAGGGACTCGTGCAGCCGGGCCAGCCGCTGCCCGCGCAGCCGGTCCAGGTCGATGCGCTCTTCCCAGTCGACGGCGTTGGGGCCGTATGTGCGGATCGCCACGGCGACCACCCCCACTCCGGAGTGAACGCCCGTGCGCGATGGGTGTCAAGTGTCACTGAACATCGCCGGACACGAACCAGACGCCCACCGCCGGTACCTCTCCATCGTTGCGGTAGCGGTGGGGTGTCGTCGACTCGAAGCAGACGGAATCGCCCGGCCGCAGCGTGTACTCCTCGAATCCGAGGGTGAGGACCAGCTCGCCGGAGGTGAGATGGCCGTACTCCGTGCCCGGGTGCCGCATCAGCGCCCCGGAGCCGGAGGAGGAGCCGCCGGGCCGGTACGTCACCAGCAGGAAGTCGGTTTCCGCGCCCGGCACCCGCCCGAGCCGCTCCCACACGACCCCCGAGTCCAGTTCCAGCGTCTCGCGCCCGTCCGCGCCGACCAGGGGCCCGATCCGCCGCCCCGGATCGGCGGCGAGGGCGGCCAGGGCGTGCGGCACGGTGCCGGGTGACGGCCCGGGCGAGGACGCGGCGGCGTGCTCCCGGACGTCGAAGAGGGACTCGACGGAGATGCCCAGGGCCGTCGTGATCGCGTACAGCGTGCTGACCGAAGGCTGGCTCTTGCCGGTCTCGATCTGCGACACGAGACTCGGCGACACACCGACCTCCCGGGCGAGCGCGCGCAGGCTCGTACCGCGCTCCAGGCGCGCCTGCCGGATGCGTGCGCCGAGGGGCGGCACGACGGCGGGTGACACGGGCGGCTCCTCTGCTCGGATGATGGTGCAGGGTGTGCAGCCTCATTGAACAGCGAGTGGGGGTCCCGGCACCAGGAGTCGGGCCGTCCCAAGGGCCGCACCCGAGGGAGCCGCCCCTACGTCCCGGCCGGGAACACCGCCCGCACGCGGCCCAGCGTGCAACCCGCCTCCCAGCGCCGCCACCCGTTCCGTGAGGCCGACGATGCCGAAGCCCCCGCCGTGCGCGGCCTCCGGGAACTGGGTGCCGCCGTGGCCGTCGTCCGTCACGGTGACCTCCAGGCGGCCGGCGGGCCAGGTCAGGCGGACGGTGACCTCCGTGGCGTCGGCGGCGGGGCTCGTGAAGCCCTCGACCAGGTCGGTGATGCCGGCCGGATCACCGACGGGACGGCGGTCGGCGGCCTCGGGCCCGGTGTCGCGCAGGACGCCCACGGTGCGCCGCATGGACGCCGGCGCCTCGGTCGCGGCCCGCTCGATGCCGACATCGTCGCGGGCCGCACCGCGGGGAGGTACCACGCGCTGCCCTGGGTCGGGAAGGAGCTCACGGACGTGTCCTGCCCGACCGGTCTGAAGGCCGTGGCCGGGGCGATGATCACCTGCACCGGCAAGGGCGGCGACGGGCGGGACGCCGACATCCCCGTGCGCGTCGTCCGGGCCGACAGCCACTCCGTCACCTGGACGTTCCAGCGCTGACCCCGGCCTGCCCCTCTCCCTGAGGCATGATCGACCCATGACGGCCCCCGTCCCCCCGGGCCCCGCCGGCGCCGCCCCTCGCTCCGGCGGTCCCATCCGGGTGCTCATCGCGGACGACCAGGACATGGTCCGCACCGGATTCCGCTTCTTCCTCGACGCCCAGCCGGACATCACCGTGGTCGCCGAGGCCCGTGACGGCGAGGAGGCCCTCGCGCTGGCCGGCCGTGAGCGGCCGGCCGTGTGCCTGCTGGACATCCGGATGCCGAAGCTGGACGGCCTGGAGGCGACCCGGCTGCTCGCAGGACCCGGCGTCGCCGACCCCCCGCGGGTGGTCGTGGTCACCACCTTCGATCTCGACGAGTACGTGTACGGCGCCCTGCGCGGCGGCGCCTGCGGCTTCCTGCTGAAGGACTCCGGGCCCACCCTCCTCGCCGAGGCCGTCCGGGCGGCCGCCGCGGGCGACTCGCCGGTCTCCCCGTCGGTCACGGTCCGGCTGCTCCGGCACGTCACGGCCGCGGCACCCGCTGACGGCGCGCCCCGGCCGGCTCCCCGGCCCCCGGGGCCCGCTCCAGGAACCGCTCACCGAGCGGGAACTGGACGTCATGCGGCTGGTCGCCCTCGGCCGCACCAACGCCGAGATCGTGGCGGAACTGTACGTCTCCCTGTCCACGGTCAAGACGCACCTGGCCAGCGCCCGGCTCGAGCTGGCCGCCCGGAATCGCGTCGAGATCGCGGCCTGGGCCTGGCAGAACGGCCACGCCCGGCCTGGAATGTGAGCGCCGGGCACCCCCGGCGGGGCTCACCCGAACGGTCCGGCGCCGGTGGTGGGGGCCCGGCGCCGGTGGTGCGCTGAGGGTACGCGTCCCGTTCTCAGGAGGCACTCCCGATGACCCGTCGTCCGTCGCGGCTCGTCCGCGTTCTCTCCCCCGCCCTGGCGGCCGGCACGCTGCTGTGCACCGCCGCCTGCTCGGACGACGGCGGCACGGACGGCTCGCGCGTCCGGGGCATCACCGCGTCCCAGGTCGCGGGCCCGCGGCAGACCCCCTCTCCCACCGCCACCCTCTCCACGGACGGCGCCCGGACCGCGCTGATCACCGAGGCGGACATCGAGGACGACTGGACGCAGGTGAAGGACACGGAGGCCGACAACTGGCACGACAGCCTGCTCATCGGCACCGTCGACGTCTCCGACTTCCTCACCGCCAAGGCCCAGGCGTCCGACTGCCAGCGGCTCCTCGACTCGCTGTTCGACGACGATCTGCTGGGCAGGCCGTCGGGCGCCTCCGAACTGCGCGGCTTCCAGCAGGGCGACTCCCGCCTGCTGTACCAGGTCGCCTCCTACGACCGGACCGACCCGCAGGAGTCCCTGAACTGGCTGGGCACCCTGCCGGAGAAGTGCGACCAGTTCACCGTGACCGACGGCAGCGAGAAGCGCACCGTCCAGGTCATCGAGATCTCGCTGCCCAAGGTGGGGGACGCCCGTCAGGGGCTGCGCGTGACGGTGCAGGGCTCGGCCGGCGGCGACGACGCGACGCTCACCCTGGACGTCGCCGCCGTGCGCGTGGGGGACGACGCGATCACCGTCACGGCCGGCGGACTCGACGGGGACGAGAACGACTCCGTCCAGCAGGCCGTACAGCAGGGCACCCAGCGGCTCAAGGACGTCCTGGCCGGGAAGTCCCCCGCCCCGAGCCCCAACTGAGCCGTCCGGCACGGCGATCTGCTCCCTGCGAGCCGCCGGCGCCGACCGCCGTGCCCGCTGCGCCGAATCCCGGGACAGCGTGATCATCGGAGCGGCACAATGGCGGCGACGACCGGTTCCGGTCAGGCGTGCGAGGAGAGGACGAGTCGTGAGTGATGGCCACACCCCTTCGGGAGGGTCGGCGAGACTGAACACCGGTGTGGCGCACAACGCGCGCGTATGGAACTTCTGGATCGGCGGCAAGGACAACTACGAGGTCGACCAGCGGGTCGGCGAGCACGTCGCCGGCATGTTCCCGGTCATCCGGGACATCGCCCGGGCGGACCGGGACTTCCTCGGCCGGGCCGTGTCGTTCCTCGCCGGTGAGCGCGGCGTGCGGCAGTTCCTCGACATCGGCACGGGACTGCCGACCGCGGACAACACCCACGAGATCGCCCAGCGGCTCGCGCCCGACTCCCGCGTCGTCTACGTCGACAACGACCCGATCGTGCTGGTGCACGCCCGCACCCTGCTGACCGGCACACCCGACGGCGTCACCGCCTACATCGACGCCGATGTGCACGACCCGGACGCCATCGTCGAACGGGCCGGGCACACCCTCGACTTCACGCAGCCCGTCGCCGTGATGATGCTGGGCATCCTCAACTTCGTCCTCGACGTCGACAAGGCCCGGGCCATCGTGCGCCGGGTGATGGCCGCGGTGCCCTCCGGCAGCTTCCTCGTCCTCACCCACCCCACCTTCGACGACGAGCTCGGCGGCGCGGGCCAGATGCCGGCCATGAAGTTCTGGAACGAGAACGCCACTCCCCCGATCACCGCCCGCAGCGGCGCGGACATCGCCGCGTTCTTCGAGGGTCTGGAGGTGCTCGAACCGGGCATGGTGTCGTGCGGGCAGTGGCGTGCCGAGCCCGGATCGGCCGTGCTGGTGCCGCAGTACGGCGCGGTGGCCGTGAAGCCCTGACGGAGCCGCCTTCGCCGGAGAAACCCAGGAGAACCGCGGAGGACGTATGACCACCCTGGCCGATCCCGTGCCCGGCGGCCGTCCCGGCGATGTCGCGCGGGCCACCGCGCTGAGCGGCGAGCTCGCCGGCCGGGGCGTGCACGGTGTGGTGCTGGCCTATGTCGACACCGCGGGCATCGGACGGGTGAAGACCGTCCCGACGGCCCGGCTCGCCGCCGCGGCGGCGTGGGGTGTCGGCATGTCGCCGGTGTTCGACACGTTCCTGGCGGACGACTCCATCGTCACCACCGACGTCCTGGGCTCCCCCGACGGCGATCTGCGCCTCTTCCCGGACCTCGACCGGCTCGTCGTGCTGGCCGGGCAGCCCGGCTGGGCCTGGGCGCCGGTGGACCGTGTCACCCAGGACGGGCAGCGGCATCCCGGCTGCACCCGCACGTTCCTGCGCCGGACGGTCACGGAGGCGGCCGGGCGGCACGGCCTCACCTTCAGGGCCGCCATCGAGGTCGAGTGGACCGTGGCCCGGGGCGACGCCCCCGGCGACGCGTTCGTGCCCGCGACGACCGGCCCGGCGTACGGGGCGGCCCGGCAGGTCGAGCTCGGTGACTACACCGCCGACGTGCTGGCGGCGTGCGCGGCCCAGGGCATCGACGTCGAACAGGTCCATCCCGAGTACGCGGCCGGGCAGTTCGAGATCTCGGTGGGTGCGGTCGACCCGGTGGCGGCGGCCGACCGCAGCGTGCTCGTCCGGCAGACCGTGCGGGCGGTGGCCCAGCGGCACGGATTGCGGGTCTCGTTCGCCCCGGCCGTCGTGGGGCAGGGCGTCGGGAACGGGGGACACGTCCACCTGTCCGCCTGGCGTGACGGGGTCAACCTGCACGCCGGGGGCGAGGGCCGGTACGGCATGACGGCCGAGGCGGAATCGCTCACGGCCGGCATCCTCGCCCACCTGCCCGGTCTCACGGCCGTCACCGCCCCGAGTCCCGCCAGCTACCTGAGGCTCAGGCCCTCCCAGTGGGCCGGTGTGTTCACCGCCTGGGGCCGTGAGACCCGGGAGACGGCGCTGCGCGTCGTCACCGGCACCGCGGGCCTGCGCGAGCAGGCGGCCAACCTGGAGATCAAGCCCGTCGACCTGGCCGCCAACCCCTATCTCGCGATCGGCTCCCTGATCGCCGCCGGGCTGGACGGCCTGGCGTCGTCCGCAGCCCTGCCGGGCGAGACCACCGGCGATCCGGCCGGCCTGGGCGAGGAGGAGGCGGCCGCCCGGGGTGTGCGGCGGCTGCCGGTGTCGCTGGAGCGGGCCGTCGAGGAGTTCCGCGCGGACACCGTCCTGCGGGCGGCCCTCGGCCCGGTCCTGGCCGACGCGGTGATCGCCGTGCGGCGGGGAGAAGCGGCGTCCGTCGCCGGGCTGGACGACGACCGGGTGGCGGCGGCGTACCGCTGGAGGTACTGACGTGGGCGCGGTCCGCGAGGCGCTCGATTCCGTGCGGCTGGTCGACCACCACTGCCACGGCACCGTCACGGCCGATCTCGGCCGCGAGGCCTTCGAGTCCCTCATCACGGAGGGCGAGGCGTGGCCGGGCGTCTCGCCCTTCGACAGCCCCGTGGGCGTGGCCGTGCGCCGCCACTGCGCTCCCCTGCTCGGCCTGCCCCGGCACGCTCCCCCGGGGGAGTACCTCGCCCGCCGCTCGGATCTGGGCTGGCGCGAGGTGCAGCGCCGCTTCCTGCATGCCGCGGGCACGGACGTCTTCTGCGTCGACACCGGCCACGTCCCCGAGCGCCTCACGACGCCGGGTGACATCGCGGAGGCCGCGGGCGGGACGGCGTACGAGGTCGTCCGGCTGGAGGGCGTCGCGGAGGCGGTGCGGGGCGCCGGGGTCGAACCGGACGCGTACGCGCAGGCCTTCGGAGCGGCCGCGCTGGAGGCCGTGCGGTGGCCCGGCGTGGTGGCCGTGAAGTCGGTGGCGGCCTACCGCACCGGCTTCGGCCTGGACCCGGCCCGCCCCACGGACGCGGAGGTCACCGAGGCGGCCCGGCACTGGCTCGTACGGGGCGGGCGTCTCGACGACCCGGTCCTCGTGCGGCACCTGCTGTGGACGGCCGTCGATCTCGGCCTGCCGCTCCAGCTGCACACCGGGTTCGGCGACCACGACATCCGGCTGCACCGAGCCGACCCGGCCCTCCTCACGGACTGGCTGCACCGCACCGCCGGCACGATCCCCGTCCTGCTCCTGCACTGCTGGCCCTACCAGCGGCAGGCCGCCTACCTGGCGGCGGTCTTCGAGCAGGTGTACCTCGACGTCGGCCTCACCCTGCACTACGTCGGCCCCGCCCGGGCCGGTGCGGTCCTCGCGGAGGCCCTGGAGATCACACCGTTCCGCAAACTCCTGTACAGCTCCGACGCCTACGGTGTGCCCGAGTTCCACCACCTCGGGGCGCTCGCCTTCCGGCAGGGCCTGGCCGGCCTGCTCCAAGAGCGGGTGGACGCCGACGAACTGGCCCTGCCGGACGCCCTGCGGATCGCCCGCTGGACGGGGCGGGACAACGCCCTGCGGGTCTACCGGCTGCAGACCGACGGGCCGCAGGACGATTGAACAGGCGTGTGGCCGGTCACAGTTCTCCGAGAGCGGCTACCCAGGAAGTCCGAACGGCTGAAAGTATGATCAAGCAATGTCTGACATGACCGAAACCACGCCCGGCTGGCTGTCCTCCGACGAACTGGAGATGACACGCGCCCGCATGCCGATCCTGTACGTCGAGGCCGTCCCGGTCCGCGTCGACGACAGCGGCGAAGTCACCAGTGTCGGCCTGCTGCTGCGCATCGGGCCCGACGGTACGGTCAGCCGGACGCTGGTCTCCGGCCGCGTGCTGCACCACGAACGCGTCCGCGACGCCCTCCTGCGCCATCTGGAGAAGGACCTCGGCCCGGTCGCGCTGCCCCGGGTCCCGGCGTCGCTCCAGCCGTTCACGGTCGCGGAGTACTTCCCGACGCAGGGCATCACGCCGTACCACGACCCGCGCCAGCACGCGGTGTCCCTCGCCTACATCGTGCCGGTGACGGGTGACTGCCGGCCCCGGCAGGACGCCCTCGACCTGGTGTGGTTCAGCCCGCAGGAGGCCGTCTCGGAAGCGGTGCAGAGCGAGATGCCGGGCGGGCACGGGGTGCTGCTGAAGCAGGCGCTGGCGCATGCGGGTTGCGTGATCTGAGGCCTAAGCTCTATCACGTGACCGACCTCCGGCCGGGAGGCGTACGCGATGGCGGCAGAGCAGGACCCGTTCCCGGGGCAGGCCCACCTGCCCGAGCTGCACGTGCGCCTGCGCAGCGAGCTGGGCCGGATCGACGAGCAGCTGCGCGCCATGCTGGACGCGATGGACCGGATGCAGGGCCTGCTGGACGCCGTGGTGGCCATCAGCCGTGAGGTGGAGCTGCCCGCGGTACTGCACCGCATCGTGACCACCGCCATGGACCTGGTCGGCGCCCATTACGGTGCCCTCGGCGTGCTCAACGAGACCGGTGAGCACCTGGAACAGTTCATCACCGCCGGCCTCTCCGAGCGGGAGCGGGCCGACCTGGCGGATACCGGCCTGCCGACCGGCCGGGGTGTCCTCGGACATCTGATCAGCCACCCCGAGCCCCTGCGGATCAGCGACATCCCGGCCCATGCGGCGTCCGTCGGCTTCCCGTCCGGGCATCCGCACCTGCGGACCCTGCTCGGCGTCGCCATCAGCGTCCGCGGCGAGATCTACGGCGACCTGTACCTCTCCGAGCGCCGCGACGGGCAGCCCTTCGACGTCCATGACGAGAACGTCGTGATGGCCCTGGCCAGCGCAGCCGGCATCGCGATCGAGAACGTCCGTCTGTTCGAACAGGTGCGCGTCGGAGCCGAGCAGTTCCAGCGGCTCCTGCTGCCCACGCTGCCCGACCTGCGACCGTTCACCGCCGCGGCCGTCTACCGGCCGGCCGCGGAACCCAGCAAGCTCGGCGGTGACTGGTACGACGCCATTCCGCTGCCCGGCGATGTCGTGGCGGTCGTCATCGGCGACGTGGTCGGACACGACCTGCACGCCGCCGCCACCATGGCGTCCACCCGCAACATGCTGCGCGCACTGCTCTTCGACGGGGGCAGTTCGCCGGCGGCGGTCCTGACCCGGCTCGACCGCACACTTCAGGCGGTCACGCCCAACCCGGTCACGACCACCGCTCTGGCCCGGATCGAGCCGGAGGGGCACGGCTGGCGACTGCACTGGAGCACCGCGGGGCATGTCCCGCCCCTGCTGATCACCCCGGAGGGCCGGGTGGAGATCCTGACCGCCGAGCCCGGGCTGCCGCTCGGGGTCGACCCCGGAGAACCACGCCCCGACCACTCCCGCCTCCTGCTCCCCGGCACCACCCTGCTCTTCTTCACCGACGGCCTGATCGAGCATCCCTCCCACTCCATCGACGAGAGTCTGGGCCAGCTGGCCGAGCTCGCCGCGGTCCACAGCGCCCTGCCCCTGCGGGAATTCGTGTGCGCCCTGGCCGATCACCACCCCAGCGACGGTCACGACGACATGGCCATCCTCGCCCTGCGCACCCCGCCCGCCTGACGCCCGCACGCCCTTGAGGACCGATCATGCGGTTCAGCGGTGTTGTGGAGGTTCCAGGAGATCCGGCGGATGATGGTCGGGGAGATGTCGAAGCGGAGGTCCCCGATGGCTGTCGCGCGGCAGGCAGGGTCCCGGCGCGGCGGCTGGGCCGTCCTGGAGATGTGTGCCGTCGCAGCGCTGTACTACGGGTCTGCCGAGCTGGGACTGCTCCAGCAGCTGGTCCGTGAGCAGGTCACTCCGCTGTGGCCGCCGAGCGGCATCGCGGTGACGAGTCTGCTCCTGCTCGGGCCGCGGGTCTGGCCGGGGATCGCCCTCGGCGCGTTCCTGGCCAATATCGCCCTGGGGCCGTCCGTGTGGGCCGTCCTCGCGATCGCGGCGGGCAACACGCTCGCACCCCTCTGTTCGTACGCCCTGCTCCGCCGCGCGGGGTTCCGCAGCGACCTGAACCGGCTGTGGGACGCGCTGGCCCTGATCTTCTTCGGTGCCTTCACCGGAATGCTGGTCAGCGCCACGATCGGCAGCGGAACACTGGCCCTCACCGGAGTGCTGGATGCCGCCGACTTCGCGTCGGCCTGGGCGGTCTGGTGGACCGGCGACGCGATGGGCGTCCTGGCGGTCACACCCTTGCTGCTCGTGCTCCGCTCGGCCCGATGGCCTCGGGGCGTCTCGATGTCCCGGTGGGCAGAGGTGATCTTGCTGGCGGCGGCCACGGTCTGTGTCGGTTTCGTCGAGACCGGCAGCGCACCCCTGCTGTTCCTGGGCTTCCCGCTGCTGATCTGGGCCGGCTTCCGCTTCGGGCTCGCCGGGTCCGCGCCCTGCGCCCTCGCCGTGTCGACCTTCGCGATCGTCGCCGCCGCGCAGGGCTCCGGCCCGTTCGCCGGTCAGGACCTGTTCACCCAGATGCTCACCCTGCAAGCGTTCAACGGATCCGCATCGTTGACCGCGCTGCTGCTCGGAGTGGCCGTCGGTGAGCGCGCTCAGACCGAGCGGGAGATCACGCAGGCGTGCAGGCAGCTCGCCGAGATGGCGACCAGGATCGCCACCAGCGACAACCGGCCGGCGCTCCCCGCCCGCAGAGATGACCAAGAGGCCGTATCCGTGGAATCCGATACGGCCTCAGGCTCACTGCCCAACAGTCGGGACGACAGGATTTGAACCTGCGACCCCTTGACCCCCAGTCAAGTGCGCTACCAAGCTGCGCCACGTCCCGTTGCCCGTCTGACCTGGGGATTCCCCCCGGCCGAACGCGCAGGGAAACAATACCGCACTCGCACCGCTGATCGCGCATCCGTTTCCGGGGGACGCCGCTTGACCTCAAGTTGGGTTGAGGTTGCACGCTCGTCGTCATGACCGACGTGACACTGACGCACACGTACACCTATGCCGATCTGCCGGGGCTGATGGGCCTGATGACCGGCGACGAGAAGCACGGCCCGGCCGCGACGTCCACGCTGGACGTGCTGTGGGTCCTCTACGACCGCGTGCTGCGAGTGAGCCCGGAGAGCCGGGAGGACCCGGAGCGGGACCGGTTCCTGCTGTCGAAGGGGCACGGACCGATGGCGTACTACGCCGTGCTGGCCGCCAAGGGCTTCCTGCCGGTGGAGTGGCTGCCCGGCTTCGGCTCCTACGACTCCCCGCTCGGCCACCACCCCGACCGGACGCTCGTGCCGGGGGCCGAGATCGGCAGCGGGTCGCTGGGGCACGGGCTGCCCATCGCCGTGGGTACGGCGCTGGGGCTGCGCGCCCAGGGGCGCGACGAGCCGCGGGTGTGGGCGCTGACCGGGGACGCCGAGCTGGACGAGGGCAGCAACCACGAGGCGATCGCCTTCGCCGGGCCCGCCGGGCTCGACCGGCTGCACACCGTCGTCGTCGACAACGCCTCCGCCACCTATGCGCGGCCCGGCGGGATCGCCGCCCGTTTCGAGGCGGCGGGCTGGTCCGCGCTGACCGTCGACGGCCGTGACCACGACGCCCTGTACGCCGCCTTCACCGCGCCGCACCCGGGCCGCCCGCACGTGGTCGTGGCCCAGGTCGAGCCGAAGTCCATCTGAATCCGCACCGAAAGGAACCTCTCCCCCATGGACACCATGCGTGACCGTTTCGCCCCTGTCGTCTCCCGGCTCCTCGACGAGGATCCCCGGGTCGCCGTGGTCCTGGCCGCGATCGGCACGGACGGCTTCGCGGGGGCCGCCCGCCACCATCCCGGCCGGGTCGTCGACGTGGGCATCCGCGAGCAGCTCCTGATCGGGGCGGCGGCGGGGCTGGCGCTGACCGGGTTGCGGCCCGTCGTGCACACCTTCGCCAGTTTCCTCGTGGAGCGGCCCTTCGAGCAGGTCAAGCTGGACCTCGGGCACCAGGACGCGGGGGCGGTGCTGGTGAGTGCCGCCGCCTCCTTCGACTGGCCGGCCGGGGGGTACACGCACATGGCGCCGGGCGACGTGGCTCTGCTCGACACCCTGGACGGCTGGACCGTCCACGTGCCGGGGCACCCGGACGAGGCCGAGACGCTGCTGCGGCACGCGGTCGCCGCGGGCGACGACAAGGTGTACGTACGCCTGTCCGTACAGGCCAACGGACAGGCGCAGCCGGTCGACGGGGAGCATTTCCTCACGGTTCGTGAGGGGCGCTCCGGTGTCGTGGTCGCCGTCGGGCCGATGCTCGACGCCGTCCTCGCCGCCACCGAGGGGCTGGACGTCACCGTCATGTACGCGACCACCGTCCGCCCCTTCGACGGCGCCGCCTTGCGCCGGGCCACCGAGACGGCCGGGACGGACGTCGTCCTCGTCGAGCCCTACCTGGCGGGCACCTCGACGGCCGCCGCGAACGACGCGCTGGCGGATGTGCCGCACCGGATCCTCGGGCTGGGCGTGGGCCGTCGGGAGCTGCGGCGGTACGGGCAGGTGGCGGAGCACGTCGCCGCCCACGGCCTCGACGCCCGGTCGCTGCGGGAGCGCATCGGGGGCTTCCTCGGGGCGGCGGCCGCCCGGGTGTGAGACCGGGAGGACGTCACTCCGCCGGCAGGCCGAGCCGGGGGTGTGCCTCCAGGAGACGGACCGGGGCCGCCTGGCGCCAGGAGTCGGCGAGGATGTCGCGCAGTTCGGCCTCGTCCTCGATGGCGTCGAGCCGGGCCCGCACCCAGGCGAACTGGGACTCGTGGTCGGCGATCCAGAACTTCCCCGGCTCAGCGAGCACCAGTTCGTTCCGCTCCTCCTTGGGGCAGCGCACGGCGATGGAGGTCTCGTCCTCCGGCAGCGTGGCGAACATCTTCCCCGCGACCCGGAACGTGGGCATGCTCCAGGCGATCTTCTCCGTCGTGTCCGGCAGGGACAGGGCGATCCGTCGTACGTCTTCGGCATCCGGCATGGCAGGCACGGTAGCGGCTCCCACTGACAATCACCTGGTGAGAGGGGTTGCCGGTACGTGCTTGTAGTAGATCGTCGTCGGGCGCAGCACTCCGCCGGGGTCCGCCGCGTAGTCGGGGATCGCGCCGGCCGGGGTCCAGCCGGCGGACCGGTACAGCCGCTCGGCGGGGCTGCCGGTCTCGGTGTCCAGGTGCAGGAGGGTGATGCCGGCCGCCGCGGCCGCGTCCTCCGCCGTGGTCAGGAGCCCGCGGCCGAGGCCGCGCCCACGGGCGTCCGGGTGCACCATCAGCTTCACGAGCTCGGCGCGGTGCAGGCTGTTGGCCTTGTCCGGGAAGGCCAGACTGACCGTGCCGAGCACCCGGTCCCCGTCGAGCGCCGCCCAGACGGCGAGTCGGCCCGCCGCGACGTCTGCGGCCCGTTCCTGCCACCAGGCCAGGGCCTGCGCGCGGGCGAGCGGGGCGAGGAAGCCGACCGAGGCACCCCCGTTCACTGTGCCGACCAGCAGATCCGCCAAGTCCCCAGCACGTTCCAGCAGTTGAGCCGCGTCCAGTCGGATCACGGCCGCACCACCGCCAGCAGGTACCGGACGCCCTCGGGAGCGGCGCACCGGAACCGGGTCGGGCCCCACACCCGCATCCGCAGGCAGTCCCCGGTGCGGAGGTGGTGCTCGGTGTCCTGCTCGGTCACGTCGAGAGCCCCTTCCAGGATCCAGAGGTGCTGTTCGAGACCGGCCATGGGCGAACGGTCGTAGGCGATATCGGCGCCGGGGGCGAGGCGGGCCTCGACCAGTTCGCCGCGCAGGGCGGGGTGCGGGGGCGACACGGACCGCCGGACGAAGCCGGAGGTCCGGTCCTGCCAGAGGGGCTGCGCGGCGGAGCGGACCACGGCCTCCGGTTCGGCCTCGACCTCGCTGAGCAGCTGGGACATGGTGCGCCCGTAGACAGCGCACAGGCGGTTCAGGAGCGAGGCCGTGGGGCTGGTCTCCGCCCGCTCGGCCCGGGACAGGGTGGACCGGCTCACCCCGCTGCGGTCCGCCAGCTCTCCCAGGGACCAGCCGTGTTCGGCCCGCAGTCCGGCCAGGCGTGCGCCCAGCCGCACGTCGACGGCGTCCACCTCGTCGTGTCTCATATCCAGGACGCTATCCCAGATGTGAGACGGTCGTGTTACGGGCCGCTCACACCCGGGCGGCCGCGCCGAGCGCTTCCAGCACCGGCCGGATGAGGGGGTGCTCCTCGGCGCCCCTGCGGACGGCGGCGAAGACCCGTCGCGTCGGGGCCGTTCCGTCGACGGGGCGTACGACCACCCCGGTGAGGTCCATGCCGCGCAGCGCCGAGCGCGGCACCAGGGCGACGCCCGCGTCGGCCGAGGCAAGGGCGACGACCGCGCGGAAGTCGTCCGAGCAGTGCTCCATGCGGGGCTGGAAACCGGCGTTCTCGCAGGCCAGGATCACCACGTCGTGGCAGGGGTTGCCGGGGTACTGGCCGATCCACGGGTCCTTGGCCAGGTCGGCGAGCGGCACCTCAGGCGCGTCGGCCAGGCGGTGGGTGACCGGGACGACCGCGTCGAAGGGCTCGGCGTACAGCGGGACGTGGGTCAGGCGCGGGTCGTCCGCGGGCGGGGCCCCGCGGTACTCGACGGCGACGGCGACGTCGACCTGCCGGTCCAGCACCATGGGCAGGCTGGCGTCGCCCTCGGCGTCCTGGACGCGGATGCGGATCCCGGGCGCCGAGCGGGCGAGACCGGCCACGGCGGGCGCGACGACCAGGGCGATGCCGGTGGCGAAGGAAGCCACCGTGACGGTGCCGGCCGCTCCCGAGCTGTACGCGGCGAGCTCGGCCTCGGCCCGCTCCAGCTGGGCGAGGACGGCGTTGGTGTGGTTGAGCAGGATCTCGCCGGCGGGGGTGAGCCGTACGCCCTTGGCGCCGCGCTCGACGAGCCGGTGGCCGGTCTCCTGCTCCAGGGCGGCGAGCTGCTGGGAGACGGCCGACGGGGTGAGGTACAGCGCGGCGGCAGCCGCCGTCACCGTACGGTGGTCGGCCACCGCCCGGAGGATGTGGAGCCGCCGCGCTTCGATCATGCGATCGATTGTCTCAAATGCACCGGGTGCTGCCGGTCAGCCCTCCAGCTCCGCCCGTGCCGCCACGAAGGCGTCGACGGCGCGGTTGACGTCGTCCGTGGAGTGCGCGGCCGACAACTGGACGCGGATCCGGGCCTGGCCCTGCGGCACCACCGGGTAGGAGAAGCCGATGACGTAGACACCGCGCTCCAGCAGCAGCTCCGCCATGCGCCCGGCGACCGCCGCGTCACCGGTCATCACCGGGGCGATGGCGTGATCGCCGGGGAGGACGTCGAAGCCCTCCTCGGTCATGCGGCGGCGGAAGAGGGCCGTGTTCTCGGCGAGCCGGACGCGCAGGTCGTCCGCGGCCTCCAGCAGGTCGAGGACCTTCAGGGAGGCCGCCGCGATCACGGGAGCGAGGGTGTTGGAGAACAGGTACGGCCGGGAGCGCTGGCGCAGCAGGGCGACGATCTCGGCGCGGGCGGCGACGTAGCCGCCGGAGGCACCGCCGAGGGCCTTGCCCAGCGTGCCGGTGATGATGTCGACGCGGTCCATGACGCCGTGCAGTTCGGGCGTGCCGCGGCCGCCGGGACCGACGAAGCCGACCGCGTGGGAGTCGTCGACCATGACCATCGCGTCGTAGCGGTCGGCCAGGTCACAGATCTCGCGCAGCGGGGCGACGTAGCCGTCCATGGAGAAGACGCCGTCGGTGACGATGAGGCGGCGGCGCGCGTCGGAGGCCTCCTTGAGCCGGGCCTCCAGTTCGGCCAGGTCGCGGTTGGCGTAGCGCAGGCGGCGGGCCTTGGACAGGCGGATGCCGTCGATGATGGAGGCGTGGTTGAGGGCGTCGGAGATGACCGCGTCCTCCGGCCCGAGCAGGGTCTCGAACACGCCGCCGTTGGCGTCGAAACAGGAGGAGTAGAGGATCGTGTCCTCCTGCCCCAGGAAGGCGGACAGGCGCGCCTCCAGCTCCTTGTGCACCTCCTGCGTGCCGCAGATGAAACGGACGGAGGCCATGCCGTAGCCCCAGCGGTCCAGGGCCTCGTGGGCGGCGGCGACGACCTCGGGGTGGTCGGCGAGACCGAGGTAGTTGTTGGCACAGAAGTTGAGGACCTCGCCGGGGCGGCCGCCCGCGGTGACGTTGACGGTGGCGGACTGCGGGGTGCCGATCACGCGCTCGGGCTTGTGCAGGCCGGCGGCACGGATCTCGTCGAGGGTGGCGCGCAGGTCGTCGCGCACGGAGTCGAACATGGGGGAAGCTCCTAAGGTGCTCGCGGTGACGGGGAGTTACGCGGTCCAGTCGAGGATGACCTTGCCGCCGCGGCCGCTCGCCGCGTCCTCGAACGCCGCCTCGAAGTCGCGGTGGCCGTAGCGGCCGGTGATGACGGGCGCGAGGTCCAGGCCGGCTTCCAGCAGGACCGACATGGCGTACCAGGTCTCGAACATCTCGCGGCCGTAGATGCCCTTGACGGTGATCATCGAGGTGACGATGCGGGCCCAGTCGACGGGGAACTCCTCGGCGGGCAGACCGAGCATCGCGATCCGGCCGCCGTGGGTCATGTTGGCGATCATGTCGCGCATGGCCTCGGGGCGGCCGGACATCTCCAGACCGATGTCGAAGCCCTCGCGCAGTCCGAGGGTGCGCTGCCCGTCGGCGATGGTCGAGCCGGAGACGTCGAGCGCGAGGCTGACGCCGATCTTGCGGGCCAGTTCCAGCCGCTCCGCGCTGACGTCGGTGATCACGACGTTGCGGGCACCGGCGTGCTTGGCCACGGCTGCGGCCATCAGGCCGATGGGGCCGGCGCCGGTGATCAGGACGTCCTCGCCGACGAGCGGGAAGGACAGCGCGGTGTGCACGGCGTTGCCGAACGGGTCGAAGATCGCGGCCACGTCGAGGTCGACGGGCACCCGGTGCACCCAGACGTTGGCGGCGGGCAGGGCGACGTACTCGGCGAACGCCCCGTCCCGGCCCACGCCGAGCCCCACGGTGGCCCGGCACAGGTGCCGGCGCCCGGCCAGGCAGTTGCGGCACTTGCCGCACACCAGATGGCCCTCGCCGCTGACCCGGTCGCCGATGCCGATGTCGGTGACGTCGCGGCCGGTCTCGACGACCTCCCCGACGAACTCGTGCCCGAGCACGAGCGGGGTGCTGATCGCCTGCTGGGCCCAGCCGTCCCAGGCGCGGATGTGCAGGTCCGTGCCGCAGATTCCGGTGCGCAGCACCTTGATGAGGACGTCGCCGGGCCCGACGGTGGGCTCGGGGACGTCAGCGAGCCACAGCCCGGGTTCCGCCTTCTGCTTGACCAGCGCCTTCACCGCTACGGCTCCTGGGGGTGGGTCCCGGCTCCGGGCATGCCGTAACAGCCCCTGGGCCGGGAGAGGAGTGGGATCGCACTGCAATCTGCCGTACGGCGGCCGACCGGTCCATCGAGGATTTCTTAAGCGCCGCCTCAGCTTTCCTTCACGCCCTCGGGGTCCCGGCCGGGCTTCAGTAGGGCGGCAGGCCGTCCCGGCTCTCCAGTTCCACGACGAGCAGCGCGGCGTGCTCCTTGATCGCCGTCAGGCCGGGCTTCCCCCACGGGCGCGGCTCGACGTCCGCGACGCTGACCGTGCCCAGCACCAGGCCGGTGCCGTCGATGAGCGGCGCCCCCAGATAGGAGCGGATGCCGAACTCGTCGACCACCGGGTTGCCCGCGAACCGCGGATAGTCGCCGACGTCCTCCAGGACGAGGGCCTTGCGGCGGGCCACCACATGGGGGCAGAAGCCGTGGTCGCGGGGCAGGGCACGGCCGAGGCGCGGGCTGGCGCCGTCGCTGCGCACCACCGGCGCGACGGCCGGCACGAACAGGCCCGCGTAGAACTGCCCGTGCTCGTCGGGGAGGTTGACCATGGCGTACGGCGCCCCGGTGAGCTCGGCGAGGCGGTGCGCGAAGGCGTCGAGTGCGGGTTCGGGGCGCTCCCCCAGGCCCAGTCGGCGCAGACGGCGGGTGCGGGCGGGAGCCTCCGTGTCCTCGGGTGTGAGCAGCAGACGACCGGCCGGGCGCGGCGGGTCGTAGGTCATGGGCGAGCTCCTGGGCCGTGGGCTTGCGTCATATATGAACTCCGTGGCGGGTGTAAGGGGATCACATGTGGGCGCCGTACTCCGTCGCGGGGGCCGGGGTATGGGCGATGAGATGACGTACCAGGGTCAGCAGGGTCTGGACCCCGGAGCTGGAGATCCGCGCGTCGCAGCACACGACGGGGACGTCCGCGGACAGATCCAGCGCGCCGCGCACCTCCTCGGGGTCGTAGCGGTAGGCACCGTCGAACTCGTTGACGGCGACGATGAAGCCGAGGCCGCGCTGTTCGAAGAAGTCGACGGCGGCGAAACACTCCTGAAGCCGGCGGGTGTCGGCGAGGATGACCGCGCCGAGCGCGCCCTCGCACAACTCGTCCCACATGAACCAGAAGCGCTCCTGCCCGGGCGTGCCGAACAGGTACAGCACGTGCTCCGGGTCGAGGGTGATACGGCCGAAGTCCATGGCCACGGTCGTCTCGACCTTGTTCTCGATGCCGTCGAGGTTGTCGGTCGCGGCGCTGACGGTGGTGAGCAGCTCCTCCGTGCTGAGCGGCGCGATCTCGCTGACCGCGCCGACGAAGGTCGTCTTGCCCACGCCGAACCCGCCCGCCACCAGGATCTTCAGCGCGGTGGGGAACGGGTCGGCGCCGTGGCCCGGTCCGTCGGTGTAGTCAGAGCTGTCGTCGTAGTCCATCGAGCACTGCCTCCAGAAGGGCCCGGTCCGTCGGGTTGTGGTGGAACGCGGGGGGCTTGGTGGTCAGCGCCCCGCAGTCGACGAGGTCCGCCAGCAGCACCTTGGTGACGGCCACCGGCAGTTTGAGATGGGCGGCGACCTCCGCGACGGCGACGGGCACCCGGCACCGTTCGAGCGCCTGCACGTGTTCGGGGCCGAGATAGCCGAGGGGGGTCGCCCCGGTGGCCATCACCTGCGACACGAGGTCGAGCGCGACGGTCGGACGGGTGCGGCCGTTGCTGACCGTGAACGGCCGCACCAGCCGCCCGGCCGCGTCGTCGAGCCAGGGCCCGTCACCGGCCGCCGTCACGCTCAAGGCCTCATCGCCGGGGATTCGACGGACTGCCGGGGTGCGGTCACCAGGTAGGGGCGGACGCTCTTGACCAGCATGGCCATCTCGTAGCCCAGCACGGCCGCGTCGGCCTCGCGGCCGGCGAGCACGGCCAGGCAGGTGCCGGAGCCGGCGGTGGTGACGAACAGCAGGGTCGAGGCGAGCTCTACGACGACCTGCCGCACGTCGCCGCCGTCGCCGAACCGGACCCCGGCGCTGCGGCCGAGGGAGTACAGACCAGAGGCCAGGGCGGCCATGTGGTCGGCGCTGTCCGGGTCGAGGCCGTGCACGGATTTCACGAGGCCGTCGCAGGACAGCAGCACGGCGGCGCTCGTGTGCGGTACGCGCTGTACGAGACCGCTCATCAGCCAGTCGAGATCGGAAACATGGGCGGTCGGCGCATCGCTCGCCATGGTGGATCGACTCCTTGGGGTACGAAGGTCTGCGGGAGCGCTGGGGGTGGGGGTGGGAAGGGGGGTGGTCATCCGGCGGGTGCGCTCCCGTCCTGCCGGGTGGTGGTCGTGCGGTGGTCGGAACGGGACCCGGAGGACGGCCTGGTCGAGGGGGACAGCTCCGAGGGGAGCCCCTGCCGGTGGACCGGCCGGACGGGCATCGGATCCCGGTGTGCGGAGCCGGAGGAGGCCGGGTCCGCGGGGGCGGAGTCCATGTGTGCGGGGCCCAAGTGGGCGGAATCCATGTGGACGGGGTCCATGTGGACGGGGTCCATGGGTGCGGCGTCCGTGTCGGCGGAGTCCGTGCAGGCGGAGCCCAGAGGGGCGGCGGGCTCCATGGGTGCCGCCGCCGTGTCGCCCCACTCCGTGTTCCCTGCCTCCATGTTCTGCTGGGCCTCCGCGAGGCTGATGCCGCGTTGGAAGGCCGCCATCAGACCGGGGTCGTGTCCCACGAGGTGCTCGGGGTCCTGGCGTGGCGTCGGGCCGTCACGCAGCTGGGGCACGATGTGCTCCTGGGCGCGACGGCGGGGCAGTTGGGGCTTGCCCATGGTGCCGCGCACGGTGCCGTTGCGCGGGGTCGGCGGCTCGGTCACGTTCTCGGCGAGGATCCGCCGGCCGTCGGGACCGATACCGGGCCGTGCCTCGGCCGGGGTGGGGCGCTCCCGACGGGCCCCGCGCACGGGCAGGGGCGCGGGCCGGCCGCCCTGCGCGTTCCCGGCCGGGCCTGCTTCGGATTCCTGCTCGTGCCCTCGGGAGGCCGCGGGAGCGGAGAGCGGGGCCGAGGACCGAGCTCCGGACGCGGGCAGCGACACGGACGAGACCCCGAAGTCCGCGCCCCCCACCGGGGATTGCCCTCCGGACGGGCCCGGACCGGTGTTGCTGCCGGTGCCGCTCCCGGTCCCGTTCGGCCCGGGCAGCCCGGCCTGCCCGTCCGGCCGACGCGGCGCGGCTGGATGATCCGCACCGGCCGTCCCGGTCGCTCCGGCCGCCGGCTGCCCCGCTCCCCCGGGCGTCCCCGCCCCCGGCTCCGCTCCCAGCAGCGCCTGCGGCACGACGAGCACCGCCTGCACTCCGCCGTAGATGTTGGTCTGGAGGCGGACGGTGATGCCGTGCCGCCGGGCGAGCTGGGAGACGACGAACAGGCCGATGCGGCCGTCCGCGAGGAGCCGGGCGACGTTCACCTGGTCGGGGTCGGCGAGCAGCGCGTTCATTCGCGTCTGCTCCTCCAGCGGCATGCCCAGTCCGCGGTCCTCGACCTCGACGGCCAGCCCGGAGGTGACGAGGTTGGCGCGCAGCAGGACCTGGGTGTGCGGGGCGGAGAACACCGTGGCGTTCTCGACGAGTTCGGCCAGGAGGTGGATGACGTCGGCGACGGCGTGGCCGCGCAGCTGCCCGTCGATGGGCGGCACGAGTTTGACCCGCGAATACTGCTCGACCTCGGCGATGGCCGAGCGCAGCACCTCGGTCATGGAGACCGGGTTGCTCCACTGGCGGCGGGAGACGGCACCGCCGAGCACGGCGAGGTTCTCGGCGTGGCGGCGGATGCGGGTGGCGAGGTGGTCGACGTGGAAGAGCCCCTTGAGCAGGTCGGGGTCCTCCATCTCGTTCTCCAGCTCGTCGAGGATGGAGATCTCGCGGTGCACCAGCGACTGCAGGCGCCGGGCGAGGTTGACGAACACCTCCAGCTTCTGTTCGCTGCCGGCCTGGCTGGAGAGCTGGGAGGCCTGCACCACGGCGGTGACGGCGCCGTCGTGCGCGCGGGACAGGTCGGCGGAGAGGAGGTCGAAGTCGTCGGCGTCCTCCGCGGGGCCGCCGGGCCGGCTCTGCGGTGCGAGGGGGGGCGGCCCGTCACCGCGGCGCAGCGTCTCGACGAGGGTGCGCAGGTCGGCCTCGCGCCGGGCGGTGCTGCGGCGCAGCACCCCGATGCGGTCGTGGACGGACCGGGCGGCCCGGTTGGCGGCGACCGCGGCGACGGCGATGCCGACGAGGGTCACGAAGACGGCTCCGCCGAGCACGGCCCACAGGGTGAGGCCCGGCCGCGCTCCGGTGGACCGGACGGTGAAGAGGACGGCGGCGCAGCCGCTGAGGGCGACGGCGACCGGGGGCAGCACCGCGAGACGCAGCAGCTGGGGCCGTATGTGGGTCTCGGGCAGCGCGGTCGCGGTGCGGACGGCGGGCCGTCCGTGCCGCCCGCCCTCACGGCGGTCTGCGCGTGCGGCCGGGGCGCGGAGGTGAGACATCGGTGTCCTCGTACTGGTCCGTCGGGCCTGGGTGCCAGGGGGGCTCGCGGGGGTGCGTCCGGGTTCGCGTGGCCGCTTGCGCGCGCCTCGGGCCGTGCGCCCGGACTCCCCCCGCTTCCGCCCGGCCCCGGCGCCACCGGGGCCCGCGTGCCGGCCCGGGCCATGGACCCCGGCACCACGAGCTCCGCTCCCGGCAACACCCACGCCACCCACGACGGCGACGGTGTCTCCGGCCCGGGATCCCGCGTCGGTGACCTTGGCACCCGTGTCCGTGGCCTTGTCACCCGCATCGCCGGCCGCGCCCGGGCCGGCGTCGGTGGCGCGCGGGCAACGGGGATCCCCGTCGCGTCGACTCCCTCGTCCGCCCTGCGCCTGCACGTGCCGGCCCCCGCTCCCTTGATCCGTCCTGTTTCCCGACGGCCACTGACAGTAGTCGCCACCGCATCATGTGCGGTGGGCAGTTGACAAACTCATACGGTGAGCGTCCCGCTCTGGTATGAGGTCTCGTACGACAGACCGATAACTCAGTCGTACATCCGACGACGAACGAAGCAAGTTCGATCCGACCTGGTCAGAAGCGGTCACACACAGACGGCGAGGGCCGGGGAGCCTCTCGCTCCCCGGCCCTCGCCGCGGGTCTGGCGTGCGCCCCGGGTCAGCCCGCCGGGAGCGTCTCGGGGTCCTCGGTGCCCTTGCCGGCCCGACGGGTGTCGTCACTCACCGTGTCGGCCTGGGCCATGGCTGCCGCGTCCGACGCGGTCTTGATGCCGGCGCCGGTGAGGGCCTGCGAGGCCGCGCCGCCGCCTGCCGGGGCGAGCGCCACCCCACGCCACCACGGCTCGGACGGGACGTTCTCCGCCGTGGGCTCGAAGGGCTCGCCGGGGCGGGGCAGGGCGACGGCGGCGCCCACCGCGCGGGCCGCCTCCAGCGTCCCCTCGCCGGGGTCCGCCCACGGATGCGTCGCCAGATTGAAGGTGGCCCAGTGGATCGGGAGCATCGGGCCGTGCTCCGGGCCGCCCTGGAGGTCGAGATGGGCCCGCATACCCTGCTCGGGGGTCATATGGATGTCGGGCCAGAAATCGGAGTACGCGCCGATCTGGATCATCGTCGCGTCGAACGGCCCGTGCTCGGCGCCGATTTTCTTGAAGCCGTCGAAGTAGCCGGTGTCGCCGCTGTGGTAGATCCGGTGCTCGTCCCCGGCGACGACCCAGGAGGCCCACAGGGTGTGCTGGGTGTTGCGCAGCCCGCGGCCGCAGAAGTGCCGGGCCGGGGTGGCAGTGAGGCCGATCCCGTCGACCTTGGTGGTCTCGTGCCAGTCCAGCTCCCGCAGCCGGCCGGCGGAGACGCCCCAGCGCTCCAGGTGCGCGCCGACGCCCAAGGGCACGGCGAACAGGGTGTCGGTGCCCGCGAGCGCCTTGATGGTGGGCATGTCCAGATGGTCGTAGTGGTCGTGCGAGATGACCACGACGTCGACCGGGCCGAGCGCGGCCAGCGGCAGGGGCACGGGATGCAGCCGCTTGGGCCCGGCGAAGGAGAAGGGGGAGCAGCGCTCCCCCCACACCGGGTCGAACAGGACGCGCCGGCCGTCGATCTCCGCGAGGACGCTGGAGTGCCCCATCCAGGTCAGCCGCAGGCCGGTGGCCGGGGGCCGGGCGATGTCGGCGAGGGTGGTGGAGTGCACCGGGACGGTGCCCTTCGGGGTGCGGTGGGGCCGGGTGTCCTTGTCGAAGAAGACCTTCGCGAAGTCCAGGGTCGAGCCCGAGGGCCGGGTCCGCGCGGGGCCGCCGGGGTTCTGGAAGACCCCGTCCTTGAAATGGGGCGATCTGCGGATGCGCGCCATGCGCTCACCGCTCGGATCCGCGCCGAACGCCCCGGGCCGGAGCGCGCGGAGCCCGGAGCTCAGGGTACGGAAACCGGCCACGGTACCTCCAGGTGGAGTCGGTCAGGCTTTCCATTATGGTCGGCGCCTCCGACAACACCGGATCACAGGGGTCCCACGGGAGTGGATACTGACCGATGATTCAGTATCCCGGCGCGAAGGAGCCCGTATGGCCACCCCCCTGCTGTCCCTGACCTGGACCGATCACCTCACGGGACGGCAGGGCTTCCTGGTCGTCGACCGGCTGGTGCGCGGGGTCGCCAGCGGCGGTCTGCGGATGCGCGCCGGCTGCACCCTGGACGAGGTCACGGGTCTCGCCCGCGGCATGACCGTGAAGGAGGCCCTGCACTACGACCCCGCGAGCCGCTACGTCCCGCTCGGCGGCGCCAAGGGCGGCATCGACTGCGACCCCCGGGATCCCGGGGCGTACCCGCTGCTGGTGCGCTACCTGCGTGCGATGCGGCCGTACATAGAGAGCTGCTGGACGACGGGCGAGGACCTGGGGCTCACGCAGGACCTGGTGGACCGGGCCGCCGCCGAGGCGGGTCTGGTCTCCTCGATCCAGGCCGTGTATCCGCTGCTGGACGACGAGGCCGAGGCCCGGCGGCGCCTGCGGGACGCGTTCGCGGTCGAGGTCGACGGCATCGGCCTGGACGAGCTGGTCGGCGGCTGCGGTGTGGCCGAGGCGGCCCTGGCCGCACTGGACCGGGCCGGGGTGCCCTACACGGGGACGCGGGTCGCGCTCCAGGGTCTTGGCACCATGGGCGGGGCCACCGCCCGCTTCCTCACGCGCGCGGGGCTCAGGGTCGTGGCCGTGGCCGACCTCAAGGGCACGATCGCCAACGGGGCGGGCCTCGACGTCGAGTCGCTGCTCGCCGCCCGGGACGCCCACGGCACGGTGGACCGCTCCGCGCTGCGCCCCGGCGACCGCGAACTGCCCGGCGACGCCTGGCTGTCGGCCGACGCGGACGTCCTGGTGCCGGCGGCCGTGTCGTACGCGATCGACACCGCGAACCAGGAGCGGATCACCGCCCGCTGGGTGGTGGAGGCGGCCAACATGCCCGTACGGCCGGAGGCGGAGCCGCTGCTCGCCGCGCGCGGGGTGACCGTGCTGCCGGACGTCGTGGTCAACTCGGGGACGAACGCCTGGTGGTGGTGGACGCTGTTCGGGGACATCGGCGCCGACGCCGAGGAGGCGTTCGCGTACACCCGCCGCTCGATGCGGGCCCTGGTCGAACAGGTGCTGGACCGCGCGCAGGCCGACGGGTCGGCGGCGCGGGCCGCCGCCCACGCGATCGCGGCGGACCGGCTGCCGGTGATCGCCGAGCGGTTCGGCTGGTTCCGGTGAGGCACCCGCCCCTGGCGACGGCAGCCGTCGCCGGCCCGGCCGGACAGGCCGAAACGCCCCGTCGAGAGGCCGTGCGCGCGTGGGTAGGGTGACGGCGTGGCGAGAGTCCGGTTGAGTGTGGCCCAGCGGCGCGGGGATCTGCTGCGGGCCGCCATCGAGCAGATCGAGGCGAGGGGTGTGGCGGCGGTCAGGATCGCCGACGTGGCCTCGGCGCTGGGCGTGAGCAACGCACTGGTCCTCTATCACTTCTCGACGAAGGAGCAGCTGGTCGCCGCCGCGTTCCGGCACGCGGCGGAGGGCGACTTGGCGCATCTGCGCAAGCTGCTCGGCCGCCGTTCACCGGCGCTGCGCCGCCTGCGGTCGGCCGTGCGGTGGTACGCCCCGACCGGGCCGGCCAAGGGCTGGCGGCTGTGGATCGAGGGCTGGGCGGCGGCGCTGCGCGATCCCGCGCTGCGGGAGGTCGCCCAGGACCTCGACCGGCAGTGGAAGGCGGCCCTCGCCGAGGTCATCGCGGAGGGCGTGGCCGCCGGTGAGTTCCGCTGCCCGGACCCGGCCGGCACGGCCCTGCGGCTCACCGCCCTCCTCGACGGCCTCGCCGTCCAGCTGACGTCCTACGCCGGTGCGGTGCCGCGGGCGCGGGCGCAGGAGTGGGTGGAGGAGGCGCTGGTCCGCGAGCTGGGCCTGGCGGAGCAAGCGGCGGGTGACGCACAGGACGCGACCCCCGACCCCGACGGCGCGGCCGCCCAGGGGCTCTGACCCACGACTGCGTCGGCGGGCCGACCGAGAGGCTCTGACCCACCACTGCAACGCCTGCGGGCCTCGCCGAAACGGCAGCTGACGCCCTGGACGCACCCCCCGACCCCGACGGCGCGGCCGCCCAAGGGCTCTGACCCACGACGTCGTCGGCGGGCCGACCGAGAGGCTCTGACCCACCACGGCCCTAACCCCACCACTGCAACACCCGCAGGCCACGCCGAAACGTGCGGCTAACGCCCTGGACGCACCCCCCGACCGCGACCGCGCAACCACCGAGAGGCCCTAACCCCACCACTGCAACACCCGCAGGCCACGCCGAAACGGGCGGCTAACGCCCTGGACGCGCCCCCCAACCGCGACGGCGCAGCCACCGAGAGTCTCTGACCCACGACTGCGACGCCTGCGGGCCGCGCCGGCCGGAACCGGCGCGGCCCGCAGGCGCAGGAGCCGTTGTCACGCCACCGGCGCGATCCGCATCCTGATGTCGTCCGGCGACAGCGCCCCCTTGGCCGTCACATGGTCGCCCGACGACTCCCCGCGCAGCCGGCGCCCGATCCACGGCACCAGGAACTCACGCGCCCAGGCGACGTTGTCCAGCCGCACGTCGAGAGCTCCGCGCGGGGGCAGCGGAGGCCACTCCTGCTCGGGGTCGGCCGGCACGTCGAGGCCGAGCACCTGGCCCGCACGGAGCGCCACGCGCGTGTGCCCCTCGGGCGACAGGTGCAGCCGGTCGGCGTCCCAGGCCCTGCGGTCCCGCACGCTGCGCAGGGACCACAGGTCGAGCACCGGGCAGCCGTACCGGTCTGCGATGGCACGGACGTGCCCGTTGTACGTGGCGATCTTGCCGCGCAGGTGCTTGAGCACGGGCACGCCACGGGTGTCGAACCCGGTCGTCACCATGACCGTGCCGGACACGGCGGTGAGCCGGACCAGAGCCTGCTCGAAGCGTTCGGCCACCTCGTCCGGGTCGGTGCCCGGCCGGATGATGTCGTTGCCCCCGGCACAGAAGGAGACGAGGTCCGGGGCCATGTCGACGGCCCGCGGAACCTGGTCCGCCACGATCTGGTCGAGGAGTTTTCCGCGTACGGCGAGATTGGTGTACCGGAAGTCGCCCTCGGGCCTGCGGTCGGCGAGCAGGACGGCGAACCGGTCGGCCCAGCCGACGAACGCCCCGTCGGGGCCGGGGTCACCGACGCCCTCGGTGAAGCTGTCCCCCACCGCTACGTACGACCCGATCTCTGCTCTGCTGTCACTCTTCGAATCGTCTGCCACAGCAGCTCATGATTCACCTTCGAATGTGACCTACGCGACCGTAGGAAAGGGTTGACGGGCGGTGAGATAGCCCACTCCTAAAGTGTTTGCCAACTCCGGAATATCCCACTCGTCAGGGGTGTTCCGGAGTGAGCCGCCAGACCCGGAATCGGCTGATCCGGAAATGGCTCCAGACGGTCCGGAAAGCGAAGTGGCCGCTCGTGTAGGGCTGCGGGTCGGTGTGGTCGAAGACGAGCCGCCCGTTGTTCCACCACTGCACCGTCGAGCCGTCGGAGACGATCCGGACCCGGTTCGGCTCGTTGGGCACCAGCAGCGGCTCGGTGTAGTCGAAGATCAAGGGGCGGACGCCGGGTTCGCCGACGTAACGGCGCAGCCGGGTCGTGGTGTTGTAGTTGGCGCCGTATCCCGCGTAGTAGGTCGTGAGGTGGTCGTACTCGTCGAGGGCGCCGCCGCGCGGAGTCGCGAAGAGGTCGTCCGGGGAGCGTACGTCGGTCGCGTTCCAGAAGTTGTTGAGGTCCGAGACCCGGTCGTTGACCCCGCCCTCGGAGACGGCGGTCGCGGTGTATTCGAGCACGTACGGCCCTTCGAGCCGCTGCCTGAACCACACGGTCGCGCCGCCCGGTACGTCGATCTCCAGGATGCCGCGGGAGGCGCTGACGGTGCCGCCGTTCTGGAGCTCGGTGGCCCACCGGCCGAGGCCGTGGCAGAAGTCGTCGCGGGCGACGAGGCGGCGGTGACGGGGCGCGGCGTGCGCGGTGGCCGTGGGGGCGAGGGCCGCCAGGGCGGCTCCGGCGGCCAGGGCTCCGAACGCTCTGCGGGTGGTCGGCACGGGACACAGCTCCTCGGGATCCGCCGGGAAGGCTCTGGAAAGCGCTTGCACTCCGAACGGGATCACTCTGTCCCAACTGCCGCCGCCTGTCGATCCCTTGACGCGGCCGACGGCATGCGCACACACCGAAGGCCGGACCCGGGGATCGGGGTCCGGCCTTCGGCCGCGTGTCAGGCAGGTGGTCGTGTGGTGGGTCAGCCGACGGAGACGCCGTGCGAGCGCAGGAAGGCGACCGGGTCCACGTCCGAGCCGTAGTCCGGCGTGGTGCGGATCTCGAAGTGCAGGTGCGGTCCGGTCACGTTGCCGGTCGCGCCCGACAGGCCGACCTGCTGCCCGGCGGCCACGGTCTGGCCGGCCGAGACGGAGAGCTGCGACAGGTGGGCGTACTGGGCGTAGTGGCCGTCGTTCAGCTTGATGACGACCTGGTTGCCGTACGCGCCGCCCCAGCCGGCGGAGACGACGGTGCCGGCGCCGACGGCCTTGAGGGAGGTGCCGGTCGGGATGACGAAGTCGACACCGGTGTGGTAGCCGCTGGACCACATGCTGCCGGACATCCGGTACGGGGTGCCGACTGTGGCACCGGCCACCGGGAGGGTGTAGCCGCTCGCGTTGCTCTCGGCGGCGGGCTTGGCGGCGGCCGGCTTCGCGGCGGTCTCCGCCTTCGGCGCCGACTCGGCGGACGACTTCGCGGCCGAGGGCTTCGGGGCGGAGGCCTTCGGCGCGGACGGGACCGAGGCCTTCGGCGCGCTCGCGGTCTGCTTGCCGATCGACAGCTTCAGACCCGGGTGGATCAGCGACGGGTCCGAGCCGACGGCGTCGCGGTTGTCCGCGTAGAGCTTCTTCCAGCCGCCGGTGACATTCTGGTCGTCGGCGATCTTCGCGAGATAGTCGCCGGCCTTCACGGTGTACGTGCGGGGGCCATTGACCTTTTCGGCGGCCTTCTTCTCGGCCGCCGGAGCGGACTGGACGGCCTTTTCCGGAGCCGACTGCGGGGTGGCGGCGTGGGCGCCGGCGGCCCCCATGAGCGGCAGTGCGAGAGCGGCTCCACCGGTTCCGGCGACGGCGATGGAGCGGGTGAAACGCTGGGTCTTGGGACGGCGGTGTTTACCCTTCGCGGGCATGGCGAATTCCTCTCCGTCGCCTGCGAGGTGAGCTGTCGGGTGCGGGCTGGAGATGCCCGGCCGCGCCGGGGCGCGGCTTAACCCCAAGCCGTTCCGGGAACCGGAACAGGCGTCTTACCTGTGGGTCCCCCGCTCCTGCCGTACGTCGGGTCAGTGTGTGCGGGCTCCGGTCGGCGGCAGGATTAGGCGTCCGTCCGGATTGGTGTGGAACGTAAGCGACCAGGACGCAAACGGACAAGCTTGCGGTTGCCCGTGACGGTGTTTTTCTTGACGCGTCGCCACATCTGCGGTCACCGAGCGTGGATTTCGGATCTCCTGGTTTCCCCAACCGCCCTGAATAATGCAAGAATTACGTGAACATGGCGACAACACATCGTCACGAATATGACGATGGTCACGCACCCCGACCTCATCTCCTCTACGATCGGGGCACGTTATCCCTAAGCGGCTCAATCGCCTTATTCGGACAGAACGGCTACTTCCGCTTAAGGCGGACGACCGTCGCGTCCAGATCTCCCCGCAGACCGACCCGCAGTCCGTGATGAAGCAGCACGGCCCCCCGGTGAATTTCGCCTGTTTCGAGGCATTCGTACGATGCGGCCGGGTCGAGGGCGCACAACCGGAGGGCCGGTACGGGCTCGCCGTAGCGCTGTGCCTGGAGCCAGGCGAGGACGACGGTCTCGTCACCGAGGACGTACTGCACGGCGCTCAGTCCGCCCTGCGGGGGACGCAGCCGGTACTGGTCGCCGCGTTGCACCATGGGCCGGATCTCCTTGTAGAGCTCCACCCACTCCCGCGCCTCGGCGAGCTCCTCCCCCGTCCACCGCGTGAGGTCGCCGCCGACCCCCAGCACCCCGGCCATGGCGCTGACGAACCGGAACCGCAGGGAACTGGCCCGCTGGTTGAGCATGACGTTCGGGCTGTCGGTGACCCAGGCGGCCATGACCCGGGCCGGATGGATCTGACTGAAGCCGTGCTGGATGGCGAGCCGGTCGAGCGGGTCGGTGTTGTCGGAGGTCCACACCTGGTCCGTGCGGCTCAGCACACCGAGGTCGATCCGTCCGCCGCCGCCCGAGCAGGACTCGAAAGCCACGCCGGGGTGGGCGGCCCGCAGCCGGTCCAGCAGGGCGTACAGGCCGCGCACATGGTCGACCCACAGCCGCTGCGGGTAGGGGTCGTCCGGCCAGCCGGCGTCGGTGAAGCAGCGATTGAAGTCCCACTTGACGTAGTCGACGGGAGCGTCGGCGAGAAGTCCGTGGAGCTGCCCCCAGAGGTACTCCCGGACGTCGTCGCGGGCGAGATTGAGTACGAGCTGATTGCGGAACTCCGTCCGCTTTCGCCCCGGTTGATACTGCACCCAGTCGGGGTGGGCGCGGTACAGGTCGCTGTCCGCGTTCACCATCTCCGGCTCGACCCAGATCCCGAACTGCATGCCGAGGCCGTGCACGTGGTCGGCGAGCGGCTTCAGCCCGCCCGGGAAGCGGTCGGGGTTCGGGGTCCAGTCGCCGAGCCCGGCCCGGTCGCTGGTGCGCGCCCCGAACCAGCCGTCGTCGACCACGAACAGCTCGACGCCCATGGCGGCGGCCCGCTCGGCGAGCGCCCGCTGCTGCTCCTCGGAGATGTCGAACTCGGTGGCCTCCCAGGAGTTGAACAGCACCGGCCGGTCCCGGCCCGCGTCCGGGATCACGTGCGCCCGCTGGTAGGCGTGCCAGGCACGGCTCGCCCCGCCGAAACCGCCCTCGCTCCAGAGCCCGGCGAAGACCGGCGTCGTGTACGACTCCCCCGTGCCCAGCGTGAGCAGGCCCGACTCGTCGTAGCCGGCGCCGCCGGTGATCTGCACGCGCTCGTCCGGGAGCTGGGCCACGGCGATGCGCCAGGACCCGGACCAGCCCAGGGCGCAGCCGTAGACCTCGCCGCGCTCCTCGGTGGCGTCGGTGTCCAGGGCGACCCACGGCAGGTGCTGGTGCGAGGTGTGGCCGCGGCGGCTGCCGATGACCTTCTCGCCGTGGGTGAGGCCGGAGCGCGTCAGGCGTGACTCGGCCCCCCAGCGGCCGTGCAGCTGGGACAGCCGCCAGGCGTCGCGGTCGGGCAGGGTCCAGGTCGCGGAGTCGGCGCGCAGCAGTTCGGCGTCCGGCCCCCGGTTGTCCAGGGTCACCCAGCGCTCGACGACGTCCGTCGCGGAGGGCATCCGGTAGTGCAGCGTGACGGCCAGGTCGCCGTCGCGGAACCGGAGCCGCAGCTCGCCGTCCCCGGCGTCGTGCCCCTCGAACCGCCACTCGGTGCCGCGTCGCCCGGCCGTGCGTACGGACAGGGCGGGGCGGACGAAGCGGGGGCCGCCCTCGACCGGGTACTCCTCGCGCCCGTCGAGCGGGGACTCGAAGGGCCAGTAATCGGGCAGCGGCCGGACGGCGAGGGCCTCGGCGTCGGCGAGACCGATCCGGGGGCCCCAGTGCAGGTGCAGCAGCTCGTCCCGGTCGGTGACATGGACGGCGTAGCTGCTGGCCGGCCCGGAGAGCACCCACGTACGACCGTCTTCGGAGATCTCCAGCATCATGGCCTCACAGATTCGAACAAGCCCGACCAGGTGCGACCAGGCCGCAACATCATCGAGGGCCGCGGGGGCTCCGGGCAACGCCTGTGGACAACTCATTGCCCCAGGCAGGCATGTCGTATCGTCGAGTGACGCCCGGCGACGAGCCGCGTCGGCGGCGCCCAAGGGGAGGAGCCCTCGTGACACAGCAGGTCCCGTCGACCGAGCCCGAGCTGGCCGGAGTGCGCAACTTCCGTGACGTGGGCGGGCTTCCGACCGTGGACGGGCGGCGGGTGCGCCGGGGCGTGCTGTTCCGCAGCGGCCACCTCGCCCACGCGACCGGGGAGGACGCCGCCTTCCTGACGACGCTGGGCCTGCACACGATCTTCGACTTCCGCAACGCGGCCGACCAGAAGCTCGAAGGGCCGGACGTCGCGCTGCCGGGCGTGCGCAATGTGAACCTGCCGCTGAGCGACCCCGCCGACGGCGCCGAGTTCTGGAAGATGGTCCGCGACGGCGATCTGGAGCAGCTCCGCGCGATCCTCTCGGACGGCAAGGGCGCGGACCGGATGATCGCCTCGTACCGCATGATCATCAAGGACCGCACGGGTGAGCACTCCCAGGTACTGCACGCGCTGGCGCAGGACAGCGTCCCCGCGCTGATGCACTGCGCCGCGGGCAAGGACCGCGCGGGTCTGTCCGTCGCGGTGACGCTGCTCGCGGTGGGCGTCGAGCGCGAGGCGATCGTCGACGACTACCTGAAGTCGAACGCGAAGCACCGCCGCTACAAGGTGCACCGCAGCAGCCCCGCCGCCTCGGCCTACTCCCCCGAGGTCATGGAGCTGCTCAGCCCCCTCTTCGACGCGCGCGCCGAGTACCTGACGGCGGCCTTCGACACCATCGAGGAGACCTGGGGCGGCGTCGACACCTACCTGGAGAAGGGGCTGAAGCTGGCCCCGGAGACCCGGGAGACACTGCGCGAGCGGCTCCTCGACTGAGGCACGCGGGCGGGCGCTACTTCGCTCCGACCTCGAACAGCAGGTAGATGAACGCGGCGAAGAAGTGCCCGGCGATGAGGTAGACGAACAGCCTCACCCACAGGGCGCGGGGGAACTTCTCCTCCATGTCCCTCATGAGCGGTCTCCAGGGGTGGGGCCCAGGCACAGGGCGGCCGTGGGGCTCTGCAGCAGGGTGTGGACGAAGAGCAGCTCGACGCCGTCGTGGTCCTCGGCGGCGATCCGGTGCGGGGTGAGCGAGTCGAAGTGGGCGCTGTCGCCGGCCGCCAGCCGGTGCGTGGTGTCCCCGAGCCGCAGCCGCAGCCGGCCGCGCAGCACGTGGAGCCACTCCTCGCCGGGGTGGACGCGCACGATGTCGCCCTGGGAGCCGTGCGGGACGTGGACGCGCAGGGCCTGCATCCCCCGGCCGGGGGCGCCGGCCTGCCAGTAGGTCCAGCCGCCGGCTGCGGTGGGTTCCATGTCCGCCGCGCGGACGACGGAGTCCCGCTCGGCGACCGTCTCGCCGAGCAGCTCGGAAACCGTCGTACCGTAGACGCGCGCGAGCGCGAGCAGCATCGGCAGCGAGGGCTGGCGCTGGCCGGTCTCCAGCCGCGAGAGGTGGGCGGGCGACAGCCCGGCCGCGCGGGCCGCGACCTCCAGGGTCAGGGAGGCCTGGCGTCGCAGCGCCCGCAGCTGGGGCGCGACGGCGGGCAGGGCACCGGCCGCCGGTTCGGCCGGCAGGGCGGCCCCGGAGGGCCGCTCGGTCTCGGAGGAGCTCATGTCTCCATTCAGCCGGAGCGTTGCCTATGCGGCAAATTTCTTGCCCCACAGGCAAACGGCGCGCCACAGCGGTCAAGGCACGGGCTACCGGCCCACAGCGGTCAAGATGCCAGACCACCGGCCCACAGCGGTAAAGGCACCGGGGCACCGGCCCTCAGCGGTTGGCGACCGCCTGCTTGACGAGCGTCTTGCCGAAGTCCCACACCAGCCCGCCGTTGTGCGCGTCGTCCATCACGGCCGTGAAGGCGTCGACGAACCGGTCCACCTCCCGCTCGCCGATGATCAGCGGCGGGATCAGCTTGATCACCTCCATGTGGTCACCGGACACCTGGGTGAGGATCCGGTGCCGCTGGAGCAGCGGCACGACGACCATCTGCGCGAAGAGTCCCTTGCGGGCGGCCTGGAGCATGGCCCAGCGGCTGCGCAGCTTGAGCGACCTGGGCCGGCCGAACTCGATGCCGATCATCAGGCCCCGGCCGCGGACCTCGGCGAGCATCTCGTACCGGTCCGTGAGCGCGGCCAGCCGGGACCTGAGCTGCTCCCCGGTGGCCCGGACGTTCGCGACGATCTGCTCGTTCTCCATCACCGACAGCACCGCGAGGCCCGCCGCCATGGCCTGCGCGTTGGAGCCGAAGCTCGCCGAGTGGACCAGCACCCGGTCCATGGACGAGTAGACCTTCTTGAAGATCCATTCCTTGCCGATCGTGGCGCCCACCGGCACATAGCCGCCGGAGAGCGCCTTGGCCACGCACACCAGGTCCGGTTCCACGCCGTACTCGTGCTGGTAGGCGTAGAAGTCGCCGGTCCGGCCGAGGCCCGTCTGCACCTCGTCGGCGATGAGCAGGGCCTTGTGCCGGTGCAGCAGTTCCTGCGCGGCCCGCAGCCAGCCGGGCGGCCCCTCCAGCACCCCCTTGCCCTGGATCGGCTCGACGATCAGGGCGGCGACGTCCCCTTTCCGCAGCTCCCTCTCCAGCGCGTCGAGGTCGCCGAGCGGGACGGCCGTGTCGGGCAGCAGCGGGGCGAAGCCGTCACGGAAGCCGGACTCGCCGTTCACCGAGAGGGAGCCGGTGGTCAGGCCGTGGAAGGCGTGCGCGCAGTAGAGGACCCTGGGCCTGCCGGTGACGAACCGGGCGAACTTCAGGGCGCCCTCGACGGCCTCGGTGCCGCTGTTGCCGAAGAACACCCGGTCCAGGTGGGGGCTGTGCGCGAGCAGTTTCTCGGCCAGCAGGCCCGGCAGCGGCTGGCAGTCGAACCGGGTGAGGTCGGCGAGCCCGGCGTCCAGGACGTCGTGCAGCGCCTTGCGTACGACGGGGTGGTGGCGGCCCAGCCCCATCACCCCGAACCCGGCGAGCATGTCCAGGTAGTCGTTGCCCTCCGCGTCCCAGAAGTAGGCGCCCTCGGCGCGCTCGTAGACCTTGTCGAAGCCGATGGTGTGCAGCATGCGCGGGAGCTGGTGGTTGAGGTGGCGGGTGTGCAGCTCGTAGCGCTCGGCTCCGCGCTCGGCCAGCAGCTTGGCGAGGTCGAACTCCCCGGCCTGCGACGGCTCCGACGCGGACTCGGCGGTTGTCATTCCCGTGGCTCCTTGGACAGCTCTTCCTTGACGGCCAGGCTCGCGCCGATCCGTCCGGCGACCTCGACGGGTGTCAGGCCGATGTCGGCGAGCACCTCGCCGCGCTTGGCGTGCGCGAGGAACTGCTCGGGGATGCCGAACCGCCGTACCGGCACGTCGACGTCGGCGTCGCCCAGGGCCAGCGCCACGGCCGAACCGACCCCGGCCGCACGGCTGTTGTCCTCGACGACGGCGACCAGGCGGTGCTCGGCGGCGAGACCGGGCAGCGCCGGGTCGACGGGCTTGACCCAGCGCGGGTCGACGACGGTGCAGCCGATGCCGCGCGCTTCGAGCAGCTCGGCGGCCTGGAGGCAGACCGGCGCCATGACACCGACGGCGACCAGAAGCACCTCCGCGCGGTCGGCGCGGTGCAGCACGTCGAGTCCGCCCACCCGGTCGACCGCCGGGACCGACGGGCCGACGGATTCCTTGGGGAACCGCAGCAGCGTCGGCGCGTCGTCCACGGCGACCGCCTCCCGCAGCTGGGCGCGCAGCTGGTCGGCGTCCCGTGGCGCGGCGATCCTGAGCCCGGGCACGACCTGGAGGACGGACATGTCCCACATGCCGTTGTGGGAGGCCCCGTCGACGCCGGTCACCCCGGCCCGGTCCAGGACGAAGGTGACCCCGCAGCGGTGCAGGGCCACGTCCATGAGCAGTTGGTCGAAGGCGCGGTTGAGGAAGGTGGCGTAGACGGCGACGACCGGGTGCAGGCCGCCCGTCGCGAGGCCGGCCGCTGACACGGCCGCGTGCTGCTCGGCGATGCCGACGTCCCACACCCGGTCCGGGAACCGTTCGGCGAAGGCGCCCAGGCCCACGGGGTGCAGCATGGCTGCGGTTATCGCCACCACGTCCTGGCGCTCCTCCCCGATCCGGACGATCTCCTCGCCGAACACCGAGGTCCAGGAGGGGCCGCCCGACGGGGAGAGCGGCGCGCAGGTCAGCGGGTCCATGACGCCGACGGTGTGGAAGTGGTCCTCCTCGTGGGCGAGGGCGGGCTCGTAGCCACGGCCCTTCTCCGTGAGGCAGTGGACCAGCACCGGCCCGTGGAAGCGCTTCGCGCGCCGCAGCGCGGACTCCACGGCCCCGGTGTCGTGCCCGTCGATCGGGCCGAGGTACTTCAGCCCGAGGTCCTCGAAGAGGCCCTGGGGGGCGAACGCGTCCTTGAAGCCCTTCTTCGCGCCGTGCAGGGCCTCGTACAGGGTGTTGCCGACCAGGGGTGTGCCCTGGAGGACCTCCTTGCCCCAGGCGAGGACCCGCTCGTAGCTGTCGGTGGTGCGCAGGGTCGCGAGGTGGTTGGCGAGGCCGCCGATGGTGGGGGCGTAGGAGCGTTCGTTGTCGTTGACGACGATGATCAGCGGCCGGTCCTTGGCGGCCGCGATGTTGTTCAGGGCCTCCCAGGCCATGCCGCCGGTGAGCGCCCCGTCGCCGATGACCGCGACGACGTGGCCCCGCTCGCCCTGCACCTGGCGGGCCTTGGCGAGCCCGTCGGCCCAGCCGAGGGCCGTGGAGGCGTGGCTGTTCTCGATGACGTCGTGCTCGGACTCCTCGCGCGAGGGGTAGCCGGACAGGCCGCCCTTGCCGCGCAGCTTGGAGAAGTCCTGGCGGCCCGTCAGCAGTTTGTGGACGTAGCTCTGGTGGCCGGTGTCCCACAGGATGCGGTCGACCGGCGACTCGAAGACCCGGTGCAGGGCGATGGTCAGCTCCACCACGCCCAGGTTGGGTCCCAGATGGCCGCCGGTCCTGGCGACCGCGTGCACCAGGAACTCGCGGATCTCCTCGGACAGTTCCCCCAGTTCCGTCTCGGACAGCGCCTTCAGGTCGCGTGGTCCCCGGATGCTCTCCAGAATCGTCACGTCGGGCCCCCTTCGAATTCCGTGCTGCTCAGCTCACGGTGACGGCCGGCTCCCCCGACCCGACGCCGTCCTGCTCCATCTGCTCGGCGATCTTCATCGCCTCTTCGATCAGCGTCTCGACGATCTTGGACTCGGGGACGGTCTTGATGACCTCGCCCTTGACGAAGATCTGTCCCTTGCCGTTGCCGGAGGCCACTCCGAGATCGGCCTCCCGTGCCTCGCCGGGCCCGTTGACCACACACCCCATGACGGCGACCCGCAGCGGCACCTCCATGCCGTCGAGCCCGGCCGTGACCTCCTCGGCCAGCTTGTAGACGTCGACCTGGGCGCGCCCGCAGGACGGGCACGACACGATCTCCAGCCTGCGCTCCTTGAGCCCGAGGGACTGGAGGATCTGGATGCCGACCTTGACCTCCTCGGCGGGCGGCGCGGACAGCGACACCCGGATCGTGTCGCCGATGCCCCGCGACAGCAGCGCCCCGAACGCCACCGCCGACTTGATCGTGCCCTGGAAGGCCGGACCCGCCTCCGTGACACCCAGGTGCAGCGGGTAGTCGCACTGTTCGGCCAACTGGCCGTACGCCTCGATCATCACGACCGGGTCGTTGTGCTTGACAGAGATCTTGATGTCCCGGAAGCCGTGCTCCTCGAACAGGGAGGCCTCCCACAGGGATGGCCGCGAACACGTACTTCGGCTGGAAGTGGATGTCGGCGATGACCGGGATCTGCGACTTGCGGGCGATGGTCGCGAGGGCGTCGGCGTCGTCCTGCGTGGGGCAGGCGACCCGGACGATCTGGCAGCCGGACGCGGTGAGCTCCGCGATCTGCTGCAGGGTGGCGCCGACGTCCGACGTGCGGGTCGTCGTCATCGACTGCACCGACACCGGGGCCCCGCCCCCCACCGCCACCGGACCGACCTGGATCCGGCGCGACGCGCGCCGCTCGGCGATCGGCCGGAGCGGCACCTCGGGGACGCCCAGCTCAATGGCGGTCATGGCCTCACTCCCGGTTCCCGGAGACCGTCTCACGCAGGGCGCGCAGGGACTCCTTCAGCGATCCCATGGTGGCCAGGACGGCGGTGGGCTCGTAGCCGCAGTGCGCCATGCAGTTGGCGCAGCGCGGGTCCTTGCCGCGGCCGTACTTGTCCCAGTCGGTGTCCTCGACCAGCTCGCGGTACGTCGGCACGTACCCGTCGCTCATCAGGTAGCAGGGGCGCTGCCAGCCGAAGAGCGAGTAGTTCGGGATCGCCCACGCGGTGCACGGGAAGTCGACCTTGCCCTCCAGGAAGTCCAGGAAGAGCGGGGAGTGGTTGAGCCGCCAGCGCCGCCGGTTGCCGCCCGAGAAGGCCTTCTTGAACAGCTCGCGGGTCTGCTCCACACCGAGGAAGTGCTCTTGGTCGGGGGCCTTCTCGTAGGCGTAGGCGGGCGAGATCATCATCTCGTCGACCTTCAGGTCGTCGTTGAGGAAGTTCAGCACCTCGATGATGGTCTGCGGGGTGTCGGTGTTGAAGAAGGTCGAGTTGGTGGTGACCCGGAAGCCGCGCCGCTTGGCCTCCTTGATCGCCTCCACGGCCTCGTCGAACACGCCCTCCTTGGCGACCGACTCGTCGTGCCGCTCGCGCAGCCCGTCGATGTGCACCGCGAAGGCGAAGTAGGGCGACGGCGTGAACGTGTCCATCTTCTTGCGCAGCAGCATGGCGTTGGTGCAGAGGAATACGTACTTCCGCTTGGCCACCAGCTGACGCACGATCTCGTCGATCTGCGGGTGCATCAGCGGCTCGCCACCGGCGATGGACACCATCGGGGCACCGGACTCCATGACCGCCCCCACGGCCTGGGCGACGGGCATCCGCTGTTTCAGCACCCCGGCCGGATGCTGGATCTTGCCGCACCCCTCGCACTTGAGGTTGCAGGCGAACAGCGGCTCCAGCTCCACGATCAGCGGGAACTTGTCCCGTCGGCGCAGCTTCTGTTCAGCCAAGTATGTAGCGACCTTGATGGACTGTCGGAGCGGCATGGCCATCTGGCTCACCTCCTGGGGAGCAGCAAGGAACGGTGCCATTCGAAGAAAGCGGGAAGGACGGAACGAAGGACACGGAAAGCTGATATTCCACCGCGCATCGTGCCGATCCGGACGAGTTCATGTTCAGGAGCGTCCACGACCACCCGGACAGCCGCAACCGGGCGCTCGCCCTCACGCACGGCGCTCAGGAGCGTGACGGCGGACTCCATGTCGACCGCGATCGCGCCGGTCGCGCGCAGGGCGGTCCGTTCCGGGCCGCGCACGACGTGGTCGGAGCCGGTGAGCGGCCCGCTGTGCACCGTCCGGCCGGGCAGGGCGCGGGCCAGCTCCTTCACGAGCAGCCCGGTCCCGACGCAGGGCGTCGTGCCGCGTGCGTCACGGGTCTCCTCGGCGACGACCAGATCACCGGGGTGCATGCCCGGCGCGAGTCCCGCGCAGAAGCCGGTGGCGAGGACGGCGGCGTCGCGCAGGGCCGGGTCGGCCAGCACGCGGGTGACGGCCCGCTCGGCGGCGGCCGGCCCCATGCCCGTCCGCAGCACCGTGACCGGCCCGTCGGCCCCGCCCCGGCCGCCCGCGCGCAGGGCGAGCTGCTCGATGCCGAGCGCGCAGGCGATCAGCAGCGGGACCCCGGCGGGCTGCGTGCTCATCAGCTCCCCTTGTGCCGGTCGGCGAAGGGCTCCCCGTGGACGTACCGGCCGAGTGCCGTGAGCGGGAACACCTGCCGGTAGAGGTGGTAGTTGATCGAGAAGTCCCACGGGAAGCCCGTCCCCGTGAAGTACGGCTCGTCCCAGGAGCCGTCCTCCCGCTGGGTGGCGGCGAGCCACTCGACACCGCGTTCGACGGCCTTGGAGTCGCGCTCCCCCGCCGCGAGCAGGGCCATCAGGGCCCAGGCCGTCTGCGAGGCGGTCGAGGCACCCCGGCCGCTCCACTGCCGGGCGTCCTGGTAGGAGCGCAGGTCCTCGCCCCAGCCGCCGTCGTCGTTCTGGACCGACTCCAGCCAGGCGACGGCCCGGCGGATCGCCGGGTGCGCTGCGGGGAGACCGGCGGCGGTCAGGGCGGGGACGACGGAGCCGGTGCCGTAGACGTAGTTGACGCCCCAGCGCCCGAACCACGAGCCGTCCGGTTCCTGCTCGGTGAGCAGCCACTCGATGCCGCGCCGGGTGCGCGGGTCGTGGGCGAGGCCCTCGACGGCGAGCATCTCCACGACGTGCGCGGTGACGTCCGCGGAGGGCGGGTCGATGACCTCGCCGAAGTCGCAGAACGGCAGCCGGTTGGGGAAGGGGCTGGTGTTGTCGACGTCGAAGGCCGCCCACGCGCCGTTCTTCGACTGCATGCCGAGCGTCCAGCGCATGCCGCGGACGATGGCCCTGTCGAGGCGCTCCGGGTCGTGGTGGGCGATCCGGCGCAGCGCGAGGATCACCTCGGCGGTGTCGTCGATGTCGGGGTAGTTGTCGTTGTGGAACTCGAACGCCCAGCCTCCGGGCGGCAGTCCGGGCCGCTGCACGGACCAGTCGCCGGGCCGGACGATCTCCTCGCCCAGCATCCAGTCGGCCGCCTTCACCAACTGCGGGTGATCGGGGGGCAGTCCGGCGTCGACGAGGGCGATCGCGGCCAGGCAGGTGTCCCACACGGGTGACTGGCAGGCCTCGATCATCCGGGCCCCGTCCTCGCGCCATACGGCGAACCGGTCCAGGGACGCCAGCCCCTCGCGCATCACGGGGTGTTCGAGGTCGTAGCCGAGCAGGTGCAGGGCGATGATCGAGTACACGGCCGGGGGCTGGATGCCGCCCCAGCAGCCGTCGTTCTCCTGCCGCTCGATGATCCAGCGGGCGGCACTGTTCATGGCGGCTCTGCGCAGCCTGCGCGGGGCGGCCTTCCGCAGGGCGTGCAGGCCCTTGTCCATCCGCTGGAACGCCCCGTCCCAACTGAACGGCGGGGCCAGCGGTTTGGGCGGGTTGGGCCGGCCGGGGTCGGTGTGCAGCTCGTCGAGCGCGAAGGGCGCGGGGCGTACCGGCCGCTTCGCGGAGACGATCGTCAGCGGGACGATGGTCTGCCGCGCCCAGCAGCCGAAGTCGTAGATGTTGAGCGGCACCCACTTGGGGAAGAAGACGAGCTCCGGCGGGAGTTCGGGCAGGTCCTCCCACTTCCACCAGCCGAACAGGGCCAGCCAGATCCGGGTGAAGACCCGCGCGGCGGCGATGCCGCCCTGCGCTCGGATCCAGGCGGAGGCCTTCGCCATGTGCGGGGCGTCGGGCGCGTCACCGGCGAGGCGGAGGGCGACGTACGCCTCGATGGTGGCGGACAGTTCGCCTGGTCCGCCGTAGAAGGTGGCCCAGGTGCCGTCCTCGCGCTGTTCGCCGCGGATGAAAAGGGCGGCGGCCTGCGTGGTCTTCTCGTCGCGGATGCCGAGGAACTGACGGAGCAGCAGGTCCTCGGCGTCCATCGTGACGTTGGTCTCGAGGTCGCCCTTCCACCAGCCCTGGGCGTCCTGGAGGGAGAGCAGGAAGTCGGTGGCGCGCCGGGCGGCGCGGGCGGCGGCTTCCGGTACCCCGGCCGCCCCGGGGGTGTGCGTGTCGGTTTCGCTGGCCGCGGCGGCGCGGGGTGGCAGGGCCCCGGTGCTTCCGTCGGTCGTCGCTGTCATGGCTTCCCCTTCGTGCAGTCCTGCATGGCGTGCATCTGCTGTGGGTCCGCCGTCGGCCGGTGCTCCGTGATGACTCACGGCACCGGCCGGCGACTACGCGAGGGCTATTCGGCCGATAGTGATCATCTCTTTCGTACGACGACGAAGTCCGCGAGGGCCGTGAACTGTGCCCGCACCCGGTTGGGCATGTCGACGGCGTCGAGGGCCTCGATGGCGATGGTGTGCTGACGGCGTGCCTCGTCGGCGGTCCACGCGCGGCCGCCGGCCTCCTCGATCAGGGCGGCGCGGGCCGCGAACTCCTCCTCGGAGAAGTTCTCGAAGTCGTGCGCCTTGGCGTCGGCGGCGAGGATCTCACCGAGCCGCTCGGAAGCGGAGCCGCCCGCCGCGAGGGCGGCCACGACCGGCAGGGACTTCTTGCGCTGGCGCAGGTCGCTCCAGGTCTGCTTGCCGGTGGAGACCGGGTCGCCCCAGATGCCGAGGAGGTCGTCGACGGCCTGGAAGGCGAGGCCGAGGTGGTAGCCGTACTTCTCCAGGGTGTCGGCGGTGTGGTCGTCGGCGCCGCCGAGCACCGCGCCGATGGAGCTGGCGCAGGCGAGCAGGGCGCCGGTCTTGTTGCCCTCCATCTCCAGGCACTCCTCAACGCTGACGCGGTCGCGGTGCTCGTAGGAGATGTCCTGGGCCTGGCCGTCGATCAGGGCGCGGCTGGCCGTGGTCAGACGGCGGGTGGCGCGGCCGGCCTCGACGGTGCCCAGTTCGAGGAGGACCTCGTTGGCGAGGGCGAACAGGGCGTCGCCGACCAGGATGGCCTGGGCGGGGCCGTGCACCTTCCAGACCGTGTCGCGGTGGCGGCGCTGCTCGTCGCCGTCCATCAGGTCGTCGTGGAGGAGGGAGAAGTTGTGGACCAGTTCCACGGCGACGGCGCCGGGGATACCGGTCTCGGGGGCGGCGGACATGACCTCGGCGGACAGCACCGCGAGGGCGGGACGCACGGCCTTGCCGCCGTCGCCCTCGGCGGGCCTGCCCTGGGCGTCGATCCAGCCGAAGTGGTAGGCGGCAACAGTGTCCATGGGAGGCGCCAGGCGGTCGACGGCCGCCCGCAGTACCGGAGTGGCCAGGGTCCGGCCGCGCTCCAGCAGCGCGGTCACGTCCACCGCCTCGGCAGTCTTCGAGGCCGGGGGCACAGTGGGCACAGTCTCTCCTCTTGTTGCGGTACCGGGGGTGCGGGGGCCGCCTGCCGCACCGGCCTGAGCCGGCATCATGCCGCCTCCTCGAACTCGAAGAGGGCTTGCGGACGGGGCCGGCCCAGGGCGCCCAGCACGGCGTCCGCCGCGCTCACACCACTGCGGACCGCACTCTCCATGGTCGCGGGCCACCCGGTGGCGGTCCACGCTCCGGCCAGGTAGAGGCCGGATGCCTTGGTGCGGGCGCCGGGCCTGAGGCGCCCGACGCCGGGGGCGGGAGCGAACGTCGCGGTGCGCTCCCGGGTGACGAAGAAGTCCCTCACTTCGGCGCCGCGGGCCGGCGGCAGCAGCCGCTCCAGCTCGGGCAGGTACCGCTCGCGCAGCACCGCGACGGGCGTGTCGATCTCGTCCTGCGCCGCCGACTGGGACACCGCGAGGTACTGCCCCTCGCGCAGCCCGGACGCCTCGGTCCGGTCGAAGACCCACTGCACGGGGCTGCCGAGGGCGGTGAAGAACGGCCGGCCGAGGACCTTCCGGTCGTACACCACATGGAGGTTGAGGATGGGCGCGGTACCGATCTCCAGGAGCCGTTCGGGCGCGTCCAGGGCACCCGCCGGCAGCAGGTCGTGCGCCTCGCGCTGCGGCACGGCGAGGACGACGGCGTCGGCCCGGAGCGTCTCGCCGGGGACCTCGACGGTCCACTGCCCGTCCTCGTCCGGGGAGACGGAGGTGACGCGGGTGCGGAGTTCGGTGCGCACGCCCGCGGAGTCGAGCGCCTTGCGGGCCAGCCGGTCGTGCAGGTCGCCCAGCGGGACGCGCGCCCAGCCGATGTCGGCCGCGCCGGGGTCGGACAGCAGGCCCGTCTTGAAGACCATCGCGGCGAGCGCCAGGGAGGCGTCGCCCGCGACCGCGTTGAGGGTGGCGACCCCGACCAGGTCCCACAGGGCCTCGACGGCGCGCGCCGACTGGCCGTGCGCGGCCAGCCAGCTGCCGAAGTCCTGGGTGTCCAGCGCAGGGTCGGCGAGGTCGAGTCCCTGGAGCGCGAGCGCGGCCCGGCCCACCCTGGCCCGGTCGGCGAGCGACAGGTGCGGATAGGTGGCGAGGCTGCGCCCCAGGTGCAGCGGCACGGGCAGGGCGTCGCGCCGGAGTCTGCCCAGCCGGCGTCCCTCGGGCCGGGCGAGGTCCAGGACGAGGACGTCGAGCCGGTCCTGGAGCGGGGCGAGCGCCGCGCCCTCGATGCGGTCGAGGAACCAGCGGTAGGCGGTGCAGCAGCGCAGGTACACGTGCTGGCCGTTGTCGACGGTGAGATCGCCGCGCCGGAACGAGAAGGCCAGGCCGCCCAGTCTCGGCCTGCCCTCCAGCAGGGTGACGCGCATCCCGGCGTCGGCGAGCGCGAGCGCGGTGGTGACACCGGCGAGCCCGCCGCCGACCACGACGGCGTGCCGCGCCTGTGCCGCCGGTCCCGCGGACCGTGTGCCGTGGGTCATCGCGCACCCTCCCCCATGGCCGGAGCGTGCTGCTCGAACGGTGCCCGGCCGGCCGTCTCCGTCAGGGACGCGGCCGCGGGCCGGAGGGTTGCCCGCCGGTTGTCCCCGACGGCTCGGCCGAGGGGTGCGTCGCATCCGCGCCCGGCCGCCCGGGCCTCACCGCCGACGGCGGCCTGCGTGCCGTTCACACACGCCTCCTGACGGTCCGCCGGGTCACGTGCCGGGCGTCCAGGCCGGACAGGCCGCGCACGGCGACGTAGGCCTTCTCCCGGCCGGGCAGGGAGACCCGGCCGCGCAGCACGGCCTGCGGGTCGCGTTCGATGCGGTCGAGGAGGCGGCGGTAGATGCCGGCCATTGCGGCGACGCAGGCGCCGCTGCGCCGGTCGAGCATGGGGAGCAGCCGGTAGCCCTCGGCGAACAAGGCGCGGGCCCGTCGCACTTCGAAGTGCACGAGGCCCGCGAAGTCGGAGCCCTCCGGTGGCCGCGGCCCGCTGAAGCCGGCCGAGCAGCCGAACTTGGCGAGGTCGTCGGCGGGCAGATACGTGCGCCCGCCCTCGGCGTCCTCGCGGACGTCTCTGAGGATGTTGGTGAGCTGGAGCGCGAGCCCGAGCGTGTCGGCATACTCCGGCGCCCGGTCCACCCCGCGCGCCCCCGGTTCGGTGCCGAAGACGCCGAGGGAGAGCCGCCCGATCGCACCCGCCACGCAGCGGCAGTAGACCTTCAGGTCGTCCCAGGTCTCGTACGTCTCGCCGCGGACGTCCATCAGGACGCCGTCGATGAGTTCGTCCAGGCCGCCCAGCGGGATCGGGAAGGCCCCGGCGGCGTGCGCGAGGGCGACGGCGACCGGGTCGGTGTCGTCCTCGGCGACCTCGTCCTCGCGGATCCGGGTGAGCAGCTCCCGGGTCTTCTCCAGCCTGGCCACCTTGACGTCGTCGGCGAGCGCGCCGTCACCGATGTCGTCGACCCGCCGCGAGAACGCGTACAGCGCCGACATCGCCCGGCGCTGGGGCGTCGGCAGCAGCCGGATGCCGTAGGCGAAGTTACGGGCCTGGCGCCCGGTGACAGCCTCGCAGTAGCTGTAGGCGGCGAGTACCGGTGGGGACGCGTGTGGTTCCGACTCCACGGTCCGGATCACCCCTCTCCTCGCAGAGTCACGCCCACCTCACGCAGCAACCGGACCTTGCCGGGTCTGGGCGGGCCGGGAAGTACGTCGTATTCGGCGGCGGCGATCGCGTGCACGGCCGCTCTTCCCCCCGCCACGAACCCCGCGAGCAGCAGTTTCAGCCTGCCGTGGACGCTACCCACCAGGGGGGCGCCTTCATTCAGGAGATCCCGGGCCCTTTGCGCTTCGTACGCAATCAGCGCACGGACCGGCGCTCCGGCGGATTCCGTGGCGAGATCCGCCTCCTGGACGTGGAAGCGTTTCATGTCGGCCGCGGGCAGATAGACGCGGTCGCGGGCCAGGTCCTCGGCGACGTCCTGGAGGTGCTCGACGATCTGCAGGGCCGTGCAGATCATGTCGGAGCGGCGGATCCGCTCGGGTGTCGAGGTGCCGGTGACGGCGAGGACGAGACGGCCGACGGGGTTGGCGGACAGCTCGCAGTAGGCGAGCAGGTCGTCGTAGGTCTCGTAGCGGGCGACGAGCTGGTCCTGGCGGTTGGCGGCGATCAGACCGAGGAACGGCTCGGGGGTCAGCGAGCAGCGGCGCACGGTCGGCTGGAGGCGGCGCAGCAGGGGGTGGCGCGGGGTCGCGTCGAAGACCCGGCGCAGGTCGGCCTCGAAGGCGTCCAGCAGGACCAGCCGGTCCTCGGCCGCCTCGGGGGAGACGCCGAGCAGGCGGGCGTCGGCGCCGCCGGGGGCCAGGTCGCCGTCGCCGATGTCGTCGACCAGACGGGCGAAGCCGTAGACGGCCATGAGGTCGGTGCGCCAGGCCCGGGGCAGGAAGAAGGGGGCCACCGGGAAGTTCTCGCCGGCGGCCTTGTCGAGCGTGCCGCGCTCCGGATCGAGGGGGCGCGCCGTGCCGGTTCCCGTCACCGCCGGCTGCCCGGCGCGGGGACGGCACGTGCTGCGTGGAGCTGGGGAGTTTCCGAAGCCATCGCCGTCACATCTCCCGTTCTACACTGCCGACCCAATACGCACTATTTCGGACACGCCGCCCAGCCGTCCGCACGGTGGTCCGACGGGCGGTGTCGCGCATTATTGCCCTGATTGCCGTGTTTCGGGACCGGTACAGCTTACGTTGTACAACGCGACACGGTTCGTCAGGGTGTACCGCACATCACGAGAACACACCGATTGGCCCCAAGATTCCGAAGATGGGCCGGAGTTGACGTTTCCTTTGCAGACGCGGGGCCCCGCCGGAGCAGTTCCGTCGGGGCCCTGGCCGAAACGGGCTACTTGCCCGTGAACTTCTCGTACTCCTTGAGCACCTCGTCGGTGGGGCCGTCCATGCGCAGCTCGCCGCGCTCCAGCCACAGTATGCGGTTGCAGGTGTCGCGGATGGACTTGTTGTTGTGACTGACCAGAAACACCGTGCCCGCTTCCTTGCGCAGCTCCCGGATGCGGTCCTCGGAGCGCTTCTGGAACTTCCGGTCGCCGGTGGCCAGGGCCTCGTCGATCATCAGGACGTCGTGGTCCTTGGCCGCCGCGATGGAGAAGCGGAGCCGGGCCGCCATGCCCGATGAGTAGGTGCGCATGGGCAGGGTGATGAAGTCGCCCTTCTCGTTGATGCCGGAGAAGTCGACGATGTCCTGGTAGCGCTCCTTGATCTCCTCACGGGACATGCCCATGGCGAGCCCGCCCAATATGACGTTCCGCTCGCCGGTGAGGTCGTTCATCAGGGCCGCGTTGACACCGAGCAGCGAGGGCTGGCCGTCGGTGTAGACCTTGCCCTGCTCGGCGGGCAGCAGACCGGCGATGGCCCGCAGCAGGGTCGACTTGCCGGAGCCGTTGGAGCCGATCAGGCCGATGGCCTCGCCGCGGTACGCCACGAAGGAGACGCCGCGCACGGCGTGCACCTTGCGCACGCCCCGCTCCTCGCCCCGCTTGATGATGCGGCTGAGGGCGGCGGTGGCGCTGCCCTTGCCGGTCTTGGCGCCGTTGACGCGGTAGACGATGTGCAGGTCGTCCGCGATGACGGTGGGGATGCGCGCGTCCTGCTGCTGCTCAGCCACGGCCGTACCTCTCCTCCGCCTTCCAGAAGTACACGAAGCCGCCCAGGGCGAAGAGCACGGCCCAGGCGCCCGCGGCCGCCCACACGTGGTCGGGGAGGAACTTGCCGCTGTAGTCGTCGATGAGGGCGAAGCGCATCAGGTCCATGTAGATCGCGGCCGGGTTCCACTGCAGGACGTTTGCGATCCAGGCCGGCTTGTCCGCCAGGAAGATCGGGATGGAGAACATCACGCCGGAGGCGTACATCCAGGTCCGCATCACGAACGGCATCAGCTGCGCGAGGTCCGGGGTCTTGGCGCCCGCCCGGGCCATGATCAGCGCGAGGCCCGTGTTGAAGCAGAACTGAAGGACCAGCACCGGCACGATCAGCAGCCAGGACAGGTCCGGGTAGTGGCCGAAGCCGATCGTGACGGCGAACAGCACGATCATCGAGAACAGCAGCTGCTGGAGCTGCTGGAGCGCGAAGGAGACCGGCAGCGAGGCCCGCGGGAAGTGCAGGGCCCGGACCAGGCCGAGGTTGCCGGAGATCGCGCGTACGCCCGCCATGACGGAGCTCTGCGTGAAGGTGAACACGAACACGCCCGTGACCAGGAACGGGATGTACACCTCACGGGACATGCCCCGGTCGGCCTCCAGCAGCAGGCCGAAGATGAAGAAGTACACGGCCGCGTTCAGCAGCGGTGTGGCCACCTGCCACAGCTGGCCGAGCTTGGCCTGGCTGTACTGGGCGGTCAGCTTCGCGCGGGAGAAGGCGAGGATGAAGTGCCGCCGGTCCCACAGCTGACGGACGTACTCGATGAGGGACGGCCGGGCGCCGCTCACGGTCAGCCCGTGCCTGGCGGCGAGTTCTTTCGCCGTGAGGCCCTCGTCGGGCGCCGCGGGCGCGCTCACCGCGACCGTGGCGTCGTGCGTTGTCTCACTCACTAGTGGAAACTTTCGTCTTCGAGATGCTCGGCCTGTGCCGGGGTCTGGCATGAGCCGGGGCCAGGGTACGGCCCGGGGGCTCCCGGGTATCGCCGGTACGAGCTTGTCAGATGACGGGGGGCCGGCCCAGCCGGGTCAGCCGCCACACCGTACGCCACTTCATGGGCCGGCGGGGCCCGCACGAGGTGGTCCAGCCTTCGCGGAACCCGCCGAACCAGGCCCGCAGCGCGCTGCGGGAGGGACGGCGCAGCAGGGTGAGCAGCAGCCACACGCCGAGGTAGACCGGGACGAGCGGCGCGGGGAGGTTGCGGCGGGCCAGCCAGACGCGGTTGCGGGCGACCATGCGGTGGTAGACCGCGTGCCGCGAGGGAGCGGTCGTCGGGTGGTACAGCACCATGTCGGACCGGTAGTCGATCATCCAGCCCGCGTCGAGGGCCCGCCAGGCCAGGTCGGTTTCCTCGTGGGCGTAGAAGAACGCGTCCGGGAGGCCGCCGACGTCGGCGAACACCCGGGTGCGGACGGCGTTGGCGCCGCCGAGGAACGTGGTCACGCGCGAGGAGCGCATCGGGTCGGAGGCGCGCAGCCGGGGCACGTGCCGGCGCTGGGTGACGCCGGTCTCGGGGTCGGCTATGCGGAAACTCACGATGCCGAGCTTCGGGTCGGCCTCGAACGCCTTCCGGCACAGCTCGGCCGTGTCGTGGCCCGCGAGCAGTCCGTCGTCGTCCAGGAAGAGCAGGATGTCGACGTCCCGGCCGGCCGGGCCGAAGGCCTCGATGCCGACGTTGCGGCCGCCGGGGATGCCCAGGTTCTCGGGCAGTTCGATGGTGCGGACGCCCTCGGGGACGTCCGGCACGGGCGAGCCGTTGCCGACGACGACCACCTCGACCCGGTCGCCGTCCTGCTTGGCGACGGAGTCGAGCAGGGCGCGCAGCTCCTCGGGCCGGTTGCCCATGGTGATGATGACGGCGCCGACCTTCATGCCGCTCACTTCAGCCTGCTGGAGGCGAGGATGGACACCAGGTGCAGCAGGGTCTGGACCAGCGCGATGCCGGCCATGACCGCCACTCCGAGCCGCGAGAAGAAGAGGTCCCCTCGGGCCTGGTCGACGATCGCCAGCACGAGGATGACCAGGGACGCCTCGATGCCGAGGATGAGGCGGTGGAACTTCAGGGCGCCGGCGGCCTTGCGGGCCAGCGCCATGCCGGAGGAGCGCATCTCGGATGCGGCCTCCTTGACGGGGGGCTTGCCGGCCTGGTGCCGGGCGACGCCGACGAGGTCGGTCTCCGCCTTGATCAGGATGGCGCCGAGGGCGGCCAGGGTGCCGAGGAAGGCCCACAGCCAGTCGATGCGGCCGCTGCCCCACAGGTCGGCGGCGCGCAGGCCGAAGCCGGTGAGCACCGCGGCGTCGGTGAGGTAGGCGCCGACCCGGTCCAGGTAGACGCCGTTGAGGGAGTACTGCTTCTTCCAGCGCGCGATCTCGCCGTCGACGCAGTCCAGCAGCAGGTACATCTGGACGCACACCACGCCGAGGACGGCGCCCGCGATCCCCGGCACGAGCAGTGCCGGGGCCGCGAGCACACCGAATACGGTCATCAGGTAGGTGAGCTGGTTGGGCGTGACCCTGGTGTTGACCAGGTAACGGTCGACCCGCAGGGACACCTCGCGCATGTAGAGGCGTCCCATCCAGTGCTCACCGCTGCGCCGGTCCTTCACCCCCGCGGGGTGAACGACGGGGCGGAGTTCAGCTACCGATGGCCTTGACATAGTCGGCGTATGTGTCCTTGATCTGTTCGGTGTTCAGGTCGAGGTGTTCGAGGATGGTGTAGCGGCCGGGACGGGTCTCCGGGGCGAACTCGACGGCCTTGACGAACTCGTCCGTCGTGAAGCCGATCTCGTCGGGCAGCACGGGCAGGCCGTGCCGGCGCAGGACCTCGGCCATGTAGGCCGACTCGTCGTGCGCGCCGCGCAGCCACATCGCGAAGGCCGCGCCGAGACCGCACTGCTCGCCGTGGGAAGCGGCGCGCTTGGGGAACAGCAGGTCGAAGGCGTGGTTGATCTCGTGGCACGACCCCGAGGCCGGCCGCGAGTCGCCGGAGATCGACATCGCGATGCCGGTGAGGACGAGCGCCTCGGCGAGCACCTGGAGGAAGTCGTTGTCGCCGACCCCGCCCGGGTGCCGGAGCACCGCCTCGCCCGCCTGACGGGCCATGGCGGCGGCGAGCCCGTCGATCTTCTCGTCCTTGACGCGGTTGGCCAGTTCCCAGTCGGCGATCGCGTTGATGTTGGAGATCGCGTCACCGATGCCCGCGCGCACGTACCGCACCGGGGCCTCGCGGATGACGTCCAGGTCGATGACGACCGCGATGGGGTTCGGCACACCGTAGGAGCCGCGGCCCGCGTCGTTGTCGAGGGTGGCGACCGGCGAGCACAGGCCGTCGTGCGCGAGGTTCGTGGGCACGGCGACCAGGGGCAGGCCGACGCGTGCCGCGGCGAACTTGGCGCAGTCGATGATCTTGCCGCCGCCCAGGCCGACGACCGCGTCGAAGTGGCCGGCCTTTATGTCGCTCGCCAGCCGGACCGCGTCGTCGAGGGTGCCGCCGCCGACCTCGTACCAGGTGGCGCCGGGCATGCTCGGCGCGATGCGCTCGCGCAGCCTGGCGCCGGAGCCGCCGCTGACGGCGACGGCGAGGCGGCCGGAGTGCGAGATGCGCTCGTCGGCCAGGACGCACGCCAGGTCGTCGAGGGCACCCGGGCGGATGTCGACGACGAGCGGCGAGGGGATCAGCCGGGTCAGTACTGGCATGCGATCTCCCGTCCCCGGGCGAGATCGTCGTGGTTGTCGATCTCCACCCACTTGACGTCACCGATCGGCGCCACGTCGATGCGGAAGCCGCGGTTGACCAGCTCCTGGTAACCGTGCTCGTAGAACTGCTGCGGGTCGGTCTCCCACACGGCCTTGAGCGCGTCGGCCAGTTCGGGGGCGGCGTCGCCCTCGATCAGGGTGACGCCGATGTACTCGCCGGTGGCCTCGGCGGGGTCCATCAGCTTGGTGATCTTCGTCATGCCCTTCTCGGGGTCGACGACGACCTTCATCTCCTCTTCGGCCAGGTCCTTGACCGTGTCCAGGGCGAGGATGATCTTCTTGCCGTCGCCGCGGGCGGCGAGCAGCGTCTTCTCGACGGAGACCGGGTGGACGGTGTCGCCGTTGGCGAGGATCACCCCGTCCTTGAGGGCGTCACGCCCGCACCACAGGGAGTAGGCGTTGTTCCACTCCTCGGCCTTGTCGTTGTCGATGAGCGTGAGCTTGAGGCCGTACTTGGCCTCCAGCGCCTCCTTGCGCGCGTACACGGCTTCCTTGCGGTAGCCGACGATGACCGCGACCTCGGTGAGACCGATCTCGGCGAAGTTGCCAAGGGTCAGGTCGAGCACCGTGGGTTCGCCTTCTATGCCCGCGGGGCCCACCGGCACCAGCGCCTTGGGGAGGCTGTCGGTGTAGGGGCGCAGACGCCGTCCGGCGCCGGCCGCGAGCACGAGGCCGATCATGCGGTTTCTCCTTCATCGTGTACGGCGGGTGCGCCGCCCTTGTGGGCGCCGACCCAGAAGCGGATGCTCTCGACGAGCACCACCAGGGCCACGGCCACGGCCAGTGCCGTGAGCGCGGTCGTGAACTGCGAGGCGGTGAGCAGCGCGGCGAGGACGGTGACGAGCAGCGTCCGCCCTTCGTGCCCTCCGAGGGAGCGCACCAGCCAGGCGGGAGGCGCTCCGGCGTCGCCGCGGATGCGGTAGACCGTGTCGTAGTGATGGTAGGCGACCGCGGCGACCAGCCCGAAGGCCGCGGGAAGGGCTCCGTCCACGTCGGCCTTGACTGCCAGGACGAGGACGGTGCCGTACTCGGCGGCGCGGAAGATCGGGGGGACCAGCCAGTCGAGGGGGCCCTTGAGCGGCTGCATGAGTACGCATCCAGCGAACACCACGTAGAACGGGGCGGTGATGACCGCTCCCCCGGCTCCGTGGAGAACCGTGTTCACCAGCAGGAGCGCGGCACCGATCGCGGCAACGAGGACCGGCGTGTACGGGAGGATCTTGCCCCGGGGGCTGCGGAGCCTGGAGACCAGCTCCGCGACGGGACCGGAGTCCGTCAGGTCCGCCAGCGCCTTCGCTGCGCGGTCCGTGCGCTGTGCCTTCCGCGTCAGCGACCGCAGCACCCGCCCCGCCGTGGTGTACGTCGCGGCGAAGGCGCAGCCGATGAGCAGGACGTAGAAGGTGATCCGCGGGGTCGTCGCGGCCGTGAGCACGGCGATCATCGCCCAGCGCTCGCCGATGGGCAGGACGATCATCCGCCGCACCCAGACCGTCCAGCCGACGCTGTCGAGCTTGTCGGAGAGGGCGGCGGTGGGGCTGGTGTTGGCGGTCGCGTCGTGGTTGGCCTCGTTGAAGGAGAAGTCCACGACATGCCGGCAGGTCTGCAGGACCATGGCGCCGAGGGCGAGGGCCCACACGTCGTCGCCGCCCCGGGCCGCTCCGAGCGCGAGGCCGGCGTAGTAGGCGTACTCCTTGGCCCGGTCGAAGGTGGCGTCCAGCCAGGCGCCGAGCGTGGAGTACTGCAGGGAGTAGCGGGCGAGCTGGCCGTCGGTGCAGTCCAGCACGAAGGACGCGATCAGCAGGACGCCGGCCGCGACGAAGCCGCCGCGGGTGCCGGTGGCCGCGCAGGCCGCCGCTATGAGGGCGGTGAGCAGGGAGGCGGTCGTGACCTGGTTGGGGGTCAGGCCGCGGCGGGCGCACCAGCGGGCGATGTAGCGGGAGTAGGGACTGATGCAGTAGGTGGTGAAGAAGCCGTCGCGGGCCTTCACGGCCGACTTCAGGCGTACGGCCTCGTCGTCGACGTCCGTCACCGCCTGCCGGGCCTCGTTGCGGGCCTGCGGGTCGGCCGGGACGGCGGCGACGAGACTGCCCAGCTCGGGGCGGTGCACGGCGGTGCCGTCGGCGTCCAGGGCGGTGAGGATGCGGTCGGCGAGGCTGCTGCCGACCAGCGTGGTGCCGCCGCCCGCGGAGTTCTCGCGGGCCATGGCCCGGGTCAGGGCCTGGCGGCCGGCGGGCTGGGCGGTGACGGCGCCGGGGATCGCGGCGAGCGGGAAGCGGGGGTCGGTGAGGCCGAGGCGCAGCGCGTGCACGTGCCCCACGAAGCGGGCGTCGACCAGGGCGACCCGTTCGTCGCCCGGCACCTCGGCGAGGAGGGTCTCGGCCTCGGCGGCGTCGGTCGCGATCCGGAGGTCGAACCCGAGGGACCGCAGGTCGGCCTCGATCGACGATCCGGGGACCGGCTGGCCGGTGAGGATGGCGGTCGACAACCGAATTCACTCCCTGGGTACCGACGCGTCCACGCCGGTGATGTACATGGTGGGGGCGCCCTCTCCGGTGGGTCCCGGGCGGCATGTCGGCAGAGGCTATCGGATGCCGGGACGGCCACGTTCACCGCCCGTTCGGCGGCTGGATCGACGTGGTTCGCACAAGCCTGTGCCGCGATCATCATCGTGGATCCGGGGCCCGCCTCACAAACCGCGCGGCCTAAGCGGACATCGGGGACATTGCGGGGGCAGCCGCCGTAGCCGCATAGGGTGGGCGACCATGACGTGGCTGATCACCGGCGGTGCCGGCTATATCGGAGCACATGTGGCCAGGGCCATGGCCGAGGCCGGGGAGCGCGTCCTCGCGCTGGACGACCTCTCGGCCGGGGTGCCCGCACGGCTCCCCGCCGAGGTCCCGCTCGTGCGGGGCTCCTCGCTGGACGGGGAGCTGCTGAAGCGGGTCTTCGCCGAGCACGGTGTGACGGGTGTGGTGCATCTCGCGGCGCGCAAGCAGGTCGCCGAGTCGGTGGCCCAGCCGACGCGCTACTACCGGGAGAACGTCGGCGGCCTCGCGACCCTGCTGGACGCGGTGGCCGGGGCGGGAATCGAGCGGTTCGTGTTCTCGTCGTCGGCGGCGGTGTACGGCGATCCGGGTGTGGACCTCATCACGGAGGACACGCCCTGCGCACCGGTGAACCCCTACGGCGAGACCAAGCTCGCCGGGGAGTGGCTGGTGCGGGCGGCGGGGCGGGCGCACGGGATCTCCACCGTATGTCTGCGCTATTTCAACGTGGCGGGCGCCGCCGCGCCGGAACTGGCGGACACGGGCGTGTTCAACATCGTCCCGATGGTCTTCGACCGGCTGACCCGGGACGAGGCGCCCAGGATCTTCGGCGACGACTACCCGACCCCGGACGGCACGTGCATCCGTGACTACATCCACGTCGCCGACCTGGCCGAGGCCCACCTGGCGGCGGCCCGGCGGCTGGCCGCCGGCGGCGGCGCGGGTGACCTGACGGTCAACATCGGCCGGGGCGAGGGCGTCTCGGTCCGCGAACTCGTCACGGTCATCGGCGAGGTCACCGGCGACCGCCGGCCGCCGCTCGTCGAGGGCCGCCGCCCCGGCGACGCCCCCCGGGCGGTGGCCTCGGCCTCCCGGGCCGCCGAGGAGCTCGGCTGGACGGCCCGGCGCTCGGTACGCGAGATGACCGAGTCGGCCTGGCGGGGCTGGCTGCTGCACCACGGCTCCTGATCCGCTGAGGGTGCCCTGACCTGCACATCGTTTCCGCAGGTCAGGGCACATGACAACGGTGTTCAGTGCCGCGTTGCGCATACCCCCTCCCCGTAGTTCACTGGGCCCCCCGAGCACGATCAGGCGAACACAGGGAGCTGACTTCTCATGGGGGCTGGGCACGATCACGGGCACGCGCACGGCGCGGCGGCCGGCGGTACGGCGACCTCGGCGTACCGCGGCAGGCTGCGCATGGCGCTGGCGATCACGCTCGGCATCGTCGTGGTGCAGATCGTCGGCGGCGCCCTCGCCGACTCGCTCGCGCTCGTCGCGGACTCCGCGCACATGGCGACGGACGCCCTGGGCCTCGGCATGGCCCTGCTCGCGATCCACTTCGCGAACCGGCCGCCCAGCGACCGGGCCACCTTCGGCTACGCCCGCGCCGAGATCCTCGCCGCCCTGGCCAACTGCCTGCTACTGCTCGGGGCCGGCGGGTACGTCGTGTACGAGTCGGTCCAGCGCTTCATCACCCCCGCGGAGACCGAGGGCCGGCTGGCCCTGCTGTTCGGTGCGATCGGTCTGGTCGCGAACCTGGTGTCGCTGGCGCTGCTGATGCGCGGCCAGAAGGAGAGTCTGAACGTGCGCGGCGCGTTCCTGGAGGTCGCGGCCGACGCCCTCGGTTCGGTGACGGTGATCGTCTCGTCCGTGGTGATCATGCTCACGGGCTGGCAGGCGGCCGACCCGATCGCCTCGCTCGTCATCGCGCTGATGATCGCGCCCCGGACGTGGAAGCTGCTGCGCGAGACGCTCTCCGTGCTGCTGGAGACGGCCCCCAAGGGCGTCGACATGGCGGAGGTGCGCTCGCACATACTCGCCACGGACGGTGTGGAGGACGTCCACGACCTGCACGCCTGGACGATCACCTCGGGCATGCCGGTGCTGTCGGCGCACGTGGTCGTCAGCCCGGAGGCCCTGAACGCGATCGGCCACGAGAAGATGCTGCACGAGCTCCAGGGGTGCCTCGGTGACCACTTCGACGTGGAGCACTGCACCTTCCAGCTGGAGCCGAGCGGGCACGCCGAACACGAGGCACGGCTCTGCCACTGACCGCGGTGACGCACGAGGCATGTGAGGCAGGCGGGGCGCACTCCGCCGCGAGTGCGCCTGGGAACGCAACCTTCCGCCGTGCGCCCGCGTCCTGAGCCCCACAGCTCCGGCATGGACGATTTTCCGCCTGCGTGGCCGGGCACGATCTTCTACCGGGTCCCTTTCCCGGTCTCGGACCGGTGCCGGCCGCGGTCCGCGCCTTCGCGCGGGACATGCGGGCGTGCCGCGAAGTGCCGGGAGTGCCGGATTCGTACGGCAGACTTGGGGCGCGAAGACCGATGTGAAGGATGGGTATGCCGATCACACCTGCCACCGCGACGCACAGCCCGTCGAACGGCACCGCAGACGCGATTTTGCTGGAACTGGTCGACGAGGACGGCGTGACGATCGGCACCGCGGAGAAGCTCGCCGCCCACCAGCCGCCCGGCCGGCTGCACCGCGCGTTCTCGGTGTTCCTCTTCGACGAGTACGGCCGGCTGCTGCTCCAGCAGCGCGCGCTGGGCAAGTACCACTCCCCCGGTGTGTGGTCCAACACCTGCTGCGGCCACCCCTACCCCGGTGAGGCGCCCTTCGCGGCGGCTGCGCGGCGCACCTTCGAGGAGCTCGGCGCCTCCCCGTCCCTGCTGGCCGAGGCGGGCACGGTCCGCTACAACCACCCGGACCCGGAGTCCGGTCTGGTGGAGCAGGAGTACAACCACCTCTTCGTCGGCATGGTGCAGGCCGTGGTGCGGCCGGACGCCGAGGAGGTGGCGTCGACGGTGTTCGTGACCCCGCCGGAGCTGGCGGAACGGCACGCCAAGGACACCTTCTCGTCCTGGTTCATGACCGTCCTGGACGCGGCCCGGCCGGCGATCAGGGAGCTGACGGGCCCGTCGGCCGGCTGGTGACCCTGGCCCCCGCGGAACGGGGGCTCAGGCGAAGCGCGTGGGTTTGAGCGGCAGGGCGGCCCAGATCACCTTGCCGCCGCTCGCGGTGTACTCGACCTCGCACACGCCGCCCGCCTCCCGGGTGACCTCGCGCACCAGGAGCAGTCCGCGCCCCCCGGTCCGGCCGTGGTCGGTCTCCAGGGCCGTGGGCCGGTACGGGTGGTTGTCCTCCACGGACACCCGCAGCCACTCGGCGCCGACGGCCAGCTCGACGGCGATCGTCGGTGACAGCACCGCAGCGTGTTTCACGGCGTTGGTCACCAGCTCCGAGACGATCAGCAGCAGTCCCTGGGCCAGGTCGTCCGAGACCGGTACGCCCTGACGCAGCAGCAGGTCCCGCACGGCGTGCCTCGCCTGGGGGACCGAGGCCTCGACCGCCGGTGCGGTGAACCGCCAGACCCCTTCGTACGGCAGCGGATCCGCGGGCCCGGGACCGAGGGGCGCCGCGCCGCCCTCTGGGCGCGGACCGAACCCACGCCCGTCGTCGTCCATCGTCCGGTCGCCACCCTCGCGCTCGATTGTCGCCACACCCCGAGTGTTGGTAACGATGCGCCTCGGACCCCGGGACTGAACAGAAGTCAGCAACTATCGAGCACTTCTGACCGTTGGCGTATGACACGGTCAGTTGTGGGACTGGTCCTGTCCCTGTTGTGCCGTCTCGGCGAACTATTCGGGTTGTACGGGTTTGGCCTCCGGATAGCATCCGGCGCATGGAGCCGCAGCTGGAGCACCGCGTGACCGACTCGGTCGCGACGGTCGTCATACGCCATCCCGAGAAGCGCAACGCCATGACGGCCGCGATGTGGCGCTCCCTTCCCGTCCTGCTGGAGGAGCTCGCCGGGGATCCGGGCGTACGGGCGCTGGTGCTGACCGGCGAGGGCGGCACGTTCTGCGCCGGGGCCGACATCTCGACGCTGCGGGGCTCGCCGGAGGAGGCGCAGGGGCTGGCCGTGCGGGCCGAGGAGGCGCTGGCCGCGTTCCCGAAGCCGACACTGGCCGCGATCCGGGGTCACTGCGTGGGGGGCGGGTCGCAGCTGGCGGCGGCCTGTGATCTGCGGTTCGCCGAGGAGGGGGCGCTGTTCGGGGTGACGCCCGCGAAGCTCGGCATCGTCTACCCGGCCTCCTCGACCCGGCGGCTGGTGTCCCTGGTGGGGCCGGCCACCGCCAAGTACCTGCTGTTCTCCGGTGAGCTGATCGCGGCGGAGCGTGCGCTGCGCAGCGGGCTCGTCGACGAGGTGCTGCCCGAGGGTGAACTCGGCAAGCGGGTCGCCGAGTTCACCCGGGCCCTGGTGTCGCGTTCACAGCTCACACAGGCGGCGGCCAAGGAGTTCGCGGACGGGCGTACGGACCGGGACGCGCACTGGGCCGGGCAGGCGCGCGCGAGCGGCGACACCGCCGAGGGCGTCGCCGCGTTCCTGGAGCGCAGGCAGCCGCGGTTCGGCTGGAGTGTGCCTACGTCAGGGTGAGATCGAGGTGCGACCGGAGCAGTTCGACGATGTGCGCGGGGGCCTTCTCGGGCGATCCGGCGTCGTAGGGCGGCTGCGGGTCGTACTCGGTGGCGAGCTGGACGATCTGGGCGTGGTCGTCGCCGGCGATCCGGCCGAGGAGCATCAGGCCCATGTCGATGCCGGAGGAGACGCCTGCGGCGGTGACGTACTTGCCGTCGGTGACGACCCGCTCGCCCGTCGGCTCGGCGCCGTGGCGCTCCAGCTCCTCCAGGGCCAGCCAGTGGGACGTCGCCCGGCGGCCCTTGAGGAGTCCGGCGGCGGCGAGCAGCAGGGAGCCGGTGCACACGGACGTCGTCCAGGTGCTCGTCGCGTCGGCCGTGCGCAGCCAGGTGAGCAGGGGTCCGTCGGCCGCCAGCGGGAGGGGGCCCGGGCCGCCGGGGACCACGATGATGTCGGGGTGGGGTACGTCGGCCAGGGCCCGGTCGGCGGTGAGCGCGAGGTTTCCGGAGTCGTTCCGTACGGGGCCGGCCTGCTCGGCGACGAAGACGGTCTCCGCTCCGGGCACCCGGCCGAGGGTCTCGTAGGGTCCGACGGCGTCGAGGGCGGTGAAGCGGTCGTAGAGGACGATGGCGATCTGCATGGGGTCCCTTCGGTCGGCTGAGTCGATGCGTTCAGGCTGTGGTGGCGGGGCGGAAGCGGCGGCGGTACTCGGCCGGGGGCGTCCCCAGGGTCCTGACGAAGGCCCGGCGCATGGCCTCGGGCGTGCCGTAGCCGCTGGTGCGGGCGATCTCCTCGACGCCGTGGGCGGTGTCCTCCAGGAGGCGCCTGGCGTGTTCCAGGCGGACCCGGTCCACGTAACGGCCCGGGGTCATGCCGGTCTCGGCGCGGAAGGCGCGGGCGAAGTGGCGGGGCGAGAGGCGGGCGCGGGCGGCTAGGGTGTCGACGCAGAGGTCCGCGTCCGGGTGGTCGGTGATCCACCGCTGGACGTCCCGCAGGGGCTCGCGCTGTGCGGTCTGGGCGGCCAGCTGGGCGCTGAACTGGGCTTGGTTGCCGGGCCTGCGCAAGAAGACCACCAGGTGACGGGCGATGGTGAGGGCGGCGTCCCGGCCGAGGTCCTCCTCGACCAGGGCGAGCGCGAGGTCGATGCCGGCGGTGACACCGGCCGAGGTGGCGATGTGCCCGTCGCGCACGAAGACGGGGTCGGGGTCGATCTCGACGGCCGGGTGCTCACGGGCGAGCCGGTCGCAGTAGGCCCAGTGGGTCGTGGCGCGACGGCCGTCCAGCAGGCCCGCGGCGGCCAGCACGGCCGCGCCGGTGCACACGGAGACCAGGCGGCCGGCGCGCGGGCCCCGTTCGCGCACCCAGGTCACCAGACGCGGGTCGGGCCGCAGGCTGCCCGTTCCGCCGGGGACGAGGAGGATGTCCGGGTCCGCCGCGGTGGTCAGGGACTCGTCGGGGACGAGGGTCAGGCCGCTGGTGGTCCGCACGGGCGTCCCGTCCAGGGATGCCGTGCGGATCCGGTACGCGCCCGGGGAGAGCAGCTCCGCCCCCGCGAAGACCTCCACGGGCCCGGTGACATCGAGACTCTGCAGGCCGTCGAAGAGGACGGCGAGAACCGTGCGCTGGACCATGCCGTCGATTCTTCGCGGAAGCCGAGGATGGCGGCAAGGACGAGTACCCCACCTTTCCTGCCAGGAGGAGCCGGGCCACGGAGCACATACCAAGCGGTTGGTAACCTGCCGGGCATGACGACTGCCGCCCTGGAGCCGCGCGCCGGCCGACGCTGCCACAACATGCTCAACTCCCTGCACGCGACCCACTACTTCTCGCCCGACCTCGGGCGGGAGCTGGGCGCCGTCGGGGTCACCGACCCGCGTGCCGTGAACTTCGCCGTGCGGGCCGCCGCCCTCGGACCGGTCGGGCCCGGGGCCGTCACGGCGGCCTTCTACAACTACAAGTACGAACTCGTGGCCCGGCACGTGCCGGCGGTGTGGGAGACGGCCGCCCCCGCGCAGGTCCTGGCGGCCCGCGCGCGTGCGGTCGACGCGACGCTGCGCCGGCTGCTCGGCGGGGAGGCCCTGGCATCGGCGGAGATGGCCGAGGCCGCGCGGCTCGCGCTGCGCGCCGCCGAGGCCTGCTCGCGCGAGGCGCGCCCGCTGTACGCCGCCCACGCCGATCTGCCGGTCCCCGAGGAGCCGCACCTCGCCTACTGGCACGCGGCGACCCTGCTGCGCGAGCACCGGGGCGACGGGCACCTGGCCGCCCTGATGTCCGCGGGGCTGGACGGGCTGGAGGCGCTGGTGACCCACACCGCGACGGGCAAGGGCATGAACCCCAAGTGGGTGTGCGCCACCCGGGGCTGGAGCCGGGAGGAGTGGGACGCGGCGGCGGAACGGCTGTGCGGACGGGGGCTGCTGGCGGCGTCCGGCGACCTCACCGAGCAGGGCGTCGCACTGCGGCGGGACATCGAGCAGGAGACGGACCGTCTGGACCGCGCCCCGTACGAGCACCTCGGTCCGCAGGGCGTGGCCCGGCTGACCGAGCTGGGCGGGGTGTTCGCGCACGCGGCGCTCGTGGCCGGGGCGTTCCCCGCGGACCTGATCGGAAAGGGTGACGCATAGTGACGCACCGATGAGGTACCCGCTCTCCACCGGCCGGCGCGGCCGGGAGTGAGAAAGGGGATTTCCGTGTTCCGTGCTATCGCAGACGTGCTGCGCCAGATCGGCGGGGCCATCGCCACCGTCGTCACGCTGCCCTTCCGGGCTCTTGCCCGGCTCTTCGGTGGAGCCTCGTCCTCCACCCGCAGCCGCAGGGCCTGACCGGGATCCCGACCTGCCGGGTGTCGCCCTGATCCCCGGGTGTCCGTGTCACCTGCCACAATTGCCGCGCAACCTCAGCGGAGAAGGCGGTACGGGATCGTGACGACACCCGGGTCCATCGGGTCCATCAACGCAGTGACCATCGAAGGCAGGATCGCCGAGGAGCTCGGCGTACGGGAGCGGCAGGTCAGGGCCGCCGTGGAACTGCTCGACGGCGGTTCTACGGTGCCCTTCATCGCTCGCTACCGCAAGGAAGCGACCGAGATGCTCGACGGTGCGCAGCTGCGCACCGTCGAGGAGCGGCTGCGCTATCTGCGGGAGCTGGAGGAGCGGCGGACGGCCATCCTGGAATCGGTGCGCGAGCAGGGCAAGCTCACCGACGAGCTGGAGGCGAATATCCGGGGCGCCGAGACGAAGGCGCGCCTGGAGGACATCTACCTGCCGTACAAGCCCAAGCGGCGCACCAAGGCGCAGATCGCCCGGGAGGCCGGTCTCGAACCGCTGGCGGAGGGCCTGCTCGCCGACCCGGGTGTCGAGCCCCTCGCAGCGGCCGCCGCGTTCGTCGACGCGGACAAGGGCGTGGCTGATCCGCAGGCCGCCCTCGACGGCGCCCGGGCGATCCTCACCGAGCGGTTCTCGGAGGACGCCGACCTGATCGGTGAACTGCGCGAGCGCATGTGGGTGCGCGGGCGGCTGTCCGCCAAGGTGCGGGAGGGCAAGGAGGAGGCGGGCGCGAAGTTCGCAGACTACTTCGACTTCGCCGAGCCCTTCACCGAACTCCCTTCGCACCGCGTGCTCGCGATGCTGCGCGGGGAGAAGGAGGAGGTCCTCGACCTCGTCCTGGAACCCGAGGAGCAGACGGACGGCCCCTCCTCGTACGAGGGGATCGTCGCCCACAGGTTCGGGATCGCCGACCGGGGCCGCCCGGGCGACAAGTGGCTGAAGGACACGGTCCGCTGGGCGTGGCGCACCCGCATCCTCGTCCACCTCGGCATCGACATCAGGCTGCGGCTGCGCACGGCCGCCGAGGACGAGGCGGTGCGGGTCTTCGCCGCGAACCTGCGCGACCTGCTGCTCGCCGCCCCGGCGGGCACACGCGCGACCCTGGGCCTCGACCCCGGCTTCCGTACGGGTGTGAAGGTCGCCGTGGTCGACGCGACCGGCAAGGTCGTCGCCACGGACGTCATCCACCCGCACGTCCCGGCCAACCGCTGGGACGAGGCCATCGCCAAGCTGGCCCGGCTCGCGAAAGAGCACGCGGTCGAGCTGGTCGCCATCGGCAACGGCACGGCGTCGCGCGAGACCGACAAGCTCGCCGGCGAGCTGATCACCAAGCACCCGGAGCTGAAGCTCACGAAGGTGATGGTGTCCGAGGCCGGCGCTTCCGTGTACTCGGCCTCCGCCTTCGCCTCGCAGGAGCTGCCGGACATGGACGTGTCGCTGCGCGGTGCCGTGTCGATCGCCCGCCGTCTCCAGGACCCGCTGGCCGAGCTGGTGAAGATCGACCCGAAGTCGATCGGCGTCGGCCAGTACCAGCACGACCTGTCCGAGGTGAAGCTGTCGCGTTCGCTGGACGCGGTGGTGGAGGACTGTGTGAACGGCGTGGGCGTGGACGTCAACACGGCGTCGGCCCCGCTGCTCGCCCGGGTCTCCGGCATCACCTCCGGCCTCGCCGAGAACATCGTGGCGCACCGCGACCAGAACGGGCCCTTCAAGGCCCGCGGTGAGCTGAAGAAGGTCGCGCGGCTCGGCCCGAAGGCGTATGAGCAGTGCGCGGGCTTCCTGCGGATCCGCGGCGGCGACGACCCGCTGGACGCGTCGAGCGTGCACCCCGAGGCGTACCCGGTGGTCCGGCGCATGGTGAAGACCACCGGGCAGGAGGTCGCCTCGCTCGTGGGCAACACCGGGGTGCTGCGCTCGCTGAGGCCGCAGGACTTCGTGGACGAGACGTTCGGTCTGCCGACGGTCACCGACATCCTGAAGGAGCTGGAGAAGCCCGGCCGCGACCCGCGCCCGGCCTTCAAGACGGCCGTCTTCAAGGAGGGCGTGGAGAAGATCTCGGACCTGTCGTCCGGGATGATCCTGGAGGGCGTCGTGACGAACGTCGCCGCGTTCGGGGCGTTCGTCGACGTCGGTGTCCACCAGGACGGTCTGGTGCATGTCTCCGCCATGTCGAAGACGTTCGTCAAGGACCCGCGGGACGTGGTGAAGCCCGGGGACATCGTGAAGGTGAAGGTGCTCGACGTCGACATCCCGCGCAAGCGGATCTCGCTGACGCTGCGCCTCGAGGACGAGGCGGACCAGCAGGGCGGCTCCGGTGAGCGCCGGCAGCGGGGTGGGCGGCCACCGCAGCAGCGGCAGGGTGGGCGTGGTGGCCGTGGCGGTGGTGGCGGTTCGCGTCAAGCGCCGCCGCCTGCCAACAGCGCGATGGCCGACGCGCTGCGCCGGGCGGGGTTGGACCCTAAGGGCGGTAAGCGCTGACTGGTCCGTCGGGGAGGCCGTGGGGAGCTGCGGGGTCGTCGTGGCTGCGCAGTTCCCCGCGCCCCTGAAGGCGGAGCTTCGCTCGCCTTCGGGCCTACAGTGAGGGTATGCCTGCCATCACCTGGGAAGTGTCCGCAAGCCAGGGGTTCGAGACCGTCTGGACCGAGCTCGACGGCGGTGTGTTGCGGGCGCGGGGGCGGGCTGTGGGGACTGATCCCGAGCCGTACTGGGTCATGTACGAACTCGACACGGCCGACGGGTTCGTGACCCGTCGGCTGCGGGTGACCACCGAGTCCGCGGACAGCGTTCGTACGCTCGATCTGCTCCACGACGGACGGGGCCGGTGGACCGGGGACGGCGAGCCTCTGCCGGACGTCGACGGAGCGCTCGACTGCGATCTCGGGCTGTGCCCGCTCACCAACACCATGCCGGTGCTGCGGTACGGGCTCCACCGGACGCCCGGCGAGCGGGAGTCCTGATGGCCTGGGTGTCGGTGCCGGACCTGGTGGTGCGGCCGTCGCGGCAGACGTACACGCATCTGGGCCCCGGGCGGGTCCGGTACTCCTCCGACGGCTTCCGCAGCGACCTGGAGTTCGACGAGGAGGGGTACGTCGTCGACTATCCGCAGCTGGCCACACGTCTGACGGCCCGTTAGCGCTCGGTCACCTTGCCGTCCGCCACCTCCAGGCGGCGGGTGACGTGTACGGCGTCCAGCATGCGGCGGTCGTGGGTGACCAGCAGGAGGGTGCCCTCGTAGGTGTCGAGGGCGGACTCCAGCTGCTCGATGGCGGGCAGGTCCAGATGGTTGGTCGGCTCGTCGAGGACCAGGAGGTTGACGCCCCGGCCCTGGAGCAGCGCCAGGGCGGCCCGGGTGCGCTCGCCCGGGGAGAGGCTCGCCGCGGGGCGCAGGACGTGGTCCGACTTGAGACCGAACTTGGCCAGGAGGGTGCGGATCTCGGCCGGTTCGGTGTCCGGGACGGCCGTGCGGAAGGCGTCGAGCAGGGACTCCTCGCCGTGGAAGAGCTTGCGGGCCTGGTCGACCTCGCCGAGGAGGACGCCCGAGCCGAGCGCGGCGTGCCCGGCGTCCAGCGGGACGCGGCCGAGGAGGGCGGCGAGCAGCGTGGACTTGCCGGCGCCGTTCGCGCCCGTCACCGCCACCCGGTCCGCCCAGTCGATCTGCAGGGAGACGGGGCCCAGGACGAAGCCGCCGCGGCGCACCTCGGCGTCCCGCAGGGTCGCGACGACGGCACCCGAACGCGGGGCCGACGCGATCTCCATGCGCAGCTCCCACTCCTTGCGGGGCTCCTCGACGACCTCCAGGCGCTCGATCATGCGCTGGGTCTGGCGGGCTTTGGCGGCCTGCTTCTCGCTGGCCTCGCTGCGGAACTTGCGGCCGATCTTGTCGTTGTCGTTGCCCGCCTTGCGGCGGGCGTTCTTCACGCCCTTGTCCATCCAGGAGCGCTGCAAGTGCGCGCGGTCCTGGAGGGCGCTCTTTTTGTCGGCGTACTCCTCGAACTCGTCGCGGGCGTGCCGGCGGGCGACCTCCCGCTCCTCCAGGTAGGCCTCGTAGCCGCCGCCGAAGAGGTTGATCTGCCGCTGGGCGAGGTCGAGTTCGAGGACCTTGGTGACGGTGCGGGTGAGGAACTCGCGGTCGTGGCTGACGACGACGGTCCCGGCGCGCAGGCCGCTCACGAAGCGCTCCAGGCGGTCCAGACCGTCCAGGTCGAGGTCGTTGGTCGGCTCGTCGAGGAGGAAGACGTCGTAGCGGGACAGCAGCAGGGAGGCGAGTCCGACGCGGGCAGCCTGGCCGCCGGACAGGGACGTCATCGGCTGGTCCAGGCCGACCGCGAGGCCGAGGCTGTCGGCGACCTCCTCCGCACGTTCGTCGAGGTCGGCGCCGCCGAGGCCGAGCCAGCGCTCCAGACTGGTGGCGTAGGCGTCGTCGGCGCCGGGCTCCCCGTCGACCAGCGCCTGGGTCGCCTCGTCCATGGTGCGCTGGGCGTCGGCCACGCCGGTGCGGCGGGCCAGGAACGCCCGTACGGTCTCGCCGGGCCGGCGGTCCGGCTCCTGCGGGAGGTGGCCGACGGTGGCGGCCGGCGGGGACAGGCGCAGTTCGCCCTGCTCGGGCGCGGTGAGCCCGGCGAGCATCCTGAGCAGGGTGGACTTGCCCGCGCCGTTGGCTCCGACCAGCCCGATCACGTCGCCGGGCGCGACGACCAGGTCGAGTCCGGTGAACAGGGAGCGGTCGCCGTGGCCGGCGGCGAGGTTCTTGGCGACGAGGGTGGCAGTCATCAGAGGGCCGATCCTAACGGCCGGGCGTTCAGTGGTTCACGGCCGCCACCAGGACGCTCCCGGCGGTGCGGGCCACGAGGAACGACCGGCCCCGGACCGCTTTCGCGTCGAGGGCGACGCGGTGGCGGCCCGCTTCGAGGACGCCGTCGAAGATGTCGTGGGTGTGGGTGCGGGAGAGCCGGTCGAGGCGGTAGGCGGTGAGTGTGACGCGGCAGGCGGAGGTGACCTCGACCTCCGCGCCGCCGTCGGTCGCGGTGAGGCCGGTGAGCCGGCGCCGGTCGGCCGGGCTGCGGTCCAGCGCGTGTTCGATCTGGGCGACGAGGAGCGGGACGATCGGGGCGAGGCCGTCGACGTGGGCGACCGGAACCCCGGCGCGCTCGAAGGCGCGGCGGACGGCGGCACGTTCCTGCTCGCCGGCCGCGTGGCCGAAGGCGACGGCGCCGTAGCCGCGGAGTTCGTCCGGGGGCACGCCGTCGGCGTCGTGGGCGATGTCGGCGCCGACACCGATGGTCCGTAAGGCCGCGGCGAGTTTGGCGAGGACGGCGACACGGGCGCCGATCAGCAGCACCCGGCGCCGGGGATCGGGCGCCGAGCCGTTCAGCAGGGTGCCCAGCGCGGTGCGGTACTCGGCGCCGCGGAACCGGAACGGGCCGATGCCGTGGTAGCCGTTGCGCTCCAGGTCGGCGTGTTCACCGGTCTGCCAGGCGAAGTCCCGCCAGATGAAGTCCTCGCCGTCGCCCTGGATGACCGCGGTGACCGCTCCGCAGGCCAGGTCCTCGCACTCTGGACAGCCGTAGACGACGTAACGGCCGCCGGGCAGCGGGGCCTCGCTCTCCAGGAGCAGGCTGCGGACCTGCGCGGTGAAGATCGCGGGAGGGACGTCGGAGGCGAGCGGGGAGACCGCGTCGAGGTCGGAGAGCTGGAACAGCAGCGGGCGTCCGTCGACGATGAAGTCCACGAAGTCCCGGTGGACCTGGTAACCGCCGTCGTTGAGGACTCCCCCGGCCCGCATCGCGGGAGCCAGGCCGAAGGTCGCATACTCGGCACACATACTGTGAGTATCCCCACACTGCGCGTGATGTGAGCACGGCATGACACATTCCGCTACGGTCCGGGCATGGCGAGCGATGCGAGTGGCGAGATCGTGGTGGTCGGCGGCGGGGTGGTCGGGCTGACGACGGCCCTGGCTCTCACCGGGCGCGGGCGGCGGGTGCGGGTGTGGACGCGGGACGCCGTCGAGGCGACCACCTCAGCCGTTGCGGGTGCGCTGTGGTGGCCGTACCGGATCGAGCCGGTCGCGGCGGCGCGGAGGTGGGCGCTGCGGTCGCTGGAGGTGTACGAGGAGCTGGCCGCACGGGGCGAGCCGGCCGGCGTACGCATGGTCGAAGGGGTACAGGGCGAGACCAGCCTCGACGAGGCGGACGCGTGGCTGGCGGGCCGGGTGCCTGGGCTGCGGGCGGCCACGGCCGGCGAATACGCGGGTACGGGGCTGTGGGTGCGGCTGCCGCTCATCGACATGCCGGTCCATCTGCGGTGGCTGCGGGAGCGGTTCGTCGCGGCGGGGGGTGTGGTCGAGACGCACGCGGTGTCCGGGTTCGCGGAGGTGGACGCGGACGTCGTGGTCAACTGCACGGGGCTCGCCGCGCGGGAGCTCGTGCCGGACCCCTCCGTGCGGCCGGTGCGCGGGCAGTTGGTGGTCGTGGAGAACCCCGGAATCGACACCTGGCTGGTCTCCACCGACGCGGCCGGCGAGCACGCGTACCTGTTCCCGCAGCCGGGCGGGCTCGTCCTCGGCGGCACCTCCGAGGAGGACGCGTGGTCGCTGGACCCCGACCCCGCGACGGCCGAGGCGATCGTCCGCCGCTGTGCTGCGCTCAGGCCGGAGATCGCCGGGGCCCGTGTGCTGGAGCACCGGGTCGGTCTGCGGCCCACCCGCCCGGCGGTCCGGCTGGAGCGGGACACCCTGCCGGACGGGCGGCTCCTGGTGCACAACTACGGGCACGGCGGTGGGGGCGTCACGGTGGCCTGGGGGTGCGCGGAGGAGGCCGCGCGGCTGGTGGCCGGCTGAGCGCGACCCACGGGAACGGCGAGGGCGGCCCGGGTCGTGGGACCCGGACCGCCCGCTGCCGCTCGGGATCAGTGCTTGCCGATCGGGTCACCCTCCACGTCCGGGCCGCGGCCCGGGCCGACGCGGAACTCGAACTCGCCGTCGTACTTCTTGTGTCCTTCCATGACGGCCATCTCGACGGCCTCGGAGCCCATCTGCTCACGCACGATCACCGGGTCGCGGCGCAGGTCGCGCATCAGGGCGACGCACATGAAGATCATCACGATGACGAACGGTGCCGCCGCGAGGATCGTGAGGTTCTGCAGACCGGTCAGGGCGTCGCCCTGACCGCTGCCGACGAGCAGCATGATCGCTGCCACCGCGCCGGTGACCACGCCCCAGAACACCACCACGAAGCGGCCGGGTTCGAGGGCGCCCTTCTGCGACAGGGTGCCCATGACGATTGAGGCCGCGTCGGCGCCCGAGACGAAGAAGATACCGACGAGGATCATCACGAGCAGGCTCGTGACGGTGGCGATGGGGAACTGCTGGAGCACGCCGAAGAGCTGGCCCTCCGGAGTGGCCTCCTTGGCGAGCCGCCCCTCCTCCTGCATCTTCATCGCCGAGCCGCCGAAGATCGCGAACCAGATCAGGCTGACCGTGCTGGGCACGAGGATGACACCGCCGACGAACTGGCGGATCGTGCGGCCCCGGCTGATGCGGGCGATGAACATGCCGACGAACGGCGTCCAGGAGATCCACCACGCCCAGTAGAAGACCGTCCAGCTGCCCAGCCAGTCGGCGACGCCCTCGCCACCGCTCGCCTCGGTCCGGCCGGCCAGCTGGGGCAGGTCGCCGAGGTAGGCGAAGACGGAGGTGGGCAGCAGGTCCAGGACGATGATGGTCGGGCCCGCCACGAAGACGAACAGGGCGAGCACCAGCGCCAGCACCATGTTGGTGTTGGACAGCCACTGAATGCCCTTCTCCACACCGGAGATCGCGGACGCGACGAAGGCCAGGGTCAGCACCGCGATGATCGTGACGAGCAGCCCGGTACTCACCTTGTCCATCCACTTCAGCTCCTGCACACCGGAGCCGATCTGGAGCGCGCCGAGTCCCAGGGAGGCGGCGGAGCCGAAGACGGTCGCGATGATCGCGAGGACGTCGATGGCCCGGCCGATGCCGCCGTTGGCGTTCTTCTTGCCGATCAGCGGGGTGAAGACGGCACTGATGGTCTGCCTGCGGCGCCTGCGGAAGGTGCTGTAGGCGATGGCGAGGCCCACCACGGCGTAGATCGCCCAGGGATGGAGCGTCCAGTGGAACAGGGTGGTGGCCATGGCCGTCTCCATGCGATCGCCGGAGTCGGCCGGGTCGCTGCCCGGCGGGGGCGTGCCGTAGTGCGACAGCGGCTCGCTCACGCCGTAGAACATCAGGCCGATGCCCATGCCAGCGCTGAACATCATCGCGACCCAGGACACCGTGCGGAACTCAGGTTCCTCACCCTCCGCGCCGAGGTGGATCCGGCCGTAACGGCTGATCGCGAGCCAGAGGGCGAAGACCACGAAGCCGGAGGCGGCGAGCATGAACGCCCAGCCGCCGTTGTGCATCAGGCCGCTGAGCATGCTGGTGGAAACGTCTTCGAGCGAGTCGGTCGCCGCGGCGCCCCAGACCACGAAGGCGAGGGTGAGCACCGCCGTGACGCCGAAGACGATGCGGTCGGTCTGCGGCCGGTCCTGACCGGGCAGGCCCGCTTCCGACCCCGGCAGCGCGACTCCGTCCGGGGAGCCCTTGTCGCTTGGTCGTTCTTGCGTCACAGGCGGCACCTTTCATCTGGGAAAGCAGGGAGGACCCCAGGTCCTCCGTAACGCTGCTACCACGTGTGGCGTAATTTCACCCCTCTCAACATGTGGTTTCGGATGAACCTCCGGTCAGGTGGTACTCGGCCCGGTCGTCGAGCAGCAGCGGCACGAGCGCCCGCAGGGGCTGGCGCAGGGGGACGAGCACGCCTGCGCGGTCCTTGCGCACGCGCACGCCGTGCAGGGCGAGCTCGTCGCCGACCTCGGCGTACTGGGCGGCGGTGAGCCGGTAGCCGCAGGGTGGGTTTTGGAGGATTTGCCCTGGTTCGGGCGGGTCGTTGTCGGCGCCGCCGACGTAGACCGGACCTGTGTCGGCGTACCCGGCGAGCCGGGCGCCGGTCGTCGCCGCCTCGATCCGGCCACGGCGCTGGTCGGTGTATCCGAACAGACCCTTGAGGGCGTCAAGCTGGGAGGTGACCCGGCGCCGGTTGTTCAGGGCCTCGTCCCCCTTCTCCGCCTCGGTGAGCGGGTCCACGCGGCTTTCGATGAGCAAGCCGACAGAGTGCTTCACACCGGACATGTTGCGCAGAATGCGCTCCTGCCCGTCGCCGGCGACCTGTCTGACCGGCTCACCGGTCTCCGGGTCGGTCCAGATGCCGTAGGTGCCGGTCGAGTGGCCGGCCCGCCGGGCGGCGGGCCGGACGTACGCCTCGGACAGGGTCCTGGCCTCGTCGTGGACCGCCCCGTGGGTGTTGAGGTTGCGCGGCCACAGATCGAAGAGGTCCTTGTCGTAGTACGGCGGGGTGGCGCCGTACTCGTGCAGGTCGTAGACGACGTCGGGGCGCTGGTCGCGGATGAGGGCGGCCAGGGCGCGGCCCTCGGCGGTCTTCAGGGCGAGGTGGTCGCGGTTGATGTCGACGCCGTCGCCGTTGCCGCGGGTGTTCGCGGCCCTGCCGTCCGGGTTGGCGGTGGGCACGACCAGGACCGTGGTGCGGTCGAGGAAGCGCCGGGTGCGGCTGTCCCGGGCGTACGCGAGGTCGCGGACGGTGGTAAGGCAGGCCTCGCGGCCGGAGGGTTCGTCGCCGTGCTGGCTGCACACGAGCAGCACCTTGCTGGGACTCGGCCGGGTGCCGATGCGCACCACCTGGAGCGGACGGTCCTGCTTCGTCGTGCCGAAGCGGGTCAGGGAGACGCGGCCACTGGAGCGGTCGACCGCCTTGAGGAAGTCCTGCTCCTCGGGCTGGGACGTCCAGCGCGCGCCATTCGACTGTTCGAAGCCGGTGCTCGGCGGGGAGTCGGTCGCCGCCTGAGCCGGAGGTACGGCGACCAGGGAGGCCGTGAGGGCGGCGGTGGTCAGGGCGAGGGCGCCGAAGCGGGTCACCGGTTTCCCCCCGGGACGCGCTGCGTGGTGCGCGGCTCCCGTACGCCGTCCAGCAGCGTGGCGTCGGGGGTGGCGAGCGCGGTCCCCGCGGTGGCGCGTGCGAAGGCGGTGGTTCCGCCGACGAACGGGACGCGCGCCGAAGTGCGGGACAGGTCCAGCGTGAGCTGCGGCCGGTCGGCGGGAGGGTCGATGAGGTCCTTGTCCGTGCCCGCGACGATCAGCGCCAGGCGGTGGCCCTTTGGGACGACGTGGTCGGTGGCCGCAAGGTCGAGGGTGATCGTGTACCGCTTGCCCGGGGTGAGCGGGGAGCCCTTGTGGTCGGAGGCGTGGTTGCCGAGGTCGGCCCAGCCGCGGCTGACGACGGTGTAGTCGACGTCGGCGGTCTTCGCCTTCGTCTCCTTGAAGCAGGGGCTGTCGCCGGTGGTGCCCGCGCCCCAGCAGGTGCGGTCGGTGAGGGTGGTGATGCCTTCCCCGGGGTCGGCGTAGTCGCGGATGGTGGCGGGGCCGATGTCCACGAGGACGGCGGAGAGGTGGGCCGTCGGGGTGGAGGGCGTCGCGGTGACGGTGACCTCGGAGGAACCGGACAGGCGCAGGTCACGGGTGAGCGGTCCGGTGACGAAGCCGGCCTTCTCCGGTGTCGGCCGGTCGATCCGGGCGGCCCAGTCGGTCTCGCTCAGCTTCGGGTCGTCGGTGAAACTCTCGGTGCCGTGGCCGCGCCGCAGGCCGAGGGTGCCGACGCCGGCCTGGGCACCGAGGCCGGGGCGCAGGGCGGCGGCCCGGGTGCCGCTCGGCGGCCAGATGCGGGAGGTTTCCCACCGGTCGGGCGCGCGTTCGATGTCGGCCATGGGCTCGCGGTCGATGCCGTTGTCGATGCCCAAGAGTTCGTGGTCGAACCAGCGGTGCAGCGTCTTGACCCAGGCGCCGCGCCGGAAGTCGAAGGGGTCGACGTGCCCGGTCTGGGACAGCCAGATCTTGCGCTCGACGCCGTTCTTCGCGAGGGCATCCCACCACGGACCGACGTGCTTCATGCGGACGTTGAGGTCCTGCATGCCGTGGACGAGGAAGACGCTGGCCTTGACCCCCCGCGCGGCCTTCACGTAGTCGCGCTCGGTCCACAGCGGGGTCCGGTCGCCGGTGCGCGGGGCGCCGTCGGTGAGCTTTTGCTGGACGGCTGCGCACTTGGCGCGGGCGTCGGGGCTGTTCACGTAGTCCGACAGCCACGCGGGGCCGGAGTCGTAGAGGGGGGCGCCCTGCTGGAAGTAGTAGTCGTACCAGGAGGAGATGGCGCTGATGGGGACGATGGTCTTCAGGCCCTTGACGCCGGTGGCGGCCACGCCGTTGGCGATGGTGCCGTCCCAGCTCTTGCCGATCATGCCGGTGCGGCCGTTGGTCCAGCCGGCCTGGGCGCGGGTGGCGCCCGTGCGGCTCGTGTAGGCCTTGGCGCGGCCGTTCAGCCAGTCGACGACGGCCTTGGCGGACTGGACGTCGGAGCGGCCGCCGACGTCGACGCAGCCGTCGGAGCGATTGGTTCCGGCCAGGTCGACGCCGACGAAGGCGTAGCCGCGCGGGACGAAGTAGTTGTCGTAGTACAGCGGCATCTGTGCGACACGGCCCTGCGCGTCGTACGTCTTCTTCTGGCTCTCGTTGCCGCGCCCGCAGCAGGAGTAGTACGGGCTGGCGTCCATGATGACGGGGATCCTGCGGCCCTGCCGGGCGGCTTCGCGGGGGCGGACGATGTCGACGGCGACCCGGTCGGTCCTTCCGTCGCGGTCTCCGTCGAGCCCGGTGTCCACCCAGACGGCCTCGCGGATGGCGTTCTCGTAGGAGTAGACGGGTTCGCTGCCGCTCGGGGCGGCCGGTGCGGCCTGTACGGCCGCCGGGGTGATCAGCGTGGCCAAGAGGGCGGCCGTGGCCGCCGTCGCGAGCGGTCTCCAGGTCGTGAAGCGCGTGCGTTTCGGCATGCGCCGGACGGTACATCGGTGAACTGCCGTGCAGAAGAGGGCAGCTGACGGACCGGCGTGTCCCGGGGGGCCTTCGGGGCGGGTGTCCCATGTCGGCCGAATGGCGATCGTGTGACAGCAGGGGCCATGGACATGATCAAGGCACAGGGAGTCAATAGGCTCCGGACAGACACCGGACAGACACCGGACAAGAACCCGGACAGACCTCGGCACCCTACGACTTGGAGCCTTGCGTGCACCGCAGAATCATCGCGCCGGGAGCCCTGGCAGCGACCGTTCTCCTGCTGGCGATCCCGGCATCGGCCGCGCCCCACTCCCCCGGCGCGCCGGGCATCGGCGACTCCTACTACCCGGACTACGGCAACGGCGGCTACGACGTCTCCCACTACGACCTCCGGCTGAAGTACCAGCCGGCCACGGACGAACTGGAGGGCACGGCGACCCTCGTGGCCCGCGCCACGCAAAACCTGTCGAGCTTCAACCTGGACTTCCTGCTGGACGTCGGCGAGGTGCGCGTCAACGGAGCGAAGGCCTCGTTCCGGACCTCGGGCGAGCAGGAGCTGGAGATCACGCCGAAGACCCCGCTGGCCGAGGGCGCGCCCGTCACGGTCGTCGTGCGCTACCGCGGAGTGCCGTCGTCGAAGCGGGCGCACGGCTTCACGAGCTGGCACCGCACCCCGGACGGAGGTGTCGCGGCGAACGAGCCCGAAGCTGCCGCCTGGTGGTTCCCGAGCAACGACCATCCGCTCGACAAGGCGACCTACGACGTGTCCGTGCTGGTCCCGGACGGCACCCAGGCCATCTCCAACGGCACGCTGCAGTCGACGAGTTCGCGGCTCGGCTGGACCCGCTGGAACTGGCGGTCCGACAAGCCGCAGGCCACGTACCTCGCCACGCTCGCGGTCGGGAAGTTCGACATCACGACCGGCACGACCGAGGGCGGCATACCGGTCCTCAACGCGTACAGCAAGGATCTCGGCGCCCACGCAGGAGCGGCGCGGGCGAGCCTCGAACGGACCGGGGAGATCGCGGACTGGCTCGCCGGGTACTTCGGGCCGTACCCGTACAACGCGCTCGGCGGGTACGTGCCGAACACGAACACCGGCTACGCCCTGGAGACCCAGACCCGGCCCTTCTACAGCCCGCGGCAGTTCGCGAACGGGTCCAACGTGTCCGTCGTCGTCCATGAGCTGGCCCACCAGTGGTACGGCGACGAGGTGTCCCTCAAGCGGTGGAAGGACATCTGGATCAACGAGGGCTTCGCCCGGTACGCGCAGTGGCTGTGGTCCGAACACGAGGGTGAGGGCACGGCGCAGGAACTCGCCGACTACGTGTACGCCTCCCATCCGGCCGACGACCCGTTCTGGACGGTGAAGCCCGGGGATCCCGGCCCGGAGAACCAGTTCGACATCGCGGTCTACGACCGTGGCGCGCTGGCCGTCCAGGCCCTGCGCAACACGATCGGCGACGAGGCGTTCTTCACGATCCTCAAGGGCTGGCCGGCGAAGTACGCACACGGCAACGCGTCGGTGGCGGACTTCCAGCGGTACGCGGAGGAGGTGTCGGGCAAGCCGTTGGCCGCGCTGTTCGACGCGTGGCTGTTCCAGCCGTCGAAGCCGGGGGTGCCGGCGGCCCGGGCCGCGGCGGTGGCCAAGAGGGCGAAGGACGTGCCCCAGCCCAGGTCATGGAAGCGGATCGCTGCGACGAACGGGGTGCACGCTCACGGGGAGCACGAGCGGAGTCACTGACGACCAGAGCCCGCAGGGGGCTTCGAACGCGTCCGGCGGACCGGTGGCCCCGGACTGTCGGGCGTGGCGGCGGCACATGGGCGTGCGGGTGCTCGATCGCGCGCTCGGGCGCGCCTCCCGCCGGTCCTCGAACTACGGTGGGTCCGTGTGCCGGGCGCTTCGTCCGGCGGCGTTGTCGGGCCGACCTGGGAGCCGGACGTGCGGAACGTGGCGATCGTCGAGGCACCGTCCGTGCTCGGGCTGCGCCCCACTGGTGTCGAGGAGTTGCCCGCGGCGCTCCTGGGGGCCGGGCTGGCCGAGGGGCTCGGGGCGGTGCGCGCGGGCCGGGTCGAGCCGCCGCCGTACGAGCCGGAGCGGGACCCGGACACGGGGCTCCTCAACCCGGGCGGCATCGCCGCGTACTCCGGCGCGCTGGCCGACGCGGTGGGCGGCGTCCTCGACCGGGGCCGGTTCCCCGTCGTGCTCGGCGGGGACTGCAGCGTGTTGCTCGGCGTCCTGCTCGCCCTGCGCCGCCGCGACCGGCACGGTCTGCTCTTTCTGGACGGGCACAGCGACTTCTACCAGCCGTCGGCGGAGCCGGCCGGTGAGGTGGCCTCCATGGAGCTCGCCCTGGCCACCGGGCGCGGCCCGCGCGTGCTGGCCGACCTGGAGGGCCGGGGCCCGCTCGTGCGGGACGAGGACGTCGTCGCCCTGGGGTTCCGGGACGCGGAGGAGTCCGCGTCGTACGGGATGCAGCCGCTGCCGTCCGCACTGCACGCGATGGGGCTGGACACCGTGCGCGCCCTGGGGGCGGCCGAGGCGGCCCGGCGCGCGGTCGGGCTGCTGACCGGCGGCGGCGCGGACGCCGGGTACTGGGTCCATCTCGACGTCGACGTCCTGGACGACGCGGTCATGCCCGCCGTCGACTACCGGCAGCCGGACGGGCTGACCTGGCAGGCACTGGAGACCGTCCTGCGCACGGCCCTGATGGGCGGCGCCGTCGGCCTCACCGTCGCGATCTTCAACCCCCGCCTGGATCCCGACGGCACCGTCGCGCAGCGCCTCGCCGAGTGTCTGGTGCGGGCCTTCGACAGCCAGGGTTGAGCCGGCGGCCCGTACCGCGGCCTCACTCGCCATGGTCGTAGACCGTCACTCTGATCCCCCGTCGGACCAGCCGCTCCTCGACCAGCGGCTCGACCCGGGACCACTTGCCGCCTGCCAGGCCGCAACCGATGTGGGGCATGTGCACGGAGGCACCCAGCTCAGCGGCCTTCCCGGCCAGGGTCTCCAGCGCCAGGTCGATCGCCTCGTAGCGGACGGGGACGCCCTTGCTGCCGGTCCTGGTGCCGCGCTGGCCGATCATGCTGGCGATCCACACGTGCCGTTCGACCTGGGCGAACTGCACCGCGCCCAGGGCGAAGTCGTTGGCCGCACGATCCCGGTGCCAGGCCCGGTACGCCGCCTCCGGCTCGGGCCAGCGGCGCGATACCGCCAGGACGAAGCCCTTGCCCCAGCCCCCGATGTCGTTGCAGACATGCGCGATGACCTTGACGCCCTTCACCGACGGAACGGTGGCGTCACCCCGGACATACGTGATCCCCGACATGACGCCACCGTAGGCCCGGCCACTGCCAACGGCTCCGGCCTGCTACCTCGTCAGCTGCGACAGCTCCTGGTCCGCAGCCCGGGACACCCGGCGGCGAACGCCGAACCAGCCCGCGACCAGCATGGCCGCGATCAGCGGGATGAGCAGGAGGGTCTTGCGGCCGACCTCGGGGTCGTTCCACATCATGCCGAGGCAGGCCAGCAGGAAGACGATCGTGGTGATCTCCGTGACCGGGCTGAAGGGAAGGCGGAAGGACGGCCGGGTGAACTGGCCGGCCTTGGCGCGGCGGACGAAGACCAGGTGGCAGACCATGATGATGACCCAGGTGCTGATGATGCCGAGGGAAGCGACGTTCAGCACGATCTCGAAGGCCTGGGCCGGCACGAGGAAGTTCAGGCCGACGCCGAGCACGCACACCGCGCAGGTCAGCAGGATGCCGCCGTAGGGGACCTGGCTGCGGTTCATGCGCGCGGTGAACTTCGGGGCGGAGCCCGCCATCGCCATGGAGCGCAGGATGCGGCCCGTGGAGTACAGGCCGGAGTTGAGGGAGGACATCGCGGCCGTGAGGACCACCAGGTTCATCACGTCGCCCGCGGCCGGGACGCCGATCTTCGACAGCACCGTGACGAAGGGGCTCTGGTCGGCCGAGTACACCGAACCCGGCAGCAGCAGGGCCAGCAGGACGACCGAGCCGACGTAGAAGAGACCCACCCGCCACATGATCGAGTTCACCGCGCGCGGGACGACCTTCTCCGGCTCGGCGGTCTCGCCCGCGGCGACGCCGACCAGCTCCAGCGCGGCGTACGCGAAGATCACGCCCTGCATGACGAGGACGACCGGCATCATGCCGTGCGGGAAGACGCCGCCGTTGTCGGTGATGACGCTCAGGCCCGGGGTCTGCCCGCCCACCTCGTGCTGCGTGGCGAGCAGGAAGATGCCGATGAACATGAAGCCGACGAGCGTGGCGACCTTGATGATGGCGAACCAGAACTCCATCTCGCCGAAGATCTTCACCGAGATCAGGTTCACCGCCAGGACGACCGCGAGGGCGACCAGCGCGAGCACCCACTGCGGGATGTCGGTGAAGAGGCTCCAGTAGTGCGTGTAGAGCGCGATCGCGGTGATGTCGGCGATGCCGGTGGTCGACCAGTTGAGGAAGTACATCCAGCCGGCGACGTACGCGCCCTTCTCACCGAGGAACTCGCGCGCGTACGACACGAAGGAACCCGAGGACGGGCGGTAGAGCACCAGCTCACCGAGGGCCCGGACCACGAAGAAGGCGAAGACGCCGCAGACCAGGTAGGCGATCGCCAGCGCGGGGCCGGCGTTGTGGAGGCGGCCGCCCGCGCCCAGGAAGAGCCCGGTGCCGATCGCGCCTCCGATGGCGATCATGTTGACGTGGCGGGCCTTGAGGTCCTTGCTGTAGCCGGCGTCGCCCGCATCCGCGGGCACCTGCGCCGCGTCACGGGGGGATGCGGCTGCTGCCGTGTTCACGGCGTCCTTGCTCACGGTGGATCCACTCTCTGGTGCGCCCGAGCGGGTCGCGCTCGGCTTCCGGACGTACGTAAGGTCCGTGCCCTCGGTAAAGGCACAGACCAAGGGGCCACCTTCCCTCACGCCCCTCGGCTCACGCGATGGCATACGTCACAGAGCGCTACTCCTCACACGACCCTCACTTGAGCCGCCGGAGGTTTCACAGCACTGGTGAGACAGCGATACTGCTGCACATGACGACGACCGACACCGAGGAGCCGACCCTCACGATCGACGAGCTGGCCGCCCGGGCCGGTGTCACGGTGCGCACGGTCCGCTTCTACGGCACGAAGGGGCTGCTGCCCCCGCCGGTGCTCGGTCCGCGGCGCGTGGGCCACTACGGGCGCGAGCATCTGGCCCGGCTGGCGCTGATCGAGGAGTTGCAGCAGCAGGGCATGACGCTGGCCGGCATCGAGCGCTACCTGCGGCAGCTGCCGCCGGACCTGAGCGCGCACGACCTCGCCATCCACCGGGCCGTGGTGGCCTCCTGGGCACCGGAGAGCGTCGAGACGGTCACCCGGGCGGAGCTGGAGCGGCGGGCCGGAGGGCCGCTGGGCGACGAGGACGTCGAGCGGCTCGTCGCGATGGGCGTGGTCCGGCCCGCGGACGGCGGGTACGAGGCCGACCTCGGTCTGCTGCGGCTGGGCGCCGGGCTGCTGGACGTGCCGCTCTCGCAGGAGGCGATCTTCGCGGCGCGCAAGGTGCTCGTCGAGCACGCGCGCGCCGCGGCCCGGGAGCTGTCCCAGCTCTTCCGCGGTGAGGTGGCGGAGCGTGACGCCCGGGACGTGCGGTCCCTGTCGGCGCACATGCACCCGCTGGTGGTGCAGGCGCTCCTCACCGCGTTCCAGCGGTCGCTGAAGGAAGAGCTGGACGAGTGGCTCACCGGGCCGTCGGGCTCCGGCGGGTCAGCCGCGGGCTGAGTCGCCGAACCGCTCCCCCTTCTCCGCCTTCTCCACCAGCAGCGCGGGCGGGGCGAAGCGCTCCCCGTACTGCTCGGCGAGTTCCCGCGCGCGTGCCACGAAGCCGGGCAGGCCACCCTCGTAGCCGTTGATGTACTGGAGCACGCCGCCGGTCCAGCCCGGGAAGCCGATGCCGAAGATGGATCCGATGTTGGCGTCGGCGACGGAGGTCAGCACGCCCTCCTCCAGCAGCCGGACGGTGTCCAGCGCCTCGGAGAACAGCATGCGCTCCTGCATGTCCCGGAACGGGATCCGGTAGCCGGGCTTGGTGTAGTGCTCGCGCAGTCCGGGCCAGAGGCCGGTGCGCTTGCCGTCGTCGCCGTAGTCGTAGAAGCCGGCGCCGCCGCTGCGGCCGGTGCGGCCGAACTCGTCGACCATGCGGTCGATGACGGCCTCGGCGGGGTGGGCCGTCCAGGTGCCGCCCGCCTCCTCGACCGCGCGCCGGGACTCGGCCCGGATCTTGCGGGGCAGGGTGAGCGTCAGTTCGTCCATCAGGGACAGCACCTTGGCCGGGTAGCCGGCCTGGGCGGCGGCCTGCTCGACCGAGGCGGGCTCGATGCCCTCGCCGACCATGGCGACGCCCTCGTTGATGAAGTGGCCGATGACGCGGGAGGTGAAGAACCCGCGCGAGTCGTTGACGACGATCGGCGTCTTGTTGATCTGCCGGACCAGGTCGAAGGCGCGGGCCAGCGCCTCCTCGCCCGTGCGCTCGCCCTTGATGATCTCGACGAGCGGCATCTTGTCGACGGGCGAGAAGAAGTGCAGGCCGATGAAGTCGCCCTGGCGCTCGACGCCTTCGGCGAGGGCGGTGATGGGCAGGGTGGAGGTGTTGGAGCACAGCAGCGCGTCGGGCTCCACGACGTGCTGGATCTCCTGGAACACCTTGTGCTTGAGGGAGGTGTCCTCGAAGACGGCCTCGATGACGGCGTCGCAGCCGGCCAGGTCCTGGACCTCGGCGGTGGCGGTGATGCGGGCGAGCAGCGCGTCGGCCTTGTCCTGGGTCGTACGGCCCTTGGCCACGGCCTTGGCGCACAGCTTCTCGGAGTAACCCTTGCCCTTGAGGGCCGCCTCCAGGGAGACGTCCTTGAGGACGACGTCGATACCGGCGCGGGCGCAGGAGTAGGCGATGCCGGCGCCCATCATGCCGGCGCCGAGGACGGCGACCTTGCGGACCTGGCGCCGCTCGATCCCCTTGGGGCGGTTCGCGCCGGAGTTGACGGCCTGGAGGTCGAAGAAGAACGCCTGGATCATGTTCTTCGACGTCTGTCCGGCCGCGAGGTCCACGAAGTAGCGGGCCTCGATGACCTGCGCCGTCTCGAAGTCGACCTGGGAGCCCTCGACGGCGGCGGCGAGGATGTTGCGCGGGGCCGGGTAGGGGGCGCCGCCCGTCTGCTTGCGCAGGGTGGCCGGGAAGGCGGGCAGGTTCGCGGCGAACTTGGGGTTGGCCGGTGTGCCGCCCGGGATCCGGTAGCCCGGCTTGTCCCAGGGCTGCTGGGACTCGGGGTTGGCGTCGATGAAGGCGCGGGCCTTGGCGAGCATGTCATCGGGGCTGTCGGCCACCTCGTCGACGAGGCCGTTCTCCTGCGCGCGGCGGGGGTTGTACTGGGTGCCCTGGAGGAGCACCTTCAGCAGCGCGTCGGCGATGCCGAGCATCCGGACCGTGCGGACGACGCCGCCTCCTCCGGGCAGCAGGCCGAGGGTGACCTCGGGGCAGCCGATCTTGGAGCCGGGCGCGTCGAGGGCGACACGGTGGTGGCAGGCCAGGGCGATCTCGTAACCGCCGCCGAGCGCGGCGCCGTTGAGCGCGGCGACGACCGGCTTGCCGAGGGTCTCGATGCGGCGCAGGTTCCGCTTGATCGCCATACCGCCGTCGAACAGCTCCTGGGCCGTCTCGGGGGTGACGCGGATGAGGTCGCGCAGGTCGCCGCCGGCGAAGAAGGTCTTCTTCGCGGAGGTGATGATGACGCCCCGGATGGAGTCCTTCTCGGCCTCCAGGCGGTCGGTGACGACGGCGAGGGAGTCGCGGAACGCCTGGTTCATGGTGTTCGCGGACTGGTTCGGGTCGTCGATGACCAGGGTGACGAGGCCGGTGCGGTCCTGTTCCCAGCGGATGGTGGTGGATTCAGTGCTCATGTGGAGGTGCTCCGTGTGATCCGTCGGGAGGGGGTCAGATGCGCTCGACGATGGTGGCGACGCCCATGCCGCCGCCGACGCACAGCGTGGCGAGGCCGTAGCGCTTGTCCTGGCGCTCCAGTTCGTCGACGAGGGTGCCGAGGATCATCGCGCCGGTGGCGCCGAGGGGGTGACCGAGGGCGATCGCGCCGCCGTTGACGTTGACCTTGTCCAGGGACAGGCCCATGTCCCGCGCGTAGCGCAGCACGACCGCCGCGAACGCCTCGTTGATCTCGACGAGGTCGATGTCGTCGATGGTCAGTCCGGCCTTGGCGAGGGCCTTGCGGGTGGCCGGGGCCGGGCCGGTGAGCATGATGGTGGGCTCGGAGCCGGAGACGGCGGCGGAGACGATCCGGGCGCGGGGGGTGAGGCCGTAGCGCTCGCCGACCTCCTTGGAGCCGATCGCGACGAGCGAGGCGCCGTCGACGATGCCGGAGGAGTTGCCCGCGTGGTGCACGTGGTCGATCTTCTCCACCCAGTGGTACTGCTGGAGCGCCACCGCGTCGAAGCCGCCGAGCTCGCCGATGTCCGCGAAGGACGGCTTCAGCTTGGCGAGGGAGTCGGCGGTGGTGCCGGGGCGGGGGAACTCGTCGTGGTCGAGGACGACCAGACCGCTGCGGTCCTTCACCGGGACGACGGACCTGTCGAAGCGGCCGTCCTTCATGGCGGTGGCGGCGCGCTCCTGGGAGAGGGCCGCGTACTCGTCGACGTCGCGCCGGGAGAACCCCTCGATGGTGGCGATCAGGTCGGCGCCGATGCCCTGGGGCACGAAGTTGACCTGGAGGTTGGTCATCGGGTCGTTGAACCAGGCGCCGCCGTCGGAGGCCATCGGCACGCGGGACATCGATTCGACGCCGCCCGCGAGGACGAGGTCCTCCCAGCCGGAACGCACCTTGGCGGCGGCCAGGTTGACGGCCTCCAGGCCCGAGGCACAGAAGCGGTTCTCCTGCACGCCGGCGACGGTGTCGGGCAGGCCGGCGGCGATGGCGGCGATCCGGGCGATGTCAGAGCCCTGGTCGCCGACCGGGCCGACCACGCCGAGGACGATGTCGTCGACGGCGGCCGGGTCCAGGTCCGGGAAGCGGGCGCGGATCTCGTGGATGAGTCCGACGACCAGGTCGATGGGCTTGGTGCCGTGCAGGGCGCCGTTCGCCTTGCCGCGGCCGCGCGGGGTGCGGATCGCGTCGTACACATACGCTTCGGTGCTCACGAGGAGGCCTTTCACTGAGGGTTGCGGAGCGCGGGGAGCAGCCCGGGGACGTCCCAGTCCCGGGCGACGTCCGTGGTGTCGGCGCCCGGCCGGGCCGGGCCGGTGCGGACGGAGGTCGGGGTCGCGGAGAAGCGGGGGGCCGGGGCGGGCTGGGTGATGCCGCCGTGGTCGGTGAAGGTGCCGCGGGCGGCGAGGTGCGGGTGGTGCGGGGCCTCCCGCAGCGACAGCACGGGCGCGACGCAGGCGTCGGTGCCGTCGAAGACGGCCGTCCACTCGTCCCGGGTGCGGCTCTTGAAGCGGGCGGCGACTTCCTCGCGCAGTTCACCCCACCGGGCGACGTCCTTGCGCGCGGCGGCCCGGTCCTCGACGCCGAGGAGGGTGAGGAACTCCGCGTAGAACTGCGGCTCCAGGGCACCGACGGCCATGTACCGGCCGTCCGCCGTCTCGTACGTGCCGTAGTACGGGCACCCGCCGTCCAGGAGGTTGGCGCCGCGGCGGTCCTGCCAGCCGCCGGCGGCGAGCATGCCGTGGATCATCGTCGAGAGGTGGGCGGTGCCGTCGACGATGGCGGCGTCCACGACCTGGCCGGTTCCGGTCGCGCGGGCGTGGTGGAGGGCGGCGAGGACGCCGACGACGAGGTAGAGGGAGCCGCCCGCGTAGTCGCCGAGCAGGTTGGCCGGGACCGCCGGCGGCTCGTCAGGGCGGCCGATCATGCCGAGGGTGCCGGTGGGGGCGATGTACGCGATGTCGTGCCCGGCGCGCTGGGCGAGCGGGCCGTCCTGGCCCCAGCCGGTCATCCTGCCGTAGACGAGACGGGGGTTGCGGGCGTGGCAGGGCGCGGGGCCCACGCCGAGGCGCTCGGCGACGCCGGGGCGGTAGCCCTCGACGAGGATGTCGCCGCGGGCCGCGAGGTCGAGCACCTGCTCCGGGCCGTCGGGGGCCTTCAGGTCGACGACCACCGAGCGCTTGTTGCGGTTGGTGACGTCGCAGGCCGGGTTGATCGCGAGTCCGGGGCCGCCGGGGCGGTCCACGCGGACGACATCGGCGCCGAGGTCGGCCAGGAGCATGGCGGCGAACGGGCCGGGTCCGATGCCGGCCAGCTCGACGACGCGCACGCCGGAGAGCGGGCCGTGTCCTGGCGTCCTTGCCGTGGTCATCCAGCCCCCAGTGCTGTGACACATCTGATGTAACACCAGCGATGCTAAGAACGTGTTCCACTCGGCACAAGCCCTGAACGAGCAAGCGCTTAGCAATCTGCCGGACGAGGTCAGTGCCCGTCCAGCACGACTATCAGCCGCTTCGGGGCGATCACCCGGTAGCTCTCCTCCACCCAGTCGCAGAGCACCTCGGCGGCCGGGGCGCCCTGCTGCTCCAGGGGGACGTACACCCAGCCCGCCTTGCCCAGGCCGTATCCGGCGGGCTCGGCGCCGGGGCAGGCCAGCGCGTGCGCGTGCGCCGTCTCGTCCGTGAGCTTCACCGTCACCCCCAGGGGGTAACTGCCGTCCTGGACGCCGAGGAAGACGAACACCTTCCTGTTGACCTTCGCGACGGACTCGCCCCAGGGGAACTCCTCGACGGCATCCGGCAGCCCCAGTGCGAACGCGCGCACTTTCTCCCACTTCTTCAGGGCATTCCTGGGCACGGCCATCGTGGTCCTCCGGGCTCGTCGTCGGGCTCCGCACCCCTCACGCTAGCCTCGGCCACCGACAGCGGCACGGGCTGAACGACCGAGGGGTGTCATGAGCAGGCAAAGCAGGACGGACCGTCCGTACGACATCGCGCTCTTCGGAGCGACCAGTTTCGCCGGGGTGCTAACCGCGGAGTACCTGGCCGCCCACGCGCCGGAGGGGCTGCGCTGGGCGATCGCGGGCCGCAATGCCGGGAAGCTGGAGCGGCTGCGGGAGCGGCTGCCCGCCGGCACCGACGTGGGGGTGCTGCACGCGGACGTCTCCGACCCGGCCTCGCTGCGCGACCTCGTGGAGCACGCGCGCGTGGTGGCCACGACCGTCGGCCCGTACGTGACCTACGGCGAGGAACTCGTCGCCGCCTGCGCGGACGCCGGCACCGACTACCTGGACCTGTGCGGCGAGCCGGAGTTCGTGGACCTGATGTACGTCCGGCACGACGCCCGCGCCCGGGAGACCGGGGCGCGGCTGGTGCACGCCGCCGGGTTCGACTCGGTCCCGCACGACCTGGGCGTGTACTTCACCGTGCAGCAGCTGCCGGAGGACGTGCCGCTGAGCGTCGAGGGCTTCGTGACCGCCGACGCGGCGTTCTCGGGCGGGACCTTCGCCTCCGCGCTGGGCCAGTTCGCGCGGCAGCGGGAGATGGCGGCCGCGGCCCGGGACCGGCGGCGGCACGAACCACGGCTGGTGGGCCGGCGGACGGCGGCCCCGCTGGGCGGTCCCCGGTTCGCCAAGGAGGTCGGCGCCTGGGCGCTGCCGATGCCGACCATCGACCCGCAGATCGTGCGGCGCTCGGCGTCGGCCCTCGACCGGTACGGGCCCGACTTCCGCTACCGGCAGTACGCGGCCGTCCGGCACCTGCCGGTCGCCGTGGGCGGCGCCGCGGCGGTCGGCGCGCTGGTCGCGGCGGCCCAGGTGCCGCCCGCGCGGCGCTGGTTGTCGGACCGGCTCAAGCCCGGGGACGGACCGAGCCCCGAGAAGCGGGCGAAGAGCTGGTTCTCCGTGCGCTTCGTGGGCGAGGGCGGCGGCAAGCGGGTGTACACGGAGGTCTCGGGCGGCGACCCCGGCTACGACGAGACGGCCAAGATGTTCGCCGAGTCCGCGCTGTGCCTGGCCTTCGACGACCTGCCGAAGACGGCGGGCCAGGTCACCACGGCGGTGGCGATGGGCAACGCGCTGATCGACCGGCTGCGCGCGGCGGGCATCCGCTTCCGCGTCGCGTCGGCCCGCTGAGGGCCCGCCGGGGGCCTACAGCGGCCACTCGGCGATGGTGTAGATCATCCCGGCGATCCAGCCGAGCCCGGCCAGCACGGCGAGGATCAGCCCGAGGGTGACGGCCCGCTCGACGGTCTGGGTCGGGCCGGCAACTGGCTTGGGGGCACGGTGCGTCGTCATGCGCCCCAGCCTGCCGACGGGAGTGGCGGGCGGGCATCCGTACAGGTACTCAGAGCCGGTACTCAGATCGCGCCGCCCCGCCCAGCCCCGGCCGACTCCCCGACTTGAGGCTTTGCGCACTCCGGCCTCGGCAGAAGCTCCAGAAGTGCCAACAAGGACTTCAATGAAACCATTGAAGGCATGAGGTTCCTTCTCGAAGTCACCATGGACGACGCGGCGTTGGCGAAGGATCCGGCCGGCGAGCTGGGCCGGATCCTGAGGTACTGGGGCGGCAGTCTCCGGCACTACGAACTCCGCCCCGGGGACGGGGCGGCCATCCACGACTCGGAATACCGGGAGGTGGGCCGCTGGCACGTGGCCGATCAGACGGAGTAGGCCTCCCGCAGCGCCTTCCGGCACAGCGCGTCCGCCCTGCGCGTGGTCTCCGGGAGGCGGTAGGCGGGTGTCAGCGCCAGGGTGTGGGCGCAGGCGTTCGGCAGGCTCACGCGGTGGCCGACCGAGACGAAGACCGGCTTGACGCCGTCCCGGGTGCGCAGGGCCCGGCCGACCTCCTCGGAGCCGGCGAGGAGCGCGGAGGTGCTGCCGCGCGGGGTGTCCGGATCGTCGTAGGTGAAGGTGAACGGGTTCTTGGCGACGCCGATCGTGGGCAGGCCGGTCAGGACGCCGAGGTGGCTGGCGAGGCCGAAGCGGCGCGGGTGGGCGAGGCCGTAGCCGTCGCAGACGACCAGGCCGGGCGGGCAGGGCAGGGCGTCGAGGGCGGCGAGGACCGTGGGGATCTCGCGGAAGGCGAGCAGCCCGGGCACGTAGGGGAAGGAGACCCGGCCCACGGCCGTGGCCTCGGCGACGACTTCGAGACTCGACGCGTCCAGCACGACCGCCGCCGCGGCGACGATGTCCCGTTCGTCGTCGTAGGCGACGTCGACCCCGGTCACCCGGCCCGAGCCGGGCGGCGGTCCCGGTTCGCCGAGGATCACGCGGGCGCGCAGTTCGTCCTGGACGGCACGTGCCCGGTCCTCGGTCGTGGGCCAGTCTTCGGGGATGCTTACGGTCGTCATGGTGGCCCGAGCCTACGGGCTTCCCGGCGGCGGGCCGGATGCCCGGGGGTAGGCTCCCGATCATGTTCGTGCTGGAGCTGACGTACACCGCCCCGCTGGAAGCCGTCGACGCCGTGCTGGAGGAGCACGTGGTCTGGCTCGACGAGCAGTACCGGCAGGGGGTCTTCCTCGCATCCGGGCGCAAGAACCCCCGCGACGGCGGAGTGATCATCGCCGTCGCGGGGGATCGCGAGCGGATCGAGGAGATCACCGCGGAGGACCCGTTCGTCACCGCAGGCGTGTGCGCGTACCGCGTCACCCAGTTCACCGCGACGAAGACGGCGCCCGCGCTGGAGGCCTACCGGGAGACCCTCTGAGGCATCCGCCTCACTTGCCCAGTGCGCGCTGCAGCTGGCTCTTGTTCATGCTGGAACGGCCCTCGACGCCCTTGCGCTTGGCCTCCTGGTACAGCTGGTCGTAGGTGGGGCCCTGGGAGCCCTGCCCCGACCGCTGGCCACCGCGCTTGCCGGACGACATGTCCTTCGTGGAGGTGCGGCTGGCCGTCTTCGACTCGCCGGAGCGGGCGCGTTCCTTGTTCACCGTCCGCGCGGCGATCTCCTTGGCGCGGCCGGTGCTCTCGCCCCGGTCCTCCGCACTTTCCTTGATGTGTTCGTACTGGCGCTCCCGCTTGGAGCTCGAACCGCGTGGCATTCTCGCTCACTTCCTTTCACGATCAGTGAACGAGTACCCACCCTGCCAACGATCAGGGCACCTCGCATGCTCAGTGCTCCAGGCGGGCAACCCGGCCCTTCTCGCCGGCGGCCCAGCACCCGTGGTCCCGGGTGCAGTCGACGGTGTCGTAGGAGCCGGTGTCGACGGTCCGCCAGGTGCGGCCGGCGTCCGTGGTGAGGTCGGTGCCGGTGGGGCCGACGGCGAGGGCGGCGGTGCGGCTGTGCGGGAGCCAGGCGACGCCGGAGCGGTAGGCGGGCGGAGGCGTGGCCGCCGGACGCCAGGTGCGGCCGCCGTCGGAGGTGCGCGCGGCGGCGTTCGGTGATGGCTGGTCGGGGCGGAAGTCGCCGCCGACGGCGAGGCCGTGGGCGCGGTCACGGAAGGCGAGCGCGAAGACGCCGCGGGCCGGGTCGCCCGCCGGGAGGGGCGTGTCGGTGGCCGTCCAGGTGCGTCCCCGGTCGGCGGAGTGCAGCACCCGCGCGTGTGCGGCTCCGCCGGTCGCGAGCCAGACGTCCTTCGGCCCGGACGTCACCAGGCACTGGCCGCTCGCCGCGAAACCGGCCTCGCCCTCCTGCGCGGCCGGCATTCCCCCGTCCGGCAGCACCTTCCAGGTACGGCCGCCGTCGCCGGTCGACAGGATGCGGAACCTGCCGTCCACCGGGTCGCTCATCGCGAGGCCGTGGCGGTGGTCGAAGAAGGCGAGGCAGTCGTAGAAGGCCTTGGGGTCGGTGTTGCGGAAGGACTCCGTCCAGGTCACTCCGCCGTCGTCGGTGCGGTAGACCCGGGACGCCTCGCCCTCGCCGATGGCCAGGACCACGGCCCGGCGCGCGTCGAACGCCTCGACGTCCCGGAACTGCAAGTCCCCCGCGCCGGGCGGTGAGACGTTCCGCCAGGTCGCTCCGGCGTCGGTGGTCCGCAGGACGGTGCCGCCGGTCCCGGCGACCCAGGCGGTGGTCCGGCTGACCGCGGCGAGGCCCCGGAACCGTGTCTCCGGGGCGCCGGTGTCCTTGAGTTCCCAGTGCGGCGCCCGGCGCTCCGGTTCGTGCGCCTGTGCCGGTACGGCGGTCAGGGCCGCCAGTGCCGCCCCGCAGGCCGCCATCGCGGCCGCCCTGCTGCGGATTCGTCTCATCCGTCGCGTGCTCCCCATGCGCCTCATGGCGGGGGAAGCTAGCCCACGGCCCGGGTGCCGTCCAGATGGCCTCACCGGCCCTCCGGGTGGGGCGGCGGGTGCCACAAGTGCCCTTCAAAGCACACGAGGAGAGCCACGTCACTCTGGTGCATGAACGCGGTGACAGAGGTCACTCGCCTTTCGTGTGCACGGATTGGCTGATTCCGTCGTCTCTTCCAGTGCCCGGCCTCATCCGCCCGGAAGTGTCCGTCCAGCCGTCACAAGGGAGCAAGGCGTTGTCCATCGTCATCGAGCAGCCCGTGGAGGCCCGCCTCGTCGCCGCCGCGCCGCGTATGCCGAGCATTCCCGCGACGCTGCACTACGACCGGCGTGATCCTTTCGCCGTCCGCATGACCTTCCCCGCCCCGGCCACGCTGGAGGGCGTCGAGGTCTGCTGGACCTTCTCCCGCGAGCTGCTCGCCGCGGGCCAGAAGAGCGCCGAGGGACACGGCGACGTGCGCGTGCGGCCCTACGGCTACGACCGCACGGTGCTGGAGTTCCACGCCCCCGAGGGCACGGCCGTGGTCCACGTCCGCTCCAGCGAGATCCGCCGGTTCCTGGAGGCCACGAGCGACCTCGTGCCCGTCGGTCTCGAGCACCTCCAGCTGGATCTGGACCATGGTCTCGCCGAGCTGATGCGGGACGCGTGCTGAGTTAACGAGGCTGTTCGAGAAGGGCGTTGACCTCACCGTGGGCGAGCGCTTCGGTCAGCGACCCGTAGGTCCCCGGTCCAGCAGCTCCCGGGCGGCCCGGCGGACCAGGGCGTGGGCGGCCTGGGCGATTCCCGAGCCGACGCTGACGCGGGCGACGCCCAGGGCGGCCAGTTCGGTGACCGGGGGTGCGCCGGGGCCGGCCATGACGTGCAGCGGTCCGTCGACGCCGTTCACGAGTTCCTTCACCGTTCCCGGGTCGACGGCCCCGGGGACGAAGATTCCGTCGGCGCCCGCGGCGCGGAAGGCGTCGGCCCGCTCCAGGGTGAGGTCCTCCCCCACTGCCCGAAAGGCGTGGGAGATGCCCCCATTCCGGCGCCGCTCAGGAAAGTGTCGATACGGGCGTTGACGAACAGCGGCACACCCGCCGCGTCGGCCGCCTCACGCGCTGCGGCGATCCGCTCCGCCTGCTCGGCGACGTCCCGCAGCGGGCCACCGCTAGCGGCTCCGTACAGCGCGTCCTCGACGTTGACGCCCACCGCTCCCGCGGCGATGACCGCCCGGACCGTGCCGGCGACGCCCTCGGCGTCCTCGGCGTAGCCGCTGCCGATGTCCGCGCTCACGGGAACGGGCACGGCACCGGCGATCCCGGCGACGGCGGCGATCGCCGTCTCGCGGTCCGCCCGCTCACCGTCCGGCGCGCCCAGACGAGCCCGGCGCTGGTCGTCGCCACGGCGGCGGCACCTGCGTCCTCGACGAGCCGCGCGCTCACGGCGTCCCAGGCGTTGGGCAGGACCAGCGGGCCCGGGGAGGTGGAGGTCACGGAAGGCGGCGGCACGGTCGCTCTGGTTCTTCGTGCGGGCAACTGAACCAGCGGGACGGGGTGGCGGGTCCGGCAGGAATCCGACAGCGCGGTCGGCCGACCGGGTCAGGCCTGGTCGGCCTGGCGGATGTCAGGGCGAGGCCGCCACCGCTGCCCCGGCCGTCACCGCCGTGCTCAGCTCGCGCAGGATCCCGCGCAGCCCGGGCGTCGCCGCCGTGGCTTGTTCGGCCAGCTCCTCGGCGCGCCGGCCGGGCGCGCTGTCGCCGAAGACGCCGGCCGCGGCGGCGAGGACGGCGAGCGCGGCGTCCCGCTCGGAGATCCCGGCGACCGGCAGCGGCCCGTGCAGGACCTGCCGGGTCTCCTCCCGCAGCACCTCCACGGCGGCCCTGCGCTCCAGCGCGTACTCCACGGACGGGAAAACGCCGAGGACCCGTCTCTTCTCCGCCCGCAGATACCCCTCGGCCACCAGTTGCTCCCGTACGGCGTCGAGGGTCACCCGCGCCCGCAGCGTCACCCAGGTCCGCCAGGGGTGGGGGCGCGACTCACGGACGAGTTCGAGCAGCCCGTCGAGGACCGCGTCCCCCGTGCCCGTGTCCAGGTCGGCCGGTGTGACGATGCCGTCGTCGTCGGTGAGCAAGCCGCGACGGGCCAGCTCGACGAGGGCGCCGGCCCGGACCGGTCCGGGCCGGTGGGTGGTGCTGCCGGCCGCCGGCCGCGCGGTGTCCCAGGCCAGCAGGCAGAGCCGGGCCGGCAGCGTGAGCGGGCCGTTGGGCACAGGGCCTCCTCGGGGCGGGAGATCGGGTTCGACGTTAATTCGTTGACAGTCTCAGAGCGCCCTCGTACGGTTTGAAGCGTCCCTGTTGCCGCCGATTGGAGAAGGACGTTGCTCGTCTGAGGTCCTGAGACACCGCGTCACACCCGACGGGTGTGCGCTGCGTGCGACCTCGGCGTTCGAGCCGTCCTCCGGTGCGGGGCATTTTTCATGTCCGTGGTGTGCCATGGAGCCTCCCCCCTGGTCGCAGGTGTCTCGACACGCGTTTGCCCCCGACCGCTTCGAGCAACCGCGAGTGAGGCTCCCATGTCTGCTTCCATCACCGTGACATCCCTCTCCTTCACCTGGCCCGACGGCAGCCCCGTCTTCGAGGGTCTCGACGTCGCGTTCGGCCCCGGCCGGACCGGCCTGGTCGGCGTCAACGGGTCCGGGAAATCCACCCTGTTGAGGCTGGTCGACGGTGACCTCGCACCGGCCGACGGCACCGTCCGTGTGGCCGGCGAGGTCGGCTACCTCCCGCAGAACGTCACGCTCGACACCGCCCTGCGCGTGGACGAGGCCCTCGGCATCGCCGAACAGCGCGCCGCCCTGCACGCCATCGAGGCCGGCGACGTCTCGATGAGGCACTTCGAGACCGTCGGCGACGACTGGGACGTCGAGGAACGCGCCCTCGCCGCCCTCGGTGAACTCGGGCTCGGACACATCGGGCTGGACCGTACCGTCGGTGAGGTGTCGGGCGGCGAGTCGGTGCTGCTGCGCCTGGCCGCCCTGCTGCTGCGCCGTCCCGACGTGCTGCTGCTGGACGAGCCGACCAACAACCTCGACCTGTACGCCCGCAAGCGGCTGTACGCGGCCGTCCAGTCCTGGCCGGGCGTGATGGTCGTCGTCAGCCACGACCGTGAACTGCTCGACCTCGTCGACCAGATCGCCGATCTTCGCTCCGGTGAGATCACGTGGTACGGCGGCAACTACTCCGTCTACGAGGAGGCCCTGGAGATCGAACAGGAGGCGGCCGAGCGCATGGTGCGCGTCGCCGAGGCCGACTTCCGCAAGCAGAAACGCGAACTGACCGACGCCCAGGTCAAACTGGCCCGCCGCAAGCGGTACGGGCAGAAGATGTGGGACCAGAAGCGCGAACCGAAGATCGTCATGGGGGCGCGCAAGCGCGCGGCGCAGGAGTCCGCGGGCAAGCACCGCATCATGCACGAGGAGAAGCTCGCCGAGGCCAGGGAACGGCTCGACGAGGCGGTGGAGGCGGTCCGGGACGACGACGAGATCCGCGTCGACCTGCCGTACACGGCCGTGCCGCCGGGGCGTACCGTCCTCACGCTGCAGGATCTCGGGCTCCGCTACGGCGCCCGGGTGAAGGGCGGCCTGGAACTGCGCGGCCCCGAGCGGGTCGCGCTGATCGGGCGCAACGGCGCGGGCAAGACCACGCTGCTGCGCACGATCGCCGGGGAGCTCGCCCCGGAGGCGGGCGAGGTGCGGGCGCACGTCCCGCTGCGGTTCCTGCCGCAGCGGCTCGACGTCCTCGACGGCGAGCGGACCGTCGCCGAGAACGTGGCCCGATACGCGCCGGGCGCCACCAACAACCGGGTCCGGGCGCGGCTGGCGCGCTTCCTGTTCCGGGGCGCCCGCGCCGACCAGAAGGCGGCGACGCTGTCCGGCGGCGAACGCTTCCGGGCGGCGCTGGCCGCGCTGATGCTGGCGGAGCCGGCGCCCCAGCTGCTCATGCTGGACGAGCCGACCAACAACCTCGACATGGCGAGCGTCCGGCAGCTCACCACGGCCCTGGAGTCGTACGAGGGGGCGCTGGTCGTGGCCAGTCACGACCTGCCGTTCCTGGAGTCGGTCGGCATCACGCGATGGCTGTTGCTGGAGGAGGGAGAACTGCGGGAAATCACGCCAGAGGCTGTCTGGTTTTCCGCCTAGCGTCGGCGGCATGACCGACTTCGCACACGATGCCATCACCCTGACCGGAGCACGCGAGAACAACCTCAAGGACGTCACCCTGCGCATCCCGAAAGGCCGGCTGACCGTGTTCACCGGCGTTTCGGGGTCGGGGAAGTCGTCCGTCGTCTTCGACACGATCGCGGTGGAGTCGCAGCGCCAGCTGAACGAGACGTATCCGTGGTTCGTCCGCAACCGGCTGCCCAAGTTCGAGCGGCCGCACGCGGACGGCCTGGAGGACCTCACCCCGGCGATCGTCGTCGACCAGCGGCAGGTCGGCGGCCACTCCCGGTCCACCGTCGGCACCATGACCGACGTCTACTCGGTGATCCGGGTGCTGTTCTCCCGGCACGGCACCCCGAGCGCCGGACCGGCGACGGCGTACTCGTTCAACGACCCGTCGGGCATGTGCCCCGGGTGCGACGGCCTCGGCCGGGCGGTACGGCCCGACTGGGACCGCATCCTGGACCCGGACCGCTCCCTCGCCGAGGGGGCGGTCCGCTTCCCGCCGTTCGCCGCCGGGACCTGGCAGGGGCAGACGTACACCAACAGCGCCGACCTCGACCCGGACAAGCCGGTGGGACGGTTCACGGCCGCCGAGCGGGAGTTCCTGATGCGCGGGCGGCCCGGCAGCAAGGTCAGCGTCAGCGGCACGGGCGGCACCTGGATCACGGAGTACGAGGGGCTGGCCGTCCGCTTCGAACGGCTGTACCTGAAGCGGGACCTGTCGGCCATGAGCCAGAAGACCCGGGACCTGGTGAGCGCGTTCCTGGTGGAGGGCACCTGCCCGGACTGCCGCGGAGCGCGTCTGAACGCGGCGGCCCTGGCGACCCGGATCAACGGCCGGTCGATCGCCGACTGCACGCGTATGCAGGTCACCGACCTGATCGCCGTGCTGAAGGAGATCGACGACGCGGTGGCGGGGCCGATCGCCTCGGCCGCCGTGGCCGCGCTGGAGCGCATCGAGGCGATCGGCCTCGGCTACCTCAGTCTCGACCGGGAGACGGCCACGCTGAGCGGTGGGGAGGGGCAGCGGCTGAAGACGGTGCGGCACCTCGGCTCCAGCCTGACCGGCACGACGTACATTTTCGACGAGCCGAGCGTCGGCCTGCACCCGCGTGACGTGGGCCGTCTCGGCGACCTGCTGCTGCGGCTGCGCGACAAGGGGAACACGGTGCTGGTCGTCGAGCACGACCCGGACGTGATCGCGCTGGCCGACCACGTCGTCGACATGGGCCCGGGCGCCGGGGCCGGGGGCGGCACGGTGGTGTTCGAGGGGACGCCGGAGGAGCTGGCCGTGTCCGGCACGCTCACCGGGCGCTGCCTGCGCACCCGCACGGCGGTCAAGGACGAGGTGCGGGAGCCCGTCGGTGAGCTGTGGGTCAAGGGCGCGGACCGGCACAACCTGCGGGACGTGACCGTGCGGTTCCCGGCCGGGGTGCTCACGGCGGTGACCGGCGTCGCGGGGTCGGGGAAGAGCACCCTGGTCCGGGAGTTCACCGCGGCGCACGAGGAGGCCGTGGTCGTCGACCAGTCGTCGATCGGCATCTCGGGCCGCTCCACCCCGGCGACGTACCTGGGGATCATGGACACGGTCCGGAAGATCTTCGCCCGGGAGACGGGGGCCGGGGCGGGCCTGTTCAGCTTCAACTCCGGCGGGGCCTGCGGCACCTGCGAGGGCCGGGGCGTCATCCACACCGACCTGGCCTTCATGGACCCCGTGACGACGACCTGCCACGACTGCGAGGGGCGGCGCTTCAAGGACGAGGTGCTGCGGCTGACCGTGCGGGGCAAGTCCGTCGCGGACGTCCTGGGGATGACGGCCGAGCAGGCTCTCGGCTTCTTCGACGACGCGGGCGTACGGCGCCGGCTGCGCGCCCTGGCGGACGTCGGACTGACGTACCTCACCCTCGGCCAGCCCCTCTCCACGCTCTCCGGCGGCGAGCGGCAGCGCATCAAGCTGGCCACGCGACTGCACCGGACGGGCGCGGTCTACGTGCTCGACGAACCGACGACCGGCCTGCACATGGCGGACGTGGAGGGCCTCGTCACCCTGCTGGACCGGCTGGTCGACGGGGGCAACACGGTCGTCGTCGTCGAGCACAACCTCGACGTGATCGCCCGCGCCGACTGGGTGATCGACCTCGGCCCGGACGGCGGCCGGGCCGGTGGCGAGATCGTCTTCGAGGGGACGCCCCGGCAGCTTCTGGACGCGCGGGGATCCTTCACCGGGGAGCATCTGCGGCGGGCGGTGCGGCAGCGTCGCCCGTGAGCCGGGAGCGCTGCGGCGTCAAGGCGCGGCCCGGCCGTTGGGCCGATGGGGTGGTTTGGCCCCCGCCGGACGATCACGCGTGCGGGGCTCGCGAACACTGGACGGGGTGGCGCGGGCCACCGGTGAGGGGGACGGCATGGCCGACGGCACGGTTCTGGTGGCGGTGGCGGAGCATCCGGAGGACGGGGGCGCCACCGCCGGGCAGGTGACGCGCATCGCCGAGGGGATCCGGGCGCGCGGCTTACAGGTGCGCCGGGTGGTGAGCGTCGCCGATGCCGAGGCGGTGCTCAGGACCGAGGCCGGGCTGGCCGCAGCGGTGGTCGCCTGGGACCTTCCGCCGGGGGCCGGAGACGGACCGGGCGGTGCGGCGGTGCTGCGCCGGATCGGGCGCCGGTTCCAGGGCCTGCCGGTCTTCCTGGTCATGGCGGACGAAGGGCTGCGCGATCTGCCGCTGTGGGTGTCGCAGGCGGTGGTGGGCTATGTGTGGCCGTTGGAGGACACGCCCGCGTTCATCGCCGGGCGGATCACCACGGCCGCGCGCGCCTACCAGGACGCCCTGCTCCCGCCGTTCTTCAAGGCGCTGCGGCGCTTCGACGACGCGCACGAGTACTCGTGGCACACGCCCGCGCACTCCGGGGGCGTCGCCTTCCTCAAGTCTCCCGTGGGCCGGGCGTTCCACGAGTACTTCGGGGAGCGGCTGCTGCGCAGCGACCTGTCGATCTCGGTGGAGGAACTCGGCTCGCTGTTCGAGCACACCGGGCCGATCGGCGAGGCGGAGCGCAACGCCGCGCGGGTCTTCGGCTCCGACCACACGTACTTCGTCCTGCACGGCGACTCCACGTGCAACCGCCTGGTCGGCCACTTCAGCGTGACCCGGGACGAGATCGCCCTGGTGGACCGCAACTGCCACAAATCCATCCTGCACGGCCTGGTCGTCTCCGGCGCGCGACCGGTGTACCTGGTCCCCACCCGCAACGGCTACGGTCTCGCAGGCCCTCTGCCGCCGGCCGAGATCGCGGCGGATTCGCTGGCGGCGCGGATCGCGGCGAGCCCGCTGACGGCGGACGCCGTGTCGTCCCGCGCCCAGTACGCGGTGTTCACCAACTCCACGTACGACGGGCTGTGTTACGACGCGGTGGCGGCGGCCCGGGCGTTCGCCGCCGGGACGCCCCGGCTGCACTTCGACGAGGCGTGGTTCGCGTACGCCCGCTTCCATCCGCTCTACGCCGGGCGCTACGGCATGTCGGTGGACGAGGAGGCCTTCCCCGGCCCCGACCGGCCGACGGTCTTCGCGACCCAGTCGACCCACAAGCTGCTGGCGGCGCTGTCGCAGGGCGCCATGGTGCACGTCAGGCCCGCGCCGCGGGCACCGGTGGAGCACGACCGGTTCAACGAGGCGCTGATGATGCACGGCACGACCTCACCGCTGTACCCGATGATCGCGTCACTGGACGTGGCCACGGCGATGATGGACGGCCCGCAGGGGCAGTGGCTGATCGACGAGGCGGTGACCGAGGCGGTCCGGTTCCGCCAGGAGATGGTGCGGATCGGGCGGCGGATCGCGGCGGCGGGCGACCGGCCGCCGTGGTTCTTCGGGGTGTGGCAGCCGGACGAGGTGACGGACCCCGCGAGCGGGGCACGACTGCCCTTCGACGAGGCCCCGGCGGATCTGCTGCGGACCGAGCCGTCCTGCTGGCACCTGGCCCCCGGAGCGGACTGGCACGGCTTCCCCGGGCTGACCGACGGCTACTGCATGCTCGACCCGGTCAAGGTCACCCTGACCTGCCCGGGGCTCGACGCCACCGGGGCGATGTCCGGGCAGGGCATCCCCGCCCGGGTCCTCACCGCCTATCTGACGACCCGCGGCATCGTCGTGGAGAAGACCGACAGCTACACCACGCTGGTGCTGTTCTCCATGGGCATCACGAAGGGCAAGTGGGGCACGCTGCTTGACGCCCTCATGGACTTCAAGGACCTCTACGACGGTGACGCCCCGCTCGACCGTGTGCTGCCCGCGCTGGTCGCGGAGCACCCGCGGCGCTATGCCGGGCTGACGCTGCGGGGCCTGTGCCAGGAGATGCACGACCATCTGCGCGAGGCCCGCCTGGTCGAACTCCTCGACACCGCCTTCCAGCAGCTGCCCGAGCCCGTCGCCCCGCCACAGCTGTGCTACCAGCGCCTGATCCGCGGCGGCACGGAACGGATCCGTCTGACGGACGCGCCCGGCCGGGTAGCCGCGGCGATGGTCACGGTGACGCCGCCCGGCATCCCGGTCCTCATGCCGGGCGAGAACACCGGGGACGCTGACGGCCCTCTCCTGCGCTACCTCGGCGCCCTGGAGTCTTTCGACCGCCGCTTCCCAGGCTTCGGCAGCGAGACCCACGGGGTCACGCGCGACCCCGACACGGGCGACTACCTGATCGAGTGCCTGCGCCCGGACGAGCAGCAGGGAGCCGCCGGTGGGGTGACGCCGGCGCAGCGGCGGGGTTGGGAGGGTGCGGGATCGGTGGGGTGAGTTGAGGGGGGACGCGCGGGGGGTGTGGCGGGCGCGCGGGGCCGGTTCGGCCGGGCGGCCGGGCAGACGGACAGAGGGGCGGCCAGGCAGACGGGCGGCCAGGCCGTGAGCCACCGCGCCGGGCCACTCCGGAGCCGGGGCGGGTGGACGGCTTGCCCCGGCGCTTCCCACGCGCGGCTCCCGCGCCGGGGACTGCCGGGTCCGGACGGCAGCGCCCGGTCCGCCACCGGCCGCGGGGGCGCCGCGCCGGTGCGGTGGCCGACCGGCGCCTTTCGCCTGTCGGCGAAGGCACCCGACCTACGCTTGGCCGCGCCCCGGAGTGGACACTCCCCCTGCCACACCCGTGCCGAGCGGTGTCCCCGCGGGAGTGCGCCCCGGCACGGTGTCGGCCGGGGCCCCGGCCGACGGTCGGGCAGAGACCCGGCGTCAGCCCCTGCCCCTGCCCCTGCCCCTGCCCGACGGCTCCAGAGACCTGTGTCGGCTCCGGGCCCTGGCCGTCCGTCTCCCCCCGGCCCCGCCCCAGGGCTGTCGTCACCTCCGTTCGCCCTGCATGATGGCGGCCGACGCCCGATGGGTTCCGGTTGATCCCGGAGGCCCCGTCGGTGCGGTCCAGACACGTCCATCCGATACGGAGTCACGCTCGTGCCCAGCAAGAAGGCCCTCGTCCGCCGCCCCAGCCCGCGCCTCGCCGAGGGGCTGGTGACCCACATCGAACGGGAGAAGGTCGACGTCGGCCTCGCCGTCGAGCAGTGGGAGGCGTACGTGGAGGCCCTGCGCACCAACGGCTGGGAGACCATCGAGGTGGACCCGGCGGACGACTGCCCGGACTCGGTGTTCGTCGAGGACACGGTCGTGATGTACCGGAACGTCGCGCTGATCACCCGCCCGGGCGCCGACTCCCGGCGGGCGGAGACCGCCGGGGTCGAGGAGGCCGTGGCCGGTCTGGGCTGCTCGGTGAACTGGATCTGGGACCCGGGCACGCTGGAGGGCGGCGACGTCCTGAAGATCGGCGACACCGTCTACGTGGGCCGGGGCGGCCGCACCAACGCCGCCGGCGTCCAGCAGTTGCGTGCCGCGTTCGAGCCGCTCGGCGCGCGGGTCGTCTCCGCGCCGGTGAGCAAGGTGCTGCACCTGAAGTCGGCGGTCACGGCGCTGCCGGACGGTACGGTCATCGGGCACATCCCCAAAATGGACACGCCCTCGCTGTTCGCGCGCTTCCTGCCCGTCCCCGAGGAAGCGGGGTCCCACGTCGTCCTGCTCGGAGGGGACAAGCTGCTGATGGCCGCGAGCGCGCCGAAGACGGCCGAGCTGTTCGCCGACCTCGGGTACGAACCGGTCGTCGTGGACATCAGCGAGTTCGAGAAGCTCGAAGGATGTGTGACGTGCCTCTCGGTGCGGCTGCGGGAGCTGTACGTCTGACCGGACTGGCGCGTTCCCCCTCCGGTCCCTCGACCTGCGGCGTCCGGGCAAGTCGACACGCGTACGAGCGACCCCGCTGATCAGCGGCCCTTACAGCCCTCTTAACCTACGGCCTCGTAACCTACGGAAACGTAGCCTACGATGCCGTAGGTTCATCGCACACCGCTCATACGTTTGTCCCCTGGAGAGTCCATGACGATCACCACTCCCCACCTCGGCAGCCCGGCCGGCGCCTGGACCGACGCTCAGCTGCTGTACGCCCTGGAGGAAGTGGTCGAGAAGGAACTCAACCGGCATCTGAAGGTCGCCAAGGACTGGATGCCGCACGAGTACGTGCCGTGGAGCGACGGGCGCAATTTCCCCGGCGTCTTCGAGGACGGCGAGGCCTGGGGCAAGGAGCAGTCCAAGGTCACCGAGATCGGCCGCATCGCGCTCGTCGTCAACCTTCTCACCGAGGACAACCTGCCCAGCTACCACCACGAGATCGCCTCGCTGTTCGGCCGCGACGGCGCCTGGGGCACCTGGGTGCACCGCTGGACCGCCGAGGAGGGGCGACACGGCATCGTGATGCGCGACTACCTGCTCACCTCGCGCGCGGTGGACCCGGACAAGCTGGAAGAGTTCCGGATGTCGCACATGAGCGAGGGCTTCGAGTCGGACAACCGGCACTCGATGCTGCACTCGGTCGCCTACGTGGCCTTCCAGGAGCTCGCGACCCGCGTCTCGCACCGCAACACCGGCCACCAGTCCGGGGACCCGGTCTGCGACCGCATGCTGGCCCGCATCGCCACCGACGAGAACCTGCACATGGTCTTCTACCGGAACCTGCTGAAGGCGGCCTTCGAGCTGGCGCCCGACCTGACCATGATGGCGGTGCGCGACGTCATCGTGAACTTCCGGATGCCCGGTCACGGCATGCCCGGCTTCGAGCGGGCCGCGGCGCAGATGGCGATCGGCGAGATCTACAACATGCGCATCCACCACGACGACGTGCTCCAGCCGGTGCTGCGCTTCCTGAAGATCATGGAGGTCGACGGCCTGGGCCCCGAGGGCCGCAAGGCGCAGGAGGAGCTCGGTCTGTTCATGGGCGGTCTGGACTCCGAGGCGTCGAAGTTCGACGAGAAGCTGGCCGCCCGCAAGGCCCGCATGGCGGCCCGGGCCGGCGCCTGACACCGCCCCGCACCCACTCCACGAGGCCCCGGCCGCCACGAGCGGCCGGGACTTGGTGCGTACCGGCACCGGTCGGGAGAGGAACCGGGAGGCCCCGCCCCCCGTGGCCGCTACCGCGACACCCGCCGCAGCTCCAGCCGCTCCTTCTCCGAGAGACCGCCCCAGACGCCGAAGCGCTCGTCGTGGTCCAGCGCGTACGCGAGGCAGGCCGCGCGGATCGGGCACATACCGCAGATCCGCTTCGCCTCCCGCACCGAGCTGCCCGGTTCGGGGAAGAAGAAGTCCGCCCCCGTCTGCGCGCACAACGCCTCTTGCTGCCATTCGAGTTCGGGCGAGGTGATCGTGTCGATGTGCATGACCGGAAGCGTTGCGGGCGGTGAAAAACGTTCGATCAACGCGGGATCAACACCGCGTTCCCAGGCCCCCGGCCGCTTCGATGGTGGCCTTCCGGACCGGCCGGCGCACGGCGGCGCGCGGAAACACCGCTCAACCCGCCGCGGTCGCTTTCCGGCGGCGGATGTCACGCGGCGGTGCAAGACTCGGCAGTGCGGACGACGGGCCCCTGTGCGAGGAGGGCGACGATGCTCACCACCCGTTATGTCACCGGCGCTCCGAACTGGATCGACCTCGGCACCCCCGACATCGACGGCGCCGCCGCCTTCTACGGCGGGCTGTTCGACTGGCGGTTCCAGCCGGGCGGCCCGGAGGTCGGAGGGTACGGGCTGTTCCAGCTCGGCGGCAGGACGGCCGCCGGGGGCATGCAGACCACCGCCGAGCAGGGCCCGCCGTCCTGGACGGTGTACTTCCAGGCGCCGGACGCGGACGCCACGGCGCGTGCGGCCGAGCAGGCGCGCGGCTCGGTGGCGGTGCAGCCGATGGACGTCCAGGACCTGGGCCGGATGGCGATCCTCGCCGACCAGGCGGGAGTGACCTTCGGCCTGTGGCAGCCGGGCCGCAACGAGGGCCTCGAGGTGGTCCAGGAGCCCGGTTCGCTGTGCTGGGTCGAGCTGTACACGGCGGACGTCCCGGCCGCGGCCGCCTTCTACCACTCCGTACTGGGTCTGGAGACCTTCGGGGCCGACTTCGCCGGCGGTACGTACACCACGTTCAGCCCCGCCGGGCAGGGCGAGGACGCCATGTTCGGCGGCGTCGTCCCGCTGGCCGACGACCCGGCCGAGGAGGAGGCATACTGGCTGCCGTACTTCGAGGTCGCCGACCCGGACGACATCGTCGCCAGGGCCGGGCAACTGGGCGGCACGGTCCGCCTCCCCGCCACGGACCTCCCGTCCGTCGGCCGCCTGGCGAAACTCGCCGACCCGTACGGCGCCCGCTTCGCGGTGATCCGCAGCGCCCCGCGGGAGAGCTGAGACCGGCTACGCCGACCCCCGCCGTACCAGTGTCGTCGGCAGCACCACGCTGGAGGGCGTCGCTCCGACGCCCTCGCGGGGGGCTTCCCGGTCGAGGCCGCGCAGCAGGAGGCGGGCCATCAGGCGGCCCATCTCCTCTATGTCCTGACGGACCGTCGTGAGCGGCGGGTCGGTCTGTTCGGCGACGGGACGCATGTCATCGAACCCGATCACGGCCACGTCGTCGGGGACCCGGCGGCCCGACTCACGCAGGACGCGCAGTGCCCCCGAGGCCATGAGGTCGTTCGCGGCGAACACCGCGTCCACGTCCGGGCAGCGCTCCAGCAGCTCGCGCATCGCCCGCTCGCCCCCGGCCGGGGTGAAGTCGGCCTCGGCGATCAGCCGCGGGTCGGCGTCCACCATGACGTCCCGGTAGCCGTCGAGGCGGTCCGCGGCGGAGGTCTGGTCGAGGGCGCCGGTGATGTGCGCGATGCGGGTGCGGCCGAGGCCGGCCAGGTGGCGGACGGCGTCGCGGGCGCCACCGCGGTTGTCGCTGTCGACGTAGACCACCTCGCGCCGGTCGCCGCTCCAGCCGGGCCGGCCGCCGAAGACGGTCGGGACACCGGCCCGCTGGATCAGCTCCGGCAGCGGGTCGTCGAGGTGCAGGGAGAAGACGAGGGCGCCGTCGACATGCCCGCCGGCGAGGTAGCGGGCGACCCGGGCGTGGTCGTCCCGGCCCTCCGTGAGGAGCAGCACGAGCTGGTTGTCGTGGGCGGTGAGCTCCTTGCTGATGCCGCGCAGCTGGAGCGCGAAGAACGGGTCGGCGAAGACCCGGGTCTCCGGTTCGGCGACGACGACCGCGACCGCGTCGTGCCGCCGCGTCACCAGGGAGCGGGCGGCCTGGTTGGGTACGTACCCGAGCTCGTCCACGGCCTTGCGGACCCGCTCCACCAGGATGTCCCGCACCCCGTCGCCACCGTTGACCACGCGGGACACGGTGGCCCGCGAGACACCGGCCCGGGCGGCCACGGCCTCCAGGGTGGGACGCGGGGCTGTGTCGGTCACTTCGGGGCTCCTCACCTGCGGCTGCGGTTCAGGATAGCCCCGGGGTCCCGGCCTGGTGAGAGCGCTCTCGCGTGCCGTGCGGAACGGTGGCCCGTCAGTGCTCGTGGCCGCCGCCCGCGGGTTCCTCCCCGTGCTCGTGGCCGCCGCCCGCCGGCGCATCGCCGTGCTCGTGCGGTTCGTACCCCGGAATGGTCCCGTCCGGCTTCTTCACGAGGAAGAGGCCCACCATCCCCATGTCGGAGTGGCTCTGCACGTGGCAGTGGTACATCCAGGCGCCCGCGCCGACGCCCTCCCCCGCGATCACCTGGAAGCCGAACGAGTCGGCCGGGCCCGTGATCTTGTTGTCGATGACCTGGCTGGGGTCCTCGGGGCCGGTCAGCATGCCCGTGCGGTTGTCCGCCCAGCGATGACCGTGCATGTGGAACGTGTGGTAGAACTCGCCGTGCGTGATCACGACGAACTCCACGCGATCCCCCACCGTGGCCTCGAAGTCGGGCCCCGAGTGCGGCGGCCTGTTGTTGATCCGCATGTCGTTGAAGACGACGGTGTGCGTCCGGTCGGGCAGGACGTCGCCCTTGCGGCGGACGATGACCGGGCCGAACAGCCCCTTCTGCAGCCCCACCGTGCCGTGCTCGGTGCCGACCACGTGGTCGTGGTAGTGCCAGTAGCCCGCGCTGCCCGCCCGCCAGGTGCCGTCCTTGCGGCGGCCGGGGGCGTGCGTGCGCCAGGTGTAGGTGCGGGTGCCGCCCGGTTCGACATGACTGCGGTTCATCTTCGTGCCGTCGCTGGTGATGTCGTAGTCCAGGCCGTGGACGTGCAGGCTCACCGCCACGTCCATGGTGTTCTCGAACTCGACGTGCAGGGTGTCGCCCTCGTTGAGTTCGATCAGGGGGCCCGGGACGGACGCCTTGCCCTTCTCCAGGCCGTAGCCCATCTGCCCGTCGGCCAGCTTCTCGGCGTACAGCTTGATGCGCTTCACCTCGCCTCCGGCGGGCGCCGTCTTCGCCGGTCCGGCGGCGCCGACGGCCTCCGGCGCCACGGACAACGATGTCGCGACGGCCGCGCCGCCCAGCAGGACCCGCCGGTTGAAGCTGCGCCTGTCCATGCGGAACTCCCCACCCTGGTAAGGCATTTACGGAGGCGTACCTGTGATGAACCTGTGCGACGGTACCGGCCGCGCTGCCGTTTATCCACACTCAAGACAAAGTTGATGCCATCCCGGTCATAGGTATTGGCGTGACGTGCAAAGGGGTTTAGCTTCCTTGGCGGTGCTGCTGCGACCGAGGAGGTGCCCATGCACTTACGAGGGTTGAGCAAGTCAAGACGCGTCTGGGCGGCGTCCGTCGCCGCCGGGGTCGTGACCGCCGGGCTGCTGTCCGGCCCGGCCGCGAACGCGCGCCCTTATCCCGAACCCCCGTTGACAACGATGTCGATCAAGTCGCCGCCGGGCGGCGCGAACGTACGGGTGCTGATCTTCCACGGTTCCGCGGCGGCCGGGGAGGAGTCGCCGGTGGTGAACGCCGGGATCGAGGCCATCGAGGACATCGGCCTCACGGGCCCGGAGAACCGCCGCTTCAAGGTGCAGGCCACCGGTGACGCCTCGGTGTTCACCGACGAGACGAGGCTCGGCCGTTTCAACGCGGTCGTGTTCCTGACCGGCGGGGGCGATGTCCTCGACGCGGAGCAGGAGGCGGGCCTGGAGGCCTACATGGAGGCCGGCGGCGGATTCGTCGGCATCCACGACGCGGCGCGCGCGGAGCCGTACTCGGACTGGTTCACCGGTCTGGTGGGTGCCCGCCCGGCCGCGTCGAGCCCGACGGCCGTGCAGCGCGCGACCGTGGAGGTCGGCGACCGCACCCACCCCGCCACCAAGGACCTGCCGGTGCAGTGGAAGCGCCCGGACCGGTGGCTGAACTGGGTGAAGAACCCGTCCGGGGACGTGCACACGGTGGCCCGGGTCCGTGAGTCGACGTACCAGCCCGGCACCGGCTCCAACGGCTGGGACCATCCGGTCAGCTGGTGCCGTGACTATGACGGCGGCCGTTCCTTCTACACGGGCATGGGCGGGACGGTGTCGTCGTACGACGAGACCGACTTCCGCGACCATCTGCGCGGCGCGCTGCTGTGGACGACCCGGCTGGAGCAGGCCGACTGCAAGGCCACCATCAACTCCAACTACGCGGCGGAGCGGCTGACCAAGCCCAACCAGCCCGGGCAGAACGACCAGATCGGCGAGCCGCACGGCATGGTCACCGCGCCCGACGGCCGGGTGTTCTACATCGGCCGGGGTGGCGCCGACTCCTCGCAGCCCGTGATCACGGACTGGAACAACCCCGACATCGGCAAGGGCAGGGGCGAGATCCACGTCTACGACCCGAAGACCAAGCAGGTCACCCTGGCCGGGGCGCTCACCGTCTTCGGCAACAAGGGCGGCGGCGACGAACTGGTCAAGGTCGAGGAGGGGCTGCTCGGCATCGAGCTGGACCCGGGATTCGCGCAGAACGGCTGGGTGTACCTGCACTACACGCCGCACGAGCGGATCGACCGCGAGAGGCGGATGGCGGAGCGGCGGGTCTCCCGGTTCACGCTCGACCGGGCCACGAACAAGCTGGACCTCGCCAGTGAGAAGGTGCTGCTGAAGTGGCCGGTGCAGATCCACAGCTGCTGCCACGCGGGCGGCGGGATGGCCTGGGACTCCAAGGGCAACCTGTACATCGCCACCGGTGACAACAACTCCAGCGGCTTCAGCGCCGGTTATTCGGGCAACAACCCGGAGCCGAACTACAAGGGCGTCTCGTTCGCGGACGCGCGCCGCACCGCGGGCAACACCAACAACCTCAACGGCAAGATCCTGCGCATCCATCCGGAGCCGGACGGGACGTACACACTCCCCGCGGGCAACCTCTTCACCGGGAAGGAGACCGCCGAGGGCGGTGGCAAGACGCGCGGCGAGATCTACGTGATGGGCGTGCGCAACCCGGCGCGCATCTCCGTCGACAAGTCGACCGACGTGCTCTACGCGGGCTGGGTCGGGCCGGACGCGAGCGCGCCCTCGACGACCTGGGGTCCGGCCAAGTACGACACGTTCGCCGCCATCACCGAGGCGGGCAACCGCGGCTGGCCGTACTGCATGGGCAACAAGCAGCCCTACCGGGACCGCAATCTGCCGGACCCGTCCAAGCCGCTGGGCTGGTACGACTGCGACCACCCGAAGAACGAGTCGCCGAACAACGACGGCCTGGTCAACCTGCCGCCGGTGACCGGCAACAACATCTGGTACTCGCCGTCGGGCGGTGCGCCGGACTACCCGAGGGACGCGAACGGTGTCCCGTCGTACAAGCCGGCGGAGGCCACGTACCGGCTGCCCTGGCTCAAGGGCGGCGGGCAGGCCGCGATGAACGGGCCGGTCTACCGGTACGGCACGGCCGCGGCCGACAGCGCCGTGAAGTGGCCGGCGTACTGGGACGGCAAGTGGTTCGTCGGTGACTTCTACGACGCCGACCAGCCGCGCCACGCGGTGCTCATGGACCCGAAGACGCAGGGCGACGGCGGTCTGCCGGTGCACGCGGAGTCGCTGAAGAAGATCGTGCCGGTCGGCAACGACGGCATCAAGAACCTCATGGACTGGACGTTCGGTCCGGACGGCGCGCTGTACGTCCTCGACTACGGGCGCGGCTTCTTCACCTCGGACTCCAAGTCGGCCCTGTGGCGGGTCACCTACAAGGGCGGCGGGCCCACCCCGGCCGCCGGTCAGCTGGCGAGGGGGAGCGAGTGATCCGGCACCGAAGAGTCTGGGCCGCCCTGCTGGCCGCCCTGCTGATGCTGCTCGGCGTGCAGGCACTGCCCGCCGCCGGACAGCCCGGGAAGGAGGCCGCCGACCAGGTGCTCACCTGGACGGCCGGCAACGACATCGACAAGTACCTCTCCGCGCCGAAGACCGCGGTCGCCGGCACGGCCACGATCGTCTTCGAGAACAGCACGGCCACCGGCAACACCACGGGCATGCCGCACACGCTGACGTTCGTGACCAGCGACCCCGAGTTCAACGGCGACGTCCAGCTCAACATCCTGGCCAACCCGAACGACGCCCAGGGCGGCAAGCACACCGCCCAGGTCACGCTCACGCCCGGCCGGTACTTCTACCACTGCACGATCCCCGGCCACGGCCAGATGCAGGGCATCCTGACGGTGACCGAGGGCACCGGCGAGGACACCACGGCGCCCGAGGCGTCCGCGCACGTCAGCGGCACGCAGAACACACAGGGCCAGTACGTCGGTTCGGCGAGCGTGGCGCTGCACGCCACCGACGAGGGAGGCTCCGGCGTCGACCGCATCGAGTACGCGATCGGCGAGGCGGGCGCCTGGCAGCCGTACACCGCGCCGGTCGTCGTCGACCAGGTCGGCAGCCATCAGGTCCGCTACCGGGCGTTCGACAAGGCGGGGAACGTCTCCGCCGAGAAGAGCGCCGCGTTCACGGTCGTCGCTCCCCAGTCGGACGACACCACCGCGCCGGAGACCTCGGCGACGGTGAGCGGTGAACGCAACGCCGACGGGGCGTACATCGACATGGCGACGGTCACCGTCTCGGCCTCCGACACGGGTTCCGGGGTCAACACCATCGAGTACGCGGTCGGTTCGGGTGCCTGGCAGCCGTACACCGCCCCCGTGATGGTGCACCAGGTGGGCGAGCACACCGTCCGCTACCGCGCCACCGACAAGGCGGGCAACGTGGCGGCGGAGAAGAGCGTGCGGTTCACGGTGGCCGCGGCGCCGCCGCAGGACACAACACCCCCGGTGACGGGTGTGACCGTGGAGGGCACGAAGAACTCCGCCGGGGCGTACGTCAACAGCGCCCGGGTGACCGTCACGGCGACCGACGCCCACGGCTCGGGCGTCGAGAGGATCGAGTACTCGCTGGACGGCGGCCCGTACCTCGCCTACTCGGCGCCGCTGGTCGTCGACCGGGCGGGTGCGCACACCGTGGCCTACCGGGCGACGGACAAGGCCGGGAACACCGCGGCGGCCCGCACGGTGACCTTCACGGTCGTCTCCGGGCAGGTCCCGGCACCCGACTGCCCCGAGTACGACGAGCGGCTGACAGTGATCGTCGGGACGGTCGACTCCGGGGTGCGCAACCGGGTGACCGACAACCGGTGCCGGATCGGCGAGCTGATCGAGGACGAGAAGGAATGGACGTCCCAGGCGCTGTTCCTCAAGCACGTGACGTCCGTTCTCGACGAGCTGCTGAAGGAAGGGGTCATCGACCAGCGGGAGTCCAGGGCGATCCGCAAGGCGGCGCGCGAGTCGGGCATCGGCAGGCCGGGGCAGACCGAGGGCTACCGGGCGCTGTTCGACGGGACGGCGGACTCCCTCGCCAAGTGGCAGCACGTGGGCGGCGGTTCGTTCGGGCTGAACCCGGACGGGACGATCACCTCCAGCACCACGACGCCCGGCATGGGCATGCTGTGGTTCCCGCAGCGCAAGTACGGCGACTTCTCGCTGAAGCTCCAGTGGCGTGACGACGCACCCGGCACCGGCAACGCCAACTCGGGTGTCTTCGTGCGCTTCCCGTGGCTCCACGACCATCCCGAGGAGTCCCGCCCGGAGTGGGTCGCCATCAAGTACGGGCACGAGGTGCAGGTGCTCGACCGGCCCGACGGCGACATGTACAAGACGGGGTCGGTCTACGGCTTCGACCGTGTCGGTCTCGCCGGCGCGGGCGTGACGCAGAAGGGCACCTGGAACGACTACGAGATCCGGGTGGAAGGCCAGCACTACTCGGTGTTCCGCAACGGTGTGCTGATCAACGAGTTCGACAACACCGGAGGCCAGGAGTTCAGCCCGCCCCGCGCGGACGACCCGGGCACGGACGGGCGGCGGTTCGCCTCCGGCTACATCGGGCTCCAGGTGCACGGCACGACGGATGTGGTCTCGTACCGGGACATCCGGATCAAGGAGCTGTAGGAGGAGGCTCCTTCTCCTTGCGGGCCCTGCTCGGCTGTACCCGCCTGGGCTCCCCCGGCATCTTCGGATACTCGGGCGGGTACGGCAGGTCGCCAAGACCGTGGTCGTGCTCGTCGCGGCGGGCGAGGTCGAGCAGGGCCTCCAGGGAGTAGCGCTTGTCGTCCATGTCCGCGTGCACGTCGCCGAGTTCGGCGAAGCGCGCGGGCATGGTCGCGAGGTCGAAGTCCCGGGGGTGCGCGATGCCGACCTCGTCCCAGCGCAGGGGCGCGGAGACGGGGGCGTGCGGGCGGGGGCGTACGGAGTAGGCGGAGGCGATCGTGCGGTCGCGGGCCGTCTGGTTGTAGTCGATGAAGATGCGCTCGCCGCGCTCCTCCTTCCACCACTTGATGGTCACGCGCTCGGGCATCCGCCGTTCCATCTCCCGGCCGACGGCGATGGCGGCGCGCCGGACCTGGGTGAAGGTCCAGCGCGGTTCGATGGGCACGAAGACGTGCAGGCCCCGTCCTCCCGAGGTCTTGGGGAAGCCGCGCAGGCCGCCGAACTCGTCGAGCACCGCCCGCAGTTCGTGGGCGGCGCGAGCGGCGTCGTCGTAGTCGGTGCCGGGCTGCGGGTCGAGGTCGATGCGGAGTTCGTCGGGGTGGTCGACGTCGTCGCGGCGCACCGGCCAGGGGTGGAAGGTGAGGGTGCCGAACTGGGCGGCCCACACCACGGCACCGGCCTCGGTGGGGCACATCTCATCGGCGCTGCGGCCGCTGGGGAAGGTGATGTGCGCGGTGGGGATCCAGCCGGGCATGTTCTTCGGCGCCCGCTTCTGGAAGAAGTTCTCGCCGTTCACGCCTTCGGGGTAGCGCTCCAGGGTGGTCGGCCGGTCGCGCAGGGCGCGCAGGATGCCGGGGCCGACGGCGATGTAGTAGCGCGCCAGGTCCAGCTTGGTGAAACCGCGCTCGGGGAAGAACATCTTGTCCGGGCTGGACAGACGTACGGTCCGGCCGTCCACCTCCAGCTCCACCGCGTCACCCATGCCGCCACGCTAGGCGTTGCCCGCATACCTCGCATGTCGGGCACCTGATTGCCCGTACAGATCATCCAGGGCTGCAGCGGCCCGGCGAAGAGCCTCGGCGTCCGGAGCGAGTCAGCGGCGTGCCCGATGTCGTGTCGGCCGCCTGGGCGGGGCACACTCGCACGCCCGCTCCCGCAGAGCGCTCGTGTTCTGCGGTGGGCAGGCTGGGCGCGGACGCTGCAGATGCGTACCTCCCCCGGATAGACGCCGGTGCTCACCCCCGGCTCAGCGAGGGCGTGTTGGCGAGCTCGGGGAGAGCCTCGGCCGCATGGGCGGACAGGGCCGGCGGAGAGGGAGTGGGCATTCGCTACCGTGCGCCGGGCAAGTCCTTCCGGCGACGTGGGGTAGCGGCTTGGCGGCGAGCGTGCTCCACGCCTACTCAAGAGACATGCATGGATTCGCCGTCTTCATCGTCGTCGTCGCCGTCGTTTGGTCGATCTGGGAATACTCCCGGCCCCTTGCTCCCAACGCGTGCCGTGCGTGCCGAGGCAGGGGGCGCACGCCGGATTGGAATCGCAATCACATGAAGGACAAGATGGAGTGCACTTGGGTGAAGTGTCATGGCTGTCGAGGTTCGGGGACGGTGTGAGAGGACGAGGCGAGGGCGCACTGGTTCTGCCCTACCTGCACCCAGTCGGCGCCGAATCCGCAGGTGACATGGCTCTTCGCGGACGCAGCGCATAACAGGCGGACGCCATGGACGACTCGTAGAGTCGATGCATGGATCTGCCGGTGATGCCCCCTGTCCTGCCGATGCTCGCCAAGTCCGTGGCGGCGATCCCCGCGGGTATGCAGTACGAGGCGAAGTGGGACGGGTTCCGGGCGATCGTGTTCCGCGACGGGGACGAGGTCGAGCTGGGCAGCCGCACCGGGAAGCCTCTGACCAGGTACTTTCCCGAGCTGGTGACGGCTGTGCGGGAGCGGTTGCCCGAGCGGTGCGTGGTGGACGGGGAGATCGTGATCGCGCGGGAGGGGCATCTGGACTTCGACGCGCTGACGGAGCGGATCCACCCGGCGGACTCGCGGGTGCGGACGCTGGCCGAGCGGACACCCGCTTCGCTCGTCGTCTTCGACCTGCTGGCGCTCGGTGACGAGTCGCTGATGGACGTCCCGCTGACCGAGCGGCGGGAGCGGCTGACCGGGGCGCTGGCCGGGGTGCGGGCGCCCGTGCACCTGGCGCCGGCCACCGCCGACATCGAGGTGGCGCGGCGGTGGTTCGAGGAGTACGAGGGTGCCGGCCTCGACGGTGTCGTCGCCAAGCCGCTGACCGTGCGCTACCGGCCGGACGAGCGCGCGATGTTCAAGATCAAGCACGAGCGGACGGCGGACGTCGTGGTCGCCGGGTACCGCCTGCACAAGAGCGGCCCGGTGGTGGGTTCGCTCCTGCTGGGTCTGTACGACGACCGGGGCGCCCTCCAGCATGTGGGTGTATCCGCCGCCTTCACGATGAAGCGGCGTGCCGAGCTGGTGGAGGAGCTGGAACCGCTGCGCCTGGACGACGTGACGGGGCATCCGTGGGCGGCCTGGTCCGAGGAGGCCGCCCACGAGACGGCCCGGCTGCCGGGGGCGCCGAGCCGCTGGTCGGGCCGCAAGGACCTGTCGTGGGTGCCGCTGCGGCCGGACCGGGTGGCCGAGGTGGCGTACGACCACATGGAGAACGGGCAGCGCTTCCGGCACACCGCCCGTTTCCGCCGCTGGCGCCCGGACCGGGCCCCCGAGAGCTGCACGTACGCGCAGCTTCAGGAGCCGGTCCGCTACGACCTGGCGGAGATCCTCGGCGGCTAGCAGCGCCTCACGGCTGCATCAGGACCTTGACCGCGCCGTCCTGCTTGCGCTGGAACATCTCGTACGCGTGCGGGGCCTCCGACAACGGGACCCGGTGGGTGGCGAAGTCGTCCACGCCGAGGGGGTCCACGTCGGTCAGGTACGGGATGATCTCGTCGCTCCAGCGGCGGACGTTGGCCTGGCCCATCCGCATCTGGATCTGCTTGTCGAACAGGGTGAGCAGCGGCAGCGGGTCCGCCATGCCGCCGTAGACACCGGACAGCGAGATGGTGCCGCCGCGGCGCACCAGGTCGATGGCGGTGTAGAGCGCGGCGAGGCGGTCGATGCTGAAGCGCTCGGCGATCGGGCCGCCGATCTTGCGGGGCAGGATCGCGGCGGCGTTCTGCACCATGCGCGCGGCTGCACTGCCGTGGGCCTCGGTACCGACGGCGTCGATCACGGCGTCGGGGCCGCGGCCGTCGGTCTGGTCGCGGATCGCTTCGACGAGTTCCTTCTCGTCGTCGAAGGACCTCAGGTCGAAGGTCTCCACGCCCCGTGCCTTCGCCCGGCGCAGCCGCTCCGGGACGAGGTCGACGCCGAACACCCGGCCCGCGCCCTGGACCTGGGCGACGCGGCAGGCCATGTCGCCTATGGGGCCGAGGCCGAGCACGGCGACGCTGCCGCCCTGCGGGACGCCGGCGTAGGCGACCGCCTGCCAGGCGGTGGGCAGGACATCGGAGAGGTAGACGAACCGGTCGTCGGGCGGACCCTCGGGGACCTTGATCGGGCCGAACTGCGCCTGCGGTACGCGCAGGTACTCGGCCTGGGCGCCCGGCACAGCGCCGTACAGGCGGGTGTAGCCGAACAGGGCGGCGCCCATGCCCTCGCCTTGCACCTGGGTGGTCTCGCACTGCGTGGGCAGGCCGGTCAGACACATCCAGCAGTTGCCGCAGGCGATCTGGAACGGCACCACGACCCGGTCCCCCACCTGGAGGTCCGGGACACCGGCGCCGACCTCCTCGACGATGCCCATGGGTTCATGGCCGAGGATGTCGCCCGGGGTCATGAACGGGGTGAGGACTTCGTACAGGTGCAGATCAGACCCGCACAACCCGGTGGAGGTGATGCGGATGACCGCGTCCGTCGGCTCCTGGATCGTCGGATCGGGCACGTTCTCCACCCGCACGTCCCGCTTGCCCTGCCAGGTCACTGCCCTCATCGCCTCGCGCTCCCTCCGTCAGCGTGCGCGTCGGTCGTACGGCGGGTCCCGGGTACCCGGAGGTCCCGCGCTGAACCTTGAGCCGATCGACGGACGCCACCGAGACACTTCCCTGCCATGAACGATCAACTATGGCCATTGATGTTCCGATAAGCGCACAATCAAGGCAGATCGATGACATAAGGCGCGGTGGCGACGGTGGGCATGGGACGAGGGACGCGCGGACGGCGCGCCGCGACGGCGGTGGCGCTGCTGGCCGCCACGGTGACGGCCGCCCTGACGGCGGGCTGCACGAGCGGGGGCGGACCGCGCGACGACGGGCGGGGCGCACCGGAGGAGTCGAAACAGGGGACGTCCCCCTCGGCGACCGGCCCGTCCGCCCTCGCCGTCAAGATCGACAACGCCGCCGCGGCCCGTCCGCACACGGGCGTGGACGCCGCTGACGTGGTCTACGCCGAGCAGGTCGAGGGCGGGCTGAGCCGGCTGATGGCGGTGTACGCGACCCGGCTGCCGGAGACGGTCGGGCCGGTGCGCAGCGCACGCGAGTCGGATCTGGAGCTGCTGCGCCAGTTCGACCGCCCCACGCTCGCCTTCTCCGGCGCGCAGACGAAGCTCCTGCCCCTGATCGACAAGGCGCCGCTGCGGGCAAAGACGCCCGGCAACGCCGCCGACGCCTTCTTCCGCGGCCCCGGCAAGAGCGCCCCGCACAATCTCTACCTGCGGCCCGGGCGGATCGTGCCCGAGACACCCGGCCAGGCCGCCCTGACCACCGGTTTCCGCTACGGCCCGGCGCCCGAGGGCGGCACGGCGACGGATTCCCGGACGGTGCGCTACCCGGCGGCCCGTTTCACCTTCACCTGGTCGGACTCCCGCGACCGGTGGCTGGTCGGCATGGACGGCACGCCCGCGACGGCGGCCGACGGTAAGCGGATGACGGCCGCGACGGTCGTCGTGCAGTACGTGAAGGTGCGCGAGTCCGCCTTCCGGGACTTCCTCGGCAGCAACACGCCGTACACCGAGACGGTCGGCGCGGGCAAGGCGACGGTGCTGCGCGACGGGCGCGCCTGGGACGTGGACTGGAAGCGGGAGAAGGCCACGGACGGCACCTCGTTCACCACCGGCGACGGCGCTCCGGTGAACTTCGCGCAGGGCCAGGTGTGGGTGGTGTACTCCACGACGCCCTGACGGCCCGCCCGGGCCGCGTCCGTCAGCGGGGCGCCGCCAGGGGCTCCCCGGGATGGCGGAGCCCCTCGGCCGCGTCCGCGACCCGCCGGATGAGATCGAAGAACACCGTCCGCTCGTCGGCCGTCAGCGGGGCGAGGAACACCTGGTTCATCCGGGCGGTGCGCACGGTCAGCCTGCGGTGCGTGCGCTCCCCCTCGTCCGTGAGGTGCAGCAGGGAGCGGCGGCCGTCCTGGGGGTCGCGGACCTTGTCGAGCAGGCCGCGCCGGCTGAGCCGGCTGATCACCTCGGCGATGGTGGACCGGTCGAGCCCCACTCGCTCTCCCACCGTGCGCTGGTCCAGGCCGGGCTCGGCGACGAGGGTGTTGAGGACCGCGAACTGCGGCGAGGTGATCTCCTCGGAGACCATCGCGTTCCACAGCAGGTAGTGCGCCTGCTGGAGCCGCCGGGCCAGGTGCCCGGGGTGGGTGGTGAGGTCCGCGGCCGCCATGTGCACCCCTCGGTCGTTTTCGTCGGTGCACTGAACAATACTCATGGCTCGGGACGCTGTCTGCGGCGTGCACAAAGGATCACAGACCTGTCTGCCGAGGTCTTGACGCCTCTCGGTCCCGATGGCAGCGTGAGGGTCAGCTCGCAGAAATACTCAGTGCCCTGATTAATTCAGTCGGGTCGTTCGGAAGAGATGGGGCTCCTCGGATGGACAAGGTGGTCGCCACAGCCCTGGAGGCGGTGGCCGACGTGCCGGACGGCGCGTCGCTCGCGGTGGGTGGATTCGGGCTGAGCGGTGTGCCGAACGTGCTGATCGGAGCGTTGTACGAGCGCGGCGTGGCCGGGCTGTCGGTGGTCTCCAACAACTGCGGGGCGATGGAGTCGGGCCTCGCGGTGCTGCTGGCCGCCGGCCGGATCGCCCGGGTCACGGGGTCCTACATCGGCGCCAACAAGGAGTTCGCCCGGCAGTACCTGGCCGGGGAGCTGGAGGTCGAGCTGATCCCGCAGGGCACCCTGGCCGAGCGGCTGCGGGCCGGCGGCGCCGGGATCCCCGCCTTCTACACCCCGGCCGGCGTCGGCACCCAGGTCGCCGACGGCGGGCTGCCCTGGCGCTACGACGGTGAGGGCGGCGTCGCGCTCGCCTCGCCGCCGAAGGAGGTCAGGGAGTTCGACGGCACGGAGTACGTGCTGGAACGGGGCATCCGCACGGACTTCGCCCTGGTGCGGGCCTGGAAGGGCGACCGGCACGGCAACCTCGTCTTCAACAAGTCCTCCCGGAACTTCAACCCGCTGGCCGCGATGGCCGGGCGGGTCACCGTCGCCGAGGTGGAAGAGCTGGTGGAGCCCGGCGGGATCGACCCGGACGCGGTGCACCTGCCGGGCATCTTCGTGCAGCGGGTGCTCGCGCTCACCCCTGAGCAGGCGGCGGACAAGAAGATCGAGCAGCGGACGGTGAGGTCCTGATGGCCTGGACGCGCGAGGAGATGGCCGCACGGGCGGCGCGGGAGCTGCGGGACGGCCAGTACGTCAATCTCGGCATCGGATTGCCGACCCTGATCCCGAACCACCTCCCCGAGGGCGTCGAGGTCGTCCTGGAGTCGGAGAACGGCATCCTGGGCACCGGCCCCTACCCCACCGAGGACGCCGTCGACCCGGATCTGATCAACGCCGGCAAGGAGACGGTGACGGTCCTGCCGGGCGCGTCCTTCTTCGACTCGGCGCTGTCGTTCTCGATGATCCGGGGCGGGCACATCGACGTCGCCGTGCTCGGTGCCATGCAGGTGTCCGAGCGGGGCGACCTGGCCAACTGGGCCGTCCCCGGCAAGCTGATCACCGGCATCGGCGGGGCGATGGACCTGGTGCACGGCGCCCGCACGGTCATCGTGGTGATGACGCACACCACCAAGGACGGCTCCCCCAAGATCCTCACCGAGTGCGCCCTGCCGCTGACCGGCAAGGGGTGCGTGAACCGGATCATCACCGACCTGGGCGTCCTCGACGTCACCGACGGCGGGCTCGTCCTGGTCGAGACCGCGCCCGGCGTGACCGCCGAGGAGATCGTCACCCGGACCGACGCCGAACTGACCGTGCCGGAGGGCCTGAAGTGAAGGACGTCTACATCGTCGACGCGGTCCGCACGCCGATCGGCCGCTACAACGGGAGCCTCGCGAGCATGCGTCCGGACGACCTGGCCGCGCACGCCGTCCGCGAACTGCTCGCCCGCACACCGGAGCTGGACCGGGCCCGGGTCGAGGACGTGTACTTCGGCAACGCCAACGGGGCCGGCGAGGAGAACCGCAACGTCGGCCGGATGGCAGCGCTGCTCGCCGGTCTGCCCACGTCCGTGCCGGGCGTGACCGTCAACCGGCTCTGCGCGTCCGGCCTGGAGGCCGTGATCCAGGCGGCCCGGGCCATCGCGCTCGGTGACGCGTCCATCGCGCTCGCCGGCGGTGTCGAGTCCATGACCCGGGCGCCGTACGTGCTGCCCAAGAGCGACAGGGCCTTCCCGGCCGGGCACACCGAGCTGTACTCGACGACGCTCGGCTGGCGGATGGTCAACCCGCGCATGGAGCCGCAGTGGACCATCCCACTGGGCGAGTCGGCCGAACTCATCGCGGACAAGCACAAGATCGGCCGGGAGCAGCAGGACGAGTTCGCCCTGCGCAGCCACGAGAAGGCGGCACGGGCGCAGGCCGAGGGCCTGTTCGACGCCGAGCTGGCGCCCGTGGCTATCCCGCAGCGCAAGGGCGAGCCGGCGGTCTTCGCCGCCGACGAGTGCATCCGGCCGGACGCCTCGCTGGCGGCGATGGCCCAGCTGAAACCGTCGTTCCGCACGGAGGGCGGCACGGTGACGGCGGGCAACGCCTCGCCGCTGAACGACGGCGCGGCGGCGCTGCTGCTCGTCGACGAGGAGGGGCTGAGGGCGACGGGCCGCGAGCCGCTCGCCCGGGTCCGTGCGACGGGTGTCGCCGCGACCGACCCGCACTACTTCGGGCTGGCGCCCGTGGCGGCGGTCGAGCGGGCGCTGGCCAGGGCGGGCAGGGGGTTCGACGACCTGTCCGTGCTGGAGCTGAACGAGGCGTTCGCCGCGCAGGTCCTCGGATGTGTGGCCGAGTGGCCCGAGTTCGACCCGTCGGTTCTCAATCCGCAGGGCGGAGCGATCGCGCTGGGGCATCCGCTGGGGGCGTCCGGGGCGCGTCTGGCCGGGACGGTGGCCCATCAGCTGGCTCGGCTGGGCCGTGGCGTCGGTGTCGCCACGCTGTGCATCGGCGTGGGTCAAGGGCTTGCGCTTGTTCTGGAACGTTAGGCGTTCGGCTGCGGGCCGTCCGTGGCCGGTCGCGCAGTTCCCCGCGCCCCTAACGGGGCACGATCCTCAAGTACCTCAGGGACCCCCATGACTCTCACGCAGCACGACATCGACCAGGAGATCGCGGCCCAGCACGCCGCGTACGAGAAGCGCCTCGCCGACGGCGGGCCCGTCGAGCACCAGCCGCGGCGCGACTACGCGCCGTACCGGTCCTCGGTGCTCCGGCACCCCAAGCAGCCGCCGGTCACGATCGATGTCAGCAAGGACCCCGAGCTGGTGGAGCTGTTCTCCCCCGCCTTCGGGGAGCGGGACATCACCGACATCGACAACGACCTCACCCGGCAGCACGCCGGGGAGCCCATCGGTGAGCGCATCACCGTCTCGGGGCGGCTCCTGGACCGCGACGGCCGACCGGTGCGCGGTCAGCTCGTGGAGATCTGGCAGGCCAACTCGGCGGGCCGCTACGCCCACCAGCGCGAGCAGCACGACGCGCCGCTGGACCCCAACTTCACCGGTGTGGGGCGCACGCTGACCGACGACGACGGCCGGTACCGCTTCACCACCGTCCAGCCCGGCCCGTACCCGTGGCGCCAGCACGTCAACGCCTGGCGGCCGGCGCACATCCACTTCTCGCTGTTCGGCACGGCGTTCACCCAGCGGCTCGTGACGCAGATGTACTTCCCGAGCGACCCGCTGTTCCCCTACGACCCGATCATCCAGTCCGTGACGGACGACGCGGCCCGGCAGCGGCTGGTCGCGACGTACGACCACAGTCTGTCGGTGCCGGAGTTCTCGATGGGCTACCACTGGGACATCGTGCTGGACGGCCCGCAGGCCACCTGGATCGAAGAAGGGCGCTGACCAGGCATGACGAGGATCGACACCAGCCGGCCGGGCAGCGTGCTGCCCACCCCCTCGCACACCGTCGGCCCGTTCTACGGTCACGCCCTGCCGTTCCGCGGCGGCGAGGACATCGCGCCCCTCGGGCACCCGGACACCGTCACCGTGCACGGCTACGTCACCGACGGCGAGGGCGGCCCGCTGCCGGACGCCCTGATCGAGCTGTGGGGCCCTGACCCCGACGGCAACCTGCCGACGGCCGACGGCTCGATGCGGCGCGACCCGGCCTCGGGCGGCTTCCTCGGGCGCAACGGCGTGGAGTTCACGGGCTGGGGGCGGATCCAGACCGACGCGAACGGCCACTGGTACGCGCGGACGCTGCGGCCCGGCGCCCGCGGGCGGAACGCCCCGTACCTCAGCGTGTGCGTGTTCGCGCGGGGGCTGCTCGTGCACCTGTACACCCGGATCTACCTGCCAGGCGACGCGGCGGTGCTCGCCTCCGATCCGCTGCTGTCCGGTCTTGAGGACGCCCGCCGCGACACGCTGATCGCCGCGGAGGAGGGGGACGGCACGTACCGTTTCGACATCCGCCTTCAGGGCGAAGGCGAGACGGTCTTCCTGGAGTTCAAGTGACATCTCCCCCCGGCGACACCGGTCTGCTCGCCCCCGGATGGGCCGGTTCGGCGGCCGCGGCGGCCACCGGCGACCACGCGTATCTGCGGGCGCTGCTGGACGCGGAGGCCGCGCTGACCCGCGCGCAGGCCGCCCTGGGGCTCGCCCCGGCCGAGGCGGCGACGGCGGTGACCGAGGCGGCCGGCGGCGTCTTCGACGCCGTATCCCTCGCCGGTCGGGCCCGGGCCGGCGGCAACCCCGTCATCCCGCTGGTCGCGGATCTGACGAAGGCCGTGGGCGACCCGTACGGCCCCTACGTCCACCGGGGCGCGACCAGCCAGGACATCCTGGACACGGCGACGATGCTGGTCGCCGCACGGGCCCTCGGCCCGGTCCTCGCCGACCTCGGCCGTACCGAAGGGGCCCTCGCCCGGCTGGCCGCCGAGCACCGCGACACCGCGATGCCGGGGCGGACCCTCACCCAGCACGCCGTACCGACCACGTTCGGGCTGAAGGCGGCCGGGTGGCGGTCACTGGTGCTCGACGCTCGGGACCGGGTGAAGGCCGTCCGGGATTGGCTGCCCGTCCAACTCGGCGGTGCAGCGGGGACGCTGGCGGCCTTCGGGGCGTACGGCGCGAGCGATCCGGCCGGGGTGCCGGAGGCGTACGCCCGGGAACTCGGACTGCGGGCGCCCGATCTGCCCTGGCACACCCTGCGGACGCCGATCGGCGATCTCGCCGGCTGCCTGGCCTTCACCGCCGGTGCGCTCGGCAAGGTCGCCGTGGACGTGCTGACCCTGTCGCGCACCGAGATCGCCGAGGTCCTGGAGGGCAGCGGCGGGAGTTCGTCCGCCATGCCGCACAAGTCCAATCCCGTACGGTCCACCCTGATCGCCGCCGCCGCGCGGCGGGCACCGCAGCTCGCGGCCACGCTGTACGGGGCCATGGCCGCCGAGGACGAGCGTCCGGCCGGGGCCTGGCACGCCGAGTGGGAGCCGCTGCGGGACCTCCTGCGGCTGGTCGGCGGGGCCGCCCGGGACGCCGCCGAACTGGCCGAGGGACTGCGGGTCGGGCCCGAGGCCATGCGCGAACACCTGGACCTCACCCACGGGCTGATCGTCTCCGAGCGGCTGTCCGCCGAACTGGCCCCGGTGCTGGGCCGGGCCCGAGCCAAGGAACTCCTCACGCGGCTGGCCGCGGAGGGGCGCCCGCTCGCCGAGGCCCCGGAACTGGCGGACGCCGACCTCGACCCGACCCACTACACGGGCTCCGCCGGGGCCCTCACCGACCGTGCCCTGGAGCGACGTTGACCCTCCTGAACCACCGTGCCGAAGGCCCCTCCTCCGCTCCCCCGCTGCTGCTCGGCCCCTCGCTCGGCACGTCGTACGCCCTGTGGGACGCGGTGGCACCCGAGCTGTCGATCAGCCATCGGGTGGTCCGCTGGGACCTGCCGGGGCACGGCGGTTCGGCGGCCGGCCTCGTCAGGGCGGGCGCGACGGTCGGCGATCTGGCCGGGCTGGTGCTGGCGCTCGCCGACTCGCTCGGCATCGAGCGGTTCGCGTACGCGGGCGTGTCGCTGGGCGGGGCCGTGGGGCTGCATCTCGCGGTGCACCATCCCCAGCGGCTGTCGTCCGTGGCCGTGATCTGCTCCTCGGCGCACTTCAACGGATCCAGGCCGTGGGAGGAGCGGGCCGCGCTGGTGCGGCGGGAGGGCCTCGCCGGGCTGGCGGACAACGCCGACGCACGCTGGTTCGCCGGTGACTTCACCGTGCCGCGCCTGGTCCGGGACCACCGGGAGGCCGACCCGGAGGCGTACGCCGCCTGCTGTGACGCGCTCGCCGCCTTCGACCTGCGGGACCGGCTCACGGAGATCGCCGTGCCCGCCCTGCTGATCGCGGGCCGCGAGGATCCCGCGACACCGCCCGCGCATCTGCGGGAGATCGCCGACGCCGTGCCGGGCGCGACGCTCGTGGAGCTGCCGGGCGCCTCGCACCTGGCCCCCGCGCAGTGCCCGGAGGCGGTGCTGACCGCCCTGCGCGCCCACTTCGGCCAGGGCGCCGCCCGGGGCATGGCGGTCCGGCGCGAGGTGCTCGGCGACGCCCACGTCGACCGGGCGCAGGACCGGCAGACACCGTTCACGGCCCGCTTCCAGGACTTCATCTCGCGCTACGCCTGGGGCGAGATCTGGACCGACCCGACCCTCTCGCGCCGTGAGCGCAGCATGATCACCCTCACCGCCCTGGTCGCCCACGGCGACTACGACGAACTGGCCCTGCACGTCCGCGCGGCCCGCCGCAACGGCCTCACGCCGGAGGAGATCGGCGCGGTGCTGCTCCAGACGGCGGTGTACTGCGGGGTGCCGGCGGCGAACTCGGCGTTCGCGACGGCCCAGCGGGTGCTGGCGGAGGAGGACGGCACCCCTTAGGCCGTGTCCGGCAGGGTGATTCCGCCGGTCGTAGGACTTCGACGGCACCCGTCCCGCACGGCCACACGAGGCGGCGTACGACGCCGAGGTGCGCCGACGCCTCGCGACGGTGACCGACCAGCTGCTCCGCGCCTGATCTACTCCGGGCCGACACCGGCCTTCAGGGCGGCGCGCGCCCGGTCGGCCAGTCCGTCGGCCCCGCAGGAGACCGCCAGGTCCAGGCCGCGGTGCAGGTCGGCCGCCGAGCGGGCGGCGATGGCGAACTCGATGCGGGCCGCCGCGTGTTCGTACTGGCAGGGCGAGGCCTCCAGGTACGTGACCGCCTGGGCGTAGAGCCGGACGGCTCGCTGGCCGGTCTCCAGGTCGGCGGCGCAGCGCAGGGCTTCCCCTATCGCCGTGTCCGTGCCGAAGCGCTCCGCCTGGCGGCGGACGTCGACCGCGAGCCGGGCGGCGCGGGCCGGGTCCTCGGTGCTGAGGGCGCGGGCGAGGTCGGCCGCCCAGGGGACGAGCACCGGGTTGTGATGGCCACGGGCCGCCGCGGCCTTCTCCGCGGCCTCCAGTTCGTTGATGCCCTCCTTGGTGCGGCCGACGGCCAGCAGTAGCCGGCCGCGCACCGAGCGGGGATCGGGCAGGACGATGGTGGAGGGGTAGGGCGGGGCGAAGCCGTGCTGTTCGGCGACCTCCCAGGCCTGCTCAAGGTGGCCGCGGGCGAGCAGGGTGTCGACGAGGCTGCACGTCGCGGACCAGTAGAGGGGCAGGCCGCGGCCGACGCGCTCGGCGAGGCGCAGCGACTCGCGCAGGGACGCCTCCGCCTCCTTCAGACGGCCCCGCCTGCGGTGGCCGATCCCGACGTAGGCGTGGGCCAGGGCGAGGTGGCCGCCGCTCCAGCCGGCCGTCTCGTAGGCGCGCAGCGCTTCGTTGTAGAGGGTCTCGGCGCGGTCGAGGCGGTCGGTGAAGCCGTAGGCGTTGGCCAGCATCAGCAGCAGTTCGATGCCCCACTCGGTGTCGGTCCAGCCCAGTCCGGGGGCGAGGCGGCCGTTGACGAGGGCGCGGTCGCACAGCTCGGCGACCTCCTCGGCGTTCTCGCCGTGCATCAGGGCGTCGAAGCCGCGCAGGATGAGCAGGGCCCGTTCCGAGTTGTCCCGGCCGGTGCAGGGGCGGGCGAGGTCGGCGAGCCGCTGGGACCGGCCGGGTGAGGCGGCCTCGCCGGCGTGCAGCCCCTCCCACATGAACTGCGCGGCCTGGAGCCGCATCTTGTCGGGGCCGGGCTGGAGCCGGGCGGCCTCCGCCTCGACCGTGCGGACGGCCTCCTCCAGCTGGTCGTTGTGGAGCAGCGCCTGGGAGAGGCGGAAGACGGCGTCGACCCGCTGGCCGCCGTGCAGGCCGGGCATGCCGAGCGCGGTCCGCAGATGGCCGATGGTGCGGGCGGGCGCGGTGAGGAAGGTGGCCTCGGCCAGTTCGTACAGCACCTGCGGGTGCGATGCGGGCCGGGGCGGTTCCTTCAGGGCGCGCTCCAGGCAGCGGCGGGCCGCGTCCGGGGCGCCGACGGCGAGGTGTTCGCGGGCGGCCTCGCGCAGTTGTCCGACGAGTTCCTCGTCGTCGTCCGGGTGGACCTCCAGGAGGTGGCGGGCGGCGGCCGCGGCGCCGTGTCCCTCGTCGGTGACAATCCGGGCGGCTATGCCGTGCATGGCGGTGCGCAGGGCGTCGGGGATGGAGTTGTAGACGGCGGACGCGATCAGCGGGTGGACGAACTCCAGGTCGCCGTCGGCGCTGCGGCCGGTCGCGGGGTCGGGCGCCGTGAGGATGCGGGCGGTGCGCAGCAGGTCGGCGCAGCGGCGGGCGTCGTCCGGGCGCAGGGTGGCGAGCTTGGCGACCAGGTCGGTGGAGATGCCGGTGCCGAGGATGGCGGCGGCCCAGGCGAACCGGGTGGCGTCGATGCCGAGTTCTTCCAGGCGGGCGACGAGGCCTCCGCCGCGGGCCGAGCGGTTCAGCTCGCGCAGTTCGCCGGCCCGGGCCTCGACCGGTTCGAGTTCGCTGTCCTGCACCCTGGCGAGGAGTTCGACGGTCTCGTAGGGGTTGCCGGCGGTGACGGCCCAGACCTCGCGGCAGAACGCGGCGTCGGCGTGTTCTCCCAGGGAGGCGCGGGTGAGCCCGGCCGTGGCGTCCGGCGTCAGGGCGCTCAGCGTCGTCACGGGGCCGTCCGCTGCGGCGGCGACGGTGTCGAGGTGGCGGGCGCTCGCGCCGGAGACCTCCTCGGGGCGGCGCGTGACGACGACCAGGACGGACATCTCGTCGATGCGCTCGGCGAGCCCCGCGAGCCAGTGCAGGGTCTCCTGGTCCGCCCAGTGGGCGTCGTCGAGCAGCAGCACCAGCGGCCAGTCCCGGCGGGCGAGCCTGCGCACGGCCGCGACCAGGCCGTCGCACACGCCCTGCGGGTCGGCCTGCCGGTCGCCGGGTTCCGCGATGCCGAGGGCGGGGCCGGCGATGTCGTACCAGTCGCCGAGGTACTCGCGGGCCTCCTCCGGCAGCATCGACACCAGGGCCGGTTGCAGCAGTTGCCGTACCACATTGAAGGGGACCGACCTGAGGGTCTCGCCGCCGCGCGCCGACCAGACCGTGCAGCCGCGGGCCTCGGCGATGCGGCGGGTTTCGGCCAACAGGGCGGTCTTGCCGAGGCCGGCCTCGGCGCGGAAGACCAGCAGTCCGCCGGGCGAGGAACGGTCCGTGCACAGGGTCTCGACCGCCCGCGTCACGGCGGCGATCTCCTCGTCGCGCTCCCACAGGGAAGCCGAGGCGGCGGCCGTGGGCCGTACCTCCGTCATCCCGCTACCTCCCCAAGTCGCCCGAACGACGTACAGACGTCGAGCGTAGCCGTCCGATTGCCCGAGTGGAGGGTGGTCGGGGCACGTCTTGCCGTGACGGGTGACACCGGGTGCGGCCGGGCGACGCGCCCGGCCCGTCACCAGCCGTATTTCGGTCAACACCGGGCAAAATCACGGGAGGTGACGTGCATTCAGCCATAGCGGGACGAGCGTCCGCGGTTGCTTGGCCGATCGCCGCCGTGCCGTGTCGCGGCCCCGGCCGGCTACCCCTGGAACAACCGGTTCCGGGTCCTCTCATGCCTCTTTCACCGACGCCTCATACGGTGGGGGCATGACGCAGGAGACTCCTCCCGGGTGGTACCCCGACCCCGGACAGATAAGTGACGGGCCCGCCACCGAGCGCTGGTGGGACGGCAGGACCTGGACGGACCGCGTCCGCCCGGTACAGCCGCCCGCGGCCTGGGGTCCCCCGACCGGGCCGGCGGGCCGTCCGGCTGCCGCCGAGACCCCGGGCGGGGCCGGCACGCCGGGAACCGGTGCGCCGGGCGAGACCGCGAGCCCCGGAGCCGGGCAGCCCATCGGAGGCGAAACGCAGGAAGCCGGGCAGCCGACCGGGAGTGATGGGCAGGGAGCCGGGAATCCGGCCGGGCCCGCGGCGCCGGCGACCGGACAGCCGACCGGCACCGCTGGCCCGGAGGCCGCCGGGCAGCCCGACGGCGTCCAGGGCCGGGGGGCCACCGGGCAGCCCGACGGCGTTCAGGGCTCGGAAGCCGCCGGGCATCCAGGTGCCGACGGGCAACCCGGAAGCGGCGCGTACTCAGGTACCGCCGGGGAACCGGGAGCCGGCGGGCAGCCCGGGAGCGGCGGCGCGTACCCGGGAAGCGGCGCGTACCCGGGAACCGGCGCGCATGCAGGAAGCGGCGCGTATCCAGGGAACGGCGCCTACCCAGGTGCTGCCGGGTATCCCGCCTACCCCGCCTACCAAACCGCGCCTCCGGGCGGCCGCGGGCGGCGGCTGCGCATCGGCGCGGCCGTCGCGGCGGCCGTGGTCGTGCTCACCAGCATCGGCGTGGGCGTGTACGCCCTGACGGACGACGGCGGGGGCGGCTCACCCACGTCGCAGGGGCAGCCCGGCGGGCCGGGTGCGCCCGGGGGCCAGGGCGGGCCGTTCGGCGGACCGGGCGGGTCCGGGGGCTCCGGCGGCGACGGCGGGTCCGGAGGTGACGGCGAGTCCGGCGGGCAGAGCCCGGGGCCCGAGCAGTCCGAGCCGCCGAAGATCAGGAGCGGGTCGGTGACCGACGCGGTGAGCGGGATCAGCCTGCCGATACCGAAGGGCTGGTACGGCCAGCAGGCCCGGGCCGGCGCGCAGGTGACGTCCGACGACTCCTACAAGTGCCCCGGCGACACCTCCTCGACCTGCACCAAGGGCGGCGCCTACTCCGCACCGGCCCTGGCCCTCGGCACCAAGGGCGCCACCGCCGAGGAGATCGCCAAGGCGGACATCGGGAAGAACGCCGAGGAATCCTACGGCGGCAAGTCCTACGGCGGGATCACCTCGCACGACGTCCTGGAGTCCAAGGCCGTGACGGTGGCCGGGCAGAAGGGCTACCTGGTCCGCTGGAAGGCCGTCACGAGCAAGGGCGCCGATGGAATCGTGGAGTCGCTCGCATTCCCCTCCCCCGCGAACGCGAAGCTGATGGTCGTCATCCGGTTCGGCGTCGACGCGGGCCAGCAGGAGAGCGTGCTCGACGACATCACCCGGGGCATCAAGGCGGCGACGGGCAGCGGCAACGGTCAGGACGTCTGACCGGGAGCGGACACCCGCACACCGGTCGGCCGGGTGGGGCGCCCCTGCCGCTCACAGGGGAACCCCACCCGGCCGGGGGGTGCGCGCCGCCCCCGTCCCCACGGGTCGGCGCGGTCGGGTCACCGTCCGGTCATCCGGCGGACGGCGGCCCGGGTCTCAGGTAAGGCCCAGTGCCGGCAGCACGGCGGCCTCCACGAACCGGACCAGGTAGTCCGGGTCGGCCCACTCGCCCTCCAGGACGGGCCGCACCCGCAGGACACCGAGCAGCTGTGCCGGGATGTACTCCAGCGCCGGATGGTCGGCGGGCACCTCGCCGCGTTCGACCCCGCGCCGGATGATCTCCTTCAGCGCGGCGATCTCCGGCTCGACCAGCGCCTCGCGCAGCGCACGCTGCAACTCCGGGTCCTGGCCCGCGGCATGGGCGAGCGCCTGGAGCAGCTTGGTGTCCCGGCCGGACAGCTCCCCCGCCGCCCGGGCCGCCTCGCGCAGGTCCTCGGCGAGCGAGCCGGTGTCGATGCAGCGCGTGCGCCGGTGGGAGCGCAGCGCCGCCGCCACCAGCTGGGGCTTGGTCTTCCACTGTCGGTAGAGCGTGGACTTGCTGCACCGGGTGCTCGCGGCGACGCCTTCCATGGTGACGGAGTCGTAGCCGCACTCCCCCAGCTGTTCCAGCACGGCGTCGTAGAACTCCTGCTCACGCTCGGGCGTGATCTTGGAGCGGCGCGTGGCACCGACCGGCTCGGGCCGGTCCGCAGCCTGCGACGTCATGGGCGGTGCTCCTGGCTTTCGTCGGGCGGCCGGAAAATTCCCGGCCGGCGATGTGTCGTACGTCTATCGATACGGCAGTGTACCGGTACGCGGCCGTATCGGTACACTGCCGTATCGGTACGCTCTCGTACCGATAACAGCGCCACCGTCACCGAAGGGGCCGGGGGATGAATGCCCGCACCGAGCCTGCGCAGGCGGGGTCCGACGCGATAGCGCGACCGCCGCTCGTCCGGGAGCTCCTGCTCGTCGCAGGGCTCTTCCTCGTCTACAAGTTCGGCCGGCTGGCCACGGGCCACACCGGCGAGGCCTTCCACAACGCGCACCGCCTGTGGGACTTCGAGCGAGCGGTCCATCTGCCGGGCGAGGGGACGGTGCAGTCCCTGCTGCTGCACGGCGACGGCCTGGCGCACCTCGCGAACACGTACTACGCGACCGTACACTTCCCGGCCACCGCCGCCTTCCTGGTCTGGCTCTACCTGCGCCGCCCGGTGCACTACGTGTGGGCCCGCCGGGTCCTGGCCGCGGTGACCGCCGCCGCCCTGGTGCTGCACCTGCTGTTCCCGCTCGCCCCGCCGCGCCTGCTGGCCGCGACCGGCCTGGTCGACACGGCGCGGGTGTACGGGCCGTCGGTGTACGGCGACCCGGCGACCGACTCCCTGTCGAACCAGTTCGCGGCGATGCCGTCGCTGCACTTCGGCTGGGCGCTGATGGTGGCGGTCGGCCTGATCGTCGCGACCCGCTCGCGGTGGCGCTGGCTGTGGCCGGCGCATCCGCTGCTGACGTTGCTGGTGATCGTCGGCACCGCCAACCACTACTGGCTCGACGCGATCGTGGCGGCGGCCCTGCTCGGCCTCGCGCTCGCGGTGATCCACCTGCCTGACCGCACGGCGACCACGGCCGGCCGTGCGCAGGGCGGCCTCGTACCGGCCCAGAGGGACGAGCGGGCACTCGTGGGAGCGGGCCGGTGAACGCCGTGGTGGTCGCCGTCGCCCTGTCGCTCGTCTCCGCCGTCGCCTACGCGGCCGCCGCGGTCGCCCAGGAGCGGCTCGCGTCCCGCTCCCCCGGTGCGGGCACGCTGCGGCTGCTCGGCAGCGGCGCCTGGTGGTGGTCGGTCGGTCTGAACGCGTCGGCCGCGCTGCTGCACGTCGTCGCCCTCCGGTACGGTCCGCTGACCGTCGTCCAGCCGCTCGGCGCGCTCACCCTCGTCGCGGCGGTGCCCATGGGGGCGCGGATGGCAGGACGGCACGTGAGCGCGGTCGAGTGGAAGGGCACCGCGCTGACCCTGCTGGGCCTGGGCGCGATCCTGGTCACGGCGTCCGGTCCGGCGCCGGACGATGTGCTGAGCGTTCCCGAGGCGCTCGCGGTGGCGGGCGCCACCGCGGCGTTCATCGGGGTGCTGTCCCGGCCGGGCACCCGCCCCGGACTGCGGCACGCGACCGCGTCGGGGCTGGCCTCCGGTGTCGCCTCGGCCCTCACCCAGACGGCGACGGTGGCCGCGACGGACCGGACCGGCCCGGTGCTGAGCGTCCAGGTGGTGGGCGTGGCACTGCTCGTGGCGGCCTTCGCGGCCGGCGGGCTGCTGCTCTCCCAGACGGCGTACCGGGGTGGGCTGGGCGGCCCGCTCGCGATGGTGACGCTGGCCAACCCGCTGGCCGCCGCGGTGATCGGCCTGTCGCTGCTGGGCGAACGCCTCCAGGGCGGCCCGGTCGGCGTTCTGCTCGCGCTCGCCGGGGCGGGCCTGGCGTCCTGGGGCGTGGTACTGCTCAGCCGGGCGGCACCCGCGGCGGCCGACGACGACCATCCGGTGGCCGCGGTCCTGGCTCTGGAGCCCGGCTCGGCCACGGCCGAACCGGCGCTGGTGCCCCGGCCGCACGATCCGGGGCACCTCACTCCCGCTACGCGGTGATGATCGCCGGGTCGCTCACCCCCGGCCGCCCGTTCTCGACGTGCCCGGCGAACCGCCGCAGGAACGCCTTGTCGCCCTCGGCGGTGACGGTCAGGTCGTACCAGCGGCGGCTGCCGGCGAGGTCGACGGTCCGGCACACCCGGGCGCCCGGGCGGACGGTGACGGTCGAGGGCCGGCCGCCATAGGCACTCGCGAGCTTCAGGCGGGCCGTGCCGGAGCCCTGGTTGGTGAAGGTCAGCTCGATGTCGTCGCCGGTGTGGCGCGCGGTGACCTCGCAGCCGGCCGCCTTGTTCGAGCCCTTGAAGACCCGCACGAAGCCGTTCGGGCCGTGCACGGTCAGGTCGTAGGCGCCCCTGGAGTAGGCCGAGTTCCAGGTGTCGGAGAGCGTCTTGCCGGCCTCGGTGGTGTACATCCAGGGACCGTCGGCGCGGTTGCCGGAGGTGATGTGGAAGGCGCCGCCCGCCTTCGCCCCGGAGGCGAAGGTGAGGGTGAGCCTGCCGGCCGCGGCGTCGACCGAGGCGTCCACGTGCGGGGCGTACTTCAGGGGCCGGGAGCGGCGCAGGCCGCGCTCCTGGCGGGGCATGCGCGGGTCCGCGGGCGGAGTCGGCCGGTAGTCGGGGTGGCGCTCGCGGTCCTGCGGCTCGTACTCGTCGGTGCCGGGCAGCGGCGCGGGTCGCGCGTCCTTGCGGGAGAAGTCGAACGCCGAGGTCAGGTCACCGCAGACGGCCCGGCGCCACGGCGAGATGTTGGTCTCGCGCACGCCGAATCGGCGCTCCATGAACCGCAGGATCGAGGTGTGGTCGAGGGTCTCGGAGCAGACGTAGCCGCCCTTGCTCCACGGCGAGACGACCAGCATCGGCACCCGGGGGCCGAGGCCGTAGGGGCCCGCCGTCTTGCCGGCGCCGCCCGGGAAGAGGTCGAGGGAGACGTCGACGGTGGACCGGCCCCGGGAGGCGTCCTTCGGCGGCAGCGGTGGCACCACGTGGTCGAAGAAGCCGTCGTTCTCGTCGTAGGTGATGAACAGGGCGGTCTTCGACCAGACCTCCGGGTTGGAGGTGAGGGCGTCCAGGACCTGGGCGATGTACCAGGCGCCGTAGTTCGAGGGCCAGTTGGAGTGCTCGGAGAAGGCCTCGGGGGCGGCGATCCAGGAGATCTGGGGCAGCTTGCCGGCCTTGACGTCGGCGCGCAGCCGGTCGAAGTAGCCGTCGCCGGCCTTGGCGTCGGTGCCGGTGCGGGCCTTGTCGTACCAGGGGTCGCCGGGCTGGGCGTTCCGGTACTTGTCGAAGTACAGCAGGGAGTTGTCGCCGTAGTTGCCGCGGTAGGCGTCCTGGATCCAGCCCCAGGAGCCCTTCGCGTCGAGGCCGTCGCCGATGTCCTGGTAGACCTTCCAGGAGATGCCGGCCTGCTCCAGGCGCTCCGGGTAGGTCGTCCAGCCGTAGCCGAGCTCGGCGTTGTCCAGGACCGGGCCGCCGCCGCTGCCGTCGTTGCCGGTGTACCCGGACCACATGTAGTAGCGGTTGGGGTCGGTGGAGCCGATGAACGAGCAGTGGTAGGCGTCGCAGACGGTGAAGGAGTCGGCGAGGGCGTAGTGGAACGGGATGTCCTCGCGGGTCAGGTAGGCCATGGTCGTCGTGCCCTTGGCGGGCACCCACCGGTCGTACTTGCCGCCGTTGTAGGCCTGGTGGCCGTCGGGCCAGGAGTGCGGCAGGCCCTCCAGGAACTGCATGCCGAGGTCGTCGGCGTCCGGGTGGAACGGCAGGATCTCCTTGCCGTCCTTCTCCTGGTGCCAGACCGGCTTGCCGTTGTCGAGGGTGACCGGGCGGGGGTCGCCGAAGCCGCGGACGCCTCTCAGGGTGCCGAAGTAGTGGTCGAAGGATCGGTTCTCCTGCATCAGGACGACGATGTGCTCGACGTCCTCGATCGACCCCGTGCGGTGGTTCGCCGGAAGCGCGGCCGCGCGCTGGATGCTGGCGGACAGCGCGCTGAAGGCCGTGGTGGCGCCCGCGAGTTGGAGGAAGCGGCGCCGGTTGACTTCGGACATGAAGGACAGACCTCTCATCCTGCTGTGCTGGATGGCCGGAACGTGACGGAATCTGCGCGGAAGGAGTGTTTCAGGGACACCAAACGACAAGGAAGGGGCCGGTGACACTCGTGTGAAAGTCGCCGGTACGCCAGGTGTTCCGGGGCGCTCCCAGGGGAGGGTGAGGGGCGTGACAGAGACGCAGACGGCTTCCCCGCCGACGCAACGGCCCGTTCGCCAGCTCCTCGCCGCCTCGGTGGGCAACGCGGTGGAGTGGTACGACTGGTACGCCTACACGTTTCTGGCCACCTACATCGCCGACCAGGTCTTCCCGAGGAGCGCGGACAACTCGCTGGTGCCGCTGCTGTCCACGTTCGCGGTGTTCGCGGTCGGCTTCTTCATGCGGCCGGTGGGCGGGCTGCTGATGGGCGCGGTCGCGGACCGGCACGGACGGCGGGCCGCCCTCACGGTCACCATCCTGCTGATGGGCGGCAGCAGCCTGCTCGTCGGGCTCACTCCGACGTACGCCACGGTGGGCGTGCTCGCGCCGGTGATCCTGGTCCTCGCGCGGCTGCTGCAAGGTCTGTCCGTGGGCGGCGAGTTCGCGGCCTCGACGACGTTCCTGGTGGAATCGGCGGGGCCCGGCCGGCGCGGGGTGTTCTCCAGCTTCCAGTACGTGTCGACGACGGTGGGGCAGCTGGTCGCCTCCGGCATCGCGGCCCTGCTGGTGCGCACGCTGGACGACGGGCAGATGAACGGCTGGGGCTGGCGGGTGCCGTTCGTGCTCGGGGCGGTGCTGAGCCTGGTCGGCTTCTGGATCCGGCAGGGCGCGCAGGAGACCCGCAGCGCCGAGCAGCAGCGGGCGCCGCGCCCGGGCCTGTTCGAGGCGCTGCGCCGGCATCCGCGCGAGTCACTCCTCATCGGCGGCATCACGGCGGGCGGCACGATCGCGTACTACACGTGGACGTCGTACCTGCCGACGTACGCCGAACTCAACGCCGGCATCGAGAAGTCGGACGCGCTGCTCGCGGGCACGATCTCCCTGGGCTTCTTCGCCCTGCTGCAACCGCTCGGCGGCCTGCTCTCGGACCGCTACGGCCGCCGCCCCCTGCTGCTCTTCTTCGGCCTCGGCTTCGCGCTGCTGGCCGTGCCGCTGCTGCACACCCTGCGGGACTCGTTCGCCGTGCTGCTGCTCGTACAGTGCGCGGGCATGGTGCTGCTGACCGGGTTCACCTCGATCAGCGCGGCCGTGAACGCGGAGATCTTCCCGCCCCGGGTCCGCGCGGCGGGCATCGGCTTCCCCTACTCCCTGACGGTGGCCCTGTTCGGCGGCACGGCCCCGTACGTGGGCACGTTGTTCAAGGAGCAGGGCCACGCGGGGCTGTTCCCCTGGTACGTCGCGGTGATCTGCCTGGTGTCGTCCGTGGTGTACCTGCGGTTGCCGGAGACGGCTCACGCGCCGCTGCGGCGGTGAGGTGGCCCGCCACCGGGGACCGGTTCGCCGTCTCCGTCGGGCCCGTGCGGCTCGTCGTGCGGACCCGCGCCGTTGGGCGACCCGGGGGCGGACGCCGGCGGTCCCTCCCTGACAGCGACCCGCTCGGGGTTGATCACGGCGTCGGTGGTCCGGCCCACCTCCGACAGCGTCATCTGGGCCCGGTCGTCGACGAGACGCGTCACCAGGTGCTGTGCGGCGCCGAAGGCCGCGGCCCAGGCGAGGACCTGCGCCCTGCTGTCGAGGTCGCTCAGTCCGGGGACGAAGGCGCCCCGGATCAGCAGCAGCCCGAGGAAGGCGGACAGGGCACCGGTGGGCAGCTTCAGCACGGCCGACGCCAGGGGCAGCATGTAGGGGGAGTCGGTGCCCCGGATGCGGCGCAGCGACGCGATGACGGTGAGGGCGGCACCGGCGAGTCCGGCGATCGCCACGGTGAGGATGTCCGTCGCTCCGGCCAGCCTGCTCGGGTCCGTGTCGGCCGGCTGGTTGTGGTATTCGGCGGTGGGGCACACGACGGTGACCGTGCTCCCGGAGCTGCCCTGCGGTGAGAAGCACAAGCTCAGCGAACCGGGCGAGAACCATCCGTAGAGGGCCAGGTTCACCACCCCGATCACTACGAGGACCGTCGCGGCCCAGAGGATGTTGCGCAGGCTGCGGACCCGGGCCAGTTCGTCGTCCAGGCTGCAATAGGCGGCGTCGAGCGCCCGGCTCATGAGGTCCCGGTCGCTCGCGCTGACGTCGCCGGAGATGATGGGGCGCAGTCGCAGGGCGAGCCGGACCCGCCGCGGGTCGTCCGCGTCCAGATGGTCCTTGACCAGCGCCATGACCTCACTGACGCGGCCCGAGGCTTCTTCGTCGGAAACCAGTTGAATCAACAACACCTCGGCGTTGCGGATATTCGAGCAAACGCCCTCACGGGCTGCCGATCCCGACCACAGTTTCCGCCATCCGAAATCTTCGTCCACGGCCGCGCGGGCCTTTTCCAGATGGCCTCGCATTCCCTCGATGAGCGCCGTCCGGTCGCCCGGCGCCAGTCTGCCGCTCTCGTGTTCCAGCTCGGCTTCGAGATAGGCGATACGAGCCCTGGCCCGTGCGCGCCAGGCGGTCCGCGGCGGCCCGCCCGACGCGATGGCGCTCACTCGAAGACGGCGGGTACGTGAAGCCTCTCCCAGGACTTCCGGCCCGGCGTGCCGTCCGCGTCGCGGCCTGTGAATCCGAGTTTGCGCTGCCACATCGCGTACGACTTCCGGTCGGCCTCACTCCACTGCGAGTCGGGCCCGGCGGCGTACGCCGAGCACTCCTCCTCGATGAGCCGGAACCCCATGGCCTCGATGACCGGACTCGTCACCGACGACTGGAAGAAGTCGGCGCCCGGGAACGGCTCGAACTCCCCGTGCGCATGTGGTGCCCTCACGCGGATTCGCTGACCGGGGTGGATGATGTCCGGATTCTCGATCTGGGGATTCCACTCGAGAATCTGGCCCAGCGTCACACCGTGCCTGGACGCGATCTTGACGAGATTGTCACCGTGCTTGACCACATAGAACTCAGCTGTATTTCCCATATGTCCAGAATATGTGAATTCTCCGCCAGGAAGAAGTCCGGGATTCTGTTGCGCTTTCACTTTTTGATACGGCAACGGCTTCCGCCTGACGGAAGGCCCGTTGCGACGCCTGGAGAGCCGCCCCGACGATGACGGCACGACCACAGACGGGAGCCAGCGCCCATGCCTCACATGACCGCCTTCGCCAGGAACCAGTGGTACGTCGCCGCCTACAGTCATGAGGTCGGGCGGGAGTTGCTCGGCCGGACGATCCTCGGTGAGACGCTCGTGCTCTACCGGACGGAGGAGGACGGCACCCCGGTCGTCCTGCACGACCGGTGCGTGCACCGCCGTTACCCGCTGTCCCAGGCTCCGACGCGCCTGGACGGGGACCGGATCGTGTGCGGCTACCACGGCTTCACGTACGACACGAGCGGCACGTGCGTGTACGTGCCGGGGCAGAAACGGGTGCCGCGCACCGCCCGGGTCGCCTCCTACCCGGTCGTCGAACAGGACTCGCTGATCTGGGTGTGGATCGGCGACCCGGCGCTCGCCGACCCGCAGACCATCCCCCGGGCCCGGCACCTGGACTCCCCCGGCTGGGTCACCGTGCGCGGCATGGAGCCCATCGACTGCGACTACGGCCTGCTCGTCGACAACCTCCTGGACCTGTCCCACGAGACGTATCTGCACGGCGGTTACATCGGCACCCCCGAGGTCGCCGAGACGCCGATCACCACCGAGGTCGACGAGGGCGCCGGGATCGTCCGGGTGAGCCGGCACATGGACGATGCCGCGTGCCCGCCCTTCTACGCCAAGTCCACCGGCATCGAGGGCCGCATCACCCGCTGGCAGGACATCGAGTACCACGCGCCGTGCCTGTACCTGCTGCACAGCCGTATCGCCCCGGTCGGAGTGCTGCCCGAGGCGGACGGCAGCGATCCGAACGGCTTCCACACCGAGATCACGTACGCGATCACGCCGTCGGGCGACGGCAAGGTGTACGACTTCTGGGCCGTCTCGCGCGACTGGGCCACGGACGACGCCGAGGTCACCGAGTTCCTGCGCGGGAACAACCACACCGTCGTCATGCAGGACGTCACCGCGCTCAACCTGCTGCAGGAGACGCTCGGCACCGAGCGGACCGGCTACCAGGAGCTGAGCATCAACATCGACACCGGCGGCCTGGCCGCCCGCCGCATTCTCGCCCGGCTGGTCGAGCAGGGCGACAAGCCCGTGGAGAAGGTCCTGTGACGGCTCCGACCGGCGAGATCTACCGCATCGACTGGGTGCCCGGCACCGACGTCCTGCACGGCACGTGCCACTGCGGCCGTGAGCACACCGCGCAGGACCCGGTCGAGATGTGGGAGTGGATGCTCGCCCACCCTCAGGGGCACGTGAGCGACGACGAACCGCGAGGGGCCGGCTCATGACCGTGTTCGAAGCCGAACTGATCGTCCAGCGACGGGAGTTCGCCGCCGAGGGAGTGCTCGCCCTGACCTTGCGCCATCCGCTGGGCGAGCCGCTCCCGGCCTGGGAGCCCGGCGCTCACGTCGACGTGCTGCTCGGGCCCGGCCTGGAACGGCAGTACTCGCTGTGCGGCGACCCGGCGGACCGGTCGGCCTGGCGGATCGCGGTGCTGCGCGAGCCCGCCGGTCGGGGCGGCTCCGCCCATGTGCACGAGCAGCTCGGCGAGGACGCCAAGGTGCGGGTGCGCGGGCCCCGGAACAACTTCCGCCTGGAACCCGCCCCCCGCTACCGCTTCGTCGCCGGCGGCATCGGCATCACACCGCTTCTGCCGATGCTGGCGGCGGCGGAGGCGGCGGGCGCCGAATGGACGCTGCTGTACGGCGGGCGCACCCGCGGGTCCATGGCGTTCGCCGAGGAACTCGACCGCTACGGGGACCGCGTGACCTTCGCACCGGAGGACGAGACGGGCCTGCTGGACCTGCCCTCGGTGCTGGACGACGTGCCCGCGGGCACGCTCGTCTACTGCTGCGGCCCCGGGCCGCTGCTGGACGCCGTCGAGGCCCGCTGCCCGTCCGGGGTCCTGCGCGTCGAACGGTTCCAGCCGAAGGAACAGGAGACCGGCGGCAACACCGCGTTCGAGGTGGAACTGGCGCGCAGCGGCCAGACGCTCACCGTCGCGCCGGACGTGTCCGTGCTCGACGCCGTGCGCGACGCCGGGGTGGAGGTGCTGTACTCCTGCACCGAGGGCACCTGCGGCACGTGCGAGACCGACGTCCTGGACGGCGAGCCGGACCACCGCGACTCGGTACTGACCGACGACGAGCGTGCTGCGGGCGAGACGATGCTCATCTGTGTGTCCCGCTGCCGCGGCGGGCGGCTCGTGCTGGACCTCTGACCCGAAGGTGCCGGTTTCAACAAGCCTTCACGGCACGTGCATTGACCCTGGCTCCCGGCGGGCCCTAGGTTCCCGCTGAGCACTTCCGTACTGCCTGCGCACAGCCTGTCGGAGCACCTCAGCCGGTCCCACAGGGGGAGCCATGCGTCGCCTGCTCGTCGGTCTCACGGCCGGGTCCGTCCTGGCCGCCCTCACCGCCTGCGGCTCGTCCGACCCCGGCGGGAAGGACACGGCCGGCCCGTCCGGCGGAACCACCACCGTCAAGGTCGGCGTCGTTCCCGTGCTGGACGTCGCGCCCGTCTACCTGGGCGAGAAGCAGGGCTTCTACGCCGACCGCGGGCTCGAACTGGAGCTGGTACCGGCCCAGGGCGGGGCCGCGATCGTGCCCGGAGTCATCTCCGGCCAGTTCCAGTTCGGCTTCAGCAACACCACGTCGCTGCTGGTCGCCCGGTCCAAGAACGTGCCCGTCAAGGCCGTGGCGAACGGCGCCGCGTCGACGGGCGAGGACGGTGCCGACTTCGCCGCCATCACCGTGGGGAAGGGCTCACCCCTCACCTCCGCCAAGCAGCTCGAAGGCAAGAAGGCGGCGGTCAACACCCTCAACAACGTCTGCGACACCTCGATCAGGGAGTCCGTCCGCAAGGACGGCGGCGACCCGTCGAAGGTGGAGTTCGTCGAGATGCCCTTCGACCGGATGCCGGCCGCGCTGGACGGCGGGCAGGTCGACGCGGCCTGCACCCCGGAGCCCGCCCTGGCCACCGTGAAGGCCGCGGGCGGCAAGGAGATCGCCTCGAACTTCCACGACGTGTCGCCCGACCTCACCGTCGCCATGTACTTCACCTCACAGCAGTTCGCCGGCAAGAACCCGGACCTGGTGAAGAAGTTCCGGGAGGCGACCGCCGAGTCGCTGAAGTACGCCGACAGCCACCCGGAGGAGGTCCGGCAGATCCTCACCACCTACACGAAGATCCCCGCCACCCTGCTGGAGAAGCTGACCCTGCCGCGCTATCCGGCCGAGCCGGACCGCGCGTCGATCGAGCGGCTGGCGGAACTCGGCGAGCGGGACGGCCTGTTCGAGAAGGCGCCGAATCTGGACGAGCTGCTGCCGTGAGGGGCTCCGACGCGGCCCTCGGCGCGGCCGGGTGCGCGGTGTTCGTCCTGCTCGGCGAGGCGGTGCCGCGGCTCGGCCTGGTCGACGAGGACCACTTCCCGCCGGCCTGCCGCATCGCCGGCGCGCTCGGCCGTGAACTCTCCGACACCGCCTTCTGGTCGGCGCTCGGCGACACCCTCACCGGCTGGGCGCTGGGCCTGGCGATCGCGGTGAGCGCGGGTGTCGTCGCGGGCGTGGTGATCTCCGTGGTGCCGTATCTGCGCGAGGTGACGGCCTCGACGATCGAGTTCCTGCGGCCCATCCCGTCGGTCGCGCTGATCCCGCTGGCGGTGCTGCTGTACGGCACGGAACTGCGCTCGGTCCTGCTCCTGGTCGGGTACGCCGCGTTCTGGCAGGTGTTGATCCAGGTCCTGTACGGCGTGCGGGACGTCGACCCGGTCGCGGAGGAGACGGCCCGCTCGTACGGCCTGGGCGGGTGGGCCCGGGTCCGGCACGTGCTGTGGCCGACGGCGCTGCCGTACGTCATGACCGGGGTGCGGCTGGCCGCCGCCGTGGCGCTCATCCTCGCCGTCACCGCCGAACTGGTCATCGGCGCCCCGGGTCTGGGGGCCCGGATCGCGGTGGCGCAGACCTCGCAGGCGGTGCCGGAGATGTACGCGCTGATCGTGGTGACCGGGGTGCTCGGGCTGCTGATCAACGTGGGGACGAGGGCGGTGGAGCGGCGAGCGCTGGCCTGGCACCAGTCGGTGCGCGGGGAGGTGGCGGTGTGATGGGGGTCCCCCCTGCCCGAAGGACGTCGGGAATGTGGGGGAAGGCTCTGCTGCGGCTGGTGTTCGCGCTCGCCCTGCCCGCGGTGCTGGTGGCCCTCTGGTGGGCGGCGTCGGCCGGCAGCACGAACGTCTACTGGCCACCGCTGCGGACCGTCTTCGGCGTCTTCCCGGACGTCTGGACGGGCGAGCGGCTGCGCGGGGACGTGCTGCCGAGCGTGCTGCGGCTCGCGGCGGGCTACACCGCGGCGGCCGTCGCGGGGGTGGCGCTCGGCACCGTCATCGGCTCCTGGCGGCGGGTGCGGGCGCTGTGCGAGCCGGTGCTGGAGTTCCTGCGGGCGGTGCCGCCGCCGGTCCTGGTGCCGGTCATCATGCTGTTCGCCGGGATCGGCGACACGATGAAGATCGCCGTGATCGCGAGCGGCTGTGTCTGGCCGGTGCTGCTCAACACGGTCGAGGGCGTCCGCGCGGTCGACCCGGTCCTCGCCGAGACGGCCCGCTCGTACGGCATCACGGGCGTGGCCCGGCTGCGGGACGTGGTGCTGCGCTCGGCGAGCCCGCAGATCTTCGCGGGCCTGCGCCAGGCGCTGTCGATCGGGATCATCCTCATGGTGATCAGCGAGATGTTCGCGGCCGGCAACGGCCTGGGCTTCACCATCGTGCAGTTCCAGCGCGGCTTCGCCATCCCCGACATGTGGACCGGGATCCTGCTCCTCGGTCTGCTCGGCTTCCTCCTCTCGGTCCTCTTCGGGCTGGCCGAGCGGCGGGTGCTCGGCTGGTACCACGGCCTGCGCGCATCCGGCCGGCGGTCCCCGTGAACTCCGCGAAAGGGCGGTCCATGCTCGACGTACAGGGCCTGCACAAGGTCTACGAGGGTTCCGGGCGGCGGACCGAGGCGGTGCGCGATCTGACCTTCAGCGTGGCGGCGGGGGAACTGGTCTGTCTCGTCGGGCCGTCGGGCTGCGGCAAGACGACCCTGCTCAAGTGCGTCGGCGGTCTGCTCGCCCCCACGGCCGGTGAGGTGCGGCTCGCGGGCCGCCCGGTGGACGGGCCGCCGCCCGGCATGGCGTTCGTGTTCCAGGAGTACGGCCGCAGCCTGTTCCCGTGGATGCGGGTGGGGCAGAACGTCGAACTGCCTTTGAAGCAGAAGAGGCTGAGCAGACAGCGGCGGCGCGCGCTGGTCGCGGACGCGCTGGAGTCGGTGGGGCTCGCGGACGCCGCCGGGGCGTACCCGTGGCAGCTGTCGGGCGGCATGCAGCAGCGGGTGGCCATCGCGCGGGCGCTGGCGTACGAGCCCGAGGTGCTGCTCATGGACGAGCCGTTCGCGGCGGTGGACGCCCAGACCCGGGCCGAACTGGAGGACCTCGTCCGGCGGTTGTGGCGGGAGCGCGGGATCACGATCCTGTTCGTCACCCATGACATCGACGAGGCCGTGTACCTCGGCGAGCGGGTGCTCGTGCTGTCGGCCTCCCCCACCGTCGTCCGGGAGCAGCTGAAAGTCGACCTGCCGGACCAGCGGGACCAGCTGCACACGCGCGTGAACCCGCGCTTCGCCGAGCTGCGGACCCGGGTGTACGAGCAGGTACAGGCGGCCAAACGCGGCCGTTGACCCGGCGGTGTCCGGCGGTTCAGGGTGCCGCCCACAGGCCCCGCACATGCCCCAGGTGCCTGGTCATGACGGCCCGTACGGCCTCCTCGTCGCGAGCCAGCAGCGCGTCCAGGAGCTCCAGGTGCTCCTCGGCCGACGCCTCCAGCCGCCCCTGTTCGGCCAGGGCCGTCAGACCGTAGAGCCGGGAGCGGCCTCTGAGGTCGCGTACGACGTCGACGAGGTGGCCGTTGCCGGCGAGGGCCAGCAGGCCGAGGTGGAAGCGCAGGTCGGCCTCGACGTAGGCGATGAGGTCACCGGCCACGGCGGAGGTGACGATCTCGCGGGCGACCGGGCGGAGCGCCTCCAGGGCCACCGGGTCGGCCGTGCGGGCCAGCTCCGCCGTGGTGGGGATCTCGATCAGCGCCCGGATGTGGGTGTACTCGTCGAGCTGGCGCTCGGAGACGGCGGTGACCCGGAAGCCCTTGTTGGGCACGGTGTCGACCAGTCCCTCCTTGGCCAGGTCGAGCATGGCCTCGCGCACGGGCGTGGCGGAGACGCCGAAGCGGGCGGCGAGGCCGGGGGCCGAGTAGACCTCGCCGGGCCGCAGTTCGCCGGCGATCAGGGCGGCGCGCAGCGCGTCCGCGACCCGCTCCCGGTGGCTGGGCTTCCTGCTGCCGAGCACGGGCAGGGCGGGGGTGTGCTGCGCGGCCATGACGGTCGGGGTTCCTCTCTCGTGTCTTGCGGGGGTGTCTACAGGACGAAGCCCGCCGGGAACGGGTCCTCGGGGTCCAGCAGGTACTGGGCGGTGCCGGTGATCCAGGCGCGGCCGGTGAAGCTGGGCAGCACGGCCGGGCGGCCGGCGACCTCGGTCGTGCCGAGCAGTCTGCCGGTGAAGCGGGTTCCGATGAAGGACTCGTTCACGAACTCGGTGTGCAGCGGGAGTTCGCCGCGCGCGTGCAGTTGTGCCATGCGGGCGCTGGTGCCGGTGCCGCAGGGCGAGCGGTCGAACCAGCCGGGGTGGATGGCCATGGCGTGCCGGGAGTGGCGGGCGGTGGAGCCGGGGGCGGCCAGGTAGACGTGGTGGAGGCCGTGGATGGAGGGGTCCTCCGGGTGGACGGGCGGGTCCTCGGCGTTGACGGCGGCCATGAGGGACAGGCCGGCCGCGAGGATCTCGTCCTTGCGGGACCGGTCGAAGGGCAGGCCGAACCGCTCCAGCGGCAGGATGGCGTAGAAGTTGCCGCCGAAGGCCAGGTCGTACGTCACCGTCCGGCCGTCGGCGAGGGTGGCCTCGCGGTCGAGGCCGACAGCGAAGGAGGGCACGTTCCGCAGGGTGACCGACGAGGCGGCCCCGTCCTCGACGGCCACCTCGGCGACGACCGGGCCAGCCGGGGTGTCGAGCCGGATGGTCGTGACGGGCTTGACGACCTCGACCATGCCGGTCTCGACGAGGACGGTCGCCACGCCGATGGTGCCGTGCCCGCACATGGGCAGATAGCCGGACACCTCGATGTAGAGGACGCCCCAGTCGCAGTCGGGCCGGGCCGGGGGCTGGAGGATCGCGCCGCTCATGGCGGAGTGGCCGCGCGGCTCGTTCATCAGCAACTGCTTGATGTCGTCGCGGTGTTCGCGGAACCACAGCCGCCGTTCGTTCATGGTGGCGCCCGGGACGGTGCCGATGCCGCCGGTGATCACGCGGGTCGGCATGCCCTCGGTGTGCGAGTCGACGGCGTGCAGGGCGAGTCTGCTGCGCATGGTCCTCAGCCCAGTCCGGCCGCGAGGGCCTTCTCCGTGGCGGCGCGGACCGCCGCCTCCTGCCCGGGCAGCAGCGCGGCGCGGGGCGGGCGGCAGGGCCCGCCGTGGCGGCCGGCGATGTCCATGGACAGCTTGATGGCCTGGACGAACTCCACCTGGGAGTCCCAGCGCAGCAGCGGGTGCAGTTGCCGGTACAGGGGCAGCGCCGTGCCGAGGTCGCCGCCGGCGGCGGCCCGGTACAGCTCCACGCAGGCGCGGGGCAGCGCGTTCGGGTAGCCCGCCACCCAGCCCTTGGCGCCGGCGACGGCCAGCTCCAGCAGGACGTCGTCCGCGCCGATCAGGAGGTCCAGTTCGGGGGCGAGTTCGGCGATCCGGTAAGCGCGGCGGACATCGCCCGAGAACTCCTTCACGCCGCGGATGTACCCCTCGCCGTGCAGCCGGGCGAGCAGCTCGGGCACGAGGTCGACCTTGGTGTCGATGGGGTTGTTGTACGCGACGACCGGCAGGCCCGACCGGGCGACCTCGGCGTAGTGGGCGAGGACGGAGCGCTCGTCGGCGCGGTACGCGTTCGGCGGCAGCAGCATCACCGCGCGGCAGCCGGCCTCGCCGGCCTGCTCGGCCCAGCGCCGGGCCTCGGCGGACCCGTACGCGGCGACGCCGGGCATCACGCGCTCCCCGCCGATGGCCGCGACGGCCGTCTCGACGACCCGGGCCCGCTCCTTGGGGGTGAGCACCTGGTACTCGCCGAGGGAGCCGTTGGGCACGACGCCGTCGCAGCCGTTCCCGACGAGCCAGGCGCAGTGCTCGGCGTACCGGTCGTAGTCGACGCAGAGGTCGTCGTTCAGTGGGAGCGCGGTGGCGACGAGGACGCCGCGCCAGGGGTGGTGGCCGGTCATGAGAGTCCCTCCTGGGGATGGTGCCGGGCGAGGACGCCGAGCGGTACGGGACGGGCGAACGGGCGCTTGGCCGGGGTGGGTGCGCAGCCGGCGAGACCGGCGACGGCGGTGGAGCACATCCGGCCCTGGCACCAGCCCATCCCGGCCCGGGTGAGCAGCTTCACGGTGCGTTCGTCGCCCGCCCCGAGGTCCAGGGCCTCGCGCACGGACCCGGCGGTGACTTCCTCGCAGCGGCAGACGACGGTGTCGTCGGTGAGTTGCTCGGACCAGTACGCGGGCAGGGCGTAGGCGGAGTCGAGGGCGGCCGCGGATCGCCGGAGCGCCGTACGGGCCTTGAGGGCGGCGGGGGCCGGGCCGCGGGCGGTGCCGTGCAGGTGGGCGGTGGCGGAGCAGCCGGCGATGTGCCCTTCGGCGAGGGAGAGGGCGGCGCCGCCGATGCCGGTGGCCTCACCGGCCGCCCATACGCCGGGCACGTCCGTGCGCTGTTCGGTGTCGACGTCCACGGCGAGTCCGTCGAGGCGGCAGCCGAGACTCTCGGCGAGGTCGGTGTGCGGGAGCATGCCGTGCCCGGCGGCGAGGGTGTCGCAGGGCAGGTGCCGTTCGGTGCCGGGCCGGACGTGTCCGTCGGCGTCGAGGGCGGCGACGGTGACGCCGGTCAGCCGGTCCTCTCCGTGGGCGCGGACGACGGTGTGCCGGGTGAGGACCGGGACGCGGTGGCGCAGCAGCCCTGCGGCGTGTCCGACGCCCTCGGCGAGCTTGCCCGCCAGGGCGGGGGCCTGCCGGGCGAGGCGCAAGGGGGCGGTGGACTCGACGAGTGCGGCGACCTCGACGCCTGCTGCCGCCAGCCCGGTCGCCACGGGCAGCAGCAGCGGCCCGGTCCCGGCCACCACGGCTCGGCGCCCCGGCACGACGAGCCCTCCCTTGAGCATGGCCTGGGCTCCCCCGGCCGAGACGACGCCCGGAAGCGTCCAGCCGGGGAAGGGCAGCACCTGCTCGTAGCCACCGGTGGCCAGGAGCACGGCGCGGGCGTGCACCTCGACGGGCTCCTCCTGCTCCGGTCCGAGCAGGGCGTGCACGGTGAAGCCGTCCGGCGTGCGCTCCACGCACCACACGTGGTGGTCCGTCAGGACGCGTACGGCACTGGCGGCGAGCCCGTCCCGCAGCCGCTCCCAGGTCCGCCACCCGTGGTGCAGCGCCTCGGGCCTCGCGGCGCCGAGTCCCGCGCCGGGCTGCCGGTAGAACTGCCCGCCGGGTTGCGTCGCGGCGTCGAGGAGCGTGACCCGTACACCGCGCGCGGAGGCCGCCAGGGCGGCGGCGAGGCCCGCCGGTCCGGCGCCGATCACGGCGAGGTCAGTCCGCATGGCGCGCCTCCTCGGTCGACCCGTCGCCGGTGCCGTCCGGGGTGCGGGTCCGCCCGTGCCCCGTGCCCTCCTGCGTGCCGATCTCGTCACCGGGCCGCGCCGGCACCAGGCAGGCCCGTTGGTTGGGGCGGCCGTTGAGGATCACCAGGCAGTCGAAGCAGACGCCGATCCCGCAGAACACCCCGCGCGGACGCCCCCCGCGCCGGGTGTCACGCCACGAGGTCACCCCTGCCGCCCACAGCACGGCGGCGACCGTCTGCCCGGGCAGGGCGTCGACCGGCCGCCCGTCGAACGTGACCGTGAACGCGGGGCCGGGCCTGGCCCCGGCCAGCTCCAGTGGGTTCACACGGCCTCCTCGGTGAAGCGGGTGAAGCGGTCGGGCCGGAACGGGCCGAGGTCCAGATCGGGCGTATGTCCGGTCAGCGCCTGGGCGATCAGCCGGCCGGTGCCGGTGGCGAGACCGATGCCGGCGCCCTCGTGCCCGCAGGCGTGGAAGAGCCCGGGCACCCGCGGGTCGGGGCCGATCGCGGGCAGGTGGTCCGGCAGATACGGCCGGAAGCCGGCGTACGTCCGCATCGCCCTCACTCCGGCGAGGAACGGGAAGAGCCCGGTCGCCCCGGCCGCCAGCGCGCGCACCGCCGGGAGCGACAGCGACCGGTCGAAGCCGACCCGTTCGCGGCTGGCGCCGATGAGGACCGGCCCGGCCGGGGTGCCCTCCACCACCGGGGAGGTCTGCAGCGCCGCGGAGTCGCTCGCGACGTCGGCCACGTAGTCGGCGGCGTACACCTTGTGCCGGATGCGCGGCGGCAGCGGTTCGGTGACCAGGACGAAACCCCTGCGGGGCAGCACCGGCAGGGACACTCCGGCGCGGGCCGCGACCTCACCGCCCCAGGTGCCGGCCGCGTTGACGACCGCCGGGGCGTAGAGGTCGCCCCGGCCGGTCCGCACGCCGCGCACCGCACCGTCAGGGCCGCGCAGGACCTCGGTCACCTCCCGGCCGGTGAGCACCCCCGCCTTCGAGGCGCGCAGCAGGTGCGCCGCCGCGAGGGCGGGCATCACCTGGGCGTCCTGCGGGTAGTGCATGCCGCCCGCGAGGCCGGGGGTCAGGTAGGGCTCCAGGTCGGTGAGCCGGTCGGGCGGCACCGGGGCCGCCTCGACCCCGGCCGCGCGCTGCTCGGCGGCGAGCTTCTCCAGCCCGGCCAGGGCCCGGTCCGTGCCCGCGACGACGACACCGCCCTTGGCCTCGTACTCGACGGCCTCGCCCAGCCCCTCGCGGGCCAGTGCAGCCCACAGCCGGGCGGACAGCAGGGCCAGTTCGAGCTCCGGCCCGGGTTCCTTGTCGGAGACGAGGAGGTTCCCCTCCCCCGCTCCGGTCGTACCGCCGGCCACCGGTCCCCGGTCCACCACGACGGTGTCCAGTCCCGCGCGGGCCGTGTACAGGGCGGTGGCGGCGCCGACGACACCGGCTCCCACCACCACGACATCGCAGGTCAGCGACTCGCTCACGCCAGTACTATGTCACACACCACAGGGCCTGGGAATGGTGCGGCACGGGCCGTCCGACCGCACGGAAGCGGTCAGTCGGCCACGGGGACGACCCTCAGATGGGAGGCGGTGCGGCGCGTGCGGCGCTCCCTGGTCACGGAGCGGCGCGTCTCGCGCAGGACGAACGTGACCCGGGCGCAGCCCAGTTCTTCCAGCGTCCTGGAGGTCTCGACGACGATCCGGCACTCGGTGGAGCCCCGGCGCGGATCGGGGTGGAGCAGCGGCCGTACGGCGCCGTCCTGCTCGACGGCGTCCTCGCCGACCGCGCGGATCCAGTGCGGCAGGCCGTGCCGGTAGGCGGCCTCCATGATCGGATCCTGGGCGATGTCGCGGCGAATGGCCTGGAGGCCGTGGTCCGGACCGTGGCTCTCCACGGTCCGTGCGAAGTGCGCGAGCATCGGCAGGCACCAGCTCGCCTCGTGGTCGCCGAGCACCGCGGGGGCATCGGGGTGGAACAGCACGAAGCGGAGGAAGTTGTCGCCCGGCATGGCCGTCGGGTGCGGGCCGGCCTCACGGAAAAGTGACCGGAAGGCGCTGTTGGTCAGCACCACGTCCCAGCACTGGTCGACGACGAGCGAGGGGAAGGAGACGCCTTCCAGGAGCCCGGCGTAGTCCTCCAGGTAGGCCTGGGCCTCCGGAGTCTCGGGGACGGGCCGCGGTGCCGGCCGCCGCCCTCCTGCCTGATATGCCATCGGGAGGTCACCCCTCTTGCCTGTGCGGCCTTGACGCGGCGCCCCGATCCTGCTGCCCCGGGCTGAGGCGTGTCAACTATCGTGGCATTTCATGCCTGTTGACGGCTGAAATTGGCCACAGTTGTGGCGAGACCTGGATGTGAGTTCGAAGCACCGGCTACGCTCCGGGAAGTTAACGCCGGGGTAGGTCACGGCATCCACTTGTGAGAAGCCTGTGAGATACGTAGGAGATCTGTCGGTGACGGGTGGCTTCGTCGAGGGTCCGGGCGCCACGCCGACGGTCGTGCTATCAGCCGTCGTCTCCCGTGTCGGCGCGCTCGCCGACCGGCTCGGCGTGCCGCACGCCGAGGTCTTCGACATCGGCCGGCTGTCCGTCGCCTCCGGGGTCCCGGTCTCCGTCGTCAAGGCCCTGCTCACGGGCCGGCCTGCGGGCGAGCCCGATGTTCAGGCCCGGTTCCTGCAACGCCTGGACCTGCTGCGGCGGACCCGGCTCAAGCCCAACGGCCGCAAGTACACCCAGCAGGAGATCGCCGACGGCGCGGGCATGTCCCGCCAGCAGGCCGGCGCCCTCATCAACGGCGACCGGCGGCCGACCATGGAGCACTGCGACGCCCTCCAGCGGTTCTTCCGGGTGCACGCCGGCTTCCTGACGGCCGAGGACCCCGAGGCGCTGGTGAGCGCCCTCCAGCACACCGAGCAGGAGCTGCTGCAGAAGCTCGCCGACCGCGAGCGGGAGGCGGCCGCGGCGGCGGACGACCCGCTGGAGCGGCTGCTGCAGGACCACGGCGTGCGCGGCATCGCCTGGCGCGCCGCGCAACTGCCCACCGACCAGCACCGCGACAAGGTCGCGGAGTGGCTGGACATGCTCCTGGAGAGCGTCAAGCGGCCGGAGTCGTGACCGTGGGGAGAACTGTGGGCATCGGTAAGGAAATGCGCCGTCTGTGCGGCGAGCTGGTCGCGGAGCTGACCCTCCCCGCTCCGGCTCGGCCCGAGGAGCTGTACGCCGCCCTGTGCGACGGCATGAGCAGACGCCGCGGCCGCCCCGTCCGCTTCCGAACGGCCGCGTTCCCGCCCGGGACCGCCAGCGGGCTCTGGCTGGACATGGCCGAGCAGGACCTCGTCGTGATCGAGGAACGCACCGCCCCCGATCACCAGTTGGTGATTCTGGGCCACGAGCTGTGGCACATGAAGGCCGGGCACTGCTCCCACCACGTCGAGGGCGCCGCCGTCGCGGCCCGGCTGCTCGACGACGGTGCCGACCTCCAGGCGACCGTGCTGAAGGTCGCCGCGCGCACCCGCTTCGACCTCGACGACGAGAAGGAGGCCGAGAGCTTCGGCCTCCTTCTCGCCAGCAAGTGCCGGGCCTGGCTCGCCGGTTCATCGTCGCGCGGGCCGGTGCAGCGGGATCATCTGGCGGGCCGGATCGAGGCGTCGCTGGGGTATCGGGGACCGCAGGGCTGACGGGATGCGGTGCGCCTGCGCCGAGCGGGCGAACCGGAGGGCTGCTGGGCCGGATTGTCAGTGGTGGGCGGCAAGCTGGAGGGGCGCCACCGTTGTGCGGGGCGTGCGCGCCGCGAGGGCGCGGGACCGACGACGCCGACACGGGGAGAGCCGACCGATGCCCACCGCCGTTCTGACCGACCGCGAACGCACCGCTGTCCAGGCCTATCTGCGGCTGCTGCACACCGTCCGGGCCGCCTTCGACGTGGAGGGCGGCCCGCCGCTGGTCCCGCCCACGGTCCTCGCCGAGGCGGAACAGGCCCTGGAGCGCGCGGGCCTGACCGGCAACGAGGAGGCGTTCTTCCGCCTCCTGCACGACTGGTGCCCGGAGCCGGGCCCCTGACCTGCGCCGGCGGAAGCGGGGTCCGTCGTCCGGCGGATGCACCGGGCGACGGGCTCGAAGCCGGGCCCGCGCTCCGGCGCGGGCTCAGGCGTGGGGTACTGCTATCGCCGTTGCGATCAGGCCCCGTCCTGTCGTCCAGCGGCCGTCGAAGTGGTCGACGCGGCGGGTGCCCACCCGTGGGCCGGGGACGAGCAACGTCGCACGGAAGGTGCCGTCGGCGGTGAGTTCGATGTCGGCCTCCATGAAGTCCAGCCACTTCCCGGTGAGGGGGAACCACGCCTTGTAGACGGACTCCTTCGCGCTGAACAGCAGCCGGTCCCAGTGGATGTCGGGGCGTTCCGCCGCGAGCCTGCGCAGTCGGTCCGCCTCGGCCGGCAGGGAGACGGACGGCAGGACGCCCTCGGGCAGCGGACCATGGGCCTCGGCGTCGATGCCGAGGGACGCGAGGTCGGTGGCGCGGACCAGGGCGGCGGCGCAGTAACCGTCGCAGTGGGTCATGCTGCCGGCCAGCCCGGCCGGCCAGCGGGGGGCGCCGCGTTCCCCGGGCAGGATCGGCTGCGGTGGCAGGCCGAGCTTGTCCATGGCCCGGCGGGCGCAGGAGCGCACGGCGGCGAACTCCCTGCGCCGTTTGGCGACCGCCCGGGCCACGAGCGCCGCCTCCTCGGGGTACAGCGGGGTGACCACGTCCTCGTGGCCGTACGCCTCCACGGTGACCACGGCGTCCGGCAGCAGTTCCTCGATCACCGCTCCTCGCCCTCCCCCGGCAGGATGCGCCGCAGCCGTCCCGGCGGCTGGGCCCGCTTGCTCCACTCGCGTGGATAGCCCACCGACACCTCCTCGAAGCGCACGCCCTCGTGCCAGGTGGTGCGGGGGATGTGCAGATGGCCGTAGACCATCGTGTGTACGCGGAACCTGCGGTGCCAGTCGGCTGTCAGGTCCGTGCCGCACCACATGGCGAACTCGGGGTGCCACAGGACGTCCATCGGATGGCGGTGCAGCGGGTAGTGGTTGACCGGGATCACCGGCAGGCCGCCCGGCAGTCCGGCGAGCCGGCGTTCGGTCTCGGCGACCCGGGCCCGGCACCAGGCCTCCCGGCTCGGGTAGGGGTCGGGGTGCAGCAGGTACTCGTCGGTGCACACGATCCCGGTGCCCTGCGCGTACTCCAGGCCCTGCTCCTTGGTCGTGCAGCCGGCCGGCAGGAACGAGTAGTCGTACAGCAGGAACAGCGGCGCGACGGCGACCGGCCCACCGGGGCCCTCCCAGACCGGGTAGGGGTCCTCGGGTGTCGTCACGCCGAGTTCGCGGCACACCTCGACCAGGTACTCGTACCGGGCGACACCGCGCAGGGTGACGGCGTCGCTCGGATGGGTCCACAGCTCGTGGTTGCCGGGCACCCAGACGACCTTGCGGAAGCGGGCCGCGAGCGCCTTCATGGTCCAGCGGATGTCCGCGACGGTCTCCGCGACGTCCCCGGCGACGAGCAGCCAGTCGTCGTCCGTGCCGGGCCGCATCTCCTCCACCAGGGCGCGGTTCTCCGGGTATCCGATGTGCAGATCGCTGATGGCCAGCAGTTGTGCGGCGCCACCGGCCGTCGACGTCACTTCTCGCCCCCTCCGCGCACCCGGTCGTCACCAAGAGATCACATCCGCGCGACGGGGAGCAAGAGCGGCCCGGGGCCGTGGCGCCGGAGAATTCCTTCACACGCGCGTTGCACGACGAGGCCCGCCGAAGCCGTATGATCTGGCCCAACACCACCGCTACGAACTTCCCTTTCACAGGGGCGGTTTGGTGTCCCTCCCTTTTCTTGCCCGGGCACGGGCTGCTCAGCCCTGCCCGCGAACCGTGAAAGGCGGCCTGCATGGTCTCTCGCGTACGCGTCTGGCTCAACCGCACGTACGCGGAGAACGTGTTCTTCATGGATCAGCTGCGGAGAAATCCCAGCGACCGGGCCGTCGAGATCCACGCCACTCACGGCGACCCCGACTCCCCGGTGCTGGCCGCCGCCGACACCGCCGAGCTGGAGCCCGAGAACCTCTCCCCCGCCGGGTACGTCGAGTTCGCGCTCGACCAGTGCGCGCGGCGCGGCATCGACGTGTTCGTGCCCCGGCTGCACCAGTCGGCGATCGTGGCGCACCGCGCCGAGTTCGAGGCGGCCGGCACCGCGGTGCTGGCGCCGCCGCCCGAAGCCGTGGCCGTCTTCCACGACAAGGTGATCGCCTACGAGGCGGTCCAGGCGATCGGCGTGCCGGTCCCGCCGTGGTACCGGGTCCGCTCGGAGGACGAACTCGTCGCCGCTGTGGAGGAGTTGGAGGCCGTTGGGCACAAGGCGTGCTTCAAGCCGGCGTCCGGGGCCGGCGGAGTGGGCTTCCGGGTGATCACGCGTACGCCCTTTTCGCTGATGCAGCTGAGCGGGTTCCCGAGCCCGTACGTGCCGCTGGAGCTGGTGCTGGAGGCGCTGCGGCAGGCGGAGGAGCCGGTCGACTGGCTGGTGATGCCGCGCCTGGAGCAGCCCGAGGTGTCGGTGGACTGCCTGACCGGCCCGGACAACCGGGTCCGGCTGGCAGTGGGCCGCACCAAGAACGGCCGCCGCCGGGGCTTCACCCTGCACGAGCAGTGGCTGGACCCGGCCCGGCGGATCGCGGAGGGCTTCGGTCTGCACTACCTGTCGAACATCCAGTTCCGGATGTTCGGAGACCGGCCGGTCCTCATGGACGTCAACACCCGCCCGGCCGGCGGGTTGCACCAGCTGTCGCTGTGCGGGGTCAACGCCCCGTGGGCGGCCGTGCAGCTGGCGCTCGGCGAGGACCCGGGCGAGGTGGTGCCGCCGTTCCTGGGCCAGGACTACACGGTGGTGTCGGGACCGCGTCCGCTGCGGCCGGTGTCGCTGCCGCAGCAGCGGCCGGAGGCGACGGATCCGCTGCCCGCGGTGCCCGCGCCCACCGCGGCCGAACCGGTCGGCTCCGTGGGAACGGCGGCCCAGACGCTGCCCCTCTAGGGCCCTTCTGATGGATCTCCGTGGAGGAAGGAGCGGTGTTCGGTGCGTGCTCTCGGCGTGCCGGGCGGAAGCCCTCGTAGCGGAGCTACTAGGGCTTTTGTCCGGTGCGGCGAGAGTGCGTGCCGGGCGTCGCGACGCCGCGGAGATCCATCAGAAGGGCCCAGAGCCTCAGGCCCTGGCCGCGAGCGCCTCGCGCCAGACGGGGCTGTCGACGTAGTGGTTGTCGAAGCGTTCGGAGGAGTCCTTGATCTCCTGCGGGTCGGCCTCGCCGCGCATCACCCGGCCCAGTAGCCGCAGGTAGTCGAAGCGCCCCGCGCCCGGGGTGAAGACGAACAGCACGTCGGCCGTCGCACCGGGCGCGGCGGCGAAGGCGTGCGGGGTGTGCGGCGGTACGAGGAGGAAGTCGCCGGCTCGCAGCACGGTGATCTCCTCGCCCACCAGCACCTGGAGCGCGCCGTCGATCACATAAAACATTTCGGACGCCTTGGTGTGCAGGTGGGCGGGCGCGCCGACCGCGCCCTCCGCGAACGTCGACCGGTAGCCGGTGAGCCGCCCGCCGGTGTTCCCGGAGTCGGCGAGCAGGGTCATCACGCTGCTGGGGTCGCGCGTCGTCTCGGCCTCGGCGGCGCGGGTGAGGACCGGTGCGAAGCCGGTGCTGTCGCCCGTTCCGGTCTCTGCCGTCGTCCTGGCCTCTGCGTTCTGTGTCGTCGTCATGACATCGACTCTAGGCAGCCGGGCGACCCACGCCAGGGGGCATTCCGATGCCGGAATCGTGGGTCAATTCGCCGGCGCGTCAGAAGCGGCCCCCGCCCCGGTACAGCTCCAGTTCTCCGTCCAGTTCGACGGCGAGCACCGTGGCGTGCGGGTCGAGGTCGGCTGCGGGCGGTGGGGCGATCCAGAGGATGCCCGGTGTCTCGTGGAGGCCGCCGGTGATCTGGTGGGGCAGTTCGGTGCCGCTGCCCAGGACCGAGACCCGGCGGACCTTGTTCAGCAGGCCGCGGACGTTGATCTCGGCGCGCGGAGCGTCGAAGAGGGTCAGGTAGAGGGTGCGGCGGTCCTCGGAGAGGGTGCTCGGGCCGTAATGGTGCCCGGGCGGGAGTCCTCGGACGGTGCCGTACACCGCTTCGGCGTGCCGGGCGATCCAGTCGCCGAGCCCTTCCAGCCGCTGCGCCTGCTCATCCGTGATCGTGCCGTCCTCCCGCGGGCCGACGCTGAGGAGCAGGTTGCCTCCGCCGCCGATGGTCTCGGTGAAGTAGCGGATGAGCTGGTCGACGGACTTGTGGTGGTGGTCGTGGTGCTGGTGGCCCCAGGAGTCGTTGATCGTGAGGCACAGCTCCCAGGGGCCCTCCGGCGGGATGACGGGAGCGCCCTGCTCGGGGGTGGCGTAGTCGCCCTCGCTCAGCATGCGGGCGTTGAAGACGACGTCCGGTACCTCGGAGCGGATGAGGGCGGCCAGTTCGGGGATGCGCCACTGTTCCTCGCTGCGGTCCCACTCGCCGTCGAACCACATCAGGTCGGGCCGGTAGCGGGTGGTGAGTTCGCGGATCTGGCCGTCGCGGTAGGCGAGGAACCTCTCCCAGGCGGCCAGGTCCTCGAACTCGGCGGGGACCTCGGAGTAGCGGTTGTCCTCCAGCTCCGGCGGGCGGCCGGGCTTGCGGGTGGAGGCGTAGTCGGGGTGGTTCCAGTCGGAGTGGGAGTAGTAGAGGCCGACCTTGAGTCCCTGCTCGCGCAGGGCCTCGGCGTAGCCGGCGATCAGATCACGGCCCACGTTCAGGTCGCCGTACGCGGTGTCCCACAGGGCGACCCCGTCGTGGTGGCGGCTGGTCAGGACGGCGTACCGGGCGCCGGCCCGCGCGAAGAGCCTCGCCCAGTCGCGCGGGTCGTAGCGGGCAGCCGTGAACCGGTCGAGCTGGGACATGTACCGCTCGTGCGGGACGATGTCGTCGTAGAACGACCAGGACTCCTGGACGCCGTCGACGGCGTAGATGCCCCAGTGCACGAAGATGCCGAGCTTGGCGTCCTCGAACCACGGCTGCATGGCCATGAGGTCAGCCCCTCCGCAGGCGCAGGGTGAGGATCTGGAAGGGCCGCAGCGTCAGGGCGACGGCGCCGTCGGTGATCTCCGCGTCCTCCAGCGGGCGTTCCAGCAGGTCGGTGATGTGGGCGCCGGCCAGCGGGAATCCGGTGCGCAGGGTGCCCGTGGCGCGGCCGCCGCGGGACTCGTAGAGCCGTACGACGACGTCGCCGGAGGCGTCGTCGGCGAGCTTGACCGCTTCCACGGTCACGCCCTCGCCCTCCGCGGAGACGACCGGTTCGGGGGCGCCCGCCGCGCCGGCCACCCGCAGCGGCAGGTTCAGGGAGTAGCCCTCGGCGACGGCGTCCTCGATGGTCGCGCCGGGCAGCAGCGCGTAGGTGAAGCGGTGGCGGCCCTGGTCGGCCTCGGGGTCCGGGATGCGCGGGGCGCGGACCAGGCTGAGGCGGACGGTGGTGGTGGTGCCGCCGTCCTCGCGGACCGTGCGGGAGACGTCGTGGCCGTACGTCGAGTCGTTGATGACCGCGACGCCGTAGCCGGGTTCGCCGAGGTGCACCCAGCGGTGGCCGGAGACCTCGAAGCGGGCCGCCTCCCAGCTGGTGTTGGTGTGCGTGGGGCGCTGGATGTGGCCGAACTGGATCTCGGCGGAGGAGTGCGGGGCGCGGATGTCGACCGGGAAGGCCGCCTTGAGGATCTTCTCGGTCTCGTGCCAGTCGATGTCCGTCTCGATGTCGATCCGGGGGCTGCCGGCGCGGACGGTGATCGTCTGGGTGATCGTGGAGCCCTTGCCGAAGGCCCGCTCGACGCGGACGGCGCCGATCAGCGGGTCCTGCTCGACGACCGTGACGGACGTGGCGTCCAGGAGGTCCGTGTAGCGGTTCTTGTAGTGCTTGTCGATGTCCCAGGCGTCCCAGTAATTGGGCAGGTCGGTGTGCAGACGGAGCAGGTTGCCGGGCTCGGCGAGGACCTCGCGGCCGGCGCGCAGGTCGCGGACGGACGACAGGGTGCCGTCCTCGGCGACCTCCACGCGGACCAGTCCGTTGTCGAGGACCAGGCCGTCCACCGTCACCGGCTTCGGGGGCGCCGCGTCGGTGAGGGGCGCGGAGCCGCTCGCGGGCACCTCCACGAACACCGGTGTGCCGTCGGCGGTGCGGACCACTTCGGCGCGGTCGTAGGGGCTGGTGTTGAAGGCGCGGGGTTCCCCGGCGCCCAGTGCGGCCACCGCCTCGGCGGTCAGCGCGTGCAGTTCCCGCGCGACACGGGCGTACTCGGCCTCGGCCTCGCGGTGCACCCAGGCGATGGAGGAGCCGGGCAGGATGTCGTGGAACTGGTGCAGCAGCACCGTCTTCCACAGCCGGTCCAGCTTCTCGTGCGGGTAGCTGTAGCCCGGCGCGTGCAGCGCGGCCGTGGTCGCCCAGAGCTCGGCCTCGCGCAGGAGGTGCTCGGAGCGGCGGTTGCCCTGCTTGGTACGGGCCTGGGAGGTGTAGGTGGCGCGGTGCAGCTCCAGGTAGAGCTCGCCGACCCACACGGGCGCGTCCGGGTACTCCTCGCGGGCCTTGGCGAAGAACTCGTCGGGGTGTTCGACGACGACCTTGGCGGAGCCCTCCAGGTCGGCCAGCCGGCGGGCCCGTTCCATGATCTCGCGGGTGGGGCCACCGCCGCCGTCGCCCCAGCCGAACGGGGCCAGGGAGCGGGAGGCGCCGCCCTTCTCCTGGTAGTTGCGGACGGCGCGGGACATCTCCTCGCCGCTGAAGCGGGCGTTGTAGGTGTCGACCGGCGGGAAGTGGGTGAAGATGCGGGTCCCGTCGATGCCCTCCCACCAGAAGGTGTGGTGGGGGAACCGGTTGGTCTGGTTCCAGGAGATCTTCTGGGTGAGGAACCACTCGTTCCCGGCGAGCTTGGCGATCTGCGGGTAGGCCGCGTTGTAGCCGAAGGAGTCGGGCAGCCACACGCCCTTGGTCTCGATGCCGAAGTGGTCCATGAAGAACCGCTTGCCGTGGATGAACTGGCGGGCGACGGCCTCGCCGCCGGGCAGGTTGCCGTCGGACTCGACCCACATGCCGCCGACCGGCGCCCACTGGCCGTTCTTTACCGACTCCTGGATGCGGGCCCAGACCTTGGGGTAGTTGTCGCGCACCCACTCGTACTGCTGGGCCTGGGAGCAGGCGAAGATGAAGTCGTCGTACTCGTCGGCGAGCGAGGTGACGTTGGAGAAGGTGCGGGACGTCTTGCGCTTTGTCTCGCGGATCGGCCAGAGCCAGGCGGAGTCGATGTGGGCGTGGCCGACGCCGGAGATCGTGTGCGCGCTGGCGTGCGCGGGCTTGGACAGCACCGGCTTGAGGGCCTCCCGGACCGCGGCGGCCGAGCCGGAGACGTCGTCCAGGTCGAGCAGGTCCATGGCCCGGTCGAGGGCGTGGGCGATCTCGTGCCGGCGCGGATCGTGCTCGCCGAGCTCCAGCATCAGCTCGCGCAGCACCTGCACGTCGAGGTCGAGGTGCCAGACCTCCTCGTCGAGGATCGCGAGGTCGGCGGCGCGGAAGGTGTAGAGGGGCTTGTCGCCCGCGGTGAGCTTGTCGCCGAGCGGGGTGGTCTTCGAGAAGTTGTCCGCGAGGATGTCCGGGTTGGAGGCGGCCTCGACGAGGTAGTCGACGCTCTCGCCGCCCTGCGCGGGGTTGGCGATCGCCACGTAGTGGTTGAGCGGGTTGACGGCCTTCAGCGGGGTGCCGTCCGTGAGGTGGACGAGGGCCTCGGCCTGGTTGCCGGGCCAGTCGCCGGTGAAGCCGAGGTCGATGACGGCCTCGACGCGCTTGCCGGCCCACTCGGCGGGCACCTGTCCGCGCATGCGGAACCAGGTGGTGCCCCAGGGCGGGCCCCACGGGGTGCCCATCGCGAACGGCTCGTAGGAGGCGGCGGCCGCCTCCTCGAACGAAACCGGCTCCCCCGGGGCCTGCCAGGCCTCCACCTCGAAGGGGACGGTGGCCGCGTAGACCGCGGTCTTGATGCGCTGGTCGTGAAGGCGCTGCACGCGCTCCTCGATGCGGCGGCTTTCGTCGTGCATGGGATGTCTCCAGGAAGCGGGAAGAGCGAGCAGGCGGGAAGCGGTGGGGGAAAGCGCTTACCGATCGGCGTTCACCTAAGGTACGCCAACCCGGGGTGGACGTCGGTGTAGCCCTCGACCAGCCTGCGGGCCACGTTGACGGAGTCGACCAAGGGGTGCAGGGCGAAGGCCTTCACGGCCGTCGCGCGGGAGCCCGATGCGGCGGCGGCCAGCACCTCGCGCTCGACCGCCTTGACCGCGCAGACCAGGCCGGTGGCGTGGTCGGGCAGCGGGTCGACGGTGACGGGGTGGGCGCCGTTGGCGTCGACGAGGCAGGGGACCTCGATGACGGCCTCCGTGTCGAGGACCGACAGCGTGCGCCGGTTGCGGACGTTGAGGATCAGGGTGGTGCGCTCGTCCCGGGCGATCGCCCGCATCAGGGCGAGCGCGACCTTCTCGTAGCCGCCGGACAGGTCGTCCTCGTCGCGTTCGCCGGCGCCCGCGGTCTCGCGGTTCTCGGCCATGTACGTGGCCTCGCGCTCGGCGCGGGTGCGGTCCCAGACGGTGAGGGCGGGGGCATGCGGGTTCTTCATCTCGGCGTAGAAGCGGGCCTGCTGGTCGTGCAGGAAGGCGCCGCGGGTCTTCTCGGCCTGCTGGTAGGCCCGGACGGCCTCGCGGTTGAAGTAGTAGTAGTGCAGGTATTCGTTGGGGATCGCGCCGAGGGAGCGCAGCCAGTCGGTGCCGAAGAGCTTGCCCTCCTCGAAGGAGCCGAGGAGGTCGGGGTCGGCGAGCAGCCGCGGCAGTTCGTCACGGCCCGCGACGCGCAGGCCGCGCACCCAGCCGAGGTGGTTGAGGCCGACGTAGTCGATCCACGCCTCCGCCGGGTTCTTGACGCCGAGCACCCGGGCGATACGGCGGCCGAGGCCGACCGGGGAGTCGCAGATGCCGATGACGCGGTCGCCGAGGTGGCGGGACATGGCCTCGGTGACCAGTCCGGCCGGGTTGGTGAAGTTGATGACCCAGGCGTCGGGGGCGTGCCGGGCCACCCGCTTGGCGATGTCGACGGCGACCGGGACCGTGCGCAGGCCGTAGGCGATGCCGCCCGCGCCCACCGTCTCCTGGCCCAGCACGCCCTCGGCCAGGGCCACGCGCTCGTCGTTCGCGCGCCCCTCCAGGCCGCCGACGCGGATCGCGGAGAACACGAAGTCGGCTCCGCGCAGGGCCTCGTCGAGGTCGGTGGTGGCGCTCACCTCGGGCGCGTCGGCCACTCCGGCCGCCTGCTCGGCGAGGACACGTGTCACCGCCGACAGACGCCCGGCGTCCAGGTCATGCAGGACGACATGGGTCACCCGGCCCTCGGCGTGGTCCTGGAGGAGCGCTCCGTACACCAGCGGCACGCGGAATCCGCCGCCGCCCAGAATCGTCAGCTTCACCGGGTTCCTCCGATACGGCGGGCCGTGTGCGGCACGGGGCGAGAACCGAACACGCGCCACCTCCTTGAACGTGCTTCGGGGCCCCGTGCCGGTGCCGGCCCGGCCGGGGTCGAGGGCGGGGGACCTTGCTGTGCACCGGACGGCGGGGCGGCCTGAGCCGACGGGCTTCCCGCCGCGGCCGGGGGAGGGTTCACGCTTGCCCCTTTCCCGCCACGACCACCTCGACGCCCGCCTCCTGGAAGGAGGCCCGCGTCGCGGCGTCGACCGGCTCGTTCGTCACGACCGCGTCCAGTTCCTCGGGACCGCAGACCTTCGCCATCCCGTGCCCCGGGAACTTCGCCGCGTCGGCGAGCAGCACCACCTTCTCGCCGGCCTTGATCATGGCGCGCTTGACCGGCACCTCCACCACCGTCGTGTCCATGACCTGACCGCCGGGCCGCACCCCGCTGGTGCCGAGGAAGAGCCAGTCGGCGTGCAGCTGACGCAGGTTGTCCTCGGTGAGGAAGCCGACCAGGGAGCGGTACTCGCGGCGGACCATCCCGCCGAGCAGGACCAGCTCGATGCCCTCGTCGTCGGCGAGTTCCTCGTAGACCACCAGGTTGCTGGTGATGACGGTGAGGCGGCGGCCGTGCAGCTGCCGGGCCAGGCGGTAGGCCGTCGTCCCGATGTCCAGCAGAACCGACTGGCCGTCCCTGATCATCGCGGCGGCCCGTTCGGCTATGGCGTCCTTCTCGTTGACGCGGACTTCGGCGACCTCGGCGAAGGGCTGGTCGCCCTCCTCCACGACGGCGCCGCCGTGCACGCGCGTGAGCAGTCCGTCTTCTTCCAGTTTGACCAGGTCACGCCTGATCGTGGCGGGACTCACTCCCAGTTGCTCCGAGAGGTCGGTCACGGCCGCGGGCCCGCCGGCGCGCAAGGCCCGCAGGATGAGTTGGTGTCGTCGTTCTGCCAGCACGGCGTGCACATTACTCGTCATCTCCAATCATCGCCATGCTTATTTCTGCTCGGGTATTGACCAATCTCGCTGAAGCAGCGCACGATTCCGGTCACCGAAATGAAGAGTTTTGACGATCTCCGTTGAAGCCGTGAGCGAGAGGACACATCCGTGGACGGTGACCGGCCCGATGTGCTGCTGACCGGGCTGCTCTTCTACGACCTCGTCCTTACGGGGCTCGGCAAGCCGCCGACGCCGGGCGAGGAGATCTGGACCCGGGGCATGGGCTGCGGCCCGGGCGGCATCGCGAACCTCGCGGTGGCCGCCTCCCGCTTCGGCCTCAGCACCTCCCTGGCCACAGTGTTCGGCGACGACTTCTACGGCGCGTACTGCCGGGACGTCCTGTGCGGCCAGGAAGGCGTCGACCTCTCGCTCTCCCGCACGGCGGAGGGCTGGCCGACCCCGGTCACCGTCTCCGTCGCCTACGGCCAGGACCGGGCCCTGCTCACCCATGGCCAGGAGCCGCCGTACTCGCAGGACGTGCTGATGGGCGACCCGCCCGAGGCGCGTACCGCCCTGGTGCACCTGGAGGCCGAGCCGCGCGAGTGGCTCGCCAAGGCCGCCGCGAACGGCACACAGGTCTACGCCGACGTCGGCTGGGACCCCACCCAGGAGTGGCCGACGGCCCTCCTGGAGCAGCTGGCCCTGTGCCACGCCTTCCTCCCGAACGAGACGGAGGCCATGGCCTACACCCGCACGGACAGCGCGGTCGCCGCGCTCGGCACGCTGTCCGAGCTGGTGCCGGTCGCCGTGGTCACCCGGGGCGGGGACGGCGCCGTGGCCGTCGACCAGATCACCGGCGAATACGCGGACGTGCCCGCCCTCGGCGTCGACGTGCTGGACGCGACGGGTGCCGGGGACGTCTTCGGCGCCGCGTTCGTCACCGCCTCGCTCGGCGGCTGGCCACTGGCGCAGCGGCTGCGGTTCGCGGTGCTCGCGGCCGGGCTGTCCGTCACCCGCCACGGCGGGGCCCTCGCGGCCCCCGGCTGGTACGGCGTCGACCGCTGGTGGCGCTCCCTGACCGATCCCGAAGTGAAGCGCGGGTACGGCTTCCTGGCCGACCGGCTCCCGGTGAATCCCGGGCCGGCTCTCGCGTACGCGCCCGTCACCCCGCCGGCCCCTCACACGTCCGTCGGCCCACGCGCCTCCGAACGGCGGCACTGACCCTCGAAACCCCTCGGCACGTCGAACAGCAACAGCAGGAGAGACCCGTGGACCTTTCCCGTAGACGCTTCCTCCAGGCCGCCGCGTTCACCGCGGCCGCCTCCGGGCTGACCGTGGCCTGCGGCAACGGCTCAGACTCGGCAGGCAGCAAGAACGGCAAGAACCTCACCCTGTGGTACTGGGGAGGCGCGCTCAGCGACAAGGTGGTCGCCGAGGCGAAGACGCACTTCAGCAAGGACGTGAAGCTGACCGCCGCCTCCATCGGCGGCGACTTCAAGCAGAAGCTGACGACCACCCTCGCGGCCGGCACCTCCGTGCCCGACATCACCGGCATCAAGGGCGAGGACATGGCGTCCTTCCTGCCCAACGGCAATCGCTTCCTCGACCTGAACGACCTGGGCTTCAAGGAGATCTCGTCGAAGTACCTGGACTGGAAGACCAAGCTCGCCCGGACCGAGGACGGCCAGCAGATCGGCTTCCCGATCGACATCGGCCCCACCGCGCTCTTCTACCGCGCGGACCAGTTCGACAGGGCCGGGCTGCCCACCGACCCCGACAAGGTCGCCGCCGAGGCCGGGACGTGGGAGGACTACTTCGCCCTCGGCGTCGAGCTGCGGAAGAAGCTGCCCGGCACCTACCTGATCAACAACATCAGTTCGGTGTTCAACATGGCGGTCGGGCAGGGCACCGAGCGGTTCATCGACAGGGACAACCGCTTCATCGGCGACCAGGACCACATCCGCGAGGCGTGGACCACGGCGGTGCGCCCCTACACCCTCGGCATAGACGCCAAGATCAACGACAACAGCTGGAACGCCGCCATCGGCAAGAGCCTGACCACCGAACTCGGTGCGGCCTGGCACGCGCTGGACATCGAGCAGGCCGCTCCGAACACCAAGGGCAAGTGGCGGGTCTGCGCGATGCCCGGCGGACCGGCCAACCAGGGCGGCTCCTACCTGGCCCTGCCCAAGCAGTGCCGGAACCCCGAAGAGGCGTTCAAGATCATCAGCTGGATCCTCAGCCCCGAGAACGACGCGCGCGGCTTCGCCGACGCCGCGATCTTCCCCGCCGCGCCGGCGGCGTACGCCATGCCGGCCATGACCGGCGGGGACCCCTTCTTCGGCGGGCAGAAGGTCATCGAAGTGTTCGGCCCGGCCGCCAAGGCCACCCCGGCCAGCTACGAGGCTCCCGCCGACGCCGCCGTCATGGCGCCGTACATGACCGGGCTGACCAGCATCGAGGCCAAGGGCAAGAAGCCCGACGACGCCTGGAACGACGCGGTGAGCCAGGCCAGGCAGATCGCTCGGCGACAGGGGGTGAAGTGAGGTGACGTCACCTCCGGTCACCGGTCCCGCCGCGGCGCCCCGGCACCGCGGCGGGCCGGGCCCGGCCCGCTTCCGTCCGCGGCGCACGCCGCCGGCGGGCACCGTGCGGCCGAGCCGTCGCGGGGTGGTGTCCCACTGGCGGCAGTACCTCGCGATCTCGCCCTTCTTCCTGATCTTCGGCGTCTTCTCGCTCTTCCCGGTCTGCTACTCGCTGTACCTCGCCTTCCAGCGCTGGGACGGCATGGGCACCGTGCAGTTCGTGGGACTGGACCAGTTCCGGTTCCTGTGGGACGACCCGGTCTTCTGGCTGTCGATCCGCAACACCCTGGCGATCTGGGTGCTGTCCACCGTCCCCACCCTGTTCGGCGCCCTGGTGCTGGCGACGCTGCTGCATTCGGTGCGCCGCTTCAAGGGCTTCTACCGCATCGCCCTCTACATACCGAACGTCACCTCGATCGTCGCCGTGTCGATCTTCTTCGGGGCGGTGTTCAGCAACAACTTCGGTCTGGTCAACGCGATCCTGGGCACGGTCGGCATCTCGCCCGTGCCGTGGCTGAGCAACCCGTGGCTGATCAAACTGGTCATCGCGCTGCTGATGACCTGGATGTGGACCGGCTACAACATGATCATCTATCTGGCCGGCCTCCAGGCCATCCCCACCCAGATCTACGAGGCGGCCAGGCTGGACGGCGCCGGCCCGATCCGCACGTTCTTCCAGATCACCATGCCGATCATGCGGCCCATCATCCTGTTCACGGTGATCATCTCGACCATCAACGGCCTGCAGAGCTTCAGCGAGCCCCAGGTCCTGTTCGGCAGCAACGCCGCCAACCCGAACCTCGGCGGCCCCGGCCAGGCGGGCCTGACCACGCTGCTGTACTTCTACCAGTCGGCCTTCGTCAACAACGACTACGGCTACGGCGCGGCCATCGTGTGGGCCTTCTTCGTACTGATCATGGTGCTGGTCGTCGTCAACTGGCGCGTCGTCCAGCGCGGGAGGAAATCATGACCGCAGTGGTCCCGAGGCGGTCACGGCGTCCCAGGGGCCTGACCGCGCACATCGTCCTCGTCCTGGCCGTCCTGATCTCGGTCTTCCCGTTCGCGTGGACGATCGTCATGGCGACGAACACCACCGAGGACATCTACAAGAGCCCGCCGAAACTGACCTTCGGCTCCCACCTGCTGGAGAACATCCGGCACGTGCTCGACACCATCGACTTCTTCGGGTCGATGCTGAACACGGTCGTCGTCGCGTCCGTCACCACCGTCCTGGTGCTGTTCATCGACTCCCTGGCGGCGTTCGTCTTCGCCAAGTTCGACTTCCCCGGGCGCAAGGTGCTGTTCGCGACGCTGGTCGGCTTCATGATGCTGCCGCTCCAGCTGGCCGTCCTCCCCCAGTTCATCCTCATGTCGGACATCGGCTGGGTCGGCACGCTCAAGGCGCTGATCCTGCCCGCCCTCGCCAACGCCTTCGGCATCTTCTGGCTGCGCCAGTACATAGAGAACGGCGTGCCGGACGAACTCCTCGACGCCGCGCGCATCGACGGCGCCGGCTTCTTCCGCCAGTACTGGAACATCGTACTCCCGATGATCAGGCCGGCCCTGTCCTTCCTCGCCATCTACGCCTTCGTCAACGCCTGGAACGACTACATCTGGCCGCTCGTCGTGCTCAACGACCCCGCCCACCTCACGCTCCAGGTGGCGCTGGCCCAGCTCCACGTCGGCCACACCACCGACTACAGCATGGTCATGGCCGGCGTGCTCATGGCGTCCGTGCCGCTGGTCGTGGTCTTCACGATCTTCGCCCGCGGGTTCATCGCGGGCGCCACGGAGGGTGCGGTGCAGGGGAGTTGAGGGGTGGCGCCCTCAAGGGGCGCGGGGCCGCATCGATGTGCGGCTCCGCCGCGTGGGCGCGGCCGGCCACCGCAGGCGTGCAGCCAAGAACCGGCGGCCGGTCCCGAGCTCGTAGTGGTCACAGAAGAAGGGCACGCCAGTGACGGACATCAACACCGAGGCCCGCCGCCCCAAGGTCCTCGTCGTCGGCATGGACGGCCTGCGCTACGACCGCCTGACCCGCTCCCCCTCCACCGCACCCGTGCTGCACCACCTGATGGCCACCGGTGCCCACGGCACGAGCCTGCTGCCCTACGGCCGGGCCGGCGACGACCCCTCGGCCGGCACGGCCTACACCGACTCCGGACCCGGCTGGTCGAGCATCCTCACCGGGGTGTGGCCCGACCGCCACGGCGTCACCGGCAACGATTTCAAAGGGGCCGACTACGCCCGCTACCCCGACTTCCTGACCCGCGCCTGCACCGCCCGGCCCGGTCTGCGCACGGCGGCCGCCGTCTCCTGGCCGGCCCTGGTGCGCCGCGGCACACTCGGCCGGGCCATCGGCCGCCGTGTGCGCCCCAACGGTGAACGCAGGGGGTACGGAACCGCGGACCGCCGCGTCGCCCGCACCGTCCTGCGCTGGCTCACCGAGGGCGACCCGGACGCCCTGTTCGTGTACTTCGGCGCCACCGACGAGGCCGGTCACGCCACGGGCCCCCTCTCCCCCGCCTACGACCGGGCCCTGCTCGACCAGGACGCCCACCTCGGGCGGCTGCTGGAGGCGATCGACGCCCGGCGCGCACACCCGGGGCGCGCCGAGGAGCGCTGGACCGTGCTGGTCACCACCGACCACGGGCACCTCGACGCCGGTGGCCACGGCGGAGACTCACGTGCCGAACGGGAGGTCTTCGTCATCCTCGCCGAGCCCGGCGGCCCCGCGGGCATCCGGCTCGACTCGCCCCGCCTCATCGACATCGCCCCCACGGTCCTGGACCGCCTGGGCATCCCCCTCGACCCCGCCTGGGACCTGCAGGGCCGTGTCCTGCCCGGGCACACAACTTCGGAATGGTCATGACCGACGCACCCCTCGACCCCCTGATCGCCCTCCGCCCCTGGCAGGCACCCGAGGTGACCTCCTGGGGCCGGCTGCCGATGAACGCCGTCGACCGGCGCTCGGGAGCCGTCCCGCTCGACGGTGACTGGCGCTTCCAGCTGCTGCCCGCGCCGGACGCGCCGCCCGGGGAGGTCTGGTCGTCGTCGTACGTACCCGGCGTGTGGACCCTGCAGGGCACGGACGATCTTCCGCAGTACCTGAACATCCGCATGCCGTTCGCCGAGTTCCCTCCGGACGTGCCCGCCGCCAACCCGACCGGGGTCTACGAGCGGGCGGTGGACGTGCCCGCCGAGTGGGCCGGGCGGCGGATCGTGCTCCAGGTCGGGGCCGCCGAGAGCATGCTGCTCGTGCACGTGGACGGGCGGGCCGTCGGGATCTCCAAGGACGCGCACCTGGCGGCCGAGTTCGACCTGACCGACCTGGTGCGCCCAGGAGAACGGTCCACCGTGCGGCTGACCGTGGTGAAGTGGTCGGACGCCTCGCACATCGAGGACCAGGACCAGTGGTGGCACGGCGGGATCACCCGCTCGGTGCTGCTGTACGCCACCGACCCGCTGCATCTCGCGGACGTGACCGTGCGGGCCCGGCGCGACGGCGACCTGCTGGTGGAGTGCCGGGTGCGGAACGCGGGCGGGGCGCTGCCCGGGGGCTGGTACGTCAGCGGGGAGCTGGACGGGCAGTTGCTCACCCAGGACGCGGAGTTCGACCGGGCCAACGCCGAGGACGAGCGCGTCTCCGGCTTCCTGGGGGAGGCCCGGCTGCGCGCCGCTGTGCCTCAGGTGCGCACCTGGAACGCCGAGACGCCCGAGCTGTACGGTCTGACCGTCCGCCTGCACCGCGCCGACGGCACCGTCGCCGACACCTCACGGCATCGCGTCGGCTTCCGGGACGTCGAGATCGTCGGCCGGGACCTGCTGGTCAACGGCGAGCGGGTGTTCATCCGGGGCGTGAACCGGCACGACTTCCATCCGCTGACGGGGCGCACGGTGTCGTACGACGACATGCGCGCGGACCTCGTCCTGCTGAAGCGGTTCGGGTTCAACGCGATCCGCACCGCGCACTACCCGAACGACCCGGCCTTGTACGACCTGGCCGACGAGCTCGGGTTCTACGTCGTCGACGAGGCGGACATCGAGTCCCACGACCACGCGCACGAGATCGCCGACGACCCGCGCTATCTGGGCGCCTTCGTGGACCGGGTCGCGCGGATGGTGCTGCGGGACAAGAACCACCCGTCCGTCATCATCTGGTCGCTGGGCAACGAGTCCGACTACGGCGCGAACCACGACGCGGCGGCGGGCTGGGTGCGCCGGCACGACCCGACCCGGCCGGTGCAGTACGAGGGCGCGGCCAAGCGCGGCTGGGCGGATCCGGACCTGGCCTCCGACATCGCCTGCCCCATGTACGCGCCGCTGGAGGAGTGCCTGGCGCACGCCCTGTCCGGTACCCAGACCAAGCCGATCGTCCAGTGCGAGTACTCGCACGCCATGGGCAACAGCAACGGCACGCTGGCGGACCATTGGGCGGCCATCGAGGCCACCCCGGGTCTTCAGGGCGGGTTCATCTGGGAGTTCTGGGACCACGGCATCCTCCAGCGTGTGAACGACGGCAGACCCGCCGGGCGTGGGGGCGCCGGGCTCTATGACAACGGTGTCGCCGCGCCCGGGCATCGCTGGGCCTACGGCGGCGACTTCGGGGAGACGGACCACGACGGCGCCTTCATCGCCGACGGTGTCGTCTTCCCCGACCGGACTCCCAAGCCCGTGATGTTCGAGCACCGGGAGATCGCCGCGCCGGTGCGCATCGACTGCTTCCGGCACGAGGGCGTCGTGCTGGGCAACCACCAGCACTTCCGGGGCCTGGACTGGCTGTCCGGCGAGTGGGAGCTGTCCCTCGCCGACGGCACCACCCTGACGGCGCCCGCCGAGCTGCCCGGTCTCCGGCCGGGTGAGACGGCCGCGGTGCCGCTGCCGTTCGAGCTGCCCGCGGAGGGCGGCGAGGCGTGGCTGACGCTGCGGGTCACGACGGCCCGGGACGAGCCGTGGGCGCCGCGCGGCACGGTCGTGTGCCTGCCGCAGGTGCGGCTGCGGGCGGCACTCCCGCCGCCGCACACCCGGGTCCCGGACGGTGTGGTCGAGGTCGACGACGAGGGGCTGCTCGTCCATCCGCTGCTGACGGCCGCGCCCGTGCTGTCGCTGTGGCGGGCACCGACCGACAACGACGAACTGGGCGGCATGGCGGCCCGCTGGCGGGACTGGGGGCTGGAGGCGCCCACCCGCAAGGTCGTCTCCGTGCGGCGTGCCCCGGGCCGGGTGACCGTGGTGTCCGACCACGTCTGCGCGGGCGGGACCGTCCGGCACGAGCAGGTGCTGACGGCCATGGACGGCGGGCTGACCGTGGACGAGAGCGCCGTACTGCCGGAGGCGCTGCACGACGTGGCCCGGGTCGGGACCGTGTTCGAGACGGTCCCCGGGCTGAACCTGCTGGAGTGGTTCGGTCAGGGCCCCTGGGAGTCGTATCCGGACCGGGCCGCCGGGGCGCCCGTCGGCCACCACTCCCTCCCGGTGGACGAGCTGTTCACGCCCTATCTGCGGCCCCAGGAGAGCGGCGGGCGGCACGGCGTACGGCGGTTCACGCTGTCCGCGCCGGACGCCGCCGGGCTCGCGGTGCGGCTGGACCGGCCCCGGCAGGTCTCCGTGACCCGGCACCGCGCGGCCGGTCTCGCCGCCGTCGCTCACCACGACGAACTGGTGCCGCGGGCCGGGTGCGTGGTGCACATCGACGCGGCGCACCGCGGGCTCGGCACGGCGTCGTGCGGGCCCGACACCTTCGCTTCCTACCTCGTCGCGACAGGCGTCCATCGCTGGAGCTGGTCGCTGAGCGTTCTCTGAGTTCACCCGCCCCCTCTCTCGATCTCCCGTCTCAGTCACCTCATGGAGCACCCGTGTGCACTTCGCATGACCACGACCCGGGCGAGGCGCCCCAGGCCGGTGCCGGAAGACGCAGTTTCCTGCGCGCCACCGCGCTGCTCGGCGTGACCGCCGCCGTGACCGCGCCGCCGGCCGTCACCGCCGAGGCAGCGGCCTCGACGTGGCGCCCCGATCCCGACAGCCGCCGCTTCACGCTGGCGGTGATGCCGGACACCCAGTACCTCTTCGACGGCCCGAGCATCGACAAGGCGCCGGTCGAGGCCTCACTGCGCTATCTGCTGGAGCACGGCCGTAAGGAGAACATCGTCTTCCTGTCCCACCTCGGTGACCTCACGCAGAATGGCGTGAAGGAGGAGTTCGCGGCGATCGGTGAGGCGTTCGGGCTGCTGGACCGGCGGGGCGTCGGCTACAGCGTCCTGGCCGGCAACCACGACGTGAAGTCCTCCACGACCGACCAGCGCGGCGCGACACCGTACCTGGACGCCTTCGGGCCCAAGCGGTTCGCGGGGCGGCGGACGTTCGGCGGGGCCTCCCCGGACGGGTACAACACCTTCCACCGGTTCACCGCGGGCGGCCGCGCGTGGCTGGTGCTGGCGCTGGACTGGCGGCTGTCACCGCAGGGCTACGCGTGGGCGAAGGACGTCCTGGCGAAGCACCCGAGGACGCCGGTGATCCTCACGACGCACGAACTGGTCGTGGCGGACGACACCTTGTCGGACTACGGGCAGCAGCTGTGGGACCGGCTGATCGAGGACCACGACCAGATCTTCCTGGCGCTCGGCGGGCACTACTGGCCCGCAGGCCGCGCGACGCGCAAGAACGCGGCCGGGCACGACGTCCATCTGCACCTGACGAACTACCAGAACCGCTACTTCGGCGGCGCCGCCATGATCCGTCTGTACCGGTTCGACCTGGACCGCGGCGTCATCGACGTGGAGACGCTCTCGCCGTGGATCCTGGGCCGGGCCGCGAAGGGGCTCAACGAGCTGGAGCGGCAGGAGATGGAACTGAGCGGCGACGCCGACCGGTTCTCCGTCGAGATCGACTTCGGGGAGCGCTTCGCCGGATTCGCGCCCGTGCCCGCCCGGCCATCCCGGCCCGCCTCGAAGCTGCTCGTCCCGGGCACGGTGGCGTACTGGCGCTTTGACAAGCCCGTCGACGGCGCGGCCGGGACGGTCCGTGACCTGTCCGGCCGGGGCAACGACCTCTCCCTCGTCCCGGTCGGCGGTGGCGCGCTGGGCTGGTCGGCCGACCACCACCCCGACCAGCCGGGCCACGGCAGCCTGGAGTTCCAGGGCTTCAAGTCCCCGCTGAAGGGCGCGTACCTGAAGACGGTAGACGGCGCCCCGCTCAACTCGACGACGTTCGAGGACGGTTACACCATCGAGGCGTTCTACCGGCTCCCCGCCGACTGGGACCCGGACCACAACGCCTGGTCGGGTCTGGTCTCCCGCACGGGCACGGGCGGTGCCGCCGGGAAGACCGCCGACGACCCGGACGAGCCGCTGGCCACGCTGTCGCTGTCCAACGACCGGGAACCACAATGGGCGATGCGCCCGCTCAACCAGCAGGGCATCGCCACCAACTGGGGCCAGGAGACGCCGCTGGAGACCTGGTGGCACCTCGCGGTCGTCAACGACGGCAAGCACACCACGCTGTACGTCGAGGGCTGCCCGGTGCTCCGCAACCCCAAGGCCCCTGCGGTCGGCATCACCTCCGTGGGGCTGCCGTGGCTGCTGGGCGGCTACGAGTACGGCGGGAAGATCGACCAGATCTTCCACGGCCGGCTCGGCGACGTCCGGATCGTCTCCCGGGCGCTGCCCGTCACCTCCTTCATGAATCACTGAGATACGAAGGGCCCCCGATCATGACCGAGCAGCAACTGCCCGCCTGGGCCGACCCGTCCGTCTCCCCCGCCACCCTCGATCCGCAGGGCGTGTCCCGCCGCGGGCTGCTGCGCCGCGCGGGCCTGTTCGGCGCCGCGTTCGCCCTGAGTTCGGCGGCGACCGCCCGGACCCCCGCCCTGGCCGCCGGTGACGGACGGCCGGGCGGGGAGGACCCGCACCTCGCCTACCTCGTCGGCGACCACCACGTCCACTCCGTCTACAGCCACGACGCCAAGTACACGTTCTCCCAGCTGGCCGCGGCGGGCGCGAAGTACGGCCTGGACTGGATGGTGTTCACCGAGCACTCCAACTTCGGGCACGCCGACTTCGGGGCCGCGCTGGAACACGGGGAAATCCTCCGGGCCCGTGCCGAGAACCCGCGTCAGCTGATCTTCCAGGGTCTGGAGTGGTACATCCCGGCGGCCGAGCACTGCACGGTGTTCACCGCGCCGGGCCCGCACGAGGTCGACGTGCTGACCCGCTTCGAGCGCGCCTACGACGGCAAGCTCCTCGCGTACGACAAGGGCGGCCCCGCCGACGCGGACACCGCCCGCAACGAGGCGCATGCGGTGAAGGCCATCAAGTGGCTGGCCCGGCAGCGGCGTTCGGGCTATGTCGATGACGTGCTGGTGCTGGCCAACCACCCGATGCGCCTGGGCATCGACTCCCCGCACGAGCTGCGCAACTGGCGGGACGCGGCGCCCGAGATCATGATTGGCATGGAGGGCGCGCCCGGCGCCCAGGGCGCGGCCATCCCCGGCTGGCGCGGGGCGAACTCGATCCGCGGCGAGTACGAGAACAAGCCGTCCGCGCAGTCCTGGCCCGGCTACCCCGCGGACGCCTACCTCACCTACGGCGGTTTCGACTGGGCGACCGCAACCGTCGGCGGACTGTGGGACTCGATGCTGGCCGAGGGCCGGCTGTTCTCGGTCACCAGCAACTCCGACGCCCACCGGATCGTCTTCGACACCTGGAAGAACGGCGACTGGCAGCCCGGCCAGACCTTCGACAGCACCGGCAGGCTGCCGGACCCGGTGAACACGGATACGCCGCAGCCGGGCAGCGACTTCTGGCCCGGCCAGTTCAGCCGCACCCACGTGGGCGTAACACGCTACGGCTACCGCGCGGTCATGGCGGGGATACGCGCGGGCCGGGTGTGGCTGGACCACGGGCATCTGCTCGACGGGCTGGAGGTACGCCTGACCCGGGAGCGCGACCGGGGGCGGGGCGTGACGCTCGGCGGCCGGCTGCGGGTGCGCAAGGGGGAGAAGCTCACCCTGAACGTCAGGGTGACGACCGCCTCCCGGCCCAACCCCCAAGGCGTCGTGCCCGAGTTGGCGCATGTGGACGTCATCCGCGGCGCGGTGCGCGGCCCGGTCGCCGACCGCGACACCTGGAAGGCCCCGGACACGCGGGTGGTCCGGACGCAGGACGTCTCCGGCCGCACGGGCACCTACACCCTGCGCATCCCGCTGACCGCCGGCGAGGAGTCCTTCTACGTCCGGCTGCGCGGCAGTGACGGCAAGCGGAACGGCACCGGATACCTCGGCGCCTCGGTCGATCCGCACGGGCCGGTCCCGCACGCCCCCGGGGACGGCGACCCGTGGGCGGACACGTGGTTCTACTCGAACCCCGTCTTCGTCGACGTCGAGGGGGCCTGATCCCCGGGTACCAGCAGGTCACGGACTGATCGGGCGGAGGTACGGTGGGCCGCGTGACCGGTGAAGAGTCGCTGCGGCCCCAGTCCCTCATGCTGACGTTCCTGGGCGATCAGGTGCTCGGCCGTGACGTGTGCGTGTACTCCGGCAGCGTCATCGACGTGTTCGCCCGCGCCGGGATCGGCGAGCAGGCCACCCGCTCCACACTGACCCGCATGGTGGGCCGTGACCTGCTGCGCCGGCAGCGCGAGGGCCGCCGCATGTACTTCGGGCTCACCGAGCGCTCGGAGGCGGTGCTGCGCGACGGCGCGCAGCGGATCTGGCGGGCGGGTGCCGTCAACCGGCGGTGGGACGGCACCTGGACGCTGCTCGGCTTCTCCCTGCCGGAGTCCTGGCAGCGCCAGCGCCACGACCTGCGGTCCCGGCTGACCTGGAGCGGCTTCGGCCCGCTCTTCAACGGCCTGTGGATCGCCCCGGGCGAGGCCGACGTGTCGGCCCTGGTGGCCGAGCTCGGCCTGTCCGCTCACGTCAAGGTCTTCCGGGCACACGCCGACACCGGCATGGACATCGGCCGGATGATCGAGGAGACCTGGGAATTGTCCGAACTGGCCGACCGATACAGGGGGTTCGCGGGGCGCTGGCAGCACTGGGAGGACGACCTGCCGGACGCCGACGACGCCCTCGTGCTGCGCCTGCGCCTCCAGACGGAGTGGCTGCAGATCGTCCGCCGCGACCCACGGCTGCCGGTCGAGCACCTGCCCGCCGACTGGCCGGCCGAACCGGCCGAGAAGACGTTCCGGACCGTGCACGAACGCCTCTCTCCCCTCGCCGGGGAGGCCTCGGAACGCCTTCTGGACCTGGTGCCGGCCCGCCAGTCCGGATGATCTGCGCCTGGTGGACCGGGCAGGCTCAGGCGTAGAACCGCGACAGGCTCTGCAGCACCGCGGCCGGCTTCGTGGCGCCCTCGATCTCGATGGCGCCCTCGACGGTGATCTGTACGCCGCCCGGCACCTCCTCGACCTCGGCGAGTTTCGCCGTCAGGCGGATGCGGGAGCCGACCTTCACGGGGGACGGGAAACGCACCTTGTTGAGGCCGTAGTTGACCTTCGTCGTCACGCCCTGGACGTCCAGGAGCTCGGTGAAGAGAGGGATGAAGAGGGAGAGGGTGAGGTAGCCGTGCGCGATGGGGGCGCCGAAGGGGCCGTCCTTGGCCCGCTCGGGGTCCACGTGGATCCACTGGTGGTCGCCCGTGGCGTCGGCGAAGGTGTCGATGCGCTCCTGCGTCACCTCGATCCACTCGCTGGTGCCGAGGTCGCTGCCGGCGATCTTCTTCAGTTCGTCGAGGCCGTTGACGGTCAGGCTCATGCGGATCCTTCCTGGGTGCCGTAGCGCGTACGGACACGGGACTTGAGGAGTTTTCCGGAGGCGGTGCGCGGGAGTTCGTCCGCGAGGACCACCGACTTCGGGATCTTGTACTTGGCGAGGCGGCCGGCGAGTGACGCGAGCACCTCGTCGGGGTCGAGGCCGGCGCCCTCGCGGGGCACGACGACCGCGCGCGGCACCTCGCCCCACTTGTCGTCCGGCACCCCGATCACCGCGCACTCGACGATGTCCGGGTGGGCGAGGAGCTGGTCCTCGATCTCGGCGGGGTAGATGTTCTCGCCGCCGGAGATGATCATGTCCTTGATGCGGTCGACGATGTGGACGTAGCCGTCCTCGTCGGTCCGGGCGGCGTCGCCGCTGCGGAACCAGCCGTCCGCGAAGGACGCGGCCGTCTCCTCGGGCAGCCCCCAGTAACCGGGCATGACGTGCGGGCCGCGCACCACGACCTCGCCGACCTCCCCGACGCCGACCGGGGTCAGGTCCGGCCGGACCACGCGGACGTCGCTGAAGAAGTGCGGCACCCCCGCCGAGCCGGCCTTGCTGACGGCGTGCTCGGCGTCCAGGAAGAGCGTGCCGGGGGCGGCCTCGGTCATGCCGTAGCCCTGGAGGAAGGTCAGGCCCCGCTCCTGGTACCACGCGATCAGCGGCGTCGGGACCGGGGAGCCGCCGCAGGTCAGGATCCGCAGCGACGACAGGTCGGCCTCCGGCCAGCGCGGATGCCTCGCCACCTGGTCGAACATCGCTGGCACGCCGAACATGAAGGTGATGCGGTGCCGTTCGATCAGGTCGAAGGTGGCGTCCGGGTCGAAGGCTCCGACCAGGACGCAGGCGCCGCCCTTCAGCAGGACCGGGAGGGTCAGCATGTTCAGGCCGGCCGTGTGGAAGAGCGGCGCGGACACCAGGGCGCGTTCGTCGGCGATCAGGTCGGTGTCGACGAGGACGTTGATGGCGTTCCAGGTGAGGTTGCCGTGGGTGAGCATGGCGCCCTTGGGGCGGCCGGTCGTGCCCGAGGTGTACATGATGATGCAGGTGTCGTCGGGGCCGACCGGTTCGTCGATCGGCTCCGCGGACGCCTCGGCGACGGCCGCCTCGTACTCACCGCCGACCTCCAGGTAGACGCGGACGTCCGTGCTGCCGGGCAGGCCCGCTACCAGACCGGCGTAGGAGGGGCCGTAGACGAGGGCACGGGCGCCGGAGTCGGCGAGCTGGTAGGCGATCTCGGGTCCGGCGAGGCGGATGTTGAGGGGGACGAAGACCGCGCCGAGCGTGCCGGCCGCGAACAGGGTCTCCAGGTAGGAGGGGTGGTTCGGGCCGAGGTAGGCGATGCGGTCGCCGCGGCGCACGCCCCGGGCGCGCAGGGCGTGGGCCAGGCGGGTGGTGCGGGTGTGGAGCGTGCCGTAGTCGGTGGCGTCCTCGCCGTGGATCAGGGCGGTGCGGTGCGGGGTCTTGCGGGCCCGGCGTGCGGGCCATGACCCCAGTCCCTCGTTGCGCATGTCACGCCCCTTACGGTTTCGTCAGCCCGAGCAGGCGGGCGGCGTTCTCCTTGAGGATCTTCGGCCGGACCTCGTCCTTGATGGTCAGCTTGCCGAAGTCGGCGAGCCAGCGGTCGGGGGTGAGGACGGGGAAGTCGGAGCCGAAGAGGACCTTGTCCTTGAGCAGGGTGTTCGCGTACTGCACGAGCTGCGGCGGGAAGTACTTCGGCGACCAGCCGGACAGGTCGATGTGCACGCCCGGCTTGTGCGTGGCGACGGCCAGGGCCTCGTCCTGCCAGGGGAAGGACGGGTGGGCCAGGATGATCTTCAGGTGGGGGAAGTCGGCCGCCACGTCGTCCACGTGGAGCGGGTTGGAGTACTTCAGCCGAATCCCGCCCCCGCCGGGGACGCCGGCGCCGATGCCCGTCTGGCCGGTGTGGAAGAGGGCGATCGTGCCGGTCTCCTCGATCACCTCGTACAGGTCGTACGCCACCGAGCGGTCGTTGGGGAAGAAGCCCTGGATGCTGGGGTGGAACTTGAAACCCTTGACCCCGTACTCCTCGACCAGCCGCCTCGCCTGCCGGACGCCCGCCTTGCCACGGAAGGGGTCGATGGAGGCGAAGGGGATCAGTACGTCGGCATTGGCGGCCGCGGCTTCCGCGACCTCCTCGTTCGGGACGGGCGCCGTGCCGGTCGCGGACTCGGCGTCGACCGTGAAGATCACGGCGGCCATGTTCCGCTCGCGGTAGTAGGCCGCCGTCTCCTCCAGGGTCGGCTTCCGCTTGCCCTCGACCTTGAAGTAGGCGGAGGAGGCGTCGTGCAGGTCGTCGTCGAGGGAGGAGTGGCCCTTTGAGGACACCTCGGCGTGGGTGTGGACGTCGATCGCGACCAGGTCGTCGACGTTCATCGAGGGGTCCATCACGCCTCCGGGAACTTCGGCGCCGGGATGCCGACCGACTGGAGCTCGGCACCGACCGAGGTGGGCCAGGCGTCGGCCAGTGTGCCCGGGGTCCAGCCGCCGTCGGCGTAGGCCGCCCTGATCTCCTGCGGATGCGACCAGAGTGCCACCTTGTCGCCGCCGATGCCGATGGCCTGGCCGGTGACGCCCCGTGCGGCCTCGGAGGCGAGGAACGGGACCAGGGCGGCGCAGTCCTCGGGGGTGCCGAAGCCCTCGCCCTTGCGCAGGAAGTCCGGCAGCGGCTCGCCGCCGCGCATGGCCTCGACGTACGGGGCGAAGGCCGGGATCGTCTCGGTCATCGCGGTGGCGGCGACCGGCACGATGGCGTTGACCGTGATGCCCGCGCGGCCCAGCTCCATCGACCAGGTGCGGGCCATCGCCGCGATGCCGGCCTTGGCGGCGGCGTAGTTCGTCTGGCCGAAGTTGCCGCGCTGGCCGGCCGGGGAGCCGACCAGGATCAGCGAGCCGCCCTCGCCCTGCTCGCGCATCCGGACGGCGGCGGCGCGGGCGCAGGTGAAGGTGCCCTTGAGGTGGGTGGTGATCACCGCGTCGAAGTCCTCGTCGGTCATCTTCCACAGGACCTTGTCGCGCAGGATGCCCGCGTTGGTGACGAGGACGTCCAGCCGGCCGAACTCCTCGACCGCGCGGTTCACCAGCCGCTCGGCGGCCTCGGTGGTGCCGACCGGGACGACCTCGGCGACGGCCTTGCCGCCCGCTTCCGCGATGGACTTCACGGCCGCCTCGGCCACGGCCTCGTCGACGTCGTTGACGACCACGGACGCGCCGTGGGCGGCCAGGGCGTGGGCATAGGCGAGGCCGAGGCCCCGGCCGCTGCCGGTGACGACGGCGGCCTTGCCGGTGAGATCGATGCTGGGCACGGGCGGGTCCCTTCACGAGCTGATGCGGGTGGTGCGGCTTCGAGATCGAAGCTAAGAGCAATAATTGTTGACGTCAATAGTTGTTGGAGACCTGCCGGTGCGGGATGCTGGAGTCAACGGCACGCAGCACCGAGCACAGGGAGCCCGCCATCACACGCCGACACGTCACCGCGAAGCCCATCGACGCCCACGAGCCGTGGATGCGCGGACTGCACGCCGACACGGGCTACCTCCTGTACCGGCTGGGCCTGCGCTCGGGGCAGCTCTTCAACGCGTGCCTCCAGGAGTCGGGCCTGCGCCTGCGCCACTACGCCGTGCTGCGCTACCTCGCCACCACCGACGGCGCCCTGCAACGCGAGCTGAGCACGCGGCTCGGCTACGACCCGAGCGCGATCGTCGGCCTGGTCGACGACCTGGAGAAGCTGGGCTTCGCCGAGCGCCGCCCCTCCCCCGACGACCGCCGCAGCCGGATCGTGGTGCTGACCGAGAGCGGCAGCGATTTCCTGCGCGACACCGACGAGGCCGGCCTGCGGGTGACCGGCGAACTGCTGGGTCCGCTGGACCCGGCCGAGCGGGAGGCCCTGCACGCGCTGCTGCTGCGCATCGCCGAGGACGGCCTGAACTGATGTTGTGCAAATGATTGACGGCTGCACGATGGATGCATAACTTCACGGACCAACCCGCGCCCCGTCCCCAGGGAGCCCACCGTGCAGCCATCCCCGTCCTCCCCTCAACCCTCCCCCGATTCACGGCAGTTGCGACGCGTCGCCGTCTCCGGCCTGCTCGGCACCACCGTCGAGTTCTACGACTTCCTCGTCTACGGCACGGTCGCCGCGCTCGTCTTCGGCGAACTGTTCTTCCCGCGGGCCGACCCGGCGGTCGGCACCATCGCGGCGTTCGGCACCTTCGCCGCGGGCTACCTCGCCCGGCCCCTCGGCGGCATCGTCTTCGGGCACTTCGGCGACCGGCTCGGCCGCAAGTCGATGATGCTGCTGACCATGGTCCTGATGGGGTCCGGCAGCTTCCTCATCGGCCTGCTGCCGACGTACGACACCATCGGCGTCTGGGCCCCGGTTCTGCTGGTCGCGCTGCGCGTGGTGCAGGGCATCGCGATCGGCGGCGAGTGGGGCGGCGCGATGCTGATGGTCGTCGAGCACGCCGAACACGCGCGGGGTTCCCGGCGCGGACTGTGGTCCAGCTTCACCCAGCTCGGCGCCCCGCTCGGTTCCGTGCTGTCGGCCGGTGTGGTCACCCTCGTCGCCACCCTGCCGGACGAGCAGTTCCGCTCCTGGGGCTGGCGGGTGCCGTTCCTGCTGAGCATCGTGCTGCTGGGCGTCGGCCTGTTCGTGCGGCTGAAGGTCGCTGAGAGCCCGCTGTTCGCGCAGGTCAAGCGGGACCCGGTGGCCCGTCCGCCGATCGTGGAGGTGCTGCGCCGCCCGAAGCCGGTGCTGCTGGCCGCCTGCGTCGGCATCGGCGCGTTCACCGCACAGTCCCTGCTGACGAGCTTCATGATCTCCTACGCCGTCGACGAGGGGTACACCCGCCCGCAGGTGCTGACCGCGGTCACCGTCGCCTCCTGTGTGGCCCTCATCGTGCTGCCCGCCGCGTCCGCGCTGTCGGACCGGGTCGGCCGCCGGCCCGTCGTGCTCGCCGGTGCCGTCGCCTCGGCGGCGCTCGCCTTCCCGGTACTGGCGTTGGTCGACTCGGGCTCCCCCGGTCTGCTGATCCTCGCCCTGGCGCTCGGCCACGGCGTCGCCCAGTCCACGATGTACGGGCCTCTGGGCGCGCTGCTCACCGAGATGTTCGGCACCCGCGTCCGCTACACCGGCGCCTCCCTCGGCTACCAGGGCGCGACCCTGATCGGCGCCGGGTTCTCCCCGCTGATCGCCGGCAGTCTCCTGGCATCCTTCGGCGGCGGCAGCACCCCGGTGTCGCTGCTGCTGTGCGCCGGCGCGGCCGTCACGGCGGTCACCGTGTGGCGGCTGCGCGAGACGCACACGGACGCGCTGGACTCCCCCGCCGCCGCCCCCGCCCTGGAAGGAACCCCGCGTTGAGGATCCGCCTCGCCTTACTGACGACCGCCTGCCTGGCCCTGGCGGCGACCGCTCTGCCCGCGCAGGCCGCCACGGCGGACACCCACCTGGAGGGCCGGCTCCCGTCCGGCGCCGCGTACGTGATGGACGTCCCCGCGTCCTGGAACGGCACGGTCCTGCTCTACAGCCACGGCTACACCCCGGCCGGGGCCCCCAACCCGGCACAGAACACGCCCGGTCCGGCCGCCCGCGACACGCTGCTGGCCGGTGGATACGCCCTGATCGGCTCCTCGTACGCGACGAACGGCTGGGCGGTCACGGAGGCGGTGCCCGACCAGCTCGCCACGCTGGACCTGTTCACGGAGAAGTTCGGGGCGGCCCGGCGGACCCTGGCGTGGGGCACCTCCTACGGCGGCTTCGTCACCAGCATGCTCGCCGAGCGGCACGCCGGCCGGTTCGACGGATCGCTGTCGATGTGCGGACTGGTGCAGGGCGGCGTCGCCAACTGGAACAGCACCCTGGACCCGGTGTTCGCGCTGCGCACGCTGCTCGCCCCGGATTCCGGTGTGCGGCTCGCGGGGTTCGCGGACCAGGCCGAGGCGGTCGCCGCCGGCAAGGCGCTCACGTCGAAGGTGGACGCGGCCCAGCGGACCCCCGGAGGCCGGGCCCGGATCGCCCTGGCCGCCGCCCTGCACGGCATCCCCGGCTACAACGACCCTTCGCAGACCCGGCCGGGCCCCACCGACCACGAGACGGCCCAGGCCAACCAGTACACGGCCGTCCGGGGCCTGCTCCAACTGCCCGCGTTCGGCTGGCGGCAGGAGGCAGAGAGCCGGGCGGGCGGCAACCCGTCCTGGAACACGGGCGTCGACTACCGCTCGATGCTCGTACGCTCCCCGCTGTACAAAGAGGTGACGGAGCTCTACAAGGAGGCGGGACTGTCCTTGCGCACCGACCTCTCGGCCCTGGACCGGGCGCCCCGCATCACCGCCGACCCGTCGGCGGTGCGGTGGATGCGCGGCACCAGTGTGCTCTCCGGCCGCCTGGCCGACCCGCAGCTGAACATCCACACGACCGGTGACGCCCTGATCCCGGTGCCGTCGGAGAGCGCCTACCGGCGGGCCGCCACGGCGGCGGGCTCCGCCGGGCTCCTGCGCCAGGCCTACGTCGACCGGCCAGGCCACTGCACCTTCACGCCGGGCGAGACCCTCGCCGCCCTGCACACCCTGGAGCACCGCCTGGACACCGGCCGCTGGGACGCCTCGCCGGGTGCACTCAACTCCCGCGCGAGGGCTGCGGACCCGACGGCGGAGCCCCGTTACCTCCCGTACCGCCCGGCCCCCTACCCCCGCCCCTACGATCTCGCGCACCCGGGAGACGCCCGGCCATGACCGCCCCCACCGCGCCCGACCGGCTGCTGTCCGTGCTCGCGGCCTTCGACCACGAGCATCCGGCGCTGTGCCTGACGGACATCAGCCGGCGGGCCGGGCTGAGCCTGACCACCGCGCACCGGCTGGTGGGCGCGCTCACCGCATGGGGCGCCCTGGAGCGGGACGAGTCCGGCGTCTACCACGTCGGACTGCGGCTGTGGGAGCTCGCAGCGCTGGCCCCGCGCGGCCTCGCCCTGCGGCAGATCGCGCTGCCGTACCTGGAGGACCTGTACGAGGCGACGCACGAGAACGTGCAGCTGGCTGTGCGGGACGGCCGGGACGTCGTCTACATCGAGTGGCTGTCGGGGCGGTCGGCGGTCGGCGTGCACATCCGCGTCGGCGCCCGCTGGCCGCTGCACGCCACCGGGGTCGGGCTCGCCCTGCTGGCCCACGGCGACCCGGTGTTCCGGAAGGAGTACTGCGAGGGCGAACTCGCGTCCTTCACCCCGTACACCATCACCGAGCCGGAGCGGCTGCGGCGGGTGCTCGCCGAGGTACGCAGGTCGGGGGTGGCGGTGAGCGACCGTCAGGTGACGGAGGACGCCCTGTCGGTGGCCGCGCCGGTGCGCGGGGCGGACGGCATCGTGACCGCCGCCCTGTCGATCGTGGTGCCCCACGCGGACGCCCAGGTGCCGGTCCTGGGCCCGGCGGTGCGGATGGCGGCGCGCGGGATCTCGCGGGCGCTGGGGTGGCAGCCCTGAGCGCTCAGGCCTCCCGGGCCGGGGCCATGGCCCAGCGGATGGTCCGGGTCAGAGCCCGTCCGGTGGGGCGTACGGCGAGGTCCTCGACGACCGGCACCCGGGGCAGCCACAGCATGCCGCGCGCCCAGGGCGGGAGCAGGGTGACGGCGTTCGCGACCAGCCCGCCGTAGAAGGGCCGGACGGCCAGCGGCAGCGGGGGCTGGAACAGCAGGAAGCGGGCGGCTGCCCGGGCCTGAGGCGTGGCCCGCAGTTCGGGCCGGTAGGCGCTCAGACGCTCGGCCAGTTCGCCGCGGTCGCGGGGCGGGTCGGCCACTCCCAGGGCCTCGGCGACGCGCGCGGTGTCGGCGACGTAGGCGTCGTAGCCGGCGCCGTCCAGGGGCCTGGCGCCGTAGCGTTCGTGGGCGCGCAGGAAGCTGTCCGTCTCGGCGGCGTGCACCCAGCCGAGCAGATGCGGGTCGGCCGCGTGGTACGGCACGCCCTCGGCCGTCGTGCCGCGGATCCGTGCGTGGATGCCGCGCACGTGGTCGACGGCCTGCTGGGCGTCCGGGGCGGTGCCGTACGTCGTCACCGCCAGGAAGGTGCTGGTGCGCTGCAACCGGCCCCACGGGTCGCCGCGGAAGCCGGAGTGCCCGGCGACGGCCGCCATCGCGAGCGGGTGCAGCGACTGCAGCAACAGGGCGGTCAGCCCGCCGATGAACATCGAGGCGTCGCCGTGCACCGCGCGGATCGGCCGGTCCGGTCCGAACCAGCGCGGGCCGGGGGTGTGGTGGATCCGGGCACGGGTCGCGGGTCCGCCGGGGCCCGCGACCCGGCGGAACAGGGCCTGGCCCAGCTGTTCACGGACTGCGGTCAGCACGGTCGGCCTCCCTTCCCCTGCTGACCAGTGTCCGGCATGCCGTGCCGATCCGGAGTCGTCAGGGACCCGGCCCGGCCGCCGCGCGGTCGGCCAGGCCGCCGGCGCCGAGCGGCCCGGTGTAGCGGACCGGGCCCGAGGCCTCCAGGCGGGGCAGTGCGCGGCGCGCCACGCGCAGGACCACGGGGGGCATGGCCGGGCGTATCGGCTGGGCCAGCCGCAGCCACGCCGGTGCGTACACGGCCGTACGGCGGCGCTCCATGCCCCTGGCCAGGCGGGCGGCGACCGTGTCCACCGGATACACGCGGCGGACCGGAGGGGGCATGTGCCTGCGCAGCTCCCGCAGGACGGCGTACCGGTCGGCGTCGCGGATCATGTCGGTGTCCGTCCAGTTGAGGTAGGCGATGCCCACCGCGACCCCGCGGTGGGCGACCTCCGCCCGCAGGGAGTGCGCGAAGGCCTCGACCCCCGCCTTGGAGGCGCAGTAGGCGCTCATGAGCGGGGCGGCGCCGATCGAGGCCAGGGAGGCGACCTGGAGGAAGTAGCCGGCCGTGCCGATCAGGTCCGGCAGGAACGCCCGGGCCGTCTGGGCGCTGCCGGTGAGGTTGACGTCGATCACCCGGCGCCAGGCGGCCGGGTCCGAGGCGAGGAGCGCGCCGCCCTCGGCGATGCCGGCGTTCGCCACCACGGCCGAGGGACGGCCGAGCCGGGACCGCACGGTGGTCGCCGCCGCCTCCAGCGCGGAGAGGTCGGTGACGTCCGCTTCCAGGGCGAGGGCCGGGCCGGGCAGCGAGGCGGCCACCGCGTCCAGAACGGGCTTCTCGTGGCCGACGAGCGCCACCCGGGCCCCGCACCGGGCGGCCTCGCGGGCCAGTGCCGCGCCCACGCCGCGGGCGGCTCCGGTGATGACGACGGTGCGCTCGGCGAGCGGGCTGCTGTTCATGGGCTGTACTTCCTTCCGGAGCCGGACCCGTACCGGCGGGACCGGGTCAGCGCCTGGCTCCGGTGCGGTCGCGGTGGGCGAGGAGCCGCTGGGCGCGGGCCAGACCGGGGGGCCGGTTGCGGCGCAGGGCGGCCCGGGCGGCGTTGGCCCCGGGCGCGCCGTGCACCCCGCCCCCGGGGTGGGCGCCGGAGGAGGCGAGGTACAGGCCCGGCACCGGGGTCTCCGGGCGGCCGGTGCCGGGCAGGGGCCGGAAGACGAGCTGCTGGTGCATCGCGGTGGTGCCCCCGTTGATGGCGCCGCCCGCGAGGTTGCCGTCGAGCGCCTCCAGGGTCGGGGGCGCCAGGATGCGCCGTCCTCGGACGAGGGAGCGGAAACCGGGCGCGAAGCGCTCCACCTGGCGTTCGACGCGGTCGGCCATGAGCTCCTGGTCCTTGGTGTCCCAGCGGCCGGTGATGCCCTCGTCGGCGGCGTCGGCGCGGATCTCGTGCGGGACGTGCGTGTACGCCCAGGCCGATTCGGTGCCCTGCGGGGAGCGGGTGGCGTCGGAGGTGGTCATCTGGCCGAAGATCAGGAACGGCCGGTCCGGGACCTGCCGCATGGCGATCTGCGCGGCGAAGCGGGTGAGTTCGTCCATGCCGTCGGACAGGTGCACGGTCCCGGCGCGGGACGCCGGCTCGGCCTGCCAGGGCACCGGGCCGTCGAGCGCCCAGTCGACCTTGAACGTGGCGAAGTCCCACTGGAAGCGGCGCAGGTCGTCCAGGAGCTGCGCGGGCAGGTGCTCGGGGTCGAGCAGCCCGCCGTAGAGGGCCGGCACTGACACGTCCGCCAGCACGGCACGGCGGGCCGGCACCGCGTCCCCGCCGGCCGTGCGCACACCGACGGCCCGCCCGCCGCGCACGACGACGTGCTCGACGCGCTGCCCGCAGCGCACCCGCCCGCCCAGGCTCTCCAGCCGCCGGACCAGGGCGGAGGTCAGCGCGCCGGAGCCGCCGACCGGGACCGGGAAGCCGTAGGTCTGGCCCAGCATGGTCATCAGCCAGCCGAAGCCGCCGCTGCCCGCCGACTCGGGGGCGAGGTCCGCGTGCAGGGCGTTGCCGGCCAGCAACAGGCGGCCGCCCTCGCCGCGGAACTCCTCCTCCCCCAGGCGCCGCACCGGCAGCACCAGGGAGCGGGCCATGCGCAGTCCGCCCGCCGCCCGCAGCCGCAGCGCCAGCTTCGCCGTGGCGCGCACGGGCGGGAACGGGGTGAACAGGGCCTCCAGGAGGCCGGGGCGCAGGTTCTGCCACACGTCGTGCAGCCGCCGCCAGGCCGCTCCGTCGCCCGGCTCGAAGGTGTCGAGGGACGCGGCGGTGGTGCCGATGTTCCGGTCCAGGACGGCGCAGCTGCCGTCGGTGAGGGGGTGGGCCAGCACGCTGGGGGCGTGGCTCCAGCGCAGTCCGTGCTCCTCAGGGTGGAGCGCGGCCAGGACGGGCGAGGCGGCCGCGAGGGGGTAGAAGGAGCTGAAGAGGTCGTTGACGAAGGCGGGGTCGACGCCCCGGTCGTGGCGTACGGCGCCGCCCGGTTCGGACTGCTCCTCCAGCACCTCGACGCTCCAGCCGGCGTCCGCGAGGACATTGGCGGCGACCAGTCCGTTGGGACCCGCGCCGATCACCACGGCGTCAGGCACGGTCGGCTCCGTCCGCCTCGGATCCCACGGTCACCTGGCCCAGGGGGCGGCGGCCGCTGCCCGGAGTCTGTGCCTCGGTCTCGCAGAGCTTGGCCAGGCGGGCCAGCATCGTGCGGTGGCGCAGCTGGATCAGTGCCTCGAAGCCGGCGTTGTGCAGTCGGCCGCCCGCGCCTCGCAGGGGATGTTCGTCCACGATCACCAGGCAGTGCTCGCCCCAGGGCCGCAGCTCGATGTCGATGCGTGCCGAGCCCAGCACACCGGCCTGGGCCTCCAGCTCCAGCCGGCTGCCCTCCTCGCAGTGGCGGACGACCGTCTCGTTGTCGAGCCGCACCGGGCCGAGCCGGACCTCGTAGTGGATCGCCGCGCCGGTGCGCGGCCACTGTCCCCGCACGGGGTGGGACTCGGAGGTCCCGACCACCCACTCCGCGTAGCGGTGACCGTCGGCGAGGACGTCCCACACGGTGCCCGGGCCGACTCGAATCAGGTGATGGCGTTTGGCCACGGATGCCTCCTGCTGCCTCGACCGGTAATCCGTCGTGCACCCCGAGTGCCCCTCGACCCCGTCTTCAACAGCGCGGAGCGGCGAAGGCCCGGCCGGACAACCGTCGCGGCCCGCCGTGCGTCGGACTCTGCGGGGTGCCGCGCGGCACATGCGACGAGGGGAGCCGGCGATGACACGGTCGGGCGGGGCGCGGTGGTGGGTGCTGCGGTTGCTGGTGCTGCTGGTTTTCGCGGGGGCAGCCGGGCTCGTCTTCGCCTGGGCCGAACCTCCGGAGTGGACCATGGGTGTGGCTCTTTTCCTCTGGCTGATGCTCGACGACGTGCTGCGTCACTGGGCGAAGAAGCGCGAGGCGGGCCCCGGCGGAACTGGCTGAGAGCGCTCTCACGCAGGCCTGCCTCTCCCGCTGCCACCCACAACTCCCCCGCAGCTCACCGGGCGTTCAAGCTGTGCACACACCACGCCCGCCGCAGTTTTCCTGGCTTTACCTCTTGACGCCCCGGACGGCGTGCAGCACATTGACGACACTTTGAGAGCGCTCTCACCCCCTTCCCCGAGAGGCCCCCACATGAGCGGAACCTCAAGCACTCCCCGCGGACCCCGCCCCTTCCGGCGGGCGTTCGTCGCCGTCGTCAGCACCCTCGGCCTCGCGGCGGCCGCCTCCGCGGTCGCCACCCCGTCCGCGAACGCCTCCGCGCCGCCGCCCCCGTCGGGCTGGACGCAGGTGTTCGTGGACGACTTCAACGGCGCCGCCGGCACCGGCGTCAACACCGCCGACTGGCAGTACGCGACGGGCAAGGGCTATCCCGGCGGTCCCGCCAACTGGGGCACCGGCGAGATCGAGACGATGACCAACAGCACGGCCAACGTCTCGCTCGACGGCAACGGCAACCTCCGGATCACGCCCCGGCGGGACGCCGCCGGCAACTGGACCTCCGGCCGGATCGAGACCAACCGCACCGACTTCCAGCCCCCGGCCGGCGGCAAGCTCCGCGTCGAGTCGCGCATCCAGGTGCCGAACGTCACCGGGGCGGCCGCCAAGGGCTACTGGCCGGCGTTCTGGATGCTGGGCGCGCCGTACCGCGGCGACTACTGGAACTGGCCGGCGGTCGGCGAGCTGGACATCATGGAGAACACCCAGGGCATGAACACGGTGTTCGCGACGATGCACTGCGGTACGTCCCCGGGCGGCCCCTGCAACGAGACCAGCGGCATCGGCGGCTCGACGACCTGTCAGGGCACCTCCTGTCAGGCCGGCTTCCACACGTACCGGATGGAGTGGGACCGCTCGACGAACGTCGAGGAGATCCGCTTCTACCTCGACGGCGTCAACTTCCACACCGTGCGCGCCAACCAGGTCGACGCGACGACCTGGAAGAACGCGACCGACCACGGCTTCTTCATCATCCTGAACGTCGCGATGGGCGGCGGCTTCCCCGACGCGTTCGGCGGCGGCCCGGACGCCGGGACGCAGCCGGGCCACGCGATGGTCGTCGACTACGTCCAGGTGCTGTCGTCCGGCGGTGGCACCACGACACCGCCGACCGGGAACCGCGACGCCTACTCCGCCATCCAGGCCGAGTCCTACGACGGCCAGTCCGGCGTGATCACCGAGACGACGGCCGACACCGGCGGCGGGCAGAACGTCGGCGCGCTCGCAAGCGGCGACTGGCTGCACTTCAAGGGCGTGAACTTCGGCTCCACGGCGGCCCGGCAGTTCAGCGCCCGGGTCGCGAGCGGCGCGGCGGGCGGCGTCAGCGGGCTGGTCGAGGTCCGGCTGGACAGCCGCGGCAACGCGCCCGTCGGGAGCTTCGCGGTGGGCAGCACCGGGGGCTGGCAGTCATGGCGGACCGTCCCGGCGAACATCAGTGGCGTGACCGGCACGCACGACGTCTATCTGACCTTCACCAGCGGGCAGCCGGCGGACTTCGTGAACGTCAACTGGTTCACCTTCGGGCACTGAGAACACCCGAAGAGGGGCTCCACGCGTGCGTGGAGCCCCTCTTCTGCACCCTCAGCGCAGCTCCGCCCGGAAGGCCGCCGGGGTCTGATCCGTGTGCTGGTGGAAGAACTTGGAGAAGTTGGCGGCGTCGGGGAAGCCGACTGCCGCGCCGACCCGGCCGATCGGCAGTTCCGTGTGGGCGAGGAGCCGCTTGGCCTCCAGGACGACCCGCTTGTCGATGAAGGCCTTGGGGGTCTCGCCGGTCGCGGCGCGCACCGCGCGGACCAGGGTGCGGCGGGAGTAGCCGAGCGCGTCGGCGTAGGCGCTGACGCTGTGGTTGGTGGCGAAGTCCCGTTCGACGGCGTCCCGGAAGAGGGTGAAGGTGGAGTCGGTCCGCCGGTGCAGGGCCGGGGCCGAACGCGCCGCGAGATGGGCGAGCCGCAGCAGGAACGCCGTCAGCGTATGGCGCAGGACGGCGGTGTGCAGGCTCAGCGGCAGGGTGTCCGCGTCCTCGTACTCGCGCCGCAGCTGTGCGAGCGCGGCCCGAAGACCGGCCAGTTGGGCCGCGTCGGGGCGCAGCAGCGGCGGCAGGTCGTAGCGGTAGAGGCCGGTGGCCTCCACGGTCGAGCGGGGCAGGAAGCCGGGCTGCATGGTCAGCGCGGTTCCGCGGTACTCGCCGGTGCGCGAGAAGCGGTGGACCTGCCCCGGGCGGATCCACAGCAGGTCCCCGGCGGTGGCCTCGTGTTCGGTGAAGTCGACCATGTGCCGGACCGGGCCCGCGCCGAACAGCATCACGACATGGAAGTCGATGCGGTGCACGCGCTCCAGGGGGGCGTCGGCGTGCCAGGTACGGCCGGCTCCCATCGGGCCGACCTGCATGCCCACGCCGCCGACGCTGAGTTCGACCGGGAAGGGGAAGGTATCGATCCCGTCGCCGCCTTGAATGTTTCTGTCCGCCATGTTCGCCATGTCCGCCTCGTACCGCCCCGTTCGCGCGCCCTGCTGCCGGTGGGTGTCCCACTTTCACCACAGGCTGGCACATGCCGACCTACCGCCTCAAAAGTCAGACTTTTAGTTTTGAACGCGTCAGACCAGCCACGCCGCTCCGATCGAGGACTTCTTGAAGATGAGCACGCAGACAGCGGACAATTTCGAATGGACCGAACTCGACCGGCGTGCCGTCGACACCGCACGCCTTCTCGCGGCCGATGCCGTGCAGCGGGTGGGCAACGGACACCCCGGCACCGCGATGAGCCTGGCACCGGCCGCCTACACGATCTTTCAGAAGGTGATGCGGCACGATCCCGCCGATCCCGAGTGGACCGGCCGTGACCGCTTCGTCCTGTCCCCCGGCCACACCTCGCTGACCCTCTACACGCAGCTCTACCTCGCGGGCTACGAGCTGGACCTGGACGACCTGAAGGCGTTCCGCACGCACGGCTCCAAGACGCCGGGCCACCCCGAGTACGGGCACACCGCTGGGGTGGAGACCACCACGGGCCCGCTCGGCCAGGGCGTCGCGAACGCCGTCGGCATGGCGATGGCCGCCCGTTACGAGCGCGGCCTGTTCGACCCGGAGGCCCCCGAGGGCGACTCCCCCTTCGACCACACGATCTGGGCGATCGTCTCCGACGGCGACCTCCAGGAGGGCGTCTCCGCGGAGGCCTCCTCGCTCGCCGGCCACCAGAGGCTCGGCAACCTGGTCTTCCTCTACGACGACAACCACATCTCCATCGAGGGCGACACCGCGACCGCGTTCTCCGAGGACGTGCTGAAGCGCTACGAGGCCTACGGCTGGCACGTGCAGCGGATCGAGCCGCAGGAGGACGGCGACGTCGACGTACGCGCGCTGTACGCGGCCCTGAGGGCGGCTCAGGCGGAGACCGGGCGCCCCTCGATCATCGCGATGCGCACGATCATCGCCTGGCCGGCGCCGAACGCGCGGAACACCGAGGCCTCGCACGGCTCGGCACTCGGCGAGGACGAGGTCGCCGCCACCAAGCGCCTCCTCGGCTTCGACCCGGAGCAGTCCTTCGCGGTCGCCGACGAGGTGCTGGCGCACACCCGCCGGGCCCTGGACCGGGGCGCCGAGGCGCACACCGCCTGGGACAAGCGGATCGCCGCCTGGCGGGGTGACAACCCGGAGCGGGCCGCCACGTTCGACCGTGTCAGCAAGGGTGAGCTGCCGGAGGGCTGGCAGGACGCTCTGCCGGTGTTCGAGCCCGGCAAGGCGGTCGCCACCCGCGCCGCCTCCGGCAAGGTCCTCCAGGCGCTCGGCCCGGTCGTGCCCGAGCTGTGGGGCGGTTCCGCCGACCTGGCCGGCTCGAACAACACCACCATCGACAAGACCCGTTCGTTCCTCCCCGATGGCAACCCGCTGCCGGAGGCCGACCCGTACGGCCGCACCGTCCACTTCGGCATCCGCGAGTTCTCCATGGCCGCGGAGATGAACGGCATCGCGCTGCACGGCAACACCCGGATCTACGGCGGCACCTTCCTGGTCTTCTCCGACTACATGCGCAACGCGGTGCGCATGTCCGCCCTGATGCAGCTGCCGGTGACGTACGTGTGGACGCACGACTCCATCGGCCTCGGCGAGGACGGCCCCACCCACCAGCCGGTGGAGCACCTGGCCACGCTGCGGGCCATCCCCGGCCTGAACGTCGTGCGCCCGGCCGACGCCAACGAGACCGCGGTCGTCTGGGCCGAGATCCTCGAGCGCCACAGCACCGCCCCGGCCCCGCACGGCCTCGCGCTCACTCGCCAGGGCGTGCCGACCTACGAGCCGGACCCGGACGCGGCGCGCGGCGGTTACGTGAGGTTCGAGGCGGAGGGCGGCGTTCCGCAAGTGATCCTGATCGCGACCGGTTCCGAGGTCCACGTCGCCGCCGGAGCGCGCGAGCTCCTCCAGGGCGCCGGTGTGCCCACCCGCGTGGTGTCGATGCCGTCCGTGGAGTGGTTCGAGGAGCAGCCGCGCTCGTACCGCGACAGCGTGCTGCCGCCGTCGGTGAGGGCCCGGGTCGCCGTCGAGGCCGGGATCGGCCTGACCTGGCACCGGTTCGTCGGGGACGCCGGACGCATCGTCTCCCTGGAGCACTTCGGCGCCTCCGCCGACGCGAAGACCCTGTTCGCCGAGTACGGCTTCACCCCCGAGAACGTCGTCGCCGCAGCGCGGGAATCCCTCGCCGCCGCCCGCGGCTGATCCGACCGCCCGAAAGAAGATGATCACTGTGACCGAAGCGACCGCTACCGCGGGAGCACTCCAGCGCCTGTCCGACGAGGGCGTGTCGATCTGGCTCGACGACCTGTCGCGCCGGCGGATCGAGTCCGGCGGCCTGGCCGGGCTCGTCGCCACGCGGAACGTCGTCGGCGTCACCACCAACCCGTCCATCTTCCAGGCCGCCATCGGCTCCGGTGTGGGCTACGAGGAGCAGCTCGCCGACCTGGCGGTGCGCGGTGTGACCGTCGACGAGGCCGTCCGGATGATGACGACCGCCGACGTCCGGGCCGCCGCCGACGTGCTGCGGCCGGTGTACGAGGCGAGTGGCGGCCGGGACGGCCGGGTCTCCATCGAGGTCGACCCGCGCCTCGCCCACGACACGGCGGCGACCGTCGCCGAGGCCCGGCAGCTGGCCTGGCTGGTGGACCGCCCCAACGTGATGATCAAGATCCCGGCGACGAAGGCGGGCCTGCCGGCGATCACGGAAGTGATCGGAGCGGGTATCAGTGTCAATGTGACGCTGATCTTCTCCCTGGAGCGCTACCGCGAGGTGATGGACGCCTACCTCGCCGGCCTGGAGAAGGCGCGGACGGCCGGGCTCGGCCTGTCGGCGATCCACTCGGTCGCGTCGTTCTTCGTCTCCCGCGTGGACTCCGAGATCGACAAGCGGCTGACGCTGCTGGGCACGGACGAGGCCCTCGCCCTGAAGGGCCGGGCGGCCCTGGCCAACGCCCGGCTCGCCTACGAGGCGTACGAACAGGTCTTCGAGGGGGAGCGCTGGCAGGCCCTGGAAGGCGCCGGAGCCAACCGGCAGCGCCCCCTTTGGGCCTCCACCGGTGTGAAGGACCCGGCCTACAAGGACACCCTGTACGTGGACGAGCTGGTCGCCCCCGGCACGGTCAACACCATGCCGGAGGCAACGCTGAACGCCGTCGCCGACCACGGCGACGTCCGGGGCGACACCGTCACCGGCGGCTACGACCGGGCCCGCGCGGACCTGGCGGCCGTCGAACGGCTCGGCATTGCATACGACGAGGTGGTGCGGCAACTGGAGGACGAGGGCGTGGCCAAGTTCGAGGTGGCCTGGCAGGACCTGCTGGACGCGGTCACCAAGTCCTTGAACAGCAAGGGAGTTGACGCGGAATGAGCGAGGGCATCGAGGGCATCCCCCAGACGGCCGAACAGGAGACCAAGGGGACCAAGGAGGACAAGGAGGCCCGGGCCGCGCAGGAGGCGGCCGGGGTCGAGCAGACCGGGGTGAGCGGCACGGCGGAGGCCGCCCCGTCCGTGGACCGCGCCGACACCGACACCGACACCGACTTCGTCAACCCGCTGCGCGACCCGCAGGACCGCCGGCTGCCCAGGATCGCGGGCCCCTCCGGGCTGGTCATCTTCGGCGTCACCGGCGACCTGTCCCGCAAGAAGCTCATGCCGGCCGTGTACGACCTGGCCAACCGCGGCCTGCTGCCGCCGGGCTTCTCGCTGGTGGGCTTCGCCCGCCGGGACTGGGAGGACCAGGACTTCGCGCAGGTCGTGCACGACGCGGTGCGTGAGCACGCCCGGACCCCGTTCCGCGAGGAGGTCTGGCAGCAGCTCGCCGAGGGCATGCGGTTCATCCCCGGCGACTTCGACGACGACACGGCGTTCAAGCAGCTGCGCTCCGCCGTGGAGGAGCTGGACGCCTCCCGGGGCACCAGCGGCAACTACGCCTTCTACCTGTCGGTGCCGCCGAAGTTCTTCCCGAAGGTCGTCCAGCAGCTGAAGAAGCACAAGCTGGCGAGCGCCCCCGAGGGTTCCTGGCGCCGCGCGGTCATCGAGAAGCCGTTCGGGCACGACCTGCGGTCGGCCGAGGAGCTCAACCGCATCGTGATCTGGAACCGGTCCTTCGTGGACCACGTGCAGATCACCATGGCCGAGGACATCGGCATCGGCGGCCGGGCCGGGTACTACGACGGCATCGGCGCCGCCCGTGACGTCATCCAGAACCACCTGCTCCAGCTGATGGCGCTCACCGCGATGGAGGAGCCGGCCGCCTTCGACGCCGCCTCGCTTCTCACCGAGAAGCTGAAGGTCCTCAAGGCCGTGCGGCTGCCGCAGGACCTGGGCCAGGGCACCGTGCGCGGCCAGTACGCGGCGGCCTGGCAGGGCGGCACGAAGGTGCGCGGCTATCTGGAGGAGGACGGCATCGACCAGTCGTCCACCACCGACACGTACGCCGCGGTCCGGCTCCAGGTGGACAACCGCCGCTGGGCCGGCGTCCCGTTCTACCTGCGCACCGGCAAGCGGCTGGGCCGCCGGGTGACGGAGATCGCGGTGGTCTTCCAGCGGGCCCCGCACTCCCCCTTCGACTCCACAGCGACCGAGGAGCTGGGCTCCAACGCGATCGTCATCCGCGTCCAGCCGGACGAGGGCATGACGGTCCGCTTCGGCTCGAAGGTGCCGGGCACCTCAATGGAGATCCGGGACGTGACGATGGACTTCGCCTACGGCGAGTCGTTCACCGAGTCGAGCCCCGAGGCGTACGAACGGCTGATCCTCGACGTCCTCCTGGGCGACGCCAACCTGTTCCCCCGTCACCAGGAAGTGGAAGAGTCCTGGAAGATCCTCGACCCGATCGAGCAGTACTGGGCCATGCACGGCCGGCCCGCGCAGTACGCCTCGGGCAGCTGGGGACCCGAGGAAGCCGACGAGATGCTCGCACGAGACGGACGGAGCTGGCGCAGGCCATGAAGATCGACCTGACCGACACCACGGCAAGCAAGATCAACAAGGCGCTGGTGCAGGGCCGCCGCGCCATCGGCACGCCCGCCGTGGGCATGGTCCTGACGATGGTGATCGTCACGGACGAGGAGAACGCCTACGACGCGATCAAGGCGGCCGAGGAGGCCTCGCACGAGCACCCCTCGCGCACCCTGGTCGTCATCAAGCGGCACGCCCGCACCCCGCGCGACCGCCAGTCCTCCCGGCTGGACGCCGAGGTCCGGGTGGGCGCTGACGCCGGCACCGGCGAGACGGTGATCCTGCGGACCTACGGCGAGGTGTCCGACCACGCCGACTCGGTCGTGCTGCCGCTGCTGCTGCCGGACGCGCCGGTGGTGGTGTGGTGGCCGGTGGACGCCCCCGAGGTGCCCTCCAAGGACCCGCTCGGGGCGCTGGCCCAGCGGCGGATCACCGACCTGTACGCCGTCGAGAACCCCCTGGAGACGCTCCAGACCCGGGTCCGCTCCTACGCGCCCGGTGACACCGACCTCGCCTGGACCCGGCTGACGCCCTGGCGTTCGATGCTGGCGGCGGCGCTGGACCAGGCCCGGGCGCGGATCGTCTCGGCGGCGGTGGAGGCCGAGGCCGAGAACCCGGCCGCCGAGCTGCTGGCCCGCTGGCTGGAAGCGCGGCTGCACGTCCGGGTGGACCGCGTGGTCACCGCCGGGCCGGTGGTGACGGCCGTGCGCCTGGGCACGGAGAACGGGGAGATCGTCATCGACCGCCCCGAAGGGCCGCTGGCCACGCTGACCCTGCCGGGCCAGCCGTCGCGCACCCTCGCGCTCAAGGTCCGTGCCACCTCCGAACTCATCGCCGAGGAGCTGAGGCGCCTCGACGCCGACGAGATGTACGCCATCGCCCTGAACGGCGCGGCGACCGAGGAGACCCCTGCCCATGTCTGACTCCCCCTCCGGTACCCCCCGGCTCACCCGGCGGCCCGAGTGGACCGCCCTGGAGGACCACCGCAAGGACGCCCCGCAGCCCGGTCTGCGCGAGCTGTTCGCGGCGGACCCCGGGCGGGGTGCACGCCGTGCTCGACAAGATGGCCGCCTTCGCGGACCGGGTGCGCTCCGGCGAGTGGACCGGCCACACCGGCAAGCGGATCCGCAACGTCGTCAACATCGGCATCGGCGGCTCCGACCTCGGCCCGGCGATGGCCTACGAGGCGCTGCGGCCGTTCACCGACCGGGAGCTGACGTTCCGGTTCGTGTCGAACGTGGACGGCTCCGACCTCCACGAGGCGGTGCGCGACCTGGACCCGGCGGAGACGCTGTTCATCGTGGCGTCCAAGACCTTCACCACGATCGAGACGGTCACCAACGCCACGTCCGCGCGCTCTTGGCTGCTGGAGGGGCTGGGGGGCGACGAAAAGGCGGTGGCGAAGCACTTCGTCGCCCTGTCGACCAACGCGGAGAAGGTCGCCGGGTTCGGCATCGACGTCGACAACATGTTCGAGTTCTGGGACTGGGTCGGCGGCCGCTACTCGTACGACTCCGCGATCGGCCTGTCCCTGATGATCGCGATCGGCCTCCACGACGCCCAGTCGCACGCGGTGCTGCCCTACAGCCACTACCTGTCCAAGTTCACCGCCTACCTCCAGCAGCTCGACATGGAGTCCAACGGCAAGTCGGTTGACCGCGACGGGAACCCGGTGGACTGGCAGACCGGGCCGGTGGTGTGGGGCACGCCGGGCACCAACGGGCAGCACGCCTATTACCAGCTCATCCACCAGGGCACCAAGCTCATCCCGGCCGACCTGATCGGCTTCGCCCGGCCGGTCGCCGAGCTGAGCGACGAACTGAAGGCCCAGCACGACCTGCTGATGGCCAACCTTTTCGCGCAGGGGCAGGCGCTGGCCTTCGGCAAGACCGCCGAGGAGGTGCGGGCCGAGGGCGTGGTGGAACATCGACTCCTTCGACCAGTGGGGCGTCGAGCTCGGCAAGGTCCTCGCCAAGCGCGTCGAGCCCGCCCTGACCGAGGGCGCCGACGTCCCCGGTCTCGACCCGTCCACGGCCGCGCTGGTGGCCGCCTACCGCAATCTTCGGGAAGTGAACTGACATGCAGATCGGTCTTGTGGGTCTCGGCAAGATGGGCGGCAACATGCGCGAGCGCCTGCGCAACGCCGGCCACACCGTCATCGGCTACGACACCAACCCGGACAAGTCCGACGTCGCCAGTCTGGCCGACCTCGTCAACCAACTGGAGGCGCCGCGCACGGTCTGGGTCATGGTCCCGGCCGGTGACCCCACCCAGCACGTCATCGACCGTCTGGCGGACCTCCTCAAGCCCTACGACACGGTGGTCGACGGCGGCAACTCCCGCTGGACGGACGACGAGAAGCACGCCGAGGAGCTGAGCAAGCGCGGCATCGGCTTCGTCGACGCGGGCGTCTCCGGCGGCGTGTGGGGCCTGAAGAACGGCTACGCCCTGATGGTCGGCGGCGAGAAGGAGTACGTCGACCGGCTCCGGCCGATCTTCGAGGCGCTCAAGCCGGAAGGCCCGTACGGCTTCGTCCACGCGGGCAAGGTGGGCGCCGGGCACTTCGCGAAGATGGTCCACAACGGCATCGAGTACGCCATGATGCAGGCCTACGCCGAGGGCTGGGAGCTGCTGGAGGCCGTGGACTCGGTCGACAACGTCCGCGAGGTGTTCCGCTCCTGGCAGGACGGCACCGTCATCCGCTCCTGGCTGCTGGACCTCGCGGTCAACGCCCTCGACGAGGACGAGCACCTGGAGGGCCTGCGCGGTTACGCCCAGGACTCCGGCGAGGGGCGCTGGACCGTGGAGGCGGCGATCGACAACTCCGTGCCGCTGCCCGCGATCACCGCTTCCCTGTTCTCCCGGTTCGCCTCCCGGCAGGACGACTCTCCGCAGATGAAGATGATCGCGGCGCTGCGCAACCAGTTCGGCGGCCACGCCGTCGAGTCCGCGAAGAAGGCGTAGGCGTGGGCGATCTGCTGCTGGTCCGCCACGGCGAGACGGAGTGGAGCCGGAGCGGACAGCACACCAGCTTCACCGACCTGCCCCTCACCCCGCACGGTGAGGAGCAGGCCGCCTCCCTCGCCCCGCTCCTGGCGGGCCGTGCCTTCGCACTGGTCCTGACCAGCCCGCTCGCCCGCGCGGTGCGCACCGCCGAACTCGCGGGCCTGACCGGGACCGTGCGGGACGCGGACCTGCACGAGTGGTACTACGGCGCCTACGAGGGCGTCACCACCGAGGAGATACACCGCACCCGGCCCGACTGGGACCTGTGGACCGACGGGGGGCCGCCCGGCCCCGACGGCCGGCCCGGCGAGTCCCCCGAGGAGGTCGGCGAACGCGCCGACCGGGTGCTGGCCCGGGCGGAGAAGTCGCTGCCCGAGGGCGATGTGATGCTGGTGGCGCACGGGCACTTCCTCCGCGTCCTGACGGCCCGCCGGCTGGGTCTGCCCCCGGCGCGGGGGCAGTTGTTCCGGCTGGAGACCGGCACGGTCAGCCGGCTGTCGACCGAGCACGGCCGACCCGTGATCGCGGAGTGGAACTCCAGGGCGTAACGAGCCCCGGCCGGAGGTGAGAGCCTGCTTCTGAACCCCCGTCGTCCGCGCGGAGCGCGGGCGCAGCGGCGTTCGGTGCGTGCCCTCGGCGTGCGGCGAGGGTGCGTGCCGGGCGTCGGGGCGCAGGCGGGGGTTCATAAGCGGGCTCTGTGTTGACAGCCTCCGGCCGGGCGCGTCAGAGTCCCCGCTGATGGAGATCACCGACATGACGCCCGCCGAGGAGCGGGTGTGGCGCGCCTTTCCGCGCGGGGAGAACGTGGACCTCCGGGACCAGGGCGACGAGGATCCGACGCGGGGCGCGGAATGGGGTCCCGAACGGACCGTGCGGGCGTCCGTGGTGCGGGCCCTGCTGCTGAGCTCCCCGCAGGAGGACGGGGAGACGGCCGCCCTCCGGCTGGCGGGCGCGCGGATCACCGGGGTGCTGAACCTCCAGTACAGCGACATCGACCACGCCGTCCGGCTCAGCGACTGCTTCTTCGAGGACGTGCCCGTCCTGTACGCGGCCCGGCTGCGCCAGCTGAACCTGCGCCGGTCCGTACTGCCCGGCCTGGAGGCCGCCACCCTGCGCGTCGACGGCGTCCTGCGCCTGTCGGACTGCCTCATCGACGGGCCCGTCAAGCTCGGTGGCGCGCAGCTCTCCGGTGCCCTGTTCCTGGACGGTGCCGACATCGGCCAAGCGCCCCCGGGCCAGCCGGTGCTCCAGCTCAACCATGTGACGATCGGGGACGGTCTGTCCGCGCCGGGCCTGCGGACACGCGGCGAGGTGCGGCTGACGGGCGCCTCGGTGGCCGGGACGATCGACTTCAACGAGACGCGGCTGGAGGCCGGCGCCGGAGAGATCGCCCTCGACGCGGAGACGCTCACGGCGGAGGGCGACGTCCTCCTGCGCAGCGCGTCGGTGCTCGGCTGGATCGGCCTGCGCGGCGCCCGCGTCACGGGAAGGCTCAACCTGTCGCACGCCCGCCTGGTGAACCCCGGGGGCCCGGCGCTGCGCGCCGGCAGCTGTGTCATCGGGGAACTCTGGCTGCGCGAGAGTCCCCCGCTGGAGGGCACGCTCAACCTGCGCCGCGCCCAGGTGGACGTGCTGTGGCTGGAGCCGGAGGTGATCCCGCCAAGGGTCCTGCTCGACGGCCTCGTCTACACCTCGCTCACTCCGCACGTGCCCGCCCGGCGCCGCCTGACGATGCTGGAGCGCGACGGCGACGGCTATGTCCCGCACGCCTACGAGCAGTTGACCGCCGCCTACCGGCGGATCGGCGACGACCATGCCGCCCGGCGCGTCCAGCTCGCCAAGCAGCGCCGCCACCGCGGCACCCTGCCCTGGTACGGCCGGCTGTGGGGCTATGTGCAGGACGCCACCGTCGGTTACGGCTTCCGCCCGCTGCGGGCGGCGGGCTGGCTGCTGTCGCTGCTCGTGATCGGCTCCCTCACGTTCGCGCTGCACCATCCCCGGCCGCTGAAGGCGGACGAGGCCCCGCAGTTCAACCCCGTGTTCTACACACTCGACCTGCTCCTGCCCGTGATCTCCTTCGGGCAGGAGGGCGCCTTCGCGCCCGCCGGCCGGTACCAGTGGTTCTCCTACGCCCTGGTCGTCACGGGCTGGACGCTGGCCACCACCGTCGTCACCGGCATCACCCGGACCGTCAGCCGCCAGTGAGCGCCCGCACCGCGTGCTGCGCGGCCAGCCGTACCGGGGCGTTGACGGCGCCGTAGCCCCGGTAGCCGCCGTCGCGCTGGACCAGTTCGAAGAAGACCCGTCCGACGGTGCGGGTGTAGCAGTGGCGGAAGACGCCGTGGGCGTCGCGGTCGTAGAGGATGCCGAGGTCGCGGTACGTCTCCAGCTCGCCGTCGGCGAATGCGAAGCGGGCGGCGAGGCCGTCGTAGTAGTTCGACGGGACCGGCAGCGGACTGCCGCCCGCCTCCCGGAAGCGGCGGGCCGCGGCGACCACGTCGTCGGTGGCCAGGGCGATGTGCTGGGCGTGGACGGTGTCGTCCGTGGGCGCGGCGCCGACGGTGAGGGCGATCCGGACACTGCCGTCGGCGTTGGTGACGGCGCGGCTGCGCAGCAGGCCATAGGGGTCGGCGACGTCCACGCTCCCCTGGGCGTGCAGGCCGAGCACCCCGCGGTGGAAGAGGGCCGCCTCGTCGAAGTGGTGCCAGGGCTGGGTGAGGGCGAGGTGGTCGATGCCCCGGATGCCCGCCTGCCCCGGCGGCCGGCCCGTGTCCTCGAAGTCGGCCCGCCAGCCGGGCCGTTGCGGGCGGTCGCCGGCGCAGAAGAACAGCTCCGTGCCGTCGGGAGCGGCGACGGCGTCCAGCGGGGCGTCCCCGGGGGCCCGGCGGCGCGGCAGGACGGGCGCGAGCAGCGCCTCGGCGCGCCGGGCCGCCGCGGCCGGGTCCGGTGACTCCAGGCCGATCGCGGCGAGCCGGGCGCCGTCCCGGCGGACGGCCGGCCCGGTGTTGACCAGGATCCGGGCGTCGCCCTGCTCCCAGAGGCCGACGGGCTTGCCGCGATGGCGTGCGGTGCGGGTGAAGCCCAGGGCGCCGAGCAGCGCGGCCAGGGGTTCGGCATCGGGCGTGACCAGTTCGGCGAAGGCGACACCGGTGGGGACGACGGGACCGGGCAGGGGAGCCTTGCCCACCTCCTCCTGGAGCAGCAGCAGGGAGCGCCGGGCGTCGACGGCGGTCGCTCCGGCCTCGGACTGCCGGAAGACGTCGTTGAAGACCTCCAGGGACAGCGGGCCGTCGTAGCCGGTGGCCAGCACGTGCCGCACCAGGCCCGCGACGTCGAAGCCGCCCTGGCCGGGGAAGCAGCGGTAGTGGCGGCTCCACTGGAGCACGTCCATGGCGAGCAGCGGGGCGTCGGCGAGCTGGAGGAAGAAGATCTTCTCGCCGGGGATGTCCTCGATGCCCTGCGTGCCGGTGCCGCGGGAGAGGATGTGGAAGCTGTCCAGGCAGGTGCCGAGCGCCGGGTGCCCGGCCGCCTCGACGATGCGCCAGGCGTGGTCGTAGGTGCTGACGTGCCGGCCCCAGGCGAGGGCCTCGTAGGCCACCCGGACACCGGCTTCCCGGGCCGCGTCGGCGAGCCGGCTCAGCTGTTCGGCGGCGAGGGCGTCGTCGTCCACCGCCTGCGGGGAGACGCTGGAGCAGACGAGGACCGTGTCGGCGCCGAGCCGGCGCATCAGCTCGAACTTGTGCCGGGCCCGCCGCAGGTTCCGGGCGAACTCGGCCTCGGGCACGGCCTCGATGTCCCGCATCGGCTGGTAGAGGTCGATCCGCAGGCCGAGGTCGGCGCAGCGGGCGCGGACGTCCTCGGGGGTGAGGGGGCTGGCCAGCAGGTCGTTCTCGAAGATCTCCACCCCGTCGAAACCGGCCCGGGCGGCGGCGTCGAGTTTCTCGGTGAGGGAGCCGCTGAGGGAGACGGTGGCGATGGACGTGCGCAACGGCGGTACCTCTTTCTAGTTCGAAGCCCCGACGGTTCCGGCCAGTTCGGTCAGGTCCGCCAGCATCCGCGCGGCGTCGGGTTCTTGGCCGGTGAACAGGCGGAACGCGTCGGCGGCCTGGAAGGCGGCCATGCCTCCGCCGTCGAGGGTGGCGCAGCCCAGAGCCCGGGCGGTGCGCAGCAGCTCGGTCTCCAGCGGCCGGTAGACCACCTCGGCGACCCAGAGTCCGGGGTGGAGCAGCTCGGCGGGCAGGGGCAGACCGGGGTGGGCCGCCATGCCGGTGGGCGTGGCGTGGACGATGCCGTCGGCCTGCGCGAGCAGCTCGGTCCGCCGTTCCGGGGGCGCGGCGGCGGCGCGTCCTTCCCCGAAGGCGCGGTTGAGGGAACCGGCCAGGGCGGCGGCCCGCTCGGGCAGGGCGTCGACGACCGTGACGCGTTCGGCGCCGAGGGTGAGCGTGGCGTGGGCGACGGCCGCGCCCGCACCGCCGGCGCCCAGCTGCACGACCCGTTCCAGTGGCGCGTCGGGCAGCCCGCGGGCGAAGGAGGCGGCGAAGCCGGTGACGTCCGTGTTGTGGCCGACCGCGCGGCCGTCCTCGAAGACGACGGTGTTGACCGCGCCCAGCGCCTCGGCCTGCGGGGTGAGCGCGTCCAGGTGCTCGATGACGAGCTGTTTGCAGGGGTGGGTGATGTTGAGCCCGTCGAAGCCCAGGTCGCGGGCGGCCCGCAGCAGATCGCCCACGGCCTCGGGCGGCACACCGAGGGTGTCGATGTCGATCGGCCGGTACACCAGGCGCAGGCCCTGCCGGCCGGCCTCCCGCTCGTGCAGGGCCGGACTGAGCGACGGGCCGATGCCGGAACCGATCAGACCGACGAGATACGACCTGTGGGGCACGCGCGCCTCCTGAGGGGCTCACTAATGTACGAACCAGTACGTTAGCTATATCAGTCGGGGACGAGCCCGGGAAGACCCCCGCGGCCGGGCGGGCCCCTGCTTCTAGAATCACCGGCACCGGCCCCTCCGCCCTAAGGAACCTGATGACCAGCGTCGAAGAACCGGCACGGCCTGGCGAGCGCATCCGTGACGCGGCCCGCACCCGGGCCGAGATCCTCGACGTCGCCACACAGGAGTTCGCGCGGGCCGGCTACGACGGGGCCCGGGTGGACGAGATCGCCGCCCGCACCCGCACCACCAAGCGGATGATCTACTACTACTTCGGCGGCAAGGAACAGCTGTTCACGGCTGTGCTGGAGCGCGCGTACGGGGTGATCCGGGAGGCCGAGCAGCAGCTCGACGTCGACCACCTGGACCCGGTGGCGGCCATCCGGCGCCTGGCGGAGCTGACCTTCGACCACCACGAGCAGCACCCCGACTTCATCCGCCTGGTCAGCATCGAGAACATCCACGAGGCGCACCACATCGCGGCCTCCGAGAAGCTCGGGAAGATCGGCTCCCCCGCCCTGGACGTGATCCGCCGGATCCTGGCCTCGGGCCAGGAGTCGGGCCTGTTCACGGCGGACGTCGACGCCGTCGACCTGCACGCGATGATCTCCTCGTTCTGCTTCTTCCGGGTCTCCAACCGGCACACCTTCGGCGCGCTGTTCGGCCGCGACCTGCTCGACCGGGCACAGCGCGCGCACTACCGCGCCATGCTGGGCGACATGGTGATCGCGTATCTGACGGCGGAGCGGACGGCGGACTGAACCCCCGGAGCGCGACCCCTTGACACCGGCGGCACTCCGGCGCAGCATCACTGGCCACCCCCAGTTAACTACCCAGTGGGTTAATTAGCCGCGATCCGGCACGTCCCCCTCTGCTCTCCGTTCATCCCACTCCGCCCTGGGCGGAGCCCGCCAAGGAGCCGCCGTGTCCGTCCCCGCCATGCCCTCAGGGTCCGCCGCCCCGCCCGGTCAGCCCAGGAAAGCCGCGACCGCCGCCTGGATCGGCAGTGCCCTGGAGTACTACGACTTCTTCATCTACGGCAGCGCCGCCGCGCTGATCTTCCCCGAGGTGTTCTTCGACGAGTCCGACCCGGCCACGGCGACCCTGCTGTCGCTGGCCACGTTCGGTGTCGCGTACGCCGCCCGGCCCGTCGGCGCGCTGGTGCTCGGGCACTTCGGGGACAAGCTCGGCCGCAAGAAGATCATGGTCTTCACGCTGATGCTGATGGGCCTGTCGACGTTCCTCATCGGCTGTCTGCCGACCCGGGAGCAGGTCGGCGGCCTCGCCCCGGTCCTGCTGGTGCTGTGCCGGGTGCTCCAGGGCATCTCGGCGGCCGGTGAGCAGGCCAGCGCCAACTCCATGACGCTGGAACACGCCCCACCGGGCCGGCGCGGCTTCTTCACCAGCTTCACCCTCAGCGGCACCCAGGGCGGCCAGCTGCTGGCCACGCTGGTCTTCATCCCGGTCGCCGCGATGCCCGAGGAACAGTTGCTGTCGTGGGGCTGGCGGCTGCCGTTCTGGCTGAGCGTCGCGGTCGCCGTGGTCGGCTGGGTCATCCGCCGCAAGCTGGACGAGACGCCGGCCTTCGCCCGGCAGGCCGCGGCGGACGGCGTGGCCAGGATGCCGCTCGTGGTCCTGCTGCGCGAGCACTGGGCGGACGTGCTGCGGGTGATCGCGGGCGCGCTGGTCGCCTCGGTCAGCACGATCTTCACGGTGTGGGCACTGGCGTACGCCACGAGCGACGCGGTCGGCATGTCGCGTACGGCCATGCTGTGGGTGGGGGCCCTGGCCAACGTCGTCGCGCTCGCCGCGATCCCGCTGTGGGCGACGCTGTCCGACCGGATCGGGCGCCGCCCGGTGTTCCTGATCGGCGCGGCCGGCAGCGCGGTGACGATGTTCCTGTACCTGTGGGCGGTCTCCACGGGCTCCTACCCTCTGACGTTCCTGACGGGCATCGTCTGCTTCGGTGTGGTCTACAGCGCCGCGAACGGTGTGTGGCCCGCCTTCTACGGCGAGATGTTCGCGACCCGGGTGCGGCTGTCCGGCGTGGCCGTCGGCACGCAGATCGGTTTCGCGGCGGCCGGGTTCGCGGTGACGTTCGCGGCGCGGATCGCGGGGCCGGGCGGCGACGACTGGTCGGCGGTGGCGCTGTTCACGGCGGCGTTGTGCGTGCCGCCGGTGATCGCGGCGGTGTCGGCGCGGGAGACGCACCGGGTTCCGACGGAGTCGCTGGGGGAACGGGCCGGGCTCGGGGGCAAGGCCTCGCGGCCGGAGAAGGTGACGGCCTGACGCCGGCGTTTGCTCCGGCTGCTTCCGAGGCCCGGTCGTGAATGGTCCTCGGGTGCGGGTGCGTGGGGGCTGGTCGCGCAGTTCCCCGCGCCCCTGAAGGGCGTTGCCCCGCTGCCCCTCAGGGTCCCTCACCCGTTCTTGCGCGATCACGAACCGTTCCTGCACGACGACGGGGGTCTGAGGCGGCCCGGGCGGGGTATGCCGGATCTCATCTCGACCAGCGCGACGGGAGAAGAGCCATGGCACAGCTGCGACAAGAGATCGATCCGGGTGAGGCCGGGCTGGATCCGCAGGTGCTGGGCCGCCTGGACCGGCACTTCGCCCGGCTGGTCGACGACGGGCGCCTGCCGGGCTTCCTCGTCTCCGTCGCCCGGGCCGGGCGCGTCGCGCATCTCACCACGCACGGCCTGCGCGACATCGCGGCCGGGCTCCCGGTCGAGCCCGACACGCTGTGGCGGGTGTACTCCATGACGAAGCCGGTCACGGCGGTCGCCGCGCTGCTGCTGGTGGAGGAGGGCCGGCTCTCGCTGGACGACCCGGTCGCCGACCACCTGCCCGCCTTCGCCGACCCGCGGGTCCACGTCGGCGGTTCCGGGGCGGAGGTCGAGACCCGCCCCGCCGAGGGCCCGATACTCGTCCGGCATCTGATGACCCACACCGCGGGCCTGACCTTCGGCTTCTACCACACGCACCCCGTCGACGCCCTGTACCGCGCGGCGGGCCTGGAGTCGTCGGTGCCGCCGGGCGCGGACCTCGCCGAGACCATCGAGGTGTACGCGAGCCTGCCGCTGCAGTTCGAGCCGGGGACCGAGTGGAACTACTCGGTGGCGAGCAACGTCCTGGGCCGGATCATCGAGGTCGTCTCGGGGCAGCCGCTCGACGCCTTCTGCGCCGAGCGGATCTTCGCACCGCTCGACATGGCGGACGCGGGCTTCCACATCACGCCGGCCCAGGCGCCCCGGCTGTCCGAGATGTACGGGGAGAAGGAGGGCGGCGGCATCGAACCGGCCCCAGGGCTCCCGCTGCACGGCCGGCCGCGGTTCCTGTCCGGCAGCGGCGGCATGGTGTGCTCGGCCCACGACTACCACCGCTTCATGGAAATGCTGCGCCGCCGCGGCGAACTCGACGGCGTGCGGCTGCTCGCCCCGGGGACCGTGGAGCTCATGACCCGCAACCACCTGCCCGGCGGCGCCGACCTGCGGGCCTTCGGCAGCCGCCCGGCCCACGACGAGCCCGGCAACGAGGGGCTCGGCTTCGGCATCAACTGCTCCGTGGTGATCGACCCGTCCCGCACCCAGGTGCCGTCCGGGCTCGGCGCGTTCGGCTGGAGCGGCGTGGCCACGACGACGTTCTGGGTGGACCCGGGCCGCGACCTGACGGTGCAGTTCATGACGCAGGTGCGGCCCAGGACCTCCCACTCGGTCTTCAAGGACCTGAAGCGGCTCGTCCACGAGGCCCTGTCGGACCGTTGACCGCTACTGGTCGACGCGCAGGGTGAACTCCACGCCGTCCCGGGCGAGTTCCCGCAGCCACTGTCCGGAGCGGGCGGCCGTCTCGGCCGCGCGGTTCAGGCCCGGCGGCAGGGAGCCGTCCAGAACGTGCCGGACACCCAGCGCGAGGGTCCGGGAGACACAGCGGGCCATCGCGCTCTCCTCGGCGTCGCCCACCAGGTCGAGGAGGTAACCGCCCTGCCACGACCGCCCCGACGCGGGGCGCACGTCCAGCGAGACTGCGAGGACGACCCGGTCGTGGTCGTCGTCCGTGGTGGGGTAGGCGGCGGCCAGCTCCCTCGCGAGGGCGGCGATGCGCCCGTCATCGCCCGCCTTGAGCTCCTCGAAGACACCGTCCCAGGCCTTCAGCCAGCCCTCCAGACGCAGGGTGCCGCGCACGAAGGTGCGCGGTGTCCAGGCGTCCGGCAGCCCGTACTGCGCGACGAAGGGCACGCTGTCGCGGTTGGGGTAGACCTCGAAGGTCTCCCCGTCGACGACATGGCGCCGGGTGGCCTCCCAGGGCCGCTCGGCGACTGTCTGCTCACCGCCCTCGATGTAGCGGGCCGGGGAGCGCAGGGCGCCCAGGACACCCGCGGGTGCCCAGCTGAAGCGGTACGTGAAGTCGTTCGGGACGGCGGGGACTCCGCCGCAGTACGACGTGAGGGTGTACGAGGCGGGCGTCTCGTCGCCGATCGCCGCACGGGCCCGGGCGACCAGGTCATGGGCGAACAGGTGGTCGATGCCCGGGTCGAGCCCGGCCTCGGTGAGGACGACGAGCCCGGCCCGCTCAGCGGCCGGCACCTGTTCCAGCACCGCGTCCGACACATAGCTGGAGCACGCGAAGTGCGCCCCCTGACGTACGCACTCGGCGAGCAGCGGGGCGTGCTCCGGCGCGGGCAGCATCGACACGACGACATCGCCCGGCGCGAGTTCGGAGGCGAGCGCGGGCAGCGTGTACGCGCGGGGCTCGGCCCGGCCGGTGAGACCCAGTCTGCCGAGGGCCTCCGCTGCGCGGGCCTCGGTGCGGTGCCAGAGCCGGACGCGCTCGGCGGTGTCGCACAGGGCGGCGAGGCCGCTGCCCGTGGACAGTCCGGCTCCGATCCAGTGGACGGTGCCGCTCACCGCCGCCGGTTCAGTGGTCATGGGGCGCCCCCTTGTCGAGGCCGAGTGCACGGGACGCGTCACGGAACCGGTCCAGGCAGCGCCCCCAGGCTCCAAAGACGCCGAAGTCGAGCAGGTGGGGCAGCAGGGCGGCCGAGAAGTCGGTGCTGGACTCCAGCGGCAGCAGGGAGGGGAGGTTGTCGATGGCGATGAGGTCGAGCGGGGGTGCGTCGCGCAGCCGCCGTACGGGCTCGTCCCAGGTGGTGGTCTCGTCGTACACCGGGAGGACGTTGAGCGGGGAACCGACGTCGCAGGTCACGTCGCACAGGGTGCGCAGGCGGCGGCCGGGGGTGTCGAGGTCCTGCTCGCGGAGGAAGGGCGGGACGGGTGTGGTGGCGAGGACCGCGTTCACCATCACGTCGTGCCGCAGCAGCGCGGGGCGGTCGAGGTCGCGGGTCTCGGCGAGGTCCCAGCAGGTCGGGTCGGCCCCTGCGGTGGCGAAGGCGGCGCGGGCGCCGCGGCCGCTGCGGCCCAGGGCGCCGATGACGAGGCCGGTGAACCCGGCGTCGTCAGCGGCGGGTTGCAGCGTCGCGTCCAGGTCCTCCTTGGTGGTCGGCGTCAGCGGTGCCCGCAGCCGGCCCCGGTGCCGGAGCACGGCCAGGGCGGCGCCGAGATAGCCGGCCCAGAAGCCGAAGGCGGCGAGGCGCCGCCCGGTGTCGTCCACCAGGTACTCCAGGTCGAACAGCGCCCCGCCCCCGGCGGCGAACCGGCCCAGCAGCTCCGCCGCTCCCGGCTGGCCCTTGTAGGCGTGGCCGAAGAAGATGTGCCGGTGCGTCAGCCCGGCCGGTTCCCCGGGCAGTTCCTTCAGGCCGAGCACGACGGCGTCCCGGGGCGCCGTCACCCAGGAGCCGGCGGGGGCGACACGGCAGCCGGCCGCCTCGTACTCCTCGATCGGGAAGACCCGCTGCGGGGACTCCTCGACGGTCAGTTCCACTCCGTGCCCGACGAGCCGCCGGGCGTCGTCGGGCACGATCGGAGTGCGTCGCTCGGTCGTTCGGGCCTCGTGGCGCAGCCACAGATGGAGCTCGGTCATACCAGGTGGGCCTCCGGCGTGAGGCGTCGGCCGCTGAGGGCCGACGCTTCTGGGGCGGACGTCCACGAAGCGTACGCGGCCCGGCTGCGGGTCGCGCACGGATTCGCCCAGGTCACGTCGGGGAGCCCGGACCGGCCGGGGTGGTCAGGAGGAGCTGACCACCGCGTCCAGGTGCGGCAGGTGATGGTCGAGGCGCTCCCGCTTGGTGCGCAGGTAGGTGATGTTGTTCTCGCACGGCGGGATCAGCAGCGGGACCTGCTCGGCGACCTCGATGCCGTGGTCCACCAACGCCTCGCGCTTGCGCGGGTTGTTGGACATCAGGCGCACCGACCGCACGCCGAGGTCCTCCAGGATCCGGGCGGCGACACCGTAGTCACGGGCGTCGACCGGCAGGCCCAGGGCAAGGTTGGCCTCGACGGTGTCGAGCCCCTCCGCCTGCAGGGCCATCGCGCGCAGCTTGGCGAGCAGGCCTATGCCGCGGCCTTCATGCCCTCTGAGGTAGACCACGACGCCCGCGCCCTCGGCGACGACCGCGCGCAGGGCGGCGTCGAGCTGGTCGCCGCACTCGCAGTGCTGGGAGCCGAAAGCGTCGCCCGTCAGGCACTCCGAGTGCAGCCGGATGAGGACGTCGTCCGTGCCGATCTCGCCGTAGACCAGCGCGACCTGTTCGTCGCCGCGGTCGTGGTCCATGTAGCCGATCGCCTGGAATTTCCCGTACACGGTGGGCAAGGGGGCATTCACGACGCGTTCCACGCCGGTCCGCTGGGGTGCCTTCTTGCCGAGTACGCCAATGTTGTCTGTCATGATTCTCGAGTTCCTAAGCAGAGACGAAAGGCCGTGACGTTATGAGTGATCTGGTGCCGGCGGACACCACGGAAGACGTACGGACGCGGGGCGCCGGTGTCTCACGGCAGGTCGCGGTGCTTCCCGTGGGGAGCTTCGAACAGCACGGTCCGTACCTCCCGCTGGCGACCGACACGCTCGTCGCCTGTGCCGTCGCGCGGGAGATAGCCGGCGCGTACCCGGTGCACCTCCTTCCTCCGGTGACGATCTCGTGCTCGCACGAGCACGCGGCCTGGCCGGGGACCGTCAGCATCTCGTCGGTGACCCTTCATGCGGTGGTGCGGGACATTGCGGCGTCGCTGCGCCGGTCCGGGGTCGACGCCCTGGTGGTGGTCAACGGGCACGGCGGCAACTACGTGCTGGGCAACGTGGTTCAGGAGTCCTCCGCGCGGGGCGAGCGGATGGCGCTCTTCCCGGCCGCGGAGGACTGGGAGGCGGCGCGCGAGCGGGCGGGTGTGGTCACCTCGCTGCTCACCGACATGCACGCGGGGGAAATCGAGACCTCCGTCCTTCTGCACGCTCATCCCGAAATGCTCCGTCCCGGTTATGAGACTTCCGATTTCGTCGCTGACGACCGGCGTCATCTGCTCACCCTCGGCATGTCCGGCTATACCGATTCCGGTGTCATCGGTCGTCCTTCGCTGGGTTCGGCGGAAAAAGGGAAGGAACTCCTGGCGAGCCTGGCGGATTCCTTCGGGGCGTATTTCTCGATGCTGACCTCCGACGCGTAGTCACCCTGCGGCGCGGGAGCGGGTCCCGGGGCCTGTGCGGTGGCCCGGGACCCGGCCCGCAGGCCCGCGTACCAGCGCGCGACGAGCACGATCAGGCCGGGCAGGCTGGCCACGAGGCTGAGCACCCCGTAGACGACCGCGACGGCCAGTCCCCGGCCCGCGCCGAGCCCCGCGGCGCCGAACGCCCAGGCGGTGACGCCCTCCCTGGGCCCCCAGCCGCCGACGTTCAGCGGCAGGCCCATCGCCAGCAGGGCGAGGACCGCGAGGGGCAGCAGGACGGCCACGGAGGCGGCGGTCCCGGCGACGCGGGCGGCGAGTACGAACATCGCGACGTAACCTGCCAGCACCACCACGGAGGAGACAACCACTCCGGGCCCGTTCCGGCGCGACAGCAGCCCTTCACGGGCCTCGGCGAGGACCGCCCGCAGCCTGCGGCCGCGGGGGGAGGGCGCCGGGCGGTTCATGCGCAGGGCGAGGACGACGGCGAGCGCGCCCAGGGCGGCCAGGGCCGCGAGCGGGGCGATGTGCCGGGCCTCGTCCAGCACCGGGGACGGCATGACCAGCAGGACGACGGCGCCGACCGCGAACAACGCGATCTGCCCGGCGGTCCGTTCGAGGACGACGGCCTTCACGCCCCGCCGCAGATCCCCCTCGCTCTGCCCGTGCCGCACGGCCCGGTGCACATCGCCGAGGACGCCGCCGGGCAGGGCCGCGTTCAGGAACAGCGCGCGGTAGTAGTCGGCGACGGCCGGCCCGAACGGCAGCCGGATCCTGAGCCCCCGGGCGACGATGGCCCACCGCCACGCGCTGCACACGGTGGTGACGAGCCCGATGCCGAGCGCCAGCAGCAGGGACACCCCGTCGATCCGCCGCAGCCCGTCCAGGAAGACGCCGGTGCCGAGCCGCCAGAACAGCACCGCCAGGATGACGATTCCGGCGATGGTGCCGAGATGCGTACGCACCGCGGGAGTGGCGAGCCGGGCGAGGGCGGTACGGATGGCTCCGCGCGGAGTGGGGCCGGGGTTGTCCGGGCCGGCAGGGGGCTGCGGGGAGGCGGCCGGGCCGGCCGGGGTCGAGGCGGCGGGGGCGCTGCTGTCGCCCACGGCCGCGCGCGGCACGGCCGTGGCGGTCCGGGCCGTGCCCGCCGCACCGGACACCGGCACCACACAGGTGCCGCTCACGGGACGGCTCTCGGCGGGCGTGGTGCGCGGGCGCGTTCCCGTCGCCTGGGGGGTCATGACGCTCCGCCCACCGGGCGGGACAGGGCCAGGAGGTCGACGTGGTGGACGGTGACGTGCAACTCGCCCGCGGCCAGGGCCGCCAGCCGCTTGGTCAGGTAGACGTCGGCTTCGGCCCGCAGCTCGGGGCGCTCCTCGACGGCGGCGCCGACCCAGCCGCGCAGCCACTGCTCGGTGAGCGCGGCCTGCTCGGGGCCGAGCCGCCAGGGGCTCGGGTGCAGCCGTACGGTCGCGCCATGCTCGGAGAACGCCTCGGCCGCCGCCGTGACCGCGTCGGGGCCGAGCAGGCCGTCGCGGCGCTGGTGGTCGTTGAAGGCCTGGGCGAGCTCCGCGTCCAGCGGGTGCGACGGGGTCAGTTCCACCCGGCCGGCGACGGACAGCGTCAGCAGGGCGGGGCAGCCGGCTCCGGCGCACGCGGCGGCGAAGGTGTCGATCTCCGCGCGGGTGAGGACGTCCAGCAGGGCCGACGCCGTGACCAGGGACGCGCCGTGCAAGGCGTCCGGGGTGAGACGGGCGATGTCACCGCGCCGCGTCTCCACGGAGACCCGGCTGCCGTCGGCGGCCGAGCGCGGGGAGGCGACGGCGGCGAAGTGCAGCAGGTAGGGGTCGCGGTCGTGCAGGATCCAGTGCTGGGCGCCGTCCAGGCGGGGCGCGAGCCAGCGGCCCATGGAGCCGGTACCGCAGCCCAGGTCGTGGATGACGATGCCCGACCTGCCCGGCAGGTTGGCGAGCCGGATCCGCAGCGGGTCGAGCAGGTCGTGCGCCCGCGCGGCGGCGTCGGCCGGCTCCCGCAGCTCCAGCCACTCGGGCGCGTAGCGGGGCGGGTCGTCCGGGCCCGCTTCGCGCAGTTTGACCGTCGGGCGCGAGCCGGGCTTGCCGCTGGGCCCGGCACCGGGGATGACGCCCCCGGGGGTCTGCCCCGGACCGAATTCGACGCTGGAGCCCAGGCCCGGCGTCATGCCGCCCGTCACTCCCGTGACCTCCCTCGGTCCGGGCTGGGCCGCAATCGCCCCGCTCTGCTGGGTCGTCGTCGCCGGGTTCGTCATGCTGACCTCCGGGGTTCGGTCGGGAGCCGGCGCAGCACCGCCGCCAGGCTCTGTGCGGTCGTCGCCCAGCCGTCGAGCGCGGCGCGGCGGCTGCGGGCGGCGGCCTTCAGGCGGCGTCGTACGTCCGCCTCGCCGAACCAGCCGCGCAGTTCGGCGGCGATGGCGGCGGGGTTCTCCGGCGGGACGAGGATGCCGGGGACACCGCCGTCGGGCGCGCGGCCGACCGCCTCCGGCAGTCCGCCGACGTCGGTGGCCATCACCGGGATGCCGCGTGCCAGGGCCTCGGTCACGGCCATGCCGTAGGTCTCGGCGTAGGAGGTGAGGACCATCAGGTCGGCGGTGGCGTAGCTGGCGTCGAGCGCGGGGCCCGACTTCGGCCCGGCCAGCTCCAGCCGGTCCTCCAGGCCGTGCTCGGCGATGAGGGACCGCAGGTGGGCGACGTACTCCGGGTCCTGGGTGAGCGCGCCGACGCACACGCAGCTCCACGGCAGTTCGCGGACGGCGGCCAGCGCCTCGACCAGCCGGTGCTGGCCCTTGCGCGGGGTCACGGCGGCCACGCACAGCAGGCGCGACACACCGTCGGTGCCGGGCGCGAGCGGCGCGATGTCGGCGCCGGGTGCCGCGACGTGGACCCGCTCGGGCGGCAGGCCGTGGTGGGAGACCAGGCGGCGGACGGCCCAGTCGCTGGTGCCGATCACCGCCGGCACCGCCCGCAGCACCGTCCGCTCCTTGGCGTCCAGTTCGGCCGCGACCGCCGCGTCCAGTCCCGTCTCGTCGCCGAGCGGGAGGTGGACGAGGACGGCCATGCTCAGCCGTTCCGCCTCGGGCACCACGATCTCCGGCACGCCGCAGGCCACCAGCCCGTCGAGCAGAACGGCCGCCCCGTCGGGCAACCCGCTCAGGGTGCGGGCGAGTTCCGTGCGGGCGTCGGCCCCCGGCCGGGGCCAGTCACCGGCCACGGCGTGCTTGGTCACCTGCCAGCCGAAGCCGGGCAGGTCCAGGCAGACCCGCCGGTCGTAGGCGTTGCCGCCGCTGGGCGCCGCCGGGTCGTCGACGCCGCCCGGCAGCACGAAGTGCACGGTGCGCAGGGACATGGGGATGATCTCGGCGTTCTTCAGGGAAGCGTGCTGCACGGGAACATAATTCAGCCGCGCCGGCGCCGGACCCATGTGCTCGGGCCGCTCGATGGACGTGTCGGTCACAACGCACGCTCGTAACTCGCCCAGGCGATGTGCGACTCGTGCAGCGTGACGCTGAGGCCCGCGATGCCCTTGGCACCCTCGCCCAGCGCCCCCTTGTGGATGCGCTCGGCGAGCCGGTCGGCGATGACCTTGGCGAGGAACTCCGTGGAGGTGTTGACTCCCGCGAAGTCCGGCTCGTTGTCGAGGTTGCGGTAGTTCAGCTCGCTGACGACCGCGCCGAGTTCCTGGGTGGCCAGCCCGATGTCGACGACGATGTTGTCGTCGTCCAGCTGCTCGCGCCGGAACGTGGCGTCCACGAGGAACGTGGCCCCGTGCAGGCGCTGGGCCGGTCCGAAGACGTCGCCACGGAAGCTGTGGGCGATCATGATGTGATCGCGGACGGTGATGCTGAACAACGGACGACCCTCCAGGTGCGGCGCGTCTGTTCCCCGCTCTGGTGCCGGGGATGCCGAGTAGTACGGCTCGTTGCCTTCCCCTGTTCAGCCGTCCGTACGTCTTTTCTCAGGTCAGGCGCTCTTGTCGTGGCGAAACTCGTACCGGATGGAACGAATCGTCAGCCGATGCGTCAATCGCTCTCGTCGTAACGGACGCGGTGGCACAGCGCGGGGACCTCGCCGGAGACCAGCCTGGGCAGCACGTCAGGCAGGTCCTGGAAGGGGGACTCGCCGGTGACGAGCGCGTCGAGCGCGGGGTCGGCGAGCAGGTCCAGGGCGACCGCGAGCCGGTCGGCGTAGGTGCGGTTGGGGCGGGCCGGGGAGACGGTGCCGACCTGGCTGCTGCGGATGACGAGCCGCCGGGAGTGGAAGGCCTCACCGAGCGGGAGGCTGACCTGCCGGTCGCCGTACCAGCTGAGTTCGAGGACGGTCCCCTCGGCGGTGAGGAGTTCCAGGGACCTGGCGAGGCCCGCTTCCGTGGCACTGGCGTGCACGACGAGGTCGCGGTCCCCGTCGGCGTCCTCGGGGGTGGCGAAGCCGACTCCGAGCGCCTCGGCGGTCTTCGCGCGGGACGGGTCGGCGTCGACCAGCTGGACGCGGACGCCGGGGAACCGGGCGAGGAGGGCGGCCACCGAGCAGCCGACCATGCCGCCGCCGACCACGGCGATCCGGTCGCCGACCAGGGGCGCGGCGTCCCACAGGGCGTTGACGGCGGTCTCCACGGTCCCGGCGAGCACGGCCCGTTCGGCGGGCACGGTGTCCGGGACGGGGGTGACCGCGGTGGCCGGTACGACGTAGCGCGTCTGGTGCGGGTAGAGGCAGAAGACGGTGCGGCCGGCGAGTTCCCGGGGTCCTTCCTCCACCACGCCGACGTTGAGGTAGCCGTACTTGACCGGGCCCGGGAAGTCGCCTTCCTGGAACGGCGCGCGCATGGCGGTGTGCTGGCTGGCGGGCACGCCGCCGCGGAAGACGAGCGTCTCGGTGCCGCGGCTCACGCCGGAGAACAGCGTGCGGACCAGCACCTCGCCCTCGCCGGGCGCCGGCAGGGTGACGTCCCGGATGGCGCCTCGCCCAGGCGAGTCGATCCAGAACGACCGTGCGGTGTGCTTCATCGAAGTCCTCCTGAACGATCGGGAAGCTGCTTGCGTACCGAGGGGTGCACAGGCCGCGCACAAGGTAGCGGCGTTGATCGACTCTGTCACACGGCCGGAGGGTGTTCGGTGGCCCTGAACAACACGTACGACGCGAGGCTCCAGCAGGAGACCGCCCTGGGGGCGGGAGTGCAGGTGCTGCTGCTGGCCCTGATCGGCACGGCGATCGGGATGGGTCCGGCGGGCTGGCTGACCGGCCTCGCGTTCGCGATCGCCACCTGGGCGGTGCTCTCGCGGGCCCTGCACCGCTCGCGGCTGCGCTCGTTCGGCGCGGCCAACCGCGTCACCCTCGGCCGGGCCACCCTCGTCGGCGGGGTCACGGCCCTGGTCGCCGACTCCTTCCAGAGCTCACCGCCCGTGTCGCTGCTCGTCGGTCTGACGGCGGTGGCGCTGATCCTCGACGGCGTCGACGGCAAGGTCGCCCGCCGTACCGGCACGTCGTCGCCGCTGGGCGCGCGCTTCGACATGGAGGTCGACGCGTTCCTGATCCTGGTGCTGAGCGTGTACGTGTCGATGCAACTGGGCCCGTGGGTACTGCTGATCGGCGGCATGCGGTACGTCTTCGTCGCCGCCGCGCGGGTGTGGCCCTGGCTGACCGCCGCGCTCCCGCCGAGCACCGCCCGCAAGACGGTCGCCGCCCTCCAGGGCGTGCTCCTGCTGGTCGCGGGCGCCGGTCTGCTGCCGTACGCGGGCAACTTCGGCGTGGCCGCCCTGGCCCTGGGCCTGCTGGTCTGGTCGTTCGGGCGTGATGTGCTGTGGCTGTACCGGACCTCGCGCGTCGAGGAGCCGGTGGCGCCCCGCCAGGTGCGGGAACTGGTCGCCGGCTGACGACAGGGTCAGCGGGGCGGTCAGTCGTCGAACCGCCCGCGCGCCGCCTCGATGTGACCGAGGTAGCGGTGGGTCCAGCCGCAGATCGCGTCGACCGTGGCGCGCAGGGCCCGGCCGGGCTCGGTCAGGGTGTACTCGACCCTGGGCGGCACGGTGGGATACACCGTCCGGTCGACCAGGCCGTTGCGCTCCAGCATCCGCAGGTTCTGGGTCAGCATCTTGTGGCTGACGCCCTCGACCTCGTCGCGCAACTCGCTGAAGCGCAGAGTGCCTTCCCCGAGGGCCTCGATGATCAGAAGCGCCCATTTGTTGGCCACGTCGGAGAAGATCTCCCGCGCCAGGGAGTCCGCCCGCCGCAGGTCCGCGTTCTCGGGCAGGTCCCTCAACTGCTTGGTCACCATCTGGTTCCCCCGTTACCGAAAAGTGCGTTCTTCCAGGCCGGCGGTCACTCTCCTACGGTTTCCCAGTAACCGCAAGAGAGCGCGAACGGGCGCTCGACGGAAGGACACGACTGTGACCACCACCGACGTCTACGACCACGGCATCCCGGCCGAGGGCCACTTCGGCTACGCCCAGGCGATCAGGTCCGGCGATCTGATTCATGTCTCCGGGCAGCTCGCGTTCGACGAGGCGGGCGGCTTCCGCCCCGAGGACGACCTCACCGCCCAGCTGGAGCGGACCTACACCAACCTCGACAGGGTCCTGGCCCACTACGGCGTGACCCGCAACCAGATCGTCTCCCAGACGCTGTACGCGGTGGACCTGGTGCGGAACGCCGAGGTCGTGGCGAAGGCCAACCGGGCGTACTTCGGCGCCCACCGCCCGGTCAGCACGGCCCTGGGCGTCACCGAACTGACGTTTCCCGGCCAGCTCGTCGAGATCGGCTGTGTGATCGACACACGGCTGCCCGCCTGAACGGGCCGGTCAGCGACGCGTCCCGGTGCCGACCAGGGTCCGCTCGTACGGGTCGAGCAGCACGCCCCGCACCCTGGTCGAGACGCCGGCGACGATCCGCTGGTGGGCCAGCGGCACGACCGCGTCCGTGCCGAGGATCGCCGCCTCGGCGGCCATGGCGGCGTCCTGCCGCTCTCCGGTGCCGTCGGTCCGGACGGCCTCGGCGACGGCCCGGTCGGTCTTCTTGTCGCACAGCCGGGCCAGGTTGTAGCCGCCGTCGCAGGTGTAGTCGCTGCCGAGGACTCCGACGGGGTCGCCGGTGTCCAGGAGGCTGTTGCGGGCGCCGATGAACGCGTCGAACTTCCCGGCGAGCGCGTCGCCCTCCAGCCGTGAGTACTCACGCACTTCCAGCTTTACCGTGAACCCGGCCTCCCGCAGCTGCTGTTGCACGACCTGGGCGACCTCGGGAAGCTCGGGCCGGTTGTCGTAGGTGGCGAGGGTGATCGTCGTACCGTCGGGCCGGGCGGGCTCGGCGCGGCCCGACGGCTTCACCCGCTTGCTCTCGGCCCAGGTGACGGCGGGTCCGAAGAGACCGGTGCCCGGGTCGGCGTACCCCTCGAAGACGCCCTTGACGAGGGCTGAGGGCTCGATCGCCGTGCGGGCGGCGGCGCGCAGCTCCGGGTCCTCGAAGGGCCCGGTCTCCGTGTTGAGCTGCAGGCTGGTGGTCCGGGTGGTGCCGGCTTCCTTGAGGGTGGCCTCGTCGAGGGTCGCGGCCTGGGCGACGGGGATCGCCTCGGCGATGTCGACGTCACCGGTGCGGACGGCGTTGGCGCGGGCGGTGCCGTCCTTGACGAAGCGCACGTCGATGCCGGTGGCGTGGGCGAGACCGTCCCAGTAGTCGTCGTAGCGGTCGAGTGTGGCGGAGCCGCCGCCGTCGACGTCGGTGATCTCGAAGGGGCCGGTGGCGGTGCCGACCGGGGTGGGGCTGCCCTTCTTCCGGTAGGCCTTCGGGGAGAGGATCGCCAGGCTCGGACCGGCCAGGCGCATGGGCAGGACGGGGTCGGGCTCCCGGGTCGTGATGCGGACGCCGCGCTCGCCGTCGGCCTGCGCGCCGAGGGTGACGCCGGCGAGGGCCGCGGGGGCGGGCTCGGCCTGGGTGGCGTGGGTGAGCGCGGCGGCCACGGCGGCCGGCGTGACGTCCGTGCCGTCCTGGAACGTGGCCTCGCGCAGGGTGAACCGCCACGTGCGGTCGCCTTCCCTGTGCCAGGACCGGGCGAGCGCGGGGGCCGCGGCGCCGTTGGCATCCAGGGCGGTGAGTCCCTCGGTGACGCCGAGGCGGCTGAGCAGGGTGGCGTCGGCTCCGTACGGCGAGAGGTTCTCGGCGGGCGGGAAGGCGAGGGCGACGCGCAGCCGCGAGCCCGACGGCCCGCCCTCCGGGGACGACTCGCCGCCGGGGGACACGAAGCAGCCGGCCAGACACGGCGTGAGGGCGAGGGCGGTGAGGAACCGGAGGCGGCTCTTGATGCTGTGAAGACGCACTTGCACAGCATACGCACCAAGCGGAACACGCCGGTCAACCGGGTGATCCACGCCCGGGACGCTTCATCTCCCGTACGGAGCAGGGAATTTGACACAAGTACGGATCACTCCTTAAACCTGTCCACATGGCACACATGACATCCATTTTCAAAAAGCTGGGGTGGTCGTGAGGATCGCGTTCGTCGGCAAGGGCGGGAGCGGCAAGACCACGCTGTCCGCGCTCTTCTCCCGCCACCTGGCGCGCTCCGGCGCACCGGTCCTCGCCATCGACGGCGACATCAACCAGCACCTGGCCGAGGCGCTCGGCGGCGCGGAGGAGTCCGCCCCTCCCCTGGGCGCGCACCTGGCCGAGATCAAGACGCTCCTGCGGGGCGACAATCCCCGCATCCCCTCACCCGAGGCGATGATCAAGACGACCCCGCCGGGTCGCGGGTCCCGTCTCCTGCGCCCGCTCGGCGACGACGAACTGCACACGCGGCACGTCGGCCGGGCGGGCGGCGTCCCTCTCATGGTGACGGGCGAGTTCGACGAGTCCGACCTGGGCGTGGCCTGCTACCACTCAAAGCTGGGTGCGGTGGAGCTGTACCTCGGCCACCTGCTCGACGGTCCCGGCGAGTACGTCGTGGTCGACATGACGGCGGGCGCGGACGCCTTCGCGTCGGGCCTGTTCACCCGCTTCGACATGACGTTCCTGGTGGCGGAACCCACCCGCAAGGGCGTCTCGGTGTACCGCCAGTACCGCGACCACGCCGAACAGTTCGGCATCCGCATCGCCGTCGTCGGCAACAAGGTGACCGGCGAGGACGACCTGCTCTTCCTCAAGGAGCACGTGGGCGACGACCTTCTGACCCACCTGGTGCACTCCCCCGGGGTCCGCGCGGCGGAACAGGGCCGAGCCGACGCCCTCACCTCGCTGGAACCGCACAACCTCCACGCCCTGCGGATCCTGCGGCAGACCGTGGACGCCCACCCGCGCGACTGGGACCGCCTCCATCGCCACGCGGTCCAGTTCCACCTGCGCAACGTCCACGCCTGGGCGGACGCGCGTACGGGCGGGGACCTGGCGGCGCAGGTGGACCCGGACTACGCGCCGGGATCTGCCGCACTGCTCTGAGGCACACCCAGCCACTGCCGACCCGTCTTCCGCCGGCTACTCGATCCCCGTGGCATCGAGTAGCCGGACCACCTCCTTGCGCCCGTACCCGAGCCGTCGGGCCCGGTCGGCGGCCATCAGCACGAGGTGCGCGACGATGTGCGCCGCGTACCCGTCCTTGGTGTCCGCGTCATACCACTCCTCGGGCTTGTCGACCCCGAGGCTGTTCATCACCAGACCGTGTTCTGTGCGGACCTCCGCGACGGTTCCGGCGACCGCGTCCAGGAGCGTCTTCCCCGGCCGCCGGCACGCCAGGGCCAGGCACCCCCGGTCGGCCGGCACGCACCCCTCCGGCGGACGCGCCCGCAGCCCCGCGTACCTCTCGTCCTCGAACCCGCAGGCCCGGAACTCGTCGTGCACCAAGGAGAAGCGATGGAACCCGGGCGGAACCGGGGGCGGTGGAGGCGTGTACTCCCAGCCGGCGTCCTCGTACAACTGCCGCTTCACCTCCTCCTCTTCGGCATGGGTCACGGTGAAGCCGTTGGCCTCGTTGCGCCCGGTCGTCGTGCCGTCGGGGTTGCGGTGGAAATGCAGACCCATGGTGTGCTCCCGTCACTGTGCTGAGTAGTGGACGGCAAGTGCCGTCACCTGCTCGAACGGCCCGCGGGCCGGGCAGGTGCCCGCTCCCCCGAGCACCATCCGATCGCGTGAAAAGGGCCGCAGCGGGAACTTCCCGGCCCCGCCGGGCGAGCGGTTGTTACGCTCCCCCGATGAGGATTCCGGGCCCCGCAGAGATCCAGGCGCTGCACGAGAAGTACGCGCCCACCACCGAGGCGTTCACCCTCGTCCACACGCACTGCGAAATCGTCTGGTCAATCGCCGAGCAGCTCCTCGCCGCGCCCCACCTCGCCCGCCTCGACGCCGAACTGGTCCGCGCCGGCTGTCTCCTCCACGACATCGGCGTCTACCGCCTCTACGGGGACGACGGACGGCTGGACCACCGGAACTACATCCGGCACGGCCTGCTCGGCCACGAGATCCTCGAAGCGGAGGGCTTCCCCGACACCCTCCGCCGCTTCTGCTCCCACCACACCGGAGTGGGACTCACGCGGCAGGACATCGTGAGCCAGGGCCTGCCCCTCCCGCCCGCCGACTACCTGGCGGTGACGGAGGAGGAGAGGCTGGTGATGTACGCGGACAAGTTCCACACCAAGTCCCGGCCGTCTGCGTACCTCTCCCCCGCCGAATACGCCGCCCACGTCCGCCGCTTCGGCGCGGACAAGGTGACCGCGTTCGAGGCCCTGCGCGCGGAGTTCGGGGACCCGGACCTCACCCGGCCGGTGCCCTGCGGGGGCGGCGTCCAGCGGGTGGCCGGGGTGGGCGACTGACAGCGCCGGCCGGGAGCGACGCGCACACCCGCCGGATTCCGGAGGGCCGGGACGCCGCCCGACGGTTCAGGGACCGTCGGCACCGCCGGTCTCGTCCAGGAACCCGCCACCGCGCTCACGAACCGCTCCGGCCCGTCCCTCCAGGGAACCTGCCCGGCCCCGCTCTGCGCGACCGGTTCGGCCCTGGGGAAGAGGTCCGCGTACTCCTTCATCGCGCGGGGCGGCGCGGCCACGTCGTACTCGCCGGTGAGCACGAGGACCGGTGAGGGAAACGCGGCGAGGGCGGCCCGCGTGACGTCGGGGTCGAACGCGCCGTCGGCGGCGTACAGGGCCGCGGCCTCGTCGTTGCGCAGGCGTTGCTCCGCCGCGCGGAAGGCGCGCGCCCCGTCGTCCCAGCGGCCGAACCAGAAGGGGGCCGCGGCGTCCCAGTCACCGGCTGTCGCACGGCCGCCCGTGATCGCCTCCAGTGACGCGTACGCCGGGGCGAACCAGGGTTCGTCCCGGCGCAGGCGTGCCGTTTCCAGCCGGTCCTCGGCGGTGATACGGAGGCCGACGGCGAAGACGCTGGGGTGACGAGCGCGAGGCGTCGCACGCGCTCCGGATGGCGGGCCCTGTACAGCGCGGCCAGGTTCGCGCCGGCGCAATGCGCGAGCAGGTCCATCCGCTCCAGCCCCGACTCCGCACGCAGCGCCTCGACATCGCCGACCTGCCGGTCACACCGGTAGGACGCCGTGTCCTCGGGCACCGCCGACCCGCCGGTGCCCCTCAGGGCCAGCCGCACCACGGTGCGGCGAGCCGTCAGACCGCCGAGGTCCCCGAGGTAGACCGAGTCCTGCATGGGCCACCGGGAAGACAGACCAGCGGTGGGCCGTCCCCCGTCACGTGGTAGGCGAGGGAGGTGCCGTCGGGGGCGGTGAAGGCGGGCATGGGCGGGAGACTGGCAGGTGGCGATCGCGGGGGCCACGGGATTTCTGCCCGGGCGTCAGCCCTTCTGCTCCCACCGGCGATCCGGTCCTCGCTCGACTGGCTCCAGCTGCAGCAGTCATGGGCCGGGGTGAGTGCGGACTCCCGCATTCACGCCCACCCCGGCGTCCGTGGGTCAGGCGGCCCTGCGCGCCCGACTCCGATGGGCCCGGACGACCTCGGCGTACCGGTGCCCCGTTCCCTTGATCGTGCGCCGCTGCGTGGCGTAGTCGACGTGCACGAGGCCGAACCGCTTCTCGTAACCGTACGCCCACTCGAAGTTGTCCAGCAGCGACCAGGCGAAGTAGCCGGCCAGCGGGGCGCCCCTGCGGGCGGCGGAGGCGCAGGCGGCGAGGTGCCGCAGGAGGTAGTCCTGCCGCTCGGGGTCGTCGACCGTGCCGTCGGGGCGGACGACGTCGGGGTAGGCCGATCCGTTCTCCGTGACGTAGAGCCGGCGGGCTCCGTACGCGTCGGTGAGCCGCATCAGCAGGGTCTCGATGCCGCTCGCGTCGATCTCCCAGTCCATGCCGGTGCGCGGGACGCCGCCGCGGCGTACGGCACGGGCGTACGGTGCCGGGCCTTCGGGGTCGTCGGCGACGGTCTGCGGGAAGTAGTAGTTCAGGCCCAGCCAGTCCAGCGGGGCGGCGATGGCCGCCGAGTCGCCGGGGCGTTCGGGGAGTTCGACGCCGTAGAGCTCGCGCATGTCCGCGGGGAAGCCCATGCCGTGCACCGGGTCGAGCCACCAGCGGTTGGTGTGGCCGTCCATACGGCGGGCGGCCGCGAGGTCCTCGGGGCGGTCGGTCGCGGGATGGATGGTGGAGAGGTTGTTGACGATGCCGACCTGCGCCCCCGGAGCCGCCGCGCGGACGGCCCGGGCCGCCAGGCCGTGGCCCAGCAGCAGGTGGTAAGAGGCGCGGACGGCGGCCGTGAGGTCCGTCAGACCGGGGGCCATCGTGCCCTCGAGGTGGCCGATCCACGCCGAGCACAGGGGCTCGTTGAGCGTGGCCCAGTGGGAGACGCGGTCACCCAGGCGCGCCGCGACGACCGAGGCGTACTCCGCGAACGCCGAGGCGGTGTCGCGCTCCGGCCAGCCGCCCCGGTCCTGGAGCGCCTGCGGCAGGTCCCAGTGGTAGAGGGTGACCGACGGGGTGATGCCCGCCTCCAGCAGGCCGTCGATCAGCTCGTCGTAGAAGGCCAGGCCCCTGGCGTTGACGGGGCCGTCGCCGCCCGGGACGACGCGCGGCCAGGCGATGGACAGGCGGTAGGCGTTCACCCCCAGCCGGCGCATCAGCGCGATGTCCTCGCGCCAGCGGTGGTAGTGGTCGCAGGCGACATCGCCGTGGTCACCGCCGGCTGTCTTCCCGGGGGTGTGCGAGAACGTGTCCCAGATCGACGGCGAGCGGCCGTCCTCCGCCACGGCTCCCTCGATCTGGTACGCCGAGGTGGCCGTGCCCCACAGGAAGTCGTGCGGGAGGGCGGCGAGGTCGATGGTCACGGGAGTCCCTTCGAGAACGGGCGAGTCGGTCACTTGACGGCTCCCGCCGTCAGGCCGGCCACCAGATAGCGCTGGAGCAGCAGGAAGCCCGCGACCACGGGCACGCTGACGACCAGCGAGGCGGCCATGATCTGGTTCCAGTACACGTCGTTGAGGGTCGAGTAGCCCTGGAGTCCGACGGCGAGGGTGCGGGTGGTGTCGTTGGTCATCACCGAGGCGAACAGCACCTCGCCCCAGGCGGTCATGAAGGCGTAGACGGCGACCGCGATGATGCCGGGGACGGCCGCCGGGACGACGACCCGGAACAGCGCGCCCAGCGGGCCGCAGCCGTCGACCAGGGCCGCCTCGTCCAGGTCGCGCGGCACCGAGTCGAAGTAGCCGATCAGCATCCAGATGGAGAACGGCAGGGAGAAGGTGAGATAGGTGAGGATCAGGCCGCCGCGCGAGCCGAAGAGGGCGATTCCCGTCGCGTTGCCGATGTTGACGTAGATCAGGAACAGGGGCAGCAGGAAGAGGATGCCCGGGAACATCTGCGTGGACAGGACGGTGACCGTGAAGACGCGCTTGCCCGGGAAGTCGTAGCGGCTGACGGCATAGGCGGAGAAGACGGCGATCACCACGGAACAGACCGTCGCCGCGCCCGCCACCACCAGGGAGTTGACGAAGTAGCGGGCCAGCGGGACCGTCGACCAGATGTCGATGTACGGGCGGATCGTCAGCTCGCTCGGCAGCCAGCGGAACACGCCGGTCACGTCCGCCAGGGGCTTCAGCGAGCTGGAGACCATGACGTAGACCGGGACCAGCACGAAGCCCGTCAGCAGCGTCAGGAAGATCCGCCGGGACCACAGGAACGAGCGGGGCGGGGCCATGGGGGACGTGGTCATGAGGCGCTCCTCCGTCCGCGCGAGGTGAGCACGAGGTACCCGCCCGTGACCAGCAGGAACAGCAGCAGGAGGACGGACATCGCGGAGCCGGTGCCGAAGTTCCAGGTGACGAACGACGCCTGGTAGATGTGCACCGAGATGAGGTCGGCGGCCTCCGGAGCGGTCCTGCCGAACAGGACGAACGGCGTGTTGAAGTCGTTGAAGGTCCAGAGGAACAGGACGAGGACGAGGACCTGGTTGACCGGGCGCAGGGACGGCAGGGTGATCCGGCGGATCTGCTGCCAGACCCCGGCGCCGTCCAGGGCGGCCGCCTCGTACAACTCGCGCGGGATGTTCTGCAGGCCGGCCATGACGATGAGGAAGGCGAACGGCCAGCCCTTCCACACCGACACCGTCAGCAGCGCGATGAAGCTGTTGTCGCCGATGAGCCAGAAGGACGGCTTGTCGGTGAGGCCCAGCTGGTCGTGCAGGACGTGGTTCACCAGGCCGTTGTCGTGCTGGAACATGAAGACCCAGGTGATGACGGCCGCGTAGACGGGCAGCGCGTACGGCACCAGGAACAGCGCCCTGAGCAGGCCGCGGCCCCGGAAGGTGTCCTGCATGAAGACCGCGGCGGCCGTGCCGATCAGCCAGCACAGCCCCACCGACAGCAGGGTGAAGGCAACCGTGACGAGGAACGAGTGGAGCAGTGCCTCGCCGACCGGGGCGTCGAAGTCCACCGACACCTTGTAGTTGTCGAGGGCGGACCAGGGGGCGGCGCCCCAGTCGCGGATGTAGAACTGCGTGAGCTCCTTGAAGCTCATGACGATGCCGATCACCATCGGCACCAGGTGGACGAGGAGTTCGAGGAGCAGGGCGGGCAGGAGCAGCAGGTAGGGCAGGCCCACGCGGTGGATCCGCCCGGTGCGGCGGCGGGGGCCGTGTGCCGCGCCGGGCGGGCTCTTGCGGACCGCCGGCCTCTCGGCCTGGGCAGTGGTGGTCATGTCGTTCAGGCCGCCGGCATCTGCTGCTGGGCCTTCTCCAGGGCCGCCTTCACCGATGCCGTGGTGACCGGGCGTCCGGCGGCCGCGTCGGCGAACAGGCCCTTGATGGCCGTGCCGACCGCCGTCTCGAACTGGGACTCGTCGGCGACCTGGGGCAGCGCGACGGCGCTCTTGGCGAGGGTGTCCTTCAGGACGGCGTTGGCCGGGGTGGCGAAAGCGGCGTCCGCCTGGGCGGACTTGACGGGCGGGATGGTGCTGTAGGCGTTGTTGAGAATTTTCTGTTCGGCGTCGCTCGTCATGAACTTCACGAACTTCGTGGCGCCGTCGGTGTTGTCGGTGTTCTTGAAGACGGCCAGGTTGATGCCCGCGACCATCGAGTTGACCTGCTTGCCGGTCCCAGGGGTGCCGGACTGCACGGGCACGGGGGCGATGCCGTAGGCGTCCTCGCTCATGCCCTGCGACGCGAGGTTGGCGGACGCGGACTGCCAGAGCAGCATCGCCGTCTTGCCCTTGGCGAAGTCGCTGACGGACTGGTTCTGCGCGTACTCGGCGTTGCCGGGCGCGATGACCTTGTCCTTCGCCATCAGGTCGACGTACTGCTTGACCGCGGCGACCGTCCCGTCGCTCGTGAAGTCGGCCTTGCCGTCGGCGGTGAAGAAGTCGGCGCCGTGCTGCTTGGCGAAGACGAACGCGTGGTGGATGTTCTCCGACGGGTTCGAACCCTCCATGCCCAGGGCCCACTTGCCGTCCTTGGACAGCTTCCTGCCGTCGGCGACGAGCTCGTCCCAGGTGGCCGGGGGCTTGGAGATGCCCGCGTCGGCGAGCATCTTCTTGTTGTAGTAGAGCGCGTACGACATCGAGTACAGCGGCACCGCCGCCGGGTCCTTGCCCTCGGCGCCCGTGGAGCCGAGCGCCGAGTCGACGAACCGGTCCCGGCCGCCTATCTTGCCGAAGTTCCCGGTGTCCCAGGGCAGCAGCGCGCCCGTGGCCTGGAGCGAGGCACTCCAGGTGTTGCCGATGTTCAGCACGTCCGGGCCCTGGCCGGAGGTGGTGGCGGTGAGGATCCGGTTCAGCAGGTCCGACCAGGGGACGACCTCCAGCTTCACCTTGATGCCGGTCTGCTTCTCGAACTTGTCGAGTTCGGGCTGGAGGACCTTCTTGTCGACCTCGATGCCGGCGCCCTGGTTGGACGCCCAGTAGGTGAGCGTCTTCGGCGAATCGTTCGATCCGCCGCCGGTGGCGGAGCCGCCGCCGCAGGCCGTGGCCGCGAGGGCGAGTGACAGTGTGACGGCGCCTGCCGCCGCGGCTCGGATGCTGCGCATGGCTGCTCCTGGCCCTTCCGGGAGTACGGGAGTGCGGCTCCCCTCATCACGAAGGAGCCGTCACGGCTTAATTTAGGACGTGAGTTAATCCCCGGAAGGCAGGGCCGTCAAGGGTTTGGACACACTCTTGGAACTCTCGCCGGACCCCTTGACGCATCTGTTCCACGGATGAAGCATTCAGCGGCGAGAGAGCGCTCCCCGCACCCCACACCGTTCACTTCCTGAACCAGGAGAGCCGCCCCATGCCCACTGACTCCCCGTCATCACCCCTGCCCGCGCCCGGTCGCCGGGCCGTCCTCGGCGCCGCCGCGGCCGCCTCCGCGCTCGCCGCCCTGCCCGGCACCGCCTCGGCCGCCCCGGCCACCCCGGCCCGTCGTGAGCAGCCCGTGCGCAAGGGGCCGCGCGCCCTGCCCGGCGGTGGCGACCTCGGCCCGAACGTGCTGGTCTTCGACCCGTCCACGCCGAACATCCAGGGCAGACTGGACGAGATCTTCCGGCGGCAGGAGTCCGCCCAGTTCGGCACCGGCCGCTACCAGCTGCTGTTCAAGCCGGGCACCTACCACGGCCTCAACGCGCAGATCGGCTTCTACACCTCGGTCTCCGGCCTCGGCCTCTCCCCCGACGACACCACCATCCACGGCGACATCACCGTCGACGCCGGCTGGTTCGACGGCAACGCCACGCAGAACTTCTGGCGCTCCGCGGAGAACCTCGCGGTCGTCCCCGTCAGCGGAACCAACCGCTGGGCGGTCTCGCAGGCGGCCCCCTTCCGCCGGATGCACATCCGCGGGAACCTGAACCTCGCCCCGACCGGCTACGGCTGGTCCAGCGGCGGCTACATCGCCGACAGCCGCATCGACGGCCAGGTGCAGCCCTACTCGCAGCAGCAGTGGTACACCCGGGACAGCGCGATCGGCGGCTGGCTCAACGGCGTGTGGAACATGGTGTTCTCCGGCGTCGAGGGAGCCCCCGCGCAGGGCTTCCCCAACCCGCCGTACACCACCCTGGCCACGACGCCGGTCTCCCGCGAGAAGCCGTTCCTGTACCTCAGCGGCAGCGAGTACCGGGTCTTCCTGCCCGGGAAGCGGACCGACGCCCGGGGCGTCACCTGGGGCAACGGCACCCCGAGAGGCACCTCGCTGCCGCTGTCGCGCTTCTACGTCGCCCGGCCCGGTGTCACGGCGGCGACGCTCAACCAGGCCCTCGCCCAAGGGCTCCACCTGCTGCTGACACCGGGGATCTACCACCTCGACCAGCCGGTGCGGGTCGAACGGGCCGGCACCGTGGTCCTCGGCCTCGGCTACGCCACGCTCATCCCCGACAACGGCGTCACCGCGCTGAAGACCTCCGACGTCGACGGCGTACGGCTGGCCGGGTTCCTCGTCGACGCCGGACCGGTCAACTCCGCCACCCTGCTGGAGATCGGCCCGCGCGGGGCCTCCCGGGACCACTCCGCCGACCCGACCACCGTCCAGGACGTGTTCATCCGGATCGGCGGGGCGGGCCCGGGCAAGGCCACCACCAGCATGGTCGTCAACAGCCGGCACACCATCGTCGACCACACGTGGGTCTGGCGCGCCGACCACGGCGACGGTGTCGGCTGGGAGACCAACCGCGCGGACTACAGCGTCGTCGTCAACGGCCACGACGTGCTGGCGACCGGCCTGTTCGTGGAGCACTTCAACAAGTACGACGTGCAGTGGTTCGGCGAACGCGGCCGCACGGTCTTCTTCCAGAACGAGAAGGCGTACGACGCCCCGAACCAGGCCGCGATCCAGAACGGTGCGGTCAAGGGCTATGCGGCCTACCGGGTCGGGGACGCGGTGACCAGCCACGAGGGCTGGGGCCTGGGCAGCTACTGCTACTACAACGTCGACCCGACCATCGTGCAGCACCACGGCTTCGCGGCGCCGAACCGGCCCGGGGTGCGCTTCCACGACCTGCTGGTGGTCTCGCTCGGCGGCAACGGGCAGTACGAGCGCGTCATCAACGACACGGGGGCGCCGACGTCGGGGACGTCCACGGTGCCGTCGACGGTGGTGTCGTACCCGTAGCCCGTAGGACGGGGTGGGCCCTTCCTTCAGGTCGGGCGGAGAAGGGCGGCCTGCCGGGGCTGTCGGGGCACGGGCGCGGCGACCGGCGGAGACGCGCCCCCGGCGGAGACGCGCGGCGGGCGGCCCGGAGGGGGCAACGACCGGCCCGGGAGACACCGGCCCCTCCCTGCCTCCGGACGGGGAAGGGAGGGGCCGGGTTCAGGGAGGGACCGGGTTCCGTGCGCTACCGCGCCGGTGTCCCCACCGGTGCCGGCGCCGGTGCCGGCGCGTAACCGGTGGGCCGGGCCGTGAAGGTGCCGCGGCCCTGGGTGCGGCTGCGCAACCGGGTCGCATAGCCGAACAGTTCGGCCAGCGGCACGGTGGCGGTGACGACCGCCACGCCCGCGCGGGGGACCGAGCCGGTCACTTTCCCGCGCCGGGCGGCGAGATCGCCGAGCACTCCGCCGACCGCGTCCTCGGGCACGGTGACCGTGACCTCGACGACCGGCTCCAGCAGGACCATCACGCAGGCGCGCAGGGCCTCCCGGAGACCGAGCCGGCCGGCCGTGCGGAACGCCGTGTCCGAGGAGTCCTTCACATGGGTCGACCCATCGGTCAGGGTGACCCGCAGCCCGGTCACCGGGTGCCCGCCGAGCGGGCCCTCAGTGAGGGCGTCCCGGCAGCCGGCCTCGACCGCCCGCACGAACTCCTGCGGCACCCGTCCGCCGACGACGGCCGAACGGAACTCGAAACCTCCCTCCTCGCACGGCTCCACGTCAAGGACGACATGGGCGAACTGCCCCGCCCCGCCGTCCTGCGTGACGTGCCGGAACACCAGCCCGGACACACCCCGGCCGACGGTCTCGCGGTGACTGACCCGGGGGCGGCCGACGTTGATCTCCAGCCCCAGTTCGCGCCGGAGCTTCTCCACCGCCACCTCCAGGTGCAGTTCACCCATGCCGGACAGCACCGTCTGCCCGGTCTCCGGGTCGGACCGCACGACCAGCGAGGGATCCTCCTCGGTCAGCCGCGCCAGCCCCGACGCGAGCCGGCCGGTGTCACCGGCCCGGCGGGACTCGACGGCGACGGACACCACCGGCTCGGGCACACCGGGCGGTTCCAGGGCGAGCGGCGCGTCCGCCGCGCACAGGGTCGAGCCCGCGCGGGCGGACTTCAGCCCGACCACGGCGACGATGTCCCCGGCGACGGCTCGCTCCAGCGGGGCGTGCCGGTCGGCCTGCACCCGCAGGATCCGTCCGATCCGCTCGCTGCGCCCAGCGCTCGCGTCCCACAGCGTGTCTCCCTTCTCGATCGTGCCGGAGTAGATCCGCAGGTAGGTCAGCCGACCCGTCGGGGTGGCGTGCACCTTGAACGCGAGGGCGGCCGCGGGTGCCGCGGGGTCGGCGGGCCGCTCCTGCTCCTCGTCGTCGTGCGTGCCGCGGACCGGCGGCACGTCAAGCGGCGACGGCAGGTAGGCCACGACCGCGTCGAGCAGCGGCTCGACACCGCGGTTGCGGTACGCGGAGCCGCACAGCACGACCACGCCGTCACCGTCCCGGGTCACCTCGCGCAGCGCCGAGGAGAGGGTCCCCTCCGAGAGCGTGCCCGTGGCGCAGAACTCCTCCAGCGCGCCCGGGTGCAGCTCCGCCACCGCCTCCTCCAGCGACCGGCGGCGCTCATGGGCCGCACCCCGCAGGCCGGCCGGCACCGGCACGTCCTCGGCGCTGCCGTCGTCGGCCCACAGCAGTGCGCGCATGCGCACCAGGTCGACGACACCGGTGAAGGTGTCCTCCGCGCCGATCGGCAACTGCACGACCAGGGGCGCCGGGTGCAGCCGCTCCCGGATCGACGCCACGGCCGCGTCGAGGTCGGCGCCGGCGCGGTCCATCTTGTTGACGAACGCGATCCTCGGCACGCCGTGCCGGTCGGCCTGCCGCCACACCGACTCGCTCTGCGGTTCCACCCCGGCCACCGCGTCGAACACGGCCACCGCACCGTCGAGCACCCGCAGCGCACGCTCCACCTCGTCGGCGAAGTCCACGTGCCCGGGGGTGTCGATGAGGTTGAGCCGGTGACCGTCCCAGGCGCAGCTCACCGCCGCGGCGAAGATGGTGATGCCCCGGTCGCGCTCCTGCGGGTCGAAGTCGGTGACGGTAGTGCCGTCGTGGACCTCGCCGCGCTTGTGCGTGGTTCCGGTGGCGAACAGGATCCGTTCGGTGACGGTGGTCTTGCCGGCGTCGACATGGGCGAGGATGCCGAGGTTGCGGACGACGGCGAGCGGGTTGAGCTTGGTGCGCACGGCCCGGGGCCTTTCGGTGCGATCAGAACAGGGGCAGCGCGATTCCGGGCTGAAGGAGCCGAGTGAACCCGAACGCGACATCGTGTCACGACTGTTCGGGGGTCAGGCGTTCGTCCCGGTCAGCCGGTGCCGCCGCGCAGCGGGCACCGGGGCGACGAAGACACGAGGATCACCTCGTGCTGCGGCAGGGAGACGGCGACAGCGGTGTGGTCACGCATGGCCGTCCTCCTTCATTCGTCACGATGGTGCCCGGCGCTCGGTAGTGGGCGGCACCGGGTATGGGCGTGAGTGTAGGGAGGGCGGCGGGAAGGGGGCCAGGGGTTTTTGACGCCGACCGGATCCCACCCGGATCCCACTGGTCAGAAGCTCCAGCTGTAGAGACCACCACCCGTGCGTACCGCCGACGCCGCGAGCCGGGCGACTCCCTGGAGGACCGCCAGAAGATCATCGTCGGTCATGTCGTCGCCGTCGGCAGATCTGAGCCTCGTGGTCCAGCGCCCCGCCAGTTCCTCCAGCTCGGCGGAGCCGGCGTCGGCCAACGCCCGGGTCAAGCGCTGCGGCAGAGCGAACACCTCGACGCCATCGTTCAACGGCGCGGTGACCCACTCCGGCCACGACCACCCGAGGAGCTGCTCAATCGGCGGGATGCCGGGCGAGGGGTCCGCAAAGTACATGTCCCACTCGGCGATGGCACTGTCCGGTTCGATGAAACGGCAGGTCACGGATTCCAGGGCCCGGCCAGGCCCCCGCAGGCGCGTCGCAGCCGCACTCCGTCGTCTCTCGGCCGATGGCGGCCTGGCGGTAGTTGCCGGTTGCGCCTGCCGAGACCCGCAACGCCCCACCGGCCCCCACGCACCTCACGGGTCTGGTCCGGTTCGTGCTCTACTCGCCGGGCCGGTGTCTGCGGACGCTGGCCATATGGGGGTCGTTGAAGAGGGGCTGCGCCGATTACAGGTCGGCCCGTATGCGTGTCCGCGCTGCGGGCTGCCGCAGGACCGAGTGCCGACACTGGATCAGGATTGGGTTCTGCTGGAGCCGGGCCTTGAGGTGCCGGCGCATCTCGTGCCCGCCGAGCACCGGTGGATCACTCTGTCGGACGGCCGGGTCACGGTGTACGGGGTGTGCCCACCGGACGGATCGCAGCGCTGCCGGATCGAGCACCGGCTGGCGTGCTCGCATCAGCCGTTGCCGGATCTGTGGCCGTGGCTGACGGCCCTGCGCGCCGAGAATGCCCGGGCGGCACAACGGCGAACCGACCCGGAACCGCCCCGCCCGCCCCAGGAGTTGCCGGACGCCGGGTAGGGGGCTCGCCCGCACGAGGGGCCGAGGGCTGGCCCGGACCCTTATATGGCCCGGGCCGGGCCACTACTCCGGCGGGGTAGGCGTGTCGTGGGTGCGGTACATCGCCTGGACGTCGAGTTCCAGTTGGACGGTCGGGCCGACCACGGCGATGCCGCGGGCCAGCATGGAACGCCAGTTGAGGGTGTAGTCCTCGCGGTGCAGTTCCGCCGTCGCCAGGGCCGCGCAGCGCAACTCCTGGCCGTAGCCGCCGTTCACGGTACCGAGGTACGTCGTGTCCAGGGCCACCGAGCGGCTGACGCCGTGCATCGTGAGGGAGCCCTGCAGCGTCCACTTACTGCCGCCCCGGTAGGCGAAGCGCGCGCTCGTGAAGTCGATGTGCGGGAAGCGCTCGACGTCGAGGAAGTCGGCGGACCGCAGGTGGTTGTCGCGCGTGCTGTTGCCCGTGGTGATGCTGGAGGCGTCGATGCGGACGTGCACGCGGGAGTCGGTCATGTCCGGGGCTATCCGGATGCCGCCCTCGAAGCGCTCGAAGCGGCCGTGCACATGGGCCATGCCGACGTGCTTGGCGATGAACCGGATCGCCGTGTGCGGCGGGTCGAAGAGCCAGGTTCCGGGCGTCGGCAGCTGGAGCGCCTCGGCGGGCTGCAGCCAGACGCGTTCGGTGGCCGCCGGGGTGCCCGGGCCCGTCTCGATCGTCTCGCGGTGCGGCCGCAGCCCCTGCGCCGAGATGAGCAGGCTGTACCGGCCGGGCGGCAGTGCCGCGAGGAAGTAGCCGTACGGGTCGGTCGTGCCGCGGGCGGCAACGCGGTGGGTGTCCAGGGCGGTGACGGTGACGTCCGCCGCGGCCAGCGGCGAACCCATCGGGTCGACGACCTCGCGGGCGACGGCACCCGCGCCGGCGGGAAGGGGGAGGGCGAGGCCCGCCGCTGCGGCGGGGGTGCTCTTGAGCCACCGGCGCCGGAGCAGTGCGAGGGCCATGGTGGTCACCTTTCTTCGGGTGTGCGGCCGGCCGGTGGCGTTTCAGCGCACGCCGACGGCCGCACCTTGGTGCGGTCACACCCCCTTGTCGATCTTGACGGACCCGGCTCCGGTGCGGGTGTCTCAATACGAGACAGTCAGGACTGCCCCCGGAAGGCGTCCGCGTGTTCGGCGGCCCACTGGGCGAAGGTGCGCGCGGGGCGGCCGGTGACCTTCTCGACGGCGCCGGAGACCGTACGGCCCACCTCCGGCGTGTTCCCGTACGCCTCCAGCAGGAAGCCGATGACGTCCTCGGGGAGGCCCTCCGCCCGCCACTGCGCGAGGGCCTGCTGCTGCGTCAGCTCGATCAGGGCGATCTCCCGGCCGACGGCCGTGGCGATCGTCTTCACCTTGTCGCCCACGGTCAGCACCTCGGGGCCGGTGATCACGTACTCCTGGCCGCCGTGCCCCTCCTGCGTGAGCGCGACCGCGGCGACGGCGCCGATGTCGCCCTCGTGGACCATGGCACTCAGCCGGTCGACGAACGGCTCCCGCACCTCGCCCGCCGCCACGATCCCCTCGCGCCATTGCAGGGCGTTGGCCATGAACTCGACCGGCATGAGCACCGTCCAGTCCACGCCGTCGTCGGCGCGCACCGCGTCCTCCAGCGGGGTGGGGCCTCCGCCGTGCAGGACGGTGACGCGGCGGACCCCGGCGGAGCGGGCGAGCTCCAGGAGCCGGGGGCCGGTCTCCAGCGGGTTGAACGCGGCCCCGCCGAAGGTGATCAGATGGAGGCCGGTGACACCCTCCAGGGCCCTGTCCAGGCCCCCCGGCGCGGTGAGATCGCCCTCGACGACCTCGACACCGGCCGGGAAGGAGGCCTGCGCGGCGTCCCGCGTCAGAGCACGCACCTCGTGACCCCGGTCGAGCAGCTCGGCGACGACCTGACGGCCCACGGTTCCGGTGGCGCCGGTGACAAGAATTCTCTGCGTCTGAGTCATGCCGCGACCCTAGGAAGGCTTGCGGTCACCTTCTGTCCGCAAGATGCGGGCCGGTCAGAGCCGCACCTGCCGTCGTCGACCGGTGTGTCATCGGTGCGGCGGGCGCAGCGATGACAGGTCGTCGGGAAGCAGCTCCGGGTGATACGCCGCCAGGGCCGCGCCGCCGAGCCACCAGCCTCGATGGACGAGGGCACGGCAGAGAGCGGGGTCGAGGCGGTCGAACACGGTGGGGACGAGAGCGAGGTGGCGGTCGTCGTGCGCCGGATGTTCGGGGAAGGCCGCGCGCCAGCGGCGCAGCGCGTCCGGGCCGTCCGCCGGGAAGTCGGTGGAGAGCTGGACGAGAATCCCGCGGCGGGCACCGCGGGGCGTCTCACCGTCCGGACCGACGGCCCGCGCGCGCTCGAAGCGTTCGACGACGGCACGGGTCCGCAGCGTGGTGCTCTGGCGGTACAGCAGCGAGTTCGCCCGGGCCAGGTCCCGTACCACCGGGACGCGCCCGTACACGCCGGGGCGCAGCAGACCTCCGGCATTGAGAACGCACAGGAAGGTGTGCCGGTAGCGGTCCGAGTCGATGGCCTCCAGGCCGGTGTTGTCGTACGTACCGCCGTCGAGCAGGGTGGGCGGGTGCGTGGCGCACGGGAAAGGGGCCTGGTCGAGGACGACCGGCGGGAACGCGCCGGGCACCGCGGCGGAGGCCGACACGGCCCGGCTCAGCCGCAGCCGCGTGCCGGCGGTGGGGGCCAGACCGATGGTGTAGTCGCCGTACACGTCGCGTTCGAAGGTGAAGCGCGCACCGGTGGTCAGGTTGGCCGCGTTGACGATCCAGCGCACCTCCGGGTCCAGGTGCTCCAGTTCGGTCTCCCGCAGGAACCACTCGTCCAGACGCCTGGCCAGGAGATCGGTACGGGTCGAGGGGCCGAGGGTCCGCCACAGACCGCCGACGAGGGCGCGCTTGAGGGAGCGGGAGGAGACGCGGTCGACGACCGGCTCGACCACCAGTTCGTCGACGGCGCGCGCCGTGAAGTTCTCCCGCCGCAGCGCGGGCCAGGCGGTGGCGAGGAAGCCGTTGGCGACCGAACCGCCGGACACGGACGAGGAGTACCGCAGCCGGGAAAGCTGCCCGGTGTCGGCCAGCAGCCGCACGAAGCCCAGGGCGGCGAGGGTGGCACGGAACCCCCCACCGGACAGGGCGAGCGCGACCGGATGCGCGGTGGCGGGCGGTTCCGCGGGGCGGAGTGCGTCACCGCAGGGACGGGCCGTGAGGCCGGTGCCCACGACGGGTGAGTCGACGACCCACCGCGGTCCGGCGGCCGGCACGGCGCCGGACGGGGGCGCGGACGGTGCGGGCGCCTGCCGGGAGGTGGTCATGGCGGATCTCCGATCGTGATAAGGAGCGCCTGCTCGGCGGGCGCCCGGACATCGACGTCGAAGGCGCGGCCCTCGCGCAGCCGCGTCAGTTCCTCCTCGGCGAACGGGATGTGGTTGGTCAGGTGGACGACGTACGCGTCGTCCGGTGCCCGGGACTCGACGAGCCAGCGCAGTGTGTCCTCGCTGGGGTGGTGGTGGCGGACGCCGTCGGCGGATATGACGTAGTGGTCGGCCCGCACCTGTTCGAAGAAGTCCGCTTCGACGTTGCGGTCACTGCCGTGGTGGGGCAGTTTCAGCAGGTCCACGTGGAGGGGTTCCGAGTCGTCGAGCACGCCCAGTGCGCGCAGCCCGGACAGCACGCGGTCACCGCGGGCGTCACCGGTGAGCAGGGCAGTGCGGCCCGCGTGGCGCAGCAGCAGGACGATGCTGGAGAGGTTCGGCACGGACCCGTCGACGTAGCCCGCGGTGATGACGTCGGGTTCGCCTCGCTGCTTCGCCTTGCGCCATCGCTCCTCCAGTTCCTCCAGCGCTTCGTCGTCCGGCGCGACGACGGTGACGTCCAGGTCGTCGAGGACGGCCTCGGCGCCCTCGGTGAGCGGGCCGCCGAACGGGGCGTTGCCGTCCAGGCGCAGTGCGGTGGCCGCGTCGCGGATGTCGCGGCCCTGCCGGTAGCTCGCCCCGGCCGCCGCGTCGGTGGCGGCCCGTTCGAGCAGTGGCCGGACGGAGGCGCTCAGCCCAGGGGCACGCCGGTCGACGAGTTCCTCCACGGAGTTGAACCACAGGGTGTCCACCGCGTACGGCGGGGCGTCCCCGTCCTGCTGGGCCTGCTTCATGTCGCGGAAGATCCGGACGAGTCCGTCGGCGTGGTCGTCGTCGACGTGGGAGAGGCACACGACGTCGAGGTGGGGCGGGTCGCCGCCGTCTCGTCCGCCGAGTTGCAGCAGGCGCCCCCGGAGCGTGGCCCGGTAGACGCCGCCGGGGCCGCCGTCGACGAGCATGACCCGGTCCTGGGGCGCGCCCCAGTGGACGAGGAAGCAGTCGCCGTGGTGGGCGTCGAGGAATTCGAAGGTGAACATGCCGGCTCCTGGCTGGTGGACCGATCCGTCAGACGGACTGAATGGCGCGGAGCACGTCGACGAGTCCATGGCCCTGGAAGTGGCGTTCGCGAGCCAGGTCCGTCGCCGTGGCGCAGAGGATCTCCTTCACGCGTTCCGGGCGGCCGAGAAGTTCCCGGTTGCGGGCCAGCAGCATGGCCGCGGCGCCGCTGACATGGGCCGCCGCCTGGCTGGTGCCGTGCATGGCTGCGATGCCCTCGCCGGGGATGGGTCCGTCGATGTCCTCCCCCGGCGCCACGAGGTCGGGCTTGAGCCGCCCGTCGCCGGTGGGCCCCCGGCTGGAGAAGTAGCTGACGCCGTGGCGGTGCGGGTTGCTGCGGTGGGTGGAGCCGACGGTGATGACGGACTCCGCGTTCCCGGGGTCGGAGATGCTGATGTCCCGGTAGTCGGCACCCACGGTCCGCGCGGTGCCGGCGAATCCCGAGTTGCCGGCCGCAGTGACGACCACGACACCCGACCGCGTCAGCCGGTCGCACTCGACGCACACGGGGGTCCATCCGGTGGAGTGGCCGGCGACGTCGTGCGGGACCGACAAACTGATGTTGACCCCGGCGACGATGAGCCGCCCGGCCTGCTCATTGATGTGACGAATCGCCTGCAACGCCGTGACGATGGAGAACTCGTCGCCATCGCCGTCGTCGTCGAGGACCCGGAAGTCGTACAGCCGGATGCGGGGGCAGATCCCGCGGAACTCCAGCTCCGGCCACCAGCCGCCGATGATGCCGGCGATGTGGGTGCCGTGATGGTCGGCGGGCGGTGGCCGCGCGGGCTGTTGCGGGGACGGGGTGGTCTCCACGGACGGCAGGGCTGCCACCCAGTTGACGAGACCGCCCACGAGCACGTCGGCGGGGAGTTTGTCCCGCACGCCGGTGAAGTCGAAGGAGCGGGCGATACGCGTCCGGAGCGGCTGCGGTGTCGGGCCTGTGGTGTCCCAGTCGTGGAAGGCGGGGTGGCGCGCGTCGATGCCGCTGTCGACCACGGCCCAGCCGATGGAGGAGGTGTCGACCGAGAAGACCTGCTCCGCCGCGTCGGCTTTGATCGTCCGGCGGGACCGTACGACCGCTCCGGTCGCCGGCCGGTTGGTCGTCACGGAGACGACCGGGTACTTCTGCCTCCGGTCGGCCACCCGCTCGGCGGGTAGGTGCGGCCGGCGCACGGCGCCGGGGTCCACGACGACGGCGTCCAGCATGTCGACGAGCACAACGGTCACGGCCCGTTCCCGCGCCTCACCCTGGTTCAGGTCCGGCCTCGCGGTCCGCACGACCCGGTGCAGCAGTCTCAGCAGCCAGGTGACGTGACGGCCGCGTTCCTGCCGGCGCTCCATGCTGTCGTGGATCTCGCTGGTGGCGGGGGTCCTGACGTGTCCGGCGAGGGCTGCTTCGAGGCCTCCGGTCCCGCCGTCCCGGGCGAGTTCGTGGGCGACCCGCACGGCACCGGCCAGACTGGTCAGGGGCAGGACGTCGCTGACGAGTTCCTTCAGGGTCAGCTGCGCCGCCACGAAACCGCCCGCGGCGATCGGACGGCACTTCTCCATCAGCCCGCGGCTCTGGAAGCGCTCCAGCACCTGCTCGACGCCGTACTCCTCGCGGATCGCGAGGATCAGGTCCTTCCGCCCCCGCTCTCCCGCCGGGGCCCCGGACCCGGGGCTGCCGGCGTTCCCGCGCGTGGTCGGCGGCTGGGCGAACGCAAGCCACACGTCGAAGTGGACGGGGCAGTAGGTGGCCCACAGGACGGGTACGGGACCGTCCCCGTAGAACACCGCTGACAGGTCGGCTCGGTCCATGGGGACTCCCGGTGCGCGTGCGTGCGGCCCTGCGCAGGACGGTGGGAGACGGCGACAGCGGCCGGAGGGCCTGCTTTCATCCTCCGCCCGGGTCACGGGCGCGGCAACCGCACCGCGGCGCGTGCCTGCCGGGGCTGGTGGCGTCTATGCCGTAGAAGGTGGACCGCCCTCGTACGCGGCGAGCAGCACACCCCGTGCCCCCTCCGCCGTCACCTCCCGCGGGTTGGCGTACGGCTCGCCCGCGGCCCGGGCCGCCGCCGGGGTCACGTCGGCCTTCGCGAGGCCCAGTTCGGCGAGGGAGCGTGGGGCGCCGAGGCGGCCTGCCAGGTCCCACAGGGCGCGGGGCACGTCGCCGATGCCGCCCAGGGCGCGGCTCAGTACGGTCAACGCCTGCGGGGCGGCGGGGGCGTTGTGGGCGAGGGCGTGGGGCAGGACGACGGTGTGGGTCTCGGCGTGGGGCAGGCCGTAGGTGCCGCCGAGGACGTGGCACAGCTTGTGGTGCAGCCCCATCGTGGTCGTGCCGAGGCACGCGCCGCACAGCCACGCCGCGTACAGGGCCCGGCCGCGCGCGTCGAGGTCCCCCGGGTCTGCGGCCAGCCGCGGCAGCGCCTCGGTCATCGCCCGGACGCCCTCCTCCGCCATGACCGTGACCAGAGGGGAGACGTCCGGGGCGTACAGCGCCTCGACGGCGTGCGCGAGTGCGTTGATCCCGCTGGTGACGGTCAGGGGGAGGGGCAGGGAGAGGGTGAGGCGGGGGTCGTAGACGACGCTGCGGGGCTGGACGACCGGGTCACGGCCGGTGCGTTTGGCTCCGTGCTCGGTCAGGCCCCACACCGGGGTCATCTCGGAGCCCGAGTAGGTCGACGGCACGGCGATCAGCGGCAGTCCGGTGCGCAGGGCGATCGCCTTGCCGAGCCCGATGGCGGAGCCGCCGCCGACCGCGACGCAGCCGTCCGCACCGGCGGCGCGTACGGCCGCGACGGCCCGGTCGGCGTCCTCCACGGGAACATGCATGCGGGCCTCGGCGTGCACACCCACGCAGCGATCGCCGAGGGCGTCCGCCACCGCCCGTGCCACCGGCTCGCCCCGGCTGCCGCACACCACGAGCAGCCGCCTCAGGCCCAGGCGTGCCGCCTCGTCCGGGGTCGCCGTGACGGCCGCGCCGGGCCGGAAGACGACTCGCACGGGCCGGGTCTCGTACGTGAACTGCTCCTGGAACGTCATGCGGTGCGCTCCAGGACGAGGTCGAAGCGGGCGTGCCGGAAGGGGTTCGTCACGCCGAACTCCCGGGCCAGCGACGGGTCGTCCGTCTCCGTGAAGTCCTGGACCAGGCTCTGCTTGACGGCGAACACCGCGTCGGAGTCGAGGTAATCGCCACCGGCCACGAAGATGTGCGTGGTGACGGGCGTGTGGCCCTCGGCCTCGGCGATGAAGTGGATGTGCGCGGGGCGGTAGGGGTGCCGCCCGGTCGCGCGCAGCAACTCGCCGACCGGGCCGTCGGTCGGGATCGGATACGCCGCCGGGACGCAGGTGCGGAACCAGAAGCGGCCCTCGGCGTCGGCGGTGAACAGCCCGCGTCCGTTGCCCGCGGGCTGGACGCCGGGCTGCTGGACGTCGTAGTAGCCCTTGTCGTCGGCCTGCCAGACGTCGACGACGGCGCCGGGCAGTGGCGTGCCGTCGGCGGACCGCACCCGGCCGCTGACCACGCACCTCTCGCCGCCGCCCACCAGGTCGATGTCGTCGCCGAGTGCGCGGACCGGCGAATCGGTCAGGTGGAAGGGGCCCAGCACGGTCGACTCGGTCGCCCCCGCCGCACGATCGCCGTTCAGGGTCTCCACCAGCATGGACAGGCCCAGGACGTCCGACAGCAGGATGAACTCCTGCCGGGTGTCGGTGCAGGCCTGGCCGGTCGCCGTCAGGAAGGCGATCGCCCGCTGCCACTCCTCCTGGGTGAGCCGGGTCTCGCGTGCGAAGTCGTGCAGGTGGCGGACGAGGCCGGTGAGCAGCTCGCCCAGCCTCGGGTCCGCGGTCCCGCGCAGGGCGGCGAGGGCCTGCTCGGTGACGCCGGCCCCGGTCGCGTCGGTGGTCATCCCGGCTCCTCGTCGTCGACGTCCGCTTCCTCCATGATGGCGCGTTCAGGCATGCCCGAGGATGCGCCGCAGCGCGTCCGTGAGCAGTCTCCCGGCGTCCTCCGTGAGCGGTTTCCCGGCGTCCGGACCGGCGCCGGCGTGCCGGAAGGCGACGAATCCGTCCGGGCGTACGAGGAGGGCGCCCGCGTCCGGGATCTCCCGCAGCCGTGCCCAGTCTCCGTACGGGTCCTCGTACGGCTGCCCGGGGCCGATGACCACCGTGGCGATCTCCACCTCCTGCGTCTTAGCCGCCCGCACCCAGGCCTCTCCCCCGATGCCGGTCAGCAGGGTGAAACGGCCCCCGCCGATGGTGTCGAGGGTGGAGAGCGTGCGGGTGCCGGAGGTGATCCAGGCGTGCGGCAGCCGGGCGCCGGGCCGGGAGGACGGCTGGTGGTACAGCTCGGGGTCGCGGGCGAAGCCGGGGTCGGGCGTGCCGTCCGGGACGATCGCGGCAGAACCGTCGGCCGGGTAGCGCTGGTTGAGGTCGACGCCGTGCGCGTTGAACTCATAGACCTTGAAGGCGATCGCCTCGCGCAGCTTCGCCCGCTGCTTCTCGGCGGCCTCGGTGGCGTCCTTGCGGGCGGCGATGTTGGCCCAGAGCTGCTCAGGGGTCTGCGGGGAGAGGCCGTCGAGGGCCTCGAAGACCGGGGCGGTCTCCCGGATGGACCGGTTGGCGCGGGTGACGATCTGCCGGCCGACCGGGGCGCGCTCGGCGGTGTAGCTGTCGAGCAGCCTCGGGTGGGCGGTGCCGTCGAGGACCAGCTTGAGCTTCCAGGCGAGGTTGTAGGCGTCCTGGATGGAGGTGTTGGAGCCGAGACCGTTGGACGGCGGATGCCGGTGCACGGCGTCGCCGGCGCAGAAGACGCGGCCGTTCGCGTACGACTGCGCGTACATCTCGTTGACGGTCCACGCCGAGGACGACCTGACGGTCACGGGGATGTCGTCGTCACCGACGAGCTGCCGGACGACCGACTCGGCGTACTCGGTGGTCAGGTCGGGCGCCCCGGCGCTCACGTCGTAACCCCAGACGATCAGCCACTCGTTCCACGGGCGCACGCAGCGCACCAGCCCCGCGCCGATGCCGCCGACCGTCGCGCCCGGGGCGAGGACCCAGTAGAGGGTGGACGGGCGGTGGGCGGTGTACTTGCTCAGGTCCGCCTCGAAGACGATGTTGATGCTGCCGGCCACGCCCATCTGACCGCCCATCGGCAGCCCGGCGTCCGCGGCGACCTTCGACCGTCCGCCGTCGGCGCCGATCAGGTACTTGGCGCGGATCTCGTACGTGTCCCCGCGCAGCCGGTCGTGGACGGTCGCCGTGACACCGTCGGCGTCCTGGGTGTGGGAGAGGTACTCGTTCTGGAAGCGGAGCCGGGTGCCGCGGGCGACGGCTGCGTTGACGAGGACCGGTTCCATGAGGTGCTGCGGCATGTCGCACATGCGGGTGGGGCTGGCGAGCTCGTGCTCGGCCTGCACCAGCGGGTCGTTGCCCCAGGAGCGCACCCGGCCCAGCTCCTCGCCCGCCAGGCTGGTGCAGAAGGTCGTGTTGCCCATCAGGTGCTGCGGAGTGGCCTGGGCGACGACCTCCTGCTCCACACCGAGGTCGCGCAGCACCTCCATGGTGCGCTGATTGGTGATGTGCGCACGGGGGGTGTCGGCGAGGCTCGCGTAGCGGGTCACCACGATGTTGGGGACGCCGTAGGTGCTCAGGGCGAGCGCGGCCGAGGCACCGGCCGGGCCGCTGCCCACGATCAGGACGTCGGTCTCGACGACGGTGGACACGGGCGCTCCTGCGGAGGGTTCGGGCGGCGGGGAGTCGGATGCCCGTGATCATGGCGTGCTCCGGGCGGCCGCGGGTGTCTCATTACGAGACACCCGGTGCGGCGGGCCGTCTCTCCCCAGACCGCCGGCGGACGGGCCATGCCGTGACGGGACACCGGTGAGGCGGACCGGACCCCAGCGGTTGTTGCTCGTTCAACCGAACCCGTTACGGTGGTCCGTGCCGTGACCACCACAGACCCCTCCCCCGCAGCCGCCGCCCTGCCCTCGCTGAGCTCCGCCCGCGAGCGGTTCCTGTCGGGACGCCCGCTGCCCCCGGACGTGCCGGAGGAAGTCCTCGCGGCGTGGCGGCGGGCACGGTTCTTCGGTGTACCGCACGACTTGGCGGGGCCGGTGGCCTGTCCGCCGCTCCCCGGGGAGTCGGTCCTGCTCGGTGCCGCCCGGCCGGTGCTCGACCGGATCGCCCCCGCAATGGGCGTGGACGGGTCGCTGCTCGTCCTGACCGACGAACGACTGCGCGTGCTGTGGACGACGGGGAGCGTGCCCGGGTTCAGCGGGTGCGCCGTGCTGTCGGAGCAGGAGGTCGGCAACAACAGCGCGGCCCTCGCCCTGCGCGTCCGGAGCCGGGCCGAGGTGCACGGACCTGAGCACTTCCTCGACCGGTGGCAGGACGTGTCCGCGGTCAGCGTCCCGGTGCTCGGCCCGGAGGGCGGTCAGGTGCTGGGCACGCTGACGGTCGCGTCCCGGCTGTCCGCCACGGGCCGGCCGCATCCGCAGGCGGCGCTCGCCGAGGCGACCGCCGCCGCGGTCGAGACCGAGCTGCGGGCGCGGGCCGGGCGGGGCGAGCGGGTGCTGCTGGACGCCTACATGCGGGCGGCACAGGGGCAGCACCGGGCCGTGGTGGCCCTCGACGGCCGCAACCGGCTGGTCGGCGACGCGGCCCAGCGGCTGCTGACGCCCGAGGTGCTCGCGGTGCTGGAGCGTACGGCGGCCGGCGCCCGGGACACGGACGTCACGGGCTTCGCGGAGCTGCCGGAGGGGGCCGGGTGCACCGCACATGTCACGCCGGTCCGCCTGGACGGCAGGACGATCGGGATCGTGGCCGTCCTGGACCCCCTCGACGATCCGGCGCCCCAGCCCCCGGTCTCGTCCCCGCCGGTCGCACTGACCGGCTCCTCGGTCCCCTGGCGGCACGCCGTGGGCCATGCCGTCGAACTGGCCCGGTCCCGGGAGGCCCTGCTGCTCACCGGTGAGCGCGGCACGGGCAAGTCCGCGCTGGCGCGGGAGCTGTTCGGCCCGGACCCCGTCCAGGCCGCCGACGCGGCGCGGGACCCCGGCCTCGGCCAGGCTCTGCCCGCCTGGCAGCCCGGCCGCCCGCTCCTGCTCCGTCACGCCGAGCGCCTGGCGCAGCCCGGCGTGGCGGCGCTCAACTCCCTGCTCGACCAGCACCCGGACACCCGGCTGGTGGTCACCTACACACCCGGCGCACCGGTCGGCCCCTGCCTGGAGCGCCTGCTGGACAAACTGTCCGCCCGCTCGGTGACCCTGCCGCCGCTTCGCGAACGCACCGAGGACATACGGGAACTCCTGCCGGCCCTCGCGCCCCGCACCGTGCCCGGGCAGCCGCCGCTGACCTGGACCCTGGACGCCCTGCGTGCGCTCCAGCTGTACCCCTGGCCCGGGAACGTCACCGAGCTGGCCCATGTCGTACGGGCCCTGGCGGAGCGGCGGCGGGCGACCGGGCCGGTGCGCCGGGCGGAGCTGCCGGACGCCGTCCGCGAAGGGCCGGCCGCGCGCCCGCTCAGCCCGATGGAGCACGCAGAGCGCGCCGCGATCCTGGAGGCCCTGAGCCGCCACGGCGGCAACAAGGCACGCGCGGCGGCCGCGCTGGGGATCGGCCGGGCGACGCTGTACCGCAAGCTGCGGGAGTACCGGCGCTGAGGCCCAGGGGGGTGACGCACAACAGCTCGGGCGGGTCGAGAAGATCTCGACCCGCCCGAGCTGGTCTGTGTCCGAGGGGGGACTTGAACCCCCACGCCCGATAAAGGGCACTAGCACCTCAAGCTAGCGCGTCTGCCATTCCGCCACCCGGACCAGGTGCCTGCCGCCTTGCCAGGGGTGTTCCCCGCGGCGACACAGACAACAATACCAAGGTTTCGGAGTGCCTTTCACCTGCGTTTCCGTCCGCCTGGCGGGGGTCCCGGACCTCGCGCTCCGATACCTCTAGGGTCGGACCATGAGTGACTGGCTGGTTACGCAGGGCGCCTCGGCGGGGCGTCGCCCACGTGCGCTGTCACCGCTCAGGGAGCATCTGCGGGACACGTTCTGGTTCGCCCCGACCGCGGCGATGGTGTGCGTGTTCGTGGTCTGGGTGGGGGCCGAGTCGCTCGACGCGGCGATCGTCGACGCGCTCCACGAGGACCGGGACTACGAGACGCTCGACGCGCTGCTGCGGTTCGCGGAGGACGCGAAGGCCGTGGTGAGCGCGGTGGGCTCGGCGATGATGACCTTCATCGGTGTGGTCTTCAGCATCTCGCTGGTGGCCGTGCAGATGGCCAGCGGGCAGTTCACCCCGCGCGTGGTGCGGCTCTTCGTGCGGAGCCGGATCACCAAGGCGACCTTCGCGGTGTTCCTGGCGACCTTCGTGCTGACCCTGCTGGTCATGACCAGCTTCGACAGTGTCGAGGACCCCCGGGCCGTCACGTCGGTGCCCTTGGTGCAGGCGGTGCTCACCCTCTGCATGGTCGGACTGAGCCTGCTGCTCTTCGTGTTGTACGTGAACTCCACGCTGCGGCTGATGCGGATCAGCCATGTGATCGCGCGGATCGCCTCGGAGTCGTTCCGGGTGACCGCCTCGATGCCCGCGCCGGCGGCCGGGCAGGAGACCCCCGGCCTGGGCGCCGTGACCGCTTCGGTGCCGCACGAGGGCCGGGCGGGCGTGCTGCGGGACGTGCACGTCGCGCGGCTGGTGCGGGTGGCGCGCAAGCACGGGGTCGTGCTGCGGCTGATCCCGCGGATCGGGGACTTCGTGGTACCGGGCATGCCCGTGCTGGCGGTCCACGGCGGGCCGGTCCCGCCGCGCCGGAAGCTGCGCTACGCGGTCTCGGTCGGAGTGGAGCGGACCTACCACCAGGACCTCGGTTTCGGGCTGCGGCAGTTGTCCGACATCGCGTTGCGCGCCCTGTCGCCCGCGATCAACGATCCGACCACCGCCGTGCAGGCGCTGGACCGTGTCGTCCAGTTCCTGGCAGCGCTGAGCCGACGGCCGCTGGACGCCGCCCTGCACCGGGACCGGGCCGGTGCGGTGCGGCTGGTGCAGCCGGTGCCGGACTGGACCGAACTGGTGGATCTCGGGTTCGCCGAGGTACGGGGATGCGCCGTCGGCAGCCCGCAGATCTCCCGGCGCATGCTGGCCGGTCTCGACGACCTGCTCCTGCTCGCGCCGCCGGAACGCCGCGAGCCGCTGCTGCGCCATCGCGAACTGCTCCGGCAGGCCGTCGACCTGGCGGCGCCGACCGCGGCGGACCGGGATTTCGCCCTGCGCCCGGACCGGCAGGGCATCGGCTGAGCGACGTCTCCTCGCCGCGCCGCGCCACGCGCCCCGGGACCGGCACGCAGAGGTCCGCCGGCGCCGAGCAGGCCTCCGGTCCGCCAGGGCGGGTCGCTCGTCACAGCGTCCGACGCCGGCTCCCCCAGGCGAACCCCGCGGGGAACCGGCGTCGGACGCGCCCCCCTGCGTCAGGGCAGCAGCTGGTACTCCGGGAAGTTCCCCGGCAGCCGCTCCCCCTCAGGTCCCCTCGTCACGGCACGCACCAGCAGGTCACCACCGACGAACGCGCCGCGCCAGGAAGCTCCGAGCCCGCCGAACAGTTCGTCGCGGTCACCCCGGGAGCGGGGCGTGCCGTGGCCCACCTTGAACGCGCGGATGTGCGGGGCGAGCCGGTCGTACGTCGCCCGGTCGTCCGTGGACAGCGTGGCGACCAGCGCGCCGTTGGAGGCGTTCATCGCGGCCAGCAGCTCCGCCTCCGTGTCGACCAGGACGATCGTGTCGACCGGGCCGAACGGCTCCGCGTGGTGCAGCGGAGAGGACGAGGGCGGGTTGAGGAGCGTGACCGGCTGGACGTAGGCGGAGGTGTCCTGACCGGGCAGGAAGCGGGCGCCGTCGGGCGTGGCGCGGTGCAGCGGTACGGCGCCGCGCTCGATCGCCTCGGCGACCTGGTCCTGCAGCTCCTTCGCCTTGGCCGCGTTGATCACTGGCCCGAAGTCCAGCTCCGGGTAGGGGTCGTCCGGGTGCTCCACGGCGAGCGGATGCCCGACCCTGAGCGTACGCACCGCCGGGAGGTACGCCGCCAGGAACGCGTCGAACAGGTGCCGCTGGACGACGAAGCGCGGGTACGCCGTGCAGCGCTGCTTGCCATAGTCGAAGAGCTTGGGGATCACCGCGGTGAGCGTGTCCCAGTCCGAGTGGTTCCAGATGCCCCAGGTGTTGAGTCCTTCCTGTTCGAGTACGTGTCGTTTGCCGAGGTCGGCGACGGCCGTGGCCACGGCGGCACCGGTGTCACGGCCGCCGACGAAGGAGACGCAGCCGATCTCGGGCGCCCGCACCAGCGCCTGCGACAGCTCGCCTCCGCTGCCGCTGACGAGGGTCACGGGGATTCCCTCGCGGGCGGCGAGGGCACAAGCCAGGGTCAGACAGGCGACACCGCCGTCGGTCGGGGTCTTGGCGATGACCGCGTTGCCTGCCAGTGCCTGGACCAGCACTGCGTGAACGAGCACGCTCATCGGGTAGTTCCAGCTGGCGATGTTCGACACCGGGCCGTCGAGCGGGGCGCGCCCGTCGAGCATCGGCTCGATGCCGTCGACGTACCAGCGGACCCCGTCGATGGCCCGGTCGACGTCCGCCTCGGCGAGCCGCCAGGGCTTACCGATCTCCCGGACGAGCAGCAGCGCGAGCAGACCGCGGTGTTCGGCGAGGGCGTCGAGGGTGGCCGCGACCCGGGCCCGGCGCTCCTCCAGGGGGACGTGCCGCCATGCGCGGTGCTGGTCGAGGGCGGCGCAGACGGCCCGGTGGGCGGTGGTCCCGTCCAGGCGGGGCGGGCCGGCGATCGGGCTGCCGTCGACGGGACTGACGGCGGGCAGGACCCGGCCGTCCTCCTGCCAGGCGCCGTTCCAGAGGTTGAGGACCCGGTCGTCGCGGAAGGCCTCGGGGGCGACGGCGAGACAGCGCCGCCACGCGTCGGGCCAGGACGTGCCGGTCTTGAGGGTGAGGGTGGGTGCCAAGGGTTGCTCCGCTCTCGGTGCACAGTCGGGGCGGTGGGATTCGTCGGCGGGGGGTGATGGCCGGCCGGGCAATCGGCCGGGGTGTCGGCGTAGTTGGCCCGGCAGACCGGCCGGGACCCGGAGTGGGTTGCCCGGCAGCCGACCGGGAGCCGGAATAGATGGCCCAGCAGCCGGCCGGGAGCCGGAGTGGGATGCCGGGCAGCCGACCGGAAGCCGGCGCGGGTGGCTCAGCAGCCGACCGGAAGCCGGGTGGATGGCCCAGCAGCCGACCGGGAGTCGGCGCGGGTGGCCCGGCAGCCGGCCGGGGAATCGGCGCGGGTGGCCCGCTAGCGCCCTTCGAGCCGCGCGAGCACCAGCTTCGCCGTCTCGGTCGGTGTGCTGCCCACGCTCACCCCGACCGCCTCCAGGGCCTCCTTCTTCGCGGCCGCCGTACCGGAGGAGCCGGACACGATCGCGCCCGCGTGCCCCATGGTCTTGCCCTCGGGTGCGGTGAAACCGGCGATGTACCCGACGACCGGCTTGGTGACGTGCTCTCGGATGTACGCCGCCGCCCGTTCCTCCGCATCGCCGCCGATCTCGCCGATGAGGACGATCAGTTCGGTGTCGGGGTCGTCCTGGAAGGCGGCGAGGCAGTCGATGTGCGTGGTGCCGACGACGGGGTCGCCGCCGATGCCGACGCAGGTGGAGAAGCCGATGTCGCGCAGCTCGTACATGAGCTGGTACGTCAGCGTGCCCGACTTGGAGACCAGTCCGATCCGGCCCGGCTTGGTGATGTCGGCCGGGATGATGCCCGCGTTGGACTGGCCGGGTGTGATGAGGCCCGGGCAGTTGGGGCCGACGATGCGGGTGCCCTTGGCCTCGGCGTAGGCGGTGAAGGCGACGGAGTCGTGGACGGGGATGCCCTCGGTGATGACGACGGCGAGGCCGATACCGGCGTCGGCGGCCTCGACCACGGCCGCCTTGGCGAAGGCGGGCGGCACGAAGACCACGGTGACGTCCGCTCCCGTCGCACGCATGCCGTCGGCGACCGAGCCGAAGACGGGTACGGCCCTGGGGGCACCTCCCAGGCCCTTAAGGCACTGGGGGACGTCGAAGTCGACGGTGCGGCCCGCCTTGCGCGGGTTCACACCGCCGACGACGTTCGTGCCGGCGGTGAGCATCCGCCGCGTGTGCTTCATGCCCTCGCCGCCGGTCATGCCCTGGACGAGGACCGTGCTCTCCTTGGTGAGGTAGATGGCCATGGCGTTCCCTCTCCTCAGGCCGTGGTGGCGAGTTCGGCGGCACGGGCGGCGGCGCCGTCCATGGTGGTGACCTGCTGGACCAGCGGATGCGCGTGCTCGTCGAGAACGGCCCGGCCCCGCGCCGCGTTGTTGCCGTCCAGGCGGACGACGAGCGGCTTGGTCAGCCGGACGGTTTCCAGGGCCTGCACGATGCCGTCGGCGACCGCGTCGCAGGCGGTGATCCCGCCGAAGACGTTGACGAAGACGGATTTCACGGCCGGGTCCGAGAGAATGACCGACAGCCCGTCCGCCATCACCTGGGCGCCGGCTCCGCCGCCGATGTCGAGGAAGTTGGCCGGCCGCGCGCCGCACCCGGCGACCACGTCGAGGGTCGACATGACGAGTCCTGCGCCGTTGCCGATGATGCCGACCTCGCCGTCCAGCTTGACGTAGTTGAGGCCCTTCGCGGCGGCGGCCGCCTCCAGCGGGTCGTCGTGCCCGGTGTCGTCCGCGCCCCAGCGGGCCTGCCGGAAGCGGGCGTTGTCGTCGAGGGCGACCTTGCCGTCGAGCGCGAGGATCCGGCCCTCCTTCGTGCGGACGAGCGGGTTGACCTCGACGAGGAGGGCGTCCTCGCGGACCAGGACCTGCCACAGGCGTACGAGGACATCGACGGCCTGGGGCGGCAGCCCGGCCGCGTCGGCGATCTCGGCGGCCCTGGCCGAGGTCACGCCCTCGGCCGGGTCGACGGGGATGCGGGCGACCGCCTCCGGCCGCGTGGCGGCGACCTCCTCGATCTCCATGCCGCCCTCGGCCGAGGCGATCGCGAGGAAGCGGCCCGCCGCGCGGTCGAGTACGTAGGACACGTAGAACTCGTTCTCGATGTCCACGGGTTGGGCCAGCATGGCTCTGCCGACCGTGTGGCCCTTGATGTCCATGCCGAGGATCTGGCGTGCGGTCAGCTCCGCGGCGGCCGGGTCGGCGGCGAGTCTCACGCCACCGGCCTTGCCGCGCCCACCGGTCTTCACCTGGGCTTTCACCACGACTCGGCCACCGAGCCGGCGTGCGATCTCGCGGGCTTCCTTGGGCGAGTCGGTCACCTCGGCCCGCGGCACCGAGATGCCGTGTTCTTCGAAGAGTTCCCTTGCCTGGTGTTCGTACAGGTCCATTTCCGGCTCCTGACTGAAAGTGCCGCACGCCCCCTGGACACCACCCACCGGATGCGGGATAACAAGCTTCATACAGTATTCGTCGACTGTATGCAATGTACTGCGAGCCGCTCCAACCCCCTACGAAGGGACAGGACTTCGCCATGCCCGACGACACCCAGGACTTGATTTCCGGTGGTCATCTCGTAGCCAAGGCGCTGAAGGCCGAGGGAGTCGACCGCATCTACACGCTGTGCGGCGGCCACATCATCGACATCTACGACGGCTGCGTCGACGAGGGCATCGAGGTCGTCGACGTACGCCACGAGCAGGTCGCCGCCCACGCCGCCGACGGTTACGCCCGCATCACCGGCAAGCCCGGCTGTGCGGTGGTCACCGCCGGCCCCGGGACGACCGACGCCGTCACCGGTGTCGCCAACGCCTTCCGCGCGGAGTCCCCGATGCTGCTGATCGGCGGTCAGGGGGCGCTCACCCAGCACAAGATGGGGTCCCTCCAGGACCTGCCGCACGTCGACATGATGAACCCGATCACCAAGTTCGCGGCGACCGTGCCCGACACGGCCCGCGCCGCAGACATGGTGTCCATGGCGTTCCGCGAGTGCTATCACGGCGCGCCCGGCCCCTCCTTCCTGGAGATCCCGCGCGACGTCCTGGACGCCAAGGTCCCGGCCGCCAAGGCGCGCGTGCCGCAGGGCGGCGCCTACCGCGCCTCGACCCGCTCGGCCGGCGACCCCGAGGCGATCGAGAAGCTGGCCGACCTGCTGGTGCACGCCGAGAAGCCGGCCATCCTGCTCGGCAGCCAGGTGTGGACGACCCGCGGCACCGAGTCGGCCATCGAGCTCGTGCGGGCCCTCAACATCCCCGCCTACATGAACGGCGCGGGACGCGGCACCCTCCCGCCCGGCGACCCGCACCACTTCCAGCTCTCCCGCCGGTACGCCTTCTCAGGCGCCGACGTCATCGTCATCGTCGGGACGCCCTTCGACTTCCGCATGGGCTACGGCAAGCGGCTGTCGCCGGACGCGACCGTCGTGCAGATCGACCTCGACTACCGCACGGTCGGCAAGAACCGCGACATCGACCTCGGCATCGTGGGCGACGCCGGTCTGGTGCTGAAGTCCGTGACCGAGGCGGCCTCGGGGCGCATCAACGGCGGTGCGTCCAAGCGCAAGGAGTGGCTGGACGAGCTGCGGGCCGCCGAGCAGACCGCCCTGGAGAAGCGGCTGCCGAACCTGAAGTCCGACGCCTCACCCATCCACCCCTACCGCCTGGTCAGCGAGATCAACGACTTCCTCACCGAGGACTCGGTCTACATCGGTGACGGCGGCGACATCGTCACCTTCTCCGGGCAGGTCGTGCAGCCCAAGTCGCCCGGGCACTGGATGGACCCGGGGCCCCTCGGAACGCTCGGCGTCGGCGTCCCCTTCGTGCTCGCGGCCAAGCAGGCGCGGCCCGACAAGGAGGTCGTCGCGCTCTTCGGCGACGGCGCGTTCTCCCTGACCGGCTGGGACTTCGAGACGCTCGTCCGCTACGACCTCCCGTTCGTCGGCATCGTCGGCAACAACTCCTCCATGAACCAGATCCGGTACGGCCAGGCCGCCAAGTACGGCAAGGACCGCGACCGGGTCGGCAACACCCTCGGCGACGTCCACTACGACAAGTTCGCCCAGATGCTGGGCGGTTACGGCGAGGAGGTCCGCGACCCCGCCGACATCGGCCCGGCGCTGCAACGCGCCCGCGAGTCCGGCAAGCCGTCGCTGATCAACGTCTGGGTCGACCCCGACGCGTACGCCCCCGGAACCATGAACCAGACCATGTACAAGTGAGGTGCCCCGATGCCCCCTACGTCCACCAAGGCCCTCGAAGGCATCCGCGTCCTGGACATGACCCACGTCCAGTCCGGGCCGTCGGCGACCCAGTTGCTCGCCTGGCTCGGCGCGGACGTCGTCAAGCTGGAGGCGCCGACCGGCGACATCACGCGCAAGCAGCTGCGTGACCTGCCGGACGTCGACTCCCTCTACTTCACGATGCTCAACTGCAACAAGCGGAGCATCACCCTCAACACCAAGACCGAGCGCGGCAAGGAGATCCTCACCGAGCTGATCCGGCGCTCCGACGTCATGGTCGAGAACTTCGGCCCGGGAGCGGTGGACCGGATGGGCTTCACCTGGGACCGCATCCAGGAGATCAATCCACGGATCGTCTATGCCTCCATCAAGGGGTTCGGCGAGGGCCCGTACACCAACTTCAAGGCGTACGAGGTCGTCGCGCAGGCCATGGGCGGGTCGATGTCGACCACCGGTTTCGAGGACGGGCCACCGCTGGCGACGGGAGCCCAGATCGGGGACTCGGGGACGGGTGTGCACGCCGTGGCGGGCATCCTCGCCGCGCTCTACCAACGGGAGCGCACCGGGCGCGGGCAGCGGGTCAACGTGGCCATGCAGCACGCCGTACTCAACCTGTGCCGGGTGAAGCTGCGGGACCAGCAGCGTCTGGCACACGGGCCGCTCGCTGAATATCCCAACGACGACTTCGGCGACGAGGTTCCCAGGTCCGGAAACGCGTCCGGCGGCGGCCAGCCCGGCTGGGCCGTCAAGTGCGCGCCGGGCGGCCCGAACGACTACGTGTACGTCATCGTGCAGCCCGTCGGCTGGCAGCCGATCAGCGAGCTCATCGGCCGGCCCGAGCTGGCCGACGACCCCGAGTGGGCGACGCCCGAGGCGCGGCTGCCCAAGCTCGGCAAGATGTTCCAGCTGATCGAGGAGTGGTCCTCGACGCTGCCCAAGTGGGAGGTGCTGGAGCGGCTCAACGCGCGCAACATCCCGTGCGGGCCGATCCTCTCCACCCGGGAGATCATCGAGGACCGTTCGCTCGCCGCCAACGACATGGTCGTCACCGTCCCCCACCCCGAGCGCGGCGAGTTCGTGACCGTCGGCAGCCCGCTCAAGCTGTCCGACTCCCCCGTCGAGGTGACCAGCTCCCCGCTGCTAGGCGAGCACAACGAAGAGGTCTACGTCGGCGAACTCGGCCTCGGCGACGAGGAAGTGCGCCTGCTCAAGTCGAACGGAGTGATCTGACGTGATGGCGGAAGACCGGGTCCTGCGGGTGCGGTCCCTCCTGGAGTCCGTGCGGGCCGAGGGACGGACCGCGCTGACCGCGCCCGAGGGCAAGGTGATCGCCGACGCGTACGGGATCGCCGTGCCGGGCGAGGAACTGGCGACGGACGTCGACGAGGCCGTGGCGTTCGCGGCGCGCTTCGGCGGGCCCGTCGTGATGAAGATCGTCTCGCCGGACATCCTGCACAAGACCGACGCCGGCGGAGTGATCGTCGGGGTCGAGGGCGCGACCGACGTACGGGCCGCCTTCCACACCATCGTCGACAACGCACGCGCCTACGACGCCGATGCCCGCATCTCGGGTGTGCAGGTGCAGGAGCTGCTGCCGAAGGGGCAGGAGGTCATCGTCGGCGCGGTCACGGACCCGACGTTCGGGAAGGTGGTCGCCTTCGGGCTCGGCGGGGTGCTCGTGGAGGTCCTGAAGGACGTCACGTTCCGGCTCGCGCCGGTAAACGCCGACGAGGCGCTGTCGATGCTGGACTCGATCCGGTCGGCAGAGATCCTGCGCGGGGTGCGCGGCCAGGCGGGCGTGGACCGGTGGGCCGTCGCCGAGCAGATCCGCCGGGTGTCCCAACTCGTCGCGGACTTCCCCGAGATCGCCGAGGTGGACCTCAACCCGGTGATCGCGACCGCGGAGGGGGCCGTCGCGGCCGACATCCGGGTGATCCTCGCCGAGTCGCAGCCCACGCCGCGCCGGACGTACTCGCGCGAGGAGATCCTCACCTCGATGCGCCGGCTGATGCAGCCGGGTTCGGTCGCAGTGATCGGCGCCTCCAACGAGCAGGGCAAAATCGGCAATTCGGTGATGCGCAACCTCATCGACGGAGGGTTCGCCGGGGAGATCCATCCGGTGAACCCCAAGGCCGATGACATTCTGGGCCGCAAGGCGTACAAGAGTGTCACGGACGTTCCCGGTGAGGTGGATGTGGCGGTCTTCGCGATCCCCGCCAAGTTCGTGGCCTCGGCCCTGGAGGAGGTGGGGCGCAAGAAGATCCCGAACGCCGTGCTGATCCCCTCCGGGTTCGCGGAGACCGGCGAGCACGAACTCCAGGCGGAGATCGTGGCGATCGCCGAGCGGCACGGCGTACGGCTGCTGGGGCCGAACATCTACGGCTACTACTCGACCTGGCAGGACCTGTGCGCCACGTTCTGCACGCCGTACGACGTCAAGGGCGGGGTGGCGCTGACCTCGCAGTCGGGCGGCATCGGGATGGCCATCCTGGGCTTCGCGCGGACCACCAGGACGGGTGTGTCGGCGATCGTCGGGCTCGGCAACAAGTCGGACCTGGACGAGGACGACCTGCTGACCTGGTTCGGCGAGGACCCGCACACCGACTGCATCGCGATGCACCTGGAGGACCTCAAGGACGGCCGCGCCTTCGTGGAGGCCGCCCGGGCGACCGTGCCGAAGAAGCCGGTGGTCGTGCTGAAGGCCGGGCGGACCGCGGCGGGCGCCAAGGCGGCCGGTTCGCACACCGGCGCCCTCGCCGGTGACGACGCCGTGTACGACGACATCCTGCGGCAGGCCGGCGTGATCCGCGCGCCGGGGCTGAACGACATGCTGGAGTACGCGCGCGCGTTGCCGGTGCTTCCCGCGCCCAAGGGCGGCAACGTCGTGATCATCACGGGTGCCGGCGGCAGCGGTGTGCTGCTGTCCGACGCGGTGACGGACAACGGACTGTCGCTGATGGAGATCCCGCCGGACCTGGACGAGGCGTTCCGGACGTTCATCCCGCCCTTCGGGGCCGCGGGCAACCCGGTGGACATCACCGGGGGCGAGCCGCCGTCGACGTACGAGGCGACGATCCGGCTGGGTCTGGAGGATCCGCGCATCCACGCGCTGGTCCTCGGCTACTGGCACACCATCGTCACTCCTCCCATGGTCTTCGCAGAGCTCACCGCGCGCGTGGTGGCCGAGTTCCGGGAGCGGGGGATCGAGAAGCCCGTGGTGGCGTCGCTCGCGGGGGACGTGGAGGTCGAGGAGGCGTGCCAGTACCTCTTCGAGCACGGGGTCGTGGCGTACCCGTACACGACCGAGAAGCCGGTGGCCGTGCTCGGCGCGAAGTACCGCTGGGCACGGGAGGCGGGACTGCTGGGGGGCGGTACATGAGGTGAGTGACCGGGGGGCCGGCCGACGGTGCGCGTCGGCCGGCCCCGGGAGCCGCACGCGCACGAAAGGCATGGGACAGGGGGCGCTGGCCAGATCTTTCGACGCAAGGGGTGCGACACGACATGACAACGACCGACCTGCCCACCACGGTTCCCTACCGGGAGGTCACCGACGCGAACGGTCGCGTCTACCGCCTCGGTGAGACCGACATCGACATCATGGGGCGCAAACGCAAGTGGATGGTGATCCTGCCCTGGATCGGCATGATGGGCATCTCCTCCGCCGAGTACGCGTTCGCGTCCGCCGAGGACACCCTGCACACGGCGCACAGCTGGAACAGCATGCACATCTTCTGGATGATGACCGTCTGGGTCTTCTTCCAGGCCGCGGTGGCCTTCCCCGCGGGCAAGCTGCGGGAAAGCGGGAAACTGCCGGCCCGCTGGGCCATGATGCTCGGCGCCACCGGCACGCTGCTGGGCTACCTGTCCCTCGCCTTCGCGCCGCACGTGGTGTTCGCCTACATCGGGTTCAGCATGTTCAGCGGCATGGGCGCGGGCATGGTGTACGCCACCTGCGTCAACATGGTCGGCAAGTGGTACCCCGAGCGCAAGGGCGGCAAGACCGGCTTCGTCAACGGCGGTTTCGCCTACGGCTCGGTGCCCTTCGTCTTCCTCTTCAACGGCTACATGGACCTGACCAACTTCCGCTGGGTGCTGGTCTCGGTGGGTGTGTTCCTGGCCGCGATGGTCGCGTGCTCCGGCTACTTCTTCAAGGACCCGCCGAAGAACTGGTGGCCCTCCACGATCGACCCGCTGAACCCGCCGGACGACCCGCGCGCGGCCCGCTCGCTGCGGATGAACCCGCCGGCGGTGCGCCAGTACTCCCCCAAGGAGGCGTGGAAGACCGGCCGGGTCGCCCTGATGTGGTTCTGTCTGGCGTGCACGTCCGGCGTGAACATCTTCGGCATCGCCTTCCAGGTGGAGATCGGTGAGGAGGCCGGGTTCGCGGGCGGGATCGTCGCCACGGCCATGTCCCTGAAGGCCATCGTCAACGGCACCGGCCGCGGTGTCATCGGCTGGCTCTCCGACCTGTACGGCCGCAAGCGGTGCCTGCTCGTCGTCTGCGTGATCCTGGGCCTGTCCCAGTACGGCATCCTCTGGTCGGCGAACGCCGAGAACCTTCCGCTGTTCCTCGTCTTCTCCTCGATCTCCGGCTTCGGCGGCGGCGCCATCTTCCCGATGTTCGCCGCACTCACCGCCGACTACTTCGGTGAGAACAACAACGCGTCCAACTACGGCATGGTCTACAGCGCCAAGCTCGTCTCCGGCCTGGGCGCCGGCATGGGTGCCGTGGTCGTCGGCGCTTGGGGGCACTCCGGTGCCTTCATCCTGGCCGGCTCCATCTCCCTGTTCGCCGGTTGCGTGGCACTGTTCCTGACCCCGCCGGGACGCGACAAGGAAACGCGCCGCATCTCCCCCAACCCGCAACCGCTCGGCGAGGACACCACCTGACATGACGCCGGATCCGGCCGCGGCACCCAGCCCCTCGGCACCGTCCGCCGCCTGACACCGTCCCCAGCGCCGAACGACCGACAGCCACCCACGCGTCCGCCGCCCCGGCGGGACGGGCGGGGACGTCCCGGGCCGGGCGCGACCCGGAGGCTGACCGTCCCCCACGTGAGGAGGCCCTTCCCCGGCCGGGGAAGGGCCTCCTCACGTTTGTTGGGCCGTCAGCACTTCTCCCTCAGGGAGTGCAGGTGCGCGCTGGAGCGGCGCGCGAAGGTGAAGGACTCGGCCGGGTTGTCGTGCTCGGCCTGCCAGTGGTGGGCCATGCGGTGGCCGCGCAGCCGGGTCACGGCGGATATGAACCGCTGGTAGTCGATGTCGCCGTCGCCGACGTCGGTCATGCGGTAGCCGTACGGGTTCGACGGGTCGCTCTCGCCGTCCTTCACGTGGAAGAGCGGGTAGCGGTCGGGCTGTCGCAGGACGTAGTTGAGCGGCTCGAAGGGCGCGGGCGTGCCGTCGGGGCGCTTGGAGAAGCGGAACTGGCCGACGTACGCCCAGTAGATGTCCATCTCCAGGTACACGAGGTCGGGGTCGGTCTCTTTGAGCAGGATGTCGTAGAGACGGACCTTGGGGTTGTCGGTGGCGAAGGAGAACTCCTCGGAGTGGTTGTGCTGGTAGAACTTCATGCCCCGGGCCTTCGCCGCCGCGCCGTACGTGTTGAAGTCCTCGGCGGCGCGCTTCCAGGCGTCGACGGTCGAGCCGTAGCGGAACGGGCCCGCGGCCGTGCCGATGTGCCGCAGGCCGAGGGCCTGGGCGTCGTCGAGGACCTTGGTGAGGTTCTGGGCGAACGTGTAGGCGCCCGGGTCGGAGGAGTAGTAGCCGACGTGGCTGCCGATCGGGTTCAGGCCGTGGTTGCGGGCCAGCCGCTTGAGCTGGGCGAGGGTGATGGGGCCCGCCGAGCCCTGCGTGTAGCCGGCGAACTCGACCTCGTCGTAGCCGTATCGCTCCAGTTCGGCGAAGACCGGGCCGAAGCCGAGGGTGGAGACCTTGTCGCGCAGGCTGTACAGCTGGATGCCGAGGCGGCCGGGCGGCAGGACGGGGCGGCCCCGGCCCTTGGCGCCGGGCGCGGTGCCGGTGGATGCCGTGGCGGGGGCGGCGGTGGCCGGGGCCGCGGCGCCGAGCAGGGCGGCGGCGGTGGCACCGGCGGCGACGCCGAGCATGCCTCGTCTGCTGAGGCGGTGGGTGAGTTCGGGGTCGGGCTGGGAGAAGCGGCTCATGCGTGGAACTCCTCGTGATCGCGGGGCGTTGTCAGTGGTGAGTGCTTCACTTGTGACCAGTCGGTACTGAGGGCTGTGGCCTCAGGCGAGACCGGCGAGTCGGAGCAGCAGTGACTTCACATCGGTGGCCGCGACGCGGTCGCCGACGGCACGGGGGGTGGAGCAGATGAGGAGCGGACCGTCGTCGTCGCTCGCCGGAAGGCGGCCGTGGCTGCCGCGAATAGGTGAGGGGTCCAGGGGCACGACCGCCATGCGGTAGCGCATGCCGAGCTTCTTGCGCGCCAGTGCGGTGGCCGCCTTGACCTTGACGTACGGGTCTAGGGGATCCATGAAGAGTTCGACCGGGTCGTAGCCGGGTTTGCGGTGGATCTCGACGAGTTGCGCGAAGTCGGGCGCGCGGTCGTCGTCGAGCCAGTAGTAGTACGTGAACCAGGCGTCGGGTTCCGCCACGGCGACGAGTTCGCCCGCGCGCGGATGGTCGAGATGATGGCTCTTCTTGCCCTCGTCATCGAGGAGTTCAGCGATGCCGGGCAGGCCGTCGAGGGCGGCCCTGGTGGCGTCGAGGTCCTCGGGGCGTCGCACGTAGACATGGGCGATCTGGTGGTCGGCGACCGCGAAGGCGCGGGACGCCATCGGGTCGAGGTACTCCATCCCGTCCTGTGTGTGCACCTCCAGCAGGTCGGCGCGGCGCAGGGCGCGATTGATGTCGACGTGCCGGTTCACAGGGGTGATGCCGTACTCGGACAGTGCGACGACGGTACGGCCTTCTGCGCGGGCGTCGTCCAGCAGCGGGGCCAGGGCGGCGTCGAGGTCGGCGGCCGCCTTCAGGGAGCGCGGGTCGTCGGGGCCGAAGCGCTGCAGGTCGTAGTCGAGATGAGGGAGGTAGCAGAGCGTCAGGTCGGGGTGCCGGGTGCGGACGATGTGGCGGGTCGCGTCGATGATCCACCGGCTGGAGACGAGGTCGGCGCCGGGGCCCCAGAAGTGGAACAGGGGGAACGTGCCGCATTCCGCGGTGAGTTCGTCGTGCAGTGCGGCCGGCCGGGTGTAGCAGTCGGGTTCCTTGCGTCCGTCGGCGTAGTAGACCGGGCGTGGGGTGACGGTGATGTCGGTGTCCGCGCCCATGGCGTACCACCAGCAGATGTTCGCGACGGTGTAGCCGGGGTGGGCGCGGCGGGCGGCGTCCCAGAGCTTGTCGCCGGCCACGAGCCCGTTGTGCTGGCGCCACAGCAGGACTTCGCCGAGTTCCCGGAAGTACCAGCCGTTGCCGACGATGCCGTGCTCCGAGGGCATGGTGCCGGTGAGGAACGTGGACTGGGCGGTGCAGGTGACGGCGGGCAGGACGGTGCCGAGCGGGGCGCGGGAGCCTGACTGGCCGAGCGCCTTGAGGTGGGGCATGTGGTCGAGGAGACGGGGGGTGAGGCCGACGACGTCGAGGACGAGGAGCGGGGTGGGGCGGCCCGTGGTGGTCGGGAGCCTGACGCCCAGGCCCGGGTGGTCATGGGGACCGGTGCTCATGGCAGCTCCTTCAGGCCGAGGTCGGTCAGCAGGTCGCGGGCGAGGGTGAGTTCGGCTGCGATGCCCTCGGCGAGCTGGGTGCGGCTCCTGGGGCGCGACTCGGGCGGGAGGGCCTGCCAGGTGTAGGTCTCGACCTCCAGGTGGCGGGTGAGCGGGGCCGGGCCGCCGACGAGCCGGGTCAGTGCGGACTTCAGAACCGGGAGGGTGGAGGTGAGGGGCGCGGCGGGGGCCGCGTGCAGCGGGACGTGGAAGTGGGCGCGCCAGGGTGAGGCGTCCGGCAGGGCGTGCCCGGCGAGGGCCTCGTCGAGGTCGTCCGTGGCGCGCAGGCCGGCCGCTGTGGCGGTGCGGGTCTGGTGCAGGAAGCGGGGTTCGGCGAAGGCGGCGAGAGCCTCACGGACGCCGGGGAGATGGGGGTGTTCGGCGTGCAGGGCGGCGGAGAGCTGGGATTTGACGACGGGGACGCGCGCCTCGGTGAGGGCGTCGAAGGCGGCGTGCGGATCTTCGAAGGAGGTGGCGAGATGGCAGGTGTCGACGCAGATGCCGATGCGGTCGTGGCCGATCGCGGCGAGCGGGGCGATGGCGTCGCGGGTGGTCTCGACGACGCAGCCGGGCTCCGGTTCCAGGCCGACGCGGATGGAGCGGCCGGTCAGCTCCTCTATGGCGTCGAGGCGTTCGGCGAGGGTGCGCAGCGCGGTGCGGGCGGTGTCCGCGTGTTCGTCGTCGAACGCGGTGCGCCAGGCGAGGGGCAGGGTGGAGATGGTCCCGTCGGTGACGTCGTCGGGAAGGAGCCCGGCGAGGACGCGGGCCAGGGCGGTGGTGTGGTCGAGGCGTTCGGGGTCGGCCCAGTCCGGCTTGTAGACGCGGTACTTGACCTCCTCGGCGCCGAAGCCCTCATAGGGAAAGCCGTTGAGGGTGACGACTTCGAGACCGCGCCGGTCCAGCTCGGTGCGCAGCCCACGCAGTGTGGAGGGGTCGGTGACGAGGGCGTGGGCGGCGTTCTTGGCCAGCCACAGTCCGATGCCGAGCCGGTCGCGGCCCAGGCGGCGACGGACGGGTTCGCAGTGGTCACGGAGCTGGGCGAGGACGCCGTCGAGGGTCTCGGCAGGATGGACGTTGGTGCAGTAGGCGAGGTGGACGGTGGATCCGTCGGGGTGGCGGAAGCGCATGGTTCACGCCTCCGCGGGGGTCACGCGTGCCGGCGTGCCGGAGCCGGTGAGCGGCTCGTGCGGCTCCCGCGGGACCCCGCGCAGGATGGAGTTGCCCTCGTGGGTGGTCTCCGTCCCGGTGACGTCCAGGTTGAGGCGGCCGCTGAGTCCGTAGAAGGCGACGGGGTTGCGCCACAGCACCTGGTCGACGTCGTCCTCGTCGAAGCCCTCGGCGAGCATCAGGTCGCCGACCTTGCGGGTCTTGAGGGGGTCGCTCTTGCCCCAGTCGGCGGCGGAGTTCACCAGGACCTGTTCGGTCCCGTGGGAGCGCAGGATCGCGATCATGCGTTCCTCGTCCATCTTGGTGTCGGGATAGACGGAGAAGCCCAGCCAGCAGCCGCTGTCCCTGGCCTCCTTGACGGTCGTCTCGTTGAGGTGGTCGACGAGGACGCGGTCCGCGGGCAGGGCGGACTCCCGGACGACGTCGAGGGTGCGGCGCAGCCCGGCGAGCTTGTCGCGGTGGGGGGTGTGCACGAGGGCGGGCAGTCCGTGGTCGGCCGCGAGTTGCAGTTGCGCCGCGAGGGCGGTGTCCTCCGCGGGGGTCATCGAGTCATAGCCGATCTCCCCGACGGCCACGACGTTGTCCTTCACGAGATAGCGGGGCAGCTCGTCGAGGACGGGCGTGCAGCGCGGGTCGTTCGCCTCCTTGGGATTGAGGGCGATCGTGCAGTGGTGGGCGATGCCGTACTGCGCTGCACGGAAGGGCTCCCAGCCGAGGAGGGAGTCGAAGTAGTCACGGAAGGAGGCAGGCGAGGTCCGGGGCTGGCCCAGCCAGAAGGACGGCTCGACGACGGCACGCACACCGGCGGCGTACATGGCCTCGTAGTCGTCGGTGGTCCGGGACGTCATGTGGATGTGGGGGTCGAAGATGCGCATCAGGACTCCTTGCCGTGGGGGTGGTCCGTGCCAGGAGCAGCCGGGGTGACGGACTCGGTCAGGTCCAGGACGCGGTACAGGTCCTCGGGGACGGAGCGGCCGGCGGCGGTGCGTTCGGCGGCGTAGTCGGCCAGCATGCGGGCGAGTTCGCCGTCGCCGGCGGCACGCCGGGGCAGGTCCGCCACGTGGTCCACGGGGACGCCGGTGAACAGGCACTTCAGCACGGCATGACGCCAGGCGTGGGCCGTCAGGTGCCGGGCGGCGTAGGGGCCGACGGCGGCGCTGAGGAGCCGGGTGTCGTTGGTGCGCAGGGCGTCCTCGATCAGCGGGAGGGCGCCCGGGCCGGACACGAGGTGGGGCAGGGCGTGCAGCACGGCTCTGCGCTCGTCGGCGGTGCCCTGGAAGTACACCCGGGTCAGCGCGTCGGTGCCGGCGCGGGCCGCGTCGAGGATCAGGACCCGTGCGGCGTCGGCGTGTGCGGGGCCGCAGCGCCGGCCGGCTTCGGCGAGCCGCAGCTCCCATACGGAGATGGGCCCGTGGAGGCCGGGGTGGGCGGCCGCCTCGTCGAGGGCGTGGTCGAGCCAGGTGCGGGCTGGTGGGTCCAGGTGGGTGGTGAGGTGGTCGCGGAGGTCTGTGAGGGAGGGAGGGGGAGAGGTGGAGGCGGTGGCAGGGGTGGATTCGCCGGTGTGGGTTCTGGCGCCCTGGGCGTCCTGGGCGCTCTCGGTTCTCGCCGTGGGAGTGGTGCGGGGGTGGCTCATCTGCTGCTCCCTTCAGGGGCGGTGGAGGGAGCGCCGTGGGGTGGCGCGGTCTGCTGGAGGGCCTCGGCGGGGCCGGGCTGCGCGGTGGCCGCGGTCCGCTCGGCCTGACGGAGGAACGGCAGGGAGTGCGCGGCGAAGTGAGGGCCGGCGTGCGAGTGGCGGGGCAGTTCGACGACGGCCAGGCCCTGGTAGCCGGTGGCGGCGAGGGCCGCGAGGACCGGCGGGAAGTCGATCTCCCCCTCGCCGAACGGGAGGTGTTCGTGGACGCCGCGGCGCATGTCCTCGATCTGGACGTGTCGCAGCCAGGGGGCGGCGGCCCGCACGCAGTCGGCGGGAGAGAAGGGTTCGAGGCACTGACAGTGGCCGATGTCCAGGGTGAGGCCGAGGAGTTCGGGGTCGCCGAGGGCACGGCGGAGGTGGTGGAAGTCGGCCAGGGTGGCGAGGAGGTGGCCCGGCTCGGGTTCGACGGCGAGCGGGACGCCCGCGCGGGCGGCGGCGTCCAGGACGGGAGCGAGGGACTCGGCGAGGCGCTTCCACGCGGTCTCGGTGTCGGTTCCCGCCGGCACGGTTCCGCTGAAGCAGTGAACCGCGTGCGCGCCGAGGTCGGCGGCGACCCGGACGGCCCGGGCGAGCAGGTCGGTGCGGCGGGCCCGGTCGTCGGGGTCCGGGTCCAGCAGGGACGGGCCGTGCTTGCGGCGAGGGTCGAGCACATAGCGGGCACCCGTCTCGACGGTGACGCCCAGCCCGAGCGAGTCCAGCCGCTGTGCGACCCGGCGGGTGCGGGTGGCGAGGTCGGGAGCGAGCGGGTCGAGGTGCATGTGGTCGAGGGTCAGTCCGACGCCGTCGTAGCCAAGGTCGGCGAGGAGCGCGAGGGCGTCGTCGAGCCGGAGATCGGCGAGACCGTTGGTGCCGTAGCCGAAGCGGAGGGAAGGGAGGGTGCCGCCCGGCGGGGCGGTGGTGGTGGCAGGAGCGGCGTTGGGCGAGGCGGCGGCCCGCACGGAGGGGGTGTCAGACACGGCAGTATCCCAGTTGTCGTCCGGCCGTGGAGGCAGGGCCCTGAGTGGGGGTGGGGGGAGAGACAGCCCGAGTCGCGTGTGAGGCGCCGGCCTCGCTGCTCTCCGAGATCCGGGCTTCGGGGCTCATGTGACGCTCACCTTCTTCGCGAACCTCGCTCCGAGTGGGGCCAGGGCCGCGATGAGGAGGGCGGTGGCCGTGCTCCGGGAGCGGGCGACCAGGGTGGCCTGGAGGGGGATGGTCGCGCGGATGCCGGCGCCGACAGCGCGTTGGGTGAGCGGGGGTGAGGGATTCAGGGCGGCGTGGAAGTAGGGGCGGGCGGTCGTCGCCGCGTAGGCGGCTCCGAGGGCGGTGGTGAGCAGCGCCGCGGACTCCTGCCCTGGGTTCCGGGGCGGCCTTCGGGGACCCTTCAGCGCAGAGGCGGTCCCAGTGTCCTTGGCCGGCGCACCGTGGCCTCTTGTCGGCGGGGCGGAGCGACGCGTCACTTGTCGGGTCAGCAGGGCCGTCGTCGCGAGGGCCGCCAGGGGGGTCAGCGGTGAGCCGCCCTGGGCCTCCTGGCGGGAGACCGTGGTGACGGCCAGGGTGTGGGTGCCGAGGAGGGCCGCGGAGGGCAGGGCGGGGCGGGCACGGCCCGTCGTGGCCGCGGCTCCCAGGAGCAGGTCGAGGCCGCGGGCCGCGCCCATGGCCACGGGTCCGGCGGGCGTGTGCTTCAGCCCGAGGTCGTACACCCAGACGGTCGCCGCCAGAGGCACGGCTACGGCCAGGGCCGGGCGGCCCGCGCGCGCGGCCAGGGCCAGTCCGGCACCGGTGAGGGCGCAGGCCGCAGTGAGCGCCGCGGCGGGCCGGACGCGGCCGGAGGGCAGGGGGCGGTGCGGACGTTCGACGGCGTCGATGTCGCGGTCCGCCCAGTCGTTGAGGGCCATGCCGGCTTCGTAGAGGCAGAGGGAGGAACCGATGGCGAGCAGGGTGCGGGAGCCGGGTGCCGAACCGGTGGCGGCCACGCCGGCCAGGGCGTCCCCGGGGACGCTGAACAAGGCGGGCAGACGCAGGAGTTCGGCCCAGGCCCGGCTACGCCGCGAGCGGCGGCCTGCGCATGCGCAGGGGGCCGTGCCATCAGCGGCACCACTGACAACGCCGCCGTCGGAGCCGCTGGCAACGCCGCCGTCGGCGCCACTGCCAACACCAGCGTCGGCACCACTGGCACCGCCTCCAGGATTGCCACTGGCGCTGCCTCCGGAGGCAGCGCCCCCGGGCGCCCCGTCGCGGCACCCGCAAGGACTCCGGCGCAGTGTCACAGCGCTTCCCCCGTCTCCCACTCCCCTGTCTCCCGCCCCCCCGTCTCCCTCTCCTCGGCGTCCGTCACCGACCGCGCCCCACGGCCCTCTCCATCCGCCCGCCCGAGGCTCTGCCCGAAGCGGAGCAGTTCCTCGTACTGCTCGGACAAGCCCGCGGGTCCCTCCCCCACCGGGTCCTTGAAATAGAAGCCGAGCGCGCCGAGCGGACCGGACAGCCCTGCCTCGTGGGCGCGGGCGGTCAGGCGGGCCAGGTCGAGTACCAGGGGTGCCGCGAGGGCCGAGTCGCAGCCCTGCCAGGTGGTCTGGAGGATCATGCGGGTGCCGAGGAAGCCGTCGAAGGCGATGTGGTCCCAGGCGGTCTTCCAGTCGCCGAGGGCGGGGACATCGTCGATGTGAACCTCGCCCTCGGGGACGGTACCGAGGGTGTCGGCGAGGACGCGTTCCTTGCCCGCGTTCTTCGCCGCGGCGGCGGCCGGGTCGGCGAGAGCCGCGCCGTCTCCGCCGCCGAGCAGGTTCGTGCCGGACCAGGCCCGGACCCTCAGCGCCCGCTGCGCGAACATCGGGCCCAGCACGGCTCGCAGCAGCGTCTGCCCGGTCTTGCCGTCCCGGCCGGCGTACGGCAGGCCGCTGTGCTCGGCCGCGCGGGCGGCGACGGGGTGGTGCATGCCCTCGGAGGGGGTGAAGTTGACGTAGGGGCAGCCGGCGCGCAGGGCCGCGAGGGCGTAGAGGGTGCTGGCCGGGAGCGGGGCGCCGGGCCCTTGGGAGGCGGGTTCGGTGGAGGCGACGTTCACGACCACGGCCCGTTCCAGTGCGTGGCGGTGCATGAAGTCGCGTAGGTCGCCGGCGAAGGCCGTGATCAGTTCGGCCTCGCTCCTGGTGTCCCCCGGTGTGGGGCCGCCGGGTCGGATCTCCCGGTCGGCGATGGCCAGTTCGGCCGAGACGGCGGTGGCGACGCCCGGGGGGAGGACGCCGCCGGCGGTGAGGGTCTCGGCACGTTTGGGCAGGGGGCAGTCGAGGGTGTCGTGACCGCCGAAGACGAGGTCGGACAGCGCGGGCAGGCCGCTGTCGGTGAACGCTGGTGTCTCGGTGACCATGCCGGTGGGCGGGTGCAGGCCCGCGGTGACGGCGGCGCACCCCGTGACGACGGTGGTGGCGACGGAACCTCTGGCTCCGATCAGCCACACCCCCACACGCGGTCGGGAGAGGGACGCGGACATGGGCAGCCTCCTGATCGTGCGCGAGCCCCGGGGGGACGGAGACGGCGGGCGGGGGTCCGGCGTCCCCCGCCCGCCGCCGTTCACTGGCCCTGGACGGGCAGTTCCTTGAGCTGGATGTTGCGGAAGGAGACATGGTCGGCGGCGCCGTGGTTCTGCAGGCCGATGTAGCCGTCGGTCAGGCTCCGCTGGGGGTCCTTGTTGGTGAAGTCGTTGATCTTGACTCCGTTGAGGAACACCTGGAGGCGTTCGCCCTGGACCTTGATCTCGTAGGAGTTCCACTGGCCGGGCGGCCGCAGGACCTGGTCACGGGCCTTGGTGTTGGCCGACTTGAAGGAGTAGACGGAGCCCGTGGTGCGGTCGGCGGCGTCGGTGGCGTCGATCTGGATCTCGTAGCCCTTGTTCACCGCGGACCAGGGGTCGTCGGAGGCGGGGAAGCCCACGAAGATCCCGGAGTTGTCGTCGCCCCGCATCTTCCAGTCAAGCTTGAGGGAGTACGACTTCAGCTCCTTGGCCTGGTACCAGAGCAGACCCATGCCGCCCTCGGACTCCATGACGCCGTCCTTGACGGTGAACTTGCCGGGTCCGGCCTGCTTCCAGCCGTCCAGGGTCTGGCCGTTGAAGATCGTCCGGTAGTCCTTGCCCGGCTTGCAGTCCGCCTTCACCTGGCCGGTGGCGTACTGGAGGCCGCCGAGCAGGTGGGCCCGGAAGGCCTCTTCGGCGTAGGACTCCTTGGTGTGGCCGCCGCCGGTGTAGAAGGAGCGGCCGCCGCCGTAGCTCTGGCACCAGGCGATCGGGTGGTCGCCCTTCATGGTGCCGCCCTGGTAGGTGGTCTCGTCGAGGGTGGCGAGGACCTTGGCCTTGTCCCGCGGGTTGGTGCGGTAGTTGTACCACTCGTCGGTGCGCTCCCAGGCGTCGTCGAGGTGCCCGGTGGACGGGTGGTCGTGGTCCTCGACGCGGACGGTGGCCTTCTGGATGGCCGGGTGCGAGTCGAAGTAGGCGCCGACGAGGCCGCCGTAGAACTCCCAGTCGTACTCGGTGTCGGCCGCCGCGTGGATGCCCATGTACCCGCCGCCGCCCGCCACGTAGTTCTCGAACGCCTTCTGCTGTTCGGCGTTGAGGACGTCACCCGTGGTGGACAGGAAGGCGACCGCGTCGTACTTGGCGAGGTTGGCCGTGGTGAACTGCCTGGCCTCCTCGGTGGCGTCGACCGTGATGCCGGCCGGGCCGCCCAGTTCCTTCAGCGCGGCGATGCCGGCCGGGATGGAGTCGTGCCGGAAGCCGGCGGTCTTGGAGAAGACGAGGACCTTCTTGCCGCCCTTGAACGGCTGCTTGGAGAACTCGAAGTCGTCCACGTCGAACAGCGCGCCCTCGCCGCCCTTGAAGACGAGGTAGATGTCCGTGGTCTTCTTCGGCAGCGACCGCAGGGGCACGTCGACGTTCTGGAACGTCTCCCAGCCGCCGGTCGGCGGGATGTAGGCCGAGCCGTGCAGCGGTCCGTCGGGCGAGCCGGTGCGCAGCTCGACGAAGCCGCCCGCGCCGCCCGAGGAGGCGCGCACGGTCATCTTCTTCTGCCCGTCGAACCGGTAGGGGGTGAAGGAGATCCAGTCGCCGTCGTTGATGTCGCCGACGGTCTTGCCGCCGTTGGCGCCGGTCTTGGTGATCACCGACACGCCCGACTGGGTGCTGAAGTGCTCGCCCTGGCGGTGCAGCGGCTGGAGGACGGTGCGGGCCGTGCCGGTCAGCTCCTCCTGGCCGTTGGCCCCGCCGTCGGTGTAGCCGGCGCCGACGACGCCGTAGATGTTGGCGTTGGGGTCGTGGCCGCCGTCTCCGGGGGGCGGTGTCAGGGTGCCCTCGCAGCCCATCTCACTGGTCAGTTCGTGGGCGTGGGAGTCGTGGCCGAGGCTGTAGGTGACCTTGACCTTGGAGCAGTCGACGGCCTCCTCGGGGTCGGTGACGGTCACCTTGAACGGGACGGGCTTGCCGAATTCGGCCAGGGCGCCGTTGCCGGGGATGTCGATCCTGACCTTGGGCTCGGTGTTGCCGACCACGATCCGGATGCTGGCGTTGCCGGTGTTTCCCTCGGGGTCCTTGGCCGTGAAGGTCGCGCTGTAGGTGCCGACCTTCTTGTAGCGGTGGGCGGGGTTGAGACCCTCGCCCTTGGTGCCGTCGCCGAAGTCCCAGCTGTAGGTGAGGTCCGTGGAGTCGGCGTCCTTGGCGGAGGCGGTGAACTTGACTTTCAGGCCGGCCGCGCCGGACGTCTTGTCGGCGTTCACCTCGGCGATCGGCGAGAAGCCGTCCTCGGCGTTCTCGATCCGGTACAGGGCGGAGTTCTCGTCGCCCTGGAACCAGGAGACGCCGTAGTCGAGGACGTAGAGCGCGCCGTCGGGGCCGAACTCCATGTCCATGATCTGGGTGCCGGTCCACGGGAAGTCGTTGATCTTCGCGACGGAGCCGTCCCCGTCCTGCTCGATGCGCTTGATCCAGCGGCGGCCGAACTCGCCGGCGAAGAAGTCACCGTCGTAGGCCTCGGGGAACTTCACGCTGGAGTTCAGCTCGGGGTCGTAGCGGTAGACCGGGCCGGCCATCGGGGACTCGGAGCCGCTGCCGAACTCGGGCAGGGACCCGCCGTCGTACGGGATCCAGGCGGCCTGCGCGGGCGGCAGGTCGGTCAGGCCCGTGTTGTACGGCGAGGTGTTCTTGGGGGCTGCGCAGTCGAACGGCTCGCCGGACTCCTTGGTGGCGAAGTCGTAGTCGACGTAGGCGTCGTTGTCGCCGGTGCAGAAGGGCCAGCCGAAGTTGGCGGGCTCGGTCACCTTGGCGAACTCGACCTGGCCTCCGGGGCCGCGCTTGGGGTCGGCGGCGCCGGCGTCCGGGCCGTAGTCGCCGACGTAGACGGTGCCGGTCTTGTCGTCGACGCTCATCCGGAAGGGGTTCCGGAAGCCCATCGCATAGATCTCGGGCCGGGTCTTCTCGGTGCCCGGGGCGAAGAGGTTGCCCTCCGGGACGGTGTAGGAGCCGTCCTCGGCGACCTTGATGCGGAGGATCTTGCCGCGCAGGTCGTTGGTGTTGCCGGAGCTGCGGCGGGCGTCGAAGGCCGGGTTGCGGTTCGGCCGGTCGTCGATCGGCGTGTAGCCGTCGGAGGCGAAGGGGTTGGTGTCGTCGCCGGTCGACAGGTAGAGGTTGCCGTCCGCGTCGAAGTCGATGTCGCCGCCGACATGGCAGCAGATGCCCCGGGAGGCCGCGACGTCCAGGACCTTCTTCTCGCTGGACATGTTCAGCGTGCCGTTGGCGTTGAGCACGAAGCGGGAGAGGCGGTTGACGCCGTCGAACTTCTTGAAGTCCTCGGCGGTGCCGGTCTCCGGGGCGTCGCCCGCGGGGGTGTCGAGCGGCGGGGCGTAGTAGAGGTAGATCGCCCGGTTGTTCTTGAAGTCCGGGTCGATGCCGACGCCTTGGAGGCCTTCCTCGTCGTGGCTGTAGACGTCGAGCTTGCCGGCGACCTTGGTGACGCCGCCCTGGTCGGTGAGGCGCAGGGTGCCGTCGCGTGAGGTGTGCAGCACGCTGCGGTCCGGGAGCACGGCGAGCGACATCGGCTCGCCCGTCTCGGGCTCGCCCTTGGCGAGCGGCACCTGCTGGAACTGGCCCTCGGCGGCTGCCGGTTCGTCGTGCTCCGGGTGGCCGGGGTGGGCGCCGGCGACGGTGGCCGGAGTGCCCACGGCGAGGAGCAGGCCGGTGAACAGGGCGACGGCGGTGCGAAGTCCGGGCCGCCTGGGGGTGGCGGTGCTTCTGGGTCTGGTTCTGTGCACGAAGTCCCTCCGGGAACGGGGTGGGCCGTACGGGGTGGGTGCGAAGACGTGCGGTGCGGGCGCCGGGGTGCGCCGTCACCCCGGAGGTGCATGTGTCCTGAACACATCAAGGACGGTAACCGTGTCCGTCCGGGGCGAACACCCCTTGGGACGGACTCGGTCGTACTTTCTCCCAGCACGGGACAAAGCAGGATCCGTGCAGGTCGGAGAGGGGACCGGCGGTACTGCCGGTCCCCGTCCCCGACCTGCGCCGGGAGCGTGGTTCAGCTGTTGAACGCGGCGTCGAAGGACGCGCTGGGCGGCTCGAAGTCGAAGGCCTTGAGGCGGGTCAGCGCCTCGGGCGCCCCCTGGAGGCGGTCCATTCCGGCGTCCTCCCACTCGACGGAGACCGGGCCCTGGTAGTCGATGGAGCGCAGCATCCGGAAGACGTCCTCCCACGGCACGTCACCGTGCCCGGCGGAGACGAAGTCCCAGCCGCGCCGCGGGTCGCCCCAGGGCAGGTGGGAGCCGAGCCGGCCGTTGCGTCCGTCCAGGCGCTTGCGGGCCTCCTTGCAGTCGACGTGGTAGATCCGGTCGCGGAAGTCCCAGAGGAAGCCGACGGGGTCGAGGTCCTGCCACACGAAGTGGGAGGGGTCGAAGTTGAGACCGAAGGCGGGTCGCCGCCCGACGGCGTCGAGAGCGCGCTGCGTGGTCCAGTAGTCGTAGGCGATCTCGCTCGGGTGGACCTCGTGCGCGAACCGCACGCCCTCGGCGTCGAAGACGTCCAGGATCGGGTTCCAGCGGTCGGCGAAGTCCTGGTAGCCCCGGTCGATCATCGCTTCGGGGGCGGGCGGGAACATGGCGACGAGGTGCCAGATGGCGGAGCCGGTGAACCCGATGACGGTGTTCACGCCGAAGGCGGCCGCGGCCCGGGCGGTGTCCTTCATGCGTTCGGCGGCCCGCTGCCTGACCCCTTCGGGGTCCCCGTCGCCCCACACCACGTCGGGCACGATGGCCTGGTGGCGTTCGTCGATGATCGCGTCGCAGACGGCCTGGCCGACCAGATGGTTGGAGATCGCCCAGCACTTCAGGCCGTACTTGTCGAGCAGGGCCCGGCGGCCGTCGAGGTACCCCGGGTCGGACAGCGCCTTGTCGACTTCGAAGTGGTCTCCCCAGCAGGCGAGTTCGAGACCGTCGTAGCCGAAGTCGCGGGCCAGGCGGCAGACCTCCTCCAGGGGCAGGTCCGCCCACTGGCCGGTGAAGAGTGTGAAAGTGCGCGGCATCGAAACGTGCCTCCTCAGACCGCGATCGGCGTGTAGACGGAGTTCTTCTCGGCACTCTCCTCCACCGCCGCGAGCACGCGCTGCACCTGTAGCCCGTCGGCGAAGGAGGGTTCGGGGCGGCGGCCCTCGGCGATGGCGTGGACGAGGTCGCGTGCCTGGTGGACGAAGGTGTGCTCGTAGCCGAGGCCGTGGCCCGGCGGCCACCAGGCGTCCAGGTAGGGGTGGTCGGGTTCGGTGACGAGGATGCGGCGGAAGCCGGCCTCGGCGCCGGGCTCGGTGCCGTCGTGGAAGGACAGCTCGTTGAGCCGCTCCAGATCGAAGGCGAGCGAGCCGCGCTCGCCGTTGAGTTCGATGCGCAGGGCGTTCTTGCGGCCGGTGGCGTAGCGGGTGGCCTCGAAGGAGGCGAGGGCGCCGGAGGGGAAGCGGGCCGTGAACAGGGCGGCGTCGTCGACGGTGACCTGGCCGGTGCCGGCGGACGTGACGGCGGACAGTCCGCTCGTGGCGCCGGTGGGCAGGGGCCGTTCCCGTACGAAGGTCTCCGTCAGCGCGGAGACGCCCGCCAGCGGCTCCCCCACCAGGTACTGCGCGAGGTCGACGATGTGCGCGCCCAGGTCGCCGAGCGAGCCCGAGCCGGCCTGCTCCCTGCGCAGCCGCCAGGTCAGCGGGAACTGCGGGTCGACCAGCCAGTCCTGGAGGTACGTCACGCGCACGTGCCGCAGCCTGCCCAGGCGGCCCTCGGCGACCATGCGGCGCGCCTGGACGGTGGCGGGCACCCGGCGGTAGTTGAAGCCGACCATGGCCACCTGGCCGCGTGCGTGGGCCTCCTCGGCCGCCAGGACCATCGAGGTGGCTTCCTCGACGGTGTTGGCGAGGGGCTTCTCGCACAGCACGTGCTTGCCCGCGGCCAGGGCGGCCAGGGCGATCTCGGCGTGGCTGTCGCCGGGGGTGCAGATGTCGACGAGGTCGACGTCGTCGCGCTCGACGAGGGCCCGCCAGTCGGTCTCGGTGGAGGCCCAGCCGTGCCGGTCGGCCGCCGCGCGGACGGCGGCGGCGTCCCGGCCGCAGATCACGGCCTGCACGGGGTTCAGCGGCAGGTCGAAGACACGGCCCGCGGTGCGCCAGCCCTGGGAGTGGGCGGCGCCCATGAAGGCGTAGCCCACCATCCCCACGCGCAGGGGTGGTTTGCCTGCCTCGGTCCCCTCTGGCTGCTCCTGCGGCTGTCCCATACGGGTGTCCTCCTCGTCCTGGTCGGGGTGGCGCACGTGGGGGGTGCGGGGCGGCTCACTTGAAGCCGGTGGACATGTACTGGTCGACGTTGGTCTTGTCGACGACGGCCGAGTAGAGCGTGAGCGACGACGGGATCTCGAACTCGGCGAGGCCTCCGATGCCCTTGCTCTGGCCGAGGGCACGGGCGAGGTCGATAGCGGAGGCGGCCATGGTGGGCGGGTACAGCACGGTCGCCTTGAGCACGCCGTCGTCCTGCTTGATGGCCTGGAACGCGGAGAGCGCACCGGCGCCGCCGACCATCAGGAAGTCGTCGCGCCCGGCCTGCTCGATGGCGCGCAGCGCGCCCACGCCCTGGTCGTCGTCGTGGTTCCACAGTGCGTCGAACTTCGACTGCGCCTGAAGCAGTTGGGCCATCTTGGCCTGCCCGGACTCGACGGTGAACTCGGCGGCCTGGCGGGCGACCTTCTTGATGTTGGGGTAGTTCTTCAGGGCGTCGTCGAAGCCCTGGGTGCGCTGCTTGGTGAGCTCCAGGTTGTCCAGGCCTGCCAGTTCGATGACGCGGGCGCCGGACTTGCCCTTGAGCTTCTCGCCGATGTAGTGCCCGGCGTTCAGGCCCATGCCGTAGTTGTCGCCGCCGATCCAGCAGCGGTAGGCCTGCGGGGTGTTGAAGATCCGGTCGAGGTTGACGACCGGGATACCGGCGCGCATCGCCTTCAGGCCGACCTGGGTGAGGGCCTTGCCGTCGGCGGGGAGCACGACCAGGACGTCGACCTTCTTGTTGATGAGGGTCTCGATCTGGCCGATCTGCTGGGCGGTGTCGTTGGAGCCCTCGGTGATCTCCAGGGTGACGTCGGAGTACTTCTCGGCCCGGCTCTTGGCGTTGTCGTTGATGGCGTTGAGCCAGCCGTGGTCCGCCTGGGGTCCGGCGAAGCCGATGGTGACCTGCTTGCCGGGCTTGTCGTCGGCGGCCGGCTGGTTGTTGCCCGCCGGCTCGTCCTTCGAGTCGGACGGCTCGTTGCTGGTGCACGCCGTGAGGACGGCACCGGCGGAGACGGCGGCGGCTCCGAAGAGCAGCCCTCTGCGGCTCGCGAAAGGCATGTGCTCTGGCATGGCGGTGAACCCTTTCCTCAGGTCGTGCTCGCGGTACGGCGCTGGACCAGCACGGCGGCGACGATGATCGCGCCCTTGGCGATCTGCTGGACGTCGCTCTGCAGGTTGTTCAGGGCGAAGATGTTGGTGATCGTGGTGAAGATCAGGACGCCGAGGACCGAGCCGACGATGGTGCCCCGGCCTCCGGTGAGCAGGGTGCCGCCGATGATCGCGGCTGCGATGGCGTCGAGTTCGTAGAGGTTGCCGTTGGTGTTCTGGCCGGAGCCGGCCAGAACGATCAGCAGGAAGGCCGCGATGCCGCAGCACAGCCCGGACAGCAGGTAGAGGTAGAGCCGCTGGCGGCGGACGTCGATGCCGGCGAGCCGGGCGGCCTCCGGATTGCCGCCGACGGCGACGGTGCGCCGGCCGAAGGTGGTGCGGTTGAGCACCAGCCAGCCGATGACCGTGACGACGGCGAACACCATGACCAGGGGCGGGATGCCGAGGACGTAGGCGTCGCGCTCGCCGAGGTCCAGGACCGAGGGCACGGTGACGATCTGCGTCTTGCCGTCGGTGATCTGCAGGGCGAGGCCGCGGGCCGAGGCCAGCATGGCGAGGGTGGCGATGAACGGCACCATCGCGCCGTAGGCGATGAGCACCCCGTTGACCAGGCCGCAGCCGACGCCGACGATCACCGCCGTGAAGAGGATGCCGGCGAAGCCGTACTCCTGGGTGGCGACGGTCGTGGCCCACACGGAGGCGAGCGCGACGATCGCGCCGACCGACAGGTCGATGCCGCCGGAGACGATGACGAAGGTCATGCCGACGGTGACGACACCGATCACGGACGCCTGGGTGAGGACGAGTTGCAGGTTGCGGGTGTCGAGGAACTCGTCGGGCTTGGTGACGCCGCCGATGAGGATCAGCACGGCGAGTACGCCGAGCAGGGACAGCGTGCGGACGTCGGCGCGGAACAGCAGGCCACGCCAGGCGGGGGGCCGGGCCTCGGGCACCTTGTCGGTGCTGCTGTCCAGCGGCGGGGAGACGGGCTGCGTCATGACGCCGGGCTTCCTTCCATGACCAGGTCGAGTACGCGGTGTTCGTCGAGCTCGCGCGCGGGTGCCGTGTGGACGACCCGGCCCTCGCGCAGCACCAGTACGCGGTCGGCGAGGCCGAGCACCTCGGGCACCTCGCTGGAGACCAGCAGCACGGCGAGGCCCTCGTCGGCGAGCCGGCGGATGACCGCGTAGAGCTCGGCGCGGGCGCCGACATCGACGCCGCGGGTGGGTTCGTCGAGCAGCAGCACCTTGCAGCCGCGGAGCAGCCAGCGGGCGAGGACCGCCTTCTGCTGGTTGCCGCCGGACAGCGTGCGCACGGGCACGGACGGGTTGTCGGGCCGCAGCGACAACTCGCGGGTCGCGGCCCGGGCGGCGCCGAGTTCGGCGCCCCGGTCGATCCAGCCGGCGCGCGCGAAGCGGGACATGGAGGAGACCGACACGTTGCGGGTGACCGACTCCAGCATCAGCAGGCCCTGCGCCTTGCGTTCCTCGGGGGCGAGCCCGAGTCCGGCCCGGACGGCGGCCCGTACGCTGCCGGACTTCAGGGCCCTGCCCTCGACCAGTACCTGACCGGTCGTCGGTTTGCGGGCACCGTAGACGGTCTCCAGGATCTCGGAGCGGCCCGAGCCGACGAGTCCGGCGAGGCCGACGATCTCGCCGGGCCGCACCTCCAGGTCGAAGGGCTCGAACTCCCCTTGCCGGGCCAGCCCTTGAACCTTCAGGACCGGTTCGCCGGACGGCGGGGAGACGGGCCGGTCGGGGAAGACGTACTCGACGTTGCGGCCGGTCATCAGGGCGACGACCTCGCGGGTCGGGGTGGACTTGGCCGGGAGTCCGTTCGCGACGGCCCGCCCGTCCTTCAGCACCGTCACCCGGTCGCCGATGCGGCGGATCTCCTCCAGGCGGTGCGAGATGTAGACGACGGCCACTCCCGCGGCGGTGAGGTCGCCGACGATGCGGAAGAGGTTGTCGACCTCGTCCGGGTCGAGGGCGGCGGACGGCTCGTCCATCACGATGAGCCGTACGTCGTGGGAGAGCGCCCGGGCCATGGACACGATCTGCTGCTGGGCCGCGGACAGCTGCCCGACCAGCCGCGCCGGGTCGATCTCCGGGTGCCCAAGTCGTTTGAGCAGAGCGGCTGTTGACGTTCTGGCCGTCCTGCCGCGGACCACGAACCCGGCGGTGGTCGGCTCATGGCCCAGGTGCACGTTCTCGGCGACGGACAGGTGCTCCACCAGGTCGAGTTCCTGGTAGATGGTGGCGATGCCGAGGCGCATGGCGGCGATCGGCGAACGGAGCGTCACCTCCTCGCCGCGCCAGCGGATGGTCCCCGTGTCGGGCTGGTGGGCGCCGGCCAGCACCTTGATGAGGGTGGACTTGCCGGCCCCGTTCTGGCCGAGCAGGCAGTGCACCTCACCGGCCTGGACGTCGAGAGCGACGCCGTCGAGGGCCCGGACTCCGGGGAACGACTTGGTGATGCCGGACATGCTGAGCAGCGGTGGTTCTGGTGCCATGAGGTCCCCTTGGCGGGCGTGCGGGCCGGTTTCAGGGCAGGGCGAAGCAGAGCGGTGCTGGTACGCGGTACTGAACTCAGTGACTACGCGGGTGAGAAAAGGTGGTCGCTGATGAGCCGGGCACCGCCGATGACTCCGGCGGTGGGGCCCAGCTCGCCCAGGACGATGGGCAGGTTGCCGGTCGCGAGCGGGAGCGACTGGCGGTAGACCTGGGTACGGATCGCGGCGAGCAGGGTGTGGCCGAGTCCGGTCACCCCGCCGCCGATCACCACCAGGCCCGGGTTGAAGAAGCTGACCAGGCCGGCGATGACCTGGCCGGTACGGTTGCCGCCCTCGCGGATCAGGTCGAGGGCCGTGGCGTCACCGGCGGAGGCCGCGGCGGCGACATCGGCGGCGGTGAGGCCGCCGTTCGTCTCCAGTCGCGAGGCCAGTTCGGCCGAGCGCCCCTGCTGGGCGGCTTCCACGGCGTCGCGGGCCAGGGCCGCCCCGCTGAAGTGGGCTTCCAGGCAGCCCCGGTTGCCGCAGGCGCAGGGGCGCCCGTCGGGGACGGCCTGGATGTGCCCGATGTCGCCGGCGCTGCCCGTCGTACCGCGGTAGACCTCACCGCCGACGACGATGCCGCAGCCGATGCCGGTGCCGATCTTGACGCAGAGGAAGTCGGCGACGGTGCGGGCGACGCCCGCGTGCTGCTCCCCCATCGCCATGAGATTCACGTCGTTGTCGACCATGACCGGGCAGCCGAGTTCCTGGCTGAGCGCCTCCCGCACGGGGAAGCCGTCCCAGCCGGGCATGATCGGCGGTGCCACCGGAATGCCCTCGGGGAAGCGGACCGGGCCCGGAACGCCGATGCCGGCGCCGTCGAACCCTTCCGCGAGCCCGGAGGCCCTCAGCTTCGCGGCCAAGGCCAAAACCTGCTCGAAGACCGCGACGGGGCCTTCGCGCACGTCCATGGGCTGGTTGAGGTGCCCGAGGGTCTCCAGTTCGGCGTTGGTGACGGCGACGTCGACCGAGGTCGCGCCGATGTCGACGCCGAGGAATCGCAGCTCGGGGTTGAGCCGGATGTTGTGGGAACGGCGGCCACCGCGCGAGGCGGCGAGTCCGTCGGCCACGACCAGTCCCGTCTCCAGGAGCCGGTCCACCTCGACGGCCAGCTTGGACCGCGAGAGGTCGACCTGGTCGCCCAGCTGGGCACGGGAGTTGGGGCCGCCGTCGCGCAACAGCGTGAGCAGCCGGGCCTGGTGGGCGTTCGCGGGTCGTGCGGTCATACGTCTCACGAGCCCCTCCCCGCCTCGATCGGCCTGTGCGCGCCGGTTTTCCGCCACCTCGGTGGCGTGCTTTCGGAGGGAACGTAGCAGCGGCTGCCGGAGGTGGGAAGAAGTCGCGCAGGAATTGCCCTCCACTTTTTCCACTCACAGGACAAAGCAGCGGTGACGGGTGCCCACGCCAGGGGGCGGCTGTGGGGTCGCTAGGTGCGCGAACGCGCGTGGTACGACCGGCGCGTGTGCTCCGTGTGGTCGCGCATCAGCTGGGTGGCGCGCTGTTCGTCCCGGTCGGCGACCGCGGCGATCAGCTCCCGGTGCTCGATCCAGGACTGGTGGCCGCGCTGCCGGGCCACCGGTGTGTAGTACCAGCGCACACGCCGGTCGACCTGGGCGGCGAGTTCGGCGAGGACGGCGTTGCCGGCGAGCTCCATGATCTTGGCATGGAACCGGGCGTTCATGGCGACGGCCCCGTCCACGTCGTCGGCCTCGACGGCCTTCTCGCCCTCCGCGCACAGCGCTTCCAGGGCGGCGATGCCCGCGCTGTTCGCGTTGGCTGCCGCGAGCCGGGCCGCCTCGGCCTCCAGGAGCGTGCGGACCGTGAGGAGCTGGTCGGCCTCCTCCTCCGTCGGCTCGTGCACGAACGCGCCCTGGGCGGGTCGCAGATCGACCCACCCCTCGGTGTTGAGCCGCTGCAGCGCCTCCCGCACGGGCTGCCGGGAGACACCGAGATGCCCGGCCAGTTCGCTCTCGACGAGGTGCTGGCCGGGCTGCAGCGCACGAGTGGTGATGAGTTCGAGCAGTGCCTCGTAGACACGGTCACGCAGCGGACCCGGGCGTTCCAGCTTGGGTACCGCCCCCTGGGGCAGGCCTGTCGACAGCATCGCGGTCCCCCTCCTCGGCCACGGCCGTGCACAGCGCGGCGCGAGCCGGTATCGCCGCAGAGTCAGTATCGATTGTCTTTCGTCTACAGTCTACGGCGCACAAGAGCCAGCGTTCCGGGGAGTTGACCGCGTCACACCGCGCCCGCGGCTCAGGGGCAGCGCACGACCTGCCCCGCGTACGACAGGTTCCCGCCGAAGCCGAACAGCAGCACCGGGTCGCCCGTGGCGACGGCCCCCTGCTCGATGAGCTTCGAGAAGGCCAGCGGGATGCTCGCGGCCGAGGTGTTGCCGGACTCGGTGACGTCGCGCGCGACGACGGCGTTGACGGCGCCGATCTTCTCCGCGAGGGGCTCGATGATGCGCAGGTTCGCCTGGTGCAGTACGACTCCGGCGAGGTCGGCCGGCTCCAGACCGGCCCGCTCGCAGGCCCGGCGTGCGATGGGCGGCAGCTGCGTGGTGGCCCAGCGGTAGACGCTCTGGCCCTCCTGGGCGAAGCGCGGCGGGGTGCCCTCGATGCGCACCGCGTTGCCCATCTCGGGCACCGAGCCCCACAGCACCGGCCCGATGCCCGGCTCGTCCGCGGCCTCCACCACCGCTGCGCCCGCTCCGTCACCGACGAGCACACACGTGGTGCGGTCGCTCCAGTCGGCCACCTCGGACATCTTGTCGGCCCCGATGACCAGCACTCGGCTCGCGCCCCCCGCGCGGACGGCGTGGTCGGCGGTGGCCAGGGCGTGGGTGAAGCCGGCGCACACGACGTTGAGGTCCATGGTGGCTGCCTGCGGGATGCCCAGGCGGGCCGCGACCCGGGCGGCCGTGTTGGGCGAGCGGTCGATGGCGGTGGAGGTGGCGACCAGCACCAGGTCGATGTCGGCAGGGCTCAGACCGGCGGCGGCCAGGGCCTTGGCGGCGGCGTGAGCGGCCAGTTCGTCGACCGGCTCGTCGGGGCCCGCGATGTGACGCGTGCGGATGCCCACCCGGCTCCTGATCCACTCGTCACTGGTGTCCACCAGGCCCGCCAGGTCCTCGTTGGTGAGCACCTTGGCGGGCTGGTAGTGGCCGACGGCGGCGATGCGCGAGCCGTTCATCTGGGTGGATCCCCCTCGTTGCCTTGGGTAGCGGATCCACCAGTCTGATCAGTGACTCACGGGTACGACGGCAGCCAAGGCGACAGGAAACGGGCGCCTTGGTTGTAGCTTCTGTCAGCACCTCGGACGCCCGGGCACCTGTCAACCCCTACCCGGTGAACAGCTGCGTCGCCTTCCGCACCAGTTCGTACAGCCCGTAGGCGAGCGGCACGCCCACCCACACCCAGGCGAAGGCGATCAGCCACCGCCGGTCCGGGCTAGGCGGACTCTGACTGCTGTCGTTCAACATGGGCGGCCTCCTTCGGGGCGGGGACGTGGTGGCGGGGGGCGACGGGCCGGACCAGTTCGTTGGCGACGAAGCCGACGACGAGCAGCCCGATCATGATGACGAAGGACAATCCGTACAGAGAGGCGCCGTGCCGGCCCGCCTCCTCCTGCCGGTCGGCGATCCAGTTCACGATCAGCGGGCCGAGCACCCCGGCCGTGGACCAGGCGGTGAGCAGCCGCCCGTGGATGGCCCCGACCTGGTACGTGCCGAACAAATCCTTCAGATAGGCCGGAATCGTGGCGAAGCCACCGCCGTAGAAGGAGAGGATGACCAGCGCGCACAGGACGAACAGGGGCTTGGAGGAGTCGCCGAAGAGGGCGATGAGGGCGTACATGAGCGCGCCGACGCCCAGGTAGACACGGTAGATGTTCTTGCGGCCGATGAGGTCGGACGTCGAGGACCAGCCGATGCGGCCCGCCATGTTCGCCGCGGACAGCAGCGCGACGAAGCCGGCGGCCGCGGTCACCGAGACCGGTGTGGAGGTGTCCGCGAAGAAGTCCGTGATCATCGGCGCGGCCTTCTCCAGGATGCCGATGCCGGCGGTGACGTTCATGCAGAGCACGATCCACAGCAGCCAGAACTGCGGGGTGCGCAGGGCCTGGTTCGCCGACACCTGCGGGCCGGTGGGGGCTTGTCGCGCAGTTCCCCGCGCCCCTGGGGCGTCACGCGGTACCCGGACCAGCAGCACGCCCAGCAACATGAAGACCGCGTACGACAGCCCATGCACCAGGAACGCCAGCGCGATGCCGGAGCTGCCGGACCCGAAGGACTCCAGCATCTGCGCGCTCCACGGCGAGGCGATGAGCGCGCCGCCGCCGAAGCCCATGATGGCGATGCCGGTGGCCATGCCGGGCCGGTCCGGGAACCACTTGATCAGAGTGGAGACGGGCGAGATGTAGCCGATGCCGAGGCCGATGCCGCCGACGAAGCCGTAGCCGAGCACGATCAGCCAGTACTGCTCCAGGGACGCGCCCAGCGCGGAGAGCAGGAAGCCGGAGGAGAAGCAGACCAGGGCGACGGTCATCGCCCAGCGCGGGCCCTTGCGCTCCACGAGCGTGCCGCCGAACGCGGCGGACAGGCCCAGCATGACGATGCCCAGCTGGAAGGGCAGCGCGCTCTGGGTGCCGCTGAGCCCGAGCGCGGACTCCAGGGGCGGTTTGAACACGCTCCAGGCGTAGGCCTGGCCGATGGAGAGATGGACGGAGAGAGCGGCGGGCGGAACGAGCCAGCGGCTCCAGCCCGGGGGCGCGACTGGGGGACTCATGAACCCCGGACGGTAGGGATCCGCATGCGAGTTGAGAAGACGCCGCGTCGACCGTATGCGGTGAGCGGTATCCAGCATGCGCCGAACGGTCGGCGCACGGACCCTTGCCGCCCCAACCTCCATACTGTAGACAATATTTCGTCGACACAAGCCGTCCGCGAGCCATACGCGAGCCATACGCGACCCGTAGGGCGGCCGGACGGCAGCCACCTCCGCGGTATCCCTCAAACCGAACGGAGTGTTCCCGTGAAAGTCGCAGTTCTCGGCGCCGGTGCCATCGGCGCCTACGTCGGCGCCGCGCTCCACCGCGCGGGTGCCGAGGTGCATCTCATCGCCCGTGGACCGCATCTGGCGGCCATGAGGCAGCACGGAGTCCGGGTGCGCAGCCCACGCGGCGACTTCACCGCGCATCCCCACGCCACCGACGACCCGGCCGAGGTCGGCCCGGTCGACCACGTCTTCCTCGGGCTGAAGGCGAACGCGTACGCGGCGTGCGGGCCGCTGATCGCACCACTGCTGCACGAGACGACGTCGGTCGTCGCGGCCCAGAACGGCATCCCCTGGTGGTACTTCCACCGGCATGGCGGCCCGTACGACGGCCACCGTGTCGAGAGTGTCGACCCGGACGGCGCGGTCAGTGCGGTGCTCGCGCCCGAACGGGCCGTCGGCTGTGTCGTCTACGCGGCGACCGAACTCGAAGGGCCGGGCCTCGTGCGCCACTTGGAGGGCACGCGGTTCTCCATCGGTGAGCCCGACCGCAGCCGCTCCGCCCGCTGTCTCGCCTTCAGCGAGGCCATGCAGGCGGGCGGCCTGAAGTGCCCGGTCGAAACGGACCTGCGCAGCGACATCTGGGTCAAGCTGCTCGGCAACATCTCGTTCAACCCGATCAGCGCGCTGGCCCGCGCGACCATGCGGCAGATGTGCCTGCACGGCGGCACCCGCAGGGTCATCGAGATCATGATGACCGAGACGCTGGCGGTCGCCGAGGCCCTCGGCTGCGAGGTCGGTGTCTCCATCGAGCGCCGGCTCGCCGGTGCCGAGCGGGTCGGCGACCACCGCACCTCCACGCTCCAGGACCTGGAGCGCGGCAAGCCGCTCGAACTCGACGTGCTGCTCGCGGCGGTCGTCGAGCTGGCGGAGATCACCGGCGTGGAGGTGCCCACCCTGCGCACCGTGCACGCCATCTCGGACCTGCTCGCGCTGAGGAGCGCCGCATGAGGAAACGGCAACCGAAGACCTACACCCGTCTGACGCACCCGCTCGTCCGGGACTCCCGCGACGAGCCGTTCCGGCAGGCCACCTGGGAGGAGGCCCTGGACCGGGCAGCCCTGGGCCTCGGGCGCAACCGTGACGCCTTCGGCATGTTCAGCTGCGCCCGCGCCACCAACGAGATGAACTACGTGGCGCAGAAGTTCGCCCGGGTCGTGATGGGCACCAACAACGTCGACTCCTGCAACCGCACCTGCCACGCCCCGAGCGTGGCGGGCCTGTCGGCGGCGTTCGGGTCGGGCGGCGGGACGTCGTCGTACGAGGAGATCGAGCACACCGACGTCATCGTGATGTGGGGCTCCAACTCCCGGTTCGCGCACCCGATCTTCTTCCAGCACGTGCTGAAGGGGATCAGGAACGGCGCCCGGATGTACGCGGTCGATCCGCGCCGCACCTCGACCGCGGAGTGGGCGGAGAGCTGGATGGGGCTCAACGTCGGCACGGACATCCCGATGGCCCACGCGATCGGCCGCGAGATCATCCACGCGGGGCTCGCCAACGAGGCGTTCATCCAGCGGGCCACCACCGGCTTCGAGGAGTACAAGGCCCTGGTCGAGCCGTGGACGCTGTCGCTCGCCGAGAAGGTGACGGGCGTGCCGGCGGCGGCGATCCGCGAGCTGGCGCACGCCTACGCCCGTGCCGAACGGGCCCAGTTGTGCTGGACCCTGGGCATCACCGAGCACCACAACGGCACCGACAACGTCCGCGCCCTGATCAACCTGTCGCTGCTCACCGGGCACGTCGGCCGCTACGGCTCCGGTCTGCAGCCCCTGCGCGGGCAGAACAACGTGCAGGGCGGCGGCGACATGGGCGCGATCCCCAACCGGCTGCCCGGCTTCCAGGACATCCTCGACCCGGACGTGCGGCGCAAGTTCGAGTCGGCCTGGGACACGGTGATCCAGCCGCACTACGGCCTGAACCTCACGGAGATGTTCGAGGCCATGGAGGACGGCAGCCTCAAGGCCGTCTACTGCATCGGCGAGAACCCGGCCCAGTCCGAGGCCGACAGCGAGCAGGCCGTGCGGCGGCTGATGGCCCTGGACTTCCTGGTCGTGCAGGACATCTTCCTGACGAAGACCGCAGAGCTGGCGGACGTCGTCCTGCCGGCGACCGCCGGCTGGGCGGAGACCGACGGCACGACCACCAACAGCGAGCGGCGGGTCCAGCGTGTCCGCAAGGCCGTCACCCCGCCGGGCGAGGCCCGCGAGGACATCGACATCATCTGCGACCTGGCCGCCCGCCTCGGCCACGACTGGAAGTACGCCGACGCCGAGACCGTGTGGAACGAGCTGCGGGCCGTCTCGCCCGACCACTACGGCATGACGTACGAGCGTCTGGAGGAGCACCAGGGCATCCAGTGGCCCTGCCCGAGCACGGACGCGATCGAACCCACGTATCTGCACGGCCGGCTGTGGGAGACCGACCCCTCCCGGCGCGGCCCGCTCGCGCCCTTCGGTCTCGTGCAGCACGACCCGCCCGTGGACCTCACCGACGACCGGTACCCCATCCGGCTCACCACCGGGCGGCGGCTCGACTCGTACAACACCGGCGTGCAGAGCGGCGGTTACGCCTCACCGCTCAGGCGCGGCGAGTTCATCGAGCTGAGCCCGGAGGACGCCGAGCGCTACGGGGTCGTGGTCGGCGAGCAGGTCCAGGTGACCTCGCGGCGCGGGTCGGTGACCGCACCCGTGTGGGTGGACACCGCGCTGCGGCCCGGGCTCGCCTTCATGACCATGCACTTCCCCGACGAGGTGGACACCAACGCCCTGACGATCGAAGCGAACTGCCCGATCGCCGGGACGGCGGAGTTCAAGGCGTCGGCGATCCGGATCGAGAAGCTGCCCATCGCGACCATCGTGGGGTGACGCACTGTGGACCTGCACTTCGGTGACAGCAAACCGACGGACGAGGAACGGGCGGCCGTCGACGCCCTGCTCGGGCCTCCCGAGTCCTCCTGGGAGGGCGCCGACCGTTCCGACGCCGATCTGAGGTGGGCGCGTGGCGGACGGGAGGCCCGGGACCGCCGCGACCTGCTGTTGCCGGGGCTGCACGCCGTCAACGACCGGATCGGCTGGATCAGCGAGGGCGCCCTGGACTACCTGTGCCGGCGGCTGACCGTGCCACCGGCGGAGGCCTACGGGGTCGCCACCTTCTACGCCATGTTTTCGGTCAAGCCGCGTCCGGCGACCGTGCTGCACGTGTGTACGGACCTGGCGTGCGCGGCGGCCGGGGCGCCGGAGCTGTGCGCCGGGATCGAGGCTCGGCTGGGCCTCGGCAGCGGGGTGAGCGTCGAGCGCGGTCCCTGCCTGGGACTGTGCGAACGGGCCCCGGCCGCGCTGGCGATCAAGGCCGGTGATCCCGTCCGTACGGCGGTCTCGGCGCCGGCGACCGTCGAGGAGGCCGTGCTCGCCGCGTCCTCGCCCGGTTCCGCGCCCGAGGAGGCGCCCGCCGCGCTGGCGGTGCCCCAGGCGGGGCAGGACGGTCTGATGCTGCTGCACCGCGTCGGCGCGGTCGACCCGTCGTCCCTCGACGACTACCGCGCCCACGGCGGCTACACCGCCCTGCGCCGGGCCTTCGAGCTGGGTCCCGCCGGGGTGATCCGCGAGGTCACCGACTCTGGCCTGGTCGGGCGCGGCGGTGCCGCCTTCCCCACCGGCCGCAAGTGGCAGGCCACGGCGTCCCAGCCCGACCGTCCGCACTACCTCGTCTGCAACGCCGACGAGTCGGAGCCGGGCACCTTCAAGGACCGGGTGCTCATGGAGGGCGACCCGTATGCGCTCGTCGAGGCGATGACGATCGCGGGGTACGCGACCGGCGCCCACCAGGGCTACCTCTACCTGCGCGGCGAGTACCCGCGCGCCCTGCACCTGCTGGAGCACGCGATCGCGCAGGCCCGTGCCCGCGGGCTGCTCGGCGACGACGTGCTCGGGCAGGGGTACGCCTTCGACATCGAGATCCGGCGCGGCGCCGGCGCCTACATCTGCGGTGAGGAGACGGCCCTGTTCAACTCCATCGAGGGTTATCGGGGCGAGCCACGCTCCAAGCCGCCGTTCCCGGTGGAGAAGGGCCTGTTCGGCAAGCCGACGGTCGAGAACAACGTCGAGACGCTGGTGAACGTCCTGCCGATCCTGACCATGGGTGCCCCGGCGTACGCGGCGATCGGCACCGGCCGCTCCACCGGGCCGAAGCTGTTCTGCGTGTCCGGGAGCGTGGAGCGGCCCGGTGTCTACGAGGTGCCGTTCGGCGCGACGCTCGGGGACGTGCTCACCCTGGCCGGGGTGCGCGAGGGGCTGCGGGCGGTGCTGCTCGGCGGGGCGGCCGGCGGTTTCGTACGCGCCGACGAGCTGGACATCCCGCTCACGTTCGAGGGCACGCGCGAAGCCGGCACGACCCTGGGCTCCGGAGTCGTCATGGCCTTCGACGACAGCGTGCCCCTGCCCCGGCTGCTGCTGCGCATCGCGGAGTTCTTCCGGGACGAGTCATGCGGGCAGTGCGTGCCCTGCCGGGTCGGGACGGTACGCCAGGAGGAGGCGCTGCACCGGATCGTGGAGCGCACGGGCGCGGATGCCGCCGGTGACATCGCGCTGCTGCGGGAGGTCGGCCGCGCGATGCGGGACGCCTCGATCTGCGGTCTCGGGCAGACCGCGTGGAACGCCGTCGAATCCGCCATCGACCGTCTGGGGGCGTACGCATGACCGTCACACCGCTGGGGATCCCGCGCCGCATGCTGGAGTTCACCCTCGACGGCGAGGAGGCCCGGGTCCCCGAGGGCTCGACCATCCTGGATGCCTGCCGCGCGGCCGGGAAGGACGTCCCGACCCTGTGCGAGGGCGACACCCTGCGCCCGAAGAACGCCTGCCGGGTCTGCGTCGTCGAGGTCGAGGGGGCCAGGACGCTCGTCCCGGCCTGCTCGCGCAAGGCGGAGCCGGGCATGGAGGTCCGCACGGACACCGAGCGCGCCCGGCACAGCCGCAAGATCGTCCTGGAACTGCTCGCATCCTCGGTCGACCTGTCGACCACACCGAAGGTCACCGGTTGGCTCAAGGAGTACGAGGCGAAACCGGACCGCTTCGGCCCGGACGCGGCCCGGCTGAACGAGGAGCCGAAGGTCGACAACGACCTGTACGTGCGCGACTACGACAAGTGCATCCTCTGCTACAAGTGCGTCGACGCCTGCGGCGACCAGTGGCAGAACTCCTTCGCGATCTCGGTCGCGGGGCGCGGCTTCGACGCCCGGATCGCGGTGGAGCACGACGCGCCGCTCACCGACTCGGCGTGCGTGTACTGCGGCAACTGCATCGAGGTGTGCCCGACGGGCGCGCTGTCGTTCAAGTCCGAGTTCGACATGCGGGCGGCGGGTACGTGGGACGAGTCCGCCCAGACGGAGACGACCACGGTGTGCGCGTACTGCGGAGTGGGCTGCAACCTGACGCTGCACGTGCAGGACAATGAGATCGTGAAAGTCACCTCGCCGCACGACAACCCGGTGACCCACGGCAACCTCTGCATCAAGGGCCGCTTCGGCTACCAGCACGTACAGAACCGGGACTGATCAGGACATGGGACGAGTCACGGAACGACGCAAGGTTCTCCGCATCCGCGGCGGGGCGGTCTCCAGCCGCCCGGACACGCTCGTCGCCGAGGAGCCGCTGGAGATCCGGCTCAACGGCAAGCCGCTGGCGATCACCATGCGCACCCCGGGCGACGACTTCGCCCTGGCGGCGGGTTTCCTGGTGAGCGAGGGGGTGCTCGGCGGGCAGCAGGATCTCCGGAACATCGTCTACTGCGCCGGAGCCACCGCCGACGGGTCCAACACCTACAACGTGGTCGACGTGCAGACGGCCCCCGACGTGGTGGTCCCGGACATCACGCTGGAGCGCAACGTCTACACGACGTCGTCCTGCGGGCTGTGCGGTAAGGCGTCGCTGGACGCGGTGCGCACCACGGCCCGCTTCCCCATCGCCGACACTCCCCCGGTCCGGATCTCCCCCGAGCTGCTCGCGAGCCTGCCCGACCGGCTGCGGGCGGCCCAGCGGGTCTTCGACCGGACGGGGGGCCTGCATGCCGCGGCTCTCTTCACGGAGGAGGGCGAGCTGCTGGACGTCCGGGAGGACGTGGGCCGGCACAACGCGGTCGACAAGCTGGTGGGCCGTGCCCTGCAGAACGGGGAGCTGCCGCTGTCCCGGGCGATCCTGCTCGTCTCGGGCAGGGCCTCCTTCGAGCTGGCGCAGAAGGCCGTGATGGCCGGCATGCCGGTCCTGGCGGCCGTGTCGGCGCCGTCCTCGCTGGCGGTGGACCTGGCGGCCGAGACGGGTCTGACGCTGGTGGGCTTCCTGCGGGGCAGCTCCATGAACGTGTACGCGGGTGAGGACCGGATCGCTCTGCGGGCCGCGGCCGCCCAGGGCTGAACAGGTTCCCTCCGCGACACGGCGGCGGGGCCCCGACCGGCGGGGAGCGCCCCCTGCGCCGCAGGGGCCCCGTCTCGGCCTCACGGCCTCAGTCGGCCGTGCCTGATATGCGCAGCAGCATCCCGGTGAACTGCTCCCGCTCGGCCGCCGACAGCGGTGCGAGCAGTTCGTCGTTGGCCGCGCGGGCCGCCGCTTCGCAGCGCTTCAGCAGCCGGGCTCCCCGCGCGGTGAGGGACACCGCGTTCTTGCGGCGGTCCCGTGGGTCCGGCTCGCGGACCACCAGGCCCGCCGACTGGAGGTCGTTGAGGACGCCGACCAGGTCTTTCGGGTCCAGCCGGACCCCGCGGCCGAGGTCGGCCTGGGCGACGGGCCCGAGGTCGCGGACGGCGGACAGCACCACGTGGTGCCACATCCGCATGTCCTCCTCGGCCAGGGCGTCGGCCACCAGCGCCCTCCCGCGGGCGGCGGCACGGCCGAGCAGCCAGCTGGGCAGGGAGCGGATCGCGGGGAGGGGGGCTTCCGACATGGCCGCAGCCTAACCACAGAATCGTTGGTTCTTCCTATGATCCTCCTATACCGTTGGGTTTCCCAATGAATCCGTCGGGACGACCAACGACCCCGGAGGTGCGATGCGCCGCGTCCGCTACGAATCCCGAGGCGGCCCCCTGTTCATGGAGGAGGCACCACTCCCCGCACCGGGCCCCGGGGAGCTGCTCGTGCACGCGGAGGCGATCGGCGTCACGCTCCCGGTCGTCCGCAAGGTCGGCGAGGCGGACGAGCCCGGGCCCCTCGGAGGCGAGATCGCCGGGCACGTCACGGCCGTCGGCGAGGGCGTCACCCGCTTCGGCACCGGCGACCGGGTGACGGGCCTGTGCCTCGGCCACGGCTACGCGGACTTCGCCCTGCTGCACGAAGCCATGGCCTCCCCGATTCCGGCGGACGCCGGCGCCGTCGACGCGGTCGCCCTGGTCCGCAGCGGCCTGGTCGCCCTCGGCGCCCTGGAGGCGGCCCGGCCCGAGCCGGGGGAGGCAGCCCTGGTCACCGCGGCCGCGAGCGGCGTCGGCCACCTGGCCGTGCAGCTGGCCAGGACGCGCGGCGCCGGCCGGGTCGTGGGAGCCGTCTCCGACCCGGCCAAGGCCGACTTCGTCCGGGGGCTCGGCGCCGACCACGTCATCGCGTACGGCGACAACGGCTGGGGCACACCGGTCGACTACGTCCTGGACGCGGTCGGCGGCGAGCTGCTCACCCCGGCCCTGCACGCGCTCGTCCCCGAAGGGCGGCTGGTGGCGTACAGCTCGGGCGGCGGCACCATCCAGGCGTACGACCTGCTCGTGGACGCCAAGTCGGTGATCGGGTTCCAGATGGCCCGTATCGCCCGCGGGAAGCCGGAGTTGTACGAGCAGTGGCGTGAGGAGCTGTGGCGGCTGTTCGCGGCGGGGGAGCTCAGGCCGGTCGTGCACGGGGAGTTCGCGCTGGAGGACGCGGCGAAGGCGCACGGGGAGATCGAGGGCCGGTCCAACCTGGGCAAGGTCGTCCTGATCCCCTGACGCACGCTTCTTGTGGGGGGTCTGTGAACCCAAGTACCGTCTGTGGCCCACACATTGGACATGGGATGTCCGGATGACCGGATGTCTGTTTCCATGCCCGGGTGGTCCAGCCGACAGACGCATGAAGGGCAGGTCGCACCATGCCGTCAAGTCTTCGCGCACGTCTGAGATCCACCCTGACCGCCGCCGTCGCCGCCGGGGCGCTGCTCGCTCCCACCGCTCCGGCGCTCGGCCGACCCGGTTCCGCAGTACCGGAGTTCGACCAGCAGGTGCTCTTCAAGGCGTCCCAGGACCCGGGCTACGCCTGCTTCCGGATCCCGGCGATCGTGCGCACCACCAGGGGCACGCTGCTCGCCTTCGCCGAAGGCCGCGTCCTCAACTGCGGTGACGCCGCCGACATCGACATCGTCGTCAAGCGCTCCACCGACGGCGGCCGCACCTGGGGGCCGCTCCAGGTGGTCACCGAGGGCGCGGGCGACACGCACGGCAACCCGGCGCCCGTCGTGGACCGCAGGACGGGACGGATCCTGCTGGCCGAGACGTTCAACACCGGCCGTACGGACGCCGGCAACTGCTCCGTCCCCTGCGACCGCACCCCGCATCTGCAGTACAGCGACGACGACGGCCGGACCTGGTCGCAGCCGCGCGATCTGAGCGACGAGATCCTGCCCGGGCACTGGAACTCCTGGTACGCGACCGGCCCCGTGCACGGCGTCCAGCTGACCCGCGGCAAGCACGCCGGGCGGCTGGTGTTCGGCGTCAACACCGAGACGTGGAACGGCAGCCGGGTCTCCGCCAATCACGCCGCGCTCGTCGTCAGCGACGACGGCGGCGACTCCTGGCGGGTCGGCGCCACGGACACCTGGCCCATAGCGCAGGACGGCATGTTCCGGCAGAAGCCGTCCGAGGTGACGCTCACCGAGCGCTCCGACGGCGCCCTGCTCGTCAGCGGCCGCGAGCAGGACGGCACCGACCTGGGCCACCGCTCCCAGACCTTCAGCCTCGACGGCGGCGACAGCTTCGCCACCCCCTTCCGCGACCTTCCGGACCTGTACACCCCGCAGGTCCAGGGCGCGACCCTGCGCCTCGGCGGCCGGATGCTGCTGTCCGCCCCGGCCGACCCCGACCGCCGCCGGACGATGATGGTCCGCTCCTCCTACGACGGCGGACGCACCTGGGAGAGCGTGGACCGTGGCACGGTCGTCACCACGGACTGGTCCGGCTACTCCGACATGGCGGCCCTGGGCGGCGGGGCGGTGGGCCTGCTGTACGAGGGCGGCGCGGTCGACGCACGCGACGAGATCCGCTTCGCCCGCTTCAGCGAGGACTGGCTGAAGCCGCGCCGGGGCGCCGACCCGACCACACGCGACGCGGCGGCGGGCGCCAGGCCCGCGGCCGTGCTCGGCGGTGCCGGGCGCACGGCCGGTGTCCGCGGCGGTGCGCTGTCGTTCGACGGCACCGACGACGCCGTGCGGCTGCCCTACCGGTCCCGGCTCCCGCTCGGGGAAGGGGACTTCACGGCCTCGCTGCACTTCCGCTACACGGCCACGACCGGCGAGCAGCCCTTCCTGTGGATGGGCGGCATCGGCACCACCCAGCCGCAGATCTGGCTGCGCGGGGAACCGGCGAGCAACCGTATCCGGGGGCTGATCACCACCCGGTCGGGCGCGATGACCGTCAGGTCCGCCTCGGTGTCGACCGACGGCGCCCACAACGACGGCCGCTGGCACCATCTGGCCCTGCGCCGCGGCGGCGGGCAATTGACGCTCTTCCTCGACGGCGAGGCGATCCGCACGGCGGACGTGCCGGGCTCGGTCAGCCGCAACTCCCCGTTCGGCGTGCACATCGGCCAGCGCATGGACAGCCGGGCGTTCCTCACCGGGGCGATCGACGACGTCCGGGTGTGGGACCGGGCACTGAGCGATGCGGAGCTGACCGCCGGCGCCTCGGGAGCGGCCTCGCGGGGCACGGTGCTGTGGCTGCCCATGGACCAGGTGAGCGGCAGCAACTAACGTCACACGGCGTGCCCGACGACTCAGGAGCATTACGAGCACGACAGCGCACGGGAACCGGGATCGGCTTGCTGCTGGTCCTGGTTCTCTGCGCCGCACTGCTGATCGCCCTGCCCGGCGACGACGGTCCGGACGACGACGCCTGCCGGGCGCTGACGGTCGGCTCCTGGAAGGCGGACGACGGCCTCACCGCCGAGTTCGCCCGCTACGGCGACGACGCGGGCCGCACGGACGACTGGACCGGCGGCGACGGCACCCACTCGGTGCGGCTGCCGGACGGCCGGGTGCTGTGGCTGTTCTCGGACACCTACCTCGGCCGGGTGTACGGGCCGCCCAACCCGCACGGCGAGTCCTACGCCTGGCGGGACGCCGGCACACCGCTGGTGCGCAACTCCGCCGTGCTGATGCGCGACGGCCGCCTCGAATCCACCCTGCCCGCCCCGCTGTTCGCCGACCCGGCGCCGAACCAGTGGCGCTGGCCGGTCGCCGCCCGCGTCGAACCCCGCTCCCCCGGATCCCCGGAGCAGGTCGTCCGGGTGCTGCTGTGGGTGCGCACGGCGGGACAGTCGCCCTGGATCTACGGCGTGCCCACCGCGACCGAGGTCGCCACCCTGTCGCTGCCCGGGCTGCGCCTGGAGTCGATCACCGAGGTGCTCGACCAGCGGCCGGTCGCCGACCCGTCCCGGCGGGTGCTCTTCGGCACCACGCTGGTCGAGGAGGGCGGCTGGACCTATGTGTTCGGCGGCGACGACGGCCGGCCCGCCGCCCGCCCCGTCTCGCACGCGTACGCAGCCCGGGTCCCAAAGGGCGCGCTCGCGGACCCGGCGGCGTGGCAGTACTGGAGCGGCTCGGCGTGGGTGCCCCGCGCCCGGCCCCGGCCGGTGCTCGGGGACGGGCGGCGCAAGGGCGTGGGCAGCGCCTTCTCTGTCGTCCGGGACGGCGGCACGTACGTGCTGTTCACGATGGCGGCCGGCCCCAAGGGGCTGACCACCGTGGCGTCCTACTGGGCCTGCTCCCCCGCCGGGCCGTGGCACGGTCCGGCGAAGGAGTTCACCCCGCCGCTGCCGCAGGGGCAGGTGGCCGCCTACAACCCGCAGGCGCATCCGGTGCTGAGCGGTGAGGGCCGGCTCGTCCTGAGCTATGACGTCAACTGGCTGGAGATGACGGGCGCCGCCGCGCAGCTCAGCCGGAACGTGTCCCTGTACCGACCGCGGTTCGTGTCGCTGCGGCTGACTGCGGCGCGCTGACCTCCGCCGCTTCCCGCGCGCGCCGCTTGGCGATCACCGCGCACACGATCAGCTGCATCTGGTGGAAGAGCATCAGCGGCAGTACGGCGAGCGCGGCCTGCGCGCCGAACAGGACGCTCGCCATGGGCAGTCCGGCGGCCAGGGACTTCTTCGAGCCGGCGAACTGGATCGCGATCCGGTCCTCCCGGCCGAAGCGCAGCGCCTTGCCGCCGTACCAGGTGAGCAGCAGCATCACGGAGAGGACGACCGCCTCGACGACGACCAGGCCGCCCAGCCGCGCGGGGCTGACCTGGTGCCAGATGCCCTGGACCACGCCCACGCTGAACGCGGTGTACACGACGAGCAGGATCGAGCCGCGGTCCACCAGCCCGAGGACCTTCTTGTGGCGGGTGACGAAGCCGCCGATCCAGCGCCGCAGCAGCTGTCCGGCGAGGAAGGGGACCAGCAGTTGCAGCACGATCTTCAGCAGCGAGCCGGCGGAGAACCCGCCCCCGCTGCCGCCGAGCAGCGAGGCGGCCAGCAGCGGGGTGGCGACGATGCCGACGAGGGAGGAGAACGAGCCCGCGCAGATGGCGGCAGGCACGTTGCCGCGGGCCATCGAGGTGAAGGCGATCGACGACTGGACGGTCGACGGGACCAGTGTCAGGAAGAGCAGGCCCTGGTAGAGCGGGTGCGTCAGGATCACCGGCACGAGCCCGCGGGCCGCGAGCCCGAGCAGCGGGAAGACGAGGAAGGTGCAGGCCAGGACGGTGACGTGGAGCCGCCAGTGGCGCAGCCCGTCGAGCGCCTCACGGGTGGACAGCCGGGCGCCGTACAGGAAGAAGAGCAGGGCCACCGCCGCCGTGGAGGCACCGGAGGCGACGTCCGCGGCCGGCCCGCGCGCCGGGAGCAGTGCGGCGAGGCCCACCGTCCCGAGGAGAAGCAGGATGTAGGGGTCGATCGGCATCCGGCTCGGCCAGCGCAGGCGTTTCACGGTGCTCCACTTGCTTGGTACTTCGGTGGGTCCGGGGCCGGAGCGGCCCCCCTCCATCGTGCTCCCCCACCCGGCGATCGGGAATCCCGTATACGGCTCTCACTGTCATCACGTTCCGCGATAACCTGGCGCCATGTACGACCCTTCCCAGTTGCGCACGTTCCTGTCGGTGGCGCAGACGCTGAGCTTCACGCAGGCCGCGCGGCGCCTCGGGCTGCGGCAGTCGACGGTCAGCCAGCACGTGCGGCGGCTGGAGGACGCCGCCGGGCGGACGCTGTTCACCCGGGACACGCACTCGGTGGAGCTGACCGAGGACGGCGAGGCCATGCTCGGCTTCGCGCGCCGGATCCTGGAGGTGCACGAGCAGGCGGCGGCGTTCTTCGCGGGCACCCGGCTGCGCGGCCGACTGCGTTTCGGCGCCTCGGAGGACTTCGTGCTGACCCGGCTGCCGGAGATCCTGGAGGGCTTCCGGCACGAGCACCCGGAGGTCGACCTGGAGCTGACGGTCGAGCTGTCGGGCACGCTGCACGAGCAGCTCGCCGCCGGGAAGCTGGACCTCGTCCTGGCCAAGCGGCGGCCCGAGGACCCCAGGGGCGAGCTGGTCCGGCACGACCGGCTGGTGTGGATCGGCGCGGAACGCCTCCGGCTCGACCCGGACCGCCCGGTGCCGCTCATCGTCTACCCGCCGCCGGGCATCACCCGCGCGCTCGCCCTGGAGGCGCTGGAGCGGCAGGGCCGGCAGTGGCGGGTGGTGTGCACCAGCGGCAGCCTCAACGGCCTCGTCGCGGCGGCCCGGGCGGGCCTCGGCGTGATGGCGCACTCCCGCGGCCTGATCCCGCCGGGTCTTGTCCGGGTCCCGGACCGGGCGGGGCTGCCGGAGCTGGGCCAGGTCGACTTCGTGCTCGTCCACGGCCGCCGCCGGCCCTCCGCCCAGGGCGCGGCGGACGCCCTGACGGCGGCGATCCTGGCAGGCGGGGATCGGCTGCACCGCACCGAGCGCAAAGGGCTGTGACGAACCGGAGTGACACAATCCGTCACTGTTCCGCTGACGGAAGAGAGCCCGTTCCACGGCCCGTCGCGCCGCGACCGCACTCGTACAGATTCGGTGGAGATTACGGCACCGAAACTTACTCAACCGTCAGGATTGTGTCCGACCCTTCCCCATGTGAGCGCTTTTTCCCACGCTGACCAGCGCGGACCGGAGCGATGCCCGTCTTCGCACCCCCTCCCGCCCCCTGGCCGGGTGGGGTAGCTTTCACGGCGCTGTGCGGGACGTCACTCGACAGGAGCGCTGAGGAGCGGGGAGCGGGGTTTGCGCGAGTTCACCATCCCTCCGTTGGCGTTGGCACCTCCGGTGGGCGGTCTGGCCGACGTGGTCTTCGAACATGCCCAGGAGGACCCGCTGCACATCGCGCTGGGCCGCAAGGACGACTCCGGCCAGTGGCGGGACGTCACCAGTGCCGAGTTCCGCGACGAGGTGCTCGCGCTGGCCAAGGGCCTGCTGGCGAGCGGCATCCGGTTCGGCGACCGGGTCGCGATCATGTCCCGCACGCGCTACGAGTGGACGCTGTTCGACTACGCGCTGTGGACGATCGGCGCCCAGGTCGTGCCGGTCTACCCGACGTCCTCGGCCGAGCAGTGCTTCTGGATGCTGTACGACGCCGAGGTGACGGCCGCGGTCGTGGAGCACGAGGACCACGCGATGACGATCGCCACCGTCATCGACCGGCTGCCCCAGCTGCGCCGGCTGTGGCAGCTCGACTCCGGCGCCGTGCACGAGCTGTACGACGCGGGCGCGCACCTCGACGACGAGATGGTGCACCGCCACCGGCAGGCCGTCACCCCCGACTCGGTCGCCACGATCATCTACACCTCGGGCACCACCGGCCGCCCCAAGGGCTGTGTCATCACGCACGGCAACTTCATGTACGAGGCGGACACCGTCATCGAGCGCTGGGAGCCGGTGTTCCACTCCCGGCGCGGCGACGAGGCGGCGACCCTGCTGTTCCTGCCGCTCGCGCACGTCTTCGGGCGGATGGTCCAGGTCGCGGGGATCCGCGGCAAGGTGAAGTTCGGGCATCAGCCGCAGCTGAACGCGGCGGCCCTGCTGCCCGACCTGGCCGCGTTCAAGCCGACGTTCTTCCTGGCCGTGCCGTACATCTTCGAGAAGGTGTTCAACGCGGCCCGCCGCAAGGCCGAGAAGGAGGGCCGCTCCGGCCCCTTCGAGAAGGCCGTCGAGGTAGCCATCAAGTACGCCGACGCCATGGAAGCCAAGGCCTGGGGCACCGGCCCCGGCCCGTCGGCGGGGCTGCGCATGCAGCACCAGCTGTTCGACAAGCTGGTCTACGGCAAGATCCGCGCCGCGATGGGCGGCCGCATCAAGCACGCCATGTCCGGCGGCTCGGCGATGGACCGCCGGCTCGGACTGTTCTTCGCCGGCGCGGGCGTGCACATCTACGAGGGTTACGGCCTGACGGAGTCCACGGCCGCCGCGACCGCCAATCCGCCCGGGCGCACCCGCTTCGGCACGGTCGGGCAGCCCATCCCGGGCATGACCGTGCACATCGCGGACGACGGTGAGATCTGGCTGCGCGGCGAGAACGTGTTCCAGGGCTACCTCAACAACCAGAAGGCCACCGACGCCACCCTGCACGACGGCTGGCTCGCCACCGGCGACCTCGGCGCGCTGGACGAGGACGGCTTCCTCACCATCACCGGCCGCAAGAAGGAGATCCTGGTCACGTCCGGCGGCAAGAGCGTTTCGCCCGGGGTGCTGGAGGAACGCGTCCGGGACCATCCGCTGGTCAACCAGTGCATCGTCGTGGGCAACGACCGCCCCTACATCGCCGCCCTGGTCACCCTCGACCAGGAGGCCGTGGAGCACTGGCTGGCCATGCGGGCCAAGCCGCAGATGTCCCCGGCGGAACTGGTGCGCGACGCGGACCTGGAGACGGAGGTGCGCCGCGCGGTGGTCGCCGCCAACACCCTCGTCTCGCAGGCCGAGTCGATCCGCACCTTCCGCATACTGGCCCAGCCGTTCACGGAGGAGCACGGGTTGCTGACCCCGTCCCTGAAGCTGAAGCGGAAGGCGATCGAGAAGGCGTACGAGAACGAGGTCGAAGCGCTCTACCGGGCGTGACACGCGCCTCGCGGGGCAGGTGTGGCTTCGGAATTCTCCCGTCAGGAATGCATCACCGCGCGTGATCGTTGACGATGGGAGTACACCTGACCACTTACCGAAGGATCGAGAGCTCGTGAGCAAGGTCCCCCCGATCATCCTGAACAACGGCGTCGAGATGCCCCAGCTGGGCTTCGGCGTCTGGCAGGTGCCGGACGACGAGGCCGAGACGGCCGTCGCGACGGCGCTGGAGGCCGGGTACCGCAGCATCGACACAGCGGCGATCTACGGCAACGAGGAGGGCACCGGCAAGGCCATCGCCGGCTCCGGCGTCCCCCGCGAGGAGCTCTTCGTCACCACGAAGCTCTGGAACGCCGACCAGGGGTACGACTCCACGCTGCGCGCCTTCGACACGTCGCTGGAGAAGCTCGGCCTGGACTACGTCGACCTGTACCTGATCCACTGGCCGACGCCGGAGCGGGGTCTGTACGTCGACACCTACAAGGCGTTCGAGAAGCTGCACGCCGACGGCCGGATCCGGGCCATCGGCGTCTCCAACTTCCTTCCCGAGCACCTTGAGAAGCTGATCGGTGAGACGTCGGTGGTCCCGGCGGTGAACCAGATCGAGTTGCACCCGCACCTGCAGCAGGGCGCCTCCCGCGAGTACCACGCGGAGCAGGGCATCGCCACGGAGGCCTGGTCGCCGCTCGGCCAGGGCAAGGGCCTGCTGGAGGTCCCGGCGATCGTGGCCATCGCCCGCAAGCACGACCGCACCCCGGCCCAGGTGGTGCTGCGCTGGCACCTCCAGCTGGGCAACGTGGTGATCCCGAAGTCCGTGACCCCGTCGCGGATCAAGGAGAACATCGACGTGTTCGACTTCAGCCTCGACGACGAGGACCTCGCGGCGATCAGCGCGCTGAACGAGGACCGCCGCATCGGTCCGGACCCGGCCGAGTTCAACGGCGCCTGAGCCGCACCGGTGACGCCCCGGCCCGGAGCCCCCAGCGGGACCCGGACCGGGGCGCCGTCGCTTCCGCATGCTCAGACCGGCTGCCCCACCGGCCGTACGACCACCGTGTTGACGTCGACCCCCTCCGGCTGCCGCATCGCCCAGACGATCGAGTCGGCGATCTGGCCGGCGGTGAGGAGGTGGCCGGGCGGGAGGCTGCCGTAGGAGTCCCAGAAGGGGGTTTCCGTCCGGCCGGGCGCGACCAGGGTGACGCCCACGCCCCACTCGGTGACCTGCCGCCGGGTGTTCTCGGCGAGTCCCGTCACGGCCCACTTCGTCGCGCCGTAGATGTTGCCCGGCCCGTGCACGAACCCGGCGACGCTGCCGACCAGGACGATCCGGCCGCGCGTCTCCTTCAGCGCGTCGATGGACGCCCTGATCAGCAGGGCCGGGCCGAGGACGTTGGTCAGCACCATGTCGGTCCAGCCGGCCGGGTCGCCCTCCGCGACCGTGTCGTGGGTGGCGAAACCGGCGTTGGCGACGACCGTGTCGAGCCGCCCGAAGGTCTTCACGGTGGTGTCGACCGCGGCCCGGACGTCCTCGTACACGGCGGTGTCACCGGCGAGCGTCAGCAGCCCGTCGGGCCGCCCCAGTTCCTCGGCGAAGGCCCGCAGCCGCTCCTCCCCCCGCCCGGTGACGGCCACCCGGTACCCGGCGTCCAGCAGTTGCCGGGCGACAGCGGCGCCGATACCGCTGCCCCCGCCGGTGATGAGCGCGACCTGAGAGTCGGACATGGATTCCCCCTGTGATCTGGGCCGGTGTGCGATGCCGGGGAGTCCATCACTTGGAGCACTCTCGAAGTCAAGGGCTGCCTCCGCTAGGCAGGCCGGACCGCCGTGTGGACCGTGTGGGCCTCCAGGACGAACATGTCCGGGCGGTGGTGCAGGCTCGCCTCGTCGTCCGGGTCGAGCAGGCGGTCCACAGTCGCCAGGTCCTCGGCGTCGAGGCCTTCGGCGAGCTTGTCGCGCATGTGCGCCAGGGACGCCACGACATAGGCACGCGCCCGGTCGGAGGCGGGCGCCGGGAGGTCGAGCAGGAAGCTGTGCGTCCTCGTGTGCTTCAGGCCCGCGGCGGCGAGCAGGGCGGGCCAGTTCTCGGTCTCGGCCACGTGCCCGGGCAGATCGGTGCGCATCCGGGTGAACCAGTCCGCCTCCACCGCGTCGATCCGCGCCTGGAGACCGGGCCGGCCGATGCCGAAGTCACGGGGGAGGAACCGCAGCGGCAGACCGCCCTCCATGAGGGCCAGCGTGCCGCCGGGTGCCAGCCGCTGCGCGAACGCGGCGAGCGCCGCCCGCTGGTCGCCGAGGTGGTGCAGGCTGCGGCTCGCCCACAGCAGATCGGCCGGGTAGTCCAGCTCGCCCAGTGCGTCGGGGAGTTCACCCGTGATCGTGCCGAAGCGGTCGGCGACCCCCTGCCGCTCGGCGCGCGCCCGGGCCCGCTCCAGCAGCCCGTCGGAACCGTCCACCGCCACGATCCGCGCGCCCGGGAACGTCTCCGCGAACAGGCAGGACACGACCCCCGGCCCGCTGCCCGCGTCGACGATCAGACCCGGCTCGGTCACCTCCTGCGCCAGCCAGCCCAGGGCCCGCTCGTACAGGGACGCGAACAGCTCCGCCGAGGCCTCCAGCGTCGGGCCCATCTCGGCCCAGTCGATGTCCGTGTGGCCGTGGTGGGAACCGTGGCCCCGCTCGTGGTCGTGGTGGTGGTGCGCCATGGTGGTCAGCCTCTCGCTCGGATGCGGTCAGCGTGCGACGGCGCACCGTGCGAAGGCCACTGCTGTTGCCGGTCCCGCAAAATCCGCCGGGGCAGGGCCCCGGCGGATCAGCGGTTCAGCGGTTCAGCGGTTCAGCATGGGCGGATCAGGACAGCGGAGGGTACGCGTTCTGCATCAGCTGCCGGAACTGGGCGGAGAACCAGTGCCCGGAAATCGGCGCGTCCGGCAGGGCACCGGACATGTTGTTGTTGTTCCGCGGGTTGCCCTCATAGGTGGGGTCGCACATGCGATCGAAGCCCTTGCCCTCGTCGTTCGGGATGGCCTTGCTCGACCCGTCGGACTCACCCGGCGGCTTCATCCACACGTAGGCGTCGATCCCGGTCGCCGGGGCCGCCTGCGGGCGCTCGCCGAGGCCGGCTCCGGACTGGTTGCACCAGTTGCCGGCATTGAAGCGGCGGTCGTACCGCCCGCCGTCGACGTACGTGTCGACGCTCGTCGTCGCACCCGGTCCGGTGGGCCGTGCGGCGCCGCCCCAGCCGTTGCGGGAGGTGTCGATGAGCATGCCGATGTTCGAGTTGAAGCCCGCCGAGACCAGCTGGTTGCGGAAGGCCTGGGCGTAGGACAGCTCATCGAGGTAGCGGTTCCAGTCGACCCATTTCGACTCGCGGACGGACTTGCCGGCCACGGTGTCGTTGATGGTGAAGTTGTTCTCCTTCAAAGCGCTGTAGTTCGCCGTGTTGGTGATGAAGCCGTGGACGTCGTTCACCGTGGCGCCCTCGGCGGTCGCCGCCTCCTTCATGATGGTGGCGGTAGGGCCGAAGTTGTCGTCCCAGCCGATCCAGCCGTGGTGTCCGGCATCGACGTAGTTGTAGACGTTCGGCACGTCGCCGAGCTTGTTGAGCGCGTAGCCGACGCCCTTGACGTAGTTGCCGTTGGCCTTCATCACGTCGCACTGCGGGACGGCCGTCGGGCGGCTGCCGGTGTTGGTGACGAGGTTCGGCAGCGAGTCGATCTCGACCGTCGTGACGATCCGCAGCGAGGCGTACTTCGGGTCGGCGAGGATCGCCTTGATCGGGTCGATGTACTCCGTCTTGTAGCGGCCGATCTCGTCGGCCTTCAGCTCACCGTTGGAGGCGAGGGCGGAGCAGTCCCGGCCGGGCAGGTTGTAGATGACGAACTGGACGACGAGTTCGCCGGAGCCCTTCTGGCGCAGCGCCTCGTCGAGGTGGGCGCGCAGGCCCATCTTTCCGCCCGCGCCGTTGATGGCCGCGATCCGGTCCAGCCAGACTCCCGTCGGCTGGTTGGCGACGCGGCTGCCGCCCGGCTCGGCGGCGGCGTTCGCGGACCACTCCGGATTCACGTACACCTTGGCGCCGCTGTAGGGGTTGTCGACCCGGTTGGACGGGCCGCCCGGGTCCGGCGGATCGGTGGGGCCGCCGGGACCGCCGTCGTCGACGTTGCAGGTCACGCCGTCGAGAGTGAACGTGGCCGGGACGGCGTTGCTGCCGCTGTAGCTGCCCTGGAAGCCGAAGCTGACCGAACCGCCGGTCGCGAGCTGGGCGTTGTAGGTCTCGTTGGCCGCGGTGACGGCGGCACCGCTCTGGCTCAGCTTGGCGTTCCAGCCGCTGGTGACCTTCTGGTTGCCGGCGTACGACCACTTCAGCGACCACGACGACTTGGCGGCGCTGTTGTTCGTGATGGTGACGGCGGCGGTGAAGCCGGTGCTCCACTGGTTCTGGATCTTGTAGTCGACGGTGCAGGGGACGGCGGCGACGCCGGCAGCGCCCGGGTCGACGGCGAAGGCGGTTCCGGTCGCTCCGGCGACCAGGGCCATGGCGGCCAGTAACGCTGTTCTCGTACGGCTCATGAGTGCGGGTTTCCCTTTCGGTGGTGGGGGTGTCAGCCGTTCAGGGCGCGCTCCGACAAGGACATGAGGAACCCGGCACCGGCACTCGCGCAGCCGGGGACGACCGCTTGGGCGGCGGCTAAAAGTACTGAACGCGAGAGGTGTCGCATGAGCGACTCCTTGCAGGTCGGGTGCGTCGTGACGGACGCGTCGACTGATGGAACCGCTCCCACTGGTGTCAAGGAAGGTAGCGCCAAGTGTCGGCAAAGAACAGGGGAGTCACTGACTTTCGCTCAACTCCCCGCGTCGAATGTTTTCGACTCTTCGAGGACCTTGACCGGTACCTGACGGGTCCGCACTATGGGAGCGCTCCCACTGGTTCAAGCCTTGACTTCTCCGAGCCGCAAGGAGGAACCAGCACCATGCATCCCCCACCCCGGAGACGCGGAGCCGTGCGGCGGCTGTGGACCGCAGCCCTCGCAGCTCTCGCGCTTCCGTTGACGATGCTCTCCTCAGGGTCGACTCCCGCCCAGGCGGCGGGACTTCAGTGCAGTGTCGACTACAAGACGAACGACTGGGGTTCCGGTTTCACGGTGGACCTGACCCTCACCAACCGCGGCACGGACGTCATCGACGGCTG
>NZ_JNXI01000003.1 GCF_000717055.1 Streptomyces iakyrus | reverse complement strand
CTGGGTTGATAGGCCGGATATGGAAGCACGGTAACGTGTGGAGTTGACCGGTACTAATAGGCCGAGGGCTTGTCCTCAGTTGCTCGCGTCCACTGTGTTGGTTCTGAAACCACGAACAACCAATGTGCCGGTTGTCAGTTTCGGGGAAACGCCCGGTTACATTCCGAACCCGGAAGCTAAGCCTTACAGCGCCGATGGTACTGCAGGGGGGACCCTGTGGGAGAGTAGGACGCCGCCGAACTCCTTTTAGAGCTCTGGCTCTTGGGCACACAGCCCGAGAGCCAGAGCTTTTTTGCGTTGAGGTAAGGTCAGGGGGCATCGTCGGTACATTTCCCACAGGAGGCCCCCGGGTGGAGGTTCAGGAGACTCGCGTCCAGACGGACCGTGTGCTCACCATCCCGAACATCCTCAGCATGGCGCGCCTCGTCGGCGTGCCCGTGTTCCTGTGGCTGATTCTGCGGCCTGAGTTCGGGGGCCCCCAGAGTGACGGCTGGGCCCTTCTGGTACTGGCCCTGAGCGGTGTCAGTGACTATCTGGACGGCAAGCTCGCGCGGCGCTGGAACCAGATCAGCAGCCTCGGCCGGCTCCTCGATCCCGCGGCCGACCGGCTCTACATTCTCTCGACCCTGGTGGGCCTCACCTGGCGCGAGATTCTGCCCTTGTGGTTGACCGCTCTACTTCTGGCGCGAGAGCTGGTTCTGCTGGTCATGGTCGGCATCCTCCGCCGGCACGGCTATCCGCCGCCCCAGGTGAACTTCCTGGGGAAGGCCGCGACCTTCAACCTGATGTACGCGTTCCCCTTGCTGCTGCTCAGTGACGGAAGCGGTTGGATCTCGTCACTGGCCGCGATTTTCGGATGGGCGTTCGCCGGGTGGGGTACAACGCTGTACTGGTGGGCAGGAGTCCTCTACGTGGTACAAGTCCGCCGCCTGGTCCGTGCGGACGCCACGACCGATTGAACTCCCGGATGGTCCTGCTGCCGTAGCGGAGCGATGGCCCGTACTGGATATGTGCGGGACAATCCTGGCGGGGGAAGTCGGCCAGACCGTCTCTTCGAGGAGGACGCTTCCGACATGAAGGCCGTCGTGATGGCCGGAGGCGAAGGCACGCGCCTTCGTCCTATGACCTCAAGCATGCCCAAGCCGCTCCTGCCGGTGGCCAACCGGCCGATCATGGAGCATGTTCTGCGGCTGCTCAAGAGGCATGGGCTCAACGAAACAGTCGTGACTGTCCAGTTCCTGGCGTCGCTCGTCAAGAACTACTTCGGTGACGGCGAAGAGCTCGGTATGGAGCTCACCTATGCCAATGAGGAGAAGCCACTCGGTACCGCCGGAAGCGTCAAGAACGCAGAGGAAGCTCTGAAGGACGATGCCTTCCTCGTCATCTCCGGCGATGCTCTGACGGATTTCGACCTCACCGAGCTCATCAATTTCCACAAGGAGAAGGGCGCGCTCGTCACGGTCTGCCTGACGCGGGTGCCCAACCCACTGGAATTCGGTATCACCATTGTCGACGAAGAAGGCAAGGTGGAGCGCTTCCTGGAGAAGCCCACCTGGGGCCAGGTCTTCTCCGACACCGTGAACACCGGGATCTACGTGATGGAGCCCGAGGTCTTCGACTATGTCGAGCCCGACGTTCCCGTCGACTGGTCCGGTGATGTCTTCCCGCAGCTGATGAAGGAAGGCAAGCCCATCTACGGCTACATCGCCGAGGGCTACTGGGAGGACGTCGGCACGCACGAGAGCTATGTGAAGGCACAGGCCGATGTCCTGGAGGGCAAGGTCGACGTGGACGTCGACGGGTTCGAGATCTCCCCGGGCGTGTGGGTCGCCGAGGGAGCGGAGGTCCATCCCGACGCGGTCCTCCGCGGGCCCGTCTACATCGGTGACTACGCCAAGGTCGAGGCCGGATCCGAGATCCGTGAGCACACCGTCGTGGGCTCCAACGTGGTCGTCAAGAGCGGTGCGTTCCTGCACAAGGCCGTCGTCCACGACAACGTCTACGTGGGGCCGCACAGCAATCTGCGTGGCTGCGTGGTCGGCAAGAACACCGACATCATGCGCGCGGCGCGGATCGAGGACGGGGCGGTCATCGGTGATGAGTGCCTGATCGGTGAAGAATCGATCGTCCAGGGCAATGTGCGGGTGTATCCCTTCAAGACCATCGAGGCCGGCGCCTTCGTCAACACCTCGGTGATCTGGGAGTCCCGGGGACAGGCGCATCTCTTCGGCGCCCGCGGCGTGTCCGGCATCCTGAACGTGGAGATCACGCCGGAGCTCGCGGTCCGTCTCGCAGGCGCGTACGCGACGACGCTGAAGAAGGGCTCGACCGTCACCACGGCCCGGGACCACTCCCGTGGTGCACGTGCCCTCAAGCGGGCGGTGATCTCCGCGCTGCAGGCCAGTGCGATCGACGTGCGCGACCTGGAGAACGTTCCGCTGCCGGTCGCCCGGCAGCAGACCGCGCGGGGCAGTGCGGGCGGCATCATGATCCGCACCACGCCCGGGGTGCCGGATTCCGTGGACATCATGTTCTTCGACGGGAACGGCGCGGACCTGTCGCAGGGCAGCCAGCGGAAGCTGGACCGGGTGTTCGCGCGGCAGGAGTACCGTCGGGCGTTCCCCGGTGAGATCGGGGATCTGCACTTCCCGGCCAGCGTCTTCGACTCGTACACCGGGTCGTTGCTGCGGAACGTCGACACGACGGGCATCTCCGAGTCCGGGCTGAAGGTCGTCGTGGACGCGTCCAACGGAAGCGCGGGGCTCGTCCTGCCGAGCCTGCTCGGCAAGCTCGGGGTGGACTCGCTGACGATCAACCCCGGTCTCGACGAGTCCAGGCCCACGGAGACGGCCGACATGCGGCGGTCGGGGATGGTGCGTCTCGGGGAGATCGTGGCGTCCTCGGGGGCTGCGTTCGGTGTGCGGTTCGACCCTGTCGGTGAGCGGCTGTCGCTCGTCGACGAGAAGGGGCGGATCATCGAGGACGACCGGGCCCTGCTCGTGATGCTGGACCTCGTCGCCGCCGAGCGGCGCAGTGGCCGGGTCGCGCTGCCGGTGACCACGACCCGGATCGCCGAGCAGGTGGCGGCGTACCACGGGACGCAGGTCGAGTGGACGACCACCTCTCCCGACGACCTCACACGGGTCGGCGGTGAGGAGGGGACGATCTTCGGCGGTGACGGCAAGGGCGGCTTCATCGTCCCCGAGTTCAGCAGCGTGTACGACGCCACCGCGGCCTTCGTACGGCTCATCGGGCTCGTGGCGCGGACGCAGCTCACGCTCAGCCAGATCGACGCGCGGATCCCGCGGGCGCACGTCCTGAAGCGCGATCTGGCGACCCCGTGGGCCGTGAAGGGCCTCGTGATGCGGCGGGTCGTCGAAGCGGCCGGAGATCGCTTCGTGGACACCACGGACGGGGTGCGGGTGGTGGAGACCGACGGTCGCTGGGTGATGGTGCTGCCTGATCCGGCCGAGGCCGTCACCCACCTGTGGGCCGAGGGGCCGGACGACGCCTCCGCGCAGGCCCTGCTGGACGAATGGTCGGCGGTCGTGGACAGCGCCGGCCGGTAGTTCGGCCTGCACGCGTGCGTGCCGGACAAGTGTCCCCAACGGGGCCTGTCCGGCACGCCGGTGGGGCCGTTCGGAGGTAGTGCTCGCGACGTGCGACGATGTGCGGCATGCCGCAGCAACCCCCCATTCGGAGCACACCCGCGCGGCCCCGGCGCCCGGATGCGTCCATGTCGTTGCTGACCAACGTCATGGACCACAGCCTCGACGACGGATATGCCGAGGCCGCGGCGCGTAAGAAGGCCGCGGGAGCCAGCGGCATGCCGAAGACGCTCCGGGCGAAGCTCGGGCTCGCCGCCGGACTCGTGTTTGCGGCCCTCGTCGTGACCCTCGGAGCGGCGCAGGCGCGGGTCGCCGCTCCGGTCGTCGCCAAGGAGCGGGAAGAGCTCGTCGACCGCATCGACCGGGAGACCGAGGCGGCGGACAAGCTGGAGGACTCCGTCGACGAGCTGCGCGCGGACGTGAGCGCACGGCAGCGCGAGGCGCTGAGGAACAGCGGCGGCAGCGCGGACTCCGACCTGGCGGGCATTCTGTCGGGCGCGGTCGCGGTGCACGGCCCCGGCGTGAAGCTCGTGGTGAACGACGCCAAGGAAGCCGCCACGGGCGGCGACGGCGACCCGCGGGAGGCATCCGGGTTCTCCGACACCGGCCGGGTGCGGGACCGGGACATGCAGCGCGTGGTGAACGGGCTGTGGGAGTCGGGTGCCGAGGCCGTCTCGATCAACGGGCAGCGGCTGACGGCGCTGTCCGCGATCAGGGCCGCCGGTGACGCCATACTGGTCGACAACAAGCCGCTGGTGCCGCCGTACACGGTGCTGGCGGTGGGGGACGGGCAGCGGCTGAGCACGCGGTTCCAGAACAGCGCGGACGGGTTGTACCTGAACGCGCTGCAGGAGAGCTACGGCATCAGGACAGGCATCTCCGTGGAGGACGACCTCCGGCTGCCTGCCGCACCGAGTGTGACCGTACGTACAGCACAGCCGAGCGCTGAGAAGAGTGAGAAGGGCACATCGTGATCGCCGTACTGGGCCTCGTCGTGGGAGTCGTGGCCGGCCTCTTGGTCCGGCCTGAGGTTCCGGCGGTGGTCGAGCCTTACCTGCCGATCGCTGTCGTGGCGGCGCTCGACGCCGTCTTCGGCGGCCTGCGGGCCATGCTCGACGGCATCTTCGACGACAAGGTCTTCGTGGTGTCGTTCCTGTCGAACGTCGTCGTGGCCGCGTTGATCGTGTTCCTGGGCGACAAGCTCGGCGTGGGCGCCCAGCTGTCCACCGGTGTGGTGGTCGTCCTGGGCATCCGGATCTTCTCCAACGCCGCGGCGATCCGCCGGCACGTGTTCCGGGCGTGAGGCCGATGAGCGATCACGACGAGAAGACCGCCGAGGACCGGGGCGACACGCGCGACGGCGGCGGCGAGTCCGGGGACCGGCTGCGCAAGGAGCTGCCCCAGGAGGTGCCCGCGGCGGCGCCTGCCGCCGAGGAGGCGCCGAAGGAGCCGGAGCCCGAGCCGGTAGCGGAAGCGCAGCCGGACCCCGGGCCGCGGCTGACCGGCCGGCAGCGGCTGGTACAGGGGCTGTGGCCGCCGCGTGTCACCCGGGCCCAACTCATCGTCGCGGTGCTGTTGTTCGGTCTCGGGTTCGGGCTGGCCGTGCAGGTCGCCTCGAACAGCGACAGCGACAGCGCGTTGCGGGGTGCGCGGCAGGAAGATCTTGTCCGCATCCTCGATGAACTGGATGACCGTACTCAGCGTCTTGAGGACGAGAAGCGAGGTCTCGAGCAGCAGCGCGACGAGCTGGAGAACAGCTCGGACCAGGCTGAGGAGGCCAGGAAACAGACGATCGAGAAGGAGAGGCAACTCGGCATCCTGGCGGGCACGGTGGCCGCGCAGGGGCCCGGCATCACCATGACGATCGTGGACACGAAGGGGACGGTCGAGGCGGACATGCTGCTCGACGCGATCCAGGAGCTGCGCGCCGCGGGCGCGGAGGCGATTCAGGTCAACGGCGTCCGGGTCGTCGCCGGCACGTATCTCGCGGACTCCGGCAAGGGCGTGAGCGTCGACGGGAACAAGATCAACGCGCCCTATCGTTTCAAGGTCATCGGCAAGCCGCAGGACCTGGAGCCGGCGCTCAACATCCCCGGAGGCGTGGTGCAGACTCTCGAGAAGGAACAGGCCACCGTCACGATCGAGCGGTCCACCGACATCGTGGTGGACGCCTTGCGAGCAGCGAAGCGGCCTGACTACGCTCGGTCGTCCTCGCAGTGAACCGGGGGTGCATGGGCGGCGTCGGGCGAGGGCATGAGGTTGCGGGGGGTCGGCGCACCGAATGGGCGGTGCGTGGTGGAAACTGTCTGGTGCAGACGGACGTTGTCAGGATGTCCGGGTCGGCCAGAGTGTTCAGTCAGGGTTCGTCCTGCCCCACGGGCGGGTCTGTTTCGGTCAAGGGGAATCGCCCGTGAAGTTGTTTGCGAAGTTGTTCGGCAAGAGCGCGCGAGAGGGCAGCGACAATGCGACCGCCCGTCATCGCGCACAGCCTGACGCGGAAGGTCAGCGGCCGCTGTTCCGGGACCAGGTCGGCGGCCCGGGCGGCGATGTTTCCGGTGGTCAGGGCGCGCCGTCGGTTGACCCTGCGCAGCCCGGCGGCATAGGTTTCGGGCAACCGTCAACCTCACGTGCGGGTGGAGGGTTTTCCGACCCGTATGCGTCCAACGCCCCCGGTGGGCAGCCGCGGCAGGAGGATCCGATGTCGGCCCTGGTGTGTACGAGGTGCGGTAACCGCAACGCGGAGAACAGCCGTTTCTGCTCGAACTGCGGCGCGCCGCTGCGGGCGGGGGCGACGCCGGAGCGTCCGTCCGAGACGACCTCCACGATCTCCATCTCCGGTCTCGAGGCCTACGACAGCGAGACCACCGGCCAGACGCCGATGCCGACCCTGTCCCCGGAGGCTCAGGCCGCCGTCGAGGCGCTGCCGCTGGGCTCCGCGCTCCTGGTGGTGCGCCGCGGCCCGAATTCGGGCAGCCGCTTCCTGCTGGACGGCGATCTGACCACGGCCGGCCGGCATCCGCAGAGCGACATCTTCCTGGACGACGTGACGGTGTCCCGGCGCCACGTGGAGTTCCGCCGCGGGCAGGACGGTTCGTTCACGGTGGCCGACGTGGGCAGCCTGAACGGCACGTACGTGAACCGCGAGCGGATCGACCAGGTCGCTCTGAACAACGGCGACGAGGTGCAGATCGGCAAGTACCGGCTGGTCTTCTACGCCAGCCAGCGGGGCTACTGACCGGGCTCCGTCCGGGCAGACCCCAGCGAGCGTCCATCCGTCAGGGAAGGTCCATGCTGCAAAAACCGAGCGGCGGTGCCGGGCACGGCGCCGCCGCCACGGACAGTGGGCTGATGAGCATCGGCGCGGTGCTGAACGCGCTGCGCGACGAGTTTCCCGAAGTGACCATCTCCAAGATCCGCTTCCTGGAGTCGGAAGGGCTCATCGAGCCGCAGCGGACCCCGTCGGGGTACCGCAAGTTCAGCGCCCATGACGTCGAGCGCCTGGGTCACGTCCTGAGGATGCAGCGGGATCACTATCTGCCCCTGAAGGTGATCCGGGAGCACCTGGCGGCCATGGAGCGCGGTGAGGCCGCCCCGCTGCCGGTCGTGGGCCGTCAACGGGACGGAGAATCAGCCTCCGAGCCGGCCGAGGGGCCCACAGGGGCCAGGATCGGGCGTGAGGAGCTGATCGCCGCCGCGGGTGCCGACGAGCAGGAGCTCAAGGAGTGGGAGTCCTACGGTCTTCTCACCCCCCTGGAGGACGGGGCTTATGACGCCGAGGCGGTCACCGTCGCCCTGCTCGTGATCGAGCTCGGGCGGTTCGGGATCGAGCCGCGGCACCTGCGGGCGATGAAGGCCGCCGCCGACCGTGAGGCCGGGCTGGTGGACCAGGTGGTGGCCCCGTTGAGGCGGCACCGCAACCCGCAGACCAGGGCTCATGCCGAGGCCCGCACCAAGGAGCTGGCGGGGCTCACGGTGAAGCTGCACGCCGCGCTGGTGCGGACCGCACTCGGCGTGCGGCTGCCCTGAGGAGGCGCGCGCGGGGTCCGGATCAGGCGCCCGATACCGGCCCGACTACCCAAACGTCCCGAGCACGGCCTAGGGTTGCTGTGTGAACGAGCTCGATGTCGTAGGTGTCCGGGTCGAAATGCCCTCCAACCAACCGATCGTGCTGCTGCGTGAAGTGGGAGGCGACCGTTACCTCCCCATCTGGATCGGGCCGGGGGAGGCGACGGCGATCGCCTTCGCCCAGCAGGGCATGGCTCCCGCGCGGCCGCTGACTCACGACCTGTTCAAGGACGTGCTGGAGGCCGTCGGCCAGGAGCTCACGGAAGTGCGCATCACGGACCTGCGTGAAGGCGTCTTCTACGCGGAGCTGGTCTTCGCCAGCGGCGTCGAGGTGAGCGCCCGCCCGTCCGACGCCATAGCGCTCGCGCTGCGCACCGGGACGCCGATCTACGGCAGCGACACGGTGCTCGACGACGCCGGCATCGCGATTCCGGACGAGCAGGAGGACGAGGTGGAGAAGTTCCGCGAGTTCCTCGACCAGATCTCCCCGGAGGACTTCGGCAGCAGCAGCCAGTGAGTGCCCCGGAAGGGGCAGCGGCCTGAGAAGGCGTGTGGGCGGCCCGGCGGACGATGTGGTTCGTGGCGGGGCCGCCCGCCGTATGCCGGAGGGGTGAAAAGGCCCGCATGTGCCGGTGGCGAGTGAGAGCGTCCCACGGCTCGCGCCGACCACATTCGGCTAGCCTTTCCCCGCGGCGGGGCACGGGAAACCACTCTCAGGGTGATTATCACTCGGCGTGGCGAGTGTGGCGATCGTTGACGCACCCCTGGTGACTGCCTACCGTCGAGAAGGCAGGTCAAGGACGGAGGTCGGCGTGAGAAGCAGCGGCGACGGTACGGCTGGGGGCGGCCCCGAGCGCAGTCTCAGGGCGAGCGGTCCGTACCCTCCCCCCGGCTCACGGCCCCTCCCGGGCGGGGGATGCCCTCAGCCCGGAGGCGCGGCCGAGCACGCTCCGCAGCGACCGACAGCGGTGCCGAGCAGCGGAGGGGCGACGTCCATGGCGTCCGAGCAGATCGGCTATCGGGGCCCCACGGCCTGTGCGGCCGCCGGTATCACCTACCGGCAATTGGACTACTGGGCCCGCACGGGGCTCGTCGAGCCGAGCGTGCGCCCCGCCTACGGGTCCGGGACACAGCGGCTGTACAGCTTCCGGGACGTGGTCGTCCTGAAGATCGTCAAGCGGTTCCTCGACACCGGGGTGTCGCTGCAGAACATCCGCACAGCCGTCCACCACCTCAGGGAACGCGGTTTCAGCGATCTGGAGCGCGTGACGCTGATGAGCGACGGCGCGACGGTCTACGAGTGCACTTCGCCCGATGAGGTCCATGCCCTGCTCCAGGGCGGCCAGGGTGTGTTCGGGATCGCCGTGGGCGTGGTGTGGCGGGACGTCGAGAGCGCGCTGTCCCAGCTGCACGGCGAGCGGATCGACACCGGCGAGACCCTGGTCGGCCCCAACCCCGCGGACGAGCTCGCGCGTCGGCGGAACCGGGCCGTCTGAGCCGTCCGGCAGCGCAGGACCGGACGCGGCCGCAGGAGGCGGGACGTTTCCGCGCCGGAGCGCAAGCGGTTTCCCGTGGGGGCGTTCAGGGCGGTCGAGCGGGGCGTTGTCAGTGGCGTAGGGCAGCATCGGAGTTGTGAGAACAGCGCCCACGATCCTGCACCTCGACATGGATGCCTTCTTCGCCTCGGTGGAGCAGGCGTCCAAGCCGAGTCTGCGCGGGAAGGCCGTGGTCGTGGGCGGGCTCGGGCCGCGGGGCGTGGTGGCGACCGCGTCGTACGAGGCGCGGGTCTTCGGGGTGCATTCGGCGATGCCCATGGGGCAGGCCCGGCGGCTCGCGCCCAACGCCGCGTATCTCGTGCCGCGCTTCACGCTCTACAAGTCGATCAGCGAGCGGGTGATGGAGCTGCTGCGTGCGCTGTCGCCGCTGGTGGAGCCGCTGAGCCTGGACGAGGCGTTCGTGGACCTGGAGGCCGGGGGAGTGGCCTGGGACGAGCGGTCGGCGCGACTGGCCGGGGTGAAGCTGCGTGCGGACATCCGGGCCGTCACTGGCCTCACGGGGTCGGTGGGCCTCGCCGCCTCCAAGATGCTCGCGAAGATCGCCTCGGAGGAGGCCAAGCCCGACGGGCTGGTGGTGATCGAGCCGGGGACGGAGCGGGCCCTGCTCGGGCCGATGTCGGTGCGGACGCTGCCGGGGGTGGGACCGGCCACGGGGGACCATCTGAGGCGGGCCGGGATCACCACGGTCGAGGAGATCGTCGAGGCGGGCGAGGACGAACTGGTCCGGCTGCTGGGAAAGGCGCACGGGCACGGTCTCTACGCCATGGCGCTGGCGCGGGACGACCGGCCCGTCGTGGCGGAGCGCGAGGCGAAGTCGGTGTCGGTCGAGGACACCTACGACGTCGACATCCACGACCGGACGCGGGTCGGGCTGGAGGTGCAGCGGCTCGCCGAGCGGTGCGTGCGGCGGCTGCGCGGGGCAGGGCTGTCCGGGCGGACGATCGTGCTGAAGGTGCGGCGGTACGACTTCTCCACGCTCACCCGCTCCGAGACGCTGCGCGGGCCCACGGACGACCCCGCCGTGATCCGCGAGGCGGCGGCCAGACTGCTGGACTCGGTCGACACGACCGGCGGAGTGCGGCTCCTCGGAGTGGGCGTCAGCGGGCTCGCCGACTACACCCAGGAGGACCTGTTCGCGCAGGCGGCGGGGGAGCGGGCGGTCGCGGAGGGACCGGTCGAGGAGCACACCGCGGCGCCGGACGAGGAGCCGCCGTCGCTCGCCGAGCGGCGATGGCCCGCCGGGCACGACGTGCGGCACACCCGGTTCGGGCACGGATGGGTGCAGGGCAGCGGTCTGGGGCGGGTCACCGTGCGCTTCGAGACGCCCTCCTCGCAGCCCGGGCGGGTGCGGACCTTCCGGGTCGACGACCCGGATCTGGAGGCGGCGGATCCGCTCCCGCTGGTGTTACGAGGGACCGAGGGCGCGAACGAAGCGCCCGGGGCGGGGTCTCAGGCCGTCTCGTCGGTGCCCGCCAGCTTGCCGAAGTCGTGGTCCGGGAGCGGGGGCGGGGCGGCGACGTCGAGACCGTAGTGGTGGTAGAGCTGCAGCTCCTGCTCCGGGGAGAGGTGGCGGCCCACGCCGAAGTCGGGAGCGTCCTTGATCAGGGCGCGTTCGAAGGGCACGTGCAGGGCGCCCTCGATCAGTTCACTGGGCTCCAGGGGGACGAAAGCGTCCCTGCTGAACAGGCCGGTCCGTATGGCCGCCCACTCCGGCTCGCCGGTGGCGTCGTCGAGGTAGACCTCGTCGATGGTGCCGATCCTGGTCCCGTTGCGGTCGAACGCCTTGCGGCCGATCAGGTTGCGCGGATCGATATCGGTTCGCACGGGACCTCCAGCTGGTCGCACCTCATTCGTAGACACTACAAAACGGTACAAGTGGGGATGCGGCCACTCGAAGGTTCGTGCGTTGACCTCGCTGGTACGCTGGCAGCGGCTGTTGACCCCGTGCGGGAGAGTCCTCCAGACACCATCGGAGGCGCCGAAGGAGCAAATCCTCCCCGGAATCTCTCAGGCTCACGTACCGCACGGACGAGGTCACTCTGGAAAGCAGGGCGGGTGTCGACGGCTTCCGCTCTCACCGACGGTGAAAGCCGGAGGCCTTCGGGCGATCCGGTGAAGCTCTCAGGTTGAGATGACAGAGGGGGAGGCCGTCCGGGTACCCGTGCCGTGGTGCCCCTCGCAGGTCGTGTCGACCAGGAGGCCTCCGTAATGACCGCCCACCGCATTCCGCTCTCCGAGCTCGAAGAGGCAGTCCCCTTCGAGCAGCGCCACATCGGCCCCGACCACGAGGCCTGCGCCAAGATGCTCGCCCACGTCGGCTACGGCTCGCTGGACGAGCTGACCGCCGCCGCGGTCCCGGCCGTGATCAAGAGCGCCGAGGCACTGGACCTGCCGGGCGCCCGCAGCGAGGCCGAGGTGATCGCCGAGCTGCGCTCCCTCGCCGACCGCAACGAGGTCCTCGGCTCCATGATCGGCCTCGGCTACTACGGCACCTTCACACCGCCCGTCATCATGCGCAACGTGATGGAGAATCCGTCCTGGTACACGACCTACACGCCGTACCAGCCGGAGATCTCGCAGGGCCGGCTGGAGGCGCTGCTGAACTTCCAGACGATGGTCGCCGAGCTGACCGGTCTGCCGACCTCCGGCGCCTCCCTGCTCGACGAGGGCACCGCGGCCGCCGAGGCCATGGCGCTGTCGCGGCGGCTGGGCAAGAACAAGAAGGGCCTGTTCCTGGTCGACGCGGACACGCTGCCGCAGACCATCGCCGTGATCCAGACCCGCGCCGAACCGACCGGCGTCGAGGTCGTCGTCGCAGACCTGAGCGAGGGCATCCCCGCCGAGATCGCCGAGCGCGAGATCAACGGCGTACTGCTCCAGTACCCGGGCGCCTCCGGTGCCGTGCGGGACATCAAGCCGGTCATCGACCGGGCGCACGAGCTCGGGGCGCTCGTCACCGTCGCCGCCGACCTGCTGGCGCTGACGCTGCTGAAGTCGCCCGGCGAACTCGGGGCGGACATCGCCGTCGGTACGACCCAGCGCTTCGGCGTGCCCATGGGCTTCGGCGGACCCCACGCCGGCTACATGGCGGTCCAGGACAAGATGGCTCGCAGCCTGCCCGGGCGGCTCGTCGGCGTGTCCGTGGACGCCGACGGCAACAAGGCCTACCGGCTGGCGCTGCAGACGCGTGAGCAGCACATCCGCCGCGAGAAGGCCACCAGCAACATCTGCACCGCGCAGGTGCTGCTCGCCGTCATGGCCGGCATGTACGCCGTCTACCACGGCCCCGAGGGCCTGAAGGGCATCGCGCGGCGCACCCACCGTTACGCCACCGTCCTCGCCGCCGGGCTCGCGAACGGCGGGGTCGAGGTCGTGCACGGCTCCTACTTCGACACCCTGACGGTGCGCGCCGAGGGCCGGGCCGCCGACGTCGTGGCCGCCGCCCGTGACAACGGGGTCAACCTGCGTCTCGTCGACGCCGACCACGTCTCCATCGCCTGCGACGAGACCACGACGCGGGCCCAGCTGCGTGCCGTATGGGCGGCCTTCGGGGTCGAGGGTGTCGTGGAGGCGCTGGACGCGGCGACCGAGGACGGGCTTCCGGGTGCGCTGCTGCGCACCGACGACTACCTGACCCACCCCGTCTTCCACCAGCACCGCTCCGAGACCGCCATGCTGCGCTACCTGCGCAAGCTGGCCGACCGCGACTACGCGCTCGACCGGGGCATGATCCCGCTGGGCTCCTGCACCATGAAGCTCAACGCGACCACCGAGATGGAGCCGGTCACCTGGCCCGAGTTCGGGCAGATGCACCCCTTCGCGCCCGCCGGGCAGGCCGGGGGCTACCTCACCCTCATCCACGAGCTGGAGGACCGGCTCGCCGAGGTCACCGGCTACGACAAGGTGTCCCTCCAGCCGAACGCCGGGTCGCAGGGCGAGCTGGCCGGTCTGCTCGCCGTCCGCGGGTACCACCGGGCCAACGGGGACGAGCAGCGCACCGTCTGCCTGATCCCGTCGTCCGCGCACGGCACCAACGCCGCCAGCGCGGTGATGGCGGGCATGAAGGTCGTCGTCGTGAAGACCGCCGAGGACGGCGAGATCGACGTCGAGGACCTGCGGGCGAAGATCGAGCAGTACCGCGACGAGCTGGCCGTGCTGATGATCACGTACCCGTCCACGCACGGTGTGTTCGAGGAGCACGTGGCCGACATCTGCGCGCAGGTGCACGAGGCGGGCGGCCAGGTCTACGTCGACGGGGCCAACCTCAACGCGCTGGTCGGGCTCGCCAAGCCGGGGCACTTCGGCGGCGACGTCTCGCACCTGAACCTGCACAAGACCTTCTGCATCCCGCACGGCGGCGGCGGTCCCGGCGTCGGCCCGGTCGCGGTGCGCGAGCATCTCGCGCCCTACCTGCCCAACCACCCGCTGCAGCCCGAGGCCGGCCCGGAGACGGGCGTCGGCCCCATCTCAGCGGCTCCCTGGGGCTCTGCCGGCATCCTGCCCATCTCGTGGGCGTACGTCCGGCTCATGGGCGGTGAGGGGCTGAAGCGGGCCACGCAGGTGGCCGTGCTCAGCGCCAACTACATCGCCAAGCGGCTGGAGCCGCACTACCCGGTGCTCTACACCGGTCCGGGCGGGCTCGTCGCCCACGAGTGCATCATCGACCTGCGCCCGCTGACCAAGGCGACCGGCGTGAGCGTCGACGACGTCGCCAAGCGGCTGATCGACTACGGCTTCCACGCGCCGACCATGTCGTTCCCGGTGGCCGGGACGCTGATGATCGAGCCGACCGAGTCGGAGGACCTGGCCGAGCTGGACCGGTTCTGCGAGGCGATGATCGCCATCCGCGCGGAGATCGAGAAGGTCGGCTCCGGCGAGTGGCCTGCGGAGGACAACCCGCTGCGCGGCGCCCCGCACACCGCCGGCGCGCTCGCCGGGGAGTGGGAGCACGCCTACAGCCGTGAGGAGGCCGTCTTCCCGGCCGGGGTGTCGGCCGCCGACAAGTACTGGCCGCCGGTGCGCCGCATCGACCAGGCCTACGGCGACCGGAACCTGGTGTGCTCGTGCCCGCCGCTGGACGCGTACGAGGACTGATCGGCCGACCGGTCAAGGTGAGGGGCTCCGCGATGCGGGGCCCCTCTCGCCGTCTGCCGGCGCGTCAGGGGGTGGCGAGTGACACCTCGGTCGCCTTGATCAGGGCGACGACGGGGATCCCGGGGGACAGGGCCAGGTCGTCCGCCGCGCCCCGGGTGATCGCGGCGGTCAGTTCGCCGCCCTCGACCCTGACGCGGACCGACGCCATCGCGTCGCCGGCCGCGATGTCCGTGACCGTCCCGGGGAGCTGATTGCGGATCGACAGGCCCTCGACCGGCGCGGTGGCCAGGGAGACCTCTGTCGACTTCAGCAGGGCGCGCACGGGGGCGCCCGGGGTGAGGCGGAGTTCTTCCGCGGCCTCGCGGGTGATCGCCGCGGTGAGGTCCTGGCCGCCGGTGAGGCGGACCCTGACCGTCGCCATGGCGTCGCCAGGGGTGACGGCGGTGACGGTGCCGGGGAGCTGGTTGCGGATGCTCAGGCTCATGGGTGCACGGTAGCCCGGTGACGGCGTCCGCCCTGGGCAGGCGTGCGGGTGCGTCGCCTCCGCCGCCCTTCGGGGCTCAGACGCGGTCGATGTGGACGTTCGTCGACTTCACGCGGGCCGTCGCCTCCATGCCGACCTCCAGGCCCAGTTCCTCCACCGCCTCCCGGGTGAGCAGGGAGACCAGCCGGTGCGGGCCGGCCTGGATCTCGACCTGGGCGGCGACATCGCCGAGTTTGATCGCGGTGACGATGCCCGGGAAGGCGTTGCGGGCCGAGGTGTACGGCGTGTCCTCCTCGGCGGAGCCTGACCGGGCCAGTTCGACCGAGAACGCGGCCAGGTCCTGCCCGTCGATGAGCCGACGCCCGGTCTCGTCGCGGTGGGTCGTGATGCGGCCCGCGTCCGCCCAGCGGCGGGCGGTGTCCGGGCTCACGCCGAGCAGCCGTGCTGCCTGGCCGATCGTGTAGGACTGCATGCCGGTCACGATAGGCGTGGGGGAAGGGAACGGCGGGTGCGGGGTTGGCCTTTGGGTATAACGCGATATAGCGTTAGTCTCGACGGGCTGGCCGGGTTCCGTGCCCGGGGGATCGGGGTGGAGTGATGACGGCGGAGATCGTGCGGACCGGCGGATCGCCCGAGGTGCGGGCGTCGCACGCGGACCGGGACCGGACGGTGGAGGTGCTGCGTGTCGCAGCGGGCGACGGCCGGCTGACCCTGGACGAGCTCGACGAGCGGCTGGAGGCCGCATGGTCGGCCCGGACGATGGGCGAGCTCGCCCTGATGACGGAGGACCTGCCCGTGCCCGCAGGCGGGGCGCCCGCCGGGGCCGACGGCGTGGTCCGGATCCGCCAGGAGGGGGCCTCGACCCGGCGGGGCGACGGCTGGGTGGTGCCGCGGCGGCTGGAGATCCGTTCGGCGTGGGGCGAGGTGACGCTCGACTTCACCGACGCGGTGATCACTCACGACACCCTGGACATCGACCTGGACCTGCGCGCCGGCTCCCTCAAGCTGCTGATCAGGCCGGGTGTCGTCGTGGACACCGACGGCCTGGTCATGAACTACTCGGCGCTCAAGGCGCGTCGGCCGGCCGACGCCCCCGTCCTGCTGCGGGTCAGGATCACCGGCGAGGTCGCCTACGGACAGCTCGTCGTGCGCTCGCCGCGCAGGGGCTTCGGCAGGAGGAGCACCACGGCCTGACTCAGCCCACGTGCACCCTCGGCCGTCGCTTGCGGTCCGGCTCCGCCTCGCGCAGCACCTCGCGGGTCACCGGGGCGACCTCGCCCTGGCCGAACAGGAAGAAGCGCAGGAAGTTGGCGAAGGGGCCGCCCTCGGTCCACTCGAAGTAGATGTGCGGGGTGCGCCCCGTCGAGTCGCGGACGTGCAGCAGCAGCGCGGCCAGGGCGTTGGGGATGGAGGACGACTCCAGGGTCAGCACGCGGTAGCGGCCGTGCAGCACCTCCCCGCGCACGGTCAGGCCCGCCTCGAACTCGGACGGGTCGGTGACGGTCACCTCGACGAAGACGAAGTCCTCCTGGCCGGGCACGTCGTTGTCCTGCCGGATCTGCTCGATCTTGTCGCGGTACTCGGCGATGTCCCGCCGGTCCGGCTCGTTGGCGATGAACCGCATCCGACGGCTGGCCATGTCCCGGACGAAACGTTCCGCCATGTCGTCCAGCGTCACGCTGGTCACGCGGAGCTCGAACGCCCGGGCCAGCCGCGACAGCAGAGAGACCAGGATGATGCCGGCGATGAAGCAGGCGCCGATCTTCACGCCGTCCGGGCGCTCGATCACGTTGAGCACGGTCGTGTACAGGAACACCGCGGAGATCACCGCGAAGGCGATCGTCCAGTTCCGCTGCCGGGCCTTGCGGGCGGCGATGGTCACCGCGATCGCGGCGGAGCTGATGAGGACCAGCACGCCGGTGGCGTAGGCACCGCCCTGGGCGTTGACGTCGGCGTCGAAGATCCAGGTGACCAGGAAGGCGATCAGCGTGAAGACGATGACCATGGGCCGCACGGCGCGGGCCCAGTGGGGGGCCATGCCGTAGCGGGGGAGGTAGCGCGGCATCAGATTGAGCAGGCCGGCCATCGCGGAGGCGCCGGCGAACCACAGGATGGCGATCGTCGAGACGTCGTAGACGGTGCCGAAGGTGTTGCCCAGGTAGTCGTGCGCCAGATACGCGAGGGCACGGCCGTTGGCCTGGCCGCCCGCCTCGAACTCCTGCTCCGGGATGAGGAGGGTGGTGATGAAGCTGGTGGTGATCAGGAAGCCGCTCATGATCAGCGCGGCGGTGGTGAGCAGCTTCTTCGTGTCGCGGATACGGCCTGTCGGCCGTGCCTCGGTGTCGTCCGGGTCGCCCTTGACGTGCGGCATCACGGCGACGCCCGTCTCGAACCCGGAGAGGCCGAGCGCCAGTTTCGGGAAGACGAGCAGGGCGACGCCGATCATGGCGAAAACGTTGCTGTGCTGGGTGGTGAGGGCGCTCGACCAGTCGGTGACCACATGGCCCGCGGTGACGACGTGGTAGAGGCCGACCACCACCACGACCACGTTCAGCGCGAGGTAGGCACCGACGAGGGCGACCGCGACGCCGATCGCCTCCAGGAAGCCCTTGAGGAACACCGCGCCGAGCAGTGCCACCAGGACCAGGGTGATCAGCATCTGCTTGTCGTGCAGGACGCCGGTCAGATGCGGGTTCTCCACGAGGTGGGTGGAGGCGTCGGCGGCCGACAGGGTGATGGTGATGAGGAAGTCGGTGGCGGCGAAGCCCAGCAGGGTCAGCACGAACAACTTGCCCTGCCAGAAGGAGAGCAGCCTCTCCAGCATCGCGATGGAGCCCTCGCCGTGCGGGCTCTCCTCGGCCACGCGGCGGTAGACGGGCAGGGCGCCGGCCAGCGTGACGACGACGAGGACGATGGTCGCGATCGGCGACAGCAGTCCGGCGGCGAGGGCCGCGATCCCCGGCTGGTAGCCGAGGGTCGAGAAGTAGTCGACGCCGGTCAGACACATCACCCGCCACCAGGGCTGGCCCCGGTGCGGGGGCTCCGGCTCGGCGTGGGGCCCGGTATGCCCGCCGCCCTTGCCCATGCCGGACAAGCCCTCCAGCATCCAGGTGCGCAGACGGCTGGGTGAGGCGGGCTCCGGACGGCTCGGTGCCGGGTGCTCGGTGGTGGCCATCGACGTGCTCCAGAGGTGCGGCTCAGCGTGGTTCCGGCCATCACTGGACGGCCCGATCAGCGTAAGCGGAGCGTGATGCCCTGGCCCCTGAATGAGGGGGCCGTGCGCGTCAAACTTCCGTTAAGACTCGCGCCCGGGCAGGACGCGGAGGCGAAAACGCGAGCTGAGAGCGCGTCGGACGGCTTGTCCCGCTGTTGTGCGGAGTCGATCTCCAGCCCTTCGAGCGGACACTCTGTGTGATCACGCGCGAGCAGCCTCCGTAACGTTCGTCTGTCAAGCCGAATGTTTCGTGGGCCCTCCCCTTCTGAATCCGGACGCAAGATTGAGCATGTACGAGGGGTTGCCACCGTTTACCCGCTGTCTCTAGGGTGCGGCAGCAGCGAACCTTTCTGGAACTACTTCGAAACTTTCGAGGAGCGCAATGATGGGCGACCCCGCACTGTCCCGCCGCGGCTTCCTGGCGGCCTCCGCCGCGGCCGGTCTGGGGATGACGGCACTGACCGCATGCGGCGGGGACTCGGACGGAGGGTCGTCCGGGACGACCACGATCGAATGGTGGAACATCTCCACCACCGAGCCGTCCAAAACCGTCTGGGCCGCCCTCGCCCGGAAGTTCGAGGCGCAGAACCCCAAGGTCAAGATAAAGATCGTTCAGATGGAGAACGACGCCTACAAGTCGAAGATGACGGCCCTGACCGCCTCCGGGAAGCTGCCCGACATCTTCCACACCTGGGGCGGCGGCGTGCTGAAGCAGCAGGTGGACGCCGGGCTCGTCGAAAACCTCACGGACAGCACCAAACCGTGGGGCGAGGCCCTGCTGCCGGTCGCCAAAGAGCCCTACCTGATCGACGACCAGGTCTACGGCATCCCGTTCGACATCGGCATGATCGGCTTCTGGTACAACAAGGCGCTCTTCGAGAAGGCCGGCATCGCCGAACCCCCGACCACCTGGGACGGCTTCCTCGACGCCGTACGCAAGCTCAAGGCCGCCGAGGTCACCCCGCTGGCACTGGCCGGCAAGGAGAAGTGGCCCGGAATGTACTACTGGGCCTACCTCGCCATGCGCACCGCCGGAGCCGAGGCGCTCCAGAAGGCCTACGACGACAAGGACTTCACCGGCGCCCCCTTCGTCCAGGCGGGCGACCACCTGAAGGAACTCGTCGGACTCCAGCCGTTCCAGAAGGGCTTCCTCGGCGCCGCCTACTCCACGCCCACGGGCCAGGCCGCCACCGTCGGCAACGGCAAGGCGGCGATGGAACTCATGGGCCAGTGGGCGCCCACGGTCCAGGCCGACGCGGGCAAGGGCCTCGGCAAGGACCTCGGCTTCTTCCCGTTCCCCGCGGTCGAGGGCGGCAAGGGCGCCATCACCGAGGTGTTCGGCGGAGGCGGCGGACACGCTCTGCGCCGGGGAGCCCCGCAGGAGGCCGTCGACTTCCTCAAGTTCTTCGCGTCCGAGGCGACCGACCTGGAACTGGTCAAGAAGACCGGCGTCCTGCCCGTGGTCCCCGCGGCCGAGAGAGCCATCGCCGACCCCAACATCAAGGCCGTACAGGCCCAGCTGAAGGCGGCCACCGGCTTCCAGCTCTACCTCGACCAGGCATACGCGCCCGCCGTCGGCCAGGAGGTCAACGACAGTGTGGCCGCGCTCATCGCCGGCTCCAAGTCGCCCGGGCAGGTCGCCCAGTCGATCACGAAGACCGCGAAGGAAGAGCAGTAGCCGGCGATGACCTCCACGTTCCTGCCGGACAAACGGACCGGCCGCGGCGCCGGTTCCCCGCCCCCGGCCGCTGACCGGCGGCCCCCGGGGCGGGCCCGGCGACGCGCGCTGCACTGGCTCACCGCGGCCGGCTTCCAACTCCCGGCCCTGGTGCTGTTCATGGGGCTCGTGCTGCTGCCGATGCTGTTCGCCCTGTACGCCGCGTTCTTCCGCTGGGGCGGCTTCGGCATGCCCTCCGACTACATCGGCGGCGAGAACTTCAGCCGGCTGCTCCAGGACGACGTCTTCCTCGGCGACCTGTGGCGCTGCCTGGTCCTGGTGGTGCTGTCGCTCGCCATCCAGCTGCCGTTCGCGCTCGCCATGGCCGTGCTCCTCAACCAGCGGATGCGCGGCCGGGCCGTCTACCGGATGCTGTTCTTCGCCCCCTACGTCCTGTCCGAGGCCATCACCGGAATCCTCTTCGGCATGATCTTCGCCCCGGACGACGGCTTTGCCGACCAGGTCCTCGGCAAGGTCGGCCTCGACGGGCTGGGCGGGGAGTGGTTCGCCGATCCGTCCACCGTCATGGCGACCCTCTTCCTGGTCATGACCTGGAAGTACTTCGGCTTCCACATGATGCTGTACCTCGCCGGACTGCAGGCCGTCCCCCGGGAACTGACCGAGGCGGCGCTCATCGACGGGGCGAGCGCCTGGCAGCGGTTCCGCAACGTCACCCTGCCGCTGCTCGCGCCCACCCTGCGCATCAGCGTCTTCCTGTCGGTCATCGGGGCCATCCAGCTCTTCGACCTGGTCTGGGTCACCACCGCGGGCGGTCCCGACCACCACTCGGAAACCATGGCCGTGACCATGTTCCAGTACGGCTTCAAGCGCTATCAGGTCGGCTACGCCAGCGCGATCAGCGTGGTCATGTTCGGCATCAGCCTCGTCTTCGCCCTCGCCTACCAGCGGTTCGTACTCCGGCGCGACCTCGAAGGCGCCACCACGACCATGCGGGGGGACGGAAAATGACCACCAGTCAGAAGACCCGTGGGGGCGGCAGGACCTGGGGCCTGCACCTCGTCCTCACCGCAGTGGGCGCGGTCATGGCCGTCCCCCTGCTCTACGCCGTGCTCTCCGGCTTCAAGTCCACCGACGAGCTCTCCCGCAACCCGGTCGGACTGCCCGAGTCGTGGGTGACCTCCAACTACACCCAGATCCTCGGCTCGGGGGACTTCTGGCGGCTGATCGGCAACAGCACGCTGATCGCGGTGGGCACGACCGTCCTGATCGTCGCCGTCTCCGCCCTGTCGGCGTTCTCCTTCGCGCGGTTCGCCTTCCGGGGCCGGGAGGCGCTGTTCACGCTGTTCACCATGGGGCTGATGTTCCCCTTCGCGGTGGCGGCCCTGCCGCTCTTCCTGCTGCTGCGCTCCCTGGACCTGCTGGACAATCCCCTCGGGGTGATCCTCCCGCAGGCCGCCTTCGGACTGCCCATGACGATCATCATCCTGCGCGGCTTCTTCCGGCAGATCCCCGGCGAGCTGGAGGAGGCGGCCACGCTCGACGGGTGCAGCTCGTTCGGCTTCTTCTGGCGGGTGCTGCTGCCCATGGCCCGGCCCGCGCTCGGCACCGTCTCGGTGCTGGCCGTCGTCACCAGCTGGAACAACTTCTTCCTGCCGCTGCTGGTGTTCACCGACGCGCAGTGGTGGACGCTGCCGATCGGCGTCCAGCAGTTCCAGGGGCAGTACTCAGCGGAGTACGCCAAGGTCTTCGCCTATCTGGTGCTGGCCATGGTGCCCGCACTGGCCTTCTACTCGGTCGCCGAGCGTCAGCTCGTCGGCGGCCTCACCGCCGGCGCCACCAAGGGCTGACGCGCTCCGCCACCGTACGGCTCTGCCCACCCACAAGTCGTGAGGAGTCGCACCATGCGCACCACCCGTCTGAGACTCGCCGGCGCCGTCGCCGCGCTCCTGGTCGCCGCCGGCCTCGCAGCCGGCACCCCCGCCCACGCGGACCACCAGCAGCCCACCCTCGCCGACCTCGCCCAGCGGCACGGCCGCTATTTCGGCAGCGCCACCGACAACCCCGAGCTCGTGGACGGGCCGTACAAGGCCCTGCTCGGCAGCGAGTTCGACCAGATCACCCCCGGCAACGGCATGAAGTGGTACGCGACCGAGCCCGAGCAGGGCGTCTTCGACTTCTCCCAGGGCGACGAGATCGTCAACCTCGCCCGCGCCAACCGGCAGAAGGTACGCGGCCACACCCTGGTCTGGCACAGCCAGCTGCCCGGATGGCTCACGAGCAGGGAGTGGACGGCCCCGGAGCTGAGGGCCGTACTGAAGAAGCACATCCAGGCGGAGGTACGGCACTACCGGGGCAAGGTGTTCGCCTGGGACGTCGTCAACGAGGCCTTCAACGAGGACGGCACGTACCGCGAGTCGGTTTTCTACAAGACGCTCGGCCCCGGCTACATCGCCGACGCGCTGCGCTGGGCGCACCAGGCCGATCCGCGCGTCAAGCTGTACCTCAACGACTACAACATCGAGGCGACCGGCCCGAAGAGCGACGCCTACTACCGGCTGGCCAAGGAGCTGAAGGCCGCGGGCGTCCCGCTGCACGGCATCGGCCTCCAGGCCCATCTGGCCCTCCAGTACGGCTATCCGGACACCCTGGAGGACAACCTCCGCCGCTTCTCCCGGCTCGGCCTCGACACCGCGCTCACCGAGGTCGACATCCGGATGCAGCTGCCCGCGACCGAGGAGAAGCTGGCCCAGCAGGCCCAGTGGTACGCCGACCTGACCAAGGCGTGCCTGGCGGTACGCCGGTGCGTCGGAATCACCCTGTGGGACTACACCGACAAGTACTCGTGGATCCCGGCGTTCTTCCCGGGCGAGGGCGCGGCCCTGCCGTGGGACGAGGAACTGCGGCGCAAGCCGGCCTACTTCGCCCTGCGTAAGGCGCTCGGCGGCAGGTAGCGGGGGCGGACGGCGCCCTGCCCGACAGGGGGTGGCGGGGCGCCGTTCCGCAAGCCGGAGTCAGGCCGGAGGCGCGGTGCTTGCCCGGACCACCAGGTCGGTGCCCAGTTCCACCCGCGGTGAGTCCGGCTGCTCGTCGCGGGTCAGCCGGAGCACTGTGCGCACGGCGAGTTTGCCCATGTCCGCCAGGGGCTGGCGGACCGTCGTCAGCGGCGGGGCCGACCAGCGGACTTCCGGGAGGTCGTCGAAGCCGACCACGCTCATGTCCTGCGGCACTCGCAGCCCGCGCCGGCGCAGCGCCTCGATCGCGCCGAGTGCCATCTGGTCACTGGCCGCGAACAGGGCGGTCGGCGGCTCGGGGAGGCCGAGCAGGGCGGTGCAGGCGGTGAACCCGGACTCCGGGCGGAAGTCGCCGGGGACGACGAGGGACGCGTCCGGGGTGATGCCGGCCCCCTCCAGGGCCGCGCGGTAGCCGTCCAGGCGGGCCCGGGAGCACAGCAGGCGGGGCGGGCCGGCGATCAGGCCGATCCGGCGGTGGCCGAGGGACAGCAGGTGTTCGGTGGCCGCGAGGCCGCCCGACCAGTTCGCCGCGCCGATCGTGGGGGCGTCCAGGGCGGGGGAGCCCGCCGGGTCGACGACCACCAGGGGCACGCCGAGGATCCGCAGCTCCTCGTGCAGCGTGGGCTCCAGCGCCGACGTCACGAGGATGACGCCGTCGGAGGCGCGGGCCCTCAGGTTGCGCATCCACTCGCGGGCGTCGCCCGAGCGCCCGTGGATGGCCGACACCACCGTGCCCACCCCGGCGGCGTGCGCGACCTCCTCTACCCCGCGGATGATCTCCACGGCCCAGGGGCTGTCGAGGTCGTTGAAGACCAGGTCGAGCAGGGCGGCACGGGCGCCCTGGGCCGCGGGACGCCTGCGGTAGCCGTGGCGGCGCAGGAGCTCCTCGACCCGGGCCCGGGTACGCGGCGACACGTCGGACCGGCCGTTGACGACCCGGGACACCGTCGGTACGGACACGCCGGCCTGCCGGGCGATCTCCGTGATCGTGACCTTGCCCCCGGCGTCGGCCTCACGTGCTCCCACTTGCCCCACCTCCGTCAACGGGTGACCGCGAAACTTCCAGAAGTCTTCCGGAAAACGGGCATCCGTGGGAAGGCGTACGAGCCGGGAACGGCGCGTCGTGAGGAGTGACGGTGAGTGACGACCCCCGGACATGCGTCGGGGCCGGTTCGCAGGGTGTCCTGCGGCCGGCCCCTCATGTGTGCCGGCGGGCGTCACCCCGCCGAGCGGCCTCAGGCGGCCGTCATCACCTGGCCGGCCAGCGGACGGTGCGGGGCGATGGCCCGGCCGTCCGGCAGGAGCTCGCCGGTGTCCTCGAAGAGCACCACGCCGTTGCACAGCAGGCTCCATCCCTGCTCCGGGTGGTGCGCCACGAGGCGGGCGGATTCCCGGTCGGCGGATTCTGCTGAGGGGCACTGGGTCTGGTGCTGGCACATGGGTGGGATCTTTCGCTGGGTCGAGATGGACGATGAGACTGAGCTGGCTGCGTCGGCTGTCGTGTCTGTTCCGCGGCTAGAAGTGTCGTTCATGGCCGCCCCCCGTTGTGATAAGTCGTCGGAACCCAGTGTTGCCCCACGGGCGTCAATCCGCAGGGATTTCGCGGCACCGCTTCTCACAGGTTGATGACGCATCACCCGCGCGGACGGTTCATCCCAACTGCACTGTCCCTTCGGGTGGTTCGCAGTGGCCGAATGGGGCTAGTCCGCTCGGGCGGGCGACTATTCCGGCTCGTACGAGCCATTCGGTGCTCGTACGAGCGATCGTGCGGGCGAGAAACCGATCGCGTGAGCGGGGATGTGGTCGTGTGAGCGGAAAGCGGGCGGCCGGGCGGGCCATTGGCGGCGGGAGGGGAAACAAGCGAGACGAAACACCCCGCCGCCGGAAATCGGCGACGGGGTGCGAGGGGGGAGAGGGGGCCGCGCGGCGCTTCAGGCGGGTGAGCCGAGCAGTCTGGTGGGAGTGGCCCGGTGGGTCAGCACCGGGAGGAGTTCGGCGACGCGGTGCGGGCGATGGGCCGCGATGCCGGGAGGCGCGGGCGCCAGCGGGACGAGCAGGTCGGTGGCGGCGGGGTGGCCTGCGGCACCGTCCGCGCTGCAGTCCTCGTGCAGCCAGAGCGTCAGCATGTACAGGCCGGGCACCGACAGCAGGCGGGGCTGGTACGGCTGCGGCATCGTCTCCGCCTGGCGCAGCGCGCGCTCGGTGGAGGTGATGTACGGGCCCTCGAAGAAGTGGGAGAAGGTCCAGCCGTCGGGAGTCAGCATGGTCTCCGCCGCGGCCACGGCGCGGTCGCCGCAGCGGATCAGGAAGCGCCACCCGGCCAGCCGGGTCGCGGACACGCCCTCGGCCGTCACATGGTCGAGGACGTGCACGGGCAGGGGGAGCTCGGGTGTGGCGGGTCCCTGGGTGCCGAGCAGGGAGGGAGTGCGGGCTTCGCGGACCGCGGTGGGAGAGGAGAGCGCGGTGAGGACGGAACGGAGTGCGGGCGCGGGAGCCGGAGGGACATGCAGCGGCATGGTGGGTCGCCTCTCATTCAAAAGGCACGGTGGCGCGAGGGCGGGGGCGGACGGCGCTGTCAGCTCACGAGGGTAGAGAGGCAGGGGCCGGGGTCATGTGAACGAGAGGGGGGTGGGGTCCGCGTCGCCTCGACGGCAGGACCCATCGACCGTGGGCGCCAACCTTCTGCCTTGTTCGCGGAGTTTATATGACACGGGTTCCGACTGTGTTTCGTCTAGCCGTTTCCGGTGAGTAGAACAAGGGTACATTCGGTCGGCGATACGCGAGAATCATCCTGATTTCAGGTGGGGGTGCATGCGGTGACCTCGGCGAATGCCCGCGAACCGGTCGGCCCATTCTCGTCGGCGTTTTTCACGAGTTCCTGGGGCCCGAAACCTGTCCTGTGCGTCATGCCGAGTGAATGTGCCACCGGTCACTCGTGACCAGCGTAGCGGCCGACGGGTCCGGCCGGGACGTTATCGATCGCTTTCGCTGGGCATCCTCCACCTGACCGGGACCCCGGCGGCCCTGGATCCTGGCACGCACCACCGAGGAAGGACGTCCGATGGGGGAGAAGGTCGCGGCAGGCCGGTTCGACCTGTCCGATCGCCAGCGCTACCGTGACAAGCTGCGTCAGTGCCTGACGGGCTTGGAGCGACTCCTGGCGGAGAAGCGGTTCGATCGCCCCAGGAACCTCATGGGGCTGGAGATCGAGCTGAATCTCGCGGGCGCCGACGGCATGCCGAAAATGTTGAACGGGCAAGTCCTCGAACGCATCGCGAGCCGTGATTTCCAAACAGAACTCGCCATGTTCAATCTGGAAGTCAACATTCCTCCACACCCTCTGGGGGGCCGGGTATTCGACCGCCTCGCGGAAGAACTCCGTACGTCACTGGCATATGCCGACCGGAAAGCCGGCGAGGTCGACGCGGGGATTGTGATGATCGGTATTCTGCCGACTCTCGACCGTGACGACCTGGTGTCGTCGAACCTCTCCGACGTCGACCGGTACACCCTCCTCAACGACCAGATCGTGGCCGCCCGCGGCGAGGAGTTCACGCTCGACATCGAGGGCGTGGAGCACCTGAGCTGCACCTCGAAGTCCATCGCGCCGGAGGCCGCCTGCACCTCCGTGCAACTGCACCTCCAGGTGACCCCGGCCCGCTTCTCCGACGTGTGGAACGCGGCCCAGGCGGTCGCCGCCGCGCAGATCGCCGTCGGCGCGAACTCGCCCTTCCTCTTCGGCCGTGAGCTGTGGCGCGAGTCGCGGCCCCCGCTGTTCCAGCAGTCCACCGACACCCGCCCGCCCGAGCTCCAGGCCCAGGGCGTGCGGCCGCGCACCTGGTTCGGGGAGCGCTGGGTCACCTCGGCGTACGACCTCTTCGAGGAGAACCTGCGCTACTACCCGGCCCTGCTGCCGATCTGCGACGACGAGGACCCGCTCGAGGTGCTCGACCGGGGCGGCACGCCGTCCCTCGCCGAACTCGTCCTGCACAACGGCACGATCTACCGCTGGAACCGCCCGGTCTACGGCATCGCCGACGGTGTCCCGCACCTGCGCGTGGAGAACCGCGTGCTGCCGGCCGGGCCCACGGTCATCGACGTCGTCGCCAACGCGGCCTTCTTCTACGGCGTCGTCCGGGCCCTCGCCGAGGAGTCCCGGCCGGTCTGGACGCGGCTGCCGTTCGCGGCTGCCGCCGCCAACTTCGACGCCGCGTGCAAGGACGGCATCGACGCCCGCTTCACCTGGCCCCGGCGCGGCCGTTACAGCGGCACCACCCAGGTCGACGCCGTGAGCCTGATCCGCGACGAACTGCTGCCGCTCGCCGAGACCGGACTGGACGCCTGGGGAGTCGAGCCGGCCGACCGTGATCTGTACCTGGGCGTGATCGAGGAGCGGTGCCGGCGCAGGGTGAACGGGGCGAGCTGGCAGGCCGCCACGTTCCACAAGGCACTGGACGCGGGCCTCTCCCGGGGCGACGCGCTGGCCGCCACGACCCGGCGGTACCGCGAGCTGATGCACAAGGGCGACCCGGTCCACACCTGGCCCGTGGGTGTGCCGGAGCCGGTGTCGCCGGACTGACCGCCGCCGTCGGGCCGGCCTCCCCCTGCCGCCATACTGATCCGACACGTCGGTGAAGTGGAGGCAGGTGTGCAGGCGGAGGCGAGTCCGGTGGGCGGTTCCATTCCCCAGCAGGGGCTCTCACGGCGGATGCTCCGCAACGAGACGCTGCTGGTCCTCGCGCTGTCGCTGGGCGCGAGCGGAGTGTCCGCGCTGATCAGCTTCATCGGGTCGGTCACCAAGCCGGGCGGCCTCAAGGACCAGGCGGCCACGATGAACGCCTCGGCCGCGCCCGGCCGGCCCTGGCTCGACCTCGCCTGGCAGCTCTTCGGCATCACCACCGCGCTCGTTCCCGTCGCGCTCGTCGCGCACTTCCTGCTGCGCGAGGGCGCGAGCCTGCGCACGATCGGCTTCGACCGCACCCGGCCGTGGTTCGATCTCGGCCGCGGGGCGGCGATCGCGGCGGTCATCGGCAGCACCGGCATCGCCTTCTACCTCGCGGCCCGGGGGCTCGGCTTCAACCTCACCGTGGTGCCCGAGGCGCTGCCGGCGGTGTGGTGGAAGTACCCCGTGCTGGTCCTCGCGGCGATCCAGAACGCGGTGCTGGAGGAGGTGATCGTCGTCGGCTACCTGCTGCGGCGCCTGGACCGGCTGGGCTGGACTCCGACGGCCGCGCTGGCCGGCAGCGCCGTGCTGCGCGGTTCGTACCACCTCTACCAGGGCATCGGCGGCTTCATCGGGAACATGGTCATGGGCGTCGTCTTCGTCTGCCTCTACCGGCGCTGGGGGCGTGTCGGTCCGCTCGTGGTGGCCCACTCGCTGCTCGACATCGGGGCGTTCGTCGGGTACGCGCTGCTGGCGGGCAAGGTGGGCTGGCTGCCCACGGCGTGACGCGCTGCGGAAGGGGGCGTACGACGGTGTCGTACGCCCCCTTAGCCGTTGCTCAGGTCAGCAGGTCGCCCTCGATGACGGTGACCGCGCTGCCGGTCAGCAGGGTGCGGTCGCCGCGCAGCTCCGTTCGGACGCGGCCGGAGCGCGGGGAGGCCTGGAGCCCGGTGAGGCCGGCGCGGCCCAGGCGCTCGGACCAGAACGGCGCAAGCGCGGTGTGGGCGCTGCCGGTCACCGGGTCCTCGTCGATGCCGACGTTCGGGAAGAAGCAGCGCGAGACGAAGTCGTAGCCACGGGCGGGGTCCTCGGCGCGGGCGGTGGCGATGACGCCGCGCTCGGAGTGGGCGGCGAGGGCCTTCAGGTCGGGGGCGAGGCCGTGCACCGTCTTCTCGTCGGCGACCTCGACGAGCAGGTCGCTTACGTTCGGGCCGGTGTCGAGGACCGTGAGTGGGTCGGTGCCCAGCGCCTCGGCCAGGCCGTCGGGCGGGTCGACGCGGGTGAGCGGGGCCGTCGGGAAGTCCAGTGTCACGGAGCCGTCCCCGCCGGGCGTGGCGACGAGGACGCCGCTGCGGGTGGCAAACCGTACCGGGCCCTCGTGGGCGCCGGTCGTGTGCAGGACGTGGGCGGTGGCGAGGGTCGCGTGGCCGCACATCGCGACCTCGGTGGCCGGCGTGAACCAGCGCAGGGCCCAGTCGGCCTCGGCACCCTCGGGGAGCGGGTGGGCGAAGGCCGTCTCGGCGTGGTTGACCTCCAGGGCGACGTTCTGCAGCCAGGTGTCGTCCGGGAAGGCGTGCGCGCCGGTCAGGAGCAGGACTCCGGCCGGGTTGCCGGAGAAGGGGCGATCGGTGAAGGCGTCGACGATTCGGATCCGCATGCCCTGACGCTATGGCTCCCACGAACCCGCAGGCCAAGGCCAATACGCGAGCACTGGACCGGTTCTGCGGGCGCTCCGGGCGGTGGAGGGCGCGGTGGAGGGTCTTGTCGTTCGCGCATTACCGATATATCGGTGAAGCATCGCGACAGATCAACGATGGAATGGAGAGTGGTTGCGATGCGTACCCATGGATTCGAGCGTGGACATGGACACGGCGGCCCGCACGGTCGGGGTGGCTTCGAGGGGTTGCGTGCGGCCTTCGGTCCGTTCGGGCCGGGTGGCCCCGGCTGGGGCGGGCCCGGTGGGCCGGGCTTCGGTCCCGGCCCCTGGGGTGGACGAGGGCGCGGGGGGCCGAGGGGGAGGGCGCGGCGCGGTGACGTACGCGCCTCGATCCTGGCCCTGCTCAAGGACCGGCCGATGCACGGCTACGAGATGATCCAGGAGATCGCCGAGCGCAGCGGCGGGGCGTGGAAGCCCAGCCCCGGCTCGGTGTACCCGACCCTCCAGCTGCTGGAGGACGAGGGGCTGATCGCCAGCGCGTCCGAGGGCGGCAAGAAGCTGTTCTCGCTCACCGAGGCGGGCCGCGAGGCCGCCGAGGAGGGGCCCGAGGCGCCCTGGGAGGAGGCCTCGCGCGGGGTCGACTGGGAGGCCCTGGGTGAGATCCGCCAGGCCGGCTTCGGGCTGATGGAGGCCTTCGGCCAGGTCTGGAAGACGGGCAGCAAGGAGCAGCGGGAGAAGGCGCTGGGCGTCATCAACGAAGCCCGCAAGAAGCTGTATCTCATCCTCGCCGACGAGGACTGACCCTCGTCGCGGGACGGGCGCCCCCGGCCTCTCCGGGGGCGCCCTTGCGTGCCGGAGCGGGGTCAGGTGACCAGGCCGTCCAGCTTGCGCAGCGACTCGTGCAGGGCCGCCGTGGCCGAGTCCTTCAGCTTGCCGGCCATCAGGGACACCGTCGCGCCCGTGAACTCGCCGTCGATGCGGACCCTCGTGGCGTCGCCGTCGGGTGTGAGGGTGTAGCGCGTCGCCACGGTCACGGCCATCGGGCCCTTGCCGCGGATCGCGAGCACACGTGCCGGTTCCAGCGCCTCGACGGTCCACGCCACCTCGGCCGGGAAGTTCATGAGCCGCATGTTCTCCTGGAACGTCGCGCCCAGCTCCAGGGGTTCCGGGCCGCCCGCCGGGAAGCTCGTGTGGGTCGCGTTCCACTCGCCGTAGGCGGGCCAGTCCGTGAGCCTCGCCCACACCTTCTCGGCCGGTGCCCCGATGCGTGCCTCCGCGCTGACTTCGGCCATGCGACCACCTCTTCGTGTCGGGGCTGGGTGTCGCGGAACGTAGCCGCGGCGGCCGCAATGTTCAATACTGACGAACTGTCAGTCGCACGGAGGCCTCCACCTGAATCTGCCTGATCTCCTCCGTAAGGAGGAGATTCCGCTCGCAATAGTCCACTTCCCGTGGGACGCGAAGATGCTTCCCTCCGGGGATGACCCGGGTCCGCGGGGCTGATGAGGTAGAGGATGTGCAACCCCTTATCCCCCGGCAGTCGGCCCATGAGCACGGCATTCAGCGCGTGGACAACGATGCCAGGCTCAGTGACGAGCTGGCATCGGTGGTCGGCGGTGCCCGGCGCCGGGCCGTCCGGGACGGGGACCGGCAGATCGACACCGCCCATCTGCTCCACTCACTGCTGGAGTCCGACCCCGAGGCGCGTTCCGTCTTCGGCGAGGGGTCGCAGATCGCCCGGCTGCTCGGCTACCTCGTCCAGCGCAGCATCGGCTACGGCCTGCGCTGGCAGAACGGCGTCGAGGACTCCGGCGCCGTCCCCGTGGTGACGGAGACGGCGGGCTTCTCCCCGCTCGCCGCCGGGTGCATGGAGTACGCCTGCGAACGCGCCGCCGGGCGCGGCGGACCTGCTCGCGGCACCGACCTGCTCGCGGCGATCGTGGCCGACCCGCAGGCGCGCGCGGTCGAGGTGCTCGAACGGGCCGGCATCGATCCGCGCGAGGTGTTCGCCCGGCTCGACGGCCGGTCCGGCCTCACCGGGGAGTGCGGCGAAGCCGCGCTCTGAGCGACAGTCGCCCTCTGAGCCCGCAGCCGCCCTCTGATGGGCGGCCCCTGGGGCGGTCCGCCGCGTCCAGGCAGTGAGACAGGTGTCATAGGGGATGACGCTCCTGTCACGGCCTGCCATCATGTGCCCGTGCGTACCTCTGACAGCAGCGTGAACGGACGCGGCAGGGGTGTGGGGCTCGGCCTCGCGCTCCTGTCCGCGGTGGCCTTCGGCGGATCCGGTGTCGCGGCCAAGCCGCTGATCGAGGCGGGCCTGGACCCGCTGCACGTGGTGTGGCTGCGCGTGGCCGGGGCTGCCCTGGTCATGCTGCCGCTCGCCGTGCGCCATCGCGCGCTGCTGCGGCGGCGGCCCGGGCTGCTCGCCGGGTTCGGGCTGCTCGCCGTCGCGGGCGTCCAGGCCTTCTACTTCGCGGCGCTCTCCCGGATCCCCGTCGGCGTGGCGCTGCTCATCGAGTACCTGGCACCCGCGCTCGTGCTCTGCTGGGTGCGGTTCGTGCAGAAGCGGCCCGTGACGCGTGCCGCGGCCGTCGGTGTCGTGCTCGCGGTCGGCGGACTCGCCTGTGTCGTCGAGGTCTGGTCGGGCCTGAGCTTCGACCCCGTCGGGCTGCTGCTCGCGCTCGGCGCGGCCTGCTGCCAGGTCGGCTACTTCGTCCTGTCCGACCAGGGCAGCGACGCCGGGGAGGAGGCGCCCGACCCGCTGGGCGTCATCGCCTACGGTCTGATCGTCGGCGCGGCCGTGCTGACCGTCGTCGCCCGGCCCTGGACCATGGACTGGTCGGTGCTCCAGGGCACCGCGAGCATGGACGGCAGGCCCGTCGCCGCCGTCGTCCTGCTGGCGTGGATCGTCCTCGTCGCCACCGTCGTCGCCTACGTCACCGGTGTGGTCTCCGTACGCCGGCTCTCCCCGCAGGTCGCGGGTGTCGTGGCCTGCCTCGAAGCGGTCATCGCCACCGTCCTGGCCTGGGTCCTGCTCGGCGAGCACCTCTCGGCACCGCAGATCGCCGGTGGTGCGATCGTGCTGGCGGGCGCGTTCATCGCGCAGTCCTCGACGCCCTCGAAGGGGTCCACGCAGCCGGTCGCGAGCGGCGGCCCGGAAAGGGAATTGTCCCGGCGCGGAACCAGCGCATAGGGTGCCGATCATGCCTTCGAACGCACTCGTTCTTCCGCCTCCGGCCGCCTGAGGCGGGCCCTCCGGACACCGCGCCCGGCGTTTCGCCGCCGCCGCGCAGAACGGTGCTGCCCGCAGACGAAGTCCGTGGACCCCTGATCCCGAACGATCCGGGGTTCTTCCCGAACTTCCGCGCACCCGCCGCCGCTTGTCGCGTGTCGTGTGCCGTGCGCGTCTGCGGAGAGAACACGTGTCGAACACTGCCTTCGGCCTGCCCGTCGGGCGAGGCCTCCTCTATCTGATCGTCGCCGGTGTCGCCTGGGGCACCGCCGGCGCGGCCGCCTCCCTGGTCTACCGGGCCAGCGACATGGGGCCCGTCGCCCTTTCCTTCTGGCGCTGCGCCGCAGGCCTTGTGCTGCTGCTCGCCGTCCGCCTGCTGCGGCCCCGCGCCGGAACTCCCGTGCGTGAACCGCTCGGCCGCCGGGCGCTGCGGGCCGGGGTCACCGGGCTCGGGCTCGCCGTCTTCCAGACCGCGTACTTCGCGGCCGTCTCCGCCACCGGACTCGCCGTGGCCACCGTCGTCACCCTGGGGGCGGGGCCCGTCCTCATCGCGCTCGGCGCCCGGCTGACCCTGGCCGAGCGGCTGGGCCGGGGCGGAGCCGTCGCCGTCACGGGTGCCCTCGCCGGGCTCGCGGTCCTCGTCCTCGGGGGAGGGAGCACGACTGTACGTCCTGGGGGTGTGCTGCTCGCGTTGCTGTCCGCGGCCGGGTACAGCGCGATGACCCTGCTCACCCGCTGGTGGGGCCGCGACGGCGAGACCGACGCCGCGCGGACGACCGCCGGGGCCTTCGCCGTCACGAGCCTGTGCCTGCTGCCGTTCGCCCTGGCGGAGGGACTGCTGCCGCACACCGGGGAGCCCGGCCGGCTCCTGCTCCTGCTGGTCTACGTCGCCGCCGTCCCCACCGCGCTCGCCTACGGCCTCTACTTCGCGGGCGCGGCCGTCGTGCGGTCCGCCACCGTCTCGGTGATCATGCTGCTCGAACCGGTGAGCGCGGCGGTGCTCGCCGTCGTCCTGCTCGGCGAGCACCTCACGGCGGCGACGCTGGCCGGGACCCTGCTGATGCTGGGCTCGGTGGCGGGCCTCGCGGTGGGGGAGGCGCGAGGCGCCCGGACGCGCGAGGAGGCGGTGACGGTCGCCGTGTGAGGCGGTGGCAGCCGTGTGAGGCGGTGAGGCGGGTGGCGGCCTTGTGGCGCGGGGCCGCGGCCTAGGCCTGCTGCCTGCGCAGGAGGTGGTCGCGAGCCCTTGCGTCACCCGGGCCGCCGCGGGCCGCGAGGCTCGTGGCGATCCGGTCCCGGACCTCGGTCGGCCTGTGGTTCGCGTACTTGAACTTCGCCCGCACGTCCGTCACTTCGAGGCGCAGGACGCGAATGCCGGCCAGCATCCTGCCGTACGGGGCCTCATCCACCGCAGCCCGTGCGGAGCCGCCCCGCGGCTGGAAGTGGTCGACCTGGCGGTTGAGCAGTACGGCCTTCTCCGCCGGACCGTCCACGACGTGGGCGCGGCAGCGGAGCTGCACGGCCGTGTAGAAGCTCGTAGGGGTGCCGTGCTCGGGCGGGACGTCCGGGGCGGCCTGCCAGGGCCCGGGTACGAACACGTAGTCGTCGACCACGCTCAGCAGGACGTCCGGGTCGGCCACCAGCGCGGGCCAGAGCGGGTTGGGGCGGGCGAGATGGGTGACGATCTCGCGGTCCCCGGCGTCGTAGGCGAAGTGCAGGGGCTGGACGTGGGGTGGTTCGCCGGGCAGGCCGTTGACGGCGAGCTGGCCGAAGTCGTGACCGGCCAGCCACTGCTGCCACTCGGCGTCGTCGCGGGGCGCGTCCCAGGGGTGGATCAGCATCACAGGGCCCCGAGGTAGCCGGGCAGTTCGGTGCCGGGGGCCAGGTCGGGGTCGGACACCGGGGTGCCGTAGGTGCGACGCACCGGGACGACGCCGGCCCAGTGGGGGAGGGCGAGGTCCTCCGGTTCGTCGTTCACGCCGCCGGTGCGCAGCTTCGCGGAGACCTCGTCCAGCTCCAGGCGGATCACGGCGGTCGCGGCGAGTTCCTTCTTGTTGGCGGGGCGCGAGTCGGCGGAGCGGCCGGGCACGACGTGGTCGACCAGCGCGTCCAGGGCCTGCCGCTTCTCCTCGGGGTCCGTCACGTCGTGGGCGACGCCGTGCACCACGACCGAGCGGTAGTTGATCGAGTGGTGGAAGGCCGAGCGGGCCAGGACCAGACCGTCGACGTGCGTGACCGTCAGGCAGACCTCGAGGCCCGGGTCGGCCTGACCGGCCGCCCGCAGCGGACGCGAGCCCGTCGAGCCGTGTACGTACAGCCGCTCGCCGACCCGGGCGTACAGCGTGGGCAGCACGACCGGTGCGCCGTCGCGGACGAAACCGAGGTGGCAGACGTAGGCCTCGTCGAGTATCGCGTGCACCAGGTCCTTGTCGTACGAGGCCCGGTCCGGGGAGCGGGTGGGGACGGTGCGGTCGGTCGGGGTGTAGCCGGTCTCGGGCTGCGACGGCGTCTGCGCGGTCCCCTGCATGGCGCTCTCCATTGCACTAGTGCATACTTGGCTTTGTGCTAGGAGAGTATCCGATCAGTGGGCGTCGCGCAGCGGACATTTCCGCGAGCATCGAGCGCGCGGTGGGGGCCGGTCAGCTGCGGCCGGGGCAACTGCTGCCTCCCATGCGGGAGTTGGCGGAGCGGCTGGGGGTGAATCCCAACACGGTCGCGGCCGCGTACCGGACCCTGCGCGAGCGCGGGGTCATCGAGACCGCGGGCCGGCGGGGCAGCCGGGTGCGGCCGGCGCCGGCGACGACCGGGCGGGAGCACTTCAGGGTGGACGTCCCTGAGGGCGTGCGGGACGTCGCGCAGGGCAATCCGGACCCGGCGCTGCTGCCGCCGCTCGCGGGTGCGTTCGCGGCGGCGGCCGCCGAGGGCGACCGGGCGCCCGTGCTCTACGGGGACACCGCCGTGGAGCCGGAGCTGGCCCGGCTCGCGCGGGCCGGCCTCGACGCCGACGGGGTGCCGGAAGGGCCGGTCGCCGTCGTCTCCGGGGCGCTGGACGGCGTCGAACGGGTGCTGGCGGCCCACCTCAAGCCCGGCGACACCGTCGCCGTCGAGGACCCCGGCTGGGGCCGCACGCTCGATCTCGTGCCGGCGCTCGGACTGCGGACCGTCCCGGTGGGGGTCGACGACGAGGGGCCGCGCGCGGAGGACGTGCGCCGGGTGCTGGAGGCCGGGGCGCGCGCCCTGATCGTGACGGACCGGGCGCAGAACCCGACCGGCGCGGCGGTGAGCGCGCCGCGCGCGCGTGCCCTGCGGGCCGTGCTCCGGGAGCACCCGGAGGTCCTGCTGATCGAGGACGACCACGGGCACGGCATCGTCGACGTGCCCCTGCACCCGTTGGCCGGAGTCACCCGGCACTGGGCGTTCGTCCGCTCGGCGGCCAAGGCCTACGGCCCCGATCTGCGGCTCGCCCTGCTCACGGGAGACGCCCTCACCGTGGACCGGGTCCTGGGACGGCACCGGCTCGGCCCCGGCTGGGTCAGCCGGCTGATGCAGCGGGCCCTGGTACGGCTGTGGGCCGACGATGTGGTGGACACGGCCGAGGTGGCGGCGTCGTACGGGAGGCGGCGGGACGCGCTGATCGACGCGCTCGAACGGCGCGGTGTCGTCGCGCACGGGCGCAGCGGCATGAACGTGTGGGTGCCCGTGCCGGACGAGACCGGCGCCGTCGCCCGGCTGCTGCACGCCGGCTGGGCCGTGGCCCCCGGAGCCCGCTTCCGGCTGGCCGCCCCGCCCGGCATCCGGGTCACCGTCTCGACCCTCGCCGGGACCGAGATCGAGACGCTGGCCGACGCCATCACCTCAGCCGTCGGTCCCGCTCCGGCGCGGAGCTACGACTGAGACAGGGCCTCGGGCCGACGGCGGAGACGGGGCTGGGTCGCGGGCCCTGGTGCGGAACTACGACTGGGGTGCGGCTCCCGGCCCCGGGCCTGCGCGCGGCTACGGCCGTGACTGCGGGACCCGTGTGCGGTCAGGACGGAGTCGCGGCCGAGGGCGCCTGAGCCGCAGCGGCCTGGGACGCGAGGGGCGGCGACTGAGCCGCGGTGCAGGCCCTCGGCCCTCGCACGGCCGGACCGAGACGCAGCCCGAGGGTGGGGCCCCTGCTGAGCTGACACCGAGGCGGCGGGCAAGGCGCGTTGCCCTGCGGAGCTTGGCCCGGACGCCGGCCCGGGGGCTGTGCGTCCTCGCGCAGTCGGCATTGAGTCGTGTCCCCATGGGGCTGGAACGCAGGGACTCGGGCTGGGGCTTCCGGGCTCGCGAGGGGCGACGATGGGGACACGGCGTCGGCCGTCCGCCCGCGCGCGGCCACGGCAGGGACGCAGTCGGCCCCCTGCGGAGCCGGAACCGCCGTGGGGCGCAGGCGTCTGCCCGTGCGCGGCCGTGCCGGGACGCCGCCCTGGTGTTGAGCCCCTGCTGAGCTGACACCGAGGCGGCGGGCAAGGCGCGTTGCCCTGCGAGGCTTGGCCCGGACGCCGGCCCGGGGGCCGTGCGTCCGCGTGCGGCCACGGCTGGGCCCTGTCGTTTGGATCGGGCCGCAGGAGATCGACGGCGCTGATCAGCGCCGGTGAGCGGGGTCTGGTGCGTGCAGCTGCAAGGCGGAGGAGGGCGTCGACGCGGAGCTACGGGCGGGGCTTCGGGCGGAGCTGGGTGAGGGCCGCTCCCGTCAGGACGATCGCCGCACCGACCGGGGTCGACCACGTGAGCGTCTCGCCGAGGAGGGCCACGCCCGCGGCCGTGGCGATGACCGGGATGAAGTACGTGACCATCTGGGCGGTCGTCGGGCCAACCTCGGCGACCAGGCCGTACTGGAGGAGCACCGCCAGACCCGTGCCCAGTGCGCCCAGGGCGGCGATCGCCAGCAGAGGCCCGAAGGACATGCGGGTGGGCAGGGTCGTGAACAGCGGGGTGACGACCGCCAGCTGGACCGTCGCGAGCAGCAGCTGGGCTCCGGTCATCGACAGGTGGGAGTCGCCGGTCCCGGCCAGGGTCCGGCGGACGTAGATCCAGCCGATCGGGTAGCTGAGGGAGCCGAGCAGGGCCAGTGCCGTCCCGGTGGCGTCCAGGCCGTGGAAGCCCTGCCAGGCGCCCAGCACCGTGAGCACCCCGAGGAAGCCGAGCCCGAGCCCGGCGACCCGGACCCGGGTCGGGCGGTCCTCCGACAGGGCGATCAGCGACAGCGCCATGCCCCACAGCGGTGAGGTCGCGTTGCAGATGCCCGCCAGCGTGGACGGGATGGTCAGCTCCGCGTACGCGAACAGCGAGAACGGCAGGGCGTTGAGCAGGAACGCGGCGACCGTCAGATGCCCCCAGACCCGGACCCCGCGCGGCAGCCGCTCGCGGCGCACCGCCATCGCGGCGGCCAGCACCGCCGTGCCGAACAGCAGCCGGCCGAGCGTCACCTGGAACGGCGCGTACGCCCCGGTGCCCACCTTGATGAGGAGGAAGCTGAAGCCCCAGATCAGGGACAGGGCGGCGAACCGGAGGCGCCAGTCGAGGCGGTGGCGGCGGGCCGGGGCGGACGGGGCGCCGGCGAGCCGGCCGGCCGGTGTGGTGACGGTGCTCATGGCAGCCACGATGTGGCACCGGAACCTCGTAGCACAATCGAGATTTCGCACCCGGTACTGCGTAGCATTGCTTACATGTTGAATCTGGAGCGCCTGCGCACCCTCGATGCCCTCGCCCGGCACGGCTCGGTCAGCGGCGCGGCCGAGGGGCTGCACATCACCACGTCCGCCGTCTCGCAGCAGCTCTCCAAGCTGGAACGGGAGGTCGGACAGCAGCTCCTCGCCAAGAACGGGCGGGGCGTGCGGCTCACCGACGCGGGCCGGCTGCTCGCCGAGCACGCCGCACGCATCCTGTCCCAGGTCGAACTCGCCCAGTCGGACTTGGAGGCGCAGCGCGGACAGGTCGTCGGCGAGCTCAGGCTGTCGGCGTTCCCGACTGCCGCGCGGGGGCTGTTCCCCCACGCACTGGCTGCGCTGCGCGAGCAGCACCCCGCGCTCCGCCTGCGCTCCTGCGAGCTCGAACCGGAGCTCGGCATCGCCGGGGTCGTGCGCGGCGACCTCGACCTCGCCGTGGTGCTCGACTGGTACAACAAGCCGATGGCGCTGCCCGACGGGCTGGTCAAGGCGTCGATCCTGGACGACCCGGCCGAGGTCGCCATGCCGGTGGCCCACCGGCTCGCGGCGCGCGAGGAGGTGGATCTCGCCGAGTTCGCCGACGACGAGTGGATCACCTGGGGCGAGGGCGAGTTCTGCCACGAGTGGCTGATGTTCACCCTGCGCTCCAAGGGCGTCGAACCGATCGTCGGCCACCGCGCCGCCGAGAACCACACCCAGCTGGCGCTGGTCGCCGCGGGGCTCGGGGTGTGCATCGCCCCTGTGCTCGGCCGCCGTCCCGTGCCCGCCGGGGTCGTGACCGTGCCCCTCAGACAGCGGGTCCGGCGGCACGTGTACGTCGTCTGGCGCGCGGACGCGGACCGCCGCCCGTCGATCCGGGCGGCGGTGCAGGCCTTGCGCGCGGCGGGGGAGAGCGCCGGCTGAGGTCCCGGCAGCGGCTGCTGCCCGGGCCGCGGCCGGAGCTGCGGGGAGCGGCTACTGCCCGGCGAGTTTGCGGAAGTCCCAGGAGACGATCTTCTCCGGCGTCAGCCGGATCCAGGCGTGCCGGCCGTCGTGCGGCATCTCCTCCAGGCTGAAGTTCTTCCGCGCGAACAGCGTCTCCGGGACGTCGAGTTCGGCGCGCAGCTCGCCCGTGCGCGGTATCTCGCCCACGAACTCGACCGTGCCGGACAGCTCGGCGCCGCGCAGCTCGTCGTACTCCTCGCCGGTGTCGACCACGATCGCCACCCTCGGGTCGCGCCGCAGGTCGGTCCAGCGCTTGCTGCGCACGACCGAGTACAGCCACATCGACGCGCCGTCCCAGGCGAACCACAGCGTGCTCACGTGCGGCGCCCCGCCGGACGACACCGTGGCGACCCGGCAGGTGCGCTGGGTGGTCAGGAAGTCGTCCAGCTCGCCCGGCGTCATCATGATCTTCCGGCCTCTGCGCTGCTGCGTGACGGTCATGCGCCCCCTCTTTCTCCCACGTCGTGCCAGAGGAGATCCTCTGACATCACGTCAGAAAAGGATGAGTGCTCTTCCGTCCGTGCGCAATGGTGGTTACGCTCGCCCGCCCGTCCGCCGGTGACAGGGGGAAACCCGTGCCCTCGTACGAAGCGCTCAGCGAACTCCTCGAACCGCGCACCACCGTGCTGCTCACCGTCGAGTGCCAGGAGGGCGTCGTCGGGGAGGACAGCGCCCTGCCCGAACTCGCCGAACAGGCACGCGCCGGCGGTGCTCTCGCCAACGTCGCCCGTCTGGTGGCTGCCGCTCACACCGGGGGCGTCCAGGTGGTGCACGCCGTCGCCGAGCGCCGCCCCGACGGCCGCGGCGCCAACAGCAACGCCCGTCTGTTCCGCGCCGCCGCCCGGCTGCCCGTCCAGCAGCTGGCGGGCACACCGGCGGTGCGAGTGGTCGCCCCGATCGAGGTCGCCGAGGAGGACCTCGTCGTACGGCGGCTGCACGGGCTGTCACCCCTCACGGGCACCGACGTCGACCCGCTGCTGCGCAACCTCGGCTGCCGCACGCTGATCGTGACCGGGGTCTCAGCCAACGTGGCCGTGCCGAACGCAGTGTTCGACGCCGTGAACCGCGGCTACACCGTCGTCGTCCCGGCGGACGCCATCGCGGGGGTGCCGTCCGACTACACCCCCGCGATGATCCGCCACACCCTCGCGTTGGTCGCCACGGTCGCGACCACGGACGAGGTGCTGGCGTGCCTGGAGCGATGGGGCGGAATCAGGCGAGCGTGATGGAGTCGCCGTTCACCGTCACCTTCTTCGCCTCCAGCGGCTTGACCGCGGGGCCCTTCTTCACACTGCCGTCGAGGACGGAGAACTGACTGCCGTGGCAGGCGCAGGAGATGACGTCGTCCTTGAGGTCCACCATCGGACAGTTCTGGTGGGTGCAGATCGTCGAGAAGGCCTTGTAGTCGCCCGCGGCCGGCTGCGAGACCACCACCTTCTCGTCCTTGAAGATCTTGCCGCTGCCTTCGGGGATGTCGGTGGTCTTCGCGAGCGCCGCACCACCGGCTCCCGCTCCGGCGGACGAGCCGCCCCCTTCGTTCGTCGCGCCGCCGCCGGCGGCGCCCTGTTCGGTGGACGGGTCGGACGCCTTGTCGTCCGACCCGCACGCCGTCAGCGCCACGGTGAGCCCCGCCGCGCCAACCGCCGCCACGACGGTGCGGCGGCTCGGTCCCGACATCGGCTGAACTGATTCGCTGGTCATGCTGACGTTCCTTCCGGGGGTTTCGTGATCTGCGGAGAGGTACGGCCCTTGCGGACCGGCTGTTCAGACACTCCCGAAATCCTGGCCCGTTCGCGGAAGGACACGGGTAAAGCGGAGCTGTCGGTTGGCTGTCGGGTTCCGGCCCGGTGCCGCGAGGCCATCGCCGCGACCGCCGCGTACGTCAGTAACCTGGGACGATGCTCAAGGAAGTGATCGCGACCCGATTCATCGCGCCCCTGCGCGAGGGCGGTTCGCTGCCGGGCCTGGTCGAGGCCGACGACTCCGGCACCTACGTCCTGAAGTTCACCGGTGCGGGACAGGGTCGCAAGACACTGGTCGCCGAGGTCGTCTGCGGCGAACTCGCCCGCCGGCTCGGGCTGCGGATGCCGCGCCTGGTCACCGTCGACCTCGACCCGGAGCTGGGTCTCGGTGAACCGGACGAGCAGGTGCAGAGCCTGCTGAGGTCCAGCGGCGGCACCAACCTCGGCATGGACTTCCTCTCCGGCGCGCTCGGGTTCGACCCGCTCGCGTTCCCGGTGAGCCCCGAAGAGGCAGGCCGGGTGGTCTGGTTCGACGCGCTGATCAACAACGTCGACCGGTCCTGGCGCAATCCCAACCTGCTGAGGTGGCGGGGCGAGCTGTGGCTCGTCGACCACGGCGCGACGATGATCTGGCACCACAACTGGCCCGGCGTGGACGCCTCCGCCGCCCGCCCGTACGACGCCTCCGAGCACGCGCTGGCGTCCTTCGCGCCCGATGTCGCCTCTGCCGCGGCCGAGTTGGCGCCCCTGGTCACGGACGAACTCCTCGCCGACGTCACCGCACAGATCCCGGACGCCTGGCTCACGGACGAGCCGGGCTTCGCCGCGCCGGACGACCTGAGGCAGGCTTATGCGCGCCCGCTGCTCGCCCGGGCCGCCGTCATCCACGACCGCATCCAGGGGCTGAAGTGAACGACCGGCACATCATCAAGGGCGGACCGCGGGACCGCCACGTCTACGAGTACGCCGTCCTGCGCGTCGTCCCGCGCATCGAACGCGGCGAGTGCGTCAACGCCGGGGTCCTCGTCTACTGCCGCGCCGAGGCGTACGTCGGTGCCCGCACCCACCTCGACGAGACCCGCCTGCTGGCCCTCGACCCCCGGGCCGACGTGGCCGGGGTCCGGGCCGCCCTGAGCGCGGTCGAAAGCCTCTGCGCGGGCGGCTCCGCGGCCGGCCAGGCAGCGTCCGACGACCCGGGCCGCCGCTTCCGCTGGCTCGTCGCCCCCCGCTCCACGATCGTCCAGCCCGGCCCCGTGCACACCGGCCTGACCACGGACCCGGCGGCGGAGACCGAGCGGTTGCTGGACCTGCTGGTGCGGTGACGGACACCGCGCCGGTACGTCAGTGCCTGCGGCGGCGTCTCACCAGGCAGCCGGCCGCGAGGACGGCACCCGCCGCGAAGGTCAGGCCGATCCCCGTCTCCCAGTCGCTCGGCCCCCAGGACACCGCACCCCCGGCCCCGCCCCGCACACCGCGGGAAGGGGCGGTCGTGGGCGCCGTGGTGCCGGGCACTGACGGGCTCGCGGACCCGGACGGGCTGACGGACGGGCTAGCGGTCGGGGAGGGGCTCACCGACGGGGAAGGGCCGGCGGAGGCGAACGGCCGGACGGGGGAGATGACGCCCGAGCCCACGCGGGGCAACGCCTCGCACGCGATGCCGTCGTCCGGACCCGGGTCCTCGTCGAGTCGGTGGGGGTCGCCCGGTTCCGCTTCGAAGGCGGCCTGCGCGTCCTCCTGGAAGGCGAAATCACGGCAGTCCAGGTCCTGCCGGGCATGAGCGGGGTCGGCCAGCGGCACGATCGCGGCGATCGCGAACAGCGTGCCGATGGCACCGGTGCGACGGCGCATGGAGCGCCTCCCTTCCGGCCACGGGTGGCTCGCGCTCCGACGCTAGGCGCCGAGCGGTGCGGCGGCGCGTGTCCGTAGGCCGATCGGGTGTCCCGGACGGTGCCGCCGGGCAGGGTGGGCCCGGGTGATGGATCACATGCCGCCTCCGGCCGTTGACACCGCGTGCCAGGGCTTCTAGCGTCACACCCACTGAAGGTACTAAGCGGTCGCTCACCTGAGGAGTAGCAGTCATGTCCACCACTGAGCAGCGGGTCGCCGTCGTGACCGGTGCCGCGCGCGGCATCGGTGCCGCCACCGCCGTACGACTGGCCGCCGAGGGCCGCGCGGTCGCCGTGCTCGACCTCGACGAGGCGGCCTGCAAGGACACCGTCGAGAAGATCACCGCCGCGGGCGGCAAGGCCCTCGCGGTCGGATGCGACGTCTCGGACGAGGCACAGGTCGAGGCGGCCGTCGCCCGGATCGCCCAGGAGCTCGGCGCGCCGACGATCCTGGTCAACAACGCGGGCGTGCTGCGCGACAACCTGCTGTTCAAGATGAGCGTCTCCGACTGGGACACCGTCATGAACGTGCACCTGCGCGGCGCCTTCCTGATGTCCAAGGCCTGCCAGAAGCACATGGTGGACGCGGGCTTCGGCCGGATCGTCAACCTGTCGTCGTCGTCCGCGCTCGGCAACCGCGGCCAGGTGAACTACTCGGCCGCCAAGGCGGGCCTGCAGGGCTTCACCAAGACCCTGGCCAAGGAACTCGGCAAGTTCGGCGTCACCGCCAACTCCGTCGCCCCCGGTTTCATCGCCACCGAGATGACCAAGGCCACCGCCGACCGCGTCGGCATGGGCTTCGAGGACTTCAAGGCCGCCGCCGCCACCCAGATCCCGGTGGCCCGGGTCGGCGAGCCGGAGGACATCGCCAACGCCATCGCCTTCTTCACCGGCGAGGCGGCCGGGTTCGTCTCCGGCCAGGTGCTGTACGTGGCCGGCGGACCGCTCGACTAAGGGACGATGAACATGACTTCCGTGGAACTTTCCGGCAAGGTCGCCCTCGTCACGGGCGCCAGCCGCGGCATCGGCTACGGCGTCGCCGAGGCCCTCGTCGCGCGTGGTGACCGCGTGTGCATCACCGGCCGCAACGAGGACGCCCTCAAGGAGGCCGTCGAGCAGCTCGGTGCCGACCGCGCGGTCTACGTGGCGGGCAAGGCGCACGACGAGGCCCACCAGGCCGTCGCCGTCGAGCGCACGATGGAGGCCTTCGGGCGCGTCGACTACCTGGTCAACAACGCGGGCACGAACCCGGTGTTCGGGCCGATCGCCGACCTCGACCTGAACGTCGCCCGCAAGGTCTTCGAGACCAACGTCGTCTCGGCCCTCGGCTTCGCCCAGCGCACGTGGCACGCCTGGCAGAAGGACAACGGCGGAGCGATCGTCAACATCGCCTCCGTCGCGGGCCTGTCGCCCTCGCCCTTCATCGGCGCGTACGGCGTCAGCAAGGCCGCGATGATCAACCTGACCGTGCAGCTCGCGCACGAGTTCGCACCCAAGGTCCGGGTCAACGCGATCGCCCCGGCCGTCGTGAAGACCAAGTTCGCCCAGGCCCTGTACGAGGGCCGGGAGGAGGAGGCCGCCGCGGCCTACCCGCTGGGCCGGCTGGGCGTGCCCTCCGACATCGGCGGCGCAGCCGCGTTCCTCACCTCCGAGCAGTCCGACTGGGTCACCGGCCAGACGCTCGTGGTGGACGGCGGCATCTTCCTCAACGCCGGAACCGGCTGACGAGGACCGCGCACGCGGACCGGCACGGGCGCCCGTTGACACAAACGGCGCCCGTGCCGGCGGTAAAAGCACCGCAAAGCGCGATGACAACGTCGTCAAAGGTTTATCGATCAAGAAGTCATGAACCGGGGAGGGTCAGCGGGCGCGGCACTGCGGTATGGTCTGCCGACCCTTGGTATGGCAGATCGAGGAGCGTGCGCGTGTTCAAGCGGAACCGGTGCCTGTGGCAGGTGGCGGCCATCGCGTCCATATCGTCCCTGCTCGCCGGGTGCGGCGTGCTGTCGTCCGACACCCCGGAGGACGAAGGGCCGATCGTCGTGGGTACCACCAGCTCGCCCAGCACGCTCGACCCTGCCGCGTCGTGGGACAGCTCCTGGGAGCTGTTCCGCAACATCTACCAGACGCTGCTGAGCTATCCGACGGGCGCGAGCACGCCCCAGCCGGACGCCGCCGAGAGCTGCGGCTTCAGCGACTCCTCGAACCAGGTCTACCGCTGCGAGCTGCGCGAAGGCCTGAAGTTCTCCAACGGCGACGCGCTCGACGCCCAGGCCGTGAAGTACTCGTTCGACCGGATCCGCAAGATCAACGTCAACGGCGGCCCCGCCGGTCTGCTGGGCAGCCTGGAGCGGGTCCAGGCGCCCAACGACCGCGAGGTGATCTTCCACCTCAACAAGCCCGACGCGACCTTCCCGTTCGTGCTCGCCACCCCCGCCATGTCGATCGTGTCCCCGCAGGCCTATCCGCGGGACAGCCTGCGCAAGGACGGCGACGTGGTCGGGTCCGGGCCGTACACCCTCGACTCGTACACCGAGGGCAAGGAGGCCGTCCTCGTCCGCAACGACTCCTACACGGGCTACGCCGAGCGCCGGAACGACGCGGTGACCGTCCGCTACTTCCAGGACTCGGGCACCATGGTGAAGGCCCTGCGGGACAAGGACATCGACGTCACCTACCGCGGCCTGGCCGCCGGAGACGTCGTCGACCTCCAGAGCAAGTCCTCCAAGGACGAGGAGATCCAGCTCGTCGAGGGCACCGGCACCGACATCAACTACCTGGTGTTCAACCCGAAGGACTCCTGGGCGAACAAGAAGGCCGTGCGCCAGGCCATCGCGCAGGTCGTCGACCGGGCGGCGATCGCCCACAAGGTCTACAAGGACACCGTCGACCCGCTCTACTCCATGGTCCCCAAGGGCCTCACGGGCCACACCACGGGCTTCTTCGACGACTACGGCGACCCGGACGTCGCCAAGGCCCGCAAGATCCTCACCGGGGCGGGCATCAACCAGCGCGTCCCGCTCACCTTCTGGTACACGAGCGACCGCTACGGCTCCGAGACCGCTGGGGAGTTCAAGGAGCTGGAGCGCCAGCTCGAAGCCTCCGGGCTGTTCACGATCAGTCTGAAGAGCCGCCCCTGGAAGACCTACGTCGAGGGTTACCAGAAGGGCGAGTACCCCGTGTTCGGGCGTGGCTGGTTCCCCGACTTCCCGGACGCCGAGAACTTCATCGCGCCGTTCGTCGGCGACCAGAACGCCCTCGGCACGCCCTACCCGGCCCCCGAGATCACCGGCGATCTGCTGCCCCGCTCGCGCCGCGAGAGCGACCGCGCGAGTGTGGAGAAGGAGTTCGAGGAGGCCCAGCGGATCCTCGTGGAGGACGCGCGACTGCTGCCGCTGTGGCAGGGCCGGCAGTACGTGGCGGCGAGCCGGGACGTCTCGGGCGCCGAGCGGGCCCTGGACCCGTCGACGATCATGATGTTGTGGGAGCTGCACCGCAAGACCGCCTGGTAGCGCGTCGGCCTCGGGCTCTCCCGGGCACGGTGTCAGTGGTCGCCTGTAGGTTCTGTGGCCTGAAGTGACCGCACATCGTGAGGACGTTGACGTGACCGACATCGCCATGCTGCCCGAGTCCTGGCGCGGGGTTCTGGGTGACGAGCTGCAGCAGCCCTGGTTCAAGGAGCTGACGGAGTTCGTCGAGGAGGAGCGGGCGAAGGGTCCCGTCCATCCGCCGCGCGAGGAGGTCTTCGCGGCGCTGGACGCCACGCCGTACGAGGGGGTCAAGGTCCTGATCCTCGGTCAGGACCCGTACCACGGCGAGGGGCAGGGGCACGGGCTGTGTTTCTCGGTCCGGCCGGGCGTGCGGATCCCGCCGTCCCTGCGCAACATCTACAAGGAGATGCACGAGGAGCTGGGCACGCCGATCCCGGACAACGGCTATCTCATGCCGTGGGCCGAGCAGGGCGTGCTGCTGCTCAACGCGGTGCTCACGGTCCGTGGCGGCGAGGCCAACTCGCACAAGGGCCGGGGCTGGGAGAAGTTCACGGACGCCGTGATCCGGGCCGTGGCCGAGCGCCCCGACCCGGCGGTCTTCGTGCTGTGGGGGAACTACGCGCAGAAGAAGCTCCCGCTGATCGACGAGTCCCGGCATGCCGTGATCAAGGGAGCGCACCCCTCGCCCCTGTCCGCGAAAAAGTTCTTCGGCTCGCGGCCCTTCACGCAGATCAACGAGGCCGTGGCGGCCCAGGGGCACACGCCGATCGACTGGACGATCCCGAACCTGGGCTGACGTGCCCCGGCCGTACCGCCGTGCCGTGCCCGGCCCGGCGGTGTCCGGAGCCGCCTGAGCCGGATCGCCCCCGCCTGCGGTTAGCGTCGGCGGGAACAGCCGGCGAGTGCGCGGAGGGCGTCGTGGCGGAGCGACAGGAGCAGGCGGCGCCCGATGCCGTGCTGACGCGGATCGGGCAGGTCGTCATGCTGCACCACGCCGGGGACCGGGAGGAGGCCCGGCACCGCTACCTCGGCCTGTGGGCGGAGATCGGCGAACACGGCGACCCGCTCCACCGCTGCACCCTCGCCCACTACCTGGCCGACACCCAGGACGACCCGGCGGACGAACTGGCCTGGGACCTGCGTGCCCTGACGGCGGCCGAGGAGGCCAGGGAGGAGTCCGTCGCGGTGGCCGCGGTGATCGCGATCTACCCCGCCCTGCATCTGAACCTGGCTGACGACTACCTCGGCCTCGGCCGCCGCGACGCCGCCCGCACCCACCTGCGATGGGCCCGGGAAGCCGCCGCCGCCCTCACCGACGACAGCTACGGCGACGGCGTGTGGGCGGCCATCGCCCGACTGGAGTCCCGGCTCGGGGAGGGCGGCACGGGGTCCTGGACGCCGCCACGGCAGCGGCCTTGAGACGCCCGCGTCGACGCTCCGCGGTGCTGTGCCTTCAACGCCCGTACGTGTCGCGGCAGATCGTCGCCTCCGGGCTGTCCGCCCGCCACCCCCCGTAGCGCCTGCCCAGGGCGCACACGTCCGCGTTGTTCTTGGGGACGCTCCTCTCGACGTCCTGGCGTACCGACTCCGAAACGTCGGGGAGGCCGGCGTATGACCGCTGGGGGCCGCGCCGGGTGGGATCGGGGTGTTCCGGGTGGGCGGGGCGGGGGCGGGTGGCGCGGTGGCCGGGCCGCGGTGTCCCCGGCTCCGGTGCGGCCGCCGGAGGCGCGGCCGGGCGGGTCGTCGGCGCGGCCGGCTCCGGGCGGCGGGACGCCTCTTCGATGAGCTGAAGGGCCTCGCGGGCCGGCGCCTGCACGATCTGGGTCTCCGCCGCCTCCTCCTCCTCCCGCTCCGGCGCCGACGGCCGGGACGGTGCCGGAGCGGGCCCCGGTGCGGAGGGATGCGGGACCGTCGTCGTACAGCCGGAGAGGGCCGAGACCGCCACGGTCAGCAGGAGCGTCGCTGTGGTCGTCGTTCGATGCACCCGCGCAACTCTGGTGCGTGCGGCCCTCGCTGGGGTCGCGGATCCGGCGCAGGATGCCCCGCACGGGTGATCTCGCGCCCCGTACGGAGGGCGCCGGTGCGACGGGGGTGACGTCAGTCGCCGGTCGCGCCGTCCACGCGCTCGCGGATCAGGTCGGCGTGGCCGTTGTGCCGCGCGTACTCCTCGATCATGTGGGTGTAGATCCAGCGCAGGTTGAAGCGCTCGCCGGTGCGGCGGTGTTTGCCTTCGGAGATGTCGTCGAGGCCGAAGCGGGCCGCGTTGCGCCGGGCGGTCTCGATCTCGGACTGCCAGGTGGCGTACGCCTCCTCGTACGTGTCGGACTCGGAGAGATGGAACTCGCCGTCCGGGTCCTCCTCGGTGTAGTAGATCGGGCCGGCGTCCTCGGCCGCGAGCACCTTGCGGAACCAGCCCCGCTCCACCTCCGCCATGTGCCGCACCAGCCCCATCAGGCTCAGCTCGGACGGCCCCACCGCGGCGGTGCGGAGCTGGGCGTCGGTCAGGCCCTCGCACTTCCAGGCGAGGGTCTGGCGGTGATACTCCAGCCAGCCCTCCAGCATCGTGCGCTCGTCGGCGGTGGTGGCGGGCTCTCGGCGTTCGTTCGTCATGCACGCATCCTTTCCGAGCCGCCCCCGCCGCACCACAAGATTTTCAGCCCCCGAGCATGCCCTCCAGCAGTTCCCGTAGCCCGGCCCGCACCTCCTCCAGACTCGGCACCTCGGCGCCGAACGACCCCGCCACGCAGCTGAACATCAACCCGTCCCCCCACGCGATCAGCGACAGGGTGTGCCGGGCCGGGTCGGTCGAGCCCAAGCCGCTGACCAGGGCGGCGAGCTGGTCACGGAAGCGGGCGCCGGTGGCGTCGAAGAAGGCCCGCAGCTCGGGGCGGCGCGTCGCCTCCAGGGCCAGTTCGTAGCGGGCGAGCGTGAGGGCGCGGTGGCCCGTCAGGGCCCGGTGGGTCGCCAGGGCCAGTGCGTCCGCCAGAGGGCCCGGCCCGGCCCCGGGGTCCGGCATCTCGTGCAGGCCCAGGACCCGGGCCTCGCGGTCGGCCAGGCGCCGCACCGCCAGCTCCAGCAGGGCCTGCCGGGTGCGCGCCAGGTTCGACGTCGAGCCCTGGGGGAGCCCGGCCGCCTCGTCGACCGCGCGGTGCGTGAGGCCGCGCATGCCGCGCTCGGCGAGCAGCGCGAGGGCGGCGTCGGCGACCAGGTCGGAGCGGGAAGGGCCGGCGGTGCGTTCGGACATGGGGCCACGCTACCCGTCCGACTACACCTGTAGTAACGTCGGTGGCGTCACTACAGGTGTAGTCACATTCGAGGAGGGGTCATGACACAACCCGGGCATGCCGTCGTGATCGGTGGCGGTATAGGAGGCCTGACGGCGGCGGTCGCCCTGCACCAGCGCGGCCTGCGGGTCACGGTGCTGGAGCGGGCCCCCTCGCTGGAGCCGGTCGGCGCGGCGATCTCCCTCGCGCCGAACTCCCTGCGCGCGCTGGACGCCATCGGACTGGGCGACGAGATCCGCGACCTGGCCGCCTGGTCCGGGGACGGCGGGCTGCGGGCCCCCTCCGGCAGGTGGCTCTCGCGGTCCTCCGCCGACGCCGCCGCCGAGCGCTACGGCGGCCCGCTCGTGCTGCTGCACCGCGCCACCCTCATCGCCGGCCTGGCATCCCGGCTCCCGCCGGGCGCCATCCGCACGGACACCGCCGCGACCCTCACCGACCCCGGCGGCCCCGGCCGGCCCGCCCGGGTCGACGCGGGCGGCAAGGAGTTGGAGGCCGACCTGGTCGTGGGGGCGGACGGCATCCGCTCCGCCGTACGCCACGCGCTCTTCCCCGCCCACCCCGGGGCCGTGTACTCCGGCTTCACCGCGTGGCGGCTCGTGATCCCCGTGCCCGGCGCCGAATTCGCCTCGCACGAGACCTGGGGCAGGGGCCGCATCTGGGGCACACACCCGCTCAAGGACGGCCGCGTCTACGCCTACGCCGCCGCCGTCACGCCCGCCGGCGGCCACGCGCCCGACGAGAGGGCCGAGCTGCTGAGCCGCTTCGGTGACTGGCACGACCCGATCCCCGCCGTGCTCGCCGCCGCCCGGCCCGTGGACGTCCTGCGCCACGACGTCCACCACATCGCCGAACCCCTGCCCGCCTACCACCACGGCCGGGTCGCCCTGCTCGGCGACGCCGCACACGCCATGCCCCCGACCCTCGGCCAGGGCGGCAACCAGGCCATCGAGGACGCGATCGTCCTCGCGCACCACCGCGACGACCTGCCCGCCTACACCGCCGCCCGGCTGCCCCGCACGACCGCCGTCGCACGCCGGGCCGTGCGGGTCGCCCGCCTCAACCTCATGACGAACCGCGCAGCGATCGCCGTGCGCGACACCGCCCTGGCCACCCTCTCGAAGGCCGGGCCCGCCCTCGTCCTGCGCGGGTTCGACGGCATCGCCGACTGGCGGCCCCCGCCGGCGGACGCCGTATGCTCCGAGCAGACCCCGGCAGGCAACCGTTAGAGGAGATCACCCCGTGAAGGTCGGCTGCATCGGACTCGGCGACATCGCGCAGAAGGCCTACCTCCCGGTCCTCGCCTGCCGGCCCGGGGTGGAACTGCACCTGCAGACCCGTACGCCCGCCACCCTGGACCGGGTCGCCGAGGGCCTGCACGTCCCGCCGGAGCGGCGGCACACCACCCTCGACTCCCTGATCGCGGCGGACCTCGACGCGGCGTTCGTGCACGCGCCCACGCTCGTGCACCCGGAGATCGTGACGCGGCTGCTGGAGGCGGGCGTACCGACGTACGTGGACAAGCCGCTCGCCTACGAGATCGACGACTCCGCGCGGCTGGTAGCGCTCGCCGAGGAGCGGGGCGTGAGTCTCGCCGTCGGCTTCAACCGGCGCCACGCCCCCGGCTACACGCAGTGCTCGGACCATCCGCGCGAGCTGATTTTGATGCAGAAGAACCGCATCGGACTGCCGGAGGAACCCCGCGCGATGATCCTCGACGACTTCATCCACGTCGTCGACACCCTCCGGTTCCTGGTGCCCGGCGAGATCGACGACGTGACCGTGCGCGCCCGCGTCCAGGACGGGCTGCTGCACCACCTGGTGCTCCAGCTCGCCGGGGACGGCTTCACCGCGCTCGGCGTGATGAACCGGCTCAGCGGTTCCGCCGAGGAGATCCTGGAAGTGTCCGGGCAGGACACCAAGCGGCAGGTGATCAACCTCGCCGAGGTCGTCGACCACAAGGGGCAGCCGACCGTCCGGCGGCGCGGGGACTGGGTGCCGGTGGCCCGGCAGCGCGGGATCGAGCAGGCGGTGCTCGCCTTCCTCGACGCCGTCCGGACGGGCAAGGTGCTCAGCTCCCGGGACGCGCTGGAGACCCATGAACTGTGCGAGCGGGTGGTACGTGCGGTTCAGGAGCGGACCGCCTGAGCCGCACGGTCCGTGCGCCCTCACCGACGGCCCACAGTGCGAGGATCAGCATCGCCGCGTGGACCGTCCAGTCGCCGTGGCGGACGTAGGGCGTGGTGCCGTGGGCGAGGGGGATGTCATAGACGCGCGCGGCGGACGCGTCCGTGCCGAGCCATGATCCGACGCGCTGCCCGTCCGGGCCGTAGACGGCGGAGACGCCCGTCAGGGTCGCGTGCACCATGGGGCGGCCGGTCTCGGCGGCCCGCAGCGCGGCGAGCGACGCGTGCTGCCCGGGCGCCCAGCTGTGCTGGAACGTCGATGTCGACGACTGGCCGATCAGCACGTCGACACCCTCCCGGGTGAGATGGCGGGTCATGTCGGGGAAGGCGGTCTCGAAGCACACCAGCGGGCCGACGCGCAGATCGTCCCCGACGTTCATCACGACCGGCTGCGAGCCGCGCCTGCGGTCCTCGCCCGCGGCCTTGCCGACGGAGGTGGCCCAGCCGAGCAGGGACCGGGCCGGGATGTACTCGCCGAACGGCACGAGCCGCATCTTGTCGTAGCGCTCGCCGGTCAGGCCGTCGGGCCCGATCAGGACCGAACTCTTGTAGATGCCGGGCTTGTCGGAGCGCCGGGCGTCCACGTTGACCAGGATGCCGGCGCCCGTCGCGCGGGAGAGGCCCGCGAGCCGCCGGGCGAGGTCGGGCCGGTCGTCGAGGTCGAACCCGACGCTGCTCTCGCCCCAGACGACCAGGTCGACGTCCTGGCCGGCGAGCCGGCGGGTGAGCTGCTCCTCGCGGGCGAACCGCCCGTCCGGGCCGGCGATGACGCCCGGCTGCACGACGGCGATCCTGACCTGGCCGTCGACGGCGGGGCGGGGCGAGAACGCCCAGGCGGCGGAGGTGGCGGCGGCCGTGGCGACGAGACCGGCCACGGCGGGTACCCGGGCCCGGGGGACCGCGACGAGCACGGTGACCGCGACGTTGACGGCCACGAGCAGGTAGCTGAGCAGCCACACCCCGCCCACTGCGGCGAGACGCAGCGCGGGCTCGGCCTGCCACTGACTGCTGCCGAGCATGCCCCAGGGGCCGCCGAGCCCCTGCCAGGAGCGGACCAGCTCGACGGCCAGCCAGCCCGACGGCAGGACCAGCAGCGCGACCGTGACCCGCCCGAGGGAGGGAAGACCTCCGAGGAGACGGCGTACCAGCCAGCCCCACGGTGCCCACAGCGCGCCCAGCAGGGCGGCGATGAGGAACGTGAACACGTGCAGGCTCGGCAGCAGCCAGTGGTGCATGGCCAGCATGAAGCCGAAGCCGCCCCACCATCCGTCGAACGCGGCCCGCTTGCCGGTCGGCGCGGTGCGCAGCAGCAGGAGCCAGGGGACCAGGGCGGCGTAGGCGCACCACCACAGGGACGGCGCGGGGAAGGCCAGGACGGGGAGGGCGCCCGCGACCGCCGCGGCGGCCGAGCGGCGCCAGGGGGAGGCGAGCCAGTGGCCGAGCGTCTTCATAGGCGCCTCCTACCCGCGGGTGCCTCCAGTGTGCGCCTTGCGGACGATCTAGGACACAGGACGCCGGGTCAGTTGACCACAGGCGCGGTCCGCGGCTCGGGAAGGCGCCGCCACTTCTCCCGCACGACGACTCCGCTCAGCCGCCAGCCGTCGTCCGTGCGCAGCGCCGCGAAGGCGTACCGGCCACCGCACACGAAGTCCAAAGCGGGCCCCGCGGTGGCCATGGGATTGACGTAGTCGGCCTGCACCTCGGCCGTGTCACCGGTGTCCTGCTCCCAGACCCCGAAGCGCACCCGCCGGTTGACGATCAGATGCTGCCGCATCGGGAACAGCCGCAGGCTCTCCGCGAGCCACGCGGCGACCGCCCGGGCCTCTCCCTCGATGCCGCCGGCCGAGCGGTAGTCCGCCCGCCCCCGAGGGGCGAACAGCCCCCGGTACGCCTCCCAGTCACCGTCGTCGACCGCCACCGCATAGTCGGTGATCAGCCCGTCGACGGCCAGCCGGTCCCTCACGGTAGCGAGCTCCACGCGCTGCGTCATCGGCTCAGTGTTGGGCATGGCGGAGCAGGGGCCAAGAGCCGTGCGTGCGCGATATTCGGTGGCCGCCGGGGGACCTGGGAGGCCAGCCTGTCCTCCGTGAACGATCTGCACGAACCGAGATTCCGGGTGCGCGCCCGCCACACCGAGTCCACGATCACCGTCTACCAGGCCTACCGCCCCGAGATCGGCGGCCCCGCGGCCCGCATGGGCCGCTTCCCGTCGTCCTGGAAGCGGGAGCGCATGACCTGGATCAAGCCGTCGTTCCTGTGGATGATGTACCGCTGCGGCTGGGGCACCAAGGAGGGCCAGGAGACGGTCCTGGCGATCGAGATCGACCGTGAGGGCTTCCTGTGGGCGCTGCGCAACGCGTGCCTGTCCCATCACGTCCCCGCCCTGCACGGCGACCAGGCCTCCTGGAAGCGGCAGTTGAGGCAGGCGCCCGCGCGGGTGCAGTGGGATCCGGAACGGGACCTGCACCTCAACCCGCTGCCGCACCGGTCGCTTCAGCTGGGGCTCGCGGGGGAGGCCGCCGCGCGGTACGCGGACGAGTGGATCGTGGGGATCGAGGACGTCACGCCGCTGGCCAGAGAGATCCGCGGGCTGGTGCGGACGGGACAACAGGACGCGGCCGCCGGGCTGTTGCCCGAGGAGCGGCCCCTCTGCCTCGACGACGAGGTGCTGGCGCGGCTGCGCGCCTAGGCCAGGGCCTGTCGTGTGGATCAGGCCGCCGTGACGACGCCGCCGCGGATCGCGGCCGCCCACTCGACGACGAGGAGCTCGTACTCCGCGCGATCCTCGGCCGACAGGGAGCCGCCCGTGCGCTGCCACAGCGCACGGATCTCGTCGTTGACCTCGGCAGCGGGCCGCACGGAACCAGAGGGCGCCCATGCTGACCAGCACGATGATGACGATGCCCAGGGCGATGCGGTAGTAGACGAAGGGCATGAAGCTCTTGGTCGAAATGAATTTCATGAACAACGTCATTTCTGCAAAGCCTTACCCGCTTTGACCTGCAATTTCATCCATTCCGCAAGATCCACTGGGAGAGGGGTGGGAGATTGAGGCTCCCAACCGGCTGGGAGACCCGCCATGAAGCCCAGCCACCGAGCCTGGAGTGAATCCGCGATCGCCCGCTCCATCGTCGGCGTGACGTTCGCGTAGAGCCCCTCCACGCCGGCCAGCTCGTGGCCCATGCGCGACTCGACCGCGATCCGGCTATGGCCGTCCTCGTCGCACCATTCCTTGTGACCATGCCTCGTCAAGTACTGCCGCTTCCCCTCCCACCCCGGCACCGCAGGAATCGCCGGCAGAGGCCGCCACGTACCGCCCCGGCCGGCGCCCTTCTGCCGCGGCACCGACGCCTCACGGCCGTCGGCGATCTGACGCCAGTAGTGAAAGGTGAAGTTCGCGTTCGCCAGTTCGCCACCGTTGATTGAAGGAAACACGTACTCGAACTCGTGCGATCCGAGCAGCATCTCCAGCAGCTCCGCCAGGAACGGCGGCACAACCAACGTGCGCCGGGACTCGTACTTCGGCGGGAACAGCTTCAGCTTCCCGTCCTCCCGCTGATGCTGCCACTCGACCCGGATCGCAGGCATCGGCTTCTCGCCGGCGTACCGCTCCAGGTCCTCCTCGTAGCGCATCTCCTCGGTCGGGTCGATGCGCGGGTCCGCGGCGGGCCAGTTGGGATAGCAGTACTCGCGGCGCAGTGCGTAGGCCTCGGCGGGCCGCATCCCGGTGAACGCCATGGTGAGGACGTACACATAGCCAGGGAAGCCCCAGAACGTCAGGGCGTTGGTGGCGAGTTGATGGACGTCGGCCATGAGCATGGGCCGCTTCCGCTCGCGCTTCTCCTTGGTGTACCGGCCGCGCTTGCGCTGCTTCGGGACCGGGCTCGCCTGCCGCATACCGTCGTTGACGGCGTCGTCCATCATCATCGAAAACGCGAGGAGAATCTCCCGTCGGTACCGGTCGCCGATGTTGGGCTGGTCCTTCAGCCACAGCTCCCAGGCTCGGTAGGCGGACGGCTTGATGTCGGCGACCGCCATCTTGCCCCAGCGGGGTTCGATGTACAGCCGGATGTAGCTCTCGATGCTCCTGCGTCTCAGATGCCCGACGTCGAGGGTCTGTTGCCAGGTCCGGCAGTACTCGCTGATCAGGATCGCGCCGTCGCGGCGGCTGGTGTAGCGGTCGTTGCGGATGTCGGACTCGCGGTCCAGGCCGTACTCGATGGCCGCGTCACGGTCGTCGAACCCGCCTTGGCTGTCGTACAGCCACTTCCCGTTCGTGGGGTGCTTCTTGCCGGTGTTCCACCGGACTCTCCACTTCGAACCGCGCTGTTCCGCGTACGGCATGCGTCATCCCCCCAGGACGATCGCGAGGTGAAACGCGGATGTGCCGGCGTAGCACCCCTGCCGCCGGCCTCCGCGTACTGACTGCTCTACTTTGCCTGCCCCACGGGGCAGCCGCCGCAATTTCGGCAGTCGATGCCCTGACCGCGCATCATCCTCCGCACGCGTGCCTGAATCACGGTGTCGGTGGCTGCCGCTGTCGCCAGGACGCAGACGATCTGTCCGTCCGTCTCCAGAAGCCTGGCGGTGAAGCCGGGTCTGTCGAAGGTGATCACAGTCGCCATAGGTCCCCCTAAGTGTCGCTTTGGGAACCCCCCAGGTGGACCGCAAGCGTCACACGGCGAACAGGCGCTCGCAAAGGGTTGATTGAGGATTCATCAGCCCCATACGGTCACGATTCGGTAACGGCGAAAAGGTTGTACGGCGAAGGCCCGCAGTTCACGGCGCGGAGGGCAAAATTCCGCGCCTTCGCAATTCCTCCATCACCTGTTCACTCAAGTCCTGGATTTGACGCCCGGTCAACTCCGGCGCCACGAGCATCGCCGACTTGGTGACCGCGTCCGGGATGCCGTCGCTCAGCGACTCCGTGTCGACGCGCGCGATCTGCCCGCCCTCGATCAACTCGGTGCCGTCCTCAAGGACAACGCTGTCAGCGGCGCCGTCGAGGACCGCCTTGCACGAGCCGGCGCGCAGGCCGAAGCCGACTTCGAGCTTGGAGTACGTGGAGGCTCTGACGCTCTGGCCGTCTTCGATCTTCCAGTACGTCATGTAGGCGATGTCGCAGACCGCGGCGGCCTCTTGCTTCTTCAGCCTGAGCTGGGCGCGACGTTGCGACACCAGGGCAGCGAGTCGCTGGAGGTGTCGGGCGGTCTGATCGCTGGGTGACGCCATGTCGACATGATGGCAGCTACCTCCAGCTACCGCTATACGCATCTGTGTGCATGGCCCGATGCGCAGGGTGACTGGCCGGTTTCCCCTCGCGAAGCTATGGCCAGCTATATGCGTCTGTAAGTTACCCACGCGTACATCTAGTTCCATCTAGATTCGACTGCTACCTTCAGTGCATGGAGAGACCCCAACCCACCATCCCGGTGGACGGGGCGGAGATCCGCACCCGCCGCAAAGAGCTCGGATTCAGCCGAGACGAGTGCGCCGAAGCCGCCGGCATAAGCGGTCCGTACCTCAGCCAGCTTGAAACCGGCGCTCGACGAAACGTGCGGCCCCCCACCTACAAGCGCCTGCGCACCGTCCTGCAAATCCAGCAAGACGACCGCCGCCTCCTCGCCCCACCCGAGGAGCAGCACGGAAAGGACACCCATGCCCGCCACGAAGGCGACCCCCGCCCGCACCCGGAAGACCCCGGCTGAGCCGGTCCTGGAGAACTTCTGGACCGTCCCCGAAGCCGCCGTCCGCCTCCGCTTCCGCGACAAGGACGACCCCACGACCACGGGGGAGAAGGTCCTGCGCGACGGCGTCAACAAGCTCGGCTGGCCCTGCCACCGCATGGGCAACCGCCTGATCTTCAGCGACTCCGACCTCGCCGAAATTGCCGAGAAGTTGGCGAACCGCAAGGACAAGCGGGCCGGCCGCCGCAGCACCACCTCGGGCTACCGGCCGCGCCGCAAGAAGGCCGCCGCCAAGCCGGCGCTCGCCACCAACTGACCCCCACTCGCGCCGAAGGGCCGCCCAGCTTGCCCGGCCGGCGACCCCACGACTACCGGCGCACCTCTACGAACCGAAGAAGGAGAGGCCACCGATGGCCAGTAACTGTACCCAGATCAGCGCGGCGACCGCGCTGGTGCAGCTCCTCGCGGAGCACCCGCACCTGCCGGAGGCGAGCTGGTCGATCGGCTCGGTCATGGCGGAGCTGCGCGGCTTCGTGCACGCCGACTCGCTGGAGGGGCTCCACGCGTATCAGGACGTGCTCGGCGGGGACGTGCACGCGGCGAACTCCTACGAGCACTTGGGGCGGACGATGCGCCGTCACGTGCTGGACACGGTGTGGCGGGACGTGCCGGTCGAGGTTGTCGTGGCGGTGCCGGTTGGCGCTGAGGCGGTGGCGGCGTGAACACGAAGCGGGTGAAGGCTGCGGGTGAGGTGATCCTCGCGGCGCAGAAGCGGGGGCACATCACGGCGTCGGCGTGGGCTGCGGCTCTGGAGGCGGCGTGCATGCTCCAGTCGCCGGAGACGGCGGCCGAGCAACAGGCGTTGCAGGCGCGGCTCGACAAGGTGGAGCGGGCGTACGTCTTCGATGTCGCCGAGCTGCGGGCCCGGGTCGCCGAGTTGGACGAGCGGCTGGCCACGCTGCGTGCGCTGTGCGACGCGGCGGACCAGGTCGGCATCGTCTCCGGTGGCTGGTTCACCGTCGAGGCGGTGCGTCGGGCGGCGAGTGGTGAGCCGCTGCCGAAGCCGGACGCACTGACGCGGACGTTCACGCCGGTCGCGGCCCTCCGTGAGGACCCGCACGACTCGCCCCTGCACCACACCTACCGGCTCGGCCGGGACCTGCCGCAACCGGACGCCGCTCCGTGATGCATGTGCTGGTCGGCTGGTGCACGATCCACGCCGTCATCTACCTGGGCCTGCTGATCCTCGCGTTCTGGATCGCCCAACTGGTGTGGATGGCCGTCACGGACCGGAAGCCGCTGCCCCGCGTGAAGCCCGCCGCAGCGCCGCGTGTCCCGCACTGGGCGCGGACCGGCCACCTCCCTCCCTCTCCTTCTCGGCCTCAGGGCCGCCACCGCAAGACCGGGAGCACCCGATGATCAAGTCCACGAAGCCGCAACTCTCCTTCGAACTCGGCGCTGGCCACCTGCACTCGGTGCTCCGCGTCGACCAGATCCGCACCGACACGCTGGTGCAGCTCGTCACCCACTGGGGTGACCCCGACGCCCGCGACGACGTGATCGCCGCGCTCGACGAGCTGGCCGCTGTGATGCAGGGCCCGCGCCGCGAGGGTGAGCTGGACGCCGCGCTGGAGCAGGTCGAGGACGTCGCCGGGATGGAGTCGGCGCACGTCGAGGTGTCCATGGCGGACACGCACCGCCTGCACGCCGAGCTGACGGCCGCGGACCGGGTCCTGTCCCGCTTCAACCCCGAGAGGCGGACGGCATGAGGCCCGCCGACCAGACCGAGTACATCGTGCAGTGCATCCGCGAGGCCGGATCGATGTACGAGGACGACGCCCGCCAGTTCCTCGCCCGGCACGACACCCACGTCCGGGCTGAGGCTGCTGCAGACGTGCACCGGGCCGAACTGCCGACGTTCCCCGCCGGGGAGACGCCGGAGAACGTGGCGAAGGTCGTGCGCGCTGTGGATGTCCGTCTCGCCGAGCGAGGAGCCGAGGCGCCTTACGGAGTCGAGAAGGGCACGGAGGCTGCCGCGCCGGACTTCTTCCAGCCCGGCCACACCTACTCCGCCGCGAACGGCACCGCCTGGATGTTCCGCGTCGACGTCGTCACCACACATCCCGAGGACGGCGAGCGCACGGCCCTCGGCTGGCGCCACTTCGACGGGACATGGGAGCCCTACGCCTACGGCGAGGACGACTGGGACATCCACCAGCGCGTCGGCCACAGCGACATCACCGAAGAGGTGGCCCGATGACGCGCCCGATCTCCGACCTGGACGTCGGCCGCACCCAGCTCGAAGCCGACGTGCGGAAGACCGTCGCCCGCCAGCGGCTCACCTCGCGCATCGAGCGCGCCAACTGGCTCGTCGCGCACCCCGACTGGCCGACCGGCCACGCCACCGCCGGGGAGGCCGCCGAGTACCGGCATCTCCTCTACGACGCAGACCCCGACGCCACCACCCCCGCACTCGACTACCCCGCCCCGAAGGACACCCAGTGAACGACATCGTCAAGGCCGGCGGCTCCCTCGCCATCCGCCCCGACCAAACCGACTGGACCCCGCAACAGGGGGCCGTCCTGCGGCAGTCCGGCATCGACAACGAGGTCACCGCCGAGGAGCTGTCCGCGTTCCTCCACCTCTGCCAGCGCACCCGCCTGGACCCGTTCTCCCGGCAGATCTACCTGATCGGCCGCTGGGACAACCGACAGCGGCGGAAGGTGTACACGCCGCAGACCAGCATCGACGGCTACCGCGTCATCGGTCACCGTGTCGTTGCCGAGCAAGGTGGAGACCTGGGCTACGAGGACACCCTGTGGTGTGACGCGAACGGCCAGTGGCGGGACGTGTGGCTGCTCGACGAGCCGCCCGCCGCTGCGAAGGTCACGGTGATCCGGAACGGCCAGCGGTTCCCCGCTGTCGCCCTGTTCCGCGAGTACGTGCAGACCAACAAGGACGACAAGCCGATCGGCCTCTGGGGCAAGATGCCCGCCGGTCAGCTCGCGAAGTGCGCCGAGGCACTCGCGCTCCGCAAGGCGTTCCCCCACGACCTGGCCGGGGTGTACACCGCCGAGGAGATGGCGCAGGCCGACAACCCGGCGCCCGAGGAGCGGCACCTGCGGAAGGTGCAGCCGGGTGAGGGTGACCCGTGGGCCACTCCGGGTCCGGACGCAGGGCAGGCCGGGACGACGGCCGTAAAGGGCCGCTCGCAGCCCGCCCAGGCCATCGCCGACGTCGCCGGTACGACGACCGACCAGGCCGCCGTCAAGGAGCTGTACCGGCAGGCGCACGGCGAGGGTCTCCTCGCCGAGACGGTGAAGACCGCCGACCGCGAACTGCTGGAGCTGGGCGCTTACCTGATCGCACGAGGCCAACAGCTCGCCCAGCCGAAGCCCACCACCGGGGAGGGCAAGCCCGGCGAGGACGTGCCGGACGCCGTGGTCGTCGCTGAGGGCGAGGCCGAGGCCGACGTCGCCGAGCGGGAGCTGCGCGCCGCCGCCACTGCGGCCGGACTCGACAACCTCGACGAGGAGTTCGAGCAGAGCTACGGCATCCCGATCGCCCAGGCCGGCGCCCAGCAGATGCGGCAGATGACGGCCATCTTGACCGGCTCCGCCGCCTGACCCAGCCGCACGCAGAGGGGCCGCCCTGCCCGTCCGAAGCAGGCAGGGCGGCCCGCCCCCAAGGAGAACACGAATGAGCCTGAAAGAGGCAGCAGCCCGCGAGGCCTACCTCAAGACCCTCGTCGACGTCGTCAACGACGCCTACAAGGCGGCCCGCGCCGAGACCCAGACGCTCCTCGACGCGGCCGCCGAGGAGACCGGCGCCCGCCAGGTCGCCGTCACCCTGCCGGACGGCCCGGACATCGCCACCGTCAGCCTCGCGTCCGGTGAGACCGCGGCGAAGGTCGTCGACGAGGAGAAGTTCACCGCCTGGGTTCGGGAGAACTTTGCCAGCGAGATCGAGCGGCGGTTCGTCACCACCGTCCGCGAGGCGTTCACGAAGAAGCTCCTCGCCGAGCTCACCGCGGCCGGCGGTACGGACTGGGCGGACCCCGAGACGGGCGTGATCCACGACGTGCCGGGTGTCGCCATCGCCCCGGCCCGGGCCCGGACGCATGCGGTGCGGTTCAAGAAGGACGGCCGCGACCAGGTGATGCAGGCCTGGCGCGAGGGCCGTCTGGCCACCGTGGCGCTGCCCGAGCTCACTGCCGGGGGTGCCGAGTGAGCGCCCTCGACTTCTGCCGGAACTGCAGCGGCCACGGCAGCACGTTCCGCACCGTCACCGTCGACGTCCCCGGTCTGACGGCGGTCATGCGGAAGCGCGTCGCTCAGGGACGCCCCGCAGTTCTGGCCGTCCCCTGCACGGCCTGCGACGGCCAGGACCGTGCCACCCCCTATCACGAGTCGCTGGCCGAGGAAGGCACCGAATGACCACCGAAATCGCACGTATCAGCTTGTCCGCCGGAGCTGTCGAGACGGTCATGGTTGATGGGGAGCCGCACGTGGTGTTCCGACCAGCCGTCGAGGCGATCGGCCTGGACTACTCATCCCAACTTCGGAAGTTGCGGGAGCGGTCGTGGGCCAACCGTAGGGATATCCCCACGGTTGCCGAAGACGGCAAGACCCGCCAAATGGTCGCCGTCGACATTCGCACCTTCCTCATGTGGCTCGCCACCGTCAACGAAAACAAGGTCGCCGAGTCCGCCCGGCCCACGCTCGTCGCCTACCAGCGCGAGACGACCACTGCCGTCGAGGAGTACTGGACTCGGGGCGGGGCCATCAACCCGGCCGCAAGCGTTGAGCAGGTCGCCGACCTCCGCCAGCGGCTGGACGGCGTCGAGCGGGCCCGGCTCGCGCAGGAGCGTCTTTCGGCGATGGGCGTTGCGAAGCAGTTCGGCCTCGTCAACTCCTCGTACGTCGAGGCGATGGCGCGCACCGAGCTGGCGCGGATGAACGGCGAGGAGCCGGACATCGACCCAGCGGACATCACCATCACGTGCGACGAGTTCCTCACTGAGCGGGGCGTCACCGGCAAGGACCTGCGGTCGGCACGGGTGAAACTCGGCACGACGGTGGCATCGCTCTACCGGGCCCGCTACGGGCAGGCGCCACAGAAGATCAAGCGGCCCATCAACGGCGTACACCGGGACGTCGCGGTCTACACGCACCGCGACATCGACCTCTTCGAGACCGCCTGGGGCGAGTTGGCCCGTCACTACGACGTCCAGACCGCGATCGGTGGTGCGGCATGAGCGCCCCCACCGCCACGTCGTGGCACCGCGGGCCGCTCGCGTCCTACGACTGCGAAACCAACGGCGTCGACATCCACACCCACCGGATCGTCTCCGCCGCCCTGATCCACCCGAACGGCCAGACCACCCACTGGCTGTCCGACCTCGACGGCGCCGAGATCCCCAAGGCCGCGAGCGACGTCCGCGGCATCAGCACCGAGCACGCCCGGGCGCACGGCCGCCCGGCGAAGCAGGTCGTCGATCAGATCGCCCACGCCCTCACGGGTGAACTCGCCGGCCAGGCCGCGCTCGTCGTGATGAACGCCCCGTTCGACCTCAGCCTGCTCGACGTCGAGTGCCACCGCCACGGCGTGGCCACGGTGGCCGAGCGGCTCGGCACCGCGATCGCCCCGGTGGTGGACCCGCTCGTCCTGGACCGGGCCGCCGACCGTTTCCGGCGCGGGAAGCGGACGTTGGAGGCGCTCGCCGCGCACTACGGCGTGCCGCTGACCGACGCCCACACGGCGGACGCCGACGCCGGGGCCGCGCTCGACGTGGCCTGCGCGATCGCCGAGAAGTTCCCGGACCTCCAGGTCCCGGCCGAGGTGCTGCACGGCTGGCAGGTGCAGTGGCACGCCCGGTGGGCGCAGGACTTCGAGGCCCATCTGAAGCAGAGCGGCAAGGCCGCATCCATCGACGGCTCTTGGCCGCTGCGTTCCATCGGAGGTAAGGCGTGATGTTCGTATCCCGTGCCCGTTACGACCAGATGTCCCGCCAGTGCGAGCGCGAAGCCGCGGCCCGTGTGGCGGCGGAGCGGAAGCTCGACGAGAAGGACGTCGCCATCGCCCGCATGCAGGGCCTGGTCGAGCACCACCGCGACCAGCACCCGGACGCGCCGATCAACTACCCGGCCCCGTCGCCGGAGACCGTCCGGCTGAAGCAGCAGCTGAGCCTGTCGGAGAAGGCCCGCCGCGCGCTCGACGACGACCGCAGTGAGTTGATCGGCGTCAACGTGCAGCTGACCCGCGAAGTGCGGGAGCTGCGCGAGGCGCTGGCCGCCGCGACGGCGCCCGCTGAGGGGAGTGCGGCGTGATCCCGCAGATCACCCTCGGCGCCGCGAGCCTGTTCGGGTCGCTGGTCGTGGCGGTGGCCGCGCTCCGTTGGGCGGTCGCCCCGACCCGGGCCCGCAACCTCGCCGCCCGGCACCGGTCGGTATGGCCGCTCGCCCCGGGCGCCGTGATCGTGCAGGCCTTCGCCTGGTGCCCGACCTGCTCGATGGACCTCCCCGGCACCCTCCATGGCACCACCTTCCGCTGCCCCCACGGACACCTCGTCGAGGGCGGCTGCTGATGGGCAAGGACCTCAACCGCCGCACCTGGGGCCCAGCCGACGAAGCCACCCCGAACGAGCAGCGCAGGGCGTCCCTGTACGTCGCCGCCATGGCCGGCGATGCGGCCGACTGCCGTCAACTCCTCGACGTCCTCGGGCTGCTGCCCAAGCACCTCACCGTCCAGCACGGCATGCGCGGCTACCGGGCCGGCTGCCGCTGCAAGGCATGCCGCAAGGCGAACACCGAACGCAACCGCCGCCAGCGCACAGCACAACCCCGGGTCTACCTCACCGAAGCCGAGTGGCAGGCCCGCCGCGACCAGCACACCACCACGGGGGAACAGTGACCACGCCTACGAAGCCGCGCTCCAACTACGCCCGCGGCCGGGACCTCGAACACCGCGTCCGTGCCCACCTCCGCGAGGAGGGCTACGAGGTGCTCCGCACCGCCGGGTCGAAGTCGAAGGTCGACCTCGTCGCCATCAAGCCCGGCCAGATCCTCCTCGTCCAGTGCAAGCGCTCAGGCGCCCTCCCACCCGCCGAGTGGAACGCCCTCTGGGACCTCGCCCAGATGATCGGCGCCGTCCCGGTGCTCGCCGAGCAACTCGCCCGCGGCCGGAAGTACTGGCGGCTCACCGGACGCAAGGACCAGCCCGGCCGACGGCAGCCGTACACCGAGCTCACCCTCGACGAACTCGCCGCGGGGGTGGCCTGATGCCCACGCCGCTGAACGCCACCAACAGCGACATCATCGCGATGCTCCGCGATGGCCACAGCAACCTCCGCATCTCGCGCGAGCTCCGCTGCGACAAGACCCGCGTCGCCCGCCTCCGTATCGAGTTGGGCCTCTCCAACGTGGTGTTGCAGCCGCTCACCCTCGAACAGAAGTGGGCCACCAAGACCCGCCCCGTTGAGGGCGGTCACCTGGAGTGGGTCGGCGAGCGTGCCAAGACGTCCGGCACACCGGTCATGCGGTACAAGGAGGTTGGCTACAGCCCGGCCGCCGTCGCCTTCCGCATGAAGCACGGCCGCGAGCCGCAGGGCTACGTCAGGGCCGAGTGCGACTTCAAGCACTGCGTTGCCCCCGACCACGTCAACGACGAGGCCGGACGGCAGCAGGCACGCCTCGCGCGGCGCGCCGAACGCGGCATGGGCGCCCTCCCCACCGTGTGCGTCAGCGGCCACGACATGACCGAGCACGCCCGCCTGGAACCGGACGGCACCGCCTACTGCGGACTGTGCAAGCTCCTCGACAAGCAGGCGAAGCGAGACCCATCCATCCCGCGCCCGCACCGCCAGCGGCCCACCTCGCTGGAAGAGGCCCTCCGGATCCACGCCGAGCCGGTCGACGGCGGCCACGTCCGCTGGCTCGGCGGCACCTCTCACAGCACGCCACGTGTCTGGTTCAACGGCACGACCTACTCCGCCTACCGCATCGCGTTCCGCGTACAGCACGGCCGCGACCCCGAGGGCCAGGTCCGCCCCAGCTGCGACATGCCGTTGTGCGTGGCCGGCGCGCACATGGAGGACCGGCCAATGCGCCAGCGCACCAACTCCCTGTACGACGCGATCTTCGGAGCAGCATCGTGAGCAACTACACCGGCGCGGTCCCCGAGACGAAGCGCAAGGCGGACTGGCGCGACCAGGGCGCATGCGATGGGCAGTCCGAGCTGTTCTTCGACGGCACGGCCGCCGTTGAAGCGGCAGCGAAGGACATCTGCCGTCGCTGCCCGGTGATGCTGAGCTGCCGCGAGTGGGCCATCGACAACCGCGAGGCGTACGGCACCTGGGGCGGCATGACCGAACGGGAACGCCGCACCCTCCTCAAGATCCGCGTCAAGGACGGCACCGACAAGCCCCGCAGGGGTGGACGGCCGCGCGCGGCGTGCGGCACGGCGTCCGCGTACGACCGGCACGTGAAGTACGGCGAGCCGATCGATCAGGCATGCCGGGACGCACACGCGCGGGCGTCGGCCGAGAAGCGTGCGCGCGCGGGCCAGGCCCCGTTGAAGGCCACGGCGTGACGAGCCGGATCCCGGCGGTCTGCGGCCACTGGGTCGGCGGTGAGCGGCGCTACTGCCACGCCGCCGACCAGGTCCGCCACTTCCTGCCCGGCCACCGGTGCCCGCAGCACACGCCCCGCGCCCTGCAGGGCCTGCCCGAGGTTCCGCCGGGGCCGGGCATGCCGGCCGCCGCCTGGTCCACGCCGTCGCCGCTGAACGACTCTCGCGTCTTCGACGCCCGGGCGGTCGCCTCCGGCAAGCGCAGGTCCAACCCGGCGGCGTACCGGGCCGCGCAGGCCGCGGTCCGCCCCACCACGTAACAGCGCCCCGCCCGGGCGGAATCCGGGCGGGGCACCGACCCAAGGAGAACACGCGTGAACTCCTGGCACCACGCCCAGAGCAGCGCCCGCAAGTGGGGCGGTGAGCCCGAGTTGTACCTGCCCATCCACGAGTTCATCGACAGCAGCAAGCGGATCATCGGCGACGTCCGCCACCGCTCCCTCTACCACCACACCGAGGGCGTCTGGCTCTGCCAGCGAATCTTCGGCGTCACCCTCGACGTCCCCAAGCAGCGCTCCACCGTCCGCGTCCCGGTCCGGCTCATCGCCGAACAGCACGTCCTCGAAGACCTCGGCTGGCTCCCCAGCCCCGCGGACTACATCGACGGCATGCCCATCAAGCCGTGGATGTCCGGCTCCCAGCGCAAGACCGTCCCGCTCTCCCACCTGCTCCTCAACCAGCCCACCGGAGGCAACCAGTGACCAGCGGCCGCAACTTCCTCGGCATCCCCGTCCAGGGCGACATCACCCCCGGCGCCACCCGCGTCGAGCAGAAGCCGATCGAGGAACTCCAGCCCATCCTTCAGGCCGTCCTCGACGACCCGGCCATCGTCGAGTTCGGGTGGCGGCAGTACACCCCGTACTTCAACGACGGCGACCCCTGCGAGTTCAGCGTCCACGGCACCTGGGTCCGCACCACTGACGATGCGGACGCCGAGGAGGACGAGCTGGAGATGTGGGGCCACCGCAGCCTCGGCAAGATCCCCGGCCGCCGCGACGAGACGACCGGCGAGTGGGTGAAGGACCCGTACGAGGGCCCGGACGAGGCCCGCTACCACCGGTGCAAGGCGCTGGAGAAGGCCGTCGAGGGCGGCGCGTTCGAGGTCGTCCTGCTCGAAGCGTTCGGCGACCACGCCAACATCACCGTCCGCCGCGACGGCATCGAAGTCGAGTTCTACGACCACGACTGACCACCCCACCCGGCGGTCGCCCCAACGGCCGCCACTCCGCCCGCCCCGGCCCCCAGCGGGGCGGGCCTCGGCAGAAAGGACCCTGCGATGACCGGCCGCCCCATCACCGGCGAGACCCGCTACCGCGCCCGCCGTCGCGCCGCCCAGCTGTACATGGAGGGCTGCACCATCACCAGCGTCGCCCGCCAGATCGGCTACTCCTACGGCACCGCCCGGACGCTGATCCTTGAGGCCGGGGTGCGCCTCCGCCGCTCCGGCTCCCGGCAGACACGGCGTATCCGGTGACCGGCCGCTGCTGGCGGCCCGACGGCCCCGGCTCCTTCCAGGCCCCCGAGGATGTGCGCGCGGTGACCGACCGGACCGGCCGCCGCTGGACCCGCAGCGGCCCCCGCTGGACCTGCACCGGCAGCCACTTCATCCGCTGGCGGGTCCTCGTCGCCGACCACGGCCCACTCACCGAAACCACCTGACCGGAGGACCGATGCCCGCGATACAACCCACCCTCGACGGCACCCAACCCGCGGTCGCCGCCGACTACCACAGCTGGGCCGCCACGGTGCGGCCCGCGTTCGTGGCCGCGGCGCGCACCGGCCAGCTGTTCACCAGCTACGAGATCGCCAAGGCGAACGACCTCCCCGAGCCGCCGAACCCGCGCGCGGACTGGGGAAACCTCGTCCTCTCCCTCGTCCGCGACGGCGTGATCGAGCACGTGGCGTTCGACCGCTCCCGCCGGCCGACCGGTGAGCGCTCCGCGGTGGGGGTGTGGCGCGGCACCCGCGCCGCCCAAGCCGGCCGCGCCGCGTGATGGCCGGCCACCTGCGCCTGGTGCACGACGAACCACCGCAGCCCCACACGGTCACCGCCACCGAGGGCTGGCCACCGGTAGCGATCCCGGGCCGCCCCGGCTGGTGGCGGCACCTGATCAACGGCGAGCAGGTCGACCTACCGACCCGAGACCCGCAGCAGACGTGACGAAGGCCCCGCACACGGCGGGGCCCGGAGGAGAGGAGGGGACGGTGTCAGGACTCGGCGATGTTCTTCGCAGCCTGGATGTCGCGCTCGGCCATGTCCAGCTCCTCGCGGAGAACCCGGGCGTGGGTCACGGCCGGGGCGCCGTCCGCAGTCCTCTGAGCGCGCCGCTCAAGCAGCTCGATGAGTGCCCGGTCGCGCAGGGCTTGCTCGTAGAAGGGGTGGCTGACGATGACCGCCGCTTCCTTCCCGCGGTTGACGAGGACCGTCGGCTCATCTGCGTAGCGGGCGCGCGAGATCACCTCGCCGAGGACGTTGCGCGCCTCAGCGATCTTCGCCCGGTGCTCGGTGCGGGGGGTCGGCATGTCGACAGCGTAGCGGATTCGCTGCGGCACACAAGAGCGCTAATTCGCTTTCTTAGCTATGATAGCTACGTCAGGAACCGCACAAGACCGCCCTGAAGGGGGCGCTAGTCGCCATGCCCTGACCAGCACAGATGAGAGAAGACCTCAGTGGGAATCCGCCTGATCGTCGAGGTGCTCACCGCAGCGCCCGAAGCCCTCACGCACCGGGAGAAGCTCCTCCTCGTCGTGCTGGCCGAGGACGCCAACGACGACACCCGCATCACGTGGAACAGCGTCGAACGGCCCGAAGTCCTGCGCGGCGCCAAGCTCAGCCGCGCGCAGCTCTACGCCGTCATCAAGTCGCTGATCGCCAAGGGCGCGCTCACGAAGCTCGCGGCCGGCCAAAAGAACGGCACGGCCAAGTACAAGATCCCCGAGTTCCTCGACGCTCAGTGTCCCGGAATCGCTGACACTGAGGCCTCCTCTCAGCGTCCCGAAAACCGGGACACTGACGCCCCTCAGCGTCCCGGAAATGCGGACACTGACGCGAACGATCAGTGTCCCGAAAACGCGGACACTGAACCGTCTCAGTGTCAGGAAATCCGGGACGTCAGTGTCAGGGAATCCCTGACCCCTACCCCTCTGAACCCCTCCTCAACTACCCCCTCAACAAGCAAGCAGGAGAGCCAGCCCCCAGCGCCGATCGGCTACGGCATCCCCGACGCCGCCCGCCCCCTCGTCGACGCCCTCACCGCCAACGGCGTCGTCGTCCGCTGGCCCTTCCAGGGCAACGCCTGGTTCCCCATCCTGGCCATGATCAGCAAGAGCGGCGTACCCGCCATGGTCGACCACGCCCTGAAGGCCGCCGCCCGGACCAACATCGAGTCCGCGAAGTACTTCCTCAAGGGCTGGAGCGAACTGCCCCCCATGCCCACCCCCGGCGCACACCTCGTCGCGCTCCCCGGGGGCCCCACCCCGCCGCCTCGCCGCTCCACCACCGACGAACGCGTCGCCCAAGGCCTCGCCCTCGTCGAACACTTCCGCGCCCTCGAAGCCCAGCAAGGAGACACCGCATGACCCCCGCCGAGACCGCCGCGCTCCTCTCCTTCGCAGCCGCCTTCGACCGCCGCACCATCGGCGAAGCAGACGTCCTCGCCTGGCAAACCGTCCTCGCCGACATCCGGTTCGACCCGGCCAAAGCCGCCGTCGCCGCCCACTACGCCCGCGAGACCCGCTGGATCATGCCCGCCGACATCCGGCAGCACGTCCTCACCCAACGCGCCGACACCGCCGCCGACATCCAAGGCCCCGGCCTCCCCGCCGCCATCCCCGACGCCGATCCCGACGACGTCCAGGCCTACCTCGCCGCCGTCCGACAGCAGCGCACCCGCGCAGCCGACGGCGAACTGAAGCGCCGCCCCGTCGCCGAACTCCTCGCAGGCGCCGGCCGCGACATCCCCCACCCCGAGATCGCCACCGTCCGCCGCCCCGGCCCCCTCGGCGTCGAATGCCCCACCTGCCACGCCCCCATCGGCCGCCCCTGCCGCATGCTCGGCGGCCGCGAACGCGCCCCCCACGAAGCCCGCGAGCACGCCGTCCACGGCCGCCAGCACGACCCCGCCGCCGAAGAAGCCCGCCGCAAGAACGCCTCCCGCCACCTCACGCAGAACGAGGAGACCAACGCATGACCAGCCAGCCCGCCCTCCGCCTCCTGTCCCTCGGCGCCGGCGTCCAGTCCACCACCCTGCTGCTCCTCGCCGCCGAGGGACGCCTGCCCGGCCTGGACGGCGCGATCTTCGCCGATACCGGCTGGGAGCCCGCGGCCGTGTACACCCACCTCGACAGGCTGGAGCGCGAAGTTGCCCAGCCCGCCGGGATCCCGATCTACCGCGTGTCCGTCGGCAACATCCGCAACGACGCCCTCGACCCCGAGCACCGGTTCGCGTCCATGCCGCTGTTCGTCAAGAACCCCGACGGCGGCGACGGCATGACCCGACGGCAGTGCACCTCGGAGTACAAGCTGAAGCCGATCAAGCGTCAGGCGCGGCAGCTCCTCGGCTACCCGCACCCCACGCCCGTCCCGCGCGGCGTGTACGCCGAGCAGTGGATCGGCATCAGCCGCGACGAGATCGGCCGCGCCAAGGACTCCGGCATCGGCTACCTGAAGTCCGAGCACCCGCTGCTGCACCTCGACGGCGCCGCCGACGGCCGCGGAGGCTGGACCCGCACCGACTGCATGCGCTACCTCCGCTCCCGCGGCTGGAAGTCCACCCCCAAGAGCGCCTGCGTCGGCTGCCCGTTCCACGGCAACGCCCAGTGGCGACAGCTCCGCGACGAACACCCCGACGAGTGGGCAGACGCCGTCGACTTCGACCACGCCATCCGCTCCGGAAACGCCCGCGGCAACGCCAACGGCAAGCCGCTCCTCGGCGAGGCGTACCTGCACCGCTCGCGGCTCCCGCTCGACCAGGCGCCCATCGACCGCGTCACCGCCCACGAGTGGGCCAGCAAGCAGACCGACGTCTTCGGACAGATCGCCGACGCCGAGCTGGAGGAAGGCGACCCCGACGGCTGCTCCCCGTGGACCTGCCGCAGTGGACAGCCCGTCACCGCCGAGACCGAGCGATGACCGCCCGCCGGCCCGGCGCCCCCATGCCCGACGAACTCCGCCAACGCACCGGCGCACACCCCGCCCGGCAAATCCCATGCCCCCACTGCCGCGCACCCGAACGAGCACCCTGCACCACCCGCACCGGACGACGACTCCAGCAGCCACACCCCGCACGAATCGACGCCCACGACGCACAGGAGAACCAGCGATGACCAGCACCGACCCCCGCGTCCTTCAGCTCGCCGAAGCGCGCTACCGCAACGGCTACGGCGCCTGGGCCGCTGACGCCTGGGACAACCTCGACGCCGCCCTCCGCCAGCACCTCATCGGTGAGGCAGCCGCGTGGCTTAAGGCCGCTGTCGCCGCCGGGCTCATGCCGTCGGCCGAACGCCCCTCGCCCGAGCACGACGCCGTCTACGTCGACGACGAGGGCTACCTCTACGCCGAGTACCGCACCGTCCCCGAGTCCGACTCGGTCGTCCGTCTCGTCTGGGCCCGCGAGCAGGCCGAGTCGAAGCGCGCCCTGGAAGAGCACGGCGCCCAGTTCCGCCTCATCGGCTGGAGCACCTGACCGCCGTCTGACCGTCCGCCAACACGCACTCCGGAGCCAACCCATGAGTAACAAGCCCGCCACCCCCAAGCCGACCGAGGGCACCTGCGAGCGCTGCCAGCAGCCCCGCCCCCTCTTCACCTACGTCACCGAGCACGACTGCATCGACACCGCCGGACTGATGCGCCTGACCGAGGCCGTCGAGTGGATCGAGCAGATCGAGGACACCGACGACCGCTGGTGCGCCCGCCGCCTCCACCACCTGCCCCAGCAGAAGCTCTGCATCCGCTGCCACGACAAGGAGCGCGAGGACGAGGAGCTCTACATCAAGGAGCACCAACTGTGACCGCCATGCCTGCCGCGGCGATAGCCGTGATCGCCGCCGCCCTCGACGACTACCGCCTCACCACCCCCACCCACCGGCAGACCCCACGCGGCGCAGCCGAACGCGCAGCCGAGTACCTCGTCGGCAGCGGCTGGGGCCTGTACGTCCCCCGCGGCGACCAGTCCCGCGAGCGCGCCGCCTGCCCCGCCTGCACCGTCCGCCACCTCGTCACCCAGCAGGGCCGCATCCGCCGGCACGGACCCCACGGACACCCCTGCCCCGGCAGCGGCGCGCTCGCTCACCTCCAGCCCGCCGCCTGACTGCCCCACCACCCCACCCCGCCCCACACCGGGCACCAACACCGAGGAGACACCGATGAGCACCGCCGTCCGGCCGCCCGTCCCGTACTTCGGCAGCAAGCAGCGCCTCGCCCGCCGTATCGCCGCCCTGCTGCCCAAGCACCGTCACTATGTCGAGCCCTACGCCGGGGGCCTGTCCGTGCTCCTCGCCAAGGACCCGGCGCCGCTGGAGACCGTCAGCGACAAGGACGGCGAACTGATCACCTTCTGGCGGATCTTGCGTGACCAGCCCGCCGAGTTCGCCCGCGTCTGCGCGCTCACCCCGCACTCCCGCGTCGAGCACGCCCTGTCCTACGAGCCCGCGGACACCGATCTGGAGACCGCCCGCCGAGTGTGGGTGCGCCTCACCCAGGGCCGCTCCGGACGCATGGACCGCACCGGCTGGCGGCATTGCAAGGCCGACATCGGCACCAACATGCCCGCCTACTTGGACGGCTACCGGCTGCGCCTTCACCCGGCCGCCGAGCGGCTGATGGGCGTGCATCTGGAGTCTCGGCCCGCCCTGGAGCTGATCGAAGCGTTCGGTGGGCGGGAGGACGCGCTGCTGTACGTGGACCCGCCGTACCTGGGCTCGACCCGCGGGGCGACCGGCTACCGGCACGAGATGCGCACCGAGGGCGAGCACCGGGAGCTGGCTGCCGCGCTCGCCTCCTGCAAGGCCGCGGTCGTCCTGTCCGGCTACCACAGCCCGTTGTACGACGAGCTGTACGCCGGCTGGCACCGCAGCGAGCTGATCGCCAGCGCCGGCAACGCCCGCGCCGACCAGAGCCGGGCCCGGACCGAGGTGCTGTGGTCCAACCGGCCGCTCCCCACCCCGTGACCACGCAGACGGCCCGGGGCGGCCGATACCCGCCCCGGGCCTCCGTTCAGCGTCCCACACCACCCACCCCCGCCCGCACCAGCCACCACCAGGAGCAAGCAGCACATGACCACCGACCACACGCACGGCTTGTCCGTGCAGCACGCCGACCGCCTGTGGGACGCCGTCGCCATCCCCGGGCCGAAGACGCCGACGTTCACCGAGCAGCACGAGCGGGTGTGCGCCGCCGTCGCCGAGATCATCGACGAAGTCACCGCCGTCGGCGAGCAGCCCGAGCAGGCCGCGTTGCGCGACCGCATCGCCCAGGCGATCCTCGCTCGCATCAAGCGGGCCACCGTCTCTAAGGCGCAGCCCTTCGATGCAGCGACCGCCCTTCTGGCGCCGAACGAGTTCGACCTCGCCGATGTGGTGCTGGCCGTGCTGCCGCCGCCCGTGTCCCGGGCCGACGTCTACGGGGAGGTCGCCGAGCTGGTGCGCTCGATGGCCCCTGAGCACCCCAGGAACGCCGCATGGGTGCAGGACTGCCACCACATCGCTGACCGCATCGACGAAGCCCGCCCCCTGCTGCGCCGCATGGCCGACGAGGCGCAGCCCGGACCGCGTCGGCTGAAGGGCCGCGTCGTCGCCGTCACCCAAAGCCCGGCGCTGCTCGGCACGCCCGATGACGAGATCGCCGCACTCGCAGCCGGCGAGGCGCAGCCCGGCACCGAGGCGGCGTGCACGTGCGGGGCCACCGCCTGCGAGTCAGACGCGTGCGACTGCGACTCGGCGCCCTGCCCGGTGAATCACGCCGCCGAGGCGCGGCCGGACGCGCCATGGACGACGGACGGAGCGCGCATCGGCCGCGTCCTCATCTGGTCCCACGCCGACATCGGCAAGGGTGACTTCGGGCGGGGCTATCGAGCGGCGCAGGAGGAGGCGCGCGCGATCCTCACCCGGCCGCTCCTCACCGCCGCCGAGCCGCAGCAGGACGGGGCGCAGCAGTGATCGGCGAGTTCGTCGACGCGTGGTTCACCGTCATCCTCGCCGCCGTCCTCTGGGCGGCGGCCGGGGGCGGACTCGCGGCGCTCACCGTCGCGGGGGCAGCACGGTGGCTGTGTGGCCGCTGGAGCGCCTCACAAGCCCGCCGCGCCCCTCGCGTCGCAACGCCCCCTCACAGCCCCGCAGACGGGCTCCTGCGCCCTCGGCCCCTGTGGACCCACAGCCAACCACTCACCTACGAGGAGACCGCATGAACGCCAAGCCGTACCGCGTGCTCGTCACCGGCAGCCGAGACTGGACCCGCCACGAGTTGGTCTGCCTCGCCCTTGACGCCGCCTTCTGCGAAGCCACCAACGCAGGACGCCTCATGACCCTCGTCCACGGCGCCTGCCCCCGTGGCGCCGACGCACAAGCAGCCGACTGGGCCAACTACATGATCCGCCGCGACCTGCCCCTCAAGGTGGAGGCCTACCCTGCGAACTGGTCCCTGGAGGGCAAGCGGGCTGGGTTCATCCGCAACGCCCGCATGGTCAACCTCGGCGCCGAACTGTGCCTCGCGTTCATCAAGGACGGCAGCCGGGGCGCCAGCCACACCGCCCGGCTCGCTGAGGAGGCCGGCATCCCTGTCCGACGGTGGACGGCCTGATGGGCGGTCTCGGCATCGGCATCGTCTGCGCCCCCTTCATCAGCGCCGCCCTCCTCGCCATCGGCTGGATATGGCGCACCCTCCGAAACCTCACCCGCAGGAGCAGACCATGACCTTCCACTACCGCGACACCAACGGCCAGCAGCTTGAAGTCACACCGGCCATCCACCTCCACGACGGGCAGCCCGCCGTCACGTTCTTCATCCCGCTCACCGCCACCAACCCGAACCAGGCCGGCCCCGTCCGCATCCCCCTCGACCACATCGAGGAACTCGTCGCCGGCCTCCGCGACACCGCCCGCCAAGCAGCAGCCGGCCCCAACCCGCAGCACCTCGGCAACAGCGCCAACGCCGAGGACTGCCCCGCCTGCTGGGGCACCAACCCGCCGTACCCGTTCCTCTGCCCCGGAGGCGCACCGTGATCCCGTACCTGATCCTCACCGCCGTGGTCTCCGGCAGCATCTGCTGGTGCGCCGGCCACCGCACCGCCCGCGTCCGCATCGTCTTCGTCGGCGGCACCGAGCAGCAAGACGCTGCCGCCGTCGACGCCGCACACCAGGAGTTCATCGCCGACACCCGCCGCCGCTTCGACGAGATGGTGGCCGGCCTCGACCTCGACATCCCCGACCAGGAGCAGCAGTGACCGAACGCATCCGCTTGGACGACCTCACCAGCGACCAACTCGCCCAGCTGTACGACCGGCTCGACGAACTCGCCGAGGTGTCCGCCACCCGAAAGCGCATCGCCCGACGCCGCCGCGACCAACTCGACCAAGCCGAGGCCGCCATCGCCCGCGCCCGCGCCCTTCATGCCCGTGTCCTCCGGATGGAGGCCCTCACCTGCGCCCACTGCGGCCAGGCATGGCCCTGCCCAACGGTCCGCGTCCTCGACGAGCCCGCGCCGGGCACGGCAACGACCCAAGCGGCCGACGGCACAACGGCCACCCGCGTCACCGCCCTCTACGAGCGGTGGGTGAAGGCCGGGCCCCCGCCGCTCGGCACGTCGGTCTCCCGCTGGTGGGACGCCCGGCTCGTCGAGTTGCACAACGTGATCGCGCCGCCCGCCAATCAGCCCGAGGAGCAGCCGTGATCCGTGACCCTGACGCCCTACGCGTCGTCTGGCTGTTCGGCCGCCCGTACTGGTGGGACCGGCTGGCTGACGGCCGCCTCACCCTCACACCCGCCAACTGGATCAAGGAGCCCACCGCATGAGCGTCTGCGCCACTTGCCGCCAGCCCGGTATCACCGTGTACGCCGAGCATCGCTGCCCCGGCCGGCGCCCCCTCGCCGTCGGCGACATCATCCATGGATCCGCACACGGCGCCTTCGGCCGCGACCACCACGACTGCGTCCGCATCGAAGCCGTCGGCCCCGACTGGATCGTCGCCCGCAACCCAGACGAGAAGTGGCGCGACCCCGCATTCGCGTCCGGCCGCCGCTCGCTCCTGCTGTGCCAGCAGGCCCGCGACGAACACGACCATGACGGGGAACCGTGCCCGTTCGAGGACGACGGGCCGCCGCTGACTACCTGGCAGCTCGGCCCGGCTTGACGGCCGTGGCATTCTGGCTTCGTCCGGTGGGGAGACGCTGGCGCGCGTAGAGCGCCCAGAGGCGATGGCTGGCCCACCACGGCACGATCGCCAACACCCGAGCGCCCCGCCGTGTGGGCGGGGCGCTCGCGCGTTCAGGGGTTGTACAGCGCCGTCTTCGGCCGGACGTCCTGCCCCGGAAACATCACGCGCAGCCGACGCTCCAACCGCATCTCCATCTCACGGGCAGCATCAGCGCCGGCCGCGTCCCCCGACCCGAGCAGGTGCGCGACGTAGTGCAGGGCCCGCGCCTCACCCTGCGTCAGCAGTGGCAGCAGCTCGCCCGGCTCGTCCATCAGCGCCGACAGTTCCTCGTCACCAGGTTCCATGCACTGGCAACGGGCAGCGGCCATCGAGGGCACGATGGCGTCCACCTGGCGCCGCGAGGTTCACCCGCTCCGCAACCGCGCGCCCAGCACTCGCGCCAGCCCGGCTCGGCTATCAACCTGCTGTGAACGAGACGTCGACAAACCTCACCCTCGCCCTGCAGCAGATCTACGGCCCGCGAGACTCCTGGCCGCTGTTCGTCGCGGCCGCGCACGCCCAACTCGCCATGCTGAAGGAACTGGCGCCCGACGTGTACGAACCCGCACTCTGCTGCGCCGTCGAAGCGATCTACAACGAGGCCGCCCAACCGACACGCTGGGACTTCCTCGGCTGGCAGCGACAGCGCACCTTCGAACGCCGCTTCGGTATCGAGCGTGACCCCGAGGTTGACCTTGCCTTCGCCGTCTGTCGGGGCCTGAGCGAGCTGCTCGGCCCGCAGCGATATCAGCGGATCATGAGCGCAGCTTGGGAAGCCAGCCGATTCGAGACGCCTGCTCGGTAACGATCAGTGCTCCCACACGTCCGGCCCGCCACCCCGCCACTCGATCAGCCGGGTGCGGCGCACGTACGCCTCGTCCACCTCGTCCAGGCCGGCGCGGCGCAGGAACTCGACGACATCCCGCAGCCCTGTCGCGAGCCCGAGGATCTCGCTGCCGGAGCGGACACGCCGGCCGCCCTGCTCATCGGGCGGGAACACGATCACCGTACGCATACGGTCAGCCTGCCGCAGCCCACTGACAGCGGCATCCTGGGGCGCCGTTTGACGGGCGTGCGATCCTGCTGATGCCGCCCGCTTCCGTCCCTGCTCTGGCGTCTCGGGCGGTGCTTGCACAGCACAACGCCCCGACCGGGTCACGACGGTCGGGGCGCAGCTGCGTCCGGGGCTATGGCCGCCACTCCTCGCGGTAGCCGGGCCGGTCGGCGTAGGGCAGGGCGAGCGCCTTGAGTGCCGCGCCGAAGCCGTTTCGATTGGCCGCCGCGATGAGCCTGTTGGCGGGGTCAGTGAAGTTGTCGACCACCGTCGCCGCCTTCACGTACATGTCAACGACTTGCCGCTTGGCGTCGATCTCGCGCAGCACCCGGGCCGGATCATGCTCGACCGCATGGCGCGCGATCTCCGGCTCATGAGCGCCACCCCCGCTCATCCCGCTGCCCACCAGCTCCACGGGGCCGAACCCGCCGACGTCCGGGGTCAGCGTTGTGATCTGCCAGTAGGTGCCGCCCTCGTCGGTGAAGGCGTTACCGAAGCGCCAGTTCGCCGCCCCGGGTACATCGCCAACCACCCTGATAGCCGCCCGCGCGATCCGCTCGTCCTCGTCCAGCTGGTCGCCCAGCCACCGCACCAGCTCATCCATCGCTCGGCTCCTCCGCCTTCGTCTTCGGCCGCGTCGTGCCCGACCCCTTGTAGCCACGGAACACGGCCTGCACCGTGCTCAGCTTGATATCGAGGCGCGCCGCGATCTTCCGGTACGACAAGCCCTCCTCGTCGTTCAGCCGACGAATCAGCTCGTCCCGCTCTTGCGACCACTCCTTGTTGCGCTCGGCCTGGGCAGCCATCACCTGACTCTTGGCCCTGACTCGCTGCTCCAAGTCCGCGATCTGCTCGATCGCGTCAAGGGCGTCGGCCACGCGGCGCACCTCCTCGTCGCTCATTCCGGCCCTTTCATTCGGTGGGCCGCTTGCCATGGACTGTAGGGGACCCCTACAGTCGGGAGCAAGCAGCCCGTGCTGCCCAACGAATAAGCCCCCGGCCCGGCGCTGCGAACGCCATATGGGCCGGGGGCGCCCACCTACAACCACGACGAAGAGGCAGGCATGCCCGAGCGTACCGATCAACCCCAAGGCCAGCCCACCCCCCACACGGCACGCGGCTGCAACCTGTGCGGCACCCTCCGCCACCCCGCGCAAGCCGCCCAAGGCCGCGCCCTCACCGAGCACCTCGCCGAGAACCCGTTCCCGCAGCAGGGAGCCGGCCAATGAGCGAGCAGCAGACCACAGCCGCGCAGTCGTGGCCCGAGGGCGTCATTGCCCGCTACCTGACCGTCGGCGGCGGGTTCGTCGACCTGACGCACCAGATGAACGTCCTGACCCCGCCCGAGCCATACGCGACGCTCGCCGCCTGCACCGGCTGCCCGTCGACCTCCGAGCACAACCACCACCGGATGGTCTGGGGCCTGACCAGCCAGTACGAGAAGCACCTTCCCGAGCTGGCCGACAGCGATGCGCGCGAATGGGCCCAGACCCACGCGGAGAAGTGCCGCGCCCTCCCCAGGCCGGAGGCGCAGCAATGAGCAGCGAACAGCCGGACCTCACCCCGCGCCCGAACCGGATCCTCGCCGAGCCGGCCACGCCGGAGAACTGCGCCGCCGACTACAAGCAGGCCGCCGACATCCGCAGCCGCCTCGGCTGGCACGAGCAAGGCGAACACCAGCACCGCTGACACCCCAGACCGCCGGGCGCGGTCGTCTACCCCCCCGTCCCGCGCCCGGCCCCAGCGATCATCCACCGTCCCGAGAGGAACCCATGTCCGACCGGATGAAGAACCAGGCGAAGAAGAACCGCGAGGCCGCAAAGGAACTCCGGAACCGCGGCAAGGAAGCCGCGGCGAAGCGCCTGGAGGACCGGGCCAGCGAGCTGGAGTCGGGCCGGGTCACGGACCAAACAGACACGATCCTGTCCGCCTGGTCCTGGGCCCGCGGCCGCCGCTGACCGGCCACCACTCAGCGGTCTGCCACCCCAACCCGAGAGGAGCCCGACATGGGCTGGAAGAAAGACCGAGCCGAGATCAAGCGCCTGATGGCCGCGCGCCCTGACCCCGACGGCAAGAACGGCTGCGACTCGCAGGAAGCGCACGCGGTCAACTCCGAGCTCGACCGCAAGCTGCGGCAGCAGCCGGCCTGGCGTCGCGCCCGCTTCCTCTACGAGGACTGACCGGTAGCCCTCGGCGCACGACACCGCGCGTGCGCCCTGGACATCCGGCCAGCCCTCCCGACCGCCACCCAGGAGCAGCCATGCGACGCCGCCCCGAACGACTCCTCACCCGCCTGTTCATCGCCGCCCTGATCGTCCTCGCTGGCATGCACCCCGAGGCCACCGCGCAACTCGCCCAGCTCGGTACCGCGCTGCTCCTCGGCATCGTCACCGGCGTCGCCCAGGCCGCCCAGCAGCAGCCCGAAGCCGCGCTCCTCACCGCCGGCGCCGTGTACATCGCGTATCAGATCCGCACCCACCGCCCCCGCGCCGCCCGAGCGCACGCCTAACCCGGAGACCCTCGATGCCCAGCCTGTTCCGCCGCCACCCGACCCGCACCGTCACCGAAACCGTCAACGGCGTCCCCGTCGACTACGACGTCCCCGACACCACCCCGCCCGCGCCGCGGCTGCCGTTCAACCTCGACTCCGCGCTCCGGAAGGCCCTGTTCGCCGCCGCAATCCTCATGACGATCGGCGCCATCGTATGGGGCACCGTCGCCATCGGCAGCATGCTCTCCCTCCTCGCCCCCGCCTGGGCCGCCTACCTCGTCGCCGGAGTGTTCGACGCCGGATGGGCCGCCTGCCTCATCGCCGAATGGCTCCTCCGCTACGACAGCAAGCGCGCCGAACTCCCGCGCAAGGCGGGACTCGCCATGCTCGCCGTGTCCGTCGCCGCGATCATCCTCCACGGACACCGCGACGACGCCCTCCTCGTCGGCATCGTCGGCGCCCTCGTCTCCGTCGCCGCCAAGGGCGTGTGGGCGATCGGCATGCACACCATCCGCATCAAGCTCGACCCCAAGTACGAGGCGTACCTCCGCGCCTTGCAGCAGCAGGCCGGCACCGAGATGGCCCTCGCCCTGGGGGAGCGGGACCGGCTCCTGTCCGAGGAACGCACGGTCGGTGTCCGGCTCGCGCTGGAGGCCCGCCGCCCCGCCGCCCCGCCCGTCGTCGAACCGGTGAACCGCCCCGCTGAGCGCCCGGCGGACCGACCCGAACCGGAGCCGGTTCAAGCCGCTGACCAGCCCGTGAACCAGATCGAGACCACGCCGGACCCCGTTCTCATCCAGGCCACCGGACGCGCCGTGGACCGCCCGGTCCGCCCCGAGGACCAAGTCGATGAACTGTTCCGCCGCCTCCGCAACGGCGACCACATCACCAAGAAGGGCGCCGCCACCATCCTCGGCGTCCCCGAGTCCACGGCCTACCGGCGACTCAAGGACGCCGAGTCCAAGCTCCACCAGTACCGCTGACCGCCGCCGGCCCCCGTCACTGCGGGGGCCGCCCCGTCTCGCCACGGAGCACCAGTGAAGATCAGTCGCGCCGACCTCGTCGCCACCTTCGCCGCGCCCAGCCTCGTCTCCGCCGCAGCCCTCGCCGCCGACTACCAGTACGGCATGGCCGCCGCAGCGGTAGAGCTCACCGCCGCCGTTGCCGCGGGCAGCCTGTCGCTCACCTCGTTCTCCAAGAAGTGGAGCAGCGCCTTGTCCTGGTCTGCCGGGGCGGCGTCGGGCGCTTTCACACAGGCCTGGGTCACCACTGCGGTGGGCGGTGGCGCTTCGGTCTATGCGTGGCTCGTCGCCGTCGGCGCGACCGCCGCGGCCCGGGTCGTGTACCGGCACCACACCCGGCACGACGCGATCAAGCTGGACATGGAGGCTGCGAAGCTCCAGACGGTGCTCATCCGGCAGCAGATGGCCCACCACGCCCTCGTCCAGCGGACCATGCCCGAACCGGTCCAGCAGGGGCCGAACCTGGCCGGGCGGACCGTGGAAGAGACCCGCCTGCGGACCGTGGTCCACGAACTGTTCCAGGCCGAACTGCCGGGCTGCACCGTGGAACGGACCAAGACCGGATGGACCGCGGTCCTCGACCTCCCCGTGAACCTGGACCGGGCCAAGCTCAAGTCCGCCTGGGACCGCGTCGCCTCCGGCATGGGCGTGGCCGGGGAGTTCATGCTGGAAGACGGCGCGCTCACGAACCAGCTCATCGCCCGGTTCATCGACGGCGACCCCCTCAGCGCGGTGATCCCTTACGAGCGGACCACAGGCGCCCGGTTCACCGACCCGGTTCTCCTCGGCGTGGACCGGTTCCTGAGCCCGGTCTGGCTGGACCTGGCCTACAACCACACGTTGGTCGCCGGTTCGTCCAAGTTCGGCAAGTCCACCCTGGTCCGGTCCATCGCAGTCCAGCTCGCGGACCGCCCGGACACCGTCCTGTACGGCATCGACCTCAAGCCCGGCGCCCCCGAGCTCACCCCCATGCTGCCGCTCCTTCAGGACCTCGCCGCCACGCCCGAGCAGGCCCATGCCCTCCTCGACTGGCTGCGGGAGGAACTCGACGAGCGCGGCGAGATCCTCGCGGCCGCGGGTGATCAGGAGTGGGACCCCGCCAAGCACGGACGGCCGGCGATCTGGGTCATCGAGGACGAGCTCGCCGAGCTGGTGCGGCAGGGCGACGACGGGCCGTGGAAGAAGACCCCCGCGTCGAAGAAGCAGGAGTCCCTCCTCGCGCTGATGCGGTTCGCCGGCATGCACTTCCTGTCCGCCACCCAGCAGCCCTCTCGGAAGGTGTTCGGCGGCACCACCGACGCCCGCGGTAACTACGCGAACCGGCTGTCCACCCGCATGAACGACGCGGACCACCGCCGGTTCATCTTCGGCAACACCCCAGGTTGGGAGCCTGGACGGCTGGACCAGCCCGGCAAGTTCCTGCTCCAGTCGCCGGTCCACCAGGTGCCGACACCGTACAAGGGCATGTGGCTGACGGGGGATGAGTTCAAGGCTGAGGTGGCGCGGATCGGGGCGACGACGGTGCGGGCGCCGGTGGGGAAGCGGCTGATCCTGCCGGTGCAGGGCGCTTCGTACCAGGAGCGGGTGCGGAACGCGCTCACGAAGTACGGCAACGCCACCCGCCGCGAGCTGGAGCAGGCGACGGGCCTGGAGGAGCGGCAGGTACTGAAGGCCATCGAAGGGCTCAAGCCGGAGGTGGAGCGCACGGACGCCGGCACGTGGCGTCTGGTGCCCGTGGAGGCCTGGGAAGCGCAGGCGGTATCCGTCTCCTAGCGTCAAAAGCGCTGGTCGAAGCCCCTACACGCGAGTCCCCTGCCGGGTCCCCTAGCGGCGTGGAAGCCCTCCCCTCACACGGAGGCGAGGGACCCAGTAAGGGACCCACATCCATCGACTACGTTCGTTGCGAGAGAAGGAAATGACCACCGAGAGTTCAAGCCACGTGCTCCGCTACTTCGAGCACGACCGTCTACCGGCCAGCCTCCGCTGGATCAGCGTCTCCTTCCGGGAGCTGGCCCAGGACATGGCCCGCCGCCTGCCCGACGATCCGGAGCTTGCGGCGGGACTGCGTAAGCTCCTGGAAGCGAGGGACTGTGCTGTCAGGGCGTCCTGGGGGACTGCCGCGGATGGACAGACGAGCGCTTCTCCATTCGATGTGCCTGACGGTCCTGTGGGCGACGAGGTGGTAAACGTCAGCAGCCTCTTGAACGGGAAGACGCACGCGCCCGTCGTCTACTTCCTCCGCAACGGCACTCGCGTCAAGATCGGTACGACACAGAACTTGCGCCGGCGTATCGACGTGCTGGCGCTGCGGCCAGACGACCTGGTCCGCGTTGAGCACGGTGGTCAGCAGCATGAGCAGGCACTCCACGCGCGGTTCACGGCTCACAGAGTCAGCAACACGGAGTGGTTCGAGCTACGCGGTGAGCTGGCGGACTACGTGGCGCGTCGGTCGACCAGGCAGGAGCGCATACGCAACGCCCTCTCCCACTATGGGGAGATGCGGCGCCGGGATCTCCAGGCCCTCACCGGACTCACTGAGAAGCAAGTCCTGAGCGGGCTGGCCGCCTTGAAGCCAGACGTGGAGCGCACCCCCCAGGGCATCTGGCGCTTGACGTCCTGACCGAGTTGACTGCGCTGCGACACTGAGAATCGCGTCAGGCACCGCGCACCAGGCCCCACCGCATTCCCCCCAGGGCGGTGGGGCCTTCGCACGCCCGGGCTACCGGTCGGCCGGCTCCTTCGCCCGGGCCGCAGGGCTCGGTACGGCGCGGGCCATCCACCGGTTGTCCGCGAGGTGCCGCGGCATCATGACGGGCAGCATGCCCGCGTCGACGAGGAGCGCGAGGCCCTCGGAGCATTCCTCTTCGCTGTCGGCCTGGACGCCGTACCTGATCGCCATGCCCGCAGTGTCGCTGTTACCGGCAGGGTGGGGCTACCGGTTCGGGTGGATTCGGGTCACAGAACGGCGACAGCGCCTTCACGGGTCGTTCACGTCGGCGCATCATGCACCCCAGCACACAACGCCACCTGGGGGGACCATGAGCACGCCCACGCCGCCGCAGCCCGACTTCCCGCCGCCGCTCCCGCCCGAGCCGCCGAAGCCCGCGAAGTCCCGCACCAACGCGATCATCATTGGGGCCGCTGCCGCCGTCATCGCCGCGATCGTCGCCACCGGCATCGTCGTCGCCAACTCCCGCGACGACGGCAGCCCGGCCGCCGAAGCGTCCGCGCCAGCCGACCCCACCGTCACCGCCGCCGCTGACGAGCCGGAGCCTGAACCGTCGGACACCGAGCCGGAGATCATGGGGCTGACGGACGGCGTGGCCTACGAGGACGGCGTCGAGGTCACCCTGTCCGGCTACAAGCGGGGCGTCTCCTCGGAGTACGCGTCACCGGAGTCCACGCCGTATGTGTCGTTCACCGTGAAGATCGACAACAAGTCCGACAAGGTTGCGGACATCGCCACCGGCTACATCTCGTGCTACTACGGCGACGACTCGAAGGAAGGCGAGCAGGTCTTCGACTCGGACCGCGGGCTGGAGGGCGTGCCGTCGATGCGGCTGCGCCCGGGCCGGACCGCGACGGCGAAGGTGGGCTGCGAGATGCCGAAGGACGAGGTGTACTTGCAGATCGAGTTGACGCCGACGATGGACTCCGAGACGGCGATCTTCGCAGGCAGCGTCAAGTAGCCAGACGTAGATCGGCCCCGCACCGGATTCCGGGCGGGGCCTTCGTCATGCGGTGGGTTCCTCGTCCGGGTGGCCAGGCTCGGGTGGGTAGTCGACGCAGTCCTTCGTGTGCCGGACCGCGACGGTCGTGCCATCCGCGCGGCCGACGGTGATGCGGACGTCCTGAGTCTGCGCGGTGGCGTGGCAGTGCGGGCAGTCGATCTCACCCTCGGGCGGCTGGCTCACGTGGGCTCCTCGTCCGGGCGCACCGGGCCCGCGCTGACGGGCGGATACGCATCGAAGGCGCAGTTCGGTTCGCGGCCGTCGATCTCCTCGAACCCCACGCCCAGCGGCTCCAGCACGTCCATGAGCTTGCTCGCGAGGGCCTGCGCTTCGCCCCACTGCTCGTACTTGTCCTGGCCCGTGAAGCGCGCCGTCACTGTCACGCGAGCCGCGCCCGGGGCGCTGCTGGCTTCGACGGCGAACCCGGTGGTCTCGAAGTACTCGCCGGGGCGCAGGCTCGGCAGGGCGGTGTATCCAGCTGCCGCGAGTTGCTGGGTGACCCAGGCGGCTGCCTCGCTCATGCGGTCTTCTCCTCGCTGCTCGCCGGGCGCTCCGGCAGGTCGGCCCCGGGTCGGCCAACGAACCACTCCCATAGCTCTCGTGTGACCTTGCTGCGGTCGCTACCTGCGGTCTTCGCGGCGCGGTCGAGGTCGATCCAGAGGGCGTCGTCGACGCCTCGGATGCCTCGGAGCTTCTCCTTGTGCTGGTTGGCCATGGCCCAATCCTCTCAGGGTGGTTGACCACCTGTCCAGGGTATGCCATATTAGAGGTGGTTAACCACCCGTGAGTAGGGCGGGAGGGAGCCGCAATCGAGGGGGACCCAAGATGATCGCCACGAACCGCACCCGCCGCGCCACCCTCAAGGCCCGCACCCGCACCCAGCGCGCCGCCGCCAAGATCCGCCGCCAAGGCGCCGCCACCCTGGCGACCCACTGCGTGGCCGCCGGCCTCGGCGTGAAGGAGGCCCGCACCGTCGCCTCCTCCCTCCGCAAGAACGCCGTCAAGGCCGGCGCCGTCGGCACGGCCAGCGTCTCCTACACCAAGGGCCGCGCCCGCCAGTGCACCCGCTACACCCCGGCCGAGGTCGCCGCGATCGCCGTCATCTACCGCCCCCGCAAGCCCGCCTACCGCGTCGCCGCCGCCCGCCTCGCCCTCGCCGCCTGACCAGATCGGAGAACCACCGTGACCGCAGCCGACCAGATCCGCGCCCGCCTCGACGCTCTCGCCGCCCAAGAGGCCGCCAACCCGTCCCCGGTCTGGGCGCCCATCGACCACCCCGGTCCGTGCCGACCGCCGTTCCTCGCGCGCGCCCGGGACTGCGACTGCTCCCGCTGCTGCGCCGCCGCGCCCCACGAGCCGGGCTGCTCCCAGCTCGACCAGCCGCAGTGCACCTGCCCCGACGACGCCGAGTACCACCTGGACGACTGCCCCGAGGTTGAAGGAGAGACCGATGACCGCTGAGTTCACCGCCGAGGAGATCCGCCTGTGCCACGAGGCGACGGAGTTCGACCACCAGTGCCGCGTGTGCACCACCGTGGACGAGCGGCCCGACGAGGCGATCCCCGGCACCGACTACTGACCCCCGCCGTACCCTCAACTCACCGCCACCGAAAGGCACACCTCATGCCGTACCGTCTGATCGTCACTCGCCCGAACGGCTCGCAGGCCCACTCCAGCGCCGAGCCCCTGCCGACCCGCCACGCCGTCGCGCTGTCGGCACTGAAGGTGCTCGCCGCTCAGAACGTCGCCTTCGGCCGTGCGGGGCTGGCCTTCGGTCGTCAGCTTCGGGAGGTCCCCCTCGGCGAGACCCTGACGCACGCGGGATACAGCTTCCGCACCGAGCAGTTCTGACCCGTAACCCACCGCCACCGAAAGGAACCCGCCGTGACCGGCATGCCCTCTCGCTTCAACGCCACACCTGCCGAGATCGACGCCTACCTCCGAACGATCCTCGCCGAGGACACCTACCTTCGTTTCCAGCAGGCCATCGGCGAGCACGCGTTGGCCGAGGCCGTCGAGGACGCAGGTACCGTCCGGGCGTCGGCAGACAACGACGGGCTCTACAACAACGACTGGCGCGAGGGCTGGGACGACGCGATCGAGCGCGTGGACCCGGACCGGAACGGACCGTGCCCGGTGAAGTTGATCGAGTTCCCCACCGCCGCGCCTCGCCCCAAGCCGACGTTCCCCGGCGGCGGCTTCTGACCCACACCCCGCACGCATACGGAGGCCCGCCTCAACCCCGACGCCCTCGGGGGAGGCGGGCCTCCGTCATGCGTGCCCACCACAGGAGCCGCCACCCCGGTTGCACGCATCGTTACCATCAAAGCACGCCATCCAGTAACGAGACGAGCAGGAGGGGGACCGCCGTGACCGCCAACGAGCAGAACCCCGACAGACACAAGCGCGCCCCCGGCGACCGCAACCGCGACCGCCAAGCCCGCAACGGCAAAGGCCACTATCAAGGCGACATCTACGCCGACGAGAAAGCCGCCAACGCCGCCCGCTACTACGCCGAACACCCCGGCATCACCTACCAGCAGTTGGCCGAAGCCACCGGCTACACCAACCGCGGCGACGCCTGGCGCGCCGTCCAGAAAGCCCGCAAGGCCGCACTCCAGCAGGCCGGCGCCGAGCTCATCGCGACCGAGGCCGCGCAGCTCGACGACCTGTTCGTGTCCGCGATGGAGATCCTGGAGCGGGACCACGTCATGGTGTCCCATGGCCGCGTCGTGAAGGACGACACTGGCGCGCCGATCTTCGACGACGGCCCCAGGCTCGCCGCGGTGCGCGAGATGCGGCAGATCCGCGAGTCCTACCGCAAGCTGTTCGGCCTCGACGCCCCCTCCCGAGTCAGCGTCGACGCCGAGAAGCTCGGCCAGGAGATCACCAAGCTCCTCGACGCGGCCACGCAGCCCGAGGACACCGGTGACGACCCCGACGCGTGACCAGGTCGAGCAGCAGATCGCAGAACTCGTGCGGGCCGGTGACACCAAGGCACTCAAGCAGATCCGCGACCAGCTGCAACGGAAGGTGGACCGCCGCAACCTGAAGCAGCGCACGCGTCTCTATCAGGACAACCCGGTCGGCTGGGTGCAGGAGCGCCTCGGGCAGGTGGTGTGGTCGAAGCAGCGCGAAATCATGCTCAGCGTGCGCGACAACCGCCGTACCGCCGTGCGCTCCTGCCACGGCGTCGGCAAGTCTCACACCGCTTCCCTCGTCGCGTCGTGGTGGCTCGACACCCACCCGCCCGGCGAGGCGTTCGTCGTCACCTCCGCGCCCACCTTCGCTCAGGTCCGCGCGATCCTCTGGCGGTACATCCGCCGTGTCCACCGGCGGGGCGAACTCGCCGGCCGCGTCAACCAGACCGAGTGGCACATGGAGGATGAGCTTGTCGCGTTCGGCCGGAAGCCCGCCGATCATGACGAGTCCGCGTTCCAGGGCATCCACGCCCGGTACGTCCTCGTCATCCTCGACGAGGCGTGCGGCATCCCCGGGCAGTTGTGGGTGGCGGCGGACGCGCTGACGACGAACACGGACTGCCGGATCCTTGCGATCGGCAACCCCGACAACCCGGCGTCCCACTTCCGGAAGGTGTGCCAGCCCGGGAGTAACTGGCACGTCATCGGCATCAGTGCCTTCGAGTCCCCCAACCTCACCGGCGAGCAAGTCCCCGAAGACGTGGCGCAGGCCCTCGTCTCCCGCGGCTGGGTCGAGGAGAAGGCCACCGAATGGGGCGAGGACAACCCGCTCTACAAGTCCAAGGTGCTCGGCGAGTTCAGCGAGGACGCCCCCAACAAGGTCGTACGCGCCTCCGACATCGCCAAGTGCCGCATCGACCCCGAGACCAAGCCGACCGACGCCGACCTCGAACCCGTCGAGCTCGGCGTGGACGTCGGCGGCGGCGGAGACGAAACCGTCATCCGCGAACGCCGCGGCCGGCGCGCCGGCAGGGAGTGGCGGGCGCACACGGACCGGCCGGAGAAGATCGCGCCGCTCGTGCTCACGGCCATCAAGGAGTCGGGGGCGACCGCGGTGAAGGTCGACTCCATCGGGATTGGCTTCGGCGTGATCGGCGAACTGCGGAACCTCGCCGGCCAGGGGAAGCACTCGGCGCAGATCGTCGGTGTGAACGTCGGCGAGAAGTCGTCCCAGCCGGACAAGTTCAAGAACCTGCGCGCGGAGATCTGGTGGGAGATCGGCCGCGGCCTGTCCGAGCGGCAGGGCTGGGACCTGTCCGTCATGGACAACGCCGACAGCACGGTGGCGCAGCTGCTGGAGCCGCTGTGGGAGGTCGACGCGCAGGGGCGGATCTTCGTCGAGCCGAAGGACGAGATCCGGAAGCGGCTCGGCCGTAGCCCGGACAACGCGGACGCTCTGCTGCTGGCGTTCTACAGCGGGGCACGAACCCGGGTGCGCTGGTTGTGAGACTGTCGTGAACCTACAAGCCGCCGCCGATGGGACGAGGTTGTCGTGAAGAAGACGAACGCCCAGATCAGGGCACGTGTACACAGGTGGAGGCAGGCTCTGAATAGGAGTATGCCGATCCTGCTTGACATGACTGGGATCATTCTGTTGTCGAGTGCCGCCATGGTGTGGCACCTGATCGCTGGTCTCGTCGCCGCCGGTGTCGGCTGCTTCGTCCTGAACTGGCGGGTCTACGGCGGCACCTGACGTGTGAGGAGGGGTAGGTGGCCAGAACCCTCCTCGGCGCGCTCTCCAACGCCGCGCGCACGGCCACCACCACGCCCGTCCCCTTCGCCTCCCGCGCTGCGAGCTACAGCCGCGGTCTCTTCGGCAGCAACCGCAGCGCCGAGGGCCAGATGCGCGCCATGTCCGCCGTCTCCACGCTGTTCGCGATCGTCGACCGCACCAGCAACGCCACAGCCCTCGTCGACTGGAAGCTCTACCGCAAGGCCAAGAGCGGCCGCGACGAGGACCGCGTCGAGGTCACCAGCCACGCCGCGCTCGACCTGTGGAACACGCCCAACCCCTTCATGCCGCGGCAGGAGTTCGTCGAGTCCTCCACCCAGCACTACGACCTCACCGGCGAAACCTGGTGGGTCATCGCCCGCCATCCCGGCGTGAACATCCCGCTGGAAATGTGGCCCGTCCGGCCCGACCGCATGGCCCCGGTGCCCGACCCCGAGCACTTCCTGAAGGGCTACGTCTACACGTCGCCCGACGGCGAGCAGATACCGCTGGAACTGGACGAGGTCATCCAGCTGCGCCGACCGAACCCGCTCGACCCGTACCGCGGGCTGTCGCCGGTGCTGTCGATCCTCCCCGATCTGGACACCTCCCGGTATGCGGCTGAGTGGTCGCGTGCGTTCTTCCTCAACAGCGCGCAGCCGGGCGGGATTATCGAGGTTCCGCAGCCCCTGTCGGACGACCAGTTCGACGAGCTGCGTGAGCGCTGGGCGGAGCAGCACAAGGGCGTCGGTAACGCGCACAAGGTCGCGATCCTGGAGCACGGCAAGTGGGTCGACCGCACCATCTCCCAGCGGGACATGCAGTTCGTGGAGCTGCGCGGCGCGACCGCTGACCGCGTGCGTGAGGCCTACGGCATCTCGAAGAGCGCCATCGGTGACTTCGAGGACATCAACCGCGCCAGCGCGTTGGCGGCGAAGGCGTGGTTCGCGGAGCAGCAGACCATCCCGCGCCTGGAGCGCATCAAGGCCGCGCTGAACTTCGAGCTGCTGCCCATGTTCGGCGCGACCGCTGCCGGCCTGGAGTTCGACTACTGCGACCCCGTCCCCCCGGACCCGGAGACCGAAGCCGCGACGCTCACCGCCCGCGCTGAGGCCGCCGCAGCGCTGCGCACCGCTGGGTGGGAGCCGGCAGGGGTCCTGTCTGCGGTGGGCCTGCCGGAGATTCCGTACACGGGCGCGCCGGCGGCGGTGGCTCCGGCTGCGGACGCGTGGTCGGAGACGGTCGCTGGGCTTCTCGGCGAGGACTTCGAGAACGCGCAGCGGTGGGTGGTCGTGGCTCACGACGACGACAACACGTGTGAGCCGTGCCGGGACAACGCGGGCCGGACGTACAAGAACCGCGCGCAGGCCTACAAGGACTACCCGGGCGGCTCTGGCTACGTGAAGTGCGTCGGAGCGGAGTACGGCAACGAGTGCCGCTGCCGCGTGGTGAAGCGGGGACGCAAGGGAGAGGGCTCATGAGCCGCATGCAGGGCTTCGCGCTGCCCGCCGACGTCACGTCGGTCATCGCGAGCGCACGCGCCAAGACGGCAGCACTGCGAGCGCAAGTCGGCGCCGAAGATCGCCGCTGGTACCGCATCAGCAACGCAGCCAGTGACGAGGCGGAACTGCTGCTCTACGACGAGATCGGCGGGTACTTCGGCACCTACGCGGAGGACTTCGACGCCGAGCTGAAGGCGATCACCGCTCCGAAGCTCACGGTCCGTGTTAACAGCCCTGGTGGCAGCGTCACGGAGGGAATTGCCATCGCTTCCGCGCTGCGCGCCCACCCGGCTGAGATCACCGTTCGTGTGGACGGGATCGCAGCGTCGATTGCCTCGGTGATCGCGATGGCTGGTGACCGGGTGGCGATGATGCCCGGCTCGATGATCATGGTGCATGAAGCCTCGGGGCTCTGCCTGGGGGATTCCCGGGACATGATCAAGATGGGCCAAGTCCTGGATGTGATCTCGGAGAACATCGCCGAGATGTACGCCGCCAAGTCCGGCGCCCCCGCCGACGAATGGCGGGCCAAGATGCTCGAAGAGACTTGGCTACGCGCCGAGGAAGCCGTCGAGCAGGGCCTCGCAGACGAGGTCGTTCAGCCGAAGAAGCCGCAGCAGGGCGACAGCGAGCCTGAGATGCGCAAGGCGTTCGACTTCGCCGCGTATGGCTACCAGGGCCCGCGCCGCGACGAGCCGAAGGCCGAGGCCGACCAGTCCGCGGCCACCCTCACCGAGGACATCCGCAGCCTGATCGGCGAGGAGATCGCCGCGCAGCTCGCCGCCGCCGTCGCCCCGCCCGCCGAGGGCACCACGCCGGTCGAGCCGGTCGCCGAGACCACGCCCGTCGAACCCGCCCCCGAGCCGGCCGTCGAGCCGGAGCCGGAGGCGGCTGCCGCCGAACCCGTAGACGAGTGGGCGGCGCTGACTGCTCACCTCACCCAGGACGAGCCCGACGCGTGGTCGGTGCTGGTCTCCAACCTCACCACCACGGCGTCGTCCAGCGCGGCGACGGAAGCCTGAAGGAGGCACCAGTGGCTACTCCCACCATCCCGCGCAACGCCGACGAGCTGGCGGAAGCGCTTGGCGACACCTCGACGCTGAAGGACATCGTCAAGGACAAGGAGTCTCTGGCGACGTTCATCACCGACTACGCCAAGGGCCAGGCCCGCTCGGACGAGTCGATCGAGGCGCAGGTTCGTGAGCTGGCGCAGCAGGAGTTCGCGAACGCCCTCCGTGGCGACCAGATCGACAAGATCAACCGTCTGAACCTCGACCCGAACGGGCAGCCCGTCGCCCGCTGCAAGCACTACAACCCCAAGGCGCCAGGCGCGAAGCTCGACGAGAAGTTCGGCACGTGGACCGACTACTTCGGCGCCACCTGGGAGGGCGCGAAGACGCAGGAAGCGTTCACCGGCCGCTCCGAGATCGCGAAGATCCAGAACAGCTACGGCTCTTCCGTCCCGGCCGACGGCGGGTTCCTCATCCCCGAGACCCTGCGCGCCGAGCTGCTGCGCGTCGCCCTGGAAATGAGCGTCGTCCGCTCCCGCGCCCGCGTCGTCCCGATGGAGTCCCTGACCGTCCCCTATCCGATGCTGGACGTCACCTCGAACGCCTCCAGCGTGTACGGCGGCGTCGTCGGCTACTGGACCGAAGAGGGCGGCGACCTCCAGGACACCTCGCCCACGTTCGGCCGGGTCAACCTGACCGCGAAGAAGCTGACGCTGTACAGCGAGATCCCGAACGAGCTCTTCGCCGACAGCATCATCAGCCTCGAACAGTTCATGTCGCAGTCCTACCCCGAGGCCCTCGCCTGGTTCGAGGACGTCGCGTTCACCGAGGGCAACGGCGTCGGCCAGCCGCTCGGCTACATGAACGCCCCGGCCGCCGTGTCCGTGGCGAAGGAGTCCGGGCAGACGGCCGGGTCGATCGTGTGGGAGAACATCGTCAAGGCGTACTCCCGGATGCTCCCGTCCTCGATCGCCCGCGCGGTGTGGGTCGCCCACATCGACACCTTCCCCGAGCTCGCCACCATGGCCCTGTCCGTCGGCACCGGCGGCAGCGCGGTGTGGATCGGCACCGGCGCGCACGACGGCGTGGGCGCCCCGCCCATGACCATCCTCGGCCGGCCGGTCATCTTCACGGAGAAGGCCAACACCGTCGGCACGGCGGGTGACATCAACTTCGTCGACTTCGGCTACTACCTGATCGGTGACCGGCAGGCCATGCAGTCGTCCACGTCGACTGAGTACAAGTTCGGCAACGACAAGACCGCCGTCCGCGTGATCGAGCGTGTCGACGGCCAGCCGTGGATCAAGTCCGCGATCACCCCGCGCAAGGGCTCCAACACCCTGTCCCCGTTCGTGAAGGTCGCCACCCGAGCCTGATCCGCCAGCCGGGGCGGGCATTCACACCCCCGCCCCAGCCACATCCCCAGAGGCACTCAACCCCCTCAAGGAGGGCACCGTGAAGGGACTCGGAAGGGTCTTCAACGTCATCCCGGCAGCGTCCGGGGTGCACATCCCGCTGACCAACGCGAACGCCGTCAGCTTCGTCACCTTCGAGGACGACGGAACCACCATCGCCACCATCAAGGAGTCCGTCGACGGAGCCTCCGAGCAGGCCCTCGACTGCAACGTCTACCCGTTCAAGGCCCCGGGCGTGGGCGGCACGTGGACGGCGATGGCGGAGCAGGACGACACCCTCGCCCTGGGCGGCGACACCACCAACGACGCGATGTGCTTCACCGTCGACGCCACCCAGCTCTCCGACGGCTTCAACTGCGTCGAGGTCACCGTCGACGGCGGCATCCTCATCGCGATCGTCCACGACCTCGCGCAGGCCCGGAAGCCGTCCAACCTGCCGCGCAACGTGGTCTGAGAGGAGCCGACCCTATGAGCACTCTCATCCAGGGCGGCGAGCTGCGCTCGCTGCTCCTCGGCCGCGGCCCGGTCGCCTCCCCGTCGGGGGCGTTCGCCGCGGACACGCGCACCATCTTCACCGTCACCGGCGGCGAAGTGATGATCACCGCCCTGTGGGGTGTCGTCACCACCAGCATCACCGTCGCCAACACCGTGAAGCTCCAGACCAACCCGACCGCCGGCGACACCGCGGACCTGACCACGGCCACGGATGTCGGTACGACCGACACCACGGCCGGAACGGTCCTCGGGGTGCTGGATCAGACGGACACTCCGCCGGACCTGAACAAGGGCGGCAAGGCCCTCGCGGGGATTGTCGTGTCCACCGGGGATGTCGAGCAGGTCACGACCGGCACCAACCCGGACGGGGCCGTCACCTGGTACTGCACGTGGGTGCCGCTGACGGCGGGCGCGCAGCTGGTGGCGGGCTGACATGGCGGCGTGGGTCTGCACGGGGTGCACCGCCGCGTACTCGGTGGGCGCCCCGTGCTGCCCGCACTGCGGCAGCACCGACTACCGCGAGCAGGGAGAAGAACACATGCCGAAGATCACCCGCCACGGCGGTCCCACCATCGCCGGTGCAGCGGTCGTGGCCGGCGGCTGGAGCAGCGAGGGCGAGCCCGATGTGTGGCCTGACCTGAACACGGAGGGGGGCGAGGAGTCATCCCCTGGGAACAGCTCATCGACATCCGGCGAGAAGCCGTCGAGCATGCCCGAGCCGAGCGAGAACAGCAGCCCGTCGCGTGCCCGAACGACGGCGAGCCGCTCAAAGAAGGCCCCGACGGGCAGCCGTTCTGCCCGTTCGACGGGTGGCGGCCAGGCGGGCGGTACGTCGGCTGCTGAGGCGGAGGGCTCCGAGTGAGCGCCTTCCGGAACACGGAGCTGTTCAAGGCCACCGGTCTGACCTTGAACAGCTCCACCAACTCCGTCACCGCCGGGACGGTGAACGCGACCACCGGCCGGACGGGCGCGATCGACGTGTCCCGCATCAGCAACGGTCTGCTGATCGTCACGGTCGCGGACGCGCCGACCGGTACGGATCCGACGCTCGCGGTGTTCTTCGACGTGCTCGATGCGACTGGCGGCACGTGGGTGCAGACGTCGTCGGCCACGAGCATCGGTGGGGCGCTGCTGACGTCGTCGGGCTACACCTACGGCCAGATCAGCAACGGCTACACCCTGACCAACCTGGGCCGGATCCGGTGGGAGTTGACGGGCACCACGCCGTCCTTCACCGGGGTCAGCTTCTCCATCCATGGGAGGCCGTGATGAAGCCCAGCGTGGGCCGGGTCGTCCACTACGTCAGCTACGGCACCCCGGGCGGCGAGTACGCCTCCGAGTGCCGGGCCGCGATCATCACCCGCGTCTACCCGAGCGAGGGCGAGGGGAGCCTCGCCAACTTCTCGGGGCCGGAGACGGTCTCTCTGGCGGTCCTGAACCCCGAGGGCCTGTTCTTCAACCAGGTGTGCCGTCACTCGGAGGGTGCCCGAACGGGCGGCACGTGGCACTGGCCCGAGCGCACCGACTGACCACCGCGCGACGAGACCTGAGAGGAGGTGACGAGAGATGGAACCGACGTACGCGACGCGTGAGGACGTGATGCGCGCCCTCGACGTGAAACCGACCGCGCGCAGCGCACGGCAGATCGACCGGGCGTTGCAGTCCGCCAGCCGCGACATCGACGCGCTGTGTCACCGCCGCTTCTACCCGGAGCTCACGACCCGCAGCTTCGACTGGCCGGGCTCGCAGTACCGGCCGTCGTGGCGGCTGTGGCTGGACGACCAGGAGCTCATCTCCCTCACCTCCATCACGTCCGGCGGCACGGCCATCAGCACCGCGGACGTGGTGCTGTACCCCCTTTCCGGCGCGCCGTACAACCGCGTCGAGACGAACCTCGGCAGCAGCGCGGCGTGGGGCGGCGGGGACACCCACCAGGCCGACATCACCATCACTGGCCTGTTCGGCTACCGCCTCGACGAGACCACCGTCGGCGCCCTCGCCGCCGCCGTCGCCTCGACGACCGCCACCACCGTCACCGTGAACGGCGCGGCCTCGGCCGAACTCGGCGTCGGCTCCGTGCTGCGCATCGGCACCGAGCGAATGCTCGTCACCAACCGCACCATGACCGCCACCGGCCAGAACCTCGGCGCCGACCTCGCCGCACAGAAGAACAGCGTCACCGTCACCGTCGCCGACGGCACCACCTTCGCCGTCGACGAGACCATCCTCATCGACTCCGAGCGCATGCTCATCGTCGACATCGCCGGGAACACCCTGACCGTCGAACGCGCCTGGGACGGCACCGTCCTGGCCGCGCACACGGCCGGCGTCGACATCTACGCGCCGCGGGCCCTGACCGTGGCCCGGGGCGCCTTGGGCACGACGGCCGCGACGCACGCCGACGCCGCAGCGGTGGTGCGGTGGGACCCGCCCGGCCTGGTTCGGGACCTCACCATCGCTGAGGCCGAGAACCGACTCACGAACGAGCAGGCCGGATACGCCCGTACCCGCCGCACCGGCGAGAACCGCAGCAACGACCAGGCCCTCACCGCCCGCGACCTCCCCGCCCTCCGGGAGCAGGTCTACAACGCTCACGGCCGCAAGGCCCGCCATCGGGGGGTGTGAGCGATGCCTGGCTTCGACGTGCGCGTCAACTCCCACGCCTCCGGCCCCTGGGCATCCGGCAGGGCCGGCCGCGCGCTGCACGACTACGCCGACGACGTCGAGTACCAGGTGGCGCGTGAGGGCGAGCGGCTGGTGCACCAGCGGCTGCGGCAGGTGCTGCGGCACCCGACGGGCTACTACCAGTCGAAAATCTCTGTGGACCGCACGTCGGGCGGCCGGTACATGGTCCACGACCAGCGGATAGTGTATGGCCCATGGCTAGAAGGAGTTGGAAGCAGGAACAGTCCGGTAACGAGGTTCCCGGGGTACGCGACGTTCCGCCGGACGAAGCCGCTGCTGGACCGCAAGGCTCCGCAGATCGCGAGGGAACTGCTCGCCCGGTACCGGTCGAGGGGGCTCCTGTGAGTGCGAAGGAACTGGAGCGCCGCCGGAAGATCTCTGAAGCGAAGCGCGGGAAGAAGCGCCCGGACGTGGCCGAGAGGAACCGCTCCGCCGCCATGCGGGCGATCCCGCGAGCCATCTCCGATGAAGCGCGCGACCGCATGTCACGCGACCGGACCAAGCATGGTCACGCTCGGCGGCGGCCGGAGGGGCGCGCAGGAACGGCCACGTACTACATCTGGGCTGCGATGATCCAGCGCTGCACGAACCCGCTGAACGCTGACTGGCACCTCTACGGCGGCCGGGGGATCACCGTCTGCGAGCGGTGGCGGAAGTTCGAGAACTTCCTTGCCGACATGGGTGAGAAGCCGCGCGGCAAGTCGATAGACCGGATCGACAACGAGGGGCCGTACGAGCCGAGCAACTGCCGCTGGAGTACCGCCGTGCAGCAGCGAAACAACCGGCGCGACTCCAAGGTGACCCCCGAGTTGATCGCCCAGGTGCACGCGAACCCGCAGATGACACTGCGCCAACTCGCCGAACTGCTCGGAGTCGGCTCTTCGACCATCGGCCGCATTCGCAGAGGGGAGCGGTAGATGGCCCTCGACATCCGCACCATCCTCGGGGCGGTAGAGTCCCACGCCCTGGCGTCCGGCTACTTCGCCGACGTCAACGGCCACGAGCCCAAGTCCCCACCCACCAGCGGCATCACGGCCGCCGTGTGGGTAGAGCAGATCGGCCCGGCGCGCGGCGGCTCGGGCCTGAACTCCACCTCGTCCCGACTGGCCCTGTTCGTGCGCCTGTACTCGTCGCTCCAGCAGCAGCCCGCCGACGCGATCGACCCCGACCTCATGACCGCCCTGGACTGGCTCATGGCCGCCTACAGCGGCGACTTCGAACTCGGCGGCCTCGTCCGCCACGTCGACCTCCTCGGCGCCTACGGCGAGCCCCTGTCGGCCCGGGCCGGCTACCTCGCCGAGGGCGGCGCCGAATACCGGGTGTTCACGATCACCCTCCCACTCATCTGCTCTGATCTCTGGAACCAGGAGGCGTAGTGGCCAAGCAGTCCGGGCTCGGAGATGCCCTGTTCATCTCCGGCTACGACCTCTCCGGCGACATCCAAGCCGTCGGCAACATCGGCGGCGGCCCCGCCGCCCTGGAGTTCACCGGCATCAACAAGTCCGCCCACGAACGCAAGGGCGGCAAGCTCGACGGCCGGCTTCAGACGACCACGTACTTCAACCCCGGCGAGGAAGCTGACGCGGCGCACGCGGTCCTGAGCGTGCTGCCGCGCACGGACGTGATCGCCTCGTACTTCCGTGGCACGACGCTGGGCGGGGCGTCGGCGAACATCGTGGCGAAGCAGATCGGGTACGACGGCCAGCGCGGTGACGACGGCCAGTTCACGTTCTCGGTGGAGGCGCAGTCCAACACCTACACGCTGGAGTGGGGCCGGTCGCTGACCGCGGGCCTGCGGACGGACACCACGGGCACGAACGGCAGCTCGGTGGACTTCGGTACCGGGTCGACGGACTTCGGCTTGCAGGCGTACCTGCATGTGTTCGCGTTCACCGGGACGAGCGTGACGGTGAAGCTCCAGGAGTCCAGCGACAACGGCGCTGGCGACGCATGGGCGGACGTGACCGGAGGCGGCTTTGCGGCGGCCACGGGCGTCACAGCGCAGCGGATCGAGACGGCCCGGGACCAGACGGTGGAGCGCTACCTGCGGGTGGTCACCACCGGAACCTTCACGGAAGCCGTGTTCGCCGTGTCGGTGATCCGCAACGACGTGGAGGTGACGTACTGATGCAGCGTCCCGTGAACCGGATCATGCCGAACCTGCCGGTGCAGGCGTACCAGACATTCCAGATCACCCGGAAGCGGGACACGACCGTGCGCGCCGTGTGCGAGCAGGTCGGCTGTGAGGCGTGGCGGCACGGCTGGGACTCCGTCATCGACGAGCGGACGGAACTCGGCCGCACACAGGCCGCATACATCCGCGGCGAGTCACGGCGCACCTTCCGCGAGATGACGACCGACGCGGGGCTCACGGTGTTCCGGTTCGAGTCCGGTCAGCGGTGCTTCGCCGACCACAAGACCGTCCCGGAGCTGTACCTCGTCCGTGACGGGGACTGGCGCGGCAACCCGACCGGCCGTAAGCGGCAGCACACCCGTCCGCAGGACTGGGTCGAGGACTTCGGCGAGAACCAGCTTCGGCTCGTCGACCAGCAGAAGAAGGGATAGGACCCATGGCGAAGGAATCCGGCCTCGGGTGGAGCGTGTGCTCGGTCGACGATGCAGGCGGCACGCCCAGGGCGATCGTCAACGACATCACGAACCTCCAGTTCGCCACCCCGCGCGGCGTGCAGGACGCGACGGGCATCGACAAGTCGGCGTACGAGCGGATCCTGCTGCTCGCCGACTTCAGTGTCACGCTGAACGGCGTGTTCAACGACGCCGCGAACATGTCCCACGACGTGTTCAAGACCGTCCCCAGCACCTCGGTGGCGCGCACCACCACGCTCACGGTGTCGGGGCAGACCCTCGCCAACGAGTGTCTCTACACCGACTACCCCCTCACCCGCGCCGACAGCGGCGAGCTCACCTTCTCGGTGCCTGGCGTCCTCGCCAACGGCGTCGTGCCGACCTGGGCCTGACGGGAGTCACACGTGGGATACCGACCGAAGCGCCGGGTATACGCGCTGGACTTCACCGGCACCGAGTACGAGGGCCTTGAGGCCAGCGTGCGCGGCCTGACCGTCGGCGAGGAACTCGAACTCAACGAGATGGAGTTCACCCCCGACCAGGTCGTCAAGGCGCTCGTACAGCGCCTCGTCTCATGGAACGTCGAGGACGAGACCGGCGCCCCGGTGCCGACCTCGTTCGAGGGCGTGTGCACGCAGGACGGCGGCATGGTGCTGGCCATTCTCAACGCGCTGCGGCAGGTGAACAGCGGGGTCCCCGACCCTTTGCCGCAGAGCTCGCCCTCTGGCGAGCCATCCCCGGCGGTGTCGATTCCGATGGAGCCAAGGTCACCGAGCCTGGAGAGCTCCGCCGTGCCCGCCTGATCCTCCAGCTCTGCGACCGCTTCCACTGCCTGCCCAGCCAGTTGCTCGACGAGCCAGCCGAGCTGCTCCGCCTGATCACTATCGAGCAGCTCGGCACGCCTGACACCCCTGAAGGAGGCCCCGATGGCGGATGACGTCACAATCACCGTGCACGTCCGGGACCTCACCGGACCGGGCTTCAACTCGGTCAACCGCAACCTCAACCAGTTGCAGCGGCAGGCGAGCCAGATGGGCGGCTCGCTGCGCATCGTCGGCGGCCAGCTCGACGACGTCGCCAGCGCGGCCTCGAACGCCGGCTCTTCGCTTGGTGGCGGTGCGGGCTTGAAAGGGCAGGCGATCGGCGCGGCGGCGGTGCTGGGTACGACGCTGCTGCCGACGATCGGGGCGCTCGCTCCGATGCTGACTGGTCTCGCCGTGGTGGGTGGTGGCGCCGCGTTGGCGATGGACGATCTGAAGAAGAAGGCGAAGGAGCTCAAGAAACCGTTCGAGGACTGGAAGAAGGTCGCCGAGAAGGCGGTCGCCCCGCACACGGAGAAGGCCGTCAAGTCCCTGAAGGGGGCGATGGCCGACCTCACGCCGGTCATCGAAACGGGGGCGGACACCTTCGGGCGGATCACGGAGAAGGCCGCCCGCTTCGCCGACAGCCCTGCGTTCAAGGGTGCGCTGGCGAAGAACGCCGAGATGGGCTCGAAGTGGGTCGAGGAGTTCGCCGGCTCGGTCGGCACCTTCACCCAGGCGTTCCTCGACTTCGGTGCTAAGTCTCAGCCCGCGCTCGACGCGTGGGACAGCCTCTTGGGCGGGTTCCTGGATACCGGTTTGCCGGGGATGTTCGAGGGCTTGGAGCAGGGGATCGGCGGCGCGTCGGAGATGCTCGGCGGGTTCGCGTCGTTCCTGAACGACTCGCTCCTGCCGTCGCTGGGGAAGATCTCGGGCGCCTTCGCTGAGACCTTCGGCCCGCTGCTCGGCGAGGCCTTCCGCGGGGCGGGCCTGGCCCTTGAGGGCTTCGCGTCCATCTTCGAGGGCGCGCTGGAGGGCATCGAGCCCACCATGCACATCCTCGCTGACATGTTCAGGTCGTTCAACGAGGTCGGCAGGATCGGCTTCTCGGTCGCGACGGACCTGGCGAGCGTCCTGGGCGGGGCGCTGGTCGAGTCGCTGCTCGCAGTCTCGGGTGTCGACGTGTCCACCCTGGGCGAGGGGTTCCGGGGCCTGTCGAACTGGGTGAAGGAGAACGAGACCCAGATCCGGGGCGCGTTCGTCACGGTCGCGCAGACGATCATCGACATGGTGAACACCGGCATCCAGTGGCTGCCGTTGTTGAGCGCGGGCTTCACCCTGATGGCGAAGACGGCGATCGACTCCGCGGACCTGGTGGTGTCCGGTCTCGCGATGGCGTTCGGGAACATCCCGGGTATCGGCGAGGCGCTGAAGGCGTCGAACGAGCGGTTCGACGAGTGGGCTACCGGGGCGAAGGAAACCCTGGACGGGGTCAACGGCAAGATCGGCGAGTTCGCCGCTACCGCCAACGACAAGCTCAGCAGGGCGAAGCTCACGCTCGATGTGAAGCAGGCGGAAGCGAATCTCAACAGCATCAAGGAGAAGCTGAACGACAAGAGCCTCACCGCGGAGCGGAAGGCGAAGCTGTCCGCCGACAAGTCGCAGGCGGAGGCCGCGTTGCGGGATGCGCGCGGCAAGTTGGACGCGTTCGACAGGAAGAAGGCCGAGGCCAACATCACGGCCGACGCCCGGGCCTTCTTCGGCACCGCCTCACGGGTCAACGGCACTCGCTTCCCTGGCAAGAAGGTGCCGGTCGGGGCCAACCGGAGCATCTTCGACGCGGCTGTGCGCGCGATCAGCGGCAGCGTCGTCGGCACCGCCTACATCAACGTCGTTCAGCGCCGGGTGGAGTCGAGCAACCAGCCCCGCTTCCGCGCGTTTGGCGGGCCCGTGCGGGGCTACGCCGACGGCGGCGCCCTCCAGCACTTCCCCAACGGCGGCCTTGTCGAGGGCCCGGGTGGCCCCCGCAGCGACAGCATCCTCGCCACCTTCGCGTCCGGCGCGACGGCCGCGGTGTCGGACACCGAGTATGTCGTCCAGTCGTCGGCGGTGAAGAAGTACGGGCTGCCGCTGCTGGACGCGCTGAACCGCGGGACGCTGAGGCTCGCTCGGGGCGGCGTCACCAAGGCCGAAGCGGCGGCCCGGAAGGACGCCCGCGGCGACCTCACAATCTCCCACTTCGGCGTCATGGGCGGCTACCAGCGCAGCGAGTTCCGGTCGGCGCTGGCCAAGCCCGACTCCCTGTCCTCGCTGATCAACAGCCTCAACCAGTGGCGCGGCATCATCATGAAGGCCACCCACGGCGGGCAGGAACGCTCGCTGCTCCGCGCCCTCGACTCCACCGGGAAGAAGCTCCTCAGCTGGGAGAAGCAACTCGGCAAGGTGTCCGCCTCGCTGGAGAAGGCTAAGGACAAGCTCGACAGCCTGAAGCAGGCCGCCGCGTCCCTGTCGGACTCAGTGAAGTCTGGAGTGCTGTCGTCGGCGAACATCACCCGCCGGCAGGGCGACGGCCCCGTCACGGTCGCCTCGGTCATGGGCGGCCTCACCGCCTCCCGCGACAAGGCCACCAGCTTCGACAAGGCCCTCGCCGACCTGAAGAAGAAGGGCCTGTCGTCGTCGCTGCTGCAGCAGATCGCCGAGGCCGGCATCGAGGGCGGAGGCTTGGAGACGGCGGGGGCGCTGCTGCAGGCGTCGTCGTCGGAGATCAAGTCGATGAACTCGCTGCAGGGGCAGATCAACAAGTCGGCTGGTTCGGCGGGGAAGACCACAGCGGATGCGGTGTTCGGGGCGGCGATCAAGGCGCAGCAGCTGCAGGTGAAGAAGCTGACCGACTCGCAGGAGAAGCTGGCCCGGTCGATGGACAAGCTCGCGAAGGCCATGGAGAAGCAGATCGAGAAGGCCTTCGGGAAGAAGGCCAGCGGCGGCATCGTCGGCGCCGCGACGGGTGGTCTGCGCTCCGGGTGGACGATGGTCGGCGAGCACGAGCCCGAGCTCGTCCGCCTGCCGTTCGGCAGCCGCGTGTACTCCGGGCCGGACACCCGCCGCATGATGCAGCAGGGCGCCTGGACGTCCATGCTCAACACCCCCCAGCGCGGCGGGGGCGCACGCTACACGCCGACGCCGGCCGCGGGGCAGCCGATCGTCGTGCACCAGACGATCACGCTCGACGGCAGGGTGGTGGCGCAGCAGATCTTCGACCCGCTGCGTAAGGAGATCGCGAACCGGGGCGGCAGCGTCCAGAAGTCGCTCGGGCAGGGGGCAGGCTGATGGCATTCCCAGAGGACCCGCTGTCGACCAAGGTCGAGTTCCGGATGGGCTCGACGTGGACGGACGTAACGCCGCGTGTGCGCGCTGAGCAGCAGATCCGCATCCGGCGCGGCCGCTCCGACTGGGGCCAGCAAGTCGACACCTCCAGCTGCACCTTCACCCTCGACAACAGCGACGGGGCGTTCACCCCCCGCAACCCCTCTGGCGCGTACTACGGCAGCATCGGCCGCAACACCCCGTGCCGGGTCAGCGTGATGACCGGGGACACCTACCTGGACCTGCCGGGCACGAGCACGCTGGACTACGCGCAGACCGTCGACCACGCCAGCCTCGACATCACCGGCGACTTGGACCTGAGGATCGACGCGTCCCTCGCGAACTGGCTGTCCCCGGTCGGCACCGGCGCGATCGGCGTGCTGGAGCTGTTCGCGAAGTACCAGATCACCGGGCAGAAGTCGTGGCTGCTCGGCAGCAAGGACGGCCGCCTGTACTTCGAGTGGTCCTCGGACGGCTCCAACACCCTGTCCGCGTCCTCCACCGTCGCGCCGGCCATTCCGGGGCCGGGCGGCCGCATGGCGGTGCGGGTGACGCTCGACGTCAACAACGGGGCGTCTGGGAACACGGCCACGTTCTACACGGCGCCCACGATGGCGGGTCCCTGGGTACAACTTGGTGACCCGGTCACCCAGTCCGGCACCACGTCGGTGTTCTCGTCGACGTCGCCGGTGCGGATCGGGAACGGCACGAACATCGCGTTCACCCTGCCGGTGGGGCGGTGCCACGCTGCCGAGATCCGCAACGGGATCGACGGCACGATCGTCGCGAGCCCGAACTTCGCCGCCCAGGCCGTGGGGACCACGAGCTTCGCTGACAGCGCGGGCCGCACGTGGACGATGAACGGCGCGTCGACGATCACCAACCGCAAGACCAGGTTCGTGGGCGAGGTGTCGTCCTGGTCCACCCGCTGGGAGACGAAGCACGACGTCGTCTGCCACGTTGAAGCGTCCGGGATCATGCGCCGCCTCTCCCAAGGCGCGTCGCCGACCCGCTCGCCGATGTTCCGGGAGTTCACCAACGTCTCCCGCTCCAGCATCGTCTCCTACTGGCCCATGGAGGACGAAGCGTCAGCGACCCGCTTCGCGTCGGGCATGGACGGCCAGCCCGCCATGGTCATTCCGGCGTCGGGAGGGGTGACGCCGGCGGCGTACTCGGCGTGGGCGGCATCGGCGCCGCTCCCCACGTACACCTTCGGCACGACGCGGGTGGCGGTGGCCCCGTACACGGCGACGAACTACATCCTCTGCCGGTTCTTCGCGGCGGTCCCGGCGGCCGGGGTGACGTCCACGGACCGGCTGTTCACACTGACGACGACGGGCACGGCCCGCACGTGGGTCGTGTGGATCAACAGCTCCGGGAACATGGATCTGCGGGCGTACGACGCGGACGGCACGCAGATCCTCGCCACCGGGTTCGCCGCGACCGCGGTGAACGGCAAGAAGATCTCGGTCGGTGTGGAGCTCACGCAGACCGGCGCTGACATCGACGTCGACCTGATCGTGTTCGAGCTCGGCGAGTCGTCCGTCGCACTGTCCGGGACCGGCGGCGCGGCAGCCACTCTCGCTGCGAACACGATCGGCGCGGCCACCGAGATCCGGCTCGGGTACAGCGGGCTGCTGAACGGGACCGCGCTGGGGCATCTCGCGATCGGCAACGACAGCGAGTCGTTCGGCAACACCGCGGGGGCGCTGGTCGGCTGGAACGGCGAGGTCACCTCGGCCCGCCTGTACCGGCTCGGCGCTGAAGAGCTCACGCCGTGCTACTCCGCTGGCAGCAGCGAGGAACAGATGGGCGTGCAGGGCCTGTCGACGATCCTCGACCTGATGCGGGAGGCGGCGGACGCCGACGAGGGCATCCTCCACGAGTCCCGCGACTACTATCCCGCGTTCCGGTTCAGGGACCGGCCGTCCATGTACAACCAGAATCCGGCCATGGTGCTGGACTACACCGGGAGCGACGGGCTGGTCACGCCACTGGACCCGGTGGACGACGACCAGGCCGTCCGCAACGACCGCACCGTGCAGCGTGCCGGCGGCTCGTCGACGCGGCGGACGCTCGACACCGGGACGCTGTCCACGCAGGCCCCGCCGGATGGCGTCGGCCGCTACGACGACTCGCAGACGCGGAGCCTTTTCACCGACGCCCAGACCGGCGACCACGCCGGATGGCTCCTCCACCTCGGCACGTGGGACGAGACCCGCTACCCGGTCGTGCGCCTGAACCTCGCCGCGGCCCCGCACATGATCGAGGCCGCAGCGGCGGTCGACATCGGCGACCGCATGGACATCGCCAACCCACCGTCGTGGCTGCCGCCGGACCTGATCGAACTGATGGTTCAGGGCTATCAGGAGGTCCTCGACCAGTTCACCTGGACGCTGGACTTTAACTGCACCCCGTATGGGCCGTGGCACGTCGCGCTGGAGGCGTCGGCGGGGAACGGCGCCTACGAGCGGGCGGACACCGACGGCTGCGTCCTCGTCGAAGACCTCACCACCAGCGAGACCGCCGTCGACGTACGGACGACGACGGGCCCCGTGTGGATCCAGGCCGCGCCATCGGTCATCACGAACTACGACTTCGAGACCGACCTGACCGGCTGGACAGCCAACGGCTGCACGGCAACGCGCGAGCCCACCCCGGGCAATGCGCCCTTCAACGGCGACTGGTCGCTGAAGCTGGTCCCGGACGGCGTCGCCGAGTTCCCGAACGTGGGCGCCGACATGGTGCCCGTCGTCGAGGGCCGCGACTACACCCTGTCGGGCTGGCAAATGTCCGAGGTCACCAGGTCGGTGGACCTGAACCTGAACTGGTTCGACGCAGGCGGCAACTACCTCTCCACCTCAGCAAACGGTCTCTCCGTGACCGCCGACGTGTGGACGTGGTTCGAGGTCACCGCCACCGCCCCCGCCGGCGCCGCCTTCGGGAACGGCAGCCCGACGGTGCCGGACTTCCCGCCGGCCACAGACATTCTCTGGTCGGACATGGTGACGCTTCGGCCCGCGATCGCTGCGGAGATGCCGCAGGAGTTCCCCTTCGACGTGCGGGTGGGCGGCGAGGTCATGCGCGTCACCGCCTGCACCAGCGCGGTGCACGACACCTTCGACCGCACCACGGCCTCCGGCTGGGGCACAGCCGAGTCCGGCGCCGCGTGGACGGTCGTCGGGACCGCGGCGGACTACAGCACCGCGCCCAACGTCGGTTCGGTCGCCCAGCCGGCCACGGGCATCGCGCACCTGACGTTGCAGACCGCTCCGTCGGCTGACGTGGACCTGTACGTCGACTGTGCCGTCTCCGCCCTCGCCACAGGCGCGTCCCTGTACACGGGGCCGATCGTCCGCGCGGTGGACAACAACAACCACTACTCGACGAGGGTGGACTTCACCACGTCGAACACCATCGCTATCACCCTGCGCAAGAGGCTGGCCGGGGTGGAGACGCAGCTCGGCTCGTACACGACGCCGTACACGCACGTCGCCGGCACGTACTACCGGGTGAGGTTGCAGGCGATCGGGTCGACGATCCGCACGAAGATCTGGCGGACCACGGATCAGGAGCCGGACGTGTGGCGGATCTCCGTCACCGACACCGACCTGACCGCCGCGGCGAACATCGGCACGAGGTCCTTCCGCAACACGGGCAACACGAACGCCTCGCTGTCGATGCGCTTCCAGAACTTCGAGTTGATCAACCCGCAGACCATGACCGTGACCCGCTCCATTAACGGCCTGGTCAAGGCTCACTCTTCCGGCGCCGCGGTGGCGCTGGCCCACCCGGCATACACGTCCCTGTAGGAGGCTCGCAGTGTCTACGTACCCGACGATCTACGCGGGCCAGCGCATCACCGGCACGCTGCTCCGCTCGATGCTGCCCGACATCATCGTCAAGAACACCAACGAGGACCGCGCATCGACGACGACGCTGGCCAACGACACCGACCTGACGGCGACGTTGGAGGCGAACGCGGTCTACCACGTGACCATGTACATCCACTTCGCCGCCGTCGAAGCCGCCCAGTTCCAGACGCAGTGGGCCCTGCCCACGGGGGCGTCAGGGAACCGGTCCGCGAACGGCGCAGCCTACGAACTCGCCTCCTCTGGAGCGGCGACAGCGCAAGCCGCGAACGGCGGCTACCACCGCTCCGGTGTCCACGCCTTCGGCACGACCGTGCGCTACGGCACCCGCGCCTCCGCCACGAACCAGGCCCTCGCGATCGAGGAAGGCGTCATCACCACGAGCAGCACCGCGGGGACCATCGCCCTGATGTGGGCGCAGTTCACGTCCAGCGCCACCGCGACCCGTGTGGGGGCGGGTTCCTCCATGCACATCCGACGACTCGCCTGAGGAGGCGCTCATGGCCTTGCAGTGGACTGACCCGACACCGGCCGTGTTCTCGCACCGGACGCCGCTGCTGATCACGGCTCAGAAGGCGACGCCGGGCGGTTCGGCGCAGATGTCGTTGCAGGCGTCGGTGATCGCGGAGGGGCCGACGCCGACGGACGAGGAGCTGCTGGAGTGGTACGGCGTCCTGTACAACGCGCTGCGCGCGGACGGCTGGTCGCTGGATCTGCGGTTCGAGCAGGCGACGACCGTGCAGCGGCAGATCACCGAGACGGGAGAGTAGGCCATGGCCACTCCACTGACCGCTGACCGGCTGGTCGCGGCGCTCCGCGCGGAGGGTGTGACCGTCCGGGAGGTTCCCGGCTGGCGCACCAACAACCGGAACCACCGGGGCGCCTGGGGCCCGGTGCACGGGGTGCAGATCCACCACACCGTCACCGGCCCGGGAACGGACGTCGTGGGGCTGATCTTCCGCGGTCATAGTGCCCTGCCCGGGCCGCTCGCCACTGGCTGCATCACCAAGGACGGCGTCGTCCACCTCACCGGCAACGGCCGCGCCAACCACGCCGGCGGCGGCGACGGGGCCGTGCTGCAAGCCGTGATCGACGAGTCGTACGGCGACCGGCCGCCAGCCCCACGCGAGCATGACGGATCGGACGGAGCGGTCGACGGCAACGCCCGCTTCTATGGCTGGGAGTGCGAGAACAAGGGCGACGGCAAGGACCCGTGGCCCCGCGTGCAGTACGACGCCACGGTCCGGGCCACCGCGGCGATCTGCCGGGCGCACGGCTGGGGCCCGAAGTCTGGGATCGGCCACCTGGAGTGGTCGGACTGGAAGGTCGACCCGCGCGGATTCGACATGAAGGACTTCCGCGCGGCGGTGGCCGAGCGGCTGGAGCACGAGCCGGGCTGGAACCCGGGCGAGGAGGACGACATGCCCACTGCCAAGGAAGTCGCGGAGGCGGTGCTGAAGCTGGACGGCGTGATCGTCGTTCCGGGTGCGCCGGCGACGAACCCGACGTGGACGCTCTCGTCGGTGCAGACGGAGATCCTGAAGCGGCTGGACAAGGCGAACACGGCGCTCGCCGCGCAGTCCGCTGCGATCACCAAGCTCGCGGGCATGGTCGGTGAGGACGTCGACACGGCCACGGTGGTGGCTGCGGTCGAGAAGGCCATCGCGGACGCGGTGGTGAAGGTGTCGGTCGAGGTCACCGACGGATCGCAGGAGGGCTGATCATGCCGAAGGAAGAGACGAAGCGGACCGTGCGCACGGTGCTTCAGACGGCGGTGGGTATCGCGCTGGCGCTGCCGTTCATCGTGCAGGCGTCGGGTGTGCCGGAGTCGCTGCCGTGGGTGGCGGGCGCGCTGGCGGTGGCGGGCGGCTTCGCTCGGGTGATGGCGCTGCCGAGCGTGCAGGGCCTGCTGCCGTCGTGGCTGCGGACGGACGGGGCGTCGGAGGCCAGAGAGTGACCGTGCCAGACTCGGGCGTGTACATCCCGCCCGCGCAGATGTACCAGGAGTTGCGGTCGTTGAGCGATGGCCTGACCCGTGTCGAGACCAAGCTGGACGGGATCGCTCAGGGGCTGACCGAGGTCAGTAAGGACGTCGCGGACCACGAGACGCGGCTTCGGGCGTTGGAGAAGGCGCGCTGGCCTCTGCCGTCGGCGGCGGTGCTGGTAGCGATGGGATCGCTCGGGGTCGCGTTGTGGCAGGCGGCAGGCCGGTGAACACCGGCGACGCGGTGTGGGGTGGTCTGATCCTGGCGGGCGCGGCGTTCGAGGTGTACGCGCTGCGGACGGCGCGGGAGGGCGACACGCTCAGCGAGTCGACCCGCCGCTGGTTCCGGGTCCACACGAAGGCCGGCGCGGTTGTGTTCGCCGTGGGCTGGACAGCGCTTGGGGTCTGGTACCTCCAGCACATCCTCGGCTGACCGGACGCACGGGGCCCCGTACCGCTACGGCGGACGGGGCCTCGTTCATGCCGCTGCGGTGACGTCCCCGCGCTCGACGCGCAGCAGCTCGGCCAGCAGCCGCCCGTACTCCTCCCGCTGCTCCGCCGTCAGCGGCACCGCCGGATGCGACCACAACGCGCGGATCGCCTGGTTCAACTCGGCAGCCGAGCGCACGCCAGTAGGCGCGGTCACAAGATCGGGGGACATGAGACCAGCCTACGCGGCCCAGACGTCACAAGCCCCTCACACGAAAACGGCCCCGCCCCTACCCTGGACAGTGCGACCCGTACCAGGAGAAGGGCGAGACCATGCCATCCGATGCTACCCCGGACCCGTACGCCGACCCGCTGAAGTTCGGCCAGCGGGTGCAGATCCTCCGCGAGCGCCGGGGCATGACCCGCGCACAACTCGCCGACTTCATCGATGTGTCACCGCACACTCTCAAGAAGATCGAGAACGGGCAGCAGCAGGCCCCCGGCCTCGCGATGGTGATGCGGATCGCCGAAGCCCTCCGGGTACGCGACCTTGCCGACCTGACCGGTCTCCCGGAGACGCACGTGAATCTGTTCATCGGCCCCGGCCATCCCCGCCTCGCAGCGGTCAAAGCCGCAGTGGACAACTTCGCGCTCGCATCGAGTGTTGAGCCGCCCCCGGTGGCGCACCTCGAGGCCCGTCTGCATTCAGCGTGGAAGGCCCGGCACCAGGCGCCCAACCACCGCGAGGTCATCGGCCGGCTGCTGCCGGGTCTCATTCAGGACGCGCAGGCGCTGGTGCGGGCGGCGGACTCGAGCAACGAGCGGCGCCGCGCTCAGGCGCTCCTCGCGCAGACGTACAGCCTCAGCCAGTTCTTCATCGCCTACCAGCCGGACTCGAGCTTGTTGTGGCGTGTCGCCGAGCGCGGCATGGTCGCCGCCCAGGACTCGGGGGATCCCCACGCCATCGGTGTCGCCGCGTGGCTGCTGGCCCAGGCCCATCGCGACTCCGGCCCGCGGCACTTCGACGCCGCCGACGCAATCAACGTCGAGGCCGTCCGTTTCCTCGAGCCGCTCCTCCCGGACGCCAGCGACGACGTCCTCGCCATTGCGGGGGCGCTCGAGTTCGAGCTCGGCTACACGGCCGCCCGCCGGCGGGAGACCGGGACGGCGTGGCGGCACTGGGACCAGGCCAACGACATGGCCACGAGGCTGCCAGCCGACTACTACCACCCGGTCACCTCGTTCTCGCAAGCCATCATGGGCGCCCACGCCGTCACTGTGGCTGTCGAGTTGCACCAGGGCGGCGAGTCCGTGCGGCAGGCTGCTCGAGCGGACGAAGTCACTATCCCGTCCCGGCCCCGGCGCGCCCGCCACCGGATCGAGGAGGCGCGCGGCTACCAGCTGGACGGGCAGCCTGATGTCGCGGTCGCGACGCTCGAGAAGGCGCACCGCGCCGCGCCGGAGACGATCGCGTACAACGGCTACGCCCGTCGCATCATCCTCGAGGAGCTCGAGTCGAAGCAGGCGGCCCGCCGGCGCCGCGCTTCGGAGTTGGCGGTGGAGGTGGGCATCCTCGCTGCGTAGAGAGGGGACCGGATTCCGGTCCTCTGCTCGAGATGGGGGCCTCTACGGTCGTTGGTGTGAGACGGATCACCGCGACCGTGGAGGCCTTCGTGGCAGGGGAGACGCGCACCAGCAGCAGCGCCGAGGCATCCGCGCTTGCTCTGCTACCGCTCCCCAGGGTCGCGAGCCTGTCCGGGTTACAGGCCCGGGGCGCGGCCTGCGTCTGGTGCCAGACCCGACTCACGATCGAGACCGCTGTCGACCTCGGCGAGCGGCCCGGGCCCAGCGGGGTGACGGTGTTCCCCCGTGGCTGCGACTCGTGCGTCCAGAGGCTGGCGGCCCGCGTGTACCGCATCCACATCGCGAACTGCCGCGCCTGCCTCCGCAACCAGCCGTGCCCTGACCGCCGGGCCCTGCGCAGTCTCGCATCTGAGGGCGCGCGATGATCCGCCTCACGCCGCCGCCCGTCATTGAGCTGACATACGGCCAGTACCAGGGCTGGAACTGCTGCTACTGCAACTCCTCCCTCGCAGGCGGCGGCCTGCCCGCGGGCACTTCCCGCGGCAACTCTGGCGCGCACCACCTCGACATCAACGTGTACGCCTGCCCACCGTGCACCGCCGCACGACGCCCCGAAGGAGCCGATCAGTGATCTGCGCACGCTGCGACATGCCACTCCGTGAAGGCGACGACTACGACGAGACCACCGTCGACGGCGCGACCGGGCCCGGGGTCACCATCTACCGGCACAGGCAGCCGTGTAAGCCGACCCAGCAGCAGACTTACCCGGTCCCCGCTGCCAGCTCGCGCCGACGCTGGTAGCGGAAGGCGGCCGCCCCGACGCCCCGTTACGGGCGGCCGCGGGCCCGTCGCCGGGACAGCCCCGTCACCGGCGGCGGGCCGCTACACGAGATTGGAGAGTGGGGTGTCGAGGACTCGGGAGATCCGCAGCAGCAGCTTGAGCGTCGGGTTGGCGCGTCCAGCTTCGATCTCTTGGAGGGTGAAGCGGCTGATGCCGGCTGCTAGGTACACGTTTTCCTGGGTGCGGTTTTGGCGGAGTCGCTCGGCGCGGATGCGGTCGCCGATGGCGCGGCAGTGTTCGGTGAGCCAGGCGTCGTCATCGGGTTGGTGCACCCTGGACACGCTCTGCCGAAGATGATCACATGTCAGCCTGAAAGATCTGGCATTTCTCGATCTAGGGCGGGTAGGCGAAGTGCAGGTCAACGGAGCGCGTTGGTTGACAACTGAACCATCTGTAACATGCGCGTAACAGAATGCGCTTACCGAAGCAGTGCCACCCCCCTCGCAAACCCGGCACGGACCAGTCGGCGTGGCCCGTGCCGGATGAGCCGTCCACCCGTCGCGAGCACCCCCTCGGCGGCGGGTGGGCGGTTCTCGATTCCTCGGTAAAGAAAAAGCAAACTCACTCGAACGAGTGAACGATTTAACAGTGACGCATGCACGCTGCAAGCGTTAGAACAGGATGGCCAGGGCGGGGGCTGGGCTCACCCCCCAGGTGGACCCCCGTCCTGGTCCCGAAAGGGATCAGGAAGAAGGCCCCCGCGGATTCGTCCACGGGGGCCTTCGCTGCGTGCTGGGAGAGTGGGAGACGACTGGGAGATGATCACGTCGAGAGCGATCGAATCGCCTCTGATCCCATCTAAGGGCGCCCATGCTGACCAGCACGATGATGACGATGCCCAGGGCGATGCGGTAGTAGACGAAGGGCATGAAGCTCTTGGTCGAAATGAATTTCATGAACCACGCGATCACGGCGTACCCGACCGCGAAGGCGATCACCGTCGCGAAGATCGTCGGGCCCCACGAGACATGACCGCCCTCGGTGGCGTCCTTCAGCTCGAACACGCCCGAGGCGAGCACCGCGGGGATGGCGAGGAGGAAGGAGTAGCGGGCCGCGGCCTCGCGCTTGTAGCCCATGAACAGGCCACCGCTGATGGTGGCGCCGGAGCGCGAGACGCCCGGGACGAGCGCCATGGCCTGGCAGACGCCGTAGATCAGGCCGTCCCGGACGCCCAGGTCCGCAAGGGCCTTGCGCTGCTTGGGCGCGCGGTGCTTGCCGCCGTTCTCGTCGCGGGCCGCGAGCCGGTCGGCCACGCCCAGGACGATGCCCATGCCGATCAGCATCGTGGCGGTGATGCGCAGATCGCGGAACGGTCCCTCGATCTGGTCCTTCAGCGTCACGCCGAGCACGCCGATCGGGATCGAGCCGACGATCACCAGCCAGCCCATCCGGGCATCGGGGTCACTGCGCAGCGCCTTGTTGGTCAGTGAGCGCGTCCACGCCGAGATGATCCGTCCGATGTCCTTGCGGAAGTAGATCAGCACGGCTGCCTCGGTGCCGATCTGCGTGATCGCGGTGAAGGCCGCACCCGGGTCCTTCCAGCCCGAGAAGGCCGCCGTCAGCCGCAGGTGGGCGCTGGAGGAGACGGGGAGGAACTCGGTCAGCCCCTGGACGAGTCCGAGGATGAGTGATTCGAACCAAGACATGAGGTAACGGAGTCCAAGTGCCGATCGTGGGACGGACGACGGGCACACCGGACCGCCGTTGCGGGAACGGGGGATCAGGTGTGCCGAGGGGGAAGCGTAGCGCCCCTGGAAGGCCGCCCGGACACAGGGGTTTGGATGCCGCTCCCGACCAGCGGAGATCAGGCCGCGCTGGGCCCGGTCACCGTCCATCCGGGTGTCTGGGGGCGGGCCGTGAGGTCCTCGTGGCGCACCTCGTCGCCGCACGCCCGGCAGGTGACGGCCGGGGCGAGGGCCTGGCCGCAGGAGTGCTCCAGGAGCATCGGACGGTCGCCGTCGGGCCGGAGGTGGCGGTCGCCCCAGGCCATGAGGGTCATCAGCACCGGTTCCAGTTCCAGTCCCGCGCGGGTCGGCCGGTACTCGAAGCGCTGCGGGCGCTCGCTGTAGAGGTGCTTGGCCAGGATCCCGGCGTCGACCAGACGGCGCAGCCGGGTGGCCAGGATGTCGCGCGGGGCGCCGGTGTTGCGGACCAGCTGGTCGAACCGGCCGTTGCCCAGGCACACCTCCCGCAGGACGAGCAGGGAGTACTTCTCGCCGACGAGTGCGAGGGTGTCGGCGATGGAGCAGGGGCGCGGGTCTTTGCGGGCGGCCATGAGAGCCAGTCTAGGAGAGGGTTGGATTTTCCAACCCAGCGGGCTACGGTGAGTTCGGATTTCCTACTCACCGGTAGTCGTGGAGGCCCGCACATGCGTGACGCAGTCATCGTCGAAGCCGTACGCACCCCCATCGGCAAGGGCAAGCCGAACGGCGCCCTGGCGCACGTCCACCCTGTGGAGCTCCTCGCCCACACCCTGCGCACCCTCGTCGAACGGTCCGGGATCGACCCGGCGCTGATCGACGACGTCATCGGCGGCACCGTCGACCAGGTCGGCGAACAGGCCATGAACACCACCCGCTACGCCGTGCTGTCGGCGGGCTTCCCGGAGTCGGTGCCCGCCACCACCGTGGACCGCCAGTGCGGTTCCTCCCAGCAGGCCGTGCACTTCGCGGCGCAGGGCGTCCTGTCGGGCGCGTACGACCTGGTCGTGGCCTGCGGGGTCGAGTCGATGAGCCGGGTGCCGATGTGGTCGAACGTGCCCCCGGGCGCGGATCCCTTCGGGCCCGGGGTCGCCGAGCGCTACCCCGAGGGACTCGTTCCGCAGGGCATCAGCGCCGAGCTGATCGCCGCCAAGTGGTCGATCGGCCGCGAGCAGATGGACGCCTTCGCGGTCTCCTCGCACCGGAAGGCAGCCGAGGCCTGGGAGAGCGGCCTGTTCGACGCCGAGGTCGCGCCGCTGGAGGGGGTCGCGCGCGACGAGTGCGTCCGGCCCGGCAGCACCACCGAGATTCTCGCCGGGCTCAAGCCGGCGTACCACGACCCGGTCTTCGCCGAGCGCTTCCCGCAGATCGAGTGGAACGTCACGGCGGGCAACGCCAGCCCGATCAACGACGGCGCCTCGGCGGTGCTCATCACGTCGAGCGAGACGGCCGCCCGGCTCGGACTGCGCCCCCTCGCCCGGCTGCACAGTTTCGCCGTCACCGGTTCCGACCCGCTGCTGATGCTCACGGGCGTGATCCCGGCGACCGAGAAGGTGCTGCGCAGGGCGTCGCTGACCCTCGACGACATCGACCTGTTCGAGGTCAACGAGGCGTTCTCCAGCGTCGTCCTGGCCTGGCGGCAGGAGACCGGCGCGGACCTGGCCCGGGTCAACGTGCACGGCGGGGCCATCGCCCTCGGGCATCCGCTCGGCGCGAGCGGAACCCGCCTGACGACGACGCTCGTGCACGCGATGCGGGAACGGAACGCCCGCTACGCGCTCCAGACCATGTGCGAGGCGGGCGGACTCGCCAACGCCATGGTGCTGGAACGGGTGTAGCCGGGCGGGTGTGACAGGGCGTCAGAGGCGGCGCAGCTGGTGCCGCTTGCGCCACGCCATCACCACGCCCGCCAGTGCGGGCAGGGCGATGCACGCCAGGGCGATCAGGAAGGCGGGCGAGGTCGGGGCGGAGGCACGGGCGCCCGCGACGGCGTAGGCGGCGGTGTTCGGGATCGAGCCGAGGCCCGTGGCCAGCAGGAAGGGCAGCAGGCCCATGCGGGAGACGGAGGCGCAGTAGTTCGCGGCCCAGAACGGCACACCCGGGAACAGCCGCACCGCGAGCATCGAACGGAAGCCGTGCCGGCTGAGCTGGCCGTCCGCGGCCTTCAGCCAGCGCCCCCGCAGCAGCGGGCGCAGGGCGTCCTGCCCCAGCGCCCGGCCCAGGCAGAAGGCGATCCCGGCTCCGAGCACCGTGCCCGCCAGGGCCACGCCGAGGCCGAGCTGCGAACCGAACAGAGCACCCGCCGCCAGGTTCAGCAGTGGCCTCGGCACGAACGCCACGGTGCACACGCCGTACGCCACCGCGAACACCGCCGCCGCCGCGGCACCGCCGAGCTGCGGCGGCCAGCCCTCCGTCAGCAGCCGCTGCGGCTCGAACAGCAGCACGCCGCACGCACCCGCGGCGAGCAGCACGACGAGCAGGGACAGCCGCGACCACGGGGACAGCAGAACTCTCGTGCAGCGGGCGGCGAAACGGGTCGGTTCGGCGGGCGAGGCGTTCGTTGCCGGGGGAACGGCGACGGCGAGCTCCGCGGCGGTGGCCCGGGGAGAGGCCGTGGCGGTGCCCCCAGAGCGGGTGGTGGCATCGAGCATCCGGTGACACTAACCGACAAATGTGTGTGATCGCCGTATGGTTCGTCTCACGAGCGTCACAGGCCGGGGTGCGGTGTGGGGCGCGCAAGGGGGCGCGCAGCGTTGTGCGCAGGCAACCTAAAACCATTCGACGTGCGGTAAAGCGTCGGCAATGATCGACGACATGTTCCGGCACGCCTTCACCCTCGCAGCATCCGTGGTCACGGATGCCCCGAAGGCTGCTGTCGCCGATCTCACGGCCGTCATGGACGGCGCCCGAAGCTGACCCTCTCCGGTTCGTCCGGCGGACCCCGCAAGGGGAGGGTCGGGCAGGCACTCGGGGTCCCACTTCTTCTCCGCCGATCACACGCTTCGAGGTACAGCCATGTCCAAAAAGGCCTACGTCCGTACGAAACCGCATCTCAACATCGGCACGATGGGTCATGTCGACCACGGCAAGACCACGTTGACGGCCGCCATCACCAAGGTCCTCGCCGACCGCGGCAGCGGCGCGTTCGTGCCGTTCGACCGGATCGACCGGGCGCCCGAGGAGGCGGCGCGCGGCATCACCATCAACATCGCGCACGTCGAGTACGAGACCGACACCCGGCACTACGCGCACGTCGACATGCCGGGCCACGCCGACTACGTCAAGAACATGGTCACCGGCGCCGCCCAGCTCGACGGGGCGATCCTCGTCGTCTCCGCGCTCGACGGGATCATGCCGCAGACCGCCGAACACGTCCTGCTCGCCCGGCAGGTGGGTGTCGACCACATCGTGGTCGCCCTCAACAAGGCCGACGCGGGGGACGAGGAGCTGACCGACCTGGTCGAGCTGGAGGTCCGCGACCTGCTCACCGCGCACGGCTACGGCGGCGACTGCGTACCCGTCGTACGCGTTTCCGGCTTGAAGGCCCTGGAGGGGGACCCGCGCTGGACGGCGTCGATCGAGGCGCTGCTCGACGCGGTGGACACGTACGTGCCGATGCCGGAGCGGTATCTGGACGCTCCGTTCCTGCTGTCGGTGGAGAACGTGCTGACCATCACCGGGCGGGGGACCGTGGTGACCGGGGCGGTCGAGCGGGGTGTGGTGCGGGTCGGTGACCGGGTCGAAGTGCTCGGGGCCTGCGTCGAGACCGTGGTCACGGGTCTGGAGACCTTCGGCAAGCCGATGGACGAGGCGCAGGCCGGGGACAACGTGGCCATGCTGCTGCGGGGCGTTCCGCGGGACGCCGTCCGGCGGGGGCACGTCGTCGCGGCGCCGGGGAGTGTGAAGCCCCGGAGGCGCTTCTCGGCGCAGGTCTACGTCCTGTCGGCCCGTGAGGGTGGGCGGACGACGCCCGTCTCCTCCGGGTACCGGCCGCAGTTCTACATCCGGACCGCGGATGTGGTGGGGGTGGTCGACCTCGGCGAGGTGGCCGTGGCCCGGCCCGGCGACACGGTTGCCATGACCGTGGAGCTGGGGCGGGAGGTGCCGTTGGAGCCGGGGCTCGGGTTTGCCATTCGTGAGGGCGGGCGGACCGTCGGGGCCGGGACCGTGACCGTGGTGGGTTGAGGTTGTGGGGAGCTGCGGGCCGCCATGGGCTGGTCGCGCAGTTCCCCGCGCCGCGTTGCCCCACCGCACAATGGAGGAGTGAACGATCCCATCCCCGTGACGCGGACCACCGATCACGGCACCGCCAAGCTGATGCCGGACGTCGACCGGGAACGGGCCTGGCTGCTGACCGTGGACGGGGCGCCGCAGTCCTACGTCGATCTCGACGAGCCCGCGCACCTGGAGTTCGAGTACACGCGGCGGCTCGGGCACGTGCTGGATGTCGTGGCCGAGCCGGGGCGGGCGCTGGACGTGGCGCATCTCGGAGGAGGGGCGCTCACCCTGCCCCGGTACGTGGCCGTGACCCGGCCGGGCTCGCGGCAGGACGTCGTCGAGGCCGACCGGGGGCTGCTGGAGCTGGTGTCCGGGCATCTGCCGCTGCCGGAAGGCGCGGACGTCGCCCTGCACGCGGCGGACGCCCGGGAGTGGCTGGAGCATGCCCCGGCGGCCTCGGCGGACGTTCTCCTCGCGGACGTCTTCAGCGGATCCCGGGTGCCGGCGCACCTCACCTCCGTCGCCTACGTCCGTGAGGCCGCGCGGGTGCTGCGGGGACACGGGGTCTATCTCGCCAACCTCCCCGACTCCGCGCCCTTCGCCTTCCTCCGGTCGCAACTCGCCACCCTGGCCACCGCCTTCGACGAACTGGTGCTGATCGCCGAGCCGGGGGTGCTGCGGGGACGGCGGTTCGGGAACGCCGTGCTCGTCGCCGGTCATCAGCCGGTGGACGCCGCGGCCCTGGCCCGGCTCACCGCCGCCGACGCCTTCCCGGCCCGGGTCGAACACGGCGCCGGGCTGCGGGAATTCATCGGCGACGCGCGGCCGGTGGAGGACGCCGATGCCGTGCCGTCACCCGTGCCCCCGGACGGGGCGTTCGGCATCGGCTGAGGCAGGCCCCCCTCGGTCTGAAGGGGTGATCCCCACGCGATGCTTCGGTGAACCGGGCACGCCCCCTGCGGCAGGGAGCGTGCCCGTTCCGTTTGCCGGGGGTCAGCCGCCGGTCGGCTCGCCGTGCAGCCGGACCGTGCTGAGGATCTTCAGGACCGTCTTCTCGGGCACCTCGCCCTTGACGCCCTTCGCGCCGAAGAAGCTCCACGCCACGAAGTCGCCGGCGGAGTTCTTGAAGCCGAACGTGACCGCCTTGCCGTCGCTCGCGCACTTGCCCTTGTCGGGCGTGTTCTCCGAGTGCGCCCAGGCGACGCTGCCCTTCACGCCCGAGGCGGTGGTGTACGGCTTGGCCTTGTCGTCGGCCTTGACGCTCTTCTTGTCCGGCTGCGTGTAGCCGCCGTACACCCACCAGGCCACCTGGTTGACCGCGACCTCGTCGGTGTCCTTGGCACCGTCGGCACCCTTGGTGCCCGCCCCGGCCAGCGACTCCGTCTCGGTCCGGCCGTCCTTGTTGTCGTCGCTCGTGCACCACTTGGACTTGTAGAACGCCGGTGCCGACATGAGGATCAGCGGCTTGCCGTCGTCGGACTTCTCGTCCTCGAAGAAGACGGACGAGGTCGGGGAGGCCACTTCCCAGTCCGCCGGGACGTCGAAGGCCGTGCCCCACTTGGGATTGATGACGACCTTCCAGCCCTTGACCGTGGGCTGCGCCGCCTCGCCGCCGCGGGGATTGCCGCCGGTGGCGCCGGCGCTCGGCTCCTCGGACGGCGTGCTCGACGCGGCCTTGTCCTTCTTGCCGCTCTTGCCGCCGTCCGCGGTGTCGTCCTTGTCGCCGCCCAGCACCAGGAAGCCGGTGACACCGGCCGCGACGACCACCGCCGTGGCGGCGATGATCGCGACCAGCTTCGTCCGGTTGCCGCCGCCACCGCCCTGCGGGGGCTGCGGCGCGCCGGCCGGCGCGGGGGTGCCCCACTGCGGCTGCTGCCCATAGGGGTTGGGCTGCTGCTGGTACCCCGGCTGCTGGTACGGATTCGGCTGCTGGTACCCCGGTTGCTGGTACGGGTTGTTCGCTTGCGGGTTCTGCTCGCCCCCGGGCGGCTGCTGTCCTGGCCACATGAGCAGTCACCCTAGCCGCGCCCCGGACACGATTCGGTCACTGCCCGTGGACGGAGACGTAGCAACCCGGGGAGCGGTCGGTGAGGATGTCGTGCGGGCCGGTGCGGCGGTCGTCACACGGCCTGGTCAGCGGTCTCTACTCGTGAGTAACATGCGGCCATGAGCGCAGACCAGATGTCCATCGGCGAGATGCTCGCCGCCACGGTGCCCATGGCCCGGACCCTGAACCTCGAGTTCCTCGAGACCTCGCCGGAGCGGGCGGTGCTGTCGCTGCCGGACCAGGCCGAGTTCCACAACCACGTGGGCGGCCCGCACGCCGGTGCGATGTTCACGCTCGGCGAGTCCGCGAGCGGGGCGATCGTGCTGGCCGCGTTCGGGGACCAGCTCTCGCGCGCCGTGCCGCTCGCCGTCAGCGCCGAGATCTCCTATAAGAAGCTGGCGATGGGCGCCGTCACCGCCACGGCCACTCTGGGCCGCCCGGCCGCCGAGGTCGTCGCCCAGCTGGACGCCGGTGAGCGCCCCGAGTTCCCGGTGGCCATCGCCCTTCAGCGGGCCGACGGTGCCGTCACCGGCGAGATGACGGTCGTGTGGACCCTGCGGCCCAACAGCTGACCGTGCTGCCGCGTGTGCGGGAACCCCGGCCGGGTGCCGGGGCTTTCGCATGTCAGGCCGCCAGGTCCCGGTGCCCGGGGTGCGCGCCGTCCAGCTCCCCGAGGAACTCTTGAGCCATGTCACGAACTCCGGCCCCGTGTCGGGGCGTTCGCAGGCCGGCCTGACCACCGCGCGCAGCTGGTCGGCGTTGTCGCCGGTGTCGTGGCGCAGGCCCTCGAAGACGATTCCGTGCACCGTGCCGCCCGAGGCCGGCTGCTCCGGGGCGTCGGTCGGCTGGATCTCGCCGCCCCGGCCGGGCGGGGTGCGCTCCAGGACGGTGAAGACGTCCGGGTCGAGGACGTAGCGGCCGATGACGGCGTAGCGGCTCGGTGCGTCCTGCGGAGCCGGCTTCTCGACCACGCCCGTGACGCGGACGACGCCCTCCTCGCCGGTCGGCTCGACGGCGGCGCAGCCGTAGCGGTGGATCTGCCCGGGCGGGAACCATGCTGCCGAGCAGGCGGTCGCGGACGTCGAGCATCCGGCTCAGCAGGATCTCGCGGGGGTCGATCAGGTCGTCGCCGAGGAGAACCGCGAACGGCTGGTCGCCGACATGGCGGCGGGCGCACAGCACGGCGTGGCCCAGGCCGAGCGGTTCGCCCTGCCGGATGTGGTGGATGCTCGCCGGCCGTGCCGGGTCGCGCACCGCGTCCAGGCGCACGGTGTCGCCCTTGGCCGCGAGGGTCTGCTCCAGCTCGAAGGCATGGTCGAAGTGGTCCTCGATGGCCCGCTTGTGCCGGCCCGTGACCATCAGGACATCGTCCAGTCCCGCCGCTGCCGCCTCCTCGACGACGTACTGGATGGCCGGCTTGTCGACGACCGGCAGCATCTCCTTGGGCGTCGCCTTCGTGGCGGGCAGGAGGCGGGTGCCGGGGCCGCGGCCGGGACGACCGCCTTGCGGACGGCGCGGCCCGCGCGGACGGCGGGAGCGGGGGTGGCCCGGGCGGAGGCGTGGGGGGTGCTCATGCGGCCCATGCCGGCGGGCGGAGCGGAGAGCCCGCCGGGAGCCGGATGGGAGCGCGCTGTGCAGTTGGAGATTTCGTGTACCAACCGCCCTTGCATGCACACACCTTGTGCCCGCGGGCGGCCTTGTTTCGAAAGCCGGTGCGGATACCGCCGGTAACATATTTGACATTCCCGCGTTTTGAACTCGGGTCATCCGAACTCCTTGTTACCAGTGAGTCGCATGTGCGAAAGTGAGCCACCTCACAGCCGGGTCCGCAGCTGACACGGCACAGGTATGCACCAATCACGCACCTGCTTTCCGACGGACGCGCAATTCGCCTGCCGTTCTGCGGCTGGAAGGAAATGGTTCCGTGCAATCCCCCAACCCCCCACGCCCGCCGTACCCGCCACGACCCGGAGCGGGGCCTGCGGAGTCCGACCGCAATCTTCTCGCCCGGGTCGGCGATCCCGCCGAAGCGCCGCGCGCCGTCGCGCTGTTGCTGGCGCGGCACTGGCGCTCGGTCTATGAGTACGCCGTGATCTGCCTGGCGTCCTCGGAGGACTCCGCGGCGATGGCGGCAGCCGCCGCCTTCCGGGAGGAACTCGCCCGGCCGGGCGGCGGTGCCTTGCGTCCGCGGCTGCTCAGGACGGTCCGGGAGACGGTCGGGAAGTGGGCCGCCGACGACGGTATTTCCGGAGTACTCCCGGAACTCCGCAAAACCGTCGGCGCCCGCGGCCTGCGCGCCGCCCGCTCCAGCACACCCGAAAGGCGACGCCTCGCGGAGCGCGCTTTCCGGGGCCTTCCGGGTGCGTCCCAATGCCTGCTGTGGCACACGGAGGTCGAGGCCGAGCCCATATCCGTACCGGCCGGTCTGCTGGGAGTGGACGCCGCCACCGCTTCGGCCGCCCTGTTGCAGGCGCGCGAGCAATTCCGGTCGGGATGCGTACGGGCGCACCGGGAACTCGCACCGTCGCAGGAATGCCGCTACTACAACCGCCTGCTGGACGTTCCCATGCGCCGCGGCGGGGCCCTGCTGCCGGATGTGCAGCGGCATCTCATGGCGTGCCGCTACTGTCGTCACGCCGCCGAACAACTCAGCCATTTCGAGGGCGGTCTGGAAGACCTGCTCGTGGAGACGGTGCTCGGCTGGGGCGCCCGCCGCTACCTCGCGTCACGCGGCCGCGACGAGGGCCGAAGCGCCCTGCCCGTCGGCGGACGGCACCGCTTCCGGCCCCGGGCCGACCCGGCGACCGGCCGGTCCCTGTCCCCGAGGAGGCATACGAAGGCACTGGCCGCCGCGATCGGGGTGACTTCCCTCGTGCTGCTGGCGACCCTGCTCACCGCCCGGGGCTGGACGGAAGAGAGCGGCACCGCCGGCCCACGGGCCACCTGGGGCGCGGTCAGCGGCCACTCCGTCGCCCCGGACGGCGCGGGATCCGCCCCCGGGGAACCGGACTCCACGGCGGCCTCGTCCGAGCGGTCCTCGTCAGCCGGCGCCCCGTCGGCCGCCTCTGCCGGCAGCTCCGCAGAAGTGGCCCGGGGACGCCTGCGCAACCTCGACGACGGCCTGTGCCTCGACGTCCGGGGCGGCCGGGCCCGGGCCGACGCGCGCATCGTGCTGACCGCCTGCTCCACGGGCGGGTCCCAGCAGTGGTCGTACCAGGAGGACGGCGTCCTGCGCAGCGGCGCCGACCCCACCCTGTGCCTCGGATCCGACCCCGCCGAGGGCTCGGTCGTCCTGGCCGGCTGCCTGGTGCACGCCGGAGTCGTCCGCTACGACCTGACCGTGCGCGGCGAACTGCTGCCGCGCGGTGGCAGGGGACTGGCCGTCGCCCCCGGCGAGGGCCGGGGCGTGATCGTCACCCGTCGCGACGGCTCCGCGGCGCAACGCTGGACGGTGGAAGCGCCGGATGCCGGCGGCGGCCCGGGGGAGCCCCGGCGGAAGCGGGCCGAGGACCCATCGCGCGAGAGCGGTGAGGAGCGCGAGCGGCAGCCGAACGGCGAGGCCCCGCCGGGGCAGCGGCCCGAACCACCGAGCGACAAACCCGGGGACCTGAACCAGGAGCGGTACGAGACGCGGTTCGCACCCGTGGACTGCTGCGACAAGGCCGAACCCGAGGGCGGTGAGAGCGGCCCGCGGCCCGGCGCCGACGTCCTCGCTCCCGCGACCGACGCGGTGACCGACGCCGTGACGGCACTCCACACCGCCGCCCTGCCGTAGAACGGGCCGGGGGCCGTCCGCCCGGGCGTCCCCCGGGCGGGCGGCCAAGCAGTGCGAGGGCACCGGCGGCCCACCCTGCGACGCGCGGGCGGGCTGCTGCCCCCTGCGGTGCGCCCGGCATGGCCGAGAGGCGCCTGGCATCGAACCGGAACAAACTGGTACTCCTCCTGAGGCCGCCCGCAGAACCCAGGGAGTCACTCATGCCCGAGGCCCCGCGCCAGGACAGCAGGACCGGTAGCACGACCGCCCCGACCGAGGAGGAACTGCGCACGCTGGACGCCCACTGGCGGGCCGCCAACTATTTGGCCGCCGGTCAGATCTACCTCCTGGCCAATCCCCTGCTCACCGAGCCGTTGCGGCCGGAGCACATCAAGCCGCGGCTGCTGGGCCACTGGGGCACCTCACCCGGGCTGAACCTCGTCCACACCCACCTCAACCGGGTGATCAAGGCGCGCGGGCTCGACGCCCTGTGCATTTGGGGACCGGGCCACGGCGGACCGTCGGTCCTGGCCAACTCCTGGCTGGAGGGCAGCTACAGCGAGAAGTACCCGGACGCCTCCCGGGACGCGCGGGGCATGGAGCTGCTGATGCGGCAGTTCTCCTTCCCCGGCGGCGTGCCCAGCCACGTCGCCCCGGAGGTGCCCGGCTCGATCCACGAGGGCGGCGAACTCGGCTACTCCCTCGCCCACGCCTACGGCGCCGCCCTCGACAACCCGGACCTGCTCGTGGCCTGCGTGATCGGCGACGGTGAGGCGGAGACCGGGCCGCTCGCCGGATCCTGGCACGCCAACAAGTTCCTCGACCCCGTCCACGACGGTGCCGTCCTGCCGATCCTGCACCTCAACGGCTACAAGATCGCCAACCCGACGGTCCTCGCCCGCCTCCCGGAGGAGGAGCTCGACGCGCTGCTGCGCGGCTACGGACACGAGCCGATCCACGTCGCCGGCGACGAACCGGCCACCGTCCACCGCGCGATGGCCGCGGCCATGGACACCGCGCTCGACCGCATCGCCGCCGCACAGCGCGCCGCCCGCGAGGACGGCGCGACCGAGCGCCCGCGCTGGCCGGTGATCGTGCTGCGCACCCCCAAGGGCTGGACCGGCCCGGCCGAGGTCGACGGCGAACCGGTCGAGGGCACGTGGCGCGCCCACCAGGTGCCGCTGTCCGGCGTCCGCGACAACCCCGAGCACTTGCGGCAGCTGGAAACCTGGCTGCGCTCGTACCGGCCCGAGGAACTGTTCGACGCGGAGGGCCGCCCGGTCGCGGACGTCCTCGCCTGCGTCCCCGAGGGCACGAGGCGTCTCGGCGCCACCCCGTACGCCAACGGCGGCCTGCTCGTCCGCGATCTGCCCATTCCGTCCCTGGACGACTTCGCCGTCCCCGTCGACAAGCCCGGCTCGACGACGCACGAGCCGACCCGGGTCCTCGGCGACCTCCTCGCCCGGGTCATGCGCGACACCGCCGACCGGCGCGACTTCCGCCTGGTCGGCCCGGACGAGACCGCCTCCAACCGGCTCCAGGCCGTCTACGACGCCAGCGGCAAGTCCTGGCAGGCCGGGACCCTGCCCGTGGACGAGCACCTGGACCGGCACGGACGGGTGATGGAGGTGCTCTCCGAACACCTCTGCCAGGGCTGGCTCGAGGGCTACCTGCTCACCGGCCGGCACGGACTGTTCTCCTGCTACGAGGCGTTCGTGCACATCGTCGACTCCATGGTCAACCAGCACATCAAGTGGCTGCGCACCTCCCGCAGGCTGCCCTGGCGGGCCCCCATCGCCTCCCTCAACTACCTGCTGACCTCCCATGTGTGGCGGCAGGACCACAACGGCTTCTCCCACCAGGACCCCGGCTTCGTCGACCACGTCCTCAACAAGAGCCCCGAGGTCGTCCGCGTCTACCTCCCGCCGGACGCCAACACCCTGCTGTCGGTGGCCGACCACGCCCTGCGCAGCCGTGACTATGTCAACGTCATCGTGGCCGGCAAGCAGCCCTGCTTCGACTGGCTGTCGATCGAGGAGGCCCGGGTGCACTGCGCCCGCGGCGCCGGCATCTGGGAGTGGGCGGGCACCGAGGACGGCACCGAGCCCGACGTCGTGCTGGCCTGCGCCGGTGACGTCCCGACCCAGGAGACCCTGGCCGCCGCGCACCTGCTCCGCCGGTACCTGCCCGAGCTGTCCGTCCGGGTCGTCAACGTCGTCGACCTCGCCCGGCTGCTGCCCCAGGGGGAGCACCCGCACGGCATGAGCGACTTCGAGTACGACGGCCTGTTCACCACGACCAAGCCGGTGATCTTCGCCTACCACGGCTATCCGTGGCTGATCCACCGCCTCGCCTACCGCCGGGCCGGCCACCAGAACGTGCACGTGCGCGGCTACAAGGAGGCCGGCACCACGACCACGCCGTTCGACATGGTCGTCCGCAACGACCTCGACCGCTACCGCCTGGTCATGGACGTCATCGACCGCGTCCCGGGCCTCGCGGTGCGCGCCACGGCCGTACGCCAGCGCATGGCCGACGCCCGTACCCGCCACCACGCCTGGATCCGCGAGCACGGCACCGACCTGCCCGAGGTCGCCGAGTGGAGCTGGAACGCCTGAGCCGCGAGGGACGTCTTCAGAGCCGGTAGGCTTCCCGGGGCACGCAGGGAAGCTCAGGGAAAGGAACCGGCGTTGCACGTCCAGGAGTGGCTCGAAACCGTACCCGCGGTCGCCGTCTACGCACTGGTGGGGCTGGTCATCGGCCTGGAGAGCCTGGGCATCCCGCTGCCCGGCGAGATCATCCTCGTCTCCTCGGCGCTGCTCGCGTCCCAGCACGGCGAGATCGACCCGGTCGTCCTCGGCGCCAGCGCGACGGCCGGTGCGATCATCGGCGACTCGATCGGCTACGCCATCGGCCGCAAGGGCGGGCGGCCCCTGCTGGCCTGGCTGGGCAACAAGTTCCCCAAGCACTTCAGCGAGGGGCACATCGCCACCGCCGAGCGCTCCTTCGAGAAGTGGGGCATGTGGGCCGTCTTCTTCGGCCGCTTCGTCGCCCTGCTCCGCATCTTCGCCGGCCCCCTCGCCGGTGTGCTCCGCATGCCGTACTGGAAGTTCGCCATCGCCAACGTCCTCGGCGGCATCCTGTGGGCCGGCGGCACGACGGCGGTCATCTACTACGTCGGCATCGTCGCGGAGTCCTGGCTGAAGCGCTTCTCGTGGCTGGGCCTGGTCGCGGCGGTCCTGGTGGGCCTCACGTCCATGCTGGTGCTCAAGCGCAAGGCGAAGAGGGCAGCACCTGCGGCGGCGGCAGAGTAGGTCGCCCCAAAGGGGCGCGGGGCCGTATCGATATGCGGCTCCGCCGCGTGGGCGCGACCAGCCCCCACGACGCCGCACCCGCCGCAGAACCTACGCGTGCACGTCCCGATGCGCCTTAGCCAGCTCGGCGTACATCGTGCCGTTGAGGGTGACGCCCTGCTTCTCCTCCTCCGTCAAGGGCCGCCTGACCTTGGCCGGCACCCCGGCGACGAGCGAACCGGCCGGCACGACCATCCCCTGCGGCACCAGCGCCTGCGCGGCGACGAGCGACCCGGCCCCGATCACGGCGCCGTTCAGGACCGTCGCGCCCATGCCGATCAGACAGTCGTCCTCGACCGTAGCCCCGTGCACCACTGCGTTGTGCCCGATGCTCACCCGCTCACCGACGCGCACCGGGAATCCCGGGTCCGCGTGGAGGGTGCAGTTGTCCTGGACGTTGCTGCTCGCCCCGACGGAGATCGCCTCGACGTCGCCGCGCACCACGGCTCCGTACCAGACGCTCGCCCCCGCGCCCAGCGTCACGCCCCCGATCACCGACGCCGTCGGCGCCACGAAAGCCGTCCCGTCGATCTCCGGCTCCCTGCCGCCGATCCCCGTGATCATCGCGCGCCGATCCATGTCCGCCTCCCAGCGTCGTAGACAACGCGCAAACCGTACGCCACCCGGTGGGGCGAAGATCACAGGCCTCCGGCGCCGCGGGCGGAGCTACCGCTGAGTACCGTGAGCTCGTGCCGAAGCGCAAGAACACGTTCTCATCCTGGCGGCGGGGCCTCGCGCAGCGCGCCGTCCACGCGGGCTGGGCCTGGGCGCAGCGCACGGGCTCCGTCACCGCCGAGCACCCCGGCCGCTACCGGTTCGGCACGATGGGAACAGGTACCAGACTCGCCTTCCCGCTCGGCACGGTCTTCGGCGAGCCCTGGATCCACCTCGGCTCCTACTGCATCATCGCCGAGCAGGTCACCCTCACCGCGGGCCTGATGCCCGACCTCGACCTCGGCCCGGATCCGATCCTGCGCATCGGCGACGGCGTCGTCCTGGGCCGCGGCAGCCACGTCATCGCGGACACGACGGTCACGATCGGCAATGACTGCTACTTCGGCCCGTACGTCTACGTCACGTCCACGAACCACTCCTACGACGATCCGCACCAGCCGATCGGCAAGCAGTGGCCGCGGATGGAGCCGGTGGAGATCGGCCCCGGCTGCTGGATCGGCACCGGAGCGGTGATCCTGCCGGGCGCCCGGATCGGGCGGAACGTGGTGGTGGCCGCGGGCGCGGTCGTGCGGGGCACAGTGCCCGACCACGCCGTGGTGGCGGGCGCACCGGCCCGCGTCGTACGGCGCTGGACCCCCGCCGACGGCTGGCAGCCACCGCTGCGCACCCCGGCGCCGGTGCCGATACCGGACGGCGTCACTCCCGAGCAGCTCCGCGCCCTGTCGGACCTGGACGAGGAGACGGCGGCCCGGCTGGCGGAGCTGGACGAGGAGGCGGCGGCCGGTCTCGCGGAGCTGGAGCCGGGTTCCTGACGGTCCGGTCAGCCCGACGCGAGCAGCACGGTCCCCACGAGGGCCAGTCCCGCCCCCGCGGCCTGCACCGCCCGCAGCCGTTCGCGCAGCACTCCCCGTGCGGCCACGGCCGTCACCACCGGGTACAGGGAGGCCAGCACGGCGGCGACCGTCACCGGGCCGTGCTGCGCGGCGATCGAGTACGTGCCGTTCGCGGCGACGTCCGCGAGGCCGACGAAGGCGAGGGCGGGCAGCGTGCGCCAGGGGAAGCCGTCCGCCGGGAGGGCCGGCCCGCCGCGTCGCACCGACACGAACAGCGCGAGACCGCCCGCGGCGACGTTCGTCACCCGCTGCACGAACAGGGCGAGGAACAGGCCGGTCAGTGTCGTCGAGGCCTCGGCGATCAGGGCCATCACCGCGCCGAAGCCGAACGCCGCGAGCAGGGTCAGGACGATGGCCTGGCGCTGGACGGGGGCGCCGCGGAACTGGGGGCCGCCGGCGAGGCAGACCCCCGCGACGGCGACCAGGATGCCGACGAACTGCAGCAGACCCGGACGCTCGCCCAGCATGAGGCCCACCCCGACCGGCACGGCCACACCGATGGAGCCCAGCGGCGAGACCACGCCCATCGGGCCCAGCGCGAGCGCCTTGTAGAAGGCGAGCATCGCCACCGGCCCGACCAGCCCGGCCGCGACGGCGAACCACAGCTGAGGGCCCGCCTCACTCCAGGCCCCGGTCGCGACCACGAGGGCGCCGAGCACCACCACCGCGATCGACTGCGAGACCACGACCACCGTGAGCGCGGGCGTACGCCGGGTCAGCAGACCGCCGCCGAAGTCGGCCAGTCCCCACAACAGGCTGGTGGCCAGGGCGAAGAGCGCTGTCATGGGGCGGATACCTCGCAGTACAGTTCAGTGCACGATCAGGTCAACCACACCATAGTGCAGCCTGCTGCACTGTGTCATACAGAATATTGGACGGAACGTGTCGGACCTCGACCTGCTGACCCAGTCCCTGGCGCGGAGCGTCAAGCACTGGCGCGCGGTGCGCGGCTTCACCCTGGACGTGCTCGCCGCCCGGGCGGGCGTCAGCCGCGGCATGCTCATCCAGATCGAGCAGGCCCGCACCAACCCCAGCCTCGGCACCGTCGTCAAGATCGGCGACGCGCTCGGCGTCAGCATCACCACCCTGCTCGACTACGAGCAGGGCCCGAACGTCCGCATCGTCCCGGCCGAGCAGGCCGTACGGCTGTGGCACACCGACGCCGGCAGCTACAACCGGCTCCTGGCGGGCACCGAGGCGCCCGGCCCGCTGGAGATGTGGGACTGGCGGCTCATGCCCGGCGAGAGCAGTCCGTCGGACCCGCACCCCGCCGGCACGACCGAACTGCTGCACGTCACGGAGGGCGAGCTGACCCTCACCGTCGACGGCGTCGAGCACCGGGTGCCCGCGGGCGCCAGCGTCCACTTCGAGGCCAACGTCCCGCACACCTACGGCAACACCGGCGCCGAGCCCATGGAGATGGTCATGGCCGTCTCGGTGCCGCCCGTGGCCTGAGACGCCCGGGACGCCGCCGGTGCGCTGTTGTTAGCGTGCGGCCATGCGCGCACCCATCGGACACTTCGACAACGCCCGCCCGGCCCCCGCCTGCCTCGACGAACTCACCACCCCGGTCGCCGACGCCGTACGCCACTGGCCCGGCAGCGTCCCGGCCGAGCAGATCGTCTACGTCGAGACCGACCCCGAGTGGGCCGACACCGCCACCTTCGTGGAGCACTACGGGCAGGACCTGCTGGAGCGGTCGGCGAACTGCGTGGTCGTCGCGGGCAAACGGGGCGGCGAGTCCACACTCGCCGCGTGCGTCGTGCTGTCCACCACCCGGGTCGACGTCAACGGCGTGGTGCGTCGGCAGCTCGGTGCCCGCAAGGCCTCCTTCGCCTCGATGGACACGGCCACCGTCGAGACCGGCATGGAATACGGCGGCATCACCCCGCTCGGCCTGCCGGCCGGCTGGCCCGTCCTGGTGGACGCGGCCGTCGTCGACCTGCCGTACGTGCTCGTCGGCAGTGGCCGGCGGCGCGGCAAACTGCTGGTCCCGGGCAAGGCGTTCGCGGAACTGCCGGGCGCCGTGGTGCTGGAGGGGCTCGGGGTCTCCTGAGCTACGCCGTGACGTGGTGGGCCAGGGGGAGATGGGGGTCGCTCTCGCCCGGCGCCGGTTCCGGATCCGCGTGCACCAGGGCCGCGGTCAGGCGCGGCACGGCGTGCAGCAGTGCGTGTTCGGCGTCCACGGCGATGCGGTGGGCCTCGCGCACCGTCGCGTCACCGTCCACCACGACCGCCACCTCGGCACGCAGCCGGTGTCCGATCCAGCGCAGCCGCAGCTCGCCCACCCCGCGCACCCCGGGCACCTCGGTCAGCGCCCGCTCGGCCCGGTCCACCAGGGCCGGGTCGACGGCGTCCATGACCCGGCGGAACACCTCCCGGGCCGCGTCCCGCAGCACCAGTGCGATGGCCGCGGTGATCGCCAGCCCGACGACGGGGTCGGCCAGTTGCCATCCCAGGGCGGAGCCTCCGGCGCCCAGCAGCACGGCCAGCGAGGTGAATCCGTCGGTACGGGCGTGCAGCCCGTCGGCGACCAGCGCCGCCGAGCCGATCGAGCGGCCGACGCGCATGCGGTAGCGGGCCACCCACTCGTTGCCCGCGAAGCCGACGAGGGCGGCCACGGCGACCGCGGGGACATGCTGGACGGGGCGCGGATCCAGCAGCCGGTCCACGGCCGTCCAGCCCGCGAAGGCCGCGGACGCCGCGATCGTCAGCACGATCAGGAGACCGGCCAGGTCCTCGGCCCGCCCGTAGCCGTAGGTGAAGCGGCGCGTGGCCGCGCGCCTGCCCAGCACGAAGGCGATCCCGAGCGGAACGGCGGTCAGCGCGTCCGCGGCGTTGTGCACCGTGTCCCCGAGCAGCGCCACCGAGCCGGAGACCGCCACCACGGCGGCCTGGGCCAGCGCCGTGGCGCCGAGGACGGCGAGCGAGACCCAGAGCGCCCGCATGCCCCGGGCCGAGGACTCCAGGGCGGAGTCGACCTTGTCGGCCGTCTCGTGTGAGTGCGGGGCGAGGAGGTGACCCAGCCGATGGCGCAGACCGTGCCGGTGCTCCCGGTCGTGCCGGTGCCCGGGCCCGTGCTCGTGTGCGGGCGTGTGGTCGTGCGAGTGGGAGTGCTCGTGCCGGTCGCTCACGTGGATCCCCTTCCGGTGCGCGCGAGAGTGGACGTACCCGTGTCCGGGCGCCATTATGTGCGTATGAGCGCACGCATGCACCTTTCATCTGCGCATGATGCGCATCCGCGCAGCCCCGGCGAGGAGCAGCTGGCTCTCGCCGCGGAGCTCCTCGCCCTGCTCGGCGACCGCACCCGGCTCGCCCTGCTGCACGCGCTGACCGGGGGAGAGGCCGACGTCACGACACTGACGGAGGCGTGCGGGGCGGCCAGGCCGGCCGTCAGCCAGCACCTGGCGCGACTGCGTCTCGCCGGTCTGGTGAGCACGCGCAAGGAGGGCCGCCGGGTGATCTACTCGCTCCGCGACGGCCATCTGCGCCGGCTCGTCGACGAGGCGCTGAACGTGGCCGACCACCGCCTCAGCGACCGCCCGCCGCACGACTGAGTCAGTACCGCGCGGCCGTCCCCAGGTACTGCTCGGCGAAGGCGGCGGCCGCCGCCGGCGAGGTGAACAGGCGGCGCAGCCGGGCCAGCGTGGTGCCCGCGCGGAACGGGTCGCCCGCCGCCGTGCCGTGGTACACCTCGGACAGCCACTGCGAGAACTCCTGGTAGTCCCACACCCGCCGCAGACACGCCTCGGCGTAGCCGTCGAGACCGCTGTCGTCGCCGGTGGTGAGCCGGGCGGCCAGGGCGTCACCGAGCAGAAAGGCGTCGTGCAGAGCGAGGTTCATGCCCTTGGCGGCGATCGGGGCGACCAGATGGGCCGCGTCGCCGGCGAGGAAGAGCCGGCCGTGCACCATCGGCTCGACCACGTAGTCGTGCATGTCCAGCACGCGCTTCTCGATCAGCCGGCCCTCGGTCAGTGGCGGCACACCGGCGGCCCCGAGCCGCTCCCGCAGCTCCGGCCAGACGCGCTCGTGCGGCCAGTTCTCCACATCGTCGCCCGGCGGGCACTGGAGGTAGTAGCGGGTCACCTCCGGGCTGCGGGGCATCTGGCCGGCGAAGCCGCGCTCGTGGCATCCGAACAGCACGCAGTCGGTGGACGGCGGCGCCTCGGCGAGCAGGGCCAGCCAGCCGATGCCGTAGTCGTGCCGCGCGATCCGGACCCGCTCGGGCGGGAGCGAGGCCCGGCTCGCCCCGCGCGCCCCGTCACAGCCGGCGACGAAGTCGCAGTGCACGACCTGGTGTTCGCCCGTCTCGGGGGAGGTGTACGACACCCACGGCCGGTCGGTGTCCAGGTCGTGGATCCGCACGTCACGGACCCCGAAGCGGATGGCTCCGCCCCGGACGTCGGCGTACTCGCGGACCAGGTCCGTCACCAGCAACGGCTGCGGATACACGAAGTGGTGACTGCCCGTCAGCTCGCCGTACGGGAACCGGTACCGCTCCCCGTCGAAGCGGAACTCGCACGCGGTGTGCAGTTCCGCGCGGTCCAGCAGGTGGCGGGCGAGGCCCCGCTTCTCCAGCCCGCGGACGGCCCATTCCTCTATGACCCCGGCCCGGGGCCGCTGTTCGATGAAGGCGCGGGTCTCCGTCTCCAGCACCAGGCACTCCACGGACGCGGCCCGCAGGATGTTGCCGACGGTCAGACCGGCGGGACCGGCGCCCACGACAACGACCGGGAAGCGTTGCGGGGCGCCGGAGTCGGCGGGTGGGAGGGGGTGCGTCATGCGCACATTATGGAGGCCGGCCTCAGTGGGCGGGCACCTCCGCGACGGCCACCTCCTCGATGCTCCGCTCGATCTCCCCGGGCAGCGACGCCGAGGCCCGCGCCCAGTAGTAGATCGCCAGCGAGAACACCGCGACGACCAGGATGTCCCACCACAGTCCGAGGTGCCCCTGGCCGCCGAAACCGCCCTGCCAGGAGATGACGCCCATGCCCAGCAGGTAGACGGGCAGCCACTGGGCGGCCTTCCAGTCGAGCCGCGGCGCGTCGGGCAGGCCCTTGCTCGTGGCGTACCAGGCGTAGCCGCCGAGCAGGAGGTAGCCGAGGACGATGGCCACGCCGAGCCGCCACAGGGTGTCCCAGGTCGACCAGTAGATGATGAGGTTGGCCACCACGAACGACAGCGGCGAGAGGACCTTCCCGCCGGGCAGGCGGTAGGGGCGCGCCCGGTGCGGCAGCCGCTCCGCGAAGACGCCGTAGGCCAGCGGGGCACCCGCGTACATCAGCACGCTCGCCGAGGTGATGAAGCCGACCAGCTGCTGCCAGCTCGGGAACGGCAGGAAGCAGACCACGCCGGTCACGAAGGACACGATCAGCCCGAACCACGGCACACCGCGCGCGTCGGTGCGGACGAAGAGCTTCGGCGCGTAGCCGTTGCGGGCCAGCCCGTAGGAGACGCGGGACGTGGCCGTCGTGTAGATCAGGCCGGTCCCGCCCGGGGAGACCACCGCGTCCAGGTACAGCACCACGCTCAGCCAGCCGAGGCCCACCAGGGTCGCGAGACCCGCCCACGGGCCGCTGATGCCGGGGTAATCGAGCTTGGCCCAGCCGTATGCGAAGGAGCCCAGCGGCAGGGCGGCGATGAAGACGACCTGGAGCAGGACGTAGATGCCCGCCCCGATGGCGACCGAGCCGATCGTCGCGCGCGGCAGGTCCCGTTGCGGGTCGCGGCTCTCGCCCGCCAGCTGGATCGCCTGCTCGAAGCCCAGCAGGGCGAAGATGATGCCGCTGGAGCTGACGGCGCTCAGCACGCCGTGGGCACCGAACGGGGCGAAGCGGTGCTCGGTGAAGTTGCCCGGGTGGAAGTTGCCGGCCGCGATGATGAAGATCGCGGCCAGCGGCACGGCCACCTTCCACCAGGTGGCGGCGCTGTTGGTGTGCGCGAGGATCCGCACCCCGAGGAAGTTGACGACGACGAACACGGCCATAAGGACGACGGCGACGACGAAGCCGCTCGCCGTCAGTGTCCCGTCCTTCGCGTGCTGGAAGCCCTGGGCCCAGTGCCAGTGCCCGGCGTAGCCGATCATGGCCTCGACCTCGATCGGTGCCACGGTCGCCGCCTGGAGCCAGGAGAACCAGCCGAACGACATGCCGGCCAGTCCGCCGAACGCGTAGTGCGGATAGCGGGCGGTGCCGCCCGCGACCGGGAACATGCCGCCCAGTTCCGCGTGCACCAGCGCCAGCAGCACGATCGCCACGGCACCGATGAGCCAGGACAGGATCGCCGCGGGGCCGGCCGCCACGACCGCCTTCTCGGCGCCGTACAGCCAGCCCGAACCGATGATGGAACCGACCGACGCCCACATGAGCCCGATCAGCCCGACATCCCGGCGCAGGCCGTCTCTTTCCATGAATTCAGGGCCTCTCGAAGATGAACTCGGGGAGTTCGGGGAGCAAGAGGCCTCAGGTTAGGAATCGGCCGGCCGACCGCAGAAGACGAGCTGTGCACCCTTGACCGGGTGCGGGTATTTCGTGGGAAACGCTTCAGGATTCCTGTGCACGGTGATGGGACAGCCGTGGGATCTCGATCGCCGGGCAGCGGTCCATCACCATCTCCAAGCCGGCTGCGCGGGTCCGGTCGAAGGCCGCCTCGTCGACGACACCCAGCTGGAACCAGACGCCCTTCGCGCCCTTGGCGACCGCCTCGTCCGCGACGGCTCCGGCGAGGTCGCTGTTCACGAACACGTCGACGACGTCCACGTCGAAGGGGATGTCCGCCAGGCTCGCGTACCCCTGCTCCCCGTGCACCGTCTCCGCCTTCGGATGGACCGGCACGACGCGCTTGCCGAAACGCTGGAGCACGGCGGCCACGCCGTACGCCGCCCGCTGCCGGTTCGACGACAGGCCCACCACGGCCCAGGTGTCGCCGAGCTCGGTGAGGATCCTGCGGACCGTTGCCTCGTCGCCGTACACCGGCGGCCTCCTCCTCAGTCGTGGACGCACTGCTCTCCCGGCAACGACGCGGGACGCGCGGTGATTCCCGGGCGCCCCCGTGATAGCTTGCCGAGGCCAGTCGAACCCATGTACGTGGGTCAGGGAATCCGGTGCGAATCCGGAACTGACGCGCAGCGGTGAGGGGGACGGGCGGGGCCTCGGCCACTGGACTCCCACGCGGACGTCCGGGAAGGCGCCCCGACCCGGGTGAACCCGAGTCCGAAGACCTGCTGGCGGCCCCCGCGGCCGCGTGCGGCGGGGGAGCACCGTACGACCGGGCTCCGCGCATGGGCCCTCGACGCCTGAGGACTGGTTCTTCGTGCCCCTCGCCCGACCCGCCCGTGCCGCCGCGCTGCTCGCGGCCGGCTCCCTGCTCCTGACCGGCTGCGGCGACACCCCGACCACCGACACAAAGGCCGCCGTCACCCTCACCAACTGCGGGCACGACGTCCGGGTGGCCACCCCGCCGCGGCACGCCGTGTCCCTCAACCAGGGCACCACCGAAATCCTGCTCTCCCTGGGCCTGGCCGACCGCCTCGCGGGCACGGCCACCTGGACCGACCCCGTGATGAAGGGGCTGGAGAAGGCCGAGGCCGAGGTGCCCCGCATCGCCGACAACAACCCCTCCTTCGAACGCGTCCTGGACACCGAACCGGACTTCGTCACCGCGTCCTTCGTCTCCACCCTCGGCAAGGGCGGCGTCGCCACCCGCGAGCAGTTCGAGAAGCTCGGCGTCCCCACCTACGTCTCCCCGTCCGACTGCGCAGGCAAGGACAACTCGGGCGGCGGCGACGGCGCCCGCGACAAGGCCCTGGGCATCGACACCGTGTACGGCGAGGTCCGGGACCTCGCGACCGTGTTCGGGGTGAGGAAGCGCGGCGACGCCCTCGTGGGCTCCCTTCAGCAGCGCATGAAGAAGGCCACCGCCGGCATCGACGCCTCCGACGTCACCCTCCTCTACTGGTTCGCGAACTCCGAGTCCCCCTACATGGCGGGCTGTTGCGGAGCGCCCGGCATCATCACCCGGGCCCTCGGCGCGAAGAACGTCTTCGACGACACGCACGAGGAGTGGCCGCAGATCAACTGGGAGACGGTCGCCGACCGCGACCCCGACGTCCTCGTCATCGGCGATCTGACCCGCAGGTCGCAGACCGCCGAGTCGGCCGCGAAGAAGATCGCCTTCCTGGAGTCCAACCCCGTCACCAGGACCATGGACGCCGTCCGGCACAAGCGGTACGTGCTGCTCAGCGGGCAGGCCATGAACCCGACCATCCGCACCGTCGAGGGCGTGGAGCAGGTGGCCGCCGGGCTGCGCCGGTTCGGGCTCGTGAAGTGACCGCCGGGAGTGCGCCGGGCGCCGCGGCCCGGCCCCGGCGGCGGACCGGGCTCGCACTGGGGGCGGCCGGGGCGGTCGCTCTCGTCGCCTCCCTCGCCGTGGCCATCACCATCGGTCCTGCCGACATCCGGGTCGCCGACGTGTGGTCCGTCGTGGCCGCCCGTCTCGGCCTCGGCAGTTCGGAGCTGACACCGATCCGGGACGGCATCGTCTGGCAGCTGCGGCTGCCCCGCACCCTCCTCGCGGCGGTGTGCGGAGCCGGACTCGCCGTCTGCGGGGCGGTGATGCAGTCGCTGCTGCGCAACCCGCTCGCCGACCCCTTCGTGCTCGGGGTGTCCTCGGGTGCCTCGACCGGAGCGGTCCTCGTGGTCGTGCTCGGCGCGGGCGGCGGCGCCCTGTCGGTGTCCGGAGGCGCCTTCCTCGGCGCCCTGCTGTCGTTCGCGCTAGTGCTGCTGCTCAGCCACACCCTCGGCGGCACCACCGACCGGGTCGTCCTCGCGGGCGTCGCCGCCATGCAGCTGTTCTCGGCGCTCACGTCGTTCGTCGTGATGACCTCCGCCGACGCCGAGACGACCCGCGGTGTGCTGTTCTGGCTCCTGGGCTCGCTCGGCGGCGCCGGCTGGACCGACGTGTGGCTGTGCCTGGCCGTGCTGGCCGTAACGCTGGTGGTGTGCCTGTCCTACGCCCGTACGCTCGACGCCTTCGCCTTCGGGCAGGACGCGGCGGCCACGCTCGGGGTGTCCGTCGCCCGCACCCGCCTGGTGCTGCTGTGCGTCACGGCCCTGCTCACGGCCGCGCTCGTCAGCTCGGCCGGGGCGATCGGCTTCGTGGGGCTGGTCCTGCCGCACGCCGCCCGGGCCCTGACCGGCCCGGGGCACGCGCGGCTGCTGCCGGTCACCGCCCTCGCCGGAGCGGTGTTCCTGGTGTGGGTGGACACCCTCGCCCGGACGGTCCTCGAACCACAGGAGGTTCCGGTGGGGGTCGTGACGTCGCTGATCGGGGTGCCGGCGTTCGTGGCGGTGCTGTACCGGACGCGGAGGGCGCGGTGAGCGGCACGGAGGCATCGGTGGAGGCGGAGGGCACGGTGGCATCGGCGGAGGCGGGGCTGCGGGCCGACCGGGTCAGCCGCCGTGCCGACGGGCATCTCATCCTGGACGGCGTCGCCCTCGCACCCGAGACCGGCTCCACGGTCGGTGTCCTCGGCCCCAACGGCTCCGGCAAATCCACCCTGCTGCGGCTGCTGGCCGGGCTGCTCACACCGACCTGCGGGGTCGTCACCCTCGACGGCACACCGCTGGGCGACCTGCCCCGCCGCACGGTCGCGCGCCGCCTCGCCGTAGTCGAGCAGCAGTCGGACACCCAGGTCGAGCTGACGGTCGAGGACGTCGTGCGGCTCGGCCGCGTCCCGCACCGCCGGGCCTGGACGCCCGCCACCGACGACGACGAGCGGGCGGTGCGCGCCGCCCTGGAGCGCACGGGCCTCGACGAACGCTCCGGCCGGCTCTGGCACACCCTCTCGGGCGGCGAACGCCAGCGGGTGCAGATCGCCCGCGCGCTCGCCCAGGAACCCCGCGAGCTCCTCCTCGACGAGCCCACCAACCACCTCGACATCCACCACCAGCTCGACCTGCTCACCCTGGTCACGGGCCTGCCGGTCACCACCGTCGTCGCCCTGCACGACCTCAACCTCGCGGCGGCGTACTGCGATCGGGTCGTCGTGCTGTGCGCGGGGCGGGTCGTGGCGGGAGGCACCCCGGGCGACGTCCTCACGGCGGAGCTCATCGCGGAGGTGTACCGGGTGCGGGCCGCCGTCAGCCGCGAAGGGCCCGAGGGGCGGCCCCATGTGCGGTTCCTCGGCACGCTGGCCTGAGAGCCGGCGAGGCCGGGCACGCCACGCGTGGGGCGCTCGCGCCACGGCGGCCGGAAAAGGCCGAACCTGCCTGCGTGTGACGGCCCGCCCGCCTACGCTCACCTCGTGCTGCGCATCATCGACGACCGGACCGGCGAGCCGGTCGACGCCGCCCCGGCCCGCCGGGGCCTGACGCGTGTCGAGGTGCACGCGTCCGGCTCCGACACGACAGACCTGCGGGTGCTGCTCGTCGGCGACCTGCTCGTCAGGACCCTGGAGCTCGGCGGCACACCGGTGTGGGCGCTGCTGACCGGCGGCCGCCGGCAGGCGGAGCTGCGCGCCGCCGCCGCGACGCTCGGCATCCGCCCCTTCGAGGACAGCCCCGACGTCGGCGCCGGTCTGGGCGAGGCCCAGGTCGTCCATGTCACCGCCGGAGGCGGCAAGGCGCCCAAGGGGGTGCGGATCGCCGTCGCGTCCGTGGAGCCGGACGGGCCGGACCCCTGCGACCCGGCCGCCCTGCGCCTCGCCCTGATGACCCGTCACCACAGCGCCCCGGTCCGGCTGGAGGCGGCCGGGCTCGACGACGCCCGTGCCACCCTGGCTCGCTGGCGCGGCGCGGTCGCCCGCTGGGCACGGCAGCCCTCACGGCCGATCCCCGACGCGGCGCGGGGGCGGCTGCGCGACGCGTGGGAGGACGACCTGGACGTCCCCGGTGTGCTGGACGTCCTGCGTCACATCGAGACCGACCCGGACCTGGCCGACGGCGCCCGGTTCGAGACCTACGCCTACGCCGACCGGCTCCTCGGCCTCGACCTCACCCGCGATCTGGGAGCCCCGTCATGATCGAACGCGCCGGAGCAGGCCCGCTGCGCCGCCTGGTCGTGCTGCGGCACGCCAAGTCCGCCTGGCCCGTGGACGTCGCCGACCACGAACGTCCCCTCGCCCCGCGCGGCCGCCGGGACGCCCCCGCGGCCGGGCGGGCCCTGGCCGATGCCGACCTCCTGCCGGACCTCGCGCTGTGCTCCACCGCCGTCCGCGCCCGCGGGACCTGGGACCTGGCCTCCGCCGAGTGGGGTACACCGCCGCCGGTCCGGCACGACCGGCGGCTGTACGCCGCCGGCCCGGCCGGTCTGCTCGCCGTCGTCCACGAGGTGCCCGCCGAGGTCGAGACGCTGCTGCTGATCGGGCACAACCCAGGGCTGGAGGAACTGGTCCTGGCCCTCGCCGGTGACGGCCTCGACGACACCCTGGAACGGGTTCGCACGAAGTTCCCCACCTCGGCCTTCGCCGTCCTGACGTGGCGCGGCGCAGCATGGCAGGCCCTCGCTCCCGACGTCGCGCTGCTCACGTCCGTGACCGTGCCCCGGGGCAAGAAGAAGTAGCCCGGGCACCACGCCGCCCTGGGCCTTTCCGGTGATGTGCGCCGGGTTCGCGCTGCGCACACCTGCCGCGGCGGGTACGCCGTCTGCGTAGAACGGCCGTGCCGATCCAGGAGGAGAGCAGCCATGCACGCGGTGATGCGACGGTACGAAGGCGTGACCGACCCGGCGGAGGCGGGACGCCGGGTGAACGAGGAGTTCCTGCCGCTCCTCCGCCAGGTCCAGGGGTTCGTGGCCTACTACTTCGTCGACGCCGGCGGCGGAGTGATGGTGTCGACCAGCGTCTTCCAGGACCGGGCCGGCGCCGAGGAGTCGACCGAGAGGGCGGGGGACTACGTCCGGGACCGGCTCGCCGAGCTGCTGCCCCACCCGCCCGAGGTCACGGCGGGCGAGGCCGTGGCCCACTCGTAACGGAGGTTCCGGGGGCCGCGGCCGACCGCACCGCCGGGACACGGCGGCCACGCGATTAGGCTGGCCGGATGCAGGACGAATACCGCACGGTCGCCGGCACCGGCGTGCACGAGACCGAGGTCAACCGCTCCCGCTTCCTGTGCGCCCTCGCCCCGGCGGCGACCGAGCAGGAGGCGCAGGACTTCATCGCCACGGTCCGCAAGGAGCACGCCGACGCCTCCCACAACTGCTGGGCCTACGTGATCGGCGCGGACGCCTCCGTCCAGAAGGCGAGCGACGACGGCGAGCCGGGCGGCACCGCCGGCGTCCCCATGCTCCAGATGCTGCTGCGCCGCGACATGCGGTACGTCGTCGCCGTCGTCACCCGCTACTTCGGCGGGGTCAAACTCGGCGCAGGGGGGCTCATCCGGGCGTACGGCGGAGCGGTCGGCGAGGCCCTGGACACCCTCGGCACCCGCACCCGCCGCCGGTTCCGGCTGGCCACGGTCACCGTCGACCACCAGCGGGCCGGCAAGCTGGAGAACGACCTGCGTACCACCGGACGCGAAGTCCGCGACGTGCGCTACGGGGCGGTGGTCACGATCGAGATCGCGCTGCCCGACGCCGACGTGGATGCCTTCCGGTCCTGGCTCGCCGACGCCACCGCCGGGACGGCCGGCTTCGAACCGGGCGGGGAGGCGTACGGGGACGCCTGACGGAGGTTCCGTCCCCGCACTGCCCTGCCACAGCGACGGAGGTCAGCGGCCGGCGCCGGTCCCGCCCCCGCCGTCCGCCGCGTTCCCGGTCGCCGCGCCCGCGGGGACGCGCCCCAGCCGGAACGCGAGCAACGCCGTACCGACGGCGAGGGCCGCGAGGACGTACGCCGTGAGGTCGAAGGCCTGCGCGAAGTCGGCCGAGTCCGTGTCCGGGCCCGGGGACTGGGGATTGGTACCCAGGAAGCCGCGGTACAGGGCCCCGATGGCAGCTACTCCGAAGGCCATTCCCGCCTGGGTCACGGTGTTCAGCACACCCGACCCGGCGCCCGCGTCGTCCGGATGGACCCGGGTGAGGACGGTGTCCACCAGAGGCGCGACGACCAGACCCTGCCCGAACCCGGAGACGCCCATCACCGCCGCGAGCGCGACCGCCTGGGCCGAGCGGTCCAGGCCGGTGACCGCGGGCACGGCCACGAGACCGGCCGCCATCACCAGGCCGCCCGCCACCGACACTCCGGTCCCGAACCGCGCGGCGAGCCGGCGGCAGGCAGCCGAGGCGGCGATGAAGCCGAGGCCGAGCGGCACGAAGACCAGGCTCGCTGCCAGTGGGGTCTGCCGCAGGCCCGACTGGAGGTGGTAGGTGAGCACCAGGAACAGCCCGGCGTTGCCCGAGAAGAACATGAGCACCGTGCCCATGCTGAGCGGGAAGCCCTCGGCCCGCAGCAGCCGGCCCGGCAGCAGCGGGTCGTTGCCGGCGGCCTCCGTCCGGCGCTCCCAGCGCAGGAACGCCAGGACGCCGGCCGCGCCGAGGACGAAGCAGAGGTACGTCCACCAGGGCCAGCCGTGTTCGCCGCCGAGGATCAGCGGGATCAGGACCAGAGGCAGCAGCACAGCGGTGAAGGCCGCGCCGGCGATGTCCAGCCGCGGCAGGTCCGCGCTGCGGCTCTCGCTGACGGCGGGCACGGCCGCGCACAGGATCGCCGCACCGATCGGCACGTTGATCAGGAAGATCATGCGCCAGCCCAGACCCGCCACGTCCAGGTCCAGCAGCAGGCCGCCGCCGACGAGACCGGCGATGACGCCCGCGCCGATGGAGGCACCATAGGCGCCGACGGCCCGGGCCCGGTCGCGTTCGTGCACGAAGACGGCCCGGATGAGGGAGAGGACCTGCGGTGTCATCACCGCTGCCGACAGCCCCTGGAGCACCCGGGCCGCGATGAGCGTGCCCGGGCCGGGAGCGAGCGCGCACAGCAGGGAGGTCAGGGTGAAGGCGGCCACGCCGTACTGGAAGGTGCGCTTGCGGCCGATCCGGTCGCCGAGACGTCCGCCGGTTACCATGCCCGCTGCGTAGGCGATCACGTACCCGTCGATCACGAACTGGAGCTGGCCGAACCCGGCGTTCAGGTCCGCCTGGATCCCCGGAGCGGCGACGTTCACGATGAACATGTCGATCTGGCTCATGAACATCGCCAGCAGGACCACGGTGAGTCCCGCCCAGTCCCGTCCGATGGCCCGGGGAGGGCCGGTCGTGGTGGAGGCCCCGGCCCTGGCCTTCGGACTCGCTTTCCGTGTCACAGTGCGCATATCACCACTCGTCATCGCATACGTTTAGCGCTAAATTCAGGTCTAAATGTAGCAGGTGGAAGGGAAACCCCATGAGGACGCCGGAACGAAGCGATCGCCGGCCGGCCACCCCGGGCGCGTCAGGAGACGACCCGGCGGACGTCATCGCGGCCGCCTGGAGCCGCGAGCGCCCCCAGACCCCGGTGGACTCCATCGGTGTGGTGACGAGGATCTGGCAGCTCGCCAAGCACTTCGGCGACGACCGCCGGAGGGTCCTCGCCGAGGCGGGAGTCGATCCGGCCACCCTGGACCTGCTGAGCGTGCTGCGCCGCAGCGGGCCCCCCTACACGATGAGCACCCGGGATCTCGCCGTGCACTCCCTGGTCACCGCGGGCGCCATCTCGCAGCGGGTCGCGCGCGCCGAACGCGAACACCTGGTCACCCGCCGCCCCGCCCCCGGCCGCAGCCGCGCGGTGCTGGTGGAACTGACCACGTCCGGGCACGAGCTGGTCGAGCGTACGGTGGACCGGGTGCTCGCGCGTGAGGCGGAGCTCCTGGAAGGACTGGGCGCGGAGCGGCAGGAGGCGCTCGCCGGGCTGCTGCGGGAGCTGCTCGGTGATGTGCAGGAGCGGCTGGACGTGCGGGGCGTCTCCCATGTGGGGCACGAGGGCCTCGACCACCCGGAGCGGGGTTGAGCCCGCCCGGCCTCGCGCTGCCCCGGCCCGGCCGCCCTCGTGCCCCGCGGTCGTCGCCAAGCGGCTCAACGGCTGTAGGCGCTCAGGGGGTTCTGTTCGTCGTCCAGGGGATGTCCTGGGCCGTTGACCGCCCGCATCGCGCCGGAATGACTCTGTTTCACAGCGCATCTGCGACATTTCCCCTGAATTGCCGTCGGATGGGCGTGGTGGTCCGGGGTTCGTGGTGGACCAGGGGCTCACACGCGTTAGCGTGGTGGGTCTGACAGCGGGCGGGACCGGCTCGTGCCGGTGGAGAACGACAGCAGGGGGAGCCATGCAGGCCGGGGCGGCGTCTTGAGGCTGCTGCACACCTCCGACTGGCATCTCGGACGGGCCTTCCACCGGGTGAACATGCTCGGCGCCCAGGCCGAGTTCATCGGCCACCTCGTCACGACCGTGCGGGAGCGGGCCGTGGACGCGGTCGTCGTGTCGGGAGACGTCTACGACCGTGCCGTGCCGCCGCTCGCCGCGGTCGAGCTGTTCGACGACGCCCTGCACCGCCTCGCCGCTCTCGGCGTGCCCACGGTGATGATCTCCGGGAACCACGACTCGGCCCGCCGGCTGGGCGTCGGCGCCGGGCTGATCGGGCGGGCCGGCATCCATCTGCGGACCGAGCCGTCGGCGGCCGACACCCCCGTGGTGCTCTCCGACGCCGACGGGGAGGTCGCCTTCTACGGGCTGCCCTACCTCGAACCGGCCCTGGTGAAGGACGCGTTCGGTGTGGAGAAGGCCGGACACGAAGCCGTGCTCGCCGCCGCCATGGACCGGGTCCGCGCCGACCTCGCCGCCCGCCCGGCCGGTACCCGCTCCGTCGTCCTCGCGCACGCCTTCGTCACCGGCGGCGAACCCAGCGACAGCGAGCGGGACATCACCGTCGGCGGCGTCGCCGCGGTACCGGCCGGGGTGTTCGACGGCGTCGACTACGTGGCGCTCGGGCACCTGCACGGCTGCCAGACCCTCACCGACCGCGTCCGCTACTCCGGCTCCCCGCTGCCCTACTCCTTCTCGGAGGCCGCCCACCGCAAGAGCATGTGGCTGGTCGACCTGGCCGCGGACGGCTCCGTCGACGCCGAGCGCGTCGACTGCCCGGTGCCCCGCGCCCTGGCCCGGATCCGCGGCACGCTGGAGGGCCTCCTCGCCGATCCCGAACTGACCCCACACGAGGAGGCGTGGGTCGAGGCCACCCTCACCGACCCCGTCCGTCCGGCCGACCCGATGGCCCGGCTCACCGCCCGCTTCCCGCACACGCTCAGCCTCGTCTTCGACCCCGACCGCGACGAGGACGAGTCCGAGGTGTCGTACGCCCGGCGCCTCGCCGGCCGCAGCGACCAGGAGATCGCCGAGGACTTCGTCGCCCATGTGCGCGGCGCCGGCCCCGACCCGCACGAACAGGGCGTGCTGCGGGACGCGTTCGACGCCGTGCGGGCCGACGAGACCGTACGGGAGGTGGCCCGGTGAGGCTCCACCGGCTCGTGGTCACCGCCTTCGGGCCCTTCGGGGGCACCCAGACCGTCGACTTCGACGAGCTCTCCAGCGCCGGGCTGTTCCTGCTGCACGGGCCCACGGGCGCGGGCAAGACATCCGTCCTCGACGCCGTCTGCTACGCCCTCTACGGCTCGGTGCCGGGCGCCCGGCAGGGCGGCGGGCAGGGCACGACCCTGCGCAGCGACCACGCCGCCCCCGCGACCCGCACCGAGGTCACCCTCGACCTCACCGTCGCCGGACGCCGCCTGGAGATCACCCGTCAGCCGCCCTGGGAGCGCCCCAAGAAGCGCGGCACCGGCACCACCCTGGACAAGGCCCAGACCTGGCTGCGCGAGTACGACGCGACGGCCGGGGCCTGGAAGGACCTCAGCCGCTCCCACCAGGAGATCGGTGAGGAGATCACCCAGCTCCTCGGCATGAGCCGGGAGCAGTTCTGCCAGGTCGTGCTGCTGCCGCAGGGCGACTTCGCCCGGTTCCTGCGCGCCGACGCCGAGGCCCGCGGCAAGCTGCTGGGCCGCCTGTTCGACACCCGCCGCTTCGCCGACGTCGAGAAGCGCCTCGCCGAGCGCCGCCGCGCCACCGAGGCCCAGGTGCGCGACGGGGACGCGGAACTGCTGGCCGACGCCCACCGCATGCAGCAGGCCGCGGGCGACGCGATGGAGCTGCCGACGCTCGCTCCGGGCGAACCGGGACTGGCCGAGGCCGTCCTGAGCGCGGCCGCCGTCGCCCGCAGCACCGCCCGCGAGCAGCTCACCGTCGCCGCGTGCACCCTCACCGCCGCCGAGTCCGCGCAGGCCGCCGCCGCCCGTGCCCTGGACGACGCCCGGGAACGGGACCGCCTCCAGCGGCGGTTCGCCCAGGCACGGGAACGGGCGGCGAGCCTGGAGCAGGGAGCCGAGGCCTACCGGGAGGCGCAGGCGCTCATGGAGCGGGCCCGCAAGGCCGAAGCGGTCGCCCCCGCCCTGGACCTGCGGGAATCCTCCGAAGCCGAACACCGCCGGGCAGCCGCCGCCGAGGCCCGCGCGCGTGCCCTGCTGCCGGAGGCCTTCGCCGACGCGGGCGCGGCCGGGCTCGCCTCCGCCGCCCGCCGGACCGCCGAGGAACTCGGCGGACTCGACTCGGCCCGCCGCGCCGAGCGGCGGCTGGCCGAACTCCTCGACGAGCGCTCCGGCCTGGACCGCCAGGAGCACGCCGACGCCGACCTCCTGCAGGAGGCGGAAGCCTGGCTCGACGGCTGGGAGGAGACGCGCACCGCACTCCAGGCGCGGATCGACTCCGCCCAGAAGGACGCCGCCCTCGCCGAGCAGCTCGCCGAACGGCGCGATCCCGCACGGCAGCGGCTGCGGGCGGCCCGCCTGCGCGACCAGCTCGCCCAGGACACGGACCGGGCGGTCGAACGGGTCCGCAGCGCACAGGACACGGCACTGCGGGCCAAGCAGCACTGGCTCGACCTCAAGGAACAGCGCCTGAACGGCATCGCCGCCGAACTCGCCGCGCACCTCACCGACGGCGAACCGTGCGCCGTCTGCGGGGCCACCGAACACCCCGCCCCCGCCCGCAAGGCCGCCGGGCACGTCGACCGCGAGGCGGAGGAGCACGCCCTCACCGCCTACCAGCGCGCCGACGAACAGCGCACCGAGGACGAGCGGCGCCTCGGGGTCGCGCGGGAGGCACTGGCCGCCGCGAGCGCGGAGGCCGGTGACACCCCTGCCGCCCAACTCGCCCAGGAACTGCAGGAGTTGGAAGAGCGGTACACGCGGGCCCGCGGAGCGGCAGCCGAACTGCACGCCGCGCAGGAGCGCCTGCGGCAGGCCGGGCACGAACACGATCGGCGCCTCGCCGCCCGGCAGGAGGCCGCCGTACGGACCGCGTCCCGGGTCGGTCACCGGGAGCGGCTGGACCGCGAACGGGCCGCTCTGGAGGAGGAGCTGGAGCGGGCACGGGGTTCCCTGGACAGTGTCGCCGCCCGGGCCGCACAGCTGGAGCGGCGGACCGCGCTGCTCACGGACGCCGCCGACGCCGCCCGGGCCGCCGACGACAGCGCCCAGCGGCTCAAGGACGCCGACGCCCGGCTCGCCGACGCCGCCTTCCGGGCCGGCTTCGAGACGCCGCAGGCCGCGGCCGCCGCCCTCCTCGACCCCGCCGCCCACCGTGAGCTGCAACGCCGCCTGGACGCCTGGCAGCACGAGGAGGCCGCCGTCCGGGCCGTCCTCGCCGAGGCCGACACGGCCGCCGCGGCCCGCGAGCCACGGGCCGACCCGGACGCGGCGCAGCGGACGGCCGGCGAGGCGGACCGGCGGCTGCGCGCCGCCGCCTCCGCCCACGACGCCGCCCGCCGGCGCTGCGCCGAACTCGACCGGCTGTCCGCCCGGGCGGCCGTCTCCGTGCGCCGGCTGGCGCCGCTGCGCGAGGAGTACGACCGCGTCGCCCGGATGGCCGGTCTCGCCGCAGGCACCTCGGCGGACAACGAACGCCGGATGCGCCTGGAGTCGTACGTCCTGGCGGCCCGGCTGGAGCAGGTCGCCGCCGCCGCGACCGTACGGCTGCGCCGCATGTCGTCCGGCCGCTACACCCTCGTCCACTCCGACGACCGCACCGGACGCGGCCGCAGCGGGCTCGGACTGCACGTCGTCGACGCCTGGACCGGCCGCGAACGCGACACGGCGACGCTCTCGGGCGGCGAGACGTTCTTCGCCTCGCTGGCCCTGGCCCTCGGCCTGGCGGACGTCGTCACGGACGAGGCGGGCGGGGTGCGGTTGGACACCCTCTTCATCGACGAGGGGTTCGGCAGCCTAGACGACCAGACCCTCGACGAGGTTCTCGACGTCCTCGACTCCCTGCGCGAACGCGACCGCAGCGTCGGCATCGTCAGCCACGTCCCCGACCTGCGGCGGCGGATCCACGCCCAGCTGGAGGTCGTCAAGGGCCGGTCCGGGTCGGCACTGCGGCAGCGCGGCGTCTGAGGTCAGCGGCCCAGGGGACGCCGGGGGAGGGGCGAGGAGTACACCACGCTCGTCGTCACCGAGCCCAGCGTCCCGATCTTCCCCGACACCTCCTCCAGGTGGCGCATGGAGCGGGCCGTGACCTTGATGACGAAACAGTCGTCGCCCGTGACGTGGTGCGCCTCCAGGATCTCGGGCGTGACGGCGACGAGGTCGTGGAAGGGCTTGTAGTTGCCGTTCGGATAGCGCAGGCGCACGAACGCCAGGATCGGCAGGCCCAGCCGCTCCGGATCCACCACCGCCGCGTAGCCCCGGATGACCCCGGCCTCCTCCATGCGGCGCACCCGCTCGGTGACCGCGCTCGCGGACATGGACACCGCACGGGCCAGCTCGGCGAAACTGGCCCGGCCCTCCCTCTGGAGGACGTCCAGGATGCGCCAGTCGGTGGCGTCCGGGGAATACTCGGTCATGCCCGAGGAATAGCAGGGGAATCCCCGGCGGATCAAGCGGAGCACCGGGGATCGTCACTTCAGGGAGGAGGCCGGCGCCCGTAGCTTCTCTCCCATGACCACCACCGTGAACCCCGTCCTGCGCGTCGCCCCCGCCGCTCCCGCCGAGGCCGCCTCCCACTTCCGTGCCGGTCTCGCCTTCCACACCGACGTGTCCGACGTCGCCGCCGCACTCGGCGCCGGTGGCGACCCCGGGTTCGTCCTCGTCGACTCGCGCTCCACCGAGGCCTGGGACCAGGGCCACATCCCCGGCGCGCTCCACCTGCCGACCGCGCTCGTGCCCGAGCAGGCCGGGCACCTCCTGGACCGGTCGGTGCCGGTCGTGACGTACTGCTGGGGCCCCGGCTGCAACGGCGCCGCCCGCGCGGCCCTCGCCCTCGCCGAACTCGGTTACCGGGTCAAGGAGATGCTCGGCGGCTTCGAGTACTGGGTCCGCGAGGGCCTGGCGTTCGAGACCTGGCAGGGGCGCGAGCGCCGGGCCCCGGACCCGCTGACGGCACCCGTGGACGCCGCTGACTGCGGCTGCTGAACCCCCGATCTTTTGCCGCGAGTTGACCCTGTAGGTTCTTGCGCCATGGTGCGATACGCGGAGCCGGGCGCAGTGGAATGGGTGGAGTCGGGCGGCGGGCCGCTGATTGCGGTACCGGAGACCGTCCTGCCGTTCTGGGCGGGCGCCGACGGCGAGGAGACGGCCTCGGACTACGACCGGGCCTGCGAGGTGGACGGCGACGTCGGCCTCCTCCCGGTCGGCGACTGCACCGCGCTGGTCCTGGGTGACGAGCCCGCCTCGACCGCCTACCTGCCCGACCGGGGCATGTTCGTCCGGTGGTGCGCCGCCGACTCCGAGCACGAACTGCTGGCGAGTGTCCCGTCGGCGACCGCCGCGGCGGAGTGGGGGCCGGAGACGACCTGGAAGGTGCCCGGGCCCGTCCGCCTCTTCGACGCGGCCTGGCCCGGGACGGGCCTCGCGGACACCGACCAGGTCCGGGTGGCCCTGGAACCCGGCAGATACGCGGTCCGCGCGGCACGGGTCCAGCCGGGCCCGGAGACCTGGCTGGACCTGATCGAGCTGCGCCTCCTGGCGCCGCGGTAGCGACGCCCCCGCGGACGCGTCTGGCTCCTGGCGCCGCGGTGGCGACGCCTCGCAGAGCGCCTGCATCCTGGCTCCGCGACACCGGCGCCCCGCCGACGCAGCCTAGGCTGCGCCTCGCCTACAGCTGTGACAGTTCGTCCACCAGGTCGTCCAGGCCGAGCGACCCCTGGGACAGGGCGGCCATGTGCCACGCCTTCGGGTCGAAGGCGTCGCCGTGCCGGGCACGGGCGTTCTCGCGGCCCAGCAGCCAGGCCCGTTCGCCGAGCTTGTAGCCGATGGCCTGGCCCGGCATGGACAGGTAGCGGGTCAGCTCGCTCTCCACGAAGTCCGCCGGCCGGCTGCTGTGCGAGCCGAAGAACTCCTGCGCCAGCTCGGCCGTCCAGCGCTCGCCGGGGTGGAAGGGCGAGTCGTCCGGGATCGTCAGCTCCAGGTGCATGCCGATGTCGATGATGACGCGCACCGCCCGCATCATCTGGGCGTCCAGATAGCCGAGCCGCCGCTCCGGGTCGGTCAGGAAGCCCAGTTCGTCCATCAGCCGCTCCGCGTACAGGGCCCAGCCCTCGGCGTTGGCGCTGACCATGCCGACGCTCGCCTGGTAGCGGGAGAGGTTCTGCGCCACGTGCTTCCACTGGGCCAGCTGGAGGTGGTGGCCGGGCACGCCCTCGTGGTACCAGGTCGACACCAGGTCGTAGACCGGGAAGCGCGTCTCGCCCATGGTGGGCAGCCAGGTGCAGCCCGGGCGCGAGAAGTCGTCCGACGGGGGCGTGTAGTAGGGAGCCGCGGCACTGCCCGGAGGGGCGATGCGGGACTCCACCCGGCGCACCCGCTCGGCCAGGTCGAAGTGGGTGCCGTCGAGGGCGTCCATCGCCTCGTCCATGAGGCTCTGCAGCCAGTCGCGGACCTCGTCGACGCCCTCGATGTGCGTGCCCTGCGCGTCGAGGTGGGCCAGCGCCTCCCACGGGGTGCCGGCCCCGGGCAGGATCTTCTCGGCCTCGGCCTTCATCTCGCCGAGGAGGCGGTGGTACTCGGACCAGCCGTAGGCGTACGCCTCGTCCAGGTCGAGGTCCGTGCCGTTGAAGTAGCGCACCCAGCGCGCGTACCGCTCCCGGCCCACCACGTCCGGCGCGCCCTCGATCGCCGGGGCGTACACGTCCCGCATCCAGTCGCGCAGCCGGACGACGGCCTCGGTGGCCGAGCGGGCGGCGGCGTCCAGCTCGGACCGCAGCGCCTCGGGGCCGGCCGCCGCGTACTGCTCGAACCAGCCGTGGCCCTCGCCGTCCGCGTCGGCCCACTCGCCCAGCTGCTGCACGAACGTGGCCGTGGCCCGCGGCCCGCCGTAGAGCTTCCGCTCAAGACCGAGCGCCAGGGACTCCCGGTAGCCCTCCAGCGCGGCCGGGACGCCGCGCAGCCGCTCGGCGATCGCCGTCCAGTCCTCCTCCGACTGCGCCGGCGTCACGGTGAACACCTGCCGCACCGCGTGGGCGATGGAGCTCAGGTTGCTGACGGACCGCAGGCTCTCGTCGGCCTCGTGTACCGCCAGTTCGGCGCCCAGCCGCTCGCGCAGGAGCCGCGCGCACCGGCGCTCGATGTCGCTGTCCGCGCCGGGCAGCCGCTCGGCCTCGTCCAGCCGGGCCAGCGTCCGGCGTGCCAGCTCCGCGAGTGCCTCCTGGCCCGCGGGCGAGGTGTCGGGCAGCCTGCTCGAACTCTCCTTGTCGCCGAGGAAGGTGCCGGTGATCGGGTCGAGGGCGACGAGCTCGTCGACGTACGCGTCGGCGACCTCGCGGGGCAGCTGGCTCTTGATCTCAGACATGCGGCCATCCTCGTACGACGGACCCCACACGTCACGCGTATTGAGCCGAGGGCGAAGGCGGCAGCAGCGGCCCGCACTCCCACTGCTGGAAGATCAGCCGGGTCTCCACCCGCGCCACCTCCCGTTGCGACGTGAACTCGTCCAGCACCAGCCGCTGAAGATCGGCCATGTCGGCAACCGCGACATGGACCAGATAGTCGTCCGGGCCGGTCAGGTGGAAGACCGTCCGCGACTCCGGCAGGGCCCGGATCCGTTCCACGAACGGCCCCACCAGCTCCCGTCGGTGCGGCCTGACCTGCACCGACAGCAGGGCTTCGAGTCCGCGCCCCAGCTTGGCCGGATCCAGCTCCAGCCGGTGCCCGAGGATCACGCCCGAGCGGCGCAGCCGTGTCACCCGGTCCAGACAGGTCGACGGCGCCACCCCGACCTGCGCGGCGAGATCCCGGTACGTCGCCCGGGCGTCGTTCTGCAACAGCCGCAGCAAATGGAGATCCACCGGATCCAGTACGACAGATTCAGCCATCGGCCGAACGTAGCACGGGATTCTCATCCGGCAGCCCGGTCGATGTTCACCCTTGCCGACCATGGACATGGACACAACGACAACGCGCGCCCACGACGGCGTCCGCACCGCACCGCGAGCCCTCGCCACCGAGGCCGTGCACGCCGGGCGGGACGACCTCGCCCGGCAGGGTCTGCACGCCCCGCCGATCGACCTGTCCACCACTTACCCGTCGTACGACAGCCGCGGCGAGGCGGCCCGCATCGACGCGTTCGCCACCACCGGCGCCGAGCCGGACGGCCCGCCCGTCTACGGGCGGCTGGGCAACCCGACCGTCGCCCGCTTCGAGACGGCCCTGGCCCGTCTCGAAGGCACCGAGGCGGCGGTGGCGTTCGCCAGCGGCATGGCGGCGCTCAGCGCCGTCCTCCTCGTCCGCGGCTCGATGGGCCTGCGGCACGTCGTCGCCGTGCGCCCCCTCTACGGTTGCAGCGACCACCTGCTGACCGCCGGGCTGCTGGGCTCGGAGGTGACCTGGACCGGCCCCGCGGGTGTCGCCGACGCGCTGCGCCCGGACACCGGCCTGGTCATCGTCGAGTCACCGGCCAACCCCACCCTCGCCGAGGTCGACCTGCGAGCCGTCGCGCACGCCTGCGGCTCGGTGCCGCTGCTCGTGGACAACACCTTCGCCACACCCGTCCTCCAGCGCCCCGCCGAGCAGGGCGCGCGGCTGGTGCTGCACAGCGCCACCAAGTACCTCGGCGGCCACGGCGACGTCCTGGCGGGCGTGGTCGCCTGCGACGAGGAACTCGCGGGCCGGCTGCGCCAGGTGCGCTTCGCCACGGGCGGCGTCCTGCACCCGCTGGCCGGTTACCTGCTGCTGCGCGGTCTGTCCACCCTGCCCGTCCGGGTCCGGGCGGCCTCCGCCACGGCGGCCGACCTGGCCCGCCGCCTCGCCGCCGACCCGCGGGTGGCGCGTGTGCACTACCCGCGCATCGGCGGCGCCATGGTCGCCTTCGAGGTGTACGGCGACCCGCACGAGGTCATTGCCGGCGTCCGCCTGATCACCCCGGCCGTCAGCCTCGGCAGCGTCGACACCCTCATCCAGCACCCGGCGTCCATCAGCCACCGCATCGTCGACGCGGACGACCGCAGGGGAGCCGGAGTGAGCGACCAGCTCCTGCGCATGTCGGTGGGCCTGGAGGACGTCGAGGACCTGTGGTCGGACCTCGACCAGGCGCTCGGGCGCCCCGAAAGGGGCGCGGGGAACTGCGCGACCCACCACAACGAACCCGCACTCGCAGACGGACGTGCGCCCCTACGGCGCTGAGGCACTCCCCAGCTCACCCGTGGTCGAGGCGACGGGCTCACCCAGCCTCGCCGTGATGACCAGCGTCCCTTCCTCGACCTGATAGTCGAGAGGAAGCCCGAGCCCCCGCATCGCCGCGACCATCCCCGTGTTGGACGCCTGCGTCACGGCGTACACACTCGAGCACCCGGCATCGACGGCCAACCCGACCAGCCTGCGCAGCAACTCCGCCCCGACCCCCCGCCGCTGCCACGCGTCCTCGACAAGCAGCGCGACCTCCGTCTCGTCGCCGTCCCACAGGAGGTGACCGAGCCCGACGATCCGCCCGGAGGCCGTCTGCACGGCGAGCGTGCGGCCGTAGCGCGGGCTGAGCAGGTGGTTGAGATACCGGTCGGCGTCACCGACCGGCCCGTGGTAGCGCAGCTTCAGCGTGCGGTCTGAGCACCGCTCGTGCATCGCCCTGGCCGCTTCGAGGTCACGGGTGTCGGCCCGCCGCACGGTGATGTCGCTGCCCTCGGCGAGCGTGAGCACGTCCCGTCCGTGCGGCAGGCGCGGTCCGAGCCGGGCGTCCAGTTCCACCAGAGCCCTGGCCCGGGCGAACTCGGTCGGGGTGAACGGCAGGTACGGCCGCTCCACGGTGATCACTCCGCCTTCCGGGGCGCGCAGCCGCATCACCGTGTCGCCGAGGGCCCCCTCCACCGGAAGTCCGCCCGGCGCCCGGCCGCCACCTGCCGCCGCCGGCTGGGACCGGATCGTGCACCGCCCCAGCAACTGCCGCAGGGCCAGCGGCAGTTCCGCCGCGTCCAGGGCCGTGCGGGCGGCGAGGCCGAGGACCCGGGTCGGCGCGTCCACGAGGTCGTGGGCGTCGGCCCGCTCGATCCAGGTGTCGGCGCCACCGGCCGACTCGACGGCCGTGGTGATCGCGGACGCCGGCAGGGTGGCTGGGCCCCGCAGCAGGAACTCGTCGACCGTGCCCTGCGCCAGCGGGTGCGTCTGCAGGCTGAGGATGTCGACACGCTGCCCGGCCAGGGCGCCGCACAGCGCCGCCAGCGACCCCGGCTCGTCCTGAACCGTGGTCCGCATCCGCCACAGGGTGTTCGCCCCCGGCACCGCTTCCGGTGCCGGGGACCCGGTATCACTCGTCGGCGGCGCGTGTTCCTGGCGCCGTGTCCGCCAGGCGTGGAACGCCGCTGTGGCCCGCCGCCACGAGGTGGCGGGGCGGCAGTTGTCGTCGGGCTGTGTCCGGTGAGTCACTTCTCGCGTCATGCACCCACTGTGACGGAACGGTGTTGCGTGATCGCGAACGCATTGTGACCGGCGGGTAAAGAGGCCAGTTTTCCCCTTTCGTCCATGCTTCAAACGGTGCGTTCCGTGCCTATTGGCCGACCAGGCCCGGCTGGAGCGTCTGAGTGAACAGCACCGTGCCGTCCTGCTCCCGCAGACGTACCGTCAGCTCTCCGCTGTGGCCGTCGATGTCGACTTCGCCGAAGAACTGGAAGCCGCCGGCGGGGGAGACGTTGGCGGTCGTCGGTGCCTTCACGAACACGCGGTCCGGGCCGAAGGTGCCGTCGAGCGCGTTCGCCGGGAAGGCACCGGCGTTGAGGGGGCCCGAGACGAACTCCCAGAACGGCTCGAAGTCGGTGAAGGCGGCCTTCGACGGCAGGTAGTGCTGCGCCGAGGTGTGGTGCACATCGGCCGTCAGCCACACCGTGCCCGTGATCCGCCGGTGCTTGACGAACCGCAGCAGTTCGGCGATCTGCAGTTCGCGGCCGAGCGGCTTGCCCGGGTCGCCCTGTGCGACGGCCTCGATGTTCGTGCCGTCCGGGACGACGAGGCCGATCGGCATGTCGGAGGCGATCACCTTCCACACCGCCCGGGAGCGGGACAGCTCGCGCTTGAGCCAGTCCAGTTGCTCCCGGCCGAGGATGCCCTGCGGGTCGGTGGGCTGGTCGTCCGGCGAGTTCGCGTTGCGGTAGGTGCGCATGTCCAGGACGAACACGTCCAGCAGCGGGCCGTGGCGCTGCACGCGGTAGACCCGGCCGCCGGGGCGGCGCACCGTGGAGATGGGGAAGTACTCGGAGAAGGCCTGGCGGGCGCGGGCGGCGAGCACGTCGACGCGCTTCTCGGCGTAGCGGGCGTCCGTGAGGATCTCGCCCGGGTACCAGTTGTTGGTGACTTCGTGGTCGTCCCACTGGACGATGGACGGGACCCGGGCATTGAAGGCCCGCAGGTTCTCGTCGAGCAGGTTGTAGCGGAAGTTGCCGCGGAACTCCGCGAGGGTCTCGGCGACCTTCGCCTTCTCCTCGGTCGTGATGTTCCGCCAGGTGCGGCCGTCGGGCAGGGCCACGGTTTCGGTGATCGGGCCGTCGGCGTAGATGTTGTCGCCGCTGCACAGGAAGAAGTCCGGGTCGAGGGCGCCCATGGCGTCGTAGATGCGGTAGCCGCCGAACTCCGGGTTGATGCCCCAGCCCTGTCCGGCCAGGTCGCCGGACCAGACGAACCGCACACCGTCGCGGCGCTTGGCGGACGCCGTGCGGAAGGTGCCGGTCACCGGCTCTCCCGTGCGGCGCGGGTCGTCCGGGTCGGCGAGCAGTACGCGGTAGTGGATCTGCTCACCGGCGGGCAGGCCGCGCAGGCGGGTCGTGCCGGTGAAGTCGCTGCTCGGGCCCAGCAGCGGGCCGTGCCACCGGCGCGGGTTGCGGAACGACTCGGTCGCCGAGGTCTCCACGATCATCCGGGCGGGCCGGTCGGAGCGCACCCACACAAGACCGGAGTCGCAGGTCACGTCTCCCGCCTGCACGCCCCACCCCGCCGTCGGGCGCCCGGAGCGCGCGAACGCGGGTGCCGCACCGAGAGCCGTGGGCAGGGACAGGGCGGCCGACGCCGCGAGGGAACCACGCAGGACGCTACGGCGCCCGGGCAACGGACGGTGTGACATGGATGCGCCTCCAGGGACGGGATCCGGCCAAGTGTGCAGAGCCACAACTACTGGGACGTCGCAGCGCACACACGAACCCCAAGTGAACAACTGACCGCAGGGTGAGGGAACCCGCGAACCGGTCGGCTCACCCGGTCGCGGCCTCGGCCATCAGGCGCACACCCGCGGCGATCCGGGCGGGCGGCACATGGGCGTAGCCCAGGACGAGCCGAACCCCTTCGGACCCCTCGGGCGCGGCCGGCGTGTGGGCGTAGGCCGACAGGGGGCGCACCGCCACCCCTGCCGCCGCCACCCGCGCGAGGAACCGCTCCTCGGGCCCGTACCGCCGCGGCAGTGTGGCGATCACATGGAGGCCGGCGGCGATCCCGGACACCTGCGCACCGGGGAAGTGCGCGTCCAGGGCGGCGACCAGCGCGTCGCGCCGGTCGCGGTAGGCGCGCTGGCAGCGGCGCAGCTGACGGTCGTAGTCACCGCGCTCCAGGAAGCGGGCGAACAGGGCCTGGTCGAGGGACGGGTGGCCGAGATCCATGGTGCGCTTGCGTTCGACGACCTCCGCCGACCAGGACTCCGGCACCAGCAGCCAGCCCAGCCGCAGGCCCGGCACGAGGGACTTGCTGACCGAGCCCGTGTAGGCCACGTGGTCCGGGTCGAGGCCCTGGAGCGCGCCGACCGGCGCACGGTCGTACCGGAAGTCACCGTCGTAGTCGTCCTCCAGAACGATGCCGTCCACCGACCGCGCCCAGTCCAGCAGCTCGGTGCGACGCCGGGCCGAGTAGGCGATGCCGGTGGGGAACTGGTGGGCCGGAGTCGTCACCACGGCCCGGACGCCCGAAGCCCGCAGTGGCTCCGGGGCCACGCCCTCGTCGTCCACCGGCAGGGGCACGACGGCGACCCCGGCTGACGCGTACAGCGCGTCGTGCTGCGGACTGCCCGGGTCCTCCACGCCGACCGCGCGCATCCCGCGCCCGTGCAGCGCGAACCCGAGCAGGGTGGTCGCCTGGGCCACCCCCGAGACGACGACGATCCGCTCCGGGTCGGCCACCACGCCCCGCCGCCGGGCGAGCAGTTCGGCCAGCGCGGTACGCAGCCGCGGCAGCCCGCGTGGGTCGGGGTAGCCCAGCTCTCGATGCGGCAGGTCCGCCAGGACACCGCGGTGCGCGGCGGCCCACGCGGCGCGCGGGAACAGCGCCAGGTCCGGCGTCCCGGGCACGAAGTCCGCGCGGGCGCCGGGCGAGCGCGGAGCGAGATCGTGCGCCCGTGGCTCCGCCGCGCGGACCGCCGCGCCCACCCAGGTGCCCGAACCCCGGCCGCTGCGCAGGTATCCCTCGGCCGTCAGCTGCTCGTAGGCCTCCGTGACCAGCCCGCGCGACACCCCCAGGTCCGCCGCGAGATCCCGGCTCGACGGCAGCCGGGTGCCCGGCGCGAGCCGGCCCGAGCGGACCGCCTCGCGCAGCGCCGCCTGAAGGGAACGGCCACGCGTGCGTGCCGGAGCGGAAGCGGCGGGGAGCAGCAGCTCCCAGGCGGCGGACGCCGGGCCTTCGCCCGGGTCTCCGCTCGGCGTTGGCCCCATGAGGCAGAACCCTAAGGCAGGTTCTGCCCTCCTCCTGGGCCGGTCAGCGGCTGCCGTCGAGGACCACCCGGGCCACCAGCGCCGGGTCGTCGTTCATCGGGACGTGGCCGCAGCCGGGCAGCCGCACCAGCCGGGCCCCGGGGATGACGCCTTTGGCGCGCACGCCCTGGCGCGGAATGAGCAGGCGGTCCCGGTTGCCCCACGCGACGGTGACCGGTGTGCTCACGATGTCGTCGGTGAACTGCACGGTCCGGCCGGAGCGCAGCGTCTCGGAGAACCCCTGGGCCCGGGCCAGCGCGAGCGTCTCGGCGACCACGGCCTCGGGTGAACGGCGGCCCGGACGGGCGTAGATGGTGCTCGTCAGCAGAGTGCGGCCGATGGCCGGGCGCGCCAGCCGCTCGACCACGGGGGGCGGCATCCGGCGGGCGATCTGCCGCATGGCCGCCAGCACCGTGAAGGCGTAGCGGCGCTCGGCCTCGTTCCAGAACCCGGCGGGGGACAGGGCGGTGACCGAGCGGACGAGGCGCGCCCGGGCCAGGTCCAGCGCCAGCAGGCCGCCCAGCGAGTTGCCCGCCACGTGGGGCCGTTCGATCTCCAGCGCACCGAAGAACGCGGTCAGGACCGTGCTCATGGTGGGCAGGTCGTGCGCCATGCCGTCCGGGAGCGCCGGCGACTCGCCGCAGCCGGGCAGGTCCACCGCGATCACGTCGCGCTCGGCCGCCAGCGCGGGGAGCACCGGATCCCAGGCCTGGCGGTGGTGGCCGATGCCGTGCAGCAGCAGGAGCGGCTGGCCGCTGCCCCGGCGCGTGTAGGACAGGGTCACGCTCTGCTCGCCCTGCGCGGAGGCGACTTTGAAGGAGACGGTGGCGGACATGGGGTGCTCCTCGGCTGTACTCGCTGACGGACGCTGTAGACAGCTTGTCAGCAATTGCTACCCGCCGGTAGCCCCGCGGCGCCGCCGCCTTCGCGATGCCGGGCGGCAACGGCTACCCGGCGGTGGCCGCATGGTGCCGCCGGCCCTCACGGTGCCGGGCCGCTCAACGGGCTCGCCGCACCTCCAGGTTGAACTCGCCGTGCCCGAACTTCCCGAACAGGCCGGCCCACAGGGGCAGCCACATCTCCACGGCCCGGGCCGCCCGGATTCCGCCGAGGTCGAGCACGCGGTCCGCCGGCCAGCCGAACTCCCCGAGCAGCGCCGTCACCTGCTCCTTGGCGTCCGGGTCGTCCCCGCAGACGAAGACGTTGTGCTCGCCCGGCACACTCGCCGGATCCACCATCACCCGGCAGTTGACCGTGTTGAGCGACTTCACCACGCGCGTGTGCGGAAACGCCCGCTGGATCTGCTCGCCCACGCTGTCCGACTCCACGGGGGACAGGCGCAGCTCACCCTCCTCGACCGCCAGGGGGTTGGACACGTCCACGATGACCTTGCCGTCGAGGTTCTCCGCCCCGGCCGCCTCCAGCGCGGCGAGCGCCACCCGCCCGCCGACCGCGTTCACCACCACCTCTCCGAACTCCGCCGCCTCAGCGAACGTCCCCACGTCCCCGCCCGGGCCCGCGGCGGCGGCCCACTGCACGGCGGCCGTGGTGTCCCGCGTGCGCGAGCCGAGCCGCACCTCGTGCCCCAGCTCCACCAGCCGCCCGCCGAGCGTGCGCCCGACCTGTCCCGTGCCCAGCACCGCGTACCGCATCGCCACCTCCGGGGACCACGCCGCCGATCACCGGCGCCCTGTCGGCCATTCTGTCCGGGAAGGGACGATTCCGCCTGGACAGGGCCGCATCGGTGGGCTGGGATGGAGCCGTGACCACCGAGACCGCGACCGACGTCTTCGAAGCACACCGGCCCGTCCTGCTGGGTGTCGCCTACCGCATGCTCGGCCGGGTGGCCGACGCGGAGGACGTGGTCCAGGAGGCCTGGATGCGCTGGTCCGGCAGCGACCGCACAGACGTGCGCGAGCCGCGCGGCTACCTGGTACGGATCACCACCCGCCTCGCCATCGACCGGCTGCGCCAGATCAAGGCCCGCGGCGAGACGTACGTCGGCCCCTGGCTGCCCGAGCCGTACGTCACCGACTTCGGCGACACCGTGCCGGACACCGCCGAGCGGGCCGTGCTCGCCGACTCCGTCTCCCTCGCCGTCCTCGTCGTGCTGGAGTCGCTGTCACCGCTGGAGCGGGCCGTGTTCGTGCTGCGCGAGGCCTTCGGCTTCCCCTACGCCGACATCGCCGCCATGCTCGACCGCGGCGAGCCGGCGGTGCGCCAGCTCGCCGGGCGGGCCCGCAAGCACGTCGAGGAGCGGCGCCCGCGCTACGACGTCGACCCCGCCCAGCGCCGCGACCTCACCGAGCGGTTCCTCGCCGCCGCGGCCGACGGCGACCTCGAAGGTCTCATGGCGCTGCTCGCCCCGGAGGTCCGGCTCGTCGGCGACAGCGGCGGCAAGTCGCGGGCGCCGCTGCGAGTCCTGCAGACCGCAGACAAGGTCGGCCGTTTCCTCATCGGCACCGCGCAGAAGAGCCTCCCGGGTCTGACCGTGCGCTTCCTGGAAGTCAACGGCGGCCCGGCCGTGCTGATCCTGTCCGGCGGCGAGCCCGACTCCGTCTTCCAGCTCGACGTGGCCGACGGCCGCGTGCAGTCGGTCTACATCATCCGCAACCCCGACAAGCTGCGGTCCCTGGCCGCCGCCTGAGCACCCTTTGCGAGCCCGGTCGGAGGCCTCGCATGAACGCCCCGTGAACGTTCCCGGCCATTGGTCTTGACCAAGGATCAGGGCCGCCCTATGGTCGCAGAGAAGTGCAACAACCTTTAATAAACAAGGGCGCTAAAACGCCGCCGACCACGGCGATTGCGGAGGACAGGGTGGGGACCACGCAGCTGGAATCGGTGCAGGAGCCGAAGTACTGGCATCTCAAGACGGTGCTCAGTGAAGCGCTCGACTCGGAGTTCTCGGTGGGGGAGATCCTTCCGAACGAGCGCGACCTCGCGGCCCGTTTCGGCGTCGCCCGGGCCACGCTCCGCCAGGCCCTGGAGCAGCTCGAACTGGAAGGCAGGCTGCAGCGCCGCCGCGGTGTCGGCACGACGGTCGCGCCGCCCCGCATGGGCGTCTCCCTCGGCACCGGCCCGCACACCTGGCCGGGCGGCTCCGAGGACGCCTGGCAGCCCGTCGACTGCACGGCGGCCGTGCCGCCGGCGGCCGTCGCCGACGCGCTGGAGACCGGCCGCGACGAGCCCGTGCACATCGTGCGGCGCTCCCGGGTCTCGCACGGCCGGCCCGTGGCCGCGGAGCTGCTGTACATTCCGCAGCCCTCGGTGCCCGAACTCTCCGGCATCGACGCCCCGTCCGGGGCGGCCCACGCGCGTGCGGTGCTGCGGGAGTTGCAGCGGCTGGAGCCGGAGCGGCAGGAGAACGCGGTGGAGCTCGGCTCCGCCGGGGCCGACGAGGCGAAGGAGCTGGACCGGCTGCCGGGGGCGCCGGTGCTGGTGGTGACGACGCGGTTCTTCGCCGGGGGGCGTACGGCTGCGTTGTCGGTGGCGACGTATCGCGCTGACACGTGCCGGTTGACCTTCGGTGATGCGGGGGGTGTGGAGATCCACGCCGGGCTTCATAAGCAGGCGTCCTGAGCCCGGCGCCGTAAGGGTGCGGTGTGTGGGGGGCTGCCGGCGCGCTGTGGCTCGTCGCCCCCACGCGGCGGAGCCGCATGTCGGCACAGCCCCGGACCCTAAAGGGGGCGTTGCTCCACCGCGAAGAGTTGTTCCTCCACGTGGTCCAGGGCCAGGCGCAGGGCGCCCGTCGCCACGGCCGCGTCGCCGAGGCCGGAGAGGGTGACCTCCGGGGGGCGCAGGCAGTAGCGGGCGAGTTCCTGGCGGAGGGGGCCCAGCACGCCGTCCAGGCCCGCTGCCCAGCCGCCGATGACGACCAGCTCCGGGTCCAGGGCGAGGACGAGCGCGGCCACGTCGTGGACCAGGCGCTGGAGGAAGCGGTCGACGGCGGCACGGGCCCGCTGGTCGCCCTCGCGGGCCTGCGCGAAGACCCCGGCGACCGCCTGCTCGTCGAGGGGGTGCAGGGGCTCGTCCGTGGTGGACAGCAGCGTCTCGGGCGTCACCTCCCGGCCCAGCAGGTGCAGCGCGCCGATCTCGCCGGCCGCTCCGCCGTACCCGCGGTGCAGCCGGCCCCCGATCAGCGCACCGGCGCCCGGGCTCAGCCCCGCCAGCACGAACACCACGTCGTCCGACTCGGTGGCCGCGCCCTTCCAGTGCTCGGCGACGACGGCCGCGTTGGCGTCGTTCTCGACCAGCACCGGGCACGTGAACGACCGGCTCAGCCGCTCGCCCAGCCGCAGCCCCGTCCACCCCGGCAGGGCCGTGCCCAGCCGTACCGTGCCGTCGGCCTCCACGATCCCGGGCGTGGCCACGCCCACGGCCCGCAGCGAGCCGCGTGCGACCCCGGCCCGCCGCAGCAACTCGGCGACGGCACCGCGCAGGCGCTCCAGCCGCTCATCGGCCTCCGCCGTCTCGGAGACCTCCTTGGCCTGCGCGCCGATCACCCGGCCGTCCAGGTCGGACAGCAGCGCGGCCACCCGGTGCGCGCCGATCTCAAGACCGAGCAGATGACCGGCCTCCGCCCGGAAACGGAACCGCCGCGCCGGACGCCCCTGCCGCCGGGCAGCGCCCTCCTCGGCCGCCTTCTCCACGACGAGCCCGGCCTCGATGAGCCCCTCGACGACGCCCTCCACGGTAGGCCGGGACAGCCCCGTCACCCGGGTGATCTCGGTCAGCGTCGCGCAGTCCGTGGCGCGCAGCGCGTGCAGCACCACCGCGGAGTTGATCCTTCGCAGCAGCGAGGGATCCCCGCCGGTCAGCCGCCCCACCGTCCGTCCTCCCAGGTCGTGCCCGTGTTGGCCGGATCGTACTTCGACGCGGCACACCCCGGCGAGGGGCGGCGGGCACCGGCCCCGTGATCAGCCGGGTGCCACGAACCCCGACTCGTACGCCGCGATCACCGCCTGGGTGCGGTCCCGCGCCCCCAGCTTCGCCAGCACCGCGCTGACATGCGACTTCACGGTCTCGGTCCCCACGACCAGGCGGGCGGCGATCTCCGCGTTCGACAAGCCGCGCGCCATCAGCCGCAGCACCTCGGACTCGCGCTCGGTCAGCTGGGCCCGCTCCAGCACGGCCCGCGCCGCGCGGTTGCCGCCGGTGTCGCCGTACTCGGCGGCGAGCTGCCGCACCGAGGCCGGGAACAGCAGCGACTCCCCCTCGGCGATCAGCCGCACGGCGTGCACGATCTCGGCGGGCCGGGCCCGCTTGAGCAGGAACCCGTCGGCTCCCGCCCGCAGCGCCTCGTACACGTACTCGTCGTTCTCGAACGTCGTCACCACGAGGATCCGCGGCGGATCGTCGACCGTCCGCAGCAGCGCCCGGGTGGCCTCGATGCCGTCCAGCAGCGGCATCCGTACGTCCATGGCGACCACGTCCGGCCGCAACCGCCTCACGAGCGGGATCACAGCCGCCCCGTCCGCCGCCTCCCCGACGACCTCGATGTCGGGCTGCGCCTCCAGCACGGCCCGCAGACCCGCGCGCACCAGGGGTTCGTCGTCGACGAGGAGAACGGTGACCGGCATCGGACCAGCGTAGATCAACTCAGCGGCAGTTCGGCATGGACCTGCCAGTCGCCTTCGTCGGGCCCGGTCCGGGCCAGCCCGCCGAGCAGGGCCGCGCGTTCGCGTATCCCGCGCAGCCCGCTGCCGCGCCCCGATCCGGGGGCCCCGGCCGGCAGCGGATTGCGTATCGCGAGGACGAGGGTGCCGTCGGCGACGCGTACCCGGACACGCACCGGGACCGCCCCCGCGTGCCGCAGCACGTTGGTCAGCGACTCCTGGAGGATGCGGTAGCCCTCCCGCGACACCGGCCCGGGCACCGTCTCCACCGGGCCCGTCACCTCGGCGTCGACCTTCGCCCCGGAGGCCCGGGCCGACTCCAGCAGGCGGTCGGCGTCGGCGAGCGTCGGTCTGCCGCTCACCGGTTTCCCCGACTCGCGCAGGACGCCGAGCACCCGCTCCAGGTCCTCCAGAGCGGCCCGGCCGGTCTCCTCGATGGCGCCCAGGGCCCGGTCGGTGAAGGCGGGATCGCCCGCCGCCCGGGCCGCCCCCGCCTGCACGACGGCGACCGTGAGCGCGTGCCCGATGGAGTCGTGCAACTCGCGGGCGATCCGCGTGCGTTCCAGGAGCTGTTCCGTGCGCTCCTCCAGCGCGGCGAGCCGCTCGGCGGGGGAAGGACCGAGCAGCCGCAGCGCGAGGGCCGTGATGAGGTGCCCCGAACCGACCACGACCGCGGCCGCCAGGACCAGGGGCAGTGGCGTGAGCAGGGCGTACCACCAGTGGTGGCCCGTGACGACGAGCCAGGCGCCGCCGGCCCGTTCGCCGCTGATCGCCGTCGACACCAGGTCCACCGCGAGGAGGAGCAGTTGGACGGCGAGATGCGACACCAGGGCGCCGAAGAACAGCCTCGCCTGGAGCCACACCACCACCCGGCCGCGGTCGCCCCAGGTGACCGAGGGGGCGACGACGATCTCCGGGCCCTCTTCACCGTCCCGGTGGCCGGTCAGCAGCAGCCTGGCCTGGAACCCCTCCACGACCCGCATGGCGGGGACCAGGCCCGCGAGCCCCAGCAGCACCGTCGCCGTGGCCACCGTCCACCACGCCTCGTCGATGAACAGCCACAGGGAGGGCCACACGATGGCCATGGAGAGATGCAGCCACCGCGTGTACGTCACCGCCCGGGTGAAGGGGCGCAGCATGCGGACCATGGCGTCATGGTGCCAGCGGGCACCGACAGCGAGCCTCCCCCGCACGGGGGAGACGATCTCCACCGCCGGGGGAGGACCGCACTCCGGTCCGGTTGCCACGCTGCTGTCATGACCAGCATCGACGTCCGAGACCTCACCAAGGAGTTCGGCGGCCGGAGGGCCGTGGACCGGCTCACCTTCCGCGTGCACCCCGGCCGCGTCACCGGCTTCCTCGGCCCGAACGGCGCCGGGAAGTCCACCACCATGCGGCTGGTGCTCGGCCTCGACCGGCCGACCGCCGGCTCCGCCACGATCGGCGGCCGGCCGTACCCGGCGCTCCGTGAACCCCTGCGCCACGTGGGCGCCCTGCTCGACGCGCAGGCCGCGCACGGCTCCCGCACCGCCCGCGACCACCTCCGGGTCCTCGCGGCGAGCAACCGCATCCCCGACCGGCGGGTCGACGAGGTCCTTCAGGAGACGGGCCTGGCATCGGTGGCCCGGCGCCGCGTGCGGACGTACTCCCTGGGCATGCGCCAGCGGCTCGGCATCGCCGCCGCCCTGCTGGGCGACCCCGAGGTCGTCATGCTGGACGAGCCGTCCAACGGCCTCGACCCCGAAGGCATCGTGTGGATACGGACGTTGCTGCGCCGGCTTGCGGGGGAGGGCCGCACGGTCCTGGTCTCCAGCCACCTGATGAACGAGACCGCGTCCTTCGCCGACCACCTCGTCGTCCTCGGCCGGGGCCGGCTGCTCGCCGACACCCCGGTGCGGGACTTCATCCACGCGCGCGTGCGGCCCCGCGTGCGCATCCGCACGACCGATCCCGTCGCGCTCACGTCCGTCCTCGCCCGGCACGGCCACGACGCGCAGGAGCACGCGGACGGGCACTGGACCGTGGACGGCGCGCGGTTGGACGACATCGGCCGCGTCGCCTGTGCCGCGGGCCTGCCGCTCCTCGAACTGGCCGCCGAGGAGGGCACGTTGGAGCAGGCCTACTTCGACCTCACCGGGGCCGAGACCGAGTTCACCGCACAGCACCAGGAGGCCTGACCATGGAACGGACACCCGTACTGCGCTCCGAGTGGCTGAAGATCCGCACGCTGCGCTCGCTCCCGGGAGCACTGCTGGCGCTGTTCGCGGCCACCGTGGCGTTCTCCGCGCTCGCCGGGGTCTCCGAGGCCTCGGACCCGGGGTTCGATCCGCTGTTCGCGTCCCTGTCCGGCGTCATACCGGGTCAGATCGCGGCCGTCTCCTTCGGGGCCATGGCCGTGTCGTCGGAGTTCCACCAGGGCGCGCTGCGGCTCTCGCTGGCAGCGGTGCCGCGCCGCGGCCGGTGGTTCGCGGCCAAGGCGGCCGTCATCGCCGCACCGGCGCTCCTCGTGGGGCTGGGGGCGGCCCTCGCCGCCCTGCTCGCGGCCCGGGCGGGCCTCGGCCGGGCGGCCGGCGGGCTGAGCACCGGTGAGCAGGTGCGCGGGGTCGTGGGCTGCGGCCTCTACCTCATGCTGATGGCGCTGTTCGCCGCAGGGATCGCCGCCCTTCTCCGCAGCGGCGTGGCCACCCTCTCCCTGCTGGTGCCGTTCATCCTCGTGGTGTCGTTCGTGATCGGTGACGCCACCGGCACCCTCGCCGACTTCCTGCCCGACAAGGCCGGGCAACTGGTCCTCAGGGAGACCTACGACGGCACCCTGGGGCCGTGGTCGGGGCTCGCAGTGACCGCGCTGTGGACGGCCGCCGCCCTGCTGGCGGGAGCCTGGCGCCTGTGCCGCAGGGACGCCTGACGACGAGCCGGGTGATGCCCCGCCAAGTGTCAGTGGGGGCGGGTTTACTGGACCCATGAACATCGCACAGCACATCGCCGTCATCGACGAGCTGTGCTACCGCCCCTTTCCGGCGGAGCACGGCCCGTCGGACGTCGGCTGTTCGGGACCGGGTCACCACGTCGCGGTGTTAGAGGCCGCGACGGACACCGACCCGGCCGCCCGGGCGGTGACGATCGACCAGTACGAGAAGGACCGCGACGCGGTCTACGAGCTCCTCGCCTCCCGCTGGGGCGACACGGACCCCTACAACCTGGAGACGGTCCTGCTGCGCACCGAGCGGGAGGAGATACCCCGCCCATGGGCCGAGTTGAGCGCGTGCGCGGGCGTCGCCCACCTGTGGGAGGTGGAGGGCACGGGCCGCTGGGTGGCCCTCGCGGTCGGCGACCGTGATGTGTCGCGAGAGGTCCGGCTGCTGGCCCTGGTCACGGAGACGGACCCGCCGTAGCGGATCAGGCCCCGGCGGCTTCCCGCAGCCGGCCGAACTCCTCCGCCATCGTCTCGGCCGTCCAGTGCGCGTTCAGCCCGCTCGGGTTGGGCAGCACCCATACGCGCGTGTCCCCGATCGTCCGCGACTGCGGCCCCACCCGCGCCGTGCGGTCGTCGAACGCGGCCCGGTACGCGGTCACCCCCACGACGGCCAGCCAGCGCGGCCGCAGCCGCTCCACCTTCGCCGCGAGCAGCCGCCCGCCCTCCCGGTACTCCTCGGCGCTCAGCTCGTCGGCCCGGGCCGAGGGCCGCGCCACGACGTTGGTGATGCCGAGCCCGTACGACAGCAACTCCTGCTGCTCGGACGGCTTCAGCAGCCGCGGTGTGAACCCGGAGCGGTGCAGCACCGGCCAGAAGCGGTTGCCCGGGCGGGCGAAGTGATGGCCCGTCGCGGCCGTCATCAGACCGGGGTTAATGCCGCAGAACAGGACGTGCAGACCCTCCGCGACCACGTCGGGCACGACGCGGTCGCGGGCGGCCTCCAACTCCTCAGGGGTGAATCGCGCCATCAGGGGCGGCGTGTCAGAGGATCGCCCCGGGCGTGTAGCCCGCGGCCTCGGGGTTCCGCTTGACGATCTCCTCGACCCGGGCGACGACGGTGGCGACCTGGTCGCCCGCGGCACCGGTGAAGGACAGCTTGTCGGCCATCAGCGCGTCCAGCTGGTCACGGTCCAGCGGGATGCGCGCGTCGGCGGCCAGCTTGTCGAGCAGTTCGTTGCGCTCGGCGCCCTGCTCGCGCATGGCGAGCGCGGAGGCGACGGCGTTCTCCTTGATCGCCTCGTGCGCGAGCTCCCGGCCCACGCCCGCGCGCACAGCGCCCATCAGCACCTTCGTGGTGGCGAGGAACGGCAGGTAGCGGTCCAGCTCACGGGCGACGACCGCCGGGAACGCCCCGAACTCGTCGAGCACCGTCAGGAACGTCTCCAGCAGACCGTCCAGCGCGAAGAACGCGTCCGGCAGTGCGACCCGGCGCACCACCGAGCAGGACACGTCGCCCTCGTTCCACTGGTCGCCCGCCAGCTCACCGGTCATCGAGGCGTAGCCGCGCAGGATGACCATCAGGCCGTTGACGCGCTCGCAGGAGCGGGTGTTCATCTTGTGCGGCATCGCCGAGGAACCGACCTGGCCCGGCTTGAAGCCCTCGGTGACCAGCTCGTGCCCGGCCATCAGGCGGATCGTCTTGGCCAGCGACGACGGGGCCGCCGCCAGCTGCACCAGGGCCGTCACGACCTCATAGTCCAGCGAGCGGGGGTAGACCTGGCCGACCGAGGTGAACGCCTGCGAGAAGCCGAGGTGCCCGGCGATCCGCTGCTCCAGGTCCGCGAGCTTCGAGGCGTCCCCGCCGAGCAGGTCCAGCATGTCCTGCGCGGTGCCGACCGGGCCCTTGATGCCACGCAGCGGGTAGCGGCCGAGCAGCTCCTCGATGCGGCCGTGGGCGACGAGCAGTTCGTCGGTGGCGGTGGCGAAGCGCTTGCCGAGGGTGGTGGCCTGCGCGGCGACGTTGTGCGAGCGGCCGGCCATGACCAGCTCTCCGTATTCGCCGGCGAGCTTGCCGAGCCGGGCCAGGACGGCGACCGTGCGGTCGCGCATCAGCTCCAGCGACAGGCGGATCTGCAGCTGCTCGACGTTCTCGGTGAGGTCGCGGGAGGTCATGCCCTTGTGCACGTGCTCGTGCCCGGCGAGGTCGTTGAACTCCTCGATCCGCGCCTTCACGTCGTGCCGCGTGACCTTCTCGCGCTCGGCGATGGAGGCCAGGTCGACGGTGTCGAGGACGCGCTCGTAGTCGGCCAGGGCCGCGTCCGGTACCTCGATCCCGAGGTCCTTCTGGGCCCGCAGCACGGCGAGCCAGAGCTGCCGCTCCAGCTTCACCTTCTGCTCGGGCGACCAGAGCGTGGCGAGCTCGGCGGAGGCGTAGCGTCCGGCGAGGACGTTCGGGATGCGGGGCTTGGCGGGAGCGGAAGTCACGTGACCGGATTCTACTGGCGATTCGTGCAGGCCAGCCCCGCGGGTGTCTTTGTCGGAACCTACGACGCCGTGACCGACGCGTCCACCTGCGGCTACGCCGGGTCTTCGTAGGGCGCCAGCTCCGGCCGCTTGGGCGGCAGCCCGTCGCCCGAGGAGCGGCCCGTCAGCCGGCGGCCTATCCACGGGAGCAGGTGCTGCCGGGCGAAGCGGGCGTCCGCCACCCGCCGCATGACCCAGCCCGGCGGCAGCGTCGCCGGCATCGGCGTGTGCCAGTCGGCGTCCTCGGGGTCGTAGCCCAGCGTCTGCCACACCGCCTCCGCGACCCGGCGGTGGCCCTCGGCCGTCAGGTGCAGCCGGTCCACGTCCCACATCCGCGGGTCGCTCAGGGACGGCGCGCCGTAGAGGTCGACGACGATCGCGCCGTGCCGGGCGGCCAGCTCGTCGACACAGGTGAACAGCTCCTCCATGCGCGGCCGGAACCGCTCCAGGACGGGTCCCTGCCGGCCCGGGCTGCGCATCAGCACGAGCTGCCGGCAGGCGGGGGCCAGCTTCTCCACGGCCTCCTCCAGGAGAGCGCGCACCCGGCCCATGTCGCACTTGGGCCGCAGGGTGTCGTTGAGGCCGCCGACCAGGGTGATCACGTCGGCTCCCATGGCCGCCGCGACGTCGACCTGCTCGTCGACGATCTGCTGGATCAGCTTGCCGCGCACCGCGAGGTTGGCGTACCGGAAGCCGGGCGTACGGGCCGCCAGCCGTGCGGCGAGCAGGTCCGCCCAGCCCCGGTAGGTGCCGTCGGGCATCAGGTCCGACATGCCCTCGGTGAAGGAGTCGCCGACCGCGACCAGGCTGCTGTAGGTGGGGTTCGTCTGCATGGCGACGGGAATGGTATCCCGTGCACATACCCGCCAGTCGGTCGGTGTCGCGGACCCCGCCTCAAGCCCGCCGGCCGAACAGCTCCCGCAGCACGTCCTCCATGGTCACCAGGCCCGCCAGCCGCCCGTCCGCCCCGAGGACGGCCGCGACGTGCGTACGGCTGCCCCGCATCGCCGTGAGGACGTCGTCCAGCGGGGTGTGCTCCCGCACCCGGGCGATGGGGCGCATGTCCCGCAGGCGGAACGGCGTATGGCGCCCGACGGCGTCCAGGGCGTCCTTCACATGCAGGTAGCCGACGATCCGCCGCCCCTCGTCCACCACCGGGAAGCGGGAGAACCCGGACCCGGCCGACAGCCGCTCCAGTTCCTCCGGGGTGACGCCCACGCTCGCGTACTCCACGCGCTCCAGCGGCAGCACCACGTCCCGCACCGGACGGCGGCCCAGCTCCAGGGCGTCGTGCAGCCGCTCCTGGGCGCGGTCGTCGATCAGGCCCGCCTCGCTGGAGTCCTTCACGATCTGCGCTATCTCCGCGTCCGAGTAGGAGGCGGCCACCTCCTCCCGGGCCTCCACGCGCAGCAGCTTGAGCAGCGCGTTGGCGAACGCGTTCACCGTGAAGATCACCGGCCGCAGCGCCCGGGACAGCGCCACCAGGGGCGGCCCGAGCGCCAGCGCGCTGCGCACCGGCTCGGCGAGCGCGATGTTCTTCGGCACCATCTCGCCGAGCAGCATGTGCAGATACGTCGCGAGGGACAGCGCGATCACGAAGGACACCGCGTGGCCCGCGCCCTCGGGCACGCCCACCGCGTGGAACGCCGGCTCCAGCAGGTGCGCGATCGCCGGTTCGGCCACCACGCCCAGCACCAGCGTGCACAGCGTGATGCCGAGCTGCGCGGCCGCCATCAGCGCGGAGACGTGCTCCAGGCCCCACAGCACGCTCTTCGCGCGCCGGTCGCCCCGGTCGGCGTAGGGCTCGATCTGGCTGCGGCGCACCGAGATCAGCGCGAACTCGGCGCCGACGAAGAAGGCGTTGACGAAGAGCGTCGCCAGTCCGATCAGCAGCTGGACGGCGGTCACAGCTCCACCCCCTTCTCGTCGGGCTTGTGGTCGTCGAGCGGGGCGCGCAACCGGACGCGGGCGGCCCGGCGCCCCGTGGCGTCCAGGACCTCCAGGTGCCAGCCGGCGACCTCCAGGGTGTCCCCGGCGGCCGGGATCCGCCCGAGCACCGTCGCCACCAGCCCGGCGAGCGTCTCGTAGGGGCCCTCCGGCGCGCGCAGCCCGATCCGTTCGAGGTGGTCCACCCGCGCGGAGCCGTCGGCCGAGTACAGGGGGTGCCCGCTCTCGTCGGTGCCGGCCGCGGCGAGGTCCGGGGTCTCGTGCGGGTCGTGCTCGTCGCGGACGTCGCCGACGACCTCCTCGACGATGTCCTCCAGCGTGGCCACGCCCGCCGTGCCGCCGTACTCGTCGATCACGACGGCCATCGTGCGCTTGCCGGAGAGCCGGTCCAGGAGCCGGTCGACGGTGAGCGACTCGGGGACCAGCAGCGGCTCGCGCATCAGCTCGGAGACGTAGATCCGGGTCCGGCGCTCGGCCGGCACCGCCAGCACGTCCTTGACGTGGGCCGTTCCGACGACCGAGTCGAGGGTGCCGCGGTAGACGGGGAACCGGGAAAGGCCGGTCGCCCGGGTCGCGTTCGCGACGTCCTCCAGGGTGGCCTGCACCTCCAGCGCGACGACCTGCACCCGGGGCGTCATCACGTTCTCCGCGGTCAGGTCGGCGAGGTTCAGCGTGCGCACGAACAGCTCGGCGGTGTCGGCCTCCAGCGCGCCCTCCTTCGCGGAGTGCCGGGCGAGGGCCGCCAGCTCCTGCGGCCCGCGCGCCGAGGCGAGCTCCTCGGCGGGCTCCACACCGATCCGCCGCACGACCCGGTTAGCCGTGTTGTTGAGGTGCGTGATGAACGGCCGGAACGCGGCGCTGAACCAGCGCTGCGCGTTGCCCACGGTCTTCGCGACGGTCAGCGGCGAGGAGATCGCCCAGTTCTTGGGCACCAGCTCACCGACGACCATCAGGAACACCGTCGACGCGGCCGTACCGAGCACCAGCGCGATGCTGTGCGACGCCGAGCGCGAGATGCCGAGGTCCTCCAGCGGTCCGGCGATCAGGGCGGCGATCGACGGCTCGGCGAGCATGCCGACCACCAGGTTCGTGACGGTGATGCCGAGCTGCGCGCCGGAGAGCTGGAACGTCAGACTCCGTACGGCCTTCAGCGCCCCCTGCGCGCCCCGCTCACCGCGCTCGACGGCCCGCTCCAGCTCGGAGCGCTCGACCGTGGTGAGGGAGAACTCGGCCGCCACGAAGGCGCCGCAGGCGAGCGAGAGCGCGATCGCCGCCAGGAGGAGGAGCACTTCGGTCATCGGTTCACCCCCGTTCCATGGTTCTCCAGGACGGGGCGGAACGCGCGGTGTCGCGCGCGGGGAGGCTCGCCCATGGGCGGACGCTCACAACCTTTCATGCAGGACCGAGTGGCCATTCAAGGGTAAAGGATGGGCAAAGTCCTCTTCCGGGCCGATCATGCGCTCATCCGCCTACCCGGCGAGCGGCTTCACCCAGCGCCGCCACTGCTCCTCGGGCCCGTAGCCGGCGGCTTCCCACGCCCGGTGCGCGCTCTCGTTGCGCGTGAGCACCATCGCGTCCGCGCGGCGCCCGCCGAGCCGTACGAACCGCTCCTCGGCGGCGGCGAGCAGCGCGGTCGCGATGCCCTGGCGGCGGCTGTCCGGGTGCACGGCCAGCCGGTACAGATGGCAGCGCCAGCCGTCGAACCCCGCGATCACCGTACCGGCCAGTTCGCCATGACGCTCGGCCAGGATCAGCGCCTCGGGGTCCCGCGCGACCAGCCGCTCCACACCGGCGCGGTCGTCGCTGATGCTGGTGCCCTCGGCGGCCACCTTCCAGAAGGCCAGCACGGCGTCGAGGTCCTCGGGCGTCGCGGCCCGGATACGCAAGTCGGTCATCGCATGATCACATCACTCGCACCGGTCCGTGTCAGACCGTTTCACCATCCGGACGTCACTCGTGCGCGATGGCCGCCAGGACGTTCATGCGGGACGCGCGCAACGCCGGCAGCAGCGCCGCCACGACCCCGACCACCGCCGAGCCGACCACCACCAGCACGATCGTCAGCCAGGGGATCGCCAGGGCCGTCATGCCCTGGAGCGCCAGCACCTGCTGCGTGCACACCCCCCACACCAGCCCCAGAACCAGCCCCAGGACCGCTCCGAACACCGCGATGACCACCGACTCCAGCCGGATCATCCGCCGCAGCTGCCGCCGGGCCAGCCCGATCGCCCGCAACAGGCCGATCTCCCGGGTGCGTTCGACGACCGACAGCGCGAGGGTGTTGACCACGCCGAGCACGGCGATGATGATCGCCAGCCCGAGCAGCGCGTACACGAGGTAGAGCAGGACGGCGATCTGGTCCTGGACCAGTTGCTTGTAGTCGGCCAGGTCCCGCACCTGCACCTGCGGGTACGGATCCAGGGTCTTCTCCAGGTTCGCGCGCAGTTCGCCGTCGCCGGTGCGGGAGGCGGCGTTGACGTACAGCGCGGAGTCCTGCCCGCCCGGCGCGTACCGCTCCAGGGTGCCCATGCCGAAGAACAGCCCGCCCTGGGTGCCGAACCCCTCGGCGGAGTCCTGGTCGGTGAGCGCACCGACCGTCAGCTCGGCCGAGCGTCCGCCCTGGAACTCCACGGGGAGGGTGCTGCCCACCCGCACGCCGTGGTCGCGTGCGAAGTCCCGGTCCATGGCGAGCCGCCCACGCGCGAGCGCGGCCGCGGAGTCCCCTTGCGCGTAGGTGATGTTCGCGACCTCGTCGAGCCGCGGATCGTAGCCCGCGGCCGTGGTCTCCACCCGGTCGCCGTCCGGGAGCCGCACCGCGACGGGTGTGAACCGCCCGCGCACCACCAGGCCCACGCCCTCGGTGCCGCGCACCTTCTCGGTCACCTCCCGCGGGAACGGCTGGAAGTTGGAGTTCTGGACCACGAAGTCGGCGCCCAGCGTCTTGTCGATCTGCCGGTCGAACGACGCGGTCATCGACTCGCTCGCCACCGACATCCCGCCCACCAGGGCGATCCCCACCATCAGGGCGGCGGCTGTGGCCCCGGTACGGCGGGGATTGCGCAGGGCGTTGCGCTGGCTCATCCGGCCGATCGACCCGAACAGCGCCGGGAAGGCCCCGCCCAGCACCCGGATCACCGGGCGCACCAGGAGCGGCCCGGCGATCACGGTCGCGATCAGGGTGAGCACCACACCGAGCCCCAGCAGGGACGCCGCCGACGACGTCTGCCGCGACACCGCGCAGCCCGCGAGCGCCGCCGCACCGGCCACCCCGACGACGGCGCCCGCCACCGCGCGCACCCGCAGCGGCCGGCCCACCCCGGCGACCTCGGCGTCCGAGAGCGCGGCCATCGGCGACACGCCCGCGGCCCGCCGCGCCGGGAGGTACGCGGCGATGAAGGTGACGCCGAGCCCGACGCCGTAGGCCGCCACCGGTGTGACCCAGCCGATCTCCATCTCGTCGGCGTCGATGTTCATGCCGAGCAGGCCCATCAGCCCGATCAGCCCGGCCGCGAGCCCGATGCCCGCGGCGAGCCCCAGCGTGGAGCCGACCAGCCCGAGCAGCAGGGCCTCGGTGAGCACCGAGTTCCGGACCTGGCGCCGGCCGGCGCCCAGCGCGCGCAGGAGCCCCAACTCGCGGGTGCGCTGGGCGATGAGCATGGAGAAGGTGTTGACGATCAGGAACACGCCGACCAGCACGGCGATCCCGGCGAAGCCGAGCATCACGTACTTGATGACGTCGAGGAACCCGCCCAGCTGCTCGACGTCCGACTCGGCCTGCTCGCCGGCCGTCCTGAAGTCGTAGGTGTGCGCGCCGAGCGCGTCGGCCACCCGCTGCTTGAGCCGGCCGTCGCCGACGCCCTCCGCCGCGTCGACCGAGATGGCGGTGGCCGTCCCCGGCCGGCCCAGCAGCTTCGTCTGCGCGGTGGGCGTGTCGAAGTAGATCAGCGCTGAGCCGGGGTTCGTGGTTCTGAAGGTGACGATGCCGACCACCCGGACCTGGAACGATCCGGGAGGCGCGATGACGGTGAGGGTGTCGCCGATGCGCACGTCCCTGCGGCCTGCGGTCTCGGAGTCGAGCAGCGCCTCGGCGGGACCGCGCGGTGCGTGGCCCGAGGTCAGTTCCTCGGGGCTGCGCTCGTTCGGGTTCCAGGCGTTGCCGAGCGTCGGCGCCCCGGTGGTCGGGCCGACCGGCTTGTTCGCCTTGTCGACGACGGTGAGGCCGCTCACCTCCACGTCGGCACGGGCGGCCGCGACGCCGTCGATCCGCCGGACGCGTTCGGCGAGCGAGGCCGGCAGGGTGGCCGTCCGGCCGGAGGGCACCGCCTCGTCGAGGTCCTCCTTCGGGCTGACCGTGACATCGGCCGCCGTGGAGGCGAACAGCCGGTCGAACGTGCGGCTGACGGTGTCCGAGAAGATCAGGCTGCCCGCGACGAACGCGACGGACAGCAGGACGGCGAGCGCGGAGAGCAGCAGCCGCCCCTTGTGCGCCAGGAAGCTCCGCAGGGTCGCCTTGAGCACGGGCTCAGTTCTCCTCGGACGACACCGGGGCGCCGGCGTCCTCGGAGCGGGTGCGGACCACGTCGAACCTCTTCATCCGCTCCAGGACCGCCTCCGCCGTGGGGCGCCGCATCTCGTCGACGATCCGGCCGTCCCCGAGGAAGAGCACCAGGTCCGAGTGGGCGGCCGCCCCCGGGTCGTGGGTGACCATGACGACGGTCTGCCCGAGCTCGTCCACCGCCTCGCGCAGGAAGCCGAGCACCTCCAGGCCGGCGCGCGAGTCGAGGTTGCCGGTCGGCTCGTCCGCGAAGATCAGCTCGGGCCGGGAGGCCAGCGCCCGGGCGCAGGCCACCCGTTGCTGCTGCCCGCCTGAGAGCTGCGACGGCCGGTGCCCGAGCCGGTCCCGCAGGCCCAGCGTGTCGATCACCCGGTCCAGCCACGCCTCGTCGGGCTTCCGGCCCGCGATGTCCATGGGCAGGGTGATGTTCTCCCGGGCGTTCAGGGTCGGGATGAGGTTGAACGACTGGAACATGAACCCGATCCGGTCGCGGCGCAGTTGCGTCAGCTCCCGCTCCCTCAGCCCCGTGATCTCCGTGTCGCCGAGCCACACCTGACCGGCCGAGACGGTGTCGAGCCCGGCCAGACAGTGCATCAGCGTGGACTTCCCGGAGCCGGAGGGGCCCATCACGGCGGTGAACCTGCCCCGGACGACGTCCACGTCCACCGAGTCGAGCGCGAGCACGGCCGTCTCGCCCGAGCCGTACGCCTTGGTCAGACCGCGGGCCCGGGCCGCGATCCCGTCGGCCGGCGCGAGGCCGGGAGCGTGCTCCGCAGCAGGTGTGGACAAGGCCGCCTCCTCGGGGTGGACGTCAGGACCTCCTGGCTCTGCCCGAGGGTAATGTGACCCGGCCCACACTCGGTATCCTCCGCGGGTCGGACTCGCCCTTGCCGGTGCTAGCACCTGGGCGCTAGCTTCGAGGTATGGCGAAGACCCAGCTGAACGTGCGCGTCGACGAGGGCACCGCCCGCGCCGCCCGTGAACGCGCCCTGGCCCGCGGGATGAGCGTCAACCGCTACATCGAGGAACTGGTCAAGCAGGACACCGGCGAGGTGGGCCACACCTTCGTGGAGGCCGCCGCCGACTTCATGAAGCAGTACGAGTCCGTCTTCGCCGAGGAGTTCGAAGGGGCTGCCCCCGCTCGAGCGAAGCCGAGGGCGGGCGAGGATCGCGAGGGCGCGCGCGAAGGTCGCCGCTGAACCGTTGGACAACCTCGAGATCGACCTCGCCTGGCTGCTGATGCTCGCCGAGCAGAAGACCCCCGGAGACCCCCAGGTCACCGACTGGGGAGCGCTCGTCGCCGCCGTCGCTCGCCACCGGGCCACCGTGTTCGACGTCCCCGTCTACGACAGCCCGTACGCCCGGGCCGCCGCCCTGCTCCAGCTCCTGCTGCACGTCCCCGCGCTGGAGCGCTCCAATGCCCTGTTCGCCTCCGCCGTCGCCTACGCCTACCTCGTCGCCAGCGGTGTCAAGGTGGTCACCTCGCCCGAGCAGGTCCGCGACCTGGCCCGGCTGGTGAAGAGCGGCGAGGCGTCCGTCCGGGACATCGAGCGGGAGCTGCGCCGGTGGAGCCTGTGACTCACCCTTCGGCAGGGCGCCATGCCGTGCCGAGCACGCAGTACGAGGTGGGCAGCGTCGGCCCCTGTTCGGGCATGAGCACCCGCCGGTAGGGGCCGAGCTCGAACCCGGCGTCCCGCAGCGCCCGGACCGGCTCCCGCGCCACATGGCAGCCCCCGCTCACCAGCGGCCACACCGTCCGGTCCAGCGCGTGCTGCGTGAAACCCATCGCCCGGCCGCCGCCCCGGCCGTGCTCGAAGAACCGCACCTCGCCGCCCGGCCGCAGCACCCGCCGCAGTTCCCCGAGCGCCCGGGGCACGTCCCGCACGCTGCACAGCACCAGCGACACCACCGCCGCGTCGAATCCCTCGCTCTTGACCGGCAGTGCCTCGGCCGCACCCGGCACGACGTCCACCGGCACCTCGGCGCGCAGCGCGGCCTCCACGGCCAGGTGCCGCAGCCGCCGCTCCGGTTCTAGGGCGACGACCTCCGCGACGGTGCCCGGGTAGTGCGCGAAGTTCAGCCCGTTGCCCGCGCCGATCTCGATCACCCGCCCGGACAGCCCGCCGAGGAGTCTTTCGCGGATCGGGCCCATGCCCATCCGGGTCTCGGCGGCCACACTGGCCCGGGCGTAGCAGCGGGCGAACAGCGGATGGTGCACGGCGTCCCGGGGCACCTTGCCGGAGCGGAGCGGCATCGAAAACCTCCCTGTGAGGCCGGCTTCACCCGGATTCTCCCCGCGATGGGCCCTGCGCACCCCTGCCGGCTACCGCAGGAGTACGCGGCCCAGCACCGGGAGGTGGTCGCTGCCGGTCGCCTCCAGTGCCGACACGTCCGTCACCTCGGCCCCGCGCGCCAGCACCTGGTCGATCCTCGCCACCGGCAGGCCGGCCGGCCAGCTGAACGCGAACCCCGAGGGCGGAGCGTGCAGCCGGGAGGTGAGCGGGGAAAGGCCGCGGTCCTGGACCGTGCCGTTGAGGTCGCCCACCACCAGCAACCGGCCGGCCGGGTCGGCGGCGATCCGGGCCCCGAGCAGGGTCGCGCTCTCGTCACGGGCCGCCGAGGCGAGCCCCGTCGGGCCCAGGCGCACGGACGGCAGATGGACCACGTACACCGCGATCCTGCCGCCGGGCGCGGACACCGTGGCCCGCAGAGCCCGCCGCCAGCTCTCCGGGAAGCCCTCCGGCCGGATGTCCACCGGCCGCACGTCCGACAGCGGATACGCCGACCAGAGCCCGACCGTGCCGTGGACGGCCCGATGCGGGTGGGAGGCGTCCAGGACGCGCTGGTAGACGGGCCGTGCGGCGGGCGTCAGCTCCTCCACGGCGATCAGGCCGGCGCGGGTGGCGAGGAGGGCCCGGGCGGTACCGGCGGGGTCGGCGTTGTCGTCGGCCACGTTGTGCTGGACGACGGTCAGGTTGTACGGGCCCGGGGGCGAGGAGAACCACACGCCACCGAACATCCAGAGCCATACGGTCCCGGGTGCCAGGCAGGCGAGCAGCCCCGCCCACGACCGCAGGACGAGGGCGGCGCAGGCGAGCACGGGAACGGCCGCCCCCAGCCACGGCAGGAAGGTCTCCAGCAGGCTCCCCAGCCGCCCGATGCCGTTGGGCACGGCGGAGTGCAGGGCGAGCAGACCGGCGACCCCGAGCGCGCCGCTCACCAGCCAGGTGTCGAACGACCTGCCGCCGGCCGCCACGCTAGGCGAGTTCCGCCGCCAGCAGGGCCGCGGCGCCGGCCACCAGCGGGTTGTCGGCCGGGGCGTCCTCCTCCGGCTGCGTGGTCAGCACCGACATCACGATCGGCGGGCCGTCCGGCGGCCAGGTGATGCCCACGTCGTTGTTGCCGCCGTACCGCCCGCCGCCCGTCTTGTCGGCGAGCAGCCAGTCGGCCGGCAGACCCTTGCGGAACCTCTCAAGGCTCGTGGTGTTGCGCAGCAGCCAGTCCGTGAGCCGCGCGCGGTCCCTTCGCTCCAGGGCGGAGCCGAGCACGAGCCGGGCGTAGGTCAGGCCGATGGCGCGCGGGGTCGTCGTGTCGGTCACGCGCCACGGCTCCGCGGAGTTGAGTTCGGGCTCCCAGCGGTCCAGCCGGGTGACCCGGTCACCGATCGAGCGGGCGAAGCGCGTGATCGCGGTCGGCCCGCCCAGTTCCTTGAGCAGCAGGTTGCCCGCGGTGTTGTCGCTGAAGCGGATGGTGGCGTCGCACAGTTCGCCGACGGTCATGCCGGTCGCGACGTGGTCCTCGGTGACGGGGGAGTAGCCCGACTTGGTGACGTACTCCTGCGTGTAGTGCACGCGCCGGGCCAGGAACTCGCCGTCGCGGTCGAGGTCGCGCAGCACGGCGGCGGCCGCGAGCGTCTTGAACACCGAGGCCATGGGGAACCGCTCGTCGGCCCGGTACGTCACCGTCCGGCCCGTGCGCATGTTGCGGGCGTAGACGCCCAGCCGTGCGGTGTGCTCCTGCTCCAGTTCCCGCAGCCGCGCGGTGACGCCGCCGGTGGCGGGTAAGGCGTGGGCGGTGCCACCGCCCAGCGCGAGGGCGGCGGCCGTGCCCAGCGCGAGGGCCGTACGGCGGGACGGGCGTGGGGTATTCGCGTTCACGGTGGTCCCTTCAGAGGTGATCACGTTCGTAGTTCAACACGCGATCACGTCCGCACCGGTTTCAAGGCGCGCCCGCCGGATGCTCGGAACACCCGGGAGCGTCCCGCACCCGGAAGGCCTCCGGGGCGCGACACCGGCCGGGACGGCGCCCCGGCCGCCGTCGGCGGGTCCGTCAGATGGCGTCGGGCGGTGGGATCCGGGGCGGTGGGCCGGCTCCTGGTCACGGCCGCGCCGGTTTCACCGCACGCCCGCCGGATGCTCGGAACACCCGGGAGCGTCCCGCACCCGGAAGGCCTCCGGGGCGCCCGACACCGGCCGGGACGGCGCCCCGGCCGCCGCCGGCGGGTCCGTCAGATGGCGTCGGGCGGTGGGATCCGGGGCGGTGGGCCGGCTCCTGGTCACGGCCGCGCCGGCTTCACCGCGCGCGCCGGTCGGTCAGAACGCCCCTGGAGCCTCCCGGACCTGGAACGCCTCCGCGTCCCATGAGCCGTCCAGCCGCGGCGCCAGCCAGTGTGGTGCGGCCGCTCGGAAGGCGGCTGGGGCCAGGGCGCCCGACCCGGCCGGGACGGCGCCCAGCAGTGGGGCCCCGGCTACGTCCGGCAGGTCCGCCAGATTGCAGCGGGCGGCGAGGTCCGGGGCGTCGGGCCAGCTCCCGATCACGATCCCGGCCAGGTCCAGCCCCCGGGAGCGCAGTTCACGTGCCGTCAGCTCCGTCGCGTTCAGGGTGCCGAGCCCCGCGGGGGCCACCACCAGCACCGGCGCCGACAGCAGCCGTGCCGCGTCCGCGAGAGTGCCGCCGGCCGCGTCGAACCGGACGAGCAGCCCGCCGGCCCCTTCGACCAGCACCAGGTCGTGCTCGGTGGCCAGCTTGGCCGCCGCCTCCGCGACCTCGTGCGGATGGACCGGGGTCCGGCCTGCCCGGCGCGCTGCCGTGGCCGGCGCCAACGGCTCGGGATACCGGGCGAGTTCCGCCGTGGTCACCGGGCCCGCCAGGCGCGCCACCTCGGCGGCGTCCCCGGGCTCGCCGGGCCCCACGCCCGTCTGCGCGGCCTTCAGCACGGCCACCGACCGGCCGGCGGCCCCCGCCGTCGCGGCGACGGCGGCGGTCACCACCGTCTTGCCGACCTCCGTGCCCGTGCCCGTGATCACCAGTACCGGCATGTCATCCCTCCCGCGCCGCCGCGCACACGGCCCGCGCGATCCGCGCCAGGTCCGCGTCGCCCGTGACGTACGGCGGCATGGTGTAGATCAGATCGCGGAACGGCCGCAGCCACACGCCCTCGCGCACGGCCGCCGCCGTCGCCGCCGCCATGTCCACGGCGTGGTCCAGCTGCACGACCCCGATGGCGCCGAGCACCCGTACGTCCTTCACGCCCGGCAGCCCCGAGGCCGCCGCGAGCCCGTCCCGCAGGCCCGTCTCGATCCGCTTGACCTCCGCGAGCCAGTCCTGACCGAGCAGCAGCCCGATCGAGGCACAGGCCACCGCGGCCGCCAGCGGATTGCCCATGAAGGTCGGGCCGTGGGCGAGGACCGGCACCTCGCCGCGCGAGATGCCGTCCGCCACCCGCGCGGTGCACAGCGTCGCCGCCATGGTCATATAGCCGCCGGTCAGCGCCTTGCCCACGCACATCACGTCCGGCGTCACGGCCGCGTGCTCCGCCGCGAACATCGCGCCCGTACGGCCGAATCCCGTCGCGATCTCGTCGAACACCAGCAGCACGTCGTGCGCGTCGCACGCCTCGCGCAGCACCCGCAGATACGCGGGGGAGTGGAAGCGCATCCCGCCCGCGCCCTGCACCACCGGCTCGACGATCACCGCGGCCAGTTCGCCGGCGTGCCGCTCGATCAGCGACCGCAGCTGTTCGGCGTACGCCTCGTCGTACTCCGCCGGGGGAGGACCGGCGAACACCTGGCGCTGGAGCACCCCGGTCCACAGCTCGTGCATCCCGCCCTCGGGATCGCAGACCGACATGGGCTGCCAGGTGTCGCCGTGGTAGCCACCGCGCCACGTCAGCAGCCGCTGCTTGCCGGGGCGGCCGAGCGAACGCCAGTACTGGAGGCACATCTTGACCGCGACCTCGACCGACACCGACCCCGAGTCGGCGAGGAACACATGCTCCAGGCCCTCGGGCGACATGTCGACAAGGAGCTTCGCCAGCCGTACGGCGGGCTCGTGGGTGAGCCCGCCGAACATCACGTGGCTCATCCGCCCGAGCTGCTCGTGTGCGGCCTCGTTGAGCACCGGGTGGTTGTAGCCGTGGATCGCCGACCACCAGGACGACATCCCGTCGACCAGTTCCCCCGAGCCGTCGGCGAGCCGCAGCCGCACCCCGCTCGCCGACTCCACGACGAGCGGTTCCTGCCGCCCGGGCATCGGGCCGTACGGATGCCACACGTGCCGCCGGTCGAGCTCCAGCAGCTCGGTCACGGACGGCTCAGGCATTGGGAGCGAGGTCCGTCCCGGCGCCCCGGCGGCGCACGGCGACCAGGTCGGTCCGCGCTTCGTCGGCCCGGGCAGGAGCCGCCGTACCGGCGGAACCACAGACCCCGCCGCTCTCCTGCGAGCCGCACCCGCCGCCCTCGCCGCCACCGCCGCAGCCTCCGGACGCCCGGTGCTCCGGCAGTGTCACCTGGTCGGTGCCCTCCACCTCGAACCCGGCGTCCGCGATCATCTCCAGGTCGGCCTTGCCGGCCTGGCCCTCGCTGGTGAGGTAGTCGCCGAGGAAGATGGAGTTGGCCAGGTGCAGGGCGAGCGGCTGCATCGTGCGCAGATGGACCTCGCGCCCGCCGGCGATCCGCACCTCGACGTCGGGGCAGACGAACCGCGTCATGGCCAGGATCCTGAGACACCGCTGCGGGGTCAGGTTCCACTCCTTGCCGAGCGGGGTGCCCTCGAAGGGGATCAGGAAGTTCACCGGAACCGAGTCCGGGTCCAGCTCGCGCAGCGAGAAGACGACGTCGACCAGGTCCTCGTCCGTCTCGCCCATACCGGCGATCAGCCCGGAGCAGGCGGACAGGCCGGCCGCGTGCGCCTTCTGCACGGTGTCGACGCGGTCCTCGTAGGTGTGCGTGGTGGTGATCTCGCCGTACGTCGCCTCGGACGTGTTGAGGTTGTGGTTGTAGGCGTCGGCCCCGGCCTCGCGCAGCCGCTCCGCCTGGCCCTCGGAGAGCAGTCCGAGGCAGGCGCACACCTCGACGCCCTCGTTGTTGTCCTTGATCGCCTTGATCGTCTCGGAGACCCGGTCCACGTCCTTGTCCGTCGGGCCGCGTCCGCTCGCCACCAGACACACCCGCTTGGCCCCTCCGGCCACACCGGCCGCCGCCGCGTCGGACGCCTGGCCGGGCTTCAGCCAGGTGTACTTCAGGATCCCGGCCGTCGAGCCGAGCCGCTGCGAACAGTACGAGCAGTCCTCGGGGCACAGGCCCGACTTGAGGTTGACCAGATAGTTCAGTTTCACCCGCCGTCCGAACCAGTGCCGGCGCACCTTTCCGGCCGCGGCCACCACATCGAGCAGGTCGTCGTCGGACGTCGCGAGGACGGCCAGTGCCTCGTCGCGGGTCGGCAGCTCGCGCCGAAGCCCCTTGTCCACCAGCGTGTTCAGCAGGTCCATGGAAGCCGATCCTGTCCTAAGGAGGCGTCCGGGGCCAAGGAGAGTTCGCACAAGAGAGTCGCTTCGAGGTGTGGGTATTGCCACACACTGACCTGCTGGTCGTCCCGCTAGTGTCTGTGCACTGCCTACAAATTCCCCGGAGGACCACCCATGGCGTTCGGCTGGATCGACGAGCAGGCGGAGCTGCGCGCCCGCGCCGGACTCGTACGGACTCTGCGCCCCCGTCCGGCCGATTCCCCGCTCCTCGACCTGGCGAGCAACGACTACCTCGGGCTGGCCCGCCACCCCGAGGTCACCGAGGGCGCCGCCCGGGCCGCGCGGGACTGGGGCGGCGGCTCGACCGGCTCCCGGCTCGTCACCGGCACCACCGAACTGCACACCGAACTCGAGCGGGAACTGGCCGATTTCTGCGGCTTCGAGGCGGCTCTCGTCTTCTCCTCCGGCTACGCCGCCAACCTCGCCGCGGTCACCGCGCTGGCCCCGCACGGCTCCCTGATCGTCTCCGATGCGGGCAACCACGCCTCGCTCATCGACGGCTGCCGGCTGGCCCGCGCCACCACCCAGGTGGTGGCGCACGCCGAGCCGGACGCCGTGCGCAAGGCCCTGGCCGGCCACGAGGGCACGGCGATCACCGTGTCCGACACGGTCTTCTCGGTGGACGGGGACGCGGCCCCCCTCACCGCCCTGGCCGAGGCCTGCCGGGAGCACGGCGCGGGGCTGGTCGTCGACGACGCCCACGGCCTGGGCGTCCTCGGCGACGGCGGTCGCGGCGCCCCGCATGCGGCGGGAATCGCGGGCGCCGGCGACGTCGTCGCCACCGTCACGCTGTCCAAGTCGCTGGGCAGCCAGGGCGGAGCCGTCCTCGGCCCCGCCCGGGTCGTCGACCACCTGGTCAACGCGGCCCGGACGTTCATCTTCGACACGGGACTCGCGCCCGCCGCCGCGGGGGCGGCCCTGTCGGCCCTGCGGCTGCTGCGCCGGGAACCGGAACGGGCGGCACGGGCCCGCGCGGTGGCGGGCGAACTGCACGAACGCCTGACCGCCGCGGGTCTGGAAGCGGTGCGTCCGGACGCCGCGGTGGTCTCGGTGCGCGCGCCCTCTCCCGAGGACGCCGTGAACTGGGCGGCACGGTGCCGCGTGGCGGGCCTGGCCGTGGGGTGCTTCCGTCCTCCCTCCGTGCCCGACGGCATCTCACGGCTCAGGCTGACCGCACGCGCCGACCTGACCGGTCAGCAGATCGAACGCGCTGTACGGCTGATCGGCGAGACGCGGCCATGAGTCGGCGTGACACGGCCGTGCGTCGCACGATGACGGTCTGACCGGACGCGGTTACATGCGGTCCACCCCGGCCGCGAACGCGGCCCAGCTCCCCGGGGAGAAGAGCAGTGCGGGTCCGGACGGGGTCTTGGAATCGCGCACGGCGAGCAGTCCGGCCCAGGGCGGGGCGTCCGGACGCGCGGTCTCGACGCAGTTGTTCGCGCCGGTGCTGTAGCTGCTGCGCAACCACCGCACACTGTGCAGTTCGATGCTTGAGGGGACGTGACGAGGCAGTGCACGCATGGTGCCTCCTTACGCGCCGGCGACTGTCCCGGCGATGAAATCCAACGAGTCCTCGGGCGAAAGGGCGTGGATCTGAAGGGCGTTGAAGGCCTCCGTGTAGGCCCGGAGGTCTTCTTTCCGTTCGAGGTAGAGGCTACTCGTCAAGTGGTCGAGAACAACCACATCCAGATCAGATGTGCTCGAAAATGAGAAGATAACGAAAGGGCCGGTGACACCGATGTGCGCCCCGGCGGCGAACGGCAGCACCTGGAGGCGCACTTGGGGCAGCCGGGCCGCCTCGACCAGCCGTTCCAGCTGGCGGGCCATGACCCCGGGCCCGCCCACCTCCCGCCGCAGCACGGCCTCGTCCAGGACGGCGCTGAGTCTCAGCGGGGGGTCGGCCCGCAGCACGTCCTGCCGGGCCAGCCGCACTTCGACCAGCGTGTCGAGCCGGTCCTCCGGCAGCCCCTCCACCGCCGCCCGCGTCACCGCACGCGCGTACTCGGGCGTCTGCAGCAGTCCCGGCACGACCGTGGTCTCCAGCGTGCGCATCGCGCCGGCCTGGGACTCCAGGCTGATGAAGTCGCGGTAGGTCGGCGGCAGTACCCCGCGGTAGGCGTGCCACCAGTGGTGCCGGCCGCCGCTGTCCTCCGCGCCCGTCAACGCCATGAGCAGTTCGCGGAGTTGGGGGTCCGCCACGTCGTAGGCGTCGAGAAGTAACCGGACGTCGGCCGGTTTCACCCCGCTCGTGCCCGTCTCGATCCGGCTGACCTTGGACTGGTGCCAGCCCACCAGCCGGGCCGCCTCACCGCTCGTGAGCCCCGCAGAGGTGCGCAGCGCACGCAGTTCGGCGCCCAGCTTCCGTCGGCGCACCGCGGGACCGTGCTGCATGGCTCCTCCTTACTCCTTCAGGGCCACCCAAATACGGTCTCGCGTCGCAGAGTTCACCGCTTTGAGCGACAGATATATGCATATCTTGGTGGATCGCCGCCCTTCGCGGGTGTTCTGGTGGCACTCTGGCGACGAAGCACCAGTCCGGGACCGTACTCGAACCATCCGCTCCGTGTCGGGCTGCGGTCCCGTGGGAAAGGGACGACGTCGCCATGGCAGACCATTTGGAAGCATCCGTCACTCTGCCGAGCGATCCAGCCTCGGTCTCCGCAGCGCGCGCCTACGTGGTGGGCACGCTGGCGGAGTGGGGCCTGCCGGCGGACACGGAAGTGTCCGACACCGTCCGGCTCATCATCTCCGAACTCGCCACCAACGCCGTGCAGCACACCTTCGGCCAGTCACCCACGTTCACCGTGGACGTCGAGCTCGACCGCGACGAGCACCTGCGCATCGGTGTCACGGACAGCCATCCGCGCTTCCCCAGACGCCTGCCCGCCGCCGTTCAGCAGGACAACGGCCGCGGCCTGGTCATCATCCGCTGGCTGACCGCGGAATGCGGCGGCAGACTCCGCATCCGCCCCACCCGTGAGGGCGGCAAGACCATCTCGATCGAACTTCCGTGGGCCGTCCCGGCGCAGCCGCTGACGACCGCGGTGCAGCAGGAGCCGTAGCCGCTCCCGGCAAGGCCCCGAACACCTCCCCATCGGGTGCCCTCCACGCACCCCGGCCCGCGCGACCTGCATCCGGGCCACCCCCACGGCTGCGATCCCCGCTCCGAGCCCCTGGACCCGCCGGAGTGTGAGCCCGTCACCGGTGCCGTGCCGACGCCTCCCGGTGTGCTGCCGCCCCTCGAAGCCCCGACGGCTGCCTGACGGTGTGCCGCAGCGGCGCGGGGACCTTCACGTCGCCCTGGTCCGGTTCTTCGTCGGCGGTCTCCCCGGTACCGTCCGCCTCCTCGCGCAGCCCCGCCCGCCGCACCAGCCGCGGGAGCAGCCCCCACAGGCCGGCACAGACCAGGAACGTCGCGGCGCCCGCGGCGATACCACCGGCCCGGCCCGTGGTCACGTCGACCACCAGCAGCACGGAACCGCTGAACGCGAACACCAGCACGCTCAGGCCGGTGGTGGCCAGGCGTGAGGAGACCTGCACGATGCGGGGCTTGGCGCCCTGCTGGAAGAGGGAGCGGTGCAGCGCGGCCGGTGCGGTGAAGAGCGCGGCGGCCAGGACCGCCAGCAGCAGGGTGATGACGTAGGTGACGCGCTGGACCGTGTCGAGGTCCTCGAAGCGCGAGGTGAAGGCCAGCGACAGCAGGAAGGCGAAGAGGATCTGCACGCCCGTCTGGGTGACGCGGAGTTCCTGGAGCAACTCCACGAAGTTGCGGTCGGCGCGTTGCAGCGGAGTCTCGTTGCGCGCGGTGCAGGGACGGTGCTCGGCCATGGGGTCACGGGTATCCACGTGAGCCCGTGTCACGCTCCGGCGTGCGGCGGCGCGTCAGGACGCCGCCGCACGCCGGGCGGATCACTTCACGCGCCCGTACCAGACGCTCTTGGTCCAGATCTTCTGCAGCCGCACCACGTCCCCGCTCTTCGGGGAGTGCCAGAGCTTGTTCTTACCCGCGTAGATACCGACGTGGTACACGTTGCTGCCCGAGTGGAAGAACACGAGGTCGCCCGCCTTGCGGTTCTTGGCGGAGATGTGGCGCGTCTTGTTGTACTGCTGGGCAGCCGTGCGGGGGAGCTTCTTGCCGGCCTTCTTGAACGAGTAGAGCGTGAGCCCGGAGCAGTCGAACCGGTGCGGACCGGTGGCCCCGTACTTGTAGGGCGAACCCTTCTTGGAGGCCGCTATCTGGAGTGCCTTGGTCGCCGGCGTGGCTGCCGCGGCCTCGGAGGTGAAGCCGGGCGCCACGATCGAGCCGCCCACGGCGGCGATGGTGAGCGCCGAGGCCGTGCCGGCCCGGACCATGAGCGACGGGACACGATTGAGCGCAGTCATGCGCAACCCTTCGTCAGCCGCCTGTGAAGGATGACCTGTCGGATTCGGGCTGGCGAAGTTGCCCGGCCGCTGACGCGGCTTCACCCCAAGGGCTGCTCGGGCCAGGTCATGGCGTGACCGTCCCGGCGACCCGTCGTGCTTGGGTCCTCCACTCCTGCCGATCCACTCCTGTCGACCGGTCATCCGGGCGGCGGCAGGACTCGGCGTCCGCCCGGATCGCCCCGCCACAGCGGCGGGGGCTTGTCGTCAGACAGGGATCTTGGCGCATGCCTGTCCGGATTTCCCAACGGAACCGGGGATTTGTGTTGTTACTCACCACTCACCCGTTCGGGTGGACACGTGTGCGTTCGAGCCACTGTCCATGCATTCGCGGACCCCCGGACCAGCGGTGGAATGCCCCATTCCGTCCGGGGGCTACACGCGTTGCGCAACCGGAACGGTCCCAAAATTGGTCTCCTGCCTACTCCGAACAGGGGTACGTCTTTTGGTCCGTTTCAACTCAGGTCCGGACGCTCCGGCGACAGAGCGGTTGGCCGGACCGACGGTTTCGCGTCAACTGACGGACTCCGGGGGCAGGGTGAGCCGGGCCGTGCGCCGCTCGCCGTCCAGGACCCGCAGCGCCCGGGCCAGCGTGCCGGCGTGCAGTTCCGTCTCGCCCCGCTGATGCATCAGGGTCAACGCGTCGCGCAGCGCTGCCGCCTTGCCGACCAGGGCCTGGGCGGCGCGCAGTCCTCGGTAGGTGTCGCCGTCCTGGGCCGGGTTGATACGGCCGAGCAGGTCGACGACGTCGAGGTAACGGTCGATGAGTTCCGCCTCGGCGCGCGTCAGGGCGGGCAGTGGCGGCAGTTCGGGCGGGAGCACGGGGCCTCACCGTCCGGTCGGAGGGGCGAGGGTGGCCTTGCGGCTGGGGATGATCCCGTCCACCAGGCCGTATTCCACCGCTTCCCGGGCGGTGAGGATCTTGTCCCGCTCGATGTCCTCGCTCACCTGCTCCCGGGTGCGCCTCGTGTGCAGCGCGAGCAGCTCCTCCATCCGGCCCCGGATGCGTGTCAACTCGTCGGCCTGGATCGCCAGATCACCGGCCTGCCCCCGGACCGGCTCGGGCAGTGCGGGCTGATGGATCACCAGACGGGCGTCGGGAAGGGCGAATCGCTTGCCGGGCGTGCCCGCCGCCAGCAGCACCGAGGCGGCGGCACCGGCCTGGCCCAGGCAGATCGTCTCCACGTCGCAGGAGACGTACTGCATGGTGTCGTAGATCGCCGTCAGCGCGTGGAAGGTGCCGCCGGGGGAGTTGATGTAGAGCGAGATGTCCCGCTCCGGTGCCTGGTGCTCCAGGTGCATGAACTGGGCCATGACGTCGTTCGCCGAGGTCTCGTCCACGGGCGCCCCGAGGAAGACGATCCGCTCCTCCAGGAGCTTCGAGTACGGATCCATCGTGCGCTGCCCGGACGTCGTGCGTTCGGTGAACCCGGGCAGCACGTGGCGGGCGGACGGTCGGGTCATGACGAACCCCTCCTCGCGGCGCAGCCGTCTCCGGCGACGGCCGTCTCTGTAAAAAATGTACAGGACGTACGTCACGGTAGGATGGGGGCATGGCCTACGAGATTCCGGTGACGCAAGCCAGGGCTGAGCTCGCCGACCTGATCAACCGCGTGGTGTACGGCGGCGAACGCGTCGTCGTCACCCGGCACGGCAAGCCCCTCGTCGCCCTCGTCTCGGCCGATGACCTGCGGCGACTCGAAGAGGCCCGGGAGCTCGCGGAGTCCGCGGAGGAGCAGGTGATCAGTGCGGTCTCCGCGGTCCGTGAGGTCGCGTCCGCTCCTGGAGAACCCCAGCGGTTCGGCATCGCGGCGGAGCACCGCAGGGCCGGCCCGGCTTAGGGCCGGACCGCACACACGGAAGACCGTGCGTCCCCGTCCGCTACGGCGGGGACGCACGGTCGTTCCAGGAGGGTGCCGGTCAGCCGACGGCCGAGAGCTCCCGGTGGTCGGCCGCGGGCTCGGTGCCCGTCTTCCGTGCCTTGAGCGAGCTGCCGAGCAGTACGGCGCCCAGGCCCAGCGCCGCCCACCACGCCAGGGTCAGCGCGGGTCCGGTCGCCGCCGCACCGTCGAAGAAGGACACCGATCGCAGCAGCGTCGTGCCCGCGCCGGGCGGCAGCCACTGTCCGATCGCGCCGGCCGGCTCCGGCAGCATCTGCGGGGCCGAGGTGGCGCCGGAGAAGGGGTTGCCCAGCAGCATCACCGTGGCGGCGCCGATGCCGATGCCGGCGGTGCCGAGCAGGGCGGCAAGCCCGGCGACGGCGCTGCCGATGGCCAGCGTGCACAGGCCGAGCACACCCGCTTCCGCCCACCAGTCGCCTCCGAGTGCGTCGAGCCAGCTGTGGGCGATTCCGGCCGCCACCATGCCGACCAGGGCGGACGCGCCGAGCAGTGCGAGCCCGGCCCGGATGCCGCGCAGCCCCAGCAGGGTGACCAGCGCGCCCGCCGCGATGCCGGCCAGGGCGAGCGGCAGTGCGGAGGCGTTCAGCACCGCGCCACGCGGATCACTGGCCGGAGCGGGCACGACATCGACCGTCTTGACCTGTGCGCCCCCGGCGGCGGCCTGCTGCCCCACGGCCTGCTGGAGGAACTGCGCGACGGCCGGGCCGGCCGCGGACGCCGTGAGGAGTTCGGGCCCCTGCGGCGTGACCACGATCGCGCCGTACACGCTCCGGTCCTCGATGGCGTCCCGGGCGGCGGCCTCGTCGGCGTAGCGGTAGATCTCGAAGGCGCCCTCGTGCTGCTCCAGCTGCTTCTCGACCTGGGCCGCCGCGGTCGGCGGTCCGGCCACGCCGAGCGGCAGGTCGCGGGGCGCGATACGGGAGGCCGGCCAGGCGAACGCCCACAGGGCGAGGGCGGTCAGGACGGGCACGAGGACGACGACCGCGATCGCATGGCGGTTGCGGGAAGGCATGAGGATCTCCTGGGGTGAGCGGACCGGAGAGCTAAAAAGAAGGATCGTTCGTTTTGCTCTGCTCTCACCGTGCTCCGCTCGCGGCGCCTTGTCAAGAATGAATATTCGTTTTACGTTGTGACCATGGCTCGCGTGTCCCAGGAACATCTCGACGCCCGCCGCCGCCAGATCCTCGACGGCGCCGCGCTGTGCTTCGCCCGCAACGGCTTCCACGCCACGTCCATGCAGGACGTGCTGAAGGAGGTCGACCTCTCGGCGGGTGCGGTGTACCGCTACTTCAGCGGCAAGGAGGAGCTGATCGGCGCGATCGTCGCCGAGGTGCTCGGCTCGGTCCGCGAGGCCTTCGAGGAGGCGGTGCGCCTGAGTCCGCCCCCGCCGCCGGACGAACTCGTCGCCTCGGTCCTCGGCAAGACGCTCGCCGCCCGTGAGTCCCTGGTCGTCGACGGCCGCCCCGCCTTTCCGCGGCTCGTCATCCAGGTGTGGACGGAGACCCTGCGCAACGAAGAGCTGGCGCTCATCCTGCGGGAGGGCTACGGCTCGGTCCGCGCTGCCTGGGGGGAGATCGTCGAGGGTTACCAGCGGGCCGGGATGATGCGCACCGACGTGACTCCGGACCATGTGGCCCGCACGATGATCGCCTGCGTCCTCGGCTTCATCGCCCAGCAGTCCCTCTTCGGACCGGCACCGGTCGAGGTCCTCCAGGACGGTCTGCGGGCGCTGACCACCATGCGGGCCGAGGGCACCGCTACCGGTGGATCACAGCTCGGTTAACGTGCCCGAAACGCGGTCCAACTAGCCTGCCGCTCCACGCCACCTGGCACTTTGCCCCGTGGCCGCGGCAGCCGGGCCCCGCACGGCCCGGAGCGAGGACTGTGAGGTGGGACGTGCAACTGACCCCGCACGAGCAAGAACGACTGCTGATCCACGTGGCGGCCGACGTGGCCGAGAAGCGCCGCGCCCGGGGACTGAAGCTCAACCACCCCGAGGCGGTCGCGCTCATCACGTCGCACATCCTCGAAGGCGCGCGGGACGGCCGGACCGTCGCGGAGCTCATGTCCTCCGGACGCAAGATCCTCACCAGGGACGACGTCATGGACGGCATCCCGGAGATGATCCACGACGTCCAGGTCGAGGCCACCTTCCCCGACGGCACCAAGCTCGTCACCGTCCATGAGCCGATCGTCTGACGGGGAGGCCGCCGTGATTCCCGGAGAGATCCTGTTCGCCGACGGGCCGATTGCCTACAACGAGGGCCGCGACGCCGTCCGGATCACCGTCCTCAACGCAGCCGACCGGCCCGTGCAGGTCGGCTCCCACTACCACTTCGCCGAGGCCAACCCCGGCCTGGAGTTCGACCGTGCCGCCGCGCACGGCAGGCGGCTGAACGTCGCCGCCGGCACGGCCGTGCGCTTCGAGCCCGGGATCCCCGTCGAGGTCGAACTCGTTCCGCTGGCGGGCGCCCGCGTGGTGCCCGGTCTGCGCGGGGAGACCGGAGGTGCCCTCGATGCCTGAGATCTCGCGTGCCGCCTACGCCGACCTGTTCGGCCCGACCACCGGCGACCGGATCCGCCTCGCCGACACCGACCTGCTGGTCGAGATCGAGGATGACCGTTCCGGCGGCCCGGGACGCGCCGGTGACGAGGCCGTGTTCGGCGGCGGCAAGGTCATCCGCGAGTCGATGGGCCAGGCCCGTGCCACACGGGCGGACGGCACCCCCGACACCGTCATCACCGGCGCGGTGATCATCGACCACTGGGGAATCGTCAAGGCCGACGTCGGCATCCGCGACGGCCGGATCACCGGCATCGGCAAGGCAGGCAACCCCGACACCATGGACGGCGTCCACCCGGACCTGGTCATCGGCCCCGAGACCGAGATCATCGCCGGCAACGGGCGGATCCTCACGGCCGGAGCGATCGACGCGCACGTCCACTTCATCTGCCCGCAGATCGCCGACGAGGCGCTGTCCTCCGGCATCACGACCCTCGTCGGCGGCGGCACGGGCCCCGCCGAAGGCTCCAAGGCCACCACCGTGACCCCCGGCCCCTGGCACCTCGCGCGCATGCTGGAGGCGATGGAGGCCCACCCCCTCAACATCGGCCTGCTCGGCAAGGGCAACACCGTCTCCCACGAGGCGATGCTGTCCCAGATCCGCGGCGGTGCCCTCGGCCTGAAGCTGCACGAGGACTGGGGGTCGACGCCGGCCGTCATCGACGCCTCGCTGACCGTCGCCGAGCGGACCGGCATCCAGGTCGCCATCCACACCGACACCCTCAACGAGGCCGGTTTCGTGGGCGACACACTCGCCGCCATCGCCGGGCGGGGCATCCACGCGTACCACACCGAGGGTGCGGGCGGCGGGCACGCGCCGGACATCATGACCGTGGTCTCCGAGTCGTACGTGCTGCCCAGCTCCACCAACCCGACCAGGCCGTTCACCGTCAACACCGCCGAGGAGCACCTCGACATGCTGATGGTGTGCCACCACCTCAACCCGGCGGTGCCGGAGGACCTGGCCTTCGCCGAATCCCGGATCCGCCCCTCCACGATCGGCGCGGAGGACGTCCTGCACGACCTGGGCGCGATCTCGATCATCTCCTCCGACTCCCAGGCCATGGGGCGTGTCGGCGAGGTCGTCATGCGCACCTGGCAGACCGCGCACGTGATGAAGCGACGGCGGGGCGCGCTGCCCGGCGACGGACGCGCCGACAACCGCCGGGTGCGTCGCTACGTCGCCAAGTACACGATCAACCCCGCGCTCGCCCAGGGCCTGGCCCGCGAGATCGGATCCGTCGAGAGCGGCAAGCTGGCCGACCTGGTCCTGTGGGAACCGGCGTTCTTCGGCGTCAAGCCGCAGCTCGTCATCAAGGGCGGGCAGATCGCCTACGCGCAGATGGGCGACGCGAACGCCTCGATCCCCACACCGCAGCCGATCCTCCCGCGCCCGATGTACGGGGCGATCGGGCGGGCGCCGGCTTCCAACTCCCTCAACTTCGTCGCCGCACTGGCCGTCGAGCACGGGCTGCCGGAGCGGCTGGGGCTCGGGAAGCGGTTCGTGGCGATCGAGTCGACGCGCGGCGTGACCAAGGCCGACATGCGGGAGAACGACGCACGGCCCGACGTGCGGGTCGACCCCGACAGCTTCGCCGTGCACATCGACGGGGAGCTGGTCGAGGCGGAGCCGGCCGCCGAACTCCCCATGGCCCAGCGGTACTTCCTGTTCTGAGGGTGGTCTGATGTCGCGTGCAGCGCTTCTCGTCCTGGCCGACGGCCGGTTCCCCGCCGGAGGGCACGCGCACTCCGGCGGGGCCGAGGCGGCGGTCAAGGCCGGACGGATCAGTGGGGCGGCCAGCCTGGAGGAATTCTGCCGGGGGCGGTTGCACACGGCGGGGCTGACGGCGGCGGGACTGTCCGCCGCCGCGGCGCTCGGGATCGATCCCGTCGCGCTGGACCGCGCCGCGGACGCGCGAACCCCGTCGCCCGCACTGCGGGTCGCCGCCCGGAAACTGGGACGTCAGCTGCTGCGCGCCGCGCGGGCCACCTGGCCCTCCGCCGAACTGGACGCGCTCGGGCGGGAGTTCCCCAAGGGCGCACACCAGCCGGTGGTGCTGGGGCTGGCGGCCCGGGCGGCGGGTCTTGGGCCGGTGGACGCGGCGTACTGCGTGGCGTACGAGAGCGTGAGCGGGCCCGCGTCGGCGACCGTGCGGTTGCTCAGTCTGGACCCCTTCGACGCGACACGGGCGCTGGCCAGGCTGGCCCCGGAGCTGGACCGCGTCGCGGACCGGGCGGTGGAGGCGGCCCGGCAGGTGGTCGACGAGGGGGTCGACGCCCTGCCGGCGGGATCGGCACCGTTGCTGGAGATCGGTGCGGAGGCGCACGCGGGGTGGCCTGTACGGCTGTTCGCCTCATAGCCGCCCTCCGAACGCCGTGCAGACCAACCCCCTCAGGGGCGCGGGGAACTGCGCGACCAGCCCCCACCCACCCGCACTCACACCAGCGCCCCCCACCCCCAAGGAGCCGCACATGCACCTCGACCACACCAACCACGGCCCCACCGCCCTCAGCGCGGACGCCCACCGCCCCGACGGCACCCGCAGAGCGCTCCGCATCGGGCTCGGCGGCCCCGTGGGCTCCGGGAAGACCGCCACCGTCGCCGCGCTCTGCCGGGCGCTGCGGGACGAACTGGCGCTCGCCGTCGTCACCAACGACATCTACACCCGGGAGGACGCCGAGTTCCTGCTCCGCGAGGCCGTGCTGCCGCCCGAGCGGATCACCGCCGTGGAGACGGGCGCCTGCCCGCACACCGCGATCAGGGACGACATCTCCGCGAACCTGGAAGCGGTGGAGGACCTGGAGGACGCGGCCGGGCCGCTGGACCTGGTGCTCGTGGAGTCCGGCGGGGACAACCTCACCGCCACCTTCTCCAAGGGGCTCGTCGACGCGCAGATCTTCGTGATCGACGTGGCCGGGGGCGACGACATCCCGCGCAAGGGCGGCCCCGGCGTGACCACCGCCGACCTGCTCGTCGTCAACAAGACCGACCTCGCCCCGTACGTCGGCTCCGATCTCGCCCGGATGGCCGCCGACGCCAAGGCGCAGCGCGCCGAACTGCCGGTCGTCTTCCAGTCGTTGCGGAGCGAGGCCGGAGTGGCGGACGTCGCCGCGTGGGTGCGTGCGCAGCTCGCCGCGTGGACCGCGTGAGCGTGCGTTCCGGGGCCGGCGTGCGGTCCGTGGCGCGGATCGTCGCCCGTGCCGACGGGCGCGGCGGGACCTCGCTGCCCGTGCTGGAGAGCGACGGGCCCCTGGCGCTGCGGCGCACCCGGGCCACCGGCTCCGAGACGCGGGTCATGCTGGTCGGGGCGATGAGCGGACCGCTCGGCGGTGACCACTTCACCGTGGAGGCACGGGTGGAGGAGGGAGCGTGCCTGTCCGTCGGATCCGCCGCCGCCACCATCGCGCTGCCCGGGCAGGCCAAGGGCGACGCCCGCTACGACGTCCGGCTCGAAGTCGCCGACGGTGCTGAACTACACTGGCTGCCCGAACAGTTGATCTCCGCCCAGGGCAGTGACCTGCATGTCGCCACACGGGTCGAGCTCGCCGCGACCGCCCGGCTGGTGCTGCGCGAGGAGCAGATACTCGGACGCGTGGGTGAGGAACCCGGGCGGCTCACGAGCCGTCTGAGCGTGCGGGTGGCCGGGCAGGCCGTACTCGACCAGGAACTGGCCTGCGGGCCCGGCGCCCCGGGCGGCTGGGACGGGCCCGCCGTGCTGGCGGGGCGCCGGGCGGTCGGTCAACTCATCGTCGTACGGCCGGAGTTCGCCGCCGCGCCGGTAACCGCCGGGGTCCTGGGGGAGGGGGCCTCGGTGGTGCCGCTCGCCGGGCCCGCCGCGCTGGTGACGGCGGTGGCGCCGGACGCCCTCGGCCTGCGGCGGCTGCTCGACGAGGCCCTCGCGTCACTCCCGCGGACGTAGACGTCCGTAGAGCAGAACCAGCTCTCCGTTTATCGGATTGGCAAAGAAGGACGTCCGCCTCTGTTGTCAGGGACCTCACAAACGGGAGGATCCCCCGTACTGATCGCAACGAGGTACGGGGAGGTCCCCCTTGAGGGGTTCGAGACCGAAGAGGCGGGTGGCGGCGCTCGGTTCGGCCGGCGCGCTCGTCACGGCCACGCTGATAGCCGGTGCCGTCGCGGCGCCCACGGCGAACGCGAACGCGAGCGGTGGCCACGGCCAGGACCGGGAGGCCCGAGGCACCGCGATCGCCGCAGCCCGGGCCGCGAAGGCCGGCATCGACTGGCAGGACTGCCCCGCCGACTGGAATCTGGCCAAGCCGATCCAGTGCGGATACGTCACCGTGCCGCTCGACTACGCCAAGCCCTACGGCAAGCAGATCAAGCTCGCCGTCGACCGCATCGGCAACACGGGCACCAAGGCCGAGCGGCAGGGCGCGCTCATCTACAACCCCGGCGGCCCCGGCGGCTCCGGACTGCGTTTCCCGGCCCGGGTCACCAACAAGAACGCCGTCTGGGCCAACGCGGCCAAGGCCTACGACTTCGTGGGCTTCGACCCGCGCGGCGTCGGCAAGTCGACGCCCATCTCCTGTGTGGACCCGCAGGAGTTCGTCAAGGCACCCAAGATGGACCCGGTGCCCGACTCGGAGGCGGACAAGCTCGCCCAGCGCAAGCTGGCCCGCGAGTACGCCGAGGGCTGCCAGGAGCGCAGCGGCTGGATGCTGCCGCACATGACCACGCCGAACACCGCGCGCGATCTCGACGTCATCCGCGCCGCGCTCGGCGAGAAGAAGCTCAACTTCCTCGGCGTCTCCTACGGCACCTACCTGGGCGCCGTCTACGGCACGCTCTTCCCGGGCCACGTGCGCCGCATGGTCCTCGACAGCGTCGTCAACCCCTCCCGCGAGAAGATCTGGTACCAGGCCAACCTGGATCAGGACGTCGCCTTCGAGGGCCGTTGGAAGGACTGGCAGGACTGGGTCGCGAAGAACGACGCGACCTACCACCTGGGCGACACCCGCGCCGAGGTCCAGCAGCAGTGGCTGCAGCTGCGCGCCACCGCCAAGAAGAGCCCGCTCGGCGGGATCGTCGGCCCGGCCGAGCTCATCTCCTTCTTCCAGAGCGCCCCGTACTACGACTCCGCCTGGGCGCCGGCCGCGTCGGTCTTCAGCAAGTACGTCGCCGGCGACACCCAGGCACTCGTCGACGCCGCCGCTCCCGACCTGTCCGACACGGCGGGCAACGCCGCCTCGGAGAACGGCAACGCCGTCTACACGGCCGTGGAGTGCGCCGACGCCAAGTGGCCCACCAGCTGGCAGCGGTGGGACCGCGACAACACCCGGCTCCACCAGGATCACCCGTTCATGACCTGGGCCAACGCCTGGATGAACCTGCCGTGCGCCACCTGGCCGGCCAAACAGCAGACACCGGTGAACGTCAAGACCGGCAAGGGCCTGCCCGGTGTGCTCATCGTCCAGTCCGAGCGGGACGCGGCCACCCCGTACGAGGGCGCCGTGGAGCTGCACAAGCGGTTCAAGGGCTCCCGCCTGATCACGGAGAAGGACGCGGGCTCCCACGGTGTGACGAGCCTGGTCAACCCGTGCATCAACCCCCGGGTGGACAGCTACCTGCTCACCGGCAAGCTGGACGCCGCCGACGTGACGTGCGCGCCGCACGCCACGCCGAAGCCTTAGCCGTCGTCCGACGGTGACGAGGGGCGGCCGTGACACCGGCCGCCCCTTGCTCATGCCTGCCCGGCCGCGAACCAGGCGTCCTCCGCTGCGTAGTCGAAGAGGTCCGGGTAGGTGCGGGCGAGGGTGGGGAACGCCTCCCGCCAGTCCTGCCCGGACAACCGGCGGACGAGCCACTCGACCGTCCCGGGCAGGCTCTCCGGGTAGGACACGACCGGCCGGTACCCCAGCTCCCGCTCCGCGGCCGACATGTCGCACACCACCGGCAGCTCCACCGACCAAGGGGAACTGCCCACGGACCCCTGCGCCGGCCCGTCCAGCAGAACGGTCTCCGTCGCCACCCCCATGACCGCGTCCACGGCGGCCCCGATCTCCGACACGGCCGGTGGCAGCGGATCGCAGGCGTTGAGCACCCGGGAGCCCGGCCGGGCCGCGGCCAGCCGGATCAGTTCGGCGATGTTGCGTGCCGCCGACGTGTGGAAGAGGCTCTCACCCCGGAAGGCGAGCACTCGCCTTCGCCGGCCGTCGAGGTTGCGCTTGACGAAGTACAGCTCGCGGGGGAGCGGGCTGTACGGTCCGTGGATCGCGCCCGGGCGCAGCACGGTGACGGGCAACCGGTCTGCCGCCGTCAGGAGTTCACGCTCCAGGGCGACCTTGCCGGTGCTGTACGAGGTGTCCCCCGGCGGGGCCGTCACCTGGTCCTCCCCGATCGGCACCGGGTACCTCGGGAGGCCGTCCGGCTCGCCCATGGTGTCGAAGCCGCGGCCCTCGCCGTCCTCGTACACCGACACGCTCGACACCACCACGGCCGCGCCGATCCGGCCGGCCAGGCCCGTCAACTGCCGTGCGTGCCGGGCCCCGTAGGCGACCAGGTCGACCACGAGGTCGCAGCCGTCGCCGATCAGCGCGCCGAGCGCCGCGTCGTCCTCGCGGTCCAGCCGCCGCGTCCGCACCTCACCGGGCCAGTCCTCGTCCCGGCCGCCGCCGCGTGACACGGCCGTCACCTCCCAGCCGTCCCGCGCCAGCGCCTGCACCGCCGGCCTCCCGATCTGACCGCCGGCCCCGATCACCACTGCACGTCCCATGCCGCGACCGTAGATCGCCGCAGGGCGGCCGGGGAACCGGCCTCTGCCGACAGCAGAACTCAACTGAGGTGCATGCGCCGGAACTTGCGCTCCTTCGCGGCGGCGGCCTCCTCGGCCTTCACCACGGCCGCGTACCGGTCGACGTACTCCTGCTCGGACAGCGAGAGGATCGCGTACATGATCTCGTCGGTGATGGCGCGCAGGACGGCCTTCTCGTTCTCCATGCCCTCGTAGCGGGAGAAGTCGAGGGGCTTGCCGAAGCGGATCACGACGGGGTGGATGCTGGGGATGACCTTGCCGGGCGGCTGGGCCTCGAAGGTGCCGATCATCGCGCAGGGGATCACCGGCACGCCGGCCTTGAGGGCCATCACCGCCACTCCGACCTTGCCCTTGTAGAGCCGGCCGTCGTGCGAGCGGGTGCCCTCGGGGTAGATGCCGAGCAGCTCGTCCTTGCTCAGCACGCCGAGGCCCTCGCGGATGGCGGCCTGGCCCGCGTCCTTGCCGGAGCGGTCGACCGGAATCTGCCCCGCGCTGCGGAAGAAGAACGCCGTCAGGCGGCCCTTGACCCCGGGGCCCGTGAAGTACTCGGCCTTCGCGAGGAAGGTGATGCGCCGTTTGAGGATGGCGGGCATCAGAAAGTGGTCCGAGAACGACAGGTGGTTGCCGGCGATGATCGCGGCGCCCTCCGCGGGCACGTGCTCCAGACCCTCTATTCGAGGCCGGAAGACCAGTCGCAGCAGCGGACCCAGCAGCACGTATTTCAGCAGGTAGTAGAACAAAGCGGGCGCTCCTCGACTCTCGCGGTGGACTCAACCGCCGCGTTCCAGCAGGTCAACCGGCATGTCGTGGGGTGCCAGTGTAGGTGCAGGCACGGCCACCGGGCACCTCGTGCGGGCGGGCCGCACAGATCCTTCGCCATTTGACTGATGGTCAGTCAGGCGGGTGCTTCCGATGGTGCTCATGCGGCTGGGGAGAACCGCGGGACCAGCGTGCTGCGCAGCCCGGGCGACGGGCAAGCCGAACGGGTGGCCTGGCGCGATAGCCGGGGGTGCGTGGCGGGGCGGTGGCTCTTGCGGGCGGACGGCCGCTGTGGGCCGGTGGCCTTCGCCGCTCCGCCGAGTAACCTGCCAGACATGCGGATCGCTGTTTCCTCGGACATGGACGAACCCGTCGCCCGCTCCCTCGTCGCCGCCCTGCGCGAGCGGGGGCACGACGTGCGCCCGCACGGCGCGCTGCGCCCGGGCGACGACCCGCAGTGGGCGGTGTGCTCCGAGGCCGCGGCCCGCGAGGTCGCCGAGGGTACGGCGGACCAGGCGGTGGTGTGCTGCTGGACCGGCACGGGCGCCTCGATCGCGGCGAACAAGGTGCCCGGCGTACGGGCCGCCCTGTGCACCGACGCCTACACGGCCGACGGGGCCCGCCGCTGGAACGACGCCAACGTGCTCGCGCTCAGCCTGCGGCTGACGTCGCAGCCCCTGCTGACGGAGATCCTCGACGCGTGGTTCGCCGGTGAGCCCAGCGCGGACGCCGAGGACCGGCAGAACGTCGACCGCGTCCGGCTGCTCGACCACGGCAAGTCCCGCCTGTAGGTCACAGTCGCACGATGATCAGCGCCGTGTCGTCGGTGGCGCCGCCCGGCGGCAGCAACTCCGTCAGGACGGTGTCGGCGAGCGTCTCCGGGGCCTGGTCCTTGTGCTCGTGCAGGGCCTCGGCGAGCCGGTCCAGACCGGTGTAGATGTCCTCGGTGCGCCGTTCGATCAGACCGTCGGTGTAGAGCACGAGCGTGGCGCCCCGCTGGAACGTGGTCTCGGCCTGCGGCCGTGGGATCGGGTCCGGACGGGCGTCCAGCGGCGTGTCCGTGGCCTGGTCGAGGAACTCCGTACGGCCGTCCGGGTGGACGAGCACGGGCGGGGGGTGGCCGGCGCTGCTGTACGTGATGACGTGGCGGTCGCAGTCGATGAAGGTCGTCACGGCGGTCGCCGATTCGGCCCCGTTGATCACGTGGGCGTAGCGCCCCAGCACGTCAAGGGCCTGGGCCGGCCCCGCGGCCACCCGGGAGGCCGCACTGAGCGCACTGCGCAACTGGCCCATCACCCCGGCGGCCGCCAGCCCGTGCCCGACCACGTCGCCCACGGCCACGCCGATCCGGTCGCCGCCCACCAGGTCGACCAGGTCGTACCAGTCCCCGCACACGTTGAGCGCGCCCACGGCGGGGCGGTACCGGACGGCGGCCGGGTGATTGCGGACCTGCCGGGGCGCGGGAAGCATCGCCTCCTGCAACGCCAGCGCCACCTCCCGCTCCCGTGAGTGCGCCTGGCGCAGCCGCTCGTTGAGCTCCTGCAGCTCACGGGCTCGGGTGTACAGCTCGGCCTCCAGCACCCGGGCCCGGCTGCCCCGGTTCCCCGGCGAGCCGCCCCGGGCCCGGATCAGCTCCGTGACCTCCTCCACCCGGTGCACGATCAGCACGACTTTGCCGTCCGGGCCGAGCAGCGGAGCGTTCACCGGGCTCCAGTAGCGCTTCTGCCACTCGCCGGGCCGCTCCGGGTCCTCGACGTCGTAGCGCTGCAGGGCCATGGTGTCGCGCTCCCCGGTGGCCAGGACGCGGTACAGCGAGGCCTCCAGATTGCGCATCCCCGTCGCGGCCGGGTCGTTCGGGTTGTCCGGGAAGACGTCGAACAGGTACTTGCCGATCAGCTGCTCCCGCGAGCGGCCGGAGACGCGGACGAACTCGTCGTTGGCGTCCGCGTACACGAGCTCGGGCGTCAGGAGCGCCACCATGCCGGGCAGGGCCTTGAAAACCGCGCCGTAGTCGATCGCCGTCTCCGCCATGGCTGCCGCCTCACCGTCGCCGGGATCACACCAGTTTCGCACGGTATGGGCGAACCTCAACCGGCTTCACTCCGGGAGGTCCGTCAGGGACTGCTCGGCCCAGATGATCTTCCCCTCGGGAAGAAACCGCGTGCCCCACCGCTGCGTGAGCTGGGAGACCAGCAGCAGCCCGCGCCCGCCCTCGTCCGTCGTACGGGGATGGCGCAGATGCGGCGCGGTCGCGCCGCCGTCGAGCACCTCGCACACCAGCGCCCGCTCCCGGATCAGCCGGAGCCGGATGGACCCGGTGGCGTACCGCATGGCGTTGGTGACGAGCTCGCTGACCACCAGCTCCGTGGTGAAGGACAGCTCGTCCAGGCCCCAGCGCGCCAGCTGCCGGGTGGCCGTGCGGCGGGCGTCGGCGACCACGGCCGGGTCCGAGGGCAGCTCCCAGTCCGCCACCTGCTCGCTGCCGAGACGTCTCGTCCGGGCCATCAGCAGGGCCACGTCGTCGTAGGGGCGGGCCGGGACCAGCGCGTCGACCACGGCCCTGCAGTACGTATCGAGCGGGCCCGACCGCTCCAGCGCCCGGCGCAGCCGCTCCCGGCCCGCGTCGACGGCCCAGGTCTCGCCCCGGGCCAGCAGCCCGTCGGTGTGCAGCGCGAGCGTGCTGCCCTCCGCGAGCGGCAGCTCCACCGATTCGAAGGGCGGCCCGCCCACACCGAGCGGCGGCCCTTGGGGCAGGTCCACGAAGACGACCGAGCCGTCGGGCAGCACCACGGCCGGAGCGGGATGCCCCGCCGCGGCCATCGCACATCCGCCGTCGACCGGGTCGTAGACCACGTACAGACACCCGGAACCCGCGACCCGCGCCCCGGCCGACCCCATCGCGCCGGGCTCCCCGCCTTCCTCCCGCGCCGACCGCCCCACCAGGTCGTCGAGGTGCGCCAGCACCTCCTCGGGCGGCAGATCCAGCGCCGCCAGGGTCCGTACGGCCGTCCGCAGCTGCCCCATGGCAGCCGCGGCGTCGATGCCGTGCCCGGGCACCTCGCCCACGACCAGCGCGACCCGCGCCCCGGACAGCGGGATGAGGTCGTACCAGTCGCCGCCGAGACCGGTCAGCTCGTCGGCCGGCCGGTAGCACGCGGCCACCTCGACGGCGTCCTGCTCGGGCAGCCGGTGGGGGAGCAGGCTGCGCTGCAGGACGAGTGCGGCGTCCCGCTCGCGGGTGTAGCGGCGGGCGTTGTCCACGCAGACGCCCGCGCGGGCGACGATGTCCTCGGCCAGCCGCAGGTCCTCCTCGTCGAAGGCCTCCCGGTGATGGCGCCGGTAGAAGGTCGTGATGCCCAGTGTGGTGCCGCGCGAGCGGATCGGCACCGTCATCACGCTGTGCAGGCCCAGCTCCAGGAAGGTGGCCCGGAGGCCGCTCGGGGTGTCCGTGGTCCAGTCCCGGGTCAGCGGGTCGAGCCGCTCCTCCCGCCACGAGCGTCCCGTGGCCAGACAGCGGAAGGGCGGCGTTCCGGCCCGGAAGGCCACCGTCTCGCCGATCTCGATGACCGCCTCGGTGAGGTCGTCCTGCGCGGACCGGTAGCCGGCACGGCGCAACTCCACCGGCTCCTCCGACTCCGCGAGCGGCCCGGGAGCCGGCTCGGCGCCCCGCAGCACCGACTCCAGCAGGTCCACGGTGACGAAATCGGCCAGCCCCGGCACGGCCACGTCGGCCAGCTCCTGCGCCGTGCGCGTGAGGTCCAGGCTGCGGCCGATGCTCTCACCGGCCCGGTCGAGCAGCGCCAGCCGCTGCCGCGCCCTGTGCCGCTCGGTCATGTCCACGACGGTGTAGTACACGCCGAGCGGATGGCCCTGGTCGTCCTCGAGCCGGGTGAACGACAGCATGTGGGCCGTCTCCCGCAACGGGGCCGAACGGACACGGCCCACATGCTCGTAGCCGACCACCGGCTCGCCGGTCTCCAGCACGTGCCGCATCTGAGCCTCGACGGCCTGCGCGTCCATGCCGGGCTGCACGTCCGCGAAGCGCAGACCGAGCCGGCGCGCGGCCGGACCGCCGCCGAACTGCTCCAGAGCGGCGTTCGACCACACGAAGCGCAGGTCCGTGTCCACGATCGCGATACCGACGGGGGCGCCCGCCGCCATCTGCTCCAGGACCGTGCGGCTCATGTCCCAGCCGGGGGCGCCGGTCAGCTCCGACAGGAGCATCAGCCAGCGCGACCCGCCGTGCGCCTCCTCGGCCGAGGCGATCCGGGCCGCCACCTTCACCGGCTGCCCGTCCCTGCGGCGGACCGTCAGCAGCCCCGTCCAGCCGCCGTCCCTGCGGCACCGCTCGACCAGGTCGGGCACGCGCTGCGCGTCCTCGGCGACCAGCAGATCGGCCAGCTTCCTGCCGACCGCCTCCGAAGCGGGGTACGCCAGCAGCCGCCGGGCACCGCGGGTCCAGCCCGTCACCACGCCCTGCGGATCGAGCAACAGGGGCGCCGCGTCGGCCACATCGAACCGCTGCCGGGCCACGTCGTACACCTCGTCTGCGCCCACGGCCGACCTCTCTGTCGCTGAGAGTGGTCTACCACCTCTTGCCCCAATCTTCACCCTTCCGGCGAGAGCGGGCGGCTTGTGCAGGGCCGGTCGGGGAGAAGGGGGCGGCCGGCCCACGTCGAGCCCGCCGCCCCCGCGACCGGGTGCCCTTACCCCAGTGCCTTCTCCAGCGCCGCGAGAGCTCCGGTCAGCTCCTCGCCCGTGATGGTGAGCGGAGGTGCCAGGCGGATCGTGGAGCCGTGGGTGTCCTTCGCCAGGACTCCCTCGCGCATCAGGCGTTCGCTGATCTCGCGGCCGGTGCCGAGCGCGGGGTCGACGTCGACGCCCGCCCACAGGCCGCGCGAGCGGAAGCCGACGACGCCCTTGCCGACCAGCCCCGTCAGACCGTCACGCAGGATCACGCCCAGCTCCGCCGCCCGGCGCTGGAACTCGCCCGTCTCCAGCAGCTCCACCACCGCCGTACCGACGGCGGCCGCCAGCGGATTCCCGCCGAACGTCGAGCCGTGCTCACCCGGGTGCAGCACCCCGAGCACCTCCCGGCGCCCGACCACCGCCGACACCGGCACGATGCCGCCGCCCAGCGCCTTGCCCAGCAGCAGCACGTCCGGCACCACCGGCTCGTGCTCGACCGCCAGCGTGCGGCCCGTGCGGCCGAGCCCGGACTGGATCTCGTCGGCGATGAACAGGCAGCCCTTGCGGCGGGTCAGCTCCCGCACCCCGGCCAGATAGCCGTCGTCGGGGATGATCACCCCCGCCTCGCCCTGGATCGGCTCGATCAGCACCGCGGCCGTCGTCTCGTCGACCGCGGCCTCCATCGCGGCCAGGTCGTTGTACGGCACCACCCGGAAACCCGGGGTGAAGGGCCCGAAGCCCGCCCGGGCCGTCTCGTCGGTGGAGAAGCTGACGATCGTCGTCGTACGGCCGTGGAAGTTGTCCGCCGCGACCACGATCGTGGCCCGGCCGTCCGGGACGCCCTTGACGTCGTAGGCCCACTTGCGGGCCACCTTCACCCCGCTCTCCACCGCCTCCGCACCGGTGTTCATGGGCAGCACCATGTCCATGCCGGTCAGCGCGGCCAGCCGCTCCGCGAATTCGGCGAGCCGGTCGTTGTGGAAGGCGCGCGAGGTGAGCGTCAGCCGGTCCAGCTGACGGTGCGCCGCCTCGATCAGCGCCGGGTGCCGGTGGCCGAAGTTGAGGGCCGAGTAGCCGGCGAGCATGTCGAGGTAGCGCCGCCCCTCCACGTCCTCCACCCAGGTGCCCTCGGCACGCGCGACGACCACCGGCAGCGGGTGGTAGTTGTGCGCGAGGACCGGCTCCTCCGCGCGGATCAGCTCCTGCGAGCCACGGGTCTCCCGCGAGCCGCGGGCCCCCTGAGAGTCCTCGGTGCGGACGGGTGCGGTCATGAGCGGATCTCCCGGATCTCCTGGGTGCAGCACTTGATGCCGCCACCCGCCTTCTGGAACTCGGACAGGTCGACGGGGACGGGGACGTAGCCACGGCCGGCCAGCTGTTCGGCCAGGCCCGTGGCCCCCGGTGAGATGAACACGTGGCGCCCGTCGGAGACGGAGTTGAGCCCGAACGCCATCGCGTCCTCGCGGGTGGCGAGCACCGCGTCCGGGTACAGCCGGGCCAGCACCTCACGGCTGCCCGGCGAGAACGCCTCGGGGTAGTAGACGATGTTGCCGTCGGGTCCGTCGTCGAGGACGAACAGCGCCGTGTCCAGGTGGTAGAAGTACGGATCCACCAGCGTCAGGCTGATCACCGGCGTACCGAAGTACTCCTGCACCTCGCTGTGGGCCTGACGGGTCGTACGGAAGCCCGTCCCGGCCAGAATCCAGCGGCCGGCGGGGACCAGGTCGCCCTCGCCCTCGCACACCGACTCGGGGTGGTACACCTCGTAGCCCTCCGCCTTGAACCACGCCTCGAACGGCACGGACTCGGGACGGCGCTCGGGCGCGTGGAAGAGCGAGCCGAAGACGCGGCCGTCGACGACGACCGCCGCGTTCGCGGCGAAAACCATGTCGGGCAGGCCGGGAACGGGTTTCACACTGTCCACGGTATGGCCGTGGGCACGGTAGGTGTCGACCAGCGCCTGCCACTGGTCCAGGGCGCGGAGCACATCGACGGGTTCGTCGGGATGCATCCACGGGTTGATCGCGTACTGCACGGCGAAGTGTCTGGGTTCGCAGACGAGGTAGCGCCGCCGGCGCGGCACACGGGAGTCGGGCACAGAGGGGTCCCTCCGCTTCCTCACGGTGTGTGACTGGGGATTGACACAACGGTAGGAACTGACGGAGGTGCGCGACAAGAAACAAAGATTGCGCGTTCGCGCAGGAACGCTGCGTCTTCCGGCCGCTCAGCGCACGTCTGCTGCGCCGCCCGGAGCACCCTCCGGGGCCGGATGGCTCGCACCCGCCTCCGGGCTCTCCGGCAGCAGATGGGACAGCACCATCACACTGATCGTCTTCCGGATGAACGGCTCCTGCCTGATCCGCTCCAGCACTTCCTCGAAGTGCTCCACGTCCCGCGCCCGGACGTGCAGCAACGCGTCCGCGCCGCCGGTCACGGTCATCGCCGCGGCGATCTCCGGGTAGTCGCGCACGACCTCGGCCAGCCGCCGCGGCGGGGCGGCGCCCTCGCAGTACACCTCGACGTAGGCCTCCGTGCGCCAGCCCAGCGCCGACGGCTTCACCGTCGCCGAGAACCCGGTGATCACGCCCGTCTCACGCAGCCGGTCGACCCGCCGCTTGACGGCCGTCGCCGACAGCCCGATCGCCGTGCCGATCTCGGCGAACGACGTCCTCGCGTTCGCCATCAACGCTGTGATGATCTTCCGGTCCAGTTCGTCGAACGGCGTGGACGACCTGCTGTTCATGCGGGCACTGTATCCACGTGTCCGAACAGCGGGGATCGCCCCTACACTCCACGTTCATGCTGCGCGCCCTCGCTGTCGACGACGAACGCCCCTCCCTGGAGGAGCTGCTCTACCTCCTGCACGCCGACCCCCGCATCGGCAGCGCGGAGGGCGCAGGCGACGCGACCGAGGCGCTGCGCCGCATCAACCGCGCCCTGGAGTCCGGCCCGGGCGGCCCCGAGGCCATCGACGTCGTCTTCCTCGACATCCAGATGCCCGGCCTCGACGGCCTCGACCTCGCCCGGCTGCTCACCGGCTTCGCCCGGCCGCCGCTCGTCGTGTTCGTCACCGCCCACGAGGACTTCGCCGTGCAGGCCTTCGACCTCAAGGCCGTCGACTACGTCCTCAAACCCGTGCGCAAGGAGCGCCTCGCCGAGGCCGTCCGCCGGGCCGCCGAGCTGCGCGGCGCCGCCCCCCACATCCCCGTGCACGAACCCGACCCGGACCACATACCCGTCGAACTCGGCGGCGTGACCCGCTTCGTCGCCGTCGAGGACATCACCCACGTCGAGGCCCAGGGCGACTACGCACGCCTGTACACCGACAAGGGCAGCCACCTGGTGCGCATCCCGCTGTCGACCCTGGAGGAGCGCTGGCGCACCCGCGGCTTCGTCCGCATCCACCGCCGCCACCTCGTCGCCCTGCGCCACATCGGCGAACTCCGCCTCGACGCGGGCACCGTCAGCGTCCTCATCGGCTCCGAGGAGCTCCAGGTCAGCCGGCGCCACACGCGCGAACTGCGCGACCTGCTCATGAGGAGGCCGTGACGGTGCCCCAGGACCACACCGAACGCCGCGTCGTCGTCACCGGCCCGCCCCGGCAGGCTCGCCGGACCTCCTCCTCCGGCTACTACCGCCCGCGCACCGAGATCGACGAGCAGACCACCCTCGGCCACACCTACGTCCGCTCCCTGATGCGCACCCAGCTGCGCGCCGGCCTCGCCGTGTTCGCCGTCCTCGGACTGCTCGTCGGCCCCCTTCCGCTGCTGTTCGCGGCGATGCCCGACGCCCGCCGCCTGGAGTGGGCCGTCCTCGGCTTCGGCCTCTACGTCCCCCTGGTCCTCCTCGCCCGCTGGTACGTCCGCCGCGCGGAGCGCAACGAGCGCGACTTCGTACGCCTCGTCGAAGACCGCTGAAGCCCCACCCATGAACTCCAGCTACGCCATCCCCGCCGTCGCCCTGGTCGTCGTCGCCACGGTCCTGGTGGGCGCCTTCGGCCTGCGCATCTCCCGCACCACCTCGGACTTCTACGTCGCCTCCCGCACCGTCGGACCCCGCCTCAACGCCGCCGCCATCAGCGGCGAGTACCTCTCCGCCGCCTCCTTCCTGGGCATAGCGGGCCTCGTCCTGGTCCAGGGCCCCGACATGCTCTGGTACCCGGTCGGCTACACCGCCGGCTACCTGGTCCTGCTGCTCTTCGTCGCCGCCCCGCTGCGCCGCTCCGGCGCCTACACGCTCCCCGACTTCGCCGAGGCCCGCCTCGCCTCCCAGGCCGTGCGGCGCCTGGCCGGTGCGTTCGTCGTTGGGGTCGGCTGGCTGTACCTGCTGCCCCAGCTCCAGGGCGCCGGTCTGACCCTGACCGTGCTGACCGGTGCGCCCGACTGGCTCGGCGGGGTGATCGTCGCCGTCGTCGTCACCGCCACCGTCGCCGCCGGCGGCATGCGCAGCATCACCTTCGTGCAGGCCTTCCAGTACTGGCTGAAACTCACCGCCCTGCTCGTCCCCGCCCTCTTCCTGGTCCTCACCTGGCAGAGCGACGGAGCACCCCGGCACGCCTTCGACGAACCGGCCACCTTCCGCGAGCAGCGCGTCGTCCGGGTCGACGACACCGTCGACCTCACCCTCGACCGGCCCCTGACCGTCACGGTCACCGGCACCGTCGACGGCCGGACGCACAACGGCACCCGCCTGGAGCTCCCCGCCGGCACCCACCGCATCGACAGCGGCACCCGCCTCACCTTCGCCGCGGGCGCCCCCGTGCCCCGGGCCGAGCGCGGCGGCGGCGGAGACCTCTCCCCGTCCCAGGCCGCCAGCCGCGAGGAACGCCCGCTCTACGCCACGTACGGGCTGATCCTCGCCACGTTCCTCGGCACCATGGGCCTGCCGCACGTCGTGGTCCGCTTCTACACCAGCCCGCATGGCGTCGCCGCCCGCCGCACCACCGTCGCGGTCCTCGGCCTGATCGGCGCCTTCTACCTCCTGCCCCCGGTCTACGGCGCCCTCGGCCGCCTCTACGCCCCCGAACTCACCCTCACCGGAGACCCGGACGCCGCGGTCCTCCTGCTGCCCGACCGCATGATCGGGGGAGTGGGCGGCGACCTGCTGGGCGCGCTGGTCGCCGGGGGCGCCTTCGCCGCGTTCCTCTCCACGGCCTCCGGGCTGGCCATGGCGGTCGCGGGCGTCCTCACCCAGGACGTCCTCCCGTCCCGGGGCGTACGGCACTTCCGGCTCGGCACGGTCCTCGCCATGGCCGTGCCCCTCGCGGCGAGCGTCCTGGTCGGCGGGCTGCCGGTCGCCGACGCCGTCGGGCTCGCCTTCGCCGTCTCGGCGTCCTCGTTCTGCCCGCTGCTCGTCCTCGGTATCTGGTGGCGGCGGCTGACCCCGCCCGGCGCCGCCGCCGGGATGCTCGTCGGCGGCGGTTGCGCACTGCTCGCCGTCGCCGCGACCATGGCGGGCTACCCGGGCGAGGGCGCTCCCCTGCACGCCCTGCTCGCCTGGCCCGCGCTGTGGTCGGTGCCGCTGGGCTTCCTCACCATGATCCTGGTCTCCCTGGCCACACCCGGCCGGGTCCCGCCCGGCACCGCCGCGGTCCTGGCCCGCTTCCACCTGCCCGAGGAACTGCGCACGGAGGTGCCGGCATGAGCGGTTTCCTGGCAGGTCTGTGCGTCGCCGTGCTCCCGGTACTCGCCCTGGGGGTCTGGATCGGCCGCCGCACCGCACGCGCCAAGAGCCTCGCCGGCCTCGGCACTCCCGTCGAGCACGCCACCTTCGAGACCCTGCACACCGCCTCCCTGGCCGCGCCCCCGCTGCGGGCCGGCCTGACGGAGGAGACCGCCCGCAAATCCGCCCGCAAACTGCGCTCCCTGCTCGGCACGGACGCCCTCTGCCTCACCGATCAGAGGCAGGTCCTGGTCTGGGACGGCGACGGCGGCCACCACCGCAGCGAGATCATGGAACGCCTCGCGGGCCCCCTGGAGACCGGCCGCGGGGAAGCCTTCCGGCTCACCTGCGACAGCCTCGACTGCTCGGTGCGCTGGGCGGTCGTCGCCCCGCTCACCGTCGACGACCGGGTGCACGGCGCCCTCGTCGCCTGCGCGCCGCGCGAGTCGGCGGTCCTGGTCCGGGCCGCCGGCGAGGTCGCCCGCTGGGTGTCGGTCCAGCTGGAACTGGCCGATCTCGACCAGTCCCGCACCCGCCTCATCGAGGCCGAGATCAAGGCGCTGCGGGCCCAGATCTCCCCGCACTTCATCTTCAACTCGCTCGCGGTGATCGCCTCGTTCGTCCGCACCGACCCCGAGCGCGCCCGCGAGCTGCTGCTGGAGTTCGCCGACTTCACCCGCTACTCGTTCCGGCGGCACGGCGACTTCACCACCCTCGCCGAGGAACTTCACGCCATCGACCACTACCTGGCCCTGGTGCGGGCACGCTTCGGCGACCGCCTCTCCGTCACCCTCCAGATAGCCCCGGAGGTGCTGCCGGTGACCCTGCCCTTCCTGTGCCTGCAGCCGCTCGTCGAGAACGCCGTCAAGCACGGACTGGAGGGCAAGGCCGTCTCCCCGGGCAAGTGCCACATCCAGATCACCGCCCAGGACGCGGGCGCCGAGGCCCTCGTCGTCATCGAGGACGACGGCGCCGGCATGGACCCCGGCCTGCTGCGCCGCATCCTCGCCCGCGAGGTCAGCCCCTCGGGCGGCATCGGCCTCTCCAACGTCGACGACCGGCTCCGCCAGGTCTACGGCGACGACTACGGCCTCGTCATCGAGACCGCCGCGGGCGCGGGCATGAAGATCAGCGTCCGGCTCCCGAAGTACCAGCCGGGGGTGCACCCGGCCGGCCGGCTGCCCCGCGAGTGAGCCGTCAGGTGCTGCGCGTGGTCACCACCAGCCCCAGCGTGATCAGACCCAGGACGACCCAGCCGAACCACAGCCAGCCGTTGCTCCCGAGCGCCACCGTGTAGGCCGTCACCACGACCAGCCCGCCCAACGTGAGCGCTCCCATGGTCCTGGTCGAGTTGGAACCGTTCGTGGAACCGGGCATCGCAACACCCTCCTCGGGTTCGGTCCCTCCATGGTGCCCGGCGGACGCCCGGCGCGCACGGCCCGTACGGAAGAAGTCTTCAGCGCCCCTGCGCGTTCAGCGAGGCCAGATAGGCGTTGTACGCCTCGAGTTCCTTGTCCCCGTCGCGGTCCGCGGCCCGGTCCGTGCGCCTGGCCTGCCGCTGGTCCGAGGCGTACCACTGGAACAGCAGGGCCACCAGCACCAGCACGGAGGGGATCTCGCTGAACGCCCAGGCGATGCCGCCCGCCGTGTTCTGGTCCGAGAGCGCCTCGATGCCGAGCGAGGCGGGCGGATTCTCGAACGTCCCGACCATCGGCTCGGACGCCATCATCAGCGCGATCCCGAAGAACGCGTGGAACGGCATGCCGGCGAACAGCTCCAGCATGCGCATCAGATAGCCCGGGCGGTGCGGGCCCGGGTCCACGCCCATGATCGGCCAGAAGAACACCAGACCGACGGCGAGGAAGTGCACCATCATGGCGATGTGCCCCGGCTTGGAGCCCATCAGAGTGTCGAAGAGCGGCGTGAAGTACAGCCCGTACAGGCTCGCGATGAACAGCGGGATCGTGAACGCCGGGTGCGTGATGATCCGCATGTACCGGCTGTGCAGGAACATCAGCAGCAGCTCACGCGGCCCCTTGCGGCCCCGTCCGGCGGTCGGCAGCGCCCGCAGCGCCAGCGTGATCGGCGCCCCGAGCAGGATGAGGATGGGCGACACCATGCTGATGACCATGTGCTGCACCATGTGCACGCTGAACATGACCATGCCGTAGTCGTTCAGCTGCGTGCACATCATGAGCATGATGCTCAGCACACCCGGGACGAAGGCGACCGTCCGTCCCACGGGCCACTTGTCCCCGCGGCGGACGAGCCGTACGACACCCCACCCGTACAGGGCCAGCCCGGCCAGGCAGGCGACGAGGAAGAACGGGTCGGCCGACCACTCCAGCCCTCGTCCCAGCGTGAACGGCGGCAGATCCATGGTCATGCCGTGCCCGCTGTGATCCATTCCGCCGGCTCCTGTTTCGTGGGGGTGTGCAGCTAGTTGTCCGCCCACAAGAGTAGAACCGCCCCCGGTCACCGTTACGACCGGGGGCGGTACGACGCCTCAGGGGCGCGGGACTGTGTTTGATATGCGGCTCCGCCGCGTGGGCGCGACAAGCCACGACCGGCCCGCACCCGGCCGACTACAGCAACCTCAGAGAACGGTCTCCGCCTCGTCGTACCGGTCGTCGGGAACGGTCTTCAGCGTCTCCACGGCCTCCGCGAGCGGCACCATCACGATGTCGGTCCCGCGCAGTGCCGTCATCTGCCCGAACTCCCCCCGGTGCACCGCCTCCACCGCATGCCACCCGAACCGCGTGGCCAGCACCCGGTCGTAGGCGGTCGGCGTACCGCCCCGCTGCACGTGCCCGAGGATCACCGGCCGGGCTTCCTTCCCCAGCCGTCCCTCCAGCTCCACGGACAGCTGCCGGGCGATCCCGGCGAACCGCTCGTGTCCGTAGATGTCCTTGCCGCCCTCGTCGAACTCCATGGTCCCGGCCCGGGGCTTGGCCCCCTCTGCCGCGACGACGATCGCGAACCGCTTGCCCGCCTCGAACCGCTCGCCCACCCGGCGGGCCAGTTCCTCTATGTCGAAGGGCCGCTCGGGGACGACGATGGCGTGCGCGCCGGCCGCCATGCCGGAGTGCAGGGCGATCCAGCCGGTGTGCCGGCCCATGACCTCGACCACCAGGACCCGCTGGTGCGATTCGGCGGTGGTCTTCAGCCGGTCCAGGGCCTCGGTCGCCACCCCCACGGCCGTGTCGAAGCCGAAGGTGACGTCCGTCACGGCGATGTCGTTGTCGATGGTCTTCGGCACGCCCACGATGGGCAGACCGCTGTCCGACATCAGCCGGGCGGCCTTGAGGGTGCCCTCGCCGCCGATGGGGATGATCGCGTCGAGCCCGAGCTCCTCGACATGGCCCCTGGCCCGCTCCACACCGTCCCGCAGATGGGAGGGCTGGACCCGGGAGGAGCCGAGAATGGTGCCGCCGCGGGCGAGGATGCCGCCCACCGCGTCGAGGTCGAGCTTGAGGTAGTCGCACTCCAGGAGGCCCTTCCAGCCGTCCCGGAAGCCGATGACCTCGTCGCCGTGGTCGACGACGGCGCGGTGCACGACGGACCGGATGACGGCGTTCAGGCCGGGGCAGTCGCCGCCGGACGTGAGGACACCAATGCGCATAGCCCGAATACCTTCTCAACGTGGGCCGGGGACCGGACCACGTTGTCCGGCTGGAATCCCCGCCACCCTAGCGGCATCGAGGGGCCGGACCGAAGCACGCGTCCGCCTGCTGGACGACCCCGCTCACCTGTGCGGATGGGCCGTCATACGGGCTGTTGACCAGCAGGTTGACGCGTACCTCGGGCACGCTGCGGCGCAGTGCCTACGCGGGCTGCTGAGCAGCGGCGATCCGCTCGTTGCGCAGCGCCTCGTACCAGCGGTCGTCGGTCGGCGGCAGCGCGTTGACGTCCAGGGCCAGCTTCAGCAGCAGGTCCGCGATCAGCGGGTTGCGCGCGAGCACCGGCCCGTGCATGTACGTGCCGAAGACGGTGTCGTTGTACGCGCCCTCCGTGCCGTCGCCCGTGCCGTTGCCGTTGCCGAACCGCACCTGGGCGAGGGGGCGGGCGGTGGGGCCCAGGTGGGTGACGCCCTGGTGGTTCTCGAAGCCGGTCAGCGGGGGCAGGCCGAGCCGCTGGTCGACGTCGCCCAGCACGTCACCGACGCACCGCGCGCCCTCGCCGCGCACCGACACCACGTCCAGCAGCCCGAGGCCGGGCTCGCGCTGGCCGAGGTCGTTGATGAACTCGTGGCCGAGGATCTGGTAGCCGGCGCAGACGGAGAACACGATGGCGCCGTTCTCCACGGCCCGGGTCAGGCCCCCGTCCCGGCGCAGCCGCTCGGCGGCGAGCCGCTGCGGCCGGTCCTCGCCGCCGCCGATCAGATAGATGTCGCCGGAGGTCGGGATCGGCTGGTCGCTGCGCACGTCCAGCCGCGCCACGTCCAGGCCGCGCTGCTGGGCCCGGCGCTCGACGACGAGGACGTTGCCCTGGTCGCCGTAGGTGCTGAGCAGGTCGGGATAGATCCAGACGATGCGCAGTTGGTTGTCGCTCACAAAAGTCCCCTGACGTCTCGTGCTCAGTTGCCGACGCGGCGGCGCAGGTCCTGGAACGCCGTGTAGTTGGCGATGACCTCGATCCGGCCCGGTGGGCACGCCGCCACCGCCTGGTCGAGGTTCTCGTAGACCTGGAAGTGCTGGTCGGCGACCTCCAGACGCACCGCCAGGTCCAGCCGCCGGTCGCCGACGACGCAGATCGGGTGACCGGTCAGGCGCGAGTAGTCGACGTCCCACAGCCAGGAGGTGTCGGTGCCGTCGGCGGAGCGCGCGTTCACCGACAGGATGACCGGGGTGGGCGGCGGGTCGATCAGGGAGAACGTCTCCAGCCAGCCGGCCGGGTTCTTCGCGAGCAGCAGCCGCAGGTCCCGGCCCTGGAACTGGACGACGTCGTAGCGCCCTGCCACGGCCTGCACCTGGTACATGCGCTCCAGCGCGACCTGCGGCGGCACCCCGAACACGGCGGCCACCGCGGCCGAGGAGGCGGCGTTGGCCTTGTTGGCGCGGCCGGGCAGCTGGAGGTGGATCGGCCAGGCCGAGCCGTGCGGGTCGAGCACGTGGTCGCCGGAGAGCGCCCAGCTCGGCGTCGGACGTCGGAAGCCGCACTCGCCGCAGAACCAGTCGTCGCCCGGGCGCTGCATCACGCCGCCGCACGACGGGCAGGACCAGGCGTCGTCCTTCCACATCTGCCCCGCGGCGACCCAGATCACGTTGGGGGAGGACGACGCCGCCCACACCACCAGCGGGTCGTCGCAGTTGGCCACGACCACGGCCTTGGAACCCGCGAGACCCTCCCGCCAGTTCTCGGCGAGCATGCGGGTCTCGGCGGCCCGGTCGAGCTGGTCGCGCGAGAGGTTGAGCAGGGCGATGCACTTCGGGGCGGTGTCCCGGGCGACGCCGGCGAGGTACTTCTCGTCGACCTCGATGACGCCGTAGCGGGCGTCGGAGCTGCCGGCGAGGGCCGAGGTGATGCCGGCCGGCATGTTGGCGCCGAGCGCGTTGGAGACGACCGGTCCCGCCGCGCGCAGGGCCTCGGCGATGAGCCGGGTGGTGGTGGTCTTGCCGTTCGTCGCGGAGACCAGGATCACGTCCAGGTTCTGGGCGAGCCGGGCCAGGAGGTCGGGGTCGAGTTTCAGCGCGACCCGGCCGCCGATCACCGAACCGCTGCCGCGCCCTGCGGCGCGCGATGCCGCCGCGACCGCCTTGCCCGCGGTCACGGCCAGCTTGGCCCGCGGCGAGAGCGGGTCCGAGTTGCCTGCCATCAGTTCTCGATCCTCCTTGCGTACGCGCCGCGCCTTGAAGCCTGACGGCCACGTGGTGTGGACCTCAGCCTATCGAGATCCATTCGCACTCCCGAACCGCGGCACTGTGGCGAACTCGTGTGGGAGGCGCGGACCGACAGGACCTTACTCTTGCCGCCATGCGACAGAGCCCCATCCCCGGCACCCACGGCCGCGTGAGACCCCTCACCCTGCACGGCGACCCCACCCTGCACACGCCCTGCACGGAGGTCACCGACTTCGGCCCCGAACTGGCCCGCCTGGTCGAGGACTTGTTCGCGACGATGTACGCCGCCCAGGGCGTCGGCCTCGCCGCCAACCAGATCGGCGTGCCCCTGCGGGTCTTCGTCTACGACTGCCCCGACGACGAGGACGTCCGCCATGTGGGCCATGTGATCAACCCCCGCCTGACCGAGGCGGACGGTGTGGTGATCCGGGGCCCGGAGGGCTGTCTGTCCCTGCCGGGCCTGGAAGCGGGCACGGAGCGCTACGACCACGCGGTGGTGGAGGGTTTCACGGTGACGGGAGAACCCGTCACCGTCCACGGCACGGGCTTCTTCGCCCGCTGCCTCCAGCACGAGTGCGACCACGTGGAGGGCCGCATCTACGCGGACCATCTCACGGGCTGGCGCCACCGCAAGCTGATGCGCCAGGTGTCCCGGGCTTCTTGGCGCCGGTGAGTCTATGTCCCTCAGGGGCGCGGGGAACTGCGCGAACAACCCCCACGGGCGGTCAGCCGAACCACAACGGTCAGAACCCCGGACCCCCGACCCGATCCCCCGCAGCAGCAAGCCGCCCCCACAGCAGATCCGCCAGACTCCGCACCAACTCCGCACGAGAACACGGCCGTTCCCCCAGCCACCAGTCCCCGGCCGCATGCATCATGCCGACGATCCCGTGCCCCCACACCCGCGCCAGCTGCTGTCCGCCCGGCCCGAGATCCAGCCGCTCCTCGATGACCTGCGCCAGCTCCTCACCCATCCGCCGCAGCAACGGCGCACTGTGCTTGCCGACGTCGAAGCCCGAATCGCCCGGCTGGCTCCCCTCCGCCGGATGCATCAGGAACCGGTACACCTGGGGCCGCGCCTCGATCGCCGCGAGGTAGGTGTCCAGCGTCGCCTCGACCCGCTCCCGCCGGTCCGCCGGCGCGTCCAGCGCCGCCCGCAGCGAGTCCAGCAGCGCGTCCGTGTGCCGCATGGCAAGGGCCGCGTAAAGTCCGCCCTTGTCGCCGAAGTGCCGGTAGAGAATGGGTTTCGTGATGCCGGCTTCCGCCGCGATCGCGTTCATCGAGGCCTGCGGGCCGTCGCGCAGCACCACTCGGTCGGCGGCTTCCAGCAGCTCACGCCGACGGCGATCGGCGGACCGTTGCTGATCGGTCCGCTGTGTGGTGTCCATGGTCTCTCCCCACCCGTGCTGTTTCGATGACGCCTGCGCAAACTAACACTGAAGCATGCTCAGGACACCGAACGGGTGCCGACCGGTCGGTAGGAGTTGACTTCGACTACCCACCGGTAACAGACTGCTGTTACCGCAAGTAACATGCATGTGTGCCGCTGGAGGGGACGACATGGCCGAGTTCACCATGGAGCTCAACGACGAACAGAAGGAGGTCCGGGACTGGCTCCACGGCTTCGCGGCCGATGTGATCCGCCCCGCGGCCGCCGAATGGGACGAGCGTGAGGAGACTCCCTGGCCGGTCATCCAGGAGGCCGCCAAGGTCGGCATCTACTCCCTGGACTTCTACGCCCAGCAGTACTTCGACCCCACCGGCCTCGGTATCCCCATGGCGATGGAGGAGCTGTTCTGGGGCGACGCGGGCATAGCCCTGTCCATCGTCGGCACCGGCCTCGCCGCCGTCGGCGTCCTCGCCAACGGCACCGAGGAGCAGATCGGCACCTGGATCCCCCAGATGTACGGCGACGCCAACGACGTCAAGGTCGCCGCCTTCTGCTCCTCCGAGCCCGACGCCGGCTCCGACGTGGCCTCCATGCGCACCCGGGCCGTGTACGACGAGGCCAAGGACGAGTGGGTGCTCAACGGCACCAAGACCTGGGCGACCAACGGCGGCATCGCCAACGTCCATGTCGTGGTCGCGGTCGTCGACCCCGAGCTCGGCTCCAAGGGCCACGCCTCCTTCATCATCCCGCCGGGCACCGAGGGGCTGTCCCAGGGCCAGAAGTTCAAGAAGCACGGCATCCGCGCGTCGCACACCGCCGAGGTCGTCCTGGACAACGTGCGGGTGCCCGGCTCCTGTCTGCTCGGCGGCAAGGAGAAGCTCGACGAGCGGCTCGCCCGTGCCCGGGAGAAGGCCCGGCAGGGCGGGGAGCGCGTGAAGAACGCGGCGATGGCCACGTTCGAGGCCTCGCGCCCGGCCGTCGGCGCCATGGCCGTCGGCACCGCCCGCGCCGCCTACGAGGTCGCCCTCGACTACGCCACCACCCGGGAGCAGTTCGGACGGCCGATCGTCGACAACCAGGGCGTGGCGTTCCAGCTCGCGGACATGCGCACGTCCATCGACGCCGCCCGGCTCCTCGTCTGGCGGGCCTCCTGGATGGCGGTCAACGGCAAGCCGTTCACGGCGGCCGAGGGCTCGATGTCCAAGCTGTTCGCGAGCGAGACGGCCAAGAAGGTCACGGCCCAGGCGATCCAGATCCTCGGCGGCAACGGCTACACCCGCGAGTATCCGGTCGAGCGCATGCACCGGGACGCGGCCATCTACACCATCTTCGAGGGCACGAGCGAGATCCAGCGCCTGGTGATCGCCCGGACCCTCGCCGGCGTGCCGATCCGCTAGCACGGCCCGAAGGCCGTCGTCGGCGTGCCCGTCGGGTTGCGAACCCGTGCGGGCACGTCGGCTCCGCGAGGGACTGCTGGCATCGGGGACGCCGTGCCAGGCTCGTGCCGACCCCTCGACGACGGAGGAAGCGATGACGCACCCGGCCAGGGACCTGTTGCGGACGACCACGGCGGCCCTCGCCCCGGACCCGGAGGCCAACCCCTTGGTCCCCCGGATCGCCGCCGGCACGGCACCCCGCGCCACCCTCGCCGCGCTCGCCCTGGAACAGACCTGGGTGATCCCCGCGGACCGCCGCGCGTTCGAGCACCTCGCCGTCCGCTCCGCAGCGGCCGATCCGGAGGCCGCGGCCTTCTTCACGACCCTCGCGCAGGGCGAGGCGCTGGCGGGCGAGCACCTGGCCGCCTTCGCACGGGCGTGCAGCGCACAGGGGGTGTCGAACGAGCCGCTTCCCGGCTGCCAGGCGTACCCCGCGTACGTGGCCTGGCTGGCGCTCAACGCCGCACCGGCGGACGTGGTCCTGGCCCTGACGGCCAACTTCTCGGCGTGGGGCGGCTATTGCGCGACCATCGCCACCGCCCTGCGCGAGCACTACGGCTTCACCGACGAGGCCTGCGCCTTCTTCGACTTCTTCGCCGAGCCGTCACCCGACCTGGACCGGCTGGCGACGGCGGCGGTGCAGGCGGCTCTGGACGCGGGGCGCCTCGACGAGAAGCGAGCAGGCACCTACGGCCGGCTGCTCCAGACGTACGAGGCGATGTTCTGGGACGCGCTGAGTGCGACTCCCTAGGGGCGGCGGGACTGTGCCGCACGGCTCAGGTCGCGGTCCCACTGCTGTGTGCGATGCAGGCCACATCGATCCGATCGGCCAGTTTCGCCAGCTCGATGGCCAACTCGGCAACCGTGTCCTCGTCCAGCCCCGACTCCCCGCCCTCCACCAGCCGCACCCACCGACCCCCCACGGTCCGCAACAGCTTGCTGACATCCGCCGCAGCCACCTGCAAGGTCCCGCGGTCGTCGACGATCAGAGGCAGAGTCACTTCGCGGTTCACAGACGGGATCGTAGCCCCGCAACACTCACGCACCATGCCAAACAGTGGTGATGTTGCAGAACTCCCGGATTCCGTGCCCGGACAGCTCACGCCCGTACCCGGACCGCTTCACACCGCCGAACGGGAACGCCGGATGGGACGCCGTCATGCCATTGAAGAACACCCCGCCGGCCTCCAGATCCCGCACGAACCGGTCGACCTCGTCCTCGTCCCGCGTCCACACGTTCGAACTCAGTCCGAACGGTGAATCGTTCGCGATCAGCACGGCCTCGTCCAGGTCGGCCGCCCGGTATAGCGTGGCGACCGGCCCGAAGGCCTCCTCCCGGTGGATCCGCATCTCGCGGGTGATGCCGGCGAGGATCGTCGGCGTGTAGTACCACCCCGGCCCGTCCGGCCGTTCGCCACCGCACAGCACCTGCGCCCCGCTGCGCACCGCGTCGTCGACCAGCTCTTCCAGATCGCGCAGTCCCTGCTCGCTGGAGAGCGGGCCCACCTGGGTGTCGTCGGCCATGGGGTCGCCGACCTTCAGCGCCTTCATGCCCTCGGCGAAACGCTCAGCGAAGGCGTCGTAGACGTCCGTGTGCACGATGAAACGCTTCGCGGCGATGCACGACTGCCCGGTGTTCTGCACCCGTGCGGTCACCGCGGTCTTCGCGGCGCGGTCGATGTCGGCGGAGGGCATCACGACGAACGGGTCGCTCCCGCCCAGCTCCAGCACCGTCTTCTTGATCATTTCTCCGGCCGTGGAGGCGACCGCGCGTCCCGCGGGCTCGCTGCCCGTGAGGGTGGCGGCCTTGACCCGCTCGTCGCGCAGGATCTCGTCGACCGCGGCGGAGCCGATCAGCAGGGTCTGGAAGGTGCCCTCCGTGAAGCCCGCACGGTGGAAGAGATCCTCCAGGTAGAGGGCGGTCTGGGGGACGTTCGAGGCGTGCTTCAGCAGGCCCACGTTGCCCGCCATCAGCGCGGGAGCGGCGAACCGGACCACCTGCCACAGCGGGAAGTTCCACGGCATCACCGCGAGCACCGGCCCGAGCGGGCGGTAGCGCACCCGGACACGGGAGGCTCCGGAGTCCTTCACGTCGGAGTCGGCGGGCTCCTCATCGGCGAGCAGTTCCCCGGCGTGGTCGGCGTACCAGCGCATCGCCTTGGCGCACTTCGCCGCCTCGGCCCGGGCCTGCTGGATCGGCTTGCCCATCTCGGTGGTCATGACGCGGGCGATGTCCTGCTGGTCCTCTTCGAGGAGGTCGGCGGCCCGGTGCAGCAGCCGGGCGCGCTCGTCGAAGGTCGTCGTCCGGTACGTGCGGAACGTGGCCTCGGCGAGCTGGAGCCGGCGCTCGATCTCCTGCTCGCCCATGGCCTCGTACGTCTTGAGCGTCTCGCCGTTCGCCGGGTTCACCGTTGCGATGGGCATGGCTGACCTCCCTCGGAGCGGGCTGTGTCTCGACCTTCCCGCGCGGCGCAGGGGAGCGCAACGCGGGAGCGTCTCCTCAGGGCGAGTGCTCCGCCAGCCGGTCGAGAAACGCCGCCTGGGCCTTGACGATCACCGAGCGGGCCCGGTCGAGCCCGAACCACGCCACCCGGTCCAGTTCGGGGAACTCCTGGAGCCGTCCGGAGTGCGGCGGCCACTCCATCCGGAAGGTGCCGGGCGTGATCGTCGCCGGATCGAGATCCGCCCGGACCGCCCACGCCGTGACGATCTTGCCGCCCGTCTGCCGGACCTCGCCGAGGTCGATGGCCTCGCCGTCGGGCGGGGGCAGCCCCAGTTCCTCCCGGAACTCACGCCGGGCGGCCTCCCAGGCGGGCTCGTCAGGCTCGTACTCGCCCTTGATCACGGTCCATGCCCCGGCGTCGCGCCGGGTGAAGAACGGGCCGCCCATGTGGCCGAGCAGCACTTCGAGGCCGTTGTCCGTGGTGTGGAAGAGCAGCAGACCCGCACTGCGCTTCACGGCTTCACCCCCGGATGGGCGGCCAGCAGCGTCTCGACCGTGTCGGCGTCCTCCGGGCGCTTGTCCTCCCGGTAGCGGACCACCCGGGCGAAGCGGAGGGTCACGCCGGCCGGGTAGCGGGTGGAGCGCTGCAGCCCGTCGTAGGCGATCTCGACGACGAGTTCCGGGCGGACGGTCACCACGTGGTCGTCGGTGTCGACGGCGAGCTTCTGGAGCCGTTCGGTCTGCCAGGTGAGCATCGCGTCGGTCATGCCCTTGAAGGTCTTGCCGAGCATGGCGAGGCCGCCGTCGGCGGTGCGGGCGCCCAGGTGGAGGTTGGAGAGCTTGCCGGTGCGGCGGCCGTGGCCCCACTCGGCGGCCAGCACGACCAGGTCGAGGGTGTGGACGGGCTTGACCTTCAGCCAGGAGGCACCGCGCCGCCCCGCGCTGTAGGGGGCGTCGAGCGCCTTGGCCACGACGCCCTCGTGGCCGCGCTTCAGCGTCTCGGCGAGGAACTCCTCCGCCGCGGGCGTTTCGTCCGGCCCCGACACCAGCGTGCGCCGCACCCGCATCGGCTCGGGCACCAGGCGGGCCAGCTCGGCGTGCCGCTCGGCGAAGGGCAGGTCGAGCAGGTCGTGGCCGTCGACGGACAGCGCGTCGAAGAAGACGGGGGAGACCGGCACCGCGCGGGCGGCCGTCGCCACGTCCGTGCGGGAGCCGACCCGGCCGGCGGTCTCCTGGAACGAGCGGGGGCGCCCGCCCTCGTCGAAGGAGATCACCTCGCCGTCCAGGATGAACCGCTCGCCCCGCAACTGAAGCGCGGCGGCCGTCACTTCGGGCAGACGGTCCGTGATGTCGTCGAGGGTGCGGGTGTAGAGCCGCACGGTGTCGCCGTCGCGGTGCACCTGGACGCGGATGCCGTCCAGCTTCTCCTCCACCGCGCAGCCGCCCAGCTTGTCGACGGCCTCGGCCACCGAGGAGGCGCTGTGCGCCAGCATCGGCAGCACCGGGCGGCCCACGGTGAGACGGAAGCGGTCGAGGGAGGCGGGGCCGTCCGCCAGCAGCGCCTCGGCGACCGTCTGGAGGGAACCCGCGAGCATCACGGCCCGCCGGACGTCCGCGGCGGGGGCCCCGGTCGCCTGGGCCAGTCCCTCGACGGCCACCGCGTCCAGGGCCCCCTGCCGGACCTCGCCGGTGAGCAGGCCCAGCAGGAACCGCTGCTCGGTCTCGGTGGCCGCGCCCATCAACTCCGCGACCAGCCGGGTCCGTTCCGCCTGGGAGCCGGGGCCGGACACCGCGGCGAGCTCCGCGAGCCGGGCGTCCACGTCCCGCACGGTCAGACTCGGCTCGGCGGCCGGTTCGACCGACCGGCTCAGCACCTTCCAGCCGACGCCGATCCGGCCCTGCGGCAGCCGTCCCGCGAGGTACGGGATGACGACGGGCACGTCCTCCGCCTCGGCGTCCCGGAACAGCTCCGCGAGCAGGGCCGTCTTGCGGGACCGCGCCGAGGTGGCGGCCACCTCCTGGGATACTCGGGCCAGCCGGTGCAGCAGCATGCAGCCATGGTGCACCTCAGAGGGGGCCTCTACACCTGGGCGACCGGGTCCGGCGGCCCGGCGCGGCTTGACCGGGCGTACGGCACCGGTCCCCGCCCCGCTGCGGAGGCGCGGCGGCAAACCGGTTGACGCACGCGGAGCACGCGGGTTCTTCTGCTGCGATGTCCGAACTCCGCATCCGCCGCCCTGACGACGACAGCGCGCTCAGGGACTGGCAGCACGTCCACAACACGGTCATCCCCACGCACCATCTCTCGATGGACGACGCCCGTGACCGCGCGGAGCGCCATCACCTGGAGGTCGCCTACCTCGGGGAGGTGCTCGTGGGCAGCAGCACCGTACGCCCGCCGGCGGACGACACCGCGACGGCCACGGTGATCGCCCGCGTGCTCGGCCCCCACCGCGGGCGGGGATTCGGCGGGGAGCTCTACGCGCGCGGGCTGGCCCGCGCGCGGAAGGCGGGTGCCGAGGTCATCGAAACGGTGGTCCTGTCCTCCAACGAGGACGGGCTGCGGTTCGCCCGCGCGCACGGCTTCGTCGAGATCGAGCGGTACGTGCTGCCGGGCGAGACCGTTCCCTGGGTCGACCTGCGCCTCTCCTGACCCCGGCCGTGGCCCGCTGAGCGGCGCGTGATCACGCCGGGCTGTGCCGCCGCACTGCCGCATCGAGGTCCGTCATCAGCAGGTCGGCGACGATCGCGGAGGCCGCCCGGTACCCGCCGCTCGCCGCGTGCACGACCTGCTCGGAGAAGCCGATGGCGTTGCCCGCGGCCCACACGCCGGGCACGGTCGTCAGGCCGGTCGCGTCGACCACCGGGTACGCGCCGAACGGCGTCTCGTGCAGCTCGGCCCCGAGCCGCTCCAGCAGGCCGGTCTGCGGCACGGCCCGCGGGGCGGTGAACAGCACCGAGCGGGGGTGCGTCGTACCGTCCGCGAGCCGGACGCCGGTGAGCCGGTCGTCCTCGGTCACCAGCTCCGCGACCTCCCCGGGCACCACGTCCACCCCGGCCGCGGCGAGCCGGCGCAGATCCTCGTCGGAGAGCTCCTCCTCGGCGACGGTGTGCAGGAAGAACCGCACGTCCTTCGACCACTGGGACACCATCAGCGCCTGGTGCACGCTCGCCGGGCTCCTGGCGAGCACCCCGAACGGCTGGTCGCGCACCTCCCAGCCGTGGCAGAAGGGGCAGTGCAGCACGTCCCGGCCGAACCGCTCGGCGACCCCGGGCACCGCGGGCAGCTCGTCCTTCAGCCCGGTCGCGACGACGAGCCGCCGGGCGCGCACGCTCCGGCCGCCGGCCGACACCACGGTGAAGTCCCCGCCCTTCTCCACCGCCACCACCCGGTCCCGGACGAGGTCCACGCCGTAGCGCGCGGTCTCCTCCCGGCCGGCGGCCAGGAACTCGGCGGGCGGCATGCCGTCCCGGGACAGGTAGCCCTGCATGTGCGCGGCGGGCGCGTTGCGCGGCTCACCCGCGTCGATCACCAGCGTGCGGTGCCGGGCCCGCCCCAGCACCAGCGCGGCGGACAGGCCCGCCGCGCCCCCGCCGATGACGACCACTGCGTACTTCTCGGTCATGTGACCACCTCCGCTGCCGAGCGTCGCCCGTGCGCTGCGGGATTGACAAACAACGTTGCCGAAACTGCAATACGGCCATGACGACGGACGAGGTACTCGCGGGCGTGGGCCCCCGGCTGCGGCAGATGCGCAAGGACCGGGAGGTGACCCTGGCGGCGCTCTCCGAGACCACCGGCATCTCCGTCAGCACCCTCTCGCGGCTGGAGTCCGGCCTGCGTAAACCCAGTCTGGAACTGCTGCTGCCGATCGCGCGCGCCCACCAGGTGGCGCTGGACGAACTGGTCGGCGCCCCGCCGGCCGGTGATCCGCGCGTGCGGTCCAAGCCGATCGTGATGGGCGGCCGCACCCACTGGCCGCTCACTCGCCAGCCCGGCGGCCTGCAGGCCTACAAGGTCCTCGAACCGAAGCGCAGGCAGGAGCCGGATCCCCGGACGCACGAGGGCTACGAGTGGCTGTACGTGCTGTCCGGGAAGCTGCGCCTGGTGCTGGGCGAGCACGACGTGGTGCTCACGGCGGGGGAGGCCGCCGAGTTCGACACCCGGGTGCCGCACTGGTTCGGGTCGACGGGGGAGGGGCCGGTGGAGTTCCTCAGCCTGTTCGGGCCGCAAGGTGAGCGGATGCACGTGCGGGCGCGGCCGAAGGGTGCGTGACCCACGGTGACCCAAGGGTGAAACCTCTGCGCGGGACTTTGCCCGGAGACTGTTCCCTGATGGGCAAGCGACCGCTTAGTATGCGAACCGACCCCGGTCAGACACAGCAGTCCCCCGTGGAGGCCCCGCATGCAGGCATGGCAAGTGCACGAGAACGGCGAGCCGGGCGAGGTGATGCGGCTCCAGGACGTGGAACCGCCCACCCCCGGTGACGGCCAGGTCCTGCTGAAGGTGCGCGCGGCCAACATCAACTTCCCGGACGCCCTGCTCTGCCGCGGCCACTACCAGGTCCGGCCGCCGCTGCCGTTCACCCCGGGCGTGGAGATCTGCGGCGAGACCGAGGACGGCCGCCGCGTCATCGCCAACCCGGCGCTGCCGCACGGCGGCTTCGCCGAATACGCCGTCGCGGACACCGCCGCACTGCTGCCCGCGCCGGACGCCCTGGACGACGCCGAGGCCGCGGCCCTGCACATCGGCTACCAGACCGGCTGGTTCGGTCTGCACCGCCGGGCCGGTCTGGAGGCCGGCGAGACCCTGCTCGTCCACGCTGCCGCTGGAGGGGTCGGCAGCGCGGCCGTGCAGCTCGGGAAGGCCGCCGGCGCCACCGTCATCGGTGTCGTCGGCGGCTCCGGGAAGGCGGCCGTCGCCCGCGAGCTGGGTTGTGACGTCGTGATCGACCGGCGTTCCGAGGACGTCGTCGCCGCCGTCAAGGAGGCCACCGGCGGCCGGGGCGCCGACGTGATCTACGACCCGGTCGGCGGCGAGGCCTACACCCAGTCCGCCAAGGCCGTCGCCTTCGAGGGGCGCATCGTGGTCGTCGGCTTCGCCAGCGGCACGATCCCCAGCCCCGGCCTGAACCACGCCCTGGTGAAGAACTACTCGATCCTCGGCCTGCACTGGGGCCTGTACAACACCAAGAACCCCAAGCTGGTCCAGCACTGCCACGAGCAGCTCACCGATCTGGCCGCCCGGGGCGCGATCAAGCCGCTGGTGAGCGAGCGCGTCCCGCTCGGCGGCGCCGCCGACGCCGTGCAGAAGGTGGCGGACGGTCTGACCACCGGCAGGATCGCGGTCGTCATGGAGGAGGCAGCATGACCGGCTCCGAGGAACTGCGCAGCCGTACCCGGGAGTTGCTGGCGGCCCATCCGCCGGCCTCCACCGACCGCCTGGACTTCCTGCGGGCCCGCTTCGACGCCGGACTCGCCTGGGTGCACTACCCGGAGGGCCTCGGCGGACTCGGTGCTCCCCGCTCCCTCCAGGCCGTCGTGGACGCCGAGCTGGAGGCCGCCGGGGCGCCCGACAACGACCCGCGGCGCATCGGCATCGGCCTGGGCATGGCCGCGCCGACGATCCTCCAGTTCGGTACCGAGGAGCAGAAGCGGCGGTTCCTCAGGCCGTTGTGGACGGGTGAGGAGGTCTGGTGCCAGCTGTTCAGCGAGCCGGGCGCCGGATCCGACCTCGCCGCCCTGGGCACCCGGGCCGTGCGGGAGGGCGAGGACTGGGTCGTCAACGGGCAGAAGGTGTGGACGTCCAGCGCCCATGTGGCGCGCTGGGCGATCCTCATCGCCCGCACCGACCCGGACGTGCCCAAGCACCGGGGCATCACGTACTTCGTCTGCGACATGACCGACCCGGGCGTCGAGGTGCGCCCGTTGCGGCAGGTCACCGGCGAGGCCGAGTTCAACGAGGTGTTCCTCACCGGCGTCCGCATCCCCGACACGCGCCGCCTCGGCGAGATCGGTGACGGCTGGAAGGTCGCCCAGACCACGCTCAACAACGAGCGCGTGGCCATCGGCGGGATGCGGCTGCCCCGCGAGGGCGGCATGATCGGCCCGATCTCGAAGACCTGGCGCGAGCGGCCCGAACTGCGCACCCACGACCTGCACCAGCGGCTGCTGAAGCTGTGGGTGGAGTCCGAGGTCTCCCGCCTCACCGCCGAGCGGCTGCGCCAGCAGCTCGTCGCGGGCCAGCCCGGCCCCGAGGGCGCCGGCATGAAGCTGGCCTTCGCCCGCCTCAACCAGGAGATCAGCGGCCTGGAGGTGGAACTCCTCGGCGAGGAGGGCCTGCTGTACGACGACTGGACCATGCGGCGCCCGGAGCTGGTCGACTTCACCGGCCGCGAAGCGGGATACCGCTACCTGCGCTCCAAGGGCAACAGCATCGAGGGCGGGACCAGCGAGGTCCTGCTGAACATCGTCGCCGAGCGCGTCCTGGGCCTGCCCCCCGAGCCGCGCACCGACAAGGACGTCGCCTGGAAGGACCTCGCCCGATGAGCGACCTGTTGTACTCGGAAGAGGAAGAGGCGCTGCGCGCGGCCGTACGCGACCTGCTCACCGACCACTGCGACGCCCCCGGCGTCATCGCCCGCACCGAGTCGGGCACCCCGCACCACCTGGCCCTGTGGAAGGCGCTCACCGACGGCATGGGCCTCGCCGGCCTGCTCGTCCCCGAGGAACTGGACGGCCAGGGCGCCACGCACCGCGAAGCCGCCGTCGTGCTGGAGGAACTGGGACGCGCGGTCGCGCCCGTGCCCTACCTGACGAGCGCGGTCGTCGCCACCGAGGCCCTGCTGGCCTGCGGCACCGACGACCTCCTGCGCGACCTCGCGACCGGCACGACGATCGGCGCGCTCGCGGTCGCCCTCAACGTCGCGCCGGGCGCCGCCTACCGGGTCGTCCGGCACGAGGACGGGCTGCTGCACGGCGAACTGACCGGCATCGCCGACGCGGCCGTCGCCGACGTGCTGCTCGTTCCCGCCGACGACGGCGGTCTGTACGCCGTCGACGCCACCACCGCGACCGTCACGCCCCAGACCTCCCTGGACCTGACCCGGCCGCTCGCGACCGTCACCCTCGACGGGGTGCGGGGCCGGCTGCTGGGCGACGCCGAACCCGCCGTGCGCCGAGCACTGCGGGCCGGCGCCGGACTGCTCGCCTCCGAGCAGTTCGGGCTCGCCGAGTGGACGCTGACGGAGACCGTCCGCTACCTGAAGGAACGCAAGCAGTTCAACCGGCCCGTCGGCGGCTTCCAGGCGATCAAGCACCGGCTGGCCCAGCTGTGGCTGGAAGTCGTCAACACCCGTGCGGCCGCCCGCAACGCTGCCGACGCCCTGGCGAACGGCCACGACGTGGACATGGCCGTCACCGTCTCCCAGGCCTATGCGGCGCCCGTGGCCGTGCACGCCGCCGAGGAAGCCCTGCAACTGCACGGCGGCATCGGCATGACGTGGGAGCACCCCGTGCATCTCTACCTCAAGCGCGCCAAGGCCGACTCGATCGCCTACGGCACGCCGGGCGCCCACCGGGAGGCACTGACGGCACTGGCCGACCTCCAGGCCCCCTGACGTCCGTCCGCCGAGGCCGTTGAACGGCTGGATCCCCGAAAGGCCCGTCCCACCAGGGGCGGGCCTTTCCGGGCGCCCGGCCCGGTGAAGTGAACGCGTGGCGGCGGTCCGGCCAACTCCGCCCCCAGGCCTGCTCCTTGAGCTGTCGGGACCCCATACTCGCAGGGTCCCCGTACGGCATCCCCAGGGAGGCAGAGCATGGCCCTCACCACCCGTCGCACGGCCCTCACCACCCTCGGCGCGGCCCTCGCGGGCTCGATCGCCCTCCCCGCCGCCCCCGCACAGGCCGGTGAACGCACGCACAGGCCCCGCCCGTTGTGGCGCGCCCACGCCCACAACGACTACGAGCACCCGCGCCCCCTGTTCGACGCCCTCGACCACCGCTTCGGCAGCGTCGAGGCGGACATCTACCTCGTGGGCGACCAGCTCCTCGTCGCCCACGATCCGGAGGACCTCGACCCCTCCCGCACCCTGGAGTCCCTCTACCTCGACCCGCTCGCCGCCCGCGTCCGCGCCAACCGCGGCACGGTGTACCGGGGCCACCGCGGCTCACTGCAACTGCTCATCGACATCAAGACCGAGGGCTCCTCGACGTACCGCGAACTCGACCGCCACCTCAGGCGCCACCGGCACCTGTTCACGACGTACACCCATGGCCGCGTCCGCCGCGGCCCGGTCACCGCCGTGGTCTCCGGCGACCGCGCGGCCCGCGCGCCCATGGAGGCCCAGACCGTCCGGCGCGCCTTCTACGACGGGCGCCTCGCCGACCTCGGCAGCCCGGCACCCGCCTCCCTCATCCCGCTGATCAGCGACAACTGGACGCTCAACTTCACCTGGCGGGGAATTGGCGCCTTCCCGGACGCCGAGCGGCAGAAGCTGCGGGGCATCGTCAGGACCGCCCACCAGCGGGGGCAGAAGGTGCGGTTCTGGGCGACCCCGGACCTGGCCGGACCCGCCCGCGACGCACTCTGGGGCGAACTGCTCGCCGCCGGCGTCGACCACCTCAACACCGACGACCTTGCCGGACTGGCGGCGTTCCTCGACGCCCCGCGTCTGCGGCCTGATCCAAACGACGGGCCCTAGGGGCGGCAGCGGGACACCACACGTTCGGCGGACAGCCCAGCCGCCCGGACGAACCCTCCGCTACGCCACACTTACGGCCGAACGCCGTGAACCGGACGTGGCGGCGTGGCGGAGGAGTTGACGATGGCCATTTCCATCTCTGTGGTGCTGCTGCTCGCGATCCTTGCGGTGATCTTCCTGCGCAACGGCGGACTGAAGATCTCCCACGCGCTGGTCTGCCTGCTGCTCGGCTTCTCACTGGCCAGCACCAGCGTCGCCCCCACCATCCACAGCGGCCTCACCGCTACGGCCGAGATCGTCAGCGGCCTGCGGCCCTGAACGTCACCCCGAGAACACGCCGATGCCGTTCGGCACGGGGCGTTCGGAGCCGCCGCTGGGATGGTTGCGCACGGAGACCGCGCTCGCGCCGGGACTGCGCGCGACCAGGGTCGACGACCCGCCGCCGTCCAGGCTGAAGGCGTCCTCCGCGCCCAGCTTCCGCAGGGTGCCGGCGACCTCGGCGATCGTCAGGCCGCTGCGGTAGGCGGCGGCGCCGTCCAGCGCGAGCAGCAGCAGGCGCCGCCCGCCGTCGGCGATTCCCACGGCGGTACGGACGGCCGACGTCGTGTCGTCGAGCCCCGGCAGCGGCTGCCCGCCGGAGAGCACCGGGTAGCCGCCGACGGCGAGCCGGTAGGCGACGCCGTCCCCGGCCGCCACGAGGCCGTGCTCGACCTCGACCGACTCGCCGGTGGAGAACTTGCGCAGCTGCTGGGCGCCCGCCTCCCGGCCGACCAGCACGGTGGTCCCCGCGGCGATGGGACCGCTGCCCGGGGTGTCGGCGGCCGAGACGACCCGGCCGTCACGGACCGTCACCTCATAGGTATCCGTGCTGCACGGAGCGGCACGGTCGGTGTCCGTGCCACACGTGGCGCGCACCCGGGAGACGCTGCCCCACTCGGAGGTGAACGCCCCGACCGAACCCACCGGCAGCGCGTACTGGTTGAGCCCGCCGAGAGGCAGCTGCGCCTCGGCCGTACTCACCGACCCCTTCAGGGTCAGCCGGTCCAGCCGGGCCCGCCCGTCGGTGCCGACGCCGAACACGTCCTCGGTGGTCGTCCCGGGCGGCAGCGCCGGCCCGAACCGCTGGCCGTTCGGCACCGCCGCCTTGAGGGTCCGCCCGTCCGCGATCGCCGGACCCACACTCGCGCCGGTCGCTTCCACACCCGGGTGCTGCGTCTCGGTGATGTTGAAGAAGTCACCGTTGACACCGGCCACCGCGCCCTGGCTGTTCGCCATCGCCGAGACCCGCCCCCGTGCGGCCACCGCCCCCGGGTACAGCAGATCGACCCGTACCTGCGGGTTGCCCAGGTCGACCCTCAGGACATGTGCGTGCGTCACCCCCTTGGCCGCCGTGATGTCGAACTCCTCGTACGTCACGCCCGGTGCGACCCGCACGCCCTTCTGGACGGCACCGGCCGGGGCCGCCCCCGCCAGGGCCGCACCGGTCAGCGCGCCGAACGCCGTGAGGAACGCCAGTACCGCTCTGCCTGCACCCCGTCGCCTGCGACGACCTGCCATCGTGCCCCCTGATGCCTCGTCAACTGTCGGGACCCTCAGGGGCAGTGCACCAGACCACGGGGGCCGGCAGGGCGGCTGAGCACCCCACACGCGGGAACGGCTGAAAAATCGCACCCCTCTGGGTGCTTCAGCTGTCCCCCGTTCCGGTGGCGTACGGCGTGTAGTGCGCGGGCGTGTGGTCGATCGGCAGTCCGGGCCGCCAGGCGGTGAGGGCCTGCGCACTGCACACGAACAGCTGCTCCGGCAGCCGGCCCAGGGCGAACCAGCGCCAGCGGCCCACGCTCTCCCCGGGCTGGTCCGACGGCTCCCCGCGCCAGCCGGTGACCAGGGCGGGCACGGTCACACGGACGACACCGCCGGCGTCGTCCAGGAGCGTCCCGAGCAGCCGGACGTCCTCGGGCCGTGCCGCGAGGCCCGTCTCCTCGCCGAGCTCCCGCACGACCGTCTCCTGCAACGACTCGCCGGGCTCGACCGTCCCGCCGGGCAGCTCCCACGTCCCGCGCCGGTGCCGGCCCAGAAGCAGCCCGCGCGGACCGTACAGGACCGCACCCACCCCGATCGCCGCGTGCGGCGGCGGCGCCTTGTCGACGCGCGGCCGGGAGGAGACCCGGACGGGCCGGGTCACCCGGAAGAGCCGGTAGGAGGCCCGGTTGCCCTCCTCCGGCGTGTCGAGGACGTCGATCCCCTCCACGCGGAGCCCGTACTCGGTGAGCAGCGCCGTCCAGAGCTCCGGCGTGAGCACCCACATCCGGACGGTGACCTCACCGCCACCCGCCAGCCGCAGCACCTCGGGCCGGGCGGCGACCCGGTCCGACGGTCCGTCACCCCGGCTGTTGCTGTGCAGCACCGTGAAGCAGAGCCTGCCTCCCGGCCTCAGCGCCCCGGCGAGGGCGGGCAGCAGCCGGTGCGGGTCGACGTACGGGACGGCGTTGACGGAGTAGACGACGTCGTACGGCTCCGCCGTTCGCAGATGCTCCACGGCGTCGCCGAGCACCAGCCGCAGCCCGGGCAGTTCGCCGTAGCGTGCCCGGGCCCGCTCGTACTGCCCGGCCGAGGCGTCGACGGCGTCCACCAGCGCGCCGTGGGCCCGGACCAGGTGGGCGGCGTGCCGGGCCGTACCGCACCCGAGGTCCAGCACCCGTCGGCCCGTCAGCTCCCCGAGCACCTCGCTCCCCGGCCCGCCGCCCGCGAACCCCCAGCCGATGTCCGTCACTTCGGGCAGGACCGTGCCCCGTCGCAGATGGTGCGCCCCGTACGCGTCCCAGGCCTCGGCGTTGACCGCCTCCGGTTCGTCCGCCAAGGTTCAGCCGCCCGCCACGGCGTCACGCGGAAGCACGGTGACCCGGCGGAAGTTGCACCCGGCGGGCCGCCGCCCGTCGTCATCGGCGGGGGGCGCCTGGTGGGCCTTGAGGGCGATGCTCACCAGACTCAGCAGCAGGTCGATGTCCGCCTCGCAGTCGAGGTGGATGGTCACCCAGCCCGATCCGGGCAGCAGGTGGATCGCGCTCGAACCAGCGAGGTCGGAATGGATGCGCTGGATGGCCCGGCGAGTGAGGTGGAGGTCCACGTCCCGTGAGGAGTGGAAGTGAACGATCTCGTCACGGACGGAACGGAGCGCCTTTCCGGTACCGCAACTCGCCGGGCCCGCCATGAGGTCGGGCCAGGCCTGCAGGCGCTCCATGGCGCGCTGGGCCAGAGTCATGCCCCCATCGTCGCCTGCTTACCGGTCCGCAACCAGGGGTTGAGCGATTTGTAACCGGGACGTGAGGTGGATCGTAGGGCCTCCGACCTGGTTCTCAGGCGGATTTGACGAGTCTGAGGTAGCGCTTCCAGTCCCAGTGCCGGCCCGGGTCGGTGTGGTCGCTGCCCGGTACCTCGTGATGGCCGATGATGTGGGCCCGGTTCCTCGGGATGTCGTACCTCTCGCAGATCGCCGCGGTGAGCCGGGCCGACCGCTCGTACATGACGTCGGTGAAGTACCCGGGCCGGTCCACCCAGCCTTCGTGCTCGATGCCGATGCTGCGGGTGTTGTAGTCCCAGTTCCCCGCGTGCCAGGCGATGTCGGAATCGCGCACGCACTGCGCGACATGCCCGTCGGAGGAGCGCACCACGTAGTGCGCGGACACCTTCGTCCTGGGGTTCCTGAAGACGGACAGGGTGCCGGAGTAGGTCGTCTGCGCCACGTGGATGACCACGTAGCGCAGTGGGTGGGCGCGCGGGCGGTTCGACGGCGTGTAGTTCCTGCGGCTCGCGGGGTGCCACGCCGCTCCGGGGTGGTCGACGGCCCGGGGACGGGCACCGGCCCGGGTGCCGGAGGCCAGGACGGCGGGGACGGCGGTGAGGGCGGCGCCCACGAGAATGCCACGCCTGCTGGGGACTCGCCTGCTGGGGGAGGGGGTGGTCTCTTCGGTGTTCCGGGCCGTGTGCCGGGCCGTGTTCCGCTTCATGTTCCGTTCCATGGGTGTGTGCCTTCCGGGCTCGGCGGAGGGAGTCTCTTGCTCAGCTGCGGAGCGGCGGCCGTTGCGGCCGCGGCCCGTGTGAGCAAGTTACGGCGCCTGCGGGCCGGTCAGCAGGACGCGGCACGATGCGGTGGACGGGGCCGCGACTGTGGACAACTCCCTCACCCGGTGGGGTGATTGGGACGGAAGGACGAGGCGGAGGGCGGGGCGGAGGGAACCGAACCGGACCTGCCGGCGACTGTGGGCGACAGCCCGTTTCAGGCCTGCCCGGCGACGGCCGCCGGATCGTCCAGCACCGCCCGGACCACCGAGTGCGCGGCCCCCAGCAGCGGGCCCTCAGGGCCCAGTCCGGACACGGACACGGGGCAGACCGGACCTGCCGTACGCCGCGCCAGCTCGTCCCGCAGCGAGGGCAGCAGCCACGGCGCAAGACCCGACAGTTCCCCGCCCAGGACCACGCTCTCCGGGTCGAGCAGGTTGACCGCCCCGGTCAGGGCCACGCCGAAGGCCGTACCCGCGTCGCGCAGGGCACGGCGCACGTTCTCGTCGCCCTGCGCGGCGCGCCCCGCGAGCAGGCCGACCCGGTCCTCGCCGGGTTCCAGGCCGGCCGCGCGCAGCACGGCCTCCTCACCCGCGTACTGCTCCAGGCAGCCCCGGCCGCCGCAGGGGCACTCCGGTCCGTCCGGCCGCACCGGCACGTGACCCAGCTCGCCTGCGAAGCCGCGGGTTCCGCGCAGCAGCCCGCCGTCCACCACGACCGCCGCACCGATACCGATCTCCGCCGAGACGTGCAGGAAGTCGCGGGGCGTGTCCTCACCCAGCCAGAGTTCGGCGAGGGCGCCGAAGTTGGCCTCGTTGTCCACCGTCAGCGGGAGGCCGGCCGGCAGCAGTGTGCCGAGGTCCGTGTCGTGCCAGCCGAGGTTGGGGGCGCGCACGACGGTCCGGGCGTCGCGCGCCACCAGGCCCGGCACGGCCACGGCGAGTCCGGCCGGCCACAGGCCCTCGCCCTCCGCCTCGGCGACGACCTGCCGGATCAGCTCGGTGAGCTCCGCGAGCACGGGCTCAGGGGAGCGGTCGCGGTTCGCCCCCTGCCGTATCGCCCGCGCCCGGGTCGTGCCGCGCAGGTCGACGGCGCAGACCGCGAGATGGTCGACGCCGACCTCCGCGCCGATGCCCGCCGGGCCGCGGCCGCTGACGGCGAGCGCGGAACCGGGCCGGCCCACCCGGCCGGGCCGCTCCGGCCCCAGCTCTTCGAGGAGCCCCGAGCGGATGAGCTCGTCGACGAGCGTCGAGACCGCCGCCCGGGTCAGGCCGATCCGTGAGGCGACGGCGGCCCGGGACAGCGGTCCCTCGGCGCGGAGGGCGTGCAGGACCCGGGCGAGGTTGCGGCGGCGCATGCCCTGCTGGGTGTCGGGCAGCGCGCGTCCCGGTCCCGAGGGGCGGGCCTCGTGCAGCGGTGCGGTCATGACTGACGCCAGTCCTCAGTGGGTGTCCGTGGGCCGCTCCAGCAGCGGAGCCGCGTCGGAGAGTACCCCGGCGATCCTGGCCAGCGTCTCCTCGTCCCGCTCGACGGCGTCGAGCACCGGCCCGGCCGCCGTGTCCCAGCGTCGTGCGACCGCAGCCGGGTCCTCCCCGGTGAGCAGCCCGGCCGCCTGCGCGGCGGCGCCCAGCGCGACCAGCTCCCTGGCCTCCGGTACCTGAACGGGACGCCCCGACAGCCGCCGCACGGTCTGCTGCCAGGCGGCGCCCCGGGCCCCGCCGCCGATCAGCAGCAGGGGATCCGAACGGTTTGCGTCCTCGTCGAGGACCAGGTCGAGCGCACCGAGCAGGGAGTGCACGGCACCGTCGTAGGCGGCCTGGAGCAACTGGCCGGCGGTCGTGTCGTGGCGCAGGCCGTGCAGCAGGCCGGAGGCGTTGGGCAGGTTCGGGGTGCGTTCGCCGTCCAGGTAGGGCAGGAGCGTCACGGCCGTGCCGGGCTCCACGGCCTCACGGTCCAGACCCAGCAGCGCCGCGACACGGTCGACGGCGAGCGTGCAGTTCAGGGTGCAGGCCAGCGGCAGCCAGTCGCCGCGGGCGTCCGCGAAGCCCGCCACCGTGCCGCTCGGATCGGCGGGCCGGTGCCGCGACACGGCATACACCGTGCCCGAGGTGCCGAGGCTCATCACCGGTACGCCCGGCCGCACTCCGAGGCCCAGCGCGGCGGCGGCGTTGTCGCCCGTGCCGGGCGCGACCAGGGTGCCCCGGGAGAACGGCAGGTCGTGGCCGTCGCGCACCGTGCCCGCCACCTCGCCGGGCCGGACCACCCGCGGCAGCAGGGCGGGGTCGAGCCCCACGTGCCCGAGGATCTCCTCGTCGTACGACTCGGTCCCGGAGGCCCACCAGCCCGTCCCCGAGACGTCGCCGCGGTCGGTCGTGCCCTGCCCGGTGAGCCGCTCGGTGAGGTAGTCGTGGGGGAGGCGCACGGCCTTCGTGGCACGCACCGCCTCCGGTTCGTGCTCGGCCAGCCACGCCCACTTCGTGACCGTGAACGAGGCCGCGGGCACGCTTCCGGTGCGGTCGGCCCAGAACTTCGCGCCGCCCAGTTCCTCGGTCAGCCGACGGGCCTGCGGTGCCGAGCGGACGTCGTTCCACAGCAGGGCTGGCCGCACCGGCTCGCCCTGGCCGTCCAGGGTGACCAGGCCGTGCTGCTGCCCGCCGACCGACACGGCGGCGGCCTCGTGCGCCGCATCACCGCACTGGCGCAGGGCCTCGCACAGCGCGTCCCACCACTGGCGCGGATCGGTCTCGCGTCCCGCGCCCGAGGAGACCGAGTGCGGCGCCTGGCCGCTCGCGACCACCCGGCCGGTGGACGCGTCGACCACCAGCGCCTTGGTGGACTGGGTGGACGAGTCCACACCGACGACGAGCGGACCCTCGGCTGCTGACATCGGTCTTCTCCCTACTGCGCGCGGCACGTGTCTCCGTTTCGGAGGCACCTTGTCTCTTCCCAGAGAGGTGCCCGCATACTAATTTGTAAATCGGCATGACGAAATAGCCTCAGCGAGCAAGGAGCCGCGGCATGAGCTTCCAGCCCACCCCCGAGGACAGGTTCACCTTCGGCCTGTGGACCGTCGGCTGGCAGGGACGGGATCCCTTCGGCGACGCCACGCGGCGCGCCCTCGACCCGGTCGAGACGGTGCAGCGGCTGGCCGAGCTGGGCGCCCACGGCGTGACCTTCCACGACGACGACCTGATCCCGTTCGGCTCGGGCGACACCGAGCGCGAGGCGCACATCAAGCGCTTCCGGCAGGCGCTGGACGCCACGGGCATGAAGGTCCCGATGGCCACCACCAACCTCTTCACGCACCCGGTCTTCAAGGACGGCGCGTTCACCGCCAACGACCGCGACGTGCGCCGCTACGCCCTGCGCAAGACCATCCGCAACATCGACCTCGCCGCCGAGCTCGGCGCCCAGGTGTACGTGGCCTGGGGCGGCCGTGAGGGGGCCGAGTCCGGTGCCGCCAAGGACGTCCGCGCGGCCCTGGACCGGATGAAGGAGGCCTTCGACCTGCTCGGCGAGTACGTCACCTCCCAGGGCTACGACCTGCGCTTCGCGATCGAGCCCAAGCCGAACGAGCCGCGCGGCGACATCCTGCTGCCGACCGTCGGCCACGCCCTGGCGTTCATCGAGCGTCTGGAGCGGCCGGAGCTGTACGGCGTCAACCCCGAGGTCGGGCACGAGCAGATGGCCGGGCTGAACTTCCCGCACGGCATCGCGCAGGCGCTGTGGGCGGGCAAGCTCTTCCACATCGACCTCAACGGCCAGTCCGGCATCAAGTACGACCAGGACCTGCGCTTCGGCGCCGGCGACCTGCGTGCCGCGTTCTGGCTGGTCGACCTGCTGGAGTCGGCCGGATACGCCGGTCCGCGGCACTTCGACTTCAAGCCGCCGCGGACCGAGGACCTCGACGGCGTGTGGGCCTCGGCGGCCGGCTGCATGCGCAACTACCTCATCCTCAAGGAGCGCGCCGCCGCCTTCCGTGCCGACCCGGAGGTGCAGGAAGCCCTGCGCGCGGCCCGTCTCGACGAGCTGGCCCAGCCCACCGCCGCGGACGGCCTCCAGGCACTGCTCGCCGACCGGTCGGCGTTCGAGGCGTTCGACGTGGAGGCGGCTGCCGCGCGCGGCATGGCCTTCGAGCACCTGGACCAGCTGGCGATGGACCATCTGCTGGGGGCACGTGGCTGAGTCCACGCGCGCGTGCGGGCCCGGTGTCCTGCCGGGCCCGCCGATCATCCGGGTCGCCGACGGGCCCGGCATGCCCCGGAATCATGCGATCCGCTGGTCATGCCGCGGAATCATGCGATCCATGCCATGAGTCCGTATCAGCTTCCGTGCGCCCCTCCCGGTCCGAGCGGTGCGCGGCGACTCTGTCGGTATGGCCCTGCCGCCTGTACCGCCGCATCCGCCCCGGCCTTCCCGGCGCCGGAATCCGCTGCTGATCCTGCTCGCCGTGCTCGCGGCCGTGGCAGCCGTAGCCATCGTGGTGCTGATGGCCTCGGGCAGGGGCGACTCGCCGGACGCCGAACCGTCCGGCGGGAGCACGAGCCGCTCTCCGGAACCGTCCTTCGGAATCCCCACGCAGCTGCCGACCGGACTGCCGAGCGGGCTGCCGACCCGGCTGCCGTCGGGCTTCCCGACTCGGCTCCCGAGCGATCTGCCCAGCGATCTGCCGAGCGGCTGGGCATCGCTCCTGCCCTCCCTGGACGGGGGCGAGTCGGTGCCCTGACGCCTGCGCCCCGAAGAGGTGTCGCCGTCAAGCGGGCTCTGGGGCTACGAACACCACCATGTCCGTCTCCTCGCCCGGCAGGGGTTCGGGCTCCTGCCATCCGGCCCGGCGGTAGAAGGCCAGCGCGTCCGGGGCGCCGTTCCAGGTCATCAGCCAGGCCCGGCCGCCGGGTGCGCGGGAGCTGAGAGCGGACAGCAGCCGCCGCCCCAGACCGGTACCGCGGGCCCGGGAGCGCACGCCCAGTTCGTCGATCTCGAAGCGGCCCACGAGGAGCTCGTCGACCCGCTCGGCGCCGAGCCGCCGCGTCACCTTTCCGTAAGCGCGGTCGGTCCGGAAGGGCGCCTGGGTGGTCCAGCCCGTGGCGAAACCGTCCACCCCGCCGTCCTCGGACAGCGCCAGCACCGCCCGGAACCCCGGACGACCCACGTCCGTCTCCAGCCGCTGACGGAACTCCACCCGGGTCTCCTCGGCGTCCCGGGGCTGCCAGGGCGGTGCCGTGAAGACCTCGGCGTACGCCTCGGTGAGCTCGTCGGCGACGGTGAGGACGTCCGGGCCGTACCACGTGAGTGTCACAGCAAATTCCCTTCTGCGGGGGCGGGGTCGGCCGACGCCGTGCCCGTCACGGAGGCCAGTGCCGTCGCCGGATCCTGGGCGGGGCCTGCCGCGGGCAGCCAGCGGCCGCGCTCCTTGCGGTAGGGCCACCAGCGGCCGTCCCGGCCGAGGCGCAGCTGGACCGGCCCGCCGGTGACCGTCCACCGGTTGCCCCGCTGCCGCAGCTCCGGTCGTTCTGCGGCGTCCCAGGCCGACTCAAGGGCGGCACGCGCGCGTGCGAGCGTCTCGCCCTCCACACGCCACTCCTCGTCGAGGACGGCGAGTGCGGCCGTCCCGCCGTGACGCCAGGCGCGCACGGCCGTCGCCAGCCCCTCCCGCCCGCGTCCCGACCCGTCGGCGAGCCGGTCGCTCATCTCCCGGCCGGGGTCACCCGCGGCCAGCCGCACGGCGTCCTGCGCCGCCGTCAACTCCTCGTGACCGGTGCCCCGGAGCGCCTCCCCGAGCAGGCGGTGCGCCGCTACGGCCGTCCGCGCGGCCAGGAACGCCAGCGCGGCCGGGTCGATACCGGGGGCGGGGGGTGTCTCGGTGTCCAGGGACGGCGGAAGACCGGGTTCAGCGGGGAGTCCGGGCAGATCCGGGAGCGGGGGCAGGATGGCGCCGGCGGCGTAAGCCTCGGCCGCGTCGACGCCCTCCGGCCCGGAGGAGCTCGCCGCAGCGGCCCCATTGCGCGCCTGAAGGTCCTCCAGCAGGGCGGTTTCGTCGCGTCCGCGCATCAGCAGCAGCACGAAGGGATCCTGGTCCAGCAGCCGTGCCACCTGGTAGCAGAGGGCCGCCGTGTGCCCGCAGTGGTCCCAGGCCTCGCAGTCGCACTCCGGCTCCAGGTCGCCCAGACCCGGCAGCAGTTCGACGCCCGCGTCGGCCGCGTCCTCGACCAGGTGCGGCGGCATCTCCCGGTCGAGCAGCGCCGCCACATGACCGGCCCGTTCCGCCGTCATGTCCAGGAAGTGGTCCCACTGCCCGGACGAGAGCTCCTCCAGCAGCACGTCGGCCCGGTGCGCCGAACCGTCGGGGTCCTGGACGACGGCTGTCAGCCGCCCCGGACGCACCGACACCGCTCCGACAGCGCCCGCGCGGGCAAGCCGGCGGCCCGTCTTGAGCTGCTGGGAGTCCAGCGCCGTGCCCTCCAGGGCCTTCAGCCAGGCCTGGCCCCACCAGGTCTCGGCGAAGCCCCGCCCGTGCGCGGGCGGCAGCGCGGCGAAGGTGCGTTCCATGTCGCCATCGTGCCGAGTCATCGCAGGCCCCCTCGCAGTTCGACCAGGTCAGCCAGTTCCGCGTCCGTCAGTTCCGTGAGCGCCGCCTCGCCGGCGCCCAGGACCGCGTCCGCCAGTTCCCGCTTGCGCAGCAGCAGTTCGGCGATGCGGTCCTCGATCGTTCCCTCCGCGATGATCCGGTGCACCTGTACGGGCCGGGTCTGGCCGATGCGGTACGCGCGGTCGGTCGCCTGTGCCTCGACGGCCGGGTTCCACCAGCGGTCGTAGTGCACGACATGCTCGGCCCGGGTGAGGTTCAGCCCGGTGCCCGCCGCCTTCAACGACAACAGGAACACCGGCACTTCGCCGTCCTGGAAGCGCCGCACCATGGCCTCGCGCTCGGCGACGGGCGTCCCCCCGTGCAGGAACTGGGAGGGTGTGCCGCGGGCGGCAAGGTGCCGTTGGAGGAGGCGGGCCATCTGCACGTACTGCGTGAACACCAGCACCCCCGCCTCCTCGGCGAGGATCGTGCCGAGCAGCTCGTCCAGCAGCTCCAGTTTCCCGGAGCGCCCCGAGATCACGGGCCGCTCCTCCTTGAGGTACTGCGCCGGGTGGTTGCAGATCTGCTTGAGACCGGTCAGCAGCTTCACGATCAGGCCCCGCCGGGCCATGCTGCCGGCGCCGGAGATCTCCGCGAGCGCCTCACGCACCACGGCTTCGTACAGCGCCGCCTGCTCCTGGGTGAGCGACACGGCGTGGTCGGTCTCCGTCTTCGGCGGCAGCTCGGGCGCGATACCGGGGTCCGACTTGCGGCGGCGCAGCAGGAACGGCCGTACGAGCCTGGCCAGCCGGTCGGCCGCGGCCGGGTCCTGACCGCCCTCGACGGCTTCCGCGTACCGCCTGCGGAAGGTGCCGAGCCGGCCCAGCAGCCCCGGGGTCGTCCAGTCGAGGATCGCCCACAACTCCGACAGGTTGTTCTCCACCGGGGTGCCGGTGAGCGCCACACGCGCGCGTGCGCCGATGGAGCGCAGCTGTCGCGCGGTCGAGGAGAACGGGTTCTTCACGTGCTGGGCCTCGTCCGCCACGAGCATGCCCCACGGCACCCCGGCGAGCCGGGGCGCGTCCAGGCGCATTGTGCCGTACGTGGTGAGCACGAACTCCCCGTCCGCCAGGCCGTCCAGGCCGCGCCGCGCTCCGTGGAAGCGCCGCACGGGCGTGCCGGGCGCGAACCGTTCGATCTCCCGCTGCCAGTTGCCCATCAGGGACGTCGGGCAGACCACCAGGGTCGGTCCGGCGGAGGCGGCGTCGGTCTGCCGGTGCAGGTGCAGGGCGATCAGGGTGATCGTCTTGCCGAGTCCCATGTCGTCGGCGAGACAGCAGCCAAGGCCGAGCGATGTCATACCGGCGAGCCAGTTCAAGCCTCGCCGCTGGTAGTCCCGCAGAGTGGCGGCGAGGGCGGCCGGCTGCTCGACGGGCTGCTGCGCCTCCGGGTCCGCGAGCCGCTCCCGGAGGGCCGCCAGCCACCCGGTGGGCCGCACCTCGACCCGGCTGCCGTCCACCTCCGCCCAGCCCGTCAGGGCCGCGCCCAGGGCGTCCACCGGAGTCACCTTGCGGTCCTGCCGGGAGCGGGCCAGGCGCGCCTCCTGAGGGTCGATCAGGACCCACTGGTCGCGCAGTCGTACCACCGGGCGCTTCGCCTCGGCCAGGCGGTCCAGCTCCTCACGGTCCAGCCGTCTGTCACCCAGGGCGAACGACCACGTGAAGGCGAGCAGTGCGTCGGCGGACAGGAACGACGGCATGGCCGCGACGGTCGCCCCGTGTTCCCGCTCGTCGTCGGAAGGCCCCACGTCCGCGCGCGTGCTGAGCTCACGGGACAGCCCCTTCGGCCAGTGCACCTCGACCCCGGCCGCGCTCAGTGCGAGGGCACCCGCCCCGAGCAGCTCGGTGACCTCCTCGTCGGCCAGTTCGGCCGCGTCCGGCACGGTCGCCGACAGCAGGGGGGTGAGCGGGGTCCAGGCCCGGGCCGCCCGGCGCAGGGCGAGCAGTGCGTCCATCCGCGCCCGCGGACCGAAGGCCTCGCCCCCGGTGCCGGCCCAGACGTCCGCGGCGTCCGCGACGAGTGCCGGATCGCTGACGCTGTGCACCTGCAGCACGGCCCGGAACGTCACGTCCGTGCCGTCCTCCGCCGCGTCCGTCAAGCCGTCCGCCTCGATCCGCAGCGACAGCCGTACGCCCGCGTCGTGGCCCGCCGCGACGTCGGCCGTCCAGGCGCGCTGCTCGGGCAGCCGCACCGGCTCCGGCGACGCGTAGGCGGGACCGCCCGTGACCAGCGGCGCGGCGGGGGAGCGGGGCAGCGTGTCGGCGACCGCGTCGAGGAAGGCGCGCAGGAGCTGCTCCGGGTCCGGCAGCCGCAGCGGCCCGTCACCTGCCAGGGGCGCGGCGTGCGCCTCGGGCGGCATCGCGGCGGCCAGGCGGCGCAGCTCCTCGATGTCCTGGGCGCTCAGCGGGCCCGCGCGCCAGGCGTCGTGTTCAGCCGGGGACAGGCCGGGCAGCAGCAGTCCGCGCGCCACGAGGCGCAGGGCGTGCAACGCCGCGGCGCCCCAGAAGACGGTGGAGCGGTGCCCCGGCCCGGCGGCACGCGCGCGCGTGAGGACGGGCAGGGCCGTGCGCACCGGCACCAGGACGGCGGGCATGCTCGCTTCCCCGACCCCGCCGTCATACGGCACGACGACGGTCAGGTCGGCGGCGGACGAGGAGGACACCAGCGGAGGGGCACCGCCGTCGGGCCGCCAGAAGGCGACACTCCCGGTGCGTGCGGGGTCGCCGGGCAGGAACACGGAGCGGCAGAGGGCCAGTTCGGAGATGTCGGAGGAGGGTGCCGGGGGAGTCGGATGCTCGGCTATGGCTGATTCCTCAAATTTGACTAGTGGCAGCGGAGTCGCCGAGAGTACAGCACTTCCGGCGCACATGGGTATGGCAGATGTGTGAGCTGGGTCACCATGGAGGTCTCAGGGGTGCGTCAGGGATGCACCTCAGGGATGTCTCAGGGTCGCGGTCCGGAACCGCCGTGAACGCGGGTCCGTTTTCGAGACAGAGAGCGGCACTGGCCGCGAAGGAGGCGACAGTCATGTCGAAGAACGCCAAGATCGCCGCGGGCGGTGTGGCGGTCGGGCTCATCCTGCTGATCTGGCTGCCCTGGTGGGCATCGCTCCTGATCATCCTGGGAGTCCCGGCCGCCGCGTACCTCACGCTGGACCCATCGCAGCGGCGCAGGCTGCGCCGAGCCACCCGCAAGGAGCTCGGCCGCTGAGGCGCTGACCCGGTGCTGCCCGGCCCGCACCGCAGCGACCCGGCCGAACAGGCTCGGCTCGGCCCAACCCGCTCGGTTCGGCCGACCCCGCTCAGTTCGGCCGTACCGCCATCTTGTCCAGTGCCTCGAGGAGACCCGGCAGTTCCGGCCCCCGGCCCACCGGCAGGACCTCGCCGGGTTCCTCGTCGAGCAGCACGAAAGCGATGTCGTCGGTCCTGGCGACGAGCGACCAGCCCGGACCGTCGGCTCGCAGGGTCCGGGCGTCGCCCGGCGCGAAGGACGACCGGACCCGGCCCAGCGGCGGCGGTGAGTCGATGTAGGTGCGTACCTCCGCGAGCACGCGCCGGATGCCGCTGTGGCCACCCTTCTGCCCGCTCTCCCCGCGCCCGTCCGGACCGTCGGCAGCCCCGCCCTGGTCGTCGGAGGTCGTCCCCGCCGCCGCCCCCGTCGGGAACTCGGCGTCGTCGATCTGCTCCCGCCACGTCGACCACTGCAGCGCGATCTCGTCGGCGCCCAGGCGCCGCTGGGCCGGGCCCCACACGGTGGTGTCCGGCGGAGCCAGCGGGGGCCGGTCGTCGGCCTCCGGGTCGGGATCGTGCGGCGCGGGCACCCCAGGGGCCGCGACGGCGACCGCGAGAGGCCAGCCGGGCAGGGCCGCGACGACCGTGCGCTCGTCGGGCGACAGCTCGTACTCCATGCCGCAGTCCCAGGACGCGATCGCGACGGCCACCAGCGAGACGTCGTCGATGGCCACCGTCCACCGGGCGCCCTCGCCGTCCTGGCCGAGTACCAGGCCGTACCCGTCGGCGAGCGGTGCCAGACCGAGCGCCGCGCATGCCTCTGGGTAGTCGTCGCCCAGCACGCTCGGGAACTTCGCCGGCGTCAGCAGCACCGCCGTCAGCACATAGAGCGCATCGTCCTCGGCGGCGACGGCTTCCTCGTCCGTCCCGGCCATCCCAGCCTCCCCATCGGTTCGTCCACCGGCGCGCACCCTAGTGCGCCTGCAAGCCCCTTGTCACGGCCTCGCATGCGCACGCGGACCTGCAGTTTTCCGGCGGACGGGGCGAATCGGCCTTCCGCTCGGTGCGCATCAGGCCGCCGGCAGCCCCAGCACGTCGCGGGCCACGGTCTCCGGCGACTCGCCGCGTTCCCGGGCGAGCGCGATCACGGCGCGGCAGGCCAGCTCGTTCACGCCGAACGACAGCGCCTCCGGCGACACCCAGCCCGCCGCCTCGTCGGCCCGCGCCCGGTCGTCGTCCGCGCAGGCCGTGACATAGGCCGCCGCGGCCTCGAAAAGATTGCGCGGACGCTTGCCCTCACTGGCCTTCTGCTCCGTTCGCAAGACATCGGCGACCCTTCCCCCGGCTTTGCGGAACCTGCTCCACATGCTGATCACCTGCCCCCTGCGCACCTGCCGTGCCTCGTCGTTCATCTCCTCGCCTCCAACGTAAAGTTGGAGAACCTGTGGCAGAAGGGGGACGGCACGGTGAAGCGCTTCTCGCGGCTCGAACAGATCCGCCGGATGGACCCGTACGAGGAGGCCACCGAGATCTACCGGCTCAGCGTGGCGTACGAGTTCCCCTGGGACTTCGCCCGGGCCCTGGAGCTCGCCCTGTACCGCACCTACGCCGTCCCGGGCATCGGCCGGCTGCTGGCGCGCACGGCGGAGCTCACGGACCGGACGCAGAAGCGCTACGACGACACCGCGCTGCTCCTGGACACCATCGTCGAGCACGGCTTCGGCAGCGACGAGGGCAGGACGGCGATCCGCCGCATCAACCAGATGCACCGCAGCTACGACATCAGCGACGACGACATGCGCTACGTGCTGTGCACCTTCGTCGTGATGCCCAAACGGTGGATCGACGCCTACGGCTGGCGCAGGATGTCACGCCACGAGACCGTCGCGAGCGCCGTCCACTACCGCACCCTGGGCCGGCACATGGGGATCAAGGGCATCCCCGAGTCCTACGAGGAATTCGAGACCTGCCTCGACAGCTACGAGGCCGCCCACTTCGCCTGGGACGAGGACGCCCGGCGCGTCTCGGACGCCACACTCGAGCTGATGGCCTCCTGGTACCCCGGCCCGCTCGCACCCCTGCTGCGCACCACGACCCTCGCCCTGCTCGACGACTCGCTGCTGCGCACCTTCCGCTACACCCCGCCGCATGCCATCACGCGCGCGTGGGTGCGTCGTGCGGTGCGGCTGCGGGGCCGCGCCGTCCGCCTGCTGCCGCCCCGGCGCGCCCCGCACTTCGCCCGCCAGAACTGGGAGATCAAGGGCTACCCGTACGGCTACCGGATCGCCGACCTGGGCACCCGCCCGGTCCCGGGGGGTCCGGGGCTGCCCCGTGCGGCGCGCGGCCGCGGACGCCGAGGCCGGGTGACGCGGTGCCTCAGTCCTCGCGCACGGCGAGCGCCAGGAAACGGGCGTCCTCGTCGACGTAGGACGTCAGGCGCCACCCGGAACACGCCAGCAGCGGACGGAGGTTGGGCTCCGCGCGCAGGTCGTCCGAGGTGATCGAGCGGCCGTGGCGTGCCGCGAGGGCCGCCCTGCCGATCGGGTGGAACAGCGCCAGCACCCCACCCGGGCGTACCACGCGCGCCAGCTCCCGAAGGTTCTCGGCCGGGCTTTCGAGGTGCGAGATGAGGCCCGCCCCGAACACGGCGTCCAGCGACCGCGAGCGCAGGGGCAGCGCGGCGACATCCGTCAGCAGCAACTGCCCGTCACGGTCCCGGCCGGCTCGCGCGGCCTCCCGCAGCATGGCGGGCGTGAGGTCGGCCCCGAGAACCACTCCCGAGGCACCTACGGCGGCGCGCAACGGCGGCAGGGCACGGCCGGTGCCGCACCCCGCGTCGAGCACCCGGTCACCCGCCCGCAGCCCGAGCTCGGCGACGGCGGCGGCGTAGGCCGGACCGTCATCCGGGAACCGGCTGTCCCAGTCGGCGGCGCGGGCGGTGAAGAACTCCTGAAGACGCGTCTGCTCGTCGCTCATGTCCTGCATGATTGCGCACCGGCACGGCTGACGCTTCAGTGCACATGTTCGAGCGTGACCCGATCGTTCCGGTACATCCTTGGGTCATATTCCAACACCTTTCGAAATGCACCCCGTTCGTGCGCCCCTGCCGGGTCTAGCGTCCCGGGGCCATGGGACACCTGGACCACGCAGCCCTGGGGTGGCTGACCCCCGCACTGTCGTACGTGATGGCCTGCATAGGCGCCGCGCTCGGTCTGCGCTGCACCGTCCGCGCGCTCGCCACCACCGGACGCTCGCGCCGCAACTGGCTCGTCACCGCCGCCTCGGCGATCGGCACCGGCATCTGGACCATGCACTTCGTGGCCATGCTCGGCTTCGCCGTCGCCGGTACCGACATCCGCTACGACGTGCCGCTCACTCTGCTGAGCCTGCTCGTCGCCATGGTCGTCGTCTGCGCCGGCGTCTTCGCCGTCGGCTACGGCAGGGACCGCGGCCGGGCCCTGCTCGTCGGCGGGCTCACCACCGGCCTCGGGGTGGCCAGCATGCACTACCTGGGTATGGCGGCCGTCCGGCTGCACGGCGACGTGACCTACGACCCGCTGCTCGTCGGACTCTCCGTCCTGATCGCCGTCGTCGCGGCGACGGCGGCCCTGTGGGCGGCCCTCAACATCAAGTCGCCCGTGGCGGTCACCATCGCGTCCCTGATCATGGGCGCGGCGGTCAGCAGCATGCACTACACCGGGATGTTCGCGGTGGGCGTGCGCGTCTCGCCCTCCGCGGAGGCCCTGCCCGGGGCCACGGCGATGCAGTTCATCTTCCCCCTCGCCGTCGGCCTCGGCTCCTATCTCTTCCTGACCTCGGCCTTCGTCGCACTGTCGCCGACGGCGGGCGAACGCGCGGCGTCCGCCTCGGCCCAGCGGCCGGTGCAGAGCGCCGCCCCCTAGCCGCGCAGCCTGCCACCGGCCGCGTGACGGGCCGGGCGATACGGGCCCGGCACCTTGCGGTCAAGGGACGGTGCACCAGGCCCTCGGAAGCGCCGACGGTTGTGAGGGCCGGCCCTCCGGGGCCAGTGGCGGGCAGGGCGAGGGGCAACAGAGGCGATGTCCGGGCCGACCCAGCGGCCCGGTTGCGCGCCCGGCCACGGCTTGAACGGCCGGCCCCAGCCCGGCCGCTCCGAGCCCGGCGCTGAGCTCTGCGCCCGACGACGCTCCCGAGGGGCCCTAGTACGAGACTGCGCCACCCCGCCCCCCCCGTCCTGCCCAGCCGCCGGCCCCAACGCCCCGACCCACTCCGAGCGAGGAGTCCATGCGAACACCCCGTAGGACCCCCACAGCCGGCGCCGAGGCGCCGTCCCCTCCCGTGCGCGGTCGCCGTGCGCATGCCGGACCACCGGCCGACGAGGGCCCCGAGACAGCCTCGGGCGGCACGCCGGAAGCGCCACCCCCGCGCGCGGAGCGCTGGCACATACGCCCCCGCACCGTCCGCGCCAAGATCGTGTGCCTGCTGATGGTGCCGGTCGTCTCCCTCCTGGCTCTGTGGGCCTACGCCACCGTCACCACCGCCCAGGACGTCTCCGGGCTACGGCAGGTACAGCGCGTCGACGCCACGGTCCGCGCCCCCGTCTCGGCCGCCGTCGCCGCCCTCCAGGCCGAACGCGCCGCCGCCGTACGCCACGCCACCGACCCGTCCGCCGTCCGAACCGGCGAACTGGACGAGCTCGCCCGGCGCACCGACCGGGCCGTCGCAAAACTGCGGCTCGGCAAGAACGCCACCGTCGCCGACAGCGGGGAACTGCCCGCCGGAGTCGCCCAGCGGCTGAAGGACTTCGTCGCCGGTGCCGGGCAACTGCCGGCACTGCGCACCGCGGTTCAGGACCGGCGCGCGGGCTGGGCCGAGACCCACGACCGCTACACCCGGACCATCTCGGCCGCCTTCGGCGTCGGCGGCGCCCTCACCGGCATCCGGGACGCCGACCTCGGCTCCGACGCACGTGTGCTCCTCGAATTCGCCCGGGCGGGCGAGGCACTGGCCCAGGAGGACGCGGTGCTGGCGAGCGCCCGCCTGGACGGAACCCTGACCGGGGAGCGGCTCCGGCTCTTCACCGGTGCCGTCGGCCTGCGCCGCACGCTCACCGAGTCGGCCGTGGCGGACCTGAGCGGCACCGAGCGCTCCGCATGGGACGCCCTCGCCGACAGCAGCGCTTACACCAGCCTGAGCGACGCCGAGAACGGAGTCCTCGCCGGCGGGCCCGGCTCCAAGGCGGTCGACGCGGCACCCGAGAGCACCTGGAACACGGCCCACGCGCGCGTGCAGAACGGCATGCGCGTCATCGAGGACGACGCGGCACGCGGGGTCGCGGAACGGGCCGACCCGTTCACCCGGGGACTGCTCACCCCGGCCGGCGCCGCCGTGCTGCTCGGACTCGCCGCCGTCGCCGCCTCGCTCGTCATCTCCGTACGCATCGGACGCGGCCTCGTGATCGAACTGGTCAGCCTGCGCAACAGCGCCCTGGAGATCGCCCGGCGCAAACTCCCCGACGCCATGCGGAAACTGCGCGCGGGCGAGGAGATCGACATCCGCGCCGAGGCCCCGCCGGGAGCGCCCGCCGAGGACGAGACCGGGCAGGTCGCCGAGGCCCTCGGCACAGTGCACCGCGCCGCGTTGCGGGCCGCCGTGGAACGCGCCGAACTCGCCAGCGGCATCTCCGGTGTCTTCGTCAACCTCGCCCGCCGCAGCCAGATCCTCGTCCACCGGCAGCTGGCCCTCCTCGACAGCATGGAACGCCGCTCCGACGACCCGAACGAGCTGAGCGACCTCTTCCGCCTCGACCACCTCACCACCCGCATGCGGCGCCACGCGGAGAGCCTGATCATCCTCTCCGGAGCCGCCCCCGGCCGGGCCTGGCGCATGCCGGTCTCCCTCACGAACGTGGTCCGCGCGGCCGTATCCGAAGTGGAGGACTACGCGCGCGTGGAGGTGCGTCAACTACCCGAGGCCGCCGTGGCCGGCGCGGCCGTCGCCGACCTCACGCACCTGCTGGCCGAGATCATCGAGAACGCCGCCCAGTTCTCACCGCCCCACACGCGCGTGCGCGTCACCGGAGAGCCGGTCGGCAACGGCTACGCCGTGGAGGTCGAGGACCGTGGCCTCGGCATGGGCAAGGAGACCCTCGCCGAAGCCAACCGCCGCATCGCCCAGTCCGAGGCGCTCGACCTGTTCGACAGTGACCGGCTCGGCCTCTTCGTGGTCAGCAGGCTCGCCGCCCGGCACGACGTCAAGGTCCACCTGAGGACCTCCCCGTACGGCGGCACCACCGCGGTCGTCCTGCTGCCCACCGCTCTGCTCCACACCGGCGCGGCGGAACGGGCCCCCGAAGCGGCGCAACCCGCGCGGCAGCCCGGAGAACGCGCCTACGCGCGTGTGCCCGACGACACCGCCCTCCAGGACGCCGTCCCGGCCCAGGCCGACCTGCGCGCCCTCGTGGCCCCCGTACCGGCCCCCGCGGAGCGCGGGCCCCTGCGCCACCCGGACAGCCCGTACACCGCGGACAACTCGCGTCACGCGGACAACTCGCGTCACGCGGACGGGCCGCGTCACCAGGAGACCCCGAGCCAGACCCCACCCCCAGGAGTCGCCACCTTGCGACTGCACCGCGAGCCGCAGCAGCCCGAAGACTCCGACGACCTCCCGCGCCGCGTACGACAGGCCAGCCTCGCTCCCCAACTGCGCGACAAGCGTCCCGAGGAGCAGCCGTCGGCGCCCCCTCCCCGGGACGACGAGCGCACCCCCGAACTCGTACGGGACCGCATGGCGGCCTACCGCTCCGGATGGGCGCGCGGCGGCGGCAGGCAACCCGGCCGCGGTACCACCCCGGGCCCCGTGACGGGCAGCGACAGCAGCGAAGGAGACCCCGCATGATCCAGGATCCGAGCACACAGTCCGCCCGGCACTCCGGCGAACTCGACTGGCTGCTGGACGATCTGGTGCTCCGCGTGAGCGACGTCCGGCACGCGGTGGTGCTGTCCAACGACGGCCTCGCCGTGGGCGCCTCGACCGGCCTGCGCCGCGAGGACGCCGAGCACCTCGCCGCCGTCGCCTCGGGTTTCCACAGCCTCGCCAAGGGTGCGGGACGGCACTTCGGCGCCGGCGGGGTCCGCCAGACCATGGTGGAGATGGACGAGGGCTTCCTGTTCGTGGCCGCCGCGGGCGACGGATCCTGCCTCGCCCTCCTCACCGCCGTCACCGCCGACATCGGCCTCGTGGCCTATGAGATGGCCCGCCTGGTCAAACGCGTCGGCGAGCACCTCGGCACGGCGCCCCGCACGGCCGCGCAGCCCCCCGCCGCAGGATGAACCGGGAGAACGGTCCGCGCAGATGACCGAGGACATGACGGGCGCCCCGCGCGAGCAGGGCAGCCAGTGGTACGACAACGAGGCCGGCCCGCTCGTCCGCCCCTACGCGATGACGGGCGGACGCACCCGGCCCGGCCCCACCGGCGTCCGGTTCGACCTGATCGCCCTGGTCACCCTGGACCCGGGCGCACCCGGAGTGGACGACGCACCGCTCGGCCCGGAACACCGCAACCTCCTCGACCTGTGCCGCCCGGAGACCCAGTCGGTCGCCGAACTCGCCGCCGGCGCGGACCTGCCCGTCGGCGTGGTCAGGGTGCTCCTCGGCGATCTCCTGGAGCTCGGCTGCGTCACCGTCAGCCGTCCCGTACCACCGGCGCAGCTGCCCGACGAACGGATCCTGCGCGAGGTGATCGAGGGCCTGAGAGCGCTGTAGCCCCCGACGTCCCACGCCGCAACGCTCCACGCCCCCGAAGCCCCGACGCCCCACCGGACCAGACGACCCAGAGCACCCACAGCACTCGCGCATTCACCACACCGGCACTCCTGAGAGAAGTGATCAATGGTCTCCGAGCACTCCGACGCCCCGGGCGGCGAGAGCGCCGCACTGGCGCTGAAGATTCTGGTCGCCGGCGGATTCGGCGTGGGCAAGACCACCCTGGTGGGCGCCGTCAGCGAGATCCGGCCGCTGCGGACCGAGGAACTCCTCAGCGAAGCGGGCCAGTCGGTGGACGACACCGACGGCGTGGACCACAAGACGACCACGACCGTCGCCATGGACTTCGGACGCATCACCATCCGATCCGGTCTGTCCCTGTACCTGTTCGGCACCCCGGGCCAGGACCGGTTCTGGTTCCTGTGGGACGAGTTGTCACAGGGGGCGCTCGGAGCTGTCGTCCTCGCGGACACCCGTCGCCTTGAGGACTGCTTCCCCGCGGTCGACTACTTCGAGCACCGGCGCATCCCCTTCGTCGTGGCGGTCAACTGCTTCGCGGGCGCCAGGCGGCACGGCGCCCCGGACGTCTCGCGCGCACTCGACCTCGACAGGGGCACACCCGTGGTGCTGTGCGACGCCCGGGACCGCGACTCGGGGAAGGAGGTGCTGATCCGGCTCGTCGAGTACGCCGGGCGGATGCACACCGCCCGGCTGCTCGACTCGGTCGGCTGACCGCAAACCAGGGCCGTCCCGCGGTCAGTTCGCGACGTCCCGCTCCGCCAGCACCCTGTCGACGGCGACACGGACGAGGAGTTCGCCGGGCACGCCGTTGCGCGCGCCGAACTCCTCGGCGCGCTCCTCGCCCATGTACCGCGCACCGATCCGGGTGGCCCAGTACCGGATCTCGTCGAGGTCGTCCGAGACCCGGGCACGGCCCCGCAGCACCACGAACGAGTACGGCGGCCGGTCGTCGTCCACGCACAGGGCGATCCGGCCGTCCCGGAGGATGTTGCGCCCCTTCACGCTGTCCTTGCCGGTGTTGAACACCACCTCGTCCCCGTCCAGCAGGAACCAGATCGGGGTCACGTGCGGGCTGCCGTCCGCCCGGACCGTGGACAGCTTCGCGGTGCGGGTGCCGTGGGAGACGAACTCCCGCCATTGCGCGTCGGTCATCTTCTCTGCCATGGCTCTCATCCTCCTTGCCCCGGCCGCGGTCGTGGGGAAGTCTGAGATGGAGATCCTCCGGCCAGGAGGGGAATCACACGGGGAGAAAACGGGGAGACCGGAAGATGGCGCAGAACCAGGGACTCGACTGGCTGCTGGACGACTTGACCGAGCGCGTCCACGAAGTGCGGCACGCACTCGTCCTGTCCAACGACGGCCTGGTGACCGGCGCGAGCACCGGACTGCGCCGCGAGGACGCCGAGCACCTCGCGGCCGTGTCGTCCGGGCTGCACAGCCTGGCCAAGGGCTCCGGACGGCACTTCGGCGCGGGCAACGTCCGCCAGACGATGATCGAGTTCGACGACGCGGTGCTTTTCGTCACCGCGGCCGGGACGGGCAGCTGTCTGTGCGTACTCAGCGGCGCGGAAGCCGACATCGGCCAGATCGCCTACGAGATGACACTGCTGGTCAACCGGGTCGGCGAGCACCTCGACGTGGACGCACGCCAGCCCGAGCCGAAACCGATCACGGACCTCTGAGCTGCACGTTCGTCACCTCCGTGGAGTTATCCACAGGCTCGCGCCGAGATCCGCCGAACCGGCTACGGTTTTTTCACGGCGATCGCGGACGGCGAATGCGGACGGCGATCGCACACAGCGATCGCACACCGACCGCACACGGCAGTGAGCCGCTGACTCTGACTCCACGGGGGAGACCGACCATGTCACGTACCGGCACGACTACAGACCGCCTCACCTGCGCCCCGAGCCGGGCCGCCCGGGAACTGGACCTGAAGCGGGGCGAGTTCGACCTCGCGGTGAACCTGGGGCTCATCCGGACCGTTCCCGACGAAGGAGGCGGGGGCCGGCGCGTCGCCCGGGGCGAGATCGACCGGCTGTGCTCCGGGGAGGGTTTTCCGGAAACCCTGCGCCGGCGCGTCGCGACCGTCGGTACCACCGAGGGCGCCCGGCTCATGGAGGTGGCACCCACCAGGTTCACGAGCCTCGCGCGCTATGGCCTGCTCGTGCCGGTGACCTTCTACCTCAACCGCTACCGGACCGTCGTCTGGCTGTACCTGGCCGAAGAGCTACGGCAGTTCGCGGCTGAGAGGAGCAACGCCCCGCTGCTGAGGGCCCGTCGCACGCCTGTCGAGATCCGGGTAGGGCTGAAGGCCGGAATGGACCGGCGGCCGCGCAACTGGCGGGGGCGTCACGTCGGATTCCTGACCCGGGACGCGGGGGACGACCCCTGGGCCCGCGCGGCAGCGGTCGCCTGTCTCCTCGACCCGGCCGACGTGGCGGACGTCGTCCCGGACCCCTACGAGCGTGCCCTCCTCGACGACCGCCGCCCCCGGCTTCCGGCGCACGGCGCACCGGGTTCGGCCACCGCCGAGCTGGCGGAGAAGCTGATGACGGCGAGCGACCCGGACGAAGTGTCCTGGTTCCGCGCGGACCTGGTGCATACGATGGAGGAGGCCCGCCGCCGGCACCCCGTGGCGGCAGGGCTCCCCCTGACACCTCCGCCCGGACCCCGTCCGTCCGCGCCCGACCCGGCTCCGGACCCGGCTCCGGTGGCGGAGCGGCCCGCACCCCCCGAGCTCACCCCTCCCCACGGCCTGCTGAGCCGGCTCCGCCGCAGAGGCCGTCGGCCGGCCGGGTGACCCCCGCGGCACGGCATCACCGCTGGTGGGCCCGCTGACCGATGAGTTTCCGGATGCGCCCGGGTCCTCCCCTGAGGAGACTGTCCCCGGGAGGCGATCATGTTCGGTACGACGAAGGCGTTCAGCGGGTTCTCGGTGGACGACATCGAGGCGGCCAGGGCGTTCTACGCGGACACGCTCGGGCTCCGGGTGTCGGAGGAGAACGGGATGCTGATCCTGCACCTCGCGGGTGACCGGGACACCCTGGTCTACCCCAAGCCGGACCACACGCCGGCCACGTTCACCATCCTCAACTTCCCGGTCGACGACATCGAGGCCGCGGTCGACGAGCTGGCAGGGAAAGGGGTGCGCTTCGAGCGCTACGAGCACCTCAAGACGGACGACAAGGGCATCTTCCGCGGCGGCGGCCCGCTGATCGCCTGGTTCACCGACCCCGCGGGGAACGTGCTGTCCGTCCTCCAGGAATCCTGACCCACCGACCGTGCCCGAGCTCCCCGACGTCGAGGGCTTCCGGCAGGTGCTCCAGTCCTGTGCGCAGGGACGTGTCATCCGGCGCGTCGATGTGCGGGACCCGGGCGTCCTGCACGGGGTCGACGCCGGGGGACTGCGGGACGCGCTGGAGGGGCGGCGGTTCGGCGCGCCGCAGCGGCACGGCAAGTGGTTGCTGGCCCGCACCGGCGGCCCCATCCTCGTACTGCACTTCGGCATGACGGGGCGGCTGGTGTGCGGGCAGGCCGATGACCCCGTCGAGGCTCACGACCGAGCCCTCTTCACCCTGGGTGCCGGTCGCCAGTTGCGCTTCCGTGACCAGCGCAAGCTGCAGGGACTCTGGCTGGCCCACGACGAGTCCGATGTGGAGCGGCTGCTGCGGCGGCAGGGGCCCGACGCCCTGGCGGTGGACCGTGCGGAGTTCGAGGAGGTGCTCTCATCGCGCCGCGGGCATCTCAAGACCGCCCTCACCGACCAGTCCGTTCTCGCCGGCCTCGGCAATCTGCTCGCCGACGAGATCCTGTGGCGGGCCCGGCTGCGCCCCGACCTAGGGGCGCAGGACCTGACCCTGGAGGACCGCCGGCGTCTCTTCAGCGAGATGCGGCGCACTTTGCGCTCCTCCGTCACCGCCGGCTGCGTGCCCCCGCGTGACACCTGGCTCACCGGCCACCGGGACGACCGGGACCCGAGGTGCCCGCGCTGCGGCACCGGTCTGCGCAGGTCCCGTATGGCCGGTCGGGGCACGGTGTGGTGCCCCCGGTGCCAGCCGGACGGATGACCGGAGCGGACCGGCCGGACAACTGGGCCGCCCGCCGGAGACTCGGCGGCCCGGTCGCCGGGCGGCCCCGTCGCCGGGACGGCCCGGTCACAGGGCCTTCCGGCGGCTCATTCGTCCGGAGTCAGGACGGCCGGCGCCCCGGCCAGGATGCCGCCGTCCACGATGAACGCACTGCCCGTCGAGAAGTCGCGTCCATGACGATGAAGAGGACCATGCGGGCGACCTCCTCCGGTTCCCCGAACCGGGGGATGGGCTGCCCCGCCGTGTAGGCGTCGCCGAAGCCGGCCGTCATCCGGGTGCGGATGGCACCGGGATGGACGGAGCAGACCCGGACCCCGTCGGGCGCCGGTTCCAGCGCGGCGGCCCTGGTCAGTCCGCGCAACCCCCACTTGCTCGCCGCGTACGCGCCGACACCGGCGTAGGCGGTCAGCCCTGCCAGAGAGGACATGTTGACGATGACGCCGCCCCCCGCCCGGCGCAGCGACGGTGCGACCGCGCGCATGCCCAGCCAGACACCCGTCAGGTTGACGTCGACGACCCGCCGGAAGGCCGCGGGGCCCTGCTCCTCCATCGGGCCCCAGTCGATGATGCCCGCGATGTTGGCGAGGACCGAGACCGGGCCCAGCTCCCGCTCCGTGTCAGCCAGTACCCGCTGCCAGTCGTCCTCGCTGGTGACGTCCAGGTGTACGAAGCGGGCCGGGTGCCCGAGGTCAGCGGCGAGGCCCGTCCCCTCGGCGTCCCGGACGTCGGCGATCACGACGGAGGCACCCTCGGCCGCCAGGGCCCGTGCCACCGCGCTTCCGATGCCTCCGGCCCCTCCGGTGACGATCGCCACCCGCTCGCCGAGACGTCCCATGGCGGACCTCCTTCGCTCAGGGTGCCGCCGCGGCCTCGCGTTCCTCGTCCGGGGCCACCAGCGACTGCGTGAACGGAATCCGCGCCAGTGCGAGAACCCCCGCGGCGATCAGCGCGACACCGAACAACTGGGGCACCAGCCACCACCCGGAGCGGATGGTCTCCTCGTACAGGGTGATGCCGAGGGCGAGGCTCACCAGGGCGTCGCCGAGGGTGAGCGCGGGCTGCGAGGCGACGAGCGGACCGGCCTGCATGGCGTTCTCCAGCAGGAACAGGGCGCACACGCCGGTGGCGGCGAAGGCGTAGGTCTGCCAGGCGGTGAGAAAGCCCACCAGGCCCTGATCGTCGAGGATGTGGGTGGCGGCCTTCATCAGTGCGGCGGTCACCGCATAGCTGATCGCCGTCGCGGCTCCCAGGCAGGCGGCCCGGGCCCGGCCCTCCGGGCGCCGGAGGGCGGCGAGAGCCAGGGCGACGACCGCCCCCGCGCACACGGCGAGCGCGGGGATCCAGCGGTCCAGTGCCACATGCGTACGGTTCCCGGCGGGGGCGGCAGCGGCGAGCGCGACCGCCAGGCCTGCCACCACCACGGTCACGGCCAGCCAGCCCGTGCCCGGCAGGTGCCGGTGCATCAACAGGGACGCCACGATGAGGGTGAGCGGCAGCTCCAGCACGAACAACGGCTGCACGATCGTCAGCGGGCCGGTGGCCAGCGCCAGCGCCTGGCAGACGGCGGCACCGATCACGGCGAGGATGCCGGCCAGCCAGACGGGGCGGCGCAGCAGATCGACGATCAGACCGGCCCGCAGCCCCTGGGACGCGGGCACGGTGAGCGCCGCCTTGCGCTGCAGCACGGTCGCCACGGCGTTGCTGAAGGCCGCGCAGATCGCGAACACAACGGGGAGCACGGTGTGCAGCGTGGCCACCTCCCGGATCGGCGGGCGTGCGGCGTCGGCAGTGCCTGCTTCTGCCATGGTCGCCGGATCCGGTCGGAGGCGCGATCGGAACCCCGGCGCACCGGGCCCCCAGCCAGCGGCCCCCGATCGTCGCCCCGGTCACCGCCCCGGTCGGCGGACAGCCGGGTCAGCCCAGCTTCCGGAAGAGGCCCTCCTGCACCACGGACACGACCAGCCGGCCCTCACGGTCGTAGATCCGGCCCCGGGCCAGACCCCGGCCGCCGACCGCGATCGGCGACTCCTGGTCGTAGAGGAGCCAGTCGTCCGCCCGGAAGGGACGGTGGAACCACATCGCGTGGTCGAGCGACGCCATGTCGAAGCCGCGCGGGCCCCACAGCGGCTCGACGGGGATGCGGACGGCGTCCAGGAGGGTCATGTCGCTGGCGTAGGTGAGGGCGCAGGTGTGCACGAGCGGGTCGTCGCCGAGCGGCCCCACCGCGCGCATCCACACGGCGCTGCGCGGCTCGGCGTCCCGGGCCTCCTCGGCGGTCCAGCGCAGGCGGTCGACGTAACGGATGTCGAAGGGCTGGCGGCGGGCCATCCGCTCCAGCTGCTCGGGCAGCGCGCCCAGGTGCTCGCGGATCTCGTCCGTGACGGTGGGAAGGGACTCCGGGTCCGGGACCTTGCGGGCGGGCGGCAGCTGGTGCTCGAAGCTGCCCTCCTCCGGCTTGTGGAAGGAGGCGGTGAGATTGAAGATCGTGCGGCCCTGCTGCACGGCCGTGACCCGGCGGGTGGTGAACGACCGTCCGTCGCGCACATGCTCGACCTGGTACACGATCGGCACGCCCGGCCGGCCGGGGCGCAGGAAGTACGCGTGCAGCGAGTGCACGGGACGGTCGCCCTCCGTGGTGCGGCCGGCGGCGACCAGGGCCTGCCCGGCCACCTGCCCGCCGAAGACCCGCTGCAGGGACTCCTGCGGGCTGCGGCCGCGGAAGATGTTGACCTCGATCTGCTCCAGGTCGAGCAGGTCGACGAGCCTCTCGGCCGGGTTCGTCGTCATGGGTGGGATTCTCCTGTGCTCGCTGCTGCCCGGCCCGTCACAGCTGGCCGACGTCGGTGACGCGGACGATCGCGCGGCCCTCCGCGTCCGAGGCCGTGAGGTCGACCTCCGCGCTGATGCCCCAGTCGTGGTCGCCGTTCGGGTCGTGGAAGATCTGCCGGACCCGCCACAGGGCGTTCTCCGGCTCCTCCTCGATGAGCAGCAGCTTGGGGCCGCGGGCGTCGGGTCCGGTGCCGAGATCCTCGTACTCGTCCCAGTACTTGTCCATCGCCTCGCCCCAGGCGTCGGCGTCCCAGCCGGACTCCCCGTCCATCTCGCCCAGTTCGCCGACCTGGTCGAGGGCGGCCAGTTCCACGCGGCGGAACATGGCGTTGCGGACCAGGACGCGGAAGGCACGGGCGTTGGCGGTGACCGGCTTGACCTCGTCGGCCTTCTCCTGGGCCTCCTCAGCGGTCATCTCCGCCGGGTTGGCCAGCTGCTCCCACTCGTCCAGCAGGCTGGAGTCGACCTGGCGCACCATCTCGCCCAGCCAGGCGATCAGATCCTGGAGGTCCTCGGACTTGAGGTCGTCCGGGACGGTGTGGTCCAGGGCCTTGTAGGCGCTGGCGAGATAGCGCAGCACGATGCCCTCGGTGCGCGCCAGTTCGTAGTGGGACACCAGCTCGGTGAAGGACAGCGCCCGCTCGTACATGTCGCGGATGACCGACTTCGGCGAGAGCGGATGGTCGCCGACCCAGGGGTGGCTCTTGCGGTACGTGTTGTACGCGTGGAAGAGCAGCTCCTCCAGCGGCTTGGGGTACGTGATGTCCTGGAGGCGCTCCATGCGCTCCTCGTACTCGACGCCGTCGGCCTTCATCTGGGCCACGGCCTCGCCGCGCGCCTTGTTCTGCTGGGCGGCGAGGATCTGCCGGGGGTCGTCGAGCGTGGACTCCACCACGGACACCATGTCGAGCGCGTACGAAGGCGATTCGGGGTCGAGCAGTTCGAACGCGGCGAGCGCGAAGGTGGACAGCGGCTGGTTGAGCGCGAAGTCCTGCTGGAGATCGACGGTGAGGCGGACGATGCGGCCGGTTGCGTCCGGCTCGTCGAGCTTCTCGACGATGCCGCCGTCCAGCAGGGACCGGTAGATAGCGATGGCCCGGCGGATGTGCCGCAACTGCTGCTTGCGCGGCTCGTGGTTGTCCTCCAGCAGCCGCCGCATCGCCTCGAAGGCGTTGCCGGGGCGGGCGATCACCGACAGCAGCATCGTGTGTGTCACCCGGAACCGGGAGGTCAGCGGCTCCGGCTCGGAGCCGATGAGCTTCTCGAAGGTCTGCTCCGACCAGGCGACGAAGCCCTCCGGGGCCTTCTTGCGGACGACCTTGCGGCGCTTCTTCGGGTCGTCGCCGGCCTTGGCGAGGGCCTTCTCGTTCTCCACGACGTGCTCGGGCGCCTGCGCGACGACGAAGCCCTCCGTGTCGTAACCGGCCCGTCCGGCCCTACCCGCGATCTGATGGAACTCCCGGGCGCGCAGGGTGCGTACACGGGTGCCGTCGTACTTGGTGAGGGCGGTGAACAGCACGGTGCGGATGGGGACGTTGACACCCACGCCGAGGGTGTCCGTGCCGCAGATGACCTTCAGCAGACCGGCCTGCGCGAGCTTCTCCACCAGACGCCGGTACTTGGGCAGCATGCCGGCGTGGTGGACGCCGATGCCGTGCCGGACGTAACGGGAGAGGTTGCGGCCGAACTTGGTGGTGAAGCGGAAGTTGCCGATCAGCTCGGCGATCTGCTCCTTCTCGTCCTTCGAGCACATGTTGATGCTCATCAGCGCCTGCGCCCGCTCCACGGCCTGCGCCTGGGTGAAGTGCACAATGTAGACGGGCGCCTGCCGCGCTGCCAGCAGGTCGGTGAGCGTCTCGGTGAGCGGGGTGTACCGGTACTCGTAGGAGAGCGGCACCGGCCGGGTCGCCGAGCGGACCACCGCGGTCGGGCGGTTCGTGCGGCGGGTGAGGTCCTTCTCGAAGAAGGAGACGTCGCCGAGCGTCGCCGACATCAGTACGAACTGCGCCTGCGGCAGTTCCAGGATCGGGATCTGCCAGGCCCAGCCGCGGTCGCCCTCCGCGTAGAAGTGGAACTCGTCCATCACGACCTGGCCGACGTCGGCGTCCTTGCCGTCGCGCAGCGCGATCGACGCCAGCACCTCGGCGGTGCAGCAGATGACGGGGGCGTCGGCGTTGACGGAGGCGTCGCCGGTGAGCATGCCGACGTTCTCGGTGCCGAAGATCTTGCACAGCTCGAAGAACTTCTCCGACACCAGCGCCTTGATCGGGGCCGTGTAGAAGGTGACCTCGTCCCGGGCCAGGGCCGCGAAGTGCGCGCCCGCCGCGATCATGCTCTTGCCGGAGCCGGTGGGCGTCGAGACGATCACGTTCGCGCCGGAGACCACCTCGATCAGCGCCTCCTCCTGGTGGGGGTAGAGCGTGAGACCCCGCTCGCCGGCCCACGACTCGAAGGCTTCGTACAAGGCATCGGGGTCGGGGGTCCGCGGCAGCTGATCGATGAGGGTCACGCCCCCCATCTTGCCTGGCCCGTTGCCCGATGCGGGAATCGGCTGCGGGCTCGAAGATCACGAACGCTACGCTGGGGCGCCGACGGGACGTCAGCGCGCCCGGTCAACTGGACAGCGGCACAGGACGAATGGGGCGGGCAGCGGCCATGATGGGACCAGCACACTCACTGTCGGGAGCCGCCGCCTGGCTCGGCGTCGGTGCGGCCGCCGCGGCGGCCGGACACCCGATGCCCTGGCCGGTCCTCTTCGTCGGCGCCCTGATCTGCGCCGGAGCCGCCCTCGCCCCCGACCTCGACCACAAGGCGGCCACCATCTCCCGGTCCTTCGGACCGCTGTCACGCTGGCTGTGCGAGATCGTCGACAAGCTGTCGTACGCCGTCTACAAGGCCACCAAGAAGCAGGGCGACCCGCGCCGCTCCGGCGGGCACCGCACTCTCACGCACACCTGGCTGTGGGCGGTGCTGATCGGAGCGGGCACCTCGGCGGTGGCGATCACCAGCGACCGCTGGGGCGTGCTCGCGATCCTCTTCGTGCACATGGTCCTGGCCATCGAGGGCCTGCTGTGGCGGGCGACGCGCGGCTCCAGCAGCGAGGTCCTGGTGTGGCTGCTGGCGGCGACCACCGCGTGGATCCTCGCGGGCGTGCTGGACAAGCCCGGCAACGGCGCGGACTGGCTGTTCACGGCGCCGGGCCAGGAGTACCTGTGGCTGGGACTGCCGGTGGTGCTGGGCGCGATCGTGCACGACATCGGGGACGCGCTCACGGTGTCCGGCTGCCCGATCCTGTGGCCCATCCCGGTCGGCCGTAAGCGCTGGTACCCGATCGGGCCGCCCAAGGCCATGCGGTTCCGGGCGGGCAGCTGGGTCGAGCTCAAGGTGCTGATGCCGGTGTTCATGCTGCTCGGCGGGGTGGGCTGCGCGGCCGCGCTCAACGTCATCTGAGCGCGGCCGGTGCCGCAGATGCCTCAGCCGCCGCCGAAGCGCCGCTCGAAGGCGGCGACCCGGCCCTCCGAGTCCACCGTGCGGGCCTTGCCCGTGTAGAAGGGGTGGCTCTCGGAGGAGATCTCCACGTCCACGACCGGGTAGGTCTCGCCGTCGTCCCACTCGATGGTCTGGTCGCTGGTCGCGGTGGACCGGGTGAGGAACGCGTACCCGGCGGCGCGGTCACGGAAGACGACGGGCTGGTAGTCGGGGTGCTTGTCCTGCTGCATGGATGCTCCTCCAACGGCTCGGGACGGGCTCGCGGTCAGCCGGACAGGGTGTCCTCGTCGACGATGTGCACGGCGGCCTCCTCGGCCGAGGCCGCGGCGCCGTCGATGCCCACGTCCATGGCGACCAGTGCCTCCTCCTCGTCCTCGTGGGCGCCCTCGTCGGGTGCCACGAGCCGGCCGGAGCGCGCGGCGCCGACCTCGTTGTCCAGGAGTTCCCCGTCGGTGCCGTCGCAGTCACCGAGGCCGTCACCGTCCGGGGCGGTGGCTTCCGGCAGCTCCTCGGAGAGGCGCTGGTCCAGCGTCTCGCCCCGCTGCCGCTCGGCCGCCGTCACACCGAGGTGCTCGACGGCCCAGGGCCGCTCGGGAGGGGACCAGCCCCGGTCCAGGGGATCGTCGACGCCGTCGTTCTCCAGGGTGTCCTCGGCGTCGAGCAGCCCCGTGTCCTCCCTCTGCTCGTCTTGGTCCGGCTGGTAGACGTCGTCTCCCCAGCCGTCGGAGCTGTTCACGGGTACCTCCAGGGGGTGGGGACGGTCCCGTATCCACGGGGCCGGTGCCGGGCCGCCGCCGCGGAGCACTGACGCCGCCCGGACCTCTGGTTCCCGGGCGTCCCCCGAGCCGGTGCCTGATTCCAGCCTTCCACCCAGGCTTGTGCCCGCGCAACGCCAAGGACACGGCCGCCCCCGGGAGGCGGGCGGCCGTCCGTGGCACGACAAGGTGCTCAGCCGTGCCACGACCTCCACAGCGCCGCATACGCCCCGTCCGCGGCGACCAGCTCATCGTGGCTGCCCAGCTCGCTGATCCTGCCGTTCTCGACGACGGCGATGACGTCCGCGTCGTGGGCGGTGTGCAGCCGGTGGGCGATGGCGACGACGGTGCGGCCGTCGAGGACCCGGGCCAGGGAGCGCTCCAGGTTGCGGGCCACGCGCGGGTCGAGCAGCGACGTCGCCTCGTCCAGGACCAGCGTGTGCGGGTCGGCCAGCACCAGGCGGGCCAGCGCGATCTGCTGAGCCTGGGCCGGGGTGAGCGCCAAGCCGCCCGAGCCGACCTCGGTGTCCAGGCCCTCGTCGAGCGCACGGGCCCAGCCGTCCGCGTCGACCGCGCCCAGCGCCGCCCACAGCTCGGCGTCGACGGCCCCGGTCCGCGCGAGCCGGAGGTTGTCGCGCAGGGAGCCCACGAAGACGTGGTGCTCCTGGTTGACCAGGGCCACGTGGGAGCGGACGCGTTCGGCGGGCATCCGGGACAGCTCGGCGCTGCCCAGCGTGATCCGGCCGTCCCGGGGCGCGTAGATCCCGGCGAGCAGCCGCCCCAGCGTGGACTTGCCCGCGCCCGACGGGCCGACCAGGGCGAGCCGGGTGCCGGGGGCGACATCCAGGGACACCTTGCGCAGGACGTCCACGCCCTCCAGGTAACCGAAGTGCACCCGGTCGGCGTGTACATGGCGTCCCTCGGGTGCCACGGTGGGGTCCCCGGCGTCCGGCTCGATGTCCCGGACCCCGACGAGGCGGGCCAGCGACACCTGCGCCACCTGGAGCTCGTCGTACCAGCGCAGGATCATGCCCACTGGGTCGACCAGCATCTGAGCGATCAGCGCACCGGTCGTCAGCTGGCCGACGTCGATCCACCCCTGCAGGGCGAACACACCGCCGATCATCAGGACCGAGGCGAGCACGGTCACGTGGGTGGTGTTGATGACCGGGAAGAGCACCGACCGCAGCCAGAGCGTGTACCGCTCCCACGCCGTCCACTCCCGGATGCGGCGCTCCGACAGCGCGACACGGCGCTCGCCGAGGCGGTGGGCCTCGACGGTGCGCCCGGCGTCCACGGTCTCGGCGAGCGCGGCGGCCACGGCGGCGTACCCGGCGGCCTCGGAACGGTAGGCCGAGGGCGCCCGCCGGAAGTACCAGCGGCAGCCGGCGATCAGCAGCGGCAGGGCGAGCAGTACGGCGAGCGCCAGCGGCGGCGCCGTGATCACCAGCCCGCTCATCAGCAGGAACACCCACACCACGCCGATCGACAGCTGCGGAACGGCCTCGCGCATTGCGTTGCCCAGCCGGTCGATGTCGGTCGTGATGCGCGACAGCAGGTCGCCGGTCCCGGCCCGCTCCAGCACCCCGGGCGGCAGCCCGACCGACCGGACGAGGAAGTCCTCGCGCAGGTCGGCCAGCATCCGCTCGCCCAGCATCGCGCCGCGCAGCCGTACCTGACGGACGAACACGGCCTGTACGGCCAGCGCGGCCACGAAGAGCCCGGCGGTGAGTTCCAGCCGCAGGTCCCGCGCCCCGTCGGACACCCGCTCCACCAGTCCGCCCAGCAGCCAGGGACCGGCCATCGAGGCGATCACGGCGGCCGTGTTGACGGCCACCAGCAGCAGGAACGCCCGCCGGTGCCGGCGCAGCAGTTCGGCCACGTAGGCGCGGACGGTCTCGGGGGCACCGACCGGCAGGGTGTTCGCCGTCGTCGGGGCCGCCGGGTCGTAGGCCGGTGGCGCGACGCCGATCATGCCTTCTCCTCGATCTCTTCCAGTTCCTGAAGAACGTCTTCCTGCAGTGCGTCGTCCAGGGCGACGGAGCCGCTGAGTGCGGCCTCGTCGTCCGTCTCGCGGGTGACCACCGCCCGGTAGCGGGGGTCGGTCCGCACCAGCTCGCGATGGGCGCCGACCGCCACGGCCTCGCCGTCGTGCAGGAACACGACCCGGTCGGCGCGGTCCAGCAGCAGCGGGGAGGAGGTGAACACCACGGTCGTGCGCCCGTCGCGCAACTCCCGCACGCCCTGCGCGATCCGGGCCTCGGTGTGCGAGTCGACGGCCGAGGTCGGCTCGTCCAGGACGAGCGCCTCCGGGTCCGTGATCAGCGACCGGGCGAGCGCGAGCCGCTGGCGCTGACCGCCGGACAGGGACCGGCCGCGCTCGGTGATCCGGGCGTCCATCGGGTCGCCCGCGTCCAGCGAGCCCTGCACCAGCGCCGCCAGCACGTCGTCGCACTGCGCGGCCGCGAGCGCCTCTTCCGGCCGGACGGCGCCCGACGCGGGTACGTCGAGCAGCTCGCGCAGCGTGCCGGACAGCAGCACCGGGTCCTTGTCCTGGACCAGCACGGCCGTTCGGGCGCTGTCCAGCGGGAGTTCGTCGAGCGGCACACCGCCCAGCAGCACCGAGGCGCCCTCCTGGGAGGGGTGTCCGCCCAGCCGCTCCGCCAGCAGGCCCGCCGCGTCCGGGTCGCCGCACACCACGGCCGTGAGCCGCCCGGCGGGCGCGAGCAGCCCGGTGTCCGGGTCGTACAGGTCACCCGACGGAACCTCGGCCGCGCGCGATCCCGCGATGTCCGTGGGCCGCTGGAGCGACAGCACTCCCGCGGCCCGCTTGGCGGAGGGCCGGGAGAAGGAGTACGCCATGGCGATCTCCTCGAAGTGCCGCAGCGGATAGGTGAGGACCATGACCGAGCTGTAGACGGTGACCAGTTCACCGACGGTGATCCGGCCGTCGCGGGCCAGCCCCACGCCGTACCAGACGACGGCGATGAGCAGCAGCCCCGGCAGCAGGACCTGGATCGCGGAGATCAGGGCCCACATCCGGGCGCTGCGCACGGCTGCGTGGCGGACCTCCTGGGAGGCGCTGCGGTAGCGGTCGAGGAACAGGTCCTCGCCGCCGATGCCGCGCAGCACGCGCAGGCCGGCGACGGTGTCCGAGGCGAGTTCGGTGGCGCGTCCGGCCTTCTCGCGCTGGGTGTCGGCGCGCCGGGTGGCGCGGGGGAGCAGCGGCAGCACGGCAAGCGCCAGTGCGGGCAGCCCCACGGCGACGACCACGCCGAGCGCGGGCTGGTAGACGAGCAGGCCGACGCAGACCAGCACGATGGTGACCAGGGCCGCGGTGAAGCGGGACAGGGCCTCGACGAACCAGCCGATCTTCTCGACGTCACCCGTGGACACCGCGACCACCTCACCGGCCGCGACGCGCCGGGTCAGCGCCGAGCCCAGATGGGCGGCCTTGCGGGCGAGCAGTTGCTGGACGCGGGCGGCCGCCGTGATCCAGTTGGTGATCGCTGTGCGGTGCAGGAAGGTGTCGCCGACCGCGTTGCCGACGCAGGCCAGCGCCAGCAGCCCGCCCGCCAGGGCGAGCCCGGAGCCGGAGCGGTCGACGACGGCCTGCACGGCGACACCGACACAGAACGGCAGGGCGGCGACGGAGGCGAAGTGCAGCAGCCCCCAGGCCAGCGACTTGAGCTGGCCGCCCAGCTGATTGCGGAAGAGCCACCACAGGAATCGGGGGCCCGAACGCGCGTCCGGCACGCCCGGGTCGGGATACGGAAGGTCTTGAATCTGCATGACGTCCCAGTGGCTCGTGTCAGGGGGATGGGGTCCGGCCGAAGGCAGCAAACCGTGACAGGTTCGCCTCGCCGCGTGGTCGCGGGCAACAGGTTTTCCGTTCACCGAACGGAACCGGCCGACCGAGGCGGGAACAGGGCTGTCCCGGCGGGCCGGTGCGCGTTGCGGAGGCGGCCGGGGCGCCGTAGAACACCGCCCATGAAGAGACGGATCGTCATGTTCATGCTTGCCGGAGTCAGCCTCCTGGCGGGCACCCTCCTCGGCACCGGACCCGCCGGTGCGGTGGACGTCCCCGCCCCGGCGGCCGGTGTCCCCGCCGAGTTCGGCACCGACTGGCACGACCCGGTCACGGCCGCCCCGCCGGTGGAAAGGCCCTCCGGGAAGTCCTGCGAAGTCACCCTCGCCCGGGCGCAGTTCCGTGACTTCACCCCGTATCGCGGCACCTACACCCCGCCCGACGGCTGCGGCGACCGCTGGAGCAAGGTGGTGCTCCGGCTCGACGGCAAGGTCAAGGGCCGCCAGTACGACCGGCTCGGCTACCTGCACGTCGGCGGGGTCGAGATCTTCCGCACGTCGACGCCGCAGCCCTCGCCGGACGGCATCGAGTGGTCCGTTGAGAAGGACGTCACGCGCTACAGCGACACCTTCCGCACGGGCCGGGACGTCGAGATGCTCATCGGGAACGTCGTCGACGACACCTACACGGGCGTCCTCGACGTCGAGGTCACGCTGACGTTCTACCAGGGCCGCCCCGACGGCAAGAGCCCCGACCGGGTCCTCACGCTCGACGACGACTCGGCCCTCACCGCCCCTCGCAACAGCGAGCGGATCGTCGCCGAGGTGTACGCGACCGGCTCCGGCGGCGGCTGCGAGGAGTACTGGTACCTGACCGTGCCCGAGCCGGCCCCGTACTCCTGCAAGGCCGGTCAAGGCCCTTATCGGGAGGTGCAGATCAGCGTGGACGGACGGCTCGCCGGCATCGCCGCACCGTTCCCGACCGTGTGGACCGGAGGCTGGTCCAACCCGTTCCTCTGGTACGTCATCCCGGGCCCGCGCGCCTTCGACATCAAGCCCATCACCTACGACCTCACCCCCTTCGCCGGGATCCTCAACGACGGCCGCCCGCACCGCGTCGAGGTCTCGGTCGTCGGCGTGCCCGAGGGGCAGACCGGCTGGAGCACGCCCGTCAACGTCCTGGTCTGGCAGGACGAGCAGCGCGCACGGGTCACCGGGAAGCTCACCGTGCACAAGGTGGGAGACCTGACGAACTCGTCGGTGTACACGCCCGGTCCGGAGCACGTGGTGGCCACCGAGGGTGCCCACGGGCTGACCGTCGGCGGCTACGTCGACACCTCGCACGGCCGCGTCACGACCACCGTCAGCCGCTCGCTCGCCCACACGTCCACGCACCGCTGGACCGACGGCGAGACGCGTGACGCCCTCGAAGCCGCCTGGACGGACGACGAGTCGGTGACCGTCGGCGGGCGTATGACGCGGACCCACCGCGCCTACACGATGGACGGCACGACCACCCTGGGTGCGGGCGACCGCCTGCGCACCGTGCTGACCCTCGGCGACCGCGCCACGGTCGTCGGCACGCACGGCGGACGGCGCACCGCGTGGTCGCGGCTCGACAACTCGTATACGGGCGACGCGACCTACACGGCGAACGTGCCGCGTGACCAGCGCCACGCGGTCGGCACCACGAATGAGCGCTACCGGCTCCGCGGCCTACACGGTTGCTACGACCGGACTCTGACCGCCGTGCAGGGAGTGCTCACGGAGGACCGCAACCGGTGCTGAGGTGAGCAGTGGGGTGAGTGTGACGTGCATCACTTATGACGCTTTTACATGGCTGAAACGGCGCGGTCTTGTGCGCGATCAAGACAGCCTCCAGAGTGTCGGAAACGGAATCCGCCTTCCGCATCACAGAAGACCCCTCCGGCTTCTGTGCGTCCCGTCCCCTGAGGAGGCTTCGTGCCCCCGTCCGTACCGTCCCTCCCGCGACGCGTCGCACGCACTCTACGTACCTCGCTTTTCGCGCAGGTTACCTGCGCGCTCGTCCTCGGAATCGTCGTCGGAAAGCTGTGGCCGGACACGGCCACGGCTCTCCAGCCGCTGGGCGACGGTTTCACCCGGCTCATCAAGACCGTGATCTCGCCCCTGGTGTTCTGCGTGGTCGTCGTCGGCATCGCCAAGGCCGGTGACCTGAAGGCGTTCGGCCGGATCGGGGTCAAGGCCCTCGTCTGGTTCGAGATCGCCTCGACGGCCGCCCTGGTCATCGGTCTCGTCGCCGCCAACGTCTTCGGCCCCGGAAGAGGCATGAACGTCGACCCCTCCTCGCTGAACGCGGCGGCGGTGGACGAGACGACGGGCGGGGGGCACCTGCCCACGACGACCGAGTTCGTCCTCAACGCGCTGCCGCAGAGTTTCATCGGCGCCTTCGCCGAGAACGAGCTCCTCCAAGTCCTCATCCTGGCCTGCCTGGTGGGCGCCGCCCTGCTGCATCTCGGGCACACCAAGGTGCCGAAGATCCTGCCCTCGATCGAGCAGGCCCAGGAGATCATCTTCGCGGTCGTCGGCTTCATCATGCGACTGGCCCCGATCGCGGTGTTCGGCGCGATGGCCCACCTGGTCGGCAACTACGGCCTGGGCGTGATGCGGACGTACGCCAAGCTCATCGTGCTCTGTTACGTGGCGGCGGCGCTGTTCATCGCGCTGCTGGCCATCGCCCTGAAGGCCGTGACCGGCCTCAGTCTGTGGAAGTTCCTGTGCTACATCCGCGAGGAGATGCTGCTCGCGCTCGGTACCGCGTCCACCGAGTCGGTCATGCCGCGGGTGATGCAGAAACTGCGCCGGGCCGGTGCGCGCGACGACGCCGTGGGGCTGGTGCTCCCCACCGGCTACTCCTTCAACCTCGACGGCGCCTCGCTCTACCTGTCCATCGGCACGCTGTTCATCGCCCAGGCGGTGGGTGTGGACCTGAGCCTCGGGCAGCAGGTCACCGTCGTCCTGGTGCTGATGCTGACCAGCAAGGGCATGGCGGGCATCCCCGGTTCGGCGTTCCTCGCCCTGTCCGCGACCGCCTCCTCCCTGGGGGCGATCCCCGCCGGGGCCGTCGCGCTGCTGCTGGGCGTGGACCGCATCATGGACTCGATGCGCGTCGTCACCAACCTGCTCGGCAACTGCGTCGCCGTCTTCGCGGTGTCCCGCTGGGAGGGGGCCCTGGACACCGCCCGGGCGAAGAGGGCGCTCGACGGGGAGGACACCTCCGAGCCGGACGAGGGCGGCGAGGGCGCCGACAGCGGGATCGGTGCCGTCGAGCCGGTCCCGGGGATCCCGGCCCAGAAGCCGAAGGAACTCAAGGAGCCCGCTCCCGAGGCCGGTTGACCGGAACCGAGTGGGCCGCGGCCTCCGCTCCGGCAGGACGAGCGGAGGCCGCGGCCCGCTGTCGTGTCCCGGTCCGTCAGCAGGTCCCCGCCGGCGTCCCGTCGATCAGCGTGTCCAGCAACCCCCCGAGCGCGTCCCGCTGATCCCCCGTCAGCGGCGCGAGGATCTCCTCCGCGGCCGACCTGCGCGCCGCCCGCAATTCGCGCAACGCGCCCCGGCCGTCGTCCGTGAGCTCGATGCGGATCACCCGCCGGTTGGCCGGGTCCGGGACCCGGCGCACTTTGCCACTCGCCTCCAGGGCGTCGACCAGCGTCGTCACGGCCCGCGGCACCACCTCCAGGCGCTCGGCGACGTCGGCCATGCGCGGCGGCGACCCCCAGTGCGCCAGTGTGCGCAGCAGCCGGGACTGGGCAGGTGTGATGCCCAGCTCACGCTGCTCCAGATGGCGCTTCTGGATGCGGTGCACCCGGCGGGTGAGCCGCAGCAACTGCTCGGCGAGAAGGCCGTCGGGGTCAGGCGTGGTCATGCGGGAACAATATCAGGATGCAGTTCATTGTGAGTATAGGTAACAATGAGCTGTGATCCGATCCGCCGCGTCCCTCGTAGGAGCCCATGCATCCCGACCGTGAAGCCCCCTGGACCCCGCCGGCCGACGCCAAGGAGCAGCCCCGGCAGGTCCGCCGCATCCTCGGCCTCTTCCGCCCCTACCGGGGCCGTCTGGCGATCGTCGGGCTGCTGGTCGCCGCCGCGTCGCTGGTCTCGGTCGCCACGCCCTTCCTGCTGAAGGAGATCCTCGACGTCGCGATCCCCCAGGGGCGCACGGGCCTGCTCAGCCTGCTCGCCCTCGGCATGATCCTCAGCGCGGTGCTCACCAGCGTCTTCGGGGTCCTCCAGACTCTGATCTCCACGACGGTCGGCCAGCGCGTCATGCACGACCTGCGCACCGCCGTCTACGGCCGGCTCCAGCGCATGTCCCTCGCCTTCTTCACGCGCACGCGCACGGGCGAGGTGCAGTCCCGCATCGCCAACGACATCGGCGGCATGCAGGCCACCGTCACCTCCACCGCGACCTCCCTGGTCTCCAACGTCACCAGCGTGGTCGCCACGATCGTCGCGATGCTGGCCCTCGACTGGCGCCTGACGGTCGTCTCCCTGCTGTTGCTGCCGGTGTTCGTGTGGATCAGCCGCCGCGTCGGCGACGAACGCCGGAAGATCACCACCCAGCGCCAGAAGCAGATGGCCGCCATGGCCGCCACGGTCACCGAGTCGCTCTCCGTCAGCGGCATCCTGCTGGGCCGCACGATGGGCCGCTCCGACTCGCTGACCAGCTCCTTCTCCGATGAGTCCGAGCAACTCGTCGACCTGGAGGTCCGGTCGAACATGGCCGGGCGCTGGCGCATGGCCGTCATCACGATCGTCATGGCCGCCCTGCCCGCCGTCATCTACTGGACCGCCGGCATGGCCCTCCAGCTCGGCGGCCCCGAGGTCTCCATCGGCACGATCGTCGCCTTCGTCTCGCTCCAGCAGGGCCTGTTCCGCCCGGCCGTGAGCCTGCTGTCGACCGGTGTGCAGATCCAGAGTTCCCTCGCCCTCTTCCAGCGCATCTTCGAGTACCTCGACCTGCCAATCGACATCACCGAGCGCCCCGACCCGGTACGCCTCGACCGGATCAAGGGTGAAATCCGCTTCGACGACGTCTCCTTCGGCTACGACGGCAAGGACGGCCCGGTACTCGACGGCATCGACCTCACCGTCCCGGCCGGCGGCAGCCTCGCGATCGTCGGCCCCACCGGCGCCGGCAAGTCCACCCTGGGCTATCTGGTGCCGCGTCTGTACGACGTCACCGGCGGCCGCGTCACCCTCGACGGGGTCGACGTCCGCGACCTCGACTTCGACACCCTGGCCCGCGCGGTCGGCGTCGTCTCGCAGGAGACGTACCTCTTCCACGCGTCGGTCGCCGACAACCTGCGCTTCGCCAAGCCCGACGCCACTGACGAGGAACTCCGCAAGGCGGCCGAGGCGGCGCAGATCCACGACCACATCGCCGCCCTGCCCGACGGCTACGACACCGTCGTCGGCGAGCGCGGCCACCGTTTCTCCGGCGGTGAGAAGCAGCGCCTGGCCATCGCCCGCACCATCCTGCGCGACCCGCCGGTCCTCATCCTCGACGAGGCCACCAGCGCGCTGGACACCCGGACCGAAGCCGCCGTCCAGGACGCCATCGACGCCCTCTCGGCGAACCGCACCACCCTCACCATCGCCCACCGGCTGTCCACCGTGCGCGGCGCCGACCAGATCGTGGTCCTCGACGGGGGCCGCGCGGTCGAACGCGGTACGCACGAGGAGCTTCTGGAGGAGGGCGGGCGGTACGCGGCGCTCGTACGCCGGGACGCCCAACTGGAGCCGACAAGATGAAAATATGCCGGGTTTATGACGATATGCGGGTTACCGTGCCCGCATGGAGAAGAACACTCCGCCACGGAGCACGATTCGACTGACGCGCCGGGGCCGCATCGTCCTCGTCGCGGCCGGAGCCGTCGTGGTCGGTACCGCCGTGGCGGTGCCGCTGCTGACCCTGGGGGCCGGGACCGAGGAGGAGAGCCGGCCCACGACCCTGGCCGTCCCCGAGGGCTGGCGCGCGAGCCAGGTCTACGCCGCTGTCGACAAGGCCCTCGCTCTGCCCGCCGGCAGCACCAAGAAGTCCCTGGACAAGGCCGCGCTGAAACTGCCGAACGACGCCGAGGGCAACCCGGAGGGCTACCTCTTCCCGGCCACCTATGCGCTCCAGGAGAAGACCACGCCGGACCAGCTCCTCGCACTGATGGTCGACACCGCCAACGACAGGTTCAACGGCGCGCCCATCGCCGCCGGGGCACAGCGAAACGCCATGAACGTGTACCAGGCCGTCACCATCGCGAGCATCGTCCAGGCGGAGGCGGCGACCAAGGCCGACATGGGCAAGGTGGCCCGGGTCATCTTCAACCGCCTCGAACGCGGCATGCCGCTGCAGATGGACTCCACCATCAACTACGCCCTGAACCGCTCCACCGTCCGTACGACGGAGGCCGACACCCGGATCGACAGCCCCTACAACTCTTACCAGCGCATGGGCCTGCCGCCCACGCCCATCGCCAACCCCGGCGAAGAGGCGATGCGCGCCGCCGTCAACCCGGCCCAGGGAGACTGGCTGTACTTCGTCACGGTCCGCCAGGGCGACACCCGCTTCACGGCGGACTACCAGGAACACCAGCGCAACGTCGCGGAGTTCAACGCGCAGCGGAAGAAGAGCGGGGCTCAGGCGGCCGGGTGAGGGCGGTCCGGTGGACCCCGCCCCGTCCCACGCCGCGTTCGGGCGAGGGCCCGGTGGGTCCCCCTGCCCCGGTCATGCCGCCGCCGGCTCCTGCTCCAGCAGCCGCCTGATGTCCCGTACCGCCGCGCGGCCGGCCCGGTTGGCTCCGATCGTGCTGGCCGACGGGCCGTAGCCGACGAGGTGGATGCGGGGGTCCGCGGCCGCGTGCGTGCCCTCCATGCGGATGCCGCCGCCGGGGGAGCGCAGCCGGAGCGGGGCGAGATGGTCGATGGCGGCGCGGAAGCCGGTGGCCCAGAGGATGACGTCGGCGTCGACATGGCGGCCGTCGTTCCAGTCCACACCTGTCGGCGTGATGCGGTCGAACATCGGCTGCCGGTCGAGCACTCCGTCCTTGATGCCCTGCCGGACCGCGTCGTTCAGCGGCAGCCCGGTGACCGACACGACACTGCGGGGCGGCAGCCCCTGCCGGACCCGTTCCTCGACGAGTGCGACCGTGGCCCGGCCCGCGCCCTCGTCGAAGGGACCCTCGCGGAAGACGGGCGGGCGCCGCGTCACCCACGTGGTGGCCGCCGCGTGCGAGGCGATCTCCAGCAGGTGCTGGGTGCCCGAGGCGCCGCCGCCCACCACCACGGCCCGCTGCCCGGCGAACTCTTCGGGCCCGGGGTACTGCGCGGTGTGCAACTGCCGCCCCCGGAAGGTCTCCTGGCCCGGATAGCGGGGCCAGAACGGCCGGTCCCAGGTGCCGGTCGCGTTGATCAGCGCCCTCGTCGACCAGACGCCCTCCGAGGTCTCCACGAGCAGCCGCCCGCCGGGCCCCTCGCGCACGGCCCGTACGTCCACCGGCCGCCTGACGCGCAGGTCGAAGGTCCGCTCGTAGCGGTCGAAGTACGCGCCGATCACCTCGGCGGACGGCCGCGCCGGGTCCGCGTCGGTGAGCTCCATGCCCGGCAGGGCGTGCATCCCGTGCACCTTGCCGTACGTCAGCGACGGCCACCGGAACTGCCAGGCGCCGCCGGGGGCGGGGGAGTGGTCCAGCACGACGAAGTCGCGGTCCGGCTCGAAACCGGACCGCCGCAGGTGATAGGCGCCGGCCAGCCCGGCCTGCCCCGCGCCGATGACGACCACCTCGACCTCACGTGTGTTGTTCACGCTTCTACTAACCGGCGCGGAGCCGTGGATCTTCCCGAGGGGCGGCTCGCGCGGCTCCGGGTAAGTGGCCTCGTGCGTCAGGATGGAGGCATGTCAGATGTCTTCACCACCCGAGTTCTGAACCTCAGCACCGGCGCCGCGGAGCGGGTCCTCGACATCACCGGCGACTGCGAGTCCTTCCTGCGCGAGGCGGCGGCCGGCCGCGACGGCCTCCTCAACGTCTTCGTCCCGCACGCGACGGCCGGCATCGCCGTCCTGGAGACCGGCGCCGGCAGCGACGACGACCTCCTGGCGGCACTCCACACCCTGCTGCCCGCCGACGACCGCTGGCAGCACCGGCACGGCAGTCCCGGCCACGGCCGCGACCACGTCCTGCCCGCCCTGGTCCCGCCGCACGCGACCCTGCCGGTGCTCGCCGGCCGGCTGGAGCTCGGCACCTGGCAGTCGGTGTGCCTGGTGGACACCAACAGGGACAACCCGGAACGGAAGGTACGCCTGAGTTTCCTGGGGTGAGCGCGGTCCCACGGCTCCGGCCCGGCGGTCGTGGGCCCCGCATGGCCCTGGCGTGCCGTGACGGCCGCCCGTAATGCCCGTATCCTCATCAATGCCAGATTCTCTTCCGAGCAGCGGATTGTCGCGGGCGCAAGTGAGGCGAAGCGTGGTTCGGTCCGGCGAGGAACCCAGGCCGGCGGGGCGTGCGACGGACGGCACGGGGCCCGCCAGCCTCCGCGAGCTGTTCCTCCAGGGCGAGCCGGTCGAGACGGGCGTGCGGACGTCCATCCTGGACTCCTGGCAGCGCTGCCGGAACCTGGGCCTGTCGCCGGACGCGCTCGACCTGCCCTACCGGGAGGACTTCGACCCGGGCGGCCGTATCGTCCGGGCGGCCGTGCCCGTCCTCGACCGGCTGCAGGCCACGTTCGCCGGCAGCCAGGTCAACATCTCCGTCGCCGACGCGAACGGGACGGTGCTGCTGCGCCGCTTCGGGGATCCGTCGATGGCCAGGAGCCTCCCCGACATCCAGGTCGTCCCGGGGTTCGTCTTCGCCGAGCAGGTCGCCGGCACCAACGGCATCGGGCTGGCCCTGGCGGAACGGCAGCTCATCCGCGTCTACGGTGCCGAGCACTTCGCGGAGCGCTCCCAGCAGAACGCCTGCGTCGCGCTGCCCGTCCGTGACCCGCTCAGCGGGCGCATCGAGGGTGTCCTGTGCCTCGGCTATCCGCGCGGCTTCGAGAGGCCCGCACTGGGCGTCGCGATCCGCAGGGCGGCCGAGGGCATCGAACGACGGCTGCTCGGGCAGAGCTCCGCACGTGAGCGCGCCCTGCTGCGGACGTACCTGGCGGCCGGGGCAGGCACCGCCGGTCTGCACCGAGGTGTGGCGCTGGACGCGCTGGCGAACGAGTTCCCTGCCCGCGACCAGGCGACACTGCGGGAGAAGGCGGCCGAGCTGATCTCGGGTGCGCAGCGGGGAGCCGTGGAGGTGACCCTGCCCGACGGGCGGCGCGTGACGCTCGTGAGCCGTCCGGTGACCAGCGGCTCCGGTGTGCAGGGCATCGCCATCGAGGCTGTGCTGCCCGGCCCCCCTGCGGGCGGGCCGCTCGCCATACCGCACCAGACGGACGAGCTGTCCGCTGTCACCGCCCCCGCCGTCCCGCTCTCCGCGGCCCGTCCGGCGATCACCCTGCCGTCCGGGCACCTCGCCGCGTCCTCCGGCCCGCTCGTCACGACGGACGGAGACGGCGGTACATCGGGGTCGGACGGGACGGCCGGACCGGTCACGCCCGCCGAGCCCCCCGCACCCGCCGAGCCCGGCTCGGCGCGCACCCCTGCCGGACCCGTCGTGGCGGACGGCGACCGGACCACCACGCAGCCGACGACGGACGGTGATCGGAGCCTCTCCGAGCCCGCCCCGGCCGACAGTGACCGAACCCCCTCCGAGCCCGCCGCCGCCGACGGGGACGGGCGGGGCCCCGCCGGGGAGCACTCCGAGGCGGCGTTCCCGGCCCGGGGGCTGGTGATGCTGGGGGAGCCGCAGGTCGGGGCCTACGCCCTGGCCGCGCGCCGCCGTCTGGAGCTGCTGTCCGAGGCAAGCACCCGCATCGGCACCACCCTGGACGTGCGCCGCACGGCCGAGGAACTGGCCGAGACCGCGGCCCCCGGACTGGCCGACTTCGTCACCATCGACCTGCCCGACGCCGTGCTGCGCGGCGAGGAATCCGCCGACCCCATCGCCGACCTGCGCCGCACGATCGTCCACGGCATCCGTGAAGGCCTGCCCTTCACACCCCCCGGCAAGCGTGTCGACTTCGGCCCGACCACGCCCCAGCTGCGCTGCCTCAGCAGCGGCGAGGCCGTGCTGGAACCGGACCTGAAGGCCGCCGCCGGCTGGCTCGCCCAGGACCCCGAGCACACCGCGAGCCTGCTGGCCCACGTCCAGTCCCTCATCGCGGTACCGCTGCTCGCCCGCGGTGTCGTCCTGGGTGTCGCCTCCTTCTACCGGGCGGGCGGCCCCTTCGGGGACGACGACCGCTCCCTGGCCCAGGAACTCGCCTCCCGCGCCGCCCTGTCCATCGACAACGCCCGGCGCTACACCCATGAGCGCACCATGGTCCTGGCCCTCCAGCGCCGGCTCCTCCCGCACGGCCTGCCCGACCAGGAGGCCGTCGAGGTCGCCCATCGCTACCTGCCCGCCGAGTCCGACGTGGGCGGCGACTGGTACGACGTCATCCCGCTGTCCGGCGCCCGCGTCGGGCTCCTTGTGGGCGATGTCGTCGGCCACGGCATGCTCTCCGCGGCCACCATGGGCCGGCTGCGCACCGCCGCCCGCAGCTTCGCCGAGCTGGACTTCCCGCCCGACGAGGTCCTCACCCACCTGGACAACCTGGTGGGCCGCCTGGACCGGGAGGACCCCGACGGCAAGGGCGCGGGCGTCATCGGCGCGACCTGCCTCTACGCCGTCTACGACCCGACCGCGCAGCGGTGCCTGATGGCCCGCGCCGGTCACCCGCCGCCCGCCGTCGTCCACCCCGACGGCAGCGTGACCTACCCCGACCTGCCCGCCGGGCCCCCGCTCGGCCTCGGCGGCCTGCCCTTCGACGCCGTGGAGGTCGGCCTTCCCGAGGGCAGTCAGCTGGTCCTCTACACCGACGGGCTCATCGAGGACCGCAACCGCGACGTCGACGCGGTCCTGGAGCAGTTGCGCGAGGCTCTGGCCCATCCCGAGCGCGCCCCCGAGGAGACCTGCCAGGCGGTCCTGGACACCGTGGCGCCCGCGCATCCGCACGACGACATCGCCCTGCTCGTCGCCCGAGTCCACGCCATGGACCCCGGCCGGGTCGCCACCTGGGAGCTGTCCGCCGACCCGGCCCGCGTCGGCGAGGTCCGGGCGTCCGCCATGCGGTGGCTGTCCGGCTGGGGACTCGACGAGACCGGGTTCGCCGCGGAGCTGATCCTCAGCGAGCTGATCACCAACGCCATCCGGCACGGCGCCGCGCCGATCCGGGTGCGGCTGCTCTACGGCAGGACGCTGATCTGCGAGGTCTCCGACGCCAGCAACACCGCACCGCACCTGCGGCGGGCGGCCAGCACGGACGAGGGGGGACGCGGTCTGTTCCTCGTCGCCCAGCTCTCGCAGAGCTGGGGTACCCGCTACCTGCCCGAGGGCAAGGTCATCTGGGCCGAATGCGATCTCGACGCCGCGTGACACCGCATGCTCGCCCCGGAGAGAGCCCGTCGGCGTCGCAGCAAGCCGAAAAATGCCCGAAATGCTGTAATTTGATCGCGTGCGCGACGCTCCCGACACGCCCCCGGCGGCGGCTTCACCCTTCGGGCCCGAACCCCTGGTCCGGATCCGCGGGCTCGGCAAGCGGTTCGGCGGCACCGTCGCGCTGGCCGGAGCCGACCTCGACGTGCACCCCGGCAGCGTCCTCGCCCTGCTCGGGCCCAACGGTGCCGGGAAGTCCACCCTCATCAAGATCCTCGCCGGGGTCCATCAGGCCGACGCGGGGCAGGTCACCGTCGCCGGGGAACCCCTGGGCAGCCCGACCGCCACCCGGAGCATGTCGTTCATCCACCAGGACCTCGGCCTCGTGGAGTGGATGACGGTCGCCGAGAACATCGCCCTGACCGCCGGGTACGGGCGCCGGACCGGGCTGATCTCCTGGCGGCGCACCCGGGCGCGCTGTGTCGAGGCGCTGGGGCTCGTCGCCGCCCACCTCGACCCGGACACGCCGGTCTCCGGCCTCGCACCGGCCGACCGCTCGCTGGTCGCCATCGCCCGGGCCCTCGCGGCCCGCGCGCGGCTCATCGTCCTCGACGAGCCGACCGCCCGCCTGCCCGCCGCGGACTGCGACCGGCTCTTCCGCGTCCTGCACGGGCTGCGCGACAGCGGGCACGCCGTCCTCTACGTCAGCCACCGCCTGGACGAGGTGTACCGGGTCGCCGACCTCTTCGCCGTCCTGCGGGACGGCCGGGTCGTCAGCCACGGCCGGCTCGCCGACCACAGCCCCGCGCGGCTGGTCCGCGACATCGTCGGCGAGGCGGACGAACCGGCCGTCCACCGCCCGGCCACAGCCCCGGCCGGCACAGCGCCCGTCCTGGCCCTCGACGGCGTGCGCACCGCCCGGGCCGGACCCGTCCGTTTCGAGCTCGCGGCCGGGGAGGTCCTCGGCCTGGTCGGCCTCTCCGACGCCGGGCACATGGACCTCGGCCGCGCCCTCGCCGGCGCCCGGCCCCTCCTGGACGGGCGGGTCCTCCTGGACGGGCGGCCGTACGGGCCGCGCACGGTCGCGGAGGCCGTCGCCCTCGGGGTGGGCCTGGTGCCGGGCGACCGGCTGCGGGAGGGCTGCCTCGCCGAGCTGACCGTACGGGAGAACCTCCTGGCGAACCCCCGGGCGGGCGGCGCGCCGCCCGCGCGCTGGATCGGCCCCCGCGGTGAACGGGCCCGGGCCGCCGCACTGATGGACCGCTTCTCGGTGCGGCCCCGCGACAGCGAGACCCCCATCGCCACGCTGTCCGGCGGGAACCAGCAGAAGGTCATGATCGGCCGCTGGCTGCGGACGGACCTGCGGCTGCTGATCCTGGAGGAGCCCACCGCGAGCGTCGACGTCGGCGCCAAGGCCGCCATCCACCGCCTCCTGAACGAGGCGCTGGAGGCGGGCCTCGCCGTCCTGCTGCTGTCCACCGACTTCGAGGAGGTGGCGAGCGTGTGCCGGCGCACGCTGGTCTTCGTGCGCGGAACGGTGACGGCCGAGCTGAGCGGCCCCGCCCTCACCGTCGCCGGACTGACCCGGGCGGCCTCGGCCATGCCCCCGTCCCCGGCCGGTCACCCGTGACGCCGCCCCGGCCGCGCCACCGCCCCGGCGGCCACCACATCGGCGCCTACGGCCTGCTCGCCCTCACCGCCCTGCTCTACCTGGTCTTCTCCCTCGCCCTGCCGGACACCTTCCCCACGCTGGACACGGTCGACTCGATCCTGTCCACCCAGTCGATCCCGGCCGTCCTCGCGCTCGCCGCCATGGTCCCCATCGTCACGGGCGCCTTCGACCTCTCCATCGGCTACGGCCTCGGCCTGGCCCATGTGATGGTGCTCCAGCTCGTCGTCAACGCGGGGTGGCCCTGGCCGCTCGCCTGCCTCGCCGTGCTCGCCGGAGGGCTGGTGGTGGGCGTCCTCAACGGCGTCATCGTCGAGTTCGGCCGGATCGACTCCTTCATCGCCACCCTCGGCACCGGCAGCATGATGTACGCCGTGACCGGCTGGATCACCGACGGCGGCCGGATCGTCCCCGGCCCGCAGGGCCTGCCGCCCGCGTTCACCGACCTCTACGACTCCTCGTTCCTCGGCCTCCCGGTCCCCGCCTTCTACGTGCTCGCCCTCGCGGCCGTCCTCTGGCTGGTGCTGGAGCGGCTGCCGCTGGGCCGGTACCTGTACGTCGTCGGGTCGAACCCGCGCGCGGCCGACCTCGTGGGCATCCCGACCCGCAGGTACACCGTCTACGCGTTCGCCGCCTCGGGCCTGATCGTCGGTTTCGCCGGTGTGCTGCTCGCCGCCCAGCAGCAGATCGGCAACCCGAGCGTGGGCCTCGACTACCTGCTGCCCGCCTTCGTCGGCGCTCTCCTCGGCTCCACGGCGATCAAGCCCGGCCGGCCCAACGCCCTCGGCACGGTCGTCGCCGTCGCCGTCCTCGCGGTCGGCCTCACCGGCATCGCCCAGCTGGGCGCCGAGTTCTGGACGGTCCCGCTGTTCAACGGCGGCACCCTGCTCATCGCCGTCGGCCTGGCCGGATACGCCGCCCGCCGCCGGCTGCGCGGCGGCGCGGCCCGCGACGCGCCCGCCGCGCCGCCCCCGCCCTCCCCGGCGGGGGCGGACGGCACGGCCCCGCCCTGACCCTCCCGGCGCGCCCCGCCGCGTCGATCCCCTCACTGGAGTCCCCGTGCACCGCACCCGCAAGGCCGCCCCCGCAGTCCGCGCCGCGCGGCTCGCCTCCTGCGTCCTGCTGGCCACGGCCGCCGCCCTCACCGGCTGCGAACGCGGTTCCTCCGACGGCGCGGACGAGACCGCGACGGGCCCGAGCGGCTGCCCGACCGTCCAGGCCCGGGCCACGGAGGCCGTCACCCGGGCCGAGCGGGCCGACATCCCCTGGGGAGGACCCACCAGCGGCCCCGAGGCGGTGTCCGGCAAGAACATCGTCTACGTCGCCCAGACCATGACGAATCCCGGTGTCGCCGGCGCCGCGAACGGGGTGCGGGAGGCCGCGCGGGCCATCGGCTGGAACGTCCGGGTGATCGACGGCGGCGGCACCCCGGCCGGCATCCAGGCCGCCATGAGCGAAGCGGTCGCCCTGCGGCCCTCGGGCATCGTCATCGGCGGGTTCGACCCCGACTCGACGGCCCAGCAGGCCGCCCGGGCCAACGAGCAGCGCATCCCGCTCATCGGCTGGCACGCCGTCCCCGACCCCGGCCCGAGCCGGCAGCCCGACCTCTTCACCAACGTCACCACCCGCGTCGAGGACGTCGCCCGCATCAGTGCGCAGTGGATCATCTCCGACTCCAACGGCCGTGCCGGGGTCGTGCTCATCACCGACGCGTCGATCCCCTTCGCGCGCAACAAGTCCGACCTGATCCGCAAGGAGCTGACGAGCTGCCAGGGGGTGCGGCTGCTCTCGGTGGAGAACATCCCGATCCCCGACGCCAGCACCCGCACCCCCCGGGAGATCTCCTCCCTGCTCTCCCGCTTCCAGGACCGCTGGACCCACTCCGTGGCCATCAACGACCTCTACTTCGCCGACGCCGCCCCCGCTTTCCGCGCCGCCGGTGAGAAGGGCTCCGGGCCGCCGTTCAACATCGGGGCCGGTGACGGCGACCCGTCCGCCTTCCAGCGCGTCAACAGCAGGCAGTACCAGGCCGCCACCGTGCCCGAGCCGCTGTCCCTGCAGGGCTGGCAGATCGTCGACGAGTTCAACCGTGCCTTCGCCGGGCGTCCCGACAGCGGATACGTGGCCCCCGTGCACATCGCCACGGCCGGCAACAGCGAGGGCGCCACCAGCTGGGACCCGTCGGGCTACCGCGAGGCCTACCGGGAGATCTGGGGGAGATGACGGCCGGTCAGGTGCCGATCCTTCACGGAACATGCACGGAACCCCGGGATCTCTTTAACTTTCAAGGGCTACTGTCGCGTCAGTCGAGTGGCCGCCGAGGGTCGATCCGAGCGGGGCCCGTCCGCGGCGGCCCTCGCTCCCCCCACAGCACAGGAGACCCTGTTGTGTACGACGGCGACGTAGTGGTGATCGGCGGCGGCTACGCCGGTGTCCGGCTGGCCAGACGGCTGGACGGCACGGCCCGGGTCACGCTGGTGGACCGCAAGGAGGTCTTCTTCCACCGCATCGCCTCGCTGCGCGCGGGCGTGCACCCCGAGTGGACGCACACGCCCTTCATCCCCTACAACCGGCTGCTGCGCCACGGCCGGGTCGCCACCGGCAAGGCCGTCCGCATCGACACCACCGAGCGGCAGGTCGTCCTCGCCACCGGCGAGCGGCTGCCGTACGACGTGGTCGTGATCGCCACCGGCGCCGACTACCCCGAGCCGGCCCGCTTCACCGGCACCACGACCGAGGAAGCGGCCAAGTCGTTCGCCGAGCACCAGCGCAACATCGCCACGGCCGAACACGTCCTGGTCGTCGGCGGCGGCCCCGGCGGCGTCGAACTCAGCGCCGAGATCCGCCTCGCCCGCCCGGACGCCCGGGTCACCCTCGCCCACTCCGGGCCCGCCCTGCTGGACTCCACGGGCAGTGCCCGTCCGGGACGCAAGGCCCTGGCCTGGCTGGAGTCCCACGACGTGGAGGTACGGCTCGACTCCTTCATGTCTCCCGGGAACGACTTCGGCACCTACCGCGACGCCCGCGGCACGGTCATCGAGGCCGACCTGTCCTTCTGGGCGACCGGCACCACCCCCAACACCCTCTGGCTGCGCCTGGCCGGCCACGGCGACTGGCTCGACGGATCCGGGCACGTCAAGGTCGACCGGACGCTCCGGGTCGAGGGCCGGCTGGACGTGTTCGCCGTCGGCGACGTGAACGACGTCAGCGAACTCAAGATCACCCCCGCCGCCCTCGCCCAGGCGGACATCGCCGCCCACAACATCCGCGGCTATCTGCACAGTTCCGGCAAGCACCGCAAGGAACCGCGCTTCTACCGCCCGACCCAGCGCACCCCGCTCATCGTGCCGTTCGGCCCCGCCGACGGACTGACCGTGCTGCCCGTACCGGGCGGGGAGTCCGCCGTCCTCGGCAGCCGCACCACCACCCTGGCCAAGGCGAAGAGCCTCATGACGCCCTACATGCGCCGTCAACTCGGTTACACGGCCGCCTGAAGCGCGGGTCCGGCCCTCCCCACCACGCCACCCCCGTCGTTACCCGTGAGTTCGGCCTGGGGTAGGGTCCCCACCGTTTCCGGCTACCGGCTGATGGTGTGCCGGTACAGGGCGTGTCGGAGGGTGGCAAGACGATGGAATCCCAGCGGGGTGACGGCGGATCCGTGGACCTGGACGGCACGAGCCTGGAGACTCTGGCTCCCGAACCGCTGCTGACCAGGGACTACGAGGTGCGCCCCGCGCTCGTGTACGAGCGGCTGCGCCAGCAGCACGGCCCGGTCGCCCCGGTCGACCTGCTGGGGGTGCCGGCCTGGCTGGTCCTCGGCTACCGCGAGTCGCTCCAGGTGCTCCAGGACGACGAAGGCTGGCCCAAGGGCCTGGAGAACTGGCGGGCCCGCACCGAGGGCAGGGTGCCGTCCGACTGGCCGCTCTGGCCCTCCCTGGAGGTCAACCACATCCTCATCCAGGGCGGCCCCGGCTACCGGCCGCTGCGCACCGCGTGGGACGTCGCCCTCAAGCCCTTCCAGGACCCCCGCCACCCGCAGGCCAAGCGTCTGAAGGCCGCCGTCACCGCCTACGCCGACGAACTGATCACCCTCGTCGGGCAGGGCGGCGCGACCGGCGTGGCGGACCTGTCCGCGCAGTTCTCCCGGCCGCTGCCGCTGATGGTGGCCAGTCATCTGCTGGGCTTCCCCGGCTCGCAGGGCGACGACGCGCTGATGGACATGTGGCGGGTGCTCGACGCCGGCCCGGATGCCGAGGCCGCACTGGAACGCCTGCTGGCGACGCTGGCCGAACTGGCCGCGCTGAAGCTGGAGAAGCCGGGCGACGACTTCCCCTCGTACCTGCTGGCCGCCCACCCGGACCTGTCGCTCGACCAGCTCGCCCGCGAGCTGTTCATGCTGCTCGGCATGACCTCCGACCACGTCGGCATCCTCATCTCCAACACCGTCGTGGAGGTCATCTCCGGCGAGGGCAGCGTGCGCGCCAGCCTGTCCGCCGGCATGGTCAGGGAGAGCATGAACCGGGTGGTCATGCGCAAGCCGCCCCTGGTCAACTTCGTCCCGCGCTTCGCCGCCCGGGACACCCCGCTCGGCAACTACACCATCCGGGCCGGCGACCCCGTGTGGGTCTCCCCGGGCGCCGCGCACGCCGACCCGCTCTTCGCCGACCACGTCGCCTCGGGCACCACCATCAGCACCCGGGCCCACCTCTCCTGGGGAGCCGGACCGCGCCAGTGCCCGGCGCGGGAGCTCGCCTCGGCCGTCGCGGCGGCCGGTGTGGGGCGCCTGTTCGAGCGGTTCGACCACCTCGACCTCGCCCTGCCCGCCGACCAACTGCCGTGGCGCTCTTCGCCGTTCATGCGGGGCCTGCGGTCCCTGCCGGTGCGGTACGAACTCGCCTCCGTGCCGCCCCCGCGACCGTGGGCGGACGCACCCGCCCCGGGCGTGGCCGAGGAGATCCTGCCGGACCCGGCCGCACGGCAGCGCTCCTCGCTGTGGCGCTATCTGACGGGCCTCATCCGCGGCGGCCGCTGACCTCGAAGGCCGAGTCGAACGCCCGTCCCGCACCGGCGTTCGTCACGATCCCGGGATGACGCTTTCACGCCGCACACGTGACAAAGGGTGCTGGTCCACGGGGCGTCCGCTCTGCGATGCTGGACAGATCCCGGGACAGGGCGCGAGGGCCCGCGGAGGCCGGGCAGGTACACCTCGATGACCTGCCCGGCCGTTCTGCTGTCAGGGGCGCCGGACGGGGCGGAACAGGGCGGGGACGCGGGGTGCGGGGCTCACACCCAGCCCGACTCCGTGGCGATCCGGACCGCGTCGATCCGGCTGCGGCCGCCCGTCTTCCGGGTGATCGCCGACAGATGGTTGCGGACCGTGGCGGCGGACAGGCACAGCCGCTCGGCGATCTCCCGCGTGGGCGTACCGTCGGCCGTCAGTTGCAGCACCTCCACCTCGCGCGGGGCCGGCGGGTTCGCGCCCGCGTCCAGTGCGGCCGGCGCGAACTCGGGGTCGAGGAACCGCTGCCCCCGCACCAGCTTGCGGACACCGTGGACCAGCCGGTCCGGCGGGGCGTTGGTGCTGATGACACCTGCGGCGTGCAGATCGAGCAGGCGGTGCAGCCGCTCCGGCGTCGCCGAGGCCACCATCAGCAGCATCCGGCACTCCGGGAGCCGCGCTTGCTCACCGCGGACAGCGATCTCCTCGCCCTGCCGGGAGTCCACGCCGATCACCGCCACGTCCGGCCGGCACGCAACGGCGCGCGCGACCACGTCGCCGTCGCCGTCGGCCTCCGCGACGACCTCAATGTCGTCCTATCGCGACAGCAGAGCGGCGAACGCTCCCCGCACGAGACGGGTGTGCTCGACGAGAAGAACGCGGTTCACGGTCGCTCCCTCTCCGCCGTACGCGGCCCGCCGGGCCACGTTGAACGGATTATCGCCGCCCCACCGCGGGATTTTCAGGTCGGGCCACGGCACGGCTGATCGAGTGGTGAGGTCCGGGAGCCGGGCGTACCGTCGAACGGTGGACACCGCAGGCAGCAGCCCGCAGCCGGCTTCACCACAGGCGACCACCACCAGGGAACCCGGTGGTGGTGGTGGAAACGCGATGGCGCTGCTGGTCATCGCCTCCTGCCAGTTGATGGTGGTCCTCGACATCACCATCGTGAACATCGCGCTGCCGCACATCCAGAGCGACCTGGAGTTCTCCACCACGAGCCTGTCCTGGGTGGTGAACGCCTACACCCTCACCTTCGGCGGCCTGCTGCTGCTCGGCGGCCGGGCCGGAGACATCCTGGGCCGGCGGCGCGTCTTCGTCTTCGGCGTGCTGCTCTTCGTGTTCGCCTCGCTGCTCGGCGGATTCGCCCAGAACGCCGGCCAACTCCTCGGCGCCCGCGCCCTGCAGGGCGTCGGCGGCGCCATCGCCTCTCCGACCTCCCTCGCCCTGATCAGCACCACCTTCCGCGAGGGACCGGAACGCAACCGCGCCTTCGGTGTCTTCGCCGCGGTCTCGGCGGGCGGCGGCGCGATCGGCCTGCTCGCCGGCGGCATGCTGGTGGAGTGGCTGAACTGGCGGTGGGTGCTGTTCGTCAACGTGCCCATCGGCCTGCTCATCGTGCTCGCCACCCCGCGCTACATCAGGGAGTCCGAACGCCACCCCGGGCGCTTCGACATCACCGGCGCGCTCACCTCCACCGCGGGCATGGTGCTGCTCGTCTACGGCTTCATCAGAGCCGCTCAGGACGGCTGGCGGGACCCGCTCACCCTCGCCTCGTTCGCCGGAGCGGTCATCGTCCTGGCGGCCTTCATCCTGATCGAGCGCCGTTCGAAACAGCCCATCACGCCGCTGCACATGTTCGCCGACCGCAACCGTGCGGGCACCTACGGCATCATGCTGTGCCTGGCCGCCGCCATCTTCGGCATGTTCTTCTTCCTCACGCTCTTCGTGCAGAACGTGCTCGGGTTCAGCCCGCTCGCGGCCGGCCTCGCCTTCCTGCCGGTCAGCGCGGTCATCGCCGTCGGCGCCGGTCTGGCCTCGCGGTTCCTGCCCGTCTACGGGCCCAAGCCGTTCATGGTGGTGGGCGCGATCCTGGCGGCGGCGGGCCTGGCCTGGCTGACCCTCACCGACGTCCACTCCACCTACGCGGGCAGCGTCCTCGGACCGATGCTCGTCTTCAGCCTGGGCATGGGCATGGAGTTCGTGTCCCTGACCCTCATGGCACTGTCCAACGTGCCCACGCCGGAGACCGGCGCGGCCTCCGGACTCCTCAACGCGACCCAGCAGGTCGGCGGCTCGCTCGGACTGTCCATCCTGGTCACGATGTACGGCACGGCCAGCACCAACGAGGCCGAGAAGCAGGTTCCGGACTTCCTCCGGCAGGCGACCCCGGCCGAGCGCATACGGTTCGAACGCACCGGCCAACTGCCCAAACCCTGGTCCGACGAGATCCTCACCGCCGGTGTCTCGGCCGCGTTCATCATGGCGGCGATCTTCACCGCCGTGGCCGCGCTGATCGCCCTGCTCGTCATCCAGGTCCGGCCCTCTGACCTCGAACGTCTCAAGGGAGGAGCGGGTCCCGGCCCGATGTGAGGCACGCCCCCGGAGCCGCTACGCCCCGATCCTCGCCGCTATCATCGGTGCCAGCCGGTCGGCTATGACCCGGTGCCCCCGGTCGTTGGGATGCACCGAGTCCGACAGATCGCCCGACCCCAGCCAGCCGGTCGTGTCGACGAAGGACACCCGCGCGTCACCGCCGGCGACGGCTGCCTTCACGGCGGCCTCGGTCTGCGGGACGAACCGCCCGCGGAACGTCTCCAGCGCGAAGATCCACGCCTGCGGGTACGCGGCCCGCACCTTGCGCAGCAGACTGCTGTACGCCGACTGGAACTGCGCCGTACTCACCCCGTGCCCGACGTCGTTGGTGCCGAGGTTGATGACGACCGCGTCGGCCCGGTAACGGGAGAAGTTCCAGTCGGGCGTGGCCGCGTTCGGGTTGAGTTTGGTGAACTGCCGCTCCAGCCCCACGCATCCGTCTGCCGCGGCCACCAGGCACGCCCCGCCCTGCGCGATCTGCGTGTGCTCGACGCCCAGCCGCTCCCCGATCAGCCAGCCGTACGCGGTACGGGCGTTCTGCGAGCTCGTCGTGCCCACGGTGATCGAGTCGCCGACGAACTCGACCGTCCTGGCCGGGGCCGGCGGTGCGAACGTCGTCGCGCCGCTGTCCAGGACCAGCCCCTGGAAGACCGCGTCGCCCTTGTACGACCCGGCCACCACCTGGTAATTGACCTGGAGTGTGTGGTTGCCGGGGGAGAGGGCCGTCGGGGTCAGGTTCACCGTCCCCTTGACGTCGTCGTAGAACTTCACCGGCCCGTTGTCGATCCGCGCCCACAGGTCGATCGTGCCGCGCTGCTTCAGTTTGACCGTCCGGCCGGTGAAGCCGGCCCGGTAGTACGCGCCGGCCCAGTACGGCGTGTAGGCGGTGGGGGAACTGGTGGTGTCCCAGCGGCCGACGAACTTGATGTTCGGGTCACCGGGCTGTCCGGGGGCGGCGGCCTTCGCCATGGGGGCGGCCTGCGCGGGCGAGCCGTCGGCCCCGGACGGCAGACAGGCCATGAGCGAGGCCGCCAGCAAGGTCGGCAGGAGGCGTCTCGGGAAGGTGTGGGGGATGGTCTGCACGGGGTTCCCTTCACGTGGGGTGGAGTGGGAGCGCTCCCAGCGGCAGTGTTTCGAGGGAAGCAGTGAAACGGTTCAGCGTCAAGACAGCGGACGGTACGGCAGGGGAAGGCCCGCTGAGTGCTCCGATCGCCGCACGGCCGGGTGACGCCGCGAACCCGCCCATGGCTGCCGGCCGGGGTGGGTGGCCGGGCTCCCGGCCGTCATCGTCGGGGATGGTTCGACAGGGCCTCGGGTAGTCCGGATGCGTCCGTGCCGAGTTTTCGGTACACGGCGGACATCAGTTGGCGTACGCCCTGCTCGGTGAGCCGCAGATCCTTCGCCACCACCGATACCGGGTGGCCCAGGGCCGTCATCTCGGCGGCCCTGCGCTCCTGGGCCGTCAGCATGTCCGTCTGCGCGTAACGCAGGGGCAGCGGACGCAGTCCCGCCGCGGAGAGCTCCCGCCTTGCCCGGGCGGCCAGACCCTCGGCGCCACAGTGCACCGCACCCTCCAGGCCCTGGTAGAGCCGGTCGGCGGCGTCGTGCAGACGACCGTTGCGGGCCAGAGCGGTGCCGTGGCCCACCAGGGCACGGGCCAGTTCGTACGCGGCGGGTGACCGCTCCAGATGGTCCACGGCCTGCGTGTGGAGATCGAGTGCGGCCTGCCCGCCCGTCACCTCCGCCTGGACGTGCAGCGCCTGGCCGATCGCGGACGCTGCACCGAAATCCCGGGCGCGCTTGACGGCCTCCCGGGCATGGCGGGCCGCCTCGTCAGGGGCGGTGCGGGCAAGGGCCGAGGCCAGTCCCAGCTGCCAGGGGCACCACGCGGGGTTGCGCCAGTCCCGTCCCTCCAGCCAGTCCCCGACCTTGGACAACAGCCGTGCCGACTGCGCGAGTCGCCCCTCCGCCAGGAGCAGGTCGGCGTACACCGTGCGGGGATCGGGGAAGATGACGGCGTTGGGGACCACGTCGCCGTAGTGGTAGCTGTCGGCGAGTCGGCGCGCGTCACCGGTGCGCCCACGGGCCAGCAGGGTCTGGATGAGAATGCCGATGGCGAACCACTGGGCGGGCACCGCCCCTTCGACGCGCTCGGCGGTGTGCAGCCCGGCCCGGACGAGTTCTTCCGCCTCGGGCAGGAAGCCGCGGCGGTAGCGGATGTAACCCAGCAGCGTCTGACCCTGCGCCAGATGGGAGCCGCGCCACCCCATGTGCTCGCATTCGGCCATGCCTTCGGCGAAGAGTTCCTCGGCCCGCCGTGGCTGGTCGCAGTACATGAACAGCAGGGCGACCGCCGCGGGTACCTCGAAGCCGCGGTTCTCGTCGGTCCAGCTCATCCCGCCGCGCAGGGCCTCCTCGGCATACCCGAGGGCGGTCTGCCGCGGCTCGCCGCGCACGAGGGCGTCCCACGCCCGCAGTCCGAGGATGTAGCGCTCCTCCAGACTGCGGCCGGGAAGCTTGTCGGCCAGCCGCGCCAGCCGCCGCGAGCGGGCGGACGAGTCGGGCTCGTCGGCGCGGAACGCGCTCCACACGAAGTGATCGGCCTGCATGCGCAGTTTGACGCGCGCGTTGGTGGCGCGCCGTGCCTCGTCGGCGGCAACGGTCGCGGCCTCGGTCATCCGGTCGGTGTGGGCCAGCGCCTGGGTCAGCCGGTAGACGATGGCGGCGCGCAGGTCGGGATCGATTCCCGGCTCTGTCAGCGCCTCCCGGAGATGGCTGACCGTGGCCGTGGGCTCGATCAGGAAAGTGGAGCAGGCCAGTTCGTGGAGAAGGGCGGCGCGGTCCTCGGCAGGGGGTGGTTCCCGCAGCGCCCGGGTCAGCACGCGTCGGGCGGCCTCCGGGGCCCCGGCGCGCAGGTACTCACGCGCTGCGCCGCGCAGGCACGCGACCGCATCGGGCCGACCGTCGCAGGGAACCTCCAGCAGGTGCCTGGCGGCGACAGTGGGGTCGGCCCCGACCGCCTGGGCGGCATGGGCGGCCGCGTTGTGCATGCCGACGCGCAGGGCCGGTGGGATGTCGCGGTAGATCGTCGTGGCGATCTGCGGGTGGACGAACTCCAGGTTGCCCGCGGGCTCGTCGGCGTCCGCGAGGATGCGGCGGGCGCGCAGCTGCTCGGCCGCCTCGAAGGCCTCCTCCCTGCCGACCACCGCGAGGTCGGCGGCGACCTCCGGGGAGAAGGTCCCACCCAGGACGGCGCCGGCCCACGCGAAGCGGATGGTGCCCGGGCCGAGGCGTCTGAGGCGCTCGATCAGGCCAGGGCCTTTGACAGCGGCGGCGAGGTCCCGCATCACGGGCAACTCCTCCTGGGTGCCCCTCACCTTCCGCTCACGGAGCCGGATGGCGAGTTCGACGGCCTCGAAGGGGCTTCCGTTGGTGACCGTCCAGCATGCGCCGCAGAACTCGTCCTCGGCTTCCTCACCCACTTCGTCCCTGATGATCCGCGCCACACCGGCCTCGCCGAGCGGAGACAGCACGTGCGGGCGCTGCTCGTGGCGCTCGACGAGCGTGCGGAAAGAGGTTGCGTCTGCAGGAAGTTCGTCGGGCCGGTAGCCGACGACGATCAGCAACGGCAGGTTGGCGACCCGGGGCGCGAAGGAGGCGAGCCAGTCGAGGGATTCGGCATCGGCCCAGTGCAGGTCGTCCAGGAGCAGCACGACAGGCGAGTTCAACATCGTGAGGCGCGTCATGACCCAGTCGAGGCCGTCGCGTACTCCGGTCGGGTCCGGGATTCGGGCGGGGTCCGTCGCCTCGAGCCCGAGCGCGGCGCCGACGATGTCGTACCAGCTGCTCAGGAATGCCCGGCGCTCCGTCTCGCTCATCCTGGCCAGGATGGGCTGCATGGCCTGGCGGACGACGCGGAACGCCATCCCCTGCTCGTTCTCGCCGCCCTTGCCGGAGAACACGGTGAACCCGAGGGCGACGGCGCGGGCGCGGACCGCCGCGATGAGTGTCGTCTTGCCCAGCCCGGCCTCACCGGTGAAAGCGAGAAACCCGCCGTGCGGTACCTGGGGCACGCCGTCTACCGTGTCGCGGAGCCGCGCCAACGCGTGCTCGGCGGCTCGGAGTTCCTCGTCACGTTCGAGTAGTGGCCGGTGTTCGTTGATCGATTGCCGCAGCCCATGGGCCATGTGGCCTACCGCTTCCTGTTGTTGCTCCCCGCCGGACGGGGCGAGCGTACGCCTTGGTGCACGCCCCTTGGCCGGGTCGGAAGTAGAGGTAGACAGAGCGGGTGAATTTCCCGCAGGAGCGGTTCGAGCCTCAGCCTTTCGGGTAGTCTGCTGTATTTCCGCCCCTCTCGGGGGCCCCTGCGGTGGAAACGACCGGTCGGAGCGGATCAGAGCAAGGGCGGTGCCGCCAACGCGTCCGCGTACCTGGGCACGGTGCGGGACCAGAAGTAGCAGCCGCGGATCCAGCCGGCCATGCCCTCGACATAGCCGACTCCGGACGGGGTCAACTCCGGCCTGAACTCAGCGTAGAGCCGCTCGAACTCGCGGATCGTGCTGTTGATGTGCCGTGTGGCGAGTGCGACGGCCGTCGGCAAAGAGCACCGGTGTGTCCGCTGGTAGGCGAGGGCGAGGTTGATCAGGCCGCCCGCCCGCTGTTCCTTCACCGCGGAGAAGAGGTCGGGTATCCACACCGCCGCGTCGGCCGACAGCCGGCTCAAGCGCCGCATGACAGGGTGATGGATCTCCTCCGGAGTCAGTTCGCACGGCTGCGCGGCCTCGCACAGCGGGTAGAACGGCTCGACGCCCGCGATGAGGGAGCGTACGGACCGGCACAGCCCGCTTCCCACGGGGGCGGCATGGTTCTGGGCCACCGCTTCGTACAGCAGGCCGTGGACGTACTCACGGCTGTTCCAGGCCCACCGTGCGGCCTGAGCGGGTGTGCACCGCTCGCGTACCTGTCGATGAAGGTCGGCCAGGGCCGCCCCGAGCGAGGTGGTGGGTGGTTGGTCGTCCCGCAGGATCGCGATGCTCTCGCACAGCATGGGCAGCAGCCGGCCCGGCGTGTACCGGCCGACGTCCTCCGCGCGGTCGTCGTAGATGAACTGGTAGGCGATCTGGTTGGCCACGATCTGGAGGAGCCCGAGGTCCATGGTCGGACTGTTGCAGGCCGCGAGTTCGGCGGGGCGCGTACGGGAGATCATGGCCGCCACCGCCGGGTTGTCGGTCAGCCCCCACGTCCTCAGCCATTCCTCGACGCCCAGCGCCGCTTCGGACGCGTGGGGGCTGCGCTGGAAGGGGAAGGGCATGTAGAGGTTCGCGTCGATCAATTCCCTCAGATCGACGACCTGTACCCCGTCCTGCGCGGCGAGCGTGACTTCCTCATGTGTCGCGGACATCGTTGCCACCTGCCGTTCGGGAGTCGTGGACGACGGGTACGGCTGTTGTCCCGGGAACGTGGGAGTCCGCCCGAGGCGGTGTGCCCACCGGGCGCCCCGCTCGCGGTTCGCTGACCATCACCAGTCGCCTCGGCCCCAACGACGCCGCGGGGTGCAGCCGTTCCGTGTGGCCGGGCAGATGGCGCAGCCGCCAGTGGCGGGCGATGAACGCGACGGCCACCGTGGCCTCCGCGAGGGCGAGTGTCTCTCCGATGCATTTCCGGCTGCCCGCACCGAACGGAATCATCGCCCCGGGGGGAACCGCGACGGCCTGGCCGGGCAGCCAGCGGTTTGGGAGGAAGTGATCGGGATCGGGGAAAAGGGTGGGGACGTGGTGCAGGAGGTAGGGGCTGAACATGACGGTGGCGCCCTTCGGCAGAAGGTATCCGGCGAGCTCCGTCTCCTGAGTGGTGACGCGGGTGAAGAGCCAGCCGGGCGGGCGGTGGCGAAGGGTCTCGGTGAGGATGCAGCGGGTGCGGACGAGGCGTGGCAGGTCGTCGGAGCCGGGCGGCTGCCCTGATGCGAGCACGGCGTCGACTTCGGAGTGCAGGCGGCGTTCCTCCTCGGGATGCCGCCCCAGGAGCTCCAGGGCGGAGGAGAGGCACAGTGCGGTGCTCTCGGCGCCGGCGAACAGGAGAGTCATCACCTGGCCGTGGACTTCCCGGTCCGTGATCGGCGTTCCGCCGCCGTCGGCCCGCGTGGCCGCCAGCAGGGTGCCGAGCAGGTCGTCGCGGTTGTCGTGGGGAGAGTTTCGCCGACGCTTGGCGATGGCGGCGTCGACGATCGCGCGCAGTCGGTCGGAAGCATGCCGGTAACGCCGGTTCGCCGACGTGGGAACACGGAACAGGGCGTCGACCGGCATCACCGTCCGGACGAACATGCCGCGGACCACGGTGGCCAGGCAGCTGCGCATCTCGGCGGCCGTCGCGGCGCCGAGCGAGTCGGAGAAGAGGACGCGGCTGACCACGCGTGTGGACAGGTCCAGCATGGTCGCGCTGATGTCGACCGCTTGCCCGGCCCGCCACGCGTGGCACACCGACTCCACTTCCTCGCCCACCAGGCGCACGTGGTCGGCGACGCGGGCCTTGCGGAACTCGGGCTGGAGCAGCCTGCGCTGGCGCCGGTGATCCTGATGGCGGCAGGTGCCGACGCCGTCCCCCAGCAGCGGCCGTAACCTGTCGTAGAGCGGGCCACCCTTGTCGAAGGTGCGCGGGTCCATGAGCACCTGGTGGACCAGGGCCGGGTGACACGCCATCCAGGCACGCTGCGGACCCAGGCGTATCTCGACCAGATCCCCGTGTTCGGGCAAAGAATTCAGAAAAGCCAGCGGTCGACGGGCCAAGTCGATACCGTGGCCGATGAATGGGAATATGCCTGGAGCAGTGCCCACTGCCCCAACCCGGGCCGGCTCGGGAACGGAGCCGTTCATCGAAACCACCTGCCTCAGTTCACACGGAATTCTGATGCGGTCGCACCGAATTGACGCTCGCCTCATGTCCTGCCCAGTGGAGTCTGCTTGCGGTTCGACGAATCCTTTCTCCGTAGGGGCGCACGGATGCACGGAGGGGGTGTTCGGCGAATCACGGTTGCTGCATAGGGTCCGTTCTCTATGGTTTTACCGTGCACGCAGAAAACTGTGTTCCCGTCAGTGCTCCTGAAGAACGCGGCATCGCGGCAGACGTCTGGCATGCACATGAAATTCCGTCCCGGGGCCGACCAGAGGACTGCCGACGACCGGCTTATCGGTCCTGTGCCGCCACGCCCGGTGCGACGGCGGGGCCGGAATTGAAGACGCGGTGGTAGCTCTCCGGAGGCGCGAGATAACTCGCGGGCAGACCACCCGTGTCGATCACGATCTGGTCCACCGCAATCCCCGGATCCACCATGAACAGCCGCAGCACATGCTCACCTGGCGCGGACACCGTCACCCGGGCGGTCAGCTTCTCGACGCCCTCCTCCACGTTGCGGGCCCACGCGTCCCCCGGTTGCCGGTGGCGATCGCCTGGCCGGACAGGACCGTCGGCGGCTGGTCGTCGAGGCCGACCGCGAGGCGCCGCCTGCCGCGTTCGTCCAGGGAGGGCAGCCGGAAGACCGTCACCGGGAACATGCCGGCCGTGGTGAAGCGGACCCGGTACCGCAGCTCCGGTGCGCGGGCGGTGAGGTCCTCGGTGATCGGCTGCGCCGTCGTCGGTACCGCCTCGACGGCGGCCGTACGGCGGCCCAGCCCGCGGACGAGCCGCCGGCGCGCCCCGCCCCGCGGCACCTCGCGGTCGAAGTGCGCGGCGTCGATCGACACGTAGCCGTGGGCCTCGACGAAGCCGCGGGCCCGCTTCCCGTCGTCGGCCACGAGCAGCGGCACCTCGATGCTCCGGCCCGCTCCGGTGAAGGTCAGCGTCGGACGGTGCGTGCCCTGCGGTACGCGCGGCCAGTCGATCTCGGCCCACACCCGGACCTGGTCGGTGAGTTCCCCTCCCGACGTGCTCAGCCGGATCCACGGGGCGCTCGGCCCGGCTCGCCACTCCAGCGGGAGGAAGCCGGTGTTGAACACGTCCACGAAGCGGCGGTCCCGGGTGTAGGGGGAGAACGACAGCGGGCGGCCCGCCCCCGTCTCGTTGCCCTCGGCGGCCACTCCCAGGCCCGACGTCTCCTGCCGGGGGATCCTGGTCACGGCCGGGCGGCCCGGAGCCTTCGGGATCTCGGAGGGGTAGGGGTTGACGATTCCGTCCCACTTCCCGCCCGCGATCTCGGTACATGGGCCCACCCTAGGCGCTGTGGTCCGCCCCGTTCGGCAGCGGCGGCTCCGACTCCAGGCGGCGCAACTCCTCGTCGGTGAGGAGGCGGGAGCGGAGCAGGAAGCGGACGCCCTCCGGCGCCTCCAGCGAGAAGCCGCTGCCGCGGCCGGGGACCACGTCCACGGTGAGATGCGTGTGCGACCAGTACGCGAACTGGTCCGCGCTCATCCAGAACGGCGTGTCCCCGGCCACGTGCCCCAGCAGGACGTCCGAGGCGCCGACCCGGAACTCGCCGCGCGGGTAGCACATCGGGGCGCTGCCGTCGCAGCAGCCGCCGGACTGGTGGAACATCACCGGCCCGTGCGTCCCGGTCAGCCGTCGCAGCAGGTCCTCGGCAGCGGGGGTCAGTTCGACACGTCCTGTGCGCACGGTCATGTGGTCCTCCTGCGGTGACGGTGGGGTCGGGAACCGGTCCGTATCGCGAGTTCTCCAGTATCCGCAGGCATCAGGGCCGGGGCCACAGGGGGGAGCGACACCCGTCCGCTTTCGCGGTTCTTGGTTGAATGCAGGGCATGACCGAGACCGACACGCACGAGACCGACCACTGGGTCCAGTACTTCGCCGGACGCGGACACCCCCGTGCGCGGCGGCTCGCCTCAGGTATGGAAGGGACCGTCTACCGACTTCAGGACGGGATCGTGGCGAAGGTGTGGGCCGGGCGCACTCCGGACGACTTCGCCCTCACCCGACGGCTCTACGCCGACATCGCCGCGCATCCCCTGCCTTTCGGCACTCCGGAGATCCTGGATGCCGAGGAGCGCGACGGCGTACTCGTCAGCTATGAACGCGAGCTCGGCGGACACCCGTTGCGCTCCGGCGGGGACGGTGACCCGCCGGCCCGCGACCTGCCCCGCAGCGAGACCGACGCCCTGCTCACCGTCCTGCGCGCACTGGCCACCGTCCCGGGCACCGAGACCATGCGCCGCCTGGTCTTCCAGGGGGACGACCGGCCGCTCCGGCAGGGCCATTCCCGCTTCTCCGACGCACTCGCCGCCCTCGTGGAGCGGGCCGCCGCCCGCAACCGGGACGCCCTCGCCGCGCTGGTGCCCGGCCTTGCGGACGTCGTGTCCCGGACCGCGGCCTCGTTGCGGGCGCTGCCCGACCGGCCCGACAGCGTCATCCACGGCGACCTGGTGCCGCCCAACCTCCACGTGGACGAGGCCGGGCACCCGGTCGCCGTCCTCGACTTCGGGTTCTGCACCACCGCCGGCGACCCGGCCTTCGAGGCGGCGGTCACGGCCGCCGTCTGGGACATGTACGGACCCCACGCCGCCCACCACACCGCCGAGCTGACCCGTCTGTTCGCCCGCGAACTGGGCCATGCCGAAGAGGTTCTGACCCTCTACCAGAAGGCTTACGCCCTCATCACGTACGACCTCTTCGGCATGGGCCCGCACGACGGGCACTTCCGCTGGTGCGCCGCCCTGCTGCGGTGAGGCGCACTACAGCAGATCGCGGGGAACCGTCTCGTTCCAGGTGCGGGAGAAGACCCTGCGGTCGGCCTCGTACGCGTCGAGGGTCGCGTCGACGAAGAAGTCCGTCTCGTCGCACGTGAGCCGGGTGCTGGTGACCACCCGCACGTCCCAGGCGTCCCGGCGGAACCGCATGGTCCACGTGGTTTCGCCGCCGGCCGAGGTGAAGTCGTCGGCGACCGCCGTGTAGCGCTCGTGGGCGCGGCGGCCGGCCTCCAGGCCGATGTCCTCGAAGCGGACCGTGCCCCGGTCCTTCACGATGTCCAGCTCGGAGCGGTAGTCGATCAGATCCCGTTTGACGTCCCAGCGCTCCTCCGGGGGCGTCACCTGGGTCATGGCGAGCGGGGGAGTGCCCTCGGGTTCACCGAAGGGCGACGACGCCACCTCGTCCGGCTCGTCCACCGGCCGCACCGGCAGGGTGAGCGTGCTGGAGTGCTCGTGGACGCTGAGCAGGGCCGGCTTCGGCGCGGGCCAGGCCAGCGGCCAGTAGGACGTCGACAGGGACAGCCGGATGCGGTGGCCCGCCGGGAACGCCTGCGCCACGCCGTTGAGCGGGATGGTGGCCCGGTAGCGCCGGCCCGGCTCCAACGGCTCGGGAGACTCGGTGCTGTCACGGCGGGTCAGGTTCAGGATGCCGTACGAGACGCGTGTCGCGGCGCCGTCGGGACTCACGTCGGACAGCCGCGCCGCCACCAGGGCCACCGGCTCGCTGACCGACAGGTCGAGCTCCACGCTCGGCGAGCCGAGGATCTCCACCGGCTCGGTCAGCGGCTCGCTGTCGAAGACGAGCGAACCGCCGTCCTCCTCCCGCTGGTCGTAGGGCAGGTCCGGGGGCGCGTTGTAGGAGGCCCACTTGCCCGCGAACTGGCCGACGGACAGCGGCGAGCGCACGGTCATGGCCGCGCCGCCCTCGGAGGGCACAGCCGTGGCGTCCTGGGCGGGCCCGATCGTGTGCCGCGTGAGCGGGTGCGTCTCGGGCCGGATGTGCGGCGACGGCCAGTGCGGCTCGCCGACCCAGCGGCCCGGCCGCTCCTCGTAGGAGGTGGAGGGCGGCACGCTGTCCTGCATCCACGCCAGGAGCATCGGCCCGTCCATGACGCCGTTGTCGACGCCCTTGAGCCAGTGGTCCCACCACCGTACGAGCTCCTGGAGGTAGCCGATCGCGGGGCCGGGCTCCCCGAGGTGGGGGAACTTGTGCGACCAGGGTCCGATCAGCCCCTTGCGGGGCACGTCCAGGTTCCCGAGCAGCCGGGTCACGGCGTTGGAGTAGCCGTCCGCCCAGCCGCTGGAGGCCAGGACCGGGCAGCGCACGCTCGTGTAGTCCTCGCACACCGAGGCGTGCCGCCAGTAGTCGTCGCGCCGCTGGTGACGCAGCCACTCCAGCACCCAGGGCTCGGTGTTCTCCAGCCGCTCGTGCCACATCCCGCGCCAGCGGTCGCCGACCACGGCCGGGTCGGGCGGGCAGGTGCCGTAGGCGAACATGGTGCCCGCCTCGGCCAGGTTGTCCGACAGCAGGGCGCCGCCCATGTAGTGCATGTCGTCGGCGTGCCGGTCGTCGGTGAACGAGGCGATGGCGATGGCCTTCAGGCTCGGCGGCCGGCGGGCCGCCACCTGGAGTGCCGCGAACGCGCCCCAGGAGATGCCCATCATGCCCGTGCCGCCGTCGCACCAGTGCTGCTCCGCCAGCCAGGCCAGGATCTCCTCGGCGTCCGCCTGTTCCCGCTCCAGGTACTCGTCGCGCAGCACGCCCTCGGAGTCGCCGGTGCCGCGCAGGTCGACGCGGACACACGCGTAGCCGTGCCCGGCGAGGTAGGGGTGGTGGACCGAGTCCCGTACGGCCGTCAGGTCGCGCTTGCGGTACGGGATGTACTCCAGCACCGCCGGGACCGGCTCCTGGTCGGAGGAGGTGGGGCGCCAGATGTGCGCGGAGAGCCGGACCCCGTCGGACATCGGGATCGTGACGTGCTCCTCCTCCTTCGTCTCGTACGGCAGGTTGGTCACGTAACGCATGGAACCCACGTGCTCCTCACTTCTCGGCTGCGTCGGCCTCGGCCGTGGCGTCCTCGAAGGCCAGACCCAGGGCGGCCACGCAGTGGTCGAACTTCTCCCGCAGCTCCGCCTCGTCCGCGCCGCCGGTGTAGATGTGCGCCAGCTCGTAGCTGTAACTGTCCTGTCCGGGCAGGTCCGAGAGCCGGTCGCCCTCCGCGGGAATCACCTCGATGCGCACCCCCGGTGTCTCCCGCTCGATGCGGGCGATCTCCTCGGGGCCCGGGACCCGGCGCACCACGCCGTCGGTGAACCAGCGGTGGTACCACTTCGCCGCCATGGCGTACTCGCCCTCGCGGTGCGGCATGTGCGGGTCCTCGCCGAGGGCGAGACGGACCATGCAGTGGTGGTTGGGCACGCCGTCGACGTACTGGAACAGCTCCGCGTGCGACTGGGAGTGCCGCGGGTTGATCTCCAGCAGGTTGATCTCCTGGGACCGCGGATCGTAGAAGTACTCGATGCTGAAGGTGGCCGAGTCCATCCCGATCTGCCGCATCACGCGCTCGCTGACGTCGTGGAGCTGCGCGATGACCGGCGGCGGCAGCGTCGAGGGGTACTGGTGGCGCAGGAAACAGGGGGAGTCCGGGTACTGGATGGAGTCCAGGACCCCGTAGACCGTCACCTCGCCCTGGTGGACATAGCCCTCGACGGCCACCTGGACGCCGGACATCGACTCCTCCGCGAGGCAGACCCGGCCGCCCACACCGTCCATCTCCGGCGGCAGGTCGATGCGTTCGAGGACGTGCTCGAAGGGCCGGCCGATGCGGGAGATGCCGTCGCGGATCTCGGTGACCGCCTTGTGGAACTCCTCCTCGTCACCCACTCCGAAGGCGAGCTCCGAGGAGTACGAGAGGGCGGGCTTGAGCCACATCGGGAAGGTCACATCCTGCGGCGGGCGCGGCGGCTCGGCCGACAGGTCGACCTGGCCGAAACGCGGGTGCCGGTCCGTGACCTTCTGCTGCTCCAGCCGGCTCCAGTACTTGTGCTCGCACTTGACCACCGACTCCAGGCTGGTGCTGCGGGTGCCGTAGCGCTCGCTCAGCATCGGGACGAGGGTGCTGACCGGGAAGTCCCAGTAGCCCACGATCGCGTCGATGCTGCCGTCGAACGCGTCGAGCACGCCCTGGGCCTTGTCGAGCAGCGTGGGCAGGTGCACTTCACCGACCTGGAGCTCCTCGATCGTCAGCAGCTGGTGAAAACGCAGCCGGTCGGCTCCCGGGACCTGCTGAAGCGTGGGCAGATTGGCCTCGTCGAGTCCGATCACGAAGACGTTCTTCACCGTCTCGTCAGACACGGCTCTCCTTCCGACGGCGTACGGCCCGAAGGCCGGCTTGCAAGATCCTCGGAGTACCCGTCGTGCCTGCCGGCATTCCGGTCCGGGCATCGCGCCCGTTCCGGGCGGCCGGGACATGCCCGCCGCCGTCCTGGGAACGCGGCCCGGGCAAGGACGGCGCGGCCGGTGAAGCGGGCCGCGCCGTGGACGACGCCGGCAAAGGGGCAGTTGTGCAGCCCGAGCAGGAAAAGTCCGCACCGCAGGTCGTGTCCGAGCCGGACCCGCCCTACGACTCCGACAAGCAGCAGCGGCCCGGCCTGGAGGCCGAGATGCGCAGCAAGCCGCGCTACCGGGCGAGCCGGTACCGCGCGAGCGGGAAGCTGGAGGGGAAGACCGCGCTGATCACCGGCGGCGACTCGGGCATCGGGCGGGCCGTGGCGCTGCTGTACGCACGCGAGGGCGCCGACGTCGCCGTGGTCCATCTGCCCGAGGAGCAGGTCGACGCGGAGCGCGTGCGCACCGAGGTGGAGGAGCAGGGCAGGCGCTGTCTGCTGCTGCCCGGCGACCTCACCGACCCGGAGTTCTGCCGTGCGGCGGTCGAACGGACGGCGGCGGAACTCGGCGGGCTGAACATCCTCGTGAGCAACGCCGCCTACCTCAACAGCAAACTGGAACTGGACCAGCTGACCGCGGAGGACTTCGACCTGACGTTCAAGACGAACGTCTACGCGTACTTCCACCTGCTCATGGCGGCCCTGCCCCATCTGCAACCCGGCGACGCGGTCATCGCCACCGCCACCGAGGAGGCCCTCAAGGGCAGCACCACGATGATCGACTACGCGGCGTCGAAGGCCGCGCTGATCACCCTGACCAAGTCCGTCGCCACGCACCTGGCCAAGCGGGGCGTGCGCGCCAACGTGGTCGCGCCGGGCCCGACGTGGACGCCCCTCAACGAGGCCGATCCGCACATGCCGCCGGACGGGCTCGCCCACATCGGCAGCGAGGCCCCGCTGGAACGCGCGGCCCAGCCCGAGGAGATCGCGCCGACGTACGTCTACCTCGCCTCCGACGCCGACTCCAGTTACACCGTCGGCGAGGTCATCGCGGTGACCGGCGGCATCGTCGACACGCGGTAGCCCGGCTCACAGCCCGGCGGACAGGGGCTGCTCCGCCCAGATGGTCTTGCCCGTGGCCGTCTGGCGGCTGCCCCACCGCTCGGCGAGCTGGGCGACGAGCAGCAGGCCCCGTCCGCCCTCGTCGAAGACCCGGGCCCGGCGCAGATGCGGCGCGGTGTTGCTGCCGTCGGACACCTCGCAGATGAGGGTCGAGTCGCGGATCAGCCGCAGTTCGATGGGGGCGCCGCCGTACCGCAGGGCGTTGGTGACCAGCTCGCTGACGATCAGTTCGGTGGCGAACTCCGCCTCCGTCAGGCCCCATTCGGCCAGCTGCTCGCCCGCCATCTTGCGGGCCCGGGCCACGGCCGCCGGCTCCGGGGGCAGCTGCCAGGTGTGCACCTTCGCGGCGTCGAGCACGGCCGTCCGCGCCAGCATCAGCACGATGTCGTCCTCGGGCCGGCCGGTCAGCACCGTGCGCAGCACGCGGTCGCAGGTCTCGTCGAGCGTGCCCCCGGGGGTGCTCAGCGCCCGGTGCAGCAGGCCGATCCCGACCTCGATGTCGTGGTCGGGCGCCTCGATCAGGCCGTCGGTGTAGAGGGTGAGGAGGCTGTTCTCCTCCAGTTGCACCTCGGTGGCCTCGAACGGCAGGCCGCCCAAACCCAGCGGCGGCCCGGCCGGCAGGTCCAGGAACCGTACGCCGCCCCCCGGGGTGACCAGCGCGGGCGCCGGATGCCCGGCGCGCGCCAGGGTGCAACGCCGGGACACCGGGTCGTACACCGCGTACAGGCAGGTGGCGCCGACCTGCCCCGAGGCCTCTTGCGCGCCGCGCACCTCCGGGCCCTCTTCCCGGTCCAGCCGGATGACGAGGTCGTCCAGCTGGGTGAGCAGCTCGTCGGGCGCGAGATCGACGTCCGCGAGCGTCCGCACGGCCGTCCGCAGCCGGCCCATGGTCGCCGACGCCTGGATGCCGTGGCCCACCACGTCACCCACCACGAGGGCCACGCGGGCGCCGGACAGCGGGATCACGTCGAACCAGTCGCCGCCGATGTCCGCGCCGGATCCGGTCGGCAGATAGCGGTAGGCGACCTCCAGCGCCGCCAGCTGCGGAGGCTGCTCGGGGAGCAGGCTGCGCTGGAGCGCCAGCGCCGTGCGGCGTTCGCGGGTGTACCGGCGGGCGTTGTCCACGCTCACCGCCGCCCGGGCGACGATCTCCTCCGCGAGCAGCAGGTCGTCCTCGCTGAACCACTCCGGCGTTCGGTGGCGGAGGAAGTGCACCATGCCCAGCGTCACACCCCGGGCGCGCAGCGGCACCATCATCACCGAATGGATCAGGTACCGCGACACGGTCTCGGCACGGGCGGGAGAGGACTCCAGCCATTCCCGCAGCTCCGGGTCCCCGGGCCGGTGCCGGACGCCCCGGCCGGCGTTCAGGGTCCGCAGCGGCAGCGTCCCCACCGGGTAGCGGGTCGTCTCGCCCGAGGCGACCACCGACTCCGGGCAGCCCTGGAGCACCGAGAGCTGCGCGGTGCGCCGCACGGTGACCGGTGTGTCCGGCGGCAGCGCTCCCGGCTCGTCCCCCAGGGCGACGGACTCCAGCAGGTCCACCGTGACGAAGTCCGCGAACCCGCCGGTCACGGCCACCTCGGCCATCTCCTCGGCCGTCCGGGTCACGTCCAGGGTGCTGCCGATGCGCAGACTGGCCTCGTTGAGCACCGCCAGCCGGCGGCGGGCCCAGTACTGCTCCGTCGTGTCGAACACGGTCGCCGACATGCCGTGGACCGTGCCGCTCTCGTCCTTCAGGGGTGACAGGAACATGGACCAGGCGTGCGGCCGGGTCTGGCCCGGGGCCTTGGAGTGTTCCTCGTGGAAGATCATCTCGCCGGTGCGCAGGACCTCGCGCTGGAGGCGGTCGTACTCGTCGAAGGGCGGGTTCGGCTCGATCTCCCACAGGGTGAGGCCCTTCATGTCCTCCTCGGACCTGCCCATGACCTCGGTCATGATCTCGTTGGCCGCCACCAGCCGGGCGTCGCGGTCGTAGACCGCCACCGGCACGGGGAGCTGGGCGAGAGTGAGGTCCCACAGCGGCAGGGTGCCCTGCCCGGCCGGGGCCGCCGGGTACACCGGCACGGTGCCGGTCACGAGCCAGAGCCGCCCGCCCGCGACGTCCGCCAGCGGTGTCCCCTGGAGCCGGACCACGACGCGGTTGCCGTTCCGGTGCCGCAGCGCCACCTCACCGGCCCAGCGCCGGCCGTCGGCCGCGTGCCGCCGCGTGGACTCCGGGAGCCGGGCGGCGAGCAGGTCGGTGACGGGCTTGCCCAGGAGCTCGGCGGGTTCGTAGCCGAGCAGACGGCGAGCGCCGTCGCTCCACACCATGATCGCCCCGTCGGCGTCGACGACGACCACCAAGTCGTCCGGTACGCGTCCCTCCACGGTGCCTCCGGGTGTGCCGCCCCAGCCTGCTCACGATTCCCTGCACCGATTGTCCCGCTACCGCCTCTTTGAGGCGCGTCTGCCAGGAGCCGTCAGACGGCCAGGCGCTCCACCAGCAGGAACCCGCCGATGACGATCATCATCGCGCCGGAGACACGGGTCACCGCCCGGGCCGCCGCCGGCCTGGTCCTCAGAACCGTGCGGGCCAGGACTCCTACGGTGAGGTAGACGACGGCGCAGGCGGTCATGTGCAGCGAGCCGAGCAGGCCGGTCTGGCCGGCGACCGGCCAGGCCCCCGCGGGGTCGATGAACTGCGGGAACAGGGAGAAGTAGAGCAGCAGGGCCTTGGGGTTCAGGCCGCTGATCCCGATGCCCCTGAGCATGACCCGCAGACGGGAGGCGCCCTCGGGGCCCGCCTCTTCCCCGGCGGCCGTCAGGGCGGCCGGCTGCCGCAGCACTCCCCAGCCGAGCCACACCAGGTAACCGGCCCCCGCCACGGTCAGCGCGGTGAGCAGCGTCGCCGAGCTCGCCACGATCACCACAAGACCCGCGACGGCGAGCAGGGTGTAGCCCGCGTATCCGGCGACCAGCCCGGCGACCGCCGGCACGACCGACCGGTCCCGCAGACCGGACGTGATCGCGTAGGCCCAGTCCGCGCCGGGGGTGAATATCAGCAGCAGATCCACTGCCAGGAAGGCCGCCAGCGTGGTCGTGTCCATCGATCGTTCCCTCTCACATACCGTGGTGCGAGAGGAAGGTTAGGCGGGATCGAACCGAAGGTGTTCCCTTCTTTACTCCTTGATCGCGCTGCCTGAGGCAGAATCTTCTCCATGGATGCCCTGGACCGGAAAATTCTTACCGAGCTACAGCTGGACGGCCGTCTCACGGTCACCGAGCTGGCCGCGCGCGTGAAGCTGAGCGTCTCGCCCTGCCACCGCAGGCTGCGCGACCTCGAACGCGAGGGCGCGATCCGCGGCTATCGCGCGGTGGTGGACCCGTCCGCCGTCGGCCTCGACTTCGAGGCCCTCGTCTTCGTCACCATGCGTCTGGAGGACGCCGACACGGTCTCCGCGTTCGAAGAGGCCGTGGCCGCCGTCCCGCACGTGCTCCAGGCCCAGCGGCTGTTCGGCGACCCCGACTACCTCCTGCGCGTCGCCGCCACCGACCTGACCGCCTTCCAGCGGCTCTACGACCAGCAGCTGGCCCGGCTCCCCGGCGTCCAGCGCCTCAACTCCACCCTCGTCATGAAGCACGTCGTCGACGACCGTCCGCTGCCCGAGTGAGCGGCCCGCGGGCCGCCGGTCTCAGCCGCCCAGCCCTCCGGCGAACGGCATCGACCGCCACTGCTCGACCGCCGGTTTGAGCGCGTCCACCAGCAGGGGCAGTTGCGGCGCGAGCGCGAGGCAGGCCACCGCGCGGGACATGCCCACCGCGTTGACGACCCGCAGCACGTCCTGGTCCAGCCGGCGCAGCCCCAGCCGCCCGGCCGCTTCGTCGTAAGCGGCCTCGCACTCGGGGCCGAGGGCCGCCAGGTCCCACTCGACCGGCCCGAGCGTGGTCAGTTCGAAATCGGAGTACAGGACGCCGGCCGGGCCGGAGACGATGTTGGCCGCCGGGGCGTCCCCGTGGACCGGCTGCAACGCGATGCCGGGGAACACCGCCTCGAACCCCGCCCGCGAGGCGACGACCGGCTCCAGGACCTCCCACTCGCGCCGCGCCCGGTCGAGATCGGCCGGCTCCAGGAGATCAGGGCGCGCTTCGAGCGCGGCGAGCCCCTCGGTGACGAACCGCGGTTCGGCCGCCGACAGGAACGGCAGTTCACCCGGGTAGGAGCGCAGCGCCAGGTGCAGGTCGGCGACCAGGGCGGCCTGGCGCACGAAATCCGGCTCGGCGCTCTGGTCCAGCTCGACGAACTGCCAGAAGGTCATGGAGAAGCCGTCCCGCAGCACGGGCTCACGCGGTACGAGCGGACTGGGCGGGATCACCGGGTGCCCCTGATCCGCGAGCCACCCCGTCACGGCCAGCTCCTGCCGCTGCCGGGCGGCCTGGGAACCGGCGTCGGCGTACGACGGCAGGACGGTCGGCACCCTGACCACCACGGGTGACGGAGCCAGGTGCACCACGACGGAGAACACGTCGTAGACGACCCTTGCCTCGGCCACGTCGAGCCCCAGATCGCGCCCCGCGCCGACGGCGGCGGCCAGCGCGCGGGAGGTGCGGGCGGACATCTGATCAGGTGTCATGAACCCTTCCATGGCGCCGATGCTGTCACGCCGCACGCAGGGGGCGCACCAGGTTAAGACCCCCGGCCGCCCGTCAGGCCGAGGACCCCCGGCCTCTTGTGCGCAGCGGGTCAACTCCCGTGCGCTGTGAGGCCATCGGCCCGGCCGGGGCCGTCCTAGCGTGGCCGGGTCCCTTGCACAAGCCGCTCGGAAACGAGGAAGCAGCACATGCCGTACATCACCGTGGGCCAGGAGAACTCCACCGCCGTCGACCTCTACTACGAGGACCACGGGTCCGGGCAGCCGGTCGTCCTCATCCACGGATTCCCGCTCGACGGCCACTCCTGGGAACGGCAGAGCGCGGTGCTGCTGGACGCCGGCTACCGCGTGATCACCTACGACCGGCGCGGCTTCGGGCAGTCCTCCCAGCCGACGGCCGGCTACGACTACGACACCTTCGCCGCCGACCTGAACACCGTGATGGAGACCCTCGACCTGCGAGACGCCGTCCTCGTCGGGTTCTCGATGGGCACCGGCGAGGTCGCCCGGTACGTGTCCCGCTACGGCTCCGACCGGGTCGCCAAGGCCGCCTTCCTCGCCTCCCTGGAGCCCTGCCTGCTCAAGTCCGACGACAACCCGGGCGGGGTCGCCCCGAAGGAGTTCTTCGACGGGGTCGTCGCGGCGGTGAAGGCCGACCGCTACGCCTACTACACGGACTTCTACAACGACTTCTACAACCTCGACGAGAACCTCGGCACCCGGATCAGCGAGGAGGCCGTGCGCAACAGCTGGCTCGTCGCCGCGCGCGGCGGGTTCTTCGCCGCGGCCGCCGCGCCCGCGACCTGGTACACCGACTTCCGCCCCGACATCCCGGCGATCGACGTGCCGGCCCTGATCCTGCACGGCACGGGCGACCGCATCCTGCCCGTGGAGGGGACCGCACGGCCGTTCCACAAGGCCCTTCCGGCCGCGGACTACGTGGAGATCGAGGGCGCCCCGCACGGTCTGCTGTGGACCCACGCGGAGGAGGTCAACGCGGCGCTGCTCGCCTTCCTGGCGAAGTGATCCTCGCAGCGATCCGATTCTTCCCCCGATTCTTCCTGGACCGCCCCGGGGCGGCGTGGTGACATCGACGAGACCGGCAGCGCAGACCACCTGCCGGCCTCGACGATGCCCAGGGGGGAATGCAGGTGCCCGTCGTCCTTTCCACCGCGTCACTGTCCGCGGCCGAACGGGGGGAGCGCTGGCACCACGCGGTGAGCCGCACCTTCATCCCGCTCGACGTACGACTCCTCGAGGACGATCCGTCGCCCGGCCGCATCGTCAGCAACCGCCTGGGTTCCTTACAGGTCTCGCAGGTCGAGGCCGGTCCGCAGGTCGTGACCCGCAGCAGGAAGCTGATCGCCCGGGACGGCAAGGAGTTCCTCATCCTGACCCTGCAGCGGCGGGGCAGCGCCCTGAAGGAGCAGGACGGCAGGGAGGCACGCATCGGACCGGGCGACTTCTCCCTCTCCGACTCCTCCCGGCTGTTCCGGAAGAAGGTGGAGGACGGGTTCTGGTTCACCTCCTTCCACTTCCCCCGCCAGGATCTCCGGGTGCGGGACGCGGACCTGCGGGCGCTGACCGCCACGGCGTTCTCCGGCCGGGAGGGCAGCGCCGCCCTGGTGGCCACCTACTTCGCGCGGCTGGCCCGCGAAGCGGCGCACCTCGACGCCGTCGCCGGCCGGCAGTACGCCGCCACGGCGCTGGACCTGCTGGCGCTGCTGATCGACGAGCGGTCCGGCCGGTTCGCCCTCCAGGCCCCGGAGACCGCCGCGGCCACCCTCGTGCGCGTCAAGGACCACATCCTGCGCCACCTCGCCGACCCCGGCCTCGCACCGCCCGCGATCGCCGCCGCGCACTTCGTATCGGTCCGCTACCTGCACAAGCTGTTCGAGCCGGAGGGCGTGACGGTCGGGGAGTGGATCCGGACGCAGCGGCTGGAGCGGTGCCGCAGGGATCTGCTGCGCTCCCCGGCCCAGGGGGACGGGGTCGCGGCCGTCGCCCGGCGCTGGGGGTTCACCAGCCCCAGCCACTTCAGCCGCGCCTTCCGCACGGCCTACGGGATGACGCCCCGCGCATGGCGGATCCACGGCCTGGCCGCCGGAGCGTCGACGGACGAAGCGGAGCGGGAACATCCCGGCACACCGGCTCGTTGCCCCTGAGTTCGCCCACGTCGAGTCCGCCCGTGTCGCCGACCCAAGGAGCATCGTGCCCGAGACCGCGCCCGACCCGTCCACCGTTCTGACCGCACCCCCGGCCCTGAGCGCGCAGGCCGAGCGGCTGATCGAGCTCGGGGTGCACGAGATCGCCGGCCTGTCCGCCGAGGAGATCCGCAGCTTCGCCGCGCGCGCCGAAGCCGGGGCCGACGGCCGGGGTGCCCTGCTGGCCGTGCACCCGGACCGGGCGCCCGCCTCGGCCCTCGCGCCGCTGCTGCGCCGCGACGGCAAGCCGGGCTTCGTCGTCGTCGACATGCCCGACGTCGACGAGTTCGCACCCTCAGCCCTCGAACTGCCCGACGCCCCGCTCTACCTCGTCCACGGCATCGACCGCGGCGACCACATGGCCAACTGGTCGCCGGACGAGGCACTGCCCGCCCTCACCAAGGAGGACCGCACCCCGCTGGTGCTCACCGAGGGCATCCACTGGGTGCTCCAGCAGCCCGAGGCCCTGGAGCGGAACCTCTGCTTCATGACCATCGGCTCCCGGCTGCGCAAGCCCAACGGCAGCTTCGACGCCCGCACTCCGGCCATCTGGATCAGCAACGGCACCGGCCGGGACGGCCGCGAGCGCCGCAACGCGCCCAAGGTCGGCTGGTGCTGGTGGAACAACCGGCACACCTGGCTGGGCTTCGCCTCCACGACGGGCCGCCGGGGCTGAGTCCCGTCACTGCGCGAACCGGATGAGCGGCGCCGGCCGCCCCGCGGTCAGTGCGGCGAGACCTGCGCGGGCCTCGTCCCGCACGTCCGCGGGCACACGGTCCTCCAGGGCGAGCGCGGCCCGGTACTCCGCGGCGGCCTCGGCCCGCTCGCCGAGACACGCCAGCGCATGCGCCAGATGCAGGTGCACCTTGCCCGCCTGCTTGTGCCATCCGCGGGCGTCGAACTGCCCGCGGACGGACCGCAGCGCCTCGACGGCGTCCTGCCACCGCCCCTCGTCGAGGTGGACGAACGACACCGCGTAGAGGGCGGTCAGGACGGTGAACTCGCGGACGTTGGCGGGGATCCGGTCCCCGTGCCGGGGATCCGCGAGCGCGTCCATGATGCCCCGGCAGGTCTCCACGGCCGCGTCACCGCGCCCTGCCCCGCGCAGCACCCGGATCATCCCGCAGGACACCTGGAGGTAGCCGTTGACGTCGTCCGCCTCGGTGAACAGCTCCATGGCGCGGTGATAGTGGTCGGCCGCGGGCGCCGCCCCGCCGACGGCGTCCCGCAGCCAGCCGAGGTACGCGTGGGCCCACGCCTGCTGGAGGACGTCGCCGGCCGCCCCGGCCAGCCGCAGCGCGTCCGTGGCCGACTCCACCGCCTCGTCGTGCCGGCGTGCGCAGGCCCAGTACGCCCAGGCGAGGTAGTTGCGGTGGGTCGCCTCCAGCGCGGCATGGCCCAGGGCCGCCCCGGCCGCGGCGGCACGCTCGTAGACCTCGACCCAGTGGCCCCAGGACACCCAGTGGTCGGAGAACCAGTGCATGGCCTCCGCGACCTCGGCGACCCGGGTGTGCTCGCCGTGGGCCGCGGCCTCCCGGAACGCGTCCAGCCAGAGGTCGCCCTCGGCCTTGATCCAGCGCGCCGCCTGCTCGCGGTCGTCCAGGGCGACCAGCCGGCCGGGATCCGCCGGTGGCATCCCGTAGCCCGGCTCGTGCCAGCGTCCGGCGAGGACGGCCGTGTCCAGCAGCCAGTGCCGTAACCGGGCCCGCGCGGCGAGCGATCTCTCCTCCCCGTCCTGCGAGCGGTGCCGGGCCGCCGCGTACAGGCGCAGCAGGTCGTGCAGCCGGTAGCGGTCCTGACGGGACGTCATCAGCAATCCGGCTTCCAGCAGTTCCTCCAGGAGGTCCTCGGCATCGGGCAGGGGCACGTCCGCGAGCACGGCGGCCGGGGCGGCGCTGAAATCACCGCCCGGCAGGAGCGACAGCAGCCGGAACATCCGGGCGGCCTCGGGAGCCAGCCGGGAACACGACAGCGCGAAGGCGGAGTTGACCCGCAGATCACCCGCGCTGAGCGCGTCGAGCCGGCGGTCCTCGTCGGCGAGCCGGCCGGCGAGCCGCTCCAGGCTCCAGTGGGTGCGGGTGGCAGCCCAGTTCGCCGCCACCCGCAGCGCCAGCGGCAGATGCCCGCACAACGCGCCGACGACCTCCGCGGCCCCCGGCTCGGCGTCCACCCGCCCGGCGCCCACCACGGCCCGCAGCAGGGCGGCGGACTCCTCACGGCTCAGCACCCCGAGCTCGACGCGCCGTACCCCTTCCAGACCGGCGAGCGTACGGCGGCTCGTCACCACCACCAGCAGTCGCCCCGCACGCGGCAGCAGCGGCCTGACCTGGGCCTCGCCGCCTGCGTTGTCCAGCACCAGGACCGCACGGAGCCCGGCGGCGAGCTCGTGGTAGCGGGCGAGACGCTCCTCGGCGGTCAGCCGGGCCAGCTCGCCGTCCCCCACGCCCCACGCGGCCAGCAGCGCCGCCACGGCCTGGCCGGCCGGCAGCGGACGGTCGTCCAGGCCCCGCATGTCCACCAGGAACGCCCCGTCGGGGCAGGGCGATTCGGGCTCCTCGGCCAGCCGCACCGCCAGCGAGGTCTTGCCGCTTCCGGGCGGGCCGGTCACGACGGCCGCGGGCGGCGCCACTCCTCGGCCCTCGGCGGCCTCCCGCGCGAGAGCGCGCAGCACGGTCAGTTCCGCCCGCCGGCCGACGAAGTCCCGCACACCCCGCGGCAGCGTGAGGGGCGAGACCCTGACGCCTTCGGCGGGCCGCGCCCCGGGCCGGGCCGCGCGGGCGGCCGCGAGAAGGTCCGCGTACCCCGCCTCGTCCAGGTCCAGGCCCTGGGCGAGCGCCGTGACGGTGCCCCGGTGCGGACGCCGGCTCCGGCCCCGCTCCATGTCACCGATGGCACGCCCCGAGATCCCCGACGCCTCGGCCAGCTCCTCGATCGTCAGCCGACGGCTGTGCCGCAGCGCGCGCAGCAGCCGGCCGAACGGAGCCGTGATCGTCACCCCAGTGCCCACCGCGCGATGATACGTGCGGCCCATGACGCTTTCTTCCCATTGGGTGATGTATCAACCGTGTCTACACTGCCACCATGGCGGAGACGGTGCGATGGCTTACGCCGGAGGAGCAGCGCGCATGGCGTGGATTCGTCCGGCTGCACGAGCGGCTCGGCGGGCGGCTGGGGCGCCTGCTGCAGTCCGAGTCGAAGGTGTCCCCGGCGGATTTCGCGGTGCTGGTGCACCTGACGGACAGTCCGCACGGGCGGCAGCGCTACCAGGATCTGGCCCGGTCCCTGGAGTGGGAAAAGAGCCGGATGTCCCACCACATCGCGCGGATGGCCGGACGGGGCATGGTCGTCCGGGAGGAGTGCCCCGACGACGGGCGCGGCGCGTTCGTGGTGATCACGGACGCCGGGCGCGAGGCGATCGAGGCCGCCGCGCCCCGTCACGTCGAGGCGGTGCGCGACCTGTTCCTTGACCATGTCACGCCTGCCGAACTGCGGGTGCTGACCGAGATCTCCGAGCGCGTCATCCGCAGGATGGACGAGGACCCGTCCTGATCCGGGAGGAGCCGGACGGATGAGCGCGGTGCCGCCGCTGCCCCGCCCTCGGCGCGTTCACGGCTGGTCCGCCGCGTGCGGCCGCACCGGATGCCGGCTGAGGACCGACACCCGGTTGAACGCGCCGATGGTGATCGCCACCCAGATGGCGGCGGAGATCTGGTCCTCGGTCAGCACCTGCCGGGCTGTCGCGTAGGCGTCCGCGTGCGCCGCGGTGTCCGCCGGAGCGTTCGTCGCCTCCGCAAGTCCGAGCGCCGCGCGCTCGACCGGGGTGAACAGCTCGGTGTCCCGCCAGACCGTCAGCACCGCCAGCCGCTGAGACGACTCTCCCGCGCGCAGGGCCTTCCTGGTGTGCAGGTCGAGGCAGAAGGCGCAGCCGTTCATCTGGGAGACGCGGAGGTTGATCAGTTCGACCGTCGTCCGGTCGAGCCCCGCCTCGGCGGCCGTCGCCCGGACCGCCTCCGAGGTCTGCACCAGGGCGTGGAAGGCCTTGGGGCTCTGCTTGTCGATGAAAACCCTCCGGGACGCCGGACCGGTGGTTCCGTCGCTCACTCCACGCCTCCATGCGCTGTGGCCGTCAGTCTGCCTCCGTGGCATCCTAGTTGATGTGACAACTAGAGCGGGTGAGAGGTGGTCCCGGTGAGCAATGTCGAAACCGACCCGGCCGCGCTGAGGTGCGGAACGGTCGTCGACGGCGACCGTCCGGCCACGGCACCCCGGGTCGAGGTGCTGTCGGCGCGCGAAGTGCCCCTGGGCGGACCGCGGGCCCTGCTCGTGCGCCGGACACTGCCGCAGCGGGCCAGGACACTGATCGGAGCCTGGTGCTTCGCCGACCACTACGGCCCGGTCGACGCCGGTGCGACGGGCATGGACGTGCCCCCGCATCCGCACACCGGCCTCCAGACGGTGAGCTGGCTGTTCAGCGGCGAGATCGAACACCGCGACTCCCTCGGCACCCACGCCCTGGTCCGGCCCGGCGAGATGAACCTCATGACCGGCGGATACGGCATCGCCCACTCGGAGGTCTCCACTCCCGACACCACCGTCCTCCACGGCGTCCAGCTGTGGGTGGCACTGCCCGAGGAGCACCGGAACGCCGCCCGGGACTTCCAGCACCACGTGCCCCGCCCCGTGCGGGCCGACGGCGCCGAGATCAAGGTTTTCCTCGGCTCGCTCGCCGGCAGCGCCTCACCGGTGCGGTCGTTCACGCCCCTGCTCGGCGCCGAGATCGTCCTCGAACCGCACGCGACGCTCACCCTCGCCGTGGACACCGCCTTCGAGCACGGCCTCCTCGTCGACAGCGGGGACGTCCGCCTCATCGGCACTCCGCTGCGCCCGGCGGAACTGGGCTACGTCCCCTGCGGCACCGACACCCTGACGGTGGCCAACGACTCCGACGCGCCCGCGCGCACCGTCCTGCTCGGGGGCCCTCCCTTCGAGGAGGAGATCGTCATGTGGTGGAACTTCATCGGCCGCAGCCACGCGGACATCGTCCAGGCCCGGGAGGACTGGCAGGCCGGCTCCGACCGCTTCGGCGCTGTCGAGGGCCACCCCGGACGCCGCCTGCCCGCACCCGCCTTGCCGAACGCCGTCATCACACCGCGCGGGAACCCCGCCCGCCGCTGAGGTCCCGACGGGCCGGGCACCCGCGCCGCCCGACCCCCTGCCCGACCACATGAAAGGCACCCGATGAGCCAGTCCTCCGCCGTTCCTTCCGTCCAGCGGTCCGACACCGAGCAGTTGTACGCGATCCTGGTCGACGGACGCCGTGCCGGGCTGACGGCCTACCGCGACCGCGGCGAGCAGCGCGTCTTCTTCCACACGGAGATCGACGACGCCTTCGCCGGCCAGGGCCTGGCCGGGGAGCTGGTCCGGCAGGCGCTCGCCGACGTGCGCGCGTCGGGCAAGCGGATCGTGCCGGTCTGCCCGTACGTCGCGGCGTACCTCAAGCGCCATGACGATTTCGCCGACATCACCGACCCCGTGACGCCGGACGTCCTGGGATGGCTGAAGGAACAAATGCCCTGAGAAGAAGGGCCCGGGGCGAGACCGGGGCGCCCGTACCTCAGTCCGCCGGAGCGGTACCCCGGGCCGGACCACCCGTACCGCCCCGCAGCGCCTGGTACACGGACCACACGACAGCCACCAGCGGTACCGCCACCACCGCACCGATCACCCCCGCCGCCACCGCCCCGCCGACCACCGCCAGGGCGACCACAACCGGGTGCAGCCGGACGGCCCAGCTCATCACGATCGGGTGCAGGAGGTGGCCCTCGATCTGGCCGATGACCACGATCAGCGCCACGACCACCAGGGCGATGAGCGGCCCCTTCGACGCCAGGGCGACCACGGCGGCGACCGCCAGGGCGATGGGCGAGCCGATCAGCGGGATGAACGCCGCCATGAACTCCAGCAGAGCCAGCGGCACGGCCAGCGGCACCCCGAGGGCGAACAGCGCGATGCCCACGAGGACCGCGTTGGTCGCCGCCACCAGCAGGATGCCGTGCGTGTAACCGGTGAAGGTCCGCCAGGCCGCCCCGGCCCCGACCGCGAACCGCTGCCGGGTCCGTTCGGGAAGCTGGTCGCACAGCCACTGCCACTGCTTCTCGCCGGAGTGCGTGAAGAAGACCGCGCAGAACAGGGCCAGTGCGAGCACGGTCAGCACCTCGACCAGCCGGCTCGCGCCGCTGACCGCCGTACTGATGACGGTGGAGCGGTGGTCCGACAGGAGCTTGCCGATCCGGGACTGGAGATCGTCGAACGCGTCCGCGGGCAGCCGGAAGGGCGGCTCCTCCAGCCGCCGCTCGATCCGGTCGATCCCCGCCACGAACTCCCTCTCCAGCCCGGTCCGCTGGTCCGCCACGGTCTCACCCACCAGGGCCAGTGCCCCGAGGACGAGGACGATGCCGCCGATGAGCGCGGCGGCGACGGCGAGCGGCCGGGGCACGAACCGGGCCAGCAGACCGGCCACCGGGCGGAGCACGGCGGTGATGACGAGACCGAGGAAGACGGCGACAGCGATCCGGTGGAACTGCCCGAGCACGGAGAAGGCGACCCGGACGACGACGCCGACCGCGATGAGCCGCCACGCGTACGCGGCGGCGGTCCGCAGCACGCCCGGCACGCGCGACTCGGCGTCGTCCAGGCGCGGCAGGGCCGAGGCGGGTGGATCGGGGGGCGTCGACATCTCATGCCCGTACCACCCCGAAGCCGGCGCACCGCGGGGCGCGCCCGGAATTCCCCCGAAGGCCGGTACCGGCCGGCGGAGCGGCGGCCCGGCGGGTTCCCGCGACACGCCCCCGCCGGAGCCCAGGACGTCAGCGCACGGGGAAACCGAAGGAGTACCCCTGCTCCTTCAGCCACGGCAGGAGCTCCCGCAGGGCGGCGACGGTCTGCGAGCGGTCTCCTCCCGCGTCGTGGAAGAGGAGGGTCGGGCCGTTGGAGATCTCGTTCTTGACGGTGGCGACGATGGCGTTCGTGCCGGGGCGCTCGAAGTCCTTGGAGTCGATGTTCCAGCCGAGCGGGCGCATGCCGCGGGACGCGGCGAGATGACGGCTGGCGGGCGTGAAGGCTCCTCCGGGAGCCCGGTAGTACAGCGGACGCACCCCTCCGGAGGCCTTGGTGATCAGGCGCTCGGCGTCCCTGATCTGCTCCGACTGGTAGGCCTTGGATTTGTGATCCATGGTGACGTCGTGCGAGACCGTGTGGTCGCAGAGCCGGTGCCCGGCGGCCACGACCGCCTTGACCAGGCCGGGGTGGGCGCGAGCCTGCGTGCCCACCATGCAGAACGTGGCCTTCACACCGTTGTCCCGCAGCACTTGGAGCACTTCAGGTGTCCAGACGGGGTCCGGTCCGTCGTCGATGGTGATGTTGACGCCCCGGGCACCGGCGTCCGAGGCGTGCACGATGCCCGCCGCCACGGACGCCGCCTTCCGGCCCTGCGACGGGGCGGGGTGCGCCGCGACGCCCCGGTCGGGCCGCTCACCGGAACCGACGTGCGCGTTCCAGAACGAGGTCAGACCGGCCACCGCGGTCACCCCGAGCGCCGCTGCCAGCACTTTGGCGTACCATCCCCGTCCGCCGTTTCCCACCATGTCGTCTGTTCCTTCGCCGTCGCCGTGGAGCCCGTGCATACGGCAAGAGGGCGGCCGGCGGCCGGCGGATCCGTCTGTTACCGATCACGGACAATCCCGCTGCCCGGCGGTATCACGACGACCCCGCGGCGGTCTCGAAGCGGTGGTGGCGGAGGCGGTGGCGGGGCGTTGGCGGGGTTGCCCCCGCGCGCCTCACCCGGTCTCGCGGTCCAGCACGCGGCGGGCCGCCTCGGCCTCTGCCGCCGGGGGCGACAGCTCGTCGAGGGTGTCGAGTTCGTCGTCCGCTTCCAGCTCCCGTTCCCAGGCCGCCGCGAGCCGTTCCTGTTCTTCGCGCGGCCTGGTCCCGATCGCTTCGCGGTGCTCCGGGTCCAGAGCCGCCAGGAAACGGGTGAGGGAATCCGTGGTCATGCGGGGCTCCTTGTCGTGGGGGAGGGGTGCCACCTGCCCCAGCATGGCCGAACCCCTCCGCGCCGGCCGCTCGACACAGCCGGGGACACCGCCCCGCCCGGCCCGGTGAACCACCACGAGTCGGACGGCGCTGTTCGACGTGTCGGACATTGTTCGAAACCTCTTGACGGTGGCCCGGGTGCCGACTGAAACTCTCGCAACACACTTCACCTGCGTGTAACGGCAGGCCCACGGCAAGGACTTGCCGTCGCCTCGTCGGCTCCTCCCCCTTTCCGAACCGCTGCCTTGTCCGTCATCAGCCATGCCTCAGCAGGGAACCTCCACATGACGCACGTCGCACGACTTCGCAGCCGCGCGAGACGCCGGGCGGGCCATCTCGCCGGACTGACCGCCGCGTCGATGCTGCTCACCCTCGCCGGACCCGTCGCCTCCGCACAGGCCGCACCGGCGGTCACGGTGGCCCCGGCGGCCGAAGCCGCGGACATCACCGACGGCCTGGCGCTGTGGTACAAGCTCGACGCCGACTCCGGCGGCACCGTGCCCGACGCCTCCGGCAACGGCCGCGACGGCACGGTCAGCGGCACCGCCGACTGGCCGGCATCCGGCCAGGGGCTCGCCTTCAACGGGTCGGACACCTACATCAAGGTGCCGGACGACGTCATGAAGGGCATGAACGCGATCACCGTCTCCATGGACGTACTGATCGACCCCGCCCAGAGCACGCCCTACTTCCTCTACGGCTTCGGCAACACCAGCGCGGGCAACGGCAACGGCTACCTGTTCACCACCGGCAACTCCTTCCGCACCTCCGTCGCGACGGGAAACTGGTCGACCGAGCAGACCACCAAGCCGTCCGACTCCCACAACCTGACCCGCGGGGTGTGGAAGCACATCACCTACGCCCAGACCGGCTCCACGGGCGTGCTCTACGAGGACGGCGTCGAGGTGGGCCGCAACACCTCGGTCACCACCACGCCCGGCGCCATCGGCTCCGGCACTACCAAGGCCAACTACATCGGCAAGTCCGTCTACGACGGCGACAAGCTCTTCAAGGGCCGGATACGCGACTTCCGTGTATACGACCGGGCACTGGACGGTCCGGAGGTCGAGCAGCTCTCCCTCCCCGTCGCCACGCAGGGCATCGCCGCCGACAAGGAGGCGCTGAGCCTCGGCGACACCAGCGGCGTCACCTCCGACCTGGACCTGCCGAAGACCGGCCCGGCCGGCGGCTCCGCCATCAGCTGGGCCAGCGACAACCCGTCCGTGGTGTCCGGCACCGGCGAGGTGACCCGCCCCGAGGCCGGCTCACCCGACGGCCGCGCCACCCTCACGGCGACCCTGAAGAAGGGCACCGTGACCGGCACCAAGACCTTCGACGTCACGGTCCGGCCCGCGCTCGACGACGCCGCCGCCACCCGGGAGGCCGCCGAGGCGCTCACGGTCCACAACCTCGACGACGCCCGCGGCAACCTCACCCTGCCGGGCACCGGCAAGTACGCCACGACCGTGACCTGGTCCTCCGCGAAGCCGGACATCGTCTCCGCCGGCGGCGAGGTCCACCGCCCCGCGCACGGCGACGGCGCCACCACCGTTGAGCTCACCGCCACCGTCACCAAGGGCGAGGCGAAGGCCACCCGCGTCATGACGGCCAAGGTGCCCGAACTGCCCGCAGAAGCGGCCCTCAAGGGCTACATGTTCAGTTACTTCACCGGCGAGGGCACCTCCGACGGCGAGCAGCTCTACGCCGCCCTGAGCAAGGGCAACGACCCGCTGCACTGGCGCGAACTGAACGACGGCAAGCCGGTCCTCACCTCCACGCTGGGCGAGAAGGGCCTGCGCGACCCGTTCATCATCCGCTCCCCGGAGGGCGACAAGTTCTACCAGATCGCCACCGACCTCCGGATCTACGGCAACGGCGACTGGGACGCCTCCCAGCGCACCGGCAGCAAGTCCATCATGGTCTGGGAGTCCACCGACCTGGTGCACTGGACCGACCAGCGCCTGGTCAAGGTCTCACCCGACAGCGCCGGCAACACCTGGGCGCCGGAGGCCTTCTACGACGCCGAGCGCGGCGAGTACGTCGTCTTCTGGGCGTCGAAGCTCTACGACAACGCCGACCACTCCGGCGACACGTACAACCGCATGATGTACGCCACCACGCGCGACTTCTACACCTTCAGTGAGCCCAAGGTCTGGATCGACCGCGGCTACTCGGTCATCGACTCCACGATGATCCGCCACGACGGCACGTACTACCGCCTCTCCAAGGACGAGCGGAACAACAGCTCCTCCACCCCCAACAGCAAGTTCATCTTCCAGGAGAAGAGCGACTCGATCCTCGACCCGTCCTGGACGCCGGTCGCCGAGGGCATCGGCAAGGGCGCGATGAACGCCGCCGAGGGACCGCTGGTGTTCAAGTCCAACACCGAGGACAAGTGGTACGCGTTCCTCGACGAGTTCGGCGGCCGCGGCTACATCCCCTTCGAGACGACCGACCTCGACTCCGGCATGTGGATCCCCTCCACCGGCTACGACCTGCCCGCCAAGCCCCGCCACGGCACCGTGCTGCCGGTGACCCAGGCCGAGTACGACCGGCTGCTGCGTGCCTACCAGCCCGACCAGATCGTGAAGGGCGTCGAGGACGTGTCGGTGAAGACCCGGGTCGGTGACGCCCCGGTCCTGCCGGCCACGGTGATCGCCGAGTATGCCGACGGCGTCAGGCGGCCCGTCTCCGTCGACTGGGAGGACGTCCCGGCGTCGAAGTACGCCCAGCCCGGCACCTTCACCGTCACCGGCAGCCTGCCCGGCGGCGTCGCGATCCCGGTCCGGGCCGAGGTCACCGTGTCGGAGGAAGGACCGGACGTCCCGGCCGACCTCCTGCTGCACTACGGCTTCGACGAGACGGGCGGCAGCATCGCCCGTGACTCCAGTGGGCACGGCTACCACGGCACCTACGTCCGTACCCCCGACTTCGGCAGCGGCGTGCACGGCGGCTCGTTCAAGATGTCCGGCGGCTCCGACTCGCCGTACGTGAAGATCCCGAACGGCGTGCTGAAGAACGCCGGCAGCGTGACGGTGTCGACGTACGCCAAGTGGAAGGGCGGCAGCAGCTTCCAGTGGCTGTTCGGGCTCGGACCCGACAGCGACAAGTACCTGTTCGCCACCCCGTCCAACGGCGGCTCCAGCCTCTACTCGGCCATCACCAAGGCGAGTTGGTCGGCGGAGTCGAAGCTCACGGCCGGCTCGCAGCTCACGCCCGGCCAGTGGCGGCACGTCACGGTGACGCTGGACGGTGCCACCGGCACGATGGTCCTCTACGCCGACGGCATCGAGGCTGCCCGTACGACGACCACCATCAAGCCGTCCGAGCTGTACGACGCGGCCAAGGACCACAGCGGCTACATCGGCCGCTCGCTGTACGCGGCCGACCCCTACTTCGGCGGCGAGGTCGACGACTTCCGCATCTACGACCGTGCCCTCACCGGCACCGAGGTCATGCGACTCAGCGGCAACACCGCGGGCATCACCAAGGTGACGCACCCGGCGCTCAAGGTCGACGCGCTCGTCGACAACGCGGCCGGCACGATCACCCTGCCGATGAAGGCGGGCACCGATCTCACCGCCCTGGCACCAAAGTTCACGCTCGCCGAGGGCGCGACCATCAGCCCCGCCTCCGGCAGCGTGCAGGACTTCACCGAGCCGGTGACGTACGAGGTCACCGGATGGGACGGCAAGAAGCGCATCTGGAAGGTCTCGGCGCTGATCATGAAGACCCCCGTCCTGCCGGGGCTGAACGCCGACCCGAACATCGTGCGCTTCGGCGACACCTTCTACCTCTACCCGACGACCGACGGCTTCGAGGGCTGGAGCGGCACGCAGTTCAAGGCCTACTCCTCGAAGGACCTGGTCCACTGGAAGGACCACGGCGTCATCCTCGACCTGGGGCCGGACGTCGGCTGGGCGGACAGCAGGGCCTGGGCGCCGGCCATGACCGAGAAGGACGGCACGTACTACTTCTACTTCTGCGCCGACGCCAACATCGGCGTGGCCGTCTCCGACTCGCCCACCGGGCCGTTCAAGGACGCCCTGGGCAAGCCGCTGCTGAAGGCCGGTGACTTCCGCGGCCAGATGATCGACCCGGCCGTCTTCACCGACGACGACGGCAAGCAGTACCTCTACTGGGGCAACGGCCGCGCCTACGTCGTCCCGCTCGGCGACGACATGACCTCCATCGACACCGCGCAGGTCGAGGACATCACCCCGAGCGGCTACAACGAGGGCACCTTCGTCATCAAGCGCAAGGGCACCTACTACTTCATGTGGTCGGAGAACGACACCCGGGACGAGAACTACCGCGTCGCCTACGCGACCGGCCCCTCGCCCACCGGCCCGTGGACCAAGCAGGGCGTCATCCTGGAGAAGGACCTGTCCCTGGGCATCAAGGGCCCGGGCCACCACTCCGTCGTCCACGTCCCGGGCACCGACGACTGGTACATCGCCTACCACCGCTTCGCCATCCCCGGCGGTGACGGCACCCACCGCGAAACGACGATCGACAAGCTGGAGTTCGGCTCGGACGGCCTGATCGAGAAGGTCGTTCCGACCCTGGGCGGCATCGACCCGGTCACCGTCGTCCACGCCGGGCCGGACGCCACCGGTACCGAGGGCGAGGCGATCACCCTCGCCGGCACCGTCTCCGGGGCGGGCAGCCCGAAGTGGACCGTCCAGGACGGCGCCCCGTGCGCGGTCCAGGACCCCGCCGCGGCCCGCACGACCCTCACCTGCACCGACGACGGCACCTTCCAGGTCACCCTGACCGGCGGGCGCGGCAGCGACACCGCGACCGTCAAGGTCTCCAACGCCGACCCGTCGATCACCTCCGCCAAGGGCCCCGGCTCGCCCCTCTCGGTGGGCAAGGCCGCCGCCGTCACCGCGTCCTTCGACGACCCGGGGACGAGCGACCGCCACACCTGCGAGGTCGACTGGAAGGACGGCAGCCGGCCGACGACCGGCACGGTCACCGACTCCGGCTGCCGGGCCACACACGTCTACGACGAGGCGGGCATCCACCGCCCGGTCGTCACGGTCACCGACGACGACGGCGGCACGGACAGCACCACACTCCCGGAACTGATCGTCTACGACCGGTCGGCCGGTCCCGTGGCCGGCGCCGGCACGATCACCTCGCCGGCCGGTGCCTACCCGGCCCGGCCGGGGCTGACCGGGAAGGCGGCGTTCACCTTGGCCGCCCAGTACCGGAAGGGAGCCACCGTCCCCGCAGGCAAGGCCACGTTCGTCTTCGGTCCGGCCAAGCTCACCTTCCGCTCCACCGGCTCCGACTGGCTCGTGGTGAACGGCTCCCGGGCCGTCTACCAGGGCACCGGCACGGTCGGCGGCAAGAGCGGCTACGCCTTCCGGCTCACCGCCACCGACGGCCCGGACACCTTCCGCGTCAAGATCTGGAAGAAGTCCACCGGCGATGTCGTCTACGACAACAGGACCGGTGCGAGGACGAAGGGCGTCGTCACCGTCGGACACCGAAGGTAGGCCACGGCGGGTCTGCCGGGCCGGGCTCTTTCGCGGTCCCGGCAGACCCGGGAGCCGCATGCCGTCGGTCCGCGTGACCCTGCCGGGGCGCGCCAGCGAGAAACTTCGCGTTCAGAACTCGACTTTGAGGGCGAGCGAAACCATTCTCGTTCTCTCGAACTGGATCTTGAAGGTGTTGCTCATACTCGCTTCAGCCGTCGCGTGCCGGCGTCCGAGCGTAGCCTCGAGACCGGCGGCGGTCTTGCAGAACAGATCGAAATCGCGATGCAGCTCGCTGAGCAGATTGACCACGAGCGACAGGCTCGTGGACACGTTGTGCGCCCCGTCCCGCTGCTCGATGAAGATGCGCAGGTCTTCGACGTCGCTCGGGTCATATCCATCCAGGACCTCAAGGGCTCCTGCGACCGAAGGCACGTGGCCCGGCCAGTTGCCTTCCGCCTCAATGGTCAGCTTCAGATCGTGACGCAGATGGGCGGCAAGATTGACCGAACTCTGTTCCTCCACCGACAGGCCGGCGCCCGTCGGCTTCTTCCGGGCCTCTCCGTTCCGTCTGGCCCGAGCCTGAGCGGTGTACTCGTTGTCGACGCTGAACTTCCCCGAGTCCGCCCGGGACTCCATGACGTGCAGCGATGTGGCCCCGAGTTCCTTGCACACCTTGAGTGCGAGACGGCACTTCCGCAACGCCGTACCCTGGATCGCGTTGTCCGCCGCCACGTAACGGTGGGCGGAGTCGCGATCGCGCACATAGGCCAGATCGGGGTGCAGTACGGTCTCCCGCAGTTCGGGGAAGCGCCTCCAACGACCGAACAGCGGAACCGGCACGATCGTGATGCGATGATCGCGCAGCCGCTCCGGATCATCGTCGGATATGCGAACGAAATCCTCCAGCGATACGGTCAGCAGCCGATCGGCCAGTTCATACGGAATCCGCATGTTCCCCATCTGTCTTCTTGTCGCTTCGCGTCATTCTGGTCCTGGCGGCCTCCAATTGGCCCCCCAGCATGGTCTTCAGAGCCTGCTTCGTGTCGTCGACCCTCGATCTGGCGGCCCATGCGAGAACGGAGCGGAACTCCTCACGGTCCACAGTGATCCTGCCGTCGAGCAGTACCTCGGTGATCCGTTCTGTGACCGCTGACTCCCAGTCGACCGCGGAGCCGGGGCCTTTGACGATGCATACGACGCCCTGAGGTCCGTTGCCGTCGTGGCCCAGTCCGACTGTTGTCTGGATCAACAGCCATTCCCGGTGGCGGACCACCAGGCCGGGCTCGCCCCGGCGCTCCCGCCCCAGCCGGCAGACCTTGCCGATCCACCGGATCGCCGTTCGCTTCTCCTCGGACCGCCGGCGCGTTCCTTTGAGCCAGACGAAGGGCGGCTCGCCGCTCTCGTACTCCGCGTACACCAGTTGCAGGTGGACACTCATAGCATCGCCTGGATGACTTCGCCCGCCAGGAGCTCGGCGGATTCACGTGTGGCGAGGCTGCCGGCCACCACCTTGGTCTTGTTGCGCATGCTCAGCAGGCTGATGAGGTCACTGAGCTGTCCGCGTACACGAGTCGTATATGCGGCTTGGCCGAGGAGTTCGTATCGGGAGTCCTTGTCGGTAAAGGTGATCACGAGGATGACCTTTTTGATCTTCGTGCTGTATCTCTTGATGCGAGCGGCGTCAGCGATGAGCCGCTCATAGGCCTCGGACGCTCCGGGGTTTTCCTCATCGGCTTCGAGCTGCGGTGCCTTGATGAGGTAGAGGATGTATTGGGCTGCTTCCACGCCGTCTCGCGAGGCGTCCAGGATTTCGTCCATCCCGCTGAAGTCCCTGACGTTCCTGAACGTGAGCGGCTTGTCGATCCAGAGAACCTTCTTCCCTGTGTCCAGTCGGATCTTTCCGATGAACTCGCCCGCTGGATGGGTCCGGTGCACCGGCTCGTCCCACTTGCCCTGCCAGGTGTTGAGCAGCGTGGTCTTGCCGCTCATGCCTTCACCCAGCAGGATGATCTTCGCTGGGCGTTTGAGCTGACGGACCGTGAGAGCCGTCCCGATCGCTCCCGACAACACGACGGCACCGACGATCACAGGTAGCGGCAAATCCTGCTCCTTGCATAACCGAGTGAGCGCAGAGCGGCCCCTGCACGCTCGCCAACCGATAATGAATCCAAGCAGATGAATGAAGATCGAGGCCGGGAATCACGGGAATCCGCATCTCGTCTTCCGTCGCTTCCCGCCGGATCGGAAATACGTCCATCGAACGGGCGTCCCCTTCAGGTGCGGTTGTGCACCGGGGCCGCAACCGTCAGCCCGGCGCGGGTCCGGGTTCTTTTCCTGAGCCGGGCGGGGCCTTGCGCACGGCGCAGGCGTCAACCGCTAGGTCGAGGTGGGCGGGTGCGGGGAGCGGAGTACGAGCAGGGTGATCTCGCTGGGGGCGAAGAGACGGAACGGCGGGCCCCAGAAGCCGGTGCCGCGGCTGGTGTAGAGGAGGGTGCGGGAGCCGTGGTGACTGAGGCCGGCGAGGGCCGGCTGGTCGAGGCGGACCAGGTGGTGGAAGGGCCAGATCTGGCCACCGTGGGTGTGGCCGGAGAGTTGGAGGTCGATGCCGGCGGCTGCTGCTCGGTCGATGAACTTGGGCTGGTGTGCCAGGAGCAGGACGGGCAGGTGGGGGTCGGCTCCGGTCAAGGCGCGGGCCAGGTCGGCGCGGTGCCCCGCCAGGCCGGAGGACGCGGCGGTGACGTCATCCACGCCGGCGACCACGAGGGTGTCGCCTCCCCGGTCGAGCAGCAGATGGCGGTTGCGCAGCGGCTCCCAGCCCAACTCGTCCATCAGGTCGATCCAGCCCTGGGCCTCGCTGTAGTACTCGTGGTTGCCCGTGACGTAGACCCGGGCCCGGGTGGCCCGCACGGTTCCGAGTGGTGCGGCCTGGGCGCGACGGCGTTCGGCCGTGCCGTCCGCGATGTCGCCGGTGTGGCAGACCAGGTCGGCTTCCAGGGTGTTCACCGTCTCGCACACCCGTGTCGACCAGCGGGCGCGATCGAGTGGGCCGTAATGGGTGTCGGTGATGAGGACGACGCGCAAGCCGTCCAACCCGGCACCCAGTCTTGGCAGTTGCACGTCGAGCCGGCGCACGCGCGGCACACGGCGGGCCTCGGCGTGCCCCCAGGCGAGCAGTACGGCGGTCACGGCGAGGACAGTCCAGGTGACGGCTCGGGCCCGGTCCTGACTCTCGCCGACATCGCCTACGGTCAGGGCGAGCCGCAACAGGACGCCGAGCAGAACGGACCAGGTGAACAGGACCCAGCTGCTGCCCAGGAGGATGTCACCGATGATCGCCGCCCGGTCCTGCTGACGTCGGCCGTGGCCGCGCGCCATCGCGAGCGGCATACCGACGAGGCCGAGGGCGAACAGGGCGGTGCCGACCAGCGTGACCGGTAGCGGCCAGTGCTGACCGCTGTGCAGGAGCACCCAGCAGGGCACGGTCCACAGCAGTACGGGGGCGATCAGGGGGAGGCAGCGCATCAGGCGGTGCAGCCGGCTCCGCCGCGGAGCTCTCGTTTCACCCTCTGTCGGCCGGGTGTCGTTCGTGTCGGTCACGCCGCTCCTCCGTGACTGGGCTGCCTTCCCGCGCACTGTATCCGGTCGCCTGGGGCGAGCCGGTCCGGCGTCATGGGCGTCGGACGCCGTTCGGGCTGCGGGTCGGGGGACGCACCGAGGGCCCCCAGGTGTGGGAGGCCCTCGGTCAGGGCTGGGACAAGACGTGCAGACGCGTCCTGCCGTCAGCGCCGCAGTGTCAGCAAACCCGGACGGTAGGGCCAGAGGCCGTACTCACCACCGGAGTTGGGGCTGCGCCCCTGGTAGAGCAACTGCAGATTGCAGGGATCGACGGTCATGGTCTGATCGGCGCTGGTGCGGATCAGTTCGCCATGGCTGATGTCGTTGGTCCAGGTGGCGCCACTGTTGGCCTTGCCGGCGAAGGGATTGCTCTCGGTCGCGGCCTGGGGTGTCCACGAGCCGTTCAGGCTGGTGGCCGTGAACGAGCGGAAGTAGCGGCCCTGCGAGCCGATCGCCTCGACGATCATGAGGTAGCGGTTCTGGCCCTGGAGCTTGTAGACCTGCGGGGCTTCGAACAGGTTCTCCTTCGTGTCACTCATGATCACGGTCGAGGTCGAGCCGAAGCTGCCCGGGAAGTTCCCGATCGGCATACTGGCCCGGTAGATCTTGCCGTTGTCGCCGGCGAAGAACAGGTACATGTTCGTCCCGTCGGCGATGAGCGTCTGGTCGATGGGTCCGGTTCCGGAGTCGGCGATGCTTCCGGAGAAGAGAGGCTGCTCGGACGACCAGCCATTCGGGTTGGTGGGGTCGCTCGACGTCCGGTAGACGAAGGCGGTCCTGCCCCACTGGTAGGCGAGCACCCAGATGTTCTTCGGCGCGAAGTAGAAGAGCGTGGGCGCGACCGTGGAATTCGACATCGTGTTCTGGCCGGCCGAGGCCATCTCCGACCAGTTGGTGAACGGGGTGAAGTTCATCGAGCCCCAGGCCCTTCCCGTTCCCGCGGCGCCGTGCGTCGTCGCATAGACGAGCTGCTTGCCGTTGTAGGGGACGACGGTGAAGTCCTTGAGCGAGGCCCATCCCGGCTTGGGCTGCGCCAGCGCGCCCGTCGAAGTCCAGCGGTATGTCGACGGAAGACCGCACGGGCCGGGGTTGTCGGCGCCGACCTTGACGAGCTGCCACTGCTGGTTGGTGCCGCCCCAGTCGTCGTACTGGACGATGTTCGCGCTGTCGGCGGTGGAGGCGCCCTGCACTTCGAGGGCCTTGTTGCTGTGGCGCGAGATGAGCCTCACGTAGCCGTCGGAGCTGTCGGCCAGCCGCCACTGCTGGTTGGTGGCGTTCAGGTCGGCCCACTGGACGATCGAGCCGCCGTTCGCGGTGGACCAGTTGTGGACGTCCAGGACCTTGTCCGAGTGACGGGACTTGATGCGGTAGTAGCCGCCCCCGGAGTCGACGAACTGCCACTGCTGCTGGGCCTGGTCGTTCCTCGTCCACTGAGTGATGCGGGCGCCGTCGCCGGTCGCCATGTTGTAGACGTCCAGGGCCTTGCCGCTATTGCGGTTGACCAGCACGTACGAGGCGCTGGGGTCCACGGTCGCCGCGCCGGCGGGCTGGGCGCCGAGGAAGGTGGCCACGAGCAGCAAGGGCGCGAGGACGGCGAGTAAGCGTCTTGGACGGATCGGGGACGTGTGGCGAAACCACATCAGAGGGCACTCCTTCGGGGGTGGGGGTGAGCCCGATGAACCGCAGAGCGGACTGCCAGGAGGCATGGAAGCTCGAAACATTTCGCGGAATTCCCGGAAGCTTCGACGCCACAAGCTAGGAATGTGAAGCCTTCCGGTCAAGGGCTGTTGCTGATCTGGCCACATATCGCGCCCGCCGGAGTGGGAGATGTGGTGGTCGGCGAGCTTGCCGGGATGTCGAAATCTTCGGACCGCAAACCGAAACTTCCTCCGTCGTGAGTATTGACGATGCATCGTCAATCCCTCAATCATCCGTGTCTAGGTACCGGCCATGGTTCGAAATGTCGAACCGCCTCGACCTGAACAAATCTGCGTTGCACGGCAGATCCACGCACAGCTGCACGACCGATCAGCGCACCCGAAGCACTCGTCGCGCAGGTGGAGAGATACGCGACGCCGCGTGGCGGTCCCCCCTCATCTCTACTTTGGAGGCAGAGCCATGGGCTCGTACGCCCTTCCCGGACCGGCCATTCGCCGGAAGATCCGCGGCCTGCTGTTGGCGCTGGTCGTCGGCGTCCTCGGTGTGGTCACCGCACTGGTCGCGCCGCCGACCGCACACGCCGCGGAGAACACGCTCGGCGCCGCGGCGGCGCAGAGCGGCCGCTACTTCGGCACCGCCATCGCCTCGGGCAGGCTGGGCGACTCGGCGTACACGACGATCGCGAACCGCGAGTTCAACTCGGTCACGGCCGAGAACGAGATGAAGATCGACGCCACCGAACCCCAGCGGGGCCAGTTCAACTTCGCCGCCGGTGACCGCGTCTACAACTGGGCGGTGCAGAACGGCAAGCAGGTGCGCGGTCACACCCTGGCCTGGCACTCCCAGCAGCCCGGCTGGATGCAGGCCCTCAGCGGCAGCGCACTGCGCCAGGCGATGATCGGCCACATCAACGGAGTGATGGCCCACTACAAGGGCAAGATCGCCCAGTGGGACGTCGTGAACGAGGCGTTCGCCGACGGCAGTTCAGGAGCCCGGCGCGACTCCAACCTGCAGCGCACCGGCAACGACTGGATCGAGGTCGCCTTCCGCACCGCGCGCGCCGCCGACCCGGCCGCCAAGCTCTGCTACAACGACTACAACGTCGAGAACTGGACCTGGGCCAAGACCCAGGCCATGTACGCCATGGTCCGGGACTTCAAGCAGCGCGGCGTACCGATCGACTGCGTCGGCTTCCAGGCGCACTTCAACAACGACAGCCCGTACAACAGCAACTTCCGCACCACCCTGCAGAGCTTCGCGGCCCTCGGCGTCGACGTGGCCATCACCGAACTCGACATCCAGGGCGCCTCGGCCTCGACCTACGCCGCCGTGACCAACGACTGCCTGGCCGTCCCGCGCTGCCTGGGCATCACCGTCTGGGGTGTGCGCGACTCCGACTCCTGGCGACCGCAGCACACGCCCCTGCTGTTCAACAACAACGGCAGCAAGAAGCCCGCCTACACCGCAGTCCTCAACGCCCTCAACGGCGGTTCCTCCACGCCCTCTCCGGGTTCCGGACAGATCAAGGGCACCGGGTCGGGCCGCTGTCTGGACGTCCCCGGCGCCAGCACCACCGACGGCACCCAGCTCCAGCTGTGGGACTGCCACAGCGGCACCAACCAGCAGTGGACGTACACATCCGCCGGTGAACTCAGGGTCTACGGCAACAAGTGCCTGGACGCCGCCGGCACCGGCAACGGCACCAAGGTCCAGATCTACAGCTGCTGGGGCGGCGACAACCAGAAGTGGCGCCTCAACTCCGACGGATCCGTCGTCGGCGTCCAGTCCGGCCTCTGTCTCGACGCCGTCGCGGGCGGCACCGCCAACGGCACCCTGATCCAGCTCTCCTCCTGCTCGAACAGCAGCAACCAGCGCTGGACCCGCACGTGACAAGGCCGGCCCGCCAACGAAAGGGGACATCGATGACCTGGTGGTCCCGGGTTGCCGCCGTGGTGGCGGCGACCCTCGCCATCGGCATGCTCACCGCGGTGGATCCGCCGCCCGCCCAGGCGGCGACGGTGGACACCAATGCCTGGTACGTCCTCGTCAATCGCAACAGCGGCAAGGCGCTGGACGTCTCCGGCACGTCCACCGCCGACGGCGCGCGGGTCAGCCAGTGGGCGCGCACCGACGGAGCCAACCAGCAGTGGCAGTTCGTGGACTCGGGCGGTGGCTTCTACCGCCTCAAGGCCCGGCATTCGGGCAAGGTTCTCGACGTGGCCGGCGCCTCGACCGCAGACGGTGCCGCGATCCAGCAGTGGGCCGACCACAACGGGGCCAACCAGCAGTTCCGCCTGGCCGACTCCGACGGAGGCCACGTCCGGCTGGTCAACCGCACCAGCAGCAAGGCGGTAGAGGTGCAGGGCGCCTCCACCGCCGACGGCGGCAACGTCGTCCAGTACACCGACTGGGGCGGCGCCAACCAGCAATGGCAGTTGGTCAAGCTGTCGTCCGGTGGCGGCGGATGCGGCAGCGCCCCGACTCTGACGAGCGGTACGCACACGATCCAGAGCGGCGGCAAGAGCCGCAGCTTCATCCTCAGGGTCCCCGCCAACTACGACAGCAGCCACCGCTACCGGCTGGTCTTCGCGTTCCACTGGCGGGGCGGAACCGCCGGTGACGTCGCCTCGGGCGGCACGAGCGGGAACGCCTGGTCCTACTACGGCCAGCAGGAACAGTCGAACAACACCGCGATCCTCGTCGCCCCCCAGGGCCTCGGCAACGGCTGGGCCAATGCGGGCGGTGAGGACGTCACCTTCGTCGACGACATGATCCGGCGCATCGAGGGCGGCCTCTGTGTCAACCCGGCACAGCGTTTCGCCACCGGATTCAGCTGGGGCGGCGGCATGAGCTACGCACTCGCGTGCAGCCGGGCGAACGTCTTCAGGGCCGTCGCCGTCATCTCCGGCGCTCAGATCAGCGGGTGCAGTGGTGGCACTCAGCCCATCGCCTACTTCGGAATCCACGGCATCAGCGACAACGTCCTCGGCATCGGGCAAGGAAGGTCCCTGCGCGACAAGTTCGTCAGCAACAACGGCTGCACCGCCCAAAGCCCGCGCGAGCCCGCCCCGGGCAGCCGAACGCACATCACGACCACCTACTCGGGCTGCCGTGCCGGATACCCGGTTCAGTGGGCCGCGTTCGACGGAGGCCACATACCCGGCCCGGTCGACGGCTCGCCCAACGAAAGCGGCGTCACCACCTGGACCAAGGCGGAGATCTGGAGGTTCTTCGCACAGTTCCAGTGACACACCGTCCGCACCATGGAGTGGAGCCGGGATCATCCGGCTCCACTCCGTCGGCGCGCGTCAGAAAAAGCCCAGCTTCTTCGCCGAGTACGAGACCAGCAGATTCTTCGTCTGCTGGTAATGGTCGAGCATCATCTTGTGCGTCTCGCGCCCCATCCCCGACTTCTTGTAGCCGCCGAACGCGGCGTGCGCCGGGTACGCGTGGTAGCAGTTGGTCCACACCCGGCCCGCCTTGATCTCGCGGCCCAGGCGGTAGGCCGTATTGCCGTCGCGGGTCCAGACGCCCGCGCCGAGGCCGTACAGCGTGTCGTTGGCGATCTTCAGGGCCTCGTCGACCGAGTCGTACGTCGTGACCGAGACGACCGGGCCGAAGATCTCCTCCTGGAAGATCCGCATGTCGTTGGTGCCGCGGAAGATGGTCGGCTCGATGTAGTAGCCGCCCTCCAGACCGGGCACCGCGCGGGGGTTGCCGCCCGTGACGAGCTCCGCGCCCTCCTTCCTGCCGATGTCGAGGTAGGAGAGGATCTTCTCGTACTGGTCGTTGCTCGCCTGCGCGCCGATCATGGTCGCCGGGTCCAGCGGGTCGCCGCCGACGATGGCCCGGGTGCGTTCGACGCAGCGGGCCATGAAGTCGTCGTAGATCGACGAGGGGATGAGCGCGCGGGACGGGCAGGTGCAGACCTCGCCCTGGTTGAGGGCGAACATCACGAAGCCCTCGACCGCCTTGTCCAGGAAGTCGTCGTCGGCCGCCATGACGTCGGGCAGGAAGATGTTGGGGCTCTTGCCGCCCAGCTCCAGGGTGACGGGGATGATGTTCTCGCTCGCGTACTGCATGATCAGGCGGCCGGTGGTGGTCTCGCCGGTGAATGCCACCTTCGCCACCCGCGGACTGGACGCCAGCGGCTTGCCCGCCTCCACGCCGAAGCCGTTGACGACGTTGACCACGCCCGGCGGCAGCAGGTCGGCGATCAGGTCGATGACGTAGAGCAGGCTGACCGGGGTCTGCTCGGCCGGTTTGATGACGACGCAGTTGCCCGCGGCCAGCGCCGGGGCGAGCTTCCACGTGGCCATGAGAACGGGGAAGTTCCACGGGATGATCTGACCGACCACGCCCAGCGGTTCGTGGAAGTGGTACGCGACGGTGTCGGCGTCGATCTCCGCGATGCTGCCCTCCTGCGCGCGGACGACTCCGGCGAAGTACCGGAAGTGGTCCACGGCCAGCGGGATGTCGGCGGCCAGGGTCTCGCGGACCGGCTTGCCGTTCTCCCACGTCTCGGCTACCGCGATCTTCTCCAGGTTCTGCTCGATGCGGTCCGCGATCCGGTTCAGGATGTTCGCGCGTTCCGTCGTCGACGTGCGGCCCCACCGGTCGGCCGCCCGGTGCGCGGCGTCCAGGGCCAGGTCGACATCGGCCGCGGTGGAACGGGCGGCCTCGCAGAAGACCTTGCCGGTCACGGGCGTCGGGTTCTCGAAGTAGCGGCCCTCGACGGGCGCGGTCCAGTCGCCGTCGATGAAGTTGTCGTAGCGGCGGGCGAAGGTGACGATGCTGCCTTCGGTTCCTGGCTGCGCGTACACCATGGCGGCTCTCCTCGGTGAAGGGCGGTGCGGGACGTTGCGACGTCCCTCACTGTGCTCCCGGGAGGTTGGCGCAAGGTTGGCGCCGCGGGACGCGGACGTCAGTCGCGCAGGGACGCCGTCAGCCGGCCCCTCGCGATCGCGCGGCGCGTGTCGTCCGGGCCGAGCAGCCGCAGCGCGTGCTCGTGGACCCCGGCGTCGTACGGGGCCCGTTCGCCGTAGCGCAGGGCGTGCTCCGGGCGCGTGCTCGCCAGCACGGCCTCGCGTACCGCGACTTCGAGCCGCGTGCGCCATTCCTCGATGCCGGGGGCCTCGGAGCGGGGCAGGAGGGGGCCGCCCCAGCGGCGCAGCGCAGTGTCCGTGTCACCCTGCTCCAGCGCGCGCAGGACATCGGAGGCGTCGCAGGACACCGGCGCGGTGAGGGCGTAGTGGCGGGGTGATATCGCACCGCCCAGCGCCCGGCGCAGGTGGGAGATCTCCGCCTTGAAGGTGGAGGACGTGACCGGCCGGTCGCCGTACAGGGCCGCCCGCAGCCGTTCCGGTGAGAAGCCCTCGGGTTCGAGGGCGAGGAGAGTGAGGATCTCCAGCTGGCGGGGGCGCAGGGGGAGCGGCCGCCCCTCGTGCACGGCCTGTTCGGAGCCCAGGCACGTGAGCCGCAGCCGGCCCGGGCGGGGCGCCTCCGTGGTCAGGCGGGCCTCGATCGTCGACACCAGGCTGCGGACGGTGGACATGGCCAGGGGGTGCGAGCGGTCCCAGGTCGTGGACAGGTCCAGCACGCCGAGGACGCGGCCGTCGCGGCCGTGCACGGGGGCGCAGTAGCAGACCCAGCCGTGCAGGGCGGACACCAGGTGCTCGGCCGAGAAGACGGAGCTGGGGCGGCCGGTGCGCAGGGCGAGGGAGAGCGCGTTGGTGCCCATGGCCTGCTCGTCCCAGCGGCCGCCCGGCGCGAAGTTGACCTGCTCGGCACGGCGGCGCATGGTCGGGCCGCCGCAGGTCCACAGGATGGTGCCGGCCTCGTCGGTGACCGCGGTGACGAACCCGGCGTCCTCGGCGATGCTGTGCAGTTCCCCGGCGAGGGCGGAGACCGGCCGGTACAGCGGTGAGGACCTCCAGCGCTGGTGCACCCGGCCGCCGTCGGTGACCGGGGCGCTGTCCCGGCCCGGGTCCACACTGCCCAGCGAACGCGCCCAGGACTCGGTCACCTCGTGGCGCAGTGCGGCGGTGCCGCCGGGCCGCGCGCCCGGGACGCTCAGCCGCGGCACCCAGCGGGACCACTCGTGCTCCAGCACGGCCCTGCGCTGCTTGAGGTCAGGGCGCTGTGACATGGCCTCTCCCTGCCGTCGTACCGGTTTCTCGGCGTGAGGTCAGTGTTACCGGATGCGCCCGCCCCGGTCGAGAATTCCGCCGGACCCGGGTCACCTGTTCTGAACGGGCGACCGCCTGACTGGATGTTTGTCCGGTGCCCGGGTGCCGCCGTCCGGGTGACGGGTTCACTCGACCCGACGGACGGGGTCCGGTCCGCGTACCACCGGTGTGCGGCGCCGCGTTCCCCTGGCATGGACAGCACGGAGACGGCGCGGCGCCTTCCCGGGAACGACGCCACGCCCCGCTCGTACGCCGAACTCACCGCCGGATACGCGGGACATCCGCCGATCTACGCGGCCCTGGTCGCCGAGTGGGAGGCGCGCGGCCACACGGTCCCGGAGCACCGCGACGGCCAGTGGGTCTCCTTCGCCGCGCCGGCCGAGAGCGAGACCTGGACCGCCGTCACCTCGTGGACCGCCGGCCGGCACATGGGCCCGGTCGTCCCCGCGGCTCCTCACCCCCCTGCCGGCCGGAACCCCGCAGGGGCCGCCCCCGGTGGCACCCGCCCTGCCTCCGGCCGTCACCCGGGGCCGGCGGGGTTCTCTGCCGGAGCCCGTCTCACCAGCCGTCCGGCACCGCCGGCTCCGCGCTGACCGGCGCCAGCACCGCGAGGGTTCCGCTGGCCTCCCGCAGCGCCGATTCGAGCGTGCCCGGGGTGTGCAGCGCGCCGGTTCCATCCGGCGGGACGAGCCACTCCAGACGGCCGGCGGGCCGGTACGGCGGCGGCACGGCGACCCAGGAGCCCCGGCCGACGTGCCGCACGCCGAAGCCGACCCATTCGCTGACCGGGTCGGGCGGCAGGAAGAACCCCACTCTGCGGGCCGCGCAGTCCACCAGGGTGGGGCCGGGCACCTTCAGCGGATCGCGCCACAGGATGTCCAACGCGAGGAGGCCGAGCCGGTCGGGGACGCTGAGCACGTCCCAGTACCGCCCGGCCTCCACGAGCACCGTTCCCGCGCCGTAGTCCCACTCCCGCTTGCACTCCTGGGGGTCCGTGGCGGCCGCGGCGAGCCACTCGACGGCTTGCTTCCACATGACGCTCTGCATGGCCACCCCAGCACAGTCGGCGGCGCCGCGGTCCGGCGCGCACTGGACACGGGCCGGTGACCCGCGGGTTCCGCGTGCCGCCCGGCCGTAGCCATGCTCGTAGATATTTCTACGGCCCGGAAGGGGTGGCGTGGTCTGGCGTTTGGGTCGGGCACGTCCCGGTCGAAAGGGGGCACCTGTAGGTGCCGTCCCGTAAGGCCGCGATCAACTTCGTGCTTCCGTCGGCGCGCTGAAGGAGGCCAACCAGCCGGTGTCCGCCGCCGTCTGCCGCCACCACGGCTGTCACCAGCGGGGGAGCTTCAGCTCGTACTCCGGCTGGAACCGCCGCATGTAGCCGGTGTCGTCCCGGCTGCGCATCCCGGAGTCGACGTACCTCCGGTGCAGTCGCTCCAGCCGGTCGTGGTCGAGCTCGACACCCAGCCCCGGGCCGGTGGGCACCCTGACCTCGCCGTCGCACAGCTCCAGTACGCCGGGGACGATCACGTCGTCCGCCGAGTTCCAGGGGTAGTGCGTGTCGCACGAGTGGTCGAGGTTGGGGATGGCCGCGGCGACATGGGTCATCGCGGCGAGGCTGATGCCCAGGTGGGAGTTGGAGTGCATCGACAGGGCGAGCCCGAACGCCTCGCACACGGCGGCCAGTTCACGGGTGCGGCGCAGCCCGCCCCAGTAGTGGTGGTCGGTGAGCAGTACCTGGATGGCGTTGTGCTCCACTGCCGGTTTCAGATGCTCCCATGCGATCACGCACATGTTGGTCGCGAGCGGCATGGGGGAGTCCTTCGCCACCTGGGCCATGCCCTCGATGCCCTTGGTGGGGTCCTCCAAGTACTCCAGGACACCCTCGAGTTCCCGGGCGACGTACTTCGACGTCCCGACCGTCCACGCCACGTTCGGGTCCAGCCGCAGCGGCTGCCCGGGGAAGGCGTCCGCCAGAGCCCTCATCGCCGCGATCTCCTCGTCGGGCGGGAAGACGCCGCCCTTGAGTTTGAACGACCGGAAGCCGTACCGCTCCTGCATCAGCCGGGCCTGCTCGACGATGCCGGCCGGGCCGAGGGCCTCGCCCCAGTCGTCGCCGATCGCCGCACGGCCGTCGAGCGCGGGGTGCTCGGCCCACTTGTAGAAGAGGTACGCGGCGAACGGCACCGCGTCCCTGACCTTGCCGCCCAGCAGGTCGCTGACCGGACGGCCGAGCAGCTTGCCCTGCGCGTCCAGGCAGGCCACCTCGACCGCAGAGGTGGTCCAGCCGCGCTCGTGGGAGCTCGGCACGGCCGGCAGCAGCGCCGCGTCGATCGCGGCGGACACGGCGGTGGTGTCGAAGACGTCCATGCCGACGACGGCCTTCGCGGCGGCGTGCAGCCGCTCCAGCCGCGCCGCCCCGCCCGGCGACTCCCCGAGACCCACCGTGCCGTCCTCCAGGACCAGTTGGAGGATGATCCGCAGGGCGAGCGGCTCGTGCACGCCGTTGGAGTTGAGCAGCGGCGGGTCGCCGAAGGCGATCGGGGTGACGATGAGCTCGCGGATGCGCGTAGAGCTCATGCGGCGGCCACCTCCAGTCCGTGGTCGAGGAGTTTCGAGAGCCGGGCGAGATGCTCCGGTGTCGGATCGAGCAGCGGCGCCCGTACGCCGCCGACGTCCAGGCCGCGCAGGGTCACCCCGGCCTTGACGAGCGACACGGCGTACCCGGGGACCTCGTCGCGCAGGGCGACCAGCGGGCCGTAGAACTCGTCGAGGAGCCGGGAGACCAGGGCGTCGTCGTCCTCGGCGAGCGCCCGGTGGAAGGCCAGGGCGATCTCCGGGGCGAAGGCGAACACGGCCGAGGAGTACAGCTCCACGCCGACGCCCCGGTAGGCGGGCGCGGTCATCTCGGCGGTGGGCAGGCCGTTGAAGAACTGGAAGTCCTCCGTGCCCCGCACGGCACGCACCGCGCGGACGATCCGGTGCATCCGTTCGATGTCCCCGATGCCGTCCTTGAGGCCGACGACCCCGGGCAGGGCGGCGATCTCGGCGGCCGTCCGAGCGGTGAGCCGGGCGGTGCCCCGCTGGTAGAAGACGACGGGCAGGTCCGTGGCCGTGGTGACCTCCTCGACGTACCGCACGAGGCCCTGCTGCGGGGCGCTGACGAGGTAGGGCGGCAGCAGCAGGATGCCGTCGGCGCCGGCGCGTTCGACGCGGGCGGCCTGGTCGCGGGCGACCGGTGTGGGGCCGCCGGCCGCGGCGAGGACCGGCACGCGTCCGGCCGTGGTCTCGACGGCGACCCGGGCGGCCCGTTCGATCTCCTCGGCCGACAACGCGTGGAACTCACCGGTGCCGCAGGCGACGAACACACCTCCCGCGCCCGCGGCGACCCCCGACTCGATGTGCTGGGCCAGCCGCTCCTCGTCCAGTGAACCGTCCGCCGCGAACGGCGTGACCGGGAAGAACAGCACTCCGTGGAACTTCATGTCTCCCTCATACGTGGGGGGTCGTCAGCCCTTGGTGGCACCGGCGGCGATGCCGGTGACCAGCGAGCGCTGGAGGAGCAGATAGACGATCAGGCTGGGGACGAGGGCGATGACCGCACCGGCCAGCACCACCCCGGAGCCGACCTCGGGGTCGGTGCGCAGGATGGACAGGGCGACGGTGACCGTGTAGTCGGTGGGGTCCTTGGCGGCGATCAGGGGCAGCAGGTACTGGTCCCAGATCATGATGAAGCCGAGCACCCCGGCGACACCGAGCGCGGGCTTGCACAGCGGCAGGATGACCTGCCACAGCATCCGCAGCTCGCCGACGCCGTCGATGCGGGCGGCCTCCTCGATCTCGGCGGGGATGTCCTTCATGAACTCCGTCAGCAGCATCACGGAGAAGCCCCAGGCGCCGAGCGGCAGGATCACGCCCCAGACGGTGCCCTTCAGATCGACGCCGACCACGGGCACATGCCCGAGGACCAGGGACAGCGGGATGGCGATGACCTCCTCCGGAAGCATCATCGTCAGCATGAACAGGGTCAGGATCAGCGCCTGCCCGCGGAACTTGTGCCGGGCCAGGGCATACGCGGCCAGCGTGCACACGGCGAGCTGGAGCAGCAGTCCGCCGCCCGCGATGACCAGGGAGTTGCCGAAGTAGTCCCAGATGCCGCGCTCGCCCGCCACCTGGAAGTTCAGCAGGGTCGGGTGGTGGGGGAGGAACGACAGGGTCGAACCGCTGGCCTTCTCGCTGAAGGAGCCGGAGAAGATCGTCAGGAACGGTGCCGCGAAGACGCCCAGGGCGAGCACACAGAGCAGGACGCGCAGGGCCCAGGCGGGGCCCGGCCGGTCGCTCCAGCCGAGGGCGGTGTCGAAGCGGGCGGGGGTGGTGCGCCGCTGCCCGGCGGACTTCCGCGCGGGAGTGGTGCTCACCGGAGTCCGGACGGGGTCGATGGCGGGGGCGCTCATCGCACGTCTCCCCTCTTGCGGAGGTAGTTGACCGTGACGGTGAGCAGCAGCGTCACGCAGAGCAGGACCACGGAGGCGGCGGAGGCGCCGCCGATGTCGTTGCGGGTGAAGCCGAGGGTGTAGGCGCGGGTCATCCACACGTCGGTGGAGCCGGCCGGGCCGCCGCCGGTGAGGACGTACACCTCGGTGAAGACGCGCAGTCCGCGGATGGCGGCGAGGGTGAGGACGATGCCCAGGGCGGGCCGGATCGCCGGCAGGGTGATGTGCCGCAGCCGCTGCCACAGCGAGACGCCGTCCATCGCGGCGGCCTCGTACAGCGACCGGTCCACGCCCGCCAGCCCGGCGAGGATGATCACCATGTTGTACGGGGCGAGCATCCAGATGCCCATGGCCATCGTCGCCCACAGCGCGGTGTCGGGGTTGTCGAGGTAGGGCACGGGTCCGAGCCCCAGGAGCCCCAGACCGCTGTTGATCAGGCCGTCGGAGGTCGGGTAGTACATCAGCCGCCACATCTCGCCGACCACCGCGGTGGCGGTGACGACGGGCAGGAACACGGCGGTGCGGACGAACTTCAGGGAGCGGGCCTGGCCCTCCAGCAGCAGCGCAAGCGCGGAGCCGACGACGATCCCGCCGAGGGACATGCCGATGCCGAGGACCAGGGTGTGGCCGATGGCGTCCTGGAAGCGGTGGTCGGTCAGGACCCGCGTGTAGTTGTCGAGGCCGACCCACTTGTCACCGAGGAAGGGCCGTACGTCGAAGAAGCTGAGCCAGACGCCCTTGCCCATCGGCAGGAACTTGAAGACGAGGGCCAGCAGCAGCCCCGGGGCGAGGAACAGCCAGGGCAGTACGGCCTTCTTGCTGATGATCCGGGCTCTGCGCGGCCCGGGTGTCGTCACGGTCGCGGTCATTTCAACAGGTCCTGGTCCTTGAGGTCACCGGCGAGGGTGTCGTTGAGTTCCTTCAGGCCGGAGCCGACGTCGCTGCCGCAGTAGGTGAAGATCGCGTTGAGCGCGTCGGCGGTGTCCTGCTTGATCGGGGCGAAGTCCGGAGCGTTGGGGAACTGCACGGAGGCGGTCTCGTACGCCTTCTGCACCACGCTCCAGCGGGGGTCGTGGCGCACCTTTGCTGCGTCGAGCGTGGAGTTGACCGGGATGCGTACGACGGGCTGGTGGTCGCCGGTCATGGCGAGTTCCTGGCCCTCGGGGGAGACGAGGAACGCGGCGAGCGTCTGCTCCTGCTTCGCCTTGCCGGTCCTGGCGCCGAAGTAGATGTTCTCGCCGTCGGCCAGCACGTCGTTGTTGCCGGCCGGGCCCGATGGGGCCGGCAGCACCTCGTACTTGTCCTTGCCGAGCGCCTTGTCGAACGTGGAGATGTTGTACGGGCCGGTGAGGTACATCCCGGCGTTGCCGTCCTGGAAGTTGGTGGTGTTCGCGGTGACGGAGGTCAGGGCGCTGGGCTGGATGACACCGTTGTCGCCGCAGAAGAGGTTCTTCTTCATCCAGGTGACGGTGCGCACGGCGGCCGCCGAGTCCATGGCGGGCCGGTAGCCCGGCCCCTCCTTCCGGAGGATCTGCACACCGCCCTGCCACAGGAAGCTGGCGCCCCACCAGGCGACGTAGCCGTTCTGTGCGCTGCCCGGGACGACCATGCCGTAGGTGTTCTTCCTGCCGTCCCCGTCGGGGTCGCGGGTGGCGAAGGCCTTGGCGAGGGCGAGGGTGTCCTGCCACGTCTTCGGCTGCGGCAGGCCGAGCTTCTCGCGCCAGTCCTTGCGGACGAACAGGGTCATGGCCTGCCGGGAGTACGGGATGCCGTAGTGCCTGCCGTCGAGGCCGACCGTGGACGACCAGGACTTGGCGGTGATCTCGTCGTGTCCGGAAATCGAGGCCGGGGTGATCGGCTTGAGCAGGCCCTGGGCCTGGTAGCTGCCCATCAGTGCCGTGTCGTTGATCATGACGTCCGGCAGGTCCTTGACGGACGCGCGGCTCTGCAGCTGCTGGTCGAAGTTCATGACCGGCTGGTAGTCGATCTTGATGCCGGTCTTCTTCGTGAAGGCGGCGAACACGCGGTCATAGGTCTGGGCGGACTCCGGGTCGCTCCGGGTCCACACCTCCAGGGTGTTCGGGTCACCGGCCCGGGCGCTGCCGGCGCCGGGGCCGCAGGCGGCCGTTCCGAACAGGAGCCCCGAGACGGCGAAGGTGGCAGCCAGGCGGTGCACGCGGCGGAGCCGCATGGCGATACAGCGTCGGCGATCCCGCATGGATGGTTCTCCGTTCATATTCGTGAACCCGCTTCACGAATCTAAATGATCGGCCAAGCTACGGATCGCTTCAACGCCATGTCAAGACATGGCCTAAAGATTTCACCGACACCACACGGGGCCCGGGAACACCGAGGAAAAGGCGACGGCCCCCACCGGGTCATCCGGTGGGGGCCGTCCGAAAAGGAGGGGTACTCAGGTCAGGCCTGGCGCTCGGCGTTCTTCTTCTTGATCCGCTCCGCCTCCTTGCGGACCTCCGCCTGGGTGGCGCGTTCCCGCTCCAGCCACTCGGGGCCTTCCTTCTTCAGGGCCTCGATCTGCTCGGTGGTGAGGGGCTCGGTGACGCCGGCGCGCGCGAGGCCCGCGATGGAGACGCCGAGCTTCGCGGCGACGACCGGCCGGGGGTGCGGGCCGTTGCGCCGCAGTTCCTGGAGCCACTGCGGCGGGTTCGCCTGGAGCTCGTTCAGCTCGGCGCGCGAGACGACACCCTCCCGGAAATCGGCGGGGGTGGCCTCGAGGTACACACCCAGCTTCTTCGCCGCGGTCGCGGGCTTCATCGTCTGGGTGTTCTGGTGCGACGTCATGGATCCCAGGGTAACGAGCACGTGCACGACCCCTGACCACGGCCGGTAACCTGGCGAGGTGACAGGCTCGGATGCAACCCCCTCGTTCCGGCTCGCCTACGTTCCCGGGGTGATGCCCGACAAGTGGGTGCGCATCTGGAACGAGCGGCAGCCCGGTGTCCCGCTGACCCTCACCCAGGTGCCCGCCGGGGCCGCGGCCGAGCGACTCCTGGGCGGGGACGCCGACGCGGGTCTCGTCCGGACACCCGTGGACCGCTCGGTCTTCAGCGCGATCCCCCTCTACACCGAGCAGACCGTCGTCGTGGTGCCCAAGGACCACCTGGTCACCGCCGTCGACGAGGTGGCTCCGGAGGACCTGGCCGACGACATCGTGCTGCATCCCCTCGACGACGTCCTCGACTGGGAGAGCCTGCCCGGGAGGCCCGCCCTGGAGCGCCCCGCGACCACCGCCGACGCCGTCGAACTCGTCGCGGCGGGTATCGGCGTCCTCGTCGTCCCGCTCTCGCTCGCCCGCCTGCATCACCGCAAGGACCTCACCCACCGGCCCCTCACGGACGCCCCGGAGTCGAGCGTGGCCCTGGCCTGGCCCGAAGACGCGAAGACGGACCAGGTCGAGGACTTCATCGGCATCGTCCGCGGCCGCACGGTCAACAGCACCCGGGGCCGTCAGCAGCCCCTGGCGCGGGGCGAGTCCGCGAACGCGGACCGGGGCGGCGCCCGACGGAAGCCGGCGCCCGGAAGATCGGCGGCCGGGAAGTCCGCCGGGGCGAAGCGCACCGGGAAGAGCGGGCGCGGCGCCCCCCAGAACGACCGCCGCGGCAAGCCCCGCCGCCGTTCATAGGACCGGGGGCCGCGAACGAACCGCGACCCCCCCAGAACGTCGTACCTGGCTCAGCCGGCCGACGGAGACGGCGCAGGCGCCCCGTAGGACGGATTGGGGGCGACCGTCTGGAAATCCTTCAGCTCTTCGGGGATGGGCAGCACGCGGACCGGCGCGCCCTGCTGCGGCGGCGGCGGTGTCGTCTGCTCCTGGGGCAGCTTGGGCGGGGCGGTGATCTGGAAGCTGACCTGCTCCTGATTGATCAGGCCGGTCTTCTCCAGGACCGTGATGTGGTCGAGAACGGTGTCGTTGGTCGTGTCGGCGAGTTCCCGCACGAGGCTGTTCCGGGTGGTCGCCCGGATCTTGGCGATCGTCGGGAAGATGCCTCCGTGCGCGACGCGCATGATCGTCACCGCCGTGGACTCGAACTCCTTGCCCGTGCTGCCCTCGGCCGTCGCCACGAACTGCTGCTGCTGAGGTGACGCCTCGTTCGGCAGGGTGATGCCCAGGTCCGTGGCGATTTTGCGGCAGCCCGCGTCCAGCCGGCCGTGGCCCACGAGCAGATGCTTGGAGACCTCCTGCATCTCCGGCGACGTGCTCCGCTCCTTGATCATCTGTCCGAGCGGGTACTCCCACAGTCCGGCCGCGCGTACGCGCACCACGAAGTCGCGGTCCGCCTCGGTCAGCGGACCCCACTGGGTGTTGGCGATGATGCGGTCCTGGCCGGAAGCCGCGTTCTCCACGCCCAGCATGCTCGGGTAGGCGAGCGCGGTCAGCGTAAGGACCAACGCGCCGCCCACGAACGCGGTTCCTGCCGTGCTGCGCGAGATGCGCATCGTGCCTCCTGGGATATGAACGGCCCAACACCAAGAGGTACGGATGCCAGGGGCGAAACAATCATCCCTGCCGCAAAAAAGTTCGGCCGGGTGCGGCGTCCGCTCGAACGCCGCACCCGGCCCGGCCCGTCAGGCACTCAGGGCCGGTACGAAGCCGCCTCCGCCGTCGCCACCACCTTGTCCGCGTCCGCCCTGCTCAGTAACCCGTCCGACACCCATGCGTCCGCCGTGGTCCGCACCCGCGCCACCAGCGCCCCCTGGTTCCAAAAGGGCGCCCCCTCCCAGATCTCGTCCAGCAGCGTGGTGCCGCCGGACTTCGCCGGATTGGCGACGCCCGCGTCCCGGCCGCCGAACACGACCCTCGGTTCCGTGCGCCGGAAGTAGGCGTGCGTCGGGTCCTCGAGGAGCGCAGCCCGGGTGCGGCCGGTTTCGGGTGATTGAGCAACCGCTGGTCAGCGTCTCGACGAGCCCGGCGGGAGAGCGTCGTACGGCTGCCCGCGGAGCTACCCCGCCCGGCACAGCCAGTCGAACGCCGCATGTGCCGTGAACTCCTTCTGGCCGCCCCGCAGCAGCAGGCCGGCGGTCGTGAACTCCGGTGCGTCCACCTGGGCCGCCACGTACGGGATCGCGATGCACCGCATGCCGGCCGCGTGCGCGGCGGCGGCACCCGGAGCGGCGTCCTCCAGGACGACACAGTCGGACGGGGTCGCGCCGAGCCTGCGGGCCGCCTCCATGAAGACGTCGGGGGCCGGCTTTCCGTGCGGGACCTCGTCGGCGGAGACCACGGTGTGCAGCTGTGCGTCCAGTCCGGTTCCGGTCAGCACCGCGGCGATGGCCTCCGGGGACGAGCCCGAGGCCACGGCCATGGGCACGCCCTCGGCCGCCAGCAGTTCGACGAACGTGCGCATCTCGGGGTAGGCACTGGTGGCGCTGCGGGCCAGTTCCAGATAGCGGCGGTTCTTGGTGGCGAGCAGTTCGTCCACCGAGGCGGTCAGGTCGTAGCGGGCCTTTCCAGTCGGCGACCATCTCCTGCGTACTGATGCCGACGTACCGCTCGTGGTCCGCCCAGGTGAAGTCCGCTACGCCGTACGCGGCGAGCGTCTGGCGGCCCGCCTCGTAGTAGTTCGGCTCGCTGTCCACGAGTGTTCCGTCGAGATCGAAGATGACCGATATTCCGCGGAGCTTGCTCATGGGGCCATGCTCTCAAAGATCATCCGCGAACCGACCGCCCGATCGACTCCACCAGCGGCAGCATCCGGTGGGACACGCGCTCGCGCAGCGCGACCTCGGTACGGGTGCGCACCACCCCGGGCATGCTGATCAGCTTCTGGACGACGTCCTCCAGGTGCGCGTTGTCCCGCGCCACCACCCGGGCCAGCAGATCCCCGCCGCCCGTGATCGAGAACGCCTCGACGATCTCCGGCACGGCCGCCAGCGCGTCGCCCACCTCGTCGAGATGGCCCTGGGTGACCTCGATGTGCACGAACGCCAGCACCGGATGCCCGAGCGCGGCGGGGGAGAGGGCCGGTGCCGTGCCGGTGATCACGCCGTCGCGCTCCAGCCGGTCCAGCCGGGCCTGCAGCGTGCCCCGGGCGACGCCCAGGATCCGGGCGTACTCGCGCACGCTCGTGCGCGGCTGCTCCAGCAGCAGCCTCAGGATGCGGGTGTCGAGCTCGTCCACGGGCATGGGGCGACCTCCTCGTCCGTTGGCTCTGCCGCGGCCGCCTCCCGGCCGCTCCACCTGTACCAATGGACCAGTCTAGAAGGAGCCGGTTGAGCCAGTGGCCCCCGGGGTGCTGATATAGGTGCGTCGATGGCGCTGCGGATCCCGCGGCGCCTTTTTCATGCGTACTCATGGCCGGTGGTGCGAAAGGGGCGGTAAGCGGTGCTGAAGAGGGTGTTCATGGCTCCGGATCCAGGGCGGACGCGTTTGCGGTTCGCCGCGCGAGCCGTGCTCGGCATCGCGCTCGCGGTGGCCCTGTGCGGCCTCGCCGGGCACTCCCTCACGGGTACCGTCACCGGCGGTCTCGCCGCCCTGCTCGCCCTGTTCACCGTCACCGACGCGACGGTCCGCGGCCAGGCCGTCACGACCGCGCTGCTGCCCGCCGTCGGCCTGCCCGTCCTCACCGCCGCGGCCGAGCTGCACGACCACCCGGTGGCGCGGGACCTCACGTTCCTCGCCGTGGTCGGCGCGGGCGTGTACGCGCGGCGCTGGGGTCCGCGCGGGCACAGCCTCGGCGTGTTCGCGTTCATGACCTTCTTCGTGGCGCAGTTCCTGCACGCCACCACCGACCAGTTGCCCCAGCTGTACGCCGCGGTCCTGCTGTCCGTCCTCGCCGCCGCAGCGGTGCGCTTCGGCCTGTGGTGCTACGAGCGGCGCCTGCCCCCGCCCGCCGTGCCCGCGCCGCCGGGCGGCACCGGTCTGGCCCGGGTCACCACCCGCCAGGCGGTCCAGGCGACCGCCGGAGCCGGCTTCGCCCTCGTCGTGGGCCAGCTGGTGTCCGGGCAGCGCTGGTACTGGGCTGTCGGCGCTACCTGGTGGATCTTCGTCAACACCACCTCGCGCGGCGAGACCCTGGTCCGCGGCTTCCGGCGGCTGCTCGGCACGGTCATCGGCATCGGCCTCGGCCTGCTCGTGGCCATGCCCGTGCACGGCGATCCCGCCGTCACGGCCGCCCTCGCCGCTGTCTGCGTCTTCGGCATCTTCTACACGGCCGCCCTGTCCTACACGTGGATGATGCTCTGGGTCACCCTCCTCGCCGGACTGCTCTACGGCCTCCTGGGCGTGCTCGGCCCGGACCTGCTCGCCCTGCGGCTCGCCGAGACCGGTGTCGGGGCGCTCGGCGCCGCCCTCGCCGTGATCCTCGTCCTGCCCGTCACCACCCACAGCATCACCGACGCCTGGATCCGGCGGGCCCTGCGTTGTGTGCACGCCTGCGCCGTCGAGACCGCCCGCCGGCTCGCGGGTGCGGCCGACGCCGACCCCGCCCCGCGGGTGGCGGAGCTGGAGCAGCTCCTCGCCCGGGTACGGCTCTCCGTCGCCCCGCTCGTGCACCCGCTGAACCCGATGCTCGGCCGCAAGCGCCGGGCCCGGCACGTCCTGGACCTCCTCGACGACTGCGCCCGGGAGATCCGCGGCCTGGTCGCCGTCGCCGCCGACCCGGAGGCCTCCCACGACACCCGCCTGGCCACGGCCTGCCGCCGGGTCGAGGCGGCCGTCGAAGCCCTCACCGAGGGCAGGGACATCGCGGTCCACACGGACGGACTGCCTGACGCGGGACCCGCCCTGGCCCACGTGCACGGCCTGGAACGAGCCTTGACCGAACTGGCCCGCCCCCTGCGCACGCCCTCGGGCTCGCCTCTGGTGGGGGCTTGACGGGGTAACTGAGGGCTCCGAGGAGCTGACCCGGCTGCGGGAGCAGGGGGGCTGGGCCGCGCCGACCGGGCCCCGCGTACCCCCGGGCGGGCCGGGCCCGACCGGCCGAACCACCCCTTGACCGCCTGGTCTAGACCTTGCATGATCGGCTGCGCGGTTCTTCCGGACGGCGCAGGCGAGAGGGGACAGCGGTGGCGGACGGCAGGCGACGGGCGTTCATCGGGTCGTTCACGGCGGCCGGCGGCCCCGGGATCGTGACCGCGCAGGCCGACCCCGGCACCGGCGCGCTGACCGTGCTGAGCAGCGTGCAAGCCGTCCCGGACCCCTCCTACCTGGCCCTCGCCCGAGACGGGGAGACGCTGTACGCGGTCAGTGAGACGGCCGAGGGTACGGTGGCCGCCTACCGGGTGTCCGGGGACAAGCCCGAGCCGGCCGGGCGGCCCGTGCCGGTCGGCGGCAGCGGACCGACCCACCTCAGCCTGTTCGCGGGGCACGTCCTGACCGCCAACTACGGCTCCGGCAGTGTCACCGCGGTCCCCGTCCGCCCCGACGGCACCCTCGCGCGGTCCGCTTCCGGCGTGCTCCGGCACACCGGTGCCGGGCCGCACACGCCCCGCCAGCAGGGGCCGCACGCCCACCAGGTGCAGCCCGACCCGAGCGGCCGGTGGGCCGTCAGCGTGGACCTCGGCACGGACTCGGTGCGCGTGTGCACGCTGGTGGACGGGGCTCTCGCCCTGTACCGGGAGACCGCCCTGCGCCCCGGCTCGGGGCCGCGCCACCTGGCCTTCCACCCGGACGGCGCGTACGCCTACGTCGTCAACGAACTGAGCCCCTCCGTGACCGTGTGCCGCTGGGACGCGGCGGAAGGCGTCCTGACGCCGCTGTCCGAGACCCCGGTCCTGCCCGGCGCACCGGCGCGCGACGCCTACCCCTCCGGCATCGTCACCTCGCCCGACGGACGCTTCGTGTGGACCGCCACCCGCGGCGAGGACGTCCTGTCCGTGCTCGCCGTGCAGGGCGACGAGCTGCGGCTCGTCACCACGGTGCACTGCGGCGGCCACTGGCCCCGCGCCCTGGCCGCCTGCGACGGCTTCCTCTACGTCGCCAACGAGCGCTCCGGCGACGTGACCTGGTTCGCGGTCGACCCGCTCACGGGCGTCCCGCGACGAGGCGGCTCGATCAGGGTGCCGGCGGCGTCCTGCGTGGCCCTCGCCTGAGCCGGAGTCACCCCACCCCACCGGACAACCGCCCCCGACGGCGAAGGCCCCCTCCGAACCGGAGCGGGCCTTCACCGTGTTGCGCGCGGTGCCCCGCGTCAGCGCACCGGCGTGCTCTGCGCCTGCTGCGGCGCGATGCCCAGCGCCGTCGTGTACTTGGCCAGGGCGAGCTTGCCGATCGCCGGGTACGCGCCGAGCGACTCGGCGGCGGAGCAGCCCGCCTCCTTCGCGGCCTCCTCGATCAGGCCCTGCTCGATCTCCGGGCCGATCAGATACGGCGCGAGCGCCAACTGCTGCGAGCCGGAGGAGCGCAGCTGCTCGGCGACGGACGCGATGGAGCCCTCCTGGTCCAGGGCCGCGGCCATCACCGGCACGGCGAGGCGCGCGGCCAGCAGCATGCCCGTGATCCCTGCCGCCTGCACGGCCTCGTCACCGCCCACGGACGCCAGGACGATGCCGTCCGCGGCGGTCGCCACGGTGAACAGCCGTGCACGGTCCGCACGGGCCAGACCGGCCTCGGACAGCCGCACGTGCAGCGCCTCGGCGAGCAGCGGGTGCGGGCCGAGGACGTCGGTCAGCTCGGCGGCGACCCGGCTCTCCATGAGGGCCTGGCGGACCTGGCGCAGCAGTGCGCTGTCCGGGCCGGCGAGCAGCGGGACGACGACGGCGACGGGGCCGTCGGGCATCTTGACGTCCATGCCGGCGGCACGGGCCTGTTCGAAGCGGGCCGTGCGCTCCTCGGCGGCGTGCACGAGCACGGCCTGCAGCGTGGGGAACTCCGCGTTGTCCCCGTCGAGGTATCCGATGCGGGCGTCGAGGCCGGGCAGCTCGGAGCGGGCGATGCTCACGACCTCTTCGGCGAGGCTGCGCGTGGCGCTACTGGGCGTCCCCGGCACGGCGAGGACGAGCGCCGGCGCGCCCTCGGGAGCAACCAGCGGCTCGGGACGGCGGTGCCGTCCGGGCTGGCGGGGGCGCGGCATTCGTACGGGCAGGCCATCCGCGGGCCCAGTGGGGGAACTCATGGCGCCGCATGTTACTGGCTTCTTGGGTTCCCCTGTTCGGGGAGGGTGCAGGTGAGCGGTATCCATCCTGTTTTGTCTGATGTGTTACATGCCGATGGGATGTGATCGGATCAATCACCCGACCGGGTGGTCACGGACAGCAGGGTCCCGTCACCCGGCAGCGTGAGCGAACCCGTGCTCAGGTCCGTCGCGATGCGCACCGAGCCGTGCAGCGGATCGCCCTCGGCCGGCACCCGCCGAACCCGAGGGAGCCGCCGCGTCAGCTCCTCGTCCAGCGGCCCGAGCAGCGGGTCGCCCAGTTTGAACAGGCCTCCGGTGACGGCGACACGCGGCTCTCCGCCCGAGGGGCACACGGCCGCGGCGGAGTCGGCCATGTGCCGGGCCGCTTCCCGCAGGATGCCCGCGGCGACGGGGTCCTCGCCGGCGCAGGCGGCCACGCCGGGTGCGAAGGAGGCGAGTACGGCGGGCCGGTCGGGGCGGGGATACAGCGCGCAGGGCAGCCCGGCGACGGGCCCGAACACCTCCTCGGCGCGGGCCAGCAGCGGGGCCGAGCCACCCTCGCGCCCGTCGTGGGCGCGCAGCGCGGCCTCCAGACCGGCCCGCCCGATCCAGGCGCCGCTCCCGCAGTCGCCGAGCAGATGCCCCCAGCCGTCCGCACGCCGCCAGCCGGTCAGGTCGGTGCCCACGGCGATCAGTCCCGTGCCGCCGGCGATCACGGCACCGGGCCGCGGCCCGAGCGCGCCCACGTAGGCGGTCACGGCGTCGGCGGCCAGGGCGACCCTGCGCACGCCCCACTCCCGGGCCAGTGCGCCGGGCAGTTCGGCGCGCAGCCCGGCACCCAGGGAGGCCAGCCCGGCCGCGCCGACGGCGACGGCGGTCAACGGCACCGCTCCCGCATCGGCGGTCAAGGCGCGCACCAGCGGCACGAGTTGCGCCATGAAGTGCCCGGGATCGATGCCCCGGTCACCGGTGCGGACCGGCTCACCGGACGCCCGCCGGGCCAGCGGTCCCCGCTCGGCGGTCCCCAGCACGGCCCGGAGCCCGGAGCCGCCGGAGTCCACGGCGAGGAACCCGGACTCCTCCGACGCCCCGCTCACGGCAGACGCCAGTCCACCGGTTGGCCGCCCTGGCGGATCAGCAGGTCGTTGGCCCGGCTGAACGGACGGGAGCCGAAGAAGCCGCGGTCGGCCGACATGGGGGAGGGGTGGGCGGACTCGACGGAGGGCAGGTCGCCCAGGAGCGGACGCAGATTGCGGGCGTCACGGCCCCACAGGATGGACACCAGCGGCTTGCCACGCGCCGCCAGGGCCCGGATGGCCTGCTCCGTGACCTCCTCCCAGCCCTTGCCGCGGTGGGCGGCGGGCTTGCGCGGGGCGGTGGTCAGGGCCCTGTTGAGCAGCAGCACGCCCTGCTGCGTCCACGGTGTGAGGTCACCGTTGGACGGCTGGGGGAGCCCCAGGTCGGCGTGCAGCTCGCGGTAGATGTTGATGAGGCTGCCGGGCAGCGGCCGCACCTCGGGCGCGACCGAGAACGACAGCCCCACCGCGTGCCCCGGAGTGGGGTACGGGTCCTGACCGACGATCAGGACCCGCACGTCGTCGAAGGGCTGCTGGAAGGCCCGCAGGACGTTCGGCCCGGCCGGGAGGTAGGTGCGTCCCGCGGCGATCTCCGCGCGGAGGAAGTCCCCCATCGCGGCGACGCGTTCAGCCACCGGTTCCAGGGCCTTCGCCCAGCCCGCTTCGACGATTTCATGCAAGGGTCGTGGTGCCACGGGCGTCACCCTACTGCCGTACGGGCAGCGGCGATCAACCGGTGGCCAACGCCTGTGCGCACCTTCGCCCCCCTGCCGTGTCCGCGCCTCAGCCGACGAGCGCGGCCCGCACGCACAGCACGTCCGGCAGGTGCGAGGCGAGCTGCCGCCAGCTGTCACCGTCGTCCGCCGACGCGAACACCTCGCCGTTGCGGTTGCCGAAGTAGACGCCCGCTGGGTCGGCGTCGTCCGTGCACATCGCGTCGCGCAGCACCGTGCCGTAGTGGTCCTCCTGGGGCAGGCCCGCCGAGAGCGGCTCCCAGCTCTTGCCCGCGTCCGCCGTCCGGTAGACCCGGCACCGGTGGTCGGCCGGGACCCGGTCGGCGTCGGCGTTGATCGGGAACACGTACGCCGTGTCGCCCCTGTGCGGGTGCGCCACCGCCGCGAAGCCGAAGGTGGACGGGAGGCCCTCGCCGATGTCCGTCCAGTGCGCGCCCGCGTCGTCGCTGCGGTACACCCCCCAGTGGTTCTGCAGATACAGCCGGTCCGGGGTGGCGGCGTCCCGCGCGACCTTGTGCACGCACTGGCCGAACTCCGGGTTCGGGTCGGGCAGGAACACCGCGGAGACACCCGAGTTGGAGGGGGCCCAGCTCGCGCCGCCGTCCTGCGTGCGGAACACACCGGCGGTCGAGACGGCGACCGTCACCGCCCGCGGGTCGCGCGCGTCGGTGAGCACGGTGTGCAGACCCTCACCGCCGCCGCCCGGCACCCACTTGGACCGCGTGGGGTGCTCCCACAGGGGCCGGACCAGCTCGAACGTCTCGCCGCGGTCCTCCGAGCGGTACAGCGCGGCCGGTTCCGTCCCCGCGTACACCACGTCCGGCTCGGCGGCGGCCGGGTGCAGCTGCCACACCCGCTCCAGGGACGCCCCGGTGTCCTGGGGGAACTTGACCGCCGGGGTGGCCGGTTCGGTCCAGGTGCGGCCCAGGTCGTCGGAGTGGAACACGGACGGGCCCCAGTGTGAGCTGTCGCCGCCCACCAGTAGCCGCGGGGACCCGGCCCGGGTGTCGATGGCGACCGAGTACACGGCCTGCGCGTTGAAGTAGGGGCTCTCGTCGAACTCCCAGCCGCCACCCCCTCGCCGGCGTCCGATGAACAGGCCTTTGCGCGTGCCCACGGCGAGCAGTACCTCGGTCATGCCGATCACCTCCGCGGCGTCTCCGTCGACGCCTTCGTCCCGGACATCGGCCAGTCTGCACCCGGCCACTGACAGTCACCCCCGGGCCGTGCTCCGCCGCAGGTCAGCGGGGTGTCGGCGGAGAGGTGTGCGGCAGTCGCCAGGGCCCGTTCCCCAGGGCGCCGGCGAGTGCGGGGGCCGTGGGGACCGTCACGCCGGGTAGGTGCAGTGAGCATCCAGGCGCCGCCGTCCGTATGGGGAGGGCGGCGAGATGGTCGTGGGCTCGTGAGGAGGAGGCCTTCGATGGCGTTACGTGGTCCGAGGGTGTGGCTGTGGCGCTGGCGGCGCAATCCGCTCAAGCGCCGCGCCGACAGGGTGGAGGCCTGGGTCCTCCTGGGCGTGTGGACGCTCACCGTGCTCGCCGGGGTGCTGGCCGGGACGACGGTGAGCCGTTCCGTGGCGGACGGACTGGCCCGGGAACGCGTCGAGTGGCGCCCCCTCGTGGCCCGGCTCGCCGAGCGCGCTCCGGGGACGGCCACCGAGAACGCCCCTGCCGCCCGCGCCGAGCAGGTGTGGGCGACGGCACGGTGGACCGCCGAGGACGGCTCCCGGCACTCCGGCCAGCTGAGGGTCCCCGCGGGCAGCGCCGCCGGGGCCCCGGTCACCGTGTGGACGGACCCCGAGGGCCGCCAGGTCACCCGGCCCGTCACCGAGTCCCAGGCCCGTGTGAGGGCGCTTCTGATCGGCGGCGTGGCAGGCCTGTGCGGCGCGGCCGTGCCCCTGATCGCCGGCCGTGCCCTGCGCAGCCGCCTGGAGTGCCGCCGGATCGACCAGTGGGATGCGGAGTGGGCCCGCTTCGGCCCGATGTGGGGGCGTACGACGGGGTGAGGCGGGGCCCTACCGGTGCGCCCGCCCGGCCAGCGCCTCCCGGCACTCCCGCAGCAACCCCAGGTCCTCGCGGATGCCCTGGCCGCCGGAGTCGGGGCGGTGCCGCCGAAGATCGGCGAGTTCCGCCCGGAGCACGTCGTGCAGGGGAGTTCCCGCCGGTCCCATGGCCGAGAGGTGCGCGGCGATCGTTCTGCGGGTGCGCGGGTGTCGCGCCCACGTGGAGCGGAGGAGGGCGAGGAAACCTTCCGGTTCCCCGGTGGTGCGCCACACCGCGCACGCGGCCGTGGCCCGCGCCCACGCGTCCCCGGAGCCGGCCGCTTCGCGCAGCCCGGGCAGGGCCGGCCGGGCCGCCGGGCCCAGCCGCCCCAGTACGGCCGCGGCACGGCGCCGGTCGCTCGCGGGGCCCGTCAGCTCCCGCAGCAGCACCGGCAGTACGGCATCCGCGTCGCCCGTGACCGACCACAGCGCGTCCGCCGCCGCGACGGCGCAGTCCGTATCCAGCAGCCCGCACAGATCCGGTATCGCCTCGCGCGCGCCGCTGCCGAACACGCCGAGGGCCCGGACCGCGGCCTCCGTGACGGCATCGCGTCGCCGCAGCCCGTCGGGCACACCGCGCAGCAGACGCAGGACCGCGGGCAGGGACTCGGCGTCGCCCAGGGCGGTGACGGCCGACAGCAGGGGAAGCGCCCGCTGGTGGAGGTCGGGCGCGTCGAGCGGCACGCGGGCGAGCCGCCGCCGCAGCGCCGGAGCGAGCGGCAGGGCCGCGCGGCCGAGGTGGGGTATCACCAGCCCCAGGTCGTCCGGTACGACCGGACCCGCCAGCACCTCGGCCAGCACCGGTGCGGCCCGCGCGTCCCCCGTCCCGGCCAGGGCCTTGAGCGGACCGCCCAGGGCGGGAGCACTCCGCTCCCGGTGTCGTATGCGCAGCCCGGGACGGTACGTGACCAGCGCGTGCAGCTGGTCGGCGGCGGGCGCGGCCAGCTCGCCGAGCTCCACCAGGACGGCGACCGCCGCGTCGTGCAACCGAACCTCCTGCGCGCCCAGTTGACCGCCGATGAGGGTGACCGGCCCCGCGTGGCCGTCACGCCACTCGCGGAACAGCCCGGCCGTCATCCACACGCCGTTGCACCGGTCGAGGGGATCCGGACTGGTCAACTGCCCGCACAGCAGGGCGATGCGGTCGGCCACCCGGCTGCCGAGCGCGGAGTGCAGGGTCCGCAGCAGCCGGGAGCCTTCCTCGTCCGAGGGGCGCAGCCGCAGCAGCCGGCCGGCCAGCGTGTCCGGACCGGGACCCTCGTACGCGTCTCCCGCGGCAGAGCCCCGCTGTGCGGATCTGTCCCGGAGCAGCCGGACGACGGACGGTACGAGATCGGCGGGGAGCAGCTCGGGGGCGCACGCCGCGAGCTGGCCGAGTGCGGCGAGCCGGAGCCCGGGGCCGCAGGGGGGCCTGGTCAGTTCGGTCAGCAGGCGGGCCGCTTCGGCGGCGTGGGCATCGCTGGTCAGGCGGTGCCGCCGCGCGAACAGGCCGAGGCTTTCCGTCAGGGCGAGCAGGACCTTGTCGTCCCGCTCCACGGTGATCCGCTCCCGCACCAGGGCGAGCACCCGCGCCGGCGGGTCGAGGAACCGCACCAGCGCCCCGGGAACCGCCTGGCGCACCCCCGGGTCGGCGTCTCCCGCGAGCCGGACGAAGACGCCGGCCCGCGCGCGCAGCACCGCGCGGGCCCGGGCCGCGAGATCACCGCGGGCGCCGTCCTCGTCGCCGATGCTGACGAGGAGCTCCACGATTCCCGCCCGGTCCCGCACCTCCGGGCGGACGGCGAGCGCGAGGAGAATCGGAACACAGGCGAGCGTCGAGTCGTACACCTCGCCCCGGTGGTGCACGGCGCCGTACATCCCGTCGAGCGCGGTCTGCCGCTCGGCCGGGTCGGCGGAGGCCAGTCCCCGCAGTAATCCGGGAACGTCCTCCGCACTGCCGTGCGCATGGCGCAGCGAGGCCCAGTCGACCTCGTCGATCCCCCTGAACACCTTGTCCTCCCCCAGACGATGTGCCATCTGACGGGGAGTCTGCACCAACGCACTGACAACGAAGCGGAACCGGGAGGTGACTGTGCGCGAACTGTGCGCACGATGGCTGGAGTTCGAGTCGGCGCGCCTTGCCCCGTCAGCCCGCCCCTCCGCCGGGCAGCGCCCGCTCCACGATGGCGTCCAGGCCCGCCGTCCGGGGCAGCGTCCCGAACGCGTGCCCCCAGTCGCCCCCGAGCCGCGTCGCGCAGAACGCGTCGGCCACCGCCGGCGGGGCCTGCCGGACGAGGAGGGAGGCCTGGAGCGTCAGCGCCATCTGCTCCACGAGTCTGCGTGCCGTCGTCTGCGAGGCCTCGGACGGCCCCGCCCTGAGCCGCGTCACGGCCCCGTCCAGCCGGGCGTCCGCTCCTTTGGCGAGATCGAGCTCGGCGTACAGGGCCTCGGCGGCGCCCGGTTCGCGGCTCAGCGCCCGCAGCACGTCGAGGGCGTTGACGTTCCCCGACCCCTCCCAGATCGACAGCAGGGGAGCCTCGCGGTAGTGCCGGGGCATGCCCGAGTCCTCCACGTAGCCGTTGCCGCCGAGGCATTCCAGGGCCTCCGCGGTGAACGCCGGGCCCCGCTTGGTCACCCAGTACTTGCCGACGGCGGTGGCGATCCGGCGGAAGGCGGCCTCACCCTCGTCCCCGCGGATCGCCCGGTCGGCCGCTCCGGCCAGCCGCAGGGTGAGCGTCGTGGCGGCCTCGGACTCCAGCGCCAGATCGGCGAGAACGTTGCGCATCAGCGGCTGGTCCACGAGCCGTGCGCCGAACGCGCTGCGGTGGCGCGCATGGTGCCCCGCCTCGACGAGGGTCGTGCGCATCAGCGCCGCCGACATCATCACGCAGTCCAGCCGGGTGCAGTTGACCATCTCGATGATGGTCTTCACGCCCTGCCCCTCGGGGCCGACCAGCCAGGCCACGGTCCCGTCGAACTCGGGCTCGGAGGAGGCGTTGGACCGGTTGCCCAGCTTGTCCTTGAGCCGCTGGATGCGGAAGGTGTTGCGCGTGCCGTCGGGCAGCACGCGCGGCACCAGGAAGCACGACAGCCCGCCCGGAGCCTGCGCCAGGACCAGGAACACGTCGCACATCGGCGCCGAGGTGAACCACTTGTGCCCGCGCAGCGTGTACACCCCGGGCTCGGCCGTGGGCGTGGCCGTCGTGGTGTTCGTCCGGACGTCGGAGCCGCCCTGCTTCTCCGTCATCCCCATGCCCGCCAGCAGCCCCCGCTTCTCCGTGGGCTCCCGCAGGACCGGGTCGTACTCCCGGCTGGTCAGCAGCGGCTCGTAGAGCTTCGCCAGCTCCGGCTGGGCGCGCAGCGCGGGGACGGCGGCGTACGTCATCGACGTGGGGCAGCCGTGCCCCGCCTCGGTGTGGCCCCAGACCAGTCCGCCGGCGGTCCTCGCGACGTGGGCGCCGGGCCGGTCGTCCGCCCAGGGCGAGGCGGCCAGGCCCTCCGCGACCGCCGTGCGCATCAGGTGGTGCCAGCTGGGGTGGAACTCGACCTCGTCGACGCGGTTGCCGTACCGGTCGTGGGTGCGCAGCTCCGGCTCGTGCCGGTTGGCAAGGTCGGCCCACTCCCGCACCTGGGTGCTGCCGGCCTGGCGGCCGAGACGCCGCAGGTCCTCCTCGGCCCACCCGGCGCCCTCCCGCCGCAGCCCCTCCAGCAGCGCCGTGTCGTCGGAGGCGTCGTAAGGGGTGAGGGGCGGGGCCTGGTTGGTGACGTCGTGCGTGGCGGATCCCGCCTGATGTCCGTCCGGTGTGGAGACCATGCCACGAGTGTTGCACTATGGCTGCGGTCGCAGCAATGCTGCAACACCGAACGGTGCCGCGTACAGTACGTGACCATGCCGATGAACGTCCCGGCGCGGCCCGGCGCCCTCGATCTGCGGCCGCTGTCCGCGCGGTCGGTCGTGCTGAGCCTGCTGCTCGGGGCACATCCCCCCGAGCTGCCGGCCAGGGAACTGGCGCGGCTCGTGGAGGGATTCGACGTCGGCGGCTCGACCCTGCGGGCCGCGCTCAGCCGGATGGTGGCCGCCGGAGACCTGCGGCGTACGGACGGCGGCTACCGCCTCAGCGACCGGCTGCTGGACCGCCAGCGCCGCCAGGACGACGCCGTGCACCCGCGCACGCGCGCGTGGAAGGGCGACTGGGAGATGGCCGTGATCACCGCGACGGGACGCGGCCCCGCCGAACGCGCCGAGCTGCGCACGAGGCTGACCGCCCTCCGGCTCGCCGAACTCCGCGAGGGCGTCTGGCTGCGGCCGGCCAACCTGACCCGTGCCCTCCCCGGCGACCTGGACCGGGTGGTGCAGCACTACACGGCCCGCCCCGCCCGGCCCCCGGGCGAACTGGCGGAAACGCTGTGGCCGCTCCAGGACTGGTCCGCCACGGCGCGAACCCTGCTCGCGCACATCGCCGGCGAGACCGGCCCGGCCGGCCGCCTGACCGCCTTCGCCGCCGTCGTACGGCACCTGCTCGCCGACCCCGTGCTGCCGCCCGGGCTCCTGCCCGCCGGCTGGCCCGGCGCCGAACTGCGCGCCGCCTACACCGACTACCAGCGGGATCTGATCGGGGAGGTACGCGCGCGGGTGCACGGCACCTGACGCGAACGGCCGTGCGCAGCGCCCGCCGGGACACTCCGCACGGCCGGCTTCACCGTGGGGGGAAGAAACCGCCCGGGACTACCTGTAGGTGATGTCCGAGGTGGAGTAGAGGCAGTTCTTGCTGTCGGGTCCCGAGCCGACGGCGGTGTTGTTGTTGTACTTCTGGCAGGGCACGACCTTGCGCCCGGAGTCGTTGCGGATCGTGATGTTCCGCAGGGTCGCCACGTCGTTGCGGTTGACGTTGATGCCGACGAGCCGCGCGGTGGAGCCGGTGCCGGTCACGTCGACGGTGTTGAGGTTGACCTTGCGCGTGTACTGCGTGGAGCAGTCACCGCAGGAGCGGTAGAGCGTCTTGAACTCCTGCACCGCGAAGTTGGAGATGGTCAGCGTGCCGCCGCCGTTGTGCTGGAAGACCTTGTCGGCCGCCTTCTTCGCGCCGCCGCCGATCACCTGGTAGGTGGCGCCGTTGCCGCCGCGGAAGGTGGCGGCGTCCTCGCCGACGTCCTCCCACCAGACGTTCTGCAGCGTGCAGCTGCCCTCGCAGTGGATGCCGTCGGCCGCGGGGGCGCCCAGGATGACGTTCTTCAGCACCGCGCCGTCCGCGAGCCTGAAGATCGGGTCCTGACCCTCCTCCTGACCGTCACCGGCCAGTTCGCCGGTGCCGTAGTACCGCTTCATCCCGTAGTCCTTGGTGCCGGACACGGAGATGGTGGACGAGGTGCCCTGGCTGCCGTTGGGGGTCGGCCAGGTCGCGGCACTGGCGGTGGGCGCGTTGGTGGTCATGATCATGCCAACCGACAGGCCGAGTGCGGCCAGTGCGCCGGTCAGTGCGCGCCTGCGGGCGCGCGGACGTGTCGCAGAAGTCATGTCCCGATTCCTTCTGTCGTGGGGGCGGATGGGGGTTCGGGGCCTCCGGCGCCCGGGCGCCCCGTGGGGGGTGTCTTCGTAGAGCCCGGTCGACCATGTGCATGAACATCGTTCACGCATCTGCTGAATGTGTGCGCTGAACGTGCCCCGTTTGCGCCGACGGGTCACACTGCTGAACGGAACGTAGGGGGCAAGCGCTTTCTAGTCAACGCCTCGCGCAGAACACTTTCGGCCGCTCCCGGTCAGGCCGCCGACCGTGTGGGAGCGCTTCCATGCGGGCCATGTCCATGTCACCATGCCGAACGGACCGCTTCCCTTCATGAGAGGGCGAGTCGATGAACCGAAGGAACCCGGACGTGCCCGCCACCGCCCGCCCCACCACGAGGAGACGCCCGTGGCCGGCACTCCTCGGGCTCGTCGCCGCGCTGCTCTCGCTGCTCACGGCCACCGCGCTCACCGCGCCCGCGGCCGTCGCCGGCGAGCCGGCCCGCGACTCCGTCCGTTCCGCGGCCGTGCCCGCCGCGACACTCACCGAAGTGAGGGACTTCGGAACCAACCCCAGCAACCTGCGCATGTACCTGTACGTGCCGGAGAGCGTCACGCCGAAGCCGGCCGTCGTGGTCGCCGTGCACTGGTGCACCGGCTCGGGCCCGGACATGTACAACGGCACCGAGTACGACACGCTCGCCGACCGGTACGGATTCATCGTGCTCTACCCGTCCGTCACCCGCAGCAGCAAGTGCTTCGACGTCTCCTCGCCTCAGGCCCTGCGCCGCGGCGGCGGCAGCGACCCCGTCGGCATCAAGTCGATGATCGACTGGGTCACCCGCACCTACGACGCCGACACCGGCCGGGTGTTCGCCACCGGCATCTCCTCCGGCGCGATGATGACGAACGTCCTGCTCGGGGACTACCCGGACGTGTTCGCGGCGGGCGCCGCCTTCTCGGGCGTCCCGTTCGGCTGTTTCGCCACGACCGACGGCTCCGAGTGGAACAGCGCCTGCTCGGGCGGCACGAACACCCGTACCCCGAAGGAGTGGGGCGACCTGGTCCGGGGCGCGTACCCCGGCTACACCGGCCCCCGGCCCCGGATGCAGATCTGGCACGGCACCCAGGACGACGTCCTGCGCTACCCCAACTTCGGGGAGCAGATCAAGCAGTGGACGAACGTGCAGGGCGTGAGCCAGACGCCCACCGGCACCGACACGCCCCAGACCGGCTGGATCCGCACCCGCTACGGCGGCACGGGTGACCGGGCCCCCGTGGAGGCCGTCAGCCTCCAGGGCGTCGGCCACAACCTCTACGTCCAGGGCATGGCGTCCCGCGTGCTCACCTTCTTCGGCCTGGACGGCTCGGGCCCGGCTCCCCAGCCCCAGCCCGGCGCGTGCAGGGTGAAGGCGTCGGTGAACGCCTGGAACACCGGCCTGACCGCCTCCCTGACCCTCACCAACACCGGCACGACGGCCGTCGACGGCTGGAGACTCGGCTTCACGCTGCCCGCGGGGCAGACGGTCACGGGGGGCTGGGGCGCCACGTGCACGCCGTCGTCCGGGGCGGTCACCGCCACCAGTGCCGCGTACAACGGCACCATCGCGCCGGGCGCGAGCGTGAGCATCGGCTACCAGGCGAGTCACGGCGGCAACAGCGCCGCCCCGGCCGCGTTCACGCTCAACGGAACGGCGTGCGCGGCCGGTTGACGTACCTCACGGGATGCCGGATCAGACCGACCGGTGGTACTGGTCCGGCACCCGCACCTCACCGCCGAGTTCCCGTGCCGCGTGCCGCGCCCACGAGGGGCTGCGCAGCAGCTCCCGGCCCAGCAGGACCGCGTCCGCCTCGCCGTTGGCCAGGATTTTCTCGGCCTGCTCGACGTCGGTGATGAGTCCGACGGCGGCGACCGGAAGGGACGTCTCGTTGCGCACCCGGGCGGCGAAGGGCACCTGGTAGCCGGGGGCCGTGGGGATGCGGACGCCGGAGGCGTTGCCGCCGGTGGAGACGTCCAGCAGGTCGATGCCGTGGGCCCGCAGGTCGGCGGCGAAACGGACCGTGTCGTCCGCGGTCCAGCCGCCGTCCTCGAGCCACTCGGTCGCCGAGACGCGGAAGAACAGCGGCTTGTCGTCCGGCCAGACCTCCCGTACGGCGTCGACGACTTCGAGGGCGAAGCGGGTGCGGTTCTCGTACGAGCCGCCGTAGGCGTCGGTGCGGTGGTTGGAGTGCGGGGAGAGGAACTCGTTGATCAGGTAGCCGTGGGCGCCGTGGATCTCGGCGATCTCGAAACCGGCGGCGAGCGCGCGGCGGGCCGCGGCGGCGAACTGCTCGACCACGTCCTTGATCTGGCCGGTGGTCAGCTCGTCCGGGACCGGGTGCCGGTCGTCGAAGGCGAGCGGGCTCGGGGCGACGGGCTGCCAGCCGTGCTCGTCCGGACCGACCGGAGCGCCGCCCTTCCAGGGGCGGTCCGTGGAGGCCTTGCGGCCCGCGTGGGCGAGCTGGATCGCCGGCACCGTGCCCTGCGCGGTGAGGAAACGGGTGATGCGACGGAACGCCTCGACCTGCGTGTCGTTCCAGATGCCGAGGTCGTAGGGGGAGATGCGGCCCTGCGGGGACACCGCGGTCGCCTCGACGATGATCAGGCCAGTGCCGCCGGTGGCGCGGGCGGCGTAGTGCGCGAAGTGCCAGTCGGTGGGGGCCCCGGTCTCCTGGCCCTCCGGCGCCGCCGAGTACTGGCACATCGGGGGCATCCACACGCGGTTCGGGATCGTCAGCTCGCGCAGGGTGAAGGGCTCGAAGAGCGCGGTCACGGCGGACTCCATTCGTCACGGGGCCGATGTCGACTCGTACGATAGGCATCGTAGTACGGCAGATGTCAAACTACGAGGGTTCTCGTACCATGGGAGCTCCCGAGGAAGTGGAGCCGCCGTGTCGTCGCCCGCCGTCAGCAGTCGTGACCTGCCGCATCCCGCGCGTGACGAGATCCGGCTGGAGGGGGTGCTGCACGCGCTCTCGGATCCGATGCGGCTGCGAATCGTGCGGGAACTGGCCGGTGCGCGGGGTGAGTTGTCCTGCTCGGACTTCGAGCTGCCCGTCACCAAGTCGACCACCACCCACCATTTCCGGGTGCTCCGGGAGAGCGGGGTGATCCGGCAGGTGTACCGGGGGACGGCCAAGATGAACGGGCTGCGGCGGGACGAGCTCGACGAGCTGTTCCCGGGGTTCATGGGTGCCCTGCTCGCCGCGGCAGACCGGCAGGCCGTCCGTCTGGGCGACTGAGAGGCCTGCGGGGCGTGCGGCCCACGTGGCTCTGGCGCTGTGCCGGGCGCGGCGTTACATCCCCGCCCCGATCGGCGCCCAGCGTGCAAGGGGCTACGGGGCCAGATCTCCATGGGGCCAAGGAGCCTTGCCCGTTGCGGCCTGCAACAGCGACTGCCAGTCCGGGAGTTTGACCACTCCGCGGCCCAGCGAGGCTCCCAGTTCCGCCTCCGCCCGCTCGATCGACTGCCAGCCCTGCCAGGCGACCGGGTCGGTCCCCGCCGCGCGCAGGGCCGGGAGGGGGTCGTCGGGCACGGCCCGCAGGGCGAGGGCCGGCGCGTCCTCCAGGAGCGCCGTGGCCGTCTCCTTCGCGCAGGGGCGGTTCGTGCCGATGACGCCCGTGGGGCCCCGCTTGATCCAGCCCGCCACGTACTCGCCCGGAGTCACGACGCCCCCGCGCAGGACACGGCCGGACCGGTTCGGGACGGTGCCGGTGGCCGGATCGAACGGAAGGCCCTCCAGGGGGACCCCGCGGTAGCCCACCGAGCGCAGGACCAGCTGTCCCTCGACGACCTCGTGGCGGCCCGTGCCCGTCACGCCGCCGTGGCCGTCCGGCGCCGTCCGCTCGAACCGCACCGCGCCCACGCGCCCCCGCTCGGCGAGCAGTTCGGCCGGGCGGAGGAAGAACCGGAGGCGGATGCGGCGCGGGGCGCCTGTCGGGGGTGTCCCGGCCCAGCCGCGCAGGACCTCCACGTTGCGGCGCTGCGGGGCGGGCAGCGCGGAGGGGTCCGTGTAATCCGGGTCCAGGGCCAGCTCCGCCGGGTCCACGACCACGTCGGTCTCCGGCAGGGTGCCCAGTTCGCGCAGCTCCTTGGTGGTGAACCGGGCCTGGGACGGACCGCGCCGGCCCACCATGTGGATCTCGGTCACCCGGCTCTCGGCCAGGGCCGTCAGGGCCGCCTGCGGCATGTCGGTCGGGGTGAGCTCGGCCAGTCCCCGGGCCAGCATCCGCGTGACGTCCACGGCGACGTTCCCCACCCCGATGACCACGGCCGACCGGGCGTCCCGCAGGAATCCGGCGTCCACGGCGTCCGGGTGGGCGCTGTACCAGGACACGAACTGCGTCGCCGACCAGCTTCCCGGCAGGTCCTCCCCGGGGATGCCCAGCCGCCGGTCGGTGGCGGCGCCCACGCAGTAGACCACCGCGTGGAAGAGCTCCCGCAACCGGTCGACCCGCACACCCCCGGGGCCGATCTGCACGCCGCCGAGGAACCGGACCCGGTCGTGCTCCAGGACCGTCCGCAGGGTGTTCTGCAACGACTTGATCTTCTCGTGATCGGGTGCCACGCCGTAGCGGACGAGACCGTACGGGCACGGCAGCCGGTCCAGGACGTCGACGCGCACCTCGGGGTCCAGCTGGACGAGGCTCTGGGCGGTGTAGCACCCGCTCGGCCCGGAGCCTACGACGGCGACTCGCAGCACGGCGGAACTCCTTACCCGGGGATCCGATGGATCTCAGGAGAGCGCTGACGCCTCCAGCATCGCACCGGCCGGGCTCCGCTGACAGGGTGCTGTGCTCCACTCGCGGCGCGTGTCCGATCTATAGGGAATGTGATCATGCGGTTACGTTCAGTGCGTGCTGGAAGCATCCTTTCTGAATCTTTCTGATCGCCATCCGGCGGACGGTGCGGTGTCCGTGCGCCCGGCATGGGAAGTACGGGAGAGCGGGGGCGCCACGCGGTGGTTCGAGTTCCAGCTGACTTTCGTGGACGGCGCCCGGGTCGACGCGCTGGCCGTCGTGGGCGGCGGATGCGTCTGCGTCGAGGAGGTGCGCGCTCAGCCGGCGCTGTCCCTCGACGACCTGGCCGAGCTCGCCGACTGGATCGAGGAGGCGGTGGAGCAGGCGTGCGGTGCGGGGCCCGGGCCGGACGGCTGCGGGACGCAGCGGCGCCGTGCCCGGCCGGCCTGGCCGCAGGGGGCGGAGGGGCGGCGGCTGGTGGCGCAGGAGTACCGCGCGGCCCAGCGGGAAGGCGCCGACCCGGTCCTCGCCGTGATGGGTGCGACCGGGCGGAGCCGCCGTACCTCCCTCAGGCTGATCGGCCAGGCCCGGGACGCGGGCCTGCTGCCACCGCGCCGCGCCCGCCGCTGACCGCGGCGGCGGTCCTGCCCCGGGGCGTGCTCAGAGCATGTTCCGCATCCGTGTGATCTCGCTCGTCTGCTGCGCGATCACCTCGTCGGCCATCTCCTCGACGCGGATGTTGTTGCCCTGCCCCTTCACGTCCGTGGCCATGGTGATCGCACCCTGGTGATGGGTCGTCATCAGGGTGAGGAAGAGCCGGTCGAAGGCCTTTCCGTCGGCCGCGCGGAGCTTGTCCAGCTGGGTTTTCGTCGCCATGCCGGGCATCGTGGCGTGCTCGTGCCGCTCGGCCTTCAGCGGCTTGCCGTACGACTTCAGCCAGCCCTTCATGGCCTCGATCTCGGGCTTCTGGCCGGCCGCAATGCGCTCGGCGATCCGCTTCACGTCCTTCGACTCGGCACGCCGCGGGGTGAGTTCGGTCATCACCAGGGCCTGGGCGTGGTGCTCGATCATCATGCGGACGTAGGAGACGTCGGCCGAGTTGGGGGAGTCGTTCTCCGAGCGCCGGCCGGCGGCCTCCTCGGCGGACAGGGTGCGGTTCGCCTCCCCGGGCTCGCCCGGCGCGATCACAGCGGGTTCGTCCGCCGCGGCCGGCTTGCGGTCCGGACCGGAGTCACAGCCCCCGACCGCGAGCACGGCCAGGGCGACCAGCCCCGTCGTGACGGCGGACGCCCGGGACGCACGGCGGAAGAGCACAACGACCTCCTGTGGCAGGTGGGTTGGGACGCACCTCGTGTTGCGGACGACGTACTGGCACGCTTCCGCGGGTCATTGATCGGGAAACTTCATTGCGATTCTGTTGCCCCCTGTTGGTATGTGCATGGCGAAGACGATACTGCGTGGTGCGTGAACCGTTCCGCAGTGAACGGAACCAGGGAGGAAAACAGTGATCCTGTTGAACGACCGCAGAACACGCCGCAGACGCGTGGGAGTCGTGGCCGCCGCCGGCGGGCTGCTGGCCGCGCTCCTCACAGCGGCCCCGGCAGCGGCCACCCCCGACCCGGGGGACGCGCCGTCCGTGCCGAAGAAGGTTTCCAAGAGCGCTCAGGCCGAGGTCCGTGAGGCCATCCAGAGCGGCGAGATACCCGGCCAGGACGAGATCGTCCACTCCGACAACATCCAGCACCTGGCCCACGTCCCCAAGGACGTGCTGCAGGGCACGAACTCGGACCTCGCCTTCCAGGGCAGGTACGCGTTCGCGGGCAACTACGACGGTTTCACGATCTTCGACATCAGCAACCCCAGGGTGCCGAAGACCGTCACCCAGGTGCTGTGCCCCGGCTCGCAGAACGACATCTCCGTCTCCGGCAACCTGCTGTTCCTGTCCACCGACTCCTCGCGCAGCGACAGCAGTTGCTCCAGCACCACCCAGCCGGCGACCGAGAAGTCCTCCTGGGAGGGCATGAAGGTCTTCGACATCAGCGACAAGCGCAACCCGAGGTACGTCGCCGCCGTCGAGACCGCCTGCGGCTCGCACACCCACACGCTGGTGCCCGAGCGCCGCAACGTCTACGTGTACGTCTCCTCGTACTCGCCGAACGCCGCCTACCCCGACTGCCAGCCGCCGCACGACGGCATCTCCGTCATCAAGGTGCCGCGCAGCGCCCCCGAGAAGGCGAAGGTCGTGGGCTTCCCCGTGCTGTTCCCCGGTGAGGGGCCGGACGGCGGCGGCAACCCGGGCGGACCCACCAACCCGGGCGTCTCCAAGACCACCGGCTGCCACGACATCACCGTGCTGCCGTCGAAGGACCTGGCGGCGGGCGCCTGCATGGGCGACGGCATCCTGTTCTCCATCAAGGACCCGGAACGCCCGAAGATCATCGACCGCGTCCAGGACAACGTCAACTTCGCGTTCTGGCACTCGGCGACCTTCAACCAGAAGGCGAACAAGGTCGTCTTCACCGACGAGCTCGGCGGCGGCGGCGCGGCCACCTGTAACGCGGAGATCGGCCCGGACCGCGGTGCCGACGGCATCTACGACGTGGTCGGCAAGGGCGACAAGCGCAAGCTCGTCTTCCGCAGCTACTTCAAGATCCCCCGCCACCAGGCGGACACCGAGAACTGCGTCGCCCACAACGGCTCGCTGATCCCGGTCAAGGGCAAGGACATCATGGTCCAGGCCTGGTATCAGGGCGGTGTCTCCGTCTGGGACTTCACCGACTCGGCCAGACCGAAGGAGATCGCCTACTTCGACCGCGGCCCGCTGACCACCGACACGATCAAGTCGGGCGGCTCATGGTCGGCGTACTACTACAACGGCTACATCTACTCGAACGAGTACGCGCGGGGCTTCGACGTGCTGAAGATCGACGACCGGCGCACGAACCCGGCCCGCTGGGTCCACCAGCGTGAGCTCAACGTCCAGACCCAGCCCGACTACTTCGACTGACCCCGCGGGTCGCACTCCAGTGCGGCCCCGGTCGCGAAGAACCGCGACAGATCCTTGTCGCCCCTCCCGCCGCAGGCTCCGGCCTCCGGCGGGAGGCCCAGCTCCCAGTCGAGCCGGTAGCGCTTGAACAACTCGGCCCGCAGTACCGGCACCGGCATCGGCACCCCCGGCACCAGGGCCGCGTACACGGAGCCCATCAGCAGGGCGCGCAGCATCGGGTAGTCGCTGTCGACGTCCGGCGACCCGTGCCGGGCCATGGTGTCCCGGAGCAGCTCCGCCAGCCGCCGCTGCTCCGGGCACTGCATGAAGCCCTCGGCCTGCAGGATCCCCGCCATGTGCTGGCGCATCAGCACGGGCCGGTCCCGGGCCAGGCCCAGGATCGCGTCGATGGCCCGGGCCATCCGCTCCCGGCCGTCCTCGGTGCGCGGCTCGCGCTCCAGCGCCTCCTCCAACGTGCGGTGCATCAGCCGGTGCACCGCGGACTGCACCAGCTGGCGCTTGCCGGGGAAGTAGTACGACACCAGACCACGGGCCGAACCCGCCCGGTCCGCGATGTCGCCGAGGGTCGTCGCGTCGTAACCGCGCTCGCCCACCAGCTCGACCGCGGCCTGCAACAGCCGCTCCCGGGAGCGCCGCCGCAACTCTTCATTGACCGAGGCGCTACGCGGAGACATGCTGTAACTCCTGTGTTGACTGGCTGCCAGCCAACTATACTCAGAGCGTCCGGCCACGGCCCTGTCAGGTCTGGGCCGGTGATGCCGTCTGCCTCGGGCGACACGGGGGATCGTCCGAGGCGGGCGAGCAGTCGGACCCGGTGGTGGCTTCGGGCTGCTTGCCTGCGGCAGGCCCTACGGCCGCCCTGCTGCGGTCCTGCGAGAGCGCGTCGGGCCGCACTCCGAGAGCGGTGAGGCGTCCCCGGGTTCAGGGCTGCCTGAGGCGGTGCACCCACACCGCTGCGGCCACCACCGTCGTCCCCAGCAGCCAGCCGCCCAGCACGTCCGACGGCCAGTGGACGCCGAGCCAGATCCGCGTCAGCCCGACCCCGACCACGGAGACGGCGGCCACGGCCACGGCCGTACGCCACACGGCCCGGCCGACGCCGTGCCGGTGCAGGAGCCACAGCAGCAGGCCGCACACCACCGTGGCGGTCATGGCGTGCCCCGACGGGAACGCCGAGTAGTGCGCCGAGTCGACGGGGTCGGGCCACACGGGGCGGGGGCGGTCCACGGCGGCCTTGATGCCCTGCTGGAGCAGGGTGCCGAAAGCGACGGCCAGCGCGAGCCACACCGCCGTCCAGCGCGCCGCCCGCCGCACCACCAACCACACGACGACAGCCGCGCACAGCAGTCGCATCGTCCACGGGTCCCACACCCAGTCCGTGAGGATGCGGCACGTCTGGGTGAGGACCGGTTCGTCGACCGCCCAGCGGTGGGTGGTGCCGGCGATGTCCCCGTCCGCGCCGATCAACGGGCTCCATCTGGCCGCGACGAGGGTCAGCAGCAGTACCGAGCACAGGGCCAGGACACCGGCGAAGCGGGCGGCGGTGTGGTGCTCCGGGCGGGGCGGGGAGTCGACGGACGAGGTGTGCATACAGCGATCCTCGCCGAACCGGGGGGTCCGGATCCAGTAAGGCGACGATCTTCGGCCCTCGGGCAACCCACTTCGGCCATCGGGAGCCACCGGATCCGGGCCGGGCGCATGCCTCGTCCGATGCCGGTCCCGGCCCGGACCCCGGCGGCCCCGGCGGTCATCCCAGCGCCCGCAACCCCGGTACGAACGCCACCAGCACCGGCACCAACGGCACCAGCGCGGCCGTCGCCGTCAGCCGCAGGCGCCGGGCCGCGGTCAGCCGGTCCGGCGGTGTGAGCAACCGGTGCACCCGGGCCGGGACATGGGCCCGCGGTGTCGGGCAGGGCCCGAACACGCCGCGATGCTCGTTCAGTTCGACCAGGGCCAGGGCGGTGGTCAGCCGGCCGAAGCGGCGCGATGCCGTGTCGTCGGCGGCGAGTTCGACCAGACGGTGCATCTCGTCCCGGAACGCGGCGAACACCGGAAGCTGGGGAAACCCGCTGGCCAGGGCCGAGGAGCAGTTCAGCAGCCAGTCGTGCCGGGCCCGGGCGTGGCCCTGCTCGTGGGCGAGCACGGCGTCCAGCCGGCGGCCCTTCAGCCGGAGCAACGCGGCCGTGGTGACGACCAGTTGCGGGGGAGCGCCGGGCTGCCACCAGGCGTCGGGCCGCTCGCTCTCCAGGACGACGAGCCGGCCCGAGACGGCCACCTCGCCCGGCAGCAGCGGAGCCCGCACCAGCAGGTCGGCCCGTCGGCGGCGACGTCCGGCGCGGGCCCGGCCGATCTCGCGGAGCAGCATCGCCGCGCTCCACAGCCCGCCACCGGCCAGCGCGAGGGCGGTGGTCGCCGCCCAGGGGCCGGCGGTGCCGAGGACGTAGGCCTCGACGACCGCACGCGGGGCCGTCGCGAAGAGGTGCCCGCCGACCGCGTGCCAGGCCGCGGCCGCGCTGAGCGTCATCGACAGCGCGCAGCACACCAGGACGGTCGCCACGACGCACTGCCACACCCACAGCGCCACCACCGGCTCACGGTCCGGCCAGTCCGCCCGGGCGAGCATCCGGGGGCCGGCCACGGCGGTCAGGGCGCCGAGCAGCAACAGCGCGGCGGTGAGCATCATGAGGGCAGCCTATGAGGGCCGCCATGCTCCGGGGTACGACTTGTGCCGCCGAAGTGACGCAGGCAACGGATCCGTTGGGCGTGCCGGGCCGCTCCCGCTCACAGCGTCAGCAGCATGGTCACCATCGCGATCCCCATGGACAGCCGGCAGGCCCGGGCCAGTTCCGGCCGGTCGCCCCATCCGGCGGGACCACCGCCGCCGGCCACGGCGGCGACCGGCACCAGGCGGACGCCGGTCAGCAGCACGTAACCGGCGAAGTACAGCAGCAGCGCCCCCGTCAGGAGCGGGACCCCCGATCCGCCCCGGCCGTGCGCGTGTGCGGGTGAGCCGGCCATGACGAGGGACATGTAGACCATCGCCGCGGCCCCCACCAGGTGGTGGAGATGGTGTGCGCCTGCCCGTGCCGCCCAGAGCGCGTGCACGCCCGCCGCTCCGAACACCGCCGCGTAGACGGGCCACGCCCACGAAGGCGGGGTGAACACCGCCGCCGGCACGGCCATCGCGGCCATACCGAAACCCATGAGCGCCTCGCCGCCCGCGGCGCTGCGCTGCCCCTCGGCGCCGCTGCGCATCCGCGCCAGGCAGTAGGCGCCGGTCACCGCGCAGAGCGCTACCAGCAGCCAGCCGGACGAAGCCGGTCCGTGCACGCGCACCTCCCCCTTCGGCAGTCGGTCATTCGATGCCCGGGCCATGCGGCGCGCACGCGAGCGCAAGGGTGTACACGGGGGGCATTCGACGGAGCACTCCAGGTGAGGAGATGTCTTTTACCGATAAAACACCTGTTAATCTTATGCCTCATGAGCAGTGCGACAACCACCCCCGCCGCCCCACCCGCCCGGCGCCTCCCGCTGGCGGGGGTGCTGCGCCTCGGCAGGCCCTCGGAGATCTGGTTCAAGCCCGCGCTGAGTGTCGTCGCGGCGACCGCTCCGCCCGCCCTCACCCTGTCGGCGCTCGGCCGGCCCGACCTCGTGATGTACGCGATGGCCGGATCCCTGTGCGCGCTGTACGCCCACAACCGTCCGTACGCCGCCCGGGCCGGCGTCCTCGCGTGGGTGGTGCTGGGCATGCTCGGCGGGGTCGCCGTGGCCCTGGTCGCGGCCTCGCTCACCGGCAGCGCCGCCGTCCTGGTCACCGTCGGCGCGCTGCTGGCCGCCGCGCAGAAGGTGCTGTGCGACGCCACCCGCGTCGGCCCGCCGGGCAACGTCGTCCTCACCTTCGTCAGCTCCGCCTCCCTGTTCGCCCCGCAGACCCTCGGCCAGGTGCCCGGACATCTGGCCCTGACCGCCGCGACGGGGGCCTGGGCCTGGCTGGTCTGCATGGCGCCCGCGCTCGTCCGGCCGCACGGACCGGAACGCCGTGCCACCGCCGCCGCCCTGAAGGCCGCCGCCGCATACGCGGACACCGGCGGCACGGGCGAGGGGCATGCCCGGGCCCGCGCCGCCGGGTACGCCGCGGTACAGGCCGCCTGGCAGTCGCTGCTGTCCACCAGCGCCCCGTCCCGGACCAGGCGTGCCCTCGAACGGCTCGTCGCGCGCGCCGAGGTCGCCCTCGCGGCGCCGACGGAGGCGGACGCGCAGCGCCTGCGCGCGTGGGCGGGGCCGCTGCGCGGCACCGGCCCCGTCCCGCAGGCCGGACCGGCGGACGCGGCCGCCGACGAACTGCTCGGAGTGGACGCCGCCCGGCCCCTGCGGGCGCGGCTCGGCCCGCTTGCCCCCCTCGCGGTGCGTACCGCCCTCGGCTGCGCGCTCGCCGGCCACGTCTCGCTCGCCCTCGGGATCGGCCGTCCCTACTGGGCGCTGGTCACCGCCGCCTCGCTCTACCAGGCGAACCTCACCCTGACCTGGAGCCGGGCCGTCCAGCGGGTGGTGGGCAACGTCCTCGGCGTACTCGTCTTCCTGGCCGTCGTGCCGCTCGCGCACCTGGGGCCGGTGGCGCTCGTGCTGTGCTGTCTCGCGTTCAGCTTCGGCGCGGAGGTGCTGATCAGCCGCAACTACTGGCTCGGCAGCGTCTGCGTGACGCCCATGGCCCTGCTCATCACGGAGTTCGCCGGGCACCAGGAGCCCGGGGCGCTGATGACGGAGCGGGTCGTGGACACCGTCGTCGGCGCGCTGGTCGGGTTCGTCGCCGCCCTGGCCGTCACCAACCGGCGCGCGGGCGCCCGCGTCGAACGGGCGCTGACCGCGGCCGACCGGGCCCGCGAACACGCCGCCCGCCTCCTGGCCGGGCCGGACCCCGGCACCGCGGCCCTGGAATCCGCCCGCCGCGGCCTCGCCGTCGCCCTGGCCGAGCTGCGCGCCGCGGCCGACGCGGCCGCCGGTGAATGGTGGCAGCGGGCCCTGCCCCAGGAGCGGGTCGTGCTCGCCGAACAGTCCGGACACCGTACGCTCGCCGCTACGGCCCGACGCCAGGGACTGCTCCCGGACCGGGACCCGGCCACCGAAACGGAGGACGCACGGCCATGACGCCGACCGAAGGACCATCGCCCACGGGGAGCGACGCGGGACAGGCCCCGCAGCCGGGGACCGGGGCAGAGCCGGTGGCGCGGGGATGGGCGGCCGACGACAAGGCGACGGCCGCCGGAGGTGCGGTCGAGGACGCGTCCGGTGAGGATCTCCCGGGAGGCGTGCGCCGGGGCGACACCGTCGCCGCCGTCGTCCGGCAGTGGCAGGCCGTGCACCCCGGGCTCGACACCGGGCCGATGGAGATCATCGGGCGGATCAACCGCTGCGCCGCCCTGCTCCAGCAGGCCGAGGACGCTCCGCTGCGCCGGGCCGGACTCAGCCGGCCCGAGTTCGACCTGCTGGGTGCGCTGCGGCGTACCGGGCACGAACTGACGCCCGGGGACCTGGCCAGGGAGACCTTCTCCTCGGGAGCGGCCGTCACCAAACGCCTGAAGCAACTGACCGAGCGGGGTCTGGTCGAACGACGGGGCGACACCCGTGACCGCAGGGTCGTCCACCTCCGGCTCACCGACGCAGGACGCGACCTCGTCGACGCGATCCTGCCCGTCCAGCTCGCCTACGAGACGGCCGTGCTGTCCGGCGTGGACGGCCCCGAACAGGGTGAACTCGCCGCCCTGCTGGGGGAGTTGCTCAGCCAGCTGGAGGGGCGACTCGGCGTTCTGCGGGCCTGACCGCCTCCGGGGCAGGCAGTGGCGGTGCCGCCGGAACGAGGCACCATGACGCAGGCTCAGGCCTCGTCGCCCGCCCGGTACACGCCGAACACCGCCCCCTGCGGGTCCCGCAGCACCGCGATGCGCGGCCCGTCGGGCACGGAGGTGGGCACCATCAGGACCGTGCCGTGCTGCTGGACGACGGCGGTCGTCTCGTCCACGTCGGCCACGGCGAAGTACGGCAGCCAGTGCGCCGGCACCTCGGGCGGGAACTTCTCGTCCATCGTCACCATGCCGCCGAAGTCCGCGCCGCCGACGCCCCACTGGGTGTAGCGGTCCGACGGGGCGACCGTCCAGCCGAACACCCGCGTGTAGAAGGACACGGCGCCCTCCGGGTCCCGCGTCATCAGCTCCACCCAGCCCAGCGAACCGGGCGCGTTGAACAGCCCGGCGCCCGGGAAGGTTCCCGCCTGCCACAGCTGGAAGACCGCGCCGCCCGGGTCCGCGGCCACCGCGAACCGCCCCACGTCGAACACGTCCGTCGGGCCGAACAGCACCGACCCGCCCGCCTCCGTCACCGCACGGACGGTGGCGTCCGCGTCGGTCACCGCGAACGACACGTTCCACGCGACCGGCTGCGAGGGCTGGTACAGCGGGGCGAGCGCGGCCACGGCCGCGTCCCCGAGATGCGCCACGGTGTAGCCGCCGGCCTCCTGACGCGCGTCCGTCTCCGGCCGCCAGCCGAACAGCCGCGTGTAGAACCGCCGGGCCGCGTCCAGGTCGCTGGTCCCCAGCTCGGTCCAGCAGGGACCGCCGGTCACCGGTGCGTCGAGCTTCATGGCGTTCCTTCCGCGAGCGGCGGGGACCTCGCCCCCGAGGGCCCCCTCCAGCACGCTAAGCCGCGCGCAGGACTCCCTGCCATCCGGGGAAACCCGGTGGTGTGCCGCGGCGGCCGCGGCGTACCCTCGCCCCGTACCGCACCGCGTGGCGGCCTCCCACTCCTTCAGCCTGCCCGGAGGTACCCATGCCCGCGCCCGAGGTGCGTCCCTTCCGCAAGACCGACCGCGACCAGCTGACCGACCTGGTCAACATGCACGTCGCGGCCGTCGTCCCCGGCGTCTCCGTCTCCGTGAACACCGTTCTCGGAGATCTAGAGCGGCGGCCTGGCGAGTTCATCACCGACCCGTGGGTGGCCGAGCGGACGACGCTCGTAGCCGAGCAGCGCCGGCACGTCGTCGCCGCGGCCCACCTGCTGCGCTACCGCGCCGACGCCGAGGTCGGGGAGACCTACCGGGACGCCGCCGAGATCAACTGGTTCGTCCACCGCCCGGCGACACCCCTCCGGCCGGACGCCGAGCTGGCGGCGCACCTGCTGATGCGGGCGTGCCTGGCACAGTTGACCCGCTGGAACGCCCGCGTCCGGTACGCCGACGGCGCACTGCCCGCCCCGCTCGTCTACGGCCTGCCCCGCAACTGGCCGCACATCAGGGCCCTCTACGAACGCGCGGGGTTCCGGCACACCGGAGACACCGAGGTCATCCTGATCGCCCGGGTGGCCGACCTGCCGGCCCACGAACCCCGGCCTGGTGTCACAGCCGAGCGCACGCTGGGGGAGTGCGGCACCCGCTTCACGGCCCGGGCCGGGGGAAAGGCGCTCGGCTTCGTCGAGATCGACACCGCCCTGGCGCGTCCGGAACGCCACCTGCGAGCCTCCGGCCTCGCCGACATCGGCAACTTGCATATCGACCCGGCGGAGCACGGCACCGGCCTGGAGCACTGGCTGCTCGCCCGGGCCGCGGACTGGCTCCGGCTGTGCGGCGTGGACCGGCTCGTCGCCTACGAACCCGCCGAGGGCAGCGCCACGACCGCCCTCCTGACCGCTGCGGGCTTTGTCGAACTCACCCGCACCGAGCGGGGCTGGGAGCATCGCCCGGGCCGGGCTCAGATGCCGGGCCGGTAGCGGATCGGGTGGTCCGCCGGCACCTCCACCAGCACGATCGGCGTCCCGTCGGGGTCCGCGATCCACATCTCGACCAGACCCCAGGGTTCCTTCACCGGCGGCCGCACGATCTCCACGCCCTTCGCCCGCAGCTCCTCCTGCGCCGCCGCCACGTCGTCGACCTGCAGCCACAGCCGCACGGCGGGCGCCGGGGGCGTCTCGGACCGCCCCGAAACCTCCAGGAAACCGCCGCCGAGGAAGAAGACGGTGCCCCGCTCGGCTCCCGTGCCGAACTCGCGGTACACGGCGAGGCCCAGCTGCTCGCCGTAGAAGGCACGCGACCGCTCGGGGTCGGTGGGGCGGAGCAGGATCCGGCTGCTGAGTACATGCACCATGCAGCGGAGCTTAGTGGTGGCGTTACGCTCATCCCTGCCCAGCCTCGCAGCCGCAACGGAGACGTACGCCCATGGAGACCGCCGCCACCGCACTGACCTTCCGCCACGCCACCGACGCCGACGTGGACGAGCTGGTGGCGCTGATCGAGTCGGCCTACCGGGGCGACGACAGCAGGGCCGGGTGGACCACGGAGGCCGACATCCTCGAAGGGCAGCGCACCGACCGCGAGGGCGTGCTGGCGGTCGTCAAGTCGCCCGACAGCCGGCTCCTCACGGTGGAGAAGGACGGCAGGATCGTCGCCTGCTGCCAGCTGGAACACCAGGGCGAGCACGCCTACTTCGGGATGTTCGCCGTCAGCCCCCGGCTCCAGGGCGCGGGCCTCGGCAAGGTGATCATCGCGGAGGCGGAGCGGCAGGCCCGTGAGACCTGGGGCGTGCGGGAGATGCAGATGACCGTGATCTCCGTGCGCGACGACCTCATCGCCTGGTACGAGCGGCGCGGCTACCGCCGTACGGGCCGGATGACCCCGTTCCCGTACGGCGACGAGCGCTTCGGCGTTCCGCAGCGCGACGACCTGCAGTTCGAGCTGCTGGTCAAGGAGCTCGACTAGCGGCTAAGCCGTGAAACGGCCGGTGCGCTTGATCTCCGGGTGGTCGGTTGTGGCGCCGTCCAGACCGAAGGCCCGGACGAGCCGCAGCTGGTCCTGCGTGTTCACCACCCAGCCGATGACCCTGAGGTCGGCCTTGCGAGCCCGCTCCACGATCTCCAGGGTCAGCCGGCGGATGTTCAGGCAGACGGTCTCGGCGCCGGCCTGGACGGCGCGGTCCACGATGTCGGTGCCGTAGCGGCTGGCGATCAGCGCGGTGCGCACCCCAGGCACCAGCGGCTTGATCTCGGCGATCGCCTCGTCGTGGAACGAGGACACCTCCACGCGGCCCGCCAGCCCGCGCTCGTTCATGACCTCGGCCAGCGCGCGCGCCGCCTGCGCGTCCTTGATCTCCGCCTGGAGCGGCGAGTGCACGGCCTCCAGGACCTCCTCGAAGACCGGGACCCGTTCGCCCCGGCCCGCGTCCAGGGCCCGCAGCTCGGCGAGGGTCTTCTCGGCGATCGGGCCGGTGCCGTCGGTCGTGCGGTCCACATCCGTGTCGTGCATGACGACGAGCGCGCCGTCCTTGCTCAGGTGCAGATCGAGCTCGATGGCGTCCAGGCCCGCCTCCTGGGCGGCGACGAAGGACCGGAGGGTGTTCTCGGGTTCCACACCCATGACTCCGCGGTGACCGATGGTGAGGAAGTTCAAGACGCGACTCTCTTCCGTCGACAGGCGGCACTGGGGGCCTGCACGGCCCCCCTGACCGTATCGCCTGGACCCGCCCTGTGCAGAGAGTGAGGGCATGGTTGCCGCACATCCGGGCAGAAGCGTGACCGGCAGGAAAAAGTGCGGTGAAGCGCAGGGTCGGGCAGGATAATTTCCCGGGTTCACCCTTGCTGGGAGGAACCTCGTGTGTATACGGTCTGCATACGTGAGATTCTCCCGTGGAAGGTGGGACATGACGGAAATTCTTGTGCAGGTGGGTTCGGAGGAAGGTCTTCCTCCCGTGGCCAGGGTGGTCGAGCACCCGGCATGGCCCGTGCTCAAGGATGCCGTGGAGCGGATCCGGCCATGGCAGTCCAAGGACGGGTCGATCGACTTCGACGCCGAGGGCGCGCCCGACCCGGCCGACGCCGAGCTCGCCGTCCGCCAGGTCGCCGACGCCGTCCTGGAGCTCTCCCCGCTGCTCCCGCACGACGGCGCCTACCATGAGGCCCTGGTCAAGGACCTGACCCGGTGGGCCGACAGCGGCTTCCAGGTGCCCGACTTCCTCGACTCGCTGCTGGCCTTCCAGCCCGCCGCGAACCGCGCGGACGGCCTCCAGCACCTTGTCGTCTTCCCGATGTACACCCAGAACGGCAACCCGGACCGCAACCTCGAAGCGGTCGTGCTGCGCATGGTCTGGCCGGACTGGCTGGCCGAGCTGGAGCGCACCCGCTACGACAACCCGCTGTTCTGCGGCATCACGTTCGAGGACTTCACCTCCGGCTACGACACCAACTCGGCCGTCCTGTTCCCCGAGACCATCGCCGTGCGCGAGGCCCCGGAGCGGTTCACCTGGGGCGGCATCTTCTGCGACCGGGAGGCCGCCCGCTTCCGCCGCGTGACCGACGCCGCCGTCGACATCCTGGGCCTGGAGCTGCCCGAGGACGTCGCCGCCATGGTGCACGACCAGAAGCGCTGCGAGGAGGCGTTCGTCCTGTGGGACATGGTCCACGACCGCACCCACAGCCACGGCGACCTGCCCTTCGACCCGTTCATGATCAAGCAGCGCCAGCCGTTCTGGATGTACGGCCTGGAGGAGCTGCGCTGCGACCTCACCGCCTTCAAGGAGGCCGTGAAGCTGGCCGGGGAAGGCGTTCCGCAGGCCCGTGACGTGCAGGTCGCGGTCCTCTTCGACCGCATGTTCCGCTTCCCGGTCACCGGCGAGCGGGTGCGCAACTACGACGGTCTTGGCGGCCAGCTCCTCTTCGCGTACCTGCACAAGCACGACGTCGTCCGCTGGACCGACAACAAGCTCACCATCGACTGGGAGCGCGCCCCGCAGGTCACCAACCAGCTGTGCGCCGAGATCGAGGACCTGTACCGCGACGGCATCGACCGCCCGAAGCTGGTCCACTGGTTCGCCGGCTACGAGCTGGTCTCCACCTACCTCTCCCCGCACCCGGGCTCCAAGTGGGCCAAGGGCCCCGACGCCCTGGACACGACGCAGCCGCCGCGCAAACTCGTCGATGACGTGCTTCCGGACGAGTTTCCGCTGAGCATGTTCTATGAGGCACTGTCCAAGAAGCTGAAGAACGTGATCGCCTCCACCAAGGGCATCACGGCGGACGGCGCCGAGCGGATCGCCGCGTGAGCGATCGGCGTACCGGGAACACTGCTCAGGAGGCGAAGATCATGGGGAACGGGGCGCTCAGCGGTGCGGTGATCGCGGTGGCCGGAGCGGGCGGGCCCGCCGGCCGGGCCGCACTGCTCAGGCTGGCCGAGGCGGGTGCGACGGTCATCGGGTCGGACAACGACCCGGAGCGGCTGGCGGAGGCGGTGGACGCGGCGAGCTTCGCGTCCGGCGGCGCCACCGTCACCGGTGACACGGTCGACCTGCTGGATCTCGGGGCCACCCGCGACTGGGCCACCCGCATCGAGAAGGACTTCGGACGCGTCGACGGCCTGGTCCACCTCGTCGGCGGCTGGCGCGGCAGCGAGACCTTCACCCGGACCAGCCTCGACGACTGGGACTTCCTGGAGATGCTGCTGGTCCGCACCGTGCAGCACACCTCCCTCGCGTTCCACGAGGCGCTGCAGCGCAGCGACCGCGGCCGGTACGTGCTGATCAGCGCCGCCGGCGCCACCAAGCCCACCGCGGGCAACGCCGCCTACGCGGCCGGCAAGGCGGCGGCCGAGGCGTGGACGCTGGCCATGGCGGACTACTTCCGCAAGGCCGGGGGCTCCGGGGGGCCGACGTCGGCTGCTGCGATCCTGGTGGTGAAGGCGCTGGTCCACGACGCGATGCGCGCCGACCGGCCCAACGCGAAGTTCGCGGGCTTCACCGACGTCAAGGACCTGGCCGAGGCCATCACCACGGTCTGGGAGAAGCCCGCCGCCGAAGTGAACGGAAACCGTCTGTGGCTCACCGAGAAGCCGTGAACCCGCCGAAGACCGACGCCCGTCGTCATCACGACCCCGAGGTCCGCGGTTTCGCCAGCGACAACTACGCCGGGGCCCACCCGGAGGTGCTCGCCGCCCTGGCCCTGGCCAACGGCGGGCACCAGGTCGCGTACGGCGAGGACGCCTACACCGGCAACCTCCAGCAGGTGATCCGCAGCCACTTCGGACCCACGGCCGAGGCGTTCCCGGTCTTCAACGGCACCGGCGCGAACGTCGTCGCGCTCCAGGCGGTCACCGACCGCTGGGGAGCGGTGATCTGCGCGGAGACCGCGCACATCAACGTCGACGAGTGCGGCGCCCCGGAGCGGGTCGGCGGTCTGAAGCTGCTGACCGTTCCGGCGCCGGACGGCAAGCTCACGCCCGAGCTGATCGACCGGCAGGCGTACGGCTGGGACGACGAGCACCGGGCGATGCCGCAGGTCGTCTCCATCGCCCAGGCCACCGAGCTGGGCACGGTCTACACGCCGGACGAGATCCGGGCCATCTGCGAGCACGCCCACGCGCACGGCATGAAGGTGCACCTGGACGGCTCGCGTCTCGCCAATGCCGCCGCCACGTTGAACGTCCCGATGCGGACGCTGACCAACGCCGCCGGTGTCGACATCCTCTCCCTGGGCGGCACGAAGAACGGCGCCCTGTTCGGTGAGGCCGTCGTGGTCATCAACCAGGACGCGGTCAGCCACATGAAGCACCTGCGCAAGCTGTCCATGCAGCTCGCCTCCAAGATGCGCTTCGTGTCGGTGCAGCTGGAGGCCCTGCTCGCCCGGGACCTGTGGCTGCGCAACGCCGGGCACGCCAACGAGATGGCCCAGCGGCTCGCCGAGGGCGTGCGGGCCGTGCACGGTGTGGAGATCCTCTACCCGGTGCAGGCCAACGCGGTCTTCGCCCGCCTGCCCCACGACGTGAGCGAGCGCCTCCAGAAGCGGTTCCGCTTCTACTTCTGGGACGAGGCCGCGGGCGACGTCCGCTGGATGTGCGCCTTCGACACGACCGAGGACGACGTGGACGCCTTCCTGGCGGCGCTGAAGGAGGAGATGGCGCGCTAGCTGCATAGATATACGGCAGAGCGTAAATTGATTGACGTGGGAGTGATCCCTCCTTACGCTCTGTCGTCATGCAGCTGATCCAGCAGACGCCCGACCTCTCCGCCTATCTGGCCGCCGACGAGGCGATCGACCACCACCATCCGCTGGTGCGGGAAACGGCGGCCAAGCTCGTCGACGGGGTGGCCGACTCGTATGAGTATGCGCGGGCGGCATTCGAGTTCGTTCGCGACACCATCCCGCACTCGCAGGACTCCGGCGATCTCCGCGTCACCTGGCGCGCCTCCGACGTCCTGGAGCAGCGCACCGGCATCTGCTACGCCAAGGCCCACGCGCTGGCCGCCCTGCTCCGGGCCGAGGACATCCCGACCGCGCTCTGCTACCAGAAGTTCGACGTGGTGCACGGGCTGGTCGCCGTGCGGTTCAACGGCGCGTGGCACCGGCAGGACCCCGGGGCAACAAGCCGGGTGTCGACGCCCGGTTCCGCCTCGACGGTGAGCAGCTGGCCTTCGTGCCCGACCCGGCGTCCAATGAACTGGACTATCCAGTCTTGTATGCTGCACCGCATCCGGTCGTGCTCGACACGCTGACGGCGGCGCGCGACCGGCCACACCTGTGGCAGACGCTCCCCACCGCACTCTGAGGCAAGGCGACCATGACCCTCACCCTGACCGTGTCCGACGACGTACGCGCCCTCGCCCCCGGTTTCACGCACGTCGCGATCGAGGCCCACGGCCTGGTCAACGGCCCGAGCAGTGAGGCCGGTTCGGCCCTGCTGGACGACGCGGCGCGCCGGCTCGCCGTGCGACTGGACGGCCGAGCCCCGCACGAGGACCCGCACATGGCCGCCTGGCGCGAGACCTACACGGCGTTCGGCTCGAAGCCGTCCCGCACCCGCAACTCCGCGGAGGCGCTGGCCAAGCGGGCCCTCTCGGACGCCGGGCTGCCCCGCATCAACCTGCTGGTGGACCTCTACAACGCCGTCTCCGTCGCCCATCTGATCCCCGTCGGCGGCGAGGACATCGACCGGATCGAGGGAGGCATGCGGCTGATCCGCGCTACGGGGGAGGAGGACTTCGTGACCGTCGCCGGGGGCGAGGAGACCGTCGAGCACCCCGACACGGGCGAGGTCGTGTGGCGCGACGACGCGGGCGTGACCTGCCGCCGCTGGAACTGGCGCCAGGGCCCGCGCACCCGGCTCACCGAGCGGACGACGTCCGGCATCTTCCTGCTGGAGAGCCTGGCGCCGATGCCGGTGGCCGAGGTGATGGCGGCCGCCGAGGAACTCGCCGAGCTGCTGGCGAAGTTCAGCCCGGGAGCGGACATCGCCGTCCGCGCTCCGGAGTCCTTTGTCTGAGCCCCGGCCGGGCGGGCGTCAATGTGCCTCGGCCGCCCGCACCTGCTCCGGCGTGGGCGCCGTGCCGCCGAGGTGGGCCGGCATCCACCAGGTGTCGTCCGGGCCCTTCGGGCGGACGGGGTAGGCGCGCTGGGCGGCCTCCAGGAGCTCCTGGACGCGCTCCCGCAGCTGGCGCGTGATGGCGCCCGCGTACTTGTCGCGGGAGGCCTCGATCGCCTCGCCCACCCGAATGGTGATGGGGATGTGGCTGCGCTTGAAGTTGCGCGGCTGGCCCTTCGTCCACAGCCGCTGCGTGCCCCACACCGCCATCGGGATCAGCGGGACGCCGGCCTCCTGGGCCAGGCGCGCGGCGCCCGACTTGAAGCTCTTCAGCGTGAACGACTGCGAGATCGTCGCCTCCGGGAAGACCCCGACGATCTCGCCCGACCGCAGCGAGTCCAGGGCGTGCGCGTAGGCTGCCTCGCCCTGCTTGCGGTCCACGGGGATGTGCTTCATGCCGCGCATCAGCGGACCGGAGATCCGGTGCCGGAAGACGGACTCCTTCGCCATGAAACGCACGAGACGTTTCTGCGGCAGTGCCGCCAGGCCGTCGAAGACGAAGTCCAGGTAGCTGATGTGGTTGCTCACCAGCACGGCGCCGCCCGAGCGCGGGATGTTCTCCGAACCCTGGAGGTCGATCTTGAGGTCCCACACCTTGAACAGCGTGCGGGCGAAACCGACGACGGGACGGTAGACGAGCTCTGCCATGGGCGGGTCGGACCCCTCCTGCTCTGCCTGGGAAGGGATTCCCAGTGGAAGTTACGCAGCCGTAGGTTTACGGCATGCGCAGATCGTGCCCGAAGAACGGCCGGGTAGCCAGTCCTCGTGCCCGTAGTCCGAGAGATTCTCGTCACGTCACCCGCAGGTCCCCACCTCGTGCTTTTGCGCGCCCATTACTCCGCGCGGACCGCCACCCGCCGCACGAGCAGGTACAACTCGCAGCCCAGGCAGTACCCGAACGCAGCATTGAGGAAGGCCGCGGCGAGCGCGGCGCCGGTCGCCGCGAGGCCGAGCCAGCCGGGACCCAGGGTGTAGCCGACGAGCCCGAGTCCGGCGAAAAGCAGCCCGACCACCTGGGCGAAACGCGGCGGTTCGGGCGCTTCGAACTCCGTCGGCGGCCCCAGCCGCGACCGAACGGCCTTGGCGAACAGCAGGCCGTACGGGGAGCGTCCGACCCCGCCCGCCGCGCCGAGCAGGAACGCCAGCGTCTGCCAGGCCAGCAGCCAGGTGCTCCCGGTGACCAGAACGACCGCCAGGACGGCGGCCGTGACGGCCGCGCCGAAACGCGGCCCCCTCACATCGATGTCCATGGGAATCAAGCATTCCGCACAGAGGCAGGGTGGCGGGGCCGGGAATCTTTGCGGTCTCGTGAACGCTTGCAGAAGGTGATGACCGGACTGGTGGTGTGCGTGGTGGTGCTCGCGGCGGCGAGCGCCTACGGAGTGCTGCAGCGGCGGCGGAGCGGGAGAGTACGGGTGCGCGGGCGCGACGACGGCAAGCGGCTCGATGCGTCGGACCTGGGTGCGGAGCTCGGCGAGCGGTCCACGCTCGTGCAGTTCTCCAGTGCGTTCTGCGCGCCCTGCCGGGCGACCCGGCGGGTCCTCGGCGAGGTCGCCGGCCTGGTCCCGGGTGTGACCCACGTAGAGATCGATGCCGAGGCCCACCTCGACCTCGTACGACGGCTGGGCATCCTCAAGACCCCCACCGTGCTGGTCCTGGACGCCGACGGCCGGGTGGTGCGGCGGGCCACCGGGCAGCCGCGCAAGGCCGACGTGATCGCCGCGCTGGGGGAGGCGGTGTGAGGGGCGTGACGCCGTCCGTGAGTCATCTCCCACATCACGGAACGAACTTGACTGCGCGTACCAGTTATCGTCAGCCTGACCGCATGCCTGCGGACCTCCTCGCCACGCCCGACCTCCTGCGCTCGGTCTTCCGGCGGCACGCGGCAGGAGTCGCCGTCGTCACCGCTCGGGGCGAGGCGGGCCCGGTGGGCTTCACCGCGACCTCCCTGACATCCGTCTCCGCCGAACCGCCCCTGCTGTCCTTCGGGGTCGGCACCGGGGCCTCCAGCTGGCCCGCGATCGCGGCGGCGGACCACGTCGGTGTCCACATCCTCGGTGAGCACCAGCAGGAGCTGGCCGCCACCTTCGCGCGCAGCGGCGCCGACCGCTTCGGCCCGCCCACCGCCTGGCGGGAGGGCCCCGAGGGCGTTCCCGTCCTCGACGGTGTGCTCGCCTGGCTGGTGGGCCGGGTCGTCGCGCGCGTGCCCGCCGGGGACCACCGGATCGTGCTCGCCGAGGTCGTGGACGGCGACCCCTCGGGCACCGGCCGTCCGCTCCTCTACCACCAGGGGCGTTTCCAGCGCCTGGGCGACTGAGCGGGGCATCCCCCGGGCTGCGTGACCGTCGAGTTCCGGTTACGCTGCGTTGCGAAGGTCACAGTTCAAAGCGCTTGCTTAGCGGGAACGAACTGGGTGTACTGACGAGTAATATTTCGCTCGGGGCGTGGGTTCGCCCCGACCGGGATCGGACGCTAGAGGCGCCTATGCTGCCTGCAAGTAGGCAGCATGGAAATGACGATGCAGTAGGAGAGCCGGCGTGAGCTTGAGGATCGTTGTCACTGTGAAGTACGTGCCCGACGCCACTGGCGACCGGCACTTCGCCGATGACCTGACCGTCGACCGGGACGACGTGGACGGTCTGCTCTCCGAGCTCGACGAGTACGCGGTCGAGCAGGCGCTGCAGATCTCCGAGAACTCCGACGACGACGTGGAGATCACCGTCCTGACGGTGGGCCCCGAGGACGCCAAGGACGCCCTGCGCAAGGCGCTGTCCATGGGCGCGGACAAGGCGATCCACGTCGAGGACGACGACATCCACGGCACCGACGCCATCGGTACCTCCCTGGTCCTGGCCAAGGCGATCGAGAAGGCCGGCTACGACCTCGTCATCTCCGGCATGGCCTCCACCGACGGCACCATGGGCGTCGTGCCCGCCCTGCTCGCCGAGCGCCTGGGCGTCCCGCAGGTCACCCTGCTCTCCGAGGTCTCCGTCGAGGACGGCACGGTCAAGGGCCGCCGCGACGGCGACGCCGCCTCCGAGAACCTTGAGGCCTCCCTCCCGGCGGTCGTGTCCGTGACCGACCAGTCGGGCGAGGCCCGTTACCCGTCCTTCAAGGGCATCATGGCCGCCAAGAAGAAGCCGGTGGAGTCCTGGGACCTGTCCGACCTCGACATCGACGCCGAGGAGGTCGGCCTGGAGGGCGCCTACACCACGGTCGACGGCGCTGCCGAGCGTCCGGCCCGTACCGCGGGCACGATCGTCAAGGACGAGGGCGAGGGCGGCAAGCAGCTCGCTGAGTTCCTCGCGGGCCAGAAGTTCATCTGAGCCCCTTCGCTGACCGCCCCTCATCTTTCGCAAGCAGGAGAGAAGAAGTCCCATGGCTGAAGTTCTCGTCTACGTCGACCACGTGGACGGTGCCGTCCGCAAGCCCACCCTGGAGCTGCTGACCCTCGCCCGCCGCATCGGCGAGCCGGTCGCCGTCGCGCTGGGCAACGGCGCCGGCGACACCGCCGCCGCCCTCGCCGAGCACGGCGCCGTCAAGGTCCTCACGCACGAGGCCGCCGAGTACGCCGACTACCTGGTCGTACCGAAGGTCGACGCCCTCCAGGCCGCGCACGAGGCGGTGTCCCCGGCCGCCGTGCTGGTGCCGTCCTCCGCCGAGGGCAAGGAGATCGCCGCCCGGCTGGCGCTGCGTCTGGGCTCCGGCATCATCACCGACGCCGTCGACCTGGAAGCCGGCGACGAGGGCCCCGTGGCCACGCAGTCGGTGTTCGCCGCGTCCTTCACCACCAAGTCCCGCGTCTCCAAGGGCACCCCCGTCATCACGGTCAAGCCCAACAGCGCCGCCGTCGAGGCCGCCCCGGCCGCCGGTGCGGTCGAGGCCCTGTCGGTGACCTTCTCCGCGCAGGCCACCGGCACCAAGGTCACCGGCCGCACGCCGCGCGAGTCGACGGGCCGTCCGGAGCTGACCGAGGCCGCGATCGTGGTCTCCGGTGGCCGTGGCGTCAACGGCGCGGAGAACTTCGCGATCATCGAGGCGCTCGCCGACTCGCTCGGTGCCGCCGTCGGCGCCTCGCGTGCCGCGGTCGACGCCGGCTGGTACCCGCACACCAACCAGGTCGGCCAGACCGGCAAGTCCGTCTCGCCGCAGCTGTACATCGCCAACGGCATCTCCGGCGCCATCCAGCACCGCGCCGGTATGCAGACCTCGAAGACGATCGTGGCGATCAACAAGGACGCCGAGGCCCCGATCTTCGACCTCGTCGACTACGGCGTCGTCGGCGACCTCTTCGACGTCGTCCCGGCCCTGACCGAGGAGATCAAGACCCGCAAGGGCTGATCGATTCCGGCTGTGGAAGGCCCCCGTGACCGCGCGAACGGTCTCGGGGGCCTCTTCTCATCCCAGGGTCATCGAGGCCTGCACCGGCAGGTGGTCGCTCGGATACGTCCCGTCCCTGCTGAAGGTGTTCATCCCGGCCCAGTGCGTGGTCACCCCGGGCGTGGTGAGGATCCAGTCGATGCGGCGCCCGCCGGGCTTGAGCCTCCGGTAGCCGTGGTGCGTCCCGTACGCCGGACCCCGCGAGGCCGCCGCGTCCCAGGCGTCCACCAGCCCGATGTCCAGCATGAGGTCGTACACCCGGTTGTCGTGGGCGGCCGCGTTGAAGTCGCCGGTGACGATGACCGGCAACCCCCTGTCCCACCCGGCGATCGTCTCGCCGATGAGCCCCGCCGAGCGTTCCCGGGCGTACTGGCTGACGCTGTCCAGGTGGGTGTTGAGGACGTAGAACTCCCGCCCCCCGTCGGCGAGATCCGCGAAGCGGACCCAGGTCACCATGCGCAGCCAGTCCGCGCCCCAGGTGTTCGAGGCGATCGCGTACGGGGTGTCGGAGAGCCAGAAGTGATCGAACTCGACCGGGGCGAGTCTGCGCGTGTCGTAGAAGACCGCCATGAACTCGTCCTTGCTGCCGCCGCCGCGTCCGACGCCGATCCAGTCGTGGTGCCCGCCGAGATCCTTCTCGATCGCGCGCACCTGCCGGTAGAGCCCTTCCTGAGTGCCGATGAGGTGCGGCAGCTCGCGCCGCAGCAGGTCTCGCATCACCGGTCGGCGCACGTCCCAGCGCGGTGTCCGGTCGACGACGGTCCCGAAGCGGACGTTGAACGTCATGACGTTCAGGGCACCCGGGTGCTCACCGGCGGAAGCGGGCGGTGTGGGGCCCGCGGTGGTGAGCAGCGGTCCCGCGATGGCGGCCGCCGCCGCTGCCTTGAGCCCGTGGCGGCGCGTCACTCCGACCTCGTTGGGCACGTGGTCTCCCTCCCCTTGCACGTCAGGATGAAGCTTGCCCTCTTGATACGGAAGATGGGGGCGGGTCGGCAGTGATCATGGGTGAAGGATGCGGAATCCCACTGCCGACGGTGTTGACCAGGGCGAAGGTCGGCCGATAACTTCGCTCTACGGATTGTTGATTCCGTACAGCGGAAAATAGGAGGGTCTCGGAATGGGTCAGGGCCAGCAGGAGAAGGTGACGACCAGCCTCGCGGGCGCCGTCAGCGAGGAGATCAGCGCCTCCCTCGCGCCGGTCGACGCCGAGCTGGAGCGCCGCTACCCCGGAGACCCCGGCACCCGCCAGCCCGTCCACACCGTCTACGTACCCGGCGACGCCTTCGCCGCCGACACCGTCCGCTCCTGGGGTGACCGCGCCCTCGCGGCCCTCGACGAACACGCCCCCGATGCCGCGACGTTCGCCGCCGTCCTCGGCCTCTCCGGGGAACTCGCCGAGCCCGTCCACGCGCGCGTGCGCGCCAAGCTGGAGCGCGAGCCGATCGAGGACCTGCGCGTCGACTTCGAGGACGGCTACGGCAACCGCCCCGACGCCGAGGAGGACGAGGCCGCCGCCCGCGCCGCCCGGATCGTCGCCGAGGCCTTTGCGGACGGCACCGCCGCCCCGTACATGGGCATCCGCATGAAGTGCATGGAAGCGCCCGTCCGTGCCCGGGGCATCCGCACCCTCGACATCTTCCTCACCGGCCTGATGGAGGCCGGCGGCCTGCCCGGCGGGCTCGTGCTCACCCTGCCCAAGGTGACCTACGCCGAGCAGGTCACCGCCATGGCACGGCTGCTGGACGCCTTCGAGAAGACCCACGGCCTCGAACCCGGCCGGATCGGCTTCGAGATCCAGATCGAGACCAGCCAGTCCGTCCTCGCCGCCGACGGAACCGCCACCGTCGCCCGCATGATCCAGGCCGCCGAGGGCCGCGCCACCGGCCTGCACTACGGCACCTTCGACTACAGCGCCTGCCTCGGCGTCTCCGCCGCCCACCAGGCCAGTGACCACCCCGCGGCGGACCACGCCAAGGCTGTCATGCAGGTCGCGGCGGCAGGCACCGGCGTACGCGTCTCGGACGGCTCGACGAACGTCCTGCCGGTCGGCCCGACCGCCAAGGTCCACGACGCCTGGCGCCTGCACTACGGCCTCACCCGCCGCGCCCTGGCCCGCGCCTACTACCAGGGCTGGGACATGCACCCCGGCCACATCCCCACCCGCTACGCGGCCGTCTTCGCCTTCTACCGCGAGGGCTTCGAGCAGGCCGCCACCCGCCTGTCCCGCTACGCCAATCGCACCGGCGGCGACGTCATGGACGAACCCGCCACCGCCAAGGCCCTCAGCGGCTACCTGCTGCGCGGCCTGGACTGCGGCGCCCTGGACAACGGCGAGGTCGCCCGCCTGGCCGGCCTGACCCGGGCGGACCTGGAGTCCTTCGCGGCGCCCCGGCGCGGTGACCTGACGGCGTCCGCCTGACACCGTCCGCACGACGGACCGGCCGGCGCGTACCGGCCCTGTCACAGCCGTCACCGGCCGGCCGTCGCCGCCACCGCCGCCCCGTAGTCTGTACGCCTGCACTGGCGGTGCCGGCCGTCGGCGCATCCGGGCGGGGTCACAGGGAACGGGGCAGTGGTGTCAACGGGGGAGCACGGGCAGGCGGACGGAGCCGGACGGCTGCTGGCCGGCCGCTATCGCGTCACGGCGGCGCTGGGGCGCGGCGGCATGGGCGTCGTCTGGAAGGCCGTCGACGAGGTCCTCGGCCGTGAGGTCGCGGTCAAGGAACTGCGCACCTACACCGACGCGGCCGGTCCCGAACTGGCGGATCTCCAGGTGCGGATGCGGCGCGAGGCGCGCGCGGCGGCCCGGGTACGCCATCCCGGCGTCATCTCCGTGCACGACATCGCCCAGGTCGACGGCCGCCCGATCATCGTCATGGAACTGGTCGACGGGCCGTCCCTGGACGACGTCCTGCGCGAGCGCGGCCCACTGGACCCGAGCGAGGCCGCCGGCATCGGCGCCAAGGTCATGGACGCCCTGGCCGCCGCCCACCGCGCCGGCGTCCTGCACCGGGACGTGAAGCCGGCCAACATCCTGCTCGACCGCTCGGGCCGGGTCGTCCTTACCGACTTCGGCATCGCCACGATGGACGACCCGGGGGACGGCTCGGCCACGCACCTCACGCGCAGCGGCGAACTCGTCGGCTCCCTCGACTACCTCGCCCCCGAGCGCGCGCAGGGCGCCGACCCCGGTCCCGCCTCCGACATCTGGGCCCTGGGCGCCACGCTGTACGCGGCCGTCGAGGGCTCCTCGCCCTTCCGCCGCACCTCCACGTTCTCCACGCTCACCGCGATCGTCACCGAGCCGCTGCCGGAGCCCCGCCGCGCCGGCTCCCTCGCGCCCGTCCTCCAGCGGCTGATGGACAAGCGCCCCGAGTCCCGCCCGGAGGCCGACCAGGCCCGCGAACTGCTCCAGGCGGTCGCGGACACGGGCGGCACGGACACGCCGACCTCTTCCCTGCGGGGCCCCGCAGCCCCGTTCCCGCGCGCCGAGACGGAGCGCAGCGTCCCATCGGTACCGCCCGGGTTCGGGCCTCCGCAGCACCGCTCCGACTCCGGTACGGCAGCCGCGTTCGGAGCCGCGGGGGCGGTCGGCGCAGAGGGAGCCGCGGCGGCCGGCGGCCCGGGGCCCACCGGCTCTGGCGGCCCGGAGCCCACTGGCCCTGGCGGTTCGGAGCCCATCGGCCCTGGCGGCCCGGAGCCCACTGGCCCCGGCCACGCGACGCCGCAAGCCCACCCGACACCGCAAGGCACCGGCCCGCAGGGCACGGGCGCCGCGCCCCAGGGCTTCGGTCCGGTCGATCCCGGCACCACCACCCCCGCTGCCTCCGCCGCCACCGCCCCGGTGAACGCCGGCCGCTCCGCGCCCCGGCGCAAGGCGCGCGTGCTGCTCGCCGCCGCGGCCGTCACCGTCGTGCTCGCCGCCGCCGGGACCACGGTCGCGCTTCTCGGCGACTCAGGCGATTCAGGCGACTCCGGCGGCAAGGGCACCGCTGCACGGTCCGGTACCGCCGGTGTCGGCGCCGGGCCCTCCGATCCGGGTGGCGCGGACGACGGCTCGAACGCCCCGAGGTCCACGCCTCAGGGCGACGACAAGGGCACGGACCCGTCCGCGAAGCCCGGCGACGAGAAGGACCCCGAGCCCACCGGCCGGGCGACCACCGCCGCCCCCGCCAAGCCCACCGGCGGCGCCACCGGCGGAGAGGCGCGGGACGGCGCAGCCTCCGACGGCCCGACCGCCCCGGCCCCGGTCTGTCACCCCATCGGCGGCGGCAAGTACAACTGCACGGTCTGGAAGACCGCGGACTCCTACACCGCCTCCGGCACCAAGGTCGGCATCCTGAAAGCGGGCACCAACTACTTCTACTGCCAGCAGAACCTGGGCCGCCGTGAGACCTCCGGGGAGTGGACCAACGTCTGGTGGGCGAAGACCGACGACGACAGCGGCAACACGAACGTCTGGTTCAGCGACGTCTACATCAAGGGCGGTGACAACGACGCGCCGGTCCCCGGGCTCCCGCTCTGCTGAGCCCGGCCCGAGGCAGCCACGTACCGTTCGAGACCGGAGGCCGTCACCAGCTTCTCCTCGATGAACAGCCGCGTGCCCCGCTCGCACAGCCGCCGGTCCCCGCGGGCCCGCGCGCAGAACTCCTCGGGCACGACACCGAACAGCTCCCGCAGCCGGGGCAGCCCGACGAGCAGTTCCGTCAGCAGCTCCCGCTCACCCGGGTGCGTGCGCGGCGTGCCCGTGCCGTCGTGGAGGACACCGTGCCGGTTGACGTAGGCGTACGCCCCGGGCAGTCGCGTGCCATCGGCGAGGTTGATCAGGATGTCGGGCGACGGCAGCCAGGCCCGGTCGAAGTTGCCGCCCGGTACCGGCGCGCCCTCGCTCGCGTCGATCACCGCGAGCTGCTCGGCGTCGAGCCACAGCACGAACAGCTCCCGCACGGTGTCCGGGGCTCCGACCGGCGAGGCCGACACGTACCCCATGCGGCTCACGTGCGCCGAGACGCCGGCGTCGACGCCCGTCACCCGGGCCTTGACCATCGGCAGCGGCGACTCGATCCCGTACTCCGTCATCTTGTGCCGGAGCTGCCCCGGGCAGCCGTTGGATCCGATGGCGATGACCGGCGTGCGGTCCTCGTACACCAGCCGCTCCAGCGGCAGGAAGCGGTCCCCGACGAGGATCCCGGATTCCGCCGGCCACGCGCCCGGATACAGCAGTGGGTGCTCGCGGGGCGCCTCGTGCAGGCCCAGGGCCCGTAGCGTGCGATCGGTAACGTCGTCCATCGGCCGCTCAGTCCGCCGGGGGGATCTCGCCCGAGCCGCGGGTGATCAGCCGCGTCGGCAGCTCGATGCGCTCGGGGGTGACCAGGGTGCCGTCCAGCTGCCGGAAGAGACGTTCCGCCGCGGTGCGGCCGATGTCTGCCGCGTCCTGGGCGACGACCGTGACACCCGGCTGGAGCAGGTCGGCGAGCTCGATGTCGTCGAAGCCGACCAGGGCGACACGGCGGGCCTGCTCGGCGAGCACCCGGATCACCGTGACCGTCACCCGGTTGTTGCCGGCGAAGATCGCCGTCACCGGGTCCGGGCCGGTCAGCATCTCCTCGGCCGCCCTTCGCACCCGCTCGGGGCCGGTGACGCCGAGGGACATCCAGGAGCCCGCCACCGGTATGCCCGCGTCCTCCATCGCGGCCCGGTAGCCGCGCAGCCGCTCGGCGGCGGTGTGGATGCGGGGCATGTCGCCGATGAAGCCGATCCGGCGGTGTCCGTGCGCGATGAGGTGGGCGACGCCGCCCCGGGCGCCGCCGTAGTTGTCCGACAGGACGACGTCGGCGTCGATGTGCCCGGCCGGCCGGTCCACGAACACCGTGGCGACGCCCGCCTTGAGCTCGGGCTCCAGGTACCGGTGGTCGTCCCCGGCCGGGATCACCACAAGACCGTCCACCCGCCGCGCGCACAGGGCCAGCACCAGCTCCTGCTCGCGCTCGGGGTCCTCCGCGCTGGAGCCGTTGATCAGCAGGGCGCCGTGCGCGCGGGCCACCTCCTCGACCGACCGGCTCAGCGGTCCGTAGAACGGGTCCGCGAGGTCCTCCAGGACCAGGCCGATGCTCGCCGTGCGGCCCTTGCGCAGCACGCGCGCGCTGTCGTTGCGGCGGAAACCGAGGGCGTCGATCGCCTCCTGGACCCGCCGCTCCGTCTCCGGAGTGACCCCCGGTTCCCCGTTCACGACGCGGGAGACCGTCTTGAGGCCTACTCCGGCGCGGGCCGCTACGTCCTTCATGGTCGGCCGGGTGCCGTAGCGCGCTGCGGATCGGAGGGGGGTAGGGGCCACGGTGTCCAGTCCTGTCCTGTCGTCCACGGGGGTGCGTCGATCCTGGGTTTGTATGAGGATGTGGCGTCGAGCATAGAGCCTGGACAACGTTGTCAGGCTCGGGGGAGACTGTCCACCGCAATCTCCGGCCCCGCGCACCCTCGCGGGACCGGCCCGCTGCTTGCCCTGCTTGATGGCTGTTCTCGGCGTTTTTCTCATGCCCGACGGGGAGATCCGACTCTGATGCACACCGACCTCGTGGCCGCGCTCGACATCGGCGGCACCAAGATCGCCGGAGCTCTGGTGGACGGCCGTGGCCGGATCCTGGTCCGCGCACAGCGGCCGACGCCCGCCCGGGAGGACGGCGACACCGTGATGCGGGCCGTGGAGGAGGTGCTCGGCGAGCTCACCGCGTCGCCGCTGTGGGGGAGTGCCACGGCGGTGGGGATCGGCAGCGCCGGACCCGTGGACGCCTCCGCGGGCACGGTGAGCCCGGTGAACGTCCCCGGCTGGCGCGACTACCCGCTCGTCGCCCGGGTGCGGGCCGCCGCCGGGAACCTGCCCGTCGAGCTGATCGGCGACGGTGTGGCGATCACGGCGGCCGAGCACTGGCAGGGCGCCGCCCGCGGTCACGACAACGCGCTGTGCATGGTCGTCTCCACGGGCGTCGGCGGCGGTCTCGTGCTCGGAGGGCGGCTGCACCCCGGGCCCACCGGCAACGCGGGACACATCGGTCACATCAGCGTCGACCTCGACGGCGATCTGTGCCCGTGCGGCTCGCACGGCTGCGTGGAGCGCATAGCGAGCGGCCCCAACATCGCCCGGCGCGCCCTGGAGAACGGCTGGCGGCCGGGCCCCGACGGGGACGCGTCGGCCGCCGCTGTGGCCGCCGCCGCCCGCTCCGGTGACCCGGTCGCCGTCGCCTCCTTCGAGCGGGCCGCCCAGGCCCTGGCCGCCGGGATCGCGGCCACCGCGACGCTCGTGGAGATCGACATCGCCGTGATCGGCGGAGGAGTGGGCAAGGCGGGCGACGTCCTCTTCGGCCCCCTGCGCAAGGCGCTGAGCGCCTACGCGACGCTGTCCTTCGTCCGGCACCTGACGGTGGCACCGGCGCAGATGGGCACCGACGCCGGGCTGGTGGGTGCGGCGGCGGCAGCACTGGCGAAGCGGACGGACGCGGCGGCGGCAGGGGTGTGAGGTCAGAGCCGGCGGAGCAGGCAGGAACGTTCAGCCTGTGGTGGCGCGAGGCGGGCCGGTGCGGGAGTCGACGGTGACTCCGGGTGATACGGACCAGTACGTTCCGGATCGCCGGAAATCAACCGCACGTGCGTGCGGTGTGGCACGATCGCGCTTGTGAGCAGCAGACCCGCCTCGGCCCAGCACCTGCGTGACCTCGCCCGGCTGCGCCGTGTCAAGGACCGCATCGACCGGGAGTACGCGAAGCCTCTGGACGTCGAGGCGCTCGCCCGGGGTGTGCACATGTCGGCGGGGCACCTGAGCCGCGCGTTCCGGCAGGCGTACGGGGAGTCGCCCTACAGCTACCTCATGACGCGGCGCATCGAACGCGCCATGGCGCTGCTGCGCCGGGGCGACCTGAGCGTCACCGAGGTGTGCTTCGAGGTCGGCTGCGCATCACTGGGCACCTTCAGCACCCGCTTCACCGAGCTGGTCGGCATGCCGCCCAGTGCCTACCGGCGCGAGGCGGCGCGCGCGACGGCCGGCATCCCGTCGTGCGTGGCGAAGCAGGTGACCAGACCGATCAGGAATCGAGAAGCGCCCGCCGCGAGCCGAAACTAGCGTGATGGCCATGGACCTCCACATTCACGCCAGCTTCCTTCCGCACGACGACCCGGACGCCGCCCTGGCGTTCTACCGCGACACCCTCGGCTTCGAAGTCAGGAACGACGTCGGATACGAGGGCATGCGCTGGATCACGGTCGGCCCCGTCGGCCAGCCCGGCACGAACATCGTGCTGCACCCGCCGGCCGCCGACCCCGGCATCACCGACGACGAACGCCGCACCATCACGGAGATGATGGCCAAGGGCACCTACGCCAGCATCGTTCTGGCCACCACCGACGTCGACGGCACCTTCGAGCGGGTGCAGGCGGGCGATGCCGAGGTGGTCCAGGAGCCGGTGGACCAGCCCTACGGCGTCCGCGACTGCGCCTTCCGCGACCCCGCGGGCAACATGGTCCGCATCCAGCAGCTCAAGGCGCCGTAGCAGCCCATGCACCGCACCTCCCCCCGCGCCGCGCCCCCGGGAGCCGCGCGGGGGGCCGAGACCGCCCGAACGCGGCAGCGCCGCCCGGCAGATGGAGACACCATGAGCAAGGCCAAGACGACGGACACACAGTCGCCCGGGCCGCACGTTGCCGACAGCCATGACGTGATCCGCGTGCACGGCGCGCGCGAGAACAACCTCAGGGACGTCAGCATCGAGATCCCCAAGCGCCGGCTCACGGTCTTCACCGGAGTCTCCGGCTCGGGCAAGAGCTCGTTGGTGTTCGACACGATCGCGGCGGAGTCGCAGCGGCTCATCAACGAGACCTACAGCGCCTTCCTGCAAGGATTCATGCCGAACCTGGCCCGGCCCGAGGTCGACGTACTGGACGGGCTGACGACCGCGATCGCCGTCGACCAGCAGCGCATGGGTTCCGACCCCCGCTCCACCGTCGGCACCGCCACCGACGCCAACGCCATGCTGCGGATCCTCTTCAGCCGGCTCGGCACGCCCCACATCGGCCCGCCCGGCGCCTTCTCCTTCAACACCGCCTCGGTATCGGCGAGCGGCGGGTTCACGGTGGACCGCGGTGCCGACAAGACCAGGACCGAGAAGGTGTCCTTCAGTCGCACCGGCGGCATGTGCACGCACTGCGAGGGCCGGGGCACGGTCTCCGACATCGACCTCACCCAGCTCTACGACGACTCCAAGTCGCTCTCCGAGGACCCGTTCACGATCCCCACCTACACCGGGGGCGGCTGGGTGGTGCGGGTCATCGCCGAGTCGGGCTTCTTCGACAAGGACAAGCCGATCCGGAACTACACCAAGAAGGAGCGGCACGACTTCCTGTACCGCGAGCCGGTCAAGGTGAAGATCAACGGCGTCAACCTCACCTATGAGGGGCTGATCCCGAAGATCCAGAAGACCTTCCTCTCCAAGGACCGCGAGTCGATGCAGCCGCACATCCGGGCCTTCGTGGACCGGGCGGTCACCTTCACCCGCTGCCCCGAGTGCGACGGCACCCGGCTGAGCGAGCTCGCCCGCTCCTCGAAGATCGGCAAGGTCAGCATCGCCGACGCCTGCGCGATGGAGATCCGTGACCTGGCGGAGTGGGTCCGGGGGCTGGACGAGCCGTCGGTGGCGCCGCTGCTGGCCAAGCTCCAGCACACCCTGGACTCGTTCGTGGAGATCGGCCTCGGCTACCTCTCGCTCGACCGGGCCTCGGGCACGCTCTCCGGCGGGGAGGCGCAGCGCACCAAGATGATCCGTCACCTCGGCTCCTCGCTCACCGACGTCACCTACGTCTTCGACGAGCCGTCCATCGGCCTGCACCCGCATGACATCCAGCGGATGAACAACCTGCTCCTGCGCCTGCGCGACAAGGGCAACACCGTGCTGGTGGTGGAGCACAAGCCGGAGACGATCGCCATCGCCGACCACGTCGTGGACCTCGGCCCCGGCGCCGGCCGGGCGGGCGGCACCGTCTGCTTCGAGGGAACCCTGGAGGGGCTGCGCGGCAGCGACACCGTCACCGGACGCCACCTCGACGACCGGGCCAAGATCAAGGCGACGGTCCGCAGGCCCACCGGCGTGCTGGAGGTCCGGGGGGCCTCGGCGAACAACCTGCACGACGTCGACGTCGACATCCCGCTCGGCGTCCTCACCGTCGTGACCGGCGTGGCCGGCTCCGGCAAGAGCTCGCTCGTGCACGGCTCCATGGCCCGGCAGGCCGGGGCCGAGGGCGTGGTGGCGATCGACCAGACCCCGATCCGCGGCTCCCGGCGCAGCAACCCGGCGACGTACACCGGGCTCGCCGACCCGATCCGCAAGGCCTTCGCCAAGGCCAACGGAGTGAAGCCGGCGCTGTTCAGCGCCAACTCCGAGGGTGCCTGCCCCACCTGCAACGGCGCCGGTGTCATCTACACCGACCTGGCGATCATGCAGAGCGTCGCCACGCCCTGCGAGGAGTGCGAGGGCAAGCGGTTCGAGGCGTCGGTGCTGGAGTACCGCCTCGGCGGCCGGGACATCAGCGAGGTGCTGGCGATGCCGGTGACCGAGGCCGAGGAGTTCTTCGGCGGCGGAGAGGCCCGCACCCCCGCCGCGCACCGGATCCTGGAGCGGCTCGCGGACGTCGGGCTCGGCTACCTCACCCTCGGGCAGCCGCTCACCACGCTGTCCGGCGGCGAGCGGCAGCGGCTCAAGCTGGCCACGCACATGGGGGAGAAGGGCGGCGTGTACGTCCTCGACGAGCCGACCACCGGCCTGCATCTGGCGGACGTCGAGCAGCTGCTCGGCCTGCTCGACCGGCTCGTCGACTCCGGCAAGTCGGTCATCGTGATCGAGCACCACCAGGCGGTCATGGCGCACGCCGACTGGATCATCGACCTCGGCCCCGGCGCGGGGCACGACGGCGGCCGGATCGTCTTCGAGGGCACCCCGGCCGACCTCGTCGAGGCCCGCTCCACTCTGACCGGGGAGCATCTGGCGGCCTACGTGGGCGCCTGACGAAGGTCATCGCGACGGTGAAGCGGGTGCTCCCCTGCCCGCCTCACGGCCCCCATCCGCCTCGGCGTCGTCTTCCGGCCGACGCGGCGGGCGGGCTGAACGGCCCAGCCCGGCGAGCGGCCGGCGCACTCCCCGCGCACCCTGGTGCCATGGCGTCCGTGAAACCCGTCGTGGTCTACCCGCCCGCCGCGGACGGCGGCCGTCGGGTCCGTGTGGACGACCAGTTCCTCGGCATCGCGTACGGGTTGCTGGACGTCGCCGAGTTCCTGCGACGGGCCGGCATCGAGGACGCGGACGAGGAGTACGCGGCCGCGTCCGGGCTGATCGAATGGCGCGGCGGCGGGTCCGGCACCTGGGGCACCGACCCCGTGTGAAGCCGGCGCGTCCCCCGAACGGCCCAGTGGCGTGACCCCGGAGCCCGTCCAGCAGTTGAGTCGGCATGAAGAAGCGCAGCATGCTCGCCATCGCCTCCCTGGCCACCGGCTTCGCCGTCGCGGCGATCACCCCGTCGCACGCCATCGGAGAGAAGCTCCCCGCGATCAACGTGGACGAGACCCTCAAGACGCTCGACCAGACCGTCGCAGGGGACGGCCTGTCGGTGCACGGGAAGGATGGCGTCCAGAAGAAGAAGGGCGTCCAGAAGAAGGGCGCTCAGAAGAAGGCCGCCCCGAAGAAGGGCTGACGAGCCGCCCCGGCTTCGGCCCACGGCGTCGGCGCTCCCCGCGTGAGGGGGGGCGTCGGCGCCGTCGTCATGTGCGCCCTCAACTGCGGCTGGTTTCCGTGGCAGGGTGGAGCGGGCAAGCCTCAGGGGGCCAACAGAAGAGGGGGACCTGTGACCGTCGTCTGGATCAACGGCGCGTTCGGTGCGGGGAAGACCACCACCGCACGGGAACTGATCGAACTGATCCCGAACAGCACGCTCTTCGACCCGGAGGTCGTCGGCGGCGCGCTCGCCCACCTGCTGCCACCCAAACACCTCGCCGAGGCCGGCGACTTCCAGGACCTGCCGATCTGGCGACGGCTGGTGATCGACACGGCGGCCGCGATGCTCGCCGAGCTCGGCGGGACCCTCGTGGTCCCCATGACCCTGCTGCGCCAGGAGTACCGCGACGAGATCTTCGGCGGCCTGGCCGCGCGCAGGATTCCGGTCAGCCACATCCTGCTCGCTCCGGCTGAAACGATACTGCGGGAGCGGATAGCGGGCCGTGAGATCCCGCGGGACCTGCCCGACGGTGACCTGCGAATACGCCAGTGGTCCTACGACCACATCGAGCCGTACCGGGCCGCGCTCGCCTCCTGGCTCATCGGCGACGCCCACCCGGTCGACACCAGCGACCTCACGCCGTACGAGACGGCGGTCCGGATCGCCGAGGCCGTCACCAGCGGTGCCGTGCCCGTCTGCGACATCGTGCAGACGCCCGAGCCCACCGCCGAGACCGTCGCCGCCGGAGTGCTCCTCTTCGACGAGCAGGACCGGGTGCTGCTCGTCGACCCCACGTACAAGGCCGGCTGGGAGTTTCCCGGTGGCGTCGTCGAACCCGGTGAGGCGCCCGCACGCGCCGGGATGCGCGAGGTCGCCGAGGAGACCGGCCTCAGCCTCGACGAGGTGCCGGGCCTGCTCGTCGTCGACTGGGAGCGCCCCGCGCCCCCGGGCTACGGCGGTCTGCGGCTCCTCTTCGACGGCGGCCTCCTCGATTCCGCCGAGGCGGGGCGGCTGCTGCTGCCCGGCCCGGAGCTGCGCGCCTGGCGTTTCGTCACCGAGGAGGAGGCCGCGGAGCTGCTGCCCCCGGTGCGCTACGAGCGGCTGCGCTGGGCCCTGAGGGCACGCGAACGCGGAGCGGCGCTCTACCTGGAGGCCGGGGTGCCGGTCGGCTGACGCCCGGCCCGCCGCCCCCGTCCTTTACCCGGCACGGGGGATTCCGAGGGAAAAGCAAAAGGAAACAACGCAGGAGTCACGGCCAATCACTGCCCAAGGAATCTCCCGCAAACATTCACGCGACGGGTAATCACATTCCCCGCTCTCGTCAACACTTTTCCATGACCGCAAACAATCCCTTTTCTCGCCCCTGCGCGGCTTGACCGGGCTCGCACGCCGTTGCGAAAGTCCGCAGAGTCTCACGGCGGAAACAACGACCGCCACCCAATTTCCTTGCCTCAGGGGCAGATCCGGGATGTCCGTACGATGACCACGCAACACCAGCCGGTCGACACCGGCGGCGGCACCACACTGCTGACCGAGCCGTCGACGCAGGACTCCAGACCCGGCGGCACGGTTGTCGCCGGCCGCTCACCGGCCCGGATGGCCTGGCGGCGGATCAGGCGGGACAAGGTCACCACGGCCGCCCTGGTGGCCACCCTCCTGTTCATCGCGATCGCGCTCCTCGCGCCCGTGCTCACCGCACTGACCGGCTGGGGGCCGATCACCCCCGACAACAAGGCGATCAATCCGGACACGGGCAACTTCCCTTACGGATCGCTGGGCGGCGTCAGCGCCCAGCATCTGCTCGGCGTCGAACCGGGCACCGGCTACGACCTGTTCGCCCGTATCGTCTACGGCCTGCGCACCTCCCTCTACGTGGGATTCGCCTCGGCCGTGCTGTCCACCGCGGTCGGCGTCGTCGCCGGGCTCGCCGCCGGATACTTCGGCGGCTGGGTCGACTCCCTGCTCTCGCGGATCATGGACGTGATGCTGGCGTTCCCGCAGCTGCTGTTCATCATCGCGCTCACCCCGGTGATCCAGAACGCGCTGCAGACCAACAGCCACGGCGGCACCGACGAGAACCTCCGGCTGCTCGTCCTGGTCCTCAACATCGCCGTCTTCGCCTGGGCGTACACCGCCCGTCTGGTGCGCGGGCAGGTACTGTCCCTGCGCGAGCGGGAGTTCGTCGACGCGGCGCGGCTGATGAGCGCCGGCCGCCGGCACATCCTCTTCCGGCAGCTGCTGCCCAACCTGTGGGCGCCGATCCTCATCTCCTTCGCGCTCGCCGTCCCGCAGAACATCACCACCGAGGCGGCCCTGTCCTACCTGGGCGTCGGCGTCATCCCGCCCAACCCCGACTGGGGCGCCCTGTTGTCGGACGCCTCGCAGTTCTTCCTTCAGGACCCGATGTACCTCTTCGTGCCCGGCGTCCTGCTCTTCCTCCTGGTCCTGGCGCTCAACCTCCTGGGGGACGGCGTCCGGGACGCTCTGGACCCCCGCGCCCGGCGCGGCTGACCCGAGCCACCCCCCGAATATCGGCCAGGCGGCCCCACGAACGGCCGTCGAGCCCGTAGCAAGAAACGGAGTTTCCTCAATGACGCGCAGCACGCGCAGATCGCGCACGGTCGCTCTCACGGCCTCAGCCGTGATGATCGCCCTGGGGGCCACCGCATGCGGAGGGTCCTCCGGCAGCAGCGCCGGCGGCGCCCCCGGCAAGGGCGGCACGCTGACCATCCTCGACAAGGCGGACTTCGACCATCTCGACCCCCAGCGCGTCTACACGACCGAGGGTCAGAGCATGGACCAGGAGATCGTCCGCACCCTCACCGGCTGGGACGAGACGGGAGCGACCCCCAAGCTGGTCGGCGACCTCGCCACCGACACCGGAACGCCGTCCAAGGGCGCCACCGTCTGGACCTTCCACCTCCGGCACGGTGTCAAATACCAGGACGGCACCGAGGTCACCGCACAGGACGTCAAGTACGGCGTCGAGCGGTTCTTCTCGCCCGACATCAACGGCGGCCCGCCCTACGCGTCCCAGTGGCTCGTCGGCGGCGCCGACTACAAGGGCCCCTACAAGGGCAAGCAACTGGACTCCATCCAGACGCCGGACAAGTACACCGTCGTCTTCCACCTGAACCAGCCGGTGGCCGACTTCAACGAGACCACCACGATGCCCGGCTGGTCGGCGGTGCCCAAGGCCCATGACACCGGCTCGACCTACGACACCCATGTGTGGGCCGACGGCCCGTACATGATCAAGTCGTACACCAAGAACAAGGAACTGGTCCTCGCCAGGAACACCCACTGGTCGCAGTCGACCGACCCGATCCGGCAGCAGAACGTCGACGGGATGGACGTCCGGTTCGGCCAGGACGAGTCGGCCATCGACCAGCAGATCAAGGCCGACGCGGGCACCGCACAGACATCGATCCAGCAGTGGCCGATCGCGGGCTCGGACCTGGCCCAGCTGGCCAACGACTCCTCGCTGAAGAGCCGTTACTACAAAATCCCCGCCCCTGGCATCAACTACCTGGCCATCAACACCACCCGCGTCAAGAACCTGAAGGTCCGTCAGGCGATCGAGTACGCCGTCGACAAGACCACGGTCCGCGGCGCCTTCGGCGGCTCCGCCTACGGCGACTACGCCACCACCATGCTGAGCCCCGGCATTGGCGGCTACAAGAAGTTCAACCTGTACAGCGCCAACCCGGCGGGCAACCTGGCCAAGGCCAAGGAGCTGATGAAGCAGGCGGGCAACCCGAAGCCGACCATGTCGATCGCGGTGGAGAACACCCCCACCGAGGAGCACTTCGCCGACGCCGTGAAAACCGCGCTGGAGCGCATCGGCATCAAGGTGAACATCACCCCGATCGACGCGTCGAGCTACTTCAGCACCATCAACAACACGAAGAACCAGTACGACCTGACCTGGGGCGACTGGATCGCCGACTGGCCGAACGCCTCCACAGTGCTGCCCACCCTCTTCGACGGCCGGCTGATCAAGAAGAACCCACAGGCCAACCAGGACCTGTCCTACCTGAACGACCCGAAGGTCAACGCGCTGATCGACAAGGCCGCCAAGACGGCCGACGTCAAGCAGCGCAACGCCACCTACGGCCAGATGGACCAGCAGATCCTGAAGGACGCCGCCGTGGTCCCGCTGATGTACATGAACTTCAGCGAAATGTCCGGCTCCAAGGTCGGCGGGGTCATCCCCGACACGATCGTGGCCGAGCCGAGCCTGGTCCACGTCTACATCAAGAAGTGACGTACCTCCTCTAGACCCCGCCGGCGGCCCCGGCCGCCGGCGGGTATCCCACTCACGTCAGGTCCCGGCACCCCATGTTTCGTTACCTCATCAGACGCCTGCTGGCAGCGGCCCTGATCATGCTGGTGATCACCACGATCACCTTCTTCATCTTCTTCGCGCTGCCGTCCGACCCCGCACTCCTGGCCTGCGGAAAGACCTGCTCGCCCTCGCGCCTGGCGGAGATCAAGCACTCGCTGGGCCTGGACCAGAGCTACCTGACCCAGTACTGGGAGTTCCTCAAGGGACTGTTCGTCGGCCGTGACTTCGGCGACCAGAGCGTGCGCATCCACTGCGGCGCGCCCTGTCTCGGCGTCTCCTTCCAGACCGACACCCCCGTCCTGACCACCCTGCTGTCGGACTTCCCGGCGGACCTCTCCCTCGGTCTCGGCGCGGCGGTGGCCTTCCTGGTCCTGGGCGTCGGCCTCGGCACCGTCGCGGCGGTGCGCCGGGGCAGGGCCGCCGACAAGGCGGCGGTGGGACTCGCCCTGTTCGGCGTGTCGGTGCAGATCTACTTCATCGGTCTGCTCCTGCTGTACCTCTTCGTCGACAAGTTCCAGGTCCTGCCGACGTCCGGCTACACCCCGATCACCGAGGACCCGGCCGGCTGGTTCAAGGGCCTGATCCTGCCGTGGATCACCCTCGTCATCGTCTACCTCGCGATGTACACCAGGCTCACCCGCTCCTCCATGCTGGAGGTCTTCGCCGAGGACTACATGCGCACCGCCCGCGCCAAGGGCCTGCCGGCGGCCACCGTCGTCCTCAAGCACGGCCTGCGAGCCGCCATCACCCCCATCATCACCATCTTCGGCATGGACGTCGGCTCCCTGATCGGCGGCTCCGCGGTCATCACCGAGTCGGTGTTCGGCATCAACGGCATCGGCAAGCTCGCGGTCGACTCCGTGCAGAATTCCGACCTGCCGGTCATCCTCGGCACCACGCTCTTCGCCGCGACGTTCGTCGTCCTCGCCAACGTCGTCGTCGACCTCGTGTACGGCCTCGTCGACCCCCGCGTGCGCCTCGCCTGAGCCCTTCTTCGTCCTTAGGAACACCCGTGTCCGTTCAGACCTCACCGCAGCCCGCGGATGTCGCACCCGCGCCCGCACCCTTCCTCGACGTGCGCGACCTGAAGGTGCATTTCCCGACCGAGGACGGCCTCGTCAAGTCCGTCGACGGCGTCTCCTTCACCCTGGAGAAGGGCAGGACCCTCGGCATCGTCGGCGAGTCCGGCTCCGGCAAGTCGGTGACCTCACTGGCCCTGCTCGGACTGCACAAGGGCACCCGCGCCCAGGTCAGCGGCGAGATCTGGCTGGAGGGCAGGGAACTCGTCGCCCTGCCCGAGGCCCGGATGCGTGCCCTGCGCGGCCGCTCGGTCTCCATGATCTTCCAGGATCCGCTGTCCGCGCTGCACCCCTTCTTCACCGTCGGCTCGCAGATCGCCGAGGCCTACCGGGTGCACCACAAAGTCTCCAAGAAGGAGGCCAGGGACCGCGCGGTGGAGATGCTGAAGCGGGTCGGCATCCCGCAGCCCGAGCGCCGGGTCAGGGACTACCCGCACCAGTTCTCCGGCGGCATGCGCCAGCGCGCCATGATCGCCATGTCGCTGGTGTGCGACCCGGAGCTGCTCATCGCCGACGAGCCCACCACCGCCCTGGACGTCACCGTCCAGGCGCAGATCCTGGACCTGATCCGCGACCTCCAGGAGGAGTTCGGCTCGGCCGTCGTCATCATCACGCACGACCTCGGCGTGGTCGCCGACGTCGCCGACGACATCCTGGTGATGTACGGCGGCCGCCGCATCGAGTACGGCACCACCCGCGACGTCCTCAAGGGCCCCCAGCACCCCTACACCTGGGGTCTGTTGCAGTCGATGCCGCACCTCGGCGGCGACGTCGGCGAACGGCTCAACCCGATCCCCGGCAGCCCGCCCAGCCTGATCAACCTGCCGGACGGCTGCGCCTTCCATCCCCGCTGCGCCTACAAGGGCTGGGTTCCTCAGGGCCGTTGCACGGCCGAGCGGCCCGAGCTGCGCCTCGTCTCCGGCAGCGAACGGCACCTCGCCGCGTGCCATCTCAGCGACGACGCCAAGCAGGAGATCCGCGGCGGGGACGGTCCGGACGACCGGGGCGCCGCAGCCGCACGGGCCGCGCAGTGACGGCGGCGGACGAAAGGGACCATGCCGTGAGCACCACCGAGCCCCGCACCGGGCAGAGCACCGACCGCCCCGCCGCCGAGCACACCGGCGAGAACCTGCTGGAGGTGCGCGGTCTGCAGAAGCACTTCCCCATCCGGCAGGGCATCATCTTCCAGCGCCAGATCGGGGCCGTCCGGGCCGTCGACGGCATCGACTTCTCGGTCGGGCCCGGTGAGTCGCTGGGCCTGGTCGGCGAGTCCGGCTGCGGCAAGTCGACCACGGGCCGGCTGATCACCCGGCTGCTCGAACCCACCGGCGGCTCCGTCGTGTTCGACGGCGAGGACATCACGCACCGGTCGCCCGGGCGGATGCAGGAGGCCCGGCGCAACCTCCAGATGATCTTCCAGGACCCGTACTCGTCGCTGAACCCCCGGCACACCGTCGGCACCATCATCGAGACGCCGATGCGGCTCAACGGCATCAACCCGCCCCAGGGGCACAAGAAGCGCGCCCAGGAACTGCTGGAGACGGTGGGTCTCAACCCCGAGCACTACAACCGCTATCCGAACGAGTTCTCCGGCGGCCAGCGCCAGCGCATCGGCATCGCCCGCGCCCTCGCCCTGCGGCCGAAGCTGATCGTGGCCGACGAGCCGGTGTCGGCGCTGGACGTCTCCATCCAGGCGCAGGTCGTCAACCTGCTCCAGGACCTCCAGCGGGAGTTCGGCATCGCCTTCGTCTTCATCGCCCACGACCTGGCCGTGGTACGGCACTTCTCCGAGCGGGTCGCCGTGATGTACCTCGGCAAGATCGTGGAGGTCGCCGAGCGGGAGTCGCTCTACACCCGGCCCCGGCACCCCTACACGCACGCGCTGCTGTCCGCCGTGCCCGAGGCCGACCCGGACGCCGTGGAGCGGCGCGAACGCATCCGGCTGGCCGGGGACGTGCCGTCCCCGATCGACCCGCCCTCCGGCTGCCGCTTCCGCACCCGCTGCTGGAAGGCACAGGACAAGTGCGCCACCGAGGAACCGCCTCTGGCCCGGGCGGAGGGCAGCCCCACGGGCCATCTCACCGCCTGCCACTTCCCCGAGGAGCCCACGGTCGCCGCGCGCGAGGAGGACATCGTCCTGGACCCGGCGCTCGGCTAGGACCTGTGCGCCCGATCATGCCGGCGGGGGTGCGAGAGGTGTCGAGCAGAAGGCCCCTTGGATCCGCCGAGGACGGGGGCCTTCTGCCGGAGTGGGGAGCGGTCAGCCGGCCGCGTAGTTGCGCAGGAACAGCGCCTCCGCCACCGACAGGCGCTCCAGCTCGTCGGGGGACACACTCTCGTTCACCGCGTGGATCTGCGCCTCCGGCTCGCTCAGCCCGATGAGCAGGATCTCCGCGCTCGGGTAGAGGGCGGCCAGCGTGTTGCACAGCGGGATCGAGCCGCCCTGCCCCGCGTACTGCATCTCCTGGCCCGGGTAGGCGACCGCCATCGCCGCCGCCATGGCCTGGTACGCCGGACTGCCGGTGTCGGCGCGGAACGCCTGGCCCTCACCGATCTGCTCGGTGCTCACCCGCGCACCCCACGGCGTGTGCGTCTCCAGGTGCGCCTGGAGCAGCTTGGTCGCCTCGCCCGCGTCCACCCCCGGCGGCACCCGCAGACTGATCAGCGCCCGGGCACTCGCCTGCACGGACGGGGTGGCACCGACGACCGGCGGGCAGTCGATGCCGATGACCGTGACGGCCGGGCGCGCCCAGATCCGGTCGGCGACCGTACCGGACCCGATCAGCTCCACACCGTCGAGCACCTTGGCGTCCTGCCGGAACTGCTCCTCCCCGTACTCCAGACCCTCCCAGGCAGCGCCGCCGGAGAGCCCCTCGACGGTCGTCGAACCGTCCTCGGCGCGCAGCGAGTCCAGGACCCGGATCAGCGCGGCCAGCGCGTCGGGTGCCGCGCCGCCGAACTGGCCGGAGTGCAGGTTGCCCGCGAGCGTGTCGATCCGTACGCGGACGAGCGTCATGCCGCGCAGGGTGGAGGTCACGGTCGGCAGACCGGCGCGGAAGTTGCCCGCGTCGCCGATGACGATCGTGTCCGCCGCGAGCAGCTCGGGGTGGGCCTCGGCGTAGCGCTCCAGACCGCCCGTGCCCATCTCCTCGGAGCCCTCGGCGATCACCTTGACGCCGACGGGGATCCCGCCGTTCGCCTTCAGCGCGCGCAGCGCCAGCAGGTGCATGATCAGGCCGCCCTTGCAGTCGGCGGCTCCGCGTCCGTACCAGCGCCCGTCCCGCTCGGTCAGCTCGAACGGCGGCGTCGTCCATGCGGCTTCGTCCAGCGGCGGCTGCACGTCGTAGTGGGCGTAGAGCAGGACGGTCTTCGCGCCGGCCGGGCCGGGCAGGTAGCCGTAGACCGACTGCGTGCCGTCGGGGGTGTCGAGCAGGGCCACGTCCTGGAAGCCCTCGGCGGTGAGCGCGTCCGCGACCCAGCGTGCGGCGCCCTCGCTCTCGCTCCTGGGGAACTGGTCGAAGTCCGCCACCGACCGGAAGGCCACCAGTTCGGTGAGCTCCTCCTTCGCCCTGGGCATCAGCGAGGCGACGGTCTCGGCGACCGGATTCGACGACATGGGCACGCTCCTCGTGGGTGCGACGTTGTACGGATGCGTACTTCTCGGTACGCGGTGATCGTGTGGTGTGGGCGCGGCCCCGTGTAAGGGCCACCCACGTCGCCGATCCTCCCACAGCGGCCTGCGGTGACCGCCGCCGTAGGATGCGGGAGACAGCGGCAGGCGGCTTGATCGGGAGCAGTAGACCATCGTGAGCAGCGAGAACTCTTCGGCGGACGACGTGCGGCAGGTGTGGGACGTCGTCGTGGTGGGCGCGGGACCCGCGGGCGCTTCGGCCGCCTATGCGGCGGCGGTGGCCGGCAGACGCGTGCTGCTGCTGGAGAAGGCCGAACTGCCGCGGTACAAGACGTGCGGCGGCGGCATCATCGGCCCCTCACGCGACGCCCTGCCGCCCGGCTTCGAGCTGCCGTTGCGCGACCGGGTGTACGCGGTGACGTTCTCCAACAACGGCCGGTTCACGCGCACGCGCCGCTCGAAGCAGATGCTGTTCGGGCTGATCAACCGGCCCGAGTTCGACCAGCAGCTGGTCGAGCACGCGCAGAAGGCGGGCGCCGAGCTGCGGACGGGCGTCACGGTCCAGCGGGTCGAGCAGCACGGCTCGGCGGTGCCGGACCGGCGCACGGTCGCCGTGGCCCTCCAGGGCGGCGAGGTCGTGCTCGCGCGGGCCGTCGTCGGGGCGGACGGCAGTGCCAGCCGCATAGGGGCGCACGTCGGGGTCAAGCTCGGTCAGGTGGATCTCGGCCTGGAGGCGGAGATCCCGGTGCCGGAGACCGTCGCCGAGGACTGGAAGGGCCGGGTGCTCATCGACTGGGGTCCCATGCCCGGCAGTTACGGCTGGGTCTTCCCCAAGGGCGACACCCTGACGGTCGGGGTGATCTCGGCCCGCGGCGAAGGCGCCGCGACCAAGCGCTACTTGGAGGAGTTCATCGGGCGGCTCGGCCTCGCCGGCTTCGAACCGAGCATCTCCTCCGGGCACCTGACCCGCTGCCGGGCCGACGACTCGCCGCTCTCGCGCGGGCGGGTGCTGGTGTGCGGCGACGCGGCGGGGCTGCTGGAGCCGTGGACCCGCGAGGGCATCTCCTTCGCGCTGCGCTCCGGCCGGCTCGCGGGGGAGTGGGCGGTGCGGATCGCCGAGGCGCACGACGCCGTGGACACGCGCCGGCAGGCTCTCAACTACGCGTTCGCCGTCAAGGCCGGGCTGGGGGTGGAGATGAGCGTCGGCAAGCGGCTGCTGACGGTGTTCGAGCGCCGACCCGGCCTGTTCCACGGGGCGCTGACAGGCTTCCGCCCGGCGTGGAAGGCGTTCAAGGAGATCACGCAGGGCTCGACGTCGCTGGGCGAGATCGTCCGCACGTATCCGATCGCCCAGCGGGCCCTGGCCGCGCTGGACCGCCGTCCCGCCGCGGGCGGCGAGGTCAGTTCGCCGGAGTGATCTCGAAAACCGGGTGGTCGGGGGCGATGCGACGCAGTTCGGCGTCGGGGGAGTCGGGGCCGACGCCGTTGAAGAAGACCCCGACCTCCGCCTTCCAGCGCTTGAGGTAGGCGCGCAGGACCGGGGCCTTGTCGTCGTCGCCCACCTCGGCCGCGGTGAAGGTGTCCACGCGCTTGCCGAGGTGCAGTTCGCCGCCGCCCGCGGCGCGCATGTTGTGCGTCCACTGCACATGGCCGCGGGGGGCGACCAGGTACTGCTTGCCGTCGAGGGTCAGCAGGTTGACCGGGGTGGTGCGCCACTGGCCGCTCTTGCGGCCGCGGACGGCGAGGACACGCGAGCCCCAGACGCTGATGCCGCGGCGGGTCATCCAGGCCACGACGCGGTTGAAGACGTTGACGGTGAACCAGCCGGGCTTCTGGACGTGCGTGGACATGGGGCCCCCTCGGGTGGCGGCGAAGCGGCGCTCTCTTCTGTGAGCACTGCTCTCGCTCTCTGACGTCAGTGTGCATGAGCCCGCCCTGCCCGCGCAAGAGCAGTGCTCTCTTTTGTGTTCACCGCTCCGTTCTGTGTGCAGTGCTCCGTTCTCATGGGAGACTGCCTGGCATGAGCACCGCACAGGGCGCCCGTGCCCGGGCCAGGATCGAAGTCACCGCGGCCATCAAGGACGAGGCCCGCAGACAGCTCGCGGCTCAGGGCGCCGCCCGGCTCTCCCTGCGGGCCGTCGCCCGTGAGCTCGGCATGGTCTCCTCCGCGCTGTACCGCTACTTCCCCAGCCGTGACGACCTGCTGACCGCTCTCATCATCGACGCCTACGACTCCCTCGGGGAGAGCGCCGAGGCGGCCCACGATGCGTCGGCCCCGCCCTTCGAGCGCTGGATCTCGGTCTGCGAGGCGGTGCGTGGCTGGGCGCTGGACCATCCGCACGAGTACGCGCTGATCTACGGATCGCCCGTCCCCGGCTACACGGCCCCCGACACCACCGTCCCGGCCGCCGCCCGCGTCGGCCTGCTGCTCATCGGCATCGCCCGCGACGCCCACCAGGGCCCGGCTCCCGGCCGGCCCGCGATGGCGGACGACCTCCGCCCGGAGGCCGAGCGCATGGCCGCCGACCTCGCTCCCGACCTCCCCCCGGAGGTCGTCACGGCCCTCGTCGCCGCCTGGGCCCAGCTGTACGGACTGGTCGGCTTCGAGCTGTTCGGCCAGTTCAACCGGGTCGTGGAGGACCGGGAGACGTTCTTCCGGCACGCGGTGGGACAACTCGCCCGGGGGGCCGGGCTGGCTTCCGGGCCCCGGTAGGCCACCGGGCGGTTCATCGCGCGTACTTCCCGGGGAGTACGCGTGATCACCTCGCCGGGGTGACGCGGCTGCGGCGGCGTGGCGTCTAGCGTGGCCGGTATGGACGAGCAGCGCGCGCGGAGCGGTCCGCCGCAGGGGTGGCGGCACGGACCCCCGCCGTGGGACCGGTGGGAACACCCCGCGACGCGCTGGCCCTGGCGCTCCACGGTCCTCGTGACCGTGTTCGTCCTGGTCGGTTCGGGCTTCGCCGCCCACGGACAGCAGGGTGAGCGGGCGGACCTGGATCTCTTCGCACGGGTGCTGCTGGTGGTGGCCGCGGGGCTGCTGCTGTGGCGCAAGCGGTATCCGGTGGCGGTGGTGTTCGGCACGGCGGCCGCCGTCATGGTCTATCTGGGGGCCGGGTATCCCTACGGGCCGGTGCTCTTGACCGTCGCCCTGGCCTGCTTCAGCGCCGTCGTCGCCGGGCACCGCCGGGCGGCCTGGGCCGCGATGGGCATGCTGTGGGCCGGGCACGTCCTGGTGGCGCACTGGCTCTTCCGGTGGCTGCCGCCGTCCGGCGACTCAGCCGTCTCCTGGGGCGAGGAGATCGTCGTCGCCACCTGGCTGGTGGCCATCGCGGCGGTGTCGGAACTGTTCCGCGTCCGGCGCGAGCAGTGGGTCCGCGAACGGGCCGGGCGTGCCGAGGCCGCGCGGCGCCGGGCCGACGAGGAGCGGCTGCGGATCGCGCGGGAGCTGCACGACGTCCTCGCCCACAGCATCTCCGTCATCAACGTGCAGGCCGGGGTCGGCCTCGCGCTCCTCGACACCGACCCCGAGCAGGCCCGCACGGCCCTCACCACCATCAAGGACCAGAGCAAGGAGGCGCTCGGCGAGGTGCGCCAGGTGCTCGACACGCTGCGCGCACCCGGTGACGCGCCGCGCGCCCCCGCGCCCGGGCTCGACCGGCTGCCCGAACTGGTGGAACAGGCCGCGGGTGCGGGCCTCACGGTCGACGTCGAGGGGAAGCCGCCGCGCCTCGCCCCCGGCACGGACCTCGCCGCCTTCCGGATCGTCCAGGAGGCCCTGACCAACGTCGTACGGCACTCGGGTTCGCGGCACGCGCGCGTGCACCTGATGCACGACGCGCGGGTGCTGCGGCTGCGCGTGGACGACGACGGGCCCGCGACCGGGGACGACGCGGGTGGCAGTGGCAACGGGCTCGCGGGGATGCGGGAGCGGGCCGCCGCCCTGGGTGGCACCATCGAGGCGGGCCCGCGCCCGGACGGCGGGTTCCGGGTGCTCGCGGTGCTGCCGCTCACGCCGTCCGCCCGCACCTCTCCCGGACCGACACAGGAGGACCGGTGATCCGCGTACTGCTCGCCGACGACCAGGCACTGGTACGGGCGGGGTTCCGGGCGCTGCTCGACGCGCAGCCCGACATCGAGGTGGCCGCGGAGGCCGCCGATGGTGCGGAGGCCGTGCGCCGCATCCGCGAACTGCGGCCCGACGTGGTCCTGATGGACATCCGCATGCCCGCCCTCGACGGCCTCGCCGCGACCCGGCAGGTGACCGGCGACCCCGGTCTGAAGGACGTCAGGGTCGTCATGCTCACCACCTTCGAGCTCGACGAGTACGTCTTCGAGGCGATCCGCTCCGGTGCCTCCGGCTTCCTGGTCAAGGACACCGAGCCGGACGAACTCCTGCGCGCCGTACGGGCGGTGGTCGCAGGCGATGCCCTGCTGTCGCCGGGCGTCACCCGGCGGCTGATCTCCGAGTTCGCCTCCCGCTCCAAGGAACCGGCGGCGGCCGGCGCCCTGGCCCGGCTCACCGAGCGGGAGCGGGAGGTGATGGCGCTGGTCGGGATCGGCCTGTCCAACGAGGAGATCGCCCGCCGCCTGGTCGTCAGCCCGCTCACCGCGAAGACCCACGTCAGCCGCACGATGGTGAAGCTCGGCGCCCGCGACCGGGCCCAACTGGTCGTGCTCGCCTACGAGTCGGGGCTGGTGCGGCCAGGCTGGCTGGGCTGACCGGCCTTCCGGAACCGGACCAGCACGCTGACGACCCGGACGGCGAAGAGCACCAGCGCGAGCACCAGACCGAAGCGCGGCAGCAGGCGCTCCGGCGTCTCCGGCAGGTCGAAGAGCAGCGCGGGCCCGGCCACGGCCCCGAACACCACCGCCGCCGCGAAGGCCGCGCTGCACAGCGCGTATCCGATCTCGACGGTGATCGCGTCCCGTTCGGCCTGTGTACGCCGTCCCCCGTTGCTGGTCATACGGCGAGTGAAACAGGGGTGCGCCCGGCGGGCAAGGCGGCCCGCCGGGCGCACGGTCGGAGGCGGTCCCCCGGGTTGCGCTAGTCGCGGACGGCGACGCGCTCCGCCTCCTTCGGGGTGGACTTGGCGACGACGACGGACGGTCCGGAGGACGGCCGGTCCCGGCGGGGCCGCAGGCCCGTGAGGGTGATCAGCAGGCCCGCGAAGGCGACGAGCGTCACGACCACCAGGCCGGGCCGGTAACTGTCCAGGACGGCCTGCGGAGAGGGGGTGCCGCCCTCGGGGGAGTTCGCGGTCACCACCGCCGTCACCACGGCGAGGAAGATCGCGCCACCGACCTGGACCGAGGTGTTGAGCAGCCCGGAGACCATGCCCTGCTCGTGCTCGTCCACACCGTTGGTGGCCTGGACGTTGAGGGACGGGAAGGTCAGTGCGAAGCCGGAGCCGACCAGCAGCATCGTCGGCAGGATCACCGCCGCGTAGACCGGGTCGAGGTCGATGCGCAGGAACAGCACGTACCCGGTGACCATCAGCGCGAAGCCCAGCACCATCAGCCGGGCCGTGCCGAAGCGGTCGATGACGGCTCCGACCTTCGTCGCCGACAGTGCCACCAGCGCGCCCGCCGGCAGGAAGGCAAGGGCCGTGTGCAGCGCGGACCAGCCGAGCAACTGCTGCATGTACAGCGTCACCAGGAACTGGAAGCCGATGTAGCTGCCGACGAACGTCAACGCGCCCAGCTGGGCCCGCACTTGCGGCCCCGAACGCAGCACGCCGAGCCGGATCAGCGGGCTGGGACTGCGCCGCTCGACGGCCACGAAGGCCGCCAGGAGAACGGCCACCGCGGCGAAGGACAGGACGGTGCGGGCCGAGCCCCAGCCCACCTCGGGCGCCTCGACGACGGTGAAGACGAGCAGCAGCATCGAGGCGGTGCCGAGGACGGCGCCGGGGACGTCGTAGCCGCCCCGGCCGCGCTCGCGCTCGGTGCGCGGCAGCAGCTTCATGCCGACGAACAGGGCGATCAGCGCGACGGGGGCGGGCAGGAGCATGGTGAGCCGCCAGCTGGCCTCCGTGAGCAGGCCGGAGAAGACCAGCCCCATCGAGTAGCCGGTGGCTCCGCAGGTGGTGTAGATGGCCAGGGCGCGGTTGCGCAGGGGGCCTTCGGGAAACGTCGTGGTGATGATCGACAGGCCGGCCGGGGCCGTGAAGGCCGCGCTCAGGCCCTTGATGAAGCGGCTGGCGATGAGCAGCGGACCGGAGTCGACGAGACCGCCGAGCAGCGAGGCGAGCGCGAAGACGCCGAGGGCCACCAGGAAGACCTGGCGCCGGCCCAGCAGGTCGGCGGCGCGGCCGCCGAGGAGCAGCAGTCCGCCGTAGCCCAGGATGTAGCCGCTGACGATCCATTGCAGCGCCGAGGTCGACAGGCCGAGGTCGGCACCGATGGACGGCAGGGCGACGCCGACCATGGACACGTCCAGCGCGTCCAGGAACATCGCGGCGCAGAGCACGAGCAGGGTGCCCCAGAGCCGTGGCGTCCAACGTCCTTCGGACGCCGGGGAGATGAGCGGAGAGGTCATGCCCCGGACACTACATGCGTATGCATGAGATGCAAATGCATTTAATTCAGGTGCAACAATCTCGGTTCTCTGTTACGGTGCGGCGCATGGCTCAGCAGGCCGAGCAGGCGCTCGTGGAACAGTGGCGGGACATTCTGGCGCTGCATGCGCGGACACAGTGCGAACTCGACCGTGCGCTGCACGGCCACGGCCTGTGCGCCAGCGACTTCGAGGTGCTCGACGTCCTCGCCGGGTGCCGCACGCCTAAGGGCACGCCGTCTTACCGCGTCCAGGAGATCTCCGAGCGGGTCCATCTGAGCCAGAGCGCGCTGTCGCGGCTGATCGCCCGGCTGGAGAAGGAGGGCCTTGTCGAGCGCGGCATGTGCTCCGAGGACCGGCGCGGCGTGAAGGTCTGCCTCACGGCGAAGGGGCGCGCGCTGCACGGCGAGGTGCTTCCCGTGCAGCGCGCGGTGCTGGCGCGGATGCTCACCGACGGCTGATCGGCCGCTGACGGCTGATCACCGGCCGGCGGCTGTTCAGATCGCCGACGCCTCCCGCCACAGCGCGGCCAGCGCCTGGTCGCCGGTGGCCTTCGGCAGCGGAGCCCGGTTCCACAGTGCCAGGTACAACTCCTCGGCCGGACCGGACAGTTCGCACTCGGCCTCGCCGGAGGCGTCCCGCGTCGTCACGGGCGGCTCCGGCGACAGCCGTACGGTCCACACCACGCCGGTGTCCTCCGTGCGGACCCGCAGGACGCGCGGCCCGGGGGTGCGCACCCGGCTCCTGGAGCGGGCGTGGAAGCCGCGCAGCAGTTCGTCGATGCCGTCGGTGGCGAACTCGGGGGTGACGCCGGTCGGGCTGCCCCCGCGCGCGGACTCGGCGTCGACCCGGTGCACGGCCGTCTCGTGCGCCTGCCGACGGGCCCAGAAGGCCAGCGGCGACGGCGCGGGCAGGAAGGCGAAGCACTCCACGTCGGGCGACGCACCGGCCAGCGTGCCGACCAGGTGCCGGTGGCTGTCGCGGTACCAGGACACGAGCTCCGCGCCGTCCAGGCCGGTGGGTTCGACCAGCGGACGGCGCTCGGTGAGCTGCTCCGCGACGAACGCGGCGGCCCAGCGGTGCACGGCGCCCGTATGCCGCAACAGATCGCGCACCTGCCACCCGGGGCACGTCGGCACCTTGGCGTCGGTCCCGGCCTCCTCGGCGGCCGCGGCCAGCAGCCGGCCTTCCGTCTCCAGTGCTCGAAGGAACTCGGCGGTCTCCATGGCGCCGAGTCTGCCGCACGCGGTGTCCTCCGGGCCCCGGAATTTCAGACGAGGATCACGGCAGCGGCGTCCCGCCCGTCGCGTTGACGATCTCGGCGGTGATGTACGACGCCTCCTGCGAGGCGAGGAAGACGTACGCCGGAGCCATCTCGGCCGGCTGCGCGGGCCGTCCGATGGGGGCCTGCTTGCCGAACGTCTGGGTGTCCGGCAGGGTCGCCGGGATCAGCGGCGTCCACACCGGGCCCGGCGCCACCGCGTTGACGCGGATGCCCTTCTCGATCAGCATCTGCGCCAGCCCCTGCGTGAACGTGACGATCGCGCCCTTCGTCGTCGCGTAGTCCAGCAGATGCGGACTCGGCTTGTACGCCTGCACCGACGTGGAGTTGATGATGCTGCCGCCCTCGGGGATGTGCGGCAGGGCCAGCTTGCACAGCCAGAACATGCCGTACAGGTTGGTGCGCAGCACCCGGTCGAACTGCTCGGTGGTGATCGCCTCGATGCCGTCGGGCTGGGACATCTGGTAGGCCGCGTTGTTCACGAGGATGTCGATCCGGCCGAACTCGTCCACGGCCCGCTCGATCAGCGCCCGGCAGTTCTCCTCCTCCCGGACGTCGCACGAGACGGGCACCGCACGGCGGCCGGCCGCCTCGACGAGCCGGGCCGTCTCGGCGGCGTCGTCCTTCTCGTCATCCAGATGGGTGAAGAGCACGTCGGCTCCCTCGCGGGCGAACGCGAGGGCGACCGCTCGGCCGATACCGGAGTCCCCGCCGGTGATCACGGCCTTGCGGCCGGCCAGCCGGCCACTGCCCCGGTAGGACTCCTCACCGTGGTCCGGGGGCGGGTCCATGGGCCCCGTCCAGCCGGGGTGCGGCTGGTCCTGGGAGGGAAACTCCGGGGTCGGGTGCTGCTCGCCGGGGTGCTGCTGTTCGGTCACGGGTCTGCCTCCTTGTGCACGTCGTACGGCCCGTGATCACCACGGGCGTGGCCACGGGTACCCAGGATCACCGGCATCCCCCCTGGCAGCGTCTCCCCTTCAGCCCCCGGCCGCGCGCCGGGCGGCCGCTTCCACCAGCGCCCCTACGACCGCCGCCACCGCCGCCAGCACCGCCACGCTGGTCAGCGCGGCCGGCAGGGTGAACCAGTCCGCCATGAAGCCGATCGCGGGCGGGCCGAGGAGCATGCCCCCATAGCCGAGCGTGGAGGCCGTGGCGACGCCGCCGGGGCCGGCGAGTGCGCCCGCGCGTTCCACCGCCACGGGGAAGAGGTTCGCGAGGCCGATGCCCGTGATCGCGTATCCGAGGAGGGCCGCCCAGAGGGAGGGGGCGAGGGAGCCGAGCAGCATTCCGGCCGCCGCGGTGGTGCCGCCGGCGGCGACGGTCCGGGTCCGCCCGAGGCGTTCCAGCAGCGTCGTGCCGCTCAGGCGTCCCACCGTCATGGCGAGCGCGAAGCAGGAGTAGCCCGCGGCCGCCGCGCCCGCCGAGGCGTGCAGGTCCTGTTCGAGGTGCAGGGCGCCCCAGTCGGCCAGCGCCCCCTCGCCGTACGCGGTGCACCCCGCGATCACGCCGAATACGATCACCAGTCCCCGGGTGCGGCCGTCCAGGCGGCGCGGGGCGCCTTCGGCGGGCAGGTCCCGCTCCGGAGGCGCCGGTGGCTCGTGCCGCAGGAGCGTGGGGCCCGCCGCGGCGGTCACGACCAGGCCGACGAGGGTGAGCAGCAGCAGGTGCCGCGTGGGGGAGAGGACCCCCGCGACCAGCCCGCCCAGCCCCGCTCCGACCATGCCGCCCAGGCTGAACGCCGCGTGGAAGCTCGGCATGACCGGCCGCCGCAGCGCGGCCACCAGCTCGACGGCCGCGCTGTTGAAGGCCACGTTGATCCCGCCGTACGCGGCCCCGAAGAGCAGCAGGACCAGGCCCAGCGCGAGCGCCGAGTGGGTCAGCGGGGGCAGGGCGACGCTCAGGGAGAGCAGGACGGCGCAGACCACCGTGACCCGGTGGTTCCCGAAGCGGCGGCACAGGCGCCCCGTGAGAGTCATGGAGACGACGGCCCCGGCGGAGACGCCCAGGAGGGCGAGGCCGAGGGCACTGGCGGAGGCGCCGGTCTGCGCCTTGATGGCGGGGATGCGCACGACCCAGCCGGCGAAGACGAAGCCGTCGAGGGCGAAGAAGACGGTGAGGGCGATCCGGAGCCGGGTGAGGGAGCTGCTGTGACCCGGCACGTCCTTGTGCGTTCGGGGTTTGTTTATTTGCGGCACAAACTCAGGCTAGGTGGGTGCGGTGTCGGGGACAAGGTGCGACTCTGGGACGAGACCATCCGCTGAGGCGCGGACGTAGCTGCCGCAGGAGCGCAGGAGGGCACATGGGACGTGACGTGCCGGCCCTGGTGTTCACCCGGGAGGACCGTCGTCGCTACCGGGAGAAGATGCACACCGACCTCGAAGTGCTCGCCCGGATGCTCCACGAGTCGGGGTTCGAGAGCGAGCGCCCCCAGGTCGGCCTTGAGATAGAGCTCAACCTGGTCGACGACGCCGGGCTGCCCGCGATGCGCAACACCGACGTGCTCCAGGCGATCGCCGACCCCGCCTGGTCCAGCGAGCTGGGCCGCTTCAACCTGGAGATCAACATCCCGCCCCGGCAGCTGACCGCCGGCGGCCCCGGCTCCTGGGAGCAGGCGATCCGGGACGCCCTCAACCACGCCGAGGACCGTGCGGCGGCGGTGGGCGCCCACCTGATCATGGTGGGCATCCTGCCGACCCTGGGCGAGTCGGACGTCAGCGAGTCCGCGCTGTCCGGTGACCCCCGGTACCGGCTCCTCAACGAGCAGATCTTCGCGGCCCGGGGCGAGGACCTCCGGATCAGGGTCGACGGAGTGGAGCGCCTGTCGACGTACGCCGACACCATCACCCCCGAGGCGGCCTGCACCAGCACCCAGTTCCATCTCCAGGTCGACCCGAAGGAGTTCCCGCACTACTGGAACGCGGCCCAGGCCATCGCGGGCGTGCAGATCGCCCTCGCGGCGAACTCGCCGTTCCTGTTCGGCAAGGAGCTGTGGCGCGAGACCCGCATCCCCCTGTTCGAGCAGGCCACCGACACCCGCCCCGAGGAGATCAAGGCCCAGGGCGTACGGCCCCGGGTGTGGTTCGGGGAGCGCTGGATCACCAGCGTCTTCGACCTCTTCGAGGAGAACGTGCGCTACTTCCCGGCCCTGCTGCCGCTGTGCGAGGACGAGGACCCGCAGAAGGAACTGGACAGCGGCGGCGTTCCCCAGCTGGGCGAACTGACCCTCCACAACGGCACGATCTACCGCTGGAACCGCCCCATTTACGCGGTCACCGACAGCGGCCCGCATCTGCGCATCGAGAACCGGGTACTGCCCGCCGGCCCCACCGTGGCCGACATCATCGCCAACGGCGCCTTCTACTACGGCCTGACCCGCGCCCTGGTCGACGAGGACCGGCCGGTGTGGACGCGGATGTCCTTCTCGGTCGCCGAGGAGAACCTGCACACCGCGGCCCGCGACGGCATCGACGCCCGCCTGTACTGGCCAGGGGTGGGCGAAGTACCGGTCACGGAACTGGTGTTGCGGCGGCTGCTGCCCCTGGCGCACCGGGGGCTGGAGCTGACCGGCATGGACGCCGCGTGGCGCGAACCCCTGCTGGGCATCATCGAGCAGCGCTGCGTCACCGGCCGCAACGGCGCCCAGTGGCAGGCGGAGATGGTGCACCACCTGGAGAAGGCCGGCATCTCCGACCGGCGGGAGGCGCTGCGGCAGATGACCCGGACGTACATGGACTACATGCACATGAACGCGCCCGCGCACACCTGGCCCATGGACTGACCTCAGGCGGACCGGCCGAGCCACCGGGCGGCGGCCGTCAGGGGCACGGGTGCGGGCACCCGCGCCGACGTCGTCAGCTCGATCCGGCGTCCCTCGGCCGCCGAACGCAGCAGTGCGGTCATCGTCTCCAGTACGTGCAGGGCGAGTTCACCACCGGCGCGCGGTGCCCGCGATGCGTCGGCGGTGAGGAAGTCCAGCAGTCCGAGGCCGCGGGAGCCGTCCGCGTAGCCCGCGGACACCGGCAGGGTCCGCCACCCCGTGTCGCCGAGCGCGTGGAGACGCACCTCGCCGTCGAAGCGGTTCGGGTCGGGCACCGCCAGGGTGCCGCCCTCGCCGTGCACCTCGATCGGGGCAGCCGTGGTGGCCACGCCGTCAAAGCTCGTCGTGAGCGTCGTCAGCGTCCCGTTCACGTGCTCCAGCACTCCGGAGACATGGCTGTCCACCTCGACCGGTATGCGCTCGCCCGCGCGCGGCCCGGAACCGATCACGCGCTCGGCCCGTAGCCGCCCGGCAGCCCCGGTCACGGCACGCACCGGCCCCAGCAGATGGACCAGGGACGACAGGTAGTACGGCCCCATGTCCAGGAGCGGGCCGCCACCGGCCCGGTAGTAGAAGTCGGGGTGGGGATGCCAGCGTTCATGCCCCGCGGTGACCATCACCGCGGAGGCGAACTGGGGGCGCCCGATGCTCCCCGCCGCCACGGCGGCCCGGGCGGTCTGAACTCCCGTGCCCAGGACGGTGTCCGGGGCGCAACCCACGCCGGTGCCCGCCTTAGCGGCGGCGTCCAGGACGGCGCGGGCATCCTCCAGGGTCGCCGCCAGAGGCTTCTCCCCGTACACGTTCTTGCCGTGGCCGATCGCCCCGAGGGCTATCTCGGCGTGGGCCGCCGGGGTGGTCAGGTTCAGCACCGTGTCCACGTCCGGGCTGCTCAGCAGTTCCTCGACCGACAGCGCCCGGGCGCCCGGCAGTTCGGCGGCGGCCGCGGCCGACCGGGAGGCGTCGAGGTCGGCGACCGCGGTAACGCGCACCCCGGGGTGGCCGGCGAGGGTGTCCAGGTACGCGCGGGATATGACGCCGAGTCCTACGACCCCGACGCGGTGCGCGTCGCCCACAGCATGCCCCTCTCGATGATGGTGCGGACGTGGGGGTGCTCCAGCACGTCGACGCTGTGCCCCGGTGTCGTCACCACGATCCGCCCGGCACCCCACCGGCGGGTCCAGACCGCCGGTGAGGTGACCGGCCGGTGCCAGGGCTGCCACGGCCGGGTGGGATGCGTGGTGGTGGCCAGGACGTCGATGAGATCGTCGTGGAGCACCCAGTACTGCTCGGTGTCGAGTGTGAAGTCCTCGATGCCCGCCGTGATCGGGTGCTCGCGACCGGCGTCGGTGAGGGTGATGGTGTGCGGCAGGAAGTTGTCCGCCGCCTCACCCCGGCGCTCGCACGGTTCCTTGCCCGGGTGGGTGGCGAACTGGCCGCCCACCAGGTGCAGATAGTCCGAGGAAGCGCGGAACGAGTCGGCGATGCCGCCGTGCCAGCCGGTGAAGCCGGTGCCGGCCACGACCGCGGAGGTCAGCCCCGCCAGCTGCTCGCGCGTGATCTCCGACATCGTCACGCACTGCACGACCAGGTCGGTCGCGGCCAGTTCGGCGGCATCCGCGTAGATCTCGGCCGACCCCTCGACCCGGACGGCGTACCCGTTGCTCCGGAGGAAGGGCAGGAACAGTTCCGTGGCCTCGACCGGCTGGTGCCCTTCCCAGCCGCCCCGGACCACCAAGGCTCTCTTCTGCGTCATCGTGATCTCACTATGCGCCGCTCGCCGGCGCTCGGAAAAGAGGGCCGGACCTCACGAAAGTTTCGCGGCGGCGGCCCGGGCCGAGACCATCCAGCAGGCCGCGGTGTAACGGACCTCCGTGCCCCGCACGAAGGGGTCGAAGGCCGGCCGGACCGCCTCGACGATCTCCGCCCGGATCCGGTCGTCCGCCCCGGGCAGGACCATGCCGAGCGGACCGAGCCGCGTGAAGTAGGTGACGAGGTCCTTCTCGGGCAGGGCGCAGACCACGTCGACCGGCTGGATGTCGATGCCGGCCCAGCCGCTCTCCGTCAGGATGCGGTGGACACGCTCCGGGTCCGCGAATCCGAACTGGCCCGGCTGGTCCGGCCGCCGGGCCGGCAGCTCCGGCAGGTACGGGGCCGCGGCGCGTTCGGCCGTCGTCATGAACGGGTTCTCCTCGGGCCCCCGCCACACCACGCACCGCAGCCCGGCCCCGTCCCTCACCGTGCTCCGCAGATTGCCGAAGGCCCGCACGGGGTCGTTGAAGAACATGACGCCGAAGCGCGAGACGACGGCGTCGAAGGCTCCCGGTTCGAACGCGTACTCCTGCGCGTCGGCCTGGATGAAGGACGCCGGTACGCCCTCCCGCTCGGCGTGCGCCCGGGCCGCCTCGATCATCGGCCCCGAGACGTCGACACCGACGCAGTGACCCGCCCTGCGGGCGACGGCCCGGGTGATGCCGCCCGTGCCGCAGCCGACGTCGAGCACACTGCCCGCGTGTTCGGCGGCCACCGCGTCGACGAGCAGCTCCTCGAACGGCCTGAACATCTCGTCCAGCAGCTCCTGGAGATCCACCCATGCGTTGCCGGCGGGCCCGTTCCAGCGGGCGGCCTGCTCGTCGTCACTCCTGCGTGAGGCGTCCATCTTCGTCTCTCCCTCTGCTTGCCTTCGTCGGGACGGGATGACAGCGTTCTACTTCAAGTCGACTTGAGGTCAAGACAATGACAGACCTGGACATCGCCGAAGTGGCGCACCGCGCCGGTGTGCCCGCCTCCACCCTGCGCTTCTACGAGGAGAAGGGGCTGATCGCCTCCACCGGCCGCCGCGGGCTGCGGCGTCAGTACGACCCCGGGGTGCTGGAACGGCTGGCGCTGATCGCGCTGGGGCGGACGGCCGGGTTCTCGCTCGACGAGATCGCGCAGATGTTCACCCCGGACGGGCAGCCGCGGATCGACCGGCGGAAACTGTCCGCCAAGGCCGACGAACTGGACCGCAGGATCCGCGAACTGGGCGTCCTGCGGGACTCCCTGCGGCACGCCGCCGCCTGCCCCGCCCCCAGCCATCTGGAGTGCGGCACCTTCCGCCGCCTGATCGACGCGGCGGCGACCGGCGGTGTCGCCGTACCCGGACGACGGGTGCCCGGCCGCCGTTGACGGGGCGTCGCGCTCTTGGCTCAAAACTGGCTCGTGCTTTGCCCGAATCCCGTCGGCCGACGACTTCCATGTCTCCCTCACCGACATGGCTTTCCTCACCACCGCGACCCTGGTGATGCGGCCGGTGGGTGCCCTGCTCTTCGGCATGTGGGCGGACCGCCGGGGCCGCCGCGTGCCGCTCATGGTCGATGTCGTCTTCTACTCGATCGTCGGCTTCGCCTGCGCCTTCGCGCCCAACTACACCGTGCTGCTGGTGCTGCGCCTGCTCTACGGCATCGGCATGGGCGGCGAGTGGGGTCTGGGCGCGGCCCTGGCCATGGAGAAGATCCCCACCGAACGGCGCGGATTCTGGTCGGGCCTGCTGCAGAGCGGCTACTCGCTCGGGTATCTCCTGGCCGCCGTGGCGTTCTTCGTCATCGAGCCCGTCTTCGGCTGGCGCGGCCTGTTCGCGTTCAGTCTGCTGCCCGCGCTGGTCGCGCTGTGGGTGCGCAGCAGGGTGGAGGAGAGCGAGGTGTGGGGCAAGAGCGTCGCCCTCAACCGCACCCCCGCGCACCAGGTGTTCAGGAACCCCGCGGTGCTGCGGCGCTTCGTCTACCTGGTCGCGCTGATGACCGCCTTCAACTGGATGTCGCACGGCACCCAGGACATCTACCCGACCTTCGTGAAGAAGGGCCTCGACCTGTCGGCGAACACCTCGATCTCGGCAATCTGATCGCCGCGCTCAACCTGCCCATCCAGGAGGCCCTCGCCGAACGCCACGGCTACCCGTCGGCGATGACCTGGACCATCGTGCCCACCCTGGCCGTAGTGATCCTGCTGAGCGCGCTCGGCAAGGAGGCCAAGGGGATCCGCTTGGGGAGCGGTTCGGCGACGGCGCCGAGCGGTGCGGCGAGCGGCACGGTGCGGTCCTGAACCCGTCGTACGGGCGCTGACCGACTCCGCCTGACCGGGGCCCGCGGAGACCGGGCAGGAAAAACGTTCCACGCCCGGTCGCGATATACTTTGCGGCGCCCATGAAGACCATCGTCGTGCCTGGTCGCGCGGCTGCAACAGCGAGGGGGTGGACGCCGTTCCGGCACGCCCCGCCCGCATCCAGGACGTCGCAGCCGCCGCCGGTGTCTCGGTGTCCACGGTGTCGAACGTGCTCAACCGGCCCGAGCGGGTCACCGCGCAGACCGCCGAGCGCGTCCGCGTCGCCGTCGCCGCGCTCGACTACGTCCCCCACCCGGGAGCCGCCGGTCTGCGCACCGGTCATTCCTCCGCGATCGGGCTGGTCCTGCCCGACGTCACCAACTCCTTCTACGCGCGCATCGCGCGGGGCGCCGCCGACGCGGCCTACGACCACGGCTACTCGCTCGTCCTGTGCCACAGCGGGGACGCTCCCGAGCGGGAGCAGGGCTACTTCAGCATGCTCGTCGAGCAGCGGGCCGTCGGCGTCGTCGTCGTGCCGCTGAGCGCCGACCCGGGCCGGCTGGCCCGGCTGCGCGAGCGGGGCATCCCGCTCGTCCTGGCCGACCGTGCGATGCCCGACCGGGAGGGCTGCTCGGCCTCCGTGGACGACATCGCCGGCGGCCGCATCGCCGTACAGCACCTCCTCGACAGCGGGGCCCGCAACATCCTCGTCGTCAACGGCGAGCGCGGCATACGCCAGTGCGCCGACCGCTACCAGGGCGCCCGGCAGGCCGTCCGGAGCCGCCGCGAGGCCCGGCTCGGCCAGGTCGTCGCCGAGCGGATGACCGTCGCCTACGGCACGGAGATCGCCCGCGGGCTGGAGGACCTGCCCGACGGGGTGTTCTGCACCAACGACTTCCTCGCCGCCGGCCTGTGCCGGGGGCTGACCGAACGCGGCGTGCGCATTCCCGAGGACGTGCAGGTCGTCGGTTACGGCGACCTCGACGTCGCCACCTTCGGGGCGACGACCCTGACGACGGTCAGGCAGCCCGTCGAGGACCTCGGCCGGGCGGCGGTGGAGATGCTGCTCGATGAGATCGAGGCCCGCGCGGACCACCTCCACGAGACCCGCGTCTTCGCCCCCGGCCTCGTCCTGCGCGACTCCACCCGGCCGTCCACGGCCGACTAGTCCCCGGACGGGATCCGCAGCGTCACCGGCCCCCACAGCCCCGACGGCAGCTGGGACGGGAAAGCCCAGGCGGTCGGGGTGGCCTCCGCGAAGTACGGCGCCAGCGTGCCGCGGACCGTCACCTCCAGCCGGACCGTCCGCCCCGCGGCACCGCGCAGCGGGAAGCGGTAGGGCGCGCAGAACGCCTCCCCGGCGAACTCCCCGTCGACCGACACCTCCACACTGCCCCGGACCCGCCCCAGGTCCAGCACGGGATCGGGCCCGGGCGGCACCTCCACCGCCCGTGCGTACGTCACACCCCCGCTCCAGCCGCCCAGCCCCTGCTCGCGCCAGTCTCCCAGCGCCAGCGGTGCCGGCACCGTCCGCACCCGGACCGGCCCGTGCCAGGCGGAACCGCTCCGCAGGACGGCCGTCGGCCCGGTGATCACCTCGACCCGGGTGGGTGCCAGGAGAGGCTCATGAAGCGTCAGCCGGTCTCCCGACAAGGCCCGTTCCTCTCCGTCCCCGACCCGCACGCGCGCGGGCAGCGCCAACGGCAGCTCCAGCGACACCGTTCCCGGCGGCACCGTGAACCGGAAGCGCTGCGGCGATGCCCGGACGTCATCGGTGGACCGCGACGGCCGCACGGCACCGCCGAGCACCGGACGGCCGGCCAGCCAAGCGGTGTCCGGCAGCGGATGGGGCCGTACGGCGGCGTGGCAGTGCTGCACCTCGCCCCGCCTGCGCTCGTCCTCGACGGTCCGGCCCCGCCACGCCCCCGTCTCCGCCTCCCAGCCGGCGCCGCTGACCAGAGCCGTCACCGCGTTTCCCGAACACGCCACCAGATCGACGAACACCGCGTCCCGGACATCGGCGTTGTCGGCCACCACCTCCAGCGTGTGCTCGCCCGCCCCGAGTTCCGGCTCGTGACGGAAGAACATCGGCACGGCGCCCCAGTCCGCCTCGTAGTACTCCGCCTTCTCCTGCCGCGCCACCACGTCACCGTCGAGCAGCACGGTCAGCGCCGGGGCGGCACCCACGACCAGCACCGCCCGCGCACCGCCGGCCGGTACCCGGAACCCCGCGCGATAGGCGACCCGGCCGTCGGGCCGGACGCCGTCGGGCGGGCGCATGAACCGCGGGCGGGGCCCCAGCCCGCCCGGTTCGGACAGGCAGAAGAAGCTGCCGAGCGGTGTGCCGGCGGCCGCCGAGATCGACGAGGGCCGGTCCTGGGCGTCCGACAGCTCGTATTCGAGCACGTTGCGGTCCCGGCTCACGGTGACCGGGGCGGAGGCCAGGTAACCGCCGCCGTACGGGCCCAGCGGCTCCCCGTTCCACCACACCCGTTTGACCGCCTCCGCGCCGACGTGCAGCTCGGCGGGCCCCCGGTGTCCGCTCTCCACGATCGCCCGCACCCGGGCGACCGCGTCACCGGCCGGCACGGGAACGCGTACGAACTCCTCGTTCACCAGCCCCTTGGTGCCCAGCAGCCCGCCCTGGTCCAGAGTGCCGCGGCTCGACGAGTACACCGCGGCCTCCCAGACCGAGTCCGGCGGCACGAGGGGCACCCGACCGGCCAGGATCCGCTCCACGGTCGCCGCGTCCAGCGGCTCGGGAGCCTGCTCGGGCGGCACCGGGGGCAGGATCCGGACCCGGTTGCCGTAGGTGACCCGGCTCGGCTCCCACACCGCCCCCTCGGCCCACTCCATGGTCCAGATCTGCGGCTCCGCCACGGATGCTCCCGGGGGCAGTGCTACATCGCCCCAGGTGTTGTCCATCGTGGGCACCAGCCGGCCCTGCCAGCCCGCCGAGACGTCGAGCACCCGGTCCGCCGCTCCACCCGCGGCAGGCTGCGGTTCCGGACGGCCCTCACGCCATACGACCAGGGCCGCCGGAGCGCCGTCCAGCGGCACCTCGATGACCGAGCGGGCACCGTCGTCGCAGACCGTGACGCGCGCCGGGCTGCGGGAGCCGGTCGCCGGGTTCCATACCTCGGCCTCCGCGACGCCCGCCCGGACGGTGACGGACGAGGTGCTGACGGGCCCGGGAGCGGAACCGGGCGGGCGCAGCGGATGTGCGCCGATCTCCGGGAAGGCGGACGTGACCAGCGCCACGGCCTGGTTCCCCTTCCGCCGGACGAGCAGCGGCACCTCGCCCGTGGCGTGCCCGGCCGCGTCGGCCACCGCCCCGGCGGCGGCCCCGGGGTCGGGTACCCGCTCCAGCCGGGGATGGGCGAGCAGGGCCGCCACCACCGAGTCGTCACCCAACCGGCCCGCGGCCGCCCCGGGCGGGCGGCCCACGACCACCACCCGCCCTCCCGCGTCGAGCAGTTCGGCCAGCCGGCGCGCGGTCTCCTCCTCCAGCACGCTCGCCGAGGGCAGCAGCACCACGCCGTACGCCAGGTCCCTGATGCGCAGGGCACCTCCGGTGGTCTCGGCGCGCCGCACCGAGTCGTCGTCGACGACGTCGAAGGAGATCCCGCGCCGGTCCAGGGCCCCGGCGTGCGGCCCGAGCCAGTTGTTCGAGCCGCACAGGTCCAGGTAGTGCCGCTGCGTCTCGTCGGCGAGGGCGTGGCCGTCGCCCAGCCGGCCGTCGCCGAAGTGCCGGACCGGCGCGTCCAGCGGGACGAGCGCCTGCATGGTGGCGGTCGGGTGCAGCACCGCCACGTCGGCCGCGTATCCGCCCCACGACATGATCGAGCAGATCCGGGCCACGGCCCGGGAGAACGCCGGGTACTGCTTCCAGTAGGGCTGGCGCCAGTCGGTGGACGGCGGCGCCCACTCGAACCAGCCGGCCGCGGTGCCGAAGTAACTGGCGTGCGGGTTGTAGAGGTTGGCACCGCTGCGCAGGAACGGCAGCAGCCAGCCGTAGGTGTCCTCCAGCGTGCCGCCCCAGCCGGAGGAGTGGAACGCCTCGATCCAGACGCGCTCGTGGCCGTAGAGGTGGGCCATGGAGGAGTGCACCTTGGCGTCGCCGTGGTGGTCGCTGCCGGCGGCGCCGTACCAGCGGTGGGTGCGGAAGTAGTCCGTGTAGATCTGCGTGGACTGGGCCGGGTAACCCGCGCGGGCGGGGTGGCTCTGGTCGCTGCCCAGCAGCAGACCGCGTTCGCGGTGCCAGGCGGCGAGCGGCCGGAACAGGGCCTCCTCGGTCAGCTCCGCGCGAACCGCGTAGTAGTCGCCGCGGATCTTCCCCTCCGGCACGCCCGTGTCCGTGCCGAACAGGGCCGGCAGGTGGTCGAGCAGGTCGTAGCCGCGCCGGGTGCGGAACTCGTCGGCGAAACGGTGGCTCCAGGCGTTGGTGCCGGGCAGTTCGTCCTGGAAGCTGCCCGCTACGACCGTGCCCAGGTACTCGGGTACGCGGCGGTCGTACTCGTGGTGGACCGTGTCCATCAGCAGGCCGACGGCGTGCGGGTCCAGATAGTCGAACGCGGTGGGGACGGCGGTGACGAGCCGGACCCCGGTCCCGTCGGCGGCCGCGACGAGCCCGTCCGCGGCGAGGTCGAGCCGCCGGCCCTGGCAGGAGTACGCGGCCAGCGGCGTCTCGGAGTCCGTCAGGGCCACTCTGCCCCGGGAGACGTTCACGTCACGGCAGCGCAGGGCGAGTCCGGCCGCCTCGGGATGCCGCCGCGTCACAACGCCCTGCACATTGGCGCCGGAGAACCCGATCTGGTCGTAGAACCACAGCCGTGTGCCGAGCTCCGCCGCGATCGCGCAGGCATCGGTGAAACGCTCCCACCACTCCTCGCCGAACCACGCCGGATCGTCGGCCCGGGCCCCGAACGTCGGCCCGGCCGGAGCCAGATTGATGACGACCAGGTTGTGGATCCCGCCCTCCGCGAACGCCCGCAGCTGCCAGGCGAGTCGCTCCCGGGCGACCTTCGCACCCGACCACCACCACAGGGGAGTGGGGCCGAAGGCGCGGGGCGGGTCGTCGAACAACTGCCGGAGCTCGGGGGAGATCACACACGGTCCTTCCCCTAAAACGTTTTTAGACCCATTCCACGGTAGGCGAGCTGGAGCGGCCACGCCATAGCCCCGTGCGGAGCCGAAGGATCCGACGCCATGTCACCCACGCGTGCGCGACACCTTGTTGCAACGTTTTTCCCGCCCTATATTCGCCTCGACCAGGCACCCGGAACCGCGATGTCACCAGACGACGGAGTCGCATCATGGCCGGTACCCGCCCCATTCCCCGACCGCTCTGGAAAGCCGCCGCCCTGTCGGGCATGGCCTCCTATCTCGACGCCGGGCTGATCGTGAGCATCTCCGTCAACCTGGCCGTCTACCGCGACAGTTACGACATGGGCGTGTGGATGGCCGGGGCGATCAGCGCGATCGTCACCGGCTGCATCGCCGTCGGGTCCCTCGTCGGCGGACGGCTCGCCGACCTCTTCGGCCGCCGCCGCGTCTACAACTGGGACATCTTCTGCTTCGCACTCGGCGCCCTTGTCATCACGCTCGCGCCGGACGACATCACCCTGCTCGTCGGTGTCCTCGTCGCCGGGCTCGCGGCCGGCGCCGACCTGCCGACGTCCCTGGCCGTGGTCTCGGACGCGGCGCCCTCCTGGGCCCGGGGCCGGCTCGTGGCGTTCACGCAGGTCATGTGGATGCTGGGCATCACCGTCGCCATCTTCCTCGGCTTCGTCCTGTCCACCACGGGCATGACCGGGGCCCGGCTCATCACGGGACAACTGGCCGTCGCCGCCATCGTCACCTGGGCCCTGCGGTCCCGGCTGAAACTGCCCGACGAGCCACCGGAGACCGAGACCGGCGCCGCGCCGGAAGCCATCTCCCTGAAGGGCGTGTGGACGCGAGCCGCCCTGCTGCCGATGACCGCGACGTTCGTCTTCTACGTGACCTGGGGCCTCGGGGCCAACACCTTCGGGCAGTTCGGCACCTACCTGCTCGTCACCGTCAGCGACGCCTCACAGAGCCTCGCCACCGGCATCAACCTGGCCTTCATCCCCATCGGGGTGCTGCTGACCTTCGCCTTCGTACGCGTCGCCGACAGCCCCTGGCGCGACCGGCTGTTCCACGTGGCCGCGGTGGTCCAGATCCTCGCCTTCGTCATCGCGTCCCTGACCGCGGGCGCCCTCGTCGGCATGCTCGTCTTCTTCGTGCTCTACCAGCTCTCCAACCCCTTCGCCGGAGAGGCCAACTACAAGGTGTGGTCGCAGCTCACGCTGCCCGCCGACACCCGCGCCACCACCCAGGGCCTCACCTACGCCCTCTCCCGGGGCGTCTTCGCGGTCGCCGCCTTCTTCACCCCCGCCCTCGCCGACCACAGCCCCTCCGTCCTGCTCTGGACGATCACCGCATGCATGACGGCGGCGGCGCTGGCCGGCGTGTTCATCATCCGCGTCCTGGTCCCGCGCTCCGCGAGAGACGTGCCGGACGGAGCGGACCTCCGCGTCCCCAGCACCTCGCCCGCCGGCCTTCCCGACAAGGAGCACTGACCATGGCAACGACCGCGGACCGCACGGCCGTACGGACCGCCGCCCTGCACGACCTGCTCCCGCCGTTCACCCGGCGCCGCACCCGGATCGGGCTGGTCGCCGGCGGACTCGGCACCTACTGGCCGCAGTTCCCCGGACTCCTCCCGCAGCTGAAGGAGTCGGCCGCCTACGTCGCCGAGCGGTTCCGGGCCATGGACGCCGAGGTGACCGACGCCGGGTTCGTCTCCGACGCCCAGGAAGGCGCCCGCGCCGCCGAGCAGTTGAGGCGCGCGGACTGCGACCTGATCGTGCTGTTCCTGACGACGTACCTCACCTCCTCGATGGTGCTGCCGATCGCACAGCGCTCGCACACACCGGTCCTGGTCATCGACCTCCAGCCGTCCGAGAAGATGGACCACGCCGCCTTCGACACCGGGGCCTGGCTGGCCTACTGCGGGCAGTGCCCCGTCCCGGAGGTCGGCAACGTCTTCCGGCGCGCCGGCATCCCCTTCCGGTCGGTGTCGGGCTGGCTGCGCCAGGAGTCCGCCTGGCGGCGCATCGAGCAGTGGATCCGGGCCGCGCACATCCGTGCCGCGCTCCGGCACGCCCGGCACGGCCTCATGGGGCACGTGTATCCCGGCATGCTCGACGTGCAGACCGATCCGACGCTGCTGGCCACGACGTTCGGCTCGCACGTGGAGATCCTGGAGTTCGACGACCTGAGGCACCGCGTGGAACGGGTCACCGACGCCGAGACCCGGGAGCGGATGGCCCTCGCCCGGCAGGTCTTCGCACTCGACGAAAGCGTGGTGGAGGAGGACTTCGCCTGGGGCGCTACCGTCTCCGTCGCCCTGGACCGGCTGGTGGCCGACTTCGAACTCGACAGCCTCGCCTACTACCACCGCGGCCTCGACGGTGAGCTGCACGAGCGGCTCGGCGCCGGCATGATCCTCGGCGCCTCCCTGCTCACCGCCCGGGGCGTACCCGCGGCCGGCGAGTACGAACTGCGCACGTCCGTCGCCCAGCTCGCCTCCCAGAGCGTCGGCGCCGGGGGCTCCTTCACCGAGATCCAGGCCCTCAACTTCGAGGACGGCGTGGTGGAGATGGGCCACGACGGACCCGCCCACCTCGCCGTCGGAGCCCGCGACCCGCTGCTGCGCGGCCTCGGTGTCTACCACGGCAAACGGGGCTGGGGCGTGAGCGTCGAGTTCGACGTCCGGCACGGGCCCGTCACCCTGCTCGGCCTCGGCCAGGACGCCGACGGCAGCCTGTCCTTCGTCACCTCCGAGGGCACCGTCGTACCGGGACCGCTGCTGGAGATCGGCAACACCACCAGCCGGGTCGACTTCGGCCGCGACCCCGGCGAATGGGTCGACGCCTGGAGCGCCACGGGCGTCGGACACCACTGGTCCCTCGCGGTCGGGCACCACGCGGCCCTTTTCCGGGCGGCGGCGAGCCTGCTGGGCATCGACCACCGGGAGGTATGACGGGCTCTCTCCGCAGGGGATGGGTGTCGCCGCCGCCCCGAGATGGGTGCGGGCACCGATGGTGAGGCCACCGGTGCCCGTGTGAGGCTGGCAGCACCGCCCGGGCCGCCGTACCGGCCGTCACGGACGCGGTCCCGCCCTGCGCCGAGAGCCGCGCCACGCCACCCCTCAGGCCCTGGAGGAGGAGCCCCTATCCGTCCCCGCCCGGTGAAACGATCCGTCTGCGCGCCCTCGAAGGTGGTGATCCGTGGGTCACGCTGACAGCCTTCTCGCCCTGGGGGGAGCCTTCCTGGCCGCCGCCCTCCTCGCCCGCCTCGGCGGCAGGATCGGACTCCCCACCATCCCGCTGTTCATGCTCGCGGGCATCCTGCTCGGCCCCCACACCCCGGGCCTCGTCATCGTCGAGGACGCCCACGACTTCGAGATGCTCTCCGCGCTCGGCCTGGTGCTGCTGCTGTTCTACCTGGGCCTGGAATTCCACCTCGACGACCTGAAGAGCGGCGGGCGCCGCCTGCTGACGGCGGGCGGGATCTACCTGGTGCTCAACGTCGGCGCGGGGCTGGGATTCGGCTTCGCCCTGGGCTGGGGCGTCCGGGAGGCGCTGGTCCTCGCCGGTGTCCTCGGGATCTCCTCGTCCGCCATCGTCACCAAGGTCCTCATCGACCTCGGCCGCATCGGCCGCCCGGAGACCCGCCTCATCCTGGGCGTCATCGTGGTCGAGGACATCTTCCTCGCGCTGTACCTGGCCGCCCTCCAGCCGGTCATCAGCGGCGCCCAGGGCGTCGGCGACATGGTCCTGCAAGGTGCCAAGGCCTTCGGTTTCCTGCTGCTGCTGGCCGCGGCGGCCCGCTACGGCACGAAACCGGTCGGGCGGCTCATCGCGACCCGTGACAACGAACTGCTCGTCATCAGCTTCCTCGGCGTGGCAGTCCTGGTGGCGGGGGTCTCCGAGGTCCTCGGCGTCGCCGACGCCATCGGCGCCTTCATGGTCGGCCTGATCCTCGCCGGAACCCCCTCAGGCCCGCGCATCAGGGACCTCGTCCATCCGCTGCGTGACGCCTTCGCGGCCATCTTCTTCTTCGCCTTCGGACTCTCCATCGACCCCGGCGACATCGTCTCCGTCGTCGGACCGGTCGCCGCGGCGGCAGCGCTCACCCTCGTCATGAACGTCCTCGCGGGTCTCCTCGTCGCCCGTGTGTACGGCTACGGCATCGAGCCCGCCGCCGAGATCGCGACCACCCTCGTCGCCCGGGGCGAGTTCGCGCTGATCCTGGCGGCCATGGCCGCCGGCGCCGGACTCGACACCCGCCTCGCCCCGTTCATCGCCGGGTACGTCCTCGTCCTCGCGGTTCTCGGCCCCATCGCCGCCGGACGCGCACACCTGCTCGCCCGGGCGCTCCGGGCGGGGCAGGGCTTCCGTCCCCGCCGCCCGTCCCCGGCACCCGGCATCGAGCCCGAGCACGCCACCCCACCCGCCGCTCCCCGGCACGCCGAGGCCGAGCGCTAGGGGGTGTCCGCAAAGTCCCGGCGTCCGCCCGGAGGGCAGGCGGGACTTTGCGGACACCCCCTACGTCGTGCGAGCCGCGCCCGGCATACGCGGTGCTGTCAGCCAGTCCAGCAGCGCCCGCGAGATGGCACCGTCAGCGCGGACGTCGTAGCCCTCATAGCAGGGCATGGAGTTGGCCTCCAGGAAGTACCAGTCGCCGGTGGTCTCTTCGATCTTGAAGTCCACACCGAGGAAGGGCACCCGGGTGTAGTCGACCAGCCGCCGGCAGCCCTCCAGCACGGCTTGCGGGAGGGACAGGGCGGCGTAGCGATTGGCGCCGTGGACGGTGCGGTAGTCGACGTCCGGCGAGTGGATCGACTCGGCGAAGGCCCGGTCGGCAACGACGTGAACACGTACGTCGGGGCCGACGATCCGTTCCTGGAGCAGGGCCGGGGAGTGGCGCAGGCGGGGCAGACGTCGCTCGTGTTCGCTCCCGTAGAGCGTGGCCCAGGTCTTCGTCGCGCCGACGCCTTTGACGATCGTGCCCCGGGCGCAGGAACGGGCGAACGCGCGTGCGGTGTCCGGATCGTTGGTGAGGCATGACCGGGGGATCCGCCACCGGGCTACCGGCGCGAGGGCAACCGCGTGCAGCAGCTTGGCGGAGTTGGTCGCCTCCCGCCAAGGGGGGTTGAGCACCGGCACGTTGACGGCCTCCAGCACCCGGCACAGCGCCTGGTACTGGCCGTCCGCCCGGTGTGCCGCGCCGGGACTGGGGGCGCCGGCCGAGACGTTGAGCGGCCGGCACCACACGGCACAGACTTCGTCGAGGACCACTTCCGTCTCGCCGTCGCCTGTGCGGATGACGGTGGCGCGCACATCGTCCAGTGGGACGGTGAGCTCGCCGTACAGGGCAAGGGTGGGCAGGTCGACCACCGTGAAGGGGAGGGCCGCTGCGGCCAGGGCGCGCAGCCCGTGCAGGAATGTGGGATCGGCGGCCAGGCCGATGCACAGGATCACAGCGGCCCGCCCAGCAGCCGGTCCAGGAGCGCCTGGAACACCTGGGGGCGTATGGCCTCGAACTGGTGGTGCGTCGGCAGACCGGAGACGTCGAGGAGTCGACACTCCTCGCCCGCCGGCTCAATGACCAGCAAGCAGAAGTCCGCGCCGAGTGAGCGTAGCCGGTGCAACAGGGGAGCGAGCGCGCTGCGGGTCGCGCCGGCCAGAGCGCCGCCGGCCCCGGAAGGATCGAACACCTGGTTGCCGGCGAGCAGGACGTACCGGACGTGGTCCGGATCGAACCGGGTGAAGCGCAGGATTTCGTCCGAGACGATCGCCTCCGTGCCCCGGCCGAGGAACGCTCCGTCCCGCTCGCGGTGGACGTTGACGAGCTCGGCGGTCGTCGCAGCGGACAGGGGCCGGCCGAGTGAGGACGGCGGGAGCGTCACCCCGGGCACACGGGTCAGGAGGAGAGGATCGAGGGGTGGCAGGAACCCCTGGCGCGTCGCACCGTTGATCACTGGCCCGTCCCAGAGGGCGAGCGCGGACCACCAGGCGGCCAGCGCCTCGGCGTGCGCGAACGCAGAGTCACCGCCCTCGCTCACCGGCGCCCCGATCCCGCGGTGCAGCACGCCGCGCACCCGTTCACCGCCCACCCGAAGATCGACGTCGTGTGAAGCATCCCGCCCGGACGTCACCGTGATGCACACCTCGTCGAACCCTTGGGGCATCACGGCCCTGTGCCCTCGCTCCGCTACGAACTCGCAGAACATGCGCGCGGTCTCGTCATCGGACGGGGCGAGCACCAGCAATGTCACCGTGCTCCTCCTGCCTGCCCGGGAAGCCGCGCCCGGCTGATTTGAGCGCATGCAACGCCAGAGCGAGCTGCCATGCCTGCCGCGCCAGATCGGTCGTCACATCGGGACGCGCGGCAGCAGGCAGGAAGAGGCCGGCAGCCGCACAGCCGCGGGCATCCCATCCTCGTGTCCCGTCAGTCACGACCGACCGGCGACGTGACCGGCCCCCATTCGCTCACCGGCGCCGAACTCAGGCTCATACCGAGCCTGCCTATCGCACCGGCAGTGCTCCGCTCGCCGAATTCACTTCCCTCGCTGAATTCGCTGCGTTCAGAATTCTCGCTGTTCTCGCTCGTTTCACTGGTTTCGCTACCCTCACTGCCCTCCTTCATCCGGGTGAGCGACGGCAGAACCCCTCCCACCGCTCCTCCCGATTGCAGAGTGGCGAACCTCCGGGCGGCAGCCTGCACCACGACGGGAAAGGAAGTGAAGTCGCTGAGGAAGGCTTTATCAGTCATGAATCCCCCTGAACAGCAAAGCACGACGCATTCCACGGTACTCCGGACCGCGCAGTCTTCGTAGGGGGCGCGTGAGGCGCCCACGCGACCAGCTGAACGCCCCCGAACGCTACCCGTCCGTAATTCCGACGAGCACGGATCACGCACATTCAGAACCCATATCTGATCGCTCCGCCGCGATGCGCCGGCATTCCCCCACGCCGCCGGACACGGCGAACGCCTGCGGAGCCTGCGGACGACGGTGGAGTCCTCCGCGACGATCACCCGCGCCTGCCCTCTTTCGCCCTCGTACCGCCGGCGCCGGATCCACTTGTCGGACGTAGGGCGGGAGATGCCCTGTCGCACTCGGGGGTCGATCAGACCGACGCGGATGGCGTAACGGCGGTCGAACACCCGCCGGTCGCACCGGCGTTCATGAGGGTCGGGTGCCGGGAAGAATGGGCATGGGGCCCGATGGCGCACGCCGTTGGAGGAGGGAGAAGCTGAAGCCCTGGTGAGACAGCCGCGGCCGACCGTACCGGCGCGTCGGCGGCCCGTCTCCCTCCGCACCGCCGCAGGGCCCGGCACCCCAGGACTTGTCATGACCTCGGCCGTGCCTGCCTCGAAGCGCTCGGGTTCCGGGAAGGAGAAGCCGTGCCCCAGTCCGAAGACCACCGCCTCGTCGATCTCGAAGCACGACTCGAGCAGGAGGATCCCCGGTTCACCCGGGCCATGAGGTCCGGCCGCCCCGCCCAGCCCCGGGAGTACCGGCGGACCGGTGCCTGGTGGGGGCTGGCCCTCGGCGTCGCCGTGCTGGCCTGCGGCATCGTCCTGGCCCAGGGGCTGCTCATCGCGGGCGGGCTGGTCCTCGTCGGCATGGCGGCGCAGCTGGCCGATCCGGACCCGTCCCGCATGGCACACCGGGGCTTCGGACGGCGCTGACGGGGGAGGGCCTCCGGGCTCCCTTCGGCTCCCCCCGGGGAGACCGTGGTGTTCCGCCGTCGGAGTGCCGTCGTAACCCGTGTGAACGCCCTGGATGGTGGGGCTGCCCGGCATGACTGACGGTGGTGCACGTCGAGACCGGGTCTCGTGAGCTGGCGAGGCGTCAGCTGCCCGGGTCGCGACGGAAGGACTCACCGATGCGCTCTGCCCGCATGCTGCTCGCGACGGCCACTGCCACGGCCGCCCTCGCGATCACCGCGCCCGCCGCCTACGCCCAGGCGATGGGTGACTGGGACCACGACAACAACTCCTACAGCAAGGAGCACCACAAGGACGGCAAGCACGACAAGCCGCACGGCGGGATGCACACGGGTGGCGGAGCCCTGTCCGCGGTGACCGCCGATGACGAGTGGGACGGCGACAAGGGCGACCACGAGGGCAAGGAAGAGGAGCACGGCAAGGAGAAGGAGCACGACAAGGGCTCCTGGAAGGACAAGCACCACAAGCCGCACGGCGGTATGCACACCGGTGGCGGCGCCCTGTCCGCGGTGAACTCGGACGACGACTGGGACAACCCCAAGCACGACCCGGACACCTACAAGGAGGACGACGACTGGGGCGGCAAGCACGACGGGCACGACAAGGGCTCCTGGGAGGGCAAGCACGACAAGCCGCGCGGCGGTATGCACACCGGTGGCGGCGGGCTGGCCTCCGCGCCGGGCGTGACCGCGGGCGGGATGGCCGTGCTGGCGGTGGCCGGCACCGGCCTGTACGCGCTGCGACGCCAGCGGGCCTCGCGCGGCACCGTGTGACCGGCGCCTGACCCCACAGCAGCCGTGGCCGCCGCACGTGCACCTCGCGTCGCGGCGGCCCGGCTCGTCGTCCCGCGTGCCGTGCCCGAATGAGGTGGTCCTTGATGGCAGCCAGTCCCCCCGCTCTTCCCGACCCCGAGTCCGGCCCCGGCCCCGAACCGTCGAAGCGGCGGCTGCGCACCGTCGTGTCGGTGCTGTGGGCCGTGGCCGCCCTCGTCCTGACCGTGAGCATGGTCGGCGGCCGCGGTGGATCGTCCGACGCCGCCGGCCCGCCGCACGCTCCACCGGCCGTGACCGCGAACCCGGCCGTCCCCGACCTGCCCGACACGCCGCCCACGTCCGCCGCGCCGCACCGGTCCGCCGGATCCGGGGCGGGCCCGCATCTGCCGCGGTCCCGGCCGGTCCGCCTGCTCATCCCCAAGATCTCGGTCGACGCGCCCTTCACCGACCTCGCCATCGGCCGCTCGGGCCAGCTGGAGCCCCCACCGGCGCACGACACCAACCTCGTCGGCTGGTACGCCAAGGGCCACACCCCCGGAGAGGCGGGTACCGCGATCATCGCCGGGCACGTGGACACCGCGACCTCCCCGGCCGTCTTCGCCGGGCTCAGCGAGCTGAGGAAGGGCGACCGGTTCCAGGTGGCGCGGGCCGACGGCGGCAAGGCGACCTTCGTCGTCTACGCCACGGAGTCCTTCGAGAAGGACGCCTTCCCCAGCGACCGCGTCTACGGCGACACCCCGGACGCCCAGGTCCGGCTGATCACCTGCGCGGGTGCCTACGACCGCCAGGCCCGGGACTACACCGAGAACCTGGTCGTCTTCGCCCGCCTCGTCTGACTTCCGGGGCCCCGGCCTGACTTGGTGTTTTAGAGTTGCATCCAGTTCAGGCGACTGTGGGACCTGTGAGGGATTCGCGAACCATGACGACCGAAACGTTTGAGTTCCAGGTAGAGGCGCGTCAGCTGCTCCAGCTGATGATCCACTCGGTCTACTCGAACAAGGATGTCTTCCTGCGGGAGCTCGTCTCCAACGCTTCCGACGCGCTCGACAAGCTGCGTCTGGAGAAGCTCCGGGACGACTCGCTCGACGCCGATGTGTCGGACCTGCACATCGAGCTCGACATCGACAAGGAGGCCCGCACCCTCACGGTGCGGGACAACGGCATCGGCATGTCGTACGACGAGGTCGGGCAGCTCATCGGCACCATCGCCAACTCGGGTACGGCCGCGTTCCTGGAGGAGCTGCGGGAGGCCAAGGACGCGGCCGGGGCCGAGGGGCTCATCGGCCAGTTCGGCGTCGGCTTCTACTCCGGCTTCATGGCGGCGGACGAGGTGACGCTCGTGACCCGGCGCGCCGGTGAGGGCCAGGGGACCCGCTGGACCTCGCGTGGCGAGGCGACGTACACGCTGGAGAGGGTCGACGACGCGCCGCAGGGCACCTCCGTCACGCTCCACCTCAAGCCCGCCGACCCCGAGAACCAGCTGCACGACTACACCTCCGAGTGGACGATCCGGGAGATCGTCAAGCGCTACTCGGACTTCATCACCTGGCCGATCCGGATGGTCCCGGAGGCGAAGGACGGCGAGGGCGCGCCCGAGCCCGAGACGCTCAACTCCATGAAGGCCCTGTGGGCGCGCTCGCGTGACGAGGTGTCCGACGACGAGTACCACGAGCTGTACAAGCACATCAGCCACGACTGGCGCGAGCCCCTGGAGACGATCCGGCTCCAGGCGGAGGGCACCTTCGAGTACCAGGCCCTGCTCTTCATCCCCTCGCACGCCCCGCACGACCTGTTCACGCGGGACTTCAAGCGCGGCGTCCAGCTGTACGTGAAGCGCGTCTTCATCATGGACGACTGCGAGGCACTGCTGCCGCCCTACCTCCGCTTCGTCAAGGGCGTCGTCGACGCACAGGACCTCTCGCTCAACGTCTCCCGCGAGATCCTCCAGCAGGACCGGCACATCCGGATGATGCAGCGCCGGCTGACCAAGAAGGTGCTGTCCACGGTCAAGGAGTTCCTCGCCAAGGACATGGACCGTTACCGCACGTTCTGGCGTGAGTTCGGCACCGCCCTGAAGGAGGGCCTGGTCACCGACTCGGAGAACCGTGACGCGATCCTCGCCGTGTCCTCGTTCGCGACCACGCACTCCGACGACGGGCCGACCACGCTCGCGCAGTACGTGGAGCGGATGAAGGACGGCCAGGACGACATCTGGTACATCACCGGGGAGTCCCGGCAGAGCATCGAGAACTCTCCGCACATGGAGGCGTTCCGGGACAAGGGCATCGAGGTGCTGCTGCTCACCGACGCCGTCGACGAGGTCTGGGTCGACGCCGTCGGCGCGTACGAGGGCAAGACGCTGCGGTCCGTCACCAAGGGCGAGATCGACCTCGACGGCGAGGGCGGGGAGAAGGCCGGCGAGGAGCGCGAGAAGCAGGCCGAGGAGTACGCCGGGCTGCTCGGCTGGATGCGCGAGCAGCTCGACGAGGACATCAAGGAGGTCCGCCTCTCCACGCGGCTCACGGTCTCCCCGGCCTGCGTCGTCTCGGACGCGCACGACCTGACCCCGGCCCTGGAGAACATGTACCGGGCGATGGGCCAGGAGGTGCCGCGCACCAAGCGGATCCTGGAGCTCAACCCCGGCCACCCGCTGGTGAAGGGCCTGCACGAGGCGTACGGGGCGAGCGAGGACCGTACGGAGCTCGCCGAGTCCGCCGAGCTGCTCCACACCCTGGCGGTGCTCGCGGAGGGCGGCCAGCCCAAGGACCCGGCGCGCTTCGTCAGGCTCGTGGCCGACCGCCTGGAGCGCACGCTGTAGTCACGGGGCGGATCAGGGGTGGTCCGGGGCGCCCGCCGTCCGGGCACCGGGCGGGGTCGGGCCGGTGCCCGGCGGCACGATCTCGCCCTGGACCACCCGCGGCGCGGGAGCCGTCCCGGCCTCCTCGTCCTTCGCCGCGCGGGCCTCGGCCTTGAGGATGCGGGCCGCCTTGCCGGCCGAGCGGGTCAGCTCGGGGAGCTTCTTCATCCCGATGACCGCTATGACGACGATGAGAATGATCGCGAACTCGCTCAGTCCGAACATGGTGTCCTGTCCTCTCTCGCCCGGGCCGGGCACGGCGAGAGCGTATCGGGCGCCGAGCACGGTGTGATCGCCGTATCGGGATGCGGCAGCAGGTGCCGGCGCAGGTGCGGCAGCATCCCGCGGTCGAGCAGCTCCTGCCGCCAGACCAGCCGGGCGTGCTCCACCTGCTCGGCGGCCGGGGGCACGCCGCCCCTCCGCAGGGCCGTGTGCAGCAGGGCGGCCAGGGTTCCGAGGCCGGTCACGGCCGCCACGAGCGCCAGGGTCCAGCCCGCCGCGACGAGCGATCCGGGCAGCGGGCCGAGGGCGTCGGCGAGGTGCAGCAGACCGCCGGTCAGGAGCAGCGCCGTGGCGGACGTGCCCGCCACGAGCGGGGTGAGCACCGCGAGGGCCGGCAGCAGACTGCCGCCGTCCAGCGGGCCCCGCGCCTCGTGCCGGGCGGCCCTGCGCACGGCGAGGTAGGAGCGGTACGGCCCTTCGGCCGCCGCCGCGATGTCGTCGGCGTGGGCGAGCGCGTGGGCGCGCAGGTGCGCTGCCGCCCGGCCGGCCCGGTCGGTGCCGAGGGCGCCACGGATGTCCGCGGTGCCCAGCGCGTGGTGCAGTACGGCTTCGAAGTCCGCGCGGTCGTCCGGGCGGAGGCGGGACGGGTCGGCCACATGGTCTCCCGGTCGGTTGCTGATGCGTGTACCGGGCCCGGCCGCACGCGGCGGGCCCGGCGGTGCGGTGGTCCGTGTCAGACGTTGACGCCGAAGTCGGCGGCGATACCGGCGAGACCCGAGGCGTAGCCCTGGCCGACCGCACGGAACTTCCACTCGGCGCCGTGCCGGTAGAGCTCGCCGAAGACCATCGCGGTCTCGGTCGAGGCATCCTCGGACAGGTCGTAGCGGGCGATCTCCTGGCCGCCCGCCTGGTTGACGACCCGGATGAAGGCGTTGCGGACCTGTCCGAAGCTCTGGCCGCGGTTCTCGGCGTCGTGGATGGACACCGGGAAGACGATCTTGTCGATCCCGGCCGGGACGGCGGCGAGGTTCACCTTGACGGACTCGTCGTCGCCCTCGCCCTCACCGGTGAGGTTGTCGCCGGTGTGCTCGACCGAACCGTCGGGGCTCTTGAGGTTGTTGTAGAAGACGAAGTGCTGGTCCGAGGGGACCTTGCCGGAGGCGTCCAGGAGCAGGGCGGAGGCGTCGAGGTCGTAGTCGGTGCCGGTGGTGGTGCGGACGTCCCAGCCCAGGCCGACCAGGACGGCGGTCAGGCCGGGGGCCTCCTTGCTGAGCGAGACGTTGCCGCCCTTGGACAGGGAAACTCCCACGGGGTACTCCTTCTTGAGCGTTGACGTGTGCGGTGTGGATGTCACTGCGGATGCCACTCTGAATCTACAGCAATGTAGAAGCAGGCGGGATCGGGCCGGCGGATCTATACGATGTCCGCAAGGGCAACGCAGGGCGGTGAAAGGGAGGCGGGGCGGTGACGGGTCCCGGGCAGCGTCCCCGGCGGGGACAGGGCGAGCTGGAGGCGCTGGTGCTGTCGGCGCTGCGCGAGGCGGACGGCCCGGCCACGGCCGGCTGGGTGCAGGAACGCCTCGGCGGTGACCTGGCGTACACGACGGTGATCACGATCCTGACCCGGCTGCTGGGCAAGGGCGCGGTCACCCGGGAGCGGGTCGGCCGGTCCTTCGCCTGGACCCCGGCCTCGGACCAGGCAGGCCTGGCCGCCCGCAAGATGCGCAAGGTGCTGGACGCCGAGAGCGACCGCGGGGCCGTGCTGGCCAGCTTCGTCACCGGCCTCGGCCCGGACGAGGAACGGCTGCTGCGCGACCTGCTGGATCAGGCTCAGGGCGAAGGGGAAGACTGAAGCCTCATGGGGGTCTTCGTCTTTCTGCCACTGATCCTGCCGCTCACCGCCTGGCCGGTCGCCCGCCTCGCCGAACAGCATCTGCATCCGCGCACCGCGACGCGGCTGCTGACGGTGCTGGCCGTGGTGCTGGCGCTGTGCAGCACGCTCTGCCTCGCGCTGGTGATGGTGGTCGGCACCGCGCAACTGCCCGGCAACCCGCTGCCGGACGGCTGGTCCGACCCCGAGGTGCGGGCCGCCGTGCCGTACGACGAGGTCGTGGGCAAGGCCGCGATTCCCGCGCTGTGCGCGGTCGTTGTCGCCTGTGTCCGGACGGTGCGGCGGCACGGGCGGGTACGCCGTCGGGCGCATCGCGCCCTGGCCGGGCTGCGGGAGACGCAGGTGGCGGTGCTGCCCGACGCCGTGCCCTATGCGTACGCACTGCCGCCCGGCGGACGCCGGGGCGGTGGGGTGTCGCGCGCCGGTGCCGGGCGGGGCCGTGTCGTGGTGACCACGGCCCTGCTGGACCGGCTCCGGCCGGCCGAGCGCCGGGCTCTGTTCGCCCACGAACGGGCGCACCTCACCGCACGGCACGACCGCTACCTGCTCGCCGTGCAACTGGCGGCCCGCGCCAACCCGTTCCTGCGACCGCTGCGGACCGCCGTGGCGTACACGGCGGAGCGGTGGGCGGACGAGGAGGCGGCACGGGTGATCGGCAGCCGCCGTACGGTGGCGAGGGCGATCGGCACGGCCGCGCTCGTCTCGCGGGGCACCCCGCTGCCCACCCTCGCGGGACTCGCGGCTCCCGGCCCGGTGCCGCGCCGCGTGGCGGCGCTGCTCGGCCCGGCCCCCGCCGTGCGCCACTGGCCGCCGGCGTTCACGGCGGTCGGAGCGGCGGCGTGGGGCGCGGCCGCCGGGACGGCCGTCTCGGCGATGTCGTCCGCGAACTCGGCGGTGACGATGTTCCTCATCCTGCAGGCGGCGACACCGCTCTGACCAGCACGTCGGAGCGGTGCGGCGCGCCCTGTGAGGGGCGCGGGGAACTGCGCGACGAGCCACAACGGCGCCGCACCCGGCAGACAACGGGACGTTCCACCCGGGGAGCCGCCGGGGCCGGCCTCAGCCCTCCTCTTCCTCCTCGTCGCCCTCGAAGAAGTCCCCGACCTCGTCGACGACCTCTCCCGCGACCATGCCGCCGACGACGCCGACGGCCAGTCCCGCCGCACCCGCGGCGACGGCCGTGCCCATGCCCGGTCCCGAGCGGTGGCCGTCCCGGTGCTGCCCCTCGTGCCCGTGCCCGGCCGGGACGAACGGGGTGGGGGAGCCGTAGGAGGTTCGGTGCTCGACCAGTTGCCGCATCCAGCCGCTGACGACCGAGGGCCAGTCCTGCTGTTCCACCCCGCCGTGGGAGACGGTGAACCGGATGAGCGCGTCCTGACCCGGCGACAGGAAGCCGCCCCGCTTGTCGGCCTCCAGTACCACCTCCATGCCGCCCGGGTTCGCCAGGAACGTCAGCTCGATCTCGTTGACCTGCTGCGCGTACTGCGGTGAGGGGAGGAGTTCGATCTCCTGGTAGAACGGCAGCCGCTGGCCCGTGCCGCCGATGCGCCCGTACTCGAGGTCGGCCGACCGGAATCCGAACCCGAGTCCGCCGAGGGCTTCGAGCACGGCCTCTTGTACGGGCAGCGGCGAGACGTTCAACTCGTCCAGGTCGCCCTTGTCCTTCGCGCCCGCCACCGACAGCTCGGTGCGCACCCCGAGGACCACGCCCAGGCTCTGCCCGTGCAACTGGGTGACCGGTGTCTCCCAGGGCACGGCCACGCTGAACGGCACGCTGCGCTGCTCGCCCTCCGCGAGCCGGAAGCCGCCGCCGACGGTGAACCGGTCGAAGGCCACGACGCCCTCGCTCTCACCGCCCTCGTGCTCGGCCTCGACCCGGGCCACCAGCTCCAGGGTGATGTGCTCGATCTCGAAGTCGGCCTTGCCGCCCACGAGATGGACCTGCCCGCTGAGCGTGCCGCCGGGCCGGACGGGAGCGGGATCGAGAACCGTGTCGACCGTGGGGCCGCCGACGCCGAGCGCGCCGAGCAGTCGTTTGAACACCATGGTGGCGTGTCCACTCCTTCATGTGCGTGTGACTTCTACAAACATGTAGAAGCATAGGGGATCACCCTCGACGCGACAGTGCCGCAGCCCGCCTCCAAGGCGGACTGCGGCACCAGAACTCGCTGACCCGGCGTCAGCAGTCGCGTCGCTCAGCCCACGACCCGGCCCAGCTCGATCCTGTCGATGTTCGGCGCCCAGGCGGAGGCGTTGCCGAACGTCACCTTGTTCGCGCCCTTCGCCAGATCGACCGGGACGCCGACCGTCCAGTAGTCGTCCCAGCTCCAGGTGTTCTTGAACGTGACCTTCTGCGGTGCGGCGTCCCCGACCCTGATGTCCGCCGTACGGGACATGATGTCCGTGTTGTATGCGTGGCCGTTGTCCCGGCGGTCGTTGTGGGCGTAGTGGACGACCAGCACGTAGCGGCCGGACCTCGGCGCGGTCACCGTGAACTCGGCGGTGCTGGACGAGCTGTTGCCGAGCCGGCCGATGTACGAGCCGGCGGACGCGTGCGGGCTGTCCACGAGCTTCGCGCCACCCGCGAGCGTGGCCGAGGCCCCCTCGTAGGAGAGCGTGCCGGACGCCGAGCCGTCGCCGGAGACGTCGAGGGAGCGGACGGCGGCGTGGCCCGACGTCATCGCGACCCGGTTGTTGCCCGCGACGAGGTACAGCCGCAGCGGGCGGCCGGGCGCCGCCGTGACCTTCTCGCCGTGCAGGGCGAGCCGCACCGCCGCAGAGGTCCGCGGGGTCACCGTGTAGTAGCCGTCACGCGGGGCGTACACGTCGAAGACGGCCTTGTCGCCGGAGCGCAGCACCAGCGCACCCGTGCCCACGCCGGCCGAGGACGAGTAGTCGTACGACGGCTTGCCTCTGTTGTCCGCCAGGGTGGCCTCGTACGACGCGGAGGCCGCGCCGGTGGCGCGCGTCAGGTCGATCCGGTCGAGCGTGACCTCGGCGTCGCCCTTGGCCAGCACCAACTGGTGCGTCCCGGCCTTCAGCCGGACGCGGACGTCGTTCTTGGCACGATAGGTCCAGTTCTCGGTCGAGGGGTAGGTGACCGTCACCGGGTCGGCGCCGTCGACGCTCAGCTTCTGCGTGGCGGGGCCGCCGGACTGGTTGCCGTACAGGATCGCGAGGTCGTACGTGCCGTCCTCCGGCACGTTCACCGTGAACGCGACCTTGCTGCCCGGCTGGTTGAGGGAGCCGACGTCCTTGGTGCCGGAGGCCGCGTAGCCGTTGGCGTTGCCCACCGTGCCCTGGGTGTAGACCTTGCCGTCGGTGACGGCGGCGTCCTCGGCCTCGTACGACGCCGACCACGGGACGGAGGCGAGGGCCGGGGTGCCCGAGCCGCCGGGGGTGAGGACGATCCGGTACGCCGACATCTTGTGCAGGCCGCGCAGCGGGACCGTCGCCGAGCCGTCGTCCGCGACCTTCACCTTGGTGCGCGCCAGGACCCGAGGAGCCGCGTGCTGCCCCTCGTAACCGGACCAGGAGGCCTCGGCGACCGTCGCGGTGACCGTACGGCCGAACACCGAGCGGGGGACGTTCTTCACGACCACGTCCGAGTCGCCGTCCGCACCTCCGAGCAGCACCTGGGCCTGGCGGCGGGAGGTGTCCAGGGACGCGAGCCCCTGGAGGGTGTCGATGGTGTTCGGCTGCGGCGGCGTCACCTTCACGGTGTTCCCGGTCAGGCCCGCGTACCAGCGGAACAGCCACCAGCCGCCGTTGGGAATGTTGGAGCGCACCACGTGTCCGCTGAGATTGCCGGCGGCGTCCCAGTACGCCATGTTGGCGAACACCTTGTTGCGCTCGAACATCGACACCCACTGCACGAGCTGTCCCGGCACGGACAGGTCGCGGCGGTTGGCGTACTCGTCGATGTTGATCTTCAGGGGGGCGATGCCCGTCTCGCGCTCCAGCCTGCGGTAGTCGTCGTAATGCGCCTGGAAGTCGCGCAGGGAGCCGGAGCCGAGCTCGTGCCAGGTCATCACCTGGGGAACGACGTTCTCCCGCTTGGTGAACGCGAGGAAGTCCTTCAACAGACGCGTGTGATAAGCGGCTTCGTTGGGTCCGGCGATGCGCGCGTCGGGGTCGATCGCCCGGATCCGCTGGTACACCGTCTTCCAGTCCTTGAAGAACCGGTCGCGGTTCTTCTCGTACTGCGCCTGGTCCTGGACGTCGAGCTTGTACCAGATCTGGTCGGGCTCGTTGAACGGGATGTAGACGAAGCGGTCGCTGTTCGGGTCGGCCGAGATCTCCTTGACGATCTTGTCGACCCTGGGGAGGTAGTCGTCGATGCCGAGGTCCTCGTAAGGCCACTTGGCGTAGATGTCCTGCATCATCACGTTGATCTCGCCGCCGCCGGTGCGGAAGAACGACTTCGAGACCGTGAGGGCGTCGCCGTTGGGGTGCTGGGCGCCGCCCTCCGGCTTCTGCGAGATGCTGGTGATCTTCAAGGGCTCCATCACGGCGTCGCTGGGCACCCCGTCGTCGCTGAGCCCGTAGAGGGAGCCGTTGGCGCCGAGCATCACCGGGCCCTCGGAGGCGCCGAGGTCGACGGTGAGGCGCTGCGGATCGGCTGCGGCTGCCGCGGGGCCGGCCGTGGGAAGGGTGGCTGCCATGGCGGCTGCTCCAAGTAGTGCTGCGAACAGGGCGGTTCTGGTACGGGATCTCGTGCGGGTGGGGGTGATCACGCTGCTGGACCTCCAGTCACTTGACGGCTCCACTGGTGATTCCGGACACGATCTTTCGCTGGCCGACGAGGAACACGGCGACCATGGGCAGGCTCATCACCACGACGTACGCGAAGACGAGGTGCCAGTTGTTGAGGTAGAGCTGGGCACTGGCGACCTGGTAGAGGTTGAGCGGCAGGGTCGCCCGGTCTCCGCCGCCGAGGACGAAGAACGCGTAGAAGACGTCGCTCCAGGCGTAGAGCATCACCATGATCGTCGCCGTGGCGATGACCGGCCGGAGCAGCGGCAGGACGATCCGCCAGAAGATCCGCGACGGCGTCGCCCCGTCCATCCGGGCCGCCTCCTCCAGTTCCAGGGGGATGGCGCGGATGAAGCCGGTCATGAAGAAGATCGACGTCGACAGGTACATGCCGGTGTAGACGGCGATCATGCCGGGCCGGGTGCCGGCCAGGCCCAGCTGGCGCAGCTCCATCACGATGGTGATGACCGCGGGCGGCAGCAGCAGACCGCTGATGCACAGCGCGTACGCCGCCGACACCAGCCTCGACTTCCGCCGCGCGAAGACCCAGGCGGCACCCGCGCCCAGGATCAGCACCAGGATCACGGAAGGCAGCACGACCAGCAGGGAGTTGAGGAATCCGCGCAGCATCTCGCCCTCGGCGAGGGCGTCCGCGTAGTTGGCGGCGGGCTGCCAGTGCCGGGGCAGGTCCAGGTTCGGCTTGATCGCCTCCGCCTGCGGCTTGGCCGAGGTGACGGCGACCAGCCACAGCGGCACGCCCACGGCCAGCCCCGCCAGCAGCAGGACCAGGGCGGGACGGCCGTAGCGCCACACCGGGGTCATAGCATCTGCTCCCTTCGCCGGAGCCCCACGACCAGCGGGATCGCCACGGCCACCACGACGAGGAAGAGCACCAGACTCATCGCGGAGGCCTGCGCGTACAGGCCTTGCCCGAAGATCCGGAACATGTAGATGTTGAAGACCTCGGTGGAGGCCGCGGGCCCGCCGCCGGTCGTGGCCTGCACGATGTCGAAGGTGTTCATCGAACCGATCAGTGCCGTGGTGACGTTGAAGGTGACGGCCGGCGCGAGCATCGGCCAGCGCACCGACCAGAACGTCCGCCACGGCCCGGCCCCGTCGATCCGGGCGGCTTCGAGCATGTCGCCCGGGATGCCCTTCAGTCCCGCCAGATAGATCAGCATGGCCAGGCCCATCCACTTCCAGCCGTGGATCAGGGTGACGATCACCAGTGTCCAGGTCGTCGAGCCCAGCCACGGGATGTCGGTGCCCAGCACCGAGTTGACCGCTCCGTCCTGGTCGAGGAGCGCCTGGAAGACGTACCCGGTCGCGAGGGCCGAGATCAGCACCGGCAGGAAGAAGACGGCCCGGAAGAACCGGTTGAAGCGGCTGTCGTCCTCCAGCAGCAGCGCCAGCACGAGCCCGAAACCGTTCTGGAACACCGCCGCCAGCAGCGCGTACACCAGCGTCGTGCGGATCGCGCGCAGCAGCGAACCGTCCTCGGCGATGGTCCGGAAGGTGTCCAGGCCCGTGAAGGCGATGTCCGCGTGGTACGACGACCAATCGGTGAACGGGTAGTAGAAGTTGAGCAGGTTGGGCACCAGGAAGAACCCCGCGAAGACGGCGATCGCGGGAAGCGCGAACCACCAGGGGTGGTGCACCGCGGCACGCGGGAGCCGCCCGACGCTCCTCGGCGGGCCGGCTGCCGATGGCTGCTTGCGTGTCCGTACGACCGTGTCCGCCATCGTCAGAACCCGGGTGCGCCCTGGGCCTTGGCCACCTGCGCGAACTGGTCCTGGATCGCCTGCGCGACCTGCTGCGGGCTCTTCTTGCCGAAGATCATGTCGGCCAGGTAGAGGTGCGTGTCGGGGGCGACGATGGCCTTGGCCTGGAACACGCCGATGGCCTTCGGCAGGGCCGCGACCTGGGCCTTGGACGTCTCGGGCAGCCCGCCGGGGGTGGGCACGGACGGCTGCACGGACGGGATCTTCATCGCCTTGATGTAGTCCGGGTAGTCCGGTCCCAGCCAGAAGGCGAGGAACTGCCGGGCCGCGTCCTGCCGCTTCTCGTCACCCGTCTTGAAGGCTACGACCCCGTTGGTCTGGTCGGGGGAGTACAGGCCGGTCGCCGAGGAGTTGGCGACCGGGAACCAGCCGATCCTCTTGTCGATCTCGGCGGTGGCGTACTTGGCCTGCAACTGGCTCTGGAAGGATGTGACGTTGAGGACCATGCCGGCCTCGCCCTTCCACAGGGCGTCGGCCTGCCCGGTGAACGTGCCCGTGCGGTAGTTCTTCTGGGCGAGCCCGGCGTCGAGCAGCTTGTCCTTGTACTTCTTGATCGCGCCGACCACGACCGTGTCGGTCCACTTCTTCCTGCCGGCGTTCAGGTCCGCCCACCATTGCCGGTCCAGATCGGTGAGCTGGACCTGCATCTGCCATTGGAGCGGCCACTTGTCGCCGCCGGCCTCGTAGAAGGCGGCCGCGTCGGTCTTGTCGGCGACCCGGTGGCCGAGGGCGAGCAGCTCGTCGTAGGACCGGGGGAAGTCCTTCTCGGCGATGCCCGCCTGCCGGAAGACGTCCTTGTTGTAGTAGACGCCGAGCATGGCCGGGCTGGTCACGATCGCCGCGTAGCGCTTGCCGTCGATGACGCCGAGGGACTTCTCCGTGTCGCCGAGCTGGGAGACCCAGGGCTCGCCGTCGAGCGTGATGAGGTTCTGCCGCGGCTGGACGAACGGCAGGGTGGAGACGGAAGGCTGCCAGAACATCAGGTCGGGGCGGTCGCCGGAGGCCAGTTTCGTCGGCACGTTCTGCTCGTAGAGGTCCGGGATCGCCTGGGTGTCGACCTCGGCTCCGGTGGCCTTCTCGAAGGCGTCGATGGCCTGCCTGGGCGCGTTGACCGTGTTCTGCGCGGTCCACATGGTCAGCTTCACGCCGTCAAGCCGTGCGGTCGGGTTCACCGCCGTCTGCCCGCCGTCGTCGGCACCGGCATCCCCGGCGGTCGGATCACTGCACGCGGTGGCGGCCAGTCCCGCGGCACATATCAGTGCCAGGGCGGAGAGAAGTCTTCTGTGCATCTCGTGCCTTTCCGAGCAGACGGTTCGGTTCAGGAAGCGGGACTCACAACTGCGGCGCTCACAGGGGACGTTCAGGAGCCCGAGGGCGGAGGGCCCGAGCTCTCCCGCACGACAAGTTCCGGTACGGACACGGGATGCGGGGCGACCGGCGCGGACTCCTCCAACGCCCCGTGCAGCAGGGCGAACGCGGCCCGGCCGAGGCCCGTGAAGTCCAGGCGCACGGTCGTCAGGGACGGGGTGAGGAAGGCGGAGTGCGGGGCGTCGTCGAACCCGGCCACGCTGACCTCGCCCGGCACGGCGCGGCCCGTCTCGTGCAGGGCGCGGAGCACGCCGAGCGCGAGGTCGTCGTTGCCGCACAGGATCGCGGTGACGGACGGGTCCCTGGCCAGCTTCAGCGCCGCCGCGTGACCGCCCGCGGGTCCCCAACTGCTCTGCACCGGGCGGGGTTCCGGGGCGCCCGCTTCTTTCAGCGCCTGCCGCCAGCCGCTGGTGCGGGCGCTGGTGCGGCGGGTGCTGGAGGGGATGGCGACGTAGTGCACGGTCTCGTGGCCGAGGGAGAGCAGATGCCGGGTCGCCTGGTAGGCGGCCTCGCGGTCGTCGGTCCACACCCAGGGGCTGTCGCCGCCGGGCGGGCTCGCCGGAGTCTCGACCACGCCCACCACGGGCAGCCCTTCGGGCACCGCTCCCAGCGCCCGCACACCGGCCGGATCGTAGGCGATCACGACGATCCCGCCGCCGGCGTCCGTCGCGCGCTGCACTTCGGCGGCGACGGCCGCGTCCTCGGCGGATTCCAGCACGCCGATCCCGACCGCGTAGGACGCGGCCCGGGCCGACTCCTCGATGCCCTGCAGGATCGAGGCGTAGCCGTAGTGGGTGGTGTTCGCGGTGAGCACGGTCACGGTGCGGGTGCGCCCGCTGGCCAGGGCGAGGGCGGTGGCGTTGCGACGGAAGCCCAGCTCCTCGATGGCGGCCAGCACCCGCTCGCGGGTGGCCGGCCGGACGCTGGGATGGCCGTTGATGACCCGCGAGACCGTCTGGTACGAAACCCCGGCGGCCGTGGCGACGTCCCTGATGCTCGCCGGGCGCCTTGTGTGACCGGTCACATTCATGCGAGGATTGTGACCGGTCACACTTGGGTCGTCAAGAGACCGTAACGAGGGATTCACGCGGACCTCCGCTCCCCGGCAACGGGGCGGGGCCAGGAGGGGGAGCACCTTGACCGGCACGGCGGATGCGGCGTACACGGCCTCCAACCAGTGGCGCGACCAGTTCACTTGGGGACACGAGACGCTCGCCGCCCGGTTCGCCGTCACCGCCGACGGGACCTTGCGCCTGGTCCGGCTGACACACCCCGGCGACGATCGCGAAGCCGCCCCGCAGGGCGCGCTCCCGCTGGTCGAACTCACCGCCCTCGGCCACGGCAGCGGCTGGTCCGGCCCCCGCTTCACCGGCACGGCCTTCGGTGCACGGCTCGCCTACCGGACCCACCGGACCGGCGAACGCGACGGCCGGGAGTGGCTCACCGCCGAACTCCACGACCCGGAAACAGGGTTGACGGCCTTCGTCGAACTCACCTCACCGGCCGGCCTGCCCGTCCTGCGCTCCCGCGTCCGGCTCCGCAACAACGGCCGTGCGCCCCTGGTCGTCCAGTCCGTCAGCAGCCTCCTGCTCGGCGGCCTGCCCGCCCCCGACGCCCTCGACGTCCACCGGGCCCGCAACGACTGGCTCGCCGAGTGCCGTTGGTACGCCGAGCCGCTGCGCGCGTCCGTCGCCGACATCAACACGGACGTCCACGAGCACGACAGCCGGGCCGCCCTCGCCCTCACCGGGCGCGGCAGCTGGCCCACCGACGGCCATCTGGCCATGGGCGCCCTGACCGAGCGGGGCGGCGGCCGGGCCTGGGCCTGGCAGGTCGAGTCCCCGGCCGGCTGGCGCTGGGACCTCGGTGAACGCGCGCACGGCACCTACCTGGCGCTCAACGGCCCCACGGACGCGGAGCACCAGTGGCGGGTCCGGCTCGAACCGGGCGAGGAGTTCACCACCGTCCCCGGTGCCCTGGCCCTCGGCCCGGACCTCGACACCGCCCTGGCCGCCCTTACCGCCTACCGCCGGGCGATCCGCCGCCCGCACCCCGACCACACCGCCCTCCCCGTCGTCTTCAACGACTACATGAACACCCTCATGGGCGACCCGACCACGGCCAAGCTGCTGCCGCTGATCGACGCCGCCGCCGACGCGGGCGCCGAGTATTTCTGCATCGACTCCGGCTGGTACGACGACGACACCCGGGGCTGGTGGGACAGCGTCGGCGCGTGGCAGCCCTCGCCGCGACGCTTCCCCGACGGCGGCATCCGGGCCGTCCTGGACCGGATCCGTGAGCGCGGCATGGTGCCCGGGCTGTGGCTGGAGCCGGAGGTCGTCGGGGTGCGCAGCCCCGTCGCGGCCGAGCTGCCGCCCGAGGCGTTCTTCCAGCGCGACGGCGTACGCCTCACCGAGCAGGGCCGTCACCAGCTGGACCTGCGGCACCCGGCCGCCCGCGCCCACCTCGACAAGACCGTCGACCGGATCGCCGGCGACTGGGGCGTGGGCTACCTCAAGCTGGACTACAACATCGTCGTCGACCCCGGCACCCAGGCCCCCGGCGATCTCGCACCGGGAGCGGGCCTGCTCGGGCACGCCCAGGCCTACCTGGACTGGCTCTCCGGAATCCTGGACCGCCACCCCGGCCTCGTCGTCGAGAACTGCGCCTCCGGCGGCATGCGCATGGACGGTGCCACCCTCGCCGTCGCCCAGATCCAGTCCACCAGCGATCAGCAGGACCCGCTGAGCTACCCGCCCATCGCCGCCTCGGCGCCCACCGCGGTCCCGCCCGAGCAGGGCGCCGTCTGGGCCTACCCGCAGCCCGAGTACGACGACGACCTGATCGCCTGGACCCTCGGCGGTGCCCTCCTCGGCCGCATCCACCTCTCCGGTCACCTGAACCGCATGTCGGACCACCAGCGCGCCCTCGTCCAGGACGCCGTCGACGTCTACAAGTCGATCCGCGGCGACCTCGCCCGGGCCCTGCCGTTCTGGCCGCTGGGCCTGCCCGGCTGGACGGACGAGTGGCTGGCCCTGGGGCTGCGGGTCCCCGGTGACGGCACGGCGTACCTCTCGGTCTGGCGGCGGGGCGGACCGGCGCGACTCCGCATCCCCGTCCGGCACCTGGCGGGCAGGGACGTCCGGGTGGACGTCCTGCACCCGTCGTCGGCGGGCGCGGGCGGGGCCGTCTGGGACGGGGAGGGGCTGACGGTGTCCGTGCCGCGCACGCCCGGGGTGCTGCTGATCCGGCTCGGTCAGGAGCCGTGAGAGGGTCCGCTCACGCCCGTACGGCGTTCCGCTCCCGCGCCCGGTCGCCCGCGTCCCGGCGGAACGCCCACACCATGTCGGGCTCCATCACCCAGCGGAACATCCGTTGCACCGGCGGGGTGCACAGGACCGTCACGAGCACCGCTGCGGCGACCGTCACGAGGATCTCGCCCAGGGGCCGGTGCACCCACGCCGGCTCGTACCAGCCCCAGAACTTGGACCCCTGCGCGACGAAGCCGTGCAGCAGGTAGCCGTAGAGCGTGCCCGCGCCCAGCGCGGTGAACCAGGTGCGGCGGCCGGGCACCCAGGCGAGGAAGCAGGCGACCAGCACCAGCGAGCAGCCGAAGGTCGCCAGCGTCATGACGGGCCCGTACCAGGAGGGGGCGGCGAGCTCCTCGGCGCTGTCACGGTGGTAGAACCAGGCGCCGCTCATCCGCGGCACCGCCCAGTAGGCCACCGCGAGCGCACCGGCGAAGACCGGCACGGCGATGATCCGAGCCGAGCGGCGCCGCACCAGGTGGAAGTGCTCGGGCCGCAGCAGCAGACCGAGGACGAAGTACGGCAGGAACTGCAGCGTGCGCTGCAGATCGAGGTCGTTGCCGATGGACGGCGAGAGCGTCGCCATCATCGCGACGACGAGGGCGATCGGCAGCGGCCACCGCACGCGCTGCCAGATCGGAGTGGTCAGCCGCCAGATGAACAGGGCCGCCAGGAACCAGGTCAGGTAGAGCGGGTCCAGCAGGCTGACCGGCCGGTCCGGCTCCTGGTCGGTCCACCGGGTGAACAGGGTGTACGCCGTCTCGAAGACGACGTACGGCACCGCGAGCCCGGTGACCAGGCGCCTGATCCGACCCGGGCTCGCGTCGAAGGAGCGCGAGAAGTAGCCGGAGATGACGATGAACGCCGGCATGTGGAAGGCGTACACCACCATGTAGAGCGCGCCGGCCGCCCGGCTGCCGTCCCGCAGCGGCTCCCAGGCGTGCCCGATCGCCACCAGCACGATCGCCAGGTACTTGGCGTTGTCGAAGAAGGCATCCCGTCGGCCGGCCGCTTCCGGCACGGGCTGCGGCGCTCTCCGCTCCGTCCCGCCGGCCGTGACCGCACGCATGCGCAGGGTGTCCTCGCTCATCACGCCTCCCGCGCGGGGTTCGGGGAACCCGGACGGGTGCCTGCGTGATGTGCCGGGGGTGCGGCGGTGGGGTGCCGGTGCGACATCCCCGCCGCCTGACCACTGCGGAACGACGTAAACCGCTTTCCCTCGCGGTGTAGCGCGGATCACAGCGACGGCGGTGCCGCCGGGCCCAAAAGCGCGGCGGCACCGTCGCACGAGGCGGCGGTCAGCTCACGGAGCAGTCCGCGCCGTTGAGGGTGAAGGCCGTCGGGCTGGGGTTCGCGGCCGACCGGGTGGCCGTGAAGCCGAGGGTGACCGAGCCCGACGCGGGGATCGTCGCGGTGTACGAGGCGGCCGCGACGCTCACCTCGGAACCGCTCTGGGTCGCCGTGCCGCCCCACAGGTTGGTGATGCGCTGGCTGTCCGGGAAGGTCCAGCGCAGCGTCCATCCGTTGATCGCCGAGGTGCCGGTGTTGCGGAGGACGACCTCGCCCTGGAACCCGCCCTGCCAGCTGCCCGTCACCCGGTAGCCGACACCGCAGGCCGACGGTGAGCCGCCGGGGGAGGTCGTGACCGTCACCGTGCCGGAGCGGGGCGAGCGGTTGCCGGCGGCGTCGCGGGCGTAGACGGCGAAGGTGTGGGAGGTCGCGGGGGACAGCCCGGTGAGGGTGGCGGTGGTCCGGGTGCTGCTGGTGACGGCCGTCTCGGTGCCGCCGCTGATCCGGACGACGTCGTAGCCGGTGACGCCGGTCGCGTCGGAGGCGGCGGCCCAGGTCAGGGTGGCCGACGAGGAGGTCACTCCCGAGGCGGTCGGGGTACCGGGAGCGGTCGGGGGAGTGGTGTCACCGCCGTTGCCGGAGTAGATCGCGGCCTCCTTGGCCGTGGCGGCGATGCCGTTCGCGCCGTTGAAGAGCCGCCGGCCCCAGCTGGTCAGCTGGTCCGGGTCGAAGTTCGTGACCATGTCCAGGTACTCGACCCCGCCGCCGTTGCCGCTCCACGACCAGCCGAGGTAGCCGAGGCGGAGCTGCTGGGTGACGGCCAGGATGGTGTCCTCGTCGGGGTTGCCGTCCGAGTGGTCGTGGCCGAACTCGCCGACGACGATGGGCAGTTTGGCGGTGACGAAGCGGTTCAGGTAGTCGGTGATCCCGGCGGCGGTGTCGAAGACCCCGTACATGTGGATCGAGAAGACAGTGTTGGCGTCGGGGTCGGCGGCGAAGACCGAGGCGGCGTTGTCGCGCATCGTGAACGCCCAGTCCTGGCCCCAGTTGGGCGCGTCGACCATGATCGTGTGGTCGAAGCCGGTGGTGCGGAGCTTCTGGATCGCGGCCTTGGTGTCGGCCGTCCACGCCGTGTAGTTGGTGTTGCCGTACGGCTCGTTGCCGATGTTGACGATGACGTAGTCCTCCTGGCCGGCCAGGGCGCTCTGCACGCTGATCCAGTAGTCGGCCGCGCGGGAGAGGGTGGTCGCTCCGCTCTGCTCGCCGTAGCCCGTGGTGTCGTGCACCTCCAGGACGCAGATCAGCCGGTTCTGCTTGCACTGGGAGATCACGTTCGTCACGTCGGCGGCGTCGTTGCGGGTCCAGCGGTCACCGTTGGAGAGGACCACGCGAACGGTGTTGGCGCCCTTGGCCTTGATGTGGGCGAGGGAACTGATCCGGTCCGGATACCAGGTGTGGGCGTGGTTGACGCCCCGCATCACGAAGTCGTTCCCGCCGGCCTCCAGCAGCCGGCCGTTCTGCACCCGGAAGCCGGTGGGGGCGGCCTGGGCCGGCGGGGTGAGGACGAGGAAGGACAGGAAGAGGGCGAGCAGGGTGGCGGCCGCGATGGCCAGGCGTGGAGGGGTGGGGGTGGAGGTGGAGGTGGGGCGGAGTCTCATGACGGCTCCATCGGTGGGGGTCGGTCGGGCACGTTGCCGGTCGCGCTGTCGCGCTGTCGCGCTGTTGTGCTGCTGTGCTTCCGTGCTGAACGGGGCCTGCTGTCGGGCTCGGTGGGTAGAGGCCCGTCGCCGGGGGCAGCCGGCCCGGCGCGGCTGTCATGCGGCCGGTGCCGTCCCCGTGCAGGTGACGGTCGCCGCCGGGGTGCCGGCCGTTGCCGGGGCGGTGGCGACGAAGCCGAAGGCGGCGCTCGCGCCGGCGGCGAGGGTGCCGTTCCACGCCGCGTTCCGCACGGTGGCCGTACCGTCGGCGGCCGTGGTGAGGCTGCCGTTCCAGAGCTGGGTGAGACGCGCTCCGTTCGCCGGTACGACGGTCGCGGTCCAGCCGCGGACGGCGGAGGCCGATGTGTTCGTCACCGTCACCTCGCCCTGATAGCCGCCCTGCCAGGAGGAGACGGCCCGGAAACGCGCGGTGCAGGCCGCGGGGTCCTCGCCCGGGTCACCGGGGTCGCCCGGGTCCTGCGGGACGCCGGCGTCTAGTACCGCCGACAGGGCCGGGAACCAGCGGGCGGCGATCTTGTCGTCGCCGGAGGCGTTGGGGTGCACGCCGTCGTAGGTGTCGGCGGCCGTGCTGAAGCCGGTCCATTGGTCGACCACGGTGACGGGGGAGCGGTCGGTGCCGGTCGCCCGGGCCCAGCCGGGAATCCGCGCGTTGAAGTCGACGACCCGTTGCGCGCAGCCGGCGCAACTGCTCGGGTTCATGGGGATGAGCTGTGCGACGAGGATCCGCATGTCCGGGTTGGAGGCCCTCATCTGCGTCACGAGCTTGGTGTAGGCGGCGAGGATGCGGTCGGGGGCGATGCTGCTCCACACGTCGTTCGTGCCGAAGTGCATGACAACGATGTCCGGGCGCGTGGAGGCCAGTCGGCCGGGCAGCAGGTTCTGGTCGGCCACACTGGTGACCAGTTCGCCGCCGTGCCCCTCGTTGTCCCCGTCGTGCGCCTGTCCGCAGCCCTGCGGGGGGAGGGTGCCGACGAAGTCGATGTCCTTGTATCCCCTGTTGACCAGCCGGTTCCACAGCACGGCCCGCCAGCAGCCCGGCGAGCCGGTGATCGAGTCGCCGAGCGGCATGACGCGCACGGGGTCCGCCGTGGGCGCGGCCAGCGCCCCCGGGGCGAACGTCACGCCGAGGGGGAGGAGCAGGGCGGCCAGCAGGCCGAGCACCGACATGACGCGTAAGTGCGGGGCCGAGTGGGGGGTTCTGGGCATGGTGGTCCCTTCCCTTGATGAGGTGGGAGCGCTCCCACCTCATCAAGCCATCCTTGTCATTAACGCGTCAAGAGGAAGGACAGTCCCTCAGGGCTGCTCAGCCGCACCATGTGACGGCCGTTCTCCTCGGAGCGGGTGACCGAGGCCCGGCCGTCATCGTGCGCGCGGCTGACGTTGTCCAGATCATCGACGGCGACCACCAGTTCCCACTGTGGGGCGGATGCCTCGGGCCCTACCGCGGTGATGAAGTCGGCGCAGAACAGGGGCGCTCCGGTGGTCTTCTCGTAGAAGTGCCGGGCCTCGTCGGGCCGGTCGCAGGCGAGGGCCATGCGGTGCGGAGAACCCGCCAGGCGGGGCGGGAAGGTCCATCCGGGGAAGCCGCGCCGTTGCCAGAGGGAGAAGGCGGCGCCCTCGGGGTCGATCAGTGTCGCGATGCGGCCCTGATCGCCCGCGTCGAAGGGAGGTACGACAAGGTGAGCGCCTTGGGCCGTTGCGGCTTCGACACGGCGATCGATGTCGTCGACCGCCAGGTAGTAGGCGATGTGGGCCGGTGTTCCCGGTGGGTAGACCGGGTTCGCCAGATCGCTGACTCCACCGATCTGTTGGCCGTCGACGGATATCTTGGTGGCCTTGCGCCAGTCCTCCTCGTCCACCGTGAAACGCCACCCGAGCGTCGTGGACAAGAGGGCGGCGGTGCCGGCAGGGTCGCGGGTTTTGAGGTCCATCCAGCAGAACTCGTTCAATGAACCCAGACGGGTCGTCATCTCGTGCTCCTTGTCGTCCCGATGCTGGGTATCGCGCCCCCGGACGGCTCCGCAAGGGAGTTTCCGCCGCCGCGCACGCGGAAGTGGCCGCGGGGAAGCCGCGGCAGAGGGCCCCGCCCGTTGGCCGGAAACCGTCAGGATTTTTGCCGGGGCATGAGGCATTCATGACCGGGTGCCCAGAAAGCCGAGTCCATGATGGTCGGCGTCGGTAAGGCATGCCTTGGCTAACCCGCCTCTGCGGGGCCGGGCGTTGGGCCGGAAGGGCCGGTACATGTGGGACGACGCGTTTCCGAGCTTTCTGATCGGGCTGAGGGAAGGACTCGAAGCCGGGCTCATCGTCTCCGTGCTGGTCGCCACCCTCGTACGGGCCGGGGCCCGATCGCGGCTGCCACAGGTGTGGACCGGGGTGCTGGCGGCGATCGCGCTGTCGATGAGCTTCGGTGCGGTCCTGACCTTCACAGCGGCCTCCCTGTCCGCCACCGCGCAGGAGGCCTTCGGCGGAACGCTGAGCATCGTCGCCGTCGCCTTCGTCACCGCGATGGTGTTCTGGATGCGGCGATCCGCCCGCGGCTTCGCGGGCGAGATCAAGGAGAAAGTCACCGAGGCCCTGGCCATGGGCGCCGGTGTCCTGGTCCTCACCTCCTTCCTCGCGGTGGGCCGCGAAGGCCTGGAGACCGCGCTGTTCCTGTGGACCACGGCCCGCGCGGCGAACGAGTCGGCCGGGCCCCTGACCGGCGCCGGCATCGGTCTCGTCCTGGCCGCGGCCCTGTGCTGGGGGCTGTACCGGCGGGTCCTGCGCATCAACCTCACCCGCTTCTTCACCGCCACGGGCGTGGTGCTCATCGTCATCGCCGCCGGTGTGCTCGGCTACGGGTTGCGCGACCTCCAGGAGGGCACGGTCCTGCCCGGCGGGACGGCCTACGCCTTCGACCTGAGCGGCAGCGTCGACGCCGGAGCCTGGTACAGCGCGCTGCTCCAAGGCGTGCTCAACCTGACTCCGGCGATGACCTGGCTCCAAGTGGCCGGGTACGCCGGATATCTCGCCGTGGTGATGACACTGTTCGTGCGGGGAGTGCGGGGAGTGCGGGAACAGTCGGGTGCGGGTGTCCCTGCCCGTGCGGGTGCGGGTGCCGGTGCCGGCGCTGATGAGGCGGTCGCCGGCGGGAAGCGTGCGGACGCCCCACCGGCCGTCCCATCGGTCACCCCGCCGGCCGCCCCGCCCCCCGCCGCCGAGCGGCCGGCCGCCCGGCCCTCCGCCACCGAGCCGCCATCCGCCCCCACCACCGCAACCACCCGCCGCCGCCCCGCCTGGCTGATCCCCGTCGCCGTGGTCGCCGTCCCGGCTCTCCTGGCCGGCCTCGTCGTCGCCCTGTCGCACCCCAAGCCCGCCGCCGGTGAGACCGTCGCCGTCTCCGAGACGGACTGCGGGCGGGGCTTCACCGCGCCCGAGCCCGGGCGGCAGGACTTCCTGATGCACAACACGGGGAACCAGACGTCCGAGGTGTATCTGATCGACCCGTCCTCGAACGCCGTCTACGGTGAGATCGAGGGCTTGGCCCCCGGCACCACACGGGACCTGGTCGCCACCGTGGCGGGCGGGACGTACGCCTGGCGCTGTGTGCCGGCCGACGGCAGGGCTGTCACCTCGAAGGCGGTCCGGGTCGGCGGCGCCACTGGCGCCCACGCCGTCGTCCCCGTCTCCGAACGGGATCTCGCCGCGCCGCTCAAGGCGTACCGGGCGTACGTGGACCGGGGCCTGGCGACACTCGTCACCCAGACCCGGAAGCTCAGTGACGACATCCGCGCCGGGCGCCTGGGCACCGCCCGCGCCGACTGGCTGACGGCCCACCGCACCTACGCCTCCCTCGGCGCCGCCTACGGGACCTTCGAGTACTTCGACCAGAAGATCGACGGGCGTCCCGACGGGCTGCCGGGCGGCGTGCACGACAGAGATTTCACCGGCTTCCTCCGCATCGAGTACGGGCTGTGGCACGGTGAGCCGGCGTCCCAACTCAAGGGCCTGGCACAGCAGTTGGCCGAGGACAGCGCCGGACTGCGGAAGGCCTTCCCGCACCAGTACTTCGACTTCTCCGACCTGCCCCTGCGCGCCCACGAGATCCTGGAGAACACCCTCCAGTTCGAACTGACCGGCGACACCGACCAGGGCAGCGGCACCGGACTGGCCACCGCCGACGCCAACCTCGCCGGCACACGCGAACTGCTCGTCGTACTCGAGCCGTTGCTGACCACGCGTGCCCCCCGTCTGCTGCCCACCGTCGACGCGGACATCGCGCGCCTGCAGAAGCTGCTCGACTCCGCACACCACGGCACCGGCTGGACCCCTGTCGACCGGCTCGACCGCACGGCGAAGGCCCGGCTCGACGGGGCCACGGGGCAGCTCCTCGAAGACCTCTCGCCGGTGCCGGACCTGCTCGAAGTCAGGAAGTCCGCATGAGCGCCGGGCGAGGCGATCACCCCGCAGAAGACTCCGAAGGGAACCCCCTCATGCCGTCCGCCGACACGCCGCCGCCGGGCTGCCCCGCCCACGCCGGCCGCCGCTCCTTCGTGAAGGCGGCCCTGGGGGCCGGGGCGGCCGGAGCCGTCCTGGCCGGGGGCGGAGTCGCACTCGCCGGGAGCGGCGGAGCGAGGGCCCATGCGGCCGAGCAGCAGAGCGCCGCCCCGGTGGCCTTCCACGGCACCCACCAGGCCGGGATCCTCACCCCCGCGCAAGCCGCCGCGGCGTTCGTCTCCTTCGACGTCATCGCCGACGGCCGCAAGGACCTGGCCGAGTTGCTGCGGACGCTCACCGACCGGGCCCGCCTCCTCACCTCCGGCGGCACGCCCGAGGACCTCGGCGTCGGTGCCCCGCCCTCGGACAACGGCATCCTCGGACCGGTCGTCCCGGCCGACGCGCTCACCGTCACCGTGGGGGCCGGCGCCTCCCTGTTCGACGACCGGTTCGGACTCGCCCGGGCCAAGCCGCGCCGCCTCACGCCGATGCGGACCTTCCCCAACGACAACCTGAACCCCGCCGAGTGCCACGGCGACCTGTCCCTGCAGATCTGCGCGGCCCGCCAGGACACCGTGCTGCACGCGCTGCGCGACATCGCCAAGCACACCCGGGGGGCGCTGCAGATCCGGTGGCGCGTCGACGGGTTCCAGAACGTGCCCCGGCCCAGCGGCACCCAGCGCAACCTGCTGGGCTTCAAGGACGGCATCGTCAACCCGGACGTCGCGTCGGCCCGCGAGATGGACCACCTGGTGTGGGTCGGCGAGGGACAGGGCGAGCCGTCCTGGGCGGCCGGCGGCAGCTACCAGGTCGTCCGGATCATCCGGATGCTCGTGGAGTTCTGGGACCGGGTCTCGCTGTCCGAGCAGCAGCTGATGTTCGGCCGGCGCAAGGACACCGGCGCCCCGCTCGACGGTGCCAAGGAGACCGACAGCCCGAACTACGCCAAGGACCCGCACGGCACCGCGATCCCGCTCGACGCGCACATCCGGCTCGCCAACCCGCGCACCGCGAACACCGACACCTCCCGGATCCTGCGCCGGGGCTACAACTACGACCGGGGCGTCGACAACGTCGGCAACCTCGACATGGGGCTGGTCTTCTGCTGCTACCAGCAGGACGTGCGCCGCCAGTTCGAGGCCACGCAGACCCGGCTGATCGACGAGCCCCTCGTCGACTACATCTCCCCGACCGGCGGCGGCTACTTCTTCGCCCTGCCCGGCGTGCGGGACTCCTCCGACTGGCTCGGCAGGGGGCTGCTCTCGGCCTGACGCACCGAGGTCCCCGCGGCCGGCGGCGCCGGCCCGAAGTCCCGTCTTACGGGGGCCCTTCGCCCCTGTGGAGGGGCGGCGGATGGGGCGTCGCCCCCTTCGCACCTGCTCGTTCCCGTAAGCCAGTTTGACGGCCTGCGGGGCAGCCCCTGGGTGGGGTCCGGCAACTTCCGGCGCATGTTCGGGAGGACGAGGCCTTCCGGGACGCGGTCCTCAACACGCTCTGGATCGCCGTCCTCCAGCTGGTCTTCTACTTCCCGGTGCCGCTCGGTCTCGCCCTGCTGCCGCACACCCTCACCTGGAGCTCGGTGCGCCGGTTCGTGCAGTCGGTGGGGTATCTGCCGCACTTCATCTCGTGGCTGATCGTCGTCGCACTGTTCCAGCAGGTGCTCGGGGACACCTGCCTGCTCAACAGCGGTCTGAGCCGCCCGGTGATCGTCGTGGGACTGCACGGGTGGCGGGACGCCGGGGCGGCGGTGGCCCACGCGGCCGGCGCCAACGCCTGCGGCCACCACTCTGCGACCCCGTACCTCACCCTGCCCGCCCACCCGGGCGGCACCCACCTCCTGGTCACCCTCGTCGTGCTGAGCGCCGATCCTGAGGTGAACGGCGCCCTGGAGTCGGGCGACGGCCGAAAGACGAATGGCGGCCGAAGGACGAACGGCGACCCGTACGCGCGAGGTTCAGGAACGCGCGTACGGGTCGCCGTGTCCGGTGAGGTGGAGATCCGCTTCCCGGACGGCACCCGGGAGCTGGTGCCGCGCTGACCGGGTCAGGCCGCCTCGGCGCGGTCCCGCGTCACCGCCTTCCTCAGCAGCGGCCACACCAGCAGCAGCACGATCACCGCGTACACGGTCACCGCGAACGGCGTGTTGACCAGACCCGTCACACTGCCGTCGCTGATCTGCAGGGCGCGCCGCAACTGCTGCTCGGCGTTCGGGCCGAGGATCACACCGATCACGGCGGGCAGCACGGGCAGCCCGTAGCGGCGCATCCCGAAGCCGATCAGGCCGATGATCAGCAGGATCACCAGGTCGATCACCTCACCGCCGACCGCGTAGGCGCCGACCGCGGCGAAGAACATGATCCCCGCGTACAGGTAGGGCCGGGGGATGCGCAGCAGCTTCGCCCACACCGGCGCCAGCGGCAGGTTCAGCGCGAGCAGCAGCACCATGCCGACGAAGAGCGAGGCGATCAGACCCCACACCAGGTCGGGTTCGCGCTCGAAGAGCAGCGGACCGGGCTGGATGCCGTACTGCTGGAACGCGGCCAGCATCACGGCCGCGACCGCCGTGGTCGGCAGGCCCAGGGTCAGCATCGACACCAGGGTGCCCGCCGCCGAGGCCGACGCCGCCGACTCCGGGCCCGCTACGCCCTCGATGGCACCCTTGCCCCACTCGTCCTTGTGCTTCGACAGGCGCTTCTCCGTCACGTACGACAGGAAGGTGGGTATCTCCGCACCGCCGGCCGGGACCGCGCCGAACGGGAAGCCGATGAACGGGCCGCGCAGCCACGACTTCCAGGTCCGGTTCACGTCGTCGCGACCCAGCCACGGACGCCCCACCGGGATCGGCTCCGGCGGTCTGCGCCGCAGGTGCGCCGCCACCCACAGGGCCTCGCCGATCGCGAAGAGCCCGACCGCGACGATCACCACGTCGATGCCGTCGGCCAGTTGGAGCGAGCCGAACGTCAGGCGCTGCTGGCCGGTCATCTGGTCCAGGCCCACCAGGCCCAGGGTGAGGCCGATCAGCAGGGAGGCGAGACCCCGGATGCGGGACGAGCCCAGCACCGACGTCACCGCGATGAACGCCAGCACCATGATGGCGAAGTAGTCCGGCGCGCCGATGTCCACGGCCAGCTTCGCGACCGTCGGCGCGAGCGCCACCAGCAGCAGCGTGCCGATCAGGCCGCCCGCGAAGTGCCCGACGGCGGCCGCCGCCAGGGCCTGGGCGCCGCGCCCGGACTTGGCCATGGGGTTGCCCTCCATGGCAGCCACCACCGCCGCGCTCTCCCCGGGCGTGTTGAGCAGGATGGAGGTGGTCGAGCCGCCGAACATCGCGCCGTAGTAGATGCCGGCGAACATGATGAACGCGCCGATCGGGTCGAGCCCGTACGTCACCGGCAGCAGCAGCGCGACCGCCATCGCCGGGCCGATGCCCGGCAGCACGCCGATCGCCGTGCCGAGCAGCACACCGGTGACGGCCCACAGGAGGTTGATGGGTGTGAGGGCTGTACCGAAGCCGTCCAGGAGGGAGTTGAAGGCATCCATGTCACAGCACTCCCATCAGCGGACCGCCGGGCAGGGGCACTCCGAGCAGGTTGTTGAAGACGGTGTAGGTGACGAGGGAGAGCCCGGCCGCGATGAGTGGATCACGGTCGATCCGGCGGCTGCCCAGCGCGAAGGCCGCGCCCCAGAAGAGCAGCGCGCCCGCGATGGGGAAGCCGAGCGGTTCGATCAGCACGGCCGCGCCGAGGAACACCCCGGCGAGCAGCAGCACGGTGCGCCAGTCGGCGGGCTCGGACAGGTCGATGTCCTCACCGCCCTCGGCCTGGCCCCGGCCGCCCCGCAGCACGTCCAGGGCGAGCAGGGCGGCGATGACCAGCAGGCCGGCCCCGACCACGATCGGCACGGTCTTCGGGCCGACCGGGCCGCGCTGGGCGATGTCGACGTCCATGGTGAGCGCGTCGGTCAGGACGAGGACGCCCAGGGCCAGCAGCAGGGCGCACACGCCGAGTTCGGAGTGCTCCCGCAGCCACGAGCGCCGTGCGCCGCCGGTCTCGGCGGGGGGAATGTCGGTCTGCGTCGTCACAGTCCCAGCTCCTTCAGCACCGAAACCACGCGCTTGTCCTCGGCGTCGAGGAACGCGCCGAACTTCTCGCCGGTGAGGAAGGCGTCGTCCCACCCGTTCTGCTTCAGGGACCCCCGCCACTCGTCCGAGTCATGGAGTTCCTCGACGAGCTTCACGAGCTTGTCGCGCTCTCCGTCGTTCAGGCCGGGCGGGGCGACGATGCCGCGCCAGTTGGTGAAATTCACGTCGTAGCCCGCCTCCTTCAGCGTGGGCGCGTCGAGCCCGCCGACCCGCTTCGGGCCGGTGACCGCGAGGAGGCGCAGCTCGCCCGCCTTGATCTGGTCCAGGTACTCGCCGACCCCGGAGACCCCGAAGGCGACCTTGTTGCCGAGGATCGAGGCGAGCAGTTCGCCGCCGCCGTCGAAGGGGATGTAGTTGACCTGCTTCGGAGGGATCCCGGCGGCCCGGGCCATCAGCATCGGCGCGAGGTGGTCGGGCCCGCCGGGCGACGAGCCGCCGCCCACCGGGAGTTTGCCGGGGTTCTGCTTCCAGGCGCCGATCAGGTCGTCGATCGTCTTGTACGGCGAGTCCTTCGCCACGACGACGACGTCCTGCTCCTCGGTGAGCCGGGCGATCGGCGTGGTGTCCCCGAGTGTCTTGGGCGCGTCGTTGGAACGGACGGCGCCCACGACTCCGAGACCCATGGACATGGCGAGCTTGCCGTTGCCGTGCTCGCTCACCAGCCGGCTCAGGCCCACCGTGCCGCCGGCACCGGGCAGGTTGAACACCTCGATGTTGTGGGTGAGTCCGGCGTCCTCGGCGTTCTTCGCGGCCGTGCGGGCCGTGATGTCGTAGCCGCCGCCGGGCGTGTTGGGGACCATGAAACGCAGGCCCGGGATCTGTGTGCCGGTCTCGGAACCGCTGCCGGTGGTCAGCAGCGGCGGTCCGACGAGCACGAGCACGGCGGCCCCGAGCAGGGCGAGGGGAGTGCGCAGGCGCACGAGTGCCACCACCTGTCGGTACGTCGATGCGGGTAGGGATACGCCCTGTGGGGGAGGGTGACGTGGGCCACATGGTGCCCGGGCTGCGGTGGGCTGTCTCCCTTCCGGAAGCAACGGAGGTTTTGGTCATTGCGGTCGCAGGAAGCGCCGCCATGCGCGAGCCGAACGCACGGGGGCCCCGGCGCGTGCGCACCGGGGCCCCGCGATCAACGGTCACTGATCCGTGTGGACCTCCAGGGCGGCCCGCACGGCCGACTCCAACGCCCCCTCGATCCACGCCGGTTTGACGGATGTGTGGTCCCCGGCGAAGTGCAGCGGCCCCTCACGCTCGGGGATGACGGGCAACAGCTCCGTGTGCTGCCCGGGCAGCAGCACCGACGCCTCCCCGTAGGCGTACGGGTCGCGCAACCAGCTCTGGGTACGCCCCGCGCCGGTGTAGAACACCTCGATGCGCCGGCCGTAGACCTGCTGGAGACCGCACAGCGCGTGCGGATACCGCGCCTCGTCGTCCAGGGAGTCCCAGCGCAGGGCGTCGTCGGCCCAGCTGTAGGACGCCAGGACCACGCCCCCCGCGCTGCCCGGGACCGGGTGGGACGGGTTGAACATGAAGCGGTTGGCGTTGTCCGACACCGAGCCGCCGCCCACGACACCGGCGGCCTCCGGCTGGTCGCGGCCGATCGCGCGGTTGGCGGCGTAGTGGGTGCGCTGAGCCTGCGTGATGTGCCCGCCGGGCACGGAGGGGTGCGCGCCGAGCAGGCTGCCGTCCGCGGGAGCCTTGCCGGTGCGGTAGGCGTCGTACAGGCCCGGGTCGACGGCGTTCAGCTCGCGCTTCCAGTCGTCCTCGTCGAACTCCCACCAGCGGCGGCTGAATTCGAGCAGCACCTTGGTCGCGCTGTCGTAGTGCAGCTCGCAGACCGCGCGGCGCTTGCGGTAGGACAGCGGCGGGTCGATCTGCACATGGCGCAGCCCGGAGAACGGCACCGTCACCACGGCGACGTCGGCCGTGAATTGCTCGCGGACGACCGGGCCGTCGCGCCCCTCGGACACGGTGTCCACCCACACGTGCGGGCCCTTGCTCCGCACGTGCCCGCCGTCCGGGGACGGCCGGCCGGGGTGGTGGTACTGGATGCGCGTCACCCGGCGGTCGAACCGCACCTCCTTGCGCACGCGTTCGAGCAAGGCGTCCGGCAGCACGGCCGTGCCGCCCTCCAGCTCGTAGAAAGGCGTGTCGGGGCTGATGAGGGAAGAGCCGATGAAGCTGTGGATGAAGGACAGCGGGAGGCGTGAGGTGAGGTTCTCCAGGGTGCCGATGAGGTCGACGGTCCGTTCGTCGAGCCCCGCGTGCTCGGTGAGGAAGCGGAACATCGACCAGTCGCCGAACCGCTTCACCACCCGCGCCCAGCCCCGCAGCCGCTCCGGCAGCGGTTTGTCGACCCGCTTGCCGTCCCGGCCGACGTAGCTGAACTCGTCGCGCACGGGGTCCAGTGCGGCACGCAGGATCGCCGCGGCGGGCGTGTCCCAGTGGGCTTTCGGGACCCCGAAGGACCGGTTCACGCGCCGGGGGGAGCGGGCGTAGTCGGCGCGCCGCACGCGGATGCCGTTGACGTGGATCCAGGTGCGCGCGGCGGGACGTCCCTCCTCGTCGACGTCGACGTAGTGGAAGCGCCGCTTCTTCAGATCGAACCGGTCGATGAGTTCCATCACCAGCGGATGGCTGCCGGGGATGCGCATCGCGCCCGCCTCGGCGTACTGGCCGGGATCTGCGAAGGGCTGCGCGGCGCCTTCGTGGCCGCCCTTGCGGAAGGTCTTGATGCGGCCGCCCACGCGGTTGCCGTTGGCCTCCAGGACCGTCACCCGGTGCCCCGCCTCCTTCAGCAGCCAGGCGGTCACCAGTCCGGACGGGCCGGCGCCGATGACGAGGACGTCCTTGGGGCGGGTCCGTCGCGCCGGCAGTCCGTCTTTCAGGACGCGCAGGTAGCGCGGAACGAGGGGGCGGTCGTCGGAATCCAGGACGAGCAGGGCACGGGCGACGGCGAGGCATCGGTCGGAGTCGGCGCCGCGACCGCCGCCGGGAACGGCCGGGGCGAGCGGCGCGGCCGGCGCGGGCAGGGCCGTGGCGGTACCGCCGGCCAGGGCCGTCGCCACCGTGGCCGTGCCGGCCACCGCCGCGAACTCCCGCCGGGAGAAACCACCCTCAGAGCACACCATCGCGTGATCATCAGTCATGGCGATCTTTGTAATGGCGGCCGTGACGGGCCGCCGCCGTTCGCCCGGGTGTTGCCCCTAAGGAGCGAATCAGGGGCAAAACCCTCACGTCACGGCGGGTTCGCCGCCCACGGCGTGCCGGGCCAACCCGAAGGGATGAAAGCGCGGCGAACCGCGTCCGCCGCCGCGAACGAGCCTCCACACTGCGACTGCGTAGGCACGACCTTGCTCTCCGAGAGCCAGGGACGACGGAGGGGGAAGGGTGGCGCAGCGGCGCACTCGGTTGGGCGACCGGGCCCGTTACTGGTTCGACAGCACGCTGACCCGCGGTGCCTCGGCCCTGGTCGGCTGGATGGCGCTGCTGTGTCTGACCGTCGTCGTCCCGGCCAGCGCCCTCGTGGTGTGGACCGACCCGCACGCTCCGCAGTCCCTGCCGGACCGGCTGGTACAGGTGTGGCGCCTCACCGGGGAGACCCTGCGCCTGGGCGGGGCGACCGGCACACCGCTGCGTGTGACGATGTCGGTGCTGCTCGCCCTGGTAGCGCTGCTGTACGTCTCGACGCTGGTCGGCCTGATCACGACGGCGCTCACGGAGCGGCTCACCGCCTTGCGGCGCGGCCGGTCGACCGTGCTCGAACAAGGGCATGTCGTGGTCCTGGGCTGGTCGGAGCAGGTGTTCACGGTCGTCGGCGAGCTGGTGGCCGCCAACGCCAACCAGCGGCGCGCGGCGGTCGCGGTGCTGGCCGACCGCGACAAGACGGCGATGGAGGAGGCACTCGCCACGAAGGTGGGACCCGTCGGCCGGACGCGGCTGATCTGCCGCAGCGGCCCCACCACCGATCCGGCCGTGCTCACCCTGACCAGTCCGGCGACGGCCGGTGTCGTGCTGGTCCTGCCCCGCGACGAGCCCGACGCCGATGCCGAGGTCGTCAAGACGCTGCTGGCGCTGCGGGCGGCCCTGGCCGGGGTGAAGAACCCCCCGCCCGTCGTCGCCGCCGTCCGGGACGACCGCTACCGGCTGGCCGCCGGTCTCGCCGCCGGTCCGGGCGGTGTCGTCCTGGAGAGCGACAGCGTCACGGCCCGGCTGATCGTCCAGGCCGCCCGCCGCCCCGGGCTCTCCCTGGTCCACCAGGAGCTCCTCGACTTCGCCGGGGACGAGTTCTACCTGGTCGGCGAGGAGTCCCTGACGGACCGCCCGTTCGGCGACGCGCTGCTGTCCTATCCGACGTCCAGTGTCGTCGGCTTGGTGCGCGGCGACACCCCGCTGCTCAACCCGCCGCCGCAGACGACGGTCGCCGCGGACGATCTGCTCATCGTCATCTCCCGCGACGACGACACGGCCTGGCCGGGGGAGTGCGGGCAGTGGGTCGAGAAGGCGGCGATGGCCTCCGGACCCGCGACGCCCGCACGGCCGGAGCGGGTCCTGCTGCTCGGCTGGAACCGCCGGGCGCCGCTCATGGTCGAGCAGCTGCGCCGCCGCGCCCGGTCCGGGTCGGTCGTCGACGTGGTGGCGGGCGGCGCTGAAGCGACGGTCCGGCAGGTGCGCGAGTCCCGAGCACCCGACGGCACCGGCCTGACCCTCACCCTCCACCCGGGGGACGTCACCCGTCCTGAGACTCTCCGGCGTCTGGACGTGCACTCCTACGACAGCGTGATCGTCGTGGGCGAGGACCCCGCTCCCGGACAGCCCCCGGACCAACCCGACAACCGCACGCTCGTCACCCTGCTGTTGCTACGGCAGATGGAGGAGGCGTCCGGGCGTGAGCTACCCGTCGTCACCGAACTGGTGGACGACCGCAACCGGGCGCTGGCACCTCTCGGGCCGGGAGCCGACGTGATCATCAGCGGCAAGCTCATCGGCCTGCTCATGGCACAGATCTCCCAGAACCGGCGGCTCGCGGCGGTCTTCGAGGAGCTGTTCTCCGCCGACGGCACCGGCATCCGCCTGAGGCCGGCCGGTGACTACGTGCTGCCCGGGTGCGAGACGGCCTTCGCCACCGTCGTGGCCGCGGCGCGTGGGCGCGGCGAATGCGCCATCGGCTACCGGAGCCACGACGACGCCTCCACGAGTCCGGGTTACGGCGTGCGGGTCAACCCGCCCAAGTCCGAGTGCCGCCGTTGGACGGCCGCCGACGAGGTGATCGTCGTGGGGACGGACTGAGGTGCACAAGCGATTCACATGCCCGTGATTCTTGTGAAGAAACCCGGAAATTCGACTGCGTGTTCGCCCATGTGCAGGGCACCAGAGGGAGCGGAGGTTGATAACTATGGTTCCCCTGCTTCTCGTCCTGCTGCTGGCCCTGGTCCTGTTCGGTGCGGGCTTCGCACTCAAGGCCCTGTGGTGGATCGCGGTGATCGTGCTGGTCCTGTGGCTGCTCGGCTTCGTGGTGCGTACCGCGGACAGTGGTGGCCGCCGAGGTCGCTGGTATCGCTGGTAGACCGGCGAATCGCCGCCTTGTGGCGAGCACAACGTCAGGAATGGGGTAAACGAAAATGGCCCGATTCTCTTCCAGGAAAGGCGTTCCTTTTCCATGGCCGAAACACAAGACGTCGTAGAACTCATCCTTCAGGACCACCGGCGCATGGAAGACCTCTTCCGGCGGATGCGCAGCGTCGAGGACGACCGGGCGGGTGCCCTGCGGGAGTTCGCGGACCTGCTGATCGCGCACGCGCAGGCCGAGGAGTCCGAGGTCTATCCGGCGCTCAAGCGGTACAAGAACATCGATGACGAAGAGGTCGAGCACGGCGAGCACGAGCACGACGAGGGCAACGAGGCCCTCCTGGAGCTCCTCCAGGTCGAGGAGGTCGGCTCCGACGAGTGGGACTCCAAGCTCGAAGAGCTGGTGGAGGCCGTCACCCACCACGCCGACGAGGAGGAGCGCACGATCCTCAACGGCGCGCGGGAGAACGTCGCCATGGAGCGGCGGCAGGAGCTCGGCCGGGCGTTCCGGCAGGAGCGCGAGCGTCAGCTGAAGGCCGGCTGCGGCTCCGTGGAGAACGTGCGCAAGATCGTGGAGTCCTGACCGGCATGCCGGCCCTGATGGTCACCGCCCGCGGGCGGTGACCATCAGGGCCGGTTGCTGTCGCGGACCACGCACCGGGCGCGGACGGCCTGGCGCGCACGGCACAGCTAGCGGGTGACTCGTGCGGCGCAGTCGACGTCCTGCGCGGGCAGCCGCCCCGTCGCGAGGTACGCGTTGACCGCGTCGTCGGCACACGCCGACCCGTAGACGCCGTACACCGCGTGCTGGTCGGCCCCCCTCAGGGTGACCAGGCGCGACGAGGGCCACATCGCGCGGACGGCCTCGGCGCCGTCGTAGGAGGTGCGTGGGTCGCCGGTGGCGTTCACGAGGAGGGCCGGCAGGTCGCCCCGGATCCTGGTGGGCCGCTCGCGCGGCCGGTCCCAGAACGCGCACGGGTTGATGTTGTTGGTGACGGGCGCGAAGAGCGGGTCCCCGGCACGGGTGCGCCGGACGTCGCGCCAGTACACCCCGGGATCACGCGGCGCGGCGTTGTCGCCGCAGATGATCGCCGTCTGCGCGCTGCCGTAGGGGGAGTCGGTGCCGGTGAGCACGAACTCCAGCACCCCGGCGAGCCACGGCGAGGGCGTCACCCGCTCCCCGCGCGCGGCCCGCAGCATGTCCCGCACGCCCTGGGTGAAGTCTCCGTAGGCGGAGTCGTTGTGCTGCGAGAGGCCGTTGAGGGCGACGAGGGGCATGACGTGCTCGTCCAGCCGGTGCTCGCCCAGCCGCAGCGGGGTGCGGGCTGCGGCGGCCCGGACCCGCTCCACCGTCGCCAGCACCTCGCCGCGCGTACGGCCCAGCCCGTAGGCCGCGTCGCGGGCGGCGGCCCAGGAGGCCCAGCCCCTCAGGGCATGGCGGTTGGCCGGCTCGACCCCCCGCCACAGCCGGGCGCTGTAGCGCGCCGGGTCGATCACACCGTCCAGGACGACCCGGTCCGTGCGGCCCGGGAACATCGAGGCGTACACCTCGCCGAGGTAACTGCCGTACGAGTAGCCCAGGTAGGAGATCCGCCGCTCGCCGAGCGCGGCCCGGACGACGTCCATGTCGCGGGCCGTGTTGCGGGTGGTGGCGTGGGGGAGTGCGTCGCCCGCGTGGGCGCGGCAGCGGTCGGCGAGGTTCTTGGAGAAGGCCGCCGTGCGGTCGAAGCCGGCCCGGTCCTCACCCGCACCGCGCCAGGCCGATCCGGTCGGCCAGTGGCAGTCCAGCGGGGTGCTGCGGCCGATGAAACGGGGGTCGACGCCCACCACGTCATACCGCGCGGCCACGTCCTTCATCGCATCGCGCACCCAGGGCGGGTCGCCGAGGGAGGGCCCGCCGGGGCCGCCGCCGTTGAGGAGCAGAGGGCCGACGCGGTGGGCGGTGTCCGTGGCGCGGATCCGGGAGACCGCCACGGTGATCGTCCGGCCGCCGGGGTCGGAGTAGTCCAGGGGTACGGTCACGTCGGCGCAGCGGGCGCCCGCCTGCGCCAGTTCCTTGCCGGTGGTGTCGTCCGGCCCGAGCAGGCAGCTCTTCCAGGTGACGTGCTGCCGGTGGTAGCGGGCGAGAGGGTCCGGGGCCGCCTCGGCCGTGGCGGGCAGTGCGGTGAAGGCCAGTGCGGCGGTCGTCAGGGTGAGGACTGTTCTTCTCGCGGTTCCCGGAGAGCGGGATAACACGTAGGGGTCCCTTCTGTCGCAGATGTCCCCTCGGCGGGCCGGCACGGGCATGCCGTCGGGGGGTGCTGTGCGACAGAACGGTAGGGACGGACCGCCGTCCGATCACTCCGGCTGGCAGCCGGTTCGTGGTGGGGCCGGCCCCAGTGGCGAAGCGGGGGAATGCCGTTTCCATGGCAGGGGCGCCCATCCGAAACTCCGCCCCAAGCAGGAACAATGCTCGGGCAGACCTTGTGCAGGTCGCCGCAGGGGGGTTGTCCAGACATTCTCTCGCGCCTAGGGTCCCTTCGAGTGCAAGCGCTTTCCAAGCGCGTGTCCGCAGGCTGTCCGAGGAGCGCCGCATGTCCTTGTCCCCCACCCGCCGCCGCGTGGCCGTCGTCGGCACCGGAGCCATCGTCAGCGGCAGCCATCTGCCCGCGCTGCGGGCCCACTCCGACCGGGTGGAGCTGGTGGCCGCCGTCGACGTGGACCAGGAGCGCCTCGACGCCTTCCGCGAGCTGGCCGGTGAGCAGGTCGCCGGGTACACCTCGATGGACGCGATGCTGGACGCCGTACGCCCCGACCTCGTCCTGATCGGGACGCCGCCCTCCCTGCACCGCGACCAGACGGTGGCCGCGCTGAAGGCGGGCGCCTGGGTGCTGTGCGAGAAGCCGCTGACCCTGTCGCTCGCCGAGTACGACGAGATCGCCGCGGCCGAGGAGGCCTCCGGCGCCTACGCGGCGGTCGTCTTCCAGCACCGCTACGGCTCCGGCGCCGTACACGCCCGCGAGCTGATCACGAGCGGCGCGCTGGGTGCCCCGCTGGTCGCGCACTGCCAGACGACCTGGCACCGGGACGCCGCGTACTACGCGGTGCCGTGGCGCGGGAAGTGGGCCAGCGAGGGCGGCGGCCCGACCATGGGCCACGGCATCCACCAGTACGACCTCCTCCTGCACCTGCTCGGCGAGTGGGAGGAGATCCGGGCCATGGCCGCGCGCCTGGTCCACGACACCGAGAGCGAGGACGTCTCCACCGCCCTGGTGCGGTTCCGCGGCGGCGCCCTCGCGACCGTCGTCAACAGCGTGCTCTCCCCGGACGAGGTGAGCCGCATCCGCATCGACTGCGCGGACGCCACGGTCGAGCTCACCCACCTGTACGGCCACAGCAACGACAGCTGGTCCTACACCCCGGCCCCGCACGTGGCCTCCGAGCGCGCCACGGCCTGGCGCACCCCGTCGGCCGACGTGCCCAGCTCGCACACCGCTCAGCTGGGCACGCTCCTCGACGCCTACGACAACGGCACCCGGCCCCCGGGCAGCGGCCGCGACGCCCGCGCCACCCTGGAGTTCGCCGCCGCCCTGTACAAGGCGGCGTTCACCGGCAGCTCGGTGCACGCGGGGGAGATCGGCCCCGGTGACCCCTTCTACGAGGCCATGCACGGCGAGTACCCCGACTGGGCCCCCAAGGAGCGCGCATGACCATCCGCGTCACCCACACGCACGGCGAGGACATCGCCGTCACCGCAGGCGGCACGGAGATCCTCCGCTACGTCTACCGCCCCGACCCGGACCCCTTCGAGGCCCGCAAGCCCTACGCCCACCCGGTGCGCACCCTCTCGGGCCGCACGGTCACCGGCTACCGCCCGAACGACCACCGCTGGCACAAGGGCCTGCAGATGACCGCGAGCCATCTGTCCGGCCAGAACTTCTGGGGCGGCAACTGCTACGTCCACGGCCAGGGTTACCTCCCCCTGCCCGAGCGCGTCGGTTCGATGCGGCACGACGACTTCGCCGACTTCTCCGTCGAGGACGACCGCCTCGCCTTCACCGAGAACCTCACCTGGATCGAGAACGGCGGCGAGGAGTGGGCGCGCGAGGTGCGCGGCCTGACCGTCCACTCGGTGGACGAGGAGGCCGGTTCCTGGGCCCTGGACTGGTCGATCCGTCTCACCAACACCCGTTCCGCACCCCTGGTCTTCGGCTCCCCGACGACGGCGGGCCGCGAGATGGCCGGCTACACCGGGCTCCAGTGGCGCGGCCCGCGCGACTTCACCGGCGGCACGGTCTTCGCCCCGGACACCGACGCCGACGCGGGCAAGCTGATGGGCACCCAGGGCCCCTGGCTCGCCTTCACCACCGAGCACGACGACGTCGACGGCCACTCCACCCTGATCTTCGCGCACGCGCCCGAGAACCTCGACGGGACGTCCCCGATCCACGAGTCGCACTGGTTCGTCCGCTCCGAGCCGTTCCCCACGGTCGCGTTCTCGTGGGCGTTCTTCGAGGAGTTCGAGCTGCCGCCGGGCGAGTCCTTCGCCTACCGCTACCGGCTCGTGGTCGCCGACGGCGCCTGGGACCGCGACCGGGTCGGCACGCACCTGGAGGGCCTGGCATGGTGAGCGAGCCCGCGCAGGCCGGACTTCCGCACCCGCTGCCCGGCGCGATCGGCCTGTCGCACCTCAGCGCCTACGACTGGGAGGCCGCCGACGGCGTCTGCGGCGGCAGCCCGCACCTGCACCTGGTGTGCACGGAGGCGTACGTCGTCACCGGCGGCCGGGGCGCGGTCCAGACGCTGAGCCCCGACGGCTACCGGGACATCCCCCTCGAAGCCGGCTCGATCGCCTGGTTCACGCCGGGCACCGTGCACCGCATGGTGCAGGGCGGCGATCTTCGCATCACCGTGCTGATGCAGAACAGCGGCCTGCCCGAGGCCGGGGACGCCGTGTTCACCTTCCCGCCCGAGGTGCTCGCCGACCCCGACCGGTACGCGGCGGCGGCTGCTCTGCCGCCCGGCACCGGGCCGGAGACCGCGGCGGCCGCCCGGCGCCGCAGGGACCTGGCCGTCGAGGGCTACCTCGGGTTGCGCGAGGCCCTCGTGGCCGGCGACAACGGCCCGTACCTGGAGTTCCAGAGCGCCGCCGCCCGGATCGTCCGCGACAAGGTGCCCACCTGGCGGAAGCTGTGGCGGGAGGGCGCCCTGGCCACGGCGGAGCGCACCGGCGCCCAGCTCGACGCCCTGGCCGCGGGCGATCCCGCCCACCTCGGCGAGGCCACCGCGTACGAGGCCGCGCCCACCCGGCTCGGCGGCTTCGGCATGTGCGGCCGGCGTGACGAGTACGCGCTGCCGGGCACCACGCTGCCGTACCAGGGGGAGCAGCAGGAGGTCTGAAGGGGTGGCAGGGGGGACCTGAGGGGGGCTCAACCGAAACTCCGTATCGAGAGGAGTGACCTCGGCATGCCCGGAAACAGGACAAAGGGGTTCTGCGCGTCGGCCGTCGCACTGGCACTGTGTGCCGTGCTGGCGGGCTGCGGAGGATCCGGGGAGTCCGCAGGCGGCGGCACAGTGGTGCTGCGCTACACGTGGTGGGGCAACCCCGACCGCGCGGAACGCACCGAGAGGGCCGTCGCGCTGTTCGAGCAACAGCACCCCGACGTCGACGTGGCGACGTCGTTCTCCGGCTATGACGCCTACAAGCAGAAGCTCGCCACCCAGGCCGCCGGCGGTGACGCCCCGGACGTGATGCAGCTGGACTACCGCCAGATCGACCAGTACGCCTCCGGCGGAGTCCTGCTCGACCTCGCGCGACAGAAGTCGGTCCTGCGCACCTCCGAGATCGACCCGGGCCTGCTCGCCACCGGCCGTGTCGACGACGTCCAGTACGCGATCCCGCAGGGCCGCGGCACCGAGACCGTCGCCTACGACGTCCGGACCTGGAAGAAGTCAGGTGTCCCGCTGCCCGGCGAGAGCTGGACGTGGAGCCAGTGGGCCGACACCATGCGGGCCCTCGCGCAGAAGACCGGCAAGCCCGGGGCGACCGACCCCGGCCAGAGCGAGGACGCCTTCGAGGTCTGGCTGCGCGGCCAGGGCAAGGCCCTCTACACGAAGGACGGCAGGCTCGGCTTCACCGCCGCCGACCTCACCCGCTGGTGGACCTTCACCGACGAGCTGCGCCGCGAGGGCGCCGTCTCGCCCGCCGAGCAGACCACCCAGCTCGACGGCTCCGTCGAGAACACCCCGCTCGGACGCGGCACGGCCGTCACCGACGCCAACTGGGACGCACCGGCGAGCGGCTTCGTCGCCCTGATACCGACCGGCGTCGCCCTCGCGCCCATGCCGTCCGGCGAGGACGGCACACCCGGCCAGTACTTCAAGCCGTCCATGTTCCTGGGCGTCTCGGCCGGCACCGGCCACCCGAAGGAGGCGGCCCAGCTCGTCGACTTCATGATCAACGACCGGGAGGCCGCGAAGATCCTCGGCGCGAGCCGCGGCATCCCCGTCAACGAGACGATCCGTGCCGGGATCGGCCCGCAGCTCAAGGACTTCGACAAGACCATCGCCGGCTTCCAGGCGTCGCTGGAGGGCAAGCTCAAGGACCCGCCCCAGGCCCCGCCCTCGGGCGACAACGCTCTGCAGAGCACCTTCCAGCGCGACTACGACCAGGTGTCCTACGCGCGCATGTCGCCCCGCGAGGCGGCCGAGAACTACGTCACCGAGGCGAAGGCGGAGCTGAGGTCATGACCACCACCGCGATCCCCCCGGAGGCGAGGCACGCCCCGGCCACCGCCCCCAAGCGCCGCCCCCAGCGCGAACGCGAGGGCGCCGCCTGGGTGTTCCTCTCGCCCTGGGTGCTCGGCGCCACCGTCCTGACCCTGCTGCCGATGGCCGTGTCGCTGTACCTGTCGTTCACCGACTACGACCTGTTCACCCCACCGAAGTGGGTGGGCCTGCGCAATTACGTGCAGATGTTCACCGAGGACCCGCGCTACTGGCGCTCGGTCGTGACGACCCTGACGTACGTCCTCGTCGCGGTGCCCCTGCAACTCGCCCTCGCCCTGGTCGTCGCCCTCGCCCTGAAGGGCATGAAGCGCGGCAAGGGCTTCTACCGCTCCGCGTTCTACGCGCCTTCCCTGCTCGGGGCGTCGATGTCCATCGCGCTCGTCTGGCGGGCGGTCTTCAACGACGGCGGCACCGTCGACAACCTGCTCGGCACCGGCGGCTGGGTCAACAAGCCCGGCTGGGCCCTGCTGGCCGTGGCCCTGCTGACGGTGTGGCAGTTCGGCGCCCCGATGGTCATCTTCCTCGCCGGGCTCCAGCAGATCCCCGCCGAACTCTACGAGGCGGCGGCGGTCGACGGGGCCGGGAAGTGGCGGCAGTTCCTGTCCGTCACCGTGCCGATGCTGTCCCCGGTGCTCTTCTTCAACCTGGTCCTGCAGACCATCCAGGCCTTCCAGGTGTTCACCCCCGCCTTCGCCGTCAGCGCGGGCAAGGGCGGACCGGCCGACTCGACCCTCGTCTACACCATGTACCTCTACGACCGCGGCTTCGTCGCCTCCCACATGGGCTACGCCTCCGCCATGGCCTGGGTGCTCCTCCTCGTGATCGGCATCGTCACGGCGGTGCTGTTCCGCACCTCGCGCTCCTGGGTCTTCTACGCCTCCGAGGGGGACCGGTGACCTCTACGACCCTTGTCCGCAAGCCGGTTCGGTGGGGCCGCGTCGCCCTGCACGTGGGCTGCCTGGCCGCCCTGCTCGTCATGCTGTACCCGCTGGCCTGGCTGCTGGCCACCTCGCTCAAGCCCGCCGACGCGGTCATCGCAAGCCTCGACCTGCTGCCCAGCCACCTGGAGTGGTCCAACTACAAGACCGCCCTGGACGGCGTGAACGACGTCTCCATCTGGCGACTGCTCGGCAACTCCCTGCTGATCGCGGGCGGCGCGGTGGCCGGCAACGCCATCAGCTGCTCGCTCGCCGCCTACGCCTTCGCGCGCCTCAGGTTCCGTTTCCGCGGGCCGCTGTTCGCCTTCATGATCGCCACGATCATGCTGCCGCACCACGCGGTGCTGATCCCGCAGTACATCATCTTCAACCAGCTCGGTCTGGTGAACACCTACTGGCCGCTGATCCTGCCGAAGTTCCTCGCCACCGAGGCCTTCTTCGTCTTCCTCATCGTCCAGTTCATGCGCGGCCTGCCGCGCGAGCTGGAGGAGGCGGCCCGCATCGACGGCTGCGGACCCTTCCGCAGCTTCTTCCAGGTCGTGCTGCCGCTCACCCGGCCGGCCCTGATCACCACCGCCATCTTCACGTTCATCTGGACCTGGAACGACTTCTTCACCCAGCTCATCTACCTCTTCGACCCGGACAAGTTCACGCTCACCCTGGCGCTGCGCTCCTTCGTGGACGCCTCCAGCACCTCCGCGTTCGGCCCGATGTTCGCCCTGTCGGTGATCGCGCTGCTGCCGATCGTGCTGTTCTTCCTCGCCTTCCAGCGGTTCCTGGTGGAGGGCATGGCCAGCTCCGGAGTCAAGGGGTGAGCGGGATGCCGACACGTGAGGCGGGCGAGGTGTTCGGCCCGCGCATGACGCTGTTCGCCGACGTGCTGAGCGTCGGACTCGCCACGGCCGTGGCCTGTCTGCCCCTGCTGACGGTCCCGGCCGCCCTGTCGACGGCGTGCGCCGTGCTGCGCGGCGTGGGGCAGGAGCAGCCCGTCACCGCGGGGCGGTACTTCGCCCTGCTGCGACGGCGGTTGCGCGCGGGTGACCTGGTGGCGGGAGCCGTCGCCCTCGCGGGCCTGCTGCTGCTCGCCGCCGACCTGGCGCTGGCCCGGGCCGGGTTGCCGGGAGCGCCGCTGTTCGCGGTCGCGGCCGCGGTGATCGGTGGGTGCGCGGCACTGGTCGGTCTGCGGGCCTGCGGACGACCCGAGTCGCTCACCGACTGGCGGGCGGCGGTGCGCGGCGCCGGGCGGGACGCCGTGGCGGACGTGGGCGGCAGTGGCCTGGTCCTGCTCGCCGTGGCGACGGCCGCGCTGTGCGCCTGGATGCTGCTGCCGCTGGCCTTCCTTGCGCCCGGACCCCTGGCCCTGGCGCTCACCGCCGTCGACGTACGCCGGTCCGCTGCGCGGCCTTTTGCCCGGCCGACTCCGGCACCGGAACGGCTGGGTGGCACCGCCAGGCCGTGAGCGTTCGGCTGACGGCCTGTCAGTGCGTGTCCCCCGGGCGCGGGGCACAAGCCCCGCGCCGTCCGATACCGCAGCTGACGACACCGCACGGCCGACCCCCGAGCACTTGCCCGGCTCAGCGACGTCCGTGCCAGGGGGAACCGCGCTGGAACCGTCTGAACCCGGCCTCAGCCGCGTACGAGCCCGCCGATGCTGATCCGCGGCCAGGAACGGGCCGCCGTGAGAAGGGCCTGTGTCTTCGCCGAAGGGGTGGCCGCTGCCGCCGCCAGGGCCGCTGCCGCGCTCGCGATGCCGAGGACCGCACCCGCTGCCACGTCGCCCGGGTAGTGCACGCCCGTGTGGACGCGCGAGTAGCCGACGGCGCTCGCCAGCGCTCCGAGCGGGACCGCCGCGGGCGGCAGGACCACGCCGACGGCGGTGGCGAACGCGACCGCCGACGCGGTGTGCCCCGACGGGAACGAGGCCGAGGTCGGCATCTTGACGTGCCGGTCCACCGTCACCCGCGCTGCCTCCCGGTCGGGCCGCGCCCGGCGCACCAGGCGCTTGCCGAGCAGATTGGCGGAGGCCGACGCCACGGCGATCGCGCCGACGCCGGCCAGGGCGGCCTTGCGCGGCCGCTTGCCGCTGAGGGCCAGGACCGCGGCGATGCCGAACGAGATCTTGGAGTGATCGGCCGCGTGGGACAGGTGGCGCAGCGTCCGGTCCAGGGTCGGCGTGGGAGTGGCGGCCACCGCCGCGTACAGGGCGCCGTCCACGGCCCTGAGATCGCCGAACACGGCACTCAGGAGCCGGCCGGCTCCGCCCTCGGGCTCCCGGGCGTTCCGGAGCGGACGGGGGGCGTCCGCGTCTGTGATCGTCGGATCGGTCATGTGCTTCTCCCCGCAGTGGCCTTCCCCAGCAAGGTACCGGCTCACGCCCGGCGCACGCTCGGCGCCCCTGCGAGCCGGTACCCCCCGAGTGCCCGGACGGCGGACGGCCACCCCCGTGAGCCGCGACACTGAGCACATGTCACCTCTGCCCCGCAGGGTCCTGCGCGCGCTGGAGCGTTTCCACGCCGCCCGCCCCTGGGACCACAACGCCCACTTCCACCCCTGGATCCTGCGGCAGCTCCCCGGGCGGGTGGGCAGCGCCCTGGACGCGGGATGCGGCACCGGCGACCTGACCCGGCTGCTGGCCCGCCGGGCGCAGCGCGTGCACGGCATCGACGCCGACCCGGAGATCACGGCCCGGGCGCGGGAACTGACCCCGGCGACGGCCCCGGTGACGTACACGGCGGCCGACGCGCTGACCGGGCTGGGCGAGCGGTCGTACGACGTCATCACCTGCCCCGCCGCCGTCCACCATCTGCCCTTCGAACAGGCGCTCAGGACCTTCCGTGACCATCTGGCGCCCGGCGGCACCCTGGTGATCGTCGGCGTGGCCCGGGAGCGGACGCCCGTCGACCGTCTGCTCGGCATCGCGTCGGTCCCGCTCAACATCGTCATGGCGCTGCTGGGGAACCGGGGCCGCCCCGTGCCCCGCCCGGTCTCGATGACCGCCCGCACCCGTCCGGCGGACCTGACCTTCACCGAGATCGCGCGTCAGGCCCGGGCCGTCCTCCCCGGCGTCCGCCTGCGCCGGCGCCTGCTCTGGCGCTACACGCTCGTGTGGCGCCGCCGGTGACCCGCCGGCGCCTCAGCCGGCGGCCCGGAAGGTGCGCAGCCGCAGTGAGTTGCCGACCACGAAGACCGACGAGAAGGCCATGGCCGCCCCGGCGATCATCGGGGTGAGCAGGCCGGCCGCGGCCAGCGGCAGGGCCGCCACGTTGTAGGCGAAGGCCCAGAACAGGTTCGAGCGGATGGTGCCGAGCGTGCGGCGGGCGAGCCGGATGGCGTCCGCCGCGGCCCGCAGGTCGCCGCGGACGAGGGTCAGGTCGCCGGCCTCGATCGCGGCGTCCGTGCCGGTGCCCATGGCGAGGCCCAGGTCGGCCTGGGCGAGAGCCGCCGCGTCGTTGACGCCGTCGCCGACCATCGCCACCGACCGGCCCTCGGACTGCAGCCGCTTCACGACGTCGACCTTGTCCTGCGGGAGCACCTCGGCGATGACCTCCTCGATGCCCACCTCCCGGGCGACCGACCGGGCCACCGCCTCGTTGTCCCCGGTCAGCAGGATCGGCGTGAGCCCGAGTGCCCGCAGCCGGCCGACCGCCTCCGCGCTCGTGTCCTTCACCGCGTCGGCCACCTCCAGCACCGCACGCGCCGCACCGTCCCAGGCGACCGCGATGGCCGTGTGCCCGGCCTCCTCGGCCGCCGCCCCGGCCCGGGCCAGCACCTCGGGAAGCCCCATCGCCCAGTCGGCCAGCAGCCGCTCCCGGCCGACGAGCACCGCGTGGCCCTCGACGACGCCCTGCACACCGAGCCCGGGCACATTGGCGAAGTCCTCGGGCGTCGGCAGCGCACCCAGCTTCTCCAGCGCCCCGTCGGCGACGGCCCGGGCGATCGGGTGCTCGGAGGAGTGCTCCAACGCCCCGGCGAGCCGCAGCACTTCGGCCTCGTCCGTGCCCTCGGCGGTGTGCACGGCCAGCAGGGTCATACGGCCGGTCGTGACCGTGCCGGTCTTGTCCAGGACGACGGTGTCGACCCGGCGCGTGGACTCCAGGACTTCCGGGCCCTTGATGAGGATGCCGAGCTGGGCGCCCCGCCCGGTGCCCACCATCAGCGCGGTCGGCGTGGCAAGACCCAGGGCGCACGGGCAGGCGATGACGAGGACGGCGACCGCCGCGGTGAAGGCGGCCGTCAGCCCGACGCCGTTGCCCAGCCAGAATCCCAGCGTGCCCAGCGCGAGGGCGATCACCACCGGCACGAACACGGCGGAGATCCGGTCCGCCAGCCGCTGCGCCGCGGCCTTGCCGTTCTGCGCGTCCTCCACGAGCCGGGCCATCCGGGCCAGCTGCGTGTCGGCGCCCACGCGCGTGGCCCGTACGACGAGCCGCCCGCCGACGTTGATCGTGGCGCCGGTGACCGGGTCGCCCGAGCCCACCTCCACGGGCACGGACTCGCCGGTGAGCATCGAGGCGTCCACGGCGGAGGAGCCCTCGACGACCGTCCCGTCGGTCGCGATCTTCTCGCCGGGCCGGACCAGGAAGCGGTCACCGGCCTTCAAGTCCGTGACGGGGACGGTCTCTTCACGGCCGCCGTCCCGCAGCACCGTGACGTCCTTCGCGCCCAGTTCCAGCAGCGCCCGCAGCGCCGCACCCGCCCTGCGCTTGGCACGGGCCTCGAAGTAGCGCCCGGCCAGGATGAAGGCGGTCACGCCGGCGGCGGCTTCCAGGTAGATGTTCCCGGCGCCGTCCGTGCGCTCGATGGTCAGCTCGAAGGGGTGCGTCATGCCCGGCGTCCCCGCGGTGCCGAGGAACAGCGCCCACAGCGACCACAGGAACGCGGCCGAGGTGCCCACAGAGATCAGGGTGTCCATGGTGGCCGCGCCGTGCCGCGCGTTGGTGAACGCCGCCTTGTGGAAGGGCCACGCCGCGTACGTCACGACCGGCGCGGCCAGGGTGAGCGACAACCACTGCCAGTACTCGAACTGCAACGCCGGAATCATGGCCATGGCCACCACGGGGACCGACAGCACCACGGCCGTGACCAGACGCTCGCGCAACGGCCGCAGCTCGTCGGCCCCGGGGGCCTCGCCGGTCTGCTCCGCGGGGGGTGCGGGCTCCTGCGCGGTGTACCCGGTCGCCTCGACGGTGGCGATGAGGTCGCCGACGGAGACGCCGCCGGAGTAGCTGACCTTCGCCTTCTCGGTCGCGTAGTTGACGGTGGCGGTGACCCCGTCCATGCGGTTGAGCTTCTTCTCGACGCGCGCCGCGCAGGAGGCGCAGGTCATGCCGCCGATGACGAGCTCCACCTCGGCGTCCGTGCCGGTTGTCGTACCGGTGCTCATGGCTCAGACCCTCCCGGTCAGCTCGTAGCCGGCCTCGTCGACGACCTCGGCGATCACGCCGTCGTCGGGCTCGGCGGCACCGGTGACGGTGACGTGGCCGCTGCCGAGGTCGACCTCGACGCCGCTGACGCCGTCCAGCTCGCCGATGACCTTGGCCAGCGTGGCCTTGCAGTGGCCGCAGGACATTCCGGAAACGGCGTAGGTGGTGGCGGGCATCTGGTGCCTCCTCTGGGTGGATCCAACAGCTGCGTGTATACGGGGCGGGGGTATGCCTCCGCCGACTTCATATATACCCCTGAGGGGTATACGATGCAAGCGCCGGAACAACTTGACCAGATACCCCCCAGGGGTATTGTGAAGTGCATGGAGGCCCCGCATCCGAGCGGGAAACCCGGTACCTGAAGGAGCCGACGGCCATGAACACCGGACTGAGGATCACCACCTTCGCCGCCGCGCTGGCGGTGACCTTCGGCGCGGCCTATGGCGTAGGACAGGGCGTCGGCCCCGTCGTCGCCGACAGCCCGCCGAAGCACCAGGGCGAGCACACCCGGCCCGCGCCGGAAGGGGAGAAGGGCGGCCACGCCGGCCACGGCACGCCCCCGGCCGGCGGGCTGCAGATTTCCGAGGGCGGCTACACCCTCGACCTCCGGACCCCGCGCGTCACCGCGGGTGAACAGGCCGACCTGCGCTTCACCGTCCGGGACGCCGACGGCCGCGCGGTCACCGCCTACCAGCGCGAACACGACAAGGAACTGCACCTCATCGTGGCCTCACGCGACCTGGTCACCTACCGCCACCTGCACCCCACCCGCGCCGCCGACGGCACCTGGAGCACCCCCGTGGACCTCCCCCGCGCGGGCGGCTACCGCGTCTTCGCCGACTTCACCCCGGCCGGGAAGGACGCCGAGAACCTCACCCTCGGCGCTGACCTCGCCGCCTCCGGCCCCTACCGGGCCCGGCAGCTGCCCCCGGAGAGCGGCACGGCCCGGGTCGACGGCTACGAGGTGCGGCTGACCGGCGCCCCGCGCCCGGGCAAGGCGAGCGAACTGAAGCTGACGGTCTCCCGCGACGGCAAGCCCGTCACCGGCCTCCAGCCCTACCTCGGCGCGTACGGCCACCTGGTCGCCCTGCGCTCCGGCGACCTCGCCTACCTGCACGTCCACCCGAACGGCGAACCCGGCGACGGCACGACCAGTCCCGGCCCGGACATCTCCTTCACGGCCACCGCGCCCAGCTCCGGCGCCTACCGCCTGTTCCTCGACTTCAAGCACGACGGCAAGGTCCACACGGCGGCGTTCACCGTCCGGGCCGGGGGAGCGGCACCCGAGTCCGGTACCCCCGAGGGGCATGCGGACGACGGTCACGGGCACTGAGCGTCAGCCCAGCGCCCGGTCCAGGTTGAAGGCCGCGCTGATCAGCGCGAGGTGCGTGAACGCCTGCGGGAAGTTGCCCTGCTGCTCGCCGGTATGACTGATCTCCTCGGCGTACAGGCCCACATGGTTGGCGTACGTCAGCATCTTCTCGAAGGCCAGGCGCGCCTCGTCGATCCGGCCGGCGTGCACCATCGCCTCGACGTACCAGAACGAGCAGATGGAGAACGTGCCCTCGTCGCCGCGCAGCCCGTCGGGGCTGGAGCGGGGGTCGTAGCGGTAGACCAGCGAGTCGGACACCAGCTCCTCGGTGAGCACGTCCAGCGTCGACAGCCACTTCGGATCGGTGGGGGCGATGAACTTCGTCAGCGGCATCATCAGCACGGCCGCGTCCAGCACGTCACCGGCCTCGTGCTGGACGAACGCCCCGCGCTCCTCGGACCAGCCCCGGCTCATGATCCGCCGGTAGATCGTGTCGCGGCACTCCCGCCAGCGCGGCAGGTCGGCCGGCAGGCCGCGCCGGTTGGCCATCCGGATGGCCCGCTCGATCGCCACCCAGCACATCAGCCGCGAGTACAGGAAGTTCCTGCGCCCGCCCCGCGTCTCCCAGATCCCCTCGTCGGGCTGGTCCCAGTGCGCGCACACCCAGTCCACCAGCGCGCACACGTCGTCCCAGTGACCGCTGGAGATGGGCTTGGCCCACTTGTCGTAGAGGTAGATCGAGTCGATCAGCGCGCCGTAGATGTCCAGCTGGAGCTGGTCGGCGGCCGCGTTGCCGACCCGCACCGGCGCCGAGCCGTGATGTCCCTCCAGATGGCCGAGGGTGCGCTCGGGCAGCTCCGTGCGTCCGTCGATGCCGTACATGATCTGCAGCGGTCCGGACGTCTTGCCGTCACCCGGGCTGATGTGCCGGGTCACGAAGTCCATGAACGCCTCGGCCTCCCCCGTGAAGCCCAGCCGCAGCAGGGCGTAGACGCAGAACGCCGCATCGCGCACCCACACGTACCGGTAGTCCCAGTTGCGTTCCCCGCCGAGCTCCTCGGGCAGGCTCGTCGTCGGCGCGGCCACGATCGCCCCGGTCGGCGCGTACGTGAGCAGCTTCAGCGTCAGCGCCGAGCGGTGCACCATCTCCCGCCAGCGGCCCTTGTACCGGGACGCCGCCAGCCAGCGCCGCCAGTACGCCACCGTCGCCGCGAACTGCTCCTCCGCCTCCGTGCGGGCGCAGCGCCGGGGCGTCACATCGCCGCCGACCTTGTCCAGCGCGAACACCGCCGAGTCGCCCTCGGAGAGCTTGAAATCGCCGCACACGTCCGGCCCGTCGGCCTCCAGCGGCACGGTCGCCGTCAGCGCGAGCGTCAGCCGCTCGCTCTCGAACTCCGCGGTGTCGCCGGTCATCCGGACGGTGTGCGGCAGGGAGCCGTAGTCGAACCGGGGCGCCACCCGCGTACGGAACGGGATCGAGCCGCGCACGCACACCACCCGCCGGATCAGCCGGTGCCGCTCCGCCTCGGCCCGCCCGCCGCCGACCGGCATGAAGTCCTGCACCTCGCCCACCCCGTCCTCGGTGAAGAACCGGGTGATCAGGACGTTGGTGTCGGGAAAGTAGAACTGTTTGGTCCGGGCCGGCACGGTCGCCGCCAGCTCGAAGCAGCCGCCCCGCTCCGCGTCCAGGATCGACGCGAACACGCTCGGCGCGTCGAAGGCCGGACAGCAGTACCAGTCGATCGTGCCGTCGGTCCCCACCAGGGCGACGCTGCGCAGATCGCCGATCAGCCCGTGCTCGGCGATCGGTACGTACCGGCCGCCCGGCACGCCCCGGTCCTGTGCCGTTCCGCCCATGACAGCCTCCCTGCCGGTAGGCGCCTCAGCCCAAGCCTAGAGCCGCCGTCGGCGGACCGCCGCTGCCGAACCGCTGCCGGACCGCCGCCCTCAGACGGTGACGACCCGCAGCCCGGCCTCCTCGAAGCGCCGCACCGCCTCCGGGTCGGCCGCGGTGTCCGTGACCAGGATGTCCACCGCATCGGCCGCGCAGATCCGGGCGAAGGCCCGCTGCCCCAGCTTGCTGGAGTCGGCCGCGACCACCACCCGTTCCGCCCGCTCGCACAGCAGCCGGTTGATCGCCGCCTCCGCCTCGTCGTGCGCCGCGGCGCCGTGCGTCACGTCGAACGCGACGACACCGAGCACCGCCACGTCGACGGTGATCTGCCCGAGCACCCCGTCCGCGAGCGGCCCGACCAGCTCGTACGACTGTGCCCGCGCCACCCCACCGGTCAGCACGATCTTGAACTGGGGCCGCACGGCCAGCTCGTTCGCGATGTTCAGCGCGTTCGTCACCACGGTCAGCGCGGGCGCCTCGGACCCCAGATCCCCGCGCACGGCCAGCGCTCGCGCCACCTCGGTCGTGGTGGTCCCCCCGGTCAGCCCGACCGCCTCGCCCGGCGCCACCAGCTCCGCCACCGCTTTGGCGATGCGCTGCTTCTCGGAGGCGTGGCGGGCCGTCTTGTAGCGCAGCGGCAACTCGTACGACACGCCGTGCACGACCGCGCCGCCCCGGGTGCGCACCAGCATCTGCTGCTCGGCGAGTCCGTCGAAGTCACGGCGGATCGTCGCCGCCGACACCCCGAGCTCGGCCGCCGCGTCCTCCACATCCAGCCGGCCGCGCTCCACGAGCAGTTCCAGCAGCGCCTTCCAGCGGGCGTCGCGCGACATCCGCACCTCCACGTCCTCGATCTCCGGGCGACCCTAACGCACCCGAAGCGCCGAATGCTTGATGATGCTCGAAAGGTGGCGCTATCTTGCAGGAACAATCAGAGTGGAGGGTACGGGATGACGCATGTCGAGGACGAGCTGACCAGCCAGCCCGAGTGCTGGGCACGCGCCGCATCAGAGGCGGCCCACCACGCGAAGGTGCTGCCCGCCCCGGGGGAGCGGGTCGCGATCGTCGGCTGCGGCACCTCGTACTTCATGGCGCGGGCCGCCGCGGCCCTGCGCGAGGGTGCGGGCCAGGGCGAGACCGACGCCTTCGCCGCCTCGGAGTTCCCCCACGGCCGCCGCTACGACCGGGTCGTCGCCCTCACCCGCTCCGGCACCACGACCGAGATCGTGGACCTGCTGGGCCGGTTGAAAGGCGCCACCCGCACCACCGCGATCACCGCCGACCCGGACACGCCCGTGCGGAGGGCCGCCGGCGAACTCGCCGTGCTGGACTTCGCGGACGAACGCTCCGTCGTCCAGACCCGGTTCGCGACCACGGCCCTCACCCTGCTCCGCGCCCACCTCGGCCTCCACCCCGACGCGGCCGTCACCGACGGGCGCACCGCCCTTACCGAGCCGCTGCCCGAAGGGCTGGCGGAGTGCGGGCAGTTCACCTTCCTCGGGCGCGGCTGGACCGTGGGCCTGGCCGACGAGGCCGGACTGAAGATGCGCGAGGCCGCGCTGGCCTGGGCGGAGGCCTACCCGGCGATGGAGTACCGGCACGGCCCCATCAGCGTCAGCACCAAGGGCACGGCGACGTGGATGCTGGGCGACGCGCCCGACGGACTCGCCCGACAAGTGCGTGACACGGGCGCGTTGTGGATCGCCGGGCGCCTCGACCCGCTCGCCGAACTCGTCCGCGTCCAGCGTCTCGCGGTCGCCGTCGCCGCGTCCCGCGGACTTGACCCCGACAGCCCGCGCCACCTCACGCGCTCGGTGATCCTCGCACCCTGATCCGAACGACAGGCCCCAGGAGACCCCGTGCCTCTCACCACCACCGGCGACCTCGTCACCCGCGCCGCCGCGGCCGGCTCCGCCGTCGCCTCCTTCAACGTCATCACCCTGGAGCACGTCGAGGCCGTCGTCGCGGGCGCCGAGTCGGCCGGCGCCCCCGTCGTCCTCCAGGTCAGCGAGAACGCGGTGAAGTTCCGCGCCGGACAGCTGCTCCCGCTCGCCCGCGCGGCCGTCACCGTGGCCGAACGGGCTGCCGTACCGGTCGCGTTGCACCTCGACCACGTGCAGAGCGACGCCCTGCTGCGCCAGGCCGCGGACGCCGGCTTCAGCTCCGTGATGTACGACGCGGCCCGCCTGCCCTACGCCGAGAACCTCACCGCGACCCGGGCGGCGGTCGACTGGGCCCACGCCCAAGGGCTTTGGATCGAGGCCGAGTTGGGCCAGATCGGCGGCAAGAACGGCAGACCGCCGCTGGACGCGCACGCCCCCGGCGCCCGCACCGACCCCGACGAGGCGCGGTCCTTCGTCGCCGACTCGGGCGTGGACGCCCTGGCCGTCGCCATCGGCAGCTCCCACGCCATGACCACCCGCACGGCGGCCCTCGACCACGCCCTCCTCAAACGTCTGTCGGCCGCACTGGACGTCCCGCTCGTCCTGCACGGCTCCTCCGGTGTCCCGGACGACGAACTCAAGGCGGCCGTCGCCGGAGGCATCACCAAAGTCAACATCGGCACGGCCCTGAACATCGCGCTGACCGGGGCGGTCCGGGACTTCCTCACCGAACGCCCCGAGGCCGTCGACCCGCGCAGCTACCTGACCCTCGCCCGGGAGGCGATGACCCGAACGGTCGCCAGGACCCTCCAGACCCTGGGCTCCGCTAGCGCTTGACGGCCTTCAGCACCACGAACTTCGGATCGCTCGCGACGAGCCGGCTGTTGCCGAACAGCTTGCGCAGCTTGACGTGGTAGCCCAGGTGCCGGTTGCCGACCACCCACAGCTCCCCGCCCGGCCGCAGCGTGCGCCGCGCCCCGGTGAACATCCGCCAGGCCGTGGCGTCCGTCGTCGCCTGGTGGGAGTGGAACGGCGGGTTGCTGAGGACCACGTCGACACTGCCGGACGGCACGCCCGCCAGACCGTCCCCGACCCGGAACTCGGCATGCCCCGGGGCACCGTTGGCCTTGTACGTCGCCTCCGCCGAGGCCACGGCCTGGAACGACTCGTCCGTGAACAGCACCTCGGCGTCCGGGTCGGCCAGCGCCACCGACGTCCCCACGACGCCGTTGCCGCACCCCAGGTCCACCACCCGGCGGCCCCGTCCCGGCGGCAGATGCCCGAGGAAGAACCGCGTGCCGATGTCGAGCCGGTCGGCGCAGAAGACCCCCGCGTGATTGACGACGGTCCCCCCCGAGGCGGGGCCGATGCCGTCCGGCAGCGTGTAGACGTACGGCCACGGGCCGGCGGGCCGCTCCAGCACCGGATCCGGCGTGCAGAAGATCAGCCGGGCCTTCTTCTCGGCGAGCGAGGTGCGGGTCGGGCCGAGGATCCGCTCGAACAACCGCAGCGTCGAGGTGTGGATCTCCTTCACCATGCCCGTCCCCACGACGAGCGTCCCCGCGTGCACGGCAGGCGCCAGCCGCAGCAACTGATCCTCCAGCAACGCCAGGCTCTTCGGCACCCGCACCAGCAGCACGTCGACCCGCTCCGGCGGCGGATCCTGCGTGGTGAGCAGCCGCACCGCACCCGGCTCGGCACCCGCCCGCGCGAGGTTGGCGCGGGTCGCCTCCTGCGTCAGGAAGGAGTCGCTGATCTGCACCGGCCGGTGCTCCGCGAGCGCCGTGACCAGCGCGCCCCACCGGTCCCCGAAGACCACGACCGTGCCGTCCAGCGGCACCCCCTCCGCGGCCAGATGCCTCAGCAGGTACTCGTCCGAGGCGTCCCAGGCGCGCAGCCGGTCGCGCGGGTCCTCGGGGAAGCGGGTCAGCTCCGGCTCGCCCCACGGCGTCGTCATACGGTCGTTCATCGTGCGACCAGGCTAGCCGAGCCGCAGCTCAGGGCGTGTCGGGCACCATGGAGGGCATGGACGCCGAGCTGTTCCCCAGGCCGCGAGCGCAGATCGCGCCCGGCGCCGTGCACCTGCCCGGCTGGCTGGACGCGGAACACCAGCGGGAACTGCTCGACGCCTGCCGGGAGTGGGCCCGTCCCCCCGCCGGCCTGCGCACGGTCCGCACCCCCGGCGGCGGCACCATGACCGCCCGCCAGGTGTGCCTGGGCTGGCACTGGTACCCGTACGCCTACGCCCGCACGGTCACCGACGGGGACGGCGCGCCGGTGAAGCCGTTCCCGCGGTGGCTCGGCGAACTGGGCCGCCGGGCGGTCCGCGACACCCTCGCAGGACCCGCGCCGGACTACGACATCGCCCTGATCAACTTCTACGACGCCGACGCCCGCATGGGCATGCACCGCGACAGCGACGAAAGGTCCGACGCCCCGGTGGTGTCGCTGAGCCTCGGCGACACCTGCGTCTTCCGCTTCGGCAACACCGCGACGCGCACCCGGCCCTACACCGACGTCGAGCTGCGCAGCGGCGACCTGTTCGTCTTCGGCGGCCCGTCCCGCCTGGCCTACCACGGAGTCCCCCGCGTCCACGCGGGCACGGCACCGCCCGGGCTCGGCCTCACGGGCCGTCTCAACATCACACTCAGGGTCAGCGGCTTCCGGCCCCCGGCCGACCGGAGCCCCGACGCTCCGTGACGCCCGGCGGGGCTGACTCGGCCACCATCCGGCGGATCATGGGAGACTCGCCCTCATGAGCGGGAAGGCGGACCCCCGGCAGGCGGGGGACGGGAGCACCTCAAGGACGCGGCTGGACCGGGGGCGCGCAGCGCTCGGACCCGCGCTGGAGCTCGTCCACACCGGACGCGCGCCGACCCGGGCCGTGCTCACCGCCGAGCTCGGGGTGACCCGTGCGACGGCCGGGGCGGTCGCCGCCGAGCTGGAAGCGCTCGGGCTGATCCGGGTCGACGCCCGGCCCGCCGCCGCGGCCGGATCGCAGGGCAGGCCCTCCCACAAACTGGCCGTCGCCGACGACGGACCCGTCGCGCTCGCCGCGCAGGTGCACGCCGACGGCTTCCGTGCGGCGCTGGTCGGTCTCGGCGGCCGGATCGTCGCCACCGCGCCCGGCTGCGAGGTCGTCGACGCCGACCCGGCCAAAGTGCTCGCCTCCGTCGTCACGGCCGGCGCCGAGCTGCTGCGCGAGACCGGGCTCCGGTGCGTGGGCGCGGGCCTCGCCGTACCCTCCGCCGTCGCCGAACCCGAGGGTCTGGCACTGAACCCTCTCCACCTGGCCTGGCCCGCCGGCGCGCCCGTCCGGGACATCTTCGCCGAGCAGGTGCGCGCCGCCGGCATCGACGGGCCCGCATTCGCCGCGAACGACGTCAACCTCGCCGCGCTCGCCGAGCACCGGCACGGCGCCGGCCGCGGCGCCCGCGACCTGCTCTGCGTGGCCACCGGCCACCGCGGAGTCGGCGGCGCGCTCGTCCTCGACGGCCGCCTGCACCGGGGCAGTTCGGGCCTCGCGCTGGAGGTCGGGCACCTCACCGTGCACCCCGAGGGCCGCCCCTGCCACTGCGGCAGCCGCGGCTGCCTCGACGTGGAGACCGACCCGCTGGCCTTCCTGACCGAGGCCGGACGCGAACCGGGCCCCGAGGTCTCCCTGCTCCAGCAGTCCATCGACCTGATCCGCCACCACTACGACGAGCCGGCCGTCCGCACCGCCGCCGAGGCCATCGTCGACCGCCTCGGCCTGGGCCTCGCGGGCCTGGTCAACATCCTCAACCCGGATCGCATCATCCTCGGCGGCCTGCACCGCACCCTCCTCGACGCCGACCCCGCCCGCCTGCGCGCGGTCGTCGCCGACCGCAGCCTGTGGGGCCAGAGCGGCGGCGTCCCCATCCTGCCCTGCACCCTCGACCACAACAGCCTGGTCGGCGCGGCGGAACTGGCCTGGCAGCCGGTCCTGGACGATCCGCTGGGAGCGCTGTCCCCGCGCGGGTGAACCAGTCGTCGGGCGTGCTCCCGCGATCCTGACCCCACGGGTATCAGGCTTGAGCGCGCCGCCTGCGGGAAGGCGCGCCGCTGAGCGGGCAGGCTGGGGCGCGGGCAGCCGCCCGCGACCGCACCACCGAGGAAGTTGACGCAATGACCCACCAGCTCACCGTGAGCGTCCTGGGCACCGGCATCATGGGTGCCGCGATGGCCCGCAACCTCGCCCGGGCCGGTCACACGGTCCACGCCTGGAACCGCACCCGGGCCAAGGCCGAGCCGCTGGCCGCCGACGGCGTGCGCATCGCCGGCGGCCCCGAGCAGGCGGTGCGGGGCGCCGACGTCGTCCTGACCATGCTCCACGACGCCCCCGCCACCCTGGACACGATGCGCGAGGCCGCCCCCGCCCTGCGCCCCGGCACCGCCTGGGTGCAGTCCGGCACCGCGGGCCTCGACGGCGTCGCCGAGCTGGCCGCCTTCGCCCGTGAGCACGGCCTCCTCTTCTACGACGCGCCCGTCCTGGGCACCCGCCAGCCCGCCGAGGCCGGGAAACTGACGGTGCTCGCGGCCGGGCCGACCGAGGGCCGCGAGAAGGTGACGCCGGTCTTCGAGGCGGTCGGCGCCCGTACCGTCTGGTCCGGCGAGGACGGAGCGGAGGGCGGGGCCACCCGCCTCAAGCTCGTCGCCAACAGCTGGGTCCTCGCCGTCACGGCCGCCGCCGGCGAGGCCCTCGCCCTGTCGAAGGCCCTCGGCGTCGACCCGCACGGCTTCTTCGACCTCGTCGCCGGCGGCCCGCTCGACATGGGCTATCTGCGCGCCAAGTCGGATCTCGTGCTCGAAGGCAGGCTCGTCCCGCCCCAGTTCGCGGTGAGCACCGCCGCCAAGGACGCCCGGCTGATCGTCCGGGCCGGCGCCGACAACGGCGTCCGGCTGGACGTCGCCGAAGCGGCCGCCGCCCGCATGGAGCGTGCGGCCGCACAGGGCCACGCCGACGAGGACATGGTCGCGGCCTACTTCGCCAGCTTCGACGACAAGACCGACTCCTAGGAGGTTCCCCCATGTCCAAGCCGCCGCTGCCGCCCGAGGCCGACGAACTGCTGGGCCGGCCCAACCCGTGCGTCATGGCCACCCTGCGCTCCGACGGCGCCCCCGTCTCCACCGCCACCTGGTACGCGTGGCAGGACGGCCGGGTCCTGGTCAACCTCGACGAGGGCCGGGTACGTCTGAAGCATCTGCGCCGCGACCCGCGCGTCACCCTCACCGTCCTCGCCGGCGACGACTGGTACACCCACGTCACCCTCATCGGCCGCGTGACCGAGATGTACGCCGACGAGGAACTGGCCGACATCGACCTCCTCGCCCGCCACTACACCGGCAAGCCGTACCCCGACCGCGTCCGCCCCCGGGTGAGCGCCTGGATCGAGGTCGACCGCTGGCACGGCTGGGGCTCGATGAAGGACAGCGACCAGGCCGGCGGCTGAGCCGGTGACCGGGCGGGTCAGGGCCATTCGGCCCCGAACGCCCGTCCTGGATTCTCCGTGAGGATGCGCCTCACCAGCTCCTCGCCCACGGCGTGCACGAGCCGGGGCCGCACCCGGCGCAGCAGGCAGGGCATCCCGGGGCCGCCGTCCACCGAGCGGGCGGCGGCCGTGGTGGTGTCCGCGCCCAGCAGCAGCCGGTCGCCGAACCCGGCGTCGGCGAGGGCCCGTACGGCGTCCGGCATCCGCCAGTCCGTGGCGTGGTGGGCGAGTGACGGCCCGTCGAAGGCCAGATAGCAGCCGGACTCGGCCGCCTGCCGGTGCACCACGAGGTCGGGGGAGCGGTTGAGGTGCCCGAGCACCACCCGGTGCGGCGGTACCCCCAACTCGCCGCACAGCAGGTCCAGTACGTCCAGCGCCCCGGTCCCCCTCTCCAGGTGCACGGCGATCGCGGCGCCCGTGGCGTGCTGCGCCTCGGCCGCCGCCGTCATGGTCCAGCGGGCGTGTGCGTCCAGGGTGTGGAAGCCGCCCGCGACCTTCACGAGCCCGGCCCGCACCCCCGACGACCCGATGCCCTCGGTGAGTTCGGAGACGAAGACCTCGGCGAGCCGGCCCCGCAGCCCGGCGAGCGTGTCCTCGTCGTAGTGCACCGCCTGGTGCAGGCCGGTCGCGGCCACCACGTGCACACCCGTCTCCCGGGACAGCGGCGGCAGATCGGCGGCCCGCCGCCCGAGCCCGTACGGCGTCCACTGCACGACGGTCCCACCGCCCTGCTCCCGGAACGCCGCCAGCTCCGCCCGCGCCGCCGCCACGCTGCGCAGCTCCTGGCCGGGCAGCCGGGGACTGCCGAAGAACAGATGGTCGTGGGCGTCGCACACACCCAGGTCTGTGGGGGACACGTCCCCCAGCACCGTGCGGACCGCGCTCACCACCGGCGTCCCCGGGGCAGCCGGTCCCGGCCCGGCGCGGACAGGTGCAGCACCTCGAACACCTCGCCGTCGGCCTGGGGCGTGTCCTGATCCCAGTGCTCCCAGAGGGAGAAGTGCACCAGTTCCCAGCGGTTCGTGTCGACGGCCGCGGCGGCGAGCACGGCCCCGTCCTCCCCGGCCAGCCGCCGGGCTTCGCCCACCGCGTCCGCCGCGGCCTCGGCCAGCGGTCCGCCGTCCGGCACCGGTCGGCGCCGCCGCACCGCGAACCGCGCGCGCGAACCGCCCCCTTCCTCGTACGCGAGCCCCGTCCACTGCCGCACCGACGGCCGCCCGAAGTCGTCACTGACCCCCTGGAACCCGCCGCCCCACAGGAAGCCGTTCATGCCGTCCACGGTGTTCCAGAGGTAGAAGGGCGCGTACTGGTCGACCGGCGAGCCGCGTCGGCCGCGCTCGCGTATCAGGTAGGCCTTGAGGCCGAGCCCGTCCCAGTCGTCGAGCAGGTGCCCGCGGCGGGCGACGCGGTCGCGGATGACGCCCATGTCGTAGCCGGCGGGCAGGGTGAGCTCGTACTGCATGGCGTGCAAGGAGGTCTCCTCAAGAAGTCCGGGGTGCCAGCAGGGAGAGGAGCCCCCGGACCCCCCCGTCGAACGCGGCGGGGGAGCCGGAGGCGCGGGCGAGGACGTAACCGCCCTGGACGGTCGCGACGACCGCCGCCGCGATGTCGCCGCCGTCGAGTCCGGGCGCGAACTGGCCCTGCGCCTTGCCTTCCTCGACGATCCCGGCGATCCGCCCGCGCAGCCAGTCGAGCGTCTCGTCGACCGGCGCGCGCAGCTCCGCGCTCGCGATGACGTCCGGGTCCATCGTCAGCCGCCCGACCGGGCAGCCCCGCAGCACGTCCCGCTCGCGCCGCAGATACGCCTCGATGCGCTCGTACGGCGTGCCCGGGCCGTCGAGTACTCCCGCCGCGGTGGCGCGCATCTCCTCGGCGGTCCGGCGGATCGCGGCCCGTGCGAGGTCGGGCTTGCCCTTGAAGTGGTGGTACATGCTGCCCTGCCCGGCGTCCGCGCGCTCCAGGATCGCCTTGGGACTGGTGCCCACGTAGCCACGCTCCCACAGCAGTTCGCGGGTGGACTCGATCAGCCGTTCCGGGGTGCTCATGTCCGCACTGTACATACCAGTAGTTACAGAAGTCGAGCGCCACGGAGGGAAGGAATGCGGCGCCCGTCTACTCCCCACGGGGTACGGACGGTGCCGCTGGCCGTACGACGACGCGGAGCCCCTGCCGGAGGACTCTCGAAAGCGGCACACACCATCGAGCGATCGAGGAGTCGGACGACATGCAGACCCTGGCGAACTTCGGTGACGGCGGCGGGCCCGGCCCGTGGATCCTGCTCTTCCCGGTGATCTGGGCGCTGGTGATCGGCGGCGGCGTCATGCTGCTGCGCCGCTCCGTGTGGCGTGGCCGCCGCGGCGGTCCCTGGGGGCAGTCCACCCTCAGGGGCGACTCGCCCATCGCCGTACTCGGCCGCCGCTTCGCCTCCGGCGAGATCGACGAGGACGAGTACTGGCGCCGACTGTCCGTACTGAACGAGGAGTTCGGCCGCAAGGGAGGTGTGGCGTAAGGATGACCGCCGCGACTCACGGCCCTGGTCGTCGCGGCGGGGGAGTGGCGGCCGGCGCCCACCCGGTGCCGCTTCCGGTCCGGCGCGCGCCGGACCCGAGCGTGCTGCGGGCGATCGCCACGGGGCGGCGTGCGCCCCCGGAGCGCCCCCGGCGGCGCACGCTGCCGAGGCCCCCGAGGGGACGGTGGTCACCGCCCGGTCAACCGGCAACGGCGGACCGGGCGGGAGCATGGTCGGGCCGGAGCCCGTCGGCGGAAGCCCCGACCTCGGCGAACCGGCGCGCGGGCTTGTCCAGGACCGTGCGCCGCGCGTGGAGCGACGGCGCGGTCACCGTGGGGGGGGACGTCGGCAGGGTGAACCACACGACCTTGCCGGACTCGCCGTCCGGCCGGACGCCCCAGCTCTCGCTCATGGCGGCCACCATCGCGAGCCCGCGCCCGCAGGTCGCCAGCGGTTCGGCGTCGTCGACCACGGGCATCCGCGGATCGCCGTCGCGCACCGAGACGGTGAGCCGGTCGAGCAGCAGCTCCATCTCGACGGTGCACGTCTTGTCGGGCTGGGCGTGGCGGTGGACGTTGGACAACAGCTCCGTCACGCCGAGCGAGGCCCGGTCGATCAGGGGATCCAGATGCCAGTAGCGCAATTGCGCCGATACGATTCTGCGGACCTGGCCGATCCGCGACGGCAGGGCTTGGAGCTCCACCGTGCAGTGCCTGCTTGGGTAGCTGATCACGGCTGCGACTCCCCGACGTGAGGTCCGGAAGAACACGGAGTTCGGATCCAGCAGGGCGCCTGCGTGACACTGCCGCCTGCTGTCGTGGCCGGCGGGCTGGTTCGCAGCGTTATCGCCGGTAAACCCAGAGTGACGTGAGACCAGAGTGGCGCAGGGGATGAAGTACCGCAACTCGCGGACATCTCAGTCGCCGCGCCCCGCTGCCCTGCGCACGGCTTCGATGAAGCGCCGTGCGGCCGGCGGGCCCGGCTCCCCCGGGGCTGGGTCGTGGTCGCCGAGAGTGAGCATGTACCGCTGGCCGTTGAGGTCCGCCGTGGCCCGGTCATCGGGGCCGAACCAGGGCTTGGAGGCGCGCACGGCCTGCACCGGCGCGCTGTCGATCTCACTGCCGTAGCTGGTCAGCAGTTGGAGCCGGCCGTCGCTGATCCGGACCTGCCCGGCCCGGGTGAGCGAACGCAGCCGCTTTCCGATCCGCACGCCCGTGGCCCTGAACTCCGGCTCTCCCATGCCACCCGCCCCCTAGTGCGCGTCGGTGTACCGGCCCGCTCCGCGCGGTGCCCGGTACGGGCTCGTGTCCTGATCCAGTGTGCCCCGTCCGGACGAAAGGTCCCTCCGGGTGATGCGCCCGGCCGGTTTCGGGCCCCGGCCCGGCCATGCGGTGTGGCCCGCCGGCCGTCGCCCCCGAGAGGGTGGTGCCGTGCCCGAAGCCTGCCCCGGGAGGCGGTCGTACCCTGCGCTCACCCCGTCCGGGGCCTTGGTCCCGCCGAGCAGTCTGCCCCCGCCCGGCGTCGAGCACCAGTGCCCGTGTCCCCCTCTCCGGGGGGCGCCCGCAGCACACTCGCCCATGCGCTCCCTGGACCGCGCGCCCCCTTGCCCCGGGCCCTGCCCCTGGGGGCGCTTTGGGGGGCTCAAAGATGCGTTTATGCAGGTGAGGAGCGTGTATAAGGTGCTTATGATCGGTGTGCCGGCCGTGCGCCCCCCTTGCCGGCGCGCAGCGTTAGGAGCCCCCCCCGTGAGTACCCCCCAGCAGTCCCGGACCGGCGTGACCCTCGACGTCGACCAGAGCGACGCCGCCTACCGGGCGTGGCTCAAAGAGGCCGTCCGCAGAGTCCAGGCGGACGCCAACCGCTCGGCCGACACACACCTGCTGCAGTTCCCCCTGCCGCAGCGGTGGGGTATCGACCTGTACCTGAAGGACGAGTCGACCCACCCTACGGGCAGCCTCAAGCACCGGCTCGCCCGCTCCCTCTTCCTCTACGGCCTGTGCAACGGCTGGATCCGGCCGGACCGGCCCGTCATCGAGGCCTCCAGCGGCTCGACGGCTGTCTCCGAGGCGTATTTCGCGAAGTTGATCGGGGTGCCCTTCATCGCCGTCATGCCGCGCACGACGAGCGCCGAGAAGATCCGCCTCATCGAGTTCCACTCCGGCCGATGTCACTTCGTCGACGACCCCCGCACGATGTACGCGGAGTCCGCCCGCCTCGCGGCCGAGACCGGCGGCCACTACATGGACCAGTTCACCTACGCCGAACGGGCCACGGACTGGCGCGGGAACAACAACATCGCCGAGTCCATCTTCCGCCAGCTGCGACTGGAGCGGTTTCCCGAGCCGGCGTGGATCGTCGCCACCGCGGGCACCGGCGGCACCTCAGCGACCCTCGCGCGCTACGTCCACTACATGCAGTACGACACCCGCGTCTGCGTGGCCGACCCCGAGAACTCGTGCTTCTTCGAGGGCTGGACCACCGGCGATCCGGACGTCACCTGCGACTGCGGCTCCCGTATCGAGGGCATCGGCCGGCCCCGCATGGAACCGAGCTTCGTGCCCGGCGCGATCGACCGGATGATGAAGGTGCCCGACGCGGCCAGTGTCGCCGCCGTACGCGCCCTGGAACGCGCCATCGGCCGCAAGGCCGGCGGCTCCACCGGCACGGGCCTGTGGAGCGCGCTGAAGATCGTCGCGGAGATGGTGTCCGAGGGCCGGCAGGGCAGCGTCGTAACCCTGCTGTGCGACCCCGGGGACCGGTACCTCGACAAGTACTACTCGGACGCCTGGCTGGCCGCCCAGGGGCTGGACATCCAGCCGTACACGGCCGCGATCGACTCGCTGCTCAAGACGGGCGTCTGGCCGGACTGAGTCCCCGGGCCCTCAGGCCTTCAGCCGCCGGTCCAGCGCCCGCAGAGCGTCCCGGAACGCGCGCGCCTGACCCCCGCGCGCCGCCTTCACGGCCAGCCGGTACGCAGCGGTCCCGTCGGTGGCGAAGGTCCACCGCACCCGGGTGCCGCCGCCGGCCGGCGCGAGCCGCCACTCCTCGGCTATCGCCCGCACGCCCGGCAGATTGGTGACGTCCACGCGGTAGGCGTACAGCTCGGGTCCCTTCGCCGCGATGACCGTCTCACGGAACCGGATGCCACCGGTGAGCGTGATGTCCCGCCCCGCCCCGGCGCCGACCGGGCGGGCGGCCGACACCTGCGCGAACCACTCGGCCCAGCCGGGCACGTCCTCCAGCGCGCCGTACACCGCCTCCGGCGGCGCGGCCATGTCCCGCTCGAAGACATGCCGGACGGGAGCCGTCGCCACGAAGTCGAGTTCCACCGGGCGCAGTCGACGAGGCATGGGCGGAGCCCTCCTGGACGGGAGCGGGCGATGACCGGATGCGCCACCCTAGCTGAGCCGCCGTCAGATGTCTGCGCCGTCCTCGGGCTCCCCGGCCACCACCAGCCGCCGCAGATGCTCCGCGACGACCCCGCGCGCGTCGTCCGGCAGGCCGGCGTCCGTCACGAGCGTGTCGATCCGCTCCAGCGAGGCGAACGAACTCAGCCCCACCTTGCCCCACTTGGTGTGGTCCGCGACCACGACCACTCGGCGGGCCGACTGCACGAGCCGCCGGTTCGTCTCGGCCTCCGCGAGGTTCGGCGTCGACAGGCCGGCCTCGACCGATATGCCGTGCACCCCGAGGAACAGCAGGTCGAAGTGGAGCGCAGCGATCGCCTGGTCGGCGACCGGCCCCACCAGCGAGTCGGAGGGCGTGCGCACCCCGCCCGTCAGCACGACCGTGGCCGCGCCCTGGCGCGGACCGGAGGTGCGCTGCGCCGCGTGGAACACATCGGCGACCCGCACCGAATTGGTGACCACCGTGAGGTCCGGGACGTCCAGCAGCTGGTGCGCCAGCGCGAAGGTCGTCGTACCGCCCGACAGGGCGATCGCCGCGCCCGGCGCGACCAGCTTGGCCGCGGCGCGTGCGATGTCCTCCTTGGCGGTCAGCTCCAAACCGGACTTGGCCTCGAAGCCCGGTTCGTGCGTACTGGCCTCGACCACCGGGACCGCGCCGCCGTGCACCTTCTCCAGCACGCCCTGGCGGGCGAGTGCGTCGAGGTCACGGCGGACCGTCATGTCCGACACGCCCAGCTTGCGGGTCAGCTCGTTGACCCGGACACCGCCCCGGCGGCGAACCTCGTCGAGGATCAGGGATCGCCGCTGCTCCGCGAGGAGGTTCTGATTCTCGCTCACGTACGCTCCGGTCCTTTCGCCTCAATGCCGCCCGACACCCCCCGCACCGGCTCCGACTAGGACATTCTCCCGGGCCACGGTGCGAGGACGTCCCATCCTCGCATGTCGCGGAGCGGGGAGCGCCACCACGCCCACTCGTCGCGCACATGCCACCACTGGCTCAGCCGTCACAACCGTTCATCACGGATCGGGGAGATTCCGTGACAGGAGGTGTGCGGCGCCCCGGAACTGGAGATCCTTGTGCCCGCACGGACGGAGCCGACGGCGTGTCACGGGGGAAGTGCGAATCAGTGGAACGTGCGCAGGAACATGTGTCGACCGGCGGGCCCGACGCTCCCGCCTCGCGGCCCGGCGAGCCCGGGACCGCCCTGGAACTCCTGGTTCACGGCGTGGGCGGCACCACGCCGCAGGAGATGCTCAACGATCCGCGGACGGTGCGGATCACCGGCGACGACACGGCGGCCGTCTTCCGGCGCGCCGACGATGTCGACGCCGAGCACCACCCGGACGACCGCCGCCGTGAAGGGCCGGTGCCCGAGGCCTACGTCTGGTGCAACCTCACCTCCGGCAACGGCACCCGCGCCCTGTGGCTGCTGCTCCTGCCGTTCATGGTCGTCAACCTCGCCCACTGGATGCGCCCCTCCGCCCACGGCCGGCGCCGCACCGTACGCCTCTACGGCCTCCTGGTACGGCTCGCCGCGCTCACCCTGACGGTGCTGCTCGTCGCGGCCGCCTGCGAGGTCGCCCTCGACCTGGCGGCCTGGCAGTGCGCGGGCACCACCGCCTGCGCCGACCGCCACACCTGGCTGGGCTTCCTCTCGCCCACCGTCTCGGACGGCGGCTGGTGGAGCGCTCCCGGCCGCAGGCTAGCCCTCGCCGCCGTCGTGCCCACCGCCCTGACCGTCCTGCTCTGGTACCTGTCCCGGCGCACGTGGAGCGACTACGAGTCCCAGCAGCCCATCGAACGCGCCCCCGAGCCCGAAGGCGACGGCGGCCCCACAGCACTCGGCCGGCCCGGGTTCTGGTACGGGCGCCGGCTGGTGGCCCGGCTGCGCGCCGCGCACACCGCCGCCGGACTGATCACGGTCGCCGCTGCGGTCGGCAGCGCCGCCGCCCGCTTCGACAGGCGCCCCGGCGGTCCTGCCGCCCTCCACGTTCTGGGCCTGGTCCTGGAGGCGGCCCTCGCGGCCTGCGCCGTCGCCGTGGTGTGGGTGGTGTGCCGCCGCGGCCGCAGCGAGAGACGGCTGGACCGGAAACTCGACGAGCGTTTCGTACGGCGCCTGCCCCTCGTCGCACTCGTCCTGCTCGCCCTCACCCTGCTGTACGCCGGATGGGAGCGCCCGGGCTGGACGTCGGAAGGCCGCCTGCCGGGTGACGCGACCTTCGGCGGGATCGCCCTGGTCCAGGGCCTGCTCGTGATCGTCCTCGGCGTCGTCGCCCACCTCCTGCACCGCACCGACCCCGACCGGCGGGCGGTGCTGCGGGGCCTGGGCGGACCGGCCGTGGCGATGCTGGCCTGCGCGCTCGGCGGCGTCATGTCCGGCGGCGTGTCGCAGCGCGTGTCCGACTGGCTGGACGGCACCCGAGCGTCGATCGAGGGCCCGCCGGTGCTGCTGACCTGGCAGGCGTCCGTGATCCCCCCGCTGCTCGTCGTGCTGCTCGGGCTCATCGGCTGGCTGGCCCACCGTGCCTGGCAGCTCGCCCGCGCCGAGCGGACCGCCGTGGCACTCGACTACCCGGACGAGGACCTCGACCCCGCCCGCACCCGCCGCATCGCCTCCACCCGGGCGATGGCCGCGCTCACCGACCGGGGACCCCGCATCGTCGCCGTCACCTCCGGCGTCACCCTGCTGCTCGGCGCCGGAGCCCTCGTGGGCGCCCTCGCCACCGACGAGACCCCCGGCGAGGCAGCCCAGGGCGCCTACCCCGTCATCCACGGCGCCGCCGAGACCTCCCAGGCCCTCGGCTCCTGGCTGATCGGCCTCGGCTTCCTCCTCTTCGTCACCTGGGGCCGGCGGGCCTACAAGGACGCCTCGGCCCGCCGCACCATCGGCATCCTGTGGGACGTCGGCACCTTCTGGCCACGCGCCTCCCATCCCTTCGCCCCGCCCTGCTATGCCGAGCGCGCGGTGCCCGACCTGACCTGGCGGATGGCCACCTGGACCCGCGCCACCGGCGGACGGCTGGTTATCTCCGGGCACTCCCAGGGCAGCGTCCTCGCCGCCGCCGCGGCCTGGCAACTCGCCCCGTCCGCCCGCAAACGCGTCGCGCTGCTGACCTACGGCTCCCCGCTGGAGCGCCTCTACGGCCGCTGGTTCCCGGCACACTTCGGACCCGACGCGCTCAGCTCCCTGCACCGGGACGTCGACTGCTGGCGCAACCTGCACCGGCTCACCGACCCCATCGGCGGCCCGGTGCGCCTGCCCGGCGACCGCGGCCCGCAGGTCGACCACGCCCCCCTGATGGACCCCCTCGCCTACGGCCGCACCGAACTCCTGCCGCTGCCCGCGCCGATCCTCGGCCACTCCGACTACCAGGCCGATCCGGTCTTCGCCGAGGAACGCCGCAAGCTGCTGGCGCGACTGCGGCCCCAGGACCCTGCGGCCGGGGACATGCCTTCGCCGCGCCACGAGCCCGAGCCGCCCGCGGCACAGGCGGACCCTCAGAGCAACTCGGGCAGGTCCTCGGCGTAGAGCAGCGTGAGGTCGTCCGTGCTCGGCTCCGGAAGCTGGGCGACCCGGCTCGCGTGCCGCTCGACCATGGCCTCGAACGTCTGCCGTGCGGTACGGCCGTTGCCGAACGCCGGGCCCTTGGGGAGCACCGTGAAGTACTTGCGCAGGGCCTCCGACGCGCCCGGCGCCAGCCGGTACTCGTGCTCCTCGGCCTGCTGCTCCACGATCCGCAGCAGGTCCTCGGGGCCGTAGTCGCTGAAGGTGATGGTCCGGGAGAAGCGGGACGCCACGCCCGGGTTGACCGACAGGAAGCGCTCCATCTCGGCGGTGTAGCCCGCGACGATCACGACGACCGCGTCCCGGTGGTCCTCCATCAGCTTCACCAGCGTGTCGATGGCCTCCTTGCCGAAGTCGCGGCCCGCGTCCTCCGGGGACAGCGCGTACGCCTCGTCGATGAACAGCACGCCGCCGCGCGCCTTCTCGAACGCCTCCTGCGTGCGGATCGCCGTCGAGCCGATGTGCTCGCCGACCAGGTCCACACGGGACACCTCGATCAGGTGGCCCTTCTCCAGCACGCCGAGCGAGGCGAGGATCTCGCCGTAGAGCCGCGCGACCGTCGTCTTGCCGGTGCCGGGGGAGCCGGTGAAGACCAGGTGCCGCTTGACCGAGGCCGCCTTCAGACCGGCCTGCTGCCGGCGCCGGCCGACCTCGATCATGTCGGTGAGGGCGCGCACCTCGCGCTTGACGCTCTCCAGGCCCACCAGCGCGTCCAGTTCACCGAGGACGTCCTTGGAGGTACGGGCCGGCTGCTCGGGCTCGGCGACCGGCGCCGGGGGCTCCGGCTCGGTCCGCTGGCCCGGGACCGCGCCCAGCAGGCCGGGGGAGTGGCTCACCGTCTGCACGGCCGTCGCCGGCGCCGTGGGCGCCCGCAGCCCGGCGCTCTCGTCGCCCGTGCAGTCCTCGACGAGCGGGCCCGCACCGGACGCGGCGTCCGCGCCGCTGTCCGCGAACTCGTAACCCCCGCGCGCGCACCGCTCCGTGCGGCACTTGCGCAGCGTCGTACGGCTGCCGTCGATCACGTGGAAGCCGTAGCCGCCGCTGCCGGTGACCCGGCAGTTCTGGAAGCTGCCGCGGCCGCCGGCCGAGACATAGACGCCCGCCTCCGCCGGGGAGTCGATCGTGCAGCGCTCCACGGTCGGGTCGGCGCCCTTGGTGACGATCACGCCGGTCTGGGTGCCGTCCACCGTGCAGTTGCTGAGCGTGCCGCCGCTGCCGTGGTCGCGGAACCAGGCGCCCGTCGCCGCGTCCCGGATCCGGCAGTCGTCGAGCTGCGCGGTCGCGCCGTCGCTCACCGACACCGCCGTGTTGCGCACCTGCGACAGGTCGCTGTCGACGACGTCCGCGCGCGAGCCGCGGTCGAGGACGAACAGCGCGTCCGGCACGTCGTGCACCCGGCAGGAGTCCAGGACTACGGTGGCGCCGTCGCTGACCCACACCGCCGGGTAGTCGCCCGTGCTGTCGAAGATCTCGCACTGGTTGGCGTCCACCCGCGTGCCCGGGTCCCACACCGACAGGCCGTTGCGCCCGAACTGCCGCACCGTGGTGCGCGTCAGCGTGAGGACGGAACGGGACCGCAGGTCGACCGCGTTCTCCGGGATGTCGTGGATGCGGCAGTCGGCGAGGGTCAGCACCGCGTCCGTGTCGAGCGTGACCCCGTCGGCCGTCGTGCGGTGCACGTCGCAGTCGGTGAGGTGCGCCGTGGCGCGGCCGGTGATCTGCACACCGCTGCCCCGCACTTCGTAGATCTCGCAGCCCACCGCCTCCAGCGCGGAGTTCTCCCCGGTCGCCGACAGGCCCGAGCCGGAGGTGTGGTGGACCCGGCAGCGCTCCAGGCGGGGGTGGGCGCCGCCGCGCACCGCAACTCCCGCCTGACCGGCCGCGACGACCTCGCACTCCTCGAACACCCCGCCCGCGCCGTCGAGTACGGCGATGCCGATGCCCGCAGGGTTGTCGACCGCGCAGCGCCGGACCGTGGGCCGGGCGCTGCCGCGCACCTCGATCCCGGCCGCCGACCGCGTCACCACCCGCACGTCCCGCAGCTCCGGGGTGCCCTCCTCCAGCAGCACGGCTGGGGCGGCGGCGTCCTGGCCCTCCACATGGAGGTCCTGCACCACCGCCGAGGCGCGCACCGTCAGCGGCACGCCGTCCACGGGGGCGATCCGCACGGAGCCGGGGGAGCCTTCGGGGCCGCGCAGGGTCACCGCGCGGTGCAGGACGAGGTTCTCCCGGTAGGTGCCGGGCGCGACGGTGAGGACGTCCCCGTCGGCCGCGGCCTCCAGGGCGGCGGCGAGCGATGCGTACTCACCCGTGCGGCGCCGCCACCGCGACGTGCCGGTGTGCGTCACCTGGACCGTGCCCTGTGCCATGGTGTAGCCGTGCCCCCACCTCGGTCGTACTGATGGCTCGTCCGCCCTCGGGGCGCGTCCCTGGGGCTCGCTCGCGCGCGGGTTGTGCCGAACGGTTCGGCCGGACCACCGTAGCGTGCGCGCGGGTGGTGGGTTGACCAGAGCCGGAAGGCCGTCAGCTGCCGGTGCCCGTCCTGCCCCAGTCCGGGCCCGCCTTGTCCCATGCCTGGTCCCAACGGGCGTACCGGCGGCGGACCATGCGCCAGACGATCAGCCGTCTGCCGGCCTCGATGAGACCGCCCGTCGCCAGGGCGGCGCCGAAGCCGGCGAGGACCGCGTGCGTCGAGGCCGTCGCGGAGTCGAGCGGGCGGGCCACCATCCGGCCGTGCCGGTCGGTCCATATCCGGAACTCGTCGCCCTGCCGGGGGTCCTTGAGGCTCGCCAGGACGGGGCCCTGGTGCGGGGTGCCGTCCGGCGCGGTCCAGCCGGCGAGGACGCGGGTGCGCAGATCCCTGCCCGACGAGGTCTCCGGGTCGGCGTCCAGCGGGGAGCGGTCCAGCTTGCGGACCACGGTGGCCGTCACCGGATGACGCGCCTCGTGCTGCGCCCGGACGGAGCGCTGCAGGGCGTCCTCCGCCGTGTCCCCGACGAGCGAGCCGGCCACCGGGGCGGCCAGCAGGATCAGCAGCAGGGCGGCCAGCGCCACCCAGGCCTCGGCCAGGTCGGTCGCGCGGCACAGCGGATTGCGCCGCCAGCGCCAGATTCCGCTGATCGCTCGCACCGCCCGCACCCCCTTCCCGCTCCGTGATACTCCCCCGGCGGAGCCGCCCACGCATGGACCCGGCGAAGAGAGAGCGACATCACTCCCCCCGGGGTCTCTCATGAATTTCTCATACAGGCCAACGCCCGGGCCCGCGGCGCGGTTCCCGCTCCGCCCGAAGAGCTATTCGAGGATCGTGACCGGGTCTCCGATCCGGATCGTGCCGCGGGACAGCGGCACCAGGTTCTGACCGAAGACCAGCTTGCCGCCGAGGCGGCGGTGGCGGCCCAGGCTGAAGAGGGGCTCGTGGCCACGCTCACCGGTGCCCTGGTCGGTGGTGGTCACCACGCACCGGCCGCAGGGCTTGGCCACGCGGAAGGGCACCTCTCCGACGGCGATGCGCGACCAGTCGTCCTCGGCCCAGGCGGAGGTGCCCGCCACGACCACGTTCGGCCGGAAGCGGTTCATGGGCAGCGGGCCCTCGCCGGCGTGCTCGCCCTGCACGATCAGGGAGTTGAGGGCGTCGAGTGACGCCGTCGTGGCGAGCAGCAGCGGAAAGCCGTCGGCGAAGGAGACGGTCTCACCGGGCCGCGCGTACTCCGGGGCGAGGGGGCGGCGGGTGGCCGGGTCGTCCATGTACACCAGGCGCGCGCCGAAGCCGAGGCAGGAGCTGACCCAGGCGTGCGCGGCCTCGTCCTCGGCCGGGACCGCCTCGGCCTTGTCGCGGAAGATCTCCACCGGCACGGTCGTGACGGGCCGGGGAACAGGCACCACCAAGGGCGGCATGCCGGGCGTGGACAGCCGGACGCCGCCACCGGGCCGAAGCTCGGCGGCGACGAGTGCGAGGCGCGGCTGCCGGCGCTGCGTGACGACCTTTCCCCCGTCGTCGATCAGCACCCAGCGCCGGTCTCCGGCCAGGCCCCAGGGCTCCACGACGGCCTCCAGGGGCGCCAGGCCGCGGACCGCCTTGACCGGATGGATGTGAATCGAGTGCAGGTGAGCGTTCCCCATGGGGCCATCGTGCCAGCAGGCACCGACAGCCCCCGGAGGGTTGCTCAGTACCCGCGGTACTGCTGGTTGTTGTACGGGTCCTGGTAGGGAGCCGGGGCCGGCCGGGGAGCCGCGGGGCGCATCGCCTCGTAGCCCGCGGGTGCGGCCGGACGCGGCTGCTGCGGCTGGGGGCCGGGGTAGCCGCGCGGAGCGGAGGCCTGCTGCGGGATGTACGCCGCGGGCGCCTGCTGCAGCGGTGAGGGCTGCTGCGCCTGCGGATAGCCGTAGGCGGACTGGGAGGGGGCTGCCGGCAGGGCGGGCAGCGCCGACGGGAGGGCGGGCAGGCTGCTGCCCGGCATGTCGTACTGAGCGGGGACCCGGATCGGTGCGATCTGCGGGGTGCCCCGCTCGGCGACGAGCTTGTCGTAGATCGGGGTGTCCGGGAAGGAGGCGGAGTAGTAGCCGCCGCCATAGGTGGAGCGGGGGGAGGTCATGGCACATAAGTTAAGCCCACGATGTGCTGGTTGGGGAGACCGATAAGAGGGTTGTTTTCCGTGTCCGCAGTGACCCGGGATCCCCAATGCGAGCGAACTCGGCAAAATGGGGCGCCGAACGAGGTCCTGATCGTGTAAAGGCCGAGTTCCGGGCCGGTTACCGGGGGTTGGCCGCCGGTCCTCCGGGCGGCCACGCAGGGGACTTCACCGCGGCGAGGAATTAGGTTGTGCGCACGGAAGTCGACGGACCGCCGGGACGGCCCCGGCGCGGTGACACGCAGTGGGGGCGGACATGCAAATGCTGAAAGGTTCAAATACTCCGGTGCCCACCGCGGCCTTGCGGGTGGAATTGGGGTGGCGGGCCGGAGCGGGCGTGCCCGACGCCGACGCCTCCGCTTTGCTGCTGGTCAGCGGAAAGGTCCGCTCGGACGCGGACTTCGTCTTCTACAACCAGCCCGCGCACTCCTCCGGCGCGATCCGCCACGAGGGGAAGCGCACCACCGACGGCCGGGTGACCGACGCGCTCCTCGTCGACCTCGCGCGTGTGGAGCCCGCGATCGAGACGGTCGTCCTCGCCGCCTCCGCCGACGGCGGCACGTTCGGACACGTCCCCGACCTGTACATCGAGGTCCAGGACGCGGCCCAGGGCACGCCGGTGGCCCGCTTCGACAACCCGGGCGCCACCACCGAAACCGCTTTCGTGCTGGGCGAGTTCTACCGCCGCCAGGGCGCCTGGAAGTTCCGCGCCGTCGGCCAGGGCTACAGCAGCGGCCTCGAAGGACTGGCCACGGACTACGGGATCACCGTGGACGAGCCGCAGCAGGCGGCCCCGGCGCCGGCCCCGGCCGTCGCTCCGGCGCCCGCCGCGGCCGCACCGCCCGCCGCGTCCGCCTACACGCCCCCGCCGACGCCGCAGCCCGCCGCTCCGCCTCCGCCCGCCGCGCCGCCCGCGCCCGTCCGCCTCACCAAGGTGACGCTGACCAAGGCCGCCCCCTCCGTCTCGCTCACCAAGCAGGGCGGCACCTCCGGCGCGCTGCACGTCAACCTCAACTGGGAGGTGCGCAAGCAGTTCTCCGGGTGGAGCAGCAAGTTCGGGCGCCCGACCGCGATGCACTCCGACCTCGACCTCGACCTGTGCGCCCTGTACGAACTCAACGACGGCAGCAAAGGCGTCGTGCAGGCGCTCGGCAACAGCTTCGGCGCACTGCACCAGCCTCCGTACATCCACCTCGACGGCGACGACCGCACCGGCGCCGTGTCGACGGGGGAGAACCTCACCGTCAACCTCGACCACAAGAACGCCTTCCGGCGCATCCTCGTCTTCGTCACCATCTACGAAGGCGCCCGTTCCTTCGCCGATCTCCACGCGTCGGTCACGCTCCAGCCGCAGTACGGGGCGCCGATCGAGTTCTCCCTCGACGAGTGCACCGTCCCCTCACTCGTGTGCGCGCTCGCCCTGATCACCAACACCGGCGGCGACCTGATCGTCCAGCGCGAAGCGCGCTACCTGGTGCCCGAGCGCGGGGTGAGCCCGCAGCGCACCGTCGACCACGCCTACGGCTGGGGCATGAACTGGACCCCCGGCCGCAAGTGACCCCCGGCGGCTCTCAGCCCTCGTCGGGCAGGGCGTCCGGGCGCGTGTAGGTGCGGCCCTTCCAGGCCGCACCCTGTCCTCGGTAGTGCTGCACCGCGGAGTCGACGGTCATGAGGAGATAGAGGAACGCGGTGAACGGCAGCAGGGGAGCGAGCCACAGCGGCTGCCGGTAGTAGCGGAGCATCGGGACGTACGTCCCCGCCATGACGAGCCACGCGAGGCCGCCGAGGACCGCCTCCGGCATACGGCCGGCGACCAGACCCGCCAGGGTGGCCACGGGCGGGACCAGATACACCAGCGCCAGCCCGGCGACCGTCCCAACCAGCAGCGGGGGGTTGTGCCGAAGCTGGGCGTAGGCACTGCGCGACACCATCCGCCACAGGTCGCGCAGCCGCGGATACGGCCGCACGCTGTCCACCCGCTCGGCGAGCCCCAGCCAGATCCGGCCGCCGCTCCCCTTCACGGCCCGGGCGAGCGCCACGTCGTCGATCACGGCGTGCCGGATCGACTCCGGGATCCGCGCCCGCTCGGCGGCCTCCGCCCGCAGCAGGACGCAGCCCCCGGCCGCGGCCGCCGTCCGGCCTTCCCGGGCGATCCGCCGGAAGGGGTAGAGCTGCGCGAAGAAGTAGACGAACGCCGGCACCACGAACCGCTCCCAGACGCTCTCCACCCGCAGCCGGGCCATCTGCGAGACGACGTCGAACCCACCGGAACGGGCCGCCGCCACCAGCTCGCGCAGACTGTCCGGCGCATGGGCGATGTCGGCGTCCGTCAGGAGGACGTACTCGGGCTCACGCGCGCGTGCCAGTCCGAGGCCGTGGCGCACCGCCCACAGCTTGCCGGTCCAGCCCGCCGGCGGCTCACCCGGCGAACCCACGGTCAGGGGCAGCCCACCGTGCCTGCGCGCCAGCTCGCGCGCCAGGTCACCGGTGCCGTCCGAACTGCCGTCGTCGACGAGGAAGATCTCCGCCCGCCCCGGATAGTCCTGGGCGAGCAGCGAGGGCAGCGCGGCCGGCAGTACGGCCGCCTCGTCGCGCGCCGGGACGACGACGCACACCGACGGCCACTCCTCGGGCTCCGCGCGCGAAGGCAGCCGCACGTCGGTGCGCCAGAAGAAGCCCTGGCAGAGCAGCAGCCACAGCCAGGCGAGCAGTGATCCAGCGGCAGTCCACACAACGGCGCTCACGCGCGCAGTCTGCCCCACCCGGCCTGCCCGGGACGGCTCATCGTCTATCGTGATCGGGTGAAGATCGCGCTCATGGACTCCGGAATCGGTCTGCTGGCGGCCACCGCCGCGGTACGGCGGCTGCGCCCCGACGCCGATCTCGTGCTCTCCCTGGACCCCGACGGCATGCCGTGGGGCCCGCGCACCCCGCAGGACCTCACCCGGCGTGCCCTGGCCGTCGCCGAGGCCGCCGCCGCGCGCCGCCCCGACGCCCTGATCGTCGGCTGCAACACCGCGACCGTGCACGCGCTCACCGCCCTGCGCGCCCACCTCGAACCGGGACTTCCGGTCATCGGCACCGTCCCGGCGATCAAGCCGGCCGCGGCCGGCGGCGGGCACCTCGCCATCTGGGCCACCCCGGCCACCACCGGCAGCCCCTACCAGCAGGGCCTGATCCGGGACTTCGCCGGGGGCGTGCCCGTCACCGAGGTGCCGTGCTGGGGCCTCGCCGAGGCCGTGGAGCACGCGGACGAGGCGGCGATCGACGCGGCGGTGACCGCGGCCGCCGCCCTCACCCCGGACGACGTGACCACCGTCGTCCTCGGCTGCACCCACTACGAACTGGTCGCCGAACGCATCCGGACCGCCGTCCAGCGGCCCGGCCGCCCGCCCCTCGTGCTGCACGGCTCCGCGGGAGCCGTGGCCGCCCAGGCCCTGCGCCGGCTCGGCGAGCAGCCCGCGCCGGGAGCCACACCGCACGGCACGCTCACCGTGCTGCTCAGCGGACGCGAGGGCACGCTGCCCGCCCCCGCCCTGGCGTACGCCGAAGGGCGCCTGATGCAGGCGGTCACGCCCGCCCGCTGACCCGGATTCGTCACCGGAGGTCACCGGCGAGCCGGATCAGGGCCCGCCGTCCGGTCGGCGCAGTCACGCTCCGCCACGAGGTAGCTGCGGTGCGAAATCTGAGTACCCTCAAAGACATGAGGGACCACCGCCACGGCGAGAACGCCCCCCACCCGCACTCGGACGTCTGGACCGGCCGTGCCACCAACCGGGTGCAGTGGCTGCTGGCGCTCGTGGGTGCCGCCTGCATGGGGCTCGGCATCGAGCTGGCCGTCGACTCGGCGTGGACGTCCGGCATCGCCCCGCTGGTCATGGCCGTCGTCGGGTGCATCGCCGCCGGGCTGCTGGTCCTCTTCGGGACACTCGCCTTCGTGCACGTCGCCCTGCGGGTCGACGAGGAGCACCTGGAGGTGCGCTGCGGCCACATCGGCGTCCCCCGCCGCCGCATCCCGCTCTCCCAGGTGGCCGGCGCCACGTACATCTCCCACGTCACCCCGCGCCACTGGGGCGGCTGGGGATACCGATGGCGGCCCGAGAAAGGCACCGCGGTGGTCGTACGACGTGGTGAGGGCGTCGAGCTGGAGCTGTGGGACGGGCACACCTTCACGATCACCGTGGACGACGCGGAGGCGGCCGTACGGGTCATCGAGGCACGGCTGCGGCCGACCAAGCCGGGCGCTCCCACGCACTGAGCCCGGCCGTCACCCGCCGGCGGCCAGGGTCATCGTCTGTCACCACGCGGGAGTGCGTCCCGCTCCGCGTGCCTGTGCCTCCGGAGTACGGCTCGACGGGTCCAGAGGGCGCGCCGTGGCCATGCCCGCCAGCAGGCCCGCCCCCACCGACACCGCCGTGAAGCTCAGCGCGTTGCCGATCGCGGCGATGGCGGCGAGCGCCGTCAGGGCCGCGCCCGCGGTGAGCGCCACCGGGGTCGGGCGCGGGCCGCGCCACAGCGCGTACAGGAGCCAGCAGAACGCCACCGCGAGCAGGACCACGCCGACGACCCCTTGTTCGGCCGCCTGCTGCAGGGGTGCCGAGTGGGGCTTGCCGTCGGACAGCAGCGACTGGGTGGACGTCGTGCTCAGCTCCCCGAAACGGCCGGGGCCGGCCCCCAGGGCGGCGTCGTCGCCCAGCAGATGCCATGCGTCCTGCCACAGCCGCACGCGGTGCGGCGTCAGCCGCCCCTCCAGAGCGGCCAGGAACCCACCCGGTACGGCCTGCGCGGCGACCGCCCAGACCAGACCGGTCACCAGCGCGGCGACCACCGCCAGCAGGGCCATCCCGGCACCGCGGTGACGGGTGCGGCCGGCGGCCAGAGAGCACACCAGCACCGCGAGACAGGTCACCAAGCCGGTGGCCGAGCCGAGCACGGCCGCCAGCACCGCGGTGCCCGCGGCCAGCAGGCGCAGGGCGAACCGAACGGCCGGAACCGGCGCGGACCAGGCCGCACAGCACGCGGCACCGGCGGACAGCGTCAGGACGGCGGCCGTGCCCCCGGCGTGACCGAGGGGCGCGGCGATCTGCGGGCCCGGAGCGAGGTGCGGAACGGCCACCGTCAGCGCGATGCCCGCCAGCGCCCCGGCGAAGGGCGCGCCGACCGGCAGCAGCGCCCCGCCGATCCGCCCGGCGGCGTACCCCGCGGCCACGGCCAGCACCGCCAGGAGAACCCCCTCGGGCCTGCCGTCGTGCGCGGCCGCCGTGATCAGGGACCAGGCGGCGCAGGTGCCCAGCACCACGACACCCGCCGCGTCCGAAACGATTCGTCTCTCGCCGTCCGCGTCCGGTCCGGACACGGCCCTCACCCCACTGGAACCCACCCCGCCCGCCCCCCGGCGCACCTTCGCCCCCGACTTGTGAAGACCCCGGCCGCACGGGCCGCGGAGGGCCGTACGACGGAGGTTTGGCACACGGTAACGGCTGGTGGGCGGTTTGGGGATGTGTCGTGACGAAGTGAACAGGGGATCCGCCCTGCCTACCGCGCTGTCGGCCCCAAGGTCACGCGCCTTAGACTCCGGGAGTGACCGTCACCGCAACCTCCGTCGGCGAGTCGGACCAGCTGGAGCCGCGGACCGCGCCCGGGGCGCGGACGTGGGCCCGGCGGCTCGTGCGTCTCGTCCCGGCCGCCGCAGCCGCGCTCGCCGGCCTGCTCCTCTACGTCTCCTTCCCGCCCCGCGCATTGTGGTGGCTGGCGCTGCCGGCCTTCGCCGTCTTCGGCTGGGTGCTGCGCGGCCGCGGCTGGAAGGCCGCGTTGGGCCTCGGCTACCTCTTCGGCCTCGGCTTCCTGCTGCCGCTGCTGGTGTGGACCGGAGTGGAGGTGGGGCCGGGCCCCTGGCTCGCCCTGGTGGCGATCGAGGCCCTCTTCGTCGCAGCCGTCGGCGCGGGCGTCGCGGCCGTGTCGAAGCTGCCCGGCTGGCCGCTGTGGGCGGCCGCCGTGTGGATCGCCGGAGAGGCGGCACGCGCGCGTGCGCCCTTCAACGGCTTCCCCTGGGGGAAGGTCGCGTTCGGCCAGGCGGACGGTGTGTTCCTGCCGCTCGCCGCGGTGGGCGGCACCCCGGTGCTCGGCTTCGCGGTCGTGCTGTGCGGTTTCGGGCTGTACGAGGTCGTCCGCCTCGCCGTGGAACGGCGGCGGACCGGTGAGGTACGGCGCTCCGCCGCCGCCCTGGGCCTGCTGAGCCTGGCCGTCCCGGTCGTGGCCGCCGTCGCCGCCCGGCCCCTGGTCAGCGACACGGCAGAGGACGGCAGTGCCACCGTCGCGGTGATCCAGGGCAACGTGCCCCGCGCCGGACTCGACTTCAACTCACAGCGGCGGGCCGTGCTCGACTACCACGCACGCGAGACGGAACGCCTGGCCGCCGAGGTCAAGGCGGGCAAGGTCGCGCAACCCGACTTCGTGCTGTGGCCCGAGAACTCCTCCGACATCGACCCCTTCGCCAACCCCGACGCCCGCGCCGTCATCGACACGGCGGCCAAGTCCATCGGCGTGCCCATCTCCGTCGGTGGCGTCGTCGAACGGGACGGCAAGCTGTACAACGAGCAGATCCTGTGGGACCCGGAGAAGGGCCCCGTCGACACCTACGACAAGCGCCAGATCCAGCCGTTCGGCGAGTACCTGCCGCTGCGCTCGCTCATCGGCGCGATCAACAAGAACTGGACGGCCATGGTCCGCCAGGACTTCAGCCGGGGCACCCAACCGGGTGTCTTCACCATGGACGGTGCCAAGGTCGGGCTCGTCACCTGCTACGAGGCCGCCTTCGACTGGACCGTGCGCTCCGAGGTCACCGACGGCGCCCAGATGATCTCCGTGCCCAGCAACAACGCCACCTTCGACCGCAGCGAGATGACCTACCAGCAGCTCGCCATGTCCCGTGTGCGCGCGGTCGAGCACAGCCGGACCGTGACCGTGCCGGTGACCAGCGGAGTCAGCGCGATCATCATGCCGGACGGCCGCATTACCCAGAAGACCGGCATGTTCGTGGCCGACTCCCTGGTGCAGAAGGTGCCGCTGCGGTCCTCGCAGACCCCCGCCACCCGGCTCGGCATCGTGCCGGAGATCGCCCTCGTGCTGGTCGCGGCCGGCGGACTCGGCTGGGCCGTCGGCGCCGGGCTGCGCGGACGACGCGCCGGTGACGTGTAGCCGTACGCGGGTCGCACACCGCCTGAATCGCGCCGGGGCGCCGGAAGCGGCCCACTAGGGTCGACGGCATGGCTACTCCCGACTTCATCCGCACACTCCGTGCCTCGGCCGGTCATCAGCTGCTCTGGCTCCCCGGGGTCACCGCCCTCGTCTTCGACGACGAGGACAGAGTGCTGCTCAACCGCCGGGCCGACACCCGCAGGTGGTCCGTGCTCGGTGGCATCCCCGACCCGGGGGAGCAGCCCGCGGCCTGCGCGGTACGGGAGGTCTACGAGGAGACGGCCGTGCGCTGCGTCGCCGAACGGGTCGTCCTCGTCCAGGCCTTGGACCCCGTCACGTACGAGAACGGTGACACCTGCCAGTACATGGACATCACCTTCCGCTGCCGGGCCGTCGGCGGAGAGGCGAAGGTCAACGACGACGAGTCGCTGGACGTGGCCTGGTTCGACGTCGACGCGCTGCCCGAGTTGAATGAGTTCGGACTGCTCCGGATCAAGCAGGCCCTGTCGGACGACCCCACATGGTTCGACCCCACTGCATCCGGTTGAACTATGGGGTGTGACCACATGGGGTGGGGCAGGGGCGCTGCCTAGGGTCGAACCATGACCGCGCCCCCTGCCCTCCCGGCACCCCACGCCTCCCCGCTCGACCTGGGCGGCCGCACCGCGCTCGTCACCGGCGCCGCCGGCGGCATCGGCCGTGCCTGCGCACTGCGGCTCGCGGCCGCCGGGGCCAAGGTGAGAGCCGTCGACCGGGACGCCGCGGGCCTGGAGACACTGGCCCACCAGGGGCGCGGCCTCGCCGGCACGGTGGAGCCGCACGTCCTCGACCTCACCGACCTGGACGCCGCCGAAGTCGCCGCAGCGGGCACCGATGTCCTCGTCAACAACGCTGGACTCCAACTGGTCCGCCCCATCGAGGAGTTCCCGCCGGAGGTGTTCCACACGGTGCTCACCGTGATGCTGGAGGCACCGTTCCGGCTCATCCGCGGGGCCCTGCCCCACATGTACGGGCAGGGGTGGGGCCGCATCGTGAACGTGTCGTCCGTCCACGGCCTGCGCGCCTCGGCCTACAAGTCGGCCTACGTGGCCGCCAAACACGGGCTGGAGGGACTGTCCAAGACCACCGCCCTCGAAGGCGCGCCCCACGGTGTCACCTCGAACTGTGTGAACCCCGCCTATGTGCGCACGCCACTGGTGGAGAAGCAGCTGGCCGACCAGGCGCAGGCGCACGGCATCCCCGAAGAGCGCGTCCTGTCCGAGGTGCTGCTCCAGGACAGCGCCGTCAAACGGCTGATCGAACCGGAGGAGGTCGCCGAGGCGATGGCGTATCTGTGCGGGCCGCAGGCCTCCTTCGTGACCGGCACCTCGCTCGTGCTCGACGGTGGCTGGACCGCCCACTGAGCAGCCGCTTCCGTCCGCCCGGGGGAGTTGTCCACAGGGCTGACGGGACCGGCCGGTCATGGTGAATCCTGTGAGCATGTCCAGCGATCACGTGCAGTCCGCCGAAATGCCGTTCCTCGAGCTCCTGGCCCGGGGCGCGTCGGCCGACGCCTACGAGCAGCCGGAACTGCTCGCGCGGGCCGAAGGGCGCCCGGCGGAGTGGATCGCCGCGCTCCGGCAGGCCAAGCCGCTCGCTCTGCGCGTACGCGCAGAGCTGGAGGGACGACGGCGGCGCGAGGCCGAGCTGTCCGCCCTGTTCGAGACCGCCCACGACCTCGCCGGGCTGCGGGACCTCGACGCCGTGCTCCAGGCGATCGTGCAGCGCGCCCGCTCGCTGCTGGGCACGGACGTCGCCTACCTCAGCCTGAACGACACCGAGCGCGGCGACACCTATATGCGGGTCACCGAGGGCTCGGTCGCGGCCCGGTTCCAGCAGCTGCGGCTCGGCATGGGGGAGGGGCTCGGCGGCCTGGTCGCACAGACCGCCCGCCCCTACGTCACCGACGACTACTTCAAGGACGGCCGTTTCCAGCACACCCTCACCATCGACGCGGGCGTGCGGGACGAGGGGCTGGTGGCCATCCTCGGCGTGCCGCTGACGCTCGGGCACCACGTCATCGGCGTGCTGTTCGCCGCGGACCGCCGCGCCCGGGTCTTCGAGCGGGAGCAGATCGCCCTGCTCGGCTCCTTCGCCGCCCTCGCAGCGGCCGCCATCGACACCGCCAACCTGCTCGCCGAGACCAGATCGGCCCTGGCCGGACTGGAGCGTGCGAACGAGATCATCCGGGACCGCAGCGGCGTCATCGAGCGCGCCTCCGACGTGCACGACCGGCTCGCCGAACTCGTCTTGCGCGGGGGCGGGGTGCACGACGTGGCCGCCGCCGTCTCCGAGATCCTCGACGGCACGGTCGAGTTCGCCGAGGCCGCCGCAGCACCTGCCGGAGCCCTGGAGAAGTCCGGAGCACAGGGACACGCGGTGCTGCACGAGGACGACTGGATCGCCGCCGTCGCCGCCGGCGGCGAACTGCTCGGCGCACTGGTGCTGCGGGGCCACCCCGGGCTCGACCCGGTCGATCAGCGCACTCTGGAGCGGGCCGCGATGGTCACGTCCCTGCTGCTCCTGGCCCGCAGATCCGCCGCCGAGGCCGAGCAGCGCGTGCGCGGTGAGCTGCTCGACGACCTGCTGGACGCCCGTGACCGCGACCCGCGTGTGCTGCGGGAGCGCGCTGCCCGGCTGCACGCCGACCTCGACGCCCTGCACGTGGTGCTCGCCGCGCGGCCGGAGGGCGGTGCGGCCGACGCCGACCAGGAGGCGGACGCCCGCAGACGCCTGGCAGCGGCGGCGTCCCACCTGGCCGCGACCGGGCACGGCCTGGCCGCCGCCCGCGACGGCGGCACCGTCCTGCTGCTGCCCCTCGGTTCCGGCGACACGGCCACGGACGTGGCCCGTCGTGCCGCCCGGCATCTGGGCACGGCGGTCCATGCACCGGTCACCGTCGGCGCGTCCGCACCGGTCGAGGAGCTCGCCACCCGCCCCGAGGCCGTGGCCACGGCCTACGCGGAGGCCCGCCGCTGCCTCGAAGCCCTGCGTGTCCTCGGCCGCTTCGGGGACGGAGCCGCAGCCGAGGACTTCGGCTTCCTCGGGCTGCTCCTGGCCGGCGACCGGGACATCCCGGGCTTCGTCGACCGCACCATCGGCGAAGTCGTCGCCTACGACCGCCGACGCGGCACGGAACTGCTGCGCACCCTCGACGCCTACTTCGCCTGCGGCATGAGCCCCGCCCGCACCAAGGACACACTGCACGTCCATGTGAACACCGTCGCCCAGCGCCTGGAGCGCGTCGGCCGCCTCCTGGGCGACGACTGGCAGAGCCCGGCGCGTGCCCTGGAGATCCAACTCGCCCTGCGTCTGCACCGGTTGTCGGCACCGGAACAGCGCTGACCCCCGTACGAGGAATGTACGGGGGCAGGACAGCACCGGTCCCGGCCGGATCAGGCGCGGGCGTCCTCCGGGGCGGCGGCCGTCCGGTCAGCTCCCTGACCGGAGGCAGGAGCGACGTCGGCCAGGTCCCGGTGGCGCGTCTCCTTCGCCGCCGCCACCGCCACGACCGTGAGCACGGCGGCGGCGATGACGTACAGGGCGATCGGTGTGGAGCTGCCGTAGTCGGACAGCAGCGCGGTGGCGATCAGCGGTGCGGGCGCGCCCGCCGCGACCGAGGCGAACTGCGCACCGATGGACGCACCGGAGTAGCGCACGCGCGTCGCGAACATCTCGGAGAAGAACGCGGCCTGGGGTGCGTACATCGCCCCGTGCAGGACCAGCCCGACGGTCACGGCGAGGAGCAGGTTGCCGAAGCCGCCGGTGTCGATCAGCGCGAAGAAGGGGAACATCCACAGCCCGACCCCGACCGCACCGATCAGATACACGGGCCGGCGGCCGATCCGGTCGGACAGCGCGCCCCACGCCGGGATCACCGCGAAGTGCACCGCCGAGGCGATCAGCACCGAGTTGAGCGCGGTCTGCTTGGAGACACCGGCCGAGGTGGTGGCGTAGACGAGGATGAACGCGGTGATGACGTAGTAGCTGATGTTCTCCGCCATGCGCGCGCCCATGGCGACCAGGACGTCACGCCAGTGGTGCCGCAGCACGGAGATGAGCGGCGTCTTCTCGGCCTCCGCGGCCACGTCCGCCTTGCGGGCCTCGGCCTGCGCCAACGCCTGCTTGAAGACTGGTGATTCATCGACAGACAGACGAATCCACAAACCGACGATCACCAGCACCCCGGAGAGCAGGAACGGGATCCGCCAGCCCCAGCTGCCGAAGGCGGCGTCCGACAGCAGGGCCGTGAGCAGCGACAGCACACCGGTGGCCAGGAGCTGCCCCGCCGGCGCGCCGGTCTGCGGCCACGACGCCCAGAAGCCACGCCGCCGCGCGTCCCCGTGCTCCGACACCAGCAGCACGGCGCCGCCCCACTCACCGCCGAGCGCGAAGCCCTGGACGAGCCGGAGCACGGTGAGCAGCAGCGGCGCGGCCGACCCGATGGTGGCGTGCGTCGGCAGCAGTCCGATGGCGAAGGTGGCCCCGCCCATCAGCAACAGACTCAGCACGAGCAGCTTCTTGCGCCCGAGCCGGTCGCCGTGCACCACTTCCTGGCGGTTGGCGGGGACGTTTTCGTGTCGCCATACCGTAGGAACTTGCAGGTCAGAGGCGTATGTGGTGGGGCACCATAGTTCTGCGTTCGGAGGTGCGTGTGACCACCATGACCGCGTCGCTGACGCCGCTACGAGAGCCCCAATCGAGCCCGCGAGAGCGCTGTCCGAGTTGCTCTGTTCGGGCATGATTTGGAGGTGGCGTGCTGACTCCCGTGCTGGTTTGGTGCTGACTAAAAGCCCATGTCATCACCCGTTCTCACCTCTCCCGTGCTGACTTGGTGCTGACTACGCTGCGTTGAACTCGGTCATCTGGGGCTGATCGGGCAGCAGCCGGTCCTGCATGAAGCTGAGGCGTGGGAGCGTGGGGATCAGGTCTGAGGTGAACGGAATGGTGGGCCTGTGCATGGTGCGGCGCCCGCGAGCGAACACCGTCTGCGCGATTGCGTGGTGCGACACCCTGGCCGCGCATGCCGGAGCCGGCGATACCTCTGGTGCCGTGACCGTCAGATGCTTGCCGTGAGCGTGCTTGTGGATGGGAGACGGATCCGGTGAACCGGCCGAGAGCCTGGGAAGCCGATTGCTCGCCAAGCAGCGCCGCACCCTGTGCACCGAGGACTACCGGCTCGACAGCGCTGTCTTCGACCCGCCAGCCCTCACCCGCCCACGCGCCGAACTGGACTCAGAGATGGTCCTGCTCGGTGACCCGCTAGGCGATGAGGCCTGTTCCACTTGTTCTGGAACTGGATTGGGCGATCTCAGGAAGAGATCGTACAGGCGCGCCGGGACTGGATGGAAGGGGCACGGTTCGGGGAGGTGAAGGGGTACGACGGGGATCCGCTGCCCGCACCTGAACTGCCGCCGGTGCCATTGAAACCACGGGGAAGGGTGCGCTGACCTGCGGGTACGTGTCAGCGTTGGTGGCGCCGGGCGGAAGGCTGTCGCGTGATTCTCACCCTCTTCCACCTGCCCTCCGCAAGACGTCGGAACAGCCGGCTGGCTCTGGCCGGTGCGGTTGGCGATTCCACAGTGTGGCTGTCTGTGGGCGGCTGTGACAGGACTCTTGCTGACCTAATGCTGACTTTGCTGATGCCTCGTCAGGTTGGGCTGCAAGGTCCTTTTCCCCAGCTTCAGCGCTTGCGGAGGCGTTTGCAGGTTCGGTGGTGTCCGCACCAATGCTGACCTGGCTGGTGGCCGAGTCAGGCGCTATGGAAGGGCGGCGTCGCCTCCTCTGGATCGCCGGCCACCGCCTCACCGAGCACGGCGCGGACCGAGCTCTGGTGCACCCGCACCCAGAGACCGGCCCCGTGTGGTCGTCGTGCACAGCGAGCCTCGTACCGGCTGGCGAGTGCTCCGCACCGCCGCCCCCGCCGTGGCTGTCCTCATCGGCGCGCCCTACCTCGCAGACCAGTTGTGGAAGGCGCTAACCAAACTGGAGGAACGCGGCCTGAAGACCGACCACGTCCCCGAGGAGGACCTCACGGACGTCCTGGACCTGCGACCGCACCAACTGCACGCCGTCCTCGCCGAACGGGCGTCACAGCATTCCGGCAGCGCGCGGCTTGTCCCCCTCCTCGCCTGCCTCGATGTCGACCTCGCGGAGCAACTGCGGCAACACGGCGGAGGACTTCTCCGACCGCGCCGCTCTCCTCACCTGGCTCACCGACCGGATCGGCGCACCGAACGCGGAACAGCTCATGCGGTTGCCGGAGGACGACGACCGGGAACGGCAACTGAGCGTCATGTCCCTGCCCCCTGGTCGACGCCAACCGCGCATGGCGCGCCCTCGACCTTCCGGAGATCGACGACAGGGACCGGCATGAACGGCAATTTGCGGCATGGCTTCAGCGGAACCGTCCAGCGCTCGCCGAGCGGATCAGGGACGCCTATAGGGACGCCCACCGGTCCGGACGGTCCCTGGCCGGGTACGTGAAGCTGCGCGGCCTCTCCCTCCTCACGCCGGACTCGGCCTATTACACGACGCTGTGGCATCTCTCCGACGAACTCCTCCAAGCCCACGCGGACGTCTGGCTGATGCAACAGCTTCCCGCACCCTCCTCGACGTCACGCCCGCTGAGGCCGCTGGCCGAGGTACGCGAGGCACCCAGCACAGCGGTGCACAAGCAGGTACCGCGGCTGCGGCAACCAATCGAGGAATGGGAGCGGCCTCCATGCCGGAAGTCGCGCCACGGTGCTGCCCCCGGCCCAGGACGTCCTGTGGGAACTGGACGGCGACGGCCTGCTGGACTTCGAAGTCTTGTCCGTGAAGGCGCTGATCGCTTGGCTTGGGGCTCGCGGCCACTGGCCCCAAGACATGCCTCTGTCGGACCGGCGCGCGGACCTCGGACTGGCCGCGACACGTCCCCCGGAGCCCGCGGTGAACACTGGCGGAGCCACGGGCGGAAGCCGATCGGGAGGGTCCGCACCCGGCCCTTATGTGATGCTGAACGGCAGGCCCGTGTCCGCCCTGCCCGATGACCTGGCGGCGCTCGCCCGCGAGGTGGCCGCAGATCTCACGCCTGAGCAGCGGGCCACCTCGGCCATGTGCGCCACGGCGCTCGCACCTCGTATCCCGCAGCCACGCACCTCCTCGTCGTCCGATACAAGGTCGCACAGCGGTTCGTACCAGGTCCCCGCGAGCGACCAGGACCGGACATTGGCTGTGGGCCTTGCGGGAGAGGCGGCGGTGGGCGCATGGCTGCAGGAGCAGTTCGGGGTCGAACCACAGGGCTCATGGAAGTCGGGTCTGCGAGTCCACGGGCTCGCCGGCGCGCAGCCGGGGGACGACCGGCTCGGCTAGACCGCTTGGTGCGCGACTGCCGCATCGTCTTCGGTGTCGAGTTGGACCGAGAGCGGACGCTGAACTCATCCGCAAGGCAGCTGACGGCGTACCTCCGGTTTCGTCAACGAGGACGGAACGGTCATCTGGCCGGAAGCGCCGGTACTCCCGGGCACAACCATGCTGCTGCTGCGAGGGCTCGACGCCCCGAAGCAGATGACGGCTCCGGTGCAGCTCGCGGACGTCCGGAACATGGCAGCCGCATTCGCCACGAACGTGACGATCGGCGTGCGTTCCGTCAGTGCGCTCGATGGCGTGCAGTTCCCGCATGACCACCCCGTGCTCGCAGCGCTGCGTGACGCCTACGTCGCCATTCCCGGCGAGCGTCTGTAGACGCGTGCCGCCGCCCCATCAGCGGAGGCGACTCACGACAGAGGTAGCCCATGCCGCTGGTTACGAATGGACCGGACGCGAAGTCAAGGCGCTGCGTGAAGCCGTACGCATGAGCCCTAAGGAGTTCGCCGAGAAGCTCCGGGTGTCCGATCGCATCGTCTCCCGCTGGGAGGCAGACGGCGAACGGGCCACACGTCGCATGGTGAACCAAGCCGCTTTAGACACCTTGCTTGCCAAGGCAGATAAGGATTCCCAAGGTCGCTTCGTCGGGATTCTATCGGTGGACGACGTCCCCTCCCACGCCATCATCGAGCCTGACACCGACTACACGAGCAGCGGCGACTACGTGTAGCATCCCGGAGACGGGAAGCTCATGATAGGTGGAATCTCTCGCACCATGAGATCGGATTTGTCGGGGGGAAATCATTTGTCCATATCCTGGGGTGCCCTATTGGCCAGTGCTGGCGTGGTCGCAGTAGTGTCCATAGTTTTCGAGTTGACAGCGAAGCCCTGGAATGAGCGACGTATAGAACGCCTACTGCAGCTGGCTCGCGATCCTCAAATTGTCCAGCTGGCCTGTATGGAAGCGAAATACCGAACTGCCCCGCATGAACTCGGGGCAGTGTGGGATGTGAACTATGAACTCGGGGCAGTGTGGGATGTGAACTCACTATTGCGAGAACTGGATGAAGATCTGGCTAAATACAGCAACCAACGCGCTTTTCTGGGCGACTGGGCTAGTGAGCCTGTTAGGGCTCTCCTGTCCATACGTTTGGGGACGATGCGCGCCATGGTTGCCGCATCGGTCGTCGCGGTGGATTACGCGCGTGAGACGATGGGTGAGGGTGCCGCTACCGAGATATCACGAGATAGCGCAAAGGCGGTTCTGCAGTTGGCAAAGGGATTCTTGGAAATACCCTTGGAGTACGCCCTCACGCCGAAATGGAAAGTTCGCAAGCGTGCTGTGTTGTCAAGGCGGGCGAAGAGAATCGTTCGGGACCGTGACAGTTTCGTACGAAAAACTATTTCGCGGAATCAGGCGGTAATTCTGGCGGCGCGGCACTCAGGGCAAGGTGGTTAAGTAGAACAGTCAAGACTCGCATCCGTGCCAATGGTAGCGGGCGGGTCAGGCTGGTTCAGGACATATCGGCGTAGGGGGACCAGGATTCATCCCCCTATCGGGGCGCCCGATTTCCTCAACGAAGCCAACGAAACGATGCACGACGACACCGGAGTGTCAATCCTGCGGACGGACGGCCTCACGTGACCAAGACCATCGAGCCGGAACGCCTCCTGTACCGGGAGGATCACGGGGACCGTACGGCCGTCTGTCGTGACCGTGTGCTCATGACCGCTCCACCGCCCCGACGGTTATGGGGGTCGCCACACCGGCCATGTCCAACGATCTGCCCCGGGCCGCCGACGCGCCGCGCGGGAGCAGTCAGCGGCAGGCATGCACAGCAGCCAAGGCCGCGACGGTGCGTTCAGTGTCAGCGACGGCATGGTGTCCGCGGCTGGAACGGGCGACCCATCCAGCGCTTATGAGCAGTTGCAGATGGTGGTACAACAGCCCGCTGGTGGCAGTCGCGCCGCAGAGTTGCAGCAGTTCCCGCGCACTGTGCGGTCTGTCCAGCAGCGCAGCCAGGATACGGAGACGGACCGGATGCCCGAGAGCCCTGAGCCTGGTGGTGGCGCCGGAGCCCTCAATCTCCGCCAGGAGCGCCACGACCTCCTCGCGCAACGCGTCCAGTTCGGTGTCATCGAGACGGGCAGGGCCTGTCGGCACGATGCGATGTTGCTCCAGGCAGTTGATGCGCCGGGTCAGCTCGTCGACACGCTGGTGGAGCTTCTGACGCTGTGCGGTTCCTTCCTCCATGGCCCGTACCGTGCCCCGTTCGTCAAGTCGTTCATGGCAAGATGCTCGATTAGCATATGGGCCCCGCATTGCACTCCAATGCTCCCTATCAGGCCCGACCGTCGCCCCCCTCATGCGGATCAGGCTTGAGCTGCGGGCCTGGGAGGGTGCTGCCGTGTCCGGGACCGCTGTCCCCGTGAAGGCGCAAGGGGCCCCCAGGTGATCAGTCGTCGTCGGCTCCATCGGATTCTGCGGCCGAGGCCGCGCGCTCGGCGCGGTCCAGGACGCGGGTCAGATCCGTGAGCTCGGCGGCAGTTGGATCCGGTGCGACCGTGGCGGTGACGGCGTTCCCGGACGGCTGTCGGCCGCCGCCCGCGTTGCGGTCGGTGTCGCAGGCGGCGGCGGTGAGGGCGGCACAGAGAACCACCCCGGCGGCCAGGGCCGCGCTGCGGGCCGGGAGCGTCACGGGGTCGCCCCGTTGGCGGTGGTGTTCGCCTCGCACCAGTCGGAGACCTTGGCGAGGTCCTCGCTCCGCTGCCGCAGCGTGGGAACAAGTGATGCGATATGCGAGCCGGCCGTTGAGGTAGGTCTCAACGGCGCCGTGTCCCGCCTTGGCGTTGTCGACCCGCTGTTGGAGCCGCGCGATGGAACCACGCATGCTCACCGTGCCGTTCAGGCGGGTCAAAGACCTGTCGATGCGCTTGTCGATCCGCACGGCACGCTTGCACAACGCCTGCGCCCCGTCTCCCGTGGGGCCCGCACTCGGACTGGATGCGGGGCTGCCGCCGTCGGCGGCAGCCACCCCTGAACCCCCGAGTAGCAAGGCGAGGCAGGCAACTGCCGCCACGGTGGTCTTCCTTCGCAGCGCGAGATTCTCCTTCCGCTGTCTGTTGCGGCACTCCGCCGCGCTCAGGCAGAAGTTAGGAGCCGGCTTTGTGGAAACTCTGTGGTTCCTGCGCGCCCACGTTGAGCCAGTCCCGGTGCAGCAGGGGCAGGGACAAGGCCAGGGTTGCTGAGTCCCGTGTGTCGGTGAGGGGAAGGCGTACTTCGAATCGTGCGCCGGGCCCGTCGGGTCGGCCCTGGACGGTGATCCGCCCGCCGTGCAGAGCCGTCTGCTGAGCCACCAGCGTCAGCCCGAGGCCGGAGCCGGGACTGTCGGGGCGCTTGTAGAAGCGCTCAAAGACGGATGCCCACGCCGCGGGCGGAACCCCCGGCCCGCGGTCGTCGACGGTGAGGACGGCGGTCGGGCCATTCGTCTCTTGGACGCGGCGCACCAGGATGCTGACCTGGGGCGGGCGAGCATCCGTACTGCCGTGGACGAGGGCGTTGATCAGGAGGTTGTCCACCACCGAACGCAGGCCCTGCTCCCAGCCCTGCACGTGCAGGCCCTCAGGGGCGTTCACCAGCACCTCCGCGCCCGGGTGCCGCCGCCGCAGATCGGCCACGGCTGCGTCGACAACATCTGCCAGGTCGACGGGGCCGAAGGCGTCCGCCTCGATCAGGTCCCCCTCGGTGAGTGCGCGGAGCATCACCAGCAGAGCCAGCACCCGGCCGTGCTCCCGCCGTAGATCCTCCAGTACCTCGGCCCGTTCTGTCTCCGGCAGGCGGAGGTGGCCGATGAGGATGTCGAGGTTGGTTCCCATGCTCATCAGGGGATTGCGCAATTCGTGCGAGGCGGCCGCGGCGAACGAACGGGCCGTGGCCAATGCCTCTGACGTACGGCCGGCCTGCTCGTCATAGCGGGCAAGCGCGGTCTGCAATGCGCGGGCGAGATCGTCGACCTCGGTGATCCGGCTCGGAGTGTGATCCAAACGGGCCGCGCTGGTCCGGGGGTCGAGGCCGCCGGCACGCTGCTGGAGTCTGCGCAGAGGGCGGGCGGCGTGGGCGGTGGCAGCCCAGGCCAGCACGCCGGCCACCGGGGCACTGAGCAAGGCGGTGGCGACCATCCGCCGTCGCACGAAGCCGAGTTGGGTCCTGGCGGCGGTGTCGGGTGAGAACAGCCACAGCGTTCCCCGGACCCCGGGCGCCGAGCCGGTCACGGACACCGAGAGAACGCGCCAGCGGGCTCCCTCGGCCCGCACCGTCACCGGCACACGCGTTGGGGCGCGCAACGCGACCGAGGGGTGGGGCTGCGGGCCGCCCGACACGGTGCCGCCAGGCCCGGTGAGCCGTATGCCGACATCCAGCGCGGAGGTGAACAGTTGCCGCTGCCGGGCCTCCTCGACCGTGGAACGGTCCTTGGCGGCGGCGCGCAGGAGTGCTTTGGCGTCCGGAAGCGCGGCCTGTGCGCGTTCACGCAGATGGTCGTCCTGCTGGGCGTGCAGGTCGCGGGCGACCATCTGCAGCAACAGGGCGCCCGCCGTCAGCACCACCAGCGGTACGAGCATGCCCACGGCCAGCGCGACCCGGGTGGACAGCCTCATCGCCCGCTCCCGTTCGGTGCCCGGTCATCGCGCAGCACAAATCCGACCCCGCGCACCGTGTGCAGGATCCGGGGCCGGCCGCCCGCTTCCAGCTTGCGCCTCAGATAACTGATGAAGGTGTCCACGACATCCGTACGCACGTCGAAGTCGTATCCCCACACCCGATCGAGCAACTGCTCACGCGTGAGCACCAGACCGGCGTTGCGTACCAGCGCTTCCAGCAGTCCGAACTCACGCCGGGTGAGCGTCAGCGGTGCTCCGTCCAGCCGGGCCTCGCACCGTACGGGATCGATCACCAGGCCGCCGGCACACACCTCGTCGTTGACCACCGGGGGCCTGCGGCGCAGCAACGCCCGCAAGCGCAGCACCAACTCCTGCAGAGCGAACGGCTTGACCAAGTAGTCGTCGCCCCCCGCCTGCAGGCCTGCCACCCGGTCGCCCAGCTCGTCCAGGGCGGAGAGCATCAGCACAGGCACGTCGTTGCCCTCGTCCCGCAGCGTCCGGCATACCTCGATCCCGCTCGGGCCGGGCATCGAGACATCCAGCACCACCACGTCCGGCGCCCTGCCCCGGACGGTGGCGAGCGCGCTGTGGCCGTCGTCCGCGAGGAGCACCGAGAAACCGTCAAGCCTCAGTCCGCGTTCCAGGGAGCGTCGGACGGCCGCATCGTCGTCGGCGACCAGCACCCGCTCGCCACCATGTATGTCGGTTCTCACGGCGGCGATGGTACGTGCGCCGAAGCGGCGCCCGGATCTGCTCCTGGGATCACAGAGTTTCCACAAGGACCGCCCCTACCGTGCCTCCGCGGGCCCGTCAGTTCCTCCGTGCCCGAGATCCGGGTCGATAGGCAGGGCGAGCGGCTGCTGGACGAGAGCCAAAGGTGCGGATCGGTTGTGAGGGAGCGTTCTTTGACACCTGCACCACCGCCCCGAGAACTTCGTCGCCGGGCCCCCTCCTCCCGCACCGGAAGAATCCCCTCGACGCCCCCTGACCGGTCACGGGAGCGAACCGCAGAACAGGCCGAGGCCGCATGGGCACCGCCAGGCGCTCCACAAGATTTCCACAGACTTCCCCGTTACGGTCCGGCCGCCTGAGCCGAAGGGGTGCGGGCCGGGCCACTCGGGGAGACCACGTGCTCCGCGAACGGGCCCTCCGGACCTCACACGCGGCTTGGCCGGCAGTATCGTCCACCGCGCCCGCGGTAGAGCGCCCACAGGAGAACAGGTGATCCAGCGTCAGACATTGGCGGGACGCTACCGCGTCGGTTCCCGCCTAGGCAGCGGAGGAATGGCCGAGGTCTACCTGGCTCAGGACTTGCGGCTCGGGCGTACGGTGGCGGTGAAGACATTGCGTGCCGATATGGCCTTCGACCCGTACTTCCACGAGCGGTTCCGCCGCGAGGCAAGGTCGGCGGCGTCACTGAACCACCCGTCAGTGGTGGCTGTCTACGACAGCGGCGAGGAACAACTCACCGGCGGCGGCGTCCTGCCGTACATCGTGATGGAGTACGTGCCAGGGACGACACTCGCCGAGAGGCTGCGCTCCGAGACTCTCCCCACGCTCCAGCAGGCGCTGGAGCTCACGGACGGCGTCCTGCGGGCACTGGAACACGCACATGGGGCAGGCATCGTCCATCGTGACGTCAAGCCTGCCAACGTCATGCTGACCGCCGACGGCGCCGTCAAGGTGATGGACTTCGGCATCGCGCGGGCCATGTCGGGCCAGGAGACGGCGATCACCCAGGCCTCCATAGTGATCGGCACTGCGGAATACCTGTCGCCGGAGCAGGCCACCGGGCAGCCCGCGGATGCGCGCAGCGACCTGTACGCGGTCGGCTGCCTTTTTCATGAGCTGTTGACCGGACGCCCTCCCTTCCATGGCGGCTCTCCCCTCTCAGTCGCCCACCGACAGGTCCAGGAAACACCGAGAGCCCCCTCGGAGATCGTTCCCGGCATTCCCCCGGAGGTGGACGCACTGGTCCTGAAGGCGCTCGCGAAGGACCCGGCACAACGTCACCAGGGCGCTCCGGCGATGCGGGCCGCCGTTGCCAAGGTGCGGACCTCACTGACGGCCGAAGCCCCAACCACCGCAACCCTCCATTGCGACTCGGAGCAAAGCGAGCCACCATCAGCCGCCCCGCACAAGGCAAGGAGCCCCCGCCGTCGAACACGCCCCCGCCGCGTCCTTCCCGCCGTGGCCGTCTCGTTGGTCATCGCACTGGGCGGTGCGGGAACGTCCGTCTGGCTGACCCTCCACCACTCCGCCGCCGAGTCCATACAGCATCAAGTGCCCGCTCCGGACCTGCTCGGAAGAACGCTGCCGGACGCACGGGCCCAAGCCCGGACCACCGGATTCCGCCTGGTGCGCAGCAGCTCGGGTGCGTGCAGCGACCTCAGGCAAACAGGGGGCCGCGTCTGCGGCCAGAGTCCGTCTGCCGGCTCCTTGCTCGATCAAGGCTCGGTCATCACCGTCCTTGTCGCCCCCAGGGACCAGCGCACAGACACCGCATCGGCTTCTACGACACACAACGAGCTACTGGTGAGACCCCAGTGGGCGCCGAGCGCGGCACTGTTCGTCCTCGGACCGACGCCTCGTTCGTCGACAGGACCAGCAAGTGAGCGAAGCATGCAAACCGGACTGTCGGGCCGAGACGGAGCTGCCAAACCATGACCACAGCCGTTTCGGTATTGCCCTCCGGACGCAGTCTCAGCCTCGCCGCCCAGCTGCGGGGCATGCCCAACGGCACATGGGTCCACGCGGCCACGGCGAGAGGCGCCTGAGCCGCCGCCGAGGTCGCGACCCGCGGCAGGACCGCACCGTGCTACCCCCGTCGTGATAACGACCGCACAGAGGTTCGGGGCGTCCTGTCCGAGGGGACCGGAGCGCTCACCGGGGGGACATCGAGAGGGACATCAATGGAGGGGGACAGGATGGTGCTGGCGTTCGACGAGACGGCGACGAAGCTGGTCGGCAGGGCTGCCGAACTGGCACGATTCGACTCGGTGATCGGCCGTGTGGGGCAGGACGACGCTCCCGCCGTGATCGACGTCGCCGGAGACGCCGGCATGGGCAAGAGCCGACTGCTCAGCGAGTTCTGTGCGAGGGCGCGACAGCGGGGGCTGACCGTGCTGCGTGGCAGGGCCACGGAGTACGAACTGCACACCCCGTTCCAGGCGTTCACGGACGCGTTCGTCGACGCCGATCCCTCCTTCCTCACCTCGGACGCCGTGCCCGAGGCGGTGGCACCCCTCCTGTACGGGGCCGGCGTGGCGCAGCACGCGGCACAGGGCATGGGCGTCCGCGACCGCTTTGGCCTCTACCGCGCCGTCGCGGATGTGCTGACCAGGCTCGCGGGGCGGAGCGGGCTGATGATGGCGCTGGACGACCTGCACTGGGCGGATCCCGCGTCCCTGGAACTGCTGGACCACATGATCCGGCACCCGGTACGAGGGCCCGTGCTGCTGGTCGTGGCCCGCCGCGAACGGCAGACGCCGCGCCGCCTGGACGCCGCGCTCATGCGGGGCGTCGACAGCGGAGCCGTTCTGCGCACGAGGCTGCGACCGCTGGCCGAGCAGGAGTCGATCGAGGCACTGGCCCCGGATCTGCCACCGCGCGACGCCAAGGAGATCTACGAGGCCAGCGGGGGCAACCCGCTCTACCTCCGTTGCCTCCTGCACGCGCACCGGCGCGGCGCACGCCGGGGCGGCGTCGCCGCTCGCGGCCACGACGACACCGGGACCGGGGCACCGAGCGGACTCGCCGCCCTGCTCCTGGAGGAATTGAACGCGCTGCCTGCGGCACAGCAGCGGACTCTCGAAGCGGTGGCGGTCCTCGGGGACCATGCCACGCCCGCCATGGTGAGTTTGGGGATCGGGAAACCCACGGCGGCAGAACTCGACAACTGCATCGGCGCACTGGCACGGCGCGACCTGCTGCGCGTGGGATCCGACGGCCGCTGGACGCTGCGCCATCCGCTGCTGCGGGCGTCGGTCTACGAGTACACCCCCGCATCCCGCCGTGCCGAGATCCACCGCATCGCCGCGGACGAACTGGCCCGCACCGGCGCCACCGCCGCCGAACGCGCCCACCATGTGGAGAGATCACTGGTCGGCTGGGATCCCGTGGCGGCAGCCGTTCTGAGCGAGGCCGCCGCCCAGTTCGCCCACACTGCACCCGCCACAGCCGCCCATCTGCTGGAGGCCGTCCTGCGGCTCATGCCGGACACGCCCGCCTACGCGCGGCAGCGCGGCGAGCTGACCCTGGCGCGTGCCAGAGCGCTGGGTGTGGGCGGCAGCCTGCGGGAGAGCCGTGATCTGCTGCATGCGCTGATCAGCGGGCCGGGGCAGGCCGACGCGTCGCTGCGCGGTGAGGCGACAGCGCTGTGCGCCATGATGGAACGCCACCTCGGGCACTCCCCGGAAGCGCTCGCCCTGCTGCAGCGGGAACTCGCCCGTATCCCCGGTCCCGAGCCGCGCCAGGCGGTCTCCGTGGGACTCGCCCTCGGCATGGCCGCCCTGAACACCGTCTCCTACGCCGATGTGCGGGACGACATGGCGCGGACCCTCGCGGTGACCCGCTCGCACGGCGATCTCATGGGAGAGACAGCGGTCCTGGCGCTGGCGTCGCTGGGCGAGGCCTACGAAGGACAGGTCGCGGCGGCCCGCCGGTTCGCCGACGCCGCGGCCGGGCTCGTGGACGGCTTCACCGATCCCGCCGTCACGGAAGTCTCCGAGTCGCTGGTCTGGCTGGCCTGGGCCGAAGCCGTGCTGGAGCGCTACGCCGACGCGGAACGCCACGCCGACCGGGGGCTGGACATCGCTCGCCGCAGCGGCCAGGTCCACGTTCTGCCTCACCTGCTCACCGGCAAGGCCTTCGTGCAGCTCACCACGTGCCGGGTGCCGGCCGCCCTGGAGTCGGCAGAGGAGGCGGAATCCGTCGCACGAGCCATCGGCAGCAGCGATCTGCTGGCCTTCACACTGTGTTTCAAGGCACTGATCCTCCTCCTGTGCCGCCCCCTGTGCGACACCGGTGCCCTGGTGACCGCCGAGGAGGCCGTGGCCGCGGCCGGCGGAAGCGCACACTGGTGGGCCTCACTTGCCGGATGCATGCTCGGCCACACGACCCTCGTCCGCGGCGAGCCGCACCGGGCACAGCACGCCATTCTGACGGCGGGCGGTCCCGAACTGATGAAACTTCAGCCCTCGATCCGCCCCGGCCAGCTGGAGACCCTCGTCAACACCGCCCTCGCGGTCGGCGACGCCGAGCAGGCCGCGCGCTGGGCCGCACAGGCGGTCGCGGAGGCCGAACGGATGGGGCTGCACGGCCAGCGGGGGGCGGCACTGCGCGCCGAGGCGGCGCTTGCCCAGCATCGGGGCGACCCCCGCGCGGCCGCCCGTCTCTTCGAACGCGCCGCGCAGGCGTACGTACCCTCCGGTGCGACGCTTTGGGAGGCGTACTCCCTGCTCCTGGCCACCCCGCAAGCACAGGCCGCAGGCGACGCCCGACACGCCAGCGCGATGTGGAGCCGGGCTCGCCGTCTCCTCGCCGACGGCGACGCCCGCCTGCTGTCCGACCTGGCCGCGATCGTGCGTCCACCGGGTGAGGCGGCCACGTTCGGGCCGACGGAACCCTACCGACCCGCCACGGGCCCGGAACAGATGGACGAACTGCTGCGCACGCCGACAGAGCTCGACCAACTGACCAGACGCGAAAGGGAGATCGCCGATCTCGTCGCGGAAGGGCTGAGCAACCAGGCCATCGCGACGAAGCTGTTCCTCAGCAGCCGCACGGTGGAGAGCCACCTGTCGGCCATCTACCGCAAGACCAGACTGCCTTCCCGGTCCGCACTGGCTGGCCTCGTGACGCGCGCCGCCCTCGAACGGCGGACCGAACCGACCCCGGAACCAGTGCTCTTCGGAGCGAGACGCTCTCCCAGAGACCGTTCCTGACCTCTCTGGTCTCCAAGGCCCGGCTGCGGTCCGCCGGGCGGTACTGGCCTTCGTCGAGCCCGGCGAGCGGGAAGCGGAGGCCGCGGTGCGGCACTCGCCTCACGGGACGTATTCGTGCGGGAACCAGGGGGACGTCACGGCAGCGCGGCCATCCCGGTCGTGGCCACCGACCGCATCAACGGGCGCGGTACGGCAGCGGGATGCCGGAGCAGCCGCGCCCGGACAGCGGCGGCGATCAGCGTGGGGTGGAAGAGCTCGGCGTCTGAGTCCATGAGGTGGTAGAGCCGGTCGAGATCCGTTGAGTACGCAGGTGGCCGTGCGCGGCCACCGCTTCCAGCACGTGGCGGGCCATGCGGCACGCCGTCCCGGGGGCTGGCCGGCCGGTGAACTCGTCTCGGTCGAGGAGGATGACCGATGTGCCGGCGTCGCTCGCTGTCATGGCGGCGAGCGCAGGCACCACCACGCCATCACCAGACGCTGCCGCTGCCGCCGCTGCATCCAGGGCCACGGACTTCCGTAGCGAACTGCGACTGCAGCATCAAGAGGAGCTTTGGATGTGTCCGTCGCTGCAGGAGATGACGTCGCCGTGCGTGAACGCGATGACCAACGCCAACTGTTCCCGGGCCAGGTCACGCCTCGTCCTGAAGTCCGACACCAGCAGCGAGCCGACGAAAAGCGCCGCGCCCGCGAAGGCAGCCCCCCGGCCGGCGTCGGCCGACAGCGGCGCCAGGAGTCGACTGATCATGTCCAGGATCACTACGTTGCCGGATGCCAGATCCGGGCAGTGGTCCAAAAGCCGGTCGACCCCTTCATGAAACGCGTTGGCGGAATAGCCCATAGCAACGCCGGCTTCTTCTCTGAGGCGGAGTGTCGCCGCACGCCAACGTAGATCGACCTCGCCGTCGAAAGTGGCGTCCGTGCCCTCGGCTTTGGCGTCGCGGATCGTCTTCGCCGCAAGAACACTCCCGCGCAACGTACACAACCGTGCTTCCGCCTGTGAGAAACCGTCGATCAGGGATCTCGCCGCCTGCCATTCTTCGAGAAGTAGAGCGCTGGCAATCTTGTTGACCTTTACCAGCGCCATGCGATTCGCCATGGGAAGAATGATCAGTCGCTCGTACTCCGTACCGACCGTCGACCCCGCCCCGCGTGGGTTCCAGGCATCGAGGAGGTCGCTCCTTATTTCTTCAGGAGTTCGTGGATTCAGCGCTTCCACTGTCAGAACCCTACCCTTCGGAACCCAGACCTGAAGGATTTCATAAAGCTGAGGGTCCCCAAGCCGAACGCCACCACGCTGATCCACAGGACCGGCCGGTATCCGGCGTAGACGGAAACAAGGCCGCCGCAGATCGCTCCGATCGGGAGCATGCCCATCAGCATGGTTCCACAGACTCCGGATACGCGGCCGTAGAGATCGGCCGGAACATGTCCCTGCCGATATCGACGCGTGAAGACGTTCACCAGCGAGCCCGAGCCCCCCATGAGTGCGTATCCCAGGACAGGGACGACGACGGAGACCGACGTGAACATCAAGGACAGCGGCCCCAGCATGGCGGCCGGTGCGGCCAGCACTGTCAGGCGGTAGACGCTCCACCTGCGGGCCAGTCCGGGGGCGACGGCCGCGCCGACGACGCTGCCGACGCCGAGGCCGGCGATGACGAGTCCCGTCACCAGCGAGCCCAGATGCAGGGCTTGCACCATGTAGACGACTGAGATGCCTTGCAGGGTCATGAAGCCGAAATTCGACAGTGCACCCCCGACGGCGAGGTATCGCAGCGTCACGTTGCGCCAGACCAGCTTTACGGCCCCGGACATCGCTGGGTTCACCTTGCTGGGACTCTCCTTGGCCGTTGCTTGGATGGTGAAGGCCGACGGCCTGAGCCGAAGCACGGTCATCAACGAGACGGCGTAGGTGAAGGCGTCCAGTACCAGTGCCCAAGCCGCCCCCACAGCGCCGGCAATGGCACCCGCCATCGGCGGGCCGGCCAGCATGCCGGTATTGGTGCAGGCATCGACGCGCGAGTTCACAGTGATCCAGGACTTTTCGTCGAAAGCGCCGATGACGTACTTGCCCAGACTTGCCTCGAAGACCACTCGGACCGCCGCGACCAGCATGACGATCGCGATCATGCCGACGACCGACAGTGCCCCGCAGAAATAGAGCAGCGGCAGCAAGGCGAGCAGGACGAGGCGCAGCGCGTCAGCGGCGATCATCAGCCTTCGTGGGTTGCTCCTGTCCACCAGGATTCCTGCCGGGACTGCCAGGAAGAGGTAGGGCAGGTAGCGTGCGGCGGCGATCGCCGAGATGGCCAGCGGGCTTGCGCCGGCCAGTCCCGTGGCCAACAGCGGCAGGGCCACCCCGGTCGTCTGGGTGCCGAGCACGCTGGTCGTCTGGCCGATCAGAAGCAGGGTGAGCTGCCTCCTCTCATGCTTCGGCACCGCTCGGCCGGGCGTAGCGAAGGCCGTGTCCTGGCTCACGAGTTTCCTGTCCGCTGATTCTTCGGCATGGTGGACGGCCAAGTCAGCTTCCCTGGCTGGGTGGGGATAGCCGCCCGTATGTCGTCGCTTCGAAGTCATGGACCCGTCGCATCGGTCATCACGATCCCGGTCACGGTCTGGAGGGCTGCCCCGTAGTCGGACCTTCCAGCGCTCGGGTGCCACGTTTCCAGCCCCGGCACGAAGACGCGACAGGCGTGGATCCCCTCATACCTCGGGAAGGCGATGTAGGCCCAGTCGGCGAAGCCGGCGGCGGCCAGTGCGGCGGAGACGCGCTGCAGGGCCTGTCGTCCTGTCACCGGGGCAGCCTCGTCCTCGACGAACGAGTGGGGCGTACCCGGACTGGCGAGCCAGTGTTCCTCGGGCATCGCTGTCAGGCGGCGCTTCTCGACCAAATGCCGGTCTTCCCGTGCGCCCTGCAGGTCGGTGGCCCTCGTCTGCGCAAGTTCGAGCAACGCCGCTCGCAGCGCCTTCTCCTTGGACAGCGCGCAACCGTATCCGGCGCACCCCAGGTACTGCTCGAAGCCGACCTCTTCGATCGCGGCCACTCCGAACGTCGGCAGGCCGACATGTGAGGGGATCTGTTTGATGGTCAGGCGAAGCCCGGCGGCGGCGAACCTCTCGAGGATCCACTGCAGGCTCTTCGGCACGGTCTCGGGGTCGACGGTGTGGGCCACGTCGAGGTTGTCCCGGAATCCCGCGAGGATGTCCAGGCCCAACCCGAGCTTCGTGGCGAGGTTGGCCAACGGCAGGAATCCGCCGTGGGATGCCTGTACCTCGGCCACCGACACGTTGTGCCGCTCGACGAGCTCGAGCAGTGAGTGGAGAAGCGCGGAGTCCGGATCGGTGTGGGCGGCGAGGCCGTTGGTCGACGTCAACACGAACGGCGACGGGCCGGCTTCGGCCGGTGCCGTGCCGCTGAACGCGTAGTGTGCCGGCACCCAGACCGGAGAACCGTCGGGGTAGCGGGTGGCCTTGACCCAGGGCAGTGCAGAACCACGATCGTATCGACGCTTCCGCTCGGTGAAGCGGTCCGGCCCCCATACCTCCTCGCGGGTCCCGAGGTCTTGTTCCGACGACCAGATCCACTCGGGCTCGCACGGCCACAGCGCCGCGGTACGCTCCAGGCACTCCATGATCGCGGTAAGCCGGGCTTCAGCCCGCGTACCGCCTTTGCCGCTGTAGACCCACAGCCCGTCGCTCGTCCCCGGCTTGGTGGCGCTGGCGGTCGGCACACCCAGGGTGTCCAACCCGGTGGTATCGGCAAGCCGGGTAATGCCCCATGACGCCAACCGCGGGTAGAACGCGTCCAGCTGCCGCTCGAGCACGTCGGTCTCCTTGTTCACCGGACCCCTCCCGTGGCGATCGCGTCGAAGAGAAGCTCCGCGTCACGCTTCTTGATGTCATGTCGGTCGTCGAGCACGTACTCCACGGCTCGGCTCGTCATTCCGGCGGTTCGCATGACGGCGGCGACCGCGGCGCGGCTGCGTTCCGTGAAATGCAACTCGCGCAACCCGCTGACGGCGAGGCGTGCCACGGCCGGCGACAGCATCCCCTCCGCCAGGGCGGCCTCCAGGCCGAACCTGACGTTGACGAGGAACACGGTGCGCGCCTCGTAGGTCCGCGGGTCGAGGTCCGACACCAACTCGTCATCGCAGGTGACGGTCCGGTCCAGGACCTTGTCGTAGACCCAGCCGTAGCCGGTCATGCCCAGGTCGCGCAACTCAACCGCCCGAAGCGCGCCCAAGCTGCTGCTGCCGACGAGCCTCACTCCCCGGGAGATCAGGCGGAAGCATTCGGTCGGGGACGGCGAATGCCCCGTGATCATGACTCCGTCGACGAGGGCGACGACGTCGCCCTCGGACACATCGAGCGCGTCGAAGTCCCCCCGTACAGCGGGGCCGTGCCACTCGATCCGGGCGGAATCGCTCAGGAGACGCGGTCGGCTCGGCCCGATGAAGGCGATGACGCGCATACTTCGTCGCATCCTAACGGTAGGGGGATGACCTGTAGTTCATGACGAACGCCTGCCGTGGTCCCGGCCTGAGCTTCTCCGCGCTCCGGTGTACCGAGTAGGCGTGATGGACGATCACATCCCCTGGGGATGCGGGTACCGGCGTGTAGCCCTGGGGGAATTCCTCGCTCAACTCTCGTTCGAAGATCGGCGAGTCGGAGGGCTTGTGCGGCAGGAGTCTTCCCGGCGGAGTCGCCGGATAGCCGTATTCCAAGGGCGAGTCGTCAAGCGTGACCTCGGTCAGGGGGCACCAGAGGCCGATCGCGAGCCAGTCGGTGAAATGGTCCTTGTGGAACTCTTGGTTCTGGTGCGGCGGCGTTGCGACAGAGCCCTGTGACGGTTTGGCGAAATACTCCGCGACCAGGGGGATCGCGCCGGTGGAAAGAAGTCCCCCCACGAATTCCAGGAGCGCGGGGATACGGAGCAGGTCGAATATGAAGTCGCTGTATCTGTCCAGGCCGCTTGCGGAGAGAACCTCACCGCGGGCGTCAAGAACGATCTTTGCTTTGCTGTCCTCGGCGGCCGCGGACAGTGATCCGACCAGCTCGTCCTGCAGTTCCTTCAGTGTCGCGGGTGGTATCGCACTCCTTAGGTGTACGAAGCCGTTCGTGTAGAGGTCGTTGACGACGTCCTGCAGGACCGTTCCGGTCGGGAGGTCCAACTTTGTCTCATTTAGCAGGGACATACAGTGTCGGCCTCCCCGTGAGGTCAATGCTCTCCGACTGCAGCGCCGCCAGAGGGATCCGTGTGACGTCCGCCGTCTCCAGGATGCTCGAGGCTGAGGAAATGAGGTACGTCTCGTGATTCTCCCCGTAAAGCGGTGCGAGGAGATCGACGATCGGCTCCAGCGCCGTGCCCGTGCGGTTCTCCTTGGTGATCCGCAATTCCATGGTCGTCGCAAGTTGGAACAGGAGCATCGGGACTTCGGGGTTCGGGATCCATCCGTGCATGAGCAGCGTCGTCGTGTCGAACATCTGAAGGCCGTAGCCGAAGTCGACACCCAGATCACACATGAGTGTGTCGAAGCTGCTGATCCCCGGCAGGACGCTGGTGCGGACCGACTGCCGCTGGGCCAGGTCGAGCATGTACTCGCTGGCGCTGACCAGGAACAACGGATGCCCGTGGACCAGGAACGCCACCGGCGGGGCCGCGGCGGCCTCGCTGACGACGCGGTCGGCGATGGCCTTGTACGCGTCCTGCCTCATGGTCAGGCCCTCGTACATGTCGGCCACGTCGATCACCTCGGGGCCGAGTGCCTCGATGCTGCGCATGACCGCCGGGTCGGCGTGCAGGACGAACACCTTCCTGCAGATCCGCAGGGCCTGCTGGGTTTCCACTGTCAAATGCAGCGGGCTTTGAATGCCGCTGCCGAGTAGGTACAACGACGTCGCCATGATTCATCCCTCCTGTGCGGTGAGAGCGCCCCGCCGGGATTCGGCGAGGCGCTCCCGGGGTACCGGAATAGCTAGTCGTTCCCCCTGCCGTACCCGTTGTCCATCAGGAAGGCGCGGAACTTTCGGACGTCGACGCCCCACTCCTCGAGAGCGACGCGCTTCATGGTGGCGAGGAGCTCCCGCTCGCTCTCCGTGAGTTCTGTGTCGCTCAGCGCGGTCTCGGGAGAAAGCAGCAGTGCCTCCCGGAACTCGATGTCCTCGGCGGCGCGCGCAAGAATTTCCTCGATGCGCTGCTTGCCCTCTGCCGTCAGCGGTGTAGCCATCTACAGATCCCTTCCGTGTGGCGAATCTTCATGATTGATTTGTCTTGCAGGTTGACCGTGGTCCGACTCGAAGTGCCCCTGTACCGGTTTCGCCTGTGGCCTGATGCCGAGGGTTACCATCGGCATTCGAATCGGAGCGAAGCACGGTTGACCTTGGAGACGCTGACTTTTTCATTGACGGCCGCCGTGACGTCGCATTCACGGCGAGCGACTGAATCCGTCCCGAAAAACCTACAATCCGCCATGCGTTCCAGCATCCGTGAAACCACGTAAAAGCTCGAACGCGGTCCTGCGGATGTGCGCTGGCAGGGACTTTGCAAGGTCGTGGGTCGGGTGAGGTTGCCCGGTGATGGGCTGTCATGTCGCGTTGTGGGGCCCGGATGCAGGTGCGGGCACGGCCTCGTTGATCATGTGAGTGTCGAGTTCACGTGACCACAACCGAAGACCGTGCCTGCTGTCTCAGCTTCCCTATGCCATCGGGCCTGGAGCAACTGGCCCATGCCCTGTCACCGCAGCCGCTGCCCGACGCGGTGTGCCGCGCCCGGTTTCTCGCGGGCCTGCCAGATCCACGCGACCGCCGTGGCCGGCGTTTCCCGCTGACGGCGATCGTGACGGCCGCTGCGGCGAGCGTCCTGGCCGGTGCGAGATCCCTGACCGCGATCGGCGAGTGGATCGCGGACGCGCCCCGCTGAGTCCTTCTGACCCTCGGCTTCGCGTTCGACCCGTTCAGCAAGGCGGTCACGGTGCCGCACCTCACCACGGTCATGCGGCTGCTCGGCCGCCTCGACGGCGACGCCTTCGACGCCGCGGTGAGCGCGTTTCTGCAGGCCAGAGCCGCTGACCTGGACACAGGGAAAGCACGGTGGCGGGCGGTCGACGTGGACGGGAAGCAGCTGCGCGGATCAAGAGCGGCCGGCCCGAAAGCGGTATGGCTGCTGGCCGCGAGACCACGCCGGAACGGTCCTCGCACAGCGGCAGATCGACGCGACGAGCAACGAGACACCCGTGTTCATCCCTCTTCTGGACGGCCTGGACCTGGAGAACATCGTCGTCACCGCGGACGCGGCCCACACCCAGCGCTCGAACGGCCTCTGGCTGCGCGATCAGGGCGCCCACTGCATCGCTGTCGTGAAGGGCAACCATCCCGGCCTGCTCAAGCAGTTGAGGAAACTGCCGTGGGCCGACATCGCCCGGACCACAAGGACCGCACCAGGGGCCGGGGCCGGCTCGAGGTCCGACACCTGAGGACAGCCGCGTTCCGGCACCTCGACTATCCCGGCGCCCGTCAGGCCCTACGCGTCATGCGCTGGCGCAAGGACCTGACCAGCAACAAGATCGCGATCGAGCGACTGTACTTCGTTACCAGCCTCCACCCGGCGCGGTGTCCGGAGCCCGGATCGCGGCCTGGATCCGCGGCCACTGGAAGATCGAGAACCAGCTCCACCACGTCCGCGACACCATGTTCGCTGAGGACGCCTCCACCATCCGCACTGGCCACCTGCCCCGCGTGATGGCCGGCCTTCGCAACCTCGCCATCAGCGTCTGCCGGCAGGACGGCCGCACCAACATTGCCGCCGCCACCCGCCACAACGCCCGCCACCCGGGCCGCCCCCTGGCCGCACTCGGATGGACATGATCAACCAGGTGGACTCACGTGCTCAACCGGACAGAACCGCAACCCGCAAAGTCCCTGGGTCGCGGGGTGGTTCTGTCGTGAGCCGGGTCAGCCCTTGACGGGAGTACCCGTCTTCTCGCGCACCTCGTCGTAGGTGACACCGGGGGCCAGTTCGACGAGTCGGCACCCCTCGTCCGTGATGTCCAGGACGGCGAGGTCGGTGATGATCCGCTGCACCACTCCCTGCCCGGTGAGCGGCAGTGTGCATTCCGCGACGATCTTGTGGGAGCCGTCCTTGGCGACGTGCTCCATGAGGACGATCACGCGCTTGGCGCCGTGGACCAGGTCCATCGCGCCGCCCATGCCCTTGACCGTCTTGCCGGGCACCATCCAGTTGGCCAGGTCGCCCGTGGCGGAGACCTGCATGCCCCCGAGCACGGCGGTGTCGATGTGGCCGCCGCGGATCATGCCGAAGCTCTGGGCGGAGTCGAAGAACGACGCCCCGGGGCTGACCGTGACGGTCTCCTTGCCGGCGTTGATCAGGTCGGCGTCGACCTCGGCGTCGACGGGGTACGGACCCGTCCCGAGGATGCCGTTCTCGCTGTGCAGTGTGACCCGGACCCCCTCCGGAAGGAAGTTGGGGATGAGCGTCGGCAGGCCGATGCCGAGGTTGACGTACTCGCCGTCACGCAGCTCGCGCGCCGCACGGGCCGCCATCTGGGACCGGGACCAGCCGGTACGCTGCTCGCTCGTGGGCTCGCTCATGCCGCACTCTCCCGGACGGTCCGCTTCTCGATGTGCTTGGTCTGCGGGCCGGTGTGGACGATCCGCTGGACGTAGATCCCGGGCAGGTGCACCTGGGCGGGGTCGATCTCACCGGGCTCCACCAGCTCCTCGACCTGCGCGACGCAGATCAGCCCCGCCATCGCGGCGAGCGGGTTGAAGTTCATCGTGGCCTTGTTGAAGACGAGGTTGCCGTCGGTGTCGCCGAGTCGGGCGTGGACGAGCGCGAAGTCGGCCACGATGCCCTCCTCCAGCACGTACCGGCGGCCGTGGAGCTCGCGGACCTCCTTGGGCGGGGAGGCGACCAGGACGTCCCCCGCCCGGTCGTATCTCCAGGGCAGACCTCCCTGGGCGACCGGCGTGCCCACGCCCGCGGGGGTGTAGAACGCGGGGATGCCGGAGCCGCCCGCCCGCAGCCGCTCGGCCAGAGTGCCCTGGGGGGTGAGTTCCACCTCCAGTTCGCCGCCGAGGTACTGGCGGGCGAACTCCTTGTTCTCCCCTACGTAGGACGCCGTGACCCGGCGGATCCGGCCGAGGCCGAGGAGGATGCCGAGCCCGATCCCGTCCACACCGCAGTTGTTGGAGAACACCTCCAGGTCGTCGGCCCCCTGCTCGGCCAAGGCCTGGATCAGGCGGTCCGGGATCCCGGAGAGCCCGAACCCGCCGACGGCCAGCGAGCTGCCCGAGGTGATGTCGGCGACCGCCTCGGCGGCCGAGGCGACCGTCTTGCTCATCACGCCTCCCGCTTACTGCTGGTGATCCGGCCGCGGGCCTCGCCGAAGCCGATCCGGGTTCCGCCGGAGCCCGGGGCCGTGGCGGTGAGGACGACCTCGTCCCCGTCCTCCAGGAACGTGCGCTGACGGCCATTGACCGTGACGGGCTCCTTGCCGCCCCACGTCAGTTCGATAAAGGCGCCCCTCTGCTCCTTCTCCGGGCCCGAGACGGTGCCGGACGCGAACAGGTCACCGGTGCGTGAGGGCGCGCCGCCCACCGTCTGGTGGGCCAGCATCTGGGCGGGGGACCAGTACATCGCGGAGTACGGCGGCCGGGAGACGACCTGGCCGTTCCAGGCGACCGTGAGGTCGACGTCGAGGCCCCACGGCCGCTGCATCCGGAGATACGGCAGTACGGCCGGTTCCTGGCGTGGCAGCGGGACCCGGGCGGCGTCCAGGGCGAGCAGCGGCACCACCCACGGCGAGATCGTCGAGGCGAACGACTTGCCCAGGTTGGGGCCGAGAGGGACGTACTCCCAGGCCTGGATGTCGCGCGCGGACCAGTCGTTGAAGAGCACCACCCCGAAGATGTGCCGCTCCGCGTCCTCGGCGCCGATGGAATCTCCCATGGCGGTGCCGGTGCCGAGGACGAAGCCGAGTTCGGCCTCGATGTCGAGTCGGGTCGAGGGCCCGAAGACCGGTGCCGGGTCCTGGGGGCCCTTGCGCTGGCCGGAGGGCCGGACGATGTCGGTGCCTGAGACGACGACGGAGGCCGCGCGGCCGTGATAGCCGACCGGGAGGTGCTTCCAGTTCGGCGGCAGCGGGTCCGGGTTGTCGGGCCGGAAGAGCCTGCCCAGGTTCGAGGCGTGGTGCTCGGAGGCGTAGAAGTCGACGTAGTCGGCGACCTCGAACGGCAGGTGCAGGGTCACCGCGCCCAGGTCGTGGACCGCCTGCGTGGGGATCCGGCCCGCGAGCCGCTCGGTGATCGCTGCCCGGACCTCGACCCAGCGGGCGTGGCCGTGCGCCATGAACGCGTTCAGACTCGGCCGGGCGAAGACGTCGTCGTCCAGCAACACGGCCAGATCGATGACGTGGCCGCCGTAGCGAGTCGCCACGCGCGGCTTTCGACCGGGCGCCGAGTAGACGCCGTAGGGCAGATTGGTCAGGCCGAACAGTGAGTCGGCCGGGACGGTCAACTGGATGGTGCTGGTCATACGGACACCTCGGTCAGGTCGGCGATCGTCGCGGCGGGCAGCAGTCCCAGCCCGGCCGACTCGACGGCGGGTTCGGCGACGGAGCAGGTGCCGAACGAGCGGAACAGATCACGGACTTGGGGTGACAGGGCGCGCACCCGCTCGGTGACCCGGTCGCCGTCTCGGTCGGCCAGCAGCCGGACCAGCTCCGTCTCCTCGGCACCCTGGAGGGCGGTGTCGGCGGCCACGAGCAGGTTGAGGAACCCGTGCTGCTCGAAGCCGGTCTCCGGGTCGGTGTTGCGCAGCGCGTGGTGCAGCCCCGCGGTCGCCTTGAACGGCACCCCGGCCCGCGTCGCAGCCAGGACGGCTGCCGCGAGTTCGCGCTCGTCGGGGTAGAGGTCGGCGCGTACGCCTCCGGTCCGGAACTTGGCCAGACAGGGCGTCCCGGCGAGTTCGGCGAGCAGTGTGTCGCGCCGGGTGTCGCGCGGCACTTCGACATGGACGGCGAGATCGGCGTCGTCGTCGATCGCCTCGGCCAGGGCGGGGAGGACCGTGTTGGCGGCGACCCCGTCCGGTACGGAGACCTCCAGCGCGACCAGCCGCACGGCCGGGATCCGGTGCGCGGCGGCGAGCGCGTCGGAGACATCAGGCAGCGGCACGGTCACCGAGAGGTCGAAGGCCCCTTCGGGAAGGTCTCCCGTCAGCTCGGCGAGACGGCCGATGTCCTTGGCGGCGATAACGAACGCACCGACGAGCCCGGCATGGGCGGCGCGGGTGTGCGCCACGTGGGCCCGGACGGCCTTCTCGATCGGCAGGCTGCCGGGCGGGAAGACCGCCGCGTCGTCGAACAGTCCGGCGAGTAGCGGGGGGATCTCCGCAGTCGGCGGGGCGATCATCGGTTCTGCTCCCAGGAGTAGGCGTACGTCCCGTCGTCGGTCGCGCGAGCGGCTTCACCGAGCTGCAGGGGACGGAAGGTGTCGACCATGACCGCGAGTTCGTCGAAGAAGTCCGCCCCGATCGACCGCTCCGTCGCGCCCGGCTGGGGACCGTGGGGATGGCCCCCGGGGTGCAGGGAGATCGAGCCCTGTCCGATGCCGGAGCCCTTGCGCGCCTCGTAGTCGCCTCCGCAGTAGAACATCACCTCGTCGGAGTCGACGTTGGAGTGGTAGTACGGCACCGGGACGGACTGCGGGTGGTAGTCCACCTTGCGTGGTACGAAGTTGCAGACCACGAAGTTGTGGCCCTCGAAGACCTGGTGGGCCGGGGGCGGCTGGTGGATCCGGCCCGTGAGGGGCTCGAAGTCACGGATGTTGAAGGCGTACGGATAGAGGCAGCCGTCCCAGCCGACCACGTCGAACGGGTGGTTCGGCAGGGTGTGGACGGTTCCGGCGACACCGCCCGGCCCGCGGTGCTTGATGTACACCTCGACGTTCTCGCCCTCGACGTGCCTCGGCCCGACCGGCAGGCGGAGGTCGCGCTCGCAGTACGGCGCGTGCTCCAGGAGCTGGCCGTGCGTGGACAGGTAGCGACGCGCCGGACCGACGTGCGAGTTGGCCTCGATCGCGTAGATGCGTACGGCCTCGTCCGGGACGATGCGGTACGTGGTCGCCCGCGGGACGATCACGTAGTCCCCGTCGCCGGCCTCGAGGTCCCCGAAGACCGTCTCCACGCGTGCGCGCCCGTCCTCGACGTAGAGGCATTCGTCGCCGATGGCGTTGCGGTAGTAGGGGCTGACCGTGTCGGCCACGACATACGCCAGCCGTACGTCCTCGTTGCCCAGCAGCAGCCTGCGGCCGGTCACCGCGTCGATGCCGGAGTCGCCGTCCGTGAACAGGTCGTGCGTGGCGAGATGGCGGGGCACCAGGGGATGGTTGGGCACCAGGGACTGGTCCCCGAGGTCCCACACCCGGAACTCCCGCACCGCCGACGGTATGTGCCGGTGGTAGAGCAGTGAGGAGTCGGAGGAGAACCCCTCCTCGCCCATCAGCTCCTCGTAGTAGAGCTTCCCGTCCGGGTCACGGTGCTGGGTGTGACGTTTCGGCGGAACCGCGCCCGCCCGGTGGTAGTACGGCAAGTGATTCTCCTCATGATTCGGAGTCGTGGTGCCGCGTGTGATGCAAGAGTGTGCGCTCAGCGCACATTTTTGTGCGATAAAAGCAACAGGGCGAAGTTAGGTCCCCGATGACAGCACCGTCAAGGTCGGTCGGCGCCACTCGTGGGTGCGACGTGCCCTAACGTGGCGCCCGATGAAGATGTGCCGGTGTCTGCGGGTGCCCTGTGCGGCCGCGGGATCAGGAGGTGTCGGTGGCCACCCTGCAAGGTCTGGATCGTGGGCTTCGGGCTCTGAACTCGATCTCTCTGGCGGCCGATGGTCTGACGGTCGCAGACCTGGCGGCGCAGCTTGATGTCGATCGGGCCATCGCCTACCGGATCGTGCAGACGCTGGAGGAGCACGCGCTGGTGTCCCGGCAGGGCAAGCGGGTGCGGCTCGGTGCCGGTGCCGCGACGCTGGCGGGGCGGTTCCAGCATCAGCTGGTACTGGCGGCCCAGCCGGTTCTCCAGGAGCTCGCCGATGCCACCGGTGCCTCCGCCTTTCTGACGCTGGCGCACGGTGCGCGGGAGTGCGTTCCCGTCGCCGGGGCGCAGCCGACCGTCCATCACGGTCCCGTCCAGGTGGGCTACCGCATCGGCGTCCGGCATCGGCTGGAGCGAGGGGCGAACGGCGTCGCCATCCTCGCGCTGCAGCCGCCCTGGCCGGAGGAGTCCGAGGAGATCGCGCGGGCCAGGGAGTCGGGCTACAGCATCACCTCGGGACAACTCCAGCAGGGGGCCACCGGTGTCGCGGCCGGGTTCGAGGTCCCGGGCGCGGTAGGCGCCTCGGTCGGCGTGGTGGCCATGCACGAGTTCGATGTCGAGTCGGTTGCTGCTCAGGTGAAGGAGGCGGCCTCGCGGCTGGCGTCGCTCAGCAATGCCTGACGACGCGCGGCGTCCGCCGCCGTACGGCTGCCGGCCCCCCTGACCCCGGCGCCTTGCTGCCTGCCGGTGGGCTTCACTGAGGAGCGCGGTAGGCGTCCTCGTGGACGAGGCCGCCAGTTTGCACGGGACGTCTGAGGCTCCCGTCGTCGCGTACGCCTCCAGCACCATGGGCAGGGCGGCAAGCTCGGCAAGAACGTCATCGAGCGCCTTCTTGGGCGATCTCCGGAGTCACGAACGCCTGGACCGGAAATCCCGCCGCGCCCCCATCCGGCTCGGGGCCGAATCGGACGAGGGCACCGCTGCGTTCCCATCGGTCGAGTCGGGCCCTGACGGTTCCCCGGGCCATCCCGGGCGTCCGCGACAGCTCGAGAACGCCGGCGCGCGGGCTGTCCCGCAGCGAGCGCAGCACGTCGATGTCCATCGAGTTCGGTGGCAGATCCTCAGCCATGACGATCAGCCACTCTCAGCTAGGCAGATTGTATAGAAGAAGCGCGTGTCAAGGGGACAAACTGAGCAGCTTGAACAGCTCAAAGGGCGACTCTTGTGCTGGTAGGGGGGCTCGGTGTGTCCTGACCGCCGTCCGTTGGGGACAGGCACAGCGAAAGGGACGACGCATGAGTGTGGAAGAGACCCTCACGAGCCAGGAACGTCTGGCGGAGCTCGACCTTCAGCAGCTCAGGCAGCTGGTCGGGCTCGTGGAGTACGACGCCCAGGGCGACCCCTTCCCGGTGACCGGATGGGACGCGGTGGTCTGGTCGGTGGGCAATGCGACACAGGCGTCGCTGTACTTCCAGCTGGTCTTCGGGATGGAGCTGGTCGCCTACTCCGGTCCGGAGACCGGGAACCGCGACCATCACGCGTTCGTGCTCCGCTCCGGAGCGATCCGGTTCGTGATCAAGGGCGGCGTCGATCCGGACAGCCCGCTGCTGGACCACCACCGTCGCCACGGTGACGGGGTGATCGACATCGCCCTCGAGGTGCCCGACGTCGACAAGTGCGTCGAGCACGCCCGCGCCCAGGGCGCGACCGTGCTGGAGGAGCCGCGCGACGTCACCGACGAGCACGGCACCGTCAGGACGGCGGCCATCGCCACGTACGGAGAGACCCGCCACACCCTGGTGGACCGGTCCCGTTACACCGGCCCCTACCTGCCCGGATACGTGGCCCGGACGTCTGGCTATGTGAAGCCGGAGAGCGAGCCCAAGCGCATCTTCCAGGCCCTTGACCACGTCGTGGGCAACGTGGAACTCGGGCACATGGACGAGTGGGTCGACTTCTACAACCGCGTCATGGGCTTCACCAACATGGCCGAGTTCATCGGCGACGACATCGCCACCGAGTACTCGGCACTGATGAGCAAGGTGGTCGCCAGCGGGAACCACCGGGTGAAGTTCCCGCTCAACGAGCCGGCGATCGCGAAGAAGCGTTCACAGATTGACGAGTACCTCGACTTCTACCGTGGACCCGGCGCCCAGCATCTCGCCCTCGCCACCAACGACATCATCAGGACCGTCGACGTGCTGCGGGCCAAGGGCGTCGAGTTCCTCGCCACCCCGGAGAGCTACTACACCGATCCGGGACTGCGCGCCCGGATCGGCCATGTCCGCGTACCCATCGAGGAACTGGCCTCGCGCGGCATCCTCGTCGACCGCGACGAGGACGGCTACCTGCTGCAGATCTTCACCAAGCCGATCGGTGACCGGCCCACGGTGTTCTTCGAGTTCATCGAACGCCACGGCTCCCTGGGCTTCGGCAAGGGCAACTTCCAGGCCCTGTTCGAAGCGATCGAGCGCGAGCAGGAGAAGCGCGGCAACTTCTAGCCGCCGAGACCATCGAAACGCCGCGCAGACCACCGCTGAACCCGGCAGTGGTCTGTACTGCACGCACATCTCGGCCGCCGCTCGGGCACTGTCGCCCAGGTACCGCAAGTAGCAGTCGACGGTGCGGGTGTATTCGTACCGCTGCGTTCGTCGTGCTCTCGCACCGCCTCCAGTCCGACGGGTCTCACCTCGTCGAGGGCGTCGAGACCCGTATGAAGGCGCAGGAAGAACGACTCCGTGGTGAGCCAGAAGGCCCAAGCGCTTGCGCACCGCTGTCAGTCTTCCTGTCGTGAAAGACGCAGGGACGGGGGCTGCGCTGCGCTCTCCGCCCGCACCGCAGCCTGCCCACCCGCGGCAGGGACTTTGCGTGTAGTCGATCTGTCCGGTTGATCACGTGATTCCGAGGGCTGAGGTGCCGGAAGGTGACCGTCTTCAGGTGTCGGACCTCGAGCCGGCCCCGGCCTCTGGTTCGGCCCTTGTGATCCAGGGCGATGTCGGCCCATGGCAGTGTTCTCAACTGCTTGAGCAGGCCAGGGTGGTTGCCCTCGACGACAGCGATGTAGTGGGCGCCTTGCTCACGCAGCCACCGGCCGTTCGCGTGCTGCGGGTGCGCCGCCTCCGCAGTGATCACGGTGATCTCCAGGCCGAGGTCTTGCAGGAGTGGGACGAATGCGGGTGTCTCGTTGCTCTTCGCCTCGATCTGTCGCTGCCCGAGAACGGTTCCGGCGTGGTCCATCGCGGCCAGCAGCCACACCGCCTTCCCGCCTGCCGCCCGGGAGCCGCGCAACTGTTTCCCGTCGACGGCGCCTGTCCGCCACCGTGCTTTCGTCGTGCCCCGGTCAGTGGACCTGGCCTGCAGGAACGCAGTTACCGCGGTGTCCAGGGCATCGCCGTCGAGGCGGGTGAGCAGCCGCATCACTGTGGTGAGGTGGGGCACCGTGACCGTCTTGGTGAACGGGTCGACGGCGACGCCCAGGGCCATGCTCACCCAGCGGGGCGCATCGTTGATCCACTCGGCGATCGCGGTCAGGGACCTCGCCCCGGCCAGCACGCCGGCTGCGGCGGCCGCCACCATCGCCAGCAGCGGAAACCGTCGGCCGCGACGGTCGCGTGGATCGGGCAGGCCAGCAAGAAACCGGGCCAGGCACACTGCGTCCGGCAGCGGTTGCGGGCAAAGGGTACGGGCCAGTTGCCCCAGGCCCGGGGGGATGGGAGAAGGTGAGACAGCAGGCACGGTCTTCGGTTGTGGTCATGCGGACTCGACACCTACATGATCACCGAAGCCGTGCCTGCATCGGCATCTGGACCCACACCAACGTGACATGACAGCCCATCACCGGGCGATCTCCCTCAACCCGCGACCTCGCAAAGTCCCTGGGCCGGCAGGAGTGTTCGGATTGGTCGTGTCGAAGTAGACCTGGTCAGCGTCGATACGGAGATAGAACGCACCAGGGTAGGCCCCGCCCGTCACTTCCTCGTCGAAGGACTCGCTCCGGACCCACCTGGCACTCTTGGGCATGAAGGAGGCGAGTTCCTCCGGCAGCGGACCCGGCTGGTCAGGCCGAAAGTGCCACTGCGGCGCCCCAACAATGGCAGCACCGACCCCCGCCCTAAGCTGAGCCGTACCCACCACTCGGACATCGGTGGGCCCGGGAGCGGACCCCCTTGCATCCTGGCCCAAGGCGGTGCCGAGCCAGTGCGCATCGGACAGGGGACCGAACGCAGTGAATCTACGCTCCAACGGCTCCACGTCCGTGCGCACCTCGTTCTTCTCGCCGTTCGTGCCTCGCAGGGGCGGCGTACACGCCGCCCCCACGGTCACGGCGCCGAACACGAGTATCCTGCGCCGTCCGACACCCACCGAGCCGGCCATACACAGCCCTCCCTGGCCCCGCACGCTCAAGGCCTGATCGTAGCGGTCGACCCAACCTCATCCACCCGCTGAAACCGATCGTCCGGTCCATGGGCGTCCGCCCTCGGGTGGGCAGTGGGCGGTGCGAGCGAGCACATGCGGGGACTGCGGCGTCTGCCAGCCAGTGCTCCGCCGAGGCCATTTACTACGACCTCGAGCTCCTGACGAAGTAGAAGCCATACCTGGCGGCCAACGCCGACTTCTTCGCCGACCTGGGCTCCCAGGGCGGCGCCGCTGACCTGGCAAGGACCGACAATGACCCGGGCAGTTGAGATATGGCACACGGGCCGGGGCAGGCCAAGGCGGTCATGGCGGCGGTGGGTACGCGGGATGCCGCTCGGTGTCCGTCTGGTCCCGCTGTGCGGAGCTGGTGGTGAGTGGCGGTCGGGGGACCGGGGTGGGCAGTCCGAGGAGGCGTCCCCGGACAGCTGCGGCCAGCAGCGCCGGGTGGAGCAGGCCCGCAGGGGAGCCGACGAGATGGTAGACGCGGTCCAGGGCGCGCTGTGCCCTCAGGTTGCCGTGCGCGGCGAGCCGGTCCACCTCGCCCGACCATCGGCCGAACAGCGCGTCGAGGCCCGATGCCGGGCCGCCGACGGTGTGGCGCAGGTCCTCCCCGGTCGCGATGGCCCAGGGGAGGTCCGCCGCTCGGTGTAGCCGATGCATCAGCCGCCGTTCCCATCCCGGCCGCACGCCTGAGGCCAGCGCCTGCCGCAGTAGCAGGGTTTGGGTGGCGGCGACGGTGATGCCCTGGCCGTAGACCGGGTTGAAGGCGCACAGGGCGTCACCCACGACCAGGAGCCCGTCCGGCCAGTGCGTCAGACGGTCGTAGCGGCGCCGTACATTGTTGGTGCGGCGGTGGACCGTGATGTCGCCGATCGGGTGGGCGCTGTGGGTGAAGTCGGCGAGCGCCGGGTCCCGCAGCCGGTTCAGGAAGGCGTCGAAACCGGCCGGGTCGCGGGGCGGCCGGTGGTCTCCGGCGCCTACCGCCGCCACCATCCAGCGTCCGCCTTCGACCGGCAGCGCCACACCGCCGGCCGGTGCGCCCGGAACCGGAAGCATGACGATGCCCGCGACCCGTCCGAGGTGATCGGGTGGGGCGGCGTAGATCCGTCCCGCGTAGCCGAATCCGGCGTCGACGACGGTGGTCGCGGGCGCCTCGATGCCCAACTGTGTCAGCCAGTCGGGCAGTCGGGAGCTGCGCCCGGAGGCATCGACGACGAGGTCGGCCCGAACGGGCGGTGCGTCGAAGCACTCGAGGAGCCAGGCCCCGCCGGTCGTGGTGGCGCAGCGGCTCAAGCCCCGCACTCGCGTGCCGCCACGCAGCTCCACCCCGGGCAACTCTGCCACCCGCCGCCGGACCAGGTGCTCGACCAACGGGCGGGTGGCGGAGACCACTTCGAGTGCGGGTGTGCCGAACGGTGCCCACCCGCGCTCGCCCAGCCACGCCAGTTCGCCCGTGTCCAGCGGCACTCCGCCCGCGGCGACCAACTGCCCGCGCAGCCCGGGAAGCAGCTCTTCGATCGCCGACAGACCACGGTGGAGCAGTACATGGGGCTGACGGCCCTGTGGAACACCGCCGCGTGGCGCAGGCATTCCATGGCTCCGGTCCTGTTCGAGGACGGTGACGGGGCGACCGGTCGCCCCGATCACCGCTGCCGTCAGCAGTCCGGCCATGCCCGCCCCGATGATGACGGTGTGCTCGGTGCTCATGTCGGCTACACCAGCCGGAAAAGGAGCCGCCGCATCTGCTTGAGCCACGGCAGCGGCACAAGGCGCCACAGCGGAGCACCGGCGGACAGCGGTACGTGCCCGCGGAGTATGGCTCCGTAACCGAGTGACGCGGCGTGCGGAAAATATCCGGGCTTGCAGGCCACGATATCTTTGAATCCCTTCTTGTGGTAATAACGCAGCTGCGGGTCACGGGGGAGGCCGTGACGTTTTTCACGCATGTATACGTCCGTCGGAACGTCCGGATTGATGCGTCTCCAGGCCCGGAGGCCGGGCATCGGGGAGCCGAGATAGATATCGCGCCAGCCGTATTTGAGTGCGTGTGGCCAGAAGAACTCGAATATGGCGGTCACCGCGTCCGCTTCGACACTGCTCAGGCTGATTCCGAAGAGCGATCCGGTGGCTTCCGGACGGGGCGCCTCCACCCGGGCGCAGTCGGCCCAGGTGGCTGCCGAGCTCAACACCGCGGTCGTGATCGGCTTCATGAACAACGAGGCCAGCGCCGCTCCACCCGGCTCGAACGCCCCGATGCTCAACCGTGGATACGCCTGGATGCGGGCGGTCAACTCCGCGCGGTCCGCCGCCTGGTCCTGGTCCCACTTCGCTTGCTCCAGCGTGATGAGCGCCTCGACGTCATCCGGCCGCAGAAAGCGGACCTCGATGGAGTCCGAGGGACCAGCGGGTCCTCTGTAGGGGTGGTCCTGGACCAATCGGCGTGGACTGGCCATGGTCATGGTTTCTCTCCTGGGAGCCGAACCGGAATGCACATCGACCATGCCGACCGACCGATCGTTCGGGAAGCCCTTTGGTGTCATGGAAGGGATGTGTGCACGAATGATTCACCTCGGGTTCATGTCCGAAATCCCGTATTCATTCGACGTTCGAAGTGAATGTGATCCCGGCTACTTTTTCCCGTCTCGCGGGAGTTCGCGGGTATTCTTCAGGCGGCGTCACGCCTGCCCCGGAATTCTTGGCCGGCGGCCCCTCGCCACCCGCGCGGAGCACCGGCAGACAGTGACTGCCGGCGGCCACGGGCACACCCATGGACCACCTGCGGAGCGCGACCCCGGCGGTGTTCCGCCACATGGCCTCGGGCTGGCCCGCCGTCAGCACCTGGACATTCCGTCACATCGCCTCCCTCGCCCCGTCGCTGCCGGTGCAGCTCGTCATGGGCAACAGAGAGAAGGACCACACGGCATTCACCGAGTAGACGCTGAGCGAGTACCTGGATTCCCTGACCGTGCCTTCCCAGGCCGGTCAATCCCGGGACGGTGAGGATCGGACCTACCTGGCCTGTGGTCAAGGGCACTCGACTCGATCGGCCGCTACTCATAGTGCTGGCTTCTGGGGAGAGGCCTGCGCCTGCAGAGCTTCATGGCTCGCCTATGGGGTTCTGCCGGACGGGTAGTGTCCCTACGCTTTCGATCCTCGCTTCGAGGGATTCGGTTCTGCCCTCCGCCCCTCACGATCGGCCAACTGCCGCCTTCACTGCCGGGACGTCCCCGGGGTGGGTCACGGGTGCCGGGCGCCGGGGAGCGAACGAGGTCAGGGCCACGCCGCCGACCAGCAGAACCGCCGCGCACCAGCGCAGCCCGCTCACCGGTTCGCCCAGGAAGACGGTCGCTGACGACATCCCGAAGACCGGGACGAGGAGGGAGGAGGGGGCCACTGTGGATGCTGGGTGCCGGCGCAGCAGCCAGCCCCGGGCGCCGAAGCCGAAGACGGTCGTGATTCAGGCGACGTGGAGGACTGCGCCCGCGCCCTGCCAGTCGAGGGTGCGCAGCGCCGCCAGGTCGCACGATGGGCCCTCAAGCAAAAGGGACAAGGCCAGCAGCGGAAGTACCGGGATCGTGCTGACCCAGACCATGACATTCAGCGCGTCTGGCGGGGCCGCCTTGCGGGTCAGGACATTGGAGGCGCCCCAGCAGGCAGCGGCTGCGATGCACAAGGCGAACGCCCCGAGCGGGCCCGACGTGCCCTCGTCCACCGCTGCAACGGCGATCCCAGCCAGGGCAACCGCCATGCCCAGCGCGTCCAGCCGTTAGGGCACCTCAGTCATGGGGTCGCGCGCCAGATCCGCGCGGTCCCGTCACCGCTGACGGTGGTGATGGTGCGGCCGTCCGGGGAGTACGCGACATCCTGAACCGGGCCTTTGTGTCCCTTGAGGAGCTGGACTGCGGTACCGGTCCTGACGTCCCAGACCTGCGGAGTGTTGGCCCAGGACTCGTTCGCGCGGCTGTGCCTGACCACCAGGGTGTGACTGTCCGGGGCCCAGGCAATCTGATCCACCTGCTCGATATTGCCGACCGATATCAGGAGACCATGCAGGCCACGTAGCGTACGGAGCTTTTTGCCGCTCGCCGGATCGACCAGCCAGACGTCGTCGCCACTGCGCTCCGCCAGCAGGCTCCCGTCCGGGGCGTAGACCGGCGCGCTTCCCGCATACGGCCCTGACGACCACCGCACAGCACCTGTCGCCGTGTCCCAGGCCCGAACCCTGTCACCATCGGCGACCACGGTTCGTCCGTCCGGCGCGAACGCGACCGTCCAGCTGAAATGTCCTCCGGACGGGTCGAGCGGGTGTACCTGGGCACCGGTGGCGACGTCCCAGATGCCGCCTTGCCATTCGGCCACGGCGGCGATGGTCCTGCCGTCCGGCGCGAAAGCCGCATCCCGGGCCGAGACGTCGATCTGGTGGCGGAGCGTGCCGGTGGCCACGTCCCAGATGTGCAGATGGTCACCGGTGGTCGCGATGGTACGACTGTCGGGTGAATACACCAGCTTGTTGACGCCTCGCAGCGGCATCAGCCCCTCGGGATGGGTGACCGGGACCTTGATCACGATGCGCGTGGCACCGGTCTGCGTATCCCAGATCTGGATTGTCTTCCCGTCGTTCAGCTCCGTCGCCACCGTGTCGCCGTCCGGTGCGAAAACCACCTTCCGGTAGGAGTGTCGCGCATTGGAGTGAACGGCGAAGGGCAGGACGTGTCGACGCGTGCCCTTGTCGACATCCCACAGTTCTACAGTGCCGTTGCTACTCCAGGAAGCCAGGGTGCGCCCGTCGGGCGAGTACGCCACGGGGCCCCTCAACGGCAACGTCCGCAGCGTCACGCCGTCCGACGACGCGGTGGGATCGTACAGGCCCAGGATGCGGCGCGCCTGCGTGTACACGAGGGGCGTGATACCGGCGAGCAGCCCGACCACCAGCAGAACAACCACGATCACTCGCCCACCCCTGCGTTTGCGCTGCCGTCCTGCACCGGGAGCGGAGACGGGTCCCCTCGGATCACCGAACCCGCGGTTGCCCACTTGCGGAAAGGTCGGAGGCGGCGTGGGTCTCAGGTCGCTCACGGTTGAATCCTCCGATTCGGGTGCGTCGTGATGCGCTGACCAGACCTGTACCGGGGCCGCCGGCGCCGCGTATGGCGAGGCTAACCACGCATCCCGATGCCGGCATCAGTAGAGCTACTTAGTTGTGATGTGTAGTTGTCGTCGGCGGTGACGTGGCCACCCCGACGACCCGGCAGCCGTAGCGCTGCTCCCGACTGCGGACCACCGCTGCGGTCATTCCCGTGTCGATCCAGTGGTCGACCGGGCCGTTCCGCGTCGGCTCGCCACCGGCGCCCCGCTGCGCCAGCATCTGCACGCGGCGATCGAGGTCTCGGCGCGGACGTACCGTAGGGCGCTCCGGACGGCTCGCTGAAGGTGCGCCGAACGTTTCGGGCCGCCGCGGCGTCGAAGTGGTGCAAAGAACGGTCGGGAAGGGGAGGCGGACATGCGCAGGTGGCTCGTCGCAGTGGTAGCCGCACTGGTGGCTGTCGTGGGATGCGGCGCCGAGGACGACGAGGACGTGATCATCGACTACGGGCCGGCGGAGACACCGTACAGCGGTCCGCTCCATATCGAGACCGAGGAGGTGAGTGGGGACACCCCGGAGGCCATGCTGCTCGCCTCGGGCGCTGCGGGCCGGGCGCTGGAGTGCAACGGGGAGATCTCCCGGGGCGGTGCGCCCGACGGCTGGGGGAGGGGCGACGGCGGCAAGACACCGGAAGACGGGCTGAGGCTCTACTTCCGTATGTTCGAGCCGGGAGGCATCCCCTCACAGTTCGTCGTGGAACGCGAGGAGACCGACCGCGTCCTGTACTCGCACCGTGTCGACGGTCGGACGAAGACGGCGGTCGTGGTCGCCAAGGACCAGGAGGGCAGGCCGGGTTGGGGCCCGGAGACCTACGCCTCCTGCTAACCACACCCGAGCGTCACCGACTCCGGCCACGAACATGCACTACTTCCACGTCGATGTCTTCAGTGCCCTACAGCGGCAACAGTCTTCCCGGACCGGGCCGCGCTCAGCACCGCTCAGATGCAGCGCATCACCCAGGAGCTGCGCCACTTCGACGCGACGACGCCGCCCGGTGGATGCTCGCTCAGGGCATCGCCGGCCAGTGGCACCCTGCCCGTTGAACGAGGGCCAGGCGCGCGGCGCACCCACTGGCACGCACAGGTGGAGATCGAGCATCGTCCCGACCTGTCCGCCCGTCACCGCGCCGCTCTCGCCACTGTGCACGGCACCACCGGCAGGGACGATCCCGCGTTCTGGCTCGGCATGGACCAACTGGCCGCTGTCGAAGCCGAAGCCGTGCGGGCTGCCGTGTCGGCGTGACATGGCTGCCCGACGGTTCAGGTGGTCAGTTCCCCGGCCTTCAGTGCCGCGACGAAGGGGGCCCAGGCGGGGGCGGTGAGGATGAGGGCGGGGCCTTCGGGGGCCTTGGAGTCACGTACGGGGACGAGGCCGGGGAAGCCGCTCGCGACCGCGACGCAGTGGCCACCACTCCCGTTGCTGTAGCTGCTCTTGAACCAGAGCGCGTCACTCAAGTCGATCCGGTTGCTTGCCATTTCGGTATTCCTCTGCCGCAGCCTTGATCATGGCCAGGGACGTCTCTGGTGACAGTGCGGCGGCCCTGAGCCGAGATGACGACCTGGCGGACTCCTCCACGAGCGCAGAATCGTCAATGGTGTCACCGCTGTGCAGCGACTCCGTGTAGACCAGCGGAGGAGCGTCAGGGAAGGTCATGATCATGACTGTGCCAATCATGAAAGGGTGTGGGCCACCCTTCCGCAAGAGGATCTGCGGAACGACGCGGCGGCGCTCCGTCAACTCCACGAGTCGGTCGAGCTGTTCTGTCATTCCCTCCAGCGCCAGGATCGGGTCCAGCAGCAGCGACTCGTGCAGGATCACCCAGTAGGGGTGTGGTGGTCTTCCTCGAAGAGGCCCGCGCCATTCGGGCACTGACCTTCGTCTCAATCTCCTCGTCGAGCGACAGGGGGTGAGTTGCCTGGACCACAGCCCGCGCGTATGCCGGGGTCTGGAGCAACCCCGGGACGACGCCAGGGCACCACTCCTCGATGGTCTTGGCGCGCTTCTCCGCCTCCAGGACTTTCTCGAAATACTTGGCGTGCCCCGCCCTGCGGGCCTTCCGCACATCCTCGCAATGCCGCTCGAAGAACCCGTCCGTTGCTCCGTCCATGAACCGGGCGGTGCGGGCCGGACTCGACGCGCTCATCACCCGCTGACCGCGAACGATCCCTGCTCCGGTGGTGAAGAGGCGCTTGAGGGCGTCGTAGCGGCTGATGCCCCACATGCTCGGGGTGGACAGGTGGGACTGGACGATCGCGATGTCCGCCAGGCCCTGCAGGGTGCGCCGGCATCCTCCCGATGAGCGCTGCTCGACCTTGGCGGGTGTCACGTTGCGCTCGGCCTGACTGTTCGTGAAGGGCCGGCCAGGTCGCTGGTGAAGCGGAGTAGTACGTCCTGGTGTTGCTCTGAGCGGGCGGCCAGCGCGCGCGTGTGCGCCGCGAGGACGGTGGTCCTGATGCGGTTGAACTTCAGCTTGCCCTACTTCCACGCCCCCCGCACCGCGCGGTCAAGCCCGGTCTCCGTCGCCCAGCAGCTTCGACGTGTACGTCCCCAGCAGGTCGCCCTCGTCGTCGGGGAGCCCCAGGCCGCGGGCTGTGGCGGGGAAGTCCCAGTCGGTGGCCCGTTCCCGGACGTCGACCCGGCCCAACGTGTTGCCGCACTCGAAGGCGACGAGGACGCCGCCGTCGTACGATGCCGCGCGCGCGGCGTGGTCGTTGTGGCCGAAGTAGAAGGTGCCGGGGCACCGGATGCCGCGCAGCGCCAGCACCTCGCCGGTGGTGGCACCGTCGGCGCACTCGATCTCCCGCGCAGCGACCATGGAGTAGTCCGGCCTGCCCAGCGCCCCGGTGACCTTCAGCCCGCCCAGGACGAAGAGCACCGCCTGCTCCTCCAGCACGAGGTCCCCGTCGACGCGCACATCGGCCCCGACCACGCGGACCGTATCCCCCGGCACCGCGACACGCCCCACGAGGTCGTACCGGCCGGTCGGCGGATACGCCTCCGCCAAGACCCGCAGCAGGGCTGTCAGCGCCCTGTCAAGGAGGCGGGACCTCTGGGAGGGCTGACCAGGCCGAGCGGAGGCGCTTGCGGTCACAGGTTGATTCGGGAGATGTGTACACGCTTGCGATACGGGATCACTTGGTACCGCAACAGGATCCAGGCCGAGGAGTAGATACGCATCGCATGGGATGGGGATCGTCGTCGGGTCGGCCCGCGTCAGGGGTGAGTCCGGCGGCGGCGAGGCACACCTGGAGCCTTCAGTGGCTGTCCGAGCTGCTCTCCGCCCTCGAACACCTGGCCACCGCAGGTGCGGCCGACCCGGACGGCGAGGACTCCAGCGCCGCCTGTCCGCTCCGGGGCGTCGCGGAAGCCGGGGCCGGAACCGGGCTGGAGATGCCCGCGTACCTCCGCCGCCGGGCGTCATGACCGGGCGCGATCTCGATGCGATGCAGGTGGGCCGTCGCTCTCGGAATACGCGACGGTTGAGCATACGAGCTCACCAGTACCGAGGCCGGAACGGAACAGGCGCAGGAGAGGGCGCGTCATCATGGTGGTGGCAAGGGCGACGAGCGTGAGGATGGCGAGCATCCGGGCGTCGATGATTCCGGCGTCGTAGCCGATCTGGATGACGATGAGCTCGGTCAGGCCCCGGGCGTTGAGCAGCACGCCGAGGGCGAACGCGGGGCCTGGCCGCATGCCGGACAGCCATGCGGCCAGGCCGGGACCCGCGATCTTGCCGAAGGTGGCCAGCGCCAGGAGCGCCAGGAACACCGCGACGAGTGAGGCGCTCCACCCCAGTGTGCTGAGGTCGACGGTGAGCCCGAATCCGAAGAAGAAGAACGGCAGCAGGACGGTCCTGGCCGTATCGGTCAACCGCTCGACGGTCGGACCGGCATCGAAGGCGCCCTCGCGGCGGACCGGCCAGGCGAGTCCGACCAGCAGGGCGCCGATCAGCTGGTGCACGCCGATGGCGGCGGTCAGGGCCGCAGCGCCGGTCACTCCGACGACGAGCACCAGCGCGCCGGCCTCGCTGCTGCGTTTGTGCTCCGCCCAGCGGGCGAGCAGACGCTTCACGGGCCCGAGGAACAGCGCGACCGCGGCGACCGCCGCGACGCCGTTGAGCAGCAGTGTCGTGGGGTCCGAGCCGTGTGCCGCGGCAAGGATCGCGGCGAGGACGAGCCAGCTGGTGCCGTCGCCGACCGCCGCAGCGAACAGGCTCAGCCGTCCGGGTTCGGTCCTGGTGATACCCAGGTCGGAGAGGAGCCGGGCCAGGACGGGGAACGCGGTGATACTCAGTGCGCAGCCCATGAACAGGACGAACTCGATGCCGTTCCCATGGGGTCCGGCGTAGCGAGCGGCCAGTGGAACGGCGACGGCTGCGCCGAGGGCGAAGGGAACCAGCATCGACGACTGGCTGACGATGAACGCGCGGGCGGCCGTGCCGCGCAGGCGCATGCCGGCCAGCTCCTGGCCCACGCCGAACATGAAGAGGACCAGGCCGATCTGGGCCAGTCCGTTGATCGGCCCGAGGGCGCTGTGCGGGAACAGCCATGTCGTGATGTCCGGGGCCAGATTGCCGAGAAGGGACGGCCCCAGGGCGAGGCCGGCGCAGATCTCGCCGATGACCCGGGGCTGGCCGAGCCGTTTGGCCAGCGCGCCTCCGAGGTGGGCGGCGGCCACCACGACGGCGGCGGCGAGGAAGAAGTGCCCCGTGCTCCCGAGGTGCAGTCCGGCGCCGGCTTCGGGGCGCGCCGCCGTACCGGGCACATCGAGGGCGGTGCCGTCGGCGATCACCGCGACGAGGACGATGACGGCGAGCGGCAGGACACCGGTGAGTGCAACGGCCGCCATCCGCCGGCGGCGCGTCGAACGCTCAGGTGTGAGGGGGGACGTGGGCGCGGAGGAATGCAAGGCCATGTCAGTTCGCCTCGAAGATCATGTCGCGCAGGAGCTCGCTCGCTCCCGCGGCGATGGTGCCGGCCGTCGCGTCACGGTGCACGCGGGCGGCGTCGGCCGCTTCCCGGTATCCGAGCGCCCCGTGATACCGGGCGCACACCTGTGCGGCGGTGACCGCCAGCTCCGTGGAGCGCAGCTTCAGTACGGATGCCGTACGGGTGTCCAGCCGTCCTTGTGCGTGCAGCCACGCCGCGTGGTGGGCGTACCGGTGCACCATGTCGAACTCGCCGAAGAGATCAGCGAGTTGATGCCGTACGGCCTGGTGGGCGCCGAGGGATACGCCCTTGACCTGCCGCGTGCGGACATGGGTGTCGAGCAGTTCCAGGGTGTACCGCACGCCACCGACGGCCAGCAGGCCCGCGACAAGGCGCTCGAAGTCCAGCGCGCGCATGAGCTGGAGCAGGGCGCGGTCGCGGCGCCCGAGCAGTCCCCCCGCCGGGACCTCGACGTGGTCGAAGTCGATCTCGGCGATGTCCGCGGCCCGCCAGCCGGCCATGGGCTGGGGGCGGCGGGTCACGCCAGGGCTGTCGGCGTCGACAAGCAGCATGCTCGCGCCGGCCAGCCCACGGTCGGCGCCTGTGTCACGAGTGCGGGCCAGGACCACGAGCAGACCGGCCCGAGTGCCGTTGGCGACGTAGCTCTTGTGTCCGTCGAGTACGAAGCCGGCCGCGTCATCGGCGCCGCTCGGCCGGGCGTGGGTCCGCAGGTCGCGCAGGTCCGATCCCGCGTTCGGCTCGCTGATGGCCAGTGCGGTGACCTGCTCGCCGCGATGGGCAGCCGGAACCCATGCTTCCCGCTGCTCCGGAGTGCCGAACAACAGGACGTACGAGAGGGCCATGTACGCGTGGACCCCGACGGACGCCCTGATCCCGGCGTATCCGGTGGCCCCGAGTTCCTCCAGCAGGACGGCGCTGCGCAGGAAGTCGTCGCCGCTGTGGCCCACTTCGAGGAGGCCGGCTGCGCCAAGGGCCTTCCAGCCGTCCGGGTCTATGTGCCCCTGTTGTTCCCATGCCTGGGCGTGGGGCAGGACGCTCTCGGCGAGCCGCGCTCGGACCAGGGTCCGGAACTCGTCGTGCGTGTTGTCGAAGAACGGGAAGTCGCGGGCGAGTTCACCGGAGGCCAGGAAGCCTCCGACCGGTGGCAGGGCAGCGTTCATGACGTCACTCCCACAGGCGCTGAGGGAGCGTCGAGGGAGGCGAGCAGTGCCCTGCGGTCCACCTTGCCCGTGGTGGTCAGCGGCAGGTCGGCGCGCACGTGGAGAACGGCCGGGACCATGTGGGCGGGCAGGCGGCGGCTCAGGTGGGCGCGGATGGTCCCGGGATCGCGGTCGGCCGCGTCCGGCACGACGAAAGCGGCCAGTTCCTGACCACCCTGCCGGTTCGGCCGGGTGGTCACGAAGCTGCGGCGCACGGCGGGATGCGCGTCCAGGTGGTAGGCGACCTCGCCGAGTTCGATGCGGAACCCGTTGATCTTGACTTGGTCGTCGAGGCGGCCCTGGAAGACGAGATCCCCGCGCTCGGAGAGGAAGGCTCGGTCGCCGGTGCGGTAGAGACGCTCCCGTACGCCGTCGATTTCCCGTTCGACGAAGTGGTGCGCGGTGGCATCCGGAAGTCCCAGATAGCCGGGGGAGAGACCGGGTCCCGCGAGCAGTACCTCGCCCGTCTCGCCGGGTGGGCACAGTCGGCTGTCCTGTACGACATAGGCGCGGGTGTTCTGGATGGGCCGGCCGATGGGGAGGCTGGACTCATCGCTGTGGAGCGTGCGGACCGGGTGGTAGGTCGAGAAGGTGGTGCACTCCGTCGGACCGTAGACGCTGACGACGCGGTCCGGTCCGTAGGCGCGCAGCGCCGTGGTCATGTGGGTGAGGGAGTGCGCCTCGCCGCCCGTCAGGATGGTTCCCACACCCGCGAGGGTGTCCGGTGCCTCGTCGATGACGGTGTTGAACAGCGCGGTGGTGAGGAACAGCACGGTCACCCGGTGCTCGGCCAGGGTACGGCGCAACTGGGCCAGGCGGACGAAGGCCGAGGGGTACAGCACCAGGGTGCCGCCGTGCAGCAGAGCGCCCCAGATCTCGAAGGTGGCCGCGTCGAAGGAGACCGGCGCCAACTGCAGCAGGACGGACTCCTCGTCCAGGCGGGCATAGCGGGGCTGGTGCACCAGGCGCACGATGCCGCGGTGGCGGATCGGGACACCTTTGGGGACGCCCGTGGAGCCGGAGGTGAAGTTGATGTAGGCGATGTCGTCGGGCGAGCCGCGGTGCGGGGGCGCTTCCCCGCGTTCGGTCAGCTTGTCACGTTCGACGGGCAGGACCCGCCGGCCGGGCAGCCGGGCGGCGACGTCGTCGAGGTCGGCGGCCCGGCTGAGGACATGGGTCGAGCCGGTCCTGTCCAGGAGGGTGCGCAGTCGTTCGTCCGGCCAGGCCGCGTCCGCGGGGAGGTAGGTGGCGCCGCACTTGATCGTCGCGAGCAGGGCGATGATCAGCTCCGCAGAGCGGCTGATCAGCACGGTGACGGAGTCCCCGGGGCGGACGCCCACCGTCCGCATCTTTGCCGCCAGGTCGTTGGCGAGGGCGTCCAGCGTGCCGTAGCTGAGGCTGCCGTCCTTGTGTACCAGAGCGGTGGCATGGGAGCGGCGGGCCGCCTGCGCTTCGAACAGCTCCTTGACACCGACAGCCGGGTAGGGGGCGTCGGTGCCCTGGTTGAGGGCACGGTGGGCGGCCAGGGCGGCCGGCCCGGCCTCGATCCGGGGGGGTGCCCCGGTCTGCGGGGCCGACCGGTCGGGCGCGGCGGTCATACGGTGCTCACCAGCCTGTCGTTGATCGTTTCCAGTAGGAGTTCCCGGTGCGTCTCCAGGAAGAAGTGGCCCGCGGGCAGCTCCAGCAGTTCCGTCTGCCGGCGGGTGCAGCGCCTCCAGCCGCGCATCGCCGCCCGCCCGTCAATGGGATCGTCCCGCCCGTACAAGGCCGTGATGGGCACGTCCATCGGGGAGCGTCCGTGACGGTCGCCCCACAGTTCCGCCAGTCGCATGTCGCTGCGCATGGCCGGCAGAAACAGCCGCATCATGGCCCTGTTGTCCAGGATCTCGGCCGGGGTCCCGCCCATGGCGCGCACCGCTTCGACGTATCGTTCGTGCGGGAGTTCGTGCAGGTACGGCCGGTGCTGCGGGTGGTCGGGGCTGCGGCTGCCGGCGACGAACAACCGCCGGGTCGTGCCAGGAAGGGCTTCGGCGGCCAGACGGGCCGTCTCGTACGCCAGCCGGGCGCCGAAGCTGTGCCCGAAGAAGGCGTGCGGGCCGGTGAGACAACCGGCGCTGGAAAGCGCCTTGTACGTGTCCGCGATCAGGGGTTTCCAGCTCTCGTAGAGCGGCTCTCGCAGCCTCGGCCCCCGGCCGGGCAGTCTGACAGCGAGCAGTTCCACCCCGTCGTCCAGGCCGTCCGCCCAGGTTCTGAAGAGATCGGGGCCGCCGCCGGCGTAAGGAAAGCAGATCAGCCGGATACGGCAGGTCCCCGAGGCGGGTCGGATCACCGGCACCCATATGTCGCTGGCAGACCGCACGGCCGGCTGCCTCATGCCTGCGTGCTGTGGAGTATCGCGGCGGCGATGTCCCGGACGCTGCTGCGGGCGAAGAGTTCCTCTGGGGTGAGGGCGTCCTCACCGAACTCCTCTTCCGCCTTGGCGATCAGCCGGATCGCTGTCAGTGAGGTGCCGCCCGCCGCGAAGAAGTCGGAACCGGCGTTCTCGGTACCGAGGCCGAGGTCCCGGCAGGTGGTGACGACCCACTGCTCCAGTTCTTCCTGGCTCAGGGTCCGGGCGCTCTGGGTGTTGTTCGACACTGTTGCTGTCCTTTCGGTATGTCAGCGGGTCCGGAACGGGTGGCCGGTGACCGTGTTCTCGACGAACCGGTTGTGACCGTAGGTGTCCTGACCGGTGGTGAGGACGTTGCCGAACCGGGCGAGGCTCGCCTGACCGCCGAACTCCTCCAGCTCGGTGGAGTACGGGTAGACCTTCACCGAGGTCGGCAGATAGCGGGCGGCGAAGCCCAGACGCATCTGGTCGGTGAGACCCCCGTGCGGGTGGGAGGCGTGCATGAGCGTCGACCAGAAGACGATGAACTGGCCCTGGCGCATGACCTGGGACACCGCTTTGGACTCGTCGGGGCTCCAGTTCGGGTCCTTCTGGAGCTGACGGTAGTCGTGGCCGAAGAACCCCCGGCGAATTCCGTTCTTCTCCGTGGTGTTGATGGCGTCCGGGTTGTAATCCATTGTTTTTGACTCGTCGTAGTTCATCGTCTTGTGCGAGCCCGGGATGAACTGGAGGCATCCGTTCTCCACGCTGGCTTCGGTGAACGCCGTCCAGACGGTGATGGTGCCGCCGAACTTCGCGTCCTCGGGCCAGACGATCTGCGGATGCTTGGAACCGGCCACGTTGGAGAAGTTGTCGGCCTGATGCCAGTCGGTGCCCTCGTCACCGGGGTACTTCGGGAAGAACTCCGTTCGCCAGCACAGGGTGTCCGGGCCGAGGATGCTGGAGACCCGGTCGACGATCTCGGGCCGTGTGATGTGGTCCGCGAGGAAATCGATGTCCAGGTGCCGGTCGTAGTTCGCCAGGTTGGTGTTTCCGGACACCGCCTTTCCGCCGCCGTAGATGGCCTTCTTCGTGTTCAGCAGCCGGGGACGCAGGGCCTGTAGATCGGCCTCCATCTCGTCCTTGTCGTACAGGTCGAACGGGCCGATGTAGCCGTCCCGGTGGAACTTCTTGAGTTCCTCGGGGGTGAGGGAGAAGTTCTTGGCCTGAGTTGACTGGTTCATGTCTCGACTCTCTCTTGGCGAATCAATGGAGCAGATTTCCCCATGTGGATGTGAGGGAACTGCCGTGGAAATGACGAGTTTTCTCTGGGGGGTTCGAGCTGTCGCGGTGCCGATGTCCTCGCGTTGATGCAGCTCAGCACTGACGGAGACGAACATGTACAGCGCAACAGGGGTGGCGGTACCGCTGATTCGGGTGACAAAGCGGTACACGCTGAACGTCAGCTTCGAAAACGGGCCGGTGTATATGTGGCCATCCCAGCGGACTTGCGAACGCCCGGGGACGATCGCGCGCCGTTCGTGTGTGGACTCACGCCTCTACGGAGTCGTCGGACCGGGTGAAGCGGACCCAGCGACAGCTCCAGTCGTCGTCCGCATATAACTGCCGTGGTCCGTACATCTCTTCCTCGGGCATATACTGTCCGCGAGTTCCTTCGTGCCATCCGCAGGCGACGCGATATGTGCCCGGCCTGACCCACAGCACCGTACCGAGGCCCAGCTGGCCATCCAGGTTGAGTTGGACAGGGGGGTTCAGCCGGCCCAGGGCCTTGATCGACGCGGCTCTTTCCTGCGAAGTCGCGTACGAGCCGATCTCATGAGCGTTCACTGCTGCCCAGACGACAACGACCCGGCCGCTTCGGAGCTCAAGCTCCCCTACTTCTTGTTCTTCGGCCGCGGACGCTTCGGTGGCGCGTCGACGTGGCGCATCCGTCCTCATATGGGGAATCCATGAGCGCATGATCAGAAAGTTGTCGTCGTTCCCGACAGGGCCATTCTGGTACCGGGCGTATGCGATCTCCGCCCTGCCCTCGCCATCCATTTCCCATATGAGGCCGGTATGTTCCTCGTGGTCGCCGAAACGCACGAACGCGGCCTCGAGGTCACCGTCGTCCGGGTGGACCGCCGACCAAGCACGGGCATAGTCGCAGGCAGAATCCAGTTCGTAGTCAGGGCCGTGCACTGCACCGCCCCAGTCGGAGAAGGAGTCGACCTCGCAGACGAGCAGCGGTCCGGGGGAGCCAACCGTTACCCATATATACGTGGACTGTGATCTGAAATCTTCGTTGTTCACGTGAGCGGCTGCCGATCAACGTGGAGTACGGGTGGGCGTTAGTCTGAGCCAGAATGGCGTCTTCGGCATCGGTGGAACTACGTAGTCCGATACGGATGGCGCGGGCTCGCCACAGAGCCATGGCAGGTTGCTCCTGCCGGTCAGCCCATCGTCACATTGACTTCGGGCAGGGGGAGCCGATGCATCGTCAGGGCGATGCGGCGTTCCGGAAGGTATGAGGCTGGGGCCGACCGCGAGGCGGTACGGCATCTCGAAGTCGAGGGGGCCCTGTGGGCCCCTGTGGCCGGGGGCCGGCCGGGCGGTGGCCGGGAGCGGTTACTCACACAGTTGAGTTGATCGATGGCCTGCGCGGTCGGGGAACGTGCGGGCCGGGTTCACGGCATGGCACGGTTTCGGACGTACCCGACAAGCGAACAGGCGGCCGTCATGCCCGAGCATCGGTGGGCACGCCCGTTACATGTGGAACCTCGCCGTCGGGCAGTACGTGCACTTGCACAAGGATCGCAGGGCCGCATCCGGAAGTCACGGGGAGCGGGGAAGGGGCAGGCCGGCTGTGCGGAGGAGGACGGGGGAGGGCTTGGAGTTCATACGGCGCATGGCCGGACTCCGCGATGAGAGGTTGAGCCCCGACAGCCCTCGTCGCGCACGTAGGCGGATGTGGAGTGCCGCTTGCACGAAGATTCGCCCGACAACCGGTTCGGCGGGTCTGTCCGCCTAGTGTCCCTGGCTCGGAGATCCTGTCGCAGTAGGGGCAGTAGGGGCAGTAGGGGCAGTAGGGGCAGTAGCGGCAGATGCGGTCAATGATCTGGTCTGCGGTCGTGGTCCACTTGAAAGGCCGGGCCTGTTCGTCCCAGTTCTTGATCCAGTCCTTGAGCGCGGTCTTCAGTTCGTCGAGTGAGCAGAACACGCCGCGTTCGAGGCAGCGCCGCTCCAGTTCGGCGAACCACCGCTCGACCTGGTTGATCCAGGACGAGTAGGTCGGGCTGAAATGCAGCTCGAAGCGGGGGTGGGCCAGGAGCCACTCGTGGATCACCGGCGCCTTGTGGGCGGAGAGGTTGTCGCAGATCACGTGCACCGCCAGACCGGGATCGGTCTGGCGGTCGATCTCGTCGAGGAAGTCGCGGAAGTCCACGGCCCGGTGCTGCGCTGACAGCTTCCCGATCACCTTGCCGGTGGCGCTGTTCAGGGCGGCGAACAGGTCCACGGTGCCGTGCCGGACGTGGTCGAAGCTGCGGCGTTCGGGGGTGCCCGGGGCCATCGGCAGTACCGGCGCGGTCCGTTCCAGGGCCTGGATCTGCGGTTTCTCGTCGACCGCGAAGACGGCCGCGTTCGCCGGCGGGGCCAGATACAGCCCGACCACGTCACGGATCTTGCCGGTCAGCAGCGGGTCCGGGGAGATCTTGAAGGTCTCCGTGCGCCAGGGCTGCAGCCCGAAGGCCCGCCAGATCCGCAGCTCACTCGTCGATGAGATGCCCACCCGCCGGGCCAGCTCCCGCTTCGACCAGTGGGTTGCGCCTTGGGGCGTCTCTTCCAGCGTGCGCACCACCACCTCCTGCACCTGGGCGTCGGTGATGGTGCGGGGGACTCCCGGACGGGGTTCGTCGGACAGTCCGTCAAGGCGGTCACGCAGGAACCTGCACCGCCACCGGGCAACGGTCCCACGATCGGTGTCCAGCCGCGCGGCCACCGCGGTGTTGCTGAGTCCGTCCGCGCAGGCCAGCACGATCCGTGCCTGCTTGGCCAGGCCCTGCGCGGTTGTCCGCCGTTTGGCCTACCCCCGCAACACCAGCCGCTCGTCCTCGGATAACACCAGCGGTTGCAGCCTGCTGTCCCCCATTCCTCCAGCAGACCGCAGCCTCCAGCCGCTGTCACCGCCCCAGCCACAATCTGAAACGAACCACGACTCACGTGGCGAGACGTGAACTCAAGCCCGGATCACTAGCGGATCTCCATCTCACCCTGGAAAACGCTGAGTTGCGGTGACCGGTGGGGCGGAAGAGGTGTCGGCGGAGACGGAAGACCGGGCAGCTGTCCGAGTCTGCCGTCGGCCCCCGCGCGTCACCGCGAAGGTCAGCGCCCCGGCGAGCAGACCCCAGAACGCCGAGCCGATTCCGAGCAGCGTCACGCCGGACGCTGTGGCCAGGAACGTCACGGCGGCGGACTCCCGGAAATGCTCGTCCGACAGCGCGGAGAACAGGGAGTTTCCGATGGTGCCGAGCAGGCCGAGCCCGGCGATGCCAAGGACGAGCGCCGGGGGCAGCGCAGTCAGCAAGCAGCTGACGGTTCCGCCGAGTATGCCCACGCACAGGTAGAACACGCCGGCCCAGACAGCGGCCAGATAACGCCGGTCGGGGTCCTCGTGCGCTTCACGGCCGGTGCATATGGCCGCGGTGATGGCGGCGAGGTTGAGGCCGAAACAACCGAAGGGCGAGAGCAGTGCGCTGGTGGCGCCCGTGCAGGTGATCAGCGGTGATACCGGCACGCGGCCGTATCCGTCCCCTTTGAGTACCGCGACGCCCGGTAGGTTCTGGGACGCCATCGTGACGATGAACAGAGGTAGACCGACACTCAGGACGACCTGCCAGGAGAAAACAGGTGCGGTGAAGGCCGGCTGGGCCAACTCGAGCTGGATGTGGCCCGGTTGCAGGGAGCCCTGAACGGTGGCGACGACGACGCCTATGGCGAGTGCGGCGATGATCGCGTACCGGGGCACCAGCCGACGGCCCACGAGGTACACGGAGAAGATCGAGAACGCGACGGCGAAGTCGCTGCTCATGCTCTTGAACAGCCCGATACCGAACTGGACGAGCACCCCGGCCAGTAGCCCCGCCGCGAGCGGCACCGGGATCCTGCCCATGGCCCGCTCGAACCAGCCCGTCAGCCCGCTGAGCATGATCAGTACGGACGAGACCAAGAAGGCGCCGACGGCCTCCGCCATGGTGACGCCGTCGAGCCCCGATATCAGCAGGGCCGCTCCCGGGGTGGACCAGGCCGTCACGACCGGCGCCTTGTAGCGCAGTGACAGCCAGATGGAGGTCACCCCCATGCCGACCCCGAGGGCCAGCATCCAGGAAGTGATCTCCTGCGGCCCTGCACCCGCCTTCTTGGCGGCCGTGAAGACGAGCGCGGCAGAACTGGTGACTCCCACCAGTACGGCGATCAGCCCGGCGGCGGCCGGTGCGACTCGGCGTGGGGGCCGCCTGTGGCGGTTGCGCATCGGAGCGACTGGGGCGACCACCCTTGACTCGGACAACCCGCGTGCCAAGCTCCGAGACCGACCGGACTTGCCGGGGGGATCCGGCCTCACGGGTGGACGACCGGATAGCGGACGATCAGGACGGCCTCAACGTCCCCGGACGGTGCGCCGTAGAGATGCGGTACGTCGGCAGCCCACTGGATGTGCTCGCCGGTACGCACCAGGTGCGGAGAGGATACTGCGCCGACCTGCGCAGTGCCCCGCAGCACGATGATGTGCTCCTGCGTGCCCGGGGCGTGGGCGGCCGATTCCTGTACGGCGTCGGCGCGGATCCCTATGCGGAACACTTCTGTGACGGCGTCGGCGTGCTCGAACCTCTCGGTGAGGACCGCGTCGACGGCGCTGCCGGAGATCACGGTCCGCTTTGCCGGGCCCAGGATCGAACTCAGGGGGACCCCGAGCGCGGTCGTGAGCGCGTACAGCGTCTCGAGGGTGGGATTGCGCCGGCCGCACTCGAGTTCGGAGAGGGTTCCCTTGCCGATCATCGACCGCCGCGCCAGCTCTGACAGGGACAGCCGTTGCTCGACACGTGCTTCCTTCAAACGGCGACCCACCTGTTCCGCCAGTCCCATGCTCCTCCTTGGCGCTCGTTCGGGCGTTGACTGTGGCGATCCGCAACGCCTAGCGTTCCATCTTCAGAACGTTCTGTTTATGGAACGTAGCCGAGGAGAGCCAAGGAGTGCAATGTCCCCCCGTTACAGCGATGCCCTGCCCGTTCGAAGTCAGCATGTGGCCCGCTGCCTCGCCGCAGCCGATGTGCCGGGACAGGTGCGCGAACTCTCGGAATCGACACGCACCGCGGCTGAGGCCGCAGCTGCCCTCGGCTGCGACATCGGCGCCATCGCCAACAGCCTTGTGTTCATGTCCGACGGTGAACCCGTCCTGGTCCTGACGAGCGGTCGCCACAGGGTGGACACGGTGGCCCTTGCGGCCCGTTGGGGGCGTGGCAGGCTCCAGCGTGCCACAGCGGAGCAGGTCCGTCAGGCCACCGGGCAAGCGATCGGAGGTGTCGCACCCGTCGGTCACCCGCGACAGCTCCCCACCGTGGTCGATGCAGCCCTTGCCGAGTATTCCCAGGTCTGGGCCGCTGCCGGCACTCCGCGGACCGTCTTCCCCACAACCGCCTCGGAACTCGCCGAGTTGACCAACGGGCGACTGCTCACGGTCATCCCTGAGTAGCTCGGTCGCAGTTCGCTGTGCCACTGGAGCGGACTTGTCCGCGCGGTAGTCGGGCAGCCGACGGGCGTTCCTGCGGGAGCATCTTCGGTGTCCACTCTCGGCGCCGCTCGGCGAGGAAGGGCTTCGGCCGGTACGGACCGCACCCCGCCCAGCTTCATCACGCTGCCGGGCGGGGGTGCGCGGAGTGCAGGTCTTGGCGTGCCGCGGCCGCGAACCGGCCGTGGGCCTCTCGCAGGTACCGGAGACAACCCTCAGGACTGTTCGTCAGAGGCCGCAGTCGACAGCCATCGGCCCGCGGGTGCCCGAGCCGGTGAAACCACGTGTCCGATTACGTGCTCCTACGTAAGTCTCGTGGTGGGGGCGCCGGGTGGGCGCGGTGTGCCGGTGGGCGGTGCAGCCGACCCTGGGGCTGTGCGTCGGTGCACGTACGATCGCCGAAGTGGGGACGGATATGGATGCGGGAGAGCGGGTACAGGTCGCCGATGATGACGCGGCCGTCCGCCGCTCGCTGGAGCGTGCGCCTCGAGGGCTTCTCCGTGGTCCTGGCGGACGATGTCCGCGGTGCGCTGTCGGCCGTCCGCGACGGAGCACCGGACGCGGTGGTGCTGGATGTTTCGATGCCGGGCCTGAGCGGGATCGAGGTGTGCGGGACGCTGCGGGCAGAGGGCGACGACGTGCCGGTGCTGATGCAGTCGGCACTTGACCAGCTGGCCGACCGGGTGGCCGGCCTGCAGGCAGGCGGGGACGACTACCTGGTCAAGCCGTTCGCCCTGCAGGAGCTGGTGCTGCGGCTGCACGCACTGCTGCGCCGCAGGCCCCCGGCGGCCACCGGCCAGGTGCGTGCCGGTGCTCTGGTGATCGACCCCGCGCGGCGCGAGGCGCTGCTGGAGGGGGCACCGCTGACGCTCACCCGGCGCGAGTTCGCCCTGCTCGAAGTGCTGGCCCGAAACGTCGGCCTGGTGCTCACCCGCGACCAGCTGCTGGACCGGGTGTGGGGGTACGACTTCGAGGTGCGCACGGACGCGGTGGACACCTTCTTCAGTTACCTGCGGCGCAAGCTGGAAGCCGGGGCCGCACCCGGATCCTGCACACCGTGCGCGGGGTGGGTTTCGTCCTGCGCGACGACCGGGCGTCGCTTCCGTACGGAGGTGGGCGATGAGGCTGTCCACCCGGATCGCGCTGGCCGTCGGGACGGTCGTACCGCTGCTCGTACTGGCTGCGGGCGCCCTGCTGCTGCGGATGGTCGAGAACGATCGTAATGCCCAGCAGGACACCCATCTGCTGGACCGCGCGGCGGCGGTGGAACCGGACGCCAAGGCACTGCTGCGCGTCATTGCGCAGGACCGTCCGGCGGCCGAGGAGGCACGGCAGCGGCAGCTTTATACCTCCGCTGGATGTCGGCGTACGACTCACCGGCCCTGGCGGCACGGTGTCGGGCGGCCCGCAGCCCGCTGCCTCGGTGCCGCTGCCCGTCGGCACCCGGGTTCCGGTGACGGTGCGGGCCGCCGGCGCGAGCTAGCGGGTGCTGTCGGTGCCGGTGACCGGTTCGAAACCCGGTGCCCGAGGGACGGTGTGGCTGTTCTCGCCCGACACCGCGGCCAGGACCCAACGGGGCTTCGTACGGCGGCGGGTGCTCGCCGCCGCTCTGCTCGCCGCGCCGGCGTCCGGACTACTGGTCTGGGTGGCCACCGCCCGCGCCGCTCGCCCGCTGCGGCGGCTTCGGCGGCGCGCCGGCGGCCTCGATCCCCGGACGAGCCCCGCCCGCCTGGACCACACTCCGACCCGGATCGCCGAGGTCGACGTTCTGGCCCGCACACTGCAGACCGTACTTGCGCGCTACGACGAGCAGGCCGCCCGTATCGCCGAGGCACTGGCCACCGCCCGCTCGTTCGCCGCAGCCGCCTCGCATGAACTGCGGAATACGCTGATGAGCACGAGGACGCACTTCGGCACCTCATTGGGCACCCTGACCTTCCCGAGAGCGAACGGGTCGAGGTGCTGGAGGACCTTCGGGGAGACCACGGTCGGCTGCTCGGTCTGCTGGTCATGCTGAGGGCGCCGGCCGAGGGGGACCTGGTCGAGGCGGAAGCCTTCGGGTCCGTCGACCTGGCGGACGTGGTCGAGGATGCCGCCGCCGATCTGCGGCGGCGCCACCGGGAGGCGCAGGTGGTGGTTGGCGCCTCCGGCGGCCTGCGCGTGCAGGGCTGGGAGCCGGGGTTGCGCTCGATGGTGGACAACCTCCTGGCGAACGCCCTCGCCCACGGCTGCACGGACGGCCGCCCGGCACCGGTCGACGTGTCCCGGTGCCGCTCCCAGGAGGAGCACGCCCCGGTCGCCGTACTCAGCGTCGACGACCGTGGTCCCGGGATGCCGCCCGCCGTGCGGGCAGCCGTCTTCGAACGCTTCCACAAGCGCCCCGGCAGTCCCGGTTCGGGCCTGGGACTGACCCTGGTCGCCCAGCAGACCGCGCTGCACCGGGGCCGGATCACCGTCCAGACCGGCCCGGCGGCCCTGGCCCGGGTTCGAAGTACGTCTCCCTCTCACCGGCACGGGGCCCGGTCACCGCGACCCTGCCCCTGCTGCGCCGGGACTGGCTCACCACGGGCGCGGGCGAGCCACAGAGTTTCCACAAAGGCGGCTCCTAGCTTCTCCCTCGTTGCGGCGGAGCGTCGCAACCGTTCGAAGAAGGAGAACCTCATGCCGCGCAGGAAGAGCACCGTGGTGCCCCTCGCCGTCATCGCCCTGCTGCTCGGGGGCGCAGGGCCCGCCGCCGCCGACGGCGTCGGCCCCACGGCCAGTGCGAGTGCGGGCCCCACCGGGGACGGGGCACAGGCGCTGTGCAAGCGTGCCGTGCGGATCGACAAGCGCATCGACAAGGCCCTGACCCGCCTCAACGGCCCCGTGAGCGCGCGCGGTTCCATCGCACGGCTCCAGCAGAGGGTCGACAATGCCAGGACGGCGGGACACGACGAGGTCGAGACCTACCTCAACGGCCGGCTCACCCACCGCAAGTCGCTCGTGCCCACACTCCAGCAGCGGGACAAGGACCTCTCGAAGGTCTCCGACTGGTGCAAGGCCAACACCACCACTGACGGGGCCACCTCGTGATCCTTCCCGTATGGTCCCGCCGCGTGGCCGTGGCTGCGGTGGTCGCCCTGTGCGCCGTCGCCACCACCGCATGTGGTGGTGACGACGGCACAGCCGGTAGCAGGCAGCCTTCGGGCAGCTCCGCCGCCCCTTCGGTGACCGGCGCACCGGATCCGGCCGCCACCGACCCCGCGGAGCTGGGTCGCATCCTGGACGACGCCGAGAGCGCGGTCGCCGCCGTGGAATCCGATACCGCGAAGGACGGTTGATCGTCGGGAACTCCATCCCGCCTTCCACGTGAACGGGGACCTGGGCTCCGGACCACCGGACCCGGGTCCCCGCTCGGTCACAGAATTTTCACAACCATGGTTCCTAGCCTCCGCTCCCGACATGCCTTTGCGCCTGGCAGGAAGGAGTCTCCATGGCTGGGCCATGCGCCTGGTACGACCGGCAGAGCGACAGGGCGGCACTCGGCGAGCTGCCTGATGAGGGGGCCACGGGCAGCGGCCGTGACGGTGACATCGACCGGGCCGGCCGCCCCGAACATCCGGCTCGCCCGGACTCTCGGGCAACACGTGGCAAGACCCGGGTACGGCGCATGAACCGTGGCCGTCCCCCTGGCCGGCTGGCCCGACGATGTGGGGTCGATTCGGGCCCGGCCCATGCCTGAGGCATCCGACCCCGGGCGCGGACCACAGCCGGGACGTGTGCGGTTCCGTGTCCTCGGGCACCTGTCGGCCGAAATCGACGGCTTGATGCTCCCACTCGGCCCTCACAAGCAGCAACTGGTCCTCGCGATGCTGCTGTGCCACCCCAACACGCCGGTTTCCGTCGACATGCTGACGGAGGCGGTCTGGGAGGACGAACCGCCCAGAACCGCGCGCAAGAACTTGCAGATGTATGTGTCGGCGCTGCGCAAGCTCCTGGCCGAAGCAGGGGACGCGGACCGGCTCGTCCACCACTCGGGGGGCTATCGCCTCCGGCTGGCCGACACCGACCTCGACTCCCTGCGGCTCCAGGCCATGGGCCGCGCCGGGCGTCAGGCCGCCGCGAGCGGGGACCTCGAAGCCGCTGCCAGTCTTCTCCGGCAGGCACGGGAGCTGTGGGCCGGGCCTCCGCTGCCGGAACTGCGAAGTTCGCAACCCGTCCAGGCGGAGGCTGACCGCCTGATGAGCCGATACCTGACTGTCAGCGAGGACTGGGCCGAGGCCGAACTCGGGCTCGGGCACGCCCACGAGGTCGTCGAAGCCGTCGGTGACCTCGTGGAGCAGCACCCGATGCGGGAGCGGCTGAGGGCCGCTCAGATGACCGCACTGCACCGGTCGGGACGCCGCGCCGAGGCCCTGGCGGCTTACGACGCACTGCGGCAGCATCTGTCGCGCGAGCTGGGTCTGCCCCCGAGCCCGGCGCTGAAGGCGCTGTACCACTCGATCCTGGGCGAGGGGACAACGGGTGCCGGCTTCCCGCCCGGCACCGGGCCGGCCCGCCGAAGCAAAATCGCTCAGTCGGGGAGGTCTGCTGCCCTGCTGCCGCCGGACACCGCCGACTTCACCGGCCGGGAGGACCAGGTGCGGGAACTGCGGGAGGCCCTTGCGCGCGGCAGCGCGGCCGTCGTCGCCGTTGGACCGGCCGGTGCCGGGAAGACCGCACTGGCCATCCATGTCGCACACCGCCTGCGCGACGAGTTCCCCGGCGGGCAGATCTTCGTGCGGCTCCGCGAGGACAGCGGGAAGCCCCGGTGCCTCGCGTCGCTGACGGCCGAGCTGTGGTCGTTCGCCGGCCTGGCCGAGAGCAGGCCGGAGGAGCCGGAGCGGGCCGCCGCACTCTGGCGTGCCTGGCTGGTGGGACAGAAACTCCTGCTGGTGCTCGACGACGCTCCGGACGAGGCGAGTGTCCGGCTGCTGCTACCGAGTGCCGGCCCGAGCTCGGCCGTTGTGACCGCCCGGACCCAGCTCGCCGGACTCGCTCCCGTCCTGCGGGTCGAGGTGCCGCCATACTCCATGCCCGAGGCGCTGGACATGCTCGGTCGGGTCATCGGCCCCCGCCGGGTGCGGTCCGACCAGGCCGCCGCCGAGCGGATCGTCACGGCCTGCGGGATGCTGCCGCTGGCGGTCCGGGCCGCCGGCCTCAAACTCGCGGTGCTGCGGCACCTGCCGCTCGAAGAGTACGCGGCCCGGCTGGACGACCCCGCGACGGCACTGGACGAGCTCTCCGCGGGCGACATCGCGGTGCGGCGCCATGTCGCCGACCAATGGCGGCATCTGGACGACTCCACCCGTTCCGCCCTGCTCCGAATCGGGCCCCTGCCCGCACTGTTCACCCTGGAGGAGGCCGCCACGGCGCTTGGCTGTGAGAAGAGGCCGGCGCTGTGGACGGTGGAACGGCTGATCGAGATGGGGGTGGTCGCCTTACCCGCGGGGGAGATCGCCGCATCCGACGCCCTGTATGCCGTGTCGCACCTGATCCGTCTCTACGCCAACGAGGTAGCGGCACAGTCGGCGATCGGGGCAGCGGCTGCAACTGCCCTCGCCCCGGACGCATGACCGTGTCCGGTCGCACGTCCCTCCGGTCGGTTGCCGGTTGCCGGTTGCCGGTTGCCGGTTGCCGGTTGCCCTGTGCGCCGGCTGCCGGCCCAGGGCGCCACGGGCACCGCTCACGGCATGCGGAGCACACGGCACCCCGCTGTTCCGACTGCCACATCGCCACCGCCCCGCGCGAGCAGCAGGCATACCGGTACTGAACCGTCGGCCGACCGGATCTGGACCCACCGTACGGAAACTGATGTTCGTGAGCCTGGGGCGCCGATCACGTCGTTCATCTCCCTCTCGCGGGCGGCCCCTTTTGAAGCACACGCATGCCTGCGGCAGGAGCAGAGACAGAACGGCCGCCGCTGCGGCGCCTTTTCAAAGGAGGAACCTGTTGGTAGCGCGAGCATTGCACACCCGCCGCCGGAAGCGGCACCGCGCGGTCGGCCTGTTGACGGCCGGGGTGACCGCGCTCGGCCTGCTCGCCTACTTGGCCGTGAGCCGGGCAGGTGCGGCGGACGTGACGCCGACGGACACCGGGGTCAAGGTCGTCCAAGGCATCACCTACCTGACGGAGGAGTGCCCGGGCGAGGGTATGCAGAGCCAACTCGCGGACGCGTACCTGCCGTCACCGCCACTGGAGGACGCCGCACCGGCGGTGATCCTCGTGCACGGCGGAGGCTTCGTGTCGGGAGTACGGAACTCTGAATGGTTCGTGAATACCGGGACGTATCTGGCGTCGAAGGGCTGGGCCGTCTTCTCCATCGACTACTGCATGCCGCCCCGCGGGACGGCCGGCTTTCCGGTCGAGGTGCAGAACGTCCAGGCCGCCACCGAGTTCCTGGCCGAGAACGCATCCACCTACCGGGTCGACCCGGACCGTATCGCGGTCTGGGGCACCTCGGCCGGCGCCACCCTCGCGACCCATACGGCAGCGTTGACCGGCAAGGGGCAGGGTGAGGTCTCGGTCGCGGCCGCGGTCGGATGGTCGGGCGCCTATGACTTCACCGACTTCACCGGCGCCAGTCCCGAGAACATCATGACGTCCCTCAACTACCTGGGCTGCGACCCGAGGAGAACCCGGGCCTGCATGGCGACGGCCGCGGACGCTTCTCCGGTGTCCCATGTCGCCTCCACCACCCCGCCGATGCTGCTGGCTAACTCGGTCGACGAGAAGATTCCGCTGAACCAGCTCAAGGTCATGAACGCCGCCCTGGTGGAAGCCGACGTGGAGGCCACGACGCTGGTGCTGCCGGGGCACGTGCACGGCCTGGGCTACAGCTCCCGGGCGTTCTGTCCGACGGTCGCCTTCCTGGAGGCATACCTCGGCCCGATCCCCGGCACCTGCACAGCGCCGTGAACCGGTGCGACTGACCCATATGCCTGCGCGCGGTTCACGTACGGCCGCAGCGTTCGGTGTGCCTGAACCCGCGGCCCGTCCCTGCCCGTCAGCGTGGCCGGCCGTCACGGCACATGCCCATGAAGAATCCGCGCTCGGAACCGTTCCGGCGGACTTCATACCCACACAGGAAAGGAATCTGCACGATGACCAGTATCTCTGATCACGTCAATGGCAGATCGCCGATGCTGTTCGGCGATCTGAGGACGACGCACGGAGCCCGCCACCTTTCGGAGCTGACTCCCGTGATGGCCACGCCCGCGGCTTTCGCCGCAGGAGTGGGCGTCTCGGTGGCGGCATACGCCGTGGGCTACGCCGTCGGTGCTCTCGGCAGTAAGCAGCCGAGCTGAATCCGGCCCCCTGGCCGTGCCCCTGTCGCGGCCCGGTCGAATCTTCCCCTGACCGTGACAGAACGTAAGGAGCACGTGTCCGTGCTGACAGAACACGTGAACGCCAGCAGCGTACTGGCGGAGTTTCCGCTGAGGGCCGACCGGGCCCGACGGATGGATGAACTCACACCGGTCCTCGCGACCCCTGGCGCCGTTGTGGTTGCGGTCGGTCTCTACGTCGTCGCCACCCCATACGTCGCCGGTGCTATCGGCAGTAAGCAGCCGAGCTGAATCCGGCCCCCTGGCCGTGCCCCTGTCGCGGCCCGGCCGAATCTTCCCCTGACCATGACTGGACGTAAGGAGCACTCGTGTCCGTACTGACAGAACGCGTGAATGCCAGCAGCGTACTGGCGGAGTTGCCGCTGAGGGCCGACCGGGCCCAGCAGATGGACGAACTCGCACCGGTCCTCGCGACCCCTGCCACCGCCGTGGCCTTCGCCGCCGGAGTGGGCGTCGGCGTTGCGGTCACCAACGCGTTCGGCGCCGGTCTCGCGGCCGGCGGCAGCAAGCAGCCGAGCTGAGTCCGGTCCCTGGCCGTGCGTCTGACGGGGCGCGGCCGAGCCTATCCCGAACCATGACATGACGTAAGGAGTAATCGTGTCCGTGCTGACAGAACGCGTGAATGCCAGCAGGGTACTGGCGGAGTTGCCGCTGAGGGCCGACCGGGCCCAGCAGATGGACGAACTCGCACCTGTCCTCGCGACCCCTTCCGCCGCCTTGGTCGCCGCCGCCGCCGCCGTCGCCGTCGCATTGGCCGACATTTACACGGTCGCCGGCTCGAAGCAGCCGAACTGAATCCGGCCCCTGGCCGTGCATCTGACGGGGCGCGGCCGAGCCTTCCCCGAACCATGACATGACGTAAAAGGAGTAATCGTGTCCGTGCTGACAGAACGCGTGAATGCCAGCAGCGTACTGGCGGAGTTGCCGCTGAGGTCCGACCGGGCCCAGCAGATGGATGAACTCGCACCGGTCCTCGCGACCCCTGCAATTGCCTGCATGGGCTTCGCTTCGGTTAGCGGCCCCAGTCTCGCGGTCGCCGGCTCGAAGCAGCCGAGCTGATCCACCAGGGGAGGGCGTACCGGTCCTGACCTGTCCGCCCTCCCCTTCATTGCCCAGAAAAGGGAGTTTCGCCCCCTGTGCGATCTCCGAACCATCGTCTATCGAGCAGGTCACATGAGTGATATCCAGGACCTCGGCTACGGACGTCAGTTCGCCGACTTCTACAACCGAATATTCCCGCCGGGGGACGACACGGTGAAACGGCTCGCCGACCTCCATCCGGGAGACGGTACGGCGTCACTGGAACTCGGCGTCGGCACAGGACGTATCGCCCTGCCGCTGGCGGACCAGGCCGGTGAGGTGGTCGGTGTCGACTCCTCCCCGGAAATGCTGCAGGTGCTGCGCGAAGCACTGGCGCGCGAGCCGCGGCCCGTCACCGCGGTGCACGGCGACATCCGGACCTACCGGAGCGAGCGCAAGCACGGCCTGGTGTTCTGCGTGTGCGGAACACTGTCGATGCTGCTGGACCCCGCAGAACAGCAGCAGGTGCTCGAGACCTGTGCGCAGGCCCTGGCCCCCGGTGGTGCCGTGGTCGTCGAGACCCACAATCCGGCCTTCGTGGACGCGATGCACGAGGGGCGCCTGCGCGACACGTTCCTCATCCCCTGCGGGGAGAACGCCGCTCTGCAGTCGTACTCCCTCATCGTCCCCGCCCGACAGCTCTGGCACCTGTCACACATCTGGCACGAGGGCGGCGGCACCCGGCTCGCCTCGGAGAGCAGCAGGCTGACGATACCCGAAGAGATCGATGCGTACGCCGAACGCGCCGGGCTGCGTCTGGAGGCGCGCTACGGGGACTGGCAGGGGTCGCCGTTCACCGGCGCCGAGCCGATGACGATCTGTGTGTACCGGAGCGCGGACAGGAACGCCGACCCGGGTCCGGACGAGCATGCCGCTTCCGCAGCCCCGGGCCAGGAACGGTGAGGACGCCACGATGGCAAGCACTTCACTGAGCACCGACGCCCCGGACACGGGGACCATCACGGATGAGCCGGACGCGGGCGCGGAATCCACCGGCGCCGGCGCCGCGTCAGGGGACGGGCTTTCCCTGCGGGAGACGTTCATGGTCTTCCGCGGCTATGTGCGCCCGCACTGGCGGGAGATCACGGTGGCGAGCCTGCTGCTGGTGGGGGCGGGGGTGCTCGGCCTGCTCCAGCCACTCGTGGTGGAAGACGTCCTCACCGTGTACGCACAGGGGAACGAGGTGGCGCCGGACCTGTTGAAGCTCGTCGCCCTGGTGCTGGTGGCCGCGCTCGCGCTGGCGGTCGGCAACTTCCTGCTGCTGCGTGCGGCCGAGCGCGTGGTGCTGGCCGGACGCAGCGGGCTGGTGCGTCACATACTGCGGCTGCCGATGAAGGCCATGCGCAGCCAGGCTCCGGGTGATCTGCTCGCCCGGGCCGCGGGCGACACCTCGCTGCTGCGGCAGATCGTCACCCAGACCCTGGTGCAGGCCCTCACCGGAGTCGTGATGATCGTCGGCACGCTGGTGATGATGGCCGTCGTCGACGCCGTGCTGCTCGCCGTCACCGTCGGTGTGGTCGTCCTCCTGGGGGGCGTGGTCGGCGTCATCCTGCCCCTGATCCGGCGCGCGGCGCTGCGGGCGCAGGAGTCGGTGGGGCTGATGGGCGCGGCTCTGGAACGTGCGCTGAGCGCTTTCACCACGGTCAAGGCGTCCGGGGCGGAGGAGGTCGAGGCCGAGCGGGTCGACGCGGCGGCCCGGGACGCGTACGACCAGGGTGTCGTGCTCGCCCGCTGGGGCTCGGTGGCGGGCACCGCCGCGGGGCTCGCCATGCAGGTGGCCTTTCTCGTCGTGCTCGGCGTGGGCGGTGCCCGGGTCAGCAGCGGCGCGATCTCGGTGGCCACGCTCACGGCGTTCCTGCTGTACGTCCTCTATCTCGCGCAGCCGGTCATGTCGCTGACCGACGTGGGCACCTACTTCCAGGCCGCGCGGGCTGCCGTGCAACGCCTGGCCGAGGTCACCCGGCTGCCCACCGAGCCCGTGGAACAGGCTCCTTCACCGCTGCACGTGACCGGCGGGCGGCACACGGGTGCGGCCGACCTGCGTTTCGAGGACGTCGCCTTCACCTATCCGGGCCGGAACACCCCCGCGCTGGACGGCTTCTCCCTGCGGATCCCGGCCACCGGGCTGACCGCCCTGGTGGGCCCCTCCGGCGCCGGCAAGTCCACCACGCTGAATCTCATCGAGCGCTTCTACGACCCGGACCGCGGCCGCGTCCTTCTCGACGGGCGCGATCTGCGCGACTGGGACCTGAAGGACCTGCGCGTCGGCATCGGCTACGTCGAGCAGGACGCCCCGGTGATGGCGGGCACGCTGCGCGACAACCTCGCCTATGCCGCCCCCGCGGCGACGGACGACGATCTGTACGCGGCGCTGGCCGCAACCCGTCTCCTGCCGCTGCTGGAACGCCTCGGCGGCGACCTCGACGCCTCCATCGACCACCACGGCACCTCCCTGTCCGGGGGCGAGCGGCAGCGCATCGCCATCGCGCGGGCCCTGGTGCGCCGCCCACGCCTGCTCCTCCTCGACGAGGCGACCTCACAGCTCGACGCCGTCAACGAGGCGGCGCTACGCGAGGTCATCGAGGAACTGTCGACGCGGACCACTGTCGTGGTCGTGGCCCATCGCCTGTCGACCGTGCGCTCGGCCGACCGTATCGCGGTGATCCAGGACGGCGGGCTGAGGTCCGTCGGCACACACGACGCGCTGCTGCGCGACGACGCCCTGTACGCCGAGCTCGCCTCACACCAACTGCTCGGCTGAGCACCACAGCGGCCCCGTGTCAGCGGCCGCACCAATGACCACCGTCACCATCCGCAGCAATGAGGGAAGGGGGTCCGCATCGTGGCACGGTTGCCGAAACTGATGCGTGCCGTCCTGTCGCCGCCGAACGTGAGCCGGGCCAAGGCCCTCTCACTCAGTGAGCGGCTGAGCGCCGCGACGCACCTCGCGTCGAGTCTGGAGTATCTGACGACCGACCGCGACAGGCGGCCGGGCGGGCTGAACAACTGGGAGGTCAACCGGGAGGCCTTCTCGACCTGGTCGCCGCGGCTCGTCAAGGTGCTCGACTTCGCCGCCCGGCCACGCGTCACGCGTGCGGTGCATGTCGCCCGGGTGGGAGCCGCGGTGGCGCTGTTGGCGCCGTCGCCCCGCCCGGTGCGTGTCGCCGCGAACGCCGTGCTGTCGGGTACCTCGCTTCTGCTGTATCCGATCAACCATTACGGCACCGACGGCTCCGACCAGGTGTCCTTCCTGGTCCAGTCGGTCGCTACGGTCGCCCGGGCGGGTGAGCGGAATCCGCAGGTCGTGGACGCTTGCCTGTGGTTCGTCGCCCTGCAGTCGACCTTGTCGTACGCCGTGTCCGGCTGGGTCAAGATAATCAGCCCGACCTGGCGCAGCGGCCGGGCGCTGCCCGGGGTGATGCGGACCCTGACCTATGGGGACCGGACCGCGTGGGAGCTGGCGCGCCGTCACCCGCGTGCCGCGCACGTGCTCTGCGCCGGTGTGCTCGCCCTGGAGTGCGCGTTCCCCGCCGTGTTCCTCGCCAAGGGGCGGCCGGCTCCGCTGATGCTGGGTTCGGCGGCCCTCTTCCACCTCGCCAACGCCCGGGTGATGGGACTTGGCCGCTTCCTGTGGTCGTTCGTCTCCATGCACCCGGCCGTTCTGTACGCCGCGGGCCCGCGCGAGCACGTCGGGGCCGAGGGCCGGGTGGAGCGGCGCGACGACGCTCTGCCGGTGCTGGCGATGGGGATGCTGGCAGCCGGACTGGGCGCCCTCCAGGCGGAGAAGGTCCGCCAGAGCCGCACGGTGCTGCGGGGCCGGGGTGACGAGCGGGAGTTCACGGCCTCGTCCGGGAACACGATCTCCTACCGCCGCACCGGTCCGGACGGTGCGGCCGACGACGGCACACAGCCGGTCGTCATCCTGGAGAACGGCCTCGTCGCGACCGTCGAGCACTGGGAGTGGATCGTCCGAGGGCTCTCGCAGCGGTTCCCCGTCGTGACCTACCACCGGGCGGGCTACGGCCGCAGCACCTATGCCGGGCGCGAGGGCGACGAGTACGGCCTCCACACCGCCGTGGACGATCTCGTCGACCTGGTCGGGCACACGGCCGGCGACCGCTCGGTCTTCGTGGTGGGCCACTCCCTGGGCGGCTATCTGGCGCTGAAGGCGGCCGACCGGCTCCCGGGCCGGATCCTCGGAATCGGACTGCTTGACTCCAGTCATCCCGCCGAGCTCCAGCGCTCGTCCCGCCAGGCCCGGGGCGCGGAGCAGTTCAGCAGAGTGCTCTCGAACATGAACGTCTCGCTGAAGCTCGGCATGGGCGCACTGCTGACTCACCCCGATTGGGTCGACCGGCTGCCCGAGGAGATACGGGAACTGCTGGTGGCGCAGTACCGGGACCCGCGGATGTGGGCGGCCGGACGCCGCGAGTGGCGCGCCGTGCAGGAGGAGTTCACCTCCTTCGACGGGACGATGCCGGACCCCGGCGTCCCCCTGCTCGTCATGACGGCCGGCCACACCGCATCCCAGGACCCGGTCCAGACGGAACTCCACGCCGAGCTGGCCGAATCGGCTCCGCACGCCGCGCACCACATCATCGACAACGCCGACCACGACTCCGTACTCACGAACAGGGAGACGGCCGAGTACGTCGTCAAGCTGATGTCTGACTTCGTCGCGAGCCTCGGCGAGGAAGCAGCGAGGACCGAGAAGGAAGAAGATTCCCATGAACGCCCAGCGAGTTGACGGCGGCGCGGTACGGAAGAAGTCGCGAGGCGCCCTCACCCTGCTGCTCCTCGGCGGGCTCGCGGCGTGGCTCGGCGCGACCACCGCCGGCCAGCATCCGCACAGCACGTTCGGCCGTGTCCGCAACCGTGACAGGACCGGACTGCTCATACCGAACTGGAAGTTCTTCGCCCCCGAGCCCGCCCAGCACGACTTCCACGTCCTGCACCGCGTGCTGACGGCGGACGGCACCCAGACCCCCTGGGAGGAGACCACGCGGATCACCCCCCGGGCCTGGCACCAGCTCCTGTGGTTCCCGGACCGCCGCCGCGAGAAGGCACTGTTCGACGTGTGCGCCGAACTGATCATGCTCATGAACAGGCCGGGCCTGGAGATCGTACGGTTCCCCGTGTACCGGGTCCTGCGGGACTCCGTGGCGCTGACCGTGCGGGACGCATGCGCCGGTCAGGACTCACCGCCGCAGGGGTTCCAGTTCCTGATCGCCAGACACACCGGGCACGACCAGGGCCACGAACCGGACTATGTGTTCCTGTCCCCGTTCGTTCCCACGGGCCAGGCGTCATGAGCGGCGCGGGGGCTGTGGAAAACGTGCCGCAGGCACTGCCGGCATGGTTCCGGCTCAGCGCCCGGGTCAGGGGGATCGCCACCCCAGTGGGTCCCGCGGTACTGATCAGCGGTGTGTTGGGCCCCTCGGCACTGCCATCCGTGTTCACCCCGGGGCTGGCGTCCGACCTGTGGCTGACCGGATCCGCGGTGCTGGTACTGGGGCTGGCGCTGTCCTTCCTGCCGGCCGCACCGCGGGTCACGCCACGCTCCCTGGGCGCCCCTGTCACCGGTCGCTGGTCTGCTGTGAACAGCCCCGGCACCAGGGTGCCGAGCCATCGCACGCACGCCTATGGCCAGACGTTCGCGATCGACCTGGTACACGAGCCCGAGAGCGGTTCACGCCCGAAGTTCGGTGAAACCCCTGGCTTCCGGCCGCCCGACGACTTCCCCGCCTTCGGCCGCGAGCTGGTGGCGCCCTGCGACGGGCGGGTCGTGACGGTCCGGGACCGGGCAAAGGACCACCGCAGCCGTTCGACCCGGCCTGCGCTCGCCTACATGACCCTGGACGGCATGGTCCGAGGACTCGCAGGCCCCCGGGGCGTATTCGGAAACCACATCGTCCTGGACCTCGGCGGCCACGCCTACGCGCTCTTCGCGCACCTCCAACACGGGTCGGCCAGGGTCAGACCCGGTCAGCGGGTCCACCGCGGCCAGGTGATCGGACGCTGCGGCAACTCCGGCAACTCCAGTGAGCCGCACCTGCACTTCCAGCTGATGGACCATCCCTCCCCGCTCGTCGCCGCCGGGATGCCGTTCGTCTTCTCCGATGTCGGTGTCGACGGCCGGGAACCCGCCGAGAGTGTCCCCGCCGACGGGCAGACCATCGTGGTGGCGGGCACATGAGGGGTGCATCCGACGGCGAGGTGGACGCCGTGGTCGTCGGGGCCGGGCCCAACGGCCTGGCCGCGGCGATCGTCCTCGCGGGGGCCGGGCTGGAGGTCGAGGTGTACGAGGCCGCGCCCACCATCGGCGGCGGCACCCGCACCGCCGAGCTGACCCTGCCCGGATTCCGCCACGACGTGTGCTCCGCCGCCCACCCCATGGGTCTGGCCTCGCCCTTCTTCCGCGCCTTCGACCTCGCGGCGCACGGGGTGCGGATGCTACGCCCCGCGGTGTCGTACGCCCACCCCCTCGACGAGGGCCGGGCGGGACTCGCCTGGCGGGACCTGGACCGCACCGTCGACGGACTCGGACAGGACGGACCGGCCTGGCGTTCGCTGCTCGGCCCGCTGGTGGACCGCTGGCAGGGGCTGGCCGGCGCCGCCATGTCGGATTTGCGAAGCCTTCCGCCGGACCTCGTCACGGCGGCCCGCCTCGCACTGCGCGTCGCGGAGCAGGGCTCACCGCTGTGGGGAGCACGCTTCCGCGGCCCCCTCGCCCCGGCGCTGCTCACCGGAGTGAGCGCGCACGCCATCGCCCCACCGCGCGCCCCCGTCCCGGCGGGCGTCGGACTGGTCCTGGCGGCCCTGGGACACGCCGTGGGCTGGCCGATCCCTCTCGGTGGCAGCCAGGCCATCGCGGACGCGATGGCCGCCGAGCTGCGCCGCCGTGGCGGGCGGATCATCACCGGCCGGCACATCCACAGCCTCTCCGAGCTGCCGCGCTCCCGCGCCGTCCTGCTGGATGTGACACCGGCCGGACTGCTGCGCGTCGCCGGGGACGCGCTCCCCGGCCGGTACGCCCGCCGCCTGCGGTCGTACCGGTACGGCGGGGCTGTCTGCAAGGTCGACTTCGCGCTGTCGGGACCGGTGCCGTGGAAGGCGCACGGCTGCGAACTCGCGGGCACGCTGCACCTGGTGGGCAGCCGTGCAGAGGCCCTGGCCGCCGAACGCGAGGTCGCCGCCGGCCGACACCCCGAGCGTCCCTTCGTTCTCGCCGTCCAGCCCGGCGTCGTCGACTCGACCCGCGCGCCGGTCGGCCGCCACACCCTGTACACCTACGCGCACGTTCCGCACGGCTCACCCCTGGACATGGGGGACGCGGTGACCGCGCAGGTGGAACGCTTCGCGCCGGGCTTCCGTGACCTCGTGCTCGCCCGACACGCCATCCCCGCCGCCGGACTGGCGGACCACAACATCAACTACGTCGGTGGCGACATCGCGGGAGGCGCGCTGTCCTCGTGGCAGACGGCAATGCGACCGGTGCCGGCCCGCGATCCGTACACCACCCCGATCCCCGGCGTGTATCTGTGCTCCGCGTCGACCCCACCCGGCCCGGCCGTCCACGGGATGTGCGGGCTGTACGCCGCGCGGCAGGCCCTGCGCCGGCGCTTCGGTATCCGCACCGACCCGCTGGCACTGGCACGGGCCCCCTCCGCGGGCACCGTGCACTGAAAGTCATCGTGCCAGTGGCCCGGCTGTTGTGTCGGGTGGGCGCCGGGTTCCACGGCTCCCGCGTGCGGAGCGGAGGACGGCCTGCGCGGTCTGTGTGAACGGTCCTTCCCCTGGGGTGTCGTTCACGGATGGTTGCTGCCCCATGGGTTTGGGATGGCGGGAGGTGCGGTCATGGGCTCTCCGTTCGCGCGGCATGATTCCGGTTGCGACGGAGGGAGGAGTCGGTAGGCGCCGATCCTGCCGGTTCTGAACTTCACCTTCGGGCTGCCGGGAACGAGGAGGCCGATGTCCTTGGGCAGTTCGCTCTCGGCCAGGGGCGTGCCGGGGTACGCCGCCATGAGGACGCCGGTGCAGTCGTCGCGTTCCTCCGGGGCGAGGCCCCCGGGGAAGCCGATGGTCCGGGGCCTGCTTCCGTCGGTGGTCAGGCGGATACGCAGGACGGACCTCAGGTCCGTTCCCGCCGTCGTGGCGGTGGCCTCCCAGAACTGGACCTGCACCGCGATCGGTTCGCACAGGGGCGCGCCGGTGTGCGAACCGATCACCACCGCCGCGTCCTCGGCCGCCGCCTCATCGGGGAGCGACACGGCCGTGCGCAGCCACTCCGCCCGCTTCTGGGCCGACCAGCCGTCGCCCGCCCGGCAGGCGTCGGCGGCGACCTGCGCGCCGTCGGCTTTTTGCGCGCAGCCGGTTGTCAGCAGTGTCAGAGCCGCCGCCAGTGACGTCAACGACCCGTGGGCGAGCTGGGGCCTGGACATGGTCTCCCTCGATCGGCGTGGGCGAGGCATGGCGGCCTCGCGGAGTGAGGGCAGTCTTTGCGGAGCACGGCGGCGGCCGGGGGACCGGAAAGGGGCATGTGGCCGACTTGTGATCAACACACGCTTGCCGGGCCGGGCCGTCCGTCTTGCGGGAGCGGTTCTGACGAGCGATCGGAGGGACTACTTGCCGGTACGGATGTGGCTGATCGGCAGTTTGTCGCCTGATTTCCCAATTGGTTGAACGATTGTCGATTGCTGTCCACGATTCTCCTGTCAAGTGCCCGGAGGTACGACTTCCGGCACCCGCCGCTGCAGAAGCGAGTCGAGCATGGTGCGTGTCCGTTCGTCCCTGGTCCAGCTGCCCGCCTACGTCCCCGGCCGCAAAAAGCCCGGCGCGGTCGCGCTGGCCAGCAACGAGTCTCCGTACGGGCTGTTGCCCGGTGTCACGGCGAGGCTCGCGGAAATGGCCGGAGGGGTGTCGCGGTATCCCGACCTGAGCGCCACCGCACTCGTCCAGGCCCTCGCCGAGCACCACGATGTCGAGACCGAGCGGATCGCTGTGGGCGCCGGCTCTTCGGAGGTCTGCGCACAGCTGCTGCACTCGGTCGTCGGGCCCGGCGACGAGGTCGTCTTCGGCTGGCGGTCCTTCGAGGCGTACCCGATCCTCACCGCGGTGGCGGGCGGCACCGCCGTGCAGGTCCCCCTGCGTGCGCACGGGCTGGACCTCGATGCGATGGCCGAGGCGGTCAGTGACCGGACCCGGCTGGTCTTCGTCTGCAACCCCAACAACCCCACCTCCACCGCGGTCGGCGAGCAGGCGCTGCGCGACTTCGCGGACCGGGTGCCGGAGGACGTAATGATCGTCGTCGACGAGGCGTACCGGGAGTACGCCGACCCGGAGCTGGTCCCCGACGCCCTCGCGCTGCTCGGCGACCGGCCGAACGTGGTGGTGCTGCGGACCTTCTCCAAGGCGTACGGCCTGGCCGGGCTGCGGGTCGGCTACTGCGTGGGCCCGCCCGGCATCGCCGCGCACGTCCGCAAGACCCAGATCCCGTTCAGCGTCAGCGCGCTCGCCCAGGAGGCGGCGACGGTCGCCCTCGGCGAGCACGCGGAGGTCGTCCGGCGGGCCGCCCTCACGGTCGCCGAGCGGCAGCGGGTGACAGGGCGGCTGCGTGCCATAGGCTTCGAAGTCCCCGACTCCCAGGCCAACTTCGTCTGGCTGCCGCTCGCCGGTGACAGCGGGGACTTCGCCCTGCACTGCCTCGGCGACGACGTCGTCGTGCGCCCGTTCGTCGGTGAGGGCGTCCGGGTGACGATCGGGCTGCGGGCGGAGAACGACGCCCTGCTCACGCTCGCCGCGAGCTGGAGAGGCTGACGGCCATGCGCGTGGGGCCGTACGAGCGGCATCGCGAGCTGCTCCAGCAGGCTGTACGGGCCGTGGCGGCCGGTGAGTGCTGCGCAGCGTTCACTCGGGTAGGGCGGGGCGGCGCCGATGCGGGCATGAGGTCGACACGGACCGCGGAGAAGGTGTTCGGCTCGCTGCTGGGCCGCGCCTTCGAGCTCGGCCAGCCCGGTGAACTCGGCCGTGTGAGCACCGAGGCCTCGCCGTACGGGGTCGCCATGGACATCGGCTATCCGCGGTGCGACCCCGCGGCGCTGGTGGCGGCGGCCGGCCGGGCGATGGCCGGTTGGCGGGCCGCCGGGCCGTACCACCGAGCCGGGGTGGCGGTGGAGATACTGCGCCGGCTGAACACCCGCAGCCATGAGCTGGCGCTCGCCGTGCACCACACCACGGGCCGGTCCCTCGCGGCCGCGTTCCGGGCCGCCGGGCCGCCCGCCCAGGACCGCGCACTGGAGGTGGTGGCCCGCGCCTTCGCCGAGTCGGAGCGTGTTCCCGCGGACCTGCACTGGGAGAGTCCGCGCCGCCGTAAGGAACCGCTGGCGATGGCGGGCACCTGCGCTCTGGCGCCGCGCGGTGTGTCGCTGCTCGTCGGCTGCCCCGAGCATCCGACGTGGAACGGCTGGCCGGGGCTGTTCGCCAGCCTGGTGACCGGCAACCCGGTGATCGTGGCCCCGCATCCCAGGTCCGTGCTGCCGCTGGCGATCACCGTGCGCGTCGCGCGGCAGGTGCTGGCGGAGGCCGGACACGAGCCCGACCTCGTCACCCTGGCGGTGGCGGCACCCGGGGAACCCCTGCGGCAGCGGCTGGCCACGGATCCGGCGGTGCGTATCGTCGACTTCACCGGTCCGGCCCGGTTCGCCGACTGGCTGGAACAACACGCCCGGCAGGCCGCCGTGTTCGCGCACCGGACCGGGCTGAACACCGTGGTCGTCGACTCCACCGAGGACTATCGGGGCCTGCTGCGCGGCCTCGCGCTCTCTCTGTGCCTGTGCAGCGGAACGGTCCGTACGACACCGCAGAACATCCTGGTGCCCGCGACGGGCGTCGCGACCGACGAGGGGCGCAAGACCCTCCGGGACCTCGGCGCCGACCTCGGCGAGGCCGTCGACCGGCTGCTCGGGCACCCGGTACGCGTGGCGAGGCTGTTGGGCGCGATCGTCGACGACGAGGTGCGCACGGGGCTGACGCAGGCCGCGCGATACGGCGCGGTGGTGCACGCCTCCGGGGCGCTGCATCATCCGAACCATCCCGGCGCCGATCTGCGCAGCCCGCTCGTGGTCCGGCTGGGGGCGCGGGACGAGCGGGTCTACGCCCGGGAGTGGCCCGGGCCGGTCGTTTTCCTGGTGGGCACCGACTCGACCTCGCACAGCCTGGAGATCTTCCGCCGCACGGTCGGCCGCCACGGTGCGCTGTTGGCCGCGGTGCACTCGACCGATCCGCTGGTGCTGGCGGCCACCGAGGCGGCGGCGCTGGACGCCGGGGTCCACCTGGTGGAGAACCTCGCCGACGACCTCCCCGCCGACCCCTCCTCTGCCGCGCCCGAACCGCCGGGCGGGGGCGCGCACTTCGTCACCGGCCGGTTCCGGGTGGTGCGCTCGCGCGGCCGCCTCGCCACCGCCGGGCGCCCGCCCGTGCGCGACCCTGAGGAACTCGTCGGCGCCTGACGGGCCGGACGGCACTCCCGGTCAGCCGGTACCTCTGGCCGCGCGGTCGTGGCCGGCCGGTACCCCTGGCCGCGCGGTCGAGGCCGGCCGGTACTTCGTCAGCCCGTCCAGTCCGCCCCGCGCCCCGGCACTTCGTCGAACACCAGCCAGGTCCGTGTCGAACGCACCCCGGCAACGCGGTGGATGCTCTCCAGCACGACCGAGCGCAGCGCCTCGTTGTCCGGCGCGCGCACCAGCACCAGGACATCGAAGTCGCCCGTCACCAGGGAGACGTGCTCCACGTACGGGATCTCGCGCAGCTCGCGCGAGATGTCCCGCCAGGCGGCCTGCTCGGTGCTCAACGTGATGTACGCGCTTGTGCCGAGGCCGGCCCGCTTGGGGTTCAGCTGCGCGGTGAAGCCGGTGATCACCCCCTCGGCCACGAGCCGGCCGATGCGCGTGTAGGCGTTGGCGCGCGAGATGTGCACCTGCTCGGCCAGCGCGCGGACCGACTGGCGGGCGTCCTTTAGCAGCCGGGCCAGGATCTGGCGGTCGATGTCGTCGAGCGGGACGGCAGTTCGTCCGGGCACAGCCCCCGTCGACGAGTCCATCTCAGACACATTGCTCTCCACGACATTGGAATTCGGCACTTCATCTGTGGTTCAGGTGAAGTCTTGAACACATATTTCCCCGCCGTCACCATTCTCCTGTCAAGCGTCCAGAGAAAGCGAGCGCCCTCCATGTCCGTGAAGAGCCTCCGACAGACAGTCCAGGGCCTCCTGCCGTCCCTCACGCCGGTGCGGTTCGTGGCCGAGGACGGCACCCCCGTGGCCAAGCCTCCGGCCGGCTACCGCGAGCCTTCGGTGGAGGCCCTGCGTGAGGCCTACCGGCGGATGGTCCTGGGGCGCCGCTTCGACACCCAGGCCACCGCGCTCACCAAGCAGGGGCGGCTCGCCGTCTACCCGTCCAGCCGGGGCCAGGAGGCCTGCCAGATCGGCGCCGTGCTCGCACTGCGCGCGGACGACTGGCTGTTCCCGACCTACCGGGACTCCGTCGCCCTGGTAACCCGTGGCATCGACCCGGTCGAGGTGCTCACCCTGCTGCGCGGCGACTGGCACTGCGGCTACGACCCCGCCGCCACCCGCGTCGCCCCCCAGTGCACCCCGCTGGCCACCCAGGTGCTGCACGCCGTCGGCATGGCGGAGGCGCAGCGCCGCAAGGGCGAGGACGGCGTGGCGATGGCCCTGGTCGGCGACGGTGCCACCAGCGAGGGCGACTTCCACGAGGCGCTGAACTTCGCGGCCGTCCTGCGCGCGCCGGTCGTCTTCTTCGTCCAGAACAACAAGTACGCGATCTCCGTCCCGCTGGCCCGGCAGACCGCGGCGCCCGCCCTCGCCTACAAGGGCATCGGCTACGGGGTGCGCTCCGAGCAGGTCGACGGCAACGACCTGGTCGCCGTGCTCGCGGTGCTCACCGACGCCGTCGCGCACGCCCGCGCCGGGCACGGCCCCGTCCTGGTCGAGGCGCACACCTACCGCATGGACGCGCACACCAACGCCGACGACGCGACCCGCTACCGCGACGCCGACGAGGTCGAGCGCTGGGGTGCCGCGGACCCCCTCAGCCGGCTGGAGGCGCACCTGCGTGCCCGTGGCGGCCTCACCGACGCCGACGCGGCGGCGGCACGGGAGGAGGCGGAAGCCCTGGCAGCGGACCTGCGCACCCGCATGAACGCGGACACCACCGCCGACCCGATGGAGCTCTTCGACCACGTCTACGCCGAGCCCACCCCGCAACTACGCGAACAGCGCGCCCAGTTGGCGGCCGAGCTCGCCGAGACCGCCCTGACTCAGGAGGACTGACCCATGGCCGAGACCACCAAGGCCACCAAGGTCACCATGGCGCAGGCGCTCAACACCGCACTGCGCGACGCACTGCGCGAGGACGACCGCGTGCTCGTCTTCGGCGAGGACGTCGGCCCGCTCGGCGGCGTCTTCCGCATCACCGACGGACTGACCCGCGACTTCGGCGAGGAGAGGTGCTTCGACACCCCGCTCGCCGAGGCCGGCATCGTCGGACTCGCCGTCGGCATGGCGATGGGCGGCTTCCGGCCCGTGGTGGAGATGCAGTTCGACGCCTTCGCGTACCCGGCGTTCGAGCAGATCGCCTCCCACGTCGCCAAGCTGCGCAACCGGACCCGGGGACGGCTCACGCTGCCGATGGTGATCCGCGTCCCGTACGCGGGCGGCATCGGCGGAGTCGAGCACCACTGCGACTCCAGCGAGGCGTACTACGCGCACACACCCGGCCTGAAGGTCGTCACCCCGGCCACTGCCGAGGACGCGTACTGGCTGCTGAGGGACGCCATCGCCGACCCCGACCCGGTGGTCTTCCTGGAGCCGAAGAAGCTCTACTGGTCACGCGAGGACACCGACCTGGAGCGCCGGGGCGCGCTGCCGTTCGGGCGGGCCGCCGTACGGCGGGAGGGCCGTGACGCCACGGTCGTCGCGTACGGGCCGTCGGTTCCGGTGGCCCTGGCCGCCGCCGAGGCCGCAGCGGCCGAGGGCATCGAGCTGGAGGTCGTCGACCTGCGCACGATCGTCCCCTTCGACGACGAGACGGTGACGGCTTCCGTACGGCGGACCGGGCGCTGTCTGGTCGTCCAGGAGGCCCAGGGCTTCGCCGGGGTCGGGGCGGAGATCGCCGCGCGCGTCCAGGAACGCTGCTTCCACTCGCTCGCCGCACCCGTCCTGCGCGTGGCCGGCTTCGACATCCCCTATCCGCCACCGAAGCTGGAGCACGCGCATCTGCCCGGCGTCGACCGGATTCTCGACGCCGTCGACCGTCTTCAGTTCGGCGACGAACCGGACACCCGGCATCTACTGAAGGGAGCGGTCGCATGACCACGGCAACGCGCCTGGAGCAGCTGTTCCGGCTGCCCGACCTCGGCGAAGGGCTGACCGAGGCGGAGATCGTCGAGTGGAAGGTCGCCGTCGGCGACACCGTGACCGTCGACCAGGTCGTGGTCGAGGTCGAGACCGCCAAGGCCGCGGTCGAGGTGCCGGTGCCGTACGCGGGCACAGTGCTCCGGCTGCACGCGGAGGCGGGCACGGCGCTGGCGGTGGGGGAGCCGCTGATCACCGTGGGGGCGGGTGCTCCCGCCGGGGCCGACGGATCCGCCTGCGGGCCCCGGCCCGAGGAGGCGGGTGGCGCACCGGAGCCGGTGGCGCCCGCCGACGCGGCGGCCGAGCGCTACCGGGAGGAGGAACAGGCCGGATCCGGCAATGTGCTGATCGGCTATGGCACCGGCCACGGCCCGACGCCCTCGCGCCGCCGCCGTCGGCGCGCCGCCGCGGCAGCGGACCCGTCCGCGGGCGCCGCGCCTGCCGGGGCCGCCGGGAGCGCCAGTGCCGTACCGCGATCCGGCGCGGTCGACAGTGCCGCACCGGCGGGCGGCGCCGTATCCGCCTCGCACGCCGCACCCGACACCTCGGCCGCCACCGCATCGCACGCCCCCCGGGTGATCTCGCCCCTCGTACGGAGGATGGCTCGGGACCACGGCGTCGACCTCGCCGGTGTGTCACCGTCCGGCCCGGCGGGACTCGTCCTCAGAAGGGACGTCGAGCAGGCCATCGCCCGGGCCGGGCAGACCGCGAGCACGAGCCCGGCTCACAAGGCCGCGGCCCCCGCCCCGCAGGAGCCGGCCACGGCCGTCGGCCCCGAGCGCATCCCCCTGCGCGGAGTCCGCCGCGCCGTCGCCGACAAGCTCTCCCGCAGCCGGACCGAGATCCCCGACGCCACCACCTGGGTCGACGTGGACGCGACCGGGCTGCTCGAGACCAAGAAGGCGCTGGAGTCCGCCGGAACCGGCACCCGCATCGGCCTGCTGGCGCTGTTCGCCCGCATCTGTGTCGCCGGACTGCGCCGCTTCCCCGAGCTGAATTCCACGGTCGACACCGAGCGCCGGGAGATCCTCCGCTACGACGAGGTGCACCTGGGCTTCGCCGCCCAGACCGAACGCGGGCTGGTCGTCCCGGTCGTCCGCGACGCCCACCTCATGACGACCGTCCGACTGGCCGCCGAACTCGCCCGGTTGACCGAGCTCGCGCGCGGCGGGAACCTGCCGCCGCACGCGCTGACCGGAGGCACCTTCACCCTCAACAACTACGGGGTGTTCGGCGTCGACGGATCCACGCCGATCATCAACCACCCGGAGGCCGCTCTCCTCGGCGTGGGCCGCCTCGTCGACAAACCATGGGTCGTTGACGGCCAGTTGACGGTCCGCAAGGTCACACAGCTCTCCTTCAGCTTCGACCACAGGGTCTGCGACGGCGGAGTGGCCGGTGGCTTCCTGCGCTTCGTGGCCGACTGCGTGGAACGCCCGGCGATCCTGCTCGCGGACGTCTGATCCGCCGACCCCACCCGTCAGGCCCTCAGCCCGGCCCCTCGCTCCTCAGCCCCTGACCCCAGCCCTTCCGCGCATCCGCCCCTAGGCGGCCCGCGTCCACCGATCTACCGAAAGTTCGGCAGGAGTTCCCGATGTCCCCCGACTTCTACGCCCGCCACGCGGACCTGCTCCAGCAGGCCGTGGAGCACGCCGCCGCCCGTGGCTACTGGACGCCGTACCCGGAGACACCCAGCACCTCCGTCTACGGAGCCGAGGCGCCCCAGCAGGGCGAGGCCGCCTTCCACGCCCTCCTCGGCAACCCCTTCCCCCTCGAAGGACACCCCACCGCCGGTACCGTCCCCGCCGCCGAGTTCTCGCCTTACGGCTTTCCGCTCGACGTCAGCTACCCCTACCTCGCCCCCGACACGGCCGTCGCCACGGCCAAGGCCGCCGCCGCGCAGTGGCGCGCCGCGAGCCCCGACACCCGGGCCGGAGTCGCGGCCGAGATCCTGGCCCGGCTGAATGCGGCCAGCTTCGAGATCGCGCACGCCGTCCAGCACACCACCGGCCAGCCGTTCGTCATGGCGTTCCAGGCCGGCGGCCCGCACGCCCAGGACCGCGGGCTCGAAGCGGTGGCGTACGCCTGGTACGAGCAGAAGCGCCACCCGGCCACCGCCCGCTGGAGCAAGCCGCAGCGCAGGGGCGGCCCGCTTGCCATGGACAAGACCTTCACCCCCGTCGGACGCGGCGTCGCCGTGCTGATCGCCTGCAACACCTTCCCCACCTGGAACGGCTACCCGGGTTTGTTCGCGAGCCTGGTCACCGGCAACCCGGTGATCGTCAAGCCGCATCGGCGGGCCGTGCTGCCGCTGGCCATCACGGTGCGCATCGCCCGTGAGGTCCTGGCGGAGGCCGGATTCGACCCGGACGTGGTGCTGCTCGCCGCCCAGCGCCCCGGCGAGCGAACCGCCACCACCCTGGCCACACACCCCGATGTGCGCATCGTGGACTTCACCGGATCCAGCGAGTTCGGCGACTGGCTGGAGACCAACGCCCGGCAGGCCGCCGTGCACACCGAGAAGGCCGGACTGAACACCGTCCTCGTCGACTCCACCGACGACTACGCGGGACTGCTGCGCAACCTGGCCTTCTCGCTCGCCCTCTACAGCGGCCAGATGTGCACTACCCCGCAGAACATCCTGGTCCCACGCGAGGGCTTCACCACCGACCAGGGGCTGCGCACGGCCGACGAGTTCGCCACCGACCTGGGTACGGCGCTGGACAAGCTGCTCGGTGACCCCGCGCGTGCTGCCGGCACCCTGGGCGCGATCGTGAACGAGGGCGTCCTGAACCGGCTGGAGGAAGCGGCGACGGTCCTCACCGGCCGTATCGCGCACCCTTCCCGGGAGCTGACGCACCCCGAGCACCCCGACGCGGTCGTCCGCACCCCGCTGGTGGCCCGGATCGACGCCCGGGCCGACGAGAAGCTGTACACCAGCGAGTGGTTCGGACCAGTCTCGTTCGTCATCGGCACGGACTCCACCGCCCACGGCCTGCGGCTCCTGCACGAAACCGTCCGGCGGTACGGCGCGCTGACCGCCTCCGTTTACACCACCGGCGACGACGTGCTGGAGTCGGCTCGCGAGACCGCTCTGGACGCGGGCGTGCACCTGTCGGAGAACCTGACCGGCGCCGTCTTCGTCAACCAGTCCGCCGCGTTCAGCGACTTCCACGGCACTGCGGCCAACCCCGCCGCCAACGCCGCCCTCACCGATCCGGCCTTTGTCACCGGCCGCTTCTCGGTAGTCCAGTCACGCCGCCACGCCCCTGAGGAGGAGAGCAGCGGTCTGATGCCGAGGTCCAGCTGATCGACGGGGCACCCCGCAGGGCCGTCACAGGGGCGCACCGGCTTCGGTACGCCCCGACGACCTGGCTGCCCTCGCCGTCGGTGAGGCGGAACGGCGCTCGGTGATCTCGGCTGATGCCGTGGACGAGGTGATCTTCGGCGCGATAGGCGATCCGGTCGCCGATGCGCCCAGGTGGCGACCGGATGGATGGTCCGGGTGGTCCTCCTATCCGTTCTAGGGCGCAGTGGACGGCATCTGTGCGCGGACGACAAACCCAGTGGCAGTGGCCTCGGCCAGGTACATGCTCTGCCTCAGTCGGCCGTCGGCTCCCACCGAAATCCTGCCGCGCGGCCCTGTCAGCGTGAGACGGCGCAGGGCGCGAGCAACTTCGGGGCCCTGTGGTGATCCGGCCTGCCTGGCCGCCTGGGCGAACAGGTGCAGGCCCTCGTAGGCCGATTCGGTCACGGCTGACGGGGTCGGCGCGCAGGCCCCGAACGCGGCTCGGTAGCGCTGCAGGAAGTCGGTGTTCTCTGCCGTGTTGAGAGCGGAAAAGTACGGCAGGCAGGACCATATCCCGTTGCCCGCCGCGCCCAGATGCTCACGTGTGCTCTCCTCGAGCAGGGGTGCGAGGGTGCGCAGGCGGCCGCGCAGCCCCGCGGCGTGGAAGCGCCGCTCGAAGTCGATCAAACTCCACCCCACCATGCTGGAGAGCACCAGGTCGGCGCCAGACGCGTCGATGTCCTCGAGCACGTCGTCGAACATCGAATCGCCGAGCTGGACGAGTCGCTCGCCGACGACATGCCCGCGATGTTGTTCCGCGATACGGCGGCCCTGCGCGCAGACCGTCTGGGGCCAGGAGTAGTTGTTGCCGATCAGGTACCAAGTGCGGCCGCCGCTTTCGCGCATGAGTGCCGGGATCGCCTCCGCCAGTTGGTCTCCCACCGATTCCCCAAGCCGGAACAGGGTTCCGCGCTGTACCCGGCAGCCCTCGTTCGCGGGGGTGTAGAGATACGGGAGGCCCGATTCCTGCGCATAGGGGCTCACCGCGGTGAAGGTCGCGGAGCTGTGCACCCCCACCACGGCCGCCAGGCTGCGCCGTCGGTCGAGGTCCCGCAGCCGGGTCAGCCCGGTGGCGGGGTCGGTACGGTCGTCGATCACCTCGACGCGCACCGGTCGGCCGCGGATGCCGCCTTGAGCGTTGACCTCATAGGCCGCCAATGCCGCGCAGTTTGCGGCGGTCCGGCCAAAGAGGCCAGCGCTCCCGGACAGGCTGGTGAGGAGGGCGACACGGATCTCGTCGGCTCTGTTCTCGGTGTCAGGCGCCGCGAGGCACGGACTTCCAGTCGTCCGCCCGAGGGCGTTGTCGTCCAGTTCGGTGACTGCGCGGACCCGCGTTCCTCCGGGCGCTTCAGTGAACGTGATGGTGATCCGTCCGGTCCATGGCGTCTCGTGCTGCAGCACGAGACGCCAGTACGGTCGAACCTCTACTATGCGCGCGGTGCCCCGAACCCGTGTCTCACCGTCCGGGCCCGCGAAGGGCAGGGGAATCTCGATTCCGGCCGCCGTACCGGGCTCCGCTTTCTCGAATCGTGCGGAGAACATCCAGCCGACCCCGCCGGCTGGATACATCCACCCGGACCCCCCAGCCCGCCCGAACATGCTGAACGCTTCGTGCGGGGGGAGACAAAGGTGCGTCTCGTTGATCAGGACGGTCTCGCGCATGGGGCCCTCCTCAAGGGGCCGGGACGAGGAGGGCCACCTCGAGGGCTCCGCGAGAAGCCATGTTCTGGTGTCCCGCGGGTGCCCGCTAGCGGAGAGCCCGCCTGGAGGACATGCGGGGGAGCGTGCCGTGGACTCCTGTCCGCTCTTCATATCGGATTGCCCGTCTCACCGGTTCGATGCTGCCCCTTGGTCGGCAGGCAGCGCCTTGCCCATTGATCTGCCGCAGGAACGTGATCGCCGCGTCCGAGAACCGGCAGTGCTCGCCGTCACGCACCTCGGAACAAATTGGGCGTCCCACAGGATCCGGAAATATGACTAAACGTGGATTATACCGCTGATGCGTCCCCCGGGTAGCGCGGCCCGCTCGGCGTCCTCCAGCCGCCGCACGCTCGATGACTCTCTCGCTTGCGCGCTGGACTCTTTGTACGGTGATCGGTGTGGGTTCGCCGTGTTTCGTCGACTCCATGTACACGCCCAGCCGCCGATCATTCATGGAGGACTGGCGCCTCATGGTGCGGCTCGGAGCTTGCCGCATACCGCTCGCTTGAGCCGCAGGCGGTCCGGAGGAACACTGAACACAGCGCCCGGATTCCGCCGAACCCAGCCCCCCCGGGCGTTGCTTCACCGCCATGCTTCGGAGGGGGCGACGCCGAAAGTGGGTCGGTCCATGGAAAGCAGGGACGTGACTTCCGGAGGTGGATTCGAGGGCCGCCCGCTGGAGGACTTCGAGGTCCTGGTCGATGCCCGTGGAGTGATCATGGCGTGGAGTGCTGGGGCTCAGCGCCTGCTCGGATACGGATCCGACGAGATCGTCGGTCTGACCGCCACCAAACTGCTTGCCGCTGACCTCCCCGGCTCTCCACGGCGTCAGCTGCGTGACGGCGTGCGGTGGGCCGGCGAGACAGCGCTTCGGCACCAGAACGGGGACCGTGTCGTGGTGCGGCTGCAAGGAACGCCTCTGATTGACGCCGGCGGCAGACAGATGTGGCTGGTGACTGGTACAGCGCCTGCGCACCCAGCCCGTCGGATCCACCCCGACGCCGTGGGCCTGTGGGACCTCGCTGTCACACAGATGCCTGTACCGGTGGCAGTCTACGACCGCGAGAACCGCCTTGTGGCCGCCAACGAGTTCATGACCCGGGTGATGGGCAGGACCGAGGGGGAGATGCGGGGCCTGACCCTGGGGGAGATCGAGCCCCACCCGCCTTTCGACGAGTACGCCCGCCTCCAGCGACAGGTCTTGAGGACCGGCACGATGGTGTTTCACGAGGAGCACTGGCGATCTCCTGGAGAGCTACGGGAACATTCCTGGTCCGTGTATCTCTGGCCGTTGAAGGATCAGGACGGCACGGTGCAAGGGCTCTCCACAGCTGTGTTCGACACCACCGAGCAGTACTGGGCCCGTTCTCGACTGGCAGTGATCAGTGACGCCAGCCTCCGCATAGGAAGCACCTTGGACGTGACCCGCACAGCCGAGGAACTCGCAGAGGTGGCGGTGAACGGGTTCGCGGACTTCGTTACCGTGGACCTGCTGGAGTCGGTTGCATCGGGCGATGAGCCGGAGCCGGTAAAGCGGAGTGAGTCGGCAACCGTGCGACGCACAGCGCAGCGGTCCGTGCTGCAGGGCTGCCCGGAATCGGCGGCCGCCACAGGCGACAGGGTCGTCTACCCCGTGGATACCCAGCCGATGCGGACCCTGATCGCCGGACGGGGCACAAGGCGCGTACCCGGAGAGCCGGGAATGCTGGAATGGGTGGAGTCCTCCGCCGCTCGCACCGAGTCCGTGTCCAGGTTCATGATCCACTCGGTGATGTTGGTCCCGCTGCGGGCCCGCGGAGTGACCTTGGGGCTGGCGCAGTTCATCCGCCATCGTACGGCGGAACCCTTCAACGACGACGACCTGGTGCTCGCCGAGGAGATCGCCGCCAGGGCGGCGGTGAGCGTGGACAACGCCCGCCGTTACACACGTGAGCGACGGACGGCCCTGGCACTCCAGCGCAGCCTCCTGCCCGAACGGCCGCCGACGCTGCCCGCAGTGGAGGTTGCCTACCGCTACCTCCCGTCCGGTCCTGGCACGGACATCGGCGGAGACTGGTTCGATGTGATTCCGCTGTCCGGCGCTCGGGTTGCCCTCGTCGTCGGTGACGTGGTGGGCCATGGCCTTCACGCATCGGCAACGATGGCACGACTGCGGGGCGCCGTACGGACTCTCGCGGATGTCGACCTCACCCCCGACGAACTGCTTACCCAGCTTGACGACCTCGTGATCAGGCTCGACCGCGAGGAAGGCCCGGAAACACGAGGGAAGGTGACAGAGGCCTCGGGCGAAGTGGGGGCCACCTGTCTGTACGCGGTATACGACCCGGTGTCCTGCCGCTGCACCGTGGCCCGCGCGGGGCACCCGCCGCCCGCCCTGGTCACCCCGGACGGCGATGTACGGTTCCTCGACCTTCCTGCCGGCCCCCCACTTGGCCTTGGCGGCCTGCCGTTCGAGGCAGCCGAGGTGGAGGTCGACGAGGGCAGCCTGCTCGCTCTCTACACCGACGGCCTTGTCGAGGCCGCCGACCGCGACATTGAGGTCGGGCTTGAACTGATGCACCAAGCACTGAGCAGCCCGGTCGGCGGCGCGTTGGAGGAAACCTGCGACCGGGTGCTGCGAACCGTGCTCACCAGCCGTCACTCCGACGACATCGTGCTCATGATGGCCCGCACACGGGGACTCGACGCCGACAGGGTCCGTACTTGGCAGCTGCCACAGGACCCTGCGGCTGTTGCGCGAGTCCGCAGGATGGCGGGTGAGCAGGTTGCGGCATGGGGCCTGTCTGAGACGGTGTTCGCCACCGAACTGATCGTGAGCGAGCTGGTCACCAACGCGATCCGGTATGGCAGCACCCCTATCGAGCTGCGGCTGATCCGCGGCTCGACACTCATCTGTGAGGTGTCGGACGGCAGCAGTACCGCGCCGCACCTGCGGCGGGCCCGCATTTTCGACGAAGGCGGACGCGGCCTGCTACTGGTCGCCCAGATCGCCGAACGCTGGGGCAGCCGCCACACTCCTCGTGGCAAGACCATCTGGGCCGAACAACAGTTGACCGCTACGGACGTGCCGTGACCCGTGCTGGCGGTCACACGACGAAGTGCAGCGCGATGGCAGCCGTACGTCAGGAAGAGCGGACCAACCGCGACGGGGATCCCGTCGTCTGACTGCCCTCGTCCTCCAGGGTGAGGACGTCGGCGCCGGTCTTCGTCAGCGTGTAGAGGTTGCCCCGCGCGCACAGTACGCCCGCGGAGGGGTCGGTGGGAGCGCTCGTGACCGCCTGGAAGACCATGGTCGTTCGATGCGACTCCTGCAGGCGAAGAGTTTCCGTGCACCCGATGTCCCGGCCTGTCGTGGCTTCGGTCACCTTGCTGACCTGTCTGCCCACGATCTCGCCGCGCCCCGCCGCGTGGAGCGTGACGGTGACGGACACCTTGGTCGTCCGGGCGCTGGTGATGCCGTCACCGGAGGAGTTGCCGGGGCCGGTGCCCCGCCATGTGCCCGCCCACGACGCGGGCAGGGCATCCGAAGGCGTCGAGGCGGAGGGGGAAGTCGTTGTGGGCGTGCCTTCGGTTCCCTCCGGCCAGGTGATTGCTGCGGTGGCGGCCGCCGCCGTCACTATGCCCGCGAGGACGGCGACCGTAAGGGTGTAAGCCGACCGCCGACCGGGTGCGGGGCCGGGTCCGATGCCGGGAGGGACGAAGGACGGAGGCCGCGGAGCGGTCCCGGGCGGGAGGGCTGGAGGGGGGAGGTGGGCAATCGGCGGTCCGAACCCCGCCGAGGGGGGCGGGTACGGCGAGAGGGAAGGGACCGCCGGCCGCTTCAGCGCCGTTTGCAGCTCGGCCTCCCTCGCGGCGATCTCCGCCTCCAGGTCCGGTGGCAGCGCCGTGACCCAGGCACGGGGGCCGGTGCCGAGCTGCTTGAGCAGTTCGTCCGTGGTAGGACGGGCCTGGGGCGACTTGTGCAGGCAGGCGGCCGCCAGCGGCATCAGGGCGGGTGGTACGCCGTCGAGCACCGGCTCCTCGTGGATGATCCGGTAAAGCAGCTGTGCCGCCGACAGATCCTCGCCGGGGTGCAGGAAGGGGCCATTTCCGGAGGCTGCGTAGACCAGTACGGCCCCCAGGGCGAAGATGTCGGCGGGTTCGGCCGAGTCTCCTCCGGTCGCCTGCTCCGGTGCCATGTATCCGGGTGAGCCGATGACCCCGCCGGTCCGGGTGTGGCGGGTGTCTTCGGCGGCTCGGGCGATGCCGAAGTCGATGAGCAGCGGGTGGCGGCGGGCGAGCAGTACGTTGGAGGGCTTCACGTCGCGATGTGCGAGGCCCGTCCGGTGCACTGCGCGCAGGCCCTCTGCGAGTTCCGCTGCGAGGGCGCGGACCACGGGCTCGGGCAGCGGGCCGTGCCGTTCCACCCAGTCCGCGAGGGAAGGTGCGGCGACGTACTCGGTGGCCAGCCACTGTGGCCTGTGTCCCGCGGGGCTGTAGTCGACGACTGCCACCGTCCACGGAGAGCGCACCTGATTGCTGCTGGCGATTTCGCGGGCGAATCGTTCCTCGAACCCCGGATCCGCGCCGAACTCGGTCCGTATGGTCTTCAGCGCCAGTGGCCGGCCCGACACGGTACGGGACAGGAACACTTGTCCCATGCCGCCGGCACCGAGCTGTGCCAGCAGGGGATAGCCGCCAATGGCCGGTGGATCCGTGGGATCCAGAGTTCTCATGAACCTCTCCGAGCGCTAGTTGGGCCACAGCATGGCCGCATGCGTGTATGCCCGCGACCGCCTGCCATCGCCATTGGCATGGGCTCGTGGGTATGCATGGTCAGGCGGTACCGGACCGCATCTGTTCACGGATCGCGAACCCCGTGGCGGTGGCCTCGGCCAGGTACATGCTCTGCCGCAGCCGGCCGTCGGCTCCCACCGAGACTCTGCCGCGCGGTCCGGCCAGGGTGAGACCGTGCAGGGCCCGGGAGACCTCACCGCCCCGCGGCGACCCCGCTTTCCGCGCGGCCCGGGCGAACAGATGCAGGCCCTCGTACGCCGATTCCGTCAGCGCCGACGGTGACGGCGCCCAGGGACCGAAAGCGGCCCGGTAGCGTCGCAGGAAGTCGGCGTTCTCCGCTGTGTCCAGGGCGGAGAAATACGGCATGCAGGACCAGACCCCGCTGCCTGCGGCGCCCAGATGCTCTCTGGTGCTTTCCTCCAGCAGGGGTGCGAGCGTACGGATACGGCGGCGCAGCCCCGCGGCGTGGAACCGCCGCTCGAAGTCGATCGAGCTCCACCCCACCAGGCTGGAGAGCACCAGGTCGGCGCCGGACGCCTCGATGTCCTCCAGCACGTCGTCGAAGGACGACTCGCCGAGCCGGACGAGGCGCTCGCCGACGACCTGCCCGCCGTGGTGCTCGGTGATGCGCCGGCCCCGTGTGCAGACGGCCCGGGGCCAGGAGTAGTCGTTGCCGATCAGGTACCAGGAGCGACCACCGCTCTCCCGCATCAGCGACGGCACCGCCTGCACCAGTTGGTCCGCCACTGACTCACCGAGCCGGAACAACGTTCCGTCCTGCATACGGCTGCCCTCGTTGGCGGCGGTGTAGAGATACAGCAGCCCCGACGCCCGCGCGTAGCGGCTCACCGCGTTGAAGGTCGCCGAGCTGTGTACCCCTACCACGGCCGCCAGACCGTGCCGCTGGTCGACCTCCCGCAGCCGGGCCAGCCCCGTGGCGGCGTGAGTGCGATCGTCGATCACCTCGATCCGCACCGGCCGGCCGCCGATCCCGCCCTCGGCGTTGATCTCCTCGGCCGCTAGCGCCGCGCAGTTGGCGGCGGCCCGGCCGAACAGGCCGGCGCTTCCCGACATGCTGGTCAGCAAGGCGACACACGTCTCGTCGGCTCGGCTCTCGCCGTCCGGCGTCACGCAGCACAGGCCGCCCGTCATCCAGCCGAGCGCCTCCTGATCGAGTTCGGTGACCGTGCGCACCCGTGTGCCCCCGGGCTCACGGGCGAAGGTGATGGTGATCCGCCCGGTCCACGGCGTCTCGTGCTGCAGCACGATCCGCCGGTACGGCCGCATCTCCACGATGCGTGCCGTGCCCCGTACGGTCTTCTCGCCCCCTGGGGTCGCGAACGGCAGGGGTATGTCGATGCCGGCCGCCGCGCCGGGCTCCGCGCGGTCGAACCGCGCGGAGAACAACCAGCCCGGGCCGCCGGTTCGTCCGAACATGCCGAACGCCTCGTGCGGGGGCACACCGAGGTGCGTCTCGTTGACGAGGACGATCTCGTGCATGGGCTCTCCTCAGCAGGCCGTGACCAGGCCAGGCTGACGGGCACGCCGGGAGACGTACCCGCTGCCGTCATCCGCTCTTCGCTTCACGCAGCCCGCCCTCCGGCCGGTCTTCTGCCACCCGCTGGTCCGTGGGCAGCGACTGCTCATAGATCTGACGCAGGAACGCGATCGCTGCGTCCGCGCGGTTGGGACCCAGACGGTACCGTCGGTGTTTGCCGTCTCGGATCTCGGAGACCAGCTGCGCGTCCCGCAGGACCCTCAGGTGCGCCGAGACCGCGGTCCGGCCGATCGCCGGGAACGCGGCCGCGATGTCTCCGGCCGTGGGTTCGTGTTCCGATGCCAGCAGGGCCAGAACGGCCCGACGGGTCGCGTCGTTGAGGGCACGGAATACCAGGTCGCTCTCGTGGCTGTGGTCGATCACTTCCTGGGACCTCTCATCCTTTCGGAATGCGGCGGCACCGTGAGGCGGCGACAACGTGTCAATGTATGTGTACCCATTGACTTTACTGTCTTCGTGCCCGCCCGGCCAGAGAGGGCGGATGCTCAGGGCGACATCCGGCCCGCCACATGCTCGACGATTCCCTCGTGAACCTGCCCTTCTTCGGCGATCTGCCCTTTCTCCATCAGATACCACCGGTCCGCCACGCCCAGCGCCATGTCCAGGTGCTGCTCAACGAGGAGTACGGCGACCCCGATGGCAGCGAGCAGTCTCACCGCCTCGGCGAACCGGTCCACATTGGCGGGCTGGAGGCCCTCCGTCGGCTCGTCGAAGACGCATACCGTGCCCGGAGCCGCGACCGTCCGGGCGATCGCCAGCATCTTCTGCTCCCCGCCGGAAAGGGTTCCCGCACGTTGGCGTTCCCGGCCCCGGAGGAAGGGGAAGAGCTCCGCCGGCTCCGACAGGTCGCGGATACCGGCCAGCCGCAGATTCTCCGCCACGGTCAGTTCGCCGAGCACCGGCCGGTCCTGGGTGACCACCCGCAGCCCGCTCCGCCTGCGCCGGGAGCCGGGCCAGTCGGTGACATCCCGGTCCGCCAGGAGCGTCACCCCGGCGTCGGCGCTCAGGGTGCCCGACACCGCGGACACCAGCGTGGTCTTCCCGACGCCGTTGCGGCCCAGCAGCGCCACGACCTCGCCGGGCGCGACCGACAGATCGACGCCGCGCACCACGGTGGTCCCCGCGTAGCCCGCGGTGAGCCCACGGATCTCCAGCGCCTTCCTGCCGATGGCGTTCGAAACATCCCGGACACTGGGAGAAGAGGTGCTCATGGCCGGCCTCCCGCCGCCCGGCCGACGTAGACCGCCGACACTTCGGAATTCGACTCGATCTCCGCCACCGTCCCGGTGGCCATGACCTCGCCGCCGCGCAGCACGGTGACCCGGTCGGCGACGCTGCGGATGAAGGCCATGTCGTGCTCGACGACCAGGACCGGCAGTCCGTGGTCGTGAACGAGTCCGCGGAGCACCTCGGCGACCTGCTCGGTCTCGCTCCGGGTCATGCCCGCGGTGGGTTCGTCGAGCAGCAGCACGTCGCAGCCCGCGGTCAGCGTCATGGCGAGCTCCAGCAGCTGCTGCTCGCCGTGCGAGAGACTGCCTGCGAGGGTGTCCATACGGTCCGCGAACCCGGCGGCGTCGAGGACGAACCACGCCTCCGGCGGCAGGTTTGCCGTCCACCGCTGCCGCACCAGTGCGCGCGCACCGTGCGTCCTACCCCACCGGGCCAGGGCGAGATTCTCCGCCAGGGTCAGTGAACCGGCGATGCTCGGTGCCTGGAACTTGCGGCCCAGCCCGGAGCGCGTCAGTTCCCATGGAGGCCGGCCGGTGACGTCCTGGCCGTTCAGCCGCCAGGATCCGTCGGTCGCCGGCGTGAACCCGGACAGCACGTCCAGCAGCGTCGACTTGCCTGCCCCGTTGGGACCGATGAGACAGTGCACGCCCGGTTCGGTGAGGTCCAGGTCCACCCCCCGCAGCGCGGTGAAGGGACCGAAGCGGCAGCCGACCGACCGAACCACCAGTCCCTCCCTGGCCTGGCCGTCCGCCACGGGGGCCGCCCTGCCGAGCACCACCCGCCGGGCGGGGAACCACCTGGCGGGCATGCGATGGCGTACGACGACCGCCACCCCGTCGGGCACGAGGACCACGGCGGCGACGAACGCCGCACCCGTCACCAGCAGCCAGTAGTCCAGCGCCGCGTCGGCCAGCAGGTTCGCACCGGCGCTGACCACCAGCGTGGCGACCACCGGTCCCCAGACGGTCCGCCGCGAGCCCAGCATCGCCCAGACCACGAAATTCGTGCCCATGACGAGCCCGATCAGACCTGGGGAGACGAACTGGACCTGCATGACGTACACCGCGCCCATCAGTCCCGCCACGACGCCGGTGAAGGTGAACACACCGGTCTTCGCCGCTCCCACGTCGTAGCCGAGTGCAGCCATCCGGCGTTCGTTGTCACGTACGGCGGCGAGGGCGACACCGTACGGGCGCCGTGCGAGACTCGCCAGCAGCACGATCACCAGCACTGCCAGGCCCGCCGTCACACCCCGCGCCGCGGTCGGGGTGAAGGAGAGCGCGCCGATGTGGAAGCGCGGGATGTCGGTCAGGCCGTTGAAGCCGCCGGTCACCCCGGTCCAGCGGCCTGCGACCTGTTCCGCCGCGAGAGCCACGACGAAGGTGACGAGGGCGAAGCCGACCGCGTCCAGCCTGCGCCGCAGGCCCACCGCCGCGATCAGCCACGCCATGACCCCGCCGAGCAGCGCCCCGGCACCCAGCCCCGCGAGCGATCCGTAGGCCCCTCCGTGCGCCTCCGCGAACAGACTGAACCAGGCACCCGCGTACGCGCCCGCGCCGAAGGTCACGCTGTGACCGAGATTGAGGATTCCCGCGGTTCCCCAGGTCAGGGCCAGTGCGGCGGTCACCGTGCCGAGAACCAGGAACTGGGCCAGCAGGCCGCCCGCATAGGGCCCGGCGAGGACTGCCGCTGCGGCTGCCAGCGGTATGGGCAGCAGTTGTCGGACGAAGGGGTTCATGTGGCCACCCGGAAACCAGCGGAGGGACGGACCTGCACCGCCAGGAAGGCCAGCACCAGGATCGCCAGGCGGGCCAGGAGCGGATCGGTCCAGAAGGTCGTCAGGTTCTGCACCGCCGCCAGCCCCAGCGCGGCGACGAGTACGGGCGCCACGCGCCGCCCGGCCACGATGACCACGAGGAAGGCGGTGAAGACGTAGTCCAGGCCCATGTCGGGCTGGACGTTGGTGAGGGGCGCGACCAGTGCTCCAGCGGTCGCCGCGAGCGCCGCGCTCGTCGCGAACACCACGAGGTTCACCCGCGTGGAAGGCACTCCCAGGGTCTCCGACAGTGCGGCGTCGTCGGCGACCGCACGGACCCGCAGTCCGAGGGAGGTGAACCGCAGCACGGCGAGAACCGCCACCACGATCGCCACCGCGAACCCGGTGAGCAGCAACTGGTAGGTGGGGAAGGGGACGCCGAGCACCTGGGTCGCACCGGGCAGCGGATTGGCCACCGTCCGGTAGTCCTTGCCGTACGCCAGCTGGATCAGCTGACGTACGACGATCGACAGGCCGAAGGTCGCCAGGATGGACAGCTCCGGTGACCGGTACAGCCGGCGTATCAGCAGCAGCTCGGTCAGTGCCCCCATCCCGAGTCCGACGGCGGCGGCCGCCGCCAGGCCCACCCCCCAGGACAGGCCGTGGTCGGCGGTGACCACGGAGCTGTACGCGCCGACGGTGAGGAACTCGCCGTGCGCCAGGTTGATGATGCGCATCAGCCCGAAGGACAGCGACAGTCCTACGGCCGTCAGTGCCAGGACCGCGGCGGAGGAGAGTACGCCCAGGGTCAGGGCGATGGTCTGGTCCATGCGTCCGTCACCCCGTGCACTTGCTGTCGGCGGCGACGCCCGTGAAGGTCTTCTCGATCCTGACGGCTCCGTCGGCCACCCGTCCGACGTAGACGGGCTGGGTGGCGGTCCTGTTCTTCTCGAACGTGACCTTGCCGGCGGGCGCGTCGAGGGAGAGCCCGCCGAGCTTGGCGGCCACGTCCTTCGCCTGGGTGCTCCCGGCCGCGTTGGCCGCCTGGGCCCATGCCTTGATGGCGACGTAGGTCTGCTCCGAGAGGGAGGTGACGGTCGGGGCCTCGGCGCCGAACTTCTTCCGGTACGCCGTCAGGAAGGCGGAGTTGGCGGGGGACTCGAGGGACTGGAAGTACCCGAGCGAGGTGTACATCCCCTCCGTGACCTTCGGGCCCATGCCGGCCAGCGTGTTCTCCTCGTAGAGGATTCCCAGCCGCTGAGCCTCGCTGTTGCCCAGCCCGGCGTCGTACGCCTGCTTCTCGAAAGCGATCGCGTCACCTCCGACGAGGGCGGGGAGCAGCAGTCCGGGGTTCGCCTGCTGAATTTTCTGGATCACGGCCTGGAAGTCGGTGGTGCCGAGCGGCACGAACGCCGTCCCGACGACCTCCCCGCCCGACGCGGTGATGTACTGCTTGGCCGCATCGAGGCTCGCGCGTCCCCAGGCGTAGTCGTTGCCGAGCAGGAACCACTTCGTGCGGCCCGTGGCGCTCTGCGTCCAGGGGATGGTCTGCTTCAGCTGCTGGCTGGGGACTTCGCCGTTGGTGAAGAGATCCGGGTCGCAGGTGCCGCCCTCGAAGACGGGTGTGTACATGTAGAGCGTGTCGGCGGATCTCGCCGCGGGCAGCACCGCCTCCCTGGTGGCGGAGGTGTGCATGCCCACGAGCACCGAGACCCCGTCGGAGTTGAGCAGGCGGGTGGCCGTCTGTCTGCCGGTGTCGGGGTTGGTCGCGTCGTCGCCGATGACCACGCTGACCTTGCGGCCGAGCACTCCGCCGGAGGCGTTGATCTCCTGGGCCGCGAGTTCCGCGACGTTCCTCGTCGCCGGCCCGAAGAGCCCGGCGGGCCCGGACATGCTGGTCAGCAGGCCGATCTTCAATGCGCCGCCGGAGGCGGACCGCTGCTTTCCGGCGCTCGACTTTCCGCCGTCGGTGGCGCAGCCCGTCAGGGCGAGAGCGGAGGCAGCCGTGACGGCGAGCCAGGTCTTGTTCAGCTGGTGGGACTTGATGGTGGACACTCTTTCCTCCAACATGTCATCGCGTGAGCGAACGATGACATGACCCTCAGGGGTGGTCAACCCTCCAAAAGCCGCAACCAAAGCCGGCGTCGTACGGGCGGCGGCGCAGTGATCGTCCGTGAGCTGTCGAAGCGGATCCGCACGAAGGAGCAGGCCATGAGCGAACCCACCACGAAGGAACCCGGCACGCGGACCGGCCGGGCTGCGCCCGCGGGCGCGCGCAGCCGGCACGAGGCCGTGCAGACGTCCTTGGAACGCGCCGAGGAGGCGGCCCACCTGGGCGGCTTCATCACCCTCGACCGTGATGCAGCCGCCACGACTTCAGACAAGCCGGGCCCGCTGTCCGGCATGACCCTCGCGATCAAGGACAACATCCACGTCGCCGGGCTGCCCAACACGGCCGGTACCCCCGCCCTGCGGGACTTCGTCCCCCCGTGCGACGCGCCCGCGGTACGGCGACTGCGTGACGCCGGTGCCGTCATCCTCGGCAAGGCCAACATGCACGAGTTGGCGTTCGGTATCACCAGCAACAACCAGGCGTTCGGCCCCGTCCGCAACCCACGCGACCCCAGCCGTTTCGCCGGTGGCAGCAGCGGCGGGGTTGGAGCTGTCCGCCTACCTGGCGAAGTACCGGCCGCACATGGACCTCGCCACGCTCGCCTCCCTCATCGCTGGGCCCGACGTACGCGGCGTCTTCGAGGGCTGCATCCTCGACGGGGCCCCGGGCCGGGTCTCCGAGGACGTCTACCGCGAGTGCCTGGCCCAGCGCCGGCGCCTGCGCGCGGCCTACGCGGACACGATCGCCGCACACGGCCTGGACGGCCTGGCCTTCCCGACCACCCCGGCTACCGCGCTTGACCTGGCCACCTGTGACCAGGGCATGATCCTGTGCGGAGAAGACGCCGACACATTCGCCACCTTCATCCGCAACACCGGCCCGGCCAGCGTCATCGGAGCCCCCGGCTTGAGCATCCCCATGGGCGTGGCGACCAACGGCCTGCCGACGGGCCTCGAGATCGACGCTCCCGTCGGAGCCGACCGCGAACTGCTCGCCCTCGGGCTGACCATTGAGGAGATCTGCGGCTGAAGTTCCCTCGGCCGGGGTGGGCGATGCGCTTCTCCTGCAGTCCGCCAAGGGTGCCGCGCTTGTCCGCTGTGGTCATCGGGCCCCGTCCTGCTGACGATGTTCACTCTGTGCGGCCCCGCCACTGTCGCGCCGGGCTCCCTCACCATCCACCCGAATCGCGCAGTGACAGGGCGTACTCAGGTGATCCCGGCGCACAATGGATAGCGACACCTGTGTCGTGCAGAAGGGGTGCGGGTGGACAAGCACTGGGCCACGCCGATGACCCGAGGCGCCGCCGCAGCCGAGGCGGACGCCAAAGGGCTGGTCACCGCGTGGAGCGACGCGGCCCGCAGCCTGCTCGGCTTCGAGACCAGGGACGTGCTGGGCCGCCCTGTGACAGATCTGCTGGCCGAACCCCTGCCGCCTGATGCGCTGCACAGCCTTGCCGACTCGGACGGATGGACCGGCACGGTCACGGCCCGGCACCAGGACGGCCACCACGTCGAGGTGCGGCTTGAGGCACACCCGCTGCGGAGCTCGGACAACGCGGTCCGCTGGTTCCTGAGGGTCACCGCGCCGGAGCCGACGGCGCGGCTGCAGAAGTGGGCTTTGGAGCAGTTCCCCGTACCGGTGGCTCTCTTCGACCAGGACGGGATCGTAGTGTCGACCAATTCCGCGATGGAGAGGGTGACAGGCAGCCCCTTCTGGAAACTGCGGGGCCGGCGGGTGGGCGAGTCCGCCGACAGCCTCCGGCGCCTTCCCGGATTCGAGGGTCTCGACGACGCTGCGCAGCGAGTCCTGCGCACGGGGGAGACCGTGCCGTACGAGGCCTGGCTGCAACCCCGTGCCGAGCCCGGCGAACACGCCTGGCTGGTGTCCCTCAGCCCGTTGAAGGACAGTGCCGACCGCGTACGAGGCATGTGCCTGGCGGCCATGGACAGTACGGACCAGCTCCGCGCCCGACGCAGACTGAGCGTTCTGAACGAGTCCAGCGTCCGCATCGGCTCCACCCTCGACGTGACCCGCACGGCCGAAGAACTGACCGAGGTGTGCACGGAGCACTTCGCCGACTTCGCCCTCGTGGACCTGCTGGATTCCACGCTGGCCGGGGGCGAGACGGCGGCCCCGCCTCCTACTGCGCCCGTCTTCCGTCGCACCGCCTGCCGCTCCGTGCTCGAGGGTTGTCCCGAGGTGACTATTCCCGTCGGCGCCCTCCACGGCTACCGCGAGGGCTCGCCGCAAGGGCGCGTGCTGACCGATGGCCGTGGCATGTTCCACGCGGTTGACGACGCCGGCCGACGCTGGTGGGCCGCGGACTCCCCCGACAGCGTCCGCAGCATCGACGAACACGGCATCCACGCCCTGTTGGTCGTGCCCCTGCGCGCCCGCGGCATCACGCTCGGCCTGGCAATCCTCGGCCGCCATCGAACACTTGAGCCGTTTGACGACGACGACTTGCTGCTCGCCAAGGAACTCGCGGCGCGCGCGGCGGTCTGCGTCGACAACGCCCGCCGCTACACGCAGGAACGCGAAACGGCACTCGCTCTCCAGCGCAGCCTGCTCCCGCAGCACACTCCCCGGCAGGCGGCTGTCGAGGTCGCGTCCCGCTACTGGCCCACAAGCTCCCGTGCCGGCCTCGGCGGCGACTGGTTCGACGTCATCCCCCTGTCCGGAGCCCGGGTCGCTCTCGTCGTCGGCGACGTCGTCGGCCACGGGGTGCAGGCGTCCGCCACGATGGGCCGTCTCCGCACCGCCGTACGCACTCTCGCCGATGTCGATCTGGCCCCCGACGAGCTCCTCACACACCTTGACGACATCGTCCTGCGTCTGGACTCCGAGCGGGCACCGGACGCTGCCGGGGAACCACAGAGCCCGGGCGAGGTCGGCGCCACCTGTCTCTACGTCGTCTACGACCCCGTCTCACGCCGCTGTACCGCAGCCCGCGCCGGTCACCCCGTCCCGGCCATGGTCACCCCACATGGGCATGTCTCATTCCTCGACCTGCCGAGCGGACCACCACTCGGGCTGGGCGGTCTGCCGTTCGAAACGGCAGACTTCGAGCTCCCCGAGGGCAGCGTCCTCGCCCTCTACACCGACGGACTGGTCCACGCCCGCGACCTCGACCTCGACGACGGACTGGCCCTGCTCCGCCGAGCCCTCGGCGGGCCCCGCCGTGCGCTGGAGGAGATTTGTGACGGGATCCTGCACAACCTGCCCGAGCAACCCGCCGACGACATCGCTCTCCTTGTGGTGCGCACCCGCGCGCTGGAAGCGGGCCGGATCGCCACCTGGGAGGTGCCGGCGGACCCCTCGTCCGTCGCCCGGGCCCGTGCGCTGGCAGGCGAGCAATTGGCCGCCTGGCATCTGGAGGACCTCGAATTCGTCACCGAACTCGTCGTGAGTGAACTCGTCACCAACGCCATCCGGTACGGCGGATCCCCCATCCAGCTCCGCCTGATCCGTGATACCGCGCTCATCTGCGAGGTGTCGGACTCCAGCAGCACCGCCCCTCACATGCGCCGGGCCCGGGTCTTCGACGAGGGAGGCCGCGGTCTGCTGCTCGTCGCCCAGCTCACCCAGCGCTGGGGCAGCCGCCCCACCCGCACCGGCAAGACGATCTGGGCTGAACAGGCTCTCCCCACCATGCCAACAGGCCGGGGCTCGTGAGATTTGTCGATCACGACGACCCCGCCGTCGTGCGGTGCCGTCGTCGGCTGCAATCCCATGACTTACGCCCCGCCCTGCCTCCTCCGAGGCGTTCGTTCCTCGCCGGACGCCGCCATCTCCGGCGGACCCGGCTGATGTTCCGACTGTTGGACTACGTGATTCCACGGATGTCGCTTCATGAGGCGATGCACCAGAGTCATACCCGCACTGGGGCCTGCGGTGCACCCGTCCGCATCCCCTTCGAGTCCGAAGGCACTGGCACGTGCGGCAATCGATCGATGCCAAGGTCCTTCTCCCCCCCCCAGCCTGAGACACGCGCCCACCACGTGTTGTGGCCTGCCTCTTTTCCGGGCACACCCCGTGCCCGGGGCACCGCCCACGCGCTGGCCGCGCAGCTGATCACCATTGAGGAGTGCACCACTCCTGACTCGGAGTTCTGGGCCGCTGCCCAGGTCTGCGGCATCACCTGGCAGCTCAGCCTCCGTCCATGCTGGCGCTGCGTCCCCGACCAGCGAGTACGCGTCGGCGCCACCGGGGCGGGGATACCGGGAGATTCCGATGGCGGCTCGGTCAACCCTGGCTGTGTGAAAGCCGCACAGCGGATCAGCCTTACCGCCACCGGCGCACCGAGCGTCAGTTTGTCTTGCGGGTAACCACCCACACGCATGCGAGGCTGAGCGATGTCATGGCTGTGAGGTAAAGGCCGATCGGTGTGGTGGATGAGTAACTCGCGTAGAGCGCTGTGGCGATGGTCGGTGCGATACCGCCCCCCAGGATCGATCCCACTTGGTAACCGAGAGAGGCACCGCTGTAGCGGACTTCGGCCTTGAAGAGCCCCGAGAACAGTGCCGCTATCGGCCCGTAGACCGCACCCATGAATACTGCCGTCACCAGGAGCGCGAACAGAATGAAGGCGGAATTCTTGGTGTTGATCAACGGGAACAGGATGAGCGTGCTCGCTGCAAGGCCTACAGAACCGACCTTGAGCACCGTCGCCTTGCCGTGCCGGTCCGAGAGGGCGGAAGCCCAAGGAATGACCGCCAGCCACACCAGGGAAGCAACGAGCGTGAAGGTCAGAATGAGATCCCGCTTCAATTCGAGCCCGACAGTCGTGTAGGCCAGTAGGTAGGCCATGAAGATATAGCCGACCGCGTTGATGCCGATGAAGGCACCGGCAGAAAGGAGTACCTCCTTCCAGTTTCCCTTCAGTACGGTCACAATGGGCAGGCGCTGCTCCTTCTTCGACTGCTTGACCGCCTCGAAGTCAGGGCTTTCTTCGATGGAGAGCCGAATGACAAGCCCTGCCACGATCATGATGGCGCTGGCCAGGAAGGGAACGCGCCAGCCCCAGGACAGGAATGCGTCATCGCTGAGGTTCTTTGTGAGACCGAGGAACACCAGGTTGGCGATGATGAGTCCGCCCGGCACACCCATCTGCGGAAAGCTGCCGTAGAACGTCTTCTTGTTCTCCGGGGCGTGCTCGACCGCCATGAGGACGGCTCCGCCCCACTCGCCACCGACGCCTATGCCCTGGATGAAGCGCAGGGTGACCAGCAGGATCGGCGCCCAGACGCCGACGGTCTCGTAGGTGGGAAGCAGTCCGATTCCCACCGTGGCGAGTCCCATGGTGAGGAGCGAGATCACCAGCATGGACTTGCGGCCTAGGCGGTCACCGTAGTGACCCATGATGACGCCGCCCACTGGACGGGCGAAGAATCCGACCGAGTACGTGGCGAAGGAGGCCAGGGTGCCGGCCGTCGACGAGGCAGAGGGGAAGAAGAGCGGTCCGAAGACAATTGCCGCAGCCATGCCGTAGATGAAGTAGTCGTACCACTCAATGGCGGTTCCGATGAAGCTGGCCGTAGCTACCCGCAGTGGGCGTACCTGCTTTGGTGTGGCTGACTCGGATAGGTTTCTGTCGATGGTCAATGCTGTCTCCTGCCAGGGTGAATGATGCTGCCGCGGCTGATCATCGGGGTTTGAAGAGAGGTCGGAGTGAAATCACGATGGACTCGCCCAGTTGCCAAGCTGATGAGGCGGCCTGTCCTCACCTCATTTGACGGCTGGGTATGCGCTGCCGCCTTGTGCTCCATTTCCGGCATACCTCTTGGAGTCGGGTCGGGCCGGTCGTCTCAAGCAGGAAGGCTGAGGCACGGTTGTGCCCGGACTGCTTCCGCGAGGTGGAGATAGAGAGTCTGCTGGTTAGCGGACCTGGTCGTTCACCTGTGCTGACTGAGGTGCTGGGCGGTTTGAGTAATCGTCGCCAGACCTACCGACCGAACGATTGGTCGGTTCATGGTTGGTAAGTAAAGGCAGCCGTGCATCCCCTGTCAAGGGAGTTGACCGGATGGGACTTCGCCCGGCTCAACGCCTTGCCGGCGTGCGTCGCGCGTGGATGCCCGAGTGCTCCGGCGGCGGCATGCGAGGGCAAGGGCGGCCCGGTTTGTGCATGTTCCATTCCGCGCCATCGTGCGTAGAACACCTTCGAGACGGGCCGCGCATGCCTGCCGTGGTCACGGCACGCGCGGTCGGGCGCTACTCCGGGGAGGGTGTGACGCCCCTGTCGAGCACCAGGGACACCATCGGGCCCATGGCGCGCCGGGTGGTGGACCTGGCTCTGCTGGACGGCGTCCTCAGTGGTGAGGACACCCCGGTCGCCGCGCGTCCGCCGCGGTCGATCCGGCTGGGGGTGCCGACCGGTTACTTCACCGAGCCGCTGCAGGATGAGGTCGCCGTCCAGTGGGAGACGGCCCTGCGCAACCTGGAGGCGGCCGGCGTGGGCCTGGTGCCGGTCGTTGGAGCTGTCCGCCTACCTGGCGAAGTACCGGCCGCACATGGACCTCGCCACGCTCGCCTCCCTCATCGCTGGGCCCGACGTACGCGGCGTCTTCGAGCACCGCGGCCATTGCGACGGCCGGACGGTGAGGTGAATCCCCAGCCCTCGCCGCCGCCCCCGTCACCCGGCGCAGGGGCGAGGGCTGGGAGCGGCGTGCTGCCGTGCGGCCGATCGGGCGGCCGCGGCGACAGCGAGACAGCCACCAAGCCGGCAGGAAGTCAACGTCGTATGCGTGGCCGGTCGGGCGGCCGCGTGGGGTGAATCCGCCCAAGAAGTACCCGGCATACGCCAGAAAGAGCGCGGACTCGACGACGGGCCTCGCCAGTGCGTGCGCACCCGTGCGGGCTGCGGGGCGATGGGAGAAGGACGCGGGCCACAGGGCATCCCCGGGACCTGTGTCTGGCTCGGACCGCCTGTCGTCGGACAGGCGCACTGCACCATCCTTGTCTCCTGGTTCCCGGCGCCCGTCCGGGGTGACTCGGGCGCCGGGGTGACAACTGTTACCGCTGAGGGCCGTGCGCACATCAGGGAGAACACTGAGTCGTCCACGTATCCGCTTGCCGCATCCGTGGGTCGGCGCTCACGCGATCCGGCGGGCCGAGGACGCTCACCGAGCCCTCGCCGGGAGCCTGTGCACCGTCCACTCGGGCCGGCGCCGCAGGAACACAGGGCAGCCGGCCAGGCTATGCCGGTCACCGCACACGGTGAAACTCGCTGCAGCTCGGGACGGCTGACCGCCTCCGTCACGGCGCTCAGGGCCGAGCGGACGAGCTCTACGCGGTGGTGTCGTCCGCCGCGGCGCGGGTGGCCTTGCTCTGCCGGCGCCGGCGCTGCCCGCGTATGAGGAGCAGTGAGGCCGTGGTACCGGTGGCGACCGGGATGAGCGGCCAGAATCGGAGATCGTCGGTGCCGAGGACGGCCGGGACCAGGGCCAGGGGAGCGATCGTGGCCAGTCCGACGATGATGCCGAACATACAGGGTCCCCGAGGAACGGGCCCACGCGATGGCCACCTTCTCGTACGTCCGACGGGCGAACAGCGCGATCACCACCGCCATGGTCAGGCGGAACGCCAACACGACCATCCGGGGCCGCCACGGCCGGCCCGCGCGTGCGTCCGACATGGCAGCCTCCCTTCCCACACCCCGCAACCCGCAAGATCAGCTGTTACCCCCCCCGGAGATCCTTGACACGACGAAGCTTGCCGAGGGACCGCTCCAGGGTCTCGGGGTCGACGGTCGCCACCTCGACGGTGACGCCCACGCCGTCCTTGATGCCCTGGCTGATCGCCCTGGCGGCGGCCTCGCGCTGTTCGGGGCCGGCGTCAGGGCGGGCCTCGACCTGCACGACCATATGATCCATGCGGCCGCGCTCGGTGAGCTGGATCTGGAAATGCGGGGCCACTGCGGGCGTGCGCAGCACGATCTCCTCGATCTGGCTGGGGAAGACGTTCACGCCGCGCAGGATGATCATGTCGTCGCAGCGGCCGGTGATCTTCTGCATCCGGCGGAAGGCGGGCCGGGCCGTGCCGGGCAGCAGCCGGGTCAGGTCGCGGGTGCGGTAGCGGATGATCGGCAGGGCCTCCTTGGTGAGTGAGGTGAAGACGGCCTCTCCCTCCTCGCCCTCCGCGAGCACGCTGTCCGTGACCGGGTCGACGACCTCGGGGTAGAAGTGGTCCTCCCACACGTGCAGGCCGTCCTTGGTCTCCACGCACTCCTGGGCGACGCCGGGGCCGATCACCTCCGACAGGCCGTAGATGTCGACGGCGTGGATGTCCATGCGCTCCTCGATCTCGCGGCGCATCTCCTCCGTCCACGGCTCGGCCCCGAAGATGCCCGCCTTCAGGGAGCTGGTGCGCGGGTCGATGCCCTGCCGTTCGAACTCGTCGAGCAGGGTGAGCATGTAGGACGGGGTGACCATGATGATCTCGGGCTCGAAGTCCTGGATGATCTGCACCTGGCGCGCGGTCATGCCGCCGGACGCCGGGATCACTGTGCAGCCGGCCCGCTCGGCGCCGTAGTGCGCTCCGAGGCCGCCCGTGAAGAGGCCGTAGCCGTAGGAGATGTGAACCTTGTGGCCGGGGCGGCCGCCGGCGGCGCGGATCGAGCGCGCGACCATGTCCGCCCACATGGACAGGTCGTTGTCGGTGTAGCCGACGACCGTGGGGCGGCCGGTGGTGCCGCTGGAGGCGTGGATGCGCCGTACGTCCGCCATCGGCACGGCGAACATGCCGAAGGGGTAGGTGTCCCGCAGGTCGGCCTTGGTGGTGAAGGGGAACCGGGCGAGGTCCTCCAGCGACCGGCAGTCGTCGGGCCGCACACCGGCCTCGTCGAACTTTGTGCGGTACAGCCCCACGTTGTCGTAGGCGTGCCGCAGCGTCGATCGCAGACGGTCGAGCTGAAGTTCTCTCAGCTGTTCCCGCGTCAGGCGCTCGCCGTTGTCCAGCAGGTCGTGGGGGAGCGGTTCCCCCATGCGGGATGCGGGGGCTGCCGTGGCCGTCGTCTCGTTGCTCATCGCGACTCCTTCGTGGTGGTGCCCGGCGCGCTGTGCGCCGTCGTGTCCCTGGTCGAGCCCGGTGGCGTGCCGGGGATGCTGCGGCTGCGTCCGCGGAACTCCGCGATCACCTCTTCGCCGCGCCGGACGCTCACGTCGTAGATGCCGCTGCGGCCGAACCGGGTGCGCTCCTCGGCGGTCGCCACGAGCACGTCGCCCTCGTACGCCGGGCCGACGAAGGTGATGTCGGCGCCCGCCGCGACGGTCACGGGACCGTGGCTGTTGCAGGCACAGGCGAAGGCGGTGTCGGCGAGCAGGAACACATAGCCGCCGTGGGCGATCTTGTGCCCATTCACCATCGCCGGGGTCACCGTCATGCGGAGCACGGCGGTCCCTGCGCTGTGTTCGAGCAGCTCGATTCCCAGACCGCGGGACGCCTCGTCCGCGGAGAACATCGCCTCCGTAGGAGTCGCGTCTGTGGTTTGTATCACCATTTATACGACCTTGTCTCCCGACCGAACATTCGGTTAGCGTGCGGCACGGCTAAGTAATCCGACCGGACCAATGCCTGTCAAGAGGTGGACCACATGTCGCACAAGAGGTCGAATGGCCCTGATTTCTTCGCGCTCCATCGCACGCTGCTGGAACAGTCGGTCGCCGCCACCGCGAGCCGGGACCACTGGACGCCGTATCCGGAGTCGCCGAGCAAGTCGGTGTACGGCGAGGACGCCGCGAAGAACGGAGAAGCCGCTTTCCGGGACGGGCTCGGGGGCCACTTCGAGCTCCCCGGCCATCCCGGCAACGGAGCGGTACCGGCGACCGAGACCTCTCCGTACGGATTTCCGCTTGATATGACCTACCCCCGCGTCGCCCCGGACGAGGCGGTGACCGCCGCGAAGGCCGCCAGCGGCCCGTGGCGTGACGCGGGGCCGGACACCCGCGCCGGCGTGGCCGCGGAGATCCTCGCCCGTCTGAACGCGGCGAGCTTCGAGATCGCGCACGCCGTGCACCACACGACCGGCCAGGCCTTCGTGATGGCCTTTCAGGCGGGCGGTCCGCACGCTCAGGACCGCGGCCTGGAGGCGGTCGCCTATGCCTGGGCCGAGCAGAAGCGGCACCCGGCTGCGGCTCGCTGGAGCAAGCCGCAGCGCAAGGGCGGACCGCTGGTGATGGACAAAAAGTTCACGCCCGTAGGGCGCGGGGTGGCGCTGTTGATCGCTTGCAACACCTTCCCCACCTGGAACGGCTATCCGGGCCTGTTCGCCTCCCTGGTCACCGGCAATCCGGTCGTCGTCAAGCCGCACCCGGGTGCTGTCCTGCCGCTCGCGATCACCGTGCGCATCGCCCGCGAGGTGCTGGCCGAGGCGGGCTTCGACCCGAACGTGGTGATCCTGGCCGCCGAGAGCCCCGAGGACCGTACGGCGTCGGTGTACGCCCTCCACCCGGACGTACGGATCATTGACTTCACCGGCTCCACCGAGTTCGGCGACTGGCTGGAGACACACGCCCGCCAGGCCGTCGTATATACCGAGAAGGCGGGTCTGAACACCGTCGTCCTGGACTCCACCGACGACTACCGCGGACTGCTGGGCAACCTGGCCTTCTCGCTGGCCCTCTACAGCGGTCAGATGTGCACCACCCCGCAGAACCTGCTGATCCCGCGCGACGGCATCGCCACGGACCAGGGCGTCAAGAGCGCCGACCAGTTCGCCGCCGACCTCGGAGCCGCGCTGGACCGGTTGCTCGGCGACCCGGCCCGCGCGGCCGGCACCCTGGGCGCCCTCGTCAACGACGGTGTGCGCGAGCGGCTGGAGCGGGCCGCCGGGCTCGGCCGTACGGTGCGTGCGTCGGCGCCGGTCGAGCATCCGGAGTACCCGGAAGCGGTCGTCCGTACGCCGCTGGTGGTACGGCTGGATGCGACTGCCGACCGCGAGACCTACACCAGTGAGTGGTTCGGGCCCGTCTCCTTCGTCATAGACACCGACTCCACCGAGCACAGCCTCTCGGTCTTCCGGGAGACCGTGCGGGAACACGGCGCGCTGACCGCCGCCGTCCACTCCACGAGCGAAGACGTGCTGGCCGCCGCCGAGTCGGCCGCCCTGGACGCCGGTGTGCACCTGTCGGAGAACCTCACCGGCGGCGTCTTCGTCAACCAGTCCGCTGCCTTCAGCGACTTCCACGGCAGTGCCGCCAACCCGGCGGCCAGTGCCACCCTTTCCGATCCTGCCTTTGTCACCGGCCGCTTCGCGACGCTGCAGTCACGTCGGCCCGTTCTCGTCGAGGAGTCCGCTCATGCCTGACGACGTCTTTCTGATCGACGGGGCGCGCACCCCGCAAGGCCGCTACGGCGGCGCATTGGCATCCGTGCGTCCCGACGACCTGGCCGCCCTGGTGGTGGGTGAGGCCGTGCGCCGCGCGGGGATCCCGGCGGAGGCCGTGGACGAGGTGGTCCTGGGGGCCGCCAACCAGGCGGGTGAGGACAACCGGGACGTGGCGCGCATGGCCGTGCTGCTGGGGGGGCTGCCGCACACCGTCCCCGGCTACACGGTCAACAGGCTCTGCGCCTCCGGGCTGACCGCGGTCGCAAGTGCCGCCCAGGCGATCCGGTCCGGGGAGGCGGATCTGGTGGTCGCGGGCGGGGTGGAGTCCATGACCCGCGCCCCCTGGGTGATGGCCAAGCCCGGCACCCCCTGGGCCAAGCCGGGGGAGGTGCACGACACCTCACTGGGCTGGCGCTTCACCAATCCGCGCTTCGCAGCCGCCGACCGGGCCGTGCCCGCGGGGGCCGGTCCCGAGACGGCCAAGGTGACTCTCGCGATGGGGGAGACGGCCGAGGAGGTCGCCGCCCTGGACGGCATCACCCGTGCCGAGTCCGACGCGTTCGCGCTGCGCAGTCACCAGCGGGCCGTGGCGGCACGGGAGGCGGGGCGCTTCGACCGCGAGATCGTGCCGGTCCCGGTGAAGGACGGCGAGGTCACCGCTGACGAAGGGCCGCGCCCCGGCACGACGCTGGAGAAGCTCGGAGCTCTGCGGACCATCTTCCGCGAGGGTGGCATCGTCACCGCCGGTTCCTCCTCGCCGCTGTCGGACGGCGCCGCCGCGCTGGTGGTCGCGAGCGGCGAGGCGGTGGAGCGGTACGGGCTCACCCCGCGGGCGCGGATCGTCACGTCCGCGTCGGCCGGCGTCCAGCCCAACATCATGGGCCTCGGCCCGGTGCCCGCCACGCAGAAGGCCCTCGCCCGGGCCGGCTGGCAGGCGGGCGACCTGGACGCGGTCGAGCTGAACGAGGCGTTCGCCGCCCAGGCGCTGGCCGTCATACGCCGTCTCAAGCTCGACGAGGAGAGGGTCAACGCCGACGGCGGCGCCATCGCGCTCGGCCATCCCCTCGGCTGCTCCGGTGCGCGCATCCTGCTGACGCTGCTCGGCCGGCTGGAGCGCGAGGACGCCCGCCGGGGCCTGGCGACGCTGTGCGTGGGAGTCGGTCAGGGCGTCGCGATGCTCGTGGAGCGGGTGTGAGTACCGCCTATGAGACGTTGCTCGTCGAGGAACGGGAAGACCGGGTCGTCGTCACCCTGCACCGGCCCGAGGCTCGCAACGCCATCAGCGGCCGCATGATCGCCGAACTGCACGAGGTGTGCGGGCTGCTGGAAGCGGATCCGAAGCTGCTGCTGCTCACCGGCCACGGCCGCGTCTTCGCGGGCGGCGCCGACATCGCAGAACTGCTGCGACGCGGCCGCGACGAAGCCCTCCAGGGCGTCAACAGCCGCCTGTTCGATCGGGTGCGCAGACTCCCCATGCCCACGCTCGCCGCCGTCGACGGCTGGGCGCTGGGCGGCGGCGCCGAACTGTCGTACGCCTGCGACCTGCGCATCGCCGGTCCGGAGGCCGTCTTCGGCAACCCCGAGCCGGGGCTCGGCATCCTCGCCGCGGCCGGGGCCTGCTGGCGGCTGCCCGAGCTCGTGGGCGAGTCGATCGCCAAGCAGGTGCTGCTCGCCGGGCGGAACCTCGACGCCGCTGCGGCACTGGCGGCCGGCCTGGTCATCGACGTCGTACCGGCGGAGAAGCTGCTGGACGAGGCGCACGCCCTGCTCGACCGCATGGCCCGCTCCTCCGCCACCGCCCTGCGGCTGACAAAGCTCGTCGTCGACTCGCCCGGCGCCCACCCGGTCGCCGACGACCTGGCCCAGGCCGTGCTGTTCGAGGGACAGGACAAGAAGGACCGCATGACACGCTTTCTGGAGAAGAGGAGCCGGGCATGACCTCAGCACCCGCAGTCGTCGGGGTGATCGGCGGCGGCCGCATGGGCGCCGGTATCGCACAGTCCTTCGCGACGGCCGGCTCGGCCGTGACCGTCGTGGAGAGCGGCGAGCAGGCCGCGGCCGCGGCGCTGGACCGCGTCGCCGCCGGCCTGAAGAGAGCAGCCGAACGCGGCGCACTCGCCGAGCCCGCGGAGGAGGTGCTGGCCAGGGTGGCGACGGTCCCGTCCGTCGACGCCCTGCCCTCGCACGCCGACCTGGTCGTCGAGGCCGTCCCCGAGGACGCCGCGCTCAAGGCCCGGCTCCTCGCCGCCGCCGAGCAGGCGGTGAGCCCCGGGACGGTACTGGCCAGCAACACCAGTTCCCTGTCGGTCACCGATCTCGCCGCAGCCCTCACCCGGCCGGACCGCTTCCTGGGCATGCACTTCTTCAACCCCGTGCCCGCCTCCGAACTGGTCGAGATCGTTGTCGCACCCGACACCGGGGCCGACACGGTCGAGGCGGCCCTCGGCTGGACCCGCTGCCTCGGCAAGAAGGACGTCGTCGTCAAGGACTCGCCCGGCTTCGCCAGCAGCCGCCTTGGCCTGGCCCTGGGCCTGGAGGCGATCCGCATGGTCGAGGAGGGCGTCGCGGAACCGGAGGCGATCGACGACGCCATGCGGCTCGGCTACAAGCACCCGATGGGGCCGCTGCGCCTGACCGACCTGGTCGGGCTCGACGTACGCCTCGCCATCGCCGAGCACCTGCACGCCACACTCGGCGAACGCTTCGGCCCGCCCCGGCTGCTGCGGGAGAAGGTCGCCCGCGGCGAGCTCGGACGCAAGACCGGAAAGGGTTTCTACACGTGGGAATGAGCGCGACGAGCGGGCCTCCGGCCGACGAGACGCCGCCGGGCGTCGGCTACACCCTGGACGACGGCGTTGCTGTCATCGAACTACGAAGGCCCTCCGCGGGAAACGCTCTGGACGTGTCGCTGCGCGCCGGACTGATCGCCGCGGTACGCCGGGTGCGCGCCGACGGTGACCTCGTCCGGGCGGTGCTGCTCACCGCCGAGGGCAGGCACTTCTGCGTCGGCCAGGACCTCAAGGAGCACGCGCGGGCCCTGGAGAGCGCACCCGCCTCCGCCTTCGCCATCGTCCGGGACGAGTACAACCCGCTCGTCGAGGAACTGTGCACGCTGCCGCAGCCCGTGGTCGCGGCCATCGAGGGCGCCTGCGTCGGAGCGGGGCTGGGGCTCGCGCTCTGTGCCGACCTGCGGGTCGCGGGAGCCGGTGCCCGCTTCTCGACCGCGTTCACCGGGATCGGCCTCGCCGCCGACAGCGGTCTGAGCGGGGCTCTGACGCAGGCGGTCGGTCCGTCGCGGGCCGCCGCTCTGATGCTGCTCGGCGACCGCTTCGACGCCGAGGCGGCGCAGCAGTGGGGCCTCGTCCACAGCGTCGTGCCGGCCGGCGGTGCCGCTGCGCAGGGTCTGACCCTCGCCCAGCGTCTCGCTACCGGCCCCACGGCCGCGTACGCCGAAGTCAAGGCGCTGCTGCGTGCTGACGGAGCGCCCCTGCCCGTGGTGCTGGAACGCGAGGCGGCGGCCCAGGAACGGCTGGGCACGACCGGGGACCACCGGGCCGCTGTGCGGGCCTTTCTCGAAGGTCAGCAGCCATCCTTCACCGGACACTGATCCGGCTGCCGCACTTGCGGGAACACGAACGCTCAACCATGATGTCGACCGAACGAACGGTCGGTCGGGAAGGTAGGGACAGATGACCGCGTCACACGCCGACGTGTCGGCGGTGGGCTGCGCAGGATCGGAGCTGCAGGAGCACTTCGAGGCGACGATCGCCCGCGACTGGCGGATCGAGCCGCGCGACTGGATGCCGGACGGCTACCGGAAGACGCTCGTCCGCCAGATCGCGCAGCACGCCCACTCGGAGATCATCGGCATGCAGCCCGAGGGGGAGTGGATCACCCGGGCGCCCTCGCTGCGCCGCAAGGCGATCCTGTTCGCCAAGGTGCAGGACGAGGCCGGGCACGGGCTGTATCTGTACTCGGCGGCGGAGACCCTGGGTGCCGATCGCGCGGACCTCACGGACCGGCTGATCGAGGGCCGCCAGAAGTACTCGTCGATCTTCAACTACCCGACGCTGAGCTTCGCGGACGTCGGCGTGATCGGCTGGTTCGTGGACGGCGCCGAAGATCAAGCGGCACAGCAACGACGAGCTGCGTCAGCGCTTCGTCGACATGACCGTGCCCCAGGCCGAGAAGCTCGGCGTCACGCTCCCCGACCCGGAGCTGCGCTGGAACGAGGAGCGCGGCCACCACGACTTCGGCACGCCCGACTGGGCCGAGTTGACCAGGGTGATCTCCGGTGACGGGCCCTGCAACGCCGAGCGCGTCGCCCGGCGCCGGGCTGCCCACGAGGAGGGCGCCTGGGTCAGGGAGGCGGCCACCGCCCACGCCGCCAAGCAGGCGGCCCGTACGCAGAAGGGAGCGGTGGCATGACCACCGAGAAGGACAACTGGCAGCTGTACGAGGTGTTCGTGCGTGGCAAGCGCGGGCTCAACCACGTCCATGTGGGCTCGCTGCACGCGGCCGACGACCGGATGGCCCTCACGCACGCCCGCGACCTGTACACCCGACGCAACGAGGGCGTGTCGATCTGGGTGGTGCGCAGTGGGAACATCACCGCCTCCACCCGCGACGAGAAGGATCCCTTCTTCGTGCCCAGCGCGGACAAGGTGTACCGCCACCCGACCTTCTACGACATCCCCGACGACGTCCCCCACATCTGAGGAGCAGGGAATGAGCGACGACCACGTCCACCTGACCCTGGCCGAGGGACACGAGGACGACACCCGCTGGGCCTACGGCACCGGCTTCGAGGACCCCCTGCACGGCGTGGACAGCGCGGTACCCGACGGCATCGACGCCGGTGAACTGGCCGCCGTCTGTGTCGCGCTGGCCGACGACGCCCTCGTCCTGGCGCAACGGCTGGCCGAGTGGACCACCCGCGCCCCTGAGCTGGAGGAGGAGGTGGCGCTGGCGAACATCGGGCTCGACCTGCTCGGCCAGGCCCGCCTGCTGTACTCGCGCGCGGGCCAGGTCGACGGCACCGGCCGTGACGAGGACGCCTACGCCTACTTCCGGGACGCCGGCGACTTCCGCAACGTTCGCCTCGCCGAACTCCCGGGCGGCGACTTCGCGTTCTGCGTCGCACGCCTGCTGGCGCTCTCCGCCTGGAGGCTCGCCCACTTCGAGCGGCTCACCGCCTCCGACGATCCGGTGCTCGCCGCGATCGCCGCCAAGGGCGTCAAGGAGCTGAGCTATCACCGGCAGTACGCCGCCGAGTGGGTCGTCCGCCTCGGCGACGGCACCGCCGAGTCGCATCACCGGATGCAGGACGCGCTGGAGCAAATCGCGCCGTACCTGGACGAGCTGTTCACCGCGTACGACGTCGAGGACGAGGTCGGGGCGGTGCTGAAGCAGGTCACGAAGGCGGCCGGAGTGCCTCTGCCGACGTGCCGGCCGCTGCCCGGCGCCGGCCGCGACGGCGAGCACACTGAGCACCTCGCCCCGCTTCTGGCCGAGCTGCAGAGCCTTGCCCGCGCCCACCCGGACGCGACATGGTGACCGTACTGACGGATGCGCGCCGCGCTCGGCACATCGCCGCGTCCGTACCGGATCCCGAGCTGCCCATGCTCACCCTGGCCGACCTCGGCGTGCTGCGGGGCGTCGAGGTCGGTGAGGACGGGACGGTCGTCGTCAGCCTCACCCCGACCTACTCCGGGTGCCCGGCCATGGCCGAGATGCGCGCCGAAGTGGCAGCGCGCCTCACAGCTGCCGGATACGCGCATGTCCGGTTGCGCACCGTGCTCGATCCGCCCTGGACCACGGACTGGATCACACTGAGCGGCCGCCGCACCCTCGCCGAGCACGGCATCGCGCCCCCCGGGCCGGCGCCGCGCCCCGCCCCCGGCCCGGTGCCGCTGGCCCTGTCCCCCACCCGGCCCGCGGTGCCGTGCCCCCAGTGCGGCTCGGCGGACACGGAGGAGACCTCCCGCTTCGGCGCCACCTCCTGCAAGGCACTGTGGCGCTGCCGCGCCTGCCGCGAACCCTTCGAGTACATCAAGGAGATCTGATGGAGGACCTGCTGCCACCCGGCACCTTGGCCCCCACGCCCGTGCGGCGCCGCCGCCCGGCCTTCCACCACCTGCGCGTGGCCACCGTGCAGCGGCTGTGCGAGGACGCGGTCGCGGTCGGCTTCGACATCCCGGACGACCTGGCCGAGGAGTTCGTCTTCGCCCCGGGCCAGTCGCTCACCCTTCGCCGTGAGGTCGACGGGCGGGACGAGCGGCGCTCCTACTCGATCTGCTCTCAGGTGGGCGCACCGCCGCGCATCGGGGTGCGCGAAGTGCCCGGCGGGCTGTTCTCCTCCTGGCTGGTCCACGACGTACGGCCCGGCGACACCCTGGAGGTGATGGCCCCGACCGGTGCCTTCACCCCCGACCTCGCCGCACCCGGCCACCACGTCCTCATCGCCGCGGGGTCCGGCATCACCCCCATGCTCTCCATCGCCGAGTCGGTCCTCGCCGCCGACGACCGCTCGCGGGTCACGCTGTTCTATGGCAACCGCCGCACCGGCTCGGTCATGTTCGCCGACGAACTCGCCGACCTGAAGGACCTCCAGCCGGTGCGCTTCCAGCTCGCCCACGTCCTCTCCCGCGAGCCCCGCGAGGCCGAGGTGCTCTCCGGCCGCCTGGACGCCGATCGTCTCTCCGCCCTCATCGGCGGGCTGGTCGACGTCACCGCCGCGGACCACTGGTGGCTGTGCGGACCCCACGGCATGGTCCGCGATGCCCAGGAGGTGCTGACCGGCCTGGGGGTGCCCGACACCCGTGTCCACCAGGAGCTGTTCTACGCGGACGACGCGCCGGTACGGCAGACGCGGCACGAGGAAGCCGCTGTCGAGGGCCCGGTCAGCCAGGTCACCATCACGCTCGACGGCCGGTCCACCACCGCCGCGTTGCCGCGCGCGGCCACGGTGCTGGACGGCGCCCAGAAGACGCGCCCCGACCTGCCCTTCGCCTGCAAGGGCGGCGTATGCGGTACCTGCCGCGCCCTAGTCACCGAAGGAGTGGCCGACATGCGCCGCAACTTCGCGCTCGAAGCCGCCGAGGTCGAGGCCGGCTATGTGCTGACCTGCCAGACCTTCCCCGTCTCCGAGACGCTGACCGTCGACTTCGACAGCTGAGGAAGCCCATGTCCGTCCACCTTGACGTCGCCGCAGGCGTCGGCACGATCCGCCTCGACCGCCCGCCGATGAACGCCCTCGACATCGCCACCCAGGACCGGCTCGGCGAGCTCGCCGCGGAGGTGACCGAGCGCGACGACATCCGGGCGGTGATCCTGTACGGCGGCGAGAAGGTGTTCGCGGCCGGAGCAGACATCAAGGAGATGGAGCTCCTCGACCACGCGGGCATGGTCAGGCGCTCACGCCCGCTTCAGGACGCCTTCACGGCCGTCGCTCGCATCCCGAAGCCGGTCGTCGCCGCGATCACCGGTTACGCACTCGGAGGCGGCTGCGAGCTGGCCCTGTGCACCGACTACCGGATCGCCGCCGACAACGCCAAGCTCGGCCAGCCCGAGATCCTGCTCGGCCTGATCCCCGGCGCGGGCGGTACCCAGCGCCTGTCCCGGCTCGTGGGCCCCTCCAAGGCCAAGGACCTCGTCTTCACCGGCCGGATGGTCAAGGCCGACGAGGCTCTTCGTATCGGCCTGGTCGACCTCGTGGTTCCGGCCGCCGAGGTGTACGAGCAGGCGCGGGTCTGGGCCTCCCGACTGGCCAAGGGCCCAGCACTCGCCCTGCGGGCCGCCAAGGAGTCGATCGACCAGGGTCTGGAGACCGACCTCGACACCGGTCTCACCATCGAGCGCAACTGGTTCGCGGGCCTGTTCGCGACAGAGGACCGCGAGCGGGGCATGCGCAGCTTCGTCGAGGAAGGCCCCGGCAGGGCGACGTTTCTCTGAATACTCCCTGGAACGGTTGGCCGTGTCGGTTTCCGCAGGAGTCGTTCGGCGGTGACTTCAGCCGCAAACCTGACGAAGCCTCACCCCCGCCAGTCCGAAGGCGAAGCCTCCGTGCCAGAACAGAGTTCTGATGTCACTCAGGAGCTGGGCGTGTAAGGGCCGGCCCGTGATGGGCGGGCGGGAGCGTGTGGCTGATTACATGGTAAATGCAGACAGTGAGGGGGGCGCGTGGACCGGAGTGAGGACGAGATCCTTGCCGAGGAGCTTGCTGATCTGGCAGCCAGGGGCGGTCGCTTGACCCGGCTTGTGGCCCAGCTGATGAGGAAGAATGTCCATGAGATCGACCTCGAGATGCCCTTGCCGTTCGATGATGCCGTCAGGCGTGTCGCCAACGTGCTTGGTCTCGCCGGACGAGCAGTGGGGCCCATGCATGTCGAGCCTTGCGTGGACCAGAAGACCATCCGTGTCGTCACCAGGGGAGGCGCGCTCGGCATGAATCCTGTAGTGGTTACGGCGCTGGTGACCAATTGCGGGATGGGTAGCTCGAAGGTCAGGCTTCGTGCAGCTGCCAAGGAAGGCTTGATCAAGCAGCGAGCGGGCGAGAAGACCGCCACCCAACTTGCGGGGTGGCTGAGCGAGTAGAGCAGATCCGACATGAGGGCGGCCTTCAACTGCACACGGCCAAGAGGTCCGGTCGCTCCTGGCGGCTCCACATGCCGATCGGCTGCACCCTCGGCGAGTTCGCACGATGGTTCAACGCCATTATGCGTGGCTGGATGCAGTACTACGGTGAACCGCTCCGGGTCTGGTGGAGGCTCGATTCCCTGAAAGGATCGAGTCATGGCACGTCCGTCCCCCTACCCTCCCGAGCTTCGTGAGCGCGCGGTGCGCATGGTCGCGGAGATCCGCCCGAGCTATCCGGCCGAGTGGGCCGCGCTGAAGGCGGTCGCGGCCAAGCTGGGGATCGGTGCGGCGGAGACAGTGCGGACCTGGGTCCGCAAGGCCGAAGTCGACGCCGGCCAGCGGCCCGGCGTCACGTCCGAGGAGGCCGCGGAGATCAAGCGGCTGCGGGCCGAAAACGCCGAGCTGCGGCGGGCGAACGAGACTTTGAAGGCGGCGTCGGCTTTCTTCGCGGCCGAGCTCGACCGGCCGTCGAAACGCTCGTAGCGTTCATCGACGCACACCGCCAGGTGTTCGGGGCCGAGCCGATCTGCCGTGTCCTGACCAGCCACGGACTGAAGATCGCAACGAGCACCTACTACGCCGCCAAGAACCGCGCCCCCAGCGCCCGGTCGGTCCGCGCCGCGGAGCTGAAGACGCAGATCAGCCGCGTGCACACGGACAACTTCAGTGTCTACGGCGTGCGAAAAGTCTGGCGGCAACTGCACCGCGAGGGCATACCAGCGGCCCGCTGCACCGTCGCCCGGCTGATGCGCGACCTCGGCCTGGAGGGCGCCCAACGCGGAAAGAATATCCGCACCACCATCCGGAACGACGGCCAGGACAGGGCTGGTGACCTGCTCCAGCGCGACTTCACCACGTCCCGTCCGCACGAGCGGTCGGTGGCCGACTTCACCTGCGTCGCCACCTGGTCCGGGATCGTCTACGTCGCGTTCGTCGTGGACGTCTTCTCCCGCACGATCGTGGGCTGGTCCGCTGCCGTCAGCAAGCGGGCCAAGCTCGTCCGCGACGCCCTCGGCATGGCCTTGTGGCGACGTGCCCGCGCTGGAACTCCTACTGGACCGGGGCTGGTTCACCATTGCGACGCGGGCAGTCAGTACACGTCCCTTCGCGTTCACCGCGCACCTGATCGACGCCGGCGTAGGCGATGTCGCTGTCGCCCTCACTCGGCAGGAAGTAACCGTGGTGCGTCCCGCCGCGACGGTTGACGAGCCGGACCCAGCGGCGACCGTATTCCTCGAAGTCCTCAAGCTTGTCGGGGTCGATCTCGTACTTCAGATGAACAGTGATCATGCCGGACTTGTTGAGACCCTTCGGGAACGACCGCCGTCAGAGCGTTCGGAGTATGAGACACGCTCGGGTGGTATGGGTGAACACCGGGCTCCGGCAACTCTGACTTGCGAGTACGCCACCTGCCGACCGGTACTGCCGTACCCAAGGTTCCCTGCGGCTTCGTACCGAGGGCGGACGCCGAACTGAGTTGACCAAGACTTGCCCAGCACGGCTGGGGACGTCGTCACATGGCAGTCCGGGTCTCGGCAGCGATCACGGTGAGGGATGGCGCTCTATAGGTAGTTCTACGGATGGGTGTTTCCACCGATTCCGGCGGCCCGTCAGATGGTGCATTCTGATCACGACATCACCGGGCGAGGCGAGTCCCCTCCCGGTGTGGGGTGTGGTGCCCGACCGCCGATCGCCGTGAAGACCGTGTCTTTCGAAACGGGACCGGACCGGGTTCTTCTTCTTCGACGGCCTGGAAGACCAACAGGAGCCACACCCGTCTTTCCCGCCGCCTTCACAAGACTGCTCGACCCATGCCATGGGGCGAACGCCCCGCCCCACAACGCCGACAACTGCCCACCCACGAGGCTCAGATGAAACAGAATAAGGAATCGAACAGTCCGAGCGGGGCTGTGCGCCGGCCCTGCTTCCCACAGTGCGGGGATACGCGAGCTGACTTGCAGAGGCGAACTCGTGGGACGTGACGGCTTCTGGCCTGTGTACCACCCGGCCGGTCACGACCAGGAACTGCGGGTGGCGCTGGAGGACCTCCGGACCGGACGCTGGATGGCGATGCGGACCGTGCTGGCCCGCGCAGACGGGAACTGGGCGCTCAGGACGTCGCGCAGTCAGGTGCTGGCTGCGGCGGCCGCGGCTTCGGACGTGGTGCAGACATGGCGGGCCGAGGACCCCGGCAACGCGGACGCGATGATGATGCGGGCCCGGGTCGCGGTGGAGCGGGCGCTGCAGGCCCGGCGCCGGCGGCATCCCAGGGAGAAAGAGCTGGCCGAGTCGGCCCGTGAGGCGGTACGGCTCGCGGCTCACAGTGCCCCGGACGACCCGGTTCCATGGGTGTGTCTGCTGGCGCTGGCGCAACTCGACGAGCAGCAACTGCGCCAGGAACAGCAGGTGGCGCCGCCGGACCCGACCCTGCCCCACGGTCCGTGGCAGTTCCTGCGGGAGGCTCACGTACGGGATCCGTTCAACCGCGAGGCCTGCCACCGGATGCTGCAGTTCTTCTACGCCCGCGCCGGCGGGTCGCTCGCGGACGCGCTGCACTTCGTGCAGTGGGCGGCTGCGTCGGCGCCGGACGGATCGGCGGTCCTCGTACTGCCGCTGTACGCGTACGCGGCCCACCACCGCCTGCAACGCGAGCGGCTTCAAGCGGCGGATCCACTTGCGCGTCAGCAATGGCAGCGCATACACATCGTCCGCGACGTGGACCGGGCCCTGCACCGGTGGTTCAGGCATCCAGGAGAGGTTCTTCGCCCACCACTGGATCTCAACCACCTCGCCCATGCCCTGTGGGCCGGCCACCGGTTCTCAGAAGCCGCCGACGTCTTCCGCGCGATCGGTCAGTACGCCACGCACCAGCCGTGGGAGGACACCGCCGATCTCTCCGGCCGCGCAAACCTGGCCGAGGGCGCGTTCGTGTGGGCACGTGCGCAGTGCCTCGCCGCGGCCCAAGCCGAACCGGCACGTGGTGCCCGCTACAGGTAGCGCGTTTCCGGCGGCCGCTTCCCTCCGCGCCTGTTTCCGCGCGTCCTTACAGATTCTCTTGATGGAGGTAGTTCGGTGTCGCACTCGGCACGATCCGCAGTTTCGCCGTCCGCGGAGGACGACGAGCTGCTTTCCCAGCTCGGTTACAGACCACAACTCGCCCGCCGTATGGGCCCCTTCGGGAACTTCGCCATCAGCTTCTCGGTCATCTCGGTGCTGTCCGGCTGCATGACTCTCTACGGCTTCGGGCTGAACACGGGCGGCCCGGCCGTGATGCTGTGGGGCTGGGTCGCCGTGGGTCTGTTCGTCCTGTGCGTCGGCATGGCACTGGCAGAGGTCACCAGCGCCTACCCCACATCGGGGGCGCTGTACTACATGGCTCATCAGCTGGGCGGTCCCCGATGGGGCTGGTACACCGGCTGGCTGAACCTGCTGGGTCTGCTCGGGGCGATCGCCGGGATCGACTACGGTGCCGCGCTGTTCACCGGCGCTCTGCTGAACCTTCAGTGGGGTTTCGATCCCACACCGGGATCGATCCTGATCATCTACGCCTGCATCCTCGTCCTTCACGCCGCGCTGAACCTGTTCGGCGTACGCCTGGTGAGCATCCTCAACTCGGTCAGCGTGTGGTGGCACCTGGGGGGCGTGGCCGTCATCGTCGGCGTCCTCGCGATCGTGCCGCCGCACCACCAGTCCGCGGACTTCGTGTTCGGGCACTACGCCAACGGCACCGGTTGGGAGAGTCCGTTCTATGTCGCGGCGATCGGGCTGTTGCTGGCGCAGTACACGTTCTCTGGCTACGACGCGTCCGCGCACCTGTCCGAGGAGACGACCCGGGCCCAGGTGTCCGCCGCGCGTGGCATCGTGCGCTCGATCTGGGTCTCGTGGATCGCCGGCTTCATCCTGCTGACCGGGCTGACCTGGGCGATTCAGGACTACGCCGCCACGCAGGGCACGGCGACCGGGGTGCCGCCGGCGCAGATCTTCCTTGACGCCGTCGGACTGGCCGGGGCCAAGGCACTGCTGCTGATCGTCATCGTGGCCCAGTTGTTCTGCGGAAACGCCGAGGTCGCGGCGGCGAGCCGGATGGTGTTCGCCTTTTCCCGGGACGGTGCACTGCCCGGATCCGGGCAGTGGCGGCGCGTCTCCACCCGGACCGGGACACCCACCCGGGCCGTGTGGTTCTCGGTCGGAGTGGCCCTGGTCCTGGCCCTTCCGTCCCTGTACTCGGCGACGGCCTACGCAGCGGTGACGGCGATCAACGTCATCGGTATCACTCCGGCCTACGCCATCCCCATCTATCTTCGGCTGCGCGCCGGCCACCGGTTCCCCGTGGGGCCGTGGAACCTCGGAGCCTGGAGCAGGCCGATCGGCTGGGTGGCAGTGGTGTGGGTAGCGGTCGTGACCGTTCTGTTCTGCCTGCCGCAGAGCAATCCCGTCACGGTCGATTCCTTCAACTACGCGTCGGTGGCACTGGCCGTGGTGCTGCTGCTGGCCAGTGTCTGGTGGTGGGTGGCTCACCGGTCCTATTCCACCCCCCTGTACAGCGGCAACCCCGAAATGGCCGCGATCCAGAGGGACGTCGTCTGATGGCGCTTGAGCAACAGGCTGTCACCCCCGGGCAACTCGCCGGCCAAGCCCGCCAGGCCACTGCGCCGCCCGCGGGCCGCTCCAGGCCGCAGCGGCCCTCCGGGCTGCTCACCCTCGACCAGCTCGTCGACCATGTGACCGCCGGACACGTCGACACCGTGCTGCTCGCCGCACCCGACATGCAGGGCCGGCTGAAGGGCAAGCGTCACGGCGCACGCCATTTCGTGGACCGGGTTCTCTCCGGCGGTGCGGAGATGTGCGCCTATGTCTTCGCCACGGACGTCGACATGCGTCCCCTCGACGGCTACGCGCTGACCTCATGGGAGAGCGGGTACGGGGACGTGCGCCTGCTCCCCGACCCGGGCACCGTTCGGATGCTTCCCTGGATTCCCGGCGCTGCTCTCGTGTTCGCCGATGCGCTGGACACCGCCGACCGGCCCGTGGAGGTGGCTCCCCGCCATATGCTGCACCGCCAGTTGGAAGGGCTCCGCAGGCATGGTCTGAGCGCCAAAGTGGGCCTGGAGAGCGAGTTCGTCCTCTACCGGGGAACCCATCACGACCTTGAACAGTCCGGACACCGGGAGCTTCGGCCCATCGTCATGACCAATCTTGACTACTCCCTTGACATGCCCCGGCGAACGGACACGTATCTGCGCAGGCTGCAAGCCGCCCTCGCGGGTGCCGGTCTCCCCGTCGAAGCGGTGAAGGGCGAAGGCAGCCCCGGCCAGGTGGAGGTGACCTTTCCGTACGGGGATCCGCTACGGGCATGTGATGGACACGTGGTCTTCAAGCACGCCGTACGCCACACCGCTGAGCGCGCCGGAATGGCGCCGACGTTCATGGCGGCCCCCGATACCGGCGTAGCCAGCGGATGCCATGTGCATCTGTCCCTGTGGCGGGGAGACGAGCCGGTCTTCGCCGAGCGGGACGGTCGCCTGCCGGAGACGGCGCGCGAGGTCGTCGCCGGTCTGCTCGACGCTCTGCCCGACCTCGCGCCCCTCTACGCTCCCAACCCCAACTCCTACAAGCGATACCGTGCCGGTTCATTCGCCCCGACCGCCTTCACCTGGGGCCGGGACAACCGCACCTGCGCCGTGCGTGTGGTCGGCCACGATGAAGGCCTCCACCTGGAGGTCCGGCTGCCAGGGGCGGACGTCAACCCCTATCTGGCCCTCACGGCGGTTCTGGCCGCCGCACAGCACGGGATCGACCATGAGCTGCCCTTGCCGCCGCCGCAGACCGGCAACGCGTACCAGGCAACAGGGGACCGGCCGGTCCCGGCCACCCTGCACGAGGCACTGGAGGCGTTCCGGAACAGCAAGTCGGCGTGCCGTATCCTCGGCCCCGCCGTGGTCGAGCACTACTCCCGGGCCGCCGAGATCGAGCTGGACGTCGTTCACACGCACGTGACCGATGTCGACCGGCAGCGTGGGTTCGCCCGAGCCTAGTAGGCCCTGTCTGACAAATCCCGTCTGCCTCGCGACGCCATGCTCGCACTCCCGCCGCACCGAGCGCAGACCCGAGTACACCCAGTACGAGGCTCTACGCCCGGCGGCCGAGAGCACACACACGACGCAGCGAGGCCGCCCTCCCGGGCGACGACGGGAATGGTCGGACACGACCTGGCCGGTCGCCCAGATCGGCCGCCGGGCCGCGCCGCGCCTCGGCTTCGTTCACCTTCCGAAGCCGACGCGCGGCCCGGCGGTACCTTGTCCCCCTGCTTCCCCTCGTTGCCACCCTCCGTCAGGATCGATGCTCTCTCCGCCCACTTCGGCACCATCCCTGCCGCTCCGCAGACACGATGCCTGGCCCGGTCCGCTATCCCTGCGCAGCCTCCTTCGTCTTCTCGCGATCACTGTCGCGGTCGCCATGACCGGCCTGGTCGTCGCGCGCACGACCTGGATGCTCCAGAAGTCCGATGCCCTGGTCGACGGCTCCGTCAGCGGTGAGGAGCCGGACGGCAGCTGCGACGCGAGACGTATGCACTCGCCGGAGCCGGTGCCTCGTCGGCCTCGTGGTGACCGGGCTGACCCTCGTCATCAGCCGCACGGTGACCCGGCGGGCCGATCATGCCCGGACCATGGCCCTGACGGTCGCCCAGCAACACCTTCGCGATCTGATCGCGCGCCTCAGACACGGAGAGGACGTGAACGCCCACGATCTGCCCAAACCCACCGTGCGCCAGAGATGCCGTGGCCGGGCTCGCCCTGCAGACCCTCGATTCGGCCTACGCCGTCCACCGGGAACGCGAGGGCTTCAACCGCTTCTGCGCCGGAGCCGCCGAACACGCGCTGGTCGCGGTCGCCGCCCTGCTGCGGGAGCTGGACGACATGCAGCGCCGCTCCGACCAGGACACCGAATTCAGGGATGGGCTCTACGCACTGGACCACGAAGTCGTACAGCTCCGTCGCCGACTGGAGAACCTGCTGCTGCTCGTCGGCAGTACCGTGCCCCAACCTCAGAACGGCGCCGGCTGGCTCGCCTTCCTGCGCTCGCTCATCGCCCGCGGCCTGTCCGGCGTCCAACTGGTCATCTCAGAGGTCGTTCTCTTTCCGAACCTCAGGTGCGACTTTTGCTGCTCAGACATGAGATCACGGCTGTCGCGGAAGTCTCGGCTCGTTGCTGGCCGAGATGT
>NZ_JNXI01000002.1 GCF_000717055.1 Streptomyces iakyrus | reverse complement strand
TCATTGACCTCGCGCATCCCTGCATCGTCGCACCAGCACCCAGTGGCTCAGTCCGCCGGGGCGCCGGCACTTCGATCCACCAATCGAGATGACCTCTTAAGGACGGCACCCCCTTCTGGCTGATGGAGCAGACCCCGTCCACGACGGCCTGCCGCGACGTCAACCCGCTGCGGCGGCCCGGCGAACTCCGCCTCGCCACCTTCCAGGCCATCGCCCACGGCGCCGACGCGGCCCTCTACTTCCAGATGCGCGCCTCCCGCGGCGCCTGCGAGAAGTACCACGGGGCCGTCATCGGCCACGCGGGCCGCGACGACACCCGCGTCTTCCGCGAAGTCGCCGCCCTGGGACGGGAACTGGAGACCCTGGGAGACCGGACGCTCGGCGCCCGCACCCCCGCCCGCACCGCGCTCCTCTTCGACTGGGACAGCTGGTGGGCCCTGGAGATCTCCGACGGTCCGTCCCGGTTGGTGAAGTACCCGGACGTGGTCCACGCCTACTACCGGGCCGCCCGGGAGGCGGGCGCCGACGTGGACGTGATCCCGCAGACCGCCGACCTCACGCCCTACGACGTCGTCCTCGCCCCCGCCCTCCACATGGTCAAGGGCGACCTCGCCGCCCGCCTCGAAGCCGTCGCCGCCCGCGGCGGCACGGTCCTGGCCACCTTCCTCTCCGGCCGCGTCGACGAGCACGACCGCGCGTTCCTCACCGACGTCCCCGGGCCGCTCGCCCCCCTCATGGGCATCCGCGTGGACGAAGGGGACGCCCGGCCGCCGGAGTTCACCCAGACCGTCCCCGAGCTGGGCACGGAGGCCCGGCTCGTCTTCGAGATCGTGCTCCCGCGCGGCGCCGAGCCCGTCGCCACGTACGGCACCGACTTCTACGCGGGCACCCCGGCCGTGACCCGCAACCCCGTCGGCGACCACGGCGGCGAGGCCTGGTACGTCGCCACCGCCCTCGCCCGGCCGGGCGTCGAGGCGGTCGTCCGCCGGATCCTGACCCGGCACGACTTGCTCGGCCCCTACGCCGGCCACCCCGAGGTGGAGACCGCCACCCGCGTCACCCCCGACGGCACCCGCCTGCTCTTCCTCCTCAACCACACCCCCGAACCGGCCCGCCTCACCGCCCACACCGCCGCGACCGACCTGCTCACCGGCAAACGGCTGGACCAGGGCGGACCCCTGGTCCTCGATCCCCTGGGCGTCGCGATCCTTCAGTAGATCCGCCGCCCCCGCCCGTCCGGCACCCCGGACTTGCGGAAGAAGTAGCTGTTGACCTGGTCGCGCCACTCGCGGGCGCCGCGGAGCTGCTCCTCGTAGCGCTGCGCCACGAGCGCGTGACGCGCCGGGTCCACCAGCCCGGCCAGGGACGCCCACACCGACCGGGCCTCCTCGACCATCTCGACACCCTCGAAGTGGGTGTCGTAGATGTGCTGGATCACCGTCTTGCCGCTGTGCAGGGTGTGCCCGTACGGCACGTGGTGGAAGAACAGCAGCAGCTCGTCGGGGCAGGTGTCCGGCGACTCGTACAGCTCGGCCCACGGCTTGGCGTACTGGCCCGCGTAGCCCGTGCCGGTCGCCACACTGCGGTCGACGCCGATCCCGTCCCGGTCGGCGAAATGGTAGGTCCCCCAAGGGCTGTACTCGTAGCCGTCCACGCTCGGCCCGTAGTGGTGCCCCGGCTGCACCATGAAGCCCACGCCCAGGGGAGCGGTGTACTTCTCGTACGTCCGCCAGGAGCCGTCGAGCACGGCGTGCAGCCCGTCGGCCACCTGCGGGGGCGCGTCCGGGAAGCTGAGCCCGATCCACTCGTCGAGCACCGCGCGCGGTTCGGCGTCCGGCCGCCAGGCCAGCCGCCCGAAGGTGTACAGGTTCGACTGCGCCAGCGGATGCCCCGTCCAGAACGGATCGTCACCGGCGTTCGACACGGCGACCAGTCCGCCCCGGGCCAACGCGCCGACCGACCGGTCGTGTTCGGGCCGGAACCGCAGGACCTCACTCCACATCGGCCCCAGCCAGCACACATGCCGCTGCTGCCCGGTGTACTCCTGGGTGGCCTGCAGTTCCACCGCCAGCCGGGTCCGCGGCATCGCACCGATCAGCGGCGAGACCGGCTCACGCACCTGGAAGTCCATCGGCCCGTGCTTCACCTGGAGTACGGCGTTGCCGGCGAACTCCCCGTCCAGCGGCACGAAATGGTCGTACGCGGCCCGGGCCCGGTCGGTCGTGCGGTCCCGCCAGTCCTGGCGGTGGTCGTAGACGAACGCCCGCCAGTGCAGCGTGCCCCCGAACGGCTCCAGCGCCGCCGCCAGCAGGTTCGCCCCCTCGGCGTGACTACGGCCGTACGCGAACGGCCCCGGCTGCCCCTCCGAGTCCGCCTTCACCACGTACCCGCCGAAGTCGGGTATCGCCTCGTACACCCGCCGCGTCGCCCCGGCCCACCAGTCGCGCACCGCCCCGTCCAGCGGATCCGCGGTGGGCAGCCCGCCCAGCGTGACCGGTGCGGCGAAGGAGACCGACAGGTGGGTGCGGATGCCGTAGGACCGCAACGCCGCGGCGATGCCGGACACTTCACCGATGCGGTCGGTCAGCAGGCGCGCCTCGGTGGCGTGCACGTTGACGTTGTTGACGGCGACGGCGTTGATCCCGCACGCCGCGAGCAGCCGTCCGTAGGCCCGCACCCGCTCCAGGTCGCCGCGCGCCCGCCCGTCGTCCCAGAACAGCGAACCGCCGGCGTACCCGCGCTCCACCTGGCCCATGACCGGGTGCACGGCCACGTTGTCCCAGTGGTCGAGCATGCGCAGGGCGAGTGCGGGACGGTGGGTCTGCCTCGCGTGCTCGCCGGTGAAGGCCGCCTCCCCGAGGCGTACGACATGGAACAGCCCGTACAGCAGTCCGCGTCCGCCGGAGGCGGTGACGGTCGTCGTGCCGCCCTCCCGCGCGCAGGTGAACCCCTCCTCGCCGAGGAGTTCCGGACCGTCGGCGCCGAGGCCGAGGACCAGGTCGTACGCGCCGTCCGGTACGGCGTCGCGCTCGACCCGGCCCCCGAACCGCCGGCAGGCCTGAGCCACCTCCCCGTGCACCGTCTCCACCAGGGGAGCCGCCCCCCGGATCAGCGTCCGGCGGCCACCGATCGCCCGGAAGGCGGCGGGCGGCAGCCAGGCCGGGTCGACACCCTCGGGCAGGACGGGCACGGGAAGTGGCACGAGACCCCCAACTCGGTTGTTCAGCCCAGCAGTTCGACCTCCGCCAGGGTCGCCTCACCGTCGAGGACCAGGCGGTACCTCTCGTACGTACCCGGTGACTTCACCGAGAACGCACGGGTCTGCCGGTCCCAGGCGAAGGACTCCCCGGAGCGCCGGTCCAGCGTCTGCCAGGTCTCACCGTCCGAGGAGCCCTGGAGCGTCCAGCCGTCCGGTGCCTTCGCCCGGTCCGCCGACGACGTCAGCGTGTACTGGACCGCCTCGGCGCCCTTCCGGACCGGCAGGTCCACGGACGTCACCGCAGCGTCCGTCGCCGACGTGTCGTCGAACAGGGCACCGTCGCCCTCCAGCACGTCCGCACGGGGCGTCGGCACCTCGTCGTCCCGGGTGATCGACACGGGCGCGGCATGCCCGCCCGTGCCCCAGGACGACGGCCGCGGGCCCATGTCGAACTCCAGGACACCGCCCTTGGCGACCAGCGCGTGCGGCAGGGAGGTCTTCGACCAGGTCCGGCCGTTGACCTTCAGCCCCTGCACGTAGACGTTCCGCGCGCTGTTCCGGGGCGCCTTCACCACCAGCTCGCGCCCGTTCTCCAGGTGCACGGTCGCCTTCGCGAACAGGGGCGAGCCGATGGCGTACTCGCCGCTGCCCATCACCAGCGGATAGAAGCCGAGCGCGGAGAACAGGTACCAGGCCGACTGCTCGCCGTTGTCCTCGTCGCCGTGGTAGCCCTGCCCGATCTCGCTGCCGGTGTACAGCCGGGACAGCACCTCGCGGACGTTCTTCTGCGTCTTCCAGGGCTGCCCGGCCGCGTCGTACATGTACAGGGCGTGGTGGGCGACCTGGTTGGAGTGCCCGTACATGCCCATCCGCACGTCCCGCGCCTCGGTCATCTCGTGGATGACACCGCCGTAGGAGCCGACGAACTCGGGGGAGGCCGTCTCGGGGGTGGAGAGGTACGCGTCGAGCTTGTCGGCGAGGCCCTTGCGGCCGCCGTAGAGGTTCGCCAGGCCCCGGCTGTCCTGCGGGGCGGTGAAGGCGTAGCCCCAACCGTTGGTCTCGGTGTAGTCGTGGCCCCACACCCGCGGGTCGTACTTCGCGGACTCCACCCGCCAGTCGCCCTTCGCGTTCCGGCCCTGGAAGAAGCCCGCCTTCGCGTCGAAGAGGTTCACGTAGTCCCGGGCGCGGTCCAGGAAGTACTCCGACTCCTCCTTGTAGCGCCGCTCGCCGGTCTCCTCGTACAGCTTCCGGCCCATGCGGGAGATGCCGTAGTCGTTGAGGTAGCCCTCCAGCGCCCAGGACAGGCCCTCGTGCGTCTCGGTACTCGTGTAGCCGAGGAAGGGGGAGGTGGCCATGCCCTTGCGGCCGACGCCCGGCTTCGGCGGCACGACCGTCGCGTTCTTCACGGCCGCCTCATAGGCTGCCTTCGCGTCGAAGTCGACGCCCTTGACGTACGCGTCCGCGAACGCCACGTCCGAGGAGGTGCCCGTCATGAGGTCCGCGTAGCCGGGGGAGGACCAGCGGGAGGTCCAGCCGCCGTCCTTGAACTGCTGCACGAACCCGTCGACCAGCTCACCCGCCCGGGACGGGGTCAGGAACGAGTACGCGGGCCAGGTCGTCCGGTAGGTGTCCCAGAAACCGTTGTTGACGTACACCTTGCCGTCGACGATCTTCGCGCCGGTGTGCGTCGGGGTGTCCGGCTTCGGCATGGGGGAGAACGGCGAGGCGTACTGGTACGTGCCGTCGACCTTCTCGAACCCGGAGTTCGGGTACAGGTACAGCCGGTAGAGGCTGGAGTACAGCGTCGTCAGCTGGTCGGGGGTCGCGCCCTCGACCTCGACCTTGCCGAGCAGCCGGTCCCACTGCCGCTGGGCGCTCTTCTTCACCGCCTCGAAGGACCTGCCCTCCGGGATCTCCTGGCGCAGGTTGTCCTTGGCCTGGTCGAGGCTGATCAGCGAGGTGGCCAGGCGCAGGGTGACGGTCCGGTCGTCGGCCTTGAAGCGCAGATGGCCCTTGACGCCGCTGGAGCCGCCCTCCGTCACGGGTTCGTCGAACTCGCCGTGGACGAACAGCCGGGTCGCCCCCGTCGACAGCCCGGACTTCACGTCCGAGTAGCCGGTGACGACCCCGTTCTCCTTGTCGAGCGTGAGACCGGCCTGGTCGGTCACGTTGTCGAAGAGGACGCTCGCGTCGTCGCCGGGGTAGGTGAAGCGCAGCGCCGCCGCATGGTCGGTCGGCGCCATCTCGGCCTTCAGCCCGTTCTCGAACCGCACCCCGTAGTAGTACGGCCGCGCCGTCTCGTTCTCGTGCCTGAAGGCCAGCTCCCGCGCCTCCCGGCCGAGGTCCGGAGTGCCGGAGGCGACGGACGGCATCACCTGGAAGGTCTGCCGGTCGCCCATCCAGGGACTGGGCTCATGACTCGCGCTGAACGCCTGGATCGTCGGCAGATTGTCGGCGTTGTTGGCCCGCGAATAGTCGTACAGCCAGCTCAGCGAGCCCGCGCTGGTCACCGGCGTCCAGAAGTTGAAGCCGTGCGGCACCGCCGTCGCCGGGAAGTTGTTGCCGCGTGAGAAGCCGCCGCTGGAGTTGGTGCCCCGGGTCGTCACCGCGTAGTCCGACAGATGCGCCTTCGGCCGCTCGGGGGCGACGGACTCGATGGTCACGTCGTCCAGCCAGCCCCGGAACTTCGCCGGGCCCTTGGGGGAGTCGTACGCCACCAGGATCCGGTCCACGGTCTTGCCGGCAGCGACCGACCCGATCCGCGAGGCCACGTCGTTCCACTGGTTGACGTAGAGGATCTTCGCCGCGCCCTGCCCCTGCGGGGTGAGCGGGAAACCGTGCTGGTCGGTGGCGCGCAGATCGCTCAGGTGGGTGCCGTCGGTGAAGACGAGGTCGACGGAGACGTTCGTGGCGTCGTAGTCGAGGTCGCCGTCCGCCATCGACGGGAAGATCCGGTAGGCCAGCCGGGTGTTCCGGCCGACGGCCACGTTGACGTCGAAGACCTTGTTGTACGAGTACGCCCGCCCGTCGGTGGTGTGCCGTCCGGCGTACCGCAGGGCCCGCTTCCCGGTGAACCCGGCGCCCGCCTTGGCGGTGGGGGAGCCGCTCGGGCCGCGGTCGACCAGGGAGAGCATGTCCTGCGGGACCGGCCCTTCGCCGCCGCCCGTGGACAGCTGGAGGTCGGCGAGCTGGAGGATGCCGCCGCCGTTGTTCCCGGTGACGTCCAGCCGGAAGTGCCGGTACTCGCCGGGTTCGGCGAGGTCGTACGTCTTGGTCTCGAACCGCTCCGCGAAGCTCTCGCCGGAGCGGGTGTCGAGCGTCGTCCACTCCTTGCCGTCGGCCGAACCCTTCAGGGTCCAGTCCCTGGGGTCGCGCTCTTCGGCGTCATTGGCCGACGTCAGTGCGTAACGTGCCAGTTTGACGGGTTTGTCCAGGTCGAACTCGGCCCAGCCGGTGGGCTCGAAGGTGAGCCACTTGGTGCTCGGTTCGAGGTCGACCAGGTTCTCCTTCACCTCGCCGCCGCCCGTGTTCTCGGCGCTGGCCCGGACCTCCGTGACCTGGTCCGTCACATTGCCCGGTATGCCGCTGCTGTAGCCGCCGTCCACGCCCGAGGCGCGCTTGGCGCCGTCGGGACCGGTATCGACGGTGTTCAGCCAGTCCGGAAGCGGGTCGTCCGCCTCGAACGAGGACGCGAACCCCCGATCGGGTCGATCAGGGGCTTGCGGCAGTGCGACCGCAACGCCCTGCGAACCCAGGGCCAAAGCGAAGGCGGTCGCCGACACGACCGCCGAACCCCATCTGTGCCGAGCTTTCCGCTGCATCAACGGGTACCCTCCCTGCGCAGTGGACAACGTTGTCACCTTCGATGCGCAAGGACCAGTAGTTGCCCAAGTGGCGGGGAGTGTCAAGGGTGTTGCCTGTGGCATTCGGGCGCGGTGACCGGGATATTTCCGGCGGAGCGCCCGCAGGTCACTCATACTTCCGCGAGGTCTCAACTCGGATAAGACCCACGGCCAACCTTGCGTTCGATCTTGATCCGCTGGCGGGAAGTGGACTATACCTGTCGGACGCTTCACACGATCCGCACTTCAGTGCCCGCACGTCACCACCCGCACTTTCCTGCACGACCCAGCTTGACCCGATCGCGGTGCCGGGGAGGATCCGGTTCACCGCCTGAGTCCTGGAGAAGGCGAGGACTTGAGCATGGGATCCACTTCCGCCGAGAACCACGGCACCGAGGGTGTCGGCCGCCGTGATCTGATCAAACGGTCCGCCGCGCTCGGGCTGATCTCCGTCCCCACCATGAGCTTCCTGTCCGCCTGCGCCAGCAGCGGCGGCGACGACAGCGGGGACAAGGCCAAGGCCGGCAAGAAGACCGCGAAGAACCCGCTCGCCGTCAACGACACGGCCGGCATGGAATTCGTCCTGTTCGACGGCGGCTTCGGCAAGGAGTACGCCGAGGACGCCGTGAAGATCTACGAGAAGAACTTCCCCAAGGCGTCGGTGAAGTTCTCCGCCACCCAGAAGATCCAGTCCACCCTCCAGCCGCGCTTCAACCAGGGCACCCCGCCGGACCTCATCGACAACTCCGGCGCCGAGCAGATGGACATGGGCGTCCTGGTCGGCAAGAACCAGCTCACCGACCTCACCCCGCTGCTGGACGCGCCCTCCTACGACGACCCGGCCAAGAAGGTCCGCGACACGCTGCGCCCCGGCATCGTGGAGATGGGCCAGTTCGACGGCGAGAAGGTCTGGATCCTGTACTACGCCTACACGGTCTACGGCGTCTGGTACTCGCAGAAGGCCCTGGACTCGCTCGACGAGCAGTACCCCGAGACCTGGGACCAGATGCTCGCCGTCTGCGCGAAGGCCAAGAAGAAGGGCATGGCGGGCTGGACGTACGCGGGCAAATACCCGTACTACCTCCCCTTCTCGCTCTACCCGATGATCGGCAAGGTCGGGGGCCGTGAAGTCCTCGACGCCATCGACAACCTGGAGCCCAACGCCTGGAAGCACCCGGCCGTCAAGGCCTGCTTCGACGCGTACTACGAGCTGTACAAGAAGGGTTACGTCCTCAAAGGCACCCCGGGCCTGGACCACATCCAGTCGCAGACCGCGTGGGCCGAGGGCAAGGCGCTGTTCATCCCGAACGGCTCCTGGGTGGAGAACGAGTCGGCCAACGTCATCCCCGAGGACTTCAACCTGGCCGTCTCCGCGCCCACCGGCCTCGACTCCTCCGACAAGATGCCCTTCGGCACCATCTGGGCCTCCGGCGGCGAGCCCTTCATCGTCCCGGCCAAGGCGAAGAACGCCGCCGGCGGCATGGAGCAACTGCGCATCATGCTCAGCGAGGCATCCTCCAAGAACTTCACCGGCAAGGTGAAGTCATTGACCGCCTACAACGGCGGCACCGACGGCATCGCCCTCACTCCCGGTCTGAAATCCGGCGTCGCGGCCCTGGACAAGGCCGGTGAGAACGTGGTGAATCCCCGTATGCAGGACTGGTACGTGCAGTTGCAGAAGGAGAAGATCGGCGTCTCCGGGCTGGGCGAGATGATGGCCGGCCGCGTGACCCCGGCCGAGGCCATCAAGAAGATCCAGGCCTTCGCCGACGAGACCGCCAAGGACGATTCCATCAAGCACTACAAGCACCAGTAACGGCACCGGAAAACCAAATTCCGCACACGGCACCGGAGTGGCGATGCAGCACGGCAAGTACCGGTTCATCGTGGGGTTCCTGGCGTTGCCCCTGGGACTGTACGCGCTCTTCGTGGTCTGGCCGTTCATCCAGTCCATTTATTACTCGTTCACGGACTGGACCGGCCTGAGCCCCGAATTCAAGATGGTCGGTTTCGACAACTACAGCCGGATGCTCGACGACGACATCTTCTGGAAGTCGTTGCAGCACAGCCTGCTGTTCGCCCTCCTGCTGCCGGTGGTGACGATCGGCCTCGCGCTGTTCTTCGCCTTCATGATCAACGTGGGCGGCAGAAAGAGGAAGAACGGCCCGGTGATCACCGGTGTCCGCGGCTCCTCCTTCTACAAGATCGTCTACTTCTTCCCGCAGGTCCTCTCGATCGCCATCGTCGCGCTGCTGTTCGCGTTCGCGTACAACCCGGACAGCGGCGCGCTCAACTCGCTGCTGCGCGGCATCGGCCTGGACGACGTCCAGCCCCTGTGGCTGGGCGACCCCGATCTGGCCCTCTGGGCGGTGATGGCGGTCCTCGTCTGGTCGACGGTCGGCTTCTTCGTCGTCCTCTTCTCCGCGGGCATGGCCTCCATCCCGGCGGAGATGTACGAGGCCGCGCTGCTGGACGGCGCGAACCGCGTCACCACGTTCTTCCGGGTCACCCTGCCCCTCCTCTGGGACACGGTGCAGTCCGGCTGGGTCTACATGGGCATCCTCGCCCTGGGCGCCGAGTCGTTCGCGGTCGTGCAGATCATGACGACCGGGCCGGGCGGTCCCGACTACTCGACCACCGTCATGGTCCTGTACGTGTACCAGAAGGCGTTCCGTGACGGGCAGGCCGCCTACGCCACCACCATCGGTGTCGCCCTGCTCGTCGTCACGCTGGCCTTCGCCGCCGTGGTGATGCGGCTGGGCCGTCGCGAGCGGCTGGAGTACTGACCGATGAAGACGACCGAAACCCCCGCGCCGCTGCCGGCGGAGTCCGGAGCCCCGATCACCAAGACGGACGTCCGGCCGCCGGCACCCCCCAAGGAGAAGAAAGAGGGCACCGTCCTCAACGTCTTCTCCCACGGCGTCCTGGTCATCTGGGCGTTCATGGTGGTCATGCCGCTGCTCTGGGCGGTCATGACGTCCTTCAAGGACGACCGCTCGATCTTCAGCTCCCCCTGGTCGCTCCCGGACTCCCTGCACTTCGACAACTGGTCGCGGGCGTGGACCCAGGCCAACATGAGCGACTACTTCCTCAACACGGTGCTCGTGGTGGGCGGCTCACTCATCGGCACCCTGGTCCTCGGCTCCATGGCGGCCTACGTCCTGGCCCGCTTCGAGTTCCCGGGCAACCGGTTCATCTACTACCTGTTCATCGGCGGCATGAGTTTTCCGATCATGCTCGCGTTGGTCCCGCTGTTCTACGTCGTGAACAACATGGGCCTGCTGAACACCATCCACGGCCTGATCCTCGTCTACATCGCCTACTCGCTGCCGTTCACGGTCTTCTTCCTGACGGCGTTCTTCCGCACGCTGCCGACGTCGATCGCTGAGGCGGCGTTCGTCGACGGGGCCTCCCACAGCCGCACGTTCTTCCAGATCATGCTCCCCATGGCCAAGCCGGGCCTGATCAGCGTCGGCATCTTCAACTTCCTGGGGCAGTGGAACCAGTACATGCTGCCGACGGTCCTGAACACCGACCCCGACAAGCGGGTGCTCACGCAGGGGCTGGTGCAGTTGGCGGTCAGCCAGGGCTACAAGGGCGACTGGTCGGGCCTGTTCGCGGGTCTGGTCATGGCGATGCTGCCGGTGCTGGCGGCGTACATCATCTTCCAGCGCCAGGTGGTGCAGGGGCTGACGGCGGGTGCGCTGAAGTAGCCCGGGCCGGTGGGGCCGGGGCCGGGGCGTTGCGCAGCTCGGCGCGACGAGGTGCCTCCCCCAAGCTCTCGGCTTCGCTCGAGCAGGGGGGACCCCCATCGCCCACCCGTGCCGCCCCCCCAGCGGCACGCATGCCCGCAGCTCGGGCGGCCTGCACCCGCCGGACGACGCAAGGGGACGTGTCGGGGGGTGTCCGCCCACAGCGGTTGGCGCGTCGACGCCAGTCAGTCGGTAAGTAGGTCCATCGCGCCGTTCCGAGGACGGACACCCCCCGGCGCGGCCCCGACCCACCACCGGCGAGCAGGCGAAGACGCGCACCCCTGCCAAGCCGCACAGTCAGAAAGCGCGTACCCCCACATAGCGCTCCGCGACGAGCCGCACACACCGCGGAATCAGTTCAACCTCTTGACGGGAGGCAACCCGAACGGCTCAGCTTAGAGTTCACTAGTTGGACATAGACGGGGTCTCATCGAAGCGGCCCCGTGCGCAGGAGGTCGTCGTGGAGACTCCGGGGTCGCAGTCATCGCTGCACCGAGCCAACCTGGAGCGGGTCGTACGTGCCGTGCGCCTGGCGGGCTCCCTCACCCAGGCCGAGATCGCGCGGACGACAGGCCTGTCCGCGGCGACGGTCTCCAACATCGTCCGGGAGTTGAAGGACGGTGGCACGGTCGAGGTCACGCCGACCTCCGCCGGCGGCCGCAGGGCCCGCAGCGTGTCGCTGAGCGGCGACGCCGGCATCGTCATCGGCGTCGACTTCGGCCACACCCACCTCCGCGTCGCCATCGGCAACCTCGCCCACCAGGTCCTGGCGGAGGAGTCCGAGCCCCTCGACGTCGACGCCTCGTCGACCCAGGGCTTCGACCGCGCGGAACAGCTGGTCACCCGCCTGATCGAAGCCACCGGCGTGGACCGCTCCAAGATCGCCGGCGTCGGCCTCGGCGTCCCCGGCCCCATCGACGTCGAATCCGGCACCCTCGGCTCGACGGCGATCCTCCCCGGCTGGACCGGCACCAAGCCCGCCGAGGAGCTCCGCGGCCGCCTCGGCGTCCCCGTGCACGTGGACAACGACGCCAACCTCGGCGCCCTCGGCGAGATGGTCTGGGGCAGCGGCCGGGGCGTCCGCGACCTGGCCTACATCAAGGTCGCCAGCGGTGTCGGCGCCGGCCTGGTGATCAGCGGCAAGATCTACCGCGGCCCGGGCGGCACCGCAGGAGAAATCGGGCATATTACACTCGATGAGTCCGGCCCCGTCTGCCGCTGCGGAAACCGCGGCTGCCTGGAGACCTTCGCGGCCGCGCGCTACGTGCTCCCGCTCCTCCAGTCCAGTCACGGCACCGATCTGACCATGGAGGGCGTCGTACGGCTGGCGCGGGACGGAGACCCGGGCTGCCGTCGGGTGATCGCCGACGTCGGCCGCCACATCGGCAGTGGAGTGGCCAATCTCTGCAACCTGCTGAACCCGAGCCGCGTGGTCCTCGGCGGTGATCTCGCCGAGGCCGGTGAGCTGGTGCTCGGGCCGATCCGGGAGTCCGTCGGCCGCTACGCCATCCCCAGCGCGGCACGCCAGTTGTCCGTTCTCCCCGGTGCCCTCGGCGGCCGTGCGGAAGTGCTCGGAGCGCTCGCCCTCGCCCTCAGCGAGATGGGTGATTCGACCCTTTTGGACGGGACGGCTCCCAGTGCACTTCAGGCAGTCACTCCTGCCTTCACTTAGAGAACGGATGGCACCGTTGCCATCTCGTTAAGGATTTACTTCTTGACGTCGCACGTGTGGCCGAGTTGACTTCCAGCCACCTCGGCCGCAATGTCGCGGCCTCGTCAGGGAGGTTTCTGAAGTGAACACGCGTATGCGTCGCGCCGCTGTTGCTCTTGCCGCCGGTGCGATGGCTGTTTCGCTTGCTGCCTGTGGCAGCGCCAAGGAGTCGGGCGACAACGCCGACTCCACCGGGTCCGCCAAGAAGGGCGACGACATCAAGGTCGGCCTGCTCCTTCCCGAGAACGCGACCGCCCGTTACGAGAAGTTCGACCGTCCCCTCATCGAGGAGAAGGTCAAGGAGCTCACCAACGGCAAGGGCGAGGTCGTCTACGCCAACGCCAACCAGGACGCCGCCAAGCAGAACCAGCAGGTCGACACGATGGTGTCGAACAAGGTCGACGTGCTGATCGTGGACGCCGTCGACTCCAAGGCGATCGCCGGCGCGGTGAAGAAGGCCAAGGACGCCGACATCCCCGTCGTCGCCTACGACCGCCTGGCCGAGGGCCCGATCGACGCCTACACCTCGTTCGACAACGAGACCGTCGGCAAGACCCAGGGCGAGGCCCTGCTGAAGGCCCTGGGCGACAAGGCCAAGGACGGCCAGATCGTCATGATGAACGGGTCCTCCACCGACCCGAACGCCGCCCAGTTCAAGAAGGGCGCGCACTCCGTGCTCGACGGCAAGGTGAAGATCGGCCGCGAGTACGACACCAAGGAGTGGAAGCCGGAGAACGCCAACGCCAACATGGAAGGCGCCATCTCCGCCCTCGGCAAGGACAAGATCGTCGGCGTCTACTCCGCCAACGACGGCATGGCGGGCGGCATCATCACCGCCCTGAAGGCCGCCGGCATCGCCGACATCCCGGTCACCGGCCAGGACGCCGAACTCGCCGGTGTGCAGCGCATCGTCACCGGTGAGCAGTACATGAGCGTCTACAAGCCCTACCCGCAGGAGGCGGACGTCGCGGCCGAGATGGCCGTCGCCCTCGCCCAGGGCAAGTCGCTCGACTCGATCGCCAAGGACAAGGTCGACAGCCCGACCACCAAGGCCATCCCCTCCGTCCTCGTCCCGGTCGTCTCGCTGACCAAGGACAACATCAAGGACACCGTCATCAAGGACGGCATCTACACCGTGAACGAGATCTGCACGGGCAAGTACAAGGCCGCCTGCGACAAGATCGGCCTCAAGTAAGAAGCCGCCAAGTCCCCCGTGGGGCACGGGAGTCCGAGCCGGACTCCCGTGACTCCATGCGGGGACCGGTTCGCCCCCGAGTTCCTCCGGCGCCCCGCCACATCAGCCCCGCAAGCTACGCGGGGCGCCGGAGTGATCACTCCTCCCACCCTTCTGCACAACCTCCCGCCGGGTCAGGCGGCGAAGGAGATGGTTCACGTGTCCGCTACGCCCGTGCTGGCGTTGCGCGGGGTCTCCAAGCGGTTCGGTGCCGTTCAGGCGCTCACCGACGTAGAGCTTGAGGTCCACGCCGGTGAAGTGGTCGCCCTGGTCGGCGACAACGGAGCCGGAAAGTCCACGCTGGTCAAGACGATCGCCGGCGTGCACCCCATCGATGAGGGCGTCATCGAATGGGACGGCAGGTCCGTCCAGATCACCAAGCCGCACGACGCCCAGAACCTGGGCATCGCGACCGTCTACCAGGACCTCGCGCTCTGCGACAACATCGACGTCGTCGGCAACCTCTACCTGGGCCGGGAGATCCGCAAGCGCGGCGTCCTGGACGAGGTGGAGATGGAGCGCCGCTCCCGCGAGCTGCTCGACACGCTGTCGATCCGCATCCCCAGCGTGCGCATCCCGATCGCCTCGCTCTCCGGCGGTCAGCGCCAGACCGTGGCCATCGCCCGCTCCATGCTCGGCGAGCCCAAGCTGGTCATCCTCGACGAGCCCACCGCCGCCCTCGGCGTCGAGCAGACCGCACAGGTCCTCGACCTGGTCGAGCGGCTGCGCGAGCGCGGCCACGCCGTGATCCTCATCAGCCACAACATGGCCGACGTGAAGGCCGTCGCGGACAAGGTCGCCGTGCTGCGCCTCGGCCGCAACAACGGCGTCTTCGAGGTCAAGTCGACCTCGCAGGAGGAGATCATCTCCGCCATCACCGGCGCCACCGACAACGCCGTGACCCGCCGTGCGGCGCGCACGAACGGGGAGGTTTCCAAGTGAGCATCGACAAGACCTCCGCGGCTCCGGACGACCACGTCGTGGAGAACCCCGAGGCGGCCAAGGCCGCCGTCACCGTGGTCGACCCCCGGCTGCTGGTGCGCGAGCAGGGCCTCAAGGGCTACGTCAGCGAGTTCAAGCGGAAGATGAAGTCCGGTGACCTGGGCTCCATCCCGGTCGTCATCGGCCTGGCGATCATCTGGCTCATCTTCACGAGCCTGAACTCCAACTTCCTCACCGCGGGCAACCTGTCCGACATGTCCGTCGCCATGGTCGGCACGGGCATGATCGCCGTCGGCATCGTGTTCGTGCTGCTGCTCGGCGAGATCGACCTGTCGGTCGGTTCGGTCTCCGGTGTGGCGGGCGCGAGTTTCGCGGTGCTGAACGTCACCAACGGCATGAACGAGTGGCTCGCCTTCGTGCTGGCCATCCTCACCGGCACGGTCGCCGGCGTGCTGCACGGCTTCTTCTTCGCGAAGATCGGCGTGCCCGCCTTCGCCGTCACGCTGGCCGGTCTGCTGTTCTGGAACGGCTTCATGCTCCAGATCCTCGGCGACAACGGCACCATCAACCTCGACCCCGACGGGGTCGTGGCCCAGCTGACCAGCTACTACTTCTCCGACGTGGCCGCCGCCTACGGTCTGGCCGCGGTGGTGACCGCCGGGTTCTTCCTCAGCTCCTTCCTCGGCAACCGGCGCCGCGAGGCCGCCGGTGTGCCGTCGCGGCCGCTGAGCGAGACCATCGTGCGGACCGTGCTGCTGGCGGTGCTCGCCTTCACCGTCGCCATCGTCTTCAACCAGTACAAGGGCCTGCCGCTCGCCGTGGTGATCTTCATCGCGGTGCTGCTGGTCACGGACTTCGTGCTGCGCCGTACCTCGTACGGCCGGAAGGTGTTCGCGCTCGGCGGCAGTGTCGAGGCGTCCCGCCGGGCCGGCATCAACGTGGAGATGGTCCGGATCTCGGTGTTCGCGATCTCCGGCACCTTCGCTGCGGTGGGCGGCCTGTTCATCGCCTCCAAGATCGCGGCGGCCAACCAGGGCGCCGGCGGCGGTGACCTGCTGATGAACGCGATCGCCGCGGCGGTCATCGGCGGCACGTCGCTGTTCGGCGGCCGTGGACGCACCTGGAACGCGCTGCTCGGTGTCCTGGTGATCGTGTCGATCCAGTACGGCCTCGCCCTGGAGGGCATCGCCTCCCCAGTGCAGTACATGATCACCGGTGGTGTGCTGCTGGCCACGGTCGTCATCGACGCCGTCACCCGCAAGACGCAGAAGACCGCAGGGCGCGCGTAGCGCCGGGGAACACCCTCTGTGCCCGGTACCTCTCAGGTACCGGGCACAGCTGTGTCGTAGGGGTGGCGCACCATGGGTAGAGCCGAACGCGTGACGTACGACGCACAGCCTCGGCGCCGCCCGCGAAGGCGGAACATTAGACTCGACAAGCCCGGCAACAGCTCTACTGCAAGGAGGCACGGGTGCCGCTGCTGACCCGTATCAGGGGACCGCGCGATCTGGACCGGCTCAACCTGGAGGAGCTGAACCAGCTGGCGGAGGAGATCCGCAGCTTCCTCGTCGAAGCGGTCTCCAAGACCGGCGGTCACCTCGGCCCCAACCTCGGCGTGGTGGAGCTCACCATCGCCCTGCACCGGGTCTTCGACTCGCCCAAGGACAAGGTGCTCTGGGACACCGGCCACCAGTCCTACGTCCACAAGCTGCTCACCGGCCGCCAGGACTTCTCGAAGCTGAAGATGAAGGGCGGCCTGTCCGGCTACCCCTCACAGGCCGAGTCCGAGCACGACGTCATCGAGAACTCGCACGCCTCGACCGTCCTCGGCTGGGCCGACGGCATCGCCAAGGCCAACCAGATCATGGAGCGCGACGACCACGTCGTGGCCGTGATCGGTGACGGCGCGCTGACCGGCGGCATGGCCTGGGAGGCGCTGAACAACATCGCCGACGCCAAGGACCGCCCGCTCGTCATCGTCGTCAACGACAACGAGCGCTCCTATGCCCCGACCATCGGCGGCCTCGCCAACCACCTGGCGACCCTGCGCACCACCGACGGCTACGAGCGGTTCCTCGCCCGCACCAAGGAGGTCCTGGAGCGCACTCCCGTCGTCGGACGGCCGCTCTACGACACCCTGCACGGCGCGAAGAAGGGGCTGAAGGACTTCATCGCCCCGCAGGGCATGTTCGAGGACCTCGGCCTGAAGTACGTCGGACCGATCGACGGACACGACCTGGAGGCCCTGGAGTCCGCGCTCGCCAAGGCCAAGCGGTTCGGCGGGCCGGTCATCGTGCACTGCCTCACCGAGAAGGGCCGCGGCTACCAGCCGGCCCTCCAGGACGAGGCGGACCGCTTCCACGCCGTCGGCAAGATCCATCCCGACACGGGCCTGCCGATCGCCAGCTCCGGCGCCGACTGGACGTCCGTGTTCGGCGAGGAGATGGTCAAGCTCGGCGAGGAGCGCGAGGACATCGTCGCCATCACGGCCGCCATGCTCCAGCCGGTCGGCCTGGACAAGTTCGCCAAACGCTTCCCCAAGCGGGTCTACGACGTCGGCATCGCCGAGCAGCACGGAGCCGTCTCCGCGGCCGGCCTGGCCACCGGCGGCGTGCACCCGGTGTTCGCCGTGTACGCCACATTCCTCAACCGCGCCTTCGACCAGGTGCTGATGGACGTGGCCCTGCACAAGTGCGGCGTCACCTTCGTCCTCGACCGGGCCGGGGTCACCGGCACCGACGGGGCTTCCCACAACGGCATGTGGGACATGTCGATCCTCCAGGTCGTGCCCGGCCTGAGGCTGGCCGCGCCGCGCGACGCCGACCAGGTGCGCGCGCAGTTGCGCGAGGCCGTCGCCGTCGACGACGCGCCGACCGTGGTCCGCTTCTCCAAGGGCGCCGTCGGCCCCGCCGTACCGGCCGTGCGCCGCGTCGGCGGCATGGACGTGCTGCGCGAGCCCGGCACCGACCGGCCGGACGTTCTGCTGGTCTCCGTCGGCGCCCTCGCGCCGATGTGCCTGGAGATCGCCGGCCTGCTCGACAAGCAGGGCATCTCCACGACGGTCGTCGACCCGCGCTGGGTCAAGCCCGTCGACGAGGCCATGGCCCCGCTCGCCGAGGAGCACCGCGTGGTCGTGACCGTCGAGGACAACAGCCGCGTGGGCGGCGTCGGCTCGGCGATCGCGCAGGCGCTGCGTGACGCGGGTGTGGATGTGCCGCTGCGTGACTTCGGCATCCCGCCGCGCTTCCTCGACCACGCCTCGCGTGCCGAGGTCCTCGCCGAGATCGGGCTCACCGCGCCGGACATCGCCCGTCAGGTGACCGGGCTGGTCGCCCGGCTCGACGGCCGCTATGAGCAGTCCGCAGCGGGCGCCGTGGAGTCCGCGCGCGACTGACACCGCTGAATGGGCCGGTTTCACCACCGTGAAGGGTGGTGAAACCGGCCCATTGGCGTGAATCCGCCCCTGCCGGGGCATACGGATGGTGCCCCCTCTCGATCATGTCGAGGACGACAAGCGTGGGAGGTACCCCGTGAGCAGTACCCTCTTCCGGACGAAGAAGGTCGAGCAGTCCATCCTCGACACCGAGGAGCCAGAGCACGCGCTCAAGAAGTCCTTGTCAGCGCTGGATCTGACCGTCTTCGGCGTCGGTGTGATCATCGGTACCGGCATCTTCGTACTCACCGGCACGGTCGCCAAGGACAACGCCGGGCCCGCGACGGCTCTGGCCTTCGTGGCGGCCGGCGTCGCGTGCGCCCTGGCCGCCCTCTGTTACGCCGAGTTCGCGTCCACGGTCCCGGTCGCCGGGTCCGCCTACACGTTCTCCTACGCCTCCCTCGGTGAACTGCCCGCCTGGATCATCGGCTGGGACCTCGTCCTGGAGTTCGCGCTCGGTACGGCGGTGGTGGCCGTCGGCTGGTCCGGCTACATCCAGTCGCTCATGGACAACGCGGGCTGGACGATGCCCGCGGGCCTGGGGAGCCGGGAGGGCGCCGACGCCTTCGGCTTCGACATCCTCGCCGCCGCGCTGGTCCTCGTCCTCACCGGCATCCTCGTGCTCGGCATGAAGCTGTCCGCGCGGATCACGTCGCTGGTCGTCGCCATCAAGGTGACGGTCGTCCTCGTCGTGATCATCGCGGGTGCGTTCCTCGTCAAGGGTGACAACTACGACCCCTTCATCCCGAAGGAGCAGCCCGTGGAGGCCGGGGCGAGTCTCGACTCCCCGCTGATCCAGCTCATGTTCGGCTGGGCTCCTTCCAACTTCGGCGTGATGGGCATCTTCACCGCCGCCTCGGTCGTGTTCTTCGCCTTCATCGGCTTCGACGTGGTGGCCACGGCCGCCGAGGAGACCAAGAACCCCCAGCGTGACATGCCCCGCGGCATCCTCGGCTCCCTCGCAATTTGCACCACGCTGTACGTCCTCGTGTCGATCGTCGTCACCGGCATGCAGCACTACAGCGAGCTGTCCGTCGACGCGCCGCTGGCCGACGCGTTCAAGGCGACGGGGCATCCGTGGTTCGCGGGCTTCATCAGCTTCGGCGCCGCGGTCGGCCTGACCACGGTCTGCATGATCCTGCTGCTCGGCCAGACCCGGGTGTTCTTCGCGATGAGCCGGGACGGACTGCTGCCGCGGTTCTTCTCGCGCGTCCACCCGCGATTCAAGACGCCGCACCGGCCGACCATCCTGCTCGGCGTGATCATCGCCGTCCTCGCCGGGTTCACGCCGCTGACCGAGCTCGCCGCCCTGGTGAACATCGGCACGCTGTTCGCCTTCGTGGTCGTCGCCATCGGCGTGATCATCCTCCGCAAGTCCCGCCCCGACCTGCCCCGGGCCTTCCGCACCCCGTGGGTGCCGGTGATCCCGATCCTGTCGGTCTGCGCTTCCCTGTGGCTGATGATCAACCTTCCCGCCGAGACGTGGGTCCGCTTCGCCATCTGGATGGCGGCCGGCTTCCTCGTCTACTTCCTGTACGGACGCACGCACAGCCGCCTGGCGCGCGGCGAGGTGGGGGAGGAGCAGCCGAGCGCGGGCGGCGGCAGGGCTTAGGCTCCGCCTTCGCGTGGGGGTGGCCCGAGGCCGCGCCGGGGGGTGTCCGTCCTCGGAACGGCGCGATGGGGTCGGACGCCGACTGACTGGCGTTGACGCGCCAACCGCTGCGGGCGGACACCCCCGACACGTCCCCTTGCGTAGGACGGCGGGTGCGGGCGCGCTCTGTCCTGGCTGCGGGCATGCGTGCCGCCTGGGGCGGCACGGGTGGGCGTGGGGGTCCCCCTGCTAGAGCGAAGCCGAGAGCTTGGGGGAGGCACCCCGCTCCGCCGGGCTGCGAACCCACCCGACCTCAGCCCCCTCGCCGAGTACCTACGGACGAACAGACCGCGGCCCCGTCACCTCCGCCCCCAGCTCCCCGACCCGCCTCCGCAGCTCCCGGTCCGCCGTGACCACCAGGACCGAACGGTCACCGGCCGACGCCACCACCTCGACGATGTGGTCGTCTCCGCTGCCCGCGGCGGACGACACCCGCACCCCCGGCACGGACTCCACTCCCCGCGCCGCCCCCTCCACCACCAGGACGATCTCCACCGGGCCGGAGACGGCGGGGACCCCCTCCGACGCCAACCGGTCCCGCAGCCGTTCCGCCGCACCCCGGCGGTCCCGCCACCAGCCGTCCGGCACCGACCCGACGACGTTCGCCGCGTCGACGACGACCAGGACAGGCGTGTGGGCGTTCATGTGGCCAGGGTCGCACGGTGGATGGGCGCCGTGCGGGGCCGGGCGGGCGCGCCGGGCCCCGTCGGCCGCATAAAGTGAACAGGTGAACGGCGACTGGCTCATCCGCGGCCGCGACGGCCGCCTCACCGTCTACCTGCCCTCCGGCGACGCCGTCCTGTGCCGTGCGGAACGCGGCCCCGCCGGCCCCTGGGAGGACGTCCCCCGCCCCGTCGGCGGCAGCCAGAAGCTGCACCCGGGCGCGGCGCTCGGTCAGGGCCGGGACGGGTACGCCCACCTGGCCGCGTGGCGGCCCACCGTGCCCGGGGAGTCGGGGCTCGTGCACTCCACGCACTTCCGGCCCGGGCTCGCGGCCCTGGACTGGGTCCCGATCGGGCACCCGGACCAGAAGGGCGACCGGACGGGCCCGCCGGCCGTCGCCGTCGACGGCGTGGGGCGCGGCTACGTCTTCGTCCGGAACGGCAACGGCGGGGTCAGCCTGCGCAACCAGAAGGTCAAGGGTGGCTGGAGCTCCTGGCAGAACCTCGAAGGGCACGACGTCGAGGGCGAGTTGGCCGCGGTGACGGGGGAGTCGGGGCTGGTGGAGCTGTACGCCGCCGTCCCCGGCGGAATCCTGCACTGGCGGCAGGAGGGGGACGGGAAGAGGCCGGTGCAGACCGAGGGCGTCGACGCGCCCGTGCGCCCGGGGACCCTGCGCGCGCTCGCCACGTCCGCCGAGCACACCACCCTCTTCTTCACCGACACCTCGGGGGACCTGTGCGCCTGGCGCCCCGGTGAGAAGCCGGCGACCCTCCTCACGTCCGCAGGACCCGGCCCGGTCTCCGCCGTACGGTGTGAGATCGAGGGGCACGACTGCACCGTGCTCGCGCAGCGGTCGGCGAGCGGCAGGGTCGCCTTCGCCGCGTATCCCACCGAGCAGGAGCCGGCCGGTGCCTGGTGGACCGAGTCCGGGCCCCGGCTGCCCGCGGACGCCGTGGTGTCGGTGGCGCTCGACGAGCACGGGGAGGTCGTCGCGGCCTCCCAGTCGCCCTCTACGGGCACCGTGCTGCTCACCCGGCGCAAGGACGAGCCGGGGCTCGCGCTGGAGGCCTGGCGGGAGATCTGACCTCCGCCGGACCCGGAACGGATCACTTCCTTTTGTGGCTCTTGACGCACCAGACACACGAGGTGTGTCAAGGGTTGTACAGATGTGTGCGTGACAAGGCGCACCTCGGGTGAACATGGTCAAAAGGTGAAGGTATTGTTAACCTCATCGGACTTGTTCGATTTGCTCGGGGGGCCGGTTGCTACAGCGTCTGGCCGACGCCTTGGCAACGGGGTTGGGGAATGATGTCGTGAGCAGATCCTCCACGGTGGATCTTGTCGTTGTCGGACTCGGTTACGTGGGGCTGCCGTTGGCACGTTCTGCCGCAGCCGCGGGCCTGAAGGTGGTCGGTCTCGACCGCAGCCGACGGGTGATCGACGGACTGAACGCCGGCCGTTCACACGTCGACGACATCACCGACGCCGAAGTGCGCGCCATGCTGGAGCAGGGCTTCGAGGCCGTCGACCGGGCGGACGTGATCGCCGGCGCCGCCGCTGTCGTGGTGTGTGTCCCCACGCCACTCACCGAGCACGGAGCCCCGGACCTCGGCGCGGTGCACGCCGCCGTCGACGACATCGCCGCCCACCTCACCGCCGGCACGCTCGTGGTCCTGGAGTCCACGACCTATCCGGGCACGACCGACGAGGTGGTCCGGCCGCGTCTGGAGGCCGGGGGCCTGCGGGTCGGCATCGACTTCCACCTCGCCTTCTCGCCCGAGCGCATCGACCCGGGCAACCCCTCCTTCGGCCTGGAGAACACCCCCAAGGTCGTCGGCGGCATCACGGCCGACTGCACCAAGGCCGCCCGCGCCCTCTACGAGCGGTTCGTGAACCGGGTCGTCGAGGCCAAGGGCACCCGCGAGGCCGAGATGGCCAAGCTGCTGGAGAACACCTACCGGCACGTCAACATCGCGCTCGTCAACGAGATGTCGATGTTCTGCCGCGAGATCGGCGTCGATCTGTGGGACGCCATCCGGTGTGCTTCCACGAAGCCGTTCGGGTTCGCGCCGTTCTACCCCGGCCCGGGCGTCGGCGGGCACTGCATCCCGATCGACCCCAACTACCTCTCGTACAAGGTGCGTTCGCTGGGCATCCCGTTCCGGTTCGTGGAGCTGGCGCAGGAGATCAACCAGCGCATGCCCGTGCACGTGGTGAACCGCGCCGCCGATCTGCTCAACGACCAGGGCAAGGCCGTGCGCGGCTCCCGGGTTCTGCTGCTCGGCGTCACCTACAAGCCGGACATCTCCGACCAGCGCGAGAGCCCGGCCCTGGCCGTCGCGGAGAACCTCCTCGCGCGTGGTGCCGAACTCGTCTACTTCGATCCGCGCGTCGAGGACTGGCGCGTCGGCGGTGACCCCGTCGAGCGGGCCGGGGACTACCTCGCCGCCGCCGAGGCCGCCGACCTGACGATCCTGCTCCAGCCGCACCGCGAGATAGACCTCGACGAGCTGGCCGACCGCGCCCGGGCGCTCTTCGACACCCGGGGCAAATCCGCCGACCATCCGCGGGTGGTCAAGCTGTGACTTCCGAAGATACGTTCATACCCGGTGCCGTCGAGTCCGGTGGGCGTCGAGCGCACCGGAAGCGGCGGCATCTGAAGGTCTCGTACTTCGTCTTCCTGGGCCTGGCCGCGCTGATCGCCACCCGGCTCGACGCCGGTTCGCTGCACCTGTACTCGATGGGTGCCATGGGCCTGCTGGCCCTGAAGATGTTCGGCGCCCTCTTCTACCGTCCGGCCAAGGCCGGGCGGGAGGAACTGGAGTACCTGGAGAACGCCTGGGTCACCGCGGTCATCCCGATCTACAACGAGGACCCGGTGATGTTCGAGCAGGGCATGCGCAGCCTCCTCGCGCAGAGCCGCCTGCCCAACGAGATCCACATCATCGACGACGCCAGCGCCAACGACTCCGGTATCCGGGCGGCCAAGAAGCTGCGCCGCGAGTTCGAGGCCAAGGGCGTCAAGTACACCGTCAGCGTCCAGCCCGAGAACAAGGGCAAGCGCGAGGCGCTGGCGCTGGGCTTCGAGGCCGCGCCGTACTCCGACATCTTCCTCTGCGTCGACTCGGACACCGTGCTGTCCCGGGACACCGTGCGCGAGCTGCTGCTGCCGCTGGCCGACGAGAAGATCATGGCCTCCACCGGCATGGTGCTGGCGCTCAACCACGACAGCAACATCTTCACCCGCCTCCAGGACCTGCGCTACGGCAACTCGTTCCTGTTCGAACGGGCCGCCTACTCCCGGCTGAAGTCGGTCCTGTGCTGCTGCGGCGCGCTCTCCGCGTACCGCGGCACGCTGGTGCGCAAGTACCTGCCGGACTTCCTCAACCAGCAGTTCCTGGGCAAGCCGGCCGTCTTCGGCGACGACCGCCGCATGACCAACTACTGCCTGATGGAGGGCCAGGTCGTCTTCCAGGAGACGGCCGTCGGCTACACGGCCGTCCCCGAGAAGCTGCCGCACTTCCTGCGCCAGCAGGTGCGCTGGAACAAGTCCTTCTTCCGCGAGTCGCTGTGGGCGTTCCGCCACCAGAAGAAGTACCGGCCGGCCTTCTGGCTGACCTGCATGGAGCTCGCGCTGTGGCTGGTCTTCGGCTCGGCGATGTTCTACTCGATGGTCATCCTGCCCATCATGAAGCCCCAGCAGTTCGTCAACCACATCGGTGACTACCTGGTCTTCATGGTCCTGATGGGCTACCTGCGCAATGTGCGCTACCTCGACTTCCCGCGCCGCGGCATGGGCTTCATCAAGCGCTTCGGCATGTTCCTGCTCGCGCCGATCTATGGTGTCATCCAGCTGACGCTGCTGACGCCGCTGCGCTTCTACGCCCTGTTCACCCTGCACAAGGGCAGCTGGGGCACCCGCCAGGGCGGTGTCGAGGTGTCCGTGGCAGGCGACCACGAGCACGACGTGACGGAGATCTTCGAGGAAGAGGACCCGTACTCCGACAAGAAGGTCACCGAGACGCTCCAGTTGATGCGTCTGGAGGGCGTGGCGCTGCGCACCCGGCCCCGCCCGGCGGGCGGCATCCCCTCCCAGCCGCAGCCGATCCCCGGCTACGACGAGGAGCAGCACGCCGCCGTTCCGCAGCAGCGCGTCAGCTGGGGGGCTCCGGCGCCGGCCGGCCAGCAGCAGTGGCAGGGCGAATACCCCGGCCACCACGACCCGTACCAGCAGCAGTACCCGGGGCAGGGCGGCCACGTCCCGCAGCAGGGCGGTTATCCGCCGCAGGACCCGTCGTGGCAGCAGGGCCACGGACAGGGCCAGGGCGGTTACGGGCAGGGCGGCTGGTAGAGCCGCGAGCAACGGAGAGAGGGGCGGCCGGGGGGCCGCCCCTCTCTTGTGCGTTCGGGCGCTGGGCGTGCGGGCGGGCCAGGCCTCAGGTGTAGGAGGCCATGGCCTCCTCGACCGTCAGCACCGGGATGTCCCGGTCCTCGATCGCCTTCATCAGCGCCTCCAGGCCCGCGGTGCCGATCTCGGTGCTCGTCTTGGGAGCGCCGTCGACGACCTTGTGCAGACACAGGATCAGCCAGTCGCCGTTGTTCACGCACCGGTCGAGCTTGCCGCCCGCGCCCGTCAGCTTCGACAGGGCCGTACCGCCGATGCCCGTACCGTCGTTGATGCCCGTCAGCGCCTTGAGGCGGTACGGCATCGCCGGGGCGAACGACTCGATGGTCTCGGAGATGATCGACCGGGCCGTGGTGAAGTGCCGGCTCGCGATCTGGTCGACCGGGACCCCGTCGGAGGTCTTCTGGAACGCGCCGTGCGGATAGGCGAAGTGCTCGCTGGTGAAGCCGTTGGAGACCAGCCACTCGCGCAGCTTGCGGAAGTCGTCGTCGGCCTGCTCTGCGGTGAGCTTGGGGTAGCTGGCCGTGTGGACGGCGTTCGCGTACGAGTGGCCGCCCATCTCCCAGCCCGAGAAGTCCTGCATCGACCGCATCTGGTCGAGCGTCAGGAAGCTGCCGGTGCCGATGGCGTCGGCGATGTTGTAGACCGTGCCGGGGAAGCCGAAGCGGTCCATGACCGGCCGGGCCAGGTCGTGGACCGACTTGTGGGAGTCGTCGAAGGTGATGGAGACGACGCCCTTGGGGAAGACCGAGACGGTGTCCGGTATCAGCTCCACGGCCTGGAGCCGGTAGGTCACCGGGCCGCCCGCGTTGTCGTACACGGCGAAGGACATGTCGGTGAAGCCGGTCTTCGTGGAGGGCTTGCCACTGGCGCCGATGGAGTACGTACCCGCCGCCGCGTTGACGTCCGCCCACTGGAGGTGGACGGTCACCCACTCCCCGGACTGTACGTAGTTCGCCGAGGTCTTGGAGTGCACGTGGTGCGTCCAGGCGAAGTGGTTCGCGAGGGAACCGCTGCCCAGGTAGAAGACGCACTTGGCCAGGTTCGTCACGTCGTCGACGCGGAAGACCAGCCGGATCATCTTGCCCGTCAGGCTCATCGCGGGCATGCCCGTCCTGCGGACGTAGCTCTGCTTGCCGGTGCCGTTGGTGGTCACCCGGACCGACTGTGTGCCGCGGACGAAGGCGGACGTGTCGTTAGCCTCGGCCGACGCGGTGCCGGTGCCCCCGGGCGTCCAGCCGTGGCCCGACTGGAACTGCTGGGACCAACTGGCCCGGCGGTACTTGGGGCGGCGGCCGGAGGGAGCGTAGAGGGGAGGCGTGGTGAGGCCTCCGATGCCGGCCCCGGCGGCCGGGGCGGCGGCGGGCTGTGCCACCACCTTGCCCAGCCACGCGCCGCCGCCGGCCATGGCGACGCCTCCTGTACCGCCCATCAGCAGGGCGGAGCGCCTGCTCACCACCGGCTTGTTCTCCGTTGCCTCGGCGGCGTGCCTGTGGGCGCCGGACCGACTGTTCCTCACCGGGACTCCCGAACCGTGTCGAAGTAGTTCACACCCTCGCCGGTGAAGTCCTCGACAGCGGACTGCACTTGCTTCGCCGACAGGGTGTCGTTCGCGTTGTAGTAGAGCCAGTCCACCTTCATGTCCCAGGCGCGCTCGCCCTCGAACGGCAGATCGATGAACCAGTGGTTGAAGTTCACGGACATGTCCGCGCGCGGGGCGTACTTGCCGTTGCTGAGGAAAAGCTTCTTGCCGTCGAGCCAGTAGGCGACGACGCCGTCCTTCACCCTGATCAGCACGGTGTGCCAGGTGTCGAGGCTCTTGTTCGTGGTCTCGTAGACCCGGTCGTTGGTCTTGTGGTCGTACCAGGTCACGGTGTCGAGCTTGGGGCCGGCCCGGCCCCAGCCGCCGTTCGGCATGTACTCGTTGTCCAGCTCGCTGTACTTCGAGCCGGTGCCGCCGATGGTGTAGAAGGTCTGGTTGACGTGGTCGCCGGCGTCCCCGGTGGTCGGCTCGTCGCTGAAGTGGATGCGGGCCGCGTAGGTGCCGTCGCGGAACTTGCTGGCGGCCGTGCCGAGGCTCGCCTGCCGCGTCCCGGCCTTGGTGCCGTCCGTGCTCGCCCGCAGGTTCAGCACCTGGCCGCCGGCGTGCGCGCCCTCGGCGGTGGGGAAGCTGACGCCCTTCGCCGACCAGGTGTTCTCGACGCCCGGGCCGCCCTTGCTGGTGCGGACCAGCCAGCCGTGCTTGAACAGGGCCGGGTCCTTGGGGCCCTGATAGGTGAAGTCGTCGAACAGCACCCCGGCGGGCAGGGCGGGCAGCGGCTCGGGCGCGGACTTCGCCGCCGTCTTCTTCTCGTCGCTCGCCTTGGTGCCGTCCGGCTCCTCGCCCCAGGCGAGGACGCCCCGCTTGTAGGCGGTGACGTTCTCCGCCTCCTTGTAGCTGGTCATCTCCGCGTCGAAGGAGCGGTCGTCGGACTGCTTCAGCTTCTTGTGGTCGGTGCGGAAGAGCTGGAGGTCGATGCCCTTGCTGTTGGCGCCGGGCTTCAGGTCACCCGCGGCGGCCGTGAACCGGACCTCCAGGTAGTGGTCCGCGGTGTCCGTGGGCTTGTTCATCGCTACGATCCGACCGGCGACGTTGGAGCAGCCGAACACGGCGTTGACACAGTTGAAGGCGTACGACGCGGAGCCGTCGGCGGTGAACCAGTACCGGAGCGTCACATCGCTCAACGGCAGTGGCTTGCCGGTGTCGTTGAAGACCTCCAGCGACGGCTTGGCCGCCGTCGCCGTCGCCGGGGTGTCGGTCCGGTAGCGGACCTTCAGCTCGGGCGGGTCCGGGTTCGCGGCCTTCCACACGGGATAGAGCGCCGTGCCGCCTGCGGCGACCACCGCCACGAGGAGCAGGAGCCTGATCTTGGGCCAGACCCGGCGTCGGGGTGTTCGGCGACGAGGGGACGCCACGCAGGACTCCTTCGAGGACACCCGGCGGTCTGGGGGTGGAGACCGTCAGAGTCAGGTAAGCAATGGTCGGATTGTGTGAGGATCCTATCTGTGGCGGCATGCAGAGAGGGGGGCGGGTGCACGGATTGTTACCGTACGCCCCACCCCCCTCAGGGGTAACGCGTTACGCCGGGACGCTCGCGACGCCCTGTGCCAGGAACCTCTTGCCGTTCACGCGCTCGGAGACACCCTCGCGGTCCAGGTACGGCGTGATGCCGCCCAGGTGGAAGGGCCAGCCGGCGCCCGTGATGAGGCAGAGGTCGATGTCCTGCGCCTCGGCGACGACGCCCTCGTCGAGCATGATGCCGATCTCCTGCGCCACCGCGTCGAGCACACGGTCGCGAACCTGCTCCTCCGTCAGGACGGTGTCGCCCTGCTTCAGCAGCGCGGCGACCTCGGGGTCCAGCTCCGGCTTGCCGGAGTCGTAGACGTAGAAGCCGCGCTTGCCCGCCTTGACGACGGCCGCGAGGTTCGGGGAGACCGTGAAGCGGTCCGGGAAGGCCCGGTTGAGGGTCTCCGAGACGTGCAGACCGATCGCGGGGCCGACGAGCTCCAGCAGGACCAGCGGCGACATCGGCAGACCGAGCGGCTCGACGGCCTTCTCGGCCACCTCGACCGGGGTGCCCTCGTCGATGACGTTCTGGATCTCGCCCATGAAGCGGGTCAGGATGCGGTTCACGACGAACGCCGGGGCGTCCTTGGTGAGGACCGCGGTCTTCTTCAGCTTCTTGGCGACGGCGAAGGCCGTGGCCAGGGAGGCGTCGTCGGTCTTCTCGCCGCGCACGATCTCCAGCAGCGGGAGGACCGCGACCGGGTTGAAGAAGTGGAAGCCCACGACCCGCTCGGGGTTCTTGAGCTTCGACGCCATCTCGGAGACCGACAGCGAGGAGGTGTTCGTCGCGAGGATGGCGTGCGCCGGGGCGACCGCCTCGACCTCCGCGAACACCTGCTGCTTGACGCCGATCTCCTCGAACACGGCCTCGATGATGAAGTCCGCGTCCGCGAAGCCCTCGGCCTTGTCCAGCACACCGGACACCAGCGCCTTGAGACGGTTGGCCTTGTCCTGGTTGATCCGGCCCTTGCCGAGCAGCTTGTCGATCTCGGCGTGGACGTAGCCCACACCCTTGTCGACGCGCTCCTGGTCGATGTCCGTGAGGACGACCGGGACCTCCAGGCGGCGCAGGAACAGCAGCGCGAGCTGGGAGGCCATCAGACCGGCGCCGACGACACCGACCTTGGTGACCGGGCGGGCCAGGGACTTGTCCGGGGCGCCGGCGGGACGCTTGCCGCGCTTCTGCACCAGGTTGAAGGCGTAGATGCCGGAGCGCAGTTCGCCGCCCATGATGAGGTCCGCGAGGGCCTTGTCCTCGGCGTCGTAGCCCTGCTGGAGGTCGCCGTTCTTGGCGGCGGCGATGATGTCCAGGGCGCGGTAGGCGGCCGGGGCGGCGCCGTGCACCTTGGAGTCCGCGATGAAGCGGCCCTTGGCGACGGCCTGGTCCCAGGCCTCGCCGCGGTCGATGACCGGGCGCTCGATCTCCAGCTCGCCCTTGAGGACGGCGGCGGTCCAGATCAGCGACTGCTCCAGGAAGTCCGCGCCCTCGAAGATCGCGTCGGCGATCCCGAGCTCGTAGACCTGCTTGCCCTTGAGCTGCTTGTTCTGGTTGAGGCTGTTCTCGATGATCACCGAGACGGCCTTCTCGGGGCCGATCAGGTTCGGCAGCAGCGTGCAGCCGCCCCAGCCGGGCACCAGGCCGAGGAAGACCTCGGGGAGCGAGAACGCCGGGAGGGCCGCGGAGACCGTGCGGTAGGTGCAGTGCAGACCGACCTCGACACCGCCGCCCATCGCGGCGCCGTTGTAGTACGCGAAGGTCGGCACGGCCAGCTGGGACAGCCGCTTGAAGACCTCGTGGCCGCCCTTGCCGATGGCGAGCGCGTGCTCGTACTCCTTGAGGATCTCCACGCCCTTGAGGTCGGCGCCGACCGCGAAGATGAACGGCTTGCCGGTGATGCCGACGCCGATGATCTCGCCGTCCGCCGCCTCCTTCTCGACCTGGTCGATGGCGGTGTTCAGGTTCGCCAGCGAGGCCGGGCCGAAGGTGGTCGGCTTGGTGTGGTCGTGGCCGTTGTCCAGGGTGATCAGGGCGAAGCGCCCGGCACCGAGGGGGAGGTCGAAGTGGCGTACGTGCGCAACTGTGACGACCTCGTCCGGGAACAGCTCGGAAGCCTGCTTGAGAAGCTCGGCGGTGGTGCTCACTTGTCCCCCTCGAAGTGCGGGTTCTCCCAGATGACCGTCGCGCCCATGCCGAAGCCGACGCACATGGTGGTCAGGCCGTAGCGGACGTGCGGCTGCTCCTCGAACTGGCGGGCCAGCTGCGTCATCAGGCGGACGCCGGAGGAGGCCAGCGGGTGGCCGAAGGCGATGGCGCCGCCGTACTGGTTGACGCGCTCGTCGTCGTCGGCGATGCCGTAGTGGTCGAGGAAGGCCAGGACCTGGACGGCGAAGGCCTCGTTGATCTCGAACAGGCCGATGTCGGAGATCGACAGGCCCGCCTGGGCCAGCGCCTTCTCCGTCGCCGGGATCGGGCCGTAGCCCATGACCTCCGGCTCCACGCCCGCGAAGGAGTAGGAGACCAGGCGCATCTTCACGGGGAGGTCGTTCTCCCGCGCGAACTCCTCGGAGGCGATCAGCGAGGCGGTGGCGCCGTCGTTCAGACCGGCCGCGTTACCGGCGGTGACCCGGCCGTGGACGCGGAACGGGGTCTTCAGGCCCTGGAGGTTCTCCAGGGTCGTGCCCGGGCGCATCGGCTCGTCGGCGGTGACCAGGCCCCAGCCCGTCTCACCGGCCTCGGCGTTGGTACGGCGGACCGAGACCGGCACCAGGTCGGCCTGGATCTTGCCGTTGGCGTACGCCTTGGCGGCCTTCTCCTGGGAGCGCACGGCGTACTCGTCGGCGCGCAGCTTGGTGATCTGCGGGTAGCGGTCGTGCAGGTTCTCCGCGGTCATGCCCATGAACAGGGCGGACTCGTCGACCAGCTTCTCGGAGACGAACCGGGGGTTGGGGTCCACGCCCTCGCCCATGGGGTGGCGGCCCATGTGCTCGACACCGCCCGCGATGGCGATGTCGTAGGCGCCGAAGGCCACGGAACCGGCGACCGAGGTGACGGCGGTCAGGGCGCCGGCGCACATGCGGTCGATGGAGTAGCCCGGCACGGACTGCGGCAGACCCGCGAGGATCCCGGCGGTGCGGCCGATGGTCAGGCCCTGGTCACCGATCTGCGTGGTCGCGGCGATGGCGACCTCGTCGATCTTCTTCGGGTCGAGACCGGGGTTGCGGCGCAGCAGCTCCCGGATCGCCTTCACGACGAGGTCGTCGGCACGGGTCTCGTGGTAGATGCCCTTCGGGCCCGCCTTGCCGAACGGGGTGCGGACGCCGTCGACGAAGACGACGTCCCTGACGGTACGAGGCACGATGGCTCTCCTCCAGGGTCAGGATCTGCATTGCTGCTGCGATGCGCTGAGCGCGCGCTCAGGCCCATGCTACTTATGGGTAACGTAGCTGCACAGTCCTGGCGGGGGGAGCGGCGAAGGTCACACCTCCGGGTGGTGCGACGCCCCGCTTTTCAGGGGCGCGGGGCCGTATCGATGTGCGGCTCCGCCGCGCGGGCGCGCCCAGCCACGACGCACCCGCACCCCCGAACGGCGCTCACCGAGGCGGCGCTGTGGACCCCCGAGGCGTCAGCACCGGTGTCGGCACAGGATGGGACCCACCCTCACCCTCGCTGATCACCGAGAACAGTGTCCTCGCCACATCCGCTCCAAAACCGTGCACGTCATGGCTCATGGCCGAAAGCGTCGGATGCGTCAGCCGGCACAGCTGCGAGTCGTCCCACGCCAGCAGCGACACGTCCTCCGGCACCCGCAGCCCCATCTCCGCCGCCACCGAAAGACCCGCCACCGCCATGATGTCGTTGTCGTACACGATCGCGGTCGGCCGGTCGGCCGGCGCCGCCGTCAGCAGCGACCGCGTCGCCCGGGCCCCCGCGTCCCCCGAGAAGTCCGTCGCCACCTGCCAGGCCCCGGCCAGCGCCAGCGCCCCCGCCGTCTCGTCGAACGCCGCCGTCCGGATCGCCGTGTGCCCGAGGTCCGCCGCCCCGCCCACCCGGGCGATCCGCCGGTGCCCCAGCGCGGCCAGGTACCGCACCGCCTCCGTCACGGCCGTGGCGTCGTCCGTCCACACCGAGGTGAGTCCCCCGGTCAGCGAGGGGTGCCCGACGGCGACCACCGGCATCCCGAGCCGCTCTGTCATGGCCACCCGCGGATCGTCCGCCCGGAAGTCGACGAGGATCGACCCGCCGATCTGCCGCCCCCGCCACCACGTCTCCTGGACGCCCACCTCCTCGTCCATGTTCCGTACCAGCCGCAGCAGCAGCGAACTGGAGTGCTCGGTCAGCACGCTCTGTACACCCGAGACGAACTCCATGTACCAGGGTTCGAGGCCGAGCACCCGCGCCGGCCGGCACACGGCGAGACCGACCACGTCCACCCGCGACCCGGCCAGCGTCCGCGCCGTGAGGCTCGGCGACCAGCCCAGCTCCCGGGCCGCGAGGAAGATCCGGTCCCGGGTGGCCTCCGACAGCCCCGGCTTGTGGTTGAAGGCGAGGGACACCGCGCCCTTGGACACACCGGCGCGCGCGGCGACGTCCTTGATGGTGACGCGAGGGGTCGGCGTTGCCGTCATCGGATGGGCTCCACGCAGTACAGGGCCGAACGGGCGGTCTTCGCGTCCGGAGTCTTCCAGCCGCGCACCCCGATGGTCACCTCTTCGCCCGGCAGCAGCGTGACCAGCCCCCGGTCGGCCCGCGCCCCGGGGTCGAGCCGGTCGGCCTGGAGCAGCAGGTCCCGGACGAGGGTGCGGGCGGTCACCGTGATGCCGCCCGGCGTGAGCCCGACGTCGAACTCCGGCACGGGGTAGGGCACCTCACGGTCGGGCACCGGGAAGTGCAGCGCCCGCAGCCTGTCGACGTCCGCGACCAGGAACTCCCCGGGCCCGGCGGGCACCAGCTCCCGCGGCACGCCGACACGGGCCACGGCCCGTCTCCCGGCCGCCAGGTCCACGTCCTTCCGGCCCAGCACCTCGCCCTCGACGGACGACCGCCGCAGGGTCAGAGTTCCCCGCCACTCGGTCGGCCCCTGGTTGACGGCGGCCAGCACCAGCTCGCCGTCGCGCACCTGGAACGTCGGCAACCGGTCCGCGTACAGGCGCTTCAGCTCGTGGTAAAGCGGCTTCTCCCGGCCGTCCCCGTCGATCGCCGCCCAGGACGTCACCGGCCAGCAGTCGTTGAGCTGCCAGACGACCGTGCCCGCGCAGACCGGCCAGTGGGAGCGCCAGTGCTCGATCCCGGCCGCGACCGCCCGCGCCTGGTTGAGCTGCATGAGGTAGTGCCAGCGGTCGAAGTCCCCGTCCGGCACGGCGAAATGCCGTGCGAGCCCCCGCTCCAGCTTGCCGTTGCCGTCGTCCGCCTTCTGGTGGTGCAGGACGCCGGGGGAGTCCGGCGCGAGCTCCTCCCCGGGCAGTGCCCGGCGCAGCGTGCTGTACGCGGGCGGCGCCTGCCAGCCGAACTCGGCGACGAACCGCGGCACGCTCAGCCGGTAGTCTGCGTAGTCCTGCCGGTTCCACACCTCCCACGAGTGGTGGGTGCCGTGCGCCGGGTCGTTCGGGTGGTGGTCCCAGGACCCGGACCAGGGGCTGCCCGCGGTGTACGGCCGGGTCGGGTCCAACTCGGCCACCACACGCGGCAGCACGCCCAGGTAGTAGCCCTCGCCCCAGGAGTCCCCGGCCAGGTGGGGCTCCCACTCCCAGTCCCGGAAGCCCCACAGGTTCTCGTTGTTGCCGTTCCACAGCACGAGCGACGGGTGCGGCATCAGCCGTACGACGTTCTCCCGCGCCTCGGCCTCCACCTCGCCGCGCAGCGGCTGCTCCTCCGGGTACGCCGCGCACGCGAACGGGAAGTCCTGCCAGACCAGCAGCCCGAGTTCGTCGCAGGCGTCGTAGAAGTCCTCGCTCTCATAGATCCCGCCGCCCCAGATCCGGACGAGATCGATGCCCGCGCCGGCTGCCTGCTCCAGCCGCTCCCGGTAGCGCTCTCGGGTGATCCGGGACGGGAAGACGTCGTCGGGGATCCAGTTGACGCCCCGTGCGAAGAGCCGCTCACCGTTGACGACGAGGGTGAAGCCCGTGCCGTGCGCGTCGGGCCGCCGGTCCAGCTCCACGGTCCGGAAGCCGATCCGCCGCCGCCACACGTCCAGCGCCTCTTCGCCGTGCATCAGCTTCAACTCCACGTCGTAGAGCGGCTGTTCGCCGTATCCGCGCGGCCACCACAGCCGCGCGTGCGGCACCCGCAGCCGTACGACCCCGCCGGACCCCTCGATCTCGGCCCGCGCCCGCACCCCCGCGGCGGACGCCTCCACCGCCAGCGGTGCCTCGACCCGGGTCCGCTCGACGTCGACGGCCAGCTCCACGACGCCCGAGCCGTCCTCGACGGTGACCAGCGGGCGGACCCGCGCGATCCGGGCCGTCGACCAGTGCTCCAGGCGCACCGGCCGCCAGATCCCGGCCGTCACCAGGGTCGGCCCCCAGTCCCAGCCGAAGGAGCAGGCCATCTTGCGCAAGTACTGGTAGGGCTCGGCGTAGGCGGCGGGCCGCTCGCCCACCCGGCCCCGCACGGCCTCGGCCTCGGCGTAGGCGGAGACGAACCGCACGGACAGCCGCCCGGACAGGCCCGTCACGTCGAACCGGTACGAGCGGTGCATGTTGCGCACCTTCCCCAGCAGCCGCCCGTCCAGGGAGATCTCGGCGACGGTGTCGAGCCCGTCGAAGACCAGGTCTGTCTGCTCCTGCCCCTCCGAGTCGCCGATCTCCCGCTCGTACGTCCAGTCCCGGCGCCCCACCCACGCGACCTCGGTCTCGTTCCGGCCGAGGAACGGGTCCGGAATCACCCCCGCGGCCATCAGGTCGGTGTGCACGCATCCCGGCACGACGGCGGGCAGCGTGTCCGAGTCGTGTCGCAGGATCCATCCCTCGCCGAGCGGTGTCGCCTCCAGCATGCGCACTCCCTTAACCGGTCCAGTGAAGAGTCGTGTGACGGTTTCGCATCGTTGGCGGGATTGGGACTTTACCGGTTGAGTACACGCTGCCAGAGTTCCGAACCAGCCATACCGCACGTGCTCGTCCGTCCCGAGTTCCCCTCCGCGAACGGAGCTGATGCACATGAACCGCCGTACCCTCCTCGCCCTCGCCGTGGGCGCCGCCCTGCTGGCCTCCGGCTGCACCGGCTCCGGTGGCCCTGCCGAGGGCGCCGACGCGAAGGCGCCCGACGATCCCTCCAAGGCCGACGGAACCATCACCGTCCTCACCCACCGGACCGACCTCGTGCAGGACGGGACGATGAAGAAGTACGCCGCCGAGTTCAACAAGACGTATCCGAAGGTGAAGGTCGAGTTCGACGGCATCACCGACTACGAGGGCGAAGTAAAGATCCGTATGAACACGGAGAACTACGGCGACGTCCTCATGATCCCCGCGGTGATCGAGAAGAAGGACTACCCCAGGTTCTTCGCCTCCCTGGGCGGCAAGGACGAGCGGAGCGAGAAGTACCGCTTCACCGACTACACGGCCGTCGGCGGCAAGGTGTACGGCCAGAGCCCGCTCGGCGCGGTCCCCGGGTTCATCTACAACAAGAAGGTGTGGGGCCAGGCCGGGGTCACCGACTGGCCCACGACACCGGACGAGTTCCTCGCCGGCCTCAAGGCCATCAAGTCGAAGACCGACGCGGTGCCCTACTACACCAACTTCAAGGACGGCTGGCCGCTCAGCCAGTGGACGGGCGTCCGGGGCTCGGTCAGCTGCGACGAGCAGGCCACCACCAGGTGGGCCGAGGGCAACCCCTGGGCCGAGGGCGGCGAACTGCGGGTGGCGGACGGCCTGCTGTACGACATCGTGCACGAGGGGCTCGCAGAGAAGGACCCGACGACGACCAACTGGGAGGCGTCCAAGCCCAAGCTGGCCAAGGGCGAGATCGCCACCATGTGGCTCGGATCCTGGGCGGTCATCCAGATGCAGGGCGCGGCGAAGCAGGCCGGCGCCGACCCGGACGACATCGGGTTCATGCCCTTCCCCGCCCAGAAGGACGGCACGTTCTGCGCGGTGACGTCGCCCGACTACAACCAGGCCGTCAACATCCACTCCGAGCACAAGCAGGCCGCCCGCGCCTGGATCGACTGGTTCACCGACAAGTCCGGCTACGCGCGGGACAACCTGGCGCTGTCCCCGCTCAAGGACGCCCCGCTGCCCGGCATGCTGAAGCCGTACGAGGAGGCGGGCGTCAAGCTCCTCGACCTCGACGACAGCAAGGGCGCCGAGCTGAAGACCCTCGAGAACCAGTCCGAGGTCGGCATCAACAAGCCCGACTACCGCAAGGAACTCGTCGACATGGCCCGCGGCGCCCGGAAGGGCGACCCGGACGACTACCTGGACGGCCTCGGTGAGAAGTGGACCGAGACCCAGAAGTCGCTGGGGTACTGATGACGGGCACGACCGAGACGGCGGCCGTCAAGGCAGCCGCGGGGGCGGCCTCCGCCCCGGCCCCGGCACCCGCCCCGCGCCCGGCACGCCTGTGGCGCGGGGCCACCCCCTGGCTCTTCCTGCTCGCCCCGCTCACTCTCCTGATCGTCTTCACCTACGCGCCGATCGCCAACATGGTCGCGTACAGCTTCACCGACTGGGACGGAGTGAGCCCCGAACTGAACTTCACGGGCGCCGAGAACTACACCGAACTCTTCACCCGCTCCGAGCTGTTCGAGGTCTTCTGGGTCAGCGGCTACTACCTGGCGGCGTCCGTGATCCAGATCGTGGCTGCGCTCTACTTCGCCACGATCCTCAGCTTCGACGTCCGCTTCCGGAACTTCTTCAAGGGCGTGCTGTTCTTCCCGTACCTGATCAACGGCGTCGCGATCGGCTTCGTCTTCCTCTACTTCTTCCAGGACGGCGGCACCCTCGACTCGGTGCTGAGCCTGCTCGGCGTGCAGACGGACCGCGCCTGGCTGGGCACCCCGGAGTCGGCGAACACCTCTCTCGCCGCCGTCTCCGTCTGGCGCTACCTGGGCCTGAACTTCGTGCTCTTCCTGGGCGCGATCCAGTCGATCCCCGGGGAGCTGTACGAGGCGGCCGAACTGGACGGCGCGAACCGCTGGCACCAGTTCCGCCACATCATCGCGCCCGGCATCAAACCGGTCCTGAGCCTGACGGTGATCCTCTCGATCTCCGGTTCGCTCTCGGTCTTCGAGATCCCCTACATCATGACCGGCGGCGCGACCGGCACCGAGACGTTCGTCATCCAGACCGTGAAGCTGGCGTTCCAGTTCAACAAGACGGGGCTCGCCTCGGCGGCCGCGGTCGTGCTGCTGCTGATCGTCCTCGCGGTGACCTGGGTGCAGCGGCGCCTCGCCCCCGACGACAAGGCGGACCTCGTATGACCCGCCGCGCGGTGAGCCGCGTCCTCGTGTACCTGTCGCTGATCGCCGCGACCGCGCTGGTCCTGCTCCCGCTGGCCGCGGTGTTCCTGACGTCCCTGAAGTCGGAGAGGGAGATGGCGGACGGCAGTGGCGCGCTCGCGCTGCCGGACGACCCGTTCCACCTCGACAACTACGTGACGGCGTTCCAGGACGGCCGGATGCTCTCGGCCTTCGGCAACACGGCCGTCATCCTGGTCGTCGCCATCGGCGGCACGGTCCTGATCGGCTCGATGACGGCCTACGCCATCGACCGCTTCCGCTTCCGTTTCCGCGCCTTAGTCCTGGCCCTGTTCCTGATCGCCGCGCTGGTCCCCGGCGTGACCACCCAGGTGGCCACCTTCCAGATCGTCAACAGCTTCGGCATGTTCGACAGCCTCTGGGCGCCGATCGCCCTCTACATGGGCACCGACATCGTCTCGATCTACATCTTCCTGCAGTTCGTCCGCTCGATCCCGGTCTCCCTGGACGAGTCGGCCCGCATCGACGGCGCCAACGCCTTCACCGTCTACCGCAAGGTCATCTTCCCGCTGCTGAAACCGGCGATCGCGACGGTCGTGATCGTGAAGGGGATCACCGTCTACAACGACTTCTACATCCCCTTCCTCTACATGCCCTCCGAAGATCTTGGCGTGATCTCGACGTCGCTGTTCCGCTTCAAGGGCCCGTTCGGCGCCCACTGGGAGACGATCTCGGCGGGAGCGATCCTCGTCATCGTCCCCACGCTGGTCGTCTTCCTGTTCCTCCAGCGGTTCATCTACAACGGTTTCACCCGGGGAGCCACGAAGTAGACGCCCTGCCGGCGGTTAGGCCTCCTTGACGGACAGCGCCTCCACGAGCACGGGGGTCACCTGCTCCACCTGCCACGGCCGGGCACCGTGCCCGGCCAGCGCCGCCGCGACGGACTCCGCGTCCACCACCGCCGGCGGCTCCCAGCACACCCGCCGCACCGTGTCCGGGGTGATCAGGTTCTCCTGCGGCATGCCGACCTGCTCGGCCAGCGCCGACACCCCGGCCCGGGCGGCGGACAGCCGCGCTGCGGCCGCGGGGTCCTTGTCGGCCCAGGCGCGCGGCGGCGGAGGCCCGGTCACCGGCTGCCCCGGCTGCGGCAGCTGGGCCTCGCTCAGCGCCTTCGCCCGGTCCACCGCCGCCTGCCACTGCTCCAGCTGCCGCTTGCCCACGCGGTGTCCGAAACCGTTCAGCGCGGCCAGGGCGTGCACATTGGCCGGAAGGGCCAGCGCCGCCTCCACGATCGCCGCGTCCCCGAGCACCTTGCCCGGCGAGACGTCCCGCCGCTGGGCGATCCGGTCCCGGGTCTGCCACAGCTCCCGTACGACGGCCAGCTGCCGCCGGCGGCGCACCTTGTGCATGCCGGACGTACGCCGCCATGGGTCCTTGCGGGGCTCGGGCGGGGGAGCCGAGGCGATCGCGTCGAACTCCTGGCGGGCCCACTCCAGCTTGCCCTGCCGGTCCAGCTCCTTCTCCAGCGCGTCGCGCAGGTCGACGAGCAGCTCGACGTCCAGCGCCGCGTAGCGCAGCCAGGGCTCGGGCAGGGGCCGGGTCGACCAGTCGACGGCGGAGTGCCCCTTCTCCAGGACGAAGCCCAGCACGCTCTCGACCATCGCGCCGAGCCCGACCCGGGGGAACCCGGCGAGCCGCCCGGCCAGCTCCGTGTCGAACAGCCGGGTCGGCACCATGCCTATCTCGCGCAGGCAGGGCAGGTCCTGGGTGGCGGCGTGCAGCACCCACTCGACGCCGGACAGGGCGTCACCGAGGGCGGACAGGTCGGGGCAGGCCACGGGGTCGATCAGGGCCGTTCCGGCGCCCTCGCGGCGCAGCTGCACGAGGTAGGCGCGCTGCCCGTAGCGGTAGCCGGACGCGCGCTCGGCGTCGACGGCGACGGGCCCCGATCCCGCCTCGAAGGCGGCGATCATCCGGGCCAGGGCGGCCTCGTCCGCGATGACGGGCGGAATGCCCTCTCGCGGCTCAAGCAAGGGGATCGGCGCCTCCGTAACAGAAGATCCGCCGTCGTCCGGAGGGGCGCCTCCGGTGGTTCGCAGTGAGCTGTCTGCTGCGGTGTCGTGGGCGTCGGTCACCTGTCAAGGGTATCCATGTATGGACAGCGCCCGCCGACGGAACGTTCCGTCGACGGGCGCCCGAGGGTCGCAAACCAGTCATGTCGGGGAAGCGGCGGGTTCGCGAACCGTGCGTGACGTGAACGGGGCCGACGGCCGGTCCCGTTCACGTGCGGGTGGGGTCACGAAGGGTCACGGCGGAGCGGGTCAGTGGATGATCCCGGTCCGCAGCGCCACCGCGACCATGCCGGCGCGGTCGCCCGTGCCGAGCTTGCGGGCGATGCGGGCGAGGTGGCTCTTGACGGTCAGGGCGGACAGGCCCATCGAGACGCCGATCGCCTTGTTCGACTGGCCTTCCGCGACCAGCCGCAGCACCTCGACCTCGCGGCCGGACAGCTCGCGGTAGCCGCCCGGGTGGCTCGGGGCACCCGGGGGGCGGCGGTGCAGTCGCGCGGCGGCGGCGCCGATGGGGGCGGCGCCCGGCCGGGTGGGGAGCCCGACGTTGGTACGGGTGCCGGTGACGACGTATCCCTTCACCCCGCCGGCGAGTGCGTTGCGCACGGCGCCGATGTCGTCGGCGGCGGAGAGGGCGAGCCCGTTGGGCCAGCCCGCGGCGCGGGTCTCCGACAGGAGGGTGAGGCCGGAACCGTCCGGCAGGTGGACGTCGGCGACACAGATGTCACGGGGGTTGCCGATGCGGGGACGAGCCTCCGCGATGGACGAGGCCTCGATGACGTCGCGCACACCGAGCGCCCACAGATGGCGGGTGACGGTGGAGCGGACGCGCGGGTCGGCCACGACCACCATGGCGGTCGGCTTGTTCGGGCGGTAGGCGACCAGGCTTGCGGGCTGCTCGAGGAGAACGGACACCAGGCCTCCTGGGTGCGGGACGGGGCCGGCTCGTGGGGGTGAAGCCGGGACGAACCGTGCTTTCAAGGTCACAGTCGTCTTCGGCACCGAACCCGTCCGCCTTTAGAGAATGATCACGATTCAGTGATAACAATCCGCGCAATTCGGACACGCGGTCGATCATTCGAAGGTGGAACGGTTTCGATCTGCGTCGGTACGCGGTCGAAAGTGGCCGTATCGACAAAGTGATTCGGCCAAGAGGGGTACTCAGGTGTGATCGTCGGCAGGACATGGTTGACCGCCCCGCACAAGGTCGATCAGTGCGAGGCGGTCAAGGGTTGATCAGAGGTCGATCAGCGGGCCCAGGGGGTGTTACGAGGGCCGGTCAGCGGGACTGCGGCCCTCGCCGCTGGGGGAGCGTCACCACGGACGCGTCGCCCGGACCGGCCGGGGGCAGCCCCGCGATCTGGGCGAGCAGATCGCACCAGGACGCCAGATGCGCGGCCGTGTCCGGGACCCCGCCCAGGCCCTCGCGCGGCGTCCACGACGCACGGATCTCGATCTGCGAGGCGGCCGGTCGCGCGGACAGCCCGCCGAAGTAGTGGGAGCTCGCGCGCGTGACGGTGCCGCTCGGCTCCCCGTAGGTCAGCCCGCGCGCCTGGAGCGCGCCGGTCAGCCACGACCAGCACACCTCCGGCAGCAGCGGATCCGCCGCCATCTCCGGCTCCAGCTCCGCACGCACCAGCGTCACCAGCCGGAACGTGCCCCGCCAGGCGTCGTGCCCGGCCGGGTCGTGCAGCAGCACCAGCCGGCCGTCGGCCAGGTCCTGGTCGCCGTCGACGACCGCCGCCTCCAGCGCGTAGGAGTACGGGGCGAGCCGCTTCGGCGCGGGCGTCGGCTCGACCTCGATCTGGGGCCGCAGCCGAGCCGCCCTCAGCGCGTCGACGGCGGCCCGGAAGGGCGGCGGGGCGGAGTCCGCCTCCCGCCGGTCGTTCTCGGTGTCCTTCGCTTCGTCCATACCGCCAGCGCCGTCCGACAGTCGTCCCTGAGCCGCAGCCATGCGGGAAGATTACGGGGACCGGAGCCCGGGTGCGGGGCTAGACACCCCGCGCCTCTCCAGGGGCTGAATAGTGCTGTCCGGCGGCGTGCGAAACTTGGCCCCGTGAGTGCCAACGACGCCCCCAGGGCCCAGCAGCCGTCCGCCGCGTACGACTCCGCCTTCCTCAAGGCCTGCCGGCGCGAGCCCGTACCGCACACGCCGGTGTGGTTCATGCGGCAGGCCGGGCGCTCACTGCCGGAGTACCGCAAGGTGCGCGAGGGCATCCCGATGCTCGAATCCTGCATGCGGCCCGAACTGGTCACCGAGATCACCCTCCAGCCGGTGCGCCGGCACGGCGTGGACGCGGCGATCTACTTCAGCGACATCGTCGTCCCGCTCAAGGCCATCGGCATCGACCTCGACATCAAGCCCGGCGTCGGCCCGGTCGTCGAGCACCCGATCCGCACCCGCGCCGACCTCGCGCAGCTGCGCGACCTGACCCCCGAGGACGTCTCCTACGTCACCGAGGCCATCGGCCTGCTCACCCGCGAGCTCGGCGCCACGCCCCTCATCGGCTTCGCCGGCGCCCCCTTCACCCTCGCCAGCTACCTCGTCGAGGGCGGCCCGTCCCGCACGTACGAGAACGCCAAGGCGATGATGTACGGCGACCCCGAGCTGTGGGCCGACCTGCTCGACCGCCTCGCGGACATCACCGCCGCGTTCCTGAAGGTGCAGATCGAGGCGGGCGCCTCGGCGGTGCAGCTGTTCGACTCCTGGGCCGGTGCGCTGGCCCCCGTCGACTACCGCCGCTCGGTGCTGCCCGCCTCGGCGAAGGTCTTCGATGCCGTGGCCGGCTACGGCGTCCCGCGCATCCACTTCGGGGTCGGCACCGGCGAACTGCTCCCGCTCATGAGCGAGGCCGGCGCGGACGTCGTCGGCGTCGACTGGCGCGTGCCGATGGACGAGGCCGCCCGCCGCGTCGGGCCCGGCAAGGCCCTCCAGGGCAACCTCGACCCGACCGTGCTGTTCGCCCCGACGGAGGCCGTCGAGGCCAAGACCCGCGAGGTCCTGGAGTCGGCGAAGGACCTGGAGGGCCACGTCTTCAACCTCGGCCACGGCGTCATGCCGTCCACCGACCCGGACGCGCTGACCCGGCTGGTGGAGTACGTCCACACGCGGACGGCCCGCTGACGACGGTCCCCGGCGCCCTCGCCCTCCCTCATCGGGCGGGCTCGTAGGCGAGCTGCTTGACCTGGCGCAGCGTGAGGGTGGTCTCGGCGGAGCGGACCCCGTCCAGGGCTCCGATGGTGCCGCTGAGGTAGCGGTAGAGGTCGCCGGTGCTCGGATGCAGGGTGGCGGCGACGACGTCGTTGCCGAAGTGTTCGTGTCACGTGATGGTCGGGCACCGCGTGGCTGATCGGCGCCAGTGTCGTGGGCAGCAGCGCGGCCGCCCCCAGCCCGGCCAGTGCCTGCCCCGCCCACAGCACCTGGACCGACTGCGCGCACAGCGCCACGGTCGCCCCTGCGGCGGCGAACACCAGGCCCGCCTGGAAGACCTTCTTGCGGCCGTGCACGTCTCCGAAGACACCGGCGGTCAGGATGAGGGCCGCCATGGGCAGGACGAACGCGTCGGATATCCACGACAGTTGTGAGATTTTCAGCCAGTCCACGGCAGGGGCCAGCCACAGCCCGCGGAGCCCGGGGAACCGACATCCAGGAGGAGGATCCGAAGGATTTCCGACACCTGTGCGGCACCGGAGGGGGCGCCGGTGAACGCAGTCGTCCACGCGTGCGTATGTCTCGGCAACCGCCCGCGGCGCGGGGAAGGCGGGTCGCGGGGCCGACGTGAGGAACAGGCGATGAACGACCGAGTTACTCCCGCGATGCACGCACTGCCCGACGGCGAGGCGGAGCTGACGCTGGTGGTGCGGCTGCCCTGGGAGGACGTGGCACGCCTCGGCCAGGAGGCGGGGCGGCTGGCCACCCAGATGCGGCGGCCCGTGACGCTGGAGGAGGCGGTGAGTCACCGGCTGCGGTCGACCCGGGTGGCCTCGCACGCGAAGCCGGCGGGGGAGCAGCCGCCGGCGGTGACGGCTGCGCCGGCTTCCGTGTCCTCGTTGCCGTCACGGCCGCCGGCGGAGCAGGCGCGGCAGGCGATCGACCGGATCACCGGTACGGCGGGGACGGCGTAGGGCTTCGCCGTCGGGGCGCGGGGGCGGTCGCCGGGTGCGGGTTCGTCGTGGCCGTCCGCGCCCACGCGGCGGAGCCGCACATCGATGCAGCCCCGCCCCTCTGTGGGCACGGAGCCGCCCGTCTCACAGCGAACCGCGCACCTTCGCCGCCGCCTTGCGGGCCGCCACCAGGACGGGGTCCCAGACCGGGGAGAAGGGTGGGGCGTAGCCGAGGTCCAGGGCCGTCATCTGTTCCGCCGTCATGCCCGTGGTGAGGGCGACCGCCGCGATGTCGACCCGCTTGCCCGCGCCCTCCCGGCCGACGATCTGCACGCCGAGCAGGCGGCCCGTGCGCTGCTCGGCGAGCATCTTGACCGTCATGGGGGAGGCGTTCGGGTAGTAGCCCGCGCGGCTGGTCGACTCGATGGTGACCGACTCGAAGCGCAGGCCCACCCGGTGGGCGTCCTTCTCGCGCAGGCCCGTGCGGGCGATCTCCAGGTCGCAGACTTTGCTGACCGCCGTGCCGACCACGCCCGGGAAGGTGGCGTAGCCGCCGCCGACGTTGGTGCCGATGACCTGGCCGTGCTTGTTGGCGTGGGTGCCGAGCGGGATGTGCCGCTCCTGGCCGGAGACCAGGTCGAGGACCTCGACGCAGTCGCCGCCCGCCCAGATGTTCTCGTGGCCGCGCACCCGCATCGCGCGATCGGTGAGGAGGCCGCCGTGCGGGCCGAGGGGGAGGCCGGCGGCCTTCGCGAGGGTGGTCTCAGGGCTGACGCCGATGCCGAGCACGACCACGTCCGCGGGGAACTCGCGGTCCTGTGTGACCACCGCCCGCACGGCCCCGTCGTCGCCGGTGAGGATCTTCGTGACCTCGGCGTCGTTGACCATCGTGATGCCCAGGCCCTCCATGGCCTCGTGCACCAGGCAGCCCATGTCGGGGTCGAGGGTCGACATGGGTTCGCTGCCGCGGTTGACGACCGTCACCTCGTAGCCGCGGTTGATGAGGGCCTCGGCCATCTCCACACCGATGTAGCCGGCCCCGACGACCACCGCGCGGCGGCCCCGCGTGCCCTCCAGCGTGTCGAGGAGCGCCTGGCCGTCGTCCAGCGTCTGCACACCGTGCACCCCGGCCGCGTCGGCCCCGGGCATGTCGGGCCGGATCGGCCGGGCGCCGGTCGCGATCACGAGCCGGTCGTACGACGTCCAGGACTCCTCGCCGGTGTCGACCTCACGCGCGCGCACCCGCTGCCCGTCGAGGTCCAGTTCCGTCACCTCGGTGCGCAGCCGCAGGCCGATGTCCCGGGCGCGGTGCTCCTCGGGGGTGCGGGCGATGAGCCGGTCCCGGTCGGTGACGTCGCCGCCGACCCAGTAGGGGATGCCGCACGCCGAGTACGACGTGAAGTGGCCCCGTTCGAACGCCACGATCTCCAGCTCGTCGGGGCCCTTCAGGCGGCGCGCCTGCGACGCCGCGGACATGCCCGCGGCGTCGCCGCCGATGACGACCAGTCGCTCCCGTGCACCGCTCATGTTCATGCGAACACGCTACGGGAGCGCGGCATTTCAGTCCTGCCCGCCGGGCTTCGACGAGGGTGCCTCCGGTGCCGGGCGGGCCGTCGGCAGCGGCCCCATCGCGGTCGTCACGGGCGTGGCGGCGGGTGCGGGACGCCGCGGCAGGCGGGGGCGTACGACCCTCACCCACAGCAGGACGATCAGCGCGGCCGCCGCCGCGAACGGCAGCACGGCGCCGATGGCCACCGCGAGCCAGCGCAGCATCGTCACGAACGCGTCCCAGCCGCCCGCGAGCGCGTCCACGAACCCGGGGTCGTCGTCCTTGGCCGCCTTCTTCACCGGGGTCTCCGACAGCGACAGGGTGATGGTGGCCAGGCTGGTGCGGTCCTTCAGGGACTCCTGCCGGGCGAGCAGCGCCTCCAGGTCGGCCTGGCGGGTGCTCAGCTCGCCCTCCAGGGTCACCACGTCGCTGAGCTTGCCGGCCCGGTCCATCAGCTCGCGGATCCGGGCCACGCTGGCACGCTGCGAGGTGATGCGGCTCTGCACGTCCACGACCTGGTCGGTGACGTCCTCGGCCTTCGCGCTGCGGTCGAGCAGCTTGCCGGTGCCCTCCAGTTCGGCGAGGACCTCGTCGTACTTCTCGACGGGCACCCGCAGCACGACCCGGGTGCGCTCATGGCCCTCGGCGTCCCGGGTGGTGGTCTCGTTGCCGACGTAGCCGCCCGCGTTCTCGGTGCCGGTGCGGGCCTGCTCCAAGGCCTTCGGGACGTCCTTGACCTGCACGGTCAGGGAGGCCGTACGGATGATGTGGCCGGCGGTGAGCTTCGGCGGTGCCGTGGCCTTGGCTCCGCTCGCGGTGCCGCCCGGGGCGGCCTCGCCCGAGACGCCCTTGTGGTCCGCCCCGCGGTCGGCGGCGGAGTTGCTGCCGCCCGAGGCGTCGTCCCCGGCGCTGCACCCCGTGAGCGCGAGGCCGGCGGCCAGCAGGAGGGCCACCGGGGCCGGGGCGAGGCGTCGTACGGATCGTCGTGTGCGCATGCGGGCATCCCCCGGGGTCGATTCTGCTGACGCTTCTTCGACGCCCGGACGGGGCCGGACGTTTGGCCCGGGACGGTTCCGATGCGGTCACGGTCGGGACTCGTGAAGGACACCGGGGCGCGGCGACGCCGCCGGTGGGGTCTGAGAGGCTGGGGCCATGCGCGAAGTTCAAGGGCAGGTCGTCGTCATCGGGGCGGGCATCGCGGGGCTGGCCGCCGCGCACCGGCTGCTGGAGCGCGGGGCGCGGGTGACCGTGCTGGAGGCCTCCGGACGGGTCGGCGGCAAGCTGCTGCCCGGGGAGGTCGCGGGTGCGCGCGTGGACCTCGGCGCCGAGTCGATGCTGGCCCGCCGCCTCGAGGCGGTGGCGCTCGCGCGCGAGGTGGGCCTCGCCGACCGCCTCCAGCCCCCGGCCACGGCGACCGCCTCGCTCTGGACCCGCGGCGCCCTGCGTCCCTTCCCCAAGGGGCATGTGATGGGCGTGCCCGGAACTGCGTCCGCCCTGGCCGGTGTGGTCTCCGAGGAGGGCCTCGCCCGCATCGAGCGGGACGCCGAGCTGCCCCGCACCGAGGTCGGCGACGACGTGGCGGTGGGGGAGTACGTGGCGGAGCGCCTCGGCCGCGAGGTCGTCGACCGCCTGCTGGAGCCCATGCTGGGCGGGGTCTACGCGGGCGACGCGTACCGCATCTCCATGCGCTCGGCCGTCCCGCAGCTCTTCCAGGCGGCCCGCACCCACACCTCCCTGACGGAAGGGGTCCGCGAGCTCCAGGCCAAGGCCGCCGTCGCCCAGCAGACCGGCCCGGTCTTCATGGGCATCCGGGGCGGCATCGGCACCCTGCCGCTCGCGGTGGCCGACTCGGTCCGGGCGCGTGGCGGCGAGATCCTGACCCGGACGCCGGTGACGGAGCTGCGCCGCACGCCCGAGGGCGGCTGGCAGGTCCGCTCCGGGGAGCGGGAGTGGCGCGCGGACGCCGTGATCCTCGCCGCCCCGGCCCCTGCCGCCGCCCGGCTGCTGCGCGCCGAGAACCCGGCGGCCGCCGCCGAGCTCGACGGCGTCGAGTACGCCTCCATGGCCCTGATCACCCTCGCCTACCGCCGCGCCGGGACGGCCCTGCCCGACGGCAGCGGCTTCCTCGTGCCGCCGGTCGACGGACACACCATCAAGGCGTCCACCTTCGCCTCGCAGAAATGGGGCTGGATCGCCGACGAGAACCCCGACCTGGTCGTCCTGCGCACCTCCGTCGGACGGTACGGCGAGACGGAGATCCTCCAGCGCGACGACAGCGAGCTGGCCGACGTCTCCCGGCAGGACCTGAAGGCGGCGACCGGCCTCGACGCCACACCCGTCGCCACCCGCGTCACCCGCTGGGACGACGGCCTGCCCCAGTACCCCGTCGGCCACCACGCGCGCGTGTCCCGCATCCGCGAGCACGTCGCCCGCCTCCCCGGCCTCGCCGTCTGCGGTGCCGCGTACGACGGCGTCGGCATCCCGGCCTGCATCGCGAGCGCGTACGCGGCCGTGGACCAGGTCCAGGGCGACCTGCGCGGTGTGGAGCAGCTCACCGCCCACCCGGTGCAGAGCCTGCACGGCGGAGCGGGAGAATGAGGCCATGAGCAACGACGCCCCTACCCCCGAGTCCGGCAGGATCCCGAACAAGGGCAAGCTGGCCAAGGACCTCAACGAGGTCATCCGCTACACGCTCTGGTCCGTCTTCAAGCTGAAGGACGTCCTCCCCGAGGACCGCGCCGGGTACGCCGGAGAGGTCCAGGAGCTGTTCGACCAGCTCGCCGCCAAGGACGTGACGATCCGCGGCACGTACGACGTCTCGGGCCTGCGCGCCGACGCCGACCTCATGATCTGGTGGCACGCGGAGACCAGCGACGCGCTGCAGGAGGCGTACAACCTCTTCCGCCGGACGAAGCTGGGCCGCGCCCTGGAGCCCGTCTGGTCGAACATGGCGCTGCACCGCCCCGCCGAGTTCAACCGCGCGCACATCCCGGCGTTCCTCGCCGACGAGACGCCCCGCGACTACGTGAGCGTCTACCCCTTCGTGCGCTCCTACGACTGGTACCTGCTGCCGGACGAGGACCGCCGCCGCATGCTCGCCGACCACGGCAAGATGGCCCGCGGCTACCCGGACGTGCGCGCCAACACCGTCGCCTCGTTCTCCCTCGGCGACTACGAGTGGATCCTCGCCTTCGAGGCCGACGAGCTGTACCGCATCGTCGATCTCATGCGTCACCTGCGCGCCTCGGAGGCCCGTATGCACGTCCGCGAGGAGGTGCCGTTCTACACGGGCCGCCGCAAGGACATCGCCGAGCTGGTCGCCTCTCTGGCCTGATCAGCGGATGCGTTCGGCGGTCCCGGACCGGTCCGGGGCCGTCGGCTTCGGCTCAGCGTGCGGGGCGCACTGCGCGCGCCGTCCCGGCAGCCGCCCCTCCAGCAGGTAGGCCTCCAGGTGGCCGTTGACGCAGGCGTTCGGGCCGCCCACCAGGCCGTGGGCCCCGGCGTCCCGCTCCGTCACCAGCACCGAACCGGCGAGGCGGTCGCGCAGTTCGAGGGCGCCGTCGTACGGCGTGGCGGCGTCCCGCTCGGCGGCCAGGATCAGCGTCGGCGGCAGCTCGCCCGGCCCGGTGCCGACGTCGAGCGGCCGCTGCCGGGGCGCCTTCCAGTAGGCGCACGGCAGGTTCGTCCACACGTTGTTCCAGGTCTCGAAGGGCGCCACCCGCGCGAGCCGGGTGTTGTCCCGGTCCCACACCCGCCAGTCCGTGGGCCAGGGCGCGTCGTTGCACTCGACGGCGAGGTAGACCGCGCGTGAGTTCTCCGCCTCGGCCGCCGCCTCCGGGTGCTGCGCCGCCTGCTCGACCAGGGGCCGGGGATCGCCCTTGAGGTACGCCGACAGCGCGTGCGCGCGGTGCGGCCACTGGTCGTCGTAGTACCCGGCCTGCAGGAACGCCGACTGCAACTGCCCGGGTCCGACCTTCCCGCCCGCCGGTTCGGCGGCCAGCCTCGCGCTCGCCCGCTCGTAGCTGCGCAGCACCTCCCGCGCGGTGCCGCCCAGCCCGTAGACGTCGTCGTGCCGGGCGATCCACGCCCGGAAGTCCGCCCAGCGGCGCTCGAACGCCGCCGACTGGGCGAGGTTGTTGCGGTACCAGATCCGCCCGGGGCCGGGGTGGACCACCGAGTCGAACACCATCCGCCGTACGTGCGCCGGGAACAGCGTCGCGTACAGGGCACCGAAGTAGGTGCCGTACGACGAGCCCATGAAGGTCAGCCGCTCCTCGCCGAGCGCGGCGCGCAGCACGTCGAGGTCACGGGCGTTGTTCAGCGAGTGGTAGTGCCGCAGCGCGTCGCCGGTCCGCTCGGCGCAGCCGCGCGCGTACGCCCGCGCCTGCGCGACGCGTTCCCGCTTGTACGACTCCGAGGGGCGGGACGGCGCCTGCGAGGGCCCGTCGAAGAACTGCTTCGGGTCCTTGCACGACAGCGGCGCGGAACGGCCTACCCCGCGCGGGGCGTAGCCGACGAGATCGTAGGCGGCCGCGATCCGCTTCCACTCGGGGAGCAGGCCGATGAGCGGGAAGTACAGGCCGGTGGCGCCGGGACCGCCCGGGTTGTGGACGAGGGCGCCCTGCCGGGGGACCTTGTGCTTGCTGTTGTGGGGGTCCTTCCGCGTGGCGCGGGCCCTGCTGACGGAGAGCTCGATCTGCCGGCCGTCGGGGCGGGCGTAGTCCAGCGGGACGCTCACCGTGCCGCACTGCATGCTGCCCGGCAGGTCCTGCGCGTCGGGGCACGGGCCGAAGGCGACACCGGCCGCCTTCGCGCGCGCGGCGGCCACGGCGGTGCCGCGTCGTTCGGCCGCCCCCGTGCGGTCCTCGGTGTCCGGGGCCGCGGTGAGAGTGCTCAACAGCAAGGACCCGGCGGCCGAGTAGAGGAGGGCGGCTCTCATCGCGTATCCCTTCGGTGCACGGTGGCGACGAAAGGGATGTTTCGTCCGGTGCGGGGGGAAGGCAAGCACCGTCCGCCGGTGTCGTGCCCGATGCGCCTGTGCGCCCCCGGTCGGTCAGTCGTGCGGCTCGCGGTGCGCGAACGCGGCCCGCAGCTCCGGTTCGCCGATCGCGCCGACGCCCCGCACGGCCACCGACGTGAGGTACGTGCGGTCGTCGGCGGCGCCGTCGGCGGTCCGGGTCAGCCCGCCGAGCAGCCGCTGTCCGGCCGGGGAGGCCCAGCGCGAGTAGGGGTGGATCTCGACCCGCGCGACGGCCAGGCAGCTCAGGGCCAGGGCCAGGGGCAGCGCGAACCACAGGGCGACCAGGTGCCGCGGCATGTCCGGCGGAGCGGGCGTCAGCAGCGCGGCCGCGCCCAGCCCGAGGACGGCGACGGCCGCGACCCGCACCTGCCGTACGGCCGCCGTGACCGTCGTGCGGGCGCTGTCCGGCACCGCGAGCCCCGCGCGCTCCAGCCCCTCGGCGATCCCGCGCACCGCCTCCGCCGTCGCGGCCGTGGCCCGCACCGGCGCGATCCGGGACTGCCCTTCGGGGCCGATGGCGCCTATCACCGACTGCTCCATCTCGTCCCGCCCGCGCGGGTCGACGACCGTCGCCCAGCCGGTGTGGGCCAGCAGCAGACGGCGCTGGCGCGCCATGGCGACCAGGGTCACGTCGGCGACCCGCCGGGGGCCGCCGGAGAGGAACGCCGCCTCGTACAGCGTGAGTTCACGACCCCGGCCGGTGTCCGCGTCCACGGCCGCGGCCCGAACGGCGGCCAGGCACAGGCGTGTACACGCGGTGCCGGCCACGGCCCAGGCCGCCAGGAGGAAAAGAACCCAGAGCATATGTTGTTTGTATGTGACACCGTCCCGAAAACACCATGCCTCGTTCACAATCCGGACGGAGTGTTGTCGGTACGTGACGTTCCGTTTCCCTCTGGTGGCGTTCTGTAAGTGGGTGGCGGGCATCATGGCCCGGGCGACTAGCCCAGCCGGGTCCTCTGGGCCGTCCGGACGCCGTCGCGGCGGTGCGCCCCGTGGCCGCCGCCCGCCCGATGGGCCATGTTGCTGACCGTCGGGCCGATCGGGCTCCGGACGGACGCGAAGGAGGCCCCGCGGTGGGTGAGCTGTACATCGACGGCGCGTGGACACAGGCGGCGGCCGGCGGGCGCCGGGACGTGATCAACCCCTATGACGCCTCGGTCGTCACCACCGTCGACGAGGCCGACGCCACCGACGTCGACCGCGCCGTGCGCGCCGCCCGGCGCGCCTTCGCCGAGGAGGACTGGGCGAACGCCCCCTCGCGCCGCCGGGCCGACCTCCTGCTGCGCGTCCACGACCTGCTGCTGCGCGACCGGGAGGACATCGCACGCACCGAGACGCTCGACACCGGCAAGACCCTCACCGAGGCCCGGATCGACGTGGAGGACGTGGCCAACGCCTTCCGCTACTACGCCGAACTCGCGGGCAAGGACGGCGGCCGGGTCGTCGACGTCGGCCCGGACGTCCTCAGCCGCGTCGTCTACCAGCCCGTCGGCGTGTGCGCGCTCATCGCCCCCTGGAACTACCCCCTGTTGCAGGCCTCCTGGAAGGTCGCGCCCGCGCTCGCCGCCGGCAACACCTTCGTCCTCAAGCCCAGCGAGACCACCCCGCTCACCACGATCGCCATGATCCGGCTCATCGAGGAGGCCGGCGCCCCGCCCGGCGTCGCCAACCTCGTGCTCGGCTCCGGGGCGACCGTCGGCGCGGCCCTGACCGCCCACCCCGACGTCGACCTGGTCTCCTTCACCGGCGGCCTGAACACCGGACGGGCCATCATGGCCAGTGCCGCCGACGGGCCGCGGAACATCGCCCTGGAACTGGGCGGCAAGAACCCCAACATCGTCTTCGCCGACGCCGACTTCGAGGCCGCCGTCGACTACGCCCTCGACGCGGCCTTCCTGCACTCCGGGCAGGTCTGCTCGGCCGGTTCACGCCTGCTCGTCGAGGACTCCCTGCACGACCGGTTCGTCGAGGCCTATGCAGACCGCGCCCGGGCGATCCGCCTCGGCAACGGCCTCGACGAGGGCACCGAGAGCGGCCCGCTCAGCTCTGCCGAGCACCGCGAGAAGGTCGAGGGCTACATCGCCGTCGCCAAGGAGGAGGGCGCCCGGCTCGTCACCGGAGGCACCCGCCCCGACGACCCCGCCCTCGCCGACGGCTTCTTCCTGCTGCCGACGATCTTCGCCGACTGCGACCGGTCCATGCGCATCGTCCAGGAGGAGGTCTTCGGCCCGGTCGTCACCGTCGAACGCTTCCGCACCGAGGACGAGGCGGTGGAACTCGCCAACGACACTCGCTACGGCCTCGCCGGCGGCGTGTGGACCTCGGATGCGAGCCGCGCCCAGCGCGTGGCCCAGCGACTGCGGCACGGCACCGTGTGGATCAACGACTTCCACCCCTACGTGCCGCAGGCCGAGTGGGGCGGCTTCGGCCGCTCCGGCGTCGGACGCGAACTCGGCCCGACGGGGCTGCGCGAGTACCAGGAGGCCAAGCACATCTACCAGAACCTCGCCCCCGCCCCCTCCGGCTGGTTCAAGGGCTGATCCACGCCACACCGCACGAAAGGCACGGCATGGCCACCACTCCCGCGCACGGCGCCGAGTCCGCCTACGACTACGTCATCGTCGGCGGCGGCACCGCCGGCTGCGTGCTCGCCGCCCGGCTGAGCGAGGACCCCGACTGCCGCGTCTGCGTCATCGAGGGCGGCCCCAGCGACGTGGGCGACGAGCGCATCCTGCGCCTGCGCAACTGGATCAACCTGCTCGGCTCGGAGTTCGACTACGGCTACACCACCGTCGAGCAGCCGCGCGGCAACTCGCACATCCTGCACTCACGGGCCCGTGTGCTCGGCGGCTGCTCCTCGCACAACACGCTGATCAGCTTCCTGCCGCTGCCGCAGGACCTGGACGACTGGGTGAGCCACGGCTGCGCCGGCTGGGACCCGGCGACGATCCTGCCCTACCGCGACCGGCTGCTCACGCAGATCGTCCCGGTGGCCGAGGCCGACCGCAATCCCATCGCCAAGGACTTCGTCACCGCCGCCTCCCGCGCCCTCGGCGTCCCCGTCGTCGACGACTTCAACGCCGAACCCTTCGCCGACGGCGCCGGGTTCTTCTCCCTGGCCTATCAGCCGGAGGGCAACCTGCGCTCCTCCGCGTCCGTCGCCTACCTCCACCCGGTGCTGGACCGGCCCAACCTCACGCTGAAGCTGGAGACCTGGGCCCACCGGCTGATCCCCGACGAGTCGGGCCGGCTGACGCGGGTCGCCGTGCGGGGCGCCGACGGCGAAGCCGCGACCGTGCGCGCCGAGCGCGAACTCCTGCTGTGCGCCGGAGCCATCGACACCCCGCGCCTGCTGCTGCTCTCCGGCATCGGACCGGCCGACGACCTGCGCGCCCTGGGCATCAAGGTGCGGGCCGACCTGCCCGGTGTCGGGGAGAACCTGCTGGACCACCCCGAGTCCGTGATCGTCTGGGAGACCGCGGGACCGCTGCCGCCCAACTCCGCGATGGACTCCGACGCCGGCCTGTTCCTGCGCCGCGACAAGGGCCAGCCGCGCCCCGACCTGATGTTCCACTTCTACCAGGTGCCGTTCACCGTCAACACCGAACGCCTGGGCTACCCCGTACCGCGGCACGGGGTGTGCATGACGCCGAACGTGCCGCGGGCCCGCTCCACCGGCCGCATGTGGCTGCGCAGCAACAACCCCGCCGAGCATCCCGCCCTGGACTTCCGGTACTTCACCGACCCCGGGGGCCATGACGAGCGCACCCTCGTGGACGGGCTGAAGGTGGCCCGCGAGGTCGCGGCGACCGACCCGCTGCGCGACTGGCTCGTCCGCGAGGTCGCGCCCGGCCCGGACGTCGTCTCCGACACCGACCTGTCGGAGTACGGACGCCGTGCGGCCCACACGGTCTACCACCCGGCCGGCACCTGCCGCATGGGCGCCGCTGACGACCCGGCGGCCGTCTGCGACCCCGAGCTGAGACTGCGGGGCTTCGAGGGCGTGCGGATCGTCGACGCGTCGGTGTTCCCGACGATGCCCACCATCAACCCGATGGTGACCGTGCTGCTCGCCGCCGAACGCGCGGCCGACCTGATCACCGCGGGACGGAAGGCGCAGCGGTGACCGGCACGCAGCCTCCCGCTCCGGCGGCCGGCGTCCCCGGCGGCGAGCCGGGCTCCGAGTTCCGCAAGGACATGGGCCCCTGGGCCAACTTCGCCCTCGGCTTCACCTACCTCTCCCCGGTGGTCAGCACCTACACGCTCTTCGGCACCGCGCTCGCCGAGGGCGGACCGCCCATGATCTGGGCGTTCGTGCTCGCCGGCTGCGGCCAGTTCCTGGTCGCGCTGATCTTCGGCGAGGTCGTCGCGCAGTACCCCATCGCCGGCGGCGTCTACCCCTGGGCGCGGCGCCTGTGGGGCAAGCGCTGGGCCTGGATGACCGGCTGGGTGTACATGTGGGCGCTGCTGGTGACCATCACCTCGGTCGCCTACGGCGCCGGGCCCTACATCGCCATCCTCTTCGGCTTCGACCCGACCGTGCACACCACCGTGCTGTGCACGGCCGTGCTCATCGTCGTCGCCATCCTCATCAACTACCTGGGCACCAAGGCCCTGTCGGCGGCCGCCATCATCGGCTTCGCGGGCGAGCTCATCGGCGCCCTCGTCGTGGGCATCTACCTGCTGGCCACCCACCGCCACCACAACATCGGCGTCATCTTCGATACCTACGGCACCGAAGGGAACGGCTCCTATCTGCCGGTCTTCCTCGCCGCTGCCATCATCGGCTTCTACCAGTACTACGGCTTCGAGGCGTGCGGCGACACCGCCGAGGAGGTCGAGCACCCGGGCCGGGTCATCCCCAAGGCGATGCGCCGCACCATCTACATCGGCGGCGCGGCGGCCACGTTCACCTGTATGTCGCTGCTGCTGTCGGTCACCGACTACAACGCGGTCATCTCGGGCGAACAGGCCGACCCGGTGGTGGACGTGCTGTACGACGCCATGGGCGAGACCGGGGCGCGGCTGGTGATGGCCGTGGTGCTGATCTCCTTCCTGTCCTGCACGATCAGCCTCCAGGCGGCGGCCGGGCGGCTCATCTACTCCTACGCCCGTGACGAGATGATCGTCGGGCACCGGCTGCTGCGGCGGTTCGTCCACGCCCGTGCGGTGCCGAGCTGGGCCCTGTTCGTCTCCGCGGCGGTGCCGCTGCTCATCGCCTTCGCCTCACTGGCCTCCGAGGACGCCCTCACCAACATCGTCTCGTTCGCGATCCTCGGCATCTACGGCTCGTTCCAGATGGTGGTCCTGGCCGCACTGCGCGCCCGGCTCAAGGGGTGGCGCCCGGCGGGGGAGTTCACCCTGGGCCGCTGGGGCCTCGCGGTGAACATCGGTGCGCTGGCCTACGGCGTCTTCGCCATCGTCAACATCTGCTGGGCCCGCACCCCGGAGAAGCCCTGGTGGGAGAACTGGATCGTGCTGCTGTGCGGTGCGATCGTGCTGGGCACCGGCCTGCTCTACATGTTCACCACGCACCACTACGGCCGCGGTGACGCCCCGGCGGGCGACGCGGTGCCGGGGAAGGCCGGGGCTTCGGGGCAGGGGTGAGGGGCCCGGGGCACCTCACCCCTCACCGCCGCGACAGCACCCGGCGCGTGGCGCGGGCGAGCCGGTGGGCAGGCCGCGAGGAGCGCGGCGCCGGGCCCGACCGGTCCAGCCACCAATCCCGCAGCTCCCGCCGTGCCCCCGTGTCCCCGGGGCGCCCGGTGGACAGCAGGTGCTCGGCGAAGGTCAGGGCGTCACGCCGGTACCCGGAGGTCATGGGGTGGGTCTGGGCGTAGCCGAGGAACGCCGTGCGGTACCCGTCGCCGAGGATCACCGGCAGCTCGGGCGCGACCTTGGCCACGACGTCCGCCCGCTTCGCGGCGAGCGCCCTCGCCTGTACGCCGATCCGCACCCGGTCGAACCCCTCGGGCACGGGCGTCCCCGCGACCAGCGCCGACAGCAGCGCCGCCTGTGCCAGCGCGAGCCGCTGCCGGGCGCCGTCGACCTCCTCTTGGTGGGGCCGGCCGAAGGCGCCCCGTGTCGCCCCGGCCGCCCCGGTCTCATCGCCCCGCCGCACCGCCCCGGTCTCATCGCCCCGCCGTACCGCCCCGGTCCCGGGCCCGCCGGTGACGCTCCGGGCACCCTCCTGCCGCGCGGCGCCGGCCTCCACGAGCAGCTCTCCGCCGCCGCCCCCGGCCGCTTCCCGCCGTCCGGCCCCGGCGGCCGCGAACAGTTCATCGCCCCGGCGGCCGGGCCCTGTTCCGGCCGCCGCACGCAGTTCCGCCTTCACGCGTTCGACGGCGCCCGCCTCCAGCGCCCGGCGGATCGTGCTCAGCTCGTGCTCCAGCTCCGCCGGTGCCGGGAAGTTCTCGTCCCGTTCCAGCAGGACGCCCGGCGGGCTGACGCGGGAGGCGAGGTCGGTGAGGATGTCGAGGACCGGCCGGGGGACCGGGTGGGCGTGGCTGTCGTGCCAGACGCCGTCGCGCTCGAAGCCGCCGGCGACGTGGACGTAGGCGATGGCCTCCAGGGGCAGCTCGGCGAGGGCCTTGGAGGGGCCTTCGCCGCGGTTGACGTGGTTGGTGTGCAGGTTGGCCACGTCGATGAGGAGACGGACGCCCGTGCGGTCGGCGAGCTCGTACAGGAACTGGCCCTCCGTCATCTCCTCGCCCGGCCAGCCGATCAGCGCGGCGATGTTCTCCACGGCCAGCGGCACCGGCAGCGCGTCCTGCGCGATGCGTACGTTCTCGCACAGGACGTCCAGGGCGTCCCGGGTGCGGGGGACGGGCAGCAGGTGGCCGGCCTCCAGGTGCGGGGAGGCCGTCAGCGGACCGCCCGCCCGAACGAACGCGATGTGCTCGGTGACCAGCGGGGAGCCCAGCGCCTCGGCGCGCTCGGCCAGTGCGGTCAGCCGGCCCGCGTCGGGCCGGTCCGCGCCCCCGAGGCCGAGCGACACGCCGTGCGGCACCACGGTGACCCCGCCCTCGCGCAGCCGCCGCAGCGAGTCGGGCAGGTGCCCGGGGCAGACGTTCTCGGCCACCGCCTCGACCCAGTCGATCCCCGGCATCCGCTCCACGGCGTCCGCGATCTCCGGCCGCCACCCGATGCCCGTCCCCAGTCGCTCCATCGTCCCCTCCTCCACCCGGCCCGTTGCTCGAACGTGAGGGGGGTATGGCCCAGCCGCCCGCCCCCGAACCGCATGCCGCCCTCCTTCAGAGCAACATTTGAGGTTCGGGGCCCCGCGCCCGTCGCCACCGACGGAGGCGCACGGGTCGCGTCCCGCCCCGAGACGCCGTAGACCGGTCCTATGTCCGGAGGCAGCGAGCAGCCCCACCGCGCCGCGCGGAAGCGGGAACCGGAATCCCGGGCCGCCGCCGTCCGCCGGTTGCGGATCGTGGCCGGGGCCCTGCTCGTGGCAGGCGTCACGGCCTACTTCCTGTTGCCGCTGGAGCGCCTCGGCGCCGACCGCCCGTGGCTGGGCTGGCCGCTGTTCGTGCTGTGCCTGGCGCTCGTGGCCGCGCTGCTGCTGCGCCATGTGCGCGACATCGTGCTGGAGAAGCCGCAGGCCCGGTCGGGCATCATGATCTCGCTGCTGATGTGCCTGGCCGTGCTGGTCTTCTCGTCCGGGTACTACGCCCTCGCGCAGCAGCCGGGACAGTTCACCGGCCTGCGCACCCGGGTCGACGCGCTGTACTTCACCGTCGTCACCCTCGCGACCGTCGGCTACGGCGACATCGCCCCGCGCGGGCAGGAGGCCCGGCTGGTGGCAGTCGCCCAGATCCTGTACACGTTCGTCTTCCTCACGGCGGCGGCCACCGCGCTGTCCCGGCGGATGCACGCGGTGGTCGCGGAGCGCGAGAGGCGCCCGCCGCCGCCCTGACCGAGGAGGCGTGCCCTACATCGGGCGGGCCGGGCGGTAGTTGAACACCGACCAGAGGACGAACAGACCGGTCACGATCATGATGATCGACCAGAACGGCTGGTACGGCAGCCAGAGGAAGTTCGCGATCAGCGCCAGGCCGACGACGACCGCGCTCACCACCCGCGCCCAGGCGGCCCCGGTGAACAGGCCGAGCCCGGCCGCCACCACGAGCGCGCCGACGATCACGTGGATCCAGCCCCACGCGGTCAGGTCGAACTCGAACGAGTACTGGCCGAAGCTCGTGTACACCTCGTCGCCGGCGATCGCCGCAATGCCCTGGAGCACCGCGAACAGGCCGTAGACGACCATCAGGATGCCGCCGAGAGCGAGCCCCCCGGCCGCCAGCGGGTCGCCGGAACCGCCCGGGCCGGAGCCGCCGGGCGTCCGGTCATCGGGGGCCGGCGGGGCGGGGGGAGGGGGCGCGGCGCTGGTCATGGCTGCCTCCGGGGGTCGGTTCGGCTGGTAACCCCACTGGAGCATTCGTCCGGGACCGGCGCGCCTGCGGCTACTCCGAACGGGTGGACGCCGCGCGGCCGGGCCCGTGCGGCTCCCGGCGCAGCGCCGGGTGGTCCGCGACCACCGTGCACGAGCCGGGCGCGATCTCCGTGAAGCCCGCGTCGCGCACCAACGGCAGCCCGGCGCCCGTGACTCCGGACCAGCGCGCCGGGTCGGCGGTGCGGACGGCGAGCGGGAAGCCCGCGTCGTGCCAGGCGGCCCGCTCCTCGTCGGACAGCTCCCACCAGGCGAGCTGGGCGGCGTGGCCCGCCTGGGCCATCGCCTTGCCGGCCGACATGCCGAGGTCCGGGTTCAGCCACAGCACGGGGGCGGCCGGGTCCGCGTCCACCGGCGGCTCCGGGTCGTCCAGGTCGGTGCCGGACACCTGGAGCCTGGCCAGGTCCTTGGGCCAGCCGTCCAGCGGGACGGGCGGGAAGACCCGCACCTCGGCCGACTTGCCGGTGACCGTGATGCCGGGCAGCGCCTCGGCCCGCCGCCACTCGGCCCCGCGCGCCCGCCGCACCACCTTGCGGATCCGGGCGTCCTGCCAGTCCCGCATCGCCCCGGCCCACTCGCCCGCACCGGCCGACCGCTCGTCGGCCAGGATCGTCAGCACGGCCCGCGCGGCCGTCTCCAGCGCGTCCGTGCGCGCCGGCGGCTCCGCCTTCTCGATCCGCACGACGAGTGGCAGCACGAACTGAGGCGCCTCGTCGCGCGCCGAAGGCTCGGACCGGAAGGGACTGTCGCTCACGGGCGTCGTCGGGTCTTCACTCACGAATCCCAGTGTGCCAGCCGGAAGATCGTGCAGGATGGCCGCATGCGACCCGACCTGTGCCTGCGGAACGCGGGCCGCCGTTACGGCCTGCGAGGCCGCTGGGTGCTGCGCGGTGTGGACCTGGCGGTGGCTCCGGGCCGGCTCGTCCGCATCGAGGGCGCCAACGGCAGCGGCAAGTCCACCCTGCTGCGGCTGCTCGCCGGCATCGACGCCCCCAGCGAGGGCCGCGTCACCGGCCGTCCTCGCCCTGCTGCTCGCGGCGCTGCTGTCCCTGGTCGCCACCGGCTCACCCGCCCAGGCGGCCGTGCAGGGCCTGGTGACCGGCTCGCGGCAGGGCGAGGTGCCGCTGCCGTTGCTGCCCCTGGCCGGGGCGGCGCTGGTCACGGCCGCGGCGCTGGCCCTGGCCGGAGCGCTGGCCTCCCGCAGATCACCCTGAGCAGGCGGTGCGCTGTGCCTCCTGCCATTCGCAGGCGGGGCAGAGCGTGATGCCCTTGTACGACTCGGGGTGCTCCGTCGGCTCCCGGCACAGCACGCACTCCGCGTACGGCGGACCGTCCGCAAGGGGCGGCCTGGTCGCGTCGATCAGGCAGTAGTCGTCCTCGCTCATACGTCCAGCGTAGGCCCGGGGCGGGCCCTCACAGGTCCCGCTGTTCCAGGGGCTTGGTCGCCGGGCCCTGGATCACCTTGCCGTCCGTGTCGAAACGGGAGCCGTGGCAGGGGCACTCCCAGGCGCGTTCGGCGGCGTTGAAGTCGACCAGGCAGCCCAGGTGGGTGCAGCGGGCGGAGACGGCGTGCAGTCCGCCGTCGTCGTCCCGGTACACCGCGACCCGGTGGCCGTCGGCCCGGACGACCGCGCCCTCGCCGGGCGGCAGGGACTCCACGGGCGGGGAGGGCCGCAGCCGGTCGCCCACGAAGTGTCCGGCGACCTTGGCCTGCGTCTTGAGGAACGTCGGCGCCTCCCGCAGTGCGGGCTTCACGCGGCGCGGGTCGTACAGCCCGCTCCACTCGCACTGCTCGCCCGTGATCTGCGCGCTCAGCAGCCGGCCCGCCATGATGCCGCCGGTCATGCCCCAGCCGCCGAAGCCGGTGGCCACGTAGGCGTGCCGGGTGCCCGGGTGCAGCGGGCCGACCATCGGCACGGTGTCCGTGGGCTCGGTGTCCTGGGTGGCCCACCGGTGGGTGACCTCCAGGTCCGGGAAGTGGCCGGTGGCCCAGGCGGTGAGGCGCTCGAAACGGGCCCGCGGGTCGCTCGTGCCCGGAGTGAAGTGCTCACCAGTGACGATGAGCAGCCGCCGGTCGCCCTCGTGGGGTGCGGTGCGCACCGAGCGGGTGTCCTCGTCGGGCGTGATGAACATGCCGTCCGGGTCCCGGTCCGCCGGGATCGTCCCGGCGACGACCAGCTCGCGGCGCGTGGAGAGGCGGGCGAAGAGCAGGGCCCGGTCGAAGATCGGGTAGTGCGTCGCGACGACGACGTCCCGGGCCCGGACCGTCGCCCCGGTCGTGGTCGACAGCCTGCACGGCTCGCCCTCGTCCAGGCCGAGGACGGTGGTGTCCTCGTAGATGTGCCCGCCGCGTTCGACCAGGTCGGCGGCGAGGGCCAGCAGGTACTTGCGGGGGTGGAACTGGGCCTGCCCGGTGACCTCGACGGCGCCCGCCACCTCGAAGGGCAGCCCGGTCTCCGTGACGAACGAGGCGGGCAGCCCGGCCTCGGCCGCGGCCCGTGCCTCGGCGCGCAGCTCCTCCACGCGGCTCTCGTCGACGGCGTAGGTGTAGGCGCTCCGGGTCTCCCACTCGCAGTCCACGCCCAGCTCCCGGGCGATCCGGGCCGCGTGCTCGATCGCCTCCGACTGCGACCGCGCGTACAGCCGCGCGCCCTCGGGGCCGCGGGTGCGCCGCAGCTTGTCGTAGACGAGCGTGTGCAGGGCGGTGACCTTGGCGGTGGTGTGCCCGGTGACGCCGGCCGCGACCCGTCCGGCCTCCAGTACGGCCACGCTCCGCCCGGCCCGCGTCAGCTCCCACGCCGTGGACAGTCCGGCGATCCCCGCGCCGATCACCGCCACGTCGACCTCCACGTCCTCCGTGAGGGCGGGGTGGCGGCCGTCCGGTGCCGTCTCCAGCCAGTACGAGCTGCTGACCTGCTGCTTCTCGCTCATGGCCGCCGAGTACCCCCGTCCGCCGGCTTCAGTGTCGGACGGTTCGCTCCACAGACCGGGCGGGTCGATCAGGGCCGCTCCAGCAGCCGCTTCCGGCACTCGGCCACGTCGAAGTCGGCCTTCGGGTACCGCGGATCCAGCTCCTCGAAGTGCTCCAGGAGCAGCGTGCTGACCGCCCAGTTGCGGTACCACTTGTGGTCGGCCGGGATCAGGTACCAGGGTGCGTACGAGGTGCCGCAGCGCTCCAGGGCGATCTCGTAGGCCTCCTGGAACGCCGGCCACAGGGCGCGGTCGTCGATGTCGGACGCGGCGAACTTCCAGCGCTTCTCCGGCTTGTCGAGGCGCTTGAGCAGCCGGCGGCGCTGCTCCTCGGAGGACAGGTGCAAGAAGCACTTGATCAGGGTCGTGCCGTCGTCGGCGAGGGAGCGCTCGAAGCGGTTGATCTGCTCGTAGCGCCGGGCGATCTCGGGGGCGGGCGCGAGCTCCCGGACACGGGTGATCAGCACGTCCTCGATGGGGGCACCGCCCGCTCGAGCGAAGTCGAGAGCGGGGGAGGGAGCGGTCGAAGATGCCCAGTTCGCCGCGGATCGGGAGCGCCTGCTCGACCCGCCACAGGAAGGGGTGGGAGCGCTCCTCGGCGGTGGGCGCCCTGAACGCCGTGATACGGCAGCCGGAGGGGTTGAGCAGGCCGATGACGTGCTTGACCGTGCCGCCCTTGCCGCTGGTGTCCATGCCCTGCAGCACCAGCAGCACGCGGCGCCGGTCGCCCTTGGTGCTGGCCGCCCACAGCCGTTCCTGGAGGACGGCGAGGCGCTCGCCGGTCCGGGCCGTGGCGGCCTTGCCCGCCGCCTTGCCGTGCGGGCCGGCGGGGGTGCCGGCGGCGTCGTGCCGGGCCAGGTCGACCGGCTCACCGGTGGGCAGGCGCAGCCGCTCCCGCAGCGAGGTGCTGTCCTTGTGGGTCACCGGGGCCCCCTTCGCGGGTGAGTGCCTCGACGGTCCGGGCGGGGCGCCGGGCTTCGCACCCGCCGCCCCGGCCGGGCGGAGCGCCGGCTAGCGGCGCCAGGGGCCCGTCACCGCGAACGTGGTGCCGGGCCGGTAGCAGTTGACATACATCGTGTCGCCGTCCGGGGAGAAGGTCACCCCGGCGAACTCACCCCACTCGGGCTGCTGCTCGGTGCCGCCCGCCGCGTCAGCGGCTGATGTGATCGCCTGCCGGTTGCGCGCCATCGCGTAGACCTCGCCGCGCCGGGTGACCCCGTAGACGTGCTGGGCGCCTTCGCCGTCCTCGCAGACCATGAGACCGCCGCTCGGCGCCAGGCAGATGTTGTCCGGCGACTCGCCCGGCAGCTGCACATCGGTGGCCGGGCCGAAGACGATGACCAGGGTGAGCCGGCGGCGCTCCGGGTCGTAGCGCCAGACCTGCCCGAAGTGGTCGGCGGCCGAACCGTCCGACCGGCGGGCGAAGGAGGACACGAAGTACACCGAACGGCCGCCCCAGTAGCAGCCCTCCAGCTTCTGCGCGTGCGTGATGCCCTTGCGGCCGAAGTCCTGGAACCGGATCGGCGTCTGCGCGGCCTGCGGGTCCGGGACGTCGGCCCACTCGATTTTGTCGAACTCGGCGCCGACGTCCTGGATGGAGGACAGGTCCGGCACCCCGGGCACGCGCATGGCCTGGAGCCGGCCCCCCGCGCGCAGCGAACCCCTGCCGCCCAGCGGCCGGTCCGGGAGGAAGCGGTAGAAGAGGCCGAAGGGCTTCTCGAAGGCGTCCTCGGTCTCGTAGACCACGCCCCGCCGCGGGTCGACCGCGATCGCCTCGTGTGCGAAGCGGCCCATCGCGGTCAGCGGCACGGCCCCGGTGCGGTGCGGGTCGGCCGGGTCGACCTCGAAGATGAAGCCGTGGTCCTTGGTGTAGCCGTTGGTCCCGGCCTTGTCCTCGGTCTCCTCACAGGTCAGCCAGGTGTCCCAAGGGGTGGGGCCGCCCGCGCAGTTCACCGCCGTACCGGCGATCGCGACGCGTTCCGACAGGACCCGGTTGTGGGAGTCCACCGTCAGGGCCGTACAGCCGCCCTTGCCGGCCGGGTCGTAGGTGAGGCCCTCGACGGCCGGGACCGGGACCTTGCCGTCGGCGCGGTTCTCGTGGTTGCGGACCAGGTGGACCCGGCCGCCTCTGCCTCCGAAGGCCGCCATGCCGTCGTGGTTGGAGGGCACCCGGCCCTCTCCGGACCGGAGTTCGTCCCCCTCGCGGGAGAGGATCCGGTAGCGGAAACCTTCCGGCAGGTCCAGGACGCCCTTCGGGTCGGGGACGAGCGGGCCGTAGCCGGTGCGGCCGAGGCCCTGTGCGGACGCGGTGCCGGCGAAGAGTTCGGACAGGGCACCGGAGAACGCGATCCCGAGGCCCAGGGCGCCCGTTCCGGCGAGCATCTGACGTCGTGTCGCGGAGTGACCGGATGCGGTCATGGGGAAACCTTCCTGCTGGCGGACAGGAACTGTGATCCCGCTGTGTCTATCACCTGGTGCGGGCGGCGGGAACCACGCGCGTAGCACGGGTCACTGCTCTACGGCGCGCCGCAGCTGCTCCATGGCCTCTTCGGCCTGTTCCATGCGGTCGACGGCGCCCTCCGCGATCTCCGCCTGTTCCGCCGCCTCGGCGTGTCCCGGGGCCTGCGCCGCGGGCTGCTGGCCCCGCTCCAGGAACCGCAGGAGTTCCACCGGAATGGGCAGGACCAGCGTGGAGTTCTTCTCCGCCGCCACCGCCATGACGGTCTGCAGCAGCCGGAGCTGGAGGGCCGAGGGCGTGTCGGCCATCTGGTGGGCGGCCTGGGCCAGCTTCTTGGAGGCCTGGTACTCGGCGTCGGCGTTGATCAGCCGGGCCCGCCGCTCCCGGTCGGCCTCGGCCTGGCGGGCCATGGAGCGCTTCATGGTGTCCGGCAGGGAGACGTCCTTGATCTCCACGCGGTCGATGGTCACGCCCCACTCCACGGCCGGGCTGTCGATCATCAGCTCCAGGCCCTGGTTGAGCTTCTCCCGGTTGGACAGCAGGTCGTCCAGCTCGCTCTTGCCGATGATCGAGCGCAGCGAGGTCTGGGCCATCTGCGAGACGGCGAAGCGGTAGTCCTCGACGTTGACGATCGCGGCCGCGGGGTCCACGACCTTGAAGTACACCACCGCGTCGACCCGCACCGTCACGTTGTCGCGGGTGATGCCCTCCTGGGCCGGGATCGGCATGGTCACGATCTGCAGGTTGACCTTCCGCATCCGGTCCACCGCGGGGACCACGAGGTTGAACCCGGGCCGCCGCACGTCCCCGTGCAGGCGCCCGAGCCGGAAGACGACCCCGCGCTCGTACTGCTTGACGACCCGCGCCGCGGAGACCACGTACACCAGCGCGCCGGCCCCGACGGCGGCCACCACGCCGACCAGCTCTTCGACCATGCCGACCTCCCGGTTCAGAGGTCCGAATCCGTCTGCTCATGTAACGATATGCCCGGAATGGCACGCGGGGCCATGCCCCGGGACCCGGGCCGGAACGGGGGCGGACGCACGTGGTCCGGGGCGCGCGGGATGCGCGCCCCGGACCAGGGCCTGGGCGATTCCGGTCGGGCGGCTAGGCGGTGACCTTCTCCGCCGGGGCCTCCTCGGGCTCCGTGACCTTCACAGGCTCCGTGCCCGTCGCGCTGTGGCGTGCGGCCCAGTTCTCCAGGGCCGTACGGCAGGCGTGGTCGAGGTGGTGCAGGCCGGAGAGGTCCAGCTCGACCGGGCGGTCCTGCGGCAGGCTCTCCAGGCTGTCGAGGATCTTCGGCAGGCGCAGGAAGGTCGCGTTGCCGGACAGGTACGCCTGGATCGGGCCGGCGCCCTTGTCGATGATCTCCATCTTGACGTGCGAGGCCTCCCAGGCGGTCTTGACGACCGACAGGGCCAGACCGATGAGCACGCCCTCGAACATGTTCACCGCGACGATCGACACGGCCGTGACGACCAGGATGAGCGCCTCACCCTTGTGGGTCCGCCACAGCGCCGTGATCTGGCCGAACGGGATCAGCTTCCAGCCGGCGTGCACGAGGATGCCGGCGAGGGCGGGGATCGGGATCAGGGCCAGGGCCCACGGCATCGCGGCGGCGAACAGCAGCAGCCACACGCCGTGCAGCACCCGGGAGGCCTTGGTCTTGGCGCCCGCGTTGACGTTGGCGGAGCTGCGCACGATGACGGCGGTCATCGGCAGCGCGCCGAGCAGGCCGCACAGGGTGTTGCCCGCGCCCTGGGCGATCATCTCCTTGTTGTACTCGGTGCGCGGACCGTCGTGCAGCCGGTCCACGGCGGCCGCGCTGAACAGGCTCTCCGCGGAGGCGATCAGTGCGAAGGCGATGATGGTGCCCCAGATGGCCGGGTTCGCCAGTTCGCCGAAGGCCTCGGCCCCGGGCGGCTGGATGACGCCGAGCAGACCCTCCACCTGGACGGTGGCGACCGGCAGGCTGAAGGCGAGCGTGGCGACCGTGGCCAGGACGACCGCTGCGAGGGCGCCGGGCACGGTCTGGACCGCCTTCGGCATCTTCTTCCAGAGCACGATGACGGCGATGGTGCCCGCGCCGATCGCGAGGGACGTCAGGGCCTTGGTGCTGCCGAGCGTGTCGGCGAACATCCCGGGCAGGCCGGCGATCTTGCCGAGCCCGGACTCCGGTGCCTTCAGGCCCGCCGCCGCGTAGATCTGCCCGGCGATGATCACCAGTCCGATGCCGCAGAGCATGCCCTCGACGACGGAGACGGATATCGCCCGGAACCAGCGGCCGATCCCCAGGAAGCCCATGGCGAGCTGGAGCAGGCCGGCGAGCAGCACGATCACGCCGAGCGTGGCCACGCCGAACTGGCTGACGGCCTCGAAGACCAGCACGGTGAGTCCGGCGGCGGGGCCGGACACCTGGAGGCTGCTGCCGCGCATCAGCCCGGTGACGAGCCCGCCGACGATGCCGGTGATGAGACCCAGCTCCGCGGGGACGCCGGAGGCGACCGCCACGCCGACGCACAGCGGGACCGCGACCAGGAAGACGACGATCGAGGCGAGGAAGTCCTGCTTCAGGTAAGGGAACTTGGTCATGGTGCCCCTCACAGCTTCTCGAAGGTGTCGGTGTCCGCGCGGTGTTCGCGCACGGTCCCGGTGTGGACCTCGTAGAACCAGGCGCGCAGGCCGAGCCGGCCCTCCGCCAGCCGGCGCTCGACGCAGGGGTAGGACCGCAGCCGGAGCACCTGGGTGAGGGCGTGGTTCTGCACGGCCTCGGTGACGGTCGGGTCGGCCGGGTCCGAGCACGCGGGCTCGTCGGCCGCGCGGGCGAGCCAGTCGCGCACCGCCGGTACGGCGGCGAGGTCGTCGCCGCGAACCACCGCGCCCACGGCGCCGCAGTGCGAGTGGCCGCAGACCACGATCTCCTTGACGCCGAGGACCTCCACGGCGTACTCGATCGTGGCCGCCTCCGAGGTGGGGTGCTCGAAGGAGTGCGGGGGGACGACGTTGCCCGCGGTGCGCAGCTCGAAGAGCTCGCCGGGACGGGCGCCCGTGATCAGGGCCGGTACGACCCTGGAGTCGGAGCAGGTGATGAACAGGACGTCGGGGGACTGGCCCTCGGCGAGGTGGGCGAACTCCTCAGGGCGCTGTCCGAAGGTGCGGGCGTTGTCGATGAGGGGTTGCATGAGTGTGGTGACTCCTCCTGGCGCGCAGTGGGGGCGCGTCGGACGGGCATGACGGGGTGGGGGGAACTGCGTTGCCGCTCAGCAGCGGAAGACCTGCAGTGCTGCCGGGGTGTGCGACGCCGAGGATCTCGACGCGCGGTGATGCGCGGCGCCCGGTCCGGCCGGTTCCTGTGCCGTCGGCTGGATGTGCCGCCGCACGGGCCGCTCGGGCGCCGAGGGCGCCGAGTCGGCGGTGTGGGACCGGTCGCGGGTCCGCAGGGGACCGGTCGGGTCCCCGTGGTGTCCGGCACGACAGCCGGCCATCTCGTCGCGCAGGGCCTTCCCGGGAGACTTGTGCCCGGGACGCGAGGACTTGCCGGAAGGCTTGGTTCCGGCCTGAGCGTTGGCCTCGGCTTGGCTCTGCGTGTGCGCGGATGCGAAGGACGCGGTCGGTGCGAAGAACTGAAGGGCGAGCAGGACGGCGGCGAGGAGCGAAACCACGGTCCGTGCCGTCGTACCTCGGTACATGCGCCTCCCTTCAGGTGCTTCACACGTCTAGCGCGGACCAACGGTTGGTCAACGGCTGGTCAAGAAACACGTTAACCCTGCAAGGTCGTTTGCAGGGTTAACTTAACGTTTCAAGCTGAAGAGAGCCTGAAAACCGTAGGTGGGCTGGCTTGAACAGGCCCTCCCTACCGGGCGGTTGGCACGGTATTGGGGTTGTCGTTACCGGTGGTTCGCCAGCTTGGCCGCGTCGCGGGCGAGAGCCGTGAGCCGGGAGATGGCCCGGAAGTACTTCTTGCGGTAGCCGCCGTTCAGCATCTCGTCGCTGAACAGCTGGTCGAAGGGCAGGCCGGAGGCCAGCACGGGCACCTCGCGGTCGTACAGCCGGTCCGCCAGGACGACCAGCCTGAGGGCCGTCGACTGGTCGGGAACCGGCCGCACACCGGTGAGGCACACGGCCCTGATCCCGTCGGTCAGAGCGCCGTACCGGCTGGGGTGGACGCGCGCCAGGTGCTCCAGGAGGGGCGAGAACGCGTCGAGGGAGGCGCCCTCGGTCGCGTGCGCCACGCGGGTCACCTCGTCGTCGGAGTGGGGCGGCGGCGCCTCGGGCAGACCGCGGTGGCGGTAGTCCTCGCCGTCGATGCGCAGGGCCCGGAAGTGGGCCGACAGGCCCTGGATCTCGCGCAGGAAGTCGGCCGCGGCGAACCGGCCCTCGCCGAGCTTGCCGGGCAGCGTGTTGGAGGTGGCGGCGAGGGCCACGCCCGCGTCGACCAGCTTGCCGAGCAGGGTGGACACCAGCACGGTGTCGCCCGGGTCGTCGAGCTCGAACTCGTCGATGCACAGCAGGCGGTGACCGGACAGCGTCCGGACGGTCTGCTGGAACCCGAGGGCGCCGACCAGGTTGGTCAGCTCCACGAACGTGCCGAACGCCTTCAGCCCGGGCTCGGCCGGGGTGGCGTGCCACAGGGACGCCAGCAGGTGGGTCTTGCCCACGCCGTAGCCGCCGTCGAGGTAGACGCCGCGCGGGCCGGCGGGGGCCTTCTTCGGTGCCCTGCCGAAACCGAAGAGCCGCCGCTTGCCGGAGCCTTCGGCCGCGCCGAGGCCCGCAGCGAAACCCTCCAGGACCCGGACCGCCTCGGTCTGGCTGGGCTGGTTCGGGTCGGGGATGTACGTGCTGAAGCGGACCGAGTCGAACCGCGGCGGCGGCACCATCTCGGCGACCAGCCGGTCCGCGGGGACATGCGGCTCACGGGCGCACAGGGACAGCGGGGCCGGGTCGGTTATGGGGCCGCTTCCGGAGGGGGCCAGGGGAGAAGACACGGTTCACCATGCTACGGCGCGTGGAACACTGCACGGCATGCGACGTCTGTTCCCTGTGACCGATGAAACAGCAGCTCCGGCGCCGGGTGGTGCGTCCGGTGGGGGCGCCGGGCGGGAGTGGAGCCTGGACGATCTGGCCGCCGCGTACGCCTATCCCGAGCCGGGGCCCGGGGGCCCGGCGCCGTGGCTGCGCGCCAACATGGTGTCCACGCTGGACGGGGCCGCCCAGCACGACGGCCGTTCGCAGCCCATCTCCAGCGCCACCGACATGCGCATCTTCGGCACGCTGCGGGCGCTCGCGGACGTCGTGGTCGTCGGCGCGGAGACGGTACGCAAGGAGGGGTACCGGCCGGCCCGCGCGCGCGAGGACTTCGCGGCGAGGCGGGAGGCGGCCGGGCAGCCGCCCGCACCCGCGATCGCCGTGGTCACCGCCGGCCTCGACCTGGACTTCTCGCTGCCGCTGTTCACCTCGCCCCTGGTGCCCACCCTGATCCTCACGGGCGCCTCGGCCGACCCGGACCGGGTCGCCACCGCCGAGCGGGCGGGCGCCCGGGTGGTGACCGCCGGAGACGGCATCGGCGTGGACCCCGCCCGTGCCGTCCGGGCCCTCGCCGACCTCGGCCACACCCGGCTGCTCACCGAGGGCGGCCCGCGGCTGCTCGGGCAGATCGTCGCGGCCGGCGTGCTCGACGAGCTGTGCCTGACCGTCGCCCCGATGCTCACGGCGGGCGAGGCGCAGCGCATCGCCGGGGGGCCCGCGGTCACGGTCCCGCACCGTTTCGGGCTGGTGTCGATGCTGGAGGAGGACGGCTTCCTGTTCACGCGGTACGGGCGGACCCGGCCGGCGTACTGAAACGCCGGGGCGGGGGTAGAAGGTGCCGGCGGCCGGGAAGGCCGGCCGGCCGGTACGTCCGGAAGCGGTGGCAAACGCCGCCGTTGGTCCGTTCATCGATGGAATATGCCGTTCCGTTTGGATTCGGGAGGGCACACTGGATCCGGCAGTACCCGTGCGAACGCGGGGCAGGATGGTTTCCGCAGGGCCCGGTGCGGCCCGCGGAGGAGTGGGGCCACCGGCCCCGGAGCAGAAGGGGCGCCTGGTGTTCACAAGCGTATTGATGATCGAGAAGGCGCTGACGTCCGCCGACGTGGAGTTCGTCACCACCTTGCACGGCGAGGAGCAGGTCTCCTTCCAGGTGCTGCTCCAGCCGCGCGGCGAGCAGGCGGACCGCCTGCTGCGGGCCATCGACGACGTGGCGCTCGGCGAGCTCGACGAGGCCGTCCGCGAGGGCGAGACGCCGGAGGGAGAGGAGGCGCTGAGCGTGGGGCAGCGGGCGCTGGAGGTGTCACTCGCCGCGCTGCGTTCCTCGGGCAGTGCCGCCGAGGGGCGGCTGATCGAGGACCATCCGCTGGACGCGCTGAAGTCGCTGGTGGAGGAGGCCGGGGCCGACGAGGTCATCGTGCTGACCGATCCCCACTACGTGGAGGAGTTCTTCCACCGGGACTGGGCCTCCCGGGCCCGGCACAAGGTGGGGGTGCCGGTGCTGAAGCTGTTCTCGCACAGCAAGGCGTAGGGGCGGGTTGCCGTGGTTCGCCGGGTGCGGGCCGGTCGTGGTCGCTCGCGCCCACGCGGCGGAGCCGCATATCGATGCAGCCCCGCGCCCCGGGGCCGGCCACAGCACTCCCCGTTCCTGAAATAGGGTAGGGGCGCTCACCGTCGTCGCTCGCTCTTGGAGATCTGCATGGCAGCCGGCCTTCCTCCCGCCATGGACCGACCGCACTTCATCGGGATCGGTGGGGCCGGGATGTCGGGGATCGCGAAGATCCTCGCGCAGCGAGGGGCCGTCGTGGCCGGCAGTGACGCCAAGGAATCGGCCACGGCCGAGGCGCTGCGCGCGCTGGGCGCGACCGTGCACATCGGGCACGCCGCGGAGCACCTCGCCGACGACGCCAGCTGTGTGGTCGTGTCGTCGGCGATCCGGCAGGACAACTCCGAGCTGGCCCGCGCGGCCGAGCTCGGCATCCCCGTCGTCCACCGGTCCGACGCGCTCGCCGCGCTGATGGACGGGCTGCGGCCGATCGCCGTCGCCGGTACGCACGGCAAGACGACCACGACGTCGATGCTGGCCGTGGCGCTGAGCGAGCTGGGTCTGAAGCCCTCGTACGCGATCGGCGGTGACCTGGACGCGCCCGGCTCCAACGCGCTGCACGGCGAGGGCGAGATCTTCGTCGCCGAGGCGGACGAATCGGACCGCAGCTTCCACAAGTACGCCCCCGACGTCGCGATCATCCTGAACGTCGAGCTCGACCACCACGCCAACTACGCGTCGATGGACGAGATCTACGCCTCGTTCGAGACGTTCGTGGACCGGATCACCGAGGGCGGCACGCTGGTGATCGCGGCCGACCACGAGGGAGCCCGGGAGCTGACGCGCCGGGTCGCCGGGCGCGGCGTGCGCGTGGTGACGTACGGCGAGTCCGAGGACGCCGGCGTGCGCATCCTGTCGGTCGTTCCGCAGGGGCTGAAGAGCGAGGTCACCGTGGTGCTGGAGGGACAGGAGCTGACCTTCGCAGTCTCCGTCCCCGGCCGGCACTACGCGCACAACGCGGTCGCCGCGCTGGCGGCGGGCGTGGCCCTCGGCGTCCCCGCGGCCGAGCTGGCCCCGGCGATCGCCGCGTACACGGGCGTGAAGCGGCGGCTCCAGCTGAAGGGCGAGGCCGCGGGCGTGCAGGTCATCGACTCCTACGCGCACCACCCCACCGAGATGACCGCCGACCTGGAGGCCATGCGCGCCGCGGCCGGTGACGCCCGGATCCTCGTCGTCTTCCAGCCGCACCTCTTCTCGCGCACGCAGGAGCTCGGCAAGGAGATGGGCCAGTCCCTGGCCCTCGCGGACGCCTCCGTCGTGCTCGACATCTACCCGGCCCGTGAGGACCCGATCCCGGGCGTGACGAGCGAGCTGATCATCGAGGCGGCCCGAGCTGCGGGCGCCGACGTCACGCCGGTGCGCGACAAGGCGGACGTCCCGTCGGTCGTCGCGGGAATGGCGAAGCCGGGTGATCTCGTTCTCACCATGGGAGCGGGCGACGTCACCGACCTCGGCCCGCAGATCCTGGACCGTCTGTCGAACTGAGGGGCTGGAAGCTCATGGCGTACGACGTCGAGAAGCCGGACGAGCAGTGGCGCGCGGAGCTGACCCCGGGCGAGTACGCGGTGCTGCGGCAGGCGGCCACCGAGCCCGCCTTCACCGGTGAGTACACCGACACCAAGACCCGGGGCGTCTACTCCTGCCGGGCCTGCGGCGCGGACCTGTTCACCTCGGAGACCAAGTTCGAGTCGCACTGCGGCTGGCCGTCCTTCTTCGACCCCAAGGACACCGACGCGGTGGAGCTGATCGAGGACCGGTCGCACGGCATGGTGCGGACCGAGGTGCGGTGCGCCCGGTGCGGCTCGCACCTCGGGCACGTGTTCGCGGGCGAGGGGTATCCCACGCCCACGGACCAGCGGTACTGCATCAACTCGATCGCGCTGCGGCTGGCCCCCGAGCAGGGCTGAGGCGACGCTCAGCGGATCCGGCACTCCTGCTGTGTGAGGCGCTTGGTGTCCCCCGCGGTGCGCCTGCACAGCACCCGGGGTTTGGAGGTGCCGTCGTTGTAGCGACGGACCTCCTTCAGGACGATGCTGTGCCCGGTGCGGTCGCCGTAGAGCGGGGCGCCGGTGAAGTCGATGGTGCCGGTGGCCATGCCCTCGATCTTGACGCTGCGCAGGTTCACCCAGGTCGAAGCGCGGCTCTGCGGCCGGTCGCCGCGGGTGGCCGCCCAGAACAGGGCGCGGGTCGCGTCATGGGCGAGGGCGGTCTGGCCGCTGGCCAGGGCCGGGCTGTCGTACCGCAGACGGCGGCCCCGCAGACCCGGCAGGTGCTGGGCGGCGTCCTGGTAGAAGGACGTTGTGCCGGCGGCCTTCTCCAGCTCCGCGAGGGCCGCGTGGTACAGCGTGACCTCCGGGGCGACGGAATGGCCGCCGCCGGCGAAGTCGGCCTTGGACAGGTCATCGCCGGTGAGGATGGCCAGCGGCTTTCCGGCGCAGCCCGGCTCAGTGCCCAGCTGGGTCATCAGGGGGTCGATGTCCTCCACCCGGCCCGCGAAGTAGATCACGGACGGGACCCGGCCGCCCCGGCAGATCTCCTGGGCGTGCGAGCGGAGTTCGGGCTTGCCGCCACTGAGGGTGTAGCGGCGCTGCGGGAGCGGGGTGAAGCCCTGGCGTGCCAGCATCCCCTGGCCGTAGCGCGCCTGTTCGTCGGTGTAGAGGTCGTCGGTCCTCGCCGTGTCACGGGCCAGGACGAGGGCGTACTGCCGCCGGTCGGGTCTGCGCAACTGGGCCGCGATCAGGCCGAGTTGCTTCGTCTGCCACTCGTCCGTGGCGGCCAGGCTGAACCAGTTGGCGAACTCGCGGGGCAGATACGTCGCGGAATTCGTGCCGGAGACGACCGGCAGGCCCGCTTCCATCAGGGTTCGGGTCGTCGCCCTGCTCGACTTCAGGTCGCGGCCGGTGCCGACGACCCCCACCACGGTCGGGTCGTGGGCGGCGTACCCGGCGATCGCCTTCGCCATCTCCTCCTGGTGGCCGAGGTCCACGCCGCCGTTGGCGATCAGGACGCGCAGCTTGACGCTGGAGTTCTCGTTGATGACGGCCTGCGCCAGATACACGCCGGCCAGTTCCTCGGCACCCTTCACCAGAGACGAGCCGGCCGAGGTGTCGGCGCTGAGCGGCCCGGCGTAGACGACGGTGACGTACTTCCCGGCGTGCCGGGCCAGGACGTCGGCGTTCTGCCGGGATATGCGGTCCTCCAGGTCGGCCACCGTCCAGGGCGTCTCGTCGCCGGCCGTGAGCGCCTTGACGTCGTCGTCGCCGGGCTCGGGGGCGGGCAGCCAGTCGGCGAAGCGGACCTCGTCCGTCGCTATGCCGATGCACTCCGTCCGGCCGTCGGGTCCCTGCTCGCGCCGGGAGTCGCGGTTGGCGGTGAGCACGGACGCCGAGCAGTAGCGGTCGTTCAGGGAGTCGGCCCGCATGACGGTCCCCGCGGACAGCAGGGCGATCACCAGGACCAGGGTGTGCAGGGCCCACACCAGCCGGGCGAGCGTCGGCCGTGCGGAGGCCCGCAGATGGTGACGGCCCTCCTCGATGGGGCCCAGCTGGTCGTGCGGCAGCGGGATCTTCATCACCCACGGCAGGACGGAGCGTTCCCGGCTGGGTGACTGCTCGGCGCGCAGGTTGCGGCCCCACTCGCGGTACCAGGTGCGCAGCCGGACGCCGAACGTGGGCGGCGCCGTCTGCGGAGCGGGGGCCGTCTGGACGACGCTGCGCTCCAGGCGCGGCACGTCGTCCGTGCGCACCGCGGCGACCACGAGCAGTGGGTCGAGCTCGCTGCGCCGGCTGCGGACGTCGCTGATGGCCCGGATCAGCTCGATACCGCCGTTGCGGTCGTCCGCATGCGGCAGGAACAGCATCGGCGGGCGCGGCCGTTTGAAGCCCCGCAGGTCCCAGCTCCAGCGGCGGTGGTTGTCCCGCAGGTCCTCGCGCAGCGCCAGCACGCACAGCTGGAGGTGGAAGTCCCCGCCCGCCGTGAGCGCCTCGGCCACGTCGTAGGCCCGGGCCGCGATCGCCTTCCAGGAGCGAACCGGCCGCAGCAGCGACACCTCGGTGGACTCCTCCTGGTCCGCGGCCCTCAGGAAGGTCGTCGTCATGAACCAGCGGCTCTCGCGGCGCAGCCACAGGAAGATCGGGGCCCGCCCCGGCAGGACGTAGTTGAGGACGGTCAGCAGCAGCAGGAAGACCAGACCGGCGCCCACCGCCACGTACCACTCGCTGCGGGCGAGGAGCGCGGCGAGCACGGTCACGAGGCTCGCCGGGAGGATGTGCGCCATGTCGAACAGCGGCAGCCCCGAACGCCAGCGGGCGGTGTTCTTCGGCCGCCAGCGCTGCTGCGCCAGCTCGTTGAGCAGCCGCTGCCGCTGGTCCTGCCCGGCCTCGGGACTGCCCGGGGCGGGTGCCGGCCAGCTGTCGCCGAGGGCCGCGACCGCGTCGTCGATGGCGTGCACCAGCCGCAGCCGCGGGAAGGCGTAACGCCGGTAGACCGCCTTCGGGCCGCCCCACCTGCGCGGGTCGCTCAGCGCCCGCACCAGGGCGGCGGCCCTGCGGACCTCCGTGGTGCCCTCGTAGGTGTCCTGGACCACCGCGCAGCGGGTGCCGTGCGCCTCCTGGCCCGCGTGCAGCTGCCGGACCAGTCCGGCCACCGCGTCGTCGTCCCCGTTCTCCTGTGCGTGCACGACGAACACCGGCATCGGAGGTTCGGTGCTCCGGCGGAAGTCCTGGATGAGGATCTCGAGCTGGTTCTGGAGGTGGCGCCCGGCGTCGCTCTCCGGCATGCCGTCATGGCCCCCAGGGCAGTCAGGCGGCGTGCGATCGGCGTTCACCATGGGCAACCCCCGTTTACCTTCGGTGACTTACGAGGTTAACCGGTGCCGATGGGGTGCGAGTGGGTGATGCACGAACTCTTGTTCCGCCCTGGGCGTTGACGCCGCCCGCCCGGATCACGACACTGGCTGACTACGTAGTCAAGCAAGCCTTCCATCCGGCGACTGCATGGGTGACTACGTAGTCACGCCTCGCCCGAACCCTGGGAGCCCTCATGACGCCGACCGGAGCCGCCGGCGGGCGACGCCGCCGCGGGCCGGGCATGACCGAGGTCGCCCGGGCCGCCGGGGTGTCGCAGAAGACCGTGTCGCGGGTCGTCAACGGCGAACCGCACGTCAGTCCCGAGGTGCGCGACCGCGTGCTGAAGGCCGTCCGCGACCTGGACTACCGTCCCAACACCGCGGCACGGGCCCTGCTCCTCGGCCGCTACCGGCGTATCGGCGTGGTCTCGCTGGGCAGTTCCCTTTACGGTCCCTCGACCCTGCTCATCGCCCTGGAGCGGGCGATGCAGCGGGCCGGCTACTCCGTGGCCCTGGCCAGCACCCTGGAGGGGCAGCGGATCCCGGTCGCCGTGGACGCGCTGCTGGAGCAGGGCGTGGACGGGATCGTGCTGTCCGAACCGATCGACGACGGCCCCCCGCTGCGGCTCACCGCGGACGTGCCCGTCGTCAGCCTCGGGGAGGGCGTCGAACTGGAGCCGGGTGCCGGGGCGCTGGTCGGCGCCGACGGGGTCGCGGCGGCCCGGCTCGCCACCGAGCACCTGCTGTCCCTCGGCCACCGCACCGTCTGGCACATACCCGGCCCGCAGGACTGGTGGGCCGCCCGCGACCGGCTGCGCGGCTGGCGTGAGGCCCTCACCGCCGCCGGTGCGCCCGAGCCGCCGCTGCCGTCACCGGGCGACTGGAGCCCGGCCTCCGGGTACGCCGCCGGACGGCAACTCGCCCGCCTCGCGGACGTCACAGCCGTGTTCGCCGCCAACGACGACATGGCCATCGGCGCCCTGCGCGCCCTCGCCGACGCGGGCCGCGCCGTCCCCGGTGACGTGAGCGTCGTCGGCTACGACGACATCCCCGCCGCCGCCTACCTCACCCCGCCGCTGACCACCGTCCGGCAGAACTTCGCCGCCGTCGCCGACCGCGCCGTCGACGTACTGATCGCCCTGATCGAGGGCCGCCCCGCACCGGCCGGACCGGCTGGACGGGCGGTCGAGCTGACCGTACGGGCCTCCACCGGGCCGGTACGCGAACCGGACTCCGCCCGCCCCCGCCCGTAGCCGACCACGTGAGGAGTCACGTGTCGTACCTCCCGGCAGCACCGGCCCCGCCCACCCGACGCGCCCTGCTGCGCGGCGCCTTCGGCCTCGGCACGGCCGCCGCCCTCTCCGCCTGCGGTGGCGCCGGCACCACGCCCCGCACCTCCGGCGACGTCACCCTCGGCCTGTGGACCCACGACCCGGGCTACGAGGCGTTCTTCGGCAAGGGCGTCCCGGAGGCCGACCGTGCCGGCGACTTCCGCTACCACCTGAAGGTCACCCGCGCCGGCGCCCCGGACATCGTCACCAAGCTGCTCGCCCAGGCCGTCGCCGGGCGCGGCACCCCCGACCTCGTCGGGTTCGAGATCGGCAGCTTCCCGCGCATGCTGCGCGGCGACATCGCCGAGCGGCTGCTGCACGACTTCACGCCCGACATCGCGGCCGTGCCCGGGCTGAAGGAGGACCTGCTGCCGGCCCGCACCGCCCCCTTCAGCAGGGACGGCCGCATCTACGCCTTCGACTCGGACACCCCGATGGTCGTGTACTTCCACCGCCGTGACCTCTTCGAGAAGTACGGCCTGCCCGAGGACGTCGGCACCTGGGAGGAGTTCGCCGACGCCGGTGCGCGGGTCCACCGGGACCACGGGGCCTCGATGTGCGTCGTCTCCACGGTCGGCAGCGACCCGGGCCAGGTCGTGCAGTCCTTCCAGATGCTGCTCTACCAGCGCGGCGGCGCCTTCTTCGACGCGGACGGGACGCTGGTCCTGGACTCGCCGGAAGCCGAGGAGGTGCTGCGGTTCCTCTGCGAGGGGCTGCGCAGCGGCTTCGTCGTGGAGGTGTCCGACTACTACGGGGCGGGCATGCAGACCGCGCTGAAGACGGGCCGGGTCATCGGTCTGCCCATGGCCATCTGGTACAAGAACTACGGCCTGGTCACCAACGTGCCCGAGCAGAAGGGCAGATGGCGGGTGCGGGCGCTGCCGCGGTTCGCGGGCGGCGGCGGGGTGACCGCCGCGCTCGGCGGCACCGGGTTCGGCGTCGTCGAGGGCAAGGCGAACACCCGGGCGGCGACGGAGTTCCTCTTCAGGACCTGGCTCACCCACGAGGGCCAGGTGCGGCGGTTCACCGAGACCGGGTATCTGCCCACGCGGCGGTCGGTGTACGAGGACGCGCGGCTGGGGGCGTACGAGGACGACTTCTGCGGGGGCCAGCGGCTGTTCGGGCTGTATCGCTCGCTGCTGCCGGATGTCCCGCCGTTTCACCAGAGCCCCGACCAGTCGATTCTCTACGACGTGCTCGGGGGGAATCTGCTGCGGGCGTACCACGGGGATCTGTCGCCTCGGCAGGCGCTGAAGCAGACGGCTGCGGATTTTCGTGACCAGGCCGGGCGGTGATTCGTCTGCGGCCTCGTCGTGGCTTGTCGCGCCCCGCGGCGGAGCCGCAAGTCGATTCAGCCCCGCGCCCCTTGAGGCCCGCTGCCGGACTCGGCGGAATGGGAGCAGACCCACATGACCACCACCGTTGCCGGGCCGCCCGGTACCGCCCGCGCGCGCAGCGCCACGAAAGGTGGGGCGCGACGCCGCCGCCGGTCCTGGGCGCCCTACCTCTTCATCTCGCCCTTCTACCTCCTCTACGTCCTGTTCATGCTGGTCCCCGTCGGGGTCTCTCTGTGGCTGAGTCTCACGGAGTGGGTCGGGCTCGGGCCGCCGCGCTGGGTGGGGCTGCGCAACTACCGGCTGCTCGCCACCGACATCAGCTTCCACCGGGCCCTCGCCAACACCGGCGTGTTCGTGCTGGTCGCCCTCGGTCTGGTCGTGCCGCTCGCCCTGCTGATCGCCCAGGCGCTCAACACCCGCGGCCTGCGCGTGCGCGACCTGTGGCGGACCGCCTACTTCGTGCCGATCGTGGTCTCCCCGATCCTCGTCGCGCTCATCTTCGGCCTGGTCTTCGACCGGCAGTTCGGGCTGGCCAACGCCGTGCTGCGCGCCCTGTTCGGCTCCGGCGGAGTCGACTGGCTCGGCGATCCGGACCTGGCCAGGGTGAGCATCGCCCTGGTGATGCTGTGGCGCTGGACCGGCTACCTCACCGTCTTCTTCCTCGCCGGGCTGCAGAACGTGCCCCGGGAGCTCTACGAGGCCGCGGCCCTGGACGGGGCCGGGCGGCTGCGCACCTTCACCAACGTCACCCTGCCCGCGCTGAAGCCCGTGACGGCGTTCGTCGTCGTCACCTCCTTCATCTGCGCGGCCCAGATCTTCGAGGAGCCGTACCTGCTGACCGGCGGCGGGCCGGCCGAGTCCACCCTCTCGGTGACGATGTTCATCTACCGGGCCGCTTTCCAGCGCCAGCAGTTCGGCTACGCCGCCGCGGCGGCCGTCGTGCTGTTCGTCCTGGTCTTCGGCCTCAGCCGGCTCTTCAACCGTCTCCTCGGCATCGGGAGGGCCGCCTCGTGACACGCGCCCGGATGCCGCTCTACGCCTTCCTGGTCCTGCTGTTCGTGGGCTTCCTCGCCCCGCTGGTCTGGGCGCTGAGCGGCTCGTTCAAACCCCGCGGCGAGATCTTCGGCTACCCGCCGGAACTCGTCCCCGACCCCTTCACACTGGCCAACTACCGCACCCTGCTCACCGGGCAGCCCTTCGGGCGCTGGTTCCTGATGAGCACCGTGGTGGCCGTCGTCGCCACCCTCGTGTCCGTCTTCGTGTGCGCGCTCGCCGGGTACGCCTTCGCCAAGTTCCGCTTCGCGGGCCGGCGACTGCTCTTCAACGTCATGTTCAGCTCGCTGTCGATACCGTTCGCGGTGATCCTCGTGCCGCTGTTCGTGATCCTGGTGAAGACCGGGCTCGGCAGCCCCTGGTTCGCGCTGATCGTGCCGTGGGTGGCGCCCGCGTTCGGGATCTTCATGATGCAGCAGTACATCGTGCAGTCCGTCCCGGACTCGGTGCTGGAGGCCGCCCGGATCGACGGGGCGAGCGAGTTCGGCATCTTCCGGGCCATCGTGCTGCCCCTGCTGCGGCCCTCGCTGGGCGCGCTCGGCGTCTGGCAGTTCCTGCAGAGCTACAACAGCTTCCTGTGGCCGCTGGTGCTGGTGTCCGACAGTTCCCAGTACACACTGCCGCTGGGGCTGCAGACCCTGTTCGTGTCGGAGCAGCGGCAGTACGACCTCGTGCTCGCCGGAGCCGTCCTCGCCGTCCTGCCCGCCGTCGCCCTCTTCGTGCTGCTGCGCAAGCAGCTCCTCGAAGGACTGTCCACGGGCGCGGTCAAGGGCTGAACCACCCCGACCCCCGACTAGGAGAAGCATGTTCGAGCTGCCCCGGCGCGTCCTGTTCGGTGCCGCCTACTACCACGAGTACCAGCCGTACGACCGTCTCAAGGACGACCTCGACCTGATGGCCGAGGCCCGCTTCACCGTCATCCGGGTCGGGGAGTCCGTCTGGTCCACCTGGGAGCCCGAGAACGGGCGTTTCGACCTCGACTGGCTCCAGCCGGTCCTGGACGGCGCCCACGAGCGGGGCATCTCCGTGATCCTGGGGACGCCGACGTACGCGGTGCCGCCCTGGCTGGCCCGGCAGTACCCGGAGATCGCGGGGGAGTCCCGCACGGGCGAGCGCATCGGCTGGGGCGCCCGGCAGGAGGTCGACTTCACGCACCCGGCGTTCCGCTTCCACGCCGAGCGGATCATCCGCAAGGTCGCCGAGCGGTACGCCGGTCACCCTGCCGTCATCGGCTGGCAGGTCGACAACGAACCCGGCCTGCACCTCTTCCACAACCACGGCGTCTTCCAGCGCTTCACCGACGAACTGCGCGAGCGCTACGGCGACGTGGAGACCCTCAACCGCGAGTGGGGCCTGGTCTACTGGTCGCACCGGCTGTCCACCTGGGCCGACCTGTGGACCCCGGACGGCAACGCCCAGCCGCAGTACGACCTCGCCTGGCGGCGCTTCCAGGCCCGGCTCACCACCGAGTTCATCGCCTGGCAGGCCGGCATCGTGCGCGAGTACGCCCGCCCCGGCCAGTTCGTCACGACGTGCATCTCCTACGACCGCCGGGGCGTCGAGGACGACCGGCTCACCGAGCACCTCGACGTCACCGCGGGCAACCCGTACTACACGATGCAGGACGCCCTCGCCCTGCCGGACACCGGCACCGGCGGGCAGGACTGGACGACCAACGGCACCTGGGCGCTGTACCGCAGCGCCGACCGCATGTACTCCTCACGCCAGGAGCCGTTCCTGGTCACGGAGACCGACGCGCAGGCCATCGGCGGGCCGTGGGACAACCGCCCCGCCTACGACGGCCAGTGGCGCCAGGCCGCCTGGGCGCTGATCTCCCGGGGCGCCTCGATGATCGAGTACTGGCACTGGCACACCCTGCACTTCGGTGCCGAGACCTACTGGGGCGGCATCCTCCCGCACAACGGCCGCCCCGGCCGCGTCTACCGCGAACTCGCTTCACTGGGAGCGGAGTTGGAACGGGCCGGTGACCTCGCCGCGTCCCTCACCCCGGACGCCGACGTGGCCTTCCTGTACGACGGGCCGAGCAAGTGGGCGCTCCAGGGGCAGCCGCCGCTCGCCGCGGCGGACGGAGGACCGGACGGGCGCTCGTACGAGAGAATCTTCGACGCGTTCTACCGGGGCGCGTTCGACGCGGGGCTCCAGGCGCGCGTCCTGCACCCCGGGCAGCTCCCGGACGCGGACCTGCCGCCCCTCCTGGTCGTCCCGGCCTACTACGCCGCCGACGACGCCGTCCTCGACCGGCTCCGGGCCCACGCGGAGGCCGGCGGGCATCTCCTCCTCGGCCCGCGCACCGGCTACGGCGACACCGAGGCCCGGGCGCGCACGGATCTCCAGCCGGGCCGGCTGGCCGAGGCGGCCGGGGTGACGTACGACGAGTTCAGCAACCTGCGCGACCCGCTGCCCGTCACCGGCACGCACGCGCTCCCCCTTCCGCCCGGCGCGCACGCCCTGCACTGGGCGGACGGGCTGTCGCCGCGGGGCGCCGAGATCCTGGCGGCCTACGAGCACCCGCACTTCGGCCGCTGGCCCGCCGCCACCACCCGCCGCCACGGCGCCGGGCGCATCACCTACGTCGGCACCGTGCCCGATCCGGCCTTCGCCCGGGCCCTGTTCGACCGCTACGCCCCGGACGGCGCCTGGCGCCCGGCCCACCCGAGCGTCACGGCGACCTCGGCGACCGCCCGGGACGGCCGCCGGGTGCGCTTCCTGCACAACTGGTCGTGGGAGGCGGTGTCCGTACCGGTGCCGACGGCCCTGCGGGACGTGCTGTCGGACGCCGTGTACGCCGACGCGGTGCCGCTCGGACCGTGGGACGTCAAGGTGCTGCGCGAGGAGTAGCGCCGCCAACCATCCCCCGGCTGCCGGGAGTTCGGGCCGCCGGTTCCCTGGGCATCGTGTCAGGGGCGTGGCCGCGCCCTCCCGGAGGGGGAGCGGGCGGGCCGTGCCGTCCGGGCGAAGGGATGAGAAGCCATGACGTCACCGCTGCCCTCGGGAGAGACGCTGCCGCAACCGGTCCTGAACCCGCCGGCGTCGGTCGCGGTGTTCCTGGTCGCCACGATCGCACCCGGCGGGGAGAGCGCCGTACGGGAGGTGCTGGGCTCCCTCGCGGGCCTGGTGCGCTCCGTCGGCTTCCCCAGTCCCGACGGCGGGCTGGGCTGCGTCGCCGGGGTCGGGTCCCGGGCGTGGGGCCGGCTGTTCGACGGTCCGCGGCCCGCCGAGCTGCACCCGTTCCGGGAGCTGGCCGGGCCCCGGCACCACGCGCCGTCCACCCCCGGCGACCTGTTCCTGCACATCAGGGCCGCCCGCACCGACCTGTGCTTCGCGCTCGCCGCCGAACTGGTGCGGCGGCTGCGCGGGGCGGTCACCGTGCGGGACGAGACTCAGGCCTTCTCCTACGTCGACTCGCGCAACGTGCTCGGGTTCGTCGACGGCACGGAGAACCCGGTCGGGCCGGCCGCGGCCGACGCGGCGCTGGTCGGGGAGGAGGATCCCGGCTTCCCGGGCGGCAGTTACGCGCTGGTGCAGAAGTACCTGCACGACGTGGACGCGTGGGACGCCCTCGCCGTCGAGGCGCAGGAGAAGGTGATCGGCCGCACCAAGCTGACCAACCTGGAACTCGACGCGCCCGGTTCGCACAAGGACGTCAACACCGTCCTCGGCCCGGACGGCGCGGAGCAGAGGATACTGCGCCCGGCGATGCCGTTCGGCAGGCCCGGACACGGCGAGTTCGGCACGTACTTCGTGGCCTACGCGCGCACCCCCGCGATACCCGAGACGATGCTGCGCAAGATGTTCCTGGGCGGCCCGGGCGCGGGGCCCGACCCGCTGCTGGACTACTCGCGTGCCGTCACCGGCAGCCTGTTCTTCATCCCGCCGGCGGGCTTCCTGGAGGCGCTGCCCGGCGGCTGATCCTCCGCCACCGGGAAGCCCGGGCTGCGCAGCACCCGTCGCCCGGGGTCCACCGCGAACACCTCGCAGTGCTCCCGGGCCGCCGCCCACGCGACGCCCTCCACGCCGAGGGCGAACGCCGCCGTCGCGACCGTGTCCGCCTCCGTCAGGGTCGGGGCCACGACGGTCACGCCGAGCAGCCCCGTCGCCGGGCGGCCGGTCCGGCCGTCGAGGATGTGGTCGCCGCGCTCGTAGCGGGCCGAGGTCGCGACGGCCCGGTCCGTCAGGTCCAGGACCGCGCAGAGCCGGTCGGCCCGCTCGGGGTGGCGCACGCCGACGCGCCAGGGCCCGCCGGAGGCGATCACGTCACCGCCCGCGTTGAGGCAGAACCGCCTCGCCCCGGCAGCCAGCAGGAGCTCCGCTCCCTTCTGCACCGACCAGCCCTTCACCACGGCGCAGGGGTCGAGGCCGCGACCGGGCAGGCGCGCGTCGAAGGCGCCCCCGGTCGCGATCCGGTATGCCTCGCACAGGTCCAGGACCTCGCGCAGCTCCGGGCTCGGCTCGCGCACCTCGCCCCGGTCCAGCCGGGACACCTCGCTGTCCGGGCGGAACGGGCTGAAGCGGGCGTCGACCTCGCGCAGCCAGGCGAACAGGGCGTCCACCGGTGCCCCGGGGAAGTCCTCGTCGTCGATCCGGACCGACACCGGGAACCCCATGACGTGCTCGACGCGCCGCATCCCGTCAGCCCTTCGCGTCGAGGGCGGCCTGGAGGGACTCCTTGTAGCCGTCGCTGGTGACCGTGGCGCCGGACACCGTGTCGATGTCGGCGCTCTGCGCCTGGAGCGTCTCCTCGATCAGCTTCGGCACGGCGGCCGTGGTCTGCGGGTGGTCCGGCTGCCGGAGCATCCGCACCGAGGCGATCTCGTCGCCGTCGAAGGTGACCTCGACGCGCACCGGGCCCTTCTCGGTGTCGACGAGCGACCCCGCTACGACGGTGGTCGTGGTGCCGCCCGACGAGGAGGCCGAGGGAGTGGACGCCGGTGCCGCCGCCTGCGCGGGGGCCGACGACGACCCGGTGTCGTGCGAGGGCGCGTAGCGCCAGAGCGGGATCAGACCGGCGACGCTCAGGACGAGGACGGGCAGGGCTCGTTTCACGGGTCTCTCCTCGTCATCCGGCCAGGCTGAAGCGTTCGAAATGGGTCTGCGGCTTCGGCACGCCCAGCTCGCGCAGGCTGCCGAGCACCGCGTTCATCATGGGCGGCGGACCGCACAGGTAGACGTCCCGCTCGGCGATGTCCGGCACCAGCCGGGCCAGCTCCCGCGGCGCCAGCCGGTCCGGCACCGGCGGGCCGGTGACCAAGTGCAGTTCGGCACCCCGGGCGAGCGCGAGATCGCGCAGCTCGCCGTAGAGGACGGCGTCCTGGTCGGTGGCCACGCGGTAGATCACGGCCGCGTGGCCGTGCAGCTCCTCCAGCAGGGCCCGGATGGGCGTGACACCGACGCCGCCGGCGATGAGTACGGCGTCGGGGCGGGTGCGGTGCAGGGCGGTGAAGGCGCCGTAGGGGCCCTCGGCGAAGACGCGCGTGCCGACCTTCAGGTGTCGCAGGGCGGCGCTGCCGTCACCGGCCCGCTTGACGGTCAGACGCAGGGTGCGGCCGTCGGGGGCGGCGGACAGGGAGAACGGGTTCGCCTGCCACCAGCGGTCCCTCGTCAGGAACCGCCACAGGAAGAACTGCCCGGCCCGGGCGGGCAGCCGGTCCAGGTCGCGGCCCGTGATGTAGACCGAGACGACGTCGTCGTTCTCCGGGACGACGGCCGTCACCCGGAGCCGGTGGCGCAGGTTGCGCCACAGCGGCAGCACCAGCCGGCCGGTGAACACCGACGCGAGGGCCACGCCCCACACGGCGTACCAGTACGCCGTCGCGACCGGGGACGAGGCGAACGTCGTCCCGGCCGTGACCTGGTGCGTGAACGCCAGCACCACCGCCACGTAGGTGTACAGGTGGACGAAGTGCCAGGTCTCGTAGGCCAGCCGGCGCCGGGCCCAGCGGGCCGAGACCGCCCCGACCACGAGGATGATCGCCAGCGCGACGATCACCCGCAGCACCCCCTCGACCGTCTCGGCGAGGTCCACCAGCTGGTTCACCGGGTCCAGGGAGGAGGCCTGCGCGTAGCCGAAGACGATGAACACCGCGTGCGACAGCAGCAGCCACAGCACCGAGAAGCCCGTCCAGCGGTGCCAGGACGTCAGCCGGTCCATGCCGATCCGCCGGTCGAACCAGGGCAGCCGCGCCACCAGCAGCAGCTGGAACGCCATCAGCAGCGCCGCGTACAGACCGGTCAGCCGGCCCAGCACGATCAGCGCGTTCGAGGCGAAACCGGCCTGCGCGAAGAACACGGCCACCACGACCGCGTTCGCCAGCAGCACCGCGTACAGGCCGGCGCGGCCCACCACTCTGGGGCGCACACCGGGGCGGGTCGCCGCCACGGGAGGTTGTCGGAGGGTCGTCACGGTCGGCAGCTCCTTGATCGGCTCCTGGGACACCGAGCTTGGCGCGGGGGAGCTGTCGGGAAGCTGTCGCTCAACTTTCAAGTTTTTATCGATCCCGCGGCGGCAGGTCACGCGGCTATGGCGGCGCCCGGCCCGTGCAGCACTATGAGCTCGTGGAAAAAGTACGACTACTCGTCGTCGACGACGACCCGCCCATCGCCGATCTCGTCGCGACCGTAGCCCGCTACGAGGGCTGGGAGGCGGTCACGGCGTACACCGGCGAGGACGGACTGCGGCGGGCCGCCGAGTTCCACCCGGACATCGTGGTGCTCGACCTGATGCTGCCCGGTGTGGACGGCTTCGGCGTCCTGGACCGGCTGCGCGCCTCCGGCACGATGGTGCCGGTGGTGTTCCTCACCGCCCGCGACGGCGTCGCCGACCGGGTCGCCGGCCTGACCCGGGGCGGCGACGACTACCTGGTCAAGCCGTTCGCCGTGGAGGAGCTGATGGCCCGGCTGCGGACCGTGCTGCGACGCAGCGCCGGGCCCGCCTTCCAGCGGTCCGTGCTCCAGGTCGGCGACCTCACCATGGACGAGGACACCCGGGAGGTCCGGCGCGGCGAGCGGCTGCTGTCGCTGACCCCCACCGAGTACGAGGTGCTGCGCTACCTCATGCGCAAGTCGCCCACCGTGCTCACCAAGGCGCAGATCCTCGACCACGTGTGGGAGTACGGCTTCGGCGGCCGCTCCAACGTCGTCGAGCTGGTCGTCAGCCGGCTGCGCCGCAAGCTGGACGAGACCGACGAGGGCGGCTCGCCGCTCATCCACACCGTGCGCGGCTTCGGGTACGTGCTGCGACAGGCCGCCGAGTGATCGCCCGGCTGCGCCGGGCCTACCGGGGAATGCGCCTGGGCACCCGGATGGCGCTCGGCCTCGGCGCCCTGTCCCTGGTCGTCTTCGCCGTCGTCGGCACGGCCCTGACCACGTACATGCGGGACTACCTGTCGGCCCAGCTCGACACCCAGCTCGCGCAGGCCCAGATCGCCCAGTCCAAGAGCATCGCGGACTACGGCACCCTCTCGGGCAAGAAGTACTACAGCTGGTTCTACGCCGTGTACGACGTGTCGGACGGCACCCCCGAGCTCCGCCGGCCCGAGGACCCGGCCGACCTGCCCAAGGACGTCGACGACTTCACCTCTCTGGCCCGGGCCCAGACCGCCGCGCACACCGAACTCCTGCGCACCGAGCACCTCAAGGGCGCGGGCTCCTACCGGCTGCGCGCCTGCCAGGTCGAGCCCGGCGTGGTCCTGGTCAGCGCCGCCCCCCTGGAGGACATCGAGGACACCGTCGGGCAGCTGATCACGCTCCAGGTCGTCACCTTCGCCCTCGCACTCCTCGCGCTGGTCGTCTTCGGCCGCCGGATGCTGCGCCGCGGCCTGAAGCCCCTCAGCGACATGGCGTCCACCGCGCACGGCATCACCTCGCACGACCTGACCGAGTCGGCGGCCCGGCTGCCGCTGCGCGCCGACGGCCGCGACGGCGGCCCCGAGGTGGACGAACTGCGCACCGCCTTCAACACGATGCTGGAGCACATCGACGACTCCCTCGCCGTCCGTGCCGAGGCCGAGCAGCGGCTGCGCCGCTTCGTCGCCGACGCCTCGCACGAGCTGCGCACCCCGCTGATGTCCGTGCGCGGCTACGCCGACCTCTTCCAGTACGCCGCCGCCAACGCCCCCGAGGAACGCGACCGGCACCTGGCCCGGCTGCGCGCCGAGGCCGCCCGCATGGGCATCCTCCTCGACGACCTGCTGTTGCTCGCCCGGCTGGACGCGGCGGAGGTCGAGGCGCCGCTGCGGCTGCAGGACGCCGATCTGGTGGAGCTGGTGGGCCAGGCCGCGGACGCCTTCCGCGCGGGCCGCCCGGACCATCCGCTGACCGTCCTCGCGGGACCGGGGCCGGTGATGCTGCCGATGGACCCGCTGCGCATCCGCCAGGTCGTCGACAACCTCCTGACCAACGCGGCGGTGCACACCCCCGCCGGGACGAAGGTGTCGGTGGAGGTCGCCCTCCTGCCCGGCGCCGCCGAGGTGCGGGTCGCCGACACCGGGCCGGGCATCCCGCCCGACGACCGGGCGCGGGTCTTCGACCGCTTCTACCGCGTCGACAAGGCCCGCACCCGCGACCGCGGCGGCAGCGGCCTGGGCCTCGCGGTCGCCCAGTCCCTGGTCCGCGCCCACGGCGGCCGCATCGAGCTGAACAGCGCACCGGGAGCGACGGTGTTCACGGTGCGCCTGCCCGCGCCGGGCGTCCACCCCGCCGACCGGTGAGAGGCGCCCTCTAGACTCGTCCGGAAACAGCCCGTACGACCATGGCCAACGCTTCCGCCAACCCGAAGGGCTCCGGCGCCTTGATACGGATCGAATCAGTCACCAAGCGCTATCCGGACGGCACGGTGGCTGTCGACCGGCTCTCCCTGGAGATACCCGACCGCTCGATCACCGTCCTCGTCGGACCCTCCGGCTGCGGCAAGACCACCACCCTGCGGATGATCAACCGCATGGTCGAACCGAGCGAGGGCACCATCCTCCTCGACGGCGAGGACATCCAGCGCCGGCCCGTCACCACCCTGCGCCGGTCCATGGGTTACGTCATCCAGAACGCCGGCCTCTTCCAGCACCGCACGATCCTCGACAACATCGCCACCGTGCCGCGCGTGCTCGGCTGGGGCAAGCAGAAGGCCCGGGCCCGGGCGGCGGAGCTGATGGAACGCGTGGGCCTCGACACCGCGCTCGCCAAGCGGTACCCGTACCAGCTCTCCGGCGGCCAGCAGCAGCGCGTCGGCGTGGCCCGGGCGCTCGCCGCCGACCCGCCCGTCCTGCTCATGGACGAGCCGTTCTCCGCGGTCGACCCGGTGGTGCGCAAGGGACTCCAGGACGAACTGCTGCGCATTCAGGACGAGTTGGGCAAGACCATCGTCTTCGTCACGCACGACATCGACGAGGCGATCAAACTCGGCACGATGGTCGCCGTGATGCGTGAGGGCGGCCACCTCGCCCAGTACGCGCCCCCGGCCGAGCTGCTGTCCAGCCCCGCCGACGCCTTCGTCGAGGACTTCCTCGGCGCCGACCGCGGCATCCGGCGGCTGTCGTTCTTCCCCTCCGCCGAACTCCCGCTGTCCACCGGCCCGGTGGTCCCGGCCGACGCCACCGCCGAGCAGCTCGCCGCCCCCGGCGAACCCTGGCTGCTGGTCACCGACGCCGACGGCCGTCCCCTCGGCTGGGGTGAGCGGGACGACCTGACGGCCGGTGACATCAGGACCGACCGGCTCATCCCGCACGGACGGCCCTTCGTCCCCGGCACCGACTCCCTGCGGGCCGCCCTCGACTGCGCGGTGCTCTCCCCGTCCGGCCACGCCGTCGCCGTCGACGGCACCGGCCGCGTGACCGGCGTGGTCTCGCAGGCCACCATCGGGGAGGCGATCCGCAGCGCCCACGCCGCCGGTCACGCCGACGAGGCCAAGGTCGCGTCGTGAACGGCTTCTTCGACGGTTTCTTCGACATCCCGAGCGACCTCCAGCACAGCTATCAGGGCCTGATCGGGCTGCACCTGCGCGAGGCGCTGCTGCCCGTGCTGGCCGGCCTGCTGCTCGCGCTGCCGCTCGCCCAGCTCTGCGTCCGCTTCCGCTGGCTGTACCCGCCCGTGCTCGGCGCCACCACCGTCCTCTACGCCGTCCCGTCGCTGGCCTTCTTCGTGGTCCTCATCGACTACACCGGCCAGACCGAGCTGACCGTGATGATCCCGCTGGCCGTGTACAGCCTCGTGGTGCTCGTGCCGGCCATCGTCGACGGTGTGCGGTCCGTGCCGCAGGAGACCCTGGCCGCGGCCACCGCCATGGGCTTCGGGCCGGTACGCCGCTACCTCCAGGTGCAGTTGCCGATCGCCGTGCCGGCCATCATCGCCGGGCTCCGGGTCGCCACCGTCTCCAGCATCTCCCTGGTCAGCGTCGGCACCCTCATCGGCAACCAGGGCGCCCTCGGCAACCTGCTCGCCGACGCGCAGAAGTACGACCGGCCCGAGCTGGCTGTGAACTCCGTGATCACGACGGCCGTCCTGGCCATCCTGTGCGACGCCCTGCTGGTGCTGCTCCGCGTCGTGCTGACCCCGTGGATGCCGAACGGCACCCGCAGGCGCCCGAAGCCGAGCACGCGGCAGAAGCTGCCCGCCCCCCAGGACGTGACCCGGTGAACGTACTGAACTTCGTCAACGCCTTCTTCAGCGACAGCGCCCACTGGCACGGCTACGACGGCATCCCGCAGCGCCTGCTCGAACACATCCAGTACTCGGCTCTGGCGCTGGCCCTCGCCGCCGCGATCGGCCTGCCCGTCGGCCTGATCACCGGGCACACCGGGCGGGGCGGCAACGCCCTCGCGTTCATCGCCACCGCGGCCCGCGCGCTGCCCAGTTTCGGCCTGCTCGTGCTGATCGTCATCGTGATGGGCTTCGGGCTGCTGCCCGTGATGATCCCCCTGGTCATCCTCGCCGTGCCGCCGATCCTGGTGACCACCTACGAGGCCGTCCGCACCGTCGACCCGTCCCCGGTGGACGCCGCCCGCGGCATGGGCATGCACGAGTCGCGGATCCTCTTCCAGGTCGAACTGCCGGTCGCGCTGCCGCTGATCCTGAGCGGACTGCGCTCGGCGGCCATCCAGATCGTCTCGACGGCCACCATCGCCGCCTACGTCAGCCTGGGCGGCCTCGGCCGGTACATCGTCGACGGGCTCTACCAGCGCAACTACGAGAAGGTGGTCGGCGGCGCCACCCTCGTGGCCGTTCTGGCACTCCTCACGCTGGCGGTGTTCTGGGCGGTGGGCCGCCTGGCCGTGTCACCGGGAGTGCGCAGGCGCTGACGTCCTCACGAGGTCTGTAAGAAACCGTGACCAGGCGTCCCTTGACTGATCGTAAAGGGGCTGGATTGGATCGGTGAATGACTTCTACCGCGAAGAGCAGCTGGTCCAGGACGAGGCACACCGGCGCGGCAGTGGCCGCGCTCACCGCCGCTGCGGCACTGCTCGCGGGCTGTTCGTCCGGCGACACCTCCGACGACCCCCTGGCGGGCGAGAAGGCGAAGGCGGGCACCGTCGTCGTCGGCTCCAACAACTTCGCCGAGAGCACCCTGCTCGCCGACATCTACGGCGAGGCCCTCAAAGCCAAGGGCATCAAGGTCACCTACAAGCACAACATCGGCAGCCGCGAGACGACGTACGGCCTGATGAAGAACGGCTCCGTCACCGTGCTGCCGGAGTACAACGGTTCGCTGCTCGCCTACCTGGACCCCAAGGCCGAGCAGAAGTCCGCCGAGGCGGTCAACGAGGCCGTCAAGGCCAAGCTCGACAAGAAGCTGACGCTGCTGAAGTCCTCGCCGGCCGAGGACAAGGACTCGGTGACCGTCAACGCCCAGACCGCCAAGAAGTACAAGCTCACCTCCTCGTCCACCCTCGCGGACCTCAAGAAGGCCGCTCCGGACCTGGTGATCGGCGGTTCGCCCGAGTTCCAGACCAGGCACCAGGGCCTGGAGGGCCTGAAGTCCGTGTACGGCCTGGAGTTCAAGTCCTTCAAGGCGCTCGACGCGGGTGGCCCTCTGACCCAGGCGGCGCTCACCAGGAACACCGTCCAGGCCGCCGACATCTTCACCACGGACCCCACCATCGTGAAGGAGAAGTTCGTCGTCCTGAAGGACCCGGAGAACCTCTTCGGATTCGCCAACGTGACCCCGCTGGTCCACAAGGACGGCCTCTCCCAGAAGGGCGTCGACGCGCTCGACGCGGTCTCGGCGAAGCTGGACACCAAGACGCTCCTGGAGCTGGACGCGCAGGTGCAGCTGGAGAAGAAGGACCCGCTGGATGTGGCGACGGCGTGGCTGAAGTCGGCGGGCCTGAGCTGACCGCGCCGCCCGTCACGGTGCGGTAACGGGCCCGGGCGGATCCGGAAGGGGCCGAACGCGGGCCGGGGGTGGGGCGTCACAGGGACGGAACCATCCCCGGTCACCGCGAACCCCTGGGAGCGTCATGCGTACCGACATGACCCGCACGGCCCGCCTCCTCCTCGTCCTCGCCCTGTCCGCCGCCGGAGCCGGAGCCGCCGCGGGGTGCGGCTCGGCGGAGGCCGGCGGCACCGAACCGTCCCCGCGCTCCGACGCCCGCGCCCAGCAGGTGGCCAAGGCCTGGGACGGCTCCCGGGCCGCCGATCGGTGGCGCGCGGGCTACCGCCTCGTGGCACCGCCCATCGGGCCGCTCGGGCAGAACGTACCCGCCGACGTGCTGGCCCCGCTCGGCGGCCTGACCCAGGTCGCCGGGAACGGCCGGACCCTCACCGTCGAGGCCCACCACGGCTCCTGCGACGACGGCCCCGTCGTGGACGTGCTGGAGACCAGCGGCAGCGTCGTGCTGTCCGCCGCCGTGACAGGCCTCCACGACGGCCCCTGCACGAGTGAACTGCGCGGGAAGAAGGTCACGGTGAAGCTGGACGGACCGGTCGGCGACCGCATCGTCCTGGACGCCTTCACGGGCCGCCCCGTGCCCGACGGGGCCGGGCCCGCACCCGCCGGGAGCTGAGCCGCACCCACCCGGAACCGACCGGCACCCTACCGGAATCGAGCCGCCCTCGGCTCAGGCCTGCACCGCCGCCGCGATCAGCTGGTCGATCAGCGCGATCAGCACGTCCCGGCACGACTCCCGGTCCCGGGCGTCGCACAGCAGCACCCGCACGTGCTCCGGCAGGGCGAGTGCCTCCCTGATGTCCTCGGGCGGGTAGGGGTGTTCGCCGTGGAAGCCGTTGACGCCGACGACGAAGGGAATGCCCCGGCGCTCGAAGAAGTCGATCGCGGCGAAGCTGCACTCGGGTCTGCGCACGTCGACCAGGACCACGGCACCGAGGGCGCCGAGCGCCAGGTCGTTCCACATGAACCAGAACCGCTGCTGCCCCGGGGTGCCGAACAGGTACAGCACCAGTTCCCGGCTGATGGTGATCCGGCCGAAGTCCAGGGCCACGGTGGTGGCCCGCTTCTCCTCGATGCCCTCCAGGTCGTCGACGCCCAGACCGGCCATGGTCAGGGGTTCCTCGGTGCGCAACGGGACGATCTCGCTGACCGACCCGACCAGGGTGGTCTTGCCGACGCCGAAGCCCCCGGCGATGAGGATCTTGACCGTGTCGGGTGCCGAAGACGCGTCAGTGGCAAGGTCAGAGCCGGCCAAGGCCGTCCCTCACTTTCTGCAGCAGGTCCAGGTCCGGAGTGGTACGGGAGACGGGACGCGGCGGGCGGACGGTGATCCGGCCCGCCTCCAGCAGGTCGCACAGCAGGATGACGACCACGCTCACCGGCAGGTCGAGCCGGGCGGCCAGCTCGGCCACGGCGACCGGCTCGGCGCACAGCCGCAGGATCCGGGTGTGCTCGGGCTGGCACCGCGAAGCCGTGGCGGGCGGCGGATCGACCGCCGTGACCGTCGAGATGAGCGTGAAGTCCGCGCGGCTGGGGCGGGTCCGCCCGCCGGTCAGAGCGAACAGCCGGACGAGCCGGCCCGCCGGATCACCTACCGTCACCTCACACGCCGGGATCGACGACGGGTCCGGCCGTGCCCCGCGGTGCCGCGCTGAGGTGCTCGCCGATCTTCTTCACCAGCATGTTCATCTGGTACGCCACCACCCCGACGTCCGCGCCCGGCCCGGTCAGCACGACCAGATGCGCGCCGGGCCCGGCGGAGGTCAGGATCAGATAGCTGTTGGCCATCTCGATGAGGGCCTGGCGCACCGGACCGCCCCGGAAATCCATGCTGACGCCCTTGCTGAGGCTCATCAGCCCGGAGGCGGTCGCAGCGAGCCGCTCGGCGTCGTCGCGCAGGAATCCGGTGGACTTGCTGACCACCAGGCCGTCCTCGGAGAGCACCACGGCCTGGTTAACGTCGGCGACCCGCTCCACGAGTCCGGTCAGCAGCTGGTCGAGCTGGGTGTGCGTGGCGGGGATGGGGCGTGTCATTGCGGTGTCCTTCGTCAGCGGTCGGCGGGCGGAGTCGAGGGGACGGGGCCGGCGGCGGCCTGCCGGGGTACCGCGGCCGCCTCCTCTTCGTGGGGCGGCTCGGCGTCGTCGTCACGGGCCCGGAGCGTGCCGCGCTGGAAACCGGCCAGGGAGGAGGCGGCGGCCTCGGCGGTGAAGTCGTCGAGGGAGCCGTCGTCACCGGCGGGCGCGGACTCCTCGCGCAGCTCCTCCACCAGGCTGGTCTGCGGCACTCTGCGGGGGAGCGGGGCGAGACCGTCCCGCCGGGGGACGACCTCGCGGGGGGCCGATGCGGTGGCGGAGGCGGTGCGGGCCGCGACGAGGGGCCGGGGCTCCGGAGTGGGTCCGGCGGCGGGCTCCGTCCCGCGGGACGCCTCGGCCGGCCGGGGTGCCTCACTCCGCTCGGTGTCCGCCGCATCCCGTCCGTTCACGGCCGCCTTCTCGTCCTCCGGGGCGTCGCCGCCCTTCACGGCGACGCCGGGAGCCTCCCGCACCACGATCTCGTGCGGCACCAGCACGATCGCCGTGGTCCCGCCGTACGGCGACGAGCGCAGGGTGACGGCGATGCCGTGCCGGTGGGCCAGCCGGCCGATCACGAACATGCCGAGGCGCAGGTCGTCGGCGAGCGCCACCACGTCGAACTGCGGCGGCACCGCCAGCTGTTCGTTGAAGGACGCGTAGTCCTCCTCCGACATGCCGAGGCCGCGGTCCTCGACCTCCACGGCCAGGCCCTTGGCCACCATCCCGGCCCGCACCGTGACGGGGCTCGGGGCGGGGGAGTACGCGGTCGCGTTGTCGATGAGCTCGGCCAGCAGATGGATGACGTCGGCCACCGCGGGCGGCGCGACGTACACCTCCTCCTCGGTGAGTACCTCCACCCGCTGGTACTCGGCGACCTCCCCGACCGCGCTGCGCAGGATGTCCATCAGCGCGACCGGCTCGCTCCAGCTCCGGCCGGGCCGCTCACCGCTGACGATGACGAGGTTCTCCTCGTAGCGGCGCAACTGGCTGGCCGTGGAGTCCAGTTCGTACAGGCCCTTGAGGATGTCGGGGTCGGTGTGCTCGCGCTCCAGCGTGTCGAGCTTGCTCAGCTGGAGGTTGACCAGGTTCTGGCTCTGCCGCGCGATGCCCAGGATGATCTTCTGGAAGCCGCGCCGGGTGTCGGCGAGTTCGACCGCGGTGTGCACGGCCGTGCGCTGGGCGGTGTTGAACGCCCGGGCCACCTGGCCGAGTTCGTCGTGGCCGTAGTCCAGCTCGGTCGTCGCCGACTCCGGATCGACCGTCTCGCCCCGCTCCAGCCGCGCCACCACGTCGGGCAGCCGCTCCTGCGCCAGGCTGACGGCGGCCCGGCGCAGGCCGCGCAGCCGCCGGGACAGCGAACGCGTGATCCGCCAGGACATGCCGACGCACACCAGCAGCGCGAGCAGCCCGCCCGCGCTCAGCAGCGCCGCCTTGAGCAGCAGGGCGTCCGCCTTGTCGGCACTGCGCTGGAGCAGCCCCGTCGTCTGCTGCTGGATGAGGCCCGCGTACTGCTCGGACAGCGTGTCCATGGCGGCGGACCACCGCTTCTGCGCGTCCGGCAGGGCGATCCGGTCCGGGGCGGCGCCCGCGTTGCGCGCCGCCAGCACCTGGTCCTCGACGGACTGCAGCGTCTGCCAGTCCCGGCTCGCCAGGATCTGCTCGGTCTGCGCCTTGGCGCTGCCCGTCAGCTGCGGCACGACCTGGTCCTTGACCAGCCAGCGCCGGGTGTTCACCAGCTCCGTGAACTGCGTCCACGTCTGGTCGTCCAGATGCCCGGTGGGCCAGGCCAGGGTCAGCTGCGCGTCCTCCCGGGAGACCAGCTCCGCGGCGTGCTCGAGACCGACCAGCGGGCCCGCCTGCGAGGTGAGGTCGCCGTCGTCGACCTGGGACAGCTCCTGGAAGGCGTGGATCTGGTCGTCGATGATCGAGGAGTACTGGTCCAGCGCCTGCTGCGCGGTGATGTCGGTCGGGTCGTCCACCTGGTCCCGGTAGTACTCCAGGCTGCCCACCGAGCCCAGCACCGAGTACAGCCGGTCGGATATGCGCGAGGGTGCCTTCTCGATCGCGTCAGCCTGCCCGACCAGCTTGGCGACCGCCTTGTCGGTCTCCGCGCGCTGCGCGTCGAGGGCGGCCCGGGAGCCCTTGGGCGAGGCCAGCCAGGCGGCCGACAGACTGCGCTCCCGTTGCAGCGCGAGCGTCGCGTCGGTGCCCATGGCGCCGGTCGAGCGGCTGAGCTCCGTCTGGTCGCGCAGCCTGAGACCCTCCGAGAACATCTGGATCGTCGTCACGCCCCACATGGCGGCGAGGGTGACGCTGGGCACGAGGGCCAGGAGCACCAGGGAGAGGCGTATGGAACCGAGGCGGCGCCGGGCACCTGTCCGTCGAGACATCGTCGTCCTAGGGCGATCAGCGGGGGGTGAGGAACGGGGAGGCGGAGCGGTCGGGGGGTGTGGGGGACGGGCGCGGGGGTGGTGCCGTCCCGGGCACGGCACATGGGATGCGCAGGATGTTATCCGTACAAGTGGGCGTGCGGGCCGGGCCTGACCGAATCTTTGGCGACACCGTCACAGGATGTGTCCGGTCACCGGGTCCCGGCGGCCGCGAACCGTGCCACGGCGGACACGTTCGACCTGGTCACGAACGCGGGGCCGGTGAGCACCGGGGCTGTCCCGCCGCCGCTGACGTTGCCGTTGGTCCGGTACAGCCACAGGGCGTCCACTGCGAGGTAGCCCTGCAGGTAGGGCTGCTGGTCCACGGCGAACTGCACCTCGCCGTCCCGGACCGCCTTGACGAGCTCCTTGTCGAGGTCGAAGGTGGCGACCTTCGCCCGGCTGCCGGACTGCCGCACCGCCTTGACGGCGCTCAGCCCGTACTGGGCGCCCAGGGTCACGACCTCGTCGATGCTGGAATCCTGTCGCAGCCGGGAGGCGATCGTGGCGGTCACCGCGTTCATGTCGCTGCCGTCCACGTACAGGTTGTCGGTGTCGCCCTGGAAGGTCTTGCGCACACCGGCGCAGCGGGCCTCCAGCGCGACGTTGCCCCGCTCGTGCACCACGCACAGGGCGTGCCGGGCCTTGAAGGCGTCCAGCTTGTCGCCGACGGCCCTGCCCGCGACGGACTCGTCCTGGCCGAAGTACTCCAGGAGCCCGGTCGGCCGCCAGGCGTCGATGCCGGAGTTGAGCCCGACGACGGGTATGCCGGCCGCCTTGGCCTGGGCGACCGGGCCGCGCATCGCCGCCGGCTTGGCGAGGGTCACCGCGATGCCGTCGGCCTTGGCGCGCACGGCGTCCCGCATCAGATCGGCCTGCGCGGCCGGGTCGGCGTCACTGACGTACGTCAGGTCGATGCCGTCCTTGGCAGCCGCCGCCTCGGCGCCCCTGCGGACCAGGTCCCAGAAGGCGTCGCCTTTGCCGCCGTGCGTCACCAGGGTGACCTTCATCCCGCCGCCGGCTCCGTCCGCCGCGTCCGTTCCGTCGTCGGCCGCGCCGAGGAGGGAGCAGCCGGACACCAGCAGACACAGGACGGACGCCAGGGCGGCGACACGAGTGCGTCTCACGGAAGTGTGCGGCGGGGGAGGAGTGTTCATGAGACGCGGACCTCGCTGTGCGGCCGAGCAAGAGCAGGGTGAGAGTGCGTGCCGGGCCGCTGGGTGTGCACCGGCCTGATGACTCTCGCTGGCCCGGAGCCAACCGTGTGTGACCACCGGTCGTCAAGTGAGCGGCCACATGCCGTGAGGTGATGCTGCCGCATCGTGATGATCTGTCCGACCGGTCGAACGACGGGATTCCGGTTACGGCTTGCGCGCCACCGCCCCGTGCATCGCGATGTCCTCGTCGCGGATGCTCTCACCTCCGCTTTCCATACCGTCCGTGCGGTTCGGACGCCACGTGTGGACCTGGACGACGCCGGGTTCCGCCAGGTCGAGCCCCGCGAAGAACTCCGCCGCCTCCGCGTGGGTGCGCAGCCGCATCGGCATGCCCCGGGCCGCGTACTCCCGGGCGACGCGGCCGACCTCGTCCGGGGCGAAGTCGGCGGTGCCGACAGGCATCGCCAGACAGCTGCCGGAGGGCAGCGGTTCGAGGAGCCGGCGGACGGTGCCGACGGCGTCGTGCTCGTCGAGCATGAGGTGCACGACCGCGTGCAGACCTCCCGATGCTCAACTGATCTGTGCACCACGGTAGTTGGCCGCCGCACGCGATTCCACCACTGTCGGCCCCGCGAGGGAAGGAACCGCTTGCTCCGGTGGCCTTGGGGGCCCGCCTAGACTGGGGCGGCGCGCAGGGCGACGGAGGCGACGGAAGGGGCGGTGAGGGTGGCGGCAGCCGGCGGTGGTTTCGAGGACCCCTCCCCGGACGTGCTCGCCCAGGCGGCCGCGGCCTTCGGTCTGCTGGCCTCGCCCGCCCGGCTGCACATCGTCTGGGCGCTGGCCCGCGGCGAGAGCGACGTGACCGGCCTCGCCGAGCGGGTCGGCGGCGCGCTGCCCGCGGTCAGCCAGCACCTGACCAAGCTGAAGCTGGCCGGACTCGTGCGCTCCCGCCGCGAGGGCCGCCGGCAGGTGTACTACGTCGACGACCCCGACATCGTCGAGGTCGTACACCTCCTGGTGGACCGGCTCTCGGACCGCGCGGCACCGGCGCGCCGCCGCCTCCGTGGCCTCTGAGACCGCTTCAGGCACCACCCTGGAGGTGCTGCGGCGGCTGGAGTCGGGCCCCCGGGGGCTGACCGAGACCCAGGCCGCGTCGCGGCTGGCCGCCGTCGGCGAGAACACCCTGCCGGACCGCCGTACCCCGTCCTGGCCCCGCCGCTGCGTACGCGCCCTGCGCGACCCCTTCACCGCCGTACTGCTCTGCCTCGGCCTGGTCTCCGCCGCCGTCGCCTCGTGGGGCACCGCCGTGGTGATCATCGCCCTGGTGGTGGTCAGCTGTGCGCTGCGGGCGAGCGGGGAGCACGGGGCCGACCGGTCCCTGACGGCCCTGCGCGAACTGGTCGCCGGGACCGCCACGGTGCTGCGCTGCCCCGGACCCGAGGAGCCGCCGGAACCCCGGGAGGTGCCCGTCGGTGAGCTGGTCCCCGGCGACGTGCTCCGGCTCGGCCCGGGTGACCTGGTCCCGGCGGACGTACGACTGCTCCGGGCCCGCGGACTCGCGGTGCACCAGGGGGCGCTCACGGGGGAGTCCGCGCCGGTGGCGAAGCGAGCCGTCGACGAGGACGATCCCGACGAACCCCAGCTGTGCTTCCAGGGCAGCACGGTCGCCGCCGGCGGCGCCACCGCCGTCGTGGTCGCCACCGGGGCCGCGACACGGTTCGCCGCCGCCCACCGGACCCCGGCCGCACCGCGGGAGGGCGGGGCCTTCGACCGGTCCGTGCACGGCATCTCCTGGGTGCTGATCCGGTTCATGCTGCTGACGCCGCCGCTCGTGCTGATGGCGAACGCGACCCTGCGCGACCGCGGCCTGGAGACCCTGCCGTTCGCCGTCGCGGTCGCCGTCGGGCTGACACCCGAGATGCTGCCGGTGATCGTCACGACCTGCCTGGCCCGCGGCGCCGCCCTCCTCGCCCGCACGCACGCCGTCATCGTCAAACGGCTGCCGGCCCTGCACGACCTGGGCGCGGTCGACGTGCTGTGCGTCGACAAGACCGGCACCCTCACCCAGGACCGCCCCGTCGTCGAACGGGCCCTCGACGCGGCCGGCCGGGACGACCCGGAGGTACTGCGCTGGGCCGCCGTGGGCGCCTGGTGGACCCTCCAGCTAGCCGAACTGCCCGCACCCGACGCCCTCGACGAGGCCCTGCTGGAGGCGGCCGGGCCGGTGGGCGAGGAGTACGACGGGGTCGACGCCGTGCCGTTCGACCCCGAGCGGCGGTGGGCGGCGGCGGTGGTCCGGGGCGACCTCGGGCGGCACGCCGTCGTCGTCACCGGCGCGGCGGAAGCCGTCCTGGAGCGCTGCGCCACCGCGCCCGGCGAGCGCGACCGGCTGCTCGCCCTCGCCGCCCGGCAGGCGGACGCCGGGCTCAGGGTCCTGGCCGTCGCCACGGCCGACCGCCCCGCCGGCGCCCGCACGGTCCATGCCCGTACCGCCGACCCCCAGGGCCTGGCCTTCCAGGGCCTGGTGACCTTCCGGGACGCCCTCGCCCCCACCGCCGCCGAGGCCCTGCGCGAACTGGCCGGACGCGGCGTCACCGTCAAGGTCCTCACCGGTGACCACCCCGCCACGGCGGCGCGGGCCTGCCGGGACCTGGGCCTGGACCCCGGGGACGTACGGACCGCGGCACAACTCCTCGACGGGCCCGGCGGGGCGACCGCCGTCGCCCGCTGCACCCCGCAGGACAAGGCCCGCCTCGTCGGCGCCCTGCGGGCGGCCGGGCACACCGTCGGCTTCCTCGGAGACGGCGTGAACGACGTGGCCGCGCTGCGCGCGGCCGACGTCGGCATCGCGCCCCGCTCCGCCGTAGGCGTGGCCCGGGAGAGCGCCGACGTCGTGCTCGCCGACAAGGACCTCACGGCGATCGGCCACGCGGTCACGGCCGGCCGGCACGCGAGCGGCAACATCGCCTCGTACCTGCGCGTCACGCTCTCCTCGAACCTCGGCAACGTCGTCGCCATGCTCGCCGCCGGGCTGCTCCTGCCCTTCCTGCCGATGCTCCCCGCCCAGGTGCTCGCGCAGAACCTGTGCTTCGACGCCGCCCAGCTGGCCTTCGCCCACGACCGTCCCGGCGCGGCCGGCCTGCGCCGCCCGGCGGTGCTGAGACCGCGCTCCTTCCTCCGCTTCGCGGTCGGTTTCGGGATGCTCAACGCGCTGGCCGACCTCGCCACCTTCGCCGTCCTCGCGCTGGCGCTGCACGGCCCGGACGCCGCCGTGGACGACGAGGCCGTGTTCCACTCCGCCTGGTTCACCGAGAACCTGCTCACCCAGGCCGTGGTCATGCTGCTCCTGCGCACCGGCCGGCGCGGCGGACCGGGCCGTGCGACGGGCCCGGTCGGCCTCGCGGCGGCCGGTCTCGCCGCCGTCGGCGTGCTGCTCCCGCCGAGCCCCCTCGGATCGGCCCTCGGCATGACGGCCCTGCCCGCCGCGTACTACCTGCTGCCGGCCGTCGTCCTCGGCCTGTACGCGCTGGCCCTGGCGGCGATACGGGCCCGGCACCGGCGCCGTCAGCCGTAGGTGAGGTTCGAGCAGGGGTTGTCGTCCGCGGAGCGGGCCCCGTCGGCCACCTCGGACGGCACGGCGGCCGGGGAGGCGGATGCGCCCGGCGCCGGGCTGTCCGCGTACGTCTGCCCGAGGACGACGCTGATCCCGCTGCCCGTCACCGGCCGCAGCTCGGCCCCGGGGAACGCCCGCGCGACGGTCCTGGCCCGGTCCTCCAGGCCCGGCCCGTACTCGACCAGCGTGGTGGTGTGGTCCTGGCCGGCCGCCGTCGCCGTGCCCGTGACGGTGAAGCCGTCGCCGGTGAGTTCGGCGGCGGCGCGGGCGGCCAGGCCGGGGACGGCGGTGCCGTTGTAGACGGCGACGTCGATGCCCGCACCGGAGACCGGCGTGGGGGAGGCGGCGGCACCGGAACCGGCATTTCCGGTCTTCTTGCCGCCGGCGTTCTCGCCGTCGATCGTGCGGTCGGACCGGAGCGCGGCCCACAGGGCGTCCGCGTCCGGCTGGACGATCGCCACCCGCGACCCCTCGTAACGCCAGGGCAGGGTGACGAACTTGGTGTTGTGCAGGTCGATGTCCTTCAGGGTCATCACGAAGGAGATCAGCTTGTCGGCGGAGCCGAGGCCGGGGTCGACGGTGAGCGATTTCGTCGCGGCGTCGGCCAGCGGCAACAGCCTCGTGGGGGTGAGGCCCTTGCTCTTGACCTCCTTCAGCAGGCTCGCCACGAACGCCTGCTGGCGCTTGATCCGGCCGATGTCGGAGCCGTCCCCGATGCCGTGCCGGATCCGGACGTAGTCCAGCGCCCTCTGCCCCGACACGGTCTGCTCGCCCTTGTGGAAGAGCAGCTTGCCCGGGGCGGTGAGATGCGGATCGAGGTCGTTCTCGTAGACGTCCTGCGGCAGGCACACCTTCACCCCGCCCACCACGTCCGTCAGGTCCGCGAACCCCTTGAAGTCGACGACGACGGTGTGGTCGACGCGCAGCCCGGTGAGCTGCTCGACGGTGTTCTGGGTGCAGGCCGGGTTGCCCTTCGGCGTCTGGCCGACCGAGTAGGCCGCGTTGAACATCGTGTCCGGCCGTGCCTTGGTCCACGTGCCGTCGGGGAGTTGGCAGGGCGGGATGGTGACCAGCGTGTCGCGGGGGATGGAGACGGCGATCGCGTGCCGGTGGTCGGCGTAGACGTGCAGCAGGAAGGCGGTGTCCGAGCGGCCGACGTCGTCCTTGTCGCCGCCGCCCAGCGCGTTGTTGCCGCCGGTGCGGGTGTCGGACCCGATGACCAGGACGTTCTCGCCCTTCGACGAGCCGGCGTCGGGGCGGTGGTCGGACAGGCCGCCGGAGTCGAACGTGCTGATGTCGCCGTCCAGCTTGAGGTACAGCCAGCCGGCGCCGCCCGCGGCGAGCACGAGCAGGGCCAGGGTGACCAGGAGGGCAGAGCGTATGCCCCGGCCGCGGCGGCGGCCGCGCCGGCGCCTGCGGTCGCGTGGCGCGCCCCGGTTGCCGTGGGCGGCGCCCCCGCTCCGGTGCCGCGGCGGGTCCGTCCTCCGATTGCTGGTGACCGTCATCGGCGTCTGCTTGCCTCTCGCCCGGGGGTTGTACAGTTGCGCAATGTAGCAACTGTCGACGAGAGGGAGGGCATGACGTGCTGCGCAACGGACTGGAGCCCTGGCATCTGCTGATCGTGGCGATCGTCGTGATCGTCCTGTTCGGCTCGAAGAAGCTGCCGGACACGGCGCGATCGCTGGGCCGCTCGATGCGGATCCTCAAGAGCGAGGCCAAGGCGCTGAAGGAGGAGGGCGGTTCGGACGCGGCACCCGGCGAGCAGACCCGGCCCACCGCGCCCGCCGACGCCGGTTAGGGCCTGTCGCCCGGACCGGGCACGGCCATGCCCTCAGACCTGCCGCGCCGGCGTCGGGGGCAGGGTCTTGGCCGCCCGGGCCTGCTTCCGGCGCTGTCTGCGGCTGACGCGGGGCTCCTGGTCCGGGAGCCAGCCGAAGGCGAGGCAGCTGCCGGTCACGCCCAGGAGCAGGCCGACGAAGAAGCCGCCCAGGTTGGAGGTCATCCAGGTGGCCAGGGAGACCAGGACGCCGATGACCGAGTAGAACAGGCGCTGGGTGGGGTTGAAGAGGATCAGCACGCCGCACAGCAGCATCACCACCGGGAGCAGATAGCCGGCCACGCCCTGCATGCCGACGTGCAGGATGACGTCCAGCGACGCCTTCAGGGTGAGCAGGACCTCCGCCCCGCCCAGGGCGAGCAGCAGCCCGCCCCAGAACGGGCGGCCGGCCCGCCACTGCCTGAAGGCGGGCCGGACTCCCTCACGCGGGCCGCGCGTCATCAGCAACCCGATCCGCTGAAGCCCAGCTTCAGGCCCGGCAGCTTGAACACGCCGGCCGTCGTCGCGTAGTTGGTCTGCCGCAGGTTGGCGATGTGCACCGTGTCGGACTGCTGGCTGAAGACGCCGATCGGCCCGCGGCCCTTCGGGCCCGCCTTGTTCAGGGTGCTGGCGTCGTTGCCGATCTCGATGTTGGTGAAGGCCGCGTCGCCGGACAGCTCGGTCGAGTCGGTCGTCAGATCGCTGGCGCGCACCTTCTGCGAGCCCTCACCCGCCCTGATGACCAGGTTCGTGCCGCCCAGGTCGACGCTCTGGCAGAGCTTGGTGAGCGTCGCGTTCTTGATCACGGACGTGACGACCAGCACCTGGCCGCCGGTCTCACCCGCGTTGGGGCTGCCCTCGGCCATCTCGTCCAGGCCGCCGAACTGTGCGAAGCCGGTGCCGTCCAGTTCGGTCGCGGTGACCGTGAAGGGCATGCCGGAGATGGCGAACTGCACACCCAAGGCGCCTTCGGCGGTGAGGACCGCGAGGCCCGCGGCGGCCAGGGTGGCCGGCACCGCCATCACGGCGGCCCTGCGTGCCCGGACCCGCCCGCGTCGCGCGGGAGCGTCGCTGACGTCCGGAGGGGCGGCGCCGTCCGGTCTTTCGGGGGTGTGCTCGGCGGAGGAGGTCATGTCTGCTCCAGGTGCATGTCGGTGCGGATCGGACTTCGGTGGCACGTTGCCCTGGCGCGGACACCGACCGCGTACGCACGGCTCCCGCAACTCCCGGCGGTTGCAAGGGCTTTCTCGTTACGCCGCAGTAGCCGTCGAGGAAGTTACCGGGGGTTACATGAAGGGTCAAGGGAAGTGTGAACAAAGAGTGGTGATTGTGCGCCGCGGGTGAGTCGCCGGTTTCCCGGAACGCTCACCGCATGCACAACTGCCCTGCAAACCCTTGACGTTGACGGAGAGGCAGGTCTACAACTCTCCTCGTCCCACCGGATCCGTGGCGCCGGATCCGCCACGCGGCACGTCCGCGTGTCCCCCCCCCCCGCCCGGCCCGGCGGGAGTTCCCTCCCCGTGCAACCCCCCGGCGGGTGCCCGCCCTGCCGTTGCCGGCCCGTCATGTACGGAGAAGGCGTGACGGGCCGGCAACGGCGGACGCCCGGCGCACCCCCCACCCCCACCCGCCCGGCTATGGAAAGAGGTACACCTCATGCGTACGCGCACCCTCCTCACGCTCACCGCCGCCGTCGCCGCCCTGGGCCTCGCCGCCCCCGCCTCCGCGGCCGACACCCCCGTCCTGACCACCGCCGACGGAGCGGCCGTCGCGGTCGGCGACGTCCTCGACGCCTCCCTGGCGAGCGGCACCGCCGCCACCTTCTACTCCAGCGCGACCGGCACCAGCGGCATCTCCTGCACCAAGTCGGCGTTCTCCGCCGCCGTCACCGACAACCCCGCCGCCCCCGGCACCGCCACCGAGTCCCTGACCTCGCACAGCTTCGACACCAGCGGCTGTACCGCCAACGTCGTCGGGGTGCTCGGCGTCAGCGGCATCACCGTCGACAACCTGCCCTACACCACCAGCGTGTCCTCCGACGGCACCGTCTCCGTGACCCCGGCCGCGGGCTCCGCCGTCCAGTCCACGGTCAAGCTGCGCACCCTGCTCGGCACCATCACCTGCGTCTACCAGGCCCCCGGCCTGACCGGCACGGCGAGCAACGCCGACAACAGCATCTCCTTCACCAACCAGCAGTTCACCAAGGTGTCCGGCTCGTCGCTGTGCTTCAGCAACGCCTTCTTCACCGCCAAGTACGCCCCGGTGACCAAGGGCGGCGTCGCCGTCGTCGTCAACTAGGCGTACACAGCGGTAGTTCAGCGTCGCCGTAGCCGTACGGCCAGGGCGGCGCCGCCGGTGAGCAGCAGCACCGCCGCGGCGCCGCCCGCCAGCACGGGCGCGGACGGGCCGGAGGACGGGCCGGACGTGGTGGCCAGCGGAGTGTGGTCGCCCTGGGGCTGCGGGCCGGGGGAGTCCACGACGGGGCTCGCCACCGGCTCCTCCTGCTCCGGCTGCCTCTTCTGTCCTGCCTCCTTCTTCTCCGGCTCCTTCTTCTCCGGCTCCTGCGCCTTGCGTTCCGGGCTGGCCTCCTCCCGCGGAGGCTCCTTCTCCGGGAACACCACGTCGGAGCACGAGTAGTAGGTGTCCGGCGTGCTGCTGTTCTGCCAGACCGTGTACAGCACATGCCGCCCGGTCCGGCCGGACGGCAGAGTCACCTCGAAGCGGTACGCGCCGTCCCGCAGGGCCGGGTCCGTCACCTCGGCGAACGGCTTTGGGGGCAGGTCGGACCAGGACAGCGGCCCGGCCGGGTCGTAGCCGGGCTTCGTCAGGTACATCCGGAACGTGCCGGCGTGCGGGATCGTCGAGACGTACCGCATCGTCAGCCTCGCGCCGGGCGCCGTCCGGGTCGACGGCCAGTCGGCGCGGGCGAGGTCCAGACCCCGGTAGGCGGGCAGGCCCCCGCTGCACAGCTTCCCGTCCGGGATCACAGCGCGGTCCCGGCCGTTCACGTTCGCCACCCGCAGGTTGTCCCATGCCGTGAAAGGCGCGCCGTTCGCGGCGACGGCCGCACGGCACGCCGCCGTGCCCGCCCGGTCACCGCCCTCCGGCGAACAGGCCACCACCCGGCTCACCGGGTCCGACGGCGCCCCGTGCGCGCGGGCGGGCCCCGCCGTCCCGAGCGGCACCAGCAGCGGGGTCACCAGAGCCGCGGCGAGTGCGGTGCGGTGTGCGGTCGTACGAGGCATCCGTCTGCTTCTCCTCGGCCCGGGCGGCGACGTTCGGTAGTGCAGTACGGGAAATCGGCCCGACGTGTTCATCGCGCCACGACCTGCTGCAAAAGGGGCCATTGGGCGCCCAACTGCCCGCCGTAGGCCCGCCATCGAGGGTGGGGCGGCAGCTGGATCGAGGGTTTCCCCCGTATCCCGCTGACCTTTCCTTTGCCTATCGTTCGACCACAGCTGACCCACAGGTAACCCCGAACGGTCCGCTCCCCACACGCCTGGCCGGCCATCGCGTCGCTCTTCGCTTTTCGAACGACCCCCCTCCGCTTCGAGGACGAAGCGACTCCACCGCCGCTCCGCCCAGCCCGGAGTCCGGCCACGAAAGGCAACGACCGTGCGTATCTCCCCAGAGCTCAGACGGAAGCTGATATCCGTCGCCGTCGTCTCCACCGCCCTGCTGACCGCCGCCCCCGCCTCGGTCGCCGTCGCCCAGGAGCCGGCTCCCCGCCCGGCCGCCGTTCCCGCCGCGCAGACCGAGGCCGCCCCGGGCGTCCAGGCCGAGCGCCTCATCGTCGGCTACAAGTCCGGCGCGAGCGAGGCCAAGTCCAACAAGGCGGCGGCCGCCGACGCCGCGTCCAAGGCGGACAAGACCGGCGAGGACGTCGACTTCCAGCGTCGCCTCGGCACCGGCGCCGCCCTCGTCGAGCTGGGCTCCGACCCCACCCGGGCGTCCGTCTCCGACGTCGTCGCCGCGTACCAGGCCGACCCGCAGGTCGCCTACGTCGTCCCGGACCGCCTGAACAAGCCGACGGCCGTCACCCCGAACGACACCGAGTACAGCAAGCAGTGGGACCTGTTCGAGTCCACCGCGGGCATGAACGTCCCCGCCGCCTGGGACACCACCACCGGCAGCGGCGTGACCGTCGCCGTCATCGACACCGGCTACGTCGCCCACTCGGACCTGGCCGCGAACATCGTCGGCGGCTACGACTTCATCTCCGACACCGCCGTCTCCGTCGACGGCAACGGCCGTGACAGCAACCCGGCCGACCCGGGCGACTGGTACAACGCCAACGAGTGCGGCGCGGGCATCCCGGCCTCCACGTCCTCCTGGCACGGCACCCACGTGGCCGGCACCATCGCCGCCGCCACCAACAACGGCAAGGGTGTCGCCGGTATCGCCTACGGCGCGAAGATCTCCCCGGTCCGCGTGCTCGGCAAGTGCGGCGGCTACGACTCCGACATCATCGACGCCATCACCTGGGCGTCCGGCGGCACCGTCTCGGGCGTGCCCGCCAACACCAACGTCGCCAAGGTCATCAACATGAGCCTCGGTGGGGGCGGCGCCTGCTCCAGCGCGACCCAGAGCGCCATCAACGGCGCCGTGAACCGCGGCACCTCGGTCGTCGTCGCGGCCGGCAACGAGAACACCAACGCCTCGTCCTCGTCCCCGGCGAACTGCAACAACGTCATCACCGTCGCCGCGACCAACCGCGCCGGCAGCCGTGCCTCGTACTCCAACTACGGCACCGTCGTGGACATCTCCGCCCCCGGCGGCGAGACCCGCACCACGACCGCCAACGGCATCCTCTCCACGCTGAACTCCGGCACCAAGACGCCGTCGAGCGAGAACTACACCTACTACCAGGGCACCAGCATGGCCACCCCGCACGTCGCGGGCCTCGCCGCCCTGATGAAGTCGGCCAACTCCGCCCTCACCCCGGCGCAGATCGAGTCGGCCATCAAGGCCAACGCCCGTGCCCTGCCGGGCACCTGCTCCGGCGGCTGCGGCGCGGGCCTCGCGGACGCCGCCAAGACGGTCCAGGCCGTCAAGGGCGGTACGTCCACCGGCACGACGTTCGCCAGCACCACCGCCGTCGCCATTCCGGACAACGGCGCCGCGATCGAGTCCCCGATCAGCGTCACCGGCCGCACCGGCAACGCCCCCTCGGCCCTTCAGGTCGGCGTCGACATCACCCACACCTACCGCGGTGACCTCGTCATCGACCTGGTCGCTCCGGACGGTTCGGCGTACCGCCTGAAGGCCGCCGCGTCGGACTCCGCGGACAACGTGAACACCACCTACACGGTGAACGCCTCCAGTGAGGTGGCCAACGGCACCTGGAAGCTGCGCGTCCAGGACACCGCCGCCCAGGACACGGGCACCCTCAACGGCTGGAAGCTGACCTTCTGATCCCTGTGAACCTCCTTCGGGAACGCTGAACGAGGCAGGCCGCGAACGGGCGGGCCGGCCGGTGCGGATGGGGCACCGGCCGGCCCGCCTTTACGTCTGGCCCCGGATCCCCCACAGTTAGATACCGAACGCGCTGTTTTCTTTCACCGGTTGCGCTTGTTATGCCGGATGTGCACCCGCACACCGGCATACTGGTGTGATGGGTGCCGTCTCAGGGTGAGTTATCGTGTACGGGGGGTAAAAACAAACGGCATGACCCGTTCATTTCCGTCCCGGGAGAGTTCAGCCGATGGCGAGGCAGTTGCGAGCCGAGCAGACCCGCTCGACGATCATCACGGCCGCCGCTGACCTGTTCGACCGTCGCGGCTACGAATCGACCAGTCTCAGCGACATCGTGGAGCACGCCCACGTCACCAAGGGCGCCCTGTACTTCCATTTCGCGGCGAAGGAGGATCTCGCCCACGCGATCCTCGAACTCCAGTCGCACACCGCCCGCCGGCTGGCGACGGAGACGGACACCCGCGGCCACACCTCCCTGGAGGCGCTGATGCGCCTCACGTTCGGCATCACCCGCATGTCCGTCGAGGACCCGGTGCTGCGGGCCGGGCTGCGGCTCGCCACGGGAGGGATCCGGCCCAAGCCGCCCCTGAGCCACCCCTTCACCGAGTGGCTGGACATCGTCACGGCCCGGCTCGTCGGCGCGGTCAAGGAGTCCGACGTCCACCCGGACGTCGATGTCGACGTCGTGGCCCACTCGTTGGTCTGCTTCTTCGTCGGCACCCGGGTCGTGGGCCGCTCCCGCGAGCCGGTCGCGCGCCAGCCCCGCCGCACGGCCGAGATGTGGAACATACTCATCCGCGGCCTCGTCCCGGTGACCCGCCGGGCCCGTTATCTGAGCCTGGCGGCCCGTCTGGAGCGCGAGATCGCCCCTGTGTGACCGTGGCCGGCCCGGCGGCCGGAACCGCGCGGCGGGCGAGCACGGCACCGCGGCGTACCCGCGCGTTACCGTGTGGCCCATGCCCGACACCCCCTCCGCACCCCTGCTCCTCGGCAACCAGCCGGGCTCCTTCCCCCACAGCGTGCTGGCCGAGCGGCACCCCGCCATCATCCGGCAGGTCCGCGAGGCCTTCCCCTACGAACCCCCGCAGCACCGCGCCCTCGACGATCTGCTCGCCAACTGCACCGGGGGCGAGATCGAGCCCCTCCCCACCGACGCGCACGACCGGGACCACTGGGAGACCTGGGGGCTCGGCGAGTACACCGGCCGCTCCTGGTTCGACGTGCCGTGGCTCTGGTCCGAGAGCTGGTTCTACCGCCGACTGCTCCAGGCCGTCGGCTACTTCGGCCCCGGAGCGTGGCAGGGCGTCGACCCGTTCCGCCCCTTCAAACTCGCCGAACTCGACTCCCCCGAGACCGACGAGGAACTCGCCGCACTCGACGACCTCGCCGGCCGCCCCGCCGCCGAACAGGCCCAGGTCTTGCTGCACGGCTCCCTGTGGGGCAACCGCGCCGACCTCGGCTTCCGCCTCTCCGCCGAGGGCGCGCGGGCCACGGACGCCGCGCCCGGGCTGGTCGCCGACGACAGCGAACGGCTCTGGTCGCTGCTGGACAAGGCCGACGGGGGCACGCTGTACCTGGTCGCCGACAACGCGGGCCGTGAACTCGTCCCCGATCTCCTCCTCGTCGCCCACCTCCTGCGGAGCGGCCGCATCGGACAGGCGGTCCTGCACGTCAAGCCGTACCCCTACTACGTCTCCGACGCCACCACCGCCGACGTGGTCGACGCCCTGCGCCGGCTGACCGGGGCCGGGGGAGCGGCCGCCGCGTACGGCCGAGACCTGTGGTCCGCCCTGGGCGAAGGGCGGCTCACTCTGCGCGCCCACCCCTTCTCCAGCGCCCCGCTGCCGTACGCGGAGATGCCCGGGGACCTGCGCGCCGACTTCGCCGCGGCCACCCTCACCATCGTCAAGGGCGACCTCAACTACCGCCGTCTGGTGGGCGACCGGCTCTGGGACCCGACCACGCCCTTCGCCGACGTGGCCACCTGCTTCCCCTGCCCGGTCGCCGCCCTGCGCACCCTGAAGTCCGATGTGATCACCGGCCTCGACGCGCACACCGAGGCCGCCCTGGTCGCGGCGGAGGAGCAGCGCTGGCGCACCAGTGGCACGCACGCGCTGATCCAGGTACGGGATGCCCCCTGATTCACGCGATGGTGTGATCATGTGCGACTCGGCGGATGCCGTCGCGGGGCACCGGGTAGGGCCCGGCCATGACGCAGCCGTTCGAACTCCCGCACTTCTACCTGCCGCATCCCGCGCGGCTGAACCCGCACGTCGACGAGGCCAGGGCGCATTCGACGGAGTGGGCGCGCGAGATGGGCATGCTGGAGGGATCCGGCGTCTGGGAGCAGGCCGACCTCGACGCGCACGACTACGGCCTGCTCTGCGCCTACACCCACCCCGACTGCGACGGCCCCGCCCTCTCCCTCATCACCGACTGGTACGTGTGGGTCTTCTTCTTCGACGACCACTTCCTGGAGATGTACAAGCGCAGCCAGGACCGCACCGCCGGCAAGGCCCACCTGGACCGGCTGCCGCTGTTCATGCCGCTGGACCTGTTCGCTCCCGTGCCGGAACCGCAGAACCCGGTCGAGGCGGGCCTCGCCGACCTGTGGGCCCGCACGGTGCCGAAGATGTCGGAGGACTGGCGCCGCCGCTTCGCCGTGGCCACCGAGCACCTCCTCAACGAGTCGATGTGGGAGCTGTCCAACATCAACGAGGGGCGGATCGCCAACCCCGTCGAGTACATCGAGATGCGCCGCAAGGTCGGCGGCGCCCCCTGGTCGGCGGGGCTCGTGGAGTACGCGACCGCCGAAGTCCCCGCCGCCGTGGCCGGGTCCAGGCCGCTGAGGGTGCTGATGGAGACGTTCTCCGACGCCGTGCACCTGCGCAACGACCTGTTCTCCTACCAGCGCGAGGTCGAGGACGAGGGAGAGAACAGCAACGGCGTGCTCGTCCTGGAGACCTTCTTCGGCTGCACCACCCAGGAGGCCGCCGACACCGTCAACGACGTCCTCACCTCCCGCCTCCACCAGTTCGAGCACACGGCGTTCACCGAAGTGCCCGCCCTGGCCCTGGAGAAGGGCCTGCGGCCGGACGAACTCGCCGCGGTGGCCGCCTACACGAAGGGGCTGCAGGACTGGCAGTCCGGTGGCCACGAGTGGCATCTGCGCTCCAGCCGCTACATGAACGAGAACGCGCCGCGCGGTGACGGCCCGTGGCCGGGATGCTCCGCCATCGGCACCTCCGCCGCCGACGTCCGCGCCCTGCTCGCGTCGGCCGGTGCCGAGCGGCGGCTGCGCTCGTACACGCACGTGCCGTACCAGAAGGTCGGGCCGGCGCGGATCCCCGACATCCGCATGCCGTTCCCGCTGGAGCTCAGCCCGCACCTGGACCATGCCCGCCGGGGCCTGCGCGACTGGGTGGAGCGCATGGGCATCCTCGCCGAGGGCGTCTGGGACGAGGACAAGCTCCGCGCCTACGACCTCGCGCTCTGCTCGGCCGGCCTCGACCCGGACGCCACCCGCGAGGCCCTCGACCTCAGCGCGCAGTGGCTCGCCTGGGGCACCTACGGCGACGACTACTACCCACTGGTCCACGGACACCGCCGCGACCTCGCCGCCGCCCGGCTGACCACGGCCCGCCTGTCCGCCTGCATGCCCCTCGACGGCGCGGAGCCACCGCCCCCGGCCAACGCCATGGAGCGCGGTCTGGCCGACCTGTGGGCGCGCACCACCGCGGACATGACGCCCGACGCGCGGCGCACGTTCAGGGCCGCGGTCGACGTCATGACCGAGAGCTGGGTGTGGGAGCTGTCCAACCAGCTCCACAACCGCGTGCCCGACCCGGTCGACTACCTGGAGATGCGCCGGGCGACCTTCGGCTCCGAGCTGACCCTGAGCCTGTGCCGGATGGGACACGGCCCGGCCGTCCCGCCCGAGGTCTACCGCAGCGGACCGGTCCGCTCCCTGGAGAACGCCGCGATGGACTTCGCGTGCCTCCTCAACGACGTCTTCTCGTACCAGAAGGAGATCGAGTACGAGGGCGAGATCCACAACGCGATCCTCGTCGTGCAGACCTTCTTCGGCTGCGACTACCCGACCGGGCTCGGCATCGTGCACGACCTGATGAGCCAGCGCATGCGCCAGTTCGAGCACGTCGTCGAGCACGAACTGCCCGTCCTCTACGACGACTTCCGGCTCTCGGGAGAGGCGCGCGCGGCGATGGGGACGTACGTGGCGGACCTGCGGAACTGGCTGTCCGGCATCCTCCACTGGCATCGCGAGGTGGACCGCTACAAGGACGCGTGGCTGTCCCGCCGTGCCCACGGCTTCCTCCCCGACCGGCCGCCGGCCTCGCCCGTCGCCGCCCTGCGCTGACCGCCCCGCCCGCTCCACGGCTCGTACCGCACCCGGCGGCCGGTGCGGTACGAGCCGTGCCCGTGTCCGGGCCCTGGGACCGCCCCGGCCCCGGTCAGTCTCACTCGTTCGTGGCTCGTCGGCCGCCGATGTGCCGGGTAGAGCACCTGCCGTGATCGTTCCGGGATCCGCCGGAGGCGATCGGCACCATCCGGAGGCGAGCCATGGAACAGACCGCGCTGCGACCCAAGCCGATGCCGGGGCAGGAGCCCGACGGGCCCGCCCCGGCGACGGGACCCGGCCCGTCACGGCCCCGCCCGCACGCCGCCAGGCGACGGGGGAGGCGGCTCCTCAACGTGCTGCTCGCCGGATGCACCGGCGCGGTCCTGGTGCTGTCCGGGATCGGCCTCGGGGCGATGGGCGCCACGGTGCTCGGCAAAGGCGGGCGCTTCGACCCGCGGGGGTGGCACTCGGCCTCGCTCCCCGGCCCCTCACCCTCCACCGCCCCCTCCGTGCCCGCCGCCGCGACCCTCGGGGTGCAGGTCATGGACGCCCGGAAGCCGGGCGCCGTGGTCGTGGGGCTGCACGTCCCCGGTCCGGCCCAGGCCGCCGGGCTGGTGCGCGGCGACGTCCTCCTCGCCTTCGGCACGACCCGGATCGACACGGCCGCCGATCTGGTCCGGGCCGTCGCCCGCACCCGCCCGGGCGCCGAGGTCAGGCTGACGGTGCGCCATCGCAGCGGCGGCTACGAACAGCTGATCCTCGTACCGGCCGTCGCCGCCTGACGCCCGCCCGCAGGGCACGACCCGGAACCCCGGGAGCGTCCCCCGCCCGATCCCTCATGGAAAAATCGGTGCCGAGCACGAGCGGGGGCGCCTGAGCAGCCCTGCGCCGTCGGACAGGTTGCCCGAGTCAATGCCCGCAGACGGCTCGCGCCGCCCCCTCCGGCCGGGCAGGATGCTGCCCGTAGCCCCTTCGTCCGTCCTGGGAGGCCCGGATGACCGCAAGCACGGCCGCCACCTTCACCGCCGACGACTACCGGGCCCGCATGGACCGCGCCGCGCGGGCGGCCGCCGAGGCCGGTCTCGCCGGCCTGCTGGTGGCCCCGGGCCCTGACCTGGTGTGGCTCACCGGCTACACGCCCCCGGCGGTCACCGAGCGGCTCACCCTGCTGGTCCTCACCGCCGGGCAGGACCCCGTCCTCGCCGTCCCCGCCCTGGAGGCCCCGGACGCGCACCGGGCGGCCGGCGCGGCAGCCCTGAGACTGCGCGACTGGACCGACGGCAAGGACCCCTACGCCGCCACCGCCGCCCTCCTGGACTCCTCCGGCCGGTTCGGCATCAGCGACAACGCCTGGGCCCTGCACCTGCTGGCCCTCCAGCAGGCTCTGCCCGGCAGCTCCTACGCCTCGCTGACCGAGGCCCTGCCGATGCTGCGCGCCGTGAAGGACGCGGCCGAGCTGGACCTCATGGCCGCCGCCGGTGCCGCCGCCGACGCGACCTTCGAGGAGATCCGGAACGTCCCCTTCGCCGGGCGCCGGGAGTCCGAGGTGGCCGCGGACCTCGACCGGCTGCTCCGCGGACACGGACACGAGCAGGTCGACTTCACCATCGTCGCCTCCGGCCCGAACGGCGCCAACCCGCACCACGAGGCGGGCGACCGCCTGATCGCCCGCGGTGACATGATCGTCCTCGACTTCGGCGGCCTGCTTGCCGGCTACGGCTCCGACACCTCCCGCACGGTCCACGTCGGCGAGCCCACCGACGAGGAACGCCGCGTCCACGACATCGTGCGCGAGGCCCAGGAGGCCGGCTTCCGGGCGGTGCGGCCCGGCGCGGCCTGCCAGGACGTGGACCGGGCCGCCCGCCGGGTCATCGCCGACGCCGGTTACGGCGAGTACTTCATCCACCGCACCGGACACGGCATCGGCGTCACCACCCATGAGCCGCCCTACATGATCGAGGGCGAGGAGCGGCCCCTCGTACCCGGCATGTGCTTCTCCGTGGAACCCGGCATCTACCTGCCCGGCCGGTTCGGTGTCCGCATCGAGGACATCGTGACCGTCACCGAGGACGGCGGGCGGCGCCTGAACACCACCACGCGTGAGCTGGTCATAGTGGAGTGAGGCCCCGATGTCCCCAGCACGCCTCCCGAACGGCAACGGCGCGACCATGACCCAGGCACCCACACCCACGGCGGACACCGTCCGCCGGCTGGTCCTGTCCCTCCTCAAGGACACCAAGAACGGCAAGGACGCCAAGGACACCGGGGGCACCGAAGCCGGCCGGGGCGACAAGGACGCCCGGCAGGGCGGGAGCGGCCCCGGCCCCGACGTCCGGCCCGCCGGCGAGGGCGCCGAACCCGTCACCTGGTGGGTCGGCTCCCGCCACGTCCTGCGCCTCGCCCCCGACCGTGAGGCCACCCTGCGCCAGCGGCGCGAACTGCGACTGCGCGACCTCGTCCGTCCGCACCTCCCCACGGCGGTGCCCGTGAGCGTCGCACAGGGCGAGTGGGCCCCCGGACTCGGCTACACGCTGGACACCAAGGTGCCCGGCGGCTCGGGGGAGGAGCACGACGTGTCGGCCGTCGGCGAGGCCGACCTGGCCGGGCTCCTGACGGGCCTGCGCGAGGTGCCGGTCCGGCAGGCCGAGACGCTCGGTCTCCCGCGCGCCGCGCCCCGCTCCCTGGAGGCGCTGCGCCGGTCCGCCGTACGCGCCGCCGAACGCCTCGCCGCGGCCGACGAGTTCGACGCCGCACGCCTGAACCAGCTCACTCCGCCGGCCGCGTCCCAGCTCGCCGCCCAGCCCGGCTCGGCCGTCCTCACCCACCACGCCCTCACCGGCAGCCACCTCGTGGTCAGTGCCGACGGCCGGGTGCGCGGCGTCCTCGGCTGGGCCGGCGCGGTCGTCGGCGACCCGGCCGAGGACATCGCGGGCCTCGCGCTCTCCGTCGGATCGCCCGCCGCCGTACGCGCCGCCACCCTCGCCGGCTACGGCGCCCGCCCCTGCCTGCGCGGCCTGTGGCTCGCCCGCTGCGACACCGTCGTCCGCCTCGCCGAAGACCTCACCGGCAAGGACGCCACCCTCCTGCGGACCTGGCTGCGCCGCGCCTGGGAGCCGATCCTGCTGGAACGGGTGACGGACCTGGGGGACACGGACGACGCCCTGTAGCGGGCCGAGCGGTATGAGGCCGCACGGCTGTCCTCCGCCCACGAAGCGCACCGCCGCGGCCGTGTCCCTGCTGACCGCCGTCCCTCAGCTGCCTGACCGGCTGCTCCGCCCCACCCAGGGCCGCGGCGTCACCGGCACGGCAGCAGAACCCCGCGGAGCGCCTCTCCACGCTCATGGTCACGGCGGCCGACCTCGGCACCGACTACTCCGTGCGGCCCTTCGACCCGGCCGGGGGGAAGTCCGCCTTCGCCCGCCGACGCCGCGCAGAGCTGCTCCCTCGGCTTCACCGTCCAGGCGCACGGCAAGAGCGAGCGGTACTACCCGTTCGAGCCCGAGGAGACCCCGGCGGCCGGCGACGAGGCCCTCGCCTCCCGCGGCCTCGTCACGCCCGAGGGCGGTGCGCCCCGGCCCGCACCACCGTCGTACGCCACGGGACGTCATCGCCGTCTGCACCGCGGTGGGCGGCGCCCGCATCGCCAGGCCGGCGCTCCTCACGCCCGTCCTGGCGGTGCAGGACGCGAAACTCGGCTGACCCCGCCCGGCTGTCAGTCCTGGGCCAGCACCACGGCCGACTCCCCGGGCAGCCGCACCGCACCGTCCGCCCCGGGCGTCTCCACCGGCTCCCACGCCGCCAGCACGCGCGCGTGGGGCACGCCGAGCGGCAGGACGGCCGGCTCGGAGGCCAGGTTCACCGCGACGAGGACGTCCCCGCGCCGGAAGGCGATCCAGCGGAGCTCCTCGTCGTAGGCCACCCTGGTGTCGGCGAGGTCGGGATCGGTCAGGTCCGGCAGCCGGTGGCGCAGGGCGAGGAGCTCCCGGTACCAGGCCAGCACGCGCGCGTGGGGCTCGCGCTCCGGCTCGGACCAGTCGAGGCAGGAGCGGTCCCGGGTCGCCGGATCCTGCGGGTCCGGCACGTCCTCCTCCTTCCATCCGTGCGCGGCGAACTCCCGCCGCCTGCCCCGCCGTACGGCGTCGGCCAGTTCCGGATCGGTGTGGTCGGTGAAGAACTGCCAGGGCGTGCCCGCCGCCCACTCCTCGCCCATGAACAGCATCGGTGTGAAGGGCGCCGTCAGGACCAGCGCGGCCGCGCAGGCGGCCAGCCCCGGGGAGACGAGGGCCGAAAGCCGGTCCCCCTGGGCCCGGTTGCCGACCTGGTCGTGGGTCTGGCCGTAGCCGAGCAGCCGGTGCCCGGCCACCCGCGTACGGTCCAGCGGACGCCCGTGGTGGCGCTCCCGGAAGCTGGAGTACGACCCGTCGTGGAACCAGCCGCCGGTCAGGGTCTTCGCGAGCCCGCCGAGCGAAGCACGCGCGAAGTCGGCGTAGTAGCCCTGCGACTCGCCGGTCAGCGTGGCGTGCAGGGCGTGATGGAAGTCGTCGTTCCACTGCGCGTGCAGCCCGAGGCCGCCCTCGGCGCGGGAGGTGATGAGCCGCGGGTCGTTCAGGTCCGACTCGGCGACCAGGAACAGCGGCCGCCCCGTCTCTGCGGCCAGGGCGTCCACGGCCGTCGACAGCTCCTCCAGGAAGTGCAGCGCGCGGGTGTCCACCAGCGCGTGCACCGCGTCCAGGCGCAGCCCGTCGATCCGGTAGTCGCGCAGCCACGCCAGCGCGCTGCCGATCAGGTACGCGCGCACCTCGTCCGAGCCGGGCGCGTCCAGGTTGACCGCGGCGCCCCAGGGGGTGTGGTGGGTGTCCGTGAGGTACGGGCCGAAGACGGGCAGGTAGTTCCCGGACGGGCCGAAGTGGTTGTGCACCACGTCGAGGACCACGCCCAGGCCGAGTTCGTGGGCCCGGTCGACGAAGCGTTTCAGCGCCTCGGGCCCGCCGTACGGCTCGTGCACCGCCCACAGCGAGACACCCTCGTAGCCCCAGCCGTGGGTGCCCGGGAAGGGGCACAGCGGCATCAGCTGCACGTGGGTGACGCCCAGTTCGGCGAGGTGGCCGAGCCGTCCGGCGGCCGCGTCCAGGGTGCCCTCGGGCGTGTAGGTGCCCACGTGCAGCTCATACAGCACCGCGCCGGGCAGCGGCCGTCCCTGCCACGCCGCGCGCCACGCGTAGCGCTCGTGGTCGACGACCGCGCTCAGCCCGTCCGGGCCGTCCGGCTGCCGCCGCGAGCGCGGATCGGGCAGCACGCGCCCGTCGTCCAGCGCGAAGCCGTACCGGGACCCCTCGCGCGCCTCGGCCTCGCCCCGCCACCACCCCGCCCGTTCCGGATCGCGCTCCAACGCGTGCGTGACGTCATCGCACCGGAGCGTCACTCGGCCGGCCTGTGGTGCCCACACCTCGAACTGCACGGACGGTTCCCCTTCGTCTGCTCACCGTGATGTAGCCCGTCCATGGTGCGGCAAACGAGATCAATCCGCTGGTGCATCCACCCATTTGCGGCGGGTCTCACCGGCTACGCGCGTGTGGCGGCCGATTTCCCGTTTTCTGGACACCCCGGCCGCGCTGCCCGACAATCACCCAGTGACGTCGTCCTTCGAGTTCAACACGTTCCCCGCTCGGCTCTCCGACGCGGAGCGCGACCGGGTGCTGAAGGTGCTCCGCGACGGCGTCGCCGTGGGCCGTCTGTCCCACGACACGTTCGTCCGCCGCATGGAGCTGGCGCTCGCCGCCCGCCGCCCGGACGAACTCGCCGCGCTCACCGCCGACCTGCGCACGGAGAGCCGCCTCGCGCGCCTGGTGTTCGGCACCGTCGAGGCCGTGTCCGGATTCTCCGTACGGCTGCGCCGGGCCTGGCAGGCCGAGCGGCTGCCCAAGCTGCAACTGCCCCACCCGTCGCTCGGCCATCCGCTGCGCATAGGGCGCGACCCCGCCAGCGGACTGCGCCTCAACCACGAGACTGTCTCCCGCGTGCACGCAGAACTCCGTCACCAGGGTGGCATGTGGGTGCTGCGCGACCTCGGTTCCACCAACGGCACGACGGTGAACGGACGGCGCGTCGTCGGCGCGGCCGTCGTCCGCGAGGGCGACCAGGTGGGCTTCGGCCGGATGACGTTCCGGCTGTCGGCCGGCTGAGGGTTCGGCCGCCGTCCGTCCGAAGGTCCGGCTGACCGGAAACGGAGCCATGCCTCAGCTCTGGCCTGGGCCTTACCGAAAGTCCGTCGAGCGAGGGTGGCTGAAATCCCTGTGCTGCTCACGGTGTTGACGTACCCCCGAAGTCGTGACTCACTGTGCGTACGCCATCTACACCTGGTGAACCGACGGCACCCACAGGGGAGGTGTGCCCTGCCGCCTCTCCTGCGCTACCCGACCGTCGACGAACTGGGCGCCCGGGCCGCCGCCCTCGTCGCCCGCCATCCCCGTGACGCCCGGCTGCGCCGGGTGGGCACCTCCCGCGCCGGCACCCCCATGTGGCTGCTCTCCGTCGGCCACGGCAGCCGTCAGGCCCTGGTCGTCGCCGGCCCGCACGCCAACGAACCCGTGGGCGGTGCCACCGTGCTGCGCCTGGCCGAGCGCACCCTGGCCGACCCGCGGCTCACCGAGGGCGCCGACGCCACCTGGAACCTCCTGCTGTGCCTCGACCCGGACGGGTCGCGCCGCAACGAGGGCTGGCTGCCCGGCCCGTACACCCTCGGCCGGTACATCCGGAACTTCTTCCGGCCCGGCTTCCTGGAGCAGCCCGAGTGGCTGCCCGACGGGGCGGCCGGCGCCGCCCTGCCGGAGACCCGCGTCCTGCTCGGCCTCCAGGACGAACTGCGCCCCTTCCTGCAGTGCTCGCTGCACGGCGTCGACATCGGCGGCGGCTTCGTCGAGCTCACCCACGACCTGCCGGGTCTCGACCGGCGCCTCGCGCACATCGCCGCCCGGCTCGGCATCCCCCGCGAACTCGGCGCGTACGACGCCCTGTACTGGCCCGGCCTCGGGCCCGCCGTCTACCGGATCCCGCCACCGCGCCGGGCCGGTCTGGCCGCGGCCATCACGGAGGCCGCCGTCGAGTCCACGTGGTACCACCCCTACCGGCACGGCACCGTCACCGCGGTGGTCGAGGCGCCCATGTGGGGCGTGACGGCCGTGGCGGACGGCTCCCCGCCCGTGGACCGGGACACCGTGCTCCGGGCGGTCAGCCACACCCTGCGCCACGACACGGACCTCCTGCGGCACCTGCTGACCCGGATCCGGCCGCACCTCGCCACCGTTCCGGGCGCGGCCCGCCTGCTCGCCCCCGTCGACGACTACCTCCTGGTGTGCCCCGGCCTCGCCGATGCCTGGGACCCCGACACCGGCGACAGCCCGGCCCACCCCCTGCCGCCGCTGAGCACCGCCCACCTGGCCGCCCTGCGCATCTCCGGGCGCCGGCTGGCGCTGCGCCCGGCGGGGCTGCTGCACCAGCTGGTACGGGCCGCCGGCCGCGACCCGGCCGGGGCGCTGCCGGAGCTGGACCGGCTGATCGACCGGTGGTGCGCCGAGTACCGCGACGGCTGCGGGGCGCGCTGGATCCCGGTGGCCCGCCAGGCCGAGTACCAGGCGCGCGTGGTGCTCGCCGCGTTCGACCTGGCCGGGCGCCGGGCGCGAGATCGCTCCGGATCGGGCGAGCCGGTGCCGATGCAGCGGGACTGAGGCCTACCAGGCCCTCTCGCGCGCGTGCAGCGCCGCAGCGACGACCGTGCGGGACTGGTGCTCCACCTGGTGCTCCAAGGGCACCCAGCGGGCGCGGAAGCGCTCCGCGAAGGCGCCGCTCCAGGTCGAGACGAGCTCCTCCAGCTGCTTGGCCGCCGCGTCGTCCGTCCCGCGCAGCACCCGCAGCAGCATGGCCGCCGCCCGCAGCGGCACGCGCCGCGCGAACGCGTCCACGCTGCCGACGTAGGCCCGGGTGCGGTCGGCGGGCGGGGTGTGGAGCAGGTCGGAGGCCAGGCCCGGCACCAGCTCCAGCCCCCACCGGGCGGCCCGCAGCAACGGCCCGTCCAGCTCCGCCAGCCGGGGCAGCGCACCGTCGAGCACCCGGGTCACCTCCAGCGCGTCGCGCTGGAGCCGGCCCGCCAGCCGCCCGATCGCCGCCGCCGGAGCCGGATGCGGAGCCGGGTCGTCCACCAGGTCGCTCGCCCACATCGGCACCTCCACCACCGCGGTCATCCCGCCGTACCGGTGGGCGTGGAACCAGGTGCTGAGCCGCGCGTCGTCCGGCAGGCTCGGGTACGCCGGCCCGATCCCCGGCGCGGGCATGACGTGCACACCCGGCCCGGACGCGGGCCAGCCCGCGGCGTCCGACGCGCCGGTCTCCACCGGGATGTGCAGCTCCGCCGCGGACTTCGCGAACGGCTCGGCGAGTCCCGGCACGTCCTTCGTCAGCTGCACCCAGCTGCCGCCCAGGTCCGTGCCGTGCAGGGTGACCTGAAGATAGGGGCGCAGCTCGTCGATGACGCCCGTCAGGGCCCGGGTCTCGGGCGGCAGCCGGTCCGGCGGCAGCACGGACGGCGCCCACTCGGGCTGCTCCGGGCCCGCGGGCCGGAAGAAGCCGAGGTGGTAGTCGTAGAGACTGCGCGGCGCCGGCGTCACGTGCAGGCTCGCCCCGTCGGGGTCCGCGCAGAGCAGGAAGTGCCAGGAGATGCCGTCGCGCAGCTCCCGCTGCTCCAGGACCCGCCGGGCGAGCGCCAGCAGCGTGCAGGAACCGGTGGGCTCGTTGGCGTGGGCACCGGCCACCACCAGCACGGCGCGGTGGGCACGGCCCACGGACAGCAGGTGCAGGGGCCTGCCCGCACGCGAGGCCCCCACCTCCCGCAGGGTGCTCACGCCGGGACGCTGAGCGGTCAACGTCCGGGCAGCGATGAGCTGTTCGGTCACCGTCGGGTAGCGCAGCTCCGGCAGGACACTCACCCCCGTCACATCCGCCCGAGTTCGCCATCGCAGTACCCCACGGCCATGGTGCGGTGTCAAGGGCCCGGTGGGGGAGGCTCCGGGGGGCGCCCGGAAGCACCGGCGACGGCCCGGTATCGATGCACGGCCTGAGCTCAGTCGTCCACCCTCTCCAGCAACGCCACCGGCACCCTCGCGAACAGGTCCGCCAAGCGCGCGTGCCCCGTGAACTCCCGCCCCGGATCCAGCGCGTCCGCCCAGCGGCCCGGCGGCAGCGGCAGGCGGGTGTCCTGCCAGCCGCCCGCCTCCGCGAGCCGCAGGGACAGGCGGGTCACCGCCGTCAGCGCCACGCCGGAGCGGACGAAGGCCAGGCAGTGGGCCGCCGCCGGGCCCTCGGCCGGCAACGGCATGTACGTCGCCGTGTCGCCGAAGACGTCGGGCCGCCGGGCCCGCAGCCCCAGCGCCGCCCGGGTCACCGCCGCCTTCTCCCCGGACGTGCCGCCGGACTCTGCGGGCGGGAACTCCACCGCCCGACGGTTGTCCGGGTCGACCAGCGCCCGGTACTCGGCCTCCGTGCCCTGGTAGACGTCCGGGACGCCCGGCATCGTCAGGTGCACCAGGGCCGTGCCCAGCACGTTGGCCCGGATGTGCGGCGCCAGCGATTCCCGGAACGCGGCGACCCGCTCGCCCGGCGCCCCGCACGGCCCGTCCGCCACGAACCGCTCCACCGCCTCCTCGTACGGCGGTTCCTGCTCGGTCCAGCTCGTGTACAGGCCCGCCTCACGCACGTGCTTCAGCAGCGCCCCCTGCACCCGCTCCCGCACCCCGGAGGCCGGTCCCAGGCCGAACACCGTCTGCCAGGCCGCCCACGCCAGTTGCGCGTCCGGCACCCCCTCCCCGGCGCGGGTCACCTCCGCCAGGACGTCCGCCCAGCGCTCCGGGCACTCGGTGAGGACCTGGAGCGCCGCCCGGACGTCCGCGCTGCGCTTGGTGTCGTGCGTGGTGGCCACCGTCCCGGTGGCCGGCCAGTCGCGCTGCACGCGCGCGCAGTACGCGTGGAACTCCTCCGGCGACAGCGCGGGAGCACCCGGGTTGCCGCCCACCTCGGTCGCCGACAGCAGCGGCACGTACCGGTAGAACGCCGTGTCCTCCACCGACTTGGCCCGCAGCGCCGACGAGGTCTGCGCGAACCGCGTCCGGAACTCCAGCTGCGCGGGCCCGTCGCCGTACCGCCCCAGCACCAGGTCCCGTACGACGTCCACCGCACCGGCCTCCTCGGGCACGGTGAAGGCCTGCCGGGCCTCGGCCGCGGCCTCCTCCGTGACCACGGACGCGGCGTCCACCGACTCGTACGGCCGGTAGACCTCCAGGCGGACCAGGAGCTCCTGGAGCGCGGTGCGCAGCGCCCAGGGCGCGCGGTCGCGCAGCGCCGGCTCCGGCGAGGTCGCGCACAGCCGGGCCGCCACCCGCGTCAGGCGTTCGGTCTCGGTCGCCAGCTCGTGCGTGAGGACCTTGTACGCCGCCCGCCGCACCGTCGCGTCCCACTGTCCGCCCCGGTCCGTCTGGGGGGCCGCGAAGCGCCGGTAGCGGCCCAGCAGGTCCCCGAACCCGGCCGGGTCCGTGAAGACCCCGTCCACCTGCCGCAGGGCGTCGTAGCCGGTGGTCCCCGCGACCGGCCAGGACGCCGGCAGGTGCTCACCGTCGGCCAGGATCTTCTCCACGACCGTCCAGCGGCCCCCGGTCGCCTCGTGCAGCCGCCGGAGGTAGCCGTCGGGGTCGGCCAGGCCGTCGGGGTGGTCGATGCGCAGTCCGTCGATCACACCCTCGTTCAGCAGTTCGAGAATCTTGTCGTGGGTGGCCTCGAACACCTCCGGGTCCTCCACCCGCACCCCGATGAGCTCCGAGATGCTGAAGAACCGCCGGTAGTTGAGCTCGGTCCGGGCCAGCCGCCACCACACCGGGCGGTACCACTGGGCGTCCAGCAGATGCGGCAGCGGAAGGTCCTCGGTGCCCTCCCGCAGCGGGAGCACGTGGTCGTAGTAGCGCAGCACGTCGCCGTCGACGCGCAGCTCGTCGAGCACCTCGCCCAGCGGTCCGCCGAGGACCGGCAGCAGCACCTGGCCGTCCTGCGCCTCCCAGTCGATGTCGAACCACCGCGCGTACGGCGACTTCGGGCCCTCGCGCAGCACCTCCCACAGGGCGCGGTTGTGGCGCGGGGCCATGGCCATGTGGTTGGGGACGATGTCCACGACCAGCCCGAGACCGTGCTCGCGCGCGGCGCGCGCCAGTGCCCGCAGCCCCTCCTCGCCGCCCAGTTCCTCGCGCACGCGCGCGTGGTCGACGACGTCGTAGCCGTGCGTCGAGCCCGGCACCGCCTCCAGGACCGGGGACAGGTGCAGGTGCGAGACGCCGAGCGAGGCCAGGTACGGCACGACGGCCGCGGCTGCTCCGAACGGGAACTCGGGCTGCAGTTGCAGCCGGTACGTGGCCGTGGGCACCACCGGGTCAAGTCGCTCAGGTGTCATGGAACGTACGTACCCGCCCCGCCGCCGTTCGTGTCATCCCCCGCGCCAGGTGCGCCGCGCGTCGCCCGGACGAGTGGCTTCCGGGCGACGCACGGCGCCGGGCGGTCAGACGGGCCGCTGGAGCACCGTCATGCTCCGGTCCGTCAGGGTCAGCCGGTCGCCGGCCTGCACCTTCGGGCCGGTGTCCGGGGGCACCCCGTCCGGGTGGGCCGTGTCGACCACGACCTCCCACTGGCGCCCGTGATTGACCGGGACCACGAACTCCAGCGGCTTCGGCGAGGCGTTGAACATCAACAGGAACGAGTCGTCGGTGATGCGCTCCCCGCGTGCGCCGGGCTCTGAGATGGCGTTGCCGTTGAGGAAGACCGTCAGCGCGGACGCCTGCGCCGAGTCCCAGTCCCGCTGGGTCATCTCCCGGCCGTCCGGAGTGAACCAGGCGATGTCGGACAGGTCGTCGTGCGTGCCCTCCACGGGCCGGCCGTGGAAGAAGCGCCGACGGCGGAAGACCGGGTGGTTGCGGCGCAGCCACACCATCGCGCGCGTGAAGCCCAGCAGCTGCCTGCTGGGACCCCCCTCGGCGTCCTCCGACTCCTCGGGCCACTCCACCCAGGCCAGTTCGTTGTCCTGGCAGTAGGCGTTGTTGTTGCCGCGCTGGGTGCGGGCGAACTCGTCGCCGTGGCTGATCATGGGCACGCCCTGGGACAGCATCAGCGTCGCGATGAAGTTCCGCATCTGCCGGGCCCGCAGCCGCAGCACGTCCGGGTCGTCGGTCTCGCCCTCGGCCCCGCAGTTCCAGGACCGGTTGTGGCTCTCGCCGTCCCGGTTGTCCTCGCCGTTGGCCTCGTTGTGCTTGTCGTTGTAGGCCACCAGGTCGTGCAGGGTGAAGCCGTCGTGGCAGGTCACGAAGTTGATCGAGGCCAGCGGACGGCGCCCGTCGTCCTGGTACAGGTCGGACGAGCCGGTCAGCCGCGAGGCGAACTCCGCGAGGGTGCGCTGCTCGCCCCGCCACAGGTCGCGCACGGTGTCCCGGTACTTGCCGTTCCACTCCGTCCACAGCGGCGGGAAGTTACCCACCTGGTAGCCGCCCTCGCCCACGTCCCACGGCTCGGCGATCAGCTTGACCTGCGAGACCACCGGGTCCTGCTGCACCAGGTCGAAGAACGACGACAGCCGGTCCACCTCGTGGAACTGCCGGGCCAGCGTCGCCGCCAGGTCGAAGCGGAACCCGTCCACGTGCATGTCCGTGACCCAGTACCGCAGCGAGTCCATGATCAGCTGGAGCACGTGCGGGGAGCGCATGAGCAGGGAGTTCCCCGTCCCTGTCGTGTCCATGTAGTAGCGGGGGTCGTCCGTGAGCCGGTAGTAGCGCGAGTTGTCCAGGCCCTTGAAGGACAGCGTCGGGCCCAGGTGGTTGCCCTCGGCGGTGTGGTTGTAGACCACGTCGAGGATCACCTCGATCCCGGCCTCGTGCAGCGCCTTGACCGCCGACTTGAACTCCAGCACCTGCTGGCCCCGGTCGCCCCAGGACGCGTAGGCGTTGTGCGGGGCGAAGAAGCCGATCGTGTTGTAGCCCCAGTAGTTGTTGAGGCCCATGTCGACCAGGCGGTGATCGTTCACGAACTGGTGTACGGGCATCAGCTCCAGGGCCGTGACCCCGAGCTCGGTGAGGTGCTCGATGATCGCCGGGTGCGCGAGGGCCGCGTAGGTGCCGCGCAGCTCCTCCGGGAGCCCCGGATGGCGCATGGTGAGGCCCTTGACGTGGGCCTCGTAGATCACCGTGTGGTGGTACTCGGTGCGCGGGCGCCGGTCGTCGCCCCAGTCGAAGTAGGGGTTGACCACGACCGACGTCATCGTGTGCGGCGCCGAGTCGAGATCATTGCGCCGGTCGGGATCGTCGAAGTGGTAGCCGTAGACCTCCTCGCCCCAGTTGATCGAACCGCTGATCGCACGCGCGTACGGGTCGAGCAGCAGTTTCGCGGAGTTGCAGCGCAGCCCCCGCTCCGGGGCGTACGGGCCGTGCACCCGGAACCCGTACCGCTGCCCCGGCATGATGCCGGGCACGTACGCATGCCGCACGAACGCGTCGCTCTCCCGGAGCTCGATCGCCGTCTCCGAGCCGTCGTCGTGCAGCAGACACAGCTCTACTCGGTCCGCGGCCTCCGAGAAGACCGCGAAATTGGTACCGGCGCCGTCGTACGTGGCACCGAGTGGATACGCCTCGCCAGGCCAGACCTGCATGGATACGACTCTTTCAGGTGTGCGGCGCCGGTGGGGACGCCTTGGTCCCGAGTCTCCCCGAAAGTGAGGGAACCTCCTATGACTTATCTCCCTCTTACCGAGTGACCAGTGCATACGCGGTATGCCGAACTAGTGGGGCCAACACATACTCCCGGGGCTGTTGGGGGAGTAGGGGGAAGACGTGCGCAACATAGTGCACCGCCACCTGGGCAAGATGGTGGCCGGTACAGCCATCGCGGTGGCCGGGACCGCCGTGATGATGGCGGTGACCCTGCCGGGCACGGCGGGCGCGGACGACAACGGGACCCGGGCGGGGCGGTCCGCCCCGCAGGCGGCCGGGGCCGCCGGAGCCGGTGAGGCGGCGGCCGGCGGCCGGGCCGTGGCGCCGGGGGTCGTCGAGGCGGCGCCCGCCGAAGGGCAGCGGGGCGAGGGCCGTGATCCGCTGACCGACGACGAACTGCAGCGGGCCGAGAAGATCGCCCTCAGCCGGCAGCTGTTCCAGAGCAGCGAGAGCGTGGACGGGGACCGCGGTCCGCAGCCCCTCGGCGTCGACCTCGCCGAGCCCGAGGCCGACGAGGCGGGCCGTCCGGACGCGCCTCGCCGGGCCGACGTGACCTTCTACGACTACCGGGACGACACCCTCGTCACCCGGACCGTCGATCTCGGCACCGGCAAGGTGGTGGCGACCGGCACCCAGCATGGCGTCCAGCCGCCCCTGAGCCGCGCCGAGAAGGCCGAGGCGGCCGGTCTCCTGATCGCCGACCCGCTCGGCTCCGGCCTGAAGGCCGACTACCAGGACGCCACCGGCAAGGCGCTCACCTCCCCGGACCAGCTCCAGCTCAGCGGAGCCGTCTACCGGGCCGCGCCGGGCGCCCAGCCCGCCGTGCTCGACCAGTGCGGAGAGCACCGCTGCGTCCGGCTGTTCCCGAAGATCAAGAACGGCCCGTGGGTCGACGCCCGGCAGCTGGTGATCGACCTGAGCGCCCGCAAGGTCGCCCGGCTCGACCGCTGACCCACCCTCTTCGCTCACCCGTCCACCCCGCTCCTCCTCGTCAGGGAGTCATCTCGTCATGCGCGTGAACAGCAACACCAAGGCCCGTACCCGGGCGGCCGCGGGCCTGACCGTGGCCGCGCTGGCCGCGGGTGCCACGGCCGGCGCGGGACCGGCCACCGCCCAGCCGAAGGCCGCCCCGGCAGCCCCGGCGGCGGCCGACTGCAGCGCCGCCTACCGCATCGAGCAGAAGCTCTCCTCCGGAACCACCTGGCGGATGTGCTGGCGCTACGACGGCAAGGCCGGCCTCGTGCTGGAGAAGATCTCGTACCAGCCCAAGGGCGAGCCCAAACCGATCAGGGTCCTCAACAGCGCCCGGCTCGGCCAGATCCACGTCCCCTACGACGACGGCTCCGTCGAGTACGACGACCTCACCGGCTTCGACTTCGCCCAGGGTCTGATGAACCTGGCGCCGGGCGAGTGCCCCGGCGGCACCATCAAGACCGTCAAGGTCCCGGACTCCTGGAACGAGGACCCGAACGTCAAGGGCCTGTGCACCACCACCCGCTCCCGCGGCCACGCCTACCGCATGCAGGGCGACACCGCGAACAAGGTCTTCCAGGCCCAGGGCAAGGACCTCCTCGTCTACACGGTCAACCAGGTCGGCTGGTACGAGTACATGACCGAGTGGCGTTTCCAGGACGACGGCGCGATCACCATGAACGTCGGCGCCACCGGCAGCCTGTCCTGGGACGACTACGACGCCGGCGACGGCCGCGGCTGGCCCATCGGCAAGGGCGCGAGCGCCAAGGCCACCAGCCACAGCCACAACGCCTTCTGGCGGCTCGACTTCGCCCTGGACGGCTCCACGAAGAACAAGGTCGAGCAGTACGACTCGACCGTCAGCGCGCCCACCCGCGGCCAGCGCGCCCCCACCACCAAGACCAAGGTGACCAAGGTGACCAAGGAACTGGCCGGGGACAGCAAGGCCTACCGCTGGTGGCGCATGGTCAGCGCGACCGGCAAGAACAAGGACGGACACGCGCGCTCCTACGAGATCGTCCCCGGGGTCACGACCAAGTACCCCGGCCGCAGCTACACCAAGCGCGACCTGTACGTCACGCAGTACAACAAGTGCGAACTGTTCGCCAGCCACAATCCGGGCAACTGCGGCCCCGGAGCCGGGAAGTCCGTCGACAAGTGGGTGAACGGACAGACCCTGACCCACCCGGTGGTCTGGATGAACATCGGCTTCCACCACATAGCCCGGGACGAGGACCAGCAGCCCATGCCCGTCCACTGGCAGGGCTTCTCCATCGCCCCGCGCGACGTCACCGCGATGAACCCGCTCACTCCGGCCGAGCTCAACTGGCAGAACGGGCACTGGCGGCCCCGTCGTTGAGAACGACCCTGCCCATCCGGCTGCACCGCCGACCGCTCCCGGAGTACCCTTCCTTGATCGTTGGCAAGGGGAGTGCTCGGGGGAGCGGAAGGCGGTGCGCGGGTGGGCTCGGGAGGGCTGGAGCTGCCCCCTGGTGACGAGGGTCACGAGGGGAACTCCACAGACGTCCCGACCGGTGCCGTGTCCCTGGCGCGGCCGATGGACGCGACGGGCTCGATCGGCCCGGAACTGGACTGGGACGCCGACGCCTGGCGCGAGGTGCGCACCCGCGCCCAGCGGGCCGGCCGGGCCTATATCTGGCTGAACCTCGTCGAACAGCGGCTGCGCGCGGTCGTCGCCGCTGTGCTGCGGCCCGTCTACGAACCCGTCCACGGTGAGGACTGGGTGGTGGCGGCCGCCGGACCGGCCGGCCAGGAGTGGGTGCAGCGCGCGGTGGCAGTCCGCGAGGTCAGCCGCCGCAAGGGCTATCTGCTCGACCCGGCCGACGACAACGTGCTCTCCTTCCTCACCCTGCCGCAACTGCGTGAGCTGATGGTGCAGCACTGGCCCTGCTTCGAGCCGTACTTCGACGACCGCCGGGACGTCGAACTCGCCCTGGACGAGCTGGAGGTGACCCGCAACGTCGTCTCCCGCAACCGGGCCCTGTCCGAGGCCGTACTGGCCCAGGCCGAGCGGGCCTCGGCGCGGCTGCTGGAGATGCTCGGCGCGGGCGGGGACGTGCCGTCGGCGCGCCGGCTGCCCGTCGACGCGGTCGAGGACCTGGTCGGCGACCGGTACGCAGATGTGGTCGCCGTCCATCCCGACCGGGTGCGGCTGATGCGGCAGTTCCCGGCCGAGGACATATTCGGCGGTGCCCGCCGTCTCGACGCCATCGGCATCGGCCTCAACCTGCTCGTGCAGAACTTCTCCGGCCGGCGGCTGGTGCGGCTGGCCGAGTCCGGCTGCCGGGTCAGGCTGCTGTTCCTCAACCCGGCCTCCAGCGCGGCCAAGCGCCGCGAGCGGGAGCTCGGCATCAAGCGCGGCGAGCTCAGCCGGGCCGTCGAGATGAACATCCTGCACATGCGCCGGGTGCGCGCCCGGCTGCGCGACCCGGGGGCCTTCGAGATCCAGGTCTTCGACGAGACGCCCCGCTTCACGGCGTACCTCGTGGATGGCGACGGGGCGGACGGCATCGCGGTGGTGCAGAGCTATCTGCGCCGCACCCGGGGCATGGAGGCACCGGTGTTCGTGCTGCGCAACGGCAGCAAGGTGGTGAAGTCGGGCGAGGCGGACGAAAGCGGCCTCTTCCCCACCTACCGCGAGGAGTTCGAGGTGATGTGGGCGGATTCACGGCCGGTGTCCTGAACTGTGCCGTGCTGCACGGTGGTTCCCGGGCGTGCCGCCGCGGGTAACCGGAACGCGGTCCTCTGATTGTCAGTGGTGCGTGGGAAGGTGGGGACCACTGGGGGAACGCACCACAAGAAGGGGGGCCGCCCATGGGCTGGCACCGGGAGTTGCTCGTCGGCTTCGACCTGGAGACGACGGGCACCGATCCGCGTGAGGCGCGCATCGTCACGGGAGCCGTGATCGAGGTCAGGGGCGGAGAGCCGATCGGGCGCCGGGAGTGGCTGGCCGACCCGGGCGTGCCGATCCCCGAGGACGCGGTGGCGGTGCACGGCATCAGCAACGAACGCGCGGCGGCCGAGGGCAGACCCGCCGACCAGGTGGCGGACGCCCTGGCCGACGTCCTCACCTCCTACTGGAAGACAGGCGTGCCGGTCGTCGCCTACAACGCCGCCTTCGACCTCACCCTGCTCTCCGCCGAGCTGCGGCGGCACGGCCTGCCCTCCCTGCGCGACCGCCTGGGCGGCGTGGACCCGGCGCCGGTCATCGACCCCTACACCATCGACCGCTGGGTCGACCGCTACCGCCGCGGCAAACGCAACCTCGAAGCGGTCTGCGCCGAGTACGGCGTCGTCCTCGACGCGGCGCACGACGCCATGGCCGACGCCCTGGCGGCGGCCCGCCTGGCCGGGGCGATAGCCGACCGCCACCCCAAGATCGCCATGCTCGGCCCGGCGGCCCTGCACCACCGCCAGATCGAGTGGTACGCGCAGTGGGCGGCGGACTTCCAGGCCTTCCTGCGCGGCAAGGGCGACCCGACCGCCTCCGTCGACGGGACGTGGCCGCTGCGGGAGTTGGCGGACGAGCCGGTCTGAGGCGTCTGCCCGGCGACCGGGTGAGCGGACGACTGGGCGGTCAGGCGTTCAGGCGGGCGGTCAGAAGGGATACCACCGCACCGTCTCGTCCCCGTCCCGCAGCGACCGCACCCGCCGCTCGAACTCGGCCAGCGCCTTGGGGTTGCCCGGCGCATGCTGGGCGACCCAGGCACAACTGGCCGTCTCCCGGGCCCCGCGCAGCACACCGCAGCCCTCCCACTCGCGTACGTCCCAGCCGTAGGTCCGCGCGAACGACGCGTACGCCTCGTCCCCGAGCCCGTAGCGGTCGTGGGACAGCACCATCACCACGAGATCGTGCTCGCGCAGATCGGCGGACACCGTCTCCAGGTCCACCAGCACGGGACCCTCGGGCCCGACATGCACATTGCGCGGCAGCGCGTCCCCGTGGATCGGCCCCGGCGGCAAGTGCGGCGTGAGCGCGGCCGCCCGGGCGGCGAACCCGTCCCGCCGCTCGCGCAGATACGCGGCGTCCGCGGGATCGACCGCGTCCCCCGCGAGCCGCAGCCACCGCTCCACACCGCCCAGCAGGTCACGCGCCGGAAGATCGAAGGGAGGGAGAGGCGTGGCATGCACGACCCGTAGCAGCTCGGCCAAATCCCGCGGCTCCGCGGGCCGTACGGCATCCGGCAGCCGGTGCCACACCGTCACCGGATGACCGTCGGCGAGCAGCGCCTCCGGCTCGGCGGCCCGCACCGCCGGCACGCCCGCCCCGGCGAGCCACACCGCGATGTCCAGTTCGCGGCGCGCCCGGTCCAGGAGCTCGGCGTCGCGGCCGACCTTGACGACCAGGTCACCGGCGGCGAACACCGCGTTCTCGCCCAGGGCGAGCAGCCGCGCCTCCCCGGCCGCACCGGGCGGCAGCACCCCTGCCGCCGCCAGTACGTCCCGCGCCCGCGCTTCGTCCATCGTCCGCCTCCGTCGTCCACGCCTCGACCGTCGGGTTCCGGCCATCCACCGGTCAGTGTCGCATCGGCACAGGTCGGGCGGCGTACGCGGTGCCTTGACGAGGCACACGGCCTTCACGAGCATGACCAGGCCGACCGAGCGTGCAAAGGGGCTGATTCCGTGACATCGGTGACCGAGGCGTCGCCCCCTCCGCCACCGGTGCGGCGGGCCGGCCGCGGACCAGGCCGGGAGCGTCCCCGGAAGGCCGTCGACCACGGCGCCTGGTTCCTGGTGCTGCCCGCTCTGATCCCGATCCTCGTCCTCAGCGTCGGGCCGCTGCTGTACGGCGTCCTGCTGGCCTTCACCGACGCCCAGTCGGGCCGTACCGAACCCACCCGGTGGATCGGCGGCCTCAACTTCCAGGACCTGCTGCACGACACGCTGTTCTGGGAGTCGTTCCGGATCGGGCTGGTGTGGGCGGTCGGCGTGACCGTGCCGCAGTTCCTCCTCGCGCTCGGCCTCGCCCTGCTGCTCAACCAGGACCTGCGGCTGCGCTGGCTGGCCCGCGCCCTCGCGATCGTCCCGTGGGCCATGCCCGAGGTCGTCGTCGGCATCATGTGGCGGCTCGTCTACAACCCGGACGCGGGCATCCTCAACGAGACCCTGCGCGACCTCGGCCTCGGCAGCGGCCGGGACTGGCTCAGCGGGCTGGCGACCGCGCTGCCCGCCGTGATCGTCGTCGGCGTCTGGGCGGGCATGCCCCAGACGACGGTCGCCCTGCTCGCCGGGTTGCAGAACACCCCGCGCGAGCTGCACGAGGCGGCAGCGGTCGACGGCGCGGGCGCCTGGCGCCGCTTCCGCACGGTCACCTGGCCCGCCCTCAGACCCATCGCCCTCGCCATCACCGCGCTCAACCTCATCTGGAACTTCAACTCCTTCGCCCTGGTCTACGTCCTGACCAACGGCGGCCCGGGCGGCCGGACGCGGCTGCCCATGCTCTTCGCCTACGAAGAGGCCTTCCGCTACGGGCAGTTCGGCTACGCGGCGGCGATGGGCTGCGTGATGGTGGCCGTGATCTCGATCGCCCTGGCCGTGTTCCTCGCCGGCCGTCTCAGGGGAGGTGACGACGCGTGAGGACCAGCCGCCCGGCGCGCATCGGCCAGTACACCGCACTGCTCGCCTACCTCGTCTTCCTCGCCTTCCCTTTCCTCTGGCTGCTCTCCACCGCGTTCAAGCCGCCGCGCGAGCTGGGCAGCCTGCACCCGACGTGGATTCCCGAGGACCCCACCCTCGGCAACTTCCGGCAGGCCTTCGACGAACAGCCGTTGCTGCACGCCGCCCTCAACTCCCTGCTCGCCGCGCTCGGAGCGGCCGTCATCGCCGTGCTGATCGCGACGCCGATGGCCTACGTCGTCGCCCGGCGCCGCACCCGGCTCGCCAAGGCGGTGACGGGCTGGGTGGTGGTCAGCCAGGCCTTCCCGTTCGTGCTGCTGATCATCCCGCTGTTCCTCGTGCTGAAGAACCTCCGCCTGATCAACGCGGTGCCGGGGCTGGTGCTGGTGTACGTGGTGTGGGCGCTGCCCTTCGCGCTGTGGATGCTCGCCGGATACGTACGGGCCGTGCCGCCCGAACTGGAGGAGGCCGCTGCGGTCGACGGGGCGGGCCGGGTGCGGACCCTGGTCTCGGTGACCGCGCCGCTGCTCGCGCCCGGCATCGTGGCGACCGGGCTGTTCGCGTTCATCACCGCGTGGAACGAGTTCTTCTTCGCGCTCGTGCTCCTCAAGACGCCGGAGAAACAGACTCTTCCCGTGGTGCTCACCCACTTCATCGGCGCCGAGGGCGTCGCCGACCTCGGCCCGCTCGCGGCGGCCGCGTTCCTCGCGACCCTGCCCTCCCTGGTCGTCTTCGCGCTCATCCAGCGGCGGATCACGGGCGGCATGCTCACCGGGGCGGTGAAGAGCTGATGCGCGCACGCCTGCAGGCCCTGGTCCTGGCCTTGATGCTGCTGCTCGCCGGCTGCTCCTCGGGCGGCACCCGCGACGACGGCCGGATCACCCTGCGCTTCCAGTCCCTGGCCTGGCAGGAGGAGTCCGTCGAGGCCAACCGGCAACTGGTCGCGGAGTGGAACGCCGCCCACCCGGACGTCCGGGTCGAGTACGTCCAGGGCAGCTGGGACAGCGTCCACGACCAGCTCCTCACCGCCTTCGAGGGCGGCGAGGCCCCCGACATCATCCACGACGCCTCCGACGACCTCGCGGACTTCGCCTACGGCGGCTACCTCGCCGACCTCAAGGGCCTGCTGCCCGCGAGGCTGAAGTCGGACATCCCGCAGCGCAGTTGGGAGACGACCACCTTCGGCGACGGCGTCTACGGTGTGCCGTTCCTCCAGGAACCGCGCGTGCTGATCGCCAACGCCACCTGGCTCAGGAAGTCCGGCGTGCGGATCCCGACGCCGGACAAGCCGTGGAGCTGGGCCGAGTTCCGCCGGATCACCGAGCGCCTCAGCGGAGGGGGGAAGTACGGCGTCGCCTGGCCGCTGAAGGAACCCGTCTCTGCCACGCTCAACCTATCCCTCTCGGCGGGCGGCCGGCTCTTTCACCGCGGGCCGGACGGCAAGGTGACGGTCCGGTTCGAGGCGGCCGACCAGACGGTGCCGCGCACCATCCACGACCAGGCGAACACCGACCGCAGCGCCTCGCCCACCACCCTGGGCAGCGGCGGCTCCGACACGCTGCCCGGCTTCTTCGGCGGCCGGTACGCGATGGTCCCGCTCGGCTTCTCCTACCGGCAGCAGATCGTCCAGCAGGCGCCGAAGGGCTTCGACTGGAAGGTGCTGCCCGCCCCGGCGGGCGCCGCCGGACTCACCCAGGGCGTCAGCCCCCAGACCCTCTCCATCGCCGAGGACTGCCCGCACAAGAAGGAGGCCGCGGAGTTCCTCGGCTTCCTGCTGCGGCCGCAGAACATGGTCCGCCTCGCCCTCGGCGACTGGATGCTGCCCACCGGCACGCAAGCGCTGGAAGACCCCGCCCTGCGCACCACGCGGCACGGCTGGGCCGCCGGCACGGCCCTCGCCGCCCACCTGCGCCCGGCCCCCGCGCAGACAATCCGGGGCTACCCCGAGTGGAAGGACAAGGTGGCGACCCCCGCCCTGCAGGAGTACTACAGCGGAGCCATCGGTCTCGGCGAACTGCGCGAACGGCTGGTGGACGACGGCAACCTGGTGCTCGCCCGCTATCAGCGCTGACCCGGCGGAAAACCCGTTGTCCGTCCGCACCCGGTCCGCCTAGCGTGCTGTTCGTGGGTATCAACGCGATCTGCATCTCCGGTCACGCCCGGGGCTGCGCGCACGCCGCCAGGACGCGCCGCCGCCCCGGAGCCCTGACCGGCCCGGGGAGCCACGCCCGCTGAGCCACTGAGCCCGGCGTCCCGCGTCCCGCCTTCCCTCGTTCCCACCTGTCTTCCGGTCAGGGCCCTCGTCTGCCCTTCTCCCTCTCTCCGGAAGACAAGGACCCGCAGGCCATGGCCCGCCCCACCACGCTGTCCCGCGCCCTCTCGCAGAACTTCCTCGCCGACCGTGCCGCCGCGGAGCGCTTCGCCCGGCTCGCCGTCCCACGGTCCGGATCCGTCCCGCTGCTGCTCGAAGTCGGCGCGGGCAAGGGGGCGTTGACCGCCCCGCTGGCCGCGCGCTGCCGGGAGCTGCGCGCCTACGAAATCGACCCGCGGCTCGTGTCCGTGCTGCGCGCCCGGTTCTCCGGCACCCCGCGGGTGCGGGTCGTCGAGGGGGATTTCCTGGCCGCGCGTCCGCCCCGTACGGCCTTCTCCGTCGCCGGGAACGTGCCGTTCTCCCGGACCGCGGACGTCGTCGACTGGTGTCTGCGCGCCTCCGCCCTCACCGACGCCACCCTGCTCACCCAGCTCGAGTACGCCCGCAAACGCACCGGGGACTACGGCAGCTGGACGCTGCTGACGGTCCGGAGCTGGCCCCGCTTCGAGTGGCGGCTGCTCGGCCGGGTCGGCCGGCGCAGCTTCCGGCCGGTGCCGCGCGTGGACGCCGGTGTGCTCCGCCTGGAGCGGCGCGGGATCCCGCTGCTCGACGACGGCGCCTGCCGCAGCTGGCGGTCCCTCGTCGAGCTGGGCTTCTCCGGGGTGGGCGGCTCACTGTACGCCTCGTTGCGCAGGGCCCATCCGAGGCGTCGGGTGGACGCGGCGTTCCGGGTGGCACGGCTGGACCCGGGCGTGCTGGTGGGCGAGGTGGCCCCGGCGACCTGGCTGCGTCTGCACGAGGTCCTGACCTCGTGAACACCAAGAGGTTGCACGAGACGTCTCGTCTCGCGTACGGTCGGGCGCATGACCAGTCGCGCGCACATCGCCATGTTCTCCATCGCCGCCCACGGCCACGTGAACCCCAGCCTGGAGGTGATCCGCGAGCTCGTGGCGCGCGGCCACCGGGTGACCTACGCCGTCCCGCCCGTCTTCGCGGACAAGGTCGCGGGCACCGGAGCCGAGGTGAAGCCCTGGACGTCCACGCTGCCCTCACCCGACGACGACCCGGAGGCGTGGGGGGACACGCTGCTGGACAACGTGGAGCCGTTCCTCGACGACGCGATCCAGGCTCTCCCGCAGCTGATCGAGGCCTACGGGGGCGACGAGCCGGACCTCGTCCTGCACGACATCGCCTCCTACCCGGGCCGGGTCCTCGCCCACCGCTGGGGCGTTCCCGCGGTCTCCCTCTCGCCGGCCATGGTCGCCTGGGAGGGGTACGAGGAGGAGGTCGCCCGGCCGATGTGGGAGGAGCCGAAGAAGACCGAGCGGGGACGCGCCTACTACGCCCGGTTCCACGCCTGGCTGGAGGAGAACGGGATCACCCTGGACCCCGACGACTTCGCCGGCCGGCCCGACCGCTCGATCGTCCTGCTCCCCAAGGCGCTCCAGCCGAACGCGGACCGCGTCGACGAGCGCGTGTACTCCTTCGTCGGCGCCTGCCAGGGCGGCCGCACCGCCGAGGGCGACTGGCAGCGGCCGGCCGGAGCGGAGAAGGTCGCGCTCGTGTCCCTCGGGTCGGCCTTCACCAAGCGGCCCGGCTTCTACCGGGAGTGCGTCGCGGCGTTCGGCGACCTGCCCGGCTGGCACCTGGTGCTCTCGGTCGGCAAGCACGTCGACCCGGCCGGCTTCGCGGACGTCCCGGGCAACGTCGAGGTGCGCCCCTGGGTACCACAGTTGGCGATCCTGAAGCAGGCCGACCTGTTCGTCACGCACGCGGGCGCCGGCGGCAGCCAGGAGGGCCTCGCCACCGCCACACCGATGATCGCTGTACCGCAGGCCGTGGACCAGTTCGGCAACGCGGAGATGCTCCAGGGCCTGGGCGTCGCCCGGTACCTGCCCACGGAGGAGGCGACCGGCGAGACCCTGCGCGCGGCCGCCCTCGCCCTGACCGGCGACCCCGAGGTGGCCCGCCGGCTGAAGCAACTCCAGGCGCAGACCGCCGAGGAGGGCGGCACGCGGCGGGCCGCCGACCTCATCGAGGCCGAACTGGCCGCACGCAGGCCCTGAAGCCGCCCTGACGCCTCAGGCCGCCGTCACACCGCGACGGCCTGGCGGGTGAGGGTCAGGCGGGCGTTGTCGAGCGTGGCGTCCATCCGCGCCGACTGGCCCTTGGTGAACATGAACATCGCGGCGTCGTCGGTGTAGTCCATGTAGTTCATGAACATGTCGCCGTCGGGCCCGTTGCTGCACGTCACATGGGGGAAGGTGGGCGAACCGACGTTCGCGCCTGCCTGGTTGGGGGTGTCCGCGACGAAGTCACTGCCACTGCACCCCTCGTCGTCGTCGCCCCAGATGTGCCGCAGGTTCAGCCAGTGCCCGATCTCGTGCACGGCCGTGCGGCCGCCGTCGAAGGGAGCCGTGGCGGTGCCGGTGGTCCCGAGGGCGGTGTGCGTGACGACCACGCCGTCCGTGGAGGCGGCGCCGCCCGGGAACTGGGCGTAGCCCAGCAGTCCGCGGCGCAGCTGGCAGACCCAGAGGTTCAGGTAGATGTCCGCCGGCCAGGCGTCCTGACCGCCGCTCAGGCTGAACTTGACCAGGTCGTCGGTGTCCCAGCCCGTGTTCGTGGTCCGGGTCCGCGTGATGCCGTCCGTGGGGCGGCCCAGCGGGTCGGTCCGGGCGAGGTGGAACTGGAGGCGGGCGTCGGCGACGAGGTCCTGCCAGACCGCCGGCACCTTGCTCACGTCGGGGTTGCCCGCGCGGAAGTCCTGGTTGAGCACGTCGATCTGACTCTGGATCTGGGCGTCGCTCACGTTCTGCTCGGGGGTGTTGTGCACGACGTGCACCACGACGGGGATGTCGATGAGGCCCTGGCGGGCGGTGACCTGGTCCATCGACTCGTAGGCGAAGGCGGTGTTCTCGATCAGGGCCCGGTTCTCGGCGTACTCCGGGTTCAGGGTGAGGAGTCTGCGGTGCACCTCCATGGCGCCGCACCAGCGGCTGTAGTCGGGCGAGGTGGCGCGATGGAATGCCTGCGCATCGGACATGGCTTGCCCCTCGGGGGAGCTGGGGTGTGCCGCGCACGCGGCTGCGGAAGTGCGCGTGTGTCACGCGCCGCGAGGGCCGGGCGACGCCGGGCGGAGCGTTCGGTTGCCCGTTCCCTCCGAACCCATACACTGTTAATTCTAGTCACTTCGGTGTAAGAGCGGCAATGCGGACGACTTCGGATGAGTGAGGTGGCCGGGTCATGGGAGAGCCCCCGTCGGGCCTGTTCCGTTCGTGGCTCCACTCCTACGAGGAGGACCACGAGGACGTGCGGGTCTACCGGCCCGACGACTTCCCCTTCCCGCCCGCACGCGGACGCCGTGGCATGGAGTTCGCACCCGACGGCACCTTCGTCGACCACCCGCTGGGACGCGGTGACGCCCCCGGCGCCGTGCCCGGGCGCTGGCGGCTCGTGCCGGACCGCCGTATCGAGCTCACCTTCGGGGGCGACCGCCCGGACCGGGAACTGGAGATCGTGCGCTGCGACGCGGACATCCTCCAGGTGCGGCGCCTGACCTGACGCGGGGCGCCTGACACGGGCCGGCGCGGGGTACCTGATGCGGGGCAGCGAAAGGCCCGTTGGTTGCCCCGGCAACCAACGGGCCGTCGACCCCGCAGCGGAGATCAGACCTTGACGGGCTCGCCCTCGTCGTCCCGCGCCGCCGCTCCGGCGACCGCCTGCGGTGTCTCGTCGTGCGTGAGGTCCGGCAGCCGGTGCAGCCACTTCGGCAGGTACCAGTTGCGCTCGCCGAGCAGCGCCATCACGGCCGGCAGCAGCACGCCCCGGATGATCGTCGCGTCGATGAGCACCGCCGCCGCGAGGCCGACACCCATCTGCTTCATGGACTGCATGGACAGCGTCCCGAAGATGGCGAACACGGCGACCATGATGACCGCGGCACTGGTGACCACCCCGGCCGTGGTGACCACGCCGTGCCGGATCGCGTCCTTCGTCGCCAGTCCCCGCAGCCGCGCCTCGCGGATCCGGGAGACCACGAACACGTGGTAGTCCATCGACAGGCCGAACAGGATCACGAAGAGGAACAGCGGCAGCCAGGTGATGATCGCGCCGACGCCCTCTGCGCCCACCAGGGACGCGCCCCAGCCGTGCTGGAAGACGGCGACGAGGATGCCGTACGCGGCGCCCACCGACAGCAGGTTCAGCACGATCGACGTGATGGCGATGGTCAGCGAGCGGAACGACAGCAGCATCAGCGCGAAGGCGAAGACCACGACGAACGCGAACACCGGGACGACAGCGCCCGCCAACTGGTCGTTGAAGTCCTTGGAACCCGCGACCTGCCCGGTGATGGGCGCCTCGACCCCGTCGACCTTGCCGAGCGTGGCCGGCCGCACCTCGTCACGCAGCTTGTCCAGGCTCGCACCCGCCTTGTCCAGATCGGAACCGCCGACGAGCGGGACGTAGACGAACGCCATGTTCTGCGCGTCGTGCAGCTTGATCTCCACCGGGCCGCGCGAGGCGCCCGAACTGATCGCCCGGTCACGGAAGTCGGCGAGCGCGGACTTCACCTCGGGCGCGTTGATGTCGTCCGCCTTCACGACCACCTCGGCCGGCTCGGAACCGCCCGGGAAGGCCTCGTTGAGCCGGTTGTACGTCTGGACGATCGGCAGCGAGTCGCCGAACTCCTGGTCCAGCGTGAGCTGCTGGGTCTTCATGCCGAGCGCGGGAGCCGTGATGGCCAGCAGCGCTCCGGTCGCGACCGCCACCGCGATCACCGGCCTGGCGAGGACGCGCCGCAGCACGGCCGTCCAGAACCGGCTGTCCTGACTGCCGCCGCTCTTCCTGCGCCGGCGCAGGAACGGGATGCGGCCCTTCTCCACGCGCTCGCCGAGCAGCGACAGCAGCGCGGGCAGCACCGTCACGGACCCCACCATCGCCACGGCCACGACCATCAGCGACGCCAGGCCCATCGCCTCGAACTCGGCGAGGCCGGTGAACAGCATGCCCGCCATCGCCACGCACACGGTGACACCCGAGACGACGATCGCCCGGCCACTGGTCGCGGCGGCGATCCTCAGGGCCGTCTGCGCGTCCCGGCCGGCCTCGCGCTCCTCGCGCTCGCGGCGCAGGTAGAACAGGCAGTAGTCGACGCCGACGGCCAGACCGACCAGCAGCATCACGGAGTTCGCGGTGTCGCTCATCGGCATCACATGGCTGACGACGCCCATCAGGCCCATCGTCGCCATGATCGCGGTGATCGCCAGCACCACCGGCAGCAGCGCCGCCACCAGCGCGCCGAACGCGATCAGCAGGATGCCGAAGGCCACCGGCACCGCGGAGTACTCGGCCTTCTTGAAGTCGTCGCCGAACGCGTCGTCGAACGTCTTCATCATGCTGGCGCCGCCGATCTCCTCGATCCGCAGCGCCTCGTGGTCCCGCTGGACGCCCTCGACGGCCTTCAGCACCGGCTCGACCCGCTCGCCGGCGGTGTCGGACTCGCCGCGCATGTCGAACTGCACGAGCGCGCTGCGGCCGTCCTTCGAGATCGTCTTCGTGTCGTACGGCGAGGCCACCTCGGTGACCCGGCCGGTCCCCTCCACCGCCCGCACGACGGCGTCGACGGCGGCCCGGAACTCGGCGTCCGTCGCCTTCAGGTCACCGCCCTTGGCCTGGATCAGTACGTTCTCACTCGCCGGCTCGTCGATCCCGGCGTCCTCGATGATCCGCGCGGCGGTGTGCGTCTCGCCCTTCAGCTGGTCGCTGTCCTTGACGTCGACCCGGCCCGCTGCCGAACCGAGCCCCATCGCCAGGACGACGAACAGCACCCAGATACCGACGGCAGCCCATCGGTGCCGGGCGCTCCAGCCGCCGGCCCGGGCGGCGAGGCCCCGCACCCGTATGTCTCCGTTCCCCATGACGGGCTTGCCCCCTCGAGATGCGGTGGCGGCCCCCTGCCGCCCCCTTTCGCTTCGAAGGTATGGGCCGGATAAGGCCATCTCGTCGTGCTGTCCGGTGAAGTGGCGGAACCCGGACTCATCCCCATGGAGCGAGCCGTCTCCCCACTGGGGAGGACCCCAACAGGCCGTGGCCCCTTACACCTATCGCCAGACATATCGGTCTCCTCGGGTGTGTGGATCCTGAGCAGACGGTTGTGCCCCGCGAAGACGGGTGAGTAATTTACGGGGCCGGGCAGCTGCCCGCGGCGGCCGTCGTGCCCACCCCCACGGGGCACGACGGCCGCCTTATCGTGAGCGGATGACGACGACATACGCGGCCCTGCTGCGCGGAATCAACGTGGGCGGCAGCCGGAAGGTCCCGATGGCGGACCTGCGCATGCTCCTGGCGGACCTCGGCCACGACGACGTCCGCACCTACCTGCAGAGCGGCCAGGCCGTGTTCTCCTCCGGCCACGGCGGCGAGGAGTCGCTGGCCGGCGAGATCGCGCAGGCCATCGAGAAGCGCTTCGGCTTCGGCGTCGACGTGATCGTGCGCGACCACGCCTACCTGCGGGCGATCGCCGAGGCCTGCCCGTTCCCGGCCGCCGACCTGGAGCCCAAGCAGCTCCACGTCACCTACTTCTCCGCGCCCGTCACCCCCGGCCGCTTCGCGGAGATCGACCAGGACGCCTACCTCCCCGAGGAGTTCCGCCTCGGCGACCGGGCACTGTACCTGTACGCCCCGAACGGCCTCGGCCGCTCCAAGCTGGCCGAGCACCTGTCGAAACCGCGCATCAACAAGGGCGTGATCGCCACGACCCGCAACTGGAACACCGTCGTCAAGCTGGTGGAGATGACAGGTGCCTGAGCGCAACCCGGCCGTCGAGTCCGCGATGGAGGGCGAACTCGCCCTGCTCACCCCGAAGGTCCGCCGGTCGCCCGAGCGGGTCGGGGCGCTGCTGCACCCCGACTTCCACGAGTTCGGAGCCTCCGGCCGGCACTGGAGCCGGGCCGCCATCATCGCCTCCCTGGCCGCCACCGCCGAGTCCGGCGCCGAGCCCGTCACCGTCTCCGCCCTGAGAGGCGTGCAGCTCGCCCCGGACCTGGTGCACCTCACCTACGACACCGAGTACGACGGCAGCCACGCCCACCGCAGTTCGCTGTGGCGGCGCACGGAGGGCCGCTGGCTGCTCTGGTTCCACCAGGCGACGCCGTTCAGCGCACGGGCAACCTGACCCGGCGGTCCCCCAGCCAGGACGTGTACGACGTGATCTCGGCCGGCACGGTCAGCCGCGGGTCCGCGAAGAGCCGCGGCCAGTCGTGCTCGGAGCGGGCCGCGGCGACCGCGTCGGCCGCCGCGAGATCGTCCTCGGTGAGCGGCGGGCCCTTGCGGAGCCCCGGCTCCCAGCCGTCCCAGGGGAGCAGCTCCACGCCGTTCAGCGCGGCCAGGTCGCGTAGGACGTTGCCCCGTACGAACCACAGGCCGCGCAGTCCTTCGACAGAGCCGAAGCCGCACGTCTGCGGGTCCACCCGCCCCTCGCGGCAGGCCCGCCAGACCTCACCGGCCACCAGGAAGGCGTCCCGCGGTACGTCCATCGGGTCGAAGGGCACGTCGTACCCGCTGTGGACCTGAGCGTCGGCCAGCCGCCAACCGCCGTCCCGCGCCCGGTACTCTGTGACCCAGTGGTCCTCGTACCAGCCGTCGGCGAAGTAGCCGGCGAACCCGCAGCGCAGGCGCGCGGGCGTCCCCGTGGCCCGCAGCAGCGAGCACAGCAGCAGTGAGAAGTCCCGGCAGGTCCCCACGAACCTCCCGTCGGGCGCCCGCCGTTCGGTGAGCGGGGTGTCTCCGCGCTCCCGCAGGAGCCGCACGATCTCCGTGACGTACCGGGACTCGGCGTCGTGGTGCAGCCGCTCCTCGGGCACGGTGTACCCGAAGCGGCCGCCCTCGCCCCGGTGGACCACCAGGCCTCTGACCATCGCGGCCAGGGTGCGCGGCTCGCGGGGCAGGCCCCCCGTGTCGAGGTCCCCGGGATCGCTGTACGGCGTCTGCCGCAGAAAGAAGTCCTCGTTCATGCCGCGACCCTCGGCCCTGCCCCTGGGGCAAGGTCAACGCACCAGCCGTTCCTGTGAACGCCTCCGCCGCGCCCTGCGTACCTACGGACGGCACGAGAACGGAGTCTCGCGAGAGGAATCGCACGGCGACCGACAGGAGCCCGCAGTCATGAGCGACACGAACCTCGTCTACACCTACGCGGTCCTGCGCCGCACCCCCGAGGCCGCGGCGGCCACGGCCCACCTGCGCGGTGTCGCCGGAGAGCCGATCCACCTGGTCGACCCGGCCGTCAGCGGCCCCCAGCTCGCCTTCGCCGTGGGCCACGTCCCGCCGGCCGACTACGCCGACGCTCCACTCCAGGCGCACCTCGCGGACGTGGACTGGCTGGAGTCGACGGTCCGTACCCACCACGCCGTGGTGGCCGCCCTGGTCGCCTCGGGCGCCGCCGTACTGCCCCTGCGCCTGGCCACCGTCTACCGCGACGAGGACCGCGCCCGGCAGGCCCTCGACACCCGCCGCGGGTACTTCCTCTCCCTCCTCGACCGCCTCACGGGCCATGTCGAACTCGGCGTCAAGATCTACGCGGCCCCGGACATCACCCCGCCCGAGGACGGCCCGGAGCCCGTCCAGGACCCGGTCACCGGCATCGGGGTGGGCCGCGCCTACCAGGTGATCCGCCGCCGCAGACAGCGCCGCAACGAGGAGGCCTGGCGCACGGTCGCCCAGGCCGCCGCCCGCCTCACCGACACGGCCGGCGCCCTCGCCGTCGACCGCGTCGCCCACACCCCCGAACGCGGCAGCCTGGCGGGCACGGCCCCCGGCACCAACGTCGCCAACGACGCCTACCTCGTCCCGGCCGACCGAGTCGTCGCCTTCCGCGCGGGCATCCTGGCGGCCGCCCAGGGCGTGCCCGGCCTCCGCGTGGAGGTCACCGGCCCGTGGGCCCCGTACTCCTTCGCGCTCCAGCCGGAACCCCACGAGGAACCGGCCGCGTGACGGTCACCCCGCCCGCAAGCCCGCCGTGATGGTTTCGGCCACCGTGCGGTGGCGCAGGTAGTCGCGCACGCCGTGCGGCCAGGCCGGCGCGATGCTGATCTCCGGCAGTTCCTCGACACCCGTGAACACCCGGGCCAGTTCCCCCTTGGGGATGGCCACGAAGTCCCCGGCATCGGCGACGTTCACCCACCGCCGCACGACCGCGGGCCGCGTGCCCTTCCCGTCGCGCGGGCCGGGGTCGAGGCGGTGGAACACCGCGTGGGGGAGCGCCAGCGGCGAGCCGAGCGTGAGCAGCAGCCTCACGTCCAGTTCGTCCGCCAGTCCGTGCAGGGCCTCGTAGGCGACGACGCTGCCCAGCGAGTGCGCGACGACGATGTCGGGCCGGTGCCGGAGGAGTGCGTCCCGCACCCGCTCGCGCACCGCCGCACGCCGGCCGGCGAAGTAACGTCCCACCTCGGGAAAGAACATCCGGACCGTCCTCTCGACGACCGCCGGGCGCTGCCCGGATCGCCGAGCGACCTGCCCGCACACCCACCGGACCCAGCCGGTCGCCCGCCCCTGCACACCGCTCGGGTCGACCCCCCAGGCCAGCGCCCACTGCTCGATCAGCACCACATCGGCGTCGTCCAGCTCGTCACTCTGCCGCTCACTGCGCAGGAGGTCGGCGTAGTACGCCGTTTCGATATCGAGCCCGGGGACCCTGTCGCCCAGCGCTTCGAGCCAGTCCGCACGCAGGCGCTTGGCGCCGAGGCCGGGGGTGGTGTCGGCGGCTTTGTAGTTGCGGACGCCGTGGATGCCGAGGAGGCGGGTCATGGCAGCGGGGCCTCCGGGTCCGGGGGAGTGCAGCTGTAGGTGCCGAGGGCGCCGTCGACGACGACGTAGACGAGCTGAGGGCCGGCGAACCCGAACGAGGACAGCTGCCCGGCGACCGGGATCCTGGCGCAGAGAGCCAGGGTCCGGGCCTCCCGGACCTCGACGAACTGAACGTTCCCTCGCTGTCCGAGGGCCACGCCGATGAGCCTGCTGTCAGGAGAGAAGACGAGCGGCAGCAAGGAGGCAGGATCGTCGGACAGAAAGACGCTTCTGAAGTCCGTCAGGAGCGCCGGGTCGGTCGGGAAGACGCGCAGTCGCTGCAACGACCTGGCGGCCAGGAGGGAACCGTCGGGCGAGCTTGCCAGATGTGCCAGCGGCTCCGCCCAGGGCCAGCTGACGATCTCCTCGCCGGTGACCGGGTTCCGCAGACTGAGCAACCTGTTGCCGACATCCTGGACAGCGATGAAGCGCCCGTCGGGTGAACCGACGACGCCCTCGTGGAAGCGCGGCAGCTCCGGCAGACGCGCCTCTCCGGTGAGGCTTTTCCACAGCCGCAGATGACCGTCCTCATCACCGCTCACGAGGACCGACGTGTCGGGATGCATGGCGATGGAGGACGACCTGGCCGCGACCGGCAACCGGTTGACGACGTGCATCGACGCCGTGTCGATGACGTGGAACTCCCTCCAGCCGCCTACGACCAGCAGGCTCCCGTCGCAGGTGAAGGCCAGGTCGTTCCCATTCGGCACATCCACGCTGCCGACTTGGGTGCGCGTGGCCACCGAGTACAGGGCGACGCGGCGCTGGGCCGCCACCGCCACGAGGCCGCCATCGGGGGAGAAGCAGACCGACCGGATGTACCCCTCACCGTCCACGAGTGTGCGGTCACCGCCCGCGACGTCCCAGAGAGTCGTGCCGTTGGAAGAACACACTGCCAGCAGATGCCCCTTGGGGCTGAAGGCCACAGCACGGACTCTGGTGAAGTCGTCCGTTTCCCCGAGGTCCCACCGCGCCTCCTCGGACGGGCAGTCACCGGTGATGTCCCACACGGAGACGCCGAGTTCCTCGCTCACGACCGCGAGCCATCGGCTGTCGGACGAGAAGGCGAGCGCCCGTACCATGCCGGTTCTGCACTCCCAGGGCGGCCCGGCCGGCACGCGGTTCTCCACGTCCCACAGCTGCACGCTTCGTGTGAAGGAGTTCCGGGAGAAGGCGAGCAGGCGGCCGTCGGGGGAGAAGGCCACCTTGTGGACCCCGGCGGGTGGCGTCCTGCCGAAGAGCGGTGCAACAGACCGCCACGTCTCCGTCTCCAGCACCTGCACACCGCGGTTGGTCGTCGCAGCGAGCAGCGAGCCGTCCGGGGAGAACGCGATGTCGTACACCGCGCTGCCCGCGGTCGTGACCGAGCGGCTGCTGGAGTTCACGGGACCGCCGCGTGACCACAGGAGCGAGTACGTCGCATTCCCGGGCCGGACGGCGACCTCCTGCGCGATACGGCCGAACCGCTCCCTGGCGTCCGGCAGTCCCAGCCGGTCGGCGTCGAAGGCGAACACCGACGCGCGTTCGGCGGCACCGTGCAACCGAGCGTGGGTGGCCCACGAAGCACTGAGCAGTCGCAGAAAGTCCGAAGCCTGCACCGAGTGGACGAGGTCGAGAGCGCGATGGTCCTCACGGAGGTCGAACCGGACGAGGAAGTACGGATCGGCGAGCAGGGATTCGGCGTGCGCTACGGAGCGTGCCCGTGCGGCATGCCCCAACGCGTGCCGCAGCGCGTACGGTTCGCTCTCGGCGGCCTCCCACGAGTCGCCCTGCCCCGGCTCGTCCGACGTGTACGGCCCGATGAGCTCCGACAGCAGTCTTCCTTCGAGAGCGAGGCTTCCCGCCTCCTCCAGCGGCTCCTCACTCGTCGGATGGCCGTGGAGGTAATCGACCAGACCCTGGTGGAAAAGCCGGTACAGCGTCTCCCCGCTCTGCGGGTCGCTCCCGTACCGCAGGAAGGGCGAGGCCTCCCACAGGGTGTCCTGGAAGTGCCGTTCGTCGAGGGCGTCGACGCCCAGAGCCCGCAAGCAGCGCTTCAGGGTCGTGCGTGGCATGCCGTCACCGCGAGAACGGGCCAGCACCGCGAGCACCGCCCGCATGTGCGGGTAGTCGTCGCGCCGTGTCTTCAGGATCGATTCCAGCAGCGCCGGCAGATCGGGCGACGCCGCCTTCGCGTACATGTCGGCACCCACCTCGTCGCGGGGCGGGTACTTCAGGGTCAGCAGGAAATGCACGTACAGACCGGCGAGCAGGAACGGACCCCACGGTTCGTCCGGTCGCCCGCCGCGCACGATGTGTGCCGCGCCCTTCCTGGCGAGCAGTCCGGTGAACGGAGAGGACTCGCCCGTGGCGTAGGGCTCCCGGGTGGCGAGGAGCCGCTGGATGTAGCGCTGGACGTCCTGCTCGACCGCGGCGGGTTCAGCGGAATCCAGATCGATGTGGACGCCGTCGATGTCGGCCGCCTCCTCCAGCGCCGACAGCGCGGTGACCACTTCCCGGCGGCCGCCCAGCAGGATCCTGCACGGCACGCGGAGGGTCTGCCCACCCACTGCACGAGGTGCCAGAAGCTCGGCCACGAGACGGAGAACCGCCTGCGGCTCGGTGGACTCGTCCACGGCGTCGAGCACGATGAGGCGGTTCTTCTGCTCCCGGTCCAGCAGGAAGCGCAGCGCTTCGGCCGTCTGAGGCGGCGCGCTCCACTCCCGGCCGCCCGCTTCCTGGTCATCCGCCTGCTTCGGCCCCCGCGCCCCCACCACGGACGAGATGGCTTCGACCACTTGCCGGGCCGACCGCTGCCGCGCATGCACCGCGACGACGTCCGGCACCTCGGGCAGGTCGAGCCCGGACGATTCCCACAGCTCGCGGAAGCGCCGGCGCAGTCCCGGGTCCGCTGCACACACGATGACCCCCAGGAGCCCTGACTTCCCCGCACCGGCCGCACCCGTGACGGTCAGCAGAGGACCTGCCCCGGACAGCCACTCCATATAGCGGGTGAGTTCCGCGGTGCGGCCGGAGAAGAAGCCGGTGCCGGTGTCTACGGGGACGAGGCCGCGGCCCGAGGCGCGGTCGGCGAAGTAGGCGGTGTCGTCGGTCCGCCGGCCGGGATCGCCCTCGCCGGGGACGTGGCCCAGCGAGCGCCGCCGGGCCTGAAGCTGCTCCGGGGTCAGGGAGACCAGACGGGGATTCGGCAGGAACGGCCAGTCGGCGTCCCCCAGTTCCACACTGAAGCCGAGGGAGAGGCGCTGGTCGGCCGGATCGCTGCGGATCACCCGGATCAGTTCGCGGACGAACCGGCTGAAGCCGATCGACTCCTCGTCGATGTGGAGGTCCAGGTCCGCCAGCCGGTGCAGGGCCGCGGCGATCCTGCTGCTGAACCGGCCCTGCTCCGTGGGGGAGTTGCTGACGGCGGCGCCCAGGGCCCAGACGCCCCGGTCCGCGTCGATCTCGGTGAACGGTTGCCTGCCCGTCGCGACGCCGGCCGAGCAGGTGTCGACGAGGAAGACGACACGGTGCCGCTTGCCGCCGCGCTCGATCTCCTGCTGCGCCTTCTCGATCCACCGGTCGACGTCCACCTCGCGGTTGTCGCGGGCGACGAAGGACAGCCGGTGACCCCGGTCGATCCTGCCGTGCCCGATGAGATGGACGACCACGACACCGGAAACCGGGGGACTGTCGACGAGCTGCCCGCGCAGGAGCGCCTCCACCTCGATCTCCGTCGGATCGAGCGACGTGCCGACCGTGGCGCCGAGCCGGTCGAAGGCCTCCTCCAGCTCGCGCATCCGCCCCGCAACGAAACCGAGTTCTTCAAGGTCGGCGCCGTCGTCGAAGCTCCCCACACCGATCGACAGCACGGTGACGTCAGGAGCTGCCGGCTGCCGGGTCTCGCTCTCCAAGTGGCCTCCCAGGCGCCTGGTTTCAAAGCGGCGCCGGGGCGAGTGGTCAGCGTCGCTCTCCGACGCTACCCGATCACCCGCCGGGCACAAGGCCGATCGAAGGGCCCGGGACGGGCACGGGGGCCGGCCGGTCGCGGACCGGGCAGGGCGGGGCAGGGAAGTCGTCAGGCGCTCACGGCCGACGGCAGCGGCATCCGTGCCGCCTCGTACCGTTCCAGCACGACGCGCGCCACCTCCGGCGCCGGACCCAGGACGTCCGCCAGGACGTCCGCCCGCTTGGCGCCCCGGGCGATGCGGTCCGGGAGGAAGCCGGGGGCCAGGACGTAGGGGGCGACGGCGACGCGGGTGCAGCCGAGGGTGCGGAGTTCGCGGACGGCGTCCTCCGTGCGCGGGAGGGATGCGGAGGCGAACGCAGGCCGCACGGCGCACCAGCCGGTGTGCCGCCACTCCCGCGCGATTTCTGCGATCACTGCGATCGCCTCCGGGTCGGTGGACCCCGCCGAGGCCAGGACGACCCCGGTCGAGGACTTGTCGGCAGGCGTCAGGCCCGCCTCGTACAGGCGCCGTTCCAGTGCTGCCAGGAGCAGGGGGGAGGGGCCCAGGACGTCCGCCTGGTGGATGCGCAGCTGCGGGGGCGCGTCCGCGAGGACCGCCGGGATGTCCGCCTTCGCGTGGAACGCCCGGGTGAGGAGCAGGGGCAGGGCGACGACGTCACGCACGCCCTGCACCGCCAGGGACTCCAGGACCCCCTGCACCGAGGGGACGTTGAAGTCCAGGAAGCCGGTCTCCACCCGTACGTCGGGGCGCGTCGCGCGCACCCGGCGTACCAGGGCGTGCACCGTCGCGGCATGCCGCGGGTCGCGGCTGCCGTGGGCGATGACGAGGAGGACGGGCTTGTTCGTCATGGGACTCAGTTCTTCACCAGCAGTCCGCGGCTGCGCAGCACCCACCGCTCCAGCGGGCTGAAGATCAGCAGGTCGATGGCGATGCCGACGATCAGGATGAGCAGGATCGCCTCGAAGACCATGGCCATGTCGCTGGCGTTGCGGCCGTTCTCCAGCAGCTGGCCGAGGCCGACACCGAGGTCGGGGAAGGACGCGATGATCTCGGCGGCCATCAGGGAGCGCCAGGAGAAGGCCCAGCCCTGCTTGAGGCCCGCCACATAGCCGGGCAGGGCGGCGGGCAGGACGATGTGCCAGGTGCCCTTCAGGCCCGTCGCGCCGAGCGTGCGGCCCGCGCGCAGGAACAGCGGGGGCACCTGGTCGACGCCGGAGACCAGGCCGTTGGCGATGGACGGGACCGCGCCGAGCAGGATCACCGCGTACATCATCGAGTTGTTCAGGCCCAGCCAGATCACCGCCGGCGGCACCCAGGCGACCGACGGCAGGGACTGCAGGCCCGACAGGATCGGGCCGATCGCCGCGCGGACGAACTTCACCCGGGCCACGATCAGGCCCAGCGGTGTGCCGATCAGCAGGGCGAAGCAGAAGCCGAGCAGGCCGCGCGAGACGCTGGTCCAGATGTAGCCGAGCAGCTCGCCCTGGAGCCATGCGGTCTGGACGACGTCCCACACCGCGGACGGCGCGGGCAGCTTGGTCGGGTCGTCGACGACCTTGAACGAGACGAGCGCCTGCCAGACCGCCAGCACCAGCGCGACGGCGAGGACGGGCGGCAGGATCTTCTCGGTGAAGGTCTGCCGGAACGGGGTCCGGCCCGTCTGCCGCGTCTCCAGCGCGTCGAGGCCCGCCTCCAGCCCGGCGAGATCGTTGCCGTCCTTGGCGACGGTCGTCGAATCAGTGCTGGCCATGACGGCGGATCTCCCCACGCAGTTCTTCGGTGATCTCGACGGACAGCTCCGCCACCGCTGTGTCCTCGATGCGGCGCGGGTGCGGGATGTCCACCCGCCACTCGCGCGCGATGCGCCCGGGGCGGGAGGACAGCAGCACCACGCGCTGCGCGAGCCGCACCGCCTCGCGCACGTTGTGCGTGACGAACAGGACGGACACCTGCGTCTCGCGCCAGATCCGGGTCAGCTCGTCGTGCAGCACGTCCCGCGTGATGGCGTCCAGCGCCGCGAACGGCTCGTCCATCAGCAGCAGCTTGCTCTCCTGCGCGAGGGCACGCGCCAGCGCGACACGCTGGCGCATACCGCCGGACAGCTCGTGGACCCGCTTGCCGTACGCGCCCTTCAGCCGCACCAGTTCGAGCAGTTCCTCGGCACGCACGCGGCGCTCGGCCTTGGGCACGCCCCGCAGCTTCAGGGCGAGTTCGATGTTCTTGCCCGCGGTCAGCCACGGGAACAGCGCGTGCTCCTGGAACATCAGCGCCGGACGGCCGTCCGTGGCGATCTCGCCGGCGCTGGGGCGGTCCAGGCCCGCCACCAGGTTGAGCAGCGTGGACTTTCCGCAGCCCGAGGCCCCCAGGAGGGTGACGAACTCTCCGGGCGCGACATCGAGGGTGATGTCGTCCAGGACGAGCTGCTGCCCGGCGGGGCCCGAGAACGACTTCGACACGTGGTCGATCCGGGCGGCGTGCGTGGCCGACTCGGTGCCGTCGGCGGCCTTGGCGAGGGTCGTGGCCATGGTCGTCACCTCCTGGGAACTCTTCACAATGCGGCTTCGGGACGCGGGCTTACTTCACGCCGAGGCCGGCGTCGTCGACCGTGGGCTCGCCCTCGGCCTTGAGGACCTTGTTCAGCGGCGCGAGGTCGTAGATGCCCTTCAGATCCGGCTTCTCCAGCAGCCCCGCCTTCACCGCGTGCTCCGCCTCGGTGTTGAGGGTCGAGGCCAGCGGGTCGTCGGTGAACCGGATCGACTTCCAGGCCGGGTCGAGCACCTCGGCGGGCAGCGCCTTGCCGGTCTCCTTCTCCAGGAGCTTGTTCGCCGCCTCCTTGGCCGCGTCCGGGTTGGCGTTGATCCACTTGTTGGTGGTGACCGAGGCCTTGAGCACGGCCTCGACGACCTTCGGGTGCTTCTGGAGGAACTCCTGCCGCACGATGATGTTCGTGATCACGAACTTCTTGTCCGGCCACAGCGTCGCTTCGTCGAGCAGTTCCTTGCCGCCCTCGGCGACCAGCTTCGACGCGGTCGGCTCCGGCACCCAGGCGCCGTCGATCGAGCCGGCCTTGAAGGCGTCGGGGGTGACCTTGTTGTCGCTGCGGACGACCGTGACGTCGCCCTTGCCGCTCTGCGGGTCGACCTTCCAGCCCTGCTCCGCCGCCCAGTTGAGGAACGCCACGTCCTGTGTGTTGCCGAGCTGCGGGGTCGCGATCCGCTTGCCCTTGACGTCCTTCAGCGACTTGATCTTGTCCGGGTTGACCACGAGCTTCACGCCGCCGGACGCCGAACCGCCGATGATGCGCAGGTTCTTGCCCGCGGACTTGGTGTAGCCGTTGATCGCGGGGGAGGGGCCGATCCAGCCGATGTCGATGGAGCCGGAGTTGAGCGCCTCGATCTCCGAAGGGCCGGCGTTGAAGACGGCCGGCTCGACTTCGGTGGCGCCGAGCTCCTTCTGGAAGAAGCCCTTCTCCATGCCCACCAGCGCGGTGCCGTGGGTCAGGTTGCCGAAGTAGCCGATCTTGACGGTGTCGAGACCGTCGATCTTCTTCGCCCCGGCGGCGACCTTGGCGGCGCCGTCGTCCTTGGCCTCGGACCCGTAGCCGCAGGCGGCCAGGGTGAGCAGGGGAAGCGCGGCGATGGCCGCGAGACTGCGGCGAAGAGCGGATGAAGCAGGCACGGGAGGTGGTCCTCTCGGAGGCCCGGCGGTCACGGTCTCTCAGGTCGTGGCCGGGAGGTCGGCAGGTTTTCGTCTACGGCGGTGGGGGGCGAGGGCGCGCGGGCAGTGCGCGTACGTCAGCGCACACATCGCGCCACTCCGCCCTGCCCGCTGCCGAGAGCCCCGCTGCCGACGCGGCCGCCCTCCTTGGCGAACATCGAGTAGAAGTCCGGGGAGGTCATGTCAGAAGTCCCACCCGTCGTCCTCGGACTCGTCCTTGACCGGCTCCGGCGCCGCGAAGGACTCGCCGACCATGCCGGCGGTGAGGGTCTGGCCGTCGTTCGGGTCGATCAGGATGAACGAGCCGGTGCGGCGCGAGTCGGCGTAGGAGTCGACCGGCAGCGGCTCGGCGGTACGGACCTTCACCCGGCCGATGTCGTTGGCGACGAGCTGTCCCGGGTGCGGGTGCAGGGACAGGTCGTCGAGCGTGAGGCGGGACGGGATGTCCTTGACGATCGCCTTGACCGTGCGGGTGCCGTGCTTGAGGAGCACCCGGTGGCCGACCGTCAGCGGCGCGTCGGCAACATGGCAGACGGTCGCCTCGATGTCCTGCGTCGTCGCGGGCGCGTCCTTGCTCGGCACGATCAAATCGCCGCGCGAGATGTCGATGTCGTCCTCCAGCAGGAGCGTCACCGACTGCGTCGTCCAGGCCACGTCCACCGGCTCGCCCAGCAGGTCGATGCCGGAGATCTTCGAGGCCCGGCCGGACGGCAGCACGGTGACGGACTCGCCCACGCGGAAGGAGCCGGCCGCGATCTGCCCGGCGTAGCCCCGGTAGTCCGGATGGTCCGCGTTCTGCGGGCGGATCACGTACTGCACGGGCAGCCGGGCGTGGCAGTGGCTCAGGTCGTGGCTGACCGGCACCGTCTCCAGGTGCTCCAGCACCGTCGGGCCGCCGTACCAGTCCATGTTCGCGGAAGGCTCCACCACGTTGTCGCCGACGAGCGCCGAGATCGGGACCGCGGTGACCTCGGGGACGCCCAGCTCGGTCGCGTACGCCGTGAACTCCTCGGCGATGGCCGCGAACACCTTCTCCTCGTAGCCGACGAGGTCCATCTTGTTGACGGCCAGCACCACGTGCGGCACCCGCAGCAGGGCGGCGATGGCCGCGTGCCGGCGGGTCTGCTCGACCACGCCGTTGCGGGCGTCGACCAGGATGACCGTCAGCTCGGCGGTGGAGGCGCCGGTGACCATGTTGCGCGTGTACTGCACGTGGCCCGGGGTGTCGGCGAGGATGAACCGCCGCAGGGGCGTTGCGAAGTAGCGGTACGCCACGTCGATGGTGATGCCCTGCTCCCGCTCGGCCCGCAGGCCGTCGGTGAGCAGCGCGAGGTCCGGGGCCTCCTGGCCGCGGCTCGCGGAGACCCGCTCCACGGCCTCCAGCTGGTCGGTCAGGACCGACTTGGAGTCGTGCAGCAGCCGCCCGACGAGGGTGGACTTGCCGTCGTCGACGGAGCCGGCGGTGGCGAACCGCAGAAGCGTCGTTTCCGCGAGTTCCTCGGTGGTGATGGTGCTCATCTCTAGAAGTACCCCTCGCGCTTGCGGTCTTCCATCGCGGCCTCGGACATCTTGTCGTCGGCGCGGGTGGCGCCCCGCTCGGTGAGCCGGGAGGCGGCGATCTCCACGATCACCTTCTCGATGGTGTCGGCGTCGGAGTCCACCGCGCCGGTGCAGGACATGTCACCCACGGTCCGGTAGCGCACGAGCCGCTTCTCGACCGTCTCGCCGTCCTTCGGCCCGCCCCACTCGCCGGCGGTCAGCCACATGCCGCTGCGGGAGAACACCTCGCGCTCGTGGGCGTAGTAGATCTGAGGCAGCTCGATGCCCTCGCGGGCGATGTACTGCCACACGTCCAGCTCGGTCCAGTTGGACAGCGGGAACACGCGGACGTGCTCGCCGGGCGCGTGCCGGCCGTTGTACAGGTTCCACAGCTCCGGGCGCTGGCGGCGCGGGTCCCACTGGGAGAACTCGTCGCGCAGGGAGAACACCCGCTCCTTGGCCCGGGCCTTCTCCTCGTCGCGGCGCCCGCCGCCGAAGACGGCGTCGAACTTCTCCGCCTGGATCTTCTCGGTCAGCGGCAGCGTCTGCAGCGGGTTGCGGGTGCCGTCCGGGCGCTCCTTGAGGACACCGCGGTCGATGTAGTCCTGCACGGAGGCCACGTGCAGCCGCAGCCCGTGCTTCTCGACCGTGCGGTCGCGGTAGTCGAGGACCTCGGGGAAGTTGTGCCCGGTGTCCACGTGCAGCAGCGAGAACGGCACCGACGCCGGCCGGAAGGCCTTCAGCGCCAGGTGCAGCATGACGATGGAGTCCTTGCCGCCGGAGAAGAGGATCACCGGCCGCTCGAACTCGCCCGCCACCTCGCGGAAGATGTGCACGGCCTCGGACTCGAGGGCGTCGAGGTGCGACAGCGCGTAGGGGCTGCCGGTCTCCTCGGAAACGGTGGCGACGGTCGTCATGCCAGTCCCCTTTCGGTCAGCAGGGCGAACACGGAAGCCGCGGACTCCTGCACGGTCTGGTTCTGCGACTCGATGCGCAGGTCGGGCGACTCGGGCGCCTCGTACGGGTCGTCGACCCCGGTGAGCCCGGTGAGCTCGCCCGCGGCCTGCTTGGCGTACAGGCCCTTCACGTCCCGCTCGCTGCACACCTCGACGGGCGTCGCGACATGCACCTCGACATAGCCGGTGCCGTTCGCCTGGTGACGCTTGCGCACCGCCTCCCGGCTGTCCTGGTACGGCGCGATGACCGGGACGAGGGCCAGCACGCCGTTGCGGGCGAGCAGTTCGGCGACGAAGCCGATGCGCTGCACGTTGGTGTGCCGGTCCTCGCGGCTGAAGCCGAGACCCGCCGAGAGGAACTCGCGGATCTCGTCGCCGTCGAGCACCTCGACCCGGTGGCCCTCCTCGCGGAGCCGGCCGGCCAGTTCGTAGGCGATCGTGGTCTTGCCGGCGCTCGGCAGACCCGTGAGCCAGACGGTGGCTCCGGTCGTCACGTCACTCTCCTGAATCGTCGTCGTCATCCGTGCAGCCCGCACTCGGTCTTGCTGCGGCCCGCCCAGCGGCCGGCGCGCGCGTCCTCGCCCTCCAGGACCCGGCGGGTGCAGGGCGCGCAGCCCACGGAGGCGTAGCCGTCCATCAGCAGCGGGTTGGTCAGCACGCCGTGTTCGGTGACGTAGGCGTCCACGTCGTCCTGGGTCCAGCGGGCGATCGGCGAGATCTTGACCTTCTGCCGCTTCTCGTCCCAGCCGACCACCGGGGTGTTCGCCCGGGTCGGGGACTCGTCGCGGCGCAGACCGGTCGCCCAGGCCTGGTAGTCCTTCAGGCCCTGCTCCAGCGGCTGGACCTTGCGCAGTGCGCAGCACAGGTCGGGGTTGCGGTCGTGCAGCTTCGGGCCGTACTCGGCGTCCTGCTCGGCGACACTCTGGCGCGGGGTGAGCGTGATGAGGTTGACGTCCATCACGGCCTCGACCGCGTCGCGGGTGCCGATGGTCTCCTCGAAGTGGTAGCCCGTGTCGAGGAAGACCACGTCGACGCCGGGCATGGCACGGGCGGCGAGGTGGGCGACCACCGCGTCCTCCATGGAGGAGGTCACGCAGAACCGCTTGCCGAACGTCTTCGCCGCCCACTGGAGGATCTCCAGTGCGGAGGCGTCTTCAAGATCGCGGCCCGCCTGCTCGGCGAGCTGCTTCAGGTCCTCGGTGGCGCGCTCTTCCTGAGCGGTCGTCATATCTGTGCCCCTCCGGAATCGGATCGCTTCTGTCCCCGGGCCAGCAGGCCCAGGAACTTCAGCGAGAAGGCCCGGCTGCACGCCGCGCATTCCCACGCGCCGTGCCTGCCCTCCGCGGCCTCGCTCGGACGCAGGTCCTCGTCGCCGCAGTAGGGGCAGTAGAACGGTGCCGCCCGCTCGCTCATGACAGGGCCTCCTCACTGGCCCGCGCCGCCCATGCGGCGAACCGCTCGCCGTCCTCGCGCTCGGCCTGGAACCGCTTCAGGACGCGCTCGACGTAGTCGGGCAGTTCCTCGGAGGTGACCTTGAGACCGCGGACCTTGCGGCCGAAGCCGGCCTCCAGGCCCAGGGCGCCGCCCAGGTGCACCTGGTAGCCCTCGACCTGCTCGCCCTGGTCGTTGAGCATGAGCTGGCCCTTGAGACCGATGTCCGCGACCTGGATACGGGCGCAGGCGTTCGGGCAGCCGTTGAGGTTGATGGTGAGCGGCTCGTCGAAGTCCGGCAGCCGGCGCTCCAGCTCGTCGATCAGCTGCGCACCGCGCTGCTTGGTCTCGACGATGGCGAGCTTGCAGAACTCGATGCCGGTGCAGGCCATGGTGCCGCGCCGGAAGGTGGAGGGCCGGGCGGTGAGGTCGAGCGCCTCCAGGGCCTCGACGAGCGAGTCGACCTGGTTCTCCTCGACGTCGAGGACGATCATCTTCTGCTCGACGGTGGTGCGCACCCGGCCCGAGCCGTGGGCCTCGGCGAGGTCGGCGATCTTCGTGATCGTCGCGCCGTCGACGCGTCCCACCCGCGGGGCGAAGCCGACGTAGAACCGGCCGTCCTTCTGCCGGTGCACACCGATGTGGTCGCGCCACAGCTGGGACGGCTGCTCCGGGGCGGGCCCGTCCACCAGCTTGCGCTTGAGGTACTCCTCCTCCAGGACCTGCCGGAACTTCTCCGCGCCCCAGTCCGCGACGAGGAACTTCAGGCGGGCGCGGGTGCGCAGCCGGCGGTAGCCGTAGTCGCGGAAGATCGAGATGACGCCCTCGTAGACGTCCGGGACGTCGTCGATCGACACCCAGGTGCCCAGCCGCACGCCCAGCTTGGGGTTGGTGGACAGGCCGCCGCCGACCCACACGTCGAAGCCGGGGCCGTGCTCGGGGTGGACGACACCGACGAAGGCGACGTCGTTGATCTCGTGCACCACGTCCAGCACCGGCGAGCCCGAGATCGCCGTCTTGAACTTCCGGGGGAGGTTCGAGTACGCCGGGTTGTTCAGGACGCGGCGCTTCATCTCCTCCAGGGCCGGGGTACCGTCGATGATCTCGTCCTCGGCGATGCCCGCCACCGGCGAGCCGATCATCACACGCGGGGTGTCGCCGCAGGCGGTGACCGTCGACAGGCCCACGCCCTCCAGCCGGTTCCAGATCTCGGGGACGTCCTCGATGCGGATCCAGTGGTACTGGACGTTCTGCCGGTCCGTGATGTCGGCGGTGCCGCGCGCGAACTCCTGCGAGATCTCACCGATGACCCGCAGCTGCCGCGTGGTCAGCGCCCCGCCGTCGATCCGGACGCGCAGCATGAAGTACTCGTCGTCCAGCTCCTCCGGCTCCAGGATCGCCGTCTTGCCGCCGTCGATGCCGGGCTTGCGCTGGGTGTACAGACCCCACCAGCGCATGCGGCCGCGCAGGTCGTTCGGGTCGATCGAGTGGAAACCGCGCTTGGAGTAGATCGTCTCAATGCGTGTCCGCACATTGAGACCGTCGTCGTCCTTCTTGAACTGCTCGTTGCCGTTCAGCGGGGTGTGGTGCCCCACGGCCCACTGACCCTCACCGCGGTGACGGCTCACCTTGCGGCGGGGAGTCGCGTCGGCAGGCTTCTGCGGGGTGGCGGCCATGGTTGATACGTCCTTCGGACAGGCGGGAATGCGGCTCTGACCTGCGCGTGCGCGCACGGGCATACGTGCGCGTCCTTGCGCGGGAAAGGAGAGGAGAAAGGGGATGTCGGGCGCGGGCTGAGTACGCTCAGTGCGCCGGACAGATGGCGCTGGACATGCGGCCGAGGTCGACGTGCCGCCGACTCACCAAGGCAATTCCAGTTCCAGACATGACGGAAGCGTGTCACGGCGATCTGGACACAGTCCAGCTTCGTCCAAGATGCGGACACCCTTGTCTTGCAGGGCAAGACAAGGGTGGTGTAGGTCACATCGGGCGGCCTTGAGGTGTCCGTCCAGGTCAGACGGGGAACGCCCCAGGCCACGGTCCCGGAGCGGCGGCCTCCGCCTCCTCCTCGACCTTGGTGTCGAACAGCGTGAAGCCCCGCCGCAGGTAGTTGTCCATCGCGTGCTCGCCGTCCTTGCTGCACGTGTGCAGCCACACCCGCTTCGTCGGCGCCAGTCCCGCCCAGCGGTCCGCGAGGTCCCAGGCCCGGGCCGTGCCGTACGACAGCAGGTGACCGCCGATGCGCCGGCCCCGGAAGGCGGGGAGCAGCCCGAAGTAGACGATCTCCACGACCGCGTCGTCCTGTGCCTCCAGCTCCACGTACCCCGCGGGCGTGCCGCGGTCGTAGGCCACCCACGTCTCCACTCCGGGCCGCTCCAAGTGCTCCACCCAGCGCGCGTACGGCCAGCCGAGCCGGTCCGTCCAGAGGATGTCGCCGCCCACCGACGCGTACAGGAACCGGCTGAACTCGGGCGAGGGCACCTCGGAGCGGACGACCCGGACGTCCCCGTCCGGCGCGACGGCCGGCAGCAGGTCGGTCGGGGCGGTCTGCTCCAGGGACCAGGTGGTCACGGCGATGGAGGTCATGCGGGCCAGAAAATCATCCGACCCGCTCATCTGTCGATCGGTCCCCGGTCCGGCGGGCCGCTCCGGTCAGTCCAGCGCCCGGTCGATCGACCTCAGCGGCACCGCGAACAGCATCCGCCCCGACTGGGACCAGACCTCGCCGGTCTCCTCCCAGTAGGACAGGGAACCCGACCGGCCGCTCCAGCAGTGCCGCGTCCCGTCCGTGCCGCACTCCGTCGCCCGTGCGCCGTCCGTGTCCTGGCGCCACAGCGTGCCGTGCCCGCCCGGACCGCCCGACGCCCGGTCCAGGTACCAGCCGGTGCGGTGGGCCAGCACGCCCCGCACGTCGGCCGTCTTCGTCTCGTACGCCTCGACCGGGTCCGCGTCCCCGGCGGAGTCGGTGGCGAGCAGCCCGGAGCGGGCCGGGTCCCGGCTCAGCGCGTAGCGCCACAGCCGGGTGTGCCGGTCGCCGTCCGCCGGCACCCACTCGCTCGCGACCAGGCTGTCGGGGGAGGTGCTGCGGTCCAGGGAGACGGTGGCCGGACGGGCCGCGTCGTCCCCGCCGGGCAGCGTGTACGAGCCGACGGCCGGCAGTACGAACCGGTAGCCGTGCGCGGCCCAGCCGCCCCGCACCCGGCCGACCGCGTCGGACTCGACGGTGGCGCGCTGGATGCGGTCCATGTCGTACACGTACAGCGCGTTCCGGTCGCCCTCGCGGGTCGTCACCAGCAGCTTGTCCTGGTACCAGACCATGCCGGACAGGGGGGAGACCAGCCCCCGGTAGTCCCGCCCGCCGTCCACCGGGACGGCCAGCAGAGCCCACGTGTAGCGCGGCGCGCCCGGGTCGTTCGCGTCGACGAAGGCGACCTTGGCCAGGCCCTGCCCGGGGGCCGGGCCGTCCAGGGAGCCGCCCTCGGCGCCCCGGGTCCAGCCGGACAGGATCACGCGGTTCGCTCCCCAGCGGCCGTCGTCGTCCGCGTCGCCCGAGGTCGTGACCGCGCCGGCCCGCCAGCCACGGGTGCCGGAGCCGCCGAAGCAGTACGCGCGCGTGGCCGCGGGCTCCACCGGCAGGGCGTGCTTCTCGGGGGCCGGGCAGTCGGCCGCCTCCCGCAGCGGGACGTCGGCGTTGTCCAGGACCGTGCCGACACCGACGGGCCGGCCCATCTCCGACGCGAGCCGGTCCAGCCACCGCCCGGGCACCCGGTGCTCGGCCAGCGGCAACCGCCCGGCACCGTCGGACGCGGAGACCGGCTTGAGAGCCCCGGGGGCGTCGGCGACGGTGGCCTGCGAGGCGCTGATCAGGGTGGCGGCGGCGGTGAGCGCGAGAGCCGTCCCGGCCAGGGTCGCGCGCAGCGCCCTGCCCCGCTTGCGCCGCCGGTGTCTGCCGCGATGCTTCATAACGTCCTCCCGAGACGGACCAACTGCGCCTGTTGATCCGCACGTTGACGGAGGAGCAGGTGGGGTGGCCCGTAGAGGGATGCTACGGCAGGTGAGCGGCGCACGGGACGAAGACCCTGCAAATATGCGAAAGATGCACCCCTCGATGCGCCTTGCACGGCACGCGCGGTGAACCTCAGGGGGTCGCTGCGGATCCCCGCCGCCCGCTCACCGCCGGTGCGGTCGAGTGCGGCAGCAGATCCCGCGGATCGTCCGGGAGCAGCACCTCGACCTCGGCGTCCTCGGCGAACCGGTACGGCCGGTGCTCCAGGAACGCCCCCAGATACCGTCGCACCCGCGACATCTCGGCACGGACCGTCACCGTGCGGGCCGGATCGCCGAACACATCCCCGGCCAGGCCCGAGGCGCTGCGGCCGGAGCGGTGAACCGCGAGCAGATACAGCAATTCCGCGTGGCGCGGGCTCAGTTCCCGGGTCCAGGAGCCCGCCCCGCCGAGCACCTCCACCGACCAGCGCCGCGCCTGCCTGAGGTCCAGCACGATCCGGGCCGGGCCGCGCCGCACCGGCTCGTCCTCTGCCGCCCGCACCAGCCAGCCCCCCGCCAGCGGCTCCACCGAGCACAGCCCGAGCGCCGGCAGCCATCTCGGGCCCGCCGACAGCGACTTCGGCAGCGCCACCCGCCGCGCGTACGGCATCCCGCTGACCGCGGCGGTCCAGCCGTCCGGATCGACGACCAGGGCGCGGCCGCCGATCCGGGCCAGCACCGGCGCCGCCACCGCCCGCAGCCGCTCCAGCGACTCCGTGTGCATCTCCCGCAGCCGGGCCTCGGCGAGCCGGGCCACCGAGCCCACCCAGGCGAGCGTGGCCGGATGCATCGTCTCCAGCGGACCGCTCACGTCCACCACGCCGAGCAGCCGGCCGTCCCGCGGATCCGTCAGAGGCGCGCCCGCGCAGGTCCAGCCGGCCTGGGAGCGCACGAAGTGCTCGGAGGCGAAGACCTGCACGGGCCGGCGCACCACCGCCGGGGTGCCCAGACCGTTCGTGCCGACGACGTCCTCACGCCAGTCCGCGCCGAGTTCAAAACCCAGCCCGTCGGCCCTGCGCAGCACCGGCGGGCTGCCCTCGCGCCACAGCACCCGACCGTCCTCGTCGGCCACCACCATGATGTGGTGGGCGACGTCCGCGGCCGCCAGCAGCCCCTCCCTCAGCACCGGCAGCACATGGCGCAAAACCGACGTCTCGCGCCGCCGCTGCACCTCCTCGCGGGACAGCGGATCCGCCCGCACGTCGTGGTCCGGATCCACCCCGCTGCGCATCATCCGCTCCCAGGACCGCTCGATCACCGGACGCGGCGCCACCGGAGCGGGCCGCCCGGCCAGCCGCGCCGAGCGGACCTGCTGGAGAACCCGGGCCGCGCGCGTGCTGTCGACGGCGGCCAAGTGCGTGACGTCCATACGCGTGCGCCCCCCGGAGTCGCTTCTGACTGTGCGTCTCATAGTGCCGTCTGCCCCTGGTGGCGCGCGCACACTCCGCACACAGTCAGCAGCAAGTTGCAACCCCCTGCAACCCTGGTGGACGGCCCGGCCGTGTCCGAAACTTGAGCGGCGCCGTCCCGAGCGGCGTTCAGCGGCTCGAACGGGCCTGTGCGGCGGGGGTGGTGCCGTGTCGGCGCAGCACCACCCCCGCTCCTTCGCGCACGCGCGTGAGGGCCCGCCGGATCAGCACACCGGCCGCGCCCGCTCCACCACCGACGCCAGGTCCAGCGTGTGCGGCAGCGTCCCGAACGCAGCGCCCGCGTCGCCGCCGAGCCGCCCCGCGCAGAACGCGTCGGCGACCTGCGGTGGCGCGAAGCGGACCAGCAGCGAGCCCTGGAGTACCAGCGCGAGCCGCTCCGCGAGCCGCCTCGCCCGCCCCTCCACGCCCTCCAGATCCGCGAGTTCGGTCAGCAGGTCCTTGATCGCCCCGTCGAGGCGGTGATCGGCACCCCGCGCCTGCCCGACCTCCCGCAGATACGCGTCCAGCGCGCCCGGCTCCCGCTGCAACGCCCGCAGCACGTCGAGCGCCTGGACGTTGCCCGCGCCCTCCCAGATCGAGTTCAGCGGCGACTCGCGCACCAGCCGCGGCATCCCGGACTCCTCCACGTACCCGTTGCCGCCGAGGCACTCCGCCGCCTCCACGGCAACCGGCGGGCACCGCTTGGTCACCCAGTACTTGGCGGCCGGCACCGCGATCCGCAGCAGCGCCCGCTCCTGCTCGCCGCCGTCGTCCCAGGCCGCAGCGAGCCGCAGCGCCAGGGCCGTCGCCGCCTCCGACTCCAGCGCCAGGTCGGCGAGGACGTTGCGCATGAGCGGCTTGTCGACGAGCTTCCCGCCGAACGCCTCGCGATACGTGCAGTGGTGCACCGCCTGCGCCACCGCCTGCCGCATCAGCCCGGCGGAGCCGAGCACGCAGTCGAGCCGGGTCGCCGCGACCATCTCGATGATGGTGCGCACCCCGCGCCCCTCCTCGCCGACCCGGCGCCCCCACGTCCCGTCGAACTCGACCTCGGCGGAGGCGTTCGACCGGTTGCCCAGCTTGTCCTTGAGCCGCTGGATCCGGAACACGTTGCGCGTGCCGTCCCGCAGCACCCGCGGCACCAGGAAGCAGGTCAGCCCGCCCGGAGCCTGCGCCAGCACCAGGAAACCGTCGGACATGGGCGCCGAGCAGAACCACTTGTGGCCGGTCAGCTCGTACGTCCCGTCCTCGGCCAGCGGCCGCGCCGACGTGCGGTTGGCCCGGACGTCACTGCCGCCCTGCTTCTCCGTCATCCCCATCCCGAACAGCGCCCCGGCCTTCTGGTCCGCCGGCCGCAGCTCCTGGTCGTAGACCATGGACGTCAGCCGCGGTTCCCACTCGGCGGCCAGCTCCGGGTCGGTGCGCAGGGCGGGCACCGCGGCGTGGGTCATCGACAGCGGGCAGCCGTTGCCGGCCTCGACCTGCGTCCACAGCACGAAGGCGGCGGCCCGCCGCAGGTGCCCGGCCGGCCGGCCCCACGCCGCCGTCAGGCCCGCCGAGACGCCCTTGCCGAGCAGCCGGTGCCAGGACGGGTGGAACTCGACCTCGTCGGCGCGGTTGCCGTACCTGTCGTGTGTCCGCAGCCGCGGCGGGTTCTCGTTGGCCAGCCTGCCCCAGTCCTGCACCTGCGCCGAGCCGGAGGTGCGGCCCAGTGCCGTCAGCTCGCCGAGGACCTCCTCGCGCAGGTCCGGGTCCAGATGCCGGGCGACCGCGTCGGCCAGGGCCCGGTCGGCGGAGAAGACATCGTACCCGACCAGCGGCGGGACCTGGTTCGTCACGGTGTGCGTGCTGCCTGCCATGCTGCGAAAGTACCCCGCGGTAGCACCTTGGCACCCGGCGGACCCGCACCGGTCCGCGAAGACCCGGCCTGTGGGTGAGTGGGGCCGGGCACGGCGGATACCGTTAGGGGGTGCAGCCAGCAAGTGAAACCCCCGACACACCTTCCGGGCGCCTCCACCGGGCGCGGGCCCTCTACCGGAACGTCTCCAAGCGCAGGACCGCCTGGCTGCTGCTCAAGGACACCGTCAACTCCTGCATCGAGTACCGCATCCTGGGCCTCGCGGCCGAGGCCGCCTTCTTCACGCTGCTGTCGGTGCCGCCGCTGCTGCTCAGCATGATCGGGCTGCTGGGCTACGTCGACGCCTGGACCGGCGCCGACACCATCCAGAGCCTCCAGACCAACCTCCTGGAGGCCTCCCGCACCGTCCTGTCCGACCAGGGCGTCCGCGAGATCGCCCAGCCGATCCTGCACGACGTGATGAAGGGCGGCCGTCCCGACGTCATCTCCATCGGCTTCCTGTTCGCCCTGTGGTCGGGCTCCCGCGCGGTGAACGTCTTCATCGACACCATCACCGTGATGTACGGGCTCGACGGTGTCCGGGGCATCGTCAAGACCCGCCTGCTGGCCTTCCTGCTGTTCATCGTGGCCCTGCTGATCGGCTCGGTCGCGCTGCCGCTGATGGTGGCCGGGCCCGACGCCGTGGTGGACGTCGTGCCCTGGTCGACGACGGTCGTACAGGTCCTCTACTGGCCCACGGTGATCCTGCTGTCGATCGCCTTCCTGACGACGCTGTACCACGTGTCCGTCCCCGTCCGCTCCCCGTGGATCGAGGACGTGCCCGGCGCGCTGGTCGCCCTCGGCATGTGGGTGCTCGGCAGCTTCCTGCTGCGGATCTACCTGACCAGCACCGTCGAGGGCCCCACGATCTACGGCTCCCTCGCCGCGCCCGTCGCCGTGCTGCTGTGGATCGGTGTGTCCGCGTTCGCCGTCCTGGTCGGGGCCGCGGTCAACGCCGCCATCGACCGGGTCTGGCCGGCCGCCGCGACGGCCGCGGCCCGCGAGGCCAACGAACGGCTGCGGCAGGCCCAGGTCGCCGAGTACGTGGCCCGCGCCAGTGCCGCGGGCGAGGCCGACCCGGACATGCCCTCCGAGTTCCCGGAACGCTGGTCCCGCTTCCTGCCGCCGGAGGACGTGTCGGCCCGCCTGCGCACCCACGTGAAGAGCACCCACGTGAAGAACACCCAGCTGAAGAGCACCCAGGTCAACGGGGAGGGACCCCCGCCCGAGGACCGGTGAGGGCGCCCCCACTCAGGCCTTCCAGGTCCCGGCCGCGGCCTCCTCGCGCACGAAGTCGCCGAAGTCCCGGGGCGCGCGGCCCAGCACCTCCCGCACGCCGTCCGACAGGTGCGCGTTGCGGCCGTCGAGGAGCGTGCGGAAGACCTCCGTCATCCCCGCCACCTCCTCCGGCGGCACACCGAACCCCGCCAGCGCCTCACCGTAGTCCCGCGTCGAGACGGCCCGGTACGTCAGCGGGCGCCCCGTCGCCGCGGCGATCTCCGCGACGGCCTCCCCGAAGGTCAGCAGCCGGGCCCCGGAGAGGGTGAGGATCCGCTCCGCGTACCGGTCGCCGGAGGTCAGCACGCTCACCACCACGTCCGCGATGTCCCGCACGTCGAGGAACGGCTCGCGCACCCCGTCGGCCGGGAACACCAGCTCGCCGCGCTCCCGCAGCTCCGCCACCAGCGGTCCTTCACTGAAGTTCTGCGCGAACCAGGCCGCCCGCACGACCGTCCAGTCCGCCCCCGAGGCGCGCAGTGCCTCCTCGGTGGGCAGGGCCTGGTCCTCGCCCCGCGCGGACAGCAGCACCAGCCGCCGCACCCCGAGCCCGACCGCCTCCCGCGCGAGTGCCCCGACCACCTCCGCGGCGCCCGGGGCGCCGACGTCCGAGGGGTGGGCGAGGTACGCCGCGTCGGCGCCGCGCAGGGTGTCCGCCCAGGTCGAGGCGTCCCACCAGTCGAAGCCCGTGGCCCGCGAAGCCGCCCGGACCGTGAGCCCGGCCGCCTCTGCGGCCCGCGCCGCCCGGCTGCCGGTACGCCCCGTTGCGCCCGTCACCACCACCGTCGTGACCTGCGTGTCCCGTGCTGTGTTCTCTGTTGAGTTCTCCGCTGTGTTCGTCATACCGCCGAGTCAACTGCCGTACGCCGCACGGAACCATCGCCGAACGGCTCATTCCCATACGCCCGCGTCTACGCTGGCCACATGGACGCTCTCGCCGGTCTGCTGGAGGGGCCCCGAGCGCGGGGCGCGTTCATGATCCGGGCCTGCTTCGACCCGCCGTGGGCGGTCCGCGTGGAGGACCGGGCCCCGCTCACCGTGATGCTCGTCGTCCGCGGCGAGGCCTGCATCGTCCCCGACCGGGGCGAGCAGACGCGGCTGGAGGCCGGGGACCTCGCCGTCGCCCGCGGCCCGGACCCGTACACCTGCTCCGACGCGCCCGGCACGGCACCGCAGGCGGTGATCCTGCCGCACCAGGAGTGCCGCTACCCCGACGGACGCCCCCTCAACGGCTCCATGGACCTCGGCGTGCGCACCTGGGGCGACCGGCTCGACGGGGACACCGTGATGCTGATCGGCACCTACCCGATGCGGGGCGAGGTCGGCGGGCGGCTGCTGGACGCCCTGCCGCCGCTGCTCACCCTCCCGTCCGACGTGTGGGACTGCCCGCTCACGCCGTACCTCATGGAGGAGATCGTCCGGGACGAGCCCGGGCAGGAGGTCCTCCTGGACCGGCTGCTGGACCTGCTGGTCATCGCCGCGCTGCGGGCCTGGTTCGCACGCCCCGAGGCGGAGGCACCGGCCTGGTACCGGGCCCTCGCCGACCCGGTCGTCGGCGGCGTGCTGCGCCTGCTCCAGGACGACCCGGCCCACCCCTGGACCGTCGCCTCGCTCGCCGCGAAGGCCGGGGTGTCCCGGGCGGCGCTGGCCCGCCGCTTCACCGCCCTGGTGGGCGAACCGCCGATGACCTACCTGACCGGCTGGCGCCTCGCCCTCGCCGCCGACCGCCTGCGCGACTCCGCCGACACCCTCGACGCGGTGGCCCGCAGGGTGGGCTACGGCAGCGCCTTCGCCCTGTCGACGGCGTTCAAGCGCGTCTACGGGGTGAGCCCGGTGGAGTACCGGGGGCGGGTGACGTAGCGGCACGGGCCGTACCCGGCCGACCCCCGGTCCGGTTTGCCGGTGCCCGTCGCCGTGCCGCGGCGTAGCCTGGCCCTCGTGTACGTGGAGCGGGCGTCGCGGCTGCCCGGGGCCGTCGTGTGGACCAACACCCCGACGGGGCCCGGGACGGGGCGTGTCCTGCCCGACGGGTGCATGGATCTGCTGTGGCACGACGGGCGGCTGATGGTCGCCGGGCCCGATACCCGCGCGTACCTCCCGGACGGTGTGACCGGGCCCTGGGCCGGCATCCGCTTCTACCCGGGCACGGCCCCGGCGCTCCTGGGCGTGCCGGCGCACGAGCTGCGCGACCGGCGCGTCGAGCTCGCGGACCTGTGGCCGGCCGCGCAGGTACGGCGCATGTCCGGCCGGGTGAACGCGGCCCCCGACCCGGCGAGCGGCCTGGAGGAACTGGCGCTGCGGCGTGCGGCCGGTGCCGAACCCCCCGACCCGCTGCTCCGGCAGATCGTCACCGCCCTCGACGCGGGCCGTCCGGTCGCCGCCACCGCCGACGAACTCGGCGTGAGCGCACGTCAGTTGCACCGTCGCTCGCGGTCCGCCTTCGGCTACGGCCCCAAGACCCTGGCCCGCATCCTGCGGCTGCACCGCGCCCTCGCCCTGGCCAGGGCCGGCGTGTCCTTCGCGGAGACCGCCGCCCGGGCTGGTTACGCCGACCAGGCCCATCTGGCCCGCGACGTGAGGGAGTTGTCAGGTCTGCCGCTGGGTGAGCTACTCGGCCGCGGCGGCTAGCGGGGCGAACAGGTCCACCCCGTTGCCGTCCGGGTCGTCCACCACGGCGTACCGCTGCCCCCAGAAGGCGTCCCACGGCTTGAGCTCGCCGTGATACCCCGAGCCGACCAGCTCCTCGAACAGCGCGTCCACCTCCTCCGGGCTGTCGCAGCGCAGAGCCAGCGAAGTCCTGCCCCCGCCCGCGGGCGGCTGCCAGCCGGGCAGGAAGGAGCGGACCGTCTCCTCGGTGTCGAGCAACAGCCGCAGCCCGCCGGGCAGTTCCGCCTCGGCGTGCGGCTGGTTCTCGGCGCCGTCCGGGAAGGCGAACCCGATCCGGCGGTAGAACGCGACGGAGGCGGCCATGTCGGAGACGACCAGGCCGATGGCATCGAATCGTGCAGTCATGGAGCCACCGTAGGCAGGCCGGCACGGCCCGGTCTTGAAGAAAACGGACGCCCCGCGCCGCCCCCCCCCGGATGCCCGCCGGTTGCGCCCGGTCCGAAAATTTCGGTCGTCCCACGGTCCTCCCCGGAGGCCCCCGGTCTCCTGGGTTCGGATCCCATGGCACCGCGACTGCTCGCCCACACCCGTACCACCGGCTACCGGCACGACTCCATCCCGGCCGGCATCGCCGCCCTGCGCACCCTCGGGGACTTCGAGGTCCACGCCACCGAGGACCCGGCCGCCCTCGAACAGCGCCTGGACACCTGTGCGGCCGTGGTGTTCCTCTCCACCAGCGGCGAGATCCTCACCCCGGCCGTGCGGGAACGGCTCGCCGCCTAAGTGGAGTCGGGCGGCGGCTTCGTGGGCGTGCATGCGGCCGCCTGCACGGAGGACGAGTGGCCGTACTACGGCGACCTGCTGGGCGCGCGGTTCGCCCGGCACCCGCTGCACCAGCCCGGCAAGGCCGTCGTCGAGGACCACGACCATCCGGCGACCCGTCACCTGCCCGCCGTCCGGGACGTCACCGACGAGTGGTACGACTTCCGCACCAGCCCACGCGGCAGGGTCCGCGTCCTGGCCGCCGCCGACGAGTCCTCCTACGAGGGCGGCGGCATGGGCGCCGACCACCCCCTGGTCTGGTGCCGCGACCACGGCGAGGGCCGTGTCTTCTCCACGGCCCTCGGCCACGCCCGCGAGGCCTACGAGGACCCGGCCTTCCGCGCCCACCTCCTGGGCGGCATCACCTGGGCGGCCCGGCTCCCGGCCCCCTGACCGCGCCCGGCACCGCTGCCGCGCCCGCCGCCGTCGGCCCTCCGGCCCGGGCGCGGTCCCCGCCGGCCCGTCCCCGGCCGGGACGCCGCCGCACCGCGCGTGAACCGTCCCAGGGCGGTCCGGGGACGCCGGCAGGGCTCGCCGCGGGTACCGCCGGCCCGTGAGGCTGTGCCGTGCCAGACGAGACGAGCCGCCCCAGGGGAAACCCGCCGGGGGACGGCGGTTCGGAAAGGACAACCGCATGAGCATGCGCAATCGGGCCGTGGCGATGGCGACGGCCGTGGTGCTGGGGGCCGGGGGGACCGGCATCGCCCTGGCCCCGGCGGCGAACGCCGCGCCCGCCTACTTCGGCATCGACGGCAAGGGCATCGTGACCAACGACTGGGAGGACGAGGAGAACCTCGGCGTCGACGCCTACTCCAGGGGCAACGCCATCGCCCTGTGGGAGACCGTGCTGTGGGCGGACGGCGCCGAGTGGGAGGACGACGAGGGCGAGTCGCAGCCCTTCAGGAAGAGCCGGATCGACGGCTCCTTCGGGCCGGAGACCGAGTCGGCCACCCAGTGGTGGCAGAGCCGGCACAACCTCCCCGAGACCGACGGCACCGTCGACAGTGAGAGCTGGGACTTCGCCCAGAGCCGGCTCCAGAGCCTCCCGGGCAACATCGTCCAGTACAAGGGCCTCGTGCGGAACGTCAACTTCAAGCGCGTGGGCGGCAAGTACCAGGTGAAGCTGAAGAACGTCGGGCCGTGGAAGTACGCCCACTACCGCACGGTCGGCTGAGCCGCACCGCCGCCGGGGGAGCGGCCGGCCGTGACGGTCATCCGCTCCCCGAGGGCAGCATCCACAACAGCCCGGCCAGCAGCACGACGATGACCCCGAACGACACCAGGGCCGCCGCCCGCCAGCGCCTGTACTCGGCACCGGCCGGCGGTGCGTCCGCCACCGGCCCCGCGGGCCCGGCCGCCGCCGGCACCCCGTGGGGCCACGTCGTGTCGGCCAGATCCCACAGCGCCAGCAGCCGTGCCTGGTCGGCCCCCGCCACCCGGCACAGCGCCTGCACCGCTCCGCGCGGCGGCTGTTTGGCCCCACTGAGATACCGCTGCCACGACGACTTGCTGTAGGCGGTCCGCCGGGCCAGCTCGGCGAGGCTCAGCCCGGTGCGGTCCTTCAGGGTCCGCAGCTGCTCGACCAGGTGCCGCGCCTCCCGCGGCAGAACGTCCGGAAGCGGCCGCCAGCGTGTCATGGTCGTCCCCCCACTGCTCGCCGCCGCCCCGCCCCCGGACACCGGCCCCTCCCCACCGCACCGTTCGACGCCGGTCCGTCCCGGCCAGTTCCCCCGGGTGGCGGGCGCGCGACGCGTACGAGGGGTGTGCGGCAGACGCCCGCACGACCACGGGCCGGGCCCTGTGCGCCGGTCGGGGCGAGGCGCTGGGGCCGACCGCTCGTGCGCGGCCCGGAGCGCTCCTACGTGCGCGGCGCCGCCGTACTCGCCCGTTCCACCAGGCGCGTCGACAGCTCGGTGCGCGTGCTCTCGGGACGGTGCCCGTCCATCATGCGCAGCAGCGACCGCAGGGCCGTCGCGGCCATCTCGGACAGCGGCTGGCGGACGGTGGTCAGGGCGGGGGAGGCCCAGCGGGCCTCGGGCAGGTCGTCGAAGCCGACCACACTGATGTCGTCCGGGACCCCCAACCCCCTTTCGGCCAAGGCCTCGTAGACACCCAGCGCCATCCGGTCCGAGCAGACGAAGACGGCGGTCGGCGGCTCGGGCAGGTCGAGGAGTTCCAGCATGCGGCGGTGGGCCACGCTCTCGTCGAAACCGGCGTGCCGGACGTACTCGGCGCGGTGCCGGACCCCGGCCGACGCGAGCGCCGAACGGTATCCGGCGACCCGCGCGCTGCTGCACATCGTGCGCCGTGGACCGGCGATGACCGCGATCCTCTCGTGGCCCAGGGACAGCAGATGCTCCGTGGCCGTCAGACCGCCCTGCCAGTTCGCGGCGCCCACCGAGACCACGCCCTCCGGCGGTTCCTGCACCGGGTCGATCATCACGAACGGTATGCGGTGCTGCTCCAGCCACGCGTACTGCGAGTCGCTCAGCTCGGCCAGGTTGAACAGGACCCCGGAGGAACCGCGGGCGACCAGCTTGTCGAGCCAGCCGCGTTCCGGGCGGCCGACCCGGGAGCGGATCAGGGCCGCCGACACCACGACCTCCAGGCCCGCGTCGTGCGCCGCGTCCTCCGCCCCGTGCAGCACCGCGCCCGACCAGGAGCTCTCCAGCGAGTGCACGACCAGATCGACCAGCCGGGGTGCCTTCGCCGCTTCGAAGCGGGGTCTGCGCACGTAGCCGAGCCGGTCGAGTGCCTCGGTGACACGGCGGCGGGTCTCGGGTGCCACGTCCTCGCGGCCGTTGACCACCTTCGACGCGGTCGGCACCGACACCCCCGCCTCGCGCGCCACGACCGCCAGCGTCGGACCGGCAGCCGTGCTCGCACTCGCCGTACGGACCATCGGGAACCCACCTCTCCGGCCCGCCCGAGGGCCGTGGAAAGTTTCGACCAGCTCTGCGCACGGCGGACACGGAGGACCGCAGGGCAGAAAGCGCTTCCTACTGTAGGTGCGGCGCAGGACGGGTGGAAGAGAAGTGAATTCGCCGCTTGACGCCGGTCAAAACTTTCGAAACCCCGAACAACTCGCTCAGCAGGGTGTGCAGGTCAGCCGAAACGAGGCAGTCGCACACCGCGATCGGCTCCGTCTCGCGCGGCCAGGTCGCCGAGTAACCCGAACAGCCCTCCCGCCCGCCCGTGCACCGGAATACCGGAACACAATGAGTTGCTCTGATCTTCACGGTGCACGAGCGCGGTGAGGAGGCTGGTGGACGGATGACGGCAGACCAGACGGACCCCGTGGTGAGGACGCCCTTCGGTGCCCTGCGGGGCCGGTACGAACGCGGTGTCGCGGTCTTCCGCGGCATCCCGTACGCGGCCCCGCCCTTCGGCCCCCGCCGCTTCCGCCCACCCGTGCCCGTGCCGCCCTGGGACGGTGTCCGCGACGCGGGCGCCTTCGGCCCCACCCCGCCGAAACCGCCGTACTCCGACGCCTTCGCCCACTACCTGTCCGACCCGGTCGTGCCGGGTGACGACTGCCTCAACCTCAACGTCTGGACCCCGCAGCCCGCCCCCGGGGCCCGCCTGCCCGTCCTCATCTGGCTGCACGGGGGCGCCCTGACCCGAGGATCCTCCGCCGTACCCGTCTACGACGGCCACTCCTTCGCCCGCGACGGCGTGGTCTGTGTGTCGATCAACTACCGGCTGGGGGTCGAGGGCTACGGCCTGTTCCCGGATACGCCCCCGAACCCCGGCCTGCGGGACCAGATCGCCGCTCTGGCCTGGGTGCACGAGGCCATCGAGGCCTTCGGCGGCGACCCCGGCCGCATCACCCTGTTCGGCCAGTCCGCCGGGGCGATCAGCATCGGCGCCCTCCTAGCCGCCCCGCAGACCCAGGGGCTGGTGCGCCGGGCCGTCCTGCAGAGCGGACCGCCCGAGGCGTCCGAGCGGGCCAAGGTGCGGCGGATGGTGCGCCGGATGGCCGCACGGCTGAAGATCCCCGCCACCGCGGAGGCCTTCGCCGCCGTCGACCGCGACCTGCTGCTGCGCACCCAGGCCGAGGTGGGGAAGCGGAGCAGCCCGGTCGTCGGCGGCCCCGCCTTCGGCCTCGTCGTCGACGGCGACGTCGTCCCCCGCGACCCCTTGGAGGCCCTCACGGACGGCGGCGCCGCCCCCGGCGTCGAGCTGCTGCTGGGCTGGACCCGCGACGAGTACCGGCTGTGGCTGGTGCCGGGCGGTCTGCTGGAGCGCGTCGACCGGCTCGGGGCCGTCGCCGTCGCGGGCGCCATGGCCCGCTGCCACTGCGGCAGCGAGGTCCCGCGCGGCTACCGCACCCTGCACCCCGAGGCGGGCACGGCGGAGATCGTCGGCCAGCTCGTCACCGACCACCTGCTCCGCCTCCCCCTGCACCACCTCGCCGACGCCCGCACGGAACCGTCGTACGTCTATGAGTTCGCCTGGCCCTCGAACCTGCCCGGCCTCGGCTCGTGCCACGCGCTGGAGCTGGGCTTCGTCTTCGACACCGGGGAGGCCGCGGAGTCCCGGAAACTGGCGGGCGAGGGCGCGCCGCAGGAACTGGCGGACGCCATGCACGCGGCCTGGGTGCGGTTCGCCACGGACGGCGACCCGGGCTGGGAGCGCTGGGACGCGGCCCACCCGGTGCGCGTCTTCGGAGACCGCGCACCGGACGCCGAGGACGGAGTCTCCTACACGGCGTACGGCCCCCGGGACCGAGAACTCGCCCTCTGGCAGGCAGACGCCCTCAGGCTCCCGGAACCCGCCCCCGTGACGGTCCCGGCCGATGTCTCGCCCGCCCGCGGTACCGAACTGCGCTCGGCCGTACGGCGGCTGCGCCGCTCCGGCGCCCTGCGGCGTCACTGACGGCTGCTCACTCGCCGAGCGGGCAGGGCTCAGCGGGGCCCCGCGGGGCTCAGCGGGCCCGGGGCGGTTCTTCCTCGTCATGGGGACCGCCGGGAGTGCGGTCCGCCGGCGCGCTACGCCGCCTCCAGCGCCCCCGCGATGCCCGCGACGCCGTCCGGACCGACCCGGCAGCAGCCGCCGATCAGCCGGGCCCCGGCCTGCTGCCAGCCCTTCACCTGGCCGACGGTGAAGGTGGACCGGCCGGTCCAGGCACGGGCCCCGGCGTCCCAGGTCTCCCCGCTGTTGGGGTAGACGACGACCGGCTTGCCGGTGACCCGCGCCGCCGTCGCGGCCGCGCCGTCCACGTCCTGCGGAGCGCAGCAGTTCACCCCGACCGCGATCACCTCGTCCGCCTCGGCGGCCAGGGCGAAGGCCTCCTCCAGCGGCTGCCCGGCACGGGTGCGGTCCCCGGCGACGGAATACGTCAGCCAGGCCGGCACCCCGAGCCCGCGCACCGCCCGCAGCAGGGCCGCGGCCTCGTCCGCGTCCGGGACCGTCTCCAGTGCGAGGACGTCGGGCCCGGCCGCGGCCAGCACCTCAAGGCGCGGCCGGTGGAAACGTTCCAGCTCGTCCACGCTCAGCCCGTAGCGCCCCCGGTACTCCGAACCGTCCGCGAGCATCGCCCCGTACGGACCGGCCGAGGCCGCCACCCACAGGGGCCGTGACACACCCGCCCGCCGGGCCGCCTCCCGGGCCGACTCCACGCTCAGCGCCATGAGTCCGGCCGCCCGCTCAGGGCCGATCCCGCGCTGGGCGAACCCCTCGAACGTGGCCTGGTAGCTGGCCGTGATCGCCACGTCCGCACCTGCCCGGAAGTAGGCGAGGTGCGCCTCGGTCACCGCCTCCGGCTGTTCGGCGAGCAGCCGCGCCGACCACAGCTCGTCGCTCAGGTCGTGCCCGGCCGATTCGAGCTGGTTGGACATGCCGCCGTCGAGGACGACCGTCCCGGCGGCAAGGGCTTCGGCGAGGGTGATGGTGCGCGTCATGCGAACGACCGTAACCGAGATCCGCCCGCGCCCCCCTGCCGACTGTGTCCATTAGATGAACAGGTCGACCAGCATATGGGATGACCGTTTACGATCAGGACCCTCCCCCTCCGCTTGTACAGGAACCCTCATGACCGTCCCCAGCCCCACCGAGGCCACCGAACCCGCCGAGCCGGCCACCCCCGCGGCGCCCGCTCCCCGCCGCACCTTCGGCCTCGCCGCCGCTACGGCCCTCGTCATGGGCAACATCATCGGCGGCGGCATCTTCGCCCTGCCCGCCACCGTCGCCCCCTACGGCACGGTCAGCCTCCTCGCCTTCCTCGTGCTCTCGGTCGGAGCCGTCCTGCTCGCGCTGCTCTTCGGCAAGCTGGCCCGGCGCAGCCCCGTCACCGGCGGCCTCTACGTCTACCCACGGGACGCCTTCGGCGAGTTCGCCGGGTTCCTGTCGGCCTGGTCGTACTGGACGATGTGCTGGGTCAGCATCGCCGCCCTGGCCGTCGCGGTCGTCGGCTACGTCGACGTCCTGATACCCCTGCACGGCAACCACGCCCTCCAGGCCCTCGTCGCCCTGGCCGCCCTCTGGCTGCCCGCCGCCGCCAACTTCGCGGGCACACGCTGGGTCGGCACGGTGCAGGTCGTCTCCACGATCCTGAAGTTCGTCCCGCTGCTCCTGCTCGCCACGGTCGGCCTGTTCTTCGTCGACGCGGACAACTTCGGCCCGTTCAACGCATCCGGTCAAAGCGTCGCCGGGGCGCTCGCCGCCTCCGCCGCCCTGCTGCTGTACAGCTTCCTCGGCGTCGAGTCGGCCGCCGTCAGCGCCGGTGAGGTCCGTGAGCCCGAGCGCACGGTCGGCCGCGCGAGCGTCCTCGGCACCCTGGCCTCCGCCCTCGTCTACGTCCTCGGCACCGTCGCCGTCTTCGGACTGGTCCCGCACGACCGGCTCGTCGACTCGGGCGCCCCCTTCGCCGATGCCGTGAACGCGATCACGGGGAGCGGCTGGGGCGGCACCGCCATCGCCCTGGTCGCCGTCGCCTCGATCACCGGCTGCCTCAACGGCTGGATCCTCATGGCCGCGCAGATGCCGTACGCCGCCGCCCGCGACGGCCTCTTCCCCGCGCCGTTCGCCCGCCTCGGCAAGGGCGGCGTCCCGGGCTTCGGGGTGTGGGCCTGCGCCGTCCTCGGCACCCTCCTCATCGGCCTCAACTACACGGCCGGCCCGGACACCACCTTCCGCGTCCTCGTCCTGATCACGACGTTCACGGGCTGCGTGCCCTACCTGCTGTCGGCCGCCGCCCAGTTGTACTGGCTGGCCCGCGGAACCCGCGAGCGCGTCCGCCCCGCGGGCCTGGCCCGGGACCTGACGGTCGCCGTGCTCTCCTTCGGCTTCTCGTTCTGGCTGATCGCCGGTGCCGGGTACGCCGCCGTGTACCAGGGCGTGCTGTTCCTGTTCGCCGGTATCCCGGTGTACGTGTGGCTGCGGGGACGCAAGGACACGGCGGAGGCGGCGGCATAGCATCGGGGGATGCCCGAGGTCGTTGCAGCGCATGCCGAAGTCCGTGAGGTCCTGGGAGTCCCGGCGCACGAGGCGGTGTTCGAGCCGCTCCCGCACAACCCGTCCAACGGTGTCACGGCCGGGGTGTGGCGGGTCACCGGCGGCGGCCACTCGGCCGTCCTGAAGGTGCTGACGCGCACGAAGGAGACCAGCGTCGCGTGGTCGGCCTCCAACGACCCGCGGCACTGGAACTTCTGGCGCCGCGAGGCGTACGTCTACCGGTCCGGGCTCGCCCGGCTCTGGCAGCGGCACGGCATCCGCGCGCCCCGGCTGCTGGAGTGCGCCGAACGCCCGGACGGCGACGTGGCGTTGTGGCTGGAGGACGTGCCGGGCGAACCGGCGACGACCTGGCCCCTCAGCCGCCACGTCGACTATGCCCACCGCCTGGGCGCCGCACACGGCGCGGTGGGCGCGGGGGAGGACACCCCCTGGCTCTCCCAGCGCTTCCTGCGGGACTACACGGCGGGGAAGACGACGGGCGAGGCCCTGCTCGACACCGACGAGGCGTGGCAGCACCCCCTGGTCCGGCGGCATTTCCCGCCCGGCCTGCGCGAGGACATGGTCCGCCTCCACCACGACCGCGAGTGGTTCCTCACGGTCATGGAGTCGCTGCCCCGCGCCCTGTGCCACCTCGACCAGTGGCCGGCGAACGTCAGCTCCGGCGGCGCCGGCGCCGCCGTCCTGCTCGACTGGGCGTTCACCGGCGACGGCGCCCTCGGCGAGGACCTCGGCAACTACCTCCCGGCCTCCGTCTTCGACCTGTTCGTGCCCGCCGCAGAACTGCCCGGCCTGGCCAAGTCGGCGTACGACGCCTATCTGCACGGCCTGCGCGAGAGCGGCTGGCGCGGCGACGAACACCTCGTACGACTCGGCGTGTGCGCCTCCGCCGTGAAGTACGACTGGCTCACGGCCCTGATGCTGGCGCGGGCGGAGGAGGAGCAGGTGGCCTACGGCGGCCAGGGCACCGTGCCGGCCGCACTCCGCTACCGGGAACGGGGCCTGGCCCTGGCCTTCCTGGCCGAATGGGCGGCCGAGGCACGCCAACTGGCGCCCCGCCTCGGATTCCCCGAAGCCCCCAGCGGCCGCTGAGGCCCGCAACGGAAGGGAAGGTCATGGCACGCGTCGTCGAGTTGTCGTACTACCCGGTCAAGGGCTGCGCCGGCACGTCGGCCGATGAGGCGCTGCTGACGCCGGCCGGACTGGCGCACGACCGCAGCTTCATGGTCGTCAGTGAGGACGGCGTGTACCGGACGCAGCGCCGGGACCCGCTGCTGGCCGTCATCCGGCCCCGCATCACCCCCGACGGCGACCACCTCGCGCTCACCGCGCCCGGGGCCGCGTCCCTCCACCTCCGGGTGGACACCTCCGGCACCCGTCGGAAGGTCGACCTGTTCGGAACCGCTTACCAGGGCATCGACCAGGGCGACGAGGCGGCGGACTGGCTCACGTACGTGCTCGGCGCACCGAGCCGTCTGGTCCGGACACCACCGGAACACGACCGGGTGACCGACGGCCGGACACCCGGCACTTCGGGCTACGCCGACAGCAGCGCCCTGCACGTCATCTCCCGCTCCACCCTCGACCACCTCAACACCCGGCTGACCGCCCGCGGCGTCCACCCCCTCCCACTGAACCGCTTCCGCCCCAACATCGTCATCGACGGCTGGGACGCCCCCCACACGGAGGACCGTGCCCACCGCCTCCGCATCGGCGACACCGACCTCGGCTACGCCAAACTCGCCATCCGCTGCGCGGTCACCCTGGTCGACCAGCACACCGCCACCCGAGCGGGCCCGGAACCCCTGCGCACCCTCGCCGCCTACCGGCGCGCCGCCCAGGGCGGAGTCGCCTTCGGCACGAAGTACGCGGTGCTCCGGCCCGGCCGGATGGCGGTGGGGGACGAGGTGACGGTGACGGTGTGGGGGGATGCGGAGCTGTGAGCACCGGGCGGGTCAACGCCGCGCGCGGCCCGCGTGCCGTCCGCCCCGGCGGCCGCCCCGCCCCCGCAGTGCCGCCACCGGCACCGCGAGGCTGATGGTCAGGCCGGCGGCGAGGGCGTAGGGCCACCAGCCGAAGCCGACGGCTTTCGAGACGCCGGCGCTGCGCGGGTTCGCGGGGACCGGGGCGGCCGGGGCAGGGGCGGAGCGGCCGGGGGAGGTGACGGCCGTCAGGACGACGTCGTTGCCGTCGCCGCCCCGGTAACTGATCCGGTAGGGCGTGTCCGCCCGCTTCAGAAGGGCGCCTTCCCGCAGGCCGGTGAAGGCCCCCGAGGTAGCGGCCTTGCCCTTGTTGTCGAGCACGGTGATCTCGCGAGCCGCGCGAGGGGCGGCCGGCACGTCGAGGTGCCCGGCCAGCCGGGCCCGGCCCGTCACCGTCAGCGGCTTGTCCCGCAGGACCAGTGTGCCCTCGGGGCTCTGGGTGTAGGGGCCGTCGACGGTGAGGCCCGTCGTGACGGTGCCGTCGTTGGCGACCGTGCCGCTCACGGTGCCCTTGCCGGTCAGCGTCGTCGCCACCCGCAGGCCCGGCCGGCCCGCGTCCAGCCGTGCGCCGGCCGAGGTGAGCCGGATCGAGCTGCTGCGGGTGAGAGCGGCTCCGTCGCGCAGGGCAAGGGTGCCTTCGGAGACCGTCGTCGGCCCGGTGTACGTCACCGCCCGGCCCGTCAGGGTCGTCGGGGCGGTGCCCGACTGGGTGAGGGAGCCGCTGCCGCCGATGCGGGACAGAGTGAGGGGCCTGGTCCGGTTGCGCAGGACCAGGGAGCCGTCGTTGACGAGCCCGTAGTGGGCGCCGCCGGTGTACAGGCCGCCGTCGCCGCCCCGTTCGCCGCTGCCCAGGCGCAGGACCGCGCCCTTCTCCACCGTGGTGGCGCCGTCGTAGTACTGCACGGCCGCGAAGGTCACGTCGTTGCCGGGGGTGCCCGCGATGACGACGTCGCCCGCGCCGGGGGCCGACAGGGTGTCGTGGAACCGGCCGCCGCCGATGGGGGCGCCGAGCGTCACCGGGCCGTTGTAGTCGAAGGTGAGCCGGGAGCGGGAGCGGGCCGCCAGCAGGTTGATGTAAACGGTCTCCGCCGTGCCCGGCATGAAGATCCGGGCGGTCGTGCCGTCGCCCCACCGGACGTCCGCGCCCTTGATGTTGGTGCCGCGCTTGTTGACGTGTCTGCGGGCCGGCGTCCAGTTGAGGGCCGGGTCGCTGAGCGACGGGTCCGTGTCACCGCCCTGGTCCGACCAGCTGTACTGCCCGGTCAGGACGACTTTCCCGCCCGGCCGCGACTGGACGTTGATGTCGCTGCCGTACTGGCGCTGGTAGAAGTCCATGCCCATCGTGACGGTCCGGCCCAGCGGCGTGTCGACCGTCCAGGTGCCCTGGTTGAGGATCTTGCGCACGCGCGGTAGCGAGGTCGCGTACTCGGGCCGTCCGGCGTTGGCCTGCGTGCCGTTGTCGATCACCCCGGAGAAGGAGTGGGTGCCCGACAGGTCCCACGTGCCCCACAGGAACCGCGGCTGCGTGATCAGGCCCGAGCCGCTGATCGTGCCCAGGTTGTAGGCGCTCTTCAGCGACAGCCGCAGGGTGCCGTCGACCCGGATGTTGTCCTGGTTGAGGCGGAACGCCGGGGTGTCGTACGGGAAGCGGCCGATCAGGCCCGTCGTACCGCCGTTGCCGTACTGGAGCGTCGCGCCCCGCTCCACCGTGACCGCCGGCGGGTCGGGATGGGTGACGGTGACGTACGGGTGATGGCCGCCCGGCGTCCGTACCTGCTGCCGCTGCCGGGACTCGGGGAGCGTGAAGTCGCTGTCCCTGGTGAGGACCAGCGTTCCGCCGCCGCGCACCGTGAGCGTGCCCTCGCCGCGGAAGACGCCGTCGTACGTCGTCGTCCCGGGCGGCACGGTGACGACCGTGTCGCCGTCGAGTCTCACGCTCCGGCCGGCCAGCACGTCGGCCGTGACGTCCCGGGGGCCGGCGGCGGCCGCCGGGGGAGCGGTGAGCAGAGAGGCGACCGCCGCGAGGACGCCCGCGGCCGCTGCTGTGGTGTGGGTGAGGCGGGGCACATCACCGGAGACGGGCCATGTCCCCTTCGATAACAGAAACTTCGGCGGCCGCCGTTTCCGGAACGGGCCGGACGGGTTCGTCCCGTCAGACCCGTTGACCTGCTCGTGTCACCCCCTTACCTTTCCACCGTTCGTAATGACAGATGGTGTTCGAAATCTCAGACGGCGCATTGGACGACGACGCCGTGTGTCCCCCCAGCGAGAGGCAGGCCCCACCGCATGAGCCGCGACCGCGACCACGCTCTGCCCGAACCCCCCAGCCGCAGACTGCTGCTGAAGGGCGCCGCAGCCGCCGGTGCCCTGGCCGCAGTCCCCGCCCTCCCCGGCGTCGCCGAGGCGGCGCCCCAGGGTGGAACCGCTGCCGGAACACCCGCCGGGCGCCCCAAGCCGGCCCCCTTCGTGAACCCCCTCGTCCGCAACCGCGCCGACCCGCACATCCACCGGCACAAGGACGGTCTCTACTACTTCACCGCCACCGCCCCCGAGTACGACCGCATCATCCTGCGGCGCTCCCGCACCCTGGGCGGACTCGGCACGGCGGACGAGTCCGTCATCTGGCGCGCCCACCCCACCGGCCCCATGGGCGCCCACATCTGGGCGCCCGAACTGCACCGCATCGGCGGCAAGTGGTACATCTACTTCGCCTCCGCGCCCGCCGAGGACGTCTGGGCGATCCGGATATGGGTGCTGGAGAACGCCCACCCCAACCCCTTCAAGGGCACCTGGGTGGAGCGGGGCCAGATCAAGACGGCGTGGGAAACCTTCTCCCTGGACGCCACCACCTTCACCCACCGGGGCAAGCGCTACCTCGCCTGGGCCCAGCACGAGCCCGGCATGGACAACAACACCGGCATCTTCCTCTCCGAGATGGCGAACCCGTGGACCCTGAAGGGGCCGCAGGTGCGGCTCTCCACCCCGGAGTACGACTGGGAGTGCATCGGGTTCAAGGTCAACGAGGGCCCCTACGTCCTCAAGCGCAACGGCCGCCTCTTCATGACGTATTCAGCCAGCGCCACCGACTTCAACTACTGCGTGGGCCTGCTGACCGCCGACGCCGACAGCCACCTCCTGGACCCCCTGAGCTGGAGCAAGTCGCCGAGCCCGGTCTTCACCAGCAACGACACGACCAAGCAGTACGGCCCCGGCCACAACTGCTTCACCGTCGCCGAGGACGGCCGCACCGACGTCCTCGTCTACCACGCCCGCCAGTACAAGGAGATCAACGGCGACCCACTGAACGACCCCAACCGCCACACCCGCGTCCAGAAACTCGGCTGGAAGCGCGACGGCACCCCCGACTTCGGCGTCCCCGTCGCCGACGCGGTGAAAGTGAGCGACTGACATGAGACGTGCGTACGCCACCCTCCTCGCCCTGTGCCTCGGCCTGTTCACGGCCCTCGCCACCGCCGGACCCGCCCAGGCCGCGCCCCAGACCATCACCAACGGCACCCAGTTCACGGACACCTCGGGCAGCCCCGTCCACGCGCACGGCGGCGGCGTCCTCAAGGTCGGCAGCTACTACTACTGGTTCGGCGAGCACCGCAACGCCGACAACACCTTCCGGTACGTCGACGCCTACCGCTCGACCGACCTGAAGAACTGGGAGTTCCGCAACCACGTCCTCACCGAGGCCAGTGACCCGGAGCTCGCGACCGCCAACATCGAGCGGCCGAAGGTCATGTACAACGCCTCCACCGGCAAGTTCGTCATGTGGATGCACAAGGAGAACGGCACCGACTACAGCGAGGCCCGCGCCGCCGTCGCCGTCTCCGACACCGTCGACGGCACCTACACCTGGAAGGGCAGCTTCCGGCCGCTCGGCCAGCACATGTCCCGCGACATCACCGTCTTCACCGACACCGACGGCGCCGGCTACATGATCTCCGCCGCCCGCGAGAACTACGACCTCCAGATCTACCGCCTCACCGCCGACTACACCGGCATCGCGAGCCTGGTCGCCAACCCCTGGCCCGGCGGACACCGCGAGGCCCCCGCCCTGTTCAAGCGGAACGGCGTGTACTTCATGCTGACCTCCGGCGCCACGGGCTGGAACCCCAACCAGCAGCAGTACGCCACGGCCACGAACATCGCCGGGCCCTGGTCGGCCATGAAGAACGTCGGCGACTCGACGACGTATGGCTCGCAGACCGCGTTCGTCCTGCCCGTGCAGGGCAGCTCGGGCACCTCGTACCTCTACATGGGCGACCGCTGGGGCAACTCCTTCGGCGGCACCGTCAACGACTCCCGGTACGTGTGGCTGCCGCTGACCTTCTCGGGCTCGACCACCATGTCCATGTCCTGGTCGCCGGAGGTCACCATCGACACGGCGGCCGGAACCGTCACCGGCACGGCCGCCACGTACAACACGCTGATCGCCCGCCACTCCTCCAAGTGCGCGGACGTCACGAGCCAGTCGCTCTGGGCGGGCGCCCAGCTCAAGCAGTACGACTGCAACGGCGGCGCCAACCAGAAGTACTGGTTCAAGTCCGTCGGAAGCGGTTACTACCAGCTGATGGTCCGCAACAGCAGCCTCTGTGTGCAGGAGAACGCGAGCACGGTCACACAGGAGAACTGCGCCTCCACCGCGACGAGCCAGCAGTGGTCGCTGACCACCACCGGCTCGTACGTGAACGTCAAGTCCCGCGCGAGCGGCGAGTGCCTCGACGCGAACGGCGCGTCCACCGCCAACGGCGCCGCGCTCATCACGTACACGTGCAACGGAGGCACCAACCAGCAGTGGACGCGCGGGACATGACCCTGGCCGGCGTCCGCCCTCCAGGCGGACGCCGGGACGCTGAACGTCTGGTCCTTCCGGAGGCAGCAGGGGAAGGCCGCCGTCTTGCCGCTTCGTGAAAGAGCTTTCACTCATGCACGGCCGGAGATCTGGTGAATGCTGCTCGAGGTCTAGAAAGCGCTTGCTCAGAGCGGTACGGTCCCCCTCCAGGTCTTGTCGTGTGCTGGGAGGAGCCCGGAGTGAGACGTTTCAGCATCGCCGTCGTGGCAGCGGTGACCCTGGGGACCGCGCTGTCGTCCGCACCCGCCCACGCGGGCGGGGGGAACGGCGGCCGCGGCCTCGCCCACTGCACGGCCGGCACCTGCCACTTCGACGTCCCACCGGGCACCTACGACGTACGGGTCACCCTCGGCGGGCAGGCGGCGTCCGGCACGAGCGTCAGCGGTGAGACCCGCCGCTCCCTGCTGCCGGAGACGGCCGTACCGGCCGGCGAACGCGTCACCCGCAGCTTCACGGTGAACGTCCGCACCCCCGAGGGCGAGCCCACCGGCCCCGCGGGAACGCCCGGCCTGGACCTGCGGATCGGCGGCTCCGCCCCGGCCCTCGCCGACATCAGGGTCACCCGGGCCCGGCAGGCCCGCCAGATCTTCCTGGTCGGCGACTCCACCGTCTGCGACCAGCCCGGCGACCCGTACTCCGGCTGGGGTCAGCAGCTGCCCCAGTACCTCCGCGAGGGGGTGTCTGTCGCCAACTACGCCGATTCCGGGGAGAGTACGGTCTCGTATCTGGGGAACCCGCAGCTGTGGGCCACCGTACGGCCCCTGATCCGCCCCGGTGATCTGGTGCTCGTCCAGCTCGCGCACAACGACAAGACCACGGACGAGGCCACCTACCGGGCCAACCTGGAGGCCCTGGTCGCGGGCGTCCGGGAGCGGGGCGGACAGCCGGTCCTTGTCACTCCCATCGTGCGGCGTTGGTTCAGCCCCGACGGCACGCTCAACAACGGAACCGCGCTCCTGGTCAACGGCCTCGGTGTCGACCACCCGGCCGTCATCCGCTCGGTCGCGGCGGCGCGAGGCGTTCCGCTGATCGACCTCACGGCGAAGACCAAGGCGCTGGTGGAGTCCCTCGGCGTGGAAGGCTCCAAGCCGCTGTACCTCACCAACGAGGCGCGGGACAACACGCACACCTCCGTGCGCGGTGCGACGGCCTACGCGGCCCTGGTCCGCGACGAACTCGTCACCCGGCATCTGGTGCCCAAGGGCAAGGTGAGGGTGGGATGAACCCCTGGGGCGCCCCGACCGGAACCGGGGCGCTCCAGGTCCGATCCGTATCCACCGGTCCGAGCACGAAAGACATCCGATGCAGCTGCCTCCCGCCGACCGCACGACGTCCCCGTTCACCGGCTACACCCGCGCCCACTGGGAGGCGGCGGCCGACTCCCTGCTCACCGCCGTGGAGCCGTACGCGAGCGAGGACCGGGCGCTCTACTTCCTGCCCGGCGACCGGGCCAGCTGGTCGGGCCGCCTCTCCGACGGCCTGGAGGGCTACGCCCGCACCCTGCTGCTCGCCGCCTTCCGCCGAGACGAGAAGGCCCTGGAGCGCTATGCGACCGGGCTCGCCGCCGGCGTCTCGGGCGTCTGGCCCCGCATCGAGGACCGCAGCCAGCCCCTGGTGGAGGCGGCCTCCATCGCCCTGGCCCTCCGCCTCACGCGCGACCTCCTCTGGGACCGTCTCGACGAGGGCGTACGCGAGCGGACGGCCGCCTGGCTGGGCGACGCCCTCACGGCGGAGCCCTGGCCCTGCAACTGGGAACTGTTCCCGGTCACCGTGGGCGGCTTCCTGGCCGAGATCGGCCACGAGCCGGACGCGTCCCGCGCGGCGATCGACCGCGGCCTGGAACGCGTCGAGCAGTGGTACGTCGGCGACGGCTGGTACACCGACGGCGACGGCCGCAAGTACGACTACTACAACGGCTGGGCGATGCACCTCTACCCTGTGCTGCACGCCTGGCTGGAGCAGGACGAACGGCTGCTGACGGTGTACGGCGACCGCCTCTCCCGGCACCTCGGCGACTACGCCCGCCTGTTCGGCGGCGACGGCGCCCCCATGCACCAGGGCCGCTCCCTGACGTACCGCTTCGCCACCACGGCCCCGCTCTGGCTGGGCGCGCTGACCGGCCGGACGCCCCTGCCGCCCGGCGAGACCCGGCGGCTGGCCTCCGGCGCTCTCAAGTACTTCCTCGACCGGGGCGCGGTGGACGACCGGGGCCTGCTCACCCTCGGCTGGCACGGCCCCGACGCGTCCGTCCTGCAGGGCTACTCGGGCCCGGCCTCCCCGTACTGGGCGAGCAAGGGCTTCCTCGGCCTGCTCCTGCCCCCCGACCACGAGGTCTGGACGGCACCGGAGGAACCGGCCCCCGCCGAACGGGCGGACTTCGTCATCCCCGTCGGTCCGCCCAACTGGCTGCTCCAGTCCACCCGTTCCGACGGCGTGGTCCGCCTCCACAACCACGGCAGTGAGGACGTCCGCTACGACCCGTACTACACGCGGCTCGCGTACTCCACCGTGACGACACCTGCGGACTCGTACGACAACAGCGTCCTCGTCGCCGGCGATCCGAGCCGCACCGGCATCGAACCGCTCGGCGCGGGTGAGGGCTGGGCGGCGTCCCGGCACACGGCGGGCGGGGGAGCCCGGGTGACGAGCGTGGTGCTGGCGCACGGGGCGGTGGAGGTGCGTGCGCATCTGGTCGCCGGGGCGGAGCCGGGGACGGCGGTCCGCGTGACCGGCTGGAGCGCGCCGGACGGTCTCCGGGCGGAACTGCTCCCCGCGGCCGGCCTCGACGACGACCTCACCGGCGTCACCGCCGGGGACTCCACCCTGTTCGTCGCCCTGGCCCGGCTCACCGCCGAGGCGGACCCCGTCCCGCTGCGGGAAACCGTCGCCGTAACCGCTTCCGCGGACGGGGAGCTGACGGTCCGCTGGAGTACGGGAGGTGAGGTGCGGGTCCGGCTGGACGGGGCGGGCGTGCAGGTCGGCTGAGTCCATCGCTGCCAGGCCGATCCTGCGGCAGCCGCGGTTCGGCCCGCGCCGAAGCGAACCGGGCCCATCATGGCGGCATGACCGCAGAACCGCAGCAGACGCCGTCGAACCGGGCCGGGACCGCTTTCGCCGGCCTCCACCGTGCCGGAGAGCCCCTGCTCCTGCCGAACGCCTGGGATCACGCATCCGCCCGGGCTCTCGCGGGGCAGGGCTTCCCGGCGGTCGGGACGACGAGCCTGGGCGTCGCCGCGGCGGCCGGTCTGCCCGACGGGGCGGCGGCGACCCGGGAGGAGACGCTGCGGCTGGCCGTCGCCCTCGGGTCCGGGCCGTTCCTGCTGTCCGTCGACGCGGAGGGCGGCTTCAGCGACGACCCGGACGAGGTGGCGGAGTTCGCGCGGGAGCTGTACGCGGTCGGAGCGGTCGGCATCAACCTCGAAGACGGCCTCGGACCGGCCGCCCGGCACGCCGCGAAGATCGCGGCGGTCAAGCGGGCCGCGCCCGGCCTGTTCGTCAACGCCCGCACGGACACCCACTGGCTGGGCGACGGCGACGGCACCCTCGCGCGCCTCGACGCCTACCAGCAGGCGGGCGCGGACGGGGTGTTCGTGCCGGGCCTCACGGACCCGCGCGGCATCGAGACCTTGGTGCGCCACCTGGAGGTGCCCCTCAACGTCCTCTACTCGCCCGGCGGCCCGCCCGTCGCCCGCCTCGCGGGCCTCGGCGTACGCCGCGTCAGCCTCGGCTCGCTGCTGTACCGGCGGGCGCTGGGCGCGGCCCTGGAGGCGGCGGCGGACCTCCGGGCCGGCCGGACGCCGACGGGGGCGACACCGTCCTACGACGACGTGGCGGGGTTCGCCGCGCCGGCACCCGCCGGGTTCGACCCCGTGGCGCACCATTGAGGCGTACTTCGGAGACGCCCGGTCCTACGTGTCGAGCGCGGCGACCAGCCGGGAGACCGCGCCGAGGTCGGGCACCTCGCGCAGGCAGGTCACCGCCTGCCGGGCCCCGAAGTCCCGTTGCTCGGGCGTGACTCCGGGGGCGACGGCCGTCTCGGCCTGCACGTGGATGTAGTTCAGGGCCGTGGCGAAGAGCATCGAGAAGGACTCCGGCCCGGTGGGGACGGCCAGGCCACCGGCCTCGCGGTAGGCCCGGGCCACGCGCCGAGCGGACGCGATGTCCACGTCGTTGCCGCCGGACCAGACGTGGACGGCCCGCGCGAACTCCCGTTCCGCCGAGACGGGTCCGGCGTTGTCCCAGTCGAGGAGGACCGGTCCGTCCCGGCCGACCAGGACGTTCTGGGGCCGGAGGTCGAGGTGCGAAGTCACCAGGCCGCCGGGCGCCGAGGGTGTCACCCACCGGCCGAGCCGGGGCACGGACGTGGCGATGAACCGGTCCAGTTCGTCCGACCACGTCAGGCCGGCGTCGCGCACCTTCTTGGCGACCTCCTGCCACTCGGCGTCGTCCGGACACCGCTCGTACCAGGCACCCGGGCCCTCGACGGCTCCCTCACCGGCCCGGTGCAGCAGCGCCATGGTCCGGCCGAACCAGTCCAGGACGGCCGGGTCGGAGGGATCGGCCTCGGCGCCGTCGATCCAGTCGTACAGCTTCACCCAGGACCCGCCGCCCGGGGAGTCGACGCGGGAGACGTGCGCGCCGTGCCGGGCGGGGTGGAGGCGGGGTGACGCGATGCCCAGGCCCTCCGCGGAGTCCCGCAGCGCGGCCTCGCGGGCGACCTGGGCCTCGTCGCAGCCGAAGAGGAGTTCCTTCACGGCCCAGGAGCGGCCGTTCCCGGAGAGCTTCCAGATCTGGCCGAGGGCGCCCCGGATGACGGGGACCATGGTCCAGGGGCCGGTGCCGAGGGCGTAGAGCTGGGCTATGGCACCGGCCCTGTCATCGGATCGGGTGCGGTCGGCCAATGTCTTTCCCCTTCTCGCCCGGCCAGTTCAGGAGCAGTACGTGCAGGGCGTCGATGGCCCTGTCCCAGGAGGCCTGCACGTCACGCGCCGCCCCGAAGGCTCCGGTGGACTCCAGGGCGCAGTAGCCGTGGAAGGTGCTGCGCAGCAGGCGCACGGCATCGGTGAGGTCGGGTTCCTCCAGGCCGTAGGCGCGGAGCATGCCGTAGGTGACGTCGGCCGTGCGGCGCAGTGCGGGGGAGCCGGTGACGAGATCCTGGTCGATGCGGATCTGTGTCGCGGCGTACCGGCCGGGGTGGTCCAGGGCGTAGGCCCGGTAGGCGGTGGCGAAGGCGCCCAGGGTGTCCCTGCCGGCCTCCCGCCCCTCCACCGCCTCCGCGATCCGGTCGATCATCTCGCCACCGGCCAGCAGGGCCATACGCGTCCGCAGGTCCTTCAGACCCCGGACGTGGGTGTACAGACTCGCGTCCTTCACCCCGAAACGACGGGCCAGCGCGGAGAGGGTGACGTGCTCGAAACCGGTCTCGTCGGCGAGATCGGCTGCGGCCGCGACGAGACGCTCGGGGGTGAGACCGGCTCTGGGCATGGGAGTTCGGGGTTACCTCTCGGTGTCCATCAGCGCAGTTCGAGGGATCGAGCGTAGTACGGGGCACGGACCGGCGGGGCCGGTTGCTGTCACCGGGGGCGCAGGAGACCCAGGTCCGTGCCCCATGCGTCCAGGACCTCGTCGTGACCGGCCCGGCGCGCCGCTTCCTCGACGCCGGCGAACAGGGCCCGCTGGGTGGGCGGGTCCCCGTCGGCCAGGATGCGCCGCAGGGCGGGCAGGAGCCGGTCCGCGTCCCACCGGGGGTCGCCCAGCGGCTGCCGCGCCAGCTCCCACCGCAGGTACTTGTTGTAGGGCCGGACCCGGCGGTGCAGGGCGAAGAGCACCTCCAGGGCGTACGGGACGGACTCGGCGGCGTCCAGATGGCCCAGGTCGGGGCGGTCGTCGCGGTAGCTCTTCAGGGAGCGGTACGTCTGGTTGACATAGGCGTCGAGCCAGCCGGCGGAGGCCTCCCGGGCCTCGTCGGCGCCAAGGGTCCGCTTCTCGTCGAGGATCCCGGCGACGGTCCCGTCGAGCCGGTCGAACAGCACCTCGGCGTGGACGTAGGAGTACCGCGCGAAGCTGTCCGGGCGGCCGGGCATGCCGCGGATGCGGAACTGAGCGAGGGTGAGGACGACGAGGTCGAGGTGGGCCGAGCGGAAGCGGTCCAGTGCGGCGAGGACCGGCACGCTCTCGTCGCGCACGACGACGTGCAGGTCGTAGTCGGAGTGGACCGTCGGCATGCCGGCGTGCACCCGGGAGCCGCTGAGGACGAGCCCGACGACGCCGGGATCGGCGGTCGCCCGGGAGGTGAAGGCGTGCAGCGTCTCCTCGGGGGTCCGGCCGGGGACGGGGGCGTAGCTGTCGCGCACCATGATGATCTCTCCATGCGGATACGTCCGCGGCTCACGCGCAGGCGGCGGCCGCGGAGACGGATCGGTTCGCTTCTGCGGCGCCCGGGGAGCGCCGCCGGAGAGATTCACTTCACGGTGCCGAGGCTACCTGTCCGGGCTTGCGCATTCAGCCCGTTGGACAACTCGCCGCGGACAGGCGGAGGTTGGCGCCCCCCCGGTCGCCCGACAGCCGTAGGGTTACGGGGAAGACGGGGCTCGGGGGAGGCGGCATGACGCACGGGGCGGCGCGGCGCGAGGACGAACCCGGCAGCTCCGCCGACGCCCCCTCCGGCGACGGCTCGCGCGGTACGCGACCGCTGTGGCGGCAACGCGACTTCGCGATCTTCTGGGCCGCCCAGACCCTCTCCGTGCTCGGCGACTCCTTCGCCCTGATCGCTCTGCCCCTGCTGGTGCTTCAGGCCACCGGATCGGTCGCGCGGATGGGCCTGCTGACGGCGGTGGGAGGGGCGGCGGCGGTCGTGGCGGCGGTGTTCGCCGGGGCGGTCGTGGACCGGGTGGACCGGCGCCGGCTGCTCATCGCCTGCGACCTGGTGCGCATGGTGCTCTACGGGCTGATCCCGCTGGTGTGGCTGCTCGGCCCGCAGCTCTGGCTGCTGTACGTGGTGCTGCCGCTGTGCGAAGCGGTCGGCATGCTGTTCGCGGTCGGCTACGTCACGGTCGTGCGCGCGCTGGTCGGCACCGGGCAACTCACGGAAGCCAACGGGCGGTTGAACGCCACGGCCGCAGCGGCGGGCGTCCTCGGCCCGCTGTGCGCCGGTCTGGTCGCGGCCTGGTCCGGCCCGGCGGCGGCCGTGGGCGTGGACGCGGCCAGCTTCGGGCTCTCCGCCACCTGTCTGCTCTTCGTCCGCTTCCGCAAGCGCGCCCCCGACGACCGGCAGGACCGCCGTACCGGCCTCTGGCAGGACCTGCGCACCGGTATCGCCTTCCTTCACGGCCATCCCGTGCTGCGCTCCCTCACCGTCCTCCTGTTCGGCTTCAGCTTCCTCACCCTCGGCCTGAACGACCTGGTCATCTACCACCTCAAGCATGACCTCGGCCATGACGACCGCACGGTCGGCACGGTCATGGCGGTCGGCGCGCTCGGCGCCATCACCGGCGCCCTGCTGGTGGCCCGGGTCCGCCGCCGGCTCGGCTTCGGCCCGACGTGGACCGGCTCGGTCGCCGTGTGCGGCCTGGCCTTCGCCGGTCTCGGCTGGGCGCGCGACGTCCCCGTCGTCGCGGCCCTGAGCGCCGCCTTCCTCGCCTGCGCCGGCATGGCGGGCACCTGCTCGATGTCGCTGCGCCAGGAGGTGACCCCCGAACACCTCCTGGGCCGCGTCACCTCCGCCTTCTGGACCCTCCAGTACGCGGCGGCCCCCATCGGCGCGGCCGTTCTCACCTGGGCCGCGGAGGAGCAGGGCACGACCCCGGTCGCCCTGGTGGCCGGGGCGACCTGCGTCGCCCTGGCCGCCACGGGCCTGCTCACCCCGATCCGGGGCTCGGGCCGGACCGTCAGCCGTTGATCCCGCTGTAGTGCTTCAGGCTCCACCTCCACAGCATCCGCGCCGCCAGATACGCCAGCAGCCCCAGCAGGGGTGAGGCCGCCGCCACCCAGTACGGGACGCCGGTCGAGTGGCCGTGGCCCGTCAGGACCGCTGCCGGGAAGTAGGCGACGAACGCGAGCGGCAGGCCGAAGGTGAGGAGTCCGCCCACCGCCTTGGGCAGGACGTTCAGCGGGTAGCTGCCGAAGGTGCCGAGGAGTTCCTCCAGCCAGCGGCCCCACATGTCGGCGGCCGGGAAGCGCAGGGACGCGCTGGCCACGACCGTGAACAGGGCGGCCTCCAGCAGCATCCCGCCGAGCACGGCCGCGACGAGGTAGCCGGTGCGGCCCGCCGTCCAGTCCAGTTGGCTGCGGGAGAGCGCGCCCACCATCAGGCCCGCCGCGACCGTCAGGTCACCGATGGCGTTGGTCGGGAAGAACGCCAGCTGCACCTGGCGGTGGACCGGCATCGGACGCATCAGGTAGATGTCGATGCGGCCTTCCTGGATCTGCCGGCCGGCCCAGTGCATGCGCCCCAGGAACAGCACGAACAGCCCGTGCGCCAGCATCCGCGTCGCCGGGATCAGCAGCACGTCGGAGCTGTCCCAGCCGCCCATCCCGGCGAACCGCGACAGCAGCACCGTCGCGAACACGATCACCGACACCTGCCAGATCGCGCCGATCGCGATCATCAGCAGGAACTCGGTGCGGTACTCCAGCTGCGCACGGAAGTTGAGCGCTGTCACGCGCCACACGATCCGCAGAGCCTTGAGCGACATCTCAGCCTCCCTGCGAGATCACGCGCCGGGCGGCCCGCCGCCACAGCAACCGGGTGAACAACGCCAGCACCACGACCCAGGCTGCCTGCACGGACAGCTGGAACCCGGCGTCGGACAGGGGAATGCGCCCCACGTACAGCGACAGCGGCACGCTCAGCGTGGCCTGGAAGGGGAGGAACGCGCTCATCGTCACGAACCAGTCCGGGAAGAACCACAGCGGCGCGTACACCCCGGACAGCAGGTTCTGGGCGAACATCAGGATGAGCATCGCGGCGGTGTTGCGGACCGTCCAGAAGCACAACTGGTCCAGCACCAGCATGACGTAGTACAGGACCCACTGGCCCAGCAGCATGCTGAGCACGAACACCCCGGCCGCGCCGGCCGACGCGGGCGGTTCGACGACGCCCGCGGCCAGGCAGATCAGGTACCCGGTCAGCGCCCACGCCAGCCCGTACAGCTGCTCGCCGGCGGCCCGCAGGGCGTAGTAGCGCTGCGGCGGCAGCGGCCGCAGGTACCAGTAGACGATGGTGCCGAAGTGCATGTGCTGCAGGACCGTGTCCCGGCCCGCGTACTGGTCGAGCTCCCGCAGCCGGGACGCCAGGACGGCCAGCACGGCGTAGGTGACCGCCTGGTCGCGGCTCAGCCCCGCGGTCGTGCCGGTCTGCGCGTACAGGCCCCGCCACAGCGACCAGACCAGCACCACCTGCACGGCCAGCCGGAGGGCGACGGCGGTCATCCGGGGCGGTGCGTTCAGCTCGCCGAGCGGGGTGACCCGGGCGGCGCGCCAGGCATGGAGCACGGCCATGTCAGACCTCCCCGGCGTGCGCGTACGCGGCCCGCATCACGTCCTCCAGGTCCGCCTCGTCCAGGGCGATGTCCGTCACCTCGAACCGCTCGATCACCGCCTTCAGCGCCTGCTGGACGGTGAGCGCGGCGGGCCCGTCGGGACCGAACACGACCTGCGCGCCCGCGTGCCGCAGCAGCGCGGTGCCCGGCGGCGGTACGACCTCGGCCTGCGGATCGGCCAGCGTGGCCCGCACCTGCCAGGTCGAGCCGAACTTCCGGCGGATCTCGTCGAGCGAGCCGTCCAGCATCAGCCGCCCGTGGTTGACCAGCACCACCCGCTCGGCGAGCCGCTCGACCTCCGTCATGTCGTGCGTGGTCAGCAGCACCGTACGGCCGCGCTGCTCCACCTGGTGCCGCAGGAACTCCCGCACCTGCTCCTTCACGACCACGTCCATGCCGATGGTCGGCTCGTCGAGGAACACCACCGGCGGGTCGTGCAGCAGGGCGGCGGCCAGATCGCTGCGCACCCGCTGGCCGAGCGAGAGATGACGGACCCGGGTGTCCCAGAACGACGACAGCTCCAGGATGTCGTCGAACTCCTGGAGACGGGCCGCGTGTTCGGCCCTCGGCACCTCGTAGATGTCCCGCAGTATCGCGAACGACTCGCGCACCGGCAGGTCCCACCACAGCTGGGTGCGCTGCCCGAACACCGCCCCGACGTTGCGGGCGTTGCGCTCCCGCTCCCGGTAGGGCACCACGCCCGCGACCCGGGCCTCGCCGGAGGTGGGCGTGAGGATGCCGGTGAGGATCTTGATGGTGGTGGACTTGCCGGCGCCGTTCGGCCCGAGCAGGGCGAGGAGTTCCCCCGCGGCCACGTCGAAGGTGATGTCGGAGACGGCGTGCTTGGCCACCCGCTCGGGGTTGACCAGGGACCGGACGGCGCCCGCGAAGCCGGGGCGGCGGACGGTGGTGTGGAAGGTTCGGGACAGCCCGCGGACCTCGATGGCGACACTCAACTGACCCACCAACTCCCTTGCGGTGAACACAGCAGCGGCCGGTCGGCACGAGGGCCGACCGGCCGCGGATGACATCCCGACACTCTCGGAATGTCGATCAATCGGTCAATCGATTAATCAGTTTCTTACCTGGTGGTCGAGAACACGAACGAGAACTCCACCGGCTCCGCCCTCAGGAAGTACTGCGGCAGGGGGCCCGGGCCGCAGGACTGCGAACCGATGCCGTGCAGCCCGTGGTCGAGGTTGACCCACACCGTGTCGCCGGCCGCGAGGTCGGTCCGGTGCTGCGCGGCGTCCAGCTGCTCGGTCGTCCAGCGCCGCGCCGTGAACCAGAACTCCGGGTCGCCCTCGATGCGGAGACCGCCGAGCTCCACCCACCGGACGTCGGCGCGGGCGCCGTTCTCCTGCGGGCGGACGTACGGCGTCTGGAGCCGGTCCACCGTCGACTGCCAACGTCCGATCATGGACGCCGTCCTGCTGTCCGGGTACGCCTCGCCGGGACCGCCGCCGAACCACTCGACCCGGTCCGCCTCCGGCAGCCCGAAGCGGACGCCGAGCCGGGGCAGCGGCACCGTCCAGTCGCCCTCCGGTGTCACGGACACGGACAGCCGCAGCCGCTCGCCGTCGGACGTCCAGCGGTACACCGTGTCCAGGCCCACCTCGCGGGCCGCGGGTGCCACCCGCGTCCGCACCGTCAGCGCGTCGTCGCCGGCCTCGACCGAGACCAGGCGGTGCCGCATCCGGTGCAGGCCGAGCGTGCGCCACAGCACCCCGTAGCGAGTGTCCGTCTGCCACTCGGCACCGTCGTCGTTGTCGGTCGGCGCCCGCCACACGTCCAGCCGCGGCGTCGCGCCGACCTCCACCCCGCCGACCGAGAGCAGCGCACCGGTGCGGGCGTCGAAGCCGGCCGGGCCCAGCGTGATCCGGCCCTCCTCGACCACGGGCCGGTCGGTCGCCGGGAAGGACGGCAGCGGCCGCGCCCCCACAGCGAACTGGCCCCAGGCCACGACGTGGCCCTTCGCGGCCCAGGACGTGTCGTCCGCGAGCAGCGCCCGCACCGTCCACTGCCGCTCGCCGCCCCGGCCGTCCGCGGGCGGCTCCGGCAGCTTGACCTCGGCGCTCTCACCCGGCGCGAGCGCCGGCACCGCGAGCGAACCCGACTCGACGGTCTCGCCGTCCACCTGGCACGACCACTCGAAGGCCAGCGCCGACAGATCGGCGAAGTCCTGCTTGTTGGTGACGTGCACGATGCCGTTGGCCCCGTCGCCCTCGATCCGGACCGGCTCGATGACCTTCTTGTACTCGATCAGGCCCGGCGACGGCGTCCGGTCCGGGAAGACCAGCCCGTCGCACACGAAGTTGCCGTCGTGCAGCTCCTCGCCGAAGTCACCGCCGTAGGCGTAGCCCAGCTCGGCGTGCTTGACGCCGTGGTCGATCCACTCCCAGATGAACCCGCCCTGCAGCCGGTCGTACTTCTCGAACAGCTCCTGGTAGTCGGCGAGCCCGCCGGGGCCGTTGCCCATCGCGTGCGCGTACTCGCACTGGATGAACGGCAGGTCGCGGCGCTTGTGGGTGCCGCCGTCGAGCTGCTGCCCGATCTTCTCGACCTCGTCGTGGAAGGCGTACATCCGCGAGTACACGTCCGTGTCGCGGCAGTTCCAGTCGCCCTCGTAGTGCACCAGCCGCTCGGGGTCGCGGCCGTGGATCCACTCGGCCATGGCGGTCAGGCCACGGCCGGTGCCGGCCTCGTTGCCCAGCGACCAGAACACGATCGACGGGTGGTTCTTGTCCCGCTCGACCATGCGCGCGGCGCGGTCCAGCAGGGCCGGGGTCCAGCGGTCGTCGTCGACCGGGTTGTCCCGCCAGTCCTGCTCGGTGAAGCCGTGGGTCTCCAGGTCGCACTCGTCGATGACCCACAGGCCGTACTCGTCGCACAGGTCCAGGAAGGCCGGGTGCGGCGGGTAGTGCGAGGTGCGCACGGCGTTGAGGTTGTGCCGCTTCATCAGCAGCACGTCCTCGCGCATGGTCTCCAGGTCGAGCGCGCGGCCCCGCTCGGGGTGCCACTCGTGCCGGTTGACGCCCTTGAAGAGGACGGCCGTGCCGTTGACCTTGACGAGCCCGTCCTCCAGGACGACCGTCCGGAAGCCGATGCGCAGCGGCACCCGCTCCCCGTCCGTGGCCAGCACACCGTCGTAGAGCTTCGGCGTCTCGGCGGTCCACGGCTCGACCGCCACCGTCACCGGCTCGCCGGTGGCGACATCGATGTCCAGGGCCGGGACGAGCACCCGCCCGTCGACGTCGGAGTCGACGCGCAGGGTGCCCTCGCCGGTGGTGTGGTCGTAGGAGGCGTGCACGAAGAAGTCGGCGACGCTGCCCGCCGGGCGGTGCAGCAGCGTCACGTCACGGAAGATGCCCGGCAGCCACCACTGGTCCTGGTCCTCCAGGTACGACCCCGCCGACCACTGGTGCACGCGCACGGCGAGCACGTTGGCGCCCGGCTTCAGCAGCTCACCGACCGCGAACTCGTGCGCCAGCCGGGAGCCCTTGAACTCGCCGAGCTCGGTGCCGTTCAGCCAGACGCGGGCGCAGGACTCGACACCGTCGAAGCGCAGCACCGCCCCGCCGTCCGACGGCCAGTCGGACGGCAGGTCGAAGACGCGCAGGTGGTCACCGGTCGGGTTCTCCGTCGGGACGTACGGCGGGTCCACCGGGAAGGGGTACAGGTGGTTGGTGTAGATCGGGGAGCCGAACGCCCCCTCGCCCTGGAGGACCCAGTGCCCGGGGACCGTGACCTCGGCCCAGTTCCCGGCGTCGTAGCCCTCCTCGGCGAACGAGTCGTCCTCGGCGCCGGCCGTCGCGGACAGCCGGAAGCGCCAGCTGCCGTTCAGCGACAGGGACCGCGCGTCCGAGGACGCGTACCAGGCACGGGGCGGCAGGGCACCGCTGCCCGGGGAGACGTCCTCGACGTAGTCGACGGATGGGGTCGTGCGGAAAGACATCGGTCTCCTAGCTCAGCCCTTGATGCCGGTCTGTGCGATCCCCTGCACCAGCCAGCGCTGGAGGAAGAGGAACACGAAGATCAGGGGCAGGATCGAGATGGCGGTGGCCATGAAGATCAGGTGGTAGTTGACGGTCTGGTTCGTCATGTACGACGACAGCGCCACCTGGACGGTCCAGGCACTCGGATCCTGTCCGATGACCAGGGGCCACAGGAAGGCGTTCCAGCCGTTGATGAAGGTGATCGTGGCGATGGCCGCGAAGAAGTTCAGCGAGTTCGGCACGACGACCCGCCAGTACGCGCCCCAGTAGCCGAGCCCGTCCACACGCGCCGCCTCCTCCAGCTCCTTCGGGAACCCGAGGAAGTACTGCCGGAACAGGAAGCACGTGAAACCACTGAAGAGGCCCGGGATGATGAGACCCCGGTAACTGTCCACCCAGCCGAGGGACGAGACCAGAACGAAGCTCGGCACGAAGGTGACCGCTGTCGGAACCATCAGCGTCGCCAGGACGGCGTAGAACACCTTGTTGGCGTGCTTGTATGGGATGCGGGCGAGGCCGTACCCGGCGAGCGAGCAGATCAGCAGGATGCCGGCGGTGTGCAGGACGGCCACGACGACGGAGTTCCACAGGGACCGGGCGAAGTCGACGGTGACGTCGTCGAAGGGCTCGGTGATGTTGCCCCACTGGATGGAGGTGGGGAACCACTTCCACTCCTCGCCCGTGATCTCCGGGTCCGTCATGAAGGCGTTGCGGACGATCAGGTAGAAGGGGATCAGGAACAGGACGGCGGCGACGCCGGTCGCGATGTAGAGACCGGTGTTCCCGAGGACTCCGCCGCGCTTGACCTTGACCGGCTTCGCGGCCTTGTCGATGTCGGGCGCTGTGATGGTCACTTGGACTCCTCACCCCTTCCGAAGCCCATGATCTTGCCCTGGACCAGGGTCACGACGCAGATGAGCAGGGTCAGGACGACCGCGCCCGCGCTGCCCGCGCCGTAGTTCTGGTTCTCGCCGAGGGCCATCTTGTAGAGCTCCACCAGCGGCGGCTGGCCCCACGTGGCCTTGCTCAGCAGGTTGAAGAACTCGTCGAAGGCCTGGTAGGCGGCGACGAGCAGGAGCAGGATCACCGCGGTCGAGGTCGCCCGCAGCTGGGGCAGGGTGATGTGCCGGAAGGTCTGCCAGCCCGGCTTGGCGCCGTCGAGGGAGGCTGCCTCGTACAGCTCCCGCGGGATGTTCTGCAGCGCCGCGATGAAGAGGATCATGTAGAAGCCCGACTGGAGCCACAGGCGGACGGTCACGATGACCAGCCAGTACCAGGGCGGATCGGGATTGGAGAGCCAGGCGATGTTCTCGACGCCGAACCAGCCGAGGACGGTGTTGGCCAGGCCGAAGCGGACGCCGTTGAAGAGGGACATCTTCCAGATCAGCGAGGCGGCGACGTAGCTGACCGCCGTCGGCAGGAAGAACACCGACCGGAAGAACGCCCGCATGAACCGCAGCCGGTTGACCAGCAGCGCGAGGCCCAGGGAGAGGGCCCAGGTGGCGGGCACGATGAACGCGGCGAACACGGTGAACGTGACGAGCGAGCCCCGGAAGTCCGCGTCCGTCAGGACCTGCTTGTAGTTTTCGAAGCCGACGAACTCGCTCGGCGTGACGGTGAAGCGTGCCTCGAAGAAGCTGAGCCAGATGCTCCAGCCGATGGGCACGAAGACGAAGATGATCAGGCCGATCAGGAACGGCCCGGTGAACAGCCAGAAGTTGAAGGTGCTGCTCGCCCTCAGGCCCCGCCGCGGCCGGGTCTTGGAGACCTTGGCCGGGGCGGGCTGGGCGACCCCGCGCGTGGTGGTGGTCGACATGTCGAGATCCGTCCGGCGGCCTAACCGAAGAGCTTCTTGAGCTCGGTGTCGACCTTCTTCTCAGCGGCGGCGAGCTGGGCCTTCGGGTCGCCGTTCTTGCGTACGGAGTTCGCCATGACATCGTTGATCGCGGCGATCATCGCCTGGGTCCAGCCGATGTTGTCGAAGTGGCCGAACTCGTTGAAGAGCTTCACGCCCTCGGCCGGCAGACCGGACTTGAGCTTGGTGGCGGACTCCGCGAGGGAGGTGCGCGGCGGGATGTGGAAGCCGTAGGAGGTGGCGAAGTCCTCCTGGTACTTCTTCTGGTCGATCCACAGCCACTTGACGTATTCCTTGGCCGCCTCGACGTTCTTGCCCTTGGCGTTGACGAACATCGACCAGCCGCCGTTGTAGACGGACTCCTTGCCGGCGGAACCGACCTTCGGGAAGGGGAAGATGCCGATGTCGTCGCCGAGCGCCTTCTGCATGACCGGCATGGCCCACATGCCGCACCACTGCATCGCCGTCAGGCCCTGGGTGAAGGCCGACGGGTCCCACCAGTCGGCGGGGGCGCCGAGCAGGAGGTCACCGCTGGTGAACAGACCGCGCAGCTGCTTGAGTCCTTCGGCGACGGCGTCGGTGTTGAAGGCGGGCTTGTTGTCCGCGGTGAGGGTGTCGGCACCGGCGGACCAGATCAGGTTGTGCTGCACGGGCGTGAGGTCGTTGCCGAGGTAGGCGCCCTTGACCTTGCTGGTCTTCAGCTTCGCGGCGGCCTCGATCAGCTCTTCCAGGGTCTTCGGCACCTCGACCCCCGCCTTCTCGAACATCGAGGGACGGTAGAAGAAGAACTGCGGGTCGTCGATCATCCGGACGCCGTATATCTTGCCGTCGACCGTGTGGGACTTGATGTCGGCCTGGTTGAAGTCGTCCTTGACCGGCTCGATGATGTCGGTCAGGTCGGCCACCTGACCGCTCTTGACGAGCTGGATCTGCGGGTGGAACTCGAAGACGTCCGGCGCGTTCTTGGTGAGCAGTGCGGCGAACAGCTTCTGTTCGAAGTTGGAACCGGTGATCCACTGCGTGGTGACGTTGGCGCCCTTGTACGCCTTCGCGTACCGCTTGACGGCCTGCTCGACGCCGGCCTCGCCGTAGGCGTGGAAGTACTGGACGAGGGCGTCGCCCGACCCGCCACCACTGCGGCCTGTGTTGCCGCCGCACGCGGCGAGTCCGCCCGCGGCGGCCAGGCCCATCGCGGCCCGCAGTACGTTTCGGCGGTCCCAGTTCATGTTGCTCGATGCCGACATGCTGACGTCCTTGTCTCGAGTGCGGCTGCGGCTCTGCGGCTCACTGCCTGATGGCTCACGGCCCGGGGGCTCGCGCCAGATGGCTCAAAGAGAGGTGCGGTGCGGGACGCTAGAGCTTCGGCTAAGGCTTCGGCAAGGGGTTGGACGAAGTCTGTGCGAAGCGTTGTGTCCGGTTCGCGATTTCGAACAGGCGGGGGGTGTGGAGGAGTTGGTTCCGCCGCCGCGAAGGTCGCTACGACGGTGGGGTGGCGGTGCGGCTCCTCACGGGTGCGGTGCGTTTGCCGTTCTTCTGCCCGACGGCCTGGAGAGCGCCCTCCAGCGCGAACGTCGCCGCGCCCAGGCACACCGGGTCGGTGGGGATCGGGGAGAGGACGATCTCGGTGGCGGCCAGCGGCCGCGGCAGCGCGTGCCGGGTCACGGCCTCGCGCACTTCGTGCAGCAGCGGTTCGCCCAGGGTGCGGGCCACCCAGCTGCTCAGCACGACGATCTCGGGGTTGAACAGGTTCACCAGGTCCGCGACACCGGCGCCCAGGTAGCGGGCGGTCTCGTGGACGGCCCGGCGTGCCACCGGGTCGTCCGCCGCGACCCCGCGGGCCAGGGCGTCGATGGTCGCCGTCTGGTCGTCCGCGTGCAGCAGGGCGCTGTCGGGGCCGATCTCCCGCAGGTTCAGCATGATGCCGCGCGCGCCCACGTACGTCTCCACGCAGCCGTGGTTGCCACAGCGGCACAGGCGCCCGTCCAGCACCATCGTGGTGTGGCCCCACTCGCCGGCGCTGTTGCTGACGCCCCGGTGCAGCCCGCCGCCCAGGACGAGCCCGGCGCCCACGCCGGTCCCGAGGTTGACCACCACGGCGTTCCCGCGTCCGCGCGCCGCCCCGAACCACAGCTCGGCGACCGCGCTGGCGCGCAGCGGGTTGTCCAGGTACAGCGGGTAGGCGATGTGCTCGGTGAGCAGATCGAGGAGCGGTACGTCGTGCCAGTCCCAGTTCGGCGCGTACTCCGAGATGCCGGTCGCGCGGTCCACCTGCCCCGGCACGCTCACGCCGACCCCGAGCACCCGGGCGCCCTCGATGCCGGCCTGCATGACCACCGAGCCGACGGCGGTGGCCACATGGCCCACCACCTGCTCGGGCAGGCTCTCGCTGGGCCGGACGTCCTCCTCGGCGCGGGCCAGCACGTTCAGCCCGAGGTCGAACAGCTCGACATGGACGTACGTCTCGGCGATGTCGACGCCGATCAGGGCGCCGCCCGAGGAGTTGACCGCGACCAGGCCCCGGGGGCGCCCGCCCGCCGAGTCCTCGAAGCCGACCTCGGTGATCATGCGGAGGTCGAGCAGTTCGCCGACGAGGGTGGCGACCGTCGCGAGGCTGAGGCCCGTGGCCGCCGCCAGCTCCTGCCGGGAGGTGGGTGACTCCGCGATGATCTGGCGCAGCACCTCGTAGCGGTTCGCGGTGCGGATGTCACGTGATGTGCGCTTCACCGGGGTGCCCCATTCCTTCCCAGACCGGCCGGGCCGGGTCGACGTCGGCACCGGCGCGGCGCAAGGCTATGGGCTGCCGTGACTTTCGACAAGGGGTTTGGAAAGGGGCTTTATAAAGTGCCCGCCGGGGGAGGAGCGGGGGTGGCCGGGCATGGCCTGCTCATGATGCCTCAGGCCGGGTGCGCCGGCCCCACCGGTGTGTCGTCCGGGTCCGCCACCGGGCCGCCCGTCGGGCAGGCGGCCACCTCGCCCGGGCGGTTCGCGCCGGCGACGGCGGCGGACAGCTGCCGCTGCACCTGCTCCGGCAGGGTGCTGCCGCGTACCGTGCCCACCAGGTCCCGGGCCAGGTGGTGCAGCTTCGTGTTGGTGTTCTGGGAGGTCCTTACCAGCACGCTCCAGGCCGCCTCGGGGGTCAGGTTGAAGGAGGCCATCAGGATGCCGCGGGCCAGGTCGATGGTGGGCCGGGTCTGCATGGCGCGGCGCAGCTGGGCGACTTCGGCGCGGAGTTCCCGGCTGCTCTCCTCCGGGGGGCCGGTGCCAGGCGGGGGCGGGGGAGCGGGGCGCTCCGGGAGGGTGGAGTCGGTGAACAGCTCCCGCGTGCCGGTCAGGTCGAGAAGGCGCTCGACCGCGACGCCGCAGGAGCGGATGGTGACCGTCTTGCCCTGGTCGACCGCGCGTGTACGCAGATCGAGCAGCGCGTTGAGGCCGGAGCAGTCGCAGAACCCGACGGCGTCCAGGCACAGGTCGACGCCGCCGCCGGACAGGGTGAGCATGTCGTACAGCTCGGGCAGCAACCGCCTGCTGCCCAGGTCGAGTTCGCCCCACATGGACACGGTCATACGGTCGCCGTCCGGAACCACGTCCATGGTCGCCATGCAGGGCGGAACCGCCGCCGGCGCACTGTCGCCCGCCGTGGGTACGGCGCCCTCCTGCGTGTGAGACCGCGCAGAGTACGCAGGCTCCGGCATGGCCCTGTTCTCCCTCGCTCTTCCGCCTTGCCTCCGCTTCCAGCGTTGCCCCTCTACCCCATACACGTCAATCGATACATGAAATGGAGTACGTGTTTTTGGGTGCATGAATGTTCGGTCGTTAGAGTTGGGGCATGGATGGAGTGCCCGAGCCACACAGCGGATGGACGTTCCTCACGAACCATGCCCGCGTGCTGGCCGCCATTGCCGACGATCGCACTGCTCGAATCCGGGACATCGCCGCCCACTGCCGGCTCACCGAAAGAGCCGTGCAGAAGATCATCGCCGACCTGGAGCAGGACGGATACCTCTCCCACACCCGGGAGGGACGCAGCAACACCTACCGGATCGACCCCGGCAAGGTGCTGCGCCACCCGGCCGAGGCGGGTCTGACCGTGGCGTCACTGCTCTCCCTGCTCGTCCAGGCCGAGGCCGACCGCGCCACGGCCCCGGGCGGTCAGCCGCACGCCACGGCCTGACCTCCGGGCGGCGCGCCCCGGGGCGGCCCCTACGCCGGGGCCAGCACCTCCCGCACGAAGGCGTTGGCGAACTTCCCTTCCGGGTCCAGCTCCAGCGCCAGCCCCCGGAAGTCGCCGAGCCGGGGATACAGCCCGCGCAGGACCGGCGCGGGCACCGTGAACACCTTCCCCCAGTGCGGCCGCGCCTCGAAGGGCTCCAGTGCCTCCTCGACCCGCCGGACCACCGGCAGCACCGCCTCGCTGTCCTCGACCCACGTGAAGTGCACCGCGACGGTGTCGCGCCCGCAGGAGGGGCTCAGCCACTGGTCGTCGCCGGCGACCGTGCGCACCTCGCAAATCTGCAGGACGGGGGCCACGGTCTCCCGGATCGCGTCGAGCGCGTGCAGCATCCGCACGGCGTGCCCGCGCGGCAGCAGGTACTCCGACTGCAGCTCCGCCCCGCTGCTCGGGACGAACTCCGCCCGGAAGTGCGGCAGCCGCTGGTGCCACGGCCCCGGCACGCCGAACTGCTCGGTGCAGTTGACCGCGGGCATGCCCGGCACCGGGTGCATCTTCTCGGTGGCGGGAGCGGCCCAGGGGAAGGCGGGCAGCGGCTGGTCGGTGCGCCGCTTGAGCCACACCTGCCGGAAGCCCGGCTCCCGCCAGTCGGTGAACAGGCTGACGCTGTACCCCGTCGCCATCACCGTCTCGAACGCACCGGAGTCCAGCCCCGACAACGGCAGTTCGGTGAATACGTGCTGTTCGACCTCGAACGCCGGCTCCAGGTCCAGGGTGAGCGCGGTGACGACCCCGAGCGCACCGAGCGAGGTGACGGCGCCGCCGAACCGCTCCTCGTCCCGGCCTATCGTCACCACCGAGCCGTCGGCCGTGACCAGCTCCACCTCGCGCACGGACACCGAGAGCGGCCCGTTGAGCACCCCCGAGCCGTGGGTGCCGGTCGCGACCGACCCGGCCACCGAGATGTGCGGCAGGGACGCCATGTTGTGCAGTGCGAGTCCCTCCCCGTGCACCCGGCGGGCCAGTTCCGCGTAGCGCACACCGCCGCCGACCCGGACCGTCCGGGCCGCCGTGTCGACGTCCACCTCCTGGGGCAGGCCGGCCAGCGACAGCAGGACGCCCTCGGGGCCCGGTTCGGCGATCTCGTTGAACGAGTGCCCGCTGCCCAGCACCCGCACCCGGGCGCTGTCCCGCACCAGCGCGCGCAGCGCGGCGAGCGAGCCGGGCCGGTGCAGTTCCTTGGCCGCGTAGGTGATGTTGCCCGCCCAGTTGGTCACGGTCCCGTTCATCCACGTCGTCCTTCCCCGAGGCAGCGGGGACCGGGAAGCCCCCGCCGGAACCTACCCCGGCCCCGGTGTCCATTGCCGCCGCCGCCCGGCTCGGCCTACGGTGGGCAGGGTAGAGAGCGTTTTCTACAGCATCCGCTTCGCCCCTGTCCGCCGAGCCGGAAGGTCACCTCCTTGAGCCAGCGCCCCCAGGCACTGTTCGCCATGGCCGCCGAGAACGTGCCGCAGGTCTTCCCGCCCGAGGTGCTGGCGCGGCTGCGCGCGTCCGTGGACATCGAACCGGACCTCGTGGCCGAGGACTTCGCCGACCCGGGCGTCCTCGACACGCTGGCCCGGGCCGAGATCCTGGTGACCGGCTGGGGGTGCCCCCGGCTCGACGAGACGGTCCTCGACGCCGCTCCCCGCCTGCGGGCGGTGCTGCACTCGGCCGGATCCGTGAAGTCCTTCGCCACCCACGCCTTGCGCGAGCGCGGCATCGCCGTCTCCTCGGCGGCCGTCGCCAACGCGCTGCCGGTCGCCGAGTACACCCTCGCCATGATCCTGCTGGCCGGGAAGGACGTCCTCGCCGCCCGCGACCGGATGCGCACCACCCGCGCCTGTGCCGGCTGGGGCGTCATCCCCGGCATCGGCAACTACGGCCGCCGGGTCGGCGTCATCGGCGCCTCCCGCATCGGCCGCCGCGTCCTCGACCTGCTCCGCCCCTTCGACCTGCGGCCCGTCCTCAGTGACCCGTACGTCGACGAACGCCGGGCCGCCGCGCTCGGCGTCCCCCTGCTGCCCCTGGACGAGCTGCTGCGCACGTCCGGCATCGTCACCGTCCACGCCCCCGAGACGCCCGAGACCCACCGCATGATCGGCCGTCGCGAGCTGGGCCTGATGCCCGACGGGGCGGTGCTGATCAACACCGCGCGCGGCGCGCTGGTCGACCACGACGCCCTCGTGGCGGAGCTGCGCACCGGGCGTCTGAGCGCGATCCTCGACGTCACCGACCCGGAGCCGCTCCCCGCCGACTCGCCCCTCTACGACCTGCCCGGCGCCTTCGTCACCCCGCACCTCGCGGGCTCCCAGGGCAACGAGCTGGCCCGGCTCGGCCTGGCCGTCGCCGAGGAGGCGGAACGGCTGCTGGCCGGGGAGGAGCCGGCGCACGCGGTCGACTGGGCGGCGCTGGAACGCGAAGCCTGACCCGCGCAGCCCCCGGCCAAACCGCCGCGAAGGGGACATTCCACCGGCTCGGGGGGACCCGGTACCGGCCGCGTACACCGATGGGCATACCGTGAGGAGTCGTACGTCCGAACCGGGAGGAGAGTCGGGATGGGCAGCCGTACCGCGCTGGTCGAGGATCTGATGGAGCGGTTCCCGCACGTGCCGCGGGAGGCCGTCTTCAAGGAGGACCTGCTCCGCGGCGGCGTCGCCTTCGACCCGTCCGCGCTCAGCGACAACGAGGGCGGCGAGGTCAAGCCGAAGTCGTACTTCATCTTCTCCTTCGACCACGGCACCCTGCCCGAACTGGGCGAGGCCGCGCTGCGCCGCCCGCCGGAGGAGATCATCCTCACCGGCGGCCCCTACGACCTGCGCCGCACCGTGGTCTCGGTGCGCGTGAACCCGTCCTCGCCCTACCGCGTCGCGGCGAACGAGGACGGCGTGCTCGGCCTCTACCTCGACGGCAAGCGGATCTCCGACGTCGGCGTGCCGCCGATGCCCGAGTACTACCGGCACACCCTCGCCAGCGGTAAGTCGGTCATGGAGGTCGCCCCGACCATCCAGTGGGGCTACCTGATCTATCTGACCGTCTTCCGGGTCTGCCAGTACTTCGGCGCCAAGGAGGAGTGCCAGTACTGCGACATCAACCACAACTGGCGCCAGCACAAGGCGGCCGGGCGGCCCTACACGGGCGTGAAGGACGTCGACGAGGTCCTGGAGGCGCTGGAGATCATCAACCGGTACGACACCGCGAAGGCGTCGACCGCGTACACGCTCACCGGCGGCGCCATCACCTCCAAGCTCCAGGGCCGCGACGAGGCCGACTTCTACGGCATGTACGCCAAGGCCATCGAGGAGCACTTCCCGGGCCGCTGGATCGGCAAGGTCGTCGCGCAGGCGCTGCCCAAGGACGACGTCCAGCGCTTCAAGGACTACGGCGTGCAGATCTACCACCCCAACTACGAGGTGTGGGACCGCCGCCTGTTCGAGCTGTACTGCCCGGGCAAGGAGCGGTACGTCGGCCGCGACGAGTGGCACAAGCGCATCCTCGACTCCGCCGAGGTCTTCGGCGCCCGAAACGTCATCCCCAACTTCGTGGCCGGCGTGGAGATGGCGGCGCCCTCCGGATTCACGACCGTCGACGAGGCCATCGCGTCCACCACCGAGGGCCTGCGCTTCTTCATGTCGCACGGCATCACGCCCCGCTTCACCACCTGGTGCCCGGAGCCCACGACGCCGCTCGGCAAGGCCAACCCGCAGGGCGCGCCGCTGGAGTACCACATCCGCCTGCTCCAGGCCTACCGGCAGACCATGGAGGACTTCGGCCTCTCCTCGCCCCCCGGCTACGGCCCGCCCGGCGCCGGCAACGCGGTCTTCTCCGTCAGCTCCTTCATGGACAGCCTGCCGGCCGACGAACCGACCGCCGTCCGATAACAGTTCGATCACGTCGTCGCCCGGGACGACAGGGCATTGAGTCACAGGGCGGCCGCACCCGTATGACACTCCGAGGCCGGAGCCATGGGGGTGCGGCCGCCCTGTCCTGATATCTGAACAGGGCGCTTGTCAGTTGTGCAGGAGGCGTGAAAAGCTCTTGCACTGCCGCGAGGGTCCCCCCAACTCCAATGCCGATGTGGTGAGTTGACCTCGCCTGTCCACGCAGGAGACTCATGCCCGACCTGCCGACCCCTCAGGACGCCTCCGAGGCCGCGCTGTTCTCCGAGTGCTGGGACGCGGTCCTCGCGTACGCGGACCTGTGCACGTCCGGTTCCACGGCCGCCGCACAGCTGGGCCGCGAGGCGTTCGCACACGGCATCCGCGAGGCCCGCGCCGCCGACAGCGGCCCGGTCCGCGGCACCGGCCGCCGCCCGGCCCGGCTGCCCCGCATACCCCTGCTGCTCACCGCCGTACGCACCACCGCCGCGGCCTGGGAGGAGGAGGGGCAGGGTCACAAACTCGACCCCGACCTGCGCCTGTGGCTCAACTCGGACAAGGCCGCCCGCTACACCGGCCCGCCTTTGCAGCGCCCGCTCGCGCTGCGCGGTCTGCGCGACCTCCAGCAGGCGGACGCCGAACTGCTGTGGTTCACCGAGGTGGAGGCGCTGCCGCTGCCCCTGGTCGCCGGCCGCCTGGGCCTCGACCCGGCCGGCGCCGCCGAGGAACTCCAGCAGGTGCGCACCCTGTTCCGGGACCGCTGCCACCGCAACCACCTCGACACGCCGATGGACGCCCGGTGCCGCAGCTACGCCCGGCTGCTGGACGCCGTCACCCGCTCCTCCGCCGCCGAGACCCCGGGCGACCTCTCCCGGCACCTGGCCACCTGCGTGCAGTGCGCCGAGGCCGCCGCCTGCCTGCGCCTGCACGGCGGATCCCTGCCCGGCGCGCTGGCCGGCGGCGTGATCGGCTGGGGCGGCCTCGCCTACCTGGAGCGCCGCCGCCGGGCCGCCGAGGTACGGCTCGGTGCCGGCCGGCCCGGCTCCGCGGACAAGGCGGCCGGGGCACCGGAGGACGGGGAGCAGAAGGCGCGCGTCGCCCGCAACAGCCTCCTCGTCGCCGCGGTCCTGGTCTCCGTGCTGGCCCTCGGCGTCTCACTGATGCCCTTCGGAGGCGGAAGCGACGAGCTCGGCGCGCCCGGTGGCACCGACCGCCAGCCGGTGGCCGACCCCGCGCCGCCCCTTCCGTCCGCCCCCTCCCTGCCGCCCGCGACCTCGAAGCCGGCCGAACGGACCACCCAGGGCACGAAGAAGCCGGAGAAGTCCGGCAAGCCGGAGGGCAAGAACCGCCACACCGAACCGCAGGGCACCTCCTCGCCCACCGCCCGGACCGAACCCGGCGAGAGTGCGGACCCCGTCTGCCGGGTCGAGTACGACCTGGTCAACCAGTGGCCCGACGGTTTCCAGGCCACCGTCACCGTGACCAGCACCGAGTCCCTCGATTCCTGGCGGGTCGCCTGGTCCTTCCGGGACGGCCAGCGGGTCGGCCAGATCTGGGACGCCTCGGTCTCCCAGGACGGCTCCCGCGTCACCGCCACCGCCGCCGACTACAACAAGTCGGTCCCCGCGGGCGGCGACCTGGCCTTCGGCTTCATCTCCTCCTGGCGGGGCAAGAACTCACCGCCGTACGACTTCGAGCTGAACGGCCACGCCTGCGCGAAGAGCGGCTGACGAACCGCCCGGCGTCAGGCTGCGAGTGGCACCTGCTCGCCCTCTTCCGCGCCCTGGTACCGGTCCCAGATCTGGTTCAGCTCATGCTGGTAGTAGAGCGGGAACAGAACGACCACGATGAAGAGGATGAGGCCGATCCAGGGATTGCAGCTCCGCTGCATCCCGGCCGACTGCTGCATCCGGGCCACCCGCAGACCGGTGTTGTAGACCGACACGAAGGGCGGGACGATCACCAGCCAGCCGACGGTGATGGCAAGCACCGCCATGGCCGGGTTGACCTCGATCCGTGAGTCGAAGTCCCGGGCCTCACGGTTCACTTTGTAGTACCAGACCAGGTGGTAGATGCCCAGGGTGATCAGCGGCCAGATCAGCCACACGAGAATGATGTTGCGGGTCTTGCCCGCGCGACCTGACATGCTGCACCTCCCGTGATTCCAGTGCACCACGTCCGGCCACCACGTGCGCGTCGTGCGCAGGGACGGAGAAGGCCTTCCCGGCGGGCCCCGCCAGGGCGGGGTTAATTCCGTGGCGCCCGGGGGGCGTGCCCCTCTATGGTGGGGGCGAATCGCGCGGCGGCCCGTTGCTGCCGCCGTCGGCTGTGTGACGAGCAGGAGGTGTGATCGATGGCTGTCTCTGAGATGGGCGCTGCCCGCATCCGGAAGTTCATCAAGTCCACCTCCGTGGCCTCCGGCTGACCTCTTACCCTCAGCGCCTTCGAGCGCGGTGCCGGGGCCACCCCTGTGAAGGGTCACCCCTTGTCTTTCTCTTCTCTCCCGGGTTCGTCCTCGTCCACCTCGCATCCGCTCCAGCCGTACGGCTGGGACGCGGGCTGGGCGGCCGAGTTCGCCCCGTACGAGGCCGAAGGCCTGCTGGCCGGCCGGGTCGTCCGGGTCGACCGCGGGCAGTGCGACGTCGTCACCGCCGACGGGCCGCTGCGCGCCGACACCGCGTTCGTCACTCCGCACGACCCCCTGCGCGTCGTCTGCACCGGCGACTGGGTCGCCGTCGAACCCGGCGGCAACCCGCGCTACGTCCGCACCTACCTGCCGCGGCGCACCGCCTTCGTCCGCTCCACCTCCTCCCAGCGGTCCGAGGGGCAGATCCTCGCCGCCAACGTCGACCACGCCGTCATCGCCGTGTCCCTCGCGGTCGAGCTGGACCTCGGCCGCATCGAGCGCTTCCTCGCGCTCGCCTGGGAATCCGGGGCCCAGCCCGTCGTCGTCCTCACCAAGGCCGACCTCGTACCGGACCCCGTGACCCTGTCGTACCTCGTCCAGGACGTGGAGACGAGTGCGCCCGGCGTGGCGGTCGTGCCCGTCAGCTCCCTCGGCGGGGAAGGGCTCGACACCCTCGCCGCGATCGTCGGCGGGGGGACGTCCGTGCTGCTCGGCCAGTCCGGCGCGGGCAAGTCGACCCTCGCCAACGCGCTGCTCGGGGAGGACGTCATGGACGTCCGGGCCACCCGGGACGTCGACGGCAAGGGCCGCCACACCACGACCACCCGCAACCTGCTCGCCCTGCCGGGCGGCGGGGTCCTGATCGACACCCCCGGCCTGCGCGGGGTCGGCCTGTGGGACGCGGAGACCGGCGTCGGTCAGGTGTTCTCCGAGATCGCCGAGCTGGCCGAGCGCTGCCGCTTCCACGACTGCGCCCACGAGGCCGAGCCGGGATGCGCCGTTCTGGCCGCCGTCGACACCGGTGAGCTGCCGGAGCGGCGGTTGCAGAGCTACCGCAAGCTCCAGCGCGAGAACCAGCGCATCGTCGCCAAGACCGACGCCCGGCTCCGGGCCGAGATCCGGAGGGACTGGAAGCGGAAGGGGGCGATGGGCAAGGCCGCGATGGAGGCCAAGCGGGGAGCACACTGGCGTTCGTAGCCACGTCATGACCGGCCGGTTATGATCAACGGCCCCCGAAGGGGGGCCACGTGTTCGAACCGACACGTGTTCGGATTGAGGGGGAACGACATGCGTGTCAGGGCTCTGGGTGCGGTCGCCGCCGCGGTGGGTGTTCTCGCGCTCACCGCGGCGCCCGTCGGCGCCGCGCAGAACTGGCAGACGGTGAGCACCAACTCCACCTGGCACTGCAGTGCCTACAAGACCCACAAGGTGTCGGACAACGTCAAGTTCAAGGTCTGCGCCGTGGTCAACGGCAGCAGGTACGCCCAGGCCGTCCTGGTCGTGCAGAACGCGGCGAGCGTGGCGGTGTCCATCGGTGGCGCGGTGAGCAGCAACTTCGGCAGCAACGTCGACTGCGCGAGCTCCACGCTCAACCCCGGCTTCACCCGCGGCTGCCTCGCCCCGACCAAGTACGTCGGCAACGAGTCGATCTTCACGGTGGCCGCCCGGCTGCGGCTCAACGGGGTCGACGACTGGTACTACGACACCGAGTTCTACGCCCCCTAGGTCCATCGTCATGTCCGATTTCCGCCAGCGGCTTCCCGGCCCACGGCGGAGACTGGACGGGTGATGGACCAGGGAACGGACGAAGACACCAGGTACGAGGCCGTACGCGGCCGCGACGCCCGTTTCGACGGCGTGTTCTTCTTCGCCGTCGAGACGACCGGCATCTACTGCCGGCCGAGCTGCCCCGCTGTCACCCCGAAGCGGGCCAACGTACGGTTCTTCGCCACGGCCGCCGCCGCGCAGGGCTCGGGTTTCCGGGCCTGCCGGCGGTGCCGCCCGGACGCCGTGCCCGGCTCCGCCGAGTGGAACGTCCGTGCGGACGTGGTGGGCCGGGCCGTGCGGCTGATCGCCGACGGCGTGGTCGACCGGGAAGGCGTCGCCGGGCTCGCCGGACGCCTCGGCTACAGCGCACGGCAGGTGCAGCGGCAGCTCACCGCCGAACTCGGCGCCGGGCCGGTCGCCCTCGCCCGGGCCCAGCGGGCCCACACCGCACGCGTCCTGGTGCAGACCACAGAGCTGCCGATCACCGAGATCGCGTTCGCGTCGGGCTTCGCCAGCGTGCGGCAGTTCAACGACACGATCCGGGCCGTGTACGCGTCGACCCCGAGCGAGCTGCGCGCCGCCGCGCCGAAGGCCGGCCGGGGCCGCCGCGCGGCCACCCCCGACGCCGGCATCCCGCTCCGGCTCGCCCACCGCGGCCCCTACCAGGCCGGACCCGTCTTCGACCTGCTGGCGCGCGAGGCCGTACCCGGCATCGAGGACGTGAGCGGCCCGCCCGGCACCCGCACCTACCGGCGCACCCTCCGCCTCCCGTACGGCACCGGCATCGTCGCCGTCGACGAACGCCCGGGCACCGCCCGGACCGGCTCCGGCGCCCACCCGGGCGGCTGGCTCGACGCCCGGCTGCACCTCACCGACCCGCGCGACCTCACCACCGCAGTCCAGCGGCTGCGGCGGCTGTTCGACCTCGACGCCGATCCCTACGCCGTCGACGAACGCCTCGCCGCCGACCCGCGGCTCGCACCCCTGGTCCGCGCCCGGCCCGGGCTGCGTTCACCGGGCACCGCCGACCCGCAGGAACTCGCGGTGCGCGCGCTGACCGGCCGCACGGAGGCGGAACGGCTCGTACGCCGCTACGGCAAGGCCCTCGACACCCCCTGCGGCAGCCTCACCCACCTCTTTCCCGAGCCGGCCGTCCTCGCCGGGGCCGAACCCGGCGGCACCCTCGGCGCGCTCACCGCCGCCCTCGCCGACCACGCCGTACGGCTCGATCCGGGAGCCGACCGCGACGACGCGCAGGACGCCCTGCGTGCCGTGCCCGGACTGGACGCCCGTACGGTGGCCGAGATCCGCACCCGCGCCCTCGGCGACCCGGACGTGGCGCCGCCCGGCCATGACGTCCCCGACCACTGGCGCCCCTGGCGCTCGTACGCCGTGAACCACCTGCGCGCAGCAGGGGAGTGGGAGTTGTGATGACCGACCCGACCTACTGGACGAGTGTGACCGGCCCGCTCGGGCCGCTGCTCCTCACGGCCGCCCCGACCGGCGAGCTGACCTCCCTGTCCGTGCCCGGCCAGAAGGGCGGACGCGAGGTGCGGGACGACTGGCGGCGCGACCCCGGGCCCTTCCGGGAGGCCGAGGAGCAGCTCGCCGCCTACTTCGCCGGTGAACTGAAGGAGTTCCGGCTGGCCTGGCGGACCGAGGGCACCGCCTTCCGCGAGAGGGTCTGGGCCGCGCTGGACGACATCCCCTACGGCTCGACCGCGACCTACGGCGAGATCGCCGCGCGCATCGGGGCGCCCCGGGCGGCGGTGCGGGCCGTCGGCGGTGCGATCGGCGCGAATCCCCTGCTCGTGGTCCGCCCCTGCCACCGGGTGATCGGGGCGGACGGCACGCTGACCGGCTACGCGGGGGGTCTGGACCGCAAGGTGCGGCTGCTGACGCACGAGGGTGTGCTGCCCGCGTAGGACACGGCCCGGCGGGCTCAGCCCCAGAAGACGGCGCCCACCCAGGCCGCCGCGATCAGCTGGCAGGTGAACAGTTCGGCCAGGATGCCGGAGCCGCCCGCGCGCATGACCGTGCGCAGGGCGGCGACCGCGTCCGCGTGACGGCCGAGACGGACCCGTTCGAAGAGGTAGACCCCGGCCAGGAATCCCGGGATCGCACCCAGGACGGGGACCAGGACGAATCCGAGCAGGGAACCGGCTCCGGCGCAGGCCAGCATGCGGCGGGTGGTGGCGTTCATGCGCAGTCGCCGGGGCGGCAACGACCAGCGGACGGCCTGGGAGACGAGCAGCAGCACCGTGGCCCCGACCAGCACCCACCAGGCGACGGGCTGCGGATCCTTCAGCGCCCACCACATGACCGCGGCCCACACCAGCAACGACCCGGGCATCGCGGGCAGCAGCACTCCGCACAGCCCGAGCAGGATGACCAGCCCGACCAGCAGGAGGTCCCACACTCCCATCTGACCAGCCTGCCGGAACACGCGAGAACGCGCAGGTCAGAAGCGTGTCAGGAGACCGGACCCGCAGGTCAGCCGCCCGCCGCCGGGCGGGCCCGCGTTTTCGCATGACCGTTCTACGGCTCACTCGACGTGCCGTTCACCCTCCCGCGACGGGCCGGTTTTTTCCACAAGCCCCGTTTTCATCCCGCTCGTGCGGTGGACAATCAGGGCATGAGTCAGCAGGGGGGAAGGCCCACCGGTCACGAGGACGACTGGTGGAGGGAGTTGTACGACGACTCCACCGACGACACGGGCCCCACACCGGCACGCGATTCCCTCGACGACCGGTTCGCGTCGGCGTCGGGAGCCGTGGGAGACGCCGTGCGAGACGGGGCGGAGGAGCGGATCCGGCCCCAGGACCGGTCGGCAGCACGGCCCTTCGGCGCGGAGTCGACCGTTCCGGCGCCCCGGACGGGAGCCGACGACGTACCGGACACGCCCCGCCCGAACGCCCGGCCCCCGCAGCGCGCCCCCTGGGAGCCGCCCCCGGCCCGGCCCCCCGGCCCCACGAGTTTCCCGACGGCGGCGAAACCCCCGGCACACACCGGGCAGCCACCCGGCCAGGCCCCCCTGGAAGGCCGCCCGGACGACACAGCCCCGCCGACCGGCCCCCGCACGCCTCCGGCCACGAGCCCGCCCCAGGCCGACCCCGGCAGGGCTTCGGGCCCGGGGACGGGTGGTGGGCCCACGCCCTCAGCGGGCCCGCCTGGGCCCCCGCCCTCAGCCGACCCTCCTGCGTCCTCGGACGCGAGCCGTCTCGCGGCCGACGGTGGCAGGGCCGCGGGTGAGTGGCCTGGTGACGTGCCCCCGCCCTCAGCCGGCCCTCGTACGCCCCCGGAGAACCCCGGGCAGCTCCCCGCGCCGGGCGTCTCCGGCTCGCGCCCGGCTCCGGTTCCCCCGCCCCCCGCTGCCCCTCCGGCCTGGCCGGCCGCGACTGCGGACCCGCCCGGCCGTCCCGCGCCTCCGGCTCCTGCCACCGAGCCCGGCGGGACCGCGTCGCCCGCCACCGGCTTCGGGGAGGCCCCGGCCGACCGGCCACCCGTGCCGCCGCGCCCCGCCGCACCGCCCGCACCGCCCGCACCCCCGGCCGACCAGCCGCCGCCCGTGCCTCCCGGACCCGGCATCGAGCCGTCCGACCCGGCCGGTCAGACGCCCGAGCCGCCGGACCCGCCCGTCGCCGACCGGATCGAGCGCCCCGCGCCCACCCCCCGGGCCCGTGGTCACGTCGGCACCCGGCCGCCCACCTACGACGCCGAACCCACCGCCCTCCCGGCCGCCGATCCGGACGATCTCGACGACCTCGTGGCGGACACCGTGCTGGACGGGGCCCGGTACGGGGCCTGCACGCTGCGGGCCGTTTCCGTGCGGGGGGACTCCGCGCGGTACCGGGGCGAGCCCCGCCGGGACGCGCTGCTCACCGCCCGGTTCGGCACGGGGGAGCACGCGCTGCTGCTCGTGGCGATGGCGACCGGGGCCCGGGCCACGCCGGGCGCGCACCGGGCCGCCGCCGAGGCCTGTCACTGGATCGGGCGGGCCGTCGGCCGCAGCCACGCACGGCTCGTCGAGGACATAAGGGACGGCCGCCGCGGCGACCTGAAGTCCGGGCTGCACCGCCTCACCGACCGCAGCCTCGGCAAGCTCCGGGCCAGCGCCTCCGAGCAGGGCGTCGACCCGGGCGAGTACGCGGCCAGCCTGCGCTGCCTGCTGCTGTCGGCCGACCCCGGGTGCCGTACGCGGGTGTTCTTCGGAGTCGGGCCGGGCGGGCTGTTCCGGCTGCGGGAGGGCGAGTGGCAGGACATCGAGCCGCAGGTCTCCGAGGCCAAGGGCGAACCGGTCCTGGGCTTCGGCTCGCCGCCCTCCGAGACGCCCGAGGGCGACCGGCTCACCATGGACCTGGGCATCCCGACCCCGCCCAGCCCGTACGAACCGGCCCCGGAGCCGCCCCGCGAGCCCTTCCGCTTCCGGACCTCCGTCGCCCGCCCGGGTGACACGCTCCTGATGTGCAGCGGCGGCCTCGCCGAGCCCCTGCGCGGCGAGCCCGAACTGGGCGAGTACCTTGCCGAACGGTGGTCCCGCCCCGACCCGCCCGGCCTCGCCGCGTTCCTCGCCGACTCCCAAGTACGGGTCAAGGGTTATGCGGACGACCGTACGGCCGCCGCGGTGTGGGAGGCGTGAGCGCTGCCCGTGTGACTTGATGGAACCCGGAGGGATCCCAGGAGACCGAAGGGGCAGACGAGAACCATGGCCAAACAGAACGTCGCGGAACAGTTCGTCGACATCCTGACCCGCGCCGGAGTCAAACGCCTCTACGGCGTCGTCGGCGACAGCCTCAACCCCGTCGTCGACGCCGTCCGCCGCAACTCCGCCATCGACTGGATCCACGTCCGGCACGAGGAGACCGCCGCCTTCGCCGCCAGCGCCGAGGCGCAGATCACCGGCGGGCTCGCAGCCTGCGCCGGCTCCTGCGGCCCCGGCAACCTCCACCTCATCAACGGCCTCTACGACGCCCACCGCTCCATGGCCCCGGTCCTCGCCCTCGCCTCGCACATCCCGTCCAGCGAGATCGGCCTCGGCTACTTCCAGGAGACCCACCCCGACCGGCTGTTCGCCGAGTGCAGCCACTACAGCGAGATGATCTCCAGCCCGCAGCAGATGCCGCGGCTGCTCCAGACCGCCATCCAGAACGCCGTCGGCCGCAGCGGCGTCAGCGTCGTCACCCTGCCCGGCGACATCGCCGACCTGCCCGCCCCGGAGAAGGCCGCCGAGACCGCCCTCGTCACCTCCCGGCCCTCGGTCCGCCCCGGTGACGCCGAGATCGACCGGCTCGTCGAGATGATCGACGAGGCCGGCAAGGTCACCCTCTTCTGCGGCAGCGGCACGGCCGGTGCGCACGCCGAGGTCATGGAGTTCGCCGGGAAGATCAAGTCCCCGGTCGGGCACGCCCTGCGCGGCAAGGAATGGATCCAGTACGACAACCCGTACGACGTCGGCATGAGCGGACTGCTCGGCTACGGTGCCGCCTACGAGGCCACCCACGAGTGCGACCTGCTGATCCTGCTCGGCACCGACTTCCCCTACAACGCCTTCCTCCCGGACGACGTCAAGATCGCCCAGGTCGACGTCCGGCCCGAACACCTCGGCCGCCGCTCGAAACTGGACCTCGCGGTGTGGGGCGACGTACGGGAGACGCTGCGCTGCCTGATCCCGCGGGTGAAGGAGAAGAAGAACCGCCGCTTCCTCGACCGGATGCTGAAGAAGCACGCCGACGCGCTGGAAGGGGTCGTGAAGGCGTACACGCGCAAGGTCGAGAAGCACACGCCGATCCACCCGGAGTACGTGGCGTCCGTGCTCGACGAAGTGGCCGCCGATGACGCCGTGTTCACGGTCGACACCGGCATGTGCAACGTCTGGGCAGCCCGCTACATCTCACCCAACGGCCGTCGCCGCGTCATCGGTTCCTTCTCCCACGGCTCGATGGCGAACGCCCTGCCGATGGCGATCGGCGCCCAGTTCACCGACCGCAAGCGGCAGGTCGTGTCGATGTCCGGCGACGGCGGCTTCTCCATGCTGATGGGCGACTTCCTGACGCTGGTGCAGTACGACCTCCCCGTGAAGGTCGTCCTGTTCAACAACTCCTCATTGGGCATGGTCGAGTTGGAGATGCTGGTGGCCGGTCTCCCGTCGTACGGCACCGCCAACAAGAACCCCGACTTCGCCGCCGTCGCCCGCGCCTGTGGTGCGTACGGGGTGCGCGTCGAGAAGCCCAAGGACCTCGCCGGAGCCCTCAAGGACGCCTTCAAGCACAAGGGACCGGCCCTCGTCGACGTCGTCACCGACCCCAACGCGCTGTCCATCCCGCCCAAGATCAAGGCCGAGATGGTGACCGGCTTCGCCCTGTCGGCCTCGAAGATCGTGCTGGACGGCGGGGTCGGCCGGATGCTGCAGATGGCCCGCTCCAACCTGCGCAACGTGCCCCGGTTCTAGCTGTAGGGCGCCCACTGACGCGCGGAGGTGTCGTACGTGTAGCGGGGCAGGCCCTTGATGCCGCTGGTCCGGAACGGGCGGCCCGCGTCGTCGATCCGGACCGTGCCCGTGCGGCCCTGGGAGGACCAGTCCAGCTCCAGGTACCAGCGGCAGTCGCACCCTTGCGTCCTGGCGTTGACCAGCAGCACCTCGGGGTCGCGCGCGGAGACCTTGTAGGGCAGTCGCACCGCCGGGATCGGCGTGCCCGCGTCGCTCCCGGCGACCGCGCGGGCGATGGGGCGGTCCTTGTCCAGGTTCACGTCGAAGGAGCGCGGGGTGATCGAACCGCCGCAGCCCTGGTCCATGGCATACGCGTTGCCCTGCGCGGGCGCCGAGCGCCCCACCACGCGCACGCGCAGCGCCTCCAGCACCACCGCCGTGTCGGTCCGCCCCTGCACGGACAGCCGCACGAGCGTCTCGCCGCCGTGCACCGCGTTGTGCGCGGCGGCCCAGACGCCGGCGTCCTGCGGGACCGGCGGCGGTGCCACCTGCCCGGGCGGCCGGGCGACGACGTAATCGTGACCGCAGCCGAGCTTCCAGGCCTGGGAGTTGGCCGACCAGGTGAGGGGGACGGCGGGGTCGGCCGCGCCGGCGGGCGGGGTGGTGCGGTCCGACGGGGAAGGGGACGGCTTCTTCTTCGGAGTGGCTGAGGGCGAGGGCGGCTTGGTGGTGGGGGAGGAGCTGCCGCGCGGGGTGGGGGACGCGCTCTCGCGGTCCGGGGCTTTCGACCTCGCCGTACCGGACGGGGCCGGGCCTGACGACGGGGCGCGACCGTCGGCGGACGCGCGCCGCCCGTCCGGCAGGGCGGCGAGGCTCCCGAGGACCGCGAGCACGGCGCAGACGGCTGCCAGCCCGACCGCGACGCGCCCGCGGCGATACCAGGGGCGGCGGGGGAGGGGGTCCGCTTCCGCGGGGCTGTCGACAGGGCCGTCCACCTTGTCGGTGCCGGTGCCGGTGCCGGTGTCCACCGCCATCGTGGTGGCGTCCGTATCCGTTTCCGTGTCCGCCGCGGAGGTGTCCGTTTCCGTGTCCGCCTGCGCCGTGGCGGCAGGGCTCGCCGTGCGGGGGCGTTGTCGCGCCGCCACCGCCAGGAGCCAGCGGCGGTGGAGCTCCAGACGCTCCCCCGGGGTCGCCCCGCACAGCGCGGCGAAGCGTTCCACGGGCGCGAAGTCGAGCGGGACCGCCTCGCCCGCGCAATAGCGGTGCAGGGTCGAGGTGTTCATGGCCAGACGCCGGGCCAGGGAACCGTAACTGCGGTCCGTGCGCTCCTTCAGCCCCCGCAGCAGCGCCGCGAACTCCCCGACCTCGTCGACGTCGTCCTGTGCCGACACCGTTCCCCCGTCCTCGTGCTCGGTCCCGGCCCGGAACGGCATCCCAGGCACCCCATGTACCTGCACGTCAGACGGGCTGGGATGGTTCCACCGTGCCGGATCGGATGCGGGCTGTTGCGTCCGCCCGGTGTGACCGCTGATGCTTCTGGTGTCGCACCGAGCAGGTCCGGGCCGACCAGCCGGCCTCGCCGCGGCATCCACGTCCACGCATTCATCCACGGGGGATCACCCATGTCCATGCGCATCCGTACGAGCGCTCTCACCGCACTCGCCGTCGCCGCCCTCGCGGCGGGCTCCGTCGTCACGGCACCGGCCGCCGGCGCCGCGCCGAAGGCCGCCGCGCCCACGTTCCTGTCGGCGTCCCAGCTGCCGCCGCACCCGACCTCCGCCTGGACGGCCGGCCCGGTCGCCGAAGGATTCCCGGACGGACTCGGCTGCGTGGACACGGAGGGCGTGCTCTCCTACGACTACCGGCACCGGGAGTTCCGGACCGACCTGGACACCAGCGCCGTGCAGCTGACCGTCGTGGCGGACACAGCCACCCTGGCCAAGGCCCTGGCGAAGCACTACGACGACCTGATCCGCACCTGCGCCGAGCGGATCGAGCGGAACGACCCGGACGTCAGGGCCGAGGGCCGGGACTACGGTTCCCTGCCGGTCGAGGAGGGCGCCCGCGTCCGCGGCCTGCACACCGAGACCTCCTGGGGTGCCTCGGACATCTCGCTGCTGTCCGTCGGACGGGACGGCAGGACCGTCACCGTCGTGTCGTGGGGCCAGATGGGCGACTTCGGGGACGCCCCCGTCGGCGCCTTCAAGAAGACGACGACCACCGCCGTCAACAAGCTGTACTGACGGCACTCCGCCGGAAGACCGGGGCCGTCCTCCCGCCACGGGGGTGGGGGAGGACGGCCCCGTACCCGTCCCGGCGCCCGTCAGGACCGTCGCACTTCGGCCAACTTCACCGCAACACCGCGGACTCCCGCCCGCCGCCACGGCCCTTCCCCGCGTACGCACGGATCGGCAGCCGGCCGTCGGTCCATCGTCCGATCTCCGGCGGTCAGGATCCGTCCGGGGACGATGACCGGCTACCCTCTTGTCCCCCTCCCCTCCATCGCAGTACCGCTCGGCGGCCCGCCGCCCGGGCCGCCCGCGCCGTTCCGGTGGCCGAACACCCGGTCGTCGACGATCCGGCATGACTGCCGCGTTCGCGATGGGGCATGGATCCCCGTGAACGTGTTCGAGCAGGAGGGGAACCGACATCGGCGCGCGGGCGGGGGTCATGGAGAGGCAGGCACGACGAGGCGGTCCCATAGCGATCGGGGGCTTCTCGGCGAAGACGGTGGAGGACGGGACCGACGACGTCACGGAGCGGGAACCGGCACCGCAGTTGCGGCGCAGACTGGGTCGGGCGGACCTGCGGGCCGTCCCGGAAGCCCGCAGGGCCCTGCGGGAACTGCTGGGACAGTGGGGGAAGCAGGGGCAGTCGGACGTGGCGGAACTGCTCACCAGCGAGCTCGTCACCAACGCGATCGTCCACACCGACCACGACGCGCTCCTCACGGCCACCGTCGGGCCCCGCGGACTGCGGGTGGAGGTACGGGACTTCGTGGCCCGCAGGCCCCGGCTGCGCGTACCGGTCGCCGACGACGGTACGAACGGCAGGGGCCTGTTCCTCGTGCAGTCCCTCGCGGACGCCTGGGGGGTCCGGCCGCACGGCGTGGGCAAGGCCGTCTGGTTCGAGCTGGAGGCCGGGGCGGCGTGAACGCCGAAGGGGCGCGGCCCGCAGGCCACGCCCCCTCGTCGCGTCGATGCGGCCGGGCTAACCGAACTGCTGCTCCAGGTCCTTGAGCTTGCGCTCCAGGGAGTCCAGACGCGGCAGCGCCATGGTGTCGTCCTCCGCGGTGAGGTCGACGGTCACCGGGTCAGCTCCTTTGCGTACCGGCTGAAGGGAGGGACGCGAGCGCACGGGCAGGGGCTCCGGCGCGGATATGGCAGGCTCCGCGGTGACCTGTGAGGAGCCTCGCTCCACCTGCACCTCCAGCTCCCGTCCGGCACCCCGGCCGAAGTGACCGCGGTGACCGCGGCTGATCGCCTTCAGCTGGGCCCGCTCCACACGCTGCTGGTCGCGCCGCCGCTGCCGGGCCTCTTCCTTCTTGCGCTTGTCGTCGCGCACCTCGTCGACGGCCTCGTCCAGGCTGCGCACACCCTCCAGGAGCATCAGCGACCAGGCGCGGTAGGTCTCCCGGGGGGCCCGCAGCCAGCGCACCATACGGATCTGCGGCAGCGGGCGGGGCACCAGGCCCTGCTCCCGCAGCGCGGCCCGGCGGGTCTGCTTCAGCGCGCGGTCGAAGAGCACCGCCGCCGACAGGGACATGCCCGCGAAGAAGTGGGGGGCACCGGCGTGGCCGACGCCCCGGGGCGCGTGCACCCAGTTGAACCAGGCCGCGGCGAAGGCGAACGTCCAGACCAGTATCCGGGAGCCGAGCGCGGCGTCACCGTGGCTGGCCTCGCGCACCGCGAGGACGGAGCAGAACATCGCCGCGCCGTCCAGGCCGAACGGGACGAGGTACTGCCAGCCGCCGGACAGTCCCAGGTTCTGCTCGCCGAAGCCGACCAGGCCGTGGAAGGAGAGCAGGGCGGCGACGGCCGCACAGCAGAAGAGGAGGAGGTAGGAGAGGGTGCCGTAGACGGCTTCCTTGCGTCTGCGGCGTTCCTCGCTGCGCTCCCAGGAGTCGTCCGCGCTCGTGTCCTTGACCGAGGAGCGCTTGCCGCGCGCGAGCACCGCCACCGCCGCCAGCATGCCCAGGAGAAGCACGGCGCCCGGAAGCAGCCAGTTCAGCGATATGTCGGTCAGTCTCATCTGGGTGGTCCCTTGCATTGGGATAGGGCGTAACGCCCGCCATAGTGGCCCAATCCCATCGGCCCTCAGGGGGTTTCGGGGCAAGAGGCCGCCAAGGAAGTGCAAGGGATTGTTCAGGGCGGCGTTCTGCTCGAACTGCCGCTTGAGGGGCGGGAGTTGAGTTCGAACAAGACTACCCGTACGAGTGGTTCCCCGGAAAGTTCCCGTGACGCGTGAGGAAGTTGTGAATCGCCTGGAGGCGTGTGGGTGTGCGGTACCGCGATGATCTTACGGGACGACGGGACGGACTGACCCCGCGCTACGTCAACTGGCCGTGGCCAGCAGCTTGGTGACCCGCTCCGTGTCGCAGGTGCGCGGGCAGGTGGCGCAGGTGTCCTCCGGGCGCAGCGTGTAGAACATGCAGCAGCTCGCGCGGTCCCGGGTGAGCAGCGGCTCGCCGCCGGGGCCGGTGAGCTCCCGGAACGCCGCCGTGCCGACGTACGGCTTGGTCGCGCCCGGCAGGAGCAGTTCCAGCTCGCGCATCGCGCGCCGCTCCTCGATCTCGCCGAGCAGCTGGGCGATGTACCAGACGCCTTCGACGATCTCGTCGGTCGCCATGCCCCACAGGGCCCGGCCGCGCCGCCGCATCCGGGGGCCGAAACCGGCCAGGACCGGCTCCAGGTGCTCGGCGACCGCCGACCGCACCTCGGCCCGCAGCGCTTCCTCGTCGGGGACGACCCGGGCGCCGGGCAGCGCGGCCGCCTCGTCGCCGGGCAGGCAGGCGAAGCCGGCGGGGCGGACGGCCAGGTGCCCGAGGGCGTGGCCCGGGGCGGTGCGGTCGTACGAGACGTGTGTCACGGGGTAGCGGGGGACCCGGCGCTGCAGGAACCACGGCACGGTGATCAGCAGGCAGGCGGGCCAGGCGTAGCGGTGCAGGCCGAAGGTGGCGACGACGTCGGGGCGGGCCCGCCGGCCGTAGTCCCGCTGGACCTGGTCCACGTCCCAAGCCAGGTAGCGGTCGAGGGCGGGTCCTGCCGCCGCGAGGTCGGCGACGGCGGTCCAGCCGCCGCCGTGCGGGGTCTCGTCCCCGGCGCCCAGTTCGGTGACGGCCAGCCCCGGGAGGACCTCTGCCAGGCGGGCGTAGGCGCCGGAGGCGGCCGAAAGGGGCGCAGGCATGTGATCACCGATCCGTCGGGGTGCACGGGGCTTTTGAAGGTAAGCCTAACCTTACTCAAAATCTCCTGAAATCGAACCGGGATTTGAACTGGGCCCTGGGGCGCTTATGGTGCTTGACGGACGAGTAACAACCCGCCGTAATGACCCCAAGTACCGATACGTCCGGAGGAGGACCCGTGAGGCAGGGAGCGCAGGGCTCCGCGGACACGGGAACTCCGTGGGCGGCGACGGCAGCGGCGGAGCCGGCGCAGCCGGCGGCACCGGCCGGGTCCGCGCGGGTGCCGCAGCCGGCCGGGACGGTGCGCGGGGAGCACACGCACAGCGAGCCGCCCGCGCCGGCCGTGCCGGTCCCGCCCCGGGCCCGGCCGGTGATCCAGCGGGCCTCCGTGCGTGGGCAGATCCTGGACGCGCTGCGGGCGGCGCTGGTGGCGGGGGATCTGCTGCCGGGCGAGGTCTACTCGGCGCCGGTGCTGGGCGAGCGGTTCGGGGTCTCGGCGACGCCGGTCCGGGAGGCCATGCAGCAACTGGCCCTCGAAGGGGCCGTCGAGGTCGTGCCGAACCGCGGGTTCCGGGTGGTCGAACGGGGTGTGCGGGAACTGGCCGAACTGGCCGAGGTCCGGGCGCTGATCGAGGTCCCGGTGATGCTGCGGCTGGCTCGTACCGTGCCGGCCGAACGCTGGGCCGAGATGCGTCCCCTCGCCGAGGCGACGGTCCGCGCGGCGTCCACCGGCTGCCGCGCGACCTATGCGGAGTCGGACCGGGGGTTCCACCGGGCCGTGCTGTCCCTCTCGGGCAACGAGCAGCTGGTCCAGATCGCGGAGGACCTGCACCGCAGGGCGCAGTGGCCGCTGGTCGGAGGTGGGCCGGGGCTTCGGGGGCGTGCCGACCTGGTCGCGGACGCGCACGAGCACACGGCGTTGCTGGACGCGTTGGTCGCACGGGACCTGGAGGTGGTGCGGGCGCTGGTGGGCGAGCACTTCGCGGGTGCGGGTGCGGGTGCGGGCGGCGCCTGACCGCCGGGGGTGGGTCGGGGCCGCGCCGGGGGGTGTCCGTCCTCGGAACGGCGCGATGGACCCCCTTACCGACTGACTGGCGTCGACGCGCCAACCGCTGCGGGCGGACACCTCCCGACACGTCCCCTTGCGTACGACGGCGGCTGCGGGTCCGCCCAGCCTGCGGGCATGCGTGCCGCTAGGGGCGGCACGGGTGGGCGCAGGCGGCACCTCGTCGCGCCGAGTTGCGCACCCACCCGGCCTCAGCGACAACGCCGAGTACCCCCAACCCCCTCAAGCCGTCGCAGCCGGCGGAACCGGCGGAGCCAACTGGCGGGACAGCCACGTCGGTACGCCCCCGAGCAGCCGGAACAACCGCCGGGCCTCCTCCCGCAGCCGGGACGCCTCCGGCTCCGTCTCGGTGTCGGCGAGGGACACCAGCGCCGGAGCCGTCCCGACGAGGTAGCCCAGCTCCTCCCGGATCCGCAGCGACTCCGCGAAACCGTGCCGCGCCTCCGCCAACTCCCCCTCCCGCAGGGCGAGTCCGGCCAGATGACGCCAGGTGAACGACAGCAGCAGCGGGTCGGAGTGCGCCGTCGCGCCCGCATGCGCCCGGCGGTACGCCGCACGGGCGGCCTGGGGCGCGCTCGTCAGGTTCTCCGCCAGGAGCCCGCGCCGGAAGTCCAGCAGAGCCCGCGCCGGAGCCCCCGGAGGGACCAGCGCCGCCGCCCGTCCGAGCGCGGCCCGCGCCTCGTCGGCACGGTCCCGCACCGCGAGCAGCGTCGCCGCGTAGGCCAAGTAACCGCGTTCACAAGCGGCCGCGCCGCGTTCGTCGTCGCTGTGGGCCATCGCCTCGGCCGTGCGCAGCGCGTCCTCGGCCTCCTCCCAGCCCTGTTCGGTGTACAGACACCGTTCCACCAGCAACGACGCGCGTTGCAGCGCCGCCGCCGGTGTGGTCGGCGGCAGCAGGGTGGCCGCGTCGGCCCAGCATCCGCGCGAGCGCAGCCGCCATACCGCGGTCTGGAGGGGATCGTCACCGGCGGTCGTTCCGTTACCAGACATGGCGGTATGCGCCACGTTGCCCTCCCCGAGCACGCCATCGAGCTGTTGAGTGGTGGCGGCATCTCAGCACGAATCGGCGGGCCGGGCCAAGAGGGTGGGTGAAGGATTTCACAAAGTCGTGGGACTCGGGGGTGCCCCGGGTTTGCCGCCGGGACACCTCGCGTATCAGCTCATGCGCAGTGCCAGGAAGAAATCCAGCTTGTCCTCCAGCCGCGACAGATCACGGCTCGTCAACTGCTCGATCCGGCCGACGCGGTAGCGCAGCGTGTTGACGTGCAGGTGCAGACGGGCGGCGCAGCGGGTCCAGGAGCCGTCGCAGTCGAGGAAGGCCTCCAGCGTCGGGATCAGCTCGGCGCGGTGGCGGCGGTCGTAGTCGCGCAGCGGGTCCAGGAGGCGGGCGGTGAAGGCCCGGCGGACGTCGTCCGGGACGAACGGCAGCAGCAGGACGTGGGAGGCGAGTTCCTGGTGGCCGGCCGCGCAGACCCGGCCCGGGCGGGCCGCGGCGACGCGCCGGGCGTGGCGGGCCTCCTCCAGGGCGCCGCGCAGGCCTTCCGCCGAGTGGACGGCCGCGCTGACGCCGAGGGTGAGCCGGCCGTCGTCGTCGAGGCCCGCCGTGAGGGGGCCGCGTACCGATCCCAGCAGGGTGTCCGCGAGGACGCCCGTCTCCGTGCCGTCGTGCTCCGCCGAGACGGCCGGGAGGGGCACCAGGGCGATGGCCTCGCCGCCCGTGTGGGCCACGGCGATGCGGTCGGAGTGCTCAGGGCCGGCGACCGCGGGGTCGACGAGAACCTCCTCCAGCAGCGCCTGCGCCACCGGGCCGCCCTCGATCTCCCCGCCCTCCCAGTCGACACGCGCCACGACCACCTGCCAGTGCGGCGCGGCCCCCAGGCCGGGCAGCAGCACCGGCGCGGCCACGCGCAGCCGGGCGGCGATCTCGGCGGGCGCCGCGCCCGTCTGGACCAGTTCCAGGACCTCCTGGGCCAGGCGGCGGCGGACGGTGCGGGCCGCGTCGCGGCGGTCTCGCTCGACCGCGATCAGCTGGGTGACGCCGTAGAGCAGGTCCAGGCGCTCCTCGGGCCAGTCCCCGGCGTCCGCCTCCACGGCCAGCAGCCAGTCCGACAGGACGGTCTCGCGGACGTCCCGGGCGGGCTGCGGGGAGCGGTCCGTGGAGCGGACGGGGAACAGGGAGTACGTCGTGGCGCCCAGGGCGACGCGGTGGGGGCCACGGCGGCCCGTGCGGGTGGCGGCCAGGTGTTCTCCGGCGAGCCGGGCGCACGTCTCGGCCGGCAGGGCGGGGCCCGCCGCCTTCGAGCCGGCGATCAGGCGGCCGGTGGGGGAGAGAACCCAGGCCCGCAGGTCCAGGTCCGTGCCCAGCAGGTCCAGGACCACGTCGGGGCCGCCGCCGGCCGGGCCCGAGGTCATCATCCGGCGGTGGCGGTCGACGACCGCCGCGAGGTCCCCGGCGCGCTCGCCGGAGACCTGCCGTACGACGTGCTCGGTGATGGTCGCGAACGCCACCGACTCGTGCACAGCGAAGAGCGGGAGGCGGTGGCGGGCGCAGGCCACGACCAGGTCCTCTGGGACGTCCCCGAGCTCGGCCTCGCCCGCGGCGAGGGCCGTCACGCCCGCCTGAACCAGGATCCGGACGAAAGGCTCCGAGTCGTTCTCGTCCCGGCGCCAGGCCAGGCCCGTGAGCACCAGCTCGCCGCCCGCGAGGTAGTGGCTGGGGTCGCGGAGATCGGTGGTCATCACACCCCGCACGGTGCGGTCCAGCTCGTCCTCGCCGCCGAGCAGCTTGAGGCCCAGCGCGTCGGTGTCCAGCAGTGCGCGCAGCCGCATTCTCGTCGCCGCCGATCTTTGTCTCGAAATCAAACCCTGCCCCGGCTGTGTTCCAGGTCACGCGGTTGTGTCGCGCGTTTCCACAGGAGAACGAGGAGGTTTCTGAGGGCCTCTGTTCATACGAATCTACAAGATGCCTGTCCTGGCCAGCCAACTCCTTCATGGTTTCCGTGACTGACTCAGTCGGAGCACACCGCTGTGTACTGAGGCCACTACGCGTGAACAGCACATGAACGAGCCGGGACCGCCGCACACGGATTGGCTCAAACCGAACGCCCCACGAGAAGACGAAGAAGAGAGCCGGTCATGGACTTCCTTCGCCCCGCCAGCTGGGAGGAGGCGCTCGCCGCGAAAGCCGAGCACCCCACCGCTGTGCCGATTGCGGGTGGCACCGACGTGATGGTCGAGATCAACTTCGACCACCGCCGGCCCGAGTACCTCCTGGACCTGAACCGCATCGGCGACCTCGGCGAGTGGGAGGTCGGCGAGGAGAGCGTGCGGCTGGGTGCCTCCGTGCCGTACACGAAGATCATGGAGAACCTGCGCGCCGAGCTGCCGGGTCTCGCCCTCGCCTCGCACACGGTCGCCTCCCCGCAGATCCGCAACCGCGGCGGCGTCGGCGGCAACCTCGGCACCGCCTCCCCCGCCGGTGACGCCCACCCCGCGCTGCTCGCGGCGGGCGCCGAGGTGGAGGTCGAGTCGGTGCGCGGCTCGCGCCGCATCCCGATCGACGCGTTCTACACGGGCGTGAAGCGCAACGCGCTGGCGGCCGACGAGCTGATCCGCGCCGTGCACGTGAAGAAGGCCGACGGGCCGCAGCAGTTCTCCAAGGTGGGCACCCGGAACGCGATGGTCATCGCCGTGTGCGCCTTCGGGCTCGCGCTGCACCCCGGGACGCGGTCCGTGCGGACCGGGATCGGCTCGGCCGCCCCGACACCCGTCCGGGCCAGGGCCGCCGAGGAGTTCCTGAACGCCGCGCTGGAGGAGGGCGGCTTCTGGGACAACGGCCGGATCATCACCCCGTCGGTCGCCAAGCAGTTCGCGGACCTGTGCTCCGCCGCCTGCAACCCGATCGACGACGTCCGGGGCACCGCGAGCTACCGCCGCCACGCGGTCGGCGTCATGGCCCGCCGCACGCTGACCTGGACCTGGGAGTCCTACCGCGGCGCCCGCCGCACCACCGAGGGAGCTGCCTGATGCGCGTCAACTTCACGGTCAACGGCCGTCCGCAGGAAGCCGACGACGTGTGGGAGGGCGAGTCCCTGCTGTACGTGCTGAGGGAACGGCTCGGCCTGCCGGGGTCGAAGAACGCCTGCGAGCAGGGCGAGTGCGGCTCGTGCACGGTCCGTCTGGACGGTGTGCCGGTGTGCTCGTGCCTGGTCGCCGCCGGGCAGGTGGAGGGCCGCGAGGTCGTCACCGTCGAAGGGCTCGCCGACTTCGCCAAGCAGCGCGCCGAGGGCGGCTGCGCGTCCGGCGCCTGCGGTACGTCGTTGCAGAACGCCCAGGAGTGGCAGGCCCAGGGCACCGACTCGCAGACCGGCGAGGGCACCGAGCTGTCCCCGATCCAGCAGGCGTTCATCGATGCCGGCGCCGTGCAGTGCGGCTTCTGCACGCCCGGTCTGCTGGTCGCCGCCGACGAGATGCTGGAGCGCAACCCGAACCCGACCGACGCGGACATCCGCGAGGCGCTGTCGGGCAACCTGTGCCGCTGCACCGGCTACGAGAAGATCATGGACGCGGTCCGCCTCGCGGCCGCCCGGCAGTCAGAGGCGGTCTGATCATGGCGTCCCCCAGCGGAACCCCCACGAAGATCACCCAGGGCTCTCAGACCAAGGGCGGCATCGGCGAGTCCACGCTCCGCCCCGACGGCACCCTCAAGGTCACCGGCGAGTTCGCGTACTCGTCCGACATGTGGCACGAGGACATGCTGTGGGGGCAGATCCTCCGCTCGACCGTCGCGCACGCCGAGATCGTGTCCATCGACACGAGCGAGGCCCTGGTCATGCCGGGCGTCTACGCCGTACTGACGTACGACGACCTGCCCACCGACGTGAAGAACTACGGCCTGGAGATCCAGGACACCCCGGTCCTCGCCCACGGCAAGGTCCGCCACCACGGCGAGCCGGTCGCGCTCGTCGCCGCCGACCACCCGGAGACGGCCCGCCGGGCCGCCGCGAAGATCAAGGTCGACTACCGCGAGCTGCCCGTCATCACCGACGAGGCCTCCGCGACCGCCCCGGACGCGCTCCTCGTCCACGAGAACCGCGACGACCACCACGCCGGCCACGTCCCGCACCCCAACATCGTGCACCGCCAGCCGATCGTCCGCGGCGACGTGGCGGCGGCGCGCGAGCGGGCCGACGTGATCGTCACCGGTGAGTACACCTTCGGCATGCAGGACCAGGCCTTCCTCGGCCCCGAGTCCGGCCTCGCCGTGCCGGAGGAGGACGGCGGCGTCCACCTCTACATCGCCACCCAGTGGCTGCACAGCGACCTGCGCCAGATCGCCCCCGTGCTCGGCCTGCCCGAGGACAAGGTGCGGATGACGCTCTCCGGCGTCGGCGGCGCGTTCGGCGGCCGCGAGGACCTGTCGATGCAGATCCACGCCTGCCTGCTGGCCCTGCGCACCGGCAAGCCCGTCAAGATCGTCTACAACCGGTTCGAGTCGTTCTTCGGGCACGTCCACCGCCACCCCGCGAAGCTCCACTACGAGCACGGGGCCACCAAGGACGGCAAGCTCACCCACCTGAAGTGCCGGATCGTCCTGGACGGCGGCGCCTACGCCTCCGCCTCCCCGGCCGTCGTCGGCAACGCCTCCTCCCTGTCCGTCGGCCCGTACGTGGTCGAGGACGTCGACATCGAGGCCATCGCCCTCTACACCAACAACCCGCCCTGCGGCGCGATGCGCGGCTTCGGCGCGGTCCAGGCGTGCTTCGCCTACGAGGCACAGATGGACAAGCTCGCCGCGAAGCTCGGCATGGACCCGGTGGAGTTCCGCCGGCTCAACGCCATGGAGCAGGGCACGCTCCTGCCGACCGGGCAGCCCGTCGACTCCCCGGCCCCCGTCGCCGAACTGCTGCGCCGCGTCAAGGCGATGCCGATGCCGCCGGAGCGCCAGTGGGAGTCCAGTGAGGGTGCCGACGTACGGCAGCTGCCGGGCGGCCTGTCCAACACCACGCACGGCGAGGGCGTCGTCCGCGGGGTCGGCTACGCGGTCGGCATCAAGAACGTCGGCTTCTCCGAGGGCTTCGACGACTACTCCACCGCCAAGGTCCGCATGGAGGTCGTCGCGGGCGAGCCCGTCGCCACGGTGCACACCGCGATGGCGGAGGTCGGCCAGGGCGGTGTCACCGTCCACGCGCAGATCGCCCGCACCGAGCTGGGCGTCACGCAGGTGACCATCCATCCGGCCGACACCCAGGTGGGCAGCGCCGGTTCGACGTCGGCCTCGCGGCAGACGTACGTCACCGGCGGCGCGGTGAAGAACTCCTGCGAGCTGGTCCGCGAGAAGGTCCTGGAGATCGGGCGCCGCAAGTTCGGCTCCTACCACCCGGCCTGGGCGACGGCCGAACTGCTCCTGGAGGGCGGCAAGGTCGTCACCGACGGCGGCGAGGTCCTCTCCGACCTGGCCGACGTGCTGGAGGGCGAGACCGTGGAGGTCGAGGCGGAATGGCGGCACCGGCCGACCGAGCCCTTCGACCTGCGCACCGGCCAGGGCAACGGGCACGTGCAGTACTCCTTCGCCGCGCACCGGGCCGTCGTCGAGGTCGACACCGAGCTCGGCCTGGTCAAGGTCATCGAACTGGCCTGCGCCCAGGACGTCGGCAAGGCGCTCAACCCGCTGTCGGTGCTCGGCCAGATCCAGGGCGGCACCACGCAGGGCCTGGGCGTGGCGGTCATGGAGGAGATCGTCGTCGACCCGAAGACGGCGAAGGTCAAGAACCCCTCCTTCACCGACTATCTGATCCCCACCATCCTCGACACGCCGACCATCCCGGTCGACGTGCTCGAACTCGCCGACGAGCACGCCCCGTACGGGCTGCGCGGCATCGGCGAGGCACCCACCCTGTCGTCGACCCCGGCCGTCCTCGCGGCGATCCGGAACGCGACCGGGCTCGAACTGAACCGGACTCCGGTGAGGCCCGAGCACCTGACGGGTACCCAGCTCTCCGAGGGCTGAGCAGTCACGATCCCCTGGGGGCTCCGTCCCCCAGGTCCCTTGTTCGTCTCGGGCCGTCCCCCGGGTCGTGAACATCCCAACCCCCTTTGAAACTTGGGAGACGGCACCCATGACCCAGCAATCACTGGAGCCGAGGGCCACAGCCGAAGACGCGGGTGAAGGCACCCGCGTCCCGGCCGGACGGTCCTGGCTCGACCGGTACTTCCACATATCCCACAGAGGGTCGACGGTCGCCCGTGAAGTGCGCGGCGGCATCACGACCTTCATGGCGATGGCGTACATCCTGCTGCTCAACCCCCTGATCCTGTCCGGCAAGGACGCCGCCGGGGACACGCTCGCCCAGCCGGCCCTGATCACCGCGACCGCGTTCGCGGCGGCCTTCACCACCCTGCTCATGGGCTTCGTCGGCAAGGTGCCTCTGGCGCTCGCCGCCGGCCTGTCCGTCTCCGGGGTCCTCGCCTCCCAGGTCGCGCCCGAGATGACCTGGCCGCAGGCGATGGGCATGTGCGTGATGTACGGCGTGGTCATCATGCTGCTGGTCGTCACCGGCCTGCGCGAGATGATCATGAACGCGATCCCGCTCGCGCTCAAGCACGGCATCACGATGGGCATCGGCCTGTTCATCGCCCTCATCGGCTTCTACAAGTCGGGCTTCGTGCACCAGGGCGAGGCGACCCCCCTAGCGCTCGGTCCGGCGGGCGAACTGGCCGGCTGGCCCGTGCTGCTGTTCGCCGGCACCCTGCTGCTGATCTTCATGCTCCAGGCCCGGAACACCCCGGGCGCCATCCTCATCGGCATCGTCAGCGGCACGGTCGTCGCGGCGATCCTGAACGCGGCCGGCGTCATCGACCCCAGGCAGTGGGCGGGCGGCGCGCCCGAACTGCACGGCAGTGCCGTCTCCATGCCCGACTTCTCGCTCTTCGGGGACGTGCGGTTCGGCGGCTGGGGCGAGGTCGGCGCGATGACCGTCGGCATGATCGTCTTCACGCTGGTGCTCGCCGGGTTCTTCGACGCGATGGCCACCATCATCGGCGTCGGCACCGAGGCCAAGCTCGCCGACGACAAGGGCCGCATGCCGGGCCTGTCCAAGGCGCTGTTCATCGACGGGGCCGGCGGCGCGATCGGAGGCGTGTCCGGCGGTTCCGGCCAGACGGTGTTCATCGAGTCGGCCACGGGGGTCGGCGAGGGAGCCCGCACGGGCCTCGCCTCCGTGGTCACCGGCCTGTTCTTCGCGGCCTGCCTGTTCTTCACCCCGCTCACCGCGATCGTGCCGCAGGAGGTCGCGTCCGCCGCCCTGGTCGTCATCGGCGCCATGATGCTGATGAACGCCCGGCACGTGGACTGGTCCGACCGGGCCGCCGCCGTCCCGGTGTTCCTCACCGTCGTGCTGATGCCGTTCACGTACACCATCACCACCGGTGTCGCGGCGGGCGTCATCTCCTACGTCGCCATCAAGACCGCCCAGGGCAAGTGGCGTGAGATCGGCGCCTTCATGTGGATCCTCACGGCGGTGTTCCTCGTGTACTTCGCCCTCAACCCGATCGAGAGCTGGCTGGGCGTCCACTGACGCCGGCCTTCCCGCAACCTCAAGGAGGCCGAGACAGATGCTGGACATCGCCGAGGAGCTGAACCGGTGGGTCGAGCAGGGCCGTGACTTCGCCGTGGCCACCGTGGTGGCCGTCGGCGGCAGCGCGCCCCGGCAGCCCGGCGCCGCGCTCGCGGTGGACACCGACGGCACGGCGATCGGCTCGGTCTCCGGCGGCTGCGTGGAGGGCGCGGTCTACGAACTGTGCGAGCAGGCGCTGCGGGACGGCGGATCCGTCCTTGAGCGCTTCGGGTACAGCGACGACGACGCCTTCGCCGTGGGACTGACCTGCGGCGGCGTCATCGACATCCTGGTCACCCCGGTACGGGCCGCCGATCCGGCCCGCCCGGTGGTCGCGTCCGCGCTCGCCGCCGCCGCCCGAGGGGAGGCGGCGGCGGTGGCGCGGATCGTGTCGGGCCCGCCCGGAATGACGGGCCGGGCCCTGCTGGTCCGCCCCGACGGTTCCCACGACGGCGGCTTCGGCGCCCATCCGGAACTGGACCGCACGGTCGCCGCCGAGGCCGGCGCCTTCCTGGACGCGGGCCGCACCGGCACCCTGGAGATCGGCGAGCGGGGCTCGCGCTGCGGAGCCCCCCTCCAGGTCCTGGTCGAGTCCTCGGTCCCCGCACCCCGCATGATCGTGTTCGGCGCGATCGACTTCGCCGCAGCCCTGGTCCGTGTCGGCAAGTTCCTCGGCCACCACGTCACGGTGTGCGACGCGCGCCCCGTCTTCGCCACCTGGGCGCGGTTCCCGGACGCCGACGAGATCGTCGTCGAGTGGCCCCACCGCTACCTGGAGCGCACGGACGTCGACGCCCGCACGGTCCTGTGCGTGCTGACCCACGACGCCAAGTTCGACGTGCCCCTGCTGAAGCTGGCGCTGCGCCTTCCGGTGGCGTACGTCGGCGCCATGGGCTCCCGGCGCACCCACCTGGACCGCAACACCCGCCTGCGGGAAGTCGGCGTCACGGAACTGGAGTTGAGCCGCCTGCACTCGCCGATCGGCCTGGACCTCGGCGCTCGTACGCCGGAGGAGACGGCCCTGTCGATCGCGGCGGAGATCGTCGCCGCGCGGCGGGGCGGCAGCGGAGTCTCCCTGACCGGGGCGCACACGCCGATCCACCACGAGCCGGAGTCGAAGGCGGTCGGCCGGATCGGGTCGGTTGCCTGAGCCCGGCCGGGAACCCCGGGCGGCGGCCGGGCCTCAGGCCTGCCTGAGCAGACGGTTCAGGGCCCGCCCGAACACGTACCGCGAGGAGCGCCGCACCACCGCGTCGAAGGCCGACGGCACGAACCGGACCCGGATCTCCTCCCGCCACACCACGCGGGAACGCCCTCCCGGCCCCGGCCGCACCTCCAGCTCCGCCCACCCGAGGACGACCCGCCCCCGCTTCTCCAGCCGGCACATGCCGGCGCCCCCGTCCGCAGGCGGCTGCCACACCGTCACTTCCATCGGGTCCTCGAAGGCCAGCACCCCGACGCCCGAGCGGGCCACGACGAGCGTTCCCTCGCGTGTCGGCCCGGGCGGCACGACCCCGACCACCGTCAGCGGCACCGCGTCACCGTGCCGCTGCCACCGGGTGATCCGCCGCCACGCCTCGTCGAGGGGGAGCGGAACGGTGCGTTCGATCAGGAAGTTCGCCACCCCCCGATCGTAGGGAACCAGCGGGGCGTCACCGGTACACCTCGCCCGGCTCGGCCTTCCCCGGTGCGAGGAGCTGAGGCACCGTCACGAAGACGTAGCCGCGTTCCTTCAGCGCGTCGATGATCCCGGGCACCGCCGGCACCGTGCCGTCGTAGAGGTCGTGGAGGAGGATGATGCCGTCCCGGGAGGACTGGGCGAGGACACGGCGGGTGATCAGGTCGGAGTCGGTCGTCTGATAGTCCTTCGCCGTCACGCTCCACAGCACCTCGGCGAGGCCGAGTTCGCGGCAGATGGCGTGCACGGTGTCGTCGGTGCGGCCCTGCGGCGGGCGCATCAGGGTCGGGCGCCGGCCGGTGAGGCGCTCTATCGCCTCGTTGGGGCGCTCCAGTTCCTCGCGTATCTCCTCGGGTCTCAGCTCGGTCAGGATCTTGTGGTCCCAGGTGTGGCTGGCCACCTCGTGTCCCTCGTCGGCCATGCGCCGCACCAGCTCCGGGTACTTCTCGATGTGCCGCTTCCCGAGGAGGAAGAAGGTCGCCGGGACCTGCTTCTCCTTCAGGATGTCCAGCAGCCGCGCGGAGTGCTCGCTCGGTCCGGCGTCGAAGGTGAGCGCGATGCACTTGACCTCGCGGCAGTCGACGGCGCCGAAACGGGCCGGCTGCATGTCCGTGGCCGGGCGGGCCCGGACGGCGCTGGGAGCCGTGGTGTCGGTCCCCGTGCAGCCGCTCAGGGCGAGGGTGAGGGCGGCGGTCGCCACGAGCGTTCCGGCCGTTCGGAACGCGGTCCCCGTTTTCGTCATCTTCTTGGTCAGAGAAGGCATGCCGGGACTATATATCGCGTGTATACACGCGGTTTATAGTCGCCGAGGCGTGCCCGGAAGGCCCTGACCTGGTGTTTGAGGGAGCCGTACCGCGGCACTCGCCAGCACGGAGTCCGCGCACGCCGCAGGAGGGAGGGTCGCACGCATGACCTCGTACGCCGTCGTGATCCCCACCCTCGTAGCGGACACCCTCGCCGACTGTCTCGCCGCGCTCGCCGCGGCGACCGGGCCGCACCCCGCAAAGATCGTCCTCGTCGACGACCGGATCGACCGCGAACCCGGGCCGCTGGAGCACCCGTTGAGCGTCCTCGGAGACCTGCGGGAGCGGACCACCGTGCTGGCCGGCGGCGGTCGTGGGCCCGCCGCCGCCCGCAACACCGGGCTGCGCGCCGTGAGCACGCCGTGGACCGTGTTCCTCGACGACGACGTACAGGTCGGGGCCCGCTGGTGCGAGCAGCTGGCCGAGGACCTCACCGAGGCGTCCCACGACACCGCGGGCGTCCAGGGCGTCCTCGCCGTGCCGCTGCCCGGCGAACGCCGCCCCACCGACTGGGAACGCGGCACCGCGGGACTCGTCCGGGCCCACTGGGTCACCGCCGACATGGCCTACCGCACGGACGTCCTCCGGCAGGTCGGCGGCTTCGACGAACGCTTCCGGCGCGCCTTCCGAGAGGACGCCGACCTCGCGCTGCGCGTCCTCGACTCGGGCTGGCGCATCCGGCAGGGCCGCCGCACCACCCGGCACCCCGTGCGCTCCGCGTCCCGCTGGGCGTCCGTGCGCCAGCAGCGCGGCAACGCGGACGACGCCCTGATGCGGCATCTGCACGGACCCGACTGGTGGGACAAGGCCGTCGCGCCGCGCGGCCGGATCCGCACCCACGCGGCCATCACGACCGCCGGGGTCGCGGCCTGCGCCCTCGCCGCCACCGGGCACGGCCGGGCCGCGACGGCCTGCGCGCTCGGCTGGGCGGCCGGCACGGCGGAGTTCGCCCGCGCCCGTATCGTCCCCGGGCCGCGCACCCGCCATGAGGTGGCGACGATGCTGGCCACCAGCGTGCTCATCCCGCCCACCGCGACCTGGCACCGGCTGGCAGGTGCCTGGCGCCACCGTCACACCCCCGCCTGGCAGGAGGAGGCCACCCCGTGAGCCCGGTGAAGGCCGTGCTGTTCGACCGGGACGGCACGCTCGTCGACGACGTCCCGGACCCCGCCGACCCCGACCGCGTACGCCCGGTGGAGGGCGCCCGCGAGGCACTCGCCCTGCTGCGCGAGCACGGCATCCGCACCGGTGTCGTCACCGACCAGCCCGGCGTCGCCCGGGGGCTGCTCAGCGACGCCGACGTCCGCCGCGTCAACCACCGCGTCGACGAACTCCTCGGCCCCTTCGACGTGTTCGCCGTCTGCCCGCACGGCCCCGAGGACGGCTGCCACTGCCGCAGGCCACAGCCCGGCATGCTGCTGTGGGCGGGCGGCCGGATCTGCACCGGACCCGCCGGACTCGTCGTCATCGGCTCCACCGCCGCCGACGCGGAGGCCGCGCGCCGCGCGGGCGCCCACGGCATCCTCGTCCCGAACGGCCGCACCCGCCCCGAGGAGACGGCACGGGCCGACCACATCGCCCCGGACCTGCTCACCGCCGTACGAGCGGTCCTGGACGAACCGCCCCGGGGCCGCGTCCTCGCCGACGAACGTCCCATCCAGAGGGCGTTCACCTCGGACCCGGAGCCGGACGGGCATCGGTGACGGCTGCTGCCGCAGCCGGACCCCGGTGCACCCGATGGGCGGGCCTGCGGCGGCGGATGCCGCGTGCGGGCGGCAGGCTGCTGGCATGACGACCCCGGACCGGACAGCGCAGCCCGTACGACCCCGCCTCCTCGTCCTGCGCGCCCTCGGGCTCGGGGACCTCCTCGCCGGTGTCCCCGCGCTGCGCGCCCTGCGGCGGGCCCATCCGGGGCACGAACTCGTGCTGGCCGCCCCCGCCGAACTCGCGCCGGTCGCGGAGGCGACGGGGGCCGTGGACCGGCTGCTGCCCGCCTCCGCCCCCGGCCGGGCCGTCCCGCGCACCCTCGACTGGACCGGCCCGCCCCCGGACATCGCCGTCGACCTGCACGGCAACGGCCCGCCCAGCCACCGGCTGCTCCTGGGCCTGCGCCCGCTCAGGCTGCTGGCCTTCGCGCACCCGGACCTGCCCGGGATCGACGGCCCGCCCTGGTACCCCGAGGAGCACGAACGTGACCGCTGGTGCCGGTTGCTGCGGGCGTACGGCATCGACGCCGACCCGGGCGATCTGCTGCTGCCCCGTCCGCGGACCGCGTCCCCGGCCCCCGGAGCGGTCGTTCTGCACCCCGGCGCCGGGTCGCCCGCGCGCTGCTGGCCCGTCGAGCGGTACGCCGCCGTCGCGGCCGGACTGCGCGGCCGGGGCCTGCGGGTCGTGGTCACCGGCGGCCCGGCCGAGGGCGACCTGGTGGCCAGGCTCGCCAAGCAGACCGGCCTGCCGGGCACGGACGTGTTCGACGGCGGCCTGCCCTTCGAACGGCTGTCCGCTCTCGTGGCCGGCGCCCACACCGTGATCAGCGGCGACACCGGCATCGCCCACCTCGCGGTCGCCCACGGCACACGCTCGGTCACCCTGTTCGGCCCGGTCGCGCCGAGCCGCTGGGGCCCGCCGCCCGACCCGCGTCACCGCGCCCTGTGGTACGGCCCGGAGGGCGACCCGCACGGCCGCCGGCCCGACCCGGCTCTCCTGCGCGTCACCGTCGAGGACGTCCTCAGAGCCGTCGGCGAACTGCCCGACACCCCGCGGTCCTAGGGACAGCGCCCGTGCTCAGCCGTCGCAGCACCGGCACATCAGCCGGAACGCGGCGAACATCGTCAGGGGCCACAGCGTGGCGAACGCCCAGATCACACCCGGCTCGGACGTGACGATCCCGGCCACCATCAGCCCGACCGAGACCGCGAGCAGGACCACGACGGTCCAGACGCGGGGGCGGTAGGCGGCCAGTCGGGCCAGGACGCGGGCGGGGTCGGGGCGGCGGCTCACTCGGTGGGTGCGCAGCTTGCGGTCGAGGCGACGGTCGCGGCGCAGAGCGCGTTCCATCTCGTCGAGGATGCGCTGCTCGTTCTCGGGAAGTCGGCCGATGGACACGCTCTCTCCTTCCGGGCGGCCGGACCGTCTCTCCTCCCGGGGGGACGTGCGGCGGGGGAAGTACAGCGGGGGACGTACAAGCGGGTGCCCCGTGGTGGCGCCCCGCTAACCGGGCACCGGCCGCGCCAGTGCCTCGACGAGCCGGTCCGCGCTGTCCGGCACGGAGCCCTCGCGGAACCCGTCGCGGATCTGCCGCGCGGTCACCCGGCCGCCGGTCAGGCACCAGTCCCACCAGCGGTCCAACTGCCGCACGTCCAGCTGCTCGGCGGGTACCAGGGCGGGCCAGCCGCAGGCCCGGGCCTGTGCGGTCAGCTTGGCGCCGCCCGCGACCGGGTCGACGGCCAGCACCGGTGTGCCCACCCGCAGCGCGATCACCAGCCCGTGCAGCCGGTCGGTGACGACGAGGTCCAGCCGGGCGAGGACGGACTGCAGCTGGGCGGGCGTCGCGCTCAGGTGCCAGTCGTGCGTGTCCAGCCGGGTCTCCAGCTCCAGTCGTCCGCAGTCCTTGGTGGCCAGCCAGCGCGTCACCTCCTCGGCGACCTGCCCGTGCCGCCGCAGCTGCCCGTACTCGTGCTGCCCGTGCGCGAGGATCACCCCGACGACGGGCCGCGCCGGCACGTCCGGGGCGCGGGCCGCGAGGTCCTCCACCGGCTCGCTGTCCGGCCCGTCCCGGGGCAGCACCCGGTGGAAGCCGGTCACGGCCGCGCTGGCGGGGTCGATCACCGAGGTGCCCACGGCGATCCGCACGCAGTGCGCGAAGCGCCGGTGCAGCTCCTCCACCTGTGGTCCGTGCAGCGGGCCGCAGACGAACACGAGGTGGGTGTAGTCCTCGGGCCACAGCCGGTCCAGATGCAGTGCCTCCGGACGGAAACGGGGACTCCAGGCGACGTCGTAGGGGATGCCCGTCCCCAGGAGCACGTCCTCCACCCGGCGCAGGGCCAGCACGTCCCCGGCCGTCGCCTCCCTGTCCCGGAAGCTGAACCAGCCGGTGAGCAGCACCCTGCGCGGTCGCTTGCCCTGTTGTGTCTGCACAGGCCCTGAGTGCCCGCCTCTCGGCAAGACATTCAGGGCCTTACGCGCATTTACCGTGCCGTCACTGGGCGTAGAAGGTGGCGTCCGCCCGGTCGGTGGCGGTGCTCACCGCCTGCACGTTGAGCAGGTACTCCCAGTGGCGGACGTATCGCCCCGGGTAGTTGTACGACTCGTACGACACGCCCGCCGGGTCCGCGAGTCCGGCGCGCTGCCGGAAGCTCGCGTCGGACGCGAACTGCGCACTGCCGTCGTTCTTGCGCAGCCACACCTGGAAGTTCTCGTGCCGCAGGTAATAGCCGGGGAAGTTGGCCGACTCCAGCGAGACCGTGCCGCTGCCCGCGAGGCCCGGCACGACGCGGAACTGCGAGTCGGCGAGCTTGGTGACGTTCGCCTCGATCCGGGCCCGGTAGTCGTAGTGCCGGACGAACCGGTCCGGGAAGTTGTACGAGGAGAAGCGCTGCGGGGTGACGCCGTCGGCCACCGGGATGCCGAAGTCCGGGGTGCCGTCGGCGTTCCAGTAGACCTTCTGCACCCGGGTGCGGCGGTTGGGGTCGTAGAGCGGGTCGCCGCTGATGTCCTTGTAGCTGCGGTCGTGGTAGACGAGGATGTCGCTCTTCCCGTCCTCGGACACGGTGAAGGAGTTGTGGCCCGGGCCGTACTGGCTGGTCGCGGCGTTGCTGGCGAACACCGGGGTGGGGCTCTTGCTCCAGGACGCCTGGCTGAGCAGGTTCGCGCTCGCGGAGGCGGTGAGCATGCCCAGGCAGTAGTTGGCGTCGGTGGCGCTCGCGGAGTACGTCATGAACACCTTGCCGCCCCGCTGGATCACGGCCGGGCCCTCGTTGACCTTGAAGCCGACGGTCTCCCACGAGTAGGTGGGCCGCGACAGCATCACCGGAGTGCCGGTGATCGTCCAGGGGTTGGCCATCTTCGCGAGGTAGATGTCGGTGTTGTTGTTCACGGATGGGTCGCGCTGCGCCCAGGCCAGGTAGCGCACGCCGTTCACGACGAAGGTGGTGGCGTCCAGGGAGAAGCTCTCCCACTGGGTCCTGATCTGCCCCTTCTCGGTCCAGGAGGCGGTGAGCGGGTTGGCGCCGGTGCCCTCCAGGACGTACATCCGGATCGCCCAGATGTCGTCGGTGGCGCCGGCGGCGAAGTACACGTACCACTTGCCGTCGATGAAGTGGATCTCCGGCGCCCAGATGTGGGCGCCCATCACGCCGCCGGCGTGCTTCGTCCAGATGGTCGTCTCGGGTGCCGTCGTCAGGCCCTGGATGGTGGTCGCCCGGCGCAGCACGATGCGGTCGTACTCGGGGACGCTCGCGGTGAAGTAGTAGTAGCCGTCGGTGTGTTTGAAGATGTGCGGGTCGGCCCGCTTCTCCGCGACCGGGTTCGTGTAGGTGACGGCGGGAGAATCGGGCACGGCGGCCCGGGCGGGCGCTGACGCCAGGCAGGTCGCGAAGGCTGTCAGGGCGGCCAGGAGCAGCCGAACGGCTATGCGTCTCAAGGAGGTTCTCCAGCGGGTGATCGGGGTGGGAACGAGCCGCCTCTGTCCGTGATTTCGAACGTAGTTCGTGAATTCGGCCAAGAAGTGGTCAGAAGATAAGGGGGCCCTTAACCGTCGTCAACGGTTCGCGCAGGCGTGACGCACGAGCACGCCGAACGGCCCGGATCCGAACAGTGGAAAGCCGACTGCCGCCGGACGGCCCGGGCACGCGGCCGACGACGTCCCGGAGCCAAGTGGCGAGCGTGTCCGGTGTCGGTGTTTCCGTCAGTCCGACGGCAGTTGGGGCTCGGGCCGTGGGGCGGGAGGCGGGGCGGTGGTGGTCCGGGGGATGACATGGGTCGGCAGCACGAGGTGCCGCCCACGGTCCGCGCCCGGGTCGTCGATGAGGGACAGGGCCAGTTCACCGGCCTCCCGGCCGATCCGCGACGGCGACTGAGCCACCGTGGTCAGATGGAACCACCGCGCGACCGGCTGGTCGTCGAAGCCCACGACCGACATCTGCCCGGGTACCTCGATTCGGGTCGCCCGCAGCGTCCAGATCACGGCGACGGCCACCTCGTCCTGCTCGGCGAAGACCGCGGTGGGCGGCTCCCGCAGCCCGAGCAGCCGGCCGACCGCCTCGGCGGCGCCCCGCTTGTCGCCTTCCGGGGTGGCGACCACCAGGTCGTCGTCGAGGGGCAGGCCGGCCTCGGCCAGCGCCTGTCGGTACCCGAGCAGCCGCTCCTGCGAGCTGGAGGAGAACCCGCAGGCAGCTGGACACCCCCGAGGGGGTGCTGGCCTTCCGCCGCGAGCCGGGCTTCGTCTGCGTGGTCAACCTCTCCGGAGCGCCGTACGAGCCCGCGCACACCGCGCTCCTGCTGGCCGGCGGCCCCGTCGAGGGCGGCGTGCTGGAGCCGGACCGGGCGGTGTGGCTGGCGGTGTAACCCCCGCACCGGCGTCGCCCGGCCGTACGCTGGATCCATGACCCGTCCGGCCCGTCCGGCTCCCGGGGCGGAGCAGGCACCGGCCCAGCTCACCGTCCGGCCGTCGGCAGCGGCCCTGGCGCCGCTGATCGGCGCGATGGGCTACGCCGAGGCGCGGTTCGCGCACACCGCCGAGCTGGCCCTGCCGACGGGCGGGGCACAGCTGCTGGTCAACCTCGACGGGGACGCCCTGTCCTCCTCCCCGCTGCGCGGCCCGGACCGGCGAACCGGGGGCGCCGCCGTGCACGGCCCGCACACGCAGCCGGCCCTGATCGACCCGGCGCAGCAGCGGGCCGTCGTCTGGGTGGCGTTCCGGCCCGCGGGCGCCCACCCCTTCCTCACCGTCCCGCTCTCCGCGGTCCGCGACGACCTGGTCGGCCTCGACGAGCTGTGGGGCACGGACGGCGCGGTGCTGCGCGAACGGCTGCTGGAGGCCATGGCCGCCGGGGGCCCGTGGGCCGGGCTGCGGGAACTGGAGGCGGCCCTGCTGGCCCGCGCGCGACGCCCCCTGGAACCCGACCCGGCGGTCCGCCGCGCCGCCGCGCTGCTCGACCGCGGCACACCCGTCGCCGAGGTCGCCGACCGGCTGGGCTGGACCACCCGGCGGCTGGCCCGCCGCTGCACCGACCAGCTGGGACTCGCGCCCAAGCGGTACGCCCGCCTGCGCCGCTTCCAGCGGCTCCTCGGCCGCGTCAACGCCGGGCCGCAGCCGCCGGACTGGGCGGCGCTCGCCGCCGACTGCGGCTACCATGACCAGGCGCACCTGATCCACGAGTTCCGCGCGCTGGCCGGGATCACTCCGACCGCGTACGCACCGCGTTCGCCGCTCGAACGCAACCACGTTCCGCTGGACGGGTGAACGGCCCCGGGCCGGCCGATTTCTACAATCCACGATCCCCGCGCCCGGCGATCGTGAAGGCATGACGAACACATCCGCCCAGCAGACCGTCACCCGGCTCTACGCCCGGCTCGTGGTTCCCGACGGCTCCCGCGCGATCGACTTCTGCCGGTCCGCCCTCGGCGCCGAGGAGATCGAGCGGTACACCGGCCCCGACGGGAGGATCGTGCACGCCCTGCTGCGGCTCGGCGGCTCGGTCATCGCGGTGAAGGACGCCGACGAGGGCGACCCGGCACCGGCGTCCCTCGGCGGCAGCCCGGTCATCATGGCCCTCGACGTGTCCGACGCCGACGCCGTGGCCGAGGCCATGCTGCGCGGCGGGGCGACCGTGGTGTATCCCGTTGCCGACCAGCACTACGGGCAGCGCGGGGGCCGTCTCGCCGACCCGTTCGGCCATCTCTGGATGATCTCCCGGACGACCGAGGATCTGACGCCCGAGCAGATCCAGGCGCGGACGGACGAGTTGTTCACCTGACGCCCGGCGTCAGCGGGCCTGCCCGGCCGGTTCCTCGACCTTCGCGTTCGCGTCCACCCTGCCGCCCGGGTGGCGCAGTGCGCACAGGTAGCCGATGCCCAGGGCGATGGCCATGCCGTAGAACACCCACTGGTTGGCCTCGGCGAAGTCCATGCGGATCGCGGACATCGACTCCCGGGTCGCCTCGGCGGCGGGGCCGGTGCCGGGGGGCGGCCGGGAGTCGCCGCTGCCGGTGATCGACTCGGTGACGTCGCGGGCCACGGTGTCCGCGTCCGCCGCGGACATGCCCTTGCCTGTCAGGGTGCCCACCACCTTGTCCGTCGTCACATGGGTCAGGATCGTGCCGTAGACGGCCAGGCCGACGCTCGCCGCGTAGTTGCGCACGGTCTGGGTGATGCCGGTGACCTCGCCGTACGAGGCGCCGATGGCCCGGTTGACGGCGTCCGTGGAGGCCGGTGCCAGGACGAAGCCGATACCGGCCCCGGCCAGGGCCGCGTAGGGCCACTGGTCGTGCATGGACAGGTCGGTGAGCTTGTTCGCCCACAGGGCGAAGCCGACGCAGCCCACGGCCGTGCCCAGCTTCAGGGCCGGGCGGGCGCCCTTCTTGTCGAGGATCCGGCCGCCCCACTGCGAGGCGATGGCGAAACCGACGAAGAAGTACAGCAGGAACAGCGCCGCCTGGTTCGGCGAGGCACTGAGGGACACCTGGGCGTAGACGGAGGTGAAGAAGAACAGCGGCACGAAGGCGAGCATCGAGAAGAACAGCACCGCCGCGTCCATGGTGAACGCCCTGTCCCGGAAGACCCGCAGGTCGATCAGTGGATGCCCGGCCTTCCGCTCGAAACGGACGAATCCGGCCAGGATCGCGAGGCCGCCCCCGATGCACACCCAGGTCGCCCAGCTGTCCCAGCCCCAGGAGAAGGCCTGCTGGAACCCGAGCACGCTCAGGCCCATGCCGGCCGCGATCAGGGCGGCGCCCGGGACGTCCAGGGTGCCGGAGCGCCGCCGGTCGGAGATGTGCGCCAGGGCCGTCAGGACCAGCGCCACGATCGCCACGGGCACGTTGACCCAGAACACCGCCCGCCAGGTCCAGTTCGTGAGCCAGCCGCCCAGCAGCGGGCCGATGGCGGTCAGCGCCCCGGTGACACCGAAGAACAGCGCGAGGGCACGCCCGCGCCGCTCGACCGGGAACACCGCCACCACCACGGCCAGCGCCGCAGGGAACAGCAGTGCCGCCCCCAGCCCCTGGGTGGCGCGGAAGACGATCAGCCAGGCCTGGGCGGCGCCGCCCTCGGGCACACAGCCGCACAGCACCGAGGACACGACGAACACCAGCGTGCCGATGACGACGACCCGGCGCGGCCCGTAGAGGTCGGCGAGGCGCCCGCCGAGGGCGAAGAACGCCGCGAGGGCCAGCAGATAGGCGTTGACCACCCACTGCATACCGGAGGACGACAGGCCCAGTTCGCGGACGATGTCCGGGGCCGCGATCGACACGATGGTCTGGTCGATGAAGGTCATCGCGACCGCGAACATCATCGCCGCCAGCGCGAGAGTCTGCTGCGGTGCGGATCGAGAGGGGGCCGCGGCCTCGCCGCGCCCCGGGCGCGTGCTGCTCACGACATCAGTCTGAGCCCGGCCGTGGCATGTCGCATCACAGGACTCTTTCCGTCCCGGGGGTCACAGTGATACCGCCGAAACGCTCTCTCGGCAACCCCCCGGCGGTGTGAGGACGGCCTCCTCGGCCATGTGACCACGGCCCGCCACGGATGCCGCGTCGAAGGTGCAGGATGCGGGCACCACAGAGGACAGGCAGTCGAACGACGGGAGAGGCACACGATGGTCCCAGCGGAACCGCAACCCCAGCGGATCGGCATACCGGCCGAATCCACTGCGGGCGAGACCAGGGTGGCGGCCACGCCGGCCACCGTGGGGAGACTTGTCGCCCTCGGGTTCGACGTGGTGGTCGAACCGGGAGCGGGAGCCTCGTCCCGCTTCTCCGACGCGGCCTACCAGGAGGCGGGCGCCGAACTCGGCGACCCGTGGCAGGCGGAGATCGTGCTCAAGGTCAACGCCCCCTCCAGCGAGGAGACCGGCCGGCTGCGCGATGGGGCGACACTGATCGCGCTCATCAGCCCGGCCCTCAACCCGGAGCTGGTGGAGGAGTTGGCGCGGCGTCCGATCACGGTGCTGGCCATGGACGCGGTGCCGCGCATCTCGCGTGCCCAGTCGCTGGACGTGCTCAGTTCGATGGCGAACATCGCCGGGTACCGGGCCGTGGTCGAGGCGGCGCACGCTTTCGGCCGGTTCTTCACCGGCCAGGTGACCGCCGCGGGCAAGGTGCCGCCCGCGAAGGTGCTGGTGGCCGGCGCGGGCGTGGCCGGGCTCGCGGCGATCGGCGCGGCCCGCAGCCTCGGCGCCGTGGTCCGCGCCACCGACCCCCGTCCCGAGGTCGCCGAGCAGGTGCGCTCGCTGGGCGGGGAGTTCCTGACGGTGACCGCCGAGCAGGAGGTGAGCACCGACGGCTACGCCAAGGCCACCTCGGACGACTACAACCGGCTCGCCGCGCAGCTCTACGCCGAGCAGGCCGCCGACGTCGACATCATCATCACCACCGCGCTCATCCCGGGCCGTCCGGCGCCGCGGCTGATCACCGCCGAGGACGTCGCGCGTATGAAGCCCGGCAGCGTGATCGTCGACATGGCGGCCTCGCAGGGCGGCAATGTGGAGGGCACGGTCGCCGGGAAGGCGGTCGTCACCGACAACGATGTGACGATCATCGGCTACACGGATCTGCCGGGCCGGCTCCCAGCTCAGGCCTCGCAGTTGTACGGCACGAACGTCGTCAACCTGATGAAGCTGCTCACGCCGGGCAAGGACGGCCGGCTCGTTCTTGATTTCGACGATGTGGTGCAGCGGTCGATGACCGTGGTCCGCGAGGGCGAAAAGACCTGGCCGCCGCCCCCGGTCCAGGTGTCCGCCGCACCCGCCCCGGGCGCGGCGAAGGAGCCGGAGCCGGCCCCTGCCGAGGCACCGGCGAAGACCGCCCGCCCGGCCTGGGCCTCCTACGCCCTGGTCGGCGCCGGAGCGCTCGCACTGTTCCTCGTGACGGCCTTCTCGCCGAGTGAACTGCTGGGCCATTTCACGGTGTTCGTGCTGGCGATCGTCATCGGCTTCTACGTCATCGGCAATGTGCACCACGCGCTGCACACCCCGCTGATGTCGGTCACCAACGCCATTTCCGGCATCGTCGTGGTCGGCGCGCTGTTGCAGATCGGGCAGGGCGACACCGCCGTGACCGTGCTGTCGTTCGCCGCGATCCTGCTGGCGAGCATCAACATCTTCGGCGGATTCGCCGTGACCCGCCGCATGCTCGGCATGTTCTCGAAGGGCTGATCAGGGATGACCACAGACACGGCCGCTCAGGCCGCCTACGTCGTCGCGGCGCTGCTGTTCATCCTCAGCCTCGCCGGCCTCTCCCAGCACAAGACGTCCCGTTCGGGAGTCGTGTGGGGCATCGCGGGCATGGTCGTGGCGCTGGCCGCCACGGTCGGGCTCGCCTCGCGCAGCATCACCACGACCGGGCTGGTGCTGATCGCCGCCGCCACCGCTCTGGGTGCGGGTATCGGCCTGTGGCGGGCCCGGGTGGTGGAGATGACCGGCATGCCGGAGCTGATCGCCATCATGCACAGCCTCGTCGGTCTGGCGGCCGCGTTCGTCGGCTGGAACGGCTACCTCGACGTCGACGCCGAACTGTCCGGCTCGCTGCTGGCCATCCATCACGCCGAGGTGTTCATCGGGGTGTTCATCGGCGCCGTCACGTTCACCGGTTCCGTCGTCGCCTATCTGAAGCTGTCGGCGCGCATCAACTCCCGGCCGCTGACGCTGCCCGGCAAGCACGTCCTCAACATCGGCGCACTCGTGGCCTTCGTGGGGCTCACGGCGGCGTTCGTCGCCCGCCCGGGCATGGGCCTGCTCATCGCGGTGACCGTGATCGCCCTCGCTCTCGGCGCGCACCTGGTCGCCTCGATCGGCGGCGGTGACATGCCGGTGGTCGTCTCGATGCTGAACAGCTACTCCGGCTGGGCGGCTGCGGCGTCGGGGTTCCTGCTCGCCAACAACCTGCTCATCGTCACCGGGGCGCTGGTCGGCTCCTCCGGTGCCTACCTGTCGTACATCATGTGCAAGGCGATGAACCGCTCCTTCATCTCCGTCATCGCCGGCGGCTTCGGCACCCCGGCGGCAGCGGCCGAGGAGGGCGAGCAGGGCGAGCACCGGGAGATCAACGCCGAGGAGACCGCGGAACTCCTCGGCAACGCCACCTCGGTGATCATCACGCCGGGTTATGGCATGGCCGTGGCGCAGGCGCAGTACCCGGTGGCCGAACTGGCGCGCAAGCTGCGCGAGCGGGGGGTGGAGGTCCGCTTCGGCATCCATCCGGTGGCCGGGCGGCTGCCGGGGCACATGAACGTGCTGCTGGCCGAGGCGAACGTGCCCTACGACATCGTCCTGGAGATGGACGAGATCAACGACGACTTCGCCGCGACCTCGGTCGTGCTGGTCATCGGCGCCAACGACACGGTCAACCCGGCCGCCACCGACAACCCCTCCAGCCCCATCGCCGGGATGCCGGTGCTGCACGTGTGGGAGTCGGCCCATGTGATCGTCTTCAAGCGGTCCATGGCCGCCGGGTACGCGGGTGTGCAGAACCCGCTGTTCTTCCGCGAGAACACCCAGATGCTCTTCGGTGACGCCAAGCAGCGTGTCGAGGACATCCTGCGCGGCCTCGACGCCCTGGACGCACCGGTTCCGGAGATGGCCGGCACGTCGCGCTGAGCCCGCGACCGAACGCCGGAAGGCCGGCCCGACGTGTGTCGGGCCGGCCTTCCGGCGTTGCCATGGGGTCAGTCCGTGCCGGACTCCATCGCGGCCCGGTCCAGCCAGGCGTCCTCCTCCGAGACCTCGCCCCGGGAGGCGATGGCCTGGGCGCCGCCCTGCGGCAGTTCCGGCATGGTGCCGATCAGCCCGGTCGCGGCGGCCTGGGAGGCGCCGATGGTGGGGCTGCCGGTGCCGATCAGGCCGATGCCGGCGTACTGCTCCAGCTTGGCGCGCGAGTCGGCGATGTCGAGGTTGCGCATGGTGAGCTGGCCGATCCGGTCCACCGGACCGAACGCGGAGTCCTCGGTGCGCTCCATGGACAGCTTGTCCGGGTGGTAGCTGAACGCCGGGCCCGTGGTGTCGAGGATCGAGTAGTCCTCGCCGCGCCGCAGCCGCAGCGTCACCTCGCCGGTGACGGCGGCGCCGACCCAGCGCTGGAGCGACTCGCGGATCATCAGCGCCTGCGGGTCCAGCCAGCGGCCCTCGTACATCAGCCGGCCGAGACGCCGGCCCTCGGCGTGGTACTGGGCGAGGGTGTCCTCGTTGTGGATCGCGTTGACCAGCCGCTCGTAGGCGGCGTGCAGCAGGGCCATGCCCGGCGCCTCGTAGATGCCGCGGCTCTTGGCCTCGATGATCCGGTTCTCGATCTGGTCCGACATGCCGAGGCCGTGCCGCCCGCCGATGGCGTTGGCCTCCATCACCAGGTCGACGGGGGAGGCGAACTCCTTGCCGTTGATCGACACCGGGCGGCCCTCGGCGAAGCCGATCGTCACGTCCTCGGCGGCGATCTCGACCGAGGGGTCCCAGAACCGGACGCCCATGATCGGCTCGACCGTCTCGACGCCGGTGTCCAGGTGCTCCAGCGTCTTGGCCTCGTGGGTGGCGCCCCAGATGTTGGCGTCCGTGGAGTACGCCTTCTCCGTGCTGTCCCGGTAGGGCAGGCCGTGGGCCAGCAGCCACTCCGACATTTCCTTGCGGCCGCCGAGCTCGGTCACGAAGGCAGCGTCCAGCCAGGGCTTGTAGATCCTGAGGTGCGGGTTGGCGAGCAGGCCGTAGCGGTAGAACCGCTCGATGTCGTTGCCCTTGAACGTCGAGCCGTCGCCCCAGATCTGGACGTCGTCCTCCAGCATCGCCCGCACCAGCAGCGTGCCGGTGACGGCGCGGCCGAGCGGGGTGGTGTTGAAGTACGCCCGCCCGCCCGAGCGGATGTGGAACGCGCCGCAGGTCAGCGCGGCCAGGCCCTCCTCGACCAGCGCGGCACGGCAGTCGACCAGACGCGCGATCTCGGCCCCGTAGGTCTTGGCACGGCCGGGCACCGAGGCGATGTCGGGCTCGTCGTACTGGCCGATGTCGGCGGTGTAGGTGCACGGGACGGCGCCCTTGTCGCGCATCCACGCGACCGCGACGGAGGTGTCGAGACCGCCCGAGAAGGCGATGCCGACGCGTTCGCCGGCGGGCAGGGAGGTGAGGACCTTGGACATAGAAAGAGTATGTATCACTTTGCATAGTCATGCAAGCCGGGTATGCGAAATCGCCGTTCCGGTTGCTCTGCGATGCCGTCCGGGGGCTTCCGGGGCCTGCCGGTTTCAGGAACCCGGCGCCCCGGAGTCCCCGCCCAGCGCACCGAGGATCCGCTCGGCGGCCAGCGTCGGGGTGAGCTCGCCCTCCCGGACCCGCTGCTCCAGCACGGGCGCCAGGGCCCGTACCGCCGGGTCGGCGCGGAGGCGGCCGAGGAGTTCGTCGCGGACCATGCTCCAGGTCCAGTCGACCTGCTGGTCGCGGCGTTTGGCGGTGAGGCGGCCCGTGGAGTCCAGCAGCGTGCGGTGCTGCTCCAGCCGCTCCCACAGGGTGTCCAGGCCGGTCGACTCGCGGGCACTGCAGTGCAGCACCGGCGGCGTCCAGAACGCGTCCTTGCCGTGCATCAGCCGGAGCGCGCCCGCCAGTTCGCGTGCGGCGGCCCGGGCGTCCCGCTCGTGCGGCCCGTCCGCCTTGTTGACGGCGATCACGTCGGCGAGCTCCAGCACGCCCTTCTTGATGCCCTGGAGCTGGTCGCCCGTGCGGGCGAGGGTGAGCAGCAGGAAGGTGTCGACCATGTTCGCGACGGCGGTCTCGGACTGGCCGACGCCGACCGTCTCCACCAGGATCACGTCGTAGCCGGCCGCCTCCATCACCACGATCGACTCGCGGGTGGCCTTGGCGACCCCGCCCAGCGTGCCGGCCGTGGGGGAGGGGCGCACGAACGCCGCCGGGTCCACGGCCAGGCGCTCCATCCGGGTCTTGTCACCCAGGATGGAACCGCCCGTACGGCTGGAGGACGGATCCACGGCCAGGACCGCGACCCGGTGCCCGAGCGAGGTCAGCAGCGTGCCGAAGGCGTCGATGAACGTCGACTTGCCCACGCCCGGCACCCCGCTGACGCCGATCCGCCGGGCCCGGCCGCTGTGCGGCAGCAGCGCGGTCAGCAGCTCCTGGGCCAGCACCCGGTGCTGGGGCCGCGTCGACTCGACGAGCGTGATCGCACGGGCGATGATCGCCCGCTTCCCGTCGAGCACGCCCTTCACATACGCGTCGACATCGATCACAGGTCGTGCCCGAGACCGTCCGACAGCCGCCGCACCAGGTCGTACGCCGCGTCCGGGATCACCGTCCCGGGCGGGAAGACGGCCGCCGCGCCCATCTCCAGCAGCGTCGGCACGTCCTGCGGCGGGATCACACCGCCGACCACGACCATGATGTCCTCGCGCCCCTCCTCGGCCAGCGCCTCGCGCAGCGCCGGGACGAGGGTGAGGTGACCGGCCGCCAGCGACGAGACGCCGACGATGTGCACGTCCGCCTCGACGGCCTGCCGGGCCACCTCGGCCGGTGTCTGGAACAGCGGGCCGACGTCCACGTCGAAACCGAGGTCGGCGAAGGCCGTGGCGATCACCTTCTGGCCGCGGTCGTGACCGTCCTGGCCCATCTTGGCGACCAGGATGCGCGGGCGGCGGCCCTCGGCCTCCTCGAAGGCGGACACCAGGGTGCGGGTGCGGTCCACGCTCGGGGACTCTCCGGTTTCGTTGCGGTACACGCCGGAGATCGTACGGATCTGGCTCGCGTGCCGGCCGTACACCTTCTCCAGGGCGTCGGAGATCTCCCCGACGGTCGCCTTCGCGCGGGCCGCGTGCACGGCCAGCTCCAGCAGGTTGCCCTCGCCGCCGGCGGCCCGGGTCAGCGCGTCCAGAGCGTCCTGGCAGGCCCGCTCGTCCCGCTCCGCGCGCAACCGCCGCAGCTTCTCGATCTGCTGCGCCCGCACGGAGGAGTTGTCGACCTTCAGGACCTCGATCTGCTCGTCGGTCTCCACCCGGTACTTGTTGACGCCGATGACCGGCTGGCGGCCCGAGTCGATCCGGGCCTGGGTACGGGCCGCGGCCTCCTCGATGCGCAGCTTCGGGATGCCCGCGTCGATGGCCTTGGCCATGCCGCCCGCGGCCTCGACCTCCTCGATGTGCTGCCAGGCCCGCCGGGCCAGGTCGTACGTCAGCTTCTCCACGTACGCGCTGCCGCCCCACGGGTCGATCACCCGGGTCGTGCCGGACTCCTGCTGGAGCAGCAGCTGCGTGTTGCGGGCGATGCGCGCCGAGAAGTCGGTCGGCAGCGCGAGCGCCTCGTCGAGGGCGTTGGTGTGCAGCGACTGCGTGTGGCCCTGGGTCGCCGCCATCGCCTCGACGCAGGTGCGCGTGACGTTGTTGAAGACGTCCTGCGCGGTCAGCGACCAGCCCGAGGTCTGCGAATGGGTGCGCAGGGACAGCGACTTGGCGTTCTGCGGGTCGAACTGCTTCACCAGCTTCGCCCACAGCAGGCGCGCCGCCCGCAGCTTGGCGACCTCCATGAAGAAGTTCATGCCGATCGCCCAGAAGAACGACAGCCGCGGCGCGAACGCGTCCACGTCCAGGCCTGCTTCACGGCCCGCCCGGATGTACTCCACGCCGTCCGCGAGCGTGTACGCCAGCTCCAGGTCGGCCGTCGCACCCGCCTCCTGGATGTGGTAGCCGGAGATGGAGATGGAGTTGTAGCGCGGCATCCGCTGCGAGGTGTAGGCGAAGATGTCGGAGATGATCCGCATCGACGGCTTCGGCGGATAGATGTAGGTGTTGCGGACCATGAACTCCTTCAGAATGTCGTTCTGAATGGTTCCGGCCAGCTTCTCCGGCGGTACGCCCTGTTCCTCCGCCGCCACGATGTACAGCGCCAGCACCGGCAGCACGGCACCGTTCATCGTCATCGACACGGTCATCCTGTCCAGCGGAATGCCGTCGAACAGCTGCCGCATGTCGTAGATCGAGTCGATCGCCACGCCCGCCATGCCGACGTCACCGGTCACCCGCGGGTGGTCGCTGTCGTAACCGCGGTGCGTGGGCAGGTCGAAGGCGACCGACAGACCCTTCTGCCCGGCCGCGAGGTTGCGCCGGTAGAAGGCGTTGGACTCCTCGGCCGTCGAGAAGCCGGCGTACTGGCGGATCGTCCAGGGCTGGTTGACGTACATCGTCGGGTACGGGCCGCGCAGGTACGGCGCGGCGCCCGGGTACGTCTCCAGGAAGTCCAGGCCCTCCAGGTCGCGGCCCGTGTACAGCGGCTTGACCGTGATGCCCTCGGGGGTCTCCCACAGCAGGTCGTCCCCGCCGGAGGCGTTCTTGACCGCCGTACGCCACTCGTCGGCGCCGCCGTCGGGGGCCGGCATCCCCAGTTCGATCCCGGAGAAGTCGGGGATTCCCATCAGGACACTCCCATGCGGTCGAGGGTGGCGGACAGCACGGCGACGGCGTCACAGCCCGCGAAGACGTGACCGTCGACACCAGGGTGGTCCCCGGGCCGCCCGGCGAGGAACACGTGTGCGGCACCGGCGGCCTTCAGCTGCCCGGCCACCGCCTCCGCCTGCTCCTCGTACAGGGCGTCGCTGGAGCACAGGCACGCCTCGGTGGCGCCGCTCTCCTCGAAGGTGCCCTCCGTGACGGGCTCGATGCCGCCCGCCTGGAAGAGGTTCGAGGCGAAGGTGAGGCGCGCGGTGTGGGCGGCTGCCGGGCCGAGCGCGGCCAGGAAGATCCGGGGCCGGGAGCCGGTCGCGGCGAGGTGGGCGTCGGAGCGGGCGCGCAGCGCCTCGTACGCCTCGTCACGGCGCACCCGCGGCAGCCCGCCGGACGGCTGCTCGGGCGCGCTCTCCCGGACGACCGGCTTCTCCGCGAGGAACGGGAACTCGCTGACACCGGTGATGGGTTCGCGCCGCTTCGCCAGCCTGCCGGTGCGCGCCTGCCAGGTCTCGGCCAGGTCCCGGGCGAGGTCCCCGGAGCGCAGGGCCGCCGCCTGGCCGCCGAGCCGCTCGATGCGCCGGAAGAACTCCCAGCCCGCGTGCGCGAGTTCGTCCGTGAGCCGCTCCACGTACCAGGAGCCGCCCGCCGGGTCGATCACCCGGGCCAGGTGCGACTCCTCGATGAGGATCGTGGACGTGTTGCGGGCGATCCGGCGCGCGAAGGCGTCCGGCAGGCCGAGGGCGTGGTCGAAGGGCAGCACGGTGACCGCGTCGGCCCCGCCCGCCCCCGCGGCCAGCGTGGCGATCGTCGAGCGCAGCATGTTCACCCACGGGTCGCGGCGCGTCATCATCACCGGCGACGTCACGACGTGCTGGAGCTGCGCCCCCGCGCGCGGCGCCCCGCAGGCCTCGGCCACCCGGGCCCACAGCCGGCGGGCGGCCCGCAGCTTGGCGATCGTCAGGAACTGGTCGGCGGTCGCCGCGTACCGGAACTCCAGTTGTGCGCAGGCCTGTTCGACACTGAGCCCGGCGCCGGTCAGCTCCCGCAGGTACGCCACGGCGGTGGCCAGCGAGCAGCCCAGCTCCTGGGCGGCCGAGCCCCCGGCCTCGTGGTACGGCAGCGCGTCCACGGTCAGCGCCCGCAGCCCCGGGTACCCCTCGGCGCACAGCCGCGCGAGTCCGGCCGCCGGCGCGAAGTCGCCCTGCTGCCCGCTGCGGGCCTCCTGGCCCAGCGGGTCCGCGCCCAGGTTGCCGCGCGCCCGGTCGGGGGCGACACCGCGCTCCTCGTAGAGCCGCAGCAACTCCCGCGCCGCGGGCTCGGCGTCGGACCCGGCGTCGAGGACGACGGGGGCGAGGTCGAGATGGACCCCGTCGAGCACCCGGCCGAGCTCCGCCACCGGGATGCCGGAGCCGCCCACGCCCAGCCAGAGGGAGGTGACGCCGTTCTCCAGGTCCGTCAGCACCGGGCCGGGGTCGGCCACCGTGTGCCGCTGCCGTACGTCCCAGCCGCCGAGGGTGTTGCCCTCGGCCCGGCCGCCGCGCACAAAAGGAGCGAACCCGGGCAGGCCCGGCTCCGGCGCGGAGTCACGGGCGGTGTAGAGGGGGCGGGTGCACAACCCGTCCTCCAGGGCGGTGGACAGGGCTTCCTCGGCTTCGGCGCCCTCCACGTCCTTGCCCGACTTGCGCAGGACACCCGCCACAAGGCGCTGCCACTGCTCGTGGGGCACGTCAGGGAATTCGCCGGCCAGCTCGAGCCCGTCGTCAGGCAGGACCGTCATGCTCGGATGTTAGGCCACGTTAACGAAGGAGCAGCAGTGGGCACGGCTGTGACGTTTCCCTCGCCGAGAATGTGGCCTCGATCTCCGCCTGCCGCTCTTGAATCAGGGCAGGTCAGGCACTAGAGGAGCGGGGTCGGTGCTCAGGTGCCGGCACTCAGTCGCTTGTCGACGACGGTCTCGCGGCGGCGAGAGGCGGCGCCGACGGGCACGCCGTCGTCTGGAACGTCACGGACGCCCGCCCCGACGCCCCGGAGCCCGGCCACGAGGAGGCGAGGAGGCCGTGGCCCTCGTCGTGCCGGAGGAGGGGCCGGCGCTGTGCGTCGCCGCTGACCGCGAGGCCAGGAGTGCAGCCGTCGGCGGTCAGGGCCGTCGCCGGAACCCAGTCGCGGTGCCCGGTGAAGGTGCGCAGCGGCGCCCCCGTCGCCAGGTCCCACACCGTCGCGAGGGCCAAGTCCCCGCCGACGACCAGGACCAGCCGGCCGTCCGCGGCCCGGCCCGCGCCACCGCCCTGATCCGTTCCGTGCAGTTGGGGAACGCGCGGACCAGACCGCCGCGCGTCAGCTCCCACATCCGCAGTGAACCGTCCCGGCCGCCCGCCACGACGACCGGCCCCACGTCCGGCAGTTCGGCCCTCGCCAGCGCCCGCACCAGCAGCCGTCGCCCTGAGTCCGCCAGCGCGTGCCGGTGCTCGCCCGTCGCCAGGTCTCGCACCTCCGCGCCCCGCTCGCCGCCCCCGGCGAACCGCGCGGCGCCCTGCTGACAGGGGACGCGGCGACCGGGTGCGAGGTCGCGGCGCTGACCCGCTCCGGCGGGGCGGATCGGTGCGGTGGCCACCGCGGAGCTGCCCGGGGAACGGACGGTGGCCCTGTCCGGCGGGGACGGCGGAGAGGCCCGCGTATTGGACCTCGGCCGTCCGGGGGCGACCGAACCGCTCACCGGTCTGCGGCGGCGGGTGACCGCACCGGCCACCGCGCGGCTGCCGGGAGGCCGGGTCCTCGCCGTGGGCGGCAGCGAGGACCGGTGTGTCGTGGTCCGGGACCTCGTGACCCGGCGGGAGCTGGCCACGCCGTACCACCTGCCCGCCCCCGACTCCTCGACCGCCGCCCGCGGCACGGGGTTCGTCGTCGCGCACGAAGCGGGGACGGCGAGCTTCACCTGGTGCGCGGACCTCCTCACGCCGGCGGCCGGCTGAAGAGGAGGCCCGTCAGGAGCAGGGGCAGGAGCAGCAGCTCCTGACGAAGGGGTGAGCAGCTCAGTCCGGCGCGGCCGGGCGAAGTGGCGGGGGACGCGGACCGGCGAGTGCGGCGCAGAGCACACCACAACGGCGGGCGCCGGGCAGTATGCCCGGTCCGCGCTGGGGTAGACGAGCGACCGAAGCACCCCTGAGCAACACGAACCACAACGAAAGAGCCCCACATGGTCATCCCGCTTATGAAGCAGGCGGCAGATGAGCCGGGCACGGACGAGCAGGCCACCCTGCGCTACGGCACGGTCTGGGCCGACGGCGCGGCCTGCGCCGTCGAGGCGCGCCGGGCGCTCCAGGCGTTCCTGGCGTACGTACCGTGCACCGGCCGCACGCCCGTGCCGGCCCCGCTGGCGATCGACGCCGAACTGGTCGTCAGCGAACTCGTCACCAACGCGATCCGGCACGCACCCGGCCCCTGCGGGATGATCCTGCGGCTCTCCGGCGAAGGACTGGCCATCACCGTGTGGGACACCTCCGCCGAGCAGCCGGTGGTCCGCAAGCGCGACGGGCAGCGCTTCGGCGGCCACGGCATGCACGTGGTGCACGCGGTCAGCGCGGAAGTCGCCGTCGCGCCCCTCGTCACCGGCAAGCAGATCACCGCCTGCCTGCGCACGGCACCCGACCTCGCCCCCGAGGCCGAGGCCGAAGCCGACGCCCTCACCGACGCCGACCCGGCCGCCTGACGCCCCCGACGCGCCGGCAGCGGTCACCACCCGGTGATCAGCAGATGGTTGAGGAGCAGCGCGAGCAGCGCCTGGGCGGCGAGCCAGGCACGGGGCCGGGTGAGGAACGCGCAGGCCGGGAGCAGCCACAGGGCGAAGGGGAGCCAGATGCGTTCCGTCTCCGCCTTGCTCATACCGGAGAGGTCGGCGACCAGCAGGGCGAGGAGCGCGGCGGAGACCAGGAACGCCAGGCGGACGCCGGCCCGGGGTCCGGTGCGACGCCGGACCAGTGCGGCCGCCGTCCGCCGCAGTCCCGCCGCCGTCGCCGGTCCCGTGACGAGCACCGTGCAGGCCAGGTTGGCCCACACCCAGTAGCCGTAGGGGCGGATGCCGCCCGCGCCCTGGCCGTAGCGAGTGACCAGCAGGCGGTAGGCCTCCCACCAGTCGAAGCCCGCGAGCGTGAACGCCGCGGGAACCACGGCCAGTCCGGCCAGCCACGGCACCGCCAGGGCCGGGTGCTCCCGGATCCCGTGGCGGCCGGGCACCAGGACCGCCGCGGCGATCAGCGCGACCAGCGTCAGGCCGTACGACAGGTAGCAGGTCAGGCCGAACAGCAGCCCGGACGCGCCGGCCCACGCCAGGGACCCGCGGGTGACGGCCAGAGCCATCAGCGCCACCGCCCATGCCGCCACCGCCGCGAAGTACGCGTCGGCCGAGGTGCCCATCCACACGGCCGCCGGGGCCAGGACCAGGAAGGGGGCCGCCCGGCGGGCGAGCGTCTCGTCGGCCAGCGTGCGGACCGTGACCAGCACGGCCACGCAGGCGGTCGCCCCCACGGTGATGCACCACATCCCCGCCCACCCCCCGCCCCGCAGCCCGATCCGGTCGAGCAGCACGAAGGTGAGGGTGGCGGCGGGCGGATGCCCGGCGACATGGGCCGGCCAGTTGTCGGGGGAGTCCAGCAGGATGTGCCCGGTGAAGCCCCGCAGCGCCGCCGGGATGTCAGGGAAGCGGTCGACGACCTGGAGATATTCGTGGCGGGTGGTGAGCCGGCGCGCGATACCCCGGTCCCAGCCGTCGATCAGGGCGAGGGAGAAGATCCACGCCGTGGCCGTGCCCCAGACGGCCGGGAGCAGGGCACGCCAGGGGAGGCGGGCCGCAAGCGCGGGACCCTGGGAGACGGTGGCGATCGCCACCAGGACGGCGGCCGGCGTGCCGGGGCCCAGGTGCGGCGCCCAGGACGCCAGCAGCGGGGGCCAGTCGACGAACAGCGTCCGGCGGGTGTCCTCGATGTGGCGGCCGACCGCCACGGACACCGTCACGAGCAGCACGGCCGCCACGACGGCGTACAGGTCACGGCGCAGGTCGAGGGACGGCGGAGCGGAGGGCGGGGTGCGGATCACACCGGCACGCTAGGCCGCGCATCCGGCCGCGGACCGCCGACCGGGCCCGACGTCAGCGTTTCGTCATGGGTCGCACACCCTCCCGCGGGGTGCCCGCGGCCTACCGTCGGCTCATGCGAGACGATCCACGCGACCCACGGCTCCCCACGTCCCCCGGCTTCTGGCGCAGTCCCCTGCGCGGCCCCCGTTTCACCTCGGTGCTGGGCCTGGTCCTGCTCGCCGGCATCACGGTGCTGTTCGTGACGGGACTCCTCTCGTACGCCGCCTACAACCCGAACCTGTCGCCGGTCAACGACAAGACCCCGGACAAGGGGATCCTCGGCTTCTACCTCTTCACCTGGCCGACGGACCCGCACTGGCTGTACCGGCTGAACCAGGGCGTCCACGTCACCCTCGGCATCACCCTGATCCCCGTCCTGCTCGCCAAGCTGTGGTCCGTCGTGCCGAGGCTGTTCGCCCTGCCCCCGGCCCGCTCGCTCACTCACGCCCTGGAGCGGATCTCGCTGCTCCTGCTGGTCGGCGGCGGCCTGTTCGAGTTCGTGACGGGTGTCCTCAACGTCCAGCTCGACTACGTCTTCCCGGGTTCGTTCTACCCCCTGCACTTCTACGGCGCCTGGGTGTTCTTCGCCGCCTTCGTGGCCCACGCCGTGCTGAAGGCGCCCACGGCACTGCGCAACCTGCGGCGGCTGCGGGAGGAGAGAAACGACCTGGTGTCCCCGCGTCCCGCCGAGCCGACCGTCTCCCGGCGGGGCGCCCTGTGGTTCGTCGGGGGCGGCTCACTGCTGCTGTTCGCCACGACCGTCGGACAGAACTTCGGTGGCCCGCTGCGGCGCACCGCCCTCCTCGCCCCGCACGGCGGCGCCGAACCCGGCAGCGGACCGGGCGGCTTCCAGATCAACAAGACCGCCGCGTACGCCGGGATCGACACGGCGGAAACGGCCGGGGACGCGTGGCGGCTCGTGGTGACGGGGCGTACGGAAACGGTCCGCCTCAGCCGCGCCCGGCTCGCCGGGCTCCCCCTGCACAGCTCGGCGTTGCCCATCGCCTGTGTGGAGGGCTGGTCCACACCGGACCAGTGGTGGCGCGGGGTGCGGCTGCGCGACCTCGCGGCCCTCGTCGGATACGAGGACGACCCGCCGGACGTGTTCGTCGAGTCCCTCCAGCGGCGCGGCGCCTTCCGCAAGGCCGCCCTGCGCGCCAACCAGGTGGCCGACCCGCGTTCCCTGCTCGCCCTGTACGTCAACGGCGAGGAGCTGTCCCCCGATCACGGCTACCCGGCGCGGATCATCGTGCCCGCGGCGCCCGGTGTGCTGAACACCAAGTGGGTGGTCCGCATGACGTTCGGAGACCTGTGATGCGCGCACCGCGGCTCCCGCTCGGCAGCCCCCTGCACCTCCTGCTGCTGTCCTGTTCGTTCGCCCTCGCGGCCTACGCGGGGGTGCGCCTGCTCGCCGGCGACTGGTTGGGCGTGGCGCTGTGGGTCGTGGGCGCGGCGCTGCTGCACGACCTCGTGCTGCTGCCGCTGTACGCGGCGGCGGACCGGGCGGTGGTGTCCGGGTTCGGCGCGGTCCGCCGACGGGAGTGGGCGATGTACGTGCGCGTACCGGCCGCCCTGTCCGGGCTGCTGCTCCTCGTGTGGTTCCCGCTGATCAGCGGCACGGTGGAGCGGCGCTACCGGTCCGCCACCGGTCTGCCCGCCGACGTGTTCCTCGCGCGCTGGCTGCTGATCACCGCCGTCCTCTTCGGCGGCTCGGCCCTGCTGCTGGCGGTGCGGCTGCTGCGGCTGCGCAGGGCGGCGAAGTGCCGCCCGCCGGCCGTCCACTGACCCGCCCGCTCCCAGCCTCGCGCATAGCCGAGCAGAGCCCGCGTGCCCAGCCGCGCCCAGGGGAAGGGCTCGCCGGTGGTGGCACGGGCGTCGGTGATGTGCACGCGCACGCGTTCGTCGACGTCAGCGGCGGCCGTCTCGGTGATCAGCAGGCCTCCGGGGCGCAGCAGCCCGGCGACCCGCTCCAGCAGGGCACGCGGGTCGCCGCCGATGCCGATGTTGCCGTCCATGAGCAGCACGGTGTCCCAGCGGCCCTCGCCGGGCAGCTGCTCGAACACCGACCGCCGCAGCGCCTGGCCCCCCAGCCGGGCGGTGTGCTCCACCGCCGCCTCACTGACGTCGATCCCGAGGGCGACCCATCCCCGGGCGGCGAGTTCGGCCACCAGCCGTCCGGGCCCGCACCCCACGTCCAGCACGGCCCCCTCGCACCGGTCCAGCACATCTCGGTCGACCGGGTCGGCCCCGGCGCACCAGCGCTCCACCTCCAGGGGCAGCAGCCAGCCGTCCGTGCGCCGCAGGAACAGCGGGCCGCGGCCGGCCCGCAGGGCGGCGTCGTAGGGGTCGGCGGCGGCCCACGCCAGGGCGGTCGCGGACGGGGTGCTCATCGGGGACCGGCCGGGCGCGGACCCGGCCCGGTGGCCGGTGCCCCGGCCGCCGGGCACCGGGCCAGCCGCGCCGCGAAGCGCCCCCGCGGGGCGAGTGCGGCCACGGCGTGGGCGTCGGCGGCGGTGTCGACGTCGCGCAGGGACGGCAGGTCGCGCACCCGCAGCCCCGCGGCGGCCAGCCGTTCCCGCTGCACGGCGCCCGTCACCGCCGTCGACATGGGCACGCCCCGCAGCAGAGCGGGGTCCGGGCACGCCAGGCCGAGGGCCCAGAAGCCGCCGTCCTCCGCCGGGCCGAACCAGGCGTCGCAGCCGGCGAAGTCCACGGTGAGCAGCTCAGGGGTCACCTGCGGGGTGTCCATGCCGATGAGCAGGGCGGGGCCGGCGCAGCCCGCGAAGGCCTCCGCCAGCCGTTCGTCGAGACCGCCCGCGCGCTGCGCCACGACGTCGAAGCCCGGCGGCAGCCAGGGGCCGGGGGCGCCGTCGAGCACCAGGACACGCCGGGCGGCGGGCGTGGCGGCCACGGCGTGCAGCGTGTCCGCGAGGGCCGCTTCGGCCAGTTCGGCCGCCTCCCCGGGCGTGAAGGGCGGCGTGAGCCGCGTCTTCACCCGGCCCGGTCGCGGCTCCTTGGCGATGACGAGGAGCGTGGTCAACGGACGGTTCCCCCTTCGCGCGCCATCGTTCCCCTCTCGTGCGCGGGCGTCTCCGCCAGCACGCGGCTCATGTCCCGTACGGCCTGCCAGGTGCCGCGCCAGGTGCCCGTCACCTTCGAGGTCCCCGCACGCGGCAGGTACGGCACGTCGTGCTCGGCGATCCGCCACCCCGCGTCCGCCGCGCGGACGACCATCTGGAGCGGATAGCCGCTGCGCCGGTCGCTGAGGCCGAGGGCGAGCAGCGCCTCCCGCCGGGCGGCGCGCAGGGGGCCGAGATCGTGCAGGCGCAGCCCGGTGCGGCGGCGCAGCATCCGCGCGAGCGCGAGATTGCCGGCCCGGGCATGCGGCGGCCACGCGCCCCGCCCCTGCGGACGCCGCCGCCCGAGCACCAGGTCGGCCCCGCCGTCGCGCACCTCGTGCACGAAGGGGACCAGGAGCCCCGGGTCGAGGGAGGCGTCACAGTCGCAGAAGCACACCACGTCGGCGGTGGCGGCCGTCAGTCCGGCGTGGCAGGCCGCGCCGAATCCCCGCCGCGGCTCGTGCACCACGGTCGCGCCCCACGCCCGGGCGATGCCGGCCGAGCCGTCCGTGGAACCGTTGTCGACGACGAGTGCGCGCCAGCCCGGCGGAATTCGTTCGAGCACCCAGGGAAGGGCCTCGGCCTCGTTCAGGCAGGGCAGCACCACGTCGACGTCCGGAGGTGTCATCGTCACGGTTTCACCCTACGAACGCGAATCAGGCATTTCGGGCTATCGCTCCTTACGAAACGCGGACGTCGGGAGGCCGGAGCGGTGCCCGGGCCCCGCGGGCGGCGGCGTGGTGCCAGGCTGGACGCATGCAGCAGCCGTACGAGCCCCCCGGAACGGCGGGCGGAGCCCCCAGGATCCTGGTCGTCGACGACGATCCGACCGTCGCCGAGGTCGTCGCCGGATATCTGGACCGCGCCGGTTACGCCGTCGACCGCGCCGACGACGGCCCGAGCGCCCTCAGCAGCGCCGCCGCGCGCCGCCCGGACCTGGTCGTGCTCGACCTGATGCTGCCCGGCATGGACGGTCTGGAAGTGTGCCGGCGGATCCGCGGCCACGGCCCCGTGCCCGTCATCATGCTCACCGCCCGCGGCGACGAGGACGACCGCATCCTCGGCCTGGAGGTCGGCGCCGACGACTACGTCACCAAGCCCTTCAGCCCCCGCGAACTCGTCCTGCGCGTCGAGTCGGTGCTGCGGCGCAGCCGCCCCGCGGCCACAGGGGGCGGCCGGCTGGGGGCGGCCGGTCTGGCCGTCGAGCCGGCGGCCCGCCGCGCCACCAAGAACGGCACCGAACTCGCCCTCACCCTCCGCGAGTTCGACCTGCTCTCCTTCTTCCTGCGGCACCCGGGGCGGGCCTTCGGCCGCGAGGACCTGATGCGGGAGGTCTGGGGCTGGGACTTCGGCGACCTGTCGACCGTCACGGTCCACGTCCGCCGCCTGCGCGGCAAGGTCGAGGACGACCCGGCCCGGCCCCGCCTGATCCAGACCGTCTGGGGCGTGGGCTACCGCTTCGAACCCGGTGAGCCCGGTGGACCCGGTGGACCCGGTCGACTCGGTGAACCCGGTGAAAGGGGCGACTGACCGTGCACGCCAACCTCCTCATCGCCCTGTACGCCTTCGCCGGTGCCGCCGCGACGGGGCTGGTCGGGGCGGGAGTCCTGCGCCTGATCCGCCGGCGTTCGCTGACCGTCTCGCTCGCGGTGGTGGCGGCGGTCGGCGTCGTCGCGATGCTCGCGGGCACGCTCGCCGTCGCCTGGGCGATGTTCCTGTCGGCGCACGACCTCACCGTCGTCACGACCGTCGTCGCCATGGCGGCCGTCGTCTCCCTGGCCACCGCCCTGCTGCTGGGCCGCTGGGTCGTCGCGCGCAGCCGTGAACTCGCCGTGGCGGCACGTTCCTTCGGCGACGGCGGGGACTTCGCCGTCCCCGACGGGCCCGCCACCGCCGAACTCGCCGCGGTGAGCCGGGAGCTTGCGGCCACCAGCGCCAGACTCGCCGAGTCGCGGGAGCGGGAGCGTGCCCTGGAGGCCTCCCGCCGTGAACTCGTCGCCTGGATCTCGCACGACCTGCGGACCCCGCTGGCCGGACTGCGTGCCATGTCGGAGGCCCTGGAGGACGGCCTCGCCGCCGACCCCGACCGCTATCTCCGGCAGATACGGACCGAGGTCGAACGCCTCAACGACATGGTCGGCGACCTCTTCGAGCTCTCCCGCGTCCACGCCGGGACCCTGGCCCTGACCCCCACCCGGATCTCCCTGTACGACCTGGTCGGCGACGCCCTCGCCGGCGTCGACCCCCTCGCCCGCGCGCACGGGGTGCGGCTGGTGGGCGACCGGGTCGAGCCGGTGCCGGTGGAGGTGGACGGCAAGGAGATGAGCCGGGTGCTGGGCAACCTGCTGGTCAACGCGATCCGGCGGACCCCGGCCGACGGCACGGTCGCGATCGCCGCCGAGCGGTCCCCCGAGGGTGTCGTCCTGTCGGTGACGGACGGCTGCGGCGGCATCCCCGAGGAGGACCTGCCGCGCGTCTTCGACACCGGCTGGCGCGGCACGCACGCCCGGACGCCCCCGGCCGGGGCGGGCCTCGGCCTCGCGATCGTGCGCGGCATCGTGGAGGCCCATCAGGGCCGGGCCGGCGTACGCAACATTCCCGGCGGCTGCCGCTTCGAGGTGGTGCTGCCCGCGGCCGCCTCGTGAATCGGCCAGGGTGCTGCGTTTTCCGCGTCGGGGGCGGTGGCTCGGCTCGCCTGGTGGGCCGGCGGCCGTGGGGCGGGAGCTGGGGGCGCGGGCCCTTCGCTTCCGTGCGGCCTAGTCCGGCTGTGTCTGACCGGTGGCCCGGCGCCCTCGGCGCGGGGCCCGCGCCGGGAGCCGCCATGGTGGGCACCTTGCCTCCGCGCCGCCACCGCGCCCCGCCCGTCGAGTCCCGTCACCCCGCGGGCAGGGGGGCAGGGGGGGCGTCCGGGCCGCTCCCGTGGGCCCGTCGAGCCGCCTCGCCGCGGCCTTCGCCGCGACCGGCGACATCGGCGGCTGCGGGTGCTACCCCGTCCGCCCCGGGCCTGCCGCCTACGCGCCCCGCATCCCCGCCCGCGCGAACTCCGTCATGCCCTCCTCGAAGCCGACCACCGGCTTCCACCCCAACTCCGACCGCAGCCGCGACGAGTCGGCGGTGATGTGCCGTACGTCCCCGAGCCGGTACTCACCCGTGACGACCGGCTCGGGACCGCCGCACGCGGCAGCCAGGGCTCGCGCCATCTCGCCGACGGTGTGCGGGTCACCGCTGCCGGTGTTGAACGCGGTGAGCGTGCCCGGGGCGGCCGCCGCCTCCAGTGCCACGGCGTTCGCCGCCGCCACGTCCCGGACGTGCACGAAGTCCCTGCGCTGCCGCCCGTCCTCGAACACCCGCGGGGCCTCGCCCCGGGCGAGCGCCGAGCGGAAGAACGAGGCGACCCCGGCGTAGGGCGTGTCCTGGGGCATGCCGGGCCCGTACACGTTGTGGTAGCGCAGCGACACCGCCGACCCGCCGGTGCAGCGGGCCCAGGCGGCGGCGAGATGCTCCTGGGCGAGCTTGGTCGTCGCGTACACGTTCCGCGGATCGGCCGGGGCGTCCTCGCGGACCAGCCCGGGGGAGAGGTCCTGGCCGCACACCGGGCACGGGGGCTCGAACCGGCCCGCGTCGAGCCCCGCCACGGCCCGCGGCCCGGGCCGCACGACCCCGTGCAGCGCACACGCGTACCGTCCCTCGCCGTACACGACCATCGACCCGGCGAGCACGAGGGCGGGTACGCCCGCCTCCGCCATGGCCGCGAGCAGCACGGCCGTTCCCAGATCGTTGTGCGAGACGTAGTCCGCCGCATCGGCGACCCCGTCGCCCAGGCCGACCATCGCGGCCTGGTGGCACACGGCGTCCACACCGGCCAGGGCACGGCGCACCGCTGCCGGGTCCCGCACGTCGGCCGCCGGATCCTCCCGTACGTCGAACACGACCGCGTCGTGCCCCCGCTCCCGCAGAGTGGCGACCACGTGGGACCCGATGAACCCGGCACCGCCGGTGACCAGTACGCGCATACGGGCACGCTAGGCGCCCACCGCCGCTGCCTCATCGGAACGCGGCCGTACGTCATGACTCCGTAAGACGGGCACGGGTGTGCCGGAACACAACAAAGCGGACCCGGCACGAGACCCTGCCCCCATGACAGCTCCCTCCGCACCCGGTGCGCCCCACCGCTTCGACGACCTGAGCGCCCTCTACATCAACTGCACCCTCAAACCGTCCCCGCAGCGCAGCCACACCCAGGGCCTGATCGACAAGAGCCGGTCGATCATGGACGACGCCGGCGTGACCACGGAGCTGATCCGCGCCGTCGACCACGACATCGCACCCGGCGTCTACCCGGACATGACCGAGCACGGCTTCGCCACGGACGTCTGGCCGGCGCTGTACGAGAAGGTCATGGCCGCGGACATCCTGGTCCTGGCCGGCCCCATCTGGCTGGGCGACAACAGCTCGGTCACCAAGCAGGTCATCGAGCGGCTCTACGCCTGCTCCTCGCTGCTCAACGCCCAAGGGCAGTACGCGTACTACGGCCGGGTCGGCGGCTGTCTCATCACCGGCAACGAGGACGGCATCAAGCACTGCGCGATGAACGTCCTCTACAGCCTCCAGCACCTCGGCTACACCATCCCGCCCCAGGCGGACGCCGGCTGGATCGGCGCGGCCGGGCCCGGACCGTCGTACCTGGACCCGGACTCCGGTGGCCCGGAGAACGACTTCACCAACCGCAACACCAGCTTCATGACCTGGAACCTCATGCACATCGCGGCCCTGCTGAAGCGCGCCGGAGGGGTTCCCGCCCACGGCAACCAGCGTTCGCAGTGGGACGCCGGGTGCCGCCCGGGCGCGGACAACCCCGAGCACCGCTGACCGGCGGGGCCGGAGCGGGACGCCAGTTCTTACGCGACGGTGACGCCCGGCCGGAACCCGGGGCCGGCCCTCGTCCCAGCGGCCACGGTGGTCACACCTGACACACCAGCCAGACGAACGGAAGGCCACCATGAACCAGGGACACAGGCGCAACCGGAAACGCCGTAACGCGATCGTCCTGGTCGCCGGGCTGGCCGCGGGCGGTGTCGGACTCGGGCTGGTCACCATGCAGGCCAACGCGACCGACACCCCTCGTGCCACCACCCGCGCGGCCTCACCCATCTCCTGCCCCTCCGTGGCCGACCGCCTGCCGGACGTACCCCGGCAGGCGCGTGCTGAAGTGGACCGCAACCTGCGACTGCTGCAGTCCCAGATCACCGAGGCGGGCGACCGGCTGGCCGCCACGCGGGGCCAGGGCGGTGCCGACTTCGTGCGGAACGCCGTCCTCGGCCCCCTCAAGGACAAGCGGACCGCCACGATCGACCGCATCGCCATCGCGATCAGCCGCGCGGGCGCGCCCCGGCCGCAGGGTCTGAGCAGCTTGGCCGCGTGCACACAGGCCGGCGCAGGCCAGGGGCAGCAGGGGCAGGGAGCGAGTCCGTCCCCGGCCGGCAACGGCCCGGTGCCCGAGGACTTCGTGGACATCACCGAGGTCGCCCCCAACGTGCCCGCCCGGCCCCGCAACGGCCGCAACGCCTCCAAGGGCGCCTTCAAGACCCGCTGCGGTGTCAACGCGGAAGGCAGGCACAACTCCGACAACGTGATCGTCGCCCCGGGGGTGGGCAACGGGGCCCACCACACCCATGACTACGTCGGCGCCATCGGCGTCGACGCCTTCACCACCGACGACACCCTCGCCGCGGCCCGCACCACGTGCACCAACGGCGACCGGTCGACCTACTACTGGCCGGTACTGCGCGACCGCAGGGGGGCCGAGGAGGCGGACGCGGGCAAGCCCGGCGGCGGAGCCGAGGGCAACGTGGGCAAGATCCTCACCCCCACGTCCGCGAGCCTCACCTTCGTCGGCAACCCCACCACCAAGGTGGTCGCCATGCCGCGCTTCCTGCGCATCATCACCGGCGACGCCAAGGCCAACGCGAACGGCGGCGCCAACGCCAACGCGGCCTGGTCCTGCACCGGGTTCGAGAACCGGGTCCAGCTCAAGGACAAGTACCCGATCTGCCCGGCCGGCAGCGAGCTGGTGCGCACCGAGCGCTTCCAGAGCTGCTGGGACGGCCGGAACACCGACAGCGCCGACCACCGCAGCCACGTCGCCTTCGCCGACGCCCGGGGCAGGTGCCCGGCCGGATTCAAAGCGGTGCCGCAGCTCGTACAGCGCCTCACCTACAGTGGGCTGGCCGGCAGCACCGCCTTCGCCGTGGACAGCTTCCCCGAGTCGCTGCACAAGCCCGTCACCGACCACGGCGACTTCATCAACGCGATGCCCGAGCGGCTGATGAAGCAGGCCGTCCGCTGCATCAACTCCGGTCGCAGCTGCGGCTGAGGTCGAAGGGCCCGCGTGGTCTCACAGCCGCTTCTCGAACCAGTGATGGGCGTAGGGCTCGTCGTTGAAGGCGGGGATCTCGGTGTACCCGGTGTCGCGGTAGAGACGCATGGCCGCTTCCAGGGCCTTGTTGGTGTCGAGCCGCACCCGGTCCCTGCCGTGCCGGGCGGCGTGTGCCTCCAGTTCGGACAGCAGGCGCCGGGCCAGGCCGAGTCCCCTGGTCCCGGGGGAGACCCACAAGCGCTTGATCTCCGCTGGGGCCCCGGCCGGCAGCTTGAGCCCTCCGCAGCCCACCGGTTCGCCGTGCAGGCGGGCGACCAGGAACAGCCCGCGCGGTGCGCGCAGCTCGCCCGGGTCGGGCAGCAGGCTGTGTCCGGGGTCGAACCCGCCGTCGAAGAGCCCGCCCAGCTCGGCGGCGTAGGACCGCAGGCAGTGCGCGGCGTCCGGGTGACCGGGGTCGAGCTCTTCCAGGGAGACCATGGAGGCGGTCAGCAGCCGTTCGACCTCGGCCATGGCGGAGGTCAGCCGCTCCCGCTGCCGGGCGTCGAGCGGGTCGAGGAGCGAGGCGGCCAGGGCGTCGCTGCGGTCGTCGAGGAAGGCCCGCTCGCGCTGCCCGGCCTCGGTCAGCCGCACGGTGCGTACCCGCTTGTCGCGGGGGTGCGGTTCGACGGTGACGAGGCCGTCGCGTTCGAGCGCCCGCAGCAGGCGGCTCACGTAGCCGGAGTCGAGACCGAGCCGTTCCCGTACGCCGCGCACGTCGTGCGTGCCGCCGTCGCCGATCTGCCAGAGCAGCCGGGCCTGGCCGTAGGGACGCGCCCCGCCCAGATAGTGGTCGTTCAGTACCCCCACCCGCTCGGCGACCGTCCGGTTGAAGCGCCGTACCTGTTCCACCTGATCCGCTGCCATTCTCTGACCTTAGTCAGGTAATGGCGACGGAGCAAAGGAAGAGCAAGGCGGGCTTGGGGGTCTCAGGCCTCGTGGGGCTCGAACTCGGTCTCCTTCGCGGAGGTGATACGGGCTCCCATGTTGCGTTCCATCATCTCCAGGGCGGCGGACGCCAGGTGGGGGTGGATGGAGGCGACGGCGTCCTTCGGCACCGTCACCTCCAGGTGGCGGATGTGCGCGTCCAGAGCGGAGTAGAGGACGCACTGCTCGGTGACCTGCCCGGTCAGCACCACGTGCCCGACGCCCAGGCTCCACAGGAGGTAGGACAGGGGCGTCTCGAAGAAGACGGAATGGCGGGCCTTCATGACGAAGAGCGACCGGTCGTCGGGCCGGATGGGCTCGATCAGGTGGGCGTTCGGCTGGGACAGGGCCGCGTCCAGCAACTCCCCGTGGTGCGAGCGCCACAGCCCGAAGTTGTCGTTCACGTAGATCACGGGAACGTCCGCCTCGCGGGCCCGGCCGAGCAGCTCGGTCAGGACCGGCACGATCCCCTCGACGGACGGCACGAGGAGCTCGGCGTCCTCGTGGTCGTAGGTGTTGATCATGTCGATCACGATCAGAGCCGCCCGCGCCGGGTCAGCGCCTCGTTCCATGCCCTCCACCGCCCGTCCGGTGCCGTCACTCATGGGCTGCGGTGGGATGCGGTGGGGATGGGCGTCGGAGCATCGGATCTCCCGAGTGGTGCGGGTGGTGCGGGTTCCGGGAATGTACTGCTGAGTACCCGGGGGTGCCGTGGGCCTAACGGCCCGCTCGGGGGTCGGATCCGCAGGGAGCCGCGCTCAGGCCGCGCGCGGGCTGCCGGCATGCGCAGGTGTGCCGAGAGCATGCTCCAGCGCTGCGATGTCCGGGACGTCCTTCGCTCGTCGGAGCCGGCGCTTGTAGGCGAGCACGTGCCGGAGCTGGACGAAGCGAATTCCGTCGACCACGTCGGCCGCGTCGATCAGGTCATCCGTTGAGACATCCTGGGAAAACCAGGCGTCGAACACTTCTACTCTGCCGCCCCAGAAGGCGGCCACAGGGTCTCCTCCGATGGTTGAGACACCGAGGTCACCGTCCTTGCAGGCCTTCTGCCAGGCAGGCCCTCGGGCGACGATGTCGAGGTCCCCGAGCGACATCTTGAGTCCATGCGCCAGCATGGGACCGCTTCCGAAAACCGCGCACTGATCCAGGTCGAGTTCCAGTGACAGAAACCGCCGCACCAGCGGATGTACCCGCATGTGCGTCTGCTCGGCCGCGTTGCTCATCGGATTTCCCGCCTCTTGCCTCTGGGCGCCACCCGCCGGGCGTATCCGGATCGGGTCGCCCAGGACGACTTTGTCCTGCCGACCTGCGGTGGGGTATCCGAGCGGCTACTCAAGGCCGATAAGGCCGGGTACTCACGGGCACTTCTGCACCGTGGCCACAACCGCGTCCGCTACCTGCGCACTTGCCCTCCGAGGCGGCCGACCGCGCCTTATGATGCCGAGGGGGGCCGTGAGGAATCCGGTCCGTGTATCGAGAGTCTTCTCGGAGTCATGGGGGGGCAAAGTGGAGGACTGGGGACCACTCGTTCCCGCAGTCGCGCAAGTGTGGCCGAAGGTCGGGGAGTTCGTGCACGGGGCCGAGCTCGAACGCCTGGAGTCAAAGGTCCTGACGGCGTTGCGGGCGCTGGACACCGCACAGCACGTCTCCCCGGCCGGCGGCACGGAGGAGACGCCGACGCCCGAGACGCATGAGGCGATCGACTCGGCGGCGCGCGAAGTCGCCCTGGCATTCGAAGCCCACGCTCCGCTCGGAGCCATGCTGGCTGCTGAGTTCGACGCTCTGGCGGTCCGCCAGGAGCAGTTCGGCCCCGCAGACCCGCCGCCGCACTGGGTCGCCTGGCAGCGTTCACTGCTGGTTCCGGTGCTGTACGCCACGGACCGCGCGCTAGACGAGAAGCGGGCCGGCTTCGGTTCCGCACGTGGCGAACTGACCTACGGGGAAGCCCGGGTGGGCATTCCCGACGACCACCGTATGGGCGCCGCGGAGAAATCCCGCGTGTGGCGGCTGCGCTTCCGGGACGATCCGGCCAGGGTCGCGACACTCGGCGCCGTGGCGACGTCAACCGCCCAGGAGTTCACCGAGCTGACCCGCAAACGGCTCGCGGAGTGCGAGGTGAACCAGGCACTGCTGTTCGTCCACGGCTACAACGTCCCGTTCCGCGCCGCCGCGATTCGCGCGGCCCAGATCGCCTACGACCTGAACTTCACCGGCGTTCCCCTGCTCTACAGCTGGCCGTCGAAAGGCACGGTCGGTGGCTACGTGGCGGACGAGAACTCCGTCAGCCGCGCGGTGCCGTACTTCCAGGAATTCCTGCGCCTGGTTCTGGCCGAGACGAACGTGAGCGAGGTGCATGTGCTGGCCCACAGCATGGGTAACCGGCTGCTCACCGAAGCGCTCGCCGACTTCGACACCACGAGCCTGCCCGAGGGCTCCGGCCGACTCGGCCAGGTGGTCTTCGCCGCGCCCGACGTCGACGCCGAGGTGTTCCGTAGGCGCCTGCCGCGCATCACCCGGCAGGCTGCCGGGTGCACCCTCTACGCATCGTCCGCCGACCGCGCCCTGGCCGCCTCCCGCACCATGGCTGCCGCACCGCGCGCCGGGCAGGCCGGCGCCGGAATAGTCGTGGCCCCGGGGCTCGACACCATCGACGCCGGCGCTCTCGACACCGGGCTGATGGGCCACTCGTACATGGGCGACCACACGTCCGTCCTCGCCGACGTCTACGGCCTGCTGCGGCAGGCCCTCCCGCCGTCCCGGCGCTTCGGGCTGGTGTCCGTGCCGCACGCCGACGGGTTCTACTGGTCCTTCCAGCCGCAGAAGTGACGCCTGCCGACCGCCCAGCCCGCAGCAAGGTGACAGCGATGACGCATTTCCTCGACCGCCTTCCCTTCGAATGGAGCACCCCCGGAGCGCAGGAACTCCAGGAACTGCTCGTCTCCGTCTACGACGAGCCGATGGCCGTGAAGGCCATGGCGGGGAAGGCGGGCATCGCGACCTGGCACGTGGACTGGCGGCAGCCGGTCTACGGCATCTGGTTCGACCTCATCCCCGCCGCCCGCAACCAGGGCAAACTGAGGGCGCTGCTCTCAGTGATCGAGAGCGGGCCGGACCTCGCGGTGGCGGAGCGTCTCAAGGAACTGATCGGCGACAGGCCGGTCCTGGAGGCGCCCGCAGCGGACCCTCCGCCAGGCACCTGGAAGGACTTCTCCGACCCCGATCCCCTGGAGCGGCGGATCTTCAGCAGCAACACCTTCCAGGACGTGGCCTTCCTGCGCCGGGGGACGGAACAGGCAACGGCGGTGTGCCGACTGCTCGTTACCGACGACGGCGGGCGCCGCTACCACGGCACGGCGTTCCGGGTGAGCCCCGACCTGCTGCTGACCAACCATCATGTCCTGTGCGGCAGCGGCAGCCGACCGGGGCGGGTGGACGCCTGGTTCGGCTACGAGCAGGACCTCGACGGCCGCGACCTGGAGCATGTGAGCGTCGCCTGTGATCCCGGCTCCGTGGTCGGTGACGAGACGGACGACTGGGCCGTCGTCAAGGCGGTCGGACCCCTGCCGGACGACGCGGTCGTGATCGAACTGCCCGAGCGGGCCACCCTGGAGGTGGGCGACCGCCTCTACATCATCCAGCACCCCAACGGCGGGGTGAAGAAGCTCGCCGCGCGGCACAACGTCGTGCGCTACGTCGACGACGAGATCGTCCAGTACTGGACCGACACCGACCGCGGGTCGTCGGGCTCGCCCGTCTTCGACGAGCGGTGGCGGCTCGTCGCCCTGCACCGCCGCTGGACCAGGATCGGCCCGCTCAGCGCACAGGCGGAGTACCGCAATGAGGGCGTCAGGATCGAGCGGGTCGCAGCGGGCCTGGCGAACGCGGGGCTGAGGTGACACAGTGGCGCTCCTGCTCGACCAGACCGTCTTCGCGTTCGACGATCCGCAAGCCCGCGAACTCCTGGACGTGCTGCTGAAGGTCCACGACAGAGAGGCCTCCGTCCGGCAGTTCGTCGCGGCCGTCGGTCTCCTCCCCGCAGCCATCGAATGGAGAGGACCCCTCACCGACATCTGGCCGCGCGTGCTGGAACACGCGGCCTCCGCACGCAAGTTGCGGGAACTGATTCAGGTCGTCGCGCAGCACCCGAACAGTGCCGAGTACGACATCTTCAAGGTGCTCCTGTCCCAGGAGCCGCCCGCGGCGGAGCGCGACCCCTGCGCGGCGCTGCTGGTCGGCGGCGGACGGACGAGGGCGTTCATCGACCGGGGCGAACTGCGCGCGACCCTGCGTGAGATGCTTGACGCCCCCGGTGGCCGGGTCCTGATCGTCGACGGTGACCGCAGGTGTGGCAAGACCTGGACGTGGTTCCTTCTCTGCCACGTACTCGGCAATCGCAAGATCACCCCTTACAAGATTGATCTGTCCGCGTACGTGCCGCCCGTCGAGGTGAGCGACATCGCTGCCGCGCTCACCGACCAGCTCGGCTGGGATCTGGGCCACGGTGACCCCTTCGCCTCCGAAGCCACCCACGTCAGACGGCTGGTGAACGTGGCCAAGCGGCACATGCGCGCCCTGTCGGAGGACCACTGGCTCGTCTTCGACGGCATGGTCGGGACGGCGCTGACCCCATCGGCCCTGCGGATGGTGGAGGGCCTCGCGGAAGCGGTGGTCGACGGGGAGACCGGTGACCGCCTCAACATGGTCCTCATCGCCTACGACGGACAACTCCAGCCGTCCGCCGATCCGTATGTGTGGCGCACGCACCTGGGCCCGATCGGTGTGGAGCACCTGCATGAGTTCTTCTGCTCGATCGCGGTGAGCGCCGGGGCGCGGATCGACCCGGCCGTCGCCGATCTCCTCGTCAAGGAGGTGCTGCGCGAGGCCACCGGCGGCGATCACGACCCCGGCCTGCCCCTGCCGCTCGAACGGATCTCCCATCTGGCCGCGCTCCGCGGCCGGCAGCTCTACCAGATGTACGGAGGAACAGGTGGCTGAGTCCTCACCCGGGAGGGAGATCACCGCGGACGATGTCCTGAACCTTCTGCGCTCGGCCCCTTCCGCCGGTGCCGTGTCCGGCGCCGATGACGCGGGACCGCAGCGGTGGGCGCTGCGGGAGAGGACGGTCCTGGTGAGCGCCTTCGACGCGGCCGAGCTGGAGGGAGACGGGCCCGCCGGACGCACGGCGGAAGCGGCCTTGCGTGAGTTCCTCTCACACGACTGCGAGCGGGTGACCACCCGTCAGGGCCGGCGCTGGCGACTGCTTCCGGCCGCGCGAACGACGACGCTGGAACGACTGGGCACCCCGGACCGCCTGCTGGCGGCCCTGCGCTCGGGGGTCGGGGCAGGACAGGACACCGCGCGGGACTGCGCTGAGCGGCTCCTGACCGGCACCGCGCGGCCGCTCGACGAACTGCGCCTGGAAGAGCTGCACGCCGCCCTCACCGTCGCCGGCTGGCTCGACGACGCGCCACGCGCCCGCGCCGCCCTGGCCGAACGATCCCTCACCCTGCCCGGCGTACAGGACATCAGCCGGCACATCGATCTGGCGAGACTCTTCCAGCCCTTGGACGCGCTGGCCGATGCCACGTTCTGCGGGCGCGAGCGGGAACTGGAGAAACTGGCCCGGCACGTCCGCACCGGTGCGGACGGCCCACCGGGGCGGCCTCCCTGGCTGCTGATCCACGGCCCCGGCGGCGTGGGCAAGTCCACCCTCGTCGCCCGTTTCGTGCTGGACGGCGTCACACGGGCTCGGCCGTCGCATGGGCGGCTCTACGCGTATATCCCCTTCGATCGCACCGACCTGGTGCCGGAGCAACCGCTCACGGTGCTGGGCGAAATGCTGCGGCAGCTGCGGGCACTGGTACCCGCACTCGACGGGCCCGCGGTGCCCGAGCTCCTGGGAGCGGTGCGCACCACCCTGCAGGCGGACAGCAGGGCGGAGGGCGAGCTGCGGGGTACCCTAGGCCCGAGAACGGGACGCCGGAGCGACGAGACGGCCCTCGTAGCCCGGTTCGCCCATCTGGTGACCAGCGTGCTGCATCCCGGAAACCGGCCGGTCCTTCTGGTCCTCGACACCTTCGAACAGGCCCAGCGGAAGGGGGCCTTCGCCCTGGCCCGGCTGCTGGACTTCCTCGAAGTCCTGCAGGACTCCTGCCCGTGGCTGCGGATCATCGCCGCGGGCCGTGCACCGGTCGACGACGGACGGTTCGCGCGCGTGCCGCTGGCGGGCTTCGATCCCGCCACCGCGGAAGGCTACTTGCGCCGGCTGCTGCCCGGCGGTGGCCGGGAGTACGAAGCCGCGCTGCAGACCGTCATCCGGACGGTCGGATCCGACCCGCTCAGTCTGAAACTGGCCGCAGACCTCTTCCGCAGGGAAGGGCCGCAAGCCCTGCGCGACGCGTCGCTGCGCCGCCAAGTGCAGCTGCGGCTCCAGCCGGAAGAGCGCCAGGGCATCCTCTACCGGCGCATCCTCGACCACTTGGAGGATCCGGGGCTGCGACGCATCGCCAGCCCGGGGCTCACCGTCCGCCGTGTCACCCCGGACGTCATCCGCCACGTACTGGCCGGACCGTGCGGTCTGGGAGAGGTCGACGAGCGACGCGCCCGAGCCCTGTTCCGGCGGCTCCGGGAAGAGGCGGCTCTCGTCGAGGAAACACCGGGGCGGGAAGCCGTCGTCCACCGCGCCGATGTGCGCCGCGTGATGCTGCCGATGCTGAGAGACGAGGGGCGCGCCCTCGTCCAGCGCATCCACCGCAAGGCGGTCGCCTACTATGCGGACCTGGCCGAGCGAGATCCCGTCAACGCCGTCGAGCACCGGGCGGAAGAGCTCTACCACCGGTTGTGCCTGGGGCAGTCGGCCAAGACGCTGGATCGCCGGTGGCTGATCGAAGCCGGCCCGCTGCTGGACTCCGCCCTCGAAGAACTGCCCGCTCGCGGCCGGATCTACCTCTCCGAACGGCTCGGCCTCACCGTCGCCCCCGACCTGCTGCGCCAGGCCGATGACGAGACCTGGGCACGGCAGGCGCTGCGCGCCGGCACCGCCTGCCTGGCTGAAGGCAGGGCCGAGGAGACCCTGCTCCTGCTGGACGAACGTCCGGACCACGTGGTTGAGGACCTCGCCCTGGCCGCACTGCGCATCCGCGCGCTGGCCGTGCTGGGCCGGATGGTGGAGGCGCGTCGGCTGGTCGAGCCGGCGCTCGAACTGGCCTCCCGTCTCTCCGACGCCCGGGGCTTCGTGGAGATCGCCGTGAGCGGCGCCCGGATCGACGAGGACCTCGGACACTTCGGTGCCGCGCGTACTCTTCTGCGCCAGGCACGCCGGGCGGCCGAGACCCCTGAGCTCGGCGAGGCACTCCCGCTGAGCGTCGCCGTGGCCGAACTGCGCCTGTACCGGCGGGAGGACCGCGCGGACACCGTGGAGGCACGGCGGCTGCGGGACGAGGTGGTGGAGCACGTCTCCCGGCTCGGCTCACGAGAGCGGGCCCGGCATCCCGCTCTCGTCCGTGAACTCGCCGCCGAGGTGGGCGATCACGTGCCGGAGCTGGTGTCACAGGCCGCCCGGCTGCTCGGAGTCGATGTCCAGGGCGCTTCCGGCAAGATCCTGCGGACGTCGCTCAGCGACGACGACGTACGAGACCTCGCCGAGGTGACACGGGCCGCGAAGAGGGAACCGGCCGCCCGGGGGGAGGACGACGACGAGACGGACACCGGGCAGGACGAGAGCTCCTCGACCTGGCTGGCCGGTCACAACAGCACCGTCCGTGGTGAGGTCGTCGGCGCTTACATCGACAGCCGCGCAGAGCGGCAACCGTCCTGGAACCACGCCCTGGTCAGCACCTACCAGTACGAGGTCGACCAGGCTTCGTACACGAGGAGCAGAACCGGCAGCCGGCCTGGCTCGGCCATCCCGATGCCGGGGGCAGCCCAGGACGCCGTGGTCGTGGTGCCCGGATTCATGGGCAGCGCTCTGGAGGACACGGAGTCCGGCAGGCTGCTGTGGGGACACGACGGCCTGACGGGCCTGTTCAGTACGTGGTGGCGGAACGCAGCCCGAGCTCTTGAGCTCACGGCGGACGAGCGCTCCGGCGACACCCGTCGCGTCCGTCCCGTCGGCCCCCTGCGGGCACCCGCCTGGGCGCCCGTCCTCGGTGGTCTGGAACCGTATGCCCACCTGCTGCGGACCGTCAGGGACTCCGCCGTCCATCCCGATGCCGTACTGGCGTTTCCCTATGACTGGCGCCTGTCCGCCGCACACAACGCGGCCCTCCTGACGCAGGCGGCCACCCGCCACCTGGAACGCTGGCGAGCCCATTCGGAGGTCGCCCGGACGGGCGGCAGAGCAGGATACGACGCACGCGAGCCGCGGCTGGTGTTCGTCGCCCACTCCACGGGCGGGCTCGTCGTCCGCGCGGCGATGGCCCGCGGCCTCGCCGAGGTCACGCGGCAGGTCCTGTGCTTGGGGACGCCCTTCCGCGGTGTCCCCAAAGCCCTGGAAATGCTGGGTCCTTACCGGAACTCCGGATTGGCGGCCGGGCATACCCTGGCGTTGCGGCAGGTCATGCGGACCCTGCCCGGCTTCTACGACCTGCTGCCCGACTACCGCTGCGTCGAGCACCACGACGGGGAGGTGCGACGCCTGGAACTCGACGACATCGGATGGCTGGGCGGCGACACGGCGCTCGCCAGGGATGCGATGCGCACCCGGCGCGACACGGACGCGGCTTCTCCGGTGTCACTCTTCCGGGCCGTGGTGGGCAGCGGACAGCCCACTGTGCAGAGCGTCCACCTCAGGGCAGACGGCACGGTCCACCCCCTGCTGAGTTCGGTGCGGACGCACAACGACGGGGAGCCCATCAGGGATCAGCACGGCAACCTCAGCCGCTGGGACCTCGGCGGCGACGGTGTGGTGCCCTGCCAGTCCGCGAGCTCGCCGACGCGCGCGGACTTCTTCGTCCCGGTCCAGTACGGCGCATTGACGATGCATCGCACTGTCCTGAACTGGGTGGAACTCATGTTGTCGGCGGAGCACGTGACCGAGGCCGTCCCCGGCTCGTCCGGACGAGGCCTCGCGCGCGCACTGTCGGACGACGGGGGCATCGGGCTGCCTTCGTCCGACCGGCACGAGCTTTCCCTGTCCTTGTCCGACCTCGTGGAGGCGGGGAAGAGCTGCATGATCCAGGTGCGCGGTGCATGGTCGCAGGTGTCCGTCCGATGCCGCCACATCGACAATCCGTCTCCGTTGCTCGTGGCTGTGGCACGCCAGTACGACGACGGGTATGCGGTCGCCGAGGTCACCTTCCCGGCGCCGGGGCTCTACCGGGTCGCGGTGGAGGAGGGCAACCGGTCCGCCAGCCGGGTCGTCCTCGTCGTGGACCCCGAGGATGGCGACTGACCGGACTTCCCTTTCGGCATATGTGGTTCAGCGGGAGGAATCGAGTCGGTATCCTCGTCCCTCTCGCCACCGCCCGACCCCGGACAGCAGGAGCGCGCCCTGGACGATCGTGCGCCGTCGACCGCCGCCCAGGCGGTCCATGCGTTCCTCACCGAGTCGTTCGACGGCCCGCTGCCGTTCCTCGCCGCCGTCGAGCGACGGCCGGAGCTCCTGACCGAGGAGGCCGAAGCGGTCCTCGACCGGCTCGTCGCGGACGCGGCGGCACGGGAGCGGAGCGATCCGCAGCACAGCAGCGTGCGGCTGACGCTCGAACGCGTCCGCAGAACCCTGCGGGACTGCCGTGCCCACGGCGTCGCCGCGGTGCGTGCTCAGGTGGCTTCCGGGGCGGACCCGGCGAGCGAGGCGATGCAGGTCACGCTGCAGTGGGCGGGGCTGCGGGATCCGGCGGAGCTGAGCACCGACCCGGCCATGATCGCTTGGCGGGAGGCGGGCATCCTGCAGTCGCTCGGACGCACCGAGGAGGCGATCGCTCATCTTCGGCGCGCGGTCCGGGCACTGCATGAGCGACGTGCTTACGACATGGAGGGTGAGGTCGAGTTCCAGCTGTGGGAACTCGTGCGCGGCGACCGTGCCACCGGTGACCTCGGCGCGGCCCTGCGTCACGCGGAGTTGGCGGAGGCCGCGTTCCGGAAGGCCGGCTCCGAAGGCGGGTTACGTCGGGCACTCGTCGTCCTGGCCATCGACTCGGACCTGCCGACCGCCCGGGTCGTCGGCAGGTCCGAGTTCTACCTGGACCGGCTGGCCGAGGTGGACGCCGACTACGGAGCCTGGTTCCGTTCCTACGTCCGCGGCACCAGGCTCCTGTGGTCCGCCTCCGAAGAGGCGGCCGAGGCACTGCGCTGGTGCATGGACTCCGTGCACCTGCTCAGCGACGACGCCGGGACACAGGCGCACTGGCGCAACGAGTGCGCCCGCAAACTGGTGGTCATCGACCCGAGCACACCGGTCGCCGAGGCGTCGCCCACGAGCGCCCACGACCAGTTTTTCGCCGCACTGCGCGCGTTCGACGGGCAAGCCGGTGACGTTGTGACGGCCGATCGTCTGCACCAGGCCGTCCGCACCGCCGAGGAAGACCGGCGCCACGTTCGCTCGGCCGCGACGCAACGCAGTCGGTCCGTGTCACTGGGCGCGATCTATCTCGAGGCAGCGGAGAGCTCCCAACGTGCCGGACGCCCGGTCGAGGCCCTCGACACGTTGGAGCGCAACACCAGCCGCAGCCTGCTCGGGCTGCTGACGCTGAACAGGCTCTGGGCCGACGCCGAGGCCCCGGCCACATCGCTGTCGACACAGTACAAACAGCAGGCGGTCCGCTACCTCGGCCAGTCCGCTGCCGACGCGGGAACGGGCGGGTCGCACAAGCAGTTGGGGACGGCACTGCAACGACTGCGCAGAGCGCTGTCGGACGACGACGAGCACGTCCTCACGACGGCTCTTCCGCCTTACCCTCGGTTCGGGCCGGCCTCGGCGGCCGCGCTGGCCGAGCGCCTTCCCCAAGACGACATCGTCCTCGTGTACACGCCGATCGGCCAGATCTACGGCATCACCCGCGACGGGGCCGACAACGTCGCGGCCTACGACGTCCAGGCCACGGAGCGCCTCTGCACCGACTACCACCGGCTCGCGACGTCCCCGGAATCGCACGACGACTGCTCCCGACTCGCGACGGTCTCTGCCGCCCTCGCCGCGGCCTGTGTCGACCCCGTTCGGAAGGTCGTCGCGGACCGGCGGCGCATCGTGATCGTGCCCTCCGGTGCGCTGTGGTCCGTACCGCTGGCCGTGCTCGATCCGTCGCCGCTGGGCGCCGGTCGCGCCGTTTCGTACGTGCCGAGCCTCTCGGTACTGCTGGCCATGCTGGAGCAGTCGCGCCACAGGCGCCGCGTCGAAAGGTTCGTCGGCGTCGGTGATCCGGACGGCAGCCTGCCGCACGCGGCGGCCGAGCTCGTCCACGCGGCCTCGGGCTTCTACGACCGAACGGTCCAGAGCGGTTCCGGTATCGACGAGGCGACGGTGCTCGCCGATCTGCCGGAGGCGGATGTCGTCCACTTCGCGTGCCACGGCATCACGTTCGACGGATATCCGGATCTGTCCGCCCTGCACATGACCGGGACGGGCGCCGATCGTCATCTGCTCTGGGCGCCCGACCTGGTGCGGCTTCAGCTGCGCGCCCGCCTGATCGTCCTGGCCGCCTGCCACTCGGGGCTGTCCCGGGCACTCCCGGGCAACGAGTACTCCGGCCTGCCCGGCGTCCTCCTCGCCTCTGGGGCGAGAGCGGTGATCGGTCCGCTGTGGCAGGTCGACGACCGGGTCACGGCCACGCTGATGCACCACTTCTACAACGGCCTGCGCCGGGTCGGTCCGGCGGCCGCCCTCCACCGTGCGCAGCAGGTCATACGTTCCGGACCGGACACCGCCCACCCCTACTACTGGGCGGCGTTCCAGTCGTTCGGACTGCCGTGAGCGGGAACGCCCGGCGAGACCGGGACATCGTGCCGCCCTCGCCCCCTTCATCGCAGGCGCGCCCTCCCGATGGCCTGGTGTTCGGCATCGACATCGAGGAGCTGTACTTCGACTTCGGTGAGGGGCATCGACACCTCAAGATGATCGTCGGGGCAGGCCAGGGGCCGCGCCTGCACGAGGACAAGGCCATTCGGGTCCGCAACACGATGTATTCGCTGCCCTCTTTGTCGACATTGGTCCCGCGTCTCGACGACCTGCTCGGACAGGAACACGAGAACCCGGCCACGGCGGTGGACCCCGTGCACGAGCGCTCCTTCGACTGCCTGATGGTGGACGTCCGCAACGCGCTGCCGGGCGATGCCGGGTTCTGGTACGACACCGGCGTCTTTCTGGCCCGTTTCTCCTTGTGCGTCATCATCGTCGCGGAGCCGCCGCAGGAACTGCCGGAGACCGACTTCGAGGGCACGTACCGAAGGGAACTCGCACGCGTCGTTCCTCTGTTGAAGCACGTGCTCCTGGTGCTCGTCTCCCGGGCGGCCTGGCTGCGGGCGTCGCCGGCGCTCCGCAAGCAACTCCTCGCCTTGCTCCGGCAACTCGGCGACTGGGACGGAGGCTCCGCGGACTGGTGCCGGACTGCGCGCGCACGTGCGGACCGGGTCTTCTCCGCCATCGGCATGACCCACTCCGGGACCTCGATCCTGCACGTGGTGAGCGCAGCCGGGGCCCAATCCGGGCGGACAGCGGACGAGCCCCCGACCGACGCGCCCGCGCCCGACATGGAATCGGAGTTCCGGCACCGGGAAAAGGAGCTGATGAAGGCGCTCCTGGCGGGCGAGGCCGAGGCCGTCGAGGAGGGTCTGCGCACCCTGGTGCAGACCGGCCGCAGAACGTTGGGTTCACGTCATCCCCTTGTACTCCTGGCTCAGGCAGACCTCTGCCTGGCCCTGCACGCACTGGGCCGGGTCCCCCTGTGCGTCGACCTGGCCTACGACACCGCGGACGAGGCCTGCCTTCACTTCGGAGAGCGACACGCGCTGACCGCGACGGTCTCCACGACCACCTGGTGGCTCCTGCACATCACGGGGCGCGCCACCGAGGCCGCGGAGTTCAAGGAAGCCCGGCTGGCCTGGCTGCCGGCGACCGACCCCGACGAACTCCCACCGGAGCTGGCCCAACTCCCCGGCATGCGCGCCGGGCCGACGGGGCGAGCGGGTGCAATACCAACGGAACCCAGGGAGCAGACATCGTGAGCGAACAACCGGCTTCTGCCGGAACCCGCCGGGCGCTGGTCATCGCCAGTCAGACCGGCGCCCTGACGGGATGCCACAACGACGCCGAGCTCGTGGTGGACCTGTTGGCGAAGCGCGGGTTCGACGTGAACCGGCTCCAGGAGGCGACGGCGTCGCGCAGCGGCATCCTCGGCGCCTACGAAGACCTCATCCGGGTGACGAAGCCGGGTGACAGCGTCGTGGTGTTCTACGCCGGCCACGGCAGCCGCTCGACCACCGTGACTCCCGGGATACCCGGAGAGTTGCGGTTCATCCTGCCGACGGACGTGGCTCGGACGGACGCGGAGGACTTCCGCGGAATTCTCGCGGAGGAACTGAGCGCCCTGCAATGGCGCCTGACGCTGCGCACACCCGACGTGACCACCGTTCTGGACTGTTGCTTCAGCGCCCGGATGGCGCGCGAGGGTGTGCGCGACGGGATGCAGGTCCGCGGGTGGGACGCGAAGTGGCCGAAGGCCGCTGTGGCACGCCGCTGGGACAGCGCGGGGGCGGAGTTCCGGCGGTTGCGTGACGAGCACCCCCATGAGGACTGGTTCGACGCCAACCCGCACGCGGTACGACTCGTTGCGTGCGGTTCGCACCAGCGCGCCTACGAGGACTACTCGTTCGACTTCGGCGGGTCGCACGGCCTGTTCACCGCCTCCCTGATCGCGGCGCTGCGGGCCGATGCGCACACGACCTGGCGGGCCGTCATGGACCGCGTCCGTCAGGAGGTCCTCGCCATGACACCGCTCCAGCGGCCCGAGGCGGAAGGGCCAGTCGACCGGATCCCGTTCACGCTCGGCGTGCGCCATACGGAGCAGCCCCACCCGGTACGGACGGACCTCGGCACCGGCCAGGCGTGGCTCGACGGCGCTCGGCTCCACGGGATCGGGCCCGAGGACCAGTTCCTGCTCTGCCGCGCGGGAAGCGCCCCCGATGAGTCGGTCGCGCCGGTCGTGCGGGTCACCCATCTGGTCGGGGACGCGGCCCTGCTGGACTCGGTCGACGGCCGGCCGGTACCGGACGGCTCCATGGCGCACCCGTGGCGAAGTGCGGGCCGTGATCTCGATGTGCGGGTCACCGCGGCCGACGGGACTCCCACGGAACCGGTCGTCGCCGCTCTCGCGGAGCTGCCCGGTATCGGGGTGCGGTCCGACGCCGCCGAGCACCCGACCGACATCGCCACCGTGGCACTCGCCGGTCCCACGTACATGCTCTACGACTCGACGGGCCTGCCGCTCTACCGGGCCCACCGCGCCCTGGAACCCGGCAGTCTCGCCGAACTCCGCGGCCACGTCCGGGATCTCGCCGCTTCGCTGCGGCTGCGGAGCCTGGGCGACGGTGTCGACGACCTGCCGGCACCGGTCGACTTGGCGGTGTCCGCCGGGGCGGGCCGTGTCACGGACGGCGCCCTGCTGCACCTGACCGACCGGTTGCGGGTGAGCGTCGCGCATGCCGGTACCTGCGGGGAGACCGTCTATGCCAACGTCCTCGACGTGGGTGTCGCGGGCCGCATCACCGTCCTGAACCAGGCGGAACCCGCCGGGATCACCCTCGACCCGGCAGAACGACGCGCGCTGGGCGAGGAGCCCGGGGGCCACGATCCGGGTATGCCCTTCCTATGGCCGGCGGGCGTGCCCGTCGAGTCCGCACGCTACGAGACGCTCATCGCGGTCTTCTCCGACGCCCCGCAGGACCTGCGGGCGCTCACTCGCGCTGGAGTCGGTGTCCGCGGCGGTTCACCGGTGTTCGAGGCACTCGCCCGCCTCGTCCATACCGGGACCCGCGAGATCGGCGGACGGCTCGGCTCCGTCCGCTACGCGGTCCGCCGGGTCACCTTTCTGCTGTGCCCGTGCGGCCCGGCCTGTTCCCGTACTGCGAAGTTCTAGCGTTCTCCGACGGGAGCGGTCGCCGGGCCGGGGGAAGCCGTGGCGGCCCGGAGTCGCGGACAGAACCTGTCCGCAAGCCCCGCTACCGTCCTCACATGACGAACACCAAGCGGAGCGTCACCGGCACGGCACCCCTGCTCGGCACGCGTGCCCTGAACCGTGCGACCCTCGACCGCCAGCTGCTCCTGCGCCGCGCCCGGCTGTCCGTCGCGGCGGCCGTCGAGCATCTGGTCGGGCTCCAGGCGCAGAACGTCAAGCCGCCGTACTACGCCCTCGCCGCCCGGCTCGACGGGTTCACCCCCGAGGCGTTGTCCCGGCTGATGGCGGACCGCGAGGCCGTCCGGATCGTCACGATGCGCTCCACCATCCACACCCACACCGCGGACGACTGCCTCACGCTGCGCCCGCTGGTGCAGCCCGCCCGGGACCGGGAGCTCGTCACGTTCCGCAAAGGACTCGCCGGTGTCGACCTGGAGCGGCTCGCCGCGATCGCCCGCGACCTCGTCGAGACCGAGCCGCGCACCATGACGCAGCTGCGCGAGGCCCTGCTCCGGGAGTGGCCCGACGCCGATCCGCAGGCCCTGGCCGTCGCCGCCCGCTGCCGCCTCCCGCTCGTGCAGGTGACGCCCCGGGGGCTGTGGGGACGCAGCGGGCAGGTCCGTCTCACCACCGCCGAGCACTGGCTCGGCCGGCCCGCGCGACCGGCCCCCGCGCCCGACGCGGTCGTCCTGCGCTATCTCGCCGCCTTCGGCCCGGCCTCGGTGCGGGACATGCAGGCCTGGGCCGGAATGACCCGGCTGCGCGACGCCTTCGAACGCCTCCGCCCGCAGCTCGTGACCTTCCGGGACGAAGCCGGCGTCGAACTCTTCGACCTCCCGGACGCCCCCCGCCCCGACCCGGAGACCCCCGCGCCGCCGCGCTTCCTCCCCGAGTTCGACAACCTGCTGCTCTCGCACGCCGACCGCACCCGCGTCGTCCCGCCCGAGCACCGGGGCCGTTCGTGGCAGGGGAACCTGGCCCACCGCACGCTCCTCGTCGACGGCTTCCTCGCGGGCCTGTGGCGGCTGGAGGAGGACGCGCTCGTGATCGAGCCCTTCGACCGCCTCGCCCGGGCCCGGCGGGACGAGGTCACCGCCGAGGGTGAGCGGATGCTGCGGGTCATGCACCCGGGGTCGTCGTACGACATCAGGTTCGGCGTCGTGCGTGGCTAGAGCCCGTCCCGGCATGGAGAGGGGGCGTTGCGGGCCGCTCGTGGAGGCCCGCAACGCCCCCTGGTCTTTCACCTGAGGGGTACTCAGGAGCTAGTGGGCGGTCATGAGTTGACCTGCGTCGTGACCAGGTTGGAGAAGGTGGTCAGCCGGGTGTAGACACCCGGGAAACCGGCCTGGGCGCAGCCTTCGCCCCAGGAAGTGATGCCTGCCAGGACGCCCCCGATGAGCAGGGGGCCGCCGCTGTCGCCCTGGCAGGTGTCCACGCCGCCGGAGGTCTTTCCGGCGCACACCATGTCGCTCTGCACGAAGTCGGAGCCGTAGGAGCTCGCGCAACTGGAGTCGGACACGGTCGGTACGGTCGCGGTGCGCAGCTGGTTGGAGCTGCTGCCGCCCGAGGAGGTGGTGCCCCAGCCGAGGATGCGGGCCGTGGTGCCGGCCGCGTACACCGAGGTCTGGGAGGAGGAGACGTACTTCGCCGGGGTGTACGGCATCGACGTCGACAGCGTCAGCACGGCCACGTCCTCGCCGTTGGTGGCGTCGGTGTAGTTCGGGTGGATCCAGATCTTGCCGACTCTGGCGACCGTGCCGTTGGTGCCGTTCAGGTAGGTGCGGCCACCGACGACGCGCACGCTGCTGGTCGTCTCGCCGACCATGCAGTGCGCGGCGGTGACGACCTTCGTGGGCGAGACGAGCGTGCCGCCGCAGAACTGGTTCTGTGAGGCGTCCGTGATCTGCATGACGAACGGGTACGCGGACGTCGTGGTGGTGGTACCGCCGACGATCGGCTGGGGCGCGGCGACGGCCGTGGGGGCGGCGAGCAGCGCGGTCGTGGCGGCGGCAGCGGTCGCCGCGGCGACGGCGGCGGCCTTCTTGGCAGCGTTGAGCCCGAACATGGGTCTCCTTGGGGAGTTGCCGGTGGGGGGTCGCGCGGGTGGTCGTGCACGGGGACCCTGACGCCTTTGTTCGGATCTCCGTGTGCCCGGCGAGCGGCACGCCCCAAAGCTAGAGCCCGGACGAGGGGGCTCCCAATGAGGGAACCCCCTAAGGGAGTTGGGCAGGGATAACCCTCGGTCCGGTCGCGTAAACCCAGGTGGGTCAGGTCGTCCGGCGGCCCGCGGCCAGCCGGACGATGTCCACCCGGGAGCGGATCCCGAGCTTGCGGTAGACCCGGGTGAGGGTCGCCTCGACGGTCTTGACGCTGATGAACAGGCGCGCCGCGATCTCCCGGTTGGTCGCGCCCTCCATCACCAGCGAGGCGACCTGACGCTCCATCGCGGCCAGCCCCTCCAGCGCGTCCAGGGCGACGGCCGGCGCGGCGGCGGGCGGTTCCGCCGCGGCGGAACCGGCCGTGGCCGCGGCGTCGACCTGCCGCAGCCACGGCAGCGCGCGGCAGCGCCGGAACAGCCGGGCGGCCTCGTCGTACGACGCCGGTCCCGGCAGAGGCCGCGCGCCGGTACGGGGGAAGGCGCCGGACTGGGCGCGCAGGCGGGCCAGCGCGAAGGCGGCCCGCGCCTCCTCCAGGCCGTACCCGAGCCGGCCGAGCCGGTCCTGCACGGACGTCAACCGGACGATGGCGGCCTCGTGTTCGCCCCGTGCCGCCCGCACCAGCGCCTCGGCCCGGTCCAGAACGGCCAGCACACTCTGCCGGCCCAGCCGCAGCGCGTGCGCCCGGGTCGTGTCGATGACGTCCTGGGCCTCGCCCGGCTCGCCGATGCGGACCAGCGCCTCGGCGAGGTCGCCGTGCCAGCGGCCGCGCCCGGGGTCGTTGATGCCGAGGCCCTGCTCCAGCTCCCGCACCCGGCGCAGCGAACGGACGGTGGCGGCCGGGTCGCCGGCCACCAACTGGGCGTAGCCCAGCGCCGCGAGGGCCCGGGACAGGTACATCTGGTCGCCGTCGACCTCGGCGTGGTCCGCCGCCTCCCGGGCGAGGGCCAGCGCCCGGTCGACGTCCCCGGCGGACGCCTCCGCGAGGGAGGCGAGCATGGCCGAGGCACCTTCGCCGATCCCGGAGTCCCGGGCCAGCCGCAGGCTCTCGCGGGCCAGGTCCAGGGCCCGGCCGCAGTGCCCGGAGCGCAGTTCCGTGTCGGCGAGGAAACGCAGGAAGTGCACCTCGCTCTCGACCATCCCGCGCCGGCGCACCTCGCGCAGCAGCGAGGTGATCGTCGCCCGCGCCTCGGGGAGCTGGTCGCTCATGATCAGCCAGCGGAACCGGGCCGACCCGGCGCCGTTGTGGTGGCAGGCCACGTAGGGGTCCTGGGGTTCCTTCAGCGCCCGTTTGACGGTCGCGGGGGCGTCCGGGTGGCCCATCAGGGTCTCGGTGGAGGCCTGGAAGGACAGCGCCATCAGCTCGGTCCGGCGGTCACCGCCCCGGGCGGCGAGCTCTGCCGCGTGCGCCGCCTCCTGGCGGGCCTCGGCGAAGTCGCCCTCGACGACCAGGCCGCGCCAGGCCAGCTGGTAGTACACCTGCGCGAGCAGGCAGGGGTCGTCGCCCGCGTCGGCCAGGACCTGCGGGAAGACGGCGTCGACCTCGCCGAGGGCCTGCCCGGCCGCCTCGATGACGACCATCCACGCCCGCACCCGCTCCGCGGGCACGGTGGCACGCGTCAGTACGTCACGTGCGATGTCGCGGGCGAGATCGGCCTCGCCGGCGGTGATCGCGTCCTCCGCTGCCTGCAGACGGCGTTCGTCGGGGCCCGGGGTGCTGTCCACCGGGGTGTGCCGGGCGGCGAGCAGCCCGAGCGAGGCGGCCACGGAAGGGGCGCCGCGGTCCCGGGCCAGCGCACCGGCCTCGGCGAGCCGGGCCGCCACGTCCGGGTCGGTGCCGGTGGTGGCCAGGGCCAGGTGCCGGGCCCGCTCGATCGGGTCGGATGCCGCCGTGGACAGCGCGGCGTGCACGGCCCGCCGCTCCTGCGCCGGGGCCTCCGCGTACAGCGCCGCCGAGATCAGCGGGTGCGCGAACCGCAGGGCCGGCGCCTCGGGGTCCGTGGCGAGCAGCCCCAGGGCGGCCGCCTGGGCCGTCTCGGCCTCGGCGTGCTCCCGGCCGGCCGCGTGCAGCAGCGCCAGGGTGGGGCGGGCGCCGGCGCTGGCCACCAGGAGGGTGCGGCGCGCCTCGTCCGACAGCATCTCCAGCCGGCTCAGCACCAGGGCCCGGAGCGAGGTGGGCACCGGCAGCGGCTCGCCCGGGCGCGGCCGGGCCGGGCTCTCGGCCAGGGCCCGGCCCAGTTCCAGCGCGAAGAGCGGGTTGCCGCCACTGGTGCGGTGGATGTCGCGGATCGTGGAGCGCGACAGGGGCGTGTAGCCGCGGTGGTCGAGCAGCGCCGAGACCTGCGTACGGTTCAGCGGGCCCAGCCGGACGGCGAGCGTGTCGGGCGGGGACGCCGGCAGGTGCCGGTCGTACTCCTGGCCCTCGGTCCGCACCGCGCACAGCATCTGCACGGGCGTGTCACCCAGCCGGCGGGCCGCGAAGCCGAGCAGTTCCGCACTGGCGGCATCCAGCCACTGGAGATCGTCGGCGACCACCAGTACCGGGCCCTTCGCGGCGAGGACGCGCAGCGCCGACAGCACCGCCAGGCGCAGTGCGAGCCCGTCCCGCTGGAGCGTGGACTCGCCACGTCCGGTCAGCGCCGACTCCAGGGCGGTGCGCTGGGCGCCGGGCAGCGCACCCGACACGTCCTCCAGGACCAGCCCGAACAGGTCGGCCAGCGCCAGGAAGGGCAGGTGGGATTCCGACTCGGTCGCCGAGCAGCGCAACACCGTCCGCGCCGCACCGCCGTAATCCGCGGCCAGCGCCCGCAGGACCGTGGACTTTCCAATTCCGGCCGGACCGTGGAGCAGCACACTGCCGCCCCGGCCGAGCTGCTCACGGGCCGAGGTGAACAGTTCCTCCCGGCCGATGACCAGGTCGGGGCGGCTCCTGGGAGGCTCCTGGAAGTCCCGTCGCACGGTCACGGCTCCCCTCCCTGTGTCGTGTCCTGGCCAATATTAGGCAACGGCTCTTTGAATTTCGGAGGGACGGTGTGGTGAGGGAAATTACAACAGGTGCCGGCGGGCGAATTCATCGGTCTCCCGAATGCGGCGGGACACGAGGCCGGTGCCCCGTCGGGAACCGTCCGGCAGCTCGAATCAGCACGTGCGACAGAAAACACCACAAACCTACGGCAACCACCCCGCCCGGCGCGCGGCGACCACGGCCTCGCCACGGGTGCGGGCCCGCAGCTTCCGCATGGCCGACCGCAGGTACCCCTTGACGGTCTCCGGCGTCACGCCCAGCCGGTCGGCCGCGACGGCGTTCGTCGCACCCGCCGCCACGCACGCCAGGACGTCCACCTCGCGCGGCGCCAGCCGGACCCGGACCGGCCCGCCGCACTCGGCCGTCGGTCCCGCGGATTCGGCCGTCAGCAGCGCGCACGCGCCGAGCAGCTCCGCCCGCAGCTCCGGGTCCGCGATCCGCCCCGCCAGCGCCCGCAGGGCCGCGTGCGCCTCCCGCACCTGCTCCCACCCCGGACCCGCCCCGGCGACGAGCGTGCCGGCCTCGTCCCGGACCACCAGCGCCCGCTCCACGTCCCGCGCCGCCTCGACCGCCGCGTCCAGCATCCGGCCGCCCAGCGGCAGGGCCGTGCGCAGCGCCCCGTACAGCACCCCGCGCACCCGGTGCCGCACCACCACCGGCACGGCCAGCACCGAGCGCAGCCCCTCCGCGGCCACCGGGGCGTCGTACTCGTGGCTGATCTGCCGCGACGCCGAGTAGTCCGTCACCACGCACGGCCGGGACAGCGCCACCGTCTTGCCGCCCAGACCGGTGCCGGACGTCACCACCAGCGACCGCAGGGCGTGCGTCGCCGTGCCGCTCAGTTCGGTGATGCGCATCTGCTGCCCGGCCTCCAGCAGGCCGCCGAAGGCGATCGGAAGGCCGGTGCCCCGCCGCAGACGCAGCAGCGCGTTGCGCATCTCGACCGCGTCGGACGCGTCTGTCGTCACCTGATCGCCCCTTCACTACGGTTCCTGCGCGGGCGCACCCCCCGTTCGGGGGTAGTGAGACCTGCATCACGGATTACACGATGGCTCGGAGCCGCCCGGCAATGGTCCGGCACCCAGGAGGACAGATGACATCGGCGACGGCACTGTTCCGCGACGCGCGGGATTTCCTGCTGGAGCACCGCGAGGACTACCCGACGGCCTACGCGGGCTTCCGCTGGCCCCGCCCCGAGTACTTCAACTGGGCGCTCGACTGGTTCGACGAGATCGCCGACGGCAACGCCCGCACCGCCCTCCACCTCGTCGAGGAGGACGGCCGCGAGACCCGGCTGTCCTTCGGGGAGATGTCGGTACGGTCGGCGCAGTTCGCCACCTGGCTGCGCGAGCTGGGCGTGCGCGCCGAGGACCGGATCCTCGTCATGCTCGGCAACCAGGCCGAACTGTGGATCACCGCCCTCGCCGCGATGAAGCTGCGCGCGGTGGTCATCCCGGCCACCCCGCTGCTGGGCCCCGCCGACCTGCGTGACCGCGTCGAGCGCGGCCGGGTCCGGCACGTCATCGCGCGCCCCGAGGACACCGGGAAGTTCGCCGAGGTCCCGGGCCACTACACGCGCATCGCCGCAGGCGCCGCCGGTGCCGTGCCGGACGGCTGGCTGCCGCTGGACGACGCCTACGGCGCCTCCGCCGACTTCACCCCCGACGGCCCCACCCGGGCCGACGACCCGCTGATGCTCTACTTCACCTCGGGCACCACCGCCCGGCCCAAGCTCGTCGAGCACACCCACACGTCGTACCCGGTCGGCCATCTGTCCACCATGTACTGGATCGGACTGAAGCCCGGCGACGTACACCTGAACATCTCCTCACCCGGCTGGGCCAAGCACGCCTGGTCCAACCTGTTCGCCCCGTGGAACGCCGAGGCGACCGTCTTCCTGCACAACTACACGCGTTTCGACGCCGTCCGTCTCATGGCCGAGATGGACCGGGCGGGCGTCACCACCTTCTGTGCCCCGCCGACCGTGTGGCGCATGCTCATCCAGGCCGACCTGACGCAGCTGCGCACCCCGCCCCGCGAGGTCGTCGCGGCCGGCGAGCCGCTCAACCCGGAGGTCATCGAGCAGGTCCGCCGGGCCTGGAACCGCACCATCAGGGACGGTTTCGGCCAGACCGAGACGGCCGTGCAGGTCGCCAACAGCCCCGGCCAGCCGCTCAAGACCGGCTCCATGGGCCGGCCGAGCCCCGGCTATCGCGTCGAACTCCTCGACCCGGTGTCCGGCGCGCCGGGCGCGGCGGAGGGCGAGATCGCGCTCGACCTGTCCGACCGCCCCGTCGGCCTGATGACCGGCTACCACGGCGACGCGGACCGCACGGCGGAGGCGATGGCGGGCGGCTACTACCGCACGGGAGACGTCGCTGCCAGGGATGAAGAAGGCTGTCTGACCTATATCGGGCGAAGTGACGACGTCTTCAAGGCCTCCGACTACAAGATCAGCCCGTTCGAGCTGGAGAGCGCGCTGCTGGAGCACGACGCGGTCGCCGAGGCGGCGGTCGTGCCCGCCCCGGACGAACTGCGGCTCGCCGTCCCGAAGGCCTACGTCGTCCTGGCGGAGGGCTGGCAGCCCGGCCCCGACACGGCCAAGGTCCTGTTCGAGCACTCCCGCGAGACGCTGGCCCCCTACAAGCGCATCCGCCGGCTGGAGTTCGGCGCCCTGCCCAAGACCGTCTCAGGCAAGATCCGCCGGATCGAGCTGCGTGAGGCCACGGCGGCCGGGTCGGACGCCGAATACCGCGAGGAGGACTTCCGGTGAACTCCTACAGCCACGGCACCGGCCGGACGGCGCTGCTCGGCGACACCATCGGAGCCAGTCTGGACCGGGCGGTGGCCGCCTGGCCGGACCGCGAGGCCCTGGTCGACGTGCCGTCCGGACGGCGCTGGACGTACGCCGAGTTCGGTGCGGCGGTCGACGAGCTGGCCTCCGCCCTGCACGCCTCCGGGGTGGCCAAGGGCGACCGGGTGGGCATCTGGGCCGTCAACTGCCCCGAGTGGGTGCTCGTCCAGTACGCCACCGCCCGCATCGGCGCGATCATGGTGAACATCAACCCGGCGTACCGCACCCACGAGGTGGAGTACGTCCTCAAGCAGGCCGGCGTCTCCCTGCTGTTCGCCTCCCTCGGTCACAAGACCAGCGACTACCGGGCGATGGTCGAGCAAGTCCGCGGTCGCGTACCGGAGTTGCGGGAGGTGGTCTACTTCGGCGATCCGGGCTGGGAGGCGCTGCTCGGCCGGGCGACCCCCGACGCGGCGTACGCCGAACTCTCCTGCGACGACCCGATCAACATCCAGTACACGTCGGGCACGACGGGCTTCCCCAAGGGCGCGACCCTCTCCCACCACAACATCCTCAACAACGGATACTTCGTGGGGGAGTTGATCGCCTACACCGAGCAGGACCGGATCTGCATCCCGGTGCCCTTCTACCACTGCTTCGGCATGGTGATGGGCAATCTCGCCGCCACCTCGCACGGCGCCTGCATGGTCATCCCCGCCCCGTCGTTCGACGCCAAGGCCACCCTGGACGCGGTCCAGCAGGAGCGTTGCACCTCGCTCTACGGCGTCCCGACCATGTTCATCGCCGAGCTGAACCTCCCCGACTTCGCCTCCTACGACCTCTCCTCCCTGCGCACCGGCATCATGGCGGGCTCGCCCTGCCCGGTGGAGGTGATGAAGCGGGTGGTCGCCGAGATGCACATGGCGGAGGTCTCCATCTGCTACGGCATGACCGAGACGTCCCCGGTGTCCCTCCAGACCCGCCGGGACGACGACCTGGAGCACCGCACCGGCACGGTCGGCCGGGTCCTGCCGCACATCGAGGTCAAGATCGTCGACCCGGCGACGGGGGTCACGCAACCGCGTGGCACGGCAGGTGAGTTGTGCACCCGCGGCTACAGCGTGATGCTCGGCTACTGGAACGAGCCGGAGAAGACCGCCGAGGCCGTCGACGCCGGCCGCTGGATGCACACGGGCGACCTCGCCGTGATGCGCGAGGACGGCTACGTCGAGATCGTCGGCCGCATCAAGGACATGATCATCCGGGGCGGGGAGAACATCTACCCCCGCGAGATCGAGGAGTTCCTCTACGGCCACCCGAAGATCCAGGACGTCCAGGTCGTCGGCGTCCCGCACGAGCGCTACGGCGAGGAGGTTCTGGCCTGCGTCATCGCCCGCGACCCGGACGACCCGCCGACCCTGGAGGAGCTGCGAGCCTTCTGCGAGGGGCAGTTGGCGCACTACAAGGTGCCGGCCCGGGTACGGATCCTCGACTCCTTCCCGATGACGGTGTCCGGGAAGGTACGCAAGGTGGAGCTGCGGGAGAGGTTCGCGGACGGCTGAGGGGCGGCGTGCGGCGGTGCGGAGGCCTGCCCGCCCGTCACAGCGGTGCGCGCATGCACACCCGCGGCCAGCGGTCCAGGCCGTGTGCGGCCTCCGTGGCGCGGATCGCGCGGAGGCCGGGCGTGAGGTCCTCCTCGGGGATCGGGCGGAAGCCGAGGCGCTCGTAGTAAGGGGCGTTCCACGGGACGTCCGCAAAAGTCGTCAGTGTCAAGGAGGTCAGCCCTTCCTCGCGGGCGCGGTCGGCGGCGTGGGCCAGGAGGGCGCGGCCAACGCCCCGGCGTGCGGCCCGCGGGTGGACCGAGACCTGCTCGATGTGCAGGGCGCCGTCGACCGGTTCGGCGAGGAGGTAGGCGACCGGCCGGTCCTCCGGGCCGGCGGCGACCCAGCAGCGGCCCGCCCTGCGGTAGTGCTCCAGGACGTCGAGGGCGGGCGGCTCGTCGTCGGCGATCTCCGGCATGCCGAGGTCGCGGAAGGGGGCGCCGGCGGCCCGTTCGATGTCCTGGAGGACGGGGGGTTCGGCCGGGGTCGCGGGGCGGATGCGCATGCGGTGAGTATGCGGTGAGTGTGCGGCGCGGTGGCGTGGTCAGGGGGCCCGTTTTGCGGAGCCGGTCGCGGCCAGCGCCTCGGCCGGGGCGTTCACCGGCCTCGGTGTGCCGGTGAGGTCCAGGACGAACAGCGGGACGCCCAGGGCATCGGCACGGGCCCGGGCGTCGTCGGCGTACCCGGCGAGGGAGAAGTAGAGGCCGTCCGCGGACTCGGTCATGGCCGTCAGCCACAGGCACTCCACTTCCCGCAGACCCGCCGGGCGCACGGCGGGGTCCACCTGCGCGACGACACCGCGGGCGGCCAGTCCGATCCCGGACGGGGGCCGCTGATCCGCCCGCCGGACACCCCGGTACCCGAGCCAGCGCAGATACAGCGCGGTGGCGGTGACGGCGTCGAGGGCGGTGCGGATGGTGACGGAGCGGAAAGGGGGCCGGGCGGCCGCCGTCGGCTCCCGGCCGCCCCCGGCCGGCGACATCTCCCGGGCGGATGTCTCACCCCGGCCCACCGCCGCAGTCCGGCCGGTCCCCGTGCTCTCGGTCGGCGGCGTTCCGTCGGCCGCCGCCTCCTCGTCCCCGGTGCCGCCCCGGCCCTCCACCACCGCCACCCGCAGCACCACCCCGCACGCGCACCCCACCTCCGGGTGCGGCCACTCGCCGGGCCGCCCGCAGGAGCCGCATCGCACCGTCACCCATTCGTCCTGCCAGACGCGGTGCGAGACGGGCGTCGGCGAGCCGTCGCGGTCCAGTCGCGGGGCGACCGGCGCGCCGCACGCGCAGGGGTACGCGGGAGCCGTGTAGCGGTGCTCGCGGCGGCAGGCCGGGCAGCGCACCGCAACGGTCTCGGTCATGGCCACTCCAGAACCGTGTCGCGTCGGGACAGCGTGCCCATCGTGCTCCCTCGCTCCCCGCCCTGTCCGGAGCTTGGCGTCTCTTGACGCCCCTCGCCCGCCCCGCATACATTCCTTCCAGATAGTAGAAAATAAATTCCGCAATACGGAAGAGCTTACCGCGGGGCGCGACGGGAGTGCGAATCCGACAGCCGAAGCAGGAGTACTCGATGGCTCGAATGACCGCTGCCCGCGCGGCAGTTGAGATCCTCAAGCGTGAGGGCGTCGCCGACGCGTTCGGTGTCCCCGGCGCGGCGATCAATCCGTTCTACGCGGCGCTCAAAGCCTCCGGCGGCATCACCCACACCCTCGCCCGGCACGTCGAGGGCGCCTCGCACATGGCCGAGGGCTACACCCGCACCCACCCGGGCAACATCGGCGTCTGCATCGGCACCTCGGGCCCGGCCGGCACCGACATGATCACGGGCCTGTACTCCGCGACCGGCGACTCCATCCCGATCCTGTGCATCACGGGCCAGGCCCCGACCGCCGTGATCCACAAGGAGGACTTCCAGGCCGTCGACATCGCCTCCATCGCCAAACCGGTCACGAAGATGGCCGTCACCGTGCTGGAGGCCGCGCAGGTCCCGGGCGTCTTCCAGCAGGCCTTCCACCTGATGCGCTCCGGCCGCCCCGGCCCGGTCCTCATCGACCTGCCGATCGACGTGCAGCTGACGGAGATCGAGTTCGACCCGGAGACCTACGAGCCGCTCCCGGTCTACAAGCCCGCCGCGACCCGCGCCCAGATCGAGAAGGCGATCGGGATGCTCAACGCGTCCGAGCGGCCGCTGATCGTCGCGGGCGGCGGCATCATCAACGCCGACGCCGCCGAACTCCTCGTCGAGTTCGCCGAACTGACCGGCACCCCGGTCGTCCCGACCCTGATGGGCTGGGGCCTGCTGCCCGACGACCACGAGCTGAACGCCGGCATGGTCGGCCTCCAGACCTCGCACCGCTACGGCAACGCCACGTTCCTGGAGTCCGACTTCGTCCTCGGCATCGGCAACCGCTGGGCCAACCGCCACACCGGCAAGCTCGACGTCTACACGGCCGGGCGGACGTTCGTCCACGTCGACATCGAGCCCACCCAGATCGGCAGGATCTTCGCCCCCGACTACGGCATCGCCTCCGACGCCCGGGCCGCCCTGGAGCTGTTCGTCGAGGTCGCCCGCGAGCTGAAGGCCGCCGGCGCGCTGCCCGACCGCTCCGCGTGGGCCGAGGCCGCACAGGAGCGCAAGGCGACCCTCCAGCGGCGTACGCACTTCGACGACATCCCGATCAAGCCGCAGCGCGTCTACGAGGAGATGAACAAGGCCTTCGGCCCGGAGACCCGGTACGTCTCCACGATCGGCCTCTCGCAGATCGCCGGCGCCCAGATGCTGCACGTCTACCGGCCCCGCCACTGGATCAACTGCGGTCAGGCGGGCCCGCTCGGCTGGACCATCCCGGCCGCGCTCGGCGTCGCCAAGGCCGACCCGGAGGCGTCCGTCGTCGCCCTCTCCGGCGACTACGACTTCCAGTTCATGCTGGAGGAGCTGGCCGTCGGCGCGCAGCACCGGATCCCCTACGTCCACGTCCTGGTGAACAACTCCTACCTGGGGCTGATCCGCCAGGCGCAGCGGGCGTTCGAGATCGACTTCCAGGTCAACCTGGAGTTTGAGAACCTCAACTCCCCGGAGCTCGGCGTCTACGGCGTCGACCACGTCAAGGTCGCCGAGGGCCTCGGCTGCAAGGCCATCCGCGTCACCGACCCGGCGGAGCTGGGCGATGCCTTCGAGCAGGCCAAGAAGCTGGCCGCGGAGCACCGGGTCCCGGTCGTCGTCGAGGCGATCCTGGAGCGCGTCACCAACATCTCCATGTCGACGACCAACGACATCGGCAACGTCGTGGAGTTCGAGGAGATCGCCACCGAGCCCGGCCACGCGCCGACCGCGGTCCGGACGCTGAAGGCCTGACGCACAGCGGAGCCAGAGGGGCGGCCCGTCCATGAGGACGGACCGCCCCTCAGGCATCTCCCGTGCCGCCTGCCCGCAGCCGCACGCACCGGGTCAGCTCCCTCCGCCTCCGCAGCCGCCCCCGCCGCCACCGCAGTAGTGGTAACCCCCGCCCCCGCCACCCCGGCCGCGTGGTGAGTTCTTCAGGAGGCTCTTGCCGCCCACCTCGGCTCGGCGGACCAGACCCGCCCGCAGGGCGAAGCGCGGCACCAGCAGCCGCAGGGCCGCCTCGCCGTGCAGGGCGACCAGCAGCAGCCGTTCACCGTCGCTCAGGCCGTGCCTGCTCGCCGGCAGGGGGTGGTCCTGTCGCAGGCCGCGGACGTGGCGGCGGGCGGCGCGGGTCGGCCCGAGCAGGGGATAGCGCAGCAGCCCCGCCTCCGCGAGCGGGATCCGCATGAGGGCCACCGCGAGCCGGATGTCCGAATCCTTCACGAGGCTCTTTTGGGCGGCCGGCTCGCGCAGCCGGGCGCGCACCGCGGCCGCGAGAGGAGAAGGCGGCCGCACCGCCTCCAAGCCGTCCGCGGCACGCGCCCGGATCGTCCCGGGCAGGTCCGCCTCCACCAGGCCCCGCAGACGCAGCTCCACCACGGCGACGGTGACGGCGGCCCGCGGGCCTTCCCCCAGCAGTGCGATCTCGTGCGGCTCCAGCCGGACCGCCGTACCGTCGCTCATGGCCTCACCCCCCGTACCGGGGCCCGCCGCCCCCGTGCCGACGGGCCCCGTGTGACGAGAATGTGCCCGGCCCCGGGGGCGGTTGAAGCCCCCGGGGCCGGGTTCAGAGGTTCATTTGAGGGTGCCGTACGGGACGTACGGCCGGTGCCGTAGACGCGCTCACGCCTCGTGGTGCTCCGACAGCCCCGGCCAGTCGTCCGGCCCGCCGCCCTGCCACTCGACGAGGTCGCTCTCGGCGACGTCGGTCACGTACAGGTCGGCCAGGCGCAGGATCTCGGAGACGTCGTCGGCGTGGGTCGCGACGCCCAGCGGCTCCTCGCCCAGGGTGACCCGGCGCGAGCCGTCCAGGGCGGGGGCGTGAACCACGACATGCGGGTGTTCGGTGGGAGGTGCCATGCCTTCAGGCTGCTGCGAACGGGACGGTTCCGCACCCCGGGGAGGCAGGCCGTCCGGCGGCGCGAGGCTGGGCGCGACAGGACGTTCGCGCCGCCGGACGGAGTCGGGGGGAGAGGGGTGGGCGGTGCTGGGACCGCGGCGGGTGCGACGGGCTCCGGGGCCGGCCTCCCTCAGGTCGAGAAGCCGGGCCGGGCCCTTCACCACCGCACTGGCTCGCACGCCGCCGCGGTCCGCGCCCTGACCGTGTCCGTGCCCGGGGGACCACCCCTCATCCGGGTCGCCCCGGGCGGTCGGACACGGTCAGGGAGTTCAGTCCTCGCGCAGGGAGCGGACCGCCTCCTCCACGCGCCGCCCGTACTCGGGGTCGGCGGCGTGGAAGTGCGCGAGGTTCTTCTCGATCACGTCGTCGCGGGAGACCTGGGACAGGCCGCCGGCGATGTTCGCGACCAGGCGGGACTTCTCCTCCGCGGACATCAGCCGGAACAGCTCGCCCGCCTGGAAGAAGTCGTCGTCCTTGGTGTGCAGGGGCGCCTCGTGGGTGCCCGTGTGGCCGTGCACCGCGAGCGGCGCCGACAGGGGGCGGCCGGTCTCGACCGGGCCGTCGTAGGAGTTCGGCTCGTAGTTCTTGGCGTACCGGCCCTGCGGGTTGGACGCCATGAGGCCGTCCCGGCCGTAGTTCTGCGCGGTCGTGGCGCGGGGGGCGTTGACGGCCAGCAGGGTGTGGTTGACGCCCAGGCGGTAGCGGTGGGCGTCCGCGTAGGCGAAGAGGCGGCCCTGGAGCATCTTGTCGGGGGAGGGGCCGATACCCGGCACGAAGTTGTTCGGGGAGAACGCGGCCTGCTCGACCTCGGCGAAGACGTTGTCCGGGTTGCGGTCCAGCACCAGCCGGCCCACGCGCCGGAGCGGGTAGTCCTGGTGCGGCCACACCTTGGTCAGGTCGAACGGGTTGAAGCGGTACTCCGCCGCCTCGGCCGCCGGCATCAGCTGCACGTGGAGCGTCCAGGACGGGTGCACGCCCCGCTCGATGGCCTGGAGCAGGTCCGTCTGGTGCGAGTTGGGGTCCCTGCCCGCGATCTCGGCGGCCTGCTCGCTGCTCAGGCAGCGGATGCCCTGGTTGGTCTTGAAGTGGTACTTGACGAAGAACGCCTCGCCACGGCTGTTGGTCCACTGGTAGGTGTGCGATCCGTAGCCGTTCATGTGCCGGTAGGAGGCCGGGATGCCGCGGTCGCCCATCAGCCAGGTCACCTGGTGCGTGGCTTCGGGGGAGTGCGCCCAGAAGTCCCAGACGTTGTCCGGCTCCTGACGGCCCGTGAACGGGTCGCGCTTCTGCGAGTGGATGAAGTCGGGGAACTTGATGGGGTCCTTGATGAAGAACACCGGGGTGTTGTTCCCGACGAGGTCGTAATTGCCCTCCTCGGTGTAGAACTTCACCGCGAAACCGCGCGGGTCGCGCACCGCGTCCGCCCCGCCGAGCGAGTCGGCGACGGTCGAGAAGCGCAGGAACACCTCGGTGCGCCTGCCGACCTCGCTCAGGAAGTCGGCGTGGGTGAAGTCCGTGACGTCATCGGTCACTTCGAAGTGGCCGTACGCGCCCGAGCCGCGGGCGTGCACCACGCGCTCCGGGATGCGCTCGCGGTTGAAGCGGGCCAGCTTCTCCAGCAGATGCTGGTCCTGGAGCAGGAGCGGGCCACCGGCACCGGCGGTGGCGGAGTTCTGGTTGTCGGCGACGGGGGCGCCGGACTCGGTGGTGAGCACGCGCTGCGGCATCGTGACCTTCCGTACGAGAGGGCAGCGGAAATATGTTTCCGCTTTGTGGAGCCTAGGGTCGGGGCGAGCGGAGCGTCAACAATTTGTTGAAGCGGTGGGCATGGCTGGTTCCGGGCGGCGCAGCCGCTTTGGGCGCGACAGGACAGGTGTCAGCGGCGGCGCCGCCCGGGATCGGGGACCCCCGGGGTCACGAGGGTCGGGGGAGGGTCAGACCTGGGCGCCGGAGAGCCGCTCCACGGCCCGCAGCAGCGCCGAGTGGTCCAGGCCGCCGTCACCCTGCGCGCGCAGGGACGCGATCAGCTGGGCGACCACGGCACCGACGGGCAGGGCCGCGCCGACGTTGCGGGCGGCGTCGGTGACGATGCCCATGTCCTTGTGGTGCAGGTCGATCCGGAAGCCCGGCTTGAAGTCCCGGCCGAGGAAGTTGTCCTTCTTGCGGGTCAGCACGGTCGAGCCGGCGAGGCCGCCGCCCAGGACGTCCAGGGCCGCCTTCAGGTCCACCCCGGACTTCTCCAGGAAGACCACGGCCTCGGCGCACGCCTGGATGTTGACGGCGACGATCAGCTGGTTGGCGGCCTTCACGGTCTGGCCGGAGCCGTGCGGGCCGCACAGCACGATGGTCTTGCCGAGCGCCTCGAAGAGCGGCTCGGCCTGGTCGAAGTCGGCCTGCTCGCCGCCGACCATGATGGACAGCACGGCCTCCACGGCCCCCGCCTCACCGCCGGACACCGGGGCGTCCAGCACCCGGATGCCCTTCTCCTGCGCGGCCTTCGCCAGGTCGACCGAGGTCTGCGGGGTGATCGAGGACATGTCGATCAGCAGCGCGCCGGACCGCGCGTTCTCCAGGATGCCGTCGGGGCCGTAGGCGATGGCCTCGACCTGCTCAGAGGCCGGGACCATCGTGATGACGACGTCGGCGTCCCGCACGGCCTCGGCGATCGAACCGGCGGCGGTGCCGCCCGCGGCCGCCAGGCGGTCCAGCTTGTCCTGCTCCAGCGTGTAGCCGGTGACCTGGTAGCCCGCCTTGATCAGGTTCTCGGACATGGGGGAGCCCATGATGCCGAGTCCGATCCAGGCGATCTTGGGGAGTGTGCTCATGATGGGGTGCCTTTCAGATGCGGGGTCAGCGGGAAAGCCAGTCGAAGGCCTCGGCGCTCGGGCGGTCGCCCGGCTTGTACTCGAGGCCGACCCAGCCGTCGTAGCCCGCCTTCGTCAGCCGGCCGAGGAGGTCTTCGAGGGGCAGTGAGCCCGTGCCCGGGGCTCCCCGGCCCGGGTTGTCGGCGATCTGGACGTGGCCGGTCTTCGCGGCGAACCGCTCGATCACCGACGGGAGGTCCTCGCCGTTCATGGACAGGTGGTAGAGGTCCATCAGGAAGCGGGCGTTGCCGAGGCCGGTCGCCTCGTTGACCTTGTCGACGACCTCGACGGCGGCGGGCGCGGACACCAGCGGGTACAGCGGCGACTCGGGCTTGTTCAGCGCCTCGATCAGCAGGACCGCGCCGATCCGGTCGGCGGCCCGGGCCGCGAGAACCAGGTTCTCCAGGGCGAGCGCGTCCTGCTCGGCCGGGTCCACGCCCTCGACGCGGTTGCCGTACAGGGCGTTGAGGGCCGTGCAGCCCAGGGAGGCGGCGAAACCGGCGGCCACGTCGATGTTGGCCCGGAACCGCTCCGACTCCGCACCGGGAACCGACAGGGCGCCGCGGTCCGGGCCCGGGAGCTGCCCGGCGTAGAAGTTCAGGCCGGTGAGCTGGACGCCGGCGTCGTCGATCGCGCGCTTGAGGGCGTCGAGCTCGGACTGCCCGGGGACCGGCGAGTCGACCCAGGGCCACCACAGCTCGACCGCGGTGAAGCCCGCCGCGGCGGCGGCCGCGGGACGCTCCAGGAGGGGCAGCTCCGTGAAGAGGATCGACAGGTTGACGTTGAAGCGCTGGTCTGCGAATCCCATCGGGGCGGCGCTCCCTTCCGTGTCTTCCATGGTGCGAGCGTCCATGGCGCTTATTCCGTATGGTGGAATCGTATTTCTGCTTAACGGAAGATTGCCTGTGGGGTGCGAGGGCTGTCAAGAGGGGCTGCCGGAAAGTCCGTCCCGCGCGTTAGGTTGAGCGCGTGCGACTGAGAGTGGAGTTCACGACCGAGCCGTTCGACCTGGACGAGGCGCCCGCGCACGCGGTGGTGGCCCGCGAGGTCGTGCAGAGCGCCGAGCTGGACGCCGTGGACGTGGGCCCGTTCGGTAACACCGCGGAGGGCGGCGCCGACGCGGTGCTCACCGCCGTGGACACCCTGCTCCGCAAGACCCTGGAGGCCGGTGCCACCCGGGTCACGCTCCAGGTCAACGTGGTCGAGGAGGGCGAGGCGTGAGCGGCGCGGGGGACGAGCCGTTCATCGCGGCCGTGAAACCCCTGGTCGACGCCATGGGTGGCGAGATGATCCCGCCCGACGAGGCCGGTCCCGATGACGTCGTCCTCGCCTGGGAGGGCCGGGACGCCGTCGCCGTCCGGCTGCCGCAGCTCGCCGACTCCCTCGATCACATCCTGGCCGCCATGGAACGCCGCAAGGGCGTGCCGCTGGCCGACCTGGACCGCAGGGCCAAGCAGGAGGTCGTGCGCATACTCGAGGCGCGCGGCGCCTTCTCCGTACGGCACGGCGTGGAGACCGTGGCGAGCGCCCTCGGCGTCAGCCGGTTCACCGTCTACAACTACCTCAACCGCGAGAAGGGGGCCTGACCGGCCGGCCCGCGGCGGTCCGGTTTCGCGCCACCGAATTTTCAACAAACTGTTGACGTGCTGTCGCGGGAGGGCGTTAGCTATCGGCACGCCCGTTCAGCACGAAGGCCGACACCGGCCACGGAGGCTCCCGTGACGTCCACTTCCACGCCGCCGGGCCTGACCCGGTTCAACGCCCTGGAGGAGCACGCGGCGTACACCGCCCTCCGCGAGGCGTGCGCCTCCACGGCGTGGGCGAAGCGCCTGCTGGCCGCCCGCCCCTACGCCACCTGCGAGGACCTGTACGCCGAGAGCGACGCCGCCATGGCGGAGCTGACGGCCGCGGACCTCGACGAGGCGATGGCCGGTCATCCGCCCATCGGCCGCCCCATGCCGGGTGACCCCACCTCGGCCCGGGAGCAGAGCGGCATGGCCGGCGCCTCCGACGCACTCAAGGCGGAGATGCTGGAACTGAACCTCGCCTACCAGGAGAAGTTCGGCCATGTCTTCCTGATCTGCGCCACCGGCCGGACGGGCGAGCAGATGCGCGACGCCGTCCGGGAACGGATCGGCAACCCGCCGGAGCGGGAGCGGGAGATCGTCCGCACCGAACTGGGGAAGATCAACCGCATCCGTCTGGCCCGACTCGTCGAAGAGGACTGACAGCCGCATGAGCACCTCCGCCACCGCGTCCGTGTCCACGCACATCCTGGACACCAGCGTCGGCCGCCCCGCCGAGGGCGTCGCCGTCCGGCTCTCCGCCCGCACCGGCCGGACCGCGCACTGGCAGGCGCTCGGCGGCTCCGCGACCGACGCGGACGGGCGGTGCAAGGACCTGCCGGCGCTGCCGGAGGGCACCACCCACGTACGGCTCGACTTCGCGGTGGAGCCGTACTTCGAAGAATCTGCGAAGAAGCAAGCCGATGCGCAGCAGGACGCCCCCGCGAATCGGGACAGCGGTGCGTTCTTTCCCGAGGTGGCGATCACCTTCGCCGTCGAGGCCGGTGAGCACTACCACGTACCGCTGCTGCTCAACCCGTTCGGCTACTCCGTATACCGAGGGAGCTAGCTAGAGATGCCCACCATTCTGGGACAGAACCAGTACGGCAAGGCCGAGAACCGAGTCGTCAAAATCACGCGGGACGGCGCCACCCACCACATCAAGGACCTCAACGTCTCCGTCGCCCTCTCCGGTGACATGGACGAGGTCCACTACTCCGGCTCGAACGCCAACGTGCTGCCGACCGACACCACCAAGAACACGGTGTACGCGTTCGCCAAGGAGCACGGCATCGAGTCCGCCGAGCAGTTCGGCATCCACCTCGCCCGGCACTTCGTCACCAGCCAGGAGCCGATCCACCGGGCCCGGATCCGCATCGAGGAGTACGCCTGGGAGCGGATCGAGGCCTCCGACGCCACCTCGCAGTTCATCGGCGCCGACGAGGTCAAGCACTCCTTCGTCCGCAAGGGCCAGGAGGTCCGGCTGACCCAGATCACCTACGACGGTGAGAAGTGGGAGGTCGTCTCCGGCCTCAAGGACCTCGTCGTGATGAACTCGACCAACTCCGAGTTCTGGGGCTACGTCAAGGACAAGTACACGACGCTGAAGGAGGCCTACGACCGCATCCTGGCCACCGAGGTCTCCGGCCGCTGGCGGTTCAACTGGACCGACGACGAGCAGCGCATGCCCAACTGGGAGAAGTCCTACGAGCAGGTGAAGAAGCACATGCTCCAGGCCTTCGCCGAGACGTACTCGCTCTCGCTCCAGCAGACCCTGTACCAAATGGGTTCGCGGATCATCAACCACCGCAGCGAGATCGACGAGGTCCGCTTCTCCCTCCCGAACAAGCATCACTTCCTGGTGGACCTGGAGCCGTTCGGGCTGAAGAACGACAACGAGGTGTACTACGCCGCCGACCGCCCGTACGGCCTGATCGAGGCGACGATCCTGCGGGACGGCTGCGAGGCGCGGATCCCCGAGGACCTCACCAACCTCTGACGTTCCCCCTTTCGGCACCCGTGGCCGGGGAACCCTTCTCCCGGCCACGGCACTCAAAACTCCCAGGGTCCTGCCGTGCCCTCTTCGATTCAGCACACTTCGTGAAAAGGGACGAACCATGGCAGCTGAGCGGCGCATCGTCATCGAGAACTGCGCGATCGCGACCGTCGACGGACACGACACCGAGTACGCCTCCGGGCACGTCGTCCTCGCCGGCAACCGCATCGAGTCACTCGGCGCGGGCGCGGCCCCCGAGGGCCTGGAGAACGTCGCACGCCGTATCGACGCCTCAGGCCACCTCGTGACCCCCGGCCTGATCAACACCCACCACCACTTCTACCAGTGGATCACCCGCGGCCTGGCCACGGACCACAACCTCTTCAACTGGCTCGTCGCGCTGTACCCCACCTGGGCGCGCATCGACGAGCCGATGGTCCGCGCGGCAGCCCAGGGCTCGCTGGCGATGATGGCCCGCGGCGGCGTCACCACCGCCATGGACCACCACTACGTCTTCCCGCGCGGCTCCGGCGACCTCTCCGGCGCGATCATCGGCGCCGCCCGCGACATGGGCGTCCGCTTCACCCTCGCCCGCGGCTCCATGGACCGCAGCGAGAAGGACGGCGGCCTGCCCCCGGACTTCGCCGTCGAGACCCTCGACGGTGCGCTGGCGGCCACCGAGGAGACCGTGCGCCGGCACCACGACTCCTCCTTCGACGCCATGACCCAGGTCGCCGTCGCGCCCTGCTCGCCCTTCTCCGTCTCCACCGAACTGCTCCGCGACGGCGCCCAGCTGGCCCGCCGCCTCGGCGTCCGGCTGCACACCCACGGTTCGGAGACCGTGGAGGAGGAGAAGTTCTGCCACGAACTGTTCGGCATGGGCCCGACCGACTACTTCGAGTCCACCGGCTGGCTCGGCGAGGACGTGTGGATGGCGCACTGCGTCCACATGAACGACTCCGACATCGCCGCCTTCGCCCGGTCCCGCACCGGCGTCGCGCACTGCCCCTCCTCCAACGCCCGCCTCGCGGCCGGCATCGCCCGCGTCCCCGACATGCTCGCGGCCGGCGTCCCGGTCGGCCTCGGCGTCGACGGCACCGCCTCCAACGAGTCCGGCGAACTCCACACCGAGCTGCGCAACGCGCTCCTCATCAACCGCCTCGGCGCCCACCGGGAAGCCGCCCTGAACGCCCGTCAGGCCCTGCGGCTCGGTACGTACGGCGGCGCTCAGGTCCTGGGCAGGGCAGCGGAGACCGGCTCGCTGGAGCCCGGCAAGCTCGCCGACCTCGTGCTGTGGAAGCTGGACACCCTCGCCCACGCCTCCATCGCCGACCCGGTGACCGCCCTGGTCTTCGGCGCGGCGGCCCCGGTCACCGCCTCCTTCGTGGACGGCCGGCAGATCGTCGAGGACGGACGGCTGCTCACGGCTGACGAGGACGCCATCGCCCGCGCCACGCGGGACGAGGCCCGGCGCCTGGCGAGGATCGCCGCCGAGGCCTGACCACCCGGATGACTCCGGCCGGGAGGGACGGCTCCCGGCCGGTGGCCGTGGACCCGAGCGGGGACCACGGCGGTCGTCTCCGGGGCGCGCGCGTACACGCGCGCGCCCCGGAACGGCCACCCACGCCGTCCGCCGCATGTCCGGTCCCTCCCCAAGCTCTCGGCTTCGCTCGAGCAGGGAGGTGCCCCCATGACCACCCCCGCACCACCTCCCTGACACCCACGGCGGCCCTCGGGCCCAGCCGTGTAACCGACCGGAGGGACGCCGCCGTGGCCGACCACCCCGTTGACGAAAAACTCCCCGCACTCAAGATGGCGACGACCGGCCTGCAGCACGTGGCCGCCATGTACGCGGGCGTCGTCGCCCCGCCCCTGATCGTCGGCGCGGCCATCGGCCTCTCCGCCGGCGACCTGACCTTCCTCACCGGCGCCTGCCTGTTCACCGCGGGCCTCGCCACCTTCCTGCAGACCCTCGGTATCTGGAAGATCGGCGCCCGGCTGCCGTTCGTCAACGGCGTCACCTTCGCCGGTGTCGCCCCGATGACCGCGATCGTCGCCTCCACGGAGGACAAGTCCGACGCCCTGCCCATCATCTTCGGCGCGGTCATCGTCGCCGGACTCCTGGGCTTCCTGGCGGCCCCCGTCTTCTGCAAGGCGATCCGCTTCTTCCCGCCCGTGGTCACGGGCACGGTCATCACCCTGATCGGCATATCGCTGCTCCCGGTCGCCTTCGGCTGGGCGCAGGGACCCGATCCGACGGCACACGAGTACGGCTCGGCGACCAACCTGGGCCTCGCGGCCGTCACCCTGCTGATCGTGCTGCTGCTGCGCCGCTTCACCACGGGCTTCGTCAAGCAGATCGCCGTGCTGCTCGGCCTGGTGATCGGCACGCTGATCGCGATCCCGTTCGGCGCCACGGACTTCGGCCCCGTCGCGGAGGCGGCCGTCATCGGCTTCCCCACCCCGTTCCACTTCGGCGCCCCGCAGTTCCAGCTCGCCGCGATCATCTCGATGTGCGTGGTGATGGTGGTGTCGATGACCGAATCGACCGCCGACATGCTGGCGCTGGGCGAGATCGTCGACCGCCCGGCCGACGAGAGGACCATCGCGGCCGGCCTGCGCGCCGACACCCTCGGCTCGGCGATCAGCCCGCTCTTCAACGGCTTCATGTGCAGCGCCTTCGCGCAGAACATCGGCCTGGTCGCCATGACGAAGATCCGCAGCCGGTACGTCGTCGCCGCGGGCGGCGGCTTCCTGGTGCTGATGGGCCTGTGCCCGATGGCGGCCTCGCTGATCGCCGTCGTACCGCGCCCGGTGCTCGGCGGGGCGGGCGTGGTCCTGTTCGGCTCGGTCGCCGCCAGCGGCATCCAGACCCTGGTCCGGGCCGCCCTGGACCGGGACAACAACGTCCTGATCGTGGCGGTCTCCCTGGCCGTCGGCATCATCCCCATCACGGCGCCGGAGTTCTACCACGCCTTCCCGGAGACGGCCCGGATCGTCCTGGACTCCGGCATCTCCACGGGCTGTGTGGCGGCCGTGCTGCTCAACCTGGTCTTCAACCACCTGGGCCGGCACGGCCGCGACGCCCATGACGTCACCCACCCGATGGAGGCGGGCGAGGAACTCACCAGCCCGCCCAAGGCCCCGGCCGCGTCATGAGCCCGCCGGACTCCGCTTAGGCTTCTGCCTTGGTCAACTCCTGGTTGACCGGGGGACCAGGGGACGAGGGGGAGACGAGCCGATGAACCACGCGACCGAGGTGTTCCAGCCGTTGCGGGGCGACGATCCGCCCGTGGTGGCCGGATACCGCCTCGCCGCCCGGCTCGGTGCGGGTGGGATGGGCCGGGTCTACCTCTCGCACACGCAGGGCGGCCGACCGGTGGCGATCAAGGTGGTCCGGCCGGAACTGGCCGACGACCCGGAGTTCCGGCGGCGGTTCCGCCGGGAGGTGGAGGCGGCCCGGCGGGTCCGGGGCGCGTACACCGCCGAGCTCATCGACGCCGACGCGGACGGCACACCGCCCTGGGCGGCCACGCTGTACGTGCCCGGCCCGTCCCTGGCGGAGGCGGTCGCCAGCCGGGGACCCCTGCCGGTGCCCGCGGTGCTGTGGCTGGTGGCGGGGGTGGCCGAGGCACTCCAGGCCATTCACGCCGCCGGGATCGTGCACCGGGACCTCAAGCCGTCGAACGTGCTGCTCGCCGCCGACGGGCCGCGCGTGATCGACTTCGGCATCTCGCTGGCCGCCGGCTTCACCTCGCACACCGCCACCGGCGCCGCTGTCGGCACGCCCCACTTCATGGCCCCCGAGCAAGCCTCCGTGGGCGAGGTCACGGCGGCGACCGACGTCTTCGCCCTGGGCCAGACGGCCGCGTTCGCGGCCCTGGGCCGCCCTCTGTACGGAGACGGATCGGCGCTCGGCGTGCTGTACCGGATCGTGCACGACCGGCCCGATCTGTCCGTGCTGCCCGAGCAGCTCCGACCGCTGTTCGACCGATGCCTGGCCGCCGATCCGAAGGACCGGGCGGACCTGGCGGAGATCGTCGACTGGTGCCGGCGGCGACTGGGCGCGGACGCCGACGCGGGCGCGGGCCCGGCCGTGTGGCGGGACGTCACGGGACCGGAGCCGACGGTCCCGGCCCCGTTCTCCGCTCCCACGAGTCTCTCCACTCCCACACGCGTCCAGCATCAGCCGCTGGTCGTCACCCAGCCCCAGCCGCTGCCGGGCGGGCCGGGGAAGCGGCGTGCCCGAGGCCGGCGCACCGCGCTGATCACGGCCGCGGCCGTGACGGCGGGGGTGGTGGCCCTGGGCGGCCTGCTGTGGACCGTCCAGGACGCGGGGAACAGGTTCCGCGATTGGGTGGCCGGCGCACCGGCGACGCCTGACCCGGGCAGGTCCGGGCGGTCGGGGGACGCGTCCACGCCGTCGCCTTCGGCCTCCGGGGCCGTCGCGGATGCCGAGGGCCGGACACCGCGGGCCACGCAGCCCTCCCCGACGGCCTCCGGGACGCCGCGCCCCATCGGCCGGACGCTCCAGAGGCTGGACGCGAAGAGCTCGCTGAGCTTCGAGGAGCCGTTCCAGCGCGACGACCGCGAGGGCGACATCCGTTTCGACTGCGAGGACGCCGGATGTGCGCTGGAGAGCGACACCAGTGTCTTCATCCAGATGTTCACCGACGAGGGCGTCTCCCTCGACGAGTGCCGGCTCATGCTGGCGCATGCCGACCAGCGCCGCTGGCCGCTGGCCTCGGTGCCGGTGGCAGGTCAGATCTGCGTCAAGCACAAAACCGGGGACATCGCCCTGCTCACGGTCCAGACGAAGTCGACCGCGCTGCCGGAACTCGCCGCCCTCACGATGGACATGACGATCTGGCAGCGTGCGGCGACGTGATCGCCACACGCTCACACCGTGAGCTTCACGGCCTCCAGCCAGACCTCGTTGTCCAGGGTGCCGCCGAAGGTGAAGTCGGGGCGGGGCTTGCTGCACGCCCGTTCGCCCCAGTCGTGGCCGCGCAGCCGGACGGTGTTGCAGATCTCGCCGGTACCGACGTTCATCGCGAAGCCCAGCATGTTCGGCGCGTTCCGCTTGGCGCTGCCGATGGTGAAGTTCCGGCCGTCGCCGGTGACGGCCGTCCAGCTGGGCTGCCACGCGCCGCGGCCGTCGACCGGCTTCGCCGAGTGCCGGAAGGCGTTGGCGGCTGATCCGCCGACACCGTGCACCGCGATGTTGAGGGCCTTGATCGGCCGGTTCCGGCCCGATGTGCCGGCGATCGTGCCGTCGCACACCGGCTTCTGCCAGCCCTGCCCCGAGACGTACGCGCGGTAGCAGATGTGCCGTCCGGAGGGGTCGTTCGCGGCGAGCCGCTTCACGGCACTGGCCGCGGTCTCCTGCGCGGGCTCGGCGGTGACGGTGGTGGTGGCCGCCGGGGGCCTGGCCGTGACGGTGACGGTGACCTTGCCCGAGCCCTTCGCCCCCGACGTGTCCTTCGGTGTCGGCTTCTTGCCGTTCCCCTCCTTGTCCCCGTCCTTGTCCTTGTCCCTGGTCTTGTCCTTGTACCCGGCCGACGGGGAGACGGACGGCGGCGGGATCGGCAGCGAGGACGGCGACAGAGCCGGTGAGGCCGAAGGCGAACCGCCCGCACGCGCGGCCGTCTCCTCCCGGTTTCCGCCGTCACCGGAACCGCCGCTGCCCAGGATCACCAGCGGCACGACGACCAGGGCGGCCACACCGAGCGCCACCGGCCCGATCACCAGCGGCCTGCCGAGCAGTCCCGGCCCGCCGAACTCGTCGTCCGACTGGCGTGCGCCGGGCCGGCGGGCGGGTGCGGGCTGTGGTACGGGGCGGGCGGCCGGGGCCCTCTCGGACTCGGGCAGCGCGTAGGCCGCCTCGTCGACGACGTCAGGATCGTCCCGGTCGTCCCGGTCGTCCTCGGAGGGGCCGGCGGCCTCGTGGACGAGGGACGTCGCCGGATCCGTCACTCCCTCCGCTTCCTCCTGCTGCCGCAGCGCGCTGGAGCCGTCGGGGAAGACCTCGACGTGTGCCACATACCCGGCGGCGGGGTCGGAGATCGCCGCCGTGACGGCGGTGTTCCGGTCGCGCGCGTGTGCGTGCAGGAGGTCGAGGATCGCTGCGTCGACCGTCGTCCCCTCCGCGACCGGCACCGGTTCGCCGTCGACGGCTGCCGATCCGTCGCCGGAGATGACCACCGTGAAGTGCGGGGAAGGCTCGGACGGCCCCCGCTGCGTGGCGTGTTCGGCCACCGTGACCGGCTCGTCCGCTTCCTCTTGGCCCGGGCTCATCGGCGTTCCTCTCTGGTGTTCCCGGCCGGTCGCGCGGCCGGGGCGGTGTCGGCGGTGCCCGCGTACGCAACGGACACCGGTCGTCCACGGTTCAACTCGCGGGTAAAAAGGGGAAAGAGCGGTACGTCAGCGGTGACAGGTGACGGAACGGCATGTTCCGAGGCAGTGGGCGTGCCGGAGCTGGTGCGCACTAGAGTCCGAACGTGGACTACGTGAATACCTTCCGTTTCGCTGTGCTGGGGCCGGTCAGGGCATGGCGCGGGGAGCGGGAACTCGACCTCGGCTCACCGCAGCAGAGGGTGGTGCTGGCGGCGCTCCTCTTACGACGCGGGCGCCCTCTGCCGCTCGGCGACCTCATCGACGCCGTCTGGGGAGAGGAGCCGCCCGCTGCCGCCGTCTCCGTTCTGCGGACCTACGTGTCGCGCCTGCGCAAGGTGCTGGAGCCCGACCGCGGTCCGGCGGAGCAGCCCCGGGCACTCGTCTCCGTCGGTGACGGTTATCTGCTGCGCGTTCCGGACGACGGCCTGGACCTCGCCGTGTTCCAGCGCCGGGTCGCGGAGGCGAAGAAGACGCGCGCCGCGGGTGACGTGTCCGCCGCCGCGGACCTGCTGCGCGCAGCGCTGGACGGCTGGCGGGGCGCCGCACTGACCGGAGTCCCCGGCCCGCTCGCCGAGACGGCGCGCTCCTGGCTGGACGAGGAGTGGCTGACCGCGCTGGAGGCCCGGCTGGACGCCGATATCGAACTCGGACGCCACCATGAGGTGATCGCCGAGCTGCTCCCGCTCACCGCCAAACACCCCCTGCGCGAGGAGCTGTGCCGCCTGCTCATGCTCGCCCTGTACCGCTCGGGACGGCAGGCCGAGGCACTGGCCGCGTACCGCGGGACACGCGCTGCCCTGGTGGCGGAACTGGGCGTCGAACCCGGGCTGTCGCTCCAGGACCTGCACGACCGCATCCTGGCGGCCGACCCGGCCCTGATGCCGCACCAGGCCCGGAGCCCGGCTCCGGCGGCGCCCGGGCGGGCCCGGCCGTCCGTACGGGCGGCACGGTCCGGCGCCGCAGCGCAGGACGGGACGACGGACGACGGTGCCACGGCGGGAGGGACGGCGCCGGACGACGCGGCCCGGCCCGGCCCCGCCGACCCGCACGGGTCGCCGTTCCAGCCGGCCCGCCCCGCCCAACTGCCCGCGGACCTCCCCACGTTCGCCGGGCGGGACACCGAACTCGGCTTGATCGGGGACCTGCTGCCCCGGGACGGCAGCCCCCCGTCGACCGTGGTGATCAGCGCCATCGGAGGCATGGGCGGGATCGGCAAGTCGACCCTGGCGGTGCACTGGGCCCACCGCGTCGCCGAACGGTTCCCCGGCGGTCAGCTCTACGTCAACCTGCGCGGCTTCGACCCGACCGGCTCCGCGCTGACGCCGGACGAAGCGGTACGCGGCTTCCTCGACGCCCTCGGCGTACCGCCGATGCGCATACCCGCCGGCCTCGACGCCCAGGTCGCGCTGTACCGCAGCCTGCTGGCCCGCCGCAGGGTGCTGATCCTGCTCGACAACGCCCGCGACACCGAGCAGGTGCGCCCGCTGCTGCCCGGCTCCCCGGGCTGCCTGGTCATCGTCACCAGCCGCAACCGGCTCACGGGTCTGGTCGCCGGCGAGGGGGCACACCCCCTGACGCTGGACCAGCTCTCCCCGGCCGAGGCGCACGACCTGCTGGCCCGGCGCCTCGGCAGCGACCGGCTGGCCGCGGAACCACGGGCCGCGGACGAGATCATCGCGCGGTGCGCCCGCCTGCCGCTCGCCCTCGCCATCGTCGCCGCGCACGCCTGCGCCCACCCCGGGTTCCCGCTGAGCGCCATCGCCGACGAGGTGAACGAAAGCCACGGCAGCCTGGACGCCTTCACCGGCGGCGACGACATCACCACCGACGTGCGGGCGGTCTTCTCCTGGTCCTACAAGGCGCTGTCCGCTCCGGCCGCGCGTCTGTTCCGGCTCCTGGGGCTGCACGCGGGGCCGGACATCTCCGCGCCGGCGGCGGCCGCCCTGGCCGGACTCGCTGCGCGTGAAGCGCGTGGGCTCCTCGCCGAACTGACCCGTGCCCACCTGCTCACCGAGCACTTCCCGGGGCGCTATACCCTGCACGACCTGCTCCGTGTGTACGCCGCCGAACGCGTGGGGGTGGAGGAGACCCCGCAAAACCGGGATCTGGCGCTCCAGCGGTTGCTGACCTGGTATCTGCACACCGCCGACGCGGCCTACCCGCACATCACCCCCACCCGTCGTCGCATCCCGCTGGAGCCGCGGCCGCAGGACTGCCGGCCGCTGGAGTTCACCACGCACGAACGGGCGCTGGACTGGTGCGAGGCCGAACGGCCCAACCTGATCGTCGCCGTGCACCAGGCCGCCCAGGCCGGGCACACCGGCACCGCGTGGCGACTGCCCGCTGTCCTGTGGGGCTTCTTCTACCTCCGCAGCCACGTGCACGACTGGCTGGACACCACACGGACGGGACTGGCCGCAGCCCGCGGCGCCGGGGATCGGGAAGGGGAGGCCCAGGGCCTGGCCGACACGGCCGCCGCGCTGCGCAGCGCCGGCCGGTTCGACGAGGCCGTCGAGCACCTGCGCCTGGCGCTGGCGCTGAGCCGGGAGCTGGGGGACAGGGTGGCCCGGGCATCGGTGATCGCCAATCTCGGCGACGCCTACCTGCACGCGGGCCGGCTCCGCGAAGCCGTCGAGTACGCCCGCCGCGGGCTGGCCCTCGACCGCATCGCGGGCAACGTCTGGGGTGAGGGCATCGCCCTGAGCAACCTGGGCGACGCCTACCAGCGGATGGGACGCTACGACGAGGCCCTCGACTGCCTCCAGCGGGCGCTGGTCGTCCTGCGGGCGGGCGGCAACCGCTGGGTCGAGGGCGTCACCCTCGACATCCTCGGCACGATCCATCACCGGCTGGGCCGCCACGGCGAGTCCGTCGGCCACTACCACCGGGCGCTCGCGACCCACCGGGACATCGGCAACCGCTGGGGCGAGGGCCACACGCTGGGCCATCTCGGGGATGTCCACTTCGACGGCGGAGAGCCCGAGGCGGCCCGGGCGAGCTGGCGGCACGCCCTCGCGATCTTCGCGGAGTTCGGCCATCCGGATGCCGAGCAGGTTCGTGAGCGGCTCGACCGCCTGCCGGACGGCCCGGCCGACGCGCGCGCCCGGGAGGCCGCGCCGAGACGGACCGCCTGACATGGCTCTCCTTCGTGGGTGATGCCTGCCGGCGATGCGCCGGCAGGCATCCGCACAACGCGTGCGGGGTGAGGACGGTTCAACGCCGGGGCCCGTCCTTACTGCCGGGCGGTGCCTCAGCGCACCTCGCGGTAGACCCGCCCGCTCGCGTTGGGCACCGCCCCGTCGTACAGACCCGTCGGGCTGGTCTCCCTCGACAGCGCGAACCAGGCGTACCGCTCGACGAAGTCCAGCTTGTTCAGTATCTCGGTCGACGACCGGACGAAGTCGGTCTGCTCCTGCTCACCCGGGTAGCGCGGGGCACCCCGGGAGAAGTCGGTGAGGGCGTACTCGGTGAGCCAGACCGGCTTCTTGTAGCGGTCGTGGACGGCCTGCAGATAGCCGCGCAACTGGTCGGCCGCGCCGGGCCCGAAGTCGGCGCCGTACCAGTGCACGGGGATGAAGTCGACCCGCAGGCCCCGCTGTTCGGCCCCGGTCATGAACCGGTCCAGCCAGCCGCCTGGCACGTCCGCGCCGGAGGCGACCGCGGGCGCGCCCAGCCTCAGGCCGGTGGACTCCAGGCGGGGCCACAGGTCGAGCGCCTGCTCGGGGGACAGGCCGGCCTGGTCCGGACGGTCCGGCTCGTTGAAGCCGAGCAGCGCCTTCCCCTCGCGGGCCGCCTGCCCCAGCTCGGCGTCGGTCACCGACCCGGGCCCCCAGATCATCGGAACGTACTCGGCGCCGGTGGTGCCGGTGACGCCGCCGGCGGAGGAGGCCCAGTTGTAGAACCAGGACGAACCGGAGTCGGCCAGGGCCTCGGGGGCGCCCGCCACGGGGTTCAGGGCGACGCCCTTGCCGGAGGCCGCCGGGGTGTCGCCGCTACGGGGCTGCCCGGGGGCGGCGGGGCCGGGCGCGGTGGCGCCGTCGCCGCTGCCGTGGAACGTGACGGTCAGGCCCGTGCACTCCCGGCACTGGTACACGACCTGGTTGCCCTGCTCGGTGTCGTGCTTGGACCAGCTGTACGCGGTCGGGCACTTCGCGGCGAGCGCGTCACTGTAGGGCGTCGTGGCGTCCCGGTTCGGGTTGACGCAGACCAGGGGCCGGCCGGTGGCCTCGTCCCGGACCAGGTTGTCCGCCGGGCAGGCGGCCAGTAGGTCCGTGGCGCACCCCGCCGGCGCGCACTCGCCCGAGTCGGGCGGTGTCACGCCGTCGGGCGTGATGGTGATCGGCGCGGCGACGGCGTTGACGTAGCTGACGTTGTACCAGGGTGTCGCGCCGTCCTTCGGGTCGAAGTTGAACTCGGCCAGACCGGTCGGCTGTTCACCGGTCGAGCACCGGTCGGCGTAGGGGCCACAGTCGCCGACGGCGCAGTGGAACGTGCTCCCCTCCTCGCCGGTGCAGCCCTCGCGGGCGAAGAACTTGCCGCGCCAGTGCCCGGCGCCGGACTGCTCGGGGACGGTGACGGTGGGGGACCGGCCCGGGTCCAGCGTGGGCAGCCCGGTGAGCGGGGCCGACCCGTCGGCGTTGACCGTGCTGCCGATCCAGATGCGGTGGTCCGTCGTGTTGCGGAAGGTGACGGTGTGCTCGGGGGAACCGACGCCGGCGGCCGGTGTCCCCGCGATACTCACGCCGTCCGAGCGCTGGTTCTGGATCAGCAGCGCGATACCGGTGACACCGGCCACGACCAGGAGCAGTGCGAGCAGGAACGAGGCGGGGCGGCGCGGGAGCGGTCTACGCACGGACCTCGCCTCCCTCCGGGGCGACGTACGTCATGTCCGTCCTCTCTTCTGGGGGGTGGTGGGGGTGTGGACCTGCGCGGGGCGGTGCGGACGCGTCGGCGTGTCCGGGGCCGTGGAGGTGGCGAAGGGCCGAAGGGTGTCGAGGGAGTTGCGTACGGTCGCGTGTCCCTCGCTGCTGAGCAGGGGCGGCGGGGGCGTGCTCCTGACGGCGTCCGTCGGCGGCCCGGCGCGGTCCGGGTCCCGCCCGGCTCCCTGAGCGGCTCGCTCGGCCGCGAGGAAGGCCTGGCCGTCGAAGGCGTCGGTGGAGCGCGGAACGGCGGTGGGGCCGTTGCCCAGTTGCGCCCGCCGGGCTTCGACGGCGGCCCGGAAGCCCTCGCCGTCGAGGGCCGCGGTGGAGGCGGAGGAGGCGGTGGCGCCGGTGCCGAGTCGTTCCCACTGGCCCCGCTGGGCCGCCCGGAAGGCTTGCCCGTCGGCCATCTCGTCCTGCCCGGGGCCCCCGAATCCGCTCCGGTCCCGGGCCGGGGGCGGTGCGGTGTCCGGCCGCTCCCGGCCGGCCGCACGCTCCCAGCGTGCGCGCAGCGCCGCGAACTGCCGTGCGTCGGCTGCCATGATCCGGTCGCGGACGGCGTCCAGCGCCTCGGCGGCGGTGCGGGTGCCCGCCTCGGTCTCCGTCTGCGCAGCACTGCCGGTGGTGACGTTCGCGCGCGCGACCGACGCGGTCCGGGACGGGCCGACCCGCGGCGACGCGCGCTCCTGTGGGTCCGCGCCCGCAGACGACTCCCGCAGCGCCTCCCGCATATGGGCGTTGGCCGCGTACCGGGCGACCGTCGGCATGCTCTCCGGGGACCGCTCGTACGCCTTCCTGAACCGGTCGTCGGTCCGCAGCAGGTGGAGCACCGCGTCCTCGAAGGCCTCGTGCCGAAGCGTCGGCAGCCGGCCGATCCGCCGTTCCAGGCGCACCATGTCCGGGTGCGCCGACGGTCCGGCACCCTCCGGGGACAGCCCGTCCACACGGGTCGGGTCGGGGGCGGTCGTCTGCGCCGGGACCGGCTGCCAGGACCCGGCCGCGCCTTCGTCCGGGCCGCCGGCACCGGCCCGGTACCGGCCGGACAGCCGGCCGACGAGCGTGCGCAGGCGCTCCGCCAGGCGGCTCCAGACGCCCGGCGTGTCCGCCGCGTCGCGTCCGGTGCCGCGGCGCCCTTCCCGCAGGCGGTACTCGGTCGCGATCAGCTGACGCGCCAGTGCGGCCTCGGGACGCTCCGCGGCCGGCCCGTTCCGGTTCGGGGAGGCCGCGTTGTCATCCGCCACGGTGGCCCTCTCTCAGGTCGGAAGGTGCGGACAAGGGGGACAGCAGCGGGCGTGCCGGGGCCGGCGGTTCAGCCCCGGCACGCCCGCGCCGGTACGGCGGTGCGGTGTCCCTCAGCGGCGGCCGACCGGCTTCTTGCCCTGGGCCTTCGCGGACGGCTGCGTCTGTGCCGGCTGCTGACTGCTCACGCGTCCGCTGGAGGTGCCGGCCGGGCTGAAGTTCCCGGCCGGGGTGTTGTTGACCGGGGCGTTGCCGGCCGGCGCCGACAGGGACGAAGTGGAGGACGGCGGCGCCGTGGCCGGGGTGAACCCGGGCGGATACTGTCCCGGCTGGTTGCCGAGCACCGGGTTGCGGTGCATCCCGTACATCTCGTAGCCGGGGTCCTGCGCCGTCCGTCCCGGGTCGGTGTGGGCGTGGTGCATGACGTCGGTCATCGTGGCGCCTCCGGCCACCCATGAACCCGCTCCGCCGACCATCTTGGTCGTCGAGGACTCCTGGTCGGCAACGGCGGCGTAGGTGTTCAGCGCCGTGGAAACGAGCCTGCCGACGCTCGCGCTCACCTGGACCGGGTCCACGTGGCCGCCCGCCCTCGACTGCTGATGCTGGCCGTAGAGTTCGTAGCCGGCCACACCGGCCTGCGCGGCTATGCCGACGCCGTTCACGATCGTGGCGGCCCGGCCGGACGTGAACGCCGAGGCGCCCTGGATGATCGTCGGGGCGACGTCGACCAGTGCCTTGACGACGCGGGACTTGTTCTCCGCGACCCACGCGGCGGCGCTCTTGCTCCACCGCGCGACCTGCTGGCCCTTCGGCTGGGCCGTGTTGACCGCGTAATACTGCCGGGCGGTCTGGTCGTACACGCCAGTGCCGGCGCCGGCGAACAGCGGGGGCGCGTCGTCCGGGACCGCCGCGCTGGAGACCCGGGCCCGCGCCTGCCTTCCGTCGTCGGAGATCCTGACGGACGAGTAGGAACTGGCGTTGGAGTTGGCGCTGTCGTCGGAGTGTTCGGATCCTGCCATGTCACCCTTCCTTCCGGGAGGTGAGGGCTCCTGGGGAGCCTGTGACGGTGCCGGGACCGGCACCGCCGACCGGATGGCTGCACCGATCGCGAACACAACGCGCCCGCGGGGGCGGACGGTTCATCCCCTTCGCCCGCACGCGCCGCGCGGGGCGCGGGTGTTCACCCGGCGGCCGTCATGACCACGGGGACGGCGGCGGAGGAGGCGGCGGCGGTCCGAAGGGATCCATCGTCTCGACGGTGGGTGCCGCCTTCGGGCGGTGCATACCGGGCTTGCAGCCCGCGAAAGGGCCCTGCGGGTCGCGCAGGGTGTCCATGACCGACGACAGGTGGTCGCGGTGCCAGACGGCCGGTCCGGTCATGTCGGAGCCGGGCCCGGTGAGATCGCCCCAGGCGAGCCACAGGCCGTGCAACCGGGCGACCGCCTCGGGGTGTTCCCACCAGACGGAGCACCAGGGGGACTGGGAGCTGACCTCCCTGCCGTAGACCGGCAGCAGCACGTGGTGTGTCCACAGGGTCAGCTGGCGCAGGGTCTGCGCGTACGCGGGCCCGTCGAGGTAGAGGATGAAGCGCGGCGGGGAGGGCTTCTCCTCGCCGGGCGCGGGGGAGGGCGGGGCGGCCTGGCTCCCGGCGACCGAGGGGGACGTCTGAGTGGTGGACATGGCGATCTCCTGCCGAGGGGGTGGAAACGGTGGCTGAGGTGGTCAGGCGTCGGGCCGCACCACCCCGAGGATCTCCATCGACCCGGCCGGCGCCACGGTCACGTGCCGCCCCGGGCGGGGGGCGTGGATCATCCGGCCGCCGCCGGTGTAGAGCGAGACGTGACTGGCGTCGGCGTTGTAGATGATCAGGTCACCGGGGCGCATCTTCCCCACCGGGACGCGGTGCAGCAGCCGCCATTGCTCCTGCGAGGTGCGCGGGATGACCACGCCCGCCGCCAGCCACGCCTGCGAGGTGAGGCCGGAGCAGTCGTAGGAGCCGGGGCCTTCGGCGCCCCAGACGTACGGCTTGCCGAGCTCCCTGGTCGCGAAGGCCACGGCCTCGCGGCCCGCGCTGCTGCCCTCGGTGCCCGCGCCGTCGAGGACGCCCGACCGCACCCACTCCGCCTGGGCCTCGTCGGCCGTCCTGCGTTCCAGTGCGGCCAGTTCACGGCGCTGCTTCACCTCCAGCAGCGACTCCACCTTCCGGGCCTCTTCGATGCGCGACCGGATCGTCCTGCGGTGGGAGCCGAGGGAGCCGCGGTTCTTCCGCAGCCGCTTCAGCTCCTCGGCCGCCGCGTTGCTGTGGGTGCGCAGTTCCTCTTCCGCCGTCGTCAGGGTGCTGACCGTCCGCCGGGTGGCCAGCTGCGCCTGGCGGGCCAGGGACGCGTTGTCCAGCGCGCGTTCCGGATCACCGGCGAGGACGAACTGCACCTCGGCAGGGACACCGCCCCCGCGGTACTGGGAGCGGGCCGCCGCCCCGGCCAGTCCGCTCAGACGGCTCAGTTTCCGTTCGGCCGAGGCCACCTGAGTCCGGAGCGTTCCGAGGCGCTTCTCCTGCCGGGTGACCTTGGCGTCGAGCGCGTTGTACTGCTCCGTGGCGACCTCGGCCCGGTGGTAGAGGCGGTCGAGTTCGGCGCGCGCCTCGGCGAGGGTCTGCGGTTCGGCGACGGCGGGCTGGTGGAGCGTCGCCGTCAGGGCCAGGGCCAGCGTGACGACGGCCGCCGTCCGACGGCCGTGCGCGCCCGGGATGTGTGTCATGCGGTTCATGGCTCCTTCGCGGTCACGTGGACGCCCGCACAACGGCCCCCTCCCCCGCGGAGGTTCAAGGACGGTGTGAACCGGGCGGCCCCGCGGGCCGTTGTGCCAGCAGGGCGCCGGGCGAAGGGGTTGATGTGAACGCACAGGTGGTGCTGCTCGCGCTGTGCACGGGGCTCGGCCTCGGCAGCCTGCTGGCCGCGGTCCGGGCGCTGGCGACCGCCGCCGCCCTGTGGGCGCGCGGCCGGCGGGTGGTGGGGCGCGTGACGGCCCGTGCGGCGACCGACCCGCGGCGCGGGGGGCTGGTGGTGGTGTTCTCCGACCACCTGGGAAGGGAATTCGTCCTCGATCCGGGCCCGCTCGGGCCGTTCTGCGGCCTGCCCCCGGTCGGCGACAGCGTGCCGGTCGTGTACGCGCGCGATCGGCCCACCGGGGCCAGACTGTGGACGTCCCGGCACCTGTTGGCCCCGTCGTTCGGCTGGTTCCTGTCCGCCACACTGGCGTTCGGCACCGGGGTCGTGACGGCCGGATGAACCGGGCCGGTGCTCAGCGGGTCGGCGAACTCGACGTGCTGCGCGGGTTCGCCCTCTTCGGCATCCTCGTGGTCAACGCCCTGCTCGTGGCGGGCCCGGCCACGGTCTACGGCGGCGGACCGGGGACCCCCGCCCCGGACCGGGTCGCCGGGTGGCTCGTGACCGCGCTGGTCACCGCAAAGTTCTACGTCCTGTTCTCCTTCCTTTTCGGCTACAGCTTCGTCCTTCAGGCCCGAGCCGCGCGCCGGGCCGGTGCTGCCTTCGCCCCCCGTCATCTGCGGCGCACGGCGGGCCTGTTCGCGCTGGGCGCGGTTCACGCGGTCCTGCTGTACCCCGGGGACGTCCTGACGACGTACGCCGTCCTCGCCCTGGTGCTGTACGGGCTGAGCGGGCTCGGCGTCCGAGCGGCGCTGGGACTCGCGGCCACCCTGCTGCTGCTCCTTTCGGCGCTGCTGCTGGGGTACGGGCTGCTGACCGTCGCCCTCACCGAGCCGGTCACCGCCACCGCGTACGCGCCCCGGGCCGCCGAGCGCGCCGCCGCCTACCGGGGCGACGCCGCCTCGGTGCTCGGCACCCACCTGCGGGATCTGCCGGCCGCGCTCGGCACCGACCTGCTGTACGCGCCCGCCATGCTGGCCGCGTTCCTCGGCGGGCTGGCGGCGGCGAAGTCCCGGCTGGCCGAACGGCGCGCCCGGGACCGTGCCTGGCTGCGCCGGACGGCCCTGCGGTGGCTGCCGCTCGGCCTCGGCGGTGGCGTGCTCGCCGCCTGCTGCGCGAGCGGGCCGCTGGACGGCCGCTGGTTCTTCGTCGGGCAGGCGGCCACCGTCCTGACCGCCCCGGCGCTCACCACGTCGTACGCCTGCGGTCTGCTTCTGCTGCTCACGCGCCGGTCCACGGCCCGCGTCCCGGCGGCGGCCGGTGTGCTCGCCGCCGCCGGGCGCATGGCGCTCAGCCACTACCTCACCCAGTCGCTCGTCCTCGCCTGGGTGTTCTCCGGCTACGGGCTGGGCCTCTACGGCCGCGTCGGCACGGTCGCGGTCCTGGGCGGGTGCGTCCCGCTCTACACCGTGCAGCTGGCGCTCGGCGCGTGGCTCGCGGCTCGGACGCGGTACGGGCCGGCCGAGCACCTGCTGCGCGCCGTCACCCGGGGACGGCGCCCCCGGGCCCTGTCGCGCGGGGTCACGACACCTGCTTCGACAGCGGCACGCCCTGCGGCCCCGGAAGACCCGGAACAGCGCGCCGACCGGGCGGGAGACGACGTGCGGCCCGCTCGGTGATGGCCGCCGTCTCCGCCTTCGCTGCAGCCGAGATCGCCGCCGCGCCGGGCTCCTTGTACCAGGGACGCAGCCGGACGAGCGCGGGCTTGACGCCGGTGGCCAGCAGCAGGGCCGTGCCCTTGGGCAGGGCACGGATACGGTCCGGCGGCAGGACGGCCTCCTGGCGGTAGGAGTACGACCGGGACGTACCCTCCTTGCCGCGCGAGACGGTGGGGGTGCGCACGTCGTGCTGGCCGACGAGCGTGGAGATCTTCTGCACGAAGTCGGCGTCGTCCAGACCCGCGCCGAGGAGCTTGACCGTCGCCGCGCTCCACAGCGCGTCCATGCCGACCTCGCCCCAGACCCGGGCGCCCTGGCGGTAACTCTGCAGCAGCGTGACGACGTTGATGCCCCGTGAGCCGAAGTGCGAGTACAGATCGGGCAGATCGGAGATGCGGCAGACGTTGGCGGCCTCGTCGAGGACCGCGGTCAGCGGGGGATCCAGCCGGCCGCCCATGCGCTCGGCGGCCACCACACCGGCCCGCATCGTCGCGTCGGCGAGCCCGGCGATGACGCCGGCCGCGGAACCGCCCCCGTCCTTGGAGAGCAGGTAGAGCGTGTCCCGGCCGAGGACGTGCCGGTCGGGGCGGAACTCCGGGAGCCGGGGGTCGGGTGTGACCCAGGCGAGGATCTCCGGGTCGAGCAGGCAGGAGACGGTCTGGCGGGCGGTCTCGTAGATGCCGTCCCGGGTCTCGACGGCACCGCGGACGGTGCCTTGCAACTGCTCGGCCATCGCCGCGAGTCCGGCGTCGCGCAGCAGGTCGACCGGGGTGCGGTCGGCGGGGTCGGCGAGCCAGCCGAGCAGTTCGGGCAGGCGGGTGCCGCTGCGGGCCGCCGCCAGGAAGAGAGCGGTGAGGGTGTTCTGGGCTGCCGAGATCCAGAAGTCCTTCTTCGCCGTGTCGTCGTTGACGGACGCCACGAAGTGACCGGCCATGCGGCGGGAGCCCTCGATGGTGTGGCACTCACCCAGCAGGTCCCACCACAGGGCGCGCGGGGTGTGCGCGATGCCCTGCGGGTCGAACGTCCAGACCGTGCCCGCCTTCTCGCGTTCACCGCGGGTGACGGCGTACACGTCCGACTTGTTGGACGTGAGCAGGACCGCGCCCTGGGCACGCAGCACCCGGGGGACCGCGATGCCGGTCGACTTGCCGGCCCGCGGCGCCATCAGGTCGAGCTCCACGTCCTCGTGACTGCTGCGCAACTCGGGCCCGTTGGGCATGAGGTCGCCCAGCAGGTTGCCGGTCTCGTCCGGGTGGAGCCGGTCACGGCCCTGAAGGGAGGGGCGCAGTGCGCGGGCGCGGCCCTCGATGCCCTTGGGACACATCGCGGCGAGCTCGCGCCGCCCGGCCAGGCCCTTGGTGCGGCCGGCCCGGCCCAGCAGCGAGCGCATCAGCAGGGCGACGGGCAGGGCGACGAGCGTCAGCAGCCCGAGCATGCCGCCGTAGAGCGCCGCGGCCGGTGTCCCGGGCCACAGGCCGCCGGGCCCGCCGGTGACCAGCCGCGTGACGGTGGACAGGGCGAACGGGGGGCCGTGCCAGCCGTTGCCGGTCAGCCCCGACCCGAGGGTCCCGCCGGACCAGACGACGGCGAACATGACCAGACCGGTCCCGGCGAGCGCCACGATGGCCCACGGCAGCTGATCGTGCGCGCTGCCGGTGCCCGGGGCTCTCACGCGGTCCACCTCCCCGCGCCGCCGCCGGGCGCCGGGCCCTCGGGCGTGCCGGGCAGCGCGTACGCCCCCTCCCCGGCGGCCCGGGCCACCTGCGCGGCGGTGTGGGCGAGTTCCTGCTCGACGGCCCGCTCGACGGTCTGCTCGTTCGCCGTCCACCGGGTGTTGGTGTCGTGCAGCCGGCGTTCGGCGTCGGTGATGGCGACCTTGATCGGGATACCGGGGCGCCCGCCGACCTTGATGAGGAAGCGGCCCCGGCCGGGCGGCTCCTCGTGCTCCCCCGAGACCCCCCAGCCGGGCGGGGAGGACCACGACGACACGAGCTCGATCTCGCGCCGGGACAGCCCCACCACCTTGCCGAGATCCTCCATCTCCGCCTTCGGCAGCCCCGCGCACACCACCATCCCCGCCCGCTCGACGAACCCGCGGGCCTTGGCCCGGTCGGCGTCGGTGCCGAGGGCCTCGGCGTCCTTGAGCGTGTGGGTGATCTTGGCGTCGCCCAGGCCGAGGGAGCGGTTCAGGCGCGTCAGCGCGTCGATGCGGTCGACGATGCCGGAGGCCGCGCGCAGCGGGCGCCACAACTCGTCGAGCACCGTGAAGAACCAGCGCCGCGGTTCGAGGCCGGCGTCCGCGAGAGCGTGTGAGGCGGCCACCGTGCCGAGCCCGTCGGACCAGGCGGCGAGCATCGCGGCGGCGGTCAGCTGGGTGTCGGCCTCGCCGATGCCGGAGATGTCGATGCACACCGCCGGGGCGGCCGGGTCGATGCGCGTGGAGGTCTCGGAGGCGAACGTGTCGCCCAGCGGACCGTCGAGGATGCCCAGCAGGGAGCGGTGCAGCGGGTCGACGGCGTCCCGGTAGCGGGCGTCGTCCCCCCGGTCCAGGGTGACCGCGCGCACCCGGTCGGGGCCCTCGGCGAGCACCCTGAGCACGTCCGGCAGCAGCACCGTACGGCCCTGCGGGGTGCGTTCGCGCAGGTGGTGCAGGACGGCGGAGAGCACGGACTGCTCGTGGTCGTCCATCGGCCGGCCGCGCACGATCGTGATCAGCGCCGCCACCATGTTCAGCACCCGGCCGTGCGTCTCGGCCTTCAGCACCTCGCCCGCCTCGCCGCCGATCCGGGCCGCCGCCGCGCCCATGGCGCCGGGGTCGAGGACGTTGATGCCGCCCCGCCCACGGCCGATGGAGATCACCTGGCCGCCCAGGGCGCGGACGGTGTCGGCGTAGTCGGGCTTGAGGTCACCGAGCACCAGCGGGACGACGCCGGTCGCGGACAGACCGATCAGCATGCGGTTGACGAGCGTGGACTTGCCCAGGCCCGGCATGCCGAGCATGAACAGCGACGGATTGGAGATGTAGCGGGCCCGGGTGAACCAGTTCAACGGGTCGCCGCAGACCGTGGCCCCGGTGAACAGGTGCTGCCCCAGCGGTACGCCCGTCATGGGCGAGCCGGAACCGGCGGCGAACGGCCACATGCCGCACGCCTGCACGGTGGTGGCCCGCCACATGGTCGGCGGGTCCAGGTAACCGACCCGCCCGCCCCCGGGCCCGTACCAGCCGCGCGGCGGCACGAAAATCTCGCGCGGACGGGACCCGCTCTCCTTCCGGCCTCTGTGGCCTTTCCGGCCCCTACGGCTCCGCCCGCCGCCGTCCTCGCCCGGCTCCTCGCCCCGTCCGGGCTCGACCGGCCGGGCGGCACCCGCTCCGGCGCGCAGCGCGGCCAGTTCCTCGCCCGCCCGCAACTCGGCCAGCCGGTCGGCCTGTTCGGCCCGCTTCTCCTCGCGCCGGCTCACAGCGCCTCCTGAAGTTCGTGGGGGATCAGGGTCTGCTCCCACGGGAGGATCCCGGCGGGCAGTGTGCAGCTGAACGCCGCCGCCTGCATCCGGTCCGCGGGCCGCATCAGTACCCGGGAAGCGGCCGTGAGGTTGCGCACGGTGACGCTCGCGTCGGCGAGCTGCTCCATGGTGTCGACGGTGACCGTCAGCATGAGCGAGAACTCCACGAGCCCCGCGCCCGACGCCTCCTCGGCCGCGGTCTGCTCCGCCGCCCGCATCTCCGAGGCCGCACGGGCCTGCACCATGCCCCGGCCCGACGTCGCCATGAACTGGGCGCTGCGCCGGTCCGCCTCGACGATCCGGGCCGAGGTGGCCGGGTCGATCGGCCGGTACACCAGGGCGATCCGCTTGCGCCGGGTGCCGGGCGCTGCCTCCAGCATGCCCCGCAGCACCGAGGACCGGACGGTGCCGCGCGGCGCCAGCGTCATCAGCCAGGTCCGGGAGATCCCCGAGTCGTGCTGGTAGCTGCCCACGGTCTCGACGGCGGCGGCCGGGCCGGCGTCCTCCCACTCCAGGCCCGTGCCGCCGTGCCGGGCCCGGGCGTCGAGGACGTCGGCGGCGACCGCCGGGTCGTAGGCCACCCGGACGACCTCCGCGATCCGTTCCGCCGACAGCGGGTAGGCCGCTCCGCCGCCGGCCGCCACCAGACCGCTGAGCAGGCCTGGGATGCGGATGGCGAGGTCCGTGATCACGTCCTCCTTCTTCCGGCGCTGGTTGGCGGGCACGCCGTAGGTGAGGCTGACGTATGTGTGCATCTCGGAGGACGCGGTGGGGTACCGCTCGACGACCTCCTCCATCACGGCCCGGGCCGCTGCCGGCGCGTTCGCCCGGATGCGGGGCAGCACCTCGTGGGCGAGCCGGGTGCCGGGGTCGGGGGCGGTCTCCACGATCACCGACGCGCCGCGCAGGCCCGGCTCATGGGCCAGCCGGGCCAGCCACTCGCCCCACAGCGCGACCCAGACGTCCACCTGGTCGGGGTCGACGAGCGCACCGCCGTCGGGGTCGCAGCCCAGCACGATCGTGTAGAGGTTGCGGTGGGGGTGGTGCAGCACGCCGAAGGGGCGGTCGTAGGCGTCCCGGCCCTCGATCGCGGTCACCTTGTTGAGCAGCCCCGGCGGACGGAACCGGCCCCCGGGCCGGGCGGACAGCGGCCCGGAGACGTACAGGTGCGCCCCCTTGGCCTTGCGCCGTCGCCAGCCGATGCGCAGGGCCATCAACTGGTAGACGTTGCGGCCGTCCTGAGTGCGGACGGCGAGCGGGGCCAGGAGCACCGCGATGGGGGTGAACACCACCATCGCCGCGTACAGCGAGATCAGGGACGCGAGCAGCGTGAGGACGAGCCCGCCGAAGACACCGAAGGTGCCGACGAGCCCGAGCGGGCCGAGCCCGGGACGCCGGGGACGGCGCCAGTTCCCGTAGGTCGGGTGGGTGACGGCTTCCGTGGACATGGGGTCCGTTTTCCCTTCGTGAAGTGCACTGGAGTGGTGGGGTGACGGGCCGGGACACGGGCGGCACGGCGAAGGAGGGGTGCCGCCGGACTCCCGGGGGGATCGGGAGCCCGACGGCCGATCGGGGTGGCACGGACGGTCCGGCAGGAGCGTCGGACCGTCCGTCCCGCAGGGGTCAGGTGTTGTGCCCCTTGTCCGGGTCGGCGCCCTCCAGTGAGCCGGAGGCGGTACGGCCGACGACCTGCGCCGCCGTCACCGCCGCCCCGACGGCGACACCGACCGGGCCGCCCGCCGCCGCGGCGGCCCGGCCCGCGGCCGCCCCGCCTCCGCCGGCACCGCCGCCCGCCCCGGCGCCCGGCGCGCCCGGGGCTCCCGCGCTGCCGGGACCGGGCGCGCCCGGCGCGGCGGAGGCCCCGGACGCGCCCTGTGAGCCGCCCGAGCCGCCCGAACCGGACGCCCCCGACGCGCCGCGCGGACCGCTCTGCCCGCCGCCGGCGCCGCTGGTGCCGAGCGAACGGGCGCCGGACGCCAGGGACCCGCCGACCGTGGACATCGCCCCGGACATCGCGGACGCCCCGCCGAGTGCGGCGGTGGCGGGCACGACGAGCTTCAGCAGGGCGGGCAGGGCGACGGCGGACAGCAGCATCACGCCGATACCGGCGATGCGTTCGTTGATGTCGCTGCCGCCGTCCCGGCCCGAGCTGATCATGGCCGAGCCCGCGTAGAGCACCAGCCCGGCCGCCGGTTTGTACAACAGCCAGGCGATCATCCAGCCGAGGTGCTTGCGCCACCAGCCGCCGCCCCAGTCCGTCATCGACGCGGCGGCGGCCAGCGGAAGGGTGCCCAGCAGCAGGATCATGACGCCGAGCCGGATGTAGAGCAGGATCGTGTGGATGATGCCGGCGATCAGCAGCAGGAAAGCGAGGACCAGCAGCAGGAAGGCCTCGATGCCGTTGCCGTCGGAGCAGGCGCCCACGGCGCTCAGCTGCTTCTCCGCACCCGCGTTGAACAGGTAGGTGGAGTAGTCGTCCGAGAGGGCGGCGGCGGCCGTGACCACGGTGGTGGCGGCACCCGAGACCAGCACGACCCGCAGGATGCCCTTCAGCGCGGTCGTGCCGGCCGCCCCGCGCCGCTCGATCGCCATCCGGGCGGACGCGAACAGCAGCGAGCCGACCGCCAGATACACCACGATCCACTGGGTCTGGCTGTTGATGTCCTGGGCGGTGGTGGTCCCCGAGAGGGTCGGGATGCCGGTGGTCAGCGCCCCGAACACCGCGATGGCGCCCGCGAGGACGGCGTTGGCCACCCCTTCGACGATGGTTCCGATGGGGTCGCCGAGGAAGCTGAAGAACCCGACCGCGATGTCGACGATGGGATTACCGGTCGGACACGCCATGTCAAACCCCCCAGAGGAGATGGCCGTTGGTTCCCTGGACCGCCTTCACCGGGGTGTGCAGGGCACCGTTGTCGGAGGGCTGCACCTTCCAGTCGCCGCCGCTCCAGCGCAGGGCGACGGAGGTCGTGGCGTAGCCCTGACCGGTCTTGAGCAGCAGCTCCACGGTCGCCGCCTCGCCGGAGTACGCGGGCACCGAGAATCCCGCGTAGGAGGCGGCGGACGAGCTGCCGGACCCGGCGTCCGGGCGGGAGCCGGAGGCCGAGCCGTTGTCCCCCGTGCCGCCCGGGGCGTCGTCCCGGACGGTGGACCGCTTGAAGACGAACAGGTCCCGGCCTGGGCCGGCCACGACCTGCTCCTGTGCGATCGTCCGCCAGTCCGGTCCGCTCATGTGCGAGGGAATGACGTGGGCGGCCAGCACGGCCCCGGCCGGCGTGTGCGCGAAGCACCACCACACGGGCCCCTGGGCCAGGGTGGGACCGGCCGACGCGGAGACGGGCACGCGCGCGCCACCGAGGGCGCGCCAGTCGACGTCGTCCGGCGGGGACGTGGGCATGACGTCGCCGCGGCTGTCGTCGGTGCGGCAGCCGTCGGGCCGGCCGTCCTTCATGGCCGGGGTGCCGGACAGCGGCCCCTTCGACGGCGGGGCGCCCGCGCCGCCGTCCGCGGTGCCCCGGCCCGCCGTCAGGGCGACGATCCCGCTCAGCAGGACGACGACGCCGAGGAACGCCGCCGACACCTGCCAGCCGCGCTGCTTCCAGTACGGCTCCGACGGATCGGACCGGTACCGGCGTGGCTCCCGGTACTCCCTGCGCGTGAACATCTCGATCGTCCCGTCGTCGCGCTCAGTTGAAGACGAAGCCGACCAGCGGACCCGCCGTGGCGACCAGGACGCAGCCGCCGAGCACCATGCCCAGACGGCTCATGTGCTCGGAGCTCTCACCGCGCTTGAGCGAGATGGCCATCATCGTGCCGGTGATCAGCACCCCGGCGACGCCGGCGGCGGTGCCCGCCCAGGCGGCTATGCCGAGCACGGTGTTGACCTTGCTGGTGAGTTCGCCGGGGGCGTTGCTCTGCGGCTGGGGCACACCGGCGGCGAGCAGGTTGGTGGCTTCGTGGAGCAGGGACATGGCATCTCCGGGTGGTCGGCGCCGCGGCGGGCGCGGGAAGCGGGTGAGAGGGGTGGTGTCATGCAGGCGCCTGTCCCTCAGTGAAGGGACAGGTCACCGAGGAACGCGACGATGGGGCCGGCCGTCGTGGCGAGCAGACAGGCGAGGGTGACGAAGAAGAAGCCGCGGAAGTACGTGCCGCCCTCGCCCGGTTCGCCGCGTCGTAGCTGGATCGCCATCTGCATGCCGACGATGAGCAGGCCGGCGACGCCCGCGGCCGAGGCGCACCAGGCGAGGACCCCGAGGATGGCGCCCGCGTCGGGGGTCGGGTTGTAGGCGGCGAGCCGCCCGCCGAAGGGCAGGGCGAGGCCCGTGAGGGGTGAGGTCATGCTTCGGTTCCTTCACCGTCGGCGCCGACCAGGCCGGCGAGCACGCCGAGTTGCCGGGGCAGACGCGCGGGCTGACCGCCCACGCGCCAGGCCGGGATCCACGGCACGCGCTGCACGCGCGCGACCGAGCGGACGACGCGGACGCGGCGCAGCAGGCCGAGCGGGAGCCTGCCGGGGGCGTCGGCGACGAGGACGACACCCAGCAGGTCGACCCCCTGCGGGGCCCTGCCGTCCCTCAGCGCGGCCAACGCCCGGGACACGGCGCCCAGTCCGCGCATACTCGTCCGCCCGACCAGCATGATCCGGCGCGGCTCGCCCCGGGCGGGGTCCGGCCAGCGCGCACCCACGTCGACCCCGCCGAGCGCCTCGGCGAGCGAGGTGGCGCCGGCCCCGCCGTGGGCCTTGACCCACCCGATCTCCTCCCCTGACCTCCCGCGCACCGGGGTGCGCCGCACCGGCTCGTCCCAGGGAGCCTCGCCGTCACCGGGGGCAGGGGGCGGGGTCCGGAGGGCGGAGACGGCAGAGCCCTCTCGGGTGGCCGGCCCCGGCCCCGGTGTCGTGCCCGGCCTCGGCCTCGGCTCCGGCCTCGGGGTCCTGCCCGGCCCCGGTGTCGTGCCCGGCCCCCGCGTCGTGCCTGGCCCCGGCCCTGTGCCCCGCGCCGGCCTCATGTCCGGCCCGGGCTCTGTGCCCGACCACGGCACCGTGCCCGGCGCCGGCAAGGGGTCAGGGCCGGGCACAGGGCCCGGCCCCGGCGTCCGCGCGGCGTTCGGAGGTGTCGTGCGGGCACGACCCGCCGAGAGGGCCGGACCCTGTTCCGCGCTCTGCGGTGCGCCCGTGCCGGAGGTACCGCCACCGGGGGCCGCCGGCCGTCCGGGCTTCGGCCCCCGGACCCATGACTGCGGGTTCGACGACGTCGTCTCAGGAGTGCTCATGTGCGGTCAGCCCTCCTTCTCCGCTCGTGGTTCGGTGTGCTGAATCATCTGATGTCCACGGGTTTGAACTGAATTGCTCCCGGACCCGTTTCGATCTCCCGAGCCCGTCGACAGCACAACGGGCCGTCCAGCCGTCGCGGTTCAAGGCAAGAGGAAGAAGGCGGGCCCACATGAGCGCGGGCACGGGAGAAAGCGGGGAGGGCGGGACCTCTACCGCCGTCCGGAACACCATCGCCGCCGGCACCGGCTGCGGCTGCCTGCTGTCGCCGCTCGCGCTGCTCGGCACCCTGGTCGTGATCATCATCATCGGCGGGTTCGGGGTGCTGCTGGCGCCGCTCATCGCGCTGATCCTGCTGTTCTCGGGCGGAGGCGGAGACGGTTCCGCCGGTGCGGACGACGCGGACGAGGTGATCGCCGTCTTCAACGGCGACGGCGGCGGCGAGCTGGACACCTCGACGGTGCCGGAGGATCTCGTGGACCCGATCGAGGAGGCCGGTGACCTGTGCGGGGCGATCGGCCCGGTCGTCATCGCCTCGCAGATCGAGCGGGAGTCCGGCTTCAACCGGGAACTGGTCGGCGAGAACGGCGAGGAGGGCATCTCCCAGCTGCCGCCCGCGGTCTTCGAGAAGTACGGCGAGGACGACGACGACAACGACGAGACCTCGGCGTTCGACGCCGAGGACTCGATCATGGCGCAGGGCCGTCATCTGTGCGATCTGGCCGCTCAGGCGCAGCGGATGATCGACGCGAACGAGGCCACCGGCAGCGTCCTTGACCTCGCGCTGGCCGGCTACCACGTGGGGATGGACACCGTGCGCGCGGCCAAGGGGGTGCCGCAGACGAACGAGGCACAGGGCTACGTCCTCGCCGTCCGGGCCCAGTTCGCCAAGTACGCGGGTGTGGCCGCCCCGCCACCCGGTGCCACCCCCGGAGTCACCCCGGGCGTCACCCCGGGAACGGACCCGGTGCCCACGGCTTCCCCGTCCGCGTCCGCCGCTTCCGGCACGTGAGCATCAGGAGGACTCGCAGCCATGCCCCACTTCGCGGTACGCATCCCGGGCGAGGGACTCGCCGAGATCAACGGCGAACTCCTGGTCGTCGAAAAGGGCGGTTCGGTGCACGAGGCCGTGCTGGACCGTCTGCAACGCCACGCGCAGGAGCGCGGCGCCGCGGTCGAGGCCACGGTGAACGACGGCCCCGCAGGGGCTCACTTCGTGCTTCAGGTGGCACCCGACGGCTCCAGCCGCCTCCTCGACCCGGCGGAGCGGACGGACGCGGCGGGCCGCACCCCCGAACCGCCGCCGGCTCCCGTCGCCGCCCCCGCTCCCGTCTCTGCCGTCGCCGCGGCGGTCGCCCGGGCCCGGGCTGCGGCGACGGCCCCTCCCGCAGCGGTCCCGCCTCCGCGGCCGTCCCGCCCCCTCGCGCCGGAACTCGCGGACCGGGTGGCGCACATCAACGCGCTGACGGCCGCCGACCGCATCGAGGAGGCGTCCGCCGAGGTGACCGCCCTGCGCGAGGCACTGACGCGCTCGACGGGCACGGAGCACCCGGACGCGCTGGAGGCACGGGCCATGGAGGCGTACCTGGCACACCTGCGCGGGGACCACAGGGAGGCGACCGTGCTGGCTCTCTCGGTGGCGCGCATCCTGTGCGGTGCCGGTGACCCGGGGGCCCCAGCGGCGATCGCACGGGCGGCGGCCGCCTGGCAGCGGTTGGAGGACGGCAGGGCGGCGGTCATCCACGGCGGCGAACTGCTGCACATGTGGCAGCGGTTGCGCGGCGATGGCCGCCTCGCGCCGGCCGACGAACGGCTGGCCCGCCGGGTGCGCGCCCAGGTGGAGTCTCTGTCGGCTCGCGTGTGACCGGGCGGGCGATGTACGAGCCGTGGACCGAGCGTCAAACGAGCGTGGAACGCTCCTGACCACACTCCGTTCCACCGGAGGCCCGGGTTCCAGCCGCCACGGCTGGGCGGGCCGCCCCAAGGAGCAGGAGCACATCATGAACGTGACGGTGATCGGGTCCGCGAGCGCCGTGTCGCCCGAGGAACGGGCGCTGAGGAACCTCTACCTGGAGCACGGCCCGGCCCTCTACTCGTACGTGCTGCGCATGCTGGGCGGGGACACCCACCGCACGGAGGACATCCTCCAGGAGACGCTGCTGCGCTGCTGGAACAAGCAGACGCTCGCCGACGCCGAGGGCATGGCCGTACGCCCCTGGATGTTCCGCATCGCCCGCAACCTCGTGATCGACGCACACCGGACGAAGGCGGCCCGCCCGCAGGAGATAGGCGGCGCCGACTGGCTGACCGAACTGGGCAGCGACGCCGACGACATCGAACGCATGCTGTCGTCCATCGTCCTGCACGACGCCCTCGGCGCCCTGACGCCGGCTCACCGCGAGGCCCTGGAGGCCACCTTCTTCGCCGACCGCACCACGCACCAGGCGGCCACCGCGCTGGGCGTCCCCCAGGGCACCGTGAAGTCCCGCGTCTACTACGCCCTGCGCAGCCTGAGGGTGGCTCTGGAGGAACGCGGCGTGCGCTGACCGGCCCGCGCCGGGCGACCGCCCGCCGGGGCCCGGCCCTCCGCCCTACGAGAGCCCGAACAGCCCCGGGTCCGACGCCAGCTTCCTGAAGACCTCGGCGGGATCGGCGACCAGCTTGCGTTTCTCCAGGTCCAGGATCCCCCCGACCGCCGTGATCTCCGCGGCCACCGAGCCGTCCGCCTTCACGACGCTCTGCTCGATCCGGAACGTCTTGCCGCCACCCCACTCGAAGGCGCAGGTCACCTCGACCTCGTCGCCCGCGAGCAGTTCGCGTTTGTAGCGGATGGTCGTCTCCAGGGCAACCGGGCCCACGCCGCTTCCGATGAGGGCGGACTGGCTGATCCCGGCGGCATGGAGCAGCGACCAGCGGGCGTGCTCCGCGTAGTTCAGGTAGACCGCCTGGTTGAGGTGTCCTTGGACGTCCGTCTCGTATCCGCGGACGGTCACAGGGACGGAAAACGGCTCGCTCACGGCTTCCCCTTCGGGTTCTCGTGCACTGCGCAACGATCCACCGATCTTGGCATGCCCATCACGCCCGGCGCGGTGAAGCCAGCAGATACCGGTTCCCGGTGCGCGGCTCACCGTGCTCGCTCACCTGCCAGCCTGCCCCTTCCAGGGTGGCCGCGCAGGCCCGGAGCGCCGCGCCGTCCGGCTCGTGCACGGCGACGGCCTCCGGCTGCGGCGTCTCCCGCACGCGGTAGCCCCCGCCCTCCCGCCCCGCCGGAGCGTGCCCGGCCGCCTCCAGGGCCAGCGCGGCGGCCCGCACCAGATGCGTACGCTCCCAGCCGCACGGCCGGTCCGTGGCCCCGCCGGGGTTCGTCATCCGGCGCAGCTCCAGCAGCCCCTGCCAGGCGCTGTGCACCTCACGGCGCCGGGCGGGCCCGGCATCCGCAGCGGCTTCCTCACCGCCGACGCGCGCCGCGAACACGCCCGTCGACGCGGGGGCCTCCCCGGGCCCGGCGGGCTCGGGCACCGGCGTGATGCCCTGCCGCACCCGGTGCCCCTCGGGCGTCAGGAAGTGGTCGTGCGGCGGCCGCGGGTGCCGGAAGGCCAGCCCCCGCTTCACCAGTGCCGTCAGCTGCGGCTCCGTGCCCCGGAGCCGCCCGGTCACCGGGTCGGCGGCGTCGATGACACGCCGCTGCGCGGCGGTCGGCGGTCGGGTCACGGCGTGCTCCTCTCCGGCCGCGGGCCGTTTCGGGGCATCTCGCCCCACCTGCTCGAAGGCTACGACCCGCCACTGACATTCCGGGCCGGGACGACTCCCCGCCACCCACCACGGCTCGCCGCGCGCCGGGGCTCGGGCCGCCACGTGGCGACCAGCGCGGCGGCCAGCAGCAGCTCGGCCAGGTCACCGCCGTAGTACATGATCTCCGCGCCGCCCTGCACCTGGTCGACCGGCGCGTGGATGTGGACCCGGAAGCCGGCATAGATCAACTGGGAGATCACGGCGTGCGCCGCGATCGCGACGCCGAGGCAGACCAGCCTGGCCCGGACACCCGGCCTGGCGGGGGCCGGGTCGGGGCCGGCGATGGCGTGGGCGAACAGGCATCCGGAGAGCAGGAAGTGCGCGTGCAGCAGCCAGTGCGCGGCCGGGCCGGCCGTGGTCGCGTTGTACAGCGGGGTGAAGTACAGCGCCACGAGGCTGCCCGTGGAGAGGACCAGCGCGACCGCCGGGTGGGAGATCACGCGGGCGGGCGGGCTGTGCAGCACCGCGGTCAGCCGTCGGCCACGGGACGCGGACAGGGTGCGCAGCAGGAGCGTGACGGGGGCGGCCAGGACCAGGGCGAGCGGCGCGTACATGCCGATGAGGAGGTGCTGGGCCATGTGCCCGCGGAAGTCCCCGTGGGCGAAGGGGGCCACGGGCGGCAGCAGCGCGACACCGAGCAGGAGGATCCCGGCGAGGAAGAAACCGGTCCGCCACCGGCTCCAGCCGAGGACCGGATTGCGGTGGCGCGCCCGGCGGACGAGCAGGAGGTAGGCACCGGCGGCGGCGAGCAGCACGAGCGCGGGCGGCAGCCAGTCCAGGGCGCCGCCGGTCGCGTCCTGCCCGTGCCCGGGCGGGTGGTGGTGCTCCATCAGCCCTGCCGGCCCGCACGGCGGCCCGCGGCGGGCGCACCGGGGTCGAAGAACCGGCCGCCGCGCTGGAGCAGGTGGCCGCCGGCGACCAGCAGGGCGCCCAGGACGAGGAAGCCGATGTCCCACCAGACCTGGCCCTCCCCGGCGTAGACGTGGTGGATGCCGAGGACGTGGTGGTCCAGGACGCCCTCCACGAGGTTGAACAGGCCCCAGCCGACCAGCATCCAGCCCCACAGCACCCGGGAGGTCCACACCCGCCGCCGGTCGTGGGTGACCCGCGCGTACAGCACGGCCAGCCCGAGCAGGACCGCCAGCCAGCACACGGTGTGGAAGACGCCGTCCCACAGGGTGTTCATCTCCAGACCGGAGACGGTGTGGGGGTCGTAGTACTTCACCCCGATGCGGTCCTGGTTGGTGCTGGAGAGCATGTGGTGCCACTGGAGCAACTGGTGCAGCAGGATGCCGTCGGCGAATCCGCCCATCCCCACCCCGAGCACGATGCCCGGCAGCCGTAGGTCCGCCGGTCGTGCGGTGCCGGCCCGGGACTCACCCTGCGTGGTGGCCATTGATCGTCTCCGCTCTCGCCTGGGGGGAAGAACCGAAGACGACGTTCCCCTCTGCGTGGCGCTCACGCCCTGCGCTCGGCCTCCATCCGGCTCAAAGACCCGTTTCCGGCCGTCCCGCACGCTCCCGGAATGGCCCGGCGCCTACTGGCGGTACCCGCCGAGGAACCGGCCGATCCGGCCGATCGCCGCCTCCAGGTCGTCCGCCTGCGGCAGGGTCAGGATGCGGAAGTGATCAGGGGCCGGCCAGTTGAAGCCGGTGCCCTGGACGACCTGGATCTTCTCCCGCAGCAGCAGGTCGAGGACGAACTTCTCGTCGTCGTGGATCTTGTGCACCTTCGGGTCGAGACGCGGGAACGCGTACAGCGCGCCCTTGGGCTTCACGCACGTCACGCCGGGGATCTCGTTCAGCTTCTCCCAGGCCACGTCCCGCTGCTCCCGCAGGCGGCCGCCCGGGGTGGTCAGCTCGCGGATGGACTGCCGGCCGCCGAGCGCGGCCTGGATGGCGTACTGAGCGGGCGCGTTGGCGCACAGCCGCATGGAGGCCAGCATGGTGAGGCCCTCAAGGTAGTCCCTGGCGTGCTGCCGCGGTCCCGTGACCACCAGCCAGCCGGAGCGGAAGCCGGCCACGCGGTAGGTCTTGGACAAGCCGCAAAAGGTGAGGACCACCAGGTCGGGGGCGAGGGCGGCGGCCGAGTGGTGCACGGCGTCGTCGTAGAGGATCTGGTCGTAGATCTCGTCGGCGAAGACCATCAGGCCGTGCCGCCGGGCCAGGCCCAGGATGCCCTCGACGATCTCCTTGGGGTAGACCGCGCCGGTGGGGTTGTTCGGGTTGATGATCACGACCGCCTTCGTCCGGTCGGTGATCTTCGACGCCATGTCGTCGAGGTCGGGGTACCAGTCGGCCTGCTCATCGCACAGGTAGTGGACCGCCTTGCCGCCCGCGAGGGTGGTCACCGCCGTCCAGAGGGGGAAGTCCGGGGCGGGGATCAGGATCTCGTCGCCGTCCTCGATGAGCGCCTGGACGGCCATCGACACCAGTTCGGAGACGCCGTTGCCGAGGAAGACGTCGTCGACGCCGACCTCCAGGCCGAGGGTCTGGTAACGCTGGGCGACCGCGCGGCGGGCCGAGAGGATGCCGCGCGAGTCGGTGTAGCCGTGGGCCTGCGGCAGCATCCGGATCATGTCCTGGAGGATCTCCTCGGGAGCCTCGAACCCGAAGAGCGCCGGATTGCCGGTGTTCAGGCGCAGCACGCTGTGGCCCGCCTCCTCCAGGGCGTTGGCGTGCTCGATGACCGGGCCGCGGATCTCGTAACAGACCTCGCTGAGCTTGCTCGACTGCCGGAACTCCATGCGCCGCTTCTCCTCTGCCGAACTGTGTCGCTTGGTTTTACCAAGTACACGCTTGGAAAGTCCAACAACTTGTCTAGACTGCGTCGCATGCCACCTCGCCGAAGCTACGACCAGTACTGCTCCGCCGCCCGTGCGCTCGATGTCGTCGGCGACCGCTGGACCCTGCTGATCGTCCGGGAGCTCCTCGCCGGTCCCCGCCGCTACACCGACCTGCACGCGGACCTGCCCGGGGTCAGCACCGACGTACTCGCCTCGCGGCTGAAGGACATGGAACGCGACGGCCTGTCGACCCGGCGCCGGCTGCCGCCGCCCGGTGCGGCCTTCGTGTACGAACTGACCCCCCGTGGGCGGGAGTTGCTGCCGGTGTTGCAGGCGCTGGGGGAGTGGGGGCGCTCCGGGCTCGGGGAACGCCGGCCGACGGACGCGGTCCGGGCGCACTGGTTCGCCCTGCCCCTGCTGCGCCTGCTGGACGGGGACGGGCTCGTCGAAGTCAGCCTGGAGGAAGGCCTGTTCCATCTGCACGCCGGTGCCGGGGAGGGGCCCGTGTACGGCGACGGACCCGCGCCCGGGGAGCCGGACGCCCGGCTGGCCCTGGACACGGCCACGTGCACGGCCATCGCCCGCGGTGAGCTGAGCCTCTCCCACGCCGTGCGCGCGGGGCGGGTCGAGGTGAGCGGCGAGGGGGCGCTCGCCAAGGCGCTGCGCGAGACATGACAGAAGGCCCGCGGTCGGCGGGCCTTCTGCGTGACCATCAGCGGGATCGGAATCGTCAGGCGGACGGCACCCGGGACGGCCGTCCCGTCCCGCGCGTCAGCGCGTACCCGCCGACCCCGGCCAGCGCGGCGAGGATCCCGCCGACCGCGGTCCACACCCACCGGTCCGACCACCGGCCGGACGCCCAGCCGTCCTCGGGTTCGAGACCGGCCAGTACCGCCGCGTCCTCCCGCTCCTCCCCGGGCTTCGTGGCGATGCCCGGCACCAGCGGCTCGGCGAGCGAGCCGTCCACCGCCGCGGAGCCGCCGATGTCCCGGGAGCCGACCCGCACGTCGCTGCCGACCGGGAGACCGAGGTCGGCGGTGGCGACGCCGGTGGCCGTCAGCCGGACGTAGTAGGTGCCGGGCAGCGGATCGTTCGCCCACGGCTCCGACCAGGCGCGGACCGTGCGCAGCACGCAGGCCAGCTCCACGGAGGAGGCGTCCGCCGCCGCGGTGCGTGTCTGCGCCCCGTACTGGCAGGCCTGGCGGCGGCGCAGACCGTCGTAGACGTCGATCTGCCAGGTCTGGGAGGCGTGGCTCTCCGGGAGCTTCACCGTCGCCTCGACCGTGGGCCGCTGCCCGGTGTCGGCGGGGAACGACCAGTACAGGTAGTCACCCGTGGAACCGCTCGCCGTGGCCGGCTGTCCCTGCTCGATCTCCGCCGCCGTGCGGAACGACGTACCGGCCCGTGTCGGGGCCGCCGTGCCGTCCCGCGACGGACTCGGCGAGGCGTCGGCCGCCGCCGGCGCGGCCGCCAGGCCGAGGGTCAGCAACGCCGCGCTCAACGCTCGTACCACTCGCATCAGTTGGTCCTCCAGACCGCGACCCGCCAGCGCGACAGCCAGCCCCAGACGAGACCGGCGAGGAAGCCGGTGAGGACCAGCACACCGAGCAGCCACCAGCCGCGGCCGAGGCCGAAGGCGGCCACGTCGCCCGCCGGGCTCGGGGCGTCCACGACGTCCACCGTCAGCTCCAGCGGCAGACCGGGCGTGGTCTTCACGCCGGGGGCCGCCGAGAAGGAGTGCGAGACGGCGAGGCAGACCGCCTCGGCGGGGGCGTCCTCGTCGTCGCTCTCCGCCTTCGGATGGCGCAGGCCCGTCGAGATCACGTCCGTACGGCCGGTACCCGCCGCCTCGCCGCGCACGATCTCGCGGCCCTTGGACGTCACCGCCCGCAGCAGCACGCCGTAGCCGGGGTTCACGGCCCGGTCCGCCGCGACGCTCACCGAGGCGCGCAGCTCCTGCCCCGGCCGTACGTCCACCCGGTAGAAGCGCTGCTGTCCGAACTCCTCGCGGTCGCTGTACAGGCCCGGCTTCAGCGTCGGCGCCCCGGCGCACCGGTCGGCGCCCTCGGCCGGCACCGGCGTCACCACCGGGTCGGCCGCCCGGTCCACCAACTGGTTGACGCGGCCGGTCAGTTCGTCCTGGTGCTCGACCGAGGTGTACGTGCCGCCGGTGGCCTCGGCGATGCAGCTCAGCTGCCTGCTCAGCTTGGCGGTGGGCACCAGGCCCAGGGTGTCGATGGTCAGTCCGATGCCCTTGGCCGCTATCTCGCGGGCCACCTCGCACGGGTCGAGCGGGGCGCAGGTGTCCTCGCCGTCGCTGATCAGCACGATGCGCTTGGAGCCGTCGCCGCCGTCCAGGTCGCCGGCCGCCTTCAGCAGGGCCGGGCCGATCGGCGTCCAGCCCGTCGGGGTGAGGGTGGCGACGGCCGTCTTGGCCTCGGTGCGGTCGAGCGGGCCGACGGGGTACAGCCGCGCGGTGTCCTTGCAGCCCGTCTTCCGGTCGTCCCCCGGGTAGTTCGCGCCCAGGGTGCGGATGCCGAGCTCGACCTCCTCGGGCGTCGCGTCGAGCACCTCGTCGAACGCCTGCTTCGCGGCGGCCATCCGCGACTGGCCGTCGATGTCCCGCGCCCGCATCGAGCCGCTCACATCGAGGACGAGGTCGACCTTGGGGGCGTCCTGGCCCGTGGGTTCGCCGGCGGCCGCTCCGGCCGGGAAGGCGAGCCCGGCCGTCAGCGCGGCGAGCAGGGCACAGACCCCTGCCGCCAGCCGTGTTCTTGTGATCATCGCCGGATCCTATTGATCATCCGGATCCGCTTCCACAGCGGGTCTCACCGAAGGGGATTGGGCAGTTCCGCCCACTGGTCCCCGGGTGTCCGCGGCGAGAGCCGCATCAGGGTCAGCGCCTTCGTGGGCAGCGGATCCGCACACAGGGCCGCGAGGTCCGCGGTGCGCGGCAGGTCCCGTACGGCCGTCTCCAGCGCCGCTCCGAGCGCCGGGCCCGACCCGGCCGTGCCGGCCAGCGCGCCCGCCACGAGCGAGCCGAACAGCTTGCGGCGCAGCGCGCGTTCGTCGTCCGTGACCATCCGGGCGGGCAGCTCGGGCACCGTGATGCCGTGCCGGGCGAGGCGGGCCGGACTGACGCGGATGTCGGCCAGGTCGCGGTAGACCAGCCGCAGCGGATCGCCCGCCGGCGACAGGACCACGAGGAGGTTCTGGCCGTGCGCCTCCAGGGCCACGCCCATTTCGAGCAGCCGCAGTCCGACACTCAGCGCCAGCCGGGTGAAACCGGCCAGCCAGGCGGGGGACTCGGGCAGGCCGGTGGTGGCGAGCGCCGCCACCGGCAGCACCCGCTCACCGCTGCCCGCATACGTCTGCGGCGACTCCCGCAGGACGGCCGCGAAGTCGGGGGAGCCGGCCGCCGCCGCGCCCAGGGTCCGGGTGACGTGCAGCAGGCCGTCCGTGCGCGCCGCCAAAGGCACGGCGAAATCCGACAGCACCGCCGACGCGGCCACCGAGGGCAGGGAGATGTCCCGCACCGAGGACGTCAGCCGGGCGCTCAGCGAGGTCTTCACATGCGGCCCGCCCGGCAGGGCCAGCGTCCGCAGGGACATCAGCGGATGCGCGGGGCGCCGCTCCTCGCACACCCGCTTCAGCACATGCGCCGACTGCCACGGGTGCACCGGCAGCACCACCCGCTCCCCGTCCCGCAGCTCCCGTGGCCACACGCCCGTGACCAGGCACTCCTCGGCCCGCACCGGCACCATGCCGAGCTCCACGACCGGCCGGTGCTCCGGCCCGTAGGCCAGCTGCTCGGCCACCGAGAAGCCGGGCCGGGACCGGCACGTCGGATGGAAGGGGTGCCCGTCCGCGATCCGCTGCTCCCACGCCCAGTCGCTCTCCGGCCAGTCGTCCCGGTCCGCACCCTCCTGCCCCGCCCTCGACAGCGCCAACGAGGCGACGCTGTGCCCGAGTTCGGCGGCGAAGGAGGCGGAGTGCGGTACGGCGAGGCCGGTCATCAGCCGCGCCGGATCCGCGTAATCCGTCCCGTCGAGCCGTACGGCGGCGACGTACGCGCCGGTGGCGTACGGATCCGGCCGGGGGCCGTGCAGCCGGCGGCCGTCGGACAGGAACAGCGTCAGACCGTCCCCGTCCAGCTCGCCGCGGGTGACCCAGGGCAGCGGATCGTGGGCGAGACCGCGCCACAGGCGGGACAGCACGGCCGCCCGGGCGCCGGGCAGTTCGGCCTCGTACCGCGGCAGCAGCCCGGGCCGTACGGCGGACAGCTCGCCGGCGACCTCGGTCTCGGCGGAGGGGGGACGGTGCACGGGCGGGCTCCTCGGGTACGCATAGGGGCGTCACGGCGGAATGGCGACGACCGACATACTGATCATCTCCGCCCGGAACGCTGGAAGGACCGTAGGGACGAGTGGAACGCGTGGACCTCATGCCCCCGCCCGCCGACGACGACTCGGCCCACGGTGACGACCCGGCCACCGGTGCCCTCGCCGACGCATATGCCGCCGTGCCCCTGCTGAACTGCCTGCTGCGGGAGGTGGCCCGGCCGGTGCGCCGGGAGGGCGACCGTCGCGTCCACCGGCTGCCCGGCGGGGACCGCCTGCTGCGGGTGCGCGGAACGCGGCGGCCCGCCGAACCGGAGGTCGAGTCCGCGGGCGCCTGGCACCGCCTCGGCCACACCGAGCTGGTCAAAGTCGTCGCCGAGGAGCTGCGCCGGCACACCGGTCTGCCCAACCGCGAACTGCCCGCCGAGATGCTCGACAGCCGGGACGCCGTGGCCGCCCTGCTCGCCGCCCGGGCCCGGGCCACCCCGCCCGGCGATCTCTACCTGCGTTCCGAGCAGTCCCTCCTCACGGGCCACACCCACCACCCCGCCCCCAAGGCGCGCGGGGGCGGCCCCGCCGCCGGCTGGCTGCCGTACGCGCCCGAGGCGTACGCCCGCTTCCCGATGGCCCTGCTCGGGCTGCGCGAGGACACCGTCGTCGAGGAGGGCGACACCACCGCCCTCGACGCCCTCGGCACGGCTCCGCCCGGCTACCGCCTGCTCCCGGCCCACCCCTGGCAGCTGGACCTGGCGAGCGGGGAACTCGCCGACGCCTTCGCCGACGGCAGGCTGATCCGGCTCGGCGCGACCGCCTTCGACACCTGGCCCACGGCCGCGATCCGCACGCTCTACGCGCCCGGGCCCGACCTCTTCCTCAAGTTCAGCCTGGACGTGCGCATCACCAACGACATCCGCCGGCTGTGGCGCCACGACCTGCTCGCCCTGCGCAGGACGGACGCGGCCGTGTGCGCCGCCTTCGCGACGTTCGACGGGCCCCCGGCCTGGCTCGGCGACCGCGGGTACCGCACCGCCGACTTCGCCTTCGAGGCCCTCGCCGTCCTCGTGCGCGACGGCTTCGGCGACCGCCTCCTGCCCGGCGCGACCCCCCTGCTCGCCGCCGGCCTGGCCGAGGGCTTCGACGGCAGCCCGCTCGACCGGACCCCCGATCCCGCTGCGTGGTGGGCGGCTTACCTGGCGCAGGTCGTCCCCCCAGCGCTGACGGCGTTCGGCGAGCACGGCGTCGTCATCGAGGCCCACCTCCAGAACACCCTGGTCGCCGTGGACGGCGACGGCCTGCCGGTGCAGGCGCTGTACCGGGACGCCGAGGGCGTGAAACTGCTGCCGGACGTGTCGCGGGAGGCCGGCTGGGAGCGGCTCGTGTACTGCCTGGTCGTCAACCACCTCATGGAGATCGCCGGCGCCCTCGCCGAAGGCCACCCCGGGTTCGACCCCTGGCCCGCCGCCCGCCGCGAACTGGCCCGCCACGACCTACCGGAGATCCACGCCCTGCTCAGCTCTCCGACCCTCCCCGCGAAGACCAACCTGCTGCTGCGATGGACGGGCGCGGACGGCGCCGACGCCCGCTACCGGCCCCTGCCCAACCCGCTCAGGGAAGGGACCTGAACCACCGGGCCCGGTGCCCGCATGACATGATCATCGCCAGACGCAGAGAAGGAGGGGGCGGCATGTCCGCGACGCCGGACGCAGGGGTCCCCTGCCGCATCGTCGTCTGCCGGGACTGCTGCTGCGGCACCCGCAAGATCAGAGGCGTCGATCACGCCGCCCAGACCGAACGCCTTCGCGAGGCGGCACCGGTGCGGGTCTCCGGCTGCCTCGACGTGTGCGACCAGGCCAACGTCGTCGTGGTCCAGCCGTCGGCGGCGGGCCGGGCCGCCGGAGCCCGGCCGGTGTGGCTCGGACTGGTCAACGACCCGGCCGCCACCGAGGACGTCGTCTCCTGGGTGCGCGAGGGCGGCCCCGGCGTCGCGCCGCTGCCCGACATCCTCGGCCTGTACGTGTTCAAGCCGTCCGGGCGACGCCGCCCGGGCGGCTCATGACCGGGCCGGCACGCACAGCACGGGCACGGTCGACAGGTGCAGCAGCTTGTGCGGTGTGGAGCCCAGCAGCGCGCCCCGCACCGGGCTCTCGCCCCACGTGCCCACCACGATGACCCTGGCGCCGTGCCGGGCCGCCGCCTCGATCAGCGCCTGCGCGGGCCGCTCGTCGATGAGTTCGACGGAGGTCCGCACACCGGCCTCGTCGGCCACCCGGACGGCGTGGGAGAGCGCGGTGCTGCCGGCCTCGCGGACGGCCTCGTGATGAGCGGCGTACTCCTCGCCCGTGACGCCCGGGGCGGCGACGCCGTGGACGATCACCAGGGGTTCGTCGTACGCGGTCGCCACCTCGATGGCGACGCGCAGCGCGCTCAGGGCGCCCGGGGACTCGTCGTAGCCGAGGACCACCGACATGTTCAGGACTCCTTGCCGTCGACGAGATCCGGGTCGACCACGCTCGGGTGTTCCGACCAGAAGGCGGGCGCCAGCAGCCGCCACACGACCATGAGGACGACGCCCGTCACCACGATGCCGATGCCGATGACGAGCGGCGGACCGAGCCCGAACCACGAGACGCCGCTGTAGGAGTTCTCGGGGTCGGACATGTCCGCCACGGATTCCACCAGCAGCCATGCCAGCAGCCCCGCGCCGATCAGCGGTCCGAGGCCGATCAGGAAGAAGTTGCGGGCGCTGCGGGTCAGCTGGCGGCGGTAGTAGACCGCGCAGGCCAGGCCCGTGAGCGCGTAGTAGAAGGCGATCAGCAGGGACAGGGCGGTGAGGGAGTCGAAGAGGGCGTTCTCGCTGACGTGGTACAGGACGAGGTACCAGGCGATGGCGATGCCCGCGACCCACCAGGTGCTCACGTCGGGGGTGCGGAACCGCGGGTGGATGCGGCCGAAGCGCGCGGGCAGCGCGTGCCGGCGTGCCATGGACAGACCCGTGCGCGACGCCGGGATGATCGTGGTCTGCGTGGAGGCGAGCGCCGACGTCGAGACGGCGAGCAGCACGACCCAGTCCCAGTCGCCCATGGCCTCCTCGGCGAGCAGGGCGAAGATGAACTCCTCCTCCGCCGCGTTCTCGGCGAGGAAGTCCGTCCCCGCGTAGGCCACGACCGCGAAGGCGACCGCGAGGTAGGTCACCAGCAGCAGCACGGTCGACCAGACGGCCGCCCTGCCGGGGGCGGTGGCCGAGTTCTCGACCTCCTCGGTGAGGTTGACCGCCGACTCCCACCCCCAGTAGATGAATACACCCAGCAGCAGGGACGCGGTCAGTGACGCCCCGCCGGCTCCGAACGGGTCGAGCCAGCCGAACTCCGGATCGACGGCGTCGAGGGTGCCGGTGTCGGCGTAGACGCGGTAGAGCGCCACCACGGCGAAGGCGAGCAGGCAGGCGACCTGGGCCAGGATCAGGACGTTCTGAACCTTGGCCGAGATCTCGGTGCCGATCACACAGACGGCCGTCATCACCAGGATGAGCAGCACCGTCAGCACCTGGCGCACCGCGTCGTTGTCGGCCCAGCCGTCCAGGCCCACGGCGAGCAGGAAGAACGTCACGGCGACGTCCGCGAGCGACCCGACGACGAGGACACCCGTCATGGCGATGGCCCAGCCGCCCAGCCAGCCCGCCCACGGTCCCATGGCCCGGGTGACCCAGGAGAACGTCGTGCCGCAGTCCTGGTCGACCTTGTTGAGGTAGTAGAAAGCCGACGCGATCAGCAGCATGGGCACGAACGACGCGAGCATCACGCCGGGGGCGTAGATGCCCACCAGCGCCACGATCGGCCCGATGACCGCCGCCACGGAGTACGCGGGGGAGGTCGCGTTGAGCCCGATGACCAGGGCGTCGAGGAACCCGATCGCATTGGGCTTCAGGCTCGCCTCCGGGGGCGGGCCCGGGTCCGTGATGTCCTTGGCCATGCTCCCTCGCTCCCGTTGTGTGTACAGCCATACAACAGGCACTTTCGGAGCACTTTAACTATTGATGCCCCTTTCGGGCGTCATGCTGCTTTCCGGCCGCGGACCAGCAGGTGCAGGAAGTACGGCGTGCCGATCACCGCCGTCATCAGTCCGGCGCCCAGCTGGGCGGGGGCGATGACGGTGCGGCCGATCAGATCGGCTGTGCAGACCAGCGCGGCGCCGAGCAGGACGGCGACGGGTACGACCCGGACATGCCGCCGGCCGGCCAGGGCACGGGCCGCGTGCGGAGCCACCAGGCCGACGAAGCCGATCGTGCCGGCCGAGGCGACGGCGGTCGCCGCGAGCAGCACGCCCACCACCAGGAAACCCAGCCTGGCCCGCGGCAGTCCGAGGCCGAGCAGCCGCGGGGTGTCCTCGTCCAGGGAGACGAGATCGAGCTCGGTGCGGCGGGCGACCGCTACGGCCAGGCCCAGCGCCAGCACCAGCGCGACGGGCAGCACGTCCGGCATGGTCCGCCCGTACGTCGAACCGGACAGCCAGGTCAGCGCCTTGACGGCGTTGAACGGGTCGGTGAGCACGATGAGCAGGCTGATCAGGGCCGTGGAACCGGCGGCCATGCCGATGCCGACGAGGACCAGCCTGTTCTGCCGGTAACCGCCCCGGGCGGAAAGGCCGAAGACGATGGCCGAGGCCAGCGCCGCACCCCCGAAGGCCGCACCGGCGACGCCCCAGGAACCGGCCGCGGGCACGGTGGTGACGAGCAGGACGGCCCCCAGCGCGGCACCGCCGGAGACGCCCAGTACGCCGGGCTCCGCCAGGGGGTTGCGGGTCACGGCCTGCACCAGCGTGCCGGCCAGGGCGAGCGCGGCGCCCGCGCACAGCGCCGCGAGCACCCGCGGCACGCGGGTGTCCAGGACGAAGGAGACGGTCTGCCCGGCGCGCCCCTGCATCCAGTTGGCGACATCACCGAGCAGGAGTTTGCTGTCGCCCAGCAGAACCCCGGCCACCGTGACGCCGACGACCGCCGCGCCGAGTGCGGCCACGGTGACGAGGAACGCCGTCCGGCTCGGGATGCGCAGCCGGTCCGGCGCGTCGGCCCCCGCGGAGTCCTTGAGGCGCAGGGCCGTCACCACCAGGAAGACGGCACCGACCAGGCTGGTCACGATGCCCGTCGGGACGGCGACCGCCGTGTCCGCGGGGATGAGGGCCCGCAGCAGCACGTCCGACCCGAGCACCAGCGCCGCACCGGCCAGACCGGCGACCGGCAGGACCGCCCGGGCCCGGACGAACCCCCGGAACCGCCGGGCGAGCGGACGGACCAGCGCGGGGGCGCACAGGCCGACGAAGCCGATGGGACCGGCGAGCGTGACGGCCGCGGCGGACAGCAGCGCGGCCAGGACCACCACCGTGACCCGGGTGGCCCGCACGGGGACGCCGAGACCGCGCGCCGCGTCGTCCCCGAGGGCGAGCGCGTCGACCCGGCGGGCGACCAGCAGCAGCCCGATGAGCCCGATCAGGGCGATGGGCAGCATCTGCAGGACGCCGTCGAAGCCGTTCTGGCCGATGCTGCCCTGGTTCCACTGGTACAGGCCCTCCGTCTGCTGCGGGAACAGCAGGAGCAGCCCCTCGGTGACGGAGTTCAGGCCCAGCGCGAGCGCGGTGCCGGCGAGGACCAGCCGCACGGTGCCCGTGCCGGGGCCGGACAGCGCGAGGACGACGGCGGCCGCCGCAAGACCGCCCGCGAAGGCCACGCCGGAGGAGGCGAGCAGGGGCAGCGAGACGCCGGTCGCGCCGACCAGCCCGAGGGCCAGGTACGAACCGGCGTTCACGGCGAGGGTGTCGGGCGAGGCGAGCACATTGCGGCTGACGGCCTGGAGGACCGCGCCCGCGATGCCGAGGACGACGCCGACCAGGATGCCGGCGGTCATCCGCGGCAGCCGGGAGGCGATCACGACGGACGCGTCGCCCGGATCGGCCTGCCCGGTCAGGGCCTTGAAGACCTGGCCCGGCCCGACGGAGGCCGTGCCCTGGGTGATGTCGACGACCGCGAGGGCCGCGACCAGGAGGACGAGCCCGGCCGTCACCGCGGCCGCACCCGTCCGGGACGCGGCCGCCTGCGGACGGGCGACGGGGGGTGCTTCGGTGACGGCCATGGCCCCGCTACTTCTTCAGCGCGCCGACGAGGGCGTCGATGTACGCCTCCATCGACTCGGGACCGCCGAACATCCAGATGCCGTCGGGCAGCCGGTGCACCCGGTCCGCCTTCACGAACGGCAGGGAGGTCCACACCGCGTTCTTCTTGAGCTGGCCGGAGAACGGGTTGCTGGACTTGTCGCCGTCGTTGCCGATGTAGGCGAACTGCACGTCCTTCGGCAGGGCGGTGAGGCCCTCCACGTCGGTGGTGCCGAGGCCGTAGGCCGGGTCGCCCTTGACCTTCCAGGCGTTCTTCAGGCCGAGCTGCTCGTTGACGGCGCCGATGAGGGAGCCGCTGGTGTAGGGGCGCAGGGAGACCTGGTTCGACGTCACGTAGCCGTCGGCGAAGGCGACGTCGGTGCCGGCGAGCTTCGCGTCGGCGAGGGTCTTCTTGCCCTCGGCGACCTTGGCCTCGAAGCTCTTGCGCGCGGCCTCGGCCTTGTCGGTGGTGCCGGTGGCCTTGGCGATGAGGTCGAGGTTGGTGAACATCTGCCCGATCTGGTCGGAGGCGTCCGCCGACTTGATCTCCAGGACCGGGGCTATCTTCCGCAGCTGCTTCACGGCCGCGTCCGGCAGGTCGGAGCTGGCCACGATCAGGTCGGGGCCGAGCGAGGCGATGGTGTCCATGCTGGGCTCGCCGCGGGTGCCGATGTCCTTCGGCTCGTTCTTCAGCGGGACGGCGGTGTCCCAGGTCTTGTAGCCCTTGACGTCGGCGACGCCGACCGGGTCGACGCCGAGGGTGATGAGGCTCTCGACCTCGTTCCACTCGGTGGCGACGACCTTCTTGGCGGGGCCGTCCAGCTTCACCTTGGCGCCGGTGGAGTCGGTGAGGCTGATGGCCTCGGAGGTCTTCTTCTTCGCGCTGTCGGCGGCCGGCTCGGTGGTGCCGCAGGCGGCGAGGGTGAGCGCCGCGGCGGTGGTGGTGGCCGCGGTGAGCAGGAGACGTCTCATGAGGTGGTGCCGAGCCTTTCGCTTCGGTTGGAGCGGGTGTGGTGCCGGCCGATCGGACGGGTCCGAATCCGGCCGGTGTGGGGGTCTGTGTCGACGTCGATCCGGATGCCGTAGACGGCGGTCAGCCGCTCCGGGGTCAGGATCTCCTCGGGCCGGCCGTCGGCGACGATGCGGCCCGCTTCGAGCAGCGTGATCCGGTCGGCGATGGCCGCTGCCTGGTCGAGGTCGTGCAGCACGACCCCGACGGCGATCCCGTGGTCGTCCGCCAGGTCGCGGACGAGGTCGAGGAGTTCGATCTGGTAGCGCAGGTCGAGATAGGTCGTCGGCTCGTCCAGCAGCAGGACGCCGGTCTCCTGGGCGAGGCAGCTCGCGAGCCACACGCGCTGCAACTGCCCCCCGGAGAGGTGGTCGGCGCCGCGCTCGGCCAGGTCCGTCACCCCGGTCAGCGCCAGCGCCCGTTCGACGGCGGCGGGCGCGTCCGGATCCGGCCGGCCGAAGCGGCCCCGGTACGGGTAGCGGCCGAACTCGACGAGATCCCGCACGGTCAGCCCGCTCGGTGTGGGACGCCCCTGGGTCAGCAGGGCCACGTACCGGGCGAACTCCCGGGCGGACAGGGCGAGGCCGTCGGTGTCGCCGTCGATACCGATCTCGGCCCGGCGGGCCCGCTGGAGCCGGGCGATGGTCCGCAGCAGCGTCGACTTCCCGCTGCCGTTGGGACCGACCAGGACGGTCACCTCGCCGGGCCGCAGCACGATCGCCGCGTCGTGTACGACGTCCGTGCCGTCGTACGACACGGTCACGCCCGTGGCCGACAGCTGATGCCCGCGCAGACGCAGTCCGCCGGCCGTTTCTTCACCAGATCTCACGCGGCGAAGGTTAGCCTAACCTAATACTGCCTTGACAGGGGGGTGCCGCGTCCGGATTCATCCGGTCCTCGGGGTGTGTGAGGGTGAAGGCGCCCAGGGGGTCTCCGGTGCGCGGTCAGTCGCCCGTCGCCTTGTCCACCAGGGCGCCGTACGCCAGTTGCAGCGCGTCCGCCCCGGCCAGGGCGGTGAGCGTGCCCATGGCCGTCCGGGTGGCGCGCGGCCAGAGCAGCCGGCCGGCGGTCAGGCCCGACGCCACCCAGACGCTCACGCAGAACGGGCAGGTCGCGAGTTCGCCGACGGTGTGCTTCCCCTGCTCGGACTGCGCCTCCTCGTGCAGTTCGGCGGGGCCCTGCGGCCCGACGTACCGGGTGAAGGGAGCCCGCAGCGGGCTGGTCACCGAGGCCTTGCTCAGCAGCCGGCTCAGCCGGAACGTGGCCACCGACATCAGGACCACGTCCCACGGCTCGGGCCGGTCGGGCAGCGGGCGCCCGCTGCGCCGTACGGCCGTGGTCCAGGCCGCCGTGCAGGCCGCGAATCCGGCCATGGCCGCGAGATAGCCGCCCAGCGGGCGGTCGTGCCCCGCCGCGTAGTCCCGGCGGGTGCGCCGGAGCGCTCCGTGCAGCCGGTGCGCGAGGCGGCTGTCAGTCATGGTCGCCGTGCCCATGGGCAGCCCCCGATCGTGTCGTCGTGCCCTGTGGGGCCGGCTCTCCGCCGTTCTGGTGGCGCAGCCGCACCTCGACGTGCCCGCCGGTGATCCGCGTCTCGAAGGAGGGCTGGGGGGCGGTGGCCGGTCCGCGTACGTTCCAGCCGTCGGACAGCCGGAACACGCTGCCGTGCCACGGGCACCGCACACACCCGTCCTCGACGGTGCCCTCGGACAGCGGCCCCGCGAGATGGCTGCACCGCTCGGCCAGCGCGTGGACCGCCCCGCCGGACTCGCGCACCACCAGCACGGGCACGTCGTCCACGCTGCGCCGCACCGGCTCACCGGCGGGGAACTCGTCGACGCTTCCGACCGGGTGCCAGCCCGCGGAGACGACGTGCGTGACCTCCTCGGCGTGATTGGCGCCGGAGGCCTGCCGGTAGGCCAGGTGGCCGCCCAGCATGCCCCCGACCCCGACGGCCGTCAGCCCCAGGAAGCCGTAGGCCCGGCCCGCCCCCTCGCGTCCCTTGACGCGGCTGACGAGCGAGGCGGCGTACAGGCCGACGGCCGCAGTGTTCGACAGGGCGTGCACCAGCCCGACCCGCTGCTGGGGGTGGTGCAGCTCCGCCCAGTCCACCCAGCCGGCCACGGCCGCGGGGGCCGCGGCGCCCAGCCCGACCCCGACCAGCAGCCCCGACTCGCGCGAGCGGCCGGGGCGCAGGTCCAGCACGGCCGCCGACAGCCAGGATCCGATGGGCACCTGCACCATCAGCGGATGCACCGGGTGCCCCAGCCACCTGCCGTGCAGCAAATCCCGGCCACGCCCCAGGGGAAGGGCCCGCACGCCCTTGCGGAGCGTGTCGATCAGCGCGTCGGCCCTGGGCTCCCGCTCCAGGCGGTCCAGCAGCCACAGGATCCGGTTCTGCCGCAGCAGGCGGCGGCGTGGGGGTGCGCTCATGCTCCGCCGGGTCCCCGTCGCCACCGGGGGCAAACCGGGCACTGTCCGGCGGCTGCCCTGCTCAGCCGCCCCGCCGCGGGCCGCAGGGGTGCCCGTGCGTGCCCCCGGTTTCCCGGCGGGTCCGGTGGGCACTCGCCGCGCCATGGATCCCCGTCTCCGTGCACCTGTCGCCGACAGCTCACTCGCCCTCCTGGCCAAGGGATACGCATGGCTGCCCGACCGGAGGCGCCGCACCGCCGCTCCGCTCGTACGCACCCGGCTCATGGGGCAGCCGGTGGTCGTCCTGCACGGCCCCGACGCCGTGCGGTTCTTCTACGACGAGCGGCACGTGGAGCGCCGGGCGGCACTGCCCGGGCCGGTACTGAGCACGCTCTTCGGGCACGGAGCCGTGCACACCCTGGACGGGCCGGAGCACCGCGTACGCAAGGGGATGTTCGTCTCCCTGCTCACCGGGGCGGAGGCGGTCGCCGGTCTGGTGGACCGCGTCGCCGCGGAGTGGGACGAGGCGGTGGAGTCGTGGTCCGGCCGCCGGGTCGTGCTGTTCGACGAGACGAGCCGCGTCCTGGCCCGGGGCGTGTGCCAGTGGGCCGGAATCGCCGTCGAGGACGCCGGCCCCCTGGCCCGGGACCTCGTCGCCATGGTCGACGGTTTCGCCAGCCCCGGCCCGCGCCACTGGCGGGCCCGCCGGGCACGGGCCCGCTGCGAGGCCTGGCTGGGACGCCTGGTCGAGGACGTACGGGCCGGGGCCGCGACCGCGCCGGCCGGGTCGGCGCTGGAGGGGATCGTCCGGCACCGGGACGCCGACGGCCGGCTCCTCGATCCGCACACGACCGCGGTCGAACTGCTCAACGTCATCCGCCCGACGGCCGCGGTGTGCTGGTTCGTCACCTACGCAGCTCACGCGCTGCGCCTCAGGCCCGATCTGCGGGACCGCCTGACCGGCGACGATCCCGCCTACGCCGTGGCGTTCGCCCACGAGCTGCGGCGCTTCTACCCCTTCGCGCCCTTCGTCGGCGGCCGGGCCGCCACCGATCTGGAGTGGCAGGGCGAACCGATCCGGTCCGGCACGCTGATCCTGCTCGACCTCTACGGGCAGAACCACGATCCCGCCCTCTGGGACGACCCGTACACCTTCGAACCGCAGCGCTTCCTCCAGCGGCCGCCCCGGGCCGACGAACTGATCCCCCAGGGCGGCGGCGACCGCGACACCGGGCACCGCTGCCCCGGCGAGGACGTCACGATCGCCCTGCTGCGCACCCTCGGGCCACGGCTGGCCCTGCTCACGTACGACGTGCCCGACCAGGACCTGCGGATCCCGCTGAACCGCATGCCGGCCCGGGTCCGCAGCGGCTTCGTCCTGGACGCCGTCCGGGCACCGGCACCCGCTCACGGGCCCGCGCCCGCCGCAACACCGTCGGCCGTACGCAGTGACTCCAGCAGCCGCATCAAGTCAGACTGAGACACGGTCATCCAGCGCTCATCCGGTCGAACTGCCTTTTCACCAGAAAGACTCGCGATGACCTGTCCTTGTTCGGGGAGCATTCAACGACAGCGGATGCATGCCCCGGGCAGACACCCGCGCGTTTGAGGCGCTCGACCCGCTCCACTCGGCGGGACACGATCCACTTGGCCGTTGTGTTTCCACCTGCCACCAGCGAGCCCAGCGCATCGCAACTTCCCTTTCGGCGCGCTCTTCTGAGAACTGGTTAGATCGTTTCGAGCGAACGGGGGATGAGGCCGTGACGGCGGCCCGGCCGGGACAGAGGGAGACAGGAATGAGCATGGTCGCGAGGACGGACACGACGCCGGGCGCGCCGCGTCGTATCGCCGACAGTCACGACACGATCCGCGTGCAGGGCGCGCGGGTGAACAACCTCAAGGACGTCAGCGTCGAGATCCCGAAGCGGCGGCTGACGGTGCTGACCGGCGTCTCCGGATCCGGCAAGAGTTCACTGGTGTTCGACACGATCGCCGCGGAGTCGCAGCGGCTGATCAACGAGACATACAGCGCCTTCTTACAGACCTTCATGCCGACGCTGGCGCGGCCTGAGGTAGACGTGCTGGAGGGGCTGACCACGGCGATCATCGTCGACCAGGAGCGGATGGGCGCCAACGCACGCTCCACCGTCGGCACCGCGACCGACGCCAACGCCATGCTGCGGATCGTCTTCAGCCGGCTCGGCGAGCCGAGCGCCGGGCCTCCGTTCCACTACAGCTTCAACCAGCCTGCCGGCGCGTGTCCCCGGTGCGAGGGCACGGGCCATGTGACCGACCTCGATCTGACGCAGTTCTACGACGAGACCAAGTCGCTCAACGAGGGCGCGATCACCGTCCCCGGCTACAAGGCGGGCAGCTGGTTCGTGCGGATCTTCGCCGGGTCGGGTTTCGTCGACCCCGACAAGCCGGTCCGCGACTACACCGAGACGGAACTGCACGACTTCCTGCACCGCGAGCCGACCAAGGTGAAGGTCGACGCCATCAACGTCACCTACGAGGGACTGATCCCCAAGGTGCGCAGGTCGATGCTCGCCAAGGACAAGGACGGGTTGCAGCCGCACGTCCGGGCGTTCGTGGACCGGGCGGTCACCTTCGTCACCTGCCCCGGCTGCGACGGGACCCGGCTGGGCGAGGCGGCCCGGGCGTCCAGGATCAAGGGGATCAACATCGCCGACGCGTGCGCAATGGAGGTCCGGGACCTGGCCGAGTGGGTGCGCGGACTGGACGAGCCGTCGGTGGCACCTCTGCTGGCGACACTGCGGCAGACCCTCGACTCGTTCGTCGAGATCGGGCTCGGCTATCTGTCGCTGGAGCGGCCCGCGGGCACGCTGTCGGGCGGTGAGGCGCAGCGCGTGAAGATGGTGCGCCATCTCGGCTCCTCGCTCACCGACGTCACCTATGTCTTCGACGAGCCCAGCACAGGTCTGCACCCCCATGACATCCAGCGGATGAACGGCCTGCTGCTGCGGCTGCGGGACAAGGGCAACACCGTGCTCGTGGTGGAGCACAAGCCCGAAGTCATCGCCATCGCGGACCATGTGATAGATCTGGGGCCCGGCGCCGGGACGGCCGGTGGCACCGTCTGCTTCGAGGGCAGCGTCGAAGGGCTGCGGGCCAGCGGCACGCTGACCGGCCGTCACGTCGACGACCGGGCGTCGCTGAAGGAGTCGGTGCGCAAGCCGGACGGTGCGCTGGAGATCCGCGGGGCGCGGGCGAACAACCTCCGCGGTGTCGACGTCGACGTCCCGCTCGGGGTGCTGACCGTGGTGACCGGGGTAGCCGGGTCCGGCAAGAGTTCGCTGCTGCACGGGTCGATCCCGGCCGGCGCGGGTGTGGTGTCGGTCGACCAGGCGCCCATCCGCGGCTCACGGCGCAGCAATCCGGCCACCTACACCGGTCTGCTGGAGCCGATCCGCAAGGCCTTCGCCAAGGCCAACGGCGTCAAGCCCGCCCTGTTCAGCGCCAACTCCGAGGGCGCCTGCCCCACCTGCAACGGCGCCGGGGTGATCTACACCGACCTGGCGATGATGGCCGGAGTCGCCACCACCTGCGAGGAGTGCGGGGGCAAGCGGTTCCAGGCCGCGGTGCTGGAGTACCGGCTCGGCGGGCGGGACATCAGCGAGGTGCTGGCGATGCCGGTGACAGAGGCGGAGGAGTTCTTCCGTGCAGGTGAGGCGCGCGTCCCCGCCGCCCATGCCATCCTCGGCCGGCTCGCTGACGTCGGGCTCGGCTACCTGACCCTGGGGCAGCCGTTGACGACGCTCTCCGGCGGTGAGCGGCAGCGGCTGAAGCTGGCCACGCACATGGCGGACAAGGGCGGGATCTACGTCCTGGACGAGCCGACCACAGGTCTGCACCTCGCCGACGTCGAGCAGTTGCTCGGGCTGCTGGACCGGCTGGTCGACTCCGGCAAGTCGGTCATCGTCATTGAGCACCACCAGGCGGTGATGGCGCACGCGGACTGGATCATCGACCTTGGCCCCGGCGCCGGACACGACGGCGGCCGGATCGTCTTCGAGGGCACCCCGGCCGACCTCGTCGCCGCCCGCCCCACCCTCACCGGCGAACACCTGGCCGCCTACGTCGGCGCCTGATCCGCCCGCCCCCGTGCGTGCCGCCGCCGGCCTCAGCGGCGGTCCGCCGTGGGGGAGGGGACGAGGTGCCTGCGCAGGATCTCGCACACGCGGTCGCGCTGCGCCTCCAGGAAGAAGTGGTCGCCGGGCAGTTCGTGGAACGCGAAGTCGTGGCGTGTGAGGCCGGCCCAGGCGGCCGCCTCCGAGGGTCGCACGTACGGGTCGGCGGTACCGGTGAGGGTCACGATCGGGCAGTCGAGGGCGGGCTCGTCGCTCCGGCGGTACGTCTCGATGGCCCGGTAGTCGGCCCGGATGACGGGCAGCAGGACGCCGAGCAGTTCACGGTCGGCGAGGATGGCCGGGTCCGTCGCGCCCAGGCGCTCCAGTTCCGCGGCCAGCAGGCCGTCGGGCAGGGAGTGGACTCCGCGGTCGCGGCGGGCCGAGGGAGTGCTCTGGCCGGAGACGAAGAGGGTCCGCAGCCGGTGGCCGCGGGCCTGGAGCCGGAGCGCCACCTCGTAGGCCACGGCGGCTCCCATGCTGTGCCCGAAGAAGGACAGGGGCTGGTGCAGGAGCGGACCCACCGCGTCGGCCACACTGTCGGCCAGCTCGCCGACAGTGTCGACGAGCCGCTCCTGGAAGCGTTCTTGTCGGCCCGGGTACTGCACGGCGAGGATGTCGGTGTCCGGAGCGAGCGCCGCCGCCCACGGACGGTAGTAGGCCGCGGTGCCGCCGGCGTGGGGGAAGCACAGGAGCCGCACGGGCGCGGCAGGCGCGAGGCCGAAGCCGCGGATCCAGGAATCGACCGGGAAGAGCACGTGTTCTCCGAGGTGTTTCGGGGCATGGTGGGCATCGCATTTTCATGATTGCGCCCAGCGCATTCCGTGTCCCGCCGGCGGGACACCCAACTGCATTTCCGCACGCCAGGCCGGGGCGTGCCCGGCCGTGCTTCCCTTGATGCGTCTTTCCGGCCGCCGATATGGTTTCGCGAGCCAATAAGTCGGTGCGGGACACGTCGGTGAACGCCTGCGCCCATTTCTTGATGGTGTCGTCGGAGGGGAATCGACAATAATGTCAATCGATGTGTTGGCAGTCGACGTGGGGAAAGCCCTCGACAGCGTCGACGAATGGCTGAATTCCTATATCACCCAGCCCCATGAGCAACTCGGCCGGTCCGGCGCGGTGTGTCCGTTCGTGGCGCCCGCCCGGCGGGTGCACGCGGTCGAGACGGCGGTGCGGCTGGTGGGTCCCGTCGCCAGTCTGTCGTTGATCAAAGAGGTCATCCGCTGCGGTCTGGACGAGTTCGAGCAGCTCGACTGGCGGACGTCGAACCCGACCCTGCGGTCGCTGCTCATCGTGCTGCCGGATCTGCCGCCCGATGCGTTCGTGCTGCTCGACGAGGCGCATGCGCAGGTCAAGACCGAGAGCGTGGAACGCGGCCTGATGATCGGCCAGTTCCATCCGGACTGTGACGAACCAGCGGCCCGCAACCCGGCCTTCAAGGTCAGCCGGTCACCGGTCCCGCTGGTCGCGGTGCGGGCGATGGCGGTGCACGACATCCTCTTCCTCGGTGAGCGGGCGGACTGGTTCGCCGAGTACCACCGCCGTTTCGGCGAGCGGTACCGGGCCCGGCCGCACGGCATCACCGACCTGCTGACGACGCTGTACCACAAGGCCCTGACCCTGCACGGGCCCGGAGGGACGCCGGGTGGTCGCCGTGCGACCGGGTGACGGGCAGGAGGACGCCGTGGTGACGCGCTGCCCCTACGGCGGGGCGGCGGACGCGCCCCCGACGGCGTATGCCGAGTACGCGGAGATGGACGCCCTTCTGGCGTTGCAGCATCCCCGCACGGCGGCGGCCACGGAGCCCGGCTTCATCATCATGAGCCAAGTGATGGAACTCCTCTTCAAGCTGCTGCACATCGAATTCACGACAGCCCGCGACCGGCTGGCCGACGACGACGTGGACGCCGCGTTGTGGGCGCTGCGCCGGGCCGCTCGGGTGCAGCAGGTGGCGTTGTCGTCGTGGGACTTCTTCAGCGCGATGACGCCCGGGGAGTTCGCCGAGTTCCGCGAGGTGCTGGGCACCGCCTCGGGTTTCCAGTCCGCCTCGTACCGGCGGCTGGAATTCCTGCTGGGGAACAAGAATCCGAGCATGGTGCTGCCGCACCGAGACGCGTCGACCCATGAGCAGGTGTCCCGGCAGCTGCACGAGCCGAGCCTCTATGACACCGTGCTGGCCCTGCTGCACCGCCGTGGCCTTCCGGTCGCGGACACCGTGCTGGCGCGCCCGTGCGAGACGCCGTACGAACCCCACGACAGTGTCGAGCGGGCCTGGCGCGAGGTGTACGAGAACAGCGCCGCCAACCGCCAGCTGTTCCTCCTCGCAGAGGCGCTGACCGATGTCGCCGAATCCTTCGCCCGATGGCGCTACACCCATCTGACGGTGGTGCAGCGCGTGCTCGGGGGCAAACCCGGCACCGGCGGCACGGACGGCGTGTCGTGGCTGGAGCGGATCAGTGGGCACCGGTTCTTCCCGGAGCTGTGGTCCGTGCGGTCGCTCCTGTAGGGCGGGCTGCCCGCCGGTCCCGCTGTCACTCCATCATCACCGACCCCACGAGGGAGCCCCTATGGCCAAGGCCGGTCCCGTCGACCACGAAGACCTGACCCGGATCCTCTTCGGCGCCTCCGCCTTCCACCTGCTGCACGCCGGCTGCGAACTCGGCCTGTTCACCCGGCTTTACCACGACGGGCCGCTGACCGCGGAGCAGGTGTGCGCCAGGTTGAAGCTGGAACCGCGGGCGGCGCAGATCCTGCTGCTGGGCACGACCTCGCTCGGTCTGACCGCCCGTAGCAGTCGCCGCTATCACAACGCCGAGCTGATCGACTCGATGCTCTCCGACGGCACCTGGAGCATCATCGAGGACATCGTGCAATTCGAGGACCGGATCGCGATGCCGGCCGCCACCGACCTGGTGGAGGCGCTGCGGGAGAACACCAACGTCGGACTGCGCCGCATCCCGGGCGAGGGCGGCGACCTGTATCACCGCCTGGCGTCTCAGCCGGAACTGGAGGCGCTGTTCTACCGCTGCATGCGCTCGTGGTCGCGCCTGTCCAACCCGGTCCTGGTGGACCGGGCGGATCTGAGCGGGGTGTCCCGGGTGCTGGACGTCGGCGGCGGCGACGGGGTGAACGCGATCGCGCTGGCGGAGGCGTACCCGAAGACGTCCTTCACGGTGGTCGACATGCCCGGCGCGCTCGACATCGCGAGCCGGAAAATCGCCGAGCACGATCTGGACGGCCGAATCTCCGTACGGGCGGGGGACATCTTCGCCGACGAGTTCCCGTCGGGACACGACTGTGTGTTGTTCGCCAACCAGCTCGTCATCTGGTCGCCCGAGCAGAACGCGGCCCTGCTGCGCAAGGCGTTCGACTGCCTGCCGCCGGGCGGGCAGGTACTCATCTTCAACGCGTTCTCCGACGACACAGGGGACGGGCCGCTGTACGCCGCGCTCGACAACGTCTACTTCGCCACGTTGCCGGCGCCGGACAGCACCCTTTACCACTGGGGGCAGTACGAGGAGTGGCTGCGCGGAGCCGGGTTCCAGCGGGTCGAACGGCTGCCGGGCGAGACGTGGACGCCGCACGGAGTACTGCGCGCCTGGAAGTAGGGCAGACGAGGGCGGGGGAGGCAGGTGGGCGCCTGCCTCCCCCGCCCTGGCGGCTGTCACCCGGGAAGGCTGGCCAGCGCCGCCTCGTCGAGAGCCCGGAGCACCCACTGCTCGAACTTGTCACCGGAGAGTTCGGCGGCCTTCCGCCACCGCTGCACCCGCTCGGCCGGGGCGCTGAGCTTGGGCAGGTAGTCCTTCGGCGGTTCGCCCTTGCCTTCTCTCTGCCGGTGGGAGCGGATGTTGCGGCGCAGTTCGTTGCGTGACCAGTTGAACTCGTCGGCCAGGTCCAGCCACTTGTCCTGTTCGCAGGGCGGCAGCGAACTCACTTCGGCGTGGTGCTGGAAGCTCAGCGTCTCACGCCGGCGGCTCAGTTCGAACTTGCGGGCGACCCATGCGTAGTTGCGCAGCGTCTGGTAGTCGAGGCCGCAGGCCTCGATCGCCCGTAGATACCGGTCGGAGAACTCCTCCTGTCCGTACACCAGCCAGTCGCCGAGGCACCAGGACGAGGAGTCGACGATGCGGGAGATCTGCGAACCGGCATGCTGCCATCGTTCGAATGTGAGGGCGGCGGGGATTCTCAGTCCGACGCGTGTCGTGAGGACGTCCATGCCTTGCTGTCCTCTGTCGGTTCCGTTCCTCCGAAGGGGCGCGCTGGTACGCGGGCGGTTTCGCTGAGCGCGGTCCACGGAGTGCTGCATACGAACCTCTCTTCCGGCGTCGGTGATGCCTCTGGGCGTGCAGAGGCCGCATGGTTGAGGTGATTCGGCGACGGACGCGGCGAAGCGCTGGTGGGCGCCGGATGCCGACCGCGGCCATGCGCTGAGTCGCCAAGCGCTGAACAGCGGTCGGCGTTGTTGGGTGGGTCTTCGCGATGGCAGCTGTCAGGGGGGCCGTGTATGCAGAAGTCGAAGCCCGCTCGCTGCGAAATGCGCGCTAAAGGGCGCGATATCTTGGATGGGTCTGATCGCCTGCGATGATCAACATCAAAGGAAACACCCCCGTTGAAATGGCGACGAGTCGAGAAACCGTGTCGCCGCCCGGTCGGCACAGCCAACTGGATTCGCCATATGCATATTATCGGATCAATGCCGATGACGAGGTTGAGTGTAGCAAGAGATTCCGCTCTCCCGCAGGGGGCGTTGATCGGTTGGCTTGATAGTGATTCACGGTCTTGACCGCGCCGGAAAAGGAACGACCGGGACGCGCCGGCGGCGGCGTCCCGGTCGGGGAACACGGCGGGTCAGGAGGCCTGGGCCTGCGCCTCCGCGAGGCGCTCCTGCGCCTCGGCGAGGTCCTCCGCGGTAGGGGCGTCGTCCTGGGTGAGCTTCAGGCGCCAGTAGCCGGAGAACTCGATCCGGCTCTTGGGCATGCCGCGGTCGTCCACCAGGTGCCGCCGCATCCGGCGCACCAGACCGGCTTCGCCGGCGATCCAGGCGAACCCGTCGCCGTCGGGCAGCGCGGCCCCCCGCAGCGCGTCGGCCAGCGCCTCGCTGTGTCCCGGCGCGGTCGTGCCGCGGTGCAGCCACGTCGTGGTCAGATCGGCCTCGGTGCGCAGCGGCTGCTCGTCGGCCGAGTCCTGGACCTCGACGAATGCCAGCGCACGCTTGCCGGGCGGCAGGCTCTCGACGATCGTCGCCATCCCGGGGATGGCGGCGTCGTCACCGGCCAGCAGCACCCAGTCGGCCTCCGCAAGCGATGCGGACAGCGGCTTGGGGCGCGCGAAGTAGTCGCTGGGCCCGAACACGCCGAGGCAGTCGCCCTCCGTGGCGTCCATCGCCCACCGTGTGGCCGGTCCGGCGTGCCGGTGCAGGACGAAGTCGAAGGTGAGGGAGTTCGTGGCCGGATCGTGCGCGCGGATCGTATAGCTGCGCATCCACGGCCGCTCGTCCTCCGGGAGGGCGCTGAACGCCTGGTACCACGTCGTGAGGTCGGTGGTCTCGGTGACCTCCGGCAGGACCGGTCGCGGCTGGCCGGGGCGCGGGAAGTAGAGCTTGACCTGTTGGTCGGGTTCTGTGAGGGAAAAGCCCCCGACATCGTCGCCGGTGAGAGTGATGCGTGCCATATGTGGGGTGATCTGCTCTGTCCGGCTGACCTGCAGGAGCCAGATCGGCAAGCTGTTCATGGATTCCTTCGCGCGATAGGGGCGGATGGCGAGCGGGTGTCGCCCGGCCGGTGCGGCCGCCCCGGCCATGACATCTCCCGCAACCCTCTTGCCCACAACACTTTACGGCATAAGGAGCTGTCGGCGCAGGGTTGCGAGGCGGCACCGGTCACCCCTGGCCGTCGGTGTAAGCGGCGAGTTTCTCCCCGACCAGCCGGCCGATCGCCTCCAGCGAGGCCTCCCGGTTCAGCAGGGTGCCGTGCTCGCCCGGCAGGGCGTGCCGCTCGATGCGCCCCTCCACGTACGGCGTCCACGCGCGGTGGGTCCGCGACGGCTCCTGCTGGTCGTCGGCGGTCAGCAGCAGCAGGTCGGCGGCCAGACGTTCGGGGCGGTAGTCGATGAGCAGCCGGGTGTTGTTGGCGGAGATCTCCATGATCGCCCGCAGCTGCTCCTCCCCGAGGTTCGCCAGCGCACTGCCCCGCTGCCGCAGGATCTCCTTGGTGCGCTCGAACGTCAGCCGTTCCCCCTCGCCCAGTGCGAACGATTCGTCGACCAGCCCCACGAGGTAGGTCAGATGGTCGTGCAGATCCTCCTCGTCCAGTTCGGGGACGTCGTCATGGGTCAGCCCCTTCCAGCCGGGGCAGGCGTCCACGACGGCGAGCACCCCCACGCGCTCCCCGCGGCGCCGCAGCTCCACGGCCACCGCGTAGGCCGCCACCCCGCCGAACGACCAGCCGAGCAGGTGGTAGGGGCCCGCGGGCTGGACCTGCTGGATCTCGTCGGCGTAGTCGGCCGCCATCGCCTCCAGCGTGTCCGGGCGGGGTCCGGGCTTGCCCAGACCGCGCGCCTGGATCCCGTAGACCGGCCGCTCTGGGGCGAGATGCTTCAGCAGACCGGCGTACGACCAGCTGATGCCGCCGCCGGGATGCACACAGAACAGTGCCTCGCGCTCACCCCGCGGGCGCAGCGGCAGCATCACCTCGTAGCCGTCGCCGGTAGCGGCGGTCCGGAGGCGTCCGGCCATGCCGGACGGGGTCGGCGTCTCGAACAGCGCGCGCAGTCCCACGTCCACGCCGAAGGCCGCGCGGATCCGGGCCTTGAGCCGGGCTGCCAGCAGCGAGTGGCCGCCCAACTGGAAGAAGTCGTCGTCGACCTGGACCCGGGGCAGGCCGAGCACCTCGGCGAACAGCTCGCACATCAGCTCTTCCTGCGGCAGCCGCGGAGCGCGGCCGTCGAGGCCGGAGTCGAGATCGGGGGCGGGCAGCGCCGACCGGTCGAGCTTGCCGTTGCGGGTCAGCGGCAGCCGGCTGAGCGGCACCACCGCGCCGGGCACCATGTACTCCGGCAGCTGCCGGTGTACGTGTTCGAGCACACTGCCCACCAGCGCGCCCGCCGCCCGCGCGGTCAGCGGCGCCCGCACCCAGCGGGTCAGCGGCGTGCCGGTGGCCAGCGGGGACCGCGGCCGGTACAGGTCGACCACCGGACACGCGGGATCCCGCTCGGTGAACACCACGTCCAGGCGGCAGGGATCGGCCGACCACGTCACGTGCGCGGCGAGGCCGAGCCGGGCGGCCAGCTCGTCCATCGCCGCGAGCGGCGGAGCGTCCCCCGGCACCTCCTGGTCGTGTTCGTGGATCGCCGCCTCGACGGCCGCGTCCTCGGCCAGGCGCTCGTTCGGCACCCCCGTGACCCGCAGCGGCGACCGCACTCGGCGGAGCGCCTCGTCCAGCCCGGCCAGCCCGGTCGCGTCGTCCCACGCGACGACGGGCATCTCGCGCGCCGAGGTGAGCGGCGTACCGCCGTCCTTGAAGAGCGTGACGTCGTAGCGGTACCGCGTCAGCTCGTTGGCGAAGGTGCCCCGCTTCACCTCGACCCGGGCACCCGCGAGGCCGTCGACGTGCTCGCCCAGCACGGTGAACAGCTCGGGTGCGACCAGCAGTTCCTTCTCCATCACCAGGGCGCGCTCGACGGCCCGCCGCAGGCTCGCGCGGTCGTGCCGGTCGTGCACCTTGCGGGCCAGTGCCGCGGAGGTGAGCATGCGGTGCAGACGCAGATCGCGTACGTCGCCGAGGAACAGGGCGCCGCCCGGAACCAGCAGCCGCATGGCCGACTCGATCACCCGCAGCAGATACTCGGCGCTCGGGAAGTACTGCACGATCGAGTTGAGCACCACGGTGTCGAAGTGGCCCTCCGGCAGATCCCCGGTCTCGTGGGCGGCCAGGACCCGCAGCCGCACCCGCTCGCGCAGCTGGGGCTCGCAGGCCACGTGACCGCGCAGCGTCTCGACGACCGCCGGGGAGAAGTCCGTGGCCCAGTACTCCCGCGCGTCCCGGGCGAGCCGCGACAGCAGCAGGCCCGTACCGGCGCCGATCTCCAGCACCCGGCTCGGCCGCAGCCGCCGGATGCGGGCCACTGTCTCACGGCGCCACTCGCGCATCTCCTCCAAGGGGATGGGCGCGGAGTCGTAGCTGCTGTTCCAGCCGGAGAAGTCCTCGCCGAACGCGGCCGTCGGCGTGGCGTACAAGGACTCGTAGATCCCCTGCCAGTCCTGCACCTGGTCCTGCTCGGCCGTCTCGTCGTGCTCCGCGGCCTCCGGGTCGGGGACCACGTACGCCACCAGGCGCGGATCGCCCGGCCGGTCCTCGCGGACCAGCACCGCCGCCTGCCCCACGGCCGGGTGGCGCAGCAGCACGCTCTCCACCTCTCCCGGCTCGATGCGGAAGCCGCGCAGCTTGATCTGGTCGTCGCCGCGCCCGACGTAGTCCAGGGCGCCATCCGCCGTCCACCGCACCAGGTCCCCGGTCCGGTACATGCGTGTACCCGGCTTGCCGAAAGGGTCGGCGACGAACCGCCGGGCGGTCAGGCCCGCCTGGCCTTCATAGCCCCGGGCGAGACCGGTGCCGGCGATGTACAGCTCACCGACCACCCCGGGCGGAACCGGGCGCAGGTCCGGATCCAGTACGTACAGCCGGGTGTTGGCCATCGGGCGCCCGATCGGCACCGACGTGGCGTCGGCGGGCAGCGCTTCGACCGGCCAGCTCGCGGCGAAGGTGGTCGTCTCGGTCGGCCCGTACCCGTTGACGACGACCAGGCCGGGGCAGGCCGCCAGCACGGCGCGCACCGCGTGCGGTGACACCGCCTCACCGCCGGTCCACACCTGCAGGACCGCGGCGAGGCACGCGGGCATGCTCTCGGCCACCAGCGTGAACAGCGAACTGGTCAGCCACAGACCGGTGACCCGCTGCCGCACGATCGTGTCGGCGAGCGCGTGCAGGTCGAGATCCCCGTCCGGGCCGATCACCACGGTGCCACCGGTGAGCAGCGGCACCCACAGCTCGTACGTCGACGCGTCGAACGCCGGTGACGAGTGCAGCAGCACCCGCCGCTGGGCGTCGGTGCGCCAGCGCGGGTCGGTCGCCAGCTCGGCCACGTTGCGGTGGGTGACCCCGATGCCCTTGGGGCTGCCTGTGGAGCCGGAGGTGTACATGATGTACGCCAGGTCGTCCGGACCCGGCCGCTCGGCCGGGGCGGCGACGGGAGTGCCATCCCCAGGGAGGAAGCCGTCACCGAGGTCGGTGCCGATGAGGACGACCGTGGTGCCCTCCGGGAGCGACTCCGGCGCCGGTGGCCGGTCGGTGATCAGCACCCGGGCCCCCGTCTCGGCCAGTACCGTCCGCGTCCGGGCCGCCGGGTAGCGCGGGTCAAGCGGCACATAGGCGGCGCCCGCCTTGAGGATGCCGAGGACCGCGGCGACCAGGCCGGGAGAGCGCGGCATGAGCAGCGCCACCGTGTCCGCCCGGCGCACACCGTGCCGCGCCAGCACCGCCGCGACGTGCTCGGCGGCCTCGCTCAGCGCCCGGTAGCCGATCTCGCGGTCACCGTGCACCAGGGCCGGTGCGTCGGGGCGCTCAACCACTTGGGCGTCGAACAGCTCCGGCAGACCGGCCTCGACCGCGGGCCGGTCGGTGTCGTTGTGCCGCTCCAGCAGCAGGCTCTCCCGCGCGGTGAGCAGATCGGCCGAGCCGATGGTCCGGTGCGGCGCAGCCACCAGGGACGCCAGCAGCCGCACCCAGCGGTCGAACAGGTCGGTGATCGTGCCGGCGTCGTACAGGTCGCTCGCGTACTCGACCACGCCGGTGATGCCCTGCGCGCCGCCCGTGTCGTCGAGGTGCTCCGACAGGCTGAAGAACAGGTCGAACTTGGCCGAGCCGGTGCGCCCCGGCTCGATGTCGACGCGCAGCCCGGGCAGCTGGAAGGAGCCTGCCGGCGCGTTCTGGAGCGCCAGCATCGTCTGGAACAGCGGGTGCCGGCCGAGCGAACGCGGAGGGTTGAGCCTCTCCACCAGGTACTCGAACGGCACATCCTGATGGGCGTACGCGCCCAGCGCGGTGTCGCGCACCCGGGCGATCAGCTCGCGGAAGCTGGGCCGCCCAGAGGTGTCGGTGCGCAGCACCAGCGTGTTGACGAAGAAGCCCACCAGGTCGTCGAGTTCCTGGTCGGTGCGCCCGGCGATCGGGCTGCCGACGGGGATGTCCGAGCTGCCGCTCAGCCGGGACAGCAGCGCCGCCAGTCCGGCCTGGAGCACCATGAACACCGTCGCGCCGGACTCACGGGCCAGCTCCGCGATCCGCCGGTGCAGCTCCGCGTCGATGCCGACCCTGACGTAGTCGCCCCGGTAGGAGGCCACGGCCGGCCGCGGACGGTCGGTGGGCAGCCGCAGTTCCTCCGGCAGGGCGCGCAGCCGCCGCACCCAGTAGTCGAGCTGCGTGGCGAAGAGGCTGTCCGCGTCGCCCTGGTCGCCGAGCAGGTCGTTCTGCCACAGCGTGTAGTCGGCGTACTGCACCGGCAGCGCCGCCCAGGACGGGGCCTCGCCCCGGCACCGTGCCTCGTACGCCCGGGCCAGGTCACGGGCCAGCGGGCTCAGCGACCAGCCGTCACCGGCGATGTGGTGCACCACCAGCAGGAGCACGTGCTCCTCGGCGGACAGCGCGAACAGACGCACCCGTAGGGGCGGTTCGGCGGCCAGGTCGAAGCCCTGGCGGGCGGCGGCGTCCAGCCGCGCGGAAAGGGCCTCCTGGTCGGTGGCCACCACCCCCACCGCCGGGGTCGCCTCCGCGGGATCCAGCACCCGCTGCCACGGCACTCCGCCGCTCTCCGGGAAGACCGTGCGCAGGCTCTCGTGGCGCGTCACGACGTCGGCGAGTGCCGCCCGCAGCGCCTCCTGGTCCAAGGACCCGGTCAGGCGCAGCGCGAGCGGGATGTTGTACGTCGGGCTGGGCCCCTCCAGCTTGTGGATGAACCACAGCCTGCGCTGGGCGAACGACAATGGCAGCCGCTCGGGCCGGTCCCGGCGGACGAGCCGCAGCCGGCTCGGCGCGGCGCTGTCGAGTCTCGCCGCCACCGCCGCCGGGGTGGCGTCCTCGAACAGCGCCCGCAGGGCCAGCTCGACGCCGAACGTGGCGCGGATCGCGGCGATCAGCCGGGTGGCGAGCAGTGAGTGCCCGCCCAGCTCGAAGAAGCTGTCGTCGGCACCGACCCGGGGCAGGCCCAGGACCTGTGCGAACAGATCGCACACGATCTGCTCCTGGGGGGTGCGCGGTTCGCGTCCGGTGCCGTCGGCGGTCACCATCGGCGCGGGCAGCGCGGCCCGGTTCAGCTTGCCGTTGGCGGTCAGCGGCAGCGCGCTGATCGGCACGAACGCGCTGGGCACCATGGAGGCCGGCAGGGTCCGCTCCACGTGTCGGCGCAGCCGCGCCATCAGCGTGCCGTTGGCGCGCGGCACCATCGGGTCGCTGGTGAGGGCCGACAGCGCGGCGCGCGGCCCGGACGCCGACGGGCAGGTGCCGGTGAGCGGGGCGTCCCCGCGGGCCAGCACGAAGTCGACCAGGCGGGGCTGCGGCGACCAGGCCGCCGCCGTGCGGTAGCCCAGCTCCGCACCCAGCCGGTGCAGGTCCGCCAGGTCCACGGTGGGCGCGGGCACCACCGGGCTGTCCCCGGTGCGGATGGCCTCGGCCAGCGCCAGTTCGGCCGCGACCCGGTCGTTGGGGACACCGGTCAGCCGCAGCCGCTCCGGGCGCCGCTCGGCCAGATGTGCGCGGACGGCCGCCAGGCCGCCGAGATCGTCCCAGGGCACCGCGGGGGCGTCCCGGACGTCGGTCGTGCGCGCGCCCCGGTGGTGCAACGTCACGTCGTAGCGGTAACGGCTCAGCTCGTTGTCGTAGGACCCCTCCTTCAGCGACACGCCTACCGCGCCGATGTCCGGCAGTCTCTCGGCGAGCGCGGCGAAGAAGTCCGGGTCGACGAGGAGTTCCTTCTCCGTCATCAGGTCGTGCTCGACCTCTCGGCGCAGCGCTGCGAGGTCCGGCGGCCCGGACATCCGGTGCGCGTGGACACCGGTCTTCAGAGCCCGCAGCAGCCGCGCGTTGCGCACGTCTCCGACGAACAGCGTGCCGCCGGGCGCCAGCAGGCGGGTCGCGGCGGCGAGGACCTCGGTCAGGTAGTCGGCGCTGGGGAAGTACTGGACGACGGAGTTCAGCACGATCGTGTCGAAGTGCCCGGCCGGCAGCCCGCTCGGGTCGTGCGCCGCCTGCACCCGCAGCGTGACCCGCTTGCGCAGCGCCGCGTCGGCCGCCACGTGCCGGCCCAGTTCCCCGATGACGTGCTCGGAGAAGTCGGTGCCCCAGTACTCCGCGCAGTGCGGCGCGATCCGGGACAGCAGCAGGCCCGTGCCCACGCCGAGCTCCAGGACGCGGCGAGGCCGCAGGTCCAGGATCCGCCGCACCGTGTGCGCCCGCCACTCCCGCATCTCGTGGAGCGGGATGGGCTCGCCGGTGTAACTGCTGTTCCAGCTGGCGAAGTCCTCGCCGAACGGTGCCTTCGCGGCTCCCGCGTACACCGAGTCGTACAGCACCCGCCAGTCCTCCAGCTGGTGCCGCTCCGCGCCCTCTTCCCGCGCCTCCGGCGTGGTACCGGGCACGACGTACGCCACCAGCCGCAGGTCGCCGGGCCGGTCCTCGCGCATGGTGACGGCGGCCTGCCGCACCCCGGGCTGTCCGTCGAGGACCCGCTCGATCTCGCCGGGCTCGATCCGGAAGCCGCGCAGCTTGACTTGGTCGTCGGCGCGGCCGGCGAACTCCAGCTGCCCGTCGCCGGTCCAGCGGGCCAGGTCCCCGGTGCGGTACATCCGCTCACCGGGTGCCCCGTGGCGGCAGGCCACGAAGCGGCAGGCCGTCAGGCCCGCCCGGCGCAGATAGCCCTGGGCCAGTCCGGTCCCGGCGAGATACAGGTCCCCGACGACACCCGGCGGCACCGGCCGCAGGCGCGCGTCGAGCACGTACGCCCGGGTGTTGTCGATCGGCGTGCCGATCAGCGGGGGCAGCGTCCCCGTCTCCCGGCTCGCGGTCGACCAGATCGTCGTCTCGGTCGGCCCGTACAGGTTCAGCACCTCGCCCAGCCCGGCCAGGTCCGCCGCCAGCCGCTCGGGCAGCGCCTCGCCGCCGGTCAGTACGCGCAGCCCGCGCAGCGGCGCCGGGTCGTGCGCCACCAGCGTCCGCCACAGAGACGGGGTCGCCTGCATGACGGTGATGCCCTGCGTGGACACCCACTCCAGCAGCGCCGACGGCTGCCGCACCACGTCCCGGGGAGCGAGGACGACCCGGGCGCCCCGCAGCAGCGGCAGCCAGATCTCCAGGGCGGCGATGTCGAACGAGACCGTGGTGACGGCCAGCAGCCGGTCCTCCGGGGTGAGCGGCACCAGCCGCCCCATCGCGTGCAGGAAGTTCGCCAGCGCCTCGTGCGGTACGACCACACCCTTGGGGGTGCCGGTCGACCCCGAGGTGTAGAGGACGTACGCCGGCTGCCCCGGCGCGATCCGGACCCGCGGCGGGGCAGCCGGGCGGGCCCGCACGGCCTCCACCGTCCCCGGGTCGTCCAGCGTGATCCGCGCCAGGCCCTCGACGTCGGGCACCAGCTTGCCGGTGGCCTGGGTGGTCAGCAGCACTGCCGGCCGGGCGTCGCGCAGCATGAAGTCCAGCCGGGACGCCGGGTACTCGGTGTCGAGCGGCAGATAGGCCGCGCCGGCCCGCAGCACCGCCAGCAGCGCGACGGGCAGCACCTCCGTGCGCGGCAGCGCCAGGGCGACCACCATGCCCGGCCCGCCGCCGTGCGCCAGGATCTCCCCGGCCAGCCGGTTCGCCCGATCGTCCAGCTCGCGGTACGTCAGCGTGGCGCCGTCGGCCACCACGGCGACGGCGTCGGGCGTCGCCGCCACCCGCTCCGCCAGCAGCGCCGGCAGCGGCTGCGGCGCGACCGGCACCGAGGTGTCGTTCCACGCGCGCAGGACCTGCTCGCGCTCGGCGGCCGTCAGCACGTCGATGTCCGCGATCGGACGGTCCGGGGCGTCCGCGACGGCGGCCAGCAGTAGCTTCCAGCGGGTGAACAGGGCACGGACCGTGGCCGGTTCGTACAGGTCACCGGAGTACTCCACTGCGCCCTCGATGCCGTCCGGCGCCCCGTCGTCCGTCGTGCGTTCCATCAGGCTGAAGAACAGGTCGAACTTGGCGGTGCCGGTGCGCGCCTGGGAGACCGCGACCTCCACCCCGGGCAGCTCGAACCGGCCCTCCGGCGCGTTCTGCAACGCCAGCATCACCTGGAACAGCGGGTGATGGGCCAGTGAGCGGGCCGGATTGAGCACCTCCACCAGATACTCGAACGGCACGTCCTGATGGGCGTACGCGTTCAGCGCCGTGTCCCGCACCCGCCGCAGCAGCTGGGTGAACGTCGGATTGCCGGAGGTGTCGGCGCGCAGCACCAGGGTGTTGACGAAGAACCCGATCAGGTCGTCCATGGCCTGGTCGGTGCGCCCGGCGATCGGGCTGCCGATCGGGATGTCCGTGCCGCAGCCCATCCGCGTCATCAGCGCGGCCAGACCGGCCTGGAGCACCATGAACACCGTGGTGCCGTTGCGCCGGGCCAGGCCGGCGAGGGCGCGGTGCAGGTCCGCGTCCAGCCCCACCTCGACATAGTCGCCGGCGTACGAGGCGGCCGACGGGCGCGGCCGGTCGCCCGGCAGCGTCACCTGCTCGGGCAGGCCGTCCAGCGTGGCCCGCCAGTAGGCGACCTGCCGGGCGAGCAGGCTGTCGTCGTTGTCGTGCTCGCCGAGCAGGTCGTTCTGCCACAGCGTGTAGTCGGCGTACTGGACGGGCAACGGCGGCCAGGCGGGTTCGGTCCCCTCGGCGCGCGCGGCGTAGGCGCGGGTGAGGTCGGCCGCGAGCGGGCTCAGCGACCAGCCGTCGCCGGCGATGTGGTGCAGGACCAGCAGCAGGACATGCTCGTCGGGCGCGAGGGCGAACAGCTCGGCCCGCACCGGGCATTCGGAGTCCAGCAGGAACGCGTGCCGGGCCGCCGCGGTGAGCAGCTCCGGCAGGGTCTTCGCGGTGGCCCGGGTGACGGGCAGCGGCGGGACGGCCCCCTCGGGGTCGAGGACGCGCTGGGTGGGGACGCCGCCGGTCTGCGGGAAGACGGTGCGCAGGCTCTCGTGGCGGGCGACGACGTCACCGAGGGCGGCCCGGAGCGCGGCATGGTCGAGAACGCCGGTGAAGCGCAGCGCGAGCGGGATGTTGTACGTCGCGCTCGGCCCCTCCAGCTGGTGCAGGAACCACAGCCGCCGCTGGGCGAACGACAGCGGCAGCACCTCCGGGCGCGCCCGCCGGGTCAGCGCCGGGCGGGCCGGGCCGCTGTCGTCCAGCCGCTGCGCCAGCGCGGCCGGGGTGCGAGCCTCGAAGACGGCGCGCACCCCGGTCTCGGCGCCGAAGGTGGCCCGGATCCGGGCGGCGAGCCGGGTGGCGAGCAGGGAGTGGCCGCCCAGGTCGAAGAAGTCGTCGTCGGAACCGACCCGGGGCAGGCCCAGGACCTGCGCGAACAGATCGCACAGGATCTGCTCCTGCGGGGTGTGCGGGTCCCGGCCGGTGCCGCCCCGGGTGAGGTCGGGTGCGGGCAGGGCGGCGCGGTCGAGCTTGCCGTTGGGAGTGAGGGGGAGCGCGGGGAGGGGCACGACGGCCGCGGGGACCATGTAGTCGGGCAGCCGGTCCCGCAGGAAGCCGCGCAGGACGTGCGGGTCCGGCGCGCGGTCCGCGACGGGCACCACATAGGCGACCAGCCGCTGGTCGCCGGGCTGGTCCTGGCGCACGAGGACGGCGGCCTGCGCCACGTCGGAGTGCTCGGTCAGCGCCGCCTCGATCTCGCCGGGCTCGATGCGGAAGCCGCGGACCTTGAGCTGGTCGTCGGCGCGGCCCAGGAACTCCAGGTGCCCGTCCGGCGTCCAGCGGGCGAGGTCGCCGGTGCGGTACATGCGGTCGCCGGGCCGGCCGTAGGGGTCGGCGACGAACCGCTGGGCCGTCAGCGCGGGCCGGCCGAGGTAGCCGCGGGCCAGGCCGACCGTGTTGGTGTACAGCTCGCCGGTCGCGCCGGGCGGCACCGGGCGCAGGGCGTCGTCCAGGAGGTAGACGCGCACGTTGTCGATGGGCCGGCCCAGGGGCGCGACAGCGGGCCATTCGGCGGGGTCTGCGGGCAGGGTGTGGGCGGTGAGGACCTGGGCCTCGGTGGGCCCGTAGTGGTTGTGCAGGTGGCGCGGGGTGTGCTCGTGGAAGGCCCGCAGCTGCCGGCTGAGCGTGAGCGCCTCACCGGCCTGGGCGATCTGTCCCAGTGACGGGACGCGCAGGCCCGCCTCGGTGGCCGCCTCGGCGAGGGATTCCAGGACAGTGCTGGGGGCGAAGATCTCGTCCACCTGGTGCTCGGTGAGCCAGGCGGCGAAGCGCCGCGGATCGCGGCGGGTGTCCTCGTCGGGCACCACCAGCGTCTTGCCGAACAGCAGCGCGGAGAGCACCTCCTGCACGGACACGTCGAAGCTGATCGCGGTGAACTGCGCGGTGCGGGTGCCGGGGCCGCCACCGAGCTGGTCGTGGTGCCAGCGCAGCATGTTCGCCACGCCCAGCCCGGTCATCTGCACCGCCTTCGGCCGGCCCGTCGACCCCGAGGTGTAGATGACGTACGCCGGGCTCGCGAGCGTCAGCGGCCGCGGCCGCTCGGCGGGGGAGGGGTCGGTGTCCGGGCAGCCGCCGATCCGGGCGGCGGTGCGCGGATCGTCCACGACCAGCACGGGAGTCGGGTCGTCGTCCGGTATCGCGGCCCGGGTCCCGACGCCGGTGAGCAGGACGGCCGGGCGGGCGTCCGCGAGCATGTACCGGATGCGCGCGGCCGGATGCTCCGGGTCGAGCGGCAGGTGCGCGGCGCCGGCCTTGACGACGGCCAGCAGGGCGACGATGTGCGCGGACGAGCGGGGCAGGGCGAGCGCGACGATGCTCTCCGGTCCGACCCCGCGCCGGATCAGGGCGTGCGCGAGCCGGTTGGCGCGCCGGTTCAGCTCCGCGTACGACAGGGTCTCGTCGCCGAAGCGGACGGCGGGAGCGTCCGGGGTGGCGGCGACCTGCGCCTGGAACCAGTCGGGCAGCAGCGGCAGTTCCCCGTCGCGCCGGGTGTCGTTCCAGGTCTCCAACAGCAGACGGCGCTCCTCGGCGCTGGTCACGTCGACCCGCCCGGTGAGCGTGCCGGGATCCTCGGCCACGGCGGTGAGGACCAGCAGGAGCCGGTCAAGCAGAGCCTGCGCGGTCGCCCGGTCGAAGAGGTCGTCGCGGTGGTCCAGCCGCAGGTACAACCGCCGGCCCGGCGCGGCGACGAGGGTCAGCGGAAAGTGGGTGGCGTCCCGGCCACGCTCCAGGGCCGGAGCCACCCGCACCTCGGTGCCCAGACCGGCGGCGACGTCCTGTGCGGGCCCGTCCCACGGGTAGTTCTCGAACACCATCATCGTGTCGAACAGCTCCGGTACACCCGCCGCCCGCTGGATGTCCGACAGCCCCAGATGGTGGTGCGCGGTCAGTGCGGACTGGCCGCGCTGCACCTCGCCGATCAGCTCCGACAGCGACCGCTCCGGCGCGACCCGCACCCGCACAGGGACGATGTTGATGAACAGGCCCACCATCGACTCCACGCCGGGCAACTGCGGGGTACGGCCGGAGACGATGGCGCCGAACACCACGTCCCGGCGCCCGGTCGTACGGCTCAGCACCAGCCCCCACGCGGCCTGGAGCAGGGTGTTCACCGTCACGCCGAGCCCCTGCGCCCGCGCTCGCAGCGCCGCGGTCAGCTCCTCCGGCGCCTCGGTCACCACCCGCTCGGGGAGCCGGGGAACGCGCGCTGTATCGGCCGGGGCCAGGCGGGTCGCCTGGTCCACCTCGGCCAGCTCACGGCGCCATGCCTCCTCGGCCGCCGCCCGGTCCTGCCGGCCCAGCCAGGCCAGAAAGTCCCGGAACGGCGTCACCCTCGGCAGGGCGCCGGCGTCTCCGTCACGGGCGTACAGGGTGAACAGTTCCCGGACCACAATCGGTGTCGACCAGCCGTCCAGCAGGATGTGATGGCTGGTCAGAAGCAGGCAGTGCCGCTCCGCCGCGAGCCGGACCAGCGTGAACCGCAGCAGCGGGGGCCGCGCCAGGTCGAAGCGGCGCCGGTGGTCCTCCCGGCCCAGCCGGTCCAGCTCCTCGCGCGCTTCCGCCTCCGGCAGCCCGCTCAGGTCCTCCTCGGTCCACGGCACGGCCACCTCGGCCGGGATCACCTGTACCGGCTGACCGTCCGTCACCTGGGGAAACGCCGCACGCAGATTGGGATGCCGGGTCACCAGCGCCTGCGCAGCGGCGCGCAGCCGCCCGGGGTCCAGCGGACCCGTGAGGTCGAAGACCTGCTGCACCATGTACACATCGGGGCCGTCCACGTCGTACAGCGCGTGGAAGAGCATGCCCTCCTGCATCGGTGTCAGCGGGAGGATGTCGACCAGATTGCCGCGGGTCATTACCGAGCCCTCCACATGTCCTCGAGCTGTTCGACATCGTGCTGAGCGAGTCCGACGAGCGGGAAGTCGGACGGGGTGAAACCGCCGCCCCCCGGTGCGGAGCCATGGCGCGCCAGGCCGCGCAGGGCCTGGAACCAGTACTCCGCGACGGTCCGTGCGTCCGGCTCGGGCCACATCCCGGACGCCCACCGCCACGTGGCCGTCAGGCGCGGCCCGTCCGGGTGGTCGCGCACCGCCGCGTCGACCTCCAGGCCGTGCGCCAGGGGGAGGGCGGCGTCGCTGCCGCCGACCAGCCCGATCTCGTTCGCCACCCGCCATTCGGGGTGCTCCCGGACGATCGCGGTGCCGGGCGCCGGGAACCGCCCCACGTAGTTGAAGCCGATCTGCGGGACGGCTGCCGCGGCCAGCTCGGCCGCGGTGCCGGGATTCAGATAGCGCAGCAGGCCGAAGCCCCGGCCGTGCGCGGGGACGGCGCGCATCTGCTCCTTGACCCGTTTGACCGCGGCCGCGGTTCCGGGCGCACCGGCGGTCACGCCCTCCCACGCGTGTGCGCCAGGGTCCAGCCGGACCGGGTACAGGCTGGTGAACCAGCCCACGGTGCGGGAGAGATCGATCCCGCTGCCGTCCTCGTCGCGGCCGTGCCCCTCCACGTCGATCAGGACGGCGCTGCCCTCGCCGCGTCCCTGCTCGCGGCGGAAGTGGCCGAGCGCCAGGGATAATGCGGCCAGCAGCACGTCCTGGACCCCGGCGTGGAACGCGGCCGGCACGCTGGTGAGCAGGGGTTCGGTGACGTCGGGCGGCAGGGTGGCGGTGAACTGGGCGGCGGTGCCGGTGAGGTCCCGTGCTCGGTCCAGGGCCCGTGCGGTCAGCAGGGGGTCCGGCTCCCGTACCACCCGTGTCCACCACGCCAGTTCGCCGACCGTCTCGGGCTGCCGGGCCCTGGCGTGCAGGGTGCGCGACCAGGTGCGCACGGAGGCACCGACCGGGGGCGGCGGGGTCCCGTCCAGCGAGGCCAGCAGGTCGGGCACCAGGACGCGCCAGGAGACCCCGTCGACCGCGAGGTGGTGGATCACCATCAGCAGCCTGCCCTCCCGGCCGGGCCCGGCGTCCAGCCAGACGAACTGGGCCATCCGCCCGTCCCGGGGGGAGAGCCGGGCCGTCGCCGCCTCGGCCTCCCGCTCGACGGCCGTCCGCACGACGTCCGCGTGGCCCGGTCCGGTGGACGGCAGCTCCGCCACGTGGACCAGACCGGCCGGGTCGACGGCGCCCGCGGGGCGGATCTCCAGGGCCCAGCGGTCCCCGTCCGGCTCCCGCGTCAGGCGGGCGCGCAGGACGGCGTGACGGTCGGTCAGGGCAGCCACGGCGGCGGTGAGCCGGTCCCGGTCCAACCGGTGGGGTGCCCGCAGCAACAGGGACTGGGAGAACCGGTCAATCGGGCCGCCGCGGTCCTGGAGCCAGCACATGATCGGGCTGGGCGGGACGAGTCCGTCGCCGGACCCGGAGTCCTCGGCCGGCACCGGCGCCGTCAGGTCGCCGAGGGCCTCCGCCAGACGGGCGGCCGTACGGTGCTCGAAGACGTCCTGCACGCCGGCGTCCAGGCCGGCGGCGCGGGCCTGGGAGACCAGTCGGATCGAGAGGATGCTGTCGCCGCCGAGGGAGAAGAAGTCGTCGTCGGCACCGATCCGGTCCTGGCCGAGCACCTGGGAGAACAGCCCGCACAGCAGCTTCTCCCGGGGCGTTCCGGGCTCCCGGTGGTCCGTCACGGGCAGGGCCGGTTCCGGCAGGGCGGCCCGGTCGACCTTGCCGTTGGGAGTCAGGGGGAGAGCGGGCAGCGGGACGAAGGCGGCCGGGACCATGTAGTCGGGCAGCCGCTCGGCGGCGTACGCCCGCAGCGCGGCGGGGTCGGCCGCCGAGTCCAGGTAGGCGACCAGCCGCGTACCGCCGGTGTGGTCGGGGCGGGCGAGCACGGCGGCGCGGACCACGTCCGGATGCCCGGTGAGCACCGCCTCGATCTCGCCCGGCTCGATGCGGAAACCGCGGATCTTGACCTGGTCGTCCGAGCGCCCTGCGAACTCCAGCACCCCCGCGCCGCTCCAGCGCACCAGGTCGCCGGTGCGGTACATGCGGGCGCCGGGCGGGCCGAACGGGTCGGCGACGAACCGCTGGGCGGTCAACGCAGGCTGCCCGAGGTAGCCGCGGGCCGGCCCCGAACCGGCGATGTACAGCTCGCCGACGACTCCCTCGGGCACCGGGTGCAGACCGGCGTCCAGGACGTAGGTCCGGGTCCCGGCGAGCGGCCGGCCGATCGGCACGGCCGGGGCGTCGGGCGCGAGGTCGCGCACGGCGTGGCTGGTGGCGAAGGTGGTGGTCTCCGTGGGGCCGTAGCCGTTGACCACCACCGTCCCGGGGCAGGCGGCCAGCACCCGGCCGACCGCGGCCGGGGACAGCGCCTCGCCGCCCGCCCATACCTGCCGGACAGCGGCGAAGCAGCCGGGGTCGTGCTCGGCCATCACGTCGAACAGCGCGGCGGTCAGCCACAGACCGGTGACCCCCGACCCCGTGATCAGCCCGGCCAGCGTGGGCACGTCCAGGTCGCCGGGCGGTGCCACCACCACCTGGCCGCCACGCAGCAGCGGTACCCACAGTTCGTAGGTGGATGCGTCGAACGCAAGCGGCGAGTGGAGCAGCACCCGGTCGTGCGCGGCGTCCGACCAGCAGGGGTCGGAGGCGAGCGCGGCGACGTTCGCGTGGGTGACGGTGATCCCCTTGGGCCGGCCCGTCGAACCCGAGGTGTACATGACGTATGCGGCGTCGGCGGGTGACGCCGGGAGGCGGAGGTCCGCCGCCGGTCCGGCCGCCAACTCGGCGGCCGTGGCCGGGTCGTCGAGCTCGAGGCGGGGGACGCCGTCGAGCGGGGGCGCGCCCCGATGGGTGAGCAGCAGGGCGGGCCGGGTGTCGCGCAGGATCGGCTCGGTCCGCGCTGCGGGCTGCCGGGGGTCGAGGGGCACGTAGGTGCCGCCCGCCTTCAGTACCGCCAGGATCGCCACGACCGCGTCGACGGACCGGTCCAGGCGCAGGAGAACCGCGTCGCCCCGCCGGACACCGCGGGCCCGCAGCGCGCGGGCGAGCCGGTTGGCCCGGGCGTTCACATCGGAGCGGGTCAGCCGGGTGTCCCCGGCGACCAGCGCCACCGCGTCCGGATCGGCCGCGGCGCGCGCCTCGAACAGCGCGGGCAGGGGGCGGTCCGGGGCCGGCTGCTCGGGGCCGGTGCCCTGGCGGAGGATGCGCTCCCGCTGCCCCGGGGTGAGCAGGCCGATACCGGTGACGGGGGCGCCGGGGTCGGTGACCGCGGCGTCGAGCAGCCGTATCCAGCGGTCCCACAGCCTCAGCACCGACTCAGGGTCGAACAGGTCGTCGGCGTACTCGACGAGCGCGTGGATCCCTGCGGGCCGCCCGTCGTCGTACTCCTCGCTGAGGCTGAGGAAGAGGTCGAACTTGGCGGTGCCGGTGCGGCCCAGCTCCGAGCGCACCTGGAGTCCGGGCAGGTCGAAGGAGGCGTCTGCGGCGTTCTGGAGGGCCAGCACGACCTGGAAGAGCGGATGGTGCGCCAGGGAGCGCGACGGGCTCAGAACGTCGACCAGATGCTCGAACGGCACGTCCTGGTGGGCGTGGGCGGCCAGCGTCGTCTCCCGCACCCTGGCCACCAGCTCGGTGAACGACGGGGCGCCGGAGGTGTCGGTGCGGATCACCTGGGTGTTGACGAAGAGGCCCACCAGGTCGTCGAGCGCCTGGTCGGTCCGTCCGGCGATCGGTGTGCCGACGGGGATGTCGGTGCCGGCGCCGAGCCGGGTCAGCAAGGCCGCGAGGCCCGCCATGAGCACCATGAACAGGCTGGCGTTCGCGGTCCTCGCCATCTCCAGCAGCCGCTGGTGCAGGTCCGCGTCGATCTCGGCGGCGAGGTAGTCCCCGCGGTGCGAGGCGACGGCAGGCCGCGGTCGGTCGGTGGGCAGTTCCAGGCACTCCGGCAGTCCCGCCAACTGCCGTCGCCAGTAGGCGACCTGAGCGGCGAACACGCTGTCGGCGTCGTCCGGGTCGCCGAGCAGGTCGCGCTGCCACAGGGTGTAGTCGGCGTACTGCGCAGGCAGGTCGGGCAGCTCGGGCCGCTCACCCCGGCTGCGGGCGCCGTAGGCGGTCGCCAGGTCGCGGGAGAGCGGCCCGATCGACCAGCCGTCCGCGGCGATGTGGTGCAGGACGAGCAGCAGGACGTGCTCGTCGGCCGAGAGGCTGATCAGCTCGGCCCGCAGCGGCGGCTCGGCGGCGAGGTCGAACCGGCGCCGCGCCGCCTCCGCCACCCGGCCGGGCGGCTCCGCCGGGTCGCCGTCCCGCGCGGTGAACGGCGTCTCCACCTCCGGCAGCACGACCTGGTACGGGACGCCGTCCCGCTCGCGGATCACGGTGCGCAGGCTCTCGTGCCGGGCCACGACGTCACCGAGGGCGGCGCGCAGCGCGGCCCGGTCCACCCGGCCGGACAGCCGCAGCACGAACGGGGTGTTGTAGGTGGCGTCCGGCCCGTCCAGCCGGTGCAGGAACCACAGCCGCTTCTGCGCGAACGACAGCGGCAGCACCTCGGGGCGGTCCCGCCGGGTCAGCGCCGGGCGGGCCGGTGCCGCGTCGTCCAGCAGCCGGGCCAGCGCGGCCGGCGTCGCCGCCTCGAACAGGGAGCGCAGGCTCAGCTCGACGCCGTACGCCGTGCGCAGCCGCGAGGTCAGCCGGGTCGCCAGCACCGAGTGACCGCCGAGGTCGAAGAAGTTGTCGCCGGCCCCGACCCGGTCCACGCCGAGGACCTCGGCGAACAGATCGCACACGGCCTGCTCGCGCGGGGTCCGGGCGGGCTGGTGCGGGCCACCCGCCGACGCCCGGTCCGGGGCGGGCAGCGCGGCTCGGTCCAACTTGCCGTTGGGCGTGAGGGGAAGCCGGCCGAGGAGGACCACCGCGGCCGGCACCATGTGCTCCGGCAACCGGTCACGGGCGACCGCGCGCAGCTCCTCCGGCCGCACCGCGGCTCCGGCGGCGGGCACCACGTAGGCGACCAGCCGGTCGTCGTCGAGCCGGTCCCGCCGGACCAGGACGGCGACCTGGGCGACGCCCTCGTGCTCGGCGAAGGCCGCCTCGATCTCACCGGGTTCGATGCGGAACCCACGGATTTTCACCTGGTCGTCGGACCGGCCCAGATACTCCAACTGCCCGTCGGCGGTCCAGCGGGCCATGTCCCCGGTGCGGTACATCCGCGTGCCGGGCGGCCCGTAGGGATCGGCGACGAACCGCTGCGCGGTCAGCCCCGGACGGCCCAGATAGCCGCGGGCCAGTCCGGCACCGGCGACGTGGAGTTCGCCCGGGACGCCGGGCGGTACGGGGCGCAGGCCGGGGCCGAGGACGTAGGTGCGCAGGTCGCTCAGGCCCGTGCCGATCACGCTCGTCTCGGCGGCGGCCACCTGGTCGCGGTCCAGGTCGAGCCGGGTGACGTGCACGGTGGTCTCGGTGATGCCGTACATGTTGACCAGGGCCGGCGCGGTGTCGGGGTGGCGCTCGTACCAGGGGCGCAGCCGGTCCGGGCGCAGCGCCTCACCGCCGAAGACCACGGTGCGCAGCGCGAGGCGGTCGCCGTGCGCGGGCTCCTCGCGGTCGGCCTGCAGCAGCTGGTAGAAGGCGGACGGCGTCTGGTTGAGCACCGTCACGCCCTCGTCGGCCAGCAGCCGCAGCAGGCGCGCGGGGGTACGGCTCACGTCGTACGGCACGACGACCAGGCGGCCCCCGTGCAGCAGCGCACCCCAGATCTCCCACGTGGAGAAGTCGAACGCGGCGGAGTGGAACAGGGTCCACACGTCCCGCTCGCCGAAGGCGAACCGCTCCCGGGTGGCGTCGAACAGGCGGACCACGTTGTGGTGGGTGACGAGGACGCCCTTGGGCCGGCCGGTGGAGCCGGAGGTGTAGATGACGTACGCGGGATGCTCCGGCGTCAGCGGGCGGGTCCGGTCGCCATCGGCGGGGTCGGTCGTCGGCTGCGCGTCGAGCAGGCCGGGGGTGGTGCCCTCGTCCAGGACGAGCGTGGGCGCGCCGGACGGCAGCGCCGGCGCGGTGTCCCGGTCGGTGACGACCAGCACCGGGGCGGCGTCCGCCAGCATGAGCTCCAGCCGGGCGTGCGGATAGGCCGGGTCCAGCGGCAGATAGGCCGCGCCCGTCTTGGTGACGGCGAGCAGGGCGGCGATCAGTTCGACGCTCCGGGGCAGGGCCACCGCGACGATCTTCTCCGGCCCGGCGCCGTGGGCGATCAGCAGGCGCGCGAGCCGGTTGGCCCGGGAGTTCAGCTCCGCGTAGGTCAGTCGCGTGCCGCCGAGGGAGACGGCGGGCGCGTCGGGGGAGGCCTGCGCCCGCGCCTGGAACAGCCCCGGCAGGGTGGCGCGGCGCGCGGGGGCCGCAGCGGCCGGGGGCGGCAGGAGCCGGCGGCGTTCCGCCGCGGTCAGCAGGTCGATCCGGCCGATCGGGGAGTCCGGGTCGGCCTCGGTGACCGCGTTCAGCAGGGCAACGAACCGGTTCTGATGGTTCGTCAGTGTCTGTCGGTCGCAGACCTCGGGGTGGGCGGTGAGGTCGATCTGGAGGCCGGAGCCGTCCCGCCGGTCCCACACGGCGATCGCCAGGTCGCCGACCAGGCCGGAGGAGAGGTTGTGCACGGTCGCGGGGTGCTCGCCGAACCGCAGGTCGTAGTCGAACGACATGACGTTGACCAGCGGCGCGTACCGGGCGGCGGCCGTGTCCGGCAGCGCGATGTCCCGGTGCAGGTCCTCACCCCGGTACCGCTGGTGGGCCACCACGTCACGGACCCGGTCGCTCACCTCACGCAGCAGCCCGGCGATGCTCAGGTCCGGCCGCACCGGCACCCGCAGCGGCAGCACGTTGGAGGTCATGCCCGGGGTCTGGCGCACCACGACGTCCGTGCGCGCCGCGACGGGCAGGCCGACCACCACGTCATCGGCGCCCGTCATCCGGTGCACGTACGCCGCGGCCGCCGTGATCGCCAACTGCGACCAGGGCACCCGGGCACGGCGGGTGATCTCGCGGATGCGCTCCAGACGGTCCTGGCCGAGTCGGGTGGTGCTGCGCAGCAGTTCCGCCGGCGTGCTCCGTGACGGCACCACGAGCCGGGGCGTCGGCGGCCGGTCGGCGAACAGGCCGGTCCAGAACGCCCGGTCCCGGGCGAACTGTTCGGAGGAGCGGTAGGCGGTGTCGCTGTGGATCAGCCGGCGCAGGGACCCGAACGGCGACGCCTCGCACGGCCGTCCCGCGGCGAGAGCGGTGTACACCGCCGCCACCCGCCGGGCGATGAGCTGGGCGCCGAACGCGTCCATGACGATGTGGTGATAACTGTGGTACCAGATGTGGCAGTCGTCCCCGAGGCCGATCAGCGCGTGCCGGAACAGCGGCCCGCGGGCGAGGTCCATCGGCCTGCGGAGGTCGCGCTCCATCCACGCGGTCGCCGCCGCAGCCGGGTCCGGCCGGTCGCCGGCGTCCACGTACGGCAGCGGCCAGTCGGCCACCTGCCGTACGGACTGCCGGGCGTCGTCGCCGGACTCGGCGAACCGGACGTGCAGGGCGTCGGCTTCACCGACCGTCTGCCGCAGCGCCCGTTCGAACAGCGCAGTGTCGAGCGGGCCGTCGATGCGCACGTACTCCCCGACCCGGTAGACGCTGTTCGCCGATTCCAGGCGCTGTTCCGCGAACCAGATCTCACGCTGTGCGGCCGACAGGGGCAGAATCGCACCCTCGGGCTCACGACCAGACAATCTTCAGCCTCCGGTTGCGTAGCGCCGCCTGATTTCGATATGTCGGCGGGAAGAATGCAAGCGGTTGTTGTGCGAGCCGGTTTCCCGGTGTCCGGGCACCGCCCGAACCTAACACGGCGGTTCGCGGAGTCAATGTCGTGAGCAGGCCCGCGGGCAGCGTCGGTTGTCCCGCCGGCGGGACAGTGAATTTCCGTCTGGTGCACCCATAATCACCCTGTTGACTTCCCGATTCTTCCAGCCGGTGAGGGAGAGGCATGGCAATCGCGTCCTGGTGGGGTGAATCATTGCTGGACGCCGGTGCGGACCGGCAGCCCTGGGCAATTTCACGCACTGCGGAATCCAGATCCGAACTGCGTTCCGCGGTGGCCGAACTCGGTCGCGTCTTCCGCGAACAGGGAATAGGTGAGAACAGTACCGTTCTGCTCCGCATGAGGCCGAGCCTCACCTATCTGCGGGTGCTGCTCGCCCTGTGGAGCCGGGGCGCGCAGGTCCTCCTGGTCGACTTCCGGGCGACACCCGCCGAGTACGAGCCACTGGCCGAACTGCTCCGGCCCCAGTACGTGATCGACTCCGACGCGCACCCGGGGCCGGCGACCGGGTTCGAGGAGGAGGTCGCCTTCAGCGTCGGCCCCAGGCCTTCCGGGCGCCCCGCCGCGTCCGACGCCTGCCTCGTCCAGTTCAGCTCCGGCTCGACCGGCCGGCCCAAGGTGATCGGCCGCACCCCCGCGTCGCTCCTCGCCGAACTCGACCGTCACGCCGCCCTGCCGGAACTGCCCGGCGCCGGCGACCGCCTGGTGCTGCTCAACTCCCTCGTGCACACGATGGGCCTGGTCACCGGTGTGCTGCACGCCCTGCGGCAGGGCGCGACGGTGGTGCTGCCGCCCCTGCCGACGCCGGCCGAGGTGCTGCGGACGGCCCGGGAGACCGGGGCGATGGCGATTTACGGGGTGCCGGCCCACTTCGAACTGCTGTCCAAAACCCCGCAGGTGCCCCCGCTGCCCGCGCTCCGGCTCGCCGTCACCGGCGGCGAACGGCTGCCCGTCGAGGTGTACGAGGAGTTCCACCGCAAGTACGGGGTCCGTGTGAGCCAGGTGTACGGCGTGACCGAGACCGGCCTGCTCGCGGCCGGGCTGCACGGGCCGCGGCCGCCGGTGCTGGGCAGCACGGTGCCCGGGGTCGAGACGAAGATCGTCGGCCAGGAGCTGTACGTACGCCTGGACCGGTCGCCGTATCCGCTCGACGACCAGCCGGACCGCTACGTGGACGGGTGGCTGCGCACCTTCGACCGTTTCGCCGCGGACGACGCCACCGGCGAGCTGAGCATCCTCGGCCGGCTGGACTCGCTCGTCACCATCGGCGGCCTCAAGGTCGACCTCGCCGAGGTGGAGGCCGTGCTGCGGGCGCACCCCGCGGTCGCCGAGGCGGTGGTCCTCCACCACGAGGTGATCGAGGCGTACGTCGGGGGCGAGGCGGCACCGGAGGCGGGCGAGCTGATCGCCTGGTGCCGGGAACGGCTGAGCGCCGTCAAGGTCCCCAAGCGGTTCTTCGCCGCCCGCGCCCTGCCCCGCAACAAGACCGGAAAGCTCGTCCGCGACCGGAACGCGATCCGCGCCGGCCTGTGACCCCACCTGGAGGGAAAACGCCAGTGATCAGCAAGGATGAGATCAGGGAGATCCTCTCCCAGAGCCGCTCGTTGGCACTGTCCGCCGACGTGGGCGACGACGCGGAGTTCGTCATGGACTCCTTCACCATGGTCACCCTCCAGGCCTGTCTGGAGGACCGGTACGGCATCCGTCTCGATCCCCGGTTCGAAGAGCTCCAGACGCTGAACTCGGTCAACGAGATCCATGCATACCTGCTCGACCGCTTCCCCGAGCAGGTGGCCGGCTGAGGCGGCCGGCCGCGCCCCTCTTCCCCTCCCCGGTCCCGGCGCCGCGCCGGGACCGGGGAGGAGCGCGTGCTAACGTTTTACGCTGTAATGAGATAGCGAAGGAGGGGAGTGACGTGAGTGCGGACACGGCGGCAGAGCTCGCTATTGAGGTCACCGACCTGCGCATGAGCTACGGATCCACGACGGTCCTGCACGGAGTGAACTTCCGGGTCGCGAGGGGCGAGGTCGTCGCACTGCTCGGCCCCAACGGCGCGGGGAAGACGACCACGATCGAGATCCTCGAGGGCTTCCGGATGCGCTCCGCCGGCGAGGTGCGGGTGCTGGGCACCGATCCGGCGCACGGCGACGAGAGCTGGCGGGCCCGCCTCGGCGTGGTCCTCCAGTCCTGGCGGGACCACGCCAAGTGGCCCGTCCGCGAGTTCCTGGCGCACTACGGCTCCCTGTACGCGCCCTACTCCACCGAGCGGATCACCCGCCCGCGTGACGTGGACGAACTCCTGGAGGCCGTCGGGCTCACCGAGCAGGCCGGCCGGCGCGTCGGACAGCTCTCCGGCGGCCAGCGGCGGCGGCTGGACGTGGCGATCGGCATCGTCGGCAGCCCCGAGGTGCTCTTCCTCGACGAGCCGACCGTGGGCTTCGACCCGGAGGCCCGCCAGGAGTTTCACGCGCTGGTGCGCCGGCTCGCCGAGGTCGAGGACACCACGATCCTGCTGACCACCCACGACCTGGACGAGGCCGAGAGGCTGGCCGACCGCATCGTGATCCTGGCCAGAGGGCGGATCGTGGCCGATTCCACCCCCGAGGAACTGGCCCGGCAGGTGGAGGCGGGCGCCGAGGTGCGCTGGGTCCGCGACGGCGAACGGTTCACCACCTCGACCCGGACCCCGACCCGGTTCGTGCGTGAGCTGTTCGCCGCGCACGGCGCCGACGTCGACAAGCTCGAGGTCCGCCGGGCCACCCTGGAGGACACCTACCTGGCCATGGTGCACGCCGCCGAGTCCGGCCGGGACGGCGCCGGACTCCCGGAGCTGGGCGCACCCCGGGCGGCCGTGGAGCGGGTGGCGGAGGTGTCGTCATGAGCGTGACCGCGACCGCGACCGCCGTCCGCAGCGGACTGGCGGCGGGCCGGATCGAGACCCGCCAGTCGCTCTCCAGCGTCCAGGACGTCCTCGGCATGCTGTTCATCCCGGTCGTCCTGCTCGTTGTCGCCCTGCTGCGGCGCGGCTCCGACATCGGCGGCACCGGCTTCTCGCTCGGTTCCACCACACTGGCCGGCCTGCTGGGGCTGACACTCGCCTTCAACGGCTTCCAGGCCGTGGCCTTCAACCTGCTGATGGAACGGGAGGACGGCACGCTGCTGCGGGCGAAGGCCGCCCCGAACGGCATGGTCGCCTATCTGATCGGCAAAATCATCCACTCGGCGGCGACGACCCTGATCACCACCGCCCTGCTGCTGGTGCCCGGCGTCCTCCTCTTCGACGGGGTGCGCCTGGACAGTGTCGGCGCCTGGTTCACGCTCGCCTGGGTGCTCGTGCTCGGGATGCTCGCGACGATGCCGATCGGCGCCGTCCTGGGGTCGTTGCTCACCAGCCCGCGCAACATCGGCATCGTCATGTTCCCGCTGCTGGCGCTCTTCGGCGTATCGGGCATTTTCTTCCCGGTCACCGAGGCGCCGGAATGGCTCCAGTGGATCGCCCAGGTATTCCCCGTCTACTGGCTCGGTCTCGGAATGCGTTCCGCCTTGCTGCCGGACGAGTTCGCCGCCGTGGAGATCGGTGATTCCTGGCGATATGTCGAAACGTTCTGCGCACTCGGTGCGTGGGCCGCTCTCGGGCTTTTGCTGGCGCCCGTGGTACTGCGGCGAATGGCGCGCAAGGAATCCGGCTCGGCCGTCGAAGAGCGCCGGAAAGCGGCGATGCAGTGAAAGCAGTCACGGGGCCGTCACGCCTTTTCGGCGGCCCCGTACGAAGGGCGGCCGCCGAGTGGCCGTGCGGTAAGGTAATGACCGTCCAGTCCGGCACCAGTCAAGGGGATGTGGTGGTGGTTTTCGCCGGTCAAGGGGATTTCCGTCGTTCCTTGGCCCTGCTGTGGCGCACCCCCGGTGAGGCGGTCACCCGGAGCGCTCCGGGACCCCGGCCCGGACTGACCGTGGACGCGATCGTGGACGCCGGGATCGCCATCGCCGACGCCTCCGGGATCTCCGCAGTCTCCATGCGCGAGGTGGGCAAGCGCGTCGGGCGGACCGGAATGGCGCTGTACACCTACGTGCCCAGCAAGGACGAGCTGGTCGACCTCATGTACGACCGCGCCCTCGCCGAACTGCCCACCGACTACGACCTCACGGACGGCTGGCGCGCGGCGCTCTCGGCCTGGACGCACGACTACTGGGCGTTCTGCCTGCGCCACCCCTGGACCCTCCACGTCTCCCAGGCGCGTCCCGTGCTCGGGCCGAACGAGAACGCCCTGCTGGAGACCGTCCTGCGCATCCTCTTCGCGACCGGGCTCAGCGCGCAGGTGCTGCGGCGGATCGTCGGCACGCTGATCAACCATGTCCGGGGCGCCGCACAGACGGTGGTCGACTCCCGGCAGGCCGCCGCCGCGACGGGTGTCTCCGACGAGGACTGGTGGGCCGCCCGCTCCGCGGCCTTCGAGGAGGTCGTACCCGACTTCGCCGAGCGCTTCCCGACGGTCGTCCGGCTCGCCGAGGAGGCCGCCACGGCTCCCCCCGAACCGGAACTGCCGTATCTGGAACGGGAGGCGACCGAGACCTTCGATGCCGGACTGGCGGTCCTGCTGGACGGGATCGAGGCCATCGTCCGCCGCAGCGCGCAGGATGCGCCGGACATGCCGGACGCCCGGGGTACGCGGGTGCCGGAGGACGCGTAGGGCCCGCCGTCCGGATCGCGCCGGTGCAGCGGGCCCTGACACGGGGTGTCCCCGGTTCCTTCCAGGGGTCAGCCGGATGTCTTCGCCATTCCGGCCTCGGCCAGGATGGAGGTCGTGTGGTACCACGGGTTGCCGGCGGACTCGGAGATCAGGTCGCGGGACTTGGTGTCGTAGAGGCGGCCCAGGTACAGCGCTGTGTGCTGGACGAACTCCAGCGCGGTGAAGTACTTGCGCATGAACGTCGGCTGGTCGAGCGCGAACTCGGTCACCGTGATGTTCCGGTTCTGCGGGACGTCGCGGGTGAGCAGGCGGACGAGGTTGTCCATCTTCTGCTGCGTGTAGGCATCGTCGTCGCTGTCCCGGAACAGCAGGACGCTGTGCGGGCGGTCCGGGTCGGAGAGCGTGGCGACCTCGCTGTGGCAGAACTCGTGGAAGAAGTTCCGGGTCGCCGGTGCCATCGCCATCTCGTTGAAGTGCATCTTGGCCAGCTTCAGCAGGCTCATGTACCACTTCGGCGACGCGAGCATGATGATGTTCGCGTCCTTCGAGCGCAGCGCGGTCGCGCGGGCCAGCTCCTCCAGCTCCGGAGTGAAGTCCGTGGCGAGATGGCCCGCCAGCGCGGCGACCTCCGCGCGGTGGTCCTCCTTGATCAGTCCCAGCCGCGGGAACATGTCGAGCAGGATCGCGAAGTACTGGCCGACGTGGAAGAGCGGGTACTCCCGGTCCGGCTCGCTCAGTTCCCACCGGGCCACCGACACCCCGGCCTGCCGGCCCAGTTCGGCCAGCCTGCCGCCGGAGGTCAGCAGCAGCGTGCGGTGGTAGCGGCCCGCGAGCTGGTGGAAGACCCGGACCGGTTCCTCGGAGTGGCCGCTGTAGGAGCTGATGACGAACAGCGTCCCCTCGTCGTCGACCACCGACCGCGGGACGAGGTAGGGGAAGTCGTAGTCGTTGAAGACGAGGACCTCCACTCCCGCACCCGAGGCGTTGAGGAACGTCCCGATCACATCGGAGACGATGGCGGAGCAGCCCATCCCGGAGAAGACGATGCGGTGGAACTGTCCGCTCTCCATGCGCTCGCGCAGTTCGGGAGTGACCTCGGTGAGGGAGTACTCGCCGGACTTGAGGAAGTCGGAGCGATACCTGATCTTGAGGAAGTCGGCATACCGGTCGAGGCGTGCGAACATGAAAGGCTCTTCTCTCTCGGAGCGGGCGGTGACCGCTACCACATGAACTGGCCACCGTCGACGATGAGTTTCTGGCCGGTGATGTAGCGGGCCCCGTCGCCGACCAGGAACTCCAGGGCGTTCGCCATCTCCTCGGGCGAGCCGATCCGCCCCTGCGGAATCTCGGCGAGCAGTTCGGCGCGCGCCGTCGGATCGGCGACCCGGTACCGGGTGCGCATCTCCTCGGTGTCGATCATTCCGGGGATCAGGCAGTTGACCCGGACGGCCGGGGCCAGCTCCAGCGCGAGGCACTTGGTCAGATGCAGCAGTCCCGCCTTGCTCGCGCAGTAGTTGACGCCGTTCAGCCGGGGCCGGATCGCGGTCGTCGCCCCGACGTTGACGACACTGGCGCCGCCCTCCAGGCCGAGCATGGCCGGGGCGAACGCCTTGGTCAGGTAGAACGGCCCGGACAGGTTGGCGTCCAGTACCTGCCGCCAGTCGTCGTCCGCCATCTCCAGGAAGGGCCCGTCGATGTTGCGGCCGGCGTTGTTGACCAGCACCCGGGGCGCGCCGTGCGCGGAGAGCACCCGCTCGGCGAAGGCGGTCACCGCCTCCGGGTCGGCGACGTCCAGCCGGACCGTCTCGACCCGGTCGCCGAGTTCCTCGCTCAACAGGTCCGCGGCGGCCTTGTCGGCGCGGTACACCGCGACGACGTGATAGCCGAGCCGGGCCAGCCGGCGGCTGAGCGCGACCCCGATCCCCTTGGTTCCTCCGGTGACGACAGCGGTGCGGTTCGGCATGGTCCTCTCAGGTGTCATCGGCGCGTCGGCGGACAGTCGGGCATACGGGGGCCGCGTTCCGGTCATCCGAGGACGACCGGAAGTTCGCGGAAGCGGGTCCACAGCGGCATCGGCTCCAGGACCAGTTCGTCACGGCCGACGGCGAGCGACAGGCCGGGGTGCCGCTCGAACAGAACCTGGAGCGCCATCCGGGCCTCCATCCGGGCCAGGTTGGCGCCGAGACAGAAGTGCACACCGTGGCCGAAACCGAGGTGCGGGTTGGGGGAGCGGGTGATGTCGAAGCGCTCCGGCTCCTCGAAAACCTCCGGGTCCCGGTTGGCAGCCGCGAGCAGCGGCAGCACCGACGCCCCCGCGGGCACGGTCTGCCCGTGCCATTCGATGTCCTCGACCGCGGTGGCCGGCCGGGTTCCGGTGATCGGCGGCAGATAGCGCGCCACCTCGTCGACCGCCGACCGCCACAGCGCCTCGTCGTCCGGCGCCGCACGCAGCAGGTCCAGCTGGTCCGGGTGGTCCAGGAGGGCGGCCACCGCATTCGTGATCAGGTTGTACGTCGTCTCGTAGCCCGCCGTCACCAGGCTGAACACCATGGCCACCAGCTCGGTGTCGGCCAGCCGGTCGCCCGCCTCCTCGGCCTCGATCAGGCCAGTGACGAGGTCGTCCCCGGGCTCGGCCCGCTTGCGGGCGACCAGGTCACGAGTGACGTCGACGAGGTCGCGCACGTGCGCCTCCCAGTCCTCCTGGGAGCCGCTGAACCCGCTCATCAGCGCCGTGACGCCCTGCTGGAAGCGGACGCGGTCCTGCTCACCGACGCCGACGAGGTCGGCGATGACGGTGTAGGTCACGGGGAGCGCGAAGTCCTGGCGCAGGTCGATCGGGCCGCTGCCGCCGCCGAGCGCGTCCAGACGGCGTTCGGCGAGCACCCGGACCTGCGCGCCGAGGTGCTCGATGCGCTTCGGCGTGAAGGGAGCCGCCACCAGGGAGCGCAGCCTGCGGTGCTCGTCCTTGTCCTTCATGTCCAGGGTCGAGCTGACCAGGCGGATGTGCTCGGGGATCTCGACGCCCGGCGGAGGCCCGTACGGGGACCGCAGCAGGCGGGGGTCGGTGAGCATCGCCTTGCAGTCCGCGTAGCGGGAGACCACCCAGACGTCCTGGGCGAACGCGCCGAAGTCCAGCCGGATCTGCCCCAGCGGAGAGTTCTCCCGCAGCCAGGTGTAGTGGGCGGGCGGATCGGCGGCGAACTCCGCACCCCCCATGACGATCGGCAGGGTGACGGAGCTTGGGGTGACGGTCATGCGGGTGCCCTCCTCCAGGCAGGGGTGCGCGGCACAGGCCGGCTGGAGGCGCACCCGCGAGGGCACTCCTTCAGTCGGCCGGGGTGCGGGGGTCCGACTCAGCCCAGGAACTCGGAGATCGGTGTGCCGCGCAGCGACTCGCGCAGGATCTTGTTGTGGCCGGTGTCGTCCTCACCGCTGACGAGGACCGCGCCCCACTTGTCGAGCGGAATGCTCCCGCCGTACTCCTCGACCCGGTCGGTGTCCGGGTAGACCCGCACGCTGGTCGGGACGTAGCGGGTGGCGAAGCCCATCCGGTGGCTCTTCGTCGTGATGTTGGGCAGCGACGCATGCATCAGGGTGGACCAGAAGATCACGCACTGGCCGCGCCGCATCACCAGGTCGAAGGCGTCCTCCTCGGACGGCTTCCAGTCCGGGTCGATCTGGAGATCGCGGTAGTCGTAACCGAAGAAGCCGCGCGGAACGCCGTCCTTGACCTTGGAGTTGATCTGCGAGGTGTCGTAGGTCATCCGCTTGGTCTCGTCGTAGTTCATCCGGTGGTGCGAGCCGGGGATGACCTGCAGACAGCCGTTGTCCCGGGTGGCGTCGGTGAACGCCGTCCACACGGTGAGGGTGCCCTTGCCGAACTCGGTTTCGGTCTCGCCGGGCCACAGGATCTGCGGTTTGCCGCTGGCGTTGGCGAAGGTGTCCGCCTGATGCCAGTCGGTGCCCTCGTCGCCCGGGTACTTCGGGAAGAACTCCGTGCGCCAGCACAGGACGTTGGGCCCCAGGATGGACGCGACCCGTTCGGTGATCTTCCGGTTGCACACGTGCTGCATGAGCAGGTCGACGTCGAGGTGGCGGTCGTAGTTCGCGATGTTGGTCGCGCCCGACATCGCCTCGTCCACCGGGTAGGCGGCGTGCGAGCGGTCCAGGACCTCACGACGGGCCCGGCGCCACAGCGCGTCCATCTCCTCCGGGGTGTAAATCGTCAGCGGCCCGATATAGCCGTTCTCCCGGAAGAAGTCGAGCTCGGTTTCCGAGAGCCGCCACTGGTGGGTGTCAAGTGTCATGCTGGATTCTCTCCGGGTGCGTCCTCGAATTTCTGGCGGACCATTTGCGGGACGCGTCGGTCAAAACCGTGGGGAGGGAGCAGGAGTTTCGACGTCCCGGGTGCGTTCGGTGTTTCGGCGTGATCGGAACCTAGCCGAGCACCCGAGTCATTGTCGACGCGTCGGCCGACCGGCAGGAGCGGCCCGGTGTCCCGCCGGCGGGACACCACAGTCCGCCTCGGCCACCCCGTATGACCTGCCCGTCGGGGTCCGGAGCGGTCGGCCGCCGCCCCATTCCTGGCGGGCGGTCGCCGGGCTTGTACCGGGCCCGATGCGCCGTTACGTTCGGCCGGAGCGAATTCGCTGTATCGATTGTTCATTCCCCGGCCCGCCCGAACCGGCTCTATGCGCCGGCGGATTCGGTTCCCGGGTGGTTCCGCGCTTCCAGTAGGAAATCTCGGAGGTCGTCGATCTTGTTGAACGCCGACACTATGCTGCCCCTGCTGGCAGCGCAGCGTGAGATCTGGTTCGCCGAACAGCGGCTGAGCGACGGCAATTCGGTGTATCAGGTCGGCGAGTACGTCGATGTGCAGGGCGAGTTCGACACGGAGATCTTCGAGCGCGCGTTGCGGTCGGTCGTCGCCGGCCTGGACACCGTGCACAGCCGCTTCCACCAGGACCGCGGCCGGGTGGCGCAGAGCATCGACCCGGACCGGCCGTGGGAGCTGCGCGCCGTCGACCTGTCCGGTGCCGACGATCCGCAGGCCGAGGCCGACGCGTGGATGCGCCGGGAGCTGTCCCGGCCGACCGATCTGACGGACGGTCCGCTGTTCCGTTTCGCGGTGCTCCGCCTCGGCCCCGAGCGGCATCTGTGGTACCAGAACTACCACCACATCGCCATGGACGCCTACGGCTCCGCCCTGGTCTCCCGCCGGGTCGCCGAGGTCTACACGGCGCTCACCGAGGGGCGCGACCCCGGCCCCAACCCGTTCGGTTCGCTGCGCGAACTCGCCGACGAGGACGCCGCGTACCGCTCCGCGCCGGACTTCCGGCAGGACCGGGATTTCTGGCTCGGGCAGCTGGGCGGCCGGCCGGCGCCCTCCCCGCTCGTCAGCCGGTCCCGGGGGGCGGCCGCCACGTTCCGCAGCGTGACGCGATGGCTGTCCGAGGAGCGGTTCGACGCCGTGCGCGGGACCGCCCGCAGCGTCCGGGTGCCCTGGCCGGTGGTCGTCACGGCCGCCGTGGCGCTGCACGTCCAGCGGCAAACCGGGGACGAGAACGTCCTCCTCGCCTTCCCGCTCTCCGCCCGCGCGAGTCAGCTCGCCCGGCAGACCCCGGCGAACCTCGCCAACGTCCTGCCGCTGCCGCTCACCGTCCGCCCGGACATGACCGTCACCGCCCTGCTGGAGCACGTGGCCGAGCAGATGGCCGCGGCCGTGGCACACCAGCGTTACCGGGGCGTGGACCTCCAGCGGGACCTCGGTATGAAACATGCCACGTCCCTGCTGCCGGTCGTCAACGTCATCTCGCACCCGTACGACCTGCGGTTCGGCGCGGCGCGCGGCACGATGCGCAACCTGTCCTCCGGTCTGGTGGGCAACCTGCTGTTCATGATCTGGGACCGCCAGGACGGGCAGGGCCTCCAGGTCGACGTCAACGGCCGTGACGACCTGGGACTGGCCGACCACCGCGACGCGTTCACCGCGACGCTGGAGGCGCTCGCCGCCACGGACCCGTCCCAGCCGGTGAGCGGCGTCGGCGGCCCGGCTCCGGCGCCCGTGGACACGGCTCCCCGGACCGCGGCGGCCACCGCCGCCCCCGGCGCGGCCACCCTCCCCGAGCTGTTCGCCGCGCAGGCCGCCGCCACCCCGGACGCCCCCGCACTCACGGCGGACGGCACCACCTGGTCGTACCGGGAACTCGACGAGCGGTCGAACCGGCTGGCCCGCGCCCTCATCGCCCGCGGCATCGGCGCGGAGGACGTCGTCGCCGTCGCGCTGCCCCGCTCCGCGGACCTCGTCCTCGCGCTGCTCGGTGTCCTCAAGTCCGGCGCGGCCTATGTCGCCGTCGACCCCGGATACCCGCCCGCCCGGATCGCGTACATGCTCCAGGACGCGGCGCCCCAGCTGCTGATCACCTCCTCGACGGCCCGGCTCGCCACCGACCGGGACCACCTGCTCATCGACGCCCCGGAGTTCCGCGCCGAGGCCGACGGCCGCGACGCCGGGCCAGTGGCCGCGGACGAGCGGGTCTCGCGCCTCGAGCCCGGCTGCCCCGCCTACCTGACCTACACCTCCGGCTCCACGGGCCGCCCGAAAGGCGTGATCACCTCCCACGAGAACGCCGTCCGCCTCTTCACCACCACCCGCGAGCCGCTCGGCTACGGTCCCGGCGACGTGTGGACGCTGTTCCACTCGGCCGCCTTCGACTTCTCGGTCTGGGAGATCTGGGGCGCGCTGCTGCACGGCGGACGGCTGGTCGTCGTCCCCTTCGAGGTGAGCCGCGCGCCGCAGCGGTTCCTGCGGCTGCTCGCCGACGAGCGGGTGACCGTCCTCAGCCAGACGCCTTCGGCGTTCTACCAGCTCATGGCCGCCGACCAGGAACTGCCCGAGGTGAGCCGCCGGTTGCGGCTGCGCACCGTGGTCTTCGGCGGCGAGGCGCTCCAGCCCGCCCGCCTCGCCGACTGGCGCCGCCGCCACGGCGGCACCGGACCGGCGCTGGTGAACATGTACGGCATCACCGAGACCACGGTCCACGTCACCCACGTCGAGCTGGGTCCCGAGCAGGGCCCGGACAGCCTGATCGGCGTCCCGCTCGCCGACCTGACGGTCCATCTCCTGGACGAACGGCTGCGGCCGGTGCCGGTCGGCGCGATCGGCGAGATGTACGTCTCCGGACCCGGCCTGGCCCGTGGCTATCTCGGCCGCCCGGGCCTCACCGCGCAGCGGTTCGTCGCCGACCCGCACGGGCGGGCCGGCGAGCGCATGTACCGCACCGGCGACCTGGCCCGCCGCGACCCGGCCGGCCGGCTCACCTTCGTCGGGCGCTCGGACGACCAGCTGAAGGTCCGCGGCTTCCGTATCGAGCCCGGCGAGGTCGAGGCCGCGCTCGCCGAGTGCCCCGGCGTGGCGCTCGCCGCGGTTGCCCTGACCGAGGAGCGGGAGGACGACCGGCGCCTGGTCGCCTTCGTCGTCGCCGAGGACGGAGCCGACCCCGCGCCCGAGGAGATCAAGGAGGCGGTCCGCGCCCGGCTGCCCGAGTACATGGTGCCCGGCCGGATCGTCCGCACCGACGCGCTGCCGCTCACCGCCAACGGCAAGCTCGACCGCGGCGCCCTGGCCACGGCCACGGACCCCGCGCGCACCCCGGCGGGCGGCGGGCCAGCCTCCCGGCTCGACATCATGTGCGCGCTCTTCGCGCTCGTGCTCGACGAACCCGAGGTCGGCCCCGACGACGACTTCTTCGACCTCGGCGGCCACTCTGTGCTTGCCACCACACTCATCACCCGAATCCGGTCGACGTTCTCCGTCGAGGTGGACCTGCGCGTGTTGTTCGACGACCCCACCCCGCGCGCGATGACCGCCGCCCTGGACGAGGCCGGCCTGGCCCGCCCGCCCCTGGTGCGGCGGGAGCGGGCCGGTGAGCTGGAGGCCTCCTACGCGCAGCGCCGGATGTGGTTCCTCCAGCAGATGGACGGCCCCGGCGGCGCGTACCACATCCCCTCGGTGCTGCGCATCGACGGCCATCTGGACATCGCCGCTCTCAGCGCTGCCCTCGGGGACGTCCTCGCCCGCCACGAGAGCCTGCGCACCGTCCTCCCGTATGTCGACGGCCGCCTCCTCCAGCAGGTGCTGCCGCCCGCCGCGCCCGCCCTGGCCGCGACCCCCGTCACCGAGGCCGAACTCGACGAACGCCTCGCCGCGGGCGCCCGCCGCCCCTTCGACCTCGCCGTCGAACCGCCGCTGCGCGCCGAGCTGTTCAGCACCGGCGCCGAAGCCCACGTCCTGCTGCTCGTCCTGCACCACTGCGCCTGTGACGCGCTGTCGATGCGGCTCATCGCCCGCGACCTCGACCGCGCCTACGCCGCCCGCGCCGCCGGCCGCGCCCCGCGGCTCGATCCGGCACCGGTGCGCTACAGCGACTACACGCTCTGGCAGAACGAGCTGCTCGCAGCGGACGGCACCGGCGGCGGCCTGCTGGAGACGCAGGTGGCGTACTGGCGCGAGCAGCTGGCCGGCCTGCCCGAGCAGATCGAGCTGCCCACGGACCGGCCACGGCCCGCCGTCGCCTCGTACACCGGCGACCACATCAGCGTCTCCCTCGACGCCGGACTGCACCGCCGCCTCGTCGACCTGGGCCGGGCCTCGGGAGCCAGCCTGTTCATGGTGCTGCACGCCGGCCTCGCGGCTGTGCTCTCCCGCCTCGGCGCCGGTGACGACATCGCCGTCGGCAGTCCCGTCGCGGGCCGACTCGACCAGGCGCTGGACGACGTGGTCGGCGCCTTCGTGAACACCCTCGTGCTGCGCACCGACGTGTCCGGCCGCCCCGCCTTCACCGATCTGCTCCAGCGGGTCCGCGAGACGGCCCTGGCCGCCTACGCCCACCAGGACGTGCCCTTCGAGTACCTCACGGACGCCCTCGCGCCCGAGCGGTCGCTGGCCCGCCACCCCCTGTTCCAGGTCATGCTGGGTCTCCAGGACACCGCTCCCGCCGGTGAGTTCACCCTGCCCGGCCTCACCGTCTCCACCGAGCTGGGCCGCACCGGGACCGCCAAGTTCGACCTCTTCCTCAGCCTGGTCGAACGGCGCACGGCCGACGGCGCCCCAGCCGGCCTCGACGGCTACCTCGAGTACGCCTCCGACCTGTTCGAGCCGGAGACCGTGCGAACCCTGTTCGACCGGTTCGCGCGGCTGCTCGCCGGGGCCGCCGCCGACCCCGGCAGCCCCGTCGACCGGATCGACCTGCTCACGGCCGACGAGCGCGCCCGCCTGCTGACCGCGGGGACCCCCGGCTCGGTGGAGCTGCCCGAGGCGACCGTCACCGGTCTCTTCGCCCGGCAGGCCGCCGCCAACCCGGCCGCGATCGCGGTCTCGGCGGACGGCCGCGACCTCACCTACGCCGACCTGGAAGCGCGCGCCGACCGGTGGGCCCGCGCCCTGGCCGGGCACGGCGTCCGCGCCGGGGACACGGTCGCCGTGGCGCTGCCGCGCTCACCGGAGTTCGTGGTCGCGCTGCTCGCCGTACTGAAGGCCGGCGCCGCCTACGTACCCGTCGACCCCCGCTATCCGGCCGCCCAGGTCGCCTCGATGCTCGGCGAGACCCGGCCGAAGGCCGTGCTCACCTCCCGTGACACCGACGTCCGCCACCTGCCGGACACCGCGGCGCCTCGCCTGCTGCTGGACGACCTGAACGCGGCGTCGGCACCAGCGGCGCGGGACGCGGCCCCGCCGCACCCGCTCTCCGCCGCCTACGTCATGTACACCTCTGGCTCTACGGGCCAGCCGAAGGGCATCGTGGTGACCCACCGCGACATCGCCGCCCTGGCCACCGACCCGAGCTTCGGCGACGATGTCTGCGCCGGCGTCCTCGTGCATTCGCCCGCCGCCTTCGACGCGTCGACGTTCGAGATCTGGGCCCCGCTGCTCCGGGGCGGCCGGCTGATCCTCGCCCCCGCGCACGCACTGGACGCCGAGGAATACGCCGACCTGATCGTCCGTCACCGGCCGAGCGCGCTGTGGCTCACCGCCGCGCTGTTCGCCGTCGTCGCCGAGTACCGGCCCGAGTGCTTCGCGGGCGTCCGCCAGGTGTGGGCGGGCGGCGAGGAGATCGCCCCGTCGACGGTGCGGCGCGTGCTGGCCGCCTGTCCGGACACCGTCGTCGTCAACGGCTATGGGCCGACGGAGACCACCACCTTCGCCACCAGCCACGCCGTACGCGACCTCGCACCCGAGGCCCGCAGCGTGCCCATCGGCCGCCCGCTCGCCGGCATGCGCGCCTACGTCCTGGATGCCGGTCTGCAACCGCTGCCCCCGGGCGCCACGGGCGAGCTGTACCTGGCCGGCGCCGGGGTCGCCCGCGGCTACCTCGGCCGGCCCGCGCAGACCGCGGAGCGGTTCGTCGCCGACCCGTACGGTCCGGCCGGGGAGCGCATGTACCGCACCGGCGACCTCGCTCGCTGGACCCCGGACGGCGTCCTGGAGTACCTGGGGCGCACCGACCGGCAGGTCAAGCTCCGCGGCTTCCGCGTCGAACCCGGCCACGCCGAGGCGATCCTGCGGGAGCACCCCGCGGTCGCCCAGGCCGTGGCCGAGGTGCGCCGCGAGGGCGACGGGGAGCCCCGGCTGGTCGCCTACGTCGTACCGGCGGAGGGCGGACGGCCCACCCGCGACGAGCTGCGCGCCTTCGCCGGGCGCCGCGTACCGCAGTACCTGGTGCCGCAGGAGATCGTCGTCCTCGACGCCCTGCCGGTGACCGCGCACGGCAAGCTGGACCGCGCGGCCCTGCCCGTGACCGTCGCCCGGCCCGGCGGACGCACCCCCGCCGGCCAGGCCGAGCACCTGCTGTGCACGCTCATGGCCCGGGTGCTCGGGCGCGACGCGGTCGGTGCCGACGACGACTTCTTCGGTCTCGGCGGCGACAGCATCGGCGCGATCCGGCTGGTGAGCGCCGCCCGTACCGAAGGGCTCGCGTTCACCGTGCGGGACGTGTTCGCGCACCGGACCGCGGCGGAGCTGAGCCGGAGCGCCGGCGCACCGGACGCCACCGCGGAGGGCGAGGCCGACGACACCGACACCGGCCCGGTCCCGGCCACCCCCATCGTCCACTGGCTGCGCGAACGCGGCGCTCCGGTGCATCGCTTCGCCCAGTCCCTGCTGCTGTCCTGCCCGCCCGGCCTCTCCGAGGAGGCGCTCCGGGACGCCGTCCACGCGGTGACCGACACCCACGAGGCACTCCGACTGAAGCTGGTCGACCAGGACGACTCCTGGACCCTTGATATCCAGCCGCCCGGACGGACTCCGGTCGCCGGCCTCGTGCGCCGCGTCGACGCCACCGGCCTGGGCGAGGACAGCCTCGCCGACCAGGCCCGCGCCGAGGTGTCGGCCGCGGCCGACCGACTCGACCCGTACGCCGGGCGGATCGCGCAGCTCGTCTGGTTCGACCGCGGTCCGGACGCGCCCGGCCGGCTCCTCCTCGTCGTCCACCACCTGGCCGTCGACGGAGTCTCCTGGCACATCCTCACCGACGACCTGATCCAGGCGTACACCCAGGCGGCCGCCGGTCGCACGCCGGACCTGCCGCCGGTCGGCACCTCGATGCGCCACTGGGCGCGACGCCTGACCGCGCAGGCCACCCAGCCCGACCGGCTCGCCGAGCTGCCCCGCTGGATGGACGTCCTCGACGCCCCCGACCCGCTGCTGACGCCGAAGCCTGCCGATCCCCGGCTCGACCTCGCCGCCGACACCGTCGACACCGTCACCACGCTCCCGGAGGACGTCGTCGGCCCTCTGCTGACGACCGTCCCGGCCGCTTTCCACTGCGGCGTCGAGGACGTGCTGCTGACGGCGCTCGGACTGGCCGTGGCCGCCTGGCGCAGCGACCGGGGGGACGACACCGCCGACGGCGTGCTCGTCGACGTCGAGGGCCACGGCCGCGAGGACGTGGTCCCGGGTGCCGACGTGTCGCGGACGCTCGGCTGGTTCACCACCCTGCACCCGGTCAGGATCGACCCCGGCCGGATCGCCTGGGCCGACGTGACATCGGGCGCTCCGCGCCTGGGCGACGCCGTCAAGCGGGTCAAGGAGCAGGCGTGCGCGGCGCCGGACGGCGGCATCGGATTCGGGCTGCTGCGCCAGCTCGCCCCCGGCTGCCGCGAGGTGCTCGCCCGCCTCGGCGCCCCGCAGATCGGCTTCAACTACCTCGGGCGGTTCGCCGCCCCGGGCGCCCCGCTGGGCGGCGAACCGGGCTGGGGCATGGCCCCCGAGGCGGTCATGGTGACGACCACCGACCCCGGCCTGCCCGTCGCACACGGCCTCGAGGTGCACGCCGTCGTGCACGACGCCGCCACCGGGCCCCGGCTGACCGTCACCTGGACCGGAGCGCGGCGGCTGTGGTCCGAAGCCGACCTCACCGACCTCGGCGGGCGGTGGACGGCGGCCCTCGAAGGCATCGTCCGGCACACCCTCGCCCCGGACGCGGGCGGCCACAGCCCGTCCGACTTTCCGCTGGCCGACCTGACCCAGAACGATATCGACGACGTCGAAGCCGCGTGGTGACCATGGTGAAGCCGTCCCGCCTGGAAGACATCCTGCCGCTCAGCCCGATGCAGGAAGGGCTGCTGTTCCAGACCGAGTACGACCGGTCCGGACCGGACGTGTACGCCGTGCAGCACACGATCGAGGTCGAGGGCCCCCTCGACGCCTCGCTGCTGCGCGGTTGCACCGGGGCCCTGATCGACCGGCACGCCGTCCTGCGCACCGGTTTCCGCCGGGCCCGCTCGGGCCGCTCGCTCCAGGTCGTGGCGCGTACCGTGCCGCTGCCGTGGACCGAGTCCGACCTGGGCGGCCTGCCGGCTGCGCAAGCGGAGGCGGAGGGCGAGCGTCTGGCGGCGGCGGACCTCGCCGAGCGGTTCGACCTGTCGAAGCCGCCGCTGATCCGCTTCCACCTGCTGCGATACGGCCCCGCGCACCACCGCCTCGTCGTCACCAGCCACCACATCGTTCTCGACGGCTGGTCCACCCCGGTTCTGCTGCGCGAGCTGTTCACGCTGTACGGCGACGGCGGCGACCCGCGCACCCTGCCGCCCGTCACGCCGTACAAGGAGTACCTGGACTGGCTGGGACGCCAGGACCGGAAAGCCGCCGAGCGGGCGTGGCGGGCGGCGCTCGCCGGGATCGAGACGGCGACCCGGATCTCCGCGGCCGACCCCCGCTCCCCGCTGCTCCCGGACCGCATCGTCCAGCCCGCCGACCCCAGGCTCACCGCCACCCTGGAGGACACCGCCCGCGGCCTCGGCGTCACCCTCAACACCGTCGTGCAGGCCGCCTGGGGCCTGGTGCTGGCCCGGGCGACCGGCCGTCAGGATGTCGCCTTCGGCGCGATCGCCTCCGGCCGGCCCGCCCATCTGCCCGGGGTCGAGTCGATGGTCGGTCTGTTCATCGCGATGCTCCCCGTACGGGTGCGGTGGGCGCCGGACGAGTCGCTGCGCGACCTGCTGATCCGGTTGCAGGCCGAGCAATCCGCGCTCGCCGACCACCACCACCTCGGACTGACCGGCATCCAGCGCGAGGCACCGGTCGCCGACCTCTTCGACACCGCCGTGGTGTTCGAGAACTACCCCTTCGCCGACCGGGCCGTCGACGCGGGCGACGTCCGGTTCCGGCTGGCCCTCGGCGCGAGCCGCGACGCCACCCACTACCCGCTCACCCTCCTCGCCGCCCCGGGCGAACGGCTGTACCTGCGCCTCGACCACCGCGCCGACGCGGTCGACCGGACGGCCGCACAGACGCTGATGGACCGGCTGCACCAGGTGCTGCGCACCCTCGCCGACCACCCCGACCGCCCGGTCCGCGCGGTCGACGGGCTGCTCGGCTCCGAGCGGCGGCTCGTCCTCGACCGGTGGAACGCTCCAGGCGAGGCGGAGGAGGGCGCACCGGACGGTACCGGCCGGCCGGAGGGCCTCGCGCGCCAGCTCCCCGAGCAGTTCGAACGGCAGGCAGCCGCCCACCCGCAGGCCGTCGCGGTGACCGGCGACGGGCACCAGCTCAGCTACGCAGGGCTGAACGCCTCGGCCAACCGGCTGGCCCGCGAACTCGTCGCCCACGGCGTCGGCCCGGAGACCGTCGTCGCGCTCGTCCTGCCCCGCTCCCCGGAGCTGGTGACCGCGGTGCTGGCCGTGCTCAAGGCGGGCGCCGCCTACCTGCCGGTCGACCCCGAACTCCCGGCCTCACGCAGGGAGTTCCTCCTGAGTGACGCCGTTCCACACCTGGTGCTCACCCACACCCGCCTCGCCGACGACCTGCCCACGGGCTTGCCGCAGCTCCTCCTCGACGCCCCGGACATCCGCGCACGCGTCGCCGCCCGGGCGCCCGGCAACCTGTCCACCGCCGACCGCACCGCCCCGCTGACCGCGGACCACCCGGTCTACGTCATGTACACCTCGGGCTCCACGGGGACGCCGAAGGCCGTCGTCATGCCCGGGACGCCCCTGATGAACCTGATGCGCTGGCACCACCGCCGTATCGGGGGAGGAGTGGGCACCCGGGTCGCGCAGTTCACCGCGATCGGCTTCGACGTGTCCGCCCAGGAGATCCTGTCGGCCCTGCTCGCCGGGAAGACGCTGGTGGTGCCGGACGACGAGACGCGGCGGGACGCCGCGCGCCTGGCCGCCTGGCTCGACGCCATGGAGATCACCGAGCTGTACGCGCCGAACCTCGTCCTCGACGCGGTCGCCCAAGCCGCCCTGGAGCAGCGCCTGGACCTGCCGAAGCTGCGCCACGTGGCCCAGGCCGGAGAGGCGCTGACCCCGTCGGACGCGCTGCGGGCGTTCTTCGCCCGCGTCCCCGGCCGCCGCCTGCACAACCACTACGGGCCCACCGAGACCCACGTCGTCACCGGTACGACGCTGCCCGCCGAACCCGCCGACTGGCCGACGGCACCCCCGCTCGGCCGCCCGGTCACGCACACACGGTGCTACGTCCTGACCGCCGACCTGCTGCCGGCCCCGCCCGGCGTACCGGGCGAGCTGTACCTCGGCGGCGCGGCCCCGGCCCGCGGATATCTGTGCCGTCCGGGCATGACGGCCGGGCGGTTCGTCGCCGACCCGTTCGGCGAGCCGGGGACGCGCATGTACCGCACGGGTGACCTCGCCCGGTGGACGGGGCAGGGCGAGCTGGAGTATCTGGGCCGCGCGGACCACCAGGTCAAGATCCGCGGCTTCCGGGTCGAGCCGGGCGAGATCGAGGCGGTCCTCGCCCGCCATCCTGGCGTCGGCGGAGTGGCCGTCGTGCCCCGCACGGACGGCGGCCACCAGCGCCTCGTCGGTTACGTCGTACCGGCCCCCGGAGCCGCCGTGCCGGTGGAGGAGCTGCGCCGCCTCACGCAGGACCAGCTCCCGGAGTTCATGGTGCCGTCGGCGTTCGTGCTGCTGGACGCGCTGCCGCTGACCCCCAACGGCAAGCTCGACCGCGCCGCCCTGCCCGCGCCCGAGCGGACCGCCGCCCTGGCGCGGTCCGGGCGCACACCGCAGGAGCAGATCGTCTGCGAGCTGTTCGCCCAGGTCCTCGGACTGCCCCGGGTCGGCGTGACCGAGAGCTTCTTCGACCTCGGTGGGCACTCGCTGACCGCCACCCGGCTGGCCGCCCGCCTGCGCCACACCTTCGATGTGGAACTGGGCCTGCGCGACCTGTTCGAGTCGTCCACCCCCGAGGCGGTCGCCGCCCTGCTCGGCACGGCGGGCCCGGCCCGGCCCGCGCTCGCGCGCCGCCCGCGCCCCGAGGCGCTGCCGCTGTCCTACGCTCAGCGCCGGCTGTGGTTCCTGCACAAGATGGAAGGACCCAGCCCCACCTACAACATCCCGATGCAGCTGCGTCTGACCGGGGACCTCGACCAGGCGGCCCTGGAGCAGGCGCTCGGCGACCTGGTGACCCGGCACGAGAGCCTGCGGACCGTGTTCCCGGAGGCAGGTGGCGTCCCCTGCCAGCGGATTCTGCCGCCGCACGAGGCGGCACCCCGGCTGGTCACGACGGCCGTCGGCGATGACGAACTGCCCGAGGCGCTGCGCCGCGGCGCCCGCTGCGCCATCGACCTGATGACCGAACCGCCGCTGCGGGCCCACCTGTTCCGGACCGGACCGCGCGACCACGTGCTCCAGCTGGTGGTCCACCACATCGCCGGGGACGGCTGGTCGCTCGCCCCGGTCGCCACCGACCTGGCCCGCGCCTACGCCGCCCGCACCGCCGGTGCGGCGCCCGACTGGGACGAACTGCCGGTCCAGTACGCCGACTACACGCTGTGGCAGAACGAGATCCTCGGCGAGCAGCGCGACCCCGGGAGCCTCCTCGCCCAGCAGGTTTCCCACTGGACCGGCCGGCTGTCCGGGCTGCCCGACGAGCTGGCGCTGCCCACCGACCGGCCGCGCCCCGACGTGGCCTCCTTCCGGGGCGACTACCTGACGGTGGAGTGGGACGCCGACCTGCACCGCGCGCTGGACGCGCTGGCCCGGCGCTGCGGCGCCACTGTCTTCATGGTGCTCCAGGCGGGCCTGGCGGCCCTGCTCTCCCGGCTCGGCGCGGGCCACGACATCCCGATCGGCAGCCCGATCGCCGGCCGCGCCGACCAGGCGCTCGACGACCTGGCGGGCTTCTTCGTCAACACCCTGGTCCTGCGCACCGACACCTCCGGCGAGCCGACCTTCGAGGAACTCGTCCGCCGGGTCCGCGACACCGCCCTGGACGCCTACGCCCACCAGGACGTGCCGTTCGAGTACCTGGTGGAGGTGCTGAACCCGCCCCGCTCCCTGGGCCGCCACCCCCTGTTCCAGGTGATGTTCGCCCTCCAGAACGCGCCCGAGGCCAGCTTCCGGCTGCCCGGTCTGGAGGTCGAGGTGTCGTCGGGCCGGACCGGCACCGCCAAGTTCGACCTGTTCTTCAGCATGGCCGAGCACCGGGACGCCACCGGTGCGCCGTCCGGCATCGAGGGCGCCGTCGAGTACGCCACCGACCTGTACGACCCGGACACCGTGCGCGGCCTGTTCCGCCGGTGGACCCGACTCCTCACCCAGGCCACCGCCGACCCCTCGCAGCGGCTCGGCCAGATCGACGTGCTCGACGCGGCCGAGCGGCGCACGCTGCTCCACGACCGCAACGCGACCCGAGCCGAGGGCGAACAACCGCCGTACACCCAGCTGTTCGACCGGCAGGCCGAACGGACGCCGCACGCCGTGGCGGTCGTCGCCGACGACGCGGAACTGACCTACGGCGCGCTGCACGAGCGGTCGAAGCGGCTGGCCCGGGTGCTCGCCCGGCACGGCGCCGGGCCGGGCCGGCTGGTCGCCGTCGCGCTGCCGCGCTCGGCCGACCTGGTCGTCGCGCTGCTGGCGATCGCCAGGACCGGGGCCGCCCACGTCCCCCTCGACCCGGCCCACCCGGCCGCACGGACCGCGCTGATCCTGCGGGAGGCGCGCCCCGCGCTGGTCGTGGGTACCAAGGCGACCCTGGCGGATCTGCCCGACGACGGCGGGACCTCGCTGGCCCTCGACGACCCGCGGGTGCGGGCCGCCGTCGCCGAGGGGCCCGACGAGACCCCAGACGTACGGCCCGGACCCCGGGACGCGGCGTACGTCATCTTCACCTCCGGGTCCACCGGCCGCCCCAAGGGCGTTGTCGTGGAGCACGGCGCGCTGACCAACCTCCTGCTCGGCATGCGCGACCTGGTGCCGACGGGCCCCGAGGACGCGCTGCTCGCGGTGACGACGATCGCCTTCGACATCGCCGCTCTGGAGATCTTCCTGCCGCTGACCGGCGGGGCACGAGTGGTGCTCGCGGCCGAGGAGACGGTCGCCCGGCCCGCCGCCCTCCTCGAACTGATCCGGCGGACCGGGGTGACCGTCGTCCAGGCGACCCCGTCCTGGTGGCAGATGGTCGCCGCGCACGACCTCGAGGCGCTGCGCGGACTGCGCATGCTCGTCGGCGGCGAGGCGCTGCCCCCGCCGCTCGCCGCCCGCCTGCGCGAGACCGGCTGCGAGGTGCTCAACGTCTACGGCCCGACCGAGACGACGATCTGGTCCACGGCCGCCGCCCTGTCCGGCCGCACCGACACCGTCATCGGCCGGCCGATCCGCAACACCCGCGTCTATGTGCTGGACGCGTCACTGCGCCCGGTGCCCCCCGGCACGCTCGGCGAGCTGTACCTCGCCGGCGACGGACTGGCCCGCGGCTACCTCGGCAGGCCGTCCCTGACAGCCGGACGCTTCACCGCGGACCCCCACGGCCCCGCCGGAACCCGCATGTACCGCACCGGCGACCTGGTCCGCTGGACCGCCGACGGCCACCTGGAGTTCGCGGGCCGGGTCGACCACCAGGTCAAGCTCCGCGGCTTCCGCATCGAACTGGGCGAGGTCGAGTCGATGCTCGTCGCCCACCCGGAGGTTGCGCAGGCGGCGGCCGTCGTCCGCGAGGATCGGCCGGGTGACCGGCGCCTGGTGGCCTACGTCGTGCCGGACGCCGGCGGCGCCTCGCCGGACACCGGCCGTGACCGGGAGCACGACCAGCTCGACGCCTGGCGCGACCTCTACGACACGGTCTACGCCGCCTCCGACCCGGTCCCCTTCGGCGAGGACTTCGCCAGCTGGAACAGCAGCTACGACGGCCGGCCCCTGCCGCTCGACGAGATGCGCGAGTGGCGCGACCGCACGGTGGAACGCATCCGCGAACTGCGGCCCCGGCGCGTTCTGGAGATCGGCGTCGGCACCGGCCTGCTGCTGTCCCGGCTCGCCGCCGACTGCGAGACCTACTGGGGCACGGACATCTCCCCGTCGGTGATCGGGACCCTGCGCGGCCATGTGGCCGCCGACCCGGAACTCGCCGAGCGGGTCCGTCTGCTGGTGCGCCCGGCGCACGACATCGACTGCCTTCCCGAGGAGCACTTCGACGTCGTCGTCCTCAACTCGGTGATCCAGTACTTCCCGCACGCCGACTACCTCGAACGGGTGATCGGGGGCGCGCTGCGGCTGCTCGCACCGGGCGGCGCCGTCTTCCTCGGCGACGTACGCGACCTGCGCCTGCAACGCACCTTCGTCACCGGTGTGCAGGCCGCCCGCGGGCGCACCGGCGACAACCCCGACGAACTGCGCCGGGCCGTCGAGCACGGTGTGATCCTGGAGAAGGAACTCCTGGTCGACCCCGGCTTCTTCACCGTGCTCCAGCACCGGATGCCCGCACTGACCGCGCACACCGTCCAGGTCAAGCGGGGCCGGGCGCACAACGAGATGACGCGCTACCGGTACGACGTCGTCCTGCGCAAGCAGGGCGCCCCGGCCCACCGGATCACGGAGACCGCACAGCGGCCCTGGCCCGCCGACGGTACGGCCGGGCTGGCCGCGCTGCTCACCGGCGAACATCCCGAGGCCGTGCGCGTCACCGGCATCCCGAACGGACGTATCGCCGCCGAGGCGGCCCTCGCGCAGGCGGTGCGGGACGGCACCCGGCCGCCCGCCGCACCGGCCGGCGACGGCGTCGAACCGGAGGACCTGTACGACCTGGCGGCCGCCCACGGCTACCGGGCGTGGGTCACCTGGTCGGCATCCGACCCGTACGCCCTGGAGGCCGTCTTCGCCGATCCCGCGGCCGTCCCCGCCGCGCACCCGGACTCCGGGCCGCCGGCCGGCCTCTACCGGCCGGCCGTCTCCCCGTCCTCCCGGGCCGGCCTGTCGTCGTTCACCAACAGTCCGCTGACCGCACGCGACACCGGTGCCCTCATCGCCCGGCTGCGCGAGCACCTGCGCGAACGGCTTCCCGACTACATGGTGCCGTCGGCGTTCGTCCCGCTGAACGCCCTGCCGCTGACCCCCAACCGCAAGCTGGACCGCACGGCGCTGCCCGCACCGGACATCGTCGTCAGCGGTTCCTCGCGCGAGGCGCGCACCCCGCAGGAGCACATCGTGTGCGACCTGTTCGCCCAGGTACTCGGCCTCGCGCGGGTCGGGGTGCACGACGGCTTCTTCGACCTCGGGGGCCACTCGCTGCTCGCCACCCAGCTCATCGCCCGGCTGCGCGCCATGTTCGGCGTCGAACTGCCGCTGCGATTGCTGTTCGAGGCCTCCACCCCAGCCGGGGTGGCCGCCCGGCTCGACGAGGGCGGCACGGCCCGCCCCGCCCTCGAACGCCGGCCACGCCCGGCGGTGCTGCCGCTGTCGTACGCCCAGCGCCGCCTGTGGTTCCTGCACCAGATGGAAGGACTGGGCGGGATGTACAACATCCCCCTCGGTCTCAGGCTGACCGGCACGCTGGACCACCAGGCCCTCCAGACCGCGCTGACCGACGTCGTCGCCCGCCATGAGAGCCTGCGCACGGTTTTCCCGGACGACGGGGGAGTGCCCCGTCAGATGATCCTCGCCCCCGAGTCGGCGAAGCTGGTGCTGCACGAGCGGGCCGTCACCGAGCGGGAACTGCCGACCGCGCTGGAGCGGGCCGCGCGCTACCCGTTCGACCTCGCCACGGAGCCCCCGGTGCGCGCCGACCTGTTCCGCCTCGCCCCCGACGAGCACGTCCTGCTCCTGGTGCTGCATCACATCGCCGGGGACGGCTGGTCCCTCGGCCCCCTCGCCGGAGACTTGGCCCGCGCCTACGCCGCCCGTACCGCCGGGGCGGAACCCGACTGGGCGCAACTGCCGGTCCAGTACGCCGACTACACGCTGTGGCAGAACGAGCTGCTCGGCGACCACGACGACGCCGACAGCCTGCTCGCCCGCCAGCTCGCCTACTGGACACGCCAGCTGGCCGGTGCCCCGGCGGCACTGGAGCTGCCCACGGACCGCCCCCGGCCGCCGGTGGCCTCCTACCGGGGCGACTACGTCACCGTACAGATCCCGGCCGCGCTCCACGAGCGGCTGGCCGACCTCGCCCGGCAGACCGGCGCGACCCTGTTCATGGTGCTCCAGGCGGGCCTGTCCGCCCTGCTGCACCGGCTCGGCGCGGGCACCGACATCGTCACCGGCAGCCCGATCGCCGGACGCACCGACCAGACCCTGGACGAGCTGATCGGCTTCTTCGTCAACACGCTGGTGCTGCGCACCGACCTGTCCGACGACCCCACCTTCGAGGAGCTGGTGGCCCGGGTCCGGGAGACCGCGCTGGCCGCCTACGCGCACCAGGACGTGCCGTTCGAGTACCTGGTGGAGAAGCTGAACCCGCCGCGCTCACTGGGCCGGCACCCGTTCTTCGGCGTGATGTTCGCCCTCCAGAACGCCTCCGAGGGCAGCTTCCAGCTCCCCGGCCTCAACGTGGAGATCGCCCACGGACGCACCGGCACCGCCAAGTTCGACCTGTTCTTCAGCCTCGCCGAGCAACGCGGTGCGCAGGGCGTGGCCGACGGCATCGCCGGTGTCGTCGAATTCGCGGACGACCTCTACGACCCCGCGACCGTGCGCGACCTCTTCGCCCGGTGGGTGCGGCTGCTGGAGTCGGCGGTGGCCGGGCCGGGCAGGCGGGTCAGCGGGCTGGACCTGCTGGCCGCGCACGAACGGCACGAGATGCTCGCCGCCGCGTCCGGGCCCGCCCTGCCCACCCGCTCGGCCGGACTCCCCGACCTCTTCGCCGCCCAGGCCGCGGCCACCCCGGACGCCGTCGCGGTGGCCGACGACGACACCGCCCTCACCTACGCCGAACTCGACGCCTGGTCCACGCGTCTGGCCGCGGTCCTGGCCGCACGGGGCGTCACCCGGGGCAGCGCGGTCGCCCTGCTCATGCAGCGCTCGCCCGCCCTGGTCGCCGCCATCCTCGCGGTGCTGCGCGCGGGGGCGGCCTACGTCCCGCTCGACTCCCGCTACCCTGCCTCCCGCCAGCGTCTCGTCCTGGCGGAGACCGGCAGCGTGCTGCTCCTGACGGACCCCGCCTCCCAGGCGGGCCTGGACGACTTCGGGACACCGCTGCTCGTGGTCGACCCGCGGCCGGACCACCGCACGCCGCCCACACCGCCCCTGGCGGAGACGGACGGCGACGACGCGGCGTACATCATGTACACCTCCGGATCGACAGGCCGCCCCAAGGGCGTGGTCGTCACCCACCGCAACATCGCCGACTTCGTCGCCGACCCCTGCTGGCACGGTGGCGCCCAGCGCCGGGTGCTGCTGCACTCACCGCTCGCCTTCGACCTGTCGACCTACGAACTGTGGGTGCCGCTGCTCACCGGCGGCCGCATCGAGCTGGCGCCGCCCGGCGAACTCGACGCCCACACTCTCGCCGACGTCATCACGCGGCGGCGGATCACCTCGCTGTGGCTGACCAGCTCCCTGTTCAACCTGATGGCCGACCTGGAGCCGGGCTGCTTCGCCGGCGTCGAGCAGGTGTGGGCCGGCGGCGAACCGGTGTCCGTCGCCTCCGTGCGGCGCCTGCTACAGGCCCATCCGCGGCTGCTGGTGGTCGACGGCTACGGCCCCACCGAGGCGACCACCTTCGCCAGCTACCACCCCGTGCCCGCCGCCGACGCCGCCGCACTCGGCACCTCGGTGCCGATCGGACGGCCGATGGCGAACATGGGCACCTATGTGCTCGACGCCGCGCTGCGGCCCGTCCCGCCGGGCGTGGTCGGCGAGCTGTACCTGGCCGGGACCGGCGTCGCCCGCGGCTATTTGGAGCGCCCCGCGCCGACCGCCGAACGGTTCGTCGCCTGCCCCTTCGGGCCGCCCGGGCTGCGCATGTACCGCACCGGCGACCTCGCCCGCTGGACCCCCGACCACGTCTTGGAGTACGCCGGCCGCGTCGACCAGCAGGTCAAGCTCCGCGGCTTCCGCATCGAGCCGGGCGAGGTCGAGGCCGTTCTGCTCGACCACCCCGGCGTCACGCAGGCCGCGGCGGTGCTGCGCCGCGACCTCGCCGAAGAGGCGCAGCTGGTCGCCTACGTCGTACCAGGCACCGCCGAACGGAACCGGCAGACGGAGACCGAACAGGTCGGCGAGTGGCTTCAGGTCCACGACTCCCTGTACGGATCTGAGCGGGATGAGCGAGACATGGCCCTCGGCGAGGACTTCACCGGCTGGGTCAGCAGCTACGACGGACAGCCCATCGCCGGCCACGCCATGCGCGAGTGGCGCGAGCGCACCGTCGAACGCATCCGCGAGCTGAACCCCGGCCGGGTCCTGGAGATCGGTGTCGGCACGGGCCTGCTGCTCGCCCGCCTGGCCCCCGACGCCCAGGAGTACGTGGCCACCGACTTCTCGCCGACGGTCGTGGAGGCGTTGCGGCGCCGGGTGGCGGCCGATCCCGCCCTGGCCGGCCGCGTCCACCTGCGGACCCAGGCCGCGCACGAACTCGCCGGCCTGCCCGAGGAGCACTTCGACGTCGTCGTCGTCAACTCGGTGGTGCAGTACTTCCCGAACGCCGACTACCTGACCGACGTCCTCGCCACGGCCCTGCGGCTGCTCGCCCCCGGCGGCTCCGTCTTCGTCGGTGACGTGCGCAACCTGCGGTTGCTCGACGCATTCGCCGCCGGGGTCCAGGCCGCCCGGACGGGCACCCACGACCTGCCCGCGCTGCGCGACGCCGTCACCCAGACCACCCGGCTGGAGAACGAACTCCTCGTCGACCCGGACTACTTCACGGCCCTGCGGGACCGGCTCCCGGACCTGGGCGCGGTGTCCGTACGTCTCAAGCGCGGCCGGCACGACACCGAACTCACCCGCTTCCGCTACGACGTGGTCCTGCGCAAGCGGGGCGGCCACCCCGGCCCGGACCTCGCCCCGCAGACCGTGGAGTGGACGGCTGGGACCGGGCGGTCCGCGGTGGAGGAGCGGCTTGCGTCCACCCGGCCCGCGGCCCTGGTCGTCAAGGACGTGCCCAACCCCCGGGTCGCCGCTGACGTGGCCCTCGCGGGAGCCCTGCGCACAGGCGAGCTGTCACCCGCCCCCGACGCCGACGTCGGCGTCGACGACTGGTACGAGCTGGGGGAGCGGCTGTCGTACCGGGTCGCCGTCACCTGGTCGGACACCGCCCGAGACCGGGTCGACGTGGTCTTCGCCGACGCCGACGCCCTGCCCGACGCCCCGGATCCGCTGCCGGCCGTGCTCGGTTCCGCACCGCCCGCGCCCGGTGCACCGGAGCCGGCGGCGCGCTTCACCAACGACCCGACCGCGGCCCGCGGTGACGCCGCCCTGGTGGCGTCACTGCGCGAGTTCGCGAGGGAGCGGCTGCCCGTCTTCATGGTCCCGTCGATGTTCGTCCCCCTGGAGGCGCTGCCGCTGACTCCGAACGGGAAGCTCGACCGGGCCGCCCTGCCCCGGCACGACCCGCGCATCGGCGCCGCCGCCCGCGCCCCGCGGACCCCGCACGAGCAGGTGGTGTGCGAACTCTTCGCCGAACTGCTCGGCGTCCCCTCTGTCGGGCTCGACGACAACTTCTTCGAACTCGGCGGGCACTCCCTGCTCGCCACCCGGCTCATCGCCCGCATCACGTCGGCGTTCGGCGTGGACGTCGGCCTGCGCACCCTGTTCGAGTCGCCGACCCCGGCCGGGATCGCCGCCCGGATGGACATGGACGACGCCGACAGCGGCTACGACGTCATCCTGCCGCTGCGCGCCACCGGCAACGAGCCGCCGCTGTTCTGCGTGCACCCCGGCGGCGGCATCGGCTGGTCGTACATGGGCCTGATCCGCCATCTCGATCCGGACGTCCCTGTCTACGCGGTGCAGGCCCGGGGCCTGGCCCGGCCGGAGGCCGAACTCCCGGCCGACATGGAGGAGATGGCCGCCGACTACGCGGACCACCTGGAGGCCGCCTTCCCCGAGGGGCCGTACCGCGTCCTGGGCTGGTCGTTCGGCGGACTCGCGGCGCACGCCCTCGCCACCGAGCTGCAACGGCGCGGGCGGACGGTGCAGTCGCTGACCGTCGTCGACGTCCATCCCGGCTGGCTGGGCCTGACCCACGACGACGTGCCACCGCTGGACGACCGGAACATGCGCCCCCACCTGGAGTACCTGATGCGGCTCGTCGGTCTCGACCCCGACCTGTTCGACGCGGAGGTGTTCGTCTTCGACGAAGTCATGAAACTGCTGCGCGAGCGCGGCAGCGCCCTGGGAGCCCTGGACGAGGAACGGCTGCGCGCGATCACGGCGATCTCCGCCAACAACAACCACCTGATGATCGACTACCGGCCCGCCGTGTTCGACGGGGACATCCTGCTCCTCGCCGCCACCGACCAGCAGAAGCCCGAGGCCACCGCCGCCGCCTGGCGCCCGTACCTCACCGGAGAGGTCCGCACCCACGTCGTCCCCGGCGACCACGGCACCCTGCTGTCGCGCCCCGGCTCGCTCACCCAGGTCGGCGCCCTCCTCTCCGCGGCCCTGCGCGGAACGGGCGTCTCATGATCGCGCCCGCACCCCTGACCGGGGCCCGGCTGGACCGCGCGTACTCGCCGAGCCACCTGGTGCCGAGCCTGTGGCACTACCTCGACGAGTACGCCGACCTCAGCGCGCGGGCCCGCCGCGCCTCCGGCGTCCGCACCGGACTGCGCTACGGCCCGGGATCCGCCGAGAAGCTCGACTTCTGGCCCGCGCGTCCGGCACCCGCTCCGGTCCAGATCTTCGTGCACGGCGGCAACTGGCAGGAACTCACCGAGCGCAGCTCGGCGTTCGCGGCGCTCGCCTTCCGCCGCGCCGGAGCCGCGTTCGCCGCCGTCGGCTACGGGCTCGCCCCGGCCACCCCGCTGGACGAGATCGTGGCCGCCGTGCGCCGGTGTGTCCGCTGGATCCACCAGAACGCCGACGACCTCGGCGTCGACCCGCGCCGCATACACCTCAGCGGCACCTCGGCCGGCGCCCACCTCGCCGCGATGGCCCTCGTCCCGGCCGGGCCGGGCGGACCCGCGCCGGCCGCGCTGCTCGCCGGTGTCACCCTGCTCAGCGGGATCTACGACCTCGAACCGGTCAGCCGCTCCTACGTCAACGAGGCGCTGCGGCTGGACGCCGACGCGGTCCGCCGCAACAGCCCGCCCGATCTGCTGCCGGACGAGCTGCCCCCGGTCGTCCTGGCCCGTGGCGGCGTGGAGACCGAGGAGTACGTGCGCCAGCACGACCTGATGGCAGAGGCACTGCGCCGCCGCGGCGCGCTCACGGCGAACGTCGTGGAAGCGCATCGCAACCACTTCGACCTGCCGTACGACCTCGCGGACCGAGCGACGCCGCTCGGCCGTGCGGTCCTGGCACAGATGCGGCTCCCCGACGGCCGGGACGACCGCGACGACCCCTCCGCGGAGGTGACCGCATGACGACCGACATCCTCCCCTCGCCGGTGAGCCGCTTCGACGGCACCCGCGAGGAAGCGGAACGGTACGACCGGGCGGACCCGCTCGGCTTCCTGCGCGACCGGTTCGTGCACGCCGAGCCCGACCTGCTCTACCTGGACGGCAACTCGCTGGGGAGGCTGCCCGCAGACACCCCGGACTTCGTCGCCGACGTGATCCGGGACGGCTGGGGCCGCGGCCTGATCCGCTCCTGGCACGACTGGATCGACTGGAACCGGCGGATCGGCGACCGGCTCGCCGAGCACGTCCTCGGCGCCCACCCGGGCGAGGTAGTGCTCTCCGACTCGACCACCGTCAACCTGTACAAGCTGGCCTGGGCCGCGCTCGACCACGCCCCCGGCCGGCGCGCCCTCGTGGTGGACGCCGACGACTTCCCCACCAACCGGTACGTCGCCCAGGGACTGGCCCGCCAGCGCGGCCTCGACCTGCGCCTCGTGCACTCCGATCCGGACCGGGGCCTGGACCCGGAGCGACTGCGGGCCGCACTCGACGACCAGGTGGCGCTGGTCGTCCTGTCGTACGTGGCCTACCGCAGCGGGGCGCTGGCCGACATGGCCGCGGTCAACGCCCTGGCCCAGGAGGCCGGGGCACTGGTGCTGTGGGACCTGTCGCACGCCGCCGGGGCGGTCCCGGTCCGGCTCACCGAGGACGGCGCGGACCTCGCCGTCGGCTGCACCTACAAGTACCTCAACGGCGGCCCCGGCTCGCCCGCCTTCCTCTATGTGCGCCGCTCGCTCCAGCGGCGGCTGCGGCAACCGATCCAGGGCTGGTTCGGACAGCGTGACCAGTTCGCCATGGCGGCCGACTTCGACCCCGTCGAGACGGTCGACCGTTTCCTGACAGGCACGCCGCCGATGCTCTCCACCGCCGCGCTCGTGCCCGCGCTCGACCTGGTCGAGGAGGCGGGGGTCGACCGGTTGCGGGCCAAGGGGCGGCTGCTCGGCGACCTGGCCGTGGATCTCGCGGCCCGCTGGCTCGCACCGCTCGGCTTCCGTCTGGCATCACCCGAGGACCCGGACCGGCGCGGCTCGCACGTCACCCTGTGGCACCCCGACGCCTGGCGGATCTGCCGTTCCCTCGCCGATGACGCGGGCGTCGTCTGCGACTACCGGGAGCCGGACCGCCTGCGCATCGGACCCTCACCCGCGTACACCCGTTTCACCGACGTGTGGGACGCCCTGGACCGCACCAGGCGCCTGGTGGAGAGCGCCCGGCACACCCGGCTGCCGCGTGAGAAGGCACGTATCACCTGACGCCGCACCGTCCGCCAGCACACGGCGTGACGACTGACCACCGCAGATCGACGAACCGCGTCATCGGGAGCAGTACGGCTATGAGTACCCATCAGATGACCACGCTCCTCCTCGCCCTGGCCATGATCTCGCTCCTGGCCTTCGCCGCCGGCGCCCTGGCCCGGCGGTTACGGCAGCCTCCCGTCATCGGCGAGGTGCTCCTCGGCGTCCTGCTGGGGCCGACCCTGCTGAACGGCGCCGTCTCCGACGCGTTGTTCCCCGAGGACATCCGGCCCTTCCTCACCGCCCTCGCCAACCTCGGCGTGGCCCTGTTCATGTTCGCCGTCGGCGCGGAGCTGGACGCGGGCCTGATGCGCGGACGCCGGTTCGTGGCGGGCACCGTCGCCGTCGGCTCCGTCATCCTGCCGTTCCTGCTCGGCGCCCTGCTCGCCCTGTACCTGTTCGCCGGCCACCCGACCGACGACCGGACGGGGTTCGTGCTGTTCATGGGTGCCGCGATGTCCGTGACCGCGTTCCCGGTGCTGGCCCGGATCCTCACCGACCGCGGCATGCAGCGCACCTGGTTGGGCGCGGTCGCGCTGGCCTGTGCGGCGATCGACGACGTCCTGGCCTGGACCCTGCTGGCGGTGGTGGTGGCGATGAGCGGGGCGGGCACCGGCTCGCAGTGGCTCCTGCTGCTGTTCGTGCCGTACGTCGTGCTGATGTTCACCGTCGTGCGGCCCGTGCTGCGCCGCATCCTGGAGCACCGGCGGTTCACCGGACCCGGCAACCCGGCCGCGATGGTCCTCCCCCTCGGCGGACTGCTGCTGTCGGCCGCCTTCACCGAGTGGATCGGCCTGCACTTCATCTTCGGCGCCTTCGTCTTCGGCGCGGTCATGCCGCGGCGCACCACGCGGGGCGGACCGTCGGACGTCACCGGCCAGGTGCGCGAGCGCATCTCCTCCCTCAACGACTACCTGCTGCTGCCGATGTTCTTCATCGTCGCGGGCCTGAAGGTGGACCTGTCCGGCATGAACGGCACGGACCTGCTGGAACTCGGCCTCATCCTGGCCGTCGCTGTGGGCGGCAAGTTCGTCGGTGCCTTCGCCGCGGCACGCGCCACCGGTATGCAGAACCGCCCGGCGACCGCGCTCGCCGTGCTGATCAACACGCGGGGCCTGACGGAACTCATCATCCTCACCGTCGGCCTGCAACTGGGCGCGCTCGACGGCGAGCTGTACTCCATCATGGTCGTGATGGCCCTCGTCACCACGGCGATGGCCGGTCCCCTGCTCCAGCTCATCTACCCCGTACGCCCGGTGCCCCCGGAGATCGCCCCGGCTGTCCCGCCGGCGGGACGGACAGGTGAGGGATCAGAAACCTTCCTCACCGGCCCGGCGCCGGATAATGTGAATTCCGAGCACGCGCCGATCAAGGAATGACCGGCGTCCTGCCAACGTTATTTCCGTCGCCGCAGTATTCGGCGAGAGAAATGCGCGAGAGAAAAGCGTGTGTCCGCCGCCCTACTGAGGGAGCAGAGAATGTCCAATCCTTTCGACGACCCCGATGGCACGTTTCTCGTGCTCGTCAACGAGGAAGGCCAGCATTCGCTGTGGCCGGCCTTCGCCGAGGTGCCGGCGGGCTGGACCGTGGCCCTCACGGAGACCGACCGGCAATCGTGCCTGGACTACGTCGAGGAGAAATGGACGGATATGCGCCCGCTCAGCCTCGTACGCCAGATGGGAGAAGCGTGATGGGCGACACGGTGAAGCCGTTCCTGCTGACCGAGGACGATCTCGAGGAGTCGTTCTTCGGCGAGGAGCCCAGCGCCGCGTACGACCCCGTCTTCCTCTCCGGTGACGAGTCCGGCCGGGTCCTCATCGATCTGATCAACACGCTCACACACGGCACCCACCCGGAGGCGGTGGACCACGCCGCCGGGCTCTACACCAACGTGGTCGGCTCGGTGGTCTTCCACCACGTCGCGCGGTTCCGCGGTGACGGCGCCCAGCGGATCCTCCAGGAGTTCGCTGAGGCCCTGCACAAGTGCGACAGGTACCGCATGCAGCTGAACGACGGCATGCAGTTCGACGTGACCAAGGCCGCCGTCGAACCACTCGAGAACAGCGCCGGCGAGGCCTTCGTCACCCGGTGGGTGACGACCGCCGACGGCTACCGGATCGAGGGCTCCTGGGCGGTCGCCGTCAGCGGCGACATCCTCTCGTTCATCAACGTGCGCCTTCCCGACCCGGCCGGGATCCACCGGCTGGCCCGCACCGCCCTGGAGCGCATCGCGGCCGGGGCCGCCCCCTCCTGATCGGCGCAGACCGGTTCCACCGGCAGCGACGGGCCTTGGCGCCGCGGTCGCGGAAACACGAGGCGGCGGGCCCCGAACCGGGCCCGCCGCCTCGGCGTTGCCGCGCGTTACGTCGGGTAGCCGTACGCCTGGGCCGCCCGCCGGTACTGCTTCACCAGGAACCGGTCCTCGTTCTCCATCGCCTGCGGAGTGTAGAACTGCCCGAACTTCTCCCGGTACTTCTCGAACCAGTGTCGGTGCTCGGCCAGGAAGAAGATGTCGTGCAGGGCGATCGCGCGGATCGCCAGGACCGGGACCGGCGCCCTGCTCACTGCGAAGTCCGGATTGCGGGCCGCCGGGACCTCACAGTTCTCGTGGAACTGTCCCACCATGAGGCCCTGCGCGACGAACTCGTCCTTCACGCGCAGCTGCGCCTCGTCGAGCAGCTTCGTGTCCTCGGAGCCCAGGTCGGGCAGGGCGACGACCATCGCCCGCAGCATGGGGTTGCGCCCCTGCCAGGAGACCAGCCCGTACTCGCGAAGACTGCTGCGCGCGATCTCCTCGATGAGTTCGAGCGTGGGCGAGTGACCGACGAACCGCACCCGTATCTCCATCGTCCGGTTCTTGCGCGAGGGCGCCACGAACGGGCAGATGGGGCCGATGCGGCCGATCTCCGGATGTCGGGCAGAAATGTATTCGGTCAGCCACGAGTCGACGGCGGCGAGCGTGGAGTCAATACTGACGGCACTTTCACCGGAACTCATGAAATGCAGCCTCTCAATCAGCGTCGGCGGGCATGAATGATCGGCGGCTTGTCCCGCTGGCGGGACAAGCCGGATTAGCCCGAGGTGAGTTACGGACCAGCTTGCCCGATCGAAACTTCCGGCACTAGCGTCGACCGCACGGTGCCGATATTGATGACACGGCAGAATTCGTACCCCGCCCTCGCAGAGAATCAGAGGAGCCGCATACGTGCGCATCAGCATCGATCGAAACGGCTGCATCGGCAGCGGCCAGTGCACGCTGACCGCCCCCGCCCTGTTCGCCCAGGACGACATGGGAATCGTCTACGTGCTGCCGGACGGCGCGGACGGTACGGAGGACCCATCGGTCCGTGAGGCCGAACTGGCCTGCCCCGTGCAGGCCATCACGGTCGCCGAGGACTGACGTGGACTGACCCCGCGCGGAGAAGCCGAAGTCACTGGGCGCCGGGCAGAGGCGGTGGCTCGGGGACTCCTCGCCGGCGATCACCCTCGGTTACTATGCTCACTTCATGCCGGAGGCCGGAAGCACTGATGACAGGCAGTTCCCGCTGTTGGGAGCCTCTGGAGAACGACCGTGGATCGCAAGGTCAATGAAGGGGGTGGCCTGAGGGAATGCTGAGAGACGTCACCGCGACCCGCTACATCGCACCCTTGCGGTCCGGCGGCTCCGTCCCCGGAATCGTCGAGGCCGACGACCTGGGCACGTATGTCGTGAAGTTCACCGGCTCCGCGCAGGGCCGCAAGGCACTCGTCGCCGAGGTGATCGTGGGGGAGCTGGCCCGTGCCCTCGGGCTGCGCTTCCCCGAGCTGGTCCTGGTGCACTTCGACCCGGCGATCGCGGACCACGAGCCGCACCAGGAGGTGCGGGGCCTGCACGCGGCCAGCGCGGGTGTCAACCTCGGCATGGATCACCTGCCGGGCGCGCGGGACTTCACGCCGGAGCTCGCCCGGGTCTTCCCCGTCGGTCCGCTGGAGGCGGGGAAGGTCGTCTGGCTGGACGCCCTGACCGTGAACGTCGACCGCACGGTCCACAGCTCCAACCTGATGGTCTGGCCCACCCTCGGGGTCGCACCCCCGCGCCTGTGGCTGATCGACCACGGCGCCGCCCTGGTCTTCCACCACCGCTGGGACGCCGCCGACCCCCGCAAGGCCTACGACTTCCGGCACCACGCCCTCGGCCACTACGGGCCCGACGTCCGGGCCGCCGACGCCGAGCTGGCGCCCCGGGTCACCGAGGAACTGCTGCGGCGCATCCTCGCCGAGGTCCCGGACGCCTGGCTCGCCGGCGAACCGGGCTTCGCCACCGTGGACGAGGTGCGCGAGGCGTACGTGACGTACCTGCACGCGCGCGTGCAGGCGTCGGGCGAGTGGCTGCCCACGGGCTTCCCCACCCGGGAGGAACTCGCCGCCGAGGAGGCCCTGCGGGCGGCGAAGAACCAGCAAGGACGCCCCGCGTGGCTCAAGCAGGTACCCGACCTGCACGGCAAGCCCGCGGCTCAGCAGGATTGGTCGGTGCACCTCGGATGACGGACGTCCAGCGGATCGAGATCGAGTACTGCACCCAGTGCCGCTGGCTGCCCCGCGCCGCCTGGCTGGCGCAGGAACTGCTCACGACCTTCGAGGCCGAACTCACGGAACTGGCCCTCAAGCCCGGCACGGGCGGGGTGTTCGTGGTCCGCGTCGGTGACGAGGTCGTCTGGGACCGGCGCGAGCAGGGCTTCCCGGAGCCGACGGCCGTGAAGCAGGCCGTACGCGACCGAGTGGCCCCGGGGAAGTCCCTGGGCCACTCGGAGAAGCCGTCCGCCGGCTGAGTCAGCCCTTGAGCTGCTCGTACGCCGGCAGGGTCAGGAAGTCGGCGTAGTCCTCGTCGAGGGAGACCGTCAGCAGCAGGTCGTGGGCCTGCTGCCAGTTGCCGGCCGCGAAGGCCTCGTCGCCGATCTCGGCCTTGATGTTCGCGAGTTCCCCGGCGGCGACCTTGCGGGCCAGATCGGCGGTGACCTGCTCGCCGTTGTCGAGGACGACCTCCGCGTTGATCCACTGCCAGATCTGGGAGCGGGAGATCTCGGCGGTGGCCGCGTCCTCCATCAGGTTGAAGATGGCGACTGCGCCCATGCCGCGCAGCCAGGCCTCGATGTAACGGATGCCGACCTGCACGGCGTTGACCAGACCCGCGTAGGTGGGCTTGGCGTCGAGCGAGTCGACGGCGATGAGGTCGGCCGCCTTGACGTCGACGTCCTCCCGCAGCCGGTCCTTCTGGTTCGGCTTGTCGCCGAGGACCTTGTCGAAGGACTCCATGGCGATCGGCACCAGGTCGGGATGGGCGACCCAGGAGCCGTCGAAGCCGTCGCCGGCCTCGCGGTCCTTGTCGGCGCGGACCTTCTCGAAGGCGACCTTGTTGACCTCCGCGTCCCGGCGGGAGGGGATGAAGGCCGCCATGCCGCCGATGGCGTGCGCGCCGCGCTTGTGGCAGGTGCGGACGAGGAGTTCGGTGTAGGCGCGCATGAACGGGGCCGTCATCGTCACCGCGTTGCGGTCCGGCAGGACGAACCTGGCGCCGCCGTCACGGAAGTTCTTGACGATGGAGAACAGGTAGTCCCAGCGGCCCGCGTTCAGCCCGGAGGCGTGGTCGCGCAGTTCGTAGAGGATCTCCTCCATCTCGTATGCGGCGGTGATCGTCTCGATGAGGACGGTCGCGCGGACCGTGCCCTGCGGGATGCCGCAGTACTCCTGCGCGAAGACGAACACCTCGTTCCACAGGCGCGTCTCCAGGTGGGACTCCGTCTTGGGGAGGTAGAAGTACGGGCCCTTGCCGAGGTCCAGCAGGCGCTGGGCGTTGTGGAAGAAGTACAGGCCGAAGTCGACGAGGGCGCCGGGCACCGGGGTGCCGTCGGCGTCGACGAGGTGACGCTCGTTCAGGTGCCAGCCGCGCGGGCGCATGACGACCGTGGCGAGCTCCTCGTTCGCCTTCAGGGCGTAGGACTTGCCCGACTTCGGGTCCGTGAAGTCGATGTTCCGGGTGTAGGCGTCGATCAGGTTGACCTGGCCGAGGACCACGTTCTCCCACGTGGGCGCGGAGGCGTCCTCGAAGTCCGCGAGCCATACCTTGGCGCCCGAGTTGAGGGCGTTGATGGTCATCTTGCGGTCGGTGGGACCGGTGATCTCGACCCGGCGGTCGTTCAGTGCGTCCGGGGCCGGAGCGACCTTCCAGGAGTCGTCGGCGCGGATCGCGGCGGTCTCCGGGAGGAAGTCGAGGGTGGAGGTGCGGGCGATCTCGGCGCGGCGCTCGGCGCGGCGGGCGAGGAGCTCGTCACGCCGGGGCGTGAACCGCCGGTGCAGCTCGGCCACGAAGGCGAGCGCCGCTTCGGTGAGGACCTCCTCCTGCCGGGGCAGGGGCTCGGCGTCGACGATGGCCAGCGGGGACGGCGCTGGAGCGGACATGAACGGTCACTTCCTTCAGCGAGCTGTGAAGACGAGCCGGCGTGCTTGGCACCGGGTGCCAGTCTTCCCGGATACGGCGTTCGGCGCCCGCGATGGGGGTGCCCCTGGCTCATGCGAAGCCGAGAGCTGGGGGAAGACGGGCGCTTCTGAACAGTGGATACTAGTTTCCTCATGGTGGAAGTTCAATCGTCTGTTGATGTCGAGATTCTCAGGGTCGAGGCAAGGTGGCGCTCCGTGCCACCCCGCTCACTCCAGGTGGGCCAGATCGGCTTCGGTGTCGATGTCGAAGGGCCGGGCGACGTCCCCGCACTCGACGAGGGCGACCTGCGGCCGGTGCTCCTTCAGATAGGCGCGTGCCCCCCTGTCACCGTGCGCAGTCGCGGCGACGCCCGCCCAGTGGGCGGCGCCGAACAGCACCGGATGGCCGCGCACGCCGTCGTACGCCGCGCAGACGAGCGACTCCTCGCCCTCGTACGCGGCAAGGACCCGGGCCACCGCCTCGGGGCCGATGCCGGGCTGGTCGACGAGCGACACCAGCGCGGCCCGCGCGCCTGTTCCGGTCAGTGAGTCGAGCCCGGCGCGCAGGGAACTCCCCATCCCCTGCTCCCAGTCGGGGTTGCCGACCAGGACGCACCCCGGGAGCGAGGCCCGGGCGCGCACCTCGTCGGCCTGCGCGCCGAGGATCACATGGACGGTCGCGCAGCCGCCCTCCCGCAGCACCCGCACCGCGTGCTCCACCAGAGGTCGTCCCCGGTGCGGGAGCAGCGCCTTGGGCCGCCCGCCGAGCCGCCGTCCGCCACCTGCCGCGAGCAGCACTCCCGCAACCGCCGGTGCCCCGTCCGTCGTCTCCCGTGTCGTCATGGCTCCTGCATACCGCACGCCCCGTACAGGGGTGCGACAGCGCGGGGTGCGCGTCGGACGGGCGTACGCCTCCGGCCAGAAAGTCACTCAGCGAAACAAGTCGATGACGCAATGGACTGGCGCCTGGTGGTCCGCGTCGTTTACTGTCGCCCGCACCGACCTGCCGAGTGCCCGACGGCTGCCTGGTGTGGGGGACTTGGCGTCGGAAGGGCACGCGCACGACGAGGTGCGAGGGGGAGGACTGTGTTGCGGAGCGTCGAGCAGAAGCGGCAGGGGCCTGTGACCGGCGGCGCCGAGGATCCGCGCGTGACGGAGCTGCGCTCCGCCGTGTCGCGGTTGCGCCGCCGACTGGCCGCCCATCCCGGCGAGTTCGCCGACCGGACCGTCGCCGAGGAGGAACTGGCCGCCGTGGCCGCCATGGCCGCCGACGGCATCCCCGAGATCACCGGCCTACGCCGCTCCCTGCTGCTGATCGCGGGCGCGATCGGTTCGGTGAGCGCGCTGTCCGCGGAACTGAGGGAGGTCCGGCGGGCGGTGGATCTCTTCGGGGGGCCGGTGCGGGGCAGGGGCCAGGGCTAGGCCCGGCCGGGCGCACCGGGGGCCGCGAGACGCCGGGCTGGTCCGGGTGTCGGGTTCTGTGCCGACGCCGGGCTGATCTCGGCGACAGGGTTGCGTGCCGATGCCGGGCTGACCCGGCTCGACACGGCTGAGTGCGGCACCGGGCCGGTGTGCACGCCACAGCAGGTGGCGGGCGCTGCCCCGGCCCTGTCGGGCCCGGCGGTGGGGCGCCGTGCCCTGTGGTCCGTACGGTTACGCGGGGCTCTGGCTCGCGAGCGCCTCGGACAGTTCCCCCGCGACCTGCTGGAGCACCGGCACGATCTTGCCCGTCGCCGCCTCCGTGACCCGTCCCGCCGGGCCCGAGATGGAGATGGCCGCGGCGGTGGGGGAGTCGGGCACCGGGACCGCGAGGCAACGGACCCCGATCTCCTGCTCATTGTCGTCGATGGCGTAACCCTGCCGGCGCACGTCCTCCAGGGCGGCCAGGAACCCGTCGGGCGTCGTGATCGTCTTCTCCGTCGCCGCCGGCATGCCCGTACGCGAGAGCAGCGCCCGCACCTCCTCCGGCGGGAAACCGGCCAGCAGGGCCTTGCCCACGCCCGTCGAGTGCGGCAGCACCCGCCGGCCGACCTCGGTGAACATCCGCATCGAGTGCTTCGACGGCACCTGCGCCACGTAGACGATCTCGTCCCCGTCCAGCAGGGCCATGTTCGCCGTCTCGCCGGTCTCCTCGACCAGCCGTGCCAGGTAGGGCCGCGCCCAGGTCCCCAGCAGCCGGGAGGCCGATTCGCCGAGGCGGATCAGGCGCGGGCCGAGCGCGTACCGCCGGTTGGGCTGCTGACGTACGTAGCCGCAGGCCACGAGTGTGCGCATCAGGCGGTGGATGGTCGGCAGGGGCAGTCCGCTGCTCGCCGACAGCTCGCTCAGGCCCACCTCCCCGCCCGCGTCCGCCATCCGTTCGAGCAGGTCGAAGGCGCGCTCCAGGGACTGGACACCGCCGTTGGCGGAGGACCTGGCGGAGTCGGTGGTGCTGGCGCTGGACGTCGGCACGGGGCGTTCCTTTCGGGTAGCATTTCGCTTCCCGGGATGTTAATTCCGCTTCGTGGAAAAGTCCAGGGGTGGGTGCCGTGTGCGCTCTGTAGCAGTGTGCCCTTGACGGGGCCGAAGTGGGAGTGAAGACTCCTTCAACAGAACGTTGAAGAAAGGGGTTCGGGTGTCCGACGCTGAACTGGTGCTCCGCTCGACGCGTGTCATCACTCCCGAGGGGACCCGCGCCGCATCGGTCGCGGTCGCCGCCGGCAGGATCACGGCCGTCCTCCCGTACGAGGCCCCCGTACCGGAGAGCGCCCGCCTGGAGGACCTGGGCGACCACGTCCTGCTGCCCGGCCTCGTCGACACGCACGTGCACGTCAACGACCCGGGCCGCACCGAGTGGGAGGGCTTCTGGACCGCCACCCGCGCCGCCGCGGCCGGCGGCATCACGACGCTCGTCGACATGCCCCTGAACTCCCTCCCTCCGACCACGACCGTCCCGCACCTGCGCACCAAGCAGCGGGTCGCCGCCGACAAGGCGCACATCGACGTCGGCTTCTGGGGCGGCGCGCTGCCCGACAACGTCAAAGAGCTCCGATCGCTGCACGAGGCCGGTGTGTTCGGCTTCAAGGCGTTCCTGTCACCGTCCGGCGTCGACGAGTTCCCGCACCTGGAGCGGGACGCCCTCGCCGCCACCATGGCCGAGATCGCCGCCTTCGACGGCCTGCTCATCGTGCACGCCGAGGACCCCCGGCTCCTCGCCTCCGCCCCGCAGCAGCCGGGCCCGAAGTACGCCGACTTCCTCGCCTCCCGCCCCCGGGACGCCGAGGACACCGCCATCGCCCAGCTCATCCGCGAGGCGAAGGCCCTCCACGCGCGCGTGCACGTCCTGCACCTCTCCTCCAGCGACGCCCTGCCGATGATCGCCCGGGCGCGGGCGGAGGGCGTCCGCATCACCGTGGAGACCTGCCCCCACTACCTGACCCTCACCGCCGAGGAGGTCCCCGACGGCGCCAGCGAGTTCAAGTGCTGCCCGCCCATCCGCGAGGCCGCCAACCAGGACCTGCTCTGGCAGGCGCTCGCCGACGGCACCATCGACTGTGTCGTCACCGACCATTCCCCGTCCACGGCCGACCTCAAGACCGACGACTTCGCGACGGCCTGGGGCGGCATCTCCGGACTCCAGCTGAGCCTGGCCGCGGTGTGGACGGAGGCCCGCAGGCGCGGGCACGGCCTGGAGGACGTGGTGCGCTGGATGTCCGCGCGCACCTCCGAACTGGTCGGGCTCGACGACCGCAAGGGCGCCATCGCGGTGGGCCGCGACGCCGACTTCGCCGTCCTCGCCCCCGACGAGACCTTCACCGTCGACCCGGTCGCCCTCCAGCACCGCAACCGCGTCACGGCCTACGCCGGCAAGACCCTGCACGGCGTCGTGAAGTCCACCTGGCTGCGCGGGCAGCGCATCGTCGTGGACGGCGAGTTCACCGAACCGAAGGGGCGGCTCCTCACCCGGACCAACTGATTCCCATCCCGGACACCCGAAAGGCAGACCTGATCATCGTGACGGCGATCCCCAGCTTCACCGGCGACGCGAACCCCTACGGAGGCGGCGACCCGTACGCGGACTACCGCACCGCCGACTTCCCCTTCACCCGGTACACCGACCTCGCCGACCGGCGCCTCGGTGCCGGTGTCATCGCCGCCAACGACGAGTTCTTCGCCCAGCGCGAGAACCTGCTGGTGCCCGGGCCCGCCGAGTTCGACCCCGAGCACTTCGGCCACAAGGGCAAGATCATGGACGGCTGGGAGACGCGCCGCCGCCGGGGCGCCTCCGCCGATCACCCCTGGCCGACCGAGGAGGACCACGACTGGGCGCTGGTCCGCCTCGGCGCCCCGGGCGTGATCCGCGGGATCGTCGTCGACACCGCCCACTTCCGCGGCAACTACCCGCAGGCCGTGTCCGTCGAGGGCACCCGCGTCATCGGCTCCCCGTCGCCGGAGGAACTCCTCGGTGACGACGTGAAGTGGACGACCCTCGTCCCGCGCACCCCGGTCGGCGGCCACGCGGCGAACGGGTTCGCCGTCGATGTCGAGCAGTGCTTCACGCACCTGCGGGTCAACCAGCACCCCGACGGCGGCATCGCGCGCCTGCGCGTCCACGGTGAGGTCGTCCCCGACCCGGCCTGGCTGGAGGCGCTCGGCACCTTCGACGTCGTTGCCCTGGAGAACGGCGGCCGGGCCGAGGACGCCTCCAACCGCTTCTACTCGCCCGCCTCCAACACCATCGCGCCGGGCCGCTCCCTCAAGATGGACGACGGCTGGGAGACCCGGCGCCGCCGCGATCAGGGCCACGACTGGATCCGCTACCGGCTGGCCGCCCAGGCGCAGATCCGCGCCCTGGAGATCGACACGGCCTACCTCAAGGGCAACAGCGCCGGCTGGGCGTCGGTGTCGGTCAGGGACGGCGAGGAGGGCGACTGGCAGGAGATCCTGCCCCGCACCCGCCTCCAGCCCGACACCAACCACCGCTTCGTCCTGCCGGAGCCGGCCGTCGGCACGCACGCGCGGGTGGACATCTTCCCCGACGGGGGCATCTCCCGGCTGCGCCTGTTCGGCTCCCTGACCCACGAGGGCACGAGCCGGCTGGCGGCACGCCACCAGGAGCTGGGCGGCTGAACGACCCCGTGACCGTGGGGCGCACCCGCCGGACGGCATCGGTGCGCCCCCGCGTGCCTGACACCGCCGAGACCTCCTCCCCGGTCACGTGCCTCGGGGCCGGGCGCCGCCGGTGTGCCGGGCGTGGCTCAGGCCGCGTGTCCGGAGTCCTCCGAGAGCACGGCCCGGGTCGTGTGCGTCGGGGCCGCCGGACGGCATCGGTGCGCTCCCGCGTGTCTCACGCCGCGTGGCCGCCGTCCACCGGGAACTCCGCCCCGGTCACATACGTCGCCCCCGCCAGGTAGGCGACCATCGACGCCACCTCGTCCGCCGTCCCGAACCGGCCCAGCGCCGTCATCGCAGCCTGGCCGGCCGCGTACGGCCCGTCCGCCGGGTTCATGTCCGTGTCGATCGGGCCGGGAAGGACGAGGTTGGCCGTGATCCCGCGTCCGCCCAGCTCCCTGGCCAGCGCCTTCGTCAGACCGGCCAGGGCCGCCTTGCTCGTCGCGTAGAGCGTCCCGCCGGGTCCCGGCACCCGCTGGGCGATGCAACTGCCGATCGTGATGATCCGCCCGCCCTCGGGCATCCGCGCCGCGGCCGCCTGGGAGGCCAGGAAGACACCCCGGACGTTGACGTCGAGGACCCGGTCCACCTCCGCGAGCGACAGGGCCTCCAGCGGTCCGAGCACCCCCACCCCGGCGTTGTTGACCAGGATGTCGAGCCCGCCCAGTGCCTGGGCCGCCGCGTCCACCACGGCGGCCGCCTCGGCTGGCTCGGCCACGTCCGCGCGCAGCGCCACCGCCCGGCGCCCCAGCGCCTCCACCTCCCGGACGACGTCCTCGGCCGCCTCCTTGCCGTTCACATGGCCGACGGCCACGTCCGCGCCCTCCCGCGCGAGCCGTACCGCCGTCGCCGCGCCGATCCCACGGCTCCCGCCGGTCACGAGAGCCACCTTGCCGTGCAGAGTTCCCTGAATGGTCATGAGTCCATCCCAGCGGCCGCACGGCACTGGCGCTGGCGGCGAACGGACGTCGAGGTGGGGGCGCCGGCGGCGTGCGTACGGCCCAGCGATGAGTTGCGGGCGGCGGCGGGGTCTGAACCGATGGCAGCAGATCCCGGCCCACCGGAAGGAAGGCACCCGCCATGGGCAAGCTCGTCTCCACCCTCTTCGTCACCCTCGACGGCGTCTACCAGGCCCCCGGCGGGCCGCAGGAGGACACCCGGGGCGGTTTCACCCACGGCGGCTGGAGCTTCCCGTACGCCGACGAGGACTTCGGCCGGTTCATCGACGAGGTCTTCGCCCGCCCGGGCGCCTTCCTGCTCGGCCGCCGTACCTACGACATCTTCGCCACGTACTGGCCCAAGGTGACCGACCCCGCCGACCCGGTCGCCTCCAAGCTGAACTCCCTGCCCAAGTACGTGCCTTCCTCGACCCTGAAGGACCCCGGCTGGGCGGGCACCACGGTGCTGACCGGCGATCTCGCCGAAGAGGTCGCCGCCGTGAAGGAACGCACCGACGGCGAGGTCCAGGTACACGGCAGCGGTGCCCTGGTCCGGTCCCTGCTGGCGCTCGACCTCGTCGACACCCTGCACCTGCTGACCTTCCCGGTCGTGCTCGGCTCCGGGTTCCGGCTGTTCACGGAGGGCGCCGTACCGACCGCGTTCGAGCACACCGGCGGGAGCGTCACCGGCGCGGGCGTGTCGGTCCAGACGTACGCCCTGAAGGGCCGCCCGGAGTACGGCGAGTTCGCACTGCCGGAGGACGCGTGAGGGCGCCGGTGCGTGGATGAACTCCCCGCGAACGCACGGGGCTTCACAGGAAATTCTCCACGCTTGTCATTGACATGCCAGTGTCTACGCGCGTCATCATGAGGTCCATGAATTTCCCCCCACGCGCCTCGCGGCTCGGCGCAGCAGCCGCCCTCCTGTCCGCCCTCCTCGTCGGCGGAACCGTCTCCGCCACCACGGCCGGCGCCGCCCCCACCGCCGTCGGCGACATCTGCTACAGCGCCCTGCCGTCCCAGGCCCACGACACGCTCGGCCTGATCGAACAGGGCGGCCCCTACCCGTTCGACCAGGACGGCACCGTCTTCCAGAACCGGGAAGGCATCCTGCCCAGCCAGTCGTCCGGCTACTACCACGAGTACACGGTCATCACCCCGGGCTCCTCCACCCGCGGAGCGCGGCGCATCGTCACCGGTGAGCAGAACCGGGAGGACTACTACACGGCCGACCACTACGAGTCGTTCGACCTGGTCGACTACGGCTGCTGAGCCCGGCCGGGGCCGCGGGCCGGACGTCCGTCGGGCTGCTCAGACGGACTTCCGGCTCCCGGCCGCCGCGAACAGGGCGACACCCAGCACGAACAGCGCGACGCTCGCGTAGACCTCGTAGCCGTCGAGGAACCCCAGCCGCTGCACCAGGCCCCAGTTCCAGTCGGTGAACTCGTGCACCAGGCCCGCCACGCCCTGGACCAGGGCGAGGAAGCCGAGAATCTCCAGTACCTGCTTCATGCCGTCAGCCTCGCCCCGCGGGCCCCCCACGCACATCGGCCGCGAGGCGGGCCGCCGGGAGCGGAAGTCCCCGTTCCGGCGCCACGACGGCATCGAAAGTCTGCCCCGCGGCGACTTTGGTCGACGATCGCGCGCGAGGGCGGGTGCGACGGGCCTGCGCTGCGTAGATTTGCCCCTCGTGAGTGGTGACGACGTGGGGCACGCCCCGGCGGTGCAGCAGGGGGGAGAAACGCCCGCGCTGCTGACCGGGCGCAGATGGTTCTTCCCCTCGGCCCTCCTGCACGAACTCGACCCCGACGCCGCGCCGGCCGGGCGGCGGCCCCGGCGCACCGCCCGCGACTGGGTCGTCGACTTCTCCTGCTTCCTGCTGGCCGTGGTGGTGGGCGCGACGGCCGTCGAGGCGCTCACCGACAACCCCCACGTGCCGGACGGACTCGCCGTCGTCGACCAGGTGATCGGTGCGCTGGCCTGCGCGGCGGTGTGGCTGCGGCGCCGCTGGCCCCTGGGCCTGGCCGTGGCGCTGACCCCCCTCAGCGTCTTCTCGGACACCTCGGGCGGTGCGGGCCTCATCGCCCTGTTCACCCTGGCCGTGCACCGCCCCTTCCGGTACGTGGCCTGGGTGGGCGGCGTCAACGTGGCGCTGGTGCCCCTCTATTACTGGGTGCGCCCCGAAGCGGACATCCCCTACCTGGTTGCCGTGCTCTTCGCCGGACTGCTCACCGTGGCCGTCGTCGGCTGGGGCATGTTCGTACGGGCCAAGCGCCAGCTCATGGTGAGCCTCCGGGACCGTGCCCGGCGCGCCGAGACGGAGGCGCGGCTGCGGGCCGAGCAGGCCCAGCGGCTCGCCCGCGAGGCCATCGCGCGCGAGATGCACGACGTGCTCGCCCACCGGCTGACCCTGCTGAGCGTGCACGCCGGCGCCCTGGAGTTCCGGCCCGACGCGCCCTCGGCGGAGACGGCGCGGGCGGCAGGCGTGATCCGGGAGAGCGCGCACGACGCGCTCCAGGACCTGCGGGAGATCATCGGCGTGCTGCGGGCGGGCGAGCCGGACGACACCGGCCGCCCGCAGCCGACGCTCGCGGCGCTGGACACCCTGGTCGCCGAGTCCCGCGAAGCAGGAATGAAAGTCTCCCTCGACCACCGCGTCGAGGACCCCGCCGCCGTCCCGTCCTCCGTCGGCCGCACCGCCTACCGGATCGCCCAGGAGGGCCTGACCAACGCGCGCAAGCACGCACCCGGCACGGACGTCACGGTGACCGTCACCGGCGCCCCGGGCACCGGCCTCACCATCCGGGTGCACAACCCGCCGCCCGAGGGCGAGGTGCCGCCCGTCCCCGGCTCCGGCCAGGGCCTGATCGGCCTCACCGAGCGGGCGGTCCTCGCCGGCGGCCGGCTGGAGCACGGGCCCACCGCGCAGGGCGGGTTCGAGGTGCGGGCGTGGCTGCCGTGGGGATGACCGCTCCCGCCCCGAGCCCGGCCGGGCCGTGATTACGTAAGGCCCATGACTGCGATCAGACTGCTCCTCGTCGACGACGATCCGCTGGTGCGGGCCGGGCTGTCCTTCATGATGGGCGGCGCCGACGACATCGAGATCGTCGGCGAGGCCGCCGACGGCGCCGAGGCGGAGGCCCTCGTCGACCGCACCCGCCCGGACGTCGTCCTCATGGACATCAGGATGCCGACGGTGGACGGTCTGACGGCCACGGAGCGGCTGCGCGCCCGCGAGGACGCCCCGCAGGTCGTGGTCCTCACCACCTTCCACGCCGACGAGCAGGTGCTGCGCGCGCTGCGCGCGGGTGCCGCCGGGTTCGTCCTCAAGGACACCCCGCCGGCCGAGATCCTCGCGGCGGTACGCCGGGTCGCGGCCGGCGACCCGGTCCTGTCGCCCACGGTCACCCGCCAGCTGATGCGGCACGCCGTCGGCACCGCGGCCGACACGCGCCGCACCCGCGCGCGCGAACGCCTGGCCGCCCTCAACGACCGCGAGCGCGAGGTCGCCGTCGCGGTCGGCCGGGGCCTGGCCAACGCCGCGATCGCCACCGGCCTGTTCATGAGCGTCGCCACCGTGAAGACGCACGTCTCGCGCATCCTGGCCAAGCTGGACCTCAACAACCGGGTGCAGATCGCGCTGCTCGCCTACGACGCGGGACTCCTTGAGGAGGAGCAGGAAGAGCGATGACCGAGGCGGCCCGTCGTCAGGCGAACGCGGGAGAGGTGCCGGCGATCTCCGCGAGGTGCACCGGCCGGCGCCCTCGCCGTGACAGCTCGCACGCCTCGGCGATCCGCAGCGCCTGTAGCGCCTCGCGCCCGTCGCAGGGGTTGGCCCGCTCGCCCCGGACGACCTCCACGAACGCGTTCAGCTCGGCCTCGTAGGCGGGGCCGAAGCGCTCCAGGAAGCCCGTCCAGGGCTTGTCCGCGGCCGGCGGCCCGGTCGGCTCGGTGGACGCGATCGGCGTGCGGTCGTCCAGACCGACCACGATCTGGTCGCGCTCACCGGCGAGCTCCATGCGCACGTCGTAGCCGGCCCCGTTCATCCGGGTCGCGGTGAGGGTGGCGAGCGTGCCGTCGTCCAGGGTGAGCAGCGCGGCGGCGGTGTCGACGTCGCCCGCCTCGCGGAACATCCGGGGACCGGCGTCGGACCCGGCGGCGTAGACGTCCGTCACCTCCCGGCCGGTCACCCAGCGCAGCACGTCGAAGTCGTGGATCAGCGTGTCCCGGTACAGCCCGCCGGACAGCGGCAGCCATGCGGCGTCCGGCGGCGCCTGGTCGCTGGTCAGGGCCCGCACGGTGTGCAGCCGCCCCAGCCGGCCGGAGCGCACGGCCTCGCGCGCGCCCGTGTAGCCCGCGTCGAAGCGGCGCTGGAAGCCCATCTGGAGGACCGTCCCGGCCGTCTCGACCTCGGAGATCGCGCTCAGAGTCCCTGGCAGGTCCAGCGCGATGGGCTTCTCGCAGAACACCGGCAGCCCCGAGCGTGCTGCCCGACCGATCAGTTCGGCGTGGGCCGACGTGGCCGTCGTGATCACCACCGCGTCGACCCCCCAGCGGAAGATCTCCTCCACGCCGGGCGCCGCCGTCTCACCCAGCCGGTGCGCCAGTTCCTGGGCCCTGGCGGCGTCCGCGTCCGTGAGGATCAGGGAGCCGACGTCGCGATGCCGGCTCAGCGTGTTCGCGTGGATGGTGCCGATGCGGCCCGTACCGATGACGCCGATGCGCATGAAAACAAAGTGCGTGCCCGACGCGCCGCTGTCAATCTGTATGTCCGGACAATCTGACTACACGACTTCCCGTCAACAACGCACGGAGCTACGCTCGCCCCGTGCCGAAACCAGAAGTGGACCCGACCGTGCAGCTAGAGCTGAGCGTGGACCGCAGCTCCCCCGTGCCGTTGTACTTCCAGTTGTCCCAGCAGCTGGAGGCCGCGATCGAGCACGGCACGCTGACCCCAGGCAGCCTGCTGGGCAACGAGATCGAACTCGCCGCCCGGCTCGGCCTGTCCCGGCCGACCGTCCGCCAGGCGATCCAGTCGCTCGTCGACAAGGGCCTCCTCGTCCGCCGCCGCGGCGTGGGCACCCAGGTCGTGCACAGCCAGGTGAAGCGCCCGCTGGAGCTCAGCAGCCTCTACGACGACCTGGAGGCCGCGGGCCAGCGCCCGGCCACCCGGGTCCTCGTCAACAAGCTCGTCCCCGCCTCCGCCGAGGTCGCCGCCGCGCTCGGCGTCGCCGAGGACAGCGACGTCCACCGCGTGGAGCGCCTCCGCCTCGCCCACGGCGAGCCCATGGCCTACCTCTGCAACTTCCTGCCCCCCGGCCTCATCGATCTCGACACCGACCAGCTGGAGACCACCGGCCTCTACCGTCTGATGCGAGCGGCGGGCATCACCCTGCACAGCGCCCGCCAGTCGATCGGCGCCCGCGCGGCGACCACGGAGGAGGCGGAGCGCCTGGCGGAGGAGACGGGCGCGCCACTGCTCACCATGCAACGCGTCACGTTCGACGACACGGGCCGGGCTGTCGAGTACGGCACACACACGTACCGCCCGACGCGCTATTCCTTCGAGTTCCAGTTGCTGGTACGCACCTGATTTTTCGGAGGCGCGGGGAACTGCGCGAGCAACCGACCACTCACCGGCACCCGGCAACGATCCGCACCGCCCGCCCCTGCCCCGCTCCGCACTCCACCCCGCCGTGAGGCAGAATCGGCGGCGATGAGCACCTACCGCGACTTCACCGCCCCCATCGGCTCCCGCCGTGCCACGGCCCTGCGCACCGTCGGCACCCGGGAGCGCCGCTCGCACCTGACGGCGCCCCGCGTGCCCACGGTCGGCATCGACATCGGCGGTACGAAGGTGATGGCGGGCGTCGTCGACGCCGACGGCAACATCCTGGAGATGCTCCGCACGGAGACCCCGGACAAGTCCAAGAGCCCCAAGGTCGTCGAGGACACCATCGCCGAGCTGGTCCTGGACCTCTCCGACCGGCACGACGTGCACGCCGTCGGCATCGGTGCGGCCGGCTGGGTGGACGCCGACCGCAACCGCGTGCTGTTCGCCCCGCACCTGTCCTGGCGCAACGAACCGCTCCGCGACCGCCTCTCGGGCCGGCTCTCCGTCCCCGTCCTCGTGGACAACGACGCCAACACCGCCGCCTGGGCGGAATGGCGCTTCGGCGCCGGCCGGGGCGAGGACCACCTCGTCATGATCACCCTCGGCACCGGCATCGGCGGCGCGATCCTGGAGGACGGCCAGGTCAAGCGCGGCAAGTACGGCGTCGCCGGCGAGTTCGGCCACATGCAGGTGGTGCCCGGCGGCCACCGCTGCCCGTGCGGCAACCGCGGCTGCTGGGAGCAGTACAGCTCCGGGAACGCCCTGGTCCGCGAGGCCCGCGAGCTGGCCGCCGCCGACTCGCCCGTCGCGTACGGGATCATCGAGCACGTCAAGGGCAGCATCGGCGACATCACCGGCCCGATGATCACCGAGCTGGCCCGTGACGGCGACGCCATGTGCATCGAGCTGCTCCAGGACATCGGCCAGTGGCTCGGCGTCGGCATCGCCAACCTCGCCGCCGCCCTCGACCCGTCCTGCTTCGTGATCGGCGGCGGCGTCTCGGCCGCCGACGACCTGCTGATCGGCCCGGCCCGGGACGCCTTCAAGCGGCACCTCACCGGCCGCGGCTACCGCCCCGAGGCCCGTATCGTCCGGGCCCAGCTCGGCCCCGAGGCCGGCATGGTCGGCGCCGCCGACCTCGCCCGGCTGGTCGCCCGCCGCTTCCGCCGCGCCAAGCGCCGCCGCGTGGAGCGCTTCGAGCGGTACGAGCGCTACACGCAGTCGCTCCGCAGTACCCAGGAGACGCCGTGACCGCCTCCCTGCCCCACCAGGGATCCTGGCCCGACGAGCCGGACCGCCCGGTCGAGGACCGCCGCCACATGATCCGCCGCAGGGCCCTCACCCTGCTGATCATCGTGCTGCTCATCGGCATCCCGGCCGGCTACCTCGTGATCTCCGCGAACCAGAGCCGCGACAGCGGCAAGGACAAGGAGGCGAAGTACTCGGCGACCGGCCTGACCGAGGGCTGGCCCTCCAAGCTCCAGCGCCGCATCTACCAGGTGCCCGTCCCGCACCCGGCCTGGCACGTGGCGTACTACGAGACCAACAACTGGAAGACCAGCCGCCTCTACACCCAGTTCGAGACCAACGCCGCCGGCCTCGACGCCTATCTGACCGGCCTGGGCGTGACCCGGAAGGACCTGAAGCAGGGCCACGTCACCATCGGCGCCCGCGACCGGAAGGTCACCGGCTGGAAGTTCGCCACGACCGACTCCTGGTACGGCTTCGTCCACCGGCAGAAGAACCCCGCCCCCACCCACGACGTGGTCGTGGACCTGTCCAACCCGGCGTACCCCTGGGTGTACGTCGTGGCCCGGACCGTGCCCTAGAGGGCTTCCGCCGGAGCCGATTGTCAGACCCCGCCCGTAGAGTCGGAGACAGCTGATCCGAAACGCGGGCGGGAGGTGACCGGACGTATGGGCGACACCAGTGCGGTGGCCGAGCGGGCCGAGGCGCCCGCGGTCCCGGTCCGGCTCCCGGCCGTCTTCCTGCCGGCCCCCCTCCCGCGCGAGGGACGCATCGCCTTCTGGGACCCCGAGGGCGAGCCCTTGCCCGCCGGGGACCCGGAGCACACCGCCGCCACCGAACTGACCGTCGTACGACGGCACGGCGCCGCCGGGGTCCGGCGGCGCGCCACCCCCGCGCTGGCCCTCCCGCTCGACGCGGCCCTGCCGCTCCTCGTGCGCGCCCGGCACGACCCAAGAGCCCACCCCGCCACCGCCTGCTGGGGCGCCGCCGCCCTCCATGCCCTGCGGCTGACCGCCCGCGGCCGGCTGCTGCCCGGCCTCACCCCCACGGGCCACGACGCCTGGCGCGCCGGCCCCCTCGACCCGGACGACATCGCGCACCTGCGCGCCGTTGCCGCCGCCCTGCCCTACGAGGGACACGCCGTCCCGCTGCCCGGCCCGGGCCCGGTCCGGCTGCCCGAACCGGAAGCGCTCGTCCGCGCCTTCCTGGACGCGGTCGCCGACACCCTGCCCCGCACCCCGGCCGCGCCCTACACCTCCGGCAGGCCGTTCGCGGCCCGCGAGCCCCAGCACCTGCCCGCCGCACACGACTGGGCCGCCGAGGTCGCCGCCGGCATGGACGCCGGCGTGCGGATCTCGCTCCGCCTGGACCTGTCGGCGTACGACCTGTTCGACGACGCCTCCGACGGCCGTGCCCGCAGTGCCGGCGCGGCGATCGTCCAGGTGCACAGCCTCGCCGACCCCACCCTCGTGGCCGACGCGGCAGCCCTGTGGGCGGGGGAGGCCGACGACGCCTTCGGGCCCCGCGCGCGCGTGGACGCGGCCCTCGCCGTCCGCCGCGCGGCCCGTGTCTGGCCCCCGCTCGACCGGCTCGCCGACCAGGACGTGCCCGACGTGCTGGCCCTGACCGAGGACGAGCTGAGCGACCTGCTCGGGGTCGCGGCGACCCGGCTCGCCGCGACCGGGGTCGCCGTGCACTGGCCGCGGGACCTCGCGCAGGACCTGTCCGCCGCCGCGGTGGTCCGCCCGGCCCCCGGCTCGGCGACCGACGGCACCGGCTTCTTCGAGAGCGAGGACCTCCTCCAGTTCCGCTGGCAGCTGGCGCTCGGCGGCGACCCGCTCACCGACACCGAGATGGACGCGCTCGCCGAGGCCCACCGCCCGGTCGTCCGGCTGCGCGACCGGTGGGTGCTGGTCGACCCGGCGCTCGTGCGCAAGGCCCGCAAACGGGACCTGGGCCTGCTCGACCCGGTCGACGCCCTGTCCGTCGCCCTCACCGGCACGGCCGACGTGGACGGCGAGACGGTCGAGGCCGTCCCCGTGGGCGCGCTGGCCGCCCTGCGCGACCGCCTGACCGCGGGGATCCGCCCGGCCGAACCGCCCCCGGCTCTTCAGGCCACCCTCCGGGACTACCAACTGCGGGGCCTGGCCTGGCTCGACCTGATGACCACCCTCGGCCTCGGCGGCTGCCTCGCCGACGACATGGGACTCGGCAAGACCGTCACCCTCATCGCCCTGCACCTGAAGCGGGCGCGCAGCGAACCGACCCTGGTCGTATGCCCGGCCTCCCTGCTGGGCAACTGGCAGCGGGAGATCAACCGCTTCGCCCCCGGTGTGCCGGTCCGCCGCTTCCACGGCCCGGACCGCAGCCTCGACGGCCTGGACGGCGGCTTCGTCCTCACCACCTACGGCACCATGCGCTCGGCGGCCCCCGCCCTGGCCGAGCGAGCCTGGGGCATGGTCGTCGCCGACGAGGCGCAGCACGTCAAGAACCCCTACTCGGCCACCGCCAAGGCGCTGCGCACGATCCCGGCCCCCGCGCGCGTGGCCCTGACCGGCACACCCGTCGAGAACAACCTTTCGGAGCTGTGGGCCCTGCTCGACTGGACCACCCCCGGCCTCCTCGGCCCGCTGAAGTCCTTCCGCGCCCGGCACGCGCGTGCCGTGGAGAACGGCGAGGACGAGGAGGCGGTGGAGCGCCTCGCCCGGCTGGTCAGGCCCTTCCTGCTGCGCCGCAAGAAGTCCGACCCGGGCATCGTGCCCGAGCTGCCGCCCAAGACGGAGACCGACCATCCCGTCCCGCTCACCCGTGAACAGGCCGCGCTGTACGAGGCGGTGGTCCGCGAGTCGATGCTCGCCATCGAGACCGCCGAGGGCATGCCCCGCCGCGGCCTGGTGCTCAAGCTCCTGACGTCGCTGAAGCAGATCTGCAACCACCCCGCGCTGTTCCTCAAGGAGGAGCACACCGGTGCCGCCGGGGACCGGCTCGCCGCCCGCTCCGGCAAACTCGCCCTCCTCGACGAACTGCTGGACACGCTGCTGGCGGAGGACGGATCCGCCCTCGTCTTCACGCAGTACGTCGGGATGGCCCGCCTCATCACCTCCCACCTGGCCACCCGAGCGGTCCCGGTCGACCTCCTCCACGGCGGTACGCCGGTCCCGGAGCGGGAGCGCATGGTGGACCGCTTCCAGGCCGGTTCGACACCCGTCCTGGTGCTGTCGCTCAAGGCGGCGGGCACCGGCCTCAACCTCACCCGGGCGGGACACGTCGTGCACTTCGACCGCTGGTGGAACCCGGCCGTCGAGGAACAGGCGACCGACCGCGCCTACCGCATCGGCCAGACCCAGCCGGTGCAGGTGCACCGCCTCATCACCGAGGGCACCGTCGAGGACCGCATCGCCGAGATGCTCCGGTCCAAGCGCGCCCTGGCCGACGCGATTCTCGGCTCCGGCGAGTCCTCCCTCACGGAACTGACGGACCGGGAGCTGTCCGACCTGGTGTCCCTGCGGAGGTCGTCATGACACCCGGCCCGGCCGACGAGGCCCGCCGGGCCCTGCGGGAGGCCCGGGCACGGGCGGCCCACGGACCGGACCCGGCCTCGGCCCCGGGCGGTGGGCCCGCGGGGCAGGACGTTCCGCGCCCCGGCGACGTCGCCCGTGAGGCGCTGCGCAAGGCGGTGTCCGAACCCCGGGGGAGCGGCCAGGGAGAAGGCCACGACTCGGAGGAGGAGACCCGGGAAGCCGGGGCTGCGACGGAGCCTTCGGCGCCGGAGCGTTCGCGGGAAGATGCGGCCGGGCCCGCCCCGGCCGGGGATCGAACCGGGGCGCAGGAGGCCGAGGTGCCTGCGGCCGGTCACCGCGGAGGTGCCCCCGACCGGCCCGGGCCACGCGCGGCGGACATCGCGCGGGAGGCGCTGCGCGCGACCCGGGACGAAGCGCGGCGCGCCCGGGAGGAGACCGAGCGGGAAGGCGCCCGGCGCAGGCGCAGGGCCCGGCAGAAAGTCGTGGACGAGAGGGCGGCGGCCGCCCGGCGAGCGCGCGACCACGGCGTCGGCGGGGGAGCACCCGACGTACGGCGGCTGCTGTCGGACGCGTTCCGGATGCCGGATCTGTCGGACGCGCGGGAGGTGTCGGGCCCCCCTGGGGGGTCCGACACGCCGGTCGTACCGGATGCCCCGGACCCGGCAGGACTGCCGGACGCGTCGGCCGGACCGGAGGGCACGCCCTCCGGCCTCGACGAGAGGAACGGCCGGGCGACATCGGCCGTGGCTCCCACCCCCGAGACGAGTGCCCCGGCGAGCCCGGCGGTGGCCGTGACTGACGCCTCTGAGCCCACTGCCCTCACAGCGCCGGCGGCTGCGCTCCCGCCGACCCGCGCCTCCGGACCAGCCCACCCGGCGTCCCCGCCCCGCGTCATGACCGCTCCCGGCCCCACGGCCTCTCCCACGGCTCCAGGCTCCATGGCGGCCCCGGGGCGCGACGGCGACCTGCGCCGCACCTTCCCGCCCTTCCCGCCCCGGGACGGCGACCGCTTCGCCGAGAGCTGGTGGGGGAACGCCTGGGTCGGTGCGCTGGAGCAGGGCGCGCTGGACGTGAAGCGGCTGGAGCGGGGGCGGGGGTACGCGGGGCAGGGGCATGTCGATGCCATCACCGTGACGCCCGGGCTCGTGCTGGCCTACGTCCAGGGCAGCCGCCCCCGCCCGTACCGCGTCCAGGTGCGCCTGCGCACGCTCGACGACACCGACTGGGACCGCTTCCTGGAGGCGGCCGCCGACCGCCCGGGGCACATCGCCGCCCTGCTCGACAAGGAGATGCCCCAGTCCCTCGCGGAGTGCGGCGTGCCGCTGCTGCCCGGCCCCGGTGACCTGGAGCCCCGGTGCAGCTGCCCCGACCGCGGTCACCCCTGCAAGCACGCGGCCGCCCTCTGCTACCAGACCGCCCGGCTGCTCGACGCCGACCCCTTCGTCCTGCTCCTGCTGCGCGGCCGGGGCGAGCGGGAACTGCTCGACGCGCTGTCCCGGCTGAACGCCACCCGCGCGGCGCGCGCCGCGCGCGACAAGGGCCCGGCGCCCCTGCCCGGCGTGCGGGCCGCGGATGTCCTCGCCTCGCGCGCCCTCCCGCCCCTGCCCGCACCATTGCCTCCGCCCGCGCACCCCGAGCAGCCCCCGGCCTACCCGGCGGCCCCCGGGGGCCCGGACCCCTTCGCGCTGGACCAGCTCGCCACGGACGCCGCAGCCCGTGCCCACGCCCTGCTCGGTACCGGCCGTGACCCGGTCGGGCAGCTGACCTTCTGGCAGGACGCGGTGCGCCTGGCCGCGGCCCGCCCCGGGGCGGGACTCACCGCCGGCACCCGGTCGCTCTACGCGTCCCTCGCCTCGGCGGCGGGCCGCACCCCGTCCGAGCTGGCCCGGGCGGTCGCCGCCTGGCGACAGGGAGGGCTGGAGGGCCTCGCCGTCCTGGAGGAGCCGTGGGACCCGCCGGCCGGGCGGTTCGACCGAGCCCGCCCCCTCCTGCTCGCCGCCGACCTGCCCGCCTTCCGCCCCTGGCGCAACCACCTCACCCATCCCCGGGGCCACCTCCAGCTCCGCCTCGGCCGCGACGGGCTCTGGTACGCCTACGAGTCCGAGCCGGGCCACGACGACTGGTGGCCGAGAGGCACTCCCGACCTGGACCCGGTCGGCGCCCTCACCGGCCTCGGTCTGCCGAGCGAATTCTGAACACGCCCCGGCGCCCCCGCGCATTTGCAGCCGTGAGACGACGGAACCCCGCGGGGAGGCAGGGCGGGGTTGGCGCCAGAAAAGTCTCGTGTCAGTGACCATTGAAGCTCCGCCATGGTTGCGACCACCGACCGACCCGGAGTTTCAGTGCCTCGTCACCGTGGTGAGGGGGTCGTGCTCATGCGCGCAGTTCTCGCAGGAGCCGTAGGTGTCCCAGGCAGGGAAGTGATCGGAAGCGGGCAGAGCTACGACTTCCTCTATGAGGCAGCCGTTCTGGTCGGCCCGCAGCACCTCCGCGTCCATCTGGGTGCCGATGAAGACGAGTTCCTGCGCATAAGGGCTGGCGGTGTCACGAGCAGAGGAAGGCTCGAAGCGAGCCACCGAACCGGCCTGCGGTCACAGTCCCGTCACCCAGGGCCGGCTGGTGAGGGTGAAGAAGCCCTTGGACCTGAGGACCTGTCCGCAGGCGCCGCTGCCCGGTGTCTCCGTCACCAACGTCCAAACCGGTCCTGGGTAGAAGGACCTTCCGGAGCAGAGGACGGTCGAGGGGATGGCGTACTGAACGAAGCTTCGAAGGAGGGCGTGAACACCGTGTCGCGGGGCACAAGGGCTATCGCACCGAGGTCCTGGCATTCGGAGCTGGTCGGGATCTACCCACCAAGGGACGAACTCAGGCCCTTGTGAAGCTCATACGCACACGCGCCTGAGCCGGAATGGACGATGGGGTTTAAAATGATCATTCTTGGGCTTATTCTGCTGATCATCGGCATGCTTGTCGGCATGGGTCTGCTGACGACGATCGGTGGCATCCTCATTCTGGTTGGCGCCATCCTGTGGATCCTGGGTGCGACCGGTCGCGCGGTCGGTGGACGCAAGCACTTCTTCTGAGGTCAGGGCGCCTCACCAACTCTCTGCCCCGGGTCACCACTGGACCGTCCCTGGGACCGACGGCGGCGCCTCCCGTGCCGTGACCGTCTCGCGTGCCGACGCGCGGACGTCGGGATGTGCGTGCTGGCGCAGGGTGCGGAGCTGGCCGCGCCACGGCTCCGTCCACCGAGAGCGGCTGCCGCCGGAGACGGTGAGCCTGATGGCGAACAGGCCCTGGGCCAGGCCCGGTTCCGCACCCAGCGTGCGGGCGGTCTCCAACCAGGCGTCTGGCGGGGGGCCGCTGATCGTGCTGAGCCGCGAGCTGATCCCTTCGGCGATGTCCCGGGCGAGCAGCGGACGTCCTTCGCAGTCGGCAGCCAATCGGCGCAGGCCCGACGACAGCGCGGTGGCGTCCTTGTTCAGTTCGAGGGCATACAGCCGGAGTTCGGCGACGGAGCGCGCGAAATCCTCGTGCCCTGCAGCGGTGTCGGCGGCGCGCAGCAGCACGTCCGCCGTCGGCCGGCCCCCGCCCCGGTAGCGGTGGTGGAGCAGGAGGTGGTGCAGCAGGGTCGTAACCCGCTGCCGGGCCGGCTGGTCGCGTTCGGGCTCGGCGTCGGGCTGGTCCGGGCCTCCTGTGGCTTCCAGCATCGCCCGCAGGGCCCGAAGGTACGGGCCGTCGTCGTCCGCCGCGAGCTCCACCAGCTCCTGCCCGGCCATCGCCCACACCGCCCGATCGGCAAGGGCCGTGGTGGCGGCCACCAGCATCTCGGCGATCTCCGGCTGCCACGGCGCCCATTCCGCCAATGCCGGGAACAGCGCCGCAGCCGTTCCCGGTTCGAGCGGCTCGCAGGCGCGATGCAGTAGCCCTGCGTACCTGGCCCGATGCTCCTCGTCTACCTCGGCCACGGCCGCCCGTGCCAGCGTCTGGCGGAGCTCCGTGCGTCCCTGCGCGGCCGACTCCAGCACGGGCCAGCTGGCCGGCTCCGCCAGCATCCCCTGGGCAAACGCGACGCACACCGACTGCACGTCGTGGTACTGCCCCGGCAGCTCGAACGCCTCCCGCAGCAGCGGCGCCGCCTGCGCCGGAGGCAGCATCGTCGCCGCGAGGCGCACCGCCTCCTTGCGGCCTGTGACCTTCACCGTCCGCGGGTTCTTCGGCGTGAGCAGCCTGCGGAGGTCTGTGGCGAGCCGCGGCGGCGCGACGTACTGCGCGGCCCGCGTCGCCGCGTAGATCGCGACCCGGGCGCGGTCGCCGCCCGCGTGCTCCAGCAGCAGCGGCAGCACCTCGTCGGGGCGGTCGGTCCACGGCAGTGCGCCGAGGGCCGCCTCCGCCAGCGGGACGTTCGACGATCCCGTGTAGCGGCGGACGACTTCCAGGCCCGCCTCCGGGATCACTGCCGCCGCCGAGAGGGCCTGGACGCGCACATGCACCGGTTGCCCCGCGTCGCCCGCCGTGCGCGCGAGCAGCTCCGCCGCCGCCCGCTGCTGGCGCGGCACCCAGCGGTGGGCCTGGTAGGTGGGTGGCGTCCAGTGGCTGCGGGCGGTCAGGAAGCGGCCGTACGGTGGGGTGTCCGCCAGCAACAGGTCGAGTAGGTCCGTACGCTGCCCCGTCAGGACTCTCAGAACGGACGGCAGGACGGCGGCGGACGGCTCCAACCGCACGATCCGCTCCACCCGCTCGTCGCGCCCCGTCGGCTGCTCCAGCCAGAGGTCGACGGCGGTGCGGACGGACGCGTCGTCTCCGAACTGGACGGCCTGCCACAGGTACTCCTGGAGTTCGGCCATCCCCCACGCGCGCCGCCCGAGTGCCCGTACGAGTGCGAAGACGAGCGAGTAGTCGGCCTTGTCGGTGGCGGCTTCCAGCCACGGCCGTAGCGCCGCCAGCACCTCGTACTCCTGGCCGCGCCGCAGCACGATGTCGAGGCGGCCGACGTTCGCGCCTCCGGTGTGGCCGGACAGCCGGGTGAGGGTGTCGAGGGCCCAGCCGACGAGCCGCGTGCCACCGGTGACGGCGTGCTCGCGCAGCACGGACAGGGCGAGCGTGCTGAGCGCGTGACGGGTGCTCCAGGAGGAGTCGCGGGCTTCGACGGCGTCGATGGCGATTCGTCCGAGGTCCTCGGCGGCGTCCTCCGCGAACAGCGAAGGGCGCACCTCCGCCAGTGCGGAGAGGGCGGCGCTGCGGACCGGGTCCTGTTCATTGCGCAGCCGCAGCAGCGCACGCAGCAACCGGCTCACTTCCCGTGGGTCGCGGGAGCGTGCTGCGTTGCGGACGAGCAGTGGGTACGCCGTGGCGCGGTCGTCCGCGGCGGAGCGGCGGACGGCGGTGAGCAGGTCGTCACGGACCTCGTCCGGCGGCAGATAGGCGGCTGCCGTCAGTATCTGCGTCCAGTGCGCGCCCCTGCTGCGGGCCAGCGTCGCCATCCGCCGAGCCTCGGCAGTGCGCCGCTCGTACGGCAGTACGTCGAGCAGGGCGGGGCTGGGGTCCGCGTGGGCGAGGCCTTTGCCCTCCATCGCCGCGTCGAACAGGGCGCCGCGGCGGGAGGGCGGCAGGCAGGCCAGCAGCCGGGCGAGAGCGGCTGCGTTGTCGTTCCAGGCGCAGGCGAGTCGGTGAGTTCCGCCGGGGCGTGGCGGACGAGGCGGCGCAACACGGCGGGTTCGAGGTGGCCGCTGTTCAGCCGGGGCCGCAGCTTCGGGCGTAGCAGCAGCCGCACCGTCCGGCCGGGATCCGCCTCGACCAGGAGGTGCAGCTTGCGGTCCACGGGCATCGGCAGCGTCTCGTAACGCTCGAGCACAGCCAGCACGCCGAGCGGATCCCGTTCGGCGAGGAGCGCGAGTGCGTCCGCGTGGGACGCCAGCCAGCCGTCCCGTACGACGGCGGGGAGGGTGTCGAGCTGCCGCTCCATCTCGGCGAGCAGCAGAGCGGGATGGCGGGCGGCGAGCCCCGTCACAAGCTCGTCGACCGCCCCCTCTGCCGCGGCGCACCGGGCAGCGGAGGCCAGCTCACGCATGCGGTGCGGGTAGGAGAGCAGGTCGACGGCTGCGAGCAGGTGCTCGACGCGCTGGGACATGAGGGCGATTCTGCCTGGCGGGCGGGGGTGGCGCCTGCGGATTTCGGCGGGGCGGGGGTCGTCGTGCGGCAGGCTGTGTGGCTGTCTGTACGGGCTCTGTGGCGGTCTGTGCAGGCTCGGTCAGCAACTCCACCAGTCGGTGGATGAACCGTTCCGGGTTCGGTAGGGACTCGATCATTTGAGAGGTGCGAGTCATGGCACGTCTCGCGCATGGGCGTCCTGCACGCCATCGCCGACACGGTCGTCGATCAGTACCTCGATGTCGTCACCGCGCTGGAGGCCGATGCCGACGAGGTCGCGAACGACGCTTTCTCCTTGGACGCAGGCCATGCCGTCGGCCGCACCTACCAGCTCAAACGCGAACTCGTCGAGCTCCGGCGCACCGTCGCGCCGCCGCGCGACCTCGCCGGACGCCGCGTCCCCGGCGTGGACAGGGTGTTGGCCGTCTACTTCCAGGACATTGCCGACCTCCCCCAGCTCTCGGCTTCGCCTTCGAGCAGTTGCCGCTGACGGCCTGGTGCTTCGGGGCACCTGGTCACGGACCGGGGCGGGGCCCGCTGGCACACGCCCGTGGAGCTGCGGGTGGAGTACTCCAGCAGGCGCTCCGCACCGGTTATGTGCCGGGCACCCCAGGCGCCCGTCAGCACGTCGAGGACGTCGGGTGCCAGCAGGCGGCGGCCGTAGGGCCTGATCGTGCGGATGCACCTGGCGCTGGACTGATCGGTGCGCCGTGATGGACGCGCAGTCCCGCCCGACACGGCCGCCCTGGCCATCGAGCGCCCTCACGCCGAATAGGCCCGGCAGGCAGCGGATGCCGGGATAAGGCGGCACCATGACTCGCCATCCCGCGTCTTTCGTCAGCAGCACGTCGACAGATCGCGAGCGATCAGCTCAGGTCGACAGAGGGGTCGTACGCGCTGTCGCAGGCAATGGGCTCCACCCCGGTCGGCTCACCGGTCCCGCCACCTGCGGAAACGCGGATGATCGAGCCGTGCTCGCCGGCACTGGTGGACGGGACGTCGGCCATGGTGGTGACTGCTTCGGCGGTGGTCGCATGGACCGGCAGGACTGCGTCGACACCGGTGAGGACCAGCATCCGCATCAGGCGGTCGGGGACGTCGGCGAGTCGGAGTGCACCGCCCGCCGCCTGGGCGGCGTGCCAGAGGCCGATGAGCGCGCTCAGACCGGCGGAGTCGCAAAAGCCGACCTGTGACAGGTCCAGAACCAGATTCGGAGAGCCCTGCTCGATGATTCCCGAGGCTTCGTGGCGCAGGGTGTCCGCGGTGCGCGTGTCCACGTCTCCGGCGACGGTGGCGATCGCGAGGCCGGGACGGGGGTGCTGGACGGTCAGCTGCAGCGTGTCGGTCACGTCGGTCATCACTCCTGGCCGAAGTGTTCGGGCGCGGCGGCGGTGCGGGCGGTGGCAGCGACACTGCCGTCGGGTGTGGTGTGAGGGTGGGGGACGGACAGGGCCAGCAGAGCCACGTCGTCGCCGGCTCCGTCGGGCAGCGAGGCCAGCAGGGTGATGCTGTCCTCGACCAGGGAGGTGGCGGTGACGGGCCCGGTGCGCTGGTGGAGGAAGCCGGTCAGTCCGTCGTCACCGAGCATGGCACCCTCGGTGGTGCGGGCTTCGATCAGCCCGTCGGTGTAGAGGAACAGGCTTTCCCCGGCCGTCAGCGAGAACGTGGTCTGGGCGAAGGGCGCCTGGGGAAAGGCGCCGACGAGCATGCCGCCCTTGGGATGTACGGCCCGCACCCAGACTCCGCCGCTGTCGTCGGGGCGCACGTGGTAGGCCGGCGGGTGGCCGCCGGTGGCGACGGTGACGGTGAAGCCGCCGTCCTCCCGGGGCTCCAGGAGGCCGAAGAGGACGGTGCAGAAGCGGCGGCCGGCGGTGACGTCGGTGAGCAGCATGGTGTTGAGCGCGCTCAGCACGGTGACGGGGTCGGCGTTGATCTGGGCCGCGGTGCGCAGGGTGTGGCGGGCCAGGGCGGTGACGGTCGCCGCCTCGGGTCCTTTGCCGCACACGTCACCGAGGACGAACGCCCACCGGCCGCCGTCGAGGGGGAAGACGTCGTAGAAGTCGCCGCCCACGTCGTGGGCGGAGGCGGTGCGGTAGTGGCAGGCCAGTTCCAGGCCCGGCACCACGGGAAGGGCCGGGGGCAGCAGGGTGCGCTGGAGGGTGGAGGCGAACGCGGCGATGGCGGCCTTGTCCTGCTCCGCCTTCTCCCGCGCCGCCCGCTCCGCCTCGGCCCGCGCCCGTTCCGCCTCGGCATGCCGCCTCTCCGCCTCACGGCGGGCCTGCTCCTCGCGCAGGGCACGCAGCGCCGACAGCCGCAGCTCCATCTCGTCCAGCACGATCGCGGCGAGATCGGCAAGAGTGGCGGTGTCCTCCTCGGTGATCGAGCGGGGCCGGGTGTCGAGGACGTTGACCGTGCCCAGCCGGTGCCCGTCGGGGGTGGTGATCGGTGCGGCGGCGTAGAAGCGTACGCCCATCTCTCCGGCGACCAGCGGATTGTCCACCGCGACGGGGTCTTTGAGGGTGTCGGGGATGACCATCGTGTCATCGCGGAGGATCGCCGAGCCGCACAGGCCCGGATCACGGCCGATCTCCGCGACACCCTCCAGGCCGTGGGCGGCCTTGAACCAGATACGGTCGGTGTCCACGATCGTGACGGTCGCCACCGGCACGTCGAAGAGGCGGGCAGCCATCGCCGCCACCCGGTCGAACGCCCCGTCTGGCGGTGTGTCGAGAATGTCGTAGCGGCGCACCGCCGCAATCCGGGCCGCCTCCGCATCCGGGTCGGAGACCAGCTCGGGGCGGCGCCCGGGAGCCGGGTCGGTGGCCGACGCATGCTGCATCATCGGCTTTCCTCTCCGTCGATGGGCTGCCGCCGTGAACGGCACGAACCGACGCAGCCTAAATCGACCACACACCCGAACGCCAATGCCGTCGTCGGCCGGGCCCCCGGGCGCGGTCTGCCGTGCGATGTGCCAGGTCGGTGTCTGTGGGAGTCCCACGGGTGCTTTGGCCTGACTTCTGTGAGTGCTGACCGCTGTGCCCTGATCACACTGTGTCGACCGCTGGCGAGGGGCGGTGCGTCGCTGGTCAGACCTGACCGAGCATGTCTTCATAAGGGCCTGTCGAGCATTTCTCGCCCCATGGATCCACGGCCCGCCGCAGCCCTCCACCGGTTGGCTCGGGCCCTCCGGCGCTGGCCTACCGGCGCACCAGGGTCGGTCGTCCTGGCCCATCACGCCATCGTCCAGTAGTTTCCCATGAGGTGCTGGTGCAGATCAGGCCGTCGGTCCGCCGCGGGACGGCCTGGATCGAACGCGGTCACCCCATCCATGCGCCTGCGCTGCTCTCCGCCGTAACATCCATGCTTGTCACCGCGGCGTCCAATCGCCCTGCAGGGGACAAGCGCTGAAGGGTCGGACTTCCGAAACTCCGTCAGCTCGGAGCATGCCCCCGAGGGGCGGGAAGGGTCGGTCGGGCCTTCTCACGGCGGACCGCGTGGGCGATGGCGCGCGCCTCGATGCCCGCCTGGCGGAGAACCCCGGTGAGGGGATTGGTGTAGCCGGCGAAATACAGGCGCGAGGCATCGGCATGGGTTTCCGCGCTGACGACGAGGGGGAGTCCGTCCTCCAAGGCGTACGGCCGCAGGCAGGTCCTGCTGCTCGCCGGGTATCCCGGCTGCCGATGCTGACGGCGAAGCTCGCCGCCGTCGCCCTCACCGCCGTCGCCCTCACCGCCGCCGCGCTGGCCTTGTACACCACGATCCTGCTGCGGATCTCCCTGCCAGTACGCCACGCGGTTCAGGCGGCCCGCTAGCGCCCACCAGGATTTACGGGTAGCCACTGCTTCGGTGAACCGACTCCGTGCGGGGCTGCGCGAGAGCGCTCGAAGGGTGCCTTGGCTCTCGTCGGCGGGGGCTCGTCGACGTGCGAGAGCCATGGGCCGGGCCGGACCTGTGGCAGTGGGGCCGTCGCCTCACATCGGTTGCCAGATCTGGGCGAGTGTCGAGGCGGTGAGAAGTTGCTCGGGGTCTCCCTGCCCCGCCGGCTGACCGTCGCGGACTTTCATCTTCTCCAGTCCCAGCTCGTGCTGGGCTGGTCACTCCTCGCGGCGGGCGATCACCCGGAAGGCGTTGGAGAAGCGGCTGCGGCGGATCAGCGGGGCGAGGAGCCGGTCCAGGGCGTACATCGGGAAGCAGAACGGTATGCCCGCCCAGAAGACCGTCTTGGTGACCGCGGCGCCGAGACGGCCCGGGGGCTCGGGCAGCCAGGGCTCGTCGCGGAACGGCAGCAGCCGCAGCACGTACAACCCTACGAGCGCGGTGAAGTCCACGGGGATATGGGACTCCTCGCGGTCCGTCGCCACCACCGTGAAGCCCAGCTCGATGAGGGCCCGGCGCAGGTTCCTCATGGTCACGAAGTGCTGGTGCTGAGGCTGGAACCACGGCAGCCAGTACCGGCCGAAGAGGCGGCCGAAGGGCGACTCCGGGTTGGGTACCTCGATGATCAGGTGGCCGCCGGGGCGGAGCACGGTGTGAACCGCGGCCAGTTGGGCCTGCGGGTCCGTGGTGTGCTCCAGGCAGTGGAACATGCTCACCGCGTCGTACTGGCCGGCGAGTTCGTCCGCGAGGTCGGGCAGAAAGCCCTGGTACGCCCGCTCGATGCGCCCCGACTGCTGCGCCCCGAGCACATGGGCGCCGATGTCGAGCCCGTCGAAGGTGGTGCCGGGCAGCGCTTCCCTGGCCGCCAGGCAGAAGTCACCGCCCGCCGTGCCGACGTCGAGCCAGCGCTTCGGCCGGGCGTGCCGCCGCATGGCCGCGGCCCGCTCGTGGTTGCGTTCCCTCGCGGCGTCGCTGTCCAGGGCGCCGCCGATCTTCTCGGCGTACAGGCCGTCGTAGAAGTCCCGGTAGTAGAAGTCCAGTCCGGCCGCGCTGAGCTGCGGGTTCTGGAACGTGTGTCCGCAGTCGCGGCACTGGTCCAGGGTGAAGGTGCCGGGCTTTCGCTGCAGGTGGTCCTTGGTGCGCAGGCGGCGACGCAGCTGCCGCGCGCCGCACCAGGGGCAGTCGGCGCGGCGCGGCTCGAAGAACCGGGCGATGCCGTCGGCCAGCTCTGCCTGGTACGCGGGGCGCAGGCGGGCGACGCGTTCGGCGTCGGAAGCAGGGGGCGGTGGGGCGGGTGTGTCGGGGGGCTGGTTCGTGGTGGCCATGTCCGTGGTCTCCTCTCGTTCCACTCTTCGGCACGGCGGTCGCCCTGCCGGTCGGTCGCTCACCGCTCCCGTGACTCCTGCGGCTCCCGTGGCTTCTGTGCCGCGAACTTCTCCAGGTACGCCGCCGCGGCAGCCGCCCCGCCCGCCGCACGGAAGGAGTCCCCGACGCGCCGGGCCGCCGCGCGGTAGGCGGGCCCGTCGAGTACGGCGTCGAGGGCGGCACCGATCCGTCGGCGGTCGGCGCGCCCGAAGCGCACCCGCACCCCGGCGCCGGCGCCGGTGACCTGGCCGGCGATCAGTGGCTGGTCGTCCCGGATGGGCGCGACCACCAGCGGTACGCCGTGCCACAGGCACTCGGCGACGGTGTTCTGCCCGGCGTGGCTGACCATCGCTGACGCCCGTCGCAGGAGCGGCAGTTGGGGGATCCGGGGCAGCGCCAGGAGGTCGGCGTCGGACTCTTGGTCGAGCACCCCTCCGGGGTCGGCGACTACTGCCTGCAGCCGCCGCCCGCGCTCCCGCACGGCGGCCGCGCACTCGGCGAGGAAACGCGCCCCCAGGCCGGTGTTGGCAGTGCCGAGTGAGACCAGGACGGTGGCCCGGTGCTCGTCGAGCCACTCCCAGGGGAAGTCGGCGGCCGGGCGCCCGGTGAACGCCGGACCGACGTACCGCAGCTGCGGCAGCTGAGGGCCCGGGCCCGCGAGTTCGGGGGTGGTGAAGGAGAGCACCAGGTCGGGGGAGAAGCGCGGATCGTGGGTGCGCCCCGGGTCGCCGAGGCGGGCGCGCAGCTCCGCGACGAGCCCGGCGGTCCACCGAGCCACCTTCGGCATGCCGTCCAGGGCGTCGCTGAACTCCGCCGGGGTGGTCGACGCGGTGGCGTACGGCACCCCGAGGCGCTCGGCGACGAGGGCACCGGCGAGGGCCTGCTGGTCGGCGACGACGACATCGGGCCGGAACCCCTCGACCGCGCGGCGCACACCGGGGGCCATCGCCCCGGCGAGCGGCACGAGGAACTCCTCCCACAGGAAGCGCAAGGCTGCGGCACCGCGCAGGGCAGCCGGACGTTCCGGGAGCGTGGGCACGTCGCACGGGTACACCTCGGCGTCGGGCCCGGCCAGTTCCCCGACGAACCCGGGCAGTCCGGCCCAGGCGGCCCGGTGCCCGCATCTGGTCAGCTCGGCGGCCACGCTGACCGCCGGGTTGACGTGCCCGACCAGGGGCGGCACGACGAACAGAAAGCGGCTCACGTCACGACCAGCTCCCGGTGGCCGTCCCGTAGCCAGTCGAGCAGCAGCGGGACGACCGTCTCGGGGGTGCCGACGAGCACGGAGTGCCCGTGCCCGGGCACCGTCACGGTGCGGCAGCGGGGCAGCAGCGATTCCAGCCAGGGCGCCGTGTCGGCCAGGTCGGAGGTGGCGCCGTACACCGCGCAGACCGGCACGTGCAGGCTCTGCCAGGACGCCTCGGCGGGGACGGGGCAGGATGCGATGTCCTCGGCGATGGAGGTGCCGTGCAGCAGCCGGGTGGCCCAGCGCACCAGGCGGGCCTCGTGGCGGCCGTAGGTCTCCTCGATCCACGGCAGGGTGCGCTTGTCGTGGAGCTGGTGGGCGGAGCCGGCCAGGATGGTGCTCATCTTCTTGGCCCAGGCGGCGGTCGGCGGCTCGGACTCGAGCATCAGGATGCCGGCGACCCGCTCCGGGCGGCGCAGCGCGTAGGCGAGGGCGACGGTGCCGCCGAACGAGTTGCCGACCAGGTGGACGGGCCCTTCCAGGGCGAGGGCGTCCAGGAGCGCGTCCAGGTCGCCGCTGAAGTCCTCGACGCCGTAGCCGCGCGGCGGGCGGGAGCTGCGGCCGTGGCCGCGCTGGTCGTACATCACGACGTCGTGTCCGGCCGCCGCGAGCGCGGGCGCGATGGTGAAGTAGTAGCTGGTCAGATTGTCGGTGGCGATGCCGTGCACGAGAACGACCGTCTGGGGCGGGCCCGGTTTAGGGGTGGGTGCGCCGCTCAGCCGCTCCACGTTCAGCCGGATCCCGCCCGCCTCGATCGTGGTCACCGCAGGCACCCCGCGATGTACTGGACGAGTTGTCCGACGGTCAGTCCGATGATGTCGGAGAGTTCGAGCGAGGCGAACCAGGCGGGGAAGTCGACCCGGTCGTCGTAGCGCCCGCCCAGCTCGGCGGTGAGCGTGACCAGGTCGATGGACTCCAGGTCGAGGTCCTCCACGAAGCGGGTGTCGGAGGTGATCGGGGTGTCGTCCAGTTCGAGGTCGTCGAGGACCGTGTGCAGCGCGTCGGTGATCTCGGCGAGGACGGCGGCGTACGCGGGGCCGGTGGTGGCGGGGCTGGTCATGACGGGCTCTCCTCGGTCCAGGCGACGGCGTAGGTACGGGTGGGCAGCCCCGGCGGGTTGGTCACATCGGCGAGCCGGATGCGCCGCAGTCGGCCGGAGGGCGCCCGGACCGTGAGGGCACGGGCGCCGACTTCGGCCTCGACCGCCGTGAAGTCCCGCGGCCGGCCGCCCAGTCCGGTGCCCTCGGCCTTGGCCGCGGCCTCCTTGGCGGCCCAGAAGCGGGTCAGCGGGCCGGGGCCGCCGCCGAGCCCGGTGAAGAGCGTCCGCTCGTCCGGGGCCAGGATGGCGTCGTAGGCCGTTTCGGGGCGCTCGACGATCTCCTCGATGTCGATGCCGGTGCCGGTGCCAGGGCTGTCGGCGGCGGGGCGGACGAGTGCGACGGCGGCCTCCCGGCAGTGCGCCAGCGACAGTTCCAGAGGCGGGAGTTCTCTGCCGTGTACGCCCTCGGGGCGCGGTCTGCCGCCAGGGTCGTTGGCGACCCGTATCTCGGCGGGGAAGACGGGGCCCGCGCCGTGCGCCCACAGGTGGCGGCGTACGGCGTCCTTGGCGGCGATACGGCCGAGCAGCCACGGGCGTCGGCCGCGCGGGGGGTGCCCGGCGTACTGCTCGCGCTCAGGGCCCGCGAGCTGGCTGCGCATGTAGATCTCGCGGGATGCGGGGTCGGGCCAGCGTTCGAAGACCAGCTGCCAGCCGCCCTCCTGGGTTTCCGACAGAGTGTTGTGCTCGGGCCATCGTTTGACCGGATCGACCTCGGGCGGCGAGTCGAAGCGCCGGTCCCGCCAGCCGCGGATCTCGGCCCAGACCTCGCCGTCGCGGGCGAGCTGCGCGTCAGCCACCACGGCGGTGTCCGTCACGGTGGTGACCCTGATGTGGCAGTCGAGTGCGGTGCCCTGTTGCGGGGGCGGGCTGTGGAAACGGATCTCGTCGACGCCCGTCGGGAAGACGATGGTGCGGTCGGGATGCGTGGCCATCAGCCAGTAGCCGAGCAGCTGACCGACGTTGTCGAGGAGCGCGCCGGGCGCGGACGGGGCGGTCAGGACCCCGCGGACGTGCCGCTCGCCGAGCGCGCAGATCTCGGTGACGCCGCGAAACCGCGGCCCGTGGAACATCCAGCGGTCGTCGTACATCTGCCGCGCGGACACAGCCGGACGGCTCTCCGGGGCGTCCGTCCGCCACGGCCGTGGGCGGGGCGCGGTGCCGTGCCCGTGGGCGGTCTCGACCGTGGCGCGGGCGAAGCGCCCGAACTCCACGGCGAACCGACCCTCTCCCTCGGGCCGGGCCGTGACCGTGGCCTCGGTGGGCGGGGCGGCGACGGTCCACTGCAGGAACCGGGCGTCGTGCACGGCCACGGCCCTCCCCGGGCCGGGCACGGCGTCGATCATGTGCTGCACCAGGGTGGTGGCGGGCACCACGGGCCAGCGGTCGGCGATCTCGGGCCAGTGCGCGGGCTGTCGGAAGAAGCAGTGGTCGGCGAGGTACGGCATGGTGTCGAGTGCGATGCGCAGGGTGATGGCGCGGGGGGTGGCGGCAGGCGGCGGCACCTCCCCGGTCGCCGAGGGCTCGGGGGGCGGCGCCGCGGGCGCGGTGCGGCGCGGGGCCGCTGCCGCGGAGAACAGTTCCGCCAGTTCCGCTGCCGTGTCCGCCGTCTCGCCGAGCAGCGAGCGCAGTTCGGCCGCCACGGGGCTCCGCGCGGCCACGGCGGCGAGCCGGTCCATCCCGGGTGCGGGTGCCGCGCGCAGGGTGCTGCGGAGCCGGTCCCGGGTGGCGGCGTCGAGCGAGACGAGCCCGGAGCCGAGGGTGAGGGGGACGGTGACGGGGGCGGGGGCGGGGGCGGGGACGGCTCGCGGGCTCTCCGCGGCCGTACGGACGGTCTGCGCCGTAGGGTCGGTCTCCGCCGTACGGGCGGGCGCCGCCGTCGACCGAGGCGTGGCCCCCGCCCGCAGCGCCGCGAAGTCCGGCTCGGCACCGTGCGACCAGAGTCCGGCCGCCACCCGGTACAGCTGCGAAAGTCCGCTGTGCCGGGGCGTGTTGGCGCTGAGCGTCAGGCACGCGCGGCTGGTGAGGGTGTCGTCCACGAGAGCCGGCAGCTGGCCCTGGCCCAGCTGGACGAAGGCCCGGAACCCGGCGTCGTACAGGGCCGTGGTGAGCTGCCGGAAGCGGACCGGTTCGAGCAGGTGGCGCAGGAAGAGCGCGCGCGCCGCGGCCTCGTCGGCCGGGAAGGGCGCGGCGGTCGTGGCGGACCAGACGGGCACCCGGGGCGGGTGCAGCGTGAAGCCGCGCGCGGCCTTCTCGATGGAGGTGAGGTACGGGGCGAGCATCGGCGTGTGGAAGCCGGACTCGAAGGGCAGCAGCCGACCGAGCACTCCCGCGCCGCGCAGCCGCCCGGTGAGCGCCTCGACCTGGTCGTGAGGCCCGCAGACGACGGTCTGGTGGGGCGCGTTGTCGTGCGAGACGACGACGTCCGGGTACGCCGCGAGCTCGGCGTCCACCTGGTCCGCACCGGTGCCGAACGCGGCGAAGGCGAGCCCTGGGACGCGCAGCGTGGCCGGGTCGAAGTCCCGCAGGAAGGCGTCGACCTCGGCGTCCGCGTACATCCCGCCGACCGCCATCGCCGTCCATTCCCCCACGCTGTGCCCGGCCAGCGCGTCCGGCCGGACGCCGATCCGGGCGAGCGCTCCGGCGAGCAGCCGGCCGAGGCCGACGACGGCCGCACCGTGCCGGGCGACGTCGCCCACGCGGGCGTCCGGCCAGTGCGGCGCCGGCAGGCCGAAGTGGCGGGCGACGTCCTCGGCCCGCGGCTCGAACTCGGCCTCCAGCCCTGGGCAGAGGAAGGCGATCTTCCCGCCGCCCGTGCCGAGCACCGGCCGCGGCACGCACCAGACGTCGCTCCGGCCGCCCCATGCCCGGGCGCGGGCGACTGCCTTGCGGGCCAGGGCGAGGCGGCGGTCGGTGGGGTCCAGGACGGCGACACGGGCGCCCCCGGCTCCCCTCGCTCCGCCCTCCGCGGCGGCCGCGCGCAGCTCGGTGTCGTCGGCGTCGAGCAGTTCGGCGAGGTCCTGTGGGGTCGCGGCGGCGAGCCGCAACAGCCGGGGCGGCTCGGCCACTTCGGCACGGTCCGCGCAGGCCGCAGGCCCCGCGCCCGGGCCGCCGGGTGCCGGGGCCGCAGGCGCGACGGCCGGGGCCGATGCCGGTGCGGGAGCCGACGCCGGGGCAGGCGCCCATGCGGGGGCAGGCACGGGCTCCGGTACCGACTCCAGGACGACGTGGGCGTTGATCCCGCCGAAGCCGAAGGCGCTGACCGCGGCACGTCGGACGTCCCCGTCCCAGGTCCGGGCCTGCTGGGCCGGAGCGAAGCGGGTGACGCGGAGCGCCGGGTGCGGGTCGTCGCAGTGCAGGGTCGGCAGGAGCATGCCGTGGTGCACCGCCAGGGCCGCCTTGACGAGGCCCGCCACACCCGCCGCCGGCATCGTGTGGCCGATCATCGACTTCACGGAGCCGATCACGGCGTCGGGCCCGGCGTCCGGGTCCGGCGGCCCGAACACCTCGGCCAGCGCGGCCAGTTCGGCCCGGTCGCCGCCGGGGGTTCCGGTGCCGTGCGCCTCCAGGAGGCCGAGCGACCCCGGTGCCGCCGGGGCGAGCCCCGCCGCCGCCCAGGCGAGCCGGACGGCGCGGGCCTGGCCGCCGGGGTCCGGGTTGACCAGGGAGCCGGCCCGGCCGTCGCCGGCCACGCCGACGCCGCGGACGACGGCGTAGATCCGGTCGCCGTCGCGCCGTGCGTCCGCGAGCCGTTTGAGTACGACCACGCCGGTGCCCTCGCCCATCAGCACGCCGTCCGCGTCCCGGTGGAACGGGCGGATCCGCTGGGACGGCGACAGCGCCCGCAGCCGGCTGAAGACGGACCAGAGTGTGATGTCGTGGCAGTGGTGTACGCCGCCCGCGAGCATCACGTCGCAGCTGCCCGAGGCGAGCGTGCCGACGGCCTGGTCGAGTGCGACGAGCGAGGAGGCGCAGGCCGCGTCCACGGTGTAGGCGGGGCCACGCAGATCGAGCCGGTTGGCGACCCGGGACGCCGCGAAGTTGGGTACGAGGCCGATCACCGACTCGGGGCTCTGCTCCCCGCCCAGCGCTGCCGTGAACGCCATCCGTACCGCGTCCAGCCGCTCGCCGTCCAGCTCGGGCAGTAACTCGTGCAGGGTGCGCACCAGTTGGGCGGACGTACGCACCCGCTGGTCGAGTCGGGCGAGCCCGTCGCTCAGATAACCGCCGCGGCCGAGCACGACACCCACCCGGGAGCGGTCTTCGGGCAGTGCTGCCTCCCCCGCGTCGGCGAGCGCGGCCGCGGCGGTGCGCAGTGCGATCAGCTGGTCGGGTTCGGTGCCGGGCACGGAGTCCGGCATGAGTCCGAAGACGGTCGGGTCGAAGGCGGCGAGCGCGTCGAGCCCGTCGACGAAGCCGCCGCGGCGGCAGTAGACGCCGTCGAGGCCGCGCCGTCCGTCCGGGTCGTAGTAGGTGTCCGCGTCCCAGCGGGCCTTGGGCACGTCGGAGATGGCGTCAGCGCCGGTGACGAGGTTGTGCCAGTACGCGGCCAGGTCACAGGCGCCGGGCAGGGTCACCGCCATGCCGACGATGGCGACGGGCTGCCGGTGCCGCGGGGCGGTCGGTCGCATCGTGGGGTTCACCGGCCCGACGCCGTCAGGACGACCTCGTCGGTCTCCGGCTCGCCCCAGGCCAGCTCCCGCAGCAGCGCGAGCACGCCCTCCTCCGGGTCGATCAGCTTGATGCCGCGGCGCGCGTACTCCCGGCCCAGCTCAGGGCCGACCATGCCGCCGTGCGCCCCGGCCGGCGCCCACGGGCCCCAGTGCACGGTGACGGTACGGCTGCCGGTACCGGCTCGCCAGAGGCGGCCGAGGCGGGCGAGTGCGTCGTTGGCGGCGGCGTAGTCGGCCTGGCCGCGGTTGCCGTACACCGCCGCGACGGAGCCGAACATGACGGTGAAGGCGGGCAGTCGGGGAAGGCGCCGGAGAGCCGAGAGCAGTGCGCGGGCGCCGTCCACCTTGGTGCCGTAGACCCGTTCGAAGGAGACGGGGTCCTTCTCGGCGAGCAGTCGGTCCTCGATCACTCCGGCGGCGTGTACGACCCCGTCGATCCGGCCGTACGTCGCGTACGTCTCCTTGACCGCCTGCTGCACGGCCTCCGCGTCCCGCAGGTCGAGTGCCCGGTACCTGGCCCGGCCGCCCGCGTCGTGTACCTCGGCCAGGGTCGCGGCGATCTCGCGGCGGGCCAGGACGCGGCCCGCTTCGCGCTCGATCTCGATGGTGCTCAGACCGCCCCGGGCGGCGAGCGCCGCACGCAGCGCGGGCAGGTCGGTGGCGTGGGCCGGCTCGTGGTGCCCGCCCGTGCCGTCGTCGAGCGGCGTACGCCCGAGCAGTTCGACCCGGCAGCGTGCGGCGGCGGCAAGGGCGAGGGTGAACCGGGCTGTGATGCCGCGCGCGCCGCCCGCGAGGACGACGACCGACTCCGGGCCGAGCCCGAGTGCCGCGGCAGCGGCGGCGCCGGAGGAGGCGGGCCCGGCGCCGGAGGAGACGGGCGGGCCCAGAGGGCTCTCGTACGGTACCGGGGCGCGGCGGAGCCCACAGGTGCGCAGCACGACGGGTTCCCGGTCGGGCGCCAGCAGTTCCCCGACGAGCGCCTCGGCCTGCTCGGTGGCGGGCTCGTCGGGGTCGAGCTCCACGGCGCGGACCACGGTGTCGGGGTATTCGCGGGCCGCGGTGCGCACGAAGCCGTCGAGGCCGCTGGTGTCGTCGGGGAGGCGGGGGCAGAGCAGCCGGCGCGGGCCGCGCAGCAGCAGTTCCTGGAGCACGGTGAGCTTGGCGGGCAGCAGTTGCTGTTCCGCACCCGCGAGAGCGCCCAGGTGCAGCACTCCGTCGACCGGGCCGGTGTGCCCGGCGAGCTGTGCGGTGTCCGGGCCGCCACGGGCGGCGAGCGCGCCGAGTGCGGTGAGCCGGGTGACGAGTGCCCGTGCGAGTGGCGTGTCGTCCGCGACGATCAGGAACCGCTTCCCGCGCAGCTGTGCCGCGCCTTCGGCGCCGGGCACGGGCGCCGGGTCGAGCGGGGCCGGCCGCAGCAGATAGCGGTGGGGAGCCCGGCCGGTGAGCGGGGCGGGGGACTCCTCGGCGACGGGGGCGGAGTTGGCGAGGGCGGGTGCCGGGTCCGGGTCGGCGAGCGCCTTCGCGCGGGCCCTCAGCCAGTCGGCGATCCCGGCGGCGGTGCGCTCCCGGGTCAGCTCCTCCAGGTCCGCGTCCGGCAACGACCGCAGATCCGCACCCGAGCCCAGCAGCCGCCGCCCCAGCTCCCCGGCGATCTCCGTCCGCTTGATCGAATCCACACTCAGATCCGCCTCCAGATCCGACTCCGCCCCCACCATCTCCACCGGATATCCCGTACGTTCCGCGATCACCGCCAGCACCTCGGCCAGCACATCCACCCCCACCCGAGCGGGAGCGGGGGCCGGAGCCGCAGCGAGAGCGGCCGGAGCCGGGGCCGGAAGGGGTTCGGGGGCCGGCGAAGCCGCCTGTGGCGCGGGCGGAGCCCCGAGGTAGCCGAGGAGCACGTCCCGTTGTGCGGCCAGCATCTCCCGGCTGTTGCGCAGGAACTCCCGGAGCAGTTCTTCCCGTTCGCCCATCGTCGTCGCCTCACTGGTCCGCTCTCCGGCCCGCGGGATGCCCGAGATGCGCCGGGCCGGGCGCAGCGCTCCCGGCACCGGCCGGCCGTCCGCCGTGCGTACGAGGTGGCCGTCGACCGTCCAGCCGGGCCGCTCCGGCACGGCGGCCGGGTCGGCGAGTGCCGTGTCGCGTCCGCTGAAGAGCCGTGCGGGCGCCACCGGGACACCGGCCGCGGCGAGCCGGGCCAGGGCCTCGAGGTGGCCGCGCAGGCCCGCGTCGGGGCGGGGTTCGAACGGGACGGCGACGTGCGGCCGGTCACCGAGGATCTGGCCGACCAGACCGGTGAGCACCGTGCCGGGCCCGCACTCGACGAAGATCCGCGCCCCGGCGTCGTACATCGCCTCGATCTGGTCGGCGAAACGGACGGGGGCGGCGATCTGCTCGGCGAGGCCGGCCCGTACCCGGGCGGGGTTCCCGGCGTAGCGGGTGCCGGTGAGATTGGCCCAGACCGGGAACTCGGGGCCGCGCACGGAGTACGCCGTCAGGATCTCGGCGAAGCGGGACACGGCCCCGGCGACCAGCGGGCTGTGGAAGGCGCAGGCGACGGGCAGCGGGCGGACGGAGAACCCGGCGGCGGTGAGCGCGTCGACAGCTTCGGCGACGGCGTCCCTCGGGCCCGATAGCACGCTCTGCGCGGGCGCGTTGTGGTTGGCGACGACGACCCGCTCGGCCAGACCTGCCCCGGCGAGCACCCGGGTCACCTGCTCGGCGGAGGCCACTGCGGCGGCCATGGTGCCGGGATCGGACCCCTGTGCACCGATCGCGGCGAGGATCGCCTCGGCCCGCTCCCGGCTGAGGTCACCGAGCTTGTCGGAGTCGAGGGCGCCCGCGGCGCAGAGCGCGACGAGTTCGCCGTAGGAGTGCCCTGCGGCCATGTCCGGGCGGACACCGACCGCGGTGAGGGTGTCGTACGCGGCGAGGCCGACCGCCCCGAGCGCGGGCTGGGAGTGGCGGGTGTCGGTGAGCCGGGCGACCTGTGCGGCGCGTTCGGCGGCGTCGAAGGCTGCGGGCGGGAAGAGGGCGGCGGCCGGGGCGTGGTACAGGTGCCGGCCGAGTTCGGGGAAGGCGGTGAACAGCTCGGCGAACATGCCGGGGCGCTGGCTGCCCTGGCCGGGGAAGAGGAACGCCACCTTGCCACCGTCGCCGTCGGCCGCCGCGGCGGGGGCGCCTGTGGCCGGGAACACTCCGCTTCTCCCGGGCGTGCCGTCGAGTAGGTTCCGTATCAGGTGCGGGAGTTCGGTGACGGACTCGGCGACCACGGCACCGAGGAGCGGGCCCGGGCCGGTCTCCGCGCGCTGTGCGGCGGTATGCGCCAGGTCCCGCAGCCGCCAGTGACCGCTCGCCGCGAGGCCGGCGAGTTCCTCGGCCGCCGCGCGGGTGCGGAAGACGAACAGCTCGGCGGGCCAGACGTCGTGGCTCTGGCGCGGCGGCGCTCCGGCGTCGGCGTGGGCCCGCAGCACCACGTGGAAGTTGGTGCCGCCGAATCCGAAGGCGCTCACCCCGGCGACGCGGCGGGCGGCGGGCTCGGCCCAGGGCCGGGCCTCGCTGTGGAAGACGAATGGACTGTCGGGGCCGGTCCAGACGGGGTTGGGCACGTCGATATGCAGGGTGGGCGGGCGCACCCCGGTATGCAGGGCGAGCGCTGTCTTGATCAGTCCGGCGAGACCGGCGGCGCACTTGGTGTGCCCGATCTGGGACTTGACGGAGCCCACGACGCAGCCGCCGGGCGCGGCCCCGGCCTCCTCGAACAGCCGGGTGAGCGTGCTGAGTTCGGTGCGGTCGCCGACGACGGTCCCGGTGCCGTGGGCCTCGATCAGGCCGACCTCGGCGGGCGAGACGCGGGCCTGCGCGTAGGCGCGTTCCAGGGCGGCGCGCTGGCCCTCGGGGCGCGGCGCGGTCAGGCCGAGGGAGCGGCCGTCGCTGGCGCTGCCGACGCCCTCGATGACGGCGTAGATCCGGTCGCCGTCCCGCTCGGCGTCGGCGCGGCGCTTGAGTACGAGACAGGCGACGCCCTCGCCGAGTGCGATGCCGTCGGCGGCCGCGTCGAACGTGCGGCAGCGGCCGGTGGGAGACAGCGCGTGCACGGAGGAGAAGAGCAGGTAGTCGTTGATGCCGTTGTGCAGGTCGGCGCCGCCGCACAGGGCCACGTCGGCGGCACCGCAGGCCAGTTCCTTGCAGGCGGCGTCGACGGCGGCCAGGGAGGAGGCGCAGGCGGCGTCGACGGTGTAGTTGGCGCCGCCGAGGTCGAGCCGGTTGGCGATCCGGCCGGCGATGACGTTGGCGAGCATGCCGGGGAAGGAGTCCTCGGTGAGCTTCGGGAGCTGCTCCTCCAGGTCCTCGGGAAGACGGCCGACGTACGAGGGCAGGACGCTGCGCAGCGTCGCGGCGCCGGAGATGTCGCTGCCCGCCTCGGCACCGAAGACGACGCAGGTGCGCTCGCGCGGGAAGGTCCGGCGGTCGAGCCCGGCGTCGGCGAGTGCCCGCCTGGCCGCCTCCAGGGCGAGGAGCTGGACGGGTTCGATGGCGGCCAGGGAGGCGGGCGGGATTCCGTAGGCCAGCGGATCGAAGGGGATCGGAGGCAGGAAACCGCCCCACTTGGACGCGGACACGTCGTCCGCCTCGGCGTCCGCGCCGAAGTGCAGCGCGGGATCCCAGCGGGTGTCCGGGACCTCGGTGATCGCGTCGGTGCCGGCGAGCACCTGGGCCCAGTAGGCGGGCAGGTCGGCGGCGCCGGGGAACATGCCGGCCATGCCGACGACGGCGATGTCGAACGGTTCGGGAGCGGGGGCCGGGTTGCGTGCGGGTACCGTACCGCCCGCGTGGCGGACGTCCGCGGCGAGTTCGGCGGTGCGGCGCCCGTAGAAGTCGGCTGCCCCGTCGGTGACCGCGTGGTGCAGGGCGGCGACGGTGGTGACGGCGGAGCGGAGCACGGCGACCTCGCCGGCCATGAACATGCCCGCTTCGCGCTGGCGCTCCTCGTCGACGTCGACCAGCTCGTCGCCGACCCGCTCGACGCCCTTGCTGGCGATGCGCAGGCGGCCGACGTTGAGCCGCTCCAGCTCCTGCCAGACCTGCCGCTCGGGTATCCCCTGAGTCCGCAGCTCGTCCTTGACCTCCTGGTACGTGTCGCTGAACGCGCTGGGCAGGCAGCGGGTGGCGTGGCCGGGCGCGGTGTGCAGGAGGGTGGTCGACCTGGCGTCCAGGGCCGCGCGCTGGAACAGTGGCCCGATGGCGCCGCACTCGACGGCCTCCTCGGTGAAGAGGTAGCCGGTGCCCATCAGAACGCCGACGACGGCACCGCGGGTGGTGAGCGGGGCGGCGAGCGCGGCGACCATGGCGGCGGAGCGCTCGTCGTGGATGCCGCCCGCGAACAGCACCTGTACGTCCTGTGGGTCGGCGGCGTCACCGCCATCGGCGTGACCGTCGTCGGCCGCCGCGTCGAGGAAGTCCTCCAGGACGGCCAGTTGCGCCTCCCAGAGCGGGAAGCTGTTGCGCGGCCCGATGTGCCCGCCGCACTCGGCGCCCTCGAAGACGAAGCGCCGGACGCCGGCCGCCAGGAACTGGCCGAGCAGCCCGGGCGACGGCACGTGCAGAAAGGTACGGATGCCCTCGGCCTCCAGAGCGGCCGCCTGGGAGGGACGGCCGCCCGCGATGACGGCGTGGCTGGGGCGCAGCTCACGGACGGCCTCCAGTTGGGCGGTACGTATCTCTTCCGGAACGAAGCCGAGGATGCCGACGCCCCAGGAGCGGTCGCCGAGCGCGGACCTGGTCTGCTCGAGCAGGGTGCGGGTCTGCTCGGGCCCGGCCAGGGCGAGCGCGACGAACGGCAGTCCGCCGCCGTCCGCGACGGCCGCCGCGAACCGCGCCTGGTCGCTGACCCGGGTCATCGGGCCCTGGACGACCGGCAGGGCGGTGCCGAGCGCCCGGCACATCGGCGAGCCGCCGCGCAGCACGGCGCCGTCGTCGGCCACGGCGGCGTCGATGCCCTCCGTGACGGCGGCGAGGGCGCGGTCCACGGTGCCGTACCGCTCGGCGAACCGGGCGGCGAGAAAGGCGTCCTGGCCCAGCGGCAGGGGCCGGTCGCGCAGGGCGGCCGGGAGGCCGGGGCGGCTCCGGTCGAGCACTCGGCAGCCGTCGACGACGACGGTCTCGGTGCCGTCGGCGGCGCGCAGCAGACCGGCGGCCGCGGGTGCCGTACCGGCCTCGTCGAGCAGTGCGAGCTGAGTGTCCAGTACGACTCCGCGGGCGCCCGCGAGCACGGCGGCGGCCGCGGTGTGCGGCCCGATGCCGCCGCAGGCCCACACCGGCAGATCGGCCGGTACGGCGCCGAGTACGCGCTGGAGCAGCACGAAGGTGGAGTGTTCGCCGCAGGGGCCGCCGGACTCCTCGCCGCGCAAAACGAGCCCGGTGACACCGTCGGCCACGGCCCGGACGGCCTCGTCGGGGCCGCGGACCTCGGCGAGCACGGCGGGGTCCGCGGCGGCGGCGCGGGCGGCGGCCCGGACCTCGGCGACGGTCCAGGGCGCGTCGGGGGCGAGGAGCACGGTGCACGGTCCGGCGGCGGCCGGGTCCGCGGTGCGCCGCGTTCCGGCGGGCGCCGGGACCCACAGCTCTTCGGGGCGCAGTGCACAGTCGGCGGGGACCCGCACGCCGTGGCGGCCGGGCGCCCACTGCCGCAGGAGGGTCAGGGCCTCGCGGGCGGCGCGCGCGACCGGGCCGAGGTCGAGGACACCGGACCCACCGGCCCGGCAGACGGCGGCGACGAGGCGGGGGTCCGGTGCACCCAACGGGCTGACGCCGATAACGGTGTGCGTCATGGGGGGAGGCTCCTCTGTGCGATCGAGGGGGTGTGCGATCGGGACGAGCGGATTCGGCGCACGCCGCTCGCTCTGGAGCTGATGACCTGTCAGATACTAATGGGTAGTCAGTTATCTGGCTGCACCCCCGACACCGATCGGTGAACAGGAACCGCAAGGAGCCGGACCCGGTCGCCGCACCGGGCACCCTCCGGGACGACCAGCAGCGCCGCGAGTTCCGCCACCCGCCGACAGCACCTTTTCGGAGATCACCGCCGGTGCGGGGGCGTTGGGGTCCTTGCGGCGGTCAGTCATATCGGCGGCCGATCTGCGGGCCGTGCACGGCTGTGTCCGCTCCACCCTGCGCAACTACCAGGGCTCGGTACGGCAGTTCTGCGACTTCCTGACCAACCCCGCCTATGGCTGGGGCGACGAGTGCCTGCGGCTCTTCGGGACCCACCCAGTCCAGGTGGTCTACGCCTGGAATGCCGCTGCGTACGCCGATGAAGCCGAGGGTGAGCCAGAATGCCGGGCCTTCACCAGGCCCGAGCTGGAAGCGTTCTTCGACCATGCTGACGAGGAAGTCTTTCGCGCTCGCGGCAAGGGCCGCAAGGGCTGGCTGCCAGCATTGCGGGATGCCGCTTTGTTCAAGACCGCGTACGCCTACGGCCTGCGCCGAAACGAAAACCGGATGCTGGACCTCACCGACTTCGGCCGCAATCCGGACGGCCGGGAGCTCGGCGAGTACGGCACCCTGCTGGTCCGCCACGGCAAGGCCACGAAGGGCTCGCCGCCCAAGCGCCGCAGCGTGCTGACCGTCTGGACCACCCGGCACGATCGAGGAATGGATCACCGAGGTGCGGCCCGGGATGCGGCATTCGACCAGCCGGGCCCTCTGGCCCTCCGAGCGAGGCGCACGGATCGGGGTCCAACGCTTGGACTCCCGTTTCGCCGCCTATCGGGACGCCGGCGGCCTGGACCCCGCGCTGGAGTCCCACTCGCTGCGCAGGTCCTACATCACCCACCTGATCGAGGACGGCCACGACCCGCTGTTCGTCCAGTAGCAGGTCGGCCACGACCACGTCTCCACCACCGCGATCTACACCTGCGTCTCCTCCGGCTTCCGCACCCGCTCCCTGCGACGCGTCCTGGACGCCACCGTCGAGGCTGCTCTGCGGCCGGGAAGGACCTCCTCCCACTCCAGCGCGGCAGAGCCTACGCGATCCGCCAACTCCAAGCGCCGGCCCCAGTCATCGCGAAAGCCCTCGGCTACCACGACAAGACCGCCACGCGCCTCGTCACCGAGGCCGGCGGAACATGGAGCCGGTACGCCTCTGGAGACCACAAACGGTGACCGCCGGAGGCCGGAAACTCAGGCGACCGACGCCCTGAAGGGATCGGTGGGGATGATTTCTGCCTCGTCGAAGAGCTGCTCCAACGCCTCGTGGCCGTGACGCCTGCGGAACTCGATCTCGGCTGTCGTCACGGGCAGCGTCCACACGAAGCGGGCGTGACCCCCGGGAACGGCACAGTGTTCAAGGTCGGGTCCGTGGAGATAGGGCAGGCTGATCAGTAGGTGATCGCAGGTTGAACCCGGCACCCACGGGTCACCGATCGGCATGCTGTGCTCCAGGTCGAGCTGATGTCCTCCGCAGTGGTAGTAGGCGATCATCGCCATGAGTTCGATGAACCGCTGGTCGCGGACATGGGTAGTCATGACGAACTCGAGTCCATGACCGTCCTTCTCCATCGCGGCCCAGCACCCGGCGGTCACATAGGCCCAGGTGTCGCTGCGGGGGCCGGGCCCCACAACGAGGATGCGCAGATCGGGGGCCACCTGTCGCCGTTCCGGCCCGAGGTCGTAGTCGACGACCTCCACGGAGTGCCCCTCGAAGAACACCCGGACATGTGACTCAACAGCCTCCGCGGCCAGCAGCCTCGCATCACTCACCGCGCGATCATCCCAGACCGCGATCGACCGCTCCTGACAGCCCACTCAGCGTCATGGGGCTGCCGACGTCAGCTCCGCATACGCGACACCTCGATATGCGAGCCCACCAGTCTCGCGACCGATGTCGGCCGCCCACAGGACTGCGAGTTGATGATCACCTCCGTCGGCGGGCGCTTAAAAGCCTACACTTCTGAGTAAATAGCAGTTTGGGCCCAATTGGCCTTGTGATTCTGGCGGGAGTGTAGCCAGACGCGTCGGATCCGGCGTGCGTTCTGCCCGAAGGTCCGCAGCGAGTAGCGTCCGGCAGCCTTGGGGGGCGCGGGCGGATCACGTAGGCGTCAGGAGGACGATTTCTTCATGACCCGGCCCGAGGACCCGCGCACCGCGGCGGCCCGGATGTTCGCCGAGGCCGGTGCGTTCGGCGAGCTTCTGGCCGGGATCGAGTGGGCGGCGACGCCGCTCGGGCCCCCCGAGTCCTGGCCGGGGCCCCTGGTGGACACCCTGCGCCTCATGCTCACGTCTGAGCACGGCATGGCTCTGTACTGGGGCCCCGAGTTCGCCACGCTGTACAACCTGGGCGCCGCACTCATTCCCGGCGCCAAGCACCCCTGGGCGCTCGGCAAGCCGTACAAGGAGGTGTTCCCCGAGGTCTGGGCCCCCGTGAGCTCCCACTTCCACTATGTGATCGACACCCGCAAGTCCATGCTGATCTCCGATGAACCGCTCATCATGGAGCGCCACGGCTTTCCGGAGCAGTGCTACTTCGACTCCTCTTTCCAGCCCGTGCTGCTGGACGACGGCACCGCCGGCGGCGTGCTGCAGATCCTCACCGAGACCACCGGCCGGGTACTGGGCGAGCGTCGGCTGCGCCTGCTGAGCGAGGCCGGCGCCCGCACCGCCGGGCTGCCCACGCCGGGTGAGGTCGCCCGCGTCGTCGCGGAGGTGCTGGGCTCCTACCCCGAGGAGATCCCGTTCCTCGGCGTGTACCTGGCCTCCGAGTCGGGGGTGCTGCGGCCGGCTGCCTCCGCCGGGCTCCAACAGGCGCCCGAGGCCGTCTCGCAGAGTGCCGCCGACGGGTCGGAGGTCGCAGCCCGGCTGGCGCAGGTGGTCGCCGACGGTGCCCCTGCCACGCTGCCTGCTGCCGCGTTCACCGGAGGCAACACGGCCGGGCGGCACGCCGCGGCCTCCCGACTCCCGGTCGAGCAGGTGCTGGCTCTGCCGCTGGACTGTGCGGGCCAGGTGGGAGGCGTCCTGGCGGTGGGTGTCAACCCCTGCTTCCCTCCGGCCGGGGCATACCGGGACTTCTTGGAAGTGCTCGCCGCCTCCGTGGCCGGGGCGCTGACGGCCGCGCTCGCCCACGACGAACAGCGCCGGCGGGCGGAGGCGCTGGCCGAGCTGGACCGGGCCAAGACCACCTTCTTCGCCAACGTCAGCCACGAGTTGCGCACCCCGCTCACCCTGCTCCTGGGCCCGCTCCAGCAGGCCCTGACCGATGAGGACCGGCCCGAGCGGCGCGAGCAGCTGGAGCTGGCCGAGCGCGGCGCTCTGCGCCTGCTGAAGCAGGTCAACACCCTCCTGGACGTCGCCAGGGCCGAGGCCGGGCAGATACGCCCGGCCCTTGAGCCGGTCGACCTCGCCCGTGCCACGGCCGAGCTGGCCGGGGTGTTCCGCTCCGCCTTCGAGGCGGCCGGGCTGACGCTGGAGGTGGACTGCCCGCCGCTGCCCGAGCCGGTGTCCCTGGACCGGGAGATGTGGGAAAAGATCATCCTCAACCTGCTCAGCAACGCCCTGAAGTTCACCTTCACCGGCGGCGCCCGAGTGCAGGTGGCCGCGGCCGGCGACCGGGCCCGGCTGACCGTGACCGACACCGGCACCGGCATCCCCGCGGACGAGCTGCCGCGCCTGTTCGAGCGCTTCCACCGAGTCCGCGGAGCCCGCTCCCGCTCCCACGAGGGCAGCGGCCTCGGCCTGGTGCTGGTGAAGGACCTGGTGGAAGCGCACGGCGGCACCGTCGGCGTGGACAGCCGGCCCGGCCAGGGCACCACCGTCACCGTGGATCTCCCCTTCGCCGCCGCCCACCGGCCCCGCCCGAACCCGGCCGCGGACAGCGTCGGATTCCCCGCGGAGACCCTCAGGGAAGGCGGAGGCGGCCGGTCCGGCCGCGCTGCGGCCTATGTGGACGAGGCGCTGGGCTGGCTGGCGGCTGAGCCCGTTCCCGCCGCGCCGAGCCCCTCGGCACAGACTCCGTCCGCCCCAGCGACCCACGATGCCCCGTCCGCCCCCGCGACCGACGGCCTTGGCCCGCACGAAACCGACCGCCCCCGTCGGGCCCGCCTACTGGTCGTCGACGACAACGCCGACATGCGCGCCTACCTCACCCAGCTCCTGGACCCGGACTACGACGTGCTGCTCGCCGCCGACGGCCGGGCGGCCCTGGAGACGGCCCTGGCCCAGCCGGTGGAGCTGGTGCTCAGCGACGTAATGATGCCCCGCATGGACGGCTTCGAGCTGGTCCGGGCGCTGCGCGCCGACCCACGCACCGCCCGTTTGCCGATCGTCTTGCTCACCGCCCGCGCCGGCGAGGAGGAATCCGTGCAGGGCCGGCAGGCCGGCGCCGACGACTACCTGGCCAAACCCTTCTCCGCGCGCCAGCTGCTGGCGCGCGTCCGCACCGGGTTGGAGCTGTCCTGGCTGCGTGAACAGGTCCTGACCGAGACCCGCGACCAGCTGGCCGTGCTGGCCACCCTGGCCGACGCGGGCCTGCGGCTGTCCGCCACCCTCGACCCGGACCACATACTGCAGACCGCCGGACAGATCCTGCTGCCCGACTTCGCCGACCAGATCAGCATCCACCTCACCGCAGCGGCACCCGCCCCGGCCCAGTCGCCCCCGGCATACATCGCCGGCGCACCCCTTCTTGCCCGCGAGGCCCTGGCCAGCGCCGCCACCCACGCGATCAACGGCACCGCCCCAGCCCCAGCCGGCCCGCACCCGCCGCCCGCCGCCGTGCTGGCCCTGCCGCTGCTCGCCCACGACCGGACACTGGGGGCCCTGGTACTGGTCCGGCACACCGACTACTCCGCGGTCGAACACAAGTATCTGGAGAACCTCGCCCACCGCCTGGCCCTGGCCTACGACAACGCCACCCGGTACCACAACGAGCGCCGCCTCGCCCTGACCCTGCAGCGCGCCCTGCTGCCCCACCGCCTGCCCGAGGTGCCCGGTGTGCGCCTGGCCACCCACTACCGGGCCAGCAACCGCGGCGCTGAGGTCGGCGGCGACTGGTACGACGTGCTCGCACTGCCCGACGGTGCCGTGGGGCTGGCCATCGGCGACGTCATGGGCCACGACGTGGAAGCCGCCATCGTGATGGGCCAACTGCGCTCCGCCCTGCACAGCCTCGCGATGGAGGGCGCCGGCCCGGCCCAGGTGCTGGCCAGGCTGGACGCCTACCTGCAGTCGCTCGCCGCCGAACGCTTCGCCACCTGCCTGTACGCGGTCTACGACCCGCACCGCCACAGCCTGCGCTACGCCGCCGGCGGGCACCTGCCGCCCCTGCTGGTAGCCGCCGAGACCGCCTACCTGGAGCTGCCCCCGGCGCTGCCGCTGGGACTGGGCAGCACCCCAGTCGACCGCGAGGTGGCGTTCCCGCCCGGCACCAGCCTGCTGCTGTACACCGACGGCCTGGTGGAAAACCGGGCGCTGTCCATGGACGACTGCCTGGCGTCCCTGTGCCAGACCTGCGGCGCGCTCCCCGTCGCCGCCCGCACCGACCCCCAGCGGATCATCGAACGGGCCCTGGAGCTGCTGAACGTCCCCGACCGGGTCGACGACGACACCGCCCTGCTCGCTGCCACCGCCGAACCCATCGTGTCGAACCGGCGATCCGCAAGCTGACGGAAGTGCCGCACAACCGACCGTTACTGTTCGTAGTCATTGCTGACGATGCTGCGGATTTACCAATCCGCTGCTAACGAACTGCCCTTACTGTTAACAGAGTTGCGGATCCTGGAATGGCCCGACCGCGTGCTTGACGGGTTGGCTGGAGGGCATGAGCAACGAGACGGTTCTGGTGACCGGCGCCACCGGAAAGACCGGCCGCCGCATGGTGCAGCAGCTGACGGTCCGGGGGTTCCAGCGCGGGTGGCATCCCGTTCCGGCAACGTGCGCTTCGACTGGGCAGACCGCACCACCTGGACGGCGGCCTTGCGTGGTGTGAACGGGATGTTTCGGTCGCCCCGAACTCGGCAGCGCGTAGTTCGTCAACGGCCTGGACCGGTCGGGTGAGATCCGCGCCGGCCGCGCCACGCAGCCGCCCGTCCGACCGGGCGACGAACCGGGCCACCTTGTTGTTGGTGATGAGCGGCCCCTGAGGCCCGGACTGCGCCATGACCGAGCGCAGCACACCGAGGAGGGCGGCCTGCTCGAAGCACATGACTCAGTTGACCTTCAGTGGCTGCGTACCGGAGCGCGCTTGATCGGACCATCGCGGTGCCGCCATGCCAGGCCAGGCTGTCACGTTGGCGTCGTGAACCTGAACTTTGCACGGGCCAGTTGTCTGCGTGCGCTGTTGTGGTCGACTGGAATCAGGTTCTGGGTGTTGAGTGAGGGGAACTGAGCATCTTCTGCGGCCCCTGAGCGCCGGGGAGATGACAGCGGGAGGATGGGCGGGTGCTGTCCCGGGCCCGGGGCCTGACTCATGATATTTCTGACCGAAGTGTCCCGCTGTCACAGTGTTGGCCTTTGGCCGGGGATAGTGCGTTGTCGGTACCGGACTGGCGGGGCGTGTCCCGATAGGGGCCTGCCGATCGCTGTGGCGTCCTCACGATTCTGACCGTCCGACGCGGCACGGTACCGGCAACGCGACATGTCATAGGACCGGGAAGGGATCGGGTATGGCGAACTCGACCATGTCCAGTACGTTGCCTGCTCCGAAGTCCCACCGTCGTCGCCCCGCGGGGGAGGTGGTGCTGGGCGTGGATACGCACCGCGATGCCCATGTGGCTTCGGTGCTTTCCTTGACGGGGGCGGTGCTGGCCACTGACGAGTTCCGTGCCACCGCTGCCGGATACCGGGATCTGCTGAAGTGGGCGAGGAAGTCGGGAACCGTGCGGCGGGCCGCGCGGGTCGACCCGCGCACTCAGGACTACTACGAGCGCCGGATCAAGGAGGGCAAGACGCGGCGCGAAATCGTCCGCTGCCTCAAACGCTACGCGGCCCGGGAGGTCTTCCACCTGGTAAAACAGCTGCAGCCAGCACCCCGCTCATAGGGGCTGTCGTGACAGATGAGAGGCTCAGACGGGTGAGCGAGACACCACCGAACACCCTGCAATACCGCTTTGACGGGCCAGAAGACGCTCCGGTCCTGATCTTGGGTCCCTCACTGGGTACCACATGGCACAGGTTGTAGAGACCGTCCGTGGGCGTCCAGGTCAGTCCAAGATGAGCGCGTAATGCCAGGTCAGGGCGTTCTGGTCCGGGGGAGTCGACGCAGTCGGTGATAGGCGTGTGAGAGCGGCGTGCGACGAGAAGCCCCGCAGGTGCGGACCGGCGGGGCTTCTGAGTAGGTGGGATCCAGTGTCCGTCGTGGGCGCCGTTGCACTCGGGTTCTCCTCTCTCGAGCCCCCGAAGCAAGGACGCCGTGACGACACGCGTCTTACGGTCGACGCGCAGCATCCGACCCGGGAACTCTTCGCGACCAATCAGGTTGTAGCCTTCACGTCTGCAAAGCGCAATGCCTGTGGAAGCGTCCGCGGCACTGTTTGTTCCCCCCGATGTCGCGCGGCTCGCGTGGAGCGACCGCGACGGCATTGCCGGAGGCGACGGTCGCCAGCCTGCCACACGTCACCGCGGAGGACTTTGCCCGCTTCACCGCGCGGCCGCATTGCTCCGCCGGCCTTGTAGCGGGTGGCATCCCTACACGTCGCCCGCTGTCGAACGCTGCCCGCAACCCGGGACCTGGCCTGGAACGTCAGGGCAGTTGTGCCACAGTGCGGTCCGGTCCGCTTCCTGTAGGCGCTCGCTATAGGGGCTCATGACACGACGAAGCCCCGCCGGGGCTCGGCGGGGCTTCTGTGCGCAGGGGCTACGACGGAGTGCAGCGGCTGGTGTGGGCACCGTTGTACTCCGGCTCTCCGCTTTCGAGCACGCGGAGCAAGGACGCAGTGACGACACGCGTGGTACGTCCGATGCGTAGCACGCGGCACGGGAACTCTCCGCGACGCACGAGGTCGTAGCCCTTCGCCCGAGAGAACCCCAACGCCCTGGAAGCGTCTTCCACGCTGCCCGTTCCGTCCCAGGTGGCGCGGATGTGTGTAGGGCTGTAACGGGTGCCTTGCACCTCGTTGGTTTGTCCGTGCAATTCGGATTCTCCAGTTGCTAAGGCGGTGCGGCTTGCGCGCAGCTGATGGGGTTTGAAGCTGCTGAAAACGTCTGGCGCCAATGCCTGTGGCAGGGCCAGTGGATCACGGTGCCGACCCGGAAATTGATCAAAACAGCAAGTGACGTAAGTGAGGTGACCCCGCCTTGCGCGCTTAGGTTGATGCCGATGAGCAGACCACCCCGCTGCAGGTCAACTTCATTCCCGGGTGCACTCGGGATGTGATAGAAACCGGTCCCCTGCGGCGGGGGAGGTGGGGATGCTGCTACGCGCATCGCGGGATCTTGAGCGCCCATGCCACCTGTTCCACAGGAGCTCTGTGGCAGCGCAGAGAGCTGACAGCCGCGCGACTATTTGAATTGACAGCCGTCTTGGCGATTCCTTTCGACGTAGGTGCAGGTAGCGGCGGTGGATCATCAATGATCCGGGGAAACGCCGGTTTGGCTAACCGGCGATCTCGTGCTATGTTGCTTCGCTTCGAAGCATGCCCGCGCAATGTGCGTCCGCTCGTGTAGTCGACTGTCGCAGCGCTGGCCCCGCTACCGCTCCGGCCTTCCACTGCTCGTCGGCAATGACACCGACGCCTATGCCTGGACCAATTCCAGAAGCCATCCCACATCTCAACGGCGCAGCACAGGTGCACGTGTTGGCGGCGCATTCCGCCCGAGTCACTGCATGATCTCAGCTGGTGTACAGTCCACCGACTTATCGCTGGTCGCAAGGGAGTTGGGGGACCTCTCGGTGATCGAATTGAAGATCCCGGAGATCTACTGGGACGACGAGGCCGCCGTGAGCCTGCTGGTTGAGTACTTCACCCGACGACGCTCACGCGGTGACCTGTTCTATTCCGGCGCACGCTTCGAGCGCCTGGGCGGGGGCGGGGACGCCGAGCACGTCGCGGACTCCTTCGACAGCAACGACCTGGTGGCCATCACCACGCTCAGTGTGTCCCTCGAGCCGCACGGGGCGATGAACTTGCTGACCGACCCTGAGGGGCACTGGGCGCGTCTGCTGTCGCTCATCCCTCGTGACGCGCGCTTGGAGAATCCTGGAAGCGATGCGCTCATGGAGGAGGGTGGACCCGCATGGGAGTTGTGGGAACGCCTGGCCGGCACCAAGCAGTACCCCGGCAAACGCGACGGCAGCGGCCCGGTTGTCGCAGGCAAATTGCTGGCCCGCAAAGCGGCCGCACCTCATCCCCATCTACGACATCCGCATCAAGCAACTGTTCGAGCGGTCGAAGACGGACCAACCCTTCTGGACCGCGCTGGCTGCGACCCTGCGGGTGGACAACGGTGCCTTCCATGATCAGTTGGTCCATCTCCGCGATCAGGCGGCTATCGGTGAGGACATCGGCGTCCTGCGTGTGTTCGACGTCGTCGCCTGGATGCACCAAGGCCGGCAGGGTCAGGTCGCGAGGAGCTGAGCTCGGAGGTGGAGCGTGGCGGGGAGGCGCATGCGGAGGCCGATGGGGCACCGAGGGCGGGCGACGCTGAGCGCTTGGGCAGGAGTTCTGGCACCAGGTGACGCAGCGAGGGGCGGTCAGCGGTGGCTGATATATCACGCCTCACGCTTCCTGCGGCACGAGAAGTGCTCGGGCAACCCTTCGGGTCCTCGGAGGCTTGCGGGCTGACCGCAGCCGAAGCGGCAGAGCGGGATCACTTGACCCGACGCATCCACCGGAACCCTGGCGTCCTCGGTTTCCCGTGGGCGGGACTCAAGGACGATCGCGCGGCTGCCACGTCTTTGCTTCGGTTCAGCCCGCTCCTCCGAAGCCGGACGGTCCTCGGTGCACCTGTCGCGCCGGTCCCCCTGTCGTACGGATGGCTGGCGCTCCTTGTCGTCCAGGGCGGGCCCGTTCGCCTCAAGGTACTGCTGCCACTGCTGTGCGGGGAGCCAACCGTGGTGGCCGCCCCGTTGGAACGGGATCCGCTCACCGGCCGCAGCTTCCACGATGAACCGGGTGAGGGTCAGGCCGCCTTCCCCTGTGAAGGCGCTCGACTGATGGGCGGGCATCAGGACGCGGTGCCAGCCCCCGCAGTACCCGGCGTCGGTGGGGTTCTCCGGGTCGTAGGGCTTCTCCGGGCACCGGGTGAGCGCGCCGTTTTGGCTGCACTGGCCCTCCTCCAGGACGAAGTTGCCGTCCTGGACCGCGATGGGGTTCTTCTGCACGCGGATGACGGAGGCCGGCAGGTTGGGCGTGCGGACGTAAGGGACGGTGCCGATGCCTGCGTGGTCGGGGTCGGCGAAGTCCCAGACCGACTGAATACCGCCGCGGCGTCGGAACCTCTCCCGTGCACGCATTCCGCGGGCTGTCTGGGCGCTCAGCTGAGGCTCGTAGCCCAGGACGATGCCGTTGGCGCCGTTGATGCGTACATCGAGGCGCGCGTGCCCGTCGGCGGTCTGCGACTCGATGTCGGCGTGGAAGCCGTGATCTTCGGAGTCTTTCGCGACGCGTTCCTTGCGGGCGAGGTGCTCGTCGGACTCGTGGCTGATGGGCTTCTCCCCGGGTTTCCGGTAGTGGGAGGCAAGCCATACGCCGTCACGCTGGACGAGGTACATGGGGACGCGCCGGCCGCGGAGATCCCGGCAGTCGGGGCAGATGAGCCCGCGCTTTTCGACGGGGACACGTCCTCGCATGCGCAGGAGCACGTTCAGGAGGTCTTGGCCTTGCGGGACGCCGAGGTCGGGGCGGTCCAGGTCGAGGTTGCGGCCGGCCGGTTCGTAGAAGACGGGGTTGCGGAAGAGGTCTTCGTCGCTGTCGATCTGAATGTCGTCGTCCATTGGTGCTCCCCGCAGCCGCCACGAGTAGGACTCACAACGCTACGGGGAGGGTCTGACAATCGGGGCTGTCCTGCGGAAACAGGGCGTACTGGGAGACACGGGGGCAGTGGGCCTACAGCGGTCAGGTCCGCACAGCTCGCAGCGCTTCCTCCGGATCTTCTACTCGTGTCCGACTCGCTGATCGAACGGATCGGTCCGGCGGGCGCCCTGACGGTTCGCTATTCGCTTCGCGTCCTTGCTCCTTTCAAGGCGGCGACTCCGCTCCGCTGGGGCGAGGGCACTGATCGCCGAACAGGATGTTCGGACCGAACCGAGCGACCTGACGATTTTGCCGTTAGGTCCGAGACCATGGCCTGCCCTCGGCCGAGCGCGAACATGGTCAATCGAGGTGGCCGGCGGCACCTCTTCCTCTCGCTACGGCTTCGAACTGCAGGCGGAAGAGGGGAGGGAGGGGGCCGCTAGCCGCCCGTTCTTCAGCTGCGTGGACGGGCGGCCAAGCACTTAGAAGGCACGTGCTCTATCCACTGAGCTACGGGGGCTGACCTGCGCAAACGCAGTCTTCCAGGCGCTCGTCCCGCGATCCTGTGGGACGTATGTGGGATCTGGGCGATCCCTGGGAGCCGTGGGACGACGGGTTCCTCGCGGCGACCCGGAGGTAGCTTCTCACACCGTCTTCACTCTCCCGAAGCCCCTCGCGGAAACAATCCTGCCCCGGCTCGGCGTTGACGATCTCCGAGCCGAGGAGGGGAAGGTGTCGGGCCTGAAGCTGTTCCGCACGGATACGACGAATAGCGGCGTGACCGAGGTCACGCCGCGTCTTGCTGAGGTCGAGGCAGATGTGCAGGGCCTTGTCGAGGCGCATATGGAGACGCTGTTGGGCGTCCGGTTCCTGGCGAGCGAGTACGGCACTGGGCCAGTCCACGGGGGTCGAATCGATTCGCTCGGGCTGGACGAGAACGGGTCGCCCGTCATTGTCGAGTACAAGCGCGGTGTCGACGCCGGCGTCATTAACCAGGGCCTGTTCTACCTGGCCTGGCTGATGGACCATCGCGCCGAGTTCGAGCACCTGGTCCGCGACCGGCTCGGGGTGACGGCCGCGTCCCAGGTCCTGTGGAGCGGCCCTCGACTGATCTGTATCGCCGGTGACTTCACGCGCTACGACGTGCATGCCGTGCGTGAGCACCGGAGGTCGATCGACCTGGTCCGCTACCGACTCTTCGGCAGCGACCTGCTCGGGCTTGAGACCGTGGCGTCCGTGAGCGGCGGCCTGCAGGTGGCACGCCGGGCGCGCCGCCAGGGGATTGCCCGGGCGGCTGCCGACGTCCAGGGCGGGTCGATGGTGGAGCTGGCGAGCGCGGTCGATGAGGCGCTGCTCGGGCTTGGGGACGGTGTGAACCGTGTCGAGCGCAAGCAGTACCGGGCGTATCAGCGGTTGCGGAACTTCGCCTGCCTCTGCCCGCCGCAGCGCAGCAAGCTGCTGGTCTACCTGAAGGTTGACCCGCAGGACGTCGACCTGGTTCCGGGATTCACTCGTGACGTGTCCGGTCTCGGTCACCACGGGACGGGTGATCTGGAGGTGCAGCTGCGTACGCCGAAGGACGTGGAGCGGGCGCAGGATCTGTTCCGGGCCAGCTACGCGGCGGCGTGATCGCCTGCCGGCCTCTGGCTGCTCTGTGGTCGTGGGGTGATGCCTTTCGACGTGAGAGTAGGGCGTGGCGGTGGACTACCAATGATGCGCGGGATCGCCGGTTTGGCTAACCGGCGATCCCGCGCTATGTTGCCCCGCTCTTTGGCACCGATGATCAGCGTGAACGGCTGGCAGCGGGGTTGGCCGCGACTGCGGGAGCGACCGGCGGGCTGGTGATGAGGCTCGTCCTGCGTTCGGGGCTGGCCGGCTGTGGGCGGCGAAGGCCGGTTCCATGGGCGAGGGTCCCGGAGAGATCGGCCAGCAGCGAACTCGGGGTGTGCCGGGACGCGGTGACGGCCCAGGTGGGCCGGTCACAGTCGGGACCGGCCCAGACCGTCCAGGTGGCCAGATTCTGGCTCGGGTGCTGGGCGGTGAAGGCGTCGAACTGGACGCCCGCGTCTCCGCCGGGGGACGTCCAGCGGATCCATCGCCCGTCCACGGTGTGCTTCCATCCGGCGTCGGAGAGGGGCTGCGTGGCCGCGGTGACCATCTTCTCGTCCACCGGGGCACCGATGGCCGTGTCCCAGCCGTCGCCGTAGGCGAGGTGATTCAGAAGCTCCTCTATCACCGGGGCGGGGGTTGCGCCGGTCGCGGTGAGGACCCACATGCGGTCGGAGACGGGTGTCTCGTAGGCGGCCACGGTCCACGCTGTTTCATGAGCGGGTGTTTCGTGGACGCGCTCGATGCGCAGGGTCTGGGACTCGTGGATCGCGTGGGTGGTCTCGTCCGACCAGGTCCGCCACTTCTCCCATTCGCTGTGGGAGTTGATGAACGCGTCGAGGAGGGCGTCGTGGTCGCCTGCGTCGGCCAGGTAGGCCGGGACGATCTCCGGCTTCTGGCGCGCCGGTTCGGGCGTGGCTGCGGGGAGGGCGAGTGGGGCGCGGGCTTCGGCGGCGGCGCGTTCGGTGTCGGTCAGGGGCGCCGGGCCGGGGCGCATCTCTGAGCCGTGGACCTTCTCGAAGGCGAGCATGGCCCCAGCGGGTGAGTCGAAGGTGTCGGCAACCTGGCGCAGGTGGTCTTCACCGTGGAGGTAGACGGACTTGCCGTTGCGGCCGAGGTAGGTGCCGACCGCGACGGTGGTGTGGCCGTCGTGGGCGTGGGCGTGGATGAGGAGCTGGCCGTGGCGGATGTCGTCGTGGATCTTCTGCGCCTGATTGGAGACCTCGCGGATTTCGCTGCGGGTGCACCAGGGCATGGGGTAGTTCGCCCAGGTCCATTCCTCGTCCATGGCCTTCTGGAGCCGAGGGGTGATCTCGACGGTGATGCCTTCGGCGGCCAGGTGCTTGGCCGCGTCCTTGGCCCAGTAGGGCTCCTCGTGGTCGATGCGGACCAGGACCAGGGTGTTGTCGGCGACGACGGTCCAGTCGGCTGCTTCCAGGCCCAGGTGAGCAACGTGTGCCTGGGTGCCGGTCAGGACGGCGGTCACGGCGCTGGGATGGGTGGGGTGGGTGTCGAGGCATACGTGGGCGTCGATGGTGGGAGTCATGTGGGTGTCGTCTCTGGCGGTGGCCGGGCCTTCGGGTCCGGCCACCCGCGTATGCGGGGTGCTATCGGGTTGCTCGCGCGGTGCGGGCGGTGTGCGCGGCTGTGGTGGTCGGTGGGCCGGTGCGGGTGGTGGGCGCGGGTCTCGGTCGTGGCGTCGGGACTGCTCCGGTGGCGTGCTGCCAGCGGGTGCGGATGGCGCCTATGTCGGCGAGGGAGCGGCGGGCGCCGACGACGAGTTGGAACGGGGTGTTCGCCGGGTCGCCGGCGTACGCCTCGATGCGCCGGCCGGTGTAATCGGCGTTGGCCAGGAGGGAACGCTTCAGGGCGCGCTCGCCCCAGTGCTCCACGGAACCAGCCGGGTCTGCCAGCATGCGCAGCACTTCGCCCGGTTCACTGCCGCCGTTCAGCAGGCCGCGCTGTTGGGCCTCCCACAGGACGGTGACGGGATCGACGGGCTCGCGGCGCCGGGCCAGGGCGGTCAGGCATTGCCACAGGCCGGCGTGCAGGGGCAGGTGGAAGTCGTCGGGGAGCAGCCACCGGACGGACTCGATGTCGGTGGGGTGGGCGGTGGCGGTCGCGAGTAGCAGTTGCTCCTCCTCGACCGCCTCGGCGTAGTCGGGCGCGAGGGCCGGCGGTGGTGCCGCAGTGCGGGGCAGGACGCCGGCGCGCGGGGGGAAGCGGCTCGCGATGTCGTCCACCACCGCGGCGAGGGCGTCGGCTGCGGCGAGCACCGTCTGGACGGGGTGAGGGAGGGAGGCGTCGTGGACCGTCTGGACGAGATGTTCGGCGGCACTCTGCAGACGGCGGCGGGCGCGTTCGGCCTCGACCATTCGCGCGTAGGCCGGTGCGTGGCGGGGCCAGGGGCAGACCTGGATGAGGGTGTGCAGGTAGGAGGCGGTCAGCCCGCGCGCCTGCTCGCGTCCCGTGGCGAGCACCTGGTTGAGCCAGTTGGTGTTCTTCGCGTGCTCGGCGGGGTCGGGCGGCGGCAGGGTGCTGATCGCGGCGAACAGGGCGGCATGTGCGGCGGTGGAGAACGAGTCGGCGGTGATGCCGGTCACGTCGCCGAGACGGTGCGGATCGAGGAGGAGGGCACCGAGGAGGGCTTGCTCGGCGTAGCGCACGGGTTGCGGCGGATGAGTGTCGGGCAGGTCGTCGAGGTCGTCATCCTCGTACGGGTCGGTGGGGTGGGGCATTTAGGCGGCCAGGGTGAAGTCGTCGGGGGTGAGGGTCTTGCCCAGGTGCGGGGCCAGCAGGTGGGCTGCGAGCCGGGGCGGGACGGCGTTGCCGATCTGGCTGAAGATCTGGCCTTTGTTGCCTTGCCACGGGTAGTCGGCGGGGAAGGACTGCAGGAGGCCGGCTTCCTGGGCGGTGATCCGGATCGGGTCCGGTGCCGGTGAGTTGCCGTTCGGGTCGTGTGTGGGTTCGGCGACCCAGGTGCACTCGTTCGCGCGGTGTCCGAAGAACAAGGTGCCGGCGGGTTCGTCCACGCTGCGGATGGTGGCGTTGGCCTGGTTGTTGCTGCGCAGCGACCAGGACCAGCGGTGCTCCGCGGAGGTGGGCGCCGGTGCCGGGCGGTTCGCCAGGGGACCCTGCCGGTGTGCCCGGCTAGTACCGTCGCGATGGCGTCGCAGGACGTTCTCCGGGCCGGGTTGTGGTGTCCAGGTGCCGCGGTTGCGGGCGTCGATGAGGGTCTTGCGTGAGCCGGACGGGAATGGCTCGGGTCCTCCTCCGGGGCCGCCGCCGGCGCACACGGTCGGCACCGGTCGGTCGGTGGCGCCCCAGCCGAGGGCCTCGGCCATGGACACCCACCGGGCGCGGCCCGGGCCGAACAGGCTCTCCGGCTCGGCGGTCTTGGCGTGCGTGGGCGGGGGAGGTTCGGCGGTACGGGTGCGTGACGCGAGCAGGATCGCCCGCCTTCTCGTCTGGGGGACGCCGTAGTCGGCGGCGTTGAGGATCCCGGCCCATACCGAGTAACCCCAGGTGCGCAGGATCGCTGCGTACTGCTTCCACAGGGGCAGGACATCCGGCACTTCCTCCATCGCGACCCAGTCGGGCTCGCCGACCGTGTTGAGGGCGTGCAGGTAGCGCATCGGCTCGGCTGCGAGCAGGGAGCGCTCGTCACGGCACGCGGCGAGGAGGCGTTCGCGGGTGTCACGTCCGGCGGCCAGGTCCTCGACCGCCGCGTGCACCAGCGGCTGGTCCAATAGGCCGAGGCGTTTGCCGGCCATGCTCCACGCCTGGCACGGCGGTGAGGCGATCAGCCCGCGCGTGCGGCCGATGAAGGGCCATGTCGGATACATCGCCACGTCGGTCCGGACGGTCAACTGCCCGGCAGCGGCACGGGTTTTGCATGCCCACGTGTCCCATTCCAGACCGACGTCGCGCACGCCGAGGACGCCCAGTGCTCTGCTCCAGCCGCCCGGCCCCGCGAAGAGGTCAAGTATCACGTGGCAAGCCCGAAGTCGTCCTGCGTGAGTGCATCCGCATCTCCGCGGCATGCCCAGGGCGAGCAGCCGCCCTCGACGCCGTTCTCCAGCGCGTCGGCCTCGTCCGCATCGATGCGCAGAGCGGCTCGTTCCGCGGCGGTGACGTGGTCGATCGGCGCCTGGCTCAGCGGGACGCGAGAGCGGTGCAAGAAAGCCTCGCCGAGCAGTCGGCTGCCCGCCGCGTTGGCGCGGGCATTGCCTTGTCGGATGGCCGTGTCGAATTCAACGACGTCCGCCCACTCGGACGGCGATGTGTCCCTGATATGCCTCCACTGCGCATTTCCGTGGAACGGACATCCCAGGCAGCTTGATTTCGGAGTATCGGCAAGCCCGAGCGAGGTCAGGTAACGAACGCAGTCGGCCCTGCTCCAGGAGAGGTCCAGAAGAGGATGCCGGTTGCGCATGTACTTGACGTCTGCGTCCTTGGCGCGGTGGAATTCGTCCGTGGAGATTCCCACCCACTGCTCGACGAAGACATCCTTCGGGATGCGTGCGGGATAGGGATATCCGAGAAGTTCGCGGACCTTTTTCTTGATCGGCTTGATTTTATATTCCCCAGTGCACTGCCGCCTGGTCATCCCCTGCTTTCCGTCCTGATTGAGGACGTAGAGGGGCATGGAGGCGAACCGGTGTGCCGGGTCGAGCGCATCATTTCGGATGTTGCCCGAGGAGACTCGAAGGATGGGTATTCCGGCCGGGGCTGCGATTTCCCGTTCCAGGCGGTCGAGGTGTTGGTAGACGGCGCGGGGTTCCCAGCCGGTGTCGGCGAAGATGGCGTAATCGGCCTTGGGGAGCACTCCGTTGGCGGAGAGGGCAAGCATGGCGCTGGATTGGACGCCGGCGCCAAGCGAAATGCAGATGAGGGTGGGAGAGGCGTGAATCAAGATTTCCTTGCATGAACGAGGAGACGGCAGCCGCTGGGGGAGCGGGCAGCGCTGTCAGCGCCGTGCGCGGGCGGTGTTGACCGCAGTGGGGACGGGCACGGGGCGGGCCGCCGACAGGCTGATGCGCAGGGGGGAATCGATGACAGCGCTGAGGGCCGAGATTCCGGGGGCGGTCAGACGTGCGCGGTCGCGTGGCGGCCCGCCTCGGAAGAACGGGGGTGCGGACCCGGGCTCGCGGGTCACCAGACCTTGGGATTCCAGGTGGCGCAGCATCTCGCCGTCTACACCCACGTCGTGGCAATAGGCGCGCTGATGCCCGTCGTACTCGGTGACGGTGATGTTGCCGCGGGCCACGTCGAGCAGCACGCCGCGATGGGCTTCTTCAATGCCGGGGACGGTGGCGTCGGTGCGGGCTCTGCGGGGCAGCCTGCCGGCGATGTGGATGGCGGACTCGACGACGGTGAGGGGCGCAAGCGCGGTGAGTTCGCGGGCCAGCCGCATGTACTGGCCGAACCCGCGCCGGGGGTCGGGGGGCTCGTGCTGCGCACCGTCGGGGGCCAGACGTGCTGCGCGGCGGTGAGGTAGCGAGTGGCTCCGCCGGTCAGGTAGGCAATCTGCTTCAGTCGTACCACGGCGCTGGTCACCGATTCGATGGCGGGCAGGGGCTGCTGCCGGACCGCTTTGATGCAGGCGAGGGCCTCGCGCTCCAGACGGCGGGCGGAGGCCGCGTAGGCATCCGGCTCGCACTGAGGGGTGCGGCCGAAGACCAGGATGTCGAGCCTGTCGTTGTGCCGGGTGTAGAGGTCGGCAAGCGCCAGCAGCCGCGCCACGGGGGTCAGCGGCTGGGGCACGTCCACGTCGAACAGGGGGGTGTGATCGGGGTCGGGCGATGTCGTCATCAGGGGGAGGACTTCAGGGGCGAGCGGGCTGGCGGTCAGGGCTGGCGCGGGGCTGCTGGGCGGGAGGTGGCGTTGGCGCGGTGTCTCCGCCGGCCGGGCGCGGCTCGGTCAGGTAGCGGCGGGCGTCGGACAACGCGCGGAAGGCATCGGCACGGTGCGCGCCGAGGTGCCTGTGGACGTCGATCGCGTCGAGTCGCTTTTGCAGCGTCGTGTGTGCGCTGCTCTTGCACAGGGTGACGACGAGGGCCAGGGCTTGGGCGTAGTGGGCGGTCGCGCGGCCGAGGTGCCCGGCTGCCTGGCTGAGCGGCTCGGCCCGAGCCTGGTCTGCGGCGTCGGCGTGGTCGTAGAACAGGCAGTACTGGGTTTCGCCGGTCACTCGGGAGGTGATGCGGCACAGCAGGTCGATGTGCCGCATCACGTTGAACAGACCAACCGCGTCACCGGTGATGCGGTGGTCGTGCAGGTCGGCGAGGACGGCGTCGAGGGCCTCCTCCAGCGTCATGTCGTCGAGGTCGTGCGGTTCGTAGGCGTGCAGGGGCTCCTGGTGGGGAAGTGGGTCGGGCGTCCGGAGGCTGCATGCGCGGCGGCGCGGTCAGTGGCGCGGGGTGTTTGGGGCGCTGGGGGCTGAGGTGTAATGCCGCGGCGGAGCGGGTGGCCACAGTTGGGTTGCCGAGGGCGGGAAGCTGGCCCGGGAGAGGTGGTTGAGGACGGCCAGTCCCTTGCCGGTCAGTGCCAGGCGTTGTCCGAGGAGGGAGGCGGGGTGGGCGGTGTGGTCGCGGTAGGCCAGGCCCTTGCGTTCCAGGGCGTGCCACGTTGTGATCGCGATGTGCGACGAGGTCTGGGTGTCCACATACTGCGGGCCGTTGTCCCGTTGCCGGACTCGGCTGGGTGTCCGTGCCAGAACCCGGAGGGCGGCGCGCTGTTGCCAGGTCAGTCGGCGCGCGATGGCCGACAGTTCGGGTGTGGAGAACGGCGGTTCGGCAGGACCGGGGGGCAGGGGGACGCTGAGCTCCGGGTAATGAGACGGCGGGTTGGGTGGGGTGGCGCTGGTCATCGCGTGCGTCCCGCTGTTTGCTTCGTCGCTGGGGGCGTCACGGCCGTTGCTCGGGCGGGGGCCGTGGTGGGCTTGTGCTGGGCGAGGGCCCGGTGGCCTGCGGCGGTGACGTTCAGGCGCTGGCCCTGGTGCAGGGACGTGGTGGTGTCCACCGCGACGAGTCCTCGCTTGATCAGGGCGTTGAGGGTGGCGACGTTCACGGTGGCCCGGTCCTTGTCGATGGCCCGGAGCACGCCGTACCGGCTGATCACGTGACGGCTGCCGCCCCCTGCGGACAGCCGGGCGAGGACGGCACACTGACTGTCCGTGATCTTCGGCGCCGGTGTCGCCTGGTTCTGTTCGGCGTGCTGCTTCAGGTCTCGGGTGATGCCGCTGGCGAGGTAGTAGCAGCCGGTGTGGGCCAGGTTGAGCTGATGGGCGGCGTCGGTGAGGTGCTTCGCCATGGCGGGGGTCGCCTCCGCATGCCGTGCCTTGGCCACGGCTGCTTCATCGGCCGGCGGGCCGGGGAACGCCGCGCCCTCCAGGGGGTTGGCCTCCAGCGCGCAAGCCAGGTCGGATGCGGCGAGACTGGCGGCTAGGACGACGGAGGCGAGCGCCTCCAGGGACGGGCGGCTGCCGGGTACCGCGGTGTACTGGCTGCCATCGAGGGCGGCGAGGCGTTCCATGGCCCGTTGGACCAGCTGGTTCGTGGTCACGATCTTCGACGTGAGCTGCTGGCGGGCCTCGGTGCCGGGTGCCAAGGTGAGCGAGCGGATCTCGCTGTGCAAGTCCTCGAAGTCGCTGCCGAGTTGCCGCAGGCGGGAGATCTCGATTTGAAGGTCGATCTGGCGGATGGTGCTGCTCCGGGTGAGAGGGACGGTGGTCAGCGGCTGCGCCGCTTGCCCGGTGTGGTGGAGGGCGGAGAGAGGGCGGCGCCGGGGCGGGGCGGCGCCGGTGGGATGTCCTGCAGGGTGGCGATGCCGAGGTCGATGCGCACGCTGATGCCGTCGGCGTGGAGGTGGGCCTCGGTCTGCACCACGCTGCTGACGACGGCCCGTTCACTGAGGCCGGCCGCAAGCGCGTACAGCGAGCCGTCTGCTGAGGGTGTAAAGCGGTGCCGGGCAAGGACGGCGCGTGCTCGGTCCGTGGCCGCGGTCGCGGTGACCGCGTGGTCGGTGAAGCGGATGCTCACGTCGGGCTGGGCGGCCGGGATTGCGCCGTGCTGGCGCGTGGTCCAGGCGAGGTCGACGAAGTCCATGGTGTGCGCGAGCAGCCCGTAGGCCGCGACACCGGCGCGCTCGTGCGCGTCCTCGGCAGTCTCGGGTGGCAGGAGATAGAGGGTGCGGCCCTGGTGCTCGCGGGCGGTGAACCCCGCCCCGGTCAGGATGCGGGAGGCATTGCGGATAGGGCGGTTGAGGACGACGAAGGTCCATCCATCGCCGGTCGAGCCGATGAAGACATCGGAATCGTCGATGAGAGCCATGGTGCTCCGGATGGTTGGGAGGTGAGCGCGAGCCGGCGAGTGGGGCGCAGCCGGGTTACGCGGCCGTGCCGAAGCCGCCTTGCCGGTGCGCATGTTTGGCGACCGCGCGGATGGTGATGTCCGTGGGGGCCCGGTTTGAGGCCGCAAAGCACGGGGTGGATCGAGCCGTTGAGCGGGTCGCGGTCAGCGCGCCTTTGGCGCACGGGCGCTCGTCGTGGAGTTGGGCGGGACCGGACTGGACGCAGTACTGGCGGGTGACGGAGCAGGCGAGTGCGTGGTCGTGATGCCGGGGCCGACGAGCGCGCGGTCGATGAGCTGCTCGTCCTCGCGCCGGGCGGCGGCCGAGGCCAGGCGCCCTGACAGGTGCTGTGTCAGCGAGCGGTATGTAGTACGGGCACGGTCCATTTCGTCGGCGGCGCGTCGCAGGTTGTCGCGGCTGGCCGCGGGGTTGGGGTCGGCGTCCTCGTACAGCAGGATCTCGGTGCGGCTGTTGATGGCGAGCGTGCACAGGGTGGCGGCCAGAGAGACCTGCGCGCAGGCACCAGCCAGTTGGGCCAGGTTCTGGCGGCCGTCCTTGATGGCGGCGTACTGGCTGATGGACAGGTCGTGCAGCTGCTGCGTGCACTGCATCGCCAGCTGCTGCGTGCGCCGAGCGACGGGGGCGATCTCCCGGACGGGCTTGAGGATCTCTCCCTCGCGGACCTTTCGTACGTCGTCGCGCAGGGTTTCCAGCGCGGGTGCCACCTGGCCGAGGAGGCGGGTCTGCTCGGCCAAGTCGATGATCTGCAAGAAGAACTCCGCGATGGAGAAGGGACGGACGTGGTGTCGGGGGACTGGGGTGCGGGCGGCGTGTGTCACGCCGCTGGTCCGAAGTCGGCCTGGGTGGGTGCGTGCTTCGCGACGGCGCGGGCGGTGATGGCCTTCGATGCGCGGGCGGACGCCGCCGACAGGTCCGCTGCGCCGGGCTCCAGGTACCACGGGCGCAGGTCGAGCATGGCGGCCCGCATGCCGGTGGCGAAGCACAGGGCGGTGCCCTTGGGCAGGGCGCGGATCGCGTCGGGGGGCAGGATCCGTTCCTGCCGCATTGACACGGAGGTCGACTTGCCGGACTCCGAGTGTGAGGTTGAGGTGGTCTCGACATCGTGGTCGCCGATCAAGCGGCTGAGCTTGTCGGCGAAGTCAGGGTCGTCGATACCGCTGCCGATGACCTTCACAGTCGAGGCGGACCACATGGCGTCCATGCCGGCGTCACCCCAGACTTTCTGGCCCTGGCGGTAGGACTGCAGGATCGTGATGGGGATGATCCCGCGCGAGCCGAGGTGGGAGTACAGGTCCGGCAGGTCGCTGATCTTGCACACGTTGGCGGCCTCGTCGAGGATCGCCAGCATGGGCGGGTCGAGGCGTCCGCCGGCGCGCTCGGCTTGGGCGGTCGCGGCTCGCATCACCGCGTCCGCGCACGCCGCGATCAGCGCGGAGGCGCCGCCGCCTCCGTCTTTGCTGAGCAGGAAGAGCGTGTCGGTGGAGGTGACGAACTGCGCCGGCTGGAATTCGGGGACGTCCTTCTGCGGCGTCACCCAGGCCGCGATCTCAGAGTTGAGCAGCGCGGCGGCGTACTGGCGGGCGGTCTCGTAGATGCCGTCGCGGGTCTCGGGAGGTCCCTCGACGGTGCCCTTGAGCTGGGCGGCGACGGCGGTGAAACCGTGATCACGGAGGATGTCGAGCGGGGTCCGGTCGGCCGGGAAGGCGAGCCACTGCATGATGTCGGTGATCGGTCGCTCGTCGAGAGCCGCGGCCAGGAGCAGCTGGGACAGGATGTTGCTGCCGGCCTTGGACCAGAAGTCGCCCTGCTGGGACGCATCGACGCTCGCGGCGAGGAAGTGGCCGGCCAGCCGGTTCGCCCCGTCCAGGGTGGTCGCGCTGGCCAGGGGGTTCCACCACATCTCGCGGGCAGCATGGGCGATCTGCTGCGGGTCCATGGTCCACACCTGTCCCGCCTTCGCCCGCGCTTCGTAGGCCGTGGTGAAGGCATCGCCGGCGGCCTTGTTGCTGGTGAGCAGCACCGGTCCGGGGGCGTGCAGGATGGAGGGGATCGCGAGCGAGGTCGTCTTGCCGGACCGGGGCGCCATGATCGCGACGGCGACGTCCTCGAACCCCATGCGCACCTCGTGCTTGGTGCCCTGCAGGTTGCCCAGGAGGATGCCGGTGTCCTTCGCGTCGATGTTCTTGGCGTCCTTCAGACTCGGCCGCAGGGAGCGGGCCTTGTCGGTGATCGCCCTGGCCATCAGGGGCTCGATGTCCCGGGCCTTGGCCATGTCTGTGATCTTCTGTTTCCGGCCTCCGCTGCGGCTCGTGTGCCGGGCCCATACGACGCCTACCGCTACCCCGAGGGTCAGGAGCAGAAGGACGGGAACGATGCGGGCGCCGATCAGCAGGGACGTTTCTCCCGTGCGGGGCCAGACCTGCTCGGGGTGGAGCAGGGCGGCGGTCGGCTGGTAGGGCACCCAGTCGGCTCCGGTGAGGTAGGCGGTGATGTTGCCCGACAGCCAGGCGAAGTGGGCGAGGGGGACGACGATCGCGAGTACGCCGAGGAGGAGGCGCAGAACGAGGTCGTATCCGTCGGTGGAACTGTTCGAGGAGGAGGAAGGGGGCAAGGGCTACGTGCTTCCTGGCGGGACGGAGGGGATCAGCGGCTGCGGCCGTTCTTGACCGGCGGAGGCGCCGAGGGCATCGGTTTGGTCGACGGGACGGTGATCCAGGCGGGATCACCGCCGCCGACGGGGTGGTGCGGGGCGATGACGTCGACCTCGACGGTCTCGGGAGTCGGCGGCATGTTCACTTCCGTGCCGCAATCCGCCGGGCGGGTGCGGGGACCGGTATGGGGGCCAGAGGCGAACGGGCCTTGCGAGCGGCGGAGTTGATCTCCCGGAGTGCCTTGCCGTGGGTGGCCCAGTCATCGAGGTAGCTCCACGATTCGGCGTGATGCTCGGCGAGGGCGTCGTCGAAGTCGGTTGTGCCGGGTTTGGCGGTGGTGGGGAGGGCGTCTCGGGTCTCCAGCCACTGCTCGTGCAGTTCGTCGAGCCGGTCGAGGGCGTCGCGCAGGACGCCCAACTGGTAGACCCAGCGGCTCTGCACCGTGTTCTCCGTCAGCTGGGCCAGCTGTGTCTCGGCGGTGGCCAGCAGGTGACGGGCGCCGTAGCGGAGTGGCTCGAACGCCTCGGCGGTGTCGGCGTCGCGCTGGCTCGCGCGCATGCCGTAGGCGTGGTCGTCGTGGGGCCAGCCGTCGAGGTCGGTGTGCTCGTCGGAGTAGGAGTCCCAGGCGTCGAGGATCTTCTTGCTGTCCCTCACGTAGCGGTCGAGGTGGCGGAGGAAGTCGCGGTGTGCGTGGTGGTCGGTGGAGATGAGGTGGAGTCCTGTCGGTTCAGCGGCGAGCGGCCGGCTGGGCTGGGCCGACGTTCGCCGGGGTCGTCGCGGGTTTCGTCTGCTGCCGGCGGGAGGAGCGTGCCTGCGCGCGGAGGGACGTGAGGCGCGTGGCGTGGGCGTCGACCACCTGCTGTGGGCGCAGTGGGCTGGGCTCCTGCACGGCGCTGTAGTGGCCGGTGCGGTCGTACATGCCGCGCTGGAGCGGGCTACGGTCGGCCAGTGCGGTGAGGAACGATCCGACCAGGTGGGCGGGGGTGCGCTCGTCGAAGTAGGCGTGCCAGATGCGCGGGCCGTGGAACTCTCCGTGGCCGGGCTCACGGGTCTCGACGTGCCAGGACGGCCGGTCGTGGAACTCGCTCAACGGGCGCAGTTCGATGTGACACATGGAGTCCGGCGAGCGCGCTGTGCCGTCTGAGTCGCGGTGCCACCCCGCCGAGGTCACCGGTTGCCACGGGTCCGGCTGCTGTTGCGGCGGGACGATGAGGGCGTCCGTGAAGCCGGCGAGGACCTCGGCGGGCACGAGTTCGCCGAACTCGGCGTACCAGCCAGGCTCGGTGTCGGTGGGCTCCGCCCGCAGCCGCCACCACGCGGAGGTGGTGGACTGCGGGTCGAACTGGAGGCGGTGGCGCAGGTCGGGGCTGCGCAGGACGATCTCGGCACTCAGGGGGTCGGAGACGGCGCTCCATCCGGCGGCAGCCAGGCCGTGGGTGACGTGACGGGCGTCTCCGGGGCCGGCGAGATGGCGGGGGCTGGTGTCGAAGGGGATCTGCCAGGCGTGCTTGTCGGCGAACGCGGCGAGCTGCCGTTCGCTCAGGGGCACCGGGCACTCCCCCGCTCGCTTGTGCCGGCGCTGCCGTACAGGTCGCGGAGGTCGTCCAGGACGTAGTGGAGGGCGTGCTGGTCGGCCTGCTCCCACGCGGCCGTGCGCAACTCGGTGATCAGAAGGTCTACCTGCGCGGTGCGCGGGACGTCCGGGTGCTCCTGCAGGGCACGCGCGAGGGCGCGCAGGGTGTCGGCGAGCTGAACGGGCAGGCCCGTGTACTCATCGAAAAGGGGCTCGACGAGGGCGAGGGCCTCGACGGGGTCAGGGTTCTCGCGCAGGTAGTCGGTGAGGTCCGACAGGGTCTCGGTCGCGGCGTGGATGGTGTCCGGAGTGAGTGCGGGCATCGGGCTCCTTGGGACGGGGGCGTCGGATCAGCGGCGGGTCCGGGCGCCGCCGGCGTGGGTATAGGGACGGGCGGTGGTGCGTGGCCGTGTGCTTCGGGCGCTGTTGCGGGCCCAGGTGGCGGCGCGGGCGGCCGTGATCCGGGCCTGTTGCCACGCGCTGAGCTGGGAGGGCGTGACGGAGACCGACCAGGTGCGGATCTGTGCGCTGTGCGGGACGCGCCCGCGCGGGCGCATCACGGGATCCGGGTTGGCGAGTTCGGCCGAGAAGGCTTGCACCAGGTGCATCGGGGTGTTGGGCGTGAAGTTGGCCGTCCATCCGTTGCCCTGCTTGTCCTTCGCTCCGGTCCACCACAGCGCCGTGCCGTCCGAGCTGTGGTGGTACTGCATCCACGCGGTACCGTCGGGGCTGGTCGCGGTGTAGTGCTCGCCCTCGAAACGGGTGTGCCAGTTCTGCTGCTCCAACGGTGCCCAGACGTTGGGAGCGTGGGCGGAGCGGGGTCGGGTGAGGGCGTCGGTCAGGCCCGCGACGATCTCTACCGGGGTCTGCCGGCCCAGGTGCGCCGACCACTCGCCGTTGGGGCCGTCCGCTTGGCCGTGGATGGTCCACCCGCCGGGAAGGACGTAGGGGTCGTAGGCGACACGGACGGTGCGATCCGGGCTCTCCATGAGCAGAGGGCTATTCGTCTTGGACTTGTCCCGCCATCCCGAGGCGCGCAGGAACTCCGAGATGTGCCGGACGTCGCCGCCGCCGGCGAGGGCGCGGGGCTGGACGAGGTAGTGCTGCTCGGCCTGCTCGCCTGGCCCCCAGCCCTGCCATTGCTTCTTCTTCACCGGTGCCGCCGGACGACGAGCGGTGCCGGTGCCGGGGGCTTCGCCGCGGTGGTGGCGGGCTGGGTGCCGACGTGCTGCAGGGTGTCCTTGTGTTCGTCCAGGTCGAGGGTGATGTCGTGCAGTTCGTTCGAGGCGCGGCCCAGGGCAAGCCACACCTCTGCGGGGAGGGCGCCTCGTTCGGCCTGGTCCTTGGCGAACACGCTGCCGGTGGCGACGAGGTGGGTGATGCCGCCGAGGACTCCGGCGTCCGGGTCGAGGACGCGGGCGATGACCTGCGCGGCCTGGGGCGGGGGGAGCTGAGCGAGGTGGTCGGCGAGTTGGCCGAGCTGGCGGGTGATCTCGTCGGCCAGTCTCACCGGGTAGGGGGCGGGGTGGGTCATGCTCCTCCGGGTCGGTGGACGGTCAGTGGTGGTGGCGGTGGCCGACGCGCTGCGTCTCGGCGAGGACGGCCTCCGGGCGGGCGCCGGCCAGCGGGGAGGCGCGGTCTGGGCCGGTCGGGATGCAGGCGCGCAGGTAGCGGCGGAACAGGGCTGTTGCGAGTCGGGGCTTGAGCCGGTGGCTGATCGGTGGGGGTGTACGGGGTGTTACTGGTTCCTCCGGGAATCGAGCGGGGCGGGGCGTGGCCCCGGCGCGGTGCCGGGGCCACCCGGGCGTCCTACGGAGTGCGTCGGGCCGGTGCGGGGCCCGAAGGGCAGGGGGTCGGTGCCGGGCTCTGCACGGCGAGGCGAGCTGCGCGGGTGCGGGCCTCATGCACGGACTGTCGGTAGGTGGCTTCGTCGAAGACGTCGGGCGTGCAGTTGACCTCGTACCCGGCCAGGAGCAGGGCGGGGATGGCACGGGTCGCCAGGCGCTTCTGTTTGTCGGCACCGAGGTGTTCGGGCACGGTGTGCCAGATGGAGAGCGGCGCGCCCATGGGGTATTCGTGGCGTTCCAGGCCGAGCTGTTCCAGCAGGTCGTGGATCTTGGCGGGGGCGCCGGAGGGGGTGTCGGCGTGGATGGTGGTCGTCAGGGCCTTGATGTAGATCTCGACGTCCGTGCCGTACTCGTCAGCCAGGTTGGCCATGTATTTCTCTCCGGGATCAACGGCGGCAGGATGCCGAGGGCTGGGCGGTGCTCGGCGGCGGTGTGGGGGCCGCCGGCTGCGGAACGCGGGCGGCGTGGTTGCGGGCGCGCAAGATCACGTGCGCAGCCTGGCTCAGGGAACTGGCGGTGTCCCCGAGCCATGCGAGGGGTTCGGGTTCCTCTCCAGGGGCAGCCCCTTGGAGGTCACTGGCGGCGATCCAGGCCCGGACGACCACTTCCCTGGTGAGGGGCAGCAGCCCGTTGACCGGGGCGGCGATCTCGGTCAGCACCTCGGCCACCGCACTGCTGGTCCTGGCGGCCGAGGCCCGCTCGGCGAGCTGGGCGAGGTAGCGAAGGGCCGCGTCATGTTCGCTGTCCGGCGTGGCCAGCGCGTTCAGAGCGGGGTCGAGGTGGACGCTGTGACCGGCGGCGAACAGGGCGTGCGAGGCGGTGGTCGCCTTGAGGCGCTGCTGCTCGACGGGCAGGCCGTGGGGGAGCCGGTGGTAGTCCCCGCGCGGTCCAGGAGCGGAGAGGAACCCGCCGGTTCGCTGGAGGATGTCCGCCGCCTTCTCGGTGCCGCCGATGGCGACGACCAGGCCGGTGCGGGGGTCCTTGGTGATGGTGACGTACTCCAGCACCCAGAAGTCGGGCTCCTTGAACGTCATCGAGTCCGGGTGGCCGGCCTACGGGGGCCGGCGGGAACCGGCGGTGTGGAAGCCGGGGCGGAGGTGGGCGCGATCCGGCCTGCGGGGTGCTGGAGGGCGGTGCCGATGCCGAGCGCGTCCAGCTGCGGGCCGATCTCGCGCAGGGCGCGGGCCTGAGCCTGGGTGTCGTCGCCGTCCAGGCGGTAGATGCCGCTCTGCGGGTCCTGGACGAAGCCGTTGGCGACGAGGATCGTGCTGGCCCGGTCGTCGATGGGGGCGGTGGCGACGCTGCCGTCCGGCTGCCAGGTCAGGACGACCCGGTCCGGCTGGGAGGGCTGGATGCCGCCCAGGGCGTTGTGCCGGACCTGGGCGAGCGCGCTGTCGTAGCGGGCGAGCAGGTCGCTGGCTATCTGCTCGGCGCTCAGGAACGGGTCGTCCGCCAGGGCGATGCCGTTGGGTTCGGGGACGGCGCGGTATGCCTCGTCGGGCAGGGCGCGGGGGGCGACGGCGGCGATGAGGAAGCCGTCGCGTTCGTCGTGCCGGTCCAGAAGGACGAGCTGGGCGCCGTCGGGGCGGCTGAGGACGGCTGCCTGCCGAAGCGGGTGCTCGGCGAGGGAGGCGGCGACCAGGTCCAGGTCCCAGATGCGGTCGGCCAGTTCGGCGAGGTCGTCTTTGGCCTCCGGCGGGAGGTGAGTGCTGGTCCAGGTGTCGGGGAGTTCGCCGGCGAGGACGTCGGCGTATGAGGCGAGGCGCTCGGAGGTGTCGTGGTCGTTCATGGTGTCCTTGGGCGAGGTGGGGGTCAGCGGCGCAGTCCGGCGGCTACCGGTGGCGGCGGGGCCGGGAGCGTGCGCGGTGGGGGCGGGCAGGCGCACACGGCGGAGCGTTCGCGTTCGGTGGCGGGGACCTCCCCGGTGCAGGTGCTGCGGCCGGGGTGCGGGGCGTGCCGGTCGGCGAGGGTGTTGCGGGTGTCGGCGAGGTCGGTGCGCATGATGTGGAGGTGCTCGTCGGCGAGGTAGCGCAGCCGCCGGGCGATGTAGGGGTCGGCCGCTTGGCCGAGCCCGTCGTGGAAGTCGGCGGTGGCGGTGAGGACATCGCCCAGAGCGGCGAGGACGCCGTCGTGGGCGGCCGTCAACTCGGTCAGGGCGTCGGCCGCCTCTTCCGTGGTGGTGGCCTGGCGAATGCGCTCGGCGAGGTGGGCGACGGAGGAGCCCAGCGGCAGGTAACTGGCGGGGCGGTAGTCGGTGTCGAAGTCTGTGTCGCAGTCGACGTGGTATCCGGCGGCCCGGAGGCGGGCGACGGCGTCGATGGCGAGATCGGACTCGTCGTCCTTGGTGAGGCCGGTGGGGGCGCGGTGGTAGGTCTCGTGGACGCGGACCACGGCGATGAAACCCGCGCGCTGTAGGACGCTGTGCGCCTCGGAGTCCCCGCCGCGGGCGATGAGTTCGTCGGAGTGCGGGTCTCACGGCGGATGTCCAGGAAGCGGTCGGCAAGGGGCAAAGAGACGTTTCTCCTACGGCGATCGGTGGCCGGTGCGCCGAGCGGCGGGCGGTACGGCGGCGACCCGGGGCTGGACCAGCTGCGCGGCGGTACTGTCCAGGTCCTGCTGGATGGCGTGGAGGCGGCGGGCGATCAGCTCCAGACGGTGCGCCGCGTCGGTGCCGGCGGCGCCGGGCTGTCGGGCGATCCGGTGCGCGGTGTGCTCGACGAGTCCGCGGACCGTGGCCAGCGGACCGGCCTGCTCGTCGGCGAGCTGCGTGAGGACGCGCGCGAGCTGGGCCGATGCCGTGGGTGCCGTGCGGATGGCTGGCCGCGCCGTGGGGCCGGTGCGAACGGGGATCAGGTGGAGGTCCTGCTCGATGCGGCGTGCCTCGTCCGACAGGCGCCGCAGGATGTCCGTGGGCGGGGCGTGCCACGCGCCGTCGAGGTGGATCAGGTTGGCGATCAGGTCGAGGCGTCCGGGCTGGGCCTGAACGGCGATCCACCGGCAGCCGTGCTCCTTGCCCGGAATCTCGATGCCGGCGGCCCGGGCGAGCCGGTGGGCTGTTTCGGCCCACTCGGGGCCGGTCAGCTCCCGGTCGTCCGGGTGAAGCCGGAGGTCGAGGTGGAGGATCGCCCGCCGGTCGTCGTCCGGGCTGGCTGCGAACGGGTGCTCCAGGTACGGGTCTTCAAGGTGCTCGGCCCACTGGACGGTGGTCCAGGTCTTCTGCTCGTCGTCCAGTGTGAAGTAATCCAGGCCCGGCCAGTGGGCGACGACCGTGTACTCCGTCAGGCCCTCATTCGGCGAAACTGGCCGCCCCAGCGCCTCGGCGAGCGGGCCGTGCGGCGTGTGGGTCCGCTCGTGCAGGCGGGGAATCACCGGCCGCCCCGGACGTCGGCGATGTGCACCAACTGGTTGAGGGCGGTGGTGGTGTACCAGCCGCAGTCGATCAGCTCGTCACGGCCCGCGTACCGCGGCAGGAGCGCGTCTTCCATGGCCCGCAGGTGGATCAGGCAGTCCGGGCAGCGGCGCGAGAGGTGCACGAGGTAGCGGGGGTGGCCGGTGACGTAGGACTGGGCGCCGCCGGTCGCATCACGCAGCCGCCACCCGTCCTCGTCGGTCGGCGTGTGCCAGGACGGGGCGACGACGCGCATCGCGTCGCCCCACAGTTCCCCGCCGGCCACTCCTTTCAGGACGACGACGGTGTCGCCGGCCTGGAAGTGCTGGTGCGTGATGTCCCGGGTGGGGGTGAGCGGGTCGGGCGTGGGCGCGAAGGCCGAAGTGGGCTGGGGCTGGGACATGGGTTCCTTCCACGCGATCGGGTGCGGGGTGGGAGGAACAATGGTCCGGAGGAACGCCGGTTTGGCTAACCGGCGTTTCCCGGCTATGTTCCCCCGCCGTCAGCGGAACGGGTTCTCCGTACCGCGGTCGTTCTCGCCTGCGGCGTCGAGGAGTTCGAGCAGGTCAGTGCCTTCGGTGTCGCGCTGGTCGATCCACCATCCGGCGCGGGTGATGGCGCGGGCCTTCTCCTCCAGCTCCGCCCAGTCCGCCTCGTCCCAGGCCCCTTCCACGACCAGCGCGGTGTGCGCGGCCGTCATCAGCTGGTGGCGGGAGCGCTCGCCCCAGTCCAATGCCTTGGCCGGGCCTTCCAACGGCGGCATGTCGAACTGCTTCGCCCACGCGACGGCAGCCTCCTGCTCAGCGGCGCGCTTGGCTGCGAGCCACTCCTCCTTGGACTCGGTGTCGGCGTCGCGCGCCGCCTTCCAGCAGTCGGTGCAGTCCTTGGCTGCGAGCCAGCGGGCGAATCCTGCCCGCTTGTCGGCAGGACGGCCGGACAGGTCATGAACCACTTGGTGGGAGCAGGCGTGCTCTACGGTCCAATGCGTACGGACGGCCATAAATGGATCTCCTCAAAAGGGGTCGGTAAGTAGTGGGGTTGCGCCCTGATCAGGGCGTCTTGTGCCGGCCGCGCGGCGGCTGTCTGGTGGGGCCGAGACATCGGCGCGTGGCGAGAAGGACGGTGAGAGCGAGGGCCGCGCCGGTGGCGGGGAGCGCGGCGCTGGCGAGTGACTGCTCGGCGAGGCGTCCGGCGAGGGCAGTGCCGGCGGACTGCCCGGCGCCGATCGAGAGGATCAGCCACGCGTACGCCTCGCTGGTGCGGCCCGCAGGGGTGAGAGCGTCGGTGATGACGTGGGCGCAGGGCGACCACGACGGTCAGGAACGCACCGACGCTTAGCGGTGGCGGGCGGTCGTGCTGGCGCGAGCCGGCGGCGTGGGTGGCGCGGTGTCCACGGCGGGGCGCGGGCGGACGCGTAGTACGGGGGTGCGGTGTGGGGGCAGGACGGCGACGGTCGCGCCGAGGTCCTCGGCCGCCTCCTCGACTTCGCGGGTGAGGAACTCGATCTGCCGGCCCAGCGCCGAGAGGCGGGCGGCGATCTGGCGGCCCTGCACGGTCTCCAGCGCGCTGGCGAACTGGCTGCTCGTTTCCAGGAGTTCCTGGAGACGGACCATCGGGCCCGCGTCGTAGCCGCGCTGTACGGCGCCGAGGAGAGCTTCGGAGGCGTCTCCTGCGGTCTGGCCTTCGACGACGTCGCGGATGAGTTCCTGCAGGGACAGCTCCGGGACCGGTGCTGGGCGGTTGAACCGGGAGACGTCCGCGCGCAGTACGCCGGGCGGGACCGGGGCAGGTAGTACCTTTCCTGCCTCGTATTCGTGGGCGTAGTGCCCGATCACCTGCCAGCCCGGCGCGTCCGGGTCGCCTCGCAGCGCGACCAGCGTCGAGTCGTCGTTCTCGATGAGGTGGGCGAGGGTGATCGGCTGGCCGTCGGCGGCGTACCACGACTCGGTCAGCTCCAGCTCGCCTCGCCTCTGCGCGGCCTGGGCCATCTCGGTCCACATCTGCTGTTCCTCGTCGGTCAGCGGGGCCTTGTGATGGTGGTGTTTGTTCTGGTCGGCGAGGTCGCTGGCGATGAAGCTGTGATCCGCCCAGGCGGTGAGGTGCGGCCACAGGGCCGAGTGCTGAGCGCGTTCGGCCGGGGAGCCGGGGGCAGCCGGCCGGTCGAGGGCCCGGCGGATCTCGGCGGCGGAGGCGGCCAGGCCGTCCAACACGGCCCGCCACCCGGCCAGGTGCCGGGCGGGTGGCAACTCGTCCAGCGCACGGCGGGCGGCGTCGAGCAGAGTGTCGGCGTGCGGGGCGAGGTGGGTGGTGTACGCCTCCACCGCTGCCCTGTTGCGGTGGGCGCGAGCGGCTGCCGCGGCGTCTGCGTGGACGGTGCGACCGTAGCGGTCGCATGTCATGTCGAGCGCGACCTCGCTCTCGCGGTCGATGACCGCCATCCGCAGCCGGAAGTTGCGTGCACCGTCCGTGAGTTCCGGTGTCACCGGGACGGAGCCGTCCGGGGTCGGATTGCTCGCGGGCGTCATCGGGACCGTCCACTGCCCGAGGCCGTCAGGTGGACGGTCGGTGCGTAGGTGGGCTTCGGCGGGATCGGCCGGGCAGCTGGCGGGGAGGTGGTGGGCGGTGTGGAGCGCTGCGTCGTTCGGCCGGCGGCGGCTTGGGCGGCACGGCTGCGGCGCTCCTGGAGCCCGTTCGGCCGGACCGGGCGTGGTGGGCCGGGGGAGAGGGACGGGTCGAGGCGAATGTCGGCCCGCACGGTGTAGCCCTGGCGGCGCAGATCGTGGACGGCCTGGCGGGTGCGGCGGGGGCCGTCGCGCTCGGGCTCGCTGAGCCGGTACAGCCCGGGTTCTCCGGGAACGGGCTCGAACTGCTCGCATTCTAGGTACCAGTGGGCGAGGTGCGCGGGCATGGAGGCGGTGAAGGAGGCGACGAAGCCGTGCGTGTCGTGGTCGCCGAAGACGAAGTGGGTGCCGGGTTGCAAGGGGGAGGGGTTCTCCTCACGCTGTCGGGGTGAAGCTGTCAGTGGCTTCGCTGGGCGGGGCGGGCCGCGGTGGCAAGGGGGCGGGACGGCGCGGCGACGGGGAGGGCCGGTCGGCGGTGCGGTGTGCTCACGCGGGCCTGGCGCAGGAAGATCTCGCCGTCGGTGAGCCAGGTCTCGATGGCCGGCCACGTGCGGGCACGCCGTTCCTGCGGGGCGAGGGGGCTGCCCTGGACGACGTCGTCCAGCAGCGTCTCGGCATCGCGCACGGCGCCGGCCAGGCGGGACAACGTCGTGGCGTCGTCGGGCCACGGGCTGCTGGCGGGACGGCACCGGTCGATCAGTGTCGGGGCGTGGTCGACGACGGTGAGGAAACGGCGCCAGGCGTGGTCGAGGAACTCGTCGGTCGCGGAGCCGAGGGCGGCGGCGCTCAGCGGGGTGGCGTCGCTGTAGCGGCCGGAGGCGACCATGGACTGCCAGGTGTCGTGCTCGGAGCGGATGCCCCCGAGCACGGCGGCGATGGCTGCGGTCCGGCGTGCGTGGACGGCCTGCTCGTAGGAGGGCAGGTACCGGTCGGCGACGGCCTGGGCCGCCCGGCCGGCGAACGGGGGCACGACGACACTGCGCGGAGCGTGGGGATCTCCGTAGCCTTCTTCGAGTCCTTCCGGAGCGAAGGCGCCGACCAGATAGTCGAGTTGACGGCCGGGGCGCTCTACGAACAGCAGCATGGTGCCTTGCACCATGTCGGTGAGCGTGGCGGCGTAGGGAATCCGCTCGCTCTGGAGGGCACGGCCGAGTTCGCCGCTGTCCCAGATCCAGGGCACCAGGTCTTCCTGCCAGGCGGGGTGTGAGTAGATCTCGACCGAGGCGTGCCACTGGCCGGGCAGGTGGCGCGCGAGGTCGCGGGCCACGTCGCCGATGAAGCGCCGGCTGCTCGTATGCACGCTGGTGCGGTGCCGTTTCGCGCACTTGACCAGGTCGACCACGGTGGTCCCGGTGCCGTCCGCAGGCAGGTGGTAGACGCCCTCGTCGTCCCGCCGGAATCCGCTCTCCACGAGGGCGGTGTGCGCCCACGGGTACTGCTCGCCCGAGGCGATGGCGACGATCCCGGACTCCCGGCTGTGCGACAGGATGATCTGCGCCTCAGCCATGGACCAGGTCCTCACCGCGGCGCAGGACGGAGCGCAGGCTGCGGCCGTAGGCCCAAGCGTGCTCCCGGGCCGCCGCCTCCAGCTGGTCGTATCCGACCTGGGCCGTCATCTGCCCGTCCCATTTGCGATACCTGTACACGGGGACCGGCAGCAGGATTCCGGGCGCGAGGGCGGTTACGCCGAGGGCCGCGCAGTAGTCCTCGCCCTGGACGAGGCCGCCCATCGGCGCGGCGCGCACGAGGTCGGTGCGGGCGAGGATCGTGGTCGGCCCGATGGGGATGGTGTCCGTCGGCGACTTCCAGTACGTCCACACATCGCCCGCCTCGTGGCGGCCGGGCGGAGTGGGACATCGCCACAGGGTGGTCGAGCCGTCCTGGTGCTGGTCCTCGCTCCATCCCGCACACCAGCCGACCCCGGTGGACTCCAGGGCGTTCAGCCGCACGGACATGGCGTCGTCGGTGAACTCGTCATCGTCATCAGCCCAGTTGGTGTACCGGGTGCGGACGTGGGCGAGGGCCAGATTTCGGGCGCAGGCGGCGCCGACCGGACGGGGCAGCACCAGCGTGCGGACGCGGGAATCCTGCGCGAGCGGGGCCGGCAGGCGATCAGGTGAGGCCCCGTCGAGCGCGATCACGGCCTCCCACGGCACGGACTGCCGGGTGAGGCTGGCGTGCATGGCGGTCAGGTAGCCGAGCCGGTCTTCGCGCAGGCGGCTGGCGATGACGACGGTGATCAGGGGCGTGGTGTGCGGGGGCAGGGAAGGCTCCGGGGAGACGAGAGGGGGACTAGCGGCGCGTGGCGGGGTGTGGGGTGCCGGCCTTCGCCGGGGCTGCGGCGGGTGCGCTCCGGGGCGGCGTGCTGCGCGATGCCCGGATAGCCGGTGCGGGCTCGAGGGAGGACCAGGCCGCCGGGTGGTCGTTGAAGGCGGTGCACGGGTCGGTGGCCCAGTCCACGACGGGGCCGATGTCCTCATGGAGGAGGCTGATCACCTCGATGCCCTGCTGGTGCAGGACGTAGCCCCACTGCATGTCCTGCTCGTCCGCGGTCCCGTCGGTGACCGACATGCGCACCGGCGGGGAGCCGTCCGGGGTGATCAGGTGGTCGAGGGTACGGCTGGGCCACTGCTCGCCGCCGGTCAGCGCGGCTACGAGCGCGGGCGGGGCACCGTCGAGGAGATCGGTGCCCAGCTCGTCCCAGCCGACGGCGACGTCGTCGATGAGGTGCCGGGACATGGCCTCCACGTCGCGTCCGAACTTGTACTGGTAGGCGGCCAGGAGCAGCGGGAGATGGTGACTGGGTACGCCGTCGAGCTGTACGTGGATGCCGCTGTACCCCGTTCCGACGGTGGGGCGGGCAATGAAGGAACGTGTGGACAGGGAGTTCTCCAGATTGAGCAAGGGCGAGGGGACGTTCGGCGGCCATCAAGGTGGCGTGCGGCGCCTGGGACGGGACACGTCTACGCGCGGTCCGACCAGGAGGCGACCGGGGGGCCGGAGGCGTCGGTGCGGGCGCAGGTGTAGCCGATCAGCCGGGATGGTTCGGCCTTCGCGGGGACGGTGGCGGCGTCGTTGCACACGAACGTGTACGTGATGGAGGTGCGTGGCACGTCGTGGAGCCAGGCGCGGTCGTCCTTGCCGGGGTTGATCTGCAGGCCGGGGTGCGCGACGGCGTCGGTCTGGGTGTGCGTGTGGGAGAAGAGGATCAGCGCACCGCCGTCGGTGGTCTTGAGGGCGTAGGCGTCCGTATAGCGGTTGGCGGCGCCGGCGAAGACGGTGGTGCCCTGGTTCCCGTAGCGGGTGCCGGTTTTGTCGTGGACCTCGATCTGCCGCTTGCTCGCCCTGGTCGGGGCGAAGACCTTCGTCCCGGTGTTCGCGCCTCCGGTGGCGAAGTTGTCGAGCACGCCGGTGCGTAGGAGGTCGGCACCGGCTGCCAGCTGCTTGTTGCCGTCGGTGGCGACGGCCGTCGCGTACCCATCCAGGTCGAGGGCGACGTCGGGCAGCTTCTGCCTGTCGAGGTCGACGACGGATACCAACTCCCAGCGCCTGTGCTGGGGTTGTTCGGCAAAGACCGCCAGACGCGAGGGGGCCTTGCCCTTCTGGTCCGAAAGCGCGGCGGCGAACCAGCGGTCCTGCCCGGCGGCCAGGCGCGGGATGTACAGCTTGGCGTTCGCGGAGTCGTAGGACCACGGCTTGTACGGCTTGCGGTCTGCCGCGGGAAGCCCCTCGGTCTCTATGTAGTCAGAGATGGACATCGCGTACAGCGGGCCGTCCTCGACCGTGTCGAGCAGGGCGCGGTTCCGGTCGGCGTTGGCCTGATTGTTGATCTTGGAGTAGTGGGCGATCTGGGCGAGGGCCTCCTTCTTCGTCAGCGCCGGCTCGGCGGTCGGGGTGGGGGAGGCGCTGCGGGTGGCCGTGGCTGTGGTGTCGGCGTCCGGGCTGTCGGAGGTGGCGCAGGCGGACGCGGTCAGCGCGACGGATACAGCGGTGAGCAGGAGGGCGGTGCGGCGGGCGGAGGTGTGCAGGGGAATCAGGGAGCTCCGGGAAAATAGCGGGTTAGCGGGTACGGGATGCGGTGGCGGATGCCGCTCGCGGGGACGGCGCGGTCACGGCTGGTGTCGCCCGGATATCGGCGGCGGCACGCAGTTGCTTCGCGGCGCGGGCGAGGTGGGTGCGGCTCTCACCGAGCCGGTCCACGAGACCCTGGTGCGCGGAGGCGATCGCCCGGGTGCGGGCGGGACCAGGCGCTTGGCGCGTGTGGTCGGCGAGGAGGCCGAGGTGGTGGACGGCGGCTCCGAGGGCGGCGAGCGCGGCACCGGTGGGCTCGGCCGCTCGGGCGAGAGCGAGCGTGGTGCGGCGGTGGGTGGCCGTGACGCGGGTCGGGTAGCGGCCGGCGGCCCGGTGGCGGAAGGCGGTCTCGCCGGCGAGGTAGGTCAGCAGCCGGGCCAGGTGGCGGACTTCGTCGTCCAGGATCTCGCTCAGCCCGGGATCGGGTTGGATCTGGTCGGGGAGCGGGAGGTGCTCGGCCACGGTGTTGAGCCGGTCCGCCACGTCGTGCAGCAGCATCCGCTGGTCAGGATCGGACAGCGGCAACTCCAGGATGAGTGGGGGCGTCTACCTCCGTGCCGCGGACGGCCCGCCCGCCGGAAGCTGCGTGCCCAGCGCCGCTGTGGGCGGGCGGGTCGGTGAGCCCGCGGAGGCGGGGGCGGCGTGGCGGAAGTTGACGCCGATGCCCTGAGCGGTGAGCAGCCGCACGGCGCTCTGGATGAGCAGGGCGCGGTCGCTGGTGCTGTAGGAGGCGGGCAGGACGAACGCCGACTCGTGCGGGCGGTATTGGAAACGGCAGCCGTACAGCACCGTGCGGGCGTCTTTCGGTACCGACTTATACGGTGCGCCCACGACCCCGTCGGGGTACCAGATCAGCGTGAGGGTCTGGGCGACCTCCGGTGCGGGCAGCCGGTGCGGGGGCTCGGGCTGGGTGCGGGCGTTGAGACGGACCGCGTCCATGGCCTGCCGGTAGTGGGGCAGCACGCGGCGCGTGACCGCGGCGGCGGCTCGGACCGGATCGTCGGGGACGGCGATGCCGTTCGGCTCGTCCACCATGCGGAAGTGGTGCGGCTTGAAGCCCTCGGGCTCCAGCGGGGCGACCAGGTACTGGCGGGGGTGGCGGGGCCGTTCGATGACACACAGCTGTGCGTCGTCGGGCCCTTCGAGGAGCAGGATGGGGGCGTCGGGGAAGTCCTGGACGGCCGAATTGGCGGGACCGCAGTCCCACACGCGGTCGGCGATCAACCGGTGGTTTCTGGGAGGAGGGAAGCCTTCGTACTTGCGGTACCACTGTCCAGGCAGGTGCTGGGCGAGGGCGGTGGCGAAGACGGACAGGTCGGTGCGGGTTGCGGGCATGGGTTCCTAAGGCGGCGGGCGGCCTGGTGGTAGCGGGACAGGAGCCGTCGGGTGACCGTGTGTGCGGCGCGGACCGCCTCGGAGGGGACCGCGATCGCGTGCGGGGCGTTGTCGTCGCCGAAGTAGTCGTGGGTGATGCCGTGCAGGGACAGCGCGCCGACGAGGACCTGTTCGCGGTGCAGCGGGCGGTCGATCACGACCAGCTCCAGGCGGCTGGGGCCGGAGAGAATCGCGGCGCGGGGAACGCGGAATTGCATCCAGGCGCTGGCAAGGCACGCGTTGTCCCACAGGTCGTCGAAGAAGTCGAGCTGGCTGCCCGGATCGACGAAGTCGGTTACGTGGAACGTCCATTCGCCGGGCAGGCGGCGAGACAGGCCGTGGGCAAGGGATTCCAGATCGCTGCCGGAGGTGATGATCCGGGCGGCCTGGCGCCGTGAACGGCGGTACTCCCGTTCCTGGTTCTCGCGCCACAGTTCCTCAACGCGCTTCCCCGCCGCGGGAGATCCGGCGTCCGGGAGGATACGGGGCAAGTGGTATTCCACGCCGATGCCCTGCCGGGCGGCAGCGGCAAGGAACCGCTCGAGCCGGGCCGGAACGTCGTGGTCGTACCTGTCGTGGATCAGGATGTAGCCGAAGACGCCACGTGGGCGCCAGAAGCCGTGCTCGGCAAGGAGTGTGTGGGCTGCTGCGGGGGCGTCGTTGCTGGTGAGGGCGATGACGCCGATCTGGTCGTGATCGCCGAGGCTAATAGAGGGCATGTGCTTGTCTTGTCTGTAGTGCCGTCAGTGTCGAACAACGCCAGCCCGTGCGGATGGAGTTGATGTTGGACGATGAAGCTCTGGCCGACGCCCCGCCCTGGTCCGCGTCCGCGACGTGCGCACGGGCAGGGGGCGAGGACGTGGCCGGTGTGGTCGAGCAGTCCGAGGGGCTCGGAGGCGCCGCGCAGTTCGAGGGACAGCTGCTGCCACCCGATGCGGCGTCGACTGTTCAGCGGGTTCTGGCACGTGGACCTCGTGATGTTGGCAGCCCCGGGCTTGGGCCCGACGGGAGGGCAGCACTGGTGGTCTGGCGCGCGGGGGCCAGGGCACGCATGCGGTCGACGGCGGTGTGCAGGCCCTCACCGAGACTGCGCAAGGTGGCTGCGGCGTCCTCAAGGTCGTAGTGGAGGTCGAATCCGTCGTCCTGCTCGGCTTCCTTGGCTTTCTCCCCGGCTGCTTCGAAGAACTCGCCGAGCCGCTCCAGCAGGCCGCTGGTGGGGTCCAGGACCTGGTGCAGCAGGGCGGCGGCGTCCGCATGCGACTCGGTTGCGTTGAGCCGGTCGGTGAGAGCGAGGAGCGCGTTGCCGTAGACGTAGACGGAGGTGCGGTCCGCGTTGTCGGAGACGTCCAGGGTCTTGGGCGGGCGGAGCGTCGGCGTGGCTGCGGACAAGAGCGCGCTTGCGGTGGACGAGGAGGGAGCGGGCAGCAGCCCGAGCTGGATGAGCCGCTGGTCGATCGCCTCGATCAGGGGCGTGGCGTTGCCGCCGTGGCGGGCTTCGGGCCGCTCCGGGGCACGTGGGTCGGCGGAGGGGGCCGAGTCGTAGATCACTTCGAACAGCGCCTGCTCGTCGGGATGCTGGCGGGTCACGATCCACCCCTGCGGGTCCCCTGGAGGACGGTCGCAGGAGGGCTCCTGCGGCGGGCCGATGATCAGGTAACTGTCGTCGGGGAGTGATACGCGCACGATGTACGCGCTGAGGCCGAACTCGATGTCGCACTCCAGGCCGCGTTGCCGCAGTGGCGTGGTGATGTGCGCGTGGCGGCGCCACAGTTCCTGCCACCAGGCGGTGTCCACGTTGCGGTGGTCGGGGAGCGGCGCGAGCGCGGACGCGGCGGCGGACGTGCGGCGGGCGTCGGCGTGGGAGGCGGTCGGGGTGTTCTTGTCCTCAGCGACCACGGCTTCTCCCGCGCGAGGGTGTGCGACGCAGCGGCGGGGTCCGGCGAGTGGGACTGGGCTTTGGCTCCGCAAGAGGGGTGAAGTCGAATTCGTACTCGTCGTAGGCGTCGATCAGGCCGTGTTCCATCTGGGCTTCGCGCTCGGCGACCTGGGCCATGAGGTCGTCGTGCTCGGCTTGGCACTGCTGGTACTCGGCCCAGTCGGCGTCGCTGAAATGGGCGGGGCGGTTCAGGGGACTCCTTGCGGTGGGATGCCGACGTAGATGCCTCGGCACGGGCTACCGGTGGCGTGCGCTCGGCCTGGGCGGCGCAGGCGCCGGGCTCTGCTGTCGGGAAGGCGTGGGGAAGAAGCGGTGGAAGTCGAGGTGCGCGGTGAGTTCCTTGGCCGCGTCACGGAGGGATTCCGAGGTGCGCCGCAGATAGGCGCGGGCCGTGGCGTGGTCGATGACCATGCGGTTCTCCGGGTACGTCCGGTCGGTCGGGCCAAAGGGCCGGGACAGGGATAGGGCGGTCTCCGCAGTCTCGGTGAAGTGCGGTGCGGCGTGGCTCGACAGGGTGGCCGCTGTCGCGAGGTGGGCGAGTACGGCGCTGCCAGCGCGTTTCGTGCTGTGAGGGCTCCGGGCGAAGTCGGCAGCCAGCCGGAGGACGTCGCGGGAGAGGTCCTGCGCGTCGGCGGCGTGTTGGAGTAGTTCCGCGTAGGAGGGCTCGGCCGGCACATGTCCGTGCTCGTCCAGCAGTTCCCATTGCTGGGAGGCGTCGAGCAGCTTTTCCTTCAGGGCGTCGAGCGCGCCGATCAGGCGGAGGGTGTCGTCGCGAGGTATCAGTTCGCGCTGGACATCGGGTTTCATGAGCCTCTTGCGTTTCAGTGCATGCGGGCGTCGGTGTCGAAGAGCGCCAGCTCGTGCGGGTGGAGTTGATGTTGGACGATGAAAGATCGTCCGGCGACCCGCCAGAGCCCCCGCCCGCGGTTGAGGTGAGAGATGGCCTCGGTCTCCACCGAGGTAAGGCCCAACAGCGCTGCTGCGGCATGGAGTTGGTCAGTCTCCTGCCGGTAGATGATGCGGGTCGAGCAGTCGGCGAGCAGACCTTCGGCCAGGGCACGTCCGCGGGATCCGGCGTCGCCGGCGGTGAGCAGGTCGGACAGCCGGTGGATCACCATCAGGTTGGCGATGCCCAGGCCGCGGCTCAGCTTCCACTGGGACTGCATGCGCTGCAGCAGGCCGGGGTGGCGCATCAGGCGCCAGGCTTCGTCGTAGACGATCCAGCGCCTCCCGCCGTTCGGGTCGGACAGCGCGGACTCCATCCATGCCGAGGCACAGGTCATGGCGAGGACGAGCGCGGTGTCGTCACCGGAGCCGCCCAGGCGGGACAGGTCGATGGTCAGCATCGGCGAGTTGGGGTCGAACGTGACAGTGCTGGGGGCGTCGAACATCCCGGCGAGGTCGCCGTGGACCAGGCGGCGCATCGCGTGGGCCAGGTCGCGGGAGGCGTCGCCGAGGCGGCCGGACATCAGGCCGCCGGCCGTGTCGAGTTCGTCGGGGTTGTTGAGGGTGGCGGCGATGTCGCCGAGCAGCGGGGTGCGTCCGCTTTCGGCAGCGCGGGTGACCACGGCGTCCAGAGCGACGTCGAGCCCGGTGTGCTCCATCGGCAGCAGGTCCCGCCCGAGCACGGTGCGGGCCAGCGAGCCGAGCAGCAGCAGACGGCGCTTGCGGATCTCACCCGCCCAGTCCGTCTCGGAGACCGACGGCGGTCGCGGCGCCGCGTCCAGGGGATTGAGCTTGCCGGGCAGCCCGGGCCCGAGCGCGATGGAGGTGCCGCCCAGCGCCCGTGCCACCGGAGTCCATTCACCCTTGGGGTCACAGGGGACGTAGACCCGGTATCCGAAGGCGATCGATCGCAGCGCGAAGCTCTTGGCCAACGCGCTCTTGCCCTGACCGATCACGCCGGCCAACAGCACGTTGGGGTTGGTGAAGCCCTCGACCTTGCCGTACAGCGCGAACGGGTCGAAGACGAAGCTCGCTTCGGCGTGGACGTCGCGGCCGATGTAGATGCCCTCGGCGCCGAGGCCGCCTTCGGCGAGAAACGGGTACGCCCCAGAGGCGGTGGCGGTGGTCATGCGGTGGGCGGGCAGCTTGAGCTTGTTGTTGCGGGAGGACGCGGGGCCGGGCCGCCCGGCGGGCGGGAAGAGGGGCGGCGGCATCTCCTGTTCCTCTACGCCGGCGCTGCTGGTGTGTGCGGCGGCTTCGGCGCGGGCCTTCGCTGTTGCCTCGGCGAGCTGTCGGCGAGCGGCCCTGCGGGAGGCACGGTCGGTGCCGTGTGGGGTGAACAGGGGGCTGGCGCTGGCGCGGCGGGCTCGGCGCGCGGGCCGGTGGCTCATGGTGGGGCGGCTTTCACGTGACTGCGGTCCGGATGTGGCGTGGGGGTCAGACGACCGGTGAGGCAGTGAACAGAACCGGGCTGCGGTAGTCCTTGCCGTCGCCCGACCAGTCCAACTGGATGTAGCCGTCGGCGAGGTAACGGCCCGAGCCTGCCGGGTACTTGAGGGTTCCGGTCGAGTAGGAGCCGTTGCCGTGGCTGCTGCTGTGTTCGAGCGCGTACTCAAGTCCGGTGTAGGCAGCGGACTTCACGACCGGGTCCGTGCCGCTGACGCTCTTCTTGGTCTGGAGCTGGAACTTGGCCTTGTTGAAGGTGTACGTATTGCGGTTCTTGGCCGTGTACGGGCCGTCCCAGTACACGGTGGCGGTGGTGTAGATGTTGCCGCCGGAGCGCATGGCGCAGAGCGTCACGTCGAAGTCCCAGTTGTCGGAGTCGGGGCCGTTGTACGACGGGTCGTCGACGGAGTGGCTGCTGGTCTTGCACTGGTAGCTGGCGGCGGATGCCGGGGTGGCGGTGGCCAGGGCGGCGGTGCCGGCGAGTGCGGCGAGTATGACGGCAGCGCAGGTGGAGCGCTTCAGGGCGCGCATTGAGGGCCTTTCGGTGGTGGGGGTTACTGGCTGCAGGTGGTGGTGTGGCCGTGCAGTGGGGTGTTGAGGTCGCTCGGGGTGGTCTTGCGGCGGACGACGTGGCCTGCGGTCAGGTGGCGCTGGCAGATGGTCAGGACGGGAGGTCCCTCGGGCAGCCGCTCGGGGCGGCATTCCGTGTCCGTCGGGGGTTCGTCCGCGACGGGCAGGAGATGGAAGGCGTCGTGCACGCCGGCGGCGGCCTGGAACAGCCGGGTGCGCGCGGTGGCGAGGTGCCGTCCGGCGGCGGGGTGCGGGGGCTGGGTGGAATCGGCGAGCTGGTCGAGCAGCTGGTGCAGCGCGGCCAGATGGGCGTGGACCACGTCGAGGTGCACGCGATCCACCGGCGCTGGGGAGGCGGGCGCTGACCGGGCCAGGGCCCGGGTGTGGTGGCGGACTCCGGCGCTGGCGGCGCGGAGGTAGGGGTGCGCGTCGAGTTCAGTGGTGCGGGGTTGGGGCAATGGGGGTCCTTGCCGCCGGGGAGGCGGGGGCAGCGGCCGGTCGTGGACCGGTGGCGGGAGCGTTGTGACGGGCGGCGGAGGGCGCTGTGGCGTTGGCCGGGGACGGGCGCGGGCTCTGTTCGCCGCGAAGGTCGACGAAGTGGCCCGAGGAAGGCGGGCCGGCATGGCTCTGCTCCGGCATGTAGACGACGTCCGCGCCTTCCTCGGCGCTGGCGACGTCGGCTTGGTACCACTCGTGCCAGCTCGGGAGGCCGGCCAGTACGCGGGCAGCGTCGTCGAGGTTGGCGGCGTTGACGACGAAGCGCGTCGGGGCCTGGCCTTCGTGCCGCTCGCGTCCGGCGAAGGTGAGCGTGAACGCGCGGGGAGTCGGCGGGCCTACGAGGTCGGCGAGGCGTTCGAGCACCGTGTCGAACCGGTCGCTGGCCTCAAGGGCGGTATTGATCCTGGCCTCGTCGTAGTCGGCGTACTTCCCCTCGGTGACGTTGCCGGCGCTGTCGCGGTACTGATCGAGGGTGGCGCGGTGGCGGGCGGCCAGTTCCTGGCAGGAGGTGAGCAGGGCGCGCAGTTCGCGTCTCAGTTCGTCGTCGTTGATGGATGTCAGCGCATGTCCCGGAGTCTGGAAGGGCGTTACAGAGCGGTGCGGGCGAGGGGCAGGGCGGCGAGGGTGAAGGCCGTCGGCTGCTGGTAGTTGAGGCGGCGCAGGTCGACGCCGGCGGTGACGGCGGCGGTCTCGATCTGCGCGCAGGCCGCGTCGAGGAGGGCATCGGTGTCGGCGGTGACGGTGACCAGGCCGGTCAGGGCGACGTCGGCGTGCCCGGCGATGAGCTGGCGCTCGCGTTGTTTGACGTCGGCGTACTCGACGGAGTCTTCCTCGCTGTCGACTTGGCCGCGGCGGGCGCGTTCGTTGGCGTCGGCGATGATCGCCGCCTTCTTGCGCTGGACGTCCCGCAGCGCGGACTCGAGCGCTTGCGGCACGTAGATAAGGGAGAGGCTGCGGCGGATGCCGGCGGTGAACATGATCTGGTGCAGGAACCCGGCCCCCATCTCGGTCCGCGGCCAGTTCTCCACCCAGTACGTGGCGTGGCGGGCGGTGTCGGTGGCGAGCCGGTCGTACTCCTCGACCTGGACGACGGGCCCGGCGGCTGCCGGGTCCGCCTCGGCGTGGCCGGTGTCGGACCACTGCTGGAGCGCGGCGAGGGCCTTCGGATCGTAGGCGGTGCGGATCACGGCGGCGATCTCCCGGGCGCTCAGCCACCCGGTGACCAGCAGTCCGGCGTTGCGGGCGGCCTGGGCGATGGAGGCGGTGGTCTGCTCCATGACGGTGAACGCGCCCGGCAGCCCTCCACCGGCCTGCGAGATCAGTCGTCTGGCGGCCTTGAGATCGAGAGAGATGGCGAGGTACGTCTCGTGCGGGGCGGCGGCCGGGCCGGCGGAGGCGACCAGTTCGGAGTAGATCTGCCCGGCGACCGGGGTCTGGGGCTGGCCGTGCTGGGCCCAGTGGCGGACGAGGGTGTCGCCGGAGTCGGGGACCGTGCGCTCCAGGACCTGCACGGTGGCGACGTGCCCGGTGCGGGCGATGCCCGCCAGCGCACGCCCCCAGCCGTTCACGTTGTGGTTCTGCGTCGCGGCGTCCAGCAGGGCGAAGGCTCGGGATGTGACGCGGGCGACGGCGGTCAGGGTCTGGCGGTGCGGATCGTAAACCGCGGCTGCCCCGTTGGCGGAGTCGCCGGGGGTGACCACCTTGAGCGAGGCGGCGGTGCCGGGCAGGTGAAGGATGCCGTCCTGCCGGGGACGGGTGACGGGCCGGGCGAGCCAGAGCATCTGGCCGGTGCGGCGGCGCTGCGCGTAGCGGGCGACGATCGGCGCCCAGTCGATCAAGGAGCGGCCGTGTCGGCGGATGGCGACGAGCGCCCCCGACGCAGCCCACAGCGGGGCCAGGGCGACGGCGCCGAGCAGTCCGGTGGAGATCACCGTGATCAGCAGCAGCGCCAACGTGCACGACACGAGGACGAGTTGGGGCAAGGAGAGGCCGAGGAGGATGCCGCGGCGGGACCGGTGCGGGAACTTCACCGCGACCGGGGCGACGGAGAGATCAGTCAAGGGGCGGGTCCTGGAGGCGCGGGTGGAACCCAGGGGTGGGAGGTGGCGTGCACATCCCACCCCCGGGAGTCGGGCAGGGGATCAGAGGCCGGTCGGTGGCGGCGGCGGTGAGGCCGACCCGCTGGACGTGGCGTTCTGTGAGCCGGGGGACGGGGGTGCGCCCTGCGGCGGCGGAGTCGTGGTCGGCGCCGTGGACTGCCATCCGCCGCCCTGGCCGGACGCGGCGCTTGCGCCGGATCCGCCCGGACCCGGGCTGCCGCCCACCTGGCCGGTGGTGTCGTCCGACACGCTCGTCGGCCCGGGCTGGACGGCCTTCTCCAGACCGGACTTGACGGCATCGCCACCGGGCGAGACGCCCGTTCCGCCGTCGCCCTGCGATCCTTCCCTGCCGTCTGCGCCTCCACCGGTCGGGTTGGCGGCGACGTCGCCGGGGAAACCGCCCCCGCCAGCGGCGTCGGGCCCCTGTGGTGCGGTGCCTGCTCCGGCTGCAGCGCCACCGGTTCCTGCGGTGGCCGCAGCTGCGGTGGCCTTGCGGGCGGCCTTCTCGGCGTGGGCCTTGGCGATCTGGGCTCCAGCGCCACCGGCCCGGTGGATGGACTCTCCGTCGGTGCCGTCGGCCGCCCAGTGCACGAACTTGAAGACGGCGTACGGGCACAGCAGGACCAGGATCATGATCACGATGCCGGACATGACGTCGGCCAGAGCGGCGATGCCGTCCTTGGCCTCGGTCTTGCCCATGGCAGCGATACCGAGTACGAAGATCACGGTCATCAGGAGCTTGGAGACCACGAGGGTGGCGGTGGCTTCGATCCAGCCTTTGCGCCAGCGGCGTGCGACCTCCCAGCCGCCGCCGGCACTTGCGAAGATCGCCAGGGTGACCATGACGAGGATGCCGACCTTGCGGACCATCATCACGCACCAGTAGAGGAAGGCGCCGATGGCGGCGCCGAGACCGGCGACGACCGCGACGAGCCAGCCCAGTCCGGACAGGCCGGCGATCTGGTTCACCTTCACGATGCGGCGAACCGCCGACGCGATGTCCAGCTTCGCGGCCTTGAACAGGCCGTCGGAGACGGCGTCGACCACCTCGACGGCAACCGTGGTCAGGGCGATGGCGCAGAAGGCGAACAGAACGCCCGACATGGTGCCGGTGAATGCCTGTGTGAGGGCTTGTCCGTCGCGTCTGACCGCGGCCCGCACCAGCTGCGCGCAGAACGTCGCGACCAGCAGGACCAGGCCCAGCGGCAAGAGCATCTTGTAGTTGTCGCGGAACCAGCCGGCGTTCAGGTCGACCTTCGTGGTGGTGTTGACCGCTTCGGCCGCCAGATCGGCAGCGGCGGCTGCCAGTTCACCTGCCGACTTCGCCATCCAGTCGCCGATGGCCTTGCCGGGGTCCGAGGCGAAATCCACCGCGTCACCGACGGCACACAGCTTGTCTGCCAGGGGAATATCACAGAAACCCACGGGGAGTTACTCCTCCATTCTTATGTCAGGCGCGGGTCACTGCGTGACGCTCGGAGCGATGGCGGCCAAGGTGCAGTCGTGATTCGGGCGGCACTGCACGGCGAGGGTCACGGCGCGTTCCTCGGCTCCGCCGCCGCCCTTCCTCCAGGCGATCTGCTGCTTGCCGTTGACGGTGACGACGTAGATGTATGCCTGGGTGATCGCGGACGGGTCGTCGGCCAGGGCCGCCTTGAACGCGGAGGGGTAGTGGCCCTCGGTGACCGTGCCGGTGGCGTGCTGGTCCTGGTCGGCCATCCGTGACCACGGCACCGGATCGGGCACCTGGCCGGAGACCGAGGCCCAGTCGGCGTACTTGGTCTCGGTGGTCATCCAGGCGCGCATGCCGGCGAGTTGCTGGTCGCGGCTGGTGTCGCGGGTGTCGTAGGACCACAGCATCTGGGCCGCCGCCTTGGCGTAGGCGACCGGCTCGGCGATCTGCGGAGGCTTGGGCACCGACCCGGATCCGGAGGAAGGCTTCGGGGCGGCCTCTGAGGAGGACGGGCTGTCAGCTGGGGCGGGTGCGGCGGTGTCGGGAGCCGGGTGGCCGTTCCCGCCGCCGGTCAGCAGGGCGACGATCCCGGCGATGGCGAGCAGGACGGCGACGACGGAGGCGACGATCGCGATGCGCCGGTTGGCCGACCAGCCTGCGCCGTACGAGGACAGCGAAAAGGAGGAGAATCGCTTCCGCATTAGCGGACCTGCGAGCCGAGGGCCGAGAAGAAGGCGACGATGCCGTTCGCGGCACCCAGACCGAGGGCGGCGCCCGCGGCCACGACCGCGCCTTTCTTGCCGTTGGCCTCGGCCTGGTGACCACCGGTGTGGTGACCCCAGGCCCACACGCCGAGCGAGACGGCGAGGGCGCCGACGACGGCGATGATCCCGAACAGATTGATCGAGTTGACGACGTTCTTCAGCACGCTCAGCCCGGGCAACCCGCCGCCCTTGGGCGAGATTCCTGGGTCGTAGGCGAGCTGGATGACGCGGTCGGAGAGAGGGACGGACATAGGGGTGGCGGGGCTCCTTGCATACGCGGGCCAGGCGAGGGCCCGCGGGAAGGTGGGGAAGCGGAGGGGGAGGTGCGCTCGGGGCGCGGAAGTGGCCGCGGCGGCGGCCCGCCCGGAGCGGTGCCGGGACGGGGCGGCGTCAGAAGACGCGGCGGGCGGCGAGAATCGTCCAGTCCTTGATCGGGGTGATCCGGACAGGCTTCGATGTGCGCGGCGCCTCGATCACGAGGCCCTCGCCCATGTACATGCCGACGTGCTCGGGCTGGGCGGCCGTGCCACGGCTGAAGATCAGGTCACCGGGCTCAAGTTGGGCGGGCGAGACCGCCTTACCCTCGTTGACCTGCGTGTAGGTGGTGCGGGTGAGCGTGACGCCGGCATGCGCGTACGCCTGCTGCATCAGGCTGGAGCAGTCGCAGCGGCCCATGGGGTCGGGGCCGTGCGAGTTGGTGCAGGATCCGCCCCACTGGTAGAGCGTGCCGAGCTGGTGCATCGCCCACTCGATGGCCTTGCGCGCCTTCGGATCGGCGTTCTTGGGAATCGCGTAGCCCTTCGGGACGCTTCCCTCGGGGATGCGGCCGAAGCCGGATCCGTCCTGGCCCGGCGCGCAGCCGGTCGTGCCAGTCGACGGCTGCTCGCCCTGGTCCGCATCCTTGCCGTCCGCGTCGTTGCCGCCGGGGAAGGTCTTGGCGATGGCTTCCTGCAGTGCGGTGGCCAGGTCCTCCCACTGCGCGTACGCGTCCGGCAGGCCGGACTTCTGCACGGCCTGGGCGGCCTGGGTGACAGTCATCTGCTGCCAGCCGCTCACCTTGAGCAAGTGCTTGTAGAACTGCTCGGAGGCGTAGACCGGGTCACGGATCTGCTGGGCACTGCCCCAGCCCTGCGAGGGACGCTGCTGGAACAGGCCGAGGGAATCCCGGTCTCCGTAGTTGAGGTTGCGCAGCCGGCTCTCCTGCATCGCCGTGGCGAGCGCGACGATCTGCCCCTTCTTGGGGACGTCGAGCGAGAGGCCGGCGGCCACGATCGTCTGGGCGTTGGGGACTTGTTCGGCGGGCAGGTCCAGGCCCTCGACGTGGACGTTCTTGCCGGATGCGCCGTCGAGAATCTTGGTGACCTGCTCGGAGACCTTGTCGGTGTTTATGTCGGTCAGGCAGCTGCTGAAGGAGCCGCTGCTCTTCACGGCGTCGGCGGAGGAGGCCAGCATCATGCCGGTGCCGCCGATCAGGATCGGGGAGAGGAAAACGACGCCGATGCCGGCGGCGAGCCACTTCAATCGGAGCGGACCGCACGGGGGCTAGCGGTTTCGGGCATGGGTGGGTAGCGAGACGTCATGAGCGTGTCCTTCGGGGTGCGGTGTCCGGCGTGCCGCGTGCGCGAGGCGTGATTGGAAGGGCGCGGCGGCCGGGGTGGGCGATCAGGACGGGCCTGTGTGGGCGAGTTGCCGCTCGCTCCGCGTGGCCGGGCCGTGAGCTAGGTGTGCCGGGGCAGGGGGTACCTCCGTGAGGTGTGTCGGGGAGTAGCCAGCGGCGGTGTGCGCCGGGCGGTTCAAAAACAGTAGGCGCGAATCGGCGGTTGACCAAAAAGTCGGCGTGAGGTGCCGGAATCCGGCACCTCAGCAGCGCACTTCTTGGTCGTCGGCGCTTTCGCCTCTACAGTTTTTGGACTCCCCCTCGCCCTCCTCGGTCTGCGGCCCTGGGCTTCTGCATGCCCAATTGCGGCCCGCGAGGATTTCTGTGCGAGGCGGTTAGTTCCCTCCGCGATTCCGCACCCGAATAGGGGTTCCTCTTTGCCTTTTTCCCTGCATCAGGGCGACGCCCTCAGTGTTCTCGCCGGCCTTCCGGACGGCTGCGTCGACTCCGTCATCACCGATCCGCCGTACAACTCAGGCGGTAGGACCGCGAAGGAGCGCACCACGCGCTCCGCGAAGCAGAAGTACACCTCCGCCGACGCCCAGCACACCCTGCCGGACTTCACCGGCGAGAACATGGACCAGCGCAGCTACGGGTTCTGGCTGACGCAGATCATGACCGAAGCCCACCGCCTTACGAAGACCGGCGGGACCGCGCTGCTGTTCACCGACTGGCGTCAACTCCCGATCACGACGGACGCGATTCAGGCGGCCGGGTGGCTGTGGCGCGGGGTGCTGGCCTGGCACAAGCCACAGGCACGGCCCCAGAAGGGCCGGTTCACTCAGAACTGTGAATTCATCGTCTGGGCGTCGAAGGGAGCGATCGACGGCTCCCGGAACCCCGTCTATCTGCCCGGCCTGTACTCGGCCTCGCAGCCCTCGGGGGCGAAGCGCCAGCACATCACGCAGAAGCCCGTCGAGGTGATGCGCGAGCTGGTCAAGATCAGCCCCGTGGGCGGCACGGTGCTCGACTTCTGCGCCGGCTCCGGCTCCACGGGCGTCGCCGCTCTGCTGGAAGGCCGAGACTTCATCGGCGTGGAGAAGACCGAGCACTACGCGTCGATCGCGGCCGACCGGCTCACCGAAACGATCCGCGAGACCCTCACGCAAGACGACGTGATTCTCACCGCCTGAGCCGCGAGCGCGACTCCCGCCAAGGCGACCGGCGCCCTAGTTGTTCTGCCCACGGAGGTTGGTGACAGCGATCACTGCCGTGTGATCTTGAAATGGGTGAGGGCCTTCTGGCCTGGTGTGGATTGCGACATCTGCACCAGCAACAGAAAGGCCCTCGTGCCCCACCGTAATGCACCCCTGACCGAGACCGGCCGCCTGCGCCTGGCCCGCTGCGTCGTAGACGACAACTGGAGCCTGCGACGGGCCGCAGAACGCTTCCAGGTCTCGCCGACCACGGCCCAGCGGTGGGTCGACCGTTACCGTCGGCTCGGCGAGGCCGGCATGGCCGACCGCTCCAGCCGTCCGCGCACCAGCCCGCGCCGCACCCCGACCCGCACCGAGCGCCGGATCATCAAGGTCCGCATCCTGCGCCGGTGGGGACCGGCCCGCATCGCGCACCTGCTGCACCTGGTGCCCTCGACGGTGCACCGCGTCCTGGCCCGCTACGGCCTGGCCCGCCTTGCCCACCTGGACCGGGCCACCGGCCGTGTCATACGCCGCTACGAACGCGACCGGCCCGGCGAACTGGTCCATGTCGACATCAAGAAGCTCGGCAACATCCCCGACGGCGGCGGCCACAAAGTCCTCGGCCGGGCCGCAGGCCGCAAGAACCGCACGAACGCCGGCTACAGCTACCTGCACACCGCCGTCGACGACCACTCCCGCCTGGCCTACAGCGAGATCCACGCAGACGAGAAGAAGGAGACCGCCACCGCCTTCTGGACCCGCGCCCACGCCTTCTTCATCCAGGCCGGCATCACCGTGGAACGGGTACTGACCGACAACGGCTCCTGCTACCGCTCCCGCAACTGGCGCGACCTGCTGGCAGCGGCCGGGATCACCCACAAACGAACCCGGCCCTACCGGCCACAGACGAACGGCAAGGTCGAACGCTTCAACCGCACCCTGCTGGACGAGTGGGCCTACGCCCGCCCCTACCGGTCCGAGGCCGAACGACGCCAGGCATTCGACGAGTGGCTGCACACCTACAATCACCACCGCGGACACACCGCGCTGAAAGGCCAGCCACCCGCCAGCCGCGTCCCCAACCTCACAGGGCAATACACCTAGTCGGCAATCCGAGGAAGCGGACTTGTAGCTCGTGGGCCGGTCCGCGCGTCGCCGCTTCCGTCTTCCTCACATTCCACGTCTCGTAGGAGGCCCAAGCTATTCATGTCCGAATCCATAAAACCTCCTGACGAGGGGGAGTTGGAGCCGGTTCGTATTCCCGATCCGCAGCTGGAAGGAATCGAGGCGAGCGTCCGACGGCTCATGGAGCAGTCGGCGCAACAGGCGCAGCAAATCGACCACCTGGCGTCCGCCCCAGCACCGAGCGGATCGCCGTTCGCCGCGTTCGGCATGCCAGGGCTCGGCGGGCCGCCTGCCGCAGCTCCGCCGGAGCCCCGCCCGATCCTGGAACTCGACGGGGAGGAACGCGAAGACGAACTCGATGCCTTGTCGGACTGGGTCGACGACTTCTTCCTCCCGGTGTACGGGGCGGAGGTCACGACCGCGGCGCCCTGGTGTCTGCAGTGGCAGGAGCACGACGACGTCGTGGCTTGGCTTCACTCTCTTTGGCTGGCGTACCAGCAGCACAAGGACCCCGAAGCCGGATTGAGCGGCCTGTTCGTGTGGCACCGGGACTTCCTCACCCACGCGGTGGCGGCGATCCGCGCACCGGGCGGGCCGCTGTCGGCCTGCATGACCTCTCCCGACCGGCCCGCGCACCGTCTTCTGCCCGGCCCGCCGCCGTCCGTGCGCACGGAGACAGCGTCCATGGCGGAAGCCGCCGGGACACCCGAGCCGGACGAGCCGACGTCATGACCGCGGGACAGGGACAGCCCGCCTTCGGACTGAGCTTCGACCCCCGCGCGCTGACCGATCTCCTCCAAGCCCCCAGCGATATCCGCGACCTCACCCTCGCCTACCTCCAGGAAGTCGTGAACGCGCAGCGCTTCGGGCTACGCCTCGACGGTGACCTGGAGGGCTACCGCAAGCTGTTCGTGGACTCGCGCAAGGACTGGCGCGTCGTCTACGGCGTCCGCCCGGCGCCCGCAGAGTCCGCACACCCGAAGGAGATCCACGTCGTCGCCATCCGGCCGCGTGCGGGCAACGACGTCTACGACGAGGTCGGCCGCCGCCTGGGGATGACCCGCCGGCCGCTGAGCGCCCGCACCCACGCGGCACGCACCCGCTCCCCGCAGCTGACCACCCGCGGCCCCGCGCCCCGGCCCGGTCCACCGCCCACCGCACTGCCGGGTCTGCCCCGTCCCACACAGAACCCCGCGCACCATCACACCCGCTGAACGCACGGAGCCTCGCCTATGCCCCCTGCACCCGCGCCGACACTAGCCCGGCGTGCGGTCTCCCCGCTCGACCACCGCATCGAAGCCGTCACCGGCCACGACATCGACACCCTGTGGGTCTACCGCGACCGCGGCATCCTCGACGAGCCACACGCCCACCTGGTCGACCGGCACCGTGAGCTGGCCAAGTCCCAGACCGGCGTCACCTTCTACCTACGCCTCCTCAACCGCCTGTCCAGCGGCGAGTTCGACGTCGATGACGCCCTGTTCACGCGCATCGACCGCACCGTGGACCAGCTGGAGGGGGCCACCGACGCGCGCGACGCCGCTGCCCGGAAGGTGCTCGCCGCCCTGGAGCCCATTGAGGCCGCTGCAGCGGCCTGCGCGCCCGACGCGAAGCCACTCGCGACCGACGACCAGGCGGCGCTGCTCGCCATCGCTGGCGGCGCCAAGCTCTACGAACACCTGCTGACCGGCCGGATGTCCGTCACCGCTGCCTCCGGCACCCGCATCCCTCACGCCAAGCTGCAGCGGCTGGAGGACGCCGGCCTGGTCGTCCGGGATACCGACCGCCCCGTGCACGCCGGCCAGCCGGTCTCGCTCACCGACGCCGGACGTACCGCGCTGTTCGCCGCCCGACGGACGCCCACGACCCAGGCGCCGAAGGTCCCGGCTCGACCCGGCACATCGCCGTCCACCCCGGCGCAGCGGCACTGAACTCCATCGAAAGGCCCTTGTTGGCTCCTACCGAACCGGCCCCGGCTCGGAAGTCCATCCCCCAAGTCGACTTCGCATTGGACGACTTCGATGCCGACGAGGAGACGTACCTCGACTTCTACCGCCAGGTCGCCGTCCGAGAGGACATGCTCGTCCCCCTCGCCGAACACCACACCCCCAACGGCGCGCACAGCTACTACGTCCTCTTCGACCGCACCGCCACTTACGGGCACCCAGGCATGCCGCACTACGTCGCCGTCCACCTGAAGCGGGACCGGGAGAAGGAGACGTTCGACTTCGAGCAGGCCCTGCTGCCGCTGCCCGCGATGGCGCAGTCCTGGCTCATCCACCGCGGCTGCCCGCATGATGCCATCGGCCTCGACCCCGAGCTGGGCCCACCGCCGGCGGACGAGGCGACTCGCGCGCTGGAGCGACGCCTCGCGGGCGACGGCGACCACTACGCCATGGGCTACTCCTACACCTGCGACGACCCGGACGACATGGTCACCGTCGTGGCCCTGCGCGCCCTGGACGAGCGAGCCCCCAGCCCGTTCCGCGTCGTGGTCGAGGAGGTCGACACCCACGCGTGGACGCACACCTTGCGCGAGGGTGGCTTCGACACGGTGGGCGAGGCCCTGCAGTGGTGCGACGACCGGCTTACCGGCGAGGCCGGTCCTCTCCCACCGGTCCGCCCGGCAGCCGCAGCCAGCCGCCCGGCCGGTGTGCCGAAGGCCCCTGTTCCGCGCCCGCCCGGCCGCTCGCGCTGAGCGCCAAGGCCGACGCGGGCGGCGAAACATAGCCGACGATCGCCGGTTAGCCAAACCGGCGATTCTCCGGACTCTTATACAGCCGCCGGGACAACTCCCGCGGCGCCATCCCCATGCAATCCCTATGCCTTCACGGAGGTTTCTTCCGCATGCGCTCCACCCGAATTGCCATATCCGCGGCGATGCTCGGAACACTCGCTCTTCCGATGCTGTCCACCACGCCCGCGACTGCGGCCCCCGCCGCTGCCGCCTCGACGGCCACGAGCATTGGTACGCCCTGCCCGGACCTCCCGCCGCTGCCGTACAAGGTCCACGCGTCGGCTGTGACCATCCGGTCCAAGGCGACCACGAAGTCCACCGCGGTCGGAGTGCTCTACAAGAGCCACAAGTTCACCGTGCACAAGAAGAGCGGCAACTGGCTCTACATCACAGACAAGTCGACCGGCGTCAAGGGCTGGGTCTCCGGCACGTACGTCTACCGCGACACCCGTATGTGCCTGGACTGACAGGGATTCAGCAGGTGGCCGTAAGCGACTGAGCCGCCGGGTACGGCCGCCCCTCACATTCCCCCAGGCATCGGCCTTTCCAGAACAGGAGTTTTCCTTTTGCCCGACGGCATATCCGATGACGCTGAGGATGTCGTGGGCGTCCTCACCGAACGGATCGAAGCGCGCTTCGCCATGGACATGGACCAGCTGAAGGCCGCGGTGGCCGCCGCGCCGACCGCGAACCCTGACGCCACCGACGTCGTCAAGTGGCACGGCCTTCTCGTCGAGGCCCAGTCCGTGCTCAACAGCGCGGAGGACGACCTTCTCGCCGCGCTGGAAACCCAACCCAGCGAGGTCGACGACCCGACGATGGGCCTCGCCCACCGCGTGAACGCGGCCGTCACCGCACGCGACGGCCGGGCCATGGTCGTACGGTGGCTCCTCGACCCGGACGCTCCGGGCAAGAAGGACCTCGCCGCCGAACGGCTCGCCCGCCTTCGCCCCCGAACCGGGCCGGCGGTGCAGACAAGCGCGCCCCACCGCCCCGTGGGTACACCCGCGCCGGCGTCGGCGTGGCGGGCGGGAAGGCCCGCCCGATGAGCCCGGTCAAGGCCAGCACCATGGACGGCGACCTGCAGAAAGTCTTCGGGAACCCGATTCCCGAGCTGTACGAGGCGGCTGTCGGCCACGATGCCTCGCCCGCCCTCGCCCGTGCCCTGGAACTGCGCTCCTTCCTGGCTCTGACCGAGGAGCAGGTCGCCCGCGTCCGCGACCGAGTTCACGCGGACATGGATCCGGACCGCGACATGGGCGACCTGTCGGCGGACAAGCTCCGCTTCGACGCGCAGTGGCTGGAGGCGGCGCTCGACGCTCGCGACGGCTACCGCGCCGCCCTCGATGAGCTGCTGCGCACCATGCCCCCGCCCGAACAGCGGGCTCGTCCCGTCCGCACGGCACAACTCAGGGCCGCCACCGCATCCCTGCCCCCGTCCGCCGCCCCGGCACCCCAGCGTGCCGGGGCGGCCCGGGCCCGCCGACCGTGAAAGCCCCCGCTTGTCCCACCTCACGTCCACCGAGATAGCCGGACGGATCGAGGACCTGTACGGCGCACCGCTCGCCGACCTCGAAGCCCACGCCCAGGACCAGCCGCCCGGCATGCTCTCCGCCCTGCTCGGCATGCACGACGACCTCGCCAATGCCGAGCGCAGCATCGACTTCCACCGCGACCACCTCGCCCGGCTCATCCACCCCGAGCGGCAGATCGGCCGCCACGAGGTCTCCCACCTTCTCGACGGCTCCCGCCGGCTCGCCGAGGCAGTCGCAGTCCGCGACGTCCAGGCCAAGTCGGTCTTGGCCGTTCTGCAGAGCCTGGACCGCGTCCCGGCCTCAGCGCCGTCCCCGCCGACTCCCTCGCCGCCCGTTCCGGCTCCGCCTCTTCCGGCCCAGAGCACGGCGCACAGCCGCTGACCCGCAGGCGATCCCCCCTTCATTCACCCAGGAGTTCCTCCCTTGGCCATCACCGCTCTGCCTCCCGACACCGACGCCGACATCGCCCGGGTCACCGAGGCCCTCGCCATGATCACTCCCCGCTGGAACGTGAGGATCCTGCTGGCACTCTCCGGCCCGCCACAGCGTTACAGCGAGCTGGCGGTCAAGGTGTCCTGGCTGCAGAACGGCCAGCTCCACCCCAAGCTCAAGTCTCTGTGCGACGCCGGTCTTGTCGAGCGCACCGAACACACCGCACGGCACGTGACCTACGGCCACACCGAGCGTGGTGCCGCCCTGCTGCCGGTCCTGCCGATGATCGTCACCTGGGCCGAGGAGCATCTGGAGAAGGCGGACCGCCCGCTGCCCGCGATCGAGCAGATCGAGGACAGCCTCACCCTGCTCACCCGGCGGCACGCCGCCGCCATCCTGTGGGTGCTGAAGTCCCGCGAGGAGGTCAGCGGGCGGGCCCTGGCCCGGATCGTGATGCCCAGCAGCGACTGGACCAACGTGTACCCGCCGCTGCGGCAGCTCGTCGCCGACGGCCTGGTCGACACCGAGGGCATCGGCCGGCCCTACCGGCTGTCCGCGGCGGGCGACGGCCTGGGCCCCGTTCTCGGCGCCCTGTCCGCGTGGTCCGCCGGGCAGCCGCTCAACCAGGCGCGCCAACACCCAGTCTGGGGGCACCCGCAGGCGAAGCCCGCGCCGAGGCCGTGGATAAGCAGCCAGTCCCGGCCAGCCCCCGCAACCCTCCCGCAGGCCCGGACGGGTGAGTCCTCTCCGGCGTGGCACAACCGCGATCTCTTCTCCCATGCCATGACCGCCCGCCCGAAGGCGGCCGTCCAGGCGGGAGGTCCGCGCCGATGACCACCCTCTTCACCCCTGCCGAAGTACGCAACGCGGTCGAGCTGCTGGCGTCGCGCTCCTTGATCCGCCTGGTCACCGAGATCGACGACAACGGGGCGATACCGCCACGCCGACTGGCCGCCACCCTCCCCGACCTCTCCTCGGACCAACTGCGCCGCGCTGCTGAAGCGGCCCGCGCCCACGGTCTCGTCCGGACCGCACCCGGCGCCGGACTTGAACTCACCGAGTCGGGCTCGGAGTTGGCCGACCTGTACGACGCGGCTGCGCGCTGGGGCCGACGCCACGCCTACCCGGGACCGGTCTGCGAGTTCAGCAGTCGCATCCGCCACGTCCTCGACCTCCTGGCGCCCTCGCTCGCGGCCGAGCGCGCCGACGGCCTCCCGCGGCCGTCCGCCGCGCGGCTGCCCAGCGACGAGGCCGAGGCGGACCTTGCCCGTCCTTGCGCTCTCCTGATCCAGTGGCTGTCCGGCAACCCCCAGGTCACCCGGGTGTCCGAGCCCGAGCCGGTCGCGTGAGCGCAGCAGTTGCACCCCGGCATGCCCGCCACGCCGCCGGGCTGATGCGCAGCATCTACCTGCCGCGCACGGCGGACGCTCTCGCGTTCGCGATGTCCACCTACGGCATTCCGCTGTTGGTCCTCGCCACCACGCGCTCCGCCGCGCTGACGGGCGCCGCGTTCGCCCTGGAATGGATCCCGAGGCTGGCGGCCTTCGGATGGGCCGGATCGATCGTCGACCGGCGCGGGGCGGCCGTCGTCTTCCACCTCGCCTCTCTGGGACGCGCGCTGGCCCTCGCCACAGGCGCGGTCCTGCTCCACCTCCACCCGTCCGGCACCGTGGCGAGCGCAACGGTGATGGTGCTTGCCGCCACGACCGGCGTGCTCACGGAGTTCAGTTACATCGCGGCCGAGACGGCGGGCGCCGCCGCCAGCCGCCGAGCAGGAAATCGGGCCCATCGCGTCCAGGCCGTCCTGCTCGGCATCGACCAGACCGCGACCCTGGCCGGCCCAGCCCTCGCAGGGATACTCCTGATCGCCGGTCCGCCGCCGATGCTCGCGGTGATCACCGTGCTCTCGCTTCTCGCCGCGCTGCTCGCCCTACGCACACCCCCCTCACCCGTCGCCCCGGCCCGCGCGCCGAAGGGGCAATCCGGTGCGGGACTCCTCACCGGGTGGCGCACCATCCGCTCTCTTCCCCCGCTCGGCTGGCTCGTGACCGGGCTGACCCTGTCCAACCTGGCCATCGGGCTTCTCCAAGCGGCCGGCCCGGTGATCGTTGTCAAGCACTTCGGGCAGTCCACCACTGCCGTCGGCCTGGTCTGGTCCGCCGCCGCTGGCGCGACGCTCGTCAGCGTCACGCTCTGCCGGTTCGCGCTCGACCGCCTGGGCCTGTGGCCGGTCGGCGCCGCCTGCGCCGCCCTCGCCTCGCTCGCCTGCCTAGCCGCCGCTCAGGCCCCCGACTACCTGTCCTACCTGGTCCTGGTCGCGGTCCTCATGGCGGCCGAAGGCGGCATGACGGTCGTCCTGCGCACCCTGCGCTCCCGCCTGATCCCCCCGGACCGGTTCGGCAGCACCCTGTCGGCGACCATCCTCATCCTCCTGCTGCCCTTCCCCGTCGCCGGCGTACTCACCGCGCTCACCCCGCCCGGCGCGCTGGGCCACGCAATGACCGTCTGCGCCGGCCTGCAGGCCATCGGCCTGTTGTGCGCCTTCGCCCGCCTGCGCACCGATCCCGCCCTGCGCATCTGACGCTGTCGCGTCCCAGCCTGTGGAGAACCTCATGCCCACCACCATCCTCGGGACGAACCGCGCGAGCGGTCGCACCATCACCGAGCAGTTCACCGCCCTCTACGCCCGCCGCCTGATCGACGACCACCCCCACTGGGCCGGCGTGTTCGAGCTGCGCCGCCGCCGAGCCGCCTGAGACGCCGGTCTCTCTTCCCTCGTCCTGCCGCCTACCGACTCGGAGAACCCCTTCTTGTCCGCTCGCCCCCTCGTACTCGTCGTCTCTCCGGGCGATGAGGCGGATCGCGGCTACTGCCTTGAGCAGGTGGCCGCCGCATACGACATCGTCCTGCTGACCGGCGCCGAGCCGTCGTGGGAGAAGCCGTACATCATCGACCACGCCGTAGCCGATCTGAACGACACCACTGCGCTGCTCTCCGCCGGTCGGGCTCTGGCGGACCGACACGACCTTGCCGGCGTTGTCACCTGGGACGAATGGCGCCTCATCTCCACCGCCCGCCTCGCTCGCGCGCTCGGTCTGGCCGCGAACTCCGTCGAGGTGATGCGGGCCTGCCGCAACAAGGCCACCGCCCGGACTCTGTTCGCCCGTCACGGAGTGCCGTCGGCCGCCTCTATGAAGGCGCGGACCCTGCGGGAGGCCGAACTGGCGACGAGGACCCTCGGCTTCCCCGCCGTCCTCAAGCCCGCCGCAGCGGCCGGCAGCATCGGCGTGATCCGCATCGACCGGCCCGAAGAGCTGCCCACGGCCTTCGAGTTCGCCTCTGTCGGCGCAAGCCGCAGCCGCGAGGACAGCGGCGTCCTGGTCGAGGAGTACCTCGACGGCCCCGAAGTCTCCGTCGAATGCGTCACCCACCGCGGCACCACCACGGCCGTCGCCGTGACCCGCAAGCGCCTAGGCCCCGCACCCTACTTCGACGAGACCGGCCACACCGTCGACGCCACCGATCCGCTCCTCGCAAAGGTCGCACCGACCGCCGCTGCTGCCATCAAGGCCCTGGGAATCACCGACGGCGTGCAGCACGTCGAGATACGCCTGGTCGGCGGCCGGCCCCGGCTGATCGAGGTCAACGCACGCCTGGGCGGCGACATGATCGGCCACCTCGTCCACCTGGCCACCGGCGTCGACCTCGCCCGGGCCGCCGCAGACATCGCCTGCGGACGTACCCCCGACCTGACGCCCACCCGCCACCAGACCGCGGCGATCCGCTTCATCTACCCCGCCTACTCCGGCACCCTCACCGCCCGCCGTGTCACGAAGCCCACCGGGGGAGTGGAACGCGTGCGCTTCCAGCGACAGGCCGGCGACCCGCTCGTGCTGCCACAGGACGGCGGCGATCTGTACAGCGCCCGTATCGGCTTCCTGATCACCACCGGACTGACCGCCGCCGTCGCCGAAGCCCGCGCCCAGGAGGTGTACCGCAACCTCGACGTCCAGGTTGCCCCGGTCCCGCCGGCGGCCCTGACCACCGGGGAGCACGCCGCGTGAGGCAGACCGCAGCGCCCGAGCTGATGTGTAGCCGCCGCCTGCTGACTGGGTACTTCGCCGGACTGGGTGTGGTGATGGCCGTCTGGGGCGCGCGTATGCCCGCCGTTCAGAACGCCGCCGAAGTGAGTACCGCCGGGCTTGCCCTGGTCCTGCTGTCCGCCGCCCTCGGCATGGTCGCCGGGCTCCAGGCGGGCGGACGCCTCGCCCGCCCGGCCCGTCTGCCCGTGCTGCTGACCTGCGGTGCCATTGCCCTCGTCGCCTGTCTTGCCGTCCTCGGGGCCTGCCGCAGTTTGGAGAGCCTCCTGGTGGCTGCGTTCGTCTTCGGCGTCGCGCATGGCGTCCTTGATGTCGCCGCCAATTCCGCGGCGGTCCGCTGCCAGAACGCCCACGGCCGGCCCATCATGGGCCGACTGCACGCGAGTTACAGCCTCGGCGCCCTCCTCGGTGCCGCGCTGGCCGCGGCCACCGCTCACACCTCACACACCGTTCTGTTTGCCGCGGTGGCAGCTTGCGCCGCTGCGGCGGCAGGCGCGACCACGCGGCTCACCCGCACCGTCGCCAGCCCTGCGCTCGAGTCCGTCCACCACGGTGCTGCACTGGGCTCGGGCGAGCAGAGGGGGTTGTCCCGGCGCCGATTGTGGCTGCTGGGTGCGCTTGCTGCTGCCACGCTGCTGGGCGAAGGAACCGCTGCCGACTGGGCGTCTGTCCACCTGCATGACCTCGGCGCGTCGGCCGCGACCAGTGCCGCGGCGTACGGCTTCTACAGCGCCGCCATGGCCGCAGGCCGTCTCGCCGGGGACCGGCTCACCGCCCGCTTCGGCGCGGACGCCGTCGTGCGCGTCGGCGCCGCTTTGGCCGCGCTCGGCCTCGCCACCGGACTGGCCGGCTCCACCATCGCCTTCGCCCTCCTCGGCTGGACGGCCTTCGGCCTGGGCCTGTCCGTCACCATCCCCAGCCTGATAACCGCCGCCGGCGCTGGCGGACCCCGCGCGGTCGCCACCGTCGCGGTCACCGGTTACGTCGGCCTGCTCACGGGCCCCGCCCTCATCGGCGCTCTCGCCACCGTCACCGCACTGCCGCACGCGCTGCTGCTGCCCGCCCTCCTCGCCGCAAGCGTCGCCGTGTTCGCACCCAAAGCCCTGGAGAAGACGACCCCTTGACCCGCTCCTCCGCCTCCCCGACTGGCGTGGACGCCCTGATCCTCGACTACAACGGGGTTCCGGGCCTGCAACCCACGCCTGCCATGTGGACCCGTCTCGCCGACCTCGCCGAGTGGCCCGGCCGACATCTCCCCTCGTTCCAGGACGCCTTCTGGGCTCCCCGCAACGCGTACGACGCAGGGGAACTCAGCGATCTGGCCTACTGGGCCAAGGTGCTCGGACACCACCCCGGCCCGCGATGGCTGCGCACCCTGCGCGATGCCGACACCGCCATGTGGACCCGCACCGACCCGCGCGTCCTCGACATCCTGTACCGCGCCCGGGCCGCGGGGCTGACGATGGTGCTGCTCTCCAACGCCCCGGCCCACCTCAGCAACGTCCTGGACGCCACCGACTGGCGGCGCGAGCTGATGGACGACGCCCTGTACTCCGCCCGCATGGGCCTGTGCAAGCCCGACCCGGCCACGTACAAACACGCCCTGGCCGCCACCGGCATCGCCGACCCAGCACGTGTGCTGTTCGTCGACGACCGCGAAGACAACTGCCAGGCCGCCGCCGAGCTGGGCCTGCGCACCCTGCACTACACCGGCCAACCCGCAGATCTGGAAGCGCAGTTGCTGCCCGCCCCGGTCAACGACCTCTGCGTTTGACACGCATGCAGCGCCACCGACTACCGCCCCGACCACCAGGACTTTCGTGCCCGACACCAACGAGATAGACGGCGACGTCTACATCTCCCCGCGCCATCTCGCCTCCACCACCGGAACCGGCGACCCCGCCCTCGCCCCGCTGCTCGACCTCGGCTGGGACCTCCGGTACGACGAGGACTCCAACGTGTACCTGAGCGCTCCCGACCGGCGCGTTCGCCTGGGTTACCTGCCCGAGGGCGAGGACGACGGGCTGTGGCGTATCAACGCCTACAAGGACTCGTTCGGCCCGCCAGCGTGGGGCGTCTGTTTCAACGATCGCGTCCCCACCGAGTTCGTCCAAGCGTTCACCACCGTCCTCGCCACGGCGTACGAGCAGGGTCCGGACACCTACCTCGCCCGGCCGGTCTCCGGGACCGACGAGCACGACCCCTTCCTCGCCGTCGTCCCGCTCCTGAAACAGGGCTGGGAGATCGACCGTCCGCGCTGGGGCGTCTTCGCGGTCCAGGCCCCGGACGGACACGCCGGCCTGGAGTTCACCACCGGCGACCTCGATCCGGAAGCCGAACTGACAACGCGGGACGCCCGCTGGCAGCTGTGGGCGGGCAAGTCCATCGACCGGCCCGTCTGGTACGCCACGGCCAGCACCGACACCCCCGTCACCCTGCTCACCGCCGTCACTGAGTGCGTCGCCGATCCGGCGCCGCTGCCCCGGTGGCGCGAGGAGACCTTCAGCTACATCAAGGGCATGGCCGAGCTCACCCCGATCCTTCCGCCAGGACCGCCGACCCCCACCCCGCTCGACGTGCAGCGGTCCGTCGCGTCCCGCCGCCCGGCCGCGCTCCCCGCGGCCAGCGTCCCGCGCTGGAGCACCACCAGCCGACCGGCCCTGCCCGGTCCACGCCGGTAGGACCAGCCCGCCCCCTACCGGAGACCCCCTTGTCCCTGCAGGCCCCTGAGTTCTTCGCGGAGCTGTGCCTCCCCTTCCACGACAGCACCGTCGTGGGCAACACCTACTTCGCCGCTCCCGTCCCCGGCGTACCGCTGCGGCTGCGGATCGATTTCACACGCACCATCCACGCGGACACCTACGGCGGGTTGCGTGCGGCGATCGTCCACCCGGAACGCGGCGAGATCGACGCGGTGGCGCTCAGCTTCGTGGATCACGGAACCTTCCACCGCCGTGACGAAGCCACCAACACCCGGCCGAACACCAAGCAGTACGGCACCTTCGACAAGTACCACCGCCCCGGCCGACCCCCGTGGGACGGGGCCGTCACCACCGGGCTGCGCGACGCCATCGAGCAGTACACCGCCGTCTGGTTCCCCGGCGCCTGGACCGCGTCCGAGCCGAGCCGCGCCGCAGGCCGGACCGCGCACACGGCTCCCGCCATGCCGGTCGCCCGCAGCGGCACCCGTGCCCGATGAGCCGCGCCTACACCGCCAGCTTGGCGTGTTCCGCACTTTTCCACATCTGTTGCCCCGCCGCCTCCCGCCCCGGTTTCAGGCCGAACCCGATGACCTTTCCCGCAACCTGATCCAAGGAGTCCTCCTCCTCGTGCACGCACGCTTCGTCCGATCCGCCGCCGTCGCCATCGCGGTGACCGGCACCCTCACCTGGGCGCCGGCCGCGAGTGCTCAGCCCTCCGAACCGCCCCCCTCGGCCTCCGCCGCCCCCACCGAGACACCGGCTCCGGACGCGGGCAGTGTCGAGATCACCACCAAGGACACGGCCGGCGACGCGCTCCCCGGCGCCGCGTTCCTGCTGCTCGACTCCGCCGGCGAAGAAGCCGGACGCGGGACGACCGACGCACAGGGGAAGCTGACCTTCGCCGACCTGGCGCCGGGCGTCTACCGGCTCAAGGAGACGGCGTCCGGCAGTCCCCTCCACGAGGTCGTCGCCGACCAGGACGTCATCGTCACCCCGGGCGCGACCACACGGCTGACGGTCACCGACCCGTTCAAGGCCGCCAAGGTTCTCCTGCAGGCCAAGGACGACAAGACCGGCAAGCTCCTGACCGGGGCGACAGTGAACATCGGCACCGGCACCTCGACGCTGCTCACCCTGACCACCGGAGCCAAGGGCACGGCTTCCGGAGAACTGCCGGTGACGAGCCGGAAGACGCAGTTCTGGGTTAGGGAGATCAAGGCCCCCGCCGGGTACGACCTCTACAAGCCGACGAAGACGTTCACCGCGGGCCCCGGCGCCCCGGTGACCGTGACCGTCACCAACGCCAAGACTGCGACTGACCCGAAGCCCGACCCCTCGGATAAGCCGACGGACAAGCCCACCAACGCCCCGTCCGCCCCGGGCAAGCCGAGCAGTGGTACCGGCCGGGCCACGCCCTCCGCGCCGGGCACCGGCACACCGGATACCGACTCTTCGTCCACCGCCGCTGTGACCCCGGCTGGCGACTCCACGCAGAAGGCACCGACAGGCTCCCTGGCCCACACCGGCGCCGACGCCACCCCGTGGCTGATCGGCGGCGCCGGAGCCCTGATCGCTGCCGGCGGAGGCGCACTCTTCGCGGCCCGTCGCCGACGCGCGGACAACTCCACCGACGACGGCTCCACCACGAGCTGACCTCACCCGCTTCACTCCGCAAAGCCCCCGGAATCGGATTGTTCGATTCCGGGGGCTTTGTCGTGGGTGCCTATATGGGGCCAGCTGATGGAGGCGTTGGAGGCGGCGCCACCGCCCCGACTGGCCCGTACCGCCGATAGCCGCCGTGGCCGTGAAGGCTCGTACTGATATTCGCCTTCAAGGGTGGACTCGCCGTCCCGTTCGGGTCGGGCGGTACCGAACATCAGCGCGATGTCGCGGCGGTACGGCACACTGCCGCCGGAATCAGCTTTCCCACACCAGAGGAGTCGTCCCGCCTCCGGCCAACCCGAGGTCGTCATCGGCTGGGTGGTGGTGATGACATGGACGCGGTGAGCGGCCGTCGTCCGGCGCCGCCTTCACCCGCCCACACCGCGCTTAGTTGACACGGCATCAGGGAGATTTGCTGGGGCCCGAGCTGATGCTCCGGGTGATCCCCTCCTCGGACAAGCCCGATACGGTGGCTGCGTGATCGGGCCCAAAGGCCCGGGCCAGGCGACGCGTCTGCCACTCGACGCGACCCTGGTGCCAAGCAACTTGCAGCCGCTCGATCAACAGCGTCCGGCTGATCTCATACCGCACGGGCTGATCCTCGCCGGGCCCCACAGCAGCCAGGATGCGGTCCGGAGGACCCTCGGAAGACGGGAACCAGGGATCGTCGGCGTCCCACAGCAAGACCCAAGTCTGCGACGGCCGGCCATCATCGAGGAGACCCTGCCGGATGCCGCGGGCCACATCCGTGGCGGCGACACCGTCATTGCCGCGACGTACGAAACGCACTCCGGAGCCCGAGACGAGCTCATCAGGAGTGCCGCAGGCGATCCTGAAGCTGGCGGGGGCAGAGACATCGCCGGTTCGCCCGGCGGGCTCGGGAGAGCGGCGCAGGAGGAATGCGTCGGCCCGCCGGGTAAGAGCGTCGCGCGGGCTGCGCCCCAGCGCACGCAGGCTCACGCAGCGCCATTCCACCAGGTCCTCCACCGCGCCTTTCAGGTAGACGTCGTCGCTGTCAGGCATGCGCAGGACTACTTCCAGGCCCTCCGAGAACCAGGCCAGGGCGGTTTCGGAGTCGCCCAGCTCGGCGTACGCGTTACCCGCGTTGTGGTACAGCCAGGGATCCTCAGGGGTATCGCGTTTGACCTCGGCGAAGAGGGCGTCTGCCTCAGCCCTGCGTCCGGAGCACAGCAGCCATTCGGCGATGTCCGCCCGGCCGTCCGGCTCTTGCTCAAGGCCAGCTTCGATCGCACGGTACTTCGCGGTGATCGCCTCCTGGTAGCGGCGGTGGTAGGAGTAGCTGTCTGCCAGGTCACCGTAGATCTCCTGCCATGGCCACCACGATTCCAGCAACGCGTCCGCCTGGGGGTGCGCTCGCAACTGCTCAATCAGCCGCGCGGCCTCATCCACTTGGTCGGCCCGAAGTGCATCCCGCAGTTGCTGGCACAGGCGGCCAAAACGCTCAGCCAGCGCGTCATCCACAGCGACTCGCCCACTCGTTCCGCTTCTCCAGAAGGCCCTTCAACCGGCTTCGCCAGACCCTTGCCTCATCGGCGGTCTACTGTACGGACGCGCTGCTGCCCACCGCGGTCACGTGAGCGAGCGGTCACGTGAGCGAACAGAGCCCTGATCCGGGCCACGCCGGACCTCGGCGCCCGAAGTGATCAGACCTTGGTCCTGCGCCACGGCGCGGCGGGGTCCGAGAGCGTGTCGAGGATCAGCTCGCACCAGGTCACGGCAGCATTGACCGTCAGGCGGGCATGGCGCACTCCAAGCCCAGTCGGTGCGCTCGCCTGACCGTGACCGCTGCCGAAGCCCTGGTTGCGCAGTTCGGCGACGCCGACTGCGATGTTCACCGAGCCCGAAAGGATCTTCTTCACGGCCTTGCTGCCGTCGGGCCCATCAGGAGCCGAGCCAGCGTCGAGCTTCAGCGCCTTCTGGACCGTGCTGATCAGGGCTGGAAGCGCGGCGTTCCGGTCGACCCCGATGTTCAGTTCCCCAAGAGCGGTCTTCGCTGTTGCCTCGATGAGCTGCTTGGCCGCGCCGATGGCCCCGTGGGGATCGGTGGTCAGGTCCCTCCGAATACGCTCCAACTCGATCGTGATGCCGGAGGCGTCGCTCAGGGTGCTGAGGTCGCGGACCAGCACTGGAGGGTTGGACCAGGAGATCCTCCCCTCCTGATCGAGAGCGAAGCCGTCCCGTTCCAAGCGGACCCTGATGTCGTTGAGCCACTTCGGAGTTCCCTGATCGTCCGGGTTCCGGTACGCGCGGATGAAGTCCTCGAAGACCAGGAGTGCACGTCGAACCTGGTTCGGATCCGACCAGTCCACGCCCTCCGCGTAGAGCATGAATTCAGTCCGCCGCTGGCCTGGGTCCTGGTACTTCAGCTCATCTGGCGGGATGGGCGCGAACCCGTGGTCCTCCCACAGCTCGGCCACAATCCGGACGGTCAGGTCCGTGGCCAGAGAGCGGAAGGCGTTGCGGGTCGCCGGGCTCACCAGCTCCCGCCGTGCGGTGACGGTCATGGTCTGAAGATAGGAGCAGACCCTGACACCGTCACTGTCTTTTCCCTAGGTGGGGTCTGATCCATGCCGCGCCCGTCTGACCAACCGGTCTCGGACTGCGGCCGATCGGCCACTGGGGCCATTGGTCGTGAGATTCGGTCACGGAACCTGAGATCCCACAATGGCAAGGGACGGCAGTTGTCCGTTGCCATCGAACCCAGTCGGCGCCGATCCTTGCCATCCAGCCGAGTCGTCCCAGATCAGCCGGGTCTGAGCCACCCAGTTCGGCAGGACCGGCTTTGACAGTTAACCCAGTCCGCGCAGGTCGGAGACTTTGACCGGACTGGGTTGGCTGTCAACGGACAGCAGTTCGCCGGGGGCAGACAGGAAAGATCGCGGAAAGACTGGCCAACGCGGGCGGAGGCATGTCAACGTAGACGACCTTGCAAGAAACCCCAGGTCAGAGAGGTGATTGCCCTTGACCGTAGCGCCCGTGGGCCCCGGTTTCGATACCACCGTCGAAGCCCTGCGGCTGCGCGAGTGGCAGCTCGGCCCCGGCCAGCCCACGCTCGTCATGGACCAGTTCTCCGCAGAGGACTTCCACTTGATTGTGGACGACCGCGCGGACGTGCACGTCAGCTCGAAGGATGGTCGCTTCTATCTCGGCTGGTTCCCGCTCGGCCGCCCCGGCACAGACGGCGAGGGATGGAAGATCGCCGTCACCGGCACGGCCAAGGTGCGTGGCTACCACCTGTCGTTCGACACCGAGACGCCGGCTGACATCGTCGCCGCCGCCGTGGCGCGCGTGCTGGAGACCTCACGTCGCGTACGACAGCCAGGCGCCCACGAGTAGCCCTCGCTCTAGCGGGCGGCCGGCTGTCGGGCTTCCGCCCCTTTCATCGCTCACCGTTTCCCCTCACGCCAGGAGGCTGTTCGTGACGTCCTCGGAGATGACCGTCGGTGATCTCATCGACCTGCTGTCCGCCTGCGACCGGGATGCTCCGGTCCGCCAGGCCATGAACCCCTTCTTTCCGATGGCGCACCGCCTGGCGCAGGTCGTGCAGTCCGTGGACGAGACCGGCCGGACCGTCGTCTACCTCGCCGAGGGGCGGGACGAGGACGCACAGCTCGGCCATCTGCCGCCCGAGGTCGCCGTCGCCCTGACCTGGCAGGGCCCCGTCCAGCCGCCCCCGCGCCGCCCCCGCCGCAGTGCCGGCGGCAACTAGACCCGCACCGAGCCCTTGGAGGCGCCCCTGTACCCCGACTTCCCGCTCGCCCCGTCCACTCCGCCCGGAGGCCAGCCCGCGTTCTGGGTGGGTCCCCGGCATCTGGCCGGTGACGATGGGCGCCTCTACGACACCGTCGCCGACACGCTCGCCGGCCTGGGCTGGACGAGCCTGACGATCGTCCGCGGACGGCACGAGCCCGACGAGGGGCCGGAGGACCGCCAGGTCCTGCGCAGTACCGTCCTGCACATCAGCCCCGACACCCTCCGATGGGCCCAGTGGAGCCTGGCGGACGAGCCGTTCCACCTGGGAGATTTGCCGATCGCCTGGCAGATCTCCGCCCGCGCCGAGACGAGCACCCCGCTCGCTCACTGGTCGGCCTACTTCACCCCCGATGTCCCCGGCGAGGCGGTGGCCGACTTCCTCGTGGCGCTCGACGCCCGCGACCAGCTCGCCGTGCCGTATGCCGGCCCCGAGCTGGTCCTCGACGCCGTCGCTGCCCACGGCTGGCTCCGCGACATCGACCAGCCCCACGCGGCAGCGACGGACCCGACGTTCACCTCTCACATCAGCCTCGGCGAGGTACCGCCCCTCATCCAGGACGCCGACCCGCGCGCCCTGACGACCGAGGCCAACGAGACGGGACCGGTCGGATGGCAGGCATGGGCCGAGCCTGCGCTCGGCGCACCATGCCTGTGGGCGGCCAGCTTCGGTTCCAGCGTCCCGCACGACCTCGTGGCAGCCTTCGGCGCCTCCCTCAGCTCGACCGCACCGGTCCTGCGCCGGGTGCTGCCCGAGGCCACCCGGGAGCGACTGCTGCGGGCGCCGGCCTAGCGATCGACGGCGCCCCTCAGCCCGACGGAAGAAGCCCGGTCCTCCCGAATGGGGGCCGGGCTTCTGGCATTTCCCTCCAGGGCTCGGGCGAGCCATCGAGTCGGAGGAGGGCGACCCGGCGACGAGTACAAGGTGTCGGGCCTGCCCGTCTCAGGTGGTAGCGCCAGCGTCTCAAGCGGGGCAAAGTGGCCACGCTTTGGCGTAGCGGTGCCGCTCAACATGTGGTAATCGGTGGCACGTTGAAGTGGGGCAAGGTGGCCACGTTTTGGCGTAGTGGCGCCACATTCCTATGCGGCTGAATAGTCGTATGCCTCGAACTGAAGAGAAGCAGCAGCCAGCCCTTGAACTCCGTTGCGGTGGAGTGCACGTCATCGTTCAGCGCATCTCGCCCTGGCTGGTGGCGGCCGTCGTCACGGCCTTCGTCACGACGATGGGGAGTGGACTCGCAGCATGGTTCACACCCCGATAAGAACCTGCTGGACCGTGCAGCGTGGCGAGCCGCACAGCACTGCTGCCCCCGACCATCTTGGTCGGGGGCAGCAGTGCGTCGGGGCCGGTCAGCCGGCTGCCGTGGCCTTGGCGAGGGCCTTGCCGAGGTGGCGGTCGACGAGGGCCGGGGAGCCGGAGATCACCAGCAGCAGGCTGCCGTCGCGGATCGCGGTCTGCTTGACCACGGTGCTCCGTCCTCCGGTGGAGAACGTAAGGAGCTGGCTCCACTGCTCGTCACCGAGGCCGTGGGGTGTCGGCAGCTTCTGCGAGGCCATGTCGATCGGGGTGCCGCCCGCGACGACCTGATAGGTCGGGCAGCCGGTCATCGCGTCGAAGATCCGGCCGATGCCGTCGGACAGTTTCTCCGCGCTGTCGCTGTACAGCTCCTCGGAGATCTCCGAGGAGCTGCCGCCGTAGGCGAAGTCCGCCCTTGCCTTGTGCGGGAAGGTGAGCGTGCCGCCGGTCGCCGTGTCGCCGCCCAGCTCGCTCAGGGCCGGGCAGCCGATGACGGTGACGTCGTCGTGCTGGGTGGGGCGCTCCGGCTTGCGCAGGTGGTGGCGACGCGAACGCGCATGACGGAACTGACCCCTTGGTGCTAGGCGACGGGTGGTCAGTGCGGGCCCGCGGGCCCGGTGGGGTCGTAGGAGTGGGGGTCAGTGCCCGAGGTGGCGCAGGCAGTCCTCGAACGTGGCGTGCGTCGCGTCCGCCGGCCCGGAGTTCCGGTTGTACCAGGCGGTGTCGAGGCGGGTCTCCTGCTGCTGGTGTCCGGCTCGGCAGCGCAGCCAGATCTGGTCGCGGGTGGAGAGGATGAGCCAGTCGCGGTACGCGCCGCACGCGGCGCAGGAGACCATCTCACCGTTGAGGACGAGTGGCTGCTTCCACGGCATCATCTTGCCGTCGAGCTGGTTGTGGCTGGGCACCCGCAGCTCCGGCGGAAGGAAGTCGTCCACCACGGTGGTCGGCTCGGTGCGCTCCGCCTCGGCCGGCGGCACCCCGAACCCGGGCGGGACCTGGTTCTGCAGCCGCGCATGCAGCTCGGCGAACTGGCGTTGTGCCTCGCTGGGCTGCTGGGTCCGGCGGCGTATTCGGTGAAACACCCTGGCGTCCTCCTTTGCCTCGTCCTGCTCGCTTCATGATCGTGCCCTACGCCCCCGGCGGTTTCAATTCACAAAGTCCACAGTCGCCTTCGCGCAGGTCACAAGGCATCTCCTCGCTCGGGGCAGGGGATGACGAGTTGGCCACGGAGCGTGTGTCCGAACGGCGGGGTGACGTTCCCAGGGTGTGCCCGAACGTACTCGTGCTCTCCGGCCGTCCACCTTCGCGGCGCCTGCTGGCTCGACTCGGGGCACCTGCGCCACTCCCTTCCTCCTGTGTGTGCACCCGTGCTCGCGCTCCGCAGCGTGGGCCCGCACGCCGCCGGGGCCGTCGTGGCGTACGGCCATGCCGTGGGCCGCGAGCGCGGCGGTGGGCGGTGTCCTTGCTCTCGGTGGTGCGCTGGGACTGCACTCAGGCACTCGGCATGCTGCTCACCGGGTCTTGCCCGATGTCTCCTCCCCGCTGCGGCGCCTGCCAGGCGAGTTGGGGCGGGTCGCCGTTTTGGGCATCGAGGACCCACGGCGCCCTGTGGTGCCGTTCTCGGACCGGATCGAGGAGTCGGCGGGCAGTTCGGCCGTCCGCCGCAGCCGCCATACCAGCACGTCGCTCACCGAGTCCGCGGTGTCGAGTTCACGGCGCCCTGCGGCGTCGGACAGGAGGGCGGCCGGGTCGTGGCCGGCGGCTTCGGCGTCCGTGATGGTCGCGGCCAGGGCGTACCAGCCGGGCTCGGCGAGGATCTGCTCGGCGAGTTGGGGCAGCGTTTCGCGCAGCAGCACGGTCTGCCGCTGGAGCACCGGCCGGCTCAGACGTCGGCCTCGCTGGTAGAGCACGCCGAGCGGCTGGGCGGCGGCGGCCTGGTAGGCGGTGCGCAGGTGCTCGGCGGCCCGCGCGGCGGCTTCAGCCTGCTGGGCGTGGCCCTTTCTCGCGTGCCAGTGGGCGGCGGCGATGATGAGGAAGAACAGCATGTCGATCGCCATCGCGGTGGTGGCACCGTCCTCACCGCGGCCGAGGGCGGGCCCTCCGTGGACGAGGTCGCGGGCGGCCTGCCGTAGCGCGCGGTCGTGCCCGCGTACGGCGCGTACGTGGGAGCGGGAGGCCCGCTCGAACGCTGTTGCGGCGTCTTGCAGTTCGCGGCGGGTGTGTGCGGCGGAGGTCTTCGCGAGCGCGTCGAGGACCTCGCCGGCGGCGGCGATGTGGGCGGCGGCGACCGCGTCGTCGCCGTGCTCGACGATGAGCACGGCCTGCCACGCGGCCGATGCCGTCCTGCGGCGGGCGGAGGCCGGGGCACCGGGCCCGGTCCGGATCGTGTCCTTCTGCCGTGGAGTCGGATTGGTCCCGGTGTCGCCGGACCAGCGCTCCCGGATGCGGGGCAGCGACAGGTCGGGGGCCAGGCGCGCGCCGGGGTAGAACACCGGCTCGCCGTCCTTGTTCAGGTCGTCGGGCAGAGCGACCTTGTATCCGAGGAGGTCTCCGGAGGGCGCGGCGCGCTTACGGATCAGGAGGCCGGCGGCGGCGAGCCGGTCGAAGAACTCCTCGTCACTCCTAGCACCGGACACCGCGCGCCGTACCGTCTCACGCAGCTCCTCGCGGGCGGTGCGCTCGCGACCCTGGCGTTCGGCCTTGTGCCGTTCGGCACTGGTGGGCCGCTGTGCGGCGGTGCCGTCGCCGGGGGCGACCTGCCGGAGCCCGAGTTCCTTCTCGATGAGACGGGCTTCGGCCTGCGCCCGTTTACCGGATCGGTGGTGGTCGGGGCGTCGGCCGTCTTCGCGCACGAGGGTGGCAACGATGTGGATGTGGTCGTCAGCGTGCCGCACGGCGGCCCAGCGGCAGCCCGCGCCGTCGCGCGGGTCGATCCCTGTGGCGGCGACGATGCGACGCGCGATGTCCGCCCACTGGTCGTCGGTCAGGATCGGGTCGTCGGGCGCAGCACGCACCGAGCAGTGCCACACGTGCTTGTCGGGGCGTTGATCCGCGGCAAGGAGATGGAGGGGCTGGTCGAGCAGCTGCCCGAGATCCTTCTTGGTAGCTGTCGCATCGCGTCCGGGGTCAGGCGACATGCCGTCGAAGGAGGCGACGAGATGTGGATCGACGTGTTCCTCGTGGGTTCCCTTGCCGTAGAGGTAGTACAGCAGGCCCAGGGTGTGGCTGCCCTGCTTGTGGATCTGTGGAATCAAGGCGCCTCGTCTGCCTGCCGGTTGGCTACCTTGTCGGCAGCCATCCTCACCGCGTCGGCCGCTCGGCGGACGTCGGCCAGCACCTGGGTCAGCTGGGGAACGTCACCGCCGGAGTTGAGGATCTTGGCGGCTTGATTGAGGTTGCTGCCGGCCCAGCCGAGCTGCCGCCTCATCGCGAACAGTTCGGTGAGCACGTCGCGTTCGGTGGCGATGGCGACGGCGGTACGGGACTGGTCGCGGGCCATGGCTAGCCCGGCGTAGGCGAGGAACCCCGCCACGCTCATACCGGCGGCGTCTGCTCCGGCCTGGATGAGAGCGAGTTCGGACGGGTTGAGGCGGACGCTGTGCGCGCGACGCTGCTTCTTGTCGCGCGGACGCGCTCGCCCCTTCGGCCGCCCCTTGTGGGCGGCTTTTGGCTGCGATCCGCCCTCGGTCGCAGCTTTCCCGACTGGCGCCCCCTGGTGCCAGTCGGGCCCCGCCACCCCAGGGGCGGGGACGGGTTCGGACACTGCCCCCTCGGGGGAGTGTCCGAACCTCCATCTTGCTCGCCCCGAGACCGAGTTGGAGTCGCGAGCAGGTTCCGGGGTGGTGCCGTTCTGGGTGTGATTCGTCATCGGATTTCGGGCCTCATGGTTCGGGTGTGGTGCTGGATGGTCGCGGCCAGCGCGACGACGTCGGCCGTCCCTCCGAGGACGCGGACGGGTCCGTCGGGCCGGTCCTGGACGAGCCACTGGCCGGTCGGCGCGAGGACGGCGGCGTGCAGGAGCCGCCGGCGGACCAGGACGTCCGCCCAGGCGCTGGCCTCGGCGGCGGTGGGCTCGGAAGTGCGAGGGGGACGCTGAATCACTATGTGTCTCCTGGAGCGGGGCGGTGGCCCGGCACGGAGCCGGGCCACCCATTGCGGATAGGGGCGTTGAGCTGGGGCTTTGCCGGTTCAGCCGCACTCGGGGCAGCGCCCGACGTGGGTGTTGAGCGCCCGGGCCATCCGCTGCTTCGTCGAGGCAGCCTGCTTTGCGCTGGACTTCGCCGCCGGCCTGCCCTCGTGCCGCTTGGAGTGGGCGAGCATGAAGCCGATCTCCCGCTCGTACTCCGCACGGACGGTGTCGAACTCGTGGCAGGTCTTCATCGGGCGGTGCTCCTTGTCTTCGTGGTGTCGTCGCTCCGCAGTTCCTGGAGGACGAGGCTCAGCCGGTCGTTCCGGCCGCCCTTCAGGCCCTCGCGGCGGAGGATCTCCCGCAGCTGGACCCGGGTGACGGACTCGTTGCCGTCCCGTTCGAGCAGGGCGGGGACGTGGGGGCGGACCTGCTGGACGAGCTGGTCCACCGACTGCTCCAGCTCGCGTGGCGGGCGCTGTGTCTGCGGGGTGCGGGACCGGCCGCGCTTCCCCTTGCTCTTCGTCCTGGTCTTCGTGGTCGTCTTCCGCCGGAGGGGGACCTTGTGTCCCCGGTCCCCGGTGGGCTCGGTCCCCGTGTCGGTGTCGGTCGGTCCCCGGTCCCCGGTGGGCTCGGTCCCCGTGTCGGTGTCGGTCGGTCCCCGGTCCCCGGTGGGCTCGGTCCCCGACTCGGCGGCGTTCGGTCCCCGACGCGAATCTGGGCCCTGAGCAGGCACTTCTCGCGTCAGGCGCTCGGTCCCCACGCCTCGGGCGTCCCCCTCCGAGGCTTCCGGATTGGCGGGACCGGTCCCCGGGACCGTGCTTGCTTCTGGGGCCTCGGTCCCCAACCCGGTCCCCGCGTTCTCGCCTTCGGTCCCCGCGCCTGCCGACGCCTTCGAGTCCGCAATCTCGGGGACCGGTCCCCTCGGGCCCCTCGGGGCGCTCGGTCCCGGGCCCCCGTCCGACTCGTCGGGACCGTGGGGACCGGCTACGGGGACCGGCGCCTTCGACGCCGACTGCGAGGGGACCGTGGCTGCCGTTGCGGTGCGCACCGGGGACCAGGGCGAGGGCAGCGGGACCGTAGCGAGCGCGAGTGCGTGCCGGCGAGCGGCGAGTTGGTCGAGCAGGTTCGCGCGCTGGAGGGGGTCGGTGCCGACCGAGGCCCTGCCGACCGCCTTCGACAGGCGCCGCGTGAGCTGCCGGCCGCGCCAGCTCCGCTGCTGCTCGGGTGTGCGCTCGGCTAGGCGGGCGGCGAGGGCGACCGCGCGGGTGGTGGCCCGGTCCCGTGTGATCTGCGCAGCGTCGCGGTCTCGCGCGGCGATGCCGAGGCGGGACAGGAGACGCTCGCGTGCCTCCCGGCCCAGGACGGCGATCAGTCCGTGGGAGGCGGCGCCCGGGGTGCGCAGGCGCAGCTCGATCCCCATCGCGAGGTGCCACAGCATCGCCGCCATGACCGGCCCGACGAAGGCCCTAACCGTGCCGCCGACAGGACCGCTCTCGGCGTAGGCGGGGATCACCTGCACACCGGTAATCACCCAGACCAGGGTGCCCGGCAGACCAGGAGCACCCTGAGTGGCCAGGTTCTGGCGTGCCATCAGCGCGGTCGCGAAGAGCGCCAGTTCGGCCGCGGCGAACATGCCGGCCCGCTCGGCGGTGCCGGCCATGTCGAGGAAGTCGGCCGCGAAGCGCCACGAGGTGTCGGCGCTGTAGGCGGTGCAGCCGAGAGCAGCAAGGGCAGCGACCTTGACCGCCGGACCGCCGAGACGTTTCTGCGGGCGCGCACCCCGGCGCCGGATCGTCCAAGCGACCAGCACCAGCACCAGCACGAGGGCGGCGGGCACGCCGGCGGCGAGGAGGAGAGGGAGGTCCGGAGCGGCGCTGAGGGCCAGGACGGGGTGGGTCATGCGACCTTTCCGAGAGAGGCGTGCGCCGGAGTCGACGCTGCCGGACGGGCTACCGGCTGCTGTGTGCCGGGTGCAGCGGGCGCGGGGCTGCCTGCTGCCGGGGTGGTCTTCTTCCGCTTCTTCTTGGGCCGCGGCACGCCGTAGGTGCGGTCGCGGTCGAAGACCTTGTTGGCGGCCTGCCGGAGCAGGTCTCGGGCGTGCTTGTGGCTGATCTGCAGGGCGGCGGCGAGCCGGCCGGGCCGCCAGCCGCGTACGTAGGCGTGGTCGATGACGACGTGCCGCTCGGCCTCGGTCAGGTGCACGTCGCGTCCCTGGAAGAAGGCCGTTACGCGCCGGTAGTCGAGGCGCTGGGGTAGTCCGTCGTGCAGGGGGCGCCGCTCGGCTTCGGTGAGGCCGCCCCAGACGCCCTCCTTGAGGGCGTTCTCCAGGGCGAAGTCGAGGCAGTCGCGGCGTACCGGGCACCAGCCGCACAGCTCCTTCGCCTCCGCGATGTCCTCGTGATCCCGGGGCCCGGGGAAGAACACCGCGTCGGCGTCCTCGACGTCCATGCCATGGCACGCAGCGCGGGTATGCCAGCTGGTGTCTCCGATGCCGCGCAGGCCCGTGGCCGGTGCGTCGTGGGTGGTGATGTGGCGCAAGGGGTTCTCCGATGTGCTGCCGCGTCGGCCGACCGGGGCGGTGCCCGGCGGGCGCGGCGTCGGGTGCCGGCTGCGGCGCGCGGGCGTACGCCGCAGCCGGGGCGGGACGGTGATGTTGGGGCGGTGCACCGGACGAGATGCTCGCCCCGGATGCGCCAGTCAGGCCATGGCGGTCTGCTGGGCCTGCTGGGCGGCGGCGAGGTCGAGGCGGCCGGGGTGCGGGGTGGCGCGCGGGGTGGTACCGCGTACCCCGTCGTCGGGGCCGATCCGTCGGCGACGGCACGGCTCGCCGGGCTGGGCCAGGCACCACTCGCAGCGAACACTCAGGGCGTCGGGCAGCCCCTGCGCGACGGCGGCTTCGCGGGCTGCTCGGGCGGGCCGGTAGGGCGCGAGGGCGGCTCGGGCAGCGGGCGGGATGCAGGAGCCGATCTCCCGCAGCCGTGCCTCCAGTCTCGGGTCGATCCCGTCGCGACCGCTGGTGATCGCCCGGGCTTGCGAGGGCTGCGCGGTGCCGGCGGCGACGGCGCGGCGGGTGCCGACCAGCTCGGCGGTCCAGGCGGCCTGGTCGTCCGGGTCGACGGACGGCGTGGGATCGGAGTGCCGGGCCAGGCGGTCGCGCCGGTAGCTCTCCCAGGGCCGGACGACGTCCGCGGGCAGGATCTGGTACGGCGAGGTACGGATGTGCTGGCGGGCGGCGACGCGGGCGTCCCAGCCGTGCGGGGTGGCCATCGGCACGTCGCCGAGCAGTTCGTGCCACTGGGCGAGCTGGTCGCGGGCCTCGCCCTGGTCGGTGCGGATGGTGCGGGGGTCGAGTCGGCCGATGTAGGCCAGCAGGGCGGCGGTTTCGCGGCGGTCCACGGTCAGCCCTCCGTTCCGGTCGGCTCGTCGAGGGCGGCGAGGAGGGCGGCAGTGTGTGCCTCGGCCCGCGTCATGCCGCTCGGCGCGGCAGTGGCCTTGCCGGGCACCGCGTAGAGGGTCGGGCGGCTGGGGGCGTGCTCTCGGGCGACCCAGGAGCGCCAGTCGGCAGCCCAGGCATCCGCCGACCTGGGCTTGAAGTCGGCACGGTGGGCACGCCACTTCGCGTCGGCAGCCTGCAGGCCCTGCTCGCCGAGGCGGTCGAGGTGTCCCTGCTGGCGGGCCCAGGCGTGGGTGGCAGGGTCGACCTGCCACTCGGCAGCCGCGATGACGGCAGCACCACCACTGCTGTACCTACGGTTCAAATCCGGTTCACTACGGTTCTGTGTGCCGGTTTCCGGTATATCGCTGTGCCGGTTTCCGGTACGTCGAGGTGCCGGTTTCCGTCGGGACCTGCCGGATTCCGGTACTGCCGGTTTCCGTACCCTCGCGGGGGATTCCGGCACCTCACGGGGGCGGATTCCGCACCGCCGCAGGGCCGAGATCCGGAGCGCTGGGGTGGCCTCGGGCACCTCCGCCGGCGCCTGGCCGGCTTCCTCGTCCTCCGAGGTCTCTGCCACGGCCTTGGCGGCGAGGGGGAGGCGGTAGACGGTGCTGCGCTGCGGGCCGGTGAGGTCGTCGAGTTGTTCCAGCTCACCGGCGTGGACCAGGCGGTCGATGGCTTCGCGCACCGTGGAGACGGAAGCGCGCGTGCGCTTCGCCAGGCTCGACAGCGAGGCCCAGGAGATGCACTGCTCGTCGGCCACCCGGTCGGCGATCGACAGCAGGACCAGACGCGCGGTCCCCCGGCTGGAGCTGTGCTCCCACACCCACTCGCGGGCTTCGCTGCTCATCGGCCGCTCCCGATGAGGAAGCGGGGCCAGCGGCCCGCCGGGGCCGGGATGGTGTGTTCCGGCTCGGGGCGCTGAGGCGCCGAGGCGGAGGTGGCTGCCGCGCAGGCCAGGCGGAAGGGCCTTTTGCGCAGGGCAGGAGGCATGCGATACTCCCCTTTGCAGTGTTGCCACGCTGACGCGCCCCTTGGAAGGACTCAGCGTGGTGATGGTGGGCAATCACCGCCCTTGCCGGGGCGGTTACGCCACTTAGCGTTCGGCGTCCGTGAGGTACCGCTCTCGGGCGCCGTCGCTGTATTACGGGACCTTCTCGGTCCGGTCCGTGCTTACTGGCTCCTCACGTCCGTCATCGCGGGCGGGCTGCCCGGGGACGACGAACATACGCACGGACCCTTGTCAAGATCCAGAGTTGGTTCTTAAACTCTGTACTGGTTGCAGACAGTCACCGCATGATCTACCGCCGGAGCCATCTGTAGCACTCGGCGCGAGCCGCTCCCTGGCGTCGAGGAGCACCGTTGCCGCGGTTGTCCCGTACGCCAAGAGCGTGCCAGTGTGTCCGAAATAGAGCGGGTGTCTGGTATTTCCCGCAGCGGAAAAGCGATGTGAATGAGGTGTTTCCACTGTCGCCCCCGCGCTTTCCGGTCGAAGATCAAAGCCTTGCGTGCCAGACGTGACATATGTCGCTGGGTGAATGTGGCTCGCGCCACGTCACCTGGCATGCTCCTGCCGGTAGAAACGGACAGGCCGACCTGAAACAGGCGGTGCGCGCCACACGGAAACGTGCTGGCGAGGAAGAACTTTCCATATGCAGGATCATCCCGTCAACTGGTGTTTATGGCGGGGTAGGGTTATCGAAGTGACGGCGAAGTCCACCCGGGAAAGGATCATGAAAGACTCCACCGAAGGTCAGGTGAACCCCAAGGGGCTCATGGACCGCCTAAACCGCCTGTTCGACACGGTGCACCCGCCCGGTCGCGGCCCCTTCAGTAACGTCGAAGTGGCCGAACTGATGGAGAAGCGGGGGCTGGGCAAGCTGTCGGCCCAGTATCTGTGGCTCCTGCGGACGGGGCAGCGCGATAACCCGACGAAGCGTCATCTTGAAGCGCTTGCAGGGTTTTTCGGTGTGGAGCCCGCCTATTGGTTCGATGACGCCGTCGCCGAAAAGACCGTGCAGGAGCTTGAGTTGCTCGCGCTGCTTCGCGACGCGAAGATCAAGAACGTTCTTCTTCGTCTATCCGATGTATCCGCAGACGGAAAGGATGCCGTCCTGGGGATCGTCGAGAGCGTACGAAAATCCGAGGGGCTGCCGCCCTCAACTGGCGTGTAAAACGGGCTTAGTTCAGTAAGTGATCAAGGAAAATCAATGTGGTCTGCACGTAGGCTCCGCCAGCCTGACCTCCTGGCCGAGCTGAAGCTCCCGGACGTCATCAATATCCGCGATCTCAGCGACGAGGTCTCTCGCCGCACGGGACGGACGGTGGTCCTAGAGGCCCGGGAGCAGGCACCCTCGGTGTGCGGGGCGTGCGCCGTTACGGAGAGTGCTGTCCACGTGTTCTACGACCCGCGGACCAGCCCTCTGCACCAAGACCACATCATCGCCCACGAGTTCAGCCACCTCCTGCTCGGCCACCACGAAAGCCGACCGGTGTCCGCGCTGGCCCCGACGTTCATCACCAGCGTGGACCCGGCCACCGTGCAGATGATGCTGGGGCGCACCAAGTACGACGAGGACGAGGAGCGGGACACCGAACTCCTCGCTTCGCTGCTTCAGCGTCGGATCATCGACCGGTGGCTGCGCAGCGACGAGTCCTCCGGGGACGAAGTGCAGGACCGGGTCACACACACGCTCCTGCGCCGGCGGGAGGCCCGGTCGTGAAGGACCTGCTCCATCCGATCAGCCTCGTCGTCGCCACGCTCGGCTTCCTCTGCCTCCTGCGGGACGTGCCGACCCGCCGCCGAGACCCCGCCACCACCGCATTGGCCGCCGTCTTCCTGCTGTCGGGACTGTCGTTCCTGTTCTCCATCACGCCGATGTGGAACTACCTCGACCGCGTCCTTGGCACCGTCAACCTCTCCGTGCCCCTCGCGCAAGGCTGCGTGGTCGCCCTCCTGGCCTGCCAGCAGGTGGTCCTCACCTACTGGGGATCCCCGCCCGAGGTCGCCCGCCGGCTCAGTCGCCGGTGGCTCGGAGCCGGCTTCGCAGTGATCGCCGGGCTGCTGGTGCTGTTCGCCCTGCTGACGCCCAGCGCGCCTCATCCGATCGACTTCACGCTGTACTACGCGCACGATGACTGGTACGCCGCGTACCTCACCCTGTACGTCACGGCCTACACCATCGGGGAGCTGTTCCTCGCCCGCGCCTGCTGGCGCCTGGCCAGCCGCAGCACTCGCGGGTCCGTCCGCTACGGCCTGCGCATCGTCGCCCTCGGCGCCACCGTCACCCTGGGATACAGCGCGGTCCGCATCGGCAACGTCATCGCCGGCGCCTTCGGCGCCTCCCTCGCAGACTGGGAGGGCTTCGCCTGGACCTGCGGCGATGTCGGCGCCATGCTCACGCTCATCGGCTGGCTCGTACCCACCATCAGCGACCAGGCCCAGAGCCTCCAGTACCGGATCAAGCAGTACCGCAGCTACTACGCCCTGCGCCCCCTGTGGCTGGCGTTCTACAGCGAAGCGCCCGAGATCCAGCTGCCGATCGACCGAGTCGACCCGGCCCACAGGCGCCGCTTCCGCCGCATCTCGATCCGGCTCTACCGCCGAGCAGTCGAAATCCGGGACGGCCGGTTCGTGATCCGCCAATACCTCGATGCCGCAGTACGCGAGGCCAGCGAAGCCCACCACCGGGCCCGAGGGCTTCACGGCCAGGAGCTGTCGGCCGCCGTCACGGCCGACCAGATCCTCGCCGGAATCGCCGCCAGGGCCGAAGGCGCCCGCCCGGCGCCCGACCAGCTCACCGAATTCGCCGACTCCGAACGCCAGACCAGCCGACCCATGGACGACATCGACGCTCTCCTCGATGTCGCTCGCCACCTGCCCCGCCAGCCCGCACAAGCCCCCCACCTTGAGCGAGTCTCCGCATGACGACCGATCTCACCCACCAACCGGCTCACGTCCAGCTCCAAGCCCTGGACCGTCGCGAGATCTCCAGCCGCGAGCTGCTCGACCTCCACCTCGACCGGATCGACGCCAGCCACGTCAACGCAGTCATCACCCGGGACGACGAGGCGGCCCAGGCCGCCGCACAAGCGGCAGACGAACGCCGCGCCCGCAACGAGAAGAGGGGAACCCTCGACGGCCTTCCCCTCACGATCAAGGACAGCTTCGAGACGGCCGGCCTGCGCACTACCAGCGGCGCCGAGGATCTGGCGGATCACGTACCCGCACGTGACGCCGACGCGGTCGCCCGGCTTCGCCATCAAGGCGCCGTGATCATGGGCAAGACCAACACCCCGGCGTACTGCCAGGACCTGCACACGGACAACAGCCTGTTCGGGCCCACGCTCAACCCGCACGACCCCAGGCACACCGCCGGCGGTTCCTCCGGCGGCCCCGCCGCCGCAGTTGCCGCCCGCCTGACCCCCGCCGACCTCGGCAGCGACCTCGCCGGTTCGCTTCGGCTTCCGGCTCACTACTGCGGCGTCTACGGCCTGCGCCCCACGCACGGACTCGTCCCGGCCCGCGGCCACATCCCCCGCCCGCCGGGATGGATCACCAGCAGTGACATGGTCACCCCCGGCCCCCTGGCACGCCACCCCCGCGACCTCGACCTGCTCCTCGACGCGCTGACGACGCCGTCACCCGCAGAGAACAGCCCTTGGCGCGTCAATCTGCCCACGGCACGTCCTGCAGTCGGCCACCTCCGTGTGGCGGTCTGGGCCGAGGATGCACGCTGCCCCGTCGACCGCGAAACGGCCGATGCTCTCGCCACTGTCGAGCAGGCACTGGCCTCCGCAGGAGCGGACGTCCGCCGCACCGTGGGGCCGGTCGGCTTCGCCGACTCTCTCCGCCTCTTCGAGCAGCTCCTCCACGCCACCGCGACGGCCACCACCGACGACGAAGCGGGCGCGGCCGAACTCGCAGCGGCGCGTGACCTGCACGAGGATGACGCGAGCCCACGGGCCACCTTCCTCCGCCACCGAACGCAGACACACCGCGCCTGGCTCCGCGCCGACGAGGAGCGCCTCCAGTTTCGAGGGGCGTGGCACCGGTTCTTCGCCGACGCCGAGCACGATTTCCTCATCACCCCCGCCGCTCCCACTGCGGCGATCCCGGCCGGCACCCGCTCTCTCATGGTCGACGGCATCGAGCGGAGCTTCTTCGACCAGACCGGCTGGGCCAACCTCACCAGCCACGTCGGCCTGCCCAGCCTCGTCATGCCGGTTGCGCGAAACGCGGACGGCCTCCCGATCGGCGTCCAGCTCGTGGGGCCGACCTACTCGGACCGGAACTTGCTCGCACTGGCTGAAGATCTGGCGTCGCTTCTAGGAGGGACGGCCGGGGGAATCTGATGTCCGCTGGCTTCGCGAATGGTCTCGTCCACGCGTCGCGGTCGGAGCGGAGCCACAGGCCGTGGTCGAGGACGATCGGCCTGCTTGGAGGTGCTGGACGAGTTGCGCGGCAGCTGACGTGACACACCAGCTGCGACGATGGGCGCTTCTCGCGCGATGCAGGTGAGCTCGGGGTGGTTGACGCCATACCGGCCATGGAGGCGTCCACACGCGAGTTGGATCGGACTTCGGCAATTCCCCACGGCCAGGGACCGGCGTCTCACCGCTTTCGGGTACGGCCCTAGGTGTGCTGTTCGGACAGGCTAAGGCGGTCAGGGCGGGCTCCGTGGCAGCCGCCGACGCGGCGACGATCCCGCCCACGCACGCGACGGCCGCCAACACGGGCGGGGAGGGCAAGGCGGCCAGAGAGTCCGGCCGCCTTGCCCTGGCCGGTGGGCGTCAGCGCGCCCAGACCACGAAGGTGATCACAGCGTTGCCCTTGCCGAAGTCCCGCACGTAGGTGTCGCCGTTGGACGAGCGCCCAACCCGCTTGCCCCAGCTCGCCTTGTCGTTACCGACCTGCGGTACGGCTGCGGACTGGTCGACCGTGCTCGTCGAGTCGACGTGGGCGTAGATGGTGGCCAGTTGGTCATAGTCGTGTGTGTTGGGGTGGAGGTTGCTGGGCGGCCCGTCGGGGGTGTTGGTGTAGTCCATACACGTGCCCAGGTTGGGGTTGGTCTGGGTCTCGTCCTGGTGGTTCAGGCCGAAGGTGTGCCCGACCTCCTGGCACATCACCAGGGTTCTCCAGGACGGCGTGTTGTACGTCGCGGTGTTGAAGTAGGTGTCGTTGACCTTGACCGTGCCCGAGCTGATGTGAGTGCCGCCGGTCACGGATATCGAGGCGAGGCCGAGCCAGCCGTTGTTCCCGTACGTTCTGTTGCACACCTCGACCCGGCCGCTGGTGGCCCGGCAGCTGTTGTTGGACTGCCCGGCAACCACCGTGGTGTCGAGCGCCGAGGACGTGGACCAGTCGCTCGAAGCCGTGCTCAGGTAGCTCTTCCAGGAGGAGCTGAGGTTGTCGCCGAGCTTGAGGGTGAAGGGGTTCGAGGTGCGAGCCCAGTGGTAGCCGCCCCATGAGTGGTTGGCCTGGGCAGAGGTGCTGAACGTCAGCGTGGCGGCGGCCGCGGTGGTGACGGCGGCGAGCAGCTTCATGCGCACGAGGGGTCTCCTCAGTGGTCGGGGATGGAAGCCACACGCGACCCTGGATGAGCCCCTTCGTCGTCGGCACAGCCAGAATCGCGAACTACCGTGCGGGTGTTGCGGTGGTGACTGACCGTTCGACTGGGTGGCATGCGACGTAGGCATGCCAGTGGGGCTCCAGCCGATCAGAGGTACCAAGCGCTAAGCAGATTAGGGGAATCGACGTGAGTTTGTCATGTGCACAGCTTGAAAGATTCATCCACTACTAAGCGACCTACACGCACGGAGGTCGAGTCGCCGCACAGAGAGGAGGCGTCGGATGCGAGGAAGAGCCCCATCCGATAAAGGGGTTGCGTCCTGCGGGCAGCGGTACGGCGCCCATGCGTCCGCCCCGAGAGCGGGGCCTTCTATCTCAACTGGCCGCCTGCACGGCCTCGGCGGCGTGAGAGCTTCGGTCTCAGCACCGGAACCGGCCTTTCTGGAGGGGGCCATGCAGTGCAAGGCTGTGCTGAGACGTGGGACACAGTGTTGGACAGTCCCTCGGCGATGAGGACGAGTGCGGCGTGCTCGCGTTCGGTCAACCGGGCGACACCGCGGCGGCCGCTTCCTGGGGGGGGCCGTTGTCCAGGTAGCCGTCCACGACGCCGCGGGTGGGTGACCCGGGGTGACGGGACGGCGCCGCCGTCGGCCAAGGAGCGCAGCAGGAGGGGAAGTTGGAGGGGATCGGTACCCTTGAGCGGGAACCAGGCTGACCGACGGCCCAGGCGCCGACAAGCGGGTACTCCTCGCCCTGCCCGACAGTCGGGTTGCCGTCCTCGCGGTCTCCACCACGGCCGCGTACGACCACCGGCATCCGGACAGCCATACCGATGAGTGCCTGGACCACGTGCGGCTCGGTGACGGTGCCACAGCCCGGTCGGTGGACCGGACCGGCGCGGCCCTGCTGAGCGTTAGGACATGCCGGGCATGCCCTCCATGTCGTCAGACGAACCGGACCCACCCGAGGTGCCATCGGACGAGCCGGAGCCGTCCGAGGACATCGCGGCCTTCTCACCGGCGGGCGTGACCGCGTACCACTTGCTGTCCTTGGCCTGGCCCTTCAACTCACCGGCCTTGGCATCGCCCATGTAGCGGTACAGCGGGCGGCCGGCGAGGGTGAGCTGCTTCATTCCGTCCGAGCGGTCCACCGAGCCGACGAGGCTCTGCTCCACGCCCATCGCCTTGACGGAGTCCTGCGCCATGACCGGCATCCAGGTCTTCGCGCAGTCACCCGTACACATCGACTTGGACGGGGACGCCTGGTCCATCTCGTAGCGATAGAGGGTCATCCCCTTGTCGTCGGTGACGAAGGTGCCCATGCCCTCCATCTCCTCGGTCATCAGCATGGAGGTGGTGGCCATGCCCATGCCGTCCGCATCACCGCTGCCGGCCGGGGCGGAGGACGCGGGGGCCGAGGAGGCCGCGGCGGCGCCGGAGTCCGTACCGGAGGAACTGTCCCCGGAGCTGCCGCACGCGGTCAGGAGGAGTGCGGAGGTGACGCCTGCGGCTGCGGCCAGGACAACACGTTGCCGGATCACGGAGGTTCCCTTCACTGAGCCCTGTTTCTACTTACTCACTTAGTACGTCGGATCTCAGTGGACCGTTCAGTCACGGACGCCTCACATCGCAAAGCCTTGCCCGACGGCACACGGCCGTCGGGCAAGGCTCTCGTCGGGTGCGTGGTTTGTCAGGCCAGCGCGCTGCCCTTCTTCCAGGACTCCCAGTCGACGTTCCAGGCGCCGTAGCCGTTGTTCACGGCCACGGTGTCTGTGGACTTGATGACGGTCACGGGGTCGCCGTAGTTCACGCGGTCGTAGAACCACTTGGCGTTGGCGGTGCTCAGTCCGATGCAGCCGTGGCTGGCGTTGACCTTGCCGAATTTGCCCTCGTTCCACGGGGCGGCGTGGGCATAGGTGCCCGAGGGGGTGAGCTGGACGTCCCACTTGACGGCGCCGAGGTCGTACGCCTCGGGGCCGAAGATGCCGACCGTGGCGGAGTTCATCCGGATCGTCGGGACCTTGCTGAGCACCACCATGGTGCCGTTCCATGTCTCGAAGGTCTTCTTGCCCGTGGAGACGGGAAGGGTCTTGACGACCTTGCCGTTCTCGGCCACGGTCATCGTCTTCTTGACCACGTCCACCGTGCTGACGACCGACTTGCCGATGGTGAAGTCGATCTCGCGCTTCTGCGTGCCGACCAGGTCGCCGTTCTTCAGGCCGACCAGGTCCATCCGCAGCTTCACCTTGGTGCCGGGCTTCCAGTACTCCTTGGGCCGGTAGTCCACGCGGTCCTTGCCGTCCCGGTCCTTCATCCAGCTCCACGCGCCCTCGACGGCCGGGGACGAGGTGACACTGAGCTTGCGCTCCACTGCCGCCTTGTCGTGGATCGCCTTGTTGAAGACGATCGACACCGGAAGGGCGACGCCGACGGTGGAGCCCTTGTTGACGTTGTAGGTGCCGACGAAGATCTCGTCCTTGCTGAGCGTCGTGAAGCTGCTGGTGCGGGTCGTCTTCTTGCCATCAGACGCGGCGAGTTGGGCCTTGAGCGTGTAGGTGGCGCCGTACCCGGTGGCATGGGACGAGGTCCAGGAGGTGCCGTCGGAGGACAGTGAGCCGTCGAGGGCCTTGCCGTCACCGGCGGTGACCGTGACCGACGCCAGCTTCCCGTCGCTCGCCTTCACCGTGAGCGGCTCACCGGGTATGACGTCCTTGCTGTCGGTGGCAGGAGAGACCGTGACGGCGGGCGACCCGTTCTTGCCGGAATCCGCGTCCACCTCTGACCCGGGCTTCGAATCCGAGGCCGGTGATTCCTTGGAGGCGCCATTGGCGGTCTGGCTGCAGGCGGCCAGAGTCACGACCCCGGCCAGGGCGAGCGCCGCGAATCCCAGCCGCCTGCGCCGAGGCCGTCGCTCTGCGGGCTCCATGTGCCCCCGTCGGCTGTCTTGCACAGTCATCCTCCATCCAAGATGTAGCTAAGTGGTTTAGTAGACGAGCGCCGTGCGTGCTCGGTTCCCGCAGTCGGGGGCTCGTGAGTCAGGCGGCCTCCCTGTGGGGCCGTCTCGGCCGAATGGTTTGCGGCCGTCGAGATCAAGAAGGTGGCGCACCACTACGAAGCATATTCGTAGTATAAGGACCCAGGTCTCGGCCACCACCCGCGCCTGCAGTCCTTCGCCCTTCAGATGCTCGACGAGCACATGGCGACGTGCGTGAGTGACGCTGTGGAAAAGGGCGGTGAGGGCAAGGCTCTGAAGCTCAAGGAGGCGTCCGATGCCATCGCTCGGCTGGTTCGTTCCTGACGGGCGGTTGGCTCGCGGCTCGCGCTGCCATTGACCAGCCCGTGCGCAGACTCGTGGCGCGGCGGACGGTTCGGCAGCGAGGTGGCGGGTCATCCGTGTCGGCGGGTGGATCTCTGATGCCCGATGTGTAGCGGGCCATGCGGAGGGCGACGGCCTTTGCGGCCATCGCGACTCCGCCGTGCCAGCCCTCGCGGCCGGTGATGTACTCATCCTGCTGGGGCGTTCGCCCTCACCGGCACGCTGTTCGTGGTCGTGCAGTACTTCCAGTTCGTCTTGGGCTACAGCGCTGCGCTGACGGGTCCGCGGCTCGGTCCTGCGGCACTGGCGCTGCTGATCGCGGGGCCGCTGGCCGGCGTACTGGCGCCGCGGATCGGCATGCGGGCGGTGTCGGCGGCCGGGCTCGCGCTGCTGCTCGGCTCATCGGCCGTGCTCGCCACCACCGGCGCCGGGGACGGCTACGGGCGGGCACTGCTGGCGATGCTGCTCCTGGGCGCCGGCGCCGGATTCGTCATCACCTCCACCAGCGACGCCATCATCGTCGGATCACTGCCGGGGGCGGATCTCGGCGTCGGCTCGGCCACCAACAGCGCGTCCATCCAACTCGGCGCGGCAGCGGGCGTGGCGGTCGCAGGCAGTCCGCTGTCCGATCGCTACCGCTCCGGCCTCGCCGAGGCCCCGCACAGCGCCGCTCTACTGGCCGAACTCCTGCCCTCCGCACAGGAATCGGTCGGGACCGCGCTCGCGATCGCCGAGAAGTTGGCCGCCTTCGCGGACGCGGCACGCCGGGCGTTCACCGACGGCATGGGCCCTGCGATGGCTGCGGCGGTCGGCGTTACCGCAGTGGGCATCGCCGTGGCTCTCGCCTTCGCTCCCTCCCGTCCTACGGACTCTGCCACTGATCACCGTACGAACTCCAAGGAGTCGTCATGACCCACCCCGCTCCCGGCGCCCCGTACGCGCCGGAAGACCAAACACGACCATCTAACCGGCGATCCGCGCCCCGCCGCTGGATCGCCCTGCCACTGATCTGCCTGGCCCAGTTCACGCTGATCCTCGACGTCACCGTGGTGAACGTCGCGCTGCCCGACATGGCCGTCGACCTCGACCTCGGCCGGGAGACACTGACCTGGGTGGTCACCGCGTACACGCTGTGCTTCGGCGGGCTCATGCTGCTCGGCGGCCGGCTCGCCGACGCCCTTGGCGACCGCCGCACCCTGCTCGCGGGCTCGCCGTCTTCACCGCCGCCTCACTGGTCACCGGACTGGCCGAGAACGCCGAGACCCTGCTCGGCGGCCGGATCGCCCAGGGCATCGGCGCCGCGCTGCTCTCCCCTTCGGCGCTGTCCATCGTCACCACCACCTTCCACGGCACCGAGCGCAACGAGGCCCTCGGCGTGTGGGCGGCCATCGGCGGCACCGGCGCGGCGGCCGGCGTACTGCTCGGCGGGGCGCTGACGGACGGGCCCGGCTGGGAATGGGTCTTCTACGTCAACGTGCCGGTCGGTCTCCTCGTACCCTTCGTAGCGGCCCACTCCGCAGCCCGCCCGGCTCGACCTCCCAGGCGTGCTGCTGGTCACGGTGGGCACCGGTGCCCTGATCTACGGGCTGGTCGAGGCGGGGGACTCGGGCTGGACGGACCCCGCCACGCTGCTGGCGCTGGCCGGCGCGGTGGTGGTGTACGCCACCTTCGCGGCGGTCGAACGGGTAAGCCGCGCCCCGCTGATGGACCTGCGGATGTTCACCCGACGGCCGGTGCTCGCGGGCGCCTTCCTGATGCTGATCGCCACCGCACTGCTGATCGCCTTCTTCTTCCTCGGATCGGTCTACCTCCAGCACGTACGCGGCTTCAGTCCGCTCAGGACCGGACTGGTCTTCCTCCCGGTCGCCGTCGCCACCGGAGTCGGCGCCCACCTCGGTTCCCGGCTCGTCGGCAGGATCGGCAGCCGCACGACAGCCGTCGGGGGCATGGTGATCGCGGCCGCCGGAACCATTCCGCTGACGCAACTGCCGGGAGTCCCTTTCGTTCAGGGCCGTTCCGGCCCCGGTCTCCGCCGCGCCTCAGGCAGGCTGGCGACGAGAAGCCGAACGGCGGTGGCGTCGGAGGGGCAGTCGAATGCTCGTGGGGCTTTCACCGGGAAGCTCCCCCGAGTGGGCAGTGGAAGGCGGGGAGTTGCTGTGGGCTGTTCAGCCGTGGGTGGTGCTCGGCGCCACGGGTGTACGTGGCTCGGCTTCGGCGGGTGAGGCTGGCGCTGCGGGCAGCCGCAGCCGTTTCAGGGCAAGGGCGTTGACCGCGACGATGATGCTGGAGCCGGACATGGACACGGCGGCGATCTCGGGGCGCAGGACCAGGCCGAGGGCGGGTTCGAAGACGCCGGCGGCGATGGGCAGGGCGATGGAGTTGTAGCCGATGGCCCAGGCGAGGTTCTGGCGCATCTTGCGCAGGGTGCCGCGGCCGATGCGCAGGGCGGTGGGGACGTCGAGGGGGTCGGAGCGCATCAGGACGAGGTCGGCGGTCTCGATGGCGACGTCGGTGCCGGCGCCGATGGCGATGCCGAGGTCGGCCTGGGCCAGGGCGGGCGCGTCGTTGACGCCGTCGCCGACCATGGCGACCTTGCGGCCGCCGGCCTGCAGTTCGGCGACCTTGGCGGCCTTGTCGCCGGGGAGGACCTCGGCGATCACGGTGTCGATGCCGAGCTGTTCGGCGATGCGGTTGGCGGTGGCCTGGTTGTCGCCGGTGAGCATGACCACCTCGACGCCGAGGGCGTGCAGTTCGGCCACGGCCTGGGCGGACGTTTCGCGGGGTGCGTCGGCGATGCCGATCAGGCCGGTGGCGTGTCCGTCGACGGCGGCGATGACGACGGTGCGACCTGTCGTGGCCAACTCCTTTCGGTGCTGGGCCAGTTCGCCCAGGTCGATCTCTTCCCGCTCGGCCAGGCGGCGGTTGCCGACGACGACGCGGTGACCGTCGACCTCGGCGATCGCGCCATGTCCCGGGACGTTCTCGAAGCCTTCGGCGCGCACCCCGTCCACACCCTGCCCATCGGCGTACCGGACGATGGCCTCAGCCAGTGGGTGTTCGGACTCCCGTTCCACCGCGGCAACCAGGCGCAGTAGTTCGCCCTCGGCCATGCCGTCGGCGGTGACCACGTCGGTCACCTCGGGTTCGCCCTTGGTCAGGGTGCCGGTCTTGTCCATGACGACGACCTGGATACGGGCGGAGGCCTCCAGGCCGATGGCGTTCTTGAAAAGGACGCCGCGTTGGGCGCCCAGCCCGGTGCCGACCATGATCGCGGTGGGGGTGGCCAGGCCCAGGGCGTCGGGGCAGGTGACGACCACGACCGTGATGGCGAACAGCATGGCGGTGCCGAGTGAGCGGTCGGTGGCCAGCAGCCAGACCGCCAGGGTCGCCGCTCCGCCGAGCAGCGCGACGAAGACCAGCCAGAACGCGGCCCGGTCGGCGAGCCGCTGGCCGGGGGCCTTGGAGTTCTGGGCCTGCTGGACGAGCTTGACGATCTGCGCCAGCGCGGTGTCGGACCCGACCTTGGTGGCGCGGACGCGCAGGGTGCCGTTGGCGTTGATGGTCGCGCCGACGACCTGGGAGCCGGGGGCCTTGTGCACGGGCAGGCTCTCGCCGGTGACCATCGACTCGTCGACGTCGCTCTCGCCCTCCTCCACGACGCCGTCGACGGCGATCTTCGCGCCGGGGCGGACCAGCAGCAGGTCACCGACCACCACTTCGGCGGTGGGTATCTCGACCGGCTCGCCGTCGCGCAGCACGAGCGCCTTGGGCGGGGCGAGGTCGAGCAGGGTGCGGATGGCGTCGTTGGCGCCGCCGCGGGCGCGCATCTCGAACCAGTGGCCGAGCAGGACGAAGGAGGCGAGCACGGTGGCCGCCTCGTAGAAGACGTCGCCGCCCCCAGTGAGCGTGACGATCAGCGAGTACGTCCATCCCGAGCCGACGGCGACCGCGACCAGCACCATCATGTCCAGGGTGCGGGCGCGGAGCGCGCGTACGGCGCCGTCGAAGAAGATCGTGCACGAGTAGAAGATCACCGGCAGGCTCAGCAGCAGCGCCCACACGTCCTCGCGCAGACCGAACGGGACCGGCACGTCCAGGCCGAAGACGTCCTCGCCGATCGGCGACCAGATGACGATGGGGATGGAGAAGAGCACGGCGACGAGGAAGCGGTTGCGCATGTCGGCGACCATCTGGGCCATCGACATGCCCTCGTGCCCGCCGTGGCCCATCACCTCGTGCGGAGAGGGCATCTCCTCCGGTGCGGCGTGCGCCTCGTGCTCGGCGTGGGCGACATGTCCCGCGTGAGCAGCAGCGGGAGTCGGCGGCTCGGCGACCGCCGTATGCCCCTCATGGCCCACGTGTCCGTCCGCTGCCGCGACATGCGGAGGGTCCGGCTCGGTCATCGGATCGCAAAGGTGGGCCGGAACGGACTGTCCCGCGCAGTGGTAGCCGCACTCCTCCACCCACTGGCGCAGCTCGGCCAGCGAGGTGAGGTTCGGGTCGAAGACCACGTTCGCCGTCTCCGACACCGGATTGACCTCGACCTCCAGCACTCCTGGTCGGCGCCCCAGGACGGAGGCGGCGACGTTCTGCTGGGACGCCCAGCGAACCCCGCCCAGTTCGAGCACCGCGGTGCTGCGCTCCTTGCGGTGACCCATCGGATGATCCACGTGATGCTGCACGGGTTGTCCTCCTTCGGGTGACGGGTGTGCGTACCGAGCACCGACCGCGACCCTCGCCCTCAAACTAATGGTTTTAGTATTCCTGTGCGAGCGCGTGAGTGCGGGTAGTCCCGCTATCTGCGCCGCACGCCCGCGGGGCGGCGGCCCCGGTGCGTACGGAGCCGGTGCGGCATCCGGGGCGGGCCGGTGAGTGCGGTCAGGATCCGGGCGGCCTGGACCGTGGACGCGACGAGCACAAGGGCGCTGACCGCCACGAGGATGCCGGTGCCTGGACTGGGCTCGGCGCGCAGGCCCAGGTAGAGGGCGCCCATCGCGAGCACGGCGAGGGTGAGCAGGGCCCAGAACCAGCGCCGGGCGCGCCGCGGGTTGAAGGCGTACATCAGTGCCCCTTGGGGTTGTTGACCCACACGTTGATGGTGATGGCGGCCAGCGTGAGGAGCAGGACGACAGCGATGGCCATCGCCGTCTTCCGCTCCCGCCAGAGGCGCTTCGGGCCGCGGTCGAGGAAGGGGACCAGGAAGATCAGTCCGAAGACACCCGCGATGACGTAGGCGATCGAGGCGACACCGAACCACTCCTCCAGGGGGAAGAACCACCAGAACATCCACAGTGGCCGGGTGATCTCGATGCCCTCGACCGGGGTCGGACCGAGTACCGGCGGCAGCACCACGGCCAGGATCGACAGCACGCCCAGCAACGCGAGGCCGAACGCGGCCACCCGCTTCAGATGCGCGGTGAAGGGCTCGGGGACCTCCTCCTCCGGCTTCGGGATTGCCGGGTGCGGGGAGATCTTGTGCCGCTTGACGAGCAGCGCGTGCCAGACGAACAGCAGCACGATCAGGCCAGGGACGATGACCGCGTGCGCGACGTACAGGCGCAGCACGATGGACACCCGGTCGGTGAGTTCGGGGGTGAACCAGATGCCGACGCCGCCCAGGAGCTTGGCGACGTCGAGGTTGTGCACCAGCGCCTCGTATCCCTCCTGGTCCCACTTGATGACGGTGCCGGTGAAGATCGCGAGGAAGGTGAGCAGGAACATGGCGCTGCCGATGATCCAGTTGCCCTCGCGCGGCTTCTTGAAGGAGGCGTGGAAGAACACGCGCAGCAGGTGCAGCAGGGCGAGGACGAACATCGCCTGTGCCGCCCAGTAGTGCAGGCCGCGGGCGAAGCCGCCCAGCCAGACATCGGTGACCAGGTCGCGGACGGACTGGTTGGCGTCCTCCGCGGTCGGTGAGTAGAACTGCGCCATGTAGATCCCGGTGACCAGCAGCGTCACGAAGGACACGGCGGTCAGTCCGCCCAGGCTCCAGGTCAGGTTGTTGGCGTGCTCGGGCACCGGATAGGCAAGCGCCTTGATGCCCATGCGCTCGTCGACCGCGTCGACGGCCCGCCGGAACCGGCCAGGACGGGCGGACTGGGGTGCGGCGGTCTCCTGGCCGGCGGCGGCAGCGCGCTCGGGGCGGTGCGTGCTCATGACGCCTCCCGGTGCCCGCGGTCGCGGTGTTCCAGTTCGCGGAGGGTGTGCGGCGGGCGCAGCCGGTACGACAGCCACAGGCCGCCGCCGATCGCCGCGGCCCCCAGACCCAGCAATACGGCGCCGCCGCCGTCGGAGATGCCGCGCTCGGGCCGGAACTCGTCGAGGACGACGCTGGTGCCGGTCTCGTCACCGGTCGCGGGGCGGCCGGCCTCGGGTGCGGAGGGCAGCTTGCCGCCGAGCGAGTCCAGCAGCAGTCCCTTCACCTGACGGCTGACGGCGGCGCTGTAGCCCGGCTCCTCCACCAGCTCCTGCGCCTCGCGGACCTTGGACAGCTGGACGCCCTCCTTGTCCGGGGCCATCAGGGCGTCCTCGATGCGCTCGGCCACCTGGTCCTCGTCGGCACCGTTGGCGACCAGGGCGATGGCCTGCTCGGTGAGCACGGCCGACTCGGCGCTCTCTTCCTCGTCCGCCCAGGCCATACCGGGCACACCGACGGGGATCAGCAGGGCGGCCGCGACGACCGCCCCTGACAGGAACACACGCGGCCCTCGCCGGAGGGCTGGACGTCTACGCATGGCAGTCAGCCTCGCTCATGACGCGTTTCCGCGCCCCTTGAGGAATGACGGGTCCGCGGGCCCGCCTGCGCCCGCGGTCGGGAGCGGGAGTTGTCCGCTCGGTTCAGTGCTTGGTGAGATCGGCACCGGTGGAGTGCAGCACCCGTAGCCGGCGCTGGTACTCCTCCTCGTCGATCTCGCCGCGTGCGAACCGCTCGGCGAGCAGTTGCTGGGCGGAGGGCGGTGTCGGCGGCGCCCCAGGGGTGACGTCGTGCGGGCCGCCGGGGGCCGGTCGGCTGAGGGCGCGGAAGAGCAGGACGAAGGCCGTAATGATCAGGCCCCAGAAGACGATCATGCCGAGGGACATCCCGAACCATCCCCAGCCGCTCATGTTGCCGTCGTACCAGAACATCATGGTGATCCCTTCAAGGATCTGAGGGGCGAACTCGGATGGCAGCCACCCTCTGAAGGGCGGTTTACAGCCACCGTCCTCTCACTAAGGGATTTAGTGCATGGGCCGGGTGGCCCTATGCCCGGGGACGGTGGGCCCCTACAGGGTGGGGGTACACGGGGACGACAGTGGATCTCGTAGCGCCCACAGGGTGAAGGAGTCCGCCATGAACGTGGCCGACCTGGTCGTGATCGCCGTCTCCGTCATCGCCGTCGCCGCGATGGGCTGGTTCTTCTTCGGTCCGCGCCGGGCGCGGGCGGCAGAGCTCGCCCATGGTGTGCAGCGCGTCGAAGTGACCGTGCGCGGGGGCTACAGCCCCGACGTGATCCGGCTGCGGCAGGGGGTTCCGGCCGAGCTGGTCTTCGACCGGCAGGAATCCGGGGAGTGCACGAACCGGGTGGTCTTCCCGGAGCTGCGCGTGAGCGCCGCGTTGCCGGCCCACGCACGCACGACGGTGCGGCTGAACCCGGCGGAGGCCGGGTCGTACGCCTTCGCGTGCGGGATGAACATGATCCACGGCACGGTGCTGGTCGAACCCGGCGACGGCTCGGGTGTGAACGGCGCGGCTCCACCCGGTGACGAGGACCGGGTGGTGGGCACGCACGCCCCCTTCGCCGGCCCGAGCGAGGGACAGGCGGCCGAGGCGGAAGCGGCCGAGGCGGCCGAGCGGCGTGCGGAGATCCGGGATCTGAGCCGTCGCGTGGCCTTCGGCGCCGTACTGACCGCGCCGGTGCTGTTCGCGGTGATGGCCGAGTCCCTCTTCAACGCGGACTGGGTGCCCGGCTGGATGCTCAACAACTGGCTGCAACTGGCGCTGATCACTCCCGTGATGTTCTACACGGGATGGCCGATCCACCGCACCGGCTGGCTGACCCTGGCACACCGCTCCGCGGACATGAACTCGCTGATCACCCTGGGCACGGTGGCGGCCTATGGTTACAGCCTGCTGGTCACCCTCGCTCCGACCGCGCTGCCGGAGGACGTGCGCGAGGTGTACTTCGAGGCCGTCGGGGTGATCCTGACGCTGATCCTGCTGGGCCGGCTGCTGGAGGCAAGGGCCAAGGCCGGCACCGGCGAGGCGATCCGCGCCCTGCTGGGGCTGCAGGCCCGTACCGCCCGCGTCGTCCGCGACGGCGTCGAGACCGAGATCCCGGTGGAGGACGTGGCCGTCGGCGACGAGGTCGTCGTCCGGCCCGGCGAGAAGATCCCGGTGGACGCCGAGGTGATCTCCGGGTCCTCCGCGGTGGACGAGTCGATGGTGACCGGAGAGCCCATGCCCGTGACCAAGCGGGCCGGGGACACGGTCATCGGCGCGACCGTCAACGGCACCGGATCACTTCGGGTGCGGGCGGCCAAGGTCGGGGCCGACACCATGCTGGCCCAGATCATCCGGCTGGTGCGGCAGGCGCAGGCCTCCAAGGCGCCGATCCAGCGGCTGGCCGACGCCACCTCGGCGTACTTCGTGCCCGCCGTGATCGCTATCGCGATCGGCACCTTCGCGCTCTGGTACGTCGTGGGCCCGGCTCCGGCGCTGACCCTGGCGCTCGTGTCGGCCGTCGCCGTACTGATCATCGCCTGCCCGTGCGCACTGGGCCTTGCCACCCCGATGTCCATCATGGTCGGCACCGGCAAGGGCGCCCGCGCGGGCATCCTGATCCGCTCGGCCGAGGCCCTGGAGACCGCGCACAAGCTGGACACGGTCGTCCTGGACAAGACCGGCACGATCACCGCGGGAACGCCCGTCCTCACCGACATCCGCCCGGTCGGCGATGTGGAGCCCGACCGCCTGCTGGTCTTGGTCGCCGGGGCCGAACGCGACAGCGAGCACCCTCTGGCCGCCGCCATCGCCGCCGGGGCGCGTGAGCAGGGGCTGGAGGTGCCGACCGCGACCGGTTTCGACTCGGTGACCGGCAAGGGCGTGCAGGCCACGGTCGACGGGCACGCGGTGCTGGTCGGCGCGGCGCGGCTGCTCGCCGATGTCGGGATCGACACCGCCGAACTGGCCTCGGCCGCAGCTGAGTTGTCCGCGCAGGGCAAGACGCCGGTGATGGCGGCGGTCGACGGCCGGCCCGCCGGAGTGCTCGCGGTCGCCGACACCGTCAAGGAGGACTCGGCAGCGGCCATCACCGCCCTGCACGAGATGGGCGTACAGGTGGTCATGCTCACCGGCGACAACCGGCGCACGGCCGCCGCGATCGCCGCCGAGGTCGGCATCGAGCGCGCGCTCGCCGAGGTTCTGCCCGAGCACAAGGCCGACGCCATACGGGGGCTGCAGGCCGAGGGACGCCGGGTGGGCATGGTCGGCGACGGCATCAACGACGCCCCCGCACTGGCCGCCGCCGACGTGGGCTTCGCCATCGGCACCGGCACGGACGTCGCCATCGAGGCCGCCGACGTCACCCTCATCTCCGGCTCTCTGTCCGGCGTGGTCACCGCGATCCGGCTGTCGCGGGCGACCATGCGCAACATCCGGCAAAACCTGTTCTTCGCCCTGGTCTACAACGCCGTGGGCGTGCCCGTCGCCGCCGGGGCCCTCTACCCGTGGCTCGGCCTGCGGCTCAGCCCGATCATCGCCGCCGCCGCGATGGCCCTGTCCTCCCTGTCCGTGGTCACCAACGCCAACCGGCTGCGCCGCTGGCGCTCCGCGCCGTTGCCCAGCGCCGCCCCTGCCGCGGTCCAGCCGCGGGTGGAGGTACCCGAGGACCGTGACATCCGGCCCGGTACGACACCCGACCGCGCCGCTCAGCCCGACACGGCCATGGAGCGACCTGACCCAACCACGGAGACCGATATGAGCATCTTCAAGCGCCACGCTCGCCACAGCCACGATGCCCCGGCCGAGACCGAGACCGAAACCGCGACAGTCACCGACCCGGTCTGTGGCATGCAGATCACCCCGGACGCCGCTGCCGAACAGCGCGAAGTGGACGGCCATACCTACTACTTCTGCTCCCGGCAGTGCGTCACCGACTTCGACGCCGACCCCGCCCGCTACATCCGCGCCGGAGCGTAGCCGCGTCCCGTCGCCCGAGACCGTACGGAGTCCGCCATGACCAAGCAGGCCGAACCCCCGCCCCCGGGCGACCGGCCGACGCCGACCGCGCCACCGCCCCCGCCCGCCTGGCGGCACTGGCTATGGCCGCTGGCCGTCCTCCTGGCCGTCGGCCTGTGGGCGTGGCTGCCGGGGCTGCGCTCCGACGAGCCGGTGAAGATGGACCTGACGTACTCGAAGTTCATCGACCAGGTCGACGACGGCAAGGTCAAGTCAGTCACGATCAAGGCCAACGGTGAGACCAGCGGCACTCTCACCAACGGGCACACCTTCACCACGGCCGTCCCGGTCCAGCTGGCCGGTGACCAACTGCTGGACCGGCTGGAGGACAAGAAGGTGGCGGTGACGGCCAAGCCGCCGTCCACCTCCCCCTCCGCCGGCTCCCAGATCGTGTCCTGGATCCTGATCCTGGGCCCGTTCCTGCTCATCATCTGGTTCTGGCGCCGGATGTCGAAGGGCGCGGCCGGACACATGCAGGGCATGCTGGGCGGGGTCGGCAAGTCCAAGGTCAAGGTCTTCGACGCGGAACGGCCCGAGACCACGTTCGTGGACGTCGCGGGCTACCAGGGTGCCAAGTCCGAGATCGCCGAAGTGGTCGACTTCCTACGTAGGCCCGAACGCTACCGCCGCGCCGGGGCGATGGCGCCGCGCGGTGTGCTGATGGTCGGCCCGCCCGGCACCGGCAAGACCCTGCTGGCCCGCGCCGTCGCGGGCGAGGCGGAGGTGCCGTTCCTGTCGGTGGCCGGGTCGAGTTTCGTCGAGATGTACGTCGGTGTCGGTGCCGCACGCGTACGGGACCTGTTCACCGAGGCCCGCAAGCGGGCGCCCGCCATCGTCTTCGTCGACGAGATCGACGCGCTCGGCGGCCGCCGCGCCGCGGCCGGGCAGATCGTCTCCAACGACGAGCGGGAGCAGACCCTCAACCAACTCCTGTCCGAGATGGACGGCTTCGAGGCCACCGAAGGCATCGTCGTGCTCGCCGCCACCAACCGACCCGAGGTCCTCGACCCGGCGCTGCTTCGCCCCGGACGCTTCGACCGGCAGGTCACCATCCCGCTGCCCACCCTGGCCGAACGTGCCGCCATCCTGGCCGTGCACTGCCAGGACAAACAGCTGGGCAAGGACGTCGACCTGGAGAAGGTGGCGCGCGGCACGCCCGGCTTCTCCGGCGCGGACCTGGCCAACCTGGCCAACGAGGCCGCCATCGTCGCCGTACGCGACGGCCGAGAGGTCCTTCTCGCGGACGACTTCGACGCGGCCCGCGACCGCATCCTGCTCGGCCGCCGAGAGGGCTCCAACGTGCTGCTGCCCGCCGAGAAGGAAGCTGTCGCCGTCCACGAGGCCGGTCACGCCCTGGTCGCCGCGCTGTCCCCGCACGCCGACCCGGTGGCCAAGGTGACCATCCTGCCCGCTGGGCAGGCCCTCGGCGTCACCGAGCAACTTCCGCTGGTGGAACGCCACTTGTACGGCGAGGACTACCTGAACCAGACCCTGTCGGTGCGGCTCGGCGGTCGTGCGGCCGAACTTGTCGTCTTCGGCCAGGGCTCCACCGGAGCCGCCAACGACCTGGCGGGAGCCACCGAGTTGGCCACCAAGATGGTCCGCGAGTTCGGCCTGTCGCCCGCGCTCGGCCCGGTGGGCTATCCGCAGGGCGGCTCGGTATTCCTGGGCAGCGGCGGGACCGCCATGTCCAGCCGCCCCTTCGCCGAGGCCACGCAGGCCGCCATCGACGCGGAGATCGCCCGGCTGCTGCGCGAGGCCGAACAGCGGGCCACCGGCCTGCTCACCGAACACCGTGGGCAACTGGATGAGCTGGCCGGCCTGCTCCTCACGCAGGAGACCGTGGACGGCACGGTGGTCTACGACCTGCTGGGCACCGAGCCGCCGAGTGCGCACCCGACGGGGGAGACGATCGCGCCGCGCCGCGTCTCCGTCGCCAAGGAGCCCGCCGCGCATCGCACCCGTCACGCACACGCGACGCCCGCTGCCGGCCGGGACCGGTCCGACACGCCTCCGAAGGCCGCGTCATGACCCGCGCCGACACCCACCGGGAGCCCCCGAATGCGGCGCACCGCTGGTGGATGCTGACGTCCGTCTGCCTGGCTTGGTTCCTGGTCCTGGCCGACGACACCGCCGTCGCTATCGCCATGCCCCCGATCGGGCGGGACCTCGGCCTCGACCTGACCGGCCTGGAGTGGGTGGTCAACCTCTACACCCTCGCCTTCGCGGTCCTGACCCTGTGGGGCGGGATGCTCGCCGACCGGTACGGGGCCAGGCCGGTCTTCCTCACCGGGCTGATGGCGTTCACCGTCTTCTCGCTGGCCGCCGGACTGTCCCCCGACGGCCCGGCGCTGATCGGGCTGCGCGCCGCCCAGGGCGCCGGAGCGGCGCTGATGGGTCCTGCCGCCCTGTCCTTGCTGCTCGCCGCGTTCACCGGTCCGTCGCGGGCCCTCGCCCTGGGCGTGTGGTCCGGGGCCGGTGCCACGGCGCTGGCCGGAGGCCCGCTGCTCGGCGCGGCGCTCACCGCGGGCTTCGGCTGGCGGTCGATCTTCCTGCTCAACGTCGTCCTCGGACCCGTACTGTGGGCGATCGCGCGCCGTACGCTGCCTGCCCCGCAACCCCGCGCCCGCACCGGGCCGTTGGACCTCGCCGGTGGTGTCGCCTCCGCGGTCGGCCTGTCCGCCCTGATCTTCGCGCTGACCCGGGCGACCGTCTACGGCTGGACCTCGCCGAGGCTGTGGGCGCTGCTGGCCGGCGCCGTGGCGGCCCTTGCTCTCTTCGTCGTGATCGAACGCCGGGCGGCCGCACCGTTGCTGGACCTGTCGCTGCTGCGCAGGCCGAACTTCCTGGTCGGCAACGTGCTGGGGCTGGTCAGCCTCGCCGTCATGTGCAGCGTGTTCTTCTTCCTGGCGCTGTACCTCCAACTGGCCACCGGCGCCACACCGATCCGGGCGGGCCTGGCCCTGCTGCCGCTGACCCTGCTCGGCGCGGTGGTCGCACCGGCCACCGGATGGCTCGTCCCTCGTGTCGGCACCCGTGTCCTGATCGGCGCCGGGCTGCTGCTGACCGCCACCGGGCTGATCCTGCTGGCCGGCATCGACCCAGGCTGGGGGAGCTGGCAGCTGCTTCCGGGGTTGCTGGTCACCGGCCTGGGCATCGGGCTGTCGACCACCCCGATCACCACCGCCACGCTCGGCCACGTCCCCGACCACCACACCGGCATCGCGAGCGCCGCCCTGAACGCCTCCCGCACCATCGGTCTGTCGCTCGGCATCGCCGTCATGGGCACGATCGTCGCCGCCCAGTGGCCCGACGACCTCACCAAGACCAGCCCCGCCGGCACCGATCTCACCACCGGCATCGCCGACGGTATGTGGATCAACGCCGCGCTCGCGCTGGCCGCCGCGGCTCTCGCGGCCGCCGCCGTCCGCGCCGGGTCACGGCCACGGGCCGCAGTGCCGGAGGGCGCCCCCGCGCGCTCAGTGGACGGGCGGGTTCCGGCGAACCCGGGAACACCCCGGCAGTACCCCCGAGAAACTCCCACTCACCGGCGAGGAGAAAGGTGACCGACCATGCTGCAGAACGTGGATGTCGGCCGACGGCGTCTGGACGCCTACCGCCGGTGCGCGGGGGACGCGGTCGTGGACGAGCTGCACCGCCTCGCCGCGCCGCTGGACGGCGTACGCGTCCTGCACGTCAACGCGACCTCCTACGGCGGCGGGGTGGCGGAGATCCTGCGCTCCGAGGTGCCGTTGCTGCGTGACCTGGGCGTGGTCGCCGACTGGAAGACCATCACCGCCGAGCAGGGCTTCTTCGAGGTGACCAAGGCCCTCCACAACGGCCTGCAGGGCGATCCGCGGGGCCTGACCGACGAGCAGTGGCAGGTGTACGACGCCGCCTCGGAGCAGGTCGCCGCCCAGCTGGAGGAGTCGTACGACATCGTCATCGTGCACGACCCGCAGCCGCTGGCCCTGCCGCACCGGCACGGCCGGGGCGGGGCGAAGTGGGTGTGGCGCTGCCACATCGACAGCTCCCAGCCCAACCCGCACGTCTGGGATCGCCTGCGCCCGCTGCTCTCCGTCTACGACGCCGCCGTCTTCACCCTGGGAGCGTTCGTCCCGCCCGGCATCCCGGTGAACCGGGTGGAGATCATTCCACCGGCCATCGATCCGCTCAGCCCGAAGAACATGCCCATCGATGAGGCATTCGCCGCCGGCGTGCTGGACTGGATCGGCGTGGACACCGCACGCCCGCTGCTGGTGCAGGTCTCCCGCTTCGACCCCTGGAAGGACCCGCTCGGCGTCATCGACGCCTACCGGACGGTCAAACGCCAGGTGCCGGGCGCGCAGCTGGCACTGGTCGGGTCGATGGCGCTGGACGACCCGGAGGGCTGGCGGGTCTACCGGCAGATCACGTCCGCCGCGGCCGATGATCCGGACATCTCGCTGTTCACCAACCTCACCGGGGTGGGTAACATCGAGGTCAACGCCTTCCAGAGGCACGCGGACGTGGTCATCCAGAAGTCGCTGCGGGAGGGCTTCGGCCTGGTGGTCTCCGAGGCGACCTGGAAGGGCACTCCGGTGGTCGCGGGCCGGGCCGGAGGCATCCCGCTGCAACTGCCGGACGGGGTCGGCGGACTCCTGGTGGACACGCCTGACGAGTGCGCCGATGCCGTCCTCGGCCTGCTCGCCGACCCGGGGAAAGCCCGCCGCTTCGCCGCCGCGGGGCGGGAGCTGGTGCGCGAGCGTTTCCTGCTGCCCCGCCTGATCGGCGACGAACTTCGGCTGATCACCAGCCTGCTCGGCCACACCCTGGCCGCCCCCAGGGCGCTGGCGGCCGCAGGCACGGCGGGTGAGGCGAGGGACCCGGTCTGCGGGATGCGGGTGGACGGTGCTGGGGTCCACCGCACGGAATACCGGGGACAGGAGTTCCGGTTCTGCTCCGCCTCCTGCGCCCGCCAGTTCGCCGCCGATCCCGACCTGTTCTGGCGCGCCGTGGCACGAGCCGCCCGCGGCGCGTCCGCCACCGCGTGAGCCGTGAAGGAGCGGCCGTCATGTCCGAGTTGCGCCGGGACCCGTTCACCCGCGACTGGGTGGCCATCGCGCCCGGACGCCGCGAGCGCCCTCAGCGGATGCCCACGCCGGCCGGATCGCCGGTACGCCGGCTTCCTGCCGCTGATCCGGCCTGCCCCTTCTGCCCCGGCCGTGAGGAGGCCACCCCGCCCGAGCTGTGGCGCCTGCCCGCCGCCGTCGACACCGCGCCCGGCGCCTGGCGGCTGCGGGTGGTGCCCAACCGCTACCCCGTGGTGGCCCCCGCCGCCCGGCCCGCCCGCCACCACACCACCGGACTGCACACCGAAGCGGAGGGCATCGGCAGCCACGAGGTCGTCATCGAATCACCCGACCACGACTGGGACCTGCCCGACGGCGACGACACCGCCGTCGCCGACATCCTGCGCGCCTACCGCACCCGCTGCCTCGCTCTGCGCGACCGCCGCCCCGGCCTCGTCCTGCCCTTCCGCAACCACGGAGCCGCGGCTGGCACCTCGCTGCCCCACCCGCACTCGCAGATCGTCGCCACCCCAATCGTGCCCGCCCGCTTCCGTCAGCTGTTCGATGTCGCCCGCGCCTACTACGACGACCACGGCAACTGCCTGTACGTCGACCACACTGCCGCCGAACTCGCCGATGGCGAGCGCGTCATCACCGCCACCGACCACACCGCCGCGCTGGCCCCGTACGCCGCCCGTACCCCGTACGAGACCTGGATCGTGCCCCGCCGCCACCAGGCATCCTTCGCCGACGCCTGTGACGAGGACCTGGAGCAGACCGCCGTACTCCTGCGCCGGGTCCTCACGGGGCTGCGCGATCTGCTCGGCGACGTCCCCTACAACTACGCTTTGATCAGTGCCCCCAACGGCGAGGAGATGACCGCCTACTTCGCCTGGCACCTCCAGATCGCCCCCCGTCTGACCGAGCCCGCCGGCTTCGAACTCGGCACCGGCATCGCGGTCAATCCCGTCCCTCCCGAACAGGCCGCCGCGGAGCTGCGTCAGGTCCTGGCGGCCCGCCCGGCTCGCATCGGCAGCAGCAGACCATGACAACGACCGGCAGCGAAGCGAGCGACCTTCCCGTGTCCTCGGACGATCTTCGCCACGGACCGGCCCCGCCGACCGCCACCGCGAAGACGGCCCGGCGGCCCCGGTGGCAGGTGTGGGCATGGTGGGCCGGTGCGATCGCCGTCGTCGCGGTCGCAGCCGTGGCGGCCGTCACGCATCGCCATGAACTGGCCGCCACCTCCCGTCTTCTCGCGCACGTCAGCATCCCGAAACTGACGGTGGCCCTCGTCCTCGAAGCGGCCTCCTTCGTCTGGCTCGCCGCTCTCCAGCGGTGGTTGCTGCGCGGCGCGCGGGCACGGCCGGGCCTGGCCACGATGACGGGGCTCGCGTTCGGAGCCAACGCGATGGCTGGCGCGCTTCCGGGCGGTAGCGCCCTGGCCGTCGCGTGGGTGATCCGCCAGCTGCGCCGCCGGGGCATCGACCTGGCGCTCGCCGCCGCCATGCTGGTCGTCGCCGGGGCCCTGTCCGTACTGGCCCTCGCGCTGCTGCTGGCGCTGGGTGCCCTGCTGGCCGACCCGGGTGGACCGGGTGCGGGACTGCGGACCGTGGTGCTCACGTCTGCGGCGGTGCTTGCGGCCGTGATCGTGGCGGCCGTCTGCCTCACCCGGTCATCACGTTTGCGCCGCGCGATACGGCGCGTGGGGCGGTACGTCGGCGCGCGATGGCGTGCTGGTGAACGGCTGGGACGACTCCTCGCCGACGTCCTGCACCAGGCCGAGACCATCCAGCCCGGCGTCTGGGGCTGGCGCCGCCCCTTCGGAATGGCGCTGGGCAACTGGGTGTGCGACGCCGCCGCGCTGACGGCCGCCCTGTGGGCACTCGGCATCGACGTGCCGTGGCGAAGCCTCCTCATCGCCTACGGGCTGACCCAGATCTCCATCAGCCTGCGCCTGACCCCCGGCAGCCTGGGCATCGCCGAGGCCAGCCTGAGCACCCTGCTCGTCGTCCAAGGCATTCCTGCCGACCAGGCGATCGCCGCCGCGCTGCTGTACCGCGTCGTCAGCTTCTGGGCCGCTCAGCCGGTCGGCTGGGGCTGCTGGCTCCGCCTCACACTCCACACCAACCGTGCTGGGGAGACGGGGTCGGAATGAGCGGAATCGGGACGAGGGCCTTTCGGCCCAGTGCTAATGCCCTTAGTACCCATGCGGGGTTGCCCTAGGCGAGGGAACGTGGAGGTCAAGGGAATTCTGGCCACAAAGAACCTTGGGAGCCGGAGATGAAACCGAAACTGCTCACCGGCATCGCGGTCGCGGCCGTCGCCGCCGTCGTACTGCTCTGGCTCGGTGTCCCCCCGTACGTACTGCTCCTCATTGCCCTCGTGGCGGCCTGCCCGCTCAGCATGGCCTTCATGCACGGAGGTCATGGCGGTCATGGCAAGGCGCCGTACAAGCGCGGGGACGAGACGAGCCATCCGGACCACCAGCCTGACGGCCCAGGGCGGACCGGATTGACGAAGAAGGGCCCGCACCAGCACTGAGCGGCACGCGCACCAGAGGTACTCACCTCGGACCACGAAGAAGGGACGGGCCGACCATGAGCAGCATCGCTCGTCGTATCGCGGATCTGTTCCGGATCAAGGCGAACAAGGCGCTGGACCGCGCCGAGGATCCGCGTGAGGTGCTGGACTACTCCTACGGGCAGCAGCAGGAGTTGCTGCTGCGGGTGCGTCGCGGCGTCGCGGACGTCGCTACCAGCCGCAAGCGCCTCGAACTGCAGATGGCCACCTTGGAGCAGGCCGGCGGCAAGCTCCAGGGGCAGGCCCAACAGGCTCTCGCCGTCGGGCGGGAAGACCTCGCCCGCGAAGCCCTGGGACGTCGGACGACGGTGACCGCGCAGCTCGCCGACCTGCAAGGCCAGCATGTCGCGCTGCAGGCCCAGGAGGAGAAACTCACCCTGGCCTCGCAACGCCTCGAGGCGAAGGTGGATGCCTTCCGGACCCGCAAGGAGACCATCAAGGCCACCTACACCGCCGCCGAGGCGCAGACCCGGATCACCGAGGCGGTCACCGGCATCGGTGAGGAGATGGGTGATGTCGGGATGGCCATCCAGCGGGCCGAGGACAAGACCGAGCAGTTGCAGGCCCGTGCCGGAGCGCTGGACGAGCTGATCGCCTCCGGCGCCCTGGAGGACGCCACTCTCCCGGCCGGCCGTGACGACATCCAGGCCGAGCTGGACAGGGCGTCCGCGGGCGGTGACATCGAGCTGGAGCTGGCCCGGATGAAGGGCGAGCTCACCGCCGCCTCCGAACCGACGCCCGCACTGGAGAGCCGCGATGACGCGGACGCGGACCGGGGGCCTGGCAAGGAGGCACCGTCGTGATCATGCGGATTCTCGGCGAGGGCCAGTACGAGATCGCCGACACCCACCTGGACAAGCTCAACGAGTTGGACGCCGTGCTGCAGTCGGTCGCCGCCGACGGCGACGAGTCGGCGTTCGCCATCTGGCTGCGGGAGCTGCTGGACGCCGTACGCGCCCTGGGCACCCCGCTCCCGGCCGACACGCTCGCGCCCTCCGACCTGATCCTCCCCGACGAGGACACCAGCCTGCACGAGGTGCGGGCGCTGCTGGCCGACGAGGGCCTGATCCCGGGCTGATGAGGGGTGATGACCGTGCGCAGCCGCTTCGCTCCCGACCGGGGGCTGACCGCCCGTATGGGCCTGACGATGTTCCTGCTCGGCCTGCTGTACGTGGCGTTCGTCGCCGTGCTGATCGCGCTGCTGAGGTCGTGGGTGCTGGTGGTGGTCATCGCCGCCGGTCTGCTGGCGGCGCAGTTCTGGTTCTCCGACCGGATCGCCCTGTTCGCGATGCGCGGCCGCATCGTCACTCCCGAGGAGCAGCCCCAGCTGCACGGCGTCATCGACCGGCTGTGCGCCACCGCGGACATGCCCAAACCGCGCGTGGCCGTCTCCCGGATGGACCTGCCCAACGCGTTCGCCACC
>NZ_JNXI01000001.1 GCF_000717055.1 Streptomyces iakyrus | reverse complement strand
CGGGTGGGCGAACCCCGCCGAGGCGGAGCCCGAGGGTGGGCAAAAAACCGAACCGACCCCAGGGAGGACCCGTGCCGGAAGGCCACACCATCCACCGCCTGGCCCAGGACTACGCGACGGCCTTCCTCGGCACAAAGCCCCGCACCACCAGCCCCCAGGGCAAATTCACCTCCGCCGCCACCCTCCTCACCGGCACCGAACTCACCCACACGGAAGCCCACGGCAAACACCTCTTCCTCGGCTTCCGCGAAACCGACTGGATCCACATCCACCTCGGCCTCTTCGGCAAGGTCACCTTCGGCCCGGCCCCCGAGCCGCCCCCCACCGACACCGTCCGCCTCCGCGTCGCGAACGACACCACCTACGTGGACCTCCGGGGCCCCACCACCTGCGCCCTCATCACACCCCCGGAGAAGCAGGCGATACACGACCGCCTCGGCCCCGACCCCCTCCGGGACGACGCCGACCCGGACACCGCGTACCGCCGCATCACCCGCAGCCGTACGACGATCGCCGCCCTCCTCATGGACCAGAAGGTCATCGCCGGCGTGGGAAACGTCTACCGCGCGGAGGTCCTCTTCCGGCACCGCATCGACCCGTACCGCCCGGGCAAGGACATCACCCCCACCGAGTGGCACGCGATCTGGACCGACCTCGTCGACCTCATGCACGAGGGCGTCCGCAACAACCGCATCGACACCGTCCGCCCGGAGCACACCCCGGAGGCCATGGGCCGCCCGCCCCGTGTGGACGACCACGGCGGCGAGGTGTACGTCTACCGCAGGGCCAACCTGCCCTGCCACATCTGCGGCGGCGAGATCCGCACCGCCGACCTCGCCGCCCGCAACCTCTTCTGGTGCCCGTCCTGCCAACGCCCCTGAGCACCGGGGCCGATGAGGCCCCGACCTCAGAAGCCGTGCGGCAACCACGGAGCCACGGCGGCCCCGAACCCCAGGGAGGCCTCCGCCAGCGCACCCCGCCGAACCTCCCGCACCCGCCCCGCCGCCCCCAACGAGGCCAGCGACACACCCCCGAGATACGCGGCCCCCAACTCCCGTACGGACAGCACGAGATCCGCCGCATCCGCCGTACGCTCGCAGGAGGCCCCCTTCGCATCCCCGCTGAGCCGCCAACGCCCGGAGTTCCAGGGGCAGAACGCGTCCTCCACCTCGAACACCACGTCCACCGGCGTCTGATACGTCCGCGCCTCCAGCGCGGCCCCCAGATCCACCGGCCGCAGGTACAGCGCGTCCAGCACGCGGGGCCGGCACCGCCGGATGTCGGACACCCAGTGCTGCCACGCGTCGTCCACCGGCCGCCCCCGCCCCCGCAGCACCACCGACGACGTCAGGTCGATGCCGAACAGGAACCGCCACAGCGCCGCGTCCGCCGCGGGATCCAGCGCGGCCGAGTTCTCCACGATCACCGAGCCGTTGGGCCCGGCGGCCCCCCAGTCCGGTTTGACGCGGAACCGCGCATACCCCACCGTCTCGCCGTCCCGTTCGGCCAGGACGCACTGCAGCGGAGACGCTCCTGCCCGGTCGCTCTCCGGATCGAGCACCTCGACCCGCTCCCAGCCGGGCTGCCGCGCCAGCATCCCCGGCCGCGACGGCACCAGCCGGGCGTACAACGCCTCGCACACATCGAGCACATCGGAGGGAACGGCGTACCGCACCCGCACGTCATCCGTGCCCGCCGGCAGCGATGTGAGCCGCACCCGGGTCGTGTCGATCTCGGCGTTCAACTGGAAGGTGGCGGCCCCGTATCCGAACCGGCCGTAGATCGCCGGTTCGGAGGCCGTCAGCACGGCCAGCGGCTCACCCGAGGCCCGGACGTCGTCCAGTTGCCGCCGCATCATCGAGGTCAGCACCCCGCGCCGGCGATGGGTGGCGGCCACGCTGACCATGGTGACGCCCGCGGCGGGTACCGAGGCGCCGCCGGGCACCGTGAGCCGGAAGCTGAACGCCCCGGCCGTGCCCACGCACTCGTCCCCGTCCCAGGCGCCGAGGGAACGGTCGACCTCGGTCAGCGAGTTCCACAACTCCCGTTCCTCGGTGGACTCCGGGACCCCGCCGAAGCCCCGGATGAGGGTGTCGTACCACTTGTCCCATTCATCCCGCCGCAGTACCCGGAGGCCGGGCGCGGAGCCGGTCGCGTCAGTCGCCATGGGCCATGCCTACCAGGGCGATGCGGGACGAGCGAGGGAATTTCTCCCGGGTGGCGGCGGAGGAGCGCACCGTGAAGTTCACTGTGAAGTCGGCCCTCGGACGGGGGACAAGTGGGACCTCCCGTGCCAAGGGGCTGGTCCGATGGATAGGGTCCCGAACTAATGGCATCAGGACGAGAGCGGCGCGCGGAAGCCGAGACGTTCACGGCCCGGTTGAAGAAGCAGTGGCACCGGGTCCGCGTCGGCGTGCGCCGAGCGGCCGTGGACTACTTCCGCGGCAACGGCTCGGACTGGATCGCCCTGGTCGGTCTGCTCCTGACCGTCCCGCTGATCGCGGCGGCGACCCTGGGGAACTCGGTGTGGTTCTCCCCGGCCGCGCTGGTGCTGCCCGTCGTCGTGGGCGGGCTGCTGCTGCGCCCGGCGAGCCTGCTCGGCCTGTACGCGGCCGCGGCCACCGCGCTGATCGTGGAGTCGGTGCAGCTCGGCCCGTACACGGAGGGCCCGTCGCGGGTCACCCCGGGCGTCGTCCTCGTGGTCGCGGCCTGCGGCTTCTTCGGGCTGCTCCTCGCCCAGTTCCGCAGCCGGGTCGGGGTGCCCTGGCGGCGCGGCGGCACCATGCTCTTCGACCTGCGGGAACGCATCCGGGTGCAGAGCAAGCTGCCCGACCTGCCGGGCGGGTGGCACCGGGAGATGGCCCTGCGCCCGGCGGGCGGCCAGTCGTTCTCGGGGGACTTCGTGGTGGCGGCCCGTACCAACGGCGGCCGCACGCTCGAAGTCGTCCTCACCGACGTCTCCGGCAAGGGCATGGACGCGGGCTCCCGCGCCCTGCTGCTGTCCGGCGCGTTCGGCGGCCTGCTCGGCTCCCTCCCGCCGCACGCCTTCCTCCCGGCCGCCAACGGCTACCTCCTGCGCCAGGACTGGGACGAGGGCTTCGCCACCTCCATCCACCTGGTCCTCGACCTGGACTCCGGCGACTACGAGCTCTACTCCGCGGGCCACCCGCCGGGCCTCCAGCTCAGCGCCGGCACCGGCCGCTGGGAGGAGAAGGCGGCCGAGGGCCCGCTCCTCGGGGTGTACGACGGCGCCCAGTTCGACCCGGTGAAGGGTTCGCTGCGGCCCGGCGACGTGCTGATGCTGTTCACGGACGGTCTGGTGGAGACCGCCGACCGCGACATCGTCGAGGGCATCGACCGCCTCACCGGCGAGGCCGACCGCTATGTGGCCGGCGGCTTCCACGGTGCGGCCTGGCACCTCATCGAGGCGGTCGCCAAGGACGTCAACGACGACCGGGCCCTGCTGCTGATCTGCCGCGAGGGACCGACGGCGGCCACCCCCCGCTGAGGTGGGGTTTTCCCCAGGTCGGTTGGGCGGTCGTCCTCATGGTCCGGCCGCCGCCTCGGAGTCGGGTGAGGACGCGGCCAACGCCGCCCTCGGCGTCGTCATGCTGTTCATGCTGGCCGTCGCCCTGCTGGGTCCGCTGATCGCCCGCGCCTGCGCGTCCCTGTTCGGACTGCCGCTGCGGGGTGCGGGAGCCCCCGCGGCCCTGGCCGCAGCCAACTCCCGCACCATCGCCCGTCGTCTGGCCTCCGCGATCACCCCGATCGTGCTCGCCATGGCGTTCTCCTCCGTGCTGGTCTTCCTGCACACCAGCGAGGACCGGGCCATCGCCGAGCAGCAGCGGGCGGGCATCGTCGCCGACCACATCGTCACGTCCGACGAGGGCGCCCTGCCGCCGGACTCCGTGCGACGGGCCGGTCGGACGCCCGGCGTCATCGCGGCCGTCGGCCTGCTGAGGACGTCCGTCCTCGTCCGCAGCTCGGGAGTCCTGACCCCGGTCTCCGCGCAGGGCGTCACGGGCTCGGCCCGCGACCTGGCCGCCGTGCAGGACCTGGACGTCGGGAAGGGCCGGCTGTCGCTGAAGCCGGGCGAGATCGCCCTCGACGCGTCCGTCGCCGAGAACGCGAAGGTGAGGGTCGGCGAGCGCATCCGCATCCGCCTGCCCGACGGCACCGGGGCCACCCCGCTGGTGGCGGCGAGGTACGGCCGCGGCTTGGGCCTGTCCCAGGTCACCCTGCACCGCGGTGATCTGGCCGGCCACGTCAGTTCCGCCTTCGACACCGAACTGTGGGTCAAGGGCGGCACGGCGAAGGCGCTCGCACCGCTCGGCCGCGTCATGGACCGCGCCGGCCACACCGCCGCCCAATCCGTCGACCGCGAACTCAACGCCTGGGCGAACACGGTCATGGCGGCCGTCCTCGGCGGCTTCGCGGCGGTCGCCGCCGTCAACACCCTGGTGATGACGGTCCTCGACCGCCGTGGCGAACTCGGCACGCTCCGTCTGCTCGGCTCCACCCGTCGCCAGGTGCTGCGCATGGTCCGCTGGGAAGCGCTCCTGGTCGCCGTCGCGGGCATCGCGCTCGGCACGGCGATCGCGCTGGCCACGCTGGTGCCGATGATGAGGGGCCTGACGGGCCGGGGGGCCGTACATCCCCCCGCTCCTCTACGGCTCGTTCGCCGCCGCGATCCTCGTCCTCGGCCTGGCCGCGGTCAGCCTGCCGGCGCGGGCGGCGCTGCGCGGGGAGACACTGGAGCGGTGACCGAGACATCGCGTATGACCCTGGCCGAGGTGGAGGCCACCGCCCGCGCCGCGCACACCGGCCAGAGAGACAAGGCGGGACGGCCCTACGCCGAACACCTCCGGGCGGTGGCGGAGGGCGTACGGGCGCGGGGCGGCGACGAGGAGCAGATCGCGGCGGCCTGGCTGCACGACGCCGTCGAGGACGACGCCCTCTCCGCACAGTGGCTGCGCGAGGCCGCGCTGAGCAGCCGTACGAAGGACATCGTCCTCGCGGTCACCAAACGGGCGGGGGAGCCGCCGGAGGCGTACGCCGCGCGGATCCTCGCCACGCCCGGGGCGCTGCTGGTGAAGGAGTCGGACCTGGCGCACAACGCGGACCCGGCCCGCCTCGCGGTCCTCGACGAGGCGACCCGGAAACGACTGACCGAGAAGTACGCGCGGATGCGCGCCCTTCTCGGTCTCGTCGGATGAAGTCCGCTGTGCGGGTCAGGCGTTGACCTTCTCGCGCGCACGCTCACGCTCGCGCCGCTCGGCGCTCTGGCGTTCGCGGGCGACTTCGGCGGCGTCCTTCTTGAAGGCCCAGTCCATCTTCGGCTCCATCGCGAACCGGAACATGCGCTGCACCGGCTTGGTGCACAGCACGGTCACGACGGCGGCCGCGAGGACCGTCACGAGGATCTCACCGGCCGGCCGGTGCAGCCAGGACGCCTCGAACCAGCCCTGGTAGTCGCCGGCCTTCACCAGGAAGCCGTGCAGCAGGTAGCCGTAGAGCGTGCCGGCGCCGAGGGCGGTGAACCACATCTGGCGGCGCGGCACCCAGGCGAAGAAGCAGGCGGTCAGCACCAGGGAGCAGCCGAACATCGCGAGCACCATGACCGGGCCGGTCCACCAGGGGGCACCCAGCTCCTGCGCGGCGTCACGGTGGTAGAACCACGCGGTGTTCATGCGCGGCACCGCCCACCAGCTGAAGGCCAGCGCGACGGCGAACACCGGAACCGAGGCGATCCGCACGGAACGGCGGCGCACCATGTGGAAGTGCTCGGGCTTCATGACCAGGCCCAGCACGAAGAACGGCAGAAACTGCAGGACGCGCTGGAGGTCCAGGTCGTCACCGATCTCGGGGGTGACCGTCGCCAGCATGGCGAGACCCAGCGCGAGCGGCAGCGGCTGGCGCACCAGGTTCCAGATGGGGGTGGTCAGACGCCAGATGAACAGCGCGACCAGGAACCAGGTCAGGTACCAGGGATCGAGGAGGCTGATCTCCTGGTGCGGGTCGTTGTCGATGACCCGCTTGAAGAGCGGATAGGCCGTCTCGAAGATGATGTACGGCACGGCTACGCCGGTGATGAGGCGCTTCAGCCGGTCGGGCCGCATGTCGAAACTGCGGGAGAAGTAGCCGGAGATGAGGATGAACGCCGGCATGTGGAACGCGTAGACGACCTGGTAGGCGGCCTCCAGTATCCGGCTGTCGCCCTTGAGCGGCTCCCAGGCGTGGCCCATGGCCACCAGCACGATCGCGAGGTACTTCGCGTTGTCGAAGAACGCGTCGCGCTGCTTGCCGTTCTGCTTCTTCTGCGTGCTGTGCGGCGAGCGGGGGCTCGGCACTCCGTCGGCCGGTGACTGTGCCGGGGGAAGTGGCGCCCTGCGGTCGCCGTTCGGTCGCAGCGAGTTCGTCACAGACCCTCCCACCAGGAGCTCGGGGAGACGATCCGGGACCTCGCTGCGCGATCGGGGGACGAGGCAGCGTGGAACATCTGAGGCACCCTAGCGTTCCCAACAGCTATTCGTAAAACGCCGGAAGTGATTCCTGGCTATTCGCTGCGGGTACCCCGGATTACGGGTGGTTGACGTGTCTGTCGGAGTGATGGCCGACACATCATCCGAGGGCGGATTGTGCGTACCGGCCACGCCCTGCTTGTCGTGATACTTCCGGACTAAGCGACGCATAAGACCAGCAGGCGACTCCAGCGGAATGTCCGCTTCAGCCCTCTCCGGGCCCCGGCTCGCACGGCTGTCGGGGGGCTTGTGGCAGCAATTCGAATTAGCTGCGAACGCGTTGTGTGGAGACGGAAACGATACGGTCGAATTCCCTGTCCGGGTGGCTCGTCGAATTGCCGTGCGACTCCCCGGTGTTGAGACCTTGCACACAAACGTCCCCGCGCGGGTGAGGGCGACACGTGGGCGGCCGATGCGTCACCGGCCGCATAGCCCGGCCGTGTTGGTGGCACGATGGTTCTGGCGGGGGTGCGCGGGGTCGCGTCCCCGGGCCGGGAGAGCGGACCGACCGAGGGTGTGTGATCAGTTGTGGCCATTTCACTGTCTGTGGTGCTGCTGTTGGCGATCATCCTTGTGGTGTTGCTGAGAGGGGGATCCATCAAGGCAGGGCCGGCGATCGTGGCGATCCTCTTCGGCTTCTTCCTCGCCTCGACCGGCATGGCCCCGTCCATCAACCGGTTCCTCAACTCGATAGCGGAGACCATCAACTCCATCAGCTTCTGACCGGGACGCCGGCGCCTCCTCCCGCGCCCCGCGCTTCGGGCCCGGCGCAGGGGCGGTTACGCTCGCCCCGACCACAGGACGGTGCGTGACGGGGGGAACGTACAGGGATGGCGCTGCGCGATTCCGACCCGGCGGAGGTGGGCGGCTACCGCACCGAGGACCGCCTCGGATCCGGCGGCATGGGCGTGGTCTACCTGGCCCGCTCCGCCTCCGGCCGACGCCTCGCGATCAAGGTCGTGCACAGCCAGTACGCCGACGACGACGAGTTCCGCACCCGTTTCCGCCGCGAGGTCGCCGCCGCCCGCCGGGTCAGCGGCGCCTTCACCGCCCCCGTCGTGGACGCCGACGCCGACGCCCCGCACCCCTGGATGGCCACGCTCTACATCCCGGGCGGGGATCTCGGCACGCACGTCCGCGAGCACGGCCCGCTCCCGCTGCCCCGGCTGCGCGGCCTGGCCGCCGGCCTCGTCGAGGCCCTGCGCGACATCCACCGCGCCGGAGTCGTCCACCGCGACCTGAAGCCGGCCAACGTGATGCTCGCCGAGGACGGCCCCCGCGTCATCGACTTCGGCATCTCCCGCGCCGCCGACCACGCCGCCTCCGACGTCCTCACGCAGACCGGCCGCGTCATGGGCACCCCGCCCTTCATGTCCCCGGAGCAGTTCGCCTCCCCGCAGGACGTCGGCCCGGCCGCCGATATGTTCTCCCTCGGCTCGGTCCTCACCCATGCCGCCACCTCCCGCGGCCCGTTCGACAGCCCGAGCCCCTACGAAACGGCCCTGCGGGTCGTCGAGGGCGAACCGGACCTCACCGGCGTCCCCGCCGAACTGCTCCCTTTCATCCGCCTCTGCCTGGAGAAGCACCCCAAGGACCGCCCCGCCGCTGACGAACTGTTCACACTGCTCCGCGAGGGCGGCACCCCGGGCCCGGTCCTGGTGCCCGGCACCCGCGCACCGCGCCCCGTACGTGCGTGGCCGGGCGCCCGGCCGACCGAGCCGGCCGGCACGGCATGGCCCGACGCGGCCGGCACAGAGCGGGACGCAGCACCCCACCCGCCCCCCGCCGAGGCGGACGGCGGACCGGACGCCGAACGGCACGAGGCACGGCGCCCCGGGACCGACAGGACCACCACGGAACAGCACCGACCGTCCAGCGAACCGGACGGCGCACCCGCGCCCGGGGCGGAGCGCACCCGCAGCCGCCGCAGACACGGACTGCTGCTGGTCTCGGCCGCGGCGGCCGTCGCACTCGCCGCGATCGTCACCACCACCGTCGCCCTGGTCCGCGAAAACGACCGCCCGCCCTCCTCCACCCCGAGGGCGGCCGACCTCCCCGACGGCTGGAAACCGTGGGCCGCCAGGGCGAAGGCCCCCAAAAGCATCGACAGCGGCCTGGGCCGCGACTCCTTCCAGAGCTGCGCCGTGGTGGACACGTCCCTGATCTGCGCCGGTGCCCAGGTCATGGCGACCCGCTTCGACCTGTCCGGGGGCCGCAACACCTGGACCCGGCTGGTCGACGCCACCGCACCGGAGAGCCCGACCAGCGACGAGGGCTCGATCATCGGAACGGGCCGCGGCCGCGTCTACGCCTACCAGGTGGACGATCGGGAGATGGCGGACGGAGCCGGGCCGCTGTTCACCTACACCGTCTCCGCCCTGGCCGCCGGCACCGGGAAGGTGCTGTGGCGGACCGAGACGGCCGACGGCCAGACGGCGAGCGCCCCCGACGGCGTAAAGGGCGGCGCCGTCGCCGTCCCCGAAGGCGTCATCACGTCCTACGGCGGCCAGGGAGAGCAGTACGCCCTGCTCGACACCGGCACGGGCGAGGTCCGCTGGAAGCGCCCCGAGCCGCAGGGCGCGGACCACTGCCTGCTGCGCGCCGCGGCCGAACGCGCCTACCTGATCTGCACCACCGGCAGGTGGGAGCAGGACACCGCCACGACCACCGTGTCCGAGATCGGCACGGCCGACGGCAGGCCCCGCTGGACGGTCGAGGCGAAGGGCGCCCATGACCTGCTCGGCCGGGACGGCGGCAGCCTGGTGCTGGCGAAAACCTACGCGCCCGGCAAGGGTCTGACCCTGCTCGACGTCTCCTCGCACGAGCTCACCGCCGTGCGCGTCTCCGGCAAGCAGGCCGAGGCGTCCGGTGCCTACCTCCGGCGCGGGACCGTCTACTTCACCCGGGGCAGCGGCGGCGTCAGCGCGGTCTCGCCCCGCACGGGCCGGACCCTCTGGGACAGCAATTCCACCGTGGAGCAGCAGGGCCCGCCGGCCGCCTCCGCCACGCACGTCTACTTCGCGTCCCCCAGTGGCCGGGTGGCCGCCCTGAACGTCTCCACCGGCAAGATCGAAGGCACTCGCGACGGCCGGGACGACAGCGGCGAACCCGACAACACCTCCGGCGCCCCCCTCACCCTGGTCGGGGACGCCCTGTACGTCCCGTACGGCGACCGCTCCGTCTACACGCTGGACGTCCGGACCCTCTGAACCAGCGGGTGCCGATCAGCCGGCGGGGCGAAGATCGGTGACGAGACGGAAGCGCTCGAACCACCGGCGTCGTGTCGTCCACGGTGAAGTGCGGGTCCTCCAGGGCCGCCCGCACATCCTCGCCGTGCCAGAACCGCTCGTGCCCGTCCCGCCACTCGGCCACGCTGCGGTGCCCCTCTCCCTCGTCCACCACATGGGCGAGATCGACCTCGGCCAGCGGGACGACCCGCACGCCGGTCACCTCGATGACCGCGACCGGACGCCCGTCCGAGTCGATCACCACCGAACGGTCCCCGGCCTCGGGTACCGGCTCGCCCTCGTGCTCGTAGTCGGCGACGAGTCCCGTCGTGGAGGTCTTCGAACCGTCGAGGATCGCCGTGACGAGCCGGTCGCGCAGAGCGCCGGGGAAGGCGAACTCGGCCCTGGGCATCGCGGCGATGTCCGCGGGCGAGAAGGAGCCGGAAGCCATGCGACGACCGTAACCGGCCCACCTCGGAAAACGATCAGGGCCAGGCGGAGAGGAACCTCCGGCCTGGCCCTGAGCCGTATGGAGCGGGCGACGGGAATCGAACCCGCGTAGCTAGTTTGGAAGACTAGGGCTCTACCATTGAGCTACGCCCGCACAGCACGCGCCGCAGGTCGGGTGACCGCGGCACTGAAGGCATCGTAGCGGGTCGGCCCCCTCCGTCGCACACCGCATTCCCGCCGGAGCCGACGCGGCACGGAGCCTGTGGAAATGCGGCCGCCGCACGGCCTGACGGCATGTACCCTACGTGTCGCACCAGACGGGGTGTGGCGCAGCTTGGTAGCGCGTCCGCTTTGGGAGCGGAAGGCCGTGGGTTCAAATCCCGCCACCCCGACCAGCCACCCGATCACCTCGCGTGATCGCCCATCGGATCACTCACGTGATCGCCTTTTGGGCGGTGTAGTCGCTGCCGTTACTATGCAAGCTGCACGCCCGTGTGTCTCAGCGTCTGAAGTCTCCGGGCGGCGAAATCCGCCGGGCCGTTCTGGCCCCGGCAGAAACCAAGAAGTCAGCCACAAGGAGACCGAACCGTGAAGAGCGCCGTGGAGACCCTGAACCCGACTCGGGTTCGGCTCACTGTCGAGGTGCCCTTCGAGGAGCTCAAGGACAGCCTCGACGCGGCGTACAAGAAGATCAACCAGCAGGTCACGGTGAAGGGCTTCCGCAAGGGCAAGGTCCCGGCCCGGGTCATCGACCAGCGGTTCGGCCGCGGTGCGGTTCTGGAGGAGGCGGTCAACGACGCGCTTCCGAAGTTCTACACCGACGCGGTCAACGAGGCCGAGCTCAGCGTGCTGGGCCAGCCCGAGGTCGACATCACGGAGCTGAAGGACGGCGAGACGCTGAACTTCACCGCCGAGGTCGACATCCGCCCCTCCATCGAGATCCCGGACTTCTCCGGCATCGAGGTCGAGGTCGACGCGGTCGAGGTCACCGACGAGGACGTCGACAAGGCCGTCGAGGAGCTGCGCGAGCGCTTCGCCTCCACCGCCCCGGTCGAGCGTGCCGCCGAGGACGGCGACGTCGTGACGATCGACCTGCAGGCCAAGGTCGACGGCGAGGTCCTGGAGGACGGCGTCGCCGACGGCGTCTCCTACACCATCGGTTCCGGTGAGCTGCTGGAAGGCATCGACGACGCCGTGAAGGGCCTGGAGGCCGGTGGCGAGGCCACCTTCACCTCCGAGCTCAAGGGTGGTTCCGCCGCCGGCAAGGAGGCCGAGGTCACCGTCAAGGTCACCCAGGTCGCCAAGCGTGAACTGCCCGAGCTGGACGACGAGTTCGCGCAGCTCGCCTCCGAGTTCGACACCATCGAGGAGCTCCGCGCGGACAGCCGCAAGCGCCTCGAGAACATGAAGCAGTACGACCAGGCCACGCAGGCCCAGGAGCGCGTCCTGGAGAAGCTGCTGGAGCTCGTCGAGGTGCCCGTCCCCGAGAAGCTGCTCGAGGACGAGATCAACACCCGCAAGCACAACCTCGAGCACCACCAGCTCGGCCAGATGGGCCTCGACCTCGCGAAGTACCTGGAGATCCAGGGCAAGAGCGAGGAGGAGTTCGACGCCGAGACCAAGGAAGCCGCGGTCAAGGGCATCAAGACGCAGTTCGTCCTCGACGAGCTCGTCAAGCAGGAGAAGCTGAACGTCAACCAGGAGGAGCTCACCGAGCACCTCATGCGTCGCGCCGCCTCCTCCGGCATGTCCCCCGACCAGTTCGCCCAGGCGGTCGTCGAGGGCGGCCAGGTTCCGCTCCTGGTCGGCGAGGTCGCCCGCGGCAAGGCCCTGGCCGTCGTGGTCGAGAAGGCCACGGTCAAGGACACCAACGGCGAGGTCATCGACCTCGACGACGAAGAGGACGAGGAAACCGCCGAGGCCTCCGCCGAGGAGACCCCGGCCGAGTCCGCCGAGGAGAAGACCGAGGGCTGAGCCCCGGTCGCCGTGAGTCCGTGAAGAAGGCCCTGGGGCACGCCCCAGGGCCTTCTCGCCGCCCAGGGGGCAGGCGCACCCCAGGGGCGCGGGGAACTGCGCGACAAGCCCCCACCCGCCCCGCGGCCCGGCGATTCCCGCACCACCCACGACGAGACCGCACGGCGCACCCGCGGAGCCCACCGCGCTACGCCCCCGGCGAACACTCCCATCTCCGGGATTCCCCGAAGGGACCCGCGCGTTAGGGTCCATGAATACGAGGGCAGTGGAGTCCCCGAACGGCTCCTAGCCCCTAGGGAAACGTGAGACGGCCCGGCGCCGTCGTAAGACGAGCAGGTGGATACGTGACGAATCTGATGCCCTCAGCCGCCGGCGAGCCCTCTATCGGTGGCGGCCTCGGCGACCAGGTCTACAACCGGCTGCTCAACGAGCGGATCATCTTCCTCGGCCAGCCGGTCGACGACGACATCGCGAACAAGATCACCGCGCAGCTGCTGCTCCTTGCCGCCGACCCGGACAAGGACATCTACCTGTACATCAACAGCCCCGGCGGTTCCATCACGGCCGGCATGGCGATCTACGACACCATGCAGTTCATCAAGAACGACGTGGTCACCATCGCCATGGGCCTCGCGGCCTCGATGGGTCAGTTCCTGCTCAGCGCCGGCACCCCCGGCAAGCGCTTCGCGCTGCCGAACGCCGAGATCCTGATCCACCAGCCCTCCGCGGGCCTCGCCGGCTCGGCCTCGGACATCAAGATCCACGCCGAGCGGCTGCTGCACACCAAGAAGCGCATGGCCGAGCTCACGTCCCAGCACACGGGGCAGTCGGTCGAGCAGATCACCCGCGACTCGGACCGCGACCGCTGGTTCGACGCCTTCGAGGCCAAGGAGTACGGCCTCATCGACGACGTGATTCCCACGGCCGCCGGTATGCCGGGCGGCGGCGGCACCGGGGCCTGAGCGGTCCCCACGGGGCCTGTGGCGCCCCGTGAGGCCCACGGAGCCCTTTCCCGGGCCCCAGCGACCCCAGACAGCCCCAGCCGACCGCCTCAGCCCTTTTCAGGAGACACCGTGAACCAGTTCCCCGGCAGCGGGATCTACGACCGTATGCACGCCGTGCAGGACATGAGCGCCTCGCAGGGCCGCTACACCGGCCCGCAGGCCGAGTCCCGCTACGTCATCCCCCGCTTCGTCGAGCGCACCTCCCAGGGCATCCGCGAGTACGACCCGTACGCGAAGCTCTTCGAGGAGCGCGTGATCTTCCTCGGCGTCCAGATCGACGACGCCTCCGCCAACGACGTCATGGCGCAGCTGCTGTGCCTGGAGTCGATGGACCCCGACCGTGACATCTCGGTCTACATCAACAGCCCCGGCGGCTCCTTCACGGCGCTCACGGCGATCTACGACACGATGCAGTACGTGAAGCCGGACATCCAGACGGTCTGCATGGGCCAGGCCGCCTCCGCCGCCGCCGTCCTGCTGGCCGCCGGCACGCCGGGCAAGCGCATGGCCCTGCCGAACGCGCGCGTGCTGATCCACCAGCCGTACAGCGAGACCGGCCGCGGTCAGGTCTCCGACCTGGAGATCGCCGCGAACGAGATCCTGCGGATGCGCTCGCAGCTGGAGGAGATGCTGGCCAAGCACTCCACCACGCCGGTCGAGAAGATCCGCGAGGACATCGAGCGCGACAAGATCCTCACGGCCGAGGACGCGCTGAGCTACGGCCTGATCGACCAGATCATCACCACCCGGAAGATGGACAACTCGAGCCTGCGCTGACGCGAGAGGCAGTGACGTCTGCCGCCCCTTGGCACGGTTTGACTCGGTTCACGTCAAAGCGAACCGCGCCAAGGGGGGCCCGAACGGGGGGCCCGGCAAGGTACCGTCGGACATAAGGCAGCACCAGGAGTCCGCTGGACGTCGACGTCCAGGAGTCTCCCAGGCGAAGGGGAAGCACACCGTGGCACGCATCGGTGACGGCGGCGATCTGCTCAAGTGCTCGTTCTGCGGCAAGAGCCAGAAGCAGGTCAAGAAGCTCATCGCAGGGCCCGGTGTGTACATCTGCGACGAGTGCATCGATCTCTGCAACGAGATCATCGAGGAAGAACTGGCGGAGACCAGCGAGGTCCGCTGGGAGGAGCTCCCGAAGCCCCGCGAGATCTACGAGTTCCTCGAGGGCTACGTGGTCGGCCAGGAGGCCGCCAAGAAGGCCCTGTCCGTAGCGGTGTACAACCACTACAAGCGCGTCCAGGCCGGTGAGAACGGCGGGGCGAACGGCCGTGACGACGCCATCGAGTTGGCGAAGTCCAACATCCTGCTCCTGGGCCCCACGGGGTCCGGCAAGACCCTCCTCGCGCAGACGCTCGCGCGCATGCTGAACGTCCCCTTCGCGATCGCCGACGCCACGGCCCTCACGGAGGCCGGTTACGTCGGCGAGGACGTCGAGAACATCCTGCTCAAGCTGATCCAGGCGGCCGACTACGACGTCAAGAAGGCCGAGACCGGGATCATCTACATCGACGAGATCGACAAGGTCGCGAGGAAGAGTGAGAACCCCTCGATCACGCGCGACGTGTCGGGCGAGGGCGTCCAGCAGGCCCTGCTGAAGATCCTGGAGGGCACCACGGCCTCGGTGCCGCCGCAGGGCGGCCGTAAACACCCCCACCAGGAGTTCATCCAGATCGACACGACGAACGTGCTGTTCATCGTGGGCGGTGCCTTCGCCGGCCTGGAGAAGATCATCGAGGCCCGGGCGGGTGCCAAGGGCATCGGCTTCGGCGCGCAGATCCGCTCCAAGCGCGAGATGGAGTCCAAGGACCAGTTCCAGGAGGTCATGCCGGAGGACCTGGTCAAGTTCGGCATGATCCCCGAGTTCATCGGCCGCCTGCCGGTCATCACCTCGGTCCACAACCTCGACCGCGAGGCCCTGCTCCAGATCCTCGTCGAGCCGCGCAACGCGCTCGTCAAGCAGTACCAGCGCCTCTTCGAACTCGACGGCGTGGAGCTGGACTTCGAGCGCGAGGCCCTCGAAGCCATCGCCGACCAGGCCATCCTCCGCCAGACCGGCGCGCGCGGCCTGCGCGCCATCATGGAGGAAGTCCTCCAGGGCGTGATGTACGAGGTCCCGTCCCGCAAGGACGTGGCCCGGGTCGTCATCACGGCGGACGTCGTCCAGTCGAACGTCAACCCGACCCTGATCCCGAGGGATGCGCGGGGCCGTGGGCCGGGCGAGCAGAAGACGGCGTGACGCAGACGTAGAGGGAAGGGCCCCGGCCATCGGCCGGGGCCCTTCCCCTTTGCCTTCGTCCGTCGTCAGACCTTGACGCGGATCTCCGGGCGGATCTTGGTGGTGATGTCGATGGCGGTGTCCTTCGACGTGTCCCCGGCGGCGGTGCCCGAGGAGACCACCGCGATGGTGCTGTAGTCGGCCCAGGCACAGAACCAGTTGGTCTGCTCCTTCTTGGTCATGACGTTCTGGCCCTTGAGTGCCTGGCACTTCATGACCGCGCCGTCGAGGTCTGCCTCCTCCGGCTCGCCGATCAGCTCGGTCTTGCTCCCGCTGCTGCTGGAGGAGTCCTTCTCGGCCGACTTCTTGAAGTTGGCGAAGAACGTGTCCAGGGACGCCTCCGGGTCGGAGACCTCGCCGTAGACGCCGAAGAAGTTGACGCTCTTGGCCGTGGCCATCTCGGCGGCCGAGGACGGGTCCGTGGGGTCGTACTTGGTGGGGTCCACCGTGGAATAGGTGGCCAGCACCGACGTGCCGTCCTTGACGCCGCTCTTCTCCAGCTCCTTGGTGGAGTCGTCGCCGGCGGTCGCCCCGTCCTTGGTGATGCGGTTGTACTCGCTCATCACCTTCGCCGGCGTCGCCAGCTTGTGCGGACCGTCGTCCTCCAGGGCGCCCGCGCCGCCGCCCCCGCCGATCACGAAGTACGCGCCCACGCCGATCGCCGCGACGACCGCGACCGCGCCGATGATGAGGCCGGTCTTCTTCCCGCCGCCGCTCGGCGCGGGAGGCTGGGGCACGCCGTACGGGGCCTGGCCGTAGGGCGGCTGCTGGCCGTACGGGGGCTGGCCGTAGGGCGCCTGCTGGGGCGGGACGCCCTGCTGGGGCTGCTGCGGGTAGCCGTAGCCGGGCTGGGGCGGAGGGGCCTGCTGGGGGTAGCCGTAGCCGGGCTGGGGCGCCTGCGGCGGCTGGCCGTACGGGCCGGGCTGGCCGTACGGACCGGGCTGCTGGGGCTGCCCGCCGTACGGGCCCGGCTGGTTGTAACTCATGTTCTGGGTTCCCCTCCAGATGCTTATGTCTTCCGGACATCCTGGCGCAGACCCGCCGTGTGCATGGCATCGGGGCCCCCACCGTTACAAACGAAACGCGTTTCGGGACGGGGTCGTGACACCTCTAAACTGACCCCCGTGACCGAGAACGCTCAGCAGCAGCCACCAGCGCCCAGCACCGACCTGCCGACCCAGTACGCGCCGGCCGACGTAGAGGGGCCGCTGTACGAGCGCTGGGTAGAGCGGGGTTACTTCGAGGCGGACGCCAAGAGCGAGAAGTCGCCGTACACCATCGTCATCCCGCCGCCGAACGTCACGGGCTCGCTCCACTTGGGGCACGCCTTCGAGCACACGCTCATCGACGCCCTGACCCGCCGCAAGCGCATGCAGGGCTACGAGACGCTGTGGCAGCCCGGCATGGACCACGCCGGCATCGCCACGCAGAACGTCGTCGAGCGGGAGCTCGGCAAGGAAGGCAAGTCCCGGCACGACCTGGGCCGCGAGGCCTTCGTCGAGCGCGTCTGGCAGTGGAAGGGCGAGTCCGGCGGCCAGATCAGCGGTCAGATGCGGCGGTTGGGCGACGGCGTTGCCTGGTCGCGCGAGCGCTTCACGATGGACGAGGGCCTCTCCCAGGCCGTCCAGACCATCTTCAAGCGGCTCTACGACGACGAGCTCATCTACCGCGCCGAGCGCATCATCAACTGGTGCCCCCGCTGTCTGACGGCCATCTCGGACATCGAGGTCGAGTACCAGGACGACGACGGCGAGCTCGTCTCCATGAAGTACGGCGACGGGGACGACACCATCGTCGTCGCCACCACCCGTGCCGAGACGATGCTCGGTGACACGGCCGTCGCCGTCCACCCCGAGGACGAGCGCTACAAGCACCTGATCGGCAAGCTGGTCAAACTGCCGCTGACCGACCGCTCCATCCCGGTCGTCGCGGACGAGCACGTCGACCCCGAGTTCGGCACGGGCGCTGTCAAGGTGACGCCGGCGCACGACCCGAACGACTTCGAGATCGGCCAGCGCCACGACCTGCCGGCCATCACGATCATGGACGAGCACGCGGTGATCACCGCCCACGGCCCCTTCCAGGGCCTGGACCGGCTGGAGGCCCGCTCTGCGATCGTCGCGGCCCTGCGCGCCGAGGGCCGGATCGTCGCCGAGAAGCGGCCCTACGTCCACTCCGTCGGCCACTGCTCGCGCTGCAAGACCACCATCGAGCCGCGCCTGTCCATGCAGTGGTGGGTCAAGGTCGGCCCGCTGGCCAAGGCCGCCGGTGACGCGGTCCGCGACGGCAAGGTCAAGATCCATCCGCAGGAGATGGAGAAGCGCTACTTCGACTGGGTCGACAACCTCCACGACTGGTGCATCTCGCGCCAGCTGTGGTGGGGTCACCGCATCCCGGTCTGGTACGGCCCGAACGGCGAGGTCGTCTGTGTCGGCCCCGACGAGGAGCCGCCGAGCGGTGAGGGCTGGCGTCAGGACACCGACGTCCTCGACACCTGGTTCTCCTCCGGCCTGTGGCCGTTCTCCACGCTCGGCTGGCCCGAACAGACCGAGTCGCTCGCGAAGTTCTATCCGAACTCCGTCCTGGTCACCGGCTACGACATCCTCTTCTTCTGGGTCGCCCGGATGATGATGTTCGGCCTTTACGCGATGGACGGCACCCCGCCGTTCCACACCATCGCCCTGCACGGCATGGTCCGCGACCAGTTCGGCAAGAAGATGTCGAAGTCCTTCGGCAACGCGGTCAACCCGCTGGACTGGATGGACAAGTACGGCTCCGACGCCCTGCGCTTCACCCTCGCCCGCGGCGCCAACCCCGGCGTCGACGTCCCGATCGGTGAGGACTGGGTCCAGGGCTCGCGGAACTTCGCCAACAAGATCTGGAACGCGACGCGCTTCGCGATGATGAACGGCGCGACGATCGAGGGCCCGCTGCCGGACGCGTCGAAGATGTCCTCGACCGACCGCTGGATCCTGTCCCGCCTCAACTCGGTGGTCGCCGAGGTCGACGCGTTCTACGAGGACTACCAGTTCGCGAAGCTCTCCGACGCCCTGTTCCACTTCGCGTGGGACGAGGTCTTCGACTGGTACGTCGAGCTGTCCAAGACGACGTTCCAGGCGGGCGGCGAGGCGGCCGAGGTCTCCCAGCGCGTCCTCGGCGAGGTCCTCGACGTCACGCTGAAGCTGCTGCACCCGGTGGTCCCGTTCGTCACCGAGACCCTGTGGACCACCCTCACCGGCGGCGAGTCGGTCGTCATCGCCGACTGGCCGAAGGACAGTGGCTTCCGGGACGCCGACGCCGAGCGCGAGATCGAGTCCCTCCAGTCGGTCATCACCGAGGTCCGCCGCTTCCGCGCCGACCAGGGCCTCCAGCCCGGCCAGCGGGTCCCGGCCCGGCTGACCCTGGACGGCACGCGGTTCGCGCCCCACGAGGCGGCCATCCGCCAGCTGCTCCGGCTCCAGCCGGAGGGCGACGCCTTCACGGCCACGGCAACCCTCCCGGTCGCCGGCGCGGAGGTCGCCCTCGACCTCTCCGGCACGATCGACGTGGCGGCCGAGCGCAAGCGCCTGGCCAAGGACCTCGCCGCGGCCGAGAAGGAGAAGGCCCAGGCGAACGCCAAGCTCGGCAACGAGGCGTTCCTGGCGAAGGCCCCCGACCACGTCGTGGACAAGATCCGCACCCGCCTCGCCAAGGCGGAGGAGGACATCGCCCGCATCCAGGCCCAGCTGGAGAGGCTGCCGCAGGCGTAAGCGTTCGTACGGTCGTGCGGGCCCCGGTGCTGGTCAGCGCCGGGGCCCGCACGCACTTCAGGGGCGCGGGGCTGTATCGATGTGCGGCTCCGCCGCGTGGGCGCGACAAGCCCCCACAAACCCGCAGACAAGGCACGACACAAACCACCCCCCACCGATGTCACCCCCGCTCCGTAGACTGGCCCCGTGAGCGAGCTCCCTCCAGACCACGACGCCGACGACCAGCCCGACCCCCTCAACGCCTTCGACGAGATCATCGCGGAGGAGACCACCCGCGACCCCGACCTCGCGGTCATCGAGGCCGGCAGCCGAACCCTGCGCACCCAGGGCGGCCCGCCCGACGCCGACGTCCCTGCGCGCCCCGCCGACCCCGAGGTCGACAAGGCCCTGCGCGAGGTCGAGACCGAGCTCGCCACCCGCTGGGGCGAGACGAAGCTGGAGCCCTCCGTCAGCCGTATCGCCGCGCTGATGGACGTGCTGGGCGAGCCGCAGCGGTCGTACCCGTCGATCCACATCACGGGCACCAACGGCAAGACGTCCACGGCCCGCATGATCGAGGCCCTGCTCGGCGCCTTCGAGCTGCGCACCGGCCGCTACACCTCGCCGCACGTGCAGTCGATCACCGAGCGCATCAGCCTCGACGGCGCCCCCATCGCGCCCGAGCGGTTCATCGAGACGTACCAGGACATCAAGCCGTACGTGGAGATGGTCGACGCGCAGCAGGAGTACCGGCTGTCGTTCTTCGAGGTGCTCACCGGCATGGCGTACGCGGCGTTCGCCGACGCCCCTGCCGACGTGGCCGTCGTCGAGGTCGGCATGGGCGGCTCCTGGGACGCGACGAACGTGATCGACGGGGACGTCGCCGTCGTCACGCCCATAGACCTCGACCACACCGACCGGCTGGGCAGCACGCACGCCGAGATCGCCACGGAGAAGGCCGGCATCATCAAGCAGGGTGCGACGGTCATCATGGCCCAGCAGCCGGTCGACGCGGCGCAGGTGCTGCTGAAGAAGGCCGTCGAGGTAGACGCGACGGTGGCCCGGGAGGGCCTGGAGTTCGGTGTCGTCGAGCGGCAGGTGGCCGTCGGCGGGCAGCTGGTGACGCTGCGCGGGCTCGGCGGCGAGTACCCCGAGGTGTACCTGCCGTTGCACGGCGCGCACCAGGCGCACAACGCGGCCGTCGCGCTCGCCGCCGTCGAGGCGTTCTTCGGCGTCGGCGCGCAGCGGGCCGACGCGCTCGATCTGGACACGGTCCGCAAGGCCTTCGCGGCCGTCGCCTCGCCGGGGCGTCTGGAGGTCGTGCGCCGGTCGCCGACGGTCGTGCTGGACGCCGCCCACAACCCGGCCGGTGCCCGGGCGGCAGCCGAGGCGATCGGGGAGGCGTTCCAGTTCAGCCGTCTCATCGGCGTGGTCGGTGCGAGCGGCGACAAGAACGTCCGGGGGCTGCTGGAGGCCTTCGAGCCGGTGTTCGCCGAGGTCGTCGTCACGCAGAACTCCAGCCACCGCGCGATGGACGCCGACGAGCTGGCCGGGATCGCCGTGGAGGTGTTCGGCGAGGAGCGCGTCCAGGTCGAGCCGCGGCTGCCCGACGCGCTGGAGGCGGCCATCACGCTGGCCGAGGAGGAGGGCGAGTTCTCCGGCGGCGGTGTGCTCGTCACCGGTTCCGTCATCACCGTCGGCGAGGCCCGACTGCTCCTGGGGAAGGGCTGAGTTCCGTGCGCACGCTCTGTTCTTCGACGCTGATCGGCGAGTTCTTCGTCATCGGGTTCGCCGGTCTGGTCGCCATGAAGGATCCCGACCTGTCCATGACGACGGTGTGGACGGTCAGCGGCACCGCGATGTTCCTGTGTCTGGTGCTGTGCGGCCTGGTGACGCGCCCGGGCGGGGTGGCCCTCGGCTGGGCGCTGCAGATCGCGCTCATCGCGTCGGGGTTCATCGTGCCGACCATGTACTTCCTGGGGGCGATCTTCGCGGCCCTGTGGTGGGCGTCGGTGCACTACGGCCGGAAGGTGGACGAGGCGAAGGCGAGATTCGCGGACCAGGCGGGTTCCTCCACACCTGACGCTGCGTGACGCTCGCCCCGACACGCCGGGTAACCTCGTCCCACCGCTAAACCTTCACGCACAAGGAGCCCGTAGTGAGCCAGCGCACCCTCGTCCTCCTCAAGCCCGACGCCGTCCGTCGAGGCCTGACCGGCGAGATCATCAGCCGCATCGAGCGCAAGGCGGGCTGGACGATCACCGCGCTGGAGCTGCGCACCCTGGACCAGGACACCCTGGAGCAGCACTACGGCGAGCACAAGGGCAAGCCCTTCTACGAGCCGCTGGTGGACTTCATGGCCTCCGGTCCGGTCGTGGCGCTGATCGTCGAGGGTGAGCGGGTCATCGAGGGCGTGCGCGCGCTCGCCGGCCCGACCGACCCGATCGCCGCCGCCCCCGGCTCCATCCGCGGCGACTACGGCGTCATCGTCCGGGAGAACCTGATCCACGCCTCCGACTCCGAGGAGTCCGCGGAGCGAGAAGTGAAGATCTTCTTCCCGGGTCGCGCCTAAAGCGCGAAGGGCGGGCAAAGTCCGGGAGCGCCGCTCCCGGACTTTCCTGGCATATACGTGCCGATCGAGGGAACGATCGCCCCCGAACGCCCGTCTCCACAAGCGAACCCGCACGGCATCTGCTGACAATGGCGGAGACCCTCCCGCAGTGTTCGCGAAGGCGCGTCTACGATGGAAGCCTTCACGTCACAGCACCCACCTTTGCCTACCTGAAAAGCCCTCAAAAGCCAGTGGGAAGGCCAGACGAATCCTGATGGGGAACTCAATGTCGTTCATCGGCCGTGACATGGCTGTCGACCTCGGGACCGCCAACACGCTGGTGTACGTCAGGGGTCGCGGGATCGTACTCAACGAGCCGTCCGTCGTCGCGATCAACACCAACACCGGTGGCATCCTCGCGGTCGGTGCCGAAGCGAAGAAGATGATCGGGCGCACGCCCGGCAACATCGTTGCCGTGCGTCCGCTGAAGGACGGCGTGATCGCCGACTTCGAGATCACCGAGCGGATGCTCCGCTACTTCATCCTGAAGATCCACAAGCGGCGGTATCTGGCTCGTCCGCGGGTCGTCGTCTGTGTGCCCTCGGGCATCACGGGCGTCGAGCGCCGCGCCGTCATCGAGGCGTCGTCCCAGGCCGGCGCCCGTCAGGTGCACATCATCGAGGAGCCCATGGCCGCGGCCATCGGCTCCGGCCTGCCGGTCCACGAGGCCACGGGCAACATGGTGGTCGACATCGGCGGCGGCACCACGGAGGTCGCGGTCATCTCCCTCGGCGGCATCGTCACCGCCCAGTCCATCCGTGTCGCGGGCGACGAACTGGACAACGCGATCATCCAGCACATCAAGAAGGAGTACTCCCTCCTGCTGGGTGAGCGCACGGCCGAGCAGATCAAGATCACGATCGGTTCGGCGTACGACCTCGACTCCGACGAGCACACCGAAATCCGCGGCCGGGACCTCGTCTCCGGACTGCCGAAGACCGTGGTCATCTCCGCCGCCGAAGTCCGCAAGGCGATCGAGGAGCCGGTCAACGCGATCGTCGACGCCGTCAAGACGACCCTCGACAAGTGTCCGCCGGAGCTGTCCGGCGACATCATGGACCGGGGAATCGTTCTGACCGGCGGCGGGGCGCTGCTGCGGGGTCTCGACGAGCGGCTGCGCCGGGAGACCGGCATGCCGATCCACATCGCCGAGGACCCGTTGGACAGCGTGGCGCTCGGATCCGGAAAGTGCGTCGAGGAGTTCGAGGCGCTCCAGCAGGTGCTGGACGCCCAGCCACGCAGATGACGTAACTCTTCGATTCCGCCGTACGGGACGATCTCCTCTCGTACGGCGGATCGTTGATATAGAGGCATAAGCTCCCACAAAGCAGCCCCTCGGGTTTCCCTGGGGCTTCCCGAATTCCTATGAGGAAGGGCACGGCCGCCGCACGTGAGGGACACACGAGAGAGCCGGCTGCTCCTGGTGCTGCTGATCGCCATCGCGTTCGCGTTGATCACGGTGGACATCCGCGGTGGGGAGGACTCGCCCGTCGACGGTGCCCGGCAGGGCGCGGCAACGGTCTTCGGCCCGATCGAGAGCGGCGTCTCGGCCGCGGTCGACCCGGTCGGCAACGCGGTCTCCGCCATCCGCGACTCCGGTGAACGGCACGACCGGCTCGCCACGCTGGAGAAGGAGAACGCGGCCCTGAAGGCGCGCCTCGGCAGCGACGACCGCAGCCGCAGCCGCCTCAAGCAGCTCGACAAGATGTTGAAGATCGCCGGCCAGGGCCAGTACGGCATCAAGGGCGCCGAGGTCATCGCCATCGGAGCCGCGCAGGGCTTCTCCTGGACCATCACCGTCGACGTCGGCGCCAAGGACGGCATCAAGCGCGACATGACCGTCCTGAACGGGGACGGGCTCGTCGGCCGGGTCACCACCGTCGGCCCCAACACCGCCACGGTCCTGCTGGCCAGCGACCCCGACTTCACGGTCGGCACCCGTATGGAGTCCGGCGACGAACTCGGTTTCGCCTCCGGGCAGGGCGACCGCCCGCTGCGCGTCGAACTCCTCAACGGCAAGGCCGAGGTGAAGAAGGGCGACCGCCTGGTCACCTTCGGCTCGCAGGCCGACCGGCCGTTCGTGCCCGGCGTGCCCGTCGGCGTGGTCTCCCGCGTGGACCCCTCCGGCGGCGGCCTGACCCGCACGCTGTACGTCACGCCGTACGCCGCCTTCACCAAGCTCGACATCGTCGGTGTCGTCGTCGAGGCCCCGAAGAAGGACCCGCGTGACACGGTCCTCCCGCCCAAGCCCAAGCCCACCCCGAGGCCGACGGTGACGGTGACCGTGACGCCGTCCCCCGAGGCGCCCGTGGACGGCCAGAACCAGCAAGAGCAGTAGGAGCTGTCACCCCATGCGCGTCAACCGGATCCTGCTCTCCTCCGCCCTGGTCGTCGTCGCCCTGGTGATCCAGGTCAGCGTCCTCGCCCGCCTGCATCTGCCCGGCGCCGTGCCCGATCTGCTGCTGCTCACCGTCCTCGGCCTCGCGCTGGTGTACGGGCACGTGGGCGGCGCCCTCGTCGGCTTCGGCGCGGGCCTGCTCGCCGACCTGGCCCCGCCCGCCGACCACGCCGCCGGGCGCTACGCCCTGGTGCTGTGCGTCATCGGCTACCTCGCGGGCCTGGTGAAACCGGAGACGGGCCAGCTGAAGTCCGCGACCGGCCCCATGGCCGTGGTGGTCGCCGCCGCGGTCGGCTCCACCCTGCTGTACGCGGGGGTCGGCGCCCTCGTCGGGGACACCGCCGCCCGCCATGTGGGCCTCGGCAGCCTGCTGTTCACGGCCGCCCTGTACGACCTGCTGCTCGCCCCCTTCGTCGTGCCGGGGATCATGGCCCTGGCCCGGCGCGCCGAGAACGATCCGCTCGCCGAGTCGACCTCGGCCAAGGCCACCGACATCTCCACCGGCTGGCTCTCCGGCGGCACCGGACTGAAGATCGGCAGTCAGCGCAACGGGCTGCGCGTGAAGGCCGCCCGGGCGCGGATGGCACGCGCCGGGCGCATCAAGGGGGTCAAGCGGCTGTGAACGCAGGGAAGTTCACCCGAACGGGTCGGTCCGGTAGGAACGCCGGCTCGTGGGCCGGGCGTTCATCACTCGACACCGCACACACGTGCCCCGGCAGACCGCCGGCTCCGCACACCCGTACGCGCACCGAGAGGGGGAGGCAGCCGCAGTGACCAACATTCCCGAGACCGGACGGAACCCACGGGTCCAGATCCGGCTCGTCGTCATCCAGGTCCTCGTCCTCTCCCTCCTGCTCACCCTCGGCGGGCGCCTGTGGTACCTCCAGATCCGCGAGGGCGCCGCCTACGCCAAGGAGGCCTCCGGCAACCACGTCCAGCAGGTCGTCGAGCCGGCCGTCCGGGGCTCGATCCTGGACGCCCGGGGCGTGGCCCTCGCGGACAACGAGACGCGGCTGGTGGTCTCCGCCTCGCGCACCGACCTGCTGAAGATGAAGGACGACGGCAAGGAAGTCCTCACCAAGCTCGCCAAGGTCCTGGGCATGACGCCCAAGGAGGTCCAGGAGAAGGTCCGGCTGTGCGACGCCAAGACGCCGCAGCCCTGCTGGAACGGCTCGCCCTACCAGCCCATCCCCATCACCGACGAGGCCACCCCCAAGCAGGCCCTCCAGATCCGCGAGCGCGCCGAGGACTTCCCCGGCATCACCGCCGAGCCGGAGGCCGTGCGCCGCTACCCGAGCCCCGGCAAGGCCAACACCGCCCAGGTCCTCGGCTACCTCTCGCCGGTCACCGACGAGGAGATCAAGAAGGCGCAGAACACCAACTCGCCGTATCTCCGCTCCGACCAGGTCGGCCGCTCCGGCCTGGAGCGCCAGTACGACAAGGCACTGCGCGGCAAGGCCGGCGTCACCCGCTACGAGGTCGACAACCTCGGCCGGGTCATCGGCCAGGCCGAGGCCGACCCGGCCCACCCCGGCGACAACCTCGTCACCAGCATCGACTCCCGGGTCCAGCGGATCGCCGAGTACCAGCTGAACGAGGCGATGAAGGAAGCCCGCAAGCAGCACGACCGGAACACCGGCACCAACTACAAGGCCGACTCCGGCGCCGTGGTGGTGATGGAGGCCAAGACCGGCCGCGTCGTCGCCATGGCCTCGAACCCCACCTACGACCCGAACGCCTGGGTGGGCGGCATCTCCGCCAAGGACTACACACGCCTGACCGGCAAGAGCTCGAACTACCCTCTGCTCAACCGCGCCATCCAGGGCCAGTCGGCGCCCGGCTCCATCTTCAAGGTCATCCCGACGGCCGCCGCGGTCAACGCCGGGTACTCCTTCAACGGCCCCTACAACTGCTCCAGCTCGTACTCCATCGGTGGCCAGGTCTTCAAGAACTTCGAGTCCCAGAGCCACGGCGCCATCAGCCTAGGCCGCGCCCTGGAGGTGTCCTGCGACACCGTCTTCTACGCCCTTTCCCACGAGGAGTGGAAGCGCGACGGCGGCACCAAGCCGAAGAAGAACGCCAACGACTGGTTCTACAAGACCGCCCACCAGTTCGGCCTCGGCAAGGAGACCGGCATCGACCTGCCCAACGAGGTCACCGGCCGCGTCCCCGACCGCAAGTGGAAGCTGGACTACTGGAAGGCCAACAAGGACGTCTGGTGCCGCACCGGCAAGCGCAACGGCAGCTACGCCGAGAAGATCGCCTACGAGAACTGCCTCGAAGGCAACCGCCTGCGCGCCGGTGACTCCGTCAACTACTCCATCGGCCAGGGCGACACCCTCGTCACGCCCATCCAGATGGCCACCATCTACTCGGCCATCTCCAACGGCGGCACCCTCTACAACCCCTCCGTGGGCAAGGCCGTCATCAGCGCCGACGGCAAGACCGTCACGCCGATCAAGCCCGAGTCGCACGGCAAGCTGCCGATGACGCAGAAGACGCGCGACGAGATAGACGAAGCCCTCGCGGGAGTCGCCACCCGCGGTACGGCCGCCTGGAGGTTCGGCGGCTGGCCGCAGGACAAGATCCCGATGCACGCCAAGACGGGTACGGCGGAGGTCTACGGCAAGCAGACGACCTCCTGGTTCGCCACGTACACCAAGGACTACTCGATCGTCATGACGATCTCCCAGGGTGGTACGGGTTCCGGCGCCTCGGGCCCCGCCGTCCGCAACATCTACAACGCGCTGTACGGCGTCTCCGAGGACGGCGACATCGACTCCAAGAAGGCCCTGCTGCCCGCCCCGCAGAAGGCCCTGCCCAAGGTCAAGACGGACGGCACCATCGCCTCCCCGAAGGTCTCCAAGGACCCGGCCAAGGACCAGCAGGCCAAGAAGAAGGACCCGAACGCCCCGGACCCGCTCCAGCCGGCCACGGCCGCCCCGCCGACGCCGGAGAACCGTGACACCCGAAGGCGCCGCCGCCGGGGAAGCCGGAGGTGCCTCGCATGACCGGCGGTGTGAACAGCTTCCAGGTCTCCGGCTACGGGCCCGAGCGCTCCGGCTGGACGCGGCTGCTGGCCCGCGACTCTGTGGTGCGGCGGCTCGACTGGCCGATCCTGCTGTCGGCGACGGTCCTGTCGCTGCTCGGCACGCTCCTCGTCTACTCGGCCACCCGCAACCGCACGGAACTCAACCAGGGCGACCCGTACTACTTCCTCGTCCGGCACCTCCTGAACACCGGTATCGGCCTCGCGCTGATGGCCGGCACGGTCTGGCTCGGCCACCGCGCCCTGCGCACGGCCGTGCCCGTCCTCTACGGCTTCTCCGTGCTGCTGATCCTGCTGGTGCTGACCCCGCTCGGGTCCACGATCAACGGCGCCCACTCCTGGATCAAGCTGCCCGGCGGCTTCTCGCTCCAGCCCTCGGAGTTCGTCAAGGTCACGATCATCCTGGGCATGGCGATGCTGCTGGCGGCCCGGGTCGACGCGGGCGACAAGCAGTACCCCGACCACCGCACGGTCGTGCAGGCCCTCGGTCTGGCCGCCGTCCCCATGCTGATCGTCATGCTGATGCCCGACCTCGGGTCGGTCATGGTGATGGTCATCATCGTGCTCGGCGTGCTGCTGGCCTCCGGGGCGTCCAACCGCTGGGTGTTCGGCCTGCTCGGCGCCGGCACCCTCGGCGCGGTCACCGTCTGGCAGCTCGGGGTGCTCGACGACTACCAGATCGCCCGCTTCGCCGCCTTCGCCAACCCCGCACTCGACCCGGCCGGTGTCGGCTACAACACCAACCAGGCCCGCATCGCCATCGGTTCGGGAGGCCTGACCGGCTCCGGCCTCTTCCACGGCTCGCAGACCACCGGCCAGTTCGTCCCCGAACAGCAGACGGACTTCGTCTTCACCGTGGCAGGTGAGGAGCTGGGCTTCCTCGGCGGCGGCCTGATCATCCTGCTGCTCGGCATTGTCCTGTGGCGGGCCTGCCGCATCGCCCGGGAGACCACGGACCTCTACGGCACCATCGTGGCCGCCGGCATCGTCGCCTGGTTCGCCTTCCAGACGTTCGAGAACGTCGGCATGACGCTCGGCATCATGCCGGTCACCGGCCTGCCCCTGCCGTTCGTGTCCTACGGCGGATCATCGATGTTCGCCGTGTGGATAGCGGTCGGGCTGCTCCAGTCGATCCGGGTGCAACGACCGATGTCGGCCTGACGCCGCGCGGGGTGGCCCTCTGCCGCCCCGCGCCCCGGCCGACTAGATTCGCTGCATGGCGGACAGCAAGCGCGAGATCGAGCGGAAGTACGAGTCGGCGGATGCCGGACTGCCCGACCTGACCGGAGTCACCGGGGTCGCGGCCGTCGTCGACAAGGGTGTGGCCCACCTCGACGCCACCTACTACGACACCGGTGACGAACGCCTCGCGGCGTCGTCCGTCACCCTGCGCCGCCGCACCGGCGGTTCCGACGCCGGCTGGCATCTGAAGTTCCCGGTCGCCCCGGGCGTCCGCGACGAGATCCACGCCCCGCTCTCCGACACCCTCCCCGACGACCTCGCCGCGCTGGTCCGTTCCCGGGTCCGCGACGGCGAGCTGCTGCCGGTGGTCCGGCTGCGCTCCGACCGCGACGTACGCCATCTGCTCGACGCGGACCGCCGGCTGCTCGCCGAGGTGAGCGTGGACACCGTGCACGCCGAGCGGCTCACCGGGCGCGGCGGACAGGCGCGGTGGACCGAGATCGAGGTGGAGCTCGCCGACGGGGGAGACCCGGCCCTCCTCGACAAGGTGGAGAAGCGGCTGCGCAAGGCGGGCGTACGGCCCTCGGCGTCGTCGTCGAAGCTGGCCCGCGCCCTGGAGGAGACGGCACCGGGCAAGCGGCGCGGGACCCCGCCAGCCCGGGAACCGGTGACCGCCGCGGACCACGTGCTCGCCTACGTGCGCACCCAGCGGGACGCCATCGTCGAGCTCGACCCCGCCGTGCGCCGGGACGCCGAGGACTCCGTGCACAGCATGCGCGTGGCGACCCGCCGGCTGCGCAGCACCTTCAAATCGTTCGGCAAGATCCTCGACCGGACCGTCACCGACCCCGTCGGCGACGAGCTGAAGTGGCTCGCCGGCGAGCTGGGCCTGGACCGGGACCGCGAGGTGCTGACCGACCGGCTGACCGCGGCCCTCGACGAGGTGCCCGACAGTCTGGTCCGCGGCCCGGTCGCGGAACGCCTGCACTCCTGGTCCAGCGCCGAGCACCGAGGGGCCCGCGGCCACCTCCTCGGCGTCCTGGACTCCCGCCGCTACCTGACCCTCCTCGACACCCTGGACGCGCTGATCGCCGACCCACCGCTGCTGAAGGCGGCCGGCAAGGCGCCCCGCAAGCCGATCGCCAAGGCCGTACGGAAGGACTTCCGCAAGGTGTCCGGGCTGATCCGGCGGGCGGCGGACCTGGAGCCCGGCACCGACCGGGACGTCGCGCTGCACGAGGCCCGCAAGAAGACCAAGCGCACCCGCTACGCCGCGGAGGCGGCCGAGCCCGTCCTCGGCAAGCGGGCCAAGACCATGGTCAAGTCCATGAAGGCGCTGCAGAACCTGCTCGGCGAACACCAGGACAGCGTGATGGCCCGCCAGACCCTGCGCGAGCTGTCGGCGGTCGCCCACGCCGCGGGGGAGAGCGCCTTCACCTACGGCCTGCTCCACGAGCGCGAGGAGCAGCGGGCGGTCCGCGTGGAGGCCGAACTGCCCGGGGTCTGGGACGGGATCAAGGACGGTGCGACGGACCTCTGACCTTCCGGCGTACGGAGGCGCCCCGCGATCGCGTTAGTCTGGATGGTCACCCCTGTCAGTTCAGTCCAGCTCACGAAGGTGCGCGACATGCCTGCCGAAGTCGCTGCGTCGGTCTTCCCGCAGCTCGAAGCTCTGCTCCCGCATGTGCAGAAGCCGATTCAGTACGTCGGCGGAGAGCTCAACTCCACGGTCAAGGACTGGGACTCCTGTGACGTCCGCTGGGCGCTCATGTACCCGGACGCCTACGAGGTCGGTCTGCCCAACCAGGGCGTCATGATCCTCTACGAGGTGCTCAACGAGCAGCAGGGCGTCCTCGCCGAGCGCACGTACAGCGTGTGGCCGGACCTGGAGGAGCTCATGCGGGAGCACCACGTCCCGCAGTTCACGGTGGACAGCCACCGGCCGGTGAAGGCCTTCGACGTATTCGGCCTGTCCTTCTCCACGGAGCTGGGCTACACGAACATGCTGGCCGCCCTCGACCTGGCCGGCATCCCGCTGGAGTCCAAGGACCGGACCGTCGACGACCCGATCGTCCTGGCCGGCGGCCACGCGGCGTTCAACCCCGAGCCGATCGCCGACTTCATCGACTGCGCCGTGATCGGCGACGGCGAGCAGGCGGTCCTGGAGATCACCGCGATCGTCCGCGCGTGGAAGGCCGAAGGCCGCCCGGGCGGCCGCGAAGAGCTCCTCTTCCGTCTGGCGAAGACGGGCGGCGTGTACGTCCCCGGCTTCTACGACGTCGAGTACCTGCCGGACGGCCGTATCGCCCGCGTCGTGCCGAAGCGCAGCGGGGTTCCGTGGCGCGTGTCCAAGCACACCGTCATGGACCTCGACGAGTGGCCCTACCCCAAGCAGCCCCTGGTCCCGCTGGCCGAGACGGTCCACGAGCGCATGTCGGTGGAGATCTTCCGCGGCTGCACCCGCGGCTGCCGCTTCTGCCAGGCCGGCATGATCACCCGCCCGGTGCGCGAGCGCTCCATCACCGGCATCGGCGACATGGTCGAGCAGGGCCTGAAGGCCACCGGCTTCGAGGAGGTCGGCCTGCTGTCCCTCTCCTCCGCCGACCACACGGAGATCGGCGACATCGCCAAGGGCCTCGCCGACCGCTACGAGGACGACAAGATCGGCCTGTCGCTCCCCTCCACCCGCGTGGACGCCTTCAACATCGACCTCGCGAACGAGCTGACGCGCAACGGCCGCCGCTCGGGCCTGACCTTCGCCCCCGAGGGCGGCTCGGAACGCATCCGCAAGGTCATCAACAAGATGGTTTCCGAGGACGACCTGATCCGCACGGTCGCCACCGCCTACGGCAACGGCTGGCGCCAGGTGAAGCTGTACTTCATGTGCGGCCTGCCGACGGAGACCGACGACGACGTCCTGCAGATCGCCGACATGGCGACGAAGGTCATCGCCAAGGGCCGCGAGGTCTCCCGCTCCAACGACATCCGCTGCACGGTCTCGATCGGCGGCTTCGTCCCCAAGCCGCACACGCCCTTCCAGTGGGCCCCGCAGCTCTCCGCCGACGAGACGGACGCCCGGCTGCAGAAGCTGCGGGACAAGATCCGCGGCGACAAGAAGTACGGCCGCTCGATCGGCTTCCGCTACCACGACGGCAAGCCCGGCATCGTCGAGGGCCTGCTCTCCCGGGGCGACCGCCGCATCGGCGCGGTCATCCGCGCGGTCTACGACGACGGCGGCCGCTTCGACGGCTGGCGCGAGCACTTCTCGTACGACCGCTGGATGGCCTGCGCCGACAAGGCGCTGGCCCCCTTCGGCGTCGACGTCGACTGGTACACCACCCGCGAGCGCACCTACGAGGAGGTCCTCCCCTGGGACCACCTCGACTCCGGCCTGGACAAGGACTGGCTCTGGGAGGACTGGCAGGACGCCCTCGACGAGACCGAGGTCGACGACTGCCGCTGGACGCCGTGCTTCGACTGCGGGGTGTGCCCGCAGATGGACACGAGCATCCAGATCGGCCCGACGGGCAAGAAGCTGCTGCCCCTGACGGTCAAGAACGCGGCGCCGGCGCCCAGCGGGCACTCGCACTGAGGTGAGCGACGCGTTGCGGCGCACCGTCGACGCCTTGTCGGACATCGGCTAGGACGACAGGACGGCGGTGCTGAGGGCGGTCGGCTCTGAGGGCAGGCGGCAGGGGCTCGCTCGGGACACCTCGAGAACGCCTCTGCCGCTTACTGGAGGCTCTTCCGGGATTCAGTCCGAGGTGGAGTGGGTCTGAGCGCCACTACTCCTTGGAGGGCTGGACGCGACGGCTGTCGCCTGAGTGGCTGCTCTCCGTTCGCGGGGTGGCTCACAGCTTCCTAGCGTGGCGGTATCCGCTACGGAGGAGGCGACATGGCAGCGAGTGAGCCGCCTGCTAGCGGGCCTCGGTGGGGAGGTCCGGGCGATGGTTCTCCCCCTTCCGGGCATTGGACATCTCCGCCTGAGCCGCCGCAGAAGAAGCAGCGGAGGCGTGGCTGTCTTTGGGGGTGTGTGGGCGCCTTGGCGGCAGTGATCGTCATCCTCATTGTCGTGCTGGTGGTCGCGCTGGGCGATGACGATGAGAGCACGACTCCTGCGTCCACACGGACCCCCACCACGAAGACGGCGCAGGAGCAGACGCGGGCACCCCAGGGTGAACGGGCCGACCTCACCAGTTTCGAGCTGGACGACCGCTCAGAAGCCGGTATCACCAATATCTGGCTCGTTTGGACGATCAAGAACAGCAGCAGCGAGAAGTCCAACTATTCATGGGAGTGGGAGGCGGTCGACGCCGACGGCACTCGCGTGGCGAACGGCTCGCAAGTGGAGACCGACGTGCAACCTGGCCAGACCGCCGAGGGTGAGTTCCCCACGACGCTCAAGACCGTGGAGGGCATCAAACTCAACATCACCAGCTTCAACCGCACTGTCAGCTACTGAGCAGGTCGTTGAGCCCGTCGAAGACCCGTGCCAGTCGGAGGACCGGCGGGCCGGGCCACGTCACGCAGGGGCGCCGAGCGGCGGGTGTTCGAGCACACGGGGCTTGTACTCGACCAGCTGGATGCGGCCGTCGAAGGTGCGGTGCTCGACCATTTCGAGGGCAACGTCCGGATAGCCGTCGTAGATGCGTTCCTCGCCCGTGGCCCCGGTGATCACCGGGAACATCACGACCCGGAAGCGGTCGACGAGTCCGGCTCGTAGCAGGGAGCGGCACAGGCTGAGGCTGCCGATCGTGCTGAGGAGCCCCGAGCCGCTCGACTTCATGGCGCGGACCGCCTCGACGGCGTCGTCGCGGACGAGCGTGGAGTTGGCCCATGTCAGTGGCTCCTCGAGTGAGGAGGAGAACACCACCTTGGACGCTTGCGTGAGCTCGTCGACGGACGCCTCTTCTTCGGGCCTGAACTCGTCTTGGCCCTCCGGGACCTCGCCTGCGGCGAAGCCCGACATCAGGCGGTACGTGTTCGCTCCCATCAGGTAGGTGGCCTCGGGCTGCTCGCCGAGCCATGCGAGGTACTCCGGGCCCTCGAGGCCCCAGAACCCGGGCCATCCCTGTCCCGAGGCGTAGCCGTCGAGCGAGGTGATGAAGTCGACGAGAAGCTCCGACATGGCGGTGTCCTTTCCGAAAGGTGTCACGAGCTTGGACCGGCCGCGAGCCAGAAACTCATCGGCTGTGCCAAAGCCTTGGCTCAGCCCCACCCGTTCACCGCAAGAGCTCGCAGATCTTGAACAGCAGCATGGTGATGGCGATGAAGGTGCCCCCTGCCCAGGTGGCCGCGCCGAGGATCGTCGCGTGCAGGAGTACGGCCAGTACGCCCGCCGCCAGGCCGGTGAGCAGGCCGGTCAGCAAGGCGATGACGATGAGCAGGGCCCGTTGCGACAGGCCTCCGGCCGGAGGAGGCGGCACCTGAGTCATGACGTACCTCCGCCCGGGTTCTCTATTCGCGGGGCCAGGCCGGTGACACAACTCGCGTTATTGTCTGCCATGAGGCTTCCTGGTTGAGTCGAGTGGACGAGGTTACTTCGCGGTGGGGGAGTACTCGGACGATGCTTGCCGGCTGACCGAGCGCTCCCCTTCTTGTTCTTGCTGTTCTTGGCCGAAAAGACGCTAGGTCATCGGTATTCGGCGGCCTTGGCAGTCATGGCTCCGGCCGTCATACTGACGGCCGGCGGCCTGACGGTGCCGTCGGTGCCGCAGTGCGGGATTGGGGGAGTCGTGACCTTTCCGGATCCGACATCGGAGTGGCGGAGGAGTTCCGCCAGTGGCGGTGAGAACTGCGTCGAAGTCGCTTTAGGTTGTCCCGTCATGGTCAGGGATTCGAAAGTTTCCGGAGGTCCCTGTTTCTCGGTCGGTTCCACGGCGTGGGCATATTTTGTCGATTCTCTTTCCCGCTATGCCGCGACCTGAGAATGTTGTGAACTCCACTCGGTGATGGGCTGGGCGTAGCGGTTCTCGATTTCCCAGAAGGCTTCGAGATAGGTCTCGACGCTCCGTTGCACGCCGACGATCGCCTTGTTGTTGAGGATGACACTTCCGTCGGGATTCTCGAGGTACACCACCCGTTCCTGATCGGCTTTGGCGAACTCGAAGATGACATACGGTGAACGCAGCAGTGGGTAGAGGCCGCTGCTGAACGGCACCACCCCGATGCTCACGTGATCCAGTGCGCTGACCTGTTGCAGATGCCGGATCTGGGCTTCCATCAACTCGGCCGTCCCCACTACGCGTCGGAGCGCCGCCTCGTCGATCAGGAACCGCAGCTCGGTTTTGGGTTCACTCAGCATGCGTTCCTGGCGCTTCATACGGAGGTCGAGCAGTTCCTCCTTCTCCGGGACCACGGACTGCTGCAGGGCGACGTGCGCGTACTCCTCCGTCTGCAACAGGCCGGGGATGAACAGCGCCTCGAAATTACGGATCACGGACGCGGACGCCTCGTAGCCCAGGTAGGACTGAAACCCTTCCGACAGCAGGGAACGGTACTCGTACCACCAGGGCTGCCGTCGCGCCTCCTCCGCCACCCGACGCAAATCCTTCGCGGCTTCGGGCGAGAGTCCGTAGAAGCTGATCAGTGCCTTGAGGTCCGTCATGGAGATCTTCACCCTGCCTGACTCCAAGCGCATGACTTTCGACAGGGACCATCCCGTCTCCCGAGCAACATCAGGCTGTGTGTAACCCGCCTTTCTGCGTGCCTCTTGAAGCTCTGAGCTCAGACGGTGTCGGGAAACCATCGGGTCGGCATCGGGCATGGACTTCTCCTTCTGGTGCCACAGGTCGTACCGCCGCCAGGCTTTTCGACCGTGTTCAAGACGACCAGTTTCGCAAGGCTACGCGGATTTTTGACAGGTGTCACTATGCCTCACGGCTCTTCGTTGGCGCCGCCAACTCTGAAGAGATGCACGGGGGGAGTGAGGAAGAATGAAACATTAATGCGGTTCACAGAGACGTTTGATCGATGCATTCACTCGCTTGAGTGACTTCCGTTCGCCAACCCTCGGGAATTGCCGAATCCGCTCACCTTGCTCATGCGAAAAATCGCGCAACAGGGCCCCCGGGAGGTGAGAGCCCCGTTCTGCGGGGGACCCGCTCAGCAGGCCCGGTTGGCGACGCTCCCCCGGGGGGCCGACCCGGTCAGGTTCCCCCAGTTCAGAATGTGTGCTGGGGGAGCCGTCAGATCAGGCGTCCTTCTTCGCAGACCCGCCGGGCGACCTCGCGCAGCTTGACGTTCTTCTCCTGGGAGTAGCGGCGCAGCACGTCGAAGGCCTGGTCCTCGGTGAGGCGGTGGCTGCCCATGAGGATGCCCATGGCCTCGCCGATGGCGTGGCGCGTGGCCATGGCCTGCTCCATCTGGGCGTGGCTGCGCGCGCTGGAGAAGGCGATCGCCGCGTGTGAGGCCAGCAGCCAGCCGGCGGTCTCGCTGTCGTCCGTGAAGGCCCCCGGCCGGTGCGAGTAGAGGTCGAGCGCGCCGAGATCCTCGTCCTCGGTGTAGAGCAGGAAGCCCATCATGCTGCCCACGCCCAGGTCGCGTGCCTGCTCGGCGTAGGCGGGCCAGCGGGGCTGCTCGGCCGTGAAGTCGGCGATGCGGAACACGCGTTCACCGGTGCTCGCGCGGGCCGCGTCGAAGCAGGGGCCCTCCGTGAGGCGCTCCTGCAACCGGTCGCTCTCGACGACCAGATCATGGGTGGGCGCCAGTGTCTCCACGCTCTTGCCGTGGAGGAGGAGGACGCCGGCCGCGTCGCACCCCGGCACGCGCTCCCTGGCCGCTCTGGTGATGTGCTCGAGCGTGGCGCCGACCGAGTCCTGGGCGAGCAGGTCACGCGCCATGGAGGCCATCTCCCGTGCGAACACGCGCCAGTCCACTGTCGTCCTCCTCGGTCCGAGTGCTGGCCATGCATGTCTCCTGCCACGGTGTCACGCGTCGCACACCCCGGCAGCCGCATGCCGGGTTCGTCCTCCCTGCGGGTCCTTCTTGCGAAGCCTATCGAGTTTCGATAGATTTCCATCGTGGTTCGATCGAAGGAGTGGTGATGGGGAAGCTGGCCGTGGCGGGATTGCGCGGGGTGCTCGTGGTGCTGCTCGCGGGGTCGTTGTTCGTGCAGGGGGTGATGGTGCCGCTGCTGGCCGTCGACATGAACGGGCTCAGGCCCGAGTACGCGTATCTGCGCACTCCGATCCTCGTGATCACGATTCTGGGTATCGTGACGGTCCAGGTCGTCGTGGTCTGCGTGTGGCGGCTGGTGACGATGGTGCGTCGCGGGACGGTGTTCTCCACCGCCGCCTTCCGCTACGTGCACATCGTGATCGGCGCGTTCGTGGCGGCCGCCCTGCTGGTCTTCGCGCTCGCGGTCGTGCTCGCGCCGGGCGAGGCCGTGGCTCCCGGGGTGGTCCTGCTGCTGTGCGGGGTCGTCGTGGCCGTACTGGGCGTCGCCCTGATCGTGCTCGTGCTGCGGATGCTGCTCGCGCAGGCCGTCGCGCGCGACATCGAGGCGGCCCAGATGCAGGCCGAGCTGGAAGAGGTCATCTGATGCCCATCGCCGTCGACATCGACGTGATGCTGGCCAAACGCAAGATGTCCGTGGGTGAACTGGCGGAACGCGTCGGCATCACCCCCGCCAACCTGGCGGTCCTCAAGAACGGCCGGGCCAAGGCGGTCCGCTTCTCGACCCTCGCCGCGTTGTGCGAGGTGCTGGAGTGCCAGCCGGGGGATCTGCTGCGCTGGGAGACGGAGGAGCCGGCCGACCCCACGGCCGGTCCCGCCTCCGGCTCGACGGCCGGCCCCGCGTCCGGCCCGACGGCCGACTCGACAATGGCCTGATGGACAACATCGGTATCCGCCCGGCCCGGCCCGCCGAACTCGCCGCGGTGGCCACCCTGCGCTGGGAGTGGCTCGTCGAGAACGGCTCGGAGGACCTCGGCGAACGTGAGGGTTTCGTACGGCACTTCGTGACCTGGGCCAGGGAGAACGCGAACTCCCACCGCTGCATGGTCCTCGTCCGGGACGACCGGGTCATCGGCATGGCCTGGCTCGCGGTGGTGCAGCGGGTGCCCACGCCCCGGGCGCCGCGGCGGGCCTCCGGCGATCTCCAGTGCGTGTACGTCGTACCCGAGGCGCGGGACGGCGGGCTGGGCGGGCGGCTCATCCAGGCCGTCCTGGACGGAGCACGCGAGCTCGGACTGGAACGCGTGACCGTGCACTCCAGCCCGCGGGCCATCCCCGCGTACGCCCGCAGCGGCTTCCAGGGGTCACCCCGGCTGCTCCAGGCGCAGGTCACCCGCGTATGAGCCGTATGATCTTGCGGCTGGGCGGGGGAACTGCGGGAGAACGGGGCGGGACTGTGCGGTGCTGGATCCGGACGGGGCACTGAAGGCGTCTACCACGGTATGGATCTGGAGAAGCGACCCCGCGAGGGTTCCGAGGCGCGTGTCGATCCGCGCGAGCGGCCGGCCGGGCCGACGGTACGGCGTGAGCCCGACGCACCGGAGGGGTGTCTGGCCGTCGCGATCCGGATTCCCGTGCGGATCATCGTGCTCGTCCTGGTCGTCCCCGTGCGGATGCTGTGGGACGCGCTCGTCGTGGCCGGACGGTTCCTGAACGACACCCTGCTCCGGCCCCTCGGCCGGGCGCTGCTGTGGCTCGGGCGGGCGGTGTTCGTCTGGCCGTTCGTGGGGCTGTGGCGCTACGTCGTCGTCCCGCTGGGCAAGGCCCTCGGATGGCTCGGCAACGTCCTCGTCGTCGTGCCCCTGGTCTGGCTCTACCGGCAAGTGCTGACCCCCGTGGGGCACGCGATCGCATGGGCGGCCCGGGCTGTCGGTGCCGGAGTCGGCTGGATGGCCAAGGGCCTAGGAACTGCGCTCGGCTGGGTGTACGCCTGGCTGCTCACGCCCGTCGGACACGCGGTGATGTGGGTACTAAGGGGGACAGGCGCCGGGCTCGCCGCGCTCGGCCTCGGCGTCTGGACGGCCGTGGCGTGGCTCGCGAGGTACCTCGTCGTCGTACCCGCCCGCTGGCTGTACACCTGGGTGCTCGCACCCGTCGGCCGCGCGGTCGCCTGGTGCTGCAAGGGGCTCGTGTGGCTGCTGAGCATGATCGTCACCGGTGTCGGCACGGCCCTGTACTGGATCGCCCGCGTCCTGTTCGTCCTGCCCGCGCTCGCCCTGTGGCGCTGGATCCTCACACCGGCCGGACGCGTCCTCGCCGTCATCGGGCGGGAGGTGTGGGACGCCCTCGGCCACGCCTGGCGCGTCGCCGGGCACATCTCCCTCGCCGTCGGGCGCATGCTCGGCACCCTCTTCCGGTGGATCTTCGTCGAACCGGTGCGGTGGGTGTACCGCAGTGTGCTGACGCCCGTCGGGCATGTCGTACGGGACGCCGTCCTGCGGCCCGCCGCCGAGGCGGCACGCAGTGTGCGGCGGGCCACCCGGCAGGCGCTGGCCGCCGCCCGGGAATCCGTGCGCCAGGCCCGCGCCGACTTCCGGCGGATGCTCTTCGGTGAGCCGCGGCAGCCGCAGCCGGTCGACCGGAGGGAACCTTCGGGGCGCGAGCCACGTACTCTTGGTAGCAGTACGACCGCTCTCACGAAGGACTGAACGACACTGGGCAAGCGACAGCCCGAAGGCCCGCCGCCCGCACCCGCGGTGCAGCGCATCCGACTGCGCTACACCAAGCGCGGCCGCCTCCGGTTCACCAGCCACCGTGACTTCCAGCGCGCCTTCGAGCGTGCGTTGCGCCGTGCCGAGGTGCCGATGGCCTACTCGGCGGGCTTCACACCGCACCCGAAGGTGTCGTACGCCAATGCCGCACCCACCGGCACGGGCAGTGAGGCGGAATACCTGGAGATCGCCCTCACCGCGCCCCGCGACCCGGAGCAGCTCAGGGCCCTCCTCGACGAGTCGCTGCCCACCGGGCTCGACATCACCGAGGCGGTCGAGGCCCGCACCTCGGGGCTCGCCGACCGGCTGACGGCTTCCGTCTGGGAGCTCCGGCTGGACGGAGTGCCGCCGGAGGAGGCCCGTCGAGCGGCGGACGCCTTCAACGCGGCCGAGACCGTCGAGGTCCAGCGCCTCGCCAAGAACGGCGTCCGTACGTTCGACGCCCGCGCCGCGGTTGCGAGCCTGGAGGTCCGCGACCTCACGGAAACGCACAGTTCGCAGGCTGATAGGCCGACGGACCAGCCCTGTGCGATACTGCGGCTGGTTGTTCGGCACGTGACGCCTGCCGTACGACCCGACGACGTCCTGTCCGGTCTCCGCGCCGTGGCCGACCTGGCGCCGCCGGTCCCCGCAGCGGTGACCAGGCTGGCGCAGGGGCTGTTCGATGAAGAGACCGGCACGGTGACCGACCCGCTCGCGCCCGACCGCGAGGCAGTCGAGGCCCACTCAACGGCCGAACCGACTGCCGCCGCGACGGCGTCGGCGTAAGGAAGGTCCCGCGTAGGGACGGACGTCGTAGCGCCGCCCTCGGACTCGGGAGCCACCTGGGTCGGGCAGCGCACCGACCAGAAGACTTTCGCCAGGCCGTACGCATTCGGCGTACGGAACCGGCGAGACAGGACACAGAGAGCTCCCGTGCGGCGCCCGCGCCCCGGACGGCGGCGAACGCGCACAGCGCGCGCCGCGGACGTCACCGGCATCGCCGGACCAGGCGCGGCGCCCGGGAGCCTGACGGGAGATAAGCCCGCATGCTCGGACCGACCGAACCCACAGAGGGTTCCGAACAGAACACTCCCAGCGACACCCTGCCGCCCCGCCGGCGGCGGCGTGCCGCGTCCCGCCCGGCGGGTCCGCCCACCGGTGCCTCCTCGGACGCGCCGGCGGAGACCGTCGCGCCGGCCATACCGGCCGCCGAGGCCGAGGACCTCGCGTCTGACGTCGTAGAGGCCGACGTCGTATTGGCCGACGAAGCCGTTGCCGAGGCGGAGCAGGTTCCCGAAGCCGTGGAGAGCGAAGAGGCCGCCGCGCCCGCCCCGCCCAAGCGGCGTCGCGCCGTGCGCCGTGCCTCCGCACCCGCCGGCGCTCCGGAGGCCGCCGAGGCCGCCGAGACCGTGGTCCCGGTGACCGCCGGCACCCCCGCCGCCGAGCCGGCCGAGGCCGCCGCCCCCGCCGCCTCCGTGGAAGCGTCCGAGGACGCCGCCCCCAAGCGCACCCGGCGCCGCGCCACGCGCACCGTGACCTCGCCCGCCGCCGCTCCGGCGGAGCCCGCCGAGACGGCCGCGGCCCCGGCCGAGGCCGACGGCCCGGAGCCTGCCGCCGTGGCCGAGGGCGCCGCCGAAGGTGCCGAGGCCGCTGAAGAGGCTGCTCCGCGTCGGACTCGCCGGCGTGCCTCGCGGCGGGCGTCCGCGCCCGCCGGGGCGCCTTCCGCCGCGGACGCGGTGGAAGGCAACGCCGAGGAGGCGAAGGCACCTGTGACCGAGAACCCCGCCGCCGAGCCCGCCCGCGCATCCGAGGCCACAGCCTCCGAGACCGCTGCCGCCGAGCCCGCCCCCGCTGCCGAGGCCCCTGCCGAGACCGCGGCCGAGGCTGCCGAGTCCGCCGCGGAGACCGGTCCGCGGCGCCGCCGCCGGGTCGTGCGCCGGGCCGCCGGCGGCTTCGCCGAGCCCGCCCAGCCCGCCAAGGGCGCGCGGGCCGCGAAGGCCGCCGCCCGGGTGCCCGCGGACGCTGCCGACGGCGAGAGCGAGCCGACCTCGCGTCCGAGGCGGCCCGCCGTCGCGCTGTTCCAGGCGCCCGTCTTCACCGAGCCCCAGTTCCAGACGCCGGAGCGGGCGGCCGCCGCTGCCGCCGCCGAAGCGGCCGGGGCGGCGGAGCCCGAGGAGACCGAAGAGGCCGCACCGGCCGAGGACCGGCGCGAGGAGCCGGCCGGCGGTTCGCGCCGCCGCCGTCGGCGCCGGGGTGCCGGCGACGAGGCCGAGGCCCAGGCCCCCGAGACCACCGCCGTCGACACCACCGCCGACGAGGCGGAGGAGGCCGACGACTCCGCCGAGGACCAGGCCGACGGTGACGACCAGGAGGAGTCCGAGGGCACCGGCTCGCGCCGCCGCCGTCGCCGGGGCGGCCGCCGCCGCAGGCGCGGTGAGTCCGCCGACGCCGACGGTGAGGGCGGCGAGGACATCGAGCCCGAGCAGAGCGCCGGGCAGGACACCGAGGACGGCGAGGAGGACGACGAGGACTCCGAGGACGCCACCGACCGCGACGAGTCCGGCGGAGGCGGCTCCAGCAGCAGCCGTCGGCGCCGTCGCCGCCGTCGCCGTGCCGGTGACTCCGGCACCGAGGCCGAGCCCTCCGACGACGACCCGGAGCGCACGGTCGTCAAGGTGCGCGAGCCCCGCCCCAAGGCCGAGCCGTCCGACGAGGTGCAGTCCATCAAGGGCTCGACCCGTCTGGAGGCCAAGAAGCAGCGCCGCCGCGAAGGCCGTGAGCAGGGCCGCCGCCGGGTGCCGATCATCACCGAGGCCGAGTTCCTGGCCCGCCGCGAGGCCGTCGAGCGTGTGATGGTCGTCCGCCAGCACGGCGACCGCACCCAGATCGGCGTCCTTGAGGACAACGTGCTCGTCGAGCACTACGTCAACAAGGAGCAGTCGACCTCGTACGTCGGCAACGTCTACCTCGGCAAGGTGCAGAACGTGCTGCCGTCGATGGAGGCCGCCTTCATCGACATCGGCAAGGGCCGCAACGCGGTGCTGTACGCCGGTGAGGTCAACTTCGAGGCGCTGGGCATGGCCAACGGCCCGCGCCGCATCGAGTCCGCCCTGAAGTCCGGCCAGTCGGTGCTCGTCCAGGTGACGAAGGACCCGATCGGCCACAAGGGCGCGCGTCTGACCAGCCAGGTCTCCTTGCCGGGCCGCTACCTCGTGTACGTGCCCGAGGGCTCGATGACCGGCATCAGCCGCAAGCTGCCCGACACCGAGCGGTCGCGGCTGAAGACGATCCTCAAGAAGATCGTCCCCGAGGACGCGGGCGTCATCGTGCGCACCGCCGCCGAGGGCGCGAGCGAGGACGAGCTGCGCCGGGACGTCGAGCGTCTCCAGCAGCAGTGGGAGGACATCCAGAAGAAGGCCAAGAACGGCAACGCGCCGACGCTGCTGTACGGCGAGCCGGACATGACCGTCCGGGTCGTGCGCGACATCTTCAACGAGGACTTCTCCAAGGTCGTCGTCAGCGGCGACGAGGCGTGGTCGACCATCCACGGGTACGTCTCGCACGTCGCGCCGGACCTGGCCGAGCGGCTGTCGAAGTGGACCTCCGAGGTCGACGTCTTCGCCACGTACCGGATCGACGAGCAGCTCGCCAAGGCCCTCGACCGCAAGGTCTGGCTGCCCAGCGGCGGCTCGCTGGTGATCGACCGGACCGAGGCGATGGTCGTCGTCGACGTCAACACCGGCAAGTTCACCGGCCAGGGCGGCAACCTGGAGGAGACGGTCACCAGGAACAACCTGGAGGCGGCCGAGGAGATCGTGCGTCAGCTGCGGCTGCGCGACCTCGGCGGCATCATCGTCATCGACTTCATCGACATGGTGCTGGAGTCCAACCGGGACCTCGTGCTGCGGCGCCTGCTGGAGTGCCTGGGCCGCGACCGTACGAAGCACCAGGTCGCCGAGGTGACCTCGCTCGGGCTCGTGCAGATGACCCGCAAGCGGGTCGGGCAGGGCCTGCTGGAGTCCTTCTCCGAGACGTGCGTCCACTGCAACGGCCGCGGTGTCATCGTGCACATGGAGCAGCCGACGGCCCCCGGAGGCGGCGGCAAGCGCAAGAAGCGCGCCCGTGCCGGTGCCGCCGAGCAGCCGCACGTGCACGAGGCCGCCGTCGAGACCGCCGAGGAGGAGGCCGAGACCGAGACCGAGGTCGCAGCCGAGGCCGCCGAGCCGATCGCGCTGCCCGAGCCGTCCTTCGAGCCCGACGAGGAGCTGTACAGCAGCGCCGCCGAGGCGGAGGCCGCGGCCGGCCGCGGCCGGCCGCGACGCCGGGCGAGCCGGCGGGTGTCGGCTCCGGCGGGTGCCCCGCGGGGCGAGACGGCGGAGCCCAGGGCCGAGCAAGGCAGGGACAGGACCCGGCGCGGCCGGGGCAGGGCCGAGCAGGCCGAGGCCGAGGTGCCGACGGCTCAGGACGTGACCGCCGAGCAGGAGGTCGCCCGTCCGGTGCAGCCGGAGCCGGCCGCCGAGGCGCAGGCCGAGCCGATGGCCGTGGAGGACCCGGTGGTCGAGGCCGCGCAGGCCGCTCCGGCCGCTCCTGTCGAGGACGCCGCGCCCAAGGGCCGTACCCGGCGGCGGGCCACCCGCAAGGTGTCCGCTCCGGCCGGTTCTCCGGCGGGGGCCGAGGCGGCCGTGGTGACGGTCGCCGAGACCGCCCCGGCGGTGTCCGAGGCGGAGGCCGCCGAGGTGCCCGAGCCGGCCGTTCAGCCCGAGGCGCCCGCCGAGAGCGCCGCCCCGGCCCGTCCGCGGCGCCGCGCGGTGCGCAAGCCGACGGTGTCCACGGCGTCCGAGGAGACGGCCGTCGTGGTCGTCCCGTCGGCCGCGTCCGAGGACCCGGCGTCCGCGGAGGCCCCGCAGGCGCCCGTGTCCGACGGTGCCGTCACGGAGGAGGCCGCCGAGGAGTCGGCGCCCGCCAAGAAGACGGCCCGCAAGACGGCGAAGAAGGCCACGGCGAAGAAGGCCGCCACCACCAAGAAGACCGCGGCGAAGAAGACCGCCGCCAAGAAGACGACGGCCAAGAAGGCGGCGAAGACCACCAAGACCGCCGCCAAGAAGACCACGTCGAAGAAGACCGTGGCGGCGGAGCAGTCGGCGTCGTCCGCGTCCTCCGTCTCGGCCTCCACCGACGAGGGCTGAGATCCACTGCGCCTGTGCGACCGGCGTGACCGGTCGCACAGGTGGCGGGCCCGGCTCGGTTTGACCCCTTCGGCCGCGGCCCCGTAACCTTGACCGTCGGCGTGTCGACTGACACGTCACATCCCCGTAAACCTCATCCTCCGGGCGCCGGGCGCCGGGAGAGGCTGCTCGCTGAGTCGGGTGGCTGGCCTGCGGGGGTGCCGTTTCCCGAGCTAGAGAGTGAGTTCCGCGTGTACGCCATCGTGCGCAGCGGTGGTCGCCAGCACAAGGTTGCTGTCGGCGACATCGTTGAGGTTGACAAGATTTCCACTGCCAAGGTTGGCGACTCGGTCGAGCTCTCGACCCTGCTCGTTGTCGACGGCGACGCCGTGACCAGCGACCCGTGGGTGCTGGCCGGCATCAAGGTCCAGGCCGAGGTCGTGGACCACCACAAGGGCCAGAAGATCGACATTCTGCGCTACAAGAACAAGACGGGTTACCGCCGTCGCCAGGGCCACCGCCAGCAGTACACGGCGATCAAGGTCACTGAGATCCCCACGGCTGCGAAGTAAGGGACTGAGGAGAAATGGCACACAAGAAGGGCGCATCGTCCACCCGGAACGGTCGCGACTCCAATGCCCAGCGGCTCGGCGTGAAGCGCTTCGGCGGTCAGGTCGTCAACGCGGGTGAGATCCTGGTCCGTCAGCGTGGCACCCACTTCCACCCGGGCTCCGGCGTCGGCCGTGGTGGCGACGACACGCTGTTCGCCCTCGAGGCCGGTTCGGTGCAGTTCGGCACCCACCGTGGCCGCAAGGTCGTGAACATCGTTCCGGTCGCCTGATCGGAAACTTTCGCGAGGCGGACCTCACTTCCCTCACGGGAAGCGGGTCCGCCTTTCGCGTGTTACCCCAAGACATTCCCGCAGTAACTGGAGGCACATCCCATGACCACCTTCGTGGACCGCGTCGAGCTGCATGTCGCCGCGGGTAGCGGAGGCCACGGCTGTGCCTCCGTCCACCGTGAGAAGTTCAAGCCCCTCGGCGGGCCGGACGGCGGCAACGGCGGGCGCGGCGGGGACGTGATCCTCACCGTCGACCAGTCGGTCACCACGCTGCTCGACTACCACCACTCGCCGCACCGCAAGGCCACCAACGGCAAGCCCGGCGAGGGCGGCAACCGCTCCGGCAAGGACGGCCAGGACCTCGTCCTGCCGGTGCCGGACGGCACGGTCGTGCTGGACAAGGCGGGCAACGTCCTCGCCGACCTGGTCGGGCACGGCACGTCGTACGTCGCCGCACAGGGCGGCCGGGGCGGGCTGGGCAACGCGGCGCTGGCCTCCGCGCGGCGCAAGGCGCCCGGATTCGCGCTGCTCGGTGAGCCGGGAGACCTGCGGGACGTCGTCCTGGAGCTGAAGACCGTCGCCGACGTGGCGCTCGTCGGGTACCCGAGCGCCGGCAAGTCCTCGCTGATCTCGGTGCTGAGCGCGGCCAAGCCGAAGATCGCCGACTACCCCTTCACCACGCTCGTGCCCAACCTCGGTGTCGTCACGGCCGGTTCGACGGTCTACACGATCGCCGACGTGCCCGGGCTGATCCCCGGCGCCAGCCAGGGCAAGGGCCTCGGCCTGGAGTTCCTGCGGCACGTGGAGCGGTGCAGTGTGCTCGTGCACGTCCTGGACACCGCGACGCTGGAGTCCGAGCGCGACCCCGTCTCCGACCTCGACATCATCGAGGAGGAGCTGCGGCAGTACGGCGGGCTGGACAACCGGCCGCGGATCGTCGTCCTGAACAAGATCGACGTACCGGACGGCAAGGACCTGGCCGAGATGGTGCGGCCCGACCTGGAGGCGCGCGGCTACCGCGTGTTCGAGGTGTCGGCCGTGGCGCACATGGGCCTGAAGGAGCTGTCGTACGCGCTCGCGGAGGTCGTGGCGAAGGCGCGGGCCGCGAAGCCGAAGGAAGAGGCCACCCGGATCGTGATCCGGCCGAAGGCCGTGGACGACACCGGCTTCACCGTGACGCAGGAGGCCGACGGCCTGTTCCGGGTGCGCGGAGAGAAGCCCGAACGCTGGGTGCGCCAGACCGACTTCAACAACGACGAGGCCGTCGGCTACCTCGCGGACCGGCTCAACCGGCTCGGTGTCGAAGCGGAGCTGATGAAGGCCGGCGCCCGAGGCGGCGACGGCGTGGCCATCGGACCCGAGGACAACGCGGTCGTCTTCGACTGGGAGCCGTCCGTGACGGCCGGGGCCGAGATGCTCGGCCGCCGCGGTGAGGACCACCGGCTCGAGGGTGAGCGGCCGGCCGCGCAGCGCCGCAAGGACCGGCAGGCCGAACGCGACGAGGCGCAGCAGGAGTTCGACGACTTCGAGCCGTTCTGAGCCGGCAGAAAGCACCTGCGCAACGGACTCGGGCCCGGCCAAGCCGTTCTCCGGTGAGCCGTACAGAGCGGTGCCGGTGAGGATCTTGTTCCTCACCGGCACCTGACTGCCCGGCGGACCGAGGGAGCTGACGTGCCCGCGCGCGGTCTTCCTGAAGCGCACCCATGACGGTCCGGGCGTTTCCACGGACCGGTCAACACATTCACCACGACCGGGTCGGCCGGCTTCGGCACGGTCACGAGCGTCTCCGGGCCCGGCTCGGGGGTTTCGCTCGCCGACCCGGTATTGATCACCTGTCAGACTCGCCCCCGCAACGGCTTGTTCCGATGCTGGCGGCGAGTCTCTCTTTGTCTGCTTAGTTGTCATGTACGTGAACCCCGGCGTTCAGCGGGCGGACCGCCCGCGAGCGTGAAGCTTCCCCGTGTCCAAGTGGCCAGCGAGGTAAGGGAGTCAGCCGATGACCGGAGCAGTATCCCCCGACCGACGCCGCTTTCTGACCGCGGGTGCCGCGGTCCTCGGCGCCGCCGCCTCCGCCCAGCTGTGGGTTCCCGCCGCCGCCCGCGCGGCCGAGACACCGCTCCCGGACGGCGTGTTCAGCCTCGGCGTCTCCTCGGGCGACCCGCTCCCGGACGGCATCGTGCTGTGGACCAGGCTCGCCCCGGACCCGCTGAACGGCGGCGGCATGCCCGACCGGGTCGTGCCCGTCGAGTGGCAGCTCGCGGAGGACCACCGGTTCAGAAAGCTCGTCCGACGGGGCACCGCCCAGGCCCGGCCCGAGTACGGGCACAGCGTTCACGTGGACGTACGCGGACTGCGCGCGGGCCGTACCTACTGGTACCGCTTCCGCACCAGCGGGCAGCTCTCGCCCGTGGGCCGCACCCGCACCGCGCCCCACCCTTACAGCTCCGGTGGCTCCCTGCGCATGGCTCTCGCCTCCTGCCAGAACTGGCAGCACGGCTACTTCACGCCATACGCGGACATGCTCGACCAGGACCCGGACGTGGTGGTGTTCGTCGGCGACTACATCTACGAGTCCACGCCCTCGGCGACGGCCCTGCGGCGGCACGAGGGCACCGGCGAGCCGTTCAGCCTCGTCCAGTACCGCAACCGGTACGCCCAGTACCGGACGGACCCCGACCTCGCGGCGATGCACGCGAACGCGCCCTTCGTGGTGACCTTCGACGACCACGAGGTGGACAACGACTTCGCCGGCGAGATCCCGCAGGACCCCGACAAGCAGCCGCACGACGCGTTCGTGGCCCGCCTCACCGCCGCCTACCAGGCGTTCTACGAGCACATGCCGGTCCGTGCCACCGCCGTCCCTGACGGCCCGCACATCCGGATGTACCGCCGCCTGGAGTTCGGCCGCCTGGCCCGGCTCAACGTCCTGGACACCCGTCAGTACCGCAGCGACCAGGCCACCAGCCAGGAAGGCGCCCAGGACCCGTCGCTGACCATGCTGGGCGCGCAGCAGAAGGGGTGGCTGCTGAACGGGCTCAAGAACTCGCCCGCCCGCTGGAACCTCATCGCCTCCCAGATCATGATGGCCGAGACGGACCTCAAGGTCGGCGAGGGCAAACTCTGGTTCTACGACGCCTGGGACGGCTACCAGGCCGAACGCAACCGGTTCCTCCAGGAGTTCAAGCAGGTCCGCAACCCGGTCGTGCTCTCCGGCGACCGGCACCTGACGATGATCAGCGATCTCAGGACGGACTACGCCGACCCGGACTCGGACGTCGTCGGAGCCGAGTTCGTCGGCACCTCCATCTCCAGCAACGGCGACCAGGACCAGGAGGCCTTCCGCAGGGAGTGGGACCCGCGGCGCCCGGACAACCCGCACTGGAAGCTGCTCGACGCGCACCGCGGCTACCACCTCTTCGACGTCCACCGCGACCGCATCGACGCCCAGGTCCGGGTGGTCGACACGGTCCGGCAGACCACGGCGACCCCGAGCACGCTGGCCCGGCTGAGGGTCCGGGCGGGCCGTCCGGGCGTCGAGGTCGTCTGAACCGGCCCGCGTGGCGCATGAGCCCGGGACTCCTCGGAGTCCCGGGCTCACGGCGTATTGCTCCGGCCGAGACCGAAATGCTGCGGAATCTTGACCAGGAATTCCGCGGGCCCCGCCGTCGCCGTGGCGCCGGGCACACCCGCAAAGCGCGTACCGTGCACCGGACATCGTCCAAGGAACTCGGACAGGTCCTCGGCCGCCGCCGGCCCGAACGGCTCCGGCACCGCTGCGCTTCTGTGGAGTTACTCACAGCAATTCCCGGGGCGCCTGCATCGCCGGCGGAACCGTCTCGCCAATCACCGGCGTCACCAGGTGAATGAGAGGTTGCGCGCACATATGCGGTGGAGGTCGCTCACCTTGCATTGCGGTAACCACAAGTGGGACCATTTCCAAGTTCCCTGTCGCCCCAAGGTAGGTCACCTGTGTCCCAGCACATAGCCAAGCCCCGTACCACCGCAGTGATCCTGGCCGGTGGCACCGGCCAGCGCGTGGGTCTGTCGATCCCCAAGCAGCTGCTGAAGATCGCCGGCAAGGCAGTCATCGAGCACACGCTGACCACCTTCGAGAACGCCGATTCGATCGACGACATCATCGTGCTGATGGCTCCGGGTTATGTGCCCGACATCGAGAAGATCGTCGCGAAGGCCGGATTCAAGAAGGTCTCGAAGGTCATCGAGGGCGGCTCCACGCGGAACGAGACCACCGAGCGCGCCATCGCCGCGCTGGGCGAGGGCCTGGCCGAGGGCGAGGACGCCAACGTCCTCTTCCACGACGCCGTGCGCCCCCTGCTCTCGCAGCGCGTCATCGACGACTGCGTCGTCGCCCTGGAGCGCTACCAGGCCGTCGACGTGGCCATCCCGTCCGCGGACACCATCATTGTCACGCGCACGCACGGCGAGGACGGCGAGTTCATCACCGAGATCCCGGACCGCTCCCGGCTGCGCCGCGGCCAGACGCCGCAGGCCTTCAAGCTGTCCACGATCAAGCGGGCCTACGAGGTCGCCGCCGGTGACCCCAACTTCCAGGCGACCGACGACTGCTCCGTCGTGCTCAAGTACCTGCCGGACGTGCCGATCCACGTCGTCGCGGGTGACGAGTACAACATGAAGGTCACCCAGCCCGTCGACGTCTTCATCGCCGACAAGCTCTTCCAGCTCGCCTCCACGGCCGCCCCCGAGCAGGTCTCCGAGGAGGCCTACCGCGAGCTGCTGACCGGCAAGACCATGGTCGTCTTCGGCGGCAGCTACGGCATCGGCAAGGACATCGCCGAGCTCGCCGAGTCCTACGGCGCCAAGGTCTACGCGCTCGGCCGCTCCACCACCGGCACCCACGTGGAGAACCCGGAGGAGGTCGACGACGCCCTGTCCAAGGCCTACGCCGAGACGGGCCGCATCGACTACGTGGTCAACACCGCCGGTGTGCTGCGCATAGGCAAGCTCGCCGAGACCGACAACGCCACCATCGAGGAGGCGCTGAAGGTCAACTACCTGGCCCCGGTGCAGATCGCCCGGTCGTCGTACAAGTACCTGTCCGAGACCAAGGGCCAGTTGCTGCTCTACACCTCCAGCAGCTACACCCGCGGCCGGGCCGAGTACAGCCTGTACTCCTCCACCAAGGCCGCCATGGTGAACCTCACCCAGGCGCTGTCCGACGAGTGGGCCGGCGACGGCGTCCGCGTCAACTGCATCAACCCCGAGCGCACCGCCACCCCCATGCGCACCAAGGCGTTCGGCCAGGAGCCCTCGGGAACCCTGCTGTCCTCCGAGGCCGTGGCGCGCACGTCGCTCGACGTGCTGCTCTCCGAGCTCACCGGCCACGTCATCGACGTCCGCCAGCAGGACCCGACGGCCGGCGCGGCCCGGGCCTCCGGCTTCGAGCAGGCACTGGCCACGGTGCTGGACCGGCAGGACGGCGTGTAATAATTGGCGCCAAATAGACTTCGGTAATTCAGGCCTCTGCGCTCTCCTGTTAACGGGTTTTCGTCGACAGGAGTGTTCGCAGGGGCCTGAATCCATACCGTCTCGCGAATATTCACAGACCAGCCGCATTCTCGAACCAAGACCGGCACACCCCTCCCAAGAGCAGGTTTCTCCGTGATATCCACCGCTATTCGCGTCGCCCGGGTGGGCAGCGCGGCCGAGCTGGCCGCGGCGGTCCTCATGGTGGCGGGCTTCCCCGCCCTCATGCTGGCCGCGCTCGTCCCGAGCGTTCCCGCCTTCGCGGCAGCGGCCGCCGTGACGTACCTGGCGGACCACTATCTGCACCGCAAGGGCAGCTACCTGATCAACCGCCTCGGCAAGGTGCGGGCGGGCCTGTCGATCCGCTTCCTGATCCGGCAGCTGCTGCTCGTCCTGCTGCTGGCCCGGCTGTCCCTCGCGGACAACCTGATCTACTACGGGGCGATCGCCTGCTTCATCGCCTTCTACGGTCTGCAGGCCCCGCACGGCGCGCTCGTCCAGCTGATACGCAACCGCCGCCGCATGCCGGTCGCCACCCGCAACGTCGACCTGGCCTCCCGCATCCGCATCCCGGACGCCCCGCCCCGCAGGCTGCTGCACCGCTCCGCCGAGAAGATGCTCCACCTCGACCTCGCGGCGGTCGTCGGCATCCTGGTGGCCGCGCAGGTCAAGTCGGCCCTGATCGGCTTCATCGGCATCGGCATCACCGTGGCCGTGGCCACCCTGTACGTCCTGGCCCTGGTGCCGTACGTGCGCGGCCGGAAGATCCCGCCGAACGCCGAGAAGGTCCTGGCCGCCGTCGACGACTGGCTGGGCGAGTACAAGCCGGAGACGGTCCTGTACTTCTCCGGTTCGAAGGACTCCGCGTACCAGGTCAACATGTGGCTCGACACCATGGAGAAGCTGGACTCCAAGCCGCTGATCATCCTGCGTGAGCGGGCCATCCTGAACAACCTGGCGCCCACCACGGTCCCCGTCATCTGCGTGCCCGGAGGGGTGCACCTGATGAACATGGACCTGTCCACGGTGCGCGTCGCGCTCTACGCGGCCAACGTCGGCAAGAACATCCACATGCTGCGCGTGCCCACCATCAAGCACGTCTTCATCGGCCACGGCGACAGCGACAAGCTCGCCAGCGTCAACCCGTACAGCAAGGTCTACGACGAGGTGTGGACGGCCGGCCGCGCGGGCCGCGACCGCTACGCCATCGCCGACGTCGGTGTCCGCGACGACGACATCGTCGAGGTCGGCCGCCCCCAGCTCGCCCCGATCCAGACCTGGCAGGGCGTGCCCGAGGGACGCATCCCGACCGTGCTGTACGCCCCCACCTGGGAGGGCTGGGACGGCAACCCGGGCAACACCTCGGTCGTGCTGGCCGGCGAGAACATCGTGAAGCAGCTCGTGCAGGCCGACCCGCCGGTCCGCGTCCTGTACAAGCCGCACCCGTTCACCGGCAACGTCAGCAAGGAGGCGGGCGCCGCGCACCGGCGGATCACCGCCCTGGTGCAGAAGGCCGCCGCGGAGCGGGCCATCAACACGCGGTTCGTCGCCGACACCGCCGCCCAGGCCCAGGCCAAGGCCGAGCTGAGCCGCATCGAGGCCCGGCTCGCGCAGTTGTCCGGCTCCGGCGGCGACCGCGGCGACGAGGCCGTGGCCACCCGTGACGGGCTGATCGACGTCGCCCGGCACGAGGAGGCCGCCCGGCTGCGCGCCGAGTGGAACGACGCCTACTGGCGTTCCTTCCCGTCCTGGGAGCACCGCGTCATCACCGGCGCCGAGCCGCGGCTGTACGACTGCTTCAACGTCTCCGACGCGATGGTCTCCGACATCTCCAGCGTGGTCTCCGACTTCATCGCGAGCGGCAAGCCGTACGCGGTCACGGACTCCGCCGGGGTGGGCGTCGAGGAGTTCAAGCGGAACAACACGGCGGTGCGGGCCGCGGTGATCCTGTCCAACAGCGCGTCCGAGCTGGGCGAGCTGCTCGGCGCGGTCCGCGCCCCGGACGCCGACCCGCTGGCCGAGGACCGCAAGGAGCTCAAGCGGTACCTGCTGGGCCCGGACGAGCCGACCTCGCTGGAGCAGTTCAACACCGCCGTCGCGAACCTCGCCCTCAAGGCCGAGACGCGCAACGTCGGCCAGCAGTCACGGGACGCGGCCGCCCTCGCGGAGAGCGAGGCCGAGCTGGCGAACGCCGTGCCCGGGCAGCGGGTGCCCACGGCCGGTGACACGGACGGTGTCGGCACGGGCTGAACTACCGCCGCTGACTGAAGAGTTCGGCCCCGAGGAGATTCTCCTCGGGGCCGAACTCTTCCTGTTTCCCGGCCCCTGTCCGCTCAATGTGTGACCTGTCCCACTAACACCCGTGTGCGAGGCAACCGCTTGCCTCGATCACCCGTCTACCAAGTAGCGAATGAGGCGATACGGGGGGAATATCCCATTGACTAGGGGGAAACGTGACCGTGACGCAGCCTGATGTGAGTGTGATCATCGGGGCGTACGAAGCGATGCCGTATCTGATCGAGTGCCTCTCGTCCGTCGAGGCACAGACCATCGATCCGACACGCGTCGAGGTCATCGCGGTGGACGACGGCTCGACGGACGGAACGGGGGAGTACCTGGAGGAGTTCGCCGAGCGGGCTCCCATGCACGTCCTGGTGATCCGTCAGGAGAACTCCGGCGGCCCCAGCGGCCCGCGCAACGTCGGCCTGGGCAAGGCCACCGGGCGCTACGTCTTCTTCCTCGACGCCGACGACCGCCTGGGCCCCGAGGCCCTGGAGCGCATGGTCGGCATGGCCGACCGGGCGGGCACGGACGTGGTGCTGGGCAAGGTCGAGGGCGTCAACCGCTCGGCGCCGAAGTCCATGTGGGGCAAGACGGTGGAGCGGACGGACGTCTTCTCCTCCAACATCAAGTTCACGCTCAGCGCCCAGAAGCTGTTCCGCCGCGAACTGCTGGACCGGTACGGCATGCGTTTCGACGAGTCGCTGTTCACCGGCGAGGACGCGCTGTTCACCATGGAGGCGTATCTGCGGGCGGACGGCGTCTCCGTGGTCGCCGACCACACCTGCTACTACCTGGTCGGCCGCGATGACGGCAAGCACGTGACGAAGAGCGGCAGTTACACGCTGCGCTTCGACTCCGCGCGGGCCCTGATGGAGCTCATCGCCGAGCTCGTCCCCGCGGGCGGCCGGCGCGACCAGCTGATGGTCCGGCCCTTCCTCGTGACGCTGCTGCCGCAGTTCGGGCCCAAGTACCTGACGGACAGCGAGGACATACGCCGGCACAAGTTCGAGCTGGCCAAGCCGCTGATGGACGCCCACTGGACCGAGGGCGTCGCCCACCGGCTCAAGGTCCACGAGCGGCTGCGGCTGCACCTGGTCGCCGAGCAGCGCCCGGAACTGCTCCTGGACGTGGTGAAGTTCGTCAAGGCCAAGAAGCAGGCGGCGGCCCTCCTGGAGAGGAAGGGCCGCCGGGTGTACCTGGCCTACCCGCACTTCCGGGACCGCGCCGCGGGCGTCCCCGACTCCGTCTACCTCGCCGAGCCCCGGGAGGCCCGGGCTTTCCCGGGCTACCGCGAGGGCGGCGTCGACACGTTCGTACGCCGGGCGGTGCGCAAGGCGCGGCGGGTCATCACCTCACGGGAGGTGCGGCACGCGGCCTGACCGCGCCTGCGGCCGCTCAGCGCGGTGCGGTCCTGCCGCGGCTCAGCGCGGTGCGGTCGGGACCTCTGTCGCGGTGCGCTGGCCGGGCACCGCGGCCAGCCGCTCCGCCACCCGTGCCCGGTGGTCCCGGGCCTGCCCGCACAACGCCCGGACGGCGTCGTTGAAGCGCTCCTGCGACGACGGCTCCGCCGGGCCCAGCAGGCGCAGCTTCAGCTCCGCGCGCGCCTCGGCCAGTTCGTCGTGCTCCGGGTGCCGGACCGTCTCCAGCAGGTCCGGCACCCCGGCGGCGTCGGGGGTCAGCACCGTCGCCGCCACCACCGTCGGGAACGCCGCACGGAAGGCGGCCTCCGGCAGCCCGCTGGTGTTGGCCACCGCGTACGGCTTCTCGCTCGCCAGGAAGTCGCTGATCACGCTCGACACATCACTGATCAGCAGGTCGGCCACGTTGAAGCAGGAGTACAGCGTGGGCCGGGCGTCCGTGATGATCTGGTGCTCGCCCTCCGGCAACGAGGCCCAGTACGCCTCCTCCCACGCGGCCGTCGCGCGCGCCACCGCCGCCGCCCGGCCCGGCTCCGGCGCCGACTGCACCAGCATCCGCTCCACGGTGTCGGCCCCGGCCCGGAAGACCGACGTCGTGAGCCGGTCCAGCTCGGCGGCGCAGCGGGCGAGTGCCGCACTGTCCGAGGGGCCCGTCGCCGCCCGCTCCCGGTTGGCCGCCCGGATCAGCTCCCGGATCCGCAGATCGGCCGCGCCAGCGCGCGGGTCCACCGAGCCCGTCAGCGGATGCGGCTTGTACAGCAGCCGCACGCCCGGGTCCGCGAGCAGCGCCCGCACCAGGTTTTCGCCGGCCGCGATCACCGAGGTGTTGCCGGGGTTGCCGTCCCAGCCCTCCCAGGTCGGCGCGTACAGCACGGTCGTCCGGGCCCCGGCTGGCGGCCCGGCGTAGGGCAGCACGCCGTCCAGCTGCGGGCGGCCCGTCTCCACCACGTCCTTGTCCTCGACCCCGACCTCGGCCAGGGCGTACCGCTCGCGCGCTGCGGGACCGGCCACCCACACCTCGTCGTACGCCTTCGCGTACGGGTTGCAGGAGGAGAGCTTGTCGCTCTCGCCGTGGTTGACGAAGGTGTGCTTGATCGTGGGGATGCGCAGCACCTGGGAGGTCTTGCCGGAGTTCGACGGGTGGATGAGGACCTGGAGCGTGGAGTGCTCCAGGCGCATCAGCGTCGACACCTTCGGCAGGCAGACGATCGGGATGTCCGTCGCGGCGATCTTCTGCACCATGAACCGCTCGCGCAGCACGATGACCGGCCGGCCCTCGAGACCGGCGAGCGGCTCCAGCCACATGTTCGCCTGGTAGGCCGAGGAGGCACCGCCGGAGAAGTACAGGCCGACGGTCGGCCGGTAGTCGGCCAGCCACGCGTCGAACCAGTCGAGCACCTCCTGCTCGCCGGCCGGACGACGGCCCGGCAGCAGCCGCAGGAGCAGCACGCCGAGGCCCGCCAGCCCGAGGGCGAGGGACAGGGCGATGCCCGCGGCTGCGTACACCGGCCGGTCACCCGGCGCGCTGGCCAGCAGCCCGGCCGTGGCCGGCAGGCCGAACACCAGCAGCCGGTGCCCGGGGCGGCGCAGCAGGACGGACGGGGCCGGGGACAGCCGCAGCGCCGAGGCGTCGATGTTCCGGGTGACCACCGGCAGGGTGCGGGTGCGGCGCACCAGCACGGAGACCGCCTGGATCGCGCAGTGCAGCACGTAGAAGACGAGCAGCCCGGCCACCAGCGGGGCGTACACCGTCTCCCGGTCCTGCTCGCCCAGCCGCAGCAGGGCCACGACCAGCAGCAGGTCACGCAGGACGTGCCGCACGGTGATGTCCGCGTGTGACTTGGCGAACAGCGACAGCACCCCGCGCTGCCAGCGGTACAGGACGCCCTCGGTGGCCAGGGAGACGACCGTCGCGGCGATCAGCAGCGGAACGTCGGGCCGCAGCGCCGCGACCGCCTGTGCGGCGAACGCGGCGGCCAGGACGACGGTGACCAGCCCCTTGAGAAGGGCCTGCGGGCGGGGGAGAGGTACGGGCACTGCGGTCACTCCAGGAGCGTCGGGTCGGCGCAGGTCGGCCGTCCGGGTTAACGCGCGGCGGCCTCCTGACGACACGCGCGTGTCGTCAGGGTGTGCGGAGCGGTCGCCGCCGCGTGTCGTCGGACCGTAGCGGAAGGCGGCGTTCCTGTCGCCGGTGGGGCCGGGAAAAGAAGATCGGATTCCCGGCGCGCGGCGGCAGCGGACGAGGGTGACCGCCGTCCCGTGACACGGGCGGCACCGTCCGTAACGTGGACCGGCGCCACGCCCTGCCCGGCAGTCCCGTAGATTTCCTGGTGAGGGAGCGAATCGACGCGAGGGGACGGACGGCGACGTGGCAGGGGCAAGGCAGGCCGTGGGCGAGGCCCGCAGGATCGTCGTCAAGGTCGGGTCCTCCTCGCTGACCACCGCCTCGGGCGGCTTGGACGCGGACCGGGTGGACGCGCTGGTGGACGTGCTCGCCAAGGTCCGAAACCAGGGGGCGGCCCGAAGGGCCTCGGTTGAGGGTGGTGGCGGGAGACGGGAGGGCGGCGGGGAGCGCGAGATCGTCCTGGTCTCGTCGGGCGCCATCGCCGCCGGCCTCGCCCCGCTGGGCCTGCGCCGCCGTCCCAAGGATCTCGCCCGGCAGCAGGCGGCCGCCAGCGTCGGCCAGGGCCTGCTGGTCGCCCGCTACACCGCCTCCTTCGCCCGCTACGGCGTCCGCGTCGGGCAGGTCCTGCTGACCTCCGACGACATGAGCCGCCGCTCGCACCACCGCAACGCCTCGCGCACCCTGGACAAGCTGCTCGCGATGGGCGCCTTCCCGGTCGTCAACGAGAACGACACCGTCGCCACGGACGAGATCCGCTTCGGCGACAACGACCGCCTCGCCGCCCTCGTCGCCCACCTCGTCCACGCCGACCTGCTCGTCCTGCTGTCCGACGTGGACGGCGTCTACGACGGGGACCCCGCGAGGCCCGGCACCTCCCGCATCGGCGAGGTGCGCGACCCCGCCGACCTCGCACACGTCGAGATCGGCAGCACCGGCAAGGCCGGCGTCGGTACCGGCGGCATGGTCACCAAGGTCGAGGCCGCCCGGATCGCGGCCGCCGCCGGCGTCCCCGTCGTCCTCACCAGCGCCGTCCACGCCGCCGACGCCCTGACCGGCCAGGACACCGGCACCTACTTCCATCCCACCGGCAAGCGCTCCGCCGACCGGCTGCTGTGGCTCCAGCACGCCTCCACCCCGCAGGGCGCACTGACCCTGGACGACGGCGCCGTGCAGGCCGTCGTGGACCGCCGCAAGTCGCTGCTGCCGGCCGGCATCGCCGCCGTCGAGGGCGAGTTCAGCGCCGGCGACCCGGTCGAGCTGCGGGACGGCAGGGGGCAGGCGGTGGCCCGCGGGCTCGTCAACTTCGACGCCAAGGAGATCCCCCGGCTCATCGGCCGCTCGACCCGGGAACTGGCCCGCGAACTCGGACCTGCGTACGAGCGCGAGGTCGTACACAGGGACGACCTGGTGGTTCTGCACCCTTAATGTGTCGAAACGTCCGACCCCGGTGGTGGACGTTCCGCAAAACCGCCACGCGATCCCTTGCGGCCTGCTCAACTTTGTCTCGGGGAACTGTTCCGCAGCAGCGCCACGTGCAGAAGGAGGCCGTCGTGCGACGAGTGCGCCCTGGGGCTCAGGCGTCCCGCGGTGGTGCCGGCTCCCGCGCGGCCGGTGAGGAGCGCGCCCTGACGAGCGTGGCGGCCGGGGACCGGTTCCAGGGCGAGGAACCCGGCGACACCCCGCGCCTGTGGCACGTCACCCTCAGCGTCTCCGGCAAGGAGGCCCCGCTCCCGGAGGTCCGGCGCGCCCTGGAGCAGCTCGCCCACGACCATCCCTTCTTCCTGACCAGCCGGTACGCGGTCGACCACGCGGAGATCCGGTACTGGGAGGAGGCCCGCGACCTGCACGACGCGGCCGCCGTCGCCCTGCGCCTGTGGGGCGAGCACCGGCAGACCGCCGGGCTGCCGCCCTGGGAGATCGTCGGCCTGGAGGTCATCGACCGCGCGACCTACCACCAGCGCATCGCCGAGGGGTACGGACCGCCGCCGGCGTCCCCGGTCGGCGTTCACCCGTTTTGACCCGTTCCACGAAGTGTCTCGCGCTTCGGAACGAACGATGAACCGAGCCGCCCGGCGCACTACCCTTCCCTCATGACCACGCTCTCTCCGTACGACTCCATGTCCCCGGTCACCGAGGCCGCCTACCGCGCCAAGGCCGCCGCAGCGACCCTCGCGCCGCTGCCCCGGGCCGAGAAGGACGACGCGCTGCTCGCCATCGCGGACGCTCTGGAGGTCCGTGCGAGTGAGGTGGTCGAGGCCAACGCCAAGGACGTCGCCAAGGCCCGAGAGGCCGGCATCAGCGAGGGCATGATCGACCGGCTCACGCTCACCCCCGAGCGGATCCGCGCCATCGCCTCCGACGTGCGCGACGTCGCCGCGCTGCCCGACCCGGTCGGCGAGGTCGTGCGCGGTAACACGCTGCCCAACGGCATCGACCTGCGCCAGGTCCGCGTGCCGCTCGGCGTCGTCGGGATCATCTACGAGGGCCGCCCGAACGTCACCGTCGACGCCGCCGCCCTCTGCCTGAAGTCCGGCAACGCGGTCCTGCTGCGCGGCTCCTCCTCGGCGTACCAGTCGAACACCGCCCTCGTGCGCGTCCTGCGCGACGCCGTCGGCGGGGCCGGGCTGCCCGCCGACGCCGTCCAGCTCGTCCCCGGCGAGAGCCGCGACAGCGTGCGCGAGCTGATGCGCGCCCGCGGCCTGGTCGACGTGCTCATCCCGCGCGGCGGCGCCTCCCTGATCAACACGGTCGTCCAGGAGTCCGTCGTCCCGGTCATCGAGACCGGCACCGGCAACTGCCACGTCTACGTCGACGCCCAGGCCGACCTCGACATGGCCGTCGAGATCCTGATCAACTCCAAGGCCCAGCGGGTCGGCGTCTGCAACGCCGCCGAGACCCTCCTGGTCCACCAGGACATCGCCGCGGAGTTCCTGCCCCGCGCTCTGGACGCCCTCGCCGAGGCCGGGGTCACCGTGCACGCCGACGAGCGCGTGCAGGCCTACGCCAAGGACTCCAAGGCCACCGTGGTCGAGGCGACGGCCGAGGACTGGGAGACCGAGTACCTGTCGTACGACATCGCCGCCGCGGTCGTGGACTCCCTGGAGAAGGCCGTCGAGCACATCCGGCTGTGGACCTCCGGCCACACCGAGGCCATCGTGACGACCTCGCAGCAGGCCGCCCGCCGCTTCACCCAGCTGGTCGACTCGACCACGGTCGCCGTGAACGCCTCGACCCGCTTCACCGACGGCGGCCAGTTCGGCTTCGGCGCGGAGATCGGCATCTCCACGCAGAAGCTGCACGCCCGCGGCCCCATGGGCCTGCCGGAGCTCACCAGCACCAAGTACATCGTCACCGGGGACGGGCACATCCGGCGCTGACCCGTTCGGCGTAAGGCGGTATGCGGGCCGGCGCATGGATGTGCCCGCCCGGGCGGCGCAGGCGCGTCGGTGCGAGGCGGGGGTGAACCGGGTCGGCGTGCGCCCTCACGGACCCCGTGGGAGCCGTCTCGACCAGTGGATGAATTTCCATACCGTCTGCCCAAATTGACCCCCCAGGTCTACTCTGGATGCGTGCCGGAGGACGTGGGGGGCACGCCGTTTCCGGACGGCCGGGAGCCCGACGACGACCACGACCGCGGGGTGTCGGACGAAGAGTTCGCCTCCGTGGTCTTCGACGAGGCCTTCGTACGCGCGGCCGTGGTGCACGAGCCGACCGCGGTGGAGCGCCTCCTGGCAGCAGCGCAGGCGAGAGCCGAGGCCTCCGAGGCGGAGGCGCGCCGCGCCCACACCAGAGGCGAGCGGTTCGACGACGGGTACGGTTCGGACGGCCGTGGCGGTTTCGGCCGCGACCCCGGCCTCGACGAGCTCGACGACCCCGACGTCATCGAGGACCCCTACGGCGGCACGGGACCGTACTCCAAACAGGTCCGCTGGCACCGCCCCGTCGCCTGGATGCTCGCCCTCGTGATGGGCATCGGCATGGTCGCGCTGGCCTTCACGGCGGTCTACCGCGGAGCGTCCTCCAACCGCGACGAGCCCGCGCCGCCGCCCGCCTCGACCGGGCTGGAACAGGGCGGCGGAGCCTCCCCCTCGGCGTCCGCCGACTACTCCCAGCCGGCTGTCTCGGTGATCCCCCGCAACCCCTGACCGGAACCCGCCCATTTTGGTGAGAACCTGTCAGAACTTGTGGTGCAGCGGGGCGTTTACCCGAGCTTCCGGCGACCTACCCTGAAGATATGGGCGGGCCTGGAAACCCACCTGAGGGGACTCCCGAGGGCGCCCCCGGAGGTGGCGAGGACGAGTACCGATCCGTCGTCTTCGACGAGTCGTTCGTCCGTGCTGCGCGCCTCCAGGAGTTCTCCGCGCAGGAGCGCATCGCCGACCACGCGCCCGCCGTGCGGCGCCGCCCGCCCCTGCGCCGGGGTCTGTCCCGGCAGGCCCTCGTCCTGGTCCTGCTGATCGCCGTCGCCTTCGGCACCGCGATCTACATGGGCGTACGGCACCCCTACCAGACCCCCGCCGCCCGGGAGCCCGTCGAGCCCCTGCGGATGACCGTCATCCCCCTCGCCCCCGAGGGCAAGGTGCCCGGCACGGCCGACCTGGAGTACCTGTACGGGCACAGCCCCGCCGCACAGTTCAGGACCGGCGCGGAGGGCGTGCCGCTGCCCGCCTCGCGGCGCACCGCGCACTTCTCGGACAGCCAGGTGGTGAGCGCCCTGACCACCGCCAAGGACTACATCGTCCGGTCGGCCCTCGACCCGGAGGTGCTCACGGGCGGTGAGGTCCGGGCCGTCCGCGTGCTGCTCGATCCCGACCAGCTGGAACAGTTCGACCAGAGCTTCGCCCGCCCCACCGCCGACGGACGCCACGCGCCCACCGGCTGGCTCGTGCGCTTCGACCCCGCGCGCGCCGAGCTCGCCGACCGCAAGGTCCGGGTCCAGGGCACACTCCAGGCCGCCGAGGCCGACTCGTCCACGCTGGAGGTCACCGCCGACCACACGTTCGTGTACGCGCTGCGGCCGGCCGGGGTCGGAGACAAGGACGAGGTGTCCCTGTTCACCCTCCGGCGCGAGCTGCACTTCCGTTTCGACCGGGACGACCTGCGGCTGCACCAGGCCCAGCTCGTCGTCTCCTACGTCCAGGCCGGCCCGCTCTCCTGCGCGGAGGACTCCACGAACCACCTCCGGCCCCTCCTCGCCGGCCAGACGGCCAAGGAGGGCGGCCCCGCGGGCACCGACCCCTACGCCACGGGCAGCGCGACGGCCCTGTGCGGCTCCCTGGCGACGAGCGCGCAGCCGAAGGTCTGAGGAGGCCCGGAAGGGGTCAGCTCCCGTCGCGCGGCGGCCGGTCGTCCCCCGGGGAGCCGGGCGGGTCCGACTCCGGCCCCTGGGGCGGCTTCGGGGAGGAGTTCGTGAAGCCGCTGAAGCCGCGGCGGACCCGGTCGCCCAGGTCGCCGGCGCCGCCCGCGAGGTCCGTGACCAGCTTCATCAGGGGGTCCTTCGAGCTCTTCACATGGGTGCTGTAGTGGTTCGCCGACTCCCGCCAGGAGTCCCGGACCGAGGTGTCCTTGTCCTCGTCGCGCCGCGGGTAGTGGCCGTCCATGATCCGCTGGTAGTCCCGCGACTCGGCCCACTTCTTCAGCTCGGCCGCCCGCACGGTGGTGAAGGGGTGGGAGCGGGGCAACACGTTCAGGATCTTCAGCACGGAGTCGCGCAGGTCGCCCCCGGCCTCGTACTCCTCCGCCTGGGCGAGGAACGCGTCCACGTTCATCTCGTGCAGGTGGTTGCCGCCCGCGATCTTCATCAGACCCCGCATGGAGGCCTGCAGGTCCTGCCCGACCAGCAGCCCCGCACGGTCGGCGCTCAGCTCCGACTTGCGGAACCACTCCCGCAGCCCGGTCACGATCGCCATGATCGCGAGGTTGCCCAGCGGGATCCAGGCGACCCGGACGGCGAGGCTGGTCAGGAACAGCAGGATCGTCCGGTAGACGGAGTGCCCGGACAGGGCGTGCCCCACCTCGTGCCCGACGACCGCCCGCATCTCCTCCTCGTCGAGCAGCTCGACGAGGCCGGTCGTGACGACGATGATCGGCTCGTCCAGGCCGATGCACATCGCGTTCGGCTGCGGATCCTGGTTCACGTACATCGGGGGGACCTTCTCCAGGTCCAGGATGTAGCAGGCGTCCCGCAGCATCACGTTCAGATGGGCGAACTGCTGGTCCGACACCCGTACGGAGTCGGACAGGAACAGCAGCCGCAGACTGCGCTCGGGCAGCAGACCGCTGAGCGCCTTGAACACCGTGTCGAACCCGCTCAGCTTGCGCAGCGCCACCAGGGCGGAGCGGTCGGCCGGGTGTTCGTACGTACGCGAGGAGATGCCGGGGAAGCGCCTGCGCTGCCTGCTCGGCACGTGCTCGTGCCCGTTGTGCTCGTGGCCGTCGGACATGTCTTCCCCCATGCGTCTGTTGTGACCTTTGCGGCCCCTTGTGCGGCCTTTTGCTTCCCCGAGGCAGAGCCCAGCCTAGGCGGAGTTACGGTGGTCGGGCAGTACAGCGAAGGAGACCACCGCCATGGAGCACCATCCCGCATCCGCCTGGCTCGCCGAGGCCGCGAGCGCCGCCGAGCGGCAAGGGGGGCCGGGGATGCTGCGGTACGTACTGCTCGTGATGATCGTGGGCTGTGTGCTGACCGCGTGGTTCCTGCTGCGTGGCTACAGACGGAAGGACGACTGAGGCCGCACGAAGGTTCCCCGCCGGGCCCCGGGCCGGCCCCGGCGGCGGCGCGTGTGACCGCCCGCGGGACGAACAGGCGGAGTCGGGGTGATCGCGCGGCGGGCGCCCGCTTACGATGAGCCGACGTCTTTAACCCGCCCACACGCGATAGGTCCTGCCGAAGATGAGCTTCCACAGCACCGCTGCCCAGTTGGTCACCCTCGCCGCCGAGGGCGAGGAGCACGGCGGAAACCACGAGAGCCTCAGCCCCTACCTCACCGGTGGCGGCGCGCTCTTCATCCTGCTGCTCCTGCTGTGGATCACCACCCGCTTCAACCGCGACCGCTGAGACCCGCGGGGCATCCCGCCGAGGATGCCCGGGGGACCACGGGGGCGGCCGGAGCCCTCAGGCAGGGCCGGTAGGGTCTGCACGCATGGGAGAGCAGGACATGCCTACCGGTCCGGCGGACGAGACGCCGCACGACCCGGCACAGGACACGGCGAGCGGTACCGAGCGACACTCGGAGCCCCGCCGTGCCTCCTCGGCGGCCGGCGGGACCGACGGTCCCCGCACCAGCCCGTCGCGGCCGGGCAAGCGCCGCCTCGGCGTCATGGGCGGCACCTTCGACCCGATCCACCACGGGCACCTGGTGGCGGCCAGCGAGGTCGCCGCGGCGTTCCACCTCGACGAGGTGGTCTTCGTCCCGACCGGCCAGCCCTGGCAGAAGAGCCACCGCAGCGTCTCGCCGGCCGAGGACCGCTACCTGATGACGGTCATCGCGACCGCCGAGAACCCGCAGTTCTCCGTGAGCCGCATCGACATCGACCGCGGCGGCCCCACCTACACCGTGGACACCCTGCGCGACCTCCGGGCGCTCAACCCGGACACGGACCTGTTCTTCATCACCGGCGCCGACGCGCTCGCCCAGATCCTCACCTGGCGGGACAGCGAGGAACTGTTCTCCCTGGCGCACTTCATCGGAGCCACCCGGCCCGGCCACCATCTGGACGACTCCGGGCTCCCCGAGGGCGGTGTCTCGCTGGTGGAGGTTCCCGCTCTGGCCATCTCCTCCACCGACTGCCGTGCGAGAGTCGCCAAGGGCGATCCCATCTGGTACCTGGTGCCGGACGGAGTCGTGCGCTATATCGACAAGCGCGAGCTGTACCGCGGCGAGTGAGCCGAGAGGGGCACCGGTGAACGACCGATACGACGCGGGGGCCGCGGGCCACGGCGCCGAGCAGTACGAGCTCGTCGGCTACGACGAGTACGGCCAGCCTGTCTACCGGCAGGTCCGGCCCCAGCAGCCCCAGCAGCAGACGTACGACCCGTACGCCCAGCAGACCCAGCAGTACGGCCAGGGCTACGGCTACGACCCGTACGCGCAGCAGGGCACGCAACCGCCCGCCTACGACTACGGGGCCTACGACCCGTACGCCACCGGCTCGCACCAGGGCGGCGGCCCCGTGCCGGGCACCGCGCACGACCCCTACGGCCAGGCCACCGCGGCCACCGGCCGGCAGCCCCGCGCCGAACAGACCGCGCAGCAGACCGCCCACATTCCGCAGCAGGCCGGCCCGGCGCACGACCAGGAAGCCCCCGCCGAGCCGCAACGGGAGTACCACACCGAGCAGTTCGCCTTCGTCGAGGAACCGGACGCCAACTCCGAAGACGTCATCGACTGGCTGAAGTTCACCGAGAACCGCACCGAACGCCGCGAGGAGGCCCGGCGCCGGTCCCGCAGCCGGATCGTCGCCCTGGCGGTCGTGCTCGCGCTCGTCGCGGCCGGCGGCGTCGGCTACCTCTGGTATGCGGGCAAGCTGCCCGGCCTCTCCTCCGACGGCTCCGCGACCGGCACCGCGACGTCCGCCGGCGCCCAGAAGCGCGACGTGATCGTCGTCCACCTGCACGACATCAAGGGCGACGGCACCGCCACGGCCCTCCTGGTCGACAACACCACCACCCAGCGGGGCACCACCGTCCTGTTGCCCAACTCGCTCGCGCTGACCAGCGACGACGGCACCACGACCACCCTGGCCAAGTCGGTCGAGGACGACGGCTCCGACGGCACCCGCGACGCGCTCGACACGGTCCTCGGCACCGACATCGAGGGCACCTGGCGCCTGGACACCCCCTACCTGCAGAACCTCGTCGACCTCGTCGGCAACATCGACGTCGACACCGACACCGACGTCCCCGACCCCACCGCCAAGAAGAAGGGCACCGCCCCCCTGGTCAACAAGGGCCGGGACCAGACCCTCAGCGGCAAGATGGCCGTCGCCTACGCCACCTACCGCGCCCCCGGCGAGGCCCAGGACGCCCAGCTGAAGCGCTTCGGGCAGGTCCTGCAGAGCGTCCTGCGCAAGCTGTCCTCCGACCCGCAGGCCGCGACGACCACGATCCAGACGCTCCAGCAGATCCTCGATCCGTCCCTCACCGACAAGGACCTCGGCACCTTCCTCGCCGGGCTCTCCGACCTCGCCAAGGGCGGCGACTACAAGACGGACCTGCTGCCCGTCCGGAGCGACGGCACGCTCAGCGCGCGGACCGGCGCGGGGATCGTCCGGAACGTCCTCGGCGGCACCGCCAAGAGCCCCGACAAGGACGCCGCCGTGAGCGTCTCCGTCCAGAACGCCACCGGCGTCAAGGACAACACCGAGAAGGCCCGCGTCGTGCTCCTCAACGGCGGCTTCACCTTCCTGGAGGGCGGCACCGGCACCGCCCGGGCCACCTCCGAGGTCGTCTACACCGACGCCGCCGACAAGGCGAACGCAACCGAGGTCGCCAAGACCCTGGGCCTGCCCGCGGGCTCCGTGACCAAGGGGAAGACCTCCGGGAGCGCCGACGTCTCCGTCGTCCTCGGCCAGGACTACAAGCCGTCGTCCGACTAGACGGCGGGAGGGGCGCCCCCACGTGATCCCCGTTATCGCGTAGGGGGCGCACGGCGGTCCGTGAGACCCTTGGTGGCAAGTGTCCGCCGACCGAAAGCCATGCAGTGACCGTGACCGACCGCTCTCACGAGCTGATCAACACCGCCGCCCAGGCGGCCGCCGACAAGCTGGCCCACGACATCGTCGCCTACGACGTCAGTGACGTGCTGTCCATCACGGACGCCTTCCTGCTGGCCTCCGCGCCCAACGACCGCCAGGTCAAGGCGATCGTCGACGAGATCGAGGAGCGCCTCTCGAAGGACCTCGGCGCGAAGCCGGTGCGCCGCGAGGGCGACCGCGAGGCCCGCTGGGTGCTCCTCGACTACGTCGACATCGTCGTCCACGTGCAGCACAGCGAGGAGCGCGTCTTCTACGCCCTGGAGCGACTGTGGAAGGACTGCCCCGAGCTCGACCTGCCCGAGGAGGCCAAGGCCACCCGCGGCAAGGCCGAGGAGCACGCCAAGCTGCGCGCGGCCGAGGAGGCGGCGGAGCTGGACGGTGACTGGCGGTGATCTCCCTCAGTGAGGCGTCCGCCGGAAAGGGCCGGGGCCGCCGCATCATCCTGTGGCGGCACGGCCAGACCTCGTGGAACGTGGAGCGTCGCTTCCAGGGCACCACGGACGTCGAGCTGACCGAGACCGGTCTCGCCCAGGCCCGCCGCGCCGCCCGGCTGCTCGCCTCCCTGAAGCCGGACGCGATGGTCGCCTCCGACCTCCGGCGCGCCGCGGCCACGGCCGCCGAGCTCGCCACGCTCACCGGCCTCCACGTCACCCACGACGAGGCGCTGCGCGAGACCTACGCGGGCGTCTGGCAGGGCCTGACGCACGAGGAGATCATCGCCCGGTACGGCGAGGAGTACGCCGCGTGGAAGCGCGGCGAGCCCGTACGCCGCGGTGGCGGCGAACTGGAGACCGAGGTCGCCGACCGCGCCGCCCCCGTGGTGCTCCGGCACGCGGAGAAGCTCCCCGATGACGGCACGCTCGTCGTGGTCAGCCACGGCGGCACGATCCGCACCACGATCGGCCGCCTGCTGGGTCTCGATCCCCGCAACTGGGAGAGCCTCGGCGGACTCTCCAACTGCTGCTGGTCCGTGCTCGGCGAAGGCGCCCGCGGCTGGCGCCTGCTGGAGCACAACGCCGGCACCCTTCCGGAACCGGTCCTCGGCGACGACGACTGACCCCGGATTTCACTTTCCGGCAGGTCGCAGGCTAAAGTTCTTCTTGTTCGCCCCGCAGGCCGCGGGGAGAGCACGAGGGGCTATAGCTCAGTTGGTAGAGCGCCTGCATGGCATGCAGGAGGTCAGGAGTTCAATTCTCCTTAGCTCCACGTCAAGATCCCGTTCCCGCTCAGGGGGCGGGATTTTTCGTGCTCCGGCTTGAGTCACTCGGCCCGGCTGAGGCGTATACCTCTACGGCCCCGCCGGGTGCCGTGTCCGGACTGGTACTGAGGCGTCGCTGACCGTATTGGTCCGGCCGTGGCAGAATCAAACGGCCGGAAGGGGGCGCGGCCCGACGGGAGGAGTAGCGATGCCTGCGAGCATCCGCGAGGAGGTCGACCACCTCCTCGGTGCAGCGTTCACACGGGACATGTCCACCCGCCTCAGCTGCCCTTCCTGCGGTTCCGCGCACGTGGCCCAGATGCTCGGCGACAACGGCGGGGTTTCCTACGTGTGCACGGCCTGCGGCCACAGCTGGAGCTGAGCGATGGGTGCACACAGGCGGAAGTGCGACTGGTGCGGCAGTGGGACTCCGATCGTCCGCGACATGGAACCGATCAATCCCGACTACCAGTACTGGTGCGAGGAATGTGCGCGGGCGCTGATCATAAAAGGCGATCCGATCGAGACGTACCGCGAGTTGGAGGGCGAGCCGATCTACGGCCGGCTTCTGGAGGAGCACTGCACGCTCAAGCGGTTCTACTCGTTCGTCACGGCATAACGGGCATTTCGGGCGAAGCGAAACCGATTTGGTGTTGGGGCTGATGGGCCAGTAATGTTGGCTTCGCCGCCGGGGAAACCCGGAGGAGCACTGGCAAGGGGCTATAGCTCAGTTGGTAGAGCGCCTGCATGGCATGCAGGAGGTCAGGAGTTCAATTCTCCTTAGCTCCACAGAAGTTGAGAAGGCGGGCCATCCGATCGGATGGCCCGCCTTCTTGTCGTGGGTATGCGAACGGCGGGCCCCCTGGGGGGAGCCCGCCGTACGTGTGCTCAGCGGCCGAGAGCGCGGCGGCCGCGGCCCTGGGAGAGGACCGGGAGGTTGCGGGACGGCGCGCCCGGTGCGCCCGACTCCTCGATGCGCAGCGCCAGCGCAGGGCAGCGGCGCACCGCGCGTAGAGCCTTCGCCTCGGCGTACCGCGGTACCTGAGCCTGCGCCACGGTCGGGAAGCCGTCGGCGCCCAGCTGGAACACCTCCGGGAGGATGTCCGCGCACAGGCCGTGGCCCCGGCACAGCGTCCAGTCGACGTAGATCTTCTGGCGGCTCGGGCCGTTCTCCTCCGCCTCGCCGCCGCCCGGGATGCCCGTGGGGGCCCTGCCGCCCTCGAAGAGCGGCAGAACGCCCTCCACAGGTCGTCCGCAGCCGTTGCCGAGGACATGAGCGGCCAGGTCGTCGGTGAAAGCCTTGATGGTCGACTCGATGAACATCGCGGAGCCGTCCGGGTGCGAGCACGCGCCGCGCCGCTTCACGTTCTTGGCGACCTGCTTGAGCGCCTCCAGGGCGGCCGGACCGCCGCCGTTGAGGATGTCCTCCAGGCCGCGCGCGGCGGCGGGCAGACCGAGGTAGCAGGGGCCGCACTGGCCGGCGCTCTCCTCGGCCAGCCACTGCGCCACCCGCAGCGACTCGCCCAGCGGGCAGGTGTCCTGAGTGATCGGCAGAATCGCGCCGGCGCCGAGCGCGCCGCCCACGGCGTCCAGGGAGTTGCGGGAGACGATCGCCTCGTTGACCGTCGCCGCGTCGATCCACTTGCCGTGGTAGCCGCCGGTGAGCACGCCCTGCGGCACCGGCGGCGCGCCGGCGAGCTGCAGGACGTAGCGCAGGGGTACGCCCGTCGGGACCTCGATCACCATGGGGCGGGCGACCGCGCCGGAGACCGTGAGCATGACGGTGCCCGGCTCGTCGTACAGGCCGGTGTTGCCGTAGCGCTCCGGGCCGATGCGGGCGGCGATCGCCAGCTGGGCGAAGGTCTCGGCGTTGGACAGCAGGGTGGGGGCGCCGCCGACGCCGTTCTGGGAGGCGCTGACCTTGCGGCCGGGGGGGATGGCCGGCCCGCCGTCGATCGAGCGGATCAGCGACGCGGCGGCACCGGTGACCATGCGGACCGGATTGCGCTGGACCCGCGCGCGCAGCGCCGAGCGGCGGCCGTTGTTGAGGCCGCGTTCGGCGAGCGCGGCCTCCATGGAGCGCTGGGTCGACTCACGGGTGACCCCCACCACGAGCGTGCGGGCACCCAGGGCCTCGGCGCACAGCAGAGCACCGTCCAGGATCAGATGAGGGGCGCGGTTGATCAGCACCGTGTCCTTGCGGCAGGCCGGCTCGTCCTCGCTGCCGTTCACGACGACGACCGGCCGGACGCCGCGCTTGATCGCCGCCTCGGCGACCGAGCGCAGCTTCTTGTGGAAGGGGAAGCCCGCGCCGCCGCGGCCCTTCAGGCTGATGCGTTCGGCGAGCTGCGCGAGCTGCTCACCGCCCATCGGCTCGAGCGGCCCGTGCACCTTGAGGTGCATGGGCAGATCGAGCCGATCGACAAGGTCGAAGCCCGACGTGAGCTGGGGAAGGCCGACCACGCGGACTTCGGGTACGTCGGGCAGGGCCTCGTTCACTTAAAGCCTCCGGAAGGCGTGTTCCAAGGTTCGCCCGATCCCGGAGCGTCGAAGTCGTAGGACGCACCGGGACGTGTGTCAGTGGCGGGACCGCTGTTGTACGTGTCGTTCGGGTAGTACGTGTCGAAGGCGGCGTTCGTCTCACCCGTGTCGTACACGTCACTCGATCCGTAGCCGGCGGCGCCTGGATTGCCATAGGCCGGGATGCTTTGTCCGGTGTCCTGCAGGGGGTCGTAGGGCGGGATGTTGAAGCCCGTGTCCTGGAGCGGGTCGTAGGCCGACGGCGGGGCCTCGCCGACCGGGGGCGGGGACGGGATCGGCCAGTTGCCCGAGGTGCTGGAGGGGCCGTCCACGGTCGGGATGGTCTCGGTGGGCTGCAGGTCCAGCGGCAGCTGCATGCTGGTCGTCGGCCCGGGCGCGAAGGCCTGCTGTCCCTGGGGCGGGCCGGAGACGGCCCGGTAGGCGGCGGCGAAGCCGTTCGCCGGTTCCTTGGCCGCGGGGCGTTCCGCCCTCTCGTACAGCGGCCCGGACGGGGACGCCGAGGGGCGCGCGGGTGCCTCCCGGCCGTCGTAGCCGGGCAGCGCGGAGCCACTGCCGGCCCGGGCCCGGCTCTCCTCCAGATCCCTGCGGCCCAGGCCCTCACCGGGCCCGATCAGCGAGGCGACCTTGTCGGCGACCTTGCGCTTGACCTGGCGCGGAGCAGCGCGCAGGGCGAGCGCTCCGCCCACGCCGACCAGGGCCAGGCAGTACAGGATGAGGAAGATCGGCTTGGCCGCGCGACCCGCGTAGAGCCCGTGGACCAGGGCGGCGCACCAGGCCGGGTAGGCCAGCATGTGCATGGCCCGCCAGCGGGCGGCGACCGGCGCGGGGGACGCGAAGCGGTTGCGCAGCACGCCGGTGATGCCCACGAAGATCATGAGCATGCCTGCCAGGGTGCCCAGGCCGATCAGGAACGACCTGCCCGCGACCAGTTCGTCGTCGGTGAACAGCAGCCCGAAGGGGATCACCGCGGCGACCCACGAGGTGTGGGACAGCGCCAGCTTCACCCCGATGTGCACCAGCAGGAAGGCGATCGAGGCGACGGCCGTGGTCCGGTGCACGGCCTGCGCCAGGATGCGGCGGCGCGCGTCGAGAAGGATCCGGTCCTGGGCCACGAGGCCCCAGATCACGGATGCCGTCAGACACACGAGGGACAACACGCCCGCACCGAAGTTGAGGAACTCGGCGAACGAGTCGTCTGCCGTGGAGTCGTGGGGATTCACGACGTGCCTCCCCACGTCCCGGCGGCCGGGGAGGGGGAGGTGTTACTGCGATGAGGGTTCATGGGGGCAACTCCGAGCGGTTCGGGAAAGCAGCGGTCCCGCTGCCGAACTCTAAGCGGAGCCATACCGATCAGTACGAGGTTTGAGTTATTGCGTTGTTATCAAAGGACAATCCGGCTGCTGTGATGTCCTTTAGCGGCTGTTACGCGAAGTAACTATTGACCTTGGTTCAGCTCTTCGGGCACCGGGACGGCCCCTCGGAAGTGCGTCGCGACGCGCTGGGGGCCTGCGGTACCCTAGCGCCATGCGTGCCGTACGCCTTCTGCTTAGCGGGCCGCGCTGATCAGTCCCGGCCACCGGACGAACCGAGTGGCCGGCATCGGCGCGGCGTCCCCTCCTGTGCGAGGGGATTTTTCGTTTCTCGAACCAGACAGCCGCAGGCAGAGACGATCGATGGAGCTTTGAGGATCATGAGCGAGACGAACCCCGCCGCCACCTCCGAGGTGGCGGCGCCGCACCGCTACACGGCCGCCATGGCTGCCGAGATCGAGGCACGCTGGCAGGACTTCTGGGACGCCGACGGCACCTACGCCGCACCCAACCCCAAGGGTGACCTGGCGGGGGCCCCGGAGGTCGTCGCCCGCCCCAAGAAGTTCATCATGGACATGTTCCCGTACCCTTCCGGCGCGGGCCTGCACGTCGGCCACCCCCTGGGCTACATCGCCACGGACGTCGTCGCGCGCTTCCAGCGGATGACCGGCCACAACGTCCTGCACACCCTGGGCTTCGACGCCTTCGGCCTGCCCGCCGAGCAGTACGCGGTGCAGACCGGCACGCACCCGCGCGTGTCCACCGAAGCCAACATGGAGAACATGAAGTCCCAGCTGCGCCGGCTGGGCCTGGGCCACGACAAGCGCCGGTCGTTCGCCACGATCGACCCGGACTACTACAAGTGGACCCAGTGGATCTTCCTGCAGATCTTCAACTCCTGGTACGACCAGGACGCCCGCCGGGCCCGCCCGATCGCCGAGCTGGTCGAGCAGTTCGAGTCCGGTGAGCGGCCCGTACCGGGGCACACGCGCGCGTGGGGCGAGCTGAGCCCCGCCGAGAAGGCCGACGTCCTGGGCGAGTTCCGGCTGGCCTACGCCTCCGACGCGCCGGTCAACTGGTGCCCCGGGCTGGGCACCGTGCTGGCCAACGAGGAGGTCACCGCCGAGGGCCGCTCCGAGCGCGGCAACTTCCCGGTCTTCAAGGCCAAGCTGCGCCAGTGGAACATGCGCATCACGGCCTACGCCGACCGGCTGCTGGAGGACCTGGAGGAGCTGGACTGGCCCGAGGCCATCAAGCTGCAGCAGCGCAACTGGATCGGCCGCAGCGAGGGTGCCCGCGTCGACTTCCCGATCGACGGCGAGCGCATCACCGTCTTCACCACCCGCCCCGACACCCTGTTCGGCGCCACCTACATGGTGCTGGCGCCCGAGCACCCGCTGGTGGAGAAGTTCACCCCGGCCGCCTGGCCCGAGGGCACGCACGACGTCTGGACCGGCGGTCACGCGACCCCGGGCGAGGCCGTCGCCGCCTACCGCGCCCAGGCCGCCTCGAAGTCCGACGTGGAGCGCCAGGCCGAGGCCAAGGACAAGACCGGCGTCTTCATCGGCGCGTACGCCACCAACCCGGTCAACGGCGAGCAGGTCCCGGTCTTCATCGCCGACTACGTCCTGATGGGCTACGGCACCGGCGCGATCATGGCCGTCCCGGCCGGTGACCAGCGCGACTTCGAGTTCGCGCGCGCCTTCGAGCTGCCGGTCACCTGCATCGTCGAGCCGACGGACGGCCGCGGCACGGACACCTCCACCTGGGAGAACGCCTTCTCGTCGTACGACGCGAAGATCATCAACTCCTCGAACGACGAGGTCAGCCTGGACGGCCTGGACGTCGCCGAGGCCAAGGCGCGCATCACCGAGTGGCTGGAGCGGTCCGGCGTCGGCGAGGGCACCGTCAACTTCCGGCTGCGCGACTGGCTGTTCAGCCGCCAGCGCTACTGGGGCGAGCCCTTCCCGATCGTCTACGACGAGGACGGCATCGCCCACGCGCTGCCCGAGTCGATGCTGCCTCTGGAGCTGCCCGAGGTCGAGGACTACTCGCCGCGCACCTTCGACCCGGACGACGCCGACACCCAGCCCGAGACGCCGCTGTCCCGCAACGAGGACTGGGTGAACGTCACGCTGGACCTGGGTGACGGACGTGGCCCGCGCCCGTACCGGCGCGAGACCAACACCATGCCCAACTGGGCCGGTTCCTGCTGGTACGAGCTGCGCTACCTGGACCCGCACAACTCCGAGAAGCTGGTCGACCCCGAGATCGAGCAGTACTGGATGGGCCCGCGTGAGGGCCAGCCGCACGGCGGCGTGGACCTGTACGTCGGCGGCGCCGAGCACGCCGTGCTGCACCTGCTGTACGCGCGCTTCTGGTCCAAGGTCCTGTACGACCTGGGGCACGTCTCGTCCGCCGAGCCGTTCCACAAGCTGTTCAACCAGGGCATGATCCAGGCCTACGTGTACCGCGACAGCCGTGGCATCGCGGTGCCGGCCGCAGAGGTGGAGGAGCGCGACGGCGCCTACTGGTACCAGGGCGAGAAGGTCTCCCGGCTGCTGGGCAAGATGGGCAAGTCCCTGAAGAACGCGGTCACCCCGGACGAGATCTGCGCCGAGTACGGAGCCGACACGCTGCGCCTGTACGAGATGGCCATGGGCCCGCTGGACGTCTCCCGGCCGTGGGACACGCGCGCGGTGGTCGGCCAGTTCCGGCTGCTGCAGCGGCTGTGGCGCAACATCGTCGACGAGGCGACCGGCGAGGTGACCGTCGTCGACGCCGAGCCGGACGAGGAGACGCTGCGTGCCCTGCACAAGGCGATCGACGGTGTGAGCGGCGACCTGGAGGGCATGCGGTTCAACACTGCCATCGCCAAGGTCACCGAGCTCAACAACCACCTGACCAAGGTGGGCGGGGCCGTGTCCCGCCCGGTCGCCGAGGCCCTGGTGCTGATGGTCGCGCCGCTGGCCCCGCACATCGCCGAGGAGCTGTGGCGCCGGCTGGGGCACACCGACTCGGTGGTGCACCAGGACTTCCCGGTGGCCGACCCGGCGTACGTCGTCGACGAGACCGTGACTTGCGTCGTGCAGATCAAGGGCAAGGTCAAGGCGCGGCTGGAGGTCGCGCCGTCGATCTCCGACGAGGAGCTGGAGAAGGCCGCGCTGGCGGACGATAAGGTCGTCGCCGCGCTGGACGGTGCCGGGATCCGGAAGGTGATCGTGCGCGCGCCGAAGCTGGTGAACATCGTTCCGGCCTAGCCGCCGGGGTGCGGGGACCGCTCTCCGGGTGGTCCCCTACGGGCAGGTTCGGGGTTTTTCTGGAACTCCGGGCCTGCCTGTTGCGTTTACCGTTGAAGAGCGACGCGCAGCACCGTGACGTCCTTAGGAGGAGCCTTGTGGATGCAGTGATCGCCGTCTTCGCCCTGCTCTTCGTGCTCCTGTTCGGGCTCGGGGCGTACGCCACCGTGAAGGCGGTCGGCGCCGCCAAGCGCGGCGTGGACCGCGGCATCACCCAGGCCCGCCGCACGGTCGAGGACCACACACTGCGCGCCAAGTCCTTCGCCCAGCCCGGCGCCGCGGGGGAACTCGCCCAGTTGCGGCTGAAGCTGCGCACCTCGATGCGCGCCACGCAGGAGGCGCTGCACGCGGCCGTCGCCGAGGACGAGTCCCTCAAGGAGTCCGTCGGCCTCTTTGAACGGCTCAGTGCGCACGGCCAGGAGCTGGACGACGAGCTCAAGCGCCTGGAGTCGGAGCCGGACCGCGCCGCGCTCACCGAGCGGCTGCCCGGGCTGCGCGAGCGCACCGAACGCATCACGCACTCGGCCGACTCGCTGCGCTGGGCGGCCCGCGACCGGGCCCGCCGCTTCGCGGACGACGACCTGGACTCGCTCAGCGCCCAGATCGACCTGGAGTCCGGGGCGCTGCGGCACTGGACGGCTCCCGAGCCGCAACCCGCGTCCTCGGCGCAGTCCTCTTCCACCAGGCAGCAGCCCGCGTCCTCGGCGAAGCCCGCGTCCGCCCGGCAGCAGGCCTCGCCGTCGCAGTCCGCGCCGCCGCCGTGGCCCGAGGCGCCCGCCGCCGATGCCGCCACGGCCGGGCAGACCTGGCCGGACACCGCGCAGTCCAGCGCGGCGCAGGAGCCGGCACGTCCCGCCATCACGCCGTCGGCAGCGCGCCCGACCTACCCCTGGCAGAAGAAGCCCCGCCCCGAGAGCACCACTTGATCCGGCCACGCGTACAGCGGGGCGCAGGGGCCGGACTGCCGCACGGGCGCTACGGCAGGTAACCTCCAGCTCATGTCCCGCCATGTCGCGATCGTCACCGATTCAACGGCCTACCTGCCGGCCCGGACGATGGAGCGTCACGGCATCACGGCGGTACCTCTGACCGTGGTCCTCGGCGACCGGGCGCTGGAAGAGGGCACCGAGATCTCGACCCGCGCCCTCGCCCAGGCTTTGCAGAAGCGGCGCCCCGTGACGACCTCGCGGCCCGCTCCCTCGGTCTTCGAGGAGACCTACCGCAAGGTCGCCGAGTCCGGCGCCACCGGCATCGTCTCCCTCCATCTCTCCGCCGAACTCTCCGGTACGTACGACGCGGCCGTCGTGGCCGCACGGCAGTCGCCGGTGCCGGTGCGGGTGGTGGACACCGGTGTGATCGCGATGGCGCTCGGGTTCTGCGCGGTCGCCGCCGCGGAGGCCGCGGAGTCGGGCGGGACGGTGGACGAGGCCGTCGCGGCCGCGGAGAAGAAGGCCGCGGGCACCTCCGCCTACTTCTACGTCGACACCCTCGACTACCTGCGGCGCGGCGGCCGTATCGGTGCCGCGCAGGCCCTGCTGGGGTCGGCGCTCGCGGTGAAGCCGCTGCTGCAACTGGCCGACGGCCGTATCGAACCGCTGGAGAAGGTGCGGACCGCGTCCAAGGCGATCGCCCGCCTTGAGGAGATCGCGGCCGACCGTGCGGGCAGCGCCCAGGTGGATGTAGCCGTGCACCATCTCGCCGCCCCGGACCGGGCGTCGGCCCTCGCCGACCGGCTGCGGACGCGGGTGCCCGGGCTGGCCGATCTGCATGTCAGCGAGGTCGGGGCGGTGATCGGGGCGCACACGGGACCAGGACTGCTGGGAGTTGTGGTTTCGCCCCGGTGAACGTTGCTGTGGGGGTCGGGTCGACGCTCGGGTCGCCCATGTGAGGGACGGAGTTGTCCACAACCGGGGGATCGTCCCCGGGAATCGAGCAAGATCATCGCGAGTGGGCCGAGGTGGCCGATCCTCGTCGCATGGCACTTCGATCACGTTCACGTACAGCGACCGCGACCAGTGGGCCGGGCCGTGGGCCGGCGTCCGACGGGCGCGTTCGTCATCGCCGGCCCAGGCCTGTCGCACGCGGGCGGGCCCGCCGGGATCATGCGTCGGGGGAGGAACTCCGGCGGCGGGCGGGGGTTTTGTTCGGCGAGTCGGCTGAGCCGGCGGCGCCTGCCGGGTCTGCCGCGCCTGCCGAGATTTCGGGGTCGGCCGAGCTTGCCGGGTCGGTCGCTTACGCCGACCTTCCCGGGGCGGTCGAGCTTGCGGGGTCGGCCGGGTCGGCCCGGTCCGCTGGACCTCCGGGGCGGGCGGAACCGGTCGAACGGGCAGGGGAGCGGCGGGAGTCGGGGCAAGGACCACCGGGGCCACCGGTGCCACCGGGGCCAACCCGGCCACTGGGATCTGCCGGTGTCGAAGAGACCCGGCGACGGCCGTCGGGCGGAGGTGCTTTCGCCGAGCCGGAGGGCGTGGACGGTGGCGTGGCGGAGGGGGCCTGGCGGGAGCGGGCCGGGCTCGCGCTGCGCGAGCGGATGCCGCTGTGGTTGCAGGCCAGGTGCGGTCTGGAGCGGCGGAATGTGCTGGCCCTGACGGTGGTGCTCGTCGTCGCGGCGGGGTTCGCCGTGCAGCATTTCTGGGCAGGCCGCTCGCAGTCCGTGCGGCCGCCGGAGGTAGTGCGGGCGGCGGTGCCGTTCGGGGAGCGGCAGGAGAGCGGGCAGGCCACGGCAGAGCGGGGCCCGGGTGCTGCCGGGGTGCCTGCCGGTGCTTCCCCGGGGTCCGTGAAGGCGGGGGCGGCCGCGATCGTCGTGGACGTCAGCGGCAAGGTCCGTGAGCCGGGGATCCACCGGCTGCCGGCCGGATCGCGGGTGGCGGACGCGCTGCACGCGGCGGGCGGGGTGAAACCGGGCACGAACACCGACGGGCTCAACCGCGCCCGGTTCCTCGTGGACGGCGAACAGGTGATCGTCGGGGGGCCCGCTCCCGTCACAGGGCCCGGGGCGGGCGGTACGGCCCCTGGCGGCCCGGCCGGCACGACAGGTGCGGCTGCGGGCGGGGCGGCCGCCCCGGTGGCTCCCGTCCCGCTCAACACGGCCACCGCGGACCAGCTCGACACCTTGCCGGGCGTCGGTCCGGTGCTGGCCCAGCACATCATCGACTACCGCACGCAGCACGGCGGTTTCCGTTCCGTTGACGAACTGCGTGAGGTGAACGGCATCGGCGACCGCCGCTTCGCCGACCTGCGGAACTTCGTACGGCCGTGAGCAGCCTCCCCTCCCCGCCGTCCCGGCAGGAAGAGGCCGCGTCCGGGCTCCGGCCCGCCCGCTCGTCCGTGCACGCTTCCTCCGGCACCCGCCTCGGTACCGCCCGTCCGCGCCAGGAGGGCCCGACGGATCTGCGGCTCGTGCCACCCGCCCTCGCGGCCTGGGGCACGGCGGCGCTCATGCTCGACGCGGCGCCGGAACGGGTCCTCGGCATCGTGATCGGCTGTCTGGTGGCCGTCGGACTGCTGCCTCTGACCCGGCGGCGCCGGACGGCGTCCTGGCCGCGGGCCTCGGCCGCAGCCCTGCTGCTGTGCGTGGCCGCGGCTGCCGCCTCGGCCGGGCTGCACGGGGCGGATCTGCGCCGGGGGCCCGTGCCCGGCCTGGCGCGGGAGTACGCGACGGTGACCGCCGAGGTCGAGCTCACGTCCGACCCGCGGCTCACCCGGCCCAGGGTCCGGGGCGATCACATGGCTCCGACGGCTGTGCTGATCGACGCCGACGTGAGGCGCGTCCAGGAGGCGGGAGGCACGGAGGTGACGACGCGAGCGCCGGTGCTGCTGATCGTCGACATGAGCGTGCCCCCTCCCGGCCGAGCGGCCGGCGGGCGGGGGCGGTCACCGTGGCTCGGCCTGCTGCCGTCGACGCGGCTGCGGGTCAGTGCGCGGTCGGCGCCCGCGATGACGGGCGGCGACCGGCTCGCGGCGGTGCTGCGCGTGCAGGGCCAGGGCGGACCGGACGTGGTGGGAGGGCCCTCGGGGCCGCAGCGGCTCGCCGGGCGGCTGCGCGCCGGGCTGCGCGAGGCGACCGACGGACTGCCCGCGGACGCCCGGGCGCTGCTGCCGGGGCTGGTCGTGGGGGACACCTCGCGGATCACTCCGGAGCTGGAGGAGGCGTTCAAGGAGACGGACCTCACGCACACGTTGGCCGTCTCCGGGGCAAACTTCACCATTCTCCTCGCGCTGCTGCTCGGGCCGCCGGGCCTGGCGCAGCACGTCGAGCGGCGGGGGCTCGCGCCCCGGCTCGGCATCTCCCTGCGCGGGACGGCGGTGCTCGGGGGTGCCCTCTCGCTCGGGTTCGTCGTCGTGTGCAGACCGGACCCGAGCGTGGTGCGGGCCGCGGCCTGCGGGGCCGTGGCGCTGCTCGCCCTGGCGACCGGCCGCCGCAGATCGATGATCCCCGCGCTGGCGACGGCGGTTCTGCTGCTGGTGCTGTACGACCCCTGGCTCGCGCGGAGTTACGGGTTCCTGCTGTCCGTCGTGGCGACCGGCGCACTGCTCACGCTCGCGCCGCGCTGGAGCGCCGGGCTGCAGCGGCGCGGGGTGCCTCCGAGGCCGGCCGAGGCGCTGGGCGCCGCCGCGGCCGCGCAGGCCCTGTGCGCGCCGATCGTCGCCGTGCTGTCGGCGCGGGTGAGCCTGGTGGCGGTGCCCTGCAATCTCCTCGCGGAGTTCGCGATCGCGCCGGCGACGGTGCTGGGGTTCGCGGCGCTGGCCACGGCGCCGGTGGCGATGCCGGTGGCCGAGGCGCTGGCCTGGTGCGCGCACTGGCCCGCCGAGTGGATCGCGCAGATCGCCCGGACCGGGGCGGCGCTGCCGGGCGCGGGCGTGGACTGGCCGGGCAGGTGGACGGGCGCGGCGCTGCTCCTGGCCGTGACCGTCGTGGTGGTGCGCGTCGGACGGCGGCTGCTCGGGCATCCCTGGTGGTGCGGGGTCTGCGGAGTGCTGCTGGTGCTGGCGGTGGTGCAACCGCCGCCGCTGACCCGGGTGGTCACGGGCTGGCCGCCGCCGGGCTGGCGGCTGGTGATGTGTGACGTGGGGCAGGGCGACGCCCTGGTGCTCGCGGCGGGCCGGGGGACCGGCGTGGTGGTGGACGCCGGGCCCGACCCGCAGCTCGTCGACCACTGCCTGCGCTCACTGGGCATCAGCAGGATCCCGCTGGTCGTACTCACCCACTTCCACGCCGATCACGTGGCGGGCCTGCCCGGGGTGCTGCGCGGCCGGGAAGTGGGCGCGATCGAGACGACGGGGTTCGAAGAGCCCGCGGACCAAGCCGCGTTCGTAGGGAGACTGGCGGCGGCACGGCGGATCCCCGTGACGCGGGCGGCGGCCGGGGAGCAGCGGCGTACGGGGCAGTTGGCCTGGCAGGTGGTGTGGCCGCCTCCGAGCCCGTCCCCGAGCCCGCCCCCGAGTCTGCCGCCGGGCTCGCCGCCCGTCTCGCCCCCTGGGGTGGCCCCGGGGATGCTTCCGGCTCATCGGGCGCCGGAGGGGCCGAACGACGCCAGTGTCGCCATGCTGGTCCGCTCGGGCGGACTGCGCCTGCTGCTCCTCGGGGACCTGGAGCCCCCGGCGCAGCGGGCTCTGGCCCGGTCGCCGGCGGCCGAGGCGCTGGAGGGCGTGGACGTGCTGAAAGTCGCCCATCACGGCTCGGCCTACCAGGACCCGGGTCTCATGGGCCGGGTCGCCCCGAGGCTGGCCCTCATCTCCTGCGGTGAGGACAACTCGTACGGGCACCCGGCGCCCGGCACGGTCGCGGCGCTGCGCGACGGGGGAGCGGCGGTGCTGCGGACGGACCGGGACGGCGCGCTCGCGGTCATGGGAGGGGGCGGAGAGCTGAGCGTGGCGCGAGACTGAAGCCATGAACTCAGCACAGGTTGATGCCTACCTTCGCCGACTGGGAGTCGAGCACCCGGCGTGGCCCACGGTCGACGCACTGCGCGAGCTGCACCTGCGTCACCTGCAAACGGTGCCCTTCGAGAACCTCTCGATCCACCTGGGCGAGGAGATCGTGCTGGAGGAGAAGCGGCTGCTGGACAAGGTGGTGGGCGCGCGGCGGGGCGGGTTCTGTTACGAACTCAACGGCTCCTTCGGGGCGTTGCTCGCCGCGCTGGGGTACGACGTGGCGCTGCTGGCGGCGCGGGTCTACGGGGACGAGGGGCGGCTCGGGATCCCCTACGACCATCTCGCGCTGCGGGTGCGGACGGTGGACGGGGGCGACTGGCTGGCCGACGTGGGGTTCGGGGCGCACAGCCACCTTCCGCTGGCGTTCGGGGACCGGGGGGAACAGCAGGATCCGGGTGGCACGTTCCGGATTGTCGAGGCGGAGCCGGACGCGGCCGGGGTGCGTGGCGGGTACGGCACGGCGGAGGCGGCGGACCTGGACGTGTTCCGGGGCGGCGCACCGCAGTACCGGCTGGAGGTGCGGCCGCGGGTGCTGGGCGACTTCGTGGCCGGCGCGTGGTGGCACAGCACGTCACCGGTGTCGCATTTCACGCGCTCGCTGGTCTGTTCGCGGGTGACGCGGGACGGAGGAAGGATCACCCTCAGCGGGCGCACGCTCACGGCGACGGCGGCCGACGGGACGCGGGAGGTGCGGGAGCTGGAGACGGACGAGGAGGTGCTCGGGGTGTACAGGGAGCGGTTCGGGATCGAGCTCGACAGGGTGCCGGTGTCGCGAAATCCCGCGTAGGAGTCAATTCCGGCCACACGGGGCTACTCGTGCGTAGTACCAGCACATCTGCTGGATTCCCGTGATGTGGTCACGTGTTGCCTCGAAAGCCTCACCAGTGGTCGAATGCGTCTTCGGCAATGTGTGATCAACAGTGATCAACAGGCGATTTCGAGCCACTCAGGGAGTCGTGGATGATCGGCCGCTGGCGGGGAAGCCGCACCGACCGGGTGCACCGGACGAGTCCCCTGGCGGCGGTGCCCACACCGCCGAGTGCGGGGGTGCTGGTCTGCCGGGTCCTGGACCCGGTCAACGAGCCGGTCCGGCATGCGGAGTTCGCGGTGACGGACGCCGCGGGGCGGCCGGTGGTGAGTGGGGGAGCGGACCCGTACGGGTCGTTCGTGACGACGGTGCCGGCGGGGGAGTACCGGCTCGCGGTGTCGGCGGAGGGATACACGCCCTACCGGGCGACCACGCAGGTCGCCGAGAACACGCTCGCGTCCCTCGGGGACGTGACGCTCCAGGTGGCCCGGCCACCGGAGCTTCCCGACGCCGGTGACTGGGAGATCGAGTCGGCGCACTCCTCCATCGGCTTCACCGCGCGGCACATCGGACTGGCCCGGATCCACGGGCAGTTCAAGTCGTTCGCGGGCGTCATACGGGTCGCCGATCCGGTGGAGCGCTCGGCGATGCATGTGGTGATCGACGCGGCGTCCATCGACACCAACATGAGGATGCGCGACGACCATCTGCGCTCGGCGGACTTCCTGGACGTCGAGCGGTTCCCGACGCTGGAGTTCTACAGCGACCGGTTCGTGCACAAGGGCGGGAACCGGTGGGCCGTGACGGGGGCGCTGTCGCTGCACGGCGTGACGCGGACGGTCACGCTGGACACGGAGTACCTGGGGCTGGGCAACGGCATGGAGGGCGAGGTGCGGGCGGCCTGCCGGGCCACGACCGAGCTGCACCGGGACGACTTCACCGTGAGCTGGCAGACCATGCTGGCGCGGGGCATCGCGGTGGTGGGGCCGAGCATCAGGGTCGATCTCGACGTACAGGTCGTCCGCAAGGGCTGAGCGGCCGGGCCGCGAGGCGGTGTCGGACAATGTCCGGCGTGAGTGATGTGCGACATGTGCTGGTGCTGCCCGACCGCGACGCGGCGGAAGAGGTGGTGGAGGCGCTGCGGGAGCGGTTCGGGGTCGTCGAGGAGCCACAGGTGGTGCGGGACGCGCTGGCCGGGGAGGACGACGCCGAGGACGCTCAGTGGCTGGTCGTCCTGAGGGACGAGGACGAGCGGCTGGACGCCGGGGAGCTGGACGGGCTGGCCGGTGAGTGGGAGGGCTGGCGGGAGGAGCCGTAGCGCTCCGGGTCCTGTGGGCGGGCGGCCCGTCGCCGCCGCACGTCCGCGGTCCGTCGGGGCCCGCTGTCAGTGGCACGTGGGATGCTTGGCGCGATGGCCAGGAAGACTGCGAATGACGACCCCCTCGCCCCGGTGACGCTCGCCGTGGGCCAGGAGGACCTGCTCCTCGACCGTGCCGTGCAGGAGGTGGTGGCCGCCGCGAAGGCCGCCGACGCCGACACGGACGTACGGGACCTGACCCCGGACCAGTTGCAGCCCGGCACGCTCGCCGAGCTGACGAGCCCGTCGCTCTTCGCGGAGCGCAAAGTCGTCGTCGTACGCAACGCGCAGGACCTGTCGGCCGACACGATCAAGGACGTGAAGGCGTACCTGGGCGCTCCCGCCGAGGAGATCACCCTCGTGCTGCTGCATGCCGGCGGGGCCAAGGGCAAGGGGCTGCTCGACGCGGCGCGCAAGGCGGGGGCGCGTGAGGTGGCCTGCCCCAAGATGACGAAGCCGGCGGACCGGCTGGCGTTCGTGCGGGGTGAGTTCAGGACGATGGGGCGATCCGCCACGCCGGAGGCGTGCCAGGCACTCGTCGACGCCATCGGCAGCGACCTGCGGGAGCTGGCCTCGGCGGCGTCGCAGCTGGTCGCGGACGTCGAGGGGACGATCGACGAGGCGGTCGTCGGGCGGTACTACACCGGGCGGGCCGAGGCGTCGAGCTTCACGGTCGCCGACCGGGCGGTCGAGGGGCGGGCGGCGGAGGCCCTGGAGGCGCTGCGCTGGTCGCTGGCGACCGGGGTGGCGCCGGTGCTGATCACGAGCGCGCTCGCGCAGGGCGTCCGGGCCATCGGGAAGCTGTCGTCCGCGCGCGGGGGGCGGCCGGCCGACCTGGCGCGGGAGCTGGGGATGCCGCCGTGGAAGATCGACCGGGTGCGTCAGCAGATGCGGGGCTGGACTCCGGACGGCGTGTCGATCGCGCTGCGGGCCGTGGCCGAGGCGGACGCCGGGGTGAAGGGCGGGGGCGACGACCCCGAGTACGCCCTGGAGAAGGCGGTGGTCACCATCGCCCGGGCGGCCCGCTCCAGAGGACGCGGTTAGCCGGACAGTGGTCACCAAACCCCGGGCGGCCCGCTCCAGAGGACGCGGTTAGCCGCTCCCCGGCCCGGCCCGGCCCGGCCGACGACCCGCAGCCCCCACCTCACAGAACCGGCTCCCCCACCCCCAGCAGATTCCCCTCGCTGTCGCGGAACCAGGCGCCGCGTTCGCCCCGGGCGCCCTTGCTCGGGTAGTTCCCCTCGATCTCGGCGATGCCGCCCCGGGTGCGGAAGCCGGGGGCGTCGACCTCCTCGAAGACGACCCCGCGCCGCTTCAGCTCGGCGACCGCCGCCTCGATGTCCTCGACCTCCAGTGCCATCTGCGTGAACGTGCCGGGCGAGGACCCAGTGGAGCGGAACAGGACGAACTCCGCGCCGCCGCACCGGTAGAGCAGCCCGCCGGGCCGCTCGTCCACGGGATCCAGACCGAGTTTCTCCGAGTAGAAGCGCCGCGCCCGCTCCAGGTCCTGGGCGGGGAGCCTGGTCGCCACGCGGACCGGCACCGGGGCACTGGTGTCGTCTTTGTCCATGTCTCCACTGTGCCGTGATCGAGTCGCCCTCCTCCTGCCGAAGAGGAGAATCGGGTGTACCAGCCGGACGACGCCAAGTGACGGAGAGGTGGCGAAGACCATGGCTGAACACCCGCACGCAGCGCTGGTCCGCAAGGGATTCGAGGCGTTCTCCCGCGGTGACATGGACACCCTGCGCGGACTGATGGCCGGGGACGCCACCCACCACGTGCCCGGAGATCACCCGTTGTCGGGCGACTTCAAAGGGCTGGACTCGATCATCGAGATGTACGAACGGCTGGGCGCGGAGACGAACGGGACGATGCGCGCCGAACTGATCGGCATCGGTGTCGACGGCCGCGGTCACGCGGTCGGCATGACCCGCTTCACGGCCGAGCGCAACGGCAAGAGCCTCGACGACACCGGCTGCATCATCTTCCGGATCGTCGGCGACAAGGTCACCGACCTCGACGAATGCGTCGAGGACATCGACAAGAACAACGAGTTCTGGTCCTGAACAGGCCGAAGGCCCCGCCTTCCGCTCTGGGGAAGAGCGGAAGGCGGGGCCTTCGATTCGAGCTGCTGGATCCGCGCCCGCGTGGCGAACGCAGGCCGCGCGCGGATCCGAGGGGTGCCGGACGGGAGCGGATGAGAGAGGGCCCGCTCGATTCCCTCCGGCGTCACATCAGATGTCAGCCCTTGAGCGCGGCGACCTTCTGAGCCAGCGCCGACTTCTTGTTGGCGGCCTGGTTCTTGTGGATGACGCCCTTGGAGACGGCCTTGTCGAGCTGACGCGCGGCGACGCGCTGGTACTCGGTGGCCTTCTCGACGTCACCCGCGGCAGCAGCCTCACGGGCCTTGCGGATCGCGGTCTTCAGGGAGGACTTGACGGCCTTGTTGCGCAGCCGGGCCTTCTCGTTGGTCTTGATCCGCTTGATCTGGGACTTGATGTTCGCCACGAATGAGCCTTCTCAGGTTCTGGCACGAGGGCGCACGCAACCGCGCGCTTCCCGCACCGGGTGATTTCTTGAGGTAGCGCCTCCTGCGAGAGGGCATGAGGCACAGCCACCCAGGCTACCAGCGGCCCCTTCCGCGGCCCAAACCCGTCCGTGGTCCCCACCCGTGGGACCATGGAGGCTACGTATCGATCCGACCCGAGACCGCAGACACTGCGGACGCCTCAAGAATCAGGACCCTGCGTGCCCGCGATCCCCAGCCACGTGCCCGAGCCGAGCCGTACCGATCCGGCTCTGATCCGCAACTTCTGCATCATCGCGCACATCGACCACGGCAAGTCCACGCTCGCCGACCGGATGCTCCAGCTGACCGGAGTGGTCGAGCAGCGGCAGATGCGCGCCCAGTACCTCGACCGCATGGACATCGAGCGCGAGCGTGGCATCACGATCAAGTCACAGGCGGTGCGTCTGCCGTGGGCCCCCACCCACGACAAGAACGACACGCACATCCTCAACATGATCGACACCCCGGGGCACGTCGACTTCACCTACGAGGTCTCCCGGTCGCTCGCTGCGTGCGAGGGGACCATCCTCCTGGTCGACGCCGCCCAGGGGATCGAGGCGCAAACCCTCGCCAACCTGTACCTGGCGATGGAGAACGACCTCACGATCATCCCGGTGCTGAACAAGATCGACCTGCCGGCCGCGCAGCCCGAGAAGTTCTCCGAGGAGCTCGCCAACCTGGTCGGGTGCGACCCGGAGGACGTGCTCAAGGTGTCCGCCAAGACGGGCCTGGGCGTCGAGGCGCTGCTCGACAAGGTCGTCGCCGAGGTCCCGGCGCCGGTCGGCGTCAAGGACGCCCCCGCCCGCGCGATGATCTTCGACTCGGTCTACGACTCCTACCGCGGTGTCGTGACGTACGTCCGTGTCATCGACGGCCAGCTCAACAAGCGCGAGCGGATCCGGATGATGTCCACCGGCGCCACGCACGAGCTGCTGGAGATCGGCACCAACTCGCCCGAGATGCTGCCGGCCGACGGTCTGGGCGTCGGCGAGGTGGGCTACCTCATCACCGGTGTGAAGGACGTCCGCCAGTCCAAGGTCGGTGACACCGTCACCAGCCAGCAGAAGGGGGCCACGGAGGCACTCGGGGGCTACAAGGACCCCAAGCCCATGGTCTTCTCCGGGCTCTATCCGCTGGACGGCTCGGACTACCCCGAGCTGCGCGAGGCCCTGGACAAGCTCCAGCTCAACGACGCCGCGCTGGTCTACGAGCCGGAGACCTCCGCCGCCCTCGGCTTCGGCTTCCGCGTCGGCTTCCTCGGCCTGCTGCACCTGGACGTGATCCGGGAGCGGCTGGAGCGCGAGTTCGGCCTGGACCTCATCGCCACCGCGCCGAACGTGGTCTACCGCGTCCTCATGGAGGACGGCACCGAGCACACCGTCACCAACCCGAGCGAGTTCCCCGAGGGCAAGATCTCGGAGGTCTACGAGCCGGTCGTGCGGGCCACCATCCTGGCGCCCAGCGAGTTCATCGGCTCGATCATGGAGCTGTGCCAGACCCGGCGCGGTGTCCTGCTCGGCATGGACTACCTCTCCGAGGACCGGGTGGAGATCCGCTACACCCTGCCGCTCGCCGAGATCGTCTTCGACTTCTTCGACCAGCTGAAGTCCAAGACCCGCGGCTACGCCTCGCTCGACTACGAGCCCACCGGCGAGCAGACCTCCAGCCTGGTCAAGGTCGACATCCTGCTGCACGGCGACAAGGTGGACGCCTTCTCGGCGATCACCCACAAGGACCAGGCGTACGCGTACGGCGTACGGCTCGTCGCCAAGCTCAAGGAGCTCATCCCGCGGCAGGCCTTCGAGGTGCCGGTCCAGGCCGCCATCGGCTCCCGGGTCATCGCCCGCGAGACCATCCGCGCCATCCGCAAGGACGTCCTCGCCAAGTGCTACGGCGGTGACATCTCCCGTAAGCGGAAGCTGCTGGAGAAGCAGAAGGAAGGCAAGAAGCGGATGAAGATGGTGGGTTCCGTAGAGGTTCCGCAGGAGGCCTTCATCGCCGTTCTGTCGAGTGATGACAGTGCGGGGTCGGGCAAGGGCAAGAAGTAATCACGGATTACCGAGGGTTACACCGCAATCCGGGTTGAACAGGGGCCCGCCGTGCGAAAGTGCGGCGGGCCCCGTGCGTCCGTGGGGTAGCTCTCTGTACGAAGTGACAGGCCGCGGCCCCTTACGCAGGGGCCGGTCGCCCTTTACTCTGATCCCTGCTCGATAGTTACTCACGAGTTAAACAAGAGCGCGTGAGTGAACCCAGCCGCACCTGAGCCAGCCGCATTGTCGCGGGCCCCGGAGGATGTCGTGAGCGACGCACAGACCCTGATCGAGAACCGTCCGCCGTCCGTGGCGGGCCTCTTCCTGGAGCGCGTGACGGCCACGCCGGACGCCGAGGCCTATCGGTATCCGGTCCCGTCGTCGGCGGGCCAGGGCCCGGACGAGTGGAAGTCGCTGAACTGGGCGCAGGCAGCCGAGCGGGTCTACGCCATCGCGGCGGGCCTCATCGAGCTGGGTGTGCGGCCCGAGCAGCGCGTCGCCCTCGCCGCCGGCACCCGGATCGAGTGGATCCTCGCGGACCTCGGCATCATGTGCGCCGGCGCGGCCACCACCACGGTGTACCCGCAGACCAACGCCGACGAATCCGCGTACATCCTGTCGGACTCCGAGAGCCGGGTGCTGATCGCGGAGAACGCCGAGCAGCTGGCCAAGGCCAAGGAGAAGCGCGCCGAGCTGCCCGAGCTGACGCATGTCGTGGTGATCGACGCGGCCGGGGTGGAGACGGCCGACTGGATCCTCACCCTGGACGAGCTGGAGAAGCGCGGCGCGGCCCGGCTGGAGAAGGACCCCGACCTCGTCAAGGAGCGGGTCGGCGCGATCACCAAGGACCAGCTGGCCACCCTCATCTACACCTCCGGCACCACGGGCCGGCCCAAGGGTGTGCGCCTGCCGCACGACAACTGGTCGTACATGGCGAAGGCGATCGCCGCGACCGGGCTGGTCAGCACCGAGGACGTGCAGTACCTCTGGCTGCCCCTCGCGCACGTCTTCGGCAAGGTGCTGACCTCCGGGCAGATCGAGGTCGGGCACGTCACCGCCGTCGACGGCCGGGTCGACAAGATCATCGAGAACCTGCCGGTGGTGCAGCCGACGTACATGGCGGCCGTGCCCCGCATCTTCGAGAAGGTCTACAACGGCGTGGCGGCGAAGGCCCGGGCGGGCGGCGGCGCCAAGTACAAGATCTTCCAGTGGGCGGCCGAGGTGGCCCGCGAGTACGCCAAGGTCTCGCAGGACAACTTCCGCCGGACCGGGACCGCGTCCGTGCCGTTCGGTCTCGGCGCGAAGCACAAGGTCGCCGACGCGCTGGTGTTCGCCAAGATCCGCGAGGCCTTCGGCGGGGACCTGCGGGCGTGCGTCTCCGGCTCCGCCGCCCTCGCGCCGGAGATCGGCTACTTCTTCTCGGGCGCCGGCATCCACATCCTGGAGGGCTACGGCCTGACCGAGTCCTCGGCGGCGTCCTTCGTGAACCCGGGCGAGGCCTACCGCACCGGTACGGTCGGCAAGCCGCTGCCCGGCACGGAGGTGCGGATCGCCGACGACGGCGAGATCCTGCTGCGCGGCCCGGGCATCATGGAGGGCTACCACAACCTGCCCGAGAAGACCGCGGAGGTGCTGGAGCCGGACGGCTGGTTCCACACCGGCGACATCGGGGAGCTGTCGGCCGACGGGTATCTGCGGATCACCGACCGCAAGAAGGACCTCATCAAGACCTCGGGCGGCAAGTACATCGCCCCGGCGGAGGTCGAGGGGCAGTTCAAGGCGGTGTGCCCGTACGTGTCCAACATCCTGGTGCACGGGGCCGACCGGAACTTCTGCACGGCGCTCATCGCGCTCGACGAGGTCGCCATCACCGGGTGGGCCAAGGACAACGGTCTTGAGGGCAAGCCGTACGCGGAGATCGTGGCGGCGCCGCAGACCGTGGAGATGGTCGACGGGTACGTGAAGCAGCTCAACGAGGGGCTTCAGCGGTGGCAGACCATCAAGAAGTTCCGGCTGCTGCCGCGGGATCTCGACGTCGAGCACGGTGAGATCACGCCGAGCCTGAAGCTGAAGCGGCCCGTGGTGGAGCGGGAGTACAAGCATCTGATCGAGGAGATGTACGAGGGCTCTCGCGAGGCGTAGGGGGCGCTGGGGCTGATCGAGCGGCTGCGGGTTCGTTGTGGTCGCTCGCGCAGTTCCCCGCGCCCCTAGGTGCCTTCCTCCACACGGCGTTTCAGGTCCTGGATCTCCGTCCTGAGGCGTTCCACCTCTCTGCCTTTTCGGTAGAGGTCCAGGAAGACGCTGACCTTGGCCCTGAGCACCCACGGGTCGAAGGGCTTGGTCACGTAGTCCGCGGCGCCGGTCGCGTAGCCGCGGAAGGCGTAGCCCGAGTCGTCGTCCGCGCCGGTGAGGAAGATGATCGGGACGTCACGGGTCTGGTCGAGGCGCTTGATGTGGGCGGCCGTCTCGAAGCCGTCCATGCCGGGCATGCGGATGTCGAGCAGGACCAGGGCGATGGGCTGCCGCAGCAGGGCCTTCATCGCCTCCTCGCCGGAACGGGCCCGTACCAGCGGCTCGTTGAGGGAGGCGAGGACGGCCTCCAGGGCCGTCAGGTTGTCCTCCATGTCGTCGACGAGGAGGATGCCGGCGCGTTCGGGGTGAGTGGCCGTGCTGCTCATGCCTCTTCTTCCGTGCCCTCGGGGTCCAGCAGTTCGCACACGACCGTCAGCAGGCCGTCGATGTCCACGGGCTTGGGCACGTAGTCGTTGGCGCCCCGGGCGATGGACTTCTCCCGGTCGCCGGGCATCGCCTTGGCCGTCAGGGCCACGATCGGCAGGCCCGCCCAGCGGGGTGTGCGGCGGATCGCGGAGATGGTCTCGTAGCCGTCCATCTCCGGCATCATGATGTCCATCAGGACCAGTTCCACGTCCCCGCTGCGCTCCAGCGTCTCGATGCCCTCGCGGCCGTTCTCCGCGTACAGCACGGTCATGCCGACCCGGCCCAGGACATGGGTGAGGGCGAAGACGTTGCGGATGTCGTCGTCGACGATCAGCACCCGCCGCCCGGCCAGGATCCGGCCCGGCCTGCCGGACGTCCACGCCTCCAGCTTGGTCGGGGACGGCCAGGCGTCGTCCGTGTCGTGAGCCACCGGGAACGGCTCGGTCGCCGGACGGAGGGGCAGCGGCAGGTCGGTGCGGTCCTCGGGGACCGGTACCGGTGCCGGCGCCGTGTGACCGGGGCTGACGACCGGGACGTAGAGGGTGAAGGTGGAACCCTTGCCGGGTTGGCTCTCGGCGACGATCCGGCCGCCGAGCAGACCCGCGATCTCCCGGCTGATGGACAGGCCGAGGCCGGTCCCGCCGTACTTGCGGTTGGTGGTGCCGTCGGCCTGCTGGAACGCCTCGAAGATCACCGGGAGTTTCTCCGGCGCGATCCCGATGCCGGTGTCGGACACGGCGAATGCGATGACGTCGTCGGTGTCCCGGACCCAGCGGTGCTCGGCGTCCTGCACCCGGTCCACGCGCAGCTCGACCTTGCCGGACGCGGTGAACTTGATCGCGTTCGAGAGCAGGTTGCGCAGGATCTGCTGGAGCCGCTGTTCGTCCGAGTACATCTCGCGCGGTACGTCCTCGCCGACCGCGACCTCGAAGGCCAGCCCCCGGTCGAGGGTGAGCGGGCGGAAGGTGGCGTGGACGTAGTCGAGCAGCTTGATGAGGGGGAGCCGCTTGGGGCGTACGTCCATCCGGCCCGCCTCGATCTTCGACAGGTCGAGGATGTCGTTGATCAGCTGGAGCAGGTCCGAGCCCGAGCGGTGGATCGTCGTCGCGAACTGCACCTCCTGGTCGGAGAGGTGGCCGTCCGGGTTGTCGGAGAGCAGCCGGGCCAGGATCAGCAGCGAGTTCAGCGGCGTGCGCAGCTCGTGCGACATGTTGGCCAGGAACTCGGACTTGTACTGGGAGGATGTGGCCAGCAGGGCGGCCTTCTCCTCCAGTTCGGCGTTGGAGCGCTGGAGTTCGCCCTGCTGCTTCTGGAGTTCGTCCGAGCGCTCCTGGAGCTGCATGGCCAGGCGCTGGGACTCGCCGAGCAGGGACTCCGTGCGGGAGTTGGCGATGATCGTGTTGATGGCGACGCCGATGGTGTTGACGAACTGGTCGAAGAACGCCAGGTGCACATCCGAGAAGCGGGAGAAGGAGGCCAGTTCGATGACGCCGAGGAGCTTGTCCTCGAAGAGGATCGGGATGATGACGATGGTCGTGGGCGCCGCCTCGCCGAGGCCACTGTTGATCTTGATGTAGTCGGGCGGGGCGCCCTCGACCAGGATCCGCTTCTTCTCCCGGGCCGCCTGCGCGACCAGACCGTGCACGGGCAGGCCGCCGGTCTCCACGGTCGCGTCCTGGGCGGCCCCGTAACCGGCGATGAAGGCCAGGCCCTTGGTGGGTACGGTCGCGCCGTCCTCCTCCGGGTCGGCCAGGTAGAACGCGCCGTACTGGGCGTTCACCAGCGGGGTCAGCTCGCGGAGTATCAGGTCGGCGACCTCCATCAGGTCCCGGTGGCCCTGCATCAGGGCGGCGAGCCGGGCCAGGTTGGATTCCAGCCAGTCCTTCGCGCGGGTCGTCTCGCGCAGGTTGGCCACCATCAGGTTGATGTTGTCCTTCAGCTCGGCGACCTCGCCCTGGGTCTCCACCGTGATCGAGCGCGACATGTCGCCCTGGGCCACGGCGGAGGCGACCTCGGCGATGGCGCGGACCTGGGTGGTGAGGTTGGAGGCGAGCTCGTTGACGTTCGTCGTCAGGCGCTTCCAGGTGCCGTAGACGCCCTCCACCCGGGCCTGGCCGCCCAGTTGGCCCTCGGAGCCGACCTCGCGGGCGACGCGCGTGACCTCCGAGGAGAAGGAGGACAGCGTGTCGACCATCGTGTTGATGGTGGTCTTCAGCTCCAGGATCTCGCCGCGCGCGTCCACGTCGATCTTCCGGGACAGGTCGCCCTGCGCCACGGCGGTGGCGACCTGGGCGATGTTGCGCACCTGCGAGGTGAGGTTGTCGGCCATGTAGTTGACGTTGTCCGTGAGGTCCCGCCAGACGCCGGAGACGCCCAGCACCTGGGCCCGGCCGCCGAGCCGCCCGTCGGTGCCGACCTCGCGGGCCACGCGGGTCACCTCGTCGGCGAAGGCGCGCAGCTGCTCCACCATCGTGTTGACGGTGTCCTTCAGTTCGAGGATCTCGCCGCGGGCGTCGACCGTGATCTTCTTCGACAGGTCGCCGTTGGCCACGGCGGTGGTGACCTGGGCGATGTTGCGGACCTGCGAGGTCAGGTTCAGCGCCATGAAGTTGACGTTGTCGGTGAGGTCCTTCCAGACACCGGAGACGCCCCGCACCTGCGCCTGGCCGCCGAGGTTGCCTTCCGTGCCGACCTCGCGGGCGACGCGGGTGACCTCGTCGGCGAAGGCGGAGAGCTGGTCGACCATCGTGTTGATCGTGGACTTCAGCTCCAGGATCTCGCCCTTGGCCTCGACCGTGATCTTCTTGCCCAGGTCGCCCTGGGCGACGGCGGTGGACACGAGGGCGATGTTCCGCACCTGGGAGGTGAGGTTGTCGGCCATGAAGTTGACGTTGTCGGTGAGGTCCTTCCAGACGCCGGAGACGCCCCGCACCTGGGCCCGGCCGCCGAGGTTGCCCTCGGTGCCGACCTCGCGGGCCACGCGGGTGACCTCGTCGGCGAAGGCGGACAGCTGGTCCACCATCGTGTTGATCGTGGACTTGAGTTCGAGGATCTCGCCCTGCGCGTCGACCGTGATCTTCTGGGACAGGTCGCCGTTGGCCACGGCCGTCGTCACCTGGGCGATGTTGCGGACCTGCGACGTCAGGTTCGACGCCATGAAGTTGACGTTGTCGGTGAGGTCCTTCCAGACGCCGGAGACGCCCCGCACCTGCGCCCGGCCGCCCAGCTGGCCCTCGGTGCCGACCTCGCGGGCCACCCGGGTGACCTCGTCGGCGAAGGCGGAGAGCTGGTCCACCATCGTGTTGACGGTCAGCTTCAGCTCCAGCAGCTCGCCGGTCGCCTCGACCGTGACCGTGCGGGTCAGGTCGCCCCGGGCCACCGCCGTCGTCACCGCCGCGATGTCCCGCACCTGGGCCGTCAGCCGGGAGGCCATCGTGTTGACGGCCTCCGTCACGTCCCGCCAACTGCCCGACAGGCCCTGCACCTTGGCACGGCCCCCGAGCCGCCCCTCCGTGCCCACCTCCCGGGCGACCCGCGTCACCTCGCCGGTGAACAGGGAGAGCTGGTCCACCATCTTGTTCACGGCCCGGCCCAGGCGCCGCAGATCGCCGCGCAACTGTCGTGTGCCGTCATGCAGATCGACCCGCTGGGTCAGATCGCCCCCGGCCACCGCGTCCAGCACACGTGTGGCGTTCGCCGCCGGGGCGACCAGGGCGTCGAGCAGCTGGTTCACGTCGTTGACCCGGGAGGTCCACAGGCCCTGGCCCGGGCTGGCCGAGAGCCGCTCGTCGAGCCGGCCGTAGCGGACCAGCTCCCGTCTGACGCGCTGCGTCTCGGAGGTGAAATGGATGCTGCGGTCCATGATCTGGTTGAAGACCGCGGTGAGTTCGGCCACCACCCCGTGGCCGGATTCCGGCACTCTGGTGAAATCACCGTCACGTGCCGCTGTCATGGCGGCGAGCAGGGGACGCAGATCGGATGCACGAATCTGACCGTCTTCGTGCCGGTCTTCGACCACAGGAGTAGCACGGTTCTCACTCATGGCGGCCCACTTCGGTAACTCGGCGCTTATGGGCGTGGTCAGTCTGTCACTCTGTCGGCATCGACTGTGGCGTATTCGTACGAACTGCCCGGGGAGCTGTCCATGGGGGCCATTCCGACGCAACGGGAGACCGTCTCCCGTGCCTCAGAGGCGCCTGCACACGCTGGGGAGACGCCCGTGCCCGTCCAGGAGGGGCCCGTTTCCGAGGAGCCCGCACCCCGTGCGGAGGCGCACGCGCCGGGGGGTGCGCGGGCGTGCGCGACCCTGCCCGGCAGTTCGCTCGCGCCGGGCGCCGCCCGCGCCCTGGTGCGCGCGGCGCTCACCGAGTGGACCGGGCTCGGCCTGCCCGGCGCCGAGCACCTCACCGACCGCCTCGCCGACGACGCCGCGCTCGTCGTCAGCGAACTCGTCACCAACGCCGTCGTGCACGCGGGCACCGACGTCGAGATGGAGTGCCGGCTGGAGGGCGACGCCCCGGACTCGGCAGCGCTCGTCGTCGAGGTCTCCGACCACCACCCCTCCCGGGCGCCGCGCGGCAGCGAGCCGGAGACGCCGCACGACACCCCCGAGCACGGGCGCGGCCTGCGGCTCGTCGGCGCGCTCTCCGAGGCGTGGGGGATCACGTACCGCACGGGCCGCAAGACCGTCTGGGCCCGGCTGCCCGCCGGGGGGTGCACGGCGGGCGAGCAGATCGAGGCGTACGCCGGGGAGCACGCGCTGGCGCACGGCCTGCGGGTCGCGGAGATCCTGGCACCCGAGCCGCACCCGGACGACGAGGCGGAGGAGGCACTGGGGAGCCGGCGTGGCGGGGGAGAGCCCTGGGACCTGCGCGAAGCGGGAGAGATCTGGGGCTCGCGTGAGGGCGGAGAGGCCCGGGACTGGCCGGACTCACGAGAAGTGGACGGCCTGCGCGACTGGAACGACCTGCGGGACTGGCGGGACCGGCACGAGAACCGCGAGGGACGCCACGGGCCCGACGGCGCCTGGCTCGGCCGTGGCGCCCTCTCCTTCCTCGCCGAGGCCTCCGACCTGCTGGCCGGGCAGCTCGACGAGGACCTGGTCGCGGCGCTCGCCGGGCAGCTGATCGTGCCGCGGCTGGCCGACTGGTGCGCGGTGTGGCTGGAGGACGAGGCCACCGGCGGCGGCTGGAGCGGCGGAGCCGGCGCGGGCGGACCGCGCCTCGCCCGGGTCTGGCACGGCAGCGAGAACCGTATCGAGGAGCTGCGCCGCGTCCTGGAGAAGGACCCGCCGCAGCCGTTCGACCCGACGGGGACGTCCCCCTTCGAGCGGGGCCGGGAGCGCGGCGGGTCCGGGCCCGTCGACTACCCCTGGCCCGGCGAGGCGCTCGGTGAAGGCGAACCCGGCGCGGCCCTCGCGTACCGGCTGGTCGCCGGGGGGCGCCCGCTGGGCACCCTCGTCATCGGACGCTCCGGGAAGGCCGGCTTCACCGACGAGATCACCGGCCTCGTCGAGGACCTCGGCCGCCGGGTGGCGCTCGCCATCGGCGCGGCCCGCCAGTACGCCCGCCAGGCCACCATCAGCGCCGTCCTCCAGCGCGGCCTGCTGCCCGGCGCCGTGGCCGAGATCCCCGGCATGCGCAGCGCCCTCGTCTACGAGCCCTGCGACAAGGGCGGGCCGAGCGGCGACTTCTACGACCTGTTCCCGGCCGGCGACGGCCGTTGGTGCTTCGCCGTCGGCGACGTCCAGGGCAAGGGGCCCGAGGCGGCCGTGGTGATCGGCCTGGCCCGGCCCTGGCTGCGGCTGCTCGCCCGCGAGGGCTACCGCGTCGCCGACGTCCTCGACCGCCTCAACCAGCTGCTGCTCGACGACGCCACGGAGGCCGCGGACGCGGCGGCCCGGGCCCTGGTGGCGGCGGGCGCGCGACCGACCCCGCCCGGCGACGGCCCGCAGACGCGCTTTTTGTCCCTGCTCTACGGCGAGCTGGTCCCCTTCGACGGCGGGGTCCGCTGCACCGTCGCCTCCGCCGGGCACCCGCTGCCCCTGCGGCTCGGGGCGGGCGGCGAGGTCCACCCGTGCGCGCAGCCGCAGACCCTGCTGGGCGTCGTCGAGGACGCCACCTACACCAGCGAGACCTTCGAGCTGCGTTCCGGCGACACGCTGCTGTGTGTCACCGACGGCGTGACCGAGCGCCGCTCCGGCTCCCGCCAGTTCGACGACGGGGACGGCCTCGCGGCGGCCCTGGCCGGGTGCGCCGGGCTGGACGCGGAGCTCATAGCCGAGCGGATCAAGCGGCTCGTGCACGAGTTCGGGGCACGGCCCCCGGCGGACGATCTCGCGCTGCTGGTGCTCCAGGCGGACTGACCGCGCGGGTGCTGGACAATGGAGGGCATGCCTTCCGCACTTCCCGACGGCGAGCCCGTCCCCGACGACGGCACGCTGCCCGCGTCCGCGCTCGCCGGGGCCGCCGACCGCCCGCTCGGGTTCTACCTGCACGTCCCGTACTGCGCGACCCGCTGCGGCTACTGCGACTTCAACACGTACACCGCGACCGAGCTGCGCGGCACCGGCGGCGTCCTCGCCTCCCGCGACAACTACGCCGAGACGCTGGCCGACGAGATCCGGCTGGCGCGCAAGGTGCTGGGCGACGACTCGCGGCCGGTCCGGACGGTGTTCGTGGGCGGGGGCACGCCCACGCTGCTGGACGCCGGTGACCTGGTACGGATGCTGAAGGCCGTGCGGGACGAGTTCGGGCTCGCGGAGGACGCCGAGATCACGACGGAGGCCAACCCGGAATCGGTCGATCCGGCGTATCTCGCGGCCCTGCGGGAGGGCGGCTTCAACCGGATCTCCTTCGGGATGCAGAGCGCCCGGCAGCATGTGCTGAAGGTGCTGGACCGCACGCATACGCCGGGGCGGCCCGAGGCGTGTGTCGCGGAGGCCCGGGGCGCCGGGTTCGAGCACGTGAACCTCGACCTGATCTACGGCACGCCGGGGGAGTCCGACGACGACTGGCGGGCCTCGCTGGACGCGGTGCTGGGGGCGGGGCCGGACCATGTGAGCGCCTACGCGTTGATCGTCGAGGAGGGGACGCAGCTCGCACGGCGGATCCGGCGCGGCGAGGTGCCGATGACCGACGACGACGTGCATGCCGACCGGTACCTGATCGCGGACGAGGTGCTCTCGGGTGCCGGCTTCGAGTGGTACGAGGTGTCGAACTGGGCGACTTCGGAAGCCGGGCGGTGTCTGCATAACGAGCTGTACTGGCGGGGGGCCGACTGGTGGGGGGCCGGGCCCGGTGCGCACAGTCATGTGGGCGGGGTGCGGTGGTGGAACGTCAAGCATCCGGGGGCGTATGCGGGGGCGCTGGCTTCGGGGAGGTCGCCTGGGGCCGGGCGTGAGGTGCTGTCGGAGGAGGACCGGAGGGTCGAGCGGATTCTGCTGGAGCTGCGGCTTCGGGAGGGGGTGCCGTTGTCGCTGCTGCGGGGGGAGGGGCTTGCTGCTTCCCGCAAGGCTCTGTCGGACGGACTTCTGGAGAAGGGCCCGTACGACGAGGGTCGGGCCGTGCTCACGCTGCGGGGGCGGTTGCTGGCGGACGGGGTTGTTCGGGACCTCGTGGACTGAGGTGCTCGGGGTGGGTGCCGGGGGCGGGGCGTTGCGCAACTCGGCGCGACGAGGTGCCGCTGCGCCCACCCTCCCCCAAGCTCTCGGCTTCGCTCGAGCAGGGGGGACCCCCATCGCCCCTGGCGGCACGCATGCCCGCAGCTAGGGTGCCGTGACGAAGTCGATCAGTTCTTCCACGCGGCCCAGTAGCTCCGGCTCCAGGTCCTTGTACGAGTGGACCCCGGACAGGATCCGCTGCCAGGCCGCGCCCGTGTTGTCCGGCCAGCCCAGGGCCCTGCACACGCCCGTCTTCCAGTCCTGGCCGCGCGGGATCCGGGGCCAGGCGTCGATGCCCAGGGACGACGGCTTCACCGCCTCCCAGACGTCGATGTACGGGTGGCCGACGACCAGGGCGTGCTCGCTCGTCACCGACTGGGCGATGCGCCACTCCTTCGAGCCGGGCACGAGGTGGTCCACCAGGACGCCCAGGCGCGCGTCCGGGCCGGGGGCGAAATCGGAGACGATCGACGGCAGGTCGTCGACGCCCTCCAGGTACTCCACGACCACGCCCTCGATGCGCAGGTCGTCGCCCCACACCTTCTCCACCAGCTCGGCGTCGTGGCGGCCCTCGACGTAGATGCGGCCGGCGCGGGCGACACGGGCGCGTGCGCCGGGGACTGCCACCGAACCGGAGGCCGTGCGGGTGGGACGTGCCGGGCCGCCCGGCGCGGGACGGACGAGGGTCACCACCCTGCCCTCCAGCAGGAAGCCGCGCGGCTCCATCGGGAACACCCGGTGCTTGCCGAAGCGGTCCTCCAGCGTCACCGTGCCCGCCTCACAGCGGATCACCGCGCCGCAGAAGCCGGTCCCCGGCTCCTCCACCACCAGGCCCGGCTCCGCCGCGACCTCGGGCACCGGCTTCGGCTTCTTCCACGGCGGGGTCAGATCGGCGGAGTACTGGCGCATTCGGATGACGATAGGAGAAGGTGAACGGCGATCACCGCGACACGCCGAAACGCGCCGCCAGCGCGTCCCGTTGCGCCCGCACGAACGCCGCGTCCACCACCGCTCCGTGACCGGGCACGTACAGCGCGTCCTCGCCGCCCAGGTCGAGCAGCCGGTCCAGGGCGGCCGGCCAGTGCGACGGCACCGCGTCGGGGCCCGCCTGGGGCTCCCCGGACTCCTCGACCAGGTCGCCGCAGAACACCACCTCCGGATCACCCGGCACCAGCACCGCCAGGTCGTGCGCGGTGTGGCCCGGGCCGACGTTCGCCAGCAGCACCTGGCGGCCACCGCCCAGGTCGAGGGTCCACTCGCCGGAGACCAGATGGCCGGGCGGGACCAGCCGGTCCGCCGCCTCCTGGGCCGTGGGCGCCGCCAGGCCCTGGCGCACCCCGTCCTCGCGCAGCTCCTCGCGGTCCCGCGCCCGCGACAGCAGCGCGTCCACGCCCACCGCGCCGAACACCTCGGTCTCCGGGAGCGCCGCGGTGCCGAAGACATGGTCGAAGTGCGGGTGGGTCAGCGCGATATGTGTCACACGGTGACCGGTGAGCGCTCGCGCCTGCGCGCCCAGTTTCGCGCCCTCGGCGAGGCTCGACCCCGTGTCGATCATGAGGACTGCCCCCTCCCCGGCGACCAGCCCGATCGTGCAGTCCCACACCGGCAGCCGGCACCGCCCCACACCGGCGGCCACCCGTTCCCATCCGAGGTCTTCCCAAGTCACCGTCATACCGCGACGCTAGCGGTGCACCCGGCTCGGGGCACAGCGCCGCCGACCAGCCTTGCCGGGGGTGTACCCCACCGCCGTACACTGGGCCGGGGAATGCTGGCACTCGCACACGCAGAGTGCCAGGCCGGACCGGCAGGGCAAGCAGGCGGAGACATCTGGAGGTGTGCGCGATGCTCAGTGAACGCAGGCTTCAGGTGCTGCGCGCCATCGTCCAGGACTACGTCGGCACCGAGGAGCCGGTGGGCTCCAAGGCCCTCACCGAGCGGCACAGCCTCGGCGTCTCCCCGGCCACCGTCCGCAACGACATGGCGGCCCTGGAGGACGAGGGGTACATCGCCCAGCCGCACACGAGCGCCGGGCGCATCCCCACCGACAAGGGCTACCGGCTGTTCGTCGACAAGCTCGCCGGGGTCAAGCCGATGACCGCGCCCGAGCGGCGCGCGATCCAGAACTTCCTCGAGGGCGCCGTCGACCTCGACGACGTCGTGGCGCGCACGGTACGGCTGCTCGCGCAGCTCACGCGCCAGGTCGCCGTCGTGCAGTACCCGTCGCTGACGCGCTCGACCGTGCGGCACGTGGAGTTGCTCTCCCTGGCGCCCGCGCGGGTGATGCTCGTGCTGATCACGGACACCGGGCGGGTCGAGCAGCGGGTGGTCGACTGCCCGGCGCCCTTCGGCGACGCCTCGCTCGCGGATCTGCGCGCGCGGCTCAACAGCCGCGTGGCGAACCGCCGTTTCGCGGATGTGCCGAGTCTGGTGGAGGATCTCCCGGAGGCGTTCGAGCACGAGGACCGGGGTACGGTCTCCACGGTGCTCTCCACACTCCTGGAGACGCTCGTCGAGGAGAACGAGGAGCGGCTGATGATCGGCGGCACCGCCAATCTGACCCGCTTCGGGCATGACTTCCCCCTCACGATCCGGCCGGTGCTGGAGGCGCTGGAGGAGCAGGTCGTGCTCCTCAAGCTGCTCGGCGAGGCGAAGGATCCGGGCGTGACCGTACGGATCGGTCACGAGAACGCCCACGAAGGACTCAACTCCACGTCCGTCGTGTCGGTCGGCTACGGTTCGGGCGGCGAGGCAGTCGCCAAGCTCGGCGTGGTCGGACCGACCCGCATGGACTACCCGGGAACGATGGGAGCGGTACGCGCAGTGGCACGGTACGTCGGACAGATCCTGGCGGAGTCGTAGTGGCCACGGACTACTACGCCGTACTCGGCGTGCGCCGCGACGCGTCGCAGGAAGAGATCAAGAAGGCCTTCCGGCGGCTCGCGCGCGAGCTGCACCCGGACGTCAACCCCGATCCGAAGACCCAGGAGCGGTTCAAGGAGATCAACGCCGCTTACGAGGTGCTGTCGGACCCGCAGAAGAAGCAGGTCTACGACCTCGGCGGCGACCCGCTCTCGCAGGCCGGTGGCGGCGGCGCGGGCGGCTTCGGAGCCGGCGGGTTCGGGAACTTCTCGGACATCATGGACGCGTTCTTCGGCACGGCGTCGCAGCGCGGACCGCGCTCGCGCACCCGCCGCGGCCAGGACGCCATGATCCGCATCGAGGTCGAGCTCGACGAGGCGGCCTTCGGTACGACGAAGGACATCCAGGTCGACACGGCCGTCGTCTGCAACACGTGCAGCGGTGAGGGCGCGGCCCCGGGCACCTCCGCCCAGACGTGTGACATGTGCCGCGGCCGCGGTGAGGTCTCGCAGGTGACCCGGTCCTTCCTGGGTCAGGTCATGACGTCCCGCCCGTGCCCGCAGTGCCAGGGTTTCGGCACGGTCGTGCCGACCCCGTGTCCGGAGTGCGCGGGCGACGGCCGCGTCCGGTCCCGCCGCACGCTCACCGTCAAGATCCCGGCCGGTGTCGACAACGGCACGCGGATCCAGCTCGCCGGCGAGGGCGAGGTCGGACCCGGCGGCGGTCCGGCCGGTGACCTCTACGTCGAGATCCACGAGCTGCCGCACAGCACGTTCCAGCGGCGCGGCGACGACCTGCACTGCACGGTGACGATCCCCATGACGGCGGCGGCCCTCGGCACGAAGGTGCCGCTGGAGACGCTCGACGGCATGGAGGAGGTCGACATCCGCCCGGGCACCCAGTCCGGCCAGTCGATCCCGCTGCACGGCCGGGGCGTCACGCACCTGCGCGGCGGCGGACGCGGCGACCTCATCGTCCACGTCGAGGTCCAGACCCCGACCAAGCTCGACCCCGAGCAGGAACGCCTGCTGCGCGAGCTCTCCAAACTCCGCGGCGAGGAACGCCCCACGGGGCAGTTCCAGCCCGGGCAGCAGGGGTTGTTCTCGCGGTTGAAGGATGCGTTCAACGGGCGCTGACGCGAGCGGTCCGGCCGCTGCCGGGGGTCCGGGGGTCGTCCCCCGGGCAGGCACGGTCAGCCCGGGCAGCAGGGGTTGTTCTCGCGGTTGAGGGATGCGTTCAACGGGCGCTGACGGCGCGCGTGCTTCTGGTCTATGCCAGTCGGCAGGCCGGTTTCGGGGTTGTTCGGAGGACGTGACAACATGCGGTCATGTCCTCCGCACTGACCGATCTCTTCCCCCTCCCGATCGTGCAGGCCCCCATGGCGGGCGGCGTCTCCGTGCCGCAGCTCGCCGCGGCCGTGTGCGAGGCGGGCGGGCTCGGATTCCTCGCCGCCGGGTACAAGACCGCCGACGGGATGTACCAGGAGATCAAGCAGCTCCGGAGCCTCACCACCAGGCCCTTCGGCGTCAACGTCTTCATGCCGCAGCCGGAGTACGCCGACCCGGCCGCCGTCGACGTCTACGCCCACCAGCTGGCCGGCGAGGCCACCTGGTACGAGGCCGAGCTCGGCGACCCGGACAGCGGACGCGACGACGGCTTCGAGGCCAAGCTCGTGGTGCTGCGCGACAACCCCGTACCGGTGGTGTCGTTCCACTTCGGCGTCCCGAGCCGTGAGGTCGTCGACGCCCTGCACCGCGTCGGCACCTTCGTCCTGGCCGCCGCGACCACCCCCGACGAGGCCCGGGCCGTGGAGCGGGCGGGCGCGGACGCGGTCATCGCCCAGGGCATCGAGGCCGGCGGCCACCAGGGCACCCACCGGGACATCCCCGAGACGGACGGCTCCGGCCTGGGGCTGCTGTCGCTGATCGCCCAGGTCCGCGAGGCCGTCGGCATCCCGATCGTCGCCGCCGGCGGCATCATGCGCGGCAGCCAGATCGCCGGTGTGCTCGCCGCGGGCGCGAGCGCCGCCCAGCTGGGCACCGCCTTCCTCGCCACGCACGAGTCGGGCGCGAACGCCCTGCACAAGCGGGCCCTGACCAACCCCCTGTTCGTCCGCACGGAGCTGACCCGGGCGTTCTCCGGGCGACCCGCGCGCGGTCTCGTCAACCGGTTCCTGCGCGAGCACGGCCCGTACGCGCCCCCCGCCTACCCGGAGATCCACCACCTCACCTCGCCGCTGCGCAAGGCCGCCGCCAAGGCCGGTGACGCACAGGGCATGGCGCTGTGGGCCGGGCAGGGGCACCGCATGGCGCGGGAGCTGCCCGCCGGGCAGCTGGTCGAGGTGCTGGCCGGGGAACTGGCAGCCGCCCGGGCCGCGTTGTCGGGAGGTGGCGTGCTGTGACCGCGCCGGTGTTCGTGGTCGAGCACTTCGACGCGGGCGGTGGCGGCCGGTACGTCCTCGACGGGCCGGAGGGGCGGCACGCCGTCTCCGTGAAGCGCCTGCGTGCCGGAGAGGACGTCGTCCTCACGGACGGGGCGGGCCGCTGGGCGGACTGCGTCGTGCTCGACACGGAAGGCAAGGACCGGCTGATCCTCCAGCTGGACTCGGTGTCCGAGGAGCCCGCGCAGGAGCCCCGGGTCACGGTCGTCCAGGCACTGCCCAAGGGCGACCGGGGAGAGCTCGCTGTCGAGACGATGACCGAGACCGGCGTCGACGCGATCGTGCCGTGGGCGGCGGCGCGCTGCATCACGCAGTGGAAGGGTGACCGCGGGGTCAAGGCGCTGGGCAAGTGGCGGGCGACGGCTCGGGAGGCCGGCAAGCAGTCCCGCCGGGTGCGCTTCCCGGAGGTCGCGGAGGCGGCGACGACCAGACAGGTCGCCGCCCTGCTGGCCGGGGCGGACTTCGCCGCCGTGCTGCACGAGAGCGGGGACGCGCCGCTGGCCACGGCCGAACTGCCGGCCACCGGCGAGATCGTGCTGGTCGTGGGGCCCGAGGGGGGCGTGGCGCCGGAGGAGCTGGCGCTGTTCGAGGAGGCGGGGGCGCAGGCGTACCGCCTGGGGCGCAGTGTGCTGCGCACATCGACTGCCGGGACGGCCGCAGCGGCCGTGCTCCTGGCACGCACCGGACGCTGGTCCTGATTCCCCTGGAGGCACCATGGAGCTCGCACAGGTTCGTCTGCTGGTGACCGACTTCGCCGCTTGTTACCGCTTCTACGGCGAGGTCCTCGGCCTCAAACCGCAGTCGGGGGCGGCGGACGGTCCGTACGAGAAGTTCAGCCCCGCTGTCGGTTCCGCGGGGATCGCGTTGCAGCACCGGTCGATGATGGCCGAGGTGCTCGACGAACTGGGCGATACGGCCGAGGGCCACCGCTCCCTCGTGGTGCTGCGGGTGGACGGGCTGGACGCGTACTGCGAGGAGATCACGATGCGCGGGGCCACGGTGCTGCACGGGCCGGTGCCCATGACGGACCGGATGCGGGTGGCGCATCTCAAGGACCCCGAGGGCAACTTGGTGGAGCTCCAGGAGTGGCTGCTGCTGCGCGGCTGACGCCTTTGCGCCCTACCGCGCGGCCTCCGTCAGTGGCAGGCTCCCCTCCATGGGGGCTTCGACGAGGAATCGACTGGGGCCGCGCGGGCGGCGCGTGGCGGTCGCGGCGGCGTTCGCCGCGGTGGCGGTGGGCGGCGCCGTCGCCTGCGAGCCGGGCAGCATCAGCTCGGCGTCCGTCGCGTACACCACCGACGAGACCGTGACCAAAGAGCTCAACCGGCAGAAGGCGGGCGTGCGTTGGCTCACCTGCACCGCCTCCTACGGGGAGAGCGGCGGGAAGTCGTCACCCTCGGCGCGTGAGCGGACCGTCGCGACCGTCGACTGCGAGGGCGAGACCGACGACGGCAAGGAGATCACCGTCGACGGCAAGGTCACCCACGCGGTGGACGGGGCCTGTGTGCGCGGGAAGATCACCGCCAAGGTGGACGGCAAGGTGTGGTTCGAGGTCGACGGGCTCGGCGACTGCAACTCCACCAGCCCGCCCCCCGTCGGCGGGCCGCCGGCCGGGCAGCCCGGTCCGACCGTCACGGTGACCGTCACCCAGACCATCTGGTGCGAGCAGTATCCGGACTGCCGCCCCGTCGAGGGCAAGTGATCCGAACCCTGTCCGCGCGGCGTCGTCCCTGCATAGGGTGATCAGGTGACATCGTCTGCTTACCTCCGGTTCCCCCATGTGCACGGCGACCTGGTCGCCTTCACCGCCGAGGACGACGTGTGGCTCGCCCCGCTCGACGGCAGCCGGGCCTGGCGGGTCAGCGCCGACAACATGCCGGTGACCCACCCCCGCATCTCGCCCGACGGCACCACGGTCGCCTGGACCTCCACCAGAGACGGCGCCCCTGAGGTGCTCGTCGCCCCGGTCGACGGCGGTCCGGCCAAGCGGCTGACGTACTGGGGGAGTCTCAAGACGCAGGTGCGCGGCTGGACTCCCGACGGCGAGGTCCTGGCGATCAGCACCGTGGGGCAGGCGAGCCTGCGCCGCACCTGGGCCCGTGCCGTCCCGCTGGACGGCGGCCCGGCCACCACCCTGCCGTACGGGCCCGTCGGCGACGTCGCCCACGGCCCGCACACGGTGCTGCTGTCCGCGCCGATGGGCCGGGAGGCGGCCTGGTGGAAGCGGTACCGGGGCGGTACGGCGGGGAAGTTGTGGATCGACCGAGAGGGCGACGGCGAGTTCGTGCGGCTGCACGAGGACGTCGACGGGAACATCGAGTACCCGCTGTGGGCGGGCGACAGGATCGCCTTCCTCTCCGACCACGAGGGCACCGGAGCGCTCTACTCCTCCCTCGCCGACGGCTCCGAACTGCGGCGCCACACCCCTCTCGACGGCTTCTACGCCCGGCACGCCGCGACCGACGGCACCCGTGTCGTCTACTCCAGCGCCGGTGAACTGTGGGTTCTCGATGACCTGGAGGGGGCCGAGCCGCGGCGGCTGGACGTGCGGCTGGGTGGACAGCGCACCGATCTCCAGCCGTTCCCGGTGAACGCCTCCCGCTGGTTCGGCTCGGCGTCCCCGGACCACACCGCGCGCGGCAGCGCGGTCGCCGTGCGCGGCTCCGTGCACTGGGTCACCCACCGTGCAGGACCGGCCCGCGCCCTGGCCGCCACGCCCGGGGTGCGGGCCCGGCTGCCGCGGACGTTCCGGGCGGACGGCGAGGAATGGGTGGTGTGGGTGACGGACGCCGAGGGCGACGACGCCCTGGAGTTCGCGCCCGCCACCGGAGTCGCCCCCGGGGCGACTCCCCGCCGGATCGCCGCCGGGCAGCTCGGCCGGGTGCTGGACCTCGCCATGGCGCCCGACGGCAGCCGGGCCGCGGTCGCCTGCCACGACGGCCGCCTGCTGCTCGTGGAGCGGGAGACGGGCGAGGTGCGCGAGGTGGACCGCAGCGCGGACGGCGATGTGTCCGGGCCCGTCTTCTCACCCGACTCGTCCTGGCTGGCCTGGTCCCACCCCGGCCCCCGGCCCCTGTGCCAGCTGAAGCTCGCCAACACCACCGACCTGTCGGTCACCGAGGCCACCCCGCTGCGCTTCCAGGACTACGCGCCCGCGTTCACGATGGACGGCAAGCACCTCGCGTTCCTGTCGACCCGCTCCTTCGACCCGGTCTACGACGAGCACGTCTTCGACCTGGCCTTCGTCGTCGGCGCCCGGCCGCATCTGATCACCCTCGCGGCCACCACGCCCTCCCCGTTCGGGCCGCAGCGGCACGGCCGGTCCTTCGAGACGCCCGACCGGGAGGAGACCCCCGACAGCGAGGGCACCCCCACCACCCGCATCGACCTCGAAGGCCTCGCCGACCGCATCGTGCCCTTCCCGGTCGAGGCCGCCCGCTACACCAACCTGCGCGCCGCCAAGGACGGCGTCCTGTGGCTGCGCCACCCGGTCACCGGTGTGCTCGGCGCGTCCCGGGCCACTCCCGACGACCCCGACCCCAAGTCCGAGCTGGAGCGCTACGACCTCGCCCAGCAGCGCGTCGAGCATCTCGCCGTCGACGCCGACCACTTCGCGGTGAGCGGTGACGGCAAGCGGGTGCTGCTGTGGACCGACGGGCGGCTGAAGGTCGTGCCCAGCGACCGGCGCGCCTCGGGCGACGACGACAGCGACTCCAACATCACCGTCGACCTGGGCCGGGTACGCCAGTTCGTCGACCCGGCGGCCGAGTGGCGCCAGATGTTCGATGAGAACGGTCGCATCATGCGGGACCACTTCTGGCGGCCCGACATGAGCGGCGTCGACTGGGACGGTGTCCTCGACCGCTACCGCCCGGTCGTGGAGCGGCTCGCCACCCACGACGATTTGGTCGACCTGCTGTGGGAGGTCCAGGGCGAGCTCGGCACCTCGCACGCCTACGTCACCCCGCGCGGCGGCCACGGCGGCGGCCCCCGCCAGGGCCTGCTCGGCGCCGACATCTCCCGCCACGAGGACGGCAGTTGGCGGGTCGACCGCATCCTGCCCTCCGAGACCTCCGACCCGGACGCCCGCAGCCCGCTGGCCGCCCCCGGCGTCGCGGTACGCCCCGGCGACGCCATCGTCGCCATCGCGGGACAGCCGGTCGACCCCGTACTCGGCCCCGGCCCGCTGCTGATCGGCACGGCCAACAAGCCGGTGGAGCTGACGATCTCCCCGTCCGGCGGCGGCGACCCCCGGCACGCGGTCGTCGTCCCGGTCGCCGACGAGGAGCCGCTGCGCTACCACGCCTGGGTCGCCGACCGCCGGGCCTACGTCCACGAGAAGTCCGGCGGCCGCCTCGGCTACCTCCACGTCCCCGACATGCAGGCCCCCGGCTGGGCCCAGATCCACCGCGACCTGCGCGTCGAGGTCGCCCGCGAGGGCCTGGTCGTCGACGTCCGCGAGAACCGGGGCGGCCACACCTCGCAGCTGGTCGTCGAGAAGCTGGCCCGCCGCATCGTCGGCTGGGCCGTCCCGCGCGGCATGCGCCCCTACAGCTACCCGGAGGACGCCCCCCGCGGCCCCGTCGTGGCCGTCGCCAACGAGTTCTCCGGCTCCGACGGCGACATCGTCAACGCGGCGATCAAGGCCCTCGGCCTCGGCCCGGTCGTCGGCACCCGCACCTGGGGCGGCGTCATCGGCATCGACAGCCGCTACCGCCTCGTCGACGGCACCCTGGTCACCCAGCCCAAGTACGCCTTCTGGCTGGAGGGCTACGAGTGGGGCGTCGAGAACCACGGGGTCGACCCGGACGTGGAGGTGGTCCAGCGCCCTCAGGACTACGCGGCGGACAGAGACACCCAACTGGACGAAGCAATCCGGCTGGCACTGGAGAGCCTGGAGACCGCACCCGCCAAAACGCCTCCGGGCCTGCCCACCTAAGGGGCGCGGGGAACGGCGCGACCAGCCACAACGCACCCGCACCCGACGACGATACGATGCCCAAGTCGGACCGCACCGGCCCAACCCTCGGAGGAGACATGGCAGGGGAGCCCCAGGAAGACTGCCTGTTCTGCAAGATCGTCGCAGGCACCATCCCGGCGACGATCGTCCGCCAGACGGACACCACCATCGCCTTCCGCGACATCAATCCCCAGGCCCCCACCCACGTCCTGATCATCCCCAAGGCGCACTACGAGAACGCCGCCGCCCTCGCCGTCGCCGACCCGGCCCTCACCGCCGACGTGGTCCGCGAGGCCCAGGCCGTGGCGGACGAGGAGAAGCTCGACAGCTACCGCCTCGTCTTCAACACCGGCAGCGGCGCCGGCCAGACGGTCTGGCACGTGCACGGGCACGTGCTCGGCGGCCGCGGCCTCGAATGGCCCCCGGGGTAGTCCGCCTTGTCCGTACGTGAACTCGTGGTCCTCGGCACCGCCAGCCAGGTCCCGACCCGGCACCGCAACCACAACGGCTACCTGCTGCGCTGGGACGGCGAGGGCATCCTCTTCGACCCCGGCGAGGGCACGCAGCGCCAGATGCTGCGCGCCGGGGTCGCCGCGCACGACCTGAACCGGATCTGCGTCACGCACTTCCACGGCGACCACTCCCTCGGCCTCGCCGGGGTGATCCAGCGCATCAACCTCGACAAGGTCCCGCACGAGATCACCGCCCACTACCCCCGCTCCGGGCAGCGCTTCTTCGACCGGCTCCGGTACGCCACCGCCTACCGAGAGACGGTCGGCATCACCGAGGCCCCGGTCGCCGCCGACGGGCCGCTGGCCCGCACCGGCGGCTACACGCTGGAGGCCCGGAAGCTGTCGCACCCGGTGGAGTCGTACGGCTACCGGATCGTCGAGCCCGACGGCCGCCGCATGCTGCCCGAGCGGCTCGCCGCGCACGGCATCAAGGGCCCGGACGTCGGCCGCATCCAGCGCGAGGGAGAACTGGGCGGAGTCAGCCTGGCGGACGTCAGCGAGACGCGGCGCGGGCAGCGGTTCGCGTTCGTCATGGACACCCGGCTGTGCGACGGCGTCCACGCCCTGGCCGAGGGCTGCGACCTGCTCGTCATCGAGTCGACGTTCCTCGACGAGGACGAGGAACTCGCCGTCGAGCACGGTCACCTGACGGCAGGCCAGGCTGCCCGGGTGGCCCGGGACGCCGGTGTGCGGCACCTCGTGCTGACCCACTTCAGCCAGCGCTACTCCGATCCGGAGGAGTTCGAGCGCCAGGCCCGGGCCGCGGGGTTCGACGGCGAGCTGACCGTGGCCCACGATCTCCTGAGGGTGCCGGTTCCGAAGCGTCGGTGAAACGGCCGTACGATGAATTGATGTTCCTCCCCAAAGCCGAACTGCACCTTCACATCGAAGGCACCCTGGAACCGGAACTCGCCTTTGAGCTTGCCGCGCGCAACGGTGTCACGCTGCCGTACGCCGACACGGACGAGCTGCGCGAGGCCTACCGGTTCGAGGACCTGCGGTCCTTCCTGAACCTGTACTACGAGCTCATGGCCGTCCTGCGCACCGAGCGGGACTTCGAGGACCTCGCGAACGCCTACCTCGCCCGGGCCGCCGGGCAGGGCGTGCGGCACGCGGAGATCTTCTTCGACCCGCAGGCCCACACCGGCCGCGGCCTGGACATCGGCACGGTCGTCGAGGGGCTGTGGCGGGCGCTGGGGAACAGCGAGGCGAACCACGGTGTCTCGACCCGCCTGATCCTGTGCTTCCTGCGCGACGAGTCCGCCGAGTCGGCCCTGGCCACGCTGGACGCGGCCAAGCCCTACCTGGACCGGATCACCGGCGTCGGCCTCGACTCCGCCGAGGTCGGGCACCCGCCGGTGAAGTTCCGCGAGGTCTACGAGGCCGCCGCCGCCCTCGGGCTGCGGCGGGTCGCCCACGCCGGTGAGGAGGGTCCGCCGGAGTACATCACCGAGGCGCTGGACGTCCTCGGCGTCGAACGCGTCGACCACGGGCTGCGCTGCGTGGAGGACCCGGCGCTGGTGGAGCGGCTGGTGCGCGACCGGGTGCCGCTGACGCTGTGCCCGCTGTCCAACGTCCGGCTGCGCACGGTCGACACCCTCGCCGACCACCCCCTGCCCGCCATGCTGGACGCCGGCCTGATGTGCACGGTCAACTCCGACGACCCGGCCTACTTCGGCGGCTACGCCGGCGACAACTTCGACGCCGTGCGCACCACCCTCGGCCTCACCGACGAGCGGCTGCGCGAGCTCGCCCGCAACTCCTTCCTCGCCTCGTTCCTGGAGGACGACGAGGAGCTGCGGGCGCGGTATCTCGCCGAGGTGGAGGCGTACACCTTCCGGTAGGGGCCTCAGAAGACCTCCGACCCCGCCTTGTCGTAGGCACGCTGGGCGGGGACGGCCGGGGTCTCCACCGGGATCTCCACCACCGGCTGCTCCGGGGCTCCGATCTCGGGAATCGCGCCGGTGGGGGTGCCCGTGGCGGCGGCGACCAGCGCGGCCGGGTGGCCGCCGCGGCGGCGGATCGCGCCGGGCAGCAGCGGCCGGCCGCCGGTGTGCAGGGCGACGGCGGTCATCGGCAGGGCGATCACCAGCAGTCCCGCGCCGAGGACCGCGCCCATGACCGGGAACCCGGCCTGCGCCGACAGCACGCTGCCGGTCAGCGGCCCGGCGGCGGTGCCAAGCGAGGACGCCGAGCCGACCAGCACCGCCCAGCGGCCGCGCGGGTCGAGCGAGGCCGCGAGCCCGATGAGGTACGACAGCACCACCGGGTACAGCGTGTTCCAGGCGATCTCGCCGGCCGCGAAGCTCCCCAGGTCGGTCGCGGAGGCGCTGAGCACGATGCAGGCGGCGATGAGGACCGTGCCGCCGCCGATGGGCAGCGCGCGGCCGAGACGGGCCCCGAGGGCGCCCGCCGCGAGGACCCCGGCCAGCCCGGCGCCGAGGCCGAGGGCGAAGACCACACCGACGGTGGCCTCACCCAGGTGCACCTGCTCCAGGCCGATCCGGCCGCTCACGCCCCACAGGGAGTTCTGGGCGAGCGACCAGCACACCATGGCGGCGGCGAGCACCAGCCCGGAACGGGCGTGCGGCAGCCGGGCCTTGTCCTGCCGGGCGGGGGCGGCGGGCGCACCTGCGGGGAGGCGACCCGTCAGCGGCCAGACGGCCAGGGCCGTGAGGGCGATCGCGGCCAGGGGCAGACCGTGGCCCGGGCCGAGGTGCGGCACGGTCAGGTACACGGCGCCCGCGAGGGCGGAGACGCTGAGCAGCCCGGCCGTGGAGGCCCGGTGCGGATCCCGCTGGGCGGCGATGAGCGTGGCGGCGACGGTGGTGGCCGTGCCCGAGCCGAACCCGCCGACGATCGCGCCGGCAATGACCGCGGGGACGGCGGTGCTCAGGGCCGCGCCGCCGTAGCCGAGCAGGGCCAGGGCGAGACCGAGCCGGGCGAGAGTGCGGGCTCCGATCCGTTCGACCCGGGAGGCGAGGACGAATCCGGCGGCGGCCGAACTCAGCAGCAGGGCACTGCCGACGGCGCCGGCCTGGGTGGCGGAGAGGGGAAGGTCCGAGTCGAGCCTGCCCACGGTGGTGGGCAGCAGATACGGAGCGAGGTACCCGGCCGTGAAAAGGGCGACGAGGGGCCAGGGGGTGGTGCGGGGGGCGAACACGGGCGTTCCCAGGGCATGCGAAAGGAGCGGGGAGAAAGGGGGGTTGGGCGACGACCGTCGACGGACAGGAACGCGCGAGCAATTTGTATCAAGCACGTAGTCGCCCACGGGAGCCCGGGGGGTGTGATCTGGGGCACGTTGTGTTTGGGGTGGTGAAGCCCGGGTAAACGAGCGCCTTTCGCCAGGCGTCGAGCGGGCTTCCGCCGCCGCTCGCAGGCGCCTTCGCTAGCGCCAGTGCACCGATCCGGGCCCCGCCGGAACGGCCGCCTCGGCCTTCGCCCGGATCTCCCGCATCACGGCCACGATCCGCTCCTCGTGTGCGGGGGTGAGCCGGGCGACCGGCACCGAGCAGCTGATCGCGTCCTGCGCCGGGGTGTCGTGGCGCAGCGCGAAGCCGAAGCCGACGATGCCGGTCACGCCCTCCTCCCGGTCCACCGAGTAGCCGCGGGCCCGGACTTCGGCGAGGTCGGTCGCGAGTGACTCCCTGCTCGTGTGCGAGTTCGGGGTCAGGGCCTCGTACGGCCCCTCGGGCAGCTCCCCGTCCGGGCGTTCCGCCAGCAGGGCCTTGCCCAGGGCGCCGGCGTGCGCGGGCAGCCGCCGTCCCACCCGGCTGATCGTGCGCAGGTACTCGTGCGACTCGCGCGTCGCCAGATACGCCACGTCCCGGCCGTCCAGCCGGCCCATGTGGATGGTCTCGCCGAGCGCTTCGGACGCCTCGTCGAGATACGGCCGTACGGCCCGGACCCGCGGGTCGGAGTCGAGGTAGCTCGTGCCGGTGAGCAGGGCGTGGATGCCGATGCCGTACAGGGAGCCGGTGACGTCGGTGCGGACCCAGCCGCGCGAGATCAGCGTCTGCAGCAGCGCGTACATCGAGCTGCGCGGCACGCCGAGTTCGCCGGCCAGTTCCTGGAGGCGGGCCGGGCGGTCGCCGCGCGCGGCGAGGAGTTCCAGCAGCTCGACCGTGCGTGCCGCGGACTTCACCTCACGGACGCCCCCTGTGTCTGACATGCACCGATGGTAAGCGGGCCGCCCCGGGCAGTTGACGTTCGCATACACAACCCTCATTCTCATACGTGGATGACATCTACATGAGGAGATGACGGGGAATGACGACCGTGAGCGCCGCACCGGTGGCGGTCGCGCGGCGGCTGCGGGAGGGGATGGCGGGCGGCGTGCTGTCCTTCCCGCTGACGGCCTTCCGCGACGACGGCACCCTCGACCCGGACGGCTTCCGCGCCTACGTGGCCGAGCGGCTCGCCGCAGCGCCTGGCGCGGTGTTCCCGGCCTGCGGCACCGGCGAGTTCTTCTCGCTCGACGAGGACGAGTACCGGCAGGTCGTCACCATCACCGTCGAGGAGGCGGCGGGCCGCGTCCCCGTCGTCGCGGGCACCGGCTACGGCTGGGCTCAGGCCGTCCGGTTCGCGCGCATCGCCGAGGACGCCGGAGCCGACGCGCTCCTCGTGCTGCCGCACTACCTCGTCGCCGCCCCGCAGGACGGCCTGGTCGCCCAGCTGGAGGAGATCGCCGCCCGCACCCCGCTGCCCCTGATCGCCTACCAGCGCGGCCAGGTCGCCTTCACCGCCGGCTCGCTCCGCCGCATCGCCGCCCTGCCGAACGTCATCGGCCTCAAGGACGGCCACAGCGACCTCGACCGGCTCCAGCGCCTGACGCTGGCCGCGCCCGAGGACTTCCTGTTCTTCAACGGGGCCTCCACCGCCGAGATCCAGGCCCGCGCCTACGCCACCGTCGGTGTCCCCGCCTACTCCTCCGCCGTCCACGCCTTCGCCCCCGAGATCGCCGGAGCCTTCTTCACCGCCCTGCGCGACAACGACCACGGCACGGCCGACAAGCTGCTGCGCCACTTCTACGTCCCGCTCGTCGAACTGCGCGACCGCGTCCCCGGGTACGCCGTGTCGCTGGTGAAGGCGGCGGCCCGGCTCCGCGGCCACCGCGTGGGCCCCGTGCGGGCCCCGCTCACCGACCCGTCACCGGCCGACCTGGCCGCCCTCACCGCCGTCCTCACCGCCGGACTCGACCTCGTGGGAGCCTCCCTGTGAACCTCACCATCACCGACGTGACGCTCACACCGATCCTGGTCGCGGACCCGCCGCTGCTGAACACCCAGGGCGTGCACCAGCCGTACACGCCCCGGCTGATCGTCGAGGTCGAGACCGCGGACGGGGTCACCGGCGTGGGGGAGACCTACGGCGACGCCAAGTACCTGGAGCTGGCCCGGCCCTTCGCCGAGCGGCTGAAAGGACGCCAGGTCAGCGATCTGAACGGCCTGTTCACGGTCGCCGACCAGGTTGCGGTGGACGCGTCCCGCGTCGAGAACGCCGTCGACGTCGGCGGGCTGCGCGGCGTCCAGACCGCCGACAAGCTCCGGCTGTCCGTCGTCTCGGGCTTCGAGGTCGCCTGCCTCGACGCCCTCGGCAAGGCGCTCGGACTGCCCGTGCACACCCTGCTCGGCGGCAAGGTCCGCGACGCCGTCGAGTACAGCGCCTACCTGTTCTACAAGTGGGCCCACCACCCCGAGGGCGTGCCGGCCGAGAAGGACGACTGGGGCGCCGCCATCGACCCGGCGGGCGTGGTGGAGCAGGCCCGCCGCTTCACGGAGCGGTACGGCTTCACCTCCTTCAAGCTCAAGGGCGGCGTCTTCCCGCCCGCCGAGGAGATCGCGGCCGTCCGGGCACTCGCCGAGGCCTTCCCGGGGCACCCGCTGCGGCTCGACCCGAACGGCGCCTGGTCGGTGGAGACGTCCGTGGAGGTGGCCCGGGAGCTCGGGGACGTCCTGGAGTACCTGGAGGACCCGGCGCTCGGCACGCCCGCCATGGCTGAGGTCGCCGCACGGACCGGGGTGCCGCTCGCCACCAACATGTGCGTGACGACCTTCGCCGAGATCCAGGAGGCGTTCACCGAGGGCGCCGTCCAGGTCGTGCTCTCCGACCACCACTACTGGGGCGGGCTGCGCAACACCCAGCAGCTCGCCGCCGTCTGCCGCACCTTCGGCGTCGGCGTGTCGATGCACTCCAACACCCACCTGGGCATCTCGCTCGCCGCGATGACCCACGTGGCGGCCACCGTCCCGGACCTCCACCACGCCTGCGACTCCCACTACCCCTGGCAGTCCGAGGACGTCCTCACCGAGCGGCTCACCTTCGAGGGCGGCAAGGTCGCCGTGTCCGACGCCCCCGGCCTCGGCGTGGAACTCGACCGCGAGCGGCTGGCGGTACTGCACCGGCGGTGGCTGGACGACGACGGCACCCTGCGCGACCGCGACGACGCGGCGGCGATGCGGATCGCCGACCCCGCGTGGGTGACGCCCTCGATGCCCCGCTGGTAGGGCCGGCTGCGTGATCGGCGTCACGGTGTCAGTGATGTGGTGCAGACTGGCCTGATCCGCACCACGTCAGGGAGCGCATCGTGACCGCGTCCACCGCCCCGGCCGGAAAGGGCCCCACCGGAAAGGGATCGGCCCGCCAGAGCCAGGTCGACCCCCTCGCCCCGCTGCGCACACCGGACGACCCGCCCTGGGACGTCTACCTCACCGGCACGGTCTTCCTGGACATCATCTTCACCGGCCTCGACTCCGCCCCGGTGCGCGGGACGGAGTCCTGGGCGCGCGGGATGGGGTCGAGTCCCGGCGGCGTCGCCAACATGGCGACCGCACTGGCCCGCCTCGGCCTGCGCACGTCCCTCGCCGCGGCCTTCGGCGACGACCACTACGGCGACTACTGCTGGGACGCCCTGGAGCACGGCGAGGGCATCGACCTCTCCCCGTCGCGCACGGTGTCCGGCTGGCACTCCCCGGTGACCGTCTCCATGGCCTACGAGGGGGAGCGCACGATGGTCTCGCACGGCCACGAGCCGCCCCCCGAGGAACCGGCCCCTCAGTGCCCGCCCCGCGCCCGTGCCGCCGTCGCCTCCCTGGCGCCCGGCGTGAGCGCGCCCTGGATCGCCCAGGCCGCCGGCAAGGGCACCCGCGTGTTCGGTGACGTCGGCTGGGACGACACCGGGGCGTGGGACCTGGCCGGGCTGCCCGACCTGCGGCACTGCGAGGCGTTCCTGCCGAACGCGGAGGAGGCCATGCGGTACACGGGCGCGGACTGCCCCCGGGCCGCCGCGCACGCCCTGACCGAGTACGTGCCGCTCGCGGTGGTCACCCTCGGGGCGGACGGGGCGTACGCGGTGGACCGGCGCACGGGGGAGACGGCGGAGGTGCCGGCCATCGCCGTCGAGGCGCTCGATCCGACCGGGGCCGGTGACGTGTTCGTCGCCGGGTTCGTGACCGGGACCCTGGCGGACTGGCCGCTGGCGGACCGGCTGGCCTTCGCCGGGCTGACGGCGGCGCTGTCGGTGCAGGAGTTCGGCGGGTCGCTGTCGGCGCCGGGGTGGTCGGAGATCGCCGCGTGGTGGCGGAAGGTGCAGTCGGTCGAGGGCCAGTCGGCGGTGGCCCTGGAGAGGTACGGCTTCCTCGCCGACCTGGTGTCGGAGGAACTGGTGAGGCCCTGGCCGCTGCGCAGAGCCGTTCCCACGATCGGTTTCCGGCGCTCGGCGTGAGGCGGAAGGCCGGAACCCCGACTCCAAAACCCCTACGGCCTTGTCACTCCCCCGTCGTACCCTGGGAATCGCGAGGCCGCCCTCAGCTGCGCGGCCGTGACGAGGAGGAACCGCAGGCCTTCAGCGCCGGCCCATGACTCAATCATCGACAGCTCACACCCCCGCGCAGGAGCAGGCGAGAGCACAGCTCACCGTCCCCGCCCAGCACCCCATGGTCACCGTCCTGGGGTCCGGCGACTCCCTCCTGCGCGTGATCGAGAAGGCCTTCCCGGCGGCCGACATCCACGTCCGGGGCAATGAGATCAGCGCGGTCGGCGACCAGAAGGACGTCGCCCTCATTTCGCGCGTGTTCGACGAGATGATGCTGGTGCTCCGCACCGGGCAGCCGATGACGGAGGACGCAGTGGAACGCTCGATCGCCATGCTGAAGGCGAGCGACAACGGCGAGAGCGACGGCCAGGAGACCCCGGCCGAGGTGCTCACGCAGAACATCCTGTCCTCGCGCGGCCGCACGATCCGTCCCAAGACGCTCAACCAGAAGCGCTACGTCGACGCGATCGACAAGCACACGATCGTCTTCGGCATCGGCCCGGCGGGCACCGGCAAGACGTACCTGGCGATGGCCAAGGCCGTGCAGGCCCTGCAGTCCAAGCAGGTCAACCGCATCATCCTGACCCGCCCCGCGGTCGAGGCCGGAGAGCGGCTCGGCTTCCTCCCGGGCACCCTCTACGAGAAGATCGACCCCTACCTGCGCCCGCTCTACGACGCGCTGCACGACATGCTCGACCCGGACTCCATCCCGCGGCTGATGGCGGCGGGCACCATCGAGGTCGCGCCGCTCGCCTACATGCGTGGCCGCACGCTCAACGACGCCTTCATCATCCTGGACGAGGCCCAGAACACGAGCCCCGAGCAGATGAAGATGTTCCTCACCCGCCTCGGCTTCGAGTCGAAGATCGTGATCACGGGTGACGTCACGCAGGTCGACCTGCCGGACGGGACGAAGAGCGGTCTGCGGCAGGTGCAGGACATTCTGGAGGGCCTGGAGGACGTGCACTTCTCCCGTCTCTCCTCCCAGGACGTCGTCCGGCACAAGCTGGTGGGCCGTATCGTCGACGCGTACGAGAAGTACGACACCACGCACGGCACCCAGAACGGCACGCACAAGAGCCGCGGCAAGTCCGGGCACAAGGGGAAGTAGACACACACAGCACCATGTCGATCGACGTCAACAACGAGTCCGGCACCGAGGTCGACGAGCAGGCGATCCTCGACATCGCCCGCTACGCGCTCGCCCGGATGCGCATCCACCCGCTCTCCGAGCTCTCGGTCATCGTCGTGGACGCCGACGCCATGGAGCAGCTCCACATCCAGTGGATGGACCTCCCGGGTCCGACGGACGTCATGTCCTTCCCGATGGACGAGCTGCGCCCGCCCTCCAAGGACGACGACGAGCCGCCGCAGGGGCTGCTCGGCGACATCGTGCTGTGTCCCGAGGTCGCGCTGAAGCAGGGCAAGGAAGCGGAGACGCAGCACTCCATGGACGAGGAGCTCCAGCTCCTCACCGTCCACGGCGTGCTGCACCTGCTGGGCTACGACCACGAGGAACCGGACGAGAAGGCCGAGATGTTCGGCCTCCAGGCGGCCATCGTGGACGGCTGGCGCGCGGAGCGGGGCCTGACCGGCCCGTCCCCGGCGCCGACGGTCTCGTAACGCCCGCCGATGAGTCCGCAACTCGCCCTGGGCGCCATCGCCCTGGTCGTCGTGGCCTGGCTCGCCGCCTGCGCGGAGGCGGGCCTCGCGCGCGTCTCCAGCTTCCGCGCCGAGGAGGCCGTGCGCTCCGGCCGCCGGGGCAGCGCCAAGCTGTCCCAGGTAGCCGCCGACCCCACCCGCTACCTCAACGTGGCGCTGCTGGTCCGCGTCGCCTGCGAGATGGCCGCCGCCGCGCTGATCACGTACGGCTGCCTGAAGGAGTTCGACGGCACCACCGAGGCCCTCCTGGTCGCCATCGCGGTCATGGTCCTCGTGTCGTACGTCGCCGTCGGGGTCTCCCCGCGCACCATCGGCCGCCAGCACCCGCTGAACACCGCGACGGTCTCGGCGTACGTCCTGGTGCCGCTGGCCCGGGTCATGGGCCCGATCCCGTCGCTGCTGATCCTCATCGGCAACGCGCTCACCCCCGGCAAGGGCTTCCGGCGCGGCCCCTTCGCCTCCGAGGCGGAGCTGCGGGCCCTGGTCGACCTCGCCGAGAAGGAGTCCCTCATCGAGGACGAGGAGCGCCGCATGGTGCACTCCGTCTTCGAGCTGGGCGACACCCTCGTCCGCGAGGTCATGGTGCCGCGCACGGACCTCGTGGTCATCGAGCGCTTCAAGACCATCCGCCAGGCCCTCACCCTCGCCCTGCGCTCCGGCTTCTCGCGCATCCCGGTCACCGGCGAGAGCGAGGACGACATCGTCGGGATCGTGTACCTGAAGGACCTGGTCCGCAAGACGCACATCAGCCGCGAGGCCGAGTCCGAGCAGGTGTCCACGGCCATGCGCCCGGCGTTCTTCGTCCCCGACACCAAGAACGCCGGCGACCTGCTGCGCGAGATGCAGAAGGAACGCAACCACGTCGCCGTCGTCATCGACGAGTACGGCGGCACGGCCGGCATCGTCACCATCGAGGACATCCTCGAAGAGATCGTCGGCGAGATCACCGACGAGTACGACCGTGAACTGCCGCCGGTCGAGGAGCTCGGCGAGGACCGCTTCCGCGTCACGGCCCGCCTCGACATCGGCGACCTGGGCGAGCTGTACGGCCTGGAGGAGTACGACGACGAGGACGTCGAGACGGTCGGTGGCCTGCTGGCCAAGGCGCTGGGCCGCGTCCCCATCGCCGGGGCCTCCTCCGTCGTGGACCTGCCCGACGGCCGGGCGCTGCGCCTGACCGCGGAGGCCGCGGCCGGCCGCCGGAACAAGATCGTGACGGTGCTGGCGGAGCCGGTCGGCCCGGCGGAACCGCCCGAGGAGGAGAAGCCGGAGTGACCCCGCAGGAGTTGCGCGCGTTCTGCCTGTCGTTCAACGCGGCGGTGGAGGACTTCCCCTTCGGCCCGGAGATCTCAGTCTTCAAGGTCCGGGGCAAGCTCTTCGCCCTGTCGTTCCTCGACGCGCGCCCTCTGAAGGCCAACCTCAAGTGCGACCCGGATGAAGCGATCCGGCTGCGCCGCGAGCACGAGGGCCTCATCGTCCCCGGCTGGCACATGAACAAGCGCCACTGGAACACGGTCACGGTCGACGGCGACCTCGCGGACCAGCTGGTCCGCGAGCTCATCGAGGACTCCTACGACCTGGTCGTCGCGGGCCTGCCCCGAGCGGACCGCCTGCGCCTCGACCGCCCCTGACGCTTCCGTATGCTCGGATCATGACCGACAGCAGCGCGCTCGACCCCGAGGACCGCAAGATCGTCACCCTGGCCCGTTCCGCGCGGGCCCGCAACGGCGTGCCCGAGGGGGCGGCCGTACGGGACGAGACCGGACGCACCTATGTCGCGGGCACCGTGGCCCTCGACTCACTGAAGCTCAGTGCCCTGCGGACGGCGGTGGCGATGGCGGTCGCCTCGGGCGCGACGTCCCTGGAGGCGGCGGCGGTCGTCACGGAGGCGGAGACCGTGTCCGAGGAGGACCGGGCGGCCGTACGGGACCTGGGGAGCGGCGAGACGCCGCTGCTCGTGGCCGGGCCCGACGGAACGGTCCGGACCACCGTCACCGCTGGCTGAACTTCACTGTAACCGGCGGTAATTAGGCCAGTTTTCAACCTTGCCGCCGCCTGCCCCACACGCATCAATGGAACCGTCAGTTCCGACGGACCGTCAGGTTCGACTCTCGGCGGTGTGTCCGCATCCACGCGCCGAGCGGTCCGCCCCCCACGGAAACGGAGCCGGATCCCATGAGATGCAAGCGAATCGGAGCAGGTGCGGCACTGGCGGCCGGGGCCCTCGCGGTCACCGGGCTCGCCGTCGCCCCCGCGGCCCTCGCCGTCACCCCGCAGACGGCGACGATCAACGCCGACTGCGGCGCCTTCGGCAGTGGCGAGGCCACCCTCACGGCCACGCAGGACGGCACCGCCGCCACCGTCACCGTCAAGTCCTCCGCCATCACCGCGCCGATCGGACTCGGCGAGGACTCGATCTCGTCCACCCTCACCCTGGTGAAGAGCGGCGGCGGCACCGTCGACTTCACCGGCACGGAGAACCCGGCGATGGCCGCCGGGGCCCCCGTCGAGGTCGGCCCGCTCAGCGGCACCGTGGCCTCCGGCGACAGCCTGGAGGCCTTCGGCGGCTCGCTGAAGATGACCGTCTTCGGCATCACCATCACCTGCACGGCGAGCGGACCGCAGTCACCGGGCCCGTTCGTGTTCGACTGACCCTCCGCGCACAGGTGCGGGCCGGGTGCCTACAGGGCGTCCGGCCCGCGCTCGCCCGTCCGCACCCGCACGACCGTGTCGACGGGCAGCGCCCACACCTTGCCGTCCCCGATCTTGCCGGTGTGCGCGGCCTTAACGACCGCGTCGATGACGGCATCGGCGTCCGCGTCCTCGACGACGACCTCGATCCGGACCTTGGGCACCAGGTCGACCTGGTACTCGGCGCCGCGGTACACCTCGGTGTGGCCGCGCTGCCGGCCGTAGCCGCTGGCCTCGCTCACGGTCAGGCCGTGCACGCCGAGTTCCTGAAGGGCGTTCTTGACCTCGTCGAGGCGGTACGGCTTGACGATCGCGGTGATGAGCTTCATGCCTGGGGGGTGACCTTCTGGGCGTGGGGGACGACGGAGGAGGAGACCGGGGCGCCGTGGCCCAGGACCCCGTGATCGTAGGCCGTCTCGGCGTGCACCGTAAGGTCCAGGCCGGTCTGCTCCTGCTCCTCGCTCGCGCGCAGGCCCATCGTGACGTCGATCAGCTTGGCGATCCCGTACGTCACACCGAACGCGTACACCGCCACCACGACCACGGCCACCAGCTGCTTGCCGAGCTGGCCGAGGCCGCCGCCGTGGAGGAGGCCCTCGGCGCCGCCCGTCATCGACTCGACGGCGAAGACTCCGATGAGGAGCGTGCCGATGACGCCGCCGACCAGGTGGACGCCGACGACGTCCAGGGAGTCGTCGTAGTTCAGCTTGAACTTCCAGCTCACCGCGTACGAGCAGACGGCACCGGCGGCGAGGCCGACGACCAGCGCGCCGAGCAGCGAGACGGACCCGCAGGACGGGGTGATGGCGACCAGACCGGCGACCGCGCCGGACGCGGCGCCCAGGGTCGTCGGGTGGCCGTCGCGCTTCTGCTCCACGAAGAGCCAGCCGAGCAGGCCGGTGCACCCCGCGGCGAGGGTGTTGAGGAACGCGGCGGCGGCGAGACCGTTGGCACCGAGCGCCGAGCCGGCGTTGAAGCCGAACCAGCCGAACCAGAGCAGACCGGCGCCCAGCATCACCATGGGCAGGTTGTGCGGGCGCATGGCGTCCTTCTTGAAGCCCATGCGCGGGCCCAGGACCAGGCACAAGGCAAGCCCCGAGGCGCCGGAGACGATCTCCACGGGCAGTCCGCCGGCGAAGTCCAGCGCGCCCAGCCTCTCCAGGATCCAGCCGCCCGGGCCCCACACCCAGTGCGCGACCGGAACGTATACGAGCAGCGCCCACACCGGCACGAAGACCAGCCAGGCGCCGAATTTCGCCCGGTCGGCGACGGCGCCGCTGACCAGGGCGGCCGTGACGATCGCGAACGTGAGCTGGAACGTGGCGAACAGCACCGTGGGCACCGTGCCCTGGACACTGTCCGGGCCGAGGCCGCTCATGCCGGCGTGGTCGAGCCCGCCGATGAGCCCCCCGGCGGCGTCCTCGCCGAAGGCGAGCGAGTAGCCGGCCGCCAGCCACACCACCGTGACCAGGGCGATCGACACGAAGCTCATCATCAGCATGTTGAGCACGCTCTTCGTACGGACCATGCCGCCGTAGAACAGGGCCAGGCCGGGGGTCATCAGCAGGACGAGGGCGGTGGCGGCGAGCAGCCAGGCGGTGTCGCCGGTGTCGGCGCTTGCGGCGGCCAGAGGCACGGTGTCTCCAACGGGTGGGGGCTCCGGGGGCTCGTCAGAGGTTCACCGGCCCGCGTTTCCGGCTGCGTACGGGTGTGTTTCCGCGACGTTTCGTTGCGTGAGGGTTTCGGAAAGCTCACGGAACCCGTCCGGTGCGGGGCGGCTCCGGGGATCAGGGACAATGGGCGCCATGAGCGTTCGTACCCAGTCATCCGAAGAGCCGGCCGGAGCCGTCCACCGGGCCGGCTTCGCCTGCTTCGTGGGCCGCCCCAACGCGGGCAAGTCCACCCTCACGAATGCTCTGGTCGGCCAGAAGGTGGCGATCACGGCGAACCAGCCGCAGACGACGCGGCACACCGTACGGGGCATCGTGCACCGCCCGGACGCCCAGCTGATCCTGGTCGACACCCCCGGCCTGCACAAGCCGCGCACGCTGCTGGGCGAGCGGCTCAACGACGTCGTGCGCACGACGTGGGCCGAGGTCGATGTGATCGGCTTCTGTCTCCCGGCGAACGAGAAGCTCGGCCCCGGTGACCGTTTCATCGCGAAGGAACTGGCGTCCATCAAGAAGACGCCGAAGATCGCGATCGTCACCAAGACCGACCTGGTGGACGGCAAGACGCTCGCCGAGCAGCTCATCGCGATCGACCAGCTCGGCAAGGAACTCGGCTTCGAGTGGGCGGAGATCGTGCCCGTGTCGGCGGTCGGCGACCAGCAGGTGGGCCTGCTGGCCGACCTGATCGTCCCGCTGCTGCCGGAGGGGCCTGCGCTCTACCCCGACGGGGAGCTCACGGACGAGCCCGAGCAGGTCATGATCGCGGAGCTGATCCGCGAGGCCGCGCTGGAGGGCGTCCGCGACGAGCTGCCGCACTCCATCGCGGTCGTGGTCGAGGAGATGCTCCCCCGCGAGGACCGCCCCGCCGACAAGCCGCTCCTCGACATCCACGCCTTCGTCTACATCGAGCGCCCCAGCCAGAAGGGCATCGTCATCGGCCCCAAGGGCAAGCGCCTGAAGGAGGTCGGCATCAAGTCCCGCAAGCAGATCGAGGCGCTGCTCGGCACACCGGTCTTCCTGGACCTGCACGTGAAGGTGGCGAAGGACTGGCAGCGGGATCCGAGGCAGTTGCGGAAGCTGGGGTTCTGAGGTCCCGCGCCGCGCTACAACGGCGCCCCCAGGCTCGCCCACACCGCGTTGCCGCCCGTGAGGGCCGAGCGGGTGACGCCCCAGGCCTCGGCTATCTCCCGGACGAGCAGCAGGCCGCGGCCGCCCTCGTCGTCGGGGTCGGGGCAGCCATCGGGGATGCCGCGGCCCGTGAGGTCGCCGTCGTGCACCTCCAGCCGGAAGCGCGCGTCCGTCATCAGCTGGACGCCGCACAGGATCCGCTCGCTGAGCGTGTGCAGCACGGCGTTGGTCACCAGCTCGGACACGAGCAGCACGGCGTTCGCGCATGCCTCCTCGGGCACCTGCCACGCGGCCAGCCGGGCGCGCAGGGCGTGACGGGCGACTCTGGCACTGGTCCGCTGTGGCGGCAGCTCCAGCCAGTCGGTGCGGTCGGGGCGCACCGCGTCCAGGAACCGGGGAGTGGATGTCGTGTGGGGGGACACGGCGATCGCCTTCCGTGGGGGTGGGCGAAGTCAAGGAAGGGGCGAGCGGGCAACGGACCGGCCGGGTGGGGGAGTTGCTGCTTCCGGAACTCTGGTTACCCAAGTAACTATGCTCGTAGAGCAGTTCACGCTGCAACTACCTGCCTGATCATTTCGGCGGAATCTCGGCGTCAAGCCGTACGGCCCTGCGCCCTCAGCAGCTCCCGGTACCAGTGGTACGACGCCTTCGGGGTCCGCTCCAGGGTGCCGAAGTCGACGTGGACCAGGCCGAAGCGGCGTGTGTAGCCCTCCGCCCACTCGAAGTTGTCGAGCAGGGACCACACGAAGTAGCCGCGCACGTCGACGCCCGCCGCCACGGCCCGGTGCAGGGCCCGGACGTGGCCGTCCAGGTAGGCGATGCGGTCCTGGTCGTCGACGCCCGGGTACGAGCAGCCGTTCTCGGTGATGACGACGGGCGGGAGCCGGTCGCCGTAGCGGTCGCGGAAGGCCGTGAGCAGCTCGGTGAGGCCCTCGGGGACGACCGGCCAGCCGAAGTCCGTGACCGGCCGGCCCTCGATCTCCCGTACGGAAAAGGGCAGTTCGGCGGGCATGGCGACCCCGCCGAACTCGATCTCCGCACCCTGCGGGGCACCCACCCGGGTCGGGGCGTAGTAGTTGATCCCGTACCAGTCGAGCGGTTCGGCGATCACCTTCAGGTCCGCCTCGACGTCCCCGGGCATCAGTTCGCCGATGCCGTCCGGGTAGCGGCCCAGCAACAGCGGGTCCGCGAACAGCCGGTTCAGCAGCAGGTCGTAGAAGTCCGCCGCCTCCAGGTCCGCCGCCTCGGTCGACGCCGCCCAGGTCGGGCCGTGCGAGTTGGCGATGCCGATGTCCGACGCGCCCGCGGCGCGCAGGGCCCGGACGGCCAGGCCGTGGGCGAGCAGCTGGTGGTGGGCGACCGGCAGCGCGTCGAACAGCAGCTTCTTCCCCGGTGCGTGCACGCCCAGGGCGTGGCCCAGCAAGGTGTGCTCGGCGGGCTCGTTCAGGGTGATCCACTTCGTCACGCGGTCACCGAGACGGCCGGCCACCTGGGACACGTACTCGGCGAAGCGCTCGGCCGTGTCCCGCTCTAGCCAGTCCAGGTCCGCGGGCAGGTCCCAGTGGAACAGCGTCGGCACCGGGCGGACGCCCGCCGCGCACAGGTCGTCCACCAGCCGGTCGTAGAAGTCCAGGCCCTTCCCGGAGCGCACCCGCGGCCAGGAGAGCGAGAAGCGGTAGGCGTTCACGCCCAGGCCGGCCAGGAGCGCCACGTCCTCGCGGTGGCGGTGGACGTGGTCGCAGGCCACCGCCGCCGTCGAGCCGTCCTTCACCCGCCCCGGCTCGGCCGTGAAGGCGTCCCACACGGATGGCTCGCGCTCGTCCGCGCCGCCCTCGATCTGGTGCGCCGATGTGGACACGCCCCAGAGGAAGCCGGCCGGGAAGCGGGGGATCGGGTTGCCTGCGTCAGTCGCCATGCGCTGGATCATCCGTACCGGTGGTAACGGAAGTCAACGGCCGGGCCGGAAGGAGGCGTTGCCCGGCCGGCGACGCGGACCCGTCAAACCCCTTCCCCCGTCACGCCCCTTCCTTCAGCACGCGCGAGATCAGCTTCCGCTGCCCGTCCGTCAGCCGGGGATCCGCGCAGTACACCGTCTTCCCGTCCACCGTGAGCTGGTAGCTGAACCCGTCCGGGACCCCGACCGGCGGAATGCTCCGGCCGTCGGCCAGGGCCTCCTCGGCCAGCGCGTGCCACTCGGCGGCATCGGACCGGCCCGAGGTGTCCACCTCGGCATGCCGCTCGATGCCCGCGAACCCGCCCGTGCGCCGCACCTGAATACGCATGGCACCTGTCTAGTACGGAACTACAGGGTCCGCACCCCGACCTGCTCCCAGCCCTTCGACACGGCGTCCAGCTCCTCCCCGTCACCGAAGCGCTCCCGGGCGGCCTTGACGGTGAGGGTGGCGAAGTCGACGAACATCGCGTCCTGCCGCAGCTCGCCGCCGGTCAGCACGTCGTACCAGACCTGCCCGGCCCGCTCCCAGGCGTGCCCGCCGAGGGCCGTGGCCGCGAGGTAGAAGGCGTGGTTCGGGATGCCCGAGTTGATGTGGACACCGCCGTTGTCGCGGCCGGTGCGCACGAAGTCGTCCATCGTCGCGGGCTGCGGGTCCTTGCCGAGGACGTCGTCGTCGTACGCCGTGCCCGGTGCCTTCATGGAGCGCAGCGCCGTGCCCGTCACCCGCGGGGCGAGCAGGCCCGCGCCGATCAGCCAGTCGGCCTCGGCGGCGGTCTGGCCGAGCGTGTACTGCTTGATCAGGGCGCCGAAGACGTCCGACAGGGACTCGTTGAGCGCGCCGGGCTGGCCGAAGTAGGTGAGGTTGGCCGTGTACTGCGTGACGCCGTGGGCGAGTTCGTGGCCGATGACGTCGATCGGGATGGTGAAGTCGAGGAAGATCTCGCCGTCCCCGTCGCCGAAGACCATCTGCTCGCCGTTCCAGAACGCGTTGTTGTAGTCGCGGTCGTAGTGCACCGTCGCGTTGAGCGGAAGGCCGTCGCCGTCGATCGAGTCGCGCCGGTAGGCCTGGAGGAACAGCTCGAAGGTGGCGCCGAGACCGGCGTAGGCGCGGTTGACGGTGGCGTCCTTGCCGGGCTTGTCACCCTCGCCGCGGACCTTGTGGCCGGGCAGGTCGGTGCCGTGCCGGGCGTCGTGGATCGTGCGCTGGGGTTTGCCGTCGGCGACCGCCGCGACGGCGCTCGCGCCGATGACCGTGGTGAGGCGGCGCTGGGTGCGCTCGAAGGCGTCGCGCTGGAGGGTGCGGCGGGCCGGACCGGCCAGCGCGGGATCCTCGGCCTGGGCGAGCTTGTCGAGGACATGAGGCGGAACGATGGTGCAGAAGACGGGCTCGAAGCCCCCGTGGATCGTCATGCCCGGCACCCTTGCACTGCGTGACGAAACTGTCACTAGTGGCCACCATGATTGGTGAAATACCGGGACAACGGCCCTCACGCTCCGTGGCGGGTGGTATGACGAAGTGGCATAGCGCACTTTTTGTCCCATATGTGCGTCCGGTCCCGCATACTGATACGACCCAACGCGCCGGAGAGAGGCTCGGCTAGCATGCTGCGCATCATGCGTTTCGGGCTGCTTCTCCTTAGCTGCCGCGGCGAGGGCCTGTAGTCGAGGCCGACTCCCTCCCCGCGGAGCTTGGTGCTGCGTCGTCGGCCGTCCTTCCGGACACCCCCTGAGGAGCCCCCGCATCATGGCGAACCGCCAGCAGCCCAGTTCCATGCCGATCCACAAGTACGGCCGCTACGAGCAGGTCGACATCCCGGACCGCACCTGGCCGGAGCAGCGCATCACCACCGCCCCCCGCTGGCTCTCCACCGACCTGCGCGACGGCAACCAGGCCCTGATCGACCCCATGTCACCGGCCCGCAAGCGCGCCATGTTCGACCTGCTGGTCAAGATGGGCTACAAGGAGATCGAGGTCGGCTTCCCGGCCTCCGGCCAGACCGACTTCGACTTCGTGCGCTCCATCATCGAGGAGCCCGGGGCCATCCCCGACGACGTCACCATCTCCGTACTGACCCAGGCCCGCGAGGACCTGATCGAGCGCACGGTGGAGTCGCTGAAGGGCGCCAAGCGCGCCACCGTCCACCTGTACAACGCCACCGCCCCCGTCTTCCGCCGGGTCGTCTTCCGCGGCTCCCGGGACGACATCAAGCAGATCGCCGTCGACGGCACCCGCCTGGTCATGGAGTACGCGGAGAAGCTGCTGGGCCCGGAGACCGAGTTCGGCTACCAGTACAGCCCCGAGATCTTCACCGACACCGAGCTGGACTTCGCGCTGGAGGTCTGCGAGGCGGTCATGGACGTCTGGCAGCCCGGCCCGGGCCGCGAGATCATCCTGAACCTGCCGGCGACCGTCGAGCGCTCCACGCCCTCCACGCACGCCGACCGCTTCGAGTGGATGGGCCGCAACCTCTCCCGCCGCGAGCACGTCTGCCTGTCGATCCACCCGCACAACGACCGCGGCACCGCCGTCGCCGCCGCCGAGCTGGCCCTGATGGCCGGCGCCGACCGCGTCGAGGGCTGCCTGTTCGGGCAGGGCGAGCGCACCGGCAACGTCGACCTGGTCACCCTGGGCATGAACCTCTTCTCGCAGGGCGTCGACCCGCAGATCGACTTCTCCGACATCGACGAGATCCGTCGCACGTGGGAGTACTGCAACCAGATGGACGTCCACCCGCGCCACCCGTACGTGGGCGACCTGGTCTACACGTCCTTCTCCGGCTCCCACCAGGACGCCATCAAGAAGGGCTTCGACGCCATGGAGGCCGACGCGGCCGCCCAGGGCGTCACCGTCGACGACATCGAATGGGCCGTCCCCTACCTGCCCATCGACCCCAAGGACGTCGGCCGCTCCTACGAGGCGGTCATCCGGGTCAACTCGCAGTCGGGCAAGGGCGGTATCGCCTACGTCCTGAAGAACGACCACAAGCTGGAACTGCCGCGCCGGATGCAGATCGAGTTCTCCAAGCTCATCCAGGCCAAGACGGACGCCGAGGGCGGCGAGGTCACGCCGAAGGACATCTGGTCGGTCTTCCGGGACGAGTACCTGCCCAACCCCGAGAACCCGTGGGGGCGGATCCAGGTCAAGAACAACCAGTCGACGACCGACACCGACGGCGTGGACACGCTGAAGGTGGAGGCCACGGTCGACGGCCAGGACACCGTCCTGACCGGTTCCGGCAACGGTCCGATCTCGGCCTTCTTCGACGCCCTGCAGTCCGTCGGCATCGACGTGCGCCTGCTGGACTACCAGGAGCACACGATGAGCGAGGGCGCCTCCGCGCAGGCCGCCTCCTACATCGAGTGCGCCATCGGCGACAAGGTCCTGTGGGGCATCGGGATCGACGCGAACACGACGCGGGCCTCGCTGAAGGCGGTCGTCTCGGCCGTCAACCGCGCGGCTCGCTGACCAGCCGTACGGGTCCGCGGCGCGCACCCGTACGCGACTGCCGCAGGGGCTCCGTCCGCCGATGTCCGGCGGGTGGAGCCCCGTCGTATACCGGCCATTGTCTGTGGAGGTCACGGAAAGGCCTCCTCCGGGGTGCTGACTCCTCGTCCTGGATGTGGCTAACATCACGCAAGCACGGCGGCGTTGCCGTGCGGCGTGACGGAGGTGCGACGTGCTGCCAGGACGGGGACGAAACGGTCATGCCGCCAGGCTTTCTCGCATCCTGGGCACCCGCACCGCGTGGACGGCCGCCGGTGACGGCGAGTTCTTCTGCCCCGGCTGCGGCGGCGACCGCAACTACCAGCGGCTGACCGGACAGCGCCGCTTCACCCTGCTCGGCCTGCCCGTGCTGCCGCGCGGCGTGACCGGCCCGGTCGTGGAGTGCGCGGCCTGCCGCCGCCACTTCGGCACCGACGTCCTCGACCATCCGACCACCGTCCGCTTCTCCGCGATGCTCCGCGACGCCGTGCACACCGTCGCCCTCGCCGTGCTGGCCGCGGGCGGCGCCGGATCCCGTACGGCACTGGAGGCCGCCGTGCTCGCCGTGCGCGCGGCCGGCTTCGACGACTGCACGGAGGAGCAGCTGGCCGCGCTCGTCGAGGCGCTGGAGGCGGACACCGGCCGGATCACCGGTGAACCCTGCGGTGCCGGGCTGGCCATAGAGCTGCACGAGGCGCTGGACCCGCTCGCCCCGCACCTCGCCGGCGTCGGCCGCGAATCGATCCTGCTCCAGGGCGCCCGCATCGCCCTGGCGGACGGGCCCTACACCCCGGCCGAGCGCGATGTGCTGGCGACCGTGGGAGGGGCGCTCACGATCTGCTCCGACGACATCACCCGACTGCTGGCAGCGGCGGCCCGCACGCCCTCGTAGCGCACCCCCGCGTTACTCCCCGGGGAGTAGAGCGCGGCGGAAGCCGCCCTCCGCAGTAACCCCCGAATCGACCTCACGCCCGACGGAACGGCCCTCACGCGGCGGGAGTCTGGAGACCGATCCCAGACACCCGACCGGAGGGAGCCGTACACATGGCGGCCGTAAGGACACGCACCGGGCGGAAGCGGGCCGTGCCCTGGGTGGTGGTCGGGCTGTGGCTCGCCGCGCTCGTGCTGGTCGGGCCGCTCGCCGGGAAGTTCGCCGACGTCCAGCAGAACCGTGCGGTCGACTACCTGCCCGACAGCGCCGACTCGACCCAGGTGGCGCGGATCCAGGACCGGTTGCCCGGCGGGGAGTCGACCGACCTGGTGCTCGTCTACCACCGGGACGGCGGGCTGACCGACGCCGACCGGCGCACCGCCGCCGAGCAGATCGCCGAGGTCAGCGGCGCCTACGATCTGACGGGGGAGCCGCGGGGCATCCCCTCGAAGGACGGCTCCACCCTGATGTACCCGGTCACCAGCACCCAGCCCGGCCAGGACGACAAGGCCCGGGAGGCCTTCGTCGACGAGGTGCGGGACATCGCCGACGGCGACGGCGGGCTGAGCGTCGAGGTCGGCGGGCCCGGCGCGCTCAACACCGATATGGACAAGGTGTTCGGGACGCTCGACGCCACGCTGCTGCTCGCCACGCTCGCCGTCGTCACCGTGCTGCTCATCCTCATCTACCGCAGCCCCTTCCTGTGGCTGGTGCCGCTCGCCGTGGCGGGGGTCGCCGCCACCGTGTCGATGGCCGCCGGGTACGGGCTGCACGAACTGTTCGACGTCACGGTCACCGGGCAGAGCGGCGGCGTGATGACCGTGCTGGTCCTCGGCGCCGGCACCGACTACGCGCTGCTCCTCATCGCCCGCTACCGCGAGGAACTGCGGCGTCACGAGCGGCCGTACGACGCCATGCGCACCGCCCTGCGCGGCTGCGGGCCGGCGATCCTCGCCTCCTCGGGGACGGTCGCGGCCGGACTGCTGTGCCTGCTCGCCGCCGACCTCAACAGCAGCAGGGGCATGGGCCCGGTCGGCACGATCGGGGTGCTCGCCGCGCTGGTCGCCATGACGACCCTGCTGCCGGCCGTCCTGGTGCTGCTGGGACGGCGGATCTTCTGGCCGCTGATCCCCGCGTTCGGCAGTGAGCCGAAGGCCCGGCGGTCGCTGTTCGCCGCGATGGGCACCTCGGCGACGCGGCGGCCCGTCACCGTGCTCGTGGGCGGTGCCACGCTGCTCGGTGCGCTCGCGCTCGGCACACTGAATCTGTCCGGGAGTATCAAGCAGGAGGACTCCTTCACCGACCGGCCTGAGTCGATCACCGCGATGCAGACGCTGGCACGGGAGTATCCCGAGCGCAGCAGCCGGCCCGTGACGGTGATCGTGCCCGAGAAACAGGCCGAGGCGGCGGCCGACCGGGCCCGCAGGACCGAGGGCGTCGCCGAGGTGGCGGCCGGACGCACCGGGGCGGGCTGGACGGAGATCGCCGTCTTCACCACCGCGGCCCCCGAGACCCCGGCCGAGACCCGCACCATCGAGACGCTGCGGGCCGGGCTCGATCCCGAGGGCGCGTACGTCGGCGGCCCCAGCGCGCAGCAGATGGATCTGGCCGAGAGCGAGTCGCGGGACCGGAAGGTGATCGTGCCGCTGGTGCTCGGGGCCGTGTTCGTCATCCTGGTCGGGCTGTTGCGCAGCCTCGTCGCGCCGCTGCTGCTGCTGGCGGCGGTGGTGGCGGTCTGGGGCGCCGCTCTCGGCATCGGCGGGCTGGTGTTCGACCCGGTGTTCGGCTTCGCCGGGAACGATCCCGGGCTCGGGCTGCTGTCCTTCGTGTTCCTGGTCGCCCTCGGTGTCGACTACGGCATCTTCCTGATGCACCGGATGCGGGAGGAGTCCGTGGGCGGGGCCGAGCCGGAGGCCGCGGCGCTCACCGCGCTGCGGACGACCGGCGGGGTCATCGCCTCGGCGGGAGTGGTGCTCGCGGCGACGTTCGCGGTGCTGACCACGCTGCCGATGGTCGGCCTGGTCGAGCTCGGGTTCGTGATCGCGGTGGGGGTGCTGCTGGACACGTTCCTGGTGCGCACGTATCTGGTGACCACGGCGAGCGTGCTGCTCAAGCGGCGGATGTGGTGGCCCGGGAGGCTCTCCCGCGCTCCGGAGCGGACGGCACCGCCGGAGGAACACGAGCCCGTGGCCGCGAACGCCCCCTGACCGACCGACGGCGCCCCTCCCCTCCCGGAGGGGCGCCCTTCTGGCCGAGGATGTTGCCCGTGCAGGCACCCACCACAGCATCGACGACCTGGACGCGGTACGCCGAGCGGTACATGGCCGCGATCAACCGGGACCCCTTGACCGCCCCGCATGCCCTCCGCAACGACGCGCTGCTCGCCGTTCTGGCGGCCGCGCTCGCCGTCACGCTCGCGCTGCTCGTCGACGACGGGCACCGGCCCGACGCGCTCGGCTGGGCCCTGCTGCTCGTCTCCCACGTGCCGCTGGTGTGGCGCCGCCGCCGCCCGGTGCTCGTCCTGCTCGCCGTGGTGGCCTGCGTCTTCCCCTACCACTTCCTCGGCTACGCGCACACCGCGGGCACCCAGGCCGCCTACGTGGCCCTCTACACCGTCGCCGTCACCGGCCGGGCGCTGCGCACCGTGCTGGTCGGCATCGGCGTCATCACCCTGTCGGTGGGCGTGATGCTCACCATCAGCGCCCACGAGGCGCTGGGGCTGCTGAAGGCGTCCGGCTGGGTCGTCGCCGTGCTGTTCCTCGGCGTCGACGTGCGCTTCTACCGTCGGTATGTCACCTCGATCGTGGAACGCGCCGAACGGGCCGAACGCACCCGTGAGGAGGAGGCCCGGCGGCGGGTCGCCGAGGAGCGGCTGCGGATCGCCCGGGACCTGCACGACCTGCTCGCCCACACCATCACCCTCATCGGCGTGCAGACCTCCGTCGCCGCCCATGTGCTGTCCGCCGACCCGGAGCGGCTCGACCGGAAGACGGTGGCCAAGGCCCTCGACGACATCGCTGAGACCTGCCGCAGCGCCCGCGGTGAACTCCGCACGACCCTGGAGGTCCTGCGCGAGGACGGCCCCCCGGAGGCCCGCGGCCCGCTGCCCGGCCTCGACGGGCTGCCCGACCTGGCCCGGGCCGCGCGGCTGGCCGGCGCCCGGGTCGAGCAGACCGTACGGATACGGCAGGCGCCGCCCGCCGTCGGCGCCGCCGCCTACCGCATCGTGCAGGAGGCCCTGACGAACGCGGTCCGGCACGCGGGGCCCGGACCGGCCGTCCGCGTCGAACTGGACGAGCGGCAGGGCGCCCTGCACCTGTCGGTCCGCGACGACGGCACCGGACCCGCCCCGGGCGGCACCCCGGGCTTCGGACTCGTCGGGATGCGGGAGCGGGCCCGCAGCGTCGGTGGCACACTCGACGCCGGACCGCGCACCGGGGGCGGATTCGTGGTGACCGCGGTCCTGCCGCTGACCACGACGGGGGAGAGGAACGGATGACCATCCGAGTGCTGCTCGCGGACGACCAGACTCTGGTACGGGAGGCGTTCGCGATGCTCGTGGAGTCGGCCCGGGACATGGAGGTCGTCGGCCAGGCCGCCACCGGCCGGCAGGCCGTGGAACTGGCCCGTGGCGCACGGGCCGACCTCGTCGTGATGGACATCCGCATGCCCGACCTGGACGGCATCGAGGCCACCCGGCTCATCGCCGCCGACGAGGATCTCGCCGGCGTCCGGGTGCTCGTCCTCACCACGTACGACACCGACGAGAACGTCGTCGACGCGCTGCGCGCCGGCGCCTCCGGGTTCCTGGTCAAGGACACCAGGCCGGCCGAACTCCTCGACGCCATCCGCACGGTCGCCGCCGGGGACTCCCTGCTGTCGCCCGGACCCACCGCGCGGCTGATCGAGCGGTTCCTGCGCAGCCCCTCCGCGCCGGCGACCGGAGGGCCCGAGTGCCTGTCCGGCCGGGAGCGGGAGGTGCTCGCGCTGGTCGCGCGCGGCCTCAACAACACGGAGATCGCCGACGCGCTGGGCCTGAGCCCGCTCACCGCGAAGACCCACGTCAGCCGCATCATGGGCAAGCTGGCGGCACGGGACCGGGCCCAACTGGTCATCATCGCCTACGAGTCGGGCATGGTGACACCGGGCAGCGTCTGACCGGCGGGCGGGGCGCTACAGCAGCCCCGCCGCCGCCAGGTACTTGCCCACCTGCTCCACCTCCTCCGGCGACAGCGGGATCTGCGGCCGGGCCGTCGCCGGGCAGGCGATCACGCCGCGCAGGTGCAGCGCCGCCTTGAAGGCGCCGATCGCCGAGGAGTTGGGGCCCATCCGGGCCGGGTCGCCGACGCCCACCATGCCGAACAGGGCGCACAGGCGCTCCTGTTCGGTACGGGCCTCGTCCCAGTTCCCGGCGCGGCACAGGCCGTCCAGGCGGACGTAGCCGTGCGGGTCGACGTTGCCGAGGCCCGGCACCGTGCCGTCCGCGCCGATCGCGAGGGCCGCGTCGACGATCAGCTCGGAGCCGGTCAGTACGCTGAAGCCGGTGATGCCCCGGCGTTCCCGCACGCCGGTCACGACCTGGCGGAACGCGGCGAGGTCCCCGCTGGAGTCCTTGAGCCCGGCCACGACACCCTCGGCGGCCAGCTCCAGCACCACCTCGGCCGGCAGCTTCGTGTGGACGGCGACGGGAAGGTCGTAGGCGATCACCGGGACCGGGCTCGCCGCGGCGACCGCGCGGTAGTGGCGGGCGATCTCCGCCGGGTGGGTGCGGGTGTAGAACGGGGCGGTGACGACGACCGCGTCCGCGCCCGCCGCCGTCACCGACGCCACATGGTCCAGGACCCGGGGCGTCGTCATGTCGATCGCCCCGGCCAATACCGGCAGTTGCCCGCCCACGTGGCCCGTCACGGACTCGACGACCAGGCGGCGCTGCCGGTCCGGCAGGAACGCGGCCTCCGAGGTCGAGCCGAGCACGAACAGTCCGTGCACGCCACCGGCCACCAGATGGTCGACGAGCCCGGTCAGCGAGGGGACGTCCACCTCACCGTCCGGTGTCAGGGGCGTGCACACGGGCGGGATGACACCGGTCAGCGGGGTGAACGTCATGGGGCCTCCATCGGATCGCGCCGGTGGACGAGGTCACGGGTCGACTCGTCCTCCCGGACAGGATGGTGGCAGCGGAAGCGGTGCGCGGGCGCCGACGCGGCGGAGAAACCCGGCATTCGCTCCGCGCACGTCCCGTCCGCCTTCCAGCAGCGGGTGCGGAACGGGCAGCCACTCGGCGGACGGGTCGCCGACGGGACCGGGCCGGCCAGCGGGATCGGCTCGACCGGGTCGAGCAGGCCGGGCGTGGCGGAGAACAGGGCCCGGGTGTAAGGATGCCGGGCCCGATCGCTGACCAGGGCGGCCGGGGTCTCCTCCACGATCCGGCCCAGGTACATGGTGATCACACGGTCGCTCATCCGCCGTACCGTCTGGATGTCGTGGGAGACGAACACCAGGGCCAGGCCCAGGCGTTCCTTCAGGTCGAGGAGGAGGTTGAGGATCTGCGCCCGGACCGACACGTCCAGGGCGCTCGTCGGCTCGTCCGCCACGACCAGGTCCGGGTCCAGGGCCAGCGCCCGGGCGATCGCGACGCGCTGGCGCTGCCCGCCCGACAGCTGTCCCGGCAGGGCGTCGGCGAGGGCCCGGGGGAGGCCGACCAGGGACATCAACTCCCGGACGCGCTCGTCGCGTTGCGGGCGAGTGCCCCGGTCGTGCACGTCCAGCGGGTCCCGCAGGATCTGCCGGACCGTCAGGCGGCGGTTCAGGGCCGTCGACGGGTCCTGGAAGACCATGCCGGTGCTGCCGCCGACGGCCCGGCGGCGCTCGGTGGCCGGCATCGCCCACAGGTCCCTGCCCCGGAAGGACACCGTCCCCCGCGTCGGCCGCTCCACCCCGACCAGCACCCTGGCCAGCGTCGACTTCCCGCAGCCGGACTCGCCGACCACGCCGACGGTCTCGCCGGGGGAGATGGCCAGGTCCGCACCGGTCAGGGCGTACACGCGGTCGCGGGTGAACAGGCCGCCGCTGCGGGCCTTGTGGACGACGTGCGTGCCGGAGAGCTCCACCAGGGCGTTCACGTCACGGCCTCCGGGGTGACCAGGTCGATCGCGGGGTGGTGGCAGGCGGCCGTGTGCGTCGGCGTGCCCAGCAGGCCGGGGGGTGTCGTACGGCAGGTCCCGGTGGCGAGCGGGCACCGGCCGGCGAAGCGGCAGCCCGCGGGGAAGTCGGCCGGGGACGGCACGACGCCCCTGATCTGCGTCATCCGCTCCTGCGCCGACTCCAGCGACAGCACGCTGCCGAGCAGCCCGCGCGTGTAGTGATGCGCCGGGGACTCGACCAGGTCGGCGGTCACGCCCGTCTCCACGATCTGCCCGCCGTACATCACCACCACCCGGTCGGTGACGTCCGCGACCAGCGCCAGGTCGTGCGAGACCAGGATCAACGCGAAGCCCAGCTCCTCGCGCAGCCGCAGCAGCAGCTCCATGACCTGCGCCTGCACGGTCACGTCGAGGGCCGTCGTCGGCTCGTCCGCGACGATGAGGTTCGGGTCGCGGGACAGGGCCATCGCGATCAGCACGCGCTGACGCTGCCCGCCGGACAGCTCGTGCGGGTAGCTGCGCAGGGTGCGTTCGGGGTCGAGGCCGACCATCGTCAGCAGCTCGGCGGGAACGCGGCGGCCGCCGCGCCGCACGACCTGCTTGAGCTGCGCGCGGATCGTCATCGCCGGGTTCAGCGACGACAGTGCGTCCTGGTAGATCATCGCCATCTCATGGCCGAGCAGCCCGCGGCGCACCCGCATCGGCTCGGCGAGCAGGTCCCGCTGGCGGAAACGGACCCGGCCCCGCACGCGCGCCCCCTTCGGCTGGAGGCCCATGACCGCCAGTGCGGTGAGCGACTTGCCGCAGCCCGACTCGCCGACCAGCCCGAGCACCTCGCCGGGGTGCACCTCGAAGCTGACGCCGTCCACGACGTCGACGCCGCCGTGCCGCCCGTCGAAGCCGATGGCGAGGTTCTCCACCGCGAGCACCGGCTGACCGTCCCGGGGGATGTGCCGGGCCCGGGCCCGCAACCGCCGCGCGGCCTCCGCCAGACCGGGCAGCCGCACGACCTCCCCGCTGCCGGGCTCCGGCGCCTCCAGCCGGTCGTCGTCCTCCGGTACGTCCACCTGCCGGGCCGACGGGGCCGCCCACGCGTCGGACACGCCTTCGGACAGGACGTTCAGCGACAGCACCGTGACCAGCATCAGCAGCCCGGGGAACACCGTCGCCCACCAGCCGCCGGTCAGCACCATGTTCTTGCCGTCCGCGATGACACTGCCCCAGGACGGGTCGGGCGGCCGCACGCCCGCCCCGATGAAGGACAGTGACGCCTCGAAGACGATCGCCTCGGCGACCTGGACCGTGCAGAACACCAGCACCGGCGCGGCGCAGTTGACCGCCACGTGCCGCAGCACGATGTGCGGGGTCCGGGCGCCGATCACCCGTTCCGCCGTCACATAGTCCTCGCCGTACTGGTCGAGGACGTTCGCCCGGACCACCCGCGCCACGGGCGGGGTGAACAGGAACGCGATAGCGCAGATCAGCACCGTGATGCCGCCGCCGAACACCGCGACCAGCACGGCGGCCAGCGCGATGCCCGGGAACGCCATGACGACGTCCAGGCAGCGCATCAGCGTCTCGTCGACCGCCTTGCGGGAGGTCGCCGCGACCGCCCCGAGCAGCGCTCCGGCCACCAGGGCCAGTCCGGTCGCGCCGAGCCCGATCGCGAGCGACCAGCGCGCCCCGTACATCAGCCGGCTGAGGATGTCCCGGCCGAGGCTGTCCTGGCCCATCCAGTGCCCGGCGGACGGATGCCCGGTGCCGTCGACGGGCGGCTGCTGGTCGAGCGGATCGTGCGGGGCGAGCAACGGGGCGAGCAGCGCCATCAGCGCGACGACCACCAGGAAGCAGACGGCGATCTTCGACAGCAGCGGAAGCCTGCGCAGGCCGCGCAGCCGGACGCCGGGCCGGGACAGCGCCGCAGTGAGACTCTTGCGGGTCATCATGGGGTTGCGTCCCTCAGTCGCGGGTTGACCAGCAGGTACAGGACGTCGATGACGAGGTTCACGACGACGAACCCGGCCGCCGTCGTCAGCACGACGCCCTGGACGACGGCCGGGTCGCCGTTCTTCACGGCGTCGATCATCAGCTTGCCCATGCCGGGCAGCGAGAAGATCGTCTCGATGACGACCGCGCCGCCCAGCAGATAGCCGACGCGCAGGCCGAGCACGGTGAGCGGGTTGATGAGCGCGTTGCGCAGCACGTTCCGGCCCACCACCACCCGGGGAGGCAGCCCGCTGCCGATCGCCGTGCGCACGTAGTCCTTGTCCAGCTCCTCCACCACGGCCGTCCGCACGATCCGGGTCAGCTGCGCCGCCACCGGCAGCGACAGCGCGAAGGCGGGAAGGGTCATGGTCTTCAGCCAGCCCGTGAAGGAGTCCGCCGGGTTGATGTAGCCGCCGGTCGGGAACCAGCCCAGGTCGACCGCGAGGTACTGGATCATCAGCAGCGCCAGCCAGAAGCCGGGCGCGGCGACACCGGTCAGGGACACCACCCGGATGATCTGGTCGGGCAGCCGGTCCCGGTGGATCGCCGCGGTCACCCCGCCCACGAGGGACAGCACGACGGCGATGCCCAGTCCCAGGAAGGTGAGTTGGAGGGTGAGCGGCAGCGCGGTGGTGACCTGGTCGATCACCGGCGCCCGGGTCAGCGCACTGGTGCCCAGGTCGCCGTGGAGCAGGTCGGCCACGAAGTCCGCGTAGCGCACCGGCAGCGGGTCCAGCAGGCCGTGTTCCTCGCGGAAGTCGTGCAGCTGCTGCGGGGTGGGGTTGGCGCCCTGGAAGAACGCGGACGCCGGGTCGACGTCCGAGAACCGCATCACCAGGAACACGAACAGCACGATGCCGAGCATCAGCGGCACGAGCAGGGCGACACGGCGGAGCAGGATCCGCAGGACGGCCGTCATACGCTCAGGCCCACTTGGCCTGGAGGAGGTTGATGCCCGGGTACGGCTGTGCCCTTATGCCGCTGAGCCGCGCGGGGTCCCAGGCGGTCATGAGCTCGTTGTGGACGACCGGGTAGAGCACGGCCTGTTCGGCGACGACGTCGATGTAGTCCTGGACCATCGTCTTCTTCTTCGCCGGGTCGGGCTCCCGGGTGGCGCGCTCCATGTCCTTGAAGAGCTGCCTGGCGACGGGGTCGGAGGCCCAGCGGGTGTACTGCATCCACAGGTTCCCGGGCCCGTAGTTGTAGTGCATGATCAGGTCCGCGTCGATGCCGAACTGGTTGGGGTTCGAAGCGGCGGCCACGACCTGGTAGTCCTGCTTCTGGTCCATCTTGGTGAAGACGGCGGTGGTCTCCTGCGGGGACAGGGCCGTCCTCACCCCGATCGCGTCCCAGGACGCCTTGATCGTCGGCAGGCAGTCGACGATCCAGCTGACGTTCACGGCCAGGATCTCGATGCTCAGACCCTTGACCCCGGCCGCCTTCAGCAGCGCCTTCGCCTTGTCGGGGTCGTGGTCGTAGACCGTCCTGGCCCTGCGGTAGGACGGGTTGGCCTCGTCGAGGAAGGAGGTGGAGGGCTTGCCGTGGCCCTTGAGGGCGACCTCGACCATCTTCTCGGTGTCGATGGCGTAGTGCAGGGCCTGGCGCACGCGCGGGTCGTCGAAGGGCTTGTGCCCGGTGTTGAACATCAGGAACAGGTTGTTCATCCCGGCCCCGCCGGCGACCGTCATCCCGCCGCTCTCCAGCCGGCCGATGTTGGCGTACGGGATGTTGTCCGCGATCTGCGCGCCGGCACTGGAGCCCGAGATCTTCGCGACGCGGGGGGCCGCGTCCACGATGGTCAGCCAGTTCATCTTCCGGAAAGCGGGCCTGCGCGGCCCGTTGTAGCCGTCGAACGCCTCGAAGGTCGTGTTCGACTTCGGGTGGTGCGCGGTCTGCCGGTACGGCCCCGAGCCGATCGCCTTGCCCTTGATCGCCTCCTCCCAGCCTCCCGGCCGGGAGAACACGTGCTTCGGCATGATCTTGGCGAGCGTCAGCCGTGAAAGACCGTCCGGGAAGGGGAACTTCAGCACCAGCTCGACGTTCCGCGCGTCGATCTTGCGGACCTCCTTCAGCCAGCTCGCGAAGAAGCCCTTGGCGAGGGTCTGGGTGTCCGGGTCGAGGATCCGCTCGAAGACGAAGACCACGTCGTCGGCGGTGACGGGCTTCCCGTCGTGGAACGTCGCGCCCGCCCGCAGGGTGAACTTCCAGGACGTGCTGTCCGGATTCCCCGGCACCTCCGTCGCCAGCGCCGCGTACGGCTCACGGGAGATCGGGTCCGTGTCCAGCAGCCCCTCGTAGATGTGGTGGTTGGCGGCCATACAGAACGCGGACGCCGTCTGGGTGGGGTCCCAGCTGCCGTCGTTGCCGTAGCCGATCACCGCGGTGAGGGTGCGGTCCCGGCCACCGCCGGTGCCGGTGTCGTTGGTGGACTCCGGACCGGACGAACAGGCCGACAGCGACGCGGAGACGGCGGCGGCCGCGCCCAGCGCGCCGGTGTACTTCAGGAACGACCGGCGGTGCGGCGCCGGCACGTCGGGGGTCACGTCGCGCACGGGTCCTCCAGCGAGATCCGGTGGCAGGGGACCGGCAGGGGAGATACGACGTCCTACGTCCTGCGGTCAGCGCGACCATAGGAGGGGCCGTGGGGGTGGTCAAGGGATCGCACACGAATGGCGTATCCGCCGCAGGGCGCACCATCGGCACCGCGCCCGACGTGAGTTGACCGCCCGTCAGGGCAAGTCCGCCACCGGACGGGCGCACACGGAGCATGATGAGGGCGTGAGCGAGCTGTGGAGCGAGAGCGACGCCGGTGTCCTGCGACTGCCCTCCGGCCGGTTGGTCCGGGGCCGGGGCCTGCGGCATCCCCTGCACCCCGACGCGCCCCTGCCCTCCTACGGTGTCTACCTGCTCGGCCGGCGCCCGCCCGGGGTCCCCTGGGAGTCCGCCTGGATCCGCTGGCCCGACTTCCGCCTCCCGGCGGACCGGGCGGCCGCCCGCGCGGTGCTGGCCGGCGTGTGGGAGCGGGCCGCCGGGGAGCGGGTGGAAATCGCCTGCGGCGGCGGACGCGGTCGCACGGGCACGGCCCTGGCCTGCCTGGCGGTGCTGGACGGGGTGCCGGGGGAGAAAGCGGTGGAGTACGTCCGCCGGCACTACGACCGGCATGCCGTGGAGACGCCCTGGCAGCGGCGGTACGTACGCGGATTCGGCGAGGGGTGAGCCCGATGGGCGTCTCCTTCGGCGCGGCACCGCATACCTTGGAGGAGGCGTTCCGCGCGGTGGCCCGCCGGTACGGCCGGCACGGCTGACGCGCGCGGTCCGTGCGGCGGGGGGACCATGGCCGGGGAGGTGTGCGTATGGACTGGACCCTCGAAGTGCTCGTCGTGCCGGTCTCCGACCTGGACCGGGCCAAGGCCTTCTACCAGGACCAGTGCGGATTCCGGGCCGAGATCGACGCCGCGTTCTTCGAGGGCGTCGGCCGCTTCGTCCAGCTGACTCCGCCCGGGTCCCGCTGCTCGATCGTGCTGGAGTCGGGGATGCCCGAGCCGCCCGGGCAGCCGCGGACGGCCCCCGGTTCGCTGCGGGGCCTCCAGCTCTGTGTGACGGACATCGAGGCGGCCAGGGCGGCACTGGTGGGACGCGGGGTCGAGGTGACCCCGGTCCTGCACGTGGGCGCGTCCGGCTGGGCGGAGGGCCGGGGCGAGGACGACTGGAACTCCTTCGTCTTCTTCCAGGACCCCGACGGCAACGGCTGGGCGGTCCAGGAGGCCCCGGCCGCCCTCGCCGAACGCTGAACGGGCCCTAGTCGCAGTACAGGTCCCGGCGGGGGCGTTCGCCCGTCGCCAGGAAGCGGGAGACCGTGGCATCACCGCAGGCATTGCCGTTGGCCAGATAGGCGTCGTGGCCGGTGGAGTTCACGGTGACCATGACCGCCCGGTCGCCGAGGGCCTGCCGCAGCTTCCGGGCTCCCGCCAGCGGGGTGGCGACATCCCGCTCGTTCTGCACGAGCAGGACGTTGGAGGGACCGCGGTCGGTGATCCGCACGGCCGGCTCCTTCGGCTTGTACGGCCACGCGGCACACACCATCGGCCCGCGCGGCATGCCCGCGGTCAGCGGGTACGCGGCCCGGCTCTCGTCGACGTCCTTCTGGTACGCGGCGGCGGAGCCGGGCCACTCGACGTCGTTGCAGATGGTGCCGACGCCGACCGCGGCGAGGTTCTGCAGGACCGACTCCGGCGGGGACACGGGCGCGGGCGGCACGGTGCCCCTGCGGGCGGCGCGGACGGCCTCGGCCAGGACCGGGTAGCCGTCGGGGTCGTAGAGGCTGGACAGCATGGTCTGGCGGAGCGCGTTGCCGTCCAGCAGCGGGGGGTTGGCGCCGGGCCAGGGGAGGGGGTCGCGGTCCAGCCGGGCGGCGAGCCGCAGGAAGCCTGAGCGGACCTCGGCGGGCGTACGGGCGAGCCGGTGGGGATTGCCGGGCCTGGACGCCCACGTGGCGAACTCGGGGAAGTTGTCCTCGACCCCGGTCTCGAAGGCGGCGAGCCAGTTGCGGGTCACGCGGGTGTGGTCGGGGTTGTTGTTGCTGTCCAGCACGATGCGGTCGGTGCGGTGCGGGAACAACTGGCCGTAGACCGCGCCGACGTAGGTGCCGTACGAGACACCCCACGCGGAGATCTTCTGCTCGCCGAGGGCGGCCCGCAGGCGGTCCAGGTCACGGGCCTCGTTGGCGGTGCTGATGTGCCGGATCAGCTCACCGCCGTTGCGGACACAGGCCTCGGCCGTACGCCGGGCGGTGGCCATGTTCCCGTCGATGGAACCGTCCGGGGCCGGCCAGGGCACACGCTTCGTCATGCTGATGTCGGCGGGGTCGGCCTTGCAGTCGACGGAGGTGGAGGGCGCCATCCCGCGCGGCGCGAACCCGACGAGATCGTAAGCGTCCCGCACCCGCTGCGGCAGCTTCTGCCCCTTGCCGGAGGGGTCGCCGAGGCTGTCCCCGCCGGGCCCGCCCGGGATGAGTAACAGCGTGCCCCGCCGCGCGGACGGTTTCTCACTGGGGATCCGGCTGACGGCGATCCGGATCTCCGGGCTGTCGGGGTCGGAGTAGTCCATGGGGACGTCGAGCATGGCGCACTGCTGTCTGGGGTCGAGGCCGGGGCCGGTGCACCGGGTCCAGTCGAGGGGAGCGGCCGGGGGCTCGGACGCACCGCCGGGACCGGCGAACCCGAGCACCGCACCGGCGACGGCGACCAGCGCCAGATGTTTCGTGATCTGCTTCATGCCGAGCAAGCCTGGCGGACTTCGGCGTGCGGCCACATCCGGGTAACTCCCGCTATTCCAGGGGGATTACCCCACGGTGGTGCGGTTGGCCGAAGCTCCGGGACCGGCCCCCGGCGATCGCAGCATGAAGACGTCGATCGCGTCCTGCCTCTCCACCGTGAAGCCGTGCCGTTCGTAGAGGTGGCGGGCCCGGCTGCCCTGGAGGACGTTCAGGCGGACGAGGTGACCGGAGGCGTCCGTCCTGCCCAGAAGGGTTCCCAGGACCACGGAGCCCAGGCCCCGGCCCTGGAGTGCCGGAGCGAGGTAGAAGTGCTCCAGCCAGTGGCCGGTTTCGGACGGGCGCAGCGCCACGCTGCCCGCGAAATCGCCGGCGCTCGTGATGACCGACGTGTGCTGTGCGCAGAAGCCGTCCCGCAGCCGCTGCCGGACCCGGTGTTCGTCGTAACGGCCCAACCGCTCCAGGCCCGGGCGCATCACCACGGCCCGTAGTTCCGCTATCGCCTCGACATCCGCCGGCCGCGCGGGACGCATGCCCCATTCCGGCTGCGCATTCCCCTGTGGTGTTTGCACAGCTGGATTGTCTCAACGGACCGCAGCATGCCGCTCGTCGCCATCGGCCTCCCCAAAGCGATTCTCCCAGGGGTGTTTTGCGGCATCCCGTACCGAACCCCTTTGTGCCGCGCCGCAGTTGTACGGCACAGACCCTTCCTGAGTGTAGACGCGGAGCGTGACCGGGGAGATGCGAAGAGTGAAAACACGACAGGAGGGGGAGCACGGTGGAGGCACGACACTCGGCGCTCTGCGCCGAAGGAGCGGAGGACGCGTTGAAAGAATTGCGGGCAGAACTCGTCAAGGACGGAATTATCCTGCCCTCACCGGGACTTGACCCGGTGAGTTTTGTGAGGGAAGCGCCCTGCCCGCTCAGCGAAGGGGGCAGGTGTGCATCGGATACCGCCCGGCGGCTCGCGGCGGTGCCGCGATGAAGCCTCCCGTCGGCGCGTACGTCGTTGACACCCGCAGCGGCCGCATCGGCATCGTGATGGGGCATGAGGGGCCCTATGTGCAGTTGCGGCCGTACGGGGGCGGCAGGGAGTGGGACGCCGACCCCGGAGCCGTCCGGCACGCCACCCCGGCCGAGCGGCTGCGCGCGGCGACCGCATACGCCAACGCCCGCAGCAGGGGCGAGGTCCCTTGACGTGACGACCCTGCCAGAATGGCTCCATGAGTCTGTTCCGCGACGACGGCATCGTGCTGCGCACCCAGAAGCTGGGTGAGGCGGACCGGATCATCACGCTGCTCACGCGCGGTCACGGACGGGTGCGCGCGGTGGCCCGGGGCGTGCGCCGGACGAAGTCGAAATTCGGTGCGCGCCTGGAGCCGTTCTCCCACGTCGACGTGCAGTTCTTCGCCAAGGGGAGCGAGCTCGTCGGGCGTGGGCTGCCGCTGTGCACGCAGAGCGAGACCATCGCGCCGTACGGCGGCGGGATCGTCAGCGACTACGCGCGGTACACGGCCGGCACCGTCATGCTGGAGACCGCCGAGCGGTTCACCGACCATGAGGGGGAGCCGGCCGTGCAGCAGTACCTGCTGCTGGTCGGCGGCCTGCGGACCCTGGCCCGGGGGGAGCACGCGCCGCACCTCGTGCTCGACGCGTTCCTGCTCCGCTCCCTCGCCGTCAACGGGTACGCCCCGAGCTTCACCGACTGCGCGAAGTGCGGGATGCCCGGGCCCAACCGGTTCTTCTCCGTCGCGTCGGGCGGATCCGTCTGCGCGGACTGCCGGGTGCCCGGCAGCGTCGTACCCTCGCCTCAGGCCCTGGAACTCCTCGGCGCCCTGCTTACGGGAGACTGGGAGACCGCGGACGCGTGCGAGGCGCGCTATGTCCGCGAGGGCAGCGGGCTGGTGTCCGCGTATCTGCACTGGCACATGGAGCGCGGGCTGCGCTCCCTGCGCTACGTCGAGAAGTAGCGCGGCGGAGAAGCACCGCAACACAAGCAAGCGAGCACGAGGAGACGAGAAACACATGGCCGTACGCGGGATCCTGGGGCGCCAGCGCCGGGAGTACAGGACGCCGGAGCCGCACCCGTCCGGCGCGCGGCCCCCGAAGATCCCCGGGGAGTTCGTACCGCAGCATGTGGCGATCGTCATGGACGGCAACGGCCGCTGGGCCAAGGACCGGGGCCTGCCGCGCACCGAAGGGCACAAGGTCGGCGCCGAGCGCGTGCTGGACGTCCTCCAGGGGGGCATCGAGATGGGCGTGGGCGCCATCTCCCTGTACGCCTTCTCCACCGAGAACTGGAAGCGCTCGCCCGACGAGGTGCGCTTCCTGATGAACTTCAACCGGGACTTCATCCGCAAGACCCGCGACCAGCTCGACGAGCTGGGCATCCGGGTGCGCTGGGTGGGCCGCATGCCCAAGCTGTGGCGCTCGGTCGCCAAGGAGCTCCAGGTCGCCCAGGAGCAGACCAAGGGCAACGACCGGCTGACCCTGTACTTCTGCATGAACTACGGGGGCCGGGCCGAGATCGCCGACGCCGCCCAGGCCATGGCGGAGGACGTGAAGAGCGGCAGGCTCGACCCGTCCAAGGTCAACGAGAAGACCTTCGCGAAGTACATGTACTACCCGGACATGCCGGACGTGGACCTGTTCCTGCGGCCCAGCGGTGAGCAGCGCACCTCGAACTACCTGATCTGGCAGAGCGCCTACGCAGAGATGGTCTTCCAGGACGTGCTGTGGCCCGACTTCGACCGGCGCGACCTGTGGCGGGCCTGCCTGGAGTTCGCCTCCCGGGACCGGCGCTTCGGCGGTGCCGTCCCGAACGAGGAGCTGCTGGCCATGGAGGGCGAGCAGCCGTAGCGCGCGGGGGCGGCCCGGCATCCCCCCGGTGGCAGCCGGGCCGCGGCGGCGGTGTCCTGGGGGCATGGGTTCCACCGCCGTCGGCGCGCCCCGGCGGAGCACACGACGGGCCGGGATCTTCCTCGCCTCCTCCCTCGCCCTGTTCTGCATCCAGCTGGACTTCTTCGCGCTCAACCTGGCGATCCCCGGGATCGCCGACGAGCTGGACACGACCGTCTCCGCGGCGCAGTGGACGCTGTCGGCCTACATGCTCGCCGTCGGCTGCCTGTTCATCGTCGGCGGGCGGCTGGGCGATCTCCTCGGCCGGCGTCCGGTCCTGCTGGCCGGGACCGGGCTGTTCGCCGCCGCCTCCGTCGGCTGCGCCCTGGCACCGAGCCTGGGTGTGCTCGTCGCGGCCCGGATCGTGCAGGGCGCGGGCGCGGCGCTGATCTTCCCGGTGTCGGTGTCCGTGATCACCAACGCCTTTCCCGGGGCGGCCCGGGCCCGGGCGCTCGGGGCGATGTTCGGGATCGCCAACGTCGGCACCGCCCTCGGGCCGTTCGTCGGCGGCGGTTTCACCGACGGGCCGGGCTGGCGGTGGATCTTCTGGCTGCTGGCTCCGCTGAGCGCCCTCGCCCTGCTGATCGCCCTGCGGTACGTGCCGGACTCGCGGGACGAGAGCGCCCCGCGCCAGGTCGACCTGCCCGGCTGCCTGGCCGTCGTGACGAGCCTGGCCGCCCTGACCCTGGCCGTGGAGCGGGGCAGCGCCTGGGGCTGGGACCACGCCCGCACGCTCGCCCTGTTCGGAGCCGCCGTGGTGGCCGGCGCCCTGTTCGTCCTGCGGGAACGGACCTGCCGGCATCCGCTGGTCGACTTCCGGCTGTTCCGCAACATCCGCTTCGACCTCGTCACCGTGATGGGTTCGGTGGCCAACACGGGCTACGCCGTCACCGTGTTCCTCGCCACCCTCCAGTTGCAGCAGGTGCGGGGCCTGTCGGCGGTCCTGTCCGGCACGGTGTTCCTCGCCCCGGCCGTCATGGTGGCCTGCTCGGGGCCCATCGGCGCCTGGCTGTCCGGCCGGATGCGCGCCACCGGCGTCATGGCCCTGGCCGGGGTCGTCGCCGGCACCGGCATGATCGGGCTCAGCTGGGCCTGGTCCTGGTGGGTCTACCTGCCGGTCTTCACCTGGTGCGCACTCGGGCTCGGCCTGGGCTGGACCTTCGCCAGTGTGGCCACCCAGCAGGTCGTCCCGCCCGCCCGGGCCGGCGAGGCCTCGGGCGTCGTCCTCACCGCCCTCGTCACACTGGGCGCCATCGGCCTCGCGGCGACGGCGGCGGCCATCACCTCGCTCACCCCCGAGACCGGCCCGGAACCCGCCTACGACCTCATCCTGCGCATCGGCGGCACCGTGATCCTGGCCTCGACGGCCCTGTCCCTGCTCGTCCGGCGCGCACTCGCCACCCGGTGCGCGGTGCCCTCTGCCTAAGACCGAGCTGACGGGAACGTGCCCCAGGGGCGCGGGGAACTGCGCGACAAGCCACGGTGCACCCGCAGCCGGCGACCGGACACAAGCCCCACGGCGATCAACCGTCGGAGGTCCCCGCACAGTCCGCACAGGTCCCGAAAATCTCCACCGTGTGAGCCACGTTCACATACCCGTGCTCCGCCGCGATGGACTCGGCCCACTTCTCCACCGCCGGCCCTTCGACCTCGACGGCCTTGCCGCAGCTCCGGCACACGAGGTGGTGGTGATGGTCGTCGGTGGAACAACGCCGGTAGACGGACTCGCCGTCGGCGGTCCGCAGGACGTCGACCTCACCGGCGTCGGCGAGGGACTGCAGGGTGCGGTAGACCGTGGTGAGCCCGACCGAGTCGCCCTTGTGCTTGAGCATGTCGTGCAGTTCCTGCGCGCTGCGGAACTCGTCGACCTCCTGCAGGGCCGCCGCCACAGCGGCCCGCTGCTTGGTGGCGCGGCCCTTCACGGACGGTCCAGCGGTCGTCACCGTTGCCTCCTCACGTCTGCCTTGCCCGGGCCATTGTGCCAGCCCGTGGCGGGGGCGGTCAGACGCCGACTTCGTCGGTCGCCGCCCGGCTGCCCGGAATCGCGCACTCGGCGGGGTCGCCCGTCGTGTCCCCGCCCGCCGCGGCGCGGGCGCGGCGGCGGGCCAGCGGCGCCGCGAGCGCCGTCAGCACGATGAACGCGCCGATGGTCAGCAGCACGATCGTCGCGCCGGGCGGCACGTCCTGGTAGTACGAGGTGACCGTGCCGCCGATCGTCACGCTCACCCCGATGGCCACGGCGATGGCGAACGTCGCGGCGAAGCTCCGGCCGATCTGCTGTGCGGCCGCGACCGGCACCACCATCAGCGCGCTGACCAGCAGCAGCCCGACCACGCGCATCGCCACCGTCACCGTGACGGCCGCGGTGACCGCCGTCAGCAGGTTCAGCATGCGCACCGGCAGGCCCGTCACCCGGGCGAACTCCTCGTCCTGGCTGACCGCGAACAGCTGCCGCCGCAGACCGAGGGTGACCAGCACGACGAAGGCGGCGAGCACGCAGATCGCGGTGACGTCCGACTCGGACACCGTCGACAGCGAGCCGAACAGGTACGACGTCAGATTGGCGTTGGAGCCGGTGGGCGCGAGGTTGATGAACATCACACCGCCGGCCATGCCGCCGTAGAACAGCATCGCGAGGGCGATGTCGCCGCGGGTCTTGCCGTACCAGCGGATCAGCTCCATGAGGACCGCGCCGAGGATCGAGACGAGGGCCGCCGTCCACACCGGGGACCAGGTCAGCAGGAAGCCGAGACCGACACCGGTCATCGCCACGTGGCCGATGCCGTCGCCCATCAGGGCCTGGCGGCGCTGGACCAGGTAGATCCCCACGGCGGGGGCCGTGATGCCGACCAGGACGGCGGCGAGCAGGGCCCGCTGCATGAAGGCGTAGTCGAGGAAGTCCATCAGCTCAGCAGTCCCGTGCGGATCGGTTCGGCGCCCGCCGGCGCGTGCGGGTGTACGTGGTCGTGGCCGGGCAGGGCGTGCTGACCGACGGCCTTCGGGGGCGGCCCGTCGTGGACGACGCAGCCGTCGCGCAGGACGACCGCCCGGTCGATGAGGGGCTCCAGGGGGCCCAGTTCGTGCAGCACGAGCAGCACGGTCGTGCCCTGGCCGACCTGCTCCCGCAGGGTGTCCGCGAGGACCTCCTGGCTGGCCAGGTCGACGCCGGCCATCGGCTCGTCCATGATCAGCAGCTCGGGTTCGGAGGCGAGCGCGCGGGCTATGAGGACGCGCTGGTGCTGGCCGCCGGAGAGGGCGTCGACCGAGTCCTTGGCCCGGTCGGCCATGCCGACGAGGTCCAGGGCACGCCGTACGGCCGCGTGGTCGGCCTTGCGCAGCACGCCGAAGCGGGCCCGGGACAGGCGGCCGGAGGAGACCACCTCGGTCACCGTGGCGGGCACTCCGCCCGCGGCCGTGGTGCGCTGCGGCACGTAGCCCACGCGGTGCCAGTCGCGGAACCGCCTGCGGTCCGTGCCGAACAGCCGGATCTCGCCGGCGCCGGTCTGCACCTGGCCGATGATGCTGCGCACGGCCGTCGACTTGCCCGAGCCGTTCGCGCCGAGCAGGGCGACGACCTCGCCGCCGCGCACGGTGAGGTCGATGCCGCGCAGCACGGGGCGCGAGCCGAGGTCCGCGCGGACCCCGCGCAGGGATACGACGGGCTCGGTCATGCCGTCCTCCGATGGGTCGATCACTTGGCTCCCAGGGCCGTCTGCAGGGCCTTGAGGTTGGCTTCCATGACCTGGAAGTAGTCGTCGCCGCGGGACTTGTCCGTGATGCCCTCCAGGGGATCGAGGACGTCCGTCTTCAGGTTCGCGTCGCGGGCGAGGGTCTTCGCGGTCTTGTCGGAGACCAGTGTCTCGTAGAAGACGGTGGTGACGCCGTCGGCCTTCGCCTCCTGCTGGAGTTCCCGGACGCGGGCGCCGCTGGGCTCGCTCTCGGGGTCGATGCCGGAGATGGCCTCCTGCGTGAGGCCGTAGCGCTCGGCGAGGTAGCCGAAGGCGGCGTGGTTGGTGAAGAAGACCTTCGTCTTGGTGTTCTTCAGGCCGTTCTCGAAGTCGCCGTTCAGCCCGTTCAGCTTCTTGACCAGGGCCTCGGTGTTCTTCTTGTAGTCGGCCGCGTGGTCGGGATCGGCCTTCTCGAAGGCCTTGCCGACGCCCTGCGCGATCTCGGCGTACTTCACCGGGTCGAGCCAGACGTGCGGGTCGCGGGCGTGCTCCTCCTCCTCGGAGTGGCCTTCCTCCTCGGCGTGGCCCTCCTCACCCTCGTGGGTGTGGCCGCCGGTGCCGTGGTCCTCCAGGTGGGTCAGCGTGGCCGCGTCGATCTTGGTTTTGATGCCCGTCTGGCCGACGGCTTCGTCGACTGCGGGCTGGAGGCCCTTGAGGTAGAGCGCCGCGTCGGCCTCCTCCAGCTGCGCGCGCTGCTGGGTGCTGATCTCCAGGTCGTGCGGCTCCTGGCCGGGCTCGGTCAGGCTGGTGACGTTCGCGTGGTCGCCGCCGATCTGCTCGGCGAGGAACGCCATCGGGTAGAAGGACGCGACGACGTCGAACTTGTCCGTGTTGCCCGAGGCCGCGCTGTCGCTGGAGCAGGCGGTCAGGGCGCCGAGGCCGAGAGCGGAGGCCAGGGCGGCGGGTATGAGGCGTCGTCGTACGTTCATGACACTCATTTTCAGCAAATATGGAAACCGTTGTCAATAAACGGTCCGAGCGGTGGGATCCCGAGGGGGCCGGAGGCGGCCGAAGGGGGAGCGATTTGATTGAGGGGGCGCCCCCGCCGGTAACCTGAAGCATTCGCTGGAAGCAACTCGCTTCGTCGCCCGTCGTCGTAATGAAGAGAGCACCGTGGCCGCCGACAAGATCGACACCATCGTCAGCCTGAGCAAGCGCCGTGGCTTCGTATTCCCCTGTAGTGAGATCTACGGCGGTCAGCGCGCCGCTTGGGACTACGGCCCCCTGGGTGTCGAGCTCAAGGAGAACCTCAAGCGCCAGTGGTGGCGCTACATGGTGACGTCGCGCGAGGACGTCGTGGGCATCGACTCGTCCGTGATCCTGGCCCCCGAGGTCTGGGTCGCCTCCGGCCACGTCGCCACCTTCACGGACCCGCTGACCGAGTGCACCTCCTGCCACAAGCGGTTCCGCGCGGACCACCTGGAGGAGGCCTACGAGGAGAAGAAGGGCCGCGCCCCGGAGAACGGCCTCCTCGACGTCAACTGCCCCAACTGCGGCAACAAGGGCCAGTTCACCGAGCCCAAGCAGTTCTCGGGCCTGCTGTCCACCCACCTCGGCCCCACGCAGGACTCCGGCTCCGTCGCCTACCTGCGCCCCGAGACCGCCCAGGGCATCTTCACCAACTTCTCCCAGGTGCAGACCACCTCGCGCCGCAAGCCGCCGTTCGGCATCGCCCAGATGGGCAAGTCCTTCCGCAACGAGATCACGCCCGGCAACTTCATCTTCCGCACCCGCGAGTTCGAGCAGATGGAGATGGAGTTCTTCGTCAAGCCGGGCGAGGACGAGAAGTGGCAGGAGTACTGGATGGAGCAGCGCTGGAACTGGTACACCGGTCTCGGCCTGCGCGAGGAGAACATGCGGTGGTACGAGCACCCGAAGGAGAAGCTCTCCCACTACTCCAAGCGCACCGCCGACATCGAGTACCGCTTCCAGTTCGGCGGCAGTGAGTGGGGCGAGCTCGAAGGCGTCGCCAACCGCACCGACTACGACCTCGGCGCCCACTCCAAGGCCTCCGGCCAGGACCTCACCTACTTCGACCAGGAAGCCGGCGAGCGCTGGACGCCGTACGTCATCGAGCCCGCGGCCGGTGTCGGCCGCGCGATGCTGGCGTTCCTGCTGGACGCCTACGTCGAGGACGAGGCGCCCAACGCCAAGGGCAAGATGGAGAAGCGCACGGTGCTGCGCCTCGACCAGCGCCTCGCCCCGGTGAAGGTCGCGGTCCTGCCGCTGTCCCGCAACCCGGAGCTCTCCCCGAAGGCCAAGGGTCTCGCCCAGGCGCTCCGCCAGAACTGGAACATCGAGTTCGACGACGCCGGCGCCATCGGCCGCCGCTACCGCCGCCAGGACGAGATCGGCACGCCGTTCTGCGTGACCGTCGACTTCGACACGCTCGAGGACAACGCGGTGACTGTGCGTGAGCGCGACTCCATGAAGCAGGAGCGGGTGTCGCTGGACCAGATCGAGGGGTACCTCGCGGCGCGTCTCGTCGGCTGCTAGGTGCTCGACGGGTCAGGGTCTGCCCGGCTTGTGTGATCTGCCGGGTGCGGACCCGTCGTGGCTTGTCGCGCCCACGCGGCGGAGCCGCATATCGATACAGCCCCGCGCCCCTGTCGGACCCCGCTGCCCCTCAGGGACGCGGGGTCCGACCCGTTACAGGTCCAGGTCGGCGTAGAGGGCCGCGTGGTCGGAGGCTGCGGTGGTCCTTGACCTGACGCTGTTGAAGGACTTGATGCCCTCGGCGAAGATTCCGCGGGTCTCCAGGCCGACGTGCTGCACCTGGCTCCACAACGACGGGGACAGCAGCAGATAGTCGATCTTCTGCCGTGGTGAGTCGCACTCCCCGAACGTGCCGGGCAGCCCCTTGTAGCTCGGGTGGCTCATCACATCCTGCAGGCCGGTGGCCAGGAGGGCGCTGACCGGCTTGCTGCCGGGGGAATCGTTCATGTCTCCGGCGACCAGCACGCGCGAAGAGCGCGTGAGGGCGGCCTGGTAGATCTCCGCGACCCGCTTGGCCTGGTTCTCCCGCAGCTTCGGGTTGTCGTTGGACTTGCTCTTGAGGTGGTTGCCCAGGAGCCACAGGGGCTCCTCCCCGGGAGCGGTTCTGATCTCGATCTCGAACTCGGGGCAGTCGCGGCTGAACAGCGGATTCCCGGATTCGTCCGGATCGGGGTCGAAGATGTGCGACCGCACGGACCTGATCGGGAAGCGGCTCAGGATGCCGATGTCGATGCCGCGGATGTCGTTGCCGTCGATCAGCATGTTGTAGGGATACGGCTTCCCTTCGGCCGGGCCGCCCACAATCTGCTCGTTGAAGCGGTCCAGGGTGAGGCGGTCCTCGACCTCGACCGTGAGCAGGACGTCGGCGTTGACCTCGGTGACCACCTTGCCGGTGTTCCGCACGGCGTCCCCGTCGAGGTGCTCCCGCACGAGTTCGGCCCAACCGGACCAGTTTCTCCGGCCGCTGGCGAGGATCCGCACCTCGAAGTCGGCCGACCCCGGCCGCCCGGACGTCTGGAAGAGATTGGCTCCCCCGCGGGTCTGGTTGATGAAGATCGGCGGAGGGGTGTCGGGATCCGTCGAATAGGCCCTGTACTTCTTGATGAGCTCGGCGATCCGGAGCTTCTCGTCCCGCTCATAGGTCGCCAGGTCGAGCAGGGACACCAACTCGGCGAAGTCGGCCAGGATCCGCCGGCGCCGCTCGACGTCCTGGAGGCCGAGGACCGCGGGGCGGCGGAAGAGGTTCTCCATGTTGAAGGTGGCGATACGGATCGTCATGGCGCGCTCCCTCGGGCGGCGCAGAGTTCCGCGCGACCGGTGGGCGGGCGCCGCCGGGGAGACCGCTCACCGGCACTTCCATTGTCGGATCGGGTGTGAAACGTGTCGAACGGTGGGGACGCTGCGGTCCCTGGGGTCGGGGGATTGGTCCCGTAGCGCCGAGGCCGATTGGTCCTGTTGCCCGGAGCGGGGGGCGCGCCAGGGTGACGGCATGAGCATCGCCTTCCTGCTGACCACCCTGATCGTCGTCGCCACGCCGGGCACCGGCGTCGTCTACACCCTCGCCGCCGCGCTCTCCCGGGGGCGGCGCGCGAGCGTCGTCGCGGCCGTCGGCTGCACGCTCGGGATCGCGCCGCACCTGCTGGCCACGGTCACCGGCGTCGCCGCGCTGCTGCACGCGAGCGCGACCGCGTTCCAGGTCCTGAAGTACGCGGGCGTCACCTACCTGCTGTACATGGCGTGGGCGACGGTGCGGGACAAGGAGGCGCTCGCGGTGGAGGAGCGGGAGGCGGCCCCGGACGTGCCGGCCCGGCGGGTCATCGTGCGGGGGGTGCTGATCAACATCCTCAACCCGAAGCTGACGATCTTCTTCTTCGCGTTCCTGCCGCAGTTCGTCGCCCCCGGCGAGCCGCACGCCGTGCTGCGGATGGCGGGGCTCGGCGGGGTCTTCATGCTGGCGACCTTCGCGGTGTTCGCCGCGTACGGGGTACTGGCCGCGTCGGTGCGCCGGCATGTCGTGGGCCGGCCGCGGGTGACGGCCTGGCTGCGGCGGGGCTTCGCGGGGTCGTTCGTGGCGCTGGGGGCGAAGCTGGCGTTCACGGCGCGGTAGCTGTGGTTGGCGGGCGGGGACGTGAGGCGCACCCAAGGGCTGACGAGTAGCGGCTGACGCGCAGTGGCTGACAAGTATCGAATGACAGATATTGAAACCTGTCAGCTGTCATGGCATCGTGGAGGGCATGACGATGCGAACCCGCCACCTCGGAACCACCGGCCCCCAGGTCTCCGCCCTCGGTCTCGGCTGCATGGGCATGTCCGCCCTGTACGGCGAGGCGGACCGGGCCGAGTCCATCGCGACCATCCACGCGGCGCTCGAAGCGGGCGTCACCCTGCTCGACACCGGCGACTTCTACGCCATGGGCCACAACGAGCTGCTGATCGGTGAGGCCCTGCGCGCCGCCCCCGCCGCCCGGCGTGAACAGGCCCTGCTCAGCGTGAAGTTCGGCGCCCTGCGCGGCCCGGACGGCAGCTGGCTCGGCTACGACGGACGGCCCGCCGCCGTGAAGAGCTTCGCCGCGTACTCCCTCCAGCGGCTCGGCGTCGACCACATCGACGTCTACCGCATCGCCCGCCTCGACCCCGACGTGCCCATCGAGGACACGGTCGGCGCCATAGCGGAACTCGTCGAGAAGGGCTATGTACGGCACATCGGCCTCAGCGAGGTCGGCGCGGAGACGATCCGCCGGGCGGCGGCCACGGCGCCCGTCTCCGACCTCCAGATCGAGTACTCCCTCATCTCCCGCGGCATCGAGGACGAGATCCTGCCCACCACCCGCGAGCTGGGCATCGCCGTCACGGCGTACGGCGTGCTCTCCCGGGGCCTGATCTCCGGCCACTTCACCGCCGACCGGCAGCTCGGCCCGGGCGACTTCCGGGCCATGTCGCCGCGCTTCCAGGGCGACAACCTCCGTCACAACCTGAACCTCGTCGAGGCGCTGCGGAAGATCGCCGAGCAGAAGGGCGTCAGCGTCGCGCAGATCGCCATCGCCTGGGTGCTCTCCCGCGGCGAGGACATCGTGCCCCTCGTCGGCGCCCGCAGGCGCGACCGGCTCACGGAGGCGCTGGGCGCGCTGGACGTGACGCTGGAGCCGGCCGACCTGGCCGCGATAGAGGAGGCCGTACCGGCCGGTGCCGCCGCCGGCGACCGCTACCCGGCAGCCCAGATGGCGCACCTCGAAAGCTGAACAGGGCTTTGGGTACGGTCAGGGCATGGCACCGACCAGCGAGACCCTGACCGCCGAGCGCATCCTTGAAGCCACCGAGGAGGTGCTGCGCCGCCACGGACCGGCCAAGGCCACCGTGGTGGACGTCGCCCGGGCGCTCGGCGTCAGCCACGGCAGTGTCTACCGCCACTTCCGGACGAAGGCGGCGCTGCGCGAGGCGGTCACCAAGCGCTGGCTGGACCGCACGTCCGGACAGCTGTCCGGGATCGCCGAGGCGGACCGCGTCCCGGAGGCCCGGCTGCGGGAGTGGCTCGCCGCGCTGTTCGCCGCGAAGCGCCGCAAGGCGGGCGAGGACCCGGAGCTGTTCGCCACGTACACGGTCCTCACCGGCGAGAACGGCTCGGTGGTCGGTGAGCACATCACCGACCTGGAGTCCCAGCTGACCCGCATCATCCAGGCCGGCGTCGACACCGGCGACTTCGCCGCGGCCGACGCGGAGGCATCGGCCAGGGCGGTCTTCCAGGCCACGGGCCGCTTCCACGACCCGTGTTACGCGAAGGAGTGGGAGGAGCCGGGGACCGAGGCCGACTTCGCGGCGGTCGTCGACCTGCTCGTGCAGGGACTGCGGCGGACACCGTAGGGGTGCCCCGCCGGCACCGGGTGCATCCCGGCCGGGACGGGCACAGGATGGACGTGAGGGGTGGGTCGCCGCGCGGGGGCGCGAAGAAGGGATGGCGATCGTGGCTCTCACACTGCGCCCGGGCACTGCGGACGATGCCGCAGAGTGCGGAAGGATCTGCTACGAGGCCTTCAGCGGCATCGCCGAGGAGCACGCCTTCCCGCCCGACTTCCCGAGCCCCGAAGTGGGTGTCGCGCTGATGGAGGGCGCCCTCACCCACCCCGGGTTCTACAGTGTCGTCGCCGAACTCGACGGGCGGATCGTGGGCAGCAACTTCCTCGACGAACGCTCGGCCGTCGTCGGGGTCGGGCCCATCACCGTCGACCCCACCGTGCAGAACGCGGGAGTGGGCCGCCGGCTCATGCGGGACGTCATGGACAGGGCCACCGAGCGCGGGGCACCCGGCATCCGGCTCCTGCAGACCGGCTACCACAACCGGTCGTTCTCGCTGTACGTGAGCCTGGGCTTCGTCCACCGGGCCACGCTGGCCTGCGTACAGGGACCGCCGCTGCGGGAAGAGATGCCCGGGTACGCGGTGCGGGAGGCCACGGACGCGGACCTCGGCGCCTGCAACGACGTGTGCCGGCAGGTCCACGGCGTCGACCGCGGCGGCGAGGTCGCCGATGCGCTCAAACAGGGCACCGCCCGGGTCGTGGAGCGCGCCGGACGCGTCACCGGCTACGCCACCGACCTCGCCTTCTTCGCGCACGCCGTCGGCGAGACCACCCCGGACCTCCAGGCCCTGATCGCGGCCGCCCCGCAGTTCCGCGGCCCCGGGATCCTCGTACCCACCAGCGACAGCGCACTGCTCAGGTGGTGCCTGTCCCACGACCTCAAGCTCGTCCAGCTGATGAGCCTGATGACCACCGGTCTGTACAACCAGCCCGACGGCGCCTACCTGCCCTCGATCCTCTACTAGGGGGTGTCACGCCGCGGACCCCGGGTTCACCGTCGCCTGGTGCGCCTCCGCCAGGTGCTCCTCCGCCTTCAGCCAGGGCAGGAACTGCGCGCCTCTGCGCCAGCCGCAGGTGTCGCACCTGATCGTGCGCTGCACACCCGCACGCCGCACCCGGACCACATGCTCCCGGCCGTGCTGGTCCCAGCGGCTGACCTTGCTCGCGTCGATCTGTGTCATGGCGCCCTCCCGCGTCGAGAAATCCGGCGTTCCGGTCTGCTCGCAGCAAGGAGTGTGCAGCAAGACCAACATCAACGGGGTTTCCCCGGGGACGAGTTCTCAGACCCGGACAGGGCCGACGAGCGTGAGGTCGTACGACGACCTGCACGACAACCTGCCGATATTCACCGGGAGATGAGCGACAGAGCCCTGCTAGGGTGCGCCGATGTCATCGATCAGGCAGGTCCAGGTCACGTTCGACTGCGCGGAGCCCGAGCGGCTGGCCCGCTTCTGGTGCGAGGTTCTGGGGTACGTCGTCCCGCCGCCGCCGGAGGGGTTCGCGACGTGGGGCGACTTCGACCGCACGCTGCCGCCCGAGCGTCAGGGTGCGGGGTTCGTCTGCGGTGATCCCTCGGGCGTGGGCCCGCGGCTGTACTTCCAGCGCGTCCCCGAAGGCAAGGTCGTCAAGAACCGGGTCCATCTCGACGTGCGGGTCGGCACCGGGCTCGTGGGCGAGGAACGCCTCGCCACGCTCGAAGCCGAGTGCGCACGACTGGTCGCGCTCGGCGCCACACGCGTGCGCGTGCTGCTCGCCGACGAGTACGACGAGTCGTGCATCGTGATGCAGGACATCGAGGGCAACGAGTTCTGTCTCGACTGAGCGGATGCGCGTCGCACGACCGGCCGGCACCGGCACCGGCACCGGCACCGGCGACCGCCGGGCCCGCGAGCCGCTCCGGACTCAGCCGCTCGTCCCGACGGTCTGCCGTACCTCCGCCGGCTCCAGCCGCTGGGCGGTCCGCTCGGCGGTGCCCCGGGCCCACCGCCCGCTCGTCACCGCCCCCAGCGCCAGCACCGCGAAGCCGCACACCACGAGGACCCACCAGCCGGGCCGCGCCGCCGACACGAACGCCTCGCGGTAGGAGGACGAGCCGACGCCCGAGGCGAGCACCGCGCCCACCACCGCGACACCCAGCGTCTGGCCCAGCTGCCGGCTCGTGGAGGCGACCGCGGCGGCCACACCCGCCTGGGCGCGCGGCATGCCGGACACCGCCGTGTTGGTGATGGGCGCGTTGACGAACCCGAAGCCGATGCCGAACAGGACGTAGCCGGCGAAGAGGCTGACGTTCGAGGTCTCCGCCTCGAACGCGGCGAACAGGACCCCGCTCGTCGTCATCGCGAAGCCCGCGATCAGCAGGGGCAGGCGGGGGCCGAGCGTGCCCACCAGGCGGCCCGACAGCGGTGCGCACAGGAACGTCGGCACCGCCATGGGCAGCATCCGCAGACCCGCCTCCAGGGCGCTCAGGCCCCGTACGTTCTGCAGGTACAGCGTCGACAGGAACAGGAAGCCGCCGAGCGCGGCGAAGGCGCTGATCGCGATGACCGTCGCCCCGCTGAACGGCGCCGAGCGGAAGAAGCGCAGGTCGATCAGCGGTTCCTTGCGGCGCGGCTCGTAGACGAGCAGCCCCGCCAGGGCGGCCACGGCGACGACGGCCAGCGGCGCGACGGACCGGAACGGAGTGCTCGGCGCCTCGATGATCGCGTACGTCAGGGAGCCGAACAGCGCGATCACCAGCACCTGCCCGACCGGGTCGGGGCGACGGGCGCGCGGCGCCCGGGACTCGGGGACGAAGCGCAGGGTGAGCAGCAGGGCCGCAAGCCCCACCGGCAGGTTGATCCAGAAGATGGAGCGCCAGCCGACGGAGTCGACCAGGAGGCCGCCGACGAGAGGACCGGCGGCCATCGAGATGCCGACCACCGCACCCCAGACCCCGATCGCCCGGGCCCGCTCGCGCGGCTCGGTGAACGTGTTGGTGATGATCGACATGGCGACCGGGTTCAGCATCGAGCCGCCCACCGCCTGGACCATCCGGAAGGCGACCAGCGCCTCCAGGTTCGGCGCGAGGGAGCACAGCACCGAGCCGATGGTGAAGACGACCAGGCCCGCCATGAAGACCCGCTTGCGGCCGATCCGGTCGGCCGTGGAGCCCGCGAGCATCAGCAGCGAGGCCAGGACCAGGGTGTAGGCGTCGATCGTCCACTGCAGGCCCGACGTGCTCGCGTGCAGGTCGCGCTGCATGGAGGGCAGGGCCACGTTCAGGACCGTGTTGTCGAGGCTCACGATCAGCAGGCTCATGCAGCAGATCGCGAGCACCAGCATGCGGCGGCGATGACTGAGCTCGGGCATGCGGTCCATCGTAGGCCGATTTCGATAGTGTGGCTAACTAATGAATTTTGCCGTTTCATTGCACGGCACAATGGAGGCATGTCCACGCCCCTGGAGATCGGCCCGCACACCGTCCAGCCCCCCGTCGTCCTGGCCCCCATGGCCGGGATCACCAACGCGCCCTTCCGCACCCTGTGCAGGGAGTTCAGCGGCGGCAAGGGCCTGTTCGTCAGCGAGATGATCACCACCAGGGCGCTGGTCGAGCGCAACGAGAAGACCATGCAGCTCATCCACTTCGACGAGACGGAGCGGCCCCGGTCGATCCAGCTCTACGGCGTGGACCCGGCGACCGTCGGCAAGGCCGTCCGCATGATCGCGGAGGAGGACCTCGCCGACCACATCGACCTGAACTTCGGCTGCCCGGTGCCCAAGGTGACCCGCAAGGGCGGCGGTTCCGCGCTGCCGTACAAGCGGAACCTGCTGCGGGCCATCCTGCGCGAGGCCGTCAGCGGCGCCGGCGAACTGCCCGTGACGATGAAGATGCGCAAGGGCATCGACGACGACCACATCACCTTCCTCGACGCCGGCCGGATCGCCGTCGAGGAGGGCGTCACCGCCATCGCCCTGCACGGCCGCACCGCCGCCCAGCACTACGGCGGCACCGCCGACTGGGAGGCCATCGCCCGGCTGAAGGAGCACGTGCCGGAGATCCCGGTGCTCGGCAACGGCGACATCTGGTCGGCCGAGGACGCCCTGCGGATGGTGCGCGATACCGGCTGCGACGGCGTGGTCGTGGGCCGCGGGTGCCTCGGACGGCCCTGGCTCTTCTCCGACCTGGTCGCCGCCTTCGAGGGCCGCACCGAGGACATCGCCCGCCCCGCCCTGCGCGAGGTCGCCGACGTCATGGTCCGGCACGCCACGCTACTCGGGGAGTGGATCGGCGACGAGGCCCGGGGCGTGATCGACTTCCGCAAGCACGTCGCCTGGTACCTGAAGGGCTTCGCGGTCGGCTCCGAGATGCGTAAGCGCCTCGCGATCACCTCGTCCCTGGAGGAACTGCGCTCCGGCCTGGACGAGCTGGACCTCGACCAGCCCTGGCCCACCGGCGCCGACGGGCCCCGCGGCCGTACCTCCGGCAACAACCGTGTGGTGCTGCCGGACGGCTGGCTGAAGGACCCCTACGACTGCGCCGGTGTCGGCGAGGACGCCGAGCTGGACACCTCCGGCGGCTGATCAGCCCTTGGAGGGGCGCGGCGTGGAGCCGAACGCCTTCAGGAAGCGGTCGCGGAAGGAGTCCATCCGCCACACGGGCGCGTCCCGGTCGGGCTTGAGGCCCTCCGTCCAGTTCCAGCCGGCGACCTTGTCCAGAACCTTCGGGTCCTTCGCGACGATCGACACCGGCACGTCCCGGCTGGCGCCGTTCCCGCTGACCCGGGCGATGGGCTGGTGGTCGCCGAGGAAGACCAGCACGGTGTCGTCGGTGCCGTAGCGCTCCAGCCACTGGGTGAGGCTGGTGACCGAGTACTGGATGGACCTGCCGTACTCCTCGCGGGACTTGGTGGTGTCGGTCAGGACGTCCGAGGCCTTGTTGCCGGCCTTCTGGATCGCGTCGAAGACCGAGCCGTCGCCGAGTTCGTCCCAGCCGACCATCTTCGGGAGGGGCGCCCAGGGCTGGTGGCTGGAGGTCAGGATGACGAACGACATCAGCGGTTTGTCCCGCTTCTTCCCGTGCACCTGCCGCTGGAACGCCTCCAGCGCGTACTGGTCGGGCATGGTCGACCAGCTGAACTTCGGGCCTCGGTAGCCCAGGTCCCGGGAGTCGTAGAGCTGGTCGAGGCCGTACCACTTCTCCTCCGGCCAGCCCTTCTGTACGCCCGGCATGACGCCGACCGTGTCCCAGGCGCCGGTCTTCTGGAAGGCCTTGGTGAGGGTGAGGTGGTCGCCCGCGCTGACCGTGCGGTAGCGGCGCTGGTTGTCGATCCACAGGCCGGACATGGTCGTGGAGTGGCCGAGCCAGCTGCTGCCCCCGTACGTCGCCGAGGTCAGCCAGCCGCTGCGGGCGGCGAAACCGGCCTTCTCCAGGGCCTTGGTGCTCGTGTCGAGGGTCCGGTCGACGCCCGGCGCCATGATCGGGTCCTCGACGGCGCTGCGGCCGTAGCTCTCGATGAACGTGAAGATCACGTCCTTGCCGCGCAGGTCCGGGAGCAGTTCGCCGGGCGGGGTGTTGCCGAAGGTGTCCGCCTTCGACTGCTGCACGAACGCGGCCTCGTCCCGCAGCGACTCCACCGTGCGCTGAGCGTGCACCCGGAGGGCACCGGCCCCGCGCTCGGAGGCGATCGGCCCGCCGAACAGGGTCAGGCCCAGCGCGGAGCAGGTGACCCAGACGGTGCCGGCGATCAGGGCGCCCTTGGTCGCCCGTACCCGGTGGCGGGCCAGCACGGTCGCGAGCCGGATCGTCGCCGCGACCATGGCGGCGGCCACGAGCAGCACGAGCACGACCGCGCCGATGGCGGCGGCCGTCGCGACGCCCCCGCCCAGCGTGTCCTCGACGTAGGCCTGCGCGTCGGGCAGCAGGTCCCAGTCGAGCGCGGCGTTGAAGCCCCGGCCCAGGTACTCGTTGAACCCCATGTCGAGCAGGTTCACCGTGGTCAGGACGGTCAGGCCGAGTCCGTACAGCACCGCCGCCACCAGCCGGGGCCGCCGTGGCAGCGCCAGCACGACGACGGCCCCGATGACCGCCTCGGCCGGGATCCGCGCGAAGCTGACCGCCTTGAGGGCGGGGAGGGTGTTGGGCAGGAGCAGGGCCCCGAGGACCAGGGCGGCGGCGAGAGCGGTGGTGGCCAGGTGGAGCGCGCGGGCCGTGCGGGGGTGCCGGGTGCGCCAGGTGCGCAGGCGGGTGAGGCGGTGGCCGAGGGAGGAGCGTGAGGCCTTTGGGCACGGACCGGATGCCGCCGTCGCCCCTCTCTCGCCCTCCTCCCGCTCCCCGCCCGCCGGTTCTTCCTCGGCCCCGGATACGCCGTCACCCGGCTGTGACGACCCGCTGAAGCGTGTGAAGACAGGCACCCGGAGGTCCTTCCCGTTCAAAGCCCGGTGAGGTGGCGGACCCGCGTGGGGGTGCGGGTCCGCCACCGTTCCGTACGGGGGGCTCCTCGGGTGTGTTCAGCCCGCCGGGCCAGCGCTCGGCAAACACCCGGCGAACGGCGGCCCAACAGGGTCCTCAGACCACGCCGACCGCCGTGAGCAGCGCCAACGGGGCCGACGCCGAACGGGATTCCCGCACACACGCGTGCGGGTACGGCACCGGCTCCGGGTGGGTGTCCCGGCCGTAGCCCGCGAGGACCTCCGGGAGCCGGTGGCCGGTCGCGCCCGCCGCGTCGACCAGGCCGTGGGCGATCGCACGGGCCTCGTCGTGCAGCCCGTAGCGGGCCAGGCCCAGCGCGATCAGCGCGTTGTCGTGCGGCCAGACCGAGCCGCGGTGGTAGGAGAGCGGGTGGTAGGCCGGCTGCCCGGCCGCGAGGGTGCGGACGCCCCAGCCGGAGAAGAAGTCCGGTTCGAGCAGCCGCCGTCCGACGAGTTCGCCCTGCTCCTTGTCCAGCAGCCCCGACCACAGCAGGTGCCCGGCGTCGGAGGCCAGCGCGTCGACCTGCTCGCCCCTGCCGTCGAGCGCGAGGGCGGGGAAGGAGTGCTCCGGCATCCAGAAGTCGCGCCGGAAACGGTCGCGCAGGTCGCCGGCCGCCTGCTCCAGCAGATGCGCGTAGGTCGAGTCCTGCCACACGGTGCGGGCCAGGACCGCCGTGCGGCGCAGGGCGTCGTAGGCGTAGCCCTGGGCGCCCGCCGCCGTCACCGGCCCGTGCGGGCGGGTGCCCTCGGCGGAGCAGATGGCGCCGGGGGAGTCCTTCCAGTTCTGGTTGGCGAGGCCGCCCTGGTCGGCGCGGTAGACGAGGTAGCCGCGCGAGGTCAGGCCGCCGTGGTCGAGCATCCAGCCGACGGCGGCGCGGGCGTGGGATTCGAGGCGGCGCGCCGGGCCGGTGTCGCCGGTGTGCTCGGTGTACGCGCCGAGCAGCACGAGGAACAGCGGGGTGGCGTCGACCGAGCCGTAGTAGCGGCGGTAGGGGACCTGGCCGAAGTGGGCCAGTTCGCCGTGCCGCACCTCGTGCACGATCTTGCCGGGCTGGGCGATGCCGTCGATGCTGCTCCCGGTGGCCTGGGTGGCGGCGAGCGCGGGCAGGGTGGCGGCGGCCAGAGCCGGCCGGTAAGGCAGGGCGAACAGCGAGGTCAGCAGGGCGTCCCGGCCCAGCAGCGTCAGGAACCAGGGGGCGCCGGCGGCCGGGACGCGCAGTTCCTCGCCGTCCGGGCCGGTCGCCGGCACCTGGAGCGCGGCCAGGTCGGCGAGACCCCGGGCGCAGGCGGCGGCCAGCTCGGGCCAGCCGGCGGGGAGGTCCACGCCCTGCGTGAACTCGCCCTCGCGGGCGCGCAGTCGCTGCCGTACGGCGGCGGGGGAGCGGGGCACGCGCAGGGCGCGCCGGTCGCCGTGCGGGCGGGCCATGACCCGCAGGGTCAGCTCGGCGGTGCCGTGCGGTTCGAGGTCCAGGGTCCAGGCCAGGCGGCGGGCGCCGGTGCCGGTCTCCTCCACGGCGTCCGGCCGGGGGTCGGCCGTCACGGTCGTGACGGAACGCCACTCGCCGCGCCGGTAGGCGAACTCCACGCCGTGCTCCAGCACGTGGCGGGAGCGGACGGCACCGGCCTTCGTGTAGGTGCGGTGGTCGGAGCGCAGCTCGAACTGGTCGGTGAAGTCGGCGTCGGCGGTGACCGCGAGGCGGACCGTGGTGGGCACCGGGCGGTTGCTGGTGAGGCGCAGGGACTCCACGAACGAGGAGTCCCCGACGGCCTGTTCGCGGAAAAGCGTGTACGCGGGCGGCTCGTCGCGGCCGCCGCGCGGGACGAGCACACAGCGCGCGGTGTCCCCGTCGGCCACCGGCGTCAGCGTGTCGGGCACCGCCCCGTCGACGGTGAGCTGCCACCGGCTCAGATGCCGGGCGTCCCGTACGAACAGGCCGTCCGGGGCGCTGCCGCCCCGGTAGCCGCTGATGTCGCCGCGGTCGCCGACGGCGGCGAACGTCCGGCCGTGCACGAGCAGATGATGCCGGTCCGTCATCATCGGTCCCCTTCCATGATCGCCGTGAGGCCGTTCCTGCCCCGTGCGGGCCGGTCGTGCAGCAGGTCGAGGGTGAGCGCGGCACTCCAGCCGAAGCCGGTGACACCGCAGGCCTGTGCCGTGTACGGGTCGACGTACTCCGCGAAGCCGGAGGCGCCGGCGGTGTGCAGCATGCCCTTGCGCAGCGCGTCGGCCCGGCCGCGTTCGCCGTGCAGCCGAAGCCCGCGCTCCAGCAGCCAGTTGGTGTTGAACCAGGCCGGGCCGCGCCAGTAGCGGTGCGGGTCGAAGGCGTCGCCGAGCAGGTCGTAGCTCGGGACCAGGCGGGTCGTGCCGCCGAGGCCGAAGTGCGGGCCGCACATCGTGCGGACCAGGGCGGCCGCGAGGCCGCGGGGCAGGGCGGGGAGCAGCAGGGGGACGAGCCCGGAGACACCGCGCTCGGGGATCAGCTCCCCGGCGCGCACGTCCCGGCACAGGAACATCCCCGCCGCCGGGTCCCACAGCCGCTCCACCAGGGCCGCCGTCAGGCGCTCCGCGCGGGCCTCCCGCGCCGGGCCGCGCATACCCAGCTCGTGGGCGATCCGCTCCAGGGCGTACTCGGAGGCGGCGAGCAGGGCGTTGAACGCCGGGTCCTCCACGGCGAAGTCGCCCGGGCCGTCGGCGTACCCGCGGTCCCGGTAGTCGGCCGCCAGCCGCACGTACCGCCCGTAGTCCAGATCTGTCGGCCGGTCCTCGGGGGCGCCGTGGGCGAGGTCGGCGCGGCGGAAGGAGTGGGCCGGGGCCGGAGCGACCCGGGACAACGGGCGGTCCCAGCAGGGGCTGTTGTCCATACCCTGCTCCCAGGGGTGTACGACGGACACCAGCCCGCCCCCGCCGAGGTCGCGCCGGTGCAGGAGGTAGTCGTGCCAGGCGGCCAGCCGGGGGTACGCCCGGGCGAGGAAGCCGCGCGCCCTGGACAGGCCCGGGTCGGCGATGTGCACCAGCCACGCGGCCAGCGCGTGCACCGGTGGCTGCACGATGCCGGAGGTCTGTACGGTGCGCGGGGCGCCCGCCGCGCGCCCGGCGGTCGACGAGCGCCAGAAGTCGGGGCTCGGGAAGTACGCGTCGAGGGGGACGGAGGGGTTGAAGACGATGTGCGGGATCCGCCCGTCCGCCCACTGGGCCGCGAGCAGCGTCTCCAGTTCCGTCTGGGCGCGTAACGGCGAGAGGTGCCGCAGGCCGATCGCGATGAACGCCGAGTCCCACGACCACTGGTGCGGATACAGGCCGCGCGAGGGCACGGTGGACGCGCCCGTCCAGTTGCCCTCCAGCACCTGTGCGGCTCTGACGTGCAAGGAAGGCGGGGCGGCGGCCGGATCGTATGCGGTCTCGCGCCCCGCGGGACGCGTGGTGAGCTGGGCGATGCGATCCACTCGGGGCTCTCCCAAAGACGTACGCCTGACCAGGATCGGCAGGGGCTACCGTAGGGTTACGTCTATTTAACACGCAAAACCCAATATGTAATGCACGGTTGGGAAACACAAGGGGGTGCGCATGACGGGACGTGTTCAGGCGAGTGCCGGCGATCTGCTCGAACTGGTGCGCAGTCGCCGCGCCGTGACCCGGGGTGCGCTCCAGCAGGCGACCGGTCTGTCCAGGGCGACCGTCGGGCAGCGGCTGGACCGGCTCTTCCGCGCGGGCTGGCTGCGCGAGGGCGCCGGGGGGCCGGTGGACTCCCCGCTGGGCGGGCGCCCCTCCATCACCCTGGAGTTCGACGACGAGCACGCGGTGGTCCTCGCCGCCGACCTCGACACCCGGCACGCCCGGGCGGCCGTGCTGTCGCTGAGCGGCGAGATCCTCGCCGAGCACTCCGGCACCCTCGTCGTCGAGGACGGGCCGGACGCCGTGCTCGGTGAACTCGGACGCTGGTTCGCCGAGTTGCTGGCCAAGACCGGGCACGGGGCCGCGGCGGTCTGCGGGGCCGGGCTCGCGGTGCCCGGACCGGTCGACTCCGAGACCGGCCGCGTCGTCCAGCCGCCGATCATGCCCGGCTGGGACGGCTTCGACATACGGGGCCGGCTGGCCCGGGCGCTCACCGAGCACGCGGGCGCCACCGGGGTGCCCGTCCTGGTGGACAACGACGCCAACCTCATGGCGTACGGCGAACAGCGCGCCGGCCACCCCGACTGCTCCGCCTTCGTGCTGGTCAAGGTCTCCACCGGCATCGGCGCCGGGGTCGTGGTGGACGGCTCGGTCTTCCGGGGCACCGACGGCGGCGCGGGCGACATCGGGCACATCCGGGTGCCGGAGGGCGCCGAGGCGCTGTGCCGGTGCGGTTCGTACGGATGTCTGGCCGCCGTCGCGAGCGGTGGCGCGGTGGCGCGGCGGCTGGCGGAGTCGGGGGTGCCGGCGGCCTCCGGCTCGGACGTGCGGGACCTGCTGGCGGCCGGGCACCCCGAGGCGGTCGGACTCGCCCGCGAGGCCGGGCGCCGGGTCGGGGAGGTCCTCGCGACCGTCGTGACCCTGCTCAACCCCGGCGTGCTGATGATCGCCGGGGATCTGGCCGGAACCCCCTTCCTGACGGGCGTGCGGGAACTGCTGTACCAGCGGGCGCTGCCCCGCTCCACCGCCCGCCTGGAGGTGGTGACCGCACGGTTGGGTGAGCGGGCCGCGCTGGTCGGGGCCGGTGCGATGGTCGTGGAGCACCTCTACGCGCCCGAGCGGGTCGAGGAGCGGCTGCGCGCGCTCGGGGTGTGACGGCCGCGTTCCGGTCCCGTGACGCGTCCGCATGGTGAAATCCGGGCGGCTGTGGCAGCGTGATTCTCGCCACCCCTGATAAGGGTTGCGCTCAAATGAGCGGATCTTGGGCGACTGCACTTCTCCAAGGGGTGGCACTGAGTGCCACCCTTTGATCGTTCATCGAGCGAAATCAAATGTGCGGAAACTCCGCTCACATGAGCGCTCAGGAGGTCTCAGGGAGGCTATTGCGTTCAAGAAGTGAAAACATGCGGCTGCGATCGCTTGCTCAGCCTTGACTTTCGATCCGCTGGCGGACGAGTGGTTACAGGCGCATGACGCACAAGTGGACGTACCCAGACGCCTTTGATCTGGGTATGTTCCTGCCCGTCAGGGCAGCCACCGCGTCCTCGAGGAGTCGAGACCCGTGTCGGAAAACAAAGATCTCCCGGTAGCCGAGCAGGCCGCGAGCGTTGAGGGCGTGAAGTTCGTCTACGACTTCACCGAGGGCAACAAGGACCTCAAGGACCTCCTCGGTGGCAAGGGCGCCAACCTCGCCGAGATGACGAACCTGGGCCTTCCGGTCCCGCCCGGCTTCACGATCACCACCGAGGCCTGCAAGACCTACCTGGACAGCGGCGAGGAGCCGGCGGCACTGCGTGACGAGGTGAGTGCGCACCTCGACGCGCTGGAGGCCCGCATGGGCAAGAAGCTCGGCCAGGCCGACGACCCGCTGCTGGTGTCGGTGCGCTCGGGCGCCAAGTTCTCCATGCCCGGCATGATGGACACCGTCCTCAACATCGGGCTCTCCGACAAGTCCGTGCAGGGCCTGGGCAAGCAGGCCGGCGACGACCGCTTCGCGTGGGACTCCTACCGCCGCCTCATCCAGATGTTCGGCAAGACCGTCCTGGGCGTCGACGGCGAGCTCTTCGAGGACGCGCTGGAGGCGGCGAAGGCGGCCAAGAAGGTCACGGTCGACACCGAGCTGGAGGCCGCGGACCTCAAGAAGCTCGTCACCAAGTTCAAGAAGATCGTCAAGACCGAGGCCGGCCGGGACTTCCCGCAGGACCCGCGCGAGCAGATGGACCTCGCCATCAAGGCCGTCTTCGACTCCTGGAACGGCGACCGGGCCAAGCTCTACCGCCGCCAGGAGCGCATCCCGCACGACCTGGGCACGGCCGTCAACGTCTGCTCCATGGTCTTCGGCAACCTCGGCCCGGACTCCGGCACCGGCGTCGCCTTCACCCGCGACCCCGCCTCCGGCCACCAGGGCGTCTACGGCGACTACCTCCAGAACGCGCAGGGCGAGGACGTCGTCGCGGGCATCCGCAACACCGTGCCGCTGGCCGATCTGGAGCGTATCGACAAGAAGTCGTACGACCAGCTGATGCAGATCATGGAGACGCTGGAGAACCACTACAAGGACCTCTGCGACATCGAGTTCACCATCGAGCGCGGCGTGCTGTGGATGCTCCAGACCCGTGTCGGCAAGCGCACCGCGGGCGCGGCCTTCCGCATCGCCACCCAGCTGGTGGACCAGGGCCTGATCGACGAGGCCGAGGCGCTCACCCGCGTCAACGGCGCCCAGCTCGCACAGCTGATGTTCCCGCGCTTCGACGAGGACGCGAAGGTCCAGCAGGTCGGCCGGGGCATCGCCGCCTCGCCCGGCGCCGCCGTCGGCAAGGCCGTCTTCGACTCCTACACGGCCGTCAAGTGGTCCCGGTCCGGCGAGAAGGTCATCCTGATCCGCCGTGAGACCAACCCCGACGACCTGGACGGCATGATCGCCGCCGAGGGCATCCTGACCTCGCGCGGCGGCAAGACCTCCCACGCGGCCGTGGTCGCGCGCGGCATGGGCAAGACCTGTGTCTGCGGCGCCGAGGAGCTGGAGGTCGACACCAAGCGCCGCCGGATGACCGTGCCGGGCGGGCACGTCGTCGAGGAGGGCGACGTCGTCTCCATCGACGGCTCCTCCGGCAAGGTCTACCTCGGCGAGGTACCCGTCGTCCCGTCGCCGGTCGTGGAGTACTTCGAGGGCCGGATGCACCCGGGCGCCGACGACGCCGACGAGCTGGTCGAGGCCGTCCACCGCATGATGGCCTTCGCCGACCGCAAGCGCCGCCTGCGGGTGCGCGCCAACGCCGACAACGCCGAGGACGCGCTGCGCGCCCGCCGCTTCGGTGCCCAGGGCATCGGCCTGTGCCGCACCGAGCACATGTTCCTCGGCGACCGGCGCGAGCTGGTGGAGCGGCTGATCCTGGCCGACACGCAGGCCGAGCGCGAGGAGTCCCTCAAGGAGCTGCTGCCGCTCCAGAAGCAGGACTTCGTGCAGCTCTTCGAGTCGATGGACGGCCTGCCGGTCACCATCCGCCTCCTGGACCCGCCGCTGCACGAGTTCCTCCCGGACATCACCGAGCTGTCCGTCCGCGTGGCCCTCGCCGAGTCCCGCCAGGAGCCGCACGAGAACGAACTGCGCCTGCTCCAGGCCGTGCACCGGCTGCACGAGCAGAACCCGATGCTGGGTCTGCGCGGTGTGCGTCTCGGCCTGGTCATCCCCGGCCTGTTCACCATGCAGGTCCGGGCGATCGCCGAGGCCGCGGCCGAGCGCAAGGCCGCCAAGGGCGACCCGCGCGCCGAGATCATGATCCCGCTCGTCGGCACGGTCCAGGAGCTGGAGATCGTCCGCGAGGAGGCCGACAAGGTCATCGCCGAGGTCGAGGCGGCCTCCGGTGCGCAGCTGAAGCTGTCCATCGGCACGATGATCGAGCTGCCGCGCGCCGCGCTGACCGCCGGTCAGATCGCCGAGGCCGCCCAGTTCTTCTCCTTCGGCACGAACGACCTGACCCAGACGGTGTGGGGCTTCTCCCGGGACGACGTGGAGGCGAGCTTCTTCACGGCGTACCTGGAGAAGGGCATCTTCGGCGTCTCCCCGTTCGAGACGATCGACAAGGACGGCGTCGGCTCGCTGGTGAAGCTCGCCGCCAAGGCCGGGCGCGAGACCCGCCCCGATCTCAAGCTCGGCGTCTGCGGCGAGCACGGCGGCGACCCCGAGTCGGTCCACTTCTTCCACGAGGTCGGACTCGACTACGTCTCCTGCTCCCCGTTCCGCATCCCGGTGGCCCGCCTGGAAGCGGGCCGGGCGGCGGTCCAGTCCCAGGGCAGCGACCACCGCTAGCCGGGACCCGCAGAACCCGGAGCCGTCGACGGTCCCCGACCACCCTCACCGATCGCGGCGGCTCCGGTGCACGGAGAAGAGCGGGGTGGCACCTTGTGCGGAGGTGCCGCCCCGCTCTCGCGCGGTGTTCTCAGATTCCGGGCCCGGTCACTGCGGCACACCGTCGCGCAGGCACACGACCGTGCCGGTCCGGGCCGCCGTCAGCAGCGCGGTGAGGGTGGGCAACCCGGTCGCCAGTGGGACGGACTCCAGGTCGGCGAGGGCGAACAGGCCGTGGTGGTCGTGCTCCGAGCTGCGCCGGACGGGCTGCCCGGCCGGGAGCCGGCCTCCGTGGAAGTAGAAGTCGATCACCGGCCCCGTGCCCAGTACGTCCGCCCGGTGGTCGTACCCGATGAACCGCAGGTCCTCTTCCAGGACGATGCCGGTCTCCTCGTGCAGCTCCCGGCGCGCGGCACCGGCGGGGTCCTCGCCGTGGTCGAGCATGCCGCCCGGCAGCCCCCAGAGCCCCGCGGCGGGCAGGCCCCCGGCGTAGCGCAGCAGCAGGAGCCGGTCCTCGGCGTCGAGCAGCAGGACGCAGGACGCGACGATGGTCTGCGGCAGGGTCTTGACCCACTCGGCGCGGGGCAGCACACCCGGCGCATTCGGGACGGGCACGGTCGTGTCCACGGTGGTGTTCCTTCCATCGGCAGGGCAGCTTGGTACGACTGCCCAACCGGTGGAACGGCCTGGCCCGCCGATGGTCACCGGCGGGCCGGGCTCAGGTGTCGCGCACGACCCCCGTTACGAGCGGAACGGGCCCGTCACCTCGTACGTGATGCCGCCCGAGGAAGTGCCGCTGGTGCCGCGCTGGCTGGAGAAGTAGAGGCGGGTGCCGTCGGGGGAGAAGGCCGGGCCCGTGATCTCCGAGCTCGACTGGCCGTCGACGCGCAGGAACGACGCGACGACGTCGTCCGGGGTGATCACGCAGATCTCCATGTTGCCGCCGTCCTCGGCGACGAAGAGGTCGCCGGAGGAGGCGCCGGTGATGTTGTCGACGCCGGTGAGGGGGGCCGTGCCGTTGACGAGGGAGTCGTCGTAGGCCAGTTCGTAGGTGTTGGTGAGGAGGTTGAGCTGCCAGACGCGGTTGTCGCCCTTGGTGGTGAACCAGACCGTGTCGTTCGCGTAGTGGCAGCCCTCGCCGCCGTTGAAGGACTTCGAGCCGGAGACCTGCGAGCGGGTGGCGGTGGGGGAGCCGTCGGGGTCGGGGATGTCGGCCCAGGTGAAGGAACCGCTCGTGGCGCTGCCCGCGACCATCACCTGGAGTCTGCCGGACGACAGGTTGCCCCACGTGGTCGGGACGAAGCGGTAGAAGCGGCCGTTCGTCTCGTCCTCGGTCAGGTAGATCACCCTGCGCACCGGGTCGGCGGCCGCCGCCTCGTGCTTGAAACGGCCCATCGCCGCCCGCTGCACCGCCGCGTTCGTGCCCCACGGGTCGGTCTCGTAGACGTAGCCGAGGGACACCTCCTCGCAGGACAGCCAGGTGTTCCACGGGGTCTTGCCGCCCGCGCAGTTCTGGCGGGTGTTGGAGAGGATCCGGTACGCGCCGGTGATCGCGCCCGCCGACGAGAACTTCACCGCGCTCGCGCCGCCCGAGGGGTTGATCTCGGAGTTGGAGACATAGATCCAGCCCGTGCCGTCGGCGTAACAGGCGCCGCCGTCCGGGGCGTTGTGCCAGGTGTACGACGTGCTGCCGACGCGCTGGCCGGACCGGGCGATCACCCGGCTCGTGAAGCCGCTCGGGAGTCGGATGCCGTTGGCGTCCGGGGAGCCCAGCGGTCCGTAGGGGCCGGTGCCGGGCTGGGCGGGGGCCGCGTACGCGGCCCCGCGCCACAGGGTTCCGCCCAGAGCGGCCGATGTGCCGCCGAGGACGGCCGCACGCAGGAGGCTACGACGTTCCACTCTCACTCCAAGAGGTGCCGTACCGCCCTGCCGCCGGTCGACGGCAGGGTTGTGCGTGGGGGGAGGCGAGAGGGACGCTAAGGGGACAGGGTTGACGGGGCATGGCCAACTCGTGGCCGCGGGGCGGCATGCTGTGTGCCGGCTGTGCCCCGCCCGGCACGGGCCCTACGCCGGCAGCGCCGGTGCCTCCCGTCTCGGCTTCCTCGGACGGTCGCCGCCCGGCCCGTGGTCACTCTCGCCGGGCGGCCGCGCGGACGGCAGCCGGATCACCACGTCCAGGCCGCCGGTGGCCGCCGCGCGCAGAGTCGCCTCCCCGCCGCTGGCATGGGCCAGGCGCTGCACCAGGGCGAGGCCGAGTCCCGTACCGCCCTTGGGGGCTCCCGGGGCCCGCCAGAAACGGTCGAAGGCGCGGGCCCGCTGCTCCTCCGTCATGCCCGGGCCCTCGTCGGTGACGTGCAGGTCGACCCAGCGGGGGCGGCTGTCTCGCAAGGCCCGCCGGGGCGGTGCCTGCAACCGCAGTTCGACCGTTACGGTGCTGCCCGCCGGGGACGCGCGCAGGGCGTTGGACAGCAGGTTGTCCATGATCTGCTCCACGGCCCCCGGCACCGCGAGCACCGGGCCCACGCTCCCCGCGAAGAGCACCAGCGAGACGTCCTCCCGCGCGAACAGCGGCTGCCAGGTGCGGTGCCGCTCCGCGCAGACCGCACCCAGATCGACCGTGGCGGGAATGGCCGCGTGCTCCTCCAGCCGCGCCATGGCCAGCAGGTGCCCGACCATCCGGGCGAGCCGGTCCGTCTCCGTGACGGCCGCGGTGAGACTGCCCCGGGCGCGGGCGGCGACGTCCGGCTCCATGTTCTCCAGGCGCAGCCGCAGCGCCGCCAGCGGTGTCTTCAGCTGGTGCGAGGCCTCGCCCGCGAACGCCCGCTGCGACGCCAGCAGATGGGCGAGCCGGGCGCCGGTGTGGTTGAACGCCGCGGCCAGACTGCGTACTTCCGGCGGCCCCTTGGTGACCGTCACCGGCTCGAACCGGCCGCCGTCGGCCAAGTCATGTGTGGCCTGCTCCAGTTCACGGATGGGGCGGCCCGCCCAGCGCGCGAAGGCGAAACCGACCACCGCGACGGCCGTCAGCACCGCGCACCCGCCCAGCGCGAGCAGCAGCCAGACGTGGTGCACCCGCTCGTGGACCGTCCGCGTCGGCACCGTCAGCCACACCGCACCCACCGGCCGCGCCTCCTGGCCGACCGGCGCGGCCACCGACAGGTACTCGACCCCGCCGATGGTGGAGGTGCGGACGTCCACCGTCGAGGTCCCCCGCAGCGCCGCCGCGATGCCCGGCCGGGCGGCCAGCGTGCCGGACATCCCGGCGTCCAGCCGGTGCGAGGTGGCGAGCGGCGTGCCCGCCGCGTCGACGATCACCACCTTGCCCCCGATGCGCTGCGCGCAGTGCGCCACCCGTCCGGGCAGGTCCCGGTCGCCGCGCCCCGCAGCCAGGGACAGTGCCGCGTACGCCGAGACCGACTCGGCCTCGTCCTTCGCCGCGTTGACCACCCGCTCCCGCTCCCCGCGCGAGTACACGAAGCCCAGCGGGATCTCCAGGCAGAGCAGCACCAGCGCGGCGAGGCTGAGGTAGCTGAGCAGCAGCCGGCGGGTCATGGAGAGGCCACCTGCGGCCCCGTGTGCACGGACAGCCGGAAACCGACGCCCCGCAGGGTCCGGATCCACGCCGGGTGCCCCAGCTTCTTCCGCAGCGCGGCGACATGGACGTCCAGCGTCTTGGTCGGGCCGTCGTAGTGCGGGTCCCAGACGCGGTCGAGGATCTGCTGCCGCGAGTAGACCGCGCCGGGGTCCTCGCTGAGCAGCGCCAGCAGGTCGAACTCCTTGGGCGTGAGCAGGACGGGGGCGTCGCCGACCCAGACCTGGCGGGTACGGCGGTCCACGACGAGCGGGCCCGGGTCGTGCGCGGGGGCGGGGTCGGGGGCGGACGCGGACGCCGCCGGGGGGTCGTAGGAGAGGGCCGGGGCGGGTTCGTAGGCCGGTTCGGCCGGTGCCGGCTCGGGGGCGCTCACCAGGCCCGGCGCCTCGGGGAACGCCGTGTGGGTGCGCTGCGTGCGGCGGGTCACCGCACGGACCCGGGCGACCAGTTCCCGCACGCTGAATGGTTTCGCCAGGTAGTCGTCGGCGCCGAGCTCCAGACCCAGCACGCGGTCGGCCTCCTCGCCGCGCGCGCTGAGGATGACGATGGGCACGTCCGAGACCTGCCGGATGCCGCGGCAGACGTCGATGCCGTCCATGTCCGGCAGCCCCAGGTCGAGCAGCACGACGTCGTTGTACGGGCCTCTCAGGCCGTCCGTCCCGGTGGCGACGTGGTCGACCGTCAGCCCGAAGTGGCCGAGCCCCTCGGCGAGCGGCTCGGCGATCGTCTCGTCGTCTTCGATGAGCAGCACTCGTAGGCCCATACGTCCTGTCTCTCCGTGAAACCGGTATGAATCCGGGCAGCGTGAATTAGCATTCCCTGCCGCGGAGTTCACACGCTACAAGAAGACGCTGCGTCTGGGAATCCGGACAAAGAATGTGCAATTGCTGTCCGGGCTCTGGAGTTTGCTTAACCTTCCTCTGTAGGTCGGCGGTCTACGGTGGAGCACACAGGGAGGAACCCCAGTTCAGGAGAGTGCGATGAAGGATTTGCTGGACCGTGCCCGGACGTTCAGGACGCGCGTCGATTTCAACAGCGGCGAATACCGGAAACTGGCCGAAGGGCAATATCCGGAAGCGCTGTTCATTACCTGCTCGGACTCGCGTGTCATACCCGCCATGATCACGGGAGCGCGGCCCGGAGAGATATTCGAGCTGCGGAACGCAGGAAATATCGTGCCGCCCTACGGACGGCCCGGGGCCTGTGGAGAGGCGGCCACCATCGAGTACGCACTGGAGGTGCTCGGGGTTCAGGACATCGTGGTGTGCGGTCACTCACACTGCGGTGCGATGGGCGCGCTGAAGTCCGGTGACGACCTGTCGGCCCTGCCCGGCGTGGACGCCTGGCTCCGCATCGCCCGCCCGGAGCTGACCTCCGTTCTGGAGAGCGCCCCGGACGACCCGTCCCTGCCGGAGGTGTCCCAGGGCAATGTCGTCAACCAGCTGGCCGCGCTGCGGAGTTACCCCGTGGTCCGGCAACGCCTCGACTCGGGCCGGCTGCGGCTGCACGGCTGGTACTACGAGGTCGACACCGGCTTCGTCTACGAGCTGGGCGACGAGGGCGGCTTCCGGGTGCACGCCGCGTGAGCGGGGCCCATGCACGGGGGAGGACGCGGGGCGGCCCGGGGGGCGGGCGGCCGGGAGGAGCGGCGGGGGACACGGTGGGCCGGCGATCCGGGGGGCCGTCGGGCGGCGAGGGGGGTTGGCGGACCGGCGGTCCTCCGACGGACGGGTTCGCCGAGTGGGGGGCCGGTGCCGCGGGGGACACGGGGGGTTGGTCGACGGGGGGCCCTGAAGGGGAGACCGGAGGCTGGTCGGGCGGAGGCCTGGCGGGGGAGCGAGGGGACTGGTCGGGCGGCGGCCTGGCGGGGGAACAGGGGGGCTGGTCCGGCGGGGCTTCGGAGGGGGCCCCGGTGGGAGATCAGGGGGGCCGGCTCGCCGGAGGTCCGGTGGGGGATCCGTGGGCCTGGTCGGCGGAGGGTGATGCGGGGGGTGGGGCGCCGGGAGGCGTGCCGGGTGACCCCGGGGCCCACACCGGGGCCCACAGCAGGGGAGGCGCGGCCGGGCCATGGGGCCGGTGGGCAGGTGGGCCGGCGGGTGGCGGTTCCAGGGGCGGGGCGCCCGAAGGCCACCCGTCAGGGGGCGGTTCAGGGGGCCGCCCGGGCCATGGGCCGGACGGGCGCCTCCCGGACGGCCCGGGCGCCGGCACCGCGGGCGGTGGCGCGCTGGGCGGGCTGCTCCGCGGCGTGCTGAGCGGTGCAAAGGGCGTCAGCGGCAGGGGTGGAGCGGAAGGCGTCGGCGGCAAGGGGCGAGCGAAGGGCAGCGGCGGCAAGGGTGGCGCGAAGGGCGACCTGGCCACCGACATCACCGCCTCCCTCGTCGTCTTCCTCGTGGCCCTGCCGCTGTGCATCGGCGTTGCCGTCGCCTCCGGCGTCCCCGCCGAACTCGGAATCATCTCCGGGGTGATCGGCGGTCTGGTCGTCGGCGCCGTCCGGGGCAGCACGCTCCAGGTCAGCGGCCCGGCCGCGGGGCTCGCCGCGCTGGTCGCGGAGACGGTCGCCGAGGTCGGCGTGGCCATGCTCGGCGTGATCGTGCTGTTCGCCGGCCTCCTCCAGATCGTCCTCGGACTGGTACGGCTCGGCCGGATGTTCCAGGCCATCTCGGTCGCCGTCGTGCAGGGCATGCTCGCCGGCATCGGCGTGCCGCTGATGTTCAGCCAGGCCTACCCGATGGCCGACGCCAAGGCCCCCGGCACCGCGTTGGAGAACATGGCCGGGGTGCCCGGACTGCTGGCCGGCGTCCTGACGAACCCGCAGGCGATGATCGCCATGCTGCTCGGTGTCGTCACGATCGTGCTGAGCTTCATCTGGAAGAAGGTGCCCGGGCCGGCCGGGAAGATCCCCGCCGCTCTGGTCGCCGTCGGCATCGGCATGGTCGTCGCCGCGCTGCCCGGCGTGGACGTGAAAACCCTCCAGGTGGGCAACCTGCTCAACTCCGTGCAGGTGCCGGGCGCGGAGCAGTTCGCCGGGCTCGCCGACGGGACGATCATCACCGCGATCCTCACCTTCACGGTCATCGCGTCCGCGGAGAGCCTGTTCACGGCCGCCGCCGTGGACCGTATGCACAACGGTCCGCGCACCCGCTACAACACCGAGCTGATCGCCCAGGGCGCGGGCAACACCGTCGCGGGCATCCTCGGCGCGCTCCCCATCACCGCGGTGGTGGCGCGCAGTTCGGCGAACGTCCAGGCCGGGGCCAAGACCCGGCTCTCCCGCACCCTGCACGGCCTGTGGCTGCTGCTGTTCGCGCTGCTGCTGCCGCAGGTGCTCGCGCTGATCCCGATCTCCGTGCTCGCCGGCGTCCTCGTGCACAGCGGCTGGAAGCTGTTCGGGCCCGCCGAGTTCCCGAAGATGTGGCGCCAGGACAGGGGCGAGTTCGCGGTGATGACGCTGACCATGCTGGTCATCGTGGCGACCGCGCTGCTGGAGGGCGTGCTGTTCGGTCTCGCCGCGGGAATCGTGCTGGCCGCGCTGCGTATGTCGCAGACGGTGATCCGCCAGCAGGTCGAGCAGGACACGGCCAAGGTCGTCATGGCGGGCAACGCCACGTTCCTGCGGCTGCCGAAGGTGATCGACGCGCTGGAGGCGGCCGCCGCGTCCGGGAAGCCGAGGATCCGTCTCGACCTGACCGGCGTGACCCACCTGGACCACGCCTGCCGCAACCAGGTCGAGGAATTCACCGCCCAGCAGCGGGGCCTTGGGCTGCGGGTGGAGCTGCTGATGCCGGGGGAGGCGAAGCAGGCCGCGGACCCGGGCCCGGCCCCGACGCCGCTGCCCCGGCGCCCGGTCCCCGGCCAGGAGGCGGCGGAACCGGCGCCCTGGCCCACTGCGGACGCCGAGTGGTTCTACCTCGACACCCGGCCCCTCCCCGAGGAGCACGCGCGGTCGCCCCTGCTGGGCTGACCCCGCCCCCTGCGGTCAGGCCGCGGTGGCGTGCACGCCCGTCTGCTCGGGCGTGCACGCCACCGCGTTTCGTGCCGATGGCCGGTCCGGTCAGCCGCAGCTGCCCGAGATCCACCGGTGGGAGCGGACCTTGTACGTGCCGGCGAGGTTGCCGCCGTGCTGCTGGCGAGTGCAGCCGACCCGGTCGCTGTAGTTGGCGCCCCGGTAGTAGGCGACACCGCTGGAGCTGCTGGTGCCGGCGTTCCAAACGGACTTCACGTTGGTCGTGGCGGCCCAGGAACACCGGACGGCACCGCTCTGCCAGTCGGGGTCGGCCACGTCCCAGGCGCACTTGCTGCCGGTGAAGTTGGCTCCGGTCCAGAAGCAGATGTGCCCGGACGCGCAGTCCACCGCGGCGGGCGCGGCCGGGGCCGCCGACGCGGAGCTCGGCACGGCCAGGGTGGCGACGGCGGCGGCGCTGACGGCGAGCACGGCGAGCAGCGGGTTCGCACGGGAGTTCCGGCGGACGGAAAGGCGCATGAGCCTGGTCTCCTCGGAGATCTGGGGACGGTGGTGCGGACGGCCCGACGCTGGCAAGGCGCGGCCGGGCCGGGCAAGGACGTGGGGGGCCGCTGGGACGCCGGGACGCCGGTGGGCCGCGCACCTGGCGCGTTCCGGAACCGTTGGGACGGCCATGGGACGCCTTTGGTGGCACAGTGTCGGCACGAGACGCCCGACCAGCGTCCGTGGGGATTCCCGAGGGGGGAACGGCCTTGTCCGCATGCCCGGAAACGGAGCGGTTCGCCGCGCTGTTGCGTTCGTTGAAGAGCCGGTCCGGCCTGAGTTACGAGGCCCTCGCCAGGAAGTCCGGCCTGGCCGGCTCGACCTTGCACCGCTACTGCCGGGGCACGTCGGTGCCCCAGGACTACGGGAGCGTGCACCGGCTGGCCACGGTCTGCGGCGCGACCCCGGACGAACTGCGCACCTTGCACCGCCTGTGGGCACTGGCGGACACGGCGCGTGCCGCCGCGGAACGGGGAGCGGTGCCGGAAGCGGCAGGGGGAGCGGAACCGGAAGCGCCCCAGGAAGCCGACCCGAAAGTCGCTCCCAAGACCGACCTGAAGGCCGATCCGAAGGCCGATCCGAAGGCGGAGGCGCCCACCAAGGCCTCGACCCCGGCCCAGGGTCAAACCCCGACCTCGGACCAGGGGCTGGCATCAACCCCGGACCAGGGACCGGCCCAGACCCCTGCCCAGACCCCTGCCCCGGCCCCGGGCGACGACCGGGCACCGGAGCAGCCCACCCCCGATGCGGCATCCGGTCCCGCGCGCCGGCCGCGCCGGCACCGGCTGCGCGCCACCGTCGTCGTCGCGGTCCTCGCCGCCGTCACGGTCTCGGCCTGGGTGCTGTCGAGCGGCCGGTCGCCCTCCGGCGACGGTGACGCCGCCGGTGCCGGCGGCGGCCTGCGCACCGGCGAGGCGGTCCGGCCGTTGTTCTCGGCCGGCTGCCCGCCGGTGATCGCGATGGGCGAGCACGACGAGTGCGTGCGGGAGGTGCAGCGCCTGCTGCACGCCAAGGGCGCGGACATCGGCGTGGACGGGGACTTCGGCCCCCAGACCCTGCGCCGCGTCACGGCCTTCCAGGTGCTCGCCGGACTACAGCCCAACGGGGTCGTCGCGGAGCCGACGAAGGAGGCGCTGTACACCTCGCCCGTCCGGATGCGGGTGTGGTCGCCGCAGAAGGTGCGGCAGCGGGTCCGGGAGGTGTTCCCCGAGGTGCCGGACAAGGCGGTGGCCATAGCCGACTGCCAGTCCTTCCTCGACCCGCTGCACATCCTCCCCAACACCAACGGCACCCGGAACTGGGGCCTGTTCCAGATCTCCGACGCCCGGCTGCGCGAACTGGGCGGCACACCGCGTGAGGCCCTGGACCCGGAGTGGAACATCCGGGCGGCCCGGAAGCTGTGGAGCCGGGACCGCGACTTCGGCGACTGGCCCCACTGCGAACGCGCGGCCGACGCACCCCGCTCCCCGGCTCCGGAACGGACGTGATCCGTACACGACGGACACGATCCGTCAGACGGCCTCGCCCAGCCGCCGCTCAGGCCGTGGCGCCGCTGTCCACCACCAGGTCCGTGCCCACCGTCGAGGCGGCGTCGTCGGAGGCCAGGTGGAGGACCGCCGCGGCCACCTCCTCCGTCGTGGTCACGCGGCCGAGCGGGAGGGTGGACCGGGCGCGGGCCGAGCGGTCGGCGTCCGTCTCGCCCGGCTGCAGCGACATCGGTGTGTCGACGGCGCCGGGGCTGACCGCGTTGATGCGGATGCCCTCCCGGATGTGGTCGAGTGCGGCCCCTCGGGTGAGGACGGACACCGCCGCCTTGGTGGCGGCGTACGCGGCGGCGCCGGGGTGACGAGTGTGGGCGCCGAAGGTGGAGGCGATGTTGACGATCGCCCCGCCGGACGGCTGTGTGCGCATCTGGCGGATCTCGGCCCGCAGGGCGAGGAACACGCCGGTGACGTTGACGCCGAGCTGCGTGTGCCAGTCCTCCTCGGCGAGGTCCGCCAGCGGTGCTCCGCCCCGGAAGACGCCCGCGTTGTTCACCGCCACGTCCAAGGAGCCGAAGTGCTCGGCGGCGGCTGCCACCGCCGCCTCGACGTCCGCGGCCCGCGCCACGTCCGCCGTGACGGCCAGCGCCTTGCCTCCCGCGGCCTCGATCGACTCCGCGGTCTCCTCCAGTGGTTCTCCCCGACGGCCCACCACCACGACGTTCGCGCCCTCCGCCGCGAGTGCGCGGGCGATCGCGCGTCCGATGCCGGACCCGGCGCCGGTGACCAGGGCGGTGCGGTCGGTGAAGCGGGCCCGGTGCGGTGCAGTGGTCATGTGACGGTCCTTGTCTCGAAGTATCGAAATATCGAAGTGCCGAAGTGTCGAAGTGCCGAAGTGCCGAAGTGCCGAGGAGTTCTTGAACGATCGGTTCAATATCGCGGCACAGAAAAGGCACCCCGGTCGAGGTGCCTTTCAGTCCAGAAGTGCCAGGGCCTGCTCGGCCGCGTCCCTGACGCGCGCAGGGTCCGGTGAGGCCTTGCCGACCACCCGCAGGCCCTGGAGCAGGACGAGCAGCATGCGGGCCAGTGCGAGCGGGTCGCGTCCGGCGGGCAGTTCCCCCTGCGCCTGGGCGCGGACCAGCGCCGAGTGCAGCACGGTCTCCAGCTGGTCCCAGTTGCGCTTCACGCGCCGGGCGGTCGTCCGGTCGTGCGGGGCGAGTTCGGACGCCGCATTGGTGATCATGCAGCCGTTCAGGCGTTCCCGGGCGTCCGCGGCCTCCGCCGCGTACCGCCGGACGAGCTCGCGCACGGCCGGCAGCGCGGGTCCCGGCTGGGACAGCTCCCGCAGGATCGGCGGGAGTCCCGTCCGGTCGTAGCGGTCCAGCGCCTTCAGGTACAGCTCGTGCTTGTTGCCGAAGGTCGCATAGATGCTGGCGCGTCCGATGCCGAGGTGGGCGACGAGGTCGGACATCGACGTCGCCTCGTAGCCGCGCCGCCAGAACAGCTCGAGAGCTGCCTGGAGCGTGGCGTCCGGATCGAACTCCTTGGTCCTGGCCACGCAGTGCAGCCTAGGCTTTTTCAGAACGTCCGGTCAAGAAACGTCGGTCAAGAACCGTCGGTCGAGGACCTGCGGTCGGGCACCGTTGCTACGACGTCCGCACCTTGTAGGCCGTCACCCGTACCGCCTCGTCGTCCAGGCACTGCCCGGACGCCAGGTCGAAGCGCTGCTTCAGCAGGGGCGAGGCGACGAACGGGCGGCCCTGGTGGGTGCCCGTCAGGCCGCGGGAGAGGACGGCCGCGCCGGTGAAGGGGTCGCGGTTGTCGATGGCGAACAGCTCGCCGGAGCGGTCGCGGAAGATCGCGGCCTGCCGGCCGTCCGGCAGCAGTGCGGCCACCCCGCGGCCCGGGAGCAGCGTGCTCAGGTCGCAGACCGCGAACCAGTCGTCGTCCAGGGCGAGTTCGACCTTGAGGTCGGTGGTCTCCAGTGCCAGGGTCATCGCTGGGCGCTTCCTTCCAGTACGTCGGCGGGTCGCATGCCGATGGACAGCAGCGGCAGGTCGGGCTTCATCTGGTCGCGCTCGGGCACGAAGGCGACGACCGGGTCCGGGGTGTCCGGGGCGTTCACGAAGGACACGAACCGGGCGAGCTTCTCGGGGTCGTTGATGGTCTCGGCCCACTCGTCGCGGTAGTGCGCGACGTGCGCCTGCATCAGCTGCTCCAGCTCGTCGCAGATGCCGAGCGAGTCGTGGACGACGACGTCCTTCACGTGGTCGAGGCCGCCCGGGATCCGCTCCAGCCAGGTCGAGGTCCGCTCCAGGCGGTCGGCCGTACGGATGTAGAACATCAGGAACCGGTCGATCAGGCGGACCAGTTCGGCGTCCGACAGGTCCTGCGCGAGCAGGTCCGCGTGGCGCGGGGTCGCGCCGCCGTTGCCGCCGACGTAGAGGTTCCAGCCGTTGGCGGTGGCGATCACGCCGAAGTCCTTCGACTGGGCCTCGGCGCACTCGCGCTGGCAGCCGGAGACCGCCGACTTCAGCTTGTGCGGGGAGCGCAGACCCCGGTAGCGCAGTTCCAGGTCGATCGCCATGCGGACGGAGTCCTGGACGCCGTAGCGGCACCAGGTCTGCCCGACGCAGGACTTCACCGTGCGCAGCGACTTGCCGTAGGCGTGGCCGGACTCGAAACCGGCGTCCACCAAGCGCGCCCAGATCACCGGCAGTTGCTCGACGCGCGCACCGAACATGTCGATCCGCTGGCCGCCGGTGATCTTCGTGTAGAGGCCGAAGTCGCGGGCGATCTCGCCGATGACGATCAGCTTCTCCGGGGCGATCTCGCCGCCGGGGATGCGCGGGACGACCGAGTACGAGCCGTTCTTCTGGAGGTTGGCCAGGAAGTGGTCATTGGTGTCCTGGAGCGCCGCCTGCTCGCCGTCCAGGACGTAGCCGCTCGCGCCGATCGTCGGGGCGAGGGAGGCGATGATCGAGCCGACGGCCGGCTTGCAGACCTCGCAGCCGTCACCGCCCCGGGCCCCCTCGCGGCCGTGGCGGTCCAGCAGGTCCTGGTAGGTGGTGATGCGCAGCGCGAGGACGATCTCGTACAGCTCCTCGCGGGTCTGCGCGAAGCAGCCGCACAGGCCCTTGTCGACCTCGACGCCGGACGCCTCCAGCTCGGCGGTGACCAGCTGGCCGAGGACCTTGACGCAACTTCCGCAGGTCGTACCGGCCTTGGTGCACTTCTTCACCTCGGGCACGGTGGTGCACTTGTGCTCGGTGACCGCGTCGCGGATCGTGCCCTTGCGGACGTTGTTGCAGGAGCAGATGATCGCGTCGTCCGGCAGCGCGGCCGGGCCGAGCTGGGCGGGCGCCCCGGCACCGGCGGGCAGCACCAGCGACTCGGGCGACACCGGCGGGACCGAGCCGGTGAACGCCTTCAGCGTGCCGTACGCCTCCGCGTCGCCGACCAGGATGCCGCCGAGCAGCGTGCCGTCGCGGCCGATGACCAGCTTCTTGTACAGGCCCGCGCGGGAGTCGGAGTAGACGACGTCCAGGCAGTCCTCGGCGGTGCCGTGCGCGTCGCCGAAGGACGCCACGTCCACGCCGAGCAGCTTCAGCTTGGTGGACAGGTCGGCGCCGGTGAAGGACGCCTCGTCCGCGGCGATCGTGGCCGCGGCCGTCTCGGCCTGCTCGTAGCCCGGCGCCACCAGGCCGTACACCCGGCCGTCGGAGGCCAGTGCGCACTCGCCGATCGCGAAGACGTGCGGGTCGGCGACCGTACGGCACTGCTCGTCGACCGTGATGCCGCCGCGCTCGCCGACCGTCAGGCCGCAGTCGCGGGCCAGCTGGTCGCGGGGGCGGACACCGGCGGAGAACACCACCATGTCGGCGGCGAGTTCGGAGCCGTCGGAGAGCTTCATGCCGGTGACGGCGCCCTCGGCGTCGACCAGGATCTCCTGCGTGCCCACGCCCGTGTGGACGGTCAGGCCCATCTCCTCGATGGTGCGCAGCAGCGCCGCGCCACCGCCCTCGTCCACCTGGACGGGCATCAGCCGGGGCGCGAACTCCACGATGTGGGAGGTGAGTCCGAGCCCCTTCAGCGCACCGGCCGCCTCCAGCCCGAGCAGACCGCCGCCGACCACGGCACCCACCGTGGCCTTCGACTTCGCGTACTCCTCGATCGCGAGCAGGTCCTCGATGGTGCGGTAGACGAAACAGCCCTCGGCGTCCTTGCCCGGGACCGGCGGCACGAAGGGGTAGGAGCCGGTGGCGAGGACGAGGACGTCGTAGTCGAAGACCTCGCCGGACCTGGCGGTGACCTTGCGGGCCTCGCGGTCGACGGCGGTCGCCGGGTCACCGACGTACAGCTCGATGCCGTGCGTCTCGATGAACTCCATGTCCGTCATGGACAGGTCCTCGGGGGTCTTCCCCGAGAAGTACGACGTGAGCGCCACGCGGTCATAGGCCGGGCGCGGCTCCTCGCAGAGAACGACCACGCGGTGTGTGGCGGTCAGGCCGCGCGCGGCGAGCGCTTCGAGGAAGCGCTGGCCGACCATGCCGTGGCCGACGAGCACGATCGTGGGGGTGGCCTCCGTGGCCTCCGGGGTGGCGGTCATCAGGAGCCTCCATCGTTGGTGAGCAGGTGGAGCAGCGGGCCGCCGGCGGAGGGGAGCGGCTCTGCTCCCTCCCAGGCGCGGGCGAGCGCGCCGACGGTGCCGAGTTCGCCGACGAGGACCCCGCCGACCAGGCGGTCGTCGCGGACGACGACCTTGCGGTAGGTGCCGCGGGTGGCGTCGGCGAGCTGGACGACGTCGTCGCCCGGGAGCGCCTCGGTCTCGCCGAACGCGGCGAGGTCGAAGGGGCTGTCGTGCCCGTTCAGCGTGAGCCGGGTCAGGGAACGGGTGCCGGTGTAGCGGGCGTTCGCGTCACCGGCGAGCAGTTCCGCGAGCGCGTCGGCCTGTTCGAGCGCGGGAGTGGCGAGTCCGTAGAGGACGCCGTCGTGCTGGGCGCAGTCGCCGATCGCGTGGATGTACGGGTCGGAGGTGCGCAGCTCGTCGTCGACGACGACGCCCTTGCGGACGTCGAGGCCGGCGGCCTGGGCGAGGCCCACTCGCGGATGCACACCGCAGGCGACGACCACCAGATCGGCGTCGAGCGCGTATCCGTCGGCCATCTCCACGGAGCGGACGGCGCCGCCGACGCAGCGCACGTCCCGGACGCGGCACTCGGTGTGCACCTCCACGCCCAGGTCGGTGAGGTGCCGCTCGACGAGCTTCGAGGCGGCCGGGTCGAGCTGGCGCTCCATCAGCCGCTCGGACTGCTGGGCGAGCACGACCTGCGCGCCGCGCCGGGCGAGCGCCCGGGCGGCGGAGACCCCGAGGAGCCCGCCGCCGATGACGACCGCCTTCACCCCCGGGCGGAGCGCCTTGGACAGGCCCAGGCAGTCGTCCATGGTGCGGAACGCGTGGATGCCCTCGGGCAGTTCGTGGTTCTCGGTGAACAGGCCGCGCAGCGGCGGCAGCACCGGGTTGGAGCCGGTGGCGAGGACGAGCCGGCCGTATGCGATCACGGACCCGTCCGCACAGGCGACCGTCCGGCGCTCGCGGTCGATCCCGGTGATCCGGCCGCGCCTGACCTGTGCGGGTGCCGGCAGGGCGATCACCTCGGGGCTGTACCGTCCGGCCAGCACCTCGGCGAGCAGCACCCGGTTGTAGGGCCGGTGCTCCTCCTCGCCGATCAGCAGCGCGGGCGTGCCGAGCTCACCGAGCCGCCGGGCGAGCCGTACGCCCGCCAGGCCGGTGCCGATCACCACCACACGCTCATTCGAGGTCATGTCCATGAGCGTGCGGTGCCGGTGTTACCCGGCAGCATCACCTCTGTTTCCCGCGGGGAACGCTGCCCTCAGCGGACGGGGGCGGCGGGTGTGAGGCTTCCTGAGGTGCGAAGACGGCGGGCTGTGAGGGGTTCGGCGGCGCGGGGGCGGCGGGCTGCGAGGGGCGTCGCAGAGGCGGTACACCGGCCTCGCATAGGGTCGCGATCATGCCCGACATATCGCTGACCACGATCGTCCTGCTCTGCGTCGCGGCCCTCGCCGCAGGCTGGATCGACGCCGTGGTCGGCGGGGGCGGCCTCCTGCTGCTGCCCGTGCTGCTGCTCGGACTGCCGGCGAGCACCCCGGCCGCCTACGCGCTCGGCACCAACAAGGCGGTCGCCATCGTCGGCACGACGGGCGCCGCGGTGACGTACGCCCGCAAGGCACCGGTGGACGTACGCCTCGCCGTGCGCATCGGCCTCGCCGCGCTCGCGGGCTCCTCCGGGGGCGCCTTCTTCGCGGCCGGGATGAGCACCGAGGTGCTCAAGCCCGTGATCATGGTGGTGCTGCTGGGCGTGGCCGCCTTCGTGATCCTGCGGCCCGCCTTCGGCACCGCCCCGGCGACCGGCCCGGCCTCACCCCGCCGGATCCTCGCCGCGATCGGCCTCGCCGGCCTGGGCATCGGCTTCTACGACGGCCTGATCGGCCCCGGCACCGGGACGTTCCTGGTCCTCGCCCTCACCGCCGTGCTCCACCTCGACCTCGTCACCGCCTCCGCCACCGCGAAGATCGTCAACTGCTGCACCAACGCCGGCGCGCTCGCCACCTTCGCCTGGCAGGGCGCGGTCCTGTGGCAGCTGGCCGCCCTGATGGCCGTCTTCAACCTGGCGGGCGGCACCCTCGGCGCCCATACCGCCCTCAAAAAGGGCAGCGGCTTCGTCCGCGTCGTACTGCTGACGGTCGTCTTCGCCCTGGTGGGGAACCTCGCGTACGAACAGTGGCTGGCCTAGCGCCCCCGCACGTCCAGCAGCTCCACCGTCCCCGTCCCGTCCTCCTCCCCGTGCCCCAGGGCGAGCCACCGCTCCATGAGCTTCATGTACGGCGTGAGCAGCTCCGGGCTGACCCGCTGCTCCTCGGCCGTGCGCAGCAGGGTGGCGTTGCCGGCGACCTGCATCGCGAGGTTGGAGACGACGCCGCGGGTGTAGTCGCCGCTCTGCAGCTGGTCCGCGCTCTGGTGCACGGCGGGGGCCATCGCGGTCAGCCAGTCCGCGAGCAGCGGCGCGAAGTCCTTCGGCGCGATGTCCTCCGGGCGGATCAGCGCGAAGGCGTGGGTGATGCCCGCGAACATGCCGCTCATCGCGCTCAGCAGCGCCACGTCGTGCAGGGCGGCGAAACCCGGGTCGGCTCCGACGTAGCGGGTGCCGGCCGGGACGCCCAGGGTGGCGCGGTGCTCCTCGAACAGCTCGGGGGAGCCGCTGTAGAAGACGTATCCGCCGGAGTCGGGGGCGCCGATCATGGGCGGGACGGCCATGATCCCGGCGTCCAGGAAGCGCGCGCCGCGCGCCTCGGCCCAGGCGGCCCGCGCCCGTCCCTCGGCCGGGGTGCCGGTGGTGAGGTTCACCAGGTCCCGCCCGGCGAGATCGGCCCCGTCGAGGGCCTCGCCCACCGAGGCGTCGTCCAGGAGGCAGACGATCACCAGGCGGTTCGCCGCCACGGCGTCGGCGGCGCTCGCGGCGACCGTGGCGCCCTCGGCGGCGAGGGGCTCGGTCCGGGCGGCGGTGCGGTTCCAGACGGTCACCTCGTGCCCGGCGGCCAGCCATACGCGTGCGAGGGCGGTGCCCATGGCACCGGTGCCGAGAAGGGTGAGAGAGGTACGGGGAACAACTGCGTTATCGGTCATGGCGATTAGGCTCGTCGCAGGGGAAGCGCCTGCTCAAGTACGTACTTCGAAGTGGGTGGTTACCACGGGGGAAGAGTCCAGGCAGGCGAAGGGGGAGGAGACCGGGCATGGGAACGACGGGACGGCGGCCGGGCGCGTACGTCTGCGGGATCGACGCGGCGATGGACGTGATCGGTGGCAAGTGGAAGGTGCTGATCCTCTGGGCGCTGCACGAGCGGCCCTGCCGCTTCGGCGAGCTGCGCCGGGAACTGCCCGGTGTCACCGAGAAGGTGCTCGCCTCGCAGCTGCGGGAGATGGAGGCCGACGGCCTGGTGCACCGCGAGGCGTACGACGAGGTGCCGCCGCGCGTGGAGTACTCGCTGACGCCCCGGGGCATGTCCCTGAACGAGGCACTGGAACCGCTGGGGGCCTGGGGGAGGGCCAACGTCCTGTCACCGGCTCCCGGTCAGATGCGCGAAGACGACGACGTTCCCCTGGTAACCGGTGCCGCGTGAGTAGGTGCCGCCGCAGGTGATGACCCGCAACTCGGGGCGGCCGGCGGCGCCGTAGACCTTCTCGTCGGGGAAGTCCTTCGCGGCGTGGACCTCCACGGCGTCCACGGTGAACACCGCGACCCCGCCGTCCCGCCGGTCCATCTCGATCGTGCTGCCCCTGGCCAGGGCGCCGAGGTCGTAGAACACGGCGGGGCCGTCGGCGTTGTCGACGTGGCCGGCCACGATCGCCGTGCCCCGCTCCCCGGGGGTCGTGCCGGCCTCGTACCAGCCGGCGAGATTCTTCTCCGCGGCGGGCGGTACGTCGAGGCTGCCGGTCCTCGTCAGGCCGAGGCCGGTCAGCGGCGCGTTCACCCCGATCGCCGGGATGCGGATCCGGTCGGGCGGTGAGGGCGGCAGCGGGGGCACGGCGGGCCGCTCACCGGCCCGGCCGTCCAGCCCGGCCCGGGCCTGTGCGGCGGACGGCTGCGGCGGGGTGTGCGTCCCGGCGCCGTCGCGCAGCAGCCACACCCCGGAGCACAGGGCGAACACCGTGACGGCGGCCATGGCGGCGTTCGCGGGATCGCGCACACCGCTGCCGAACCTGGGGAACCCGCGCATAACCCACCCTCTTCTGAGCCAGCCCCGTACCCCCTCCGGGCCGCGAGGGGCGTCGGACCCGGAGGGGAGGGGACATGCGGTACCGGCGACGGACAGCGGAGGGTGTCCGTCAGATCCCGTCGCCTCTCGCCCGGCGATGCAGGAGCCAGGTACCGCCCGCGGCGGCGACGGCGAGGGCCGCCACACCTGCCGCGGTCTGCACGGGATCGGGGCCCAGAGCGCCGCCGACCCCCGTCTTCACGCTTCCCCGGGGATGGACCTGTTCGCGCACCGGCGTCAGCGTGACCACCAGGTCCCCCGTGAGCCGCCGGCCGCTGCCGGTGCAGGTCGCGATGATCTCGTACGTTCCCGGCTGCGCGCTCGGCGGCACCTTGAACCGCCCGGTCGCGCCCGGCCCGTGCGCGTCCGGCGCCAGGCCGACGGAACCCGCCCCGACCGCGCCGGCGTCACCCGTCGCCGAGCCGCCGTCGCCGCAGGCCGTCGTGCGCACCGTGACCTGGCCGCCCGGCACGACCGAGGCCGGGGACAGCTCCAGGCCACCGGCGGACGCGCCGTACGCGGGGGCGGCGGCGAGGGCCGCGGTGGCGACGGCGAGCGCGGTACCGGTCAGCGGCGGGGCGATACGTCGCATCGGTGCTCCTTCGAGCGGTTCGGTCGGCGCCTGCCCTTCCGAGGTAACGGGCAGCGGGACGACCGCGCTTGCTGAAAGGGCGTCAGAATTGGGGTGAATGGGTGTCGGGCAGGGCCGAACCGGCTGCCTTCGTTGGCCGTTTCGGCAGGTCACGGGCGTTCGGCGGGCGAGGTGGGGAAAAGCGCGGGGAGCGCGTGTGAACGGGTGACCCCGGATGCGCGCGGCCGGTGCTTGACCTCAAGTTTGGTTGAGGTACGAGGCTGTGCCGCATGAAGACAACCGCTACGGATCCAGCCGCCCCGCCGCGGACCGCCGCCGACCCGCTCCGGCTGACCCTCGTCGTGGGCAGCAACCGGCACGGCCGCTTCGGCCCCGTCGTCGCCGACTGGCTCCTCGGCCGCATCCGGGACCGGGACGACCTGGTCGCCGAGGTCGTGGACGTCGCCGAGGCCGCGCTGCCGATGTCCCTCGAACCGACCGAGGAGGCGACCACCGCGCTGTCCGGCATCACCCCGAAGCTGGCCCGCGCGGACGCGTTCGTGGTCCTCACTCCCGAGTACAACCACTCCTTCCCGGCGGGCCTGAAGAACCTCGTCGACTGGCACTTCACCGAATGGCAGGCCAAGCCCGTCGGGCTCGTCTCCTACGGCGGCCTGTCCGGTGGCCTGCGCGCCGCGGAGCACCTGCGCCAGGTCTTCGCGGAGCTCCACGCCGTGACGGTCCGCGACACCGTCTCCTTCCACAACGTCGGCGCCTCCTTCGACGACCGGGGCACCCTGCGCGACCGGTCCGGCCCGGACGCGGCGGCCAAGACCATGCTGGACCAACTGGTGTGGTGGGGCCACGCGTTGCGGGAGGCCAGGGCGAAGCGGCCGTACGGGGGCTGAGCCGGCTTCAGCCGCGCACGGCCCTCACGTCCGAGTCCGCCAGTCGCCGCCCTCGATCGTCCGCCCGCGGGCCCGCAGCCGCGTGGCGACGGCGGGTGCGGCCACGTACACCCAGGCCCGGACCGCCACTCCGTCCGCCGCCCGGACGACCTTGCGCTCGACGCGTTCGTACAGGCTGCGCGGATCCCCGGGCACGTACTCCTCCAGCCGGTCCAGCTCGGCGAGCAGCCGCTCGTACGCCTCCGGCCATGCGGTCACCAGTTCCCCGCTGACCACGCCGCCGCCCGGCTCCTCGACCGCGTAGGGGTAGCCCGGCCCGGCGTAGAGCACCGCGTCCGCGAGCCGCCCCGGCTCCTCGGACCGGGTGCGGCCGCGCAGGAAGAGGTCGTGGTTGACCTCCCCCGGGCGGAGGGTGCCGTAGACGAAGAAGGGGAGGGTCACAGGAACGATTCTGCACCCTCACACACCTGCACAACGGCGCTATGGACATGCCATGTCCGCGCCGCCTTAACTCGCGGTCAACATCAACGCCGCCCCCGGTCGACCCCACGCGACCGGGTGCGCCCGTATGAGGAGACCGATGAGTCGGATACGTCATGTCCGCGGTTCCCGTCTCGCCCTCGCCGGTGTGGCCCTCACCGGCACCACCGCCCTGCTGGCCGCCGTCCTCTCCCCGGCCGCCGGCGCGGCGGACCGGCCGACCAGGTCCGGCGCGATCGAGGACGCGGAGGCGGTGCTCGCGGACCGGGCCGCCGCCCTGGGCCTCACCCCGGCCCAGAAGACGGAGGTCCGGGACGTCGTCGTCGACGAGGACGGCACCCGCCACGTCCGCTACGACCGCACCTACCACCGGCTCCCGGTCCTGGGCGGAGACTTCGTGCTCCACCTGAACCCGGACGGCACCTACCGGGGCACGACCCGCGCGACGACGTCCGCGCTCTCCCTGGCGAGCGTCACCCCGAAGGTGACCGCCCCCAGGGCCGCCGACCTCGCGGCGAACCTGCTGCGCGCCGCGCACCTCGGCGAGACCCTGAAGAAGCTGACCGCCAAGCCGCGGCTGGTCGTCGACGCCCTGCACGGCGCCCCGAAGCTGGCCTGGCAGACCGACGCGGTGGCGCACGACGAGCTCGGCAACCCGGTCGGACGCACGGTGCTGACCGACGCGACGACCGGCACCCGGATCGACGCCTGGGACACCATGGAGTCGGCCTCCGGCGACGGCAAGTCCCTCTACGGCGGCACGGTCCCGCTGGAGACGACGGCGTCCGGCTCGTCGTACCGGCTCAAGGACGCGACACGCGGCGGCACCTACACCGGCGACGCCGAGAACAAGACGGACCAGTGCCTGCTGACCATCTGTCTGACCCGCGCCCCCGCGACGCTCTTCACGGACGCCGACAACCACTGGGGGACGGGGACGGCCGCCGACCGGTCCACGGCCGCGGTCGACGCCCAGTACGGCACCGACGTCACCTGGGACTACTACAAGGAGGTCCACGGCCGCGCCGGCATCGCGGGCGACGGCAAGGGCTCCTTCAACCGCGTCCACTACGGCAAGGACTACAACAACGCCTTCTGGGACGACAACTGCTTCTGCATGACCTACGGCGACGGAGACGGCAAGCTGATGGGCCCGCTGGTGTCGCTGGACGTCGCCGGGCACGAGATGTCCCACGGCGTGACGTCCAAGACGGCGGCGCTGACGTACTCGGGCGAGTCCGGCGGCCTGAACGAGGCCACCTCGGACATCTTCGGCACGCTGGTGGAGTTCCACGCGGCCAACTCCGAGGACCGGGGCGACTGGCTCATCGGTGAGAAAGTCGTCCGCTCCGGCCTGGGCCGCGAGGCCCTGCGCTTCATGGACAAGCCGTCGAAGGACGGCAAGTCGGCGGACTGCTGGAACCCGAAGCTCGGCGACCTCGACGTGCACTACTCCTCGGGCGTCGGCAACCACTTCGCCTACCTGCTCGCGGAGGGCAGCGGCAGCAAGACCGTCAACGGCGTCGCCTACACCTCCCCGACCTGTGACGGCTCCACGGTGAACGGCATCGGCCGGGCCGCCCTGGGCAAAATCTGGTACCGCGCGCTGACGGTCTACATGACGTCCTCGACGGACTACGCGGACGCCCGCACGGCGACCCTGAGCGCGGCCAAGGACCTCTACGGCGCCGACAGCACCGAGCAGAAGGCGGTCGCCGCGGCCTGGAAGGCCGTCGCAGTGAGCTGACCCCTACCGCTCGACGGCCTCCAGCCGCACCGCGCACGCCTTGAACTCCGGCATCCGGGAGGTCGGGTCGAGCGCGGGGTTGGTGAGGGTGTTGGCGCGGCCCTCGCCCGGCCAGTGGAAGGGCATGAAGACGGTGTCGGGCCGGATGGCGTTCGTGATCCTCGCGGGCGCGACGGCCCGGCCCCGCCGGGACACGACGGCCACCGGATCCCCCTCGGCCGCTCCGAGCCGGGCCGCCAGCCTCGGGTGCAGCTCGACGAACGGCCCCGGCGCGGCGGCGTTCAGCTCCGCCACGCGCCGGGTCTGCGCCCCGGACTGGTACTGCGCCACGACCCGCCCGGTGGTGAGCAGCACGGGGTACTCGTCGTCCGGCTCCTCGGCGATCGCGCGGTGCGACACGGGAACGAACCGGGCCCGGCCGTCGGGGGTGGCGAAACGGTCCAGGAAGAGGCGGGGTGTGCCCGGGTGCGCGGCAGGTGTCTCCCCGGCGGGGTCACCGGCCGCCTCCACCGCCGCCGGACAGGGCCAGAACACCCCGTTCTCCTCCGCCAGCCTCCGGTAGGTGATCCCCGAGTAGTCCGCCGCCCCGCCCGCCGACGCCCGCCGCAGCTCCTCGAAGACCTCCTCCGGGTCGGTCGGGAAGCCCTTCTCCACGCCCAGCCGGGCGGCGAGTTCGTGCAGCACCTCAAGGTCGCTGCGGATGCCCTCGGGCGGGGTGATCGCCCGGCGCCGCAGCAGGACCCTGCCCTCCAGGTTGGTCGTCGTGCCCGTTTCCTCGGCCCACTGGGTGACCGGCAGGACCACGTCCGCGAGCGACGCCGTCTCCGACAGCACCACGTCGCAGACCGCCAGGAAGTCCAGCGACCTGATCCGCTCCTCGATGTGCGCGGCCCGCGGCGCCGACACCACCGGGTTCGACGCCATCAGCAGCAGCGACCTGATGTCGGTGCCCAGCGCGTCCAGCAGCTCGTACGCGCTGCGCCCCGGCCCGGGCAGACTGTCCGGGTCGACGCCCCACACCTCGGCGACGTGCGCCCGCGCGGCCGGGTCGTCGAGCTTGCGGTAGCCGGGCAACTGGTCGGCCTTCTGCCCGTGTTCACGCCCGCCCTGCCCGTTGCCCTGCCCGGTCAGACAGCCGTACCCGGACAGCGGGCGGCCCGCCCGGCCGGTCGCCAGGCACAGGTTGATCCACGCGCCCACGGTGTCGGTGCCCTTGGACTGCTGTTCGGGCCCCCGGGCGGTGAGCACCATCGCCGACTCCGGCTCGCAGAACAGCCGTACCGTCTCCCGCAGTTGTGGAACGGACACCCCCGTGATCCGCTCCACGTACTCCGGCCAGTGCGCCATCGCCGCCGCCCGGGCGTCCTCCCAGCCGGCCGTGCGCTCACCGACGTACCCCTCGTCCACCCGGCCCTCGGCGATCACCAGGTGCAGCAGGCCCAGGGCGAGAGCCAGGTCCGTGCCCGGCCGGGGCGCCAGGTGCAGGTCCGCCTGCTCGGCGGTCTTGGTGCGGCGCGGGTCGATCACGATGAGCGTGCCGCCGTTCTCCTTCAGCTCGGTGAAGAACCGCAGCGACGGCGGCATGGTCTCCGCGAGGTTCGACCCGACGAGGATCACGCAGCCGGACTTCGGGATGTCCTCCAGCGGGAACGGCAGCCCCCGGTCGAGCCCGAACGCCTTGATGCCCGCTGCGGCCGCCGACGACATGCAGAAACGGCCGTTGTAGTCGATCTGCGAGGTGCCGAGCACGACCCGCGCGAACTTGCCGAGCGTGTACGCCTTCTCGTTCGTCAGCCCGCCTCCGCCGAACACCCCGACCGCGTCCGGCCCGTGCTCCGCGCGCGTACGGCCCAGCCCCGCGGCGATCCTCTCCAGCGCCTCGTCCCAGGAGGCGGGCACCAGGGTGCCGCCCTCGTCGCGCACCAACGGGGAGGTCAGACGGACGTTGCTCGCGAGCACCGCCGCTGATGTGCGCCCCTTGCCGCACAGGGCTCCCCGGTTCACCGGGAAGTCCGTGCGCTCGCTCACCTCGACGGTCCCGTCCGGCGCGGGCGTCAGGTTCATCCCGCACTGCAGGGCGCAGTACGGGCAGTGCGTGGGCGTCACGGTGCTCTGCATACCGTTCAGCGTGCGTCGGCCGTGTTACGCCCGGGACGGTTCCCTGTTACGCGGCCGGGACGGCAACCTCCCCGCCACCGGCCCGCCCGCGTGAGGCAGCAGCCCCTGGCCCGGCCGGGCACAGGCCCGCCCTCCTACAGGTCGTCGCCGACCGCCACGTACGTTGCCTTTGGGACGAGGAACGCCACATGTGGCTCATTGCGTTCCTTTCTTGGCCGATCCGACCTCGTTGAGAGTTGAACCAGCAGCACTACGCTCTGGCTACGCGCAGCGCTCGCACGACTCCGCACGGCGTTCGACACCCGGGCATGCCCGCCGCTCACGGCAGCATCCACCCGCGGCCGGCCCGCGGGTGGCAATCCGATCTCGAAACAGCCAGGAGGCCATCCGATCATGCCTCTGCGCCACTTGACCCCACACGACCAGCAGCTCTTCCGGCAGTACGGCCGGGGCCCCACCGTCCCCGTCCCCGACCCGCTCCTGCACCACGCCGTCGCCCGGCACGCCAGGGCCACCCCGCACGCCGTGGCCGCCGAACACCAGGGCGCCCGCATCACCTACGGGGAGCTCGACCGGTACGCCGATGCCCTCGCCGCCCGCCTGGTCCGCGAGGGCATCCGCCCCGGCGACCACGTCGGCCTGTTCGTCCGCCGCTCGATCCCGATGCTGGTCGGCCTGCTCGGCATCCTGAAGGCCGGCGCCGCCTACGTCCCGCAGGACATCGGCCTCGCGCCCCCGGCCCAGCTCACCCACGTCATCCGCACCGCCCGCACCCGGGTCGTCCTCACGGCCGCGGAGCACGTCCACCGCGTGCCCCTGCCGGACGGCCATCTGCTGCTCCCGCTCGACGAACCGCTGCCGCACGCCCCGGCCCCACGCGTCCGCGTCACCGGCGACGACGGCTGCTACGTGCTGTTCACCTCCGGCACCACCGGCCGCCCCAACGGCGTGAAGGTCACCCACCGCAACGTCGCCAACCTCCTGCTCACCGCCCCGGGCGGCCTCGGCGTCCGGCCCGGCGACCGGGTCGCCCAGCTCCTCAACATCGCCTTCGACATGGCCGCCTGGGAGATCCTCGGCTGCCTCGCCCAGGGCGGCACGCTCGTCATCCGCGGCAAGGACCTCGCCGCGGCGGCCCGCACCGCGGACGTGCTGATCGCGACCCCGACCGTGCTCTCCGGCCTCGACCCGGCCGCCTGCCCCCGGGTACGCACGGTCGCCGTCGCGGGGGAGCCCTGCCCGCGCCCGCTGGCCGACCGGTGGGCCCGGCAGGCCGCCTTCTTCAACTGCTGCGGCCCCACGGAGACCACGATCGTCAACACGATGAGCCGCCACGACCCGTCCGCCCCGCTGCTCACCATCGGCCGCCCCACCCCCAACAACACGGTGTACGTCCTCGACGCCGACCGCCGCCCCCTGCCGGTCGGCGAGGTGGGCGAGATGTGGGCCGGCGGCGACTGCGTCTCCGCCGGCTACCTCGGCGACGACGCCCTCAACGCCGAGCGCTACGCCCCCGACCCGTTCCTCGGCGGCGGCCGGCGCATGTTCCGCACCCGCGACCTCGGCCGCTGGACCGCCGGGGGCGAGCTGGAGCACCTCGGCCGCACCGACGACCAGGTCAAGGTGCGCGGCTTCCGCGTCGAGCTGGACTCCGTCTCCTCGGTCCTGGAGTCGGCCGCCGGCTGCACCCGGGCCGTCACCCTGAAACGCGACGCCCGGACCCTGGTCTCCTTCGTCTGCCCGGCCGACGTCGACCCGGACGCGGCGCGCCGCGCGGTCGCGGACGCCCTGCCCTACTACTGCGTCCCCGAGCGGATCCTGCCGCTCGCGTTCCTCCCCGAGACCGACCGCGGCAAGGTCGACAAACAGGCGCTGCTGCACATGATCGAGGAGCGCGTGGCGGTGGCGCGATGACCACGTCCCCGCCCCGGAACCACCAGGCCACCGGCGGGCTCCCGCCTCTCCTGCCCGCTCCCCGCCGCCTGCTCAAGCACCCCCGCCTGATGCACTACAACCGGCTCGCGGCCCTGGTGCTCCTCGCCAACGCGGCGTGCGCCTGGACCCTGTGGCCCCTGTCTGCCGCCACCCTCGGGCACGCGGCCCTCGCCAACCTCGCCCTCGCCGTCGTCGTCCGCCAGCAGTACGTCATCAACCTGCTGTTCCGCCTGGCGACCTCGGCGCCGACCAGCTGGCCGCTGCGGGTCCGCTGGACGCTCGGCAAGGTCTACCACTTCGGCGGACTGCACGTCGGCGGGGCGCTGGCGGGCACGGCCTGGTTCCTGGCCCTGACGGTCACGACACCCGGCGGCCCCCTCAGGGCCGTGGGCTGGACCCTGATCGCCCTCCTCGCCCTGATCATCGCCACCGCCCTGCCGCCCTTCCGCTCCCGCCACCACGACCACTTCGAGAAGATCCACCGCTTCGGCGGCTGGACGGCCCTGGCCCTGTTCTGGACGCACACGCTGCTGGCGTCGCCGGGTCCCTGGGAGGTCGGCACGCTCGCGGTGGTCACCTTCAGCGTCGCCCTGCCCTGGCTCCGGCTGCGCAGGGTGGACGTCCGCCTCGAACGTCCCTCCTCCCACGTGGTGCTGGCCCGCTTCGACCACGGCGAGACCCCCTTCGCGGGCTCCTCCACCGCGATCAGCCGCAGCCCGCTGAGGGAATGGCACTCCTTCGCCAACGTCCCCGCCCCCGGCGAGCCCGGCTTCCGCCTGACCATCTCCCGGGCCGGCGACTGGACCGGCTCCTTCATCGACGACCTGCCCCGGCAGGTGTGGGTCAAGGGCATCACCACGGCCGGCGTCGCCAACATCGAGGTCCTGTTCACCAAGGTCGTCTACGTCGCCACCGGCAGCGGCATCGGCCCCTGCCTGCCCCACCTGCTCGCCGCCCAGGTGCCCTCCCGGCTGGTCTGGGCGACCCGCGACCCCCGGACGACCTACGGCGACGCCCTGGTCGACGAGATCCTCGCCGTGCAGCCGCACGCCCTGATCTGGGACACCTCCCGGCACGGCAAGCCCGACATGGTGCGACTCGCCCACGAGGCCCACCGGGACTTCGGCGCCGAGGCGGTCATCTGCATCTCCAACAAGAAGCTGACCTGGCAGGTGGTCCACGGCCTGGAACGGCGGGGGATTCCGGCGTACGGCGCGATCTGGGACTCGTAGAAGGGATGCCGATGAACAACCTGAAGCTGGAGCGGGACGGCCGGGTGGTGACCGTACGCCTGCACCGCCCGCACGTGCGCAACGCGCTCAGCAGTGAGCTCCTCGCCGAACTCCTCGGCACACTACGCCCGTTGGACGCGGACCCAGAGGTCGGCTGCTTCGTCGTCACCGGCTCGGACACGGTCTTCGCGGCCGGCGCGGACATCAAGGAGATGGCGGGGAAGTCGGCCGTCGACATGATGGCCGAGGACTACTTCGCCGACTGGGAGGAGTTCGCCGAGCTCCGCACCCCGAAGATTGCGGCGGTCAACGGCCATGCCCTCGGCGGTGGTTGCGAGCTCGCGATGATGTGCGACCTGGTCGTCGCGGGGGAGTCGGCGGTCTTCGGGCAGCCCGAGATCAAGCTGGGCGTGATCCCCGGCATCGGCGGCACCCAGCGGCTGACCCGTCTCGTGGGCCGGGCCACGGCCATGGACCTGGTCCTCACGGGCCGCACGATGGACGCACGGGAGGCTGGACGCTGCGGTCTCGTCTCCCGCGTGGTCCCGGACGACCGGGTCCTGCCCGAGGCCCTCGAAGCGGCGGCGGCGATCGCCTCCCACGGCCGTGCGGCGGTCAGGGCGGCCCGCGAGTGCGTCGACCGGGCCCTGGAAACCGGCCTGCGCGACGGCATCCGCTTCGAACGCCGCGTCTTCCACGCCCTGTTCGCCACCGACGACCAGAAGGAGGGGATGACGGCGTTCCTGGAGAAGCGCCCGCCGCGCTTCCGGGGCCGCTGAGGCCAGGTTGATCCGGGGGCGGGGGCAGCGTCAAGCCATGCCCCCACCCCCGGACGCGTGCAGGGACGGTGCCTGGTCAGGACACGGTCCCGGTCACCCTGCGGACAGCAGGGTCAGCACTCGTACGCGTAGTACGGCTCGTCACCCTGATCCAGGCCGATCCTGCCGACCCCGCCGGGGCCGATCTGGATGCACGACGGGTCCCAGCCGTCGACTTCCACGCTGGCGGAGATGGTGTGTCCACACACGTTGCGGATGTCGGCCCACCCCTGGCCGTAGCCGCCGAGCTTCGCGCAGCCCGGCTCCGGAGCCTGGATCACCGGTGCCGCCACGGGCGCCGCCGAGGCGGTCCCCATGGCGGCCGGCACCGCCAGCAGCGCACCCGCGGCGGCCACCACCCATGCGGAGCGAAGTCGAGTCATCGCTCTGTCCTTTCCCCCAGTTCGCGGCGGACGGTCCGATCCGCCGCCGCCCGGCGAAGACACTAAGCGTGATCGCATGAACACGGGGAGCGCCGGAGGTGCAATTCACGCGCGGGGGTGAAATGACCGCGTCAAACCTGTGGGAGGAGAACGTCCGGATTCATCCGAGCGTCTCTTCGGCCCTGGCCAACGCCCTCTCCACGCCCGGCTCCCGCGGCCCGAGGAAGCGCGGATCCGGCCGGAACACCGCGTCCAGCGCCGCCTTCCCGGCGGCGAAGATCTCCCGGGCGCCCCCGTAGTACCAGGTCGCGTCGTGCACGGCGTCCACCCCGACCCCGTACGACTCCACCCCGGCCGCCTCGCACAGCGCCACCGCCCGCCGGATGTGGAAACCCTGGCTGATCAGCACGGCCCGTTCCACCCCGAAGATCTTCTTCGCGCGCACGCAGGAGTCCCAGGTGTCGAACCCCGCGTAGTCGCTGACGATCCGCCCGTCGGGCACCCCGTGCCGCGTCAGATAACCGCGCATGGCGTCCGGCTCGTCGTAGTCCTCCCGGCTGTTGTCCCCGGTGACCAGCACCACCTCGACCCGGCCCTCCCGGTACAGCTCCGCCGCCGCGTCCAGCCGGTGCGCGAGGTACGGCGACGGCTCCCCGTCCCAGAGCCCGGCACCGAACACCACCGCCACATCGGTACGCGGCACATCAGCCGCCGTACGCAGCCGGTCACCCGCCACGGTGTACATCCACGTCGCCGGAAGCAGCGCGAGTACGCACCCGGCCATCACGGCCTGCACCAGCCTCCGCTGCCCCCGCCGGGTCCGCGGCAGCCGCGGTCTGCGGAACGTCACACGACGCATCGGCGGTCCCTCCCCAGGTCGGCCCCTCGACAGTCAGGGACGTCCCTACGGGCCGCCCGGTTCACCCGCGGTCACGTGACCAGCTTCACGCCGTCCATGGAAACCGCAGGTCAAGGCGGCTCACATCCTCCCTGCCCCGCATGGTGAACCGCTGGAAAACACCCGTGACGCCCACGCAACGGGAAGGCAACGTGGCGCCGCGACCATCGGTGCATGCCCAGTCAGCTCAGCCTCGTCCCGCCGCCCGCCACGCGCCGCCCGGCCCCGCCCGCCCTCGTGGTCGTGGCCCACGGCAGCCGCGACCCCCGCGCGCTGAGCACGGTGAGCGCGCTCCTGGACCGGGTCCGGGCCCTGCGCCCCGACGTGCCGGTGCACCTGGGCCACATCGAACTCAACGCCCCGCTGCTCCCCGACACGCTCGCCGGCCTCAAAGACACGGAGGCGGTCCTCGTACCGCTGCTCCTCAGCCGCGGCTACCACGTCAAGCGGGACATCCCCGAGATGGCTGCGGTCTCCCGGGCCCGCACCCACCTGGCCGCCCCGCTGGGCCCGCACCCGCTCCTGGTCGACGCCCTCCAGGCCCGCCTCACGGAAGCCGGCTGGGGCAACACCCCCCACCGCACCAGCGCGGTCGTCCTCGCCGCTGCCGGCTCCCGCGACCCGGACGCGAAAGCGGACACCGCCCGCACGGCCCACCTCCTGGCGGCCCGCCTGGGCGTCCCGGTCGTCCCGGCCTACGCGTCGGCCGCCACCCCCACGGTCCCGACCGCGGTCCGCACCCTCCTGGCGAGGGGCCGCCGCCACATCGCCCTCGCGTCCTACTTCACGGCCCCGGGCCGCTTCGCCACGGAGTGCGCCCAGCAGGCCCCCTGGATAGCGGCCGCCCCCCTCGGCACCCACCCGACGATGGCCGAACTCGTCCTCCACCGCTACGAGGAAGCACTGCGCGCAGCGACCGAACCGGTACTGGCCTCCGCCTGAAACGGGGGTGTGGGGGCCGCGTCCTCAGGGGCGCGGGGAACTGCGCGACAAGCCACGACGAGCCGGCACACGCCACGCCACCGAACTCGGCACACGCGACGGCGGGCAGCACACCCGTGCCCGTACTGTCGACACATGGCAGGCACCGCACAGAACCCCCCGGCCTACGACCCGACGTCAGTCGAGCGCTGGGCCCCGGAACCCGACAAACGCCCCGGCCGCACCGCCTTCCAACGCGACCGCGCCAGGGTCCTGCACAGCGCCGCCCTGAGAAGACTCGCCGGCAAAACCCAAGTGGTAACGCCCGGCACCCTGGGCCCCGCCTGGGACGCCAGCCCCCGCACCCGCCTCACCCACTCCCTCGAATGCGCCCAGGTCGGCCGCGAACTCGGCGCGGCCCTCGGCTGCGACCCCGACCTCGTCGAAGCCGCCTGCCTCTCCCACGACCTCGGCCACCCGCCCTTCGGCCACAACGGCGAACAGGCCCTCAACGAGTTCGCGGCGGACTGCGGCGGCTTCGAGGGCAACGCCCAGTCCCTCAGGCTCCTCACCCGCATCGAGCCCAAGCGGTTCACCCCGGACGGCTCCGTCGGTCTCAACCTCACCCGCGCCGCCCTCGACGCCGCCACCAAGTACCCCTGGCCCCGCGGCGCCCACCCCACGGACCCGGCCTCGAACAAGTTCGGCGTCTACGAGGACGACCGCCCGGTCTTCGACTGGCTCCGCAAGGACGCACCCGGCACCCGCACCTGCTTCGAGGCGCAGGTCATGGACTGGTCCGACGACGTCGCCTACTCCGTGCACGACGTGGAGGACGGTCTGCACGCCGGCCACATCGACCCGAACTGCCTGCACGCCGACCCCGAACGCCGTGACGTCTTCGAGGTCGCCCGCGGCCGGTACGTGCCCGCCGGCACCGACCCCGCCGAGCTCGCCGAGGCCCTGGACCGGCTGCTCGCCCAGGAGTGGTGGCCGCACGGCTACGACGGCACCGCCGTCGCCCAGGCCCGCCTCAAGGACGCCACCAGCCAGCTCATCGGCCGCTTCTGCCTGGCCGCCGAGACCGCGACCCGCTCCGCGTACGGGGCCGGGCGGCTCACCCGGTACGCCGCCGAGCTGGTCGTCCCGCGCGAGACCCGGCTGGAGTGCGCCGTCCTCAAGGCCGTCGCCGACCTCTACGTCATGCAGCGCGCCGAGCAGGAACGCCTGCGCGCCGACCAGCGGATCGTCGTCGCCGAACTCGCCGAGGCGCTCACCGCCCGCGCCCCGGACGGCCTGGACCCGCAGTTCCGCGCTCTGTTCGACCGGGCGGCGGACGACAGGGCGCGCAAACGGGTGATCGTCGACCAGATCGCCTCCCTCACCGACACCTCCGCCCGTTCGCTTCACGTCCGCCTGACGGGGCAGGCAGGAAACTGACGCGAAGGGCGGGACGCGAGCACCCCCCTGTGGCCCTCCGTGGCCTGATCGGGTCACTCCCTCTTCCCGCACCACGTTCCGTGCGGGACGCTCGCAAGTGGCGACACCCTTACGAGGAGGCATCAAGTGGTCGACGCGGATCAGACATTCGTCATCGTCGGAGGCGGACTGGCCGGCGCGAAGGCGGCGGAGACGCTCCGCGCGGAGGGCTTCACCGGCCGCGTGATACTGATCTGCGACGAACGCGACCACCCCTACGAGCGCCCGCCCCTGTCCAAGGGTTACCTCCTCGGCAAGGAAGAGCGCGACAGCGTCTTCGTGCACGAACCCGCCTGGTACGCGGCCAACGACATCGAGCTCCACCTGGGCCAGACCGTCGACGCGATCGACCGTACGGCGAAGACGGTCCGCTTCGGCGAGGACGGCACGGTCGTCCGCTACGACAAGCTGCTCCTGGCGACCGGCGCCGAGCCCCGCCGCCTCGACGTGCCGGGCACGGACCTGGCGGGGGTCCACCACCTGCGCCGCCTCGCCCACGCCGAGCGCCTCAAACACGTCCTGACCAACCTCGGCCGGGACAACGGACACCTCGTCATCGCCGGTGCCGGCTGGATCGGCCTGGAGGTCGCGGCGGCGGCCCGCGAGTACGGCGCGGAGGTCACGGTCGTCGAGCACGGTCCGACCCCGCTGCACGGCGTGCTGGGCCCGGAGCTGGGCGGGCTCTTCGCCGAGCTGCACCGCGAGCACGGGGTGCGCTTCCACTTCGGCCGGCGGCTGACGGAGATCGTCGGCCAGGACGGCATGGTCCTCGCAGCCCGCACCGACGACGGCGAGGAGCACCCGGCGCACGACGTGCTGGCGGCGATCGGCGCCGCCCCGCGCACCCACCTGGCGGAGGCGTCCGGCCTGGAGATCGCCGACCGGGCCCACGGCGGCGGCATCGTCGTCGACGAGCGGCTGCGCACCTCCGACCCGGACGTCTACGCGGCCGGCGACGTCGTCTCCTTCCCGCACCCCCTGTTCGGCACGCGGGTGCGCGTCGAGCACTGGGCCAACGCCCTCAACGGCGGACCGGCGGCCGCGCGCTCCATGCTGGGCCGCGAGGTGACGTACGACCGGGTGCCCTACTTCTTCTCCGACCAGTACGACCTGGGCATGGAGTACTCCGGCTGGGCGCCCGCCGGCAGCTACGACCAGGTGGTGATCCGCGGGGACGCCGGGAAGCGCGAGTTCATCGCGTTCTGGGTGAAGGACGGCCGGGTGCTGGCCGGGATGAACGTGAACGTGTGGGATGTCACGGACAAGATCCAGCGCCTGGTCCGCTCCCGGGACCGGGTGAACACGGAGTCGCTGGCGGACCCGCACGTGCCGCTGGACAGCCTCGCCCCGTAGCCGCCGGGGCTGTCGGGGGTGTCGGTCCGCCGCCGTGCTGCAATTCCCGGGGGGCCACCCCCGGACCCCCGGCCGGAAAGCCGTCTGGCCTCAGGAGTGTCGGTTCGGCCCCGTAGACTCACCTCGTGGCTGGACGGATCAACGACGAGGACGTGAAGGCGGTACGGGACGCGGTCCCGATCGACGCCGTGGTGTCCGAGTACCTCCAGCTGCGCAACGCGGGCGGCGGCAACCTGAAGGGACTCTGCCCGTTCCACGACGAGAAGTCGCCCTCCTTCCAGGTCAGCCCGAGCAAGGGGTTCTTCCACTGCTTCGGCTGCCAGGAGGGCGGCGACACCATCACGTTCGTGATGAAGATCGACCACCTCACCTTCTCGGAGGCGGTCGAGCGCCTGGCCGGCCAGGCGGGCATCACCCTGCGCTACGAGGAGGGCGGCTACAACCCCTCCCACCAGCGCGGTGAGCGGATCCGCCTGGTCGAGGCCCACAAGATCGCCGCCGACTGGTACGCGGAGCAGCTCGCGACCAGCCCGGAGGCCGACACCGGCCGCCAGTTCCTCGCCGAGCGCGGCTTCGACCAGGCCGCCGCCCAGCACTTCTCCGTCGGCTACAGCCCCCAGGGCTGGGACCACCTCACGCGCTTCCTGCGCGGCAAGGGCTTCACCGACAAGGAACTGATCCTCTCCGGCCTCTCCCAGGAGGGCCGCCGCGGCCCCATCGACCGCTTCCGCGGACGCCTGATGTGGCCCATCCGCGACATCGGCGGCGACGTCGTCGGCTTCGGCGCCCGCAAGCTCTACGAAGCGGACAACGGCCCCAAGTACCTGAACACGCCCGACACGGCGATCTACAAGAAGTCCCAGGTCCTCTACGGCATCGACCTGGCGAAGAAGGACATCGCGAAGTCCAGCCGCGCGGTCGTGGTCGAGGGCTACACGGACGTCATGGCCTGCCACCTCGCCGGTGTGACGACCGCCATCGCCACCTGCGGCACCGCCTTCGGCGGCGACCACATCAAGATCCTCCGCCGCCTGCTCATGGACAACGGCTCGGCCCGCGTCATCTTCACCTTCGACGGCGACGCCGCCGGCCAGAAGGCGGCCCTGCGCGCCTTCGAGGACGACCAGAAGTTCGCCGCCGAGACGTACATCGCCATCGCCCCCGACGGCATGGACCCCTGCGACCTGCGCCTGGCCAAGGGCGACGAGGCCGTCGCCGACCTCGTCGAACCCCGCACCCCGCTCTTCGAGTTCGCGCTGCGCCAGATCGTGAGCCGCTACGACCTCGACACCCCGGCGGGCCGCGCCTCCGCGCTGGACGAAGCCGCCCCGATCGTCGCCCGCATCAAGAACAGCGGCGCCCAGCACGAGGTCGCCGTCCAGCTCGCCGGGATGCTCGGCATCCTCGACACCCAGTTCGTGGTCAAGCGCGTGGCCCAGCTGGCCCGCTGGGCCCGCGACCGCGGCGGCAAGGGCCCCGCCCCGGAGCGGCAGCACCAGAGCGGGCGGTACGCCGGCCCGCCCCAGCCGGCCACCCCCCGCGGCCCGGCCCTCAACCTCCGCAACCCGGTCTTCGCCACCGAACGGGAACTGCTCAAACTCGCCCTCCAGCGCCCCGAGTTGGTCTCCCCGGCCTTCGACGCGTACGGCGTGGACGAATTCACCGCCCCGCCCTACGCCGCCGTCCGCCAGGCCATCCTCGACGCGGGCGGCGCCGAACCGGGCGTCGCCGACCCCCAGGACTACCTCGTCAGGGTCCGCGAGGCCGCCCCGGACGACGCGGTCCGCGCGATGGTCACGGAGCTGGCCGTCGAGGCGATCATGCTGCACAAGGGTGTGAAGGGCGTCGACGAGGTGTATGCGGGCGCCCAGCTCGTGACGGTCCGCCGCCGGGCCGTCGAGCGCCGTATCCGCGACATCACGGGCCGGCTCACCCGCCTCGGCGCCCACGGCGACCCGGCGGAGCTCGCCGCCGTACAGAACGAACTGTGGGTCCTCCAGCAGTACGACCAGACCCTCAGGGAACACGGCGCCGCCGCGCTCTGAGGTCACCGCGCGGTCACGGACCGGAAGCAAAAAGTCATCGCACGCCCCTCGTGGCGACGATGTGTCTTACCCCACACTGGGTTCCGGTGCCTGAGTCCTCGGAGCGCGGCCGATCCGTCACCGACGGGTCCCAGACCCCCGCGGTTCCGCTCATCGCGTACGGGACGGAAAGCGGCGAGGCCGACTCCGCCCCCGAAGTACCGCTGCCGTACCCGCCGGCAGCGATCATCCTGGAGGTCGCCCCCGTGCAGACCCGGACCCTCACCCAGACCGACGCCGGTGCCGCCCCCGGCGCCGACGGGACCGCGCCGGACGCGGAGGCCGACGCCCTGTCCGCGGTCCCGGCGCAGAGCCGCGCCGTGCACCACCCCGAGGCGGAACCGGAGCCGGAGGAGCCGCCCGCCGACGCCGTCGAGGCCGCCGAGCCCCCCGAGGTCGTCCCACCGACCCCGGCGCGTACCGAGACCGGCAGCCCCTCCTCGGACCTGTTCCGCCAGTACCTGCGGGAGATCGGCCGCATCCCCCTGCTGACGGCCGCCGAGGAGGTCGAACTCGCCCGCCGGGTCGAGGCCGGCCTGTTCGCCGAGGAGAAGCTGCGGCTCACCCCCGACCTGGACAGCCAGCTCGCCCTCGACCTGGACCGGCTCGTCGTCATGGGCCGCATGGCCAAGCGCCGCCTGATCGAGGCGAACCTGCGCCTGGTCGTCTCGGTCGCCAAGCGCTACGTCGGCCGCGGCCTGACCATGCTCGACCTCGTCCAGGAGGGCAACCTCGGCCTCATCAGGGCCGTCGAGAAGTTCGACTACGCCCGCGGCTACAAGTTCTCCACGTACGCCACGTGGTGGATCCGCCAGGCAATGTCCCGCGCCCTGGCCGACCAGGCCCGCACGATACGGGTCCCGGTCCACGTCGTGGAGCTCATCAACCGGGTCGTACGGGTGCAGCGGCGGATGTTGCAGGAGCGTGGGTACGAGCCGACGCCAGAGGAGGTCGCGGCCCACCTGGACCTCGCGCCGGAGCGGGTCAGCGAGGTCCTGCGCCTCGCCCAGGAGCCGGTGTCGCTGCACGCGCCCGTGGGCGAGGAGGACGACGTCGCCCTCGGTGACCTCATCGAGGACGGCGACGCGGCCTCTCCGGTGGAGTCGGCGGCGTTCCTGCTGCTCAGGGAGCACCTGGAGGCGGTCCTGTCGACGCTGGGGGAGCGGGAGCGGAAAGTGGTCCAGCTCCGTTACGGCCTCGCGGACGGCCGCCCGCGCACGCTGGAGGAGATCGGCCGCATCTTCGGTGTGACGCGGGAGCGGATTCGGCAGATCGAGTCCAAGACCCTCAACAAGCTGCGGGATCACGCTTTTGCGGACCAGCTGAGGGGCTATCTGGACTGATGCCGTGTGCGGGTCCGGTGGGGGTCGCTCGCGCAGTTCCCCGCGCCCGTGAAGGGGCGCGGGGAACTGCGCGACCAGCCACGACGGGCCCGCCGCTTCAGTCCACCTCGGCCACCGCCTGCGCGAACTGCGCCTGATACAGCCGCGCATACGCACCGCCCGCCGCGAGCAGCTCCTCGTGCGCACCCTGCTCCACGATCGACCCGTTCTCCATCACCAGGATCGCGTCCGCGTCCCGGATCGTCGACAACCGGTGGGCGATGACGAACGACGTGCGGCCGTGGGCGAGTTTCGCCATGGCCTTCTGGATGAGCACCTCCGTCCGCGTGTCGACCGAGCTCGTCGCCTCGTCCAGCACCAGGATCACCGGGTCGGACAGGAACGCCCGGGCGATGGTGATCAGCTGCTTCTCACCGGCGCTGACCCCCGCCCCCTCGTCGTCGATCACCGTGTCGTACCCGTCCGGCAGCGTCCGGACGAACCGGTCAGCGTGCGCCGCCCGGGCCGCCTCCTCGATCTCGCCCCGGGTCACCTTCCGGGACGCGCCGTACGCGATGTTCTCCGCGATCGTGCCGCCGAACAACCAGGCGTCCTGGAGCACCATGCCGATCCCGGCGCGCAGTTCGTCCCTCGACATCCGCGCGATGTCGACCCCGTCGAGGGTGATGCGCCCGCTGGTGACGTCGTAGAACCGCATCAGCAGATTCACCAGCGTCGTCTTGCCGGCGCCCGTCGGACCGACGATGGCCACCGTCTGCCCGGGCTCGACCTTCAGTGACAGGTCCTCGATGAGCGGCTTGTCGGGGTCGTAGCGGAACGACACGTGCTCCAGCGCCACCTGCCCGCGCAGCTCCTCCGGCCGCACCCCCGGAACCGGGTCGGCGCCCTGCTCCTCCGCATCGAGCAGCTCGAAGACCCGCTCCGCGGAGGCGACACCCGACTGCACCAGGTTCGCCATGGAGGCGACCTGCGTCAGGGGCATCGAGAACTGCCGTGAGTACTGGATGAAGGCCTGCACGTCACCGATCGACAGCGAGCCCGAGGCGACCCGCAGCCCGCCCACCACCGCCACCAGCACGTAGTTGAGGTTCGACACGAACATCATCAGCGGCTGCATGACCCCGCTGTTGAACTGTGCCCTGAACCCCGCCTCGTACAGCGCGTCGTTCTGCTCGGCGAACTGCTTCGCCGACTCCTCCTGCCGCCCGAACACCTTCACCAGGGCGTGCCCGGTGTACATCTCCTCGATGTGCGCGTTCAACTGCCCCGTCGAGCGCCACTGCTGCACGAAGTGCGGCTGCGACCGCTTGCCCACCCACGTGGCCACGACGAACGAAAGCGGCACGGTCACCAGCGCGACCAGCGCGAGGATCCACGAGACGTAGAACATCATCGCGAGGACGCCGATGATGGTCAGCACCGAGTTGATGAGCTGCCCCATCGACTGCTGGAGCGTCTGCCCGATGTTGTCGATGTCGTTCGTCGCCCGGGACAGCACCTCACCACGCCGGCTCTTGTCGAAGTACGACAGCGGCAGCCGCGACAGCTTCGTCTGGACGTCCTCGCGCATCCGGAACATGGTCCGGTTCACGGCCCGGTTCACCAGCCGCGTCGCCACCGCCATCAGCAGCCCGGCCACCGTGAACACGCCCAGCGCGAGCAGCAGCACATGCCCGACGGCCGTGAAGTCGATGCCCTCGCCGGGCGTGAAGTCGGTGCTGCGCAGCATGTCGGCGACGCCACCGTCCCCGCGCTGCCGCATGGAGTCGAGGACCTGCTCCTTGCTCGCCCCCTCCGGCATGCCCCGCCCGACGATGCCCGCGAAGACCAGGTCGGTCGCCTTGCCGAGGATCTTCGGCCCGACGACGTTGAGGCCGACACTGAGCACCACGCACAGCAGCAGCACGTAGATGGTCGCCCGCTCCGGCCGGAACTGCGCGACGAGCCGTTTGCCGGATCCCTTGAAGTCCAGCGAGCGCTGGTCGGGGCCGCCCCCGGCCATCATCCGCCCCATGGGCCCCGCCATCAGGCAGCCTCCGCTTCCGTGAGCTGGGAGAGCACGATCTCCCGGTAGGTCTCGTTGTCCGCCATCAGCTCGTGGTGCCGCCCGGTGCCGACGACCCTGCCCTCGTCGAGCACGATGATCCGGTCGGCGTCCCGGATGGTCGCCACCCGCTGGGCGACGATCACCACGGTCGCCTCGGCGGTCTCCCGCGTGAGCGCGGCCCGCAGGGTGGCGTCCGTGGCGTAGTCGAGCGCGGAGAAGGAGTCGTCGAAGAGGTAGATCTCGGGCCGCTGCACCAGCGTCCGAGCGATCGCGAGCCGCTGCCGCTGCCCGCCGGAGACGTTCGTCCCGCCTTGGGAGATCGGGGAGTCGAGACCACCCTCCAGCCGCTCCACGAAGTCCTTGGCCTGCGCCACCCCCAGCGCGTGCCACAGCTCCTCGTCGGTGGCGTCCGGATTGCCGTAGCGCAGGTTGGTCGCCACGGTCCCCGCGAACAGGTACGGCTTCTGCGGCACCAGCCCGACGGTCCTGGCGAGCAGCTTGGGCTCGATCTCCGCGACTTCGACACCGTCGACGAGCACCTGCCCGTCGGTCGCGTCGAACAGCCGCGGCACCAGCCCGAGCAGCGTGGACTTGCCGCTGCCGGTCGAGCCGATGACGGCCGTCGTCTCGCCAGGCCGGGCCACCAGGTCGACGGCCCGCAGCACCGGCTCCTCGGCACCCGGATAGCGGAAGCCCGCCCCGCGGATCTCCAGATGCCCGTGCCGCCGCAGCTCCCGCACCGGCGCCGACGGCGGCGCGACACTCGACGAGGTGTCCAGCACCTCCTGGATGCGCTCGGCACACACCTCCGCGCGCGGCACCATCATGAAGATGAAGGTGGCCATCATCACGGACATGACGATCTGCATCAGATAGGCCAGGAACGCGGTCAGGTCGCCGATCTGCATCCCGCCGCTGTCGATCCGGTGCGCGCCGAACCACACCACGGCGATCGACGACAGGTTCACCACCGTCATGACGATCGGGAACATCAGCGCGAGCAGGTTGCCGGTGCCCAGCGCGAAGTCGGTGAGGTCGGTGTTGGCCTTGCGGAAGCGCTGCTGCTCGTACTCGTCGCGGACGAAGGCGCGGATCACCCGGTTGCCGGTGATCTGCTCGCGCAGCACCCGGTTCACGGAGTCCAGCCGCTCCTGCATCGCCCGGAACAGCGGCCGCAGCCGCCGCACGATCAGCGTCACGCAGATGCCCAGCACCGGCACGACCGCCACCAGCACCCCGGACAGCGGCACGTCCAGACCGAGCGCCAGCACGATGCCGCCCACGCACATGATCGGCGCCGACACCAGCAGCGTGAACGTCATCAGCGTCAGCATCTGCACCTGCTGGACGTCGTTCGTCGTCCGGGTGATCAGCGACGGCGCCCCGAAGTGGCCCACCTCACGCGCGGAGAACGACTGCACCCGGTCGAAGACGGCACCGCGCACGTCCCGCCCGACCGCCGACGCCGTACGGGCGCCGTAGTACACGGCGCCGATGTTGCACACGACCTGGACCAGCGAGATGCCGATCATCAGACCGCCGTAGCCCAGGATGTAGCCGGTGTCGCCGTTCACGACACCCCGGTCGATGATGTCGGCGTTGAGCGTGGGCAGGTAGAGCGTGGCGCAGGTCTGCAGGAACTGCAGCAGCACCAGCAGGGTGATGGGTCTCTTGTAGGGCCTGAGGTAGGTCCGCAGGAGTCGTATGAGCACGCTGCTTCTCTCGGAGTGGGCGACGGAGCGGTTGGTTGCCCCTGGCCCCTATCGTCGAACACTCCACCGGTGTTACCTCAACCGAATTAACCCAACGGGCGGTCAACAGGTCAGAGGGCTCCGGGATGCGTCTGCTCCCGCACCGCCACGAACTGCTGGCGCACCGCCTGCCCCACGGCCAGTTCGTCCCCGGGCTCCAGGACCTGTGCGACCGCGCCCTGCCAGACCGGCGGGTTCCGCACGTCGAGCGTGCCCTGCGAGGCACCCAGCGCCCAGGCCGCCTGACGGGCGGCGCCGATTGCCGCGTAGTCCGCCGGCTGCGGCACCACGACCTGCGTCCCGAACAGCATGGGTGCCGCCGCCTGCACGGCGGGCAGTTCGGCGGCCTGCCCGAGCAGGAACACACGCCGCACGTCCACGCCCCGGCCGCGCAGCACGTCCAGCGCGTCCGCGAGCCCGCACAGCATCCCCTCGAACGCCGCCCGCGCCAGGTGCTCCGCCTTCATCGACTCGCGCCGCAGCCCGGCCAGGGTCCCGGCGGTGTGCGGCAGGTTCGGCGTCCGCTCGCCCTCCAGATAGGGCAGCAGCACCAGACCGTGCGACCCGGGCGTCGACTTCATCGCCAGATCGGACAGGCTCTCCAGATCGGGCAGCCCGAGCAGCTCGGCGGCCCCGCGCAGGGTCCGTACCGCGTTCAGCGTGGTGACGACGGGCAGATGCATGCCGGTCGCGTCCGCGAGCGCGGTGATCATCCCGGACCCGTCGACCAGCGCCTCGGGGTGCACGGCCATCACGGACCCGGACGCGCCCAGCGACACCACCGCGTCACCGAGGCCGATGCCGAGACCGAACGCCGCCGCCATGGTCTCGCCGGTGCCCACGGAGATCAGCAGCCCCTCCGGCGTCGTACCGGCCGCGTCCGCCGGACCGATCACCTCCGGCAGCATCACCTGGTGGCCGAGCGCCAGCTCCACGAGGTCGGGCCGGTAGCCGCCGGTCGCCGCCGACCAGTAGCCGGTGCCGGAGGCCCCGCCCCGGTCGGTGGTCCTCCTGACCGGCCGGCCCAGCAGCTGCCACACCAGCCAGTCGTGCGCCTGGAGGAGGATCGCGGTGCGCTGCGCGTTCTCCGGCTCGGTCCGGGCCATCCAGCGCAGCTTCGTGACGGGCTGCGCGGCCTGCGGCACACAGCCGACGGCTTGCGCCCAGGCCTCACGCCCGCCGAGCGCGTCGACCAGGTCGGCCGCGGCGACCTGCGTCCGCTTGTCACCGCCGACCATCGCCGGCCGCACGGTGTTGCCCTGCGCGTCCAGCGGCACGACGGCGTTCTGCTGGGCGGAGACACCGATCGCCTGCACACCCTCGAGCAGCCCACCGCCCGCGGCCTCGCCCAGGGAGAGCAGCCAGGCCTGCGGATCGACGTCCGACGGCCGCCCGCCGCCCGCGGGGCTCTCCACCGGATGCGGTGCATATCCCTGCCTGAGCACGGCTCCGGTGTCCGTGTCACAGACGACGATACGAGTGAAATCGGGTGAACTGTCCAACCCGGCGACTATCCCCATGGCCAAAATTCTGCCGTACCGCTGCGCTGGCTTGGGCCGTGGGCGCCGTGGGGGCTTGTGCCGGGTGCCGCGTGCGGGCCTCGTCGTGGCTGGTCGCGCCGTTCCCCGCGCCCCTTTCGGGGCGCTGACATCCTCGGCATCAAGGGATCACGTGTTGGTCGTGCCCCAGTCGTCCTCGCCACCGTTGTGGGTGGCTCGGTCGCGGAGGTGACGGACCCGGTCCGCCACCGACTCGGGGACTCGGTCGCCGACCTTGTCGCTCACCACGTGGTACGCCTTGCCCGCGAACTCACGGCCCTGGTGGGCCGCCGTCTCGGCGGTGTTGCGGACCGCGGGGTTCTGAGCGAACTGCCGGGCTGACTTCTTCAGCTGCTCGTAGCGCTCGCGCCCGGCCCTCGTGCCCAGCACGTAACCCAGGACGACTCCGGCGACGAACGTGAGCCGGTAACGCATGGCGGCCACCCTTTCCTTGCGTAGGTCTCCGGTGCGGCGTTGGCGCCGGGGAGTGCCGATTGGCGGAGCACCCCCCTGCTTGCGCTAATGTATGTGTCGCAGCGAACGCGCGCCCCCTGGCGGATACCCAGGTAGGTACGTTCGATGCAAACGAGACCTTCCTCGGTAGCTCAATTGGCAGAGCAGCCGGCTGTTAACCGGCAGGTTACTGGTTCGAGTCCAGTCCGGGGAGCTCGGTCCTCCGTAGCTCAATTGGCAGAGCAGCCGGCTGTTAACCGGCAGGTTACTGGTTCGAGTCCAGTCGGGGGAGCAGGTTGAACGAGGACCCCTCTCAGGGGTCCTTTTTCATGTCCGATCCGCTGTCCCGGGAACCGCGCGGCACCCGGCGCAGTCCTCAAGGTCATGCAGGCCGTGCGAAGCCGCCCAGCCGAAGCAGGAGATCGTATGAGCGGCTATGCTGCGGCAGACGGCGCGCACACATGTACGCGACACGCCGCTATGGGGCGGTAGCTCAGCCGGTTAGAGCAGCGGACTCATAATCCGTCGGCCGTGGGTTCGAGTCCCACCCGCCCCACCACTCACTACGCGGGGAGAACCGTTTCTACCTGCGGAAACGTAAGAACGGGGGGCACCACTCCAAGGTGGTGCCCCCCGTTCATCCGTTCAGACCAAGATCCAGTGGACACACAGTGGACGCGGGGGCGATTCAGTGGACAGAAGCGCCCTCACGCCGCCTTCCGGCGCCCTTTCGAGCCCGGAGACCGTGGCGGGGCGCCGCCGGAGGCAGGCCGGTCGGTAGGGCCCATGGCTCGACGGTCGGGGACTCGGAGCGGGCGACCGTGAAGCGCGTGAGCGAGAAGTCGGCTCGCTGGTCCTCGGGGTAGCGGTCGTTGAAGTTCTCCACGCGTACCAGCTCAAGGTCGCTCGCGGAGCAGTGATCACGTACCCACTTCACCGCTCCGTTGGCGGCGTCGTCCTGACCCCGGCCGGTCAGGGTGATCATGCCGAGGAGTTCGGAGTCCGGTTGGGTCTGCGCTCCGACGGCCCAGGTGTCGCCAGACTGCCGTGCGCCGTGCGCGAAGAAGACGGCGATGTCGTTCTGCCAAGCTGCCTCGGGGATCGTCAGCGGGGTGCGCACCTGGAAGGGGACGTCGCGGGGGACGACGGCCATGACCGACTCTGCCTCGGCCCGCAGCATCTCGGGCAGCACGCTGGTGTACGTGTCGGAGGTGATCTGGCGCGAGGAGTGCCCCAGCTTCTCCTGGACGACCTTGATGTCGTGCCCGGCGAGCAGGGACAGGGTGGCGGCGAGGTGGCGCAGGTCGTGGAGGCGGACCGGCGGCAGGCCGGACAGCTCGACCAGGCGGGTGAAGCGTCGGGATATCCAGTCGGGGTGCAGCGCCTCGCCGTTCTCGTGCGTCCACACCCGGCCGCTCTCGACGTAGGCGTCTCCCCACTCCTGGCGCTGCTTCTCCTGCTTCGCGCGAAAGGTGGCGAGGTTGTCCGCAGACTCCAGGCTCAGGGACAGGGTGCGAACGCTGTCGGCCTTCGGCGCTTCTCCGTAGAGCTCGTACGCCACCTCGACGATCTGCTGGGAGATCCGTAGCCACAGGGCATCGAGGCTGACCTCCGTCCAGGGCAGGGCGGCCATCTCGCCGCGGCGGGGGCCGAGGAAGATGAAGCTGTGCCACAGCTCGTAGAGCCAATCGTCCTTGACGAAGTCGAGGAATTGGCCGGTCAGCTCCGGTGTCCAGACCATGACCGGGCCGGGCTTCTCGCCGGTGCGCTTCCAGTGCTCGATGCGCTCGGGAGTCCAGACGAGCGGCTTGGGCCGAGTGACTGGGGGCAGCTCCACGAGCTGGGCCCAGTTCCTCTGGAAGAGCTGTTCGCGCTTGATGCCCCAGGACAGTGCCGAGCTGAGGGTGTCGTTGATGCGGTGCATGGTGGCTGGGGAGGTGACCTTCCGCAGCCCCTTCTTTCCGTCGCGCAGCTCTGCGTTGGCGTCGAGAAAGGCCCGGCGCGCGGCGCGGCGCTCCTCCTTCTTGGCATAGCCCGCCGTCTTCACCCAGGCCCGGTGCGCGGCGTCGCGCTTCTTCTGGAGCTCGTCGACATGCAGCCGGTGGAGGATCCGCTGGGCGTTCTCTTTCTCGATCGCGTCGTACATCTTGTCGAGGTGCCGAACCTTGAGGTCACGGCACTTGATGTGCCCGAGGTGCGGGAGGAGGTAGTTGTTAATGTGCTCCTCGTAGCCGTGGCGGGTCGTACGGGCCAGGGACTTCTTCGCCTTGATCCACCGAAGGAAGAAGTCGCCGCACTTCTCATCGGACAGCACGTCGCCGCCGGCCATGGCGGCGTCGTAGATCTCCCTGGCCTTCTTCTTGGCGTCTTCCAACTTGGCGAAGCCGCCGCGGCGTACCCGCTGGCGGGTGCCGCCCTCGGCTGGTTCGAGCTCGAAGTAGAAGTTCCAGGTGCCGTGCCCCTTGCCTAGCTTGGGGCACGTCGTGCCGATGGAGCCGATCTTGGGGTTGCCGTCGGTGTCGAGGACGGGGTTGCCCTTCTTGTCCTTGAGTGGTCCCTTGCACTGGCACCGCCTGTAGTAGCTCGGCTCGAACATCCGACACTGCTCCCTGTTGACTGTCGCTTGGATCACAGCCAGCCGTTGGTGTGCGTACGTGTCCGTACGTGTCTGGCGTGATCTCTCTCGATCTTGCTGGGGGTGTCGGACAGCGTTGTAAAGTTGCTGACAAGTTGGCGCGGGGGAGATTGCGACCAACGAGATGACTGCTCAGGAAGCGGGCGGACAGGCTTCGGCCGGAGCGATGGGTCTGGAGGAGCTGCTGGCTCTTCCGGCCACGGTCAACGTGACAACTGCCGGGCGTGCTCTGGGAATTGGCCGAGACAAGGCGTACGAGCTGATCCGCAATGGGAAGTTCCCTGTTCGGACGCTCCCGCTAGGCGGCACAGTCCGGGTACCAACGGCGGAGCTGTGGAAGGTCCTCGGCATCGAGCAGCGCCGGGACGCGGGGGCGAGTACGTGATCGACGGAGGCGGCGCGTGATCTTGGGGTGTTTGTTGAGTTTCCAACAATGTGACCTATCTTCGGTAAACTAGTTCACTAAAGGGGGTCGGTAGGAGGGGCGAGGAGATGCCGAGGCTGTACGGCTTTGAGGACATGGCGTACCGGCGGGTGCGCGAGAGCGAGGCGGAGGGCATTCGTGCTGCCGCCTCGCGACGGTTGCTCAAGCAGCCCTATCCCGCCATCACGGAGTGGATGAACGCCGAGGGGTACCGCACGACGCGCGGTGGCCTGTGGAAGCCAGACGTCCTGGCAAACGTGCTCGATCACCCGGCCATCGCCGGTCTGGAGGAAGACGAGAACGGCAACCTCGTCGAAACGGGCGGCCCCGCGATCATCCCTCGGGAGGACTTCGAGGCCATCCGCGCCATGCGCCCCGTCCATGACCCCGCCAAGCAGCGGGCGCCACAGCGCGAGTACCTGGTTCCGGGTCTGATGGGTACCTGCGGGCTGTGCACGACCTCGCTGGGCTCCTCTCCCTCGAACCGCGGCAGCCGCGGCTACCGGTGTGCGCCCAGCACAGCTCAGCATCCGGGCGGGTGCGGCAAGGTCCGCATCAATGCTGACCTGCTGGAGACGTACGTTGCTGAGCACGTGCTGGCAGAGTTGGCCAAGCCGGAGGTCAGCGCGTTGATTGGTCAGGCGCGAGATGAACTGCTGACCCAGGCTGCCCTCTTGCGTAAGGAGGCGGCAGCCGCGCGCCGTCGGCAGAAGAAGCTGGGCGTGGACTACGGGCGTTCGCCGGACATGTCGCTCAAGGCGTTCAGGGCGGCCGACAAGGAACTCACGCAGCTGATCCGCGAGAGCGAGACGAAGGCTCGTTTCCTGGAGCAGGTCAAGCATGTGCCGGTGGGTGACATCCCTGACCTCATGCGCTGGTGGAAGCACGCGCCGATGAGGGCGAAGAAGGGTGTCCTGGTTCTCATGCTGGAGAAGGTGGCTGTGTACCCGGCCGCGTCCAGAGGCTCTCGCACGGTGGACGCGAACCGGGTGGCACTGCATTGGCGGCAGTGGGGCGCGGAGGCTGAGGAGTTGTCCGCCTAAACTGCGCTGCCGGCGCCTTTGGGGCTGATGTTGTAGCCGATGGTGGCCAGCGCGAGACCGGTGGCCACACAGATGATGGAGAGCCCCGCCAAGGCGGGGCTGACGGCGTTTTCGACAGGCAGCGGCCACGCGTGCCCGGTCCGGTCAGCGATGATGTACGCGCTACGGCTGAGCGCATGGGCTACGCCGAAGATGCCCCCGGCTGCAGCGATGGACAGTCCGGTTGCGGCTGCGCGTCGTTGCTGCCAGGCCGCAATGGCCAGCCCGGTAGAAAAGGCGCCGATTTCCAGCCCGGCCACGGCTGTGAAGCCGAGGTAGGTGAGCAGGTACAGCCGGACGTCGGATCTACGCGCGTAGGTCGCGGACAGCTCAGTGTGCGCGGTGTCGGCCATGTGGAACTCCCAGATCATCGCCGCGACAACACAGCACACGGCGATGATGCGCACCGCGACTCCCGCCGGTACGTGGCTTCTTGAGCGCGTCCAGTCCACGATCATGACTTGGAGGCATGCCCAGAAGATCACTGCGGCGAGGTCCGAGGCGAGGGAGGAGACCTCGTTGAGGTCCATGAGTCGGTCAATGGCTTCGGCGACTGTGGGGATCGCCAGGAGTGAGCCGATGAAGCAGGCTGCGAACGCCGACATTCGGGCCCTATGGGCGATTTGATAGACCGCTTGATTGCGACGCTTACGGGTGTAGTGCAGGCGTATCGCCGCGCTTACGGCTGTGACAAGGGCACAGACACCGTAGATGGGGCCGTCCAAGAGGTTCAACGTCCTTCCAGATCATCCGCTGCCCTCTCAGCGGCTTCGTGCAGGCTCAGCAGGCGGCGCGGCCGGCCCTCACGGGGCTGGTCGACGCCGGGGGGAGGTGGGGGGATCGTGGGGACCTCTTTGGGTAGTCCCCTGCGACCACGGATCTCCCGGAGCTTCGAACTGATTTCAAGAATGTCCTGCACCTCAAGACCCTGCATTAAACGCAGGACTTCGCGGGCTTCTGGGCGCTCCTGGTACACGGACAGGGCTGCGAGGTCGTCCCACTCCGGTCCTGGGAGCAGGAACGCGGCCGGGGCGTCGAGTGCCTGCGCAAGCGCGATGAGTGTAGACGATCTGGGGTTGCTACTGGTGCCGTTCATCAGGCTGTTGACGGTGCCGTGCGACAGCAGGGGCTTGCGCTGTCCCACGGGGGTCGTCGCATCTGAGACGTCCCGGGCGCTGGGCGTGAACCCGTCCGGATCGCGGCGCAGTCGCAGCAGGGCGAGCAACTTCGAGGCCAGGCTCATGAGTTGACGCCGGTCAGTGGTGTCTGTCATGTCCGCCTTCTCTGGCCGTGCCGTATGCTGCCGCAGGTGACTGGCCGGTAACAATCGTCCCTGCCTCTACGATACCTCGCAGCTCGGAGGGGTTATAGGGTTTGTTGGACAGTTTCCCCGGGGGAGCCGGCGGGCGAACTGCGGGCGTCACGCGCTCCGTTGCCTGCCTCTTGGTGGGCTGTCGAGGAAGTCGCATCTGGGCGGGCGAAGGCGGCGCGCTTGCCGTTCACGGGAGGAATCGCATGTCCGAAATCGACGAGCGGCGGATCGCTGAACTGGCCAAGCAGCCCCCGTGTTTGCTTCGAGGTGGGGCGGACGTCTCGGCCCGCCAGGAGGCCCGAAGGCTGCTGGAGTGGCAGGCTGGTATGCGCGGCCGGGAGTCAGATGACGGCCAGCGAGAGGATGGCTGCTGTTGAGTCACAGGGTGACCAACACTCAGACAGGGGCCAGATAGGTGACATTTTTGAGATGCTGCTGTATGTTCTGACGTGCCGGGCGGGTACAGCAGCCGCAGGAGCCCGCATGGCAGCGTCGCGCGAGCGGCGTCCTTCCCTACTCCTCGCCGGGCGGCCGACCCCCCCGCGCCCCGCCCGGCGAGGAGTCGGCCGTCCGGTGCGGCCGTCGGGGTGCCTGACGGGAGCCAGCCCGCCGTGACCGCTTGGTCGTGGCGGGCTCTCTCATGTCCGCATCCGGGAAGGCGAATTTAGATATGCGGCGAATTCCCCTTTCTGAATTCCCTTGAATTAAAAGAGTTCTGAACTTGATTTGGCGGTATTCGCCATTAAGATATAAGTGTAAGAACAAAGGGAAACACTCCGAACGGAATTCACGAAAGGCGCGGGAAAATGGCTGACAACAAGGTCGAGTTCATCAACATCAAGGTCAGCGAGATCGCTCCCAACCCGGAGCAGCCGAGGAAGTTCTTCTCCGAGGAGGCGCAGGACGAGCTGACCAACAGCATCAAGGAGAACGGCCTCCTCCAGCCGGTCGTCGTCCGGCCGGTCGAGGGCGCCAAGGTCCCCTACATGCTGATCGCGGGCGAGCGGCGCTGGCGGTCCTGCCAGGCGGCCGGCCTGGAGGTCATCCCGGCGAAGGTCGTCGAGGGTGCCACCGAGGAAGAGGCGTACGTCCTCAGCATCGCTGAGAACGTCAACCGGGCGGACATGACCATCATGGAGGAGGCCGGTGCGTACGCCGACCTCAAGGCCGCCGGATGGACCCCGGCGAAGATCGCCAAGCAGTTCGGCAAGACGGAGACGCACATCACCTGGCGGCTGGGCCTGCTCACCCTGCGCCCCGAGGTGGCCGAGATGGTCGACCAGGGACAGATCAAGAACAACCTCGCCTGGCACATCGCCCAGCTCAACCCGGCGAACCAGATGGTGGCCGCCATGCGGTACGTGCGCGGCGACTTCGACAGCGAGGCCGAGGCGCAGCACTTCGCCAACGGCCTCAAGATGATGGAGCAGCAGACCTCCCTCACCAACGAGAAGGCGCCGACGGCCGAGGAGCAGGAGAAGCAGAAGAAGGCCAAGGCCAAGGCGAAGGACGAACTCGGCAAGGCGGAGGAGGTCCTGATCCCGCTGCTGGAGGAGCTGGCGGAGAAGAAGCCGGAGGATCTGGCTGTCATCCTCGGTGACGACCTCGCCCGTCACCTGCGGGTCGTCGGCCGCCTGTACGCCAAGGTGCAGATGGTACGGAACCTGCTGAGCAAGGCGCAGGGTATCCAGCGGGCCATGGCCGAGGAGTTCAATAAGGCGGCCGTGGAGGTCCAGCAGGAGGCGGCGGCTGCGAAGAAGACCGAGGCGGCGGCCAAGCCCGAGGCGAAGGCCGAGAAGCCGGAGGCGAAGGCGGCGGACGAGTCGCAGTCCACGGGGAAGAAGGCGGCGGCCAAGCCCGGCCCGAAGCCCGCGGCGCGCACGGCCGCGGGCACGAAGGCCCCGGCGCGCCGGACGCCTGCCAAGAAGGCGCAAGCGGCAGCGAAGTAGAACGGAGGGGCGCGGCGGCGGTCGCGCCCCTTCTTCTCCTGTGGGTTTGGGTGAGTGGGCGCGGCCGGAATTCCGGCCGCGCCTCTTTCCGCTTGAATTCCTCTCCGAATTCCAACCCATTTCGGCCCGAGCCGGGCGCGCAGGGAGGCACTTTCCCTACGTGCCCGGTGCTGCTCAGGCCCCTACAGGTCCGAGCGGGCGGCATCATCGGTCACCGGGGCCGCCGGCGGGGACGCCGACGCGCCCTGGTATCTGAGCACCACGAAAGGAATGGCCACGTGCTCACCCTGTTCACCAATCGGTTCCAGGCGTTCCAGCCCCCGCAAGGGGTGCCGGTCCGCATCACCCTGGGCGCTCCCCGCTTCAAACTCCCCTACTCTCTCACCCACTCGGTGCGGGAGCTCGCCCCGCGTCGGGACTACCTCTCCCAGCCCGAGCCCGAGTTCACGACGGCGTATCGGGCCGACCTCGACCAGCTCGGCCCCGAGCGGATCGCCGCGCGTCTGCGGCAGATCACGCAGGCCGAGGGCGATCACCGCCTGGTGCTGCTCTGCTTCGAGGACCTGGCCAAGCCGGGCCTGTGGTGCCACCGCCGCGTGTTCGCGGCCTGGTGGAAGGAGGTCACGGGAGATGAGGTGCGGGAGCTGTCCCCGATGGATCAGCAGGGCACGTTGATCTGAGCGTCGGAACCGCGCCTCAAAGATAGGTGACATTATTCCAAGGGGCTGCGCGCTCCTTGTGTAAGGTTCCAGCGCAGCGCCCGGCCCGGCACCCGCCGAGGCCGGGCGTTGTCGTTCGTCGGGAGGCGAGAGATGTTCCAGGGCACCATCCCGGGCCCCATGCGCTCCATCGTGCGCGAGACCGCCAGCCAGTGGCCGAGCGGCCCCGTGTACGTCCCGTGCTGCGGCAACTTCACCATCGAGCGCAGCGTGGCCGGCATGGGCTTCGCCCTCCACTCCTCCGACGTGTCCATCTACAGCAGCGCGGTCGGCCGGTGGCTCACCCGCCAGCCGGTCGGCATCCAGCTCCGCGAGGAGAGCCGAGACGAACTCGGCTGGCTCGCGGACTCCTTGGACGACGGCGTCGGCACCGTCGCCACGCTCATGCTCGGCACTCGGTTCCTCGCCAGCGTCGGCCGCGAGGGGCTGTGGCATGAACGGGTCGTGCGCTCTTATCGGGAGCAGTGGAGGGTCAAGCACGCGGAGACGGTCGAGCGGCTGTCCGGCTCGGACATCGAACTCGCCTCGTACGAGGTGGAGGACGTGCGCTCGTGGCTCCAGAAGGTTCCCCGTGACGCCCCGGTGTGCTCCTTCCCTCCCTTCTACGGCGGCGGCTACGAGAAGCTGTACGAGCCGCTGGAGGCGCACTTCACCTGGGACGCTCCCGAGTACGAGCCGCTGTCCGACGACGACGTGGTCAGCGTGCTCGGCGCGATCACGGACCGGCCGTACTGGCTGACGGCCTCCAACCACGACGTGCCTGAGCTGCACCCCTACCTGCGCGGCGTGATCAAGGCGACACCGCGCGCCGCTCCCTTCTACGTGTATGCCAGTCAGGCCCGGACGAGGATCGTCGCTCCACGCCAGCCGATCGATCCGGTGAAGGTTCCGCGTCTGCGGGAGGGTGACGAACTGGTCGGCCCGCTCCGGCTGTCGCTGTTGAAGCCCGGCCAGTTCAACGCGCTGCGTTCCCGGTACCTCAACCCGAAGATCGCGCCGGGCGCGGCGAACCTGGCCGTCGCGGTGAAGGACGGCGACGGGCGACTCCTGGGCGTGTTCGCGATGGCCCCGAGCACGTACACGCCGGACGAGGCGTACGTGCTCTCGGACTTCGCGGTCGCCCCAACCGACTACCCGCGGCTGTCGAAGCTGATCGTGCTCGCGGCCACCAGCGCCGAGGCGCAGTTGCTGTGCCAGCGGGCCTTCTCGCGGCGGATCCGGAGGGTGGCGACGACGGCGTTCAGCAACAACCCGGTGTCGATGAAGTACCGCGGGCTGCTGCGGCTGCACAAGCGCAGCCCGTCGAACGAGGACGGCTGGAAGTTCCAGCTCCAGTACCAGGGGGCTATGGGCCAGCACACGCTGGCCGAGGCCCTTCACATGTGGGCGAAGCGGTGGGGCGCCCCGACGACGAAGACGGGAGTCTGACCATGGAGGAGACCACTTGCCTCGCCCCGCCGCAGATGGTTCAGGGCGACCCGCGCACGCTGACGCTGCTCGACGTCAACGCGCGGTTCCTGCCGCACGAGCAGTTCCGGCAGCTCGTGGCGAACATCGAGCGTGACGGCTGCCTGACCTCGACGCCGCTGGTGTGGAACGACCGCGAGACGGGGCGGCTGGTCGTCCTGTCCGGCAACCACCGCACGCTCGCCGCGATCGAGGCCGGCCTGTCGCAGATCTGGTGGATGCAGATAGACGAGCCGCTGCCCCGCCAGCGGCAGATCGCGCTTCAGCTCTCGCATAACGCCATCGCCGGGCAGGACGATCCGGCGATCCTCAAGGAGCTGTACGACGAGCTGGAGTCGGTGGAGTGGCGGCAGTACACGGGCCTGGACGACAAGGCTCTGGACCTGCTGGAGAAGGTGGACGTCGCCTCCCTGGGCGAGGCGAACCTCGACTTCGCCAGCGTGCAGTTCATGTTCCTTCCCGATGAGCTGGAGCGGGCGGAAGCCGCGTTCGACGCGGCCCGGTCCACGGCGACGGCGGACCAGCGATGGGTGGCCGGGCTGGAGCAGTACGAGCCGGTGCTCGATGCGCTGGAGACCTCCCGGGCCGCGTACAAGATCGGCAACAGCGCGACGGCGCTCGGCGTGATCCTCGCTGTGTTCGAGCGGCACCTGGGCGAGCTGGCCGAGGGCTGGTTCGACGCCGCCACCGGGGAGGCGACCCGGGCGGGGGCGGCGCCGCTGGAGACGGTGTTCGGGGTGCGGGACGTGCCGGTGGAGACGGCCGCCGTCGTGCGGGCGGCCATCGACCGGATGGTGCAGGACGGCACCGTGCCGGCCGACGAGCCGTGGCGGGCGCTGGAAATCCTGGCCGCACAGAGCAACTAGTCGGCCGTCGGCCAGGAGGTGAGCGGTGGCCGAGGGCACCGTGGAGTCCTGGGAGCGGCAGAGCGGGGAGTCGGTCCAGGCGTTCGAGGCGTTCGCCGTGTACCGCGATCTCGGCCCAGCGCGGAGTCTGACAAAGGCGGCACGCGAGTTGCATAAATCCCGCACGCTGCTGGGCCGGTGGTCGCGGCAGTTCGCATGGGTGATGCGGGCCGCGGCCTACGACCGGGAGCAGGACCGGCTGTTCCTCGCGGAGCAGGCACAGGCGCGGCGGGACATCGCCCGCAGACACGCGAAGTTGGCGCAGGCCGTGCAGAGCAAGGCGGTCGCGCGGCTCCAGACGCTCGACCCGCGGGAGCTGTCGCCGTCGGAGCTGCTGCGCTACATCCAGGTCGCGGCGGAGATCGAACGTCGAGCCGTAGGTGAGGCCCCGGCGGCCGGAGCGGTCGAGGACCGGGACCAGGGCGTGGACGTGGCCTCTCTATCGGACGAGGATCGCCGGGCTCGTATGGATCAGCTCCGCCGTGAGCTGGAGCGCCGGTTGTCGGAGGTCGCGCAGTGAGCCGCGGCCGGGCCAAGCGCCGAATAGTCGAGGGGTTCGCGGACCCGTCAGTGATGAGCGACGAGCAGTTGAAGGCTGAGGTCGCGGCACTGGTCCGGGCCGATGAGCTGTCGGCGCGCAGGTGGGCGTGCGAGGTCCCGAACTGTGACGGGCTGCCCCACGCGGGGTGGCTGCACCACCATGCCCGTGCGGCGCAGCGTCAGCCGCTGTGGCTGTGGACGGTGTGGATGCTGCTCACCGGCCGTGGCTGGGGGAAGTCGCGGACGGCGGCGGAGACGGTCCGGGAGTGGGCGCATACGCCGGGTTTGCAGATCGCGGTGGTGGCCAAGAACGCGACGCTGGTGCGGGACATCTGCTTCGAGTCCCCGAAGTCGGGGCTGTTGTCGGTGTTCCCGCCGGAGGAGGTGGCGAAGTACAACTCGTCGCTCGGTGAGACGACGCTCCGGTTGGCGAATGGCACGCTGATCCGGGGGTTCGGTGCGGAGACGCCGGACAACCTGCGCGGCTGGGCGTTCGACAAGGCGTGGCTGGACGAGTACGCGGCCTGGTCACGGCACACCGCGCAGGAGGTCTACGACATGCTGTGGTTCTGCCTTCGTGAGGCGGACACCCCGCAGGTCGTCATCTCCACGACGCCGAAGCCGCTCCCTCACGTCAAGCGGCTCGTCGAGCGCGGTAGGAAGCAGGAGAAGGCACACGAGGAGGGCGGGGCGCCGCCGCGGGTCGTGCTGACCCGCGGGCACATGCGGGAGAACGACGCGAACCTGTCGGCGGCGGCCCGCGAGGAGCTGGAGGAGGAGTACGCCGGCACCCGGCTGGGCCGTCAGGAGCTGTCGGGCGAGCTACTCGAGGACGTGGAGGGCGCGCTGTGGAAGGGCTGGATGCTGGAGGTCGAGGGCTTCCGGCCCCGGCCCGAGCATCTGCCGGACCTCCAGCGCGTGGTGGTGGCCGTCGACCCGGCGACCAAGAGCCACGAGAACGCCGACATGACCGCGTTCACGGTGGCGGGGCGCGGGTTCCCGGTGGAGACGATGTTCGGGGACGACCGTCCTCGCGGGTATCTGCTGCACTGTGAGCAGGACCGGTACACGCCGACGCAGGCGATGAAGCGGGCCGCCACGCTGTACCACGAGCACCGGGCGGACTGCGTGGTCATCGAGGCGAACAACGGCGGCGACTACCTGCCCGCTCTCCTGGAGCAGGTGGACCCGACAGTGAACTGGCGCATCGTTCACGCCACCAGAGGGAAGCGGGCGCGGGCGGCCCCGGCCGCCCAGCTGTACGAGCAGGCTCGGGTGTCTCACGTTGGCCCGGCTCGACGGTTCGCGGAGCTGGAGGAACAGATGACCACGTTCGTCGGTCAGGGGGAGACGGAGGACTCGCCGGACCTGCTGGACTCGGCGGTGTGGGCGCTGTGGGATCTGTTCCTTGATCCGACGATGCCACCACCACGTGGTGGGGACGACCAGCGGCTCAGCGGTCGTCGGTGACCGGCTATGGGGTGTGCTCGGGTGGTCATGTGGTCTGCTCGGGGCCGTGCTGTCGCGGAGTAGGGCACACCAGGTGCAGCCTTCGTCGGGGGTGTGCGGTGGCGTGTTCAGCCAGTAAGCGCCCGTGAGCCGGGCGGTGGGGGGCAAGGCGGCGTGTCGGGGTTGTCGGCGGCAGGCACGCCGTGAACAACGATGGCGTGCGGTGTGAGGCGACGGGGGAGGCGTCACCTGTACGCGGGCGTGGCCGGGTCGGCGGCCGACGGTGGGCGGTTCGCCGGACTATAGGCTGATCGACGGCGCGGGGCCGACGTCCGGAGGAGACCGTGGGCCTGCGCCAACTCGTGATCGATGCGTGGTCGTGGCTGAACTACAAGCCAGTGATGGCTGAGGCTGGCCGTCTGGGCAGCCGCGCGTTCCCAGAGCTGGCCAAGACGTGGGTGCCACCGCACGAGTTGCGTCGGCTGGCCGCGTACAAGGTGCTGGCGTCGTACGACAACAACCAGGTCGGGCAGCTTGCGGCGGCCGGTGGCGATGCGAGCGCGTTGGAGCGGCGGGAGCTGGGTGACGCGGCCAACCTCGTGGACACTGCGCTCGGCTACCTCCTCGGTTCGGAGCAGAAGGTCATGGTCGAGGGCGCGGAGCATGCCGATGCGGAGACGCCGACGCCCGGTGCGGTCGAGGCCGCTGCGGTCCAGGACCGGTTGCGGAAGTGGGCGGACAAAGAGCTGCTGACCTTCCGGGTCCAGCAGGCGGAGCGGGCGGCGGTGCTGCTCGGGGACAGCGTGATGGTGCTGGCGTGGAACCCGGAGAAGCAGCGGCCGACGTTGCGGGTCTACGATCCGGGGTTCTTCTTCCCTCAGTGGGGCGATGAGGACGAGGACTTTCCCAGGCGGGTGCATCTGGCGTGGGAGCTGCCGGCGGACGACGACGCCGGTTTGAAGGCCCGGGTGCGGCGTGTGACGTACGAGCTGGGTCCGATCTCCGAGGACGGCGAGGACGGTGCTGCGGCTGGTGGGCGGCAGTACCCGTGGGAGCCGGGTCGGATGTCCAACGTGACGTGCTACCTCACGGACGCGGAGTGGCTGCTGGAGGATCTGAAGAACGGTGAGACGCTGGACCGGCTGCCGATGGACAAGGCGAGCTTCCGGGTGCGGCCGGATGGCACGGAGCTGAACCGGCTGGATCTGATGATCGACTTCGTGCCGGTGGTGCACATCGCGAACACGATCCCCGACGGTGGGGAGCACTGGGGGCGCTCGATTTTGGCGCGGGTTTTGCAGGCGCTCGATGAGCTCGCGGCCACGGACTCGGACAGCTCGGCGGCCTCGGCGACGACGGGCACGCCGATCATCGGGCTCGCGGGTGCGCGGCTGCCGGTGGACCGGGCGACGGGCAAGCCGCAGGAGCTTCAGGTGAAGGCCGGTGCGGTGTGGCAGCTCGGTGAAACGGGGCGGATGGATGCCCTGGACACGTCGCCGCAGTTGGCCGAACTGCGGGCGCGGGTGGATCACCTGCTGGAGCGGATTGCGGCGAACAGCCGGGTGACGGCGGCTGGGCTCGGGACGCTGGAGGCCACGGAGGTGCCGTCGGGGTACGCGCTGAAGCTGGCTCTGGGGCCGCTGGATGCGCTGATCGGGATGATGCGGTTGGCGCGGGAGCACAAGTACCGGCTGCTGTTCAAGATGGTGCAGCGGCTGTACCAGGCCGGACGGGCGGAGGGCTGGACGGATGGGGAGACGCTGCCAGCGCGGCTGGCGTGGGCGCCGCACACGCCGACGGACCGGGGCGCGGTGCTGGAGGAGGTCGTCAAGGCGTACGGCGCCGGGGTCCTGTCGCTGGAGACGGCGGTGGCGATGCTGCTGGAGGCCGGGTACCCGATCAAGGACGCCTCGCAGGAGGTGGAGCGGATCAGGGCGAAGGCGGAGCCCGAGGCCGCGGTGCGGGTGGCGGAGGCCGCTGCTCGGCGCGGGCCCGACGAGGACGACGAGTACCTGGAGGAGGACGGCGCGTCGGGGTCGGCCGGGGTGAGGAAGCCGGTGGGGAAGGTGAGCGAGCGGGAGCCGGTGGAGGCGGGCCGGTGACGCGGCCTCGGGGTGCGTGAAGCGGGGGTCAGCGCCAGATGCCGCGGGCGCGCATCAGGTCGATCTGGGGTTCGGTGACGTGCTCGCGGTATTCGGCGTGGTTGTACGGCGGGCGGTCGGCGTAGAGGTTGGCCGGGTAGATGGGCTGTTCGTAGAGGGTGGCGAACAGCTCGCTGCGCAGGTCCTTGGCCCAGTTGGTCCACGCGGCGGTGGTGCGCTGGCGGCGGAGAGCGGGCAGGTCGATGGTGGCGGTGACGAAAGTGGCGACGCCGCCGTGGTCGAGGTGGCCGATGGTGCGGCCGGTGTAGTCGGTGATGGTGGAGTGGCCGCCGAAGAAGTCGACACGCTGCACGTCGGCTCCGGTGTAGGAGGCCGGGTTGGGGGCGAGGACGTACATGGTGTTGTCGAGGGCGCGGGCGCGGTTCTGGATGTCGAAGGCGTCGGAGGCGACGCCGGGCAGCGGGTAACTGGTGCGGTAGGCGATCTCGCATCCGCCGAGGGCGAGGCCGCGGGCGTTCTCCGGGTAGGACGCCTCGTTGGCCATCATGACGCCGAGGCGGCCGATGGCGGTGTCGGCAACGGGCCAGTACGCCTCAGGGCTCCGGCCGTAGAGACGGGTCCACTGGTCGAGCACGTCGTGTGGGCTGATGCTGTGTTCCATGGGTGGCAGCGGGGCAAGCTTGTAGTGCCGCAGGACGATCTCGCCGACGGGGTCGATGACGAAGCCGACGTTGAAGTACCGGTCGGGGAAGGCCGGGTGGAGGGCCTTGGCCTGGGCCATGATGTGAATGTTGAACTCGTGGGCCCAGCGGCCGAGTTCTTGTGTTTCCGCGCCGGGAAGGCTGATGGCGCAGGTGCGGGCGTAGGTGGCGTGGTCGAGGTCGTGGATCTCGTCGGTGAAGCCCTGGAGCGCGCCTTCGGGCAGGGCGACCAGTCGGACGGGGTGGTCGAGGCCGCCGAGGGAGACAGCGGTGCGGGTGAGGGCGTAGAGGTGGTCGAGGTTGGCGGCGATGTCGTCGCGCTGCTGGATCTCGGTGATCTCCGGGATGAGCCCGACAGCGGTGTAGGGGTCGATTGTCATGGGTGGTGCCTCCTTGTTCGAGGCCATCCTGTGGGGGCGGTCGGACAAGGGTTCGTGGCCGTGTCGGTGCAGGTGACTACACTGGCCGTCAGCGCGGGGGCGCGCTCTGGAGGAGATGTATGGTCCGGCCCCTGCCGCCTCGCCGTCCTGTCGGCCACCGCCGTGACGGGCGGCCGATCTACCCGATTCTCGGTGCCTCGTCGGAGGACGAGACGAACGACCAGCTCGACGACGCCACGGACAGCGGCGGCCAGGAGCAGCAGGTCACGGTCACCCAGGACCGGTTGGGCAAGATGCTCACCCGCGAGAAGGCACAGGGCGAACGGGCTGCGATCAAACGGCTGTTGGCCACGCTCGGGTTCGACTCCCCGAAGGCGCTCACCGAGTTCGTGACCGCGCAGCGGGAGGCCGAGCAGGCCGCGCTGTCGGAGGTGGAGCGTCGGGAACAGGCAGCTGCCGAGCGGGAGTTGCAGGCCGCGCGCCGGGAGGAGCTGGCCGCCGAGCGGGAGAGGGCGGCGCTTCGCCGGGCCGCGCTGGTGGCGCTCGGCGCGGAGGGCGACGACCTGGTGGATGCGGAGCGTCTGCTGGCCGTGGACGACGAGGACGCGGACGAGGCACAGATCCAGTCGGCGGCCGAAGCCCTGCGAGCCAGGCGTCCTGAGCTGTTCGGTGAGGTCCGCACCCCGGTGCCGGCCGCCCCCGCGGGCGCACCGGCCGGGCGCGGCCCGACCCGTACGACCCCGGTGTCCAAGCCCGGTTCAGCCGGACTGGAGATGGCCAAGCGCCGTGGCCTGATCCCGGAGTTCAGCGACTCCGCCGCCCGATAGTTCGGGCCCAGAACTTGGGGGACCACGCCCCCTGAACTTCGTGGACGGCATCGCCTCCGTGGGCGGTGTGCGGAATCTGACCGCAGCGTCCATGGAGACCAAGCACATGACCATCCAGCCCGTCTCGAAGTCCGAATACACCACCGCCAACCGCGAGTGGCTGGCGTCCCTGCACGGCACCGACTCCGTCGACACGATCACCCTCGACCTGAACCTGTTCTGCGAAGGCACGCACTACGTGTGCGGCGACGGCTGCGACCCGTACGGCCGGGTGCTGTCCGGCGTGCCGGTCGGCAGGGTCGCGGAGTCCGGCCTGTACGGCCCGTACGACCCCGAGGCGCACTGCGGCCGCCAGATCCTGCGCGGCTTCGTGATCGCCGAGGTCCCGTTCGCGACGGGGCAGACCCGTGTTCCTGCCGCGCTGCTGTGGCACGGCGCGGTGAAGGCGTCGAAGGTCCCGGGCGGCATCGACGTGTCCCAGCTCGTGTGGCACCCGCGTGCCGCGCAGATCCGCTTCGTGTGAGCGGGGGCTGAGCTGTGACGATTCAGGACCTGCTCAAGGACGTCTCGGTCATGGACCTGACGGCGTTCGCCAGGGCCATCCCGACCCCGAAGGACTTCCTGCTCACGCAGACGATCTTCCCGACCGTGGAGATGCGGGAGGTGAAGTGGCGTACGAAGGACTCCGGCCGGTACGTCAACGTCGCCAAGTACCGGGCGTTCAACGCCTCGGTGCCGTTCGCGACCCGTGAGGCGTGGCAGACGTCCCGTGAGGGTGCGCTGCCCGCGCTGGGGCAGAAGCTCGTCGTCTCCGAGCAGGAACAGATCCTGCTAGAGGCGTCGCACGGCTCGGACCAGGACCGGCTGATCGAGCTGCTGTACGACGACGTGGAACGCCACGTCGAAGCCATCCGGTCCCGGCTGGAGCTGGCCGCCGGCGACGTACTCGCGGACGGCCGGTTCACGCTGGAACAGGAGAACGGCCTGACGCTGGAGGTGGACTGGAACGTCCCCGCCGAGAACATGCCGGTCGCCCGGATACCGTGGTCGGACCCGGCCTCCGACCCGATCGCGGACGAGCTGCGGTGGATCCAGCACCTGGACGACATCGGCGCACCGGAACCGGAGCTGGTGATCACCAGCCGGAAGGCGTTCAGCTACCTGGCAGCGAACAACGCCTACAGGGCGGCCTACTACGGCAGCGTGAACCCGTCGACCACGCCGACGGCCACGCTCACCCCGCAGCAGATCAACGTGGTGCGCGGCAACTACAGCCTGCCGCCGATCCAGTTCTACAAGGCCCAAGTGCGGGTGGACGGCAAGCCCCGCAAGGTGCTGCCCGAGGACCTGTGGATTCTCGTGCCGCCGGAGCGGGAGAAGTGGGCGCAGACCATGTACGGGGTGACCGCGGAGGGCCTGGTGCTGTCGCGCGGATCGAACCCGGAGATCATCCGGGAGGACGCCCCCGGCCTGATCATCACCCGAGGTGTCCAGGATGACCCCGTGCAGATCTGGACCAAGGGCGCGGCGGTCGGCATGCCCGTCATGCACACTCCCGACGCGCACATCGTGGCGAAGGTCCTGTGATGGCCGGCCGCGGGCGGCTGAAGGCCGCGGTGTACGTACAGGACCCGACCACGCGGGAGGAGGTGATCCTGCGGCCGGGCGAGAGCCCGGGCCCGGAGGTGGCCGTGCTGATTTCCCACCCCGACGCGTGGGAGGAACCGTCGGACGACTGCGACAAGCCGGACGAGGCTGTCGTGATGGAGAAGCCGGAGCCGTCCGGGAGCAAGGCCGGTGGCCAGGAGGAGACGGCCGACGTTGGCGCGATCAAGAAGCCGCAATCCCGGCGCTCCCGTTCGTCCGGGTCGTAGGATGACGCTCGTACGGCCCGTCACCAGCATCCCCCGTCTGGTGACGGGCCGTACCTCGTTCGTTGGAGGGGTCCCTTGTGGATGAGTTTCAGAGGTCATGGCTGTTGGCGCAGCTCGGGCCGGATACTGACGCGGCTGACCTGGAACGCCGGTTCTTCCGGCTGCGGTCGGTACGCGCGGTTGCACTCGAGGTACTGGGCGAGCGGCGTGCGAGGCTGCTCGCCGACCCGCTGAAGGTAACCGTCGACGGCGTAGTGACGATGGATCTGCAGGAGAACCTTCGAGGGGTCGAGCGGCAGATCGAGCAGGTCCGCCAGGCACCCGCCCCGGGTGGCCCCGAAGACGAGGACGACGCAGATGAGGCGCTGGCGATGACGTGGCTGACGCCTGCGCGCCGCTACCGCTAGGTCCCGGGAACGAGCTCGGGCTGCCCCATGGCCGGTTGGCGGGGGCGGCCGTCATCAGAGGTGACTCGGACGCCGAGCGTTTCTAGCTGGCGATGGACGCAGCAAGGCGCTTGGGACCGATCCACCTGTCGAGGCGCCAGGGATCGTGTTGCTCACAGAATACGGCCAGATTGACCGGAGTGAGCGCACCGTTGGGATTTCGGGGCCCGGCGAAGAGTTCACTGTCCTCGATCTTGGCGGTGCAACCATCGGGGAATTCGCACCTTCTACGAGTAGCCACGGTCCGCAACACCCAAAGTGGCTGAGGCTGCGTCACAGGACCCAGAGCTTGATGGTTGAATATGCCGGCCGACCACGGAATCGTGTCGTATATGTTCGTGTATCTGTTCTTTACGGAGTTGCACCAGCCACAGGCAAGGCGCAGATTTTCAACAGACGTCTTCCCACCCTCTGCAACCGGGATTACATGATCCACCTCGATGCACAGCTGACTCGCGCGCATGCCTCGGGGGCGCGTGAAATCAACGAGCGGTGGGATAGGCGGCTCGTCTTGGGCGATGCCGAGGAACTTATCTCGGGCATGGTCTCCGAACAGGTAACCGCAAAGGTAGCAGCGAGGTTCCGGCTGCCCCATGGCCCACAGTTCTTCGCGGGTGGCGAGTCCGACCGCCGACCGCTTCCGCCTCCTCCGCGCTGAGACAAGCTGCCAAGCAAACTTCGTCAGCACGCGTGCATACTTCTTTCGCTCGTCCAAGGGGACTTGCGGGCTGACGGTGTTGAAGTAGTCGAGTATGGGCGCGTGGAGGTGTCCGATACTCAGTTCGGTGTCCAGTTCGTACGGAGCCAGGTCAACGAGACTTTCGATGAACCAGCGACCCCAGACCGTTGACAGGTCTCCGCGCAGCAGCCATCCATGATTTCCAGACACGACCTCTGGCACTGTGTATTTCGAGAGAGACTTCAGGGCCTCGTCCGACCAGTTACTGTCCAGGGCCTTTTTGATCTCGGCGAAGAACTCGCCGACCTCCTGTGGCTGCATCACGCCCCGGCAGCGGGGTTGTACTCGCCCTCCTTGGGCAGGGACTCGGGGTTCCTTCGGTAGTCGTACCAGAGGCGACTCCAAGTTCTGCGGATGAGTGGGGTGTCCTTCTTCTCGACGTTCCAAAGTCGGTTGAAGTACGCAGGGTTGACGTCGGTGAGCCACGCCTCCATGGTGGAGTCGACATCGTCGAGGCTGTTGAGCGTCTTCTTCTGCATGCGCAGGAATTCGAAGTAGTCAGCCGCCAGAATCGTGAGGCTGATCTTGTTGTACAGGTTGCTGCGGGTGGTTCCCCAGGCGTTCTTTGCCTCCGGATCGTCGGCGCCGAACTTGTCCCTGATGTTCGAGTAGAACCTGATGAAGACGTCCCGCCAGGGACCGTCAGGCCTGGCCCATGCCGCGACCTTTTCGTCGTGAGTGTCGAAGTCTGCGACGAACGCACTTTCGTCAAGGTGGTACTTGCCCCAAACCCGGGCCCAGTCGGTCTTCTGGCCGTAGAGCTTGCCCCCGGACAGCTCTCGGAAGATCCCTACGAGTCCCTTGAGGACCGGCCACTGCAGCAGGGTCCTGTTGTCTCCCGCGATACCTGTCTGTACGAAGTTCTTGAACGGGCTCTCTTCCGCCCGCGTGAGGTAGGCGATGGCCTGAGAGTCGTCCAGCTTGATGCCGGCGTCCTTGAGTCGCTGTGCCACCGGGTCCAGCTCGTCCTTGCTCAAGCTCGTCGACACGATCGTGCCCAGAAGGGCTTTGCCCATCGGCGTGGCCTTCTGGTTCACGACCACGAACTGGAAAACGTGCTCGCTTGGGCTGGGGTCGAGCAAGAGGGAGACGGGCAGCCGCCGAGCGTGTGCCGAGATGAAGTCGGCCTTTGCCTGAGCAGGGTCCAGGCCGTTCTCTGCTGCCTCAAGGAGGAAGGCCTCCCCGTCCTGGCTCTCAGCCAGGCTCGCCGCGGCCAACACTGCGCCCTTCAGCCGGTGCTGTCCATCGACGAGCATGATCGGCTTGAGGTAGCTGATCATCGCTTCCCGGTCGAAGCCGAGGATCTTCTTCGGCTTCACGTCCGCGTCGAGGGCTTCGAGGACCTTGATTCGACCTTTGAGCTCGGTGTAGAAGTCGATCAGGTGGGTCTCGTCAGTGAGGAGCACGCTCGCTGCATCTGACTCATCGCCGTTCCCCGCCTCCTCCGCTGACACCTCCTCGTCTTCGTCGTCTTCGTCTCCAACGGCATCGAGCCCGTGCTCCTTTCGAGCCCGATCTATGATCGACGAAAGTCGCTCCTGATCCAGAGCGGTCTTCTTCAGTTCCGGCATGCGCGACTCGAGGCGTGCAACTACGCGCGACATCAGCTCCAGCAACGACGTTTCGCTGAAGTCCTCGCTCACGATCTCCAGCGTGCCGAACTCGGGAGTGCCGTCCAGAGGCTTGAAGCTGACGGAGGTCTCGCTCTGCGGAGCAGCCAGGAGTGGGTTCTGCACGATGTTGCGCTCATCGTGATAGAAGCTGGACAACTCCCTGATCCTTGACCTGCTCTCCTGCCGCTGGAAACCAATGGTTTCCTCGTCATCGAGACGACTGCGCTGAGGCACGCCGACCCACTGATCAATCTGCGTAGCCGGCGCTGCGAAGAAGACCAGTGGCTTGCCCGACGGGGTCTGCTGCGTGATGTGGGCTGGGTACGTGTAGGTGATCGTCTTAGCGTTCACGCAGGGGCCTCCAGAGAGCATGATCCAAGATGCCTCCAACGCTACCTGCTGGGGGCCGAGCTCCACCGCAAGTCTCACAAAGCCTGCTCCCCGTCCTGCCCTTGACCTGCGTCGACCGCGAACACCTGATCGACCCAGCAACTGCCGTGAGGGGATGTGCTGTTGGGCTGTCCCCTAGGTGATGTGAGCGTTCCACCGCCGACTGTCGGTGGCGGGCTCTACAGTTTCAACACCTGCTCATGCCGGAGTCGACCGAACGGCGACGACGGCCAAAGGGCGAGCGGGTCACAACTGAGTGGGTCCGGCATATAGCAGCCGGGCACCCGGGGAGGGGCATGATGCTCCAGATCAACGACGTGCGCGTCGAGACGATGTGCCGTCTGTACAGGAAGAACAAGGCAAGGGCGTGGGACGGCGAGTACCTCGACGTTCTCGACACCGCTCTGAACCTCGCACTTGGCCACAAGCGTGTGGCCGAAGATCCCGACCTTCTGTGCCGGAACGTCATCCGGGACGCACGTCGTACGATCCGCCGCTCGGAGGCCAATGCCCGCCGGAGTGCCGCTTGCCGGCCGCTGGCTGACGCTGCTCGCCGCCGCGTGTCCACCACCGCAGCGGACGGTTCGCCCGTCATCGAGATGGTCACGTACGACACCCCCGAGGCGCGTGCACTCGCAACCGAAACCATCCAGGAGCTGGCGGCCTTCGCCGCCACGCTTGGTCCTCATGGCCCCGGTTGCCTCCAAGGCATGCTTGATATGGCGACCGTCCCTGACTCGGCCAGGCAGACTGGCGTCTCTGTGGCAACGGTTGAGCGTGCCCGACGCGCTCTCCGCATCCACGCCCAGGCGCTGATCAGCGGCACCGCATGACGACTTCCACCAGCGTTCACGTCCGGGTTGCTGAGCCCTACGAAGGCACCTCTCGTGCCGCTCTCCGGTTCACACGGGGCGTCGTGAACATGCAGATCCCGACCGGGACCATCGGGGCTTATCTACTAATGGAGCACGAGCAGGAAGGTGCCCGCCCGCTGTACGTGGGACGGTCGGACACCTGCCTTCGCCGGAGGTTATCCCGTCATCCGCTTCGCGGGCGTGCAACCCACTTCGTCGTGGCCCCGGCCCGCAACTCCCACCAGGCCTATGCGATCGAGTCCTACTGGTACCACCAATACCGGTCCGCGGGCCGCACCATCCGGAACCAGATACACCCCGCCAGCCCCGCCGGAACGGGCCGCCGCTGCCCCTTCTGCCCTGAAACGGCTATCGAACGCGCCTTGAGCCGGGCTCTGCCTCGGCCACGACCTTCTGACATCAGGAGCACATCATGACCACCGCCGACATGGACATCATCCCGGTCGTCCTCTCCGGACAGGCCCTTCTCAGCCTCCGCGAGTCCGGCCACAACTTCCCGTCGGCTGTCGGGGAAGTCATCGACAACAGCATCGAAGCCCGCGCGAACCACATCCAGATCATCACCGAAGAAGCGATGAAGAGCCGCAAGAAGACCCTCACACAGGTCTCCTTCATCGATGACGGTGAGGGCATGGACGACGAGACGCTGCAGCACTATCTGCAGCTCGGCTTCTCCAAGAGGTTCATGTCCGAGAAGACGATCGGGAAGTTCGGTGTCGGTGCGAAGCTCGCGGGTCTCAGCGTCGGCATGCGCATCGACGCTTGGTCTCGCGTCGAGGGCAGCGAGCAGATCAGGCACGTGTTCTTCGACCTCGAAGAGGGCATCGAGGCCGAGAAGCGCGGCGACAAGGTCGGGATCTACCCCCCCGATGACGAGCCTCTGCCCGCCCACCTTGAGGTCTACTTCCCGGAGGGCTCGGGCACCATGGTGACGTGGTCGAAGATCGACCGGGTCTCCGACGGCCATGGCCGGAGCACTCCTGACCACATTCGCAATGAGATGAACAAGGAACTGGCCCGGGTCTTCCGGGAGTTCCTGAGCGGTGGCATTCGGATCACCGTCGACCACACGGACCTGAAGCCCCACGACCCGACCTTCCTCCGGAAGGGCACCTGGGCCGATCAGGTGCTCACCGAGGAACTCGCCCGCGCCAGCGGCGAATCTCGGGCTGAGACCCGGCACTTCCACGGTCAGGTCTTCTTCAACGAAGAGGTCAAGGTGCAGGGCACCGATCACAAGATCCGCGTCGTGATCGCTCTGGCACCGCCCGAGATCCTGCGCTTCAAGGGCGCCGGCGGCGACGCCTTCGCCAAGCGGCTGCGGATCCCGGACAACGAGGGCGCCATCAGCTTCATGCGGCTTGACCGCGAGATCAGTTACACCCCAGTGGCCAAGCTCTTTCCCGCCGGGATCCAGACCAAGGACCGGTACATCGGCTTCGAGGTCTACTTCACCCCGGAGCTCGACCGCATGATGGGCGTTCGCAACGTGAAGCGCGGGGCGGTCCCCGCTGATGAGCTTCGCAGGACCCTGCGGACCATCGCGGAGAGCGTCATCCCGAAGGCTCGTGACGAGATCGACCGCGTATGGGGCGAGGTCAACCGCGACGACGCAGTGAAGTCCGGCGAGCACGCCCCGATCACGAAGGCCCTCAAGGACGCGGACCGCACCATGCCGAAGGCCCGGGTCAAGCAGGTCCCCACGCCGGCCCAGCAGGAGAGGGAGTACGAAAATCTGGCCAAGGACGCTGGGCGGAACAAGACGGAGGAGGAGAAGGCCGCCTACGTGCAGGAGATCAAGGAGCTTCCGTTCGTCATCGAGACGGTGGACGTGCCCGGAGATGATCTCTTTCAGCTCACGCACCTCAAGGAACAGACGATCATCCGGCTGAACCAGCGCCATGTGTTCTACCAGGAGATGTACGAGCCCTTGCAGCTGCTGTCGAATGAGGGCGGTACGGGCACCGGCCCCAACGTGTCCGCAACGGCTCGTCGAGCCATCGAAGCCATCACCCTGCTCCTGGTGGCGTACGCGAAGGCCGAGTCCATGCATGAGACGCCGGTCGACCAGTACAAGGAGCTGCGGAAGTGGTGGGGCAGCTTCACCGAGCAGTACCTGACGAAGATCAAGGACGTCCTCTGACGTCAGCTGACGGCCTGCGGACAGGATGAGGGGCCGGCGGCGACACTTAGGCAGTTTCGTTTGGATCGGTCGGTCGTTGGTCCGGGTGTGCCGTTGACTGATGCGCAGTGGGCGCGGATCGAGCCGTTACTCCCGGACCGGACGCCGAAGCGGGGTGGCCGCTGGCGGGACCATCGTGAGGTGATCGACGCGATCGCCTTCAAGTTCCAGACCGGCACGCAGTGGGTCCACCTGCCGGAGAAGTACGGCAACTGGCGAGGGGTCTACAACCGACTGCGGATGTGGGCCGTCGACGGTACCTGGGAGCGGGTGTTCACCGCTCTGGTGGCACAGGCCGACGCGGACGAGGACCTCAACTGGGCCGTCTCGGTCGACTCCACGATCGTGCGGGCCCACCAGCACGCGGCCGGAGCCCGCAAAAAGGGGCCCCGGCCGGCGAACCCGGCGACCACGCCATCGGCCGCTCCCGCGGCGGACTGACCACAAAGATCCACCTCGCTGCCGATGCCCGCTGCCGGCCCCTCGCGTTCGTCCTCACCCCAGGCCAGGCCGGTGATGCACCTGCCTTCACCGAGGTCATGTCCCGCCTGCGTGTTCCCCGTCCGCGAGGTCGGCCCCGCACCCGGCCGGACCTGGTCCTGGCCGACAAGGCGTACTCCTCCCGCGCGATCCGCGAGCACCTACGCAAGCGCGGCATCCGTGCCGTGATCCCCGTCCCCGCAGACCAGCGCAGCCACCGGCTGCGTCGGGGCAACCGAGGCGGCAGGCCACCAGCCTTCGACCGCGACACCTACAAACAGCGCAACACCGTCGAGCGGTGCATCAACCGCCTGAAGCAGTGGCGAGGCATCGCCACCCGCTACGAGAAAACCGCCACCATCTACCTGGCCGGACTTTACATCGCAGGCATCTTCCTCTGGTCCGCCCGATGATCCAAACGAAACTGCCTAGTTGTCGCCGCCGGCCCCTCATCTGTCAAGCCACCGCGAGCGACACGAAGTCGCTGATGCTTCTCAGATCGCGTCGCCCGTGGAGGAAACCGACGCCGCGGTGAATGTGGATGATCAATGTGCGGGAGACGGCTTCGTCCGTGGGCTCTTCGCCGTCTGCGAGGCACCGTTGCTTCAGCAAGGCGAGGTATACGTCCCCGTACGCTCCAGCGAACGTCCTCCAGCTCATCTCGACGTTCGAGTCGGTGACGATGTCCTTAACCAGCGGAGTCGAAGCGTCACGCAGGGACAGTGCGAGAGCCCAGCGGCACAGGACATTCCAGTGTGTGATGCCGGTATGGCGCTTGAGCCAGACGAGCTGGTCCTTGGCCGTCTGCGAGAGGCGGATGGTCTCAAGCGACATGCGCTGCTCCTGCGGTCCACCAGTAGCCCGGTTCGACGGTGGTGGTGAATGTCTTGTCGTCGTGGACGAGGGTGTACGTGTGGGAGAGATAGGGCTTGAGGCGACCGAGCAGCTTCTCGTCGATCTCCTCGTCCGTGGACAGGAGCAGCACCTGGCGGCCAGCCTTGGGGAAGTAGCGGTCCACGAGGTGCTCCCGGTGCTTGCTGTCCAGACGGCCGAGAGGGGTGTCGATGACGCTCGGCAGCCGGTTGCCGGCGGTCTTGGCCAGGCCCCACAGGAGGGAGACGGCAAGCAGCTGGCGTTCGCCGGCGCTCAACCGGCCGGGGTCGATGGTTTCGCCATCCGGGCCGGTGAGGACAAGGGCGAACTTATCGTCCGTGTTGATTTGGATGTCACGGATGAGGCCCTGCTTGCGCATGAGCGTGTTGAAGCTGTGCAACACGGCGGCTTCGACGTTCTCGATGTGGTGAGCGAGGAGATCGTCCCCGAGCTGTTCCAGGGTGCCGCGTGTCTTCTCTGAGTACTTGACCACTCGCTCCAGCCACGCAGAGCGCCACTCGGCCGCACGGCGGGACCGATGAGCACGGTCAAGCTCATCCTCTAGCCGTTGGCGTCGTGCGACAGCTTCAGCGTGCAGGCTTTCTCCTCGCTGGAACTGCGCCTGTGCAACCGCCATTCTCTCGATAGCGGTCCGGCGCTCCTCAACGAGCCCGCCGATGAACTCGTCGTCAGGCACGGCGTCTACCTGCTGTTGGGCGGCCTCGAGGTGCTCCGCGATGTCGGCAGCTTCCTTCAGCAGATCGCGGGCCCGGGCGGAGTCACTGGCCAGCGCCTGGTCGAGTGCCGACAACTGCAGCAAGGCGTCGTGAGGGAGTCCGAGGTTGTGCTCAAGGTCAGCGGCCCTCTCACGCTTTTTGCGATCGCTGGTGAGCTTCCTCTTCAGCGCGGAGCGGGCATTAGCGGGCAGCTCGTCTGCGACTTGCATGAGCAGCCACTCGTCGCGTTCCTCTAGGACTCCGAGGAAGCGCGAGGCATCATCGGCTTCCTTTTCCAGCTCCGCCTGCTTCCTGACTCCGGCGAGTTGATCTTGCAGGAGTAGAAGCGGAAGCGGTCCTTCGGCTAGGGAGATCAAAGCCTTGTTCGTAGCCACCGCTTGATTCTTGACGCGGTTACGCTCGGCCTCCAGTTCCTTCCTGCGCTCGTACTCCTTGCCACCAGCACGCTCGAACTTGTACTCAACGTCATCCAATTCCTTTTGGCGCACGAGGAGTTCTGAGCGGGCTGCCGCCATTAGCTGATGGGCATCAGATGCGGCCTGGGTAGCCTGCGCCAACTCCAGTTCTTGCTTCCGGATCTTGTCCAGAACGTCTTGATCGGCGTCGGACAGCCGCTGACGGTTCTGGAGGGTTTTCAGGAGTTGCCGCAGGCGTTCCACGGCGCTGACGCCGAGGAGCGAGTGAATGGCCGACTCGATGACCTTGGCTGCGCTTCGTGGATCGGCAAGCTCCTCAATCTTCTCTCCGTCGAAGAAGAAGAGCGTGGCTACGTCGAGCGGAAGGATCGTCTCAACGTGATCGGCCCAGCCCTCAGTCAGTGGGCGACTGAACTCGCCATCGACCAAGACAGTCAGGAATTCACGCAGTGTCTTACTGCCGGTGAAGTACCAGTTCCTGACGACACGGTAGTAGTGTTCTTCCCCCTCCACGGTGATGGAGAATTCCAAGGCGATGGATGCGCCCTCGGCGGGATCTGCCTCTCGGTTGATGCACTGCTGAAGGTAGTCGTTGTAAGGGCGGCTGCCGCGGCCGCTGCAGTCAGCTTTGGGGCCGTAGAGTACGAGCTGGATGGCATCGAGAAGCGTGGTCTTGCCACAGCCGTTCAGTCCGCCGATGAGGACGATGGGGCGCCCGGGCTCTGTGCGGAGGTCGAGCCGCTGCTCGCCTTGGTACGCCCCAAAGTCGCGCAGCGTGATGTTATGCAGGAGCATCGTTCTACTCTTCGTCCAAAGTCGGGGCCTGGGGCTGGTCTGTGGTCTCAGGTCGGACGCCGTTCTCGTGCATAGCTTGCTTAAGCTGCGCGAACTCCAGCGCGTCCTCTTTGCTCTCGTAGAACCCCTTTTCGATCACTTTCTCAAGCGCCTCGTAGAGACCCTTGCGCCGTGTCTTGGTCCTGTATTCACGTTCAACAGCCAGTAGTTCACGGACCATGGTGAAGTGGATTTCGTCGTCGCCGCAGATCTTGCGGAGGAGGTCGATCTCGTTCGCGCGGATGACCAGGCTTTCCTCAAGGTCTTGCCCGGGGAACTTCTCGCCGGTCTCTTCCTCGTAGATCCGCGGGAGGATGTCTTCTACCTCGTGCTTCTTGAACACCCAGATCCGACGGATTTCGTGCAGCTCTTCCATCGTGATCAGCTCGATGTTGCGGGCCTCCTCGGGACCTTCCCTACGGACGTGCGCCTGGGCGCGAAGCAGCTTCCGCAGCCAGTCCTCGCGAGCCTTCTGGGTGTACGGGCCCTGGATGATGCGGTCGTTGAACAGCTGCACTCGACCGTTCATCCGCCGGAAGTCCCGTGTCTCCTTCTCCTTCGACACGTCGTCCAGCTCGTTGCGAAGAGAGAGGAGTGGACGCATCCACTTCTTCTGCTCCGGGTCGTTTTGGATCATGGCAGTCATGGACTTGTCCTGGTCCACAAGCGTGCATGTCCAGCAGCCGAACCGGCTGTCACCGCAGGACGGGGTGGTGTCGTCCACAACCAGCGGACATTCGGAGTCGCTGGATGCCCCCTGATACATGGTGAGCAGGTCCTTGTTCTTGTAACCCCATGGATTGGCCTGCTGCATGAGGAAGGCCCAGACCTCGTCGTTGGTCCAGTCCTCGATAGGGCTGTACACGAGCGAGTTTGGGAGGTTGCCGTTAGGGGACAGGCGGTCGCGCACGCGCCGCTTCTCGTGCTTTGCCATGGCTCGGGCGCGGGCCTGACTTTCAGCCTTGCGGATACCGAGGACGAGAATGGCTTCGCCATGACGACGCACAACCTGGCGGATGAAGCGGTTCGATGGCTTGATCTTCATGCGCTCCGTGCACCAACGGAACTTCGGCCGAGGGGCCGGGTATCCACGGCCAATCAAGTTGACCCAGAAGGTGTCCTCCACCTTGGGGGTGAGCCGGTGCGGTTCGATCGGCAGGTTCTGCTCGGCCGCGGCCTTCTTCATTGTCTCAAGTGATTGCGACACCCAGGCAGCAACGATGGGATTTTCTACCAGGGTGTCAGTACTGATTACATGTACTGGCTTGGTGCGCTGCTCGGCCGGCAGTCCTTGCAGAGCAAGCCATACGAGTTGAAGGACGGCGGTGGAATCCTTTCCGCCGCTGTAGCCGATGACCCAGGGCACCTCGTCCGCGGTGTAGAGCTCACGCACTTCATCGGTCAGCTCGTTCACGACCTCGGAAAGGCCCCGGCCCTGGAAGGCCACGGGACGTGCCACGGTGCTCATGCATCTCCTCGTGCGTATGCGTCCTCTACACGCTGTTCTTCGGGGCTGAGCCGAAGGTCCATGTGGTGTCGGAGGTAGTTCACAGTCAAAGTCAGGTTCTGGTGGCTCTTCGACACGCGGCCACCCACGAGTGCTCGGCCTTCCCAGTCGGTGTTGCTGCGCGTCCAGTCCACGGACTTCAAGCGGGCCAACTTCGGCTTCCACGCCTTGGGAGAATGTGCGTTCCTCAGGAGGGTGTTACCGATCCTGCCTAGGGCATGCAGTGCGATGCCATGGCTATGAATGAAGTCACGGCGAACCTCGGGGGCCGTCAACTCGCGGCGGCGCACCAGAGACCATTCTGGGATGACCGCGTCAATGGCCTCCCAATACTGCTCAGCGAGTGTCTGCGCTTGTTCCTTTTTAACCTCAAGTCCCTGAAGGAGAGACTGAGTTGCGTAGTAGACAGCACTGAGAGTGAACAGCTTGCGGGACCGTTGGGAGAGGGTGCTGTTCTCCATCTCCACGTGTCCCTTGAAGACGGGCGACTTCATGGCAAGCAGTCGGGTGATGATGGCCAGGTCGTCTCGGTGGTCATAGAGCACGCCGATGGACCGGGCCGGGCGAACGGCATGGCGGTTGAGGTCGGCGAACATCTGCTGGCAGCGGGCGAGGCCGGCATCGTGGAAGAAGACGACGGCGATGGTCTCTTCGCCGAGATCCGGGTTCTCCTTCAGCGCCTGTTCGATCGCAGCTCGACGATGCTGGCCGTCGTTGATGAGGAAGCGAGCGGCCATGGGGATGCGGATCTGCCCTGCGCGCATCCCCACCCCGGAGTCAGAGATGCTCTCGAAGTACATCTCGCCATCCACGGACGCCGTCAGCGCACTAAAGACGTAATCGTCCGGATTGTCCACGATGTACCGAGTGAGGGCTGGGAGTCTCCCCTTGTTCAGCACCCGTTGCGCGCGTACTTCAGGGGCCAGCTCGTCTTCATCGAACAGGAAGATCTTCGGAATGAGACGAAGCGGACACATGGAGACGTAGAACTCGCGCCCCGCCTGGACCCCTCGGATGGCTGGAAAGATGTACTCGAAGCCTGACGAGGTAGCGGCGTCTGCGAGCTGCGAAGGTGACTGTGATCCCACCTACGCAACGGTATCGTACTCGTACGTCAGAGATTAGACGTACAGGGCATGCAGGAATAACGCACAGAGGTGTGGTGGGGCTAGTGGTGACGTATCTCGACGCGGCAGCGACCACGCGCGTGGACCCGCGCGTGGCCGAGGTTGTCCTGCACTGGATGACTGAGGAGTTCGGTAACGCAGGCAGTCGCACCCACGAGTACGGCTCCCGGGCGAAACGTGCCGTGCAGCAGGCGCGTCAGTACTTGGCCGGTACGTTCGATGCCGAGGTAGACGAGCTGATCTTCACCAGCGGCGCGACCGAGAGCAACAACATCGCCCTGCTGGGTCTGGCCCCCCATGGCGAAGAGACTGGCCGACGTCACATCATCACCTCGGCAATTGAACACAAAGCGGTCATCGAGCCTCTTGAGCACCTGCAGACACGGGGCTTCGAGGTCGACTTCATCGAACCCGGCCCGTCAGGACGCGTCAGCGTCGACGCCGTGATGGAACGCCTGCGTCCGGACACCCTGCTGGTATCGCTCATGCACGTCAACAATGAGACAGGGGTCGTGCAGCCTGTCGCCGAGCTCGCGCACAAGCTGCGTGAGACCTCCACATACATGCACGTGGATGCCGCACAGGGTTACGGGAAACTGACACAGGACCTCACGGCGCCCATCGACATGATCAGCGTCAGCGGGCACAAAATCGGCGGACCCAAGGGCGTCGGGATGCTCCTGGCTCGCCACCGCGGCTGGGACACCCTGCCCCTCAAGCCGATCATGTTCGGCGGCGGTCAGGAGCGGAAACTTCGGCCGGGTACCCTCCCGGTCCCGTTGATCATGGGGTTGGCTGAAGCGGCGAAGATCTTCCACAAGGAACACGCCCAGTGGAACAAGGAAGCTGCTGCTTTCCGTGCTCGCCTCCTGGACGCACTCGCGAAGACGCGCTTCCGTATCAACGGTGACCAAGACCACACAGTCCCTCACATCCTCAACCTGACCTTCGACGGCGTGGACGCCGAGGCACTCATCGTGATGCTGAAGGACCAGGTCGCCGTAGCGACGGGCTCCGCCTGCACGAGCGCCTCCTACACCCCCAGCCACGTCCTGACCGCCATGGGCCTGCCTGAAGAAGTGGCTTCCAACGGGCTCCGCCTGTCGTGGTTCCCCAGCCAGACGACGGACCTGGACCCCACCGAGCTGGCAAAAGCGATCATGCGCTTGCAGCCCGACTCAGCTTGATCGGTCATGCGGAGCCCGCCGGACCAGACGATGCCCCCGCAACTCGCGCCCACAGCGGAGGAGCTCGGCCTCCCAGCCGTTCTCTGTACCGATGAGGTGTGGGTGCTCGTACAGCCCCGCCTTCACTTCTGCTGCCGTGAGTCGCTTGTAACGCTCGACGTCCGGATCGTCGGGAGCCAGGAACTCGTGCTTGCGGTGCAGTAGCGGCCGGTTCTTCGATTCGGCGTATGAGGTGTGGGAGGTCTCGAGCGTTTTGAGATCTACCTGGTACGACGACAGGATCCGCGGGTGCGGGTCGCTGTCGAAGTCGGGGTAGTCCAGCCAGCTCACGGCCCGTCCCTGGTGACGCAGCTTGGCCACGGTCCAATCCTGCGGGCGGCCGGCCGCGATCGAGGCGCAGTGCTCGTACAGGCGCAGGATCGTGGGCATGCGGTCGAGGGCGCGCTTGTGCACGTACAACGCGGTCGGGGTCAGCTTCCCGACCGCGGAGGCGTTCATGGCTCCGCGGAGGTACACGTCGTCGCGGAGTTTCAACAGAAGACGGTCGGATCGCTGGCATGCCTCCTTGTAGGAGGTGAAGAAGGCACGGACGTCGAGTTGGACACTCAGGGGGAGGCTGCTGAAAGGGCCGCGGCCGTTGAAGAGTTCGACGGCCAGGAAGAGCAGCGTATTGAGCGTGGTCCGCTTGCGGCCCTCCTCGACCTTGGCTTGCTCGGCGGAGTCCCGGACAAGGCGGCGCAATTCATTGGGGCGTAGGTGGCCGAGAAGCTCAGCCATCGGCTGGGGCACTTCCTCCATACGGGGAAGGCGCCCGCGCCGTTCCACGTGGTCGACCACTGCGGCGATCGCCGAGGTCGTGTCTTCGGAGGCGAGCCACTCCGCGTCGGGAACGATCCGTTGAGCGAGGTAACTCAGCCGCGCCGTCTCATCCTTGAAGGCATAGACAATCCCTGGCGCCGCTGAGACAGTCCGTACGCCCGTTACTTCTTCGACGTAGTCGCGCAGTTCGCTCGCCCCGAATAGGTGCTGGAACGTTTGCCGGCTGGTGAGCAGGCCGTCACCGAACGCCTCACCGCGGACCTTCGACTTCTCCCAGGTAAGTCGTGCTGAGGCGACCAGGACTGTTCCCGCCAGTTCCCACGCTGCCTTCAGCGTCTTTCGCCGCTCCTGCGGATCTTCGATGACGTTGAGGACGTAGGTAAGAAGAACAACGTCCGCTGGCTCCAGCGTCGTCTCGGGTAGGTAGAACGGATCCCAGCCAACGGCACGGTAGTCCAGCTGCTGAAGGGTGCGCACGTCACCACCGCGGCCGCAGCCGTAGTCAAGGACGGTACGTCCGGGGAGTACCTGCCTGTCGATCACAGCCTGTCGGGCAGGCACGGAGAGGCTTGTGCGGCTGATCGCGGTGAGTCTGCGGTCGCTGTTCCATGCCTGCTGCTCCATGCTCACGCCCTTGCATAACTGGGAGACACGCGGAGGGTAACGTCGGGCGCTCCTGGGCTTGGGGTAACTCGGGAAGGCGAACGGCTGCCGGCGACGGGCATGGACGTCTACAAGCCCGGGCAGGTCAGGCTCCGGCAGGTTCGCCGCCCACAGCGTGGGCCCGATGTACTTCTCTGTGGGTTCGTGGTGTCGGGTCGCCCCGCGCTCAGGCGGAGTCCAAGTCGTCAAAGATGCTCCGGCCCCCAGTGCCGTCGCCGCTTGCCTCTTCGCTCTCCTCCTCTTCGAAGCCCCCACCGCACATGGGAGACGAGTACAGGTAGGTGCGGAGTACGTCTTCGGTATACGAGAGCTCAGCGGAAGCATCGGGGTGGTCCTCGTAGGCGGCGCGGTATGCGTCCACAGCGGCCTCGTAGTGTCGCGCAACGTAGAGCCAGTCTTCTTCGGACTCCCATTCGATGGTGCTTCCCGGATCCTCGATCACGTCCGCTAGTTCGGGGATGACGTCGCGGAAGACTCGCTCTCGGAGTTCTTGGTACTCATCTGATGTGGTGAGTTCAGTGGTTGCGGACGTTTTTGCCCAGTCGAAGTCGACCTCAAGATGGATGGGGAGGGAAGCGGCGTCCTCTGTGATTTTGACAACGGCAGACCTCCGTTCCTTTTCCAGGAGGAGTCCGGCTCTCCACAGGCGAGCCAAGAGCTTGATGCCAGTTACCCCGAAGCGAAGCGTGTCTACATGAGTGAACTTTCCGATAATGTCTCCTCTCAACTCTGCAAGCCTCAGTAGGAATGCGGGGCTACAGCATGAGGAGAGAAACTCGGCAAAGTCCGGCGACTCGCAGAGAAGACGAGTGTCCTGAAGCTCCGAGATTCGGTTGATGAGGAGGTCGTAGCACACCTCCGGGATCACGACGGTCTCGCGTGAGACATCTTGTTGGCCGCCACAGTCGACCATGGTGAACAGTGCTCTTTCGGTCAGTCCGGAGATAAAGATCTCGACCAATTCGCTGTTCTGGCCGATGTGTTTCGCCAGGGCGTGCGCCAAACTCGGATGGTAGAACTTCCATCGTGGACTGGTCTGAGTGTCGACCCTAAGGAGGAACGACCCGCTCAAGCGGCCAAGGGCCTGAGTCACTCCGGCCTTGGTTCCCCCTATGAGATCCAGTGCTTCTACCTCCCGCGAGGTGAAGGCGATAGGTGACTTCAAGCCTTCGCCGGCCATGTACACCAGACACAACGCCGAAAGTGAATCTTGGTCCAGCCCTCTGAGTACCTCACAGAGATGGTCGATGGGATTCGCGAAGAAGTCCAGTAGCTGCCGCTCCGATCCACTCTCAAGTCCGGATGACAAGTAGGTATTTCCCAGTCTCCTGGCTTGCTCGGGCGTGAAGGATGTAGATCGAGCCGCGACGTGCAGATGGTCCTTAATTTCTGTGAGGAAGCTCTTGGGCTGGTCTCCGTGCCGTAGGTGATTGTAGAGAATCTGCTCCCTCTCTCTCACCGTCAGGCCATGGGGAGACAGGTCCACCCGGCGATCGAGGAGTTCCCTTGCGGTTCCCTTGAACTCGCCTCGTGCGGCTTCAAGGATGTAATCGCGGCTAGTGAAGACAAAACGTGCACCGTTCTTGATCGCAGTTCGCATCAGCCCGAAGTTGCGAACCCACTTCTCGGTAGACCGGGCATCGAACCTAAAGACGCCGAACGCGTCGTCAACCCAGAAGAGCTGGTCTGGCTCGTGCGGATTCCATGCGTCCCGGAATTCCTCAGGTGCGTCAACCCTAATGACGGCACTCCCATAAGCATCCACCGCACCGATGGCAAGAGCAGCCGCAGTGATCGACTTCCCAGAACCCGCCCCACCGACCAGGATGGTGAACCCGTGATTATCCAGATAGTCCATGGCCTGGGCATAGAATTTCGTTCGCACGAACGTGGCCAGACTCTCGTCACCGAGGTGCGATAGGAAAGCGTGTGCTTGACTGTACCGCCTTTCGTCAAGAATCTGAGTCAGGTCACCCAGCCCGTACATCCGAGGAAGATTCCTGCGCAGGCTCACACTGCCGGCGATCATCTCCTGTATCCAAGTCCCGCTCAACACGAGGGCATGCCTGGCTCCAGCAGACTGGAACATGTCGCGCATCACTCTCTCGCTGTCTGCTGTGACGCGCGCATTAGTCATGACTACATAGGTTGAGCAGATTTTATTTGCCACCAGTTTGCTGATCTTCTTCACTTCACCGGCGACGTCCGAAGGTTTTAGAGTGTCCGACTCGTTCTGAACAAACTTGCACTGAATAACAAAAGGCCCTTCCAGTCTGCTGGCACCCGTGCCCCCGAACGGCGCTGACGCCTTTGGATCCGGATCCCAATCGCCATAGAAGGCGCCATCACGTCCACCGTCGCTGCCTTCGGCGAAGCTCACCACAGTCGGGCCCAGGATCTCTCTCATGATGGCCAAGGCGAGATCCTCGAACGCTCGCCATCCAAGGGTGTGCAACCGATAGCTTGGACGAGCGAACGCCTCTCCGGGATACCGGGAAGAGTGTGAACTGTTCATGCGTAAAGGCTACTTGGCGGTGGACTCAGGTAGTACGGGATATGACCGGTGCCGGTGGTCCAGGGAGCGGCTGCAATGGTTTGTCGCAGTCTCAGGTTCTTTCCATGGCCGGCAGGTTGCCATGGCCCGACGAGACTGTCTTGGCAGGCTGTGGCCAGGATCTCGCTGAGACGGCCATCGTCGTCAGAGCCGCCAGCGCCGGCGATCCGCCAGCCATCGCAGAGTGACCTCGCCACACCAGGTCTGGTGCTGGCGAATGTATGGGGACCAGTCCGCCGGTGGCTGCGCGCCGGAGACCAGGAAGAAGCCCGAGAGGGCGGCGAGCACAGCATCAAGCTGTTCGCCGTTCACTCCGCGAGCCGTGGGATGAGCATGGAAGAGGGCGGTGGCATCGTGGCCGTCGGCGTACGCGGTGGCCAGGAGCAGTACGAGGTCGAACCAGCTGGCGCCCAGGCAGGGCCAGTTCCAGTCGCAGATCCATGCGGTCCCGTGGGCGTCGATGAGTACGTTGTCTTGGCGCAGGTCGTGGTGCAGGACAGCGTTGCCGGCCACCGCTGGTCGCCATGCTGATTCCAGCTCAGCCAACGCATCCAGCTTGTCGAAAGGCACCCAGTCGGGAAGGGAAACCTTCGGGCTGGGCGCACCGGAGACTACGGTGCGCCAGTCGTCGAAGTCGCCGCCGTCACCGACCGGCTTCAGACCGACCTGTTGAAGTTGCTCGGACGGTTCCGCGAGAGCCTCGGCGGTGACAGCGTAAGTGGCAAGGGTGAGGTTGAGGTCGTCGGTCGTCCACGGCGCGGCAGGCATACGTCCGCCTTCGACCGCGTCAAAGGCGATCACGAGCCACCCTTCCTGCTCGTCCAACCAGCGGATACGGGGCGCTGGAACGGCCGACGGGAGCGCCTCGTTGATCAGTGCCTCGCGCCGGTAGCATTCGGCCACCACCGTGTTGGTCCGGGCGTCGACAGCTTTGACGAACTGGGAGCGGTGAGTGCCCTCGACCACGGCTGCGTACCCGCTGGTGAAGCCGCCCCCGGCGCTCTCCTCGGCGTGTACGGCACCGCCGAGATGGCGTTCGATGAGATCGCGTACGTGTTGCGGAAGCTGCGACCAGCGCGGGCGCGCGGCAGTGGAATCGTATTGAAGCCGCGGGGTGAGGATCTTCGGCATGCAGCCAGAGTGAAGGAACGCTCGACAGCGCGCGACGGGTTTCCTGCTGATTTCTGCTCGTCAGCGGTGTGTGCTCCCCCTGAGTCGTGGAGTCCTCATGCTGGGTACCGAGGTCAGGAGACGGCTTGCAGTGGTAGGGCCGGCATGACCTGGGCGGGAAGGAGCATCGGTCCTGTGAGGTCGGCGGGTGCGTCCAGGCCGTCAAGGAGCACGATGATCCGGTCGATGTTGGTGAGGCGCCGCTGCCCGGACTCCAGCATCGACAGGAACGACTGGCTCAACCCCGTTAGGAGAGCCATGTCCTCCTGGCGGAGATGGCCGCGCTCTCGTACGAGTTGGCAGAGTCTGCCGAAGTCCCTCTGGAATAGTGCGTCTTTGACGTCCTGGTGAGACCAGACCTGAGCGGGGACAGAGGGGCGCGCTGGATGGGGTGCTGTCCTACTACGGTTGCAGCCGGAGCAGATGCTGTCGTTGTTGTACCGGCTCAGGCGGCACCCGCAGGCGGTACACCGGCGACTGGCGCGCGCTGTTGCAGTTACCTCGGTGGTTCGCGGCCCCGACACCCTGATCGTCCCCCTCGTCGAGTGTTCAACTTTGGGCTCCGACCAGTGCTCTGCCGGAGGGGCCAATCACATCTGCGATCAGCACCGCGGAGTATCACTGGGACTTGGTGAAGCCGCTCAACATCGGGCGACGTGACTTTTCAACATCCGCTTACACATGGGTTCGCACGGGGCAGACTTAGAGTCCCGATCATGGTGAGTAATGGGCAGGCGGTAGGCATGGCGAAGAGACGCACGGGGTGGCGTCCGGACCAGCTTCGCGCCATGCGCGAAGCACATGGTCTGACGCTTGAGGGTGCCGGTGAGCGGCTACGTGAAGTGGCGCGCGCCGCTGGACTCACTGTGCCGGCAGCAAACTTTCAGACCCTGTGGCAGCACGAGCAGGGCGAGGTCTACCCCGGCCCCCACTACCGCAGGGCCTACTGCCTTCTCTACCGGTCCACCGAGCCCGAGTTGGGGTTTCGGAAGGCCCTGCCCGGCGAGCAGACGCAGCTGAAGCTCACCCCGGCCCAGGTGGAGCCACTCGGCGACCACGTACTGGCCGTCGAGCGCGCGGTGCTGCAGATCGCTCCAGGCGACGACGCTGGCAGCAACGGTCAGGAGGTTCAGCAGCGGATCATTGACGCGTGGAAACGTCGCCACACAGGCGGCGACCCGAATCGGCCCACCCTGTTGATGGTGGGTGGCTTCGCCGGAAGCGGGAAGTCGGAGTTCTCGAGGTTCATTTCACGGCTCACCGGGTGGCCCGTCCTCGACAAAGACCCCATCACGCGTCCGCTCGTTGAACGTCTACTTGTCGAGATGGGAAGCGACCCAAATGACCGCCACTCCCAGGTATATCGGGAGAAGGTACGGCCTTTGGAGTACCAGTGCCTACTGGAGACCGCTTACGCCAACGTCGACTGTTCGATCAGCACGGTGCTCACGGCACCGTTCGTTGCTGAGGTGAGCGACGCGCAGTGGATGCGCCGGCTGATCAACCGCTGTGAGGCACGGGGCGTGACCGTGGCGGTCATCTGGATCCGGTGCGACCTGGAGACTATGCACGAGTACATCAGCTTCCGTTCAGCAGCCCGCGACACCTGGAAGTTGCAGAACTGGGAGGAGTACGCCTCGACCGTGGATCCGGAACTACGACCAGCTGTACCGCACTTGGTGGTTGACAACCGTCTCGGCGCGGCCATATCCCTCACTGATCAGGTTCGGCAGATCTTTGGGACGGTGTTCGCATGAGCCGGGGCATCCTGCTGTACGGTCCTCCCGCATCGGGGAAGGACACCGTCACAGCGGCGCTGTCCGAACTCAACGACGCATATTGTGCGTTCACGCGCCTGAAGATTGGCAGTGGCCGCACCCATGGCTACCGGATGGGTTCAGCTGATCAGCTCGCAGAGCTGGAGGCGCGCGGGGAGGTGATCTACCGCAACGACAGGTACGGCAACATCTACCTCGTGGACCGCCCCGGCCTTGTACAGGCCACGCAGGAGGGGCGCATCCCCATCCTCCATCTAGGACAGATTGCAGGCCTTGAGGCGGTGGTGGAGAAGTTCGCCGCGTCGTGGACCAGTGTGCTGCTGTGGTGTTCTAGGGAAAGCACCGAGATTCGATCCAAGGCGCGCGGCGATAGCGACACAGAGGCCCGCCTTACAGCCTGGGACGCTACAGCCGAGGACATCAAGGCGAGTCCGAATTTCGCCTGGGATCTACAGCTCGATACCGAGGCCATGTCCCCCGCAGAGGCGGCACAAGAAATTGATCTTCTGATTCGAGGAGCTATTTGATCAGCGGGGCACTACGGTTCGTCGCGCTCCCCAGAGTCGTGGTCGACGCGGAGGTGCGAGAGGGCCTCGTCGATGGTGAGCTCGCGCTCTCGGGCGCCCGACCACCGGCTGAGGACTCGGCTGGCTGCACGCATCAGGTCATCCGGCAGCCCGGCCTCCCGCAGCAGGGCTGCTGCATCGTCGAGTTCCGGGCCCCAGCGCCAGGCGCGGGACGCTGTCTTGGGGATGTAGTCGATCTCGGTCAGGTAGCTGCCGCCCCGTTTGCCTGCGATCTCAAGAAGTTCGCCGGCAACGCCGCTGGCATCGGCGACGCCGTAGGCGAGCGCCGCCAGGACGCGGGAGGCCTTCTGATAGCTCGAGTACGACAGCTTCAGCGCGGAGGCGGCCCCTACCTCGGCGCCTAGCACTTTGGTCTTCACGTCACTCTCGCTGAACAAGGCCATGGCCCGGGTACAGCCGTCCGGGTTTCCGGACAGATACAACGTGGGCTGCTTGCCGCCCGTCGGCGGGGAGCCGACTACCGCACCGTCGATGACTACCGCGCCGGGGAGAAGCTCTGCGACATCCTTGACGCGGCGCGGTGTGATCGCGTTCGCCTCGATGTACAACTGGCCGTCGAGCTCGCAGGCAGCCACCTGCTGTGCGACGTCCACCGCGGCCGCAGGCGGGCACAGAGACAACAGCACGTTGGCGCGCGCCACCAGCTGCCCAAGGCTCTGAACGCCTTCGAGGCCGGCGTTCTCGGCGCGGGCTCTGGAGCGGCTGCTGCGGCCGTCCGTGCACCACAGCACCCGCACGTTCTGCCTGCGCAGCTGGGCGCCGAAGGCAGCGCCCATGCTGCCTGGGTGTAGCAGCCCAACCGTGATCCCTTCAGAAGCCATCACGGTGTCCTCAGCTCTCGGTTGCGAGCAGTAGCTCGATCGCTTGGCGTACATCAGCGGTGATGTGGTCCGGCGCTATGTCTCTTCCGGGCCAGGGCCTGCTGCCGCTGATCCAGATGGTGCGCAGTCCGGCTGCTCTGCCGCCGCGGATGTCGGTGTCCACACCGTCGCCCACCACCCAGCCGCCGAGTGCAAGATCGGCTCCGCAGATGGCGGCCGCCTTCTCGAAGATCAATACTTCTGGCTTCCGTGCACCGGCGGCCTCGGAGGTGTACACCGCATCAACGTGATCGGCGATCCCCGATGCGGTCGCTTTCGCGGTCTGGATTTCGGTCGTACCGTTCGTGGCAATGACGATCTTCCAGCCAGCGCGTCGAAGCGTGGACAGCCCTTCGAGCACGTGAGCGGGGCAGGTGACCGAGCGAGCCATGTGAGCCAGGTAGTCGCTCCACAGCGTCGCAGCCGAAGTGGCGAGGCCGTACTGGTTGCGGATCGCTTCGAAGGTCTCAGGGCAGGCGCGCTCTCGCACGAACTGCAGCAAATGGAGTCGGGCATCGTCGTCCAGGGCGTGCTGCGTGGAGAAGGCCGAAACCCAGTCTGCCAAGGGTCCTTGGCGATCAACGAGTGTGTTGTCGAGGTCGAAGATCACCAGCCGTTGCATGGGAGCAGACCCTACGGGACGAACGAGCCCTCGGGACAGGCAACCGTGCATGAGACCCCTGCTCGGCCCTTCGACGAGCGACATGGGCGAGGCGTGGACATATCACCGCGGTGATGTGCTTGATCCGTCCTAGTGAGCCACGCTTGGCATCCGATCGGTGACAGCTCATAGGCATTCCCTCGTCGTCACAAGGATGGGCTCATGGAGAAGGCAAGCGGGGCGATCCATCGGCCCTCGGGCACGGAGATTCCATTCGCATACCAGGTGATTTCTCGCGTGGCGCCCCGGCTCGACATTGTGCTGGAACTCGAACCATGGGGACGCGAAGCGGCCCGGCTCGAATTCCCCAATGGCCGGATCGCCTACTTTCGCCATGGCAACCTCGACATCAACCGCTCCGGTAGCGCCGACCTTGCGCGGGACAAGTACGCCTGCGCGCACTTCCTCGCGAACGCCGGCATCCCGGTTCCGTGGAGCTTCCCGATCCGCGCACTTGACGCGGTCATCGACGAGCACCTTGGCTGCTTCGTTGCACAGCACTCTTGGCCACTCATCGTGAAGCCCAATAGTCGCTACGGCGGCCAAGGGGTCGAGAAGGTCGACAACATGCCAGCCCTGCGTCACGCCGTGAAGCAGGCCCTGCGCATGGACAAGATCGCTCTCGTTCAGCCCTTCGTCCGGGGGCACGATGTCAGAGTCGTGGTGCTCGACGGTTCACCGATCGCAGCGTACTGCCGTATCCCGCCGGTGCTCGTTGGTGACGGCCGGCGTTCGATCCAGCTGCTTCTCGAAGGCTTGTATGTCGATGGTGAGACCGCTGGGCCAGCAAGGCGACTCCCAGATCACGGTGAAGTCGCAGCCCGACTGGCGAGACGGGCGGGCGGACTGGATCGCGTACCTCGCAGCGGCGAGCACGTTCCCCTGGTGGACGCCGCCAATGTCGCGACCGGGGCGGACGTAGTCGACCTGTCTCGGGCGCTCCCGGCGGACGTGTTGGACTTGGCGGTCAGCGCGGCCCAGACTGCGGGACTGCGCCTGGCAGGGGTGGACCTCTTGGTCGACCTCGGGATGGAGCACCCCGACCTCCTCCACTCCCAGACGCACCGCGATGCGACGCACGGTGCCCGTAGCGACGAACAGTGCGTCGTCTTGGAGATCAACAGTGCCCCTGAGCTCGACGGCTTTGCCTCACTCGGCGACAGCCAGGCCGCTCTCGTAGAACATCTGTACGAAACGATCCTGCGGGAACTAGCCAGATAGCCGACATTCAACGTCAGACGGCCCCTGCGTCAGCTTCACGCAGGGGCCGCACTACTTGGAGCGTCGGGGACGTGTCAGCTGGGCTTCACCAGAGGGAACAGGATGGTTTCGCGGATGTTCTTGCCCGTGAAGGCCATGATCAGGCGGTCAATGCCCATGCCCATGCCACCCGTGGGGGGCATGCCGTATTCCAGGGCACGGAGGAAGTCCTCGTCGAGTTGCATGGCCTCCGGATCACCGCCCGCGGCTAGCAGGGACTGCTCAGTGAGGCGCCGGCGCTGCTCGATTGGGTCGACGAGCTCCGAGTAGGCGGTGGCCAGTTCGGCGCCGAAACCGATGAGGTCCCACTTCTCCGCCAGAAGCGGCTCAGAGCGGTGCTGGCGGGTCAGCGGTGAGGTCTCAACCGGATAGTCCATGACGAAAGTGGGCTGCATGATTGTGTGCTCGACGAGCTCCTCGAACACCTCCTGGACGAGCTTGCCCTGCCCCCACTTGGCGTCCCAATCGACCTTGCGGACATCAGCGAGCCTGCGGACGTCCTCGATCGGGGTGTGGGGGGTGATCTCCTCGCCGAGGGCCTCGGAGACCAGCCCGTAGACGGTCCGACGCGGCCAGTCGGCGATGCCCAGGTCGTACTCGACGTTGTCGTGGACAACCACGGTCGTGCCCAGCGCAGCCACCACGGCCTGCTGTACCGACCGCTGGGTGAGGTCGGCCATGTCGTTGTAGTCGAGATAAGTGCCGTAGGTCTCGAGCATCGTGAACTCGGGGTTATGCGTGGAGTCCGCGCCCTCGTTCCGGAAGTTCCGGTTGATCTCGAAGACCTTTTCGATGCCCCCGACGACGAGCCGCTTCAGGTAGAGCTCAATCGCAATCCGGAGATACATCTCCATGCTGTAGGCGTTGATGTGGGTCTTGAAGGGCCGGGCCGCCGCGCCGCCATGGATCGGCTGAAGCATGGGCGTCTCGACCTCGAGGTAGCCCTCGGAGTGCCAGAAGTCCCGGATCGCCCGCACGGTGTCACTGCGCAGGTAGGCCATCTTGCGGGCCTCGTCGTTGACGATGAGGTCGAGATAGCGGTAACGCACACGCGCCTCGGGATCGGTGAGCCCGGCGTGCTTCTCCGGCAGCGGCCGCAGGCACTTCGACGTGATCGCCCAGCTCTCCGCCATGATCGACAGCTCGCCGCGCTTGGACGAGATGACCTCGCCTGTCACGCCGATGTGGTCACCGAGATCTACGTCGCGCTTCCATGCCTTGAGCGCCTCCTCACCGACGCCTGCGAGCGAGATCATGACCTGGATGTCGGCGGTCCCGTCCCGAAGAGTGGCGAAGCACAGTTTGCCGCCGATCCGCGACAGCATGACCCGTCCCGTGATCCCGACCTTTTCCCCGGTCGCGGTGTCGGCTTCCAGCTCGGGGTATTTTCCCCGGACCTCGCCGATGGTGTGCGTGCGCGGGTAGGTCACCGGGTACGGTTCGATGCCGTCCTCCCGGAGCCGCGCCACCTTCTCCAGACGGACGCGCATCTGCTCCGGGGCACCTGCGTAGATCTCGTCACTCATGGCACAAGGATAGGGGGAAACGCCCCACGGCCTCACCGTGGTCAACGGCACGCTGTGCCGCCAAGTCCTCGATCTGAGAACGACGTTGGATGCGACCGCTCCTGCTCGCGGCTGCGCAGATCGTAACCGCTTGGCGGCGCAGACACCTGAGACTTGCACAAAGCCGACCCTGGACTGGCGCGGTCAGATGCCTCGAAGCCCTCCCGCACCCCGGCCGACCAGCTGATCCACCTTCGCCGAGGCGGCCCACCCGTTGGACGAGTGAGCCGCCACGAAGGATCAACGCCAGGTCTGAGCGGGTCAAGGTGCACTTCCCGCGCAACTATTCGCTAATCCCATGAGTGCAGGGACCTGCGACGACACTTCGTTGATTCGTTCGAGAAGTCCGTCAATCTGCTCGGCGTCGTGCATGGCTGACACTGTGAGACGGATACGGCATGTCTCCGGAGAGACGGCCGGTGGTGTGACGGCGACACACCAATACCCCTTGTCGAGCATCAGCTCCTCGAACTGTGCCGCTGCCTGTGGTGTACCCATCTGGATGGGCACGATGGGCCCGTCGCCAGGCGGGTGAATGCCCATGCGGGCCAGTCCACTTCGAAGCCGCCGCACGTTGGCCCAGAGGCGATCTCGTACTCCCGGATCGCTTCGAAGGATGCGCAGGGCTGCGATGGTCGCTGCCGCCTGCTCTGCCGGCAGGCTTGAAGTGAAGCGGTAGCCCGAGCTGAAGGTGCGGAGCATGGCGATTGTCCGCTCATCGCCCAGAACGGCTCCTCCCATGCCCCCAAAGGATTTGCTGAGGGTGGCAACTTGGAGGGGAATCCGGCCGGTGAGGCCGAAGTGGTTGGCAGTACCAGATCCGTCGGCTCCGTACACGCCTGTGCCGTGAGCATCGTCAACCATGAGGACCGCGCCGTGCGTATCGCATACCTCGACCAGCCGGGGTAGATCTGCCAGGTCTCCGTCCATGCTGAACACGCCCTCCGTGACGACCAGGGTGGCGCGCCCCCTGTACACGGCGAGGATGTCGGCCAGATGTTCGGCGTCGTTGTGCCGGAATCGAACCCGCTCGCCAGACGATTGGCGTGCTCCCATCTGGATGCTGCGGTGACACAGCTCGTCATAGATCACCACTGGTCGGCTGCTGGGCGACGGGGATCCATACCAGCGGCGCGCCAGTTCACCGGCATCGAGGATGCCGTGGACAGCTGCGATGTTGGCCAGCAGCCCGGTTGCGGTGATGAGAGCCGCGGGCTGCTTCTTGAACTCGGCGAGCTCGTATTCGAGCTGTTCGAGTAGCCCGAGGTTGCCGCCGAGTCGGCGGGATTCGCTGGTGGCGTGGGTGTGCTCGTGGAGTGCTTCGGCGGCCGCGGCCTTCACTTCGGGGCGGTGATTGAGGCCGAGGTAGTTGTTCGAGCAGAAGGAGACCACGGTGCTGCCGTCGTGGAGGCGTACGTGCGGTGTGGGCAGGGTCTCGCTCCGGCGCTCCGGCGGGAGAAGTCCACGGCCGGCCAGCCAATCGTGCGCGGCGTGAAGGTCGGAAAACAGTGTCGGTGTGTTCATACGGCGAGCCTGAGGCTGGAGGTCACGGTGAGCAGGGATGCGGCGTCGAAGCCGGATTGGTGCAGGTCGGCGAGGTCAGCGGCCCAGCGAAGGAGCTCGTCGTCGTCGACAACGAAGCTGCCATCCCCTTGGTGTCCTAGGACTCCGCGTGCAGTCAGGTCTGCTAGAGCCTGTCGGCAGTGAGGAACTTCCAGTTCTGCGAACCTGCGGTAGCCGGGATGGACACCGAAGCCGCCGTTCGGGTGGTCCTGGTCGAGGATGCGGGCCATGACGTCTTCTGCTTTGAAGTCCCCGCTGCTGAGGTCGGGCAGGCACAGGGCCACGACAGTGGTCCACGCTTGTCTACGCAGCCCTGTAAGGACGTCCCTGTTGCCGGCTACGTGTCGGCTGAAGGCCAAGGCGCCCATCCAGGCCAGGTACCACGTGCCCTCGCTGGTGTTCCAGTAGGAGTCGCCCAGCTGCCGGGGAAGCTCGGGCGCTCCATTGATCACGGGTACGCCGCGGCCTGCTGCGGCGTCGTGCGCCTGGTCGATGGTGAAGTACTCGCCGGGGTAACGGCGGTCGAGGCGCATTCCATACTGGCTATGCAGCTTGCGGTAGCCGCCGATGAAGTCGCTCAGGCGGTCGAAGAGCGCGTCGTCCGGCAGTGTGTCGGCGGGAAGGATGACGTTGACGTCGATGTCGCTGTCTCCGCGAACGGCGGCCCCGTAGGGCAGGCTGCCGCTGGTAAATGCCACCACCGCGTCGGGTATGTGGATTTCGACCAGCTTGCCGAGTTGCTCGTGGATGTGGTCAGCCTCGTCCATACCGATGATCTCGCCGTGCATCACAGGTCCCCCACCGCGTTGTTGACGAACAGCGTCTCCACGCAGGCTTGTGGAGGAAGCCGAATCGCCGTGACAGTCAGCTCAGCGATGGACACGGGATCCATAAACTCCCGCTTCTCTTCGGGCTGCAGGTGGTCATACGAGGGTGTATCGACCGAGCCTGGCTGGACACTCGTCACACGGATACGGCGTGGCCGGAGCTCGTCCCGCATGCTCGCGGCGAACCCCTCCAGCGCATGCTTGGAGGCGCAGTACAGGGACCAGTCGGAGAATCCCCTACGACCTGCGATAGACGAGACGAACGTGATCACCGCTTCGCCGTCACGAAGCAGGGGTGTGAAGGCCTGGGTGGAGAAGATCGACCCGGCCACGTTGGTGTCGAAGAGTTCCTCGTACTGGACGCGGCTGGCGGAGGGCAGCGGTGTCGGGTAGCCGACGCCCGCGCACAGGACCAAGGCATCTACGTGTCCGGAGGAACTCGCCACAGCCTCAGCGGCCTCTCTGATGGCGTCGAGGTCGCGAACATCGACATCATGCGTACGGCAGCCATCGTGATCGGCGTGAACGTAGTTGCTGGCTCGCCGGGCAAGGATGTGGACCCTCCAGCCGAGGTTGAGCAGCTGGGTGCTGATGGCCTCGCCGATCCCGAGGCTCCCTCCTGTGATAACCGCGACACGTTGGGTGGTCTGGTTCATCACTGGCCTCCGGTCAGATCCTCGTGGATGGAATGGCATAGGTCATCGATCGCGCCGGCGATGTGCTCCGGATTGCTGGTGAACACGTCCCCGTCGCGGTTGTGGTCCGAGATGACGAGCAGGCAACGCATTTGGTGGCCAGTGAGAGCAGCTGCGGAGAACAGATGGGCGCTCTCCATGTCGACGCAGTCAGCCGCGCTCGCGAGTTGGCGGTGAAGAAGTGTGGAGTCGGCCAGGCATCCGACCGTTGCGACGACCCCGCCCGGCTGGAGTGGTTTGGCAGGGTGGCTACGGCGGCTGTGGAAGGACAAGTCTGCCGACTGACCTTCCGCTGCAGCGGAGGGGTGTGCGATGAAGGCGGACTCCGGGTCCACGGTGGTGCCGATCGTCTGGTTCCGCAGGCCACCCGCCAGGCCGACGAAAGTAACCCGGGTCGCCTGGGGAAGGGCGAAGACGATGTCTTTGGCGGCTGTGCCTTGAGGGACGTGTACGACGGCAGCGTCCCCGAGCAGGGAGGTACGCCACCATCCGTCACACTCCGTTCCGCCGCGGGCGAGGGCCGTGTGGATGCTGCGGATAGGGGTCAGGACTACTTCGGGACCGAGCCAATCGCAGCCGAGCAGCGTCATACGTGCCCGCCGCCGCCACTGCTCGTCCGGTACCTGCACCTGGCTGGAGACCAGCCCTCCCTGTGCGGTCACGACGAGATCACCGGCAGCGAGAGCACCGGAAGCGGGCAGGCTGTGGCCAATTCCCGGACGGGGCGCATCATGGCTTCCACGCCCGCTCGCAACTCGGTGAAGGAGGCTTCTTCCAGGTTCCCCAGACGGAACCGGTCCTGGTCCAGCTTGTAGAGCCACGAGCACGTGGCCAGGTCCCCGTTCGGCGCCACGAAGAACACCGACTGTCCCGCTGGGCACCCCTCAACATCGCTGGGCTGCGGTTTCCCGAGGCTGTGATCGATCTGCATACCGAGCTGCCTGTACTTCGCCTGGAGTTCGGTGAGCTCATCGAACAGTTCCTGCTTGCGTTCAGCAGTCAGCGCCAGCTCCGGGTGCCGCGCTGCTCGCCCTGCGGGGAAAACGGAGTTGATCACCAGCGCCTCGACGCCCAGAAGTGCCATCTGGGCGCAGAACTCGGCGACGTAATCGACGTTTCCGGGGTGGGCGACATGGGATACCCGAACGGGAACTCCAGCGGCCAGGAGACGTTCGACGCCGACTATGGCTCGGTCGAACGATGTCGGCTTGTGGCGCACGAGCGCCTGAGCCTCCCGATTGTGCCCGTCGACGCTCACCGTTATTCGACGCAGAGCCGTCCCGGACAGCGCGTCGGCTACTTCCTGCGTGATGAAGTAGCCATTCGTGTTGACGTACACTTCGGCGACGTTCGGGTCAATAGCGGCGATGATGTCCACGAGATCGTCTCGGGCGAACGGTTCGCCTCCGGTCAGGTAGAACTCGGTCACCCCAGAAGAGGTCATTTCCCGCACAGCGTCGAGGAACCGGGTGGTGCTGAGATCACTCGAGCGGGGGATCTGCGGGGAAGAGTCTGACAGGCAGTGCTTGCATGACAGGTTGCAGTAGTTGGTGACCTCCCATACAACCGTGGCACCCTCAGCAGGAGGGCGGAATCGGCAACGATCCCCCACCGTCTTGGTCATGTCAGTCCCCTTTCGGATTCTTCGATTGCAAGGGTCGCGTTGCTGATTACGGCTCGCTCGAACCCGTCCGTTGCCGGGCGATGGCGGCGATGCCAGGCCGCGCACTGAATTGCCCAAATGGCGATAGCTCCAGCCATCCGGTCGGCCAGGGACATCTCTGTTGCCTCTTCCACCATCAGTCGCCCTTGCCGCAGGAGTGTCAGGCGCATGTTTGCCGGCAGGTCCAGGGAAGGCGTCAGACAAAGGGCGGCAACATCGTGCAGCGGATCTCCGGGGCCGTAGAACTCGTAGTCCAACAACCACGCTCGGGGTTGCTCAGGATCGACGAGTACGTTCGGAGGGGTGGCGTCCCCGTGGCAGGGAACTCGCAACGGCTCCTGTATCGCCCTATGGAGTGCTTGGGTGGTGGTTGGCGCTTGAGAGGCGAGGGCTGAGGCCAACTCGGCTTGGAGTGAGCTGATTTGTGTTGGTTGGTCATCAGGCCACGGTCCAGGAAGTCCAATGGAGGCAACCACCGTCTCCAGTACCTTCTGCATCCACTTGGAAGGGTTTCCGGCCGCTGGGGCGTCGAGCCTTATACCGGGGAGCTCTTCCAGGACGAGTGTCGGTGGATTCCGGCGATGCTCCAAGATGCGCGGAGCGAGACCGTCCGGCATCTGCTGCAACGCGCGCAACTCCCGCTCATACGGGCCTAAGCTGGCGTATCGCTTGACGTACTTTGCGGCCTGCGTTCCTGAGCTCCCCGATCCTGGAACATGCCACAGTGAACGTCCCGAGCGGTCGACATGGACGGGCCTCCATCCGGTGCACCCTTCCTCGCTCACAGAATCCACCGACCCCATTTCCATTGGGAAACTCCTTGACCGCGCATCTGGTGCATGAAGGAATCCGCTGGCGCTATCACGGCCATCCGCAGGGGGCCGTCGTGGTTCGGCTTGCTGCTGTAACTCTGCTTGTTCTACTGGGGGGTTGGCACATCACGGCCGTGATATCACCGGGGTGATGTGCCGCTCCGTAAGGGCGTACGCCTGCTTGACGAGCCGCGGTCGGCGCCGGCTTCACGGGCAGGAGCCGGGTCAGCGCGCGGCTGCAGCATCAAGGCGGTGAGTTCGAGCAGAGCCTGTGGGTCATCGAGCAGGCAGACGATCTTGTCGAGGTTCATGAGGCGATACGCGCCGGGTCCAGGTCAGATGGCAGAAGCGTCGGCTGCGCAGCCCGCTGTGGAACCTCGCGAGTCGTTCAACCCGCTTCTGGTTCGCCACACGAGAAGTCGTACAGCGCGAAGTCGGTCACCGGGCGGTACCCGATCCGTTGGTAAAGCCCGTTACTGGTGGGGTTGGACAGGTCGGCGAACAGCACGACTTCCGCTGCACCGGCGGCCAGTGCGGCCTGGCTCACTTCGACCGTCGCGGCTCCCGCATAGCCGCGGCCGCGCAGGTGGGCCGGGGTGTAGACAGGGGCCACCCTGATCTGGCCAGCGACCATGGGGGTGGCGCCCGCCATGGAGACGGGGGTGCCGTCGGGGGTCTGCCAGAGCCTGACCCGCCCGTAGGCGATGCGCGTGTCGGCCCACGAGCTCGCGTCCATGGAAGGGACTTCGCCGATGGCATCGACGAACTCGCGGTACCAGCACATGAGTTGGTGGCGGTCTTGCTCGCCTGCTACTCGTCCCCGGCCCTCCGGGAGCGGCTCCGGTGACGTAAGAGCACCGAGCCTGTAGAGACGCTGCCGCTCGTGGAGAAGCGGCGTCGCACCCATGTGCCGCTGCCAGGCCTTGGCAAAGGCCGTGGCGGTGCCGTGGTCTGCGGTGACCCCGGGGAGAGGGTCACCGAGACTGGCCAGATGCTCGGCGAGAGAGCCAGCCTCCTCGGTGGTAAGCGGGGTGAGGACCAGGCGGCGGGGTGGGGTGCGGAAGAGGGCTGCGTGGACATCGCCTTCCCGCTCCAACCAGCCGAAGACGGGAGCCTCGGCGCCGTACGCGTCCACTCCACGCTTGCGCAGAGACTCGGTCACCGTCAGCGGAATGGTGTGCAGTGCGGGGCGCGACCGCAGGAAGATTCCGGCTCGGTCGAGAAAACCGTCGAGATCTTCGGTGAGGTGCCACTGCCCGGGACGCATACCTCACGATCACTCGTACTGTCGACGTATGCCCGCGGGATTCTGCTGATCAGGTGACAGGGCCCAGTAGTCCCGCCGCAGACCTTGCCGAAGCCTCTGAGGGCCCCGCCGGTCGCAAAATCGGGCCGGTGAGTTCGAGAGGGACTTCTAGGCCAGCGAGAAGTTGAACAATTCTGTCTATGTTTGTGAGGCGGCGTTCGCCTCTCTCAAGCATTGACAGGAATGACTGACTCAACCCGGTCAGCGTGACCATGTCATCCTGTCGCAGGCCCCCGAGGGTTCGCACCAACGTGCAGAGTCTCCCGAAGTCTCGCTGTGCCAGGGCTAACCGGACTTCTGGCACCTCCCAGACCTGCTCGGGCACGCAGCGGGAGGCAGATGCGGTCACCTTCCGCCCTCGGAGACAGGCGCTGCAGCAGTCCTCACTGTTGTATCTGCTCAGTTGGCACGCGCACTCGATGCAGCGGCGCGGACGCATGGCAGTCGCGGGTTCCTCGGCGGTGCGCAGCCCTGGCACGGATATCCACTCCTTGGCGAACTGGTACCGGTGGCATTCCCCCGGACAACCACAGCGAGCCGGTCAGCGCATGACCGGTCCCGTTCATGCCCGTACGATGCCGCACCAGCACAGTCGGTCGTTGGCCGGTGACGCCCTCAGAATGGCTTGGTGCAGAGCAAGGGACCCGGACAGTCTGTCCGGGCCCGACTTCGCGCCACCTAACGGCTGTTGACCAAGCGTCAGACGACGGAAGTCTCCACCTGGTCTAGTACGGCTTCCCACGGGTACCGGCGCCCCGGCATCCCAGCCCGCGGCTCGGCGAGCGGCCACACCTCGTCCCCGTAGATCAACCGAACCCCGGTATCGTGCAGAGCCTTGATGTGGCCCTCCCACGCGGGGTGGCGGGCATGCGCGGCATTCACCCGCGGCCAGACGACAACTGGAAGATTGAGGGTCCCGATGGCCTCGTTCACCTGCGTCAACGCCTGGTTGTCCGAGATACCCAAGGCGAGCTTGGCGACGGTGTTGGCGCTCGCAGGGGCAACGACGTAGCAGTCCACTGGAGGGTGCGGGCGCGAGTCACCAGGCATACGCGACTCGGTTCGTACGGGCAGGCCCGTCAGCTCCTCGATCCTGGCGGCCTCTCCGCTGGAACGAAGCCACTCACCTGCTGTCGGGGTGAGCGTAACCGCAACGGTCCAGCCGCGGTCGAGGGCGGGAACCACGAGTCCCGTACGCAACTCCTCGACTCCGCCGGCGCCGGACCCTACGACGCCCAGCACCTTGCCCTGCATCAACGTCATTGCACCGCCCTGCACCGTTGGGCCATGGCCAGCAGCTCGGACGAGTGTCTGCCACCAGTGACCGGTGACTGCTTCCTCAGATCACGAAGAGTCTCTCGTACCCGCGGATTGTTCCGCACGAGCTGCGGCGATGTCCGCTCAGCCTCGCGCAGTTCGCTGAAGGCGTCGTCGACGCGTCCGCTGAGGCAAAGGGCGCGGGCGTAGTCGATGCGGTGGGACACTGCGCGTTCTGGCGGCATGTGGTCGACGTCGATGTTCCCGTGGTCGATGACGTACGGGATGTTCTCCAGGTCCAGCTCGATCGAGAGTCGGTGCAGTTCGACGTTCGTCGGGCCGAAGCAGGTCTGCCAATAGTTCTCGTCGGAGCCGAGGCGATCGGCCAGCCTCGTCGCGCGTTCGAGCAAGGCGCTGGCTGTGGGCCGGTCCTGGTGACGCGCTGCGGCTACAGCCGCGCGCAGGTGAATCATGCCGAGCAGGCTCAGGGCGGCGGGATCGTCCTCGTCGACCTGGCGCGCGAGCCAGGCTGCGGCGGTGTCGCCCAGTTCGAGGGCGTCCGCGTAACGCCCGTTGGCCAGGAGGGCATGAGTGCCGGATCGTGCGGCGGAGGCGAGCGACAGCGGATCCTCGGACTCGTCGGCTGCCCGCATGGCGCGCTCGGCCGCGAGCCATGACAGGTCGGACTCACCCACTTTGGCAAGGGTGGTCGCCGCCAGATGATGCGTGCGAGCGGAGACCGCGAGGCCTCGTCGACGCTCATCGCCGGGCGGAAGGTCTTCGAGCTCCTGAGCCGTTCGGAGCAGACCAGGCAAGGCGGCGATAACGTCCCCGAGAACGCCAGCCTGGTAGTCACCCCAACTTCGTTCCACCAACGTCTGGACTTGCTCTGGCCGGGGCAGCTGTCTGTCTGCCGTCGGCCCGAACAGCAGCTTGGAGAGCCGGCGAGGGTTCATCAGTGCATCACGGACGGCTGGCACGTCGTCCATGTGCTTCTCGTCGTCTTCCATGAGGAGGGGCTGCCCCATCAAGTCGCCGAGCGGTACGCGTAGCACGCGGGCGAGCTCGGCGAGCTTGTCGATCCTGGGAGGCTTCCGCGCACCTCGCTCGATCTTCGACAGCCAGTCGGTGCTGTGCCCGACGAGCCCTGCGAGCACGGACTGCGTATAGCCCCGGCGCTCGCGGTAGAACGCGATCCGCTCTCCGATGCTGAGGTGGTCCCCAAGACCCCGCATGTGCGCTGCCTCCCGGCTTTCGGTCTGCATTCACGGTAGCGGCCGACCAGATCCCGGGATCAAGGAGTGATTCGGGTAGGTGGTGCCGGGGCTCAGCATCCGTTCTCGAATCTAGGGCGTGCCGGACACTCTGTCCGGCTTCGAGAGGCTTGATCGATGCACCCACGGGTGCGGGAGACCTAGGCGCCGCCCTCGTCTACGGTGAAGTTGCCATACAAAGTGGAACAACTTTGGGCAAATATGCGGCGAGTTGACGGCAGGGGCGCCCTCCCAGCTTCAACCACTCCGACCCGCGACTTCCTCAGCAGCCCGCCGTACACCAGGTCCGTGGACGTGACCGTCTCGGTCGTCAGCGCAAGGGCAGTACGGCGAGGGTGCGCCATCGGTAGGCGCGATCTTCGCGCCGTAGTTCCACCAGCTCAACCTGCCCGATCGGCACTGTGATGGCGGGTAGGTCACGCAGCGGCCTGATCGTCTCCCGCACCTTGTGCGAGTCCAGGGTCCGGTTGCAGTAGGCAATGCCGATGTGTGGGCGCAGCACGGAGGTCGGCTTCTTCAGCGGCAGTCCGCACTGATCGCTCGTAAGCGACAGGACGCTATGGAGGTTGATCAGGGGGGTCCAAGGGGCGACGCTGTAGCGGATGGCCCCGCGGGAAGCGGCCATCGGGATTGCACTGATGGTGAAGGCATCGGGAAGGCGGGCTGACGCTCGGTTGCGGAGCGTGTGAAGCTGGGCTTCGCTGACCTCGTTCGCTAGGCCGATCCGCCCCAAGGTCAGGTGCAACCCGTCCTCGCCGATGAGGTCGAAGTCAAGCGAAGCGAGCTGCTGCTGGCAGGACCGCATCTGCTCGGTAAGGGCGGGGACATCGGCGAAGGTGAGCATCCAATAGTAGGCGCGCGTGGATTCGTGCCAGCCTGGCCGGTCCCAGTGGTTACTCATCCGATCGACGGTGGCGAAGGCAGCCCAATCGTGCGCGGCGATGACCTGGGGATCATCAGTGCTGTGCGGAGGGGCGGTGGGAAACGCGGTGGGGCTGGCGGTCAAGAGCACTGGCGGCCCCTCTCGCTCGCGGCGGTCCGTCTGGGCGTGTCATCTTGGCAGATTCGGCCACGGCGCGGGTCAGCGGGGAGGAGCGCCACACGCGCAGGGCTTCCCTGTAGTTGCGTACGGCCGGCAGGTCGCGCCACTGAGTGGCGCGGCCGGCGAGTTCTCCGGCGCGCTGGACTACGGACCGGATCGGCGGCCCACCGCCGGCGTCGAGAACCTGCCGTCCGAGAACCATGGCGTGCTCAACGTCAGGTCGTGACCCAGTCAGCAGGGCGGTGGCGACATCGAGACGGACCAAGGCTCGGCTCCAGGCGGAGTCGGATTGCGCTACGAGCCCGTCGATCTGCTCGGCATACGCGATGACTTTTGAGGTGTCGCCGAGCGCAAGGTGGGCAGTGGCGGCGTTGGCCAGGGTCCGGGCCACGCTGTAGGGGGCGAAGGAGATGCATGAGGTCAGGCCGTCGGGCAACACATGCTGTCCGCTGAGCTCCTCTGCCTGGGCGAGGGCGCGTTGAGCGCCCTTGGCGTCTCCGAGCTTTCCCAGGGCACGGGCGCTTCCGTTGGCCAGAAGGCGAATGGCTTGGGGGCTATGCGGATCGATGTCTATGCCCGCCTCGGCCCAGGTGAGGGCATCGGCGAAGCGCCCAGCGTAGTAGGCGCTCAACGATCGAGTGCCCAGGGCCCACATCATCAGATCCTGGTCGTCGATCTCGGCCGCGAGCGCGTGGGCCTCTGTGCAGTACGCCTCCGCCAAGACCTCGCGTCCGGCGTTCACGGCCATGTAGCCCAGGAGCCCGGATGCCTGTGCGGCCAGGCGGAATAGGGCTTCACGCTGCCTGGGTGGCTGCTGTTCTTCCAACAACGGTTGAACGTACGTGCGCAGTTCTGCCGCGACCGACACCAGTTGGTGTGGACCTTCTTGTTCATAGCGATCCACGATGTCCGTGATCTGCTGCTCCAGTATGCACAGCGTTGCCGGATCCACATGGGACGAGGTGAGGGTGTTCAGCCGCTTGGCGATCTCGAGCGGGCTTTCCCACTGAGCTTCGACGACCGGAGCGCGTTGAACGCCGGGACGCGGGAAGGGAGCGAGCTCTGGTGGGACGCCGAGGCCGGTGAGAAACTCGACGATCTTGTCGATGTTGGTGAGGCGCCGGCGACCCGCTTCGAGCATGGAGAGGAATGCTTGGCTGAGTCCGGTGAGCTGAGCGACGTCGTCCTGGCGCAGCGATCCACGCTGGCGGATCAGGCGCGTCGCCTTACCGAAGTCCCAGGTAGATAACGCTCGTTGAACATCAGCGTCCCGCCACACGTGTTCGGGAACGGAGGGAGCGGCTGGGGCCAGACTGTGTGAGCGAAGGCAAGCCGAGCACAGGGTTCCCGAGTTGTACTGGCTCAGTTGGCAGCCGCACCGTTCGCAGTGTCGCGGCGCCTGCGCAAGCACTCATGCCTCCCGATTGAACACGGACCCGCTGGCCCAACTGCCCCTGGTGAAACGGCGATCACTCCAGTGATATCACCTGGGCAATGTGCGCACCGCGCGTTCTCCCACCACTCTGGGGTCTCCCGCAGTGCACAGCACCGCCGAACCGTCCGGGAACGGATCTTTAGGGCGCCTGCCTGCTGCTCGCGCTGCGGGATCACCTGTCCCTGATCTCGGCCACCGGAGTCCAAGGTGTTTTCGGCCTTACGTGTACGGATGGATCAGCCCTTGCCACGGATGCCCGAGTGGGATCCGGCGGCGCAGCACCGATCAGGCCGTGGCAGGCACCTCCGCCTGGAGGCCCGTTGTGGTCGTTAGCTTCTCCGCCGTTGTCCTCCTGGGCGTGATCGTCTTCCTCCTCGTGAAGAAGGCGGGCCTGAACGTCGTGCACGGCATCGTGTGCATTCTGTTCGGCTTCTTCCTGGCCGGCAGTGATGCTGCGCCGACTATCACGGATGGCGTGCAGGGTGCGGTCGAACTGATCGCGAAGATCGACTTCTAAGCCGACCGTCGGGGCACGGGCGAGCCAAAGGCTCTCCCGGCGGCCTTCCAGCTTCAGCCTCTCGTAACCCGCGGGCGGAAGCCCCCCACATGCCAAGGACTTCGATGTCGCTCATCGTTACTGCGGCCAACCGCCTCTCTGACCACCGCATACCGAAGGTCGGGGTTCCCGCCTCTGGCAGCATTGTGGAGTCGGCGCACTATGTCTGTCTGGGTGGTTGCTGATGCGCCCGGTGTACCACCCCGCTGGCGCAGATGACGACCTACGCGTTGCCCTGGTTGAACTGCAGGCAGGTCGTTGGAAGGCTGCTCGGGACCTGCTACGCGGTACGCACGCCAACTGGACGCTTCGAACTTCACGCACGCAGGTACTGGCGGTCGCCGCCGCGCGCTCCGATGTGGTCGATGTGTGGCTGGCTGAGGAGCCGGACAGCTACGACGCCCAGGTGATGCGGGCACGGGTCCTCGCCGAACGCGCTCTGCGCGCACATCGCCAACAGCACTCGGGAGTGGCAGACCTCGAAGCCGGTGCGCGGCAGACGGCACTGTTGGCCGCTCGCCGCGCGCCGCAGGATCCCGTGCCGTGGGTGTGCCTGCTGGCCCTTTCGCAGATCGACTCCCGCCAGGTGTGGCGGGAGCATCGTGAGTGGTCGGCGGAGCCCATGCTTCCGAGCGGGCCCTGGGGGCTGCTGCACAACGTAAATCAACGTGACCCGTACAACCGCGAAGCCTTTCACCGGGTGCTGCAGTTTCTGCTCGCGCGGGAGGCGCCCCGGGCCGCTTCGTTGGCCGCGGTCTTTGATTTCGGCAGGTGGGTGGCCTCGTGGGCACCGGTCGGCTCGCCGCTGCTGCTTCTGCCGGTGTACGCGCAGGTGGAGCAATGCCGACAGCAACTAGCGCATGGACGGGTCGATCCATTGTGGCGGCGGCAGTGGGTGGAGGAGCCCACGCTCACCTACACGCTCAAGGCTTTCGCCGAGTGGTTCCTGAAGGGGGACCCGCACTTGCGGTCCGTGGCCGACATGAACCACCTGGCCTATGCCTTGTGGGTCAGCCACAACTTCATTGAAGCGGCAGAGGTTTTCGCCGCCATGGAGCCTTACGCGTCGCGCGAGCCGTGGGGCTCGGTGGCTGAAGGCCCCTCGACGCTGGACCGTGGTGAGGCGCTCTTGCTCCGGGCGCGAAGGGAATCGTTGTCCTTCGCCCGTACGCATGGGCCACGCGTCGGCCCGCATCCCTGACTGCGCCCGCACCTACGCCCATGGTTGGCATGAACCCGACCATCGCACGCTCTTGATCCCGTCCCTCGTTTACTGGAGGTTGCTTCATGTTCCGCTCAGGCCCGAGCCGTCAGCGTGCTGGCGGCAAAGCCGATGACGTGTACTTGCGTGAGCTCGGCTACGAGCCGGTGCTCACCCGCCGCATGGGGCCGTTCGGCAACTTCGCCATCAGCTTCTCCGTCATCAGCGTCCTCTCCGGTTGCATGACGCTGTATGGCTTCGGCCTGGGCACAGGAGGCCCGGCCGTGATGATGTGGGGCTGGCTCGCCGTCGGCCTCATGGTGATGCTCGTCGGCGCCGGTCTCGCGGAAGTGACGTCCGCTTACCCCACCTCCGGCGCGCTGTACTACCAGGCCGAGCAACTCGGCGGGCGCAAGTGGGGCTGGTACACCGGCTGGCTCAACCTCCTCGGTCTCCTCGGGGCGATCGCCGGCATCGATTACGGCGCCGCGCTGTTCACCGGCGCCTTCCTGAACCTGCAGTTCGGCTTCGTCCCCACGCCGGGCAAGATCTTGGCGATCTACGTCTGCATCCTCGCCCTCCACGCCACCCTCAACTTGTTCGGTGTCCGGTTGGTGAGCATCCTGAACTCCATCAGCGTGTGGTGGCACCTGGGCGGGGTCGCCCTGATCGTCGGCGTGCTGGCGATCGTGCCCTCTCACCACCAGGACCCGTCCTTCGTGTTCGGCGAGTTCGTCAACGGCACCGGCTGGTCCAGCTCGCTGTACGTGGTGCTGATCGGGCTGTTGCTGGCGCAGTACACCTTCAGCGGATACGACGCCTCCGCACATCTGTCCGAGGAGACCACCAACGCGCAGGTCTCCGCCTCCCGCGGCATCGTGCGAGCGATCGGCTGGTCGTGGCTGGCCGGGTTCGTGCTCCTGGCCGGGCTGACCTTCGCCATCCAGAACTACACCGCCACCCAGGCGACCGCCACTGGGGTGCCGCCGGCGCAGATCTTCCTCGACGCCATCGGGCTCGCCGGGGCGAAGGCCCTGCTGCTCGTGGTGATCGTCGCGCAGCTCTTCTGCGGCAACGCAGAAACCGCTGCCGCCAGCCGAATGGTGTTCGCCTTCTCCCGGGACGGTGCCCTGCCCGGTTCACACCTGTGGCGCCATGTCGATGCCCGCTCCGGCACGCCGACGCGCGCCGTGTGGCTGTCGGTCAGCGTGGCCGCAGTGCTTGCGCTGCCGTCGCTGTACAGCCCGACCGCGTACGCCGCAGTCACCGCAATCAACGTCATCGGGATCACGCCCGCGTACGCCATTCCGATCTATCTGCGGGTCCGCAACCGTCACCGCTTCCAGCCCGGGCCGTGGAACCTTGGCCGCTGGGGCGTACCGGTCGGTGTGGTCGCCGTCGCGTGGGTGGCCTTCGTGACCGTGCTGTTCTGCCTGCCCCAGACGCGCCCGGACTCCGGACTCCTCTCCGTGACCACGTTCAACTACGCACCCATCGCCCTGCTGGTCGTGCTTGCGCTCGCGTCCGTGTGGTGGCGCGTCGCGGGACGCGACTACACCGTGCCTGCCGCCGCAGCCGACGCCAACTCGGGCATGGCGAAGATCCAGGAAGAGGTCGTGTGATGACCCACCAGCCTTCAACCGCCGCAACACCGTCACGCCGCAACACCAGCTCTCAGGCCGAGGCCACGCCGACCTCTGCGGATCATCCTGCCCGCGTGTTCAGCGTCGAGGAGCTCCGCAAGGCCGTCGGTGCCGGCCTGATCGACACCGTGCTCCTTGCAGTGCCGGACCTGCAAGGGCGTCTTAAGGGCAAGCGGTACGGGGCACGGCACTTCCTCGACCGCGTGCTCGACGGCGGCGCGGAGATGTGCGCCTACATCCTGGCCACGGACCCCGACATGACCCCGGTCGACGGATTCGCCCTCACCTCCTGGGCGAGCGGGTACGAGGACCTGAAGGTTGAGCCGGATCTGTCGACGCTGCGGATCCTGCCCTGGATGCCGCGCACAGCCCTTATCCTCGGCCATGCCCTCGGCCCGGGCGAAGAGCCCATCGAGGTCGCTCCCCGACAGATCCTGCGGCACCAGCTGACACGCCTCGCCAGCCATGGTCTGCATGCCCAGGCCGGCCTGGAGACCGAGTTCGTGCTCTACCGTGGCGCCTACACCTCGACCAGCAGAGTCGGCCTGAACGGGCTCGTGCCGGTGACCGTCGACAACCTGGACTACGCGCTCGACCATCCCCTGAAGTACGACCGGTTCTTCCGGCGCCTGCAGGGCTCGCTGTCCAAAGCTGGTATGCCCGTGGAGGCCATCAAGACGGAAGGTGCTCCCGGTCAGGTAGAGGTCACCTTCCCCTACGGACCGGCGCTGCCCGCCTGCGACAACCACGTCGTCTTCAAGCACGCCGTGCGCACGCTGGCCAGCCGGTCCGCCATGACCGCTACGTTCATGGCCGCCCCGCAGACCGGTGTCGCCAGCGGACTCCACCTGCACATCTCCCTCACCCGCAGTGGCAACCCCACGCTCGGCGATCAAGCTGGCCAGCTCTCCGAGACCGGCACGCAGGCGGTCGCCGGACTGCTCGCGGCCCTGCCCGGGCTCGCCCCGCTGTATGCGCCCAACCCCAACTCCTACAAGCGATTCACGCCCGGCTCCTTTGCTCCCACGCGCATGACCTGGGGACCGGACAACCGCACCTGCGCTGTACGGATCGCCGGCGAGGGCGCGGGACTGCATCTGGAAGTCCGTCTACCGGGGGCTGACGCGAACCCCTACCTCGCCCTCTCCGCCGCCATAGCAGCCATCGTCCATGGCATAGAGCTGCGACTCACCCCGCCACCGCCCTGCACCACCAATGCCTACGAGACCGTGGACGTGCCCCTCGTGCCGCTCACCCTCGACCAGGCCCGCTCCGCCTTCCGGCACAGCCCCGTCGCCCGGGAGGCGTTCGGCAAGGACGTGGTCGAGCACTACGCCCACCTCGCCCAACTCGAGCTCGACCACCACCGCGGCATCGTCACCGACGCAGATCAGGCCCGCTGGTTCACCCGCGCCTGATCCACGCGGCCAGTGACCAGGCCCGGACGGGGAAGTTCCCCATCGCCGGTGCTGGCCGCTCCGGTAGCCAGCCAAACCCGGGCGGGTTGAAGAACGAAGAAGGATGAGCATGTCTGCACGCCCCAGTACGGTTCCCGACCGGCTGACCCCGGCACAGGACCGAATCCTCCACAAGATCGCCAATGGTCTCGACACGGAGGCGACAGTCCTCGCCCTCAACACCACGCGCGGCACGGTGAGAGTCCCGGTGCCGTCCATGAGCCGTTGGCTCGGGGTGAGCGGCCGCGCTGCTCTCACCGCGCTGCGCGACTCGGCCTTCAGTGACGTCACCCAGACCGTCATCCCCTTGCGCCGAACGTGGAACGTCGAGCAAGCCGTCGGGTACCTGCACTCCACGTCACTTGCGGCCCCGCACCTGTTCATGGAGCGTCGAGACAACTTCGAGTCGGCGGTGAAGACCGTACTGGCGGAGTACGCCGCAGGCGATGTGCTCACCGAGGACACCGCGTTCGCCGTGCTCACCGCCCAGCGACCTTCCTCCCGGGAAGGACGATGAGCGAGATGGACGCGGACTGGAACGAGGAGCTGGTGGCCGACGTACTGGCCGACCAGTACGGAATCGCCGTCGAAGCGGTCGAGATGGTGCCGATGGGCACCGACACCATCAACCGGCGCGTGCTGACGGCAGACGGCCGCCGGCTCTTCGTGAAGGAGTACGGGGCGACCGTGGACCTCACGGCGGTGCGAGCGGCCTGGGACATGGCGGAGTACTGCCGTGCGGCACAGCTTCCCGTGCCGAGGGTATGGCCCGACCAGGACGGTAGTTTCGTCGCGGTGGCCGAAGGAAGTGCCTGGGCGGTGGTCGATGAAGCTCTGGGTCGGGTGGCCACCTCGGCGATGACGGTAGCGCGAGCTGAACAGATCGGCATGGTGCTGGGACGTATGCACCGAGTCCTGGCCGCCTATCCGCTGCCCGGGCTACGGCAGCACACACGGTGGCGGACCGGTTCGGTCGAAGACGCCATGGTCAAAGCCGGCGCCGTGCTGGCGGCCGCTAAGCGGCAGCAGCACCCGGACGTGGTGCTTCTGAGCCACGAACTCAACCAGCGGTGCAATGACTTGCGCGCACACGTGGACGGTCTACGAGCGGGGCTTCCCGAGGTGTTCGTGGAGCAGGCTGTGCACGCCGACTTCACCCGCACGAACATGCTCGTCCTCGCCGATGTCGTCACCGGCGTCATCGACTTCCGTGGAGCGAGGGCGTTTCCGGCCTGGGAGCTGGGACGCGCTGCCTTCGATCCCCGTACGATCGCCACGAGCGATCAGTGGGCTGACTGCGCCCTGGTGATGATTGAGGCTTACCGATCGGAGAACCCCACCCTGCCGTTGGCCGACGTCGTGGCATGCGTACGTGTCGCGCTGCTCTACATGCTGTTCAGCTTCTTCGGCGCGGTCACATCCGAGTACGGCCTGCCTGCCGAGGCGGAAGCGGACTTGCAGCGGCACTGGCACGAGCGGCAGACCAGCATTCGCCGACTCTTGGACCGCTTTGAGGATCTCGAAGATGCGCTCCGCTCCTCGGCTGAGCAACCGGGAGGCCGATCGTGATTGATGCGCGGCACTGGCTCATGACCGGCAGCTCTTGCCCTTGCCACCCGCAGGCCGTCTCCGGAACCGCGGAGCCCGCCAAGGGGTTGCACGAAAGGGTGCTGAAGGTGGCATGTTCCCGCGCTGAAGCGCGCCCTGGCTCAGTTTTGCGCCTGGCCCCAGTAGTCCGAAAGCATCTCGGCTGGCCACTTCGGCTCCCGGACTTCGCCACGGGGACCCAGTTCCGCGAAGTATGGCCCCAGGTCGTAGACGGGAGTGCCGTCGATAGCGTCGAGGTCGGTGACGTGCAGGTCCAGGCCGTCGACCTCAAGGAGGCGTGGGAAGGACTGCGCGAGCTGGTTCGGGCGACGATGGTTTCGGTGCACGAACGTCCCCGTAGCCGGCCACCGCGGGTTGTTACGAGGGCTGCGTGCATGCAGGGCGACATCACTGGGAGACGCCTTGTGGAAGTGCCAGACGACCAGCAGGTGGGAGAACTCCTCAAGGCCGCGTACCACCTCGAGGGGGAAGTCACTGTTCAGCCGGATGATCGCGCTCCCGATCCAGTGGTCGTCGGTGGCTTCGGTACGCCCTCCGACCACGGTGCCGATGGGCTTGATCTCCAGCGACTGCGTCATCCGCTTTCCCCTTGTCCCTCGTCGTGACGCCGTCAATCTACGTGGGCCAGATAGACGGCAGCTCGTACATTCAGCTCGGCGATGGCCGGGAACTGACTGACACGCTGCCGTGGCCGTCACGTTGGCCATCACGCCGTAGGGCGACGGAACACGGTCGCCCCTCAGCCAGGAAACCTCAAGAGTCACAACCGCCACAGGTGTCGGCGTTTCGGCCAACTTCCGCCGCCCTGAAAGCCGTACATCACCACGACCACGCGGTTCGACGCCCCCAGATTCCAGGCCTGTGCGTCGTCCGGAATCGAGCGTGTTCGATTCGCTCGCAGCCTCGTTGAGCCTGGCACCGCGACACCGCCCAGGTGCCGCAACAACCGCACAGGAGGGACGCAGTTGACCGCCACTGATACCCCGATCGAAGCCCCGCAGACGCCCCCTCCACCACCCCCAGCGACCATCTCGTTCGAGAGCAACTACGGGAAGAACCCGCTGGGAGAGGCCACTTTCACAGCCATGTGCGCCCGGCTGCCCAGCGTGTTGCGGCAGACCGCACAGATGGCCTGGGCCATCGACCGGCTGGCCGTCATCCTGCTCTTGGTGTGCCAGGTGCTCACCGGCCTCGCCGCCGCCGTAGTTCTGGCATCTACGGCAAAGGCCATGGAGCACCTCGTCGGTGACGAGTCCGTGTCCGAACGGCTGCACGCCGCCCTCCCAGCCCTCCTGGTCATCACCGTAGCGGTTGCTGTTGGCCGCATCTCCAGCGCGCTGTCCTCCTACTGCGACGGCCGAATCAGCCCCGGCCTGATCACCGCTGCCGACACCGCCCTGGTCGAAGCAGTCTGCCGCGTGGAAGCCTCCGCATACAGCGAAGACGGGTTCGCGAACCGGCAGGAAGCCGCTGAAGTCGGCGTCTCGCGCACCACGATGATGGTCAAGGACGCCCAGCGGTTCACCGCCGCATTCGTCCGTATGATCGCCGCCAGCGGAGTCCTCGCGACGCTGCATCCGCTAATGCTGCCGCTGCTACTCCTGGCTGTCGTGCCCGCCGGCCTCGGGGCCGTGCTGTCCGCCCGAGTCGACTACGAGACGCACTACGCCAACGTCGGTGACCGCAACGTCCGAGGCATGATGCGCTGGTGGGCGACCACCTCCCGGCACGGCGACGAAGTCCGCGCCAACGGGATGACTGACTACATCGGGTACTGGTACCGCACTCTGTCCGAGCGCATCGACCAGCGCACCCTTACTGCTGCTCCCCGCATGCTGCGCATCGTGCTGGCCACCTCGGCTCTCGGCGGCATCTTCCTCCTGGCCACCTGGGCCACCCTCGCCTGGTTGGCTGCCACCGGACGCCTGGACGTGGCCATCGCCGCCACCGCTGTCGTCGCAGTCCAGACCTCCCTGGCCGCCTTGTCCCAGCTCGTCATCAACGGTGCCGCACTGTTCCACACCTCCCTGTACCTCGCCGACATGCGCTCCTTCCTCGACCTCGCCGCCGAGCGTGCCCCCAAGCGCGGCAAGGTGAAAATCTCCGCACCGGTCGAAGAGATCCGACTGGAGGAAGCGGTCTACTGCTACCCCGGCAAGGAACGGCCGGCCATCGACCACGTCTCCCTCACCCTGCGCCGCGGCGAGATCCTGGCGATCGTCGGCGAGAACGGCTCCGGGAAGTCCACGCTCAGCCGACTAATCACCGGAATCCTCCGACAAAGGCCGCGTGACCTGGGACGGAATCGATCTGGCCTCCGCAGACCCGAGCAGCGTGTGGGCGCACACCGGCCTGGTCCCGCAGATTTTCGCTCAGTGGCCCCTGCGCGCCCGGGAGAACGTAACGCTCGGACAGCCCCGCACCTTCCACGACGATCCCGTGTGGGAGGCCGTCGACGCCGTCGGCATGCGCACCGCGATCGAAGAGCTGCCCAAGGAACTGGACACACTCCTCGCCCGAGAGTTCTTCGGTGGCTCCGAACTCTCTGGTGGGCAGTGGCAGAGGCTGGCCTGCTCCCGTGCGCTGTACCGGCGTTCACCACTATTGATCCTGGACGAGCCGACCTCGCAGATGGACCCGAGAGGCGAGCACGACATCTTCGAGGAGATCAAGAGCATCGCCGCCGACCGCATCACGGTGGTGGTCACTCACCAACTCGAGAACACCAAGATCGCCGACCGGATCATCGTCATGCAAAACGGCCGGATCACCGAACAGGGCCGATACGAGGAACTCGCCAACGGCGGCGGGCTCTTCGCGGAACTCCTCGCCCTGGCCAAGGACCGCTGATCACCCGGCCAAGCCCATGCACCTCGCCCTACCCGAGGAGTGAAGTGACCCACCAACCCGGAGGCGGCTGGACCCGCCATGGCCACCTTGAGCCCGTGCGTACACAGGACTTCTGCATCAGGCGGGACGACGTCACGCGGCCCGACGGCAGCCGGACCGTATTCGAGTACCAAGAAATCGGGCACGGCGTGGCCGTCGTCGCCCAGCGTGGAGACGGCAAGATCGCACTCGTCCGGGTTTGGCACTACCTGCACGGCGACACCCTCAACCTCCCAGGCGGAACGATCGAGGCGGGGGAAGACCCACGGGAGGCAGCTCGACGCGAACTGGAGGAAGAGGCAGGCGTGATCGCGCAGCAGCTCACGCCCCTCAACGTGACACGCCTGCTGAACCGATCGACCGTACGCCTTCACCTGTTCACGGCGATGGGTCTCACCCCCGGCGAGCGGAAGCTCAGCAGCAACGAGAACGGCATGACTGTGGAGTGGTGGGACCTGCAAGACGCAGTGGCCGCAGTTACCGACGGCTCCATCATGCTGGCCGGCGGGGCACTGGGAGTCCTGCTGTTCGCAGAGCACACGCGCTCGGGGCGTCTGGGGGAGCTGGCGGAGAGGTGATCCCGTAGGCGGGCGTCACTCCTGTCGTGAACGCTCGTCGTAGCGGGCCTGCGCCGTGCCCTGAACGAATTGTGTGAGGAGGCCGGCGCAGCCACCCGCGAGTATGGCGGTGACGATGCCGCCCGTTGCGATGTCGGGCGGGCTGATGGTGATCGCGATGGCGACGACGCAGGTGACGATGATGCCCAGCGGCCAATTGGGAATGCGATATCACCACGGTGTGCCAGCCCCCGCGGCGCCCTCCCGCTCCCCGTACCGACCGATCGCCTGGACATCGTACTGAGGGGGCCGTCCGACAGCCGCATTAGCGTCGTGGAAATGGATCACGACGACGAGAACGTGCACCGAGTGCAGATCACCGCTCGCGGCGGGAAGGCCGCGATCGAGATCGACGGACAGCGGGTAGACCCGGGGGCCCTGAGCGGCTACACCCTCACCCACCGGGAGGGGGAGCCGCCGCAGGTTGTCCTGTACTCGGGGGACTACGTGGACTTGGTCTTCGGGGGCTTGGCCCGTGTCTCCGTGGCCGACATGCCCGACCCGGGCCCGGCTGCCGCGGTGTTCCTGTCGGCGATCGATGCCGAGGAGCTGGAGCGGTCTGCGCTGGCGCGGCCTGACCTCGGCACCGGCCCGCACTCCCTGACTCAGGCGATGCTCACGCAGCTCGTGGAGTGGGCGCGTGGCCTTTGACGTGGAGGGTGCGCGTCGGGTTGTCGGCCGCATCCTGGACGACAAGCTCGAAGTGTGGCGGGACGGCGCCGGCCGCGCGGACGATGTGCTGGACGAAGCCACCGGCCAGCTCGTGTCCCCGACGCCGGACGAGTCCTTGGTCTGGGACGGGCTCGGCGCCGTGATGCCATTGGGCCGTCCCGCGATCACCCGGCCGCTGAGCGGTGCCGTCGCCGTCGAGCCGCCCACGACGGACTACCAGGTCGTGCTCCCCGTTGATGCTCCGGAGCTCCGGCCGGACGATGTGGTGCGCGTGGCCGGATCGGTGAGGCCGGGTGGGCCGCGTGATCCTCAGCTAGTGGGGCGCCGCTTCCGCGTCTCGGACGAGACCGTAAGCACCTACAGCGTGGTACGCATCGTCAGGGTGCAGGTGATCGACTGATGGCACCGGCGAATTCGCACCCCAACGCCCACCCGGACGCGACGGCGTTCCGCGACCCGATCGCGCTGGCCGCCGCGCTGGCCCGGATGGGTCCGGCCACCCGCGCCCGCACGCGGACGATCACGCGGCACCACGCCATGCTGCTGCGGGTCCGCATCCAGCGGAACGCGAGTGGCAGGCCCGGCCCGAACGTGATCACCGGGCAGTACCGGGCCTCCTGGGATGTTCGGGTGCGCACCGGCGGCGGCGAGGTCACCGCCGAGGTGTTCTCCGACGCCCCGCAGGCGCGACGGCTGGAATACGGCTTCGTCGGCGTGGACAGCCTCGGGCGGCACTACCGCCAGCCGCCGTTCCCGCACGTCGAGCCCGCGTTCCGGCAGACCGAACCGGCGTTCATCCAGGCTCTGGCGGACGGGGTGCTGCCGTGACCGCTCGTCTTCCGGTGACCCGCGCGCTCGTCGCCCTCCTGGAGCACGCCACGGGTCGCCCGTGCGGGATCGGTGAACTCCCGCGTGTTCAGGGGAAATCCGGCTGGGAACCCGCGCCTGTCCCGTACACGATTCTCGACTCGCTGCCCGCTGAGTTCGCAGGCCCGCCCCTGTGGGACTGGCACGCCGATGCCGCCTGGGCCTACCAGGTCACCTCGGTCGGGGAACGGGTCGACCAAGTCGAGTGGCTGGCCGACCGCGTACGCGCCGGCGTCGTCGGCCGGATTGACGGAACCTGGGCCCACGACATGTACGTTCCCGAAGCGCGCGTCATCGACCGGGAGTTGACCTACGACGCTGGAGGAGAGCCCTCGGTGTCGGCGGCAGGCGCTATCGTGTCCTACGTGCAGCGGGTCACGATCACCGTGACCCCGGCATGAAGGAACGTTTCTTCTGATCCTCACCGCGGAGGCCCGCGCGGACGCTAGGCCCCAGGCCAGGCGAACCCCCTTTGAACGTCAAGGGGCAGGGCCTCGGCATGGGACGCTGCCCCAGAAGTGGGAGCGGACCTGTGTCCACGAGCACGAAGAAGACCCAGACCCGATTTCTGCGGCGCGGCATCTCCAAGATCCTGTGGTCGAAGGATCTGGGCGACCCGAAGTACCCCAGCCGCCGAGAGATCACCAACGCCTTCGGCCTGACCGACGCCGTCTCGGACATCGAGGGCTGGGCGCTGGAGAATGACCCCATCGAGACCCCCGACATGGGCTCGACCTTCAACTCCTCGATCCCGGGCAACGACAAGGCCGAGAACTCCAGCCTGACGTTCTATGAGGACCGGTTCTCCGACACGATTGAGCAGCAGCTCCCCAAGGGCGCGAAGGGCTACGTCATCCTTCTGCGCAAGGGCGACCTGCCCGGTTCCCGCTCGGTAGACGTCTTCCCCGTGCAGGTCGCCACCCGTGCCGCGACGTACAGCACCGGCAACGAGGCCGCGAAGTTCAAGGTGGACTTCACGATCATCGACGAGCCGTCGCTCGACCGCCCGGTGCCGCAGGCCCATCCCCGTCCGTTGCCGGACGAGGACTGCGACGACGACCACGGGCACGGCCACCACGACGGTGACCACGTCGACGTGACCGTGGTCAGCACCACGAAGACCAAGACCGAGGCGACGGTCCGCGAGCACGACGCTGACGAGGGCTGATCGTGTCGCGCCCCGCACAGGCCAAGCGCCCGTCCCCCTCCGCCACGTCGGCGGAGGGGGCGTGGTCGGCCAAGATGGAACGGCTGCGCCGCCGGGCCCGCCCGCAGAACCGGCTCCGGATCTGCGATGACGCCGAGCTGCGCCAGCGGCACGAGGAGGCTGAGCAGGCTGCCCGCCGTGCACGGTTCGTCGCCGAGGCCAACCCGGGTGACGAGCTGGCCACGCGCCAAGTCGCCGACGCAGATGCGGCGCGGGACCGGGCCCTCCAGGCACTCGACGCTGCCTCGGAGTTCCTGACCTTCCGCGCGCTGCCGCGCCCGGTGCTGGAGGAGCTGATTAGCGAGCACCCGCCCACCGAACAGCAGGCGGAGGAGGGGGCGATCTTCAACGCCGACACCTTCCCCGCCGCGCTGGTGGCAGCGGCCTCCGTGGACGGCATGAGCCGCGAGGAGGCCGAGGAGCTGCTGAACGGCTGGTCGGCACCGGACGCGAATGCCCTGTGGGACGCCGCCTGGCAGATCCAGCAGGAGAGCCGGGTCGAGCTGGGAAAAGGCTGAGCCGTGACGCCGGTCTGCGCGCCGAACTGGAGCTGTGCGAGCGGTACGGCATCCCGCACTCTCAGTTCCTCGGCGGCGACGGCCGCTGGACCGACCTCGACCGGGCCAAGGCGTTGGCCTGGGTGGAGTGGCAGCGATCGGTGTGCCCGGAGTGCCACACCCGGCTGGAGGAGTGGGACCGCGAACGCGGCGGCGACCCCCACGCGTACGTCACCGACACCCTGCGCTGCCCCGGCTGCGAGCTGATCGAGCAGGAACGCGACCACGTCCCCCAGGACCGCTCCGGCTACGGCGTGAAGATCCAGCTCCTGCCGCGCGAGCAGTACCAGCCGCGCCCCTGATCCACCCCCCCACCATGTAAGGAGGCCGCCCGCGGTGGCCGGGTTCACCCTCACGGTCGCGATGCGCGCCGAGGTCCGCGACCTGATCGCGGGAACCCGTGCTGCCTCCGCACAGATGCGGACCCTGGGGGAGCGGACCGAGGCCGCGAACCGGTCCCTGGCACGGCTGGACGCCAACGGGGCCCGGCTCGCTTCGCAGTTCGCCGCGCTGAATCGTTCCTCCCGCGCGGCCGTCGGCGAACTGAACCGGATCACCGCCCGGGCCGCCGCAGCCCGCACGGCCCTGCGCACGGCCGGGGACGACGGCGCACGGTCGATGTCCCGGCTCCAGCGGGCCACCGCCGGGGCCGGGCGGCGCGGCCTGTCCGCCACGAACATGCTCGCCGGCGGCGCCCTCGTCCTCGGCACCGGGCAGATCATCGAAGAGGGCAACCGCTACCAGCGGCAGATGAACCTCTTCCGTGCGGTGACCGGCGCGACCGCCGCACAGATGAAGAGGGCGGCCGTCGTCGCCCAGGAACTCGGCAACGACCTCACCCTGCCCACCACGACCTCGGCGGACGCCGCCGAGGGCATGGTCGAGCTGAGCAAGGCGGGTTTCCGCGCGGATCAGTCGATCGACGCCGTGCGCGCCTCCCTCCAGCTCGCCGCGGCGGCCGACGTCAACGCCGCCACGTCGGCCAAGTACTTGGGCGACATCATGGATCAGTACGGTCTCGGTGCTGATCAGGCGGCCAAGGCGTCCGATACCCTCGCCGCCACGGCCAACAGCGCCTCCGGGTCCATCACCGACATCTACTACTCGATGCGGTACGCGGGCCCGGTCGCGCACGCCCTGGGCGTCAGCCTCCAGGACACCGCCGCCGCAGTCGGCATGCTCGGCAAGAGCGGCATCCTCGGCCAGACTGCCGGCACGAGCTTGCGCGGGATCTTCGCCAACCTCGCGGCGCCCACACCCCAGATGCGGGGTGCCCTGAAGGACCTGGGGATCGAAGCATTCGACGCGCAGGGGCGTTTCCGGGGCCTGCGTACGGTGATCGACGGGCTGTCGAAGGCCGAACGCACCATGTCGCAGAAGGATTTCGCGGCCGGGGTGACCCGTGCGTTCGGCAAGCCCGCGCTCAGTGGCGCCGTGGCGCTCGCCCACCAGGGAACCGAGAGCTTCGACGCCCTGTCGATGGCCGTACGGCAGACCGGAGCCGCGGCGTCCATCACCGCTTCTCGAGGCCAGGGTCTGACCGGTGCGATGACGCAGTTGCGCACGCAGGCCCGGCAGACGGGCATCGCCCTGTACGAGGGGATGGCGCCCGGCCTGGAGTGGGTGACCCGGCTGCTCACCCGCGGGATGGCCGGGGCCACGCCGTACCTGACCACGGCCCTCAGCTACGGCCGCGACCTCGCCACGCTGTACGGGCCGGACCTGAAGGCGAGGACCGAGGCCGGACTGGGCGGGCTCATCGATGAGGCCCGAGAGCTGGTCGGCCCGCTCAAGGAGATCGGCGAACACTCCCTGGCCACCGGTCTCAATCTGCTGATCAACGCGGGAAGCACCCTCGGCGATGTCCTGTCCAACGCCGCCGATGGCGCCGAGCCGCTCCTGAAGGCCGTCGCGGGCCTGGGCCAGGAGGGCGGAGCGGCGGCCGGCACGCTCGACATCGTCGCGACCGTCGCCAACGCGGCCATGGACGCGGTCTCAGGACTGTCCCTCGTGCTCGTGCCGGTCGGTCACGTCGTTGGTGGCCTCGTCACGGCGTTCGGCGCCCTCCCGGCCCCCATTCAGTCAGCCGCCCTGGCCATGCTGCTGTTCCGCCGCGCCCAGCCGGCCCTGACGAATCTGGCCACCACTGTCAGCGGTCCGGTCCGCTCCGGTATCCGGGCGTTCAACGACGAGATACGCGTGCAGCAGTCCTTGGCCGCCGCATCCGGCGTCGCCCTCTCCCGGTACGGCGCCGCCTGGGCAGCGGTCCAAGCCCGCATCGGGTTCCTCGGCAACATGACGGCCGCGTTCCGCAGCGCGAACGGCGCCGGAGTTACCTTCACCGGCACGCTCAACGGGATCGGCCGGGCGGCCGGATCGGGGCTTCGCTCTGCGCTCGGCGGCGTGACCAACGCCCTCGGCGGCCCGTTCGGTGTCGTTATGGCGGGCGTGTCGGTCGGCCTTGGGCTACTCGCGGCACGCCAGCAAAAGGCCGCGCAGGCCGCGGCTGAACACCAGCAGCGCATTTCCTCGCTCACCTCCGCGCTGCGCGAGTCCGGCGGACAGATCGACAGCAACGTCCGCCAGCAGGCGGCCCAGGTCCTGCTGGATACCAAGACCAGCCAGGGCCAGCTCACCAAGGTCCTGGATGAAGCGGGCGTTCCGCTGGCAACCCTGACGGACGCCTACCTCGGGCAGGGCACGTCGCTGGAGGCGTTGCAGAAGCAGCTCATGGCCACCGCTAACGCCCACCGCGAGTACAAGGACCTGGCAGCCGACAAAGCCACGGTCCTCGACTACACCGACGTCGGCCAGCGGTACAAGGACGCCGCTGATGCCCTCGGCAGCGTCAAGGGCGAGATGGCCGAGTCCATCAAAAACGCCAAGGAACTCGCCAACGCCACGAAGGGCGCCGGGGACGGCACCTCCGCCTACGACCGGCTCAAGGCGGCCGTCGGTGGCCTCGCCGACGAGACCGCGGACGCCGACACCCGCACCCGCTCGCTGAAGTCGGCCCTCGACCTGCTGTCGGGCGGACAGATCTCCCTCCAGGCTGCCAAGGCCAAGGTGAACAGCGCCGTCCTCGATCTGCAGGAGGGAAGCAGGAACGTCAACCGCGGGCAGGGCTACGGCGGCAAGCTGCTCGTCAACGAGGACAAGACCCTCAACACCACCACGCGCAACGGCCAACAGCTCTACACCCAGCTCACCGCCCTGTCCGACGCGGCGGCCGACGCCTCGGTGGCGACGTTCGACCTGGCCAAACGCAACGGCGAGACGCTGCCCGCGGCGCTCGCGAAGGCACGCGAGCAGATGAGCCGCGCCCGCGCGGAGGCGATCAAGGCCGCCCAGGGCTACGGCCTGACCAAGGCCCAGGCCGAAGGCGTCGCGGACAGCCTCGGCCTGCTGCCGTCGAAGGTGTCGCTGCTGCTTCAGACCAAGGGCATGGACTCCACCCTGGCGAACCTGATCGCCGTCCAGGCCGAGTTCCACCGTCTGCCGAAGCAGCGGACGATCAAGGTCGACTCCCTCAGCGACGGCGCACAGAAGAAGCTGCGCGACCTCGGGTTCACCGTGAAGACCGTGCCGGGCACCCGCCAGATCAAGATCACGGCGCCGACTTCGGCGGCGAAGAAGAACCTGGACACCCTGATCGACAAGCTCGGCCGCACTCCGAGCAGCAAGAAGGTCACCGTCTCCGCGCCGACCGCCGCGGCGATCAAGAGCCTGGAGGCCGTCCAAGCCAAGATCCGCGCGACGCCGGGCGCGAAGTACGTCGTCGTGCAGGCGCCGACGGCTGAGGCGCGCAAGCAGTTGCAGGCGCTCGGCTTCCGGATCGAGAAGGTGCCCGGGTCGAAGAATGTCAAGGTCATCGTGCCGACCAGCGGCCCGCGCAAGGCCGCGGACGCCATCCAGCAGCGCATCAACGCCTTGCGCGGCAAGGAGGTGACGGTCACCACCCGGCACGTCTCGATCTTCAGCCAGCTCGCCGAGCAGAACGCCAACATCGCGGACGCCATCGAGAAGCAGGCCGAGGCACAGGCCCGCGCCGCCAAGCGGCATGCCGACGGCGCGGTGGTTGACTACTTCGCCGACGGCGGGCTCACCGGCGCAGGGCGCCGCGAGCGGCACGTGGCACAGATCGCCCCGGCCGGCAGCTACCGCATCTGGGGTGAGCGGGAGACCGGTGGGGAGGCATACGTGCCTTTGGCCGACTCCAAGCGCGAGCGCAGCAAGGCGATCGTGGAGGAAGTCGTTGACCGCTTCGGCGGCCAGGTCGAGTGGTACGCCAACGGCGGCGTCCGCGGCACCCGTAGCCGTGACTACACGCCGATGCTCGCCAGCTCCTTCAAACAGGCGCGCAGTGTCGAGGCCATCGCCGGTGTCGTGCGCTCCTTCGACATCCGCACCAGCAGCGACCGCGCCCGCACCCGCGTGGTCGACGCCCGCGCCGGCGGCCGGGTCCAGGTCGTCGTCGTGCGCGAGCAGCAGCCGCTGATCGGCTCCATGCCCATCAGCGTCACCGACAGCGCCGCCACCCCTGAGCAGATCGGCAACGAGATGATGCGCACCCTGCGCAACGCGCAGCGGGGCGGGAGAGTGTGATGACCACAGCACCGAACAAGCACAGCCGCCCCGAACTGGCCCCGTGGCAGTACGAGATCGGCGGCGTCGTCCTCGGCACCGGCACCTACGTCCCGGTCGGCAACGTCGAAGGGCTCGGATCGCCCGCCACCCGGCCGCAGGACGCCGACAACGCCAACAGCGACGGCACCACCCCGGGCCGGGACTTCTACGGCCCGCGCTCCCTGCGCTTCGAGGCCGGCATCAAGACCCCCGGCGACCCGGTGAAGGCCGCCGACATCCTCGCCCGGCTGGAGCGGGCCCTGGACACCCCCGACGCCCGCACCAGCCCCGATGGCCGCCACATTCTGCGCGGACGGTGGCCAGGGCACACCACCCGCCGCATGTACGGGCGACTTCGCCGCATGGAAGCGACAAGCACGGCCAACGCCGTGCACGGCTGGATCCCCCTGGACATTGAGTTCGTCGGCCTGGACGACCCGCGCTGGTACAACGACGAGCTTTCGACGCTGACGCTCGGCCTCGACCAAGCGGCCCGCACCGTCGACGAGGCGATGGGCCGCCCCGCCGACTGCCGCCGCCCGCCCGAGTCGAAGCATCACCCAGCCGACGAGAGGCCCGGATGGGTCATCAACCACGGCGACGTGCCCACGCACCCAAGCCTGCGCGTACACGGCCCGGTCACCAACCCGCGGATCTGGAACACCGCCACCCGCCGCGTCCTCGAACTCGGCCTGTCCCTGCGCGAGGGCGAGTGGGTGGAGATGGAGACCCGGCCCGGCACCTGCTGGGCCCTGCGCAACGGCACTGTCAACGTCGCGAACGACCTCAGCCCCGCTTCCCGGCTCGACCTGTTCACCCTCCCGCCCGGACGGTCCGAGATCGCGTGGAGCGCGACCGACCCGTCCGGTACCGCGCGCCTCGAGGTGGCGTGGCGGTCGGCGTACACCACCTTGTGAACGGAGAGCACTCGTGACGCTGCAACCCCCGATGATGGTGCGCGGGGCCGACCACTCCGCCCGCGCGATGCGCCTGATGATCCGCGACCTGGCCCGAGGCCGGCAGGGTGTCGCGGGCGGGGAGGACCTGAAGGTCCGTCCCCTGGAGACCCCGGGCCCCGGTGTCCGCATCGGTGACGGCTCCGCTCTCATCCACGGCGCCCGGCCGTGGCAAGGGGCCTACACCCAGTCCAACATCGGCGACACCGTGGTCGACGTGCCGCCGACTGGGCCGGTCGCCCGCGCCGACCTACTCGTGCTGCGCATCGAGGACCCGGAGTTCGAAGGCGACCGCGACCCGCGCCGCCAGGAGATCGGCTACTTCCACCTCATCCAGAACATCGGCTCGCAGGACACCGCCGCGCTGAGGGAGATGACGGCGATCCCGCTGGCCCGCCTCACCATCCCCCGGAACACTGCGACGATCACCGCCGAGATGATCACCGATCTGCGGCGGCTGGCCAACCCGCGCACCGAGCGCACGCTGCGCACCGCGCACCCCGAGACCACGGAGAAGGTGCCCGGCAAGCACGGCCAGTGGGCGGCCTGGCCCAAGAAAGCTGCCTGGGACGTGGACATCCCCGCCTGGGCGACGGAGGCCGCCATCGTCGTCACTCTGTCCGGCCTGCGTGCCGAGGCGGGCTCCGTGTACGTCGAGCTGCGCACCCGGCTCGGAGAGCGCGCCGCGAAGCCGACCGTCGTGGACGACGACGGCACCACCACCCGCCGCTCCTCCGTGACCTTGGCCGACACCCTCGCTGTGCCGCCCGCCTACCGGGGCACCCGCCAGCACCTGGCCGTCGAGATCAACCAGAACGACAAGTACGGCGACGGTGACTTGAGCGTGGCCAAGGGCACGACGGTTACGCTCGACGTCGCGTTCACGGAAGGGCCTGCGTGACGATGGCCGACTACCGCTACATCGTCGCGCGGGCCGCGACCGGCGATGTTCTGCACTGGAACCTGCCGATAAACGAGGTCGAGTACGGCCCGGAGATATCCGGGCCCGGCTCACTGAAGGCGACCTTGCCGACCGCGTTCCGACGCTCCCTTGGCGACGCACTCGACGCCGGCGACACGGTGCTCCTCGTCGAGCGCAACGCCCGCCTCGACTGGGGCGGGCTGCTCTGGCGCGCTGAACCGGAGGGCAACACCCTGCCCGTCGAAGCCTCCGGGTTCACGAGCTACCTCCACCGCCGCTTCGATCTGCACGGCAACCTTGACGGCCGCGGCCCCTACATCGAAGCGGACCCGTGCGAAGTGATCCGCGATGTGTGGGCCTACGCGCAGGCGCAGCCGGACGGCAACCTCGGCGTGGTCGTGGACGACACGAAGTCGAAGGCGAAGACCGGCACCGCGAAGGACCCGTACACCACCTCCAAGACTGACCCGCGCAACCTCGGCGAGATCGTGGACGAGATGGCCAAGATCGATGACGGCCTGGAGTGGTCGGAGACCGTGGCATGGCGCGGGCGCCGCGCCGAGCGCCGCATCATCCTCGGTGCGCCGCGCCTTGGCCGACGCCGCGAGGACCTGACGTTCACCACCGGCGCCAACGTGGTCGGCACCCCGCACGTCATCAAGGACGCCGACTCCTACGCCCAGTGGGTCATCGGGCTCGGCGCGGGCGAGGGCAAGAAGCGCAAGGTCGTCGTGGACGGCGTGCGCAACGGCCGCCTGCGCCTGGAGCACCGGCTGGAGACAAACGAGAAGGACGAGGCGAAGCTGAAGCAGCGGGCCCGCCGCGAACGGCTGGCCCGCCAGGTTCTCCCCTCGCTGACCGAGCTGGAGATCATCGATCACCCGGCGGCCCCGATCCACGCGTTGCGCATCGGGGACGACGTACGGATTCGCCTGTTCGAGCCGCACACCGAGTACGACGGCTGGTGCCGGATCGTCGGCTGGACGGTGCGGCCCGGCGAGGGTGAGACGGCCGAGCGCGTGACGTTGAAGCTGGAGCGCACCAACAAGCCCGAGGACGAGACGGGCGAAGGAGAGGAGCAGTAGGTGCCGGACACGATCGCAGACCTCGGCCGCCGACTGGCCAAGCTGGAGCAGCGGGTCGTCACCCTGGAGCGCGCCCGCCGCGCGCCGTATCCGGAGTGGCGCGACCTTCCGCTGACCGGCGACACCACCGTCCCGGACGAGGAGCAGCCGCCGCAGTTCCGCGCCAATCCCTGGGATACGACCGAGTTCTGCGGCCGTATCGGACTGGCGGGCGGCCGGGCCGCCGACGAGCAGTTGGTCGCGCTGCTGCCCGAGGGGTACTGGCCGGAAGCGCCGCGCACGGTCGATGTCGCCTCCGACGCGGCACGCCGCAGCCTCCAGCTCGGCATCGACCCGAGGGGCCTTGTGCGGCTGCGCGTGCAGGGCGGCGGCAGCGTCCGCGCGTCATGGATCAGCCTCGACAGCACGTCGTTCCGGACTGACCGCGCCGACACCTGACCAGCTGCGCGCCCCGACAATCGGCCGGTGCGCCGCCGGTAGCATGACGCCCTGGGTGACCCTCCACCCGCTTCGCACTCCCGAGGGACCGGACCGCCGCGGCGGCCACGGCCGACTGCCATCCGGCGCAGGGGAGAAGGACGAAGCGCGTGGCTACACCGCTGAGCGCGGACAGGTTCCTGTCCGTGCTGAAGGGCGCCGGGCTCGGCGTGGTCGAGCACGGCAAATGGCGCACCCACAACCGGAACACCCACGGCAACTGGGGCCCCGCGAATGGCGTCATGATCCATCACACCGGGCCGTACACGTCCGAGCAGGACATGGTGGAGCTCTGCCGCGTCGGCTACCAGGATCTTCCAGGTCCCCTCTGCCATGGTGTCATCGACCGGTCCGGGACAATCCACCTGGTCGGCTACGGCCGGACCAATCACGCAGGCATGGGGGACACAGACGTCATGCTCGCGGTCATCGCCGAGAAGACGAGCCTGCCGCGCGACAACGAAGCGGACACCGACGGCAACCGGCACTTCTACGGCTTCGAGTGCATCAACACAGGAAGCCAGCCGTGGCCGGCGGCGCAGCTCGACGCGATGGCGCGGGCGGCGGCGGCGATCTGCCGCGCGCACGGCTGGAACGAGCATTCCGTCATTGGCCACAAGGAGTGGCAGCCAGGGAAGCCGGACCCGGGCGGCATCGACATGGACGAATTCCGCGCCCGGGTCGCCCGGCACCTCAAGGACGGCGGCAAGCCGAAGCCCCACCCGAAGCCGAAGCCGGACCCGAAGCCCAAGCCGACACCGAAGTACGCGGCGTACCCGGGCAAGCAGTTCTTCCGCGAAGGGCGCTCGTCCCCGGTGATCGCCGCGATGGCGAAGCGGCTGATCGCCGAAGGCTGCGACTCCTACGACACGCCGCCCGGTCCGGTGTGGAACGACGCGCACCGCCGCTCGTACGCGGCCTACCAGATCAAGCGCGGCCACCACGGTGCCGACGCCGACGGCATTCCTGGCCCGCAGACCTGGGCGGACCTCCGCGTCCCGCACCAGGCCGGTGCCCTCGACCCGACCCCCACCACCCCGAACCAGGAGCACGACACGATGCCGCAGGCCCTTGCCGACGTTGCCGAGCGCACGATTGCCACCTACCTCCAGTCGCTGCTGGGCCTGATGGCAGCCTCCAGCACGACGGACATGGTGTCCCTGTCGGCGTGGCAGGCCGCGGCGGTCTCCTCGATACCCGCCGCGCTCAGCGCGCTGAAGTCCACCCTCGGCACCGTCCTGGGCAGGCCCGGAACGGCCTCGTGGCTCCCGCTCAAGCGCGACCCGGCCACGCCCAAGCACTGACCGCCGGGCAGCGAGAGGAGAGGAGGAAGGCCGTGCCCGAAGGGCAGGTCGCGCTCGCCCTGGCAGAGCTGCGTCAGGCGCTGGAGGTCGGATTCGCGCGCATAGACGGACAGCTGGCGTTGCTCGTCCAGCGTAGCGACCAAACGGACAAGGCCCTGGAGGACCTGGAGGAACGGGTGAGTGCGCTGGAGAAGACCAGGTGGCCGTTGCCGACCGTCGCCGTACTGGCCAGCATCACCGCGGTGGTGCTCACCGTCTTCAGCCTGGCCCGCGGCTGAGACGAACGCCCCTGCTGTCAAGCGGTGTTGTCCGACAGCGCGCATAGCGTAAGGGCGCACTTGTTCCTGCGGCCTGGGGGTCATCATGCATACGACAAGCCTGCTCGTCACCGACCTGGAGGTGGACACTGCGCTCGCGAACCCGGCGGTCCCGGCCGCCATCCGGTCGGTGTGGCAGCTGCTCTGGGAGTCGGAGGTCCGGCTGGACGAGGTCCTGGCGTTCGACGTGCCGGACGCGGAGCTGGATGATCGCCTGGTTGTCATCCGCCATGCAAAGGAGGCCGGCGTCTACGAGGCCGGGATCACCGTGTCGGCGGCCAACGCGCTGCGCGAGCTGATCGGGGCCCGTACGGACGGACCGCTGTTCACGCTGGGAGGGCGGCGGCTGACCAAGGCCGAGGTGGCGACCGCCTTCCGCGAAGTGACCGGCGGGCGCACCATCCACGCCCTGCGGTTCACGCGACAGAGGAAGGAGCAGGGCTCGACCCGGCTCAGCTCCACCGCCGACCAGCCCGAGGGCAAGAGCGCGTAGAGCGCGCGGCAACGCACACGGCCCCCGCCGCAGCGGGGGCCTTAGGGCCTCTTGGAGAAAAGACCGCCGCCACCATAGCAGCGACCGCCGCGCATGCCGGCGTGCGCGTACGGCTACGCTGCCCTCTGCATCCAGGGCAGACACCGGAGGACGGGGATGAGTCGGGGCAAGCCGTATCTGGTCGGGCACCAGGAGTTCGCCGCGCTGTACCGCGTCGATCCGAAGCAGGTCGCGCAGTGGCTGGCGCCGAGCCGTGGCAGCGTGCTGGATCCGGAGACCGCCATCATCGTCAGTGGGGTGCGGTATTGGCCGCTCGGCTTCGCTGCCCGGTGGGGAGCGACCACGGCGCGGTTCCGCCAGGTCGACCTGGACGTGAAGTCGCGGATCATCGCGGAGCAGGGCGAGGGTTGGGAGCCGGATCTGGGGGATGAGCTGCCACCGATCATCGGCCAGCAGGAGATCATCGAGCTGTTCCATCTGCCCGCACAGGGCAACTTGGCGACGACCATCGCGACTGGGCGGTTCCCGGAGCACGACTGGCTGCTGTCCGGGTCGATGCTCTGGATGCTGGACACCGTCCTCGATGCTGTTCCGAAGCTCCGCGAGAGCGCGCGGGGCCTGCCCTGGGACGTGGACGAAGCGGTCGTCTCCGCCCTGCGCGACGGCACGTACGACGGGCCTGGCAGTCGCGTACTGACCCGAGGCCGCCACGCCCGAAATGCCCTCTGACCTGCGCAATTACTGTACTTAGCCTCGAACTGCCATTAAGATATAAGTAACCCCTCGCCATGAGGGTCCGCAGTTCACCAAGGAGGTAGTAGTGCAGTTCATCGTCACGCCGGGCGGCGACGAGATCGCGGTCATGGATGCCCGCGAGGCCCTGATTGTCGAAGGGGCCCTCTCCCTCTACGTGCTCAAGCATCCCGAGTCCAACGTCGCCATCGACGCCCTGCAGGCCACGTCGGCGGCCAACGAGGCTCGTGAAGCGCGCATGGAGGAGGCGGCCGAGCGAGCCTCCGCCTGACCTCGGGCTGAGTATGTGAAGTCGCGCCTGTAGCCGGTGGGGTTGATCATCTGTCCGTCGACCCGCAAGATAGGTGACATTCTTGAAAGAAGTCACCAGGGGGTGGGTATGGCAGCCGTCCAGGACGAGATACCGGGCCTGGTCATCCACACCGTGAGGCAGCCGGACGGCCAGCCGGCGTCGATCCAGGCCCAGTTCGAGACATTCCACGAGCTCAACCCCTGGGTGCTGCGCGCGTTGGAGGCCCTGACTGCCGACTACCTCAAGCGCGGCGCGAGCCGTGTCGGCATCGGGATGCTCTTCGAGGTCCTGCGCTGGCGCTACGTCACGGCGACCGAGGGCGACGAGTTCCGCCTCAACAACAACTTCCGCAGCCGGTACGTCCGGCTTCTCATCGAGCGCCACCCCGAGTGGGCGGGCGCGTTCGAGGTCCGCGCCTTGCGGACCGACTGACCCAGTTCTCTTGGAGACGAACGACCCATGAATCAACCGACCGAGCAGCAGGGTGACGACGCTCCGTCCAGCGCCCCACCCCTGACCGCCACCGAGGTGCTGCCCGAACGCAGCGTGTCCCAGAGCGCCGTTGTGCTGCGCGCCGACCAAGTGGAGTTCGACGCGCGTCAGGTGGCCGCGCTGTCGCTGATCAGCCCCGGACTCGCCCAGGCGCCGCGTGCCCAGCTGGCCTTGTTCTTCCACTTCTGCGTGCGGTCCGGCCTCGACCCGTTCGCGCGGCAGATCTACATGATCGGCCGTACCAACTGGAAGGCCGCCGACAACCCCGACGAGCCGGAGAAGACCTGGACCATCCAGACCGGTATCGACGGCTTCCGCACGGTCGCCCACCGCGCGGCTATCAAGGCAGGGGAGTCCATCTCGTACGAGGACACCGTCTACTACGACTCCGAGGGCAACGCCCACGAGGTCTGGCTGTCGAAGGCGTACCCGGCCGCGGTCAAGGTCACCGTCCTGCGCGGCAACGCCAGGTTCCCGTTCATCGCCCGCTGGGATGAGTTCGCCCCGACGTACTACGACCGCAAGCAGGGCGCGTACGTCGTGGCGAAGATGTGGCAGCAGATGCCCGCACACATGCTCCGCAAGTGCGCCGAGGCCGGCGCGCTGCGCATGGCCGCACCGCAGGACCTGTCCGGCGTGTACGTGGATGAGGAGATGGCGCGGGCCGACGCTGAAGCCGTCGTCCGCGAGGCGGAAGAGGCGACCCGGCGCCTGCGCGAGGCAGCCGGACTCGAAACAGGGACCGACAAGGGCGGCGACGCGAAGGACGAGTCCACCGAGGACTCCCAGGGCGGGGGCCAGGACGAGAGCACGGACAAGCCCGCGCCGAGGAAGCGGGCGCGTGCCGCGAAGAAGGCCGCCCCGGAGGCCAAGCCGGACACCGCCGCGGAGTCCGACGAGGCTCCGGCCCCGGCGAAGCGCACCCCGCGTAAGCGGGCCTCCGCACCCCGCCGCGCCTCCTGACGCCTGACCCCTGACGACACCGGATGCCGCCTGCTGTCGGCGGGCGGCACCCATCCTCTTGGAGATCAACGTGACCACTATGGCCATCGCGCCGGAGCGGCCCGTCAGCCTGTGGCCCGCCGCTCACGCGGCGGACGCACGCCGCCCCCGCTCCCAGCAGACCAAGCTCGGTGCCAGCGACACCGTGTGCGCCCGCCGAGCCGGATACCTCCTGCACGGCCGCACCCCGACTGATGTCGGCGAGAAGCGGAAGGCGATCCTCGGGACCTGGCTGCACGCCGGGATACTCGAGGCCGCCCGCGAGGAGTACGGCTGGCTCGTCGAGCGCCGCGTCGAGGACCAGACACTCCGGGGCCACATCGACGCGGTCCAGCTCGACAGCGCCACCGCCGCCCGGCTCCCAAAGCGGCTGCGTCCCGCGCTCCCGGCAGAGGAGACGACCGTCGAGGACGTGAAGACCAAGAGCACGTACCAGTGGGACAGCGTCCTGCGGTACGGCGCGAGCGAGGCCGAGCTGCGGCAGGTCTACCTGTACGCCGACCTGCTCGGCACGGAAGGCTTCGCCAGCGTTCGGGGCCAGCGGCAGCTCGCCCACCTCGGGCCGGTGCCGGTCGCCCGTATCCGCTTCCGGTTCATCAACCGCGACTCGGGCGACGACCACGTTCAGGAGATCGCTTACGAGGCCGACCGTGCCCGCCGTGCCCGCTGGTGGGTTCAGCAGGTGCGGGCCGCCACCTCCCCGGAGGAGCTGCCGCGCACCTTCCAGGGGCCGGGCATCTCCGCGATCTGCGACCACTGCCCGTTCCGCACCGCGTGCTGGGGGCCGCTCGTAGCCGGGCGCTCACCGCAGAGACAGCTGATTCACGACGACGAGGACCGCGCGAAGGTGCTGGCCGAGTACGCCGAGGTCTCCGAGCAGATCAAGCCGCTCAAGGACCGGCAGAAGTTCCTGCGCGCCCAGCTCGAAGGCTCCGAACCCGGCGTCTACGGCGACAACGTCCTGAAGTGGAACGGCGGCAACCCGACCAAGGTCGATGACGTCGAAGCGATGGTCGCGCTGTATCGCCGTGCGGGGCTTCAGGTGCCGATGGTGCCGGACGCGGCGTCGATGAAGGCGACGTTGAAGGAGGTGGGCATCCCCGTGCCCACGCGCCTCGACCACGACCGGCGGACCGCGGTGAGCATCAACGTCACCGCGCGCAAGAAGCCCTGATCGCGCCACCCGGCGGGGGCGGAGCCGGCGTGCTCCGCCCCTGCCCCGGCGTGGCGGGGACCGGACGGAACACGGAGAGGTGCCGGTGAGCATCCAACTGATGGTGGTGGCCGCCTACCTGCCGAAGGAGGTGATCAATACCACGCAGAAGCTGGTCCTCATGAAGATCGCGGACTCGGCCGACGACCAGACCAGGCTGGCCCGGCCGGGCCTGGAGCGGATGATGGCCTGGGCCGGCGTAGGGGAGAAGCAGGTCATCACGGTGGTGACGCAGCTCGTCGGCCTCGGCCTGGTCGAGCGGGTCACGGTCGGACGTGTCGGCCGCCGCGCCGAGTACCGGGTGTTCCCGCACGGCGTGCCGCCCATCCCGTCGACGGAGGAGCTGATCGAGCGGCGCCGGGCGGCGCAGCGTGCCCCGACCAATCCCCGGCTGGCCCGCAAGACCGCGCGCCGCAAGCCGTCGTCGGCGGCCCGGACCCAGCAGGACGTCGCCGCACGTGAAGAGGCACGGGCAGCCGCCGAGGCCGCCTCGGAGCCAGGGTTGCCCCAGGGGAACCCTGACGACGCTCCGAGCAGGGTTGCCCCAGGGGAACCCAGTGGGTTGCCCTCGGGAAACCGGGCGGGTTCCCCTGGGGAAACCCCTTCTCTTCTTCCTTCTTCCTCTTCTCTTCCTCACCCCCCTACCCCCACGGCTGACGCCGCAGGGGAGCAGGAGGCGGAGCGCGGAGAGCCGCAGCGGGCGGGCTGCCCGAAGCACGCCGAGCCGGTGGGGAACTGCCGGGGGTGCGGGACGAACCCGCGTGCCGGGAGAGAGCAGGAGCGGCGCGAAGCGGCCGACCACGAACATCGCGAGCAGCAGGACTGGCTACGGCAGTTCTTCGCCGAGCAGGAGCGGCGCGTTGCCGAGACGGACCCGCAAGCCCTGGAGATGGCCCGCCAACGAGTGCGAGACCTGGCTCGAATGGGGCGCGAGAAGGGCGCCAACTCCCGGCATAAACATGGGCGTTCACAAGATCGGAAACATTGACGCCCCGGTGTACGCCATTAAGATATAAGCATGAGTTCGGAACTGGCCGAACTCGCCAACCTCTTGGAGACCACCTTGACTGACACACTCACCCCGGCCCCCGACGCCTACGTCGTGGTCGCCGAAGTGATCCACGGCGCGCCGGTCGCACCCCGCCTCGGCGACCACCTCTACTGCTCGGCCGAGTGCGCCGAACACGGCGTCCGCGAGCTCGTCAGCGACCTGAGCAAGGAGGAAGGCGGCAGTGGCTTCGTCCTGCCCCACGAGGGGCGCGCGATCGGCTGCGTCGTCGCCCCCGGCGGCCGGATGTGGTCGGTGCAGATCCTCGCCCGCAGCGAACTGCCCACCGTCTGACAACCGCTTTCACCTGAGATAGGTGACATTTTTCAACGGTGGGCGTGCTTTCTTCGCGCCCGCCGTGCACACCCTCTTGGAGACCAACACATGACCACCACCATCGCGGCTCTGCCCGACCACAACCGCACCACCGACCCGCTGTGGCAGCGGCTCTTCCACAGCTACGGCCAAGTCATCACCCCGCTGCGCTACGCGGGCTGGGTCACCGACATCGAGACCGCCGGAGGAGGCGAGTTCTTCGTCCGCGCCGACCTGCGGGACGGCACTGAGCTGATCATTGCCTCCGAGCACAGCCTGCCCGCCGATCCCGCCGAGGTGAATGGCTGGACGGCCGTCCGCCAGGACGTGGAGAACGCGGACAGGCACACCGTCCTGTACGACTCCACCCCCAACGGCCCGCAGCGCCACCACCGCAACAGCCTCATTCCGCTGCTCGCCCGCATCGACGCCCTCGACGTTCCCCGCCGCGCACCCCGGCTGATCGTCTCGGCCACGCACACCGCGCCGTACGGCGCGAGCCACAACCAGACCGCCGGGATCGAGGGCGCGGCCACCGCCATCGCCCGCTTCTCGGAGTGGTCCCAGCGGCTCACCGACCACGAGGGCTACCGCCGCGTCTGGCAGCGGTCCCAGGCGGACGGCTACCCGCTGGCGCTGTTCGAGTGCGCCGGACACATCACGACCGTCCGCGTCACCCGCAGCGATGACTGACCGGCCGCGCCGCGCACCGCGCCCCACCGGGGGCGCGGACCGGTGATCTGGCTGCTGATCGTGTGCGCCCTCGGCCTGCTGGGGTTCACCGCCCTCGGCATCGAGGACAGCCGCCACCACCGCGCGTTACGCGCCTCCGACGAGTCCTGACAACGGTCGCCCGGCCCACCATCCGGGCCGGGCGGCCCCTGCCTCTTGGAGACCTAAGACCGTGCCCCGATCCATCCACCTGCTCTGCGGAGCGGGCGGAGATGCCACCGGCCTGTTGGAAGCCGGTTTCGACCCCATCCTCGGCATCAACCACTGGCAGACCGCCGTCGACACGTTCGGGCTCAACCACCCGAATGCGGCGGCGCGCTGCGCCGACATCCAGAACTACCCCATGCGCTGGCTCCCCAAGGCCCTCGTGCTGTGGGCCTCAGTGATCTGCACCGAGGTCAGCCCCGCCGGCGGGAAGAAGCGGCCCGACCCGGCGCAGGACGCGCTGTTCGAGGAAGAGGAGCAGTGGCGCGAACTGCCCCCGGAAGCCTTCGAGATGACCCGGGTAACCGCCTGGTGCGTGCTGCGCGCCGCCGAGGCGAAGCGGTTCCCGTGCGTCGTCGTGGAAAACGTCGTCGAGTTCATCACCGACTGGCTGCTGTTCCCCGAGTGGATCCGCGCCATGAAGAAACTCGGCTACCGCGTCCAGATCGTCTCCGTGTCCTCCGCGCACATCGGGTCGGAGACCAATCCGTACGCCCCGCAGTGGCGCGACCGCGTGTACTTGGTCTTCACCCTCACCGGCATCCGCCGACCCGACCTCGCGCCGCGCCCGCTGGCGTACTGCTTCGAGTGCGGGCGGGACGTCAAAGCACGCCAGAGCTGGCGTGACCCGCGGGTGAAGGTCGGCAAGTACCAGCAGCAGTACGACTATCGCTGCCCGAACAGCCGCTGCCGCCACGCGCTCGTAGAGCCGTACGTCCGGCCCGCCTCCGACGTGATCATGTGGGACGACATCGGCCAGCGCATCGGGGACCGCGCCCGCCCGCTGGTGCCCAACACCATGCGCCGCATCGCGGCCGGACTGGCGAAGTTCCCCTACGAGCCGTCCGTCGTCACGCTCACGCACGGCAAGGACGGCACCGACCGGGCCTTCGCCCCGTGTGCCCGGCCGCTGCCCACCCGCACGGCCAAACTCGGTGAAGCCCTGCTGGTGCCGGTCGGCGGCTCGTGGAACGACACGGCCTCGCCCGTCGGGGAGCCGATGCGCACCCGCACCACCCGGGAGAGCGAAGCCCTCGTCACGGCGGACCCGTTCATCGTGGAGTTCCGCAACAACTGCGACGCCGCGCCGATCGGCGCCCCGCTGAGCACCATCGCCACGGCCCGTCACCACGGCCTGGTCGTGCCCGACGGCGATGTCCGCACCCGGGCACGCAACACGCTGGTAATCCCGTACCGCAAGGCAGCGCCGAAGACCGCGGCCGAGCCCCTGCACACGCTGTCGACCCGCGACTCTGCGGCCGTCGTGCGCAGCGCGCCCGAGATCGAGGACTGCTACTTCCGCATGTTGCAGCCCCGCGAGCAGCTGCGCGGTCAGCGGTTCCCCGACACCTACGAGGTTGTCGGCTCCAAGGCCGCCCAGACCCAGCAAGCCGGCAACGCGGTGAGCGTCAACGTCGCCCGGTGGATCGGCGAACGCCTCAAGCCCGTCCTCGCCTGACCCCATCCCCAAGAAGAAGGGACACCCCTGCCATGACATCGTCAGCACACGACCAGGTGGCCATCCTTGCTCAGCAGCGGGAGGAGCTGTCGCTCGCGCTCCGCCGAGCCGAGCAAGCTCACTGCCTGGCCATCATCGATCACCTCGCGGCCAAGATCCGTGCCCGCTGCCCCGAGGCCGTTTACGTGGCCTTCGACCGCAGCGGCGAAGACCGCGCCGTCACCGTCCACGGCGTGCTCGGCGAGCAGCCGAGTCCGCTGGGAGCGTGCCCTTGGCTGTGGGACGGCACCGAGACCGGCCATCCGCTCAACGAGATCGACTCGGACATCACCCTGGACGTCGAGTACGCGCTCCTGCCCCCGACCTCACCCGCGTGGGCGCTCGTGCACCGCAACACGGGCATGGACGGCAGTTGGCTTCTGGGGCTGCCCCCGGTCGACCGCGCGGCCCGCGTGGCCGAGCTGATACGCGGGCACCACCCTGCGGCGACGGCGATCGTCGTGGACGGCAGCGCGGGCGGGGGCCGGGTCATCGGGGTCATCGAGGAACAGGCTGATGGCGACGCCCCCGTCCCCGTGGCCCGGCCACGCCTCAGCCGCGCATGCGACGACGCTCTCACGCGCCTCGCCGCGCAGGTCTTCCTTCTCCCGCCGCTGGCCGACCGTCACCTGATGCCGGTACCGCGCGGCTTTGCCCACCCCCACGGCTCCAGCGTCAGCGATCAGGTCCGCCTGATGCCGCTGCCGCCGACCGCCTAGCCGACGGGAGGAGGAACAGATGAGCGGCAACGGGTGGGTCGGTGAGGCCCCCTGCGCCGGGGACACCCGCTTCACGTCCGAGGAGACGGCGGCCGAAGCCCCGACGGAGCCGCTGGTCCTCTCCCTCCTCGCGGCCTGCCAGGGCTGCGCGTTCCGTTCGCAGTGCATCGACCTGGTCATGCCGAGCACGAGCCTGTTCGACGGCGTGTGCGGCGGGCGGCTCTGGCGCAATGGCCAGGTCCTCGCGACCTGCGAGGGAGCTCAGCCCGCCGAACTACGCGAGCGCGGCCGGCGCCCGATCACCCACGGCACTGAAGCCGGTGCCCGTGCCCACAACCGGCGCGGGGAGCGCGCCTGCTCCCTGTGCCTGGAGGCGGGACGGCTCGCCCAGCAAGCCCGCCGGGCCCGCAAGCGCGCCTCCGGCGCCTGATCACCACCCCTACAACTCCTGCGGAGATACCACATGTTCACCATCAAGGCTCGCGATCTGGCGGCCATCCTCGACCAGGCCGCCCCGCACCGCTTCAGGGCGGACGAGGACGCAGGCGACCTCGACGCCCTGATCCTCGACTGCACCCCCGGCCACCTCCACGCCGTCGCGTGCAGCGACCGGACGCTCGCCGTCGCCCGCACTCCCGTCGCAGGCGGGGTGTGGACGGCCCCTGTCGGCTACGACGACGCCACCGCGCTCCGCGGCTGGCTGGAGTCGTCCGACACCGTCACCGTCGAACACGTCACCAGCGACGGTCACCAGCTGCTCCGCTTCACCGAGGGCGTCGCGCAGCTCACCGTCCCCGCCGCACCCCACGTCGGCCGCCTGCCCTGGCGCGCCCTGCTGCGCCTGGTGCTCGACGCCCGCGAACACCCGCTGGCGCAGGGGCGCCCCGTGCAGCTCAACGCCGACGACCTGTCCATGTGGCTGAGCGCCGGCGGCAACGGCGAGGCCATCGAGTTCCGCTCCCTTGGACCGGTGGGCACCCTGGTGAGTGCCGGACCCGACTTCCTCGGCCTCCAGACCCCGCACGGGTGGGACGGGCCGGAGCCCGGTCAGGGCTGGTCGTCGTCGCTGCGCACCCGCCTGTTCCTCTTCGCCGGGCAGTTCCTCGAGGTCGGGGCGCGCTACGCGGACCGGACGGGTACGGCGTGGGTCGTGCCCGCCCGGCCCCGCCCCGGCGAGGAGCCGCGGCTGATCTCGGCGGACTACGCGGCCGTAACCCTGCCCATTTCCCAGGTGCTCGCGGTCGGCAAGTTCCTTGTCCGCATGCCCGACTGAGCCGAGATAGGTGACATTTATGAATCATGTTGTGAGGTCTGATGCTCCGGGGTGCGACCAGGTCGCGGACCCCGGCTACGGGCTGACCCCGTGGCCCGCCGCGTGGCGCGCCCATCCCTCGACTCCTGCGGCCCAGCCGAATCGAAAGGAACCCTCTGTGAACAAGGCCCAGCTCATCCAGGCCGTGGCGAAGACGACCGGCAGCCGCGCTCAGGCGGCCGACGCCGTGGAGGCCGCGCTCGACGCGATAGTCCGCGCCGTCGCCGCCGGTGAAGTCGTCTCCGTCACCGGTTTCGGCAGCCTCACCCCCGAGGTGCGCCCTGCCCGTACCGCCCGCAACCCGCAGACCGGTGAGCCGGTGGAGATCGCTGAGCGCCGGGTCGTGAAGTTCCGACCCGGAGCCCGGTTCCAGGACCTCGTCGCGGGCCGCCGGGCGATGCCCGAGTCCGGCAACTGCATCCAGAAGGACCCCAAGACCTCCAAGGCCGCCCGCCCGTAACCCGCTGCACACCAGGGGCCGTCCCGGCACGCGCCGGACGGCCCCGCCGAAGGAGTTCGAGATGAACGACCGTTCCGTGGGCGTCGAGATCGACGCCACGGCGAAGTGGCTGGAGGAGCGGGACATGGTTGGCGCGGCCCGTCTGCTACGGCGCGTCGCGCGCCAGAGGGACGAGGCCGTGCGGCAGCTCGGCCTTCGCCCCTCCTCCCCCGGGCATCAGGCGGGCGGTGACGAGTGCACCGCTCCGCGCGACCTGGACGCCGCCGCCGAAGCGGCGATGCTGCGCACCGACGTGGCGCGTCTCCAGGCCCTGGCCGAGCGTGCCGGCTGGGTGCCCGACCCGGACGCGAAGCGCCTGTGGCGCTGGCGCGACGGCTGGTGGGAACTGAGCTACCGCCGCAGGAATCCGAAGGACGGCTACCACGACACCGGCTGGTACCTGTGGGGGCCACCCGGCAGTTACGACGGCGAGTGGACGGCCCGCGCCAAGACTGTGGCCATGGCTGAGGCCAACCGGCTTATCACCGACCATCGCGCCGCAATCGGCGAGGGTGATCGGTGACCGCCGAACTTCAAAGCGCCCCGGTGACCCTGCCGAGCGTGCAGGAGAAGGGGGAGTGGCAGCCGCGGGTTGTCGGCCTTGACCTGTCGCTGACCTCGACCGGTATCGCGGGGACGGACTGGGCGCGGGCGTACCGGCCCGGCCGGCGCCGCAGCCACGAGCGGCTGGACTGGCTGCTCACGGCTGTCGCTCTGAGCGTGAAGGACGGCGCGGATCTAGTGGTCGTCGAGGGCGCCGCGTACGCCCAGGGCGGGCAGGCCGGGCACCACGAGCTGGCCGGGCTGTGGTGGCTGGTCACGCAGTACCTGTGGCGGCACCGCATCCCGTACGCCGTCGTGACTCCACACGGGCGCACGATCTACGCGACCGGCCGGGCCAACCCGGCCCAGGACTTCCCGCGCAAGGACTGGGCCCGCATCGCGAAGGGCATGGTGCGCTCGGTGGCCGTCGAGCGGTACGGCGTCCCGTGCGAAGGGCCGGGCCGCTACGACCAGGCGGACGCCACGATCCTCGCCGCGATGGGACTCGACTGGCTCGGCTACCCGACGGTGCCCGTGCCCGACTCGCACCGCCGTGCGCTGGAGGCCGTCCGCTGGCCTGATCTCATTCCGGCAGCCGCAAATTAGGGAATTGAATTGCGGAAATTAAATGCGCATTCGTTCGGCGGCACCTTGCTTCTGGGGTATTTGCCATTAAGATATAAGTAACGAATTCGAGAAACGCTCGAAAAGAAAGGGGAATTGGAATGGAAATCCAGAACCACGGATGCGGCTGCGAGTGCAACAGCGGCGGCTTCTGCGGTGGCTGCGGCCACGCCGGATGCGGCGGACGCCGCTAACCATCCCCCGAACCCCAGCAGCACCCTGCGCCCCCGGCCAACCGCCGGGGGCGCACCCATACGCGCAAGTGCCTCTTGGAGAACCCATGACCGACACCTACTCGCCCGGAGTCCGGCAACTCGCCCACGAAATAGGGCTCGACCCCGAACACGTCGCCCACGCCGTCCGCTTCGCCTCACGCACCTTCGCCCGCGTGCAGGTAACCACCGGCATGACCCTCGACCAGTTCCACCGCCTGTTCACCCAGGACCGGCACTCCATCGCCATAGTCGCAAACCTCGCCATGCGCCACGCCGGCCGCCGCGACGACGCCCAACTCCTCATGGACATCTACAAGGCCGCCGTCGGCCGCCTCCCGTACGAGCGGCCCATCCACACCGGCGTCGGCACCCGGCCCGAATGCCACGGCCACCCGCACGTCCAGGCCGCCGTACGCATCCTGACCGCCGCCGGACTGCCGCCCATCCACACCGACGGCATCCATGAACTCCGCCCCGGCTTCCAGGTCCTGCCCGACGACACCGGAGAACTGCCCGGCTGGGTGTTCATCGCCCCCGACCCCGGTGCCAAGCGCCGCACCGGCTTCGCGGGCGGAGACCTCGGCTACCTCGCCGTCATGCGCTGGGCCGGATGGGGCGTCATCACCGAACGCCTCCCCGGCGGCCTGTATGCCGCCTGCCACCCCGACCACCGGGACAACCCCTTCCCCACCGCCCCCGCCTCTTGACCCCGCCCGTGCCCGGCCGCCCCCTGCGGCCGGGCGCGGCCCACCAGAAAGGCATCAGCCCGTGAAGCTCCCCGTTGACGACGCGACCCTGGCGGCCTGGGCCACGCTGCTCGGCCTCACCGACAAGCAGACCGCCGCGACCCTCGTCGAGATCGAGGAGACCCTGCGCATCGGCTACGAGCACCGCCCCGACGAGCTGCGCGACACCAGCTTCGACCAGCTCATCAAGGACATGGAGGCCGACGAGGCGGCCCTGATGTTCCTCATCAACGGCCTGCGTCAAGCCGGTTACCCCGCCGCTGCCTACGACGTCGAGGTCCGCGGCATCTTCGCCACCCTCCGGGACCTCCAGCAGACCAGCTAATCCCGCTCCTCACCTCATCCACACGCCGCCCCGGCCGCGCCCAGCGCACCGGGGCGGCCCCATGCGCGCCCGCAGAAAGGAATCCGTAGCCATGTCCGACGACTTCTTGCCCCGCGCGGCAATCCCGGCCACCGCCGCGCGGCCCGCGCCATCGTGGGCGAAGAAGCCCCCGCCCAAGTCCAAGGCCCGCCCCACCAGCAAGATCACCGCCCGCCGCTACGCCGCCCCGCGCGACCCGCACGAGCACGCCCGCAAGATCTCGGAGAACGTCCTCAACGCCTGGTACCAGTCCTTCGGCGGCAGCAGCATCGACGTCCCCCTCGGCACCGTCGCCGGGCTCTCCCTGCTGCGCAACGTGCCCGGCCTGGCGGACTGGGTGCTCAACCTCCAGCCCGAACAACTCCCGCAACTGCTCAAGGAGATCTACCTCGGCCACTGGATCAAGCGCCCCGACCTGATCAACCGCGCGATACGTCTCCACGACTGGGCCTGGAACCCCAACCCGGACAAGCAGCAGCTCCGCGCCGTGCACGCCGTCACCCGCGCCGCCATCAACACCGGCCTGATGGACCTCACCGGCCACGACGACCCCTGGCAACGCTCCGAGGCCGACGTCCTTAGCCCCCTGCTCACCGGCCTCCGCCACAAGAGCGACAAGAAGTGGCGCGGCGAGTACCACACGCCGGCGTGCATCACCGACCTGATGGCCAACATGACCGTGGACGAGGACTTCGCCAAGCCAGGCATGTCCTTCCGCGAACCCGCCGTCGGCTCCGGCACGATGTTCCGCTCCGTCGCCCAACGCCTGCGCGACCTCGGCCTCAACCCGCACGACTTCCACTGGTACGGCAACGACATCGACTCGCTGTCCGCCGGGTGCGCCGCCGTCAACGCGATCATCTGGGACCTCGGCCCGCGCTGCCTCATTGGCTGCGCCGACTCCCTCGCACCGGACGACGACTACGCCAAGACCCGCGCTGAAGCCAAAGAAGCCTTCGAGCAGCGCGACCGGTACATGGAGACCGCCAGCACGATCGTCGCCTGGCGCCGCGCCTTCGACCTGGTCGACCAGCTCATGCCCAGCAAAGAGAACGCCGCGTGACCGAACCCGACCCCTTCGACCGACCCGGCACCACCCCGGTACCGCGCCGCCGACGCCCGGCCTTCGCCGGACCCCGCGACGAAATCGACCTGCCGCCCCTCGACCAGATCGCCCCCGCCCTCGACCCGCCGTGGAGCAAGGAGGACACCGACACCCCCGACCGCACCGCCGCCTACCAGCACCCCGACGGACACCGCATCGGCCTGCGCGTCCAATCCCGCGGCCTCGCCATCCAGACCTGGATCACCGCAGGCCCCGACCTGCCGCCGATCCCCGACGGCACCGACATCGAGCAAGCCGAAGCACAAGCCGCCAACGACGCCCGGCTCCAGCCCGGCCGCACCTGGCACGCCGTCCTGACCACCCGCACCAGCAAAGCCCTGGCCGCCGACCTCGCCGCACTCGTCCGCGAACGGCTGCTCCCCGCCCTCACGAACAAGCCACGCGGCATGCCCGCCCCCGAGCCGCCCGCCCGCATCGGGCAGCCCGACACGCCATCGCAGAACGAAGGAACCCAGAAGTGAGCACGCCCGACAACACCGTGCACGTCACCAGCCTGCCCAACCTCGCCCAGATCCTGCCGTACCTCCTCGGCCACTACCCGGACGAAAGCATCGCGCTCCACGCCCCCGGCCCGAACTTCCACGACGGGCCGACCATGACGTGCCCCCTCCCCGGCGACAGCGCCGAGTGGCAGGCCACCGCCGAGAACGCCGCCCGTCAGTTCGTGGCCTACGCCCACGACCAGGGGCATGACCCCGCCCAGGGCGTCATCATCTACCTGTGCCGCGAACCGCGTCCCGGCCAGAGCCCAGAGGACACCGCCGCGCTCCTGGCCCCCATCGGCACCTGGCTCACGAACGAGTTCACGGAGCACCGCGCCACCGTCCTCCAGACGATCGGGCTCGTCGCAAACCGGTGGTGGGCCTACGAGTGCGACATCGACGGCTGCTGCGAGGGCGAGCCGCTCCCGTCGCCCGACGACCCCACCAGCGTCGTTGCGCAGATGACCCGCCTTGGTCGCACCCCGGGCCCCCGCACCCGCGACATCATCAAGGAGTTCCGGGCCACGGCGGACCCCGCCCTCCTCAAGGACCTGCACACCGCCGCCGACCACTTCAACTCGCGGTGCGCGACTAACGCCGGACGCGACACGACGCTCGCGTTGACGTTGGAGCAGATCGACGCCGCCATGAGCCGGTTCCGTGACGGCGCGACCGTCCTCAGCCGCGCGCTAACCACGCAGCTCATCGTCGGCCTGCAGGACGACGCCGCCGTGGAGGCCGGCATGGCGCACGCGGAGGACGGCGACCTTCCCTACGCCCGACGCCTCTGGGCCTACCTCGCCCGGCACTGCGCCGAACCGTTTCACGCAGCAGGCCGTGCCCATCCTGACGCTGTTCGCGTTCGTCGCCTGGCGGCAAGGCGACCTCATTGCCGCGCGGCTCGCCCTGCGCGACGCCATCACCACCGACCCCGACTACGAGCTGGCCACGGGCATACACCTCGGCACGATCGACGCCGAAGACCCCCGAGACTGGCTCGCCTCCGCCCGCGAGGGCCATGCCCACCGCGCGGCACACCTCCGGCACGCCGTCGAGGTCGCGAGCGAGTACCGCCCCGTCACCGACACCACCGCGATGTGCTACCGCGAAGCCCTCGACGCAGCCACCAGCCACCACTACGACCAGGTCCTGACCGAAGACGAGCGTCTCCTCGCCCGCCACAGCACTATCGACATCATCACCGGAGCCTTGGCCGACTTCCGCAACGGCCGTCCCCAGCTCAAGGACGAGATCGCCGCCCGCATCATTCTCGGCCTGCAAGACCCGCACACCAGGGACGCCGCACTGTCCACCGGCGAGGAGAGCGACCTTCCCTACGAGCGGCAACTGTGGGGCTACCTCGCCCGGCGCTGCGTGCCGCCGCACGCCGGAAAGGCACCGCCCCTCCTCACCCTCCTCGGATGGGTCGCCTGGCGACAGGGCGACACCGTCACCGCGAGCCATGCCTTCACCGAAGCCCTCGACATCTACCCCGGCTACACGATGGCCAAGTTGCTGCTAGACGGCATCCGCATGCAATGCGACCCGGCCCGGTTTCTGGCGACGTACCGCGACGCGGCGGCGGAATTCGCCGCAAGCCGCCCGGACCTTGACACCCTTTGACCGACACCGTGGCCCCGGCAACCGCCGGGGCCACCCGCCTGGAGACCCCATGGCTGCTCACCGCCGACAGGGGCGCGCTCTCGGGTGCAGACGGCGCGGCCCTGTCGCATCGGTCAGGAGTGTGGCTAGCGATGCCCGCACTACACAAAGGCGAGGCACGCCTCCCCTCAGAAAGTGCTCCAAGCCGATGCGTGCGCCTCCGGACCGTATGGACTCCACCCGTTGAGGTGCGGCTTGAGATCTTCCGGCTCGAACGTCAGCCCGTACGGCATGGTCGGTAGTTGTGTCAGCGGGTCGAGGGTCTCCGCGTAGTCGCGCGCCCACCGCAACCAGACACGAGCCGATTCAACGTCGACGTCCTCGTCCACCGCTACATTGATCCTGCGCTCCAGAGCGTCGCAGTACTGGCGGAGCGCGTGCGCATCCTGCCACTGCCTTGCCTGCTCACGGAGAATCGTTGCGAAGCGAGCCTGAGCAGCCTTCTCTCTGGCGTTAGCCATGGCCGCTTCCCAGCTGATGCGGCGCTCTTCCTTCGCGCGTTCCTCATCCAGCTTCCTCTGCTGCTCCTCGACCGCGCGAGTCTCCAGTTCCCGGAGCACGATCCCGAGGACGTCCTCGAGTCTCGACCGCTTGCGGTCGCCCCAGTGGTGCTGCCTCTTGGACCGGCTGTACCCAATGTCCAGAGCGAGCTGCTGAGAGCGGTCTGGATCGGCAGACTGGGGAAACTCCTGCTTGATAGTGACGCAGCTGGTGAAGCCGTCGATAACGATCTCCAGCACCCCTTCCCGACAACTCGCGGGGAAGTACCGGCCGTTGTAATAGTGCGCTGAACGGTGGTCACGCTCAGGGACCCGCTGCTCGCGTACCTTGTATCCCCGGCGTTCCGCCTCTGCTGCGAGCCCTTGCAGCAGCAGCAAAGCACGGCGACGCAGAGAGGGCGGCATAAGAAGCCGGCGCTCGCTGTCTCGCAAGGCCGCCACGACGCGGTGCGGCGAGCGCAACTGCCCGGGGACTGAAACCCGCGGGTTCTCCTCTGGGGACCTCCGCCCAGAGTTGGCATGTGGGCCGTCTACCAACGAGATTTGCAGATCACGGCCAGCGTTCCACAGTCGCTGCTTCTCGATGCGCTTGCCCGCCGGCGCGAGTTTGTGCCGCTTGGCGAAGTCGATGACACGTCGCCACTCGGTGATCTCATCCTCGTCAGGCTCTGATATGATCACATGGCGCTCGGCGACCAATCGTTCCACGAGCTTGGTCGCTTTTGCGCGGCGTGCGACGGGGATGGGCCTTTCGCTGTACGGCGTTGGCTGCTTCTTATGGGTGGTCGCTGGCTTGCTCCCATGAGCTGTCGCCGTTGTCGTGGAGCCGCGGACCCTGCCCTTCGCCACGGTAACCGGTGCCTTCGACTCACCAGCAGCCGTGCGCCCGTGTGCCGGATGCTCCGGATGATGACCGTGCTGCAGGTAGAACCGCCCTGCCTCAGTAACTTCCGTCCGCCAGCTGCCACCCCGGCGGCTCACAGTCACGAGACCCCGATCGCGCAGCGCATAGGTTGACCGCCGCATGCCCGGATCTTGGGCGCCGGGATCCTCGCCGGCGGCAACTTTCCTGAGGAGCGTGAGTTGTCGATCGTTCAACGCTTTCCAGCGGTGCATGCGACAAGTTCACAAGGAAACAAGGCGGGTCACAAGTGGCCGTCGATGCCCTCGACCAGCGTGTCAGCACGCAGCCGGGCGGACATGCTCGCCCTGCTCGGGGCCGACTTCGGTACTCTTGTCCGCAGGCGGCTGACCAGTAGAAACGCCGTATGGCTCCACCCCCGGGCGAAGGGGGCGGAGTCCTTTCCATCTGTAAGGCACTCCGCTGCGTGAGAGTTCGAGACCTCGTCTTCCCCCACGCTCAACCTGCATTGATCCAGCTGACGTCCCCAAGCGCCTCCTCCCGGAAGGCTCTCGGGAGACCGCCAGTGGACACGCAGTGGACGGAAGGACCCGGAAGGATCAGGAAGGCCAGCGCAGAGCCAGAATGGCGAGGTGCGTCTGACCTGCGGCTATAGGAAGATCGAGGCAAGAGTGGGGCCGGATCGGAAGATCAGAAAAGGACTCATAATCCGTCGGCCGTGGGTTCGAGTCCCACCCGCCCCACCAGCAACGTCTCTGACCGCTGAAACGTCTCTCCGGTGCCTCTGAGTCATCTACTCGGTCCCGACGGAGAGAATCCGCTGCTCACAAGTACTGTCCCAGGTTTCACGTCGGGTGTCCTGACGACCCTTGCCAAGGCTGTGACCTGCGGCGATCCAGAACAAGCTCCCCTTCTGGCGCGGTGCACCCGAAAAAGCGAGATCCAGGGGGCGCGAAATGGAGCGGCCGCAGGAAGCCGAGCGGCCTGACCGTCGCCGCCGTCGCTGTCCACCTGGCCCCAGCCTGCCGGGCACCGCTGTCCGGCCTCTCTTCGGCTTGGTGGTCCAGATCCGGCGCAAGCTCCTGACGTACTTGGCTCCGAGGACGGCGGCCACCCGTTCACCATCCCCTCGCTCGGGCCCGCCCGTCACAGCTGATGCGCCGTAAGTCCCCCTGCCCGAAGGGGGGTGCTTAGAACTCCTAACGAAATGATCTTCGAGGTGGTTGGATCAGTCCAGGACTGTGATCTGGGGGTGCGGGGCGGCGCGGCCGAAGCCGTGGGAAGTCGACGACGAGCTGTGGGTGGTGATCGAGCCCCTGCTGCCCCAGGTGGAGCGCCGGACCCGGCATCCGAAACGCAAGCGGCATCCGGATCGGCTGGTGTTCCAGGGCATCCTGTTCGTGCTGCACACCGGAATCTCCTGGGAACACCTGCCGCAGGAACTCGGCTTCGGCTCGGGCATGACCTGCTGGCGCCGCCTGGCCGAATGGACCGAAGCCGGGGTGTGGCGCCGGCTGCACGCGGTCCTCCTCGCCAAGCTGCGCGGCGCGAACGCCCTGGACTTCTCCCGGGCGGCCGTCGACGGCTCCCACATCCGGGCGTTAAGAGGGGACCTAAGACCGGACGAAGCCCCGTCGACCGGGGCAGAACTGGCAGCAAACACCGTCTGATCACCGACGCCACCGGCATCCCCCTCGCAGCCACCCTGACCGGGGGCAACCGCAACGACGTCACCCGGCTGATCCCGCTCCTCCAGGCCGTGCCGCCCGTGCGCGGCAAGCGGGGCCGGCCCCGGCGCCGCCCGGCCGTGGTGCTGGGCGACCGCGGCTACGACCACGACAAGTACCGCCGCCTGGTCTGGGACCTCGGCGTGAAGCCGCTGATTGCCCGCCGCGGCACCGAGCACGGCTCCGGCCTGGGCACCCAACGCTGGGTCGTGGAGCGGGCATTCGCCCATCTGCACTGGTTCCGTCGCCTGCGGATCCGCTGGGAGATCCGCGACGACCTCCACGAAGCCTTCCTCACTCTGGGCTGCGCACTCATCTGCTGGCGACGGCTGCGCTCACTCTGAGGGGTACTGGGCGGCGGTGCATTCGGCTTCCTGGGCTGCTATGACCTCATCGCCATGCTCGAAGGCCCACGCTCCGACTGCGTTGATGGGCGCCAACAAAGTCCGTCCCAGGGCGGTGAGTTGGTAGTCAACGCGCGGCGGCGCTCCGGGTTGTGCCCGCCGCTCCACCAGTCCGTTGGACTGCAAGCGCCGCAGAGTCTCGGTGAGGACCTTGGAGCTGATCCCCCCGATCTGCTCGCGTAGTTCGACCGGGCGTCTGGGACCGTCGCGCAAGGCCCAGAGCACCACGGCGTTCCAGGTGTTGGACAGGAGGTCGAAGGCCAGGCGAGCACGGCAGTCGGCGAGGAAAGCGTCGGTCGTCACGTACCAAATGGTGCCCGACAGGCCCTCTAGCGTCGTTGCGAATGGTCCGAGCAGGTCGTGGGAGGAAATGCGTGATGAGAATCGGCGTACTGGGCACGGGCAACATGGCGGACGCGCTCGCCACCCACTGGGTCCGGGCCGGGCACGACGTGGCCGTCGGAGGACGGGACATGCACAAGGCGGAGCGACTCGCGACGAGCCTCGGGGGCAGCGCGAAGCCTGTCAGCCTGCGTGCGGCGGCCGACTTCGGTCAGGTAGTACTGGCCGCGCTGCCCTTCGGCGCAGGTACGAGCGTGGTGCGGGAACTACGAGCGGCCATGGACGGCAAGGTGCTGATCGACTGTTCCAATCCGGTCGGCCCGGGCTTCCGGCTGCTGACACAGAGCGGCCTCTCGGCCGCACAGCAACTGGCCGCGGCGGCACCAGGAACCCATGTGGTCAAGGCGTTCAATCTCTGCCACGAGGACGTGTGGCGAATGTCGGCGCCCATCTTCGACGGGCGCCGACTGGCCGTTCCGGTCTGTGGAGACGACGAAACAGCTCTCGCCCTCGTACACCAGTTGGTGCAGCATGTCGGCTGCGAACCCGTGGCGGGCGGCTCTCTCGAACGAGCCGGACTCCTGGAAGCGACCGCGGCACTCTTCATCGGGCTATGGATCGGCGAGGGGGCCGATGCCCAAGCCATCGCACCCCCGCTGGCCTATGCCGCCGGACCGAGAGACGAGAAGTTACAAACCACCGATAAGGCTTTTCGTTAGGGGTTCTTAGTCGTCGCATGCGGCCACACGTGTGGACTGCCGGGGTTGCTCGGGGCTCCAAGAGCTGCCGATCCGCGGTTGGATGCCGGTGTGGAGGACGCCCGTCGTGAGCGCGGCGGCCGGTACGGCGGGCCCGTGCTGATCGACGTGCTGCTCGACGAAGGCGACCTGGACGCCGCCTGGCGCGAGGCGGCCGACCGTGCGGACGACCGGCAGTGGGAGCGACTCGCCGACCTGTCGCGCGAGATACGTTCGGCCGAGGCGCTCGGCGTGTACCTGCGGCTGGTCGAGCGGTCGAAGGAGCCGACCGGGGACCGGGCCTACGAGCACCTGGCCGGGTTGCTCCTGGCGGCCCGTGACTGCCACCGCGCGCTGGGGACCGAGGACGCGTTCACCGGGTATCTCGCCGGCCTGCGGGCGGAACTCAAACGCCGACGCAAGCTGATGAGCACCCCTGACCGGCACGGGCTGTGAAAGGGCTCCGGCAGAGGGCTCATCGGCGATGGGAGAACGACAGCGGCCGGCTCTCCCCGTCGGAAGGTGATTCCGCTGCCGGAGGGTGGTGAAGGGGGCCACCCCAGTTCGAACCACTGCCTGACGGCGGTGGCGGATGCAGCGGCGAGACGGTCGCCGGCGGCCGGGGCCTCCTTCAGGGCGGTGCCGGCGAGGCTGAGGTTCCCGCACCGCGGGCTTCGACGCGGGGATGTCGCCCGCGGGACGGAGCCTCTGCGCGCCGGAATGAGCATCCGCTGTGCGCGGGTTGGAGGCTCCTTCCTCAGACGGTCCGGGGAGCCTTGGACGGGACCGCCCGGACCGCCCGCTGCACCGCCGTGCTGCTGACCCGTGCCGCCACTGCCCGCATGATCATGGTGCCGGCAATCATCGGCGGCTTCGGGACGTCCCGGCCGCATCGTCGCTCGGGGGAGTCGGGCCGGTCCGCCCGCCCCGCCGTCGGTTTCGTCGTGGCCCTGTAACCCTCATCGATACGTTCTATCCTGCTGCTGATTCGGACCGGTTCAACGGGCTGGAACGGGGCGGGCGCTGTGTCGTATGTGATCGAGGTTCCCATCGATGGCGGGGAGTCGGTACGGGTCGAAGTGTCGGAGGACACCGACGGCATCGTCCGCGTCGCACGGCCCGGGCAGGTGGCGGCCATCGCCCAGGAAAGCCTCCAGCAGTCCCTGGAGAAGATCCGCCCCGTCGTCGTCGCGGTGTGGGAAAAGCTGCGCCATCTTCCGCAGACCCCGGACCGGGTGGGCGTCGAGTTCGGCATCAAGTTGTCGGCGGAGGCAGGGGTGATCGTCGCCCGCGGGGCCACGGAGGCCAACTTCGTCGTGAAACTGGAGTGGTGCCGTGACGCGGGGGACGAGTGATCCCGTTTCGTCGAGGCAGGCTCCCCTTCCCACGTTGTCCGTACACGGGCATCATGGGAGACAGGGCGGTCAAGGGCCGCGCCGGACAGGGGAGTTGGTGGATGAATCGCGCGGAGCACGACATCGCGACAGAACTGGTGAACGTGGCTGAACTTTCCTTGGACGAACTGATGTTGTGTCCTCTGGGAAACCTTGATCAGTCCGTGCGGCGCATTCTTCTTCAGGTCGATCTTCCGGTGCCGCTGACGGCGTCGGCCACGGGGACGAACTGCTGAGTCGCTCTGTCGCTTCTTCGTGGAGAGATCGGCTTCGCTTCTCCGACTGGAGGCCATGGGGTGAGGAAGAAGAATCAGCCGCGATTATCCTCCGCTGTCTTCTCCGCAGAACTTCAGGAAGGCTTCGGCGACATGCATCGCCTGCCGCTGGAGTGCTTCGTCCAGCTGTCCACGGGTGGCGGTGACAGCGAAACCCTGGCACTGCTCCGTCATGCGCAGAAGAGTAAACGTTTCGTCCTGATCCGTATGGTGCTCGAAGCCATCGCGGCCGACCCCGCCGCGATGGGGCCCCTGCCCTCGGTGCACGCAGCCTGGAAACTGCTGAGCCGGGTGCAGTACGAGAACCCGGAGGCGTTCGACAGGGTGCTGATGCATCCCTCGACCGGGGTCTGGGCCGCTCACGTGCTGCGACGCCTGCGGGGTGTCAGAACAAGCGACCTCCCCCTGTGGACGGAGGCCGGGTACTTTCACACCCTGGCGGCTGCCGCGGCTGCGCGGGCCGATGTGGAGTTCCACATTCAGGTGCCCGTGCCCGGTGGGGGCGCACTCCACCTGCCGTCCCTGGGGACGGCCCGGCTTCCCCGTACCGGAGCCGACACCACGCGACCTTACGTCGCGACCTTGCGCGGGACGGGCCGCGGAGCCGGCGGCGTGGCCGTCGTCTCGTCCTGGGGGGCCTGTGTGCTGCTGCCGGAGTCCCTGGAGTCGCCGGCGGACGGCTGGCGACCGCTTCCGCGGGTCGAGGCCGGGCATGGCGGGCACAGTCTCCGGCTGGTCCTGGACGACACCGACCCCTACGCCTCCTTCGTGGCGGGACGGGAACCGGCCCCGCAGACCACGCAGAGCCGGAATCGATGGCAGGCTCTGACCGAGCAGGCGTGGGAGACGCTGGTCCACAGCCAGCCCGGCACCGCCGGTGCGCTCGCGGAGGCGATCCGCTCGCTCGTCCCGCTGGAAGCCGTCATGAGCGGAGAGCCCTACAGCGTCACCTCGCCCGAGTCCTTCGGCAGCGCGATGATGCAGCTCCCTCTGGACGCCACGACTCTGGCCGTCAGCCTCGTACACGAGTTCCAACACATCAAACTGGGCGCCCTGCTGGACATGGTCACCCTGTGCCGGGAAGCAGAGGGCGCTCTGCACTACGCGCCGTGGCGTCTGGACCCGCGCCCGGTCCCGGGCCTGCTGCAGGGTGCGTACGCCTACCTGGGCATCGTCGACTTCTGGCGTCGGTTCCACCCGACGGCGTCGGGACAGGACGCTCTTCGCGCGCGCTTCGCCTACGCGTTGTGGCGACGCAGCACCCTCGCCGTACTCGACGATCTCCTGGCCTCCGGGGAACTGACCGAGCTGGGTACGCTGTTCGTGACCACCATGCGGGAGAGCCTGGTCCGCTGGTACCAGGAGGAACTCCCGGCGCGGGTAGAGGCGGACGCCGCCCTGGTGGCCGCGGACCATCTCGGCATGTGGCGGCTGCGGAACAGCCGGCCGTCGCGGTCGGACGTGGAACCGTTGGCCGAGTGCTGGAAGGACGGCGTGCGGACGAGGTGCCCGGAGGTCGGGGAGCCGGTCGTGCGAGCCGACGTGCTGCCCCGGGAGAAGGTGGTGCGATCCGAGCTGGTGAGACTGCGCTGGGAGGACCCGCAGAGACTCGCGTGGGCGCGTCGCCATCCGGATTCGCTGGGTGTCACCTCGGCGGACATCGCTCTGCTGGACGGCGACTTCGACACGGCCCTGCGTGACTACCGGCGGCAGGTGATGGCCCGCCCCGAGGAGTCGAGGCCCTGGATAGGCCTCGGTCTGGCAGCCGAGGGCCGCGGGGACACCTCCGCCGCGGCCGCCCTGCTGGGCCGGCCCGAGCTGGTGCGGGCCGTGTACCTGCGGCTCGCCGACCAGGGAGGATCGGCAGACCCGTTCGCCCTGGCAGGCTGGATCGGTGGGCCGCACCCGCAGGAGGCGGTGACCGTGTCACCGCCCCGCCTGAGGTGACGTACGTTCAGATCTGGTACACCTCCGCGTCACAGTCGGCCCGGTCGCCCCTGGTGGCGGCCGTCGTCGCCGGATGCTCCTGGCCGAGCACCTGCCGCAGGGAGGTAAGCGTCGCGGCGTACAGCGTCTCGGCCCTGTTGGCCCGGCCCAGCACACGCAGGTCGGCCGCGAGGTTGAGCGCACAGGCCAGGGTCATCGGGTGCGACTCGCCGAGTTCCTGAGTCGTACGCCGCAGCGTGTCCTCGTCCCTCTCGGCAGCGGCCTGCGGGTCTCCCAGGGTGAACAGGTCACTGGCCAGGTTGACGGCGACGGCGAGGGTGTAGGGGTGGTTCAGGCCCACGGTGCCGACCAGCCCGTCGTGAGCCTGCCTGTTCAGGGCCACCGCCTCCTCGGTCCGTTCCTTGCGGCGCAGCGAGATCGCGAGGTTCGTCATGACCCCGAAGGTGAACGGGTGACTCTCCCCGAGGCTCCGCCTCAACTGGTCCAGGGTCTTCTTGCCCAGGTCCACCGACTCGTCCAGACGGTCCGCCTGGCGTTGGGCGATCACCAGACTCGACGCGGCGGACAGGGTGTTGAGGTGGTTGTCACCGTAGCGGCGCTGGCTGCGCTCCCACGCTTCGAGGCAGGCCGAAAGCCCGCCTTCGTGGTCGCCGGCCTTGCGGCGTGCCTCGCCGAGGTGACGCAACGCCATCAGCGTGATGGGGGTCTCGCTGCCGGCCAGCCTTTCGAAGCGGATCGAGTTGTTCTCCTGCATCTCGCAGGCACCCACATAGTCGCCGCACTCCCTGAGGTCCACCGCGAGTAGGCTGACGAGCATCATGGTGTTCAGGCTGTCCTCGCCGAGCACGTCGACCGCGAGCTGGAGATTGACCGCGTCCAGGTCCCGGGCGGTGGTGAAGTCCCCTGTGAGGCGCAGCGCCGTTCCGTAGTCCAGTGCGGCCGCGATCGCCATCGGATCGCGATCACCGAAAGAGCGCACGGCCTGTTCGTAGGTCTCCTTGTTGAGCTTGGCGGACGAGGCGAAATCCCCGGCCGCGCGCAGGTCCACGGCGACGGCGCGGGCCGCGAGCAGGGTGTCCTCGTGGGTGTCGCCGACCGTCCTGCGGCGGCGTTCCAGGCTGTCCTCGTCGAGCTGGGCCGCTTCGGAGTAGCGTCCGAGCGAGCGCAGGACGTGTCCGCAGTAGCGGGCCACGGTCAGTGTCTGGGCGTCGTCGGGGCCGATGCTGTCCCGCCAGGTCCGCAGCGCGTCCTGGGCGAGATCCAGGCAGGCATCGTGGTCACCCCAGGTGAAGAGGTACGTGACGGTGTTGACGACGAGGTTCCGAACCCAGTGGTTGTCGCACTCGACCGCTCGGGACGCCCGGATGTGCGGTAGCAGTTCGGCGTAGCGGGGCCAGTTCGCGGTCACTCCCGGCTCTCCCGGGTCGCCCCCCGCGAGCAGCAGATGAGCCGCCTCGCGCATCGACGCGCGCTCCTCGGCCGTCATCTGGTCGATGAGTACCGCCTGGACGAGGCGGTGCAGCTGGATGGTGCTCGTGCGGTGGTCGATGCGGGCCAGCGCGTACCGGTTGACCTCGCGCAGGGCCTGGCCGAGGCGGATGGGGTCGCTGAGCACCTGTCCGAGCAGGCCGGGCAGGTTGGCGTTCCGCCCTGCCATGAAAAGGCTGCGGGAGACCGGCTCCGGCGCGAAATAGGAGCACACCTGGAGCAGTTGGAGTGCGCCCGGGTTGGTGTCCTTGAGGCGGTCCAGCGAGACATTCCAGGCCGCTGCGACGGGCAATTGGTAGTCCATCGGCGGGGCGAGTTCCAGCAACTCCGCGCGACGGCTGACGAACTCTTCCCTTTTCCCTTCGAAGAGTTCGAGGTATTCTTCAGCGGGCATACCTGTTTCGGTGAGCCAGACGGCGGCTTGTTCGATGGCCAGGGGTAGGTCGCCGAGCGCCTCGGACAGTCGATTCGCTTTTTCGTCGGTGAGTTCCGGTCCTCGCCGCCGCAATAGCTCGATGCTTTCCTCGCGCGCGAAGACATCCACCTCGATGGTCCGTGCCATGTTGACCCATTGTCCGTTTCGGGAAGTGACGAGAATCCGGCCGGTGCCGCCTTGGGGGAAGAAGGGGGTGACTGTTTCCGGGCTTTCGGCGTTGTCAAAGACCAGGAGCCAGTTGAGGTAAGGCTTACCCAGACGAAGGGCTTCCAGGACAGCTGGAACCGCGGTGTTGGCCTCGGCGCTGGTGGGCAGCCGCAGGCGTTGCGCCAGGTCCACGAAGGCGGCACGGATTTGGGCCGGTTGTTCGGCGGGGATCCACCAAACGATGTCATAGTCAGAACTATGACGGTATGCGTATTCGATGGCAATTTGGGACTTGCCGACGCCGCCCATGCCGTGCAGTGCCTCAGGTAAAATCGCCGTGGTGCCCTGAGTCAAACGTGTGTGCAGATCCTGGAGAGCGAGCACCCGTCCGGTGAAATTGACGTTCCGGGGCGGAACATTACCCCAAACGGGTGGGGGGCTGCCCGCCTTGCGCCGTTCGGCGATGGCCCGCTCAACCGGCCCCAGCGTGCGTGCGTATGCGTCGTTCATCGAACCTGGCTCTCCTCTGTCCGCCGCTGCCTGTCCTTCGGGCAGCGGTGTCACGTGTTCGGGAACGGCCCGCGATTGCTGTTCTTTGACCGTTTTTGAACGCGGGTCTGACACAGGTTCTTCGGGCATGGATGACCCCGCAAATTGTAGTGGACCAGCGCCGATGTCCTGTGTCGCAAAGCCCTCAACACGCGCGCTCAGTCGGTCGGCCCACGGCCGGTACGGCCCCGACAGTGCCCGCAGTGCGCGTATGAACGGAGCGAAGTCGCCGGTCGACTCCTCAGGTACCGTCACCGGCCGTTCCGCCCAGGGGGTGGTGAGCACCCGGGCGAGGTCCCGCATCTCGGGGACCGTCGCCGCGAGGCGGGTGATGACGTGCAGCATCACCTCCGCGGTGGCGGACCGCCCGCTCGTGGCGAGAAGCTCCTCGGCCACGCCCGGCAGGAACGCGTACTGGTGTGCGGTCGCATCGAAGGGATCGACGGAGGGCGGACCGCCCTGGGTGACGAGCAGCCCCGAGCTGAGGACCTCGCCCATGTGGGCGGGTCGTGAACCCGGTTGGGTGAGGTACTGCACCGTCTCCATCACGGCGAGGTCCAGCGGCGCGACCGCGAGGTGCTGGGCCAGCCGGAAGGCCGCGGGGGAGGCGCCGGCGCGGAACTCGAGGACGCGAGCGGCCGGCGTCGGGGGACGGCCCGGGAGGAAGTCCTCGTCCGGCCCCGGATCGTCGTGTTCCGTGCCGTCCTCCGTGAGCAGCACCCGCGCCCCCGGCCAGTCGCCGCCGTCTCCCGTCAGCAGCTGCGCCCAGCGCGCCAGCCATCGCGGAGCGAGCTCGATGACGGGCACGGCCGACTTCACGGTGCCGCCCGTGCCGGTCACGCTCGCCGTGCAGCTCGGGCCGCACGGGAGGGACCCGGTGGTACGGATGCGGGAACGGTGGGTGGCGATCCAGGTGCGGTACCAGTTGCGGTGGGGGAGCAGATGGGCGACGACAACCGGGACATGTTCACCCCATCGAGTGATGAGCCGTTGGGCCGCACCGCTCCGCCACGCGGCCCCCCCTCCGTCGGTGAGCACCATGACGGCCCGCCGCCGGGGTGGCAGCGCGGGGGCCGCGAGGTCGTACTCGGCGCCGGACGGGCCGGGTCCGTGCAAACGCAGCGCCTCGCCCCCCTGGCCGGCGCTGAGCAGCCGGATGCTGAGGGTGCGGAGCGCACCGAGACCGTTCAGCAAGCGGGCGAATTCGGTCACGGTGTGCCGCCATGCGGCCATCGACGCTCCGGCGTCCACGACCAGCACCAGATCCAGCCAACGCTCCCGGCCCGGGCGGTACCGGGGCAGCCGGGGTTCGGCCTCCACCAGGGCCTCGGCGGTCCGCTCCTCGTCGAGCTCCCGGTCGTGCGCGGACACGACCGTCCGGCGCAGCGGGCGCAGCGCCCGCTCCAGCGTCCGTCGGCTCTCCAGGCCGGGTACTGCGGTCCACAACGGTCCCGTGCCGAGGGCCGGGAGCCGGGGGAGCGGGGCGGCGGCGCGGGCGAAGGGGGCGGGCACCCTCGGCGTCCAGGGCGGCGACTGCTGCCGTGGTACTTCCGGTGCCTCCCTCCTCCGGTCCGGCACGGATGGGGCGGGGGGCGGTGACTCGACGGGGCGAGGCTCCCGCCGGCGGGGCGGGACGGAGGGCCCGTCGCTCCGGGGACGGGTGCGCCCGGCCAGGCACATGGCGAGCCACAGGCCGTCGGAGAGCTCGTACGGCGTCAGATCCGCCGTTCCCAGGGGGTCGGGCGGAGGCATCGAAGCCCGGGGGGCGGCAGCCATCACGGCCTCGCCGCATCGAGGCTGCGCCACAGAGCGTCGACCAGCCGGTCCCAGTGCTCGTCCCCCTCGAACCGGTCGGACGTCGCGAGGTGAACGCTGTTGAGCAGCTGGTCCGCGCTCATCCCGCCCTCGCGCGCGCTGCGCGCGACGAAGAGCCGGACGAGTTCCTGCCCGCGGTCACCGGCCCGTTGCCCGAAACGAGCCGCCACCATGGCGGCGAGCTGGTCCAGGTTCGGCGGCGGCAGTTCCAGGCGCAGGCAGCGACGCAGCAGCGCGGGCGGGAACTCCTTCTCTCCGTTGGACGTGATGAGGATGAGAGGGAAAGCGCGGCAGCGCACCCGGCCGCCGGCGACCTGGGCCGTGGCGCCGGGGTCGGCCGTGAGCACCTCGGCCGTCGGCTCGCGCGAGGCGATGCGGACCAGTTCGGGAATGTCGAACTCGCCCTCCTCGAAGATGTTGAGGAGATCGTTCGGAAGGTCGATGTCGCTCTTGTCGAGTTCATCGATCAGGAGAACCCGCGGCAGCCGGTACGGCAGCAGTGCCGTGCCCAGAGGGCCGAGCCTGATGTAGTCGCCGATACCGGTCCGGCCGTCACCCGGCCCGGCCTCCGGGTCCGCCGCGGCCCGCCGGGCGGCCGCGTCCTGTGCCCGTCCGATGGCGTCGTAGTCGTACAGTCCGGACTTCAGGGTGGTGCGCGTCGTGATCGGCCAGCGCAGGACGCGGCCCAGGCGCAACTCGCGTGCCACACGGTAGGCGAGGCTCGACTTGCCGGTGCCCGGGCGGCCGGTGATCAGCAGCGGCCGGCGCAGATACAGCGCCGCGTTGACCATGTCCGCCTCGGCGACGTCGACGGGGCGGGGCGGGTCGCCCTCGCGCGGGGGTGGGCCGATGCGGCGGGTCGTCTCCGCCTGGTCCTCCGGCGGGCGGGGTTGCAACGGACCGCCGTCGAAGGTGCGCCAGGGCGGCGGACCCATGAGCACGTCGTCGAGATCACGGGCGGCCAGGGTGCGCCCGTCGCCGTGGTAGACCCACCACGGTGCGGTGTTCTGGGTGGGGAAGTGCTGTCCGGTGTCCGGAGGGAACCTGTCGTCGGCGGGTCGGCCGTCACTCATGACTGCGTCCTTCCCTCGTGATGCGGCGACTGGTAGCGGCGTAAGGGCACGTAGACGTTCTCCGGGTTGTCTATGAGAACGAGAACCTCGTCGGAGACCAGTGATCCCCTCGATTCGTGGAACTTGGTGGCCAGCGCGTTCAGATGGTTCGCCTGGAACAACCGGTCGGCGAGATCACCGAGCCTCGAAACGGCACCGGCTGAGCGGGCCCAGAGCATTGCGGGGACGCCCTCGCGCAGGGCGACGTCGTAGGAGTGGACGGCCCCCGGCTCGGGTTTCCGAGGAGCGTCGAGCAGGGCGACCGCGACCACGCGTCCGTTCCTGTCCCGGCCGAGCAGGTCTTGCAGGTCGGAGGCGCTCAGGCCGCCCGTTCCGCCACAGGCGTGCCAGGAGCACTCGTGCGGGGTGTCGCGTAAGCTGCGCCAGCGCTGCTTCAGCACCCGCTGGATCGACGGGTCACGCTGCCGTTCCAGGCTGCGGATCACCGTCTGGTAATGGCGCACCAGAGAGCGTGGCAGGCCGGAGGAGCGGTGCGTGGAGAACTCGTCTATGGGCAGGTCGACCAGGTCCCGGCCGAGTAAAAACTCCAGTTGCACGGGAGTGTCGAGGCCGGCCAGGGACGCCTCGCCGCTGGAGATGGCGCGCTCCACGGTCACCTCCAGATCGCCGTCTGAACAGACGAAGTCCACGAAGTCCGGCCGGGCCGGGGAGAGGACGTCCTCTTTGGTCCACGAGGACACCAGATACCCGCCGTGTGCGTCGCCGTCGTCGCCCCGCTCGATCAGGATCGCGAGATACCCCATGCCCTCGGTGTGCTCGAGTGCTACTGGCACGAGTGCGGCGCGCGTCGTGTTCAGGGTGTCGCGCACCCCGAGGCCCTCGGCGACCGCGGCGTTCCACTCGCGCAACCGCCGGGCCAGGTGGCCGGGGGCGAGCGCCGCGACGTATTCGACGTACAGCATGAAGGGGAACAGACCGTCCGCCCGCGCGTTCGCCTCGACCAGATGCTCGAAGGCCAGCACGATGTCGTCGTGCCCGGGCGGGAGCCGCTCGTAAACACCCCGGGCCGCCCGGTGGATCCGGCCGACCGGCACCTTGGGCGACTGCCGTAACAGGTCCTGGATGTGCCGCAGTTCCGCCTCCGTCAGCGGCGGCTGGACGAACGTCGAGCGCACCAAGTGGTGGAAGGCCTCCGTGGAGCGGGCACCGGGAGCGAAGAACTGGACGGTCTCGGCCAGCACCAGGAGGCCGCCGGGGATGTCACCCAAGAGCCGTACGACGTCGTAGAGCTGGCTTCGCGTGGTCACACCCTGCGGTACGAGCCCCGCGACGTCGATGCTCAGCCGGCTTCCCGTCACCTCCAGACACTGGCGGCGCAGCTCCGGGTCCCCCATGGGTCTGGTGCGTTCCAGAAGTTCCACGAGTCTGCTGGTATGCGCCCAGTCCGATGGGTCGTCGATTGTGTCCGCCATCCCCGTTTTCCCGTAAGGCATCCAGGCGTGGACAGGTTCGGCCACGCAGAGTGTCGAATGTCCGGTCACCCGCGCCCCTCCTCCTCAAAACGCCGCATCTCGGCGGCGATCGACCGGACGGCACGCGAGTCGCCCACCAAGGTCCGTACGGCGCTGATGAGTTCGTCGAGACCTCCGTCGTAGTCGGAGCTGGTGCGCACCACGTTGTACAAGTGTGCGTGGGCCTCGGGGCGTTCGGCCACCACCGAGCCGATCTCCGGGGGCAGCAGCGAAACCAGGTCCTGACGGCCGCCGAGCGTCCCGAAGCGTGGGATCGATGCGATCAACCGCGCGAGTTCCGCACATTGACGTGTGGTCAGTTCGGCGGGCGCCGATCGCGCCGGGTGGAGCAGCGCGGCGAGCGGTGTCCACTCCCGGGCCATGGCGGCCAGCGGGAACATCCAGGCCACCCGCTCGACGGACGAGCCGTAGGCGGCGACGACGAGGCCGACGACACCGCCGAGGCCGCGGTCCCACACGCCGGCCCCGCTGAACCCCCGCTGGACGGCCACCCCGTGTGCCCTGCCGTCCAGTTGCCGCCAGGCGGGGTTGGGTCCGCCGCGCCCGGTCGCGGTCGCCTCGACCCATACACCGTCGCCGAGCCCCCGGCCCGGATGTCCGTAGACGCTCACCTCGGTCGGCCCCACGCCATCGCCGGGGAACAGGCGCGCCGGATGTGCCTCGGCCGGCGGGCCGCCCGGTTCCAGTTCCAGGACCGCGATGTCGCCGGACGAGGGCAGGACCGGAAACCAGCCGCCGTCGACCGTCCGGGCGCGCCGTGGTCGTGGGTCACCGGAGGGTGCGAAGTCCACCAGCACGGTGCTGCCGGGGGCCGTCCTCTGCTCGTCGGGCCGCCCCAGCGCCTCGGTCACGACGTGCGCACAGGTAAGGATCCGGTCGTCGCCGATGAGGACGCCCGCCCCGGCCACGCTCTCTCCGTCGGGACCTCTCACTCGAACGCGCCAGTCGCCCAACGTCCCAGCACCCCCCTCCAGGCTCGCGGGCGTACCTCCCCCGGTGAAGGCAGGATCAGTCACGCTGAGCCTAGGAAAAACCCTACGCATCCGGCGGGCTTCCGGCGAGAGCGCAGTGTGAACCGATTGTGACCGTCCGCCGCCGGAGATGTCCGACTGCGCCGGTGCGCGTGACAGCCGTAGTTCTGTGTGCCCTACGGGCGAAGCCGGCCCCGGACGTCGGCCACCGCCCGTGACACCTCCGGCTCCGGATCCGGGGGCATGGCCGGTGTCGCCCCGTGGTGGCGCTGGCGGTGGGTGTACGCGGTGACGGCCTGCCAGAGGTCGCGGCGGTCCGTGTCGGGCCAGAGGCCGGGGGTGAAGTGCAGCTCGGCGTAGGCCGTGTGCCAGGGCAGGAAGTTGGAGACGCGCTGCTCGCCGCCCGTGCGCCACAGCAGGTCCACGTCCGGCAGGTCCGCCAGGGGCAGGTGCCGGGCGAAGTCGTCCTCGTCGATCAGGCCGGGGTCCAGACGGCCGGCCCGGGCCCGGCCGGCCAGGGCGGCGGCCGTGCGGGTGAGCTCGTCCCGGCCGCCGTAGTCGATGCACATCGTCAGGGTGAGGCCGGTGCGGGCGCGGGTGGTGCGTTCGCGCAGATGGAGGACGTCGACCAGGTCGGGCGGCAGGCGGCCGGCGCGGCCGTGCCAGCGCAGCCGGACGTCCAGGTCGCGGAAGGGGTTCTCGGCCAGCTCGCGGCGGAGCAGGCCGAGGATCGCGTCGACCTCCTCCGGGTCGCGGTGCCAGTTCTCGGTGGAGAAGGTGTAGAGCGTCAGGTGGCGCAGGCCGATGTCCAGGGCGCCGTGGACCACCTCGCGGACCGCGTCGGCGCCGGCGCGGTGGCCCTCGTGCCGGGGCAGACCGCGCTGCTGGGCCCAGCGGCCGTTGCCGTCCATGATCACGGCGACGTGGGCGGGCAGATCACCGGGCGGGATCGCGGGGGGCCGCTCGCCGCTGGGGTGGGGCGGCGGCCGCAGGAAGGTGTCGGTGGGTGGGGGCAGCGCGGGTGCCGGTTGCCGCTGGTCGCCCGGGCGCTGGGGCGGCGGCACCGTCAGGGGGGTCAGGCTCCAGGCCAGGGCCGCGCGCGCCCGGGCGGGGGCGAGGATGCGGGCCCGGGTGCGGAGCGCGGGCCGGGGCGGAGAACGCAGGAGCGCCGGGCCGGCCGCGTCGACGGCGTCGAGCTGTGCGCGCAGCAGGGCGGCCATCGTCTCCAGGACCGTCGCGGGGCCCGGGTGCATGCCGCGGGTGAGGGTTTCCTGGGCCACCCACTGGCGGGCCAGCCCGGTCAGGTGCGTGACCAGGGCGGCGACGGCGGGGCTCCAGCGGCGCCGCGCCAGGTCGGCGGCCGACCCGGGGTGCAGGTCGAGGGTCTCGGCGGGCAGCAGGAGGTCGCCCTGGGCGAGGTCGGCGGACAGGTCGGTGAGGATGTCGGTGAGCCGGACGCCGTCGAGGAACTCCTCGTAGGCCTCCCGGGTGTCCAGGCGCAGCGCCACGGGGACGCCGGCCCGGTCGAAGACCGTGCGGACCTGGCCGAACCAGGGCAGGAGGTTGTCCCGGCCCCAGGCGCGCCACTCCGCCCAGTCGGCGAAGTGCCTGCCGCGGGTGTCGTCCCGCACCTGGGCCATGGCGTCCCGCAGCTCGGACAGGTCCAGGCGCCAGCGGTTCGCGGTGTTCACCAGGGCGTGGCGGACCGGGTCCGGGCTGGAGCCGGTGGGCAGTTCGCGGTGCAGGGCCGTGATCCAGGCCTCGACCCGGGCGGCCCGCTCGGCCGCGGGCGCGGTGCGGTCGTCGCCGAGGTCGTCGAGGGCGTTGGCGGCCGCCCACAGGGCGTGGAGCGCCGGGCGCAGGGCCGCGGGCACCAGCTGGATCAGCGCGTACTCCGCCGGGTCCTCGTCCTTCGTCCGGCGCCGGCACAGTCGGTAGGCCGCCCGCAGGGCCGGATCGTCGCCGCTCACCGGGCCTCCGGCCGGTCCGGGGGTTGTGTGGGCCGTTCCTCGGTCCGCCGGTGCTGTGGTCGCGGGGGGCACATCGGTCACACCGAGGACGATACGTCCTGGTTCCGCGCGGTGATCACAGGGGCCGGGCGCGCGTCAGGCGGGCGCGTCACGGGCCCGGGCCCGGGTCGGGGTGCACGGCCTCGGTGATGCCGGCCCGGGCCGCTTCGAGCTGGGCGGCGAAGGCGATGCCGAGGAACAGGGCCACACCGGTCAGGTTCGCCCACAGCAACAGGGCGACGAAGGCCGTCAGCGGGCCGTAGACGGCGCCGAAGGAGCCGCTCTTGGCGACGTAGAGCGCCAGCAGCCAGGTGGCGGTGATCCACAGCACCAGATGGACCGCGGAGCCGAACGCCAGCCAGGTGTAGCCCGGTTGGTCCCGGCGCGGCGCCCAGCGGAAGATCGCCGCCGAGGCCACCCAGGCCAGCAGCACGCCCAGCGGCACGTCGAGGGCGCCCCACCAGTCGAGCCAGGTGCGGGACCAGCCGAGGGCCTCCACCGCCGCGCTGCCCACGGCGTCACCGGCCACCAGCACGAGGAACCCCAGGACCATCGGCATGCCCGCGGCCATGGCGAGGAGCAGGGAACGGCCGTACTTGGCCAGGAAGGGCCGGTCGCGCTCGATGCCGTAGATGCGGTTGGCGCCCCGCTCGACCTGGGCCATCGCCGAGGCCAGGTTGAGTACGGCGAAGGCCAGGCCCAGCCACATGGCGACGGCGCCCCAGACGCCCGAACCGGCGCTGCGCGCGGTGCCGTCCAGGGCGTCCTCGACCAGGTCCGCGCTGGCGCCGGGCACGATCCGGCCGAGGGTGAGTTCGATGATCCGCCCCACGCTCTCCGTGTGCACGGTGGTGGCCACGCCGACCAGGGCGATGGTGAACGGCACCATGCCCAGGACGACCTGGAAGGCGAGGGAGCGGGAGCTGCTGAACCCGTCGGCGTAGCGGAAGCGGGTGAACGCGTCGAGGAACAGCCGGCGGCCTCCGTAGCGCCGCAGCGCCGTGAACGCCTCGTCCCCGGAGAGTTCCTCCCCGATCATGTCCCGCGTCTGCGGGACGTGCACTGCGGTGCCCATCGAGAGGTGCTCCTTCTGCCTGCCCTGCGTACCGGACCAGCATGCCGGGCGGCACGGCCGCGCGGTGGATCAGAAGGGCATGCGGCCGCGGGTGCGGCGGCCGGCCGAGCCGCTGCGGCTCACCGCGCGGGAACTGGAGTGGAAGGGCTTACTGAAGAGCCTGCCCAGCACTCCGGGCGCCTTGCCGCCGGCCCGGGCGCCGGCGCCGAGCGAACGCTGGGTGCCGCGCTCGGGATGGCGCGAGAGGCGGGGGACGAGGAAGGCCAGCACGGCCAGGAGGACGCATCCGGCGATGACGACGGCGACGATCACGGGTAACTCCTTTGTGTAGTGGGGGAGTTACGGGTTCCCCGTCGCGTCGTCTCTATGTGGCCTCCGTCCGGTCGCCGTCGCCTTCCTCCTGGGCGTCCGTGTCGTCGCGGTCGCCCTCCGCCTGGGACGGGGTGGGACGCGGGGTCGTGTCCTGCTCGTCGTCGCGGCCGCCTTCGGCCTGGGACGGGGTCTGGTCGCTCATGGTGTACCTCCTCGCGCGGCTGTCGGCTGCCGGGTACCCCGCCGGGGGCGGGAGCACCGGCCCGGCACGCGGTACACCGGGCCCCTGCCCCCTCAGCCCCGGCGGCGCCTCGCGACGGCCCGTTGCAGCGCCGTGCGCAGCTCGGGCGACGGCGGCGGGCCGTCCGCCTCCGCGCTCGCGGTCACCGCCGCGGCGACGTCCCGCAGCTTCGTGTTCGACAGCTGGGACGTCTCCCGCAGGATGTGCCACGCCTCGTCCGACGTGCAGCCGTGGGTGGCCATGAGGATGCCCCGGGCCTGGTCGATGACGGGGCGCGAGGCGATGGCCTGGCGGAGCTGCTCGACCTCCTCCTCCAGGACGTGCAGCCGCTCCGCGCGCTCCAGGGCGACCGCCGAGGAGGCCGGGACGGCCGGTGCGGCCGGCGCCACCGCCCAGACCGCGCCGGCGGTGTCCGGACCGGCCAGCGGATCGGTCGTGTCCAGACCCGCCAGCTCCAGGATCCGGCGCGGCTGGCCGTTCCAGTTCGCCGTCGTCACCGTCAGCGACCGCTGCCGGCCGTGCACGGCCAGTACGTCCAGGAACTGCAGGCCGGCCGTGTCCATGAAGTGCACGCCCGCCATGTCCAGGTCGACCCGGGTGACGGTGTCCGGCAGACCGGCCAGGGTTCTCGCCAGGATGTCCGCGCAACCGTGGACGAGCTCACCGCGGGGGGTGAGCTCGGCGCGGTCCGCGTCGATGCGGCCAGAAATGACCAGGGTGTCCAGCCCTCCTGTGAGATGTGGTGATGCCGCTGAGGTCATGTCACCGCCTTGTCGGTCCTCGTCGGTCGTGTTCGTCTCGCCGGACTGCACGACGTCACTCGCCCCCGTGGACGTCGGTGTGAGGTGCGCCTGCCCTCCGGACGGCGTACTACACACGTTCCGGGGGAATGAGACTTTGCCTTGCGGGTAAGAGCGCTGTGGTCCACCAGTGTGGGGAGTGGGGCTTGAACACTCGGCAGCAGCCGTCGGCGACCGGCCCTCGCGACCCCGCGCCCGGTCTGGCGGTGTTCCCGCTGGCCGGGCGGCGGGGCGTCCGGGCGGCCGGGGAGGTCGGCCTGCCGACGCGTGCGATCTGGGAAGGTGTACTGGAACAGGCTGTCCGTGAGGATGACGACGTGTACTACCTCGAACTGTCCGGCGTGACGTTCGTCGACGTCGCGGGCGCCGGTGCGCTCGCGGCCGCCGCCGGACAGCTCCGCGACGGCCGGCGGTTCGTGGTGCGCCGGCCGCCGCCCGCCCTGCGGCGCACGCTGGACCTGCTGTGGCCCGGCCAGAAGGGAATCGAGGTGTCCACATCATGACCAGCACGGTCACCGAGCTCTTCGGGCCCCTCGACCCCTTCGTCCACCCCGCGCTCTTCTACCGGGACGAGCAGGACTACCTCGACGGCACCCTGCCCTTCGTACGCGAGGGGCTGGAGGCCGGAGAACCCGTGGCCGTCGCCGTGCCCGGCAAGAACCTCGTCCTGATCCGGGACGCGCTGGGCGACGACGCCGCCGCCGTGCGGCTCCTGGACATGCGCGAGGCCGGACGCAACCCCGGGCGGATCATCCCCGGCGTGCTGCGCGCCTTCGCCGACGCCCAGCCGGCCGGCCGCCGGGTGCGCATCATCGGCGAGCCGATCTGGGCCGGCCGGTCCGATGCCGAGTACCCGGCCTGCGTCCAGCACGAGGCGCTCATCAACGCCGCCTTCCGGGGCCGTACGGCGACGATCCTGTGCCCGTACGACGTCGAGCGGCTGCCCGAGCACGTCGTCTCCGACGCCTACGCCACCCACCCCACCGTCATCCCCCCCGGTTCCCGGGCGGAGCAGCGCAGCGACGCGTACGCCCCCGAGGGCGTCGTCACCCGCTACAACGAGCCGCTGCCGCCCGTGCCGGAGGCGCTGTCGTTCGCCTTCGACTCCGACTCCCTGCCCCACGCCCGGCACGTGGCCGTCGGGGAGGGCGCGCGCCTCGGCCTCGTCGGTGTGAAGCTGGACGACCTGGCCCTCGCCACGGCCGAGCTGACCACCAACAGCGTGGTGCACGGCGGCGGTTCGGGCGTGCTGCGGGTGTGGGCCGAGGACGGGTACGTGGTGTGCGAGGTCCGCGACGAGGGGCACCTCGCCGACGTCCTGGCCGGACGCCGGCCCGTGCCCCGCGACCAGCGCGGCGGGCGCGGGATCCTGCTGGTCAACCTGATCGCCGATCTGGTGCGGCTGCACCGGAGCGACAGCGGGACGACAGTGCGCTGCTGGTTCGCCCGCTGACCCGCGCCTGCCGCTCAGGCGCTCAGTGTGTCCAGCGCCAGCGGCGCGATCCTGCCCTCCAGCATCGCGCCGAGACCCTGCACGGCGCACACGTCCGGGCGCTCGGCGATGTGCACCGGCATGTTGGTCGCCTGCCGCAGCATCTGGTCCAGGCCCGGCAGCAGGGCACTGCCGCCGACCATCATGATCCCCCGGTCGGCCAGGTCGGCGACCAGGTCGGGCGGGCACGCCCGCAGCACCTTGCCGATGCCGTCCAGGATCGCGGTGAGCGGCGTCTGGATGGCGTCCCGGACGGCCGCGGTGTCGACCTGGACGGACCGGGCCAGGCCCGTCGCGACGTCCCGGCCGTGGATCTCCGTGGAGGCCGGGCCCTGCGGGGTGAGGCCGTTGCCCGACAGGGCCAGTTGCAGGGGCCGCACCGACTGGCTCGGCAGCATCAGCTCGTGCTGGTGCCGCAGGTGCTGCACGATCGCCTGGTCGACGGCCTCGCCGCCCACCGGGACGCGCTCGGCCGTGACGATCGAGCCGAGGGACAGCACGGCCACCTGTGTGGCCGCCGCCCCGCACACCATGATCATCGTGGCCTCGGGCTGCTCCACGGGCAGTCCGCAGCCGACGGCGGCGGCGATCAGCGTGTCCACCAGCTCCACCTTGCGGGCCCCGAGACCGACCAGCGTCTCGATCGCGGCACGCTGGGCCAGCGGGTCGGCGTCGTGCGGGGTGCAGGCCGCGGCGCGCAGGATCGGCTTGCGGCGCAGCGCGCGGCGCATCTTGTCGCCGAGCAGGTGCCGCAGCATGCGCTGCGCCATCTCGATGTCGACGACGGTGCCGCCGGAGACCGGCCGGACCACCCGGATGTAGTCCGGGGTGCGGCCCGTCATCTTCTCCGCGAGCTCGCCTACCGCGATCAGCGCTCCGGTACGGGTGTTCACGGCGGCGGCGGACGGCTGGTCGACGACGAGACCGGCGCCCTTGACGTAGACGCGTGTGCGGGCCGCCCCCAGGTCGACGGCGAAGTGGCAGCGGCGCAACTGCTCCAGACTGGCGGTCATGGCAGGTCCTCCCGAGAGCACAGACCGTGGGGGGCCGCCAGGTGGCGGGCCTCGCATACGTGGGACCGCCGGGCGGCGGGCCTCCCTCGCATCGTGCGCGGGAGGGGGCCGGGCCGCCTTTCGTGGGGGGCCGGGCGGGGCGCCGCCGAACGGGGGGTTCGGCGTTCTGTCACAGGGAGCGCGCGGCCTCCAGCAGCGGCGCGAGGGAGGTCACCGTGGTTTCGCAGCCGGCCTCGCGCAGCTGCCGCCCGGTGGTGGCGTTGCGGGCGAGGCCGACGAAGCGCAGTCCGGCCCGCTGGGCGGCGGCCAGCTCGGCGACCGTGGAACCGATCACCAGGCCCGTGGACGCGGACCCGTCGCAGGCGTCGAGGGCGCGCAGCATGCAGTCCGGGTGCGGGGTGAGCAGGGCCAGGTCCTCGGCGCGTCCGTGGACGCCGGCCAGGGGCAGGGTGCCGTAGGGCCGCAGATAGCGGGGGACGGCCTCGGCACAGACGTCCGTGATCACGCTGACGCGGCGGCCGGAGGCGTGCAGGGCGCGGACCAGGGGCGCGGAGTTGTGCGTCGCCGGGGCGTGCGCCACCGCCCGGAGTTCGATCTCGTCCAGACGCTCCCGCAGCAGCGGCCCGAGCGGGTCCCGCGCGAAGGCCCGGAGCACGTCCAGCGGATGGGCGAACGTCTCGCGCACCGCGCCGGGCAGGGCCTGCCCCGGGGCGGGGTGCTCGTCGACGAGGGCGAGCAGGCCGAGCACGGCCTCGCGGGCGGTGCTCGCCGAGAACAGGCGGGCCATCGGGCCGTCGAACCCGACCAGGACCGTCTCGGCCTCCCCGAGGAGCTGCGGCAGCGGGAGCTGCGCGGGAGCGGCCCCCTGCGGTCCGGGCAGGGCCGTGCCCTCCGGGCCGAGCTGCACCGACGCGGTCACCGACAGCCCGGGCACCGGCCAGCGGCGGAGCCCGGCGTTGACCGCGCGCTGGGCGGCACCCGCCCGGCGCAGCGGATGCCTCCGGGTGATGCGGGCCGCCTCCTCCAGCAGGCGGTCGAGCAGCACCTCGGACACCCGGCCGGTCTCGGCCCGCACGAACGCGACGGGGTCCTCCACGTGCCAGGCGAGGTCGACCGCGGCGGCGAAGGCGCCCTTGCCGGAACTGGGCAGGGAGACCCGGTGGTGGGACTGATGCGTGGTGAGGTCCACCTCGTAGTACGTCACGAGCCCCGGCGGCCGGTCGCCGTGCGGCCGGGCCGGGTTGAGGAGGGTCAGCGGGCCGTCGGGCCGGGTGTGGACGACGGCCGTGCGGCCCGGGGCCGGTATGCCCAGCCGGCGTAGGTCGCGGGTGATGAAGGGGCCCTGCACGAGGTCGCGGGCCCCGGGCTCCGGGGCCGTGGCGGGGGACAGCGGGCAGTACCAGGCGACGGGCGGGGTGTCGGTGGCGCCGTCCTGGAAGAGGGGCTGGAAGCGCTGCGGGCCCTGGGCGGCCGAGCTGGCCGCGAACTGCTCGTAGAGGTCCGGGGAGACGATCACCTGGAGGTCGGCGGGCACGCGCGGAGGCTCGGGCGGCGGGGTGGGCCGGTCCCAGAAGGTGACGGTCAGGGGCGGCGGGTCCGCGAGCCCGGTGAGGACCTCGGGCAGGCCGCGCAGGACAGCGGCCAGGACGGGGAGGAGGTAGGTACCGGGTTCGGTGTGGACGTCGTAGCCGCCGCCGCGGACCCGCACGTCGAACTGGTGGGGGGCGAGCGCGCCGCGGGAGAGCATCTCGTGCACCGCGTATTCGAGGGTGATGCGGGCCTCGGGGTGGCCGGTGAGGTCGTCGGCCTCGAAGAGGATCGTGGGGGCGGCGGTCTCCGGCCCGGACTCCAGCTCCGCCTTGAGGGTGCGCAGCCGCTCCCGGGTGGCCGCGGCGGCCGGTCCCGGGACGCCGTCGAGGGGGTCGCCGTACCAGAGGGCGAGGGCGCGCCGGGGGTCGCCGGTGCCATCCGCGAGGAGCCGCTCGCAGTGCAGCACGTCGACGTACACGTCGGGCACGTGCAGGGCGTACGAGTCGGAGAAGGTGACGAGACCGCCGGCCGGCAGGGCCTGCCGGACCTCCGCCGCCAGGGCGTCGAGGCGGTGGGCAGCCTCGCTCTCCGGCAGGGGTTCCTCCCACAGCCCGCGGGCCAGTTCGGAGTGGGACACGCGCCGGCCGGGCCGCAGGAGCAGCATGCACAGCAGCGCCCGGGCCTCGGGGGAGGGCGGTTCCAGGGGCTCCGGACCGGCGCTGATGCGCAGGGGACCGAGCAGGGTGAAGGAGCGCGGCGGCGGCCACTCGGCGGGCAGGCGGGCGGCGTACGCGGCGGCTTCCCGCAGCTCGTGCCGGTCGATCAGTTCGAGCAGTTCCCGGTGCTCGGCGGGCACCCGGGTGCCGGCGACCAGCTGCTTGAGCAGCCACCGGAACTCCGCGACGTCCCCCTCGGGTGCCTTGTTCCGGGACTCCTCGCCCAGAGTGACGCGGCTGAGCAGCACCGTGCCGTCGGGGCGCAGCAGCAGGCCGATCGGCCCGCGCTCCCCGCGCACCAGACCGCGCGCGTGCAGGGCCTCCAGCCCTGCCATGCCCTGGCACACCAGGCGGGCGAAGGCCGGGAAGGTGATGCCCGAGAGCACTTCGGAGACCGTCAGGCCGTCGACGAACTCCGTCACCAGGTAGGGCGCGTCGCCTTCCACCCCGAAGTCGAGCACCTTCACCACGTGCGGGTCGTCGACCCCGGCCAGGGCCCGAGCCTCGCTCAGGAAGCGTTCCTGCGGGGCGGGCTGCTCACGGTACCGGCGCACGATCACCTGCCGGCCGGTGCGGACGTCCACGGCCCGGGACACGCGCCCTTCCCCGTCGCGCTGCCCGGTCAGCCGGTACCGTCCCGCGAACAGCTTCTCCCCGCCCAGCCGTTGGACGGTCTCCTCGCTGACCGTCGCGAACGCCGGGCCCGCATCGCCCTTCCCGCCGCCCGTCTCGGCCCGGAACTCCCCGGCCGCGAGTCCCGCCCGCTCGTCGATCAGCCCCCCCACCCGTTCGAGGAACTCCCGGGTCCGGCCGCGGGCCGTGCGGGGCAGGGAGCGCAGCAGCAACTCCCGTACGCCGGGCCGGAACGCGTAGGAGCCGGGCGGCCCGGGCGCGGAGGTGAGCATGCCGCTGAGGATGACCTCGGCCAGGTGCTGGGGGCGCGGTTCGCGTTCCAGAGTGCGCTGGACGAGGCGCATCACCGGCACCGAGGGGTCCGCCAGCGCGAGATGCCCGGCGAGGCGGAAGGCCTCGGGGGACGCGGTCGCCCGGAAGCGCAGGACCAGCTCCTCGGGGGAGGCGGTGGTGATGTCGGGGGTGGGCTCGGCGGGCGGGGCGGGCGCGGGCGGCAGCCAGGCCACCGCGCCCGGCGTCCGGGCGCCGCCCGGGTCGGCGAGCAGGGCCGCCCAGTGGGCGAGCCAGGGGGCGCCCGGTTCCAGGACCGGCAGCGGCAGGGCCCGCTCCGGGGGCGGTGACCCGTCGTACGGGCTGAACGCGAGGGTCGCCGAGGGGGCCGCGGTGGACGGGGACGTCAGCAGGCCCGGCTCGGCGGGCAACGCCGTGGTGGGCCACAGGTGTTCGGGGAGGGGCTGGACCACGGCGAGCGGCATGCGGTGGGCCCACTGCCGCAGGGTGCGGTACCAGCGCTCGCCCGCCTCGCCCGGGCGCCACTGCGGGCCCATGCAGTCGCTGACGACGAGGGTGGCCGTGCGGCCGTCGTCGAGGACGGGGACCTGGCGGGCCCGGCCGTCGGGCGTGGCGGGGTGCAGGGTGACCGTGCGGAAGATGCCCGACTGGGCGAGCGCCGTGTGCAGTTCGCTCACCAGGGGGCGCCAGACCGGCATGGTGAGGCCGGTGTCGTGCACGAGGTTCAGGCGCAGCCAGCGGTCGGGCGCCGGCCGCAGCACGGGGAACCACACGTCCGGGTGGGCGCCGAGCCGCGCGATCCGGTCGGCCGTCGCCCGTTCGTCGAGGAGGCGCAGATGCGGGGAGGGCACCTTGCGCTGGAGCGGGCGCAGGGCGCGCTGGAGCGCGAGGGGGTGGGGGAGCATCGGGGGCGCGGGCGCGAGGAGCGCCGAGCCGCCGCCGGAGCGGTGGCCGGGGCGGTCCGGGGAGCGCGGCGCGGGGAGGCGGAGCGCGACGCGGCCCGGACCGGCCGGGGCGGGCGGTCCGGCGGCCTGCGGTGGTTCGGGGGCGGCGGGGGCCGGCTCCTCCGGGCCGGAAGCCGTTCCCTCCGTGACGGCAGTCTCGGGAGTGTTCGGCCGGCCTGTCCCGGGCTCGCCGGACGGCGGGTCCAACTGGCCGGCCAGCCAGAGCAGTTCGGCGATCTCCCGGGGGGTCGGTGCGGCGCCCGCGGCCGACAGGGCCGCCTGGAGCCGGGCGACCGGGGACGGCCCGGGGCCGCCGTCAGAAGCCATCGCCGTCGGCCGCCGCGCTGAGGTACGGCATCAGCTGCTCGGCGAGGTCGTCGCGGGACTCGGCGTCCAGGCCCGCCACTCCCGTGAGGTAGAGGGCGTTCAGCAGCTGGTCGGTGGCCAGTTCGCCGCCGGAGGCCCGCTCCAGGAAGCGGGTGATCAGACGGTCCGCGTCCCCGTCCGGCGTGTCCAGATGGGCCCGGACGATGTGGGTGAGCTGGTCGCGGCCGGGGCGGCGCAGTTTCAGCCGGACGCAGCGGCGCAGGAAGGCGGGCGGGAACTCGCGCTCCCCGTTGCTGGTCAGCACGACGAACGGAAAGGCGCGGCAGCGGACCCGGCCGCGGTGGACGGTCACCGGCGTGTCCGTGCCGTCGGCGAGCACCTCGGCCGCGCCGTCGCCGGAGTGCCGGGCGGCACGCACCAGTTCGGGGATCTCGTACTGGCCCTCCTCCAGGACGTTCAGCAGGTCGTTCGGCAGGTCCAGGTCGCTCTTGTCGATCTCGTCGACGAGCAGGGCGCGGGGCCGGTCGTAGGGGAGCAGGGCCGTGCCGAGCGGGCCGAGACGCAGGTGGTCCTCGACACCGCCCCGTTCCTCCCGCGCCTCCCGGGCCGCGTACAGCCGGGACAGCGGGTCGTACTGGTAGAGGCCGTCCGCCAGCGAGCTGCGGCTGGTGATGTTCCAGCGCAGCACCGGGCCGAGCCGCAGTTCCCGCGCCACCGCGTAGGCGAGGGACGACTTGCCGGTGCCGGGCGGGCCGGTGACGAGCAGGGGGCGGCGCAGGCAGAGCGCGGCGTTGACGAGCCGGACGCTCTCCTCGCCGGCGACGTACGACTTCGCCCGGTGCACACGGTCGGGGGAGACGGCTGTCGCGTCGTCGCCGTCGTGCGGCGGCGGCAGAGCGGGCCCGCCGTCGAAGGCGCGCCAGGGCGGCGGGGCGGGCAGGTCGTCGATGCCGTCGTGCGGCTCGTTGCGGCCGGTGTAGACGGACCAGTGCGGCATGGGGAGTGGTCTCGCTCTCCGTTTTCGTGCGGGTATCTCTCAGGCGCGTCACTGCGGGTGGGTCAGGCCACCGGCGACCTCGCGTGCGCGGCGGCGACGGCGTGCGGGTCGGCGAAGACCCGGGGGTCGTCCCAGAGCAGCTGGATGCCGCGGGCCCAGTGGTCCTCCTCCGCGTGCGCCTCCTCGCGCAGGGCGAGGACCTGGCGCGGGAGTTCGGCGGGCGGTACGGCCATGACGTGGGCGTCGAGCGCGTCGAGGAACGCCTTGCCGGTGCAGCCGTCGGCCCCGGCGCACTCCTCCTGCCCGGAGTCGCAGCCGCCCCGCGACCACACGATCACCGGGGCGGGTGCGGTGAGCGAGGTGTCGAAGTGGGGCCGGGTGCGGGCGGCGGCCGGGGCGGTGCCGAACCCGGCTAGGCAGGCGTCGCGCTGCCGCAGCCGCAACCGCAGCCGCCCGGGCTCCTCCGGCACGCCGCACTCCACCCGGTGCATCCGCGCGCCCGGCCACGAGTCGAGGCGCTTCCACGTCCGGGTCAGCATGTGCCGGGTGCTGGCCTTGCGGCGGGCGTGGTCGGTGACCACCAGCGGGTAGACGCAGCCGAGCGGCGTGTCGTCGTCCGGGGCGCTCTCCCAGCGGTCGACCGGCCAGTCCAGCCAGTCCCGGGGCAGCGCGAACGCGACCAGCTCGTCCGCGCCGGGCGTCAGGTAACGGAAGGCCGCCTCGATCCCCTCCTGCACGTAGGCGTGCAGCCGGTGCCGCTCGACCGTGCCGGAATCGACCGGGTGGCGCCGCCCCTCGCTGTACGCGGACACCTCGACCCGGACCAGGCCGTCGCCCGCTCCGCTGTGCCCGAGCTCGACGAGGATCGGGGACCAGTCCGGGGCCGACGGCTCCGAGGCCGGGGTGTGCAGCAGGTCCCGGAGCCGGTCGGCAAAGCGGGCGACGGTGCGGGCGGCGCCCGGGCCGTCGAGTTCGCACAGCACGAACAGGGCCGCCGACCACAGCGAGTCGAACCCCTCCTCGGGCGGCGGAGGGTCGAACGGGTCGGCCGCCGCCGTGTACAGCCGCACCGGGTCGCAGTCGACGCCCGCGCGTGCCGCCCGCTCGACCAGGGCGCGCAGCCGGGCCCGGTCGGCGGTGGCGTGGTCGGAGGTGGGGACCAGGCTCTGCAGGCCCGGCCAGTAGCGGGCCATGACCTGGGTGGGCATCATCCGGCCGGTGCGCACCTCGCCGCTGCCGGCGTCCGCCGTGACCATGCCGACGACCTCGCCGGTGTCGGCCAGGGTGACGGCGGCCCCGCTGAAGCCGGGGGCCAGGGGCTGGCCGCCCTGGTGCCAGGCCTCCAGCTGGAGCCACTCCCGTCTGATCAACTGCGGCGCCGTGACCCGGCATTCGGTGAGGGTGCCCTCGTCGAAGCCGCGCGGGAAGCCGTAGACGACGAGCTTGCGGTCCGTGGTGCCGTGCGCCGCGTCGGCCGGAGCCAGCGCGGCCGGGGCGACCGGCACCTCCCGGTCGAGCTCCAGCACGGCCAGGTCGCCGGGGTCGGTGACGCCACCGGCCCAGCCGCCGTGCGCGACGACCCGGGCGGACACGGCCGGGGTGCCGGGCCGCTCGGTGAAGGTCACGGCCAGGTCCTCGCCGTCGCCCACGACATGGGCGCACGTCAGCACCGTACTCGGGGTGACGAGGAAACCCGCTCCGGTCACCCGGCCCCGTAACTCGATCCGGGCGTGCCACTCGGCGCTGTTCATGAGGCGGAGCTCGCCCCGGGGGCGTCCGGGGACCAGGTCAGCCTGACCACGAGATGGCCCTCGGCGGTGCCCTTGGCGATGAACGCGCCCGTCTCGGCGGCCAGTTTCACCCCGAACTCGATCTCCACGCCGTCGGGCCGCAGCGAGCCGTCCCGGAAGACGCGCAGCGCGGACTCGGCCGCCGCCCGCACACCGTCCAGGGCACCCTCGAACGTGCGGGCCGCCTGGACCGTGCCGTCGCCGCGGGAGACCAGCCGGGAGCCGGACCGCTCCTCCACCGCCTCGACCGCGACCACGGCCCCGTCACCGGTTCTGAACTCGACCAAACCGTCCACGACACCCCCGTCGTTCGATTGCGCTGGGCAGCCCCATTGTGACGGAAGGTGCTCGATGGCGCAGTGGGCATTCACGGAACTCATCCACCGACGGTCCCCCGGATCACCCCCAGCTCCACCAGGTCCTGTGGCCGGATGCGGAGTTGGTCCGCCGTCGCCTCCACCTCGCGCGGGTGCCGTTTGAGGATGGCCGCCGCCAGTTCCGGCGCGATCACCGAGAAGTAACTGTCGGGCGTGGCCCAGGTGTTGCCCGGCGCGGCGAGGGCCAGTGCGCCGCCGGAGCCGCCCTCGCCGATCACCAGCGTCGTCACCGGGGTGCGGGCGCCCGCGACCGCGGCGAACAGGTCGGCGATGGCCGCGCCCGCGCCCTGCCGTTCCGCCTCCGCGTCGTTGGCCGCGCCCGGGGTGTCCACGAGGGTCAGCACCGGGATGCCGAGCCGGTCCGCGAGGCGGATCAGCCGGGCGGCGGTGCGGTATCCGGCGGGGCGGGTGGCCGTCCCGGTCTGTGCGGCGTAGGCGACCGTCCGGCCCTCGTGCGTGCCGAAGCCGCACAGCATGCCGTCCGGGTCGGTGCCGCCGCAGCGGTCGCCGCTGATCGCGGCCCGGTCCGTGAAGTAGGCGTCCAGGTAGGCCGTGGCGCGCGGCCGTTGCGGGGAACGGGCGCGGCGGACGGCGTCCCAGCCGGTGGCGGGCAGGACCGCGGACCCGCCGAGCGGTCCGGGCGGCGGGGCGGGTGTGGTGGACGGGCACGTCAGCAGCCGCAGCCAGCGCCCGAGCGTCTCGCGTAGTTCCTCCGGTCGTACGACCGCGTCCGCCGCGCCCGCCGCGAGCTGCGCCTCCGCGGTGTACGCCGCCGGGTCCGCGTCCGCCGGCCGCACCCGGGAGCCGGCGAAGCCGACCTGCGCGCCGGGCAGCGCGAGCACCACGTCGGCGCCCGCGCCCAGGGTCGCCCAGCCGCCCCCGGTCGTCGGGTCGCGCACGACCGCGACCTGCGCGAGACCGGTCTCCCGGGTGAGCGCCGACTGGCGGGCCACCCGCTGGAGCTGGGTCAGCGCGAGCATGCCCTCCTGCATCCGGCTGCCGCCCGTCGCCACCAGCGGCACGATGGGGAAGCGCCGTTCCCGTGCGTACGCGTACGCCGCCTCCAGCCGGTCGCCGGTGCCCTCGCCCAGGGAGCCGCCGAGGAAGCCGAACTCGAACGCGATCAGCACGGCCCGGGTACCGCCGACCCGGGCGGTGCCGCACACCACCGACTCCTGCTCGCCGGTGCGCTCGGCGGCCCGGGCGCGGGAGGCGTCGTAGCCCGGCCAGCCGAGCGGGCCGTCGGGCTTCGGCCTGCGTGCGGGGACGGGGAGTTCGGCGAAGGTGGCGTCGTCGGCGAGGGCGGTGACGGCCTCGCGGGCGGAGAGGCGCTCAGCCATGGGCCAGTGCCCGCTTCATGATCTTCCCCATGTCGTTGCGGGGCAGCGCGCCGAGGTGGTGCACGACCCGCGGCCGCTTGTGCGGGGCGAGCCGCCGCGCCACATGACCGGCCAACTCCTCCAGACCGGGCGGCGACTGGGGATCCGCCGGCACGATCCACGCCACGATCCGCTCACCCAGATCGGCGTCGGGCTCGCCGGTGACGGCCGCCTCCCGCACCCCGGGGTGTTCGAGGAGCGCGTTCTCGATCTCACCGGCCCCGATCTTGTAACCGCCGCTCTTGATCAGGTCGGTGGCCCTGCGGCCGACGATCCGGACGTAGCCGTCGGGATCGCGCACCGCCATGTCGCCGGTGCGGAAGAAGCCGTCGGCGGTGAAGGCGGCGGCGGTGGCGTCGGGGCGGTTGAGGTACTCGGTGAACAGGTTCGGACCGCGCACCTGGATCTCGCCCACCGTCTCCCCGTCGTAGGCGGCGACCTCCGAGCCGTCCTCCTCGACCAGCCGCAGCTCCACACCAGGCAGCGGCACGCCGACCGTGCCCGGGCGGGCCTCCCCGTCGGCGCGGACGCTGGTGTTCATCAGCGTCTCCGTCATGCCGTACCGCTCGATCACCCGCCGCCCGGTCGCGGTCGCGATCCGGCCGTGGTCGTGCACCGGCAGCGCCGCCGAGCCGGAGACCAGCAGCCGGGCCCCGGTCAGCCCCTTCACCAGTTCCGGATCGCTCGTCACGGCCTCGGCGATCCGGTGGTACATCGTCGGCACGCCGAACAGCATGGTCGCGCCGGTGTTGAGCTCGCGGGCCACGCCCTGGGTGGTGAAGCGGCCCAGATGCCGCACCGAGCCGCCGCGCCGCAGCGGGCCGAGGATGCCCAGGACCAGGCCGTGCACGTGGAACAGCGGCAGTCCGTGGACGAGGACGTCGTCGCCGGTCCACTGCCAGGCGTCGGCCAGGGCGTCGAGGGTGCTCGCGACGGCCCGGCGGGGGACGACGGCGCCCTTGGGCGGGCCGGTGGTGCCGGAGGTGTAGACGATCAGGGCCGGGGCGCTCTCGTCGGCGGGCTCCACGGGGGCGGTTCCGGTGCCGTGCACGTCGACGTCGAGCCGGGCCAGGCCCCGTACGGGCTCGGGGAGTTGGTCGTCGGGTGCCGTGAGCACCAGGCCGGGGGCGCTGTCGGTCAGGATGTGCCCGAGTTCCTTCTCACCGGACTTGGGGTTGAGCGGCACGGCGGGCACTCCGGCCAGCAGCGCGGCGACGACGGCGACGGCCGTCTCCATCGTGGGCGTCGCCCAGACGGCGACCCGGGGGGCGTCCCCGATGCGCTCGGCCGTCGCACCGGCCGCGGCGGCGAGTTCCCCGTACGTCAGTGTGCGCTCGCCGAACCGCAGGGCGGGCCGGTCGGCCGAGCCGCCGGTCAGGGCCGGGAAGAGAGAGGTCACGCGTCACGTCTCCTTGAGTGGCTGTTGTCCCTGGCAGTGGCGGGTCCGGCCGGGGCACCCCGGCCGGGGACAACCGGCACCGGCCACGCCGCCGCCCGGTACGACCGCCACCACGATCCCTCCGTACACCATCCACCGCCGGAAGAAACGCTCGCGGTCCAACCCGGGACGGCGGCGGATCAAGTCGGCGGGGGCGGCTGATCACGCCGCCCCCACGGCCCGTGGTCCTACGCCGTCCGGGTCAGGGCTCCACCACGTCCGCCACCACGCAGCTGACGTTGTCCGGGCCGCCCGCCGCGTTCGCCGCTTCGACCAGGGCGCGGACCGTGTCACCGGGGGACAGGGGTGCGGCGAGCAGCTCCCTGACGCGGTGTTCGGGGACGACGCCCGACAGGCCGTCGGAGCAAAGTAGACAGCGGTCGCCGGGCCGGGTGTCGTGGAGGCGGAGGTCCGGGGACGCGCCGGTCCCGCCTCCGGTCAGGGCCTTCAGGAGCAGGGCGCGCTCGGGGTGGGAGGCCGCCTCCTCGGGCGCCAGCCGGCCCTCGTCGACCATCGACTGCACCATCGTGTGGTCGTGCGTGATGCGGAACAGCTCGCCGTCGCGCAGCAGATACGCGCGGGAGTCGCCGATGTGCACCAGCGCCAGCCGCGAGCCCGTCCACAGCAGGGCCGTCAGGGTCGTGCCGACGTCGTCGGAGCCGCCGGCGACGTCCCGGACGGCCTGTTCGGCGCCCCGTACCGCGTCCTCCAGGACGTCGAGGACGCCGCCGGACGGTATCTCGTCCGTGTCCAGGAAGCGCAGGGCCTCCACGGCGGCGCTGCTCGCGGGCGCGCCCGCCGGTCCGAAGCCGTCGGCGACGGCGAGCAGCCGGGTGCCCGCGTAGGCGGTGTCCTGGTTGGCGGGGCGTACGCGGCCGGCGTCGGAGTGGGCGGAGTAACGCAGTTCCAGCATGGCGGTGTCCTTCCCGGGCCCGTTCGGGTCCGTCGTGAGGTGATCGACCAGGAACGCGGCGAGGTCCCGCCGGACCGCCGTCTCCGCCTCGATGCGCGCCCAGTAGGCACGGACCTCGCGGGCGGCGGCCGTGGAGTCGCGGCCGTGCAGGAGACAGACCCGGCGGATCTCGGCCAGCGGCATGCCCAGCCGCCGCAGCCACGCCACCAGCCGGGCCTGCTCCAGCTGCCCGGCCGCGTAGTACCGGTATCCGGTGTCCGGGTCCACGCGGGCGGGCCGCAGCAGGTCCAGCTCGTCGTACAGGCGCAGTGCCTTCGGCGAGAGCCGGCACGCCCTCGCGAACGCACCGATCGTCAGCATGGCCATGTGACCCCCTGCGGTCCCCGCGCTCCTCGCGCTCGTTCCGTTCCGCCACCGATGCTGGGGCTTCACCGAAGGTGAAGGTCAAACGAGGTGTCGTGGTTCCGGACGGGATTGTTAGCCTGCGACGGACACCGCATCGATCGTCCGTACGAGGATGGAGTCGCCGTGCCCGGCACCCCGCGCATCGCCGTCGTCACCTACGACTCCCGCGGCGAGGAGCACAAGGACCGCGACCTGCCGGTGCTGGTGGCGGCGCTGCGGGAGGCCGGGGCCGACGCCGTCGCCGTTCCCTGGGACGACCCGGACACGGACTGGGCCGCGTTCGATCTCGCCCTCCTCCGCTCCACCTGGGACTACAGCTGGCGCGCCGCGGAGTTCACGGCGTGGGCCGAGCGGTGCGGCGAGGCGACACGGCTCGCCAACCCGCTCGGTGTCGTCAAGTGGAACGCCGACAAGCGCTACCTCGGGCAGCTCGCGGACGCCGGAGTGCCGGTCGTGCCCACCCGGTACTTCGCGCCCGGCGACCCCCTCGACCTGCCCGCCGACCGCGAGTTCGTCGTGAAGCCCGCCTCCGGGGCCGGTGCCCGCTACGCCGCCCGCTACCCGGCCGGGGAGCGGGACGCCGCCCTGCGGCAGGCCGAGCGCATGCACGCCGAGGGGTTCACCGTCATGGTGCAGCCCTACCTGAGCAGCATCGACACCCACGGCGAGCGGGCCCTGCAGTTCTTCGGCGGCCGCCTGCTGCACGCCGGCGTCAAGGGCGCCGTCCTCGCGCCGGGCACACCGTACGACGCCGACAAGGTGGCCCACCCCGACCTCCGCCCCTGGGAGCCGACCGCCGCCGAACTGGCCGTCGCCGAGAAGGCGCTGGCCGCCGTGCCCGGGGACGCGGAGCTGCTCTACGCGCGCGTGGACCTCGTCACCGGGCCCGACGGCGAGCCGTGCGTCATGGAGCTGGAGCTGATCGAGCCGAACCTGTTCCTCCATCTGCATCCGGACTCCGTGCCGAAGGTGGTGGAGGCGGTGCTGGCCGCCGCGTGCTGAGCACGGCACGCGAGGCATACGTCCCCTGATGCGGCTTTTGGTGTACTGCTAGGGCCATGCCCTCCGAGCGACGGTCCTGGGCACCGCTGCTCGCGGTGTGCGCCGGGTACTTCATGGTCATCCTGGACGTGACGGTCATCAACGTCGCCGTGCCGGTGGTCGGGCGGGAGCTGTCGGCCTCGCTCACCGGGATCCAGTGGATCACCGACGGGTACACGCTGGTCTTCGCCGGGTTCCTGCTGACGGGCGGGGCGCTGGGGGACCGGCTGGGCAACCGGCGGGTCTTCTGCTGGGGCGTGGCGGTGTTCACCGCGTCCTCGGCGGCCTGCGCGCTCGCGCCCGGCGCCGCCTTCCTGGTGGTGGCCCGGCTGGTGGAGGGGCTCGGCGCGGCGCTGATCGTGCCCGGTTCCCTGGCCCTGCTCCAGCAGGCCTACCCGGAGCCGGACGTCCGCTCACGGGCCTTCGGGCTGTGGGGTTCGATGGCCGGTATCGCGGCCTCCGCCGGGCCGCTGCTGGGCGGGCTGCTCGTCTCCACGGTGGGCTGGCGCTGGGTGTTCCTCATCAACCTGCCCGTCGGTGCGGCCTGCCTGGCGCTCACCCTGCGGCACGTGGCCCGCTCGCCCCGGCGCGCCGACCGGGCCCCGGACTGGCCGGCGCAGGTCGCCGTCGTCGCGGCCGTCGCCCTGCTGACCGCGGCGCTCAACGAGGCCGGACGGCGCGGCTGGTCCGACCCGGCCGTGCTCGCCGGTCTGGGCCTGGCCGTACTGTCCGCCGCGGCCTTCGCCCTGCGCGAGCGGCTGGCCCGGTCTCCCGCCCTCCCGCTGAGCCTGCTGCGCGCACGCGCCATGAGCGGCGGCGCCCTCATCGGCCTGCTGTTCAACTTCGGCTTCTACGGCATGGTCTTCACCGCCAGCCTGGAGTTCCAGCACCAGCGCGACTACAGCGCTCTCGGCACCGGTCTGGCGCTGTTCCCGGCGGTGGCGATGACGATGTTCGCCTCGGTGCTGTCCGGGCGGCTGTCCCGCCGTACCGGCGACCGCCCGCTGGTGATCTCGGGCATGCTCCTGGCAGCGCTGGGCCTGGCCGGCTGGGCCGCCGCGGGCCCCGACCCCGCCTACGGGCTCCTCGTGCTCCCGATGATGGCCGCCGGCTTCGGCACGTCCTTCGCCCTCACCGGCTCCACCGCCACGGTGATGGGCGCCGCGCCCCCGGCCTACTCGGGGGCCGCCTCCGCCCTGTTCAACACCACCCGCCAGGTCGGCAGCGCCACCGGCGTCGCACTCGGCGGCAGCCTGCTCGCCTCGGCCGCGAACTACGGCACCGGAATCCGCACCAGCATGGGCATCGGGGCCCTCGCCTATCTGGCCGCGGCGGTCCTCGCATGGTGGTGCGTACCGGCGAAGACGCGCCGCCCTCCTTGGCTCACGCAGCTCAGCCCTGGGCGCCGGTGACGGCCACCCGCTGCACCAGCCCCCAGGTGAACTCCGCGACCGCCTCCCGCCGGACGCCCTCGGCGTCGGGCGCGGTGAACGCCAGCCCCCACCGGGTCGGTGCCGTGCCCTGAAGGGGACGGGCCGGGGCGAAGGCACGGGCCGCCTCGTCGACCGTGCAGGACCAGGGGGTGAGGTCGTCCAGCGTGCGCAGCTCGGGGCCCTTCGCGCCCGGGGCGCGGACCAGCCACTCGTTCCACACCACGCGGTTCGGGGCGGTCAGCACCTCGAAGCGCAAGGAGGGCCAGAGCGGCACCGGCCACAGCCAGGCCTCGCAGTCGAGATCGCCGATCTGGCGGGGCGTACGGGACTCCGGTTCGCCCAGCACCTGGCGGTAGCGGGACAGGGGTGCGCGCGAGCGCGGGGAGCGGACCATCGCCTGCCAGCGCTTGTTCGCCTCGCGCATGTCCGCGATCGACACCCCCAGCTCATGGCGGGCATCCTCCACCAGGCCGGGATTGTGGTCGGCCATGCGGCGCAGCAGCACCAGCTGGAAGTCGAGCGGGGTGAAGGGGCTAGCGGGGTGCTTTCCGGAGGGCATGGGTCCCATCGTCGCCCACCGGGGCCCTGCCCGGGCGGCGGCCGTCGGGGAGGAACAGGACGGAGTTGACGTAGCGGGGGCCCCGCAGGAGCGGGGAGGGCAGGACGCGGCGGAGCAGGCCGTGGGAGACGACGTAGGAGGCGTCCGCCTGGTGGTCCTCCAGGGGGAACCGGGCGAGCGGGACCCAGGTGTCGCCGGGCAGGACCCAGCCGTCGTAGCCCAGCAGGGAAAGATAGGTCACCACCGGCGCGATCGGCTGGATGCGGGACTCCAGCTCCACGAACAGGGCCGGCCGGTCGCGGGCCAGCAGACCCGTCGCGCCGCGCAGCACCGCCGGCTCGTTGCCGTCCACGTCGATCTTGATGAAGCCGACGTCGCGCAGCCCCAGCTCGTCCAGCGTGACGCAGGGGACGTCCAGCGCGCGGCCGTGGATGTCGCGGCGGACCAGCGAGGACACGCCCCGGTCGCCCGAGTCGTCCGAGGGCAGCCACAGGCGGGCGATGCCCGGCCGGTCCGAGGCGGCCGCCCGGACCACGCGCACGTTCGGCGGGGTGGCGGCGGCCAGCAGCCGGGCCAGATGGGGCACCGGCTCGACCGTCACGACCTGCTCGGCGAGGCCGGACAGGCGGTGTGTCCAGGGCCCGTACCAGCCGCCGACGTCCACCGCCGTACGGCAGCCCGGCGGGCACAGCTCGGCGAGCCGGGCCAGCTCCGGTTCGAACCGGGGGTAGAGCGCCCGGGCCGCCGCGGCCACCAGACGGGTGGGCAGCAGAGGGGCGACACGGGCCGCCAGGCTGGTCACGGCGCCATCCTCTTCATGAGTTCCTCGTGTTCGTCGTCCGGCACCTGCTCCCCCGAGGACGGCAGCAGCTGCGGAATGCCGTCGGTAATCGGGTAACGGCGGTGCAGGCGCGGGTTGTACAGCGCCTCCTCCTGCCCGGCCTCCTCGGCCAGCAGATGCAGCGGACCCTTGTCGAGCGGGCACGCCAGGATCTTCAGCAGCGGGTCGTCGGGCTTCATGGGGATGCCAGCTCCTTGGCGGGTGGGGAGGGTTGGGGAGCGGTGTCGTGCTTCGGCATGGTCAGCAGGACGGCGACCGCCAGGGCCGTGCCCGCCACCCGCAGCGCGAGCCGCAGCGGTTCGTCCGGCAGGGCCTCGCCGAACGACAGCGTGCCGAGCACCGCCGTGAACAGGGACGTCACGGTCGTGCACACCGGCACGATCAGCGAGGCCCGGCAGCGTTGCAGCGCCGCCTGGGACATCACCAGGCCGAACACACCGGTGAACAGCAGCAGATAGGGATACGGGGAGCCCAGCAGGCTCAGTACCGCGCCCCCGATCCCGTCGGTCGTCAGACGGCCGGCGACCCCCTTGATGGCCAGCGAGCTGACGCCGTACAGCAGGCCCACGGCCACGCCGTACTCGACGCCGGTCGTGGGCCGCCGGTGCCGGTTGCGGGTGCGCCGCTCGGCCGAGGCGTACAGCCACACTCCGGCCGCCAGCGACGGCACGCACACCAGCAGGATCAACGGGTACGGCGCGTCCTGGCTGACGGTGTCCGACCCTTCCCGCAGCGACAGCACCACCATCAGCAGCGCCAGCAGGATCGCGCCCAGCGCGTACCGCTCCCGGCCGGACGTCTCCTCCCCGAGCAGCCGCGCCGACAGCAGCACCAGCAGCACCAGGCCGGAGACGAAGATGCCCTGCGCGGCGGCGATCGGCAGGGTGCGGTAGACGACGAGCTGCGCGGCGAAACCCGCGGCCAGGGCGAGGGACCCGCCGATCCACAGCGGGCTGCCGAGGACGAGGCGCAGCAGCCGGGCCGGTTGCCGGATGCTCACCTCGGGCAGAGAGGTGAGCGCCCGCTTCTCCAGCACGAACCCCAGGCTGTACAGGGTGTTCGCCAGCAGGGCCGCGGCCACTCCCCACCACATGGGCTACGTCCTCCTGGCGTGCAGCAGCAGGATCGAGGCGAGCTGCGGCCGGGCGCAGGCCAGCCGGTCCAGCGGGCGCAGCGGGCGCGGCACGCCGTGGAAGGGGGCCCCTTCCAGCCGTTCGACGGTGAAGCCGGACGCGGCGACGAACTCCTTCAGCGCGCGGGCGGTGTAGAGCCGCAGATGCCCCACGACCTCCTTGCCCGGGCGGCCGTGGATGCCGCGCAGGCTGACCTCCGAGAACACGGGCTGCACTCCCGCCAGCAGCAGGCCGCGGTTGTACCAGGCGGCCAGGTTCGGCGTGGACAGCATCAGATGCCCGCCGGGGCGCAGGATCCGGCGGATCTCGTCGAGGGCCGCGTCCGGGTCGACGAGGTGCTCGACGACCTCGCTGAACAGCACGGCGTCCGCCGCTCCGGACGCGAACGGCAGTCCGCCGCCGGTGAGTTCGCCGCGCACCGCGTACGGGATGCGCGTGCGGGCGCGGCGCAGGGCGTCCTGGGACCAGTCGACGCCGATGACGCGGTGGCCGGGCAGGAGCGGGGCGGCGGTGGCGGCGGCGGTGCCGTCCCCGCAGCCGATGTCGAGGATCGTCTGCGGGCCCGCGGTCGCCGGGCCGCTCAGGGCGCGGGCCAGCATGCGGGCCTGCCGGAGGCTGCGCGGTGTGCCGGAGGCGACCGGGACGGCCGGGTTCTCGTAGAAGTCCCGCAGGTCGCGGGGCGGGGGTCCGGTGGTGGTCGGCGTCGTCACGGGGTCACCTCCGTGGTGTGCAGGTAGTGCTCGAACAGGTCGCGGAGGTGGGCGCCGTCGCCGTGGCTGAGCAGGGCCTTCGACCAGCGCAGGGCCAGATGGAGGCGGCCGGCCGTGGAGGCGGTGGTCACGGTGAGACCGCGGGGCATCCGGGCCGGCGCGGAGAACCAGACCGCGTGCGCGCGGCCCGCCTCGTCGCCGAAGTCCAGCGGGTAGGGGATGCGGCCGATGTTGCTGAGCAGGGTCGTCGACGTCCAGGGCGCGGCGGCCCGGCGCAGGGTGCGGGTGAGGGCGGCACGCGCGGTGACGGGCGCCCAGGGGGCGGTCAGGAGGGCGGCGCCGTGGCCCAGCTGGGGGCGGGGGAGGGACTTCAGGGCCCGGGTCCGGTCCGCGGTGCGGCGCAGCAGGGCCGGCATGTCGGTGACGTCCAGTTCCCCCGGCGCGTACGGGACTTCCACCAGCCGGGTGCCGTTGCCGATGGGCATCGTCGTGTCGCGGGGGCGGTCGTCCACCGGCATGGTGATGCGCAGGGGGCGGGGGCGGGGGCGGGCGCCGTGTTCCCGGTTCCAGTGGGCGATGGTCAGGGCCGTGGTGACCATGAGCTGGTCGTTGACGGTGTACGGGGAACCCTTGGGCCGGTGCGGGAGGGGCAGCTCGGCGACGAGCATGCCGTTGCCCGGGGAGGGGTCGGGCGTGCCGTGCGCCACCCGCGCCGGGGGCGACCAGCCGGCCGGGGTGTCCGGGGGTTCCTGCCGGGGTTCGGCGGGGCGGGTCGGGGGCGCCGCCGGGGCGTTGTCCCGGCCGCCGTACAGCTCGGCGGCCGTGGCCAGGACGCGCAGGCAGGCCGGGCCGTCCAGCGCGGTGTGGTTGATGGTGAGGAGGAGGACCGAGTCCACCACTTCCAGCCGGATCGGCGGGGACGCCGACAGCGGCGGGGCGGCCGCCAGGGCCCGGGTCCGTGCGTCCAGCAGGGCTCGTGGGCCCGGCGGGGCGAAGGTCACCACCTCCACGTCCGGCTCCGCCGTCAGCTCCCACTCGTACTGGCGCCGGTACCACGGCCCCCGCGCCTCCCGCATCAGGATCCGCGGGTGCCGGTGCAGGGCCTCCAGGAACGCCTTGCGCAGCCGCGCCCGGTCGAGCGGACCCGGGAGGTGGACCTCGATGTGGACCGTCTCCGGCTCCTCCTCCTGGAGGCAGTGCCGGGAGACCTCGTCCACCACCGGGAAGGGAATGCGTACCGGTGCCGTCATGCGGGTTTGCCCTCCCCCGTTTCCGTCCTCGGCAGCTGTTGTGTCGGAGCCTGCGGGGCCGGTCCCTCGCGCAGGCTCACCAGGCCCGCGAACAGGCCGATCAAAGCCAGCAGTTGGGCCAGATGACCGAACGCGCCCTCGCCCGCGCCCACCGGCTCCCCGGCCCCGAAGGCCGCGACGATCCCGGCCGCGGCCAGGGCGGCGAACGCGATGGGCACCAGCAGGGTGTGCCGCCGCGCGGCGAGCAGTGCCAGCGCCGGGACCAGCAGGGCGAACCAGCCCGCGATCACGACACCGACCAACGTCAGCGCCACCGTGCCGAGCCACAGGCCGGGCAGCGGCGGGACCGGCTGGGGCGCGTCGGGGTTGGGGGCGCGGCGGCGCCACAGCGCCAGGCCCAGCAGGACCGCGATGCCCACACCGCTGCCGATCAGGGCGGCGTCGTATGTCGTGGCCGGCTCGTAGGTCAGCGTCACGCTGCCGCCCGCCCCTGCCGGGACTCGCCAGCCCTGCTGCCAGCCGTCCAGCCGCACCGGGGTCAGCTCCTTGCCGTCCAGGGTGGCCTGCCAGCCGTCGTTGAAGTTCTCGTACGTCGTCAGGTACGAGGCCGCTCCCGAGCCGACCGTCACCGCGCGCCGGTCGCCCAGCCAGTCCCGGATCCGCAGGTCGCGCCCGGCCGCCGCGGCCTCGGGGACCGTGCCGCGGGTCAGGGTCACGTCCGTGAGCGCGAGCGGGCCGGCGTCGCCGCCCTCCAGCCGGTGGTCGCCCGAGGCGAGCCGCACCTCGGCGTCGCCCCGGCCCTCCTGACACAGAGTCACCTCCACGCCCCGGCGCTCCACCAGATCCCGCACGGTCCCCTTCGCGCTCGTCTGGTACAGCTCGCCGTCCAGCGCCACGTCCGGGCCCTTGCCGCAGGGCAGGGAGAACTCCCGGGTGCCGTCCGGCTGCGGGGTGCGGTACTGGTCGAGGGACGGGACGTACGCCTCCGTGAGACCCACCGGAAGGCGCAGGTCCTCGTCGGCGACCGGGTTGTGCAGGGTCAGCGGGGCCGTCTCGGTGATGGTGATGTCGAGCCGGTCCGTGGTGATCGGCGGGAAGCGGACCCAGCCGTTCTCGTCGGCTCCGGCGATGGCCGCGCCGTCCGGGGAGCTGATGTGCACCTCGGAAGCCCGGGCGGACAGCCCGCCCGCGGGGGCCAGGACCAGTTCGCCGACCGGCTGCTTGCCCTCCCAGCGCAGATGGATCGTCGGCCGGTCGCCCGCGATCCAGGCCGTCGTCAGATCGCCGTCGGTGAGGTTGCGCGCCGTGAGGCCCGCGCCGAGACGCGCCGTGGAGTCGGCGGTGGCGACGATCCGGGCCTGCTGCTCGGGCGCCACCTCGTAGAGCAGCTCGTCGAGTTCCTCGCCCGGCACCGGCACCGCGCTCGCCTTCACCTCGTACGTCCCGGCCGCCGGTGTCGTGAAGCGGCGGTGCAGGCCCGCCTCGGTGCCGGTCGCGGACAGACCCGTCGGGTCGGCGGCGCGGTGCAGGGAGACGAGGGTCGCGGCCGACGTGGCGTTCTCGGCGTCCGCCGGGAGCCGCAGCAGCCGGGTCACCTGCACGTCCGGCAAGTCGATCTCGGAGAACCCGGCGCCGGTGAGACCGCTCCGGCGCTCCACGGAGTCCACGATCGTCAGCTTCATCCAGTCCGTCGCGCCCTCGGGCGCCTTGATCCGCTGCGTTGTGCCGTTCGGCTGGAGGAAACTGGTCTTCTCGCCCTTCTCGGTCTCCACCCGCACCTTCGTCGCCGCCGCCCGAACGCTCTCCTGCGGCAGCGGTGTCACCTTGAAGGAAGACGGCATGTCGTAGGAGCCGGTGAAGCCGATGCGCAGCCACTGACCGTCCGGCGTGTCCGGCGCGCCCTCCGCCCACGCGGTGCCCGGGTTGCCGTCGAAGGCGTTCACCGGGTCGTACTGCGGGAGGTGGAACAGCCAGTTGCCGTACGAGGACGCCGACACCGAGCGGGCGCCGCGCAGTTCGGCCACCGTCTGATGGTCCGTGCCCTCGGCGGGCAGGATCTGGCGCGGCTTCTCGCCCGGGTCCTGCTGGGCGTCCGGCGCGTTGCGCTCGTCGCGCGTGTACGTGTACGACGTACCGGCGTTGACCAGCCCGAACCGGGTGTCCGCACGCCGCAGCCCGTCACCCACCACCTGCACGGCCGGCGTGCCGAGCCCGGGATGGTTGTCGCCGGTCAGGACGGCCGCCCGTCCGCGCAGCCGCTCCGCCAGTGGCAACAGCGCCTCCGGCCCGCCGGACACCACGGCCGTGTCGGCGACCGGGGCGAGCCCCGCCTGTCCGGGCCGGACCACGTCCTCACCCGCGGGCCGGTAGATCTCCACGGCCCGCTGCCGCGGATACAGCCCCTCGACCTGGAGCGGCGCGTCCTGCGCGATCCGGCCGCCGGTCATCACCGGGCCGAGCCCCGTCACCCGCTCGTACCCCGACTGCTCCAGGGTGCGCTTGACGGTCGCGGTGGGCACGTAGCCGATCTGGTCGGGGTCGAGGTCGTTGCGGACGACGACGTAGTACAGCCCGGCCCGGCTCAAGTAGTCCGCGAGCCCCGGCACGTGGGAGCCGGTCATGAGGGCCTGCTCGACGGCGTCCATCGCGCGCCGGTTGCCGGGCGTGCCGAACGGCACGTAGTCGCGCTGCGCCCACCGCGACTCGGCGAGCACGTCGAGCGGCTGGTCGATGGGGGAGCCCCAGGTGTAGACGCCGTGCGCGGTGGCCGGGACGACCAGGGCGCGCGAGTCGGGCGAGTACTTCTCCAGCCAGTCGGCGGTGGCCTGCCAGTAGGTGGGGAGCTTCTGGAAGGAACCCGGGTTGAGGATCGAGCCGTTGAGGTACGGCCACAGCAGCCCCGGCAGGATCAGCACGGCCGCGATCAGCGGGGCGAAGCGCCGGCCCCGCACCCGCCGGGCCCCGTGCGGCTCGGAGGCCACGCCCACCAGATGCGCCAGCCCCAGCACGAGCGCCAGCGCCACACCGGTCTGGAACTTGTAGACGTTCCGGAACGGCGACAGCCACCCGTCCAGCCAGCCCTGCACGACCCCGTGGAACGGCGCCCCGAACGCCCCGCCGTACCCGGCGAGCAGCACCAGCGCGGCCACCAGCACCGTCAGCACCAGCCACCGCCGCTCCGGCATGTCCCGCCGGGCGAGTCCGGCGAGCCCGAGTCCGGCGGCGAGCGCCGAGCACACGATGACGACGACGGAGGAGGCCACGGCCCAGCCGGCCGGCAGCCACGCCTCACCGAGGTGCAGATAGGCGACCCAGTTGCCGGCGCCGCGCAGCGCCTCGGTCGTCGCCATGGTGTCCGTCGTCGTCTGCGAGGTCTCTATATAGGGGAGGAAGTTCTCGCCGTAGACGCCGAGCAGCAGCAGCGGCACCCACCACCAGGCCGTCACCACGATAACGGCGGGTGCCCACCAGGCGATCAGCTTGCGCCGGCGCGGCCCGGGCGGCCGGGACAGCAGGTACAGCCCGACCGGCAGCAGCGACGCCAGGGTCGCCGACGCGTTCACCCCGCCCATGAACGGCACGAGCAGCGCCGACCGCAGGGCCGCGACCCGGGCGGCGTACCGCTCGTTGGTCAGCGGCAGCAGCACCCACGGCAGGAACGCCCCCGGCAGCGCGGCGGCCGACGTCGACCCGATCACGGTCGTGAACACCGGCCACAGCGCGTACGCCACCGCGCCCAGCAGCCGGGACGCCCCGCTCCCCACCCGCAGCCGCTCCGCCAGCCGCAGCGCCCCCCAGAAGGCGACGGACACGATCAGCGACAGCCACAGCCGCTCCGCCAGCCACACCGGCAGCCGCACGAGGTCGCACAGCCAGTAGAACGGCAGCATCGGCCACAGATAGCCGACGTACTGGTCCTGGATCCCGCCGAACCCGGCCCGGTCGTGCCACAACTGGCCCAGATCGGCGAGGAACTGCCCCGGATCGACCGTGACGCCGAGCTTGGTGTCGAAGGTCTGCCGCCCGGGCTGCACCACGAGGAACAACACGAACACCACGGCCCAGAAACCCAGCAGCCAGCGCCGCGACCGCGGGCCGTCGGGCGGGCCCGCGGCGGTCGCGGTGGTGGGGACGGCTGCCGGGGGAGGAGCCTGGACCGTGGTTGTCATGTAGGACACCGCCGCAGAATGAGGAGGAGGTTCCAGGTGGCGAACTCGCGGATGCCCGGCGCCTTGACGACGGCCTCCGCGAGGAACGGCCAGTAGCGGGAGCGCGCCGAGACGACCGTGACGTCGTCCCGGGCCCGCACCTGCCGCAGGGTGGAGCCGATGTGCACGGCGAACAGGTTCTCGCCGAGGGTGTGCTTGGCCGGCCTGCCGGTCCGCCGCAGGTAGCGGGCCCGGGCCCGTTCGGCGCCGAAGTAGTGCCACGGGGCCCACTCGTGCCCGCCCCACGGCGACAGCCAGTTGGTGAACGACACGTAGATCAGCCCGCCCGGGCGGGTCACCCGGGCCAGCTCACTGAGGAACGTCTCCGGATCGGCCACGTGCTCCAGCACGTTGGAGGAGAAGGTGACGTCGGCGGCGCCGTCCCGCACGGGCAGCAGGTACCCGTCGGCGACGACGGCCGAGTCGGGGGGCTTCTCACCGAGCTCGGCCAGGTCGGGCTCGAAGAGGAACGCGTTCGCCCCGCGGCGCCGGAACTCCCCGGTGAAGTACCCGCCGCCGCCACCGACGTCGAGCACGGTGCGCCCGGCGACCGGCCCGTCGTAGGACTCGACCTGGTCGACGGCGTCGCGGGCGAGCAGCGAGTAGCAGGCCTCGGGGTCGTCCTGCTCGTGGAGGAAGGCTCGGAACAGGGCGAGGGATCTCCGGAACGAGGGGTCGCGCACAGGGGGGCGCGGGGCTGAGACCTCTGCGGCTGCGCCGCGCGGGCGCGTGGGCGGCTTCACGGGGCCCAGCCCCTCACCGCCTCCGTGGCGACCGCCCTGAACTGCCGCACCGTCCGGTCCCACCGGAACTGTGCGGCCCGCTCCCGCGCCGCCTTCCCCATCAGCTCCCGCCGTCGCCCGGAGAGGGCCAACGCGCACCACGCCGCGGCGAAGGAGGACTCGCCCCGGGCGAGGACGCCGGTCTCACCGTCGACCACGGAATCCTTCAGGCCCGGCACGTCGAAGGCGACGGCAGGGGTCTCGCGGGCCGCGGCCTCCGTCACCACCAGTCCCCACCCCTCCACCGCGGACGGGTGCAGCAGCAGCCAGGCCGCACACAGCAGCCGGTGCTTCTCGGCTTCGGAGACGTACCCGGTGAACTCGACGCCAGGACCGGCCAGTTGCTCCAGACGGCTTCGTTCGGGCCCGTCCCCGACGATCATCAGGCGCCCGCCGGTCACCGGCCGTACCCGCTCCCACAGCCGCAGCAGCAGATCGATCCGCTTGTACTCGACGAGCCGCCCGACGGCGACGAACAACGGCTCCGGCGAACGCTCGGCCCTCGGCCCAGGTTCCTCGACTCCGTTGTGCACGACCCGGATCCGGTCCCGCTCGACGCCGATCGCCCGCAGTGCGTGCGCGGTCGAGGAGGACACGGCGACGAGCAGACTCCGTTGCTGCGCCCCGGTCAGCGCCCAGTGTTCGAGTCTTCGGCCGATCCGCGCCGCCGGGGCCAGCGGCCCGCCGAAGCGCAGGGGCCACAGGTCCGTGTGGACGTGGTTGACCAGGGTCAGCGTCGGCCCCCGGTGCCACAGCGGCGCCAGGTAGGGCATGCCGTTGCACACCTCGACCAGCAGGTCGCAGTCGCCGATCTGCCGGGTGAAGGCGGAGCGGGCACGCAGATAGTGGCCGTAGGGGCCGCCGGCGGAGACGACCCGGTAGTCGCGGAAGGCAGCCGGCCCTCCGCACAGCAGGGTCACCTGGTGCCCCAGCCGGGTCAGTCCGTCGGCGAGCCGGTCGACCAGCAGCTCGGAGCCGCCGGCGGAGGGGTTGTCCAGATCACGGTGGGCGAGAAAAACGATCCGGCGCGGATGTGGGGGGAGCGCCGAAAGGTGCTGCGACGCACTGGGGAGCGCGGCACGCAGCCGGGACGGTACGTGCTGGGGCATGGGTGCTCCAACTCGTGTTGGGGTGCGGAACTCAGCGTGGGGCAAACGTGGGGGTGGGGTCGTCACAGAGGGTCGGTCTGTGCGGAGCCTGAGCTCTTCCTGGGAGGGGAGTGTGGACGGGATGTGCTCGGGTGGGGTTGGACAGTTTTCGCCCGGACGTTCGCCACGGCTACTCACCGGCGTGACAATTTCCGGCTTTGTTGGACCTGACGTCACATCACATCGTGAGGGTGGGCTGGGGCGTACCGGACGTATCGGCCGGAACGGGGCTCTCCGGCTCCTTCCGCCCACGTGCCACGAGAACGCCCCCCGCCACCGCCAGCACGAAGCCCCCCGCCGCCGCCCCGATCGGCAGCGTCGTGCCCACCATCCGCAGCTGCCCGCTGTCCCGCTTCGCCTGCCGCACTGCTTCCTTCTGGGTCGCGGTCGTGAACGAGACCTTCCGGCTGTCCAGCAGCACCGCCGCGTCCTTCTTCCCGCCGGGCGCCCGCAGGGTCCGCTTCGGGCCCGTCTGCGCGTAGATCACACGGCCCGTCGCCTGGTCCACGACCAGCTCGAAGCCGTGGTTGGAGTACCACTCCTCCGCCAGCACCTGCGGCCGGCTCGGCTGGTCGACGAGGCTGCCGGGCACCATGCGCGTGCCGGTCTTCGTCGGCGGCACGGAGCCGGTGAACTTGTAGCCCGTGTAGCCCTGGATCTTCGCGGTGCCCCGGTAGCGCAGCACCACCGTGTCGCCGAGGGTGTTGTCCCACCACTGGTAGGAGCGTTTCTGCACGTCGAAGGGGAACTTCAGGTACGCCTCGCCCTCGATGTAGGGCTTCTCCCCGCAGCAGTGCACGGGCCTTGTGGTCTTCCGGTCCATCACCCAGCGGTGCGGCACGAAGTCCAGCGCGTCGTGGGGATCGGCGGCCGGCAGCGACTTGTCGGTGTCGACCGTGGTCGTCACGTCCCAGACGGCGTTGCCGCTGCGCTCGCTGTCCTCGACGTTGCCCCGCACCCGCTGAGTGACGGTGATCTTCCGGTCGGGCACCGTCTCGATCCGGTCAGTGTCGAAGACGCTGCCCCGGCCGGTGTAGACGGCGGTCGTGTCGATGTCGATCGGGTTCACCGCTGCACGGGGCTCCACGTACCAGGCGAGCAGGGGCGCCAGCACCAGCAGGAACGTACCGAGACCCAGCAGGACCAGGGAAAAGGGGGAGGTTGTACGGCGCATCCGGGCACTCCAGTGGCTTGGGACGGCTCGACGTACGAGAGGGCCGGCACGGCGGCGGAATGCGCACGTGCGGTTGGGCCGGGAACCGTAGGCGGCTCTTGACGGGGTGTCAATGCTTGTCGAAACTGGGCGCGACAGGCAGGGACGGGACGCCGAGGTGGGGAAACCTCCGGACGATCTCCGGACGAATCCGGACAGAGAGGCTGACCCTGCGATGTCGAGACTGCTCGCTGCCGCGCTGACCGTCGCGCTCGCCGCCGCCCTCGCCGTGGGCGCCGCGCTGGGCGTCGTCGCGCTGCTCGAAGCCACACCCGACCAACCCAACACCCCCCTGATCACGTACGAGCAAACAGACCAGGGGAGTTGACCGTGACGGCCGCCCGCACCGCAGCCGCCCTCTCGACGCGCTCGGCCTGGCATGAGGTACCGCGCTTCCAGGTACGCCGGTTCGCCGCGATCGCCCTGGCCGAGGCGCCCGCCCTAGCCGAGGAGATCCTCTGCGAGATCCAGCGGGAGTACCCGCACCTGCCCGTCGTCCTCGACGACTCCGGCGAGCCGATGGCGCTGGTCGGCATCCGCCGGGCCATCGAGGTCTTCGTGCAGCACCTGGAGCACTCGGAGGGACGTCCGACCGTCCCGCCCGGCGTCTTCCAGGACTTCGGCCGCGGCGAGGGCCTCAACGGCCGCTCCCTCGACTCCCTCCAGGCCATCTACCGCATGGGCGTACGCCTGGCCTGGCGCCGTTTCGCCGACATCGGCCAGCGCGTGGAGATCCCGCCCCCGGCCATGTACGAACTGGTCGACGCGGGCTACGAGTACCTCGACGGCCTGGTCGACCAGTCCGTACGCGGTTACGCCGAGGCCGCGGCCCGCCAGGCCGGTGAACGCCTGCGTCTGCAACGCCGCCTCATGGAGCTGCTCCTCGCCGAGCACCACCGCGGCGACCCCTCCGAGGCCCTGACCGAACGCGCCGCCCGCATCGGCTGGCCCTTACCGGCGAAGGTCGCGGTCGGCGTCCTGCTCCGCCCGGCCCGCGAGGCGATGGCCCCCGCGGTCGGCCAGGGCGTTCTGCTGGACATGGAATACGAGCAGCCCCGCATGGTCGTGCCCGAGCCGGACGCGGCGGGCCGCTCGGAGCTCATGCACCGGGCCCTGGCCGGCTGGTCCGGCGCGATCGGCCCGCCGGTCCCGCTGACCGAGGCGGCCAAGTCCCTGCGCTGGGCGGAGGCGGCGGTCCGCCTGATGGAACGGGACCTCCTCCCCTCCGGCGAGGTCCTCTACTGCACCGAACACACCGAGGCCCTGGTGCTCCTCCAGCCCGAGGAGCTCATCGACGACCTGGCTCTGCGGTGCCTGGCCCCCCTGACCCACTGCGGCCCCACCCACGGCCGGCGCCTCGCCGAGACCCTCCTGGCCTGGCTGGAGACCCGCGGCGGCGCCCCGGAGGTGGCCGCCCGCCTGGGCGTCCACCCCCAGACGGTCCGCTACCGCCTGCGCCAGATCCGCGAACTGTGGGGCGACGAGATCGACGACCCGGACCGCCGCTTCGAACTGGAACTGGTGCTGCGGGCGCAGCGGTTGCGGGGAGAGCTGGGAGGAATGCGGGGGCGGCGTACTCGCTGAGCGGCGCCGCCCGGCGTCACACCGTGGCCCGCTCCTTCGCCGCGGTCCGCCCGGATGCGGGGGCGTCCAGGTGCGCCCCCACCTCTGCGACACCTGTGACGTGTCGCACACCGGGCACTGCAATGGGCACACCACGCGCATGTGGGGCGCTCGTGGGTTTCTGCCCGTAGGCCCGCTGCCCATTGCCCGGACATACCTCTATGGCTAGCCTGTGTTCGTCATGCCGATCGCCTGTTGATATCTCGAACATCGGGATCTGAAGCACAGGCGCCTGAGACATATAGGGAGGGGGCCGGTCGTGGGACGCCTCGTACCAGCCGTGACCCGGGCTCTCGACATTCTGGAGCTCTTCCTCGACGGGGACGGGACGCTCTCCGCCCCCGACATCGTCCGCAAGCTCCAGCTGCCGCGCACCACCGTGCACGAGCTGGTGACCACGCTCGCCGCCCGGAAGTACATCGTCCCGATGCCCGGTCAGCCCGGACGCTACCGGCTCGGCGTACGCCCGTACCAGCTCGGTGCCCGGTACTCCGAGCAGCTCGACCTCGCGGCCGAGGGCCAGCAGGTCGCCCGGTCCGTCGCCGAGACCTGCGACGAGACCGTGCACGTGGCGATCCTGGAGGACACGGACGTCATCTACATCGCCAAGGTCGACTCCACGCACGCCGTACGGATGGTGTCGGCGGCCGGCCGCAGGCTGCCCGCCCACTGCACCTCCGTCGGCAAGATGCTGCTGGCCTCCCTTCCCGAGCCGGAGCTCACCGCGCGCATCCCGGACGGTGCCCGGCTGGTCGCGATGACCCCCAACAGCATCACCGACCCGGGCGCGCTGCGCGAGGCCCTGGCCGAGATCCGTGAGCGGGGCCTCGCCGTGGAGAACCGCGAGTCCAACCCGGACGTGTCCTGCGTGGCCGCGCCGGTCCGCGACCGCACCGGGCAGGTCGTCGCCGCCCTGTCGATCTCCGTGCCCATGATCCGCTGGAGCGAGGAGCGCCGCGCCGAGCTGGAGCAGCTCGCCGTCAAGGGCGCCGCCGAGCTGTCCGAGCACCTCGGGCACCGGAGCCCGGCATGACGACGCCGTACGAGGTCGCCGTGCGGGCCGAGGCCGAGCTCGGCGAAGGGCCCACCTGGGACGCGGCAGCCGGCCGGCTGCTGTGGATCGACATCCTCGGCTCCCGCCTGCACACCTACGACCCGGCCACCGGGCGCCGCACCGTCCGCCGCACGGAACAGCACATCGGCGCCGTCAAGCCGCGCGCCGGCGGCGGCCTGGTGCTGAACCTGCGCGACGGGATCGGCCTCCTCGACCCGGACGACGGCTTCCGCTGGCTCCACCACGAGCCGGTGCCGGGCCGCCGCGCCAACGACGCCGCGATCGCGCCCGACGGCGCCCTGTGGGCGGGCACCATGCGCTACGACGAGGCGCCGGGGGGCGGCACGCTGTCCCGCGTCACCGGCGAGGGCACCGTGGAGGTCGTGCTCGACGACGCCGCCGTCAGCAACGGCACGGGGTGGAGCCCCGACGGGCGGCTCATGTACTACATCGACTCCCCGACCCGGCGGGTCGACGTCTTCGACCACGCGGACGGGCGGATCTCCGGGCGGCGGACCCTCGCCGTGATCGAGGAGGACGCGGGCTTCCCGGACGGGCTGACCGTGGACGCCGAGGGGTGCGTGTGGGTCGCGCTGTGGCAGGGCTCGGCGGTGCGGCGGTACACCCCCGGCGGTGAGCTGGACCGGGTGATCGAGCTGCCGGTGCCGCTGGTGACGGCCTGTGCGTTCGGCGGGCCGGACCTGACCGACCTGTACGTCACCACGGCCCGTACGGGGCCGGCCGAGCCGCCCGCCCTGGCGGGTTCCCTGTTCGTGGTGCCCGGGGCGGGCAAGGGCCTGGCACAGCCCGCGTTCGCCGGCTGACGAGGGGCGGGGCGGCCGGGGGCGCGAACCGCACCGGGCCGCCCCTGCCTCAGCCTCCCGTGCGGTCCAGGCGCCGCAGGACCGCCCGCTCGTCGTCCGTCAGCGGCGCCCCCACCGCCGCGGGCAACGGCGGCCCGCTCAGCGTTGCCAGGACCGTCGAGGGCCGGAGCAGCCGGGTCGGCCCCGTCGTCATGCTCATCACGTCCCAGACCGCCGACGCCGCCGTGTACGAGCCGGTCGCCGTGCGGATCATGCGGCGGGTGTAGGCGGTGACCAGACGGTCGGCGACCCCGGGCGAGCCCCCGCGCGTGCCGGGATACCAGACGTCCTGGCTCACCGCCATCGTCCACGCGGACTCCACCGGCCGGGCCACCCTCCGCTGCACCCGCCGGGCGAGCCCGGGCTCGCCGAGGGCGGACCGCCGCAGCTCGCGGTCCAGCTCCCGGGCGCCCAGCGCGGCCACCGACATGCCCTGTCCGTAGGCGGGGTTGAACGTGGCCAGCGCGTCACCGAGGACGACGAGGCGGTCGGGCCAGGAGCGGACCTTCTCCAGGTACCGGCGGTGATTGCTGGTGCTGCGGCTGACATGGACGTCGGTGAGCGGTTCCGCGCCGGAGATCAGCCGGCCCACGATCGGGTCGGGCAGGTCCAGGGTGTACCGGAGGAACGCGTCCGGATCGGACGGCGGTTCGCCGCCGCCCCGTGTACCCGCGAGGCTGACCATCCAGCGGTCGCCCTCGATCGGCAGCACCATGCCGCTGCGGCCGGGCCGCCCCTGGTACGGATCGGCCTGCACCATGGTCAGGGGGAAACGCCCGGCTCCCTCGGGAGTGCGGTAGAGACGCGTGGCGTTCACCAGGCCGGCGTCCACCGTCTTCTCGCGTACGTCGTCTACGCCCAGCGCCGCCAGCCAGGTCACGATCCGCGAGCCGCGCCCGCTCGCGTCCACCACGAAGTCGGCGGCGAGATCCTCCTCCCCGGCGGCGGTCGACACGCGGACCCCGGTCACCCGCTGCCGCGACCCCGTCAGCTCCAGCACCCGCGCCTTGCGGATCACCACCCCGGTGCTGTCCAGCACGGCGCCCCGCACCGCCCAGTCGAGCAGGGCCCGGGTGCAGGTCAGCATGCTCGGGCCGGGGTGACGCCAGCGCCGGAGCCAGCCCTCGGGCGTGAGGGCGACCATGCCCGAGCCGAGCGGTATCTCGTGCGCACCGGCGGCGAGCAGGTGCTTGCGCATGCTCACGCCCGGCACCAGGTCCTCCATGGAGGCCAGCCCGCCGGCCATGAGGAGATGCGCGTGACGTCCCTGGGGCAGGCCCTTGCGGTGCTCCGGCCCCTCGGGCAGATCGTCGCGGTCGAGCACGACCACCTCGTCCGCGACGGCGGACAGGGCCGCCGCGGCCAGCATGCCGGCCAGACCCGCACCGATGACGACAGCTCTACGCGACATGCGACTCCCCGCACTCAGCCATGAAGGCTCCTTTGCCCTGAGGGCATTCCCCGTCGTCCGGCCACAGCCGCGCGGGCGCACAACACCCGTCCGCCGGCACCGGTTTCGAGCCACACAGGCCTCGTTCCGGACGGCTCTCACCGTACCTTCACGTACCGTGCGCGGCCCCCGTGCGGGTCACGTCGATGCATTCCCGCCGGATACGACGGCACCGGCACCGGCACCGGCACCGGCACCGGTCGCGGGCGGGGGCGTGGTCAGCCGGTCAGCGACCTGCCGTCCGTGTGGTCACGCGCCTGGGCGCGGATCGCCCGGAGGTCCTCCGTGCGGCGCAGGGCCCGGGACAAGGCGCCGATCTCGCGCAGCAGGTCCGTGGTGTCCCGGGCACCGGTGCCGTCGTCCTCCCGGGTCCGGTTCCCGGCGTCGGCCGCGTCCAGGATCGCCGCGGTGGCGGCGAGTGTCTTCGCGCGGTCGGGCGGATGGCCGAGGGCGAGGGCGGCGTCGTGGAACCGTTCGCGCCGGTCCTCGTCGATGTGCCGGGCCAGCGGCAGCAGCACGTCGCGGATGAACGTCTCACGGCGGACCAGCCGCAGCTCCGGCGTCGCGCGCAGCAGGAACGGGACCCCTGTGCCGTTGACCGTCCTCATCAGCAGGTACAGCGGCCGCAGTTCGTGGAGGGCGAGCCGGACGTGCCAGCGGCCGTGCAGGTACTGCCCGGCGTGCGGGAGGATGAAGCCGACCGCGATGAGCACGGCGGACAGGCAGGCGAGCGGCGGGGCGACGGCCGTGCTCAGCCAGTCCAGGTCCCGCCCGGACCAACGGGCCACCACGGCACTGATCTTGGCGCCGTCGAAGAGCAACTGCGCCGCGTAGCCCACGCCGAGGAACTTCAGCCCCCAGCGCAGCAGCGAGTCGAGCCCGTCCGTGCGGACCCAGTTCCAGATCAGCCCGTTGGTGACCAGCGCGGCCACGGTGTGCGCGAGCAGGTACAGCACGATCACCTCGCGCATGTACGGAGTGTTCGCGTAGTACGTGTCGAGGTCCCGCAGCCGCTCCACCGGTACGTCCGCGAGGGCGAACAGCACCCACATCGCGACGATCACACCCGAGTAGACCGCCACGACCCCGCGCATCGCGCGCCGGGTGCGCTCCGAGCGGTCGGACAGGCCGTTGCGCCAGGAGATGATCAGCAGCAGGCAGAAGGCGCAGAACGCGGTGAGCAGCGAGTAGACCCAGGGTCCGGAGAAGTTCGCCACCCCGGTGAGCCGGTTGACCCGGGCGATCGTCGACGGCGCCACGAACACGAACACCGCGCAGGCGAGCAGCAGCAGCCCGCCGACCGCGCGCAGCATCGGGTCCTTCCAGAGCCGGATGATGCTCGGCAGCTTGATGGCCAGCGCGGCCGCCAGGACCCCCGCGGGGATCCACCAGAAGTTCGGATAGAACTGGTTGACGAACTCGGCCGGGGTCAGCGCCACCGTCGTCACGGTGCCGCACCTCCTCGCGGCCCATGGTGAGGCCCCCGGTAGTACAGCGACCGCTGCACGGGGTCGAGGGGTGCCTCCGGCCCGCGCCCGCCCGGCAGCAGCGCCCGGCACCCCGCCGCCAGCCGGTGCCCGAAGGCGTCGGCCTCGGCCTCGTCCCGCTCCCGGGAGCCGTTGCGGGCGGCCACCGCCAGCGCGACGTCGTCCCACCCCGGCCGGTCGGCGAACGCATGGGCCGCCACCGCACCCGCCCCGTGGTGATGCCCGTGCCCCGCGTGCAGATGCCACAGCTCATGCCCGAGGATGACCAACTGCTGCACCGCCTCGGCCCGTTCCTCGACGATGACGAGGTCGAAGTCCTGGAACTCCACCCACAGGCCCGTCACTTCGATCTCGTCGGGGAAGCGCTCGAAGCGCAGCTCGACGCGCCGCCCGCCGCGCCGGCTGCTCATCTCCTCGCACAGGGCCCGGCACAGGGACCGCACGTCGGTGGGTTGGTCCGGTCTTTTCCGTACCGCGGTGGCGAGTTCGGCGGCCAGGCCGCGCATGGCCGAGCCACTGCGTGAGCGCCTGAGCGCGGCGGAGAGTCGGGCGGCCCGGGCCCGCGCGCCCGCGATGTCCATCGCTCCCCCTTCTCACCGCCGGCCTGTCGCGGCTCCGAGACTACGCGCCCGAAAGTGTGCGCGTCATGCGATCGGACGTCCGATGTCCACAAGGGAACGACCGTTCCTGTCCGGAAAAGTCCCGCCCGAAGTCTGGCCGGACCATTGACGTGCAAGCGCTTCGAATTTACGGTCCCGTTCGAAGTAACGAGCGCCATCCGAAATACCGAACAGCTATCCGTCATCGATCGTAAGGGCAGGGCATGGCACGACCTGACCTGAATCGCAGGCAGCTTCTCGGCGGGCTCGGCGGACTCTTCGTCGCGAGCAGCTTCGGCTTCGCAGCGCTCGGCACCGGCGCCGACGCACTCGCCTCCGACGCCGACACGCGGGTGCGCTACTGGAACCTCTTCAGCGGCGGCGACGGCTCCAACATGATCGCGATGCTGGACGCCTTCCGCGTCATCGACGGCAAGCTCTACGCTCTCCCGCTCGACATCCACGTCCAGCTCTGCTTCTACCGCAAGGACGGCCTGAAGGGAGCCGCCTTCATCGACGGCGCCAGCCGCTGGCGCGTCTTCTTCACCATCGTCCTCCCGCTGTCCCGCCCCTCCTTGGCGGCGGTCGGCATCTTCACCTTCATCGCCTCGTGGAACAACTTCCTCTGGCCGTACACGGTGACCAACAACCCCGACCTGATGACGCTGCCGAACGGCACGTGGCGGGCGTGGCGCACACAGGCCTGGCAGGCCAGTAGCGCCCTTCTTCAGGGGCGCGGGGAACCGCGCGATCGACCCCCACGGCCCCGCAGCCGCCACCGAAACAGAACCACCCACCCCGAAAGGCGAAAATGCACAAGGCCCGCTTCACCCTCGACCCCGCTTTCACGGTCGGCGAGGTCAACCCTCGCCTCTTCGGCAGCTTCGTGGAACACCTCGGCCGCTGCGTCTACACCGGCGTCTTCGAACCCGACCACCCCACAGCCGACGAAGCAGGCCTCCGCCAGGACGTCCTGGACCTCGTCAGGGAGCTCGGCGTCACCGCCATCCGCTACCCCGGCGGCAACTTCGTCTCCGGCTACAAGTGGGAGGACTCCGTCGGCCCCGTCGAGGACCGCCCCCGCCGCCTCGACCTCGCCTGGCGCTCCACCGAGACCAACCGCTTCGGCCTCTCCGAGTACATCGCCTTCCTGAAGAAGATCGGCCCCCGGGCCGAGCCCATGATGGCCCTCAACCTCGGCACCCGCGGTGTCGCCGAGGCCCTCGAACTCCAGGAGTACGCCAACCACCCTGCCGGCACGGCCCTGTCCGACCTCCGTGCCGCGCACGGTGACAAGGACCCCTTCGGCATCAAGATCTGGTGCCTGGGCAACGAGATGGACGGCCCCTGGCAGACCGGCCACAAGACGGCGCAGGAGTACGGCCGGGTCGCCGCCGAGACGGCCCGCGCCATGCGCCAGATCGATCCGGGCGTCGAACTCGTCGCATGCGGCTCCTCCAGCCAGTCCATGCCGACCTTCGCCGCGTGGGAGGCGACGGTCCTGGAGGAGACGTACGACCTCGTCGACTACATCTCCCTGCACGCCTACTACCAGCCCGAGGACGGCGACCTCGACTCCTTCCTGGCCTCCGCCGTCGACATGGAGTCCTTCATCGAGAACGTGGTCGCCACCGCCGACCACATCGGCGCGAAGCTGAAGTCGAAGAAGAAGATCAACCTCTCCTTCGACGAGTGGAACGTCTGGTACATGTCGGAGTGGCACGAGATCGAGAACTCCGGCGCGCGGGACTGGGCGGAGGCCCCGCGCCTGCTGGAGGACAACTACAGCGTCCTGGACGCCGTCGTCTTCGGCTCGCTCCTCATCGCCCTGCTCCGGCACGCCGACCGCGTCACGGTCGCCTGCCTCGCCCAGCTCGTCAACGTCATCGCGCCCATCATGACCGAGCCCGGCGGCCCGGCCTGGCGGCAGACCACGTTCTTCCCGTTCGCGCAGGCCGCGCGGTACGGCCGCGGCCAGGTCCTGGACGTCCGCGTGGACTCGCCGACGTACGAGACGAGGAAGTACGGCGAGACCGACCTGCTGCACGCCACCGCCGTGCGCGCCGAGGACGGCACCGTCACCGTCTTCGCCGTCAACCGCAGCCGCACCGACGCCCTGCCGCTCGAAGTCTCCTTGAGCGGACTGGACGTGACGAACGTCGTCGAACACAGCGTCCTCGCGGACGCCGACCCCGACGCCCGCAACACCCTCGACGACCCCGAGCGGGTCGCCCCGCACACCGCCGACGGCACGACCCTCCAGGAGGGCACGCTGAGCACCGTCCTGGAGCCGTTGTCCTGGAACGTGATCCGGCTGGCCTGACGGCCCCCGGCCGGTCCGGTCAGACCGGTTTCACGGGCACCCCTCCGGCCGCGGCGCCCAGCAGCGTCAGCCGCACCTCGCCCGGCCCGGAGGGGGTGGTCCCGTCGGACAGCACCGCCAGCGCCAGGGTGTTGGCGCCCCGGGTGCGCAGGATGCCGTTCGGCAGCACGAAAGTGTGCTGCGGGCCCACGTCGTTGATGTACTGGCCCATGTTCCAGCCGTTGAGGAAGATCTGGACGCGGTACGCCCGGCCGGGATCGTCGTCGAGGACGAGCCCGACCGAGGCGTCGACGCCCGGGGCGACGTCCAGCCGGAAGTCCGTCCGGTACCAGATGACGCCCTGCCGCCGGTCGCCCGCGGGGAGTTCGGTGTCCTTCCAGTCCCCGTCGTCGAACTCGGGCAGGTGCCAGCCCTCGCGCTCCCCGTGCAGCCCGCCGTTGTTCATCGGACCGCGTACGGGATCCGGCGTGGTCGCGCCCTGGATCCGCCACTTCACCCCGGGGGAGCCGCCCTCGAAGGTGACGGCGGTCAGCCCGCGCGCGGCCTTGTGCGTGTCGAGCGCCTCGCCGTCCATGTCGTGCTGCATCCGCCGGACGAGCACGGACAGCACGTGCCGCTGCTCCGGGTCCGCGTCACGGAGCTTCTCGCGCAGCCGCTTCGGCAGGTCGAAGCCGGCCTTAGCGGTCCACGTGCCCTGCCGCGCCCGGTCCTTGTCCGGCACGGGCATCCGGTGCGTGCCCAGCGGCTCGCCGTCCAGCCAGGCCATCAGCAGGCCCTGCGTGCCCGTGCTGTAGGCCAGGGACACGGACTCGACGCCGCTGTCGCCGGTCCACTCGCCGCGGTACCAGACGTCGCCGTAGTGGAAGCCGTAGTCGTCGGCGAACAGGACGGGCTGCCCGTCGGGCACGGGCGTGGTGCTGAACGTGGTCTCCTTGTCGGCCGTCGTCCAGTCCGAGTCGTCGAAGTCCGGCTCGGACTCCGGGTTCCCGGCACGCCGCCGCCAGCCGTCCAGGGCGGGCAGGACCGGCCGGGTCACCCCGGCCAGCGGCCGCAGCGCCAGCAGACTGCCGGAGGCGCTGATCCGGGTGGGGACCGGGCGTCCGTTCCAGGTGACGTGGGTGATCCCGCGCGGCCCCCACACCTCCAGGCCGGTCTGCCCGGTGGTGTCGCCGGTGAGGTGGACCGTGGAGCCGCGCAGCTCGGCCGAGCGCAGCAGGGCGGGGCCGTAGACGAGGAGCGGGCCGGACGGGGTCTCGTAGGGCCACAGCCGCAGGGCGGTGGCGTCGTCGGCGAACAGCACCAGCATCGGCGTGTCCACACCGTCGCCCTCGACCCGCACGCGGCTCAGCCCGCCGGCGCCGAGCGGAGCGGTGATGTTCAGCTTGTTGAGGTTCCAGGACCACGCGGGCTCCGCGTCCAGCCGCATGGGAGTCGGCTCGTCGGGGCACTCCAGCACGACCTGCGCGAGATCGCCCCGCCGGCCCGCGAACACGGCGATGTCCTGCCGTCCGGCGGTCAGGCTCAGCATCGGCTGCACGGTGGCGTGCACCAGCGTCCGCTTCCCGAGCCTCAGATCGGCGGCGATCAGCTTGGCGTCCCGCGCGGGGACCATGACCGGCACGTCGATCCCGGCGTCCGGCAGCGTCACGGAGACCGCCTCGGCGGAGTCGTTGCGCAGGACGTAGAAGTGGGCCCCGGTGTCGGGGTTGGTCAGGTGGTAGACCTTGATCCGCTCGTCGGTCGCGCGCACGGACTTCGCCCGGTTCAGTCGGGCGAGGTCGGGCACGGACCGCAGCAACTGCCCGATCTGGTGCATCGGCGCGAGCTTCGGGGTGGCGTTGCGGGCCTCGTCGAACGCGGCGCCGTAGTCGTACGAGGTGTAGACGGCCGGCGCGGGCAGCCAGCCCCAGGAGGTGCCGCCGTACGTCATGTAGACGTTGTGCAGCGTGATGCCGTTGGCGAGGTTGGTGAGGTAGAAACGCCGCTCGTACGCCGCGTCCCGGGTCCGGCGCGCCTCGGCGTACCCCTTGCCGTCGAACCAGGACCCGCCCCACGGGTCGAACCAGCCCCCGCCGAACTCGGGCACGAACCCGGGCGTCTTCGGACTGGCCGTAGTCCCGCCCTTCCTGCCGCCGGTCCCGAACGACCCCCAGTCCGGCGGCACCTCGTCCGGCTCCGGGTATCCGTCGAACCCGTAGAGCCAGCGCCCCTTCTCGCCGCCGGTGCCGAACGAGCCGGGCGCCCAGTGGCCGTTCCTGCCCTTGTCGTTGTGGAACAGCGGCACGTCGATACCGTCGGCGCGGACCTTCTCGTACAGGTACGACATGTAGGCGCGACCGGACGGCTCGTCGACGTGCGCGTCGTACTCGTTCTCGATCTGGTAGAGCAGCACCGTGCCCGTGCCCCGGGTGAACAGGCGCTTCGCGGCGATGGCGTTGACGGCGGTCAGCCACTCGTCGACATAGCGCAGGTAGGTGGGGTCGGAGGTCCGGGCCCGGCCCTCGGTGGCGGTCAGCCAGCCGGGGAAGCCGCCGGCGTCGACCTCGGCGTTGATGTACGGCCCGGGCCGCAGGATCACGTACATCCCCGTCTCGGCGGCCGTCCGCAGGAACAGGTCCAGGTCGCGCACGCCGGTGAAGTCGTAGCGGCCGGGGGCGGGGGAGTGATGGTTCCAGGCGACGTACGCGCTGACGGCGTTGTAGCCGTGGGCGCGCATCTTCTCCAGCACGTCCCGCCACAGCGACGGGCTCGGCAGCCGGAAGGGGTGCATCTCGCCCGACCAGAGGACCAGGCGGCGGCCGTCGACGGTCAGCGAGTGGTGGTCGAAGCCGATCTTGTGCGGCCGGCCGTCCGCGCTCGGCACGGGCGGCGGCGGGCCGGTGGGCGCGGTGCGTGCCGGGTTGGCGGAGGTCGGCGACCCGCTGCCGGTCAGCGCGAAGCCGAGCGCCGCCGTGCCGGCCAGAGCGTGGAAGGTACGCCTGCTGAGCTCCAAGGGAGCGCCTCCTGTTGTGCCATGCGGTACGTGGTGCGTGTGCTTGTCGTACGGGGGTGCGTGTGCTTGATGTGGTTCGGGGTGCGCGTGCTCAATGTCTACAGGGTGACGGCCACAATGGTCCTATGAGGATCTCGGCACGTGCGGACTACGCGGTACGAGCGGTCGTGGAGCTGGCCGTCCGGCAGGGGGAGGGACCGGTCAAGGCGGAGGCCGTCGCCACCGCGCAGGACATCCCCCACAAGTTCCTGGAGGGGATCCTCGGCGATCTGCGGCGCGGGGGCGTCGTCGACAGCCGGCGCGGCGGGGGCGGCGGCTACCGGCTGGCCAGGGAGGCCTCGGAGATCACGGTCGCGGACGTGATCCGGGCCGTGGACGGGCCGATCGTATCGGTGCGCGGCGAGCGGCCGACCGGCCTCGCCTACTCCGGCACCGCCGAGCCGCTGCTCCCGCTGTGGATCGCCCTGCGGGCCAACGTCCGCAGGATCCTGGAGGGCGTGACGATCGCCGACCTCGCGGCCGGGGCGCTGCCGGAGCCGGTGGAGCGGCTGGCGGCGGAACCGGCGGCCTGGGAGAACCCCTGAGTGGCGGCGGCCGTGCGCGGCGCTGTGCGTGATCCTCATTCCGTCCTCGGGATCTCCTCGCCATGTCCTCGGTCTGACGCACTGGTGCAACGCACCCTATGCGTCCGCCGGTACCGGGTGAATTCCCGCCAGTGTGAATGGCCGGTGAGCGACCTGGCCCGCCACTGCCGCCCTGCGTACGATGCGACCGCTCCCGCTCTTCACATCTCCTTCATGGAATGGTCACAGGCCGGGGGTGCGTGTACTTGTCGGTTTGACATGTGCATGCTTATTCACTTTCACGATCCACCCCCCACGAACGGATGGGAGAACCATGGCCGGTGGCCTGCTCCTGAGCGGCGCGATCGCCGCGCTGCTCACCAGCGCACTTCCCGCATCATCCCCGTCCTCCGGGTTCGACGACCCGCCCCCGGACAAGATCATCATCCAGGTCGCCACGGTGAACGGCTCCGGCTGCCCGCAGGGCACGGCAGCGGTCGCGGTCTCCGAGGACAACACGGCGTTCACGGTCACCTACAGCGACTACCTCGCCCAGGCCGGCGGCAGCTCCGACCCGACCGCGTTCCGCAGGAACTGCCAGCTCAACCTGAAGGTCCACGTGCCCGGCGGCTTCACCTACGCCATCGCGAGCGCGGACTACCGCGGATTCGCCTCGCTCCAGCGCGGCGCGAGCGCCACCCAGCGGGCCTCGTACTACTTCCAGGGCTCGCCCAGCACGGTGTACAAGAACCACCCCTTCAGCGGGCCCCTCAACGACAACTGGCAGGCCACCGACGAGACGGACTGGGCCCAGCTGGTCTACGCGCCCTGCGGAGTGCAGCGCAACTTCAACATCAACACCGAGATCCGCGTCAACGCCGGCACCCAGTCGGCCGACAAGGTCAGTTTCATGACGATGGACTCCACGGACGGGGACATCAGCACGGTGTACCACCTGGCGTGGAAGGAGTGCCCGAAGAAGTCGTGACGGTGTGAACGGGGGGCGGCTTCACCGGCCAGGTGGCCCGGTGGGCCGCCCTTCCCGGTCCTCCGCGTCGTCCGGCCGGCCTACGTGTCGTCCTCGTTCGGGGATCTTCGGTGAGGGCCGGTCAGCCCCGGGGCGCGAGAGCCACGGCAGTGGCCGCCACGAAGGCCTCCGGGTTGTCCAGCATGATGTTGTGACCGCAGTCGGGGATCGGGACGACGGACACGCCGGCCTCCCTGAGGGCCTCGGTGCCCGGGAGCGGGCCGTCGGACTCCGGGAGCAGGAAGGTGCGGGGGATCTTCAGGTCCAGCAGGAGTTCACGCATGGTCGGGTCGGAGCCCCGGGTGAGGTGGAACGCGCTGCGGTGCAGGGCCTCGCGGCCGGCCAGGCGCATCGTGGACCACCAGTGCGGGCCGACCCGGTCGCGGACCTCCTCCCAGCCGCCGCCCGTCACGAACTCCTCCTCGGAGTAGGCGGCGATGCCGCTGCTGCCCGACGAGCCCGGGGCGCGCGGGATCGGGTCCAGGTTCGCGTCGACCAGGACCAGGCGGGAGACCAGGTGGGGGTGGCGGGCCGCCAGGACGACGGCCACCGAGCCGCCCATGCTGTGTGCGATCAGCTCAGCGGCCGAGACACCCGCCCCCGTCAGCGCGTTGGCGACGGCGTCGGCGTGTGACTCCAGTCTGTAGTCGAAGTGCGTCGGGCGATCGCTGATGCCGTGGCCCAGGAGGTCCAGGAGCAGGGAGCGGTGGCCGGACAGCCTCGGGTCGACCGCGACGGAGGTGAAGTAGGCCGGCGATGTGGCGCCCAGTCCGTGCAGGTAGACGCGCGTCGGCTCCCGCCCCGGCAGTTCGACCCAGCGGATCTGGTCGCCCTCGGGCGTTACGGCGGCGCTGCGCACGGTCTGCTCTCCTGTGGTCACGACGACGGGAGACACGAGCGTAGCCACCGAGGTTGGATGAGCCATGGAGTTTTTCTGCTACCACCGCGACCGGCCCGGCTCCCTGCCCCTGCGCGAGGAGCTGGGGGAGGCGCACTGGGCCTATATGGACCGCTACGAGGCCGAGTTGATCGCCCGGGGACCGACTTTTGCGGATGACGGGGAGACGGTCACGGGCAGTGTGCACATCGTCGACCTGCCGGATGCCGCCGCCGCCCGCGCGTTCGCCTTCGACGAGCCCAACTACCAGGCCGGGGCGTACCGGGATGTACTGGTGCGACGGTGGCGGAACCTGCTGGGCCGCACCATGTGGGAGTTCCCCGGCGGCCGGACGGGCGGCAAGCGGTACCTCGTTCTCGGGCTCGGCCCGGGGGACGGTGCCGACCTCGATGTGCCGGATACCCGGCAGGACGAACTGATCGCGTACGGACCGCTGCTGTCCGACGACGGCGCCGTGTGGGTGGGCACGGCGGCACTGGTGCGGGCCGCGGACGCGGAGGCGGCGCGTGCGGTGCTGACCTCGGACCGGTACGCCGCAATCGAGGTGCATGACTGGGAGTTCGGCGGGCGACGGTGAGGCGCGGGGGCACGTCCGTCCGTGTCCCTGCCGCTCCTAGGCTGTGTTGATCACCGTCGAGAGGAGATTCCCGTGTCCGGTCGGGTCGTACTTGAGGTGGCCCAGTGGCAGGGGTCGGGAGCGGCCACAGCCGGCCGGCGGCGACTGCGGGGTCGATCTCGCCCCCGTCGAGACCGCGCTCTCCGTGTTCGGGGACCGGCTGGCGCTGGTGTGGCTCGACGCGCACGCAGACCTCAACACACCGGAGTCGTCGCCCTCCGGGGCGTTCCACGGCATGGTGCTGCGCGCGCTCATCGGTGACGGACCGGAGGGCCTGCGCCCCGTACGGAGCCTGTCGGCCGACCGTGTGGTGCTGGCGGGGGCCCGATCCCTGGACCCGGGCGAGCGGGACCTCGTCGAGCACCGCGGCATCCGGCACGTCGGCGTCGAGCAGCTGGCCGAACCGGGCCCGCTCCTCGCGGCAGTGCGCGCGACCGGTGCCGAGGCGGTCTACGTCCACATCGACCTCGACGTCCTCGACCCCCGGGTCTTCCCGGCCGTCGGCACACCGGAACCCGGGGGGCTCGACGTCGACGGCCTGCTGGGAGCGGTGCGGGCCCTGACGGGGGAGTTCACGCTCGCCGGCATCGCGCTGACCGAGTACGAGCGGGGGGGGGGAGGACACCGGTCAGGAGGAGGCCGTACTGCGGCGCATCGTCGACGGGCTGTTCGGCACGGCCCGGGGCTGAGCGGCGAAGTGGGCGGATCTCGAAATGATCGAAGCCGCACGGGTGTTGGCCATGGCATGACCGACAGACCGACACCCCGCCTCCTGTCCGACGAAGCCCTTTCCGACCTGCTCGCCGCGCAGCAGTTCGGCACGCTCGCCACCGTCAAGCGCAGTGGCCACCCCCATCTGACGACCATGGTCTACAACTGGGATCCCGACTCCCGCACCGTGCGGTTCTCGACGACGGCCGACCGCGTCAAGGTCAAGCACCTGCGCCGCTCACCCGGTGCGGCGCTGCACGTGCAGGGCGGGGACGTCTGGTCGTTCGCCGTGGCGGAGGGTGACGCCGAGGTCTCCGACGTCACGACGGTCCCCGGCGACTCGGTCGGCCGGGAACTGCTCGCGATGATCCCGGCGGGCGCCGAACCGGAGGACGAGGACGCCTTCTTCCAACAACTGGTCGACGAGCGGCGCGTCGTCATCCGGCTGAAGGTGGAGCGGCTGTACGGGACCGCGCTCGACATCGAGGGATAGGGCTGCGGCACGATGAGCGCATGAACGGACAACGGGGCAGCACTGATGAACAATCCCTCGGCGACCTCGCCCGGCGGCTCCTCGCCGCGGACACCGGCGGCTGGACGCCGGAGGGGGTGAACACCCTGGCGGACGGGCTCGGCTGGGCCCGGGGCGGCACGGCGGACCATCCCGTCCTGGTCACCGGCCGGCCCTCGGGCAACGCCCGACTGCGTCCCGTCGGCACCTACGAAGAGCCTTTCACCGACGGCGAGTCGTACGTGGAACTCGCCGTGCCGGTGGCGACCGCCGATCCCGGCGCCGCGGCGCAGGCCGCCGCCTTCCGCGCCGCCAACGAGGAACTGACCGCGGCCCTGGGACGGCCGTCCGTCATGGGTTCGCACGGCGACATGGGCCCCTTCTACGACAGCGGGCCGTCGTGGGGCGCCCCCTTCCTGCGCTGGCGCGGCAGTACGGACACCCTGGAGCTGCGCGCCGGTAAGGCGGGCCCGGAGCTGGTCCTGCAGCCCACCGACCCGGCGGAGAACTGGTTCTGGCGTCAGGGCCACGGCGAAGAGCACGCGATCAGCGGCTTCTTCGGCAGCAACCGCGACCCCGCCAACGCCGGCCTCGGCTTCCCCGGCGGCTGGACCGCCCGCAGCTGGGAGACCGTCACCCGGTCGCTGGGCGACTTCCTGGGGGCCCTGCCCGCCGAGGCCGTCGCCCTCGGTGTCGGTTTCGGCATGCCGTTCTACGGGCGGACCGGCGGTGGCGCGCCACTCCTCTTCGACGTCACGTGCGGCGACCGGCTGTCGATCGGCTGCTTCGCCCCGGACGGCGTCGACGCGGCCGCGCTCGGCTGGGGCACCGTCGCCGAGCACCCGGGTACGGCCTCGGTCTGGAGCGACGACGATCCGCTGTGGCGCGTGGACGCGGGAGGACCCGGCGAACCCAAGGGCCGCGCGCTCGCGGAGATGCTGGTGGCGACGGCCAGGGCGGCGGGGGTGACCGAGCCGGCCGGTCTGATCGTCGGCGGTGAGGCCGAGTACGTGGACGGCTATCACGTCAGGTACTACGGGCTGGGACTTCCGACCGGCTGACCCGTCCGTGTTCCGGTCGAACTTCGATGGTCCGCGCGGTTGTTGCCGCGCGGACCATGGACGCGCAATGGGTTCGATTCTACGGTCCGTTCGAACTTGCGATCGTTGTCCGAGATACCGGACAACGTTGTGACCCCCACCGCAAGGAGGATCCGCATGAGCCGCTCCATCCTGCGCACGAGAACCGCCCTGTTCGCCCTCCCCACAGCCTTCCTGCTCGCCCTCGTTCCGGGCACGGCGTCGGCGTACCCCAACCCCGGCCGGGTCACCGGCGACGTCGTCACCCACGACCCGTCGATGATCCGCACCTCGTCCGGCCAGTACCTGCTCTACGCCACCGGCGGCGGCATCGCCAACAAGACCAGCAGCGACCGCACGGCCTTCCGTAACGGCAGCGATGCCTTCTCCAGTCGGCCGGGCTGGTGGCGGAACTACTCGTCCGTGCCGGAGGCCTGGGCGCCGGACATCTCGTACCACGGCGGCAAGTACCTGATGTACTACTCCGTATCGAAGTTCGGCTCGAACACCTCCGCCATCGGCCTCGCCACCTCCAGTACCGGCCGGCCGGGCAGCTGGACCGACCAGGGCACGGTCTACACCTCGAACTCGGGCAGCGACTTCAACGCCATCGACCCGAACCTCTTCGTGAACGACGACGGCAAGTGGTGGCTGTCGTTCGGCAGTTGGTGGACCGGGATCAAAATGATCCAGATCAACCCCTCCACCGGGAAGCAGCTCTCCTCCAACACCACCCGGTACTCGCTCGCCTCCCGCCCCACCGGGACCAAGGCCGTCGAGGCGCCCTTCATCGTCAAACGGGGCGGCTCCTACTACCTCTTCGCCTCGTACGACACCTGCTGCAACGGGACCAGCTCGACGTACAAGGTCAAGGTCGGCCGCGCGTCCGGCGTCACCGGGCCGTACCGCGACAAGAACGGCGTCGACCTGATGAACAACGGTGGCACGCCCGTCCTGGAGTCGCACGGCAGCGTCATCGGTCCCGGCGGCCAGTCGATCCTGAAGGACGCCGACGGCGACCTGATCGTCTACCACTACTACGACGGCAACGACAACGGCACACCCAAGCTGGGCATCAACCTCCTGAACTGGAGCAGCGGATGGCCCGTCGCCTACTGACCCTGGAAAGTGACAGCGGTGCAGTCCCCCAGGGGCGCGGGGAACTGCGCGACCAGCCACCGCCCACCCGCACCCGCCGAACTACCCGGCCTGCCCCATCCCCGCCGCGTTGGGCCAGCTCTGCGCGGCGGGCCACCCCGTGGCCGGCGCCGGCGTCAGCCCGTTCGTGCCCCGCACCTGAGCCGCCGTCAGGCCTCCACGAGCCGGAACGCCGGGCGGCGTGGGCCCGGTGAACGGAGCGGCCATGGGCGAGGGCGCCGGAGCAGGAGCCGGGACCGGTGCCGGCGCCTGTGCCGCAGGCGTCAGCGGCGGGGCCGGGGCGGCCATCGGCTGAGGCGCGGGTTGTGGCACCGCCTGCGGCATCGGGGGCTGGGGCATCTGCGGCTGCGGCATCTGCGCCGCAGCCGGCATCGGCATCCCGCCGCTCGCACCCGCCGGTACGGCGGACGCGGCGGCGGGGAGCGGCATGCCGATGCCGGTGGCCGGAGCGGGAGCCGCAAGGGGCGCCGGAGCGGGAGCCGGGGCGGCGGCGAGCCCCGGCCCGCCCACGCTCGCGGCCGCGGCAGCAGGTGCGAGCCCCGGCTCGCCGGCCCCAGCGGCGGCCGGCGCCGCGGCCATCCCCACCGCCTGCGCGGCCAGCCCCCGCATGCCCGACCCGTTCGTCTCGCTCACCAGACGGTCCACGGCCGCCGTGCCCGAGCTGTAGCTGGTCCCATTGCCCAGCTCGGGCACGGCGGCTCCCCTCCTGGACGTCCCGTAGAGCACCTGTTCCAGGCCGGACACCAGGCGACGCACGTCCACCTGGGGGCGCACCACGAGACGCAGGAAGCGACTGGACGAGCCGATCTTGTTGCCGCACTCGCGGACCAGGATCCGGTGCTCGGTGAGCATCCGGTCCCGGACGACGGTGCCCTCGGCACCCACGGGGAGGCGCACGAAGAGGAAGTTGCCCTGCGACGGGTAGACCGTCAGCCCGGGCAGGGAGGAGAGCTGGCCGGCCATGTCGAGGCGGTCGCGGCGCACCTGCTGGAGGCTCTGCGCGTACTCGGCGCCGTGCTCCTTCAGCATGAAGACGACGTGCTCGGCGAAGGAGTTGAGGTTCCACTTGGGGAGCATCGAGCGGATGCGGCCCGCGAGCGCCGGGTTGGCGACGAGGTAGCCGAAACGGATGCCGTGCAGGCCGAAGTTCTTGCCGAGGCTGCGCAGTACGACGACGTTGGGCCGCAGCATCGCCTCCTGCACGACGGACGGTTCGGCCTCGGCGTCCGCGAACTCCAGGAACGACTCGTCGATGACGACCAGGTCGAGGTCGGCCATGGCGTCCATGAACTGGACGATGGCGTGCTTGTGCAGGAAGCCGCCGTCGGGGTTGTTGGGGTTGCAGATGACGGCGACGCGGGTGCCGCGGGCCCGGATGAACTCGGCGTACTGGGCGAGGTCGAGGGCGAAGCCGCTGGACTCCTGGAGCGGGAACATGTCGACCCGCTTGCCGGTCTCCATAGGCTGGTCGGTCCAGCGGCCGAAGGTGGGGACGGGGACGGCGAGGGACTCGCGTACCAGCAGGTGGTCGATCCAGGTGATGAGCTCGGTCGAGCCGTTGCCCATGGCCACGCACTGCGGGGGCAGCTGGAGCAGGCTGCACAGTTCGGCCGTGATGGTGTCGGCGCTGCTCGGGTAGTACGTGATGATGTCGCGCAGCCGGCCCGCCATGTCCTCGAACATGGCCGGGGTCGGGAAGTACGGGTTGCAGGGGATACAGAAGTCCACGGGGCCGGCTCCCTCGCCGCCCTCACGTGTCAGAGCCGCCATCGACGGGCTGTGTGCCGCGGTACTGCGGAACAGCGACGTGACGTTGTCGGCCATGGAACCTCCGTATGGGGCGGGTCCGCTGGGGACGGACGGACCCGACGTTTAAGGGCGGCCCGCGCGGGGGAGCGCGGGCCGCCCTTTCATACGGAGACCACTGGGGCACTGTTCAACCGTCGGGAAAACGGTCGGAACATGTGCTCCTTCTGTGAAGGCCTGTCAGGGGCCTCAGCAGCCGAACGTGTGGATGGTCGTCGTCCGGTACGTCTGCCCCGGCCGCAGCACCGTCGACGGGAACTTCGGCTTGTTCGGCGAGTCCGGGAAGTGCTGCGTCTCCAGGCAGAGCGCGTCGCCCTGCCGGTAGGTGCGGCCGGACGGGCCGGTCAGCGTGCCGTCGAGGAAGTTGCCCGAGTAGAACTGCAGGCCCGGCTCGTTCGTGGCGATCTTCATGGTGCGGCCGGAGGACGGGTCGCGCAGGGTCGCGACGTGCTCGGGCCGGGCGGTGATGCCCTTGTCGAGGACCCAGTTGTGGTCGAAGCCCTTGGCGGTCACCAGCTGCGGGTGGGAGACGCGGATGTCCCGGCCGATCGGCTTGGCCTTGCGGAAGTCGAAGGGGGTGCCCGCGACCTTCGCCAGTTCGCCCGTGGGGATCAGGCCCGCGTCGGTGGGCGTGTAGCGGGAGGCGGCGATCTGGAGCTCGTGGTCCTCGATCGTGCCGCTGCCCTCGCCGGCCAGGTTGAAGTAGACGTGGCTGGTGAGGTTGACGACGGTGGCCTTGTCCGTGGTGGCCTCGTAGTCGATGCGCCATTCACCGTGCCGGGTGAGCGTGTACGTCACCTTCGTCTTGAGCGTGCCCGGGTAGCCCATCTCGCCGTCGACGCTCGTGTAGTACAGGTGCAGGCCGACGTCGGAGCCCTTCACGAACGGCTCGACGTCCCACACGCGCTTGTCGAAGCCCTGGGTGCCGCCGTGCAGGCTCTGCTCGCCGTCGTTCACGGACAGCTGGTAGTTCTTGCCGTCGAGGGTGAACTTGCCCTTGCCGATGCGGTTGCCGTAGCGGCCGATCAGCGCGCCGAAGTACGGGGTCTTCGCGACGTAGTCCTCGAGATTGTCGAAGCCCGCGGAGACGTTGGCGTACCGGCCGCGACGGTCGGGGATCTCCAGGGACTGGACGACACCGCCCCAGGAGAGGACCTTCAGGCGGGTGCCGCCGTTCTCCAGCGACCAGCTGTAGACCTTGGTGCCGTCGGCCAGCTTGCCGAAGAGCGTCTTCACCGGCTTCCTGCCTCCCGTGGCGTGTGCCGTGCCGCCGAGCGTGGTGGCGGCTATGCCCGCCGCCGCTGCTCCCGCGATGACCGTGCGTCTGTTCAGTTCCATGTGTGCGGCTCCCGATAAGGAGAGGGCCCCGCCTGGTGGCGGGGCCCCGATCTGACTTACGAACCGACCTTGCGCTTGTTCCACACGTCGAACCCGACCGCCGCCAGCAGCACCATGCCCTTGATGACCTGCTGCCAGTCGGTACCGATGCCGACGAGGTTCATACCGTTGTTCAGCACGCCCAGGACCAGGCCACCGATGATCGCGCCGAGGACGGTGCCGACACCGCCGCTCATCGACGCACCGCCGATGAACGAGGCCGCGATCGCCTCCAGCTCGAAGTTGAGGCCGGCCTTGGGAGAGGCCGCGTTGAAGCGGGCGGCGAAGACCAGACCCGCCAGGGCCGCGAGCATGCCCATGTTCAGGAAGACAAGGAAGGTGACCTTCTTGTCCTTCACACCCGACAGCTTGGCCGCCGGGAGGTTGCCGCCGATGGCGTAGATGTGGCGGCCGATGATCGCGTTGCGCATGACGTAGCCGAAGCCGACGAGCAGCACGCCCAGGATGAGCAGCACGATCGGGGCGCCCTTGTAGCTGGCCAGCAGCATGGTGAGGGTCAGCACCGCGGCGCCGATCGCGACCAGCTTCAGCAGGAACAGCTTGGTGGGCGGGACGTCCAGGTTGAACTCCTGCTGCCGCTTGCGGTCACGGACCTCCTGGAAGATCACGAAGGCGATCATCGCGAAGCCCAGCAGCAGGGTGAGGTTGTGGTAGTTCGTGTTCGGGCCGACCTCGGGCAGGAACCCGTTGGCGACCTTCTGCAGCCCGTCCGGGAACGGGCCGAGGGTCTGGCCCTCCAGGAAGATCTCCGTCAGACCGCGGAAGATCAGCATGCCCGCCAGGGTCACGATGAACGACGGTATGCCGCCGTACGCGATGAAGAACCCTTGTACGGCACCCGCGACCGCGCCCACGGCCAGGCACAGCACCACCGCGAGGGGCCAGGGCAGATCCTGCTTGACCATGAACACGGCGGCCATCGACCCGACGAACGCCGTCAGCGATCCGACGGACAGGTCGATGTGGCCGGCGATGATGACCAGCATCATGCCGATCGCGAGGATCAGGATGTAGCTGTTCTGCAGCACCAGGTTGGAGACGTTGCGCGGCAGCAGCAGGTCGCCGTCGGTCCAGACGGCGAACAGGACCACGATCAGGCCCAGCGCGATGAGCATGCCGTACTGCCGCATGTTGCGGCGCATGCCGTCCATCACCAGCTGCAACAGGCCGTCGCCCGCGGCCCCTCCGCTCTTGCCCGGCGGCGCGGGGGCCGGGCTCTTGGCGGTCACGTCCGTGCTCATCGGGTTACCTCTTTGTCCTTCGTCATCTGACGCATCAGGGATTCCTGGGAGGCCTCGGCCCGCGAGAACTCACCCGTCAGCCGCCCCGCGGCCATCGTGTAGATGCGGTCGCACATACCGAGCAGCTCGGGCAGCTCGGAGGAGATGAAGACGACCGCCTTGCCCTGGGCGGCCAGCTGGTCGATGACCGTGTAGATCTCGTACTTGGCACCGACGTCGATACCGCGCGTCGGCTCGTCCAGGATCAGCACGTCCGGACCCGAGAAGATCCACTTGCTGAGGACGACCTTCTGCTGGTTGCCGCCGGACAGCTTGCCCACCGGCTCGAAGACGGTCGGTGCCTTGATGTTCATGGACTTGCGGAAGCCCTCGGCGACCTGCCGCTCCTCGTGCTCGTCGACCACACCGCGCTTGGCGACCTTGCCCAGGGCGCTCAGCGAGATGTTCCGGTTGATGGTGTCGATGAGGTTGAGGCCGTAGTGCTTGCGGTCCTCGGTGACGTACGCGATGCCGTGCTTGACCGCCTCGGGGACGGACTTCGTACGGATCTCCGTGCCGTCCTTGAGGACCGTGCCGCCCGCGTACCGGCCGTAGGTCCGCCCGAAGACGCTCATCGCGAGTTCGGTGCGGCCGGCGCCCATCAGGCCCGCGATGCCGACGATCTCGCCGCGGCGCACCTGGAGGGACACGTCGTCAACGACCTTGCGCTGCTGGTCGATCGGGTGGTGCACGGTCCAGCCCCGGATCTCCAGGGCCGGGGCCGCGCCCTCCTCGGGCTCGTGCGGCGACCGCTCCGGGAAGCGGTGCTCCAGGTCGCGGCCGACCATGCCGCTGATGATCCGGTCCTCGGTGGTCTCCTCGGCCTTCACATCGAGGGTCTCGATGGTCTGGCCGTCGCGGAGGATCGTCACCGAGTCGGCGACCTTGCGGATCTCGTTGAGCTTGTGGGAAATGATGATCGAGGTGATGCCCTGCTTCTTCAGCTCCAGGATGAGATCCAGGAGCTTGCCGCTGTCCTCGTCGTTCAGCGCGGCGGTCGGCTCATCCAGGATGAGCAGCTTGACCTTCTTCGACAGGGCCTTCGCGATCTCCACGAGCTGCTGCTTGCCCACGCCGATGTCGGCGACGCGGGTGTCCGGGTGGTCGGAGAGGCCGACCCGGCGGAGCAGCTCGGTGGCGTGCCGGAGGGTCTCGGTCCAGCTGATGATCCCCCGGGTGGCGTGCTCGTTGCCGAGGAAGATGTTCTCGGCGAGGGAGAGGTAGGGCACCAGGGCCAGTTCCTGGTGGATGATCACGATGCCGCGCTCTTCGCTGGCCCGGATGTCCTTGAACTGGCAGACCTCTCCCTCGAAGAGGATGTCGCCCTCGTACGTGCCGTGCGGGTGGACGCCGGAGAGGACCTTCATCAAGGTCGACTTGCCGGCGCCGTTCTCCCCGCAGATGGCGTGGACCTCGCCCTGCCGGACGGTCAGCGTGACGTCCGACAGCGCCTTGACGCCGGGAAAGGTCTTGACGATCGAGCGCATTTCCAGGACGGGTCCCGCCATGGTCGTGCCTTCCAATCAGTGGTGAATCGTCGGTCGGTGGCGGGGACTACTTGAGGTCGCTCTCCTTGATGTAGCCGGAGTCGACGACCTCCTTCTGGTAGTTCGCCTTGTCGACCGCGACCGGCTCCAGCAGGTAGGCCGGGACGACCTTCGAGCCGTTGTCGTAGGTCTTGGTGTCGTTGACCTCGGGCTTCTTCTTGTTGAGCAGCGCGTCGACCATGTTCGAGGACACCTTGGCGAGCTGGCGGGTGTCCTTGTAGACGGTCATCGACTGCTGGCCGGCGATGATCGACTTCACCGAGGCGACCTCGGCGTCCTGGCCCGTGACGACCGGCAGGGGCTTGCTCTTGGAGCCGTAGTCGTCGGACTTCAGCGCCGAGAGGATGCCGATGGAGATGCCGTCGTAGGGGGAGAGGACGGCGTCGACCCGCTGGCTCTTGTAGGCCGAGGTCAGGATGTCGTCCATGCGCTTCTGGGCGGTGCCGCCGTCCCAGCGCAGGGTGGTGACCTGGTTGAGCTTGGTCTGGCCGGAGCGGACGACGAGCTGCTTCTTGTCGATGTAGGGCTGCAGGACGTTCATCGCGCCCTGGAAGAAGTAGCGGGTGTTGTTGTCGTCGTTGGAGCCGGCGAACAGCTCGATGTTGAAGGGGCCCTTCTTGGAGCCGTCCTTCAGGCCGAGCTTCTCGACGATGTAGCTGCCCTGGAGCTCGCCGACCTTCTCGTTGTCGAAGGAGGCGTAGTAGTCGACGTTCTGCGTGCCGAGGATCAGGCGGTCGTAGGAGATGACCGGGATGTTCGCGTCCTTGGCCTGCTGGAGCACGTTGTTCATCGACTTGTTGTCGATCGCGGCGATGATCAGCGCCTTGACGCCCTGCGTGATCAGGTTCTCGACCTGCGAGACCTGCTGGTCGGGGTCGTCCTCGCCGTAGACCAGCTTGGTCTTGTAGCCCTTGGACTCCAGGTCCGCGACGACGTTCTTGCCGTCGGCGATCCAGCGCTCGGAGGACTTGGTCGGCATCGCGATGCCGATGGTGGCGCCCTTGGTGTCGCCTCCGCTCTCCTTGCTGCCCCCCTCACCGCTCTGGCCGCAGGCGGACAGGGTGAGGGCGAGGGACGCGGCTCCGGCTATGGCGGTGAGGGCGGCTCTGCGGTTACGCATGATCATCATCCTTGATCTGTGGCAGGGCTCGGTCTGAGGCGCGAAGTCGCTCCGGGTGGTCGTGCCGGAAAGACCGAGAAGAGATGTGTGGGATTGTGCGCGGCTGTGTCTTCTTTTGTAAGGCGAGTTTCCGGAACGTTATGACGAGATTTCGAACCGTTGCAGATCGCCCGGCAGCCGTGAGCCGAGCGGCGCCATGTCGCCGTCCGCCCCGTGGCGGGCCAGGAGGTCCAGGGCGAGCCGGCCGCGCCGCACCCGCTCCTTGGCGGTGGCCAGGGTCAGCTCCCGCATGTGGTGCCCATAGGGGTAGATCCCGGGCGCCTTGGACAGGCCGAACTTCAGGTAGAGCGGTGCGCCGCGCCGGATGAGCTCGGCGACCTCGTACATCCGCACGTAGCCGCCGAGGTCGTCGGGGGCCTCGATGTACATGTCCATCGGAGCGCCCGACACCCGCCGGATCTCGGTGAGGTGATCGAGCGTCAGGTCGCTCGGCACGTTGACCGAGTCGGCGCCGAGACGCTCGTAGACCGCGTACGCGGCCGGGTTGACCGGGCCGATGAGCGCGGAGACCTTGAGTGTCGTGTCGGCCGGGATGATCCCGGCGGCCCGTGCGCGGTGCAGCGTCCACAGCACGCCCTCGTCGGCGACGAGCAGGCACTTGACGCCCAACTCCGTCGCTCTGACGGCGTCTTCGACACAGCCGGCGACGGCGTCGTGGCCCCGGGCGCGCAGACCGGCCCCCCGCGAGTCGGTGCGCGTGGACCCGCCGATGTCCCAGGTGCCGCGCGGGCCGGTGAACAGGCAGAGCTCGATGTCGCGTTCACCGGTCGACTCGACCATCTCGGTGATCTCGGCGTCGGTCAGCATCCACACGCCGCTGCCCTGGCTGATCCGGTGGATCGGCACGTCCAGCCGCGAGGCCTCCTTCAGCACCACCGCGAGCGCCTCGGGCCCCTCGCAGGAGGGGATCTCGGTGCGCCAGCGGCCGCCGCCGGGGAAGGAGTGCGGCGAGGCGTCGGCGGGATCGGGGGCGGGCGCGCTCAGGCCCAGGGCGGTGAGCGCCTGCTCACCGGGCCTGCGGGCGGCCGGGGTGGGAGCGTCGGTCACAGGAATGTCCTTCGGTTCGATATTTCGGACGAGGTTCGCGGCTCTGGGTACGGCGAGGCTCGGAGTGGGGGTGGGTGTACGCCGGTACGGGAGCCGTCAGGTTGCCCCCGTACCGGCGTACGTCTAGGGGCGGAGCAGGACCTTGCCCACCTTGGGGTCACCGGCCCCGACCAGCTCGATGGCCTGCGAGAACTCGGTGAGGGGCAGCTCGTGCGTCACCAGCGGCAGCGGGTCGAGCAGCCCGGCGGCGAACACCCGCACCGTGTGCGCCCAGGCGTCCGGCGGAGCACCGAAGACGGTGTGCACCTCCAACTGCTTCACGACGAGGTCCGTCGGGTCGAGACCGTCGGCGCCGGGCGCCGGGATGCCGGTCAGGACCAGCCGGCCGCCGCGCCGGAGCAGCCCGGCCGAGATCCGGGCGGCGTCCGCGGACCCGGCCGTCTCGATCACCACGTCGAAGTCGTCCGGGAGTTCCTGGTCCTTGGTCCGGAAGTCCGTCGCGCCGTAACTCCGCGACAGCGCCTCACGGTCCCGGCGGGTGCCGACGACCAGCAGCTCGCCCGGCGAGTTCGCCTTCAGGAACTGCACGGCGAACATGCCGAGGGTGCCGGTGCCCACCACGGCGACGCGCTCGCCGGGCTGGGCGTTGCCCTTCAGCGCGGCGGCCGCGATACAGGCGGCGGGCTCCAGGAGGGCCGCGGCCGTCAGGTCGCAGTCGTCCGGGAGGGCGTGCAGGAGACGGGCCGGGAGGGTCAGCGTGGCCGCCATCGCGCCCGGCTGGGTGAACCCGGTCTCCTCGTAGCCGGCCGAGCACAGGGTCGTGTCGCCCGCGTGGCAGCGGTCGCAGACCTGACAGTTTCGAAAGCCCTCACCGACGACCTTGCGGCCCACGAGGGAGCCCGGGACACCGGCGCCCACGGCCTCCACCGTCCCGGACCACTCGTGGCCCGGGGTCAGCGGGTAACGGACGTAACCCTCGGGCCGGTTGCCCTGGTAGACCTCGCGGTCGCTGCCGCAGATCCCGGAGGCGTGCACCCGGACCAGCGCCTCGCCGGCCTCGGGCCGCCGGGGCTCGTGCGGCACGAGACGGTGTTCGCCCGGGGCGTCGATGACGACAGCGGTGCTCACTGCGAGCCCTTCGGCTTGCGCTGTTCCCAGCCCTCCGCCCAGAGGTCGAACCGGGCCTGCTGCTGGGGGAACTCGGCGGCGGCGTCGACGTCCAGCTCCACACCGAGGCCGGGGGCGTCGGAGAGGTGGAAGCAGCCGTCCTCCGGGTTCACCTGCGGGGCGCCCTTGACCACCTTCTTGATCTCCGCGTCGGCGAAGTCGTTGAAGTGCTCCAGGATCTTGAAGTTCGGGGAGGTGAAGCCGACCTGGAGGGACGCGGCGGTCAGCACCGAGCCGCCCACGTTGTGGGGAGCCACCAGCATGTAGTGGGTCTCGGCGGTCGCGGCGAGCTTCCTGGTCTCCCAGATTCCACCGATATGGCCGACGTCCGGCTGGATGATGTCGACGGCCTGGCTCTCGAACAGCTCCCGGAACTCGATCCGGTCGTGGATGCGCTCACCGGTGGCGACCGGCATGTCGACCTTGGCGGCGACCTTCTCCAGCGCCTTGAGGTTCTCCGGCGGGACCGGCTCCTCCAGCCACGCCGGCTTGAACGGCGCCAGCTCCTTGGCCAGGCGCACGGCCGTGGCGGGGGAGAAGCGGCCGTGCATCTCCAGCATCAGCTCGGCCTCGGGGCCGATGGCGTCCCGGACCGCCTCGATCAGCGAGACGGCGTACAGGGTCTGCTGGTGGTCCAGCTCGAAGTGGCCGGTGCCGAAGGGGTCGATCTTGAGCGCCCGGTAGCCGCGCTCCATCACACCCTGGGCGGCCTTGTGGTAGGCCTCCGGGGTCCGCTCGGTGGTGTACCAGCCGTTGGCGTAGGCCTTGACCTTGTCGGTGACCTTGCCGCCCAGCAGCTGCCAGACGGGAACGCCCAGGGCCTTGCCCTTGATGTCCCAGCACGCCATCTCGATCACGGCGATACCGGACATGACGATCTCGCCCGCACGGCCGTAGTCGCCGTACTTCATCCGCTTGACGAGGTCCTCGACGGCGAACGGGTCGGAGCCGAGAATGTGATTGGCCTCGGCCTCCCTCAGGTATCCGAGGAGGGCGTCGGTGTGTCCCAGCATCCGGGTCTCGCCGACTCCGGTGATGCCCTCGTCGGTGTGCACCTGGACGTACGTCAGGTTGCGCCACGGCGTCCCGACCACGTGTGTGCTGATTCCGGTGATGCGCACGGCGGTTGTCCCTCACAGGTTCGTCGGCTCAAGTTTCCGTCAGCGTTCCGTTCGGTGCGCCCTGTTCGAGATTTCGGCACACGTTCGAAATGCTGGCGTGACAGTAAGGATCCGGCGGCAGGGGTGTCAATGGGTCGCGCGCATAACGGTTTCGACAGTTTCGAAACCAGGGGTGAGGCGTGTCCCTACAGAACCTTCACAGCTGGATCTAGGAACGTGACCTGCGCGGAACTTAATCTTCCCGCGACATGGACTACTGCGACCCGTGCCGACGGCACCTCAACGGCGCCCTTGCCTGCCCGGGGTGCGGCACCTCGGCCGAAACGCTGCGCCGTTCGCGCGAGCCGGAGTATGGCGCGGGACCGGCAGTGCCGGGGTCCGACGGGCCGGATGCCTCCGCCGACGGATACGGCGACGCGTACGACGACGACCCGTACGACGACGACCCGTACGACGGCACACGCGGCGACGACGACGGTGATGTCGGTGAAGAAGACGCCGGTGAGGGCGACGGGGAGCACCTGGGGCGCGCCGCCCGGCGGCGCGGGCGTGGGCGTGGGCCGGTCGCCGAAGGGCCGGGCGGGGCGAGCCGGCGGGACCGCAAGGCCGCGGCACACCGCCGGCGCCGGCGTCGGACCCTGTTCGTGGCGGCCGGATTCGTGCTGGCGGCGGGCGGCCTGAGCCTCGCCGAACTCGGCATGGACGCCCCCGGTTCGACGCCGAAACCGGCTGCGGCCGGGGGCGAGTCGGCGGACGGGGACGCCTCGGTGGAGGCGGGGAAGCCGGGCGACGGTGCGGGCGGGAAGGCCGCCGGGGCTGAAGGTCCGTCAGGCTCGCCCTCGCCCGAGGCGTCCGACTCGCCGTCCGCTTCCGCATCCCCCGACGACGAGGAGTCGAAGTCCCCGAAGGACGACAAACCGTCGAAGGCTCCCGAGTCGGCGACGGCGGGAGGCGCCCCCAGCCGCCCGGCATCCGCCCCCACCGAGGCCCCGCCGGCCCCGGACCCGGCCCCGACGTCGGACCCGACCACCCAGCCTCCGCAACCGGAACCGTCCCCGTCCGAGCCCTGCAAGCGGTTCCTCTGGTGGTGCACGTAGGCCCTGACCGGGCGTCCGCGACTGGTGCGTGTCCGCTGACCGTGCGTCACCCCGGCCCGTTCGTCCCGGAGTTCCACTCCGCCAACTGGTCAGGTCGGCACGCGTGTCGGGGTCGTCGCCGCCGCGATGCCGGGATGGACGTGACAAGGGACCTGTCGCGCAGGGAAGTCGACCCCGGGCGGCCTTCGGCCTGTCGTACACGGCGATGGCCGGCGCCGGCACGGCCTCGGTGTTCACCGCGCTGCTTGCCGACCGCCGGGGCAGCCGGCCCGCCCTAGGGCGGGCTCGCTGCCGTCCGTGGCGAGCACGGCGCTGCGGGGCGGGCACGCGGCACGATCCACGTGCGGATCGCGATGACAACCCCGCAGGCGCCGGGGCCGGCCGCGGAGCCGGACAGCACGACGTCGACGTGATGGCGTCGACGGGATGGCGCCGGCCACGTCCCGCGGGTCGCCGAGCAGGCGGCCCGGCCCCACAGGCGCGTGCGCGGCGCCCTCACGCGGCCCTTGGCCCGCCGGCTCCGCCGGGGGCGGACCGGCTTGAGCGCCTCTGGCACGGTCGCGGCGTCCTCACGCGGCCTTGGCCCGTCGGCTCCGCCGGAGGGGGACCGGCCTCAGCGCCTCTGGCACGGTCGCGGCGCCCTCACGCGGCCTTGGCCCGCCGGCTCCGCCGGAGGGGGACCGGCCTCAGCGCCTCTGGCACGGTCGCGGCGTCCTCACGCGGCCTTGGCCCGCCGGCTCCGCCGGAGGGGGGCCGGCCTCAGCGCCTCTGGCACGGTCGCGGCGTCCTCACGCGGCCCTGGCCCGCCGGCTCCGCCGGAGGCGGACCGCTCTCAGCCCAGCATCCGCCGCAGCGTGTCCCGCAGCGCCACCCGTTCGGCCTCGGAGAGCCCGGCCAGGGGCTCCCCGGCGAACCGCAGTGACTCCCGCAGGCTCCGGGCCACCTTCCGGCCCTCGGGCGTAGCCGCCGCGACCTTCACCCGGCGGTCGGCGGGGTCCGGCCGCCGCTCGACGAGTCCCCGTGCCTCCAGCCGGTCCACGATCCCCGTCACATTGGACGGCTCGCACTTCAGCTGACGGGCCAGCCTGCGCATCGGCAGCGGTTCGAGGCACAGCAGGCTGAGCAGCCGCGCCTGCGCGCCGGTCAGGGCATGGTCCGCCGCCGCCGACTCGTAGTCCTCGTGGAACCGCGCCACGACCTCCCCGATCAGCTCGACGACTTCGAGGGTCAGCGGATCCGGGCGCTTGGTCATGTCCTGGGACGGCGGTGTGGTGGAGGCCATGCCATCGAGGGTACCCGGTTATTTGACAACCTGAAATTTTCAGGAGCATGGTTGTTTCAGGTACTGAAACATCCGCATCGAGCCAGTGAGGTAAGGCGCATCATGACCGACACCCCCACCCTCCCCGCCGTCAGCCGCGAGTGGCACCTGGCGAGCCGCCCCGTCGGCTGGCCGAAGCCCGAGGACTTCGCCTTCGTCGAGGCGGAGGTCCCGCAGCCGGGTGAGGGGCAGGTCCTCGTCCGGAACAAGTACCTCTCCGTGGACCCGTACATGCGCGGCCGGATGAGCGACGCGAAGTCCTACGTCGCCCCGTTCGAGCTCGGCAAGGTCATGCAGGGCGGTGCCGTCGGCGAGGTCGTGGCCTCGAACGCCGAGGGTCTGTCCGTCGGGGACCACGTCCTGCACTTCTTCGGCTGGCGTGAGTACGCGGTCGTCGGCGCGAAGAACGCCGTGAAGGTGGACCCGGAGGCCGCGCCGCTGTCGACGTACCTCGGCGTGCTGGGCATGACCGGCCTCACCGCCTACGCCGGCCTGCTGCGGACCGCCTCCTTCAAGGAGGGCGACACCGTCTTCGTCTCCGGTGCCGCCGGCGCCGTGGGCGGCCAGGTCGGCCAGATCGCCAAGCTGAAGGGCGCCTCGCGGGTCATCGGCTCCGCCGGATCGGACGAGAAGGTCAAGCTCCTCACGGACGAGTACGGCTTCGACGCCGCCTTCAACTACAAGGACGGGCCCGTCGCCCAGCAGCTGCGCGACGCAGCCCCCGACGGGATCGACGTCTACTTCGACAACGTCGGCGGTGACCACCTGGAGGCGGCCATCGGCTCCCTCAACGAGGGCGGCCGGATCGCCGTCTGCGGAATGATCTCCGTCTACAACAACACCGAGCCCGCCCCGGGCCCGAAGAACCTCGCCCGCCTGATCGCGACCCGCGGCCGCATCCAGGGCTTCCTGGTCGGGGACCACTACGACCTCCAGCCGCAGTTCGTGCAGGAGGTCGCCCCCTGGGTCGCCTCCGGCGAGCTGAAGTACCGGGAGACCGTCGTCGAGGGCATCGAGAACAACCTGGAGGCGTTCCTGGGCGTTCTGCGCGGCGACAACACCGGGAAGATGATCGTCAAGCTCTGACGCCTTCTGTTGGTTTCCGGTATGCGGTAAGTTTTTTCCGAATCCGCTCGGCCCGGGCGCGAGCCGCGGCGGACGACCGAAGGAACACAACCGCATGCCGATCCAGCAGTCCGACGTCCTGTACACCGCCGTCGCCACCGCCGAGAACGGGCGCGACGGGCGGGTCGCCACCGACGACGGCAAGCTCGACGTCGTCGTCAACCCGCCGAAGGAGATGGGCGGCAGCGGCGCCGGCACCAACCCGGAGCAGCTGTTCGCCGCCGGCTACAGCGCCTGCTTCCAGGGAGCCCTCGGCGTCGTCGCCCGGGAGGAGGGCGCCGACCTCACCGGCTCGACCGTCACCGCCAAGGTCGGCCTCGGCAGGAACGGGGACGGCTTCGGGATCATCGTCGAGATCTCGGCCGACATCCCCAAGGTGGACCGTGGGACCGCCCGCTCGCTGATCGAGAAGGCCCACGGGGTCTGCCCGTACTCGAAGGCGACCCGCGGCAACATCACCGTGACGCTGGTTTGACCCCGGTCGTTGCGTACGCGGAGGCCGCACCCTTGGACGTGGGGTGCGGCCTCCGCCCGTGCCCGGGCTCAGGGCTCCTCAGAGGGCGAGCGCCGCCGTGTGGACCGCCCGCACCAGCCGGTCGTTCTCCGCAGCCGCCCCGCCCGGGAAGGCGAACCGGCGGCGCGTGTAGCCGTAGGAGAGGCCGCTCCACGGGTCCGCGAAGGCCTGGGAGCCGCCCGCGCCGCTGTGCCCGATCGTCCCGGCGCCGAGAAACGGGTGCCACGTGTCAGCCGTCATCTGGAAGCCGAGCCCGAACGACTTGTGGGCCCGGGCCACCAGGTCGTGGCCGGTCGAGTGGACCTGGCCGAACTCCGCCACGGTGTCCGGCTTCAGCAGCGCCGGTTGCTCGCCCACCTCGCTGATCGCCGCCGCGTACATCCCCGCCAGGCCCCGCGCGGACGCCACCCCGCCCACCGAGGCCGGGCCCTTGGCGCGGATCAGCGGCATGTTCGGCAGGGAGACGAGGTCGGTCGGCTCCGCCGCGTTGCCGTTGAACGCGATCGAGGCCAGTGAGTGCGGGCCCGTGGCCGTGGCGTCCAGGACGGCCTGCTGCTCCGGGGTCGGAACCATCGGCTGGGTGGTGCGGAAGCGCGGTTCCTCGGGCGCGGGGAGGCCCAGGTGGAAGTCCAGCCCGTACGGAGCCCGGATCCGCTCCTGGTAGACCTCCTGGAGCGTGCGGCCCGTCGCGCGGCGCACGACCTCGCCGGCCAGGGCGCCGGCGCCCAGCGCGTGATAGCCGAACGCCGTGCCGGGGCGCCAGAACGGCCGCTGATCGGCGAGGCGTTCGGCGAGCTGGCGGTCGTCGGCCAGTTCCGCGAGCGTGAAGCCGGTGTCGGTACCGACCACGCCCGCCCGGTGGGCCAGCAGGTCCCGCACCGTCAGGGCGCCCTTGCCCTCGGCCGCGAACTCCGGCCAGTAGTACGTCACCTTGCGGTCCAGTTCGAGCGTGCCGTCCTGGACGAGCAGGGCCACGACCAGGTAGGCGGCGCCCTTCGTGGACGAGAACACACCGTAGAGGGCGTCCGCGCCGGTCCCCGCCCACAGGTCGACGACCTTCCGGCCGTGGACGTAGGCGCACAGCTGCCCCTCGTAGTCGGCTCGCTCTCCGGCGACGAACGCGGCGAACTCCTCGCGCACCGCCTCGAAGCCGTCCGCCACGGTGCCGTGGATCTCCTGCGTCATCCGCTCTCCTTGACTGAAGCGCTGTGTGCCACTGTGAACAATGCCCTCGCCACCTGCGGGAACTCCCCCTTGGGATGGTCCCGGAAGAGTGGTTCGGTGCCGAACAGGACCGTTCGGTCCCCGCTGACGACCGAGGCCTGCCCGGAGGCGGCGGCGGGCCCGCCGGTGCCGTCGCCGAGGGGCCTCCAGTGTCCGGAGACCAGCGGGTTCCCGGTCGCGTACGACTGCTCCACGCGGACGCCGGGACCCGGGTCGGTGAACCAGAGCGGGGCGTAGACGAAGCCGTGGGCCGGTGCGTCGCGCGTCAGGGCTCCCGAGTTCGTCACCCGCACCACGCCGTTCGCATCCGCGTTGCCCTGCACCGGCTTGACGGCCAGCCGGCCCGCCGCTGCGTTCAGGGCCGCTCCGGTCGCGCCCCGGCCGACCAGGCCGTGCCCGTCCAGGAAGATGTCCAGGGCCTGCCGGGCGGGAGCGGTCAAGGCCGCGCGGTCCAGGCCTGCGGACACGAACAGCACGTCTGCGCCGGACGTACGCCAGTCGAAGCCCGCGTTCAGAACGGCCGTCGAGACCGGCGTGACGTCGAAGCCCATCTCCCGCAGGGCGAACAGCTCACCCGGCGTGACGGCGGCCGCGACGCGCAGGCGGCGCAGCGGTGCCGTTCCGGTCTGCCGGGTCGCCGTGAAGGGCACGTCGTGGGCACGGGCGGCCGTGCGGGCCGCGCGGCGGGCCGACGCCGGGACGATCACGCTGCCGTCCGCCGCCCGCCGGACCGGGACGCCCTGCCGCAGCAGGGAGTTGAGGGCCGCGATCTCGCGCGGGTCGGTCAGCCGCAGCCGCAGGTTGCCGTGCGCGGGCACGTGGGCGACGGGCGCGGCCTCGCCGATCGCGCGCAGGGGTGCGCCCCGCAGGCTGCCCGACGGCACCCGCTCGACCGTGGCGCCCCACAGACCGCCCAGGCTCCAGCCGGAGATGTCGTACATCACCGAGACCTTGCCGCTGATGTCCCGGCCGTCGGCCAGCAGCACGTTCGCCATGCCGCGTTTGGGCTGGTGCATGTCGACGACGTACGAGCCGCCGGGGTGGGTGCGTCCGTCGAGCCGGAAGGGGCGGGTGGCGCGGGTGACCCGGACACCGTTGGCCAGCAGGTGGTCGACCAGGCGGGCCGCTGCGGGTCCCGAGCGCTGCGTGCGGGCCCCGGCGGGCGGGATGACGTAGGCGCGCGGGAACGTGGTCGTGTAGACGTCCTCCGGGCCGATGCCGGGGACGCCGGGAACCGTCTGGGGGGACACCGGCACCTGCGCGGCGCCCGTCGCGCCGCGGCGGAAGACCTCGATCTGGTCGCTGATCAGGGTGCCGCGGTGCTCGCGGACGTGGTCCAGGGTCGCGCGGATCGCCGCGCCCGCCACGGCCGTGTTGACCGCCGAACGGCGGCGCAGCTCCGGCACCGGCAGCTCGTCGTACTCCTCGTTGTTCACCGCCAGGGGGATCTCCACCGTGTGGGCGGCCACCGTGCCGTGGAAGGCCGCGTACTGCGGGGTGAAGATCGGAGGCCAGTCGTCCCAGCCCTCCTCCTGGTCGCGGAAGGGGATCTGGGCCGCCTCCACGCCGTCCTTCGCGGGCGTGTAGCCGAGGGCGTTGACCGCGGACTCCATGCCGAGGGCGTTGGCGTAGCTGTTCTTCAGGAAGAGGTCGTACTCGTAGTTCTCGCCGTGCGGGGGAGTGGTCGGCTCGATGAGGGTGCCGTTGACGTAGCCGTGCAGGTCGAGCAGGACGGCCGGCTGCTTGCCGATCTCGATCTGCCGCATCGCCCGCGTCTCGGGCTGGGAGGCGGTGACGAAGTCGCGGTTCAGGTCGAAGCCGCCTGCGTTGGCGCGGGTCCCGGCGATGCGGCCGTCCGGGTTGGCCGTGATGTTGAAGTACAGGCGGCTGTGCGCGAGGAGGTCTTTGGTCTTGGCGTCCTTCGCCGTCGCGAGCTGCTCGATGACCTTCAGGGAGGCGTCCGTGCCCTCCCACTCGTTTCCGTGGATGTTGCTGTTGACGAAGACCGGTGCCTTGTACTCCCGCTTGATCTCACGGGACTTGGCCGCCGCGGCGGGCGCGTTCTCGATCAGGTCGCGCATCCGCTCCTGGGCGCGGGCCTGCCGGGTGGACTCCGGGGCGGTGACGGTGACGAGGTAGAGGCGGTGGCCGCCGGCCGAGCGGCCCGTCACCTCCACGCTCACCCGGTCGCCGAGGCGTTGCAGGGCGTTCAGCTTCGGCGCGATCGCGTGGTACGGCGTGAGGCCCAGCTTCAGGGACTTGTCGCCGGAGTTGTGCGCGTCGGGGGAGAGGGTCTGGCGCCGGGGGTAGCCGCGGGTGTTGGAGGAGGCAGCGGAGGAGTCCGCGGTCAACGCGCGTCGCGCCGCGCTCGCGGGAGCCCGCGCCGCGCCGTCGTCCACGGCGGAGCCCTCACGGGTGACGGGTAACGGGTCCGCGCCGGCCGCGCCGGGGACGAGCAGGAGTGAGCCCGCCGTGGCCAGGGCCAGGGCGGCGATCAGTGCAGGTCTCGCGGGAACGCTTCTCGTGGTGCGCACGCGTGCCTCCTCCGGGGCTTCCTGAGATCGGTACGGCGAGGTGTACCGGTTCGACTCAACGGCAACAAGGGCGCCTTGGTGTCACCGAAGCCCCGCACGGCCCTGTAGGGGGGCGCCCCGGCCTGCCCCGATAGGGTTTCCCCATGCGCGATCTAGGGGCAGGTTTCCGGTACCTCCTGAAGGGCCAGCGGTGGGTGGCCCGGCACGGCAGGAGCTACGGCTTCGGCCTGCTCCCGGGCCTGATCACCCTCGTCCTGTACGCGGCGGTGCTGGTCGGGCTGGCGCTGTGGGGCGAGGACGCCGTGACCTGGGCGACGCCCTTCGCCGATGACTGGTCCAGCCCCTGGGCCGGCCTCTTCCGCGGCTTCCTGACCGCCGTGCTGTTCGCCCTCTCCCTGCTCCTCGCCGTCGTGACCTTCACCGCGGTGACCCTGCTGATCGGGCAGCCCTTCTACGAGAACCTCTCCGAGAAGGTCGACCGGGACGTGTCCCCGGACGGGCACGCCCCCGAGTCGGGGCTCCCGCTCTGGCGCGAACTGTGGATCTCCGCCCGCGACAGCCTCCGCATCGTGGTGCGGGCCGCCCTGTGGGGGGTACTGCTGTTCGGGTGCGGCTTCATCCCGGTGGTCGGGCAGACGGTCGTCCCGGTGATCGGCGTCTTCGTCACCGGGTTCTTCCTCACCGAGGAACTGACCGCCGTCGCTCTCCAGCGCCGCGGCGTCGAACTGCGCACCCGCCTCGCCCTGCTGCGCTCCCGCAAGACCCTCGTCTGGGGCTTCGGCGCGCCCCTCGCCGCGGCCTTCCTGGTGCCGTTCGTCGCGGTGTTCCTGATGCCGGGCGCGGTCGCGGGCGCCACCCTCATGGCTCGTGACCTGCTGGACGAGGAGATCCGTGAGGGCGGCGAGAAGGGCGATCAGGCGGCTACTTCGTTTCCGCAGCCACCCTCAGGATCGCCTTCACCTGGGCGATGATGTCCAGCCGGTTCCGCACGAACTCCGGATCGGTGACCTCGGTGGTGTTCCCGGCCCCGAACTGCAGCACCGGCGTGTGCACATGCCCGCCCGGCAGCGTGTCGCGCAGCCCCAGCCGGTCCCGGAGCAGCGTCGCCCGGTAGGCGATCTCGTTGGAGAGGTAGTCCCCGCCGCCGCCCGCCCGAGCGGTGGAGCCGGGGGTCGGCCCCTCGGGGCGCACGACGGGCTGGGTACCGCCCGCCGGGATCTCGGTGACGCTCGTGTTGTCGTACACGGGGAAGCGGCCGGTGGGGGCGGCGACGATCGCCGCGTACGGCAGCGTGGTCGTCGTCCACTGGGGCTGCGAGGCGGGGTCGGCGACCGGGACGGTCTCGGTGCGGCCGACGTTCTCGTTGTCCCCGAAGCCGCCCCGCCAGGCCCCGTTGGTCCGCTCGATGTCGAAGCGCCCGACCCGCCCCTGGCTCACCGTCGTGAAGAGGTCGACCTTCGGCAGGTGCGGCCGCAGGGTCCGCTCCACCGTGCCCTCGGTGAAGTCCCGCCAGCGCACCGGGAAGACGGCCGTCTCGATCCGGGCCGGGCCGTCGGCCGTCGCGATCACCGTGCCGTCGAGGGCCAGCGCGGTGGCGCCGGACGGGTTGGAGATGCGGATGTCCCGGTCCAGCGTGAACGGGTCGAAGCCGGTGAGCAGGATCCGCTTCAGGCCCGTGCCGTGCGGATACCGGATGGTGTCCTGGCCGCGCGAGGAGCGCTCCAGCTCGTCCAGCAGCGCGGCCCGCTGCCCGTCCGTCAGACCGAACGCCGGCTCCCAGGTGCGCACTTCACGCGTCATGCCGAGCCGCGCCCAGTACAGCGGCCGGTCGTCGTCCCGGCTGAGGCCCGCCCGTCGCCCACCACCACCCTTCCAAGGAAGCGCTTCGCGCCCTTCGTATTCGGCCGGGCCGCGCCCCTGCGCCCGGTCGACGGCACGCTGCCACAGCCGCGCGCCCTCGCGCGTGACCGCCCGGCGGGCCTCCCCGTAGGTGCGGGCCGTTTCCAGCGCCCGGGCCAGCCGCGGGGCCACGGTGTCGAATCCGGAGCGGCGCAGGATCTCCTGCGGGGCGGCTCTGCCGAGCCGCTGCTCCTCGACGGTGGGGGAGGAGGCCGCCGGAGTGGCGCTCGCGGCCGTCGGGGTGGTGAGACCGGTCAGCAGGGCGAGGCCGAGGACGCCGAGGCGAACGCGTATGGAGTTCAAGGGGGTTGGGGCCTTCCGTCGCGGTGGGGGGTCGGTGCCGGACGGACCGCAGTATCGCGTGCCCGGTGTGGTCCACGCCATGGTGGAGGGCGTGGCCGCCGTACCCGCGCGCCGGTTCAGCCCTCGCCCTCGCCGAGCAGGGTCAGGAAGTCCCGGAACGCCGCCGCCATGTCGACCGACTCCGGGTCCAGCAGCCACTGGTACTGAAGCCCGTCCAGGACCGCCACGAGGAGGGGGGCGGCCCGCTCGGGGGTGAGGCCGCTCGGCAGCCGGTCGCCGTACTCGGCGCGCAGCACCCCGGCCATGCCGTCCCGCACCCCGGCGTAGCGGCCGGCCCCGACGACCCCACCCGCCCGGGCACGCCGGCTGGCCGGCTTCGCGAGCGTCGGGGCCGCACCGGGCGCGAGCGCCGAGGCGACGGTCGAACTGCCGCGCCGCGCTTTCGAGATCTGGGACGAAGCGACCGGCTCGTGGTCGTTTGTGAAGGGTTCGTACGAGATCCAGGTCGGACGCTCGATCACGGACCGCAGGATCACCGCGACGATTAACGTCTGATCCGGGACAAGTTCCCCGCCGAGCAGCCCCGGCCCGGGACCTGACCTCCGGACCGGGGCTCTTGGTCTGTCACGGACCCCCTCAGCGGGTGCCGAACCCGTACACCGTCTCCGAGCGGAACACTCCGCCCGGCCGCAGCACCGTCGTCGGGAACTCCGGCCGGTTCGGCGAGTCGGGGAAGTGCTGGGTCTCCAGCGCGATGCCGTCACCGGGCGCGAAGGGCCCGCCCAGGTGGTCGGCGGTGTACAGCTGGAGGCCCGGCTCGGTGGTCGCCACCGTCAGCACCCGCCCGGACGCCGGGTCGTGCAGCTCGGCGACCTCCACCGGAGCGTCCGTCACACCCTTGTCGAGCACGAAGTTGTGGTCGTAGCCGCAGCCGGTCTTGCGGGCCTCGCGGAAGTCGAAGCGCGTGCCGGTCACGTCCTCCGGACCGCCGGCGGGAATCAGGTCCGCGTCGACCGGCGTGTACCGGGAGGCGGCCAGCCGCAGCTCGTGACCGCCCGCGTCACCGGAACCGGCCAGGTTGAAGTAGCTGTGGTTGGTCAGGTTGACCACGGTCGGCGCGTCCGTCACCGCCTCGTACGCGATCCGCAGCGCACCGCTCGCGTCGAGCGTGTACGTCGCCGAGACCTCCAGACGCCCCGGGAAGCCCTCCTCGCCGTGCGGGCTGCTCCGCGTCAGCCGCACCCCGTGCTCCACGGGCTCCGCGTCCCACACGCGCTTGTCGAAGCCCCGGGCTCCACCGTGCAGCGAGTTCGGTCCGTTGTTCGGTTCCAGCGCGTACGTCCGGCCGTCCAGGGTGAACCGGCCGCCCGCGATCCGGTTGGCGTACCGCCCGACCAGGGCCCCGAAGTACGGCTCCGGGTGGGCCAGGTAGCCGTCGAAGTCCGGGAACCCCAGCACCACGTCGCCGGCCCGGCCCTCGCGGTCCGGCACCTCCACGGACTGCACGATCCCGCCGTACGACAGGACCCGCACCCGTACACCGGCCCGCTCCAGGGTCCAGCGGTGCACCGGCGTCCCGTCGGAAAGTGTTCCGAAGAGTTCGTTCATGTGCGGAACTCTAAGTCAGGGGCTTCTCCGCGGTGACGGTGCGGTACGCGATCTCCGCCAGCCGGGCCTGTCCGTTCACGCTGGGGTGGAAGTAGTCCCAGCGGCTCAACTGCGTCGTGCCGAAGCGGTAGTCGTACACCGCGCCCCCGTCGTAGCGGCAGCGCTTGTCCTCGGCGCAGACGTCCTTCAACACCTCGTTGTAGTCCTCCACCCGCTGCTGCACCGTGTTCCGCCGCAGGGTGGCCGCCGAGTCCAGGGCGTCCGGGTCGCCCAGCATCGACGGACAGATGCCCAGCTTCCACACCTGCTTGCCCATCGGGCTGGTGCGGCCCTCCGACCAGAGCCGCTTCAGGTTCGGCACGCTCGCCACGAACACCTGCGCCTTGGGCAGGGCCTTGCGCAGGGAGCGCAGAGAATCCTCGAAGTCGGCACGGAAGGCCGAGACCGGAGTCATCTCCGCGGGCGTCGACCGGCAGGCGTCGTTCGCCCCGACCATCACCGTCACCAACTGCGGCCTGCGCCCCACCGCCCGGGCCATCTGCCCGGGCAGATCGGCCATCCGGGCCCCGCTCACGGCATAGTTCCAGCTCCGCTGCGCCGCCCCGGTCCTCCCCAGCAGCCGCACCGCGAGCGAGTCCACCTCGGGACTGCCACCCGTCGCCCAGGACGCCTCCGGACAGTCCGACAGCACGTCACAGGCGTCGAACCCGCGCGTGATGGAGTCACCGACGGCCGCGACGGAACCAGGGCTGCGATCCCACAAGGACGTGGGCTTCACAGACGGCTTCGCGGACTCGGACGGGGCGGCGGCATCGCCCCCCACGGCATCACACCCGGTGACCCCCAGCACGCCCGCCGCGACGACGGCCAGAACGCCCCGTGTACGACGGCCTCGCTTCCGCATCCCTGGTCCATCCCCTCGCCACGCCGTGCCTGTCTCCCCAACCCATAACAACGCACGAGGGTTCCCGGCCGGTCAGGTGCAACGGCTCACACCCGTACAAGCGTCCCCATGGGTGAATGGCAGGCGTTTCCCGGCACCTGGACCGACCGTACGTCGCACTCCTTGCGCCACCGCACGGTAGCCTCGCCATCAACGTGACCCGCCCGGTCACAGCCGTTCCGCCCGTTTGCGTCATGTCCCGCTCTGCCCGGAGGTTCCGGTGACGACACGTGGAGTTCTGTACGTGCACTCCGCGCCGCGCGCGCTGTGCCCGCACGTCGAGTGGGCCGTCGCCGGGGTGCTCGGCACACGCGTCAGCCTGGACTGGATCCGTCAGCCGGCCGCCCCGGGCACCTGGCGCTCGGAGTTCTCCTGGCAGGGCCAGGCGGGCACGGCGTCCAAGCTGGCCTCGGCGCTCCGCGGCTGGCACCTCCTCCGCTTCGAGGTCACCGCGGAACCCTGCGCCACCGCCGAGGGCGAGCGCTACAGCTGCACCCCCGACCTGGGCATCTACCACGCCGTCACCGGCATCCACGGCGACATCCTCATCCCCGAGGACCGGCTCAGAGCGGCCCTCCAGCGCAGCCGCCAGGGCGAGACGGACCTGGAGGCCGAGCTCAACAAGCTGCTCGGCAAGCCCTGGGACGACGAACTGGAACCCTTCCGGTACGCAGGCGAAGGCGCCCCGGTCCGCTGGTTGCACCAGGTGGTGTGACGCCTTCTTTCAGAGGCGCGGGGAACTGCGCGACCAGCCCCCACAGCCCCGCACCCGGCACACGACGCAACACAGAACGGCGAATGGCCCGAACCCTTCTCAGGGTCCGGGCCATTGAAACGCTCCGAGATCAAACCGTCCGGAACGCCAGCACCACGTTGTGCCCACCGAACCCGAACGAGTCGTTCAGCGCGGCGATACGCCCTTCGACGGGCAGCTTACGAGCCTCACCCCGGACGACATCCGCATTCGCCTCGGCCTCGGGGTCGAGGTTCTCCACGTTGATCGTCGGCGGAGCCACCCGGTGGTACAGCGCGAGCACGGTCGCGACCGTCTCGACACCACCGGCACCACCCAGCAGATGCCCGGTCATCGACTTCGTCGCGGACACCGCGAAGTGGTCCGCATGGTCGCCGAACACCTTCCGCAGCGCCTTCAGCTCGGCGATGTCCCCGGCCGGCGTCGACGTCGCGTGCGCGTTGACGTGCACGATCTCCGCCGGGTCCAGGTCGTTGCGGTCCAGCAGGTTCTGCAGGGCGTGCGAGATGCCCCGCCCCTCCGGCTCCGGCTGCACGATGTCGTGCGCGTCGGCGGAGATGCCCTGCCCGACCGCCTCCGCGTACACCCGGGCCCCGCGCTTGGCGGCGTGCTCGGCGGACTCCAGGACCACGACACCGGCGCCCTCACCGAGGACGAAACCGTCGCGGGCGGTGTCGTAGGGACGCGACGCGCCCTGCGGGTCGTCGTTGTTCTTGGACATCGCCATCATGTTGCCGAACGCGGCGATGGGCAGCGGGTGGATCGCCGCCTCCGTGCCACCCGCGACGACGACGTCGGCACGGCCGGTGCGGATCATCTCGATGGCGTATCCGATGGCCTCGGCGCCCGAGGCGCAGGCGGAGACCGGCGTGTGCACGCCCGCCCGGGCGCCCACGGCCAGACCCACGTTGGCCGAGGGGCTGTTGGGCATCAGCATGGGCACGGTGTGCGGGGAGACGCGGCGGACGCCCTTCTCCTTCAGCACGTCGTACTGGTCGAGCAGGGTCGTCACGCCGCCGATACCGGAGGCGATGACCGCGCCGAGCCGGTCGGGGTCGACGGCCGGGTCCTCGCCTGCCTTCGCCTCGAAACCGGCGTCGGCCCAGGCCTCCTTGGCCGCGACCAGCGCGAACTGCGCCGAGCGGTCCAGGCGGCGCGCCTGCGGCCGTGGGATGACCTCGGTCGGCTCCACGGCCACCGGGGCCGCGATCCTGACGGCCTGATCGGCCGCCCACTCCTGCTCCAGGGGCTTGACGCCGGAACGTCCGGCGATCAGGCCCTCCCAGGTAGAGGCTGCGTCGCCACCCAGCGGTGTGGTTGCGCCGATACCGGTGACGACCACGGTGCGATTGGTCGAGCTCACGGGAATTCTTTCTCCAACGGATCCGAGGATTAAGCGGCGCCACCGCCGGGTGGCGGGGCAGTCAGCCCAAGGGCCTGATCGGCCGATCAGCCCTGGTGCTTGAGGATGTAGTCGGTCGCGTCACCGACGGTCTTGAGGTTCTTGACGTCCTCGTCGGGGATCTTGACGTCGAAACGCTCTTCAGCGGCGACGACGACCTCGACCATGGACAGCGAGTCGACGTCCAGGTCGTCGGTGAAGGACTTGTCCAGCTGGACGTCCTCAACCGGGATGCCGGCGATCTCGTTCACGATCTCGGCGAGACCGGCGACGATCTCTTCCTGAGTGGCGGCCATGTCGGCGCTCCTTCGTAGATATTCAGAGGGTGTGGCAGGTGTTTCCGCCCGTGCCGGATCGCATGATCCGGCACGGAGTGCCTAGGGGAGGGTAACGACAGTCGCGGCGTAGACGAGACCCGCCCCGAAGCCGATGACGAGCGCGGTGTCGCCGCTCTTCGCCTCGCCGGTCGCCAGGAGCCGCTCCATCGCGAGCGGGATCGAGGCGGCCGAGGTGTTGCCGGTGGTGCGGATGTCACGGGCGACCGTGACGTGCTCCGGCAGTTTCAGGGTCTTCACCATCGAGTCGATGATCCGCACGTTGGCCTGGTGCGGGATGAAGACGTCCAGGTCGTCCACGCTGATCCCGGCGGCGTCCAGCGCCTGCTGGGCGACCTTCGCCATCTCGAACACGGCCCAGCGGAACACCGCCTGGCCTTCCTGGGTGATCGCGGGGAACTTCTCGACCGTCCCGTCGCGGTAGTCCGTCCAGGGCACCGTCTGCTTGATGGTCTCGGACTTGTCGCCCTCCGAGCCCCACACGGTCGGGCCGATCGCCGGCTCCTTCGCCGGGCCGACCACGACCGCGCCGGCACCGTCGCCGAACAGGAAGGCCGTCGCGCGGTCCTCCAGGTCGGTCAGGTCGCTCAGCCGCTCGACACCGATCACCAGGACGTACTCCGCCGAGCCCTCGACGACCATGCCCTTGGCGAGCGTGAGGCCGTAGCCGAAGCCGGCGCAGCCCGCCGAGATGTCGAACGCGGCGGCCTTGGCGGTGCCCAGCTTGTCGGCGATCTCGGTGGCGACGGCAGGGGTCTGCTTGAAGTGCGAGACCGTCGAGACGATCACGCCGCCGATCTGCTCGGCGGAGATCCCGGCGTCGGCGATCGCCTTGCCGGACGCCTCGATCGACATCGCGGCGACCGTCTCCTCGTCGTTCGCCCAGTGCCGGGTCTCGATGCCGGAGCGCGAGCGGATCCACTCGTCGGACGAGTCGATCGTCTCCAGGATCACCTCGTTCGGCACGACCCGGGTCGGGCGGTAGCCGCCGACGCCGAGGATGCGCGCGTACGGGGCGCCCTTGCTGGGCTTGATCTTCGCCATGCTCTCGGGCTCCTTCTCAGGCACTCTGCTCGGCGATGAGCTCGCGGGCCGCGTCGAGGTCGGCGGGGGACTTCAGGGCCAGCGTCTTCACGCCGGGCAGGGCCCGCCTGGCGAGGCCGGTGAGGGTGCCGCCGGGGCACAGCTCGATCAGGGCCGTGACGCCGAGGCCCTTGATGGTCTCCATGCACAGGTCCCAGCGGACGGGGTTGGCGACCTGGCCGACCAGACGCTCCAGCGCCTCGGTGCCGGCGGCGACGGCCTGCCCGTCCTTGTTGGAGACGTAAGGGAGCTTCGGGTCGCCGGGCGCCAGGGCCTCGGCGGCCTTCGCCAGCGTGTCGACCGCGGGGGCCATGTGGTGCGTGTGGAACGCGCCCGCGACCTTCAGCGCGACGACCTTGCGCACGCCCTCGGGCTTGTCCGCCTCCAGCGCGGCGAGCTGCTCCTTGGTGCCGGCCGCGACGATCTGGCCCGCGCCGTTGATGTTCGCCGGCGTCAGGCCCAGCTTCTCCAGGTGCGGAACCGTCACGGCGGGGTCGCCGCCCAGCAGCGCGGCCATGCCGGTCTCGGTGACCGCGGCGGCCTCGGCCATGGCGAGCCCGCGGGTGCGGACCAGGCGGAGCGCCTCCTCGTGCGGGAGCACGCCGGCGAGCGAGGCGGCGGTGAACTCGCCCACGCTGTGCCCGGCGACGGCACCGACCTTCGCGGGCAGGTCGGCCGGGTCGTCGAAGAGCAGCTGCGCGGACGCCAGTCCGGCCGCGACCAGCAGCGGCTGCGCCACCGCGGTGTCGCGGATCTCCTCCGCGTCGGCCTCGGTGCCGTAACGGATCAGGTCGATCCCCGCGGCGTCGGACCATGCCTCAAGGGCACCGCGGACACCGGGGAGGTCGAGCCATTCAGTCAGGAAGCCGGGCGTCTGAGCGCCCTGGCCGGGAGCGACGAGTACGAGCACTCTCACACTCTCTCTTGGGGACGGGCACGGCCGCCCGTGGGGACAAGGACGAAGAACACGGGGGGGTTTTGTCGAGCCCCGACAAAACCTTAGGGCTGGAGATCTCCATCGACCAGACGCCCCAGGATCAACGCGATCCGCAGTGTGAACGCAGAGCGTACATCGGAGGGTGACCAACCGGTGACGTCAGTCACACGTCGAAGCCGGTAGCGGACGGTGTTGGGATGGACGAACAGCATCCGGGCGGCGCCCTCCAGACTGCTCGCCTGTTCGAGATAGACGCTGAGGGTTTCCAGGAGCGCGGCCCCGGCCTCCTCCAGCGGTCTGTAGATCTCCTCCACCAGCTGCTCACGCGCCGAGGGATCACCGGCCATCGCCCGCTCCGGGAGCAGGTCGTCGGCCAGGACCGGGCGCGGGGCGTCCTGCCAGGCGGAACACGCCTTCAGCCCCGCCGCGGCGGCCTGCGCGGACCGGGTCGCGGCCTGCAGGTCGGGCACCACCGGGCCCGCCACGACCGGCCCGGCCGCGAACGGGCCGATGAGCGACTTGGCGACGGCCAGCGGGTTGTCGCTGCCGCCCGCGATGACGACCAGCCGGTCGCCGAGCACACCGGTGAGCACCTGGAGCTTGGCGTGCCGGGCCGCCCGCCGTATGGCCTCGACGGTCAGTTCGCTGTCCCCGTCGGGCGCGGTGCCGAGCACCACGCACACGTGCTCGGGGGAGTTCCACCCGAGGGCGGCGGCCCGCGACACGGCCCCCTCGTCGGCCTCGCCGCTGAGCACGGCGTTCACGACCAGGGACTCAAGACGGGCGTCCCAGGCACCCCGCGCCTCGGCGGCCTGCGCGTACACCTGGGCCGTCGCGAAGGCGATCTCCCGGGCGTAGACGAGCAGCGCCTCGCGCAGCACCCGCTCGTCGCCGGGGGCCGCGACCTCGTCGATCGCGCTCTCCATGACCTCGATGGTGGTGCGCACCATCTCCACGGTCTGGCGCAGTGTGATCGCCCGGGTCAGCTCGCGCGGCGCGGTGCCGAACACGTCCGTGGAGATGGCCTGCGGGGCGTCCGGGTAACGGAACCACTCGGTGAACGCGGCGATGCCCGCCTGTGCGACCAGGCCGATCCAGGAACGGTTCTCCGGGGGCATGGCCCGGTACCAGGGCAGCGTCTCGTCCATCCGCGCGATGGCCTGCGCGGCGAGCGATCCGGACGACTTCTCCAGCCGCTTCAGCGTCGCGGCATGGGGATGGACGTCGTGGGCTGCGGCTTCGTTCTTACCGGTTTCGGGTTCGGGCACGGGACAAGACTGCCTTATCCGGACGGGAAGGTGGGCCGCCGGGTCTACGGTGGGCTCCGTGATGGACATTCGGCGCGCAGGCGAGCGCTACCGGGGCGGTGACCCGGCGGCCGGAATCGAGAGCCGGCACGCCTTTTCCTTCGGGTCCCACTACGACCCGGACAACCTCCGTTTCGGCGCGGTGCTCGCGTGCAACGAGGAGCGGCTGGCGCCCGGGGCGGGGTTCGACGAGCACCCGCACAGCCACACCGAGATCGTGACCTGGGTGGTGGAGGGCGAGCTGACCCACCGGGACTCCACCGGGCACGAGTCGGTCGTACGGCACGGCGATGTGCAGCGGCTCAGTTCGGCGGGCGGCGTGCGGCACGTGGAGCGCAACGACGGCCCGGAGCCCCTGACCTTCATCCAGATGTGGCTGGCCCCGCTGCGGCCCGGCGGCGAGCCGTCCTACGAGGTCGTCCGCGGCATCGCCGACTCGACGCCCTACGCCGTCCCGGAGGCAGGCGCGCTGCTGCACGTACGGCGGCTGGCGGCGGGGGAGCGGACGGCCGTGCCGGACGGGGCGTACGCGTACGTGCACGTCGTCCGCGGCGAGATCCGCCTGGACGGCGAGACACTGGGCGCCGGTGACGCCGCCCGGATCACGGACGCCAAGGGCCTGGAAGCCGAGGGCGCGACCGGGGCGGAGCTGCTGATCTGGGAGATGGGCCTCGGCTAGAGCTCGGCCCGCACCGCGTCCGTGAACGCCGGCCACGCCTCGATCGCCCACGGCCCGAACGCCCGGTCCGTCAGCGCCACGCAGGCCGCTCCCGCGTCCGGGTCGATCCACAGGAACGTACCCGACTGCCCGAAATGCCCGAACGTACGCGGCGAGGACGACGAGCCCGTCCAGTGCGGCGACTTGGAGTCGCGGATCTCGAACCCGAGCCCCCAGTCGTTGGGGTTCTGGTGGCCGTACCCCGGCAGGACGCCCTTGGTGCCCGGGTAGTGCACGGTCATCGCCTCGGCGACCGTGCGCGGATCCAGCAGCCGCGGCGCCTGCACCTCGGCGGCGAACCGCAGCAGGTCCTCGACCGTCGACACCCCGTCCTTGGCCGGGGAGCCCTCCAGGGTCGTCGAGGTCATGCCCAGCGGCTCCAGCACGGCCTGCCGCAGGTACTCCCCGAACGGGATGTCGGTGGCCTTCGCGACATGGTCGCCCAGCTGCTCGAAGCCGGCGTTGGAGTACAGCCGCCGCTCCCCGGGCGGGGCCGTGACCTTGTGCTCGTCGAAGGCGAGGCCCGAGGTGTGCGCGAGCAGGTGCCGGACCGTCGACCCGGGGGGACCCGCGGGCTCGTCGAACTCGACGGCCCCCTCCTCGTACGCGACGAGCACCGCGTAGGCGGCCAGCGGCTTGGTCACCGACGCGAGCGGGAACCGCTGCCCGGCCGGGCCGTGGGTGCCGGGGACGGTGCCGTCCGCTCGTACGACACCCGCCGCAGCGGTGGGAACCGGCCAGTTCTCGATCAGGGCGAGGCTCTTCAGCGACATGCGTTCGAGCCTATGCGCTCAGAGCGTGAGTTCCAGCAAGGGGTCGGGCTTGGGCCGGAACCCGAGGGAGACGTACAGCGGCTCTGCCTCCGGCGAGGCGGTGAGCTGCACGCGCCGGGCACCGCGCTCGCGGAACCAGTCCAGCAGCGTGGTCGTACAGGCCCGCGCGTAGCCCCGGCGCCGCGCGTCCGGGTCGGTGGCGACGCTGAACACGAAGCCCACCATGCCGTGCGGGTCCCCCGGCTTGCCGATGCGGTAGTCGATCGTCCCGGCCACCAGGGAGGCCAGCGCTCCCGGCCGCTCGGGGTGGTCGACGACGAACGCCACGAAGTCCCCGTCCGGTTCGCCGAGTCGGGCCCTGAGGGCGGGGAGGGACTCCCCGTGCCAGGCGACGGAGGGATCGGAGGCGAACACCGCGTCGATCATGACCTGACGCAGGCGCAGGACTTCCGCGGCGTCGGCGGGCAGGGCGCGACGTACAACACTCATGAGTCCGTACGCTAACCATCCGGATCAAGAGACGTCCTGCCGATTTCTTACCGTCGGCGCTTGCTTGGAGTGCACTCCAAGGTTCTAGCGTTGGGGCCATGACGGTGATGGAGACCACGGGGACCAGGACCGACACCTGCGCAGGCCCGCCGCGGCAGCAGAACCGGCGCCCGGACGGCGACGACCACTACACGATCAGCGAGGTCGTCGCCTTCACCGGCCTGACGGCACACACCCTGCGCTGGTACGAGCGCATCGGCCTGATGCCGCACATCGACCGGTCCCACACCGGCCAGCGCCGCTACACCAACCGCGACCTCGACTGGCTCGACCTCGTCGGCAAGCTCCGCCTGACGGGCATGCCCGTCGCGGACATGGTCCGGTACGCGGAACTGGTGCGCGAGGGCGACCACACCTACGGCGAGCGCTTCCAGCTGCTGAAGACGACCCGCGAGGACGTCCTGGCCAGGATCGACGAACTCCGGGGCACGCTCGCCGTGCTCGACCGGAAGATCAGTTTCTACGCGGACGCCGGGCACGCCCTGGCGTCGGAGAGGTCCCGATGACGGACGGCAGGATCACGACGGCGCAGCTCGGCGACCACGGACCCGAGGTGAGCGTCCAGGGCCTCGGCTGCATGGGCATGAGCTTCGGCTACGGCCCCTCGGACGCCGACACGTCCCGGGCCACGCTGGACCGGGCGCTCGAACTGGGCGTCACCTTCTACGACACGGCCGACGCGTACGGGGCCGGCGAGAACGAGCGGTTCCTGTCGCCGTTCTTCAAGGCCCACCGTGACGAGGTCGTCATCGCGACCAAGTTCGCCCTGTCGATCCCCCCGGACGATCCCACCCGCCGGGTCATCCGCAACGACCCGCCCTACATCCGCCAGGCCGTCGAGGCGAGCCTGAAGCGCCTGGACGTCGACGTCATCGACCTCTACTACATGCACCGGCGCGATGTGAACGTGCCGATCGAGGAGAGCGTCGGCACGATGGCCGACCTGGTCCGCGAGGGCAAGGTGAAGCACCTCGGGCTGAGCGAGGTCACGGCGGACGAACTGCGGGCCGCGCACGCCGTCCACCCCATCGCCGCCGTGCAGTCGGAGTGGTCGCTGTTCAGCCGGGACATCGAGACGCACGTCGTCCCCGCGGCCCGCGACCTGGGCGTGGCCCTCGTGGCGTACTCACCCCTCGGCCGGGGCTTCCTCACCGGCTCTTTCACCGACGCCGAGCAGGACCTCAGCGCCGGTGACTTCCGCCGCCGGCAGCCCCGCTTCACGGGCGACAACGCCACGGCGAACGCGACCCTGCTGGGGCTGATCCGCTCGGTGGCCGAGGCCCATGACGCGACCCTCGGTCAGATCGCCCTGGCCTGGGCCCAGCAGCAGGCGACGGTCCACGGCCTCCCGGTCATCCCGATCCCGGGCACCCGCAAGCCCTCCCGGGTGGAGGAGAACACGGCGGCGACCGGCATCGTCCTGACCGACGAGCAACTGGACCTGCTGGACGGCATAGCGGCCCAGGTGGCGGGCAACCGTTACGCGGACATGGCGTTCACGTCAGCGGGCCGGGAGTAGCGAAGCGCCCCTTCAGGGGCGCGGGGAACTGCGCGACCGGCCACATACGGCCCGCACCCGCCGGCGCGCAGCACCCCGCAGACGCTAAAGCTCAGAGAGCAACTCGGCCTTTTTGACCGAAAACTCCTCATCCGTCACCAACCCGGCCTGATGCAACTCACCCAGGTGACGAATGCGCTCGGCGATGTCGGCGGGATCCCGCCGCGGCGCGGGCACCGCCGCCACCGGACTCGACGTCCGCACTGCCGCCAACACCGCGGCAGCGAACGGCAGCGACTCGTGCACGGGCCCGTACCCCAGCCCGAACACCACCGCCGCGGGATCCTGATCGGCCTGGGCCGCCGACGCTTCCGCATCCCGGCGCAAAAGCCGCAAGTGCCCCTCGAAGACCTCCGGCGACCGCCACTCCACCCCGTTCAGCTCCCCGACGGAGAAGCTCTGGTCACCGGCCTTCCACTTCGCCGACGACGCCCCCGTCCAGAACCAGCGGAAGTTCACGGTGCGTCCGTCGAAGGTCGCCTTCCCGTCGTACGCCTTGAAGGACAACGGCCCCTCGGGCGGCTTCACGAGGAACCGGTCCGCCGGCCCGGACTCGGTCAGCAGCGGGCGCAGCTCGTCGGCGTAGTACTCGGCGAGCACCTCCCGCTCGGCGGGCAGCACCAGCCGGTAGGGATCGCCGCTCTCCTTCAGCTGCCCGGCGGCCGCCTCCATCAACGGGTCCGCCCCGGGACGCGGCTCGACGCGCAGCACGACCGTGCCGCGCTTCCCGCGGGTCAGTGTCACCCCGGCGATCGCCTCCAGGGGCACACGGCGTTCCCCGAGAGCCTGGAACAGCTTGGGTGTTCGAATCCCCCGTTCGTAGCGGATGAGCACGGAGTCGGACTCGAACTCCCAGGCGGCATGAAATCCGGCCAGTACGTCACCCATGCGGCTCATCGTATGCGGCACGAGCTCCTCCGTCCCCCTCTCGAGCAGACCGCAATTTCTTCGCCTCTACGCGCGTCAGGCCGCCGCCGCGCCGGACAAACCGGTACGGCAGACGCCGTCTTCGTGCGCGCAGTGCACCGAGCGGTATGCGCCAACGCCGATCTCTGCGAAATTGAACAGACTTGCCGTCCCGGGCTCGAAGTAGCCCGCGTGCCCCTTCGCGCCGGCCGCCGACAGCACCCGCGCGCCGAACCCGGCGGACACCGGATCGGCTCCGTGGCCCAGCCCGCCGACCTCCAGGTAGGGCACGTCCTGGATCCAGTCGTCGGAGTCCCGCATCGCCCACACCCGGGCACTGGTGTGCAGCTGGGCGGCCTTCTCGACGCGCATGCCGGGGCTGCCGGCCACCGCGATGTCGGACACCCGGCCCGGCAGCTGGTGTGCGGCCACGCCGCACACCACGGAGCCGTAGCTGTGGCAGAACAGCGAGACCGGCGACCTGCCCGGCAGGGCCCGCACGAGCGCGTTCAGCCGTACGGCACCCTCCTCGGCGCGCATCGCCGTGGCCGAGTCGATGCCGAGTCCGCTGGGCGCCGTGTAGTCGGCCCAGGCGATGACGGCCGTCCGGGTCGAGGGGCTCACCTGCCGCTCGGCCGCGTACAGGGACTTGGCCATGCCGACGGGCGCCGCGTACTTGCGGTGCGTGCGCTGGAAGGTGAGCAGGTCGGTGTCGACACCGGGGACGACGACCGAGACCCGCTCCGCCCCGCGCAGGTCGCCGAAGACCTCCGCCACCCGCCCCGAGCCCTCCGGGTCGAAGGCCAGGATGTGCCGGCCCTTCTCCATGAGGTCCTCGAAGCGGTGCATCCTGCGCCCGGCCTCGTGCTGTCCGGCCCGGGTGAGGCGCTTGTCGTGCATGCGTTCCCGCTCGACCTTGCGCGCCTTCGCGAGCGCGAGATGGTTGGCGCGGTAGCGCAGCTCGACCGGCGCGCCGTTCATGTTGCCCACCGCGAGCGAGTACTTGCGGACCAGGGTCGTACGGTCCTGCTCGGTGAGCGACGCGAAGAAGCGGGCCAGCCTCGTCGGCTCGGACTGCGGGTCCGGCAGCCGGTGCCCGCCGATCCGGCCGTGCTCCCAGGCGGAAAGCGAGGCTTGGAGCGGTGTGGGGCCCCGCTGGTTGCGCAGGGCCGTCCAGCCGGTGGTCGCCAGCATCACGAAGACGACGGCCAGGGCGAGCAGTGCGCGCCAGACGTTCAGTTGCGGGGAGGTGTCGAAGGAAGTCACTGAAAGGACACACTAGGAGAACGAGAGGGTCTCGCGTTAACCAAGTGACCGGGATCACGTTTCGGTGTATGTCCTAAGGGGACTGCTCCGCACGCCAGTTCCCGGCCAGTGCGGGACCCACCTGATCCAGGTATGTCGTGGTGAGTTCGCGCATGCCGTCCAGGGTGAGGTCGCCGCCGGTGGACCACAGGCGCTCGGTGACGCGAATCACCCCGCCGAAGAGGGCGACGACGATCCGCGGCCGGGGGTCCGCGTCCACGTCGAGCCCCTCGCGCTCGGCGATGATGCCCGCGAGCTGCTCCTCCAGCTCCGCGGACCGCCGCAGATGGGCGGCGAGCAGCGCGGGCGTCGACTCGATCACCCGGTAGACGCGCAGGTGGAGCTCGATCGGCACGAGTTCCACCACGGCCTCGTTGATCGCGTCCCAGCTCTCCAGCACGGCCCGGCGCAGCGCCTCCAGCGGCACCTCGTCCGGCGGCCGGGTGCGCAGGGCCTCGACGACGAGCGTCTCCGCGAGGCGCGGCACGAAGAACGCCGTCTCCTCCTTGCCGGCGAAGTAGCGGAAGAAGGTGCGCTGCGAGACGTCCACGGCGGCGGCGATGTCGTCGACGGTCGTCTCCTCGTACCCGCGCGTGGCGAAGAGTTCCAGCGCGGCCCGCAGCAGTGCGTCCCGGGTGCGCCGCTTCTTGCGTTCGCGCAGGTTCAAGGCCGGCCTCTCGTCCGAAGTGTTTGCCCAGTTCAGGCTATAGGGGGATGTCGTGTCAGTTACCGACTAGTGAATCCGTTTGTCAATTGTCAGTGGCTGTCATTAGCCTCGAAGGATGACTAGTCAGACCACCATCGACACGACGGGACCGGGGGGCAAGGTACCGGCGACGCCGTCGGACGCGACGCCGGGCAAGGGGCTGCGAGGGCACCCCTGGCTCACCCTCATCACCGTCGCTGTGGGGGTCATGATGGTGGCCCTCGACGGCACCATCGTGGCCATAGCCAACCCGGCGATCCAGAAGGACCTCGGCGCCACCTTCGCCGAGGTCCAGTGGATCACCAACGGGTACTTCCTCGCCCTCGCCGTCTCCCTGATCACCGCGGGCAAGCTCGGCGACCGCTTCGGCCACCGGCAGACCTTCCTGATCGGCGTCGTCGGCTTCGCCGCCGCCTCGGGCGCCATCGGCCTGTCGGACAGCATCGCGTTCGTCGTCGTCTTCCGCGTCCTGCAGGGCCTGTTCGGCGCGCTGCTGATGCCGGCCGCGCTCGGCCTGCTGCGGGCCACCTTCCCGGCCGAGAAGCTGAACATGGCCATCGGCATCTGGGGCATGGTCATCGGCGCGTCCACCGCGGGCGGCCCGATTCTCGGCGGCGTGCTCGTCGAGCACGTCAACTGGCAGTCGGTGTTCTTCATCAACGTGCCGGTCGGCGTCCTCGCCGTCGTCCTCGGCGTGCTGATCCTGCTCGACCACCGCGCCGAGAACGCCCCGCGCTCCTTCGACCTCCTGGGCATCGCCCTGCTGTCGACCGCGGTGTTCTGCCTGGTGTGGGCGCTCATCAAGGCCCCGCCGTCCGAGTGGGGCTGGGGCGACGTCAAGACCCTCGGGTTCCTCGGCGCCTCCGTGCTCTGCTTCGCGCTCTTCGCCTTCTGGGAGACGAAGGTGAAGGAGCCGCTGATCCCGCTCGCGCTGTTCCGTTCCGTGGCGCTGTCCGCGGGTGTCGTGCTGATGGTGCTGATGGCCATCGCCTTCATGGGCGGCCTGTTCTTCGTGACGTTCTACCTCCAGAACGTGCACGGCATGAGCCCGATCGACGCCGGTCTGCACCTGCTGCCGCTCACCGGCATGATGATCGTCGGCTCGCCGCTCGCCGGCGCGATGATCACCAAGTTCGGCCCCCGTGTCCCGCTCGCGGGCGGCATGGCGCTCACCGCGATCGCCATGTACGGGATGTCGACCCTGGGGACGGACACCGGCAGCGGCGTCATGTCGCTCTGGTTCGCCCTGCTGGGCCTCGGCCTTGCGCCGGTCATGGTCGGCGCCACCGAAGTCATCGTCGGCAATGCCCCGATGGAGCTCTCGGGCGTCGCGGGCGGCCTCCAGCAGGCCGCCATGCAGATCGGCGGCAGCCTCGGTACGGCCGTGCTGGGTGCCGTCATGGCCTCCAAGGTCAACAGCGACCTCGCCGGCAACTGGGAGAAGGCGGGCCTCCCGCCGCTCACGCCGGAGCAGGAGCACCAGGCCTCCGAGGCCGTCCAGGTCGGAGTGCCACCGGTGGCGCCGGGCACGCCGGACGCGATCGCCGCGAAGATCACGGGCGTCGCGCACGACACGTTCATCTCCGGCATGAGCGCGGCCTCGCTCGTCGCGGCCGGGGTCGCCGTGGTGGCGGTACTGGTCGCGTTCCTCACCAAGCGCGGCGAGAACGCGGAGGCCGGTGCCGGCGCGGCGCACATCTGACGCTCGACGGCGGCTTGTTCACCTATCCGGGTGAACACCACCGCCGAACTCTCCCCTCCGGCACGCGCCGCAGGTCACAGTGGGTCAAGTCCTCCGCAGGGCATGGAGGGTGGACGCTGCGGCGCGCTGCCGGAGGGGGGCAGCGCGCAGGCAGCGGGAATTGAAGCGTGCCGACGGGGTACTCGCCATGTCGTACCCGAATCGAACCCCAACCGATCGAGGGTTTACGGGAGTTGATGATGGCGAGCTTCGGACACGGTACGCGCAGGCACCCCCGCTCACGTGGCCGGACGTGGTCACGGACCGGGACGGATCGCGCGACGCTCGGACTCATCGGAGTCATCTGCGCCGTTGCAGGCTTCTTCGTGCTGGGGATCATTCTCGGTCCCGCCGCGGTGGTCTGCGGCTGGCTCGCCATGGGCCGCTCATGGTCGGGCGCACGCCCCACCGCGGCCGTGGTCGCCCTGGTCCTGGGCGCCATCGACACGCTCCTGGCCATCGTCTGGCTGTCCGGAGCGGCCACACCGGGCATGGGCATGCTCTGACCCGAGTGCGGCGAGGGAAGGGCCTCCGGCGATACACCGGGGGTCCACCTTCGTGCCCGGCGCTACTCGGCCGGCGTCCCCTTGAGCGCCGCCAACTCCCCGCGCAGCGCCCGCACCTCCTCGGTCAGCTCCCGGATCGCCTCGGTCTGCCGCCGCTCCTCGACGTCGTCCTTCTCGAACCGTGCGATGAACCAGGCGGCGATGTTCGCCGTGACCACACCGAGCAGCGCGATCCCGGACAGCATCAGACCGACCGCGAGCATCCGCCCCAGGCCGGTGGTCGGTGCCATGTCCCCGTACCCCACGGTGGTCATCGTGGTGAACGCCCACCAGACCGCGTCCCCGAGGGTGTGGATGGAGGCACCGGGCTCGTCCCGTTCCACCTCCAGCACGGCCAGCGCACCGAAGACGAGCAGCCCCAGGCACGATCCCGCGACGTACGTGGTGACCCGGACCTGCGAGGCCATCCGCGCCCGTTGCCCGGCGAGGAACAGCATCGACACCAGCTTCAGCAGCCGCAGCGGCTGGGCCAGCGGCAGCACCACGGCCAGCAGCGCCAGCGGATTGCCGCGCACGAACCGCAACCGGTCCTCGGCCAGCCACAGGCGGACCAGGTAGTCGGCGGCGAAAGCGGCCCACACCGCCCAGTTGGTGACGTGGCACGCGGTGAGCAGGTCCTGCGGAGCCCTCGGGGCCACGATCGGTATGGCGTAGGCGATCGCGAACAGCACGGCGAGCGCCAGCAGCGGGCCCTGGGTGCGCCGCTCCCAACGGGCCAGCGTGGTCGAGGCGGTCATCGGGAGCGTCATGGGAAGCATGGTAGGAAACGCGCGGGGCGGCACCTCTCGGGTGCCGCCCCGCGGAAACCGCCCTCGGCGTCCTACGCGTCGCCGCCCGCCGCTCCCGGGTCGGCGGCCGACACGTCGAGCAGCTGGTACCGGTCGATGGCCTGCTTGAGCACGGACCGGTCGACCTTGCCCTCACGGGCCAGCTCGGTCAGCACGCCCACCACGACCGACTGCGCGTCGATGTGGAAGAACCGCCGGGCGGCACCGCGCGTGTCCGCGAAGCCGAAGCCGTCGGCGCCGAGCGACTGGTACGTCTGCGGCACCCAGCGCGCGATCTGGTCCGGAACCGCCCGCATCCAGTCGGACACGGCCACGACCGGCCCCTCCGCGCCTGCGAGCTTGCGCGTCACGTACGGCACCCGCTGCTCCTCCTCGGGGTGCAGCAGGTTGTGCTCCTCGCACGCCACGGCCTCGCGCCGCAGCTCGTTCCAGGAGGTCGCCGACCAGACGTCCGCCTTGACGTTCCAGTCCTCGGCCAGGATCTTCTGCGCCTCGATCGCCCAGGGGAGCGCGACACCGGACGCCAGGATCTGCGCCGGGATCGAGCCCGCCGTGCCCTCGCTGAACCGGTAGAGGCCCTTGAGGATGCCGTCGACGTCCACGTTGTCCGGCTCGGCCGGGTGCTGGATGGGCTCGTTGTAGACGGTCAGGTAGTAGAAGACGTCCTCGCCGTGCGGGTGCTCCTCGGAGCCGCCGTACATCCGGCGCAGGCCGTCCTTCACGATGTGGGCGATCTCGAAGCCGAACGCCGGGTCGTAGGCGACGCAGCCCGGGTTCGTCGAGGCCAGCAGCTGGGAGTGGCCGTCCGCGTGCTGGAGGCCTTCACCGGTCAGCGTCGTACGGCCCGCGGTCGCGCCCAGGACGAAACCGCGCGCCAGCTGGTCGGCCATCTGCCAGAACTGGTCGCCGGTGCGCTGGAAACCGAACATCGAGTAGAAGACGTAGACCGGGATGAGCGGCTCGCCGTGGGTCGCGTAGGCCGAGCCGGCGGCGATCAGGGACGCCGTACAGCCCGCCTCGGAGATGCCGTCGTGCAGCATCTGGCCGTTCGGCGCCTCCTTGTAGGCGAGCAGCAGGTCGCGGTCGACCGACTCGTACTGCTGGCCGAGCGGGTTGTAGATCTTCGCACTCGGGAAGAACGAGTCCATACCGAAGGTGCGGTACTCGTCGGGTGCGATCAGCACGAACCGCTTGCCGATCTCCTTGTCCCGCATGAGATCCTTCAGGAGCCGGACGAAGGCCATCGTCGTCGCGATGGACTGCTGGCCCGAGCCCTTCTTCACGGTCGCGTACGTCTTGTCCTCGGGCAGCGGCAGCGGCTTGGAGCGCACCACACGCGTCGGGACGTAACCGCCGAGAGACTTGCGGCGGTCGTGCATGTACTGGATCTCCTCCGAGTCCCGGCCCGGGTGGTAGTACGGCGGTACGCCGGACTCCAGCTCCTTGTCCGGGATCGGCAGGTGCAGACGGTCGCGGAAGCGCTTCAGGTCGTCGACCGTCAGCTTCTTCATCTGGTGCGTGGCGTTGCGGCCCTCGAAGTTCGGGCCGAGCGTCCAGCCCTTGATCGTCTTGGCGAGGATCACCGTCGGCTGGCCCTTGTGCTCCACGGCCGCCTTGTACGCCGCGAAGATCTTCTTGTGGTCGTGACCGCCGCGGCCCAGGTGCAGGATCTGGTCGTCGGTCATGCCCTCGACCATCGCCCGCAGCCGGTGGTCGTCACCGAAGAAGTGGTCGCGGATGTACGCGCCGGTCTCCGTGGCGTACGTCTGGAACTGCCCGTCCGGCGTGGTGTTCATCTTGTTGACCAGCACGCCGTCGCGGTCCTGGGCGAGCAGCGGGTCCCAGCTGCGGTCCCAGACCAGCTTGATCACGTTCCAGCCGGCCCCGCGGAAGATCGACTCCAGCTCCTGGATGATCTTGCCGTTGCCGCGCACCGGGCCGTCCAGGCGCTGAAGGTTGCAGTTGACGACGAAGGTGAGGTTGTCCAGGCCCTCGCGGGCGGCGATGGACAGCTGCCCCAGCGACTCCGGCTCGTCCATCTCGCCGTCGCCGAGGAACGCCCAGACCTGCGACTTGGAGGTGTCGGCGATCCCGCGCGCCTCCATGTAGCGGTTCATGCGCGCCTGGTAGATCGCGCCGATCGGGCCGAGGCCCATCGACACCGTCGGGAACTCCCAGAAGTCCGGCATCGACCGCGGGTGCGGGTACGACGACAGCGCGTACGGCGCCTTCGACTTCTCCTGGCGGAATCCGTCCAGGTGCTGCTCGCTGAGCCGGTCCAGCAGGAACGCGCGGGCGTAGATGCCCGGCGAGGCGTGCCCCTGGAAGAAGACCTGGTCACCGCCCAGGCCGTCGTCCTTGCCGCGGAAGAAGTGGTTGAAGCCGACGTCGTAGAGGGAGGCGGAGGACGCGAACGTGGCGATGTGGCCGCCGACGCCGATGCCCGGGCGCTGGGCCCGGGACACCATCACCGCGGCGTTCCAGCGGGTGGCGTTGAGGACCTTGCGCTCGATGTCCTCGTTGCCCGGGAAGAACGGCTCGCTCTTGGTGGGGATGGTGTTGACGTAGTCCGTACTGCGCATCTCCGGCACGGCCACGCGCTTCTCACGGGCCCGCTCGATCAGCCGCAGCATCAGGTAGCGGGCCCGCTCGCGGCCGCGCTCGTCGACGGCGGCGTCGAGGGAGTCGAGCCACTCCTGCGTCTCTTCGGGATCGAAGTCAGGAACCTGACTCGGAAGGCCGCCAATGATGATCGGGTTGCGATCGGATGCGGAAGCCACGCTGTTCCTTAACTGTCAGAGGGCCTGCGAGGGCCGCTGTTTCGCTGTCGTCGCCGGGGCGTCGTCGCTGGGGGGCGCGCCGCTGTCCATGGTCCACCTCGGGGCCGGGAAACGTCATCTCTACCGAGCGGTAACCCAGACGTGAGATCGACTCCGTGACGTATGGGGCGAATACCTTCGAGTCTCGTACCCACAGACGATTCCCAAACGCCCAAACGGGGCAGAAAGGTGTGGTGTGCGTCACCTGGGGCCATGATGGTGTGCCTGGAGTTGCGGTGACACGGCCAGGATCGTCACCGTTTCGGCGGTCTGAACGGCCGGGTACTTGCGCGATCCGTCCCGCCCGTGTGGACTACGGCCAATGCTTCGCGCACGCGCGTGGCTGAGTTATTCCCAAGACATGATCAGGAGGCAACCCGTGAGCGCGACCGCGGACCACGCGGAGGAGCGGACGAACCCTGCCGCCAGGCTGGGGTTCCAGCCCGGGCAGGTGGTCCAGGAGATCGGCTACGACGACGACGTGGACCAGGAGCTCCGCAAGGCCATCGAGGGCATCATCGAGGCCGACCTGGTGGACGAGGACTACGACGACGTGGCCGATGCCGTTGTGCTGTGGTTCCGTGACGACGACGGCGACCTGACGGACTCGCTGGTCGATGCCACCACGTACATCGAAGAGGGCGGCGCGATTCTGCTCCTGACGCCGAAGACCGGCCGTTCGGGGTACGTGGAGCCGAGCGACATCTCGGAAGCCGCCACCACGGCGGGTCTGACGGCCTCCAAGAGCGTCAGCGTCGGCAAGGACTGGAGCGGCAGCCGGCTGGCCACGCCCAAGGCCGCCAAGTCCAAGCGGTAGTCGTACGGCGGGCGGGCCGGCGTCGTCGGCCCGCCCATCGGCCTGTGCCGGTGCCTGCGTAGGGTGGTCCCACCCGAGAAGACCGAGAAGGGACACCCACGCGATGGCGATCCAGGTCGGCGACAAGGCCCCCGACTTCGAGCTCAAGGACAACCACGGCGCGACCGTGCGGCTGTCCGGCTTCCGGGGCCGCAAGAACGTGGTGCTGCTCTTCTACCCCTTCGCCTTCACCGGGGTGTGCACCGGCGAGCTGTGCGAGCTGCGCGACAACCTGCCGCAGTTCTCCGACCGCGACACCGAGCTGCTCGCCGTCTCCAACGACTCCATCCACACCCTGCGCGTCTTCGCCGAGCAGGAGGGCCTGGAGTACCCGCTGCTGTCCGATTTCTGGCCGCACGGCAACGTCTCACGGGCCTACGGCGTCTTCGACGAGGACAAGGGCTGCGCCGTGCGCGGCACCTTCGTCATCGACAAGGAGGGCGTCGTGCGGTGGACCGTCGTCAACGGCCTGCCGGACGCGCGCGACCTGAACGACTACGTGAAGGCGCTCGACTCCCTGTGACCCGGTCGGGCGGCATGCGCCCGACACCCGCTGAATTCCACGCTTCAGGGCCTGGGTGGGGCGGGAACCCGTCACTAGGATCGACTCGTTGATCCGACATCCGAGCACAACGGGGCATCCCGCCCCTGGACACCAATGGAGGACTCGTGGGAGTCAGCCTCAGCAAGGGCGGCAACGTATCGCTGACCAAGGAGGCGCCGGGCCTGACCGCGGTCATCATCGGTCTGGGGTGGGACGTCCGCACCACGACCGGCACGGACTTCGACCTGGACGCCAGCGCGCTGCTGCTGAACAACTCCGGCAAGGTCGGCAACGACCAGCACTTCATCTTCTTCAACAACCTCAAGACCCCGGACGGCTCCGTGGAGCACACCGGTGACAACCTCACCGGTGAGGGCGAGGGCGACGACGAGCAGATCAAGGTCAACCTCGCCACCGTCCCGGCCGACGTGGAAAAGATCGTCTTCCCGGTCTCGATCTACGACGCCGAGACCCGCCAGCAGTCCTTCGGCCAGGTGCGCAACGCGTTCATCCGCGTCGTGAACCAGGCGGGCGGCGCCGAGATCGCCCGGTACGACCTGAGCGAGGACGCCTCCACCGAGACCGCCATGGTCTTCGGTGAGCTCTACCGGCACGGCGCGGAGTGGAAGTTCCGCGCCATCGGCCAGGGCTACGCCTCGGGCCTGCGCGGCATCGCGCAGGACTTCGGCGTGAACGTCTGAACCAGCACCGCACGGGCCCTGGCGACAGGGCCCGGAGGTCTTCTTGTCCGGCGCCGCACGGTTTACGTGCGGCGCCGGACGTGCAGGACCACCTCAGTGACACCACCGGGCCTGTGGCCCCAAGGGGAGGGACAGCATCATGGGCGTCACGCTCGCCAAGGGGGGCAATGTCTCCCTGTCCAAGGCCGCGCCGAACCTCACTCAGGTGCTGGTCGGGCTCGGCTGGGACGCGCGCTCCACCACCGGAGCGCCCTTCGACCTCGACGCCAGCGCTCTGATGTGCAGCAGCGGGCGCGTGCTCGGGGACGAGTGGTTCGTCTTCTACAACCAGCTCAAGAGCCCGGACGGCTCGGTCGAGCACACCGGCGACAACCTCACCGGCGAGGGCGACGGCGACGATGAGTCGCTCCTGATCGACCTGCCCAAGGTGCCGCCGCACTGCGACAAGATCGTGTTCCCCGTCTCGATCCACATGGCCGACGAGCGCGGCCAGACCTTCGGCCAGGTCAGCAACGCCTTCATCCGCGTCGTCAACCAGGCCGACGGCCAGGAGCTCGCCCGCTACGACCTCAGCGAGGACGCCTCCACGGAAACCGCGATGATCTTCGGCGAGCTCTATCGCTATCAGGGCGAATGGAAGTTCAGGGCCGTGGGGCAGGGGTACGCGTCGGGGCTGCGGGGCATCGCACTGGACTTCGGGGTCAACGTCTCATAACGCGTTATGAGCAAAAACCGGGGCCCACTGGGGTGCTGAGGGGGGACGACTAGACTTCGGCTTCAAAGTTTCGTAAAGCCGGGTACGGCGCGGGGGAGCCCCGTACACACACGATTGGGTAGCCAGTGGTTCTGAAAACCTTCGGGTGGTCGTTCGCGGTCACCGCGCTCGGCCTGGTCGCAGCGGTTCTCTACGGAGGGTGGACCGCGTTCGGCGTCGTAGCGATCCTGTCCGTCCTCGAGATCTCGCTGTCCTTCGACAACGCGGTGGTCAACGCCGGAATCCTGAAGAAGATGAATGCCTTCTGGCAGAAGATCTTCCTCACCATCGGCATCTTGATCGCCGTCTTCGGCATGCGTCTGGTCTTCCCCGTCGTGATCGTCGCGCTCAGCGCCCAGCTGGGCCCGATCGAGGCCGTCGACCTCGCGCTGACGGACAAGGACCAGTACCAGCAGTACGTCACCGACGCCCACCCGTCGATCGCCGCCTTCGGTGGCATGTTCCTGCTGATGATCTTCCTGGACTTCATCTTCGAGGACCGGGACATCAAGTGGCTCGGCTGGCTGGAGCGCCCGCTGGCCAAGCTCGGCAAGGTCGACATGCTGTCGGTCTGCATCGCCCTGATCGTCCTGCTGATCTCCTCGATCACCTTCGGCGCCAACGCCCACCAGCACGGCGGCACCCACGCCGACAAGGCGGAGACCGTCCTGCTCTCCGGTATCGCCGGTCTGATCACGTACATGATCGTCGGCGGCCTCTCCGGCTACTTCGAGGACAAGCTCGAAGAGGAGGAGGAGCGCGAGCACGAGGCCGAGGAGAAGGCCGCGCGCGAGGGCAAGCCCAAGTCCGCGGTCAAGCTGGCCGGCAAGGCCGCGTTCTTCATGTTCCTCTACCTGGAGGTCCTGGACGCGTCGTTCTCCTTCGACGGCGTGATCGGCGCCTTCGCCATCACCAACGACATCGTCCTGATGGCCCTCGGCCTCGGCATCGGTGCCATGTACGTCCGGTCGCTGACCGTCTACCTGGTCCGTGAGGGCACCCTCGACGACTACGTCTACCTGGAGCACGGCGCGCACTACGCCATCGGCGCGCTCGCCATGGTTCTCCTCGTCACCATCCAGTACGAGATCAACGAGTTCATCACCGGCTCCATCGGCGTCATCCTGATCGGTGCCTCCTTCTGGTCCTCCGTCCGCCGCAACAGGCGGCTCGCGGCGGCCGAGGGGGACGCCGGCTCGGACTCGAAGACTGAGGTCTCGTCCGGGGTGTGACACCCCTCCGGGTGAGGAACGCTCTGTGCGGGGCGGCCACCGAGGACTCCTCGGTGGCCGCCCCGTCGGTCGTCATGGGCCGTGGGTACGGTGATGACCTGCGGTCTCCGAGTGAACGTGGGGGCGGAATGGGCCTGTTCGACGGACTACGGCGTGGGCGCGAGGCGCAGTTCGACTCGGGCGACGCGTCGACCAACGCGATCGAGCTGACCAAGCGGCGCGCGCAGATATCACTGACCAAACAGGGCGCGGCCACCGGTCATCTGCGCGTCAACCTCAGCTGGCGGATGCGCACCTCCGACTTCGGCGGCTCCCAGCGCGAGAGCCTGCTGCGCCATCCCTTCCGGGCCCTCAAACCCCCCGAGGTCGTCGGCCACAGCCAGAGCATGGTCAACGTCGACCTCGACCTCGGCTGCCTCTACGAACTCCAGGACGGCAGCAAGGGCGTCGTCCAGCCCCTCGGCGGCTACTTCGGGGACACCAACGCCGCGCCGTACGTCAAGCTCAGCGGCGACGACCGCTTCGGCTCCGCGTCCGGCGAGACGATGTACATCAACCTCGACCACCGCGACAGCATCAAGCGGCTGCTGGTGTTCGTCTACATCTACGACCAGACGCCCGCCTTCGACCGCGCCCACGCCATCGTCACCCTCTACCCGAGCAACGGCCCCCGCATCGAGATCCACCTCGACGAACGCCAGCCGCAGGCCCGCTCCTGCGCCGTCGTCATGATCGAGAAGGTGAAGAACGAGATCGTCGTCCGCCGCGAGGCGAAGTTCGTCTACGGCTTCCAGGCCGAGCTCGACCGGCTCTACGGGTGGGGACTGCAGTGGGGGCGGGGCTACAAGACCAAGGTCGACCGCTGACAGCGCAGCCGTGACGGGCCCCGCCCCACAGCTGCGCTCAGCGCCCGACGAACTGCGGGCCCTGCGGGGGCAGCCGGAAGTCCGGGTCGGGTACGGTGACCGGCGGCGGGTAGCCGTAGCCGGTCGGCGCCCCCGCGGCACCCGCCGCTGCCGGTGCCTGGGGGTAGCCGTACGCGGGCCGGCCGGTGGTCTGCGGGTAGCCGTAGGCCGGCTGCGTCGCCGGCGGCTGCTGCGGCGGCGGATATCCGTAGCCGGGCTGTCCGGGCACGGCGGTCGGCTGCTCCGGGGGCAGCGGCGCGGAGACCTCGGGGGACTGCGGGGAGGCGCCCGCCGTCGTCGGCTGCGCGGTCGTGTTCGTGGTGGGGGGCGCGGGGACCGTCGTGGTCGCCTCCTCGGCCGCCGCCTCCGACTCGTCCACCGAGATGCCGAAGTCGGTCGCGAGCCCCTTCAGCCCGTTCGAGTAGCCCTCGCCCAGCGCCCGGAACTTCCAGCCCTCCCCGCGCCGGTACAGCTCGCCGCAGATCAGCGCGGTCTCCTCGCCCGTCTCCGGCGTGACGTCGAAGTACGCCAGCGCCTCGGTGCCGGTGTCCGCCGCGTCGTACAGCAGGATGCGCAGCTCCCGCACGCGGTCGAACGTCACGCCGTCCGCCGATGCGACCAGCAGAATCCGGCTCACCCCGGGCTCGACACCGGTGAGATCTGTCTGGATCGTGTCGGTCAGGCCTTCGGCGACCCGCTTCTTGCCGAGCCGCCACACCTTCCCGGCCGGGTGCCGGGGCTGGTTGTAGAAGACGAAGTCCTCGTCGGAGCGCACACGACCGTCGGGGCCGAGGAGCAGCGCGGAGGCGTCGACGTCCGGAACCCCCTGCCCCGGTGTCCAGCGCAGCACGGCGCGCACCGTGGTGGCTTCCAGCGGGACGTTCGACCCCTTCAGCATGGCGTGCGTCATGCGGTCATCCTGCCCTCTCGGTCCTGCTCACGACAACGCGGGGGCCCCGGTCACGAGCGGCGCAGACGGCCGTCGCGGACTACCGTCGTGATGGCCGGGTACTGGCTGTGATTGCCCGCGTTACCTGAAATTCATGCCTCATGGGAACCTGTGACATGGACATCTACGTACTATTACCGGCCACCTTTCATCGATTCGCAGGCCGCATCATCACCACGGGGGAGTCTTATGCGTCATTTCGGGCACGTCGCCCCTGAGGTGCGGAAGCGTCTCTTCTTCCGCGAGCCGTGCGCCTTCACCCCGGACTCCCCGGCCCGGCTGCTCTCGGTCGCCCTGGGCGCCACGCTGTACAGCCCGGCCACCCGGCCGCGCCTGGCCGACGACGTCCTCAAGCAGGCGGCGCGCGGTGTGGTCTCGATGGTGCTGTGCCTGGAGGACTCGATCGACGACGCGGACGTCGGCCCCGGCGAGGAGAACCTCGTCCGCCAGCTCACCGCCCTCGCCGCCCTGCCCGACGCCGACCCGCCGCTGCTGTTCATCCGGGTCCGCGCCCCCGAGCAGATCCCCGACCTGGTACGACGCCTCGGCCCCGCTGTCCGGCTGCTGTCCGGGTTCGTCCTGCCCAAGTTCACCGAGGAACGCGGCATCCCCTTCCTGGAGGCCCTGGCCGCCGCCGAGGCCGAAAGCGGCCGTCGCCTTTTCGCCATGCCCGTCTTGGAGTCCCCGGAGCTGCTCTACCGGGAGTCGCGCGTGGAGACCCTGGAGGGCATCTCCCGGGCCATCGACAAGTACCGCGACCGCGTCCTCGCCCTGCGCCTCGGCGTGACGGACTTCTGTTCCTCCTACGGGCTGCGCAGGGGCCCCGACATGACGGCCTACGACGTGCAGATCGTCGCCTCCGTGATCGCCGACGTGGTGAACATGCTGGGCCGCGCCGACGGGACCGGCTTCACCGTCACCGGCCCGGTGTGGGAGTACTTCCGGGTCCAGGAGCGCATGTTCAAGCCGCTGCTGCGGCAGAGCCCCTTCCTGGAGGTGCAGGCCGCGGAGCTGCGCGAGAAGCTGATTGAGCACGCCATGGACGGTCTGCTGAGGGAGATCTCCCTGGACCACGCCAACGGACTGCTGGGCAAGACCTGCATCCACCCCTCGCACGTCCTGCCGGTGCACGCCCTGTCGGTCGTCAGCCACGAGGAGTTCACGGACGCCCAGGACATCCTGCGCCCCGAGCGCGGCGGCGGGGGTGTGCTGAGATCGGCGTACACGAACAAGATGAACGAGGTGAAGCCGCACCGGGCCTGGGCCGAGCGGACCCTGCTGCGGGCCGAGGTTTTCGGCGTGGCGAACCAGGACATCGGCTTCGTGGAACTGCTGGCGGCGGGACTGCCGGCCTGACCGCACAGCTTTTCGAGGATACGAAGGGTTCATGGAGAAGGCAGTGAACGAGGGGGAGCACCGCGAGGTGCGCGACGGCGCGGACGGCGTCTGGTCCGGCAGCTGGGTCGCCGAGCGGCTCGGCGTCGAACTCGCCGGTGACGGCCGGCTGGCCGGCCTGCTGGGGCTGGCGTTGCGCCGCAACCCCAAGCGGGCCCACCTGCTGGTGTCGAACGTCCTGGGCAAGCACGTGCCGCAGTCGCCGTCCGTGGTGTACGGCTACGGAGTCGAGCTCGGCCGCCGGGTGCGGGACCTGCTCGGCGACGACGAGGCCCGCAGGGCCGTCGTCCTCGGCTATGCCGAGACAGCGACCGGGCTCGGCCACTCCGTCGCCGACGGGCTGGGCCTCGCGCCCTACCTGCACTCCACGCGCCGTCCCGTCGCCGGTGTCACCCCGGCCGGCGGCTTCGAGGAGTCCCACTCCCACGCGACGTCGCACCTGCTGCTGCCGGAAGATCCCGCGCTGTTCACGGGCGACGGGCCGCTGGTCCTGGTCGACGACGAGTTCTCCACGGGGAACACGGTGCTGAACACTGTCCGTGATCTTCATGGGCGGTATCCGCGGCGGAGGTATGTCGTGGTCGCTCTGGTCGACATGCGGTCGTCGGCCGACGCGGGGCGCCTCGCGGAATTCGCCGGGGAGATCGGTGCGCGGGTGGATCTCGTGGCAGCGGCATCGGGGACTGTGCGGCTGCCGGAGGGGGTGCTGGAGAAGGGGCAGGAGCTGGTGGCGCGGTACGAGTCGGAGAGCTTGTCGGCGGGTGCGGCGCCGTCGTGGTCGCTCGCGCAGTTCCCCGCGCCCCTTGAGGGCGTCGCCTCAGGGGCGCGGGGAACTGCGCGACCAGCCCCCACCGGCCCGCAGCCGGACGACAACGGCACCGCTCCCCACACCACGCGCATCGACCTGCACTGGCCGGCCGGCCTGCCGGACGGCGCCCGGCACGGGTTCACCCCCGCGCATCGGAAGCTCCTGGAAGACGCCCTCCCCGCGATGGCCCGCCGCCTGGCGGACGCGCTGCCCGACCACGCCCGCCGCGTCCACATCCTCGGCTTCGAAGAGCTGATGTACGCCCCGCTCAGGCTCGCCCGCGAGCTGGAGCGGACCACCGGCACCGAGGTCCGCTACTCCACCACCACCCGCTCACCCGTCCTGGCCGTCGACGACCCGGGCTACGCGATACGCACCCGCCTGGCCTTCCCCGCCCACGACGACCCCGCCGACGGCCCCGGCGAGCGCTACGCCTACAACGTCGCCGGCGCCGGCTTCGACGCCGTCGTCGCGGTGGTCGACTCGGCCGGGGACACCCCCGCACTGCACGCGCCCGACGGTCTGCTGGCCCGTCTCGCCGCGCACACGCCGCGGGTCCTCCTCGCCGTCATACCGTCGTACGCCCCCGAAAGGCCCTCCATGCTGCCCGAGCCCCTGCGCGGCCCCGCCTTCTCCTCGTACGCGCCCGAGGAGGTCGGCTGGCTGCTCCAGGACCTCTCGGACGTGACGCTGGAGGCGCCGACCGAGGAGCGCGAGGAGGCTATCCAGAGCGGCGGCGCGCACTACGCGGAGTCGCTGCCCGTGGAGTACCAGCCCAGCGAGGAGTACCAGGAGCTGTTCCACGCCGCGCTGGAGGAGTCGGCGGCCCGGATCGCCCAGGCGGTCGGTGTCGTCACCGAGACGGTCCTCGCGGAGCGGTCGCCGCGTCCCGTGCTGGTCTCCCTGGCCCGTGCCGGGACGCCCGTCGGCATCCTCATGCGCCGCTGGGCCCAGCACCGGCACGGTCTGGACCTGCCGCACTACGCCGTGTCGATCGTCCGCGGCCGGGGCATCGACGCCAACGCGCTGCGCTGGCTCGCCCGGCACCACGACCCCCGGGACGTCGTCTTCGTCGACGGCTGGACCGGCAAGGGCGCCATCACCCGCGAACTCGCCCAGGCTCTGGAGGAGTTCGAGAAGTCCGACGGCATCACCGGCTTCAGCCCCGAGATCGCGGTCCTGGCCGACCCGGGCTCCTGCGTCCGCACCTACGGCACCCGCGAGGACTTCCTCATCCCCTCCGCCTGCCTCAACTCCACCGTCTCCGGCCTGATCTCGCGGACCGTGCTGCGTGCGGACCTCGTCGGCCCGCACGACTTCCACGGCGCGAAGTTCTACCGCGAACTCGCCGGCACCGACGTCTCGGTGGCCTTCCTGGACGCCGTGTCCGCCCGCTTCCCCGAGGTCACCGACGCCGCCTGCGCCCAGGCCAAGGAACTGCTCGCGAGCGACCGCTCACCCACCTGGGAGGGCTGGGCCGCCGTCGAGCGCATCAGCGAGGAGTACGCCATCCACGACGTGAACCTCGTCAAGCCCGGCGTCGGCGAGACCACCCGGGTCATGCTCCGCCGCGTGCCCTGGAAGGTCCTGGCACGCGCCGGGGCGGGCAGCGACCTGGACCACGTGCGCCTGCTGGCCGAGCAGCGCGGGGTGCCCGTCGAGGAGGTCGACGGACTGCCCTACACCTGCGTCGGCCTGATCCACCCCAAGTACACCCGGGGCGCGACCGGCGCCGACGGCAAGGCGGTGTCGGTCTGATGCCCGTCCTCGTCGCGAGCGACCTCGATCGCACCCTGATCTACTCCGCCGCCGCTCTGGCGCTCACCATGCCGGACGCGCGGGCGCCCCGGCTGCTGTGCGTCGAGGTGCACGAGAGCAAGCCGCTGTCGTACATGACGGAGACGGCGGCCGGGCTCCTCACCGACCTGGGCGACGCGGCCGTGTTCGTGCCGACGACGACCCGGACGCGCAAGCAGTACCAGCGCATCAACCTGCCGGGCCCGGAGCCCACGTACGCGATCTGCGCGAACGGCGGCCACCTCATGGTCGACGGCGTCTCCGACCCCGACTGGCACGCACAGGTCACCGCGCGGCTGGCCGACCAGTGCGCGCCGCTCGCCGAGGTACAGGAGCACCTCCTCAGGGCCGCCGACCCGGTCTGGGTGCGCAAGCACCGCGTCGCCGACGACCTGTTCGCCTACCTCGTCGTCGAGCGCGAGCTGCTCGACGAGGACTGGGTGAAGGAACTCGCGGTGTGGGCGGAGAACCGCGGCTGGACCGTGTCCCTCCAGGGCCGCAAGATCTATGCCGTCCCCAAGCCGCTCACCAAGAGCGCGGCGATGCGGGAGGTCGCCCGGCGGACCGGGGCCGAGCTCACGCTCGCCGCGGGTGACTCGCTGCTCGACACCGACCTGCTCCTCGCGGCGGACCGGGGCTGGCGGCCCGGTCACGGGGAGCTGGCCGACACGGGCTTCGCGGCTCCCTCGATCAGGGTGCTTCCCGACCGGGGTGTCCTCGCCGGGGAGCGGATCCTGCGGGAGTTTCTGGGGGCAGTACGGGGCGCTGGCGCTGGGCCTGAGCCGGGCGCCTGAGGACTCGGGTGTCCTGGTCGTCGTGCGGGTGCGGCGCCGTCGTGGCCGTTCGCGCAGTTCCCCGCGCCCCTTCAGGGCGTCGTAGCAGCCGTATGACGACGAACGCCGCCACCGCCAGCACCGCCACGGCCAGGACCACCTTCGAGTAGGTCGAGACGATGTCCGACACCTGGTGCCAGTTCGCGCCGAGGAAGTAGCCCGCGAGGACGAACACCGTGTTCCAGATGGCGCTGCCCAGGGTGGTCAGCCCCAGGAACACCGGCAGGCGCATGCGCTCCACGCCCGCCGGCACGGAGATGAGGCTGCGGAAGATCGGGATCATCCGGCCGAAGAACACGGCCTTGGTGCCGTGCTTCAGGAACCACGCCTCGGTCTTCTCGATGTCCGAGACCTTCACCAGCGGCAGCCGGCCCGCGATCGCCACCGTCCGGTCACGGCCGAGCAGCGCGCCGACCCCGTAGAGCGCGAGCGCGCCGATCACCGAGCCGGCCGTCGTCCACAGCAGGACGGCCAGCAGGCTCATCCGGCCGCTGCTCGCGGCGAACCCGGCCAGCGGCAGGATGACCTCGCTGGGCAGCGGCGGGAACAGGTTCTCCAGGGCGATGGCGAGACCGGCACCCGGCGCGCCCAGCGCGTCCATCAGGTCGTTGACCCACTGCGGTCCGGCGTCCGCTGCGATGGCTGTCATGCCGCCACGGTAGGGAACCGAAGCTGAAGGGCTCCTGAGGAAATCCCGGGAGCGGCGTCAGCCGCAGCAGCCGCCTCCGCAGCAGCCGCCCCCGCCGCCGCCCGCGCGGGGCGCCGGAGCCGGGGCGGAGGCCGAGCCTCCGACCGCGACCGTGGAGAGGAGCTTCACCGTGTCCTCATGACCGGAAGGGCAGGCCGCGGGGTCGGCGGACGCCGCCATGGGACGGCTGAGTTCGAAGGTGTCGCCGCAGGTCCGGCAGCGGTACTCGTAGCGAGGCATGGGGACAGATTAGTCCGCGACGGCGGAAGTGCCGCCCCTCCGGATTCCGTTTGATCACTCTTGCCGTACCGGTGTGGAGGAACTGTAAAGGCCGCTGGTAACTTTCGAACGCCGCGAGAAGCCGTAAGGGCGGGGGAACGTGAGGGCTCGCTGCCGTCGACCACGGCAGCCATGTCCTTCCGCGCGAGCACCACCGTGAGCGGGAGGGAGACGCAGCCGTGTCCAAGGCTGGGCGGGAATCGGACGAGACCGTGCAGTTGAAGGTCCCCGCTTCCCTGAACGCGGACGAGACCATGATGTTGCGCGCTGTCGAGCCGGCCGCCACCGGCAGCGCGGCCACGCGCTCCGGCACGGCGCCAGACGGCAGCGGCCGCGGCAGGTCACGCCGCCGGCGCAAGGCCCCCCGTGCCTCCGCCCTGTCCCGTCTGCCCGCAGCGGGCCCGGGGCTGACGCGGCTCGTCGCCCGCGTCGCGTCCGACGCCCGCCGCCTGCGGCCCCGTTACCCGCACGCCGACCGCGCGGGCTGGCGCCGCTGGGCACCCTCCTGGCGGCAGGGGCTCGGCGCCGCGCTGGCGTGCACCGGCCTGACCGTCATCCTCCTCGGCTCCGCGTACGCCGCCACCGACATCCCGGACAACCTCAACTCGTACGCCACCCAGCAGGACAACGTCTACTTCTGGTCCGACGGGACGCCCATGGCCCGCACCGGCTGGGTGCGGCGGCAGGCGATGCCCCTCAAGGACATACCCGAGGACGTCCGCGGCGCGGTGCTGGCGGCGGAGAACGCGAGCTTCTACAGCGACCCCGGCATATCCCTCAGCGGCCTCGGCCGGGCACTGTGGCGCACCGTCGGCCAGGGGGAGACCCAGGGCGGCTCCACCATCACCCAGCAGTACGTCAAGAACGTCTACCTCAACCAGGACCGCTCGGTCGGCCGCAAATTCACCGAGGCCATGCTCGCCCTCAAGCTCGACAACCAGATGAGCAAGGACGACATCCTGGAGGGCTACCTCAACACGAGCTGGTTCGGCCGCGGCACCTACGGCATCCAGCGCGCCGCCCAGGCCTACTACGGCAAGGACGTCGGCGACCTCGACGTCAGCGAGGCCGCCTTCCTCGCCTCCCTCCTCAAGGGCGCCGGGCTCTACGACCCGGCCCTGAGCCAGGCCAACCACGACCGGGCGGTGGAGCGCTGGTCCTGGATCCTCGACCGCATGGCCGAGACCGGCACCCTGTCGAAGGCCGAGCGGGCCAGGTACACGAAGTTCCCCGAACCGCTCAAGCGGGCGCCCGGGTTCGACACCGGCAAGCAGAGCGACTACCTCGTGGAACTGGCCGCCCGGTACGCCAAGAAGGCGGCGCACCTTTCGGACAAGGAGTTCGACTTCGGCGGCTTCCAGATCTACACGACCTTCGACCGCAAGCAGGAGAGCGCGCTCACCGACGCCGTCGCCGAGGCTCGCAAGCAGGCGCGGAAGAAGGACGCGGCCAAGGCGAAGTCCCTGCACTTCGGCGCATCGTCGGTGGCCACAGACGGGCGGATCCTCGCCGTCCACGGCGGCCCCGACCACCGCACCCAGGGCTACAACGAGTCGAACGCGACCACCGTGCCCGCCGGTTCGGCCTTCCTGCCCTTCGTCTACGCCGCCGCCCTGGAGAACGGCGTGCACAAGACCCGGGACGGCGCCGCGACCGAGGTCACCCCGCAGACGCTGTACGACGGGGACGACGGCATCGCCGTCCGGACACCCGAGGGCCCCTACTGGGACCGCGGCGGCAAACAGGTCACCTCCCACAACGACGGCAAGAAGTCCTACGGGCGGATCAGCCTGGGCCGGGCGCTCGCCCTGTCGGTGAACACGCCGTTCATGCAGCTCGGCATGGACACCGGCCTGGACCGGGTGCGGGCCACCGCCCTGCGGGCCGGCCTGCTCCCCTCCAGCTTCGGCCCGCAGGTGCCCGCGATGTCCCTGGGCAGTGCCACGCCCAGCGCGATCCGCATGGCCAGCGGATACGCCACGTTCGCCGCCGCCGGCAAGCACGTCGAGCCGTACTCGGTGTCCCGCATCACCCGCAACGGCTCCGGGATCGCGCTGGACAAGCCCGCCTCCCGCCGCGCGGTGAAGGCGAGCGTGGCCGCCGCGGTCCAGTCCGCCCTCACGGACGCCTTCCGCACCGCCCGCCCGGGGGCGGACCCGGCCGCCGCGGTGGCCGGGAAGACCGGCACCACGCAGAACGACACCGCCGCCTGGTACGTCGGCACGGCCCACTCCGTGTCGACGGCCGTGGTGGCCTACCGCATCGACCTCGGCAAGAGTCTCGAACCCCTCCCGCTGAAGGGCATCGCGGGCTCCCCGGGGGACAGCGTCCCGTACCGCATCTGGTCCGGTGCCCGCGGCATCGGCTGACCCCCCGCCCGGCACCGCCCTCGTACCCCCCACCCCCCTTCGCAGAATGAGCCGCGCATGAAATCGCCCTCCGGCCGCCGCCGACGACCCCGCGCCTCCCGCCGCAGCGTGCCCCCGGGGATCCTGGCCCTGGCGGCGCTCCTCGTCGTCGCGTCCCTCGTCGCGGGCTACCTGATCCTGACCGGCTCGGACACCACCGCCCCGGCCGCCTCCTCCGGGACCCGCAGGGAGCCCTCCGCGCAGCCGGACCGGGAACCCGAGTGGGACGGCAAGGTGAAGGTCCTCGGGGACGGCTCCACCTCCTACACCGGCCCCCCGAAGGACCAGTTGAAGCCGGTGCCGCTCAAGCCGGGCCAGAAGCCGCCCCAGTTCGTCGTCTTCTCCTGGGACGGCGCGTTGCAGGGCGACGACGGCCTCTTCTCGCACTACCGGGAGCTGGCCGAGGAGTACGACGCCCACATGACCTTCTTCCTCACGGGTATCTACCTCGTGCCCAAGAGCAAGAAGGACCTCTACGCCCCGCCCCAGCACTCCAGAGGCTCGGCGGCGATCAGCTTCGCCACCGACGAGCACATCCGCACCACGCTGGAGCAGCTCGGCAAGGCGTGGCAGGGCGGCAACGAGATAGGCACCCACTTCAACGGACACTTCTGCGGCGAGAAGGGCGGCGGCGACTGGAGCGTCGCGGAGTGGAAGAGCGAGATCGACCAGTTCTACGACTTCGCCGAGAAGTGGAAGACCAACACCGGCTTCCGGGACGTCGACCCGCTGCCGTTCGACTTCAGGAAGGAGGTCACCGGCGGCCGGGCGCCCTGCCTGGAGGGCCAGGAGAACCTGCTGAAGGCCGCCGAGGACTACAAGTGGCGCTACGACGCCAGCTCCGCGGGCGACTTCCAGATATGGCCCCGCAAGAAGAACGGCATATGGGACTTCCCGCTCCAGATGCTCCCTTACGAGGGCGGCAAGTACCAGGGCCTGTCGATGGACTTCAACTTCCTCTACAACCAGTCCGAGGGTGAGACCGAGGGCGACCCGGCGAACTACCCCCAGTGGGAGGAACAGACCGTCGCCTCCTACATGTCCGGCTTCAACCGCGTGTACTACGGCAGCCGGGCCCCGCTGTTCATCGGCAACCACTTCGAGGACTGGAACGGCGGCATCTACATGCGGGCCGTCGACCGCGTCGTCAAGGCCATGTGCACGAAGAAGGACGTCAAATGCGTGTCCTTCAGGGAACTGGCCGACTGGCTCGACGTGCAGAAGCCGGCCACCCTGCAGCGGCTCCGTGGCCTGGACCCGGCACAGTCGCCCGACTGGTCGACGGTCGTGAAGTGATCAGAATGTGATCGGGACCTGAAATCAACAGGCGCAACACCCTTCACAGTAGTCACACATTCCATGCAAAGATCTCCTACCCCGGCAACCCTTTGGCCGGGGCAAGAGGGGAAACACCAGTGAAATCACGGAAATTGAGCGGGACGCGACGCCGCGTCACGATAGTCGGTGCCGCGGCCACCTCGGTCATCGCCGGAATCGCCCTGCTGCCCAACTGGAGCGCGGGCGCGGCGGTCAGCGACGATCCGACGGTGGACGCGCGGACGAAGGCCACCTTCCAGCGGCTGGCCGACGCGGTCTTCACCGACCGCACCAACGCCCTGGTCGCCGGCGGGCGTGCCGACGCGGACAAGCCGCTGACCGACGGCTTCTCCGGCGACGTCGCGCTGTCCTCCGGTACCGCCCGCACCGAGGACGCGACCCGGTCCGCGCTGGGGCAGCGCAAGCAAAAGCTGGCCGAGGCCGGCGAGACGTACCGCGACGCCAGCACCACCGTCACCCTGAACGCCACGCGGGTGACGGGCCGTACGGCCAAGGCGGAGGTCACCGAGACCACGACCCTGACCTACGCCCGGACCCGCGGCAACGCGCCGAAGACCACCGGATTCCAGGCCCGGCATGAACTGACCTTCACGGCCGACCGGCGGGGCGACTGGCGGCTGACCGGCATCCGCGACGCCGACCAGGGCGGTCTCGCGGTGAACACGCTGTCCAAGCCGGCCCCCGTCAAGGCGACCGCCGCCGCCGACACCATGCCGAACGCTCCGCGGGCGGCGACCACCCGCAACCCGGCCGCCGCCCCGAAGACCGGCACGACGTACGACTACAAGGCCATGGCGGCCTACGCCGAGAAGCACTGGAACGCCTACAACAAGGACTACCCGGACTTCAGCGGCCGCGGCGCCGGCGGCGACTGCACCAACTTCGTCAGCCAGTCCCTGAAGGCGGGCGGCTGGAAGCACGTCCCCGGCTACGTGTACGACTACACCAGGTGGTTCGGCAACGCCGACATCCAGTCGCACTCGTTCATCGGCGTCAACGAGTGGTCCTGGTTCGCCCAGAACTCCAAGCGGACCACGCCGCTCGCCAACGTCTACCAGCTGGAGGTCGGCGACGTCCTCCAGGTGGACTTCGACAGGGACGGGTCCAAGGACCACACGATGATCGTCACGTACAAGAGCGGTGGGGTGCCGTACCTGACCTACCACTCCACCAACACGCTCCGCAGGTCGGTGGCGAGCATCGTCGCCTCGTACCCGAACGCGTACTACTACGCCTACCGCACCTGAGTCCGGACGGGGGCCGGGCTCAGTGTCCGGCCCCCCGCTCCTCACGGATCCCGTCCACCACCCGGGCCACCGACCGCCGGATGCCCTCCGTCTCCGTGAGGAAGTGCCAGTAGTCGGGGTGGCGGCCTTCGAGGCCGGCGACTGCGCGGTCCAGGCGGGCCACGGCGTCGTCCAGGGGGCGGGCGTGGCGCGGGTCGGGGGTGTTGCGGCCGGCCATGGCGAGGCGCTGGGCGTCGCGGATGGCGAAGCGGGTGCGGTCGATCTCCTGCTGGGGGTCCTTCTGCACGGCGTTCAGGCGGTGCAGGCGGTCCCCGGCGGCCGACACGGCCTCGTCGGTGTTGTTCAGCAGGGCCCGTACGGTCGACAGCAGGGCCGTCGCGTCGGCCCAGCGCTGTTCGCCGCGGGCGGCACGGGCCTCGGCCAGTCTCGTCTCGGCCTGGCGGACGTTCTCGGCGGCCGCCTCCGGGACGTGCTGGAGGTCTTGCCAGCAGGCCGCGGTGAAGCGGCGCCGGAGTTCGCTCAGGGTCGGCTCCACCTGCTCGGAGCGGGTGGTGAGGGCCTGTGCGCGGGTGCGCAGGGAGACGAGCCGGTGGTCGATCTCGGCGGCGCGGTCCGGCAGCCGCTCGGCCTCCACACGCACCGCCTCGGCCTCGCGGGTGACCCGCTCGGCCCGCTCCAGGGTCTGCGGTACGCCGTGCTGCCCGGCGCCCTGGTTCAGCTTGGTGAGCTCCGGGGAAAGGGCGGCGAGCCGGGCGGCGAGGTCGTCCGCCCTGAGCCCCGACGCCCGTACGGCGTCCAGCGCGTTGGAGGCGGCGAGCAGGGCCTGGCGGGCGCGTTCGACCGCGGGGGCGAGACGGGCCAGCTGGGTCTCCGCCTTGCCGAGGAGCGGGCCGAGACCTTCGGTGAACCGGTCGAGGTCCTGCTTGACCCGGCCGAGTTCCTCCTTGGCGGCGGTCAGCTCGCCGCGGGCGCGGGACGCGGCGGAGGCCTCCAGGTCGTCGCGGTCGAGATCGTGGGCGTCGACGGCGTTGATGTACCGGTGACTGGCCTCGTCGATCCGCCGGCCCAGCGCGTCGAAGTCGGCGACGGCCCGCCGGGCGGCGGGGGAGTCGTCGACGGCGGTGATCGTCTCGATCGAGATGCGCAGGTCGCGCTGGGCGGTGTCGAGCTCGTAGAACGCCGCGGCGGCGGCGTCCTTCGCGGCCTGGGCCTCGGCCCGCTGGCTCTCGGCCCGGCCGCCGAACCAGCGCCGGGTGCCCCCGCCCGCGAAGGCGGCGGCCAGGGCCGGCGCGGCCAGCAGCGGGAGTGCGGCCAGGACGAGCATGTCGCGCAGCGGCCCGGGGACGCGGAGGGGCCCGAGGGCGCGGAGGGGCCCGGGGACGCGTGGGCTGCGGCGGCGCGGACGACGGGCGCGCGGCACCGACGGCGAGTCCGGCTGTCCTGGTGTCGCCGTCACATCCCTCTCCCGTGCTGTGGTCCACCCTGCCCGGTGTCATTCTCCCACCGGTAGAGGACGAACACACGGGCCGTTCAGTTCACTGTTCGCACCGTCACGCTGCCGTCGCCGGTGTGGGCGGACACCCGGTGGGCGCTGCTCTCGTCGCGGGGCACGGACACGTCGACGCCGCCGTCACCGGTCTCGGTGGTCACGCGGTAGGCGGCGCGGGGCAGTGCGATGGTCACGGAGCCGTCGCTGCTGCGGGACTCGACACGGTCCGGCACGGCACCGAGTTCGAGGCGGACCGAACCGTCGCCGGTGTGGGTGCGGACGTCGCGGGAGGAGACGTCCGCGCGGATGGAACCGTCGCCGGTGCGCATCCGCAGCGGACCGCTGGTGCCGCTGACGCGGATGGACCCGTCGCCGGTGCGCACCTGCACGGGGCCGGTGGTGTCGGTGACGCGGACGGATCCGTCGCCGGTGCGGATGTTCAGGGGGTCCCGGAAGCCCCGGGCGTGAACCGTGCCGTCGCCGTCCTGGACCTTGACGGTGACGCCGCGGGGAACCTCGATGCGGTGCTTGGCCGAGCAGTCGGCGACGATGCCGGAGCACTTCAGGCGCAGCACCAGACGGTCGTCGCGCAGCGCCCAGGTGACCTTGGGCTCCTTGCCGACCACGACCGAGCCCTGGAACCACCGGGTGACCTCGATCGTGCCGGCCGGGTTCTCGTCGGAGGCGACGATCTCCAGGGCCGAGTCGTCCGAGTCGACGGTCAGGGTGCGGCCCTGGAGGCCGAAGGACCGGCGGTCGGGGTCCGTGTCGTCCCCGGCGGACGCCCCGCAGGCACTGAGCCCGGCGACGAGCACGACGACGGCACCGGTGAGGGCGGTGGCGCGGACGGTGGCGGTGCGTGCGGTCATGACGGTCTCCCCCTGGACGGACGACGGGCGCTCCGGTGCGCTCTACGACCGTATGGATCCGGGGCCCGCCGGGGGATCCGGGCCACTCCCGGATCAACGGTGGGGTTAACCCCAGGGCGGCCCCCGGACGCTCCCGCGATACGGGTTTGCCGGACCGTGCCCCGGGCCATGTAGGCTGTCGACTCGTCCTGGGCACGTGGCCCGGGAGCCGGGTGCGTAGCTCAGGGGTAGAGCGCCTGCCTTACAAGCAGGATGTCGGCGGTTCGAAACCGTCCGCGCCCACCGACCGAGTAGCGGTTCAGAGGCCTCCTGAGATGTTCCCGGGGGGCCTTTTCCGATGCTCGATCGCCGGTTGCCGGAAAGTCATGTGCGACGCGGTACGGTTCCGTCCTGCCAGCGGTAGAGGTCGCGCAGCAGGGAAATCTCGGCGCCGTGGTGGATCAGCTCCCGGTTGACGTGCAGGACGATGCCCTCCATGGGAAACCGCTCGGGACCCACCGTGGGCGGATTCTCCAGGTCGGCGTCCGAGAGCTCGCGGACCCCCGCGTTCCATCTCCCGTACATCTCATCGAGCTGTTTCAGCGCCTCGTCAGCGGTCCCCGCGTAGGCGAAGGTCCGGGAGTCGACGTCCTGGCCGCCGAAGTGCCATCCGACCCGATAGCCCATGCAGGAGACGATGATGTGCGCCAGCCGCCAGGCGATCGTTGTCACCGGCGCCGGCGTCGGCACCGCGTCAGGGGACGCGTGGTCCATCGTCCATTCCCCCGACCCGGCCGACATCGGTGCGCCCGACGTGCCACCGGGGCGGATGCTCCAGCAGCCGCGCACCGGCTCCCAGAAGTACTCCTCATCGACAAGACCGTGCAGACGCGGCCTCAGGTTCTTGTGCCAGTGCCGGTCCAACTGGTCCGCGAGTCGCTCGCTTCTTGTCATTCCCGCACACTACTGAGAACGGAGACCTGGCTGTGACTCATCGCAGACGCGCTCGACATGCCGCTCCCCGATCTCATGCGGTGAGGAGGAGGCCCCTCCCCTCGGTCTCGGGGCCTGTCACTACGATGGGCGCGTGAACAACCCGGCCCGTGCTCAGCGACCCGCCCTGCGGCGGTGGCATGTGCTGTGCGTGCTGGGGCTGTTGACGGGGCTGCTGGGGATGCACGGGCTGGCGCCCGGGGGTGGGCTGTCTCAGCGGGCTCATGTGATGCAGGGGCACCAGGGCCAGATGGCGCCGGCCTCCGTGTCGACGACCCACCTCATGCCCTATCTGCACTGCGCTGACGGGCATGTGCGGCACGCCGACGCGACCTGTGCGTCCGGTGCCGTGGGCGGGGGGCCGGTGCTGCCCCCGCTGGTTCCCGACCCGGTCCCCGTGGGCGAGGGGGAGAGCGCCGTACGGGCGTATGCCGTCGTGGATACGGATGGTGCCCGGGCCCCGCCTTCCCTGGCCGAGCTCCAGCTTCTGCGGATTTAGACACCACGCATCACGCCGGCCGGCAGCGACCGGTGGCGGCGTGGTGCTCCGTCGTGTCCGGAAGTTCCATTCCTTGCAGAAGCAGGAGTTCACGCATGAGCAGCAGCATTCGTACCCTGGCGCGCCGGGCTGCCCTGGTGGCGGCCGCGGGTGCCGTGGCGGTCGTCCTCGCCGCCTGTGGCGGTGACGGCGCCGACGGGGCCGCCGGCCACGGCGACGCCGGAAGTCACGGACCCACCGGGACCCCGTCGGCCACCGGTGCCCACAACCCCCAGGACGTCGCCTTCGCGCAGGGCATGATCCCGCATCACCGGCAGGCGCTGGAGATGGCGCGGCTGGCCGGCGGCCGGGCCTCCTCCGGGGCGGTCAAGGACCTCGCCGGGCGGATCGAGAAGGCGCAGGATCCGGAGATCAGGACCATGACCGGCTGGCTGAAGACCTGGGGCGAGGACGTGCCCCCAGCGGGCGGCGGCATGGACCACTCCGCGTCGGGCCACTCCGGGATGCCCGGGATGATGGGCGACGAGGACATGGCCGCGCTGGAGACGCTGACGGGCAAGGCCTTCGACCACCAGTTCCTGACCTTGATGGTCGAGCACCACGAGGGGGCCGTGGAGATGGCCCGGACCGAGCAGAGCAAGGGCCGCTACGGCCCCGCCAAGGCCATGGCCGGCGACATCGTCACCGCCCAGCAGGCCGAGATCCGTGAGATGAAGCAGATGATGGACGCCAAGAGCTGATCCCGTCGGGCGTCACGAGGTTCCGCCGGTCTCCTCCGGCGGAGCCTCGTGCGCGTGCTTCAGCTCCGAGCGGGCCGCCACCCGCTCGGGGCCCGCGAGTTCGGCCCAGTAGCGGTGGGTGCTGACGAACACCGCCAGTTCGTGCTCCCGCTGCCGGAGCTTCTCGACTTCGGCCTGTTCGTCGGCGCTCCAGCCGGGCGAGGCGGGGCGTTCCACCTTGCGCCAGCCGTTGTCGTCGCTGAAGCCGTCCAGCGGCTCCACCGACCAGGGAAGCCGCTTCAGCAGGGCCGACAGCTCGGCCCGGACCTGATGGAGTTCCTCCTGACCGGCCAGGAGGTCACTCGGAAAGTCATAGGTCGTAGCCACGAACCAATGATACGCCTGTTCGAATTTGCCGGGCGAGTTCCTTCCTGTGGTTCATGCGAACGGGTGTGCCGGCGGCGACGGCTCCGTATCAGCGCCGGGCCGTGCCCCCGGCCCCGTCCGACAGCTCGTCGCCGCCGGGAACGCGTCGTAGCGGGCGAGGGCCTGGGCGGGGTCCGCCGGGCCGCCGCACGCGTCGCTGATCGCGGCGGTCTCCTCCACCAGGGCGGCCGGCTCGTCGCGGTGACGGGTGCGGACGTCGCCGAGGGGGAGGCCGATGGGGGTCCCCCCTGGTCGAGCGAAGTCGAAAGCTCGGGGGAGCGTGGTCAGCAGGGCGAACGGCGCCAGGGACGACATCTCCGCCCACAGGGCCGCCGTCTCGTCCGCCAGGACCCGGGTGGCCGGACCGGCTGCCGCGAGGGCCTCGGCCAGGGCGTCGAGGCGCGGACGGGGCCCGTCCGTGCCGGTCAGGTCGATCTCCGCGAAGGGGCTGCCGTGTTCGACGACGCCCGGCGCTACCCCGGGTTCCCTCGACCCGGATCACGGCGGGGCCACGCCGTCGGGCCGGTAGCGGGCGCGTCGGAGTGATCATGGTAGGCGCCGCTGTCGCAGAGGGGCCGGACGGGTGAGACTGGGGGCATGTGCCGGAGTATCAAGACGCTGCGTCCGCCCGCGATGCCGGAAGAGGCCACCGAGGCCGACGTGCGCGCTGCCGCCCTGCAGTACGTGCGGAAGGTCTCGGGATTCCGCGCCCCCGCCGCTCACAACCAGGAGGTGTTCGACCGCGCCGTGGAGGCCGTCGCGCAGGCCACGGCCGAGTTGCTGGACGGTCTGGAGGTCCGCGGGGCCGGGACACGGAAACCGAGCAGGGTCTGAACCGTTCGAGACGGCCGGGCCTGATCCTGTCGAGACAGTCCCGGGACGCCGCGGAACGCCCTGTGCCTCAGACCGCCAGTTCCGCCTGCGGTTCGGGGCGCGGCGCCGGTACGGTCTCCGCTTCCCACAGCCGGGTGGTCCGCAGGTAGCCGTAGACCACCGAGGCCATCGCCAGCAGGAGGAGGGGGCCGGACACCCACGGGTGGGCGGCCATCTCCAGCGGCACGAAGCGGTAGGACGCCAGCAGCACCGTGAAGACGGCCGTGCCGTACGCGATCAGCCGCACTCCGGCCCGGTCCCAGCCGCGGTCGTACGTGCGCAGCGCCGCCTCGACCGTGTACGCGAACACCACGCCGGCGATGAGGTCCACGCCGTAGTGCCAGCCGAAGCCCAGCGTGGCGGCGAGGGTGGCGATCAGCCAGAACGTGCCGGCGTACCGCAGGGCGCGCGGGCCCTTGCGGGAGTGGATGAAGATCGTGACGGCCCAGGCCGTGTGCAGGCTGGGCATGCAGTTGCGCGGGGTGATCTCGTCGAACGGCAGCTCGTACGGGGTGGTGATCGGCGGCAGGGTGTCCGGCCACAGGTCGGCCGCCGCCCAGTGCCCGCCCTCGGGGCCGTAGGCGAACATCGGCCCGACCACGGGGTAGATCATGTAGAAGGCCGGTCCGAGCAGGCCGATCAGCAGGAAGGTGCGCACCAGGTGGTGACGCGGGAAGCGCTGCTCGGCCGCCACGTTGCGCAGCTGGTACAGCGCCACGCAGACCGCCGCCACGGCGAGCTGGGCGTAGACGTAGTCGAGGGCGTGCTCGCCGACCGGGCCGCTCGCCCGCAGGAGCCGGCCGGCCAGCCACGACGGGTTGCCCAGCGCATGATCGGCCATGGCGACGTACGGGTCGAGGGTGACCGGGCGGGTCTGCGACGTGATCAGCAGCCAGGTGTCACCCGTCTTGCGGCCGGTCACGAGCAGCAGCCCGAGCCCGACGCCCTTCAGCATCAGGAGGCGTTCCCGGCCGGTGCGGCGGACGAGGGCGAAGACCGCGACACCCAGGATCACCCACAGGGCGCCGTTGCCGAACGGATGGCCTTCGGCGGGATAGGTGCCGGTCGCCCACCGCACCAGCAGGAAGACGAGGTCGATGCCGACCGCGGTGCCGAGGGCGATGAGCCGTTGCCGCCAGGTGAGCACCACCATCATCAGCGCCATGCTGGCGTAGAGCAGGAACCCCGACTTGGGGGCGTGGATCACCTCGCGGGCCTGCGTGGTGATCGGCCCCGGCATGCCGAAGTGGTGCGCGGTGATCTGGAGCGCGACGAGGAACCCGAGGGTGATCACGCCGGCGGCGGCCCACAGCATCGCCCGGGGCCGCCGCCTCGCGGCGAGCGCTGTCCGTCCTATTCGGGAGGCTTCCCGCGGCGCTGTGGTGGTCAATGTCTCAGCCGCTTCCAGGTCTCGGAGTGGTCGTGGTGGTGGGTGGGAGCCGGTCTACGACGTCCGCGGCTCGCGCCGCATCAGATACGCCGCGCCCGCCCCGGCGCCGAACAGCGCCCCCACCGACACCGCCGTGGCCACCCAGGTCGCGCCCAGCAGGTGGGCGCCGAAGTAGCCGAGGGCGACGCTGTACGCGGCCCAGGTGAGACCGGCCAGGGCCGACCAGGGCAGGAAGTCGCGGACGCGGCGCCGGGCGGCGCCCGCGCCGAGGGAGACCACCGAGCGGCCGGCGGGCGCGAACCGGGCGAGGACGACGAGGGCGCCGCCGCCCCGCGCGAGGGCCGCGCCGAGGCGCTCCTGGGCGGTGGTCAGCCGCCGGGAACGCGAGATCGCCCGGTCCAGCCGGGCGCCGCCGCGCCAGGCGAGGCGGTAGGCCAGCAGGTCACCCAGGACGGAGGCGGTGGCCGCGCAGAGGGTCAGGGCGAGGATGTCGGGCACGTCGGCAGCCGTGCCCGCTGCCGCCGCCGTGGCCGCCGTGATCACCAGGACGCCGCTGGGCAGCACCGGCAGGAACACGTCGAGCAGGACGGACAAGGCCACCACCGCGTAGATCCATGGGCTGCCGATCAGCGACCCCAAGTGCTCCAGCACCGCGACTCCCCGTGACTCCCCCGTGGGCCAGACCGTGCCGCGATGGCGCGGGCGGAGACGGCAGGAGTGGCCATGACAGCCATAGAGCGTACGCCTGGGGTGTGACGGGCGGTTCACGGGGGGCTCATACGTTCGGTGCGGAGTGTTCACCTCGTCGCGCCTCGCCCCGGATTGTCGGCATATATACGAGTGCCGTCCTCGTCGAACCGACACCGGGCCGGTACAGACGCGGCGGCGCCTCCCCCGGTGGGGAAGGCGCCGCTGGGTGTCCGAAGGGCCGGGCGGCTCAGGCGGCCACCGGAGCCTGGCCCGCGGAGCGCTGCTCCTGCGCCGAGGTGCGCTTGGCCAGCAGCCGGTCCAGGCCGAACGCGCCGGAGCCCGTGAAGATCAGCAGGAACATGGCCCAGCAGTACATGGCCGCGCCCTCGCCGCTGTTCTCGATCGGCCACAGACCCTGGGGCTGGTGGACCTTGAAGTACGCGTACGCCATCGCGCCGGAGGAGATGAACGCCGCGATGCGGGTGCCGAGGCCCAGCAGAACCAGGGTGCCGCCGACGAGTTCGATGACGGCCGCGTACCAGTTCGGCCAGGCACCGGTCGCGGCGGTGCCGCCCTTGCCGTCCACGCCTCCGAGGACGCCGAAGAGTGCGACGGCGCCGTGGCAGGCGAAGAGCAGGCCGACGACGATCCGGAACAGTCCGAGCGCGTACGGCTGTGCGCCGTTGAGGCGAGCGGTCATGTGGGGGGTCTCTCCTTCGGTTGGCCGGCTCTGGGGAGGCCGGTCGGGGACGGATACCGCGGAGTAGCCCACGTTAGGTGTGCCTAATTGATGCTTGCAAGTTCAACATTTGGCCACGACTTTGCCTCCCGTTGGGGCTCGATTTCGGGCCCAGTCGCACGTAGAACGGCTCTCGCCACCGCGTCCGCGTCCGAAAGAGTGACCGAATCCACCCCTGGGCGGGCTCCGGCAGCGGTCACCCAGTGCACGCCTTCTGTTGGCACGCCGAACGCGAACAGCCTTGTGTGTGCAACTCCTTGACGATCCATCAGCCGATAAGGGCGGGACGTGACGTCCAGTCCGCCTGTCTCGTAACCGTCGACGGTGTGCGGTCGGCACCGCCCGCTGCGCAGCAGGCCGGCCAGGAGGGGGTCGGCGGTGTGCCGCAGGTCCGGTTCCGGCAGGCGCGCCTCTATGAGGGTTCTCACAACGACGGCCGGTCCCGGCACGTCGGGGGAGTGTGCGGCCCAGCCACCGTCCTGCTCCGTCACCCGCAGCCGCGGCCCGAGTACCTCCACCACGCCCGCCTCCATGAGGGCCACGAGTTCCTCGATGCGGCGACGCGGCGGGCCGATGGACAGGAACGCGTTGAGGGGGGTGTACCAGCGGTCCAGGTGGTCCCGGCGTGAGGCGCCGGCGAGGCCGCCGTGGTCCACGATCAGCCGGAGCTCGTTGCGCAGGTCGCGCAGCACGTCCAGGGCCGCCTTCAGCGGGCCGTGCACATTGCCCAGGGCGGCCTGGGCGGCGTCCTCGCGCAGATGCGCCAGCAGCCAGTCGCGCCACCGGCCTGGGCGGGCGACGTCCCGTCCGGCGTACGGGCGGGAGATTCGCTCCCAGCACCAGCGGTCGCCGTCCGGCACCCCGAACTCCTCCAGCAGCGACGCCTCCCGGGGGTCGCCGTGCGGAACGGCGAGGAAGCGGTCGACGAACTCCCCCTCCCGCCCGGCCGACTCCCGCTCCCGCCCGGCCGACTCCCGCTCCCGCCCGGCCGACTCCCGCTCCCGCCCGGCCGACTCCCGCTCCCGCCCGGCGCGGTCCGCGCCGCCCCGTCGGATCAGCGCGGCGTAGTAGACCGTCTCCACCTCCTTCGCCACCAGCGGCCAGATCTCCGCGAGGAAGTCGGGCGCCTCCCCGGAGTCCGCGCGCTTGCGGAACCCGGCGATCACCTCCGGGGTGAGGACGAGCGGGACGTGCCGGCCGTACGGCCCCTTCGCGTTGTCGCCGCGTGCCTGGTACGGGACCCCGCGCCGGGACCCGGCGAAGAGCCGCGGCTCGCGGCCGGAGGGGAGGTAGCGCAGGCCCCCGGCGTCCCGTACGAAACGGCCGCCCCGGCCGGTCGTCAGCAGGGCCGTGTGGTCGAAGAAGTTGAGGCCGAGGCCCCGCAGCAGAACGGGCTCACCCGGGGATATGGAGGACAGGTCGACGTCGGCCGGGTTGGCGGGCGGGACATGGCGCAGGCCGTGCCGCGCGGCGTGGGCCGCGTGCCGCAGCAGGTCCGGGCCGGCGGTCCGCGGCAGGTGCCCCTGGGCCAGCACCACCGCGGACAGGCCGGTCAGGGTGCGGCCGTCGTCGAGGGTGAGGGCATGGCGGCCCCCGGGGGTGTCGTCGAGCCGTACCGCGCGCGCCCGGTGCGTCTCGACCCGTACGGCCGGCGGCGCCTGCCGTACGACCTCGGCGAACACCCACTCCAGGTAGCGGCCGTAGTCGGCCCGGGTGGGGTACTCGTCCGGGCCCAGTGCGCCGTCCGCCCACTCGTGCAGACTCGGGCCCGGGCGGATCGGGCCCGAGCAGTCCACGCTGTCGTCGGTGAACAGAGTGACCTGGCAGGCCACGGTGTTCATCAGCAGCTCGGGCGACTGGGCCGTGCGCCAGACGCGGCCGGGACCGGGCGGGTCCGGGTCGATCACGTGGACCGTCAGCAGGGCACCCGGCGGGAGCAGTTCCGGGGCGGAGGCGCACAGGCGTTCCAGGACGCTGGTGCCGCGCGGTCCGGCGCCGACCAGGGCGACGGAGACGCGCGCGAAGGCTTCCTCGGAGGTGTCCTCGGGCGACGCAGACAAGGGTGGAACTCCCGGGCGTGGGGGGCGCGTGTCGGCGGTCCGCCGGGCAGGAAGCGGACGGTCCGCCTCATCATGCCGTCGCCGGGAGCGGTAACCGAGACTCCTGGGGAAGGATTGACGGTCGCTGTGGGATGCCTCACTGCCATCGCGGGGCATCGCGGTGCACCGCAGGGCGTCACGGAGCATCACGGGACACAGCGGCAGCAAGCGGGGCGTAACAGTCGGTTACGGGGTGAGCTCGGAGTCCAGGAGCGTCGTCAGCCGGGGGCCCGTGCCCTCGCGGGCCTTGGCGTGCTCCAGCCGCAGCCGGGCCGAACGGCCGCGCAGGATCAGGGTCATGAGCTGGTTGCCGAACCAGGGGCCGCCCGTCTTGCGCCAGCTGACCGGCGGTTTCCGGAGGCGGCCGTGCCGGGCGAGGCCGCGGCCCAGGCGCCGCGCCATCGCACTCCAGCCGATGCGGAACGCCAGCCGCATCGACAGCGGGACGGAGTTGTGCACGGGGGAGCAGACCAGCTGCACCACCCGGGCGTCCGGGCTCCGGCCGGGCCACGAGGGCTCGGCGATGTAGGCGTGGTGCACGTCCCCGGAGAGCACGCACACCGTCGCCGGTGCCCGGTCGCCCGTGCCCGCCTCGGCGATCAGCTCCGCCAGCCCCGCGAAGGACTCGGGGAACGCCGACCAGTGCTCCAGGTCGGCGGCGCGCCGCACCTTCTCCCCGAACCGCGCCCAGCGCTCGCCGCGTTCACCCCCGCACAGCGCAGCGTTCCAGCCCTCGGCGTCGTGCACCAGGTGCGGCAGCAGCCAGGGCAGCGAAGTGCCGATCAGCAGGTGGTCGTAGGCCTCGCGCGAGTCCAGCACCTGCTCGCGCAGCCAGGCCTCCTCGCCCGGGTCGAGCATCGCGCGCTCGTCCTCGGCGAGGACCCGGGCGGCCCGGCTGTCCACCATCACCAGGCGCACGCGCCCGAAGTCGCGCCGGTAGCTCCAGCGGACCGTGGCGGCGTCGGCGTCGGCCCGGGAGGCGAAGGCGCGCAGCACATCGGTCCCGTCGGGGGTCTCACGGACCGCCTCGTACACCGGGTCGGCCGCCAGCTCCTCCAGGGAGAGGTTCCCGAGGTGCTGGTGGACCCAGTAGGACATCAGGCCGCTCAGCAACCGCTCCTGCCACCAGCCGGTGGAACGCATGTCGGCGAGCCAGGCGGCGGAGGTGTTCCAGTCGTCGATCACGTCGTGGTCGTCGAAGATCATGAAGCTGGGCACGGTGGACAGCAGCCAGCGGATGCGCGGGTCGAGCCAGGACTCGTAGTAGAGGTGGGTGTACTCCTCGTAGTCCGCGACCCCGTTGCCCGGCTCCTCCTTCAGGTCGCGGCGGCCCGCCAGCCAGCGTTGCGTGGCGTCGGAGGTCTCGTCGGCGTACACCTGGTCGCCGAGCAGCAGCAGGACGTGCGGCCGCTCGCCCTCGGGGTCGGCTGCGAGGCGGGTGGCGAGGGCGTCCAGGGCGTCCGGGCCCACGGGGTCGTCCCCGCCCGCCGGGGGAGAGGCCCAGCGGCAGGAGCCGAAGGCGACGTTCAGGCCGCTCTCCGGGCCCGGCGCGTGGATCGCCGAGGGCGGGAAGGGGGAGCCGGGCAGCGGCCACACCCGGGTGCCGTCGAGCAGCACCTCGTACGTCGTGGTCGTGCCCGCCGTCAGGCCGGTCACCGGGATCAGCGCGTAGTGGTGGCCCGCGATCTGGAAGCTGCGGGCCGTGCCGCCTGCGCCGTCGGCGCAGCGCACCTCGGCGGTGCACGGACGGCTCGTCTCGACCCACACGGACGCGGACGAGCCGTCGGTGTACCTCAGCAGCGGTCCGAGGCGCAGTGCGCTCATGTCGTTCCCCTCTCCGTCGCCCCGTACGGTACGGAACGACGGAGGTCAGCGGGGAGGTCCCGACACGAATCAGCGTGTCAGCAGCTCGCCAGGTAGTTCGTCAGCGCGGACTTCTCGGCCGAGTCGACGGAGAGGTCGTAGTAGTACTTCACCTGCACCCAGGCGCGGACGTAGGTGCAGCGGTACGCCGTGCGGGAGGGCATCCAGGTGGCCGGGTCCTGGTCGCCCTTGGCCTGGTTGACGTTGTCGGTGACGGCGATGAGCTGCGGGCGTGTCAGGTCGTTGGCGAACGACTGGCGGCGGGAGGTGGTCCAGGAGTCGGCGCCCGAGTCCCAGGCCTCGGCCAGCGGCACGAGGTGGTCGATGTCGACGTCGGAGGCGGCGGACCAGGTGGCGCCGTCGTAGGGGGAGTACCAGCTGCCGCTGGTGGCGGCGCAGGAGGAGTCCTGCTGGACGTTGGTGCCGTCGCGCTTGAGGACGACCTCGCGGGTGTTGCAGGAGCCCGACTGGGTGATCCAGTGCGGGAAGAGGTCGCGGTTGTAGCCGGTGCGGTCCTCGGTCGCCACGGTGAGCGAGGCGAGGTAGGAGCGGGCGGTGGCGCCGCTCACAGGGGTGGGGAGGGCGGCGGAGGCCGTGGGGGCGTTGAAGAGGGTGGCGGCCGATATGAGCGCGGTGGCGGCCGCGGCCAGGCTGAGCCGTCGACGCGCGTAGAACCTGGGCATGCGAACTCCCTGGGGAGGAGGGGGTGTTGGCGTGCGAGCAGGGGAATGCTCGCGGTGCCGTGTTGCGCACAGGTGTGCGCCCGGTGAGAAGTTAGTGACACGTGCATGACATGACAAGGTTCGCGGGGAAAGTTTTCACGCCAGGGGTGTCGCGTACGATGGACGGCGCAGAAGGGGAGTAGCTCTTCGCCGGACCGTCGACATACTGCTCAGCCCGCCTGAGCCGGCGCCCGGAGGCGGTCCTTTCCCAGGACCCGCCAGCGAGACCTTCGGCAAAGCAGTGCATGCCCGCGCCCCCCGGTGCGGGTTCCGAGTGTGCTGCCGTGCCGAGGTGTCGTGTGCGAAGGTCCAGCACTCTCGGTGGGGCAGCCCCGACCGATTGAGGAACCCTTGATCAGCCTGACCGTGACGGCCGTCGTCTTCGGCGTCGTCTTCCTCGCAGAACTGCCGGACAAGACCGCCCTCGCGGGCCTCGTCCTCGGCACCCGCTACCGCGCCTCCTACGTCTTCGCCGGTGTCGCCGCCGCCTTCGCGCTGCACGTCGCGCTCGCCGTCGCCGCCGGCAGTGTGCTGACGCTGCTGCCGCAGCAGATCGTGCAGGCTCTCACGGGCGTGCTCTTCCTGGGCGGGGCAGCGGTGCTGCTGCTGCGGAAGGGCGAGGACGAGGAGGAGGTCCGCAAGCCGGAGAACCAGTCCTTCTGGAAGGTCTCGGGTGCCGGGTTCATGCTCATCCTGGTCGCCGAGTTCGGTGATCTGACCCAGATCATGACCGCGAACCTGGCCGCCCGCTACGACGACCCGCTCTCCGTCGGCCTCGGCGCCGTGCTCGCGCTGTGGGCCGTTGCCGGGCTCGGGATCGTCGGCGGCAAGACGCTGATGAAGAAGGTGCCGCTGCGGCTGATCACGCAGGTCGCGGCGCTGGTCATGCTGGCGCTCGGGGTCTGGAGCCTCTGGGAGGCCGTCACCGGCTGAGCGGGCGAGCCGAACAGTGGGTGAACGTCCGGTGGGGCCCCCTGGCGCGAAGGCCGCCTTGTTTTGTACCGTAGAGAAACAAAGTGGCCTCCGCCCGTTTTCCCTGACCGGCGGGCGGGGCCGCCTTGTCTCCCGGGGCGTGCCGGTCGCGATCCGTCGTCCGCCCCCCTCCCGCGCTGGAACGCGCCCCGAGCCTTGGAGCTGCCGATGACGGCCACCGCCGTGCTCACCGCCCGCGCCCTCCTGCTGGACATGGACGGCACCCTCGTCAACTCGGACGCCTCGGTCGAACGCGTCTGGCGGCGCTGGGCCGAGCGCCACGGGCTCGACGGCGACGAGGTCATGAAGGTCGTCCACGGCCGCCAGGGCTACGCCTCCATGGCGCTGCTGCTGCCCGGGCGGCCGATGGAGCAGAACCACGCCGACAACGCCCGGATGCTCGCCGAGGAGACGGCCGACACCGACGGTGTCGTGGCGATCCCCGGCGCGCCGGAGTTCCTGGCCTCGCTGCGCGGGCTGCCGCACGCGCTGGTGACCTCGGCCGATGTGCCGCTCTCGACGGCGCGGATGGCCGCGGCCGGTCTGGAGCAGCCCGAGGTGCGGGTGACCGCGGAGTCCGTCGGGGCGAGCAAGCCCGACCCGGAGGGCTTCCTGAAGGGCGCCGCCGAGCTGGGCGTCGCCCCCGGGGACTGTGTGGTCTTCGAGGACTCCGGGGCCGGGATAGCGGCCGGGCGGGCCGCCGGGATGACGGTGGTCGGGGTCGGGCCCCGGGCCGCGGCCCACGAGCCGGACGTGGTGGTGGAGGACCTCACGAAGGTGCGGGTCGAGGCGAGTGCGGGCGGGACGATCCGGCTGCGCATCGGGTGAACCCGGGCCGCCCGGCTCAGCGGGATGGCCGGGCCCCGGACCGGCTGGGCGGAGATGTCCGGGCTCGGTGGGGTGGCGCCCGGGCCCGGTCGGGCGGCGGCGACGGTGCGCGTCACTCGGGTGGCCGGCGTGCGCGTCGCGCGGGCGGCGAGGCAGGCATGTGTCCGTGGGTGGCCGGAGCGCGTGAGTCCCTCGGGCGGCGCTGGTCAGCCCGTCACATGGGCGGCGATGACGCGCGCGCACTCCAGGGACTCGGTGTGCGTCGTGTCCACCTCCACGTCGTAGCACAGACCCTCGTGCACGACCGACGCCTGTGACGCGGCCATGCCCTTGACCCGGTCCCCCCGGGCGATCTCGCGGCCCGCGGCGACCTCGGCGTCGCACCGGACCCCGACCCACAGCACGGTGAGTCCGGCGAGAGCCTTCTCCCACCGCTCACGGGACGCCGCGCCGCCGAGGAAGACGTCGTCGACGACGATCCCCGCGCCGGCGCGGGCCATGGCTGCGATGCCCTCGGTCCAGGCCGCCTCCAGAGCCCGGAACTCCGCGCCGACGCTCACGCCGCCGTCCGCCGCGAACGTGATCCCGCCCTCCGAGCCCTGGAGCTTCGCGGGCAGCGCCTCGACGAACGAGTCGACGCCGAAGGTCATCCACGCACCGGGCAGGACCTCTTGCAGGCACCGGACGATCCCCGACTTGCCCGAGCTCGAACCGCCGTTGAGAACGATCACCTGAGTAGTGATCACCTGAGTAGTCACGGCGTCACGATAGAGCGGCCGGGCCGGTCAGGGCTCCCGGGTTTCCGACTCCAGCTTCGCCCGGGTCTCCCGGTCGTAGACGCCGAGGTCGTCGACCTGGATGCCGCGGGACCACTGGTAGGTGCGGACCGCTTCCTCCAGCCGGTCGTCGAAGCTGCCGTCGGTGTCGTCGACGTACAGGTTCAACTGTCGCAGGCGGAGCTGGAGTTCGGTGACCTCCGGGCCGTTGTCGCCGAGGCGCAGGACGGCCGGGCCCTTGTTCTGGCGGGAGTTGTCCGGAGGCGCCTGGCCGGGGCCGGTCGCCGATGCCGACGGCTGCGATGCCGACGCGGAGGGCGACTGCGACGGGCTCGCCGAGGCGCTCGCGGACGGCGACGGCGAGGCGGACGGGCTCGCCGTGCGGGACGGCGACGGCCGCGGCGCTGCCGGGGCCGGCGGAGCGACCGAGGCGCTGCCCTTCGGAGGCGTGGACGCCGCGCTGCTCGACGGGGCGTCCGGCACGCTCGCACGGATGTCGTCCGGCAGCGCGGTGTCCCGGGACGGGCTCTCGTAGGAGAACAGCCCGCTCGCGTACCCGGCCGCCGTGACGACGGCGACGCAGGCACCGGCGGTGGCGAGGAGCAGGGTGCTGCGCCGGCGCGGCCGACGCGTACCGGACCGGCCGCCTTCCGGCGCCCCGACGGGTGTCCTCACGTTTCCGTCGAACATCCGCAGGTCGGTGACGCTCGGTTCGGTCGGGGCGGGGGCCAGGGGCGTGGGAAGCGCCGAGGTGACGGAGGGGGCCGGCAGCGCGGCGGTCACGTCCGGGTCGACAGGCGCGACCGTGTCGATCGGGCGCAGGGGCATGGTGGCGTCGGTGGGCGCGGGCGGCCGAGCGGTACCGCCGGGGAGTGAGGCCTCGGCGTCCGGGAGGCTGCCGGAACCGTCCGCCGCAGCGGCCGGGCCCGGTGTCCTTTCGGCCCGGGACTGCGGCGGATTTCCGCTGCCGTCCGTTGCGGCCCGGCCCGGTGCGCCTTCGGCTGCGGGCCCGGGGTCCTGGGCCCGCGGTGCCTCGGCAGAACCGATTCCCGGCGGCCGGTGGGCGTCTCCGTACGGCAGGGCGGCGCTGTCGCCCGCTTCGGCTGCGGACGACGGACCGGGGACCTGGGCGGGTGACGCTTCCGCCGGGGCGGTTCCGGGACGTCGGGCGGCGCCGTCCACGGCGTGCGGGGCGGGCTCGGCCGGGGGTGCCGTGACCGGGGTGCCTGCGAAGGACGCACCCGCGGGCCCCCCAGGGCGCGGGGACGCCGTCGCCCCGGCCGGTGAGGCGGGCCGCCCCTCCTCGGAGCCCGGCGCGCCCGGCCCGGCGGACCCCCCGCCGTCGATCTCCACGTACGGGCGGATCCGCAGTGGGTCGAAGTCCTCCGCTGCCGCCGCCTGGGTCGTGCGGGCGTCGCGGAGGGCCTCGGCGGCCCGGTCGGTGCAGGCGCAGGCGGGGGTGTTGTCCCGCTGTCTGGGTGCGCCGCACTCCGGGCACGGGTGGCCGTTGGGCGGTTCCACGCGTTCCTCCCTCCCCTCGCGAACTCCAGAGATTATCCAGATCTTCTCCACAGTGCGGTCGAGGAGCCCCCGGAAGCACAGCTTCCAAAGGGGCCCGGCGGGCCATAACCGGTCACAGCGGTCACGATGGAAAAGGTCACAGCAGACGCGGGAGGTCGGATGGCCGAGGACGGGAACGCCACCACGCTGACGCCCCCGGGCGCGGCCCCTCAGGAGCAGGTGTCCGGGAACGTCCTGGTCTCCATCGGAGCCCTGCTCCTCGGCATGCTGCTCGCCGCCCTCGACCAGACCATCGTGTCGACCGCGCTGCCCACGATCGTCAGCGATCTCGGCGGTCTGGATCACCTCTCCTGGGTGGTCACCGCATATCTGCTGGCCGCGACCGCCGCGACCCCCCTGTGGGGCAAGCTCGGCGACCAGTACGGGCGCAAGCGGCTGTTCCAGACGGCGATCGTGATCTTCCTGGTCGGATCCGCGCTGTGCGGCGCCGCGCAGGACATGGCCCAGCTGATCGCGTTCCGGGCCGTGCAGGGCCTCGGCGGGGGCGGGCTGATCGTGCTGTCGATGGCGATCGTCGGCGATCTGGTGTCGCCGCGCGAACGCGGCCGCTACCAGGGCCTGTTCGGTGCCGTCTTCGGCGCGACCAGCGTGCTCGGGCCGCTGCTCGGCGGGCTGTTCACCCAGCATCTGAGCTGGCGCTGGGTGTTCTACATCAACCTGCCCGTCGGCGTCGTCGCGCTCGCCGTGATCGCCGCCGTCCTGCACATCCCGCGCACGGCGCGACGGCACGTCATCGACTACCTCGGCACCTTCCTCATCGCCGCCGTCGCCACCTGCCTGGTCCTGGTCGCCTCGCTCGGCGGGACGACCTGGGCCTGGGGGTCCTGGCAGATCGTCGGTCTGGCGGTCCTCGGCGTCGTCCTCGCCCTCGCCTTCGTGGCCGCCGAGCGGCGGGCCGCCGAACCCGTCCTGCCGCTCAGGCTGTTCCGCGTACGGACGTTCACGCTCGCCGCCGTGATCAGTTTCGTCGTCGGGTTCGCCATGTTCGGCGCCATGACCTATCTGCCGACGTTCCTCCAGGTCGTGCAGGGCATCAGCCCGACCATGTCCGGTGTGCACATGCTGCCGATGGTGCTGGGCCTGCTGCTGGCCTCGACGGCCTCCGGGCAGATCGTCAGCCGCACCGGCCGCTGGAAGGTGTTCCCGATCGCCGGCACCGGCGTCACCACGCTCGGACTGCTCCTGCTCCACCAGCTGGACGAGAACAGCTCCACCGCCGAACTGAGCGGCTTCTTCTTCGTCTTCGGGCTCGGCCTCGGCCTGGTGATGCAGGTCCTCGTGCTCATCGTGCAGAACGCCGTCCCCTACGAGGACCTGGGCGTGGCCACCTCCGGCGCGACCTTCTTCCGCTCCATCGGCGCCTCGTTCGGCGTCGCCGTCTTCGGCACGGTGTTCGCCGGCCGCCTGGGGGAGCAGCTCACCGACGCCTTCCGCGGTGCCACGCTGCCGCCCGGCGTCTCGGTGGACGCACTGGAGGCCGACCCGCGCGGCATCGCCGCCCTGCCGCCCGGCCTGCGCCCGCCGGCCCTGCACGCCTACGCCGTCTCCATCACGGACGTCTTCCTGTACGCCGCCCCGGTCGCGCTCCTCGGTTTCGTGCTGGCCTGGTTCCTGAAGGAGGACCGGCTGCGCGGCTCGGTCACCGCGCCGGACGTCACCGAGACCCTGGCCAGCAACCCCGTCGAGCGGTCCTCGTACGACGAGGTCTGCCGGGCCCTTTCGGTGCTCGGCACCCGCGCGGGGCGGCGGGAGATCTACCGGAAGATCACCGCCCGGGCGGGCTACGACCTGCTGCCCGCCACGAGCTGGCTGCTGCTGCGGATGCGGCGCCACGGCTCGGTGGAGCCGGGCGTGCTGGCCGACACCATGCCCGTGCCCCTGACCGTGATCATGGAGGCCGCCCGGCAGGCCGAGGAGCGCCGGCTCGCCGTGCGCCGGGGCGTCGACATGGTCCTGACCGGGCAGGGGCGCGAGGTCGCCGGCCGGCTGGCCGAGGCCCGCGAGGAGTCCCTCGCCGAGCTGCTCGGCGACTGGTGGGGGCCGGACCGGCCGACCGACCTGGAGCGGCTCGTGCGCGAGCTGAACGGCGAACTGTGCGGGTCCCGGCGCGAGCGGCCGTACCGCACGCGCCCCCCGGAGGAGAGGGTCTGACCTCAGGCCGGATCCTTGGTGAATCCGACCTCAGGCCAGGTCCTTGGTGAACCAGTGTTCCGCGTACGGGTCGTCGTTGTGGCGTGCGGTCTCCCGGTAGCCGAGGCGGGCGTAGAGGCCGCGGGCCTCGATGAGATCGCTGCGGGTGTCGAGAATCATCCGGGTGGCGCCCAGCGCGCGAGCGGCGTCCTCGGCGGCTCCGACCAGGAGCGGGGCGCCGCCCAGGCCGCGCATCGGCTCGCGCAGGAACACCCGCTTGAGCTCGGCGGTCGTGCCGTCCACCAGCCGTACGCCCGCACTGCCGGCCGGCTCACCGCCGTACCGGGCGACCAGCAGCCGGCCGTCCGGCGGGGCGAGGTCGGCACCCGGCTGGGCGGCGATCTCCCGCTCCAGCTCGGCCGGGTCGGTCCGGCGCCCCTCGTGCAACAGGTACCAGCGGTCGCTGACCTCGGTGTAGTACGCCCGCCACAGAGCGGCGGCGACGGGGGAGTTGTACGGTTCCGGGGTCACGGTCCAGGTCATGAACCGCATTCTTCACGGGCGCCCCATCGGACACGCAAACGAATAGTCCCGGCCACGCGGTCGCGCCCGGGCGCCGTTTGGACCCGGGGTTTGGGGCAACCCGACGAGCGAACCGGCTCGCGAGGAGAGCCGGTTGGGCCGAGAACCCGGAAGGCATTCATGTCCACTGGCCTGATCATTGCTCTGATCGTGATCGCGGCGGTCGTCATCATCGCGGCCGTCATGACCCTGCGCGCCCGCGGGCCTCGGCAGGGCCCGAGCCTGAAGCGGCGCTTCGGACCCGAGTACGACCGGGCCGTCGCCCGGCACGACGGTGACGCCAAAGCGGCCGAGCGCGAACTGACCGAGCGCGTGCAGCGCCACGGCGAGCTGCGCGAGCGGCCGCTGGAGCCGGCGCAGCGCGAGCAGTACGAGGCGCGCTGGACGGCCGCCCAGGAGCGGTTCGTCGACTCGCCGCGCGACGCCGTCGCCGAGGCGGACCGGCTGCTCGCCGAACTTGCCGGTGCCCGGGGCTTCCCGGACGGCGGGCAGTACGAGGAACAGCTGGCCGCACTGTCCGTGCACCACGCCCACCACGTGGACGGCTACCGGCGCGTGCACCGCGCCGCGCATCTGCGCGCGGAGGACGCCCGCGACGGCGGCCAGGGTACGGAAGACATGCGCGAGGCCTTTGTGGCGGCCCGCGCCCTGTTCGAGGAGTTGGTGAAGCCGGCCCGCCACGACGGCGGCGGCCGCACCGGCGAACGGCACGACAACGGCCGTGAGCGCGCCGCCCTGAACGGCGGCCGCAAGGCCCACTCCCGCGGCGGGCACATGCCGTGGGCGATGAACCGACGTCAGGCGAAGGAGAGTTGAGGCAATGACCGACATGACCCGACCGCCCGGCGACCAGGCGCCGGACGCCCGCGGCGAGAGCGCCCTGGGCACCGGCCACCGCCCGGCCGCACCGGGCACCGACCGCCACGAGACGGCCCGGGGTCCGGAAACGGACCGCGGCACCGCGCGCGGCGTCGAGACCGACCGCGGCGCCCCGCACGGCACCGACGCGGACCGCGCCGTGGCGCACGGCACCGATCTGCCCGGCATGGACCGGAACAGCACGGACCGGCACGACACGGAGGGCACCGACCGGCTCGGCACCGACCGGAACGACCCGGACCGGCTCGGCACCGACCGGAACGACCCGGACCGGCTCGGCACCGACCGGCTCGGCACCGGGCACGGCACGGAGGGGCTCGGCTCCGAAACACCCCGCGCCGACCACGGCACCGGCCCCGACAAGGCCGGCCCCGCCAAGAACCGGGCCCACCTCCTCGCCCACGAGGAGTCCGACAAGCTCGGCTCGCAGTTGCAGCACGCCGTCGCCGGGTTCGTCGACGGGCCCCGGGCCGCTGTCGAGGAGGCCGACCACGTGCTGGAGGAGATCGCGGCCCGCTTCACCGAGGCCGTGACCCAGCGCCGCCGCACCCTGCGCCATTCCTGGCAGTCCGTCGAGGGCGGCGAGGGCAGGTCCGTGTCCTCGGCCGACACCGAGCAGCTCCGGCTCGCCCTGAAGGACTACCGCGAGCTGGCCGAACGGCTGCTGCACGTGTGAGCCGGGGGAGATTCCCCGGTCACCGGTCCGCCCGGCGCTCCCGCCACTGCCGTACGACGTCCTCGACGTCGTACGGCTTCTTTCCCAGCGGGGGGCCGGGCGGCGGCTTGAACATCATGTCGCGGATCTTGGCGTTGACCTCGTCGATGATCTTCCGGACGATCCGCTCCGAGGGGGCCGCGAGCGCGGCCTCCAGCGCGTCCTCCGCCTCCTTGCGCAGGGCCAGTGCCGGCGGCAGGACGGAGAAGCCCTCGCGGGCCATCTTCCGCTTGACCCACCACAGTTCGTCGTAGGTGCTCTCGATCTCGCGGGGGAGCGGTTCGCCCGCGCCCGGCAGCCGGTCGAACTCCCCGCGCGTCTCCGCGTCACGGATCTGCTTGTCGACCCAGGACTCGAAGTCGACGCCTGGTGGCTTTCGCTCGGTCATGAGGCCATTGTGCCGGACACCGCGTGGCCGGGCGTTTTATCATGCGGCGGGCCAAGAACCTGTCTGGCCCACCGGGACGTCTCAGAAGGAGCGCACGTGCTCGAACTCACCATGGCCACCGTTGCGGAGGCGGAGGCGGGCGCCACGGCCGGCATGCTCATGGCCGATGCGCCGAGCGAGCCGGGCGCGGTGCTGCGGGTGGGCCGCGACAAGTCCGTGTGCCGGCTGAGCACGCCGGACGACTGGCTGTTCGTCTCCCGTGTCCACCTGGAGTTCCTGTGCGGACCGGAGGGGACCTGGCAGGTCACCTGGCTGCGCGGCTCCCAGCCCGACCCGTCCTCCGAAGTGCGGCTGACGATGGGGGAGTACGTCCAGCCCCTGGCCTACGGCGGCACCGTCCCGCTGCCCAGGGGCGGCAGCGGCGAGATCATCGTCCAGGACCGCACCGCCCCGCGCAGCGTCAACGTGGGCTTCTACCACGAGGTGTGACGGCGGGCCCGCACGCCGTGTGACGGCGCGGCCTCACGCCAGCACGCGGGCCAGCGCGAACCCGTCGTAGCCCTTCATCCCCACCGTCTGGATCGCGGTGCCGCTCAGCCTCGGGTGGGCGGCGATCAGTTCGATCGCGCTACGGGTGCCCGTCACGTCCGGGGCGGTGCTGTCCGCGTCGATGACCCGGCCGCCCCGTACGACGTTGTCGAGGACGATCAGGCTGCCGGTGCTGGTGAGCCTGATCGCCCACTCCACATAGTGCGGGTTGTTGGCCTTGTCGGCGTCGATGAAGACCAGGTCGAACGGGGGCGGGTTCTCGTCGGCCAGCTTGGGCAGCGACTCCAGGGCCGGCCCGACCCGCACCTCGACCAGCTTGTCCAGGCCGGCGCGGGCGATGTTGCGGACGGCGACCTCGGCGTGCCGCGGGTCGTACTCCAGGGAGACCAGGCGCCCGTCGGCTGGCAGGGCGCGGCCCAGCCAGATGGTGCTGTAGCCGCCGAGCGTGCCGATCTCCAGGATGTGGCGGGCGCCCTGGATCTGGGCGAGGAGCTGGAGCAGCTTGCCCTGGTTGCCCGCGACGTTGATGTGCGGAAGCCCGGCGGCGTCGCTGTCGCGCAGGGCGGCCGCCAGGGCTTCGTCGTCCGGGGCGAGGTGGGTGGTGAAGTAGGCGTCGACCTCGTCCCAGACGTGCGACTCGCTCATGCACCTCTACCTTTCGTCAGCATAGTTAGCATCCCTAACTACTGGCGCTGACGAAGATAGTTGGTGCGCGGGTTGCTGTCAGCGGGATTTCACTCGGCGTGTCGACCCGCCACGGAGGGCGCCGAGCCGGGCAGCGGGCGCCCCGCCGACTCCGCCATGCGCCACACGGCGAAACCGCCGATCACGGCCGCGGCCATCATGTAGTACGCGGGCATCATCATGTTCCCGGTCGCGCCGATCAGGGCCGTGACCACCAGCGGGGTCGTGCCGCCGAACAGGGACACCGAGACGTTGAAGCCGATGGACAGCGAGCCGTAGCGGACCTTCGTCGGGAACAGCGCCGGGAGCGCCGAGGGCATCGCCGCCGTGAAGCAGACGAGCAGCAGGCCGAGGGCGCCCATGCCGAGCGCGACCGCGAGCAGGCTTCCCTCGCGGATCAGCAGCAGGGCCGGGACGGACAGCAGGAGGAAGCCCGCGCAGCCGGTGGCGATCACGGGGCGGCGGCCGACGCGGTCGGTCAGGGCGCCGGCGAACGGCTGGACGATCATCATCACGGCCATCACACCGAGGACGACCAGCAGGCCGTGCGTCTCGTCGTAGTGGAGCTGACCGGTCAGGTAGCTCGGCATGTACGACAGCAGCATGTAGTCGGTGACGTTGAAGACCAGCACCAGGCCGACGCAGAGCAGCAGCGCGCGCCACTGGCCCGCGACCATCTCGCGCAGCGGCGTCTTCGGGCGGTTGTTCTCGGCCTTCTCCGCCTCGGCCGCGAAGGCCGGGGTCTCCTCCAGACGCAGCCGCAGGTAGAGGCCGATGATGCCCATCGGGCCCGCGATCAGGAAGGGGATGCGCCAGCCCCAGGAGGTCAGGTCGTCGGTGGAGAGCAGGGCGGTCATGATCGTGACCAGGCCCGCGCCGGCGATGTAGCCGGCGAGCGTGCCGAACTCCAGCCAGCTGCCGAGGAAGCCACGCCGCTTGTCGGGGGCGTACTCGGCGATGAACGTGGAGGCACCCGCGTACTCACCGCCGGTGGAGAAGCCCTGCACGAGCCGGGCAACCAGGAGCAGGACCGGCGCGCCGACGCCGATCGTCGCGTACGACGGGATCAGGCCGATCGCGAAGGTGCCCGCCGCCATCATGATCATGGTGAGGGCGAGGACCTTCTGGCGGCCCACGCGGTCGCCGAGCGGGCCGAAGACCATGCCGCCGAGCGGGCGGACCAGGAAGGCCGCGGCGAAGGCGCCGAACGTGGACAGCAGCTGGGCGGTGGGGTTGCCCGAGGGGAAGAAGACCTTGCCCAGCGTGACCGCGATGTAGCTGTAGACGCCGAAGTCGAACCACTCCATCGCGTTGCCCAGCGCGGCCGCCTTCACGGCGCGCTTGACGAGCGCGGGGTCGGTGACGGTCGGGTCGGGGGCTTTCGCCGTGCGGGTCTTCACGAGGGACGCGGGGGAGACGACTGAGGCAGTCGACAAGACTCGCTCGCCTACCTTTCGACGGGGACAGGGACGCGGTCCCGCGCGGCGGCGCTGTCGTACGGGCCGAAAAAGCGACGATAGGCGGATTTGCTCCGCTTACGGGCGGTACGCCGCTCGTTGCACACTGCACGTAAATCGTGGCTGTGCTGCTGCTTCTGCCCCGCGGAAAGGGGTTCACGACCGATCTTCATGTGATCCATATCGCGCCTGTGAGGGCCGCTCACGCCGCCCGCGCGCGATCACAACCGCTCGCGTCTTCTTCTCCGGAACCGCGCATTCCCCATAGGGTTCGCAGGAGGAATTGCCACATTCAGGACATGTGGGATGAACTGGCGCGAGAGGCCGACGAGGCGTGGCGAATGCGGATCACGGCGGACGACCGGCGGAAGGCTTCGGAGCGACGGCCACCGGTGCGGCTCACCCGCGCCTGCGCGCCGCCCGCCTCGGGCTGTGGCTGATCGCCGCCGTCCTCGCCGCCCGGCAGGTGGCCATGGTCCTCGCCACCCCGCGCGGCGAGCGGCTGACCGACCTGGAGACCTGGGTCGGACCCAACGGCGTCCTGCACGTGAACGGCTCGCTCTACGCCTCGACCCGCTTCACCGGCACGCCCTTCGGCGGACTCGCCCTCAAGCCGCTCACCCGTTCGGCCGAGCAGGCCCTCGGCTGGGGCTGGACCTTCGGCACGCTGCTGCTCGTCGTCGCCCTCGGCCTGATCGCCGCCCGCGCCCTGCCCCCGCCCGTCGGCCGCCGCACGGCCCTGCTGGCCGCGCCGGTCGCCGTCAGCCTGCTGATGCTGTCCCTGCCCGTCCGCAACACCCTGTGGCTCGGCCAGACCAGCGTCATCCCGGTCCTGCTCGTCCTGCTCGGCTGCTTCGCCGCCCGCGGCCAGCGCACCAGCGGCCTGTTCATCGGCGTCGCGGCGGCGCTCCAGCCCACCCTGCTGCTGTTCGCGCCCCTGCTGTGGTGCACCGGCCGCAGACGCGCCGCGCTCGCCACCGGCGTCACCTTCGCCGCCTGCACCGGCATCGCCTGGGCGGCGATGCCGCACGACTCCCACCGCTACTGGGTGCATCACATGGCCGGCGTCGGCCTCGGCGGCCCTGCCGACGGCCTCGCCAACCAGTCCCTGCACGGCGCCCTCCTCCGGCTCGGCCTGGACGGACCCCTGGAGGTCGCGCTCTTCCTGTCGCTCGGCGCGGCCGTGGCCGTCCTGGCCCTGCGCCGGGCCGTGCGCTGCTTCCGCGACGGCCAGTTGCTGCTCGCCGTCGCCATCACCGGCTGCGCCGCGATCGTCGTCTCGCCGACGGCATGGCAGCACCAGTTGCTGTGGGTGCTGCTCACGGTCGTCGGCCGGGTCGGCAGACGCGCCTCTGACCGGTACGTGTGGCCGGTCGCCGTCGTCGTGGTCATGACCCTGCCGGCCACGATGATCCTGCCGAACATGGCGTCCCTGAACCCCGTGCGGGACAACGTCGTCCTGCTGGCCGCGCTCGCCGCCGCCACCGCCGTGCCGTTCCTGTCGCGCGCCTCGCCGGCCTGGCGGTCGCCGCTGCCGACCGCCCACGCCCCCGCGGTCCCGTCCCGCTTCCGGCACGTGCCGCTGCTGCCGTTCCTGCGCCGCGTCCTCGCCCGCCCGAACCTCCTGCTGGAGCTGCTCCTGCTCCGGGTCACCTACGCCGCCTACTCCCAGGTCCGGCTCGCCGCCACCGGGGGCAGCAACTCGGCCGGGCGCGCCGAGGCCGAGGAGCACGGCATGCAGATCTACGACCTGGAGCGCACCCTGCGGCTGGACGTCGAGCACTGGATCAACCACACCGTCGCCGGGATCGGCTGGCTGCGGGAGTTCCTCGACCAGTACTACACGTCCTTCCACTTCATCGTCCCGCTGGCCGTCCTCGCGGTCCTCTACTGGCGCCGTCCCGCCGACTACCGCTGGGCCCGCTCCGCCCTGGGATTCGCCACCCTGCTCGCCCTGGCCGGCTTCTGGCTCTACCCGCTGGCCCCACCTCGTCTCATGCCGACGCTCGGCTTCATCGACACCGTGCACGGCGTCCAGGACTTCTCCCGGCCCGACTACGGCACGCTCACGCATCTGACCAACCAGTACGCGGCCATGCCGTCGCTGCACTTCGGCTGGGCGCTGTGGTGCGGCGTCGTGATCGCGATCCTGGCGTCACGGTGGTGGCTGAAGGCGCTGGGCCTGCTGCATCCACTGCTCACCGGGGTCTCGATCGTGGCGACCGGCAACCACTGGGTGCTGGACGCGGCCGGGGGAGCGGTGGTGGTGGCGGCGGGGTTCGGACTCACGTACCTGCTGTCCGGCCCCCGGGCCGCCACCGCCGCGGCGGCCGGGCGGGAACCCGTGCCGACCCGAAAGGCCGTAAACGGGTGACTGGTTGACGGCGCAACATGCCCGAGATGCAGCCCGGGTGAGGGCCGCGCACGATGAGAACAAGGGCACCCTCTCTGGAGGTGAACGGCATGCGACGTGTGCTCATCGCCGTAGCGGCGCTGGCTCTCCCCATCTCCCTCGCGGGAGCACCGGCTGTGGCTTCGGCGACCGACTCGGCCAAACCGGCCCAGGTCGTGGAGAAGTCGAATCGTCCAGCAGCCCTCGTGGCCCAGGGGCCGGACGACATCTGCGACTTCACCATCAACCGACCGAACCTCCGTCTGGGGTCATCCGGAGCGGTGGTCCAGCAGGCCCAGTGCTACCTGAACCAGGCGATCGACGCCGGTCTGGACGTGGACGGGGACTTCGGCCGACAGACGCAGTCCGCGACCAGGGCCTTCCAGCAGTGTGCCGGAATCGTCGTCGACGGTCGCATCGGAGCGCAGACCTGGTCCTTCCTCTCCTTCTGGGCCAACGCGCCGGATGCTCCCTTCTGTTAGCGGGCCGCGCACTCGAACCACACCGTCTTCCCGCCCCCGGACCACAGCGACACGCCCCACTTGTCGGCCATCGCGTCGAGCAGCAGCAGTCCCCGGCCGCCCTCGGACTCCGTGTCCAGGGTGGCCGGTGTGCACGGCAGTTCGTCGCTGCCGTCCGTGACCTCCACCCGTACGCCCGTGCGCTGCCGCAGCAGCAGCAGTGCGCAGCGACGGTCCGGGACGTGCCGTACCACGTTGGCGAGCAGCTCCGTCACGCCCAGCTCCACGGCGTCCGACAACTCGGGCATGCGCCACTCTTCGAGGAAGAAACGGACGATACGGCGGATGTGCCGGGGGGCGTGTTCACCGACGGTGAGGCGCATCGCGTACTGGGCGGGAATGTATTCGTTCACGGGACGAGGCTGACGTGCGCTGACTACCCTCGGCTACGGAACGGATACAACCGGTTCCTTTGTGGACCGAGTTGCGTGAGAGGGGCTTCTGCCGTGACCCACATCAACGCCCTTGACCCGGGTGCTTCGCCGCTCGACTACTACGGCTTCGAGCTGCGGCGCCACAGGGAGGCCGCCGGGCTGACGCAGCGGCAGTTGGGGGACATCCTCAATTACACCGGCTCCTTGGTGGGCCAGATCGAGACGGCTCGGAAGGTTCCGACCCCGGAGTTCAGTGAACGTGCGGATGCGGCGCTGGGCACGGACGGAATGTTCTCGCGGCTGGTGGAACTGGTGCTGCGGAGTCGGCTTCCGGCATGGTTTCAGCAGGTGGCCGAGCTGGAGATGCGGGCCACGGACATCTGCTCCTTCCAGACGCACATGGTGCTCGGGTTGCTCCAGACTACGGGGTACGCACGGGCTGTGCTGGGCGCGTTGGATGAGACGGACCTCGAAGACCGAACGGCAGTACGTCTTGCTCGCCAGCGCGTCTTCGAGAAGGGGGAGCCGCCGGTCTTCTGGGCGGTCCTCAGTGAGGCGGCGCTGCGCTTGGAGATCGGGAGCCCGGAGGTGATGAGGGAGCAACTCGCGCACTTGTTGTCGTTCGAGGGGAACCCCAGGATCAACATTCAGGTGCTGCCCCTCTCAATCGGAGCGCACGCCGGGCTGACAGGCTCATTCGACCTCTACCACTTTGCCGCTGACCCGACCATCGTTTACACGGAGAGCTATGGCAGCGGGCATCCGACCGCGAATCCGGACACCGTCAAGAACTGTTCGCTCCGTTACGATCATCTCCGAGCTGCCGCGCTCTCCCTCAAGGACTCGGCACGGCTCATCCGGCGCGTAATGGAGGAACGCTATGGAGATGCAGTGGCGTAAGTCGTCCTACAGCAGCGACCAGGGCGGTCAGTGCCTCGAGGTCGCCGAAACCCCGGAGGCCACCATCGCCATACGCGACTCCAAAAACCCGGCGGGACCGATCCTCACCCTCGATCCCGCCACGTTCACCACCTTCGTCAACTGGACGTCTACAACCGCTGAATGATCGTGCCGGTGGCCAAGCCGCCCCCCGCACACATGGTGATCAGCGCGAACTCCTTGTCCGCGCGCTCCAGTTCGTGAAGTGCCGTCGTGATGAGCCGGGCCCCGGTCGCTCCCACCGGGTGCCCGAGCGCGATCGCGCCGCCGTTGACGTTGACCTTGGACAGGTCCTGGTCGAAGACCCGCGCCCAGCTGAGCACCACGGACGCGAACGCCTCGTTGATCTCCACGAGGTCGATGTCCTTCAACGACATCCCCGCCTTGCCCAGCACGGCGTTCGTCGCGTCGACCGGGCCGTCGAGGTGGAAGTGGGGGTCGGACCCCACCAGGGCCTGAGCCACGATCCGGGCCCGGGGGCGGAGCTTCAGCGCACGGGTCATCCGTTTCGACGCCCACATGACCGCCGACGCCCCGTCGGAGATCTGCGACGTGTTTCCGGCCGTGTGCACCGCCGTCGGCATGATCGGCTTCAGTGAGGCCAGACCCTCCGCCGTCGTGTCGCGCAGGCCCTCGTCCCGGTCGACCAGGCGCCACATGCCCTGCCCGGCGTGCTGCTCCTCCTCGGTCGTGGGGACCTGGACCGCGAACGTCTCCCGTTTGAAGCGTTCCTCCGCCCAGGCGTGGGCGGCCCGTTGCTGCGAGACGAGACCGAGCGCGTCGACGTCCTCGCGGGTCAGGCCCCGGTGGCGGGCGATGCGCTCGGCCGCCTCGAACTGGTTGGGCAGGTCGACGTTCCACTCGTCGGGGAACGGCTTGCCCGGCCCGTGCTTCGAGCCCGACCCCAGCGGCACCCGCGACATCGACTCCACCCCGCAGGAGATGCCGACGTCGATCACGCCCGCCGCGACCATGTTGGCCACCATGTGCGAGGCCTGCTGGGACGACCCGCACTGCGCGTCGACGGTCGTCGCGGCCGTCTCGTACGGGAGCCCCATGGTCAGCCAGGCCGTGCGCGCGGGATTCATGGACTGCTCGCCGGCGTGCGTGACCGTACCGCCGACGATCTGCTCGACGCAGTCGGCGGGGATGCCGGTGCGGCCGAGGAGTTCGCGATAGGTCTCGCCGAGGAGGTAGGCGGGGTGCAGATTGGCGAGCGCGCCGCCGCGCTTGCCGATGGGGGTGCGTACGGCTTCGACGATCACGGGTTCGGCAGCCATGGGTGCGGGTCCTCTCCGGGAGGCTCAGCGGAACTAGTACGCGTTCTAGTTCTGTGCACAGTGTGCTGAGGGCCGCTCGGTGACCGCAAGAGTCCTGCGGGCAATTGGCGGGGCCGTGCCTCTTGCTACTTGTAGAACCCGTTACTACCGTCACCGCAACTCCGCACAGCTGATGGGCCGTCAGACCTCAGAGTCGGTACGAGTGGTGGGAGCCGCCCATGCCCTGTCCCGCGCTGCCCGAGGGGTTCGACTTCACCGACCCCGACCTGCTGTACCACCGCGTGCCCCTGCCGGAGTTCGCCGAGCTGCGCCGGGCCGAACCGGTCTGCTGGGTGCCGCAGCGGGCCGGACTCGCCGGCTTCCAGGACGAGGGCTACTGGGCCGTCACCCGGCACGCCGACGTCAAGTACGTCTCCACGCACCCCGAGTTGTTCTCGTCGTCCCTCAACACGGCGATCATCCGCTTCAACGAGCACATCGAGCGCGACTCCATCGACGCCCAGCGGCTGATCCTGCTGAACATGGACCCGCCCGAGCACACCCGGGTCCGGCAGATCGTGCAGCGCGGGTTCACGCCCCGGGCGATCCGGGCGCTGGAGGACCGGCTGCGGGCCCGGGCCCACTCCATCGTCGCCGCCGCCCGCGCGCGCACCGGGCCGTTCGACTTCGTCACCCAGGTCGCCTGCGAACTGCCTCTCCAGGCGATCGCCGAGCTCATGGGCGTCCCCCAGGAGGACCGGGACAAGATCTTCGACTGGTCCAACAAGATGATCGCGTACGACGATCCCGAGTACGCCATCACCGAGGAGGTCGGCGCCGAGTCGGCCACGGAGATCATCGCCTACGCGATGAACATGGCCGCCGACCGCAAGCAGTGCCCGGCGCACGACATCGTCACGCAGCTCGTCGCGGCGGAGGACGAGGGCAACCTCAGCTCCGACGAGTTCGGCTTCTTCGTGCTGATGCTGGCCGTCGCGGGCAACGAGACCACCCGCAACGCCATCACCCACGGCATGCACGCCTTCCTCACGCACCCGGAACAGTGGGAGCTGTACAAGAGCGACCGCCCTCAGACGGCGGCGGAGGAGATCGTGCGCTGGGCGACCCCCGTCGCCGCCTTCCAGCGCACGGCCACCCAGGACACCGAACTCGGCGGCAAGCGCATCCGCAAGGGCGACCGGCTGGGCCTGTTCTACGCCTCGGCCAACCACGACCCCGAGGTCTTCGACGATCCCGACACCTTCGACGTCACCCGCGACCCCAACCCGCACCTCGGTTTCGGCGGCGGCGGACCGCACTACTGCCTGGGCAAGTCCCTCGCGGTGCTGGAGATCAACCTCATCTTCAACGCGATCGCCGACGCCATGCCCGGGCTGAAGCTGGTCGGGGACCCGCGCCGGCTGCGCTCGGCGTGGATCAACGGGGTGAAGGAACTCCCGGTGAGCACCGGCTGACGGTGAATCCTGCCGGTGGGGGCGGAGGTCACAGCGTCGTTCTCGCCGCGCACGTCCACGGGAGCCGGGAGATCAGCCAGCCGTCACCCAGGGGGGCTCCGTCGGCGGTGAGCAGGATTCCCGAACGCGCCCGCACGGCGTCCGTCAGCGCCGTTCCGCGCGGCGCGTGATCCTCGGACACGGCCTGCGCGAGTGCCGCGAGAGCGGCTCTGGCACGGCGTACCGCGCACGTGTGGGGGTGGACGGCCCACACCTCGCGGTCCGATGCCGCCTGGCGCAGGCGGGCGAACGAGACCAGTCCGCAGTCCGTAGGCGTGAGCACGGGACCCGTACCGCGTACGAAGCGCGCGAACCGGTCCTGCGGCGCCAGCACCGCCAGCGCGCCACCGGGGCCCGGCGAGATCCCGACCCTGTCGGCCTCCTCGACGACGGCGCGCCCGAGCGCGCGCCAGCGGGGTTCCTCGTCCGGGGCGACGGCGAGCGCGCTCACGCCGAGGGCCGTCGCCGCCTCGACGATCCTGCGGGCCAGCACGTCCCCGTCCGGTGCCCAGCTCAGTGCGGGCGCCCCTGCCCTCACGAAGGGGAGCAGACAAGGGAGTCGGGCGGCTCGGTACACCGGCAGGGCCCGGCGGGCGTCCTCCGTGTCGCTGTGGCCGACGACTGCCGCGTGTCCGGCGCCGGCCACGGTCCGGGCGACCTCCGGCGTCTCGTCGTAGACGTGCCACTCGGCGGCGTCCGGACGGGCCCTTCGAATCCGTTCCAGCTGGCCGAGGAGGGCCGCCCCCCAGTCTGTGCGCGGCCCGGTCAGCGGGGCGACGACGGCGACGCTCGGTCTGGCCACCCGGTCAGCCCCAGATCAGTGAGTCGCCGCTGGTCACGACGGCCCGGGTCTCGGTTCCGGTCGCCGCGGCGCTCTGCACGCCACCGAGGACGAGGGCGGCGGCAAGAACCGCGAACAGGCCACGGAGCAGATGAGAAGCGGACATGAGGATCCCCCTGGGTGATCGTCGCTCGACGGGCGTCGAGTTCCTGGTCGGTCGGTGTGTGATCAGCGAAGGCCGCTGGGCGATCATCATGTTCCGGCGGGACCGTCCGCGGCCATCCGGAGGACGTTCCGGCACCGGTCATGGCCAGGGGCGGACGGCGTGCGGAGCACGGTGGGCAGCCGTCCGTCGCTCGTCCGTTCAGCCGTCCACGGCGGTCCGAATGGCGGACCACGGCTTTCCCGCTGCGGGGGACCCTTCCTAAGATCCCCGAGGGAGCGCTTCACGGGGGACAGCGCTCGTCACTCAGTAGGGGGACCCATTCCGGTGGACGTGCGTGCCCGAGCCCAGGAGCTCTACCGCCTCGCTCTCGACAACGCGGCCTGGAACCCGCAGACCCTCACCGAACAGCGCGGCTGGAGCGGGAGCGAGCTCGCCGGCGCACTCCAGCTGCTCGGTGAACTCGGCCTGTTGGTGCCGTCGTCGGGCCATGACAATGGCTGGACGGCCCTCGCCCCGGACACCGCACTGCGCAAGCTGCTCCTCGACGAGGAGCAGCACACGGACGCCCTGCTGAGCGCCGTCCGGCAGACCCGCTCCGCGCTCGCCCAGGTGTTGGCGGACTTCCAGCCGGTCCACGCCCGGGAGCTGGCCTCCGTTCAGATGGAGGTGGTCAATGGTATGGCCAATGTATCCGCGGTTCTGGAGGACGCCTCGCGGCGGGCGGAGGAGGAAGTGCTGTCCCTGCACCCCGGTCGCCCGCTGCCCGCGGAGATGGTGGAGGCGGGGCTCGAACGCGACCGGCTCGTGCTGGGCCGCGGCGTGAGGATGCGGACGATCCATCTGCGCTCGGCGGCCTCCGCCCCCCACATGACGGCGTATCTGCGGCGGCTGAACGGGGCGGGCGCCCAGGTCCGCACCGCGCACACCCTGCCCATGCGGCTCATCGTGGTGGACGGCTCGCTGGCGATCGTGCCGGCGTCCCGGACCGCGGACGGGGAGATCGCCGCCATCGTGCTGCGCGGCGAGACGCTGGCCGGGGTGTTCCGGGGGATCTTCCAGCACAGCTGGGAAAGCGCCACCGTGCTGACCGAGTCGGCGACCGACAGCCCCGAGGGCGACTGGCACCCGACCGGCCGCCACCGTGAGCTGGTGCGGATGCTCGGGGGCGGACTCACCGACGAGGCGATGGCCCGCAAGCTCGGGGTCTCCGAGCGCACGGTCCGCCGCCTCGTCTCCGAACTGACCGAACGGCTAGGAACGGCCAGCCGGTTCCAGGCCGGTGTCTGCGCGGTCCGGCTCGGCTGGCTCGACGACTGACGTCTGCCGCGGGGCGGCCGCGCTGCGGCCCCACGCCGTGCCCGCGAGAACGAGAAGCGCACCCAGCAGCCCCAGCCAGCCCGGCCGGTCCCCCGCGAGGGTGACCCCCACGACGGCGGCCCACACCGGCTCGGTGCCCAGCAGCAGGCTGACCCGGGAGGGCGAGGTACGGCGTACGGCCCACATCTGCACGAAGAACGCGAACAGGGTGCAGAACACCGACAGATAGAGCAGCCAGAGCCAGTCCCCGGCGTCCAGATCCGCCGCGGCGGCCCACGTGGTGCTGCCGGTGCCGGGCAGCGTGGACAGCACCGCGAACACCGCGACCGCGCCGCCCAGTTGCACCGTGGTCATCGACATCGAGTCCGCGCCCTGCACCGACCGCATGCGCGACATCGCCAGCACGTGCACGGTACGGGCCACGGCCGCGCCCAGCATCAGCAGATCACCGAGGGACGGCGCGGTGAACCCGGCGCCCTGGGTGAGGAGCAGCACACCCAGCACCGACAACCCCGCTGCCGCCAGGAACGACCGGGAGGGCCGCCTGCCCGTGAACCGGCTCTCCGCGAGCGGCGTGAAGATCATGGTGAGGCTGATGATGAGCCCGGCGTTGGTCGCCGAGGTGTGCACGACGCCGTAGGTCTCCAGCAGGAAGATGCCGGAAAGGATCAGCCCGAGGACACCGGCCCCCCGCAGCTGCGCCCCGTCCAGCGCCCTGAGCTTGCGCCACCCGGTGCCGACCAGGACCGGCAGCACCACACCGAACCGCAGGACGAGCACGGCCAGCACGGTCTGCGCCGTGGTGACCTCCTTGGCGGCGAGATAACTGGAGCCCCACACCACCGCGACCAGCAGGACGGGCAGATCGGTCAGCCAGGCGCGGCGGGCCGCGTTGACGGTCATGGGGGACTCCTAGGGCAGCGGACGATGGAGGCTGGAGGGCGGGGTGGCTCAGCGCGCGGTGTAGGCGATCACCAGGACGTCGCGGTGGGCGGCGAGTTCGGGGTCCACCGGGCGCACCGGGGTCACCGAGTGCAGCGTGCGGCGGTCGTCGCCCAGCAGGAGGTCACCGGGCTCGGACAGGGTAACGGTGAGCAGGTGTTCGCCCGCGTCGGTGTAGACGCCGCTCTCACCGCCGGTGACGTTGCTGCGGCCGATGAGCAGCGAGGTGATGAAGGTGACGCCGTCTCGGTGCCGGCCCTCGGGCGCGGGCTGTCCCTGCTGGTCGGCGGAGGCGCTGATGCGGTACGGGTGCAGTTTCACGTTCCATGACGCCGTGCCGTCGACGTCGGTGAAGATCCGGCCGAGTTCGACGAGGACGGAACGCAGCAGCGGGTCATCGGTGAAGGACTCCGTCAGCGGGTCGAAGACGCGCTCGATGCCGCCGTTGAGCGGATTGATGTCCGACTCCTGACGGTACGGCGTGTGCGGGAGCAGGGTGAGGTCGCCTGCCGCCGGGTCCAGCTCGAACTGGCCGTAGCGGCGGTACCGGTAGGTGCCCCCGTCGGCCATGTACGTGTCGAGGGTGAGCTCGTCCCAGTGGGCGGCGAACCGCGCCCAGTCGGCGGCGCCGACACCGGCGAGCGCGGAGAGCTGCGCGGAGGGCATCAGATGACCGCCGGGCCCGGTGAGGGCGTTGACGGCGTCGTCGGCGGCGGGGTGACGGGTTGCGGCAGTGGTCATGGCGTACTCCGTGGGTGAAATCCGCGGTAGGGATCCGCGAGTGGGCGAGGAGGGGGTGAGAGGGAAAGGCAGAGGGTCAGACGGCGGCGAGCACCTGGTCGGCCGCAGGGGCGAACGGCGCCGACTCCGCGCTGATCGCCCGCTCCTCCCACGCCTCCCGGTCGCGCAGATACAGCGGGGCTCCGACGGTGATGGAGCGCGTGTCGGCACCGCCGTTGCGCAGCCGCCAGGTCACGGACCCGGTGGTGCGGGCGGCGCAGGCGTCGATGAACACCTGTGCCGCGAGCCGCAGTTCGCCGAACCAGCGGCCTTCGAGGGCCTCACGTGTCCAGACCTGCTCCAGATGCCTCTTCTCGCGGATGAGTTCGGCGTCCAGGCAGGCGCTCTCGACGTGCCGGTAGCCGCTGAGCAGCAGCCAGGCGGCGGGCATCTCCCGGATCTCGAGGACCTTCTCGCCGTGGTCGAGGTGCTCAAGGCCGGAGTAGCGGCCGAGTCCGTACGCGCCGACCCTCCGGTTGAGGCGGTCGATCAGCACGGTCAGAGGCAGCGGCTCTCCGTCGAGAGCCACGGGCAGTCCCTGCTCGAAGGTGACGGTGAGGGTGTCGGTGTCGCCGGGGAGGGCGGTCGGCCGGCTCCAGGTGTACATCTCCTCGGGGACCTCGTGGAGCTCGGGGTCGTCGAGGATGCCCGACTCGAACTCGCGGCACCACAGGTTGGAATCGCCGCTGACGATCCGTCCGGCGAGCAGGTCGATGCCGGCGTCGCGCAGCTCGGCGAGCTTGTCGTCGCGCGTGACGGGATCGAGGTCGTAGGGGCTGCCGAACATGCCCTCGTAACCGAGCAGCGTCAGCGCACCGTTGAGGCGGCGCAGGGTGTTCTGGGAGCGGTTGGCGGTGTGCAGCACGGCCTGCGCGCCGAGCGTACGGGCGAGTTCGACCGCGCTGTGCGCGATCAGCGGACGGCTCAGCGTGGAGCTGACGGGGTGGATCCCGAGGTACACGGCTTGGGCGGCGATCGCGGGAGCGACGTACGCCTCGGCGAACTCGGCCCGCCGGTGGAGGATGTGGATCGTCGCGCCGAGCGCCTCGGCGACCTGGCGCTTGTAGGTACTGGACTCGTCCTCGCCGATGTCGACGCTCACGGCGTGCACCTCGCGGATGCCCATCCGCCGCAGCCGCAGCAGCAGATACGAGCTGTCGAGCCCGCCGCTGAACAGTGTCACCACGGGGCGGTCCGGGTCCAGGGAGTCGAGCTGCGAGAAGGAACGTATGAGCGGGGAACGCATGGCCTCTCCAACCTCTGCACTGGTCACAGACAAGGAGACTTCCGTGCGGACCCCCGCCGAACAATGCATCCCCGTAGTCCGCGCCCGGCCATGACCGGACCCGGACGCGGAGCTTCAGGCCGATCACAGGTGGGAAAGGCGACGGCCCCGGGGATCAGGGGGCCGCCGCCTTCGGTCCAGAGGAACAGCTCCTGGGGCTGCCCGCAATGTTCCCCCTTGCTATGAGCGGCCGTATCCGGGACGACGGTTCCGGCTGTGAACTGGTGCGCTCTCCACGGCCTCGCTTCGTAGGTGACCCGGGTCATGTGGGGCGCTTCACTGCCGGGGCGTCTCGAACGTGACCGGCGTCTCGAAGGCCGCCCGGCGGGTGGCGCGGCGCAGCGCCCGGAGCACCGTAGGGCCGAGTGAGAGCGTCAGGACGACCGTGACGACGGCCCGTCCCAGGTCCCAGCCGAGCGACGTGGCGACGCAGTACGCGACGAAACGGGCCAGGTTCGCGGCGACCGGCGCGTGCGGATCGAAGGCCACGTTCGAGGCGAGAGCGCTCATGAAGGGCCAGCCCGCCATGTTCATCACCGTGCCGTAGGCGAACGCGGCGAGGAAGCCGTAGCCGGCGAGCATCGCGAGTTCGGCCCGGCCGCGCAGCCGGTCCGGGCCCGGCAGCAGGCCCGCGCCCATCGCGAACCAGCCCATCGCCAGCATCTGGAACGGCAGCCACGGCCCGACCCCGCCCGTGAGCAGCGCCGACGCGAACATGGTCACCGAGCCGAGGACGAACCCGAAGCCCGGGCCGAGCACCCGGCCGCTCAGCACCATCAGGAAGAACATCGGCTCGATCCCGGCGGTACCCGCGCCGATCGGCCGCAGGGCGGCCCCCGTGGCGGCCAGCACGCCGAGCATCGCGACCGCCTTCGGGCCGAGACCGGACTCCGAGATCGCCGCGGCCACGACCGCCACGAGCAGCACCAGCAGGCCCGCGAAGAGCCAGGGCGCGTCCTGCGCGTGCGCGCCGATCCGCGAGCCGGGCGGGGCGAGGAAGGGCCAGCCGAAGCCGGCGACGCCCACCGCACTGACCAGCGCCAGGGCGGTGAGGGAGCGGGGGCCGAGGCGGACGGCCCGGGCCTGCCGTTGTGTGCTCACGAGGTGGCCTCGGGAAGCAGGGCCGCGCGGACCTGTGCGACCGTGAGCCAGTGCTGGGGCGCCAGGATCTTGGTGACCTGCGGGGCGAACGACGGGGAGGAGACCACGACCTCGGCCGTCGGGCCGTCAGCGATCACCTCGCCCTCGGCCAGCAGCACCACCCGGTGGGCGATCTCCGCCGCGAGCTCCACGTCGTGCGTGGCCAGGACGATGGCGTGCCCCTCGGCGGCCAGCGCGCGCAGCACCGTGACCAGCCGGGCCTTCGCCGCGTAGTCCAGGCCCCGGGTCGGCTCGTCCAGCAGGATCAGCGGGGGCCGGGCGGTCAGCACGACGGCCAGGGCGAGCGCGAGCCGCTGCCCCTCCGAGAGGTCCCGGGGGTGGGTGTCGTCGGTGACGCCGGGCAGCAGCTCGGTGACCAGGGTCCGGCAGGTGCCGGGGTCCGCGCCGGCGTCCTGGTCGGCCGCCGCGCACTCGGCGGCGACGGTGTCGGCGTAGAGCAGGTCGCCTGGCTCCTGGGGGACCAGGCCGACCTTGCGGACGAGGTCCTTCGGTGCGGTGCGGTGGGGGGTGGCTTCGCCGACCCGGACGGTTCCCGAGGTGGGCTTGACCAGGCCGACCAGGGCGTTGAGGAGGGTGGACTTTCCGGCGCCGTTGCGGCCCATGAGGGCGATGGTCTCGCCGGGGGTGATGGTGAGGTCGATGTGGCTGAGAGCTTGGATGCGGCCGCGGGAGACGGAGAGGGCTCGTACTTCGCCTACGGGGGTGGGGTGGGCGGATCGCTTGCGGGTGCGGGTCGTCTGTGGCTTGTCGCGCCCACGCGGCGGCAGCCGCACATCGACCGCAGCCCCGCGCCCCTGAAGAGGGGCGTTTTCCAGCTGTTGCTTCAGATCTCCTGCCCTGCGGCGGGCGTCGCGGACCGTCAGGGGTAGCGGGGTCCAGCCCGCCAGGCGGCCCAGGGCCACCACCGGCGGGTACACCGGGGACACGGCCATCACCTCGGCCGGGCCGCCCAGGACCGGGGAGGCGCCCGGGGCGGGCAGGAGGACGACCTGGTCGGCGTACTGGATGACGCGTTCCAGGCGGTGTTCGGCCAGGAGGACCGTCGTGCCGAGGTCGTGGACGAGCCGCTGGAGGACCGCCAGCACCTCCTCAGCGGCCGCCGGGTCCAGCGCGGAGGTCGGCTCGTCCAGGACGAGGACGCCCGGGTGCGGGGTGAGGACCGAGCCGATCGCGACGCGCTGCTGCTGGCCGCCGGAGAGCGTGGCGATCGGCCGGTCGCGCAGGCCGGCCAGGCCCAGCAGGTCGAGGGTCTCCTCGACGCGGCGGCGCATCACGTCCGGGGCCAGGCCCAGCGACTCCATGCCGTAGGCGAGTTCGTCCTCGACGGTGTCCGTGACGAAGTGGGACAGCGGGTCCTGGCCGACCGTCCCCACGACATCGGCCAGTTCGCGCGGCTTGTGGGTGCGGGTGTCGCGGCCGGCGACCGTGACCCGGCCGCGCAGGGTGCCGCCGGTGAAGTGCGGGACGAGTCCGCTGACCGCGCCCAGGACGGTGGACTTGCCGACGCCGGACGGGCCCGCCAGCAGGACGAGTTCACCTTCCGGGACCTCGAAGTCGATGCCCCGGACGGTGGGTTCGGCGGCCCCGTCGTAGGTCACGGAGACATCCTCGAAGCGGATCACGACAGCTCCTTGGGGTCGGGGGCGACGAACGCGGGCAGCAGGCCGAGCAGTACGGCCGCGGCCGGCCAGAGGGGGAGGGCGGGAGCGACCAGGGGCACCACGCCGGGGTGGAGGGCCGCGGGGTCACGGGCCGCGGCGAGGGCGAGCAGGGCCGCCGTCGCGACGCCGGAGGCGACGACCAGCCAGGCGCGCACGTCCCAGCGGTCCGGGCGGTAGCGGGTGCGCAGCGACCGGCGGCCGCCGAGCTTGAGACCCGCGAGGGCGGCGGCCAGACCCGCGAGGAGCACGGGGAGACCGTAGGCGGCGCCTTCGGCCGTGAGGAGGCCGTACGTCCCCGCGCAGACGCCGAGCAGACCGCCGAGGGTGAGGGCGGCGGTGGTACGGCGTACGCCGGGCGGAACCTGGGCGGTACGGCCGTAGCCGCGGGCGTCCATCGCGGCGGCCAGGGCCACGGAACGCTCCAGCGCGCCCTCCAGGACCGGGAGCCCCACGTGCAGCAGGCCCCTGACGCCGTTGTCCGGGCGTCCGCGCAGCCGGCGTGCGGCGCGCAGCCGCCGGACGTCGGCGATGAGGCTCGGGGCGAAGGTGAGGGCGACGACGACCGCGACGCCCATCTCGTACAGGGCGCCCGGGAGGGACTTGAGGAGACGGGAGGGGTTGGCGAGGGCGTTCGCGGCGCCCACGCAGATGAGCAGCGTGGCCAGCCGCATCCCGTCGTACAGCGCGAAGGTGAGGGCTTCCGCGGTGACCTCGCCGCCGAGGCGGATGCCCTGCGCCCAGGCGGGGAGGGGGAGTTCCGGCAGCGTGAGGAGGGTGTGCGTGCCCGGGACGGGGGAGCCGAGGACGATCGCGAAGACGAGGCGGATCAGGATCACCGCGAGGGCGAGCTTGACGAAGGCGCCGTAGGAGCGGGACCAGGGGGTGTCGGGGCGGCGCGTCGCCACGACGTAGGCGGAGACCGAGATGAGGAGTGCGAGGAGCAGGGGGTTGGTGGTGCGGGTGGCGGCGGTGCCGAGGGAGAGGGACCACAGCCACCAGGCTCCCGGGTGCAGGTGTGCCCGGCGTTGCCGCCCCGGCCGGGGCGGCTGCGCAACCCGGCGCTCCGCAGTGCCGGCACGACGGCCCGCAGGCTGGGCGGGACGGCTAGCCACGCCGCCGTACCTGCCAGATCGCCGCGCCGCCCAGGACCACGACCACGGCGATACCCGCGAGCAGTCCGAGCGACGGCCCGCCGTCCGAGGGGGAGGTCTTCTCCGCCGCAGGCCGCTCCCGCTGCTCCTCGGAGACCTGTTCGCCGCAGCCCTTCTCCGGATAGCCCGAGATCGCGCACAGCAGGGCGTTGGTGTCGTAGCGCAGCGGCTTCGCCACCGCGGCCAGGGCCTCGGCCGTCGTCGCGTCGGGGGAGACCCGGGCGCAGGCCGTGCGGGCGGCGGGCGGGGATGCGCCGCCGGGGGCGTCCGACGCTGTGCCGAAGTCGATGACCAGGGCCACCCGCTTCCTGCCCTCCTGCGCGGGCGTCTTCGCGCAGATCGTCGCGAAGTCGGCCGTTCCGCGCGGCCGGACCGCGCTCGCGGAGTCCTCGCTCACCGCGAAGCGGAAGCCCTGGACGTCGCCGTCCGAGGGGCGGGCCAGGGACGGACCCTGGGTGGCGTAGACCCAGCGGCCGGCGTCGCGCTCCCAGAACGACCAGTACCGGTAACCGGCGGCCTGGGCCTGGCCCGCGCCCGCGCACAGCAGGAGCGAGGCCAGGAGGAGGAGAACGGCCCGGCGGATCACAGCTGCTGCTGCTTCTTGCGGCCGGTGAACAGGAAACCGATGCCGATGCCGGCGACCAGGCAGACGCCGACGTACCACCAGACCCCGAAGAAGTCCGAGCCGGAGTCCTCCTTCTCGTCCGCGGCCTCGGACGTGGTCTTTTCGGCGGTCTGCGGGGCCGGGCCCGTCGCGCCCAGCTGCTTGACGAGGTTCGCGCCGCCGAAGTCACGCGGGTTCGTGCCCGTCGCGTGGGCGGCGAAGATCAGCTGGGCGTAGGCGGCCGGACCGCTCTGCGCGGCCCAGGACGCGGAGTTCTTCTCCAGCCACCGCACGGACCTCTCCGCCTGCGCGGTGTCCCCCTGCGCGGCGAGCGCGACGACCGCGTCGGCGGTGTTGCCGAAGTCGGGCTGGGGCTCGGCACCGGCCAGCGCGGACATGAGGTGGTCGCCGTCCTTGGCGAGGGCGGCGGTGAGGTAGCCCGCGCCGTTCGCCGCCGCCTGCCGCGGCGTCGTGGCCTTCTCGCAGGTCGCCTCGGACTTCTTGCCGGGCTCGACGACCATGCCCTTGCCCAGCGCGCCGAGCACACCGGCCGCCGTGGCGTCCGCGTTGGCGGCGAGCTCGCCCTTCTTGTCCGGCTGGAACGCGAAGGCGCCGTCGCCGTCCCCGCTGCAGGGCAGGGCGAGCTTCAGCAGCGCGTCGTAGGGCGACTTGCCGTCCTTCTCGACCTGGTCCGGCTTCTCGCCCGCGGCGGTGAGCGCGCCGATGACGATCGCCGTCGAGTTGGTGTCGCTGGCCCCGCCGGGCGCGTAGCCCCAGCCGCCGTCCTCGTTCTGCACGGACTTCAGCCAGCCGACGGCCTTGCGGGTGACGGCGTCGTGCCCGCCGAGCCCGGTGAGGGCCTGCACGGCGGCGGACGTGGCGTTGGTGTCGAGCAGGGTCTTGGCGTCACACGCGGTGGTGGGATCGGGCCGGTAGGAGGCGAAGCCGCCGTCCGCGCACTGCTGCCGCACCAGCCACTGCACGGACTTCGCCGCCGGCTTCACACCCACGGTGTCCTGCGCGAGCAGCGCGAGCGACTGGCGCCAGACGCCGTCGTACTTCGGGTCCTTGTCGCCGTACAGGGCGGAGGGGAACGCCTGGGAGGGCGACGGGGACGGGTCGGCGGCGGCCGGGGTGGCGGCGCCGATCACGGCGACGGCGGCCAGGACCGCGGCGCTGCGGCGGACGTTCATGATCGGCGGGTGCCTCTCCCTGTGGGGGAGCCGGGCAGCACGGGACACCCCGGCGGCTCGGCTCCGTATACCTCGACGGTGCCGTGCCCGGCGGTCTGCCGGGCACGCGAGCCGGTCACGAAACCGTACGGGGCGATCCGGCTCACCGCCTGGGTGGCGGTTCACGGTTGCGGGTCAGCGCCGGAATTGCACCGGCTTCCCCCCGTACGGTGTGATGACGACGCGCTTACTGTACCCGCACGTAGGAATCCGGCCGAGGGGCCCGGGTGGGGCCTTGGTCACGTGCGACGTGCGACGTGCCACGTGCCGGTGGGGCAGCGCTGCGGAATGGTCCGGTGCCGGGGTGCGGGCAGCCGGGCGCTCGGCCCCGGACACGCTGCGGGTACCGGCCGACGTCGTGGCTCGGTCCCCCGTGCCGGGCGTGTGACCGCGGGGTGGCTCGGCCTGACGCCGGCGGAGCGCCCGGCAGTCGGGGGCCGGCCAAGACAGGGGGCGACTCGGGCCTCGATGAGGTGGCGCGGATGCGGGGTAGCTTCGCTTCATGGCGATCACACCACCGGCGGGAAGGCTGCTCGGATCCGGGCGGCGGGCCGATGTGTTCGAGATCGACGCGGCGTGGGTGGTGCGCCGGGAGCGGGGCGATGGGGGTGACGCGGCGGCCGAGGGCGCCTTGATGGAGCACGTGCGCGCCCACGGCTATCCCGTGCCCCGGGTCCGGCCCTCCGGTTCGCGCACCGACCTGGTGATGGAACGCCTCACCGGCCCGACCATGCTCCAGGCCTGCCTCGCGGGCACCCTGGAGATGGCCGAGGCGGGCTCGATCCTCGCCCGGCTGCTGCGCGACCTGCACGCCGTTCCCGCGCTGCGCGCCACCGACCCGGCCGTCCGTGTCCTGCACCTGGACCTGCACCCCGAGAACGTGATCATCACCCCCGACGGCCCTCGCGTCATCGACTGGTCGGACGCGGAGGAGGGCGACCCGGGCCTGGACTGGGCGGCGACCGCGGTGGTCCTCGCGCAGGCCGCCGTCGCCGGAGACTCCCTCTCCGCCCCCGCGGACACCATGCTGACCGCCCTCCTCGACGGCCCGTCCCCGCTCACCCGCACGGCACTGACCGAGGCCCTGCGCCGCCGGGGTGCCAATCCGACGATGGGCCGGGCCGAAGTCGAACTCCTCGATACCGCAGCCGAGTTGATCCTCTCCAGGGCGCGGACCGGCTAACGTGGGGCTTCCCGACCACTCACGCAGGAGCGTCCATGACCGATCAGGCGGAGACCCCCGAGCAGGAGCCGTTCCCCAAGATCGACACCTCGGTGCCGCACTCGGCCCGGATCTGGAACTACTGGCTGGGCGGGAAGGACAACTACGAGGTCGACCGGGTGGCCGGTGACGCGTTCCGCGAGATCTTCCCCGGCATCGAGACCGGCGCCCGCGCCGCCCGCTACTTCCTCGCCCGGGCCGTCCGCCACCTGGCCGCCGAGGAGGGCATCCGCCAGTTCCTGGACATCGGCACCGGCCTGCCCAACGTCGACAACACCCACCAGATCGCCCAGCGCGTGGCCCCGGAGAGCCGGATCGTCTACGTCGACAACGACCCCCTGGTGCTGGCCCACGCCCGCGCGCTGCTCACCAGCACGGCGGAAGGCGTCACCAACTACGTCGACGCCGACCTGCGCGAGCCGGGCACGATCGTCCGGGAGGCCGGGAAGACCCTGGACTTCGACCGGCCCGTCGCCCTGATGCTGATGGGCATCCTCGGCCACATCGAGGACCACGACGAGGCCCGCTCGATCGTCCGGCAGCTCGTGGACGCCCTGCCCCCCGGCAGCTACCTCGTGCAGTACGACTCCACCGACACGGACGAGGACTACGTCCGCGCCATCCAGCAGTACAACGACGGCGGTTCGATCCCGTACATCCTGCGCAGCCCCGAGCAGATCGCGCGCTACTTCGATGGCCTGGAGCTGCTCGAACCGGGCGTGGCCTCCTGCTCGCGGTGGCGTCCCGACGCGGCGGCCCTGGGGCTTCCCGCCGAGGTGCACCAGTACGGCGGCGTCGCCCGCAAGAACTGAGCGCTCAGGTCTCCTGAAGGATGCGGTGCAGGATGGTCGGAGTCTCGTCCGGCGACTCGGCTTCGACCACCAGCCGGTTCATGGCGTCCCAGTAGCACTCGATGTCGGCCGGCCGGTCGGGGTAGAGCGCGCCGGTGAGCTGCTCCAGGTAGACCACGTCGGGCAACTGCCCGCCGGGCAGCCGCAGAATGGTGACCGGACCGCCCTCCGCGGCGTGCGCGCCGGCCGCGAACGGCAGGATCTGCACCGTGACGTGCGGCAGCCCGCACATGGCGATGAGATGCCTGAGCTGATCCCGCATCACCCGGATACCGCCCACCGGGCGGCGCAGCGCCGCCTCGTCGATCACGGCCCACAACCGGGTCGCCGGCTGCCGGTGCAGGATTCGCTGGCGGGCCATCCGCAGCGCGACCCGGCGGTCGGTCTCCGCCGCCCCCGCGTCCGGGTGGGCGAGCCGGACGTCGGCCCGGGCGTAGCCGGGGGTCTGCAACAGGCCGGGGACGCGCTGGACCCGGAAGCAGCGGATGAGGCTCGCCGCCTGCTCGGCCCCGAGGTAGGTCTGGGTCCAGGTGGGCACCACATCGCTGTAGTACCGCCACCAGGCAGGGGTGTTGGCCTGCTCGGCCAGCGCCAGCAGGGTGGCCCGCTCGGCCTCGTCGGTGACGCCGTAGAGGGTGAGCAGATCGGCGACGTCACGCAGTTTGAAGCCGTGGCGGCCGGCCTCCATCCGGCTGATCTTGGAGGAGGAGGCGCGGATGACGTGCCCGGCGTCCGCCCGGCCGATGCCCCGCTCCTCCCGCAGCCCGCGCAGCCGGGCGCCGAGGGCGAGGCGCGGCACCATGGGCCCGGTGCATTCGCCGTCCAGGGCCCCGCTGCCGGTCGTCGTGCGTGCGGCCTCTTCGGTGCCCATGGGCGTCTCTCCCGGTGCGAGCGTTGCGTCCGACCATCCTAGGCCGTGTCCGCACGACCTGGGGGGCGCCAGGCAACGTCAAGAGCCCTGTGACGCGGGCACGTTCGGACGCGGGGTGGGTCCGCCGAAGGGAAGGTGGAGGGTTCGTGAGGCGAGCAGCCAGGTCCCGTCGCCGGCCCGGCGGAAGGTGTCCTCGTAGTGCCCGATCTGGACCGGCGGACCGGCCGGGACGACACCGCCCTCGTAGCCGTCGACGCGGTACGTCGTGAAGTAGGAGACCGCCCGGGCCGTGTCCGGCGAGGTCACCGTGACCAGGACGTTGGACATCATGCGGCGGGACAGCCGGTCGGCCGGACGGGATCCGAAGTACGCGCGGAGAGCGTCGCGTCCCTCGACCCGCCGCCCGTCGTGCGGCCACTGCCAGACGCCGTCCTCCGTGAACAGCTCGGCGACGGAGGAGGGTTCGCCCAGGTCGAGCCGGTGGACGAAGTCCAGGATCAGGCGCTCGCAGGCGCGTTCGGCGAGGAGGTGCTCCATGGGGTCCATGGGGGTTCTTAGCATTCCTCCGGGCCATCCGGCGACACGGTTGCACCTGGCCTTGCCCGTTGCCTACACCGCCGCGTACCTCACCGGCTCGCCCCCCGGCACCGCCTCCGCCCGGCCCAGCTTCACCAGCCGCCGCAGATGCGCCTCGGCCTCCGAGACGGCGATGGTGCGGGAACCGTACGGGATCTCGGCCCAGGGGCGGTTCCACTCCATGCGCTCGGCGAGCTGCCAGGGGGTGAGGGGCTCGGCGAGCAGCGCCAGCAGGGCGGTCAGGCGGGACTCGTGGTGCGTGAGCAACTCGCGTACGCGCCCGGCGGCGTCGGAGAACGGGTGCTGGTGGGCGGGGAGGACCTCGGCGGGGGCCAGCCTGCCGACGCGCTCCAGGGAGTCGAGGTAGTCGCCCAGGGGGTCGGTGACGGTGGCGTCGTCCGGATCCTCGTAGAGGCCGATGTGCGGGGTGATGCCGGGCAGCAGGTGATCGCCGGAGAACAGGCGGCCCCGGCCCGGGAGCCGGGCCGGGTGGGTCTCCTCCAGGTGGAGGCAGACGTGGCCCGGTGTGTGCCCCGGGGTCCAGATCGCGCGCAGGCGGCGGCCGGGCAGCGCCAGGAGTTCGCCGGGGACGATGTCGCGGTCGGGCAGCGCGGGGGAGAGGCCGGGCAGGGCGCGCGGGCGGGGCGCCCGCAGCGGGGCGATGTGTTCCTCGGGGGCGCCGGCCGCGGCGAGTTTGGCCGCCATGTACGTGAACCAGCGCTCGGGGCGGGCCTCACGGGTCCGCATTACGACCGCGGTGTCCGCCGCGTGCATCGCGATCCATGCGCCCGACGCCTCCCGGACCCGGCCGGACAGGCCGTGGTGGTCCGGGTGATGGTGGGTGATGACCACGCCGTGGATCTCGGCGGCCGAGGTGCCGCAGGCCGTGAGGCCCTCCGCGAGGGTGTCCCAGGACTCCGGGTCGTCCCAGCCGGTGTCGATCAGCACCGGGCCGCGGTCGGTGTCGACGACGTACACCAGCGTGTGGCCGAGCGGGTTGTCCGGGATCGGGACCCGCAGGGACCGGACGCCTCCGCCGTGATCGGTCACCTGTGTCATGGGCTCCCCTGTCGCCGGCTCCCCGTCACTATAACTAGAACGGGTTCCAATAGGGGTCCCCCGGTGATGCGCGGTCCGTGGACTCCTCGGGGCGGGGCTGGTATCAGTGGGCATATCTGATGAACCGTCAGAGAACGCTCCCGGGGAGGCAGTCGGCCATGACCGAGCTCGTGGAACACGGACAGCTGTTCATCGGCGGGGAGTTGACCGACCCCCTGGGCCAGGACGTCATCGAGGTGATCTCGCCGCACACCGAGGAGGTCATCGGACGCGTCCCGCACGCCTCGACGGCGGATGTGGACCGGGCCGTGGCGGCGGCCCGGCGCGCGTTCGACGAGGGGCCCTGGCCGCGCATGAGCCTCGACGAACGGATCGAGATCGTGGGCCGGATCAAGGACGCCATCGCCCTCCGGCACGACGAGATCGCCCGCGTGATCTCCGCCCAGAACGGCTCGCCGTACTCCTGGAGCGTCCTCGCCCAGGCGCTCGGCGCGGTGATGGTCTGGGACTCGGCGATCACCGTCGCCCGGAACTTCACCCACGAGGAGCGCCGTGACGGCGTGCTGGGCCGGATCCTCGTACGGCGTGAGCCCGTCGGGGTCGTGGCCGCCGTGGCCCCCTGGAACGTCCCGCAGTTCGTCGCCGCCGCCAAGCTCGCCCCGGCCCTGCTCACCGGCTGCACGGTCGTCCTCAAGCCGTCGCCCGAGTCGCCGCTCGACGCCTATCTGCTCGGCGAGATCGCTCGCGAGGCCGGGCTGCCGGAGGGCGTGCTGTCGATCCTGCCCGCCGACCGGGACGTCAGCGAGTACCTGGTCGGGCACCCCGGCGTCGACAAGGTGTCCTTCACCGGGTCGGTCGCGGCCGGCAAGCGCGTGATGGAGGTCGCCGCGCGCAACGTCACCCGCGTGACGCTCGAACTGGGCGGCAAGTCGGCGGCCGTCGTGCTGCCCGACGCGGACGTCGAGACGGCCGTGGCGGGCATCGCCCCGGCGGCCTGGATGAACAACGGGCAGGCCTGCGTCGCCCAGACCCGCATCCTCCTGCCGCGCTCCCGCTACGACGAGTTCGCCGACGCCCTCGCCGCCGCGGCGGGCGCCCTGACGGTCGGCGACCCGCTGGACCCGGCGACCCAGGTGGGCCCGCTGGTGGCCCGGCGGCAGCAGCAGCGCAACCTCGACTACATCCGCATCGGCCAGGAGGAGGGCGCCAAGATCCTCACCGGCGGCGGACGCCCGGCCGGCCTGGACCGCGGCTGGTACGTCGAGCCGACCCTCTTCGGCGACGTCGACAACTCCATGCGCATCGCCCGCGAGGAGATCTTCGGCCCGGTGATCTGCCTGCTGCCCTACGACGACGAGTCCGACGCCGTGAAGATCGCCAACGACTCCGACTACGGGCTGAGCGGCAGCGTGTGGACGGCGGACGTCGAGCACGGCATCGACATCGCGCGCCAGGTCCGCACGGGCACGTACTCCGTCAACACCTTCAGCCTGGACATGCTCGGCCCCTTCGGCGGCTACAAGAACTCCGGCCTGGGCCGGGAGTTCGGGCCCGAGGGGTACGGCGAGTACCTGGAGCACAAGATGATCCACCTCCCGGCCCAGGCCTAGCGATGGGCGACCGCTGGCACGTCGAGGTCGACCGTTCCCTGTGCATCGGCTCGGCGCAGTGCCTCCACCACGCGCCGGACGGCTTCCGCCTGGACACCGCCCGCCAGTCCCGCCCCACGGCCCCCGACATGGACGCGAACGAGCGGGTGCTGGAGGCGGCCGAATGCTGCCCGGCGGAGGCGATCACGATCACGCTGGGGGACAGCGGGGAGGCGGTGTTCCCACCGGACGAGTAGCGCCCGGAGCACCGGCACCGTGGCGCCCGAAAAATCACGGATCAGGGGGTTCCATTCCCCTTCGGGCGTTCTATCCTGGAAATCGGCCTACGAGGCGAGTGAGGGAGTCCGACCGGAGTAGCCGACGTCGGCGGGAAGCTTCAGTTCCGGCTTCCGCTGGTGCCGACTGCGACGGTAGGGCTGAGAGGCCGGAAGGACGCAGGGCCGCAAGGCCGGGCGCCCGGAAGGCGACCCCCATCACCTGATCCGGACCATGCCGGCGAAGGGAACCCGTCTCGTAGGTCCTTGGCGTGTCCGGGCGTCTACCGAGGGGCTGGTGCCGTCAGGTCGATCAGGCGGCACACCGTCTCGATGTCGATCTTCACCTGGGCGATCGAGGCCCGGCCCGACAGCCAGGTGATCAGCGCGGAGTGCCAGGTGTGCTCGATGACCCGGACGGCCGAGAGCTGCTCGGGCGTCGGATTCTCCTGGCCCATCGCGTCCAGGATGATCGCCGTCGTCTGGCGGGAGACCTGGTCGACCTCGGGGCTCACGCTGCGGTCGGCGAAGGTGAGGGCGCGGACCATCGCGTCGGCCAGGTGCGGCTCGCGCTGCAACGCCCGGAAGGCCCGCATCAGCGTCTCCGCGACCCGCTCGGCGGCCGTCTCGCCCTGCGGGGGCTTCTTCCGCAGGGTGCCGTGCATGTGCTCCAACTGGTCCTGCATGGTGGCGACCAGCAGGTGGATCTTGGACGGGAAGTAGCGGTACAGCGTGCCGAGTGCCACCTGCGAGGACTCCGCGACCTCGCGCATCTGCACGGCGTCGAAGCCGCCCCGGCTGGCCAGCTGCGCACTCGCGTGCAGGATCCGGCGGCGGCGGGCCTCCTGCCGCTCCGTGAGGGGCGGGGAGGCGGGGGCTGCCGCTCTGGCTTCCACCTTGGCCGGCTTGTTCACCTTGGCGCTCACCTTGGCTTCCGCGGGCATGTGTCGGTCCCGTTCCGTGACCGTCCGTGAGGACGAGTGATCACACAGCATGGCACGGCGCCGGTCGTGGCGTGAATCACCTGATCCACTGCTCACAGCACCCCTACCTGCCGGTAGATTCAGAGCCTCCGAACGATCAAGTCTGAAACTTGTTCTAGATTAGCGTCCCGGCGTAATCTCGCGGGACAGTGCAGGGAGAAGGGGGCCCAGAGTGACCGCTGAGGCCAGTCAGGCCGGGGCTACGGAGGGCCCCGCCGCCGACGGCTTGCGACCGCTCCACATCGCGCTCCTCACCTATAAGGGAAACCCGTTCTGCGGCGGACAGGGCGTCTATGTCCGGCATCTCTCCCGCGAACTGGCCCGCCTCGGCCACCGGGTCGAGGTCATCGGCGCCCAGCCCTACCCCGTCCTCGACGAGGGCCACGACGGGCTGCGTCTCACCGAGCTGCCCAGCCTCGACCTGTACCGCCAGCCGGATCCTTTCCGCACGCCGGGACGCGGCGAGTACCGCGACTGGATCGACGCGCTGGAAGTCGCGACGATGTGGACGGGCGGCTTCCCCGAACCGCTGACCTTCTCGCTGCGCGCCCGCCGCCACCTGCGCGCCCGCCGCGGCGAGTTCGACGTCGTGCACGACAACCAGACCCTCGGCTACGGCCTGCTGGGCGATGTCGGCGCGCCCCTGGTGACGACCATCCACCACCCCATCACCGTCGACCGGCAGCTGGAGCTGGACGCCGCCGAGGGACGGAAGCGGCGCCTTTCGGTGCGGCGCTGGTACGCCTTCACGCGCATGCAGAAGCGCGTCGCGCGCCGGCTGCCGTCGGTGCTCACCGTGTCCGGCACCTCGCAGCAGGAGATCATCGACCACCTCGGTGTCCGGCGGGACCGCATCCACGTGGTCCACATCGGCGCCGACACCGACCTGTTCTCGCCCGATCCCTCGGTGCCGGTCGTGCCGGGCCGGATCGTGACGACGTCCAGCGCCGACGTGCCGCTGAAGGGCCTGGTGCACCTCGTCGAGGCACTCGCCAAGGTGCGCACCGAGCACCCCGGCGCCCACCTCGTCGTCGTCGGCAAGCGGCCCACCGAAGGACCGGTCGCCCAGGCGATGGAGCGCTACGGCCTCGCCGGGGCCGTCGAGTTCGTCAAGGGCATCTCCGACGCGGAACTCGTCGACCTCGTGCGCTCGGCGCAGGTCGCCTGCGTGCCGTCGCTCTACGAGGGCTTCTCGCTCCCGGCCGCCGAGGCCATGGCCACGGGCACGCCCCTGCTCGCCACGACCGGCGGCGCCATACCCGAGGTCGCCGGCCGTGACGGCGAGACGTGCCTCGCGGTACCGCCCGGCGACGCGGGCGCGCTCGCCGCGGGCCTGGGCCGGCTGCTGGGCGACGCGGAGCTCCGCGCCCGCCTCGGCACGGCCGGGCGCGAACGGGTCCTGCGCCACTTCACCTGGGCCAGGGCCGCGGAGGGCACGGTGGCCCGCTACCGCGAGGCGATCGACCGCGCCGGGGTGCGCGCCGTCCCGCGGACTTCCGGCCTTCCGGCCCCCTCGACCGGTGCCGTGGCCGTAGCCCCGGCAGGCACCGCAGGTGCTGTCTCCGCAGCCCCGGCAGATGTAGAAGGCGTCAACTCCGAAAGCAGGGCCACGTGCTGACCGTCGACTTCTCCCGGTTCCCGCTCGCCCCGGGCGACCGCGTCCTGGACCTCGGCTGCGGTGCCGGCCGGCACGCCTTCGAGTGCTACCGGCGCGGCGCGCAGGTCGTGGCCCTGGACCAGAACGCCGACGAGATCCGCGAGGTCGCCAAGTGGTTCGCGGCGATGAAGGAGGCCGGCGAGGCCCCCGAGGGCGCCACCGCCACGGCCATGGAGGGCGACGCCCTCGCGCTGCCCTTCCCCGACGAGTCCTTCGACGTCGTGATCATCTCCGAGGTGATGGAGCACATCCCGGACGACAAGGGCGTCCTCGCGGAGATGGTGCGGGTGCTGAAGCCCGGCGGGCGCATCGCCGTCACCGTCCCGCGCTACGGGCCCGAGAAGGTCTGCTGGGCCCTCTCCGACGCCTACCACGAGGTCGAGGGCGGCCACATCCGCATCTACAAGGCCGACGAGCTGGTGGCGAAGATCCGCGAGGCCGGCCTGGAGCCGTACGGCACGCACCACGCGCACGCCCTGCACTCGCCCTACTGGTGGCTCAAGTGCGCGTTCGGCGTCGACAACGACAAGGCGCTGCCGGTGCGGGCGTACCACAAGCTGCTCGTCTGGGACATCATGAAGAAGCCGCTGGCCACCCGGGTCGCCGAGCAGGCGCTGAACCCGTTGATCGGCAAGAGCTTCGTGGCGTACGCGACCAAGCCGCACCTGCCGCCTCTGGCCGACACCGACACCGGGGCGGACGCCACGTGACCACTCCCCGGACGGAACACCTGGTCCTGCCCGGGGTGCTCACCGCCGCGCAGGCCGCCGCGACCGTCGCCGGCATCCTCGCCGTGCAGCGCGAGGACGGAGCGATCCCCTGGTTCCGGGGGCACCACCTCGACCCGTGGGACCACGTCGAGGCGGCCATGGCACTCGACACGGCCGGTGAGCACGAGGCCGCCGAACGCGCCTACCTGTGGCTGGCCCGGCACCAGAACGAGGACGGCTCCTGGTACGCCGCCTACACCGACGGCGACCCCGACGCTGTCACCGACCGGGGCCGGGAGACCAACTTCGTCGCCTACATAGCCGTCGGCGTCTGGCACCACTACCTCTCCACCGGCGACGACGCGTTCCTGGACCGGATGTGGCCGGCGGTGTACGCGGCGGTGGAGTTCGTGCTGCACCTCCAGCAGCCCGGCGGGCAGATCGGCTGGCGGCGCGACGACGACGGTACGCAGACCGCGGACGCCCTGCTGACGGGCAGCTCCTCCATCCACCACGCGCTGCGCTGCGCCCTGGCCATCGCCGAGCAGCGTGAAGAGGTCCAACCCGACTGGGAGTTGGCGGCGGGTGCGCTGCGGCACGCCATACGCCACCACCCCGAGCGGTTCCTCGACAAGAACCGGTACTCCATGGACTGGTACTACCCGGTGCTCGGCGGTGCGCTGACCGGTGCGGAGGCCAAGGCCCGGATCGAGCAGGACTGGGAACGGTTCGTCGTGCCCGGGCTGGGCGTGCGGTGTGTGGTTCCCAACCCGTGGGTGACGGGCGGTGAATCGGCCGAACTCGCGCTCGCGCTGTGGGCGATGGGGGAGTCCGACCGGGCGCTGGAGATCCTTCAGTCGATCCAGCACCTGCGGGATCCGGAGAGCGGGCTGTACTGGACGGGGTATGTCTTCGACGACGGCGCGATCTGGCCGCAGGAGTTGACGACGTGGACCGCGGGGTCGTTGTTGCTGGCCGTGGCCGCGTTGGGTGGGCACGAGGCGACGTGCCAGGTGTTCGGTGGGGAGCAACTGCCCATGGGGTTCGAGGCGGAGTGCTGCGCCTGAGGGTGCGGCTCGTGATGGGGCGATGTCCGTTTCGGCGTGAGACCGGGGCAGGGTTCCGGCTGGGCGAGGCGTTTCAGCACGGCGCGAGTGCACCACCACTTCCCGGGGGCCCCGCCGGACCGCACGCAGGGCGCGATCGTCTCCCGCGCCCTGTCGGGCCGCTCCCGGTCGCCTCCCCCTAACGCTGACGCGGTTCGGGCACCATCGGGAGCGGCCCGGCCGTCAGGCTCATCTCGGCTCGGGGTGAGACGGCCGCGCCCGGCATGGGCCGCAGACGCCAGCGGGAGGCCAGGGCGGCCAGCGCGAGCGTCGCCTCTGTCATCCCGAAGACGTCGCCGATGCACTTGCGGCTGCCCGCCCCGAACGGCAGATACGAACCGCGGGTGACGTCCTTGGCGCGCTCGGGCAGCCACCGGTCCGGGTCGAAGACCTCCGGGCGCGGGAAGAACTCCGGGATGCGGTGGATGACGTAGGGGCTGATGAGGATGTCCGTCCCGGCCGGAAGCCGGTGACCGGCCAGTTCGACGGGCTGGGTGGTCATCCTGGTGAACATCCAGGCCGGCGGGTACAGGCGCAGGGTCTCGGTGAAGATCCGCTGGGTATGGGCGAGCCTCGGCACGTCGGCGTACGTCGGCGTACGGCCGCCCAGCACCTCGTCGACCTCGGCGTGCAGCCGTTCCTCGGCCTCGGGATGGGCCGCCAGCAGATGCCACGCCCAGGTCAGGGCGCTCGCGGTGGTCTCCACGCCGGCCAGCAGCAGAGTCATGACCTGATCGTGGACCTCCCGGTCGGTCAGCGCGCCACCGTCCTCGTCGTCCCGCGCGGCCAGCAGCGCCGACAGCAGGTCGCCACGGTCCTCGCCGGAGCGCCGGTAGTCCCCGACGATGCCGTCGATGAGGGAGTGCAGCCGGTCGAGCGCGGCATCGAACTCACGATTGGCTGCCAGCGGCAGTCTGGCGATCAGCCCGGTGGGGTCGAGCGCCCGGCGGAACGCGCCGCGCACCATGACCGGCAGACTGCGCTGGACCTCCGCGACGGAGTGCGGCGCCATCTCCGTCGAGAACAGCGCGCGTGCCGTCACCCGCGCTGTCAACGCCTGCATCGCGTCACCGACGTCGACCGGCCGGCCCGGCAGCCAGGTCTCCGCATGCGCCGCGCACTCCTCGCGCATCACCTCGGCGTACGTTGCGATGCGCGTGGGGTGGAAGGCAGGCTGGACCATCCGCCGCTGTCTGCGGTGGTCGGCCCAGTCGGACGTGATCAGCCCGTTGCCGAGGATGGGACGGGCCTTCTCCTTCACCGGGCCTCCGCTGTCGTAGACCCGCGCGTTCAGCAGCACGTCCTGCACCAGCTCCGGATGGCAGGGCAGATAGGTGAGCCGGGTGCCCAGCCGCAGCTCGACCAGGTCGCCCAGGGCGGGCAGCGACGAGAGGTACTCCAGAGGGCGGCGCGCCAGGTGCAGCGCGTGGCCCGCCAGCGGTAGCCGGCCCGGAGCCCTGACGATCCGCCACCTGCGCCTGACCGGGTCGGATTGGGTCTTCATGCCGGATGCGCCCCCTGAGACGGTACGGACGGAGAGAAGAGGAAGAGGAGGGAAGAAGGAAGGAAGGGAGAAGAACCGGGGAAAGCAGGTCAGCGGCGCTCCAGCACCATGGGCAGCGGGCCCGCCTCCAGGGTGGCCTTCGGCTCGGGACGCAGCCGGCTGCCGGGGACCGGGCGCAGCCGCCAGCGCGCGGCGACGGTCGCGACGATCAGCGCCGTCTCGGTGAGCGCGAGGACGTCGCCGATGCACTTGTGGCTGCCCGCGCCGAACGGCAGCAGTGCCCCGCGCGGTACCCGGGCCGCCCGCTCGCCCTCCCATCGCCCGGGGTCGAAGGTCTCGGGGTCCGGGAAGAGCTCGGGATTGTGGTGCAGGGCGTAGGCGCTGTAAAGGATCATCGTCCCGGCTGGGATGGCCCGGCCGCCGAGTTCGACGTCCTCGGCCGCGACCCGCATCGCCATCCACGAGGGCGGATACAGCCGCAGCGCCTCGGTGATGACGTTACGGGTGTACGGCAGCGCGGGCAGGTCCTCGTAGACCGGCGTCCGGCCTCCCAGCGCGTCGTCCACCTCGGCGTGCACCCGCTGCTCCACTTCGGGGAGCGTGCCCATCAGGTGGAAGACGAACGCCAGGGTGGAGGCGGTGGTCTCACTGCCGGCGACCAGGAAGGTGACGACCTGGTCCAGGACCTGGGTGTCGTCCAGCTTCTCCCCGGTCTCGGGAGACTCCGCCCGCAGCAGCGTGGACAGCAGGTCGCCGTGGTCGGTGCCGGACCGGCGCCGCAGCGCGATCATCTCCGCCACGATCTGCCGCAGCCGGGTGTTGGCGTGGTCGTAGGCGCGGTTTGCGGGGGTGGGCAGTTTCTCCAGGACCCCCAGCGGGGCGACGGTCCGCCGGTAGATGCCCTGCGAGACCGTTCGAAGGCACTGCCGGGCCTCCTCGATGGTGTCCTCGTCGAGCCCGGTGGAGAACAGGGTGCGGGCGGCGACCCGCATCAGCAGTGCGTGCATGGCGTCACCGATGTCGCGGGTCTCACCGGATCGCCACCCGTCGGTGACGGTACGTGTGTCCGCGGCCACCGCCGTGGTGTAGGCGGCGATCTTGGTGGTGTGGAAGGCGGGCTGGATCAGCCGCCGCTGGAAGCGGTGCTCCTCGCCGCGGGAGACCGACAAGCTGTTGCCGAGGAGTTGGCGCGCCTTGTCGAAGACGCCGCCCTTGTCGAAGACGCGCGGATGGAGCAGGACGTGCCGGACCAGTTCGGGGTGGGCGGCGAGATAGGCGCGGGTGGGACCGAGCCGGACTTCGACCAGGTCGCCGTGCGCGGGAAGCGCGGCGAGGAACTCCAACGGGCGTCGCCACAGGGCGGGGACGTGTCCGAGCAGCGGCACGGCGCCGGGCGCGGCGCCGATCCGCCAGGACGGTTCCGTCGAGGGCGAGCCGGGGGCGGGAGGCATTCCGGTTCCCCTACTGGATCCGTGAGTTGACGTCGTTGACAGCGGCCTGGTAGCGCCGGTCGCGGGTGGTCCAGACGAAGTTGCCCTGGATGAGGTCGAGCAGCACGTCTCGGGTGAGCGGGTCGAACGCCTTGATGCACTCCATGTCCTCGGCCATGTCGTCGAGGCGGGCCTGGAAGAACGCCTGGAAGCCGGCCTCGTCGGACATGTCGCACAGCCGGAAGCAGTTGGTGATCTGCCCGAGGGCCTGCTCGCGTTCGTAGGAGTAGAAGTCGTTGACTATGGCCAGGCCACGGGTGGTCATCCGGGCGGCCAGCCCCGTCTTGGAGTGCTCGGTCAGCTCGGGGTGACGGTAGATGGGGTACGACATGCGCATCCAGAAATCCACTCCCACGTCAGTGACACGGAAGCGGAAGTACTGCTCCGGCGAGGTGCCGCAGAGCACCTTCTTGAGCTCCGAGTCACGGAACATGTGGTCGCTGGTGACGAAGGCGCGGGCGCCCTCGTAGGCGAACTCCGTGTCCTCCGCGGTGTAGTACCGCTCGCACACCGCGCGCAGCTGGGGCAGGAAGAGGTCGAAGTCGTGCAGGGCGGGGTCCATGTCGTCCCACACGAAGGTCACGCAGTTGAGCACGCAGACGGCCTTGAACGCCTCCATGTCCTTGAGGTGGCGGGCGCTCTGCGACCAGCGCACGACGTCCATGTAGGAGATCCAGCGCTTGTCCGAGACGCTCTTGCCGAGCGGGGCGACCGCGCGGTTGCAGGCGTCGATGACCTCGCGCAGTTCGGCGTCCGTCATCGGCACCTTCTGGGCTTCGTACCCGACGTGCCGGTCGAAGAGGGCCGCGAACCGGTCGGTGCACTCCTGCCACCGGCGGGTCGTCCCCGCCGGGGCCGCTGCGGCCGGTGCGGTCAGATCCGCGGTCATGAGTTCCTCCTGGTGGCAGTGGCGGAGAGGTGTTTGAGGGCGGTGACCGCGTCGGCGGTGAAGGGGGCGGTGTCGAGTGCGCCCAGCGCCCGCCGGTAACGGTCGTCGATCATGCGTTCCACGGCGTCCCGGGCGCCGGTGGCAGCGAAGATCGCGCGGGCCTCCTCGGCACCGGACTCCTCCAGCGCCGTATCGCCGACCAGCGTGCGCAGGCGGGCGCGTTGTGCCGCGTCGCCCGCACGCAGCGCGAGCGCGACCAGAGTGGTGTTCTTGCCGGCCCGCAGGTCGTCCAGTCGGGACTTGCCGGTGTCCCGGACCTCGCCGTACACGCCCAGCAGATCGTCGCGGAGTTGGAAGGCCTCCCCGAGGGGCAGCGCGAACGCCGTGCAGGCGGCCAGGGCCGGGGCGTCGGCGCCCGCGAGGGCGGCGCCGATGTGCAGCGGCCGTTCCACGGTGTACTTGGCGGTCTTGTAGCGGCTGACGGTCAAGGTTGCGTCGACGTCGTCGGTGAGGTCGCCGGTCGCCCGCAGGTCCAGGTACTGCCCGAGCATGACCTCGGTGCGCATCTCGGTGACGATGGGCAGCACCGCCGCCGACTGCGCGGGAGTCAGGCCGGCCGTGTGCAGCAGGTAGTCGGACCAGGCGAAGGCGAGGTCACCCAGCAGCACGGCGCCGCCGATGCCGAAACGCTCGGTGCGGTCGTCGCCGCGCCTTCCGGCGAGTATCCGGTGGATGGTCGGACGACCGCGCCGGGTGTCGCTGTCGTCCATGATGTCGTCATGGATGAGAGCGAACGCGTGAAACATCTCGAGTGACGCGGCCACACGTAACACGGTCGTCAAGTCATTTTCTCCGCCGGCCGCCTTCCAGCCCAGCAGGGTGAGAATCGGACGGATTCTCTTGCCGCCCACCATGAATTCTTCAAGCAATTTCACGAGCTGGGTCAACTGTCGTTGCCCGGAGCTCTTTCGCTGATGTTCCAGGAAATCGAAGAGGACGGTGTCCACGGCATCCCGCGTGGCAACCTGGTCCAGTATGTCGGGAGATATGGTGTGGGCACTCATGGTTCTGGGTTACATCCCCACTCGTAGGGCCCATCGCATCGGTTCCGTGCACAAAACGGCATACACCGGGATTCCCGCGCCGCGCCGGGCACCTGGGCGTGGCCGAAAATGGCATTTCGGACGAAATACCGTCAGACGGGACGGATGATGGGCGGGCACAGGGGCGGTCGGCCGCCCGCCGGGAAGGTCTCGGCCTGACGGGGTCCGCGGGGCGACACGGACCGGCGCACCGCAGGCCGACGGCTTCAGACGGCCGGGTCGCCCCGGAGTTCTCCGACTTCGCGGATGTTGACGCGGGGGCCCCGGGCGAGGTTCTCGCGGGCCGGTCTGATGCCGCGGTGCCCGCACGGCAGGCCGGTGAGGACCAGGCGGGCCCCGGCCTTCGTCGGGAGTGTGCCGATGCAGTGGTGCAGGGCCGCCGAGGGGCGGCGTTCGGATGCCGGGACGCCGCAGGCCCCGGCGCCCGGGATCGGGGTGTGGCGCCGCGGGGCGCGGGCGGCGGCGCCGAGCATGATCATGACCTTGGCGCCGGCCGTGACCGGCGCGCCCCCGACCTCGATGTCACCGGTGGCGGCGCCGGCCGGTCCGTGCAGCCGACGGAGAACCTCGCCGTCCCGCTTCAGTGTCCGGCTCCGGGTGGCCCGCACGATCGGACTGTCCTGTACGCCCCGTTGTGCGGCACGTTTCGAGCCTTGTGGAATTTCGCTGGATAAGTTCGGTTCGGCGGCCCGGGGGCGCTTGTACAGCGGATACGGGACGGTACGCAGTCGCGGATCGCGCGTATTGCATAAAGGTTCGTTGCCAGGTCGTTCCATGCCATCTCCCCCATGAAATCGGCAAGCAGGACCGCCGGTCCGCCGAAGCGGCCGGGATCTTACTGGTCGAATATTAGGCACATGGGGGCCGCGGGTGACAAGGCCCGACCTCTCTGGATACCGATCTCCGGGTCGAGCGCGAAGCCTCCGCACCTGGGCGTTTGAGTTAATCCAGGCGTATCCAGGCGGAGCTCTTACCCGTCTATTCAGAATGGGAAACCGTCGGCCGCGTGTCACGCTATCTCCAGCGCAAGCCGGGCAAACTCGGCATTTCCGGGCTCGGTGTCATCATCGCCAGGTCGATGGGGCTCTGGAGCCGGGGGCCCGCCCCTGCGGCGCGGGCCCCCGCGGTCGGTCAGTGCCGGTGGACGCGATTGGCTACCGCGTGGCCGACGAACAGGTACACCACCGCTGCGAGGCCGTAGCCGCAGACCACTCGGGCCCATGCCTCGTCGAAGGTGAACAGGTCGTGCGACCAGCCGGCGAGCCAGCGGGCCGCGTCGTGGATGAACTGGACGAACGAGTTGCCGGGGTTGGCGTCCAGCAGATACATCAGGATCCAGAGCCCCAGGATCAGGGCCATGATGTCGGCCACGACCGCGACGATCGTGCCGACTTGATTCGCACCGTTGCGATATCGAGGGGACATACTCTCCGGATTGCCCTTGAACTCTGGATGAAACCCGGCCGGATGAGCCGCGCGCACCGGTCTCCTCCGTGTGCTTCCCCGTGCGGCCAACCAACGTTCCGGCAAAGGTCGTTCGGGGTACACCCGCATCACCGACGATCCTGGCCCGGCCACTCGGGGAGAACGCCGGTGTCACGGGGGGAGCATGCAGGTGCCCGCGAACAGACCCACTGCCGAAGAGCCGCGGTTAACCGTCACCAGACCCCCGCGCCGGCGCCTGCGCAGAGCGCTGGCGTCGGCGCTGCCCGTCCCGGTCATCGGGCTGGCGCTGCTCGTGGCCACCGGGAACCTCCTGCTGCCGCTGCGGCACGTGGTCACCATCGAGGCCAAGATGGCCTCGAAGAGGGACTTCTTCCAGGACCCCGAGGTCGAGCGGCTGCTCATGAAGCACGGCTTCCGCGTGCACATCACCAACATGGGCTCACGGGAGATCGCCCAGCAGGACCACGAGGGGTACGACGTCGTCTTCCCCTCCGGCCAGCCCGCAGCGGACCTCATCAGCCGGGAGCGCGCCCGGGCGAACCGTCCGGTGCTGCTCTACCGCCCCTTCGTCAGCCCCATCGTGCTGGCCACCTACCGCGACTACGCCGAGGTCCTCGCGGCGGAAGGCGTCGCACAGCGCCTGCCCGGCCCGGGCGGGCGGCCGCTGTACTACACCGTCGACATGCGGAAGTTCATCGATCTGGCCCGTGGCAAGCGGAACGGCGTCCGGCGCGACCCCGACAACGGCTACCGCTGGGACGAGATCGACCGCCACGACCGCGTCCGCAACGGCAACAAGATCCTCGCCCAGACCTCGGACATCTGCGAGTCCAACTCCGCCGGCACCTATCTCGGACTCGTGGCCTTCGTCGAGCACGGGAACGACGCGCCGGACAACGGAGCCGAGGCGGAGCGACTCGCCCGCACGATCAAGCCGCTCCTCGTCGAGCAGGGCCTGCCGTCCTCCGAACGGGCTGAAACGTATCTGTCCCCCGACGGGCAGAGCATCGCCCCCGTCTCGGTCATCTACGAGCACCAGTTCCTCGCCCACCAGATCAGGTACCGGGCCGAGAAGGGCGCGACGGACGACGAGCGCGTCCTGCTCTACCCGTCCACCCGGTTCGTCACCGAACCCCAGCTCGTCGCGCTGACCGGCGACGGCGCCCGGCTCGGCGAGCTGGTCAGCAAGGACCCCGAACTCCAGCACCGGGCGATGGAGTTGGGCTTCAGGGCCCGCAACGCCACCGGCGGCGCGGCCGGTGACGAACTCACCCGGTTCCTCACCGAGCGGCGGATCCCGGTGCCGACCACCTCCTCCGACGACACCCGGGCCGTGCTGCCCAGTCTGCCCCTGCTGGAGAAGATGATCGAGATCGTCGGCGACTGCCCGGACCGGACGGGCAGCCGGTGAGGCGCCGCGCGGGCCTGCTGGGGCTCTGCCTCGTGCTCGTCACCTCCCTCGTCACCGCCTGCTCGGGCGGCGACGGCGACGACCCGGTCCGGCTGCGCGTACTGGCCGGCCCCGACCTCGCCGTACTGACCCCGCTGCTCGACGAGCTGCGGGAGGAGACCGGTGTCGACCTGCGCATGGAGCACCGCCCCGACGCCGAGACGAGGAACCCCGACCGCGGCCGGTACGACCTCGCGTGGCTGTCCTCCGACAGCTATCTGCGCCTCACCGACAAGAACGCGACCAGAGGGCTGCAACGCACGCCCACCATGACGTCGCCCGTCGTCATCGGCCTGAAGCCCGAGGTGGCGCGGCAGTTGCGCGCCCGGGTGCCCGGTGGCCGGCTCACCTGGGCCGACATCGCCGACGCCGCCGCCACCGGCGGGGTCCGCTTCGGCATGGCCGACCCCCGGCACGCCGGCAGCGGGCTCGCCGCCCTCGTCGGCGTCGCCACCGCCGCGGCCGGCACCGGGGCCGCGCTGCGCCCCGAGGACGTCTCCTGCGACCGGCTGCGCGGCTTCCGCTCCGGCCAGACCCTCACCGCCGACACCGGACCCGCCCTCGTCGACTCCTACGCCGACCACCAGGGCGAGGCCGACGCCCTCATCACCTACGAGTCCGACCTGCTCGCCCTGAACGCCTCCGGCCGCCTCGACGACCCTCTGGTAGTCGTCCGCCCCGAGGACGGCATGGTCCTGGCGGACTTCCCGCTGCTCCTGCTGAATCCGGCCCGGCGCACCGCGTACGACAAGGTCACGCAGTGGCTGCGCCGCGACTCGGTACAGCGGCAGATCATGCGGCATACCCTGCGCCGCCCCGTGAACACGACCGTGACGCGGGACGCGCGGCTGCGCGAACCGGTCGGCAACGCGCTCTTCTACCCCGACCGGCCCGCCGTCGTCGAGACCCTGCTGACGGACTACGGCGATCCCGCCCGCCGCACGACCAGCCAGGTGGTCTTCCTGCTCGACTTCTCCGGCTCGATGCGCGGCGCCCGGATGGCCGCCCTGCGCGAGGCCTTCGCCGGACTCAGCGGCGCGGACCCCTCCGCCTCCGGCAAGTTCACCCGCTTCCACCGGGGCGAGCGGCTGACCGTCGTCCGCTTCGGCGGCCGGGTGCTGGGGGAGAAGACCGTCACCGTCACCGGGCCGAAGGACCTGGACGCCCTCGCCGGCACCGTCGCCCGGGGCGGCTACGGCGACGCCACCGCCGTGTGGTCCGCCCTCGACCACGGCTACCGCGCCGCCGCCCGCGCACGGGCCGCCGACCCCGACCGCTCTGTCTCCCTCGTCCTGATGACGGACGGCGAGAACAACGCGGGCCTGACCTACGCGGAGTTCGTCCGCCGCCACGACGCGCTGCCCGCCGCCGTGCGCGCCGCCGTCCCCACCTACCCCCTCCACTTCGGCGAGGCCGACGCCGGAGCGCTGCGGCGCGCGGCGGCGCGGACGGGCGGACGGATGGTGGACGCCTCCGACTCGTCCCTTTCCGAGGCTTTCAAGGAGATCCGTGGCTGTCACTGACGCACTGTGGTGGAGCCTTTGGTGGCCGTGGATGACGGTCTGGCTGGCGACGGCCGCCGGCGCCGTGGTGCTCGCGGTGGTCCTGGTGCGCCATGCCCGGGAGCGCCGCAGGCACCTGCGGCGCTGGCAGTCGGCGTACAGCATCTGCCTGTACCTGGACGAGCAGGCGGTGATGGACCTGTGGGAGCTCGGCAACTACCGGTCCGCCCTGGAGGAGGCCGTCGAGCTGCGGACGAAGGTCGACACGAGCGTCGGCTTCTGGAGCCGGATGCTGACCTGGCTGTTCCGGTTCCGGCTGAAGCGGGACGTCAGCCAGGAGACGTTCCGCAAGTTCGTGCGCAAGGACAAGCCGATCAACGTGATCGGCGTGGTCATGGAGGCCTTCGACCGGGCCGACGCCATCGTCCACGCCGATCTGGCCACCCTGACGGTCGTCCCCAACCGGAACCTCTCCGCCAACCTGGCGGACGGCCGCGCGGTGACCCTGAGCCGCATCGGTGAGTTCGTCTCGGTCAAGGGCGTGTTCACCCGGGTGCCGGACGTGTCGGAGGGCTTCGAGCTGCGGGCCGAGTACGGCGAGGAGCAGCCCCCGGTGTTCATGCGCGTGGTGGCTCCCGGGAACGCGCGCCGCTCGATCCCGGCCGGCACCTTCACGGCCCGCTGCCTCGGCAAGATGACCGGCTGGCGTGAGGAGACCCGCGAGGTGACGCTGGAGGCGATCGCGATCTTCTGGTGACGGCCGCTCAGCCGGAGTTGAGCTCGGCGAGCACCCGCAGCGTGTGCGGATCGGGGCTGAGCACGAGGAGGTCCGTCACCGGGCCCTTGCGCCACGACTCCAGCCGCTCGGCGATGCGTTCGCGCGGGCCGACCAGGGAGATCTCGTCGGCGAAGGCGTCGGGGACCGCCAGCACGGCCTCCTCCCTGCGGCCGGAGAGGAACAGCTCCTGGATGCGGCGCGCCTCGGCCTCGTAGCCCATGCGGGCCATCAGGTCGGCGTGGAAGTTGCGGGCCGCGTGGCCCATGCCGCCGATGTAGAAGCCGAGCATCGCCTTGACCGGCAGCAGGCCCTCGGCGACGTCGTCGCAGACCCGGGCCTGGGCCATGGGGGCGACGAGGAACCCCTCGGGCAGGTCGCCCAGGGCCGGGCCGTAGACCTCCGGCCGGGTCGGCGACCAGTACAGCGGCAGCCAGCCGTCGGCGATCCGGGTCGTCTGGGCGACGTTCTTCGGCCCCTCCGCGCCCAGCAGGACCGGCAGGTCCGGGCGGAGCGGGTGCGTGATCGGCTTGAGCGGTTTGCCGAGGCCCGTGGCGTCCGGGCCCCGGTAGGGGTGGGAGTGGAAGCGGCCGGCCAGTTCGACGGGGGCCTCACGGCGCAGCACCTGCCGCAGGACGTCGACGTACTCGCGGGTGGCGGTGAGCGGCGAGGCGGGGAACGGGCGGCCGTACCAGCCCTCGACGACCTGCGGGCCGGAGAGGCCGAGGCCCAGCATCATGCGGCCGCCGGACAGGTGGTCCAGGGTGAGGGCGTGCATCGCGGTCGTCACCGGTGACCGGGCCGCCATCTGCGCGACGGCCGTGCCGAGCCGGATCCGGGAGGTGTGGGCCGCGATCCAGGTGAGCGGGGTGAACGCGTCCGAGCCCCAGGACTCCGCCGTCCAGACCGAGTCGTAACCGAGCCGTTCGGCCTCCTGCGCGAGGCGCACATGGCCGGGGGAGGGGCCGCGGCCCCAGTAGCCGAGCGCGAGACCGAGCCGCATGCCTGCCTCCTGACGGTACGTCAGCTGACGGGGACGCCGACTGTACGACAACGGCCCCCCGCCCGGAAGGGCGAGGGGCCGAGAGGCGCTGCGGGGCTCAGCCGCGCTGGATGCCCGACGTGTCCTGAAGGACACCGCGGCGGCCGTCCTGCGTCTGGGCGACCAGGGCCGCACCGCGCTGCTCGACGGCCAGGTACCAGGTCCCCGGGGCGAGTTCGGCGATCGGCGTGGGCGAGCCGTCCTCCGCGAACAGCGGCCGTGGCACCGGCACCGCGAACCAGAACGGGGAGAAGTCCCCGGCCGGCTGCTGCGGCTGCGGCTGGGCCTGCGCCTGCTGGGGCTGGCCGCCGAACGGCTGCCCGGGCTGCCCGGGCTGCCCCGGCTGCGGCTGGCCGTAGCCGCCGGGCTGCTGCGCGCCCGGGTAGCCGTAACCACCGGGCGGCTGGGCGCCGTAGGGCTGCGGGGCGGCCGGACGGGGGGCCGGGAGCAGGGCGCCCTTGAGGGCCGGGACGAGGGGGGTGGCGAGGGCGGCGGCGGCCATCAGCAGTGTGGCGACGAGGGCGAGGATCATGCCGATGCCGGGGCTCGGGGCGCCGGAGCTGCCGTTCTCACCGATGTTGTCGAAGCCGCCCGGCACGTCGAAGATGTTGCCGAGCGCGCTCCACGCGGCGAACACCGTGAAGGCGACGCCGAACGGGACGAGTTCCAGCCCCGCGACCTTCGGGGCCTGCGGAAGGCCCCGGCCGACGACGACGAGCGCGGCGCCGATGATCCCGGCCAGCACGACGCTGAACACGACCGGGCCGCTGCCCCACAGGCTGGGGAGGTCGACGCTGTCGGGGACATTGTCGAACGAGTAGAGGTCGAGGAACGACGCGATCAACAGCAATACCGCTGCTCCGATCACCACGCCGTCGCCCCGAGTGAGGGAGCGGATATTCACTTCAGGTCCTTCGTAGGTCGTCTCATCGTCGGTAGAGGCGTCGCTGTCACCATGCCGCCGTCCGGACTCGGTGTGAAGCGCGGGGGTGGCCCCTCATCGTAAGGAGGACCCTATCGTCCGCCCCATCAGGGTGTCCGCCGGGATCTGCCGGTCCGGGACTACCCGCGCAGAAAACTCACGATTCCCTCGGAGATCCCTTGCGCCGCCTTCTGTCGCCACGCGCCGCTGGTGAGCAACGCCGCGTCCTTGCTATCGCGCATGTTGCCGCACTCGATGAACACCTTGGGAACCGTTGACAGATTGAGACCGCCCAGGTCCTTACGCGTGACGAGACCGCCGCCGTCGCCGATGTAGTTGGAGGGCGCGCTGCCGGTGACCGCGACGAAACGGCCGGCGACGCGCTCGCCGAGGTCGCGGGAGGGGCCGACGATCGCCCGGGTGTCCGCGGCGCCCGCGTCGACCGAACCGGGCAGGATCACGTGGAAGCCGCGGTTGCCGGCGCCCGAGCCGTCCGCGTGGATCGACACCACGGCATCGGCCTTCGCCTCGTTGCCGATCCGGGCCCGCTCGTCCACGCACGGGCCGTACGGCCGGTCGCCGTCCTGGGTCAGCTTCACCGTGGCGCCCTGCTTCTCCAGCAGCGTGCGCATCCGGTGCGCCACGTCCAGCGTGAACTTCGCCTCGGTGTAACCGTCGTTGGTGGACGTGCCCGTGGTGTCGCACTCCTTCGAGTTCGTCCCGATGTCCACCTTGCGGTTGATCTCGGTGGCGTGCTGGAAGTTGCCCGGGTTGTGCCCCGGGTCGATGACGACGACCTTGCCCTTGAGCGGGCCGGAGGCGGCGGGCGCGGAGGCCGAGGGCGTGTCGGTGGGCTCCGGTGAGGCGCTCGGCTCCTTGGCGTCGTCGGAGGGAGCGCCCGACGCGGCGGGAGGGGAGGACCGTACGGTCGCCTGCCCCGGCCCCCCGTCGTCCCCCGGGCCGCCCACCGTCTCGTACACCAGCCAGCCGAGCAGCGCCCCCGGCACCAGCGCGGCGAGCGCCACGGTCAGGGGGCCGCGGCGGGGGCGGCGGTTCTGGGGAGGTTCGAAGTCCGGGCCTGCGTACGACACGCCTGCCACCCTAGCGGCCGTCGGCGGGGGCGGCGGGCCGAGGACGGCCCGACGGGTGGCGGCTACGCCCCGTTCCCGCCGCCGTCCCCGTGCCGTACCGCCTCCTTCACCCGCGCCTCCACCTCCTGACGCGGTGTGCCCTCCTGCTTCGCGTACCCGGTCACCGCCGCCTGGACGTCCCGGGCGAGATCGCGCCAGGCGCGCCAGGCCGTCTCCCAGGTGGTGGTCTGCTGGTCGCTCCACTTGGTCTGGGTGGGCGGCCCGTACGCGTCCTGGAGGTGACGCACGCGGGCGTACGCCTCGTCCGCCGCGCGCTGCTTCTCCACGAGCTCTTCGAAGGTGTGTGCCACGCGCCCGGATCCTTGGGCAGTGACGGTCGCCCACCGACGCGCCACGCCGCCCGTGGGCCGACCGGGCGGGGGTGAGGGGGCGCAGTTCACCCGCCCAGCCGGTCCCTCAGATGCCCGGGCCGGTGCGGCGCAGCACCCGCAGCGAGTCCGTCGCCGAGACCTCGGTGAACGCGCCGGAGGCGAGGGCCCGGAGGTAGATCCGGTAGGGGGCCTGGCCGGTGAACTCGTCCTGCGGATCGGGGAAGACGTCGTGGATGAGCAGCAGGCCGCCCTCGGCGACGTGCGGTGCCCAGCCCTCGTAGTCGGCGCCTGCGTGCTCGTCGGTGTGGCCGCCGTCGATGAAGACGAACCCCAGCGGCGTACGCCAGAACGCGGCGATCCGCGGGGAACGACCGACCAGCGCGACGACGTGCTCCTCCAGGCCCGCCCGGTGCAGCGTGCGGCGGAACGTGGGCAGCGTGTCCATCAGCCCGACCTCCGGGTCGACGGTCTGCGGGTCGTGGTACTCCCAGCCCGGCTGCTGCTCCTCGCTGCCGCGGTGGTGGTCGACGGTGAGCGCGCTGACCCCGGCCTCGCGGGCCGCGTCGGCGAGCAGGATCGTGGACCGGCCGCAGTAGGTGCCGACCTCCAGCAGCGGCAGCCCGAGCCGCCCGGCCTCCACCGCCGCCGCGTACAGCGCCAGGCCCTCGCCGACGGGCATGAACCCCTTCGCCGCCTCGAACGCGGCCAGGATCTCGGGCTTCGGCGCCGCGGGCATGGGGTTCCTCTCGGTCGTACGACGGTCAGGGCGCCATCGTGCCGTAACCCCTGCCGGGAGGACGACGGGGGGTACCGGCGAGTAACGGAGTCGGGCGGCGGGTCAGGCCGACACCGTCTCGCCCGGCAGCGACAGGTCCAGGTCGACCGGGCGTTCGTCGCCCGCGTGGGTCGCGGACGAGGCGAGCGGGCCGTGCCCCGCGGCGCGTGCGGCCACGACGTAGGAGCCCCGCGCGGGGACGGCGAGCGCGTAGCTGCCGTCCTCGGCGGAGAGCGTCGCCCCGGCCTGGCGGCCGCGGCGGTCGATCAGCGTGACCTTGGCGCGGGCGACGGGAGCACCGTCCGCGGCCAGCACCCGGCCTTGGAAACCGCGCAGGGCCCGCTCGGCGCGCTCCAGCGCCGCGTCCTCCTCGCTGCTCGCGCGCAACTGTGGCTTCTCCGAGGGCCGTCGGCCCGGCAGGAACAGCGCCAGGAGCAGGCCCACGGCCACCGCGCCCGTCGCGATCAGGAAGGATACCCGGAAGCCGTGCATGGTCGGGATCTCGACGCCGCCGACGTTGTTCGCGGTGTTCGCCAGCACCATGCCGATCACGGCGCTCGACACCGACGTGCCGATGGAGCGCATAAGAGTGTTGAGGCCGTTCGCCGCACCCGTCTCCGACGCCGGGACGGCGCCCACGATCAGCGCGGGCAGCGACGAGTAGGCGAGGCCGATGCCCGCGCCCAGGAGGACCGAGATGACCAGGCTCTGCCAGGCGGCGCTCATCAGGCCGAGGCCGGCGCCGTAGCCGATCGCGATGATCAGCAGGCCGAGGATCAGGGTGACCTTGGGGCCGTACTTCGCGGACAGCCGGGCGTAGACGGGCGCCGTGAACATCATCGTCAGGCCGAGCGGCGCCACGAGCAGACCCGCGACGACCATCGACTGGCCGAGGCCGTAGCCGGTGGACTCCGGCAGCTGGAGCAGCTGGGGCAGGACCAGGGAGACGACGTAGAAGGAGACGCCGACCATGATCGAGGCGAGGTTGGTGAAGAGCACGGCCGGACGGGCCGTGGTGCGCAGGTCGACCAGCGGGGCCTTCAGGCGCAGCTCCATCACGCCCCACAGCACGAGCACCACCGCCGAGGCGGCGAACAGGCCGAGCGTGGTGCCGGAGGTCCAGCCCCAGTCGCTGCCCTTGGTGATCGGCAGCAGGAACAGCACGAGCCCGGCGGACAGGCCCAGCGCGCCCGGCAGGTCGAAGGTGCCCTCGGCGCGCATCGGGGACTCCGGCACGACGAGGAGGGTCAGGGCGATGGCGAGGGCGCCGAGGCCGGCGGCGCCGTAGAACAGGGCGTGCCAGTCGCTGTGCTGGGCGACCAGGGCGGCGGCGGGCAGCGCGAGGCCGCCGCCGACGCCTATGGAGGAGCTCATCAGCGCCATCGCCGAGCCGAGCTTCTCGCGGGGCAGCATGTCGCGCATCAGGCCGATGCCGAGCGGGATCGCGCCCATCGCGAAGCCCTGGAGGGTTCGGCCGGCGATCATGAGCAGCAGATCACTGGTGAGCGCGCTGACCAGGGCGCCGACGACCATCACGGCCAGGCTGAGGATCAGCATGCGGCGCTTGCCGTAGAGGTCGCCGAGGCGGCCCATGATCGGGGTGGCCACCGCGCCCGACAGGAGGGTCGAGGTGAGGACCCAGGTGGCGTTGCTGGGGGCGGTGTCCAGGAGCTGCGGCAGATCCTTGATCACCGGAACGAGCAGGGTCTGCATCACCGCGACAACGATGCCCGCGAAGGCGAGCACCGGGACCACGGCCCCACTCGCTCTGCCGGCCGAGCGGTCTGTCGTCGTCTGCGTCATTGAGGAGGGCCTCCAGGCCGGGAGCGTCGGGTTACGTGGAGAGGCAACCTTGTATGTCGAGGCAACTATTCCGTTGCTTTGGCACCCTAACGAAAACTTGACCTTTCCTTGGGGAAGGGGTCGGATGCCCGTCCGCACGAGGCCCTAGGTCGAAATCCCGATGCAGGGAGCTCGGAGTGGTTGAGAGCATGACACTCATGCTCGAAGCCGCCGAAACGACCCGTACGCCCCGCCGTACCGCCCCTCCCACCTGGCTGGTGGTGACGCTCACCTGCGCCGGGCAGTTCCTCGTCGTGCTGGACGTGTCCGTCGTCAACGTGGCCCTGCCGTCCATGCGGACCGGTCTCGGGCTCAGCGAGCAGGGCCTGCAATGGGTCGTGAACGCCTACGCCATCGCCTTCGCCGGGTTCATGCTGCTCGGCGGCCGGGCCGGGGACCTCTACGGCCGCAAGCGGATGTTCCTCGTCGGGCTCGGCCTGTTCACCCTGGCCTCCGCGGCCGGCGGACTGGCCCAGGACGACTGGCAGCTGCTGGTGGCGCGGGCCGTGCAGGGGCTGGGCGCGGCGGTGCTGGCGCCCTCGACGCTGACGATCCTCACCGCTTCCGTGCCCGAGGGGGCGGCCCGGGCCCGGGCCATCGGGACGTGGACCGCGGTCGGGGCCGGCGGCGGCGCGGCCGGCGGCCTGGTCGGCGGGCTGCTCGTGGAGACGCTCTCCTGGCGCTGGGTGCTGCTCATCAACGTGCCCGTCGGGGCCGTCGTGCTGTGCGCCGCCGCCTGGTTCCTCACCGAGGGCCGGGCCGGGGACGGCCGGCGCCTCGACCTGCCCGGCGCGCTGCTGGTCACGGCCGGCCTGGCCACGCTGGCCTACGGCATCTCCCAGACGGAGGCGGCCGGCTGGACGGCACCGGCCACCCTGGTGCCGCTGCTCGCCGGACTGGCCCTCCTCGGGGCGTTCCTCGCGGTCGAGGCCCGCACGGCGAGCCCGCTGATGCCGCTCGGACTCCTGCGCATCCGCTCGGTCTCCTCCGCCAACGTCGCGATGTTCCTGTGTGGTTCGGCGATGTTCTGCATGTGGTTCTTCATGACCCTCTACGCGCAGAACGTCCTCGGCTACACCCCGCTGGAGGCCGGCCTCGCCCTGGTCCCGAGCTCCCTCGCCGTCATCCTCGGCTCCAAGCTCGCGCCCCGCCTGATGAGGCCGGTCGGCCCGCGCAACGTCGCCGCGCTCGGAACCCTGGTCGCCGTGGCCGGGTTCGCCTGGCAGTCCACGATGGCGCCCGACGGCTCCTACGCCGCCGCGATCCTCGTCCCCGGCGTCCTCATGATGCTCGGCGCGGGGCTGGCCGCGACCCCCCTCGCCTCCCTGGCCACGTCAGGCGCCGCCCCCGGGGAGGCGGGCCTGGTCTCCGGTCTCGTCAACACGTCCCGCACGATGGGCGGTTCCCTGGGCCTGGCGGTCCTGTCCACCCTGGCGGCGGCCGAGTCGGCGGGCAGCACGACGCCGCAAGCCCTGACGGAGGGCTACGCACTGGCGTTCCGGGTGGGGGCCGTGGTGCTGGCGGCCGGTGTCGCGCTGATGTGGGCGTGGCTGCCGCGGACGGCGGGGGAGCGGGAGGCCGCCGCCTGAAAACAGTGCGGCCGGCGTGGCCCGGAACAGGGGCATGACGACCCGCCGCGGGTGCGCCGCCGCTCTTTCGGCCCGGGGGTGGTGCACCCCGTCCCCGCAGCGCGTCCCCGCCCCGTGACGGCCCGCGCACGGCCTCCCGCTGCTGCCGGGAAACCCGCCCTGACCTGGTCTTTCAGCGCCTCTGGCCCTACCGTCGACGGAAGCGGAAGGGGGACCGGATGGACCGGAACATACGCACCGTCGACGACGTACTCGCCCTGCTCGACGGCCTGTTCGCACCCGAGGCCGATCGGTGGACCGGGCGCGGTGCCGACTGGTGGGACGACTTCTACGCCGACCGCTCCCGGCCGGTGCCGTTCTTCCCGGCGCGACCGGACGAGAGCCTGGTGGCCGCCGTGGAGCGGGGGGCGCTGCGCGGAGGCCGGGCGCTGGATCTGGGATGCGGGCCGGGACGCAACGCGCTGTACCTGGCGGCACGGGGATTCGACGTCGACGCGGTCGACCTCTCCTCCACCGCCCTCGACTGGGCCAGGGAGCGGGCCCGCGAGATGGGGGCGGAGAACGTGCGGTTCCACCACGGGGACGCGTTCGCGCTCGCCGGCCGGGACCTCACCGGCCCCTACGACCTCGTCTACGACTCCGGCTGCTTCCACCATCTGCCGCCGCACCGCCGGGTGAGCTACCTCGCCCTCCTGGAGCGACTCCTGGCCCCCGGAGGCCTCTTCGGCCTCACCTGCTTCGCAGCCGGGGCCGGCGGGATGGGGTCGGAGCTGTCCGACACCGACTTCTACCGCGAGGGGGCCGGGCTGCGGGGCGGCCTCGCGTACACGCCCGAAGCGCTGCGGGAGATCTTCTCCGGCCTGACCGAGCTCGAACTGCGGCGGATGCGCGACGAGCCGGAGGAGTCCGCGTCCTTCGGGAAGTCCTTCCTCTGGACAGGGTTGTTCCGGCGGGCGTAAGGCTCCATCTCCTCCACGGCTGCGGCAGGCAAAGTCACCGCGACACCGATCTGACACGGCGTCAGGAGCCTTCACAAGTGCCGGGGCCTCGGCTATACAGAGGGCGCGGGACTGGAACGCGTTTCAGTTGGCGGCCCGGTCCGGCCCCAGACGGCCTCGGTGCGGCCGACGGTGCGGACGGCCGTACCGAGGTCCTTCCTCCGGCGATCAGGAGCCCCATGCCCATCGACGCAGCCAAGGCGCTCGCCGCCGGACCCCGGACCGGCGAGATCTCCTGGGACCACAAGGACGTGCAGCTCTACCACCTCGGCATCGGCGCGGGCAGCCCCGCCACCGACCCCGACGAGCTGCGCTACACCCTGGAGTCCCGGCTGCACGTCCTGCCGAGCTTCGCCACCGTCGCGGGCGCCGGCAAACCCGGCGTGACCGGCGGCCTGTCCATGCCCGGCATCGAGGTCGAACTGGCCCGCGTCCTGCACGGCGGCCAGAGCCTCCTCGTCCACCGGCCCATCCCGGCGAAGGGCACCGCCACCGCGACCAACAGGATCGCCGCCGTCTACGACAAGGGCACGGCGGCCGTCCTCGTGCTGCGCACCGAAGTCGCCGACGGCGAGGGCCCGCTGTGGACCAACGACGCCCAGATCTTCATCCGCGGCGAGGGCGGCTGGGGCGGCGACCGCGGCCCCTCCGCCCGCCTCGAACCCCCCACCGGCGAACCCGACCGGACCGTGGAGCGGCCGGTCCGCGACGACCAGGCCCTGCTCTACCGCCTCTCCGGCGACTGGAACCCCCTGCACGCCGACCCGGAGTTCGCCAAGGTCGCCGGATTCGAACGGCCCATCCTGCACGGCCTGTGCACCTACGGCATCACGCTCAAGGCCGTCGTCGACACGCTGCTCGGCGGGGACGTGACGCGGGTGCGGTCCTACGCCACCCGCTTCGCCGGGGTCGTGTACCCGGGGGAGACCCTGCGGATCCGCATGTGGCACACGCCCGGATCCACCCGGGTCGCCGTCAGCGCCGTGGAGAGGGCCGACGCGCCCGTCCTCGCCGACACCGTCGTCGAACACACCTGACTCCAGCACGCCGTACGAGGGGAGCCCGCACCATGCGCGCAGCCGTACTGCACGAGATCGGCCAGGACAAACTGGAGGTCCTCGACGACGTCGAGGCGGTGGGGTTCGGGCCCGGCAAAGTGAGGATCCGGGTGCGCGCCACGGGGCTGTGCCACTCGGACCTGTCCGCGATGAGCGGGGTGCTCCCGCAGCCCGCGCCCTTCGTCCCCGGGCACGAGGGGGCGGGAGAGATCCTCGAAGTCGGCGAGGGCGTGCGTCATCTGAAGGCCGGTGACCGGGTCGTCGTGTGCTGGCTGCCCGCCTGCGGCTCCTGCCCCGCCTGCAAGCGCGGCCAGACCGAGCTGTGCCTGGCCGGGTTCATGAACGCGGGCACCCCCAACTTCAAGCGCCCCGGCGGGGACGTCTTCGGCTTCGCCGGCACCGGCACCTTCACCGAGGAGGTCGTCGTCGACGCCGGCTGCGCGGTGCCGATACCCGACGACGTGCCCTTCGACATCGCCGCCCTCATCGGCTGCGGGGTGACCACCGGCCTCGGCGCCGCCCTCAACACGGCCGACCTGGAAGCCGGTTCGTCGGTGGCGGTCATCGGCTGCGGCGGCGTCGGCATCTCCGTCATCCAGGGCGCCCGGCTCCGGGGCGCCGCGGAGATCGTCGCCGTGGACCCCGTGCCCTCGCGCCGCGAGGCGGCCCTCCGCTTCGGCGCCACCCGGGCCGTCTCCCCCGGCGAACTGCCCGACGCCAAGCAGCAGATCACCGCCGGCGAGGGCTTCGACCACGTCTTCGAGGTCGTCGGCAAGTCCGCCACGGCACGCACCGCCTACGACAACACCCGGCGCGGCGGCACCCTTGTGGTGGTCGGCGCCGGAGCCATGGACGACTTCCTCCAGCTCAACATGTTCGAGCTGTTCTTCGACGAGAAGCGGATCCTGCCCTCCCTGTACGGCGGCGGCGACGTGCTGCGCTCCTACGAACGCACCATCGCCCTGTGGCGCGCCGGCCGCATCGACCTGGCCGGCCTGATCACCCACCGGGTCCCGTTCGCCGACGTCAACGAGGCCCTCGACCAGATGCGGACCGGGACCGCCCTGCGTACCTGCATCGAGATGTGAGGACTCACCCCATGCCGCTGCTGCCGCTCCAGGAACTGTCCGCCGTCGTCACGGGCGCGGGCCGCGGGCTCGGCCGGGCCGAGGCGCTGGAACTCGCCCGGCTCGGTGCCGCCGTGGTCGTCAACGACTACGGTCAGCCCGGCCGAGACGGTTCGGGGGAGGCGTCCGCGGGACCCGCCGAGGAGGTCGCCGCCGAGATCCGCGCGGCGGGCGGCACCGCCCTCGCGCACACCGGTGACGTCTCCGACTTCGAACAGGCGCGCACGCTCGTCGAGACGGCCGTCGCCGCGTTCGGCAGGCTCGACATCCTCGTCAACAACGCGGGCATCCTGCGCGACCGCATGGTCTTCTCGATGGCCGAGGAGGAATGGGATTCCGTCCTCCGCGTGCACCTCAAAGGGCACTTCAACACCACCCGGTTCGCCGCCGCGCACTGGCGGGAGCGTTCCAAGCGGGCCGGGGAGCCGGTGTTCGGACGGATCGTGAACACCTCCTCGGAGGCGTTCCTCGCCGGTTCCGCCGGGCAGCCCAACTACGCGGCGGCCAAGGGCGGCATCGTCGGCCTCACCACCTCCACCGCCCTCGCCCTCGGCAAGTACGGCGTCACCGCCAACGCCATCTGTCCCCGCGCCCGCACCCGCATGACCGAGGACGTCTTCGCGGGCATCGAGCAGCCCTCCGGCACCGCCATCGACCCGCTCGCCCCCGAGCACGTCGCCCCGCTGGTCGGCTATCTGGCCTCGCCCGCCGCGAGCCACGTCAACGGGCAGCTCCTCGTGGTGCACGGCGGGATGGTCGCGGTCGTCGAACGGCCGCGGGTCGCCGCGAAGTTCGACAGCAAGCAAGACACCTTCACCTACGACGAACTGGAGGCCGTCCTCGGGCCGTACTACGCGGACCGGCCGGCGGGGGAGACGTTCGCGGCGGCGGAGGTGCTGGGTCTGAAACGAGGGTGAGAGATACCGAAAGCACGGAACGGCCCTCCCCGCTTGTGGCGGGGAGGGCCGTTCGCCGTCCGGTGACCGGCGTGCCCGTCAGGCCGCGGTCACGGCCTGCTCGGTCTCCGCCACCGGCTTGCGGTGGCGTCCGCGCGGAGTCGCCTCACTGTCCTGCGTGGAGACCTCACCACGGTGCCGGCCGGGGCCGGAGGAGGTCTGCTGGACGTCGGCATCACGCGACTGGTTCGTGCTGGCGTCACTCATCGGTGGAATTCACCCCGTCAACATGATCTTTTTTACAGCCGGGTGAGTCTAACCGGCACCCCTGACCTCGGATCCAGGCGGCCACGCCAACCGGCACTAGTTCGTTACAAGGCGTCCCAACGGCGCTTCCTGAAGGGGCACAGGGCGGGGAGCGGAGGGAGCGGAGGGCGCCGGAGGCTCGGCGGGCTGAGCCGACGCTTGCGCGGGCGGTACGGAGTGTTCCGCGGGCTGTACGGAGTATTGCGCGTGCGGGGCCGCCGGCTCGGGCTCCGGAAGCGGTTCCGTCGCCACCCCGGACTCCGGTACGGCGGCCGGCGGCGGACTCACCCGCGCCACACCGCACGGCACGGCCTCCGTCGCGTACGGCAGCCGCAGCACCCCCTCCGGCGTCCACAGGCCCGTACCCGCCAGCCACCCCTCGGGCGCCCGCAGATGGTGCACCCGCCGCTCGGCGGGCCGCCAGACCCCGACCCAGCTGCCCCGCGGCCCGTCCACCCGCAGCGCCACCGCGCAGCTCTCCGGCGTCAGCACCTGCCCCGGCTGGATTGCGAACGGCGTGAGGGAGCAGTCCTCCACCCGCAGGCACTCCGGGAAGCGCACCGGCAGGGTGCTGCCGAGGACGCCCCAGCCCAGCCGGCCCTGCCCCGGAGAGGGCGCGTCCGAGCGGACGATCAGCAGCCCGCTGTCGTGGTCGGCGAGCAGCAGCCGGTCGTCGCTCTCCGCGGCGATCTGCAGCAGCGGCGACACCTCGCCGCACTCCAGGTCCACCACGACGGTCTTGACGCGGCCGCCGCTCTCCCGGTCCAGCGCCAGCAGCCGCGCCGTCCGGTCCAGCCAGACCCCGCCCGAGCAGCGGCCCGGCAGCTCGGCCAGCCGCTCGGGCCCGAAGGCGCCGCCCGCCACCAGCCACACCGACGTCGTACGCGGCCCGACGGCCAGGGCATAGGCCCGCTCGCCACCCGGGGCGGGCGGCAGCAGCCGCAGCCGGGCGGTCCCGTCCCGGCACTCGACCGCGCCCAGGGGCAGTTCACCGGTGCCGGGCCCGGTCGGGTACAGCAGCGCGAAGGCGTGCCGCCCGGCCACCACCCGGTGGATGAGGACCCGGCCGTCACCCATCGGCTGCACCTCGGTGCCGGGCTCCTCCGGCTGGTTGCGTGGCAGGGGCACCGCGTACGGCTCATGGCCGTCCAGGGTCCAGCGCTCCGGGAACCAGGAGTCGCCGGCCGACGCGAGACGCGCGCCGTAGGCACCGTCCGCGGTGAGCGCGCAGCCTGGCCGGGGCCCCTCCTCGTCCGCGTCCCCGTCCTCGTGTCCCGCCGAAGGCTCGATCGCACAGGCCGTCATCGTTCGGTCACCTCCAGTGACGAACGTAGGTTTCGCACGCGCGGGCGGGGAATTCCACGGCGGCAGACTTCACACATAAGGGTGTTCCAGGAACGATTCGCCTGAGGGAAAGGGGGCGATTGTGCTGAGCGGGGCCGAGGGTGCCGGGAGCGGGCGGTGGCGGTGCAACGCCACAGATCAGGCGGGTAGCCTTGCTTCCGTGCCCCGTCTGTCTGAAGTCATCGCCGCGCTGGAGACCCTGTGGCCCGCCGAGCGGGCCGAGTCCTGGGACGCGGTCGGCACCGTCGCGGGCGACCCGGACCAGGAGGTCACGCGGGTCCTGTTCGCCGTCGACCCGGTCCAGGAGATCGTCGACGAGGCGGTGAAGCTGGGCGCCGACCTGCTCGTCACCCACCACCCGCTCTACCTGCGCGGCACGACGACGGTCGCGGCGACGCACTTCAAGGGCCGTGTCGTCCACACCCTCATCAAGAACGACATCGCGCTGCACGTCGCCCACACCAACGCCGACACCGCCGACCCGGGCGTCTCCGACGCCCTCGCCGGCGCCCTGGACCTGCGCGTCACCGGGCCGCTCGTGCCCGACCCCACCGACCCGGAGGGCCGCCGCGGCCTCGGCCGGCTCTGCGCACTGGACCACCCGCTGACCGTCCGCGAGTTCGCCGCCCGCGCCGCCGAGCGGCTGCCCGCCACCGCGCAGGGCATCCGCGTCGCCGGCGACCCCGAGGCGCCCGTGCGCACGGTCGCCGTCAGCGGCGGCTCCGGCGACAGCCTCTTCGACCACGTGCGCGCGGCCGGCGTCGACGCCTTCCTCACCGCGGACCTGCGCCACCACCCGGTGTCGGAGGCCCGCGCCCACAGCCCCCTCGCGCTGCTCGACGCGGCGCACTGGGCCACCGAGTGGCCCTGGTGCGAGCTGGCCGCGAGCCAGCTCGACGAGATCTCCGACCGGCACGGATGGGACCTGCGCGTCCACGTCTCGAAGACGGTCACCGACCCCTGGACCGCGCACGCGGCCTCTGCCACTTCCGATCCCCTTGGAGCCCCGAACTGAACGCCGCGCCCGCCGACCAGATCCGCCTCCTCGACGTCCAGGACCTCGACGTCCGCCTCCAGCAGCTCGCGCACAAGCGCAAGTCGCTGCCCGAGCACGCCGAGATCGAGTCGCTCACCAAGGACCACACCCAGCTGCGCGACCTGCTCGTGGCCGCGCAGACCGAGGAGAGCGACACCGCCCGCGAGCAGACCAAGGCCGAGCAGGACGTGGACCAGGTGCGCCAGCGCGCCGCCCGCGACCAGCAGCGCCTCGACTCGGGTGCCGTCACCTCCCCCAAGGACCTGGAGAACCTCCAGCGCGAGATCACCTCCCTCGCCAAGCGGCAGGGAGATCTGGAGGACGTGGTGCTGGAGGTCATGGAGCGCCGCGAGTCCGCCCAGGAGCGGGTCGCCGAGCTGACCGAGCGCGTCACCGCCGTCCAGTCGAAGATCGACGACGCGACCGCGCGCCGCGACGCGGCCTTCGAGCAGATCGACGGCGAGGTCGCCACGGTCACCAAGGAGCGCGAGGTCGTCGCCGGCTCGATCCCGGCCGATCTCCTCAAGCTCTACGACAAGCTGCGCGGGCAGCAGGGCGGCGTCGGCGCGGCGAAGCTGTACGCGCGCAGCTGCCAGGGCTGCCGGCAGGAGCTCGCCATCACCGAGCTGGCCGAGATCCGCAAGGCGGCGCCCGACACGGTCGTCCGCTGCGAGAACTGCCGCCGCATCCTGGTGCGCACGTCCGAGTCCGGTCTCTAGGCCTTCAGGGGAGCCTTTCCGGTGCGGGAGTTCATCGTCGAGGCCGACGGCGGCTCACGGGGCAACCCGGGGCCCGCCGGCTACGGGGCCGTGGTCAGGGACGCGGTGACGGGGGAGACCCTGCGGGAGACCGCCGAGTACATCGGCGTCGCCACGAACAACGTCGCCGAGTACCGCGGCCTCCTCGCCGGCCTGCGCGCCGCCCACGAGCTGGACCCCGACGCGACGGTCCACGTCCGGATGGACTCCAAGCTCGTCGTCGAGCAGATGTCGGGCCGCTGGAAGATCAAGCACCCCGACATGAAGCCACTGGCGACGCAGGCGTCCCGGGTCTTCCCGCCCGGCCGGGTCACGTACGAGTGGATCCCGAGGGCCCAGAACAAGCACGCGGACCGGCTGGCCAACGAGGCGATGGACGCGGGGGCCAAGGGGGAGCGGTGGTCGGAGGCGGCGTCGACGGCGGAGCTGCACGCGGCACCCCGCGCGGCGGCGACTCCGGAACCGCCCGGCGATGCGGCGGCGGGTGCGGCGCGGGTGCGCGACGCTCTGGCGGCAGGCCAGGCCGCCGCCGGGCCGGCCGGCCCCGGCCCGGATGCCGCGCCGGCTTCCGCCCGTGAGGCGACGAGCCCGTCGGGCGGCGACGCGGCACGGACTCCGGCGACGCGGGTCGGGGCGGACGCGGAGGCGCAGGTCGAGGTGGACGCGGAGACCGGCGAGCACGTGACTGCCGTCCGCCCGGCGGAGGCTGCCGCCGATGCGCGTGCCGCGCAGGCCGTGGCGGAGGGCGGCATCACGAGGACCGACGCCGATATCCGCGCTGCGGCGGCCGGGACGCCCGTGGTGAAGGCCGAAGCCGATGTCCGCCCCGCTGCCAAAGCCGGCACATCCGCCGAGAATGCCGACACCCGTGCCGCCAAAGTTGACGCCGACGCCCGGGCAGCCAAGGCCGTCGCCGACACTTGGGCCGCCAAGGCCGTCACTGCCCCCGGCTGGGCGCCCGCGGACATGGGCGCCCCAGCCACCTTCGTCCTGCTGCGCCACGGCGAGACGCCGTTGACGCCTCAGAAGCGGTTCTCCGGCAGTGGCGGAACCGACCCCTCCCTCTCCGACGCCGGCCGGGAGCAGGCCGAGCGGGCCGCCGCGATGCTGGCCCGGCGGGGCACGATCCAGGCCGTCGTGTCGTCGCCGCTGGCCCGTACGCGGGAGACCGCCGGGATCGTCGCCGCCCGGCTCGGACTCGACGTGGCCATCGACGACGGGCTGCGCGAGACCGACTTCGGTGCCTGGGAGGGGCTGACCTTCGCCGAGGTGCGCGAGCGCCACCCCGACGACCTGAACGCCTGGCTGGCCTCACCGGACGCCGAACCCACCGGCGGCGGCGAGAGCTTCGCCGCGACGGCCACCCGCCTCGCCGCCACCCGTGACAAGCTGGTCGCGGCCCACGCGGGCCGAACGATCCTGCTCGTCACGCACGTCACCCCGATCAAGACGCTCGTCCGGCTCGCCCTGGGCGCCCCGCCGGAGTCCCTGTTCCGCATGGAACTGTCGGCCGCGTCCCTCTCGGTCGTCGCCTACTACGCGGACGGCAACGCCAGCGTCCGCCTCCTCAACGACACGTCCCACCTGCGCTGAGCGCGGAGGCCGCACGGGCCAGCGCCTCGACGCGCCCCCAGTCGCGGGCCGCGACGGCATCCTGCGGCAGCATCCAGCTCCCGCCCACACAGCCCACGTTGGGCAGGGCCAGGTAGTCCGGGGCCGAGTCCGGGCCGATCCCGCCCGTGGGGCAGAACCGGGCCTGCGGCAGCGGCCCCGACAGCGACTTCAGATACGCCGTGCCGCCCGCGGCCTGCGCCGGGAAGAACTTCATCTCCCGCACCCCGCGCTCCAGCAGCGCCACGACCTCCGACGTGGTCGACACCCCCGGCAGGAACGGCACCCCGGAGGCCCGCATCGCCTCCAGCAGGACGTCCGTCCAGCCGGGGCTGACCAGGAAGCGGGAGCCCGCGGCCACCGCCTCCGCCACCTGCCCGGGACGGATCACCGTCCCGGCCCCGACCACGGCCCCGGGCACCTCCCGCGCGATCTCCCGGATCGCCTCCAGAGCCGCCGGCGTCCGCAACGTCACCTCGATCGCGGGCAGACCGCCCGCGACCAGGGCACGCGCCAGCGGTACGGCGTCGGCGACGTCCTCGACGACGACGACGGGGACGACGGGCGCGAGGTCCAGCACGGAGGCGGGCAGGGGAGGGGAGGCCATGGCGTCATCCTGCCGTCGGCATGCAGACTCCGCAAAGGCCATTGCGCAGCATGCAACAGGCGTGGGCAATGCGCGTCAGTGCACCTCGTCCACCAGCACGTCCAGCGACCACGCCTGGCTCGCCTTCGCGGGCGCCTGCGCCTCCACGACGTACCCGAGATCCTTGAGCGCCTCCACCAGCTCGGCGGGTCCCTTCGGATCGGCCCCGGCGGTCAGCAGACTGCGCACGATCCGCCCCTTCGTCGCCTTGTTGAAGTGGCTGACCACCTTCCGCGTGGGCGCGTGCAGCACCCGCACCGACGCCGTACGCCCGGCGACCTCGCCCTTCGGCTTCCAGGCGGCGGCGTACGCGGCGGACCGCAGATCCAGCACCAGCCCGCCCCCGGCCACCTCCGGCAGCACCGACGCCATCGGCCTACGCCAGTGCGCGCCCAGCGCCCCGAGCCCCGGCAGCTTCACGCCCATCGAGCACCGGTAGGACGGAATCCGGTCCGTCACCCGCACGGCACCCCACAGCCCGGAGAACACGAGCAGCGAGCGCGCGGCACGCCGCTTGGCGGCGCTGTCCAGGCTCGCCAGGTCCAGGGCGTCGTAGAGCACGCCGGTGTAGATCTCACCGGCCGGCCGGGTGCCCGCGGTCCGCAGTTCCGCGTTCTTCGCGACCTCGCCCCGCAGCCCCTCGCTCAGCCCCAGCACCTCACGTGCCTTGTCCTCGTCGCCGGCGCACAACTCCACCAGCTCGCCGAGCACGGCCTCCCGGGCCTCGGCGAGCCCCGGCAGCGACAGCGACTCCGGCTTCAGCGGCGCACCACGGCCGGACGATGCCTTTCCTTCGGACGGCGGCAGCAGGACAAGCACGCGTACTCCTTCGATCGAACTCCGCCGACAGCGTACGGGGGTGTACGCGGAGCTCAGACGCGCGCCCGGCCGAGGGCGCGCACGAGCCCGTCGGCGTCGTCGGCGTGGAAGCGGACGATGCGCACCTCGCGGCGCCGCCCGAGGAAGGTGACGTGCGTGACGGGTTCCGTCAGTTCGAGCGTGACGCTGGTCTGCGAACCCACCTCGACGTCGAGCTCCCCCTCGGCCCGCTGGTGCGTCATCCGCAGCTCACGCCGCACGGAAGCGATCCGCTCCAGCGGCACGCACAGGTCGACATGGACGTACCGCCGGATCCGCAGCGAGCCGCGGTCCGCGTCCAGCACATGCGGACGCACGACGGAGGAGGCGTGCAGCGCGACCACGAACACGATCGTGTACACGTCCAGGAAGAGAACCACGGCGTGCACGGCCGGCCAGTCGCGCAGCAGCACGGACATCGCCACCGTCTCGACCAGGCACACGAAGCCGAACCCGGCCATCATCGCCCCCTGCCCGCTCGCGTACCCGAAGGCCCGGCCCCCGCCCGCCCCGTGCGTACGCCGCGCCACCCACAGGGCGAGACTCGCGAGCAACCGCACCTCGTGCCGCACCAGCAGCCACCCGACCCTCATCGCCGCTCCTCCATGAGGATCCGCAGCGTCCGGCGGATGGCCTCAGCCTGGGCCGGGGAGAGGTCGTCGTAGAAGGCGCGCAGGAAACCGTCGTCCTGGTCGATCTCGCCGGCCTCCGGAAACAGCCCCGGCGGGATACAGCCGGCGAGTGCCCGGGCCGCCTCGTCGACGCGCGGGTCACCGGGCTCGGCACCGGCCAGCGCGTCGAGCAGGGCGTAGGCCTCCCCGGCCCGGGCGACGGCCGCCGGGCTGCCCAGCGCCTCCCCGATCGAGGACACCATCTGCTCCCGGGCCCCGGCCGGCATGGCGGTCTCCAGGAACGCGATGATCTCGCGGTCCTTGACGGCCATGGGCGAGTCCGACAGATGCGCGGTCCCGGCGAACAGCGCGGCCAGCCGGGGCGACACGGGCCCCTCGGCGGGCACCCCGCCCTCCGCGTCCAGCAGCGTCCGCAACCGCGCCCGCCGCTCCCGGAGCGCCTCCTCCTGCCGCGCCAGATCCTCGTCCAGCTCGGTCAGCACCTCGACAAGGTCCTTCCCCGCGTCGTCCGCGAGCACGTCCCGCACCTCCGCGAGCCCCAGCCCCAGCTCCGTCAGCCGCCGGATCCGCGCCAGCACGACGGCATGCCGCAACCCGTACTCCCGATACCCGTTGGCCCGCCGCTCGGGCTCGGGCAACAGCCCCAGATGGTGGTAATGCCGCACGGCCCGCGTGGTGACGCCGACGACCGCGGCGAGTTCTCCGATCCGCATGCCACCAGTGAAGACGTTGACGCTGCGGCAGGGTCAAGAGCCCACGATCGGTGGAACTGCAGCCGGTTCCCGCCCCCGTGATCCGGGTCAGGTCTCAGTCTTGCCGGTGACCGCGGCAAAGGAGTGTCAACCTCATGGGCCTGGACCCGTACACGCAGAAGCTACTACTGGACTGGTTCCTCGAACTGGACACTCCGGAGGGCTTCCGCGCCGAGTTGATCGAGGGCGAGTTCGTCCTCACTCCACAGCCGGACGGTCACCACGAGCACTGCATCAGCCGGATCGTCAGACAGCTCCACCGGCGCTCGCAGCTCGACGTCCTGTTTTCGGGAAACAAAGGTTTGCGACTGAGCGCTGCGCACAGTCACCCCCCGGATCACGTGATCCCCGACGGCACGATCGTCGCCCAGGAGGCAAGGGCCTTTCGGGGCGCTCCCCCATGGATGTCCTGCGAGGGGGTCACCATGGTGCTGGAGGTGACGTTCACCAGGCCGAAGATCGACAGAATTGCCAAGCGGCGTTGCTACGCCCGCGGCGGCATCCCCTTCTACCTGCTCGTCGACCGCGGCACGTCCTCGACGACGCTGTTCACCGAGCCGGACGGCGACTACCTCCGTTCCCGCACCGCGGCCTTCGGCAGATCACTCACTCTCCCTGACCCCTTCGCCTTCGACCTGGACACCACGGACTTCCTCTGATCCCCTGTGGGCGGGGGTGCGACATGGGGACGCGTGAACAGACCAGCTGGACCAGGGCACGCCTGGGCCGGTCCGGCCCGCCCCTCGACCTCCTCACCGCCCACTTCGACCAGCACGTCTACGCACCCCACGCCCACGACGAATTCACCATCGGCGTCACGGTCGGCGGCTCGGAGGTCATCGCGTACCGGGGCGGGCACATCCACTCCTACCCCGGCTCGATCGTCGTCCTGGAGCCCGGCGAGATGCACACCGGCGGCCCGGCCGCCTGCGACGGCTACGCCTACCGAGCCCTCTACGCCGAACCGGCCCTCCTCACCGACGGCACCCTCGGCGGCCTCCCCCACTTCCGCGACCCCGTCCTCCACGACCCAGAACTGGCGACAGCCCTGCGCGCCGCCCACACCGACATCAGCGCCTGCCCCGACCCCCTGGAAGCCGAGTCCCGGCTGCCCTGGCTGCTCACGGCCCTGGCCCGCCGCCACTCCACGGCCCGGGCGACGAGCGATGCCGTCACCGGCGCCGACGGCATCGCCAGGACCGTACGCGATCGCCTCGCCGACGAGCTGCTGGACCCTCCCTCCCTGGCTCTGCTCGCCACGGACCTGGGCCTGTCCCGCTACCAACTGCTCCGCGCCTTCCGCACGACGATGGGCGTACCGCCGTACGCCTGGCTCGCCCAGCACCGGGTGGCCAGGGCCCGCGGCCTCCTGGAAGCCGGACTGCGCCCCGCCGAGGTCGCGGGCCTCGTCGGCTTCGCCGACCAGGCGCACCTCACCCGCTGGTTCCGCCGGGTGCTGGGGGTGACCCCGGCGGCGTACCGCAACAGCGTTCAAGACAGCAGGGGGTGACACGGCCGAGACTCGTCGCATGACTGCACGCGGTTGGTTCCTCTTCTCCCTCATGGGAGTGATCTGGGGCGTCCCCTACCTGATGATCAAGGTGGCGGTGGACGAACTGTCCCCGTCCATGGTGGTGTTCGCGCGCTGCGCCCTCGGCGCCGCACTCCTGCTCCCCTTCGCCCTGCGCCAGGGCGGCTTCGGCCGCACCGTGCGGACGCACTGGAAGCCGATGCTGGCCTTCGCCGTCATCGAGATCATCGGCCCGTGGTGGACGCTGACCGACGCCGAACGCCACCTGTCCAGCTCCACCGCCGGACTCCTCATCGCGGGCGTACCGATCGTCGCCCTCCTCCTGGCGCGCTTCTTCGGCGCGGCGGAACGTGTGGGCGCCCGCCGCATCGCAGGCCTGACCCTCGGCCTCGCGGGCGTCACGGTCCTAACCCTGCCGCACCTCACCGGCGGCGACGCCCTGTCGATGGCCGAGGTGCTGGTGACGGTCGTCGGCTACGCCACGGCCCCGCTGATCGCCGCCCGGTACCTCAAGGACGTCCCGACCCTCCAGCTGATCACCCCGTGCCTCACGCTGGCCGCGGTTGTGTACGCCCCCGCGGCCTTTCTGACCAGGCCCGCGACGATGCCCTCCGGCGAGGTCCTGGCGGCCCTCGCCGGCCTGGGCGTGATCTGCACCGCGATGGCGTTCGTGGCGTTCCTGGAGCTGATCAAGGAGGTCGGTCCGACCCGGGCCGGCGTGATCACGTACGTCAACCCGGCGGTAGCGGTCGCCGCGGGCGCGCTCTTCCTGGACGAGGAGCTGACCCTCGGCATCGGCGTCGCCTTCACGCTGATCCTCGCGGGCTCGGTGCTGGCCACGGCGGCCGCGGCGCCGAAGCGGGACGTCCGCCGGGTACGGGTACCATGGTCCACACGGCAGACGAGCCGGGCGGACGGCCGCGTGGAGTCCCCCTGACGGGGAGCTTCCCGAGGAACGTCCGGGCTCCACAGGGCAGGGTGGTGGCTAACGGCCACCCGGGGTGACCCGCGGGACAGTGCCACAGAAAGCAGACCGCCCAGCACCTAGGTGCTGGGTAAGGGTGAAACGGTGGTGTAAGAGACCACCAGTGCTTGAGGTGACTCAGGCAGCTAGGTAAACCCCACCCGGAGCAAGGTCAAGAGGGAGCACCCCTTCGGAGGTGCTTCTGCGCGGACGTTCGAGGGCTGCCCGCCCGAGTCCGCGGGTAGACCGCACGAGGCCGGTGGCAACGCCGGCCCTAGATGGATGGCCGTCGCCCGGGGCTCCGCGAGGAACCCCGGGAACAGAACCCGGCGTACAGCCCGACTCGTCTGCCGCCAAGGACCCCTGACCAGGGAACCTGCTGGTCAGGGGTTCTTTTCTGCGGGATCGTGAGCTTGGTCGAACCACGGTACATACCGGCTCAACCCGGACCTCTCGGCTGTGAGCGTAGCCACCAAGGTAGCCACTGCGGGCACTCCTCCGGATCGCTGAGCTGCGGTGATTCTCTGTGCCCTGCAGCCCGGCTTGCCCAAACCCCTGACACCCACCACCAGCGGAAGGCTGGTGGTGGGTGTCAGGGGTTGGATGCTGTCATTTTCGGACCAGAGCGTGACCGATCCGACCTTCCCAAGTGTCAACTCCTTGAGATTATCCGCTGCTGCGCGCCGCTCAGGATGGCAAACGACGCAGGAACGGGCTCGGGGTGCCGTGCCAGAAGATGTCGAGGCTGTCGCGTGCCCGGGTCACCGCGACGAACAACAGGGATCGAGCCCGTTGGAGTTCCCTCCGGTAGCGGGCTGGGTCCAGCTGACGCAATCGGTTGACCTGCTCCCGGGGGACCAGACCGTCGCTGACCCCGGCGATGATCATGCGCTGGTACTCCAACCCCTTGAACCGGAACATGGTCCCGATGTGGACTCCGCGCTCGCCCCGGGCGCCGTCGGCGCCGATCTCCAGGGCCCGGATGCCGTGTTCCCCGAGTGTGTTTCCCAGCTCGCTCGCCATCACATTGGTGGGAACGCAGATGGCGATCTGCTCGTGTGCGATCCGCTCGTCCGGGTGGGCGTCCCAGGCCAGGATGTGTGCGGCGATCGCCTCGCGTTCCGTCTGCCAGTCCGTGCATGGGTGCATGCCGGGCGCGCTGCCACTGAGCACGGAACGGTATCCGGCGAGGGTCTCCGAGCTTCCGTCGAGGTCGTCGTACGTCTCCTCGCCCAGCACCTCCAGGGCGGAGCGCAGGATTTGCCGTGTTGTGCGATAGCTGAGGCTGAGCTTCGCCGACCGACCCCGGATGTTGATGCCAAGGCTGCCCAACGTCACCTGGTTCTTGTAGATGCGCTGGTGGGTGTCGCCCACCAGGAAGAGGTCATCCGGGTCGCGGGCTGTCATGGCGCGCAGCATCTTCCAGTGAGCGGGGCGCAAGTCCTGGGCCTCGTCGACCACGATGTGCCGGTACCGGTAGCGGAGCCAGCCCCCCGAGCCGTCCTGGAGGTGGACGTTGTCCAGGCCGCCCGCTTCCTCCCGCTGCCGTTCGATGGCGCGGATGCGCTGCTCGCGCCCTATCTCCAGACGGGCGGCCCGTTCAGCGACCTGGTCCCATGTCTGGCGCCCGAGCCGGTCCAGACGCTGCGTGAAGCGTTCGGCTAGCTGCCAGATGGCGGCCCTTTCGGCCCGGCCGATGTTCTTGCCGCGTCCGGCCCGGCGGGCCCGGAAGTAGTCGGTGCGGGTACCGACGGCCTGCCCGAGGATCACCTGCGTCCACTCGTCGTGCAGGAACTCTGCGTCCCAGCCGCTCTCGCCGAGTTCGTCGAGCATCGCACGCCATTCCCGTACGGCCTGGCTGTCGTCGATGGTCTGCTTACGGCTGCCGGGCTCGGCCTCCCTCACGACGCGTAGCGCGAGCTGGTCGACGTGGCTCACCTCCACCCGCGACAGCAACTGCTCACCGCCCAGTTCCAGGAGGCGGGAGCGCAGGTCGGCAGCGAGATTCTTGTTGTAGGTGGTCAGCAGCACCGGCTTGCTGTGACCGGACGGCAGTTGGGACACGAGGTGGCGGACGCGGTGCAGGGCGACGATGGTCTTCCCGGTGCCTGGGCCGCCACCGACCCGTGCGGGACCTGAGTAGCGGCGCTCGACCAGCTTGGACTGAGCAGGGTGGAGGAAGACCTTCCAACGGCCGAAGTCCCCTGCCTCCAGGGCCTCGCGCAGCGCGTCGTCGGACGTGGTGACAACGGTGGCCGGCCGTTCGGCTGCCGTCTGGAAGTCCTCGGTGTCGACGGGCTCCGGAGCGGCGACGGGGGCGGTGACCTCGTCCCGTACCTCTTCGAAGGGCTTTCCGTCGTAGAGCGCGAGCAGGACTTCGCCGGTGAGCTGCGGCGCGTACTCGATCAGACCGAGGAGCTGTTCATCGGTGGTGAGTGAGCGGATGACCGGAACCAGGGGCTCGGCCACGCCCAGTTCGATCAGCTGCCCGTCGGTCCAGGCGGCGAACAGCGGCTCGGGAGCGAGGGGTTGGGCTTCGACGGATGGGGCTGGAACGGCCGGGGCGGCTGTCGGTGACTCCGGCGGAGGGATGCGCCGCAGCACGCTGTCCTCCACCACCTGGAGGTCGACGTACTCGATACCACCGGTGACGGTGTTGATTCCGTACGCCAGCCGGTCGTAGACCTCCTTGCGGTGCTTGACCGAGACGATGAGCCAGTCGTCCTCGGCCAGTCTGAGCAGGAGGGCGCGGTACTCGTCGTTGATCCGAGCGGACCAGATGCGGCTGTCGCCCTTGAGCTGCTTCAGCTTGAGCCCCGGGGTCCGCGGGTTCTCCTTGAACTTGTGCTGGAAGTCGAACAGCGCGCCCTTGACCGTGCGCGGGAGCCGGAGGATCTCCTTGTCCGCCTTGTCGAGCAGGCGCAGCGTCACGCCCCCGGTCCTCGTCATGCCAACTCCCCGTCTTCGTTCTCGTTCTTGTCGTTCCTGGTCGTGCCGGTTTCCGGCCGCCCCGCTCCCGTAGGACCGCCGTCGCTTGTCCGGGCGGCAGCGACGCCGAGGCGTCCGGCGATCTCCTCCGCGGTCCATGCGCCCGCCGGACGTACGTCCCAATGGGCGGCGGCGAAAGCGCGGTCACGGTCCTGTGCCTCGTGATCGGGCTCCTCGGGCGTCCCTTGCGGCGCCAGCACCACGCCGAGCCGGGCGTCCGGCCAGGCCAGTTCGGCCTGCCAGCCGTGTTCGTCGAGTTCGAAGCCGTCCTCAGGCGCGGGAACGCCCAGGTCCGCGAGCGCGTGAGCCAGTTCGGCCAGGCCGGCTTCGTCGGGGTCCACGTACTCCAGTACCGCGTCCCAGGCGCCGTCCCGCCGGGAACGGGTGTCGGACGGCGGTTCCTCGGTTGTTCGCGCCGGTACTGCGGGCAGTCCGGCGGTCACGGCAACCGATGGCAGGCTGTCCGGGGCCCGCTGTGGCTGGCCGTTGACGACTGGCGTGACCCGCGTCGATGACAGCCATCCCTGGCCGCCGGTCACGGTCAGCACGTCGGCGGTGAAGCCGTGGAGCAGCGTGGTGGTGAGCTGGGCGCTGTCGCCCCCGCCGTGCTCCAGGAACTGCAGCACGTTGCTCCAGTACAGCCAGGCCTGCCAACGCCTTTTGTGGGTCTTTTCCTCCGTGACGGCTTGGGTACTGTCGTCCAGGACTGTCAGCCCCGTCCAGGTTGGGGGCCGGTGCCGCACGTCGGCGACCAGGACGAGGCGGCATCCGGACCTGTCCGTCGCCGCGAGGACACGCACAGGGCCCTTCGGCTCGGCCACGACCTCGTCGCGCAATGCCGCCTCGACGGCTCGGCCGACCGCTTCCGCCCCGACCGGTGCGTCCCGCAGGCCGGGCGCGCCGATGAGCCCGGCCACGGTGGCTTCGGCGCGATGGTGCCACCGTCGCGCGTCAGGGTCACGAAGGTAGGCGAGCAGCAGCTCGGCCGGGTTGACCCAGACGGTTTCCGACAGTTCTCCGGGCAGCCCACCCCGGGTCTGGGCGTAGTAGGAGCGCGCCCGGTCCTGGGCGGTCCGGTCGTACGGCATCCAGACCGGATCGACGGGGGGGACTCCGGCATATCCGGTGTCGCGGACGCGGCGTCGCCACTCCTTGACGTCGTAGTACGTCAGTTGGAACACCCTCAGCCCGTCGGCCCGCAGCCGGGCCCGTTTCGTCGCGTCGTCCGCGAGACGGTTGTGCTCGGGGCTCGCGTGATACCGGTATCCGTCCAGGTAGACGGCGAGCCGTGGTCCGGGAGCGTCGAGTCGCTCGAAGAGCACGTCGGGTCGGGTTCCGTCCAGGACGCGTTGCTGCGAGACCCGCCAGCTCACGGTGGCTCCGTCGCCGGTCGTCAGCCGCAGGTCCAGCGCCCGGGTGCCCGCCGGGGTGGTGTACGTGTCCGCCGCCGCACGGGACTCCGGCTGCTTGGCCCACTCCTCCAGCGTGTCGACGAACATGACCTCCAGGTCGCTCTCCGCCTGCTGTTCCAGCGGGATCTGGCGGGTCGTCGAGACCGGTGAGGTCCGCCAGCGTTCGCCATCGGCTCCCAGCAGTTCGTCCAGCATGGACTGGACTTCGCGGCGGGAGACCCGGTCGTAGTCCGACGGGGGTACCCTGCGCAGGAGGCACTGGTGGCAGCCGTCCAGCTCCTTCTGCTGGCACGGGCAGTTCTCGATGACCTCGCGTGCCTTCAGCAGCACCTCGCGGAACCCGGCCGCGGATGCCAGCCGGTGCAGATAGCCGGTGCCGCCGGGCAGCCGGTCGTAGACGACGAGGAAGCGCCGCGGGAAGTCGGAGCCGAGCTGTTCCGGACTGTCCGGCATCGAGGCCGCGGCGATCTCGATGTGGTCGGGGTCGCCGCCGTAGCGCGCCGCGATACCGGCGAACAGCGCCGCGGTGAACGAGGCGAGCCGCTCCCGGGCTCGTGTCACGGAGGCGGGCAGCAGAATGCGTACGGCTTCCGTGGTCAACTCGTGGGCCAGCAGCAGCGGTACGTCCTGACCCGGCCCTCGCCTCTCGTCGTGCCCGGAGCCCTGGGTGCGTCGCCGGGGGCACCACAGCAGATGGTGGGCGCTCCCCTTCGTCGCTGCGGCCCCCGATTCGGTCAGCGCGTGCTGCGACTGGTCGACGACCGGGCGGCCGTCCGCCGTCGCGCCGCCGCAACTCGTGCAGACGTAGAACGGGTTGATCCGGACGTCCTCGCCCGCCAGCGGAACCGTGGAGCTGCCGTCCTGCCGGTCGAGTCCCAGGTTCAGCGTTCTGATGACGGCCCGGCGGGAGAAGTCCACGCCGAAGGTCGCCGTGTCGTGCCGCCAGGAACCGGTCGCCAGGTGCGCGGGGTCGATGTCCACGGTGGTGAGGACCGCGTATTGCCGACGGGCGCGCTCGTCGCGGTCGTCGCGCACCCGTGCGTCGTCCCGTTTGTCGCGCGCCACGACCCGACGCGGCTGGAGCACGTACTGGACACACCCCGCGTCCGCGATCTCACGTCCGTCGCAGCGCGGACAGGGCGAGGTGTCGGTCTGTGCGTCGCGTGTGCGCACGTACCCGCAGGCCGGGCACAGCCGCCACACCGACCAGGCCCGGCGTTCCGGGCTGCCGATGTCGAGGGCGCGTACCACGTGCTTGTAGCCGTTGACGTAGAAGCTGTTGCCCGGGGCGAGTTCGGTAAGGGCGATCTTGCGGGAACGCTCGTAGTCGCGGGTCTCGCTGCGGTAGACGCGAGGCGTACCGGCGGGGGTGCGGTGTTCCTTCGGCGCGTCGGTTCCGCCCGGCGTCTGGGCGGTTTCGTCGGTGTCCGAGGGGACCTCGGACCAGTACAGCGTGGCCTCCAGCTGGGTCGTGGTGTCGGCCAGGCTGTAGTTCGGCAGGAGACCCAGCTCGACGAGCGTGCCGTGTGCGCTGGTCCGGCTCAGGTCCCGCAGCAGATCGCCGGTGCTGCGGCGCTCGGCGAGCAGCTCCCGCCGTTCGCGGTCCTGGACCTCGTCCGTGCGAGCAAGCGCGTCGACCGCCTCGTCGATCGCGGCGATCCTGCGCCGCAACTCCTCTCGCCGTCCCGTCCAGTCCTCCTCCGCCTCCTGGAGCGCGCGCACGATGCCGCCCTTCGCGTACTCCCGGAGTGCGTCGGCGGCGTGCGCGGACACCCCGGCGTCGTCACCGTCCCGCGAGGGGGAGTCACCTGGGCCTTGCACGGGGGACCCACCTTCGGGGAACAGGGCCAGGAACTGTTTGACGAGTGTCGCCCCATATGTCTGTGCGGCATCCGCGAGGTCCTGGCACCAACCCGTCGTTCCGAAGAGAGCGGACGCCAGTCGGGGCACCGGCTGCAACTGCTCGCCGTCCGCCGTCCTGAGCCCGCCCCGCGCGGCAAGGTCCAGGAGCCACGCGGTGTACTGGCGGCGCAGGATCTCCACCGCTGACAGATAGCAGCCCGGCGGCACGATGTCGCCAGCGATCATCTCTCGCGGCTGGTCCAGGTAGTACAGGTCCCGAGCCCGGCGTCCGCCGAACGCGACGACCAGCGCGTTGCCCGTCTTACGTCCCGCGCGGCCCGACTGCTGCACATAGTTCGCGGGCCCCTTCGGCAGTGAGCCGATCAGCACGGCCGACAGGTCACCGATGTCGATGCCGAGTTCCAGCGTGGGAGTGCAGGACAGCACGTTCGGGTCGGTGTAGTGCGTGCCGGCGCGGAAGGTCCGCTCGACTTGCTCGCGCTGCGCACGGGTCAGCATGCCGGTGTGCTCGGCCGTCACGACACGGAATGTGCCACCGGTCAGGTAGAGCCGCCGGTAGTAGTCGTTCGTGTAGTCCCGCTCCTGCAGAGCACCGAAGCCCACCCCGGTGACGCCCCCGCTGCCGCCGTCCGGTTCGGACGGTGCTGAGAGGCGCATCCCCGGTTGTGGCGGTGTGAGGTACCCCTTGCACCGGTAGCGCGGGCACGGATGGCCGTACCAGCGAGTACGCCGTTCCGGCGGCACGACCTGCTGCCAGCCGCAGTCCTCGCACGCCACGAACGCCTTGTTGACGATCGAGTCGTCCAGCAGCCGTACCTGGATGTGGCCGGGCTGGAGACCGTAGACGCGTGTGGTGCGGTCCTTCGCCGTCCGCACGCTGAGCACGTGCTCGTCGGCCAGGGCGGGTAGCAGCCGACGGAGGTACTCGGTGGCCCCGACGGCGTCCAGCCCCAGACAGCGGCGGGTCCAGTCCTGGAACCAGGCCTGCCGACCGGTGACCACGTCGAACTCTGTCCTGTCCTTCTGGCCGTCCAGCAGAAACCTCGGCGGGGCGACCCCTTCCGGGAACGCAGGCATGCCATCCGGTCGCCGCCCACTGATGAGGAACCGGTCGGCACCGGCCTCCCGCATCCACTGCTCCAGCCACCGGTGCCGGACCGCGCCGCGCAGCCGCAGCCGCTCCAGAAGGCCACGCACATAGGCGAGATACCGCTCAGGTGTCGGGAGTCCGCCCGTCATCACCATCTGGCCCGGCAGCGCGAGGTGCAGATCACGGGCGAGGTCGGTGACCCGCTCAGGGTTCTCGACGACGACCTCGGCGGCGGCCGTCCGCGTGAGCTCCAGGGTGCGACCGAGCCGTGACCGCAGCCCGAACTCCATGACCGTGGCGAACGCCAGCCGTTCACCGATCAGCCGCCAGGTAGGGGCGTCTCCGGTACCGCGCCCCGACAACACCCGGTCGACACCCGGCTCGTCGTGCAGATCCGGCGGTACGACGGCGGCCAGCGCCTCGGGGTCGTCCACCGAGTCGAGTACGTTGCCGATCAGGTCGTTGAGCGCGGTCGCCGCGCCCGAGTCGTCGAGGTTGTGCGCGAGCAGCGACCTCAGCGAGAACTTGTACGAGGCGTTGGCGACATACCCGGCGCGGTGCGCGGCGTCCTGCGTCGAGTCGTTGAACAGCAGTGTCTTGCGTTCCTCCGGTACCAGCGCGATGTCCCCGCCCGTGAAGAGCTGGGTGACCGTGGCCGAGGCGAGCGCCGCCTGCGCCGTACCGAGGAACCGGATGCTGTTGTCGGTGTTGCACGCCGGACAGCGGTCGTCCCTGGCCGCCTTGTCGGCGGTCTTCTTGTCGAGCAGCGCTAGCGCGAACCAGGCGTCCACCAGGTCCCCGTCGTCTCCCTCCGTCGGTAGCCGGTAGGTGCCCTGCGCCCCGTCGAGTACCACCACGGAGAGCGGATCGACGCCGCTGCCCGCGGGCAGTCGCCCGGCCAGCGCGTCGAGTGCCTGGCGCCGCTCCGGCTCGGTCGCGGAGATGAAGTAGCGGATGCGGCGCTTGTCACGGCCGACGCCGGCCCGCCAGATCCGGTCCTGCGCCATGACGAGCTGCTGCGGATCGGACTCCGGGGACAGCGCGGCCCAGCCGGATCGCCCGCACGCGCGACAGTAGACGGCGGGCAGATGCACCTGCGCGGGCCGCACCGCCGTATCCGTGCCTGCCAGGGGCTGCGGCCGGTTCGCCCCGCCCGAGAACCCGTTGCCCGAGGAGGCCCCGTCTTCCTCGTCCGAGGGGGGAGCCGCGGCCAGGGCGGCGCGCCGCGCCTGCGCGCGGTCGTCCTCGTACCAGCGGAATTCTGGTGTCCGGCCGACCCCGCGCAGCACACGCGTCACCGGCCGCACCCAGAGGTGGGCCTCCACGTGCAGCAGCGGACGCGGTCGCCGTTCGTCGGAGTCGGGGTCCCGGGCGGCGGACAGCAGGGCCACGAAACGGGACAGGGCTTGCAGCACCAGCTGCGGATTCTCCCGGGCGGTGCGCCCCCAGGCGTATCCGAAGCGCGCGAGCCGGTCCCGCAGACCCCACTCGTCCAGCGGCTCGCCGTCGAGCAGCGCGAGCACGCCCTGCGTGAAGTCGTGCCGCTTCAACAGACGGCCGATACGAAACGCGTCGAGGCCCTGCCGCCCCAGCATGCGGGCGGCGAGCCCGTCCAGGTCCAGCAGGTCCGGCTTCGCCTCCACGCCGACGCCGCCCGACACCGCGATGACCTCCTGCGGAGTGGGCGGCTCGGGAAGCGCGTAGTCGACCTCGCCGGTGAACTCCTCGGCGGTCATACGTTCCTCGCCGATGACCGCGTCCGCTGTGAACGGCATGCCGAACACCTGCGCCGCCACGTCCAGGATGCCCCCGGCCGACGTGCCCGCTCGCCCCGCCCCGAGCGTCGCGGAGGTCGCCACCGGGCAGATCCGCCCCAGCGGACGCTCCGGCCGCGTCGCGCCGACCGCCGTCGCCAGCCGGCGCAGCAGCATGGCCACGTCGGTGCCCTGCGCGCCGTCGTAGGTGTGGAACTCGTCCAGTACCACGTACGCGACGTCCGCGCCCTCCCACAGAGCCCGGTCCTCACCGCGCTGCAGCAGCAGGTCCAGCATCTTGTAGTTGGTGATCAGCACGTCCGGCGGGGAGACACGCATCTCCTCGCGCCGGGTCATGACCCGGCGGAAGTCGGTGTCCGGCCGGTCGCCGATGTACAGACCCGCGGTGACCTGGGCGAGGTCGGTCGCGGTCAGGTAGTCGCTGATGCGGCCCGCCTGGTCGGTGGCCAGCGCGTTCATCGGATACAGGAGTACGGCCTTCACACCGCGCCGCCCGAGAGCCTTCTGCCGTCGGCAATGGTCGAGAACCGGCACCAGGAACGACTCCGTCTTGCCGGAACCCGTGCCGGTCGTCACGAGCGTCGGCTCGGCCTCCCTGCCGCCCAGCGTGCTGAGCCGCTGCCACGCCTTGGCCTGGTGCCGCCACGGTGTGAACCCGGGCCGCCACTCCAGATGCCGTTCCCACCCGTCGTCCGCCTTGTGGAACGGCGTCCTGATCCGCAGATACGGCCCCCGGAAGATCCCCGACTCCGGGTCCCCCAGGAACCGCTCCAGGGCCCGCCGGGTGTCGTCGTCGGCCAGCGCGTAGGTCGTCGTGAGGTACTGCGTCAGACTGCCCCGCAGTTGCGCGGCGGCCAGAGTGGGCTTCACGACGCTCCCCTTCGTCCGTGGATCCCGAGACGCGCGCGTGGCAACGGTCGCCTCGTGTGGTGCGGATCAACCGTATAGCGCAGGTCGGACAGTGTGTGAGGGGACGGGTACACCCGGTCCGGGTGATCCGGCGCCGGCCCGCTGCGGCATCGGACGTGCCCAGCCGCGAACCGATGGCTGATTGGCGCCCTTTCCGGCCCCGGCCAATGGTTTCACCCTGAAGGAAAACACCGTGCACGGGCAGCGCCGAGGGGGACGCCATGTCCGTACCGCTGTACGTTCCAGTCCTGGCGACCCGGCCGCACGCCACGGCCGCCTACCGTGAGCTGACGCCGGACGTACAACGCCGGGTCGCTCCCCTGTGGACACTGCCTCCTCGCCCCGGCATGTTGCCGAAGCCGCTGGCCGAACGGATTGGCAAGGACGCCGACGGCGTCACCGCCGCACAGCGCCACGGATCCGCGTGGCTGGACGCGCCGTTCGCCGACGCCACCGAAGCCGCGGTCCTGGCCGAGGCTCTCCCCCTCGACTGGTGGGACCACCGCAACCTGCGGCCCGTAACCGGACCCGGGCGCCCCGTCGCGCAGCAGGCACTCGCCCTCGCCGTGGCTCGGCGACGCGAGGACGTGCTCGGTATCCGCGTGCGTCTCCCCGGCGAGTGGAACGACGGCACGGCCTCGGACGTCCGCGAGTTGCTGGACCGGCTTCCCGCGCACCACCCGGCCGCCCTTTTCCTCGACCTCTGCACGGTCCTGCCCGACCGCCCCGAAGCCGCCAAGGAGGCGCTGCGCGCCCTGGACTCCCTGATCCCGCTCACCTCGTGGCGCACCGTGACCGTGGTGGCGGGCGGCTTCCCCGAACCGCCGGCCGATTTCCGGGAAGGCCTCCCGTACGAGGCCCCGCGTACGGACTGGGAAACCTGGCACGAGATCCAGCACGGCGAACGCCCGTACCTCCCCCGACTCCGCTACGGCGACTACGGCATCCACCCCGCCACGTACGTCACCCAGACCCCGCCCGCGCGCGGCGGAGGCCCGCCGTGGGGCATCCTCCGCTACACCACCGCCCGCTCCTACCACCTGTCCAAGGTGCCGCACGGCAGGCAGTACGACGACGCCAACCGGGAGGCCGCGTGCTGCCTCACCGGGCTCGCGGACTTCCGGGGCGCGGAGGCGGGAACAGGAGAGAGGTGGTTGCGCGATCGGACCGAAGGCTCAGTCAGTACGGGCAGCCACTCGACGTGGAACAAGGTGGGCAACATCCAGCACATGAGTTTCGTGTTGCGGAGCCTGGGCTTGTGAGTGTTCCCGAGCCGAGTCGGACCGGGCCCGAGACTGCCAAGCCCTACGCTTCGGGGAACGTCTGCTGACCGGGCATGGGGGCGTAACGACGCTGCCTGCGCAAGCGGTTGGCGAGCGCCTTGTCGTACCCCTGAGCGTGGTTGCGCTTGTGCCGCTCCTTGACCGTCTCCCGCAGTGGGCCCGTGGCCCTCTCGACGGCGAGGACTACGGACATTTTGTCCTCCTCGGCCCGTTGCGCACCGATTGCCGCGAGTTCCTCGATCGTTGTGCCGACGGTGCCCACCAATCCATTCTTGATGAGCGTGGTGAACTCGGTGTTCGTCAGATACCGGTCGATCTGGGGGTACCCGAGCATCCGTCCGCCATTGGGGCCCCGCGTGACGTCGTCTTCCAGTAGAAGCCGCACGTACGGTACGGGCAAATACATGCCGGGCGAGGGGCCTGGATCGATGGTTTCCGTCAGGGGCCAGTAGGAGAGCTTCACAAAGCATGGATCAGGGCCGAGCCGCCATTCGTGGGGAAGGCCCGCTGGGCGGCTGAGGGCGGCCACGCGCTCCAGTCGGTCCAGCTGACTCAGCAGTTTCTTGTCAACGCGAATCCAGCGATTTCCGGCCTCGTGTGGCAGGCGCTTGTACTGCACCAGCACGAAGCTTTGCGTCGGCTCGTGGTAGAAAATCAGGTCGGTGCCGAGGCGGGTTTCGACCGGTGATGCGTTGACGTTCGCGATTTCGATTCGGCGGCCGAGGTGTTCGAAGACTTGGATATCGCATCGAAAGGCGGATCCGAGAGAGCCGCCGACATACGGAGGCCCCATGGCCTGGAAGACGTCGTCTCCGTCGAAGAAGTGATGCATGTCGTAGTCGAGTAGCGACGGTTCGTAGGGTTCGGCGATCAAACCAGCCAAAGCCGGCGCGTGGCGATCGGTCGGACGGCGCCAAGCGGCAAGCCGAGCAGGCGGAATCCCCACGGTTGCCATTGCCAGCCGGGCAGCTTCGAGTTGCTCCTGCCAAGAGGCGTCCTCGGCCCGACTCAGCGGATCGAGGCGTTCTGGCTCGGCGGCCTCACCCAGAAAGTCGAGCAGCTGGCGCAGCTTCTCATGGTGCTGGGCGAGGGCCGAAAGGAGAGCTTCGGACGCAACGGCGTCGAGGATGGTGAATTCCCTGTCCGAAGCAGCAACGATCACGTGGCGGACATCAAGGGGCAATTTCGCTTCGATGGCCCGTAACGAGACCGAGACGGGGCACTCTCGTAGCAGTTCCACGTTGACCCGGGAGTCGACTGCGGCCACCTTCTCTCCGCGTGGCTGTCGTACGACCCCCAGCCAAACCAGCGGAGCCTGCCCGGCCACGGACGACCGTCTGACGAGTAGAGTGATCTGCGGCTCGGAACCATTAGGCAAGGACTCGGCGGCGACAGTCTTGGTGATGGACCGCTTCAGCCGTAGGTCCATGTCAATACGGTCAAGTTCCTTCTCGCTGAGCGCTATGACGTAAACCATGCACGGAGAGTACGCGAGTCATCGCGGCATCCCTAGGGCGGGCAAGCGGCTGCTGAGGGGACAGCCCGTCTCCGCCCACACGGTCTTCCCGGGGCCCATCGCCCGGGGCTCGATGCCCCACCGGTCGGCCAGAGTGGCTACGAGCATCAGCCCACGACCGGTCTCGGCGTCACCGGGAGCCTCGCGCGGGGAGAGCGGTGGCACGCGCTCCGCACGCGTGTCGGAGACCTCCACGCACAGCGTCTCGCCGGTAGCGACGAGTCGCACCTCGAAGTCGCGTCCTTGTACGTGCCCGTGGCGTACGGCGTTGGCGGCCAGCTCCGCCGTGATGAGGGTCAGCGTCTCGTTGGCGGTGGACGTATGAGGATGGCCCCACGCGTCGAGCCGGTCCGCGACCAGGCGGCGGGCGAGGTGGGCGCCGCGCGGAGTGGAGCTGAAGCGCATCGTGAACTCGGCGGTCCTGGCGCCCACTTCTGCCGCGTCGCGTGTTGCGGCCGCCGTCATGGAGGTGGGTGAGTGCTTCCTGTTCATGGCGCCTACGCTGCCGGGCGCACGCGGCCGTGCCCAGGGCCGACGCGCGCACAGCGAGCCGCCGTAGGCGACGGTGTGTGGCGTGTAGGCGGCGGTGTGCGGCAGATCCCTGGATCTACTCCCCGTACTCCCGCAGCAGCTTGTTGAGGTTGCGGATCTTGTCCACGTCGTCCTTCGGCAGGGGATCGCTGCTGTTGAAGTGCATGACGTTGTTGCGGATCCTGCGGATCTCCTCAAGCCGGTCGATGAACACCTTGCGGTCGAGTGGCCATCCCAGTTGCTGCCACAGGTCGGGGTTCTCCAATACGCGTTTGTAGTCGCCGACGCTCATGTCTCCGAAGGAGGTGATGCGTTCTCCCTTCGGGTCGCAGAGTTTTGTGACCTCGGGCAGGGTGAAGGCGCCCGCGATGACCTGCCGCAGCCTGCGGTCCATCTCCCCGATCAGGAGGAAGTGTCCGGCCAGATCGCCGTAGGCCTGGGCCACGTCGGCGGCGGTGACGATGCCGGCGATGGCGTTCCTCTGGTCACGGACGAGGACGAAGTCGTGTTCGGCCAGTGTGGGAAGGACATCGATCAGGTCGTGGTCGTAGCGTACGTCCCGGGCGTCCACTATGGCCTGGGAGAGATGGGCGCCGGGGTCGGCGTGCCGGGCACGCGCTATCGACTTCCACGAGACGGATCCCCGCAGGTTGTGCGGACCGGCGAGGACGGGCAGCTGCGAGAAGTCGTGGAGCACCATCAGCGTGATGACCTCCTCGAAGGTGGCGGTCGGCTTGACGCTGACGACACCGCCGAGGGCGGACGGCAGGGTGCCTACGGTGAGCCCGGTCTCGCGTGACTCCTGTTCCTCGGACGTGCCGGCCGACGCTGTGAGGGGCGCTGAAGACCCGGCGAGAGGAATGTCCTCGGCGTCCTCTTCCGCAGCCTTGACCAGCTGGACCGTGGCGGTCAGGGGGACCTTGTCGAACTCGGGTGAGGTGATGAGGCTGTGATTGGCGAGGTCGGCCTCGATCTGTTCATTGACCAGTCCCCGGCCGGTCGCACCCCACCAGCCCAGCAGCTCCTGCACGGTGAGGGTGAACGGGCTGCCTGCCTCGGCCGACTCACGTGCCTTCTTCAGCCGGGCATGGCGTTCGCTGGGCGACAGCGACATCTGTCGCTCCTCCTCCGGTTCCGTGGGCTCGGCTTCCTCGGCGGCCCGGTCCAGCAGCTCCTGGCGCAACTGCGTCAGGAATCTGCCGTCGTCCACCTGCCACGCCTCCCATCCGTCGAACGTTCCGTACCCGACAGCGACCGTGGCCGCCTTGGAGGGCGAGCGGAACTCCTCGCCGTCCGCCAGCCGGATCCATCCCCGGGGCGTGACCGTGGCGTCGTGCGACTCGCCCATCCGGGGCCGTACGAACTTCAGGTGCTCGCCTTCTGTGAGCAGCCCGGCGCTGAGGAGGTCGGTGAGTGTCACCCGTCGTCCGTCCAGGAGGTAGCGGGCGCGGGACTGCGTCTCTACGGGGCCGGTAGTGGAATCAGTCATGTCACCTGCGTCTTTGTCAGTGGGGGAGGGGCGGGAGTGTCTGTTTCAGAGGTGGCGCCCGATGTGGGCGATGCGAATGGCCTTCTCGTCGTGAACGAGCCGGAAGTAAATGCGGCCGGCTCCTCGGTTGAGGTTTCCGTGCAACTGGAAACACTCGTCCTTGCCGTTGTCCTCCCACATCCGGTCCTTGCGGGCGTTCTCGTGCTCGCCTCTGATGTTCGGGGCTTCCCAGTGCGGCCCGGTGGGGGAAGCCGGGTCCCACTGGGCCGCGGTGGCCTCAAGCTGTCGCAGCAATTGGCGGGCTCCCTTGAACCACCGCGGGTCGAGGTTTTCCAGATCGTCCTTCACCCGGTCGAGAAATTGGAGGTGGGGGAAGAAGTCCGCTCGTCCCGCCCAGAGTTCGGCTCCACTGGAGACGCGGTCCAGTCCTTCCCTGAGGATCCACTCCTCGTGTTCGGCAAGGTGCGCCTTCCGGGAGGTGTGCCGGACCTGATCCGTGTACTCGTCGGCGACGACGTCGCCGGGCTCGGGGCCCTCAGACAGCTCCTCGATGTCCAGATCCAGCCAGGCGGTGTCCCACTCCGGGGCCAGCGGGAGACTGAGGGCGAGTCCGTCCGCCATCAAGGCCGCGCGAAGTCCATGGACGTCGACTCCCTTGAAGCGGTGCCATATGTCGTCCCGCTCCTCCGTCGCCGCCGCGTGCAGAGCCGCTGTGAAGGTGACACAGCGGTCGCGCATTCGCTGGAAGTAGAGAGCTTCTTCCTTGTTGCGGGCGTCATTGCGCCACTGCGCGTAGTAATAACCTCGTGCGAGTTCCGTCTCGTCGAACGGATTCTGCGTAGCGAGGCTGATGCCGCGCAGACGCTGTAACCGCCTCAGCACGTCCACGAAGGTGCGCATGCCCTCCGAGACCTCGTCCGCTCCGCAATCGGACGCACATGACTGTTCGTTGAGAAACACGTGCAGCGGCACGCCCCACCCCATTCTCGTTCCGCACCGATCACCCCGACCCCCCGGGGCGCTTCAATGACTCCGTGCTGCAACTCAGTCGAGCAGTTGGTCGAGGGAGTTCTCCCACTCGTCGAAGAAGCCCTCGGGCCACTCGGAGAGCCGCCCGTCCGGCCCGATGACCGGGCTGACGACCTCCGAGGTCTGATCCTTGCGACGGAAGTAGTGCACGGCGGTCGCGTCGGCGCTCAGCAGCTCCTGCTTGACCCGTAGCCGCAGGCCGTTGAGTACGTGGTCGCTGTGCGTCTCCATCACGATCTGCGCCCCGCTCGCCGCCGCCGCGCTCGCCAGGTACGCCATCCAGGTCTGGCCCTGCGGATGCAGGTGCGCCTCCGGGTTTTCCAGCAGGATCAGCGTCCCAGGCTTGGCCGACAGGCAGGCCACGACGATCGGCAGGACGTACGTGAGTCCGAAGCCGACGTTGGTGGGACGGAAGCTGTTGGAGGCCAACGCACCGGAGCCGAATCGATAGCTGAGGCGGACGGCATCCGTGCCGGCGATGTCCTCCGCCTTGAGTGTCACCCCCGGGCAGAGCTTTTGCATCCAAGCTTGGGTCTGCCCGAGGAGACTGTTGGAGGAGGTGTCCGAGAGGATGAGCGGGTCTGCCGCGACTGGTTCGTCCTGGTGAATGCGCAGGTAGTTGACGGTGTGCTCGCCGTGCGCGCCGAGAAATCCGCGCGTGGTGACGGCGTGGTGCGAACGGGGGTAACTGACCTGCGGGGAGACCCGGTCCGCCTTGAGGTACTGGAAGCCCGGTCCGAACAACGTCGGCAGCAGCGCCGCCGGTTCGACGAACCTCTCCACCATCTCCCCGTCCACCTGCTGAAGCAGCTTGAGATGGTCGGCCTCACGCTCGTAGAGCGCCGTCCACTGCTCCGATCCTCCGTCCCCCCGTAGGGCGAACGCGATGTGCGGACCCGTGTCGTCGTACGACTCGTGCCGTACGTCCTGCCCGGTACCGAGCTGGACCAGCTCCTCGTTGAGGAGCAGCCCGGCCTCACGGTCGCCCACGGGTGCGAGGTCTCCCGACTCGTACGACTGCCGCAGCAGGGCCAGGGACTGGAGTACGGAGCTCTTGCCGGAGGAGTTGAGTCCGGTCAGCAGGGTGAAGGGGGCCAGGCGGAGTTCCTGGTGGGCGAACGCCTTGAAGTTGGTGAGAGTGAGCGACTCAAGCATCCGGGGACTCCAACACCTCGCGGAACAGCTCTTTCATGGACTGGAAGCGGTAGTTGATTTTGTTGGCATCGCCGGTGCCGGAGGAGATGGCGTCGTAGAAGGCAGGGTCGTCCATCAGTTTCTGGAACTTCTTCTGGAGAACCGGTGCCCGCTCGCACAGGATGTCGATCTCCTTGGACGTGCACCGCTCCACGATCACCGATTGCGTCTCGAACAGTGCCTTGTTGATGGGATACCGGCGGCTGACTCCGCTGAACTGTTTGCGGAACGCCTGGTCTCCGAAGATCCGTCTGCAGTCCACCATCGTGAGATAGAAACGCCGCTCCAGTCCTATCAGCACTTCAATCGGCAGGGCGTTGATGCGGTGCATGGCTTTGCGGAGGAAGCCGTCGAAGTCCTGCGTGACGTACCGCTCGGGCGGAGTCATCGCGAACGCGAGGAAGCGCAGACACAGTTCCCGCTCTGCCATGCGGGCGGGGGAGACGCTGCGAGCCGTCGCCGACAAGAAGAACTCGCTCTCAGCCAGTGTGGCCAGCAGCTTGCGCGCGGAACCGGGGATCAGCGCGTGTCGCAGTTCCTGCCGGGTGAGCGGCTGGCCACCGGTGTTGATCCGCGCGAAAATGTTGAACTTGGCCTCTTCGGGCGTTCCCCGCCGGATCACCAGCACAGAGAGCTCGGTTTCCAGGATGCGGGTCTGCATCCGACCGGGCAGGTCCTCAAAGCGGCTGCCGTCGAACTGGGTGAGGTACTCCAGGCCCCCCAATTGAAGCGGCTCCAGACCGGAGACATCGGGCTTGACGAATCTGACGATGGTGGTGAGCCGTTGAACTCCGTCGACCACGGACCAGGACTCGTCGTCCTCCTCTGCCACGTAGAGCGTAGGCAGCGCGATACGTAGCAGGAGCGACTCGATCAGTCGGCTCTGCGCCCTCTCGTTCCAGATACCGGACTTCCGCTGGAAGTCGGGTTGGAGGTCGATCAGGCCCCGCTTCAGCCGCTGGATGACGAGGTCGACCGTCGGGTTGCGGGGATGGACCTCGATGAGCTCCGGGTCGAAGGGCGTCCGTCCGGATTCACCGATGTCCTCGGCTTCGATACCGGTACTGCGTCCGGTGTCGGTGAACTCGACCGATGGCTCGTCCGCCTGATGTGCCGTTTGCTTGACGGAGGGAACGTCCGGCGACTGTTCCGGCTCCGGCACGGGAGCGCTGCCGACCAAGATGTACGCCTCCGCATACGTAGAAACCGCCCACGAATCGAACGTGCCCGTACAGTAGCTGATCGACTACGGCCAGCGCCCTGCATTCCACCCGTAGCCCCGGCCGAACTCAGCGGCCGATGCCCCCATGGTGGGAGCAGATTCCGCGGCCGGTGGAGCCGGAGACCCAGCCGTCGCGGCAAACGGTCCCGGGGAGCGCGGCCGTGGGCGTCGGAACTGCGAGGGTGGGAGGTGGAGCTGATGTGGCGGGCAGTGGCGGCAAGGTGTTGACGGCGGTCCAGCAGTTTCCTCGGTCACCGATCCAATAGGCCTGGGGTGCGGTGTCAGGGCAATCCCCGTACGGAGTGCCGGCCGGTACGAGGCCCTGTTCCACGAAGAGGTCCACCGCGGTGTCCAGAGCACTTGCGGGGGCTTTCGTCGGAACGGACTCACGCTTCACCTCGACGAGGCGGACGGCCAGCCCGCGGCCGTCGGTCGGCAGTACCCCGTAGGCCGTCCTCGACATGGTCGCCGAGGCGCTCACGTGGCCGAAGTAGGTGTGCTCAGTGGCGAGCGAGTGCTGCTCGGAGTCGAGGAACTCGACGGTGACGTAGTAGTTGGCTTCGCCCGTGCCGGTGTTCTTCACCGTGATGTCCACGGAGCTCATGCCCGAGTCCTCGTCCGAGCACCGCACGTCGCTCAGCTCGACCTGGCGTACGGGCCCGGAAGCGCGCGTGGGAGTAGCTGAGACGTCGGACGCGACGGGCGGACAGACGTCGCTCTGCGCCTGGCCGGTGCGCGGCTGAGCCGAGCAGCCGGTGGCGAGAAGCAACGCGACTACCGCGACGACTGACAACCTCATGCTCTCCACTGGCGATCCCCCATCGCTGTCCGGCCGCCCCGGACGACGCTTGCGAACGTCGGCGCCAGGGCGCGGATCTCCATGTCTCTGTCTGCCTAGACGTGTTCTCGTCCGCGCGGATCCGCCCCGAGCGTGTCACCGTCGCTGGGCAGACGGCGCCGGATTGGGTACGCGGCGGTTGAACACCCACACACCCTGTGACTGAGTCGCCCCCATGACCCGTCCAGCGACCCGCAGCCACGGATTCGCCTTCTGGAAGGGCGCGAAGTTGTCGTTCGAGATGATGACTCCGCTGACCTCCTCGGCGATGCTGATCACCAGGGCGTCGCCCCGTCCCTCGGTCCCGGCCGGAGGCTGTACGACGGTGCCGTCGGCGATGGCTGCCTCCACGAGGGGCCTCTCCTCGGCGGATACGTCGTGGCGCAGGGTGGCGTCGACCACCACGTGGATGTCGCGATCGGGGTGCTTGAACCGCAGCGATCGGACAGCGGCCTGCAATGCCGCGAAGCTCGGCTTTCCGCCCGCTGCACGCGGCGGGCGTCCGTTCCAGGCGAGGTTGGATCCGTCGATCACGAGCGGCGGCGCGGCCGTGTTCGCGCCGGCGGACTGGGGCGCGGAGCGAGGCGGGGCGGGCTTGGGCGCCCCGTTGCTGCCCTGGCCTTGGGGCCGGACCTGCTGGGGATGGGTCGGGGTGGTCGCGGGCCGGGAGGCCGGGGCGAGGGCGAGCAGCCGGTCGAGCTCCTTCTTCACCTCCGGCAGGACGTTCCCGTCCCCGAATACCTTCACTTCGCCGTCGAGGACGACCTCGCCGGTCTTCTGCAGGGTCGCCCGGACGGTCAGCAGGCCTTCCTTGCTGTAGGTGTACTCCAGGTCGAAGACACCGTCCTCGGCTGTGCAGTGTCGGGGGTAGGTCAGAACGAGTTCGGTCAGTTTGACGTTGTCCGGATGGCCGACCTCGCGGTCCGGGTCTCCCTCCCAGACCTCGACAGTCAGTTGGGAGACGTTGTCCTTCGTCGGCTCGTACGACTTCACGCGCTGCTGCGGAAGGCGCTGGTTGCGGTCGATGAGGGCGCTGAACTTCCGCCTGCCCTCGCGGTCCTTGGTGATCGTGCCCAGGGCGTGCGTGTTGACCACCCGGATGATGCTCTTCAGCTCGCCGTCCATGGCGGCGGCGCTGATCGCCGCTCCCTCGGCGACCGCGGTCATCGGGTCGCACAGGGAGGTGTCCACAAGTTCGCAGTCGAGTGCCTCCGAAACCGCGGCGCGCACTGCGGGGATCTGGCTGCTGCCGCCGATCATCAGTACCGCGGTGAGGTCCTGCGGGTCGATCCGAGCCTGCTCCAGGCATTCCTCAACCGGATCGAGGGCCCGGTTGATGAGGTCCTGGATGGCCTCGGAGAACTCGTCCTGCCCGATCTCGACGGTGACGTCGTCGGGCGTTTGGATGCGGACCGATCCCTGGTGGGAGAGGAGGATTTTGGCCCGCTCGATCTCCAGGGCGAACATCCGCTTCTCGGAATCGCTCCAACGCCCGCGGGCGGGCGCCTGGTCGAGGACCATCCGGCGGAGCCGGGCGTCGATCTCCAGGCCGCCGAGGCGGTTGACGCCCCGGCTCGCCTTCTCGTCGAAGAACCCGTCGTCGTGAAGGAGGAGAGTAGCGTCCATCGTGCCGCCACCCCAGTCGAAGACCAGAAACTCGCCGTCGATCTCCATCTCGTGCGCGTATGCGATCGCCGCCGCCGTCGGCTCGTTCAGCAGGGTGCGGACCGTGATGCCCGCGGCACGGGCGGCCTCGCGGGTCCGGAAACGGGCCGCGCCGGTCGCGTTGGCGGGCACAGTGATGACGGCCTCGCGGATCTCGGTAGCGGCCTCCTCCTCCGCCGCCCCCGCGATGGCGTGGAAGACCCCGGCGGCAGCGGTGGTCGCGGCGAAGCGTTCACCGCCCAGTTTGACGAACGGCTCCTCGCGCAGCATCCGCTTGCACGCCTCTACGGCCCGCTCGGAACGGAGTTTCGCCTCCCAGCCGAACAGGGTGCCCGGCCGCAGGGAACTCGTGCCGACGACTGACGGGTAGAGCAGCTCGAATCCCTCGCGCCTCCAGTTGGCGTCCAGGCCCTGTCCGCCGATCTCCAGCAACTCGACGTATTCGCCGTTCCACTGGGCGGCGACCGAGTTGGTGGTCCCGAAGTCGATTCCGGCAGCCGTCATGCTTCCTCCCCCGCCCTCACACCCGCGGGCCCGGCGATGCGCCGGAGCTGCCCTGCGAGAATGACCTTTCCTGTCAACTCATCCACGTACGCCGGACTCAGCAGTTCGAAGGCGTCTCCCTTGCCCTCCGTCACCACGAACCGGTCGCTCTCCTCGGGCTCTGTCACCCGCAGCAGCCGCAGTTCCCGCAGGTGCGCCGTCATCGCGCCCTCGACGGTCTCGCGGCTGTCTCCCGCCCGGGACCAGAGCAGCGCGTCGATCTCGGCGAGACGACCGGCAAACTGGGCGCGGGTGCGGAACTCGTCCAGGACCGCCCTGCGCACCGCCGCGGTGAGCGCGCCGGCCGGGGGCACCTCGTCGGCCCCGGCGGCCTCCAGAGCCTCCGGCACGCGGGCCGCCACCCCTTTGATGACCGTCATCGCGTCGATCGGATCAGGACCAGGAGGAGCTTCGACGACACCGGTCTCCGCGGGCTTGACCTCGGTGTCCGTGTGCCGCGCCCGGCGGCGTTTCAGACCTCCGGGTTTGTGCGGTGACGGCGCGCCCTGCGTCCCGGGTTGCGTCTGGCCGCACGCGGGACACGGGCGGTGTGCTCGCTGTCTCTTCGGAGTCTTCTTCTTCGAAGGCATCAGTGCTGCTCGGCTTCGTTCGGCTCGGACGGTTGGTCAGGACTACGGCGCGGAACTGTGGCGGTCGAGGCGTGGGGCAGTGGTCCGGAAGTCTTCGAGCAGCTCGACGGCGGCACGGGCACGGATGGCTTCCAGCTCGCCGCCACTGGTGACCGGAGTATGGCGTGGCAGGGCCTCCACCGAGGGCACCAGATGGTTCGGCACCTGACAGGGCATGACGTATCGCGACGGGTCGAGCGGCAACTGGTAGAAGACGTCCCAGCCCGCCTCGCCGCGCAGCGCGCCCCGAATGCGTTCCTCGGCCATGTTCAAGTCCGACTGCGCTTTGGCGTCACCTTCGCGCTCCCGGAAGATGTCCCGGCAGCGTTCCTCCCACCCGTCGGCTCCGTGATCGAGGCCGATGTCGAGGAAGGGATTGTTGAACGGCCCACGGTCATTCCTTCTCGTCCCCCGCCAGGCGCGAAAGAGCCGGAGGTTGCGTTCGGCGACGGCTCCTCCCTGCGCGGCGGCCTTACCGGCGTACTCCTCGGCGGAGTCGAGAAGCCTGTCCCGTCCGGCGGGCGAATCGTGCTGTTCGCTCTGCGCCACGGCCACGTACGCCGCGAGGGCGAGGGCCTCCTGTGCCAGCTCGGCGGGAACCTTGCGGTTGCTCACGCTGCCCCGGGTGAGGGAGTAGGCCTGTTGTGCTGCCGCATCCAGATCACCGGCCTTCACGAGGTCATAGGCGCGGTTCAGGGCTACGAGAGCGTAGAACGGACTGCGTCCGGCGTCGACAAGACTCCCGGGGCGCCACAGGGTGGCCATCAGCAGCCAGAGCCCCCGGTCCTCGGTCATACTCGGCGGCCACTGGCCGGACAACGCACCGGACTTGAGGTTGCGTAGCTCGATCTGCTGAGTCCGGGGCAGGGCCGCGTCGAGTGCGTTCATGGCCGTCACGTCGCCGTCCATCACGACGTCGTACAGCAGGTCCCACACATCGTCCGGTTCCTGTCGGACAAGGGTCTCTCCGCAGAGGAACGACTGCCGGCGTAGATAGGCCTGCCACGCGAGACGTTCGGCCTGCTCACCGGTGATGTTGGCGGGGGTGAGACGCGCCCGCAGATAAAGGCCCTCCTCCGCGTCCCGTCTTGTCCAGGGTGCGTCCTCGGGCATGAGGCCACCGTGGTCGATCAGATCGTCGATGACGGACAGCGGCGCCCAAGCGAGAAGATCGTCGAGAAAGCGGTTCGGCACAGGTATCGCGCCGCGCGTGGCCGCGGTTGCGAAGAGGCTGAAGGCGGGGCCGCCCGAGATCGCCTGGGAACGCTTGCTGACAAGATCCAGGCTGGGCGCTGTCGAACACAACACCCTGCACCGCTCCAGGCCCGCCTCGTTGAGCCACCGCACGCCGTTGGCCCAGAGGCTTCGCAGATGGCCCAGGACCGACTCCGGCGGCAGGAGCAACAACCCCGCTTGCACTGCGGGCAGTAGGCTCTCGCGGTCCGGATCGCCTTCGAGGGCCTGCGTGAGGACTGCCCGCTCTGCCTGCGGCATGCCAACGGCGGCTGTTGCCTCCGTGAGCATGGCCTGCACGGCTTCGACTGCGTCGCTGCCTCCGACGCCGAGCCAGCGCCACTTGCGCTGGACGAAACCGCTCACGCCTGAGGAGCCTTGCCTCTCCCGGCGTTCACGCGCACGCCGCAGGCGTTCTTTTTCAGCGGCTTTCGCCGCCTGACGAGCGGCTACCGGGTCCGTCGTGTCGTACACCCCGACAGATTATCCGCGCCGTCTGACAATCCATATCGTCTCGCACGTTTCGTGACCATGGATGATGAGCGGATACAACCACGGTCGACTGGCTCGGTAGCTACTCGGCATCGTCGGCAGTGGCCTCGGACCCAGTTGATTTCGTAGACCTTGTGCTCGTGGTCTCGATCTTCTCACCCGCCTCGATGGGCACGTGGCGCCGCCGTTGCAGCTCATCGCGTTCCGCGTCAGGGATCTTCATCGACTCGGCGAGCACGGCGGCGAGCGCGTCCACTTGAGTGGCGTCCATGTCTGCCTGGAAGAGCCACCGGATGTTCTCGTCGCGTGTGATGAGGTCGATCGCCAAGCGCGCGTTCTTGTCCTGGGTGGTCGCTGTCCGGACGTATCGCACTTGGTCGATCGGGATGACTTGACGGATCTCGCCTTGTTCAAGGAACGCGTTCGACTTGGCGGTGATGATGCGGCGATCCGTGACGGCGACCAGCGTCTTTGCCGCCATCTTGTCCCACCCGGCGGTCAGCTTCTCCTTCGCTCCGCCGAAGATCGCGGAAATGGGACCGAGAGCATCGAGCTGATCGGGGAAGCCGAGGACACGCAGGGTCTCACCGTCCTCGAGGAACCATCGCAGGATGCGAAGGTGCGGCTCGAGATCCAGCGATGTGGGTGCGCAGACGACGCCCGGAGCCTCCAGCGGAGGGGCCGGCGGAAGGAGAGCATCGGTAAGCGGCTCGATCGCCTCCAGAAGACGGGCCGAGGCTTGGCGGGCTGCGATCGACTCTTTCCGCTTCCCCGGCAGTGGCAGTGTGTCGCGTCCGGGGAGCTCGGCGATGATGCGCAGCTCCCGCGTCAGCGAGTCGGCGAGGCTCGTCGCCTCGGTGAGAGCGGAGTCGAGCTCCGCGCGAGTGTCGCGCGCGATGACCTCGACGAGCCGTGCCTCGTCAGCGTCTTCGCGTCCAGCGGCTCTAGCCCTGCCGGCGCGGAGTGTCTGATACCCGGTCCATGCCTTGAGGGAGGACAACAGGGCGTTGGCGTCGAAGACGATCGCCTCGGCGTTCATCTGGAGATACTCGCGGCGGCGACTCGCGTCGGCGCGGTCGATCTGCCCGACGTGGCCACGGACGTTCAGCCGGTACAGGTCGAGCTGTTTACGCAGCGACGCTTCACTACCCGCGACGTTGTCCCACAAGGAGGCGGGGACCGATTCGATCTCCCGCGCCTGGTCGATCGCGCGATCGATGGTGGCGACGAGCCCCGTCAGTTCGGTCCACTGCTCGTTGCGAATGGCTGTGAGTACCTGGCTCGTCAGCGCGATGTTGGTCCTGACGAGGTCCGTGACCTCATTCAGCTGCATCTGAAGACCGACCATGGCCAGCGCGGGCCCGATCGAGGCGGCGTTCTGCGCCGCGCTCACGGAAGCCACAGGGAGGAGGCGGGCCTGGTGGACAATCTTTCCGTTGGCGAACACCGCTCCGAGGTTCGCGCCGTCCTTGACGGCGAGCGTTGCACCGGCATTCAGCCAGGCCTGTGTCGCGGCGCTGAGCCTGTAGAGCCCCTGCACGCTGGCGAATGCGTTTCCTAGATTGCCGGCCACGGTCGCCGTGTTCCCGATCGCGGCCAGGACTGTGGAGATCTGCTTGCGGTCGGCGGCCGACACGATCCCGAAGTCGAGCAGATCGGGCCTGAGTTCCGCCGGAACCTCAGCGCCGCAGACGACAGCAACCCCTGGCAGCACCTCCACCAGGACCGTCGATGCCGTCCCTGAGTCGATGTCCGAGTCGGGTGTCGGATCGTCCACGACAGGTGAGTCGGCGGTATCGCTCCGGCCGTTCTCCTCAGGATCGGCGATCTCCATCGAGTCCGATGAGTCCGAAGGGTTCTGCATGTGATGTCCTCCCCCAAGAGCGCGCGACGGCCATACCTCGTCGGCGTTCGCCGCCGAAGTCTACGGTTCGACGCCCTGTGGTCGAGCCCGAATCCACGAGGCGGAGGCGCGCAGCCGTCCGGTGGACCCGGCTTGTTCCTCTGGGTGTCGGTGGCCAACATGCCCTCTGGCAGCTCCTCCGCCTCTGCCGCATTCCCCGCTCCCTGGCTGAAGTGCTTGTGTCAGGCGAGCGGCCACGTCGGCATGCCGAGGACTGGCACGCCGAGATGTGGTTGGACGACGCCGACAACATCGCCTTGTACGCGAAGGTCTGGCGCACCCTGCGCGAGTCGGTGGTGTACGGGCCGACGTCCAGAACGTGATCAACGCGGCCAGGTCTGCCCTGAACCCAAGTTGACGGGTTGCATGGGCGCCGAGGCCAGAGACGGCAGCTGTCGAGGGGCAGCCGGGCGGCCCAGTGGCCGACTGTCTCCCCAGGTCGGCACCGGGGCACGGGATGCCGCGACGCGGTGGTGCGCGATGTTCTTGAAAGTCCTTGGGGAAACTACCAACCCCACCAAACCCGGCTTGTTCGCCCGCGAGTTGGGGCGCCACTCGTTCGAGTGATGGGGGCGTCGGCTCGTCGGGCGGGTGGGGTACGGTCGCCGCACACAACCGCAAACAGAGAACGGCCCCCGGCAGGACGGCAATCCCGGCGAGGGCCTGACCACACAGGAAGATTCGCCCTTCCCAATGGCTGATCCGCAGTCTAACGCGGCCGTGCCCGCGTCCCCGTTGCCCGAGCGGCAATCGCCGCCCGCGCCTCCGGAACTCCCGCCGGACGCGCCCCGCGCCGGAGTCCTCCACGTACGGCACCGCCACACCGAGCGCTACACCGTCGTCGGTAACCACCTCGCCCAGCATCCCCGCCTCTCCGCCACGGCGATCGGCATCGGCGTCCACATCCAGTCCCTGCCCGATGGCGCCTCGGTCACCATCAAGGCGCTGACCCTGCGCTTCCCGGAGGGCGAGGTGACGATCGGCAGGGCGTTGAGGGAGCTGGAGGAGGCCGGGTACCTCGTGCGTCGCCGGGTGCCGCTCGGGGGTGGCCGGATCGCCACGCGTACGTTCTTTCTCGATCATCCGAGGGCTGTTGTACGCGCCTCGGTGGCGGGCGGCAGCTTGGAGGCCGTTAATCCTGGGGCGGCTGCCGGGCCTGAACCTGAGGTTCCGTCTGTACCTGGGCCGGTGGCCGTTCCGGTGGCGGCGGAGGTCTCGGTGCCGGCTTCCGCACGTACGAGAAGTGCCGCTTCCGAACCCGTCACGGTGCCCACCGGCCCGGCGGCTGACCTGCTCGCGCGTCTACGGCTCGTCGACACCCGGCTGTTGCTGTCCGAACGGGACGTCGCGCGGCTCGTGCCCGCCGTCGAGACCTGGCTCGGCCGTGCCGCGACGCCGGACCAGATCACCCGCATGCTCACCGCGGGCCTGCCGCCCGAGGCCGACCCCATCCGCCACCCGGCGAGCTTCGTCGAATACCGCCTGACGACTCTTCTCCCGCCGCCATTGCCGACGGCGCCTCTCCGTACGGCGACGGCGGCGACGCCCGCAGCACAGCGGGCGCCGCTGGTTACCTGCGACGGCTGCGAACGCGCGATCCGTACGCATGATCCGCGCGCATTGTGCCGCGAGTGCAGGGAAAGCCATGACCGCCGCACGGCCGGAGCGGTCCACTCGGCCGCCTGAACGCTTGTGCGGGTGAACTTTCGAGGTTCGGCGGCGTGGTCAGCGTGTGCTTTCTACGGTGTTCGTTGATTGGTACGGGCGGTGGAGGTGAGCGGGCGGGTGAGCGAACTGGCAGGGGAGCCGGACGGAACCGCGGCTGCGGGCATGGGCTCTGACGTCGGGACGGAGTCTCCGGGGCCGCCCGAGCCGGACTCGGGCATCCTCCGGGTGTTCGGACGGCAGTTGAAACGCTTCCGGCTGCGGGCGGGGCTGGAGCGGGCCGAGTTCGGTTCGCGGACCGGCTACTCGGCGTCCACCATCGCGGCGTTCGAACAGGGGAGGCGGGTACCGCCGCCTCGGTTCATCGATGTGGCGGACGGGCTGCTTGATGCGGGCGGGGTTCTCCAGGAGATGAAGGAGGAGGTGGCGCGGGCGCAGTTCCCGGCGTTCTTTCGGGATGCGGCGCGGTTGGAGGCTGAGGCGGTTGAGCTGCATGTGTACGCGAACCAGGCTGTACCGGGGTTGTTGCAGACGAAGGAGTACGCGCGGGCAGTGTTCGGGATGTGGCGTCCTTTGCTGGATGACGACACCATCGAGCAACGGGTTGCTGCTCGCCTCGTCCGGCAGGAGATCCTCTTCCGGCGGCCCATGCCCACAATCAGCTTCGTTATCGAAGAGACCATGCTCCGCCGACCTCTCGGAGGCCCCTCTGTGATGCAGGGACAACTGGAGCAAATTCTCTTGGTTGGTCAGTCGAGGAACGTGGAGATCCAGGTGATGCCGACGTGCCGCGAGTCACACGCGGCGCTTGGCGGGCCCTTCACCTTGATTGAGACGAGGGAAGGGCGCAGGATCGCTTACGTGGAGGCGCATCAGGACAGCCGCCTGCATACGGAGCGACGTGCAGTTCGCGAGTTCGAGGAGCAGTACGGCATCCTGCGAGCACAGGGGATGACTCCTCACGATTCGCTGACCTTTGTAGAGAAGCTTCTTGGAGCGACATGACGACCGCGATGCCTGAAGGTGCTGTACCTGATCTTGTTTGGATCAAGAGCAGCTACAGCAGTGGAGCTGGCGGGGAGTGCGTAGAGGTGGCCACCTGCCCTCACTCGATCCACGTGCGGGACTCCAAGGACACGGCCCACGCTGGACTGGCTGTTGGCCCGGATGCCTGGGCAACGTTTGTTGGGTACGCCGCAGACCAGATCAACTGAGCTGTAGGGCCGAGTTTTGAACGGCTCACTTACGGCGCGGACTTGGGACGGAAACTGCGGACCACTGGCCGAGTTCGTGGACGAAGTCCTTGTAGGAGCGGTTGGTGCCGGTCGGGCCCGAGGCCAATAGCCCAAGCGATCGGGCCTGCTCGGCGACCTTGGGCCCGTCGCACTCCCGGAACGCCGGGGAACCGAGCTTGCGCTTCAGGTCTTCCTTCGGGCTCTTGATGGTTCCGGTGTCGCGGCCTTGGAGCTGCGCGGGAACCTTCCAGTTGGGCCGGACGGCCGGGAAGGCGTCCGGAAAGAGTAAGAGCCAGGCTTCCGACTCCCAAGCGGCAAGCGCCAACGCCGAGTTGCATGGGCTCTCGCGGGAGAGTGCTCCGGCGACGTTCGCGCGGACACGGGTGTACTCGCCGTCCGTGTAGCCGTCCAAGTCTTCGTGGATCACCAGGCCGACGAGTGGGCCCTTCGCCCGGAGCGCGCGGCCCTTCGCTTTGCCGACGATGGTGCGGACGCGGGCCGCGAGGTCAGGCCCGGTGGCCGTCTTGAGGCGGGTTTTGTCGCTGATCTCGACCAGGCGGGCGTTGCCCAGATCTGGATGGTGCTGCTTGATGATCTCGGCGACGATCCGGCAGTCGTTGGAGTCCTCGCCGGCCAGCACGATGACGCCACGCCCCAGGGGGCCTCTGCTCACGGCCACTACAGCTCGTCTCCCGTCAGGTCGCCTCCGAGAACACCTGAGAACCACAGCTCACCGAGCGGCAGGTCTCCGCTCTCCTCGACGATCGCGCGTACGTCACCCGTGGTGATGGCGGGGATGAGGGAGGCACCGTCGTCGTCACGCTCACAGATCACGATTTCCTCGGGCAAAAGGCGATCCGCGAGAGCGGGGGAGTGGGTGGCGACGATGAACTGAGTGAGCGCGCTCGCCTCGCGCAGTCGATTGACGATCAGATTCAATGCCTGGGGGTGCAGACCGTGGTCGATCTCCTCGATACAGGTCAGTGCAGGGGGCGCGGGATCGTAGAGCAGAGCCAGGAGACCGAGGAGTCGTACGGTTCCGTAGGAAGCGTCAGCCAGAGGGGTGGGCCGACGCAGGCCGCGTTCCACCAGTTGGACAGCAGTTTGAGCGGCAGGACCGCCGACCGCCTCGAACTGGATGTCCTCAAGTTGTGGAAGCACGGAACGAGCGTCGTCCAGAAGCCGTTCCCAGAGGGCGGAATCCTCGCTGAGGAAGTTCAGGAAGACGGCCAGGTTGTCGGCACTGGACGACAGATAGGCGTAGTCGCGATTCAGGCGGGACGGCTGACGGGCCGCATCCACATCCACGTCGAAGACGCGGAATGATGACAGCCGGTCCGCCACCATCCCTACTTCAAAACCGCCCTCGGTACTTGCCAGCCGAGGCAGTGTGGACAGGCCACTGCTGAACCGTTGAATACCGAACTCGCTGCTGTCCTCAAGCTCGCTACTGGGGCGTGTATCGATCACTGTGGCGCGCTCGCCCGACACGGTGATGCGACGGCCGCGCCCCTTGGTCCGCTTGAACTGGAAGCTCTCGCTGCGGGTGAGTCGGTAGAGGTCACGGCCCTTGGCGCTAGGGGCCGAGTAGCGACGGACCTTGAGATCGTATTCGTCGGGGGCGTTGGGGCTGGAGTGGGTGGTCCAGGTGGCCTTGAGCCGGATCCGGAGGGTGGTCGGCGGCTTGGGCCCGCCCCAGAACGCGACCTCGTCGAACCCTCCCCGGCTTTCGAGGGCGGGTTCGAGATCGGTGCGGATGATGTCGGCGAGCAGGTCGAAGACCTTGAGGACGTTCGACTTGCCGACACCGTTCGCACCGACGAGGACCGTCAGCGGACCTAACGGGATCGTCACGTCCCGCAGGCTGCGGAAATTCTCCACGTGCAGTTCGAGCAACTGTCCTGGCATGGACGGAACCTATCGGGTGGGCTGGGCCGCAGTGAGGTGTAGCAGGTGTGGTGTGCCGTTGGGTGTTGACGGTCAGACTTTCGCCGCTGTTTCAGTGAGGTGGGGCGCGAGTTCGGGCGGGGCCCAGCGGCCTGCGGCGATCTCGGCGTCGAGGCGAGCTTGGAAGTAGGCATGGGCAGCGCGCATCTCGGCTTCGCGGTCGGCCTTATAGAAGGGGGCACTGTAGCGGACCGCAGGTGGGGTATTCTCTGGGTCTTCCAAATGGGTAACGAGGTCGAGATAATCCTGCTTAGTTTGGCCGTGGCCGAATGTGTTGTAGTTGGCCGCGATTTTCCGTCCGTTGGCGTCGAAGTAGGTTTCAGCTTCGTAGTCGTGGAGGATCGGGAAGCGGGTTTTGTAGATGGCGACAAGCTGGTCGGCGCTGATGCCTAGCCAGACTGAGACGAGCGCGTCGAGTTCGACAAGGGCGGCGCGACGCTCGTACTCGGTGCGGAGGGCCATGTTGCATGACCAGGTAGGGGTAAGGCCGACGGTAAGTGGGGCAAGGTTCGGCCAGCCAGGGTTGGCCCACTGTTCGTAGCCCGCCCAGCGGGGGTCGTAGAGTTCCTCCCACAGGGGTGAATAGTGAGCGGTCAAGGCATTGAGGCGAAGGGTTCGGAGGAGTAGGGCGGGGGCGAGAGGGTGTTTCGGGTCCGGGGCGGGCATTTTGCGAGCCTCAGCAACCTGCAGGTGAGAGCGGCCAGTAATGCGCAGGAGGTAGTCGAAAGGCAAAGCCGCCCAGAAGCCGGCATTGAGGGCGGTGAGGCGATTGTCAGCCATAGCCATGGACTGCACTGTGTGGACATGTGCGGGGCCTGGCGGAATTAGAGCGGCGAAGAGACTGCGCTCGGTGATAAACGGGATCATCGCCCTCCACGCCAAGCGAAAGTATGAGGTGGCTGGTTTCCCGAGCCATGAACTCTGTGCAGTCAGGTAGGTTTCTCGATTGGTGGACCGGACGTAGTTGGTTACCGGAACGTAGTCAACGGACATTTTCTCTGGCGAGACGGGATTCCAGTCTCGATGACTTTTGCAGGGAATTCTGGGTTCCTTCGAGAACGGATGAGAAACCGAGATATGAGGTCCTTGTAGGATCACGTCAGCAAGTTCTTGTGGAGCTTGGGTGTTCCAGCGGATCAGGCCATCTTTCTTGGCGTTGGTTTCGAGGAACCCGATGGTGATCATGGGCTCAAAAGAGGAAAGGCGCGGAGTGTGGGCGGAAATTGCCTCGATTGCGCCCTGTTCCATTCTCAGGACCGGATAAAGCAAAGGGGTCTGTGAAAGGGGCCCTTCGAATCCAGTGAGGCGCTGCCATCCGGACAGCAGCGCATTGTTGACGTGCACCACTCGATTGAGGTGGGGGCGAACGTCCCAGGTTCCGTTGTGTTTGATTCCGGGTACCTCTCCACGCCCGTCGTGGGCCAGTGAAGCTGGTAGTACGTCAGCGCCACGGAGTTCACTGAGGTGCAGGAAATTCGGTTCTCCGTCCGAACCGTAGATGTGAACTCCAAATTCTTGCGTGCGACCCAGATCTTCGAAAGCCCAGTTAGCAGAATTCATGAAGTGCGCGTGCACGCGCAAATGGCGATATGCGGACTCCCTGATGCCACCTTCATGTACGCCGCCGAAATGAGTGTCTGGGTGGATTAGCCCTCCTCGTCCAGTTGGGCCAAGGTGGCGCCAAACCTGTGCCATGAACGCTCGGTAGAGATCGCCCCGTGTACCTACGAGCAATGGATATGTTGCAGGGCTTCCGAGTGTCGCGACCATGCCAGTAGTTGTGGCCAGTTCGCTGAGCACGAACGCAGGATGTTGCCTTCCACTGGCAAGGGTCTGCTCCTTGCGGAGCCGCCATTCCTCCGCGGTCGGCTTCTCGCTCAATTTGAACCAAGGCTCAAGTTCCGCAAAAACCAAATCCTCCTGCCAGTCAGGCCTCACCCAAGGCGGATTCCCCACCTGCAAGTCATACCCGCCCTTGGCGAACACCTGCGCGAAGTCCAACTCCCAGTGGAAGAACCCCTGCGCCCGCGCCACATCCCTCGCAACCCCAGCCCAAGGGAACCGCAGCTCGAGCTGCTGGAAATGCTCCATCCCCATCAGGTCCGGCAGCGCATCCTCATAAGGCTCAAGCTCCGCCAGCGACCCGAACTCCGCCACCAGCGAGTCAGCCGGAACATCCTCCGTGCCGACCAACGCCTCCGCGAACTCCAGCCAGTCGTCCAGCCCCGCCAGCGGAACCACTGCCCGCTTGCGCGTGCCCCCGATGGCCTCCTTGCGCCGCCCCGTCCGTCGGCGCTCCACCGAGGCCGCCGTCAGCTCGCCGCCCCCCGTGATCTCGCCGAACAGATCCTCCGTCTCCCAGGACATCAGCACCCCGGACTCGTCCGCAGCCCGCAGCCCCTCCGCCACTGCACCCGAGGGAATTTCCTCAGCCCCCCGCTCGTACACCGCTGCCGTACCGTCCAGCAGCCCGGCCTCCTGCACCGGCCAGAACCACAACGCGCACCACGCGTCCATCAGCGTCTTCAGGCGCCAGTAGGGAGTGTCCGGAGCCGTCAAATCAGCGACGACCTTGTCCCGCTGCACCGCGACCTCAGGCGACCGCAGCCAGCCGTCCTCCGCGCCCCACACGTCGATCCGGCGCGAGATGTCCCGCTCGGAGATCTCCAGGCGCCGTACAACCAGCCCCCACAGGAACTCGACCCTCCGGGCCGCTGCCTGAAGTCGCTCCGCCTGCTTGGCAGTTGGCGTGCGCGTGATCATCTTGCGCCAGTTGCCCAGCGCCCGCGCCGCCTCCGGGGCCAGCGCCTTCGCCTCCTTCTCTGCGGCGACCGCGCCCCACTCCTTCGCGGGGAGGAGGAAATGGTGCACGGCGTTCTCGGTGACCCGCTGCACCGAGCCGCTTCGGGTGGTGCGCTCGGTCACCGTCACCGGGAGGCCGTTCGCGGCCTCCGTCAGGGGGAAGCGTTCCGGGGTTGTCCCCAGCCAGGCCGCCTTCTTCAGCTTCTCCGGCGGGTACACCTCACGGCGGCCGCCGATCAGGGAGTTGCCGCGTCGCAGGTGCAGGCCGAACCACGGGGCCTCCATGCCGGGGTGCATGGTGTTGAGCCACAGCGACACCTCCGCCAGCTCCACGGCCGTCTCGTTGAGGTCGACGCCATAGGAGTTGTGCAGGGCGACGTACGCCTTCGCCTTCTGGAACTCGACGGCGTACTTCTCCGTGTCGATCGGCGTGCCCAGCTCCTCCTGGCGGCGGCGCAGGTACTCCGCCGCGACCTGGTTGATGGCCTCGTTGAGGAAGGCCCCGGACCCGAGCGCCGGCTCGCAGATCTTCCAGTCGAGCAGCTCGCGCGCCTCGGTCGTCGTACCGTCCTGGTCCAGGCGGTGCTGGAGGGCCAGTTGGACCGTGACCTTGGTCAGGGACTCGGGGGTGTAGTACGAGGCGGAGGTCTGGCGGTCGCGGCCGGACAGGCGGTAGACGAACGAGCCGGGGGCGTACTTGACGCGGACGTCCTCGCCGGTCTCCTCGTCGCGGCGGTACACGAACACGTTGCCCGGATAGTCGTCGACCTTCGACTTCGGGATGAGCCAGGAACCGTCCTTCGGGTCGCCGTTCTTCGCGACCTCGTACAGCTCCTCGTCGCCCGCGATGAACCCGCTGTACGACATCAGGCCCTCGTACACGGCCCCGAGCTGGTTGATGCCGAGCTGGGCGTACGAGATGAAGCCGCCGCGCTCGCCCTTCTTGCCGCGCGTGATCATCAGCAGGCGCAGCACCTTGTAAAGCGTGGCGTTCCGCAGCCGGGTGTCCAGGACGCCGCCCGAGCCCTCAAGGCCGGCCTCGTCGTCATCGTCGTCGGTGTCGTCGTGGGGGTGCGGGATCGTGCCGAGGCCGATCAGCCGGATCGACTCCGGTTCGAACAGCTTGGAGTGCAGCGGCTCGAAACGCAGGCCCACGTCCTCGCTGGCCTTGGGGGCGGCCTCCACGCCGTCCGCTTCCGCCCCCGCGGGGCCGTGCGTCCGCCGCGAGCGGTAGCCCTCCTGCACCTTGCGGAAGAGCAGGTCCAGTGACTCGTACAGGTACGTGCCCTGCCGGGACTTCTCGTCGACGAGGTCCCGTTCGGCGATCAGTTCGCCGAGGCGGCCGAGGCCGTAGCCCTGCTGGTACTCGGGATAGTCGGCGGGCAGGATGCCCAGCTCGGGGCGGGCCTCCGCGTAGAGAAGGAACAGGACGCGGTAGAGGTAGCGGAGAGACTCGCGGGTCAACTGCTTGCCGAGGTCGGGCAGTTCGCCGATGTCCTCGGGGCGTACGCCCTGCTCGCGCAGCCGGGCCAGGACCTCGCCCGCGATCAGCTCGACGCTGAGCCGCAGACCGTCGCGCAGCTCGCTGGAGACGCCCACCGCGTGCTTGGTGGACTTGCCGACGAGTTCCGCGAGGGGGTTCTCGCCGCCCTCTTCCGGCGTGCGCAGCGAGTCCGCGCCGAACAGGGCGGCGATCGTGTCGAGTTCGCCGCCCGCCTTGGTGTCGTTGCGCTGGAGGGCCGCGTCGAGGGAGACCGCGAGGTAGCGGCCCTCGCCCCACACCATCCGGTCCGCGAGGACGACGACCCCGCCGACGAGCAGCAGCACGTAACGGGGCGCGTCCTCGCAGGCGAAGAGGAACGAGGCGAGCTTCGAGCCCGTAGGCACGGTGTTGCGGCCGTCCAGCGGAACCGGCTCCAGGAGGCGGCCGGGGCCCTCCGGGTCGAGGGCGGCGTCCGGTTCGGCGGCCCAGCCGCAGTCGACCGCGACCAGGCCCTTCTCGGCGTGCGCGACCCGGACCTCGTAGGGCTGGTCGGCGCGCGTGACCGTCATCGTGCGCGGCTTGGCGTCGTAGCCGAGCGCGCGCAGCACCTCCGCGTTCAGGGCGCGGACCCGCTCGCACCAGGCAGGGGAGTCGTATGTCGCCGAGTCGTCCTCGGTGTCCTGGGCGGCCGCCGTGCCGTCCTCGTCGTCCTCGGGGAGCGCGAAGGAGGGACGGGCCCGGAAGTAGCGGCGGCGCAGCTCACGCAGGCCCGCGCGCGGGGTGACCGGCAGGGCGTCGGCGTCCGGTTCTCCCGGCACCGCTTCGGCCGTTCCGTCGGCTCCCGCCGCGGCCGCCCGCTCGGCCTCCGCCCTCGCCTCGTCCTCGCGCTGCTTCCAGGCGGCCAGCAGGCCCGACTTGAGGTCCTTGGGCAGCACCTCGGCGAGGTAGTGCGCCGAGAAGTAGTCTCCTCGGTTGACCAGGGAGTCGTACGTCATGTCCGGTCTCTTCTCAGGGAATCTCAGGTCGGGAGGTCTGGCGGCGACGGGGCGGCGGGCCGGGCCGTGGGCGGGTGTGGGCTCAGGCCGTGGATGGCGGACGCGCGGGCGCTTCCGGGTCGGGGACCAGGACGGCGAGGACCCGCATCAGGGGGCGGCCGGTGGTCAGCAGCGAGTCCGCGAGCGAGGCGAGCGACTTCTTCGTCCGCTCCCCGGCGAGGGTGGGCTGTTCCCAGTCGCCCAGGCGGGCCTTGTAGTCGTCGATCGGCTTGCGCAGCGGCTCGTCCCAGGCGTCGCGGTGCCGGTCGAGGAATTGCTCGGCGGCGGCCAGGGCGTCGGGAATGCCGGCCTCCAGCGCCGTCGCCGGTTCGCTGTGGCGCATCGGGTTGGCCATGGTCGGTCCGACTCCGGAGCGGCGCAGCAGGCCGACCATGTCGTCCTCGACCGTGCCGCCCCGCGTCACGCCCATCCACTTGACGACGGTCGGACGGCCCAGCGCGTTGGAGTAGACGCCCTGCACGAGGTACGTGGGCTCGGGCACGTCCGCCGTTATGATCAGCGCCTCCTGCCGGCCCAGGCGTACCAGGACCTTGTCCGTGAGCCACTCCACCACCGGATGCAGATCCGTAAGCAGGGAGATCTCCGGCCAGCTGGACGTGGACGACTCGCGGGCCCGCTTCAGGGAGTGCTCGGCGAGCCGGCGGTTGAAGGTCACCAACAGCCGTTCGCGCAGGCGCTGTTCGCGTACGTAGTCCAGCGGGAGCGCCTTGAGGCGGTGCACCAGGTCGGTGGGCGGGCGGAACGACAGCAGGCCCGACTCGGTGTCGCGGTGCAGGTCCAGGCTGGTGGTCGCGTCGGGGAACACCTCGCTCAGCGCCTCGTCGAGGAACTCGGCGGTCGACGTGAACAGCCGGGGTACCGCCGCGTTGCCCGGTGCGGACGTGCCGGCGCCCTTTCCTTCGGTGTTCTGTGGATCGGCGTTCTCCGCGCCCGGTCCGGCGTCACCCACCGAACCGAAGAAGTCCGCCAGGAAATCGTCCATGGCCGCGTCCGCCTCGGCCTCCGCCCGGTGCGCGTCCAGCGACTCGTCCACCGTACGGCCACGCAACAGATCCTGGATGAGGGACTTCTCCTCGGCCTCCGCCCGGTACAGGCCCGTCACCGCTTCGGCCGTGCCCAGCGCCCGGTGTGCCTGGTCCTCCCGGTCCAGCAGGCGCTCTGCCACCACCGTGTCGTCCTTGGCGCCCTCCACCTCGCTGGTGAGGATCAGCGCGCGGAACTGCGGCTGGTGCGCCTGCCCGTACCGATCGATACGGCCGTTGCGCTGCTCGATGCGGATCAGCGACCACGGCACGTCGTAGTGGATCAGCTGGTGGCACTGGCGGTGCAGGTTGACGCCCTCGGACGCCACATCGCCGGTCAGCAGCACGCGTACGGGCGTGTCCGCCAGGCCGAAGTCCTCCACGCACTGCATCTGCTGCTCGTCCGACAGGCCGCCGTGCATCACCCGTGTCGACTCCTCGGCCGCCCGGCCCCGGAAACCGAGTGCCGCCGGGAGCGCTGTACGCAGCCACTCCAGGGTCTGCACCCGCTCGGAGAAGACCACAACCCGCATGTCCGACTTGGGGCCGACACCGATCGCCTTCAGCTGCTCGACCAGCGCAGCGAACTTCGCCGAGTCCGCCTCCGTCATCGGTGCCACCAGCTCCTGGAGCGTGCGCAGCGCGGCGAGTTCGGCGCGGGTCGCCGTCGGTTCGTTCTTCTTCTCCAGCGTCTTGATACGTGCGCTGACCGTCGCCTTCAGGGCGGCGTGCGAGGACAGGAACGACTTGAGCAGCGTGTACGGGAAGAGGGGGACACCGCTCACCGAGGTGCCGTTCTCTCCGGGCAGCCAGACGGCCGCCAGCTCCTCGAAGATCTTCTCCTCGGCGGGTGTCGCCGCACACCGTACTGACTGCGAGGGGCCCCGGTCCGCCCACTGGCCCTTCATCTGCTCGCGGACCTCGGGGCTGATCTTCGTACGGCGGATGAAGAGGTGCTCGATGTCCTCGGCGCGGTAGTGCTCCGGGTCGCGGATCGCCGCCGGGTCGAGGAGGCCGATCAGCTCCGCGAACGACTTCGCGTCACCGTTGTGCGGGGTCGCCGAGGCCAGGATCAGGGCGTCCGTGCGCGGAGCGAGGATCTGCGCGAGCTGGTTGCGCAGGGAGCCGCGGTTGATCAGGTTGTGCGACTCGTCGATGACGACCGCGTCCCAGTTGATGCGCTCCAGGTGGTGCTTGTACTGGTCGGTGTTCTTCAGGGTGTCGATCGAGACGATGACCCGCTTGAAGTACGTGAACGGGTTCCGGCCCGCCGGGATCTCCCGCTGGATCCGCTCGATGCCGACCGAGTCCAGCCGTACGAGAGGAATCGCGAACCGGGTCCACAGCTCGTGCTGGAACTGCTCCAGGACGTGCTGCGGCGTGACCACCAGGATGCGCTCACCGCGCCCCCGACGGATTAGCTCGGCAAGCGTCAGACCGATCTCCAGGGTCTTGCCGAGCCCCACGACGTCGGCGATCAGCAGCCGCGGGCGCAGGTTGCGGCCCGACAGGGCCAGCTCGGCGGGGCGGCGCTGGTAGGGCAGGGAGTCGAGGAGGAACGAGTCGGCGAGGGCCAGTCGGCGCTCGGACTGGGGGAGTGCGGTCTTGCGCAGGACCGCCTCCAGGAAGAGACGGGAGCGGCGGAAGTTCGACGACTCGTCCCGGACCAGCTTCGTACGGCGGGGGTCGATCAGCTCGATCGTGTCCAGGCCGGTGAAGAACACGGCTTCCTGGTCCCGTACGAAGTCGGACACGCCGACGACGTCGACCTTCGCGCCGTCGTGCTCGGTGCGCACGGAGTTCCGCACGAGCCACACCTCGTCGCGCACGAAGACCTGCGCGCCTGCCGGGAACTGGTCCTCCCCGTCGGGGCGAGGGTCCACCGGTGCGGTGCTGCTCTGCTGGGCGGTCACCCGCTGCCTCCCATGTCCGTCATGCTGTGCTGTTATCGCGGCCGGCTCCCGGCTCGCGCAGACCTGCCGCTCACGCTGTTGTACCGCTCCACTGTGCCGTATGGGCGGTAAAGCGCGTGAACCACCCTCACCGGGGCAGACCCGCAGGTCAATGGTGCGCGGTGAGGGCGTGCCGGGGGGAGGCACCTGCAGAGGTGCGCGGGATGTGGTCAGAACGCGGCGCGCGCCGCGTACGCCTCGCGCAGCTGCTGGGCGGTGCGGCGGGCCTGGGCGGAATGGCGCAGGGAACGAGCCGGGGTCCGACCGGTGGGGCGGGCCCGCCGTGGCACGTCCTCGTTCGGAGCGCTCTGCTGGTGCTCCGCGTTCGGAGGCACCGGGGCCGTTGGCGCCGATTGAGCGGGTGGCTCGGCCTGCGCCGTCTGCTGTGGCGCGGCGAGATCCATGGTGGGCTGGGTATCCGGAGCGGGCCCGTCCACGACCGTGGGTACGGTCGACGGTTCGTCACGACGCGGCGTGGCTGCCGGGTAGGACATGGCAGGGACGGGAGCAGGAAGGGCGCTTTCCGGCGGCGCCGGTAGCAGCGTCGGGAAATCCTGAGGGGGCGCGGCCGTGTAGGTGGTGAGACGCCGGCGTGCCTGCGCGAGCTTCAGCCCCTGCGCCTCGACCAGGCCACGGCACTGCTGGACGACCTCGGTGATCGTGGGCCGGTCCTGAGCGTGGTGGGACAGCATGGCCGTCAGGAGGGGGACCAGCTCGGGTGGCGCTCCCGTCAGATCGGGGGCGGTCGTCGGATCGGTCACCATGTGGAACAGCACGTGGATGTTGTTCGCGTGGTACGGCAGGTGGCCCGTCGCGGCGAACAGCAGAACCGTACCCAGTGCGTACACGTCGACGGCGCTCGTCAGCGGCTTCACGCCGTTGGCCTGCTCGGGCGGCATGCACGACGGGGTGCCCACGACCGTGTTGGCGGCGGTGAGGGAAGCGCTCGACTCGGCGAAAACCGCGAGGCCGAAGTCGATGATCTTGGGGCCGTTAGGGCCGAGCAGGATGTTCGCGGGCTTCAGGTCCCGGTGCAGCAGTCCCTGCTTGTGCACATAACCCAGGCCCTCGGCGAGGGTGGCGCCGAGCGACAGGACGAGGAGCGCGGGCAGCGGGCCATGGGTCACCACATGTTTGCCGAGGTCCGGTCCCTCGACGTATTCGGTGGCCAGCCAGGGCTGTTCCGCGTCCGCGTCCGCGTCGAGGAGTTGCGCGATCCGCGCGCCCCAGACTGTCTTCAGGATGTCGATCTCTTGCGCGAAGCGCAGCCGGGCGGTCGAATCGACGACCGACGTCTTGATGATCTTCACCGCGGCCGGCTCACCGCCTGGAGACTCGCCCAGGTACACCTGTCCCATGCCGCCCTGGCCGATCCGGCCCAGCAGCTCGAAGCCGCCGATCTGTGCCGGATCCTCGGGGCTGAGGGGCGTGGTCTGCACGTCTGTGTCTGTCCTTCGGTCGGGAGCTGTCGAAGCGGCTCCGCAACAAGCTAGCCGATCCGGCCGACAACCTGAGCACATCGAGCGGACCCTGAAGCCCCGATGGCGATGAGGCCTCCCGGCCCGGAATGCTTGGGAACGACGGCGGCTAGTCCTGCCGATCTGCAGCAGGCGTGGAGGTCCGCGACCCCTGCACGAAGGCTGATTCCGTAAACGGGGAACCGTGCCGCGTCTTGCCCCGTCCTCGCGACTTCCGATGAGGGGGCCTACCTGCGCTTGCGTAGCCGTCAGAGTAGCCGTGGGCGCGGTCAATTGGAATGTTTACGCAAGTCATAGCGCTGCGATGACTCTCCCCGGCGTACAGCCCGACTCGTCTGCCCCTGGACTTCTCCAGACGATCGAGGTACCGGAACCCCGTAGGCACCGTACGCAATTCCCGCGACGGACCCCCCACCCTCCCCCGTAGAGCAGACGACAGGAAGCTCACCGGGAGGGGAACAGGACGTGGCAGGGCACAGAGGCAGGCGTGTCAGAGGTACGGCGGCCGCCGTGGTGGCGATGGCGGCGCTCACCGCGTCGCAGGCGCCGGGGGTGATCCCGGCGCGGGCCTCCGTACCGGAGCCCGCTCAGGCACCGGCCGAGCACGGACCGAGCGTGTCCGGCGACGCCCCGTACCGCACGGAGCTTCCGCCGCTGCGGGCCCGGAAGCACGCGGGTGGCGGGGCGGCGGCCGTGGAGGTGGGCGGCGCACTGCCGGCGAGTGTCCTCGCCGCCTACCGGAGCGCCGAGGACCGGCTCGCGCGTGAGGCGCCCGGCTGTCGGCTGCGCTGGCAGCTGCTGGCGGCGATCGGGCAGGTGGAGTCGGGGCAGGCGCGGGGCGGAAGGGTGACGTCGGACGGTACGACCGTGGCGCCGATCCTCGGGCCGCGGCTGGACGGCGTGGCCTTCGCGCTGATCCGGGACACCGACGGCGGTGTCCACGACGGGGACACGGCGTACGACCGTGCGGTCGGGCCGATGCAGTTCATCCCGTCGACCTGGGCCCGCTGGGGTGCGGACGGCAACGGCGACGGGCGTACGGATCCGAACAACGTCTTCGACGCGGCACTCGCCGCCGGACGGTATCTGTGTGCCGGTGGCCGGGACCTCTCCGTCCCCGCCCAGCTGGACCGGGCGATCCTCGGCTACAACCACTCGGCGGCCTATCTGCGCACGGTCAGGGCCTGGTACGCGTACTTCCTGGAAGGGCACCGGGTGGTGCCGGACGGGTCCTCAGAGTCCTCCTCCGCCGGGTCCTCCTCCGCGCACCCGGAGCCGTCGCGGCCGGCCGCCACACCCAAGCCGTCGCGGACACCCTCCGCCCGGCCGACTGCCACGCCGTCCCGTACTCCGTCGACCCCCGTCTCTCCGGCCCCGGCCGGAACCGGCCCGGCCACCGAACCCGAGAACCCGGACGAGCCGCAACTCCCCGCCCCCGCCCCCGACATGGAGCTCCCCGGCGAGAACCTGCTGCCCAGCACCGCCCCACTCACCAGTAACAGCGCGGACTCGATGACCGTCTCCCCCTCCACAACCGCCGATACTGGGCGGTAATGTCGCCCCCCGCCGGACAGCACGAGACCGGTGGGTGAGCGCGAAGGGGCCCTCATGGCGACGGACACGCCTGCGGACATGCCCGCAGAGACACCTGCGGAGGTGACCGCGGCCGACGAGCGGTGGCGGCGCATGTGGAGCCACCGTGAGCACCTGCTCAAGGTGGCCCGGCGCCGGTCGATGAGCCCGGAGGACGCCGAGGACGCGGTGCATGAGGCGATGCTGCGCGCCGCCGAGCGGCCCGACCTGGACGAGGAACGGCTCGCGGCCTGGCTGACGACGGTGACGATGCGCCTGTGCGTCGACCGCTACCGGCAGGTGAACCGCGAGGCCGAGGTGCGGACCAGCCCGACGCTCATCGCCCCCGGTCCGGTGCCCGTCGAGGAGGCGGTGTGCGACCGGGCCGAGGCGAAGTGGCTGGCGGTGCGCAGTGGTGAGCTGCCCGCGCGGCAGGCCGAGGCGCTGCGGCTGAAGTCGCAGGACCTGGACGTCGGCCAGGTCGCCGTCCGGATGGGGCTGAGCTACCGGACCGTCGAGTCGCTGCTGGCCCGGGCCCGGCGGACGCTGCGGCAGTCGCTGGCCGCCACGCTCGGGTGCGCGCTGTTCCTGATCGGATGGAGGCGGCCGCGCGGGGTCGGCAGGGCACAGGCCGTGGCGGTCGCCTCGACGGCGGCGTCCTTGGCGGTGGCGGGGTTCGTGCTGCCGTACGCCCTCGACGGCAGCGGAGGCGGGGGCGGGGCGGTGCCTCGGCCCGTCGTCGCCTCTCCGGGTGCGGAGGCGGTACGGCCGGACGGTGGTAGCGGGGGCCGTACACCCCGGGGGAATGAGCCCACGGCTGCGGCGGCCGAGCGCCCAGCGGCCGATTCCGTCGGCGGCGAATCGTTCCTCCCGCTGTCCGTGCCGTCATTGCCGGAGGTCCCGGCCGTCGCGCAGGTCCCGGATGTTCCGGGCGTTCCGGATGTCCCGGACCTTCCTGAGGTCCCGGAGGCCCCGCTGCCCGGGCTGTCCGCGCCGGAGGCCCCGCGGGTATCCGACGTACCCGATTTGCCGGTGGAGCTCTCCGCCGTTCCGACGGACACGGCGGCCACGGCCGTCCCGGAAGCTCCTGAGACATCCGACGCGCCGTCCACCTCCCCGTTCCCCGAGCTCACGGCGAGCCCGCTTCCGTAGCGCTGCCAGAAACCTGCCCGGTAGCGCTGCCCGGCCCGCCCGGAAGTGCTGCCGGAAAACCTGTCCGGTAGCGCTGCCCGGCCCGCCCGGAAGTGCTGCCGGAAAACCTGTCCGGTAGCGCTGCCCGGCCCCGCCCGCAAGCGCTGCCTGGAACCGACCCGAGAGCGCGCCCGCAACCCGCCCGAAAAAAATCCGCCACCCGAGCGACGGACCCCCCGCCCCTCCCCGTAGAGCAGATGTCAGAGCTGCTCACCGACGAAGGCGCGGGCTGAAGGGTGGACCGGATGGGTGTCGAGATCTGTGTGGAAGGACTGACCAAGTCCTTCGGTCACCAGGTCATCTGGCAGGACGTCTCGCTGACACTGCCAGCCGGGGAGGTCTCGGTCATGCTCGGCCCCTCGGGCACGGGCAAGTCCGTGTTCCTCAAGACGCTCGTCGGACTGCTGAAGCCGGAGCGCGGCTCGATCACGATCCAGGGCCGGGACATCACCAAGCTCCGCGAGCACGACCTGTACGAGGTGCGCAAGCTGTTCGGCGTGTTGTTCCAGGACGGCGCGCTGTTCGGCTCGATGAACCTGTACGACAACATCGCCTTCCCGCTGCGCGAGCACACCCGTAAGTCCGAGAGCGAGATCCGGCGCATCGTGCTGGAGAAGATGGACATGGTCGGGCTGATCGGCGCGGAGGGGAAGCTGCCCGGTGAGATCTCCGGCGGGATGCGCAAGCGGGCGGGGCTCGCCCGGGCGCTCGTGCTCGACCCGGAGATCATCCTCTTCGACGAGCCCGACTCCGGCCTCGACCCCGTCCGCGTCGCCTACCTCAACCAGCTCATCGTCGACCTCAACGCGCAGATCGACGCGACCTTCCTGATCGTCACGCACGACATCGCCTCCGCCCGCCAGGTGCCGGACAACATCGGGCTGCTGTTCCGCCGCGAGCTGGTGATGTTCGGGCCGCGCGCGGAGCTGCTGAGCAGCGACGAGCCCGTCGTACGGCAGTTCCTGAACGGCCGGATGCAGGGCCCGATCGGCATGGCGGAGGAGAAGGACGCGGCGCAGGTCGAGCAAGAGCTCGCGCAGATCGACGACAGCGCGCGCGTACAGCAGCTGACTCCCCGCCTGCTGCCGGGACCGGGCATCACCCGGCCGCCCCGCTGGCAGGCGATCGCACGGCGCGAGGCCGAGCTCCACCAGAAGGAGGTGGCCGGCGCATGAGCCTGTCACCGGCCGCCCAGCTCCACCACAAGGAGGTGGCCGGCGCATGAGCCTGTCACCGGCCGGGGCGCTGCGGCACTCCGGCAGCCTCTTCGCGATGGCGCTGGACGTCGTCCGGACGATCCCCCGACGGCCCTTCCAGGCGCGGGAGTTCATCCAGCAGGCGTGGTTCGTCGCGAGCGTGACGATCCTGCCGACGGCCCTGGTCTCCATCCCGTTCGGGGCGGTCATCGCGCTCCAGATCGGCAGTCTGACCCGGCAGCTGGGCGCCCAGTCCTTCGCCGGGGCCGCCTCCGTGCTCGCCGTGCTGCGCGAGGCCTCGCCGATCGTGACCGCGCTGCTGATCGCGGGCGCCGGCGGCACGGCGATCTGCGCCGACCTCGGGGCCCGGAAGATCCGCGACGAGATCGACGCGATGCAGGTGCTGGGCATCGACCCCATCCACCGGCTGGTCGTTCCCCGCGTGCTGGCGTCGATGCTGGTGGCGGTGCTGCTCAACGGCCTGGTGTCGGTGGTCGGCGTGGCGGGCGGCTACTTCTTCAACGTCGTCCTCCAGAACGGCACTCCCGGCGCCTACCTGGCCTCCTTCACCACGCTCGCCCAGCTCTCCGACCTGTGGGCGGCCGAGGTCAAGGCGCTGGTGTTCGGTGCGATCGCCGGGATCGTCGCCTCCTACAAGGGGCTGACCGCGAAGGGCGGGCCCAAGGGTGTGGGCGACGCGGTGAACCAGTCGGTGGTGATCACTTTCATGTTGCTGTTCGTGACGAACTTCGTGATGACCGCCGTGTACTTCCAAGTCGTTCCCCAGAGGGGCTGAGGCATGGCGCTGTTGAAAGGCCTGGAGGAGCTGGGAGCACAGCTGTCCTTCTACGGGCGGTCGCTGGTCTGGACCGGCCGCACCCTGCGCCGCTACAAGAAGGAGATCCTGCGGTTGCTCGCCGAGGTGAGCTTCGGCCGGGGCGCGCTCGCCGTCGTGGGCGGCACGGTCGGAGTGATCGCCTTCCTGTCGTTCTTCACCGGCACGGAAGTGGGGTTGCAGGGGTACGCCGCGCTCAACCAGCTCGGCACCTCCAACTTCGTGGCGTTCCTGTCGGCGTACTTCAACACCCGTGAGATCGCCCCGCTGGTGGCCGGGCTCGCCCTCTCCGCGACCGTCGGCGCCGGGTTCACCGCCCAGTTGGGCGCGATGCGGATCAGCGAGGAGACCGACGCGCTGGAGGTCATGGGCGTGCCCTCGCTGCCGTTCCTCGTGACGACCCGGATGATCGCCGGGTTCGTGGCCGTCGTCCCGCTGTACGTGATCGGCCTGCTCTCCTCGTACCTGGCCGCCCGCACCATCACCACCGGCTACTACGGGCAGTCCACGGGCACGTACGACCACTACTTCCAGCAGTACCTGCCCCCGGTGGACGTGCTGTGGTCCTTCGGGAAGGTGCTGGTCTTCGCCGTCCTGATCATCCTGGTGCACTGCTTCTACGGCTACTACGCGAGCGGCGGCCCGGCGGGGGTCGGCGTCGCGGTGGGCCGTGCGGTGCGGACCTCGATCGTGGCGATCAACGTCCTGGACTTCTTCCTGTCGCTGGCCATCTGGGGCGCCAGCACGACCGTACGGATAGCGGGGTGAGCCGCCGGATGAGAGTGCTGAGACTGCGGTTGTACGGCGTCGTCTTCATCGCCGTACTCGCCCTGCTGCTGTCCCTGTCCGTCGCCGTCTACCGCCAGGTGTTCACACCGGTCGTGCGGATCACGCTGGAGGCCGACCGCCTCGGCAACCAGCTCGATCCGCGCGCCGACGTCAAACTGCGCGGGCTGCTGGTCGGCGAGGTGCGCGAGGTGCGGGCCGACGGGACGAAGGCGACGCTCGACATCGCGCTGAAGCCGGAGCACGTCGCCGAGATCCCCTCCGACGTGCACGCGCGCCTGCTGCCCAAGACGCTGTTCGGTGAGAAGTACGTCGACCTGGTCGCACCGCGCGGCTCATCGGCCCGGCCCATCCGCGCCGGTGACGTCATCACCCAGGACCGCACCCGCGTCGGCATCGAGGTCCAGCAGCTGATGAACGACCTGCTGCCCCTGCTGCGGACGGTCCAGCCCGGCAAGCTCAACGCCACGCTCTCCGCGTTCGCCACCGCCCTGGAGGGACGCGGCGACCGGATCGGCGACAACCTCACGCGAGTGGAGGCCTACCTGCGCCGCCTCAATCCGCACCTGCCGTCCCTGAAAGAGGACATCGCACGCTTCGCCGACGTCGCCGAGGTCTACGGCGACGCGGCGCCCGACCTGATGGAGATCCTGCGCAACACCGTCACCACCAGCCGCACGATCGTCGAGCAGAAGGACCGGCTGGCGGCGGCTCTGACGACCACGGCGACCGTCGCGGGCACCGCCGAGGACTTCCTCGACGCCAATGGCGACCGGCTGATCACCCTCGGCCGGGTCTCCCGGCCCACGCTGGAGCTGTTCGCCCGCTACTCGCCCCAGTACCCCTGCCTGCTGGCCGGCCTGGTCCGGCAGGAGAAGGCGTCCGAGGAGGCGTTCCGGGGCGGGAAGATGCACATCACGCTGGAGGTCGTACGGCCGCGGGGTGCGTACGAACCGGGTGAGGAACCGCGCTACGGCGAGCGGTCGGGTCCGAACTGCCGTGATCTGCCGCATCCTCCGGTGCCGGCGCCCGACGCCCACCTCGATGACGGTACCGAGAAGCCGGGTACGGCCTCGGGCGGTCCGCTCGGCGTCTCCGCCACCCGGGCCGAGCAGCGGGCCGTCGGCTCGCTCGTGGCGCCGGTGCTGGGCGTGCCCGCCGACGAGGTGCCGCCGGTCGCGACGCTGCTGTTCGGGCCGATGGCGCGCGGGACGGCGGTGAGCGTCGCATGAGCACCCAAGGTGCCCGGCAGACGGCCGCGCCGCTGATCAAGTTCAGTCTGTTCGCGCTGGTGACGGTGGTGGCGACAGCCCTGCTCGCCGCGACCATCGTGAACATCTCCTTCACTCCCGAGCACGAGTACCGCGCGGTCTTCAGCGACGTCACCGGGCTGGAGGAGGGTGACGACATCCGGGTGGCCGGAGTGCGGGTCGGCGAGGTCGCGGGCATCCGGATCAAGGACCGGACGCTGGCCGAGGTCACCTTCACGGTCAGCCGGGACCGGCCCCTGCTCACCAGCACCGGCGCCGTCATCCGCTACCGCAACCTGGTCGGTCAGCGCTACGTCGCGTTGACCGAGGGCGCCGGCGACAGCACCCGGCTGCGCCCCGGCGGCACGATCCCGCTCGCGCGCACCCAGCCTGCCCTCGACCTGAACGCGCTGCTGAACGGCTTCAAGCCGCTGTTCGCCGCGCTCAGCCCGAAGGACGTCAACCAGCTGGCCACCGAGATCATCAAGACCCTCCAGGGAGAGGGCGGCACCGTCAACAGCCTGCTGACGCACACGGCATCGCTCACCACGACACTGGCCGGCCGCGACAAGCTGATCGGCTCGGTGATCGACAACCTCAACACCGTGCTGAAGACGCTCGACAAGCGCGGCGCCCGCTTCTCCGGCCTGCTCAAGCAGCTGCGCCGGGTCATCTCCGGCCTGTCCGCCGACCGCAAGCCCATCGGGAAGTCGCTGGTGAGCATCGGCGACCTGACGGAGGCCACCTCGGGCCTGCTGAAGGACGCGCGCCCGCCGCTCAAGGACGACATCGCGGAACTGACCGACCTCACCGGGACGCTGAACGACAACGAGAAGACCGTGGAGGGCGTGCTGAAGAGGCTGCCGAACAAGCTGGGCGAGCTGACGGGGACGGCGTCCTACGGCTCGTGGTTCAACTTCTATCTGTGCGACTTCGACGGCCGGATCGTGCTGCCGAAGACGAAGCAGGTGCTCACGCCCGAGATGCACGTGGCGAGGGCGAGGTGCGGGGCATGAGCCGCAAGCGCCGCCCGGAGCCGCTGTTCAAGGTGCGCGTGGAACCGCCGAAGCTGCCGAGCCTGAGGCTCCCGCGTATCCGGGCCCGCCGCAAGCCGCGTCCACAGCCGTTGATGAAGGTCCGCGTCGACCCGCCGAAGCTGCCGAGGATACGGCTGCGCCGTCCGCACCTCGGGCCCTTCCGCGAACGCAATCCCCTCGTCATCGGCGCCGTCGGACTCACCGTCCTCGCGCTGCTGGCCGTGGCCGCGTTCAACGCCGACCGCCTGCCGGTGATCGGCGACGGCGAGACGTACAGCGCCGCCTTCGCGGAGGCGGGCGGTCTCAAGCCGGGTGACGAGGTGCGCATCGCCGGGGTCAAGGTCGGCAAGGTCGAGGAGGTCGACTTGGACGGCGACCACGTGAAGGTCATCTTCAAGATCAAGGACGAGCCGGCGTTCGGCACCGGGACCGGCGCGTCGATCCGGGTCAAGACGATCCTCGGCGCCAAGTACCTCGCCCTGCACCCCAGGGGGCGGGGCCGGCTGGAGCCCGGCAGCGAGATCCCGCTGGAGCGGACCGTCCCCGCGTACGACGTCGTGCAGGCGTTCAGCGATCTCACCACCACGACGGAGAAGGTCGACACCGACCGGCTGGCCAAGGCCCTGGACACCATCTCCACCACCTTCGAGGACTCACCGCAAGAGGTACGGGCGTCCATCAAGGGCCTGTCGAAGATCTCCCGGACGGTGGCCTCGCGCGACAAGGCCCTCAAGGAGCTCCTCGACCACGCGAGAGGCGTGACGGGAGTACTCGCCGACCGGTCGGGCGACTTCACCGCCCTGGTCGAGGACGGCGACAAGCTGTTCAAGGAGATCAGCAAGCGGCGTGCGGCGATCCACAAGCTGCTGAAGACCTCCGCCGCGCTCGGCATCCAGCTCTCCGGCCTGGTCCAGGACAACGACAAGGAGATCGGGCCCGCGCTCAAGGGCCTCAACACCGTCGTGAAGATGCTCGAACGCAACCAAGCCGGCCTCGACCGGAGCATCGAGCTCCTGGCGCCCTACGTGCGGGTCTTCACCAACACCCTCGGCAACGGCCGCTGGTTCGACTCCTACGTCCAGAACCTGGTCGCCGCCCCGGTGGTGCCGCGGACGCGGACGGGGGGCGCGCAGTGAGCAACCGTTGGAAGAAGGGCGCGGCCCTGCTGACCGCCCTGACCCTGGTCGCCGCGCTCACGTACGTCCTGTGGCCGCGGACCGAGCCGGCCCGCGTCACGGCTTACTTCCCGCGCACCGTCGGCATCTACCCGGGCTCGGACGTCCGCGTCCTGGGTGTGCGGATCGGCGAGGTCAAGAAGATCACGCCGGAGGGCGGCCGGGTGCGGGTGGAGCTGGAGTACGACGCGGACCGGAAGGTCCCGGCGGACGCACAGGCCGCGATCATCAACTCCTCGGTGGTCAGCGACCGTTACGTGCAGCTGCTGCCGGTGTACCGGAGCGGCCCGGTCCTGCGGGACGGGGACGAGATCCCCGAGTCGCGCACGGCCGTGCCGGTAGAACTGGACCGTGTCTTCGACAGCCTGCACACCACGGCCGAGGCGCTGGGACCCACGGGCGCCAACAAGGACGGCGCCCTGTCACGGCTGCTCGGCGTCAGCGCCGACAACCTCGACGGCCAGGGCGAGAACCTGCACCGGACGGTGAAGGACCTCTCGGAGGCGGTCACGACCCTGTCCGACGGCCGCACGGACCTGTTCGGCACGGTCCGCAACCTTCAGGTGTTCACGGCGGCGCTGGCGGCGGACGACAAGAGCGTGCGGTCGTTCAACAGCAGCCTCGCCAAGGTTGCCGGACAACTCGCGGGCGAGCGCAAGGACCTGGCGGCGGCGCTGAAACACCTCGGCACGGCCCTCGGTGACGTGTCCGCCTTCGTGAAGAAGAACAAGAAGTCGCTGACGTCGAACGTGGAGGGCCTGAGCAAGGTGACCAAGGTGCTCGTCACCCAACGGGCGGCGCTGGAGGAACTGCTGGAGGTCGCGCCGACGGGCATGTCGAACCTGCACAACGCCTACAACCCGTCCGCCGGCACCCTCGACACCCGCAACAACCCGGACCATCCGCAGGACCCGGCCGCACTGCTGTGCTCGATCCTGAAGACGACCGGGGAGAAGGCCGACTGCGGGGACCTGAGGGACCTCTTCGACTCCCTGCCCGAAGTGCCCCAGGGCACGTCGGGCACCGGCACGGTCGACCGCACCCTCGGCGGAATCCTGGGGGCGAGCGCATGAGGCCCCCGCGCAAGAGCGGGGCCGTCACGTGGACGGCCGTCGCAACGGTGCTCCTGTCCGGCTGCGAGTTCAACGGCTGGTACGACGTCCCGCTCCCCGGCGGAGCCGCCGCCGACGGCCGCGCCTACCACGTCACCGTCGAGTTCCGCGACGTCCTGGACCTGGTTCCGCAGTCGTCGGTCAAAGTCGACAACGTCACCGTGGGCGCGGTGGAGAAGGTGGAGCTGGAGGGCTGGCACGCGAGGGTCCGCCTCCGGGTCGCCGACTCGGTGAAGCTGCCCGCCAACGCCGTGGCCGGGCTGCGGCAGACCAGCATGCTCGGCGAGAAGTACGTGGCGCTGGCCGCGCCGCCGGAAGGCACGCCGGTCGGCCGGCTCCGCGACGGCGACGTGATCCCCCTGTCCCGCAGCGGCCGCAACCCGGAGGTCGAGGAGGTGCTGTCCGCGCTGTCCGCCCTGCTCAACGGCGGTGGCGTGGCCCAGCTCAAGACGATCACCACGGAGCTGAACAAGGCCCTGGAAGGCCGGGAGAACCGGGTCAAGTCCCTGCTCAAGGAGCTCGACACCTTCATCGGCGGCCTGGACGACCAGCGCCGGGACATCGTCCGCGCGCTGAAGGCCGTGGACCGGCTGGCCAGACGGCTGGGCAAGGAGAAGACGACGATCGCCGAGGCCGTCGACACGATGCCGCCCGCCCTGAAGGTCCTGGCCGACCAGCGCCGCGACCTGACGAGGATGCTCACCGCCCTGTCCAAGCTGGGCAAGACCGGCACCAAGGTGGTCAACGCCTCGCACGACGACACGGTCGCCAACCTCAGGAAGCTCCGGCCGATCCTGCACCAGCTCAACAAGGCGGGCAGCGACCTGCCCAACTCCCTGGAGCTGCTGACGACCTACCCGTTCCCGCGCAACGTGGTGGACGCCATCAAGGGTGACTACGTCAACCTGCACATCACGGCGGACCTTGATCTGGCCGGCATCTACGGCAACCTGACGGACGAGCCGGGCGGCGGGAACGGCGGGGACCCCCGGGTGCCCGAGCTTCCCGGGCTTCCCGAGCCCCCCGACCTGCCGGACGCACCGGATCTCCCGGACGTGCCGGGCGTACCGAAGCCCACCGCGCTGCCGAGCAGTCCGACCGTGCCGTCGCGCCCGTCGGCCCCCTCGGGCGGCGACGACGACCCGCTGTGCCCGCCGGTGTGCACCGCCGGCTACGGCTCCGGCGGGCACCGCACCGGGGATGACTGGCCCGAGGGGATCAACCTCGAACTCGCCGAGCTGCTGCTGAAGGGGGTCCAGCCGTGATCACCCGTACGGTCAAGGCACAACTGATCGCCTTCGCCACCCTCACCGCCGTGGGCGTGTCGTACGTCGGCGCCGAGTACACGGGCTTGGTGGACGAGGTCCTCGACCGCGGCTACACCGTGCGGGCCGACTTCGCCGACTCCGGGGGCGTGTTCCCCGGTGCCGAGGTCACCTACCGCGGGGTGCCGGTGGGCAAGGTCGGTGCACTGAGCCTGGCCGGCCCGGACGGGGTCTCGGTCACGCTCGACATCGAGGACGGTGCGCCGCGCATCCCCGCGGACACGCTGGCGGTGGTGGCGAACCGCTCGGCGGTGGGCGAGCAGTACGTCGATCTCCAGCCCCGGGCCTCCCGCGGCCCGTATCTGCTGGAGGGCAGCACGATCCCGCGCGAGAGCACACGGGTGCCGCTGTCGACGACGGACATGGTCCTCAGCCTGGACCGCCTGGTGAACTCGGTCGGCAAGGACGACCTGCTCGTCACCGTCGACGAGCTGGGCAAGGCGTTCGCCGGCACCGGCCCGAACCTGGGGCGCCTGGTGGACTCGGGCAACACCCTGGTCGAGTCGGCGACCGAGGCACTGCCGGAGACGATCGCCCTGATCGAGGACTCACGGAAGGTCCTGAAGACACAGGCCGACCAGGGCTCGTCGATCAAGTCGTTCTCTCGCGATCTGGCGGCGCTCTCAGCCCAGTTGAAGGCCAGCGACGGGGACCTGCGCAAGCTGATCGGCAACGCGCGGCCGGCGGCGCAGGAGCTGAACTCGCTGCTGAAGTCGGCCGGGCCGGAGCTGTCGGTCCTGCTGGCCAACCTGATCAGCGGCGGCCAGGTCACGGTGGCCCGCCTCCCCGGCGTGGAGCAGGCCCTGGTCACCTTCCCGCTGATGGTCGCGGGCAGTTACACGGTCGTCCCGGGCGACGGCACCACCCACTTCGGCCTGGTGCTGAACGCCGACGACCCACCGGCTTGCACCCAGGGGTACGGCACGGCACGCCGCGACCCCGCGGACACCAGCACACGCGAGGCGAACACCGGCGCCCGCTGCACGCTCCCGCGCGGCAGCCAGTCGTCGGTACGGGGCGCGCAGAACGCCCCGGGCGCGTCGAGCCCCGGCGTGGGCGCGAACCAGGCGACCTACGTCACCCCGTACGACCCGGAGACCGGCACCACGACCGGCCCGGACGGAAGGAACGTCGAGATCGGCTCGGCGGGCGGCCAGCAGGCCGTGTTCGGAAAGGAGTCGTGGCAATGGCTGCTCGTCGGCCCCATGGCATGAGGCAGGGACGACCCCGAGTGAAGACAGCGGGACTCGTCGCGGCGACCGTCAGCACCACGGTAGTGGCGCTCTGGCTGGCCTTCGGCCTCTACGAACAGCGGGAGGCGGACCAGCGACGCCAGGGCATTCTGGCCGCCGCCCGCCAGTCGGCCCTCAACTTCACCTCCCTCGACTACCGGCACTACGACCGCGACAGCGCGAACGTACTGGCGGGCGCGACCGGCGAGTTCAAGAGGCAGTTCACCGCCCAGACGGAGCAGTTGACGAAGCTCGTCGCCCAGAACAAGTCCGTGTCGGAGGGCCAGATCCTGGAGGCGGGCATCGTCCGCTCCGACGAGAACTCGGCCCGTGTGCTGGTGGTCGCCGACAGCAAGGTGACCAACACCGCCGTGCCCGGGGGAGAGGCGCGCACGTACCGGCTCCAGCTCGACCTCGTACACAAGGACGGCCGCTGGCTGACGTCCGACGTCGAGTTCGTCGGCTGATCCACGGGCCGATCCGCCTACCGACAAGCACCGACGAGGAGTACCACCATGCCGAAGACGACCACCGGCCGCGCCCCCGGTCCCGGCACCCGCCGCACCATGACGGCGGCCGCCCGCGCGGCGGCGAAGCGCGCGGAGCGCGGCCACCGCGAAGCTGGGGCCGCGACGTCCATCGACGAGAGGGCCCCGCGCCGGGCCGAGCGGCCACTCGCCGGACGCACCGTCCTCGTCCAGGCCCCGAAGCACGGCTGGGACGACCCGCCGGAGCCGTCGGCGGAGTCGTTCGAGGAGGACGGGCCGCAAGAGCGGAGCGACCCCGGTCCCGGCGGGCATGGCAAGCTGCTCACCGCGGTCCTGGCCGTCCTGCTCGTCGTCGGCCTGGCCGCGCTCGCCGCCCTGGGATGGCAGTACCGCGAGGGCCGCCTGACGGAGACCGCCCGGACCGAGGCACTCGCGGCCGCGCGGAAGGCGGCGCCAGTCGTCCTGTCGTACGACTACCGTCACCTGGAGAAGGACTTCTCGAGGGCCCGCGCCCACCTGACCGGCGACTTCCGGGACGAGTACGGCAAGACCACGAAGACCGTGGTCGCCCCGACGGCCGAGAAGTACCACGGCATCGTGAAGGCAAGGGTCGCCGCCCCCGGCTCCGGCGGCGCCCCGGCCGCTTCCGTCGTCTCGGCCTCCCCCGACAAGGTCGTCGTCCTGCTGTTCGTCAACCAGGTCACCGAGAGCACTCAGGTGTCGGGGTCCCGCGTGGACCAGAACCGGGTGCGGATGACGATGGACCGTACGGGTGGCGAGTGGAAGGTGAGCGCGGTGGACGCGCTGTGACGGCAGGACCGGGAACCCGTCGATGACACCGGTCCGGGATCAGAGCGACTGACGAGGAACGTCCGCCGGTGCCGAGTGCGCCGTGGCCCGTCGTGTCACCCGCTCCAGGTGCCGTGCCAAGACCTCTCGCGCCTCCGGCGTGAGCGTCCGCAACGCCAGCAGCGCCGTGATGACGACGTCGCACAACTCCGCCTCCACGTCCTCCCACGTGTGCGTGACGCCCTTGCGCGGGTTCTGCCCCGTCGCTCCGATCACCGCCTGTGAGACCTCGCCGACCTCCTCCGACAGTTTCAGGATGCGCAGAAGGAGGCCCTCGCGGCCCTCGACCGGGCGGTTGGTGTCGAGCCACTCGTGCAAGGCGTCGATGGTGGACCAGAGCTCAGGGGCGGGGGGCTGTTCGTTCATGGGCGCGCAGCCTGCCATGCGGGACTGACAACGGCCTCCAGTCCCGGCCCCCGCCCCCTACTCCATGTACTCCTCCTCGAACAACGCCTCCTGCTCCCCCTCCTTCGCCTTCCGCAGGCGCCTCGCCCTGGCCCCCACCACCACCGCCGTACCCGCCGCCGTCGCCGCGAAGGCCGCCGGGATCATCCAGCCGCGGTTCACCGCGTGGCCGAGCAGATGGTCCAGGGAGAGGCGGCCCGGGCCGGTGATGGCCAGGCCCGCTGCCGTCAGGCCGAGCGTCGCGGCGTACTCGTAGCCGCCGCCCTGGTTGAAGAAGCCGTTCGGGGCGTGCACCGCCGCCGCGCCCGCCATCGCGCCGGCCGCCGCCGCGCCCGCGGCCGGGGTGGCCAGGCCCAGGGCCAGCAGCGTGCCGCCGCCGGTCTCCGCGAGGCCCGCCGCCGTCGCGCTCTGCTTGCCGGGGGAGTAGCCGACGGACTCCATGAACTGGCCGGTGCCCTCGATGCCGTGTCCGCCGAACCAGCCGAACAGCTTCTGCGTGCCGTGCGCCACCAGCACACCGCCCGCCCCCAGCCGGAGCAGCAGCAGGCCCAGATCACGTCGGTCGGTACGCTTCACGTCGACTCCCGGAGCAGACAGCAGGAAACAGCCAGCAGGAACAGAGGAACTCTCCTCTTCGCATTTCCACCGTCGCATCCCTCACACCCCGCGACACCCGGCGGACCCGTCCGGGACGCCGTTCGGGTGGCACGGGTGGCGGGCGGGGGTGGCCGGTACGAGGCTGGCTCGCATGACGATTCAGATCACGCGCCTGAGCGATCCGGCCGTCCGGGCCTTCGTGGCCGCCGTGAACAACCACGACCGCGAGAGCTTCATGGCGCTCCTCGCGCCGGGCGCGACCATGGCGGACGACGGCTCCGACCGGGACCTCGCCGACTGGGTGGACCGGGAGATCTTCTCCACCCACGGCCACATGGAGGTCGACAACGAGTCCAACGGCGGCCGTTCCCTCATCGCCCGCTACAGCAACGACACCTGGGGAGAGATGCGCACCCGGTGGAGCTTCACCGTGGACGAGGACGGCCGGATCAGCCGCTTCGAGACCGGGCAGGCCTGAACCCCGCCCGGACCGGGCGATTCACCGCGCCACCGTCGCCAGTACGTCATGCCCCAGCCGCCGGATCACATCCGTCGCGAGACGGTGCCGCACCAGCTTGCCCTCGCGCGTCGAGCGCACCAGCCCCGCTTCACGCAGGGTCCTGAGGGCACGGGAGACCTGCGGTTCGCTGGAGCCCAGCCGAGCGGCGAGCTCCGAGGTCGTGATGGGCTCGCCCATCAGATGACGGCACAGCTCCATCCGGGCCGGTGAGGTCAGCGCCATCAGGCGGTCCTGGAGATCGCGCAGGGTCAGCTGGCCGCCCGGGGTCGCGGCGGGCACCGGGTACTGCACCGCCACGCACGACGGGTGCTCGTGTTTGACCGTGAGGTGGGGCCACACCCGGGCGGACGGCACCAGGACGAGGGGCCGCGGGGCCACCTTCACCTCGTCGGTCTGCAACTTGTCCAGCCGGACGCGTTCCCCCGGCCCGACCACCCGGGCCGCCGTCGGCAGCAACTCACTGAGCACGTCGGTAGGGGAGCGGACCGCCAGTCTGCGGCGGACTTCCCGCGCGTGCTCCTCCAGGACCGGCCGCAGGCTTCGCCAGTCCTCCGCGAAGAACGCCGCGTCGGCGGCCCGCAGCACCGCCAGCAGCCTGTCCCGCAGCTCGAGCGGGGCCGCCACCAGGTGTCGCGCCAGTTCCCCTCGGGCGTAGGAGCGGCGCAGACAGCTGCGGGCGAAGTCCTCCGCGGCCCAGGTGCCGGCGCGCAGCTCCCGGGCCGGTGGCACGGGCAGCGCCGTGGTGCCGAGGACTCCGGGTGCCACCAGGTCCAGGAACTCCTCGGTCGGCAGCGCCTCGATCGCGGTCAGTTCCTCGTCCAGGTTCGCCGCGAGCGGCAGGGTACGGGGGAAGAACAGGCGGCAGCGGAAGCGGGCCCAGAGCGGGGCGAAGAAGGTCAGCTCGTCGCGCAGCTCGGGGGCCGCCGGGGTGGCGTGGGCCGCCCAGCCGGCGGCCTCGGGGTGGTGCTCGGGTTCGGCGAGCACATGCAGGCTCGCCATCAGTTCCGACAGCGGGGAGGACCCGGCCGCGAGATCCGCGGGGCCGAGTCCTCCGAGGTCGAGGACGATGCTCACGCTGTCACCGTACGGCGGAACTACCGCACCGGCGCCCCGGGGCCGAGCGGAATGCCCAGCAGGTACCAGGCGAAGAACAGCAGCACCCACACCGCCAGCATGATCATGGCGACGGGCAGGGTGAAGGAGACCAGCGTGCCGATGCCGGCCTTGCGGCGCAGCGTCTGGAGATAGCCGACGCAGAGCATGAACGAGGTGCTCATCGGGGTGATGGAGTTCGTGCAGGAGTCGGCGATGCGGTAGAGCGCCATGGTCGTGGCCGGGCTGGTGCCGAGCAGCATCAGCATCGGCACCAGTGCCGGGGCGACCAGCGTCCACAGGGCGGAGCCGGAGGTGATGAGCAGGTTCATCAGCGCGACCGCGACGATCAGCAGCGTGAACAGCAGCAGTGTTGGCGCACCCAGCCGCTTGAGGAAGTCCGCGCCCTCGACCGCGACGACCGTGGCGATGTTGGTCCACTTGAACAGGGCGAGGAACTGGGACACGGCGAAGAAGAGCACCAGCAGCGGTGCGATGGAGCGCACTCCGTCCGCCATGAACTCCGGTATCGCGCGGCTCCCGCTGATCCGTCCGGTGAGACGCCCGTAGACGGTGCCGGTGAGCAGGAAGAAGACGGTGAGGAAGACGGCGATGGCGTTCATGAAGGTGGACTCCACGATGGCTCCGCCCTCGCCGCGCAGTGGTGACGAGTCCGGCAGCATCGCGAGCACGATCAGCGCGGCGTAGCCGAGCACGGCCACGCCGGTCAGCTTCAGTGCCCGGCGCTCGGTGGTGTCGTCGGTTCCGGTCGCGACGGTTCGTCCGGCCGCGGCCGCCTCCAGGTCCGCGTCGGGGATCAGCCGGTGCTCACGCTTGGCGAGGATCTTGTCCACGACCAGGGCGATGGTGCCGGCCAGGACGAACGCCGAGACGGTGGTGAAGTACATGTTGTCCGTCGCACGGACCACCACGTCCTTGTCGACCAGCTGCGCGGCCTCCGTGGCCACGGAGGCGAACAACGCGTCCCCCGGGGCGATCAGGGGGTTGGCGTCGCCCGCGGCGTTGATAGAGACGAACGCGACGATCATGCCGAGCATGGGGGAGCGGCCCACGGCACGGAAGGCCACCGCCCCCAGCGGAATCAGGACCACGTAGGCGGAGTCCGACAGGAACTTCCCCAGCACGCCGCCCAGCGCCACCCCCAGGACGACCGAACGCGGGGAAAGCCCCGAGAGCATGCGGCGGGCCAGCGCCTCGAAGAGCCCGGAGCGCTCGGCGACCGCCACGCCGAGCATCACCATCAGCACCACACCGAGCGGCCCGAAGGTGACGAAGGATTCCTCGGCGCCCGTGACGAGGTCCCGCACGGCATCCGCCGACAGCGCGCTGCGCACGCCCACCAGGTCACCCGAGGACGGATCCTCGACCCGCAGCCCGGACGCGTGCAACGCCCAGCTGAGGACGGCGACGCCGCCGCACAGGATCCAGAACAGCCAGAACGGATGCGGCAACGCGTTCCCCGCACGCTCCACCAGGTCGAGAAGCCGGGAACCACGTCCCTCCTCGCCGGGCTCGGGGCCCTGCACCTCCGGGGTGTGACGGATGGGTGTGCTCATGGCGGCCTCCTGTGAGGGCGGGGGAGGAAGAAAAGGGGCGGGAGGAGACGGGCGAAGGGCAGGAAGGGGAGGAAAAGGAGAAAGCGGGACGGGAGGTCCGGCTTGCGCTGCACAGTAGGGCCCGGAACCGCCCCCGTCACCGTCCGGAGCCACAGTTGACCTCATGACGTCAAGTGATCGCCCCTGAGCCGGGCGCATGCCTAGCGTCACGGACGTGACCTCGTACGATGTGCCCCCCGACACCGCCGCCCGCCCCGATGGGCCGGAACCCCTTCAGGACGGCGCCCTGTGGCGCCACACCCTGCGCGTCCCGACGCGGGACGGAGTCGCGCTCGCCGCCGACCTGTACTCGGCCTCGCCCACGCCGGAGGCGACCGCACTCCCGGTGCTCCTCGAGCGCACCCCGTACGGCCGGCGCGCCCAGCGGGGCTCGGACCAGGACCGCGCCGACGCGCCGCTCCCGCGTCCGGAGGACATCGCCCGCCACTTCACTGACGCGGGCTACCACGTCGTACGGCAGGACTGCCGGGGGCGCGGCGACTCCGAGGGAACGTTCGTGAAGTATCTGAGTGAGGGCCCGGACGGTGCGGACACCATCGCCTGGATCAGGAACCGGCCCTGGTGCGACGGCCGGGTGGTGATGACCGGGGTCTCCTACTCGGCGCACTGCCAGTCGGCCGCGGCGGCCGAAGGGCCCGAGGGTCTGGCGGCCATGTTCCAGGACTCGGGCGGCTTCTCCTCCGCCTACGACGCGGGACTGCGGATGGGCGGCGCCTTCGAGCTGAAACAGGTGACCTGGGCGCTGCGCCACGCACTGCACAGCCCGGAGGCGGCGGCGGACCCGGTGCTGACGGAGGCGCTGCTGCGGGTGGACGTGGCGGGCTGGTTCGGCGCGATGCCGTGGCGCCCCGGCTGCACACCTCTGCGCCACCTGCCGGCGTACGAGGCCTATCTACTGGAACAGTGGCGACAGGACGCCTTCGGTGACTACTACCGCGCCCCGGCGATCTACGGCCGTGGCTTCTACCACCGTTTCCCGGACGCGCCGAGCCTGCACATGGGCAGCTGGTACGACCCCTACGTCCGCTCCACGATCGAGAACTTCACCGCGCTGCGGGAACGGAAGTCGGCCCCCTCCTACCTGGTCATGGGGCCCTGGACACACGGTCACCGCTGCGAGACGCACGCGGGGGACGTGGACTTCGGCCCGCGCTCGACACTCGACGGCAACCTGGCGCCCTCGTACCTGGACTTCCGCCGCCGCTGGTTCGACAGAGCGCTCGGACGGGAGGTGACGGACGGGGACGACCTCCCGGTCGTGCAGTACTTCCTCATGGGCGGAGGCGACGGCAGGCGGAACGCGGCGGGCAGGATGCGTCACGGCGGTACGTGGCGCGCGGACACGCGCTGGCCGCCGGCGTCGACCGCACCGGTGGTCCTCTACTTCAGCGCCGACGGCGGTCTGTCCACCGCCCCGCCCACCACACCCACTGCCTCGGTGACCTACGACTTCGACCCACGCCACCCGGTCCCCACCATGGGCGGCCAAGTCACTTCGGGCGAACCGGTGATGTCGGGCGGCGCATTCGACCAGAACGCCCCGGACGCCCGCATCCACGGCGCCCACGCCCCCTACCTGCCCCTGGACTCCCGCCCCGATGTGATCACCCTGACCACACCACCACTGGAACGGGACGTGGTCCTCGCCGGTCCGGTCTCGGCGACACTCCACATCTCCACCTCGGCTCCGGACACCGACTTCACCATCAAACTCATAGACGTCCACCCGCCCAACGCGGACTATCCGCACGGCTTCGCCATGAATCTCACCGACGGCATAGTGCGCTGCCGCTTCCACCGCTCACGGGAACACCCGGAGCTGCTCGTACCGGGCGAGGTGTACGAGATAGAGGTGACGGCCCCCGACACGGCCAACCTCTTCGCCGCCGGCCACCGCATCCGTCTGGACGTCTCGTCGAGCAATTTCCCCCGCTTCGACGTCAACAGCAACACGGGCGAACCGGAGGCGACGGCCCGCCGTACGGTCTCGGCCACCAACACGGTCCACATGGACGCGGGGCGTCCGTCCCACGTGAGGATCTGGGTGGAAGGGGGACCGTCCGTACTGCGATGACCGTCTGCACGGCGATGACCGCCTGTACCGCGGTGGCCGTCCGTACCGCGGTCACCGTCCGGCCTGTGCGGCAGTCGTTCCACGCGCACCGGTGCGTACTCCGCGGTCCCTCGCGGAGTCCACCCCCACCCGGTGCGGTGGAACGACTGCCGCCTCCCCCCTGGATGTGGCCGACGGAAGCGGTCTGCTCCAACTGTGAAGCTTTGGTGTAGGAGAGTTGAGCATAAGTCCCCTACCGGCCGCAATGGGGCGGACGTTGGTATTCCGTTTGTGCAGGTTGACGAGTTGACGAATTGCGTCGCGCGCTCAGCCGCGTCCGACGTACGGCATCGCCGTCGCCAGCACCGTCGCGAACTGCACGTTCGCCTCCAGCGGCAGCTCCGCCATGTGCCGCACCGTGCGGGCCACGTCCGCGACGTCCATCACGGGTTCCGGGGCGACTTCCCCATTCGCCTGGAGCGCTCCCGTCTGCATACGGGACGTCATGTCGGTGGCCGCGTTGCCGATGTCGATCTGCCCGACGGCGATTCCGTACGGCCGGCCGTCCAGGGAGAGGGACTTCGTCAGGCCGGTCAGGGCGTGCTTGGTCGCCGTGTAGGCCACCGACTGCGGGCGGGGCGTGTGCGCGGAGATGGAGCCGTTGTTGATGATCCGGCCGCCCTGCGGGTCCTGCTCCTTCATCTGCCGGTACGCCGCCTGCGCGCACAGGAACGCCCCGTTGAGGTTGGTGTCCACCACGTGCCGCCAGGCCTCGTAGGGCAGTTCCTCGACCGGGACACCGCCGGGGCCGAACGTGCCGGCGTTGTTGAACAGCAGGTCGACCCGGCCGAAACGCCCGACGGTCGCGGCGAACAGGGCGTTCACGTCCTCGGGGCGGGAGACGTCCGTGCGTACCGCCAGGGACGCGGCCCCGGATGCCCGGGCCGCCGTCTCCTCCAGTGTCTCCACGCGCCGGCCCGCCAGCGCCACCGACCAGCCCGAGCGCAGCAGTTCCACGGCGACCGCCCGGCCGATGCCGGAACCCGCCCCGGTCACCACCGCGATCGCATTTTCCTTGGCATTCATGGCCCCGCAGCGTACGGGACCCTCACGGTGGCCCCCCGGGGTACGAGCGCGTCAGGCCGGCATGAGCTCCGGCTCGCCCGTCTCGTCGGGATAGCGGACGCCGACGCGCTCGCGGATCGCGTCGAGCGTCCGCATCACGGCCAGCGTGCCGTCCAGCGGCACCAGCGGGGACTCCGTCTCGCCGGCGCGCACCGCCCGCATGACCTCCAGCGCCTCGTGGCGCATGCTGTTGCGCGGGCCGTCCGCCGGGTCGGCGGTGAACTCCTCGGCGTCACGGCCGTCCCGGTGCAGGACGAAACGGTCCGGGAAGAAGAACCCGTGCGGGATGTCGATCCGGCCCTTGGAGCCGGTGACCGACGCGGAGGTCGCCGTACCGCCCACGATGGAGCAGTGCACCGAGCCGAGCGCGCCGCTGTCGAAGGAGAGCACCGCCGCCGTCTGGAGGTCGACGCCCTCCTCGGAGAGCACCGCCCGCGCCACGACGTCCGACGGCTCCCCGAGCAGCAGCTGCGCGAACGACACCGGATACACGCCCAGATCGAGCAGCGCGCCGCCGCCCAGCTCCGGGTTGCGCAGCCGGTGCGAGGGCGGGAACGGGCCGGCCAGCCCGAAGTCGGCCTGGACGCTGCGCACCTCGCCGATCACGCCGTCGTCGACGAGCGCCTTCAGCCGCCGGATCAGCGGGTTGCAGTACATCCACATCGCCTCCATCAGGAAGCGGTCGTGCTCCCGCGCCAGCGCGACGAGTTCCTCCGCCTCGCGCACGTTCAGCGTGAAGGGCTTCTCGCACAGCACGTGCCGCCCGGCCGCCAGACACAGCCCGGCGGCGGTCCGGTGCGCCGTGTGCGGGGTGGCGACGTAGACGACATCGATGTCCTCGTCCTGCGCGAGGGCGTTCCAGTCGCCGTAGGCCCGGGGGATCCCGAACCGCTCCGCGAACGTCTTCGCCGACGCCTCCGACCGGGACGCCACCGCCACGACCTCCGCGTCCGGCAGGTCGATCAGATCCGCGGTGAACGCGCCCGCTATCCCGCCGGTCGCCAGGATCCCCCACCGCACCGTGTCCGCCGTCATTGCCGCCCCGCCTCCACCTCGTGACCCCGAGCACTGCGTACGAGCTGAGAGCATAGGTGGCGATCGAACGCAGAGGGAGGGACTCATGCCCGAGGGTGGGGCGTCCATATCGAAGACCGCACAGGAGGCATCGAAGACCGCGCAGGAGGCATCGGACACCGCGCAGGAGGCCGCAGCAGGGACGGAGCGGCCCGACCGCACACCGCACCGCCGCACCGGGCTCCTGGTCACCTTCCTCCTCGGAAGCCTGACCGCCGTGCCGCCGCTGGCGATGGACATGTACCTCCCGTCCCTGCCGGAGGTCACCCGTTCCCTGCACGCGCCCGCAGCGACCGTGCAGCTCACCCTCACGGCCTGCCTGGCCGGCATGGCGCTCGGGCAGCTCGTGGTCGGGCCGATGAGCGACCGGTGGGGGCGCCGCCGTCCGCTGCTCGCCGGGCTCGCCGTCTTCGTCGTCGCGACCGTCCTGTGCGCGCTCGCCCCCACCGTCGAGCTGCTGGTGGCCTTCCGGCTGGCCCAGGGCCTGGCGGGCGCGGCCGCCATCGTGATCGCCCGGGCCGTCGTCCGCGACCTCTACGACGGCATGGCCATGGCCCGCTTCTTCTCCACCCTGATGCTGATCTCCGGGGTCGCCCCCATCGTGGCGCCGCTGATCGGCGGGCAGGTCCTGCGCGTCACGGACTGGCGGGGCGTGTTCGCCGTCCTCACGGTCATCGGCGTGCTGATCGGGGTCCTGGTGTGGGCGCGGCTGCCCGAGACGCTGGCGCCCGCCGATCGGCACAGCGGCGGCGTCGGCGAGGCCCTGCGCTCGATGCGCGGCCTGCTCGCCGACCGCTCCTTCGCCGGCTACACCCTCGCCGGCGGCTTCGCCTTCGCGTCCTTGTTCGCCTACATCTCGGCCTCCCCGTTCGTCATCCAGGAGATCTACGGCGCCTCCCCGCAGACGTTCAGCCTGCTGTTCGGCGTCAACTCCGTCGGGCTGGTCCTCGTCGGCCAGATCAACGGCAAGGTCCTGGTCGGCCGGGTCAGCCTCGACCGGGTGCTGGGCATCGGCCTCGCGATCGTCATCACCGCCGCGACCGCGCTGCTGCTGATGTCCCTGGGCGTCTTCGGCGAGGTCGGGCTCGTGCCCGTCGCCGCCGCGCTGTTCGTGCTGATGTCCGCGATGGGCATCACCCTGCCCAACACCCAGGCCCTCGCCCTGATGCGCACCAAGCACGCCGCGGGCTCCGCATCGGCCCTGCTCGGCACCACCTCGTTCCTCATCGGCGCGATCGCCTCCCCGCTCGTCGGCGTCGCCGGGGAGGACACCGCCCTCCCGATGGCCGTCGTCCAACTGGCCGCCGCACTGGTGGCACTTGCCTGCTTCATGGGAATGTGCCGACCCTGGAAGAAGGAGAGCAGCCGCCCGAGCGTGGAGGGAGCAGTCAGCTGAGCGCACCCAGACTGCGCGACGGCACGCCGGAACGGGCCGGACTCGACCCCGCGGAGCTGCGTCACCTCGTCCGGGAGGTCCACGTCCTGACCACCGGGCAGCGCCCCTGGGCGCCCGGAGCCGTCCTGGTCGTCGGGCGCGGCCCGGTGATCGCGGTCGAGGAGGCCGCGGGGTGGGCCGTGCGCTACGCGGCCTACGACCCGGAGGCCGACGCCGGGGTGGAACTGCCCCCCGAGGACCGGGTCCCGATGACCGTCGGCACGCCCTTCGACCTGGCGTCCCTGACCAAACTGTTCACGTCCGTGGCCGCCGTGCAGCAGATCGAGCGCGGCACGCTCGGCATCGACGCGAAGGTCGGGGCGTACCTGCCCGACTTCACGGCGGCCGTCCGGCACGGCATCACGGTGCGGCAGCTGCTCACCCACACGTCGGGGCTGCGGCCCGAACTGCCCCTCTACGACTACGCCGACGACGCGCAGCGGCTCGCCGCGCTCCAGGCGGAGCAGCCGGTCGGCGTACCGGGCACGTACCGCTACTCCGACCTCAACATGCTCCTGCTCCAGTACGTCCTGGAGCGCGTCACCGGCCGCACCCTCGACGTCCTCGTCCACGACGGCATCACCCGGCCGCTGGGCATGACGGCGACGGACTTCGGGCCCTGCCCGGGCGCCGCGGCGACGGAGGACCAGCGGCGCCCGTGGGCCAAGGCGGACCGGGGGATGCTGCGGGGCGAGGTCCACGACGAGAACGCCTGGGCCCTCGGGGGCGTGGCCGGCCACGCGGGCCTGTTCTCCACCGGCCGGGACCTCGCGGTGTTCTGCCGCACCCTCCTCGCCGGCGGCTCCCACGGCCCCGCCCGCATCCTCGGCCCCGACTTCGTCGAGCTCCTCTTCACACCGCCCGGCCTCGGCTTCTCCCTCGACCAGCCCTGGTTCATGGGCGACCTGGCGGGCCGCGGCGCGGCCGGCCACACGGGCTTCACCGGCACGTCCCTCGTCCTCGACCCGGCCACGGACACGTTTCTGATCCTCCTCACCAACGCGGTCCATCCCCGCCGCCGCCACCCGGACAGCGCACCCAGGGCGGCAGCGGGGTCACGGGTGGCTCGGGCGGTGCGGTGACTTCTGCCGGCCGCTCCGGCCAGGAGCGAGCAGGGGGCGTCCGGGGAGCGCCGCGCCCGCCCCGCCCGCCTCGTAGAATCGCCGGGTGAACGCCCCCGCACCCCCGGCCGAAAATCTCCGTGCCGCTCTTGCCGGTCTGCTCGACGGGCTGCCGCCGCGGCAGGCCTCGCAGGCGGTCGAGCGGCTGATCGCCAGCTACCGGGGGGCCACCCCGACCGACGCTCCCATCCTCCGGGACCGGGCCGACGTCGCCGCCTACGCCGCCTACCGGATGCCCGCGACCTTCGAGGCCGTGCGCGCCGCGCTGGAGGCGTTCGCGGACGCCGTGCCCGCGTGGGTGCCGGGCGGGCACACCGACCTCGGTGGGGGCACGGGCGCCGCCGCCTGGGCCGTGAACGCGGTCTGGGGCGGGGAGCGGCCCGTCACCGTGCTCGACTGGGCCGAGCCCGCGCTCGCCCTGGGGCGGGAGATCGCCGCGGCCAACCCGGAACTGCGGGACGTACGCTGGCAGCGCTCCCGGCTCGGAGCGGCTCTCACCCTCGACAGCACGGACCTCGTCACCGTCTCCTACGTCCTCAACGAGCTGACCGCCGCCGACCGCACCGCCCTCGTCGACGCCGCCGCGGCCGCCGCGCAGGCCGTCGTGATCGTCGAACCCGGCACCCCCGACGGCTACGCCCGCCTCATCGAGGCGCGCGACCGGCTGATCACGGCCGGTTTCCGCATCGCCGCCCCCTGCCCGCACAGCGCCGCCTGCCCCATCGCCCCCGGCACGGACTGGTGCCACTTCTCCGCCCGGGTCAGCCGCTCCTCGCTGCACCGCCAGGTCAAGGGCGGCTCGCTCGCCTACGAGGACGAGAAGTTCGCCTACGTCGCCGCCGCCCGCTTCCCCGCCGAACCGGCTGCCAACCGGGTCGTCCGGCGCCCCCAGATCCGCAAGGGCCAGGTCCTCCTGGACCTGTGCGAGAGCGAACCGTCCCTGCGCCGCGCCACCGTCACCAAGCGCCACGGCGACCTGTACAGGGCCGCACGGGACGCCGACTGGGGAGACGCCTGGCCGCCCTCCTGAGCAGCTGCCGCCGTTCACGCCGCACGGAGACCGGCGCCCTGCCCCGGCCCGCGCCTCGGCGCGAGGTCGGCTACAGCGGCTCCTGACCCGCCCAGCGGACCAGCGTGTCCTCCGCCGAGGCCCGGTCGGCGGGGGACAGGTCCGCGATGTCGGCGCCGTGATTCGCGCCCGGTGCCCACAGCAGCCGTGAGCCCGGGCCGCCGGGGCGGAAGTGCTCGGCGACGGCGGGGTCCCGGGTGCCGTTGACGAACAGCAGCCGGCTGCCGCGCCGCCGGACCCAGCGGTCGATGTCGGGCATGGCGGCCCGGTCGAAGCGCAGGGGGACGTCCCGGGGGACGAAACTGCGCGGCTCGGCGGCGCCCGGGTGGCGGAGCAGGTCCGCTAGGTGCGCGGTGGGGAAGCTGCCGTACCCCAGTTGGGTGCCGATCTGGTACCAGTACGGGATGTAGTTCCGGGCGGTCGTGTCGGCGTACAGGGCCAGGCCCGCGGTGTCGTCCAGCCAGGTGTACAGCTCCTCGGACGTCGCCCCGGGGCCGGGGATCGCCGCGATGTCGGCCGGTGTACCGCGCTGCCAGAACATGAACGGCGCACGCAGGACGGCGATTTCGAGTGCCCTGTCGGCGCCGCCCACGAGCCGGAAGGTGTCGCCGGAGGCGGCCGCCCAGGCGTCGTAGCGGGCGACCAGCCCGGCCCGGCGCAGCAGGATCGCCCGCTGGGCCGCCTTCAGGGCCTCCCGCGCCGCTGGGGTGCCGACCGTCTCCAGGAAGCGGAGGTACGCGGAGTCGTCGCGGTCGTCGGCGTTGTTCGGGGCCGAATAGACCAGCGTGCCGTTGACGTCGTGGGGATGGAAACGGCGGTGGTAGACGCTCGCCATGCCGCCCTTGCTGCCGCCGGTGGAGATCCACGCGCCGGGGTAGAGCCGGCGGAAGAGCCGCACGACACGGTGGTGGTCGTCGGCGGCCTGGCGGATCGTGAGGTGGGCGTAACCGGGGTCCGCGGGGCGTGATGCGCCGAAGTAACGGTGTTCGACCTGGAGCTGGTTGGCGCCGAGCAGCACGGCCGGTTCGGTCCGCCGGGGGGTGAGGACCGCCTGGTAGCCCGTGCTGAACAGCACGGTGGGGCGGTCGGCGGCGGTGTGGAGCAGGGTGAGGCGCTGTTCGAAGGTGCCCGCGGCGGGGTTCGTGTGGTCGACCGGCTGGCGCAGGCCCAGGACGAAGTGCCGGTACCCCGGTTCGGCGTCCTGCCGCTCCTCGATCAGACGCACTCCGGGCAGGGCCCTCAAGGCGTCGGCCACGTCGGCTTCGGCGGAGCGGGCCGTCGCTGCCGCCGCCCGCGCGGGCGGGGCCGCCGCGGTGGCGAGGCCCGCCGCCGGGAGGGCCGTGGCCGCTGCCGGGAGGGCCGTGGCCGCCGCCGAGGTGAGCAGCCGTCGTCTGGTCCATGCGGTCATGAGCCGAGTCCTCCCGGGTGTCCGTGCGGCGGTGTGCGCCGGTCGCGGGCCGCGACCGCCTCAGTACATCCGCCGCACGTCCCGGGAGGATCCCGCGCGCGGGGGTCCGGTCTCCCTCGCGCGGGGGAGGCTCACGACTCCTCGCCGGCCGTGCCCTCCCGCCCTTCCCGCTGCTGTCGTTGCTCCTGGAGCTTGCGCAGCAGTTCGCGCTTCTGTGCCTGCGGGTCGAGACCGCCGCCGATCCGGCCGGCCCGGCCGCCGCCGCGCAGCGCCTTGCGGCCGAGGTTCCTGCGCGATCCGCCGACACCCAGCAGGTTTCCGGCTCCGCCTCGGGTCATCCCGGGCTCCTTCCCTGATTTCACATGTCGCGACGAGACGGTTCGTCTCGTGCGTACTGCTCCACTGTCCGCGAGACGCTCCGTCTTGTCAACCTGATAAATTCGACGCATGGCCGCCCAGAAATCCGTTCAGCCCGCCCCCGGCAAGCCCGCCCCCGACTCCACCCGGCGCAGCGAGAAGTCCCGCCGCGCCATCTACGACGCAGCCCTCGCGCTCGTCGTCGAGGTGGGCTACCCCAAGACCACCATCGAGGGCATCGCCGCCCGCGCCGGTGTCGGCAAGCAGACGATCTACCGGTGGTGGTCGTCCAAGGCGGACGTCCTGATGGAGGCGTTCCTCGACCTGGCCGAGCAGGCCGTGCCGGAGGCCGGGCCGGAGCCGTACGTCTTCCCGGACACCGGCGACCTCGCCGCCGACGTCAAGAGCGTCCTGCGCGCCACCGTCGACCAGATGCGCGACCCGAAATTCGATGTGCCGTCCCGCGCGCTGGCCGCCGAGGGCGTCGTCAACGAGCAGCTCGGGCGCGAGCTCGTCGCCAAGCTGATGCAGCCCTCACTCGACCTCTACATCGGCCGGCTGCGCGCCGCGCAGGAGGCCGGCCAGGTGCGGCCCGAGATCGACCCGCGCATCGCCCTGGAGTTCTTCATCTCCCCGCTCGCCCAGCGCTGGCTCCAGCACACCGGCCCGATCTCCCACGAGTACACCGACACCCTCGTGGACTACGCCCTTCACGGCCTGGCTCCGCGCTGAGCGGCCCGGGCCAGGCGTCCCGGCGCGTCCGTGATCACGCCGGAACAGCCCAGCGCCAGCACCCGGTCCCGCTGCGCGTCCGTCAGCACGGTGTGCGCCCACACCCGCGCGATCCCCGAGTTCACCGCCCGCACCAGGTCCGCGTCGCGCGCCCGGTGGTCCACGTCCAGCAGGTCCACGAACGACCGCCAGCGCTCCGGGCGGTCCGTGCGCAGCTGCTGCGCCGAGCGCCACAACTGGGAGAGCAGCCCCATGCGGTGGACGCGCCTGGCCACCTCGGGGTCGTTGGTGTTCACGAACACCGAGCGGGTCAGGCCGCGGGCGCGGATCAGCCGGGCCAGCCGGTCCAGGCTCCGCGGGTCCTTCGCCTCCAGCATCAGCACGATCCGCCCGCCGAAACGATCCAGCACCTCGGCGACCGTCGGCGGCCGCTCCGACCGCCAGCTCCCCGGGAGCCAGTCCTTCGGGCGCAGCCGTACGCCCCGCCACTCCCGGGCGTCCAGGCCTCCCACCGCGCCGCCCAGGTAGGTGGTGCGGTTCAGGGTCTCGTCGTGGAACACCACCGGCGTGCCGTCGCGCAGCAGCCGTGTGTCGAAGTCCAGCACCTGCGCCGTCCCGCGCTCGTAGGCCGTCGTCAGCCCCGCCATGCTGTTCTCGGGGACCTCACGGGCGCCACCGCGGTGCGCGACGTACGTGATCCGGGGCAGGGCCGCCACGGTCAGCGGACCCGCGCCCCACTCCAGCGGGGCCGGGGCACTGCCGCCGGGGCCCATGAGGGTCAGTGAGACCACGGAAGCCGCGGAGGCCAGACCCGTCAGCGCGATCCATGTGACCATGGCGACCACGGTAGGACGCCATGTCATGGCAAAGCGGGCAATGACACCCGATCATGGTGGGAAGTGGCGTTCGCCGTTTCTTCTCCCTTCGGACGCCCGCTGTACGTTGCGCCCTTCCTGTCCTGGATGGTGGGCACTGGCCCCCCGGTGCGCGGGAAGATGGGACCATGAGGCATGCTGTTCCGCACGACGGCGAGGCGAGGGGATAGATGAGCGCGGAGTTCGGCGGCCGGACCGGCCTGCAGGGCAAACTCACCCAGTGGCTGCGCGCCGGGCGCCGGCCGAAGGAGACCGCCGGGGACGGCGGCCGTGAGGCCCTGCTGCTCGCCGCCGCCGGGGCGGGACTGCCCCTCGCGCCAGCGGCCCACCCCGCGGACGGGTACCGCTGCTCCTGCGACCGGGTCGGCTGTCCCACCCCCGCCCGGCACCCGGTGTCCTTCGCCTGGCAGACGCAGTCGACCACCGACCGCGGCCAGATCGAGCGCTGGGCCCGCCACCAGCCCCAGGCCAACTTCATCACCGCGACCGGCATGGTGCACGACGTCCTCGACGTGCCCCTCGACGCCGGTCGCGACGCGTTGGAGCGGCTGCTCGCCGCCGGTATCGAGGTCGGTCCGGTCGCCGAGAGCGACGACGGCCGCCTCCTCTTCTTCACGCTCACCCGCGGCACGCCCGAGGACGAGGACGAGTGGTGGCCGTGCGAACTGGACTGCCACCCCGAGACGGCGGACGAGCACCCCGGGCTGCGCTGGCACTGCCGGGGCTCCTACGTCCTCGTACCGCCGGCGCGGCTGCCCGGTGAGGACCAGGCGGTGCGGTGGGTGCGCGGGCCGGAGCACGCGCTGCCGGATCCGCTGAGCCTGCTGGAGGTGCTCACGGAGGTCTGTGCGCGCTACATCGGTGAGGACGCGGACCACTCCGCCGGGGCGGGCTGGCCCCTGCGGCACTGAGGCCCGCTACGAGCCCTCCGCCGACGTCAGGCCCTGGATCCTGCCCAGGATCGTCACCTTGCCCCGGCCCTTGGGGTCCAGCGCCACCTCGTTGGAGACGAACTCCATCATGAAGGACTGCTTGATCTCGCCCTTCGTCAGGGCGAGGACGTCCTTGTTGGGGGTGGGGACGGACGTGCCCGCGTAGGCGGTCTGCTTCTCGAAGTGGCGGGTGGTGAAGAACACGAGCGCCCCGCCGTCCGCCGTGCGCAGCGCCAGGGGGGCGTAGTCGCCGTTCGTCAGCGGCTCGTCGATGTACTGGGTGACCATGCCCGGCTTCTTGGAGTTCTTCTGGCGCGCGGCACGCCACTGGCTGGTGTGGGGGCCGTCCGTGAAGGTCTCTCCGCCGTCCTTCAGATACGTCGTGTACGTCCGGCTCAGGTCGCCGGGGTCCGTGGCCAGGTCGGTGGAGTTCACGGGGACGGGCTCGGCCCAGCCGTCGGCGTCCTTCTTGAACTGCGGGACCTTGCCCGGGGCGACGAGCGTCAGGTACGCCACCTGGAACGGGTCGTCCAGGCTGCTGCGGGTGAACACCAGCAGCCAGCGGGCGGTGCCGCCCTTGTTGCCGGCCGCGTCGGCGACGAACCAGCGGGGCCAGCCGGCCTTCTTGGGGATGGTGAACTTCGCGTCCGTCAGCGTCAGCGGGGTGTGGTTCGGGTTGCCGTCCGGGTTGTTCGCCTTCCCGGCCTTGAGGCGGGCCGAGTCGATGTCGGCGAGGGCGCCGGTGGTGTGGTCGGCGTCCAGGGTGCCGTCGTAGGCCTTGTCGGCCTCGTTGTACGCGGCCGTGAACTCCTGGAGGGCCTTGGCGGCTTCGGCGCGGGTCGTGGACGGGAGGATCTCACGTTCGCCGTGCACGACGACGCATCCACTGGCCGTCAGTGACAAAGCGGTCACCGAGGTTGCTATGAGGGCGCTCCGGGCGGGCCTGCGGAGCGATCGAGGGTCGCGATCCCTGCTCATCGGGTACCTTCACCTTCCCCTTTCCGGAGGCGAACCCTACCGGGTGCCTCCGGCGGTTGGGCGGGGGGTTGCGGTGGGGGTGCGCGTCCGGTTCGCCTGACGCCGGGTGGTGGGTCGGGGCCGTGCCGGGGGGTGTCCGTCCTCGGAACGGCGCGATGGACCCCTTCACCGACTGACTGTCCGTTGACGCGCCAACCGCTGCGGGCGGACACCCCCCGACACGACCCCTTCTCGCCGTACGCGGGTGCGGGTGCGGGTCCGCGCCGCCTGCGGGCATGCGTGCCGCTGGGGGCGGCGCCCCGCACCGCCGGGTTGCGGAACGCCCCGGCCTCGGCTTCACGCCCCGTCGCGTACCGGCTCCTTTGCGGGGGTCCGGGTCGGTGCCAGGAACAAGGCCAGGGTCGGGATCAAGTACAGGAGCCACACCGTGACTTGGAGTGTGGTGGGGTCGGGCTGGAAGTTGAAGACGCCCTTGAGGAGCGTGCCGTACCAGCTGTCCGGAGGGATCGTGCCGGAGATGTCGAAGGCCTTGTGGTGAGGCTCACCTAAGACGGCATAAGGATGGCCTAAGTGGCTCAAAATCGCCCCCATGGTTGCGTCAAGGGAAGGTCAAAGGTCGCCTCACGCCCCCTGGCGCACCGGCGTGCGTCCTTGACCGGCGAGAATGCTCCTCGTGACTGACTACGACGTGCTCCGCGTCTTCTGCGGGCCGAACGGCGGGTACGGCAACGAACTCGGGGTCGTGCGTGAGGGATCCGTGATGCCCGGGCGGGACGAACGGCAGGCGTTCGCCGCGAAGGTCGGCTTCAGCGAGACCGTGTTCGTCGACGATCCCGAGCGCGGAGTGATCGACATCTACACCCCGACGCTGCGGCTGCCCTTCGCCGGGCACCCCTGCGTCGGCACGGCATGGCTGCTCGACGTGCCCGAACTGGTCACGCCCGCGGGCGTCGTCGGCGCCCGGCAGGACGGGGAGTTCTGCTGGATCGAGGCCCGGGCGGAGTGGGTGCCCCCGCGGACGCTGCGCCGGTACGGCAGTGCCGCCGAGGTCGACGACCTGGCCGTGCCGCCGCCGGGGGAGTGGGTGTACGCCTGGGCGTGGGAGGACGAGCCCGCCGGGCGGATCCGGGCCCGGGCCTTCCCCGGCCGGGGCGACGGCATCGACGAGGACGAGGCGACCGGGGCCGCGGCCCTGCTGCTCACCGACCGGCTGGGCCGGGCCCTGAACATCACCCAGGGCGCGGGCTCCCAGATCCTGACCGCGCCCCAGCCGGGCGGATGGACCGAGGTCGGCGGGCGGGTCCACCTCGAACGCTGACCCGGACGGAGCGCGTCCGTACGGGTGGAACAGTGTGCGAGAGGAATCTGCCCCGCCCCTTCACGCCGTCAGGGGGAACTCCTCGCCCAGCGCCTCGAACACCGCGTTGTTCAGCCCGTACGCCCGCTTGCACTCGGCCACGACCCGCTGCCGCTCCAGCTCGTCGCCGGGCACCGCGTCCAGCAGCTGCGCGTAAGTCCGCTTGAAGGCGGCCGGGTTGGGGATCTCCTCGAAGACGTAGAAGCGGACGCCGTCGCCCTTCTTCGAAAAGCCCCAGTTCTTCTCGGCCGTGTCGCGGATGATCTGACCGCCGGACAGGTCGCCGAGGTAGCGGGTGTAGTGGTGGGCGATGTAGCCGGCCGGCCAGTCGCGGGTGCACTCCGTGATCCGCTCCGCGTACTCCAGGGTGGCCGGCAGCGCGCTGACCGTGCTCCGCCAGCCGGGGCCGCGCAGGTACTCCAGGTCCTGCTCCAGGGCCGCCATGCGGAACAGCTCCGGCCGGACGAAGGGGCCGGCCACCGGGTCCGCGGCGAGCCGGCGGGCACCGGCCTCCAGCGAGCCGTACACGAACCACAGCTGCTCCGTGTAGCGCGCGAACGCGTCGACCCCCAGCTTGTGGCCCAGCAGGTCGCCGATGAAGGCCGAGCCCCTGACCTCCTCGTGCTGCTCGCGAGAGGTGGTCCGAAGGAGCGTGGAGAAGGATTCCATGGGCGTTCTTTTCCCGACGGGCTGTCGGTAAAAACCCCGGGGTGAAAGGAACGGCCCGCCCTCGCAGGAGAGGACGGGCCGGGTGGCGGTGTGCGGGCGGCGGGGTTACGGCAGCGTGAGGATCTCCGCGCCCGAGTCCGTCACCACCAGCGTGTGCTCGAACTGGGCCGTCCGCTTCCGGTCCTTCGTGACAACCGTCCAGCCGTCGTCCCACATGTCGTACTCGTGCGTCCCGAGCGTCAGCATCGGCTCGATCGTGAACGTCATGCCGGGCTGGATGACCGTCGTCGCGTGCGGGCTGTCGTAGTGCGGGATGATCAGGCCCGAGTGGAACGACGAGTTGATGCCGTGCCCGGTGAAGTCGCGGACCACCCCGTAGCCGAAGCGCTTGGCGTACGACTCGATGACCCGGCCGATGATGTTGATCTGCCGGCCCGGCTTCACCGCCTTGATCGCCCGCTCCAGGGACTCCCGGGTCCGCTCCACCAGCAGCCGCGACTCCTCGTCGACGTCACCCACCAGGTAGGTGGCGTTGTTGTCGCCGTGCACCCCGCCGATGTACGCCGTCACGTCGAGGTTGACGATGTCGCCGTCGCGCAGCACCGTCGAGTCCGGGATGCCGTGGCAGATGACCTCGTTGACCGACGAGCACAGCGACTTCGGGAAGCCCCGGTAGCCCAGCGTCGAGGGGTAGGCGCCGTGGTCGCACATGTACTCGTGCGCCACCCTGTCCAGCTCGTCCGTGGTCACCCCGGGGGCGATCAGCTTCGCGGCCTCCGCCATCGCCCGGGCCGCGATCCGGCCGGCCACGCGCATCGCCTCGATCGTCTCGGGCGTCTGCACCTCCGGTCCGGTGTACGGCGTCGGCGCGGGCTTGCCGACGTATTCGGGGCGGCGGATGTTTCCGGGCACGGGACGGGTGGGGGACAGCTCCCCCGGTACGAGCAGCGACTGGCCAGACATGCCAGCGAGTCTAACCAGCGGCCATGGGGGAACATGTCGATGGCGAGAGGAGCTGGTCATGGCCCTGTTCAAGAAGCGCACGGTCGGCAAGCCGGGTGAGTGGTACTACTGCCTGGAGCACAAGAAGGTCGAGGAGGGGCCGGAGTGCCCCAACAAGGACCGGTTCGGGCCGTACGCCTCCCGCACGGAGGCCGAACACGCGATGGCGACCGCCCGCGAGCGCAACCTCCAGTGGGAGAACGACCCCAAGTGGCACGACGCCCCGGCGGGCAGCCGGGACGACGAGAGCTGATCCCCCCTCCGACGCCCGGGCCCGCGACAGCCGCGGACCCGGGCGTTCGCTCAGGCTCACCGTAGGACGCCCGGACGTCACCAGCGGGCCGGCGGCGGTGCCGTCAGGTGCTCCGCCAGGCGCGCCACCCGGTCCCGGAAGCGGCGCCGCCCGCGCGGGGTCGGCAGGGCGTTCTCCCCGGCCGCCGCGCTGACCAGGTGCTGCACCGTGTCGAGGTCCAGTTCCGAACCGTCGGGCACGGCCAGGACCTCGTGCGCCACGGACGGCAGCTCGCCCTGCCCGGGGCCGAGGGACAGGACCGTCGCTCCCGCCCGACGGGCGTCGGACACCCGCTCCACCAGCGGTGCGGCGGGCGTCGCGGGGGCGACCACCAGCAGCGTCTCGCCCCGCCGGGCCGCCTCCAGCCGGCCCAGACCGACCGCCAGATGTGCCGGATCCGAAGGGCGCGCGTCGTGCCGCACCAGCGTCGGGGCCAGCTCGGGAGTGCCCGACCAGGCCGCCTCGTCCACCAGGTGCGCCGCGAGATGCCACGGCTCGTACTCCGGCGTGCCGACCAGCAGCAGCCCGCCCCCGTGCGACACCACCGAGCCGCGCAGCGCCCCGGCGAACCGCCGCGTCGCCCCCAGCCACTCCGTCCCGGCGAGCACTTCCCGCAGCAAAGCGACCCGAACCGCATCCATGGGAGCGCATCCTGCCCCGAACGGTCACTCGTGACGTGCGGTTCACCCCGTATTCGCCCGGGCCGGGTAGGCCGACCGGTCACCCGTACCGCAGTCGAACGACCGGAGGAACCCGCCGATGACCGAGACCAGCGTCCCCTTCCGCGCCGGACAGGAGGGGTACGCCAGTTTCCGTATCCCCGCCGTCGTCGCCACCGGCACCGGTGACCTGCTCGCCTTCTGCGAAGGCCGGGTCGGCTCCCGGGACGACTTCGGGAACATCGACATCGTGCTGAAGCGCTCCACGGACGGCGGCCGCACCTGGGGCCCGCTCCAGGTCGCCGCCCGCAACGGCGACGCCCTCGCCGGCAACCCCGCGCCCGTCGTCCTCGGCACCGGCCGGGTCCTCCTCGTGCACGTGCGCAACGCGGCCCTCGCCACCGAGGACGCCATCCGGCGCGGCAAGGTGAGCGCGGCGGACGGGCGCCGCGTGTGGGTGCAGCACAGCGACGACGAGGGCCGGACCTGGTCCGCGCCGAGGGAGATCACCCAGCAGGCCAAGCGGCCCGAGTGGCGCTGGTACGCCACCACCCCCGGCCACGCGATCCAGCTGGGCACCGGCCGGGTCGTCGTCCCCGCCAACCACTCCCTGCCGCCCACCGGCACCGACAACGGCACCGAGGGCAAGTACAACGGCGGCCACTGCCTGCTCAGCGACGACGAGGGCACCACCTGGCGGATCGGCTACGTCGACGACAACACCGACGGCTACATCAACGCCAACGAGACCACCGCCGCCGAACTCCCCGACGGCCGCGTCTACCTCAACACCCGCAACGACTCGCCTTCACCCGGCACCCGCGCCGACGCCCACTCGGCCGACGGCGGACAGACCCTGGTGAAGCCCTTCCGCCCCCAGGCCGGTCTCGCCGCCCCGGTCTGCCAGGCCGCCGTCCTGCACCTGCGCGACCCCGACCTGCTCCTGTACTCCGGCCCCGCCGACCCGGGCTTCCGCGCCCTGATGACGATCCGCGCCTCCACCGACGCCGGCACCACCTGGCGCCCGGCGCACACCGTGGACGGCCTGCCCGCCGCCTACTCGGACCTCGTGCGCGTCGACGCCGGCACCGTGGGCCTGCTCTACGAGACCGGGGACTTCGGCGCCTACGAGACGATCACCTTCCGGCGGGTGCCCGTGACGGAGCTGACCTGAGCCTCCCGGCGCGCTGACGCGGTCGTAGAGTCGGGGCCATGACCTCTACCGACAGTGCTGCCGCCGACAACGCCCAGAAGGCCCCCGCCAAGGACCCCTGGGACCTGCCCGACGTCTCCGGACTCGTGGTGGGGGTGCTCGGCGGGACCGGGCCGCAGGGCAAGGGCCTGGCCTACCGGCTCGCCAAGGCCGGCCAGAAGGTGATCATCGGATCGCGTGCCGCCGACCGCGCTCAAGCGGCCGCGGAGGAGCTCGGCCACGGCGTCGAGGGCGCCGACAACGCCGAGACCGCCCGCCGCAGCGACATCGTGATCGTCGCCGTGCCCTGGGACGGCCACGGCAAGACCCTCGAATCCCTGCGCGGGGAACTGGCCGGCAAGCTCGTCGTCGACTGCGTCAACCCGCTCGGCTTCGACAAGAAGGGCGCCTACGCCCTCAAGCCCGAGGAGGGCAGCGCCGCCGAGCAGGCCGCCGCCCTGCTGCCGGACTCGCGCGTCACGGCCGCCTTCCACCACCTGTCGGCGGTGCTGCTCCAGGACCCGGAGATCGACGAGATCGACACCGACGTGATGGTGCTCGGCGAGGTCCGCGCCGACGTCGAGATCGTCCAGGCCCTCGCCGGCCGCATCCCCGGCATGCGCGGCATCTTCGCCGGACGGCTGCGCAACGCCCACCAGGTGGAGTCGCTGGTGGCGAACCTGATCTCCGTGAACCGCCGGTACAAGGCACACGCGGGCCTGCGCGTCACCGACGTGTGAGCCGGTGACGGGCATGGGGGACACTGGACGGCACCAGCAGTGCCCGAAGTGTCCCCCGACAGGAGTCGACCGAGATGCCCCGCCTTGCCCTCTACGCCCTGATCGTCTGCGTGCTCTCCGTGGCCGCCGCCGTGGTCTCCTTCACGCGGGGCAGCTTCCTCGGGATCGTGTGGGTGCTGCTGGCGGGCCTGTCGTCCAACATGTGCTGGTACTACGCCAAGCGCGCCAAGCAGCGGAAGTCCGTCGCCGGCTGACCCGCGCCCGTCAGGGAGCCGCCGAGCAGAACTCGTTCGAGCCCTGCCAGAAGCGGTACAGCTCCTGACCGCAGTACGTACACGACTACGAACTCTGTGCAGTACCATGCTGCCCTTTAGAGGGGGGCCTCATGGCGAAGCCACTGCGCGGCCTGCGCGCTATCCGTCTGTCTGTACTCACTGACTCCACCACGAGCGTGGAGCGTCAGAGGGAGGCGGGCGACAAGTCAGCGGCAGCATTGGACATCGACTTCGGGGAGGGAGACGGCCTTCGTGAAGCCGTCGACCTCGACGTCTCAGCGCTGAAGTTCAGCCCGTTCAACCGTCCGCAACTGGGCAAGTGGCTTGCGCGTCCCGACGAGTACGACGCCATTGTGTGGTGGCGCTTTGACCGAGCCATCGCATCTATGTCGGATATGCATGACCTGGCGAAGTGGGCGAAGGAGCATCGGAAGATGCTCGTCTTCGACGAGGGCGTGGGTAACGCCGGCCGACTCATCTTCGACTTCCGCAACCCCATGGATCCCATGGCGGAATTGATGATGATGTTGTTCGCTTTCGCCGCACAAGTCGAGCGCGTCAGCACGAAAGAGCGCGTTACGGGTGCGCACGCTGCCATTCGGCAGATGGAGAACCGATGGAAGGGCGGTCGGCCTCCGTATGGCTACGAGCCTGCGCGCCTGGAATCCGGAGGGTGGACGCTCAAGCCCGACGAGTATGCGGTGTCGGTGATACAGCGGATCATCCGAGACCTGAAGGGCGAAGGCAGCGTAGCGGGGAAGGGGAAGTCTCCGACGGCTATCGCCATCGAATTGACTGCGGAAGGCATTCTCACGCCCCGGCGCTACTGGGCGAAAAAGCGGCAGGAGCTCAGGCAGGCTCAGACCGCAACGTCGGCCGACGCAGAATTGAGCAACGACGCTGAGGACGAGGCGGAGAAGGAAGAGTCATCGCAAAACCGTCGAGGGTGGACGGGGGCGATCATTAAGGCGATGCTGACTGATCACGCCATGCTCGGGTGGAAGACGTACAACGGTCAGGTAGTCCGTAAGACGCAAACCGGCGTCCCCGTGCCTTTCACAGACGAGCCGATCCTCACCCGCGAGGAGTTCGACCACGTCTCCGCGCTGTTCGAAGCTCGATCCCGACAGCCCGTCGAGCGCAAGGACACGAACGCGCCCCTGTTGGGCGTGCTCCTCTGCGACGGGTGCGGCGGGCGCATGTACCTCCAACGACGGGCGAAGGCGCAGAACTACGTGTGTCAGGCCTTCAGCCCCGGCATGCAATGCTCCGCCCCCTCGTCGATCAAGCAGACGTGGGCAGAGGAGTACGTGGAGCGGGAGTTCCTGCGCCGGCTCGGGGGCGTCCGGGTTCAGGAACACATCACGATCCCTGGCTACGACCCTGCGCCGGAGATCGAGGAGGCAGAGGTGGAGTTCAAGGCGCACCTGGCGGAGCGTGGCAAGCAGAAGTCTCGTGCAGCCATCGCAGCATGGCAGGAGCTCCACGACATCCTGGACGCTCGCTTGGTCGAACTGGAGGCCCGGCCGAAGACAGAGCCGCAGACCGTTGTAAAGGAGCTGTCGACCACTTACGCGCAGACGTGGGAGGCGAGTGACGACCTGGAACGCCGCTCACTGCTTCTGGACTGCGGGGTCGTCGTCCGCGTCAAGAGGGGCACCCGTGGAGGGTGGCGGAAGCTCGACGAGTCGCGGGTGTCGTTCGACGTGACTGCCGAGTTCTTCGCCGACGCTGCCGCGGAGCATGACGGCCTAGCGGCTGAGTTGGCCAACTGACAGCGCACGACAAAGCCCCCTCCGGCCAGTCTGGAGGTGGCTTTCGTCATGTCTGCGGCGGCGTACTCCGGGAATCACGAGCTGTGGGCCGTGGCCCCTCGCATGCTGCGCCGCTTTTCCCTCTCAGCGGTGCTAGGTCCGGGCGACGTCGAGCCGGCTGTGCTGAGTAGCGCTCTCTCCTCCGCAGCCTCCACGGCCGACGCTCCGTCGCCCGGACCTCAAACAATCTTCCATGGCGCTGCCTGCGGGTGGCGCCATTTCTATTTGCCCCTGATTCGCCAGATCGACAGACCGGAGGATGCCATGTCGATGTGCGACATCCCGACGCCTCCGCGTGAGCACCATCCGTGCCCCGGGTGCGGGCGGGCGCCAACTCCCGAGGACGACTCTCTACTTCCACAAGGACGCGTTAGGGCGGCAGGGCTTGAAGCGCCGTTGCCGAGACTGCGTCAACGCTGCTGAGCGTGCTCGCTATGAGGCGTCAGCAGAGTCCATTCGCGCCCGTGTGCGGCAGCGACGTGCGGAGCGCGCGGAGCCTCTGAAGAACTCCCCCCAGTGGCAGCCGACAGAGCGCCACACGGCGACTGACCAACATGGGTCGGTCGCCTTTCTTGTGTCGCCAGAGAGGTAGATATGCGAGCCAGTACGAACCCCGAACTCACGGCAGCGTGGGCGACCGTGCCTGATGTCGCGAAGGCGCAGGAGCACCACGAGGCGGCTGTGAAGCTCCGCCGGGACCTCCCCCGTGGGAAGGCGCCCGCGGAGGCTCTGGCGGACGTCCAGGCGGAGGCGGTGGCGGTGTTCTCCGACACCGGCAAGTGGCTGTCGACGTTCGCGAAGGACGCCGCGAAGGCACACGCTGACGCCCTCATGTGGGAGGCGGAGGCAGTCGCCCTGCGTCGCCTGGAGGACGTCACGAAGGCGGCTGCGGAGTTCCTGCGAGACTCCCTGTCCGCTGACGTCCTGGAGCACCTCCACGGCCGCCTGGCGGAGATCCTGGACGCCGCGAGGAGCGCCGGAGAGACCCTGGGCGACGTCACCACGGCAGAGCAGGTTATCGACGCGGGCGGGGATGTCCTGGACGCCTGGCGTCGCCTCACGTCGCTCCTTAAGAGGTCGTCTCAACTGGCTTGATCACTAGGCTGTCTGCCGCGATGGAGTGGGTGGGACGTCTGGTTCCGGACGGGCTGTGGGAACTGTTTCAGCGGGT